>CAVWND010000008.1:0-1774656 GCA_963756475.1 uncultured Planctomycetota bacterium
CAGATCAAGATTGAGGTGAATGACCCCAACGCCGTCGTCAAGATCGACCTGGAGAGGAAGGGCGAAGGCCCTGAGCGAACCGCTGGCCGGGCGCCCGACATCGCCCGAGGCGAGCCATCGGCCTCGTCCACCACGCCCGGGTTCACGCCCCTGTTCAACGGCAAGGATCTGGCCGGATGGGCCGGTGACGTCGCCGACTACGAGGTCATCGACGGCGCCGTCACGATCAGGCGGGGCAGGCGGGCCACGATCTATTACCCGAAGATCTACTGGGACTTCGCCGCGCGGGTCGAGTTCCGCCTCTCGCCCGAGGGCAACAGTGGGCTGGCGATCCGCTACCCCGGCGAGGGCGACCCCGCGTACTCGGGGATGTGCGAGGTTCAGATCCTCGACGGGACCGCCCCGAGGTACCAGGGCATCGACCCCCGCGCCGCCCACGGCTCGGTCTTTGGGCTGGTCGCGGCGGGGCCAGGTCCCCTGCGTCCTCCAGGGCAATGGAACACCCAGGAGATCACGGTCCAGGGCTCGACGATCCGGGTCGAACTCAACGGCGTCACGATCCTCGACACCGACCTCGGCATCGACCGCGACGACATGTCGAGCAAGCCGCACCCCGGCAAGGACCGGAAGGGCGGCTACTTCGGGCTCTTCGGCGTCAACTTCCCCGTCGAGTTCCGCAAGGTCGAGATCAAGGAAATCTCGCCTCTCGCTTCCCTTTCCAGACCCGGCTCGGATTCGGCGGACTGGGTCCCGCTGTTCAACGGCAGGGATTTGTCGGGGTGGCAAACGGCCCAACCCACCCATTGGAGAGTTGAGAATGGCCTGCTGACCGGTTCGGGACCATCGCCGAGCTACCTCTACACGAAGACCGGCGATTACAAAGACTTTCACCTGAATATCGAGGCCAGGATCAACAACGGCGGCAATAGCGGGGTATTCTTCCGGATGCCGTCCGCGGATCTCCGGCTCGGGTACGAGGCTCAGATCAACATCTCTCACCAGGACACCTGCAAGACCGGCAGCTTGTACAGAGCCCCCGGCGGATACCTTGTCCGGACGCTCACAACCGACACCCACCCCGAGGAAGATTTCGCGATGGATGTCATCGCCGAAGGAAATCATATCCAGATCCTGGTGAACGGACGGAAGACCACGGACTTCATCGATGAGGATCGGATGTACGCGAGGGGGTACATCGCCTTGCAATTGCACAACCCGATGACTTCCGTCAGGTTCAGGAAGATCAAGATCAAGGAAATAAGAGACTGAAGATGTCAGATCCCCCGAGGAGCGCCGGAATGGCCTCGACACTGGCACGGACCATCGCCCCCGACTCGGTCCTCTCGTTCGAGATCAACCACGGGACGCTCCTCCAGTTCCTGGAGTCCCGGGCGGAAGGCGGGCCTCGGCTCAAGTGCTTCGAGGGGAGCGTGACGCTCGTGTCGCCGGGGATGCCGCATGAGTTCGACCTGAAACGCCTCTCCAGCCTGGTGTTTGCGATTTGCCTGGAACTGAGGATCGAACATTCGCCACTCAGGTCGACCACCTGGACGTTGCCGCTCGGGGTCGGGGACACGGCTTACGAGGCGGACGCCGCTTATTACATCCAGAGCCATGGTCGGGCCAAGGAGCACCAACCACCCGACCTCGCCATCGAGGTCGTCGTCTCCCACCCGGCGACGAAGGCCCTGCGGGCCGGTGCCTTCCTCAAGATCCCCGAGTTGTGGGTCCTCGACCTGCCCCGGCACCGGCTCACGTTCTACCACCTGGCGACGAGGGGCAAGCACAAGGGCACATACCGGCCCTCGTCGCGGAGTCGGGCGTTCCCGTTCCTGACGGCCGCCGAAGTCCTGGAACGGCTCGACGACCCCGAGATCGGCGCGATCGCCTTCCACGAAAACTGTCGGGACTGGGCCAGGCGCGTCCTCGTCCCTCGGCTCCGACCCGAAAGCGGCGGTGCTTGAGTGAACCCGGCGAGACCGTCGACGGGCCGACGTCGCTGTTGACCCGCCGAGGTCCGCGAAGTCGCGATGTTTCCGGTCAGGCCCTCCGGCGGCGTCGCCAGGCGAAGGCCCCAACGAGGGCGAGGGCCGAGACGATCGTCGAGGGCTCGGGGGCGGCCGTCGGCGCGTTCAGGAGCGCCGCGGGGGCGGACAGAGGGGGCGGCGGGGCGGCGCCGGCCGTCGAGGTCCCTCCCGAGCCGGGCGGAGGGGGCGGCGGCGTGGCACAGCCGGCGGCCGGGGCCGGGTGCCAGTTCTGAACCGTCGGCGCACTCTGCTGCGGAGGCGGCACGAGGTACTGCGCGGCGGCATAGGTCATGCCGGAAGTCGGGACGGCGGCCGGAGTTGCGCCGGGGGCGGCGGCATCGTCCGGTCGTGCCAGGCCGTCAGGAAAGTCTGGAGGGCCTGCTGGAAGCTCTCCGTCGGGGTGATCGGGGGCATGCCGGTTGACGGGTGGGTCGAGGCCGAAGCGGAAGCCGGCTTCGAGTCGTGAGAGATGTGACAGGCCCAGGTTGGTCGGGCGGCCGGGCCGAGGACCAGGCCCGAGGCCACCAGGGCCACGGATAACCATGTGCGTCCATGCGTTGCGGTCATCGGATTCAACGTCCTGAGGGGGAGGACTCCCGGATCGCGCCGAAACTCCATCCGTGGAGAGACGGTGTCGGGAGTTCGATCGGAGGCGCCGATCGTCGCCCGAGCGCCGGGCCTCGGGGCTGCTTCACGAAGAAACTCGCGGAGTGATAGCCGAAGGCCGCCAACGGGTCAAGAGCAACCGCCGGTCAAGATGTGTTCCGTTCCGAAAGGCCAAAGATCGATTCCCCACCCCGGATCGCGCCTCGATTACTCGTAGATCTTGCCGAAGTAGAGGAACTCCGCGAACATCCGCCAGCTCGGCTGGTCCTCGGGCTGATGAAATGGCCCCGGCTCGAAGTAGTGGAGGGCGGCCTCCAGGAACGCGGAGATGTCGCCGTTCTGCCAGCCCAGCGCGCCGCCGAACTGATAGCCCTCGTCTTCCCGCTCCATCCGCTCGGCCTCCCACCGCTCGGCGGCCAGCTCGCGGACGAACGCGAGGAACGAGTCGCGGTCGATGACCTCATCGAGTAAATCGTCGGGAGACATGACGAAGCCACCGGGCGAGAGTCTCGGAACGCTGGGACAGCACTCAGCCCGAAGATATTATCCTCCCGATCGCGTTTCGTTAGCACACGATTTGTCGGATCGTCGCGATTTCGTCATCGGGGTACCCTCTCGATCTCTGGCCTCGTGCCCTGGGTCGAGACCGAGAGGGGCACCCACGAGTTGATGACTCACGGCTTCGGCGTCGCCGCGGCCTTGCTGTTCAACTTCGCCCGCAGCTCCTCGATCTTGGGGGCGATGACCGTCATGCAGTAGGGGTTCTTGTTCCGGTTCAGGCGATAATAATCCTGGTGGTGCCTCTCGGCGGGCCAGAACTTGACCAGCGGGACGACCTGGGTGACGATCTGGCCGTTATAGTAGGCATTGGCCTTCGTGTAGGACTTCTCGACCAGCTTCTTCTGGTCCTCGTTCGCGTAGAAGATGGCCGAGCGGTACTGCGTCCCTTCGTCGGGCCCCTGGCGGTTCAGGGTCGTGGGGTCGTGGCAGAGCCAGAAGACGTCGAGGAGATAGTCGTAGCTGACAAGCTTGGGGTCGAAGACGACCTCAACCGTCTCGGCGTGGCCGGTCAGGCCGGTACAGACCGCCTCGTACGAGGGCCTGGCAATGGTCCCGCCGGAGTAGCCCGAGACGACCGACTTCACGCCGTGGACGCGCTCGTAGAAGGCTTCGAGGCACCAGAAACAGCCGCCGGCGAAGTACGCCTTCTCCAGCTTCGGCTCGGTTTTCTCGGACTTGACGTCGGCCTTGGGGGTCTCGGTCTTCTCCGTGGCCGTGCCGGCGTCGGCGGTCTTCTTGGCCTCGGCGGCGGCCTTGGCCTTGGGCGAGTCGGGGGCCGGCTGGCCGGGCTCCTGGGCCGAGGCGACGCTCGCCAGGCCGAGGGCCGCCGCGATTCCGAAGGATGACGCCAGGGAACGCAAGGTCATGGCAAGTCCCTTCGAGGTCCTGTCAAAAGGCCGGCCCGACAAGTCAGGCCCAGGCCAAGGGGTGGGAGGTGGGGACGGTCGCCGATTGCCCGGCCCATCGATCGTCAGATACGTCGGTGAGTTCGGGTGGGTGCGGTCGATCGTCCGGCGCGACACATCTTCTCTTTATAGATCCGGCCGATCTGGAATTCCAGCGAATGCGCCCCGCGATCGACGGTTTCCCGCTAGGGTAGGGCTTGCCCTGCGGCGAACGATCCGGACGGCAGGGCAAGCCCGACCCTACATTTCCGGGCAACCGCCGGCCCGGCCCGACTGGACTTGACCCGCGCCCGGGGCTCGCTAGAGTACGAATCCAACCCATCCTTCGTGACCGTCGGGAAAGGAAGCCCGCCCGTGACGCCTCCCTCGACCGACCAACCGGGCCGCCTCCGGAGACGCCGGGCGCGGCTGGCCCTCGCGACCCTCGTGGTCGCGGGCCTGGTGACGTTCACCTTCCGGAACTCCTGGTTCCGGGGCAACTTCGGAGTTGTCGACGACGGGCTCGTCTACCGGAGCGCCCAGCCGACCGACGGCCTGCCGGGGCTGGTCGCCGAGAAGCACCTGGCGACCGTCCTCAACCTCCGAGGAGGGTCCGACGCCGACCCCTGGTACGCCGCCGAGGTCGCCGCGACCCGGCGCCTCGGGGTCGACTTCTACGACCTCCCGCTCGTCGCCACCGCGCGCCCCTCGCGCAAGCAGTTGCTCACGCTGCTCGACCTGCTCGACCGCTGCAAGTACCCCCTTTTGATCCATTGCAAGTCGGGCTCGGATCGCACGGGGCTGGTCAGCGGGCTTTACCTGATGTCCAGAAAAGGCTTACGCCCGGAACGCGCCGAGGAAGCCTTTTCCCTCTATTACGGACACGTCCCGCTCCTCGGGACCCGTCACCTCCACGAGCCCTTCCGCGAATACGCCGACTGGTTGAGGTCTCACCAGCTTGCCCACACTCCCGAACGTTTCCGGGACTGGGTCGCCCACGACTACCGGGCCGATGACCCGCTGGTCAAACTCGTTCCCCTGCCAACCGGTCCTCGGCCGCCTCGCGTGGCGAAAAAACAAACCCAATTTCGTTAACTTGGGTAAAAGAAGAAATGTAGTGGGTCGAGCCTCGAGCGAGCCCCACCATCCGAACGCGACGAAAACTCAAACCCAACGATCATCGCGCAAGCCTCCTGGCAAAAACAAACCCAAATTCGGCAAGCTCCCGGATGGGCCGCAGACGCTCGAGCGATCTTCCTTTAATATCGTGGCGAGGACGGTCGGCAAACCGTCTTTCCTGGCGGGATGACCCCATGGACCGTCCCGAACCGCGCGACCACCCCGCTGCGCACGATGATGCGCAGTTGCTCGCCGAGTCCGACATGACGTTCCTCCGTCGCTCGGGCCCCGGGGGGCAGAACCGGAACAAGGTCGAGACGGCGGTCGTGCTCCACCATCGCCCGTCAGGCCTGGTCGCCGAGGCCAACGAGCGGCGGAGTCAGGCCGAGAACAAGCGCGAGGCCCTCCGGCGGCTCCGGTTCGCCCTGGCGCTTGAGGTGCGTCGGCCCGTGGACCCGCTGGAACCTCCGAGCCCGCTCTGGCGCTCGCGTTGCAAGAACGGTCGGATCGCGCTGAACCCCGATCATGAGGACGTCCCGCTCTTGCTCGCCGAGGCCCTCGACGTCCTCGAAAGTTGCGAGTACAACCCGAAGGCCGCCGCCGACGTCCTGGGTTGTTCCCCTTCGCAACTGGTCAAGCTGCTCAAGCTCGAAGGCCGGGCCCTGGCAAAGGTCAACCGGGCCCGGGGCGACCGGGGGTTGAGGCCCATGCTTTGACAGTGCGTGATCGGATTCTGGCGTCGGGTGGAGGTCGCCCAGGCGTGGAACGATTTTCCCGTAGGGTAGGGCTTGCCCTGTCAAGACCGGGTCCTCGGCAGGGCAAGATCTACCTTACGGGAATGCCGGAAACCGCGGCGGACCCCCTTCGATTTCGGTCGGCCCGTGTCCCTGTCCGACCCGACAGCCTTCGGGTAAATTGAACCACTTCATCCCGCCGAGTCGTCAGAGGGGCATCGGGTCATGAGCCAGTCCAGCCGTCGAGACTTTCTCCAGCGAGCCTCTGGCCGGCTCGACGCTCCCGTGGGTCGCGGACTTCGGCCCGGCCCTCGCCGAGGACGCCGCCGAGCCGTCCTTGATCGTCCGGTCGAGCCGGCCGCTCGACGCCGAGACGCCCGTGGAGGTCTTCGACCGCTTCCTCACGCCCAACCGGATGTTCTTCGTCCGGAGCCACTTCGGCCCGCCGGCCCTGGGGCTCTTCCCCTGGCGGCTGGAGGTCGAAGGGCTGGTCGACCGTCCGCTGTCGTTCGGGCTGGAGGACCTCAAAGGGTTCGAGCCGGCGACCTTGCCGGCGGTCTTGCAATGCTCCGGGAACGGCCGGGGGTTCTACTCGCCGACGATCCCTGGCGTCGGCTGGGAGAAGGGGGCCGTGGGCAACGCCGAGTGGTCGGGCGTCAGGCTGGTCGACCTGCTCCGAAAGGCGGGGATCAAGCCCGACGCCGCGCACGTCCAGCTCCACGGGGCCGACACCCCGCCGAACCCGAAGACCCCCGCGTTCTTCCGGAGCCTCCCGCTGGCCCGGGCGCTCGACCCCTCCACGATCCTGGCGACCTCGATGAACGGCGAACCCTTGCCCCTGCTCCACGGCGGGCCGATCCGCCTGGTCGTGCCCGGCTGGGCCGGGAACCACTGGATCAAGTGGCTGAGGAAGGTCACCGTCGCCGCCGAGGAGGCGCCGGGGTTCTACCAGCAGACCGGCTACAAGATCCCCAAAGTCCCCGCGCCGCCGGGCGCCGACCTCAAGCCGGCCGACCTGCTCCCGGTGACGACCCTGAACGTCAAATCCCTGATCGCCCGGCCGCTCGAAGGAGCGACCCTTAAGCCCGGCCCGGTCGAGGTCCGAGGCGTCGCCTGGACCGGCGATGGAGTGATCGAGAAGGTCGAGGTCTCGACC
Source organism: uncultured Planctomycetota bacterium (assembly GCA_963756475.1). GTDB lineage: Bacteria > Planctomycetota > Planctomycetia > Isosphaerales > Isosphaeraceae > Tundrisphaera. The sequence continues at coordinate 7,088 of CAVWND010000008.1, forward strand.
GGCCCCGATCGCCCGTGGTCGCTCGCCAAATTCCTGGGCGAGCCCAAGCCCGGGACCTGGCGCCCCTGGACGTTCACCTGGGACGCCCCGCCCGGCCACCAGACCCTCCGCGCCCGAGCCACCGACTCGAAGGGGGAAACTCAACCCGAAACCACCCCCTGGAACCGCAGCGGCTACCTCTGGAACGGCATCGACCGCGTGACGTGCGAGGTCCGTTGAGATGGCGAACGCGACCGAGGAATCCGTGGAAGTCCCCCGGCCGAGGCGCCGCCTCCGGCTGAGCGTCCGGGCGCTGATGGCGGTCGTGCTGGTGCTGGCGTTGGGGCTCGGCTGGGTCGTCCGCCGGGCCCACGTCCAGCGCGAGGCCGTCGCGGCGATCGAGCGAACCGGCGGATCGATCCGGTACGACTGGCAGTTGCTCCCGACGGGCGGGGTGAACGCGAACGGCAAGCCGAAGTGGCCGAAATGGCTGATCGACCGCCTGGGCGTCGACTACTTCGGGAACGTTGTGCAAGTCGACCTCGGCGACAGGGCCACCGACGCCGAGATGGAGCACGTCGGCCGGCTCGGCCGGCTCCGGGTCTTTGGCGCGAGCAGGGCCGGTGTGACCGACGCGGGCCTGGCCCGGCTCCGAGGGTTGCCCTCGCTGGAAAATGTTCATCTGAGTTATAGTTCAAGAATTTCGGGGGCGAGCCTGGCCCATCTCAAGGCACTCCCGAAGCTCGGCCATATTCACCTCGCCCAGGTCCGGGTGACTGATGCCGACCTCGCCCACCTGGAGGGCATGGCCGCCCTCGAATGGCTCAATCTGTCCTTCACGCAAGTCACCGACGCGGGCCTGGCCCACCTGGAGGGGCTGAGCAGCCTGACACAACTCCAACTTGAGTTGACCCGGGTGACCAGCGCCGGGCTGGTCCATCTCCAGGGCCTGCGCGAGCTGCGCGTACTGTCGCTCGCCTCGACCGGGGTCGACGACCTGTCGGCGATCCGCCCTCTGGATCGGCTCACGCATCTGAATCTGGGAGGAACCCCGATCGACGACGCCGGCCTGGCGGCCGTCGGAGACCTCGACGCCCTAAAATCCCTTAATCTGACCAACACCAAGATCACCGATGCCGGGCTCATCCCCCTGCGCGGATGAAAGGCCTCACGAACCTCACCCTGACCAGCACCCGGATCAGCGATGCCGGGCTCGTCCACTTGCAAGGTCTGGGCAACCTCACAGTCCTCAACCTGAATATGACCGGGATCACCGATGCCGGGCTGGCCCACCTCTCGGGATTGGCCGGGCTGAAGGCGCTGTGGCTGAGCCAGACGAAGATCACCGACGCCGGCCTGGTCCACCTCTGCCCGCTCGCGAAGCTGGATAACCTCGACATCGGCCAGACGAAGGTCACCGACGCCGGCCTGGCGCAGCTCGCCTGCCTGAAAGGGCTCCGGTCCTTGAACGCCCAGGGAACCGCGGCGTTGACCGACGCGGGCGTGGCCGAGTTCGGCAAGGGCCTACCCTCGGCCAAGGTCTTCCGAGGGCCCGCCCGGAAACCGGTCTTGCCCGTCCAGCGAGCTCCTGGCCCTCCTCCATCGAAAGGTCCGTGACCGACCATGAACCCTCGACCCTTAACCCTCGCCAAGCTGCTCGGCCTCGCCCTGGCGGCGTCCCTGGTCGCCCTCGCCGCCCCGGCCCGGCCGGATGATGACGATGAGGAACGCCAAGAAAACCGCATCCTGGCCCGGCAGTCGTTCGTCGAGAACTGCCTGATGTGCCACGGCGAGGAGATGACGACCCGCCAGCGCCTGACCGCCAAGCAGTGGACGGCGGAGGTCGAGAAGATGGTCGGATGGGGCTCGCCCTTGCCGGTCGACCGCAAGCAGCCGCTGGCCGAGTACCTCGCCGAGACCTATCCCAGCACCAGGATCGCCCCGCCGCCCGAGCGGATCGCGCCCGAGCGGGCGCTGGCGCTCGAACCTCAGCCCGTGCCCAAAGCCCTCCCCGGTGCCGACCCGGCCAGGGGCGAGGCCCTTTTCGCAACCAATTGCGCGGCCTGCCACGGGCCGAGTGCCAAGGGGGGCGAAATGGGAACGAACCTCATCGAGAAGCCGGTCCTGCTCCGCGACGACGAGTTCCGATCGCTCATGAAGGACGGCCGGCGCCGGATGCCGGGCTTCGTCACGGTCCTCGACGAGGCGAAGCAGGCTGACCTCCTGGCGTGGCTCCGTCGGCAGCGGTAGACGACGACCTGGTTTCCTGGAGTGCGGGAGCTTGCTCCCGCTCTTCCCCGAGGGGCTTGCCCCGAGCCACACTAGCCCTCTGTCCCCGAGCCCCGGACGTCGGAGCAAGCTCCGCCGGAGAAAAGCGGGAGCAAGCTCCCGCACTCCAGGTCAAAGTCCGCCGGGGGCCGGGTTTCCCAGGAATTCGAGCGAGGATCGACCAATGCCGGGCAAGAAGGCCGACGAATCGGGCGGGTTCCGGGGGTTCGGCTCGCAGGCCCTGCCGTTCCTGCTCGCCTTGCGCGAGAATAACGACCGGGATTGGTTCGCGGCCAACAAATCGACGTTCGTCGAGGAGTGCGACGCCCCGCTCCGGGAGCTGGTCCGCGAGGTCGGCGCGAGGCTCGAAAAGGCCGGGTCGCCGCTGGCCCCCTTGTCGAAGAACCCGGTCTTCCGGATCTATCGGGACGTCCGGTTCTCGAACGACAAGAGCCCGTACAAGACCAACCTCGGCGCCGCGTTCCATCGCGAGGGGGACAAGGCCAGGGCCGGCCTTCTCTACATCCACGTCGAGCCGGGCTCGTCGTTCCTCGCCGCCGGGTTCTACCACCCCGAGCCGCCGGCGCTCAAGGCCCTCCGCTCGGCCATTGCCGAGGACGTTCCGGGGTTCGAGAGGCTTGTTCAAGTGCTCGGGTCGAAGGGGCTCGAGTTCGGCAGGGGCGAGCCGCTTTCGAGGATGCCCAAGGGGTTCGAGGAGCTGGCCGACTCGCCCGTCGCGGAAATCCTCCGGTTCCGGTCGTTCGTCGTGAGCCGGCCCCTTGGAGACGACGACCTGGAACGCCGCGACCTCCCCGAGGTGGTCGTCCGGTTCGCGAAGGACGCGTCGCCGCTTCTGGATTTCTTCTGGTCGAGGGTCGACGAGGGCTCGTGATCGTCTTTCGCTGATGGGCTCGCGAGCCGATCTTCCTCGCCTCTCCCTCTGGGAGAGGGAGGCAGAAAGAACCCGCCAGGCCACCCTCACCCCCAACGGCCCCTCCACCTCGCCTTTGCCGAAATCCCGGTCGCGGCTATGCTTGAGGAGGCCCGGCCCGGGATTTCCGGCTCGGGCATCCGAAAAGGGCGGGGCCGGCTCGATGTTCAAGTTCCTCCACGCGGCCGACATCCACCTCGACAGCCCCCTGCGCGGGCTCGATCGATATGAGGGGTGCCCGTCCGAGGAGATCCGCGGCGCGACCCGGCGGGCGCTCGATAACCTCGTCCGGCTGGCGGTCGAGGAGAAGGTCGCCTTCGTCCTGATCGCCGGCGACGTCTACGACGGCGACTGGAAGGACCACAACACCGGGCTCTGGTTCGTCAAGCGGATGGCCGAGCTTCGCGAGTCGGGCATCAAGGTCTTCCTGATCCGGGGCAACCACGACGCCAGGAACCGGATGACCCGCGACCTCCGCCTGCCCGACAACGTCACCTCGCTGTCCGTCAACCGGCCGCAGACCTGCCTGCTCGACGAACTGCCGGTGGCGATCCACGGCCAGGGGTTCGCCAGCCAGGCCGTGACCGATGACCTCGCGGCCAACTACCCGGCGGCCGATCCCGGCTGCTTCAACGTGGGGATGCTCCACACGAGCGTCAACGGCCGCGAGGGGCACGACCGCTACGCCCCGTGCACGGTCGAGGCCCTCCGCGCCAGGAATTACGGCTACTGGGCCCTGGGGCACGTCCACGCCCGCGAGGTCCTCGATAACCGCGACGGCCCGATCGTCTTCCCGGGCAATATCCAGGGGCGGCACATCCGCGAGAGCGGGGCGAAGGGGTGCGTCCTCGTCACGGTCGAGGGGCACCACGTCGCCTCGGCCGAGTTCCGCCCGCTCGATGTCCTCCGGTGGGAGACGCACCGGCTCGACGCTTCGGAGGCGGCCGACGGCGACGACATCCTCCGGACCTTCCAGGACGCCTTGCCCGGCCTGATCGACGCCGCCGACGGCCGGACCCTGGCGCTCCGGGTCGAGGTCGTCGGGGCGTCGCCGGTCCATGAAGTCCTGCTGGCCAACAAGGACGACTGGTCCAACGAGATCCGGGGCCAGGCGCTGATCCACGCCTCGGGCCGGGTCTGGGTCGAGGCGGTCAAGCTCCGGACCCGCCCGCTCAAGCTCGGCGGCGACGGCGACAACCACCCGGGCGGCGGTCCGCTCGAGATGCTCGACCGGCTCCTGGCCGAGCTGCAGGGGGACGACCGGCTCCTCAAGGAGTTCGCCGAGCGGGAGCTGGCCGACCTCCGCAAGAAGCTCCCGCCCGACCTCCGGCGGGCCGACGCGGTCGACCTCGACGACCCCGACTGGCTCCGGGGGGTCCTCGGCCAGGTCCGGCCGCTCCTGGCCGACCGCTTCGAGGTCGCGAGGGCCGCCCGATGAGGTTCCTCCGGCTCGACCTCCGCGCCTTCGGCCCGTTCGCCGACGCCCCGCCGCTCCTCCTGAACGGTGGCCGGCACGGCCTGCACCTGATCCAAGGCCCCAACGAGGCCGGCAAGTCCAGCGCCCTCCGGGCGATCCGCTGCCTGCTCTTCGGCTTCCCGCTCCGGAGCCCCGACGACCACCGTCACGCCTATAAAGACCTCCGCGTCGGGGCGACGATCTGGAGCGTAGACGGGACGGAACTGAGCTTCCTGAGACGTAAAGGGGACGTCCGGACCATCCGGACGCCCGACGACGACGGGGTGATCGCCGAGGAGACCCTGGCTCGCTGCCTGGGCGGGATCGACGAGGGGAAGTTCAACGACCTCTTCGCGATGGACCACGCCGAGCTGGTCCGGGGCGGGCTGGACATCATCCAGGGCAAGGGGAACCTCGGCCCGATCCTCTTCGCCGCCGGCTCGGGCCTGGCCCGGGTCGACGAGGTCCGCAAGGCGCTCGAGGCCGAGGTCGACGAGCTGTTCAAGCCCCGGGCCTCCAACCCCTCGATCAACGCCGCGCTGGCCGACCTGAAGGCCGAACGCGACCGGGCCGAGAAGGCGATGCTGGCCACCTCGGCCTGGGTCGAGCTCGACGCCACGCTGGCCAGGGAACGGGCCCGCAAGGACGCCATCGACGGCCAGATCCGGGCCGTCGAGGCCGAGAAGCGGCGGCTCGAACGGCTCCGGGACGCCCTGCCCGTGATCGCCCGGCGGGCCGTCGCGCTCGGGCGGCTGGCCGAGCTGGGCGACGCGCCGGTGCTCGCCGACGGATTCGCCGACCGCAGGCGCGAGGCGACCGTCGACCGTCAGGTCGGGATCAACGCCGGGCTCGCCGCCGCGAAGGCGCGCTCGACGCCGTCGACCGCGAAATCGACGCCTTCGGCCCCCGCGACGCCGTCCTGGACGAGGCCGAGGCGATCCACCAGGTCCGCGAGAACCTGGCCGTCTACCGGAAGGCCCTCGAAGGCCGCCCCGCCGAGCAAGGCCGCCTCGCCCGCCAGGAGGCCGAGGCCCGCGCCTTGCTCGCGGAGCTTCGCCCCGGCGTCTCGCTCGAAGGGGCCGAGTCGCTCCGGGTCCCCGCCGGTCTGAAGGAGCAGGTCCAGGCCCTGGCCCGCGAGTTCGCCCGGCTCGACGCCAGGGTGGCCGCCGCCGAAGGCGATCTGGCGAAGCTCGGCCCCGAGCCGGGGCTCTCCGAACCGGCCCCGAAGCACGACGCCCGCCGGCTCTCGAAGGGGCTCGCCGACGAGATCGAGCGGGTGCAGGCGCTGGGCGACCTCGAAGCTCAGCTCGCCACGGCCCGGCTTGAGCTGGCGAAGGCCGAACGTCAGGCCGAGGTCAACCTCGCGGGCCTGCCCCTCTGGTCGGGCTCGCTCGGCGATCTGGAGGCGCTGAAGCTCCCCTCGGCCGCGACCCTCGACCGGTTCGAGGCCGAATTCCGGACGCTCGACGAGAGGGCCGAACGGGCCCGGGAGGCCCTGCTCGCCGCCGAGGCCGAACGCGCCGCGATCGACCGCGAGATCGAGCGCGAGCAGCTCGCCGGCGCCGTGCCGACCGAGGAGGAGCTGGCCGCTCGAAGGACGCATCGCGACGGCGGCTGGCGAGTCATCCGCCGGGGGTGGCTCGACGGCGACTCGGTGGCCAATCCCGCCCGGCTCGCCGACGACTTCGAGGTCTCGATCCGGTCGGCCGACGAGGTCGCCGACCGCCTCCGGATCGAGGCCGACGCCGTGGCCGCCCAGGCGCAGCGGAGGCTCAGGCGTCGCGAGCTGCTCGACCGGATCGCCCCGCTCGCCGAGGCCCTCGATCGCGCCAGTCGGGAACGGGCCGAGTCTCGCCAGAGCTGGCTCGACCTCTGGAAGCTGACGGGCCTCGACCCGCTCTCCCCTCGCGAGATGAAGGACTGGATCGCGATCCGCCGGGCCGAGCTGGTCCGCCAGGCCAGGGGCCTCCGCGATGCCCGAGCCGGCGTCGACGACAGGGCGGCGAGGATCGAGGAGATCAAGGCCGAGCTGGGCCGCCACCTGGCGAATCTGGGCGAGGTCGTCGACGACCCGCCAGGGTCGCTCGCCTCGCTCCTGGCCCGGTCGAAGGCGGCCGTCAACCGGGTGGGCGAGGCCCTCGGGCTCGAAGCCGCCCGCGCGAACCTGGCGAAGGCCGAGGCCGCTCGCGACGCCTGGAAAACCCGCTGGGCCCAGGCCGTCGGGCCGCTGGGTCTGCTCGAAGACGCCTCACCCGAGCAGGCCGTCGCGGTCATCGAGCGATTCGAGGACCTGGCCGCCCGGGTCCGCGAGGTCGCCGAGACCCGAGCGAAGATCGAGGAGCACGCGAAGGTCGAGACCCGGTTCGAGGCCGACGTCCACTCGCTGGTCAACCGGCTCGCGCCGAACTGGCGAGCAACCCGATCGACGCGGCGGCCCGACAGCTCGCCCAGCGGTTCGACCGGGCGCAGCTCGACGAGGTCCGCCGGGGGGAAGCCCTCAAGCGCCAGAAGGACGAGCGGGCGAAGCTCGACGAGGCGAACGCCGCCGTCGACCGCTCGGACCTGGCCCTCGCCGCGCTGGTCGCCGAGGCCGGTTGCGAGTCGCCCGAGGGCCTGATCGAGGCCGAGCGGGTCTCCGACGCGGTCAAGGGGTTCAAGAAGGACCTCCGGACACTCGACGAGCAGCTCGCCACGCTGGCCGGGCCGATCCCGCCCGAGCAGCTCCGCGAGCAGGCCGAGATCGCCGACCCGGACGCGCTGGAAGCCGAGATCGCCGACCTGGCCGACCGGCTCGCCCCGCTGGAGGCCGAGCGCGACCGGCTCGGCGAGGAGATCGGCCGCTGCCGCCAGAAGCTCGACGCGATGGATGGCGGCCCGGCCGCCGCCGACGCCCAGCAGGCCGTCGAGGAGAGGGTCGCGCGCCTGGCGCTCGACGTCGAGCGCTACGCCCGGCTCCGGCTGGCCTCGGCCGTGCTCCGCGAGGCGGTCGAACGCTACCGGAAGGAGCACCAGGGGCCGGTCCTCGATCGCGCGGGGGCCCTGTTCGCCAGCCTCACCGCCAACTCGTTCGCCGGCCTCCGGGCGGACGTCGACGACAAGGGCCAGCCCGTCCTCCTGGGCATCCGCGCCGACGGCTCGACCCTCCTGAAGGTCGAGGGGATGAGCGAAGGCACGGCCGACCAGCTCTATCTCGCCCTCCGCCTGGCCAGCTTGCAGACCTACCTCGACGACCACGAGCCGATGCCCCTGGTCGTCGATGACATCCTGGTCAACTTCGACAACGCCCGGGCCCTCGCCGCCCTGAAGGCGCTGGCCGAACTCTCGGCTCAAACGCAGGTCCTCTTCTTCACCCACCACGAGCACCTGGTCAACCTCGCTCGCTCGGCCCTCGGTGAAGACGTCCTGTTCGTCCACCGGCTGGACTATCCGCCGGTCAGCGTTATTGTCAACGGCCACGCCGAAGGCCCGCCGATCGAGGCGGTCAAGCCGAAGCGGAGGAAGAAGCCGGCGCCGGTGGCTGAGGAGTAGGGTCGTGGTCCATTGAAGCTGATTTTGTAGGGTGGTCGAGCGCAGCGAGCCCCACCCTACCGGAGCCGAGCAAATCAGCCGCGGTGAACCACGACGTCAACTCGCGAGCCCCTTCGACTCGGCGAAGGAACCGGATAAGATAACGGTCGAGGACTCCCGCCCGCTCCGCTCCGATTGGCAAGGGACGAGCGCCATGCTCACCTTCCGCGTCCGCTGGTTCGCCGCCCTCCTGGCGTTCTCGGCCTTCACGCTCCTTTACATCTCGGTCGGCATCCGCTGGCACGTTTACCGGGCCAAGGCCGGGTACTACGCCCGGCAGGAGATGGAGCACACTTTCGAGGCGGCCAACCTGACCAGGGCGGCGCGGGCCTCCGGATACACCGACGAGGCCCGCGCCCGGGCCGCTGGATATCGCAAGCTCGCCGAGATGCACGAGAAGGCCGCTCTCGAATGCACCCGCCTTCGTGAGCTTTACGAGAACTGCTGGTAGATCGATCGGTCGCTCGCCCACCCTCAACGAGACCTCGCCATGCCCTGGCCTCCGCCTCACCCGACTCTGACCCTCCGAGGGCTGATACTGGCCGTCGCCGCGATCGCCGGGGCGATGGCCTGGTCGGGGCACTGGTCCGACTGCAAGCACCAGGCCGTCTTGCACGCCGTCGCCGCCTCCGAGGCACGCCGAGAAGCCAGTGCCGGCGGTCTGACCGACCTGGCGCTGGCCCGCCAGATCCGCAAGGTGGAATGGCACGAGGAAATGCGCCGGAGGCTCGAATGGGCCGCGTGGAGCCCCTGGCCCTTCCCGCCGAGCGAACCGCCTCGCCCGAATTGACGGGGTACGTCGGCAGCGGGCGGTTTGAGAACGTCTCGACCCTGATTTCTGCCGGATTTGCCGCCCTGGAGGGGCGACCGTCCGGGGCTACAATGCACGTGCTCCGCAAGACTTACATCAATCTCTGGTGGTCGAGTCAAGGCCTGCCCGATCGAAGTGAGGGCCGCCAATCTGGAATCGTGAGCCACACGGGAATTGCCCCCCGATTCTCCATTTGAGCCGTCGCGACTTGCCTCTGCCAGAGGGAGCAACGTCGAGCGGCCCCCCAGACCTGCTCGAATTCCTCGGTTCCGATTTCTTCGGACGACCCCCATAGCCCTTGTTTCCGGTTTCGATTGATCCTCGCGTCGCCCAGCATGCCGAAATCGTCAACCCAGTGGGTGCGGTCATAGCTCAGCATGTTCCCGTTCTCGAAGAAATCAACCTGGCGGAGGGCGTGTAGATCCTCGCCGACCTCCACGTAACGGGTGAACGGGCCCCAGGATGCCGCCGGTTCCAGGATCGCCGGGCCTTGGGCCGATGCTTTCTCATGGAACACGCCGACGAACTGCAAACACTCGGCGGCGACGTGGCGGACGATGCGGTCAGGACCGCCATCCGGATCCTCAACCGCGATCGTAACCCGCCTGGCACCGATGGCCACGACCTCCGCGCGGTACGGATACTCGACCGCCCGGGCGGCACGCTTCCACCAGAAGACCTGGTCGCCGGGACGGAACGCCGTGTTCACACAAGAACCCCTCATCTTGACCGAGGGCCCCGGTCTGGCCTCGAGTTGACCGTATCACGATCTCCCAGGGCCGGCCAGACCATCGAAGCCCCGATTGCCAGCCGGGGGGATCGGCCGTAAAGTTGGAGGCGGAGCGGGGGGAGCGGTTCCCCATTCGCTCTGGCCCACCTAGCGACGAAGAAGAAGACCGACACTCATGGCCACCGCCGAACTCCCGACCCAGATGTACATCGACGGCCAGTGGCTCGACTCGGCCGAGCGGGCGACCCTGGCCGTGATCAACCCGGCGGACGAATCGACGATCGCCAAGGTCGCCTACGGCGGTCGAGCCGACGCCGACCGCGCGATCGACGCCGCCGCGAAGGCGTTCCCCGCCTGGCGGGCGCTCTCGGTCTATGACCGGGCCAAGATCCTGAAGAAGACCGCCGACCTGATGCGCGAGCGGGCCGACGTCATCGCCCGGACGCTGACCCAGGAGCAGGGCAAGCCACTGCCCGAGGCCAAGGGCGAGGTGAACCACACCGCCGACACCTTCGAGTGGTTCGCCGAGGAAGGCAAGCGGTCCTACGGCCGGATCATCCCGCCGACGAACGTGATGAAGCGGCATCACGCGATCAAGCACCCCGTCGGCGTGGTCGGCACGATCACCCCGTGGAACTTCCCCGCCGCGCTGGCCGCCCGGAAGATCGCCCCGGCGCTGGCGGTGGGCTGCACCGTGGTCAGCCGGCCGGCCGACCAGACGCCGCAGACCTTGATCCATATCTTCAAGGCCCTGGCCGACGCCGGCCTGCCGCCGGGCGTGGCCAACCTCTACATGGGCGACGCGATCCAGTTCGCCGACGCCCTCTTCGAGCACCAGGCCGTCCGCAAGATCAGCTTCACCGGCTCGACCCGCGTCGGCAAGGAGCTGATCCGCCGGTCGGCCGACCAGGTCAAGCGGCTGAGCCTGGAACTCGGCGGCCACGCCCCCCTGATCGTCTTCCCCGACGCCGACGTCAACCAGGTCGCGCAGGCGGCCGTGCTGGGCAAGTTCCGGAACAACGGCCAGGTCTGCATCGCCCCGTCGCGGTTCTACGTCCACGAGTCGATCAGCAAGGACTTCACCGAGGCCGCCGTCGAGCTGACCAAGAAATTGAAGATGGGCAACGGCCTGGACGAAGGGGTGCAGGTCGGCCCGATGTTCGCCGAGCCGGCGCCTGGAGAAGACCCGAGGGCTGGTGGACGACGCCCGGAGCAAGGGGGCGAAGGTCCTGACCGGCGGCGCCCGGTCGACCCGGTTCGACAAGGGGTACTTCTTCGAGCCGACCATCCTCCGCGAGGTCAACGGCGCGATGAAGATCATGACCGAGGAGCCCTTCGCCCCGGTCATGCCGATCCTCGACTTCTCGAAGCTCGACGACGTGATCGCCGCCGCGAATAACACCCCCTACGGCCTGGCCGCGTATGTCTTCACCAACGACCTGACCGTCGCCACGAGGATGTCCGAGGGCCTGGAAGCCGGGATCATCGGCATCAACGATCCCGTCCCCGCCACGCCCCAGTGCCCCTTCGGCGGCATGAAGGAATCGGGCATGGGCCGCGAGCTGGGGATCGAGGGGCTCGATGCGTATCTCGAAACGAAATATGTATCGATCGGGCTGCGGGCGTGAGCGAGGAGGGGGCATGATCGCCGACAGGTTGATGACCGTGGATGAATTCCTCCCGCTCCTCGACACGTCGGTCGATCGGGAGCTGATCCGGGGCCGCTTACGCGAGTGGCCCCGTCGGTTCCACACTCCGTCGCATGCCGAGACGTTGACGACTTTCTGCTCCCTGCTGAAATCCTGGGAGGAGACCCGTCCGAGGCCGAGACCCCGCGTCCAAGGCTTCGGCGTCGGCTTCCTCCTGCGCCGAAATCCAGACACATTGATCGGCAGTGACATCTCGGTGGCCTCGGCCGAACAGATGTCCGTGACACCTCGCGACCAGTTCTATATCGACGGCCCGCCGATCCTGGCGGTGGAGATCCTCGAACCGTGGGACACCCACGGAGACGTCGCGGAGCGGGTCCACGAATACCTGGCCGCCGGGACGGTCGTCTGGGTCGTGGATACCGAGTTCTGGATCGTGACCGTCCATCGTCCGGGACATGAACCCGAAACATTCAGCGCCTCGCAAGAACTCTCGGCCGAGCCCTATCTGCCTGGCTTCCGGGTCTCCGTGGGTGGGGCGATCTTCGATGACTACTGACCGGGATTCGTCCCGGGCCGGTCTGAGCCTCGCGCCGCGCCGGACGCCTCAGATCTTGATCCCCGCGAAGAGGGCGATCCGTTCGAGGTCCTTGACGACCTCGGTCAGCGTCTGCGGGCGCGACTCCGGCCGCTTGGCCATTATCTTGAGCACCAGGTCCTGGAACGCGTCCGGGATCGCCAGTTGATATTTCTTGGGCGGGATCGGGTCCTCCTGGCGGATCTTGGTCAGGGTCGCCACCAGCGAGCCGGCGTCGAACGGCGGTCGGCCGGTGAGCAGGAGGTAGAGCGTCGCTCCCAGGGCGTAGATGTCCGAGCGGGTGTTCGACCTGGGCGTCCTCGCGGGTCCGCTCGGGGGACATGTAAATGATGTCGCCGACGAGCTCGCCCGGCCGGGTGATCGCCTTCGCCTTGACCCCCTGGAGCGCCTTGGCGAGCATCAAATCGCCCAGCTTCGCCACCGGAGGATTGTCCCGGGTCACCAGGATGTTCCTGGGCGAGATGTTCCGGTGGACGACCTGGTGCCGGTGCGCGACCTCCAGCGCCCGGGCGACCTGCACGGCCACGCGGAGCGCGTAGGTCCACTTGATCATCCCCGCAACGGCGATCCGCTTGATCGCGTTGGCCAGGCTCTCCCCCTCGACGTACTCCATGGCGATCCAGCAGAGGCCGCCGAGCTTGCCGGCGGCCAGGAGCCCGACGAGGTTCGGGTGCTTCAGGTCCGCCGCTGTGTGCATCGCGCGGACGAAGCGCAGGACGTCCTCCTCGTCGTCGGCGAAGTCCGGGTGGAGGATCTTCAGGGCGACGGGCTTGCCGTCGCGGATGTCCTTCGCCTTGTAGACCGTCCCGGTGCTCCCCTTCGCGACGACCGGCCCCACCTCGTAATGGCCGATGAACTGGCCGGTGAGGCCGGTGGCCTCCTCCTGGAGCGTGCCGCGCGGCCTTTTGCGCGGCGGTGATCGTCTCGGCGTCGGCGATCCCCGCGAGGTGGACCTTGATCTCGGTCTCGCCGATCCGGATCGTATCGCCCGACTTCAGAACCTGCTCGGCGACCTTCTTCCCATTGACAAACGCGCCCGACGACCCCTCCCGATCCCGGAGGGTCAGCCGGCCATCGGCGGCCTGGACCTCGCAGTGGAACCGCGAGACCGAGAAGTCCTTGAGTTGCGTGTCGGTCTTCTGGCTCCGGCCGAGGACCAAAGTTATCCCGTCCAGGAAGTTGAAGATCCGCCCCTCGTCGGGCCCGGACTCGACTCGAAGATATCCCAGCATCGTCTCGGCTCCCCGGTGAAATCGCCGCGGAAAATGGGCCGCTAACCGCTCATCGCCGAACCTCTCCGCCTCGTGCCATTCGAATCTCGAAATTCTCTAGAGATTTCCTGAACTCCTCTCTTAAAATGCGTTTCCTCTCTAACAGCAAGAGGATACACGCATGACTGAACGTCTCGACGAAGGGTCCATCACGCGATGGATGTATGTCCTGCGCTCGGCCGGTGCGGCCTCCGCGTCGGCCGTCGATGGCGAGGGATCGGTCGAGGAGGCCGCGCGGCGCTCTGGGGTCGGTACTTCCGGAGGATGGTCGGGCTGGCCCGGCGGAAGCTCGACGCGTCGAGGGCCTCCGACGTGGCCGTCGACGAGGAAGACGTCGCGCTCAGCGCCTTCGATAGTTTCTGCGGCGGCGCGGCCGACGGCCGCTATCCCGACCTCTTCGACCGCGACGACCTCTGGCGCCTGCTCGTCGTGATCACGACGCGCAAGGCGATCTCCGAGTCGCGCCGCCAGAACCGTCAGAAGCGCGGGGCCGGCCTCGTCCGGAACGAGTCGCAGCTCAGTTCGCTCGACGACGAGGACGAGGTCCTGGCCCGCGCCGTGGGCACCGAGCCGACTCCGGAATCGGCGGCGATCGTCGTCGAGGAATATCGGCGGCTGCTCGACCGCCTGGGGGACGACACCTTGCGGAAGGTCGCGGTCTGGCGGATGGAGGGGTTCAGCGTCGACGAGATCGCCGAGAAGCTCGGCTGCGCCCGGCGGACCGTCGCCCGCCAGCTCGCCCTGATCCGGACCATCTGGCGGGCCGATGATCCGGCGGAATCCTGAGGCCCTGGGCCTTCGGGCCGAGGTTTGTCGGACACGCCTGGCACGTGAAGGCCGCGAAAGGTCATCACCTCGATAGGACGTTCGCGCACCCGCTTCCTTCGAACCGAGCCGGAGGAGTCCCGCCATGCCGCCCGACGACCCCGACCTCGCCCGCCGGATCGACCGTCTCTGCCGCGAGTTCGAGGACGCCTGGCGGGACGGGCGCCGGGTCTCGATCGAGGAATTGCTGGCCAGGGTCGAGAACTCCGGCGCGTGAGCCGCTCCTGGTCGAGCTGATCGCGCTGGAGCGCGAATTGCTCGCCGACCGGGGCGAGCCGGCCGAGCGCGAGCGGTACCTCGCCCGGTTTCCGGGGCACGCCCGGGCGGTCGATCTCGCCTTCGAAGACTCGACCCCGGCCGCTCCGATCCCTGAGATCAATCCCGACCTCTACGAGGCCCCGACGAGCCGGCCGGCGAGCCGGGGCGACCTCCAGGACACCGAGGCCCCCACGCTGGCGCCCCGACCCGGGCCGGCGTCCCGAGGAGACGGTCCGGCACGATTCCAACCGTCCCCCTCAGGAGACGATGGGCAACGACCGCACGGTTGACTTCCGCCAGCCGGGCCCGGCCGCCGGGTCGGACCTCGGGAGCGTCCGCTACTTCGGCGATTATGAGCTGGTCCGCGAACTGGCCAGGGGCGGGATGGGGGTCGTTTACAAGGCCAGGCAGGTCAACCTGAACCGGACCGTCGCGCTCAAGATGATCCTGGCCGGCCAGCTCGCCTCCGAGGCGGACGTCAGGCGGTTCTACATCGAGGCCGAGGCCGCGGCGAACCTCGACCATCCGGGGATCGTGCCGATCTTCGAGGTCGGCCAGCACGAGGGCCAGCATTACTTCTCGATGGGCTTCGTCGAGGGGATGAGCCTCTCCCAGCGACTGGCCGACGGCCCTCTGCCGGCCCGCGAGGCCGCCGAGCTGATCCGGACCGTCAGCCAGGCCATCGAGTACGCCCACCGTCGCGGCGTGATCCACCGCGACCTGAAGCCGGCCAACATCCTGCTCGACCCGGAGGGCCACCCCAAGGTCACCGACTTCGGCCTGGCCAAGCAGGTCCGGGGGGACAGCGGTCTGACCGGCTCGGGCCAGATCATGGGGACGCCCAGCTACATGCCGCCCGAGCAGGCCGGCGGCCAGCGCGGCGAGATTGGACCGGCGGCCGACGTTTATTCTCTGGGCGCGACGCTCTATGCCCTCCTGACGGGCCGGCCGCCGTTCCAGGCGGCCTCGCCGATGGACACGCTGATCCAGGTCGTCAGCGAGGAGCCGGTGCCGCCTCGGCGGCTCAATCCCTCGATCCCGCGCGACCTGGAGACGATCTGCCTGAAATGCCTCCAGAAGGAGCAGTCCCGGCGCTACGGATCGGCCGCCGCGCTGGCGGACGACCTGGGAAACTGGATCGAAGGCCGGCCGATCCAGGCCCGGCCGGCGGGGAAGGCCGAGCGGGCCTGGCGCTGGTGCCGGCGCAACCCGGCCGTCGCCGGGCTGGCCGCGTCGGTGGCCTTGCTCCTGGTCATCCTGGCGGCCGGCTCGGCGGGGGTCGCGGTCCGGCTCCATGGCCTGCTGACCCGTTCCGAGCAGGCCGAATCCCGGGCGCAGGACCGGCTCGCCGAGTCGCTGCTCGGTCAGGCCGCGCTCGGCCGGCTCGTCCACCACGCCGGCCAGCGGTTCAAGGGGCTGGAGAATCTGGCCGAGGCGATCGCGATCCGCCCTTCGGAGCGGGCGCGCGACGAGGTCATCGCCTGTCTCGCCCTGGCCGACCTGAGGATCTCGAAGCAGATCGCCGCGCCCCGGGAGGCCAAGTTCGGCGTGGCCGTTGACGCCGATCGGGCCCGGTTCACCCAGGTCGGCCCCGGCCCGCAGGTGCTCGTCCGGAGCTGGGTCGACGGCGGGACGATCCGTCGGCTGGAGCTTCCGGCCCCCGCCGTCGACGCCGTGCCGGTCGCGTTCAGCCCCGACGGCCGCTATCTCGGGGCGGTCACGATCCCCGGGGCGGCCGCCCTGATCTGGGACCTCGAGACCGGCCGCCTCGTCTTGCGCGACGGGCCGAAGTGCATCGGCTGGGCCCTGGCCTTCTCGCCGGACGGCCGCCGGGCGGCCGTCGGCTACTCCAATCGGTCGATCGGCCTGATCGAGACGGCCTCCGGGAAGACGCTCCGGACGATCCCCAGGACGGCCGAGATCTGCAACATGGCCTTCAGCCCGTCGGGCGAGGCCCTCGCCGTCACGAGCCGGTCCGAGTGGTCCCGGGCCGTCGAGATCTTCAACACGGCGACCGGCGTCCAGATGGCGGGATTGAGCATCGCGAACGGTGCCGACGGGATCTGCTGGCGGGGCGATGGCCGGGTCCTGGCGGTAGGTGGCAACGACCATGCGATCCAGACCTGGGACGTCCAGACGACCCCACCCCGGCCGATCTCCCGGCTGGAGGGGCACCTCGACGCCGGAATCCACCTGGCCTTCAGCCACTCGGGCGACCTGCTGGCCTCCTGCGCCTGGGACGGCACGACGAGGCTCTGGGACCCGATCAGCGGCCGGCAACATGTCATCGATCGCCCCCCGGGCGCCATCCTGCTCCACTGGAGCGGGGATGATCGCGTGCTGGCCTCGGCCAGCCAGATTTGGCTCGGTGTCTGGGACGTGGCGGACGGCCGGGAATGCCGGACGATCTCCCATCGCCAGATTCACCTCGGCAATCGGTTCTCGCTCACCGTCGGCCAGATACCGATCACCGACCTCGGCTTCAGCCCCGACGGCCGGATCCTGTTCACCTGCGGGTCCGACGGCATCCGCCTCTGGGACACGGATACCGTCGCCGAGCTCGGCCTTCTTCCCGAACAGTTCTCCCAGGGGACCGGATTCAGCCCCTCGGGCGATCGGCTCGTGGTCCGAGGGTTGAAGGGCATGCGGTCCTGGCCGATCGGCCGAGGGTCGGGCCCCCGCGATGGCGAAATGACCTTCGGCCCGCCATCGGTCATCGAATTGCGGAATCGCGGCCCCGGGCCGCTGGCCTGGGACGGCTCGGGGCGGTCGCTCGCACTTTGCTTCCCGTTCGGCTCGCAGTTCACGGTCGTCGACGCCCGGTTTCCCGAGCTGATTCCCTGGCTGAATACGGTCTCCAATCTCCGCAACATCGCGCTGAGCCCCGACGGGCGCTGGGTCGCCACGGGCACGTGGCAGCCGACCACGGCGAAAGTCTGGGATGCTCGGACCGGCCAGTTCGTCCGTGAACTCACGGCGAAATCGCATATCCCGGCGTTCAGCCCGGACGGCCGCTGGCTCGCCGTCCACGAGAAGTCGGGCTACCGGCTGTTCGAGGTCGGCACGTGGAAGCCGGGCCCCTCGATCCCCATGGATTGGGACACCGGACGGCTCGCCTTCTCGCCCGACGGCCGCTGGTTCGCGTTCCTCGACAAGCGGACGGACCTGGTCAAGCTCTACGACATCGGCCGGGGTACGGTCATTGCGACCCTGGAGCCTCCCGAGCGCTCGGGCGTCGACCAGATCGTGTTCAGCCCCGACGGTCAACATCTCGCCGTGCTGACCCCGAAGCAGACGGTCGAGCTCTGGGACCTCCGCGCCGTCCGCGTCCGCCTCCGCGCGAT
This sequence comes from uncultured Planctomycetota bacterium, assembly GCA_963756475.1. Taxonomy (GTDB): domain Bacteria; phylum Planctomycetota; class Planctomycetia; order Isosphaerales; family Isosphaeraceae; genus Tundrisphaera. The sequence continues at coordinate 24,775 of CAVWND010000008.1, forward strand.
GGGGCTCGACTGGGACCCCGAGCAACCCCTCCCGCCGGAGCGCCCGGCAGGGAGCCGGGCACCTCTGGTCGTCCGGGTCGACGAAGGGCCCAAGGACGCCCCGACCCCGACCTCGCCCGAGAAGATGATCGAGAGGTATCGCGAGGCGATCCGCCTCAACCCGAGGGACTCGTTGAGCCCGTTCGAGCTCGGCGAGCTCCTCCATCAGCAGGGCCGGCTCGCCGAGGCGATCGACGCCTACCGCGAGTCGGACAAACGTGGCGCCCTGCTCGGAGCGGCCACTTATCGTCTTGGGATGTCCCTGCGCGAGGCGGGCCAGTTCGACGAGGCGCTGGCGGCCTTCCGCTCGATCCTCAAGCGCAAGCCGGGTGACGAGACGGCCCGCTTCCAGATCGGCGAGACCCTGCTCCGCGCCGGCCGCCTCGGCGAGGCCGCCGCCGCCTTCGGGGAGATGGTCGCCGACCTCCGCCGGGCCGTCGAGGAGTCGCCCGACAACCCGTCCTCCTGGCATCGCCTGGCCGGGGTGCTCATCCTGGCCGGCGACAAGGAGGGATATCGACGGGCCTGTACCTCGGTGATCGAGCGCTTCGGCAAGTCCGATCCGACCGATTCCCACGTGGCCCGCGTTTGCGTCCTGATGCCGGACGCCATCGCCGACCCGCAAGTGCCGCTCCGGTTCGCCCGGTCCGCGGCGAAACCGTCCACGGGCGGCTTGAACGTCTACGTCCTGGCCCTGGCCTGCCTCCGCGCCGGCCAGCCCGAGGAGGCCATCCGGGACGCCGAACAGTCGATCAAGATCGATCCGAAGTGGCACGCCGTGGCGCTGAACCGGCTCGTCATCGCGCTGGCGCACGCGAAGCTCGGCCACGCCGAGGAGGCCCGTCGATGGCTCGAATCGACCGATCACGTGCCGAACGTCCCGGGCGTCGACGGGCCAAAGCTCGAAGTGCTCTCCCAGGACACCGGCTGGTGGGCCCGGGCCGACTTCCTCATCCTCCGCCGCGAGGCCGAGCCGTTGATCGGCGGTCCCAAGGCATCCGCTCCGTGATCGGCCGTCGGTCCCGGTTGCACTATAAACCCGGCCTTTGGATCGCCCGGCGGAGCAGGTTGTGGGTGATCCGCTGGACGCGGTCGTCGGGGCCGTGGGGGCGGGTCCAGTGGGTCCAGGGTAGGGTGTGGCCCGGCGGCGAGCTGAGCCCCTGGGCCCAGAAGATCGTCGAGGCGTTGAAGACGAAATTACTCTTCGGGCCGGGGTAGATCGTGCTCGACCAGCGCTGAGGCGTCACGCCGCCGACCAGGGCCGTGCCCTCGCCGACGATTTCGAGGCCCGGCAGGTCGACCGGCGGGTCGCCGTGGTACTCCCAGCCGATCAGGCCGGGGATGTGCTCGCCTTTGTTCATCCCGGTTCCCTCAAAGATCCAGTGCTCGGGCTTGACGCAGACCCAGTCGCCGCCGCCGTTGACGGGTTCGACGTTCCGGGCGCCCATGAGATAACCCTCGTCGGGGCCGCGCTCGGGGAACGGGCCGTGCTCGCGCTCTCGACGCTCGGCGTACTTGTAACTGGCCCCGTAAGGCCCGCCTCGCGAGAAAATCCGGGCCGGTCGGCCGTCGCTGGACGTGAGCAGCGGGGCGACCCAGCAGACGGAGTTGCCCGAGAGGAAGAGCAGGCTCACGCCCGAGTCGCGGAGCTTGACCACGCTGTCATACTGGCGACGATCCCAGTACTCGTCGTGGCCGACGCTGATCCAGACTTTGGCTTTCAAGCCTCGATCGGGCGTGACCATGTCGGAGTTCGAGCAATAGGCCACGTCGTAGCCGTGCTGCTCCAGGAAGTAGGCCAGGGGGAACTCGAACGGGAGGAACTCCCCCGAGCCGACGGTCAGCGGGTCGTCGACCACGCCCCGGAACTGCGCCTCGCGCCCGTAAGGACGGTCGAAGCTGACGGCGGCCCACGGGCCCTTGAATCCCTTTCGGATGCGTGTAGACCGAGTAATGGCTCGGCCAGCGGTTATACGCCTGCCAGGTGTTGTCGGAACATTGAACGAGGACGTCAACCGGCCGGTCGTCTCGGACCACGAAGACGACGTAGCTCTGCCACGGGGCCGAGTTCTCGTCGGGCGGCTGGAGCGTGAGCCGGCCGAGGTAGACGCCGCTCGGCCAGTCGTCGGGGATGGTCAGGGTTGTGGTCGTTTCCCAGTGGCATTCGTGCAGGTCCTTCTCGCCGGGCTTGGGAGTGGGTTGAGTTTTCCCCTCGAACGGCCCGAGCGTCCGCATCAGCCGCGCCCCTCGGCCGCCGTAGTAGCCCATCCGGAAGATCTCGATGAGGAACTTGCCGGGCGGGTTGGTCGAGACGAGGAGGTCGATCGACTCGCCGCCTTTGACGCTCTGCTTCGAGGCGTACCCCTCGATCCAGGGCGAACGGAAGCCGTCCATCCCGTCGACCCGGACCCGCGTGAGCTGCCAGTCCCTGGCCCCTTCGCGGGCGTTCTCGCGGGCGATGAGGGTCGGGTCGGGTTTCGGCCCGTCGGCCAGGGCGGGCTGCGAGCACGTCAGGAGGCAGAGAGCCTGGAAGATCCGGAGCCGGGGCGATTGGTGCGTCGACATGGGTCAGCCTCAATGGGCCATCAAAGCGTTCACCAGGGATTCGCCCGGCCCGTAGATCAGCCAGAAACAGCCGACGAGACGCCCGAGCCGGTCGTCCCAGCCGCGATCGGGCCGCCAGCGGCCGACGATCGCCAGCGTGATCCAGGCGATCGCGACCCCGAGCGACATCGACATCCCGAGATGCATAACGATGTACATTAGGCTCGACGGCACCGGATAATAGTCGAGGTAGACCGTGCTCTCGTCCCGGACCTGCCTTTGGATTCCCCAGTCGACCAACATCCAACCGAACACGACCACGGTCACCAGGTGGACGAGGAGCCCCGGGCGCCTTGCCGCAGCCGTCGGCGGTCGCCCGGCCGGGCCAGGATGAAGGGCAGCAGGGCGAAGCTCAGGCCCAGGACGGCCAGCGCGGCCGAGTAGGGGGAGACCGAGCGACCGCCAAAGTTCAAGAACATGTTGTCGTGCGCCCGCAGCCGCAGGAGCGCGCCGGGGGCCGAGAGCATGAAGGCCGCGGCCAGGACGAGAGCCATCGCGTCGAGGATCAGGAACCGTCGGGGCGGAGGCACTTCGGGCTCCGGTTGTCCTTCCTCGGTCCGGTTGCTGGCCATCGCACCGGGTCCTTCGCGTGAAGATCGGGACTCAGCGATCGATCAGGATCAGCACCCCCGCCGCGATCGCCAGCACGGCGAGGATCGGCTCGGAGTACGGGATGCCCGCGTGCAGGAGCGAGATCGCTCCCGAGGCGATCAGCCAGACGCACAGGAGGATCGTGCCGTACTTCCGGCTCTTTTTGAAGATTGACACGTGGATTGGGCTCGATTCGAGAGGGGGATCGATCAGGCGCCGTCGGCCATCCGTTGCTCACGGCGGGCCCGTTCGTAGGTCGCTTCCAGGTCGAGCGGCAGGCAGAGGCCTCCTTTGAGCCAGAGCGGCATCACGGGCAGCGGGACGCCCAGAGCGAGCGATTCTCTCCAGATGTCAAGGCTGATTTGACCTTGGCGGTCAACCGGTCGGTAGGCCGAGGCGTAGAGGTCATCACCGGACGACGTGACTCCTGGAACCTGGAGCCGGGCGAGCAATTCGCCGTGCAGATTACCGCCTCGGGACGTCACGACGTCGACCACGACCAGCCCGAGCCCACCGTTCAGATAGGTTTCGCATTTCGAGACGAACGCCTCGCGATGGGCCGGGCGGTCCTTGTTGGCCGGGCTGACCAGCTCGATCGCCCCGGCCAGGATCGGGCCGGCGGACGTGTCGTACACGACCACTTCGACCGTGTCGGTCACGATCGCGAATGGGATCGTCATTGACGGGGCCGGCGGAGTCCACGAGGACTCCGGACCGGGCCGGGGCTTTCCCGGCTCCTCGAACGTCGCCACGTCGATCTCGATGCCGAACTGGGCGTTTGCCTCGGCGAAGTAGCCCTCCGGCAGCCGCGCATTGAGATCCCAGGCAATGGCCGTTGCCCAGGCATTGTGGAACGAGTGCCAGTTCCGTCGGATGCTGAGCGGCGGGCGGAAGTGATCGAGTAATGGCATGGCCCAATCCTCCCGCCTCTCTCGATCAATTCAGGACCGTCAGGGCCGGCTTCTTCTTCTCCTGGTGGGGCTTGAGGGCGGGGGTCTCCTCGGCGAACCGGGTGACCTCTTCGAGGAGGGCCTCGACCATCTCGGCCTCGGAGACGCGGCGGATCGGCACGCCTCGCTTGAAGATGATCCCCTTGCCGCCGCCGGCGGCGATCCCGAGGTCGGCCTCCTTGGCCTCGCCGAAGCCGTTGACCAGGCAGCCGAGGATGCTGATCCGCAAGGGGTCCTTGAGGTGCTTCATCTTCGACTCGACCTCGGCGACGATCCGTTCGAGGTCGATGTCGAGCCGGCCGCAGGTCGGGCAGGCGACGACCTCGGGGCGGTTGACCCGGCGGTCGCAGGCCCGGAGGATGTCGAACCCGGCGGCGATCTCGGGCACCGGGTCGCCCAGCAACGAGACGCGGATCGTGTCGCCGATCCCCCTCAGGACGATCGCGCCGATGCCCGCGGCGCTCTTGAGCGTGCCGTACTCGCGCGAGCCGGCCTCGGTGATCCCGACGTGCGTCGGATAGCCGCTCTGCGCGGGCGTACTGGGTGTAGCACTCGACGGCCGTCGGGACGTGGCTGGCCTTGAGCGAGACGATGATCTCGCGGTAGCCGAGCGACTCGCACGTCTCGATCGCCCGGAGGGCGCTCTCGACCATCGCCTCGGGACAGGGGAAGCCGTACTTGTCGATCAGGTCCTTTTCCAGGCTCCCCGAGTTGACGCCGATTCGCATCGGCACGCCCTTTGTCCTTGGCCTTGCGGATGACCTCCTTGAACCGTTCGACCCCGCCGATGTTGCCGGGGTTGATCCGGATCTTGTCAACGGCGCCGCCGGCCGTCGTCGGTCGTGGCGTCGAGGCAGGCCAGGGCCATCTTGTAGTCGTAGTGGATGTCGGCGATCAGCGGCAGCTTGATCCGCGACTTGATCGCCTTGCACGCCTCGACGTCTTCCTTCTTGGGGACGGTGACGCGGACCAGCTCGCACCCGGCCTCTTCGAGGGCGTGGATCTGGGCGACCGTCTCGTCGATGTCGAAGGTGTTGGTCGTGGTCATCGACTGGACGAGGATCGGCTGCTCGCCGCCGACGATCCGGTCGCCGATGGCGACCTCGCGCGTCCTGTGCCGGGAGACCGTCGTGCTGTAGGCCATCGTCGCCGTCCTCTTATGTCGCGTTTTGTCAAGCCTTTGCGGATTTTCCACGCCGCGTGACATCCACGCTTATCGTAGTCGAGGACGCCCGGAGGGTCAAGGCGACGCGGGCGGGGCGAGCCGCGTCATGTTCCCGCTGGACAAGATCATTCCGGCTCCAGCAGGCCACCGACGGCCCCGATCAACCGCCCGACGATCTCCGGAGAGAAGTCGGCGAGGCGGTAGGCGTGGACGATCCGGTCGCGGGACCGGAGGGCGTCCTGGAACGTCGAGAACTGGCCGGAGTCAATCACACCGAAGGTGTAGAGCGCCTTCGCCAGGTAGGAAGGAGACGATTCTTCGAGCTCGATCTCGTGACGACCGGCCGCCAGTCGCATCGCGCCCTCGGCAGCCGACCACGCCGCGACCAGGGCGAGGTCGACCAGTCCCCGGTCGAGGAGCATCTTCGAGGCGTCGAGCCGATCGCGGACCTCGCCCGGCGTGAGGATGTCGGCGTCCTCGCGGGAGGGCCGCTCGCGGGTCGGGTTGGTGACGATCAATTCGACCTGCCAGCCCGGCTTGCCCTCGACCGCCTCGGTCAGCGTCTTCAATTCATCGGACCCGGGCAGCGAGGGGTGCGATCGGACCTCGACGACGATCGAGCCTTCTGGCCCCTCGGCGATCATATCCGGCTCGAAGCTCCCGAGGAAATCCGGGAGGTCGGCCGGTTCCGGGTGGAGGACCACCCGGTAACCTTGACCTTCATATTCCCGCGCGACTTCCCGGAGGCGGCGGCTCTCCAGTTTCTGATAGGCGTTTCGGCTCATAGCAAATCCTGGTGATCGGGCCTCGCCTCGACCCTGACGTGGAGGAACTCTCGGTCCCGGCAAAAGCCCTCGGCGAGGACCGGAGAGAGCCCACGGATGCGAAAGCTCCCGTTCAGGTCGGTCTTCCGTGCCGAGACATCCGTTACCTGGCGGTCGTCCACGTAGACCAGGCCGTTCATGGCGTCCTGGGTCGGCTTGATCATGTTATCTTCGTCGATCCGGACGACCTCGCTGTCGTGATAGTAGACGACCGTGATTTTCAAGGCAACCTGAACCGGCGCCGTCCACGGAGGCCACCGCTTCGCGGCCTCGGTCCGGACGAGGGCCTTCCAATCCCTGAGTCGTGCCGGATTCCTCGTCTGATGGGAGACAGGCGGGCCGTTGATGATGAACTCAAATGGTAATGAAACCATCGGCATTCCCACCCATCGACGGCTCGCCGGCCCTTGCGATCCTTGTTCGCGAGACTCGTCTCAGTGCCCCTGGTCAACGGGCGCGGCCGCCGGCAGCTTCGTGGACCTCGATGTCGAGGTCCAGCCCGCCGGGGCCGAGTTTGGCCTTGAGCTTGAACGTCCTCCCGGCCGGCGCGGGAGCGGCGGGAGCGGGGACCGGCTCGGGGGCCTCGGGAAGCTTGTCGAAGGAGGCGGGCGCGACTTCCCGATCCTTCGCCTGGACGTAAGCCTGACGCGACCTCGGGCGATCGGCGATCGCGATCGCCTCGTGGGCCAGGAGCGTTCCCTTCGACTCCTCGAAAGCGGCGATCGCGGTATTGTACTCGGCCAGGTGCTCGGCCTCGGCCGCGACCGCGTCGGCGTGCCGGGCGATGGCGTCGAAGAGGCGGTCGATGGTGATCCGCCCTTCCTCGAAAAAGGCCCGCTGGGCTTCGAGGCGTCTCCCGGCCTCTTCCGTGTGCCGGCGGGCGGCCTCGAATTGATCGTGTTCCGCCTCGATCGCCCCGAAGAACCGGCCCAGCGTCTCGGTCAACTGGTCGATGGCCTGGCGGAGGGCCGCCCTCTGTTGGAGGAGCCGGTATTGGGCCTGACGGATATTGGCCAGCGGAGCCCGAATGCCGATCGGCATCGAGAAGCGACCACCGCTCTCCCAGGTTTCGGCCTTTGGGACGGGATCGGTCCTGGTCTGGGGGGCGGGATCGGGCTGGGGGACCGGGCGGCCGAGGATCGTCGAGACCGTGGCGTCAACCTCGGGGGAAACCTGGCCGAGTTCCTCGACCTGTCGCCGTTCCTCCGGCCTCAGCGGCGGCAAGAGCTGGTTCCTCGCCAGGAGCAATCGCAACTCGAATAGGCGGTCGATAACCCTCTGCTGAACGATCTCGGGGTTCGATCCGAGCATTGCGCGGCGGCTCGATTCCCAGTTTGGCGCGACCTTCGCCCGCATCGGTGGCGTGGCGGCGATGATCCGTCGGCCGTCGGCCGTCGGCAGGCCGAGGATGTTCCGGAACTGCCGCTCGGCCGTGATGAGGTCCGAGGTGACGCTCACCAGGTCGAGCTTGAACGTCTCCAGTTGCTGCTCGGCCTCGGCGATGTCGACGGCACTGCCATGAACGACTTCCATCTCGGCCCGCTCGCGGGCGAGGGCCTTCTCGCCCTCCTTGACGGCGGCCTCGCGGGCCTCGAGCGCGGCTTGCAGGCTCCAGAGCGACCAGTAGAGCTGCTCGACCGACCGGACGTGGGCCATCACCTCGGCCTGGAAGTTCCAGATCGAGGCGTCGCGGTTGAGCGGGGCGATCGTGATGTCGGAGGGGTTGGCCGGATCGGTCAAGGGTGTCGGCACCGGCTCGAAACCGCCCCCGACGCCGCTGAATCCGAGCGAGATCACGCGAATGACCTCGGAGTTCTCCAGGCCGAGCCGGATCGCCTCGCGCAGGGTGAGGTTCCACAACTCCAGCGGCTCGGGGTTGCCATCGTGCGGCCTGGCGATCTTCGGCATGGCTGATGGGTTGGCCGGAGGCCCGTCGGCGGCGATCAGGGCCAGGGCCAGCAAGTTCGCGATCATCGACATGCGATGGGCTCCGTCCGGCATGGTCCGAGGGTCCGGGACGCCTTGAACGGGACGGCGAACGGCCGGATCGTCCCGGTCCCTCCGGCGCCTCGGCCGTCCCTCCCAGGCTATTCGGATCGCCCGTGGTCGCCGCGACACGCCCGGAGGGCCGGGGCGACGCTCAGAACCTCTTCACCAGGGCGAACGACACGAGGTAGGTGTCGGGATGCGGGCCGGTGACCGGAAACTCCCAGCTGGCCAGTACGAAGTTATTGTTGGCGACGTGGAACCGGACCCCGGCCCCGACGGTGGCGAGGGTCCCCCGCGCGGCCCCGCCGTCGAGCGGGACGGAGAGATTCGAGTCGCCGTAGAACACGAGGTCGCCGAACGGGACGTCGTGCGGCCGGAGGTAGCGGCCCACGGCCAGGCCGCCGACGAACGCGGTCTGCGCGGGCGTCTCGGCCTTGTTCAGCGGCACGAAGAACCCGGCCGACCCTCGCGCGACCCACGAGCCCACCGGGTTGGTCCAGAACTCGTAGCGGGGCGTGAGGGCCATGATCCGGTTGCCCGTGGCGTGCGTCCCCGTCGGCGCGGATCAAAACGGCGAACACCTGCGAGGTCGCCGCACTCTCCGAGAGCAGCAACCGAGGCGTGATGACCAGGTCGCCGAACTCCCTCGCGTAGCCCCGATTCCGCGCCGCCGTCCCGTTGGAGACAACGACCGGCGCGTCGAACCTCAGTTGGAGGCGGCGCGAGAACGGCAGGAACCCCGAGACGCTGTCCGCGTAGCGGTTGCCCCGGTAGGTCGTCCTGAGGTTGACCGTCTCACTCAGGATGTCGAAAAAAGCTGAGGGGGTAGAACGTCCCGTCGAAGGCGTTCAGCCATCCCTGGCGAGGAGTCAGGCCCTCCCCACCCGCCGGCGCCGCGACCCAGGATTCGTGCCAGCCCTCGCTGAAGAAGCTTCGAAGGCCCAGCGGGCTCCAGCGTCCCTCGGCGTTGACGTCGCCGAAGAACGATTCGGCGATCGTCCCGAACAGCCCCGTCGAGGCCCGAGGGGCCACCGGAGCGGGACCTCCTCCCGGGTCGGACTCTCGTCCGTCGACGACCGAGGCATAATCGGCCGGCTGAGAAGGCGGAGGGACCTGCGCCGTCGTCCGACCGGCCGCCAGGGAGAGGAAACCCACGGTCAGGGCGGATAAACCCCAGGACCATCGCCTCGAAAGCCCGCCCGTTCGTCCGCTCATGGGTTCCTCCCGGTTTTCGCCGACGCGTCCCGGGACGTCCGATCCCGGAGCGGACTCTCCATCAACGCGGATTAACCATTAATATCGGTTTCATCGGGCGTTTGGCCCGGGGAACTTGATCGGCCCGTGGGGGATTCCGGGGCCCCGGGGCCGATCATGGGCCATTTTGCGCACGGTCGAACGATGCGCACGCGGGCAAGCGGATCAGGTGCAAGGCGTGCGGCACGTCGATGACGGTCCCCGTCATGGCGAAGCCCCCCGCGGTCGCCAACGTGTCGATCATCGTCCCCGAGTCCTTCAGCGGACGGATTCTTTACCCGACCACGCCCAGCCCGTTCGTCGTGGTCGGCGGCAACGACGCCGACCAGCACGCCCGAGAGGTCTGGGACCTCCGGATGGCCTCGAAGGTCGGTCGGCTCTCCGGCCGGATCGAGGCGGCCCAAGGGGCCTGATTCGGGGCTCACTCGCCCGGCGACCCCGCTCACCCCGGCCCTCTCCCAGAGGAAGAGGGAGGCAGAAAACGCCTTCGCGGGGCGGTCTGCCGAAAAGTGTCGGGCATCAGTGAGAACCTCTGAAGCTCCGATGGAAAAAGGACACATCGATGTCCCTCGCCCACATCAAACTTCGTAGAGATCGCGGAGAGGAAGACACGGCGAAGCTCAACTCCATCGCGAGGGGTGTCTCCCTCGATCGCGCCGTGATCACGTCCCGGGTCGGGGTGTCGGACGCCCCGTCGCGATGAATCGATCGACCCGAGGTCCGGGGGCGCGAGGCGTCTCGCGCTGCCGACCCGAGCACGCCGAGGAGCCCCCTTCGGCGCCGGGGACGATCGCGCTCCGCCCGGGACCTCGGCTCTCCGAGGTCGAAAATCCCCCGATGAAACGCATCTGGTTCCGCACCTGTCAGTTTGAAGCCCGTCACCGCGACCCGAGGAAAGGCCGCCCGATTGCCTGGACGGTGCCCATCGAGGCGCTGGAGGCCCGGACGTTGATGACGGTTTCCCCCACCCCCACTTACACGGACGTCTCGCAGATCGCGGCGTTGACACCGCCGCACGCCGGTTTCACGAACCTCTACATCAACTTCGACGGCGGGACGGTCCCGCAAGACCCCGTCAACAATCCCCACGGCGCGACCTTCACCATTCGCCCGTTCGAGCGGGAGCCTGGCGACACCTCGCTGAACCGCGAGCGCGACATCCAGGACATCCTCTACGAGGTCTCCGAGGTCTACGCCCCGTTCAACGTCTCGGTCCACCGGGCCTATCTCGGCTCGTACGGCACCGGCCCGGGCGACACCACGGTCTTCGTCGGCGGCAACGCCGCGAATTCGACCACCACCAATACCAACGGCAAGTTCTCGTTCACCAAGTATACCTATGCCGAGACGCTCAGCTCGTCGCTCGACTACCCCCGGCCCGGCCATACGATCAACTCCGACAAGTACGACGTCGCCTTCGTTGACCCGGTCGTCGGCTCGTTGACCAACCAGGCGACCTACCAGTTGTCGCAGCATACGGAGTTCGGGGCGGATTCTTCGCATGTCAACATTTTTGACATCGTGCCGCTCGATCGCGCACGAGGCCGGGCACACCTTCGGCCTGAGCCATGTCCGGACCGACGGCAAGACCGACCCGACGCCGCTGGGCCCGGGCACGGTCAACGATGTCCTCTCGTACGATAGCCCAAACCAGTACTTCGCCGACCAGAACCTCAACCTCACCGCCGATAACAATAACGGGACGACCACCACGTTCAACGGGGCGCTCCCCAGCTATCAGGCTTATGTGCAGGTTGGATTCTTCAGCATTCCGGTGACCCTCCCGTTCGCGACGCAGAACTCGTACCTGACGCTCGACGACGTGCTCGGCGTCCGGGCCAAGGAACAGTACGCCACCATCGTCAACAACTCGGCCGTCGAACTCGATCTACACTCTCGCCGGCAGCTTCGGGCTCGGCCCCGGCGGCGCTCCCAAGGGGAACCTGAACCAGTCGTCTACCCTGGGCGGCCTGCTCACCCGACCGGGTGACTCCCAGGTCTTCACGATCACGACGCCCTCGACCAGGCTGTACTCGGACACCATCACCGTGCACGCCAATTCGGTGGGGCTGAGGCCGGAGGTGCTGGTCTACGACACGACGGGCAAGACGATCCTCAACTTCGCCGACCCGTCGGCCACCGGCAACAACGCCTCGCTGACCCTCCCGGGCGGGACGTCGTATCAGATCGTGGTCACCAGCCAGGATGAGAATGATTCCGGCTTCTTCTCGATCACGGTCGGCACGACCCTGTTCACCCTGCCGACGACCACCGTGGCGAACACAACCACCCTGGCCGCGGCCGCAGTCGCGGCCACCCCACCCGTGACGACGCCCAGCAAGGGGACGACCGGCCTGGGTGCCCCGACGTTCATCCCCCTGGTCGTCTCCATCCCGACGATCAACCTCGTCACGACGCCGACCTTGCCCGCCCAGGCCAGGCCGACGCTCATCTGAACCCCCCCCCCGGCCCCGCCGCCGACCGACCCGATCGAGCAGGGTCGGCTCGGCGGAGGGCCGCGCCCTTCCCCCGGCTGACGGGTCGTGATACTGGTAAGGTCCGAAGGATGATCAGACTCCCGGCGTCCCGGAACCCCCGACCATGCTCGAAGGCCCGCTCGTCTTCGTTGACATCGACACCCAGCGCGATTTCCTCGAACCGGCCGGGGCGCTCTTCATCGCCGGCTCGGGCGCGATCCGGCCCAACCTGGCGCGGCTCACCCGCTTCGCCCGCGAGCAGGCCATCCCGATCCTGGCCACCGCCTGCGCTCACGCCGAGGGCGACCCCGAGTTCGCCGTCTTCCCGCCCCATTGCCTGCTCGGCACGCCGGGACAGACCCGGATCGACGAGACCGCCTGGCCCGGAGGGATCGTCCTCGAACCGGGAGGGCCGATCCCCGAGCCGCTGCCGCCGCACCTGACCATCCCCAAGCAGCAATACGACGTCTTCTCGAACCCCGACGCCGACCGGGTCGTCGCCCGCTACGCGAAGGGCGACCCGACGTTCGTGGTCTACGGGGTCGCGACCGATTATTGCGTCAAGTGCGCGGTGGAGGGCCTGCTCGACCGGGGCCGGAAGGTCGCGATCGTCGCCGACGCGATCCGCGCGGTCGACCCCTCGGCCGAGCCGGATTTGCTCACGGGATTCGCCCAGCGCAGGGCGCTCTTGACGGTGACGGACGTCGTTACACTTTAGCTTGACGGTTGACAGCATCCAATCCGATACCGGCTTTTTCCTCCGCAACAGCCGCCAGCCGCTCGATCGCGAGCCGAAGCTCGTCCAGCTTCGCCGATTGGAGGTTCACGGCCCTCTGGTAGCTCGGTAAATCGATCTCGTCACGGTGGTTGAGCAGCATGTTGGCCGAGTGGTTGTGATTCTTAATGTAGTAATTCATCAAGGACGTGTACGCGTCGATCTGGGCGGCGATCATGGCCAATTCCGCGTCGTGTCTCCTCGACTCGGCGTCCCGCCGCCGCTCAGCCTCGCAACGGTCCGCCTCGCACTTCCTGGCGTACTCGGCCTCAATGCGGGCATCCCGCTGCTCGCGGTACTGGAGGATCAAGGCGTAGGCCACGCCGGCGACGCCCAGGGCGGAGAACAGCGAATTCACGGCCCCGAAGGTGTCGCCAAAGGTGCCGGTCTCTGCTAGCCTGACGCCGGGGAATCTCGCCGGGAGGTATCCCGCGAGGAAGAATGACGCGGACCCGGCGGCGGCCCAGATCAGGAGAACCCCCGCGCAGAGCTTCCGCCATGTCCAGGACTCCGCCGGGTCTCGCCCCGTTTCCATGAAAACTCCTCGCCGATCAGCGCTGATCGTTCTTGCTTTGAGCTGCGGGTTCACCCCGACGTCAGCCGGTCGACGAGTGGAGGTGATCCTGTCCGCACCGGAGGCACCTGAAGGAGGTGAACGAGCCGACGTCCATGGGGTAGGTCTCCGCCAGGATCGCCGTGCCGCAATTAGGGCACAGGTTGGTCTGGCGGGCGAGATGGCGACGCACGACATTCCCCTTTGCCTCATCGCTCCAGGGGGCCAAGGCGCCGCGGACAGCCACCGGGTCGTCGGCACGCCTGACCAGATCGTCGAGGCCGCACTGGCGACAGCTCACCAGGAGCGCTCGCTCCGAGTCGCCGTCGTGTCGCTCCACTGCCAGCCGGCCGCGGCCGCAGGCCGGGCAGGCCATGGCCCGGCCGCTCCAATCCGCGTCCGCCAGGTCGGCCCGCTCCTTCGCGGACATCGATCTTTGAGTCGCCATTGACACCTCACATGGTAAGAGGGCTGGAGACCAGGATCTTCTGGACATCCGACGACACCTGATCGTCGGTCTATCTAATTCAATCAGTTCGGGAGGTTTTCGACAAGTGGGGTCGCGAGCATATCGAGTCACGTGCGCTAGGATGCCACAGCCTTCGATCTCATGCTCACCGGGTTCGCCAATCGTGGGGCGCTCTTGACGGTGACGGACGTCGTTGCGCCAATGGGGGCATGAGAGCGGACCAGAATGTAGGGTAGGGCTTGCCCTGCCGAATCAAGACGGCAGGGCAAGCCCTACCCTACATTAGCCAGTGTAATTTGCTCGAAGCCCATGAGACCGGACCAGTTCAAGAAGCATCGCCAGGCCCCGAAGGCCGATGACCGGGCTCGCCGCCAGATCGCCATCGAGGCCGCCCGGCGGATGCTCGGCGCGATCGGCCCCGAGGCCGGCGACCCCTCGAATCGCCTCCGGGACGCCTCCGAGGCCGAGTATTACGCGGCCAAGCGCAAGGCCGCCGCCGTGCTCGGCCGGCCCGTCCGGCCCGGCGATTTGCCGAGCGACTCGGAAGTCCGCGAGCAGGCCCTCATCCTGATCCGCGACGCGGTTCCCACGCCCGTCGTCGACCAGCCCGAGCCGGGGCCCGGCGAGGAGCTGGCCCGGATGGCCGACCACGTCGACCGCTTCGCCATCTACAAGCTCCGGCTCGCCCCGCTGGAGGCGGTCAAGCAGGACCCTCGCCGCCACCCCGAAGGCGACGCCCTCTACCACAGCCTGCAAGTCTTCGAGCTGGCGAGGAACGCCCGCCCCTACGACGAGGAATTCCTCCTGGCCGCCCTGCTCCACGACGCCGGCAAGGCGATCGACCTATCCAATCCCGTCCCCGCCGCGCTGGAGGCCCTCCGGGGGGCCGTCCCCGCGCGGACGCTCGCCCTGATCGAGCAGCATCGGACCTACAAGCTCGCCCGGGAAAAACCCGGCGCCCCCCCGCCCGTCGAAGACCCCGACACCCTCGAAGACCTCGCCCTCCTCCGCGACCTCGACGCCGCCGGCCGAGTCCCCGGCGCGACCGTCGGCAGCGTCGACGAGGCCCTCGACTACCTCCGAGGGCTGGAGCGGGAGGAGTATCTCGGGAGGTGAGGGTGTGTCGAGGCGGCCGGGTGGCCGGGGTTCGGGTGCCACGCGGTTCCGTCCTCGGAACCCGTGCCGTTGGGACCCCTCGGCTCGGGTGAATGGCCGGGATAGCCGGCCGTCGCGCGGCCTCGGCCCTCCCCATTGCCTGGCCGATTCGATAGGATGGCTGGCGGGCGTCGAATGCTCTCCGGCGAAGGGGTGCGGGATGGCTACAAATTACACGGCCGTCGTCCAGCGACACGACGAGTGGTGGATCGGCTGGGTCGAGGAAGTTCCCGGCGTGAATTCCCAGGCGTCCACCCGCGAGGAGTTGCTCGACAACTTGCGCGACGCCCTGGAGGAGGCCCTGGAGATGAACCGCGAGGACGCTCGGGCGGCGGCCTCCGGGGCGTTCGAGGAAGTGAGCCTGGCCCTTTGAAGCGGCACGACCTGATCCGCCACCTCCAGCAGCATGGATGTGGGCTGGTTCGCGAGGGCCGGAGGCACTCGTGGTGGGGCAATCCGGCGAACGGTCGGCGATCGGCGGTCCCTCGCCACACCGAGGTGCCGGACCCGTTGGCTCGCAAGATCTGCCGAGACCTGGGTATCGCGGAACCGTGAAGCGTCGGCGGTCCGGTTGATCGGGATTCGGGAGCCGCGGGGCTCGTCCTCGGGACCCTTGCTGTCGGGCCCTTCGGAACGGTTTGAAGGGCAGCCCGTGGCACCCGGCGAGCCGCTCTCCGATAATATCGATCGTTGATCTCGGGGGGCCAACCCGCCGGGTGCCACGGGGTTTCGAAGACGGAACCCGTGCCGTCGGGACCCTCGGCGGGCGTGGTGGTCCGCTGAGCTTGGTCGTCAGACGCCCGTCCCCACAAGAATCCGTCGATAACGACTCCGCCGCTGCGAGCCGCTCGGGCAAGCCGTCGGGGCCGTCAGCGGATGGACGGTGGTTAGCCCACCCGGTAAGCTGGAACCGGGAATATCCGGCAGCAGGGCGACCACGTTGAATCGAAGCGACTTGCAACAGCTTGCCGACGATCGGGTGCTGGACGCGGGAGCTCTCCTCAACACGGGCCGGTGGTCAGGCGCATACTACATCTGCGGATATGCCATTGAATGTGCATTAAAGGCGTGTATCGCCAGGCAGACGAACAGGCATGACTTCCCCGACAAGGCCGTTGCGGAGCAGTCTTATACGCATAATTTGACCAGGTTGCTTGGCCTGGCTGGGCTCAAACTGCAACTTCAACTTGATACCACGCCCGCCGCGAATCCCGCTCTGGGCATCAACTGGCAACTCATCAAGGACTGGAGTGAAAGGGTCCGCTACGAGCAGAAGACCGAGGCCCAAGCCCGCAGGCTCTATCAAGCCGTGACCGATCCCGCGGACGGAGTCCTGACATGGATCAAGAACCACTGGTAAGCGAAGAGATTGACGCGGGCGCGGAACTCGTCCGTCAGTTGGACAAATACGTCCCGGTCAAGGCCGCGTTCTGGCTCAAGGACAGCGAAGAAGGGCAGTGGTATCTTTACGTCGCCTCCGACGAGATCAATGACCGGAATCTTGATGTTGTCTACGGGGAAGTGTTGCGGCTGGCGGGCCAGATGGCCAGTCCCGATCTGGACCCGTTCCGAGTGAAGCTGATCCCGGCCGGCGATCCGCTGGCTCAAGCCGCTTTGGATATCCACCGTCGGTATCCGAGACCGATGGCGACCCGCTTTGGGGGCAAGAGTTTCGGCGGCATGAGCGTGGACGGCGTCTACCTCTACCCCGCTTCGAACGCCACGTTCGCCCCGTGAGTCGTCAGGCGGAAAACCACCTGACCTCGGCCGGTTGATCGGGATTCGGGAGCCAAGGGGCTCCGTCCACGGGACCCGTACTGTCGGGCCCTTCGGAACGGTTTGGAGGAAGCGAGGTCAACCGATGCCCAATGGCGGCTCCGACTGCTGCGGGACTTGCTGGTTCAATCGCGCCAACGAGGGCCGGGCGGGACACCCGAAGAATCCCCGGGGCGACGCCTTCTGCGAGATCCGAGGCGTCCCGATCGCGAACGCATTCTGGACCTACTGCGCCAACCACCCGCACCACAATCCCAACCGGGTCAACGTCCCCGTCGGGCCGATCTTCGTCTGCGACGATTACCCCTACACCCGCCGCGTCCTCGAAAAATGCCCCGATACCGAGTCGGTCCGGTCGAAGCTGCTCGAACTGCTCGAGGCGATGCCGGAAACGCCGAGACCGGAGTATCCCACGGCGACGCAATTCGACGAGCAGGTCATCGACCAGTTGATGGCCTTCCGCGAGCCTCGGGCCGTCCGGGGTCTGCTCCGGGTGATCCGCTTCGACCCCGACGCGGCCCCGCCGGACGACCGGTTCGGGAGGTCGCGGGCCACGACCGTCGGCCATGCCATCGAGGCCCTGGCGGCGATCGTCGGGGACGAGGCGCTGGACTCCATCGAGAGGTGCCTCGGATGCGGCCTCGCCGGGACCCCCTCGACAACCGGGTATGATCCGAAGCAGGATCGACGGGCCGCCGTCCGATATCACGCGGTCCGCGCCCTGGAGCACTGCCGCGCGGATCGCGCAGGCGCCTTGCTCGAGACGGCGAAAAACGACCCGCATCCAGAGGTCCGGGCCTTCGCCGAGGAGATCTCGGCCAGGCGAGAGAAGCCCGACTGACCACGCACCCGGGCGGACCTGGTTCGCCGCGAAGGCGCCCGGTACCATCAAGACCGCCCGTCGTCGGCCCGAGTCGAAGCAGGCTGGATCGTAACCCAGCTTCTCCGAGTCGTGGCCGGGTCGCGACCCGGCCGACCTGGCCGGCCCTGGGAGGATCGATGATGCGGGTGATCGGGCGCGGGTGGCTTGCCTCGTCTTCGCCTCGGTACTGGCCGGCCTCGGGCCGAGGTCAACCGGGGGGGACGAGGCGCCGGCCAGGGAGGCCGCGCGGTTCGCCGGTGCCTGGCTCATCGATTCGTTCGAGGCCGAAGGGCTCAAGAATGGCGGGGCGGGGCCCGAGGTCCGACTGCCGCCCGAGATGGGCCGGCTGACCATCCGGGGCGACCGCTTCGAGTTCGTGTTGCAGACCCTCGTCATCGGCCTGGAGGAGACGGGGACGTTCTCGATCGTCGAGGCCGGGCCGGGGCAGTCCAGGGTCGATGTGGATGTCGTGGAGCGGAGCGGGGGCGACCTGGGCAAGTACCCCGATCGCAAGTTCGTCCGCAAGGAACTCTGGAGATTGACCGACTCGGGCCAGTTCCAGCGGTGCTTCCCGGACGATCCGTCCCGGAAACGCCCGGAGACGTTCGCCACGAAGAAGGGCGACGGCCATCTCCTCATGACGTTCGAGCGTCGGAAGGAATGAAGTGGCAGGCAACCCAGCCGACCTGGCGACCTGGCTCGATTTCCATGGGTAAGCTAGCGATCCTCAGTCGCGGAATCTTGATCGCGGGCGTCGTCCTGCTGGTCTCGTCGTTCGTGCTTCACGGCTTCCGGGTCGCGGGCCAGAAGCGAGCCCTCCGGACTCGTCCGGACATCACGCGGATTGCCGAGGCGTGCGTCACCGTCGCTCACGCGATGACGGACGAATCGTCCGTCATCGAACCGACCAACCCCGTTGTTCCGACGCTCTTGAGGTCGCTCTCGCCCCATTACCTTTTCGCGTCCTCCCGTCAGGTCACGGTGGAGTTTCACGGAGGGATGGACCACTATGGCTACCGGGTCCGACGGTCCGCCGCGAATCCGAAGCAGTGGACGATTTCCTGGTACACGGAACAGGGTCAGGAAGTGTTGGCCACGATCTCGGAAGAGTAATCTGGATCGAGAACGAGCCTGCCAGAGTTGGAACGGTGCGCCACCCGGATGAAAACCACTGTCGCCATGCGATGTCCCTGGATTCGCTTCTGGCCGTCCCTAGTCTTCGCGATGGTTCTCGCGGGGTCTGCCTCGGGAGACGACGTTGCCGGCGGGATCGGGCTCCTCAAGAACAAGGACCCGATCTTTCGAGCCAGGGGAGCGAAGGAGCTTGCCCTGCTCGGCCCCAAGGCCGCGGAGGCCGTTTCTGATCTCATCTCCGCGCTTGGCGATACGAGAGCGGGAGAACGATTCACCGGGGCCATGGAGATCCGGTCGGTCCGGGACTTCGCCTCGGAAGCCCTGCTCTCGATCGGTCCGAAGGCGATCCCGGCCCTGAGGAACGCGCTGCTCACCGATCCCGATCATCAGGTCAGAATCGGTGTCGTGCTGACGATGATCGAGTTCATCGAGCGGGACAACAAGGACAAGGCCACCCTGGATGCGCTGATCAAGTTAGCGGAAGACTCCGATCCCGAATTGCGACGGTATGTCGTGCAAGGGCTGGGGAAGATGGGACCAGAGGCGGCGAGTACCCTGCCACGACTGACCGGTTTGCTCAAGGCGGACCCGGCCAATCTGGTTCGGTACGATGTCATTGTGGCGCTGGAGGAGATCGACCCCGAGGGAAAGACGGTCATTCCCGCGTTGATCGATGCTCTCCGGGACCAGGACCCTGACGTCAGGAGTATCGCGGCGCGAACTCTGGGGCATCTCGGGGCCAGATCGAAGTCCGCCGTTCCGGCCCTGATCGCCATGCTCAAGGACCAGGGCCTTCGATGGGACATGATCTCGGCCCACGCCGGCATGCAAGGGCCTGTTCGGTGGGACGCGGTCGAAGCACTGGGCCTGATCGGCCCCGATGCGTCGGCCGCTTACCAGCCGTTACGGGTCATGTTCAAGCAGGAACCCGAACCCGGGAGTCAGGTTGTCGTCGCGCTGGCATTGGTCCGGATTGAACCCCTCGATTTCGAGGCCATGCGGAAAATCATGATAGTGCTAGCGGCCCTCGAATCTCGGGTCGAGGACGGCCGCACGGATGATGGGGGCGATGAGGCCATCTTGGCCATCACCCAGTTGGGTCCGAAGGCTCGCGCGGCCGTTCCCATGCTCCTCAAGTTGCTCAGGCATAAGCTCTGGCAGATTCGAATGAGTGCCGCTCAAGCACTGGGCGAAGTCGCAGACGAGTCCGTCCTGTCCAACCTCGTGGAAACCCAGAAAGATGAGGATGATTTTGTGCGTGAGGTGGCCGATGAGGCGGTGAGGAAAATCCGCGGGCGAAAGCCAAAATAGATTGCGATGCCGACCCGTCCCTTTTTCTCCGTCCCCAAGGCGGGGCGCGTGACGGTCGCAGGGAAGCCGAGCGACGATCTCCCGCTGGGGACACTCAATAGCATCCTCAAGCAGGTCGGCCTGAAGCCGTGAGACCCGCCATGAAGCGTTATGCCATCGTCATCGAGAAGGCCGCGTCGAACTTCGCGGCCTACGTCCCCGACCTTCCCGGTTGCGTGGCCACCGGGTCGACCGTCGAGGAGACGGAACGGCTCGTCTGCGAGGCCATCGAACTCCACGCCGAGGGGATGCGCGAGGATGGACTTCCCGTCCCCGAGCCGTGCAGCCAGGTCGAGTTTGTCGAGGTCAACGCCTGAACCGCGCCGGACCGAAGCCGGACGATTTTCGGAAAATCGCGATCTCGACCCAAAAACAGGAATAACGGGGCTGGGTTCGTTCTGAATATATAGGACGGAATCGATAACCCGCCGACGCACCCGGATCGAGGACCGTCCCATGCCCGCCTCCGAAGCCCAGATTCAGGCGAACCAGCGGAATGCGCAACGCTCCACGGGGCCGAAGACGCCCGAGGGCAAGGAACAATCGCGCCGGAACTCGCTCAAGCATGGACTGACCGGCGCGGGGGTTGTCCTGCCCGAGTCCGACGCCGCCGAGGTCAACCGCAAGGCCGCCGCCTACGCCCGCGAGCTGAACGCCTCCGACGAGGTCGAGGTCAACCTCGCCCGCCGGGCCGCCTTGAACGCCGTCCGGATGGACCGGGCCGCCGACCAGCAGACCGCCGCGCTCTCGGAACGCATCCGCCAGATCGAGGCGGAATTCGTGGCGCCGGAGGGAGTCTCCGCCGAGGAAGCCGCCCGGCTCAAGGCCGAGGCCGTCCGGATCGCCATGTTCGACACCTCCAAGGAGGCAACCCAGGCCCGCCGTTACGAGGCCGCCGCTGAGCGAAACTTCTTCAAGGCCCTCAAGGAGTTGCGCCAGTTGAAGCGCCAGGCGAGCACGCCTTCGCCCGCGAAGGCCGCCGCCGAGGCGGCTCGCAAGTCGATGGAACAATTGGCTTCGTTTTTCCCCGCGGTCGAGCCGGCCCTCGCGAAGCCCCCGAGCCCCGTCAAACCGGCCCCGGCGCCCGTGAAATCGACCCTCCCGACCTGGACCCCGACCTTTGGAGGCGCGTTTGACGTGCCGATCACGATCGGCCGGGCCCGCTGAGGTCGGTTGAGGGAGGGTTCGAGGGGATCGGTCGGGGACTCCACGCGCCGGAGACGTTCGAAGGTCGATGCCGGGCCGTTTGCCCCCTCTCCCGGAGAGGGCTGACGACCCGAGACTTGTTCAATCGGGACAATCCCGGGTTTCTGGAGTGCGGGAGCTTGCTCCGCGAGCCGAGGCCGCCGCGTCGTGTGGGGCGGAGCAAGCTCCCGCACTCCAGAGCGGATTCGCCGCGAACGTGTCGGGTCGTCAGCCCGGAGAGGGAGAAGGGAGGAAGATTGGGCCGTTCCCATCCAGGAGGCACGGTCGTCCTGGCAGGCTCTTCAAAATCGGATCAAATTCCCGGAGCCTCCCGGCCGATGATCAGACCTGGGTCGTCGTTCTCCGGATCGAGCGGCCCATGATCGGTTTGATGCCGGCTCAGGCCCCGCGACTCTGGCCCGTTCCTTCCCTCCGGGGGACGGGCGTCGAGATTCGGGACTTCGGCATCAAAGGAGAGGCCGTGGCCGGTCGGGATCGGCCACGGGTCGGATGTCCCCTCACTTGGCATGGTCCCCCGGCCTTGCCGGGCTGCTATTGCGTCCCACCGAGGCAGCCCCGCGCGGTCGTGAAAGTGAGACGTCATCCTCGCCGCGGTCTCCTCCGGGTCGGGAGGCCGTCTCGAAGATTGCTCTTGTTTTACGACGGAGGATCACATGCAGAACCGCAAGCGGACGCAGATGCTTGTCAACCAACTGGAGGCCCGGATGGTCCTCTCGGGGTTCGGCTACGGGCTCGACCAGGGCTTCGGGGGCGGGTACGGCTATGGGATGAACCCGGTGATGTCCGACCCGACCGTCCAGGCCGACCAGACCAAGCTGCAAACCGACCAGCAGACGTACCAGACCGACCAGTCCAACCTCGTGTCAACGCTCCAGACCGATCAGCAGGCGATCTGGACCGCCCAGACCGCCGCCGCCCAGCCCGGTCAGACAACCCTGAGCGCCGACGAGTCCACCTGGCAGACCACCATCCAGGCGGACGATACGGCGATCGCCTCGGCGACCGGGACCACGCTGACGACGGCCATCACCCAGCTCCACACCGACGAGTCAACCGCCTCTCAGAAGCTTCAAGCCGACCAGCAGGCGATCCAGACCGCCATCACCAGCAGTACGGGCGTCCAGGCCGCGCAGACGCAGCTCCAGACCGACGAGGCCCCGCTCATCAAGGATCAGGCCGCCATCCAGGCCGACGAGATCCAGCTCGAAAAGGACATGCAGACGGCCGCGACCTCGGCCACGAGCACCAGTTCGACCACGAGCACGACACCCACCTCGACCACCACTTCGACGAGCGCAACCTCGACCACGACACCCGCGACCTCGACCTCGACCACCCCGACCTCGACCACCCCGACCTCGGTCCAGGCTGACCTGACCAAACTCAGGGCGGATCAGAAGACGCTCCGGACCGACGAGTCGAGCGCGGCCTCGACGATCCACAAGGACACGCAGGCGATCCAGACCGCCATCACCAGTAGCACGGGCGTCCAGGCCGCCAAGAAGACCTTGACCGCCGACGAGGCCACCCGCAAGACGACCTTGCAGGCCGACGAGAAGGCGATCGCCTCGGCCTCCGGCACCGCCCTGACAACGGCCATCACCCAGCTTCACACCGACGAGGCGAACTCGTCCAGGACCCTCCAGGCCGACCAGCAGGCGATCCAGACCGCCATCACCAACGACACAGGGGTCCAGGCCGCCAGGACCCAGCTCCAGACCGACACGGCCACGGTCACCAAGGACCAGGCCATCATCGAGGTCAACCAGACCCAGCTCCAGACCGACCTCCAGGCCCAGGGCTCGACGACCGGGACCGGAACCGGGAGCGTCACCGCCTCGGCGACCCCGACGCTGGCCGGGTTCGGCCGGGGCCGAGGCCGCTTCGGCCGGAGGTGATCGGACCTTCGGCCAACGGTCTCGCGATCCCGTCTTTCTCCCCTTTCCCTCCGGGAGAGGGCCGGGGGTGAGGGGCGTCGCATCCACCAGCGGCTCGGGTCAACGCCTGACGAGGGGTTCACTCGCCCGGCGACCACCCTCACCCCGGCCCTCTCCCGGAGGGAGAGGGAGGCAGAAAGAGCCCTGCGAGGCGGGACGTCGAACCAATGGTGGGCGGAGAGAAGGAGCCGGGAAGATCGCTCGAATCTCCCGGCTCGCCCCTCAGAGCTCGTCGTAGCGGAGCTGGAAGAGCTGCCGGGCGGCCTTGACGTCGCCGGTCTGGAAGCCCTGGCTGAACCAGCGCATCCGCTGCTTGGACGTGCCGTGGGTGAAGGAATCCGGCACGACCCGGCCTCGCGCGGCTTTTTGAAGCCGGTCGTCGCCGATCTGGTTGGCGGCGTTGAGGGCGGATTCGATGTCGCCCGGGTCGAGGAAGTCGAACTTCTGCTGGCCGTGGTAAGCCCAGACCCCGGCGAAGTAGTCGGCCTGCAGTTCGAGCCGGACCGACGCCCGGTTCGCCTCGGCCCGGTCCCCCGACCGCCGGGCGTCGTCGATGTTGTAGCCCAGGAGCCGCTGGACGTGATGGCCGACCTCATGGGCGACGACGTAGGCCCTCGCGAAGTCGCCGGGGGCGTGGAGCTTGCGCTGCATGTCCTTGTAGAAGTCGAGGTCGATGTAGACCCGGCTATCGCCCCCGCAGTAAAACGGCCCGACCGCCGCGTCGGCCTGGCCGCAGGCCGAGTCGACCACGCCGCTGAAGAGGACGAGCGTCGGCTTGGGGTAGTTCCGGCCGGCCTGGGCGAACAGCTCTGACCAGATGACCTCGGTGTCGTGGAAGACGACCTTGGTGAAATGGGCCTGCCTCTCCTCCTCGGGGTCGGCCTGGCGAGGAGGGCCGCCGCCGGGACCGGCCTGGGGGCCTTGCTGAGGCTGGGGCCGGGCGGCGACCTGAAGCGCCTGCCTCGGGTCAACGCCCAGGACCATCAAGATCAGCGCCAGGAGCAGACCACCCCCGCCGATCGCGACGGTCTGCGGCCCGAAACCCCGGCGGTCCTCGACATTCTCACTCTCTTCGCGGTCGTTGAGGCGCATGGCCAGGGTCCTTCGGTGTCGGTCGGGTGTCCGGCGGCGGTCGGTCGATGGTCCCTGCGAATCCCGAGCCGACCCCGGCTATTTCAGCCGATCCCCCGGCCAAGTTCAAGCCGCCGACCAGCCGGATCGGGGGCATTCCCGAGTTGATGCACACCGCTCGCCCCCTCTCCCCAACCCTCTCCCGCGAGGGGAGAGGGAGTTTTTTCGGCCCCCTCTCCCCTCGCGGGAGAGGGTTGGGGAGAGGGGGTCTGTCGCTTCTCCAGGAGCCTTGGAATGACCCTTCGCTTAACTGTCGGGCATCGGCTCGTCGAAGTCGTCCAGCTCCGGGCCCCTGGGCAGGGCAAGAAAGCCCAGGCCCAGCGCGGCGACCCAGAACGGGGCGAGGGCTTCGAGACGGGGGTCGACGAACCAGCCGTGGGCGAAGCCGAGCGGGACGGCCAGGCCGCCGACGATCGCGGCGGCGACCCGCCCCCGGAAGAACCGCGAGGCCCTCCGCCCCGGATCTTTCAGCGCCTCCCGGCCCGAGCTGATCCGGAGGGTGGCGTAAGACAGGGCGACCAGCCCCACCAGCGCGACCATCGACGCCCGACCGGTCGTGACCGGGCTCCAGGGGAGCACCGCGTCGGGCTCGTGCTGGCCGAGGGCCCAGCCGCTCGCCGCGATCCCGGCCCCGATCGCGACCAGGACGTTGAGCACCGCCGACCTCGTCCGGTCCAGGCAAGCCTCGGCCGAGGGCTCAGACATCGGTGCCGGCCTCGGCCGCGAGCAGCCTCCGGCGGAGGCCCAGGATCAGCTCGACCTGGCCGATCGGGTAGCCCGACTCCCGAGCGATCGCCTCGATCGCCGCGCCCGAATCGGCCATCGCCCAGACCCCGCCGAACCGCCGGTCGAGCTCGGCCGCCGCCTCCGAGGGAGCGGCCGGAGGCGCGGCCAGGTTGGGCACCGAGATCAGGGTCGGCCCGCCCGAGGTTGCCAGGTCGCCCGGGTCAACCCGTCGGGCCGTCCGGAGCCGGGTCGAGTCCGACGCGATGGCGATCGCCGCCTCCGTTGCCGACGCCTCGACCCTCGCCAGCCGGGCCTCCAGCGCCCGGTGCCGGCCGGCCAGCTCGTCGAGCCGACGGGCGACCTCGTACCGGGCCTGCGTCGGCCTCTTCGCCGGCTCGGGCGGCCGATCGGGCAGAGCCAGCGACACCGAGGGCGAAACCTCGCGGACGTCCCGCGCCGCCGAGGTCAAGGCGCGGACCCGCCGCCAGAGCACCAGGCAGGCGGCCGACGTGACGGCCAGCCCCGTGCCCAGGATCGCGAACAAGGCCGCAAGTAGCGCCGAGGACATGGGCGGTTCCCTCCCTGGGACGGGCCCCGATTTCGTTGAACTCGCGGCACGTAAGTCGTGCGTGGATTTTCCCCCTCTCCCCTTACGGGAGAGGGCCGGGGAGAGGGGTCAATCGCCGAGGTCGAATCCCGGAACCCCTCTCCCCGGCCCTCTCCCGCAAGGGGAGAGGGAGTCAGAAGTCGCGAGCCATTGATCGTTCATGTCTGACTCAACGAGATTGGAACAACCACCCGGCCCATCCCTCCGGGCCGAGGTCTGTCATCACTTCGGATCGGCCGGCGGGTCGTCGTGATGGTGATGGTGATGATGCCCGTGATCATGATCGTGATCGTGACCGTGTCCATGATCATGGCTATGCTCATGTTTGACCGGCTCCGGCTTGGGAGTCGGCTGGGCGACGGGCGTGGCCTGGGCGTAGGCGGCGTGGGCGGCGTTGTAGACGTCGCGCAGGGGGACGTTTTGCTCGCGGGCGACCCGGGCGCAGTCCTCGTATTCGGGGCTGAACGTGGGCGGGCGGCCGTCGAGCCAGCCGAGCTTCCCCTTGACCGTCCCGAACGGCGTCTCGACCTCGGCCGCCTGCCGCTTGAGCTTGTGGCGGCCGACCTCGTAGCGGCGGATGCCCAGCGTGGTCGTCTCGCGGAAGAGGATCGTCTCCATCGCCGGGATCTGCGGCGGTCGCAGAGGACGGTCACCATCACGCCCGGCCGGTTCTTCTTCATCTGGATCGGCGTGAGGAAGGCGTCCAGGGCGCCGGCGGCCATCAAGCAGGGTGGTCGCGTGGCCGACGACCTCGCCGGGCAGGTCGTCGAGGTTCGTCTCCAGGACCCAGACCCGGTCGGACGTCGCCCGGGCTGTCGAGCTGGCCGACGAACAGGCGGAGGATGTTCGCCTGGCCGGGCAGATCCTTCGTCCCGGCGCCCAGGCCGATGGTCTCGATGGTCATCGGCGGGAGCGGGCCGAACGCCTCGGCGACGGTCGTCACGATCGCCGCGCCGGTGGGGGTGGTCAGCTCCATCTCGACGGTCGACTCGGCCAGCGGGACCCCCTTGAGCAGCTCGGCCGTCGCGGGGGCCGGCAGGGGCATCTTGCCGTGCGCGGCCTTGACCCAGCCCCGGCCGGGCGGGATCGGGCTGGCCTCGAACCGCTCGACCCCGAGCAGGTCGAGGCCGACCGCCGCGCCGACGATGTCGACGATCGAGTCGGCCGCGCCGACCTCGTGGAAGTGGATCTTGGCGACGTCGACCCCGTGGACCTTCGCCTCGGCCTCGCCGATCTTGCCGGAAGATCCGCTTGGCCAGCTCGGCCTGGCGGGGGGTGATCGACGCCTTGTCGATCATCGCCTCGATGTGGTGCAAGTGGCGATGGGCATGCTCCGGGGCGCAGACGACCCGGGCGTAGTTCGACGCGGAAATCGCCCCGGCGGACGGTCTCGAACGTCAGCTCGACCGGCAGCCCCAGGCTAGCGACGGCCGACTGGATCGCGCGGGGGTCGACCCCGGCATCGACCAGGGCGCCGAGCGTCATGTCGCCGGAGATCCCGCTGAAGCAGTCGAAATAGCCGATGCGCACGCCCATTCACCCTTTCGAATCGAGCGGAGACAAGATCCGGCCGGATCGCCCTCATTCTAGCCGGACCACCCCGCGACACAAGGGCGGATCGGGCGGCGTTGACGACCCGGGTTGTCGGGCCGGATGATGGAGGTTACGAATCCGCCCAAGGAGATCCCCATGAGCGAGATACTGACGATCGAGGAGATCGAGGCCCGCTACGCGCCGGAATGGGTCCTCATCGCCGAGCCGCAGGTCGACGACGAGCAAAGGCTCCTCGGCGGCCGGGTCGTGTACACGAGCACGGATCGCGACGAGCTTTACCGGAAGGCCATGGAATTGAAACTCGACCGGATCGCCGTGCGATATCTGGGGACCTGGCCCGAAGACATGGAATTCGTGCTGTGAGCCATCATGCCTTCAATCCAGGGCTCGACCCGATTCTCGACGAGGGGAACCGCGCGGCGTTGACGGCCGCGATGGATGTTCAGTTCTGTCTTATTCCGGAAGTCGCCCATCACTGTTATCGAACACGCAGGAACCACGTGCCCATCGGACTTCCTGGAACCGATCGATATCCCAGAATGCGATCTGACGCGCACTGGCCGGCTCCGGCGTCGCGTGCATGTCTTCCTCTTCTCTGAGGAATTCGTGGATCAGGTAGTCCCGCAAGTCGACCCCGTAGACGATGATGTCGGTCTGGTGGACGGAGAAGACGGGATTGCCCGGCAATAGGGGTTCGGCCGGCATCATCCGATGCTTGTAGATCGGGATGAGCCGAGGGGCGGCCTCGATCAACTCGTCCACGACCCGCTGGGCCACTTCGAGCGTCGCGGGCCGTGGCCCCCATTCTTCGAGCCAGAACCCGTTGTCTTCGACGTCGAAAAGCACGCCCTCACGGGGCAGGTCAAGCCACTCTCGGAGGGCCGACTCTTCGCCGGAGCGCCAATCGGGGAAAGGTTCCCCTCGGGGAAGCGCGGTCTGGAGGAATGCCCTCAGGTCAGGAGGGAAGCGGAATCCGAAGCGTCCTTCGACCGCGGCAATCTCGGCATCGGTCAGCCCCTCGGCGAAGGCGATGTCGCGTTCTCGGAGTCGATCGACAAGCCCCTGCCAGCCATCCGCTTCCATCGGCTCACTCCCTTTTTCTGAGACTCAGGGATTGGGCCTGGCGGCCCGCTGGCCGATCTGGGTCGAGAGGTGGTAGATGACGCCTTCGACCTCGTAGTCGAGGTCGGCGAAGAAGGCGACGTGTCCTTTCTCGGGGCGAGCGACCTCGGCGGTCATGCTTGGGGCCGCCTCCAGGTGGGAGGGTTCCCAGCGCGATTCGCGGAAGTCTCGGGTCTCCGAGCGGGCGGTCCAGACCCGGGCGGCCTTCGGCTTCGGCGCGGCGGCGACGGTCAGGCGCGAGCCGCCGTCGGCGGACTCGGCGAACGTCCAGGAGACCTCGGGCATCGGCCGGCCCGGGACGACGTGCCGGAAGAAGGCGCCCAGCCCGTTGAGCGCGTAGTCGCGGTGCTGGTCCAGGCTGTGCCCGGCATTGGGCAGGTAGACCACGCCCTTGGGACCCTTCAGGTCGTCCCAGTAGAGGTCCAGCGCGTTGAGCGTCCAGTAGCGGTCATTCGTCCCGTTGATCAGGAGCTTGGGCATCGTCAGCCGGTCGCGGTAGAAGTACGGGTCGACCATCTCCCAGAGCTTCCGGCGGTCCGGCTCGTCGAACCCCTCCATCAGGCCGCGCCGGGTGTAGTCGTCGATCTGTTCGCTGTACTTGCCCCAGACCTCGATCTGGTTGGCGTTCTGGGCCTTCATGTTGAGGGTGACGATCACCATCGGCGCGATCCCGACGACCCGGGGGTCGACCGCCCCGGTCAACCAGGTGGTCCAGCCCCGCTTCGAGGCCCCGGCCACGACGAACTTGCTCACCGCCGGCTGGCCGGCCTCCTTCGACCAGGCCTGGACCGCGTCCATCGCCTTGACCGCGCTCTTGACCATCGGGAAGAGCAGCGGCCAGGCGTCGTCCTTCGTCTCCAGGTAGCGGACGAAGGTCTCGGCGATCAGCGTATCCTCGGTCTTGTTCCCCAAAAGCGGCTGGTTCGGGACCTGCGGGAGCACCGCGACCCGCGCCCGCAGAGCCTGGCCAGGGCGAAGCCCATCAGGTGGTCGCCGGCGTTCGCCCGGCTGGTGGTGCTCCCGCCGGTGACGAACAGGAGCATGGCCCCGGGATGCTGGATCTCTTTGGGCTCATAGACGCGAAGCCGATGCTCCCAGCGGATTCCTTGCCAGACCTGCGAGGTCAGGTCGAGGTTCCAGACGGTCCCTGCGTCGCTGGCCTCGCTGCCGGTCGCCTTCCAGGCGAAGGCGGGGTCGGGACGCCTGACGTACTCCTCCAGCCCGGCCTCGGCCGTCGAGAACGCCGAGGAACCCAGCGCGGACAGGACGACCGACCAGCGCACCAGGAGCAATCGCATTCCCTAACTCCTTCCCAATCTCAACAATCCGCACGAAGCCGAATCCGATTCGCGGCCCGATTATAACCGCGAGAGCCCGCGAGTCGAGGACGTCACTCCGCCTTCCACGAGATGAACTCGACCTTCACCTCCTCGCCCTCGGCCCCCGACCCCACCGGGTCGAACCGGAGGCCGGCGATGGTCCCTCGATAGCCCGGATGGGCGGCGAGGTCGACCTCGTAGGTGTGGAAGGCGCCGTCGGGAATCGCGTCGAAGCCGACGTGGCGGTCGCCCGAGAATCCCTGGCCGGGCGCGGCCCAGAAGACCTCGGCGCGGGCGGGTCGGGCGTAGGCGGCCCGGATGAAGAGCCTGGGGACCGCCGAGGCGGGCCAGTGCCGCTCCGGGCCGATCATCTGCGGGTCCTTGCGGCCGGGGCGGATTTCGAAGGTGCCCCTCGATCGGAAAGCCGGCGTCCGAGGCGTCGACGTAGATCCAGTGCTGCCGATCCTTCGAGAACCGATCGTCCGGCCGTGTGTCGAGCGGCCGATGGGCGACCGCGTAGGCCCGGATCGCGTCGAGGGTGTCGAGGACGAGGTCGTACTCGTATTCATAAACGATGTTATGATCGAGGATCTCCTTGCGGACCGGCGCGATGTAGCCGGTGGGGTCGTCCTTGGGACCGCCCCGGCCGGGCTGGCCGTGGAACCCGCCGATGAAGGAATAAACGCCGGGGTGGACGACGCCCAGACCTCGGCCGTCGTCATCCACCAGGGCGGCCCAGTTCTCGGTGGCCTTCCAGTGGGACCAGGGAGGGCCGGCGTTCTCGATCCGGGTCAGACCTTTCCCGGTGAACGGGTCAGGGCCATCATAAGTGAACAGGCGATGGAGCTTGCCGATTGTGTAAACGGCCGGCAATTCCTGGTCCATCGCCGGGTACTGGGTTGTGTCGAGCCGGTGGTTGCCGAGCCGGCAGCGGACATGAGCCGCGCGGCCTTCGAGGGCGATCCGGGTCTCGAACGTGCAATCGCCCGGCACGTTGTCCAGCGCCCACTGCATGGGGACCGTCTTGACGTTCAGAGTCCGGCCGTCGTTGGAGTGCTCGACGGCCCGGCTCGGGTGTCCATAGACGTCCCCCGATCCGATCGGGTTCCACGGCCAGTCCTTCCAGCCCGGATGGGCTTTGCCGAACGGGTGGGGGCCGGAGTAATACGACTGCTGGACCTGCCGCCCCAGGTCGTGCGAGTTGATGACGTTCTCGCCCGTCTTCGAGTCGGATAAGTAAGTGATCGTCCCGCCCAGGTCGAGGTCGACCCCGATCCGGATCGAGCCGTTGTCGAGGAAGCTCATCCGCTCGGCCGAGGCCGGGGCGGCGAGGGCCAGGATCAGGGCGAGGCCGAGGGGCATGGTCCGGACGAGGCTCATCCCAGCGCGATCTCCGTCAAGATCCCGAAGATCTTCCGGGGGGATTGGATCGGGTATTCGACGGAGTCGACATGGGCCGTCGTCCCGTCCAGCTTGAGGAACCGCCAGAGCATGCCCGTGGTCACGGCCCCGTACATCGCGCCGAGGGCCGCGCCGGCTTTCTCGTTGAATTGCCGGGCCGCGATCATCTCGGCCAGGCACTGGGGGATGCCGGCGACGATGTTCTCGTTCTTGGCCTCGACCAGGACGCAGACTGGCGCGGTCAGGGCCAGTTGCTCGGGGTTCCTGGCGAGGATGTAGTCGCACCGGCCCTTCAGCCCGGCGGCCTCGTCGACCGAGAACTCGACGCCCGAGAACAGGCTGACCCGGTCGCGATGCCGGAGCTTGAACTCGACCAGGACCGGGGCGATCACGAGTTCGGATCGGGCCTTCTCGGTGCTCAGGTTCAGGGCCAGGGGTAGGTAGCGCGCCAGGGCATCGGACAGGGTCGCGGGCAGGTCCACCTCGGCGACGTGGGCGAACAGATTGTCGGCCTCCTCGATCGCCAGTTGGAACCGCTGCTTCAGTTCGGCGATCGTGAAGTCGCTGTAGGCCATCGAAGTGGGGTGCCTTTCGTTGCTCGACTGTCGGCGAAGCGGTGGAATTCCGGGATTCGCAGGTTTCCGGCGGCACGATCGAATCCCTGTCAACTGGGCGGCCAAGATCCGAGGCCGATCGTCGTTTTCAAGCCGGGAAACCTGTCCCAGTCCGCATCAGGCCCCTCGGATTCCCAGATCCATTTCAAACCCTCGATCAGAGCACCTCGGTCCCTCGGTTCGAGGAGGGTGAGGTTCTCGGCTATCAACCAATGCATCGTTAATAAGTAAAATTCCAGATATTCATTGTTGTAATCGTAGTAGTTTTCGTTGTTCTGCTTGAGCCTTTCATTCGCCATCGCCACCGGATACAGATAGAACAGCAGGTCTTCGAATTTCATGAAGGCCCAATAACGGTCGTAATATTCCAGGTCTTCTTGGGTGACATCACTCGGGACTCGGTGATTGATCGGCCGTGGCGAGAAGGATTCGTCGCCATAGTCGTCCAGGATCTTGGCACGACGCAGATCGATCTTGGGAGGGCTGAACCGCTCGGATAGTTTGAGAACGTCTGGATGTTGCATCGAATTCGGAAAGCCCAAGGATTCTTGGCCCCACCCTGGATGCTCGGAGAGACAGCGATCGGCGGTAAACCCGATCCTGATCGAGCTGATGGACATTAAGGCCATTGGATCGCGATCGGGGGCGAAAGTCACCTATTTTCCCGCCGCCTCACGGCTCGATCCGGCGGAAGGCGTTGAGCAGGTCGTTGACGACCTCGGCCCTGGGCGGCTCGGCGACCCGGGGGATCTCCAGCCGGATCCCGTACTTCTCCATCCTCGTCAGGGGGCTGTCGGCCGAGCGGGCCGAGAGCGCCGGGTTGCCCGGGCGGAAGCCGTGCTTCATCGCCTGCCGCTGGATCGGCTCGGTCATCAGGAACTGGAGGAACGCGTCGGCGGCGTCCTGGTGCTTCCGGTCGCTCCAGGGGACGTCCAGGATGTAGTACGGATGCTCGTTCCAGAGGTTCGGGTCGGGGTAGACCACCCGAAGCTCGCCCCAGTGCTCCTCGGCGGCCTTCATCGAGTCGATCGCCAGGTTCTCGTAGAGGACCAGGCAGTCGTACTGCGAGGGGCCGCGGAGGACCATCTCGTCCATCAGGGTGCCGGTGCTCTCGGTCAGCGAGCCGCCGTGGCGGGCGATCCCGTGCTCGAACTTCTGGAACGCGGCCTGGAAGTCGGGCCGGGTAATGTCGGCGAGGGTGAGCCCCTTTTGCTTGCCGGCGAAGTCGTAGGCCATCAGGACCAGGGTCATCAGGCCGCTGTTGGACTTGGCCGGGTGGGTGTGGGCGAACCGGAAGAGGCCCCACTCGGGCTTGCCGGCAATGCTCGCCCAGCCGCCGGGCTCGTGCATCGCCTCGCCCAGGGACTTGAAGTCAACCTTGTCGTACTTCGTGAGGAAGGCCTCGTAGCGGTCCTTCCAGAAGACGAAGACCATCGGTGTCAGGGCGAGATCCTGGGCTTTGAGGATCGGCGAGCGGAGCTCGGGGTGGCGGATCTTCCACTCGCGCTCGAAGACATCCCTGTAGTTGCTGCTGGCGGGCGACCAGACGTGGATCGGGCGGGGGTTGGGGCCGTTGAGGACATCCTCGGCCCCCTGGACGGAGCCCCGGCCAATCAGGTTGATGGTGATCCCCTGGCCGGCGGGGGTCCTGGCGAACTCCTCGGCGGCGGCCACGAGCCACTTCTTCTTCTCGGTCCCGTAGGCGATGTTCAGCTCGACGGGCGCGTTGACGACGACCGGGGCGGCCGGGACCGGGCCTTTTCGGGGCTCCCCCGACGGGTCGGGACCTCGTGCCCGGAGGAACAGGGCCAGCACGCCAAGGCCCGCGCCGGCCAGTGCGATCAGCCCGGCCGCGAGCAGGACCCTCCGCCCCGATCGGGATTCCTGGGACTTCGGCGGCAGGACCTCGAACTCGGCGTCGGTGGCCGGCGGGGGCGGCTCGGGGCCGTAGAGGACGGGCGTGATCGACGGGTCGGTCGCGGGCGGGCGGGTCGGCGGGGCGACCAGCCGGAGTTGCACCGACCCGGTCGAGACCTGGACCACGGCGGTCGCCCGGCATCGGGTGCAGGTGACGCGCCGGCCGGCGTGCTCGCGGACCACCGGCAGGAACCCCCCGCAGGCCGGACAGGGGACCCGGCCTGGCTCTCCCTTCGAGGCCGGCACGACCAGCTCGGGCGCCGCCAGGGGGCGGCCGGGCACCAGCGGGGGGACGTCCGCCAGCGCCTCGCGGGCCAGGGCGGCGCAGCTGGCGAACCGGACGGCCGGGTCCTTCGAGAGCCCCCGGAGCACGGCCTGGGAGAGCCGGGGGGGGACCCCTCGGAGGAGCGTCCCCAGGCTCGGCGGCTCGACCTTGGTCTGGTTGACCATCGTGGCCGAGGGGGTCGGGCCTTCCATGCAGTTCCAGCCGGTCAGGGCCTCGTGAACCGTCAGGGCCAGCGCGTACTGGTCGACCCGGCCATCGGAGGTCTGGCCCATGACCAGCTCCGGCGCGATGTAGTTGGGCGTCCCGAGCAGGTAGCCAGTCGCCGTCAGGTCGCTGCGGTTCGGGCCGGGCTCGTCGTCGAGCCCCATCCTCTTGACCACGCCAAAGTCGGCCAGAAAGGCGTTGCCGTGACGGTCGAAGAGGATGTTGGCCGGCTTGACGTCGCGGTGGATGTGCCCCTGGCCGTGGATGAAGTCGAGCGCCTTGGCCACGTCCATCAGCCAGCCGTGGAGCGACTCCGGCCGCATCGGCCGGGGGTCCCCCTCGGGGGTCGGCTCCAGCCGGTCCTTCAGGCTCCCGCCGTCGAGGAACGCCATCACCACGTAAGGTAGCCCGTCGTCCTCGCCGACGTCGATCACCTTGACGATGTGGGGATGGCTCAGCCGGATCATCGACCGCGACTCGCGGGCGAACCGCTCCAGGAACCCCCCCGGGTCGGCCGTGCCCTCGGGCGGCACGGGAAACTTGATCACCACGTCAGTCTGGAGATGGGCGTCGAACGCCTGGTAGACGTGCCCCATGCTCCCCTCGCCGATCCGCGCCGAGATCCGGTAGCGGCCCTCGGCGAGCTCGGTTCCCACCCGGTCGTGGATCTGGGAGTTCAACGGAATCGGTCCTGAAGGTTGCGGGTGCAGGTGCCTGGCGTCCAACCAACCCGCCCGAGCGGTCGGCCCGTCTGGGTGCTCCTCTCGATCTGGGGCACCGGTTGCTTCCCGTCCTCTCGGACCCGACAGGACCGGGATCGCGGACGGCGCAGAGCGTCGAAGACGTCATTCCCACGGAGGACCGGGGGAACGAGGATCGAGAGGCGCCACGATGCCAAGATCAGGAGAGGCACCCGGCTCCTCCCAATGGAAAGCTTACAGTATGGGATCGCGCGGGCCTCCTATGATAATTAAGATCCCGTGAAAATTGGGCAAGCCCGCTTCATGGGTGCCGATCCTTGATGTTTCCGCCCCGGCCCGGCGGATGTCCGATGGGCGATGTCCGATGGGCGATGGGCGATGGGCGGTGGGGCGGGATGCGGAAGATCGGGGAAACAGACCCCTGATCCGGCCTGTCGCCTCATCCGATCCTCCATCGGTCATCGCCCATCAACCCATCGCCCGATCTCCGGACGGATCACGTCTTGCCCCTCTCTGGCCTCTCGATCGGCAGCCGGACCCGGAAGAGGGTGCCGGCCCCGACAGTGCTGTCGACCTCGATCGACCCGCCGTGATCGGCGACGATCCCGTGCGCCAGGCTCAGGCCCAGGCCCGAGCCCTGGCCGATCGCCCGGGTCGTGAAGAACGGGTCGAAGATCTTCGGCCGGGCCTCCGGCGCGATCCCGCAGCCGTCGTCGGCGATCTCGACGACGATCTCCCCCTCGTCCGTCGCTCGGGTCGAGACTCCGACCCGGCCCGAGGTCCGGCCAGCCGCCTCGATCGCCTGCATGGCGTTCATCAAAAGGTTGAGAAAGACCTGATTCAGGTGAGCCGGGCGGCATTCCAGGGACGGGAGCGGGGCGAAGTCGCGGACGACCTCGATCCGCTGCCGGGAGAGGACGTCGCCGAGCAGGCCGAGGCCCTGGTCGATCGACTCGTTGACGTCGATCTCCCCCACGTCGGCCCGGTCGAGCTGGGCGAAGGCCCGGAGGTTCTTGACGATCTGCGCGACCCGGTCCAGCCCCCGGCGGGTCGACTCGATCAGGCGGGGGAGGTTCTCGGCCAGGTACGGCAGGTCGGCCTCGTCGCGGAGCCGGGCGATGGTCGAGGCGGCCTCGGGGGCGACCTCCCGGAGGTCCGGCCAGGCGGCCTCGTACCGCCCGAGGACACCGAGCACGAGCCCCAGGTCCCGGCCGAGGACCGCGATGTTGTTGGTGGCGAAGGCCAGCGGGTTGTTGATCTCGTGGGCCATCCCCGCCGCCAGGGTGCCCAGCGCCGCGAGCTTCTCGGAGTGGACCAACTGTCCCTGCGCCTCCTCGAGCTTGTGGTTGGTCTGGCGGAGGCGCTCGTAGGCCTCGGTGAGCTGGTCGGTTCGCCTCCTCAACTCCTGCTCGGCGTGGACCCGGTCGGTGACGTCCTTCAGGAAGCAGCGGACGTGGTCGATCTCGCCGTCGGGGTCGTAGCGGGCCTCGGTGTAGATCCGCAGGTAGTGCCAGTCGCCGTCGAGGTGCCGGAGCCTCAGGACGAAGTCGTGCCGGTCGCCCTCCTCGATGGCCTGGCGGAACTCGTCCTCGGCCAGCGCCCGGTCGTCCGGGTGGACATCCTCCAGCAGCGACCGGGTCCCGTCGACCTCCGCCAGTCCAAGGAAGTTGAGGAACGGCTCGGATGCCTCGGTCAGCCGGAGGGTCTCCGGCACCAGCCGGCAGGCCATCGCGTCGC
Source organism: uncultured Planctomycetota bacterium (assembly GCA_963756475.1). Classification (GTDB taxonomy): domain Bacteria; phylum Planctomycetota; class Planctomycetia; order Isosphaerales; family Isosphaeraceae; genus Tundrisphaera. The sequence goes on from CAVWND010000008.1 coordinate 61,204, forward strand.
CCGCCCCCGGCCGGACGTTGACGTTGTGGCTGCCGAAATTGGGGATCTTGACCAGCATCGACCGGCTGACCGTCCGATCGGGCGACCTCGGCGGCTTGGGCCCGGGCTCGACCAGAATGAACTCGCCGTTGCAATACGCGCAACGAACCGTCCGCCCCAGGAACTCTCGGGGTGCGTTGAGCGATCGGCCACAGTGGCTGCACGGGATCGTGACGTGCATGGGGGATCGCGCCGGGCCGTCCTGGGAATCTCCGGCGAAAGGGGAACCGCCGGACAAGATCGGGCGATGGCAAGGGGCCTCGGCTCTGGGAGGACAGGCCGGGCGAGGTCAGGGGCGAGAATCGAGACGAACTGACGTTAGCCGATCTCCCGGCGGGTTGTAAAGGGGTTGAGACGCGTGGCCAGGGTCATTCAAGAGTCGATGGTCGAGCGACAGAACCCTGAAGTGGACCCCAAAGTCTGGACCACTGAACCCGATTTCGCCTTCCGCCTGGACCCTTGAATGACCCTGGGGTTTGACAAGCGTCGGTCGGCCCGATCGGGTCGGAGGTGGTATACTTTCCATCCATCTGCAGACACCCGCCGGCCGCCGAGCCCCCAATCCCATGACCCCGACCCAGCGGACCATCCTCGGCATCTACGCGGCGCTCATCGCCATCTGGCCGATCCGCCACCTCGTCCTGAGCTGGGCCTTGCCGAAGCTCGATTACCTGAATCCCCGCTCCCCCCGGTTCGATCGGCCGGACCCTCCGCTCGTCTCGGCGATCATCCCGGCCAGGGACGAGGAGGAGACCATCGCCGACTGCCTGGCCTCGGTTCGCGCCCAGTTGTACCCGAACCTCGAGATCCTCGTCGTCGACGACCGGAGCGCCGACCGGACGCCCGAGATCGTCCGATCAATCGCCGAGGTCGATCCCCGGGTCCGCCTGATCTCGATCGAGGAACTCCCCCCCGGCTGGACCGGCAAGACGCACGCCCTCCACGTCGCGTCCGGTCAGGCCCGAGGGGAGTGGTTCTGGTTCCTCGACGCCGACACCCGTCACGAGCCCGACAGCCTGGCGATCGTCCTGGAATACGCCCTCTCGCACGACGCGGCGCTGGCCAGCCTCCTGCCCGAGATGCGCTGCGAGAGCTTCTGGGAATCGGTCGCCCAGCCGCTCCTGGGGATCGTCCTGATTCAGTCGTATCCCCTCTTCTGGGCGAATGATCCGACAAAAAAGCTGGCCTTCGCCAACGGCCAGTACATTCTGATCCGCCGCGACGCCTACCACGCCGCCGGGGGCCACGAAGCGGTCCGCGATAAGTTCGTCGAGGACATCCACCTCGCCCGGCGGGTCAAGGCCCTGGGCCTCTCCGCCCGGACGGCGATTGCGCACGGGATCGGCTCGACCCGGATGTACACCTCGCTCGCGCAGTTCGTCCGAGGCTGGAGCCGGATCCTCTACGACGCCCTCGACCGGAACCCTCTGAAGCTGTTGATTCAGGGGCTCGACCCCCTGTTCTTCAGCCAGACGGCCCATGTCGCCCTGGTGGCCTCGCTGGTGATGCTCGCGATCGGTCGGCCCTCCGGGCCGTTCGCATGGTGGCTCCTGGGGATGAGCGTCGCCCATCACCTTCTGGCCTATACCTGCCTGAGGCGGCTTTACGTCCTGTCCGTCCCCGAGACGCGGCACGTCACCTGGTATCCGCTGGCGGGTCTGGTTCTGGACGTTATCCTCTTCCGCTCGATCCGGATGTGCTTTACCGGGAAGGTCTCCTGGCGAGGGACCGCTTACAAGGAAGGGACGGGCTCGACTCGATCGTGACCGGATCGGGCGATGATGCATGAAATCAACGTAATTGGTTTTAAATGGGTCGATTTCGAACCAGTTCCGCCATCTTGTGGCGAGTTTTCCGCCTCTCGATGGAATCTGTGAACATTCGCATCCTTCGCGTTGAAACGTTCGGCAATGGGAGTTACCATGACGCCTCCCAATCGAGTCTCGGGCATGAATTGATTGATGTAAGGGAGGACGAGTGGAATGGGCTCAATTCGCCGGACAGGGGTCGTTCTTGTGCTGGCCCTGGCGGGCTTGGTACCGGCACGAAGCATGGCGGGACCTCTCGATCCGTTCAACCCCGCGTTCACGCCGGTGAATGCGTTCCCGAGCCTCGCGGGCACTTACACGATCAACACCTCGGCGGCGACGGCTCCGACCCTAACCGGTCCGGGGGGGACGAGCATTACCGGGGTCTATTACCAGGATTCCCCCGGCCATACCGTGGCGGTGTTCAATTTCAGCTCGATCAACCTGACCAGCTCGGAGACGATCACGGCGACCGGGGCCGACCCGGTGGCCCTGCTCTCTCAGGGTAATGCGACGATCGCGGGGACGATCAACCTCAACGGGACGCTGGCTACGAGCGGGGCCGGCGGCGGCTCCTTCTTGAGTCCGGGGCCGGGCGCGGGGACGTTCATCACGGCCCAGGGGAGCGGGTCCGGCTTCGGCGGCCAGGGTGGGCAGAGCGGCATCTTCACTTACAATAGCCCTCCGACATCCATCCCGGTCATCCCAGGCGGCATGGCCTACGGCAACCTGGCGGTCTCGCTCCAGGGGGGCAGCTTCAACCTGGGGGGGGCGGGGGCCGGGGGCGGGCTCGAGGTCGGCGCCATCGGGACGATCAGCCTGCCGTCCACCGGCCTGATCGAGGCCAATGGCGCGAGCAACTCGATCTTCGGGGGCGGGGGCAGCGGCGGGGGCATCTTCCTCCATGGCGCCGTGATCGATGACGAGGGCGGCCTGGTCGAGGCGAATGGCGGCAATGGCGGGAACGCGGGATTCATCGGCGGCCCGGGTGGAGGTTCTGGAGGTGGCGGTGGCGGTGGCGGTGGCGGACGGATCTTGCTCGAAGCCTCAAGCTTTAACACCCTTCCGAATGAATTCGAGGTCAATGGTGGCCTCGGAGGCAGTCCAGCCACCGGGACCACGAACGGGATGGCCGGCTCGGTTACCTACTTGGCTGTGACCCCCGTTCCCGAGCCGGGCTCGCTGGGCATGATGGCCATGTCCGCCGCACTCTGGCTGGGCTACCATTGCAAGCGTCAACGCCGGCCGATGCGATCCTGATTCACCGCGCCCGCTCATCGGACGCTCAATATCCGATCTTATAGACCGCCATGTCCTGATTCGAGTTGATGACGTCCGTGCTCGAGAAGCTATAGACGGTCGCATAGCCGGACCCGGCGTCGATGAGGTTCTGGCCGCCGTAGGTGAGGATGAATTCGTAGCCCGAGCCCCCGACGATGCGATTGTCCCCCCCGAGCGCGAGGACCGTCGTGTAACCGCTGCCGCCGTTCAGCGTGTTGGTGCCGTCGCCGTAGGTTTCGAGCATCTCGAAGCCCGAGCCCGCGTCGAGCACGTTCGTCCCGTTGCTCGTGGCGAAGAGGTAATCCACGCCCGACCCGCCGGCCAGGACATTGTTGCCCGAGCCTCCGTAGAGGTAGCCGGTCAAGGATGTTGCGTTGGTGAAGTGGTTGCTGCCGCTGCCGCCAAAGTACTCGATCGCGCCGACCTGGGAGGCCGGGAACTGGACGTCGTCGCTCCCTTGCGCGTTGGAGATGCTCACATCGACCGCGCCATTCTTCATGGCGACGACACCGGTGTCGCCGTTGTTGCTGCCGAAGACCTCGATTGTGGTGCCCGACAGGACGATCGTCGCCCCGGAGCCGGTGAGCAGCAGCCGCCCCTCCATGCCTTCCACGCCCGCCTCGAACCGCCGGACCCCTCGACGCCGCCGGTTCGTCTTCGAGCCGCGACCGCGTTTCCAGAGCAACATGCGACACCCTCTCCGTGTGGTTTTCGGACGACCTGACTGTGGTCCCGACGCGGGATCTCCGTTGACCCCTCGCGCCATCGAGTCGGCTGGCCCTCGATGGCTCTCCCGTGATCACCCTAGGACATGTTTGGACGGTTGGACGTCGAATCCGGGAAAAAGCGACGGAGAGGGCGCGGCGGGCCGACGGGGTCCTTGACGCGAGCGCCTGGGTCGGACACCCTGGGAAGCAACTCCCGGACGAACGGATCGGGAGGACTCGCTTCGGGGTTGCCTCGCCATGCATCGAGCGTTCGAGCCGGCCCTGATGGCCGAGGGCCACGTCCACGCCGACGGGTTGACGCACCACCATCACGACCATCATCACGATCACGACGCCGAGCGCCGGACGCTGGTGGCGACGACGGTCGTCGTCGGCCTGCTGCTCGGGCTTGATCTGGCCTTCGGGGTCTGGGCGCCGGAGTGGCGCCGGCCGTTCGGCGTGCCATTGGCCCTGGCGGCGGCGGTGATCGGCGGCGGCCGGGTGGTTTACCTCGCCCTGGCCGCTCTGTTTGAGGGGTCGATCGGCGCCGATATCGCGCTGGCGGTCGCCTGCGTCGCGGCGGCGATCCTGGGCGAGTACTTCGTCGCCGCCGAGGTCGTCTTCATCGCCCTCTTCGGCGAGTGCCTGGAGCTGTTCACCTTCGAGCGAGCCCGGCGCAACATCCAGGGGCTCTTCGACCTCCGACCGCGGACCGCCCGCGTCCTCCGCGACGGCGTGGAGGTCGAGGTTGAGGCATCGAGCCTGGCCGTGGGCGACGTCCTCGTGGTCCGCCCCGGTGAGCGGATCGCCGCCGACGGCACGGTCGTCGAGGGGCGCTCGGCGGTCGACCAGGCGGCCTTGACCGGCGAGTCGATGCCGGTTGACAAGGGCGAGGGGGACCCGGTCTTCACCGGGACGGTCAACCGCTTCGGTCGCCTGGTCGTCCGGGCCGACAAGGTCGGGGCCGAGACCACGCTCGGCCGGGTCGTCCGCCTCCTGGCCGACGCCCAGAAGAACCGCTCGCCGATCGAGCGGACGGCCGACCGCTACGCCCGCCGGTTCCTGCCCGCCGTCCTGATCGCCGCGGCGGTCGTCTTCGCCGTGACGAACGCGACGCCCCTCTACCGACGCGCGACCGGCTCGACCGAGCCCAGGCCGATCGACGTCATGCCCGCGCTGGCCGTGCTGGTCGTGGCCTGCCCGTGTGCCCTGATCCTGGCGACCCCCGCCGCGATCCTGGCGGCGACGGCCCGGCTCGCCCGTCGAGGCGTCCTGGTCAAAGGAGGAGCCGCGCTCGAGCGCCTGGCGAAGGTCGACGCCCTGGCCTTCGACAAGACCGGCACCCTCACCGAGGGCCGCCCCGAGGCCGGCGAGATCGTCGCGGTCGAGGGCTGGACTGCCGACGCCCTGCTCCGCCTCGCCGCCGCCGCCGAGAAGTCCAGCGAGCACCCGCTCGCCCGCCTGCTCGTCGCCGAGGCCGCGACTCGGGGGCTCGAACTCCCCGAGATCCGCGACTTCCTGGCCCAGCCCGGCGCGGGGGTCTCGGCCCGATCCGACGACGGGGAAATCCTCGTCGGCAACCGCCGACTCTGCCGCGAACGCGGGGTCGAGGTCCCCGAGGCGATCGAAGCGGCGTTGCAGCGGCTCGACGACGCCGGCCAGACCGCCTTGATCGTCGCCGTGAACGGCCAGGCCGTCGGCGCGATCGGTGCCCGGGACAAGGTCCGGCGCGAGGCGCACGACGTCGTCCACGACCTGAAGCACCTCGGCCTCAAGGACCAGACCATCCTCACCGGCGACCGCCTCGCGCCGGCGAAGGCCGTGGCGAAGAAGGTCCATCTGAAGACCGTCGAGGCCGAGCTGACCCCGGCCGACAAGGCCGACTGGGTCCAGCGGCGGAAGGCCGAAGGCCGGATCGTCGCGATGATCGGCGACGGGATCAACGACGCCCCGGCGCTGGCCCTGGCCGACGTCGGGATCGCCATCGCCGGCGCCGGCTCGGACCTCGCCGCCGAGGCCGGGTCGATCGTCCTCCTCGGCGACCCGCTCACTCCGCTCCCGGACGCGATCGCCCTGTCCCGCCAGACGGTCCGCGTGATCCGTCAAAACATCCTGATCTTCGCCTTCGGACTGAACGCCGTCGCGGTCATCCTGGCGGGGCTCCGCGTGCTCGGGCCGGTCGCCGCGGCGATCTTCCATCAAATCGGCTCGCTCCTGGTCCTGCTCAACGCCCTCCGCCTGCTCGGCTTCGACGGCCGGATTTCCAAAGCCGCTGGCCGGTTCGTCATCGCCTGCCGGAACTGCCGGCCCTCGGCCCTGGGGACGTGGGCCTACCACAAACGAAGGCCGATCCTGGCGACCTTCGCGACCCTGGCACTGCTCGCCTACCTCGGCTCGGGGATCGTGGCGATCGGCCCGACCCAGGTCGGGGCGCTCCGGCGGTCGGGCCGGTACGTCCCTCCTCTCCTGGAGCCCGGCCTTCACTTCCGGCTCCCGCCGCCGTGGGAGGTCGTGACGCTGATCGAGCCCGACCGCGCCCGAGTGGCGAGGGTCGGACTCTCGACCCCCTCGGGCGTCGGGCCGGTCGCGTGGAACGCGACCCACGGGACCCGCCGGGCCGACGAGGCGCTGTTCCTGACCGGCGACGAGGACCTGGTCGAGCTGGCCGGCGTGGTCGAGTACCGCGTGACCCGCGAAGGAGTGCCCGGCCTGCTGTTCGAGCAAGCCGACGTCGAAGGCGCCGTGCTCGCGTCGGCCGAGGCGAGCTTCCGCGACGCGATCCTGCGGACCCCCTCCGGGTCGATCCTGGTCGGCCGTCGCCGCGAGCTGGAGGCCGAGGTCGCGCGGGGGCTGCGTGATCGCCTGGAGGCGTCGGGAGTGACGGTCGCGGTTGACCAGGTCCGGGTGGTCGACGCGCATCCGCCCCGCGAGGTCGTCCCGGCCTATCGCGACGTCTCGGCCGCCGTCTCTGACGTCGAGCGGTTCCGGAACGACGCCGAGGCCTTCGCCGCCGAGCAGCGCCTGGGCCGCCAAGGGCGAGGCCGCCGCCCGCCGCGACCTCGCCGACGCCGAATCCGCCCGCCTCAAGGCCAAGGCCGAAGGGGATCGAAAAGCCTTCCTCGCCCGCCAGTCGGCCCACGCCGAGAAGCCCGACCTGACCGAGTTCCGCCTCCTCTGGGACACCCTCGGCACCGCCTACGCCGGCCGCCCCAAGCTGATCCTCGACCCTCGCGCCGCCGGCCGCCGCCACCTCTGGCTTGCCGACCCCGAGCGGTTCAACCTGATCAGGCCGATGACGCCCGAAGCCGCGCCGGAGAAGGTTGACGAGGCGATCGATTGATCCAGGGGCGATCTTATGAGCGAAATCCACTTCATCGCCGATGAGCCCGCGCCGATTCCTCGTCGGGGGATTCGACTCACGACGCTGATGGTGGGGGTTCTGGTCGTCGGGGGCCTGCTTGGCCTGTTGATCCGAAACGCCGAACGACCTGGGGAGGCGGCACGTCGGAGCCAGTGTGTCAACCACCTGAAGCAGATCGGCCTGGCACTCCATGATTACCACTCGGTTTACGGCTGCTTCCCGCCGGCCTACGTCGCCGACGCGACCGGCAAGCCAATGCATAGCTGGCGGGTCCTGATCACGCCATTCATGGAGGGCAGTTCCTTCTACACCTCGTACAACCTCGCCGAGCCCTGGGACAGCCCGCACAATCGGCGGATGGTCGACCAGTACAGGCCGAGCTATTACGAGTGCCCGAGCCGCGGCGTGAAACGAGTCCTGACCAGCTACGTCATGATCGTCGGCCCGAAGACGGCCGCGCCCGGCGTCCATTCGATCAAGCTCGACGACATCCGCGACGGGACGGACCGGACGATCCTGATCGCCGAGGTCGCGAATGTCGACATCCCCTGGGCCGAGCCGCGCGATCTCGACGCCGGGTCGATGAGTTGGATCATCAACGACCCCTCGCGCCCGAGCGTCTCCAGTCTCCACCGAAAACCCCATGTACTCCTGGCCGACGGGATCGTTCGCCGGCTCGATCCCTGGGAACCGGCCACGACGCTCCATTCCCTGACGACCATCTCCGGCGGCGAGGCGGTCGATCCGGAAAAACTTCGTTAGCGGGGATCGGAGATCATGTATGATCGTCGCTGGCCGATGGGGGCCGGTCGATCCGCGGAGGCTTGAGTCATGATCATCCCCTGGGCGACGGACGCTCCGATCTATCATCGGCCGTGGGCCACGATGGCGCTGATGGCCGCCTCGATCGCGGCGTTCGTGCTGCTCGACGCGGACGCGGCCGAACCCTACGTGCTCGTCCACGGCGACGGCCTGCATCCGCTCCAGTGGATCACGTCGAATTTCATCCATGGCAACATCATGCACCTGGCGGGGAACCTGATCTTCCTCTGGGCGTTCGCGCTGGTGGTCGAGGGGAAGGTGGGGTTCTTCCCGTTCCTGGCGATCTACCTGGGCCTGGGGTTCGTGCAGTGCGGGCTGGAGCAGGTCGTCATGCAGGGGGCCGACGGCGGGGCGTCGTTCGGCGCCTCGGCGATCGTCTACGGACTCATGGCGATCGCGCTGGTCTGGGCGCCGAAGAACGAGCTGAATTGCCTCTGGTGGTTCGGCTTCCGCTCGGGCCTGATGGATATGTCGATCCTCTGGTTCGCGGTGCTCTACATCGCGCTGGAGGTGTTCGAGGTCGTCTTCTGGGGCGCCGCGATGGGTGTGACGCCCGTAAGCGCCGTCTTGCACCTCACCGGCGCGGCGTTGGGGTTCGCGCTGGGGACAGTCCTGCTCAAGCTCGGCCTGGTCGATTGCGAGAACTGGGACCTGTACGCGGTGATGGCCGGCCACCAGGGGCAGGAGAGCGGGTCGCGTCCGCTCAGGATCAAGGGCCCGAAGGCCGACCGCAAGCCCCGGCGGAGGAAGGACGCCGAGGCGACCTCGCCCGAGGATCGCGGCGAGGCCGCGACCCGGCGGCTCAGGGAGCATCTCGAATCGGGCTCGGTCCTGGAGGCGTTCGCGGTCTATGATAAGTCGGTCCGGACCATCGCCGGCTGGACGCCCGCGGACGCCGACTGGCTCGCATTGATCCAGGCCCTCCTGGCCGCCGAGGACTGGCGGACCGGCGTGACCGTGATGGAAGATTATCTCCGCCGGAGCCCCAAACCGTCGGCGAGGGTGCGCCTCCGGCTCGCCCAGGTCCTCGTCAAGGAGCAGCAGCGCCCGGCTCACGCCTTGAAAGTCCTGGATGAGATCCCCGAAGGGGCCCTGCCCGAGAACCTGCAAGCCGCCGCCAGGCAGGTCCGCCGCCAGGCCGAGCAGATGCGCGAGGAAGGGGTTCTGGAATTGGAGGGGGAAACGTGGTAAGGACCGATCTGGCTCCCTCGCCCCTTGCGGGAGAGGGCCGGGGAGAGGGGTTCTTTCCGGCCCCCTCGCCCCTTGCGGGAGAGGGGTTCTTTCCGGCCCCCTCGCCCCTTGCGGGAGAGGGCTGGGGAGAGGGGTAAACCAGTGGCTCGTGAATTCGCCCGAAAACTTCGCAAAAACCTGTCCGACGCCGAACGCTGGCTCTGGTATGAACTCAGGGCCAGGCGATTCGATGAGAGGAAATTTCGAAGGCAAGTGGCCATCGGCGATTACATTGTGGATTTCGTCTGCCATCAAGCCAAGCTCATCGTGGAACTCGATGGGGGCCAACATGCTTTACTGGTCGAGAAGGATAACGCCCGGACGACCTGGCTCAACTCCCGAGGCTATCGCGTCCTGAGATTCTGGAACTATCAGGTCTTTGAAGAGCCCGAGGTGGTTTTGGAAACCATCTGGAATGCCGTGCGTGTTGACCGCTCTCCCCAGCCCTCTCCCGCAAGGGGCGAGGGGGCCGGAAAGAACCCCTCTCCCCAACCCTCTCCCGCAAGGGGCGAGGGAGTCAGAGAAGACGACCCCTCTCCCGCAAGGGGCGAGGGAGTCAGAGAAGACGACCCCTCTCCCCAACCCTCTCCCGCAAGGGGCGAGGGAGTCAGAGAAGACGACCCCTCTCCCGCAAGGGGCGAGGGAGTCAGAGAAGACGACCCCTCTCCCCAACCCTCTCCCGCAAGGGGCGAGGGAGTCAGAGAAGACGACCCCTCTCCCGCAAGGGGCGAGGGAGTCAGAGAAGACGACCCCTCTCCCCAACCCTCTCCCGCAAGGGGCGAGGGGGCCGGAAAGAACCCCTCTCCCCAACCCTCTCCCGCAAGGGGCGAGGGGGCCGGAAAGAACCCCTCTCCCCGGCCCTCTCCCGCAAGGGGCGAGGGGGCCGGAATGAACCTATAAACGGACCGCCACGCGATGCACCAACCTCTTCACGAACATCAGCATCCCCCTCGCCGGGGCGTCAACAAGCTCACTGTCCTCGCGGTCGTCGTCCTGCTGCTCGGGGCGATCGCGGCGATCCGCTCGGTCGTGATGGTTGACCAGGCCGAGATGGTCTACATCACCGAGTTCGGCCGGCCGGTCCGACTGCTCACCGAGCCGGGGCTTTACTCGAAGTGGCCTTACCAGAGCCGCCGGGGGTTCGACCGCCGGCTCCAGTTCGGGGCGCCCCCGCCCCGCGAGATGCTCACGAAGGACAAGAAGAACCTTGAGGTCGCCTGGTACGTCGGCTGGCGGATCGCTGATGTCGAGCGGTTCCTGACCACCGTCCGGACGCCCGCCGACGCCTCGGCCCGGCTCGAAGACATGGTCGCCTCGGTCCTCGCCGCCGAGCTGGGCGGGCGCGACCTCGCCGACCTGGTCCGCGTGGGCGACGGCTCGGCGCTCGGGCCGCTGATGAACGGCGTGACCGCCCGCGTCGCCGATCAGGCGAAGCGAGAATACGGCCTCACCGTCGCCGACGTCCGGCTCCGCCGTTTGAACTACCCGAGCGAGGTCCGCGAGGCGGTCTTCGAGCAGATCCGGAGCGAGCGCCGGCGGGTCGCCGCGGCCACCCGCGCCGAGGGCGAGAGCCAGGCCCGCGCCATCCGGAGCGCCGCCGACCGCGAGCGATCGAAGACCGTCGCCGAGGCCGAGGCCGACGCCGCCCGGCTCGTCGGCGAAGGGGAGGCCGCCGCGACCCGGATCGCCAACGAAGCCCACGCGGCCGACCCGGCGTTCTACCAGTTCCTCAAGACGCTTGACACCTATCGCTCGGCCCTCGACGGCCGGACCACCCTGGTCCTCTCGGCCGAGAGCGCCTTCCTCAAGCTCCTCACCCAGGGCCTGCCCGAGGTCAAGGTTGAGCCATCGCCAAAGCCCCAACCAACGACGCCGCCCACGCCCTCCGTCTCGGCCGCGCCGGAAGGGGGACGCTGATGCGTCGTCGGCACTGGTTGGTCCTCGCGAGCCTGCCCGTCCTCGCGTATCTGGCCTCGGGCCTGGCGGTGGTCGGGCAGGATGAGGTCGGGGTGGTCCGCCGCTTCGGCGCGGTCTTGCGCGAGCCCTGGGAGCCGGGGCTGCACTGGGGCCTGCCCTGGGGCCTCGACCGGGTCGACCGGGTCAAGGTCGGCCAGGCGCGGACCCTGACCATCGGCGCGCCGGGGTCGAATGCCGCGCCGCTCTCGCGCTCGCCCGACCCCGAGGGGGACGACCGGCTCACGGGTGACCGGAACCTCGTCTCGGCCGAGGCGACGCTCCAGTACCGGGTTTCCGACCCGGTCGCGTACCTGTTCGCCGCCGACTCGGTCGACGCCGCGCTGGCCCTGGCGACCGAGTCGGCCCTGACGCAGGCCCTGGCCCGTCGGGGGGTGGACGACGTGCTGACGACCGGCCGGGCCGAGGTGGCCGAGGCGATGCAAGGCGCGATCCAGGCCGAGGCCGACCGGTCGGGCCTGGGCGTCTCGATCCGCGCCGTCAGGCTGGGCCGGGTCGCGCCGCCGGTCGCCGTGGCCCCGGCCTTCGCCGACGCCGACCGCGCCCGGAGCGACCGTCGCCAGGCCGTCACCCGCGCCGAGGAGCATCGCGAGCGCGCCGAGGCCGACGCCCGAGGGCGCTCCCGAGAGATCGCCGACCGCGCCGCGGCCCGGGTCGACCGCTCGGTCCGCGTCGCGCAGGGCGAGGCCGACCGCTTCGCCAAGGTCCTCGCCGAGTCGACCAAGGCCCTCGACGCGACCCGCCGCCGGCTCTATCTTGAGCTTCTCGCCGACCTCCTGCCGAAGCTCGGCCGCAAGGTCGTCGTCGGCCGGGGCGAGGCGGTCGACCTCAGCCTCTTCACTGACGAGGCGACGGCTCCCGTCGTCAAGCCCCAGGGAGATCCCGGACGATGAAGCGGCTCCTCGCCGGCCTCCTGACCGTCGCGTTGATGGGCGTCTTGCTCTGGATGGGAATGCGCAACCCCGGCCCGGTCGGAGGCTCTCCGGCCCCTTCCCCGGAATCCCCCGACCCGTCGAGCGGCCCCGAGTCGCGCGTCCGCGCCTTGCTCGCCGACGCCTCGGCGGGTGACGTCTCGGCGTACCTGGCCGACTTCGCCCCGAGCCTCCGGGCCAGACTCAAGCGCGAGGCCGAAGAGAAGGGCCGGGACGCCTTCGCCGAGGCCCTCCGGGCCGCCGCGAAGGCCCGCAAGAGCCACGCCGTCTTCGCCCCCGAGGCCGACGGTCCCGACGCCTCCACCGTCGTTGTCGAGACGGTCTATCCCGACCGGAACGAGCGCCAGACCTACCGTCTCGAACGGCTCGAAGGGGCCTGGCTCGTCGCCGGAGTCGAGACCATCCGCGCCCACCGGCCCCCGGCCAAGTTCGGCGCCCCCGCCAGCTATCGGGAGCCCGAAGGCCCGCCCGTGCCGCTCGACGTCACCACGGGCGAGGAGGAACCGCCGATGGAGTGAATAGACCCTCGTCTTCTCTGGCTCCCCTCTCCCCTGGGAGAGGGCCGGGGTGAGGGACGTCGCCGGATGAGTGGGCCTCGATTCGAGTTCGAAAACAACCAGCCGTGCCACGCCCCTCACCCCAACCCTCTCCCAGGGGAGAGGGAGCCAGAGTTTACGATAAGACAGCGTTTCCGATGTGTTCTTGAAGGACCTCTCCCATGCGAACGCGACGAGCCCTCGCCCTGCTCCCGACCCTCCTGGCGGTCCTGGCGGCCTCCGTGGTCCTCGGCCAGCGGCCGGATGAGGCGCCGAGTCTCCCCGTCAAGGTGACCGACCCCCCGGGACGCCGGACGCTCGACCCGGCGCTCGTCGCGGTCCGCCTGATCCTGGGCGTCGGCGACCAGGCGGTGACCCCTTGGGGCGGGTCGGTCAAGGTGGATAAAGGTGAGGTCGTCGGCGTCGAGGGGGCACGCTTCCGCCGAGGCGATCGGACCAATGGGGCCGACTCGTGGGAGGCGAAGAGCCTCAAGATTCGCAACGCCGCCAACAAGAAGGCCGCGACCAAGAAGGCGGCGAGCGGCCCCAGCACCTTCGGCGGCACGATCACGCCCAACGGCGTGCTCGTCATCCTCCGATCCCCCGACGACGCGACCCTGAGCGTCGAGACCGCGCAAGGCAACTTCTCCGTCCCGCTCGCCGATCTCCTCGACGGCTCGATCCGCCGCTACCTTGACGGCCGCGCCGCCGCCCAGCGCGTCCCGCCGGTCGTCGCCGTGGCCGATGGTCCCCTCCAAGAAGACTTCCCCGCCGCCTCGGCCGAGGTCGACGGCACCACCTGGCTCGCCTACGTCGTCCACGAGCCGCGCGGGCCCTCGGCCTCGGAAGCCCTCACCGCGAACCCCAAGGACTTCTCCGCCTACATCCCCGAAGGGGGCGGCGACCAGATCAAGCTCGTCCGGTTCGCCAAGGGGAAGGTCGTCGGCGAGCCGATCGACGTGACCGCCCCCGGCCGAGACGTCTGGCGCCCGAGCGTCGTGGCGACGAACTCGAAACTCATCGTCGCCTGGACCGAGAACGTCGACGGGCGCTGGAAGATCCTCGCAAAAGCCTTCACCGCGCAGGGTGGCTCGTCCCCCCAGGCGCAGGTCCTTGACGAAGGCCCCGACGCCGACGTCGTCCTCGCCGCCGGCCCCGACGGCAAGGTCTGGATGGCCTGGCAATCGTGGAAGGACGGCCAGGCCGACATCCGGCTCGCGCCGATCGACGACCCGAAATCCTCGATCCTCGTCGGCGACTCGCCAAGCAACGAGTGGTCCCCCGCGCTTGCGGTCGGCCGCGATGGCCGCGTCCACGTCGCGTTCGACTCGTACCAGTCGGGAAATCATGACGTGATTCTGCGGACCGTCGAGGCCGATGGGAAGCTCGGCGAGCCGGTCGTCGTGGCCGGCTCGCCCCGGTTCGAGGTCCGGCCGTCGGTCGCGGTCGATCCCCGAGGTCGCGTCTGGGTCGCCTACGAGGAGCGGACGCCGAACTGGGGCAAGGACGCCGAGAACCTCGTCGATGGCAAGGGGTCGAGCCTCTACCGAGAGTCAGCCGTCCGCGTCGCGGTCGTCGACGGTCGCCGCGTCCTCCATGCGCCCGACCCGGTGGCGAAGGCAAACGATCTCGTCAAGGTCATGAACAGCTTCCCTCGCCTGGCGATCGACCGCGACGGCCGCCCCTGGCTGGCGTTCCGCCACCGGCAAGAGGCCATCTGGGGCAACAACACGGTGATGGTCATCGGCGGCGTCTGGGTCGAGTTCGCAACGGCCCTCGAAGGCGCCGCGTGGTCGCCCCCCCGGCAGATCCCCCGGAGCGACAACCTGCTCGACAACCGTCCGGCGCTGGTGCCGACCCGTGACGGCCCGGTCCTGGCCTTCTACAGCACCGACGGCCGGCTCCGTCGCGAGGTCGAGCACGCGCCCGACCTGAACCGCCGCTTCTACACCCACTCCGGCACGCCCGAAGGGGTCGTCAACGATGACCTGGAAGTCGCCGCGCTCACCTCGCCCGTCAAGGCGGCCGAGCCCGTCCTGATCGAGCCGGACGCGGCGAAGGATGTCTCTTCCCCGATCCATCCCGACGAGGCGGCCGACATCGCGCGGATGCGGGAGTATCGGATTAAATCGGGCGAGAAGACCTATCAGCTCGTGCGTGGGGAATTCCACCGCCATACCGAGATCTCGCAGGACGGCGGCTCGGACGGGGCGCTCGAAGACATGTGGAGATACGCCCTCGACGCCGCGCATCTCGACTGGATCGGCAACGGCGACCACGACAACGGCGGCGGCAAGGAATACACCTGGTGGCTGATCCAGAAGACGACCGACCTCTACCACCACGCCCCGAACTTCGTGCCGATGCACACATATGAACGGAGCGTCAGCTATCCCGGCGGCCACCGGAACGTGATGTTCCCGAAGCGCGGCATCCGGACCCTCCCCCGGCTGATCGACGCTGCGGGCGTGTCGAATGATGACACGAAGATGCTTTACGACTACCTCAACGCCCTGGGCGGGATCTGCGCCTCGCACACCTCGGCGACGGGGATGGGGACCGACTGGCGCGACAACGACCCGAAGGTCGAGCCGATCGTCGAGATCTTTCAGGGGCACCGCCAGTCCTACGAGCACTTCGGCGCCCTGCGCACGGCCCGCCGCCCCGGCGAGTCGATCGGCGGCTGGAAGCCGCTGGGGATGGTCTGGAATGCGCTATCGATGCAATATCGACTCGGCTTCCAGGCCAGCAGCGACCACATCAGCACGCACATCAGCTACGCCGTCGCCCTGGCCGAGGACCGTTCGCGTGAGGCGATCTTCGACGCCTTCAAGAAGCGGCACTGCTACGGAGCGACTGACAACATCGTCCTCGACGTCCGCTCGGGCGAGCACATGATGGGTGACGAGTTCACCGCCAATGGCCCGGTCCGCCTCAAGGTGATGGCCCACGGCACCGCGCCGATCCAGAAGGTGGACATCATCAAGGATTTCCTCTACGTCTACACCACCGAGCCCAAAACCGCCAGGGTCGAGTTCGAGTGGCAGGACGAGGAAAAACGCCCCGCCGGCCTGAGCTGGTACTACGTCCGGGTCATCCAGGAAGACGGAGAGATCGCCTGGGGAAGCCCGATCTGGGTCCACACCCCGGCGGCCGGCGCGGGGCAATGACCCGCCCGAGGCCCCGGGTTCGGATGGCCGAACCCGGAGCACTCTCGGCGTCTCCCGGGGAGTGACTCATGGCTTCTTCCGTCCATTACAGGCCAGGGCTGAGGCCGACCTTGCGGCATCTCATGATCCTTTGCCTCTTCGTTGCCCTGATCTGTGCATTCATCACTCTCGGCGATCCCTGGCCCCAGCCGATCCCGTTCGACGACCGGGCGATGATCGGCCTGGCCGTGTTATCGGCAACTTCGTTTGTTCTACCTGTACTCATCCTGCTGCTCGACCGGCCGGGCCCGGCGAGGAACTGGTACGCGCTCCTGATCTTTTCGACCTTCATGATCGTTTCGATGGCGGTCGCGACCTGGTTCCTCTACTATTCTGTGATTCGTCATCGACCCTGGGGCCTGTCGAAATGCCTTGTTTACGCCTCGCCGCTCCTGATCGTGGCGGCATTCGCTCGGGTGATTCACCAGTTTTTCCCGGCCGTTTGTCCTCGCTGTGGACGGAGGAGCCTGGTGCCCGTCGAGGCCAAGAAGCGTGGGCCGCTCCAGGTCCTTTGGTGTGCCTGTTGTGGAGTAAGATCGAGCAGGTCTGGGGCCAGATCCGGGATCTATTCCGTGGAGCCTGATGGTTAAGAGAGCGGAAATGCGCCGGGTGCCACGGACGCTCCATGCAACCCTTCTTTCTGTTTGGCAAATTTTGCCATTCGTGCTACATTGGTCGTCAGGAGGGACAGCCCATGGCGACCATGAATATTTCATTGCCCGAAGAAATGAAGGCGTTCATCGAAGCCCAGATGTCGCGGGAAGGCTATGCGTCCGCCAGCGAATACTTCCGGACCCTCATCCGCGAGGATCAGCGCCAATGCGCCAGGCGGGCGTTGGAAGCCAAATTCCGCGAGGCTCTGGAGAGCGGCCCCGCCGAGCCGATGACGGGTGAGGATTGGGTGGCCTTGCGACAAGAGGCGGTCGATGGCCTCGCTGGAGAGGCGATCCGGCCGTGAACCGGGTGATCCGCCGTCCATCGTCCGACCGCGATCTGGTGGCCATCTTCCGCCATTACGCACGCGAGGCTGGATTGCGGGTTGCGGATCGCTTCTTCGCCGAAGCGGAGGCAACCTTCGCACGCCTGGCCGGCATGCCCCGGATCGGCACACCCTACGAGCCGGAGGAGCCGCTCTTCGCCGATCTGCGTTTCTTCCCCGTATCGCGGTATCGGGCCTACCTGGTGTTTTACCGGCCCATCGCGGATGGGGTCGAAGTCTACCGTGTGCTGCACAGTGCCCGCGACATCGCCAGCATCCTGGCCGATGAATTCGGGCCGACCGGCGGCGACGATGACGACACGGCGGAGGGCCAAACCTCATGAGTCGCAAACGGTGGCACCCGGCGAAAAGTTTCAGGACCAAGCCATGCAACTGCCCCGGCCTCGGCTGAGGCTCACCACCATCACGACCTGGTGTGTCGTCATCGCGCTTGCCTTTGCGTTGATCGCCCAGCAGAGGACGGCCGAACGTCGGGAACGGGCCTTGAGGGCGCGATTGGCGCAATCGCTCCGGAATCAGTACTCCCAGGAGGGGATGCAGCGCATCCTGAGCGACCTCGGGATCGATATCCTCAAGCAGTCATCGAGCGTCGAGTTGCTTCGGGTCTCCAGGCAGACCAGGAGTCATCCGGAGGGCAACTCCGTCGAGAGCGTCGTCATTCCAACCGGCGTGGCCCTGGAGGACGGTGTCGCCCTTCGGGCCGCCTGCGTGCTCCTCGATCACCGGAACTTCGGGTTCATCAATGCCGACGACCTTTCAGATCCGCAAGTTGGCCTGCGGGTCAAGCGCGACCGTTCGTCGCTCGACATCCTCATCAGCCTGGAAGGGTCCAGCCCGACCAGTCCCCACCAGGACATCTGGATCGAGATCCATGACGACGAGGGGAAATTGGTGCATTCCGCCGGTCCGACCTGCATGGACGACCCGGCCCTCCAGAAGCTGACCGAGGCGCTTCTCCGGAGATGAGTAGGGGTAGTTGGGTCGAGTCCTTGAAGATGCACCAGATGAGATCGTCGGCCGACCTCCGCCCCTGTCCTGATGGATCCGAAGGACGAGAACTTCCATGGCGCGAAGCATGATAACTTCATGAGCCTTGATCAGTGGGAAAACCCCAAGGAGCATTTCGCGAGCCATCGGGAGGGTTGACGCTGAAGCCCCCGGCGAATCCGTTCACTTTCCCACCACCGCTTGCGCCGCGCCGCGGAGCCGGGGGCCTCTTGTACCTCGGCGCGGAACCCGGGGGCTCCGGGGTTGGCGGGGAGGGCGAAGGTGAGCGCGTGGAGGCCGGCTCCGAGGTCGAGGTCGACCTCGGCCTTCGGGTCGAACCCGCGGCCGTCGACCCACGCGGCGAGCGGGACGGGGGCCAGGCGGAGCCGGACCTTGCCCGGCGTCGTGACCTCGACCTCGCCCCGGGCCAGGCCCACCTGCGCGGCGGAGACCCGGTAAGGGATCGTCTCCAGGACGTCGCTCGGCAGATCGCCGGAAACTTTGGAATAGGCAGGCGTCCAGGTGAGCTTCGGATCGCCGACCAAGGCGTCGAGCGGATCGACCCGGGTCCCGCGAGGGGCGACGGCGGGAGGGTCGAGGACCTGCCAGCGGCGGATCAACCGGGCCTGCGGCGAGACGGCGTAGGGGCCGAGCTTGCCCAGCTCGGAGAGGAACCGGACGAGGTCGACCAGGTCGGCCCGGCGTCATCGTGTCGGCCAGGCCGGCGGGCATCAGCGAGCCGCCCGGCTTCTGTTCCTCGATCGACCCGACAGGGATGGTGACCTCGCGGTCCTCGGCGTCGCGGAGGACGAGTTCCGCGTCGGTCTGGCGGACCTTCAGGCCGGTCAGGACCCGGCCGTCGGTCGTGGCGACGACCGTGGCGTGATACCCCTCCTTGACCGCCTTGGCCGGCTCGACCAGCGAGTCGAGCAGGTAGTCGACCGGGGCGCTGGCGCCGATGCTCTCCAGGCCCGGGCCCGACCCGGCCGCCGGCGCCGGCGATTGCGTGGCACTTCAGGCATTGCGACTGGGCCCGGCGGAAGACCGCCTCGCCCCGCGCGGGGTCCCCTCGGCGA
This sequence comes from uncultured Planctomycetota bacterium, assembly GCA_963756475.1. GTDB lineage: Bacteria > Planctomycetota > Planctomycetia > Isosphaerales > Isosphaeraceae > Tundrisphaera. Next base: position 80,166 of record CAVWND010000008.1, read on the forward strand.
GCGACCTCGGCCAGGATCGCCTTGCGCTCGGCCGGGTCCCACGATCGCGGAGCAGTCGAGAGCCCGCCCGAGCGGTTCAGGGCCTCGATCAGCGACGAGTCCGGCCGGCCCGAGAGCGAAGCGACCCGCGATCCGACCCGCGCGACCTCGACCGGCAAGGTCTTCCCCTCCAGCGCCGAGGCCAGGATCGCCGGGGCGCCCTTGCGGTCGACGAACGCCTCGAAGACGTCCGACGCGTCGACATCCTTCGCCTCGGCCAGGGCCGCGACGGCGCGTTCGGCCGCGAGCTTCGGGTCGATCGCCACCAAGGCGGCAGCGGCCTCCAGTCGGGCCTCGACCGGATTCGGGGCCGTTGCCAGGGCGGCGAGGGCGTCGCGCGAAGCATTCCCTCCCAGCGATCCCAGTCCCTCGATCGCGGCCTGACGGGTGGATTCGTCGGTTCGACCGGGCGAGCGCTTCGAGCTTCCCCCGGAGCGGCTCGACCTTCCAGAGCCCGGCGGCCCTCGCGGCGGCGGCGCGGGTGGCGAGGTCGGGCGAGTCAAGCAGGAGGCCGACCCGGGCGAGGTCGCCGGCGGGAACGACCTTCCGGCGCGGGTGGCCTGCGCCAGCGCCTCCAGGATGGGCGCTCGTCTCAGTCCGGGCCTGGAGTCGAACACGGCCAGGTCGAGCATCATCCCCAGCTCGTCCGGGCCACCCAGGCTGGCGATCAGGGCCCGGACGCGGTCCTCGTCGGCCGGGGCAACCTTGCCGGCGCGGAGGGCCTCGACCAGCGGTTGGACCACCCCCGGCGAGCCGACCGCGTTGAGCGCGAAGACCAGCCGGCGGGAATCCCCCCCGAAATCGAACTTCCCGGCCCGGAGCGCCGGGCAGCCACCACGGCTCCAGGTCGCGCATCGTCAGCCAGAGGGCGTAATCAAGGAACTTGTCGACCGGCCGGTCGAGCGCCCGCAGCGCGATCTCGGCGCCTCGCGACTCGGGGGCGTGGCCAAGGGCCCGGACGGCCTCCAGGCGGACCCTCGGGTGCTCGTCGACCACCCGCGCGGCCAGGCGGCCGAACGGGTCGTCGATCTTGCCGAGCCAGTGCTGCGTCACCCGGACGGCCGCGGCGCGGACGCGCGGGTCGGGGGAGTTGAGCAGTCGGGTCAGCAACTCCGGCTCGACCACGTCGAGCGACTCATAAGCCCAGAGCCCTTCGAGCCGGTGGTGCTCGACCTCGGGATCGCCCGGGTCGAGGGCCTTGATCCACGCGGCGAGTTCGGGAACCACCGACTTCGCCCCGCTCCTTGAGCACGCGCTTGGCGAAGTGGCGGGTCCAGTCCTCGGGGGCCTTGAGGAATTCGAGCAGTTGTTCATCCGTCGCCCCGACGAGGTTGGGCTTCTCGACCAGCGGTCGCCCCTTGGCGGTGACCCGCCAGATCCGGCCCCGGGTGTGGTCGCGGCGGGGGTCGCGGAAGTCGACCTCGCCGTGCTGGATGATCGGGTTGTACCAGTCGGCGATGTAGATCGCGCCGTCGGGGCCCATCTTGACGTCGATCGGTCGGAAGGCGGGGTACCGGGTGGTGATCAGGTTGGGCAGGTTCCGCGAGGCGTACCCCGCGCCGTCGTCGGAGAGGACGAACCGGCAGACGTTATTGGCGCGGAAGTCGTTGGTCAGGATGTTCCCGCGCCAGTCCTCGGGCAGGTGCCGGCCGCTGACGATCTCCGCACCGCAATACTTCGGGCTGCCGGGGTTGAGGCCGTCGAGAATCCGCGAGGCGCCGACGGCCGTCTCGTAGGAGGCGCCCGGCAGGACGTAGTTGATCCCCTCGCCGCCGGCGCCGTCGGTGGCGAACGACTGGCCCCAGCGGTCGAAGTGATGGCCCCAGGGGTTGACCCACCCCCGGGCGAAGACGTCGAGCCACATCGACTCGGGCCGGAACTGCCAGATCCCGCCGCCGCCCAGCCGGCGGACGCCCCAGGGAGTCTCGATGTGGCTATGGATATAGATCGACTGGTTGAAGTAGAGCATCCCGTCGGGGCCCCACCGCAACGTATGGAAGATATGGTGGGTGTCCTCGGTGCCGAAGCCCGAGAGCACGATCCGCCGGGTGTCGGCCTTGCCGTCGCCGTCGGTGTCGGCCAGGTGGAGCAGCTCGGTGCTGTTGGCGACGTAGGCGCCGCCGTCGCCGGGCTCGACCCCGGTGGGGATGAGCAGCCCGTCGGCAAAGACGGTCGTCTTGTCGGCCTTGCCGTCGCCGTCGGTGTCTTCGAGGATCACGACCTTGTCGTTGGCGACCTGGCCGGGCTTGATCTGCGGATAGACCTCGGAGCTGGCGACCCAGAGGCGGCCCCGGGCGTCGAAGTTCATCTGGATCGGCTTGGCGAGGCAGCGGGTCGGCGGCGAAGAGGTTGACCTCGAACCCCTCGGCGACCTGGAACGACGCCCGCTCGGCCTCCGAGGCGACGTCCACGATCGGCACGTTCTTCTGGAGCGGGAACAGAGCCCCGAAGCCGATTGACCCGCCCAGGATCAGCCCCTTGCGGACCCAGCGCCGCCAGGGGGGCTGGTCCCCCTTGAGCTTCGGAGGGGGTGGAGTTGATCCCGAGCCCCCTCGGCCGAGGAAGTGAGGGCGCCGGATGCCGGCCGAAGGTCGGTCTGTGGTCGTCGGCGTCGTGTCCTTCGCGAGCGTCGTCACCGGCCCACCTCGCCTTCTCGGATCAATTCGTAGACATGGGGGACCGGCTTGCGGAGCCTGGCGATCTCCGCCTCCTTCGCGGCGACGAGCGGGTCGAACTGGGGGATCTCCCGCGCGTTTTGACCCTGCTCGTGCTTGCGGAAGCCGAAGAGGTACGTCTCGTTCTGGGGCCGCCAGCGGTAGAAATACAGCTCGTTCTTGGCGTTGATCGCCGAGCGGAGGGCCTCGACCTGGTCGAACTCGGGCGCCTTTGCGAAGGTCGACACCCTTATTCCAGACATCGGCATCGGCCGTTGCGACGGCCTTACCGTCGACCTTCAGGGTGTAGCGGCCGGGCTTGAGATACACGGCCCGGAACACCCGCTCGGAGTCGGGGACGTCGAGGCCGCCGTCGGGGGGCAAGGGGGCGGGCAAGACCTCGTCGAGTAGCTTGAAGCGAACACCGCCGGGGATCGCCTTCGGCGACTCGGGCTGTCGGGAAGAGGCCGAGATCAGCGATGCCGTCTCGAGACCGTCCATCGCCCGCTCGTCGAACTGGACGAGGGAGCGGCCGGGCGACGGGTCCAGGTTCGCTTCGATCGCCGCTGCCTCGCGCCAGTACCCGTAAGGCGTGAAGTGGATGCCGTTGTTTGTCAGCGGCCGGCGAGGGGTCGCCCTGGCCCCATCGGGCAGCGCCTCGAACAAATCCACAAACACCGCCCCGCGCCTCTCGGCCTCGGCCTTGAGGGCGTCGCGATAGAGGGCCAGGTTGGCGTTGTGGCGGGTCGGGTCGGGCAGCGGCGATCCGAGGTCTTCCTGGCGGGTCGGCGAGAGGAAGACGAGCCGGGCCTTCGTCGGCTCGATCGCCTTCAGGAGCTTGTCGAGGTCGCGGAGGAACTTCGGGAGCCCGGCCGGGCCATCGAACGATTCGTTCGCACCGTAGCCGAGGACGATCACCGTCGGCTTGAGCGTCAGGACGTGGTCGACCAGGTGCTTGAGGCCGTCGGCGGGCGAGCCGAAGCCGGCCTGCGAGATCCCTTCGGGGGTGTCGCCGCTCCAGCCGAGGTTCCGGAAGGTGATCGAACGGTCGGGATACCGGCGCGTCAGCCGGGTCTCCAGGTAGCCGAACGTCTGGTCCCGCTCGATCATCGTCCCGCCAATCAGGACCACGCGGTCGCCGTCGACCAGTTCGAACGCCGGAGGAGAGGCCCCGAAAGCCGGAGCCTGGCAGAGGAGCAGCGTCGCGAGCGCGACGATCGATCGTTTCACGGGGAGCACTCCGGGCGTTCGGTCGCGTGGGGCAGGGTGATGGGCGGCGAGTCGACGACCCCCTCGGTCCTTGCACTTTAGTCGGGAAGTCCTTGCGAGTCGAGAGCATCGCGGGACGGGCTGTTCGGGAGGTGTAGACACCGTTTCTGGGGGTGCCACACTTTCACCTCCACCCCTGGCCTGGGCTGAAGAAAACCCTCCTTTTTTCACAGGTGATATTGGCTTGGGGGTCCGACCGCCAGAGACCTGGGCGACAACCTGTGGACGTTTGTCGCGAGCCAGGCGCGTCCGGTTCGTCGCTCACGGACTGGAGCGAGTCGAAAAGTGAAACAAAACGGGAGGGAACCCTACATCGGTTCACAGTCGGATGGCCCATGAGGGAGGAGAACGGGGACTGGCTCCCGGCCCCGGTTGAAGGTCCGATTCCGCCCGACGGCGAGGCGGGCCGGGTGCCAGTCCCCGTTCTCCGGTCGCATCCCGGCTGGGGACCGCGTCCTGACGGCGAATCACGCTCCCGGTGCGTCCAGAGAAAGGGGACTGGCACCCGGCCCGCCTCGTCTTCTCCCGGACCGATGGCCGGTCAAAGGGCCGGGAGCCAGTCCCCTTTCTCTTCCCTCGTGCGCGATCCGGTCGTGAACCGCTCTACTGCCATCGGCTGCCTAGTTTTCATCAGCCCAGGGCTCGGGTCTGACCGACCGACAGTTTGTCGCACGACGACCCCTGGGGCTTGCGAGCGGATCTTCCTCCCCGCTCTCTCTGGGAGAGGGGCCGGGGGTGAGGGGCGTCGCATCACCAACGGGCCGGAAAGACGGATCGGTTCGGGGCTCACTCGCCCGGCGACCCCCCTCACCCCGGCCCTCTCCCGGAGGGAGAAGGAGACAGAAAAAGCCTCGCGGCGGCCTTCTCGAAAAAGAGTCGGTCGGTCAGAGGGTGGGTGGGGGGGACCTCGTGGCACCACGAGAAGTGACACCCCGTCGTGGGGCTTTCGCTCCTCCTTCGGAAGCCGCATAATCGCGGTCGAGGCGCCGGTCCGATGGGTCGCGAACCGGCTGCGATCCCTGTTCGAGGTGAACTCTCATGCTCCGGCGCCAATTCCGCCCTATTCTCGCGTTCGTCCTGGCCTTCGCCTGGGGTTTCTCCATCCCTGACCAGGCCGGCGCAGCCGACAGCCCGCCCTTGCCGCTCGACGACTTCGAGAGCGAGCCCAAGAACTGGAAATTCGTTGGGGGCGAGGAATTCCCGGGCGCGAAGGGGTCGCTGAAGCTCGACACGGCCCGGGCGCACGGCGGCAAGGCGTCGTACCGGCTCGACGCCGACTTCCGGGGCGGCGGGGCCTACGTGGGGAGCTGGAAGGACCTCGATCCGCCGGGCTTGCCCGACATCGAGGCGATCCGGGTCCGGGTCCGGGCCGAGCACCTCAAGCGGCTGGGCGTCCGGATCGTGGACGCGACGGGCCAGTGCCACCAGTCGGCCGTCGACCTGCCCGGATCGGCCGGGGACGGCTGGGCCGAGGTCGTCCTCAAGGTCCGCGACCTCGTCGGCGGCGAGCACTGGGGAGGCGCCAACGACGGCGCCTGGCACGGGCCGCCGAAGGGGCTCGGGTTCAACATCGGCAAGGACTCCGTCGAGGGCGACCGGGCGACCCTCTGGATCGACGACCTGGCCGCCGTGCCCGTGACGCCCGGCGTGCCGACCCTCCGCTCTTGCCAGCTCTCGCCGACCTCAGGCCGGCCGGGATACGGGACGCGGATCAGCTACGTCTGGGAGGCCGAGCCTCTGGGGGCGAATTGCAGCGTCTTCGTCCACTTCGTCGACGCGAAGGGTCGGATGGTCTTCCAGGCCGACCACGACCCGCCCGTCCCGACGAGCCGCTGGTCGGGCCGGGTCGAATACGGCCGGACGGCAACCGTGCCGACCGACATCGCGCCCGGGCGTTACGACGTCGTGGTCGGATTCTGGAACTCGAAGCCGGCCTCGCTCGGCGGAGGGCGCAGGCCGTTCAAGGTCGGCGAGGGGTTGACCCCCCTGCCCGGCGACGCCTGCCGGGTCGGGACGCTGGAGATCGCCGCCGATGCCCCGTTGCCGACGCTCCCGCCGCCGTCGCTGGATCTGGCCGGCTACCGGCTCACCTTCGACGAGGATTTCAACGGGCCGCTGAGCATCTCGGCGTGGGGGCCGGGGACGCGCTGGATCGCTCATACGCCGTATGCGGGGGATTTCGGCGACGCCGGCTTCGGCGACCCGGGGAAGGATTCGCCGTTCTCGGTCAAGGACGGCGTCCTCCAGATCGAGGCGAAGAAGGTCGGCGACCGCTGGAAGTCGGGCCTGATCTGCTCGGTCAACCCCAAGGGGGAGGGTTTCTCGCAGAAGTACGGCTATTTCGAGATGCGGGCGAAGCTCCCCAAGGGGCTCGGGACCTGGCCGGCGTTCTGGCTGATGGGCGTCCCGCAGCTCAAGGAGCCGAGGGACAAGAAGACGATCACCCAGATCGAGATCGACGTGGTCGAGCAGTACGGCGTCGGTCCCAACTCGCTGCACACGACGCTCCACCTCTGGGGCCCCGGCGACTTCCACTGGGCCGAGGGGGACACGTCGATCGTCCAGGGGATGACCGACGACTTCCACACCTACGGCGTGCTGGTCGAGGAGGACTTCACCACCTTCTACTACGACCGCTCGGAGCTTCGGAAGGACAGGACCCCCAAGGAAGCGAAGGTCCCGCTCTACCTGATGGTCGACCTGGCCCTTGGCGGCGGCTGGCCGATCGATAAGACGCCGAACCCGTCGGATCTGCTGGTCGATTACGTGAGGGTGTATGCGAAGAAGTGAGGCTTGTACCTGGAGGATAGATGGGAATCCCCCGCCTCACTATGCGCCGGTTGATAGGCGCCGTGGCGATCGCGGGCGTCACGATGGGCGTCGCGACGATGCCGCAGCGGATCTCGATCCGGGAGACCAAGGCTTCCTTCCACGCCACCCGGGCCGCCGAGCAACGCGCGATCGTGGCGGATTGGCGGAAGGGAGAAGGAAGCGGCCGGATTTTCAACGTCACCCAGCAAGAGGCCGAGGCCGTCGCGGAATGGTTGGACAGGTCGATCCCCTACCACGAAGCGATGCGATGGAAGTGGGAGGAAGCTGCCCGTTATCCCTGGCTCACCGTCGAGCCCGACCCGCCCGAACCCGAGCCGTAGGTCGGCCTCTGGATCAGCGGCGTCAGAGACGATGGGACGCGGAGCGGCCCCTACATCATCTCAATCCTGCGACGCCGTCGCTTTCCAGAGGGCAATCCGCTTGAGAGTGGCCTCGGCGGCCTGGTATTCGTCGTCGCCTTCGGCCTCGAAGTGGTGGCCGACGGCGCGGAGGCCCTCGACCGGGATGACGCACGAGAACTTGACCCGGCCGTCGGTCTCTCCTTCGATGGTGTAGCGGCCGATCCCCAGGGCCTTCATCCGTTTGCGGAGATCGGCCCAGTCTTTCGATGGCGACGGGGCCGGAGCGGGAGTCGTCTCGACCGACGCCAGGCGGGCGACGGGGTCGGTCTTGGGCATCGGGCCCGGGTCGATCGGCGGCATCGAGGCCGGTTCGGGAGCGGGAGTGGTCGGAGGCGTCGGCGTCGGAGGGGCTTGCGCGATCGAGGCCAGGGGCGGCGGCTCGTTCTCGGGCGTCGCGCCCTTGGGGAGCGGGGCGAGATCCGAGGCGGGGGTCGAGGGGGATTCGGGGAGCAGCGGCGGGTCGGCCTGGGCCAGCTCGACCGGCGGGGCGGCTTTCTTCTTCGGGGACGCCGCGGCCCGGACCCGGGGGATGTCGAGCTGGAGCGGCGGGGTGTTGGCGGTCGGGAACTGCTTGAGCGGCCCCTTCGAGGCCGGAGGCTGGGCCGGGGCGCCGTCGACGATGATCGTGGGGCCGGTGAAGGTCCGCTTGAGCCAGGCCAGGCCGGGCCCGTTGATCGCCGCCCCTCCCCCGAAGGCGGCACCGACCAGCACGAGGGCGAACACCGCGCGGCGCAACATTGGGGTGGCCTCCTTGCCGTTCCTCGGCTCGATCCGGGAAATTCCCCCAACTTTCCTCAAAGAGGACGCCGGATCCGACGAATCCCTTATCCGAGGGGGTCGCGGTATTGGACCGGACTTCGCCCCGGCTGGCAAGTCCAATCGGCCTCGCCTGAAAGGACTCGAAACGCCCGAAGTCGCCGGGGGCTCGAGGATTCAGGCATCGATCCCGGTTTTCAAAGGGGCCGTCAACGTGATAGGCTGGACCTCATGATTGGAGTGATCTGGACCATCGTCACCCTGCCGATCCGCGTCGTGGTCTGGGTGCTCGACTTCCTCGGTCGGGCGACCGGGCTGTTGCTCGGGTTCGCCTTGATGGTGCTGGGCGTCGCCCTCGGGGCCGGGCCGTCGCTGATCCTGGGCGTTCCGGTCTTCGTCGTCGGCCTGGTCCTGACGCTCAAGAGCCTGGGCTGATTGATTGGCCGATCCCCATGCCGCCGATCTATCTCGACCACAACGCGACCACCCCGCTCGACCCCGAGGTCCTGGAGGCGATGCGCCTCCACTGGCTCGCCGGGGGCAACCCCGAGAGCCGCCACTCGCTCGGTCGAGCCGCCCGGCGGGCCCTGGAGCGGTCGAGGGAATCGGTCGCCCGGATCTTGAACGCCTCGCCCGAAGAGGTCGTCTTCACCTCCGGCGGGACCGAGGCCAATAACCTGGCGATCTTCGGACTATCGAAGAAGGACTCAGGACTCAGGACTGAGGACTCAGTTGGGCCGAGGGTCGTTACGAGCCCGATCGAGCATCCGGCCGTCGCCGAGGCCGTGGGGCGGCTCGAAAAGGAAGGTTTCGCCGTCGATTGGCCGGGGGTTGATCCCGAGGGACGGGCCGACGCCCATGCGATGGCGGAGGCGATCCGTTCCGGTACCCGTCTGGCGACCCTGATGCTCGCCAACAACGAGACCGGCGCGATCCAGCCGGTCGCCGAACTGGCGCGGCTCGCCGACGATCGCGGGGTTCCCGTCCACACCGACGCCGTGCAGGCCGTCGGGCGAATCCCGGTCGATTTCCACGCCCTGGGCGTGGCCACGCTGGCCGCCAGCGCCCACAAGTTCCACGGCCCGGCGGGGATCGGGCTGCTTCTGGTCCGCAAGGGGGTCAGGCTTTCGCCTCAACTCTTCGGCGGCGGCCAGCAAGCCGGGCGTCGGCCGGGCACGCCCTCGGTGGCGCTCGCCGTCGGTCTGGCGACGGCCCTGGAACGCTGGCGAGGTGAGGCTGAAGAGAGACAAGGACGCTGGTCGAAGCTGCATCGACCGGCTCGAAACGGGTTTGAGGGAGGCCCTCGGCCCCGACCGTGTTATCCGCAACGGGCCGGCGGTCGATCGGCTCCCGCAGACGCTCAACGTCGGCTTCCCCGGCCTCGACGGCGACGCCCTCTTGATGCAGCTCGACCTGGCGGGCGTGGCGGTCTCGCTCGGCTCGGCGTGTGCCAGCGGGGCGTCGGAGCCTTCGCCGACCTTGCGGGCGATGCACGTCCCGGCCGACCGGCTCCGCTCCTCGGTTCGGTTCAGCCTGGGGGCGTCGACCACCGAAGGCGAGGTCGAGGAGGCCATCCGGAGGGTCGTCGCCGTCGTCGAGCGGATCAAGCAGGCCGAACCGGCGAGCTTCGCGACCTGACCTCACCCCGGCTCCCTCGGCTTGCCGCCAAGAAACTGACCGAACGTCGTCCGGCGGACCAGGACCTCGTAGCTCGCCAGCCCCAGGCCGAGCGTCAGGCCCAGCGTGACGGCGAACTTGGCGGCCGTCGGCCAGGGAACATCCAGCAAGTCCATCTGGATCAGGCCGACGACCGGCAGATGGGCCAGGTAGATCCAGAATGATGCCTCGGCGAGGTAGCGGACCGTCGCCGAGGGGCGGTGGAAGTACCGGCGATAGACGCCGAGGAGCCCGAAGAGCGCCAGCCAGGTGGTCAGGGCGCCCGAGAACTCCTGCGCGAACGCCTCCGGGACGCCGTGCGGCCCCGACCAGTCGCGCGGGAGGAGCCAGGCCCGGACCGCGAACGTCGGCAGCATCGCCAGCAAGTACCAACCCCCTCGGCCGGCGAGGATTCCCAATCGCCCGCGGGCCCGGTGGAGGCCGACGCCGAAGGCGAAGAACGTCGAGTAATGGACCAGGCGGAGCGGGTTCAGGAAGAACGAGTTGTGCCGGTCCAGCGCCAGGTCGATCCCCGAGACCACCCGGCCGACGACGAGCAGCAACATCGTCGGGACCGCCAGGGCGAACGGCGCCCACCAGGCCAGGAGCCATCGGCCGCCTTCGGGGTCGTCGTCGAGGGATCGGGAGGGCCGGTCGGCGCGGACTTTCTTGCGGCGATGGCCCCGGAGTTTGGCCTTGCGGACGGCCAGATCGTCGCGGATCTTGGCCTTGCGGGCCATCCGGTCGGCGGCGTCCTTGCGGAGCCAGCCGAAGGCGGCAAGCATCGGGATCAGGTATTCGAGGAACCAGAGGTGCGCTGGGCCGTAGAGGTCGTCCATGATCGCCGGGTCGTCGAACCGCATCCGCCACCACTCGTGCGGCGTGGCCCGGCCCGTGGCCAGCCAGCCGATCGACCAGGCGAAGAAGCAGAGCGGCAACAACACCGGCGCCACCGCCAGGAGCGGCACCACGACCCGGCGGATTCGGCCCTTGAGGAACTCGACCGGCCCGCGAGACCCCTCGACCTCCGCCGCGAAGAAGCCGCTGATCGCGAAGAAGAGCGGGACCGAGACGCCCATCGCCCACCAGCTAAAATAGTCGAAGCCCAGGTGAGGCGACGGATCGCGGACGCCCCAGAGGAGCCGGGGGATGTCGAGCTTCGTGTACGCCAGGCCCGCGTGGAGCGTCACCACGAGCAGGATCGCCGTCCCCCGGAGGGCGTCGAACTCGGCCAGCCTCGGCCGACCCTTCGAGGACTTCGCGGGCTCCCTCGGCGTGACCCGAGGGTGCGACGCCGCTTGACGATTCGTGGTCATCTCGGCCAAGGTCTTCCTCCATGAAGACGCCTACCGGAAGGTGGAGGGCCATTCTTCCCGATATCGGCCGATGCGCCGAGGGCGATCCGGACAATTCGGTCATGTCGAAGGGAGCGGACGAGATGTCAAGAGTGCTCCTGTCCTGGAGTTCGGGCAAGGATAGCGCCTGGGCGCTCCGAGAGTTGCGTCGGCGTCCCGACCTGGAGGTTGTCGGGCTCCTGACCACCTTCAACGAGGCGTTCGACCGCGTGGCGATGCACGCCGTCCGCCGGGAGCTGGTCGAAGCCCAGGCCAGCGCGGCGGGCCTTCCCTTGCACCCGGTGATGCTCCCGTGGCCCTGCACGAACGAGGTCTACGAGGACCGGATGAAGGCGGCGATCGCCGAGGCGAAGGCTTCGGGCGTCACGCACATGGCCTTCGGCGACCTCTTCCTCGAAGACGTGAGAGCCTACCGCATCCGGCTCCTCGAAGGGACGGGCATCGAGCCGCTGTTCCCACTCTGGATCAACCCGATGGATACATGCATCACGGCCTTGCGTATGATCAACGGAGGCTTCGGCGCGGTCCTGACCTGCGTGGACCCGAAGCAACTGGACAAAGCCTTCCTGGGCCGGGAGTTCGACCGGACCCTCCTCGACGACCTACCCGCCGGGGTCGACCCCTGCGGCGAGCGGGGCGAGTTCCACACCTTCTGCCACCGCTGCCCCGAGTTCGCGGAGGAGATCCCCGTCCGCGTCGGCGAGATCGTCCATCGCGAGGGGTTCTGGTTCGCCGACCTCGGCCCGGCGGAGGCCGATCGGCTCAGCGGGCGATGAACTTGATCCAGGTGTTCCGCGATCCCCCCCAGACCGGCTTGCCCTTCCATCCGTCGGCGTAATGGGCCATCAGGCCGTCGCCGTCGCCCCACGGGTTGGCGATCGGCAGCGCGCGATGGTCGGCGAAGCGGTCGCGCTCGGCGATGAACTGGCCAACCTGGCCGAGGTCGTCGCAGCACGACCACCGGCCCGACTCCAGTTCGGTCGTGAACGCCACGCCCGAGTCGCCCCGGCCGCTGACCGCGAAGTAGGAGCCGCCGCTCCACCGCATCCGGTTGTTCACGACGTTGAAGACCAGCCAGTCCCCGGGTCGGACGTCGAGCTTGATCCGCTCGACCGTCGCCCCGTAAATCTCCGCGAGCAGCTCGCGCCGGTCGTCCGGTACCTTTACGCCGTTGTGGTAGATGTTGACGATGAAATCGTCGGCCACCGTGATCAAGCTGGACGCGAGGGGCCGGGCCGAACCCGGAGGAAACTGGGCCGGCGCATCCCCCGAGAGGGCCGGGGCGAAGGCGAGCAGCACGGCCAGTCCGAGCGTCGAATGGCATCTCATCGGCAAGGCTCCCGGTGGGTCCGTCGGGCGAAGGGAAGGACTTTGCCCCAGATCATCACGGATCAGAGTCCCTTTCGTTGGGTCGCCGGGCCGAGAAATCCAAACCCAACCCGCCCTCGTTCAGAGGAGATCCACCAGTTCCCGGAGCCTTTCGATCGTCTGAACGAGTTCCTGCTGTTCCAGGGTGAGCAAGTAGTCCTCGACCGACTTCGGCGGGTTCTTCAGGCGTTCGCGAACGGCCTTCACGGCGATGCAAAACGATCCTTCGCCGAATCCGAGAATCTCGAGGAGGAAGGGATCGGGATGCTGGGCCTTGATGCCGTATCCGGCCAGGACGCTCTGAGGGAAATCCTTGAGGTTTTTCGTCACGATGGTGCCGGCCCCGCAATGGATCGCGGCGGCGAGGACGTGGCAGTCATCCGGATCGGGCAGCGTGAGGGATGGGATCAGGGGCAAGTGGCCGGTCACGACGCTGTTTTCCACATGGATGTCCATCAACTCCCGCGTGCGTTGCAGACGCTTCGGATCGAGGTCGGGGCGGTCCGCTTTCACGCACCGCATCCACTCCTCGTGAATCTCGGACGTCCACCGTGCGCGGAACAAATCTCTGGCGGCCAGCTCCACGAGCAGGTCGCGCAGCGGGGCCGGATAGAGCACGCAAGGGTCGAGGACGGCCGGCGACGTCCCCATCAATAACCCAGACCAAGGGCCTGGGCCTCGGCCACCAGCTCATCCAGGATTTTACCGCGTTCTTCAAAATTCTTCTGTTTATAAGCCATGAGGTCTTCAAAGACGATCTTCCGACAGTCGTCCACCGTCTGGCAGGGGAGTTCGCCGTTCTCGATGAGGCCGATCACGAAGGGCCGGGAGACCCCGAGTAATTCGGCGGCCTGATGGACCTCCAGAAGTCGGGGCACCGATTCCACGGCCACGGCATTTCCCCTGGATAATTCGTCGAGGACCTGTTCCAACAGCGCGACAGCCAGGGGCGGAAGCTCCAATTCGCCTTCCGACCCGTCCTCGTCGCGGATCGCCAGGCGGACGGCCTTCGCCCGATCCGCTCCCGACCCGGGCGCCGAATCGAGCCGGCGAATCGCCTCGCGAGCCTGCTCGATCTCCTCGTCGGTCGGCCTCCTCAAGGGAGGGCGTTCCCGGAGTCTCCGCGCCGGCACGGTCGCCATGATCGATCCTCCATCGAGATCCGTAAGCCTTGCCTGCATTATACGATTTCGCCAGTCTCCCTCAATCCGGGGCGTCGGTCCTTCGACGAAGGGTTCGGCTTGACGATATTTGCCATCTCGCCGATGATCCGCCGCCCGCGCCCGGCCAAGGACGCCATGCAACCATCCCCGGAGGATCGATCGGTGAAGACTCCCCCCACGGCCCGGATCGCATCGGCCATCGCGTTGCTGGCAGCGATCGGCTGGAGTTCCCCGATCTCGGCCTCCACCATCGCCACGCTGTACACCGCGACCGACCTCGGGGCCGGCTATCAGCTCCAGACCGCTTCGAGCGGAGACACCAGCGCCGTCACCGGGGCTAACGGCTCCGTCTACGCCTTCGACAAGTCGCCGGTCACGCCAATCTACGATTACGTTAAGGATGATAATCATCAAGACGCTTTTACGATATTTCTACTTCAAAACGGTTCGCATAAGGTTGGGTACAACTCCGACATGGTGAGCGGGACGAGCGTTAGGATCAGTGCCCCGACTGGCGTCCCATTTTTGGGAGGCTGGCACCTGATCTACCCGGGGCCGTCGCCGGTCTCGGACCTGAATTCGCAAGGTCAGTTTGTCGGGACGAGCTTGATCGGCCTGACCGGCTCGCAGACCTTCGCCGCCTTCTCCGATCCTTCCGGCCAGTCCCACAACAGCAACGGTGCCGCCTCGGTCGTGGACAACCTGAACAACTACATCGCGACGATCCCCGGCGTGACCCTGACCTCGGCCGTGAAGATCGACGACCTGGGGCGGATCATCGCCGTCGGCTCGAACGGGGACGATTACCTGCTCTCCCCGGTCGCACTCGGGCCGCCCTCGCCGACTCCCGAGCCGACGGCCTTCGCCCTCCTGGCGGTCGCCTCGGCCGGGCTCGCGATCCGTCGGCGTTTTGGCCGTCGATGATCACCCCGGCCGGAATTCGGCGAGAAGCTTGGCGAGGATCGGCGCGAGCATGTCCCTGATCCGGCGCTCCAGGTCGTCGTCGGCGGGGTTGGGGGTCGCGGCGGGCTCCTGGGGTGGAGGAGCGGGTCGAGTCGAGGAGACGGCCGGGGTCGATCGGAGCGCCGCGTCGAGCGAGAGCCGCAGGGCGATCGGCTGGTGGCCGCCGATGGCGCGGAGGAGCTGGGGCAGCTCGCGGTCGCGGGCGACGCTCAGGGTCTCGGGGCCGCCGAAGGCCGGGCGTAGGTTCGGCGAGACGAACACCCGGTTCGACCTTCGAACGCGGGCCGGTCAGCAAGGCCACGGCGCCGTCGCGCTCGGCGGCGGCGGCGAGCAGTTCGCGGTCGCAGTCGGCCAGGACCTGCAACTTCTCGGGCGAGAGCAGGACCGAGGTCTCGCCCAGGATGACCCAGTCGAACTCGCCATGCCCGCGGCGGATCGCGTGGCGGACCGCCTCGGCGTAGGGGGGATGCTCGACCTCGGCCGAGGTCGGCCGGCCCACCGGCACGAGCTGGAACGCCACGATCCCCGAGCGCCGGGTCGCGGCCCGAACCGTGATCAACGGCGGCAGCGCCACGCCCTCGGGCAGCTCGACGCCCCAGGGCCGCCGCTCGACCGCCAGCGCCTTGCTCCGCCGGTAGAGAAGGGTCAAGGACGAATGCGCATCGGCCGGCTCGTGGAAGAACTCGTAGTCGAGCTGGTGGTGCGAGTCGAGGTGCTCGCGGAGCATCGCGACCTGGCCGATCTCGGCGTGCGAGAGGCACCAGAGGTCCATGCCCATGTCGGCGACGGCCCGGCCGATGTCGTCGACCTGCTCGCGAGAGCCCCACTCCAGCCCCCGGACGTTCCAGAAGGCCAGGTCGAGGTCGTCGGTGTCCCCCCGGTAGCTCTCGACGACGACCTCGGGCGCGGCCCGGCCGTGGGCCTTTCGCCCCAGCGCCCCGAAGAACCCGGCTCGGGGGTCGATCCCGGCGAAGACGCCGCGGACCTTCTCGACCTGGTCGCGATGCTCGGGGGCGTTCGCCTCGGCCGTCTCCAGCCAGATCGCGATGGCCGAGATCCGGATGCCCTCGTTGAGGTAGCGCGTCGAGGCGTCATCGGTCGCCGGGACGTCGGGCCCTTCGGCCTTCACCGAGGCGTGGTGCAGGGCCACCGGCTCCCAGCGGTTGTTGAAGACCGGGCTCCCCGAAGAGCCCGGCTCGGTCGAGCACGAGTAATGGACCACCACGCCGTCGGCCTTGACCACGCGGTTGTCGCGGAGCGCGACCTCCTTGGGCCGGCCTCGGGGGTGCTGGATGATGTTGACCGTCTCCGAGGCCGCGATGTTCAGGCTGTTCCGGTCGAGCGGGATCGAGCCGAGGAAGTCGAGCCCGCGGACGCCGCAGAAGGTGAAATCGAGCTCGGCGTTGGTGACGAACAGGCTCTCGGGGTCGAGCGGGACCGACGCCGGCCGGCCCGGCAAGGTCCCCGGCGGCGCGGTTTCGAAGTTGGCCAGCACGATCGCCGAGGCGGCCGTCGCCAGGTCGGGCAGGACGTGATGGTTGGTCAGCAAGATCCCCGGCGCGACCAGAAAGCCGGTCCCCGCCGCGCCGTCGCTCCGGAGCAGCTTGACGACGGCCCGCCCGAGGCGGTCGCCAGTCCTGAGGAAATGAAAGGGCAACAACGCGTGAGTCTCGTCCAAGATCAGCTCCAACGTCTCCGGCACCAGCTCGACAGGACACGACGTCTGCAGGCGAGGCCCCCCCGACGGGTCGAGGCCGTCATATCGGCCAAGAAACGACCCGTTCAGCTCGACCTCGGGAAGCCCCGGTTCCACGCCCTCGGAAGTGGGAACATCCGGGCCGATCCCCCACGCCGGAGGCCCGCCCGGGTCGCCCCGCGACTCCGCATCTTCTCGCCGACTCGTCGGAGTCATGGATTCCGCACTCAGCATGGCGTTGTTCTCGTTCTTTCCCCCGAATGAAGTGGATACCTTACGCCCGTCGTTCTTTATCATCTGAATTTTCGAGCCGCGCAAACCGGCTTTCTGAATTTTCGCCGGGCTCTCGCCCCGATCGGGCCGTGACGGGGCCAGGATTTCCCCTCTATAATGGGACAAATGCCCATCAAGACGACGGGAGGCCGCATCAATGGGATCGCTCAGGGAATTCCTCGACGAGCAGGCCGAGAGGCTCAAGACCGAGCCCTCGAAGGCGGCGGCCAGGCGTGACGAATGGGTCGCGGCCGTCGGGCGGCTGCTCGCCCAGATCCGCGACTGGATTGCCGAGGCTGACCCGGGTCACGTCCTCACAGTCGAGGAACGAACCGTCACGATCCGGGAGGAAATGATCGGGTCTTATGAGGTCCCCGCCCTGACCATCATCCTGGGTATCCGATCGGTCCGGGTCGAGCCGATCGCGCGGAACGTCATGGGACCGCTGGAGCAGACCCGGGC
The DNA here is from genome assembly GCA_963756475.1 of uncultured Planctomycetota bacterium. Lineage (GTDB taxonomy): Bacteria > Planctomycetota > Planctomycetia > Isosphaerales > Isosphaeraceae > Tundrisphaera. The sequence goes on from CAVWND010000008.1 coordinate 97,053, forward strand.
GTATCGCCCGATCCGCGTCTTCGGGCGGGTGGACCTTACCAACGGCCTGGAAAAGTACAAGATCTACCGCGGTTCGAAGGAGCCGGATTCGCGCTGGTTCATCACCAACGAGGATGGCTACGAGTCGCGGCCATTCGACCGGGATGCCTTCGAAGCCACGCTTCAAAGTCTGTTCGAATGATCGACCTCGACGAAGCCTGGCGGTGGTACTCCTCGACGAGGGAATCCCTCCTCTCGTTCGCCCGTCTCGGTCGCAGGTCCGTCGCTATCGGAACTGGGTCGCTCACGGTCGTCGGATGACGAGACCAAGTGCCGTCGACCCGCCGACGGCCTACAACCGCCTGAAGCGGTTCCTCGACGGGAGGACCGAAGAATGACAATCGGTGCTGCCCGAGCCGAGATCACCGGCCCGCCTGATGGCCGACGGCTCGGTGAAGTTCCTCAAGTCGAGCATCACCCCGACCGTTTACGGCGACCTCGCCAGCCGGAACTGGGGCGAGGTCGTCAGCGGCGATCAGTATTGAGATCCATGCGAAGGTTGCGTCCCTCTTCCCTCCGCTTGATCCTCGCCTGATAATCCCGGATCTCGACTTCGAGTCGGGCGCGGTGGGCGGGGTCGAGATTCGCGTTCTCTCGCAAGGCGGACTCATCCCGGGCGATGGCCTCCACGAGGGTCATCGAGCGGGTCAGCCGTTCCCGGATCGGGAAGAGGACGTCGTCCCCTCCGGATGTCCCGCGGATCCGGATCCGGATCCACGACCCCTCGAAGACGAAGTCCGCGGTGGTTTCGGTCCCCGAGATGAGCGCGATGCTCGTCCCGGCGGGAAGCCACCTCGTCTCGGCGATCCGCTTGAATTCGTCGGAGAGCGAGGCCGGCGCGGAGAAACCCTCCGGGCGTTGCCAGTGGCGGATGGCGGCGATCACCTCCTCCTCGGTCAGCGGGTCCTGATTCCACATGAAGCCCAGTTCTTTCGCCTCGCGATTGGAGTCCTCGACGGCCCTGGCCAACGACGAGCCTCCGCGGCCCGACCTGTCTTCCATCCTCGCTCTCGGATTTGCCGGAGGGGAGTTCGAGAACGGGTCGGCGGCCTGCTTCCGGGCGTCCACCCCCAATCGACGTCCTCCCGTCCGTGACCGAGGGTCCGAGGTCGGATCAACGACCGGCGACCGGCCGCCCGATGCCCGGGACTCCCTGGCCAGGAGGAATTCCGCGTCCAGACGCCGGGTCTGGACCTCCTCGACATCCAGGCTCGTGGCCAGGCCGGCCGCGATCCTGGGTGTCACGAGCTGCTCGATCTCCTTGATCCGATCGAGGTGGGCCCGGATCGCGGCCAGGCGTCCGGCCTGGGACTCGTCGGCGTCCCTCTCGGCGTCCATCCAGGTCTGGGATGCGTTCAGGGGTCGTTCATAGCTGGTCTCTCCTCGTTCAAAGAGGGCTCGCTGCGTCTGGTAGCGTTTCCGCGCCATCTCGACCCGGCTCCGGCCCAACGACGCGAGGTCGCCCACCTCGGCCGGGGCCTCCCGGGCGGTCGGCGGCGCCTCGGCCCTTGGTCTTCCCCGAGGCGCGTCCCCCGGCCCCTGCGCCGCGAGCATCCCCGACCCGACGGCCACGAAGCCCGTTGAGAGCAGGACCGCCAGGCCAACCTTTAACTTCGAGTACATCATCATCCTCAGGACTCCTTGCGTAAGGGCGACCGCCGAGGCGGAGGCCAGACCCGCTCCCATCCGTCCGACCGAGAACGCCAAGGCCGCCCGCGTCGTCGCCGCCACCAGGGCGGGCGAGAGCGCCGGGGGCTTCGCCATCAGGGCCATCGACGCCCCCGAAGGGGCCAGACCTCGACGGGCCAGCCGACTCCGGAGCCGGTCCCTGGCCCGCTCCAGCCGGCCCCGGACCATGTTCAGGCTCCAGCCCAGCTTCAGGGCCGCTTCCTCCCGGCTCAGCCCCTCGATGTCGCAGAGCACGACGGCCCGTCGGTGGTGTTCCGGGAGCCGGCCGATTTCCTCGTCGATCCTCGACCGAAGCTCGGACCATTCGAGGGCGGGGTCGGCCTCGACGGCCGTTTCGACGACCGCGACCCGCTCTCGAATGGCTCGGCGCATCGGAATCGGCCCGGGCCCGGCGGGCGACCTTCGTGGCGACCCCGTGGAGCCAGGCGGCCACGAGGTCGCGCTCGCGGATCGAACCGGCGCGGCGGACCAGGACGAGGAACGTCGCCTGGAAGGCGTCGTCAACGTCATGCGGGTCGGTCAGCATCCGCCGGCAGACTCCCAGGACCATCGGCCCGAGCCGGCCCACGAGCGCCTCGAACGCCGCCTCGTCGCGGCGAGTCGCGAACCGCTCCAGCAAGCTCGCCATCCCCCAGCCCGACGACCGACTCGCCGTCGAACAGCCGGAGGATGTCTCCCCGGATCGCCCCGAAACGCCCGCTCATCATCGAGATCCCCTCCGCTCGAAGTCCGCCCGACTCCCATTAACTGCGAGCCGACCGGAGGACGACACGGAGAATTTTCGGAATCGCCGAAAAAAGGCGGTTCGCGAGGGGTGTCATTCCCGGAATATGATCCGGAGGGCGGCCGGCAAGCGAGGCCAGACCTCGGGCGGTTGGGTTCGTGTTGGAAAAAGAGTGTGAAGCTTTGGGTTCGCCTTGGAAGTTGGTTCGACGTTGGGTTCGTGTTGGAACAGGGAGGCTTGAGCTGATTCATGGTCGGAGGAGATCTGTCCGAAATTGGGTTCGCCTTGGAAGAAGCTTATTTCCGGACCCGGGTTTGGGTAAGCTTCTCCGGTATGACCATTTTCGCCCTTCTCTCCATATGACTGGCGACCTCCTCCGGGTTGCGAAGTCGATCTTCGATGGTCATGGAGGGAACAAGTCGATCCAACCCACACGGGAAGTTCCGGACGGAGGTCCGATGCCTGCCTGGTTCCGCAAGATCCGCCGAATCAACATCTTCGGCTTCGAGCTGGAATTCGACCATTCCGCGGGCGAGCCAGCGAAGCCCGTCGAGGACCGAGCGCCGACCTCAATCAATCGTCGCCGCCCCGATCCGCCCGTGCCTGCGAATGCTTCTCCCGCCAGGCTCACGGTTTATGGCGAGGTGATCGGGGCCATCGGCAAGGACCTGGGACTACGGATCAGGAATGAGAACGAGGCGCACAAATTCTGGCGAGCCCATCGGATCGATACGAAGCTCGACTGGGCCGGCAAGGGGCCGCCAGTCTTCTCCATCGGCAGGAGGCAAGACTCCGAGAGTTGCAAGCCGGGCGACGAGGCCAGCATGACCGTCGAGGTCGAAGAACGGGCGGGCGGCAAGGTCGGCATCAGGACGGTCGCATTCGAGGTACTTCGGAGCGGGGCGACCGGGGCGTGATCCGCCCCCTAGAAGTGGACTGCTGGACAGACTTCTCCCGTTGGGTTTGCTTTTTTCGATCGAGTCCGCCGGTCCATCTCCCATGATCGCGCCGACGGGTGTGGCTTGAGGTCAGGAGCGGACTCGGGATACAATCGGAGGGCTGGAGTGTCGAAGGTGATCCCCGAAGGAGGTGAGTCTTGAGCGCCTGGACCGACCCGGACCTCGTCGACCGGCGTGAGCGATTGCTCGAGATCCTCCGGGGTTATGGCCGGCTGGCCGTGGCCTATTCGGGAGGGGTCGACAGCGCCGTCGTGGCCAAGGCCGCGCGGGTCGCGCTGGGGGACTCGGCGATTGCCGTCACGGCGGTCTCGGAGAGCCTCGCTCAGGGCGAGCTGGAAGAAGCCACGGAGCTGGCCCGGAAGATCGGGATCGAGCATCGGGTGATCCGGACCGAGGAGTTCGCCGACCCGAATTACCTCCGGAACAACCCCGACCGCTGCTACTTCTGCAAGAGCGAGCTTTACGGCCGGCTCGAAGGGATGCAGAAGGCGCTGGGGGTCGACGCGATCGCCTCGGGGGCGAACCTCGACGACCAGGGGGATCACCGGCCGGGCATGAAGGCGGCGTCCGAGCACGGCGTCCGGCACCCGCTCCAGGAAGCCGGCCTGACCAAGGCCCACGTCCGGGAACTGGCCAAGGCCTGGGACCTGCCGACCTGGGACAAGCCGGCGACCCCTTGCCTGTCGAGCCGGATCGCCTACGGCGAGGACGTCACGCCCGAGCGCGTCCGGATGATCGACGCGGCCGAGGGCTGGCTCCGCCGCCAGGGGCTGCGCTTGCTCCGGGTCCGCTATCACAAGGGGGACCTCGCGCGGATCGAGGTGCCCGTCGAGGAACTTCCGAGGCTGGCCGACCCCGAGGTCCGCAAGGCTCTGATCCCGGCCTTCCGGGAACTGGGTTTCAAGTTCGTCACGCTCGACCTCGAAGGGTTCCGCTCGGGGAGCCTGAATACCCTGATCCCGCTCGACGGCCTGCTCAAGCCCGCCCCGACCGCGTCGCGCTGAGCACGCTTCCCAGTTTCCTCCCTCTCATTCAGACGGCCTTCCAAGGCCCGGGGACGGCTGCCGATGGCTCGGGCGACGTGTCGATGCGGCGAGCCGCTGGTCGTGCCGCCCGAAGGGGTGGAGCACATCATCTGTCCGAGGTGCTCGGCGAAAGTCCGGCTCATCCGGAAGCGCCGACCGGGCGATCCGGGCGGCTCGGCCGCCTCGCAGGGCGACGGTTTCCTCAGGTTTTCCTGCCCGTGCGGCCGTCGCCTGAAGGTCAGCGCCGCCGATCGGCCGACGCATGGCAAATGCCCCGACTGCGGCAAGATCGTCCCCGTGCCCGCAGGCGCCGGGTCGTCCTCGACCGTGGCCGAATCGCCGACCGAGGAGATGGCCACGGTTGACCGGGAGGTGCTCGACGCCTGGTCGAAGTCGCACCTGAGCCGGGACAATGGTAGTAACGCCAACCCGGCGAGCACCGCCGAGATGGCCCTCAACTCCCCCGCCCGGAGCGCCGAGGCCGGCTTCCGTGTCTGCCCACGCTGCGGAAAGCCCATCCACCTCAACGCCGACACCTGCCGCGCCTGCGGAATCCCGGTGCCGAAGCGGTAGTGGTCAGTCGGAGAAGAAGTGTGATAAGCGGACGCCGAATTCACGATAGTATTTCTGACCACTGACCACTGACCACTGACCACTGACCACTATTGAGCGAGGGCTTCGAACCGGCCGTTGGCGTCCTCCCACGCGGCGACATCCTTGGGTTCGTAGGTGTCGACGGGGAACGAGGCGGCGACGATGGCGCGGGCCTCGGCCAGCGAGCCGACGCGGCCCCGGGCCATCGCCTGGAGCAGGACGTTGCCGGCGGCGGTCGCCTCGACGGGGCCGGCGTGGACGGGGATCGCCGCAGGCGTCGGCGGTGAACTGGCAGAGCAGGGCGTTCCGCGAGCCCCCGCCGACCACGTGGACCGCCCGGATCGTCGTGCCCAGGATCTGCTCCAGCCGGCGGATCGTCCAGCGGTACTTGAGCGCCAGGCTCTCCAGGGCGCAGCGGACGAACGCCCCCTCGTCGGCCGGGCTCGGCTGGCCGGTCCGCGCGGCGTAGGCGGCTAGCCGGGCGGGCATGTCGCCGGGGGCGAGGAACGTCGGGTCGTCGGGCTCGACCAGCGTGGCGAAGGGCCGCGCGGCCCGAGCTTTGGCGATCAATTCATCATACGAGTATTCGCGGCCGAGCCTGGCCCAGGTCCGCCGGCACTCCTGGACCAGCCAGAGCCCCATGATGTTCTTGAGGAGCCGGGTCGTGCCGGCCGACGCCCCCTTCATTCGTGAAGTTATATCGGAGCGTCGCCTCGTTGATCACCGGCCGGGGGACCTCGACGCCCAGCAAGCGACCACGTCCCCGAGCTGAGATAGCACCAGTCGGGCGGGTTCGTGCCGGTGCCCCTGGTCGGCACGGCGGCCACGGCGCTGGCGGTGTCGTGCGTGCCGGGGGCGAGGACGGTCAGAGAGGCGGCGATCCCCAGCTCGTCGGCGACCGACTTCCGGAGCGGGCCCAGCTCGGTCCCCGGGTCGATCAGGTCGGGCAGGATCGACCGGGGCAGGCCAAGCCCCGCGCAAAGCTCGTCGGACCAGGTGCCGGAGCGGGGGTCGAGGAGCTGGGTGGTCGAGGCGTCGGTCCGCTCGCCGGCCCGCCGGCCGGTCAGGAGCCAGCCGAAGAGGTCGGGGATCATCAGCAGCGTCTCGGCCACCTCCAGCAGCGGCGAGTTCCGGACTTTCAGGGCCAGGAGCTGATAGACCGTGTTGATCGAGAGGAACTGGAGCCCGGTGACCTCGTAGATCCGCTCGCGGGGCACGAGCGTGAAGGCATGCTCCATCATCCCCTCGGTCCGGGGGTCGCGGTAGTGGACCGGGTTGCCGAGCAGGGTGTCGTCCGCGACCGACGAGGCCGAAGTCGACGCCCCAGGTGTCGACGCCCACGCCGTCGAGCCCCGAGTGGCCGCTCGCCGCCTTGCGCAAGGCGGTCTTCATCTCGTCGAACAGTCGGGGGACGTCCCAGTGGAGCGTGTCGAGCATCCGGACCGGGCCGTTGGGGAAGCGGTGGACCTCCTCCAGGGTCAGCCGGTCGCCATCGAACTGGCCGAGCAGCCCCCGGCCGCTCTCGGCCCCCAGGTCCAGGGCCAGGTAGTCCGTCGTCTTGCTGCTGCCCATCGCTCGCGAAGCCTCGAAATCGCCGGAAGGGAGGGCGGGCTAATGCCTCAGGCATGGTCGATGAGACGATGGTTGATGGCCGAAAGGATCAAATCCCTCGATCGATCATGAACCATCGTCTCATCGACCATGCCTGACTCAATAGTTGGCCCGGGATGGCCCCATCCTAAAGCGGAACCGACCGGGGCGAAAGGGGCTCGATCCTCGCGGATTTCCGTCCTTCAAGGGGCGGCAGACCGGACGGCCCGTCGCCAGCCGTCCAGCATATCCGCCAGGGTCGATTCGATCGCGAACCGGGGCTCCCAGCCGGTCGCGGCTCGGAGCTTGGAGGCGTCGGCGACGAGCAAGGGCTGGTCCACCGGCCGGACCCGCGCCGGGTCGACGAAGACCTCGATCGGCACGCCCGCCAGCCCTCGGAGGGTCTCCAGCGCATCGGCCAGCCGCGTCCCCCGGCCCGAGCCGAGGTTGTAGACCTCGCCCGCGACCCCCTGGGCGGTCGCCAGCAATCGATAGGCCCGGACGACGTCGCGGACGTCGGTGAAGTCGCGGACGACATCGAGGTTGCCGACCTCGACGCGCGGCTTGATCCCGGCCTCGACCTCGGCGACCTGCCGCGCCAGCGCCCCCAGGACGTAGGTGGACGACTGCCGAGGTCCGGCGTGGTTGAACGGGCGGACCATGACGACGTCGGTCCCGTGGGCCAGGTAATGCTGGATGCCGAGCAAGTCGGCCGCCCCCTTGCTCGCCGAGTACGGGTTGTTCGGCCGGAGCGGGCACGACTCGGTCACCGGCAGGTGCTCGGGCGCCGGGTTCCCGTAGCAGACCCCCGACCCGACCAGGACCACCCGCGGCTTCAACCCCGACGCCTTGACGGCCTCCAGCAGGGTCAAGGTCCCGCCCAGGTTCAGGGCCCAGGTCCCCTTCGGGTCGGCCACGCTCGCCTGCGGGTTGGCCTGCGCGGCGAGGTGATAGATCGCCTCGGGCTGCTTCCGGGCGATCAGGGCGGTCATCTCGCCTTGCTCGACGGCGGCGAGGTCGCACCGCTCGATCCGGACGCTTTGAGCCAGGTGGGCGAGGTCATCGGGCCACCGGGCCGAGTTCGAGAGCCCGACCACGAGGTCTCCGGACGCCAGCAGGTGCTCGGCCAGGTGGCCACCCACGAACCCCGTGATGCCGGTCACCAGCGCACGCATCGGCGGTTGCCTCGGATTCGCGAAGAACGCCGACCCGGACCCCTCCCGGGCCTCGGCGAATCGATACCCTACCCTCAAGAGGACTCAGGACTCAAGGACTGAGGACTCGGGACTCAAGGACTGAGGACTCAGGACTCAAGGACTGAGGACTCAGGACTGAAGGACTCAGGACTCAGGACTTGGCCGAATCTGATGCGGCACGCACGCGGCCCGACACCCCGCTACGCCTGAGTCCTGAGTCCTCAGTCCTGAGTCCTGAGTCCTTTTTGAAAAAGAGAGATTGGAAACGAGCCGCCGCGTAGTCTTGGGGGTAGGAAAGGTGAGGGCCTGGATGATGACGAGCGGTCGCTATGGTCTGGTCCTGCGCGAGGTCGGCCGGCTCCTGTCGGGCGGGACGGTCGCGGCGATGGGGGAAGGTCAGCTCCTGGAGCGGTTCGCCGCGAAACGGGACGCGACGGCCTTCGAGACGCTGGTGAGCCGGCACGGGCCGATGGTCCTGGGGACCTGCCGGCGGATGCTCGCCGACCCTCACGACGTCGAGGACGCCTTCCAGGCGACGTTCCTCGTCCTGGCCCGCCGGGCCGGCTCGATCCGCGATGCCGACCGGCTCGGCCCCTGGCTCCACGGCGTCGCCCGGCGCGTGGCGGCCCGGTCGAGGGCCCTCTCCGCCCGCCGGAACGCCCGCGAACGCCCCGGCGGCGAGGACCTCGCCGTCGAGGCCCCGGACGCTTCGGAAGCCGCCGAACTCCGCGTGGTGCTCGACGAGGAACTCGCCCGGCTACCCGAGAAATACCGGGCCCCGCTGGTCCTCTGCTACCTGGAGGGCCTGACCCACGACGAGGCCGCCCAGCACCTCCGCTGGCCGGTCGGGACGGTCCGGAGCCGGCTGGCCGGCGGTCGGGACCGTCTCCGAGCCCGCCTGACCCGCCGGGGTCTATCCCCCTCGGCCGCCGTCCCGGCGGTCTTGCCTCGGGTCTCGATGCCTCAAGCCCTGCTATCCACCACGGTCCGGATCGCGACGTCCGCCGGGTCGGCCCCGGCCCACGTCGCGACCCTGGCGAAGGGAGCGCTGGTCGCGATGATCTGGAGCAAGTTGAAGGTGATCACGGCAGTCGGCCTGATGGCCGGGCTCGCCGTCGGAGGGGCGAGCGTCGCCGCCCAGAAGGGCGGACAGGATAAAGCGTCCGCCCCGGAGCCGACTCCGACGGTTCGGGAACTCGCGGAGAAACTCGGGACTCGGGCCGCCAAGCTTGAGGAAAAAATCGACGAGGCTCGGAGGGAGATCAAGCAGCTCGACGCCGAATGGCATACCACCCGGACTGCGATCGACGACCTCCGGAAGCAACTGGATGCCGAGCGAGCCGGGATCGAGCCGCCTCTGGCGCTCAAGGACTACAAGGATATAGTGACCAATGTCGACAAGGCGAAGCCCGGCGACGGGCAGGCACCGACCCAGGAGCTGGCGCCAACGGCCCGCGAACTGTCGGAGAAACTCCGAACCCGGGCTGAAGGCGTGCAGAAGGGGCTCGACGATCCCGACAAGGAGATCAAGCGGCTCGGAGCCGAGTTGCAAGCGGTCCAGATCCAAAACCTCCAGCTCAGGAGGCAATTGAAGGCCGCGCAAGCCGAAATTGCCGGCCAGCCGCCGAGAGAGACCCCGAAGGCGGTCAACGAGGCGAAGCCAGGCCGGGTGATGGTCCCCGACGCGGCGAAGCCCGGCCCGGCGCCGGACGCCGACGGCGGGGACAACCCCGAGGCCCATCGGCCGACGGCCTTCCCCATGGTCATGCAACTAAGCGAGTCCGAAATCCTGGCATTTCCCCCCGAACACGATCGGGCCACCGTGCTCAACACCGAGACGGGCATAAAGGCCACGCAACGGCTACCCCAAGGGGCGACAGAGGTCTCGGCCGTCATCAACTTCGGCTTGGTGGCCCTCGACCTCAAAGGGCCCGAGGTCCGCCGGATCGCCGTCTACGACATTGAGGGTGGAAAGTGGTATCCGCAAGACCTCAAGGAGCCGGCGACGGAGTCCAGCGGCCCCCTCGTGGAGAGCGATGAAGTGACCTATCGGATCGGCCGCTTCTTCTATGTGTTCAGCGTCCAGGCCAAGAAGTGGGGCATCCTGGAGCTGAACCGAGACCCGGGCCCGGAATTCCAGTACTTGCCGCGGATGGGCAAATCGCAGACCGGCAAGTGGATGGTCCCGGAGGGCGACCTCATCCACATCTACGACCCCAAGACCGGCGAGTGGACCCACATCGACACGAAAGAAGAGAAGTGAGCGGCGGCCGGATCATGGTTCGTGGGCCGGCTTCTGGAGTTCGGCCCAGAACTCGGCGAAGCGGTCGCGAACGAAAGGGTGCAATTGCTCGGCGAAGTCGGCGGGCGGCTTGAGGATCTTCATCCACTCGATGATGTCGGCGAAATCCCTGAAGGCGACTCATACCGGCGGTCATCCCGGAGGCGAGTTTCAACTCGATCAGGCTCGGTAAGCATAAGTAGATGACCCCGTCGCGGTCGACGCCGACCTGGGCGGGATCGGGGAAGGCGACGGGCTTGGGTTTGCCGTCGCCGGGAAAGGTCCCGGCGACCAGGAAATCGACCCGGACGCCGGTTTCAAGGTCGCGGATCGATTTGCGTTCCGGGTCGGGCCGCATGCAACCCAGGGCCTCCGGGCGATCGTGGATCGCCCGGAGACCCTCGGGCGTGACGAGGAGATCGATGTCGTCGGTGAACCGCTCGTAGCCGTGCTCGAACAGGGCCATGCCGCCCATCACGGCGTAGGAGATGCCTCGATCGGCCAGAAGGCCGGCGAGCCGGCGCAGCACCCGGAACAGGTCGCTGTCGCGCCGGAAATGCCGGCCTCCCTGGGTCCAGCCCCAATCGCGATCGAGGTCAAAGCGATCCTCGTAGGGAATCACGATTTACTCCGCGTCCGGCTCGCCGTCAGCGTCCTGGTCGTCGATGTGGTCGCTGGCCTCGGCCTCGCCGACGCCGTCGTCGAGGATGTGCGCCGGCGGGGTTGGCGGGGCCTGGCCGTCGGCCGGTCCTTCGAGGCTCCAGGGTCTCGTCGTTGGCCTGCAGCTCGGTCTCGGGGAGCTTGGCCAGCGAGCTGACCGATTCGCCCTCCTCGACGCGGATCAGGCGGACGCCCTGGGTGTTCCGGCCGATCGGCCGCATGTCGGCGACGGCCGTGCGGATCAGGATGCCGCCGCTGGTCGTCAGCATCACCTCGTCGAGCGTCGGTCACCTTGGCGATCGCCACGACCGGGCCGTTGCGGTCGGTCACCTTGATGTCGATCAGCCCCTTGCCGCCCCGGTTCTGCGAGCGGTACTCGGTCAAGGCCGTCCGCTTGCCGAAGCCGTTGGCGCAGACGGTCAAGAGGCTGGCCGGGTCGTCGTCGCCGTTGGCCACGACCATCCCGACGACCTCGTCCCCCTCCTCCAGGTCGATCCCCCGGACGCCGAAGGCGGGCCGGCCCATCGAGCGGACCTTCGACTCGTCGAACCGGATCGACATCCCTTCCTTGGTCGAGAGGATCACGTGGTCGCCCGCCTTGGTCCGGGCGACGCCGATCAGCTCGTCCCCCTCTTCGAGGCCCAGGGCGATGATCCCGCGGCCGAGCGGTCGCTTGAACGCCGGCAGGTCGGTCTTCTTGACCGTCCCTCGGCGGGTGACCATGAACAGGCACTCGTCCTCGTTGAACTTGCGGACGGGGACCAGCCCGGTGATCTTCTCCCCTTCGGCCAGTTGGAGGAGGTTGACGATCGCCCGGCCGCCGGAGGTCCGGGTCTGCTCGGGGATGTCGTAGACCTTCAGCCAGTAGACCTTGCCGTGGTCGGTGAAGAAGAGGATGTAGTCGTGGGTCAGGGCGACGAACATGTGTTCGAGGAAGTCGTCCCCCTTGGTGTTCGTCGCCGCGATCCCCCGGCCGCCGCGGTTCTGGGCGCGGTAGGTGCTGGGCGGGAGCCGCTTGATGTAGCCGTCGTGGGTGACGGTCACCACCATGTACTCCTCGCGGATCAGGGCTTCCTTGTCGTAGTCGCCCAGCTCCTCGGGGTCGATCAGCGACCGGCGGGGGTTGGCGTACTTCTGCTTCATCTCGCGGAGGTCGGCGCGGATCAGGTCGAGGATCAGCCGCTCGTCGGCCAGGATGCGCTCGTAGCTGGCGATCGCCTCGCGGAGGCCGGTGTACTCGGCCACGAGCTTGTCGGCCTCCAGGCCGGTGAGCTGCTGGAGCCTCATGGCGAGGATCGCGTCGGCCTGCATCCGGGTCAGGCCGCCGGTCGCCTTGGCGTCGGGGTTGTTCAGGGCCCGGCGGAGGATCTCGGCGGAGACCTCCATCCCCATCAACCGGGCGCGGGCCTCGGTCGGGTTGGCGGACGACCGGATCACGCGGATGATCTCGTCGATGTACGCCAGGGCGATCAGCAACCCTTCGACGATGTGCGCCCGCTGCCTGGCCTGGCGGAGCTGGAACTGCGTCCGGCGGCGGATCACGTTGACCCGGTGGTCGATGAACAGCCGGAGCATCCGCTTGAGCGGCAGCTCCTCGGGCCGGCCGTCGACCAGCGCCAGCATGATGACGCTGAACGAGTCCTGGAGCGGCGAGTACTGATAGAGCTGGTTGAGGATGACGTTGGGGTCTTCCCCCTTCTTGACCTTGACCACGATCCGGACCGGCTGCTTGCGGTCGGACTCGTCGACGATGTCGGTCACGCCGGTGACCCGGTCGCCGTTGACCAGCTCGGCCAGCTTCTTGAGGAGCGGCTCCTTGGTGAGCTGGTAGGGGATCTCGGTGAAGATGATCTGCGACCGGCCGTCCTTCATGCTCCTCGATGTCGTACTTGGCGCGGAGGATGACCTTGCCTCGGCCGGTCCGGTACGCCTCGCGGATGCCCCATCGGCCGCAGATCGTGCCGCCGGTGGGGAAGTCGGGGCCGTGGATGTGCTCCATCAGGCCGTCGAGGTCGATCTCGGGGTCGTCGATCAGGGCGACGGCGGCGTCGCAGACCTCGCCGAGGTTGTGCGGCGGGATGCTCGTGGCCATCCCGACGGCGATCCCGCCCGAGCCGTTGACCAGCAGGTTGGGGAACTTGCCGGGCAGGACGCGGGGCTCCTGGTGCTTCTCGTCGTAGCTCGGCTGGAAGTCGACGGTGTCGAGCCGGATGTCCTCGAGCATCTCGGCGGCGACCGGGCTGAGCTTGGCCTCGGTGTACCGCATCGCCGCCGGCGGCAGGCCGTGGATCGAGCCGAAGTTCCCCTGCCCGGTGATCAGCAGGTGCCGCATGTTCCACCACTGGGCCATCCGGGCCAGGGTGGGATAGATCGAGTTGTCGCCGTGCGGGTGATACCGCTTCATCGTCTCGCCGACGATCCCCGCGCACTTGCTGGTCGAGCCGCCGGGCGTCAGGCCGAGGTCGAGCATCGCCGTCAGGATCCGCCGCTGCGACGGCTTGAGCCCGTCGCGGACGTCGGGCAGGGCCCGGCTGACGATGACCGACATCGCATAGGTGAGATAGCTCTCCTTGAGCTCCGTCTCGATGTTCAGCGAGCGGCGTCGGCAGGTGCTCGGGGTTCGCGGGGACGGCGGTGCTCACGGTCGATCCCTCATCCATCGAAAAGGCGTCGCGCCCCGGCCCCAAGACCGGCCCGCGCGACCATCCAGGCCAAGGGGATCATTGTACACGATCCGCCCCTTTCGGGCAACGCCGAGACGGCCGATCCGACCGCCTCTAAGTCCCGAACCGGCAGGGGGTTCGCGACGTCTCGGGATGGCCGGCCCGTTGATTTTCCATCACGGGAGGTTCTTGCGCCTTGCGATCGGCCGCCGAGCATTGTATGTTCGATCCACAATCCACCCATCTTCAAGCGTCTCCGGACCGATCCTCCTCCGAACGAGACAATCGGCGGCTCATGCGGGCAACCCATCCGAGACGGCTGGCGAAGGCACTTGCCGGGGCGTTCTTGACGCTCTTGGCGATGGCCTTGATCGCGCCTGCCTCGGCGAAGGCCGGTTGCGAGCACCCGTCCGACCGCCCGGCGATCGGACTCGACGCCTTCGGGACCGATGGGTCGAGGTCGGATCAACTCCCGCCGCCGAAGCCGTGCTCGGGCCCCTCGTGCTCGAACAAGTCGGCCCCGCCGACGACCTCAGCGCCCCAGCCGCCGCCTCGGGCGGAACTCTGGGGCGTGGTGATCGAGCCCTCGGCCGTCGAGCCGCCCGGCTCCTCCGCCAGGACGGCCGAGGACGTCCTCGATCAGCCCATCCGCTTCGCCCCCTCCATCTTCCATCCCCCTCGAACCTCCCGCTGATCCCCGCCGCCCTTGACCCGAGATCGTCCCGCGCTCTCCGTCCGTGCCTCAGTCCGGCCGGATCGCGCGAGGTGATGACCCTCGGCCCGTCCACCGTTTCGACGGCCCCGGACCTCGCCCGCTCGCGCATTCCCTTGGGGGACGCGACGCGAGCCGGCCACGGTTCGGCCGTTCGGACCCATCGGATTTGCGGATTCATCGGGTATCAATTATTCAACATTGATCATTTCGAGGGGAGATCCCATGCGCCCTCGTCGCTCCGCGTTTACTCTCATCGAGCTGCTGGTGGTGATCGCGATCATCGCCGTGCTGATCGCCCTGCTGCTTCCTGCCGTGCAGGCCGCCCGCGAGGCCGCCCGCCGATCCCAGTGCGTCAACAACCTCAAGCAGATCGGCCTGGCCGTCCACAACTATCACGACACTCGCGGGGCACTCCCGGGGGCGGAGCTGGTCTACAACGGGACCAGCTTCTCGGCCCTGAGCCACATGCTCCCGGCCCTCGAGCAGACGACGGCCTACAACGCCATCAACTTCTCGTTCGCCAACGGCGACCCGACCAACAACACGGTGCTCACCATGAGGGTCAGCACCTTCATCTGCCCCTCGGACGTCGCCGACCCGCACCCCGAATACGGCGGGCAGACGAACTACATGGCCGACATGGGGAGCTGGATCGTCTGGCAGGCGGCCAGCGGCCCGAACGCCGGGCTGGCGCCGCCCAACGGGATCTTCTACGGGAACAGCTCGACCCGCTTCGCCGAGGTCACCGACGGGCTGTCCAACACGGCCTTCTTCAGCGAGCGCATCCTGGCCGACTTCACCAACGGGGTCATCAGCCCGATCGCCGACGTCTTCTTCTCGCCCGCCCAGCCCACGACGCTCGACGCGGCCGTGCAGGCGTGTCAGGCCGTGAACATCTACGACCCGGCCAGCCAGTTCCCGCTCTTCATGGGCGCCCCCTGGGTCAACGGCCAGCACGTCTGCCTGCACGTGACCGGGCCGAACACGCGTTCCTGCGGGTTCTTCACCGCGCTCCGGGCGTGCATGCCGCCGAGCAGCCGCCATCCGGGCGGGGTCAACGTCCTCTTCGGCGACGGCTCGGTCCGCTTCGTCAAGGACAGCGTGAACCTCATCACCTGGCGGGCCCTCGGCACCCGCAACGGCGGCGAGGTCCTCAGCGCCGATTCCTACTGAGAGGGGGGAGACGATGCGTAAGGATCGATGTCCCGCCCGACTCGCCATCGTGGCCCTGGCCGCCCTCGCCTCGATGGCGGGCGGCTGCTCGTGGTCGCCGGGCGCCTCGCCCGTCGACGCCCCGCGTGCCCGAGAGGCCCTGGCCGCCGCCCTGGAGGGGTGGAAGAAGGGCGACCCGCCCTCCGCCTTCCGGGATGCCTTGCCCGCCATGACGGTCCAGGATCTCGACTGGATCGGCGGCGCCAAGCTCCTCGACTACCGGATCGAGGGGGACGGCAAGGCAACCGGCCCCAACCTTCACATCCCCGCGAGCTTGACGCTCCGGACGCCCCAGGGCCGGGAAGTCCGCAAGAAGGTCTCCTACATCGTCGGCACCAGCCCGATCCTCACGGTCTTCCGCGACTTCCGCTAATCTCGCGACGCGTGATCCCGGAGGGCGAGGGCCCTCCGAGATGTCCGATTCCGCTCGCAATCTGAGGGATTCTTCATGTCTTCGACCATGAACCTGATCGCCCTGCTTCTGATCGGCGTCACCTTGCTCCCGGCCGTCGCGATGGCGGCCCCGCCTCGCGACGGGAACCGGCTCGTCGCGCCGCTGAGCGATGAGGACGCCTGGAAACACCTGCCCCCGACCGTGAAGGGCGCGGGCCAGCCGCTGCCGGTCTGGGCGAGGATGCTGGCCGGCGAGGTGCCCCGGACCACCGCCGCGTTCCTCCAACTCGACCTAGCGCAGCGGACCAGGAGCCCGCTCGACCCCAAGCTCCGGGCCGCCATGCGGTGGGTCGCCGCCCACGCCGACCATTGCGCCTACGCCGAGGCGTACGCCGCCGCCGATGCCCGACGGGTCGGCCTCGACGAGGCCCGGATCGGGGCCCTGGATCGCGAGGGCTACCCCGGCTGGTCCGACGCCGATCGCGCCGCCCTCCGGTTCGCCAGCAAGATGACCGTCGCTTCCGACTCGGTCACCGACGATGAGTTCGCCCGCCTGGTCGAGCACTTCGGCGAGAAGCGGGCCGCGTCGATGGTCCTGCTCATGGCCTACGCCAACTTCCAGGACCGCGTCCTGCTCTGCCTCGGGGCCGAGGTCGAGCCGGGCGGGCCGCTCCCGCCGGTCGACGTCGCCTTCGACCCCGCCTCGTTCACGACCCGGACGACGCCGCCCCCGCCCCCGGTCAAGTCGCTCCTGCCGAAGCCCTCCGGCCGGGATCTCGTCGAGCACGACCCCCGATGGGCCGAGACCTCCTATGACGTGCTCCAGAGCCGGCTCGAAGCCCAGCGGCGCAAGCCGACCCGCCTGCGCGTCCCGGCCTGGGACGAGGTCGCCCGCAACCTGCCCCCCGGTCTGATCGACCGGCCGAGCGACATCGTCTGGTATCGGATCGTCTTCGGCTACGCCCCCGAACTGGCCGTCCCGTTCGAGATCCTCATGAGGACCGCCGGCGCCGAGGGCGGGCCGAAGTGGGACCGGATCTTCGGGTCGGGTCTCTTCTGGGTCACGACCAAGGCCATGAAGTGCTCCTACTGCATGGGGCACTGTGAGATGAACTGGGAGGTCGCCGGCCTGACCAGGGACGAGATCGCCGGGCGGAGCCGACTCCTGGCCGGCGACGACTGGTCGAGCTTCCCCGCCGCCGAGCAGCACGCCTACGCCTTCGCCCGGAAGCTGACCACGGCCCCCTGGACGATCTCGGATGAAGAGCTGGACGTCCTCAAGCGCGACTTCGGCCTCGACCGCGCCCTCCTCGTCATCTTGAACGCATCGCGCTATCACTACATGACCCGGATCTCGAATGGCTTCCAGCTCACCCTGGAGCGCGAGAACGTCTTCTACGACTACTACAACACCAAGCCCCCCGGCTTGGGCCCCGGGGATAAGCGTTGACGGGCCGCCTCAAGACCGATGGATCGCCCGGAGGGAGAATCGCCATGATCGATCGATGCCCCGGAGGTCGTCCGGCCACGCCTCGTCCCGTCGCCCCGGCGCGAGGCGTCCTGGCCAGCCTGATCCTCGCGTTCGCTTTGATGGCCGCCGACGGCCCGCCCGGCCCATCGGCGCCGCCGCGGGCCGAGGTCGCCCCGCCCTCGGGCGCCGCGCTCCTGGAAAAAGCGTGGCCGGGTCATCCCGAATGGCTCGCGATGCTCGTCGACATCGTCGTGGTCGGCGATCGGATGGGCGGCAACGACGGCTGGTTCCGGAAGGCCGTGACCCAAACCCGCTTCGACTGGAAGGCGACCCGCTCCGCGCTCGACAAGGACGGCGACGGGTCGATCGCTCGGGCCGAGTTCTCCGGATCGGACGCCGACTTCGCCCGCCTCGATCGCGATCGGGACGGGACCTTGACCGCCGTCGATTTCGATTTCACCCCGCAGGCCGCCCCCCCGGGCCTGTCCCTCTTCGGCCGGGCCGATCGCGACGGTAACGGCAAGATCACCCGCGAGGAGTTCGAGTCCGTCTTCCGGGCCATGGACAGCGGCGGCCTGGGCTTCCTCTCGCGGGACGACATCCAGCAGGCGCTCGCGCCACCCCCTCGGATCGCGCGCAGCCGGACAGGGGGGGCCGACGCGCGCGACGTTCCTCAAGAGCTTCGTCCGGCGGGAACTCGGCGCGTTCCCGCCAGGTCCTTCCCTGGACGACACCGCGCCCGACTTCACGCTCACGACCGTGGATGGCAGGGCGGAGATCACCCTCTCGAAGCGGATCGGGCCGAAGCCGATCGTGCTGGTCTTCGGTAACTTCACCTGCGGGCCATTCCGGGGCCAGGCGGGGAACCTCGAAAAACTCTACCGACGCTATCGGGACCGCGCCACGTTCCTGATGGTCTACGTCCGCGAGGCCCACCCGACCGACGGCTGGCGGATGGAGAGCAACGACCGCGTGGGCGTGGCGATCCCACAGCCGCGCACCGACGACGAGCGGAGGTCGGTCGCGCGGGTGTGCAACCGGACCCTCGGGCTCGGCTTCCCGATGCTCGTCGACACGATCGACGACACGGTCAACGACCGTTATAGCGGCATCCCCAGCCGGCTCTACCTGATCGATCGCGGCGGGAAGGTCGCCTTCAAGAGCGGGCGGGGGCCCTTCGGCTTCAGGCCCGCCGAGCTGGAGCAATCATTGATCCTGCTCCTCGACCGGGACGCGTCCGAAGACGCGAAACGGAACCCTCCGGCCTCGGAGGGATCGCCCCCCGTCCCATGTCAATGAACTGCCTTTTTTATTTTTTCAAGGGAGATCCCATGCATCATCGCCACCGTCCCGCCTTCACCCTGATCGAGCTGCTGGTCGTCATCGCGATCATCGCGGTGCTGATCGCCCTGCTCTTGCCGGCCGTGCAGGCCGCGCGAGAGGCCGGTCGGCGGTCTCAGTGCGTGAATAACCTGAAGCAGTTCGGCCTCGCCCTGCACAACTACCACGATACCAACGGCTCATTCCCGATCGGCCAGCTCCTTAACGTGGCCACGGGCGCGACGAACAACATCTCGGCCCAGACGCGCTTGCTTCCGTTCATGGAACAGGGCCCTCTCGCCAACTCGATTAACTTCAACTTCACGTCCACCAACGCGGCGAACTCGACGGGCCTGGCGACGAACGTCAACACCTTCCTCTGCCCGAGCGACCCGCAGACCCAGCTTCCCGCCGGCTGGGCCGGGATCAACTACCGGGTCAACTACGGGACGAGCATCGTCAACGCCTATGGCGCCGAGGACACGGCGGGCGCCGACACCGCCCTGCCGCCGCCCAACGGGATGTTCTTCCTCGACAACATCATCAAGGTCGCCTCGGTGACCGACGGCCTGAGCAACACCGCCGCCTTCAGCGAGCACGTCAAGGGAGACTACAGCAACGCCGTATCCACCGAGATGTCCGACACCTATGAGCCGGGGACTTACCCGGCGACCCCCGATCAGGCGTATCAGGACTGCCTGGCGGTCAACATCCGCGACCTGACCAAGCAGGGGAACTCCAACGCCGGCGCCCCGTGGATGTCCGACGGCCACACGCCGACCCGGTACTACCACGGGAGCCCGCCCAACGCCCGATCGTGCATGTTCCCGCCCCAGCGGATCAGCACCACGGCCAACAGTCGCCACCCCGGCGGCGTCAACGTCGGCATGGCCGACGGCTCGGTCCGGTTCTTCAAGACGACGATCAACCTCGTCCCCTGGCGGGCGGTGGGGACCCGCAACGGCGGCGAGGTCGTCAGCGCGGACAACTACTAGGGCGGCTCACGACCGGATCGCTCTCGACGGAAGAGAAAGGGGACTGGCTCGCGGCCCTTGGACCGACCATCGAATCGGGAGAAGACGAGGTGGGCCGGGTGCCCGTCCCCTTGCTCGGGACGCACCGGGAGCCTGATTCGCCGTCAAGACGCGGTCCCCACCCGGCATGCGACCGGAAAGCGGGGACGGGCCCCCGGCCGCGTGGCCGTCGGGCGGACTCGGCGCCGCAACCAGGGCCGGGAACCAGTCCCCGGTTTCCTCCCACGTGAGTCAATCGAGTGGGAACCGCTGTTACAGATCAACAATCACAGGTGATTCAATCCCGACCGATCGACCTGGAGGACCCTCTCTTGAACGCGAAACAGATCACGGCCCCCCGCCAGGACGCGTGGCTGGAATGTCTCCCCGCACTGATCCTGATCGTCGTCCTGGTGGTGGTCCTGGGCGGCGGGTGCTCCCCGTCCGCCCGCCCCTCCGACCCGGCCGAGGGCCGCAAGGCCCTCCAGGCCACGCTCGACGCCTGGAAGAAGGGCGAGAAAGCCGACACGCTGGCGAATCAGAGTCCGTCGATCCATGCCTCCGACAAGGATTGGAAGTCGGGCCTGCGCCTCCAGGGCTACCAGGCCGACGACGAGGGCCGGCTCGTCGGCTCCGACCTGAATTACTCCGTCGTCCTGGAGCTGAAGAACGCCCGGGGCCGCGTCGTGAAGAAGACTGCGGTCTATACCGTCACCACGGACCCGCAAATCCTGATCCACCGGCAGGACAACTGATCCCACCCGACTTGACCCGAAATGAGGACCGATCCCATGAACCGATCCGCAACTCTGAGCCTGGCCCTGGGTCTCCTGCTGGCGACGGCCGGCCTGGCCCGCGCTGATGACCCTCGGCCCGTCCCGCTCACCCGGCCCGAGATGAAGCAGCTTCTTGAAGACATGAAGGCTCGCAAACCCCGGATTCCCCTGCCCGAGCTGACCGAGGCCGAGAAGGCGAAGCTCACCGAGCGCGAGGCCGGCTACGAAGCCCGGCTCCGCACGCTCTACCTGCCCCCCGGCGAAGGCTTCGGCTTCGGCGGCGGGAACCGGGCCGGCGCGGCGCTGGCGGAGCGGCGGCCGGAAATTCGAACGCCGCCCTCGCCGGGGCGGCGCCGGGGCCGAGGCTCAATTCCGACCCGAACATGTCGCTCGACTACGCCTTCAAGACCGAGCTCTTCTGGATCGTCTCCCGGACCAACAACTGCCAGTATTGCCTGGGGCACCAGGAATCGAAGCTCCTCGCGGCCGGACTGGACGAGGAGACGATCGCCGCCCTCGACGGCGACTGGTCCGAGTTCAATCCCACCCAGCGCTCGGCCTTCGCCTTCGCCCGCAAGCTGACCTACGAGCCTTACCTCCTCAACGACGCCGACATCGACAACCTCCGCAAAGACTATAAAGATTTGCAGATTCTTGAGATGATCCTCTCGGTCGCCGGCAACAACGCGATCAACCGCTGGAAGGAAGGGGCGGGCATCCCGCAGTCGAAGGACGGCGGCAACTTCAACCGGCGAACCGCCGCTGGCGCGATCGCCGCCCCGGCCCCTGCCGCAGCTCGACCGAGCACCCCTCAGACCTACTTGACGCCCACGCCCGAGAAGTTCCAGGCCCGGATCACCCGCGTTGCGCCGGTCGTGACCGACCCGAAGACCGGCGAGCCGACCAAGCGGACGGTCTGCAATCGGCCTCCTCTCGAATCCCGGGCCGAGGTGGAAAAAGCCCTCGAAGCCGCCCGCAAGCGGTCTCCTCGCCTGCCGCTGCTCGACGAATCCAAGGCCCGCGCGGTCGTCTCCGAGGCTTACCCCGAAGGCCCCCTGCCCGCCTGGGTCCGGCTCGTGGCCAACTTCCCTCGCGAGGGCGTCAACCGAGTCACCAGCATCCGGGCGGCCGAGGAGAAGGGGGACCTCAAGCCGCTTTTGAAGGCCCAGGTGAGCTGGATCATCGCCCGCCAGGACCGCGCCTGGTACGCCGCCGGCCTGGCGAAGCGCCGGCTCAAGGAACTCGGTCAATCGGATGATAATATTTACGCTCTTGATGGCGACTGGTCCGTGTTCGGGCCGGCCGACCGGGCGATGTTCACGCTCGCCCGGAAGCTGGCGGCGTCGCCGGTGGTGCTGACCGACGAGGACGTGGACCTCGCGGTCAAGCTCGCCGGGCCTCGGGACGTCGTGCAGTTGATCAGCTACACGACCACCCGGGCGGCCTTCGACCGGATCACCGAGGCCGCCGGGCTGCCGCTGGCGGAGTGAAGCGGCCGATCCGTTTTCCTTCGCTGATCCCTGGATGTCGCGGTCCCATCTTCCTCCCCTCTCCCTCTGGGAGAGGGGCCGGGGGTGAGGGGCGTCGCAAAACCACCGGGCCGGCCGAGAGTCTCGGCTCGAGGCCCACTCGTCCGGCGACGGCCCTCACCCCAACCCTCTCCCAAGGGGAGAGGGAGCCAGAAGGAGCCCCGCGAGGCGGGGCTTCGGCTCGTTCCAGCCCTCTTCTTACTTGGGCGGCTGGGGCGCCGGGGGCTTGGCTTCCTTGTGGTCGAAGCTCAGGCCGTTGAAGACCTCGCCCGGGGTGTTGGGGTTGATCGCCGGCGGGGGCGGTGGGGAGGAGCCGGGGGTGGGGATGACCTCGTCGCGGAGCTTGGTGAGCATCGGGTAGATCGTCCGGTAGATCACCTTCTGGCGGTCGGTCTCGGCGGGGCCGAAGCGGAGGTTGTAGGCGGTCATGAACTCGATCAGCTCGCCGAGGTTGGCGTCGGGTCGCTTCTCGACCCCGGCCAGGAGGACGTTGACGGCGGGGGTCTCGAGCATCGACGCCAGGCCATAGAGGGCCTTGATGTACTTCAGGGCGTCGCGGCGCTCCTGTGAGTTCTGGGGGAAGGTCGCCTCGACCTTGGCCTTGGTCGCCATGATCTGGTCCTTCGCCTTCTTGATCGTCTCGGGCTTGGGCGTGCCCAGCTCCTCGCCTTCCTTGCGCAGCTCGGCGGCGATCGCCTTGAGCTTGTCGCGGTCGGGGCCGAACTCGTCGCGCTTCAGCGGCTCGGGCGCGCCCCCTGGGTCAGCTGGTGGACGCTGGTCGAGATTCCCGCCGAGGCGTACTGGAACGGGATGTCGCGGATCATCTCGCCGCCGACCTTGACCTTGTTGCCGTAATAGACGGAGTTCTTGTACAGCTTCGGGTCGGTCAGATCGTTCAGGATGATGTTCAGGGCGCTGCCGTTGGCGATGTCGACCGCGGTCGGATTGTTCCTCAGCCGGTTTTGAATGGCCGAGTAGTTCCCTTTTTCCTTCGCGTCGAGCCGCGACGACTTCTCGTGCCAGATCCGGGCGGCCTCGACGCGCGAGGCGTACATGTACTGGTTCCACTCCATCGCCGTGGCGGCGTTGATGGAGTTGGCCTGAGCGGTCTCGACGTTGTAGCGGCCCGCGCCCATGGCGTACATGCCCGCCCCGGCGGCCATGCTGCCTTGCGGGGTGGCTCCGTACCCGCCGCCTCCTCCCCAGTAACCCCCTCCGTAGAATTGCGCTCGGCTGGCGCGCCGGCCAGGCCCAGTGCCAGGGCGACCGCGCCGATCCAGCGATGGTGGCTGCTCACGGGAAGCTCTCCGGTGTCGATGTCTTGTGGATGGGAGTACGAATCGGGCCCCGTCCGACGTTGATGGGACCGGGGCGTCTCCAGGCCCGTTCTTCCGGGACGGATCGGCCTCGAATGGCTTGCTCCGTTTATGATACGACAATCTTGACCATGCCACCAAAGAAATCTGGCCAATGTCCTGATCTGAGCGAAGCGATTGGTGCGGCTGCGGATTCCGGCATCCTCGTAGGGTCGGGCTTGCCCCGCCGAGACCGGGCTCGCGACAGGGCAAGCCCGACCCTACAGGGAATTGTCCGTCCTGGGCGACTTCCTGGACCGCCCCCCGGCGCACGCCGAGCGGCACCGCCCTTCGAGACGGCCTTTC
Source organism: uncultured Planctomycetota bacterium (assembly GCA_963756475.1). Taxonomy (GTDB): domain Bacteria; phylum Planctomycetota; class Planctomycetia; order Isosphaerales; family Isosphaeraceae; genus Tundrisphaera. The sequence goes on from CAVWND010000008.1 coordinate 120,563, forward strand.
AAGGCCAGATCAACGAACCTCAACCCCTCACAGCCGCCGGCCGATCGTGATCGGCAGGTCGTTTTCGATGGCAAACGGGGAAGAATAGGACGACCGAGACGGCATCGCGAGCGGCGAGGGGCTCCGCTCGGCCTCCATCGCCCCCCGCGCTCGGCCCTCGTTCTCGATTTTCAAAAACGAACCCATTGACTCGCGGGCCACCTCGGTCTCGGTCTCCTCAATCTCTTGTTCCTCAACGACTTCGGGGACTTCGGCCGCCGTCTCGATGCCCGTTTCCACGGCCTGGGCGTTGACCTCGCGGAGCTGCTCCAGCGCCTTGTAGAGGTTCCGCTCGGCGGCGGCCTCGTACTTCCGGGCCAGGATCGCCTCCTTCGAGGCGTCGAAGAGGACGCGGTCGACCGACTCGGCACGCTCCCGGGCGATCTCGTCGAGGTCGAATGCCTCGCGGAGGGCACCGAGCCGGGCGACCTCGTCATCGATCAGGTCGAGGATCAGCGCTCTGGCCTGGGTCTTCGCGGCCGAGGGGTCGCGCTCGGCCTGTGCGGGGTCGTTGAGGAACCGGAAGTTGCCGCACGCCGTCTCAAAGAGCACCTTGACCCGCGAGACCGGCAGGTCGCCCACGCAACGGCCGATCAGGTTCTCGGCCGTCCGCATGTGGGCGCTGATCAGATGGAGCGGCTCGCTTCGCTTGAGGTCTTCCTTGATGCCGAGCCACGCCTCGATCAGGCGGTCAACCCCCTCGATCGAGCGGAGGAGCTTCCGGCGGAGGTTGGCCGGGTTGTCGGCGAGGTTCCGGAACGCGTGCTCGACCTCGGCGGCCCGCTGGTCGTCGAAATCGGCCTCGGCGTGGCGGACCCGGGTCGAGAGGATGGCCGTCTCCTGGCGGACGCAGCGCTCGACGCGGACGGTCATCGTGGCGACCCGACGGACGAGGTACTCGGCCAGATCCCCCTTCGGGTTCAGCTCGCGTTGCATCGATTCAAACCGGCGGTCAACCTCGGCGCAATCCTCGGTCGGCAGCGCAACCCCTTCGCCGGTCAGGCCATGCTTGAGCGCATTGGCCCGGGACCGGGCCTTCCCCTCGGGCGTCCTCGGGCCGGTCGATTTCGCGGCGTTTCGCTGGTTGGCGAGCAAGCGGGCGGGGCTGCAGGTCGGCATCGGTGCGTCCTCTCGGTGGTGAAGGAGAGGAGGGTCGCCGATCGGTCGCGGTGCGCGGTTCCTGGCATCCCCTCCGGAGTTTACTATCGTGGGATGTGGGGTGGCGTTATCAGCGTATTTCAAAAGAAGGCTCATGATGGATTCCGGGGTGGTGACCGAATAGGGCGGCTTGGGTGCCACGGGTTGTCCTCAACCCGTGTTCCGCAAACGCCCGCCGACTCACGGGTTGAGGACAACCCGTGGCACCCAGATCGGGTCTTCGGATCGGGTCATTCAAGCCACCACCCCGGAATCCATCCTGAGCCAATTGAGAATGAAACAGCCCTGCTCCCTCTCCCAGACGGCTCTGCATTACCCACAAGTTTTGTCGTGGGCGGTCACGACCCTGTTCCGTCGCATTCGCTCTAAACCCTGAAACGATTCCGGCTTCCGACTCCCTCTCCCCTTGCGGGAGAGGGCCGGGGAGAGGGGTTCTGCTCTTGGGCCACGGTGGTCGACCCCTCTCCCCAACCCTCTCCCGCAAGGCATCGGTATGGACACAACTTTTCGAGTTGGTCAACCGGAGCGTTCAGGGAAGAGGCGAGGGAGTTGGCGACGGGCCAAGGCGAGGACTTCTTCCAGGTCCTCGACCTGCATCAGGTCGTCGATGGCCAGCAGCCGCTCCAGCCCGGCCAGCAGGGCCGGGGCCGTCGACTCGACCCGATGCTTCATCTGCCTCCCGGACAGCCGGACCAGGATGACGCGGAGCCGCGTCGCGGCCGGCGACCGGTCGCGCTGAAGGTGCCAGGCGGTCAGGCAGGCCATGCTCGCCACGCACAGCCGCCGCAGGAACGCCACGCTCGCCACGCACAGCCGCCGCAGGAACGCCACGCCGGTCTCCTGCTGCCACGCCTCGGCGTTCATGCCGGCCGATTTGAGCAACTTGTGATACGACTCGATCGACCACCGCCACGCGTACCAACGGCCGATCGTCGCCGCGTCGGCGTCCTTGCCGACGACGTTGGTCAGCAGCCACCACTCGGCCAACACCGTCCCCGCCTCGTTGACCACCCGCGTCACGACCATCCGCAGGGGCAGTGGCGGGCCGGGGACCTCGATCTGCTTCTTGTGGCCGCCGGCGGTCTTCTCGCCGGTGTGATGCCGCGCCGGCCGGTGCAGGACCACGGCCGCCTCGGCGACGCGGACCGTCCCGGTCCCGGCCCGGATCGTGACCACCTCGGGCCGGCCCTCCGCGTCGAGCACGTCGGTGAACGAGCCGACCAGGCCGGTGACCACCTCGCCCAGCTTGCACTCGCGGCCCTCGTGCAGGACGACCCGCTCGCGGTCGGCACGGACGACGAACCGATGGCCGGCGGCCTGCCAGCGGCGGTAATGGCCGACCGAGTCGGCCTCGCGGTCGATGACGTGGATCAGCGTGCGGCCCAACCCCCACCGGCCCGCCGCCGCCATCACCTCGTCGAGCTCGTTGACGTGCCCCGGCGGCAGGGCGGCCCCGCCGATCCGCGTGGAGAGCATGCCCTCGGCGGTGCGGAGGCGGAACTCCATCGGCCCCAGCGGGCGGCCATCGGCGGCGGCGACGACCAGGGCGGTGCCCAACTCGTAGCCCCGATCGGTGTCGTGGGACCGGACATAGCGGTCGCGCTTCGATTCGTGCTCGTTGAAGTTGAACATGCACCAGTCGTGGACGACCAGCGCGAACCGCTCCGGGCAGCCGGCCAAAGCGGCGCGGACGGCATCCTGGGCGGGCTCGACCAAGGCGTGGAAAGGGATGTCCTCATGGTTGAGGAAGCGGCTCATGGCCCGAGTCGCGGCGAAGGGCCGGGCCGTACCCGGCAGGGCGGACAGCCCCGTCACGAGGGCGTTGACCGCGTGCGAATGCTCGCTCACGAGCTTCCAATACCGATCCTGGTGACGGCTGTCCAGGTGGCCGAAATGATAGCCATGCCGATCGAAACTACCCAGGTCGAAAAGTTGTGTCCATACCGATGCGCAAGGGGAGAGGGGGCCAGAAAGACCGTCCCGGCCATGCCTGGGCGCTGAGGTAAAGGGTGTAAATCTCGACCCACCCTGAAGAACTTGTGGGTAATTGCAGAGCCCAGACGGAGAGGAGGGCAGAAAGTGCCGCTTGGGCCGGTTTCTCGAAACGTGTCGGGTCGTCAGGGGCTGGGGTGGGTGGGTGAGAACGTGGCATCACCCGTATCCATGGCGACGCCTCCACGACGGACACCTCGCGTTTCCGCCCGGCCATACTGGCGAGGCCCCGGCCGGGTCGGCTAATATGGGATTTCACCCATTCGTCTCTCATTTCCAGAAGCCACAATCGGGAAGGGGCCGCGCATGGCCGACGACTCGCCGCCCCGTCTCTTGCTGATCGTCACCGGCAGCACGCTCCGGGCCGAGGAGCTCGATCGGCCCCTGGCCTATTACCTCCAGCAGCAGGTTGACCGGGCCGTGGGCCGGCTCGGCCTGGCATTCGAGACGCGGGTCATCGCCGACTTCCGGTGGATGAACGACGACGAGTTGCAAGCCTGGCCGACGATCTCCGTCGGCGGCCCCGGGGTCAACGCCCTGGCTCAGAGCTGGTTCGAGGAAGTCCCGTTCTCGCTCGCCGTCGACGAGCAATACTGCATCCAGATGGACCCCGACCTCGCCGAGCCCCGCGTCAGCATCTGGGGGATGGACAACGCCTCGACCCAGATCGCCGTCTCCGTCTTCATCGACCGCTTCCTCCCCCGGTTCCTCGAACACGCCGCCACTTACGCTCCCGACCCGGTCGACCCCGACGACCTCGACGAGTGACCAAGTGGTCCGCCAATCGACCCATCCTCGCCAGTTTTTCGCCAATTTTCCTCGCCACGACCCCCTTGACAACCTGATCTTGACCATTCCATCAAATTGTGTGATCAGGACGTCCGTGTGCTAGGGAATATATAGGACGGCCGGCGTGCCTTCGGTGATCCGAGGTCCGCCGGCGCGTTTCGCGAGGATCGCGAGACGCCCCCGGGGTGCCGGCCGCTCTGATCCGCGGCCGGAGAGGGTCCGCGAGTTCGCCTTGCCCTCGGGGGGCGCGGCGGCGGGCCGACACCTCAAACCATGGATGGAGGGCGAGGTCGCCCATGGCTCACCATCGACGCTTGCATCAAGGCTTCCGGCCGACCCTGGCCGCGGCCCTCCTCCTCGTTGTCGTTTCCATCCCGGCCCTGACCTTCGCCGACTCGTCCACCCCTCCCGGACGGCTCACGGTCGTCGAGCGTGTCCTGGCGCAGGACCAGGGGGACTGGCAGGTCGACTACTGCCTGAAGCTCGAAGGCACCGAACGCCTCGTGCTGACCCCGGCCGAGCTTGGAGCGCGGGTCGGGGGCTGGCTGTCCAACTCCCGGGTCGCCGTCCATGCGACCCCTCGCCGTTCCGAATGCACGGTCGCCGGCCAGTCCGGCCCGACGGCGACCTCCGAGGTGATCGCCTCGCCCGACGAGGCCCTCCGCTGCCGCGAGCGGGCTGTTCTCCGCGTCTGGACCGGCCCCGCGCGCGACGCCGGCGCCACCCGCGCCGTCGACCCCGAGCCGCTCTCGACCGTCACCGTCGAGCCGGGCGGTCTGCTCCGGGTCCGGCTCCGCCTGGAGCACCAGCACTGCCTCTACGGCGATTACGACCCCTTGCTCGGCCGCCGCGAGGTCGAGCTGCACCTGGGCTCCGCGACGATCCGCGACGCCTTGCCGCTCGACCGCGAGCAGTACCTGGCCCAGCCGAAGGACACCTGGACCGAGCCGGCGGACGACCACAAGGACACGCGCCAGTTCGTCTCCGGCCCCGACAGCCTGCTGCTCGAAGCCGGGGTTCCGGGCAACCAGTATTACCGGTTCCCCGAGCGGAAGGTCCGCTATTCGAGCCGGATGCGGCTGAGGTTCTGGTACATGGTCGCCCCCGGGACCGAGGGGGAGTTCAAGGCGCGGATCGCGCAGTATCGCGAGAGCCCCAACGCCTGGAAGGTCCTCTCCGACGGCGGCTCCGAGCACACCTTGAAGACGGTCGGCCGCTGGGTCAAGTTCGAGAAGGTCATCAAGACCGAGCCCGAGGCCACGACCCTGGCCCTCGACTTCCGGATCGCCAACGCCGAGGTCGGCGAGGTCTGGATCGACGACGTCAGCCTCGAACCGATCGGCGCGGCGCCGGGGGGGCCTTGAGCGGGCTCGATCGTCCTTCAGAGTTTGAAAGGAGAGCGCGAGGGCTGGGGCACGGGCGGTTCCCCGCCCTCGCCCGGACCGTCGTCCCCGTTCGCTGGCGGATCAACCGGGGGCCTCGATCCGAAGCAATCCGCATCGGTCAAGGACGGCAAAGCCGACTTCAAGGCGAAAACACCGGGGTTGCTGACGCGAGTGTTCATCAGGATCATTGACTTGAGGCTCGTCAGTTTTCGAAGATGGGCCAGGCCGGCGTCGGTGATCTCGCCATTCATGATCCAGAGTGTTTCGAGCTTGGTCATGCCTTCGAGGTGGACGAGGCCGGCGTCGGTGATCTTCTTGCAATCCAGACGCACCTCGCGGAGACCGGTCAAGCCCTTGAGGTGCGCGAGTCCTTCATCGGTGAACTCGTCGTTATCGATGTGTAATTCCCGTAGCCTCGTCAACCCTTGGAGATGGACCAGGGCGTCATCAGTGATTTTGAAAGGGGGGACGGAGAAGAGATCCTCGAATCTGAGGTGGAGGGTTTCGATCTCATTCATAGCGGCGAGGTGTACCAATCCGGCACCCGTGATCCGAAATTTCGCGTCTATGCTTTCCGTGAGGGTCAATTTCCGGAGGCGCTTCAATCGCTTGATCACGGCCAGACTTTCATCGGTGAGTGGAGCACCTTCGACCTCAAGCTCTCGGAGGTTGGGCAATCGTCGGAGCTGATCCCATCCTGCATCCGTGATCGCACAGGGTCCGTCGATACCCAAACCTTGCAATTGGGAGAGCCTGGCGATTTGCGTCATTCCCTCGTCGATGGAACACGCGATGTTCAACGTGAGTTTCTGGAGAGATTTCAACGCCTGGAGATGAGCTAGGCCGACGATGGTCACTTTCGTCCGACGGAGATCGAGTTCTTCGAGACCGTTCCGAAGAGACAATTTCGCGAGCCCAGCATCGGTGATTCGCGCGTTCATGAGGCAGAGCGTTTTGAGCCTGGGTGATTGTTCGAGGAAGTCGATCGAGGCGTCCGTGATCTCCTGCCCTTCGGGTTCTTCCCCAAAACTTCCCGCTCTTCCCAGGTCGAGACTTTCCAGCCGGTCCAGGCCGTAAAGGCACGCCAGATCGGAGTCTTTCAGCTTTTGATTGCAAGAAATAAAGCTGACGCTGGTGATTTCCTGAAAATACTCGTCGTCAACACAATTTCTCAACCATCCCGGAGCCCAGGGCTTGCCGTTCTGGATGAACTTCCCGTCCGAGTATTGATAATTGAAATTGATGTCGGCGCCGAGTTGCTTGAGCGAGACGATGGCCCGGTGCTGGTGTCTGGCCCGGCTGACCTTCCAGCCGATCCCGCCTCCGATGACCAGGACCAGGACCATCATCGCCCGGAGGCTGAGGGCGAACCGGCGGCGTCGCCGGGGCTTCTCGGGGGGCGGCGGTTCGGTCGTCATCGGGGTTCCTTGGCCGGGTTACGTCTCGGGGGGTAATTCGGCTCCGGAGCTCTCGTCGTCCGCCTCGTCGTCGAAGTCGGCGGAGAGGATGCCTTCGAGGTCGCGCGAGCCGTGGAGGACGCGGAGGACTTCGATCCCATCCGGCCCGGGCGGTAGAAGACGATGAATGCCTTGAAGCGAGAGACCGGGCAGTAACGGAGCCCGGCGAAGCGCGGCTCACCGGGCATGAACGCCGTCCCGATCCGGGGCAGGCTCGCCAGTCGTTGGAAGGTGGATTCGGCTTCTGATAGGAAGCGCCGGGCTGACTTGAGGCTGGAATCGCGGGCGATCTGGCGGAAGATTTCGATCAGGTCTTGCCTCGCCCCACGCCCCCGGAGGATCTCGCCCTTTTTCATGGCTTGATCGACTCGCCGCGAAGCCCTTCGATGGCCTCGCGTTCGATCGACTCCCAATCCTCGCGGGTCATCGGCTCGGGCGGCCCTTCGGCGAGGGCCTCGTCGAGCTTGGCTTCGAGATTTTTCCTCGCCTTCCGCATCCGGGCGTCGCGGAGAATGGCTTGCAGGTACTCGCTGGCCGAGGCGTAACCCTCCTCGGCGACCTGGGCCTCGATAAATGCCTTCATGTCTTCGGGCAAGGCAATGTTCAGGGTCGTCATGGGCCGGATACCTCCTGGTCGTATCCTATCATGGATGGCGTATGACGCCAAGGCGACGCGAAGGTGCGGAAGGCTCATCCCGGCTGCGGCGTCTGCTCCATGGCCCAGAGGACGAAGTCGGTGAGGGGCGGCTCGACGCCGAGTCGCCTGAGCTTGGAGGCGGCCTGGCCTCGGTGGTAGGTCTCGTGGTTGGCGACGTGGCGGAGGGCGGCCCAGAGCGGGGCGGTGGCGAGTTGCCCCCGGAGGTTCCGGTAGGTGAAGGGGGCGGCCAGTTGCTCGGGCGAGAGATCGCGGGCCAGGCGGTCGAGGGCGTCGTGGGCGTTGGCCAGGAGGCGGGCGGCGTCGTCGGGGGTGGCGAACTCGGACTCGGGGACGAACCCTTCGGCGGGCTGGCCCAGGAACCGGCGGACCCAGAGGTCGGTGGCTCCGGCGATGTGGACGACCGTTGACCGGAGCGAGGCCCAGCCGGGCTCGACCTCGGCAGCGTAGCGTTCGAGGGGCACCAGCCGGCAGGCGTCCAGGAGCCGGGCGTCGGCCCAGCGGGTGTAGGCGAAGAGTGTGGCGAGGTCGTCGGTCATGGTCGAGGGCTCCTGGTCGAGTGGGTGGAGAGACGCTGGCCTTGATGGCTCCGGCGTTTCGGGCTAGTCTGTCGCGCCGCGCGATGGAGGGACATCGGCGGTCGCGGCCAGGTTCGGGGCGACGACGCATGGAGGCGTGGTCATCGATCGATCGGCAACGCCCCGCGCGTCGAGGGACGCGTCAGGGCCTCGCGCCGCCAGGTTTCGGCGAGCCAGGCCAGGCCGACGCTCTCGGTGAGGGCGGCCAGGTCGAGGAGCGATCGGGGGTCGTCGAGGTTCGCCAGGTCGGCGGCCAGGCGAGGGCCAAGGCTCGACGGGTCGAGCCGCTCGCGGAGCCGGGCGACGGCCTCGGCCTCGGCGCGGGCTTCGACCTCGCGGCCGAGGGCGCGGAGCGCCCGGGCCAGGCCGTAGTGCGACTTCCAGTCGTGCGGCAGTTCGGCCACAGCGTGGGCGTAAGCCTCGGCCGCGCGGTCGGCCCGGTGGTCGTAGTCGAGGTCCCAGCGTCCCCGGAGTCGGTCATAGCGGGCATCCCGGGCGGGTTCGGGCCAGGCGTCCAGGACGGCCCGCCCCCGATCGGGCTCGCCCGCGTCGGCCAGGGCGACCAGCAGGGCCTCGCGGGCGGGGGTGTGGCCGGGGTCGCGGTCGAGGATCGCCGAGAGGCGGGCGATCCGCTCGGCGCGGTCGGGGTCGCCGGGATGGGGATTGGCGGCGATCCGGACGAGCCGGGCCACGCGGGCGTCGAGGTCGGCCGGGTCGGCGCCGATCCAGCGGTCGAGCCGGCTCCGGACCTCGTCGTCGGGCAATTCGGCGAGCGCGGCGAGGGTCGTCGAGGCCAAAACCGCCCGCCGGCCTTCGGGATCGACGGTCGCCAGCGGCGACTCGGCCGAGCCGGAGCGCCTCGGTCGGTCGGTCGAGGACGCGGAGCAGGTCGAGCCGGCTTCGCCAGACCTCCGCGTCGGCCGGGTCGGCTTCCGAGGCGCGTTCGAGGGCCAAACGGGCGTCGGCCGCTCGGTCGAGCGCGAGGTCGGCGCGGGCCTCGGCCAGGAGGGTCCGGGCATTCGAGGCGCCGGTCTCGTTGAAGCTCCTCCAGGACGCCAGGGCCAGGGGCCAGTCGCCGAGCCGGGTCGCGGTCTCGGCCCGCTCAAAGGCCCTCCGAGGCCGGTCGCGGTCCCAGGCGATCCAGAACAGGAAGGCCGTGACGCCCCCCAGCGCCAGACCCGCCAGCCCGAGCGTCCGACGGCCCGGGAATCGGCCGGGAATCGGCGTGCTCGAGGGCCTTCGGGCCTGGCGGCGTGGGGAATCTCGGCGCTCTCGGCGGGTCGCCATGACGTGATCCGGGGGACGGCCAGGGCTCGATTGTCCCCTCCTTCGTACCGGCTCCAGCCCTCCGGACGCAAGGGTGAGGGGACCGAGAGAAGCCTCCAGCGCGGTCGGAGACGGGCTCGCGGGCCAGTCTTCCTCCCCTCTCCTCCTGGGAGAGGGGCCGGGGGTGAGGGGCGTGACCTCACCAGCGGGCCAGCCAGGGGCCCCGGTTCGAGGCTCACTCGCCCGGCGACGCCCCTCACCCCAACCCTCTCCCAGAGGGAGAGGGAGCCAGAGGGGACGACCCTTGATGAACCCCGTTGGCGAAACAACGGTCGGTTCCTCATCCCAAAAATAAAGACATGAACCCCCTCGCCCTCTTGAGGAGACCCTCCAATGTCGATTCCGGAACAGCGCGACAGGCAGCCCGACCCCGTCCGCGAGCAGATCCGGCGGACCTGGCTGATGATGGGCCTGGCGGCGACAGTCGTCGGCTTCTCGGTCGCCCCGCTCCTGAACGACTACCTCAACCGAGGCAACAAGGATTACGCCCTCTGGTATTACGTCGGCCGGGCGGTTTCCCACGGGGTCGAGATCTACCCCAAGGACGGTCGGGTCTTCCCGTTCATGTACCCGCCCTCGGCCGCGGCGATGCTCGCGATCGCCAGCCAGGCCGGGCCAAGGCTCTTCGTCCTCCTGCTGGTCGCGGCCAACACCGTGGCGTGGGTCGCCGCGATTTTGCTCTCGGTCTCGCTGGCGACGGGCCAGATGGGCCGGCAGCGGCCGGTCCTCTACCTCGTGCCGTCGCTGGGCGTTGTGGCTTATGTGCATGATATGTATTTGCTCGGCCAGCCGAACCTGGTGCTCCTGGCCTGCATGCTCGGGGCGTTCGCCTGCCTGAACGCCCGGCGCCAGGTCCTGGCCGGCGGCCTGATCGCCTTCGCCGCGGCGGTCAAGGCGTTTCCGATCCTGGCGATCGGCTACCTGGTCTACCGGCGGTTCTGGAAGGCAACGGCCGCGCTGGTCGTGATCTTGACCCTCGCCGTGGTGGCCTTACCGATGCCGTTTCGGGGAGTCGCCGGGGCCTTCGAGGACGTGGGGACCTGGACCATGGGCATGGTCCTCCGCTACGACGCCGGCGGGATCGCCCAGCGCCCCGAGCGCGGGTTCGGCCACAAGAACCAGTCGCTGATGGCCCTGACCAATCGCCTGCTCCGCGACATCCCGGCCGACGGCGAGGCGAAGGACGGCTGGAAAGTCAACGTCGCCGACCTCGACTTCGCCACGGTCAACAAGATCATCGCCGCCTCGGCGCTGGTTCTGGGCGGGCTCTACGTCGGCCTGATGCCGCGCAAGGTGAAACGCAACCGGACGACGTCAGCAATCGAACAGGCGTGGCTGGTGCTCCTGATCCTGATGTTCTCGCCCCTTTCGTTTAACTACTTTTATGTCTGGCTGCTCTACCCGCTGACGCTGGCCATCCACCTCGGATTGGAGGCGCCGAAGAGGTCGGCGGGTCGATGGCTCCTGCTTGGTTCGGTGGCAACATCGCTCGGTTTACTGGCATTGTCGCTGGCCTCGTCGAGGACGGCGGCGGGGTACGGCAACTCGCTTTTCGCCGGTGCCGTGCTGCTGGTCAGCCTGGGCTGGAGGCTCGCCGTCGAGCCGGATTCGGGGTCGCTGATCCAGGTGGGAGGCCGGCTCGCCCGCCGCAGGTTCGACCGGCTCCGGGGGCGACCTCAGGCCCCCTCCGCGATCCCGGCTCCGCATCGGTCTTCGGCCGTGCCCCGGCCGAATCCGGTCGACCCGGTTCAGAATCGCTGACGGCGAAACGGCTGGCTTTTCGAAAGTCACATGGACCGTCCAACATCGCCCTCCCACGGCGTTGGGCGGTCCACCGACTTTTTCGATCTTTCAACGGATGCCGTGAAGAAAAGATTGAAGGGATCGATGCGCGGGCGGTTCAAGATGGGAAAAGTCGGGAAACTTTCGAAGAGCCTTCCACGGTCCTGGTTCGCCTCCGAGGCCGAGAATTCGGCCCGAAAGTCTTCGATGGCGTTCCAGGCCCGTCGATAGAAAAGGTCGCCGGCCCGATATCCCACATTTTTCGGCATGAGGAGTGCACAATGGGATCGGGCTTGGGTATGATGGTCGCTCGTCGGCCGTTCTCTCCCCGGCCCCCTTCACTTCTTCTCCATCCGACGCGAAAGGACGAAGCCTATGCTCCCGAACGTCGCGATCATTTCTCGGCCCGCTGGCCCGATGGCCGACGCATCGCCCGACCTCCCCGATTCGCCGACCGCTCTCCGGAGAGCCGAACTGGCCGCCGAGGCCCGACGCCTCGCCCGTCGCCGCCTGATTGCCGATACCGTCGCCCGTCGGAGCCAGGAAAACGACCGTGGACTCAGGGATGACGCCTCTGCCCAGCTTTTCCGCCGCGCCAAACGCCGTGCCACCCGCCTTGGCCTCGTGTTTCATCGCTCGATCGAAGCCCTCTGGGAAGCCGGCGGCTTCGACGAAGCCCTCACCATCTTCCGAGAGCACAAGAGCGAGTACGCCCGTCGAACTTCACGATTCGCCCGTCCCAACTGAAGCGATTCGAATCAACACCCGGAATCGATCCACAGAGCGGTCGCCCGACGATGTGCGGCCGTCGTTCATCCCGTGGCGCTTTCACGCCTCTTTCGGACCCTCTTCGGCTTGTCCGTGACCTTCGGCTCAACGGCCCCTTCGAGGGGCTGACCGGGTTCGGCCGCGCCCAGGCGCGCCCTGGCCCGTTCGGCGTAGTCGGGCGAGATCTCGAAGCCGAGATAACGGCGGTGGAGCTTCCGGGCGACCGTCAAGGTCGTGCCACTGCCGGCGAACGGGTCGAGCACGAGGTCGCCGGGGTTCGAGCACGCCTTGATGATCCGGCCGAGCAGTTGCTCGGGCATCTGACACCCGTGCCAGCCGGCGCGCTCCTTGAACGTCCCGCAGACCCGGGGAACGTACCAAGTGTCCTCCTCAGGCCCGAAGCCGCCGGGCACGTCCTGCGGGCGCAAGATCCAGGTATCGTCGGGGAGCCGCCCCTTCGGGTTGGCCCGGAGGTCCGCGTAGATGAGCTGGCGGGCCGAGGGGACGCGGATCTCTTCCGTCTTGAATGTGAACGCCGTGGGATCTTTCACAAAATAAAGTAAGTGCGCGTGGCTCCGGCTGAATTTATACTTGCAGTTGACCCCGAATGTGTAGTACCAGATCACCCAGCTTCGGGGCGAGAGCCCCAGCTCCCGGTGGACGATCATTTTCAGCTCGGCGGCGAACTCGTCGCCGATCGCCAGCCAGAACGAGCCGTCGGGCTTGAGCACCCGGGCCACCTCGCGGGTCCAGGCCCGGGTCCATTCGAGGTAGTCGTCGGCCTCTTTCCGGTCGTCGTAGACGTCGTACTTGTAGCCGATGTTGAACGGAGGATCGGCGAACGCCAGGTTGACCGACCCGGCCTCCAGCGCTCGAAGCCCCTCGACGCAATCCCCCAGGATCAGGCGATCGGAAGCGCTGCCGTTCGGCTCGGTCATTCGTCGGCTCGTTCGAAGGTGCGGAACAAGAAGTCGGGAACCGGCGGCCGGCGGACGCAAGGCCCCGCCGGGATCAACCAAGTATACACGCTCTCCCAAAAAGTCCGGACAATCCCCTTGACGACCTCCGACACCATGTCGTAGAGTCGCATCTACGACATGGTGTCGGAGACATCCGGAAGGAGCGAGCCCGTCATGGCCGAGCGACCACCGCCGAGCGAGCAGGAGCTGGAGGCTCTGAAGGTCCTCTGGGACGAGGGGCCGGGCACGGTCCGCTCGGTCGCCGAGGTGCTGGAGGGCCGGGGCCGTCGCTGGGGTTACACGACGGTGCAGACCTACTTGAACCGGCTCCGGGCCAAGGGGCACGTCGCGAGCGAGTCGGGTTCGGGGGCCCTGGCGCACGTCTACCGGGCGGTCTCGACCCGCGACGACCTGCTCCGCGACCGGCTCCAGGAGCTGGCCGACCAGCTCTGCGAAGGGGCGCCCACGCCGCTGGTCCTCACGCTGGTCGAAGGCCACCGGTTCTCCGACGAGGAGATCGCCCGGTTCCGGGCCTTGCTCTCGCAAAAGAGGACTCAGGACTCAGGACTGAGGACTCAGGACTGAGCCGAGTCGCCCGGGTCTTCGCGTGGTGTTGAAGTGTGCCCCAAGCCCTGAGTCCTCAGTCCTGAGTCCTGCGAAAAGGGGTGCGTCCATGCTCTGGTGGTTCGCGCAGACGACGCTGATCGCGGGCGGCCTGGCGGTCGTGGCGACCCTGGCGGGGCGCTGGAGGCGGCTCGGGCCGGAGGCGAGTTACGCCCTCTGGCTGGTCGTGCTCCTGAAGTTCGTCACGCCGCCAATTGTCGCCTGGCCCTGGAGCGTCGATGACGCCTGGCCCGCCCATCGACCCATCGAGCCGGCCCCGGTCGTCGTCGCCAACGTTGTTCCAACGGCAGGGCCGGCCCCGGCGCCTCCGCCACCGTTCGAGGCGGCCCTGGCGAATCTTCCCGAGCCTTTGCCCGAGGTCGCCCTTTCGGAATCCCCGATCTCAACAATCCCAGATTTGAGATCTCAAATCTCAGATCTGAAATCTGAGGCCCCAGATCTGAAATCTGAGACCGCAAATCGGAAATCTGAAATCTCAGATCTGAAATCTGAGGCTCCAGATCTGAGATCTCAAATCTCAGATCTGAAATCTGGGGCCCCAGATTTGAGAGCTCAAATCTCAGATCTGAAATCTCAAATTCCAGATCGGAAATCCGTCGTCCCGAAACCCGAGCCGGGGCCGGAACCTTTGCGCCCAGGCCCTCGAACCTGGAACCCGAATCCCGTCCTCCTCGCCCTCTGGCTGGCCGGATCGGTCGTTGTCGTGATCCGTCGAGGACTCAGGATCATCCGTTTTCGCCGAGTCCTGGCCACCGCCAGGCCGGCCCCGGCCTGGCTGGTCGAGGAGACTCGCGCGATCGGCGAGCGGGTGGGCGTCCGGCCTCCGCCGGTCCTGGCGGTCCCCGGCTCCGGCACGCCGCTGCTCTGGTGCCTGGGCCGGCCCCGCCTGATCTTGCCCGAGGTCTTGATCGGCCGGCTCGGGGCCGACCGCTGGCCGGGCATCCTGGCCCATGAGCTGGCCCACCTGGCCCGGCGCGATCACTGGGTCGTCCGCCTGGAGCTGCTGGCCGAGGCCGTCTGGTGGTGGAACCCGATCTTCCGGCACGCCCGCAAGAAGCTCCATGAGGAGGCCGAGCGCGCCTGCGACGCCCGCGTGATCCGCTCGCTCCCCGAGCGCCGGTTCGCCTACGCCGAGGCATTGGTCGACGTCTGCGAGCAACTGGCCCGGTCCGCGATCCCCTCGCCCGCGTTGGGCGTCGGCGGCGCCGGGGCCGAAGCGTCCCGCTCCCTGGAAGGACGATTGAACATGATCCTCCGCGACCCGATCCCCCGCCGGCCCTCGCGCCGGGCGCGATCGCCGCGCTGTTCCTGGCCGCGCTGGCGTTGCCCGCGTGGACCCTCGGCCAGCAGCCGGACGCCCCGCCCTCGAAGCCCGAGACCCCGGCGAAGCCCGAGACCCCCTCGAAGCCCGAGGCCCCGGCGAAGCCCGAGACCCCCGCGACCCCGGCGGGACCCTCCCAGCCCGAACAGCCCGAGCCCGGCCGCCAGTTCATCAAGAAATATGTGCCTCCGATCACGGACCTTTCGATCGAGGACATCAAGGCCGGCTTCGCACTCCGCCTGAAGGGGCTTGAACACCTGGGCTTCCGCTACTCGGTCGCCAGGCGCGATCGGCCGGCCAGGATGACCGGGGGCGGCCTCCAGGCCGTCAATGTTCAGGTGGCCGATGTGGTCATCGAACCCGGCTCCAGCTCGCACTATCGGCTCGATGTCCTTTCCGCCCTGGCGAACGCGGATCATCAGGAGCCCGATGGGCCGAAACCCGACGGGCCGACAGTCCCGTGGACGCGTCAGTTCGACGCAGGGGACGGATCGGGCCTCGTGACGTTCCGGAGTGCGTGGTCCCAGGCCGGCCCAATCCCGTTCCGCCGGCATCCGGTCCAGGGTCAGGTCGGCGACGACCTGGCGGTGGCGCTGCTCAACCCGAATTTCTCCCCCGCGGTCAACGGGGACCGATCGGCCGAGCCGCTGGAGCCCCCTCCGGCGAGCGTCCTGGACCTGGCGGGGGCGACGGTGCTCCTCCTCCTCGGCCCGGACAGCCTGGACCTGGCGGGGGCGACGGCGCTCCTCCTCCTTGGCCCGGACAGCGTCCGGCCCGCCCAACTGGACCTGGCGGGCGCCGATGTCGTTGACGGGCGCGAGGTCGTCCGGGTCGCCTGGGTCGGGAATCGGAACGACAACAACCAGGGCGGCGGCCTCCGGGGGCTGCTCTGGGTCGCCCCGGCGCTGGGCTTCGCGGTGGTCAGGTCCGAGGCCACGCAGGACCCCTCCCAGGTCGGGATGCCGCACGGTCGACGGACCTGGCGGAAGACGGCCGGCGACTTCGTCGAGGTCGGTGGCCTCTGGCTCCCCCGCAAGGTCGAGATTCGGTTCACCGAGGCCGGTCGCTTGCCGGCTGTCGAATACGAACTGGCCGCCGTCATCGAGGACTATCGCGCCAACCCCGAGGTGACGCCCGAGACGTTCCACCCGAAGTTCAAGATCGAGGCCCTCGACGAGCGGACCGGCGACTTCACCACGGTGCCGCCCGCGCCCGCGCCCGGCCTGGTCAACCGCCTGGCCAGGGCCGTCCGCGAGAGCAAGTTCGGCCCGCCCGTCGCCGAGAACATCGCCGAGGAGCCTTCCAGTGCCCCGAAGCAGAAGCAGGCCGTCAAGGACGGATCAGCCATGACACCCATGATCCCCCCGTCCAGGGCTCGGACAATGAGGCCCGAACTCGGGGTCAAGAACAATCCGACCCCTCCACCCGCCGGGCCGGGTCCGGCCGCCGCGGGACAGGTCGGCCGTCCGATCCAAAGCCGGTTCGTCGAGCGGTTGGAGATCCGCCGCGACCGCCAGGCCGCCGAGGTCCAGAAGGCGGAAGCCCAGCGCGATATCGCCAGGGCCACCGTGGACCGCAACCAGGCCCTCGCGAAGAAGAATCCGCAAGCTGTCTCCCGCGAGGAGATCACCAGGGCCGAGGGGGAGCTGAAGGCCGCCGAGGCCGAGGTCGCGAGCAAGAAGGCCGAGCTCGACCAGGCGGGCCTGACCTTGTTCCAGGTGAGGCGCGGCCTTCCCGAGAACAAGGCCGCCGAGGCCCAGAAGGCGGAGGCCCAGCTCGAGCGGGCCAGGGCCGTCGTGGCCCGCAACCAGGCCTTCTTGAAGCAGCCGAACGCCAGCGTCAGCCGCGAGGAGATCGCCAGGGCCGAGGCGGAACTGAAGGTCGCCGAGGCCGAGATCGAGGCCAGGAGGCTCGACCAGGCCGAGGCCGAACTCATGCGGAACCCGACGAGGCTGAGCCCCGCGCCGGTCGGCGATGCCCAGATCGACCAAACGATCGAACGCCGGTTCCTGGCCGATCCGGAGGTCGTCGCCCTCGCCAAGGAGATGCTCGCGGCGAAGAACAAGCTCGACGATGTCCAACGCGTCGCGGCGAAATCGGGTGACCCGGCGGAGCGGATCGCGCAGCGGAAGCTGGAAGCGTTGCAGGCACGCTATGAGCAACTCTGGGAGACCAAGTCGCGGGCATTCCACGAGGCAGAGGCCGCCCGGGCCCATCCGGGCCCCGACGACGTCGCACTGCTGGAGATCCGCCGCGCCGGCAAGGCCGCCGAGGTCCAGAAGGCCCTGGCCCAGCGCGACCTGGCCCAGGCCGTCGTGAACCGCAACAAGGCCCTCAACAAGATCAACAAGAGTTACGTCAGCAACGAAGAAAACCTCAAGGCCGAGGCCGAGCTGAACATCGCCGAGGCCGAGGTCGCGAGCAAGAAGACCGAGCTGGACGAGGCCGACCTGCTCCTGAACCGGGCCAGGCGCGGCCCCGGGCCGATCGCCGCCGACCGCTCGACCTCGCGCCGGAGTCCGCCGACCTCCGCGACGCCGTCGAGCTGATGGAGGTCCAGCTCCAGGGCAAGCAGGCCGAGCTTCGAGGGGCCGTGGCGAAGGCCGACTCCGCCCGTAAGAAGTTCGATCGGATCAAGGGGCTCATCGCCAATGGAGCGGTGGAGGCAAGACTGGGGGACGAGGCGGAGGCCGCGGTCCGGGTTGCGGAATCCGAGCTTGAGACGAAGAAGACTGAGGTCCAGGAATCCGAGGTCCGGCTCAAGCAGGCCAAACGCCGGATCGAGGCGACCCCAACCGATCGGAGGGCCGACAGCCCCGCCGCGCCCTCGACGCCGGCCGACCTTCGCGACGCCGTCGAGTTGTTGGAGGTGCAGCTCCAGGCCAAGCAGGCCGAGCTTCAGGGGGCCGAGGCGAAGGCCGACCTCGAACGTCGCCAGCTCGATCGGATCAAGGGGCTGAACGCCCGCGGAGCGGTGGAACCTCAGTTGGTGGACGAGCAGGCGGTCAGGTTCGGCGTCGCGGAAGCCGGGGTCAAGTCGAAGATGGCCGAGGTCACCGAGGTTAAACTCCGGCTCACGCAGGCGAAGCGTCGGGCCGGGTCGATCGAGCCGGCACAGCCCGATCGGAGGGCCGACAGCCCCGCCGCCTCGTCGACGCTGGCCGACCTCCGCGACGCCGTCGAGGTGATGGAGGCACAGCTCCAGGGCAAGATGGCCGAGCTTCGAGGGGCGGAAGCGAAAGCGAAATCGGCGAAGGCCGCCGTCGACTTCCGTGAGTCCTCCGCCAGGGAAGGAAGGATCACACAGACCGTCTGGTTGGAAACCCAGGCCGCGCTCCAGGCTGCCCAGACCGAGCTTGATGTCAAGGTGGCCGAGGTCCAGGAATTCGAGGTCCGGCTCAAACAGGCCAAACGCCGGGTCGAGGCCGAGGACGCCCGGCTCAAGCGCGAGGTCGAACGGGCCAGGGCCGAGCTCGCCCGGACCGAGATTTTGCACAAGCAGGGCGCCGTCTCGATCGGCGAGGTGGAAACCGCCCGGGCCCGGTTCGATGAGCTGATGTTCCAGCTCGACCCGAAGTACGTCCCCGATCCGGCCCGGAAGTGAGAGGATTTGCGTCCGGTTCTCTGTGATCGTCGCGGAAAACTGTGTTAGCCAACCCGCGCCGGAGCGATCTTAAGAACGAAGGGCCATCCTCGATCGGACGCGCCCACAGATTCCGGCCTCCCCGTAGGGTAGGGCTTGCCCTGCCGAGACCCGGATCGCGGCAGGGCAATCCCGACCCTACGGGAAATCGTCCCTGCATGGGCGACTTTCATCCGAGGCTGGAATCCGTTGGCGTACCCTCCTCGATTGAGGAGGGACCTCCCCGAAAATGGGTTCGTCTTCTCGGACGTTGTCAGTTGGCTTCGTGTTGGAAATGAGATGGAAAGGGGTCGGGGTAAAATAGGCAGGGTAGGTCGGACGTCGGGCGTGCCCCACCAACGAATTCTACGACCTAATGAGCCCATTTTGACAGAATTGGGTTTGTTTTGGAGGGGCCTCAGAGCCATCTCAGGACGGGACGACCATCGGCCAGCGGGAACGGGCGGCCTTGCTGGTCGTGGATCAGGGATTGTGGGTCAACGCCGAGGACGTGGTCAATCGTGGCGATCAGGTCGCCGGGGGTGACGGGGTCGGCCGAGGGATAGGCGGCGATCCGGTCGGAGGCCCCGTGGACGCGTCCTCCCCGGATTCCCCCTCCGGCCAGGACGAGGCTGAAACAGTGCGGCCAGTGGTCGCGGCCGGCGGCGGAGTTGAAACGGGGCGTCCGGCCGAACTCGCCCATCATCACGACCAGGGTCTCGTCGAGCAGCCCGCGCTCGTCCAGGTCCTCGATCAATGACGAGAACGCGGCGTCGGTCGGGGGCATGAGGTTGTTCTGGGCCAGGTCGAGGTGCTTTCCGTGGGTGTCGTACCCCGAGCCCCCCTTGCCGTTGTCGTGGCGGACCCAGTTGACGTGGACCAGCCGGACGCCGGCCTCGACCATCCGCCGCGCGAGCAAGGTCGACTGGCCGAAGACGTGCCGGCCGTACCGGTTACGGACAGAGTCGGGCTCGGCGTCGATGTCGAAGGCGTCGCGAGCGGCGGTTGACGAGAGGAGGTCGAAGGCCCGCGACTGGAACACGTCCATGCCCGAGCCGTCGGAGGGGTCGATCTGGTCGAGCAAGGCCCGCCGATCCCGGAGCCTCGACGCGGTCAGCCCGTCAGCCGAGGCGAGGACGCCGGGCGAGTAGTCGGGCAGGTTCGGGTCGCTGTTGATCCGGTAGGGGTCGTAAGACGGCCCGAGGAACCCGGCATGCTGCCCCGCGCGTTCGGGCCCGTTGGGGGCCATCGCCTCGGGGACCATGACGAACGGCGGCATCGACGGGACCAACGGGCCGAGGACCTTCGCCAGCGCCGACCCCATGTGCGGCCGGTCGACCCGGCTCATGAACGAGGCATCGGCCGCCGGCCGGGCGATCGGGCTCCCGGCCATCATCCAGTAGGCCGCCGCCGGGTGCGCCGACTGCTCGTGCGTCATCGACCGGACGATCGCATACTTGTCCGCCAGCCGGGCCATCCGAGGCAAATGCTCGCAGATCTGGATGCCCGGGACATTCGTCTCGATCGGTCGGAATGTCCCGCGAATCGCCTCGGGCGCGTCGGGCTTCATGTCCCACATGTCGAGCTGCGAAGGTCCGCCCGAGAGGAACAGGACGATGACCGACTTCGCCTTCGGGGCCGGCGCCTTCGAGCCACCGGCCCAGGCGTTCGCGCGGAGCAAGCCCGGCAGCGTCAGGCCGCCGAGGCCGATCGCCCCGATCCTCACGCAATCGCGCCGGGTCATCGCTCGGCCCTCCAGTAGCGGGTAGCGGGTAGCAGGTAGGGAAGAAGTGTGATAGCGAGCGTTTGATTTTACGATATTAATATCGACGGCCGAGTCCAGGGTATTCCTTTTCTACCCGCTACCCGCTACCCGCTACCCGCTACTCCCTTACGCGATGATACCCCGGACGACCTCGCCATGCACGTCGGTCAGGCGGAAATCGCGGCCGCAGTAGCGATAGGTGAGCTTCTCGTGGTCGATCCCCATCAGGTGGAGGATGGTGGCGTGGAGGTCGTGGACGTGGACGCGGTCCTCGACGGCGTTCCAGCCGAATTCGTCGGTTGACCCGTGGATGTGGCCCTGCTTGACGCCGCCGCCGGCCAGCCACATGGTGAAGCCGGTGTTGTGGTGGTCGCGCCCCTTGGAGCCTTGCGAGGTCGGGGTCCGGCCGAACTCGCCGCCCCAGATCACGAGGGTCTCGTCGAACAGCCCGCGGGCCTTGAGGTCGGCCAGGAGCGCGGCGATGGGGGCGTCGGACTTCCGGGCGTGGTCGCGGTGGTTTTCCATGTCGCCGTGGTCGTCCCAGGGCTGGCCGTCGCCGTAGTAGACCTGGGTGATCCGCACGCCTCGCTCGGCCAGGCGGCGGGCGATCAGGCAGGCGTTGGCGAACGGCCCTTCGCCGTAGAGGGCGCGCGTGGCGGGGGTCTCCCGGCCGAGGTCGAAGGCCTCGCGGGCCTCGAACTGCATCCGGAAGGCCATCTCCAGCGACTGGATCCGCGCTTCGAGCTGGGGGTCGCTGTAGCGCGATTCGAGGTGGAGCTGGTTCATCTCGCTGGAGAAGGTCGAGCTGCCCGCGCTGGGCGTCCTTGCCGAGGCTCTTGTTGGCGACGTGGGCGATGATCGACTTGGGATCGACCGCCCTGTTGTTGATGTGGGTCCCCTGGAAGATCCCCGGCAGGAAGCAGTTGCTCCAGAGCTGCGGGCCGACCACCGGCTTGCCCGGGCAGAGGACGACGAAGCCGGGCAGGTCCTGGTTCTCGGTCCCCAGGCCGTAGGTCAGCCACGAGCCGAGGCTCGGGCGGGTCGGCTGGATCACGCCCGAGTTCATCATCAGGAGCGCGGGCTCGTGGTTGGGGACGTCGGTGTACATCGATCGGATGACGCAGAGGTCGTCCGCCCGCTCGGCGAGCTTGGGGTAAAGCTCGCTGATATCGATGCCGGCCCGCGCCGTACTTGGCGAACTTGAAGTGCGACGGCATCAGCTTGCCGCCGCCGTTGCGACCCTTCCGGACCGACTCGGGCGCGGCTCGCCGTTCCGGGTGGCGAGCATCGGCTTGGGGTCGAACGTGTCGACGTGCGACGGCCCGCCGTTCATGAACAGGAAGATGACCCGCTTGGCCTTCGGCGCGAAGTGCGGGGCTTTCGGCGCCAGCGGGTTGTTCGCCGCCTTCGCCTCGGAGGCCAGGACGCCCGCCAGGCCCAGGGCGCCGAAGCCGCCGCCCATCCGTCGGAGCCAGTCGCGCCGGGTCAGGCCGGCGAGGGGATTGGGATTCGTCATGGCCGATCCTCTGGGGGCATTCATCGGTCAATCCACGAACAGGAACTCATTCGCACCGAGCAACACCTGGGCATACTGCTCCCAGCGGCCGAGGGGGCCTTTGGGCTCGTCGGACGCCTTGAGGAACTCGACGGCCAGCGCTCACCTCGCGGTCGGTCGCGGGGCGGGCGTAGAGGAGCGGGAAGGCCCGGCGGACCTTCTCGGCCTCGTCTCCGGGGCCGGACGTCAGCCGGGCGGCGAGGGCCCTGGCCTGGCGCTCCATGAACTCGCTGTTCAGCACGAAGAGCTGCTGGAGCGGCACGGCGGTGACGGTCCGCTTGTCGCGCGGTGATGTTGGGGTCGGGGAAGTCGAAGAGGCGGAGCAGGCCGTCGAGGCTGTGGCGGCTGACCTTGCCGTAGAAGGTCCGCCGGCTGGTTCTCGGGCGAGGCGAGGTCGGACGACGGACCGCCGAGCTTCGGGTCGAGGTTGCCCGAGACGGCGAGCATCGCGTCGCGCCAGGCCTCGACCTCCAGCCTCCGGCGGTTGGCCCGCCAGAGGTAGACGTTGCCGGGTCGACCTCGGCGTTCGACGGGTCGTCGGTCGCGGCAAGCTGGTAGGTGGCCGAGAGCATGATCTCCCGATGCAACCGCTTGAGCGACCAGCCCCCGGCGACGAACTGGCGGGCCAGGTGATCGAGCAGGGCGGGATGGCTCGGGCGCTCGCCCATCTTGCCGAAGTTGCTCGGCGTGGCGACCAGCCCCCGGCCGAAGTGGTGCTCCCAGACCCGGTTGACCATCACCCGGGCGGTCAGCGGGTTGTCGGGGCTGGCGATGGCCCGGGCCAGTTCCAGCCGGCCGCTCCCCTTCGAGAACGCGGGCGTGCCTTCGCTGGAGAGCACCGAGAGGAACCGCCGGGGGGCGTCCGGGCCGGGCGTGGCGGGGTTGCCCCGGAGGAAGACCTTCATGTTGGCCGGATTCGGGCCCTTCGGCCAGCGAGTGGACCACCGGATACATCGCCGGGGCGTTATTCTTGAGCTTTTCGAGCTCGGCTTTCTTGGCCTTGAGGGCCGTCTTCGAATCGGCCGGCAGGTGCTTCTCGACCTGGTCCTTGGGAAGGGCGAACAGGCCGTCGGCCGAGGTCAATTCGCGGACGACGTCGGCCTCGGGGCCGGCGAAGACCGGCGGGGCCGGCGGCGAGCCATCTGCCGCGTTGGCCAGCGCGGCGACCTTCTGGGCGTCCAGGGCGTCGCGGAGGGCCAGGGTCGTCCGGACGTAGTCGCCGAAGGCCCCGGCGACCTTCGCGGCCTCGGCCTTCGCGGCCTCATCGCCGGAGAGGTCGACCTTCGCGTCCTGCCCCTCGACCAGCTTCCGCCAGCGGGCGAGGTACGGCCGCTTGTCGTCGGCCTTCGGCGCGAGGTACGGGACCCAGCGGTCAAGGATGAGCGTTTCCAGGCCCTCCGCCCTGGCAAACTCGGCCGTCGAGAGGTCGGGCTTCGCCTTCCGACGGTTCATCAGGGTCCAGGCCCCGATCAGGTACCTGGATGACTCCGAAGCCGCCGCCGAGGCCGACCAGCGCTTCGACTCCTCGCGGAGATACGCGGCGATCTCGGCCGTCTTGCCCTTGATGTCGGCCTGGGCCTTGTCGTAGGCGGCGACCACTTCGGGCGGGGCGGCGGGATATTCCTTGTAGGCGGTGCTGGAGAAGACGCCGGCCAGGGCGTAGTAGTCGGCCGTGGGGATCGGGTCGAACTTGTGGTCGTGACAGCGGGCGCAGGCGACGGTCAGCCCGAGGAAACCCCGGCTCAGGGTGTCGACCCGGTCGTCCAGCTCGTCGTAGACCGCCCCTCCGTAATAGACCGGGCCGAGGGCGAAGAACCCCAGCGCCGCCAGGCGATCGTCCCGGCCCGGCCCCTCGACCAGGTCGCCGGCGATCTGCTCGACGACGAACCGATCATAGGGCATGTCGTCGTTGAGGGCCTTCACGACCCAGTCGCGATACTTGTACCCATTCGGATACATCCGCGC
This sequence comes from uncultured Planctomycetota bacterium, assembly GCA_963756475.1. Lineage (GTDB taxonomy): Bacteria > Planctomycetota > Planctomycetia > Isosphaerales > Isosphaeraceae > Tundrisphaera. The sequence continues at coordinate 144,303 of CAVWND010000008.1, forward strand.
CTGAAAGGTGTGAGCCTGATCCTCGCCATAGCGGGCGACGTCCAGCCAGTGCCGGCCCCAGCGCTCGCCGTAGTGGGGGCTGGCCAGCAGGCGGTCGACCACCTTCGCGAACGCCTCGGGCGAGTCGTCCGCCAGGAACGCATCGACCTCCTCGGGCGAGGGGGGCAGGCCGATCAGGTCGAAGGTCGCCCGGCGGATCAAGGCCCGCTTGTCGGCCGGGTCGACCGGGCGGAACCCCTTCGCTTCCAGCTCGGCGAGGATGAATCGGTCGATCGATCCCTTCGGCCATGACTCATCCTTGACCGCCGGGATCGGCGGGTCCTGGACCGGCCGGAAGGCCCAGAAGGCGCGGTCCTCGGCGGTGATCTTCGGGCCGGAGGCGTTGGCCGAGGGCCGGACCTCGGCGATCGCCTCGGGCCAGACCGCCCCTTCGCGGACCCACCGCGAGAGGGCGGCGACCTCGGCCTCCTTGAGCTTCCCCTTGGGGGGCATCTGGAGGTCGGCCGAGTGGTTGACCGCCTCGATCAGGCGGCTGGCCTCGGGCCGTCCGACCTCGATCGCCGGGCCGGAGTCGCCCCCCTTCATCAGGCTCGCCCGCGAGTCGAGCCGGAGCCCGGCCTTCTGCTTGGTCGGCCCGTGGCAGTTGACGCAATTCGCCTCCAGGACCGGCCGGACCTTCCCCTCGAAGAACTCGACGAGGGCCGGGTCGGCCTTGGCCGGAGCGGCGTCATCGGCCCGAGCTTGGCCTGCAACGATCAGGGCGTCGACCGCGATCAGGAAGGTTGTCCGGCCCATTGGAGTCTGATTCCTCCCTGGCGGGTGAAGGCGGGTGCGAGCAGGTTCGTCCGGTCGAGCGATCGGCGGGCGAGTGCGGAATCCGTCAGCATCATCCTAGCCGCCGGACCCGGCCGGCACAACCAGGAATCGGCCGATTTTCCACCAAATGTTAAAACCTCCCGGCCAACGGCCTCGATCAGGAGCCTACCCCGGTCCAACCAAGCCCCAACGAAGATTCCAAGACAAACCCAATTTTTGGTGTAACTGGCTTTTTGCTAAAGATTTAAGTCGTTCAGGCCGATTCAGCCGATCGCCCAGAAACACGAACCCAGCATTTATCGTCTCCAGGAAGGTTTTCCAACTCAAAGCCAATTCCGACCAGCCTCCGTCCCGTTCTCAGACAAAGCCAATCGCGGACGAACCCTGCACTGTTCCAACACAAAGCCATCTATGAGGGGGATCTTGTCAAGCGGAGCGGTGCAGGTTCTCGTTGCGGGGTTCCCCACGCATCCCCCTCGCCTTCGGCTTCGGTCAACCTGGCCCATCGTCGTCCCGCCTCCGTCGAGGTGATCGTGATCCCCCACAACGCATCCCCTGAGCCACAGGCCGAGGGAGACGCTCCCACGGCCATCCCATCTCATCGAACGCAGGCCGACGCAACGTGACGCATCCAACCATCTATTCGGGATCGCCCGGTCACCCGGGCCTCGCCAGGAAACTCAATCCAGGGGACGCCGCCATTCAATCGCTCGGCGATCGACGAGATTCGTCCTCGCCGGGCTTTGAGCCGGGGTCATCCCGTGGTTCGTCACGCCCACCCGCCTCCGCTCGACTCCATCTCCCCTCTGCGACGGGTCTCTGGGTCTTCAACCGCTCGGGCCGATCACGCGATCAGCCGGTAAGGACTCCGCGTCTTCAGCATCGCCACCATCACCCCCAGGAGCCGGCGGGCCACCGCCACGATCGCCTTCTTGCCCCCGCGACGCTTCTTGATGCCTTCATACACCACCTTCCACCGGCCCGACCGCGCCACCAGCCTCCAGGCCGACTCCACCAACGCCCACCGCAGCAGCCCCGAGCCCTGCTTGCTGATCCCCATCTCCTTCGACTTGCCGGCCGACTGCCGGACCCCGGGCGCCAGCCCGGCGTAGGCCGTCACCGCACGGGCATTCTTGAACCGCGAGATGTCCCCCAGCTCGCTGACGATCACATCGACGGTCACCGCCCCGACCCCGGGGATCGTCCCGAGCACGGCGCGGGCCTCGGCCTCGGCCGTCGGGGCCTTCTTGGCGAACTCCTCCAGCTTCGTCTTGACCGCCCGGAGCTGCGTCTTCTCGTGCTCCAGGTCGTCCCAGAGCCGCCCCAGGACGAAGCGGTCGGCGTCGCGCAGCTCGAGCTTGGCCAGCGACTCCAACCCGGCGGGGGTGAAGAGGTCCTTGCGGTCGGCGTTGTAGTCGGCGGCGAAGCGGCGGATCTTGTTCTTGAGGGCGGTCATGCGACCCCGGATGAACTGACGGTGTCGGACCAGCGTGCGGTGCTCACGCTGGCGTTTGGTCGGGCGATGGGCCGTGGGGATCATGTCGCGGGCCAGGAACTCGGCGAGGACCTGGGCGTCGAGGCGGTCGGTCTTCTTGACACTCTCGGCGATGACGCGGAGCTTGCCGGGATGGGCCAGGACGACCTTCTCGGCCGTCGGCTCGATCAGCTCGAGGAGCCACTCATAGCTGGCGGTGGCCTCGACAACCGCCTGGAAGGGCCGGAGCGACTCGAAGTAGGCGCGGATGTCCTGGACCTGGGAGCAGGCCAGGGTGCGACGGCCGATGATCTTGCGGTGTTGGTCCATGACACAGGTGACGATAGAGTGCTTGTGGAGGTCGATGCCGACGTAGTTCACGGGAGTGCTCCGATTCTGCGGGCCAGAGGGTTGTAAGCACCTCAAGTCTGCCACGAACTCAGGGCACCCGCGGCCGTCGGCTCGACCTCCACCCCCCTCATAGTTTCAATCGCGGACGAACCCTGCACTGTTCCAACACAAAGCCAATCGCGGACTCCTCCAGTGGTCCAACACAAACCCAACGCGCGGGACCTCGAAGCGTCGTTCCAACACGAACCCAACGCGCGGGACCTCGAAGCGTCGTTCCAACACGAACCCAACGCGCGGGACCTCGAAGCGTCGTTCCAACACGAACCCAACTCGATGGACGTCGAGAGCCGTCGCGGTGCGGGGTCGATTTCCTCGCACCGGTCTCGGATATATTCCTTCCGGCGAGGCTCGGGTTAACACACGATTTTGAGCGGATCAGACTTTCGTCCGTGAGTCGAGCCTGATCCCGAGCGTCCGCCGGGCCCGGGATTTGAGGATGGAGAGCAAGGTCATCGCCTTGCCGAACGCCAGCATCTCCTCCTTCTCGACCGGCGTCAGTTGGTCCCCCTGGTTCCGCACGGCCAGCTCATGCATCCGGGCCCTGTCCCGTTCGCTGACCTTGAGATCAAGGAAATAGCGGGCGAGATCATCGGAAAGATGACCCGACTCGTCGCCGAGAATCCGGATGAGGATCGTCATTTCGCTCTCGCGGGCCTGATCGAAGACCGCTCATTGACGACCCTGGGGACGGTCCAGGATCGAAGGAAGGCGGGGCAGCGGGGTCATCACCTCGCCGGGTTGGTCTCTGTCGAGTGGAGAGGTCGTCCGTCGGCGGGAACTTCATCCTCCTCGATCCGCCAGGACACTCGCTTGCCCAGCGCCCGCGCGTACGTCCGAATCGTGAAGTACGTCGGGTTGGCCACCTTGCCCGTCTCCAACTTCGAAAGTGTCGCCTTATCCATCTGAGTCCGTTCGGAGACATCGGCCAGGCTCAATCCCTGCCGCTCACGCTCGGCTCGGAGCGCAGGCCAGGGTTTCGAGCAGGGACTCGTCGGGCGAGGCAGGGGGGAACTCCTTGCGAATTTCTTCGATGACACGATCGCGTTCCGCATCAAGCTCGGGGGTGTGCCGGCGGGCCCGGATCGCCTCGACGGCGGCCCTCTGATCCGGGGTCATCTCGTCGAGAGCTTTGCCTTGAACGCGCATGGTATCTCCTCCCGCAAGTCCTTCGCGGAATGATCTTGATTCCTGGACACATCCCGGCAGGCCGTGCCGACTCAGGGTGGGTCGATCTCGTAAGCAGTGACGGGATAAATGACGACGATGCCGGCTTCTTCGGACCGCTCATAGACGACGAAGATGTATTTGCCGGTTGAAGTCCAACCCATCTTCGCAGGTCGGTAGGACTCCGCCCGACTGACCACCTCGGGACCGGTCCCCCCCAGGACTTCCTCAACCTCAGCGGGGGTCAAATCGGCTGCTTCAATGGGAACGATATTCCCTCGCGGGTCGCTTTCGTCGTCCCATTCGATGTAGTCAAAGTTCACCGGTGGCCACTCCCTGGCTGCGGCGACAACAATCTGCCTCCTGGAGACTTCGCGCGATTCGCCGTTGAATTCTATCTCAACGGCGAAGGGAGGCCAGGCTAATTTCAACCGAGAGATCGACGTTACCCTAAGAATTATCTCCGTCCCGAATGCCGCGAAGTTAAGGCGTAAATGCTCAGGTCAGCTTGATTTGCGTTCGAGATGTCCGAGGTCCGGCCGATCCGTCTCCGGAGACCGCCCCTTGTGGAACACGAGGATTCAGCAATCATCCGATCCGGGACAAACCAGAAGCTGCGTATGAAGGTTCGGCGCAAAGGCTCAAACCACAGAGGTTTGCGCCTTAACTTCGCGGCATTCATCTCCGTCCCCTTTCGTCCCCCCTGAAATGACTCCGAGTTTTTTAAATCGGTATGGTCCAGCTTGCTCCCCTGTGGTAAAGGGCTCTCGCTCTCCGTAAAATCGGAGTCGTCGAATGTTTTTCGGGCGGTTTGCGGGTTTCCCTCGCTCAATCGCCCAAATCGGCTAGTTTGACGGGGAGTCGGCCATCATGCTCATCGATTTTCGAGTCGAGAACCACCGCTCGATCCGGGATGAGCAGGTGCTGTCGATGGAGGCCGGGCGTATAGGGAGCGATGTTGACCCACGTCCACGGGTCGTCCCCAACTGCTCCTCGAAACTACTCCCCGTCGTCGCTATCTACGGCGCAAACGCGAGCGGCAAAAGCAACGTGCTCGCCGCGCTGGCCTACATGAAGGAAACGGTGAGCCTTTCACACCGGCTTTGGGCGCCAGACGAGGGAATACCTCGCGATCCCTTCGCCTGGGGCCAGAAGCGTGACGAGCCCTCGATGTATGAAGTTGAGATGATCATTGACGATGTGCGTTTTCGATATGGATTTATTTTGGATGATCAAGTTTTCCTAGAAGAATGGGTCTACGCCTGGCCGAACGGCAAGAAGCAGGTCTGGCTGGAGCGGGAAGGAGAGAAGTTCAAATTCGGCGAGAGCTTGAAGGGAGAGAACAAGGTCATCGAGGGGCTCACACGGCCGAACGCACTCTATCTCTCCGCTGCGGCTCAGTTGCGGCATACGCAATTGTCCCCGCTCTTCTCATGGTTCGGCTCCATCGAAGTGTTCAACATGGCCAGCAATCTCTCGACTCGCCGGTATCCGAGTAGCCAGTCCCGCCTACAGAATGCACTTGCCTTCATGATCGGTGAATCGGGAGAGTTCCGGCAGGTTAGTATGTTCGAAGATGAGCAACCGGATTCGATGCTGGAACAATTCAAGTCCCTCCTGAGGACCGCAGACATCGGCATCGTCGATGTGAGGGTCAATCGGAAGGACTCCGTCCAATCCGGTAAGCTCACGCGGCCTGGACGTTTCGAACTGAAGCATCAGAGCGAGTCCGATGACGCCTGGCTCTCGCTTGATGAGGAATCTCGCGGAACGAAGACGCTCTTCCGACTCGCACTCCCGATCCTGCGGTCGATCCAACGGGGGACGCTGCTGATTGTCGACGAGTTGGAGGCCAGCATGCACCCGATCCTTGCCGAATTCATCGTGAGGCAATTCAACGATCCTGGCATCAACGCACGCAATGCGCAGCTGATCTTCTCCACGCACGACACGAACCTGCTTGGATCGCTCGTGGGAGAGCCCGCTCTCAGACGGGACCAAGTTCTGCTCACGGAGAAAGACTCGAGAGGAGCGACCGTCCTCTATCCATTGACGGATTTCAAGCCCCGCAAAGACGAAAACATCGAGCGTGGTTATATTCAGGGCCGGTATGGGGCCATCCCGTTCCTTGGCAGCTTTCGCGTGTCGAGCGGAGATGCTGAATGAGAGGCCCGAATCGCCCTCGCCGACCCGGTCGTCGCGAGCCCTTCCGCGATCCGAGGCCCGTGATGCTCATCGTGTGCGAGGGTGAGAACACAGAGCCACAGTATTTCAAACAGTTCGCACTCCATCACAAAAACTCGCGAGTCAAGGTGAAATTGGCCGACAGGACCGGGGTTCCGTTTTCCCTCGTGCGGGCCGCCAAGGAATATAAGAACGAGGCCGCCAGAGCGGCCAAGCGGGAGCATGACGAGAACATCGCGTTCGATTCGGTTTGGTGCGTCTTCGACATCGACGAACATCCACATGTGCACGAAGCGAGGAATATGGCGAACGCGAACGGCATTAATCTCGCGATCTCCAATCCCTGCTTTGAGCTGTGGCTACTCTTGCACCTACGCGACAGCCCGGGAATGCAGCATCGGCACGCCATGCAAGCCATGATGAAAGATTTTATCAAAGATTATGATAAAAATGTGAATTTTAAACATTATGCCCAGGACTATGAACGGGCGGTCGAGCGAGCGAAGAAGCTCGACACTCTCGCAGCGCAGGTTGGCGAACCTGGCCGCAATCCTACGACAAACGTCTACGAACTCACGGAGAGCATCCTGAAGGACGAGGTCGTCGAGGAGCCGGAACCGGAGCCCGCCCCATGCCCCGAGGGGGTGGAGGCGGCCGCGAATGCCGAACCCGCCGCTGGTCCCGGCAATAATACGGAGATCCTTTAGAAATGCAGGGACGGAAAAGGGGAGCAGGCCACACGATGTGAATCAAGGCCAGTCAATTGGCCGCCTTCCGTCGGGGGAGCTTGAACAGGTCGCTGCCCATCTTCATCAGGTAGAGCACGTCATTCTTCGGATCGTAGGCCAACCAGGTCAAGCCGCCGACGCCTTTGAGATCCTTCGGCGGTGCGATCGGCTTCGACCAGGTGGCTCCGCCGTCCGTGGTCTCGATGACGCCTGCCCCGGTCAGGACGAACATTGGGTTCGCGTCCTTGCCGAACACCGGGCCGTAACGACCGTCCTTGACGTCGGCCGCCCTGGTCCACGTCAACCCCCTGTCCGCCGACACGATCATTGCGTCTTCGACCAGCCAGTAGAGCGAACCACCGTGCCAGCTCGGCAACGCCTGGGCGCTGTTGATTCCGACCGGGCTGTAGGCTCCGCAGGGCTGCCAGGTCTTGCCACCGTCGGTCGTGCGCATCAGGTTTGGCTTCGGCCGATCCTTCGACTTCGCCTGGGCCACGACAGCCGTCTCGCCGTCGAAGACCCAGCCGGTGCCATAGCCCTTGCCGACCTCGACGAACGACCGACCACCGTCGCGCGAGGCCAGGAGCAAGCCGCCCGATTCGTGCTTCAGGGTCAGGATGAACTTCGGGTCCGGGCGACTCCAGTCGGCGGCAAACCAGTTCAACGTGGCTCGATCGGGCATCGAGGTATTTCCAGGTGGCGCCGCCATCCTCACTGAGGCTGATCGGTGAACCGTAAACCAGGGCCGTCATCAGTCGCCGGCTCGCCCCTGTCGGATCGAGTTGAAGACAACCGGGGGACTCGGTCCGGCCTCGGGGTTGATCGTCGCTGATCCGATGGAACGTCCGGGCCTGGTCGTCGGACCGATAGAAGCCCCGGTCGCTGATGTTGATCCAGATCGTCCCCTTGCCGGGATCGACCACCATGCCACAGAGGCCACCGAAGCCCGCTTTTTCGGTCTTGACCAGGTCGCCGAGCGTCGCCTCCCAGACGGGCTGGTCGTCGGCTCGCGAGAGGGAGGAGGCCGCGGCGAGGACCGACAGGAGCGTGACGACGCGAATCATGGAGTTTTCCCCGTCCCGGAGTCGTGGCAACGACATAAGGAACTTATCCAGGTTGGAAGCAGGGAGGAAGGGCTGACGCGAAAAGATCGCCGCGAAAGGACAGGGTGGTCAGCCGGGACCGGGACCAGAAACGCTTGACTTCGAGGGTTCGTCCCGAACATCCCGGCGAAAGTCCCGAGATAACGGGATTGAAACCTCGAACTCCGTGCATAAGACTCCTGGAGGGCCGACTTTGAGAGAGACGGTGGCGATGCGGAGGGCGAACGGGGAGACCTTGCGGGACCTGGGCCTGCTGGCCGAGGGCGAGGCGACGACGGGGCTGTCGGACGAGGCGTTGCTCGGGCGATTCCTCGGCACGCGCGACGAGTCGGCCGAGCGGGCCTTCGCGACCTGGCCGACGTCGGCGACGCCTTCCAGGCGACGTTCCTCGTCCTGGCCCGCCGTGCCGGCTCGGTCTCGATCCGCGTGGGCGGGTCGCTCGCCCCGTGGCTGCACGGGGTCAGTGTCCGGGTTGCCCGCCGGGCGCGGGCGGTCGCGATCCGGCGGAACGCTCGCGAGCGGACCAACGCCGAACCCCCGAAATCCCGGCCCGAGACGACCGGGACCTCGACGACCTCCGGGCCGTGATCGACGAGGAATTGAACCGGCTCCCGGGCCGATCTGCCTCGCCGCGGTTCAGCCACGAGGCGCGGGCGGGAGGATGTGGCGGGCGAGCCAGAGGTAGGCCGGGCGCTGCTGGCTCCGGAAGTAGCGGAGGGTGTGGCGATAGCCGGGGGCCTCGGCCAGCGTGACCTCGACTCCCTTCTGGCCCGCGAGCCAGGCGAAAGACTGGTCCTGGGCGTCGAAGTTCCAGTTGTCCTTGCCCCGATAATTGGCGTAGATCGCCAGCTCGCCCGGTCGGAGGTCGGTGCTGAAGAGGAGGTCGGCCGGGTTGTCCCGCTTGACCTTGGTGATCACCTCCGGGCCCTTGCCGTAGACCGGCCCCAGGTATTTCCTGGCCCGGGCCCGGCCCAGGCCGAAGTAGAACCGGGAGACGACCTCGTTCGGGTCGTAGGTCGTCTTCCAGCGGTAGGTGGCCGGGTCGAAGTCGTCGAGGTAGCGGCCCTCGCAGTTGAAATACCGCATGTTGAGCGGCCCGCCGAGCGTGGCGACCGCGCCGAAGAAGTCGCGGTGCTTGAGCGCCAGCCCCATCCCACCGTAGCCGCCGGCCGACGAGCCGAAGATGGCGTGGGCCTCGCGCTCGGGGCGGACCGAGTAGGTCCGCGTCACGAACGGGATGACCTCCTGGATCAGGTGGTCCTCGAAGCGCCCGCCGAGGCCGTTGACGTAGAGCGAGTGGTGAGCCTTGAGCCGGTTGGCCCCCTCATACGTCCCGTCGGGGCAGGCGATGATGGCCGGCGGGAACTCCCCTCGGCAGATCATCTCGTCCAGCTCGTCGATCATCCCCCGGCCGATCAGCGTGTGCTCGTCGATCTCCGCCGTGTGGAGATAGATCACCATCGGGTAGGCGTTTTTCGGGTCGTAACCCGGCGGGAGGTAGACGTAAAGGTCGCGCTTCTGACCCAGAATCGGCGAGAAGATCCGCCGGTCCTGGCCGTGGTTCGAGGTATGGTCGACCACGCGCCCGGCCAGCCGCCCGTTGAGCCGGTCGAGGTTGACCCTGTTGAACACCTGGCCCTCGGCCGGCAGGCTCGCCGCCGCGATGAGCCCGAGGACCGCGACGAGTCGGAGCATGGTCGATCCTTCCGGCCCGCGATCGTCCTGAAGAGAAACGGTCTCCTCCACAGATCGGCCATTGTGCCCATCGGGCTTGCCCGAATCCAGCCCCAAGGCGATTTCCCAGGGGGGGTTGTTCAACCCACCAGGGCCGGCGCGGGCAGGAAGGCGTCGCTGAAGATCTCCTTCATCCCGGCCCCTTTCAGGAACACCGTCCTGCGGAGCGAGCGGACCATCGACGGGTTGCCGCAGAGATAAACCCGGCGCCCCTGGAATGTCGGGAACCGGCTGAGCAGGACGCTCTCCAGCGATCCAACCTCGACGCCGTCCAGCCCCTCGCCTTCGAGGCAGCAAGGGACGTAATGGAACCAGGGGAGCTGCCGCTCCAGCTCACGGAGCCGCTCGACCAGGTAGAGACCACCCGGCTCGCGGGCGCCATGGAACAAGGTCACGGGGCCTTCGTGGCCCTGGCGCCGCGTCCTGGACGAGCCCGAAGAGCGGCGCCAGTCCCGTGCCCGTCGCCGCCAGGATGATCTCCTGCGTCGCCTTGCCGGGGACGTAGAAGCAGTCGCCCGAAGGTCCCTGGACCGTCGCGAGGTCGCGCGAGCGAACCTCATCGGCCAGCCAGCCGCTCATTCGCCCCCCCTCGACCACCCTCACGTGCAATTCGAGATGCCGGTCGCGGCCCGGCAGGCTGGCAAGGGAATAACTCCGGGCCAGGCCGTCGTCGCGGATCAAGGTCAGGAACTGGCCGGTCCGGTACTCGAACGCCGACTCGGGATCGAGCAGGACCCGGAGGACCGTCGGGCTGAGCCGCTCGACCGACCGGATCGCGACTCTCGACCGCTGGAGGCCCTCGCCGCCGAGGTTGACGGCCAGGTCGTCCTCGGGCCGGGCAACGCACGCCAGGAAGTACCCGCGCCTTCCGGCCGTCATTCAAACCCAACTGGGCCCCCTCCGGAGGCCGCCCGTCAACGGCCCGCATCAGGCACGACTGGCAGGCCCCGGCCTTGCACGAGTGGGGCACCTGATGGCCGTCCCTGAGCAACCCATCCAGGACCGTTTCTCCCGGCTCAAGTTCGATCGACCGGTCCTCGAACCGCACGCTGGCCATGACATCCTCCTCATCCGGCGGCCTGGGGAGATCGGTTGAGCACGTCATCGCGGACCGAGTTGGCGACGGCGGCGACCTGGCCGATCGGCCCTTCGCCGACGCCCAATTCGCGGAGCGTGTCGCCGAGGTGGCCGATCACGATGTCCACGTGCGAGTCGTTCAGCCCCCGGGCGACCAGGTGCTTGTGCCCCTCCCGCATGTCCCGCCCCGTGTAATGCGCCGGGCCGCCGAAGACCATCGTCAGGAACGCCTTCTGCTTGGCGATCTGCCGGTCCATGTCGGTGTCGTCGAAGAAATGCGCCACGCGGTCGTCGACCAGCATCTTCCGATAGAACAGCTCGACCGCCGCGTCCACCGCCGGGGCACCCCCCAGTTCCTCGTACAGCGTCGTCATGATTTCACCTCCGAAACAGGCCGAACGGACGAAAAGTAGTATTCAGGATGTCTATTTATCCGCCCGGCCTGGGAAATGTCAAGCGCGTTGCGATAATGTTCTTCGAGGTCGCGGCCGATCGGAAGGAGAATCCCCTTGCATCTGACCCAGTTTTCGGATTATTCGCTGCGGGTGGCCCTTTACCTGGCCGCGCACCCGGACGACCTGGCCTCGGTCGAGGAGATCAGCCGGAGCTACGGGATCTCGCGGAACCACCTGACCAAGGTCGTCCAGCGCCTGACGGATCTCGGCGTGGTGGCCTCGACCCGGGGCCGGGGCGGCGGCTTCCGCCTGGCGATGCAGCCCGAGGAGATCAACGTCGGTTGGCTGGTCCGCCAGACCGAGCCCCATTTCGACATCGTCGAGTGCTTCGACCTCGCGACCAACACCTGCCCGATCGCGCCGGGTTGCGGGCTCAAGTCCGCCCTGGCCCGCGCCAGAAGGCGTTCCTGGAGGTGCTCGACGGCTACACCCTGGCGAGCTTCCGGGGCCAGAGTCGGCAGTTGGTGTCGCTCTGGGAGGCGTTCCGTGTGAAAAAAGGGGACGGAGATGAATGCCACGAAGTTAAGGCGTAACTACCAGGCAGAAAATGATTTAGAGGCAAGCAACCGAGCGCCGAAATTGATTATCAATTATCATTACAAAAATTATTTGATTCTTGGCGGCCTTGAAATCAAGGTCTTCGCTCGCCCCCTGGTCGGAGCAAGTCTCAGAGCAACGATCTTTGATCGTTCCGTAAGTCGCTCCCAATGAACCATTCGCGCCTTAACTTTGTGGCATTCATCTCCGTCCCCATCTTCGTCGGCCGGCCAAATGAGCTAATCGGTCACCCGGAACCGTGCGACCTGGCCTCGATGGTCCGAGGCCAGGTTCGTGAACAGGTTGCACCCGAGGATGGGCAGGTCGCGACGGACCCAGACGTGGTCGATGTCGTAGACCGGCAGGAACGAGGGGAACGTTCCTCGCCATCCCTCGGCCGACCGGGAGGCGAGGGCGTATCCTTCGCCCTCGATCGCGTCGAAGCCCAGGCTTCGGGAGACGCTGTTGAAGTCGCCCACGATGACGTCGATCGGCTCGGCGGCCTCGCGGGCGCGACGGCAGGCGGTGGCAATGTCGAGGAGCCTCGGCGTGCGCGGGATCAGCGGGTGGCTCTGGGCATCGACGACGAGCAGCCGGATCGTCTTGCCCTTGACCTCGGCCTCGACGACCATGCCCACGCCGTGGTCAACCGTCTCGCGGCGGATCAATCGGACCGGCCCCTTCGAGCAGACGACGATCTTGAACCAGTTCACATCCTTCGGGCCGTTCTCGATCTGAGCCCGCGACGCCCCCGGGCCCATCTCGGCGACGAGCTGGTCAAGCCAGTCGACCGGCGGGGCCTCGCTCAGGACCACAAGGTCGGCCTTCCGCCCCAGGATCTCGCCCCGGATTGCCGCCCATCGCTCGGGGTTTCGCCGCTTCCCGCCCCCCCAGATCACGTTCCAGTGCAGGACCGAGATCTCCGGCCCGGACCCTGCCGTGGGCTCGGGGCCGAGCCCGACCATCGGCACGCTCGCCCCGATCGCCGCGACCAGACCGATCGCCCCGAGCACGAACCGGCCTTTTGGCAAGGCACGACCCCGCCGGATCGCATCGAAGGCCATCGCCGCCAGGCCCAGCGGGACCAGCGGGAAGTACATCAGGAGCGCGAAAACGATCGAGCGATCCCGGACCAACTGCCCGACCGTTCCCAGGACGATCGCCAGCGTCAGGCCGTAGGCAATCGCCAGTCGGAGGAGCCGCCGAAAGCCGGAGGGCCGGGTGGGCGATCGGGGCTCGTTCAAGACGATCCCCCCGGCCGATGCGGAGGACCGCCACCGTCCTTGAAGTGCGACGGGAAGGCGTGGACGTGGCTGAGGAGCCGGAACTGGACGCGGTCAACGTCCTTGAAATACTCCTGCGTCAGCGCCTCCATCGCGTGATCCTGCTCGTCGGAGAGGCCGGCGAGCTGATCGTGGCGGGTGTCACGATTCGGCGAGGGTCCACCCTCCCCGAACAGGGCCATCGCCCGACGAAGGATCGATGCGGCGTTGGGGGCGCCCATCGCTTCGAGGCCCTCCAGCGCCTCCCGGGCGTGATCGCCGTAGGAGTTGACGAAATACTGCGCAAGCCCGCCGTTGCGGACTTCGCCATCGAACAAGGAGACGCAGAAGAAGTGCTTCTGAGGATCGGTCAGGGCCTTGAAACCGCGTTTCCGGAGCCGCACGGCCACAAACCCGAACGGGTCCTCAATCCCGCTCAGCATGCCGAGGGCCTTCGCGGCCTGTTTGGAAACCTCCTCGTTCTCCCAGGTCATCGCCTCCCGGATGATCTCCTCGGCGTCCGGGTCGCCCGAGCTTGCCAGGGCAATGAGCGCCTCGCCGTAAGAGTTTTGATGCGGAAAGGAGTTGGCTTCCGGCCGAAGCTCGTCGAGCAGGGCCCTGAGCCTCGGCGTGGGGATCGTCACGCCCGCCCCGTTCAAGACTCGGATGGTTTTGTAGAGATATTCATTCGCTCGGCAGAGAACATTCTCGCCGAGCAGGACCGGGATCGCCCGCTCGCGGTCGATCTCCAGGAGGGCGATGGTCGCCTGTTCGCTGATGTCGAAGCCATTTTGATGTGCGAGGAGCCGGACGAGGGGCTTGAACAGGCCGTCGAGCAACGCCCGCGATGCCCGGCCCGCCTCGATCCCTTGCCGGAGACCTATCACCGCGTAGCTCCGGACAGATTCGCCTTCGTCGCACATCGCCGCTTCCAGCGGCTCCCGGCAAGCCTCGGCGCCGATGTTGCCCAGCGCGAGGGCCACCAACTTGCGGACGTTCTCGTCCGGGCTGTTTGCCCTTTCCAACAGGGGTGCGATCGCCTCGGGCGGGCCGAACGGTTCGAGGAGGTTGAGCACGACCTCGAGCGGCGAGCCGGCCAGGACATTCCCCTCGTAGCTCCGGGCATCGAAGCCCGGATCGCCCAGCGCCTCGATCAGGTACGGGACGGCAGCCTCGCCGATGCCGTACAGCCGGTTGACGGCCTCCTCGTCTCGCGTCGTCCCGTCTCGGAGTTGACCCAGCAAAGACCGGATCTTCTCCGGGCTCGGTCGCATCCACCTTGGGCGGGGAAGCCGGCTCAGCCCGGCGATGATCCCCTGGCGATACGAGGGATCTTTGACGAAGTCCCAGAAACCGCCGTCGCCTCGGTTGCGTTTCTCGCCCATGCTTGATCCATCCCTGGAGAGTCGGGGGGCCTTCGAAGATCGCATCCCTCGCGATCATCCGGGCGGCGCGGGGGCCTTCGGGGCCGGTTCGTCCGGAGCGACGGACGTGTGGTCGTGGACGATCTTCCAGCCTTCGGGGAACTTGCGGAAGATCAGGGTGAACAGGCCGTTGGGCTTCTTGCCGTCGGGCATGGTCAGCCCCCAGCGGCCCCGGACGAAGGCGGCGTCGGGGCCGAGGATCTGGATCTCGACGCCCGAGAACGCGACCTGGCCCATCGCCTTGCCCTCGGCCTTGTACCGCTTCCGGTACCGATCGCGCATGGCGTCGAAGCCGTCGTGCCGGTCGCCGCCGGAGAGGAAGACCACGCCCGGCGAGTGCCAGTAGCCTTCGAGGAAGGCGTCGAGGTCCCCCTTGTTCCAGTCCCGCTCCTGCTGGTCGAGGACGGCCTTGATCGCCGCGACCTCGGCGTCTGGCCCCTCGGCGCGGGGGGATCGCGAGGCGATGAGCGTCAACGCCAGGGCGAGGGCCGCGATCGTGCCGGCGGGCAGGAGCTTCAAATCAGCCTCTCGATCGGCGACGCCGAGCCGGGCAGGATCGCCACCGGCCGGCCGGAGGGGTCGGTCACGAAGGCGTGGGGGTCGATCCCGAGGTTGTGGTAGACCGTGGCCAGGACGTCCTGGTAGTGGATCGGGCTGCTCGCGGCGTAGGCGCCGAGCTTGTCGGTCGAGCCGATCACCTGGCCGACCTTCATCCCGCCGCCGGCTAGCAAGGCCCCGTTGACCGGCGCCCAGTGGTCGCGGCCGGCGACCTTGTTGATCTTCGGCGTCCGGCCGAACTCGCCCCAGACCACGACCGTCACGTCCTTGTCGAGCCCCCTCATGTGAATGTCTTCCACCAGGGCCGAGACCCCGCAGTCGAAGAGCGGGAGGTGACGCTTGAGGTGGTTGAAGTTGTCTCCGTGCGTGTCCCAGAACCCATAGGCAACCGAGACGCAGCGGGCGCCGGCCTCGACCAACCGGCGGGCGATGAGGAGCTGGTCGTTCCACATCGGGGCGCCGTCGCCGAGGTGCTTGGCCGAGCCCTTGCCGTAGCGGTCGCGGATTCTGGGGTCCTCGCGCTCGACGTCGAGGGCCCTGGCGACCTTGTCGGAGGTCAGGACGTCGAAGGCCCGTCGGTAGTTCGCGTCCATTCCCTCGACCGAGGCGCCGTCGATCGACCGGCGGAGGCCGTCGAACTCGTCGAGCAATCGGCGGCGGCCGTTGAAGCGATCAGCCCCGACGGCGGTCTGTTTGGTCAGTTCGAGGTCATCGCCGCCGCCGAGCTTCGAGGCCCGGTAGGGCTGGCCGAGGAACCCGGCCCCCGCGCTGTTGTAGGGCTTGTGCTGCATGACCGGGAAGAGGTTGACGAACGGCGGGACGACCGGGTCGACCACCCCCTGCACGCGGGAGATCACCGAGCCGAAGTGCGGCTTGTCCTCGCGCTGGGCCTGCGACATCGGGTAGCCGGTGAGGTTCTGCCAGCTCGAATGCTCGTCGCGGAGCCCGACGATCGAGCGGAGGATCGCCAGCTTGTCGGTCATCCTGGCGATCTCGGGCAGGAGTTCGCCGATCTGGATGCCGGGGACGACCGTGGGGATCGGCTTGAACTCGCCGCGGATCTCGGCCGGGGCGTCGGGCTTGAGGTCGAAGGTGTCCTGGTGCGACAGCCCGCCCGAGAGGTAGACCATGATGACGGCCTTGTGCGACTCGGCCTGTCCCGCGTTCGCCTCGGCCCGGAGCAAATCCGGCAAGGCCAGCCCACCCATCGCCAGCCCGCCAATCTTGAGGAACGACCGCCGAGAGACGCCGTCGCAGTACCGGCGATCCGCCCCGAACAAGGTCAACATCGGCGATCCGCTCCCTTCAACCCGTCCCGTCCATTGTTTATCTTTCCTTCAATATAGCCGACCCGCCCCCGTCCGCAACCCCGTCCCCGCTCGGGAAGCCGAGATCGCCACGAAGAAAGCCCCGACCGTCCGCCGGACGGTGAACTGGCGGGGCTCGGGGTTGCGGGCTTGCTGTCCATTCCTGGGATCTAAAATCCCCCGCCTTCAGGCGGCCACTTCCAGTACGTCGGAGTGAGCTTCGTATCTCGGGTGAAGCTGATCGACGGGACGCTTGGCCTGCGACGGCGGCGGAAAGAACGTGTTGGACTTCGGCCTGGAATCCCGCTGTTCTGACCCTCAGTCGGGCTTCCAGCCGACTGGCGAACCTACCGGCTTCCAGCCGGTAGAGCGTCAGTTATCAATTATAATTACAAAAATTCTTTGATTCTTGGCGGCCCTGAAATCAAGGTCTTCACTCGCACCCTGGTCGGAGCAAGTCTCAGAGCAACGATCTTTGATCATACCGCAAGTCCCTCCCAATGAACCATTTGCGCCTTAACTTCGTGGCATTCATCTCCGTCCCCTTTTTCTGTCGTGCGTCAATGCCCCTTGCGGGCGTGGGCCGACTTCTTCGGGCCCGAGGGATGGGCCTGCGCCTTGACCGTGCCATGGGCGGCGACCTTGCCCATGAAGCTCGTCCCGGGCCGGCCGTTCCCCTCCAGCGGAATCCCGTAGGTGTCGTCCACCCGACCGATCCGCACACCGTTGACGGTCAGCCGGTAAGAATCGCCCGAGACCAGCTTCTGCCGGGTCGTCAGCGTCACCGAGTCATCGAACGGGTCGAAGACGGCCGACTCGACCGTGATCGCCTGCCCGTTCGGACCGACCAGCGCGTAGTTGGCCCGATCCTGCGCCGTGGAGACCAGCAGCGGCCGGCTGAAGGTGATGCTAACGGAGTTGGTGCCCGTGATCGCGCCTGAGGTGACCGTCGGCCCGCCGTAGGCCAGGGTGGGCACGACCCCGACGGAGACGAAGTTGGAGAGGGCCGGGAGATCGCCCGCGTTGCCGGTGAAGACCGCCGCGATGACGTGCGGGCCGGGCGTGAGAGTGTCGGTGATGAAGACGGCCACGCCCTGGGCATTGAGCGGAGCCTGGCCGAGGATCACGCCGTTCTCGGCGAAGACGACCATGCCGGTGGGGACGATGCCCGAGGTCGAGGCGACGACGGCGGCAAAGGTGACCGGCTGGCCGGTTGACACGAGCGAGGACGGGCCGATGAGGGTGGTCGTCGGCAACGGGATCACCGGGACATCGCGGGCGAACTCGGAGGTGTTGCCCTGCGGATCGGTTGCCGTGGCCGAGATGAACTGGCCCAGCGGGACCGGGGGCGCGGTGAAGCTGAACGAGGCGTGGCCGGAGGCGTCGGTGGTGACGTCGGCCGAACCCATGTACGTTTTCCCCTGGCCGAATCCGGAGGGATCGGCAGAGTGGTTGGAGAAGAACTCGACGGTGTACGAGGTCGAGGGTCTGGCGTCGAGCGTGCCCGAAATCACCGTCCCGGTCGGGCTCAAACCCGCCGAGGTGAGCACGGGGTAGGGCTGGAGGAGGTTGGGGCCGGTGGGCGAGCCAGCCGGGTTGTTGGGGGTAACGCCGTCGTCGCCGAGGTCGATGCCCAGGCCGCCGTTGGCGAAGATCGAGTTGGCGGAGATCAACTCACCGTTGCTCGACGCGGCAACGCTGGCGCGCCGTAGGTCTCGATACCGACACCGGCTTTGCCGTTGAAGGCGATGACGTTCGCCGTCCCGGCGGCCGTCCCGCCGACCGTGTTGTTCGAGCCGCCCTGGATCGCGATCCCGTAGGCGGCGTTCGGCAGGGGGATGGTGCCGGTCACGTCGGTGCCGATGAAGTTCCCCTGGAGCGTGTTGTCGTTGGAGGCCGCAAACATTGAGCTGTAAGGGTAAGTGAGATAGTCGAGGCTGACACCATAGGTGTGATTGCCGGAGATGACGTTGCGCGCGGCCGCTGTCGTCCCGCCGATCGTGTTGCAACTGCCGCCCGCGATGTCGATGCCGATGTCATTAGGTACGGCCTTGGTGCCGGTGGGGTCGGTGCCGATGAAGTTCCCCTCCACCAGGTCGTCCGAACCGAAGATGTCTAGGCCGCCGTCCTTGTTGCCGGAGATGACATTGCCCGCGCCCGCCGCCGTCCCGCCGATCGTCTCGGAATTGTCTGGCTCGCCGTAATTGGTGAATTGATAAATCCCTATGAGATTGGGTATGGCCCTGGTGCCGGTGGGGTCGGTGCCGATGAAGTTCCCCTCCACCAGGGTGTTCGAAGTGATCTGGAGGCCGTAAATTGCATTGCCGGAGATGATGTTGCGCGCCCGCCGTCGTCCCCCCGATCGTGCCGGAACCGCCGATGATGCCGGTGCCCCCATTAGGGAGGGCGCTGGTGCCGGTCGCATCGGTGCCGATAAAGTTCCCCTCCACCAGCTCGCCCGAACGATTGCCGAAACCGAAGAGTCCGATGCCGTCACCCGTGTTGCCGGAGATGACATTGCCCGCGCCCGCCGTCGCCCCGCCGATCGTCGCAGACTGACCGTAGACCTCGATGCCGTCTATATTGGGGAGGGCCTGGGTGCCGGTGATATCGGTGCCGATGAAGTTCCCCTCCACCAGGGTGTCCGGACCATCGAGAAAGATGCCTCCATACCCGTTGCCGGAGATGACGTTGCGCGCGGCCGCCGTCGTCCCGCCGATCGTGTCGGACTGGCCGCTATCGATTCCGATACCATTGCCGAGGGCCCTGGTGCCGGTGACGTCGGTGCCGATGAAGTTCCCCTCGACCAGCTCGCCCGCACCAATGCCAGAGCCGGAGACACTGAGACCGCCTTCCAAGTTGCCGGAGATGACATTGCCCGCGCCCGCCGTCGTCCCGCCGATCGTGTCCTCGCCATTGGTCGCGACCGGGGACAAGATGATCGCGATGCCTTGGCCATTGGGCATCGGCTTGGTGCCGGTGACGTCGGTGCCGATGAAGTTGCCCTCCACCAGGTTGTTGGTCGAGTTGATGGACGGGTTCCCGGTTTCAGTCAATAGGCCGACGCCGAACCCGCCGATTGCGAGGCCCTCCACAGTGGAGAAGCCGAACACGAGGTTCAGGCCCGTCGCGCCACCGCCGGCCTGGACGCCGTCCAGCTCGATCTCCAGGACCGTGTTCTTGCCCTGCCCGGGACCGTTGGTGTTGGGGCTCGCGCCGGGCTGCGAGTAGCCGTCGATGACCGCCGCGCTGGTGATCGATGGCAGCGGTGAGGTCGGCATGATCGTGAACGGCCCGGTCCCGGGGAGGGCGAAGTCGATCGTGTTGGGGGTTGAGAGGCCGCCGTCGACCAGGCTTTGCTGCGCCGCCGTCAGCGAGGAGACCGCCAGCGTGCCGTTGGAGACCTCGATCGCCTGGCGGAGCGAGAGGGTCTCCGAGCCGTCGGCCCCGTCGGCGTCGCCGACGCTGTTAACGGTGATCACCGCCAGGAGCTGACGATCTTCCAGGACCTCGGCGAGGGGCCGTGTCCAGCGCCCGAACCGGCCCCGGACCGCTCGCCTGACCTCGACCCGCCGAGACCCGCTCGCGCCGATGATCGCCATGACGGACTCCTCGATGGGAAAGGAATAACGAACCCACTCGGCCCGATCGGGGTCGA
Organism: uncultured Planctomycetota bacterium; assembly: GCA_963756475.1. Lineage (GTDB taxonomy): Bacteria > Planctomycetota > Planctomycetia > Isosphaerales > Isosphaeraceae > Tundrisphaera. The sequence goes on from CAVWND010000008.1 coordinate 164,195, forward strand.
GGAGGATCCGGTCGTCTTCTTCGATCGACGGAGCCTGGATAAAATGGGATATCTGCGACGATAACCGGGCCGATCTGGCCTGTCAACCGGGTCAACATTTCTGAAAATTCATCACGCGATGCGTCACCCCGCGTCCCGCCGAAGCCGGGCGAGGGACCGGGCCGCGTCAATGGGCCTTGCGAACGTGGGGCGCGTGCTTCGGGCCGGAGGGATGAGTCGAGACGGCCGACGCCTTGATCGCCCGCGGCTTGACGGCGTGGGCGGTCGCCTTGCCGGTCTTCGGCGTCACGACCTTGACGTTGACATAGTTGGACAGGCTGGGGGCGTTGAAGGGATCGCCGAGATAGGCCGCCGCGACGTGGCTGAGGCCGAGCGGCAGGCGATCGGTGACGAAGACGGCCACCCCCGCAGCGTTCAGCGGCGCCTCGCCGAGCAAAATGCCGTCCTCGGCAAAGATGACCAGGCCGGTCGGGATGTTGTCGCCGACGGTGGGCGAGACGATCGCGCTGAAGGTGACCGGCCCGCCGGGCCGCCCGGGTGACGTCGGCCCGATGAGCGTCGTCAGCGCCCCGATCGGCTGGACGGCCTGCGAGACATAGTTGGACAGGCTCGGCGCGTTCGAGGGGTCGCCGAGGTAGACCGCCGCGACCACGTCGGCCCCCCAGGGCAGCCCGTTGGTGACGAAGAGGGCCACGCCCTGGGCGTTGAGCGGGGCCTCGCCGAGGATGACCCCGCCCTCGGCGAAGGCGACCAGGCCGGTCGGGACGGCCCCGCCCGGAACCAGAGGGGCGACCACGGCGGCGAAGCTGACCGGTTGCCCGAATACCGAGGCCGTGCCCTGGCCGATGAGGGTGGTCGTCGTCGCCGCGCCGGCGACGGTGAGGACGAGCGGCGCCGACGCGGAGGCGGGATAGGGTGCCGAGCCGGCGAAGGAGGCGGCGAAGGTGTGCGTGCCGGCGGGCGCGGGGATGGTCAGCGAGGCGGAGCCGGCGCTGTCCAGAGCCATGGTGCCGATCGCCTGGCCGTCCTCGCTGAAGACGACCATGCCGACGGGGACCGTGCCCGAGGCCGAGGTGACGGAGGCGGCCAAGGTGAGCGGCTGCCCGGGCGTCGGCGGCGAGGACGGGCCGAGGAGGGTGGTCGTCGTCCCCGCGATGACCGAGACATCGCGGGCGAACTCGGAGGTGTTGCCCTTCGGGTCGGTCGCCGTGGCGGAAACGAACTGGCCCACGGGGACCGGGGGGCCGGTGAAGGTGAACGAGGCGTGGCCGGAGGCGTCGGTGGTGACAATGGTCGAGCCGAGATACGTCTTCCCCTGGCCGAAGCCGGAGGGGTCGGCGACCGGGTTGGAGAAGAACTCGACGGCGTACGAGGTCGAGGGCATGGCGTCGAGCGTGCCCGAGGTCGACGATTCGGCCGCGGTCGAGGACGCCGAAGTGAGCACGGGGTAGGGTTGGAGCAGGTTGGGCCCGGCGGGCGACCCGTCCGGTTTGTTGGGCGTGACGCCGTCTTCGCCAAGGTCGATGCCCAGGGCGGCGTTGGCATAGATCGAGTTGCCCAGGATCCTGTTGTCAACGTTGAAAAATTCGTAGGCGGAAGAGAAGAAGGTCAGGATGCCAACGCCAGCCTTGCCGTTGAAAGCGATGACATTAGCGGCCCCGGCGGCCGTCCCGCCGATCGTATTGGCGTTGCTGCCATTGATCAAGATCCCGTTGCCGGCGTTGGGCAGGGCGTTCGCGCCGGTGACGTCGGTGCCGATGAGGTTCCCCTCGAGCGTGTTGTAGCTCGAAGGGACACGATAAGGAGAAATGTCACCATGAATAGTATATATTATTTGCAATCCATTTCTCTGATTTCCCGAGATGACGTTGCCCGCGCCCACCGCCGTCCCGCCGATCGTACTGGAATCGCCGGAGAGGGAGATGCCGTCTCCACCGTTGGGAAGGGCCCGGGTGCCGACGGCGTCGGTGCCGATGAAGTTACCCTCCACCAGGCACGAGTCGCCGAGGGAGATGCCGATGTTGGTGTTGCCGGAGATGACGTTGCCCGCCCCGGCCACCGTCCCGCCGATCGTGGAACCGCCGGCGATTCCGATTGAATTGGGGACGGCCTTGGTACCGGTGACGTCGGTGCCGATGAAATTCCCCTCCACCAGATCGCCCGGCCCGGCGGCGAGGCCGTATTCCGCGTTGCCGGAGATGACGTTGCGCGCGCCACCGCCGTCCCGCCGATCGTGTCGGACGAGCCGGATAGCTCGATGCCGCCGACACCATTAGGAAGGGCCTGGGTACCGGTGGCGTCGGTGCCGATGAAGTTCCCCTCCACCAACTCGCCCGAACCCGGGGAGTAGAGGCCGGAAGCAGAGTTGCCGGAGATGACGTTGCGCCGGCCGGCGTCGTTCCGCCGATCGTGTCGGACTGGCCGTCGGGCAGGAAAATGCCGTACTCCTCATTGGGCAGGGCCTCGGTGCCTGTGGTGTCGGTGCCGATGAAATCGCCCTGGATCAGGTCGACGACCCGGGCCCGAATCCCAGATGCCGTACCCAATAACGCCGCCGATCGCCAGCCCTTGCACCGTGATGCCGGGGGCGTTGAGATTCAGGATGGCCGAATACGTCGGCTCGGCCGAACCATTCACTTCGACCAGAAGGTGTGCATTGTCGCCCAGCCCGGGACCGTTCGTGTTGGGGCTCGCGCCGGGCTGCGAGTAGCCATCAATGACCACCGCGCTGGTGATCGATGGCAGCGGTGAGGCGGGCATGATCGTGAACGGCCCGGTGCCGGGGATGGCGAAGTCGATCGTGTTGGGGCTCGACAACGCGCCGACGACCAGGCTCTTCTGCGCCGCAGTCAGCGAGGAGACCGCCAGAGTCCCGTTGGAGACCTCGATCGCCTGGCGGAGCGAGAGGGTATCAGAGCCGTCGGCCCCGTCGGCATCGCCGATGCTGGTGACCTTGATCACCGCCAGGAGTTGGCGACCTTCCAGGACCTCGGCCAGGGGCCGTGCCCGGCGCCCGAACCGGCCCCGACCCGCTCGCCTGGCCTCGACCCGCCGAGACCCGCTCGCGTCGCTGATCGCCATGACGGGCTCCTCGATGGGAAAGGAATAACGAACCCACTCGGCCCGATCGGGGTCGAGGAGGATCCGGTCGTCATCATCGATCGACGGAGCCTGGATAAAATGGGATATCTGCGACGATAACCGGGTCGATCTGGCCTGTCAACCGGGTCAACATTTCTGAAAATTCATCACACGATTTGCCGGGCGTGCTTAGGGCCTTGGCCGGGTTGGGTTCGTTTGGCGAAAAGCCAGACCAGGCTCGCGGCAGGGCTTGCCCCAATACCGTTGAGTGAGCCTAAACCTCGTTCGCGAAGGCATTTCTGGCTCCCTCTCCCTCTGGGTGAGGGTTGGGGTGAGGGGCGTGGCACGTCGGCGAACGGTTGAAAAGAGCGGATTCCACCGCGTCTGGTCATGCGACGCCCCTCACCCCCGGCCCCTCTCCCAGAGGGAGAGGGGAGACAGAAATGCTTCTGGTGCAAGCTGTTAGATTAATACAGCTGCATTGGGGCAAGCCCTACCCTACGAAAATGCCGGAATCCCCTGGCGTCCCCGGGGACTCCGGCCTGGTGGGATGGAATTGGCTTTGTCTGGGCGATCAGTTTCCCGGCGGCTCGATGGCCTCGCCCTGGAGCAGGTAGTTCCAGAGGGCCTGGACCTGCTTGTCGGACTTGCCTTCGAGGACGGTGGCCAGGGGGGAGTTCTCGGCGTTGAAATACGTGGGCATCTTGGTCTCGGGCTCGACCCGCATCGGCGAGCGGAGCCAGCGCTCGTAATAGCCCTTGCGGAGCCGCTCCTTGGCCCTCATGAAGTTGATCCCGGGGGCCTCGAAGACGCCGACGGCCGCGACCTTGCCGATGTTGTGGCAGCTCACGCAGTTCAGGCCCGTGTTCTTGACGAGCTGCTTGGCGATCGGGATCAAGGCCGGGTCGGAGGGCTCGTCGGGCGGGCTGACGGCGGCGATATCCGTGCTCCAGGGCCAGGCCGGCGGCGAGGCCTTCGGCCCGGATCGGGAACGAGGGCATCCGGGCCCGGAGGAACGGCCGGGGTTTGTAGGGGACCTTGCCGGCGATGAACGCGGCGGCCCACTCGGGCTTGAGCTTCTCGCCGATCCAGGTCAGCGACGGCCGCTCCTGCGCGGCGGGGTACGGCAGGCCGTCGGGGTCTTTCTCCTCGGCCGGGGCGGCTTCGAGGAGCTTGTCGGTCTCGACCTTGAGGTCGGTCCAGGCGTCGTCGGAGCCGTCGCGACGGTGGCAGGCCAGGCAGTTGAGGGCCTTGATCTGACGCTCGGCGAACTCGGGGGCGGCGTCGCGCGCGAGGGAGTCGAGCCCGACCTTCGCGAAGGCTTGCAGGGCCTTGCTCTGGGCGTCGGTCAGGCCGAAGTCGGGCGCGTTCCGCTCGGCGTTGCCGGGCGGGGCGAGGCAGCCGATCGACAGGAGGTCGGCGGGGATGGCGGCGAGGGGCGGGGCCTTGGCGGCGTTGGTCGCGCCCGGGACGGCGTGGCAGTCCATGCAGCCGGAGGTCTCCACCAGGGCCCGCCCTCGGCGCCGCGTCGCCGACCGGGTGCGTCGGGCGAGGCGAGGTCGACCGCCGGGGGCGAGGTGACGTAGGCGGCGATCCTCGACGCCTCGTCGGCCGAGAGGTGGAAGTTGGGCATCCTGATCCACGCGTAATGCCGGTCGGGCTGCTGGAGGAAGGCGACGAGGGCCTCGGGCTTCCACTTCGCGCCGACGAGTCGGAGCGGCACGCGTTTGGGGTCGTTCGCCCAGTTGTCGTTGCCGGGCAAGGTGTGGCAGCCGACGCAGCCGAGGTTGGCGAAGAGCCGGCCGCCGGCCTGCGACGGCCTCGGGAGACGCGGGCGGAGCGGGTTTCTCGGGGCGGGCGCCGAGGGTCGCGAGGAACTCGGCGATGTCGCGGGCCTGGCCGGCGGGCTGGCCGTGGAACATCTTCGGCATGGTGGCCGAGGGGCGGAGGGCCTTCGGGTCCTCGATCCAGCGGGCCATCCAGTCGGTCTTGAGCCGGGCGCCGGCGTCGGCCAGGTTCGGGGCGTCGGTGGCCAGCTCGGGCATCCCGCCGTTCTTGCCGATCGGGCGAGGTCGGGGCGTGGCACTTGAGGCAGCGAAGGTTGGCGACCAGCTCGCGGCCTTCGCGGAGCTGGAGGCCGTCCGCGAGAGCCTCGAGTCTTGGCGTCGTGGCTGAGCCCGACGGGCGGGAGGGGCTCGCGGGGGAAATCCTCGGTTGACCAGGAGAGCCGGACGACGGCGTCGCCCGAGGGAGGGCTGTCGTAGGTCACGACCAGCTTGTTCGCCCCCTTCTTGAGCCGGGTCTCCTTGCCGGAGAGCTTGGCCAGGTCATCGCCCGAGCCTTCGAGCGCGACCTTGCCGTTGACCTCGACCTTGATCGCCCCTCGGCCTTCGGCCGAGAAGACGGCGTCGCTCCGGAACGGGAGGGCGAGGTCCCCTTCCCAGGTCGCCCGGAACGGCCCGGCGGGCAAGAACGCCGAAGGAGGCGTGCCGGTCGGGACGTCGAGCGCGACCAGCCGGGCGTGCCGGGTGTCGCGGAGGTCGCCGCGCGAGAACGTCAGGGCCAGGCCCAGTTCCTGCCCGGGGCAAGCCGGGGGCCTTTTTGCGGCTTCTCGTCATCGTCATCGGCTCTGGGCGAAGGCCGGGGTGGGCGTGATGGCGGAGAGGAAGGCCGACGCGAGCAGGGCCGAGAGCCCCAGCCCGAAAGCGGCGATGTGGTGACCTCGCATGGGGACGGGTGGCTCCTTCGGGAATCGTCTTCTCCGGCCCCCTCTCCCCTTGCGGGAGAGGGTTGGGGAGAGGGGTCAGTTGTTACCACGACCGAAGCCCAGGACCCCTCTCCCCGGCCCTCTCCCGCAAGGGGAGAGGGAGGAAGAGGGATCGTGCCGCCTCGTCGTTCACGGCACGTAATTGATGGTGTTATAAACATCCACCGAGACCAGCTTGCCGTCGGCGGCCTTGAGCTTGCCCCGGATGCGCATCTGCATGACGGGCTTGAGGTCCTTGATCTCCAGCGAGACGGTCTTGCCGTCGCTCGGAAAGCTTGGCCGACTCGATCTTGACCTCGTCGCGTCCCTTGGCCAGCGACTTGGTCAGGGCCTCGATCTCCTTCTGGTTCTTGCCCGGGTCGAGCCTCAGCTCGGTTCAGCTCGCGGACCTTGGCGTCGAAGTCGGGGGTCTTGGCCGAGTAGTCGTCCGAGCCGTACTCGCTGCACCAGAGGTAGTTCCACTGCTCGATCTCGTAGCTGTCGGGGTCGGTGGCGTCCTCGGCGTCGACCGGGTCGGTGAAGGTCAGGTCGAGCCCGGTCTTCGTCACCTTCAGGCCGGTGACCATGTTGGCCGGCTTGCCGGTGTAGCGGACCCTCTGGAAGCAGGCGTCCCGCGCGGCGCTGGTCTGCCAGCCCCGGAGCCCGGCGATGTAGAGCTGGCCGTCGACCGGGTTGAACCTCGGCCGCATGATCCCGCTCAGGAAGTTGACCGGGAACTTCACCACGCCCCCCTGGATGTGGTCGCCCTTGCTGGTCGACCAGCGCGAGGTAGAGCGAGCAGGTCCCGTAGGAGGTGTGGAGCAGCCGGCCCTCGAACGGCCCCCACTTGTCGCAGGTGACCCACGCCTGGCCGCCGCCCGAGTTATCGACGTCCTTGGGGAACCAGCAGATCGGCTCGTCGTACATGGTCGGCTTGTCTTCGCGGTGGGCGGTGTCGACCACGCCGTAGAAGCCGCCCGGCTTGACCAGGTTGAGCCGGCACTTGGGCATCCAGGTCCCCTCGTTGTCGCCGCTGGTGACCTGCCCCTCGGGGCCGACGCCGATCCCGTTGGGGGCGCGGAAACCGGTGGCGTAGTTGACCAGGGTCTTGCCGTCCTTGTAGACCTTCATCAGCGTGCCGCTGTTGGCCGCGATGGTGTCGAACCCCCGGCCGCCTCCCTTCACCGGCGCCGGCCTTGGCGAAGTAGAAATTCCCCTCGGGGTCGGTCTGGAGGTCGAAGGCGAACTCGTGGAAGCCGGTCGTCGCGGCCATGTCGTGGTTGAACGCGGCGTAGAAATCGGCCTCGCCGTCGCCGTTGAGGTCATCCAGCCGGGTGATCCCGTCGCGGCCCAGGACGTAGATCTTCCCGTCGACGATCTTCAGGCCCAGCGGCTGGAACAGGCCGGTGGCGATCCGCTTCCAGGTGAGCTTTTCGAGTTTCTCGTCGATCCCGGTGACGGTCCAGACGTCGCCGCTCCAGGTGCAGAGCGCGGCGGACTTGCCGTCGGCGAAGAAGTCCATCCCGCCGAACCGGATCCAGGACTTGTAAGGGTTCTCCTCGGGGGCCGTGAGGGTATCGACGACGTATGGGCCGTCGCCGGTGCCGAGGGTGCCCTTGGTCTCGACCGTCTGGGTCCACTCGGCCGGGCCGCCCTTGGTGTACTGGGCCAGGTCGAGCGGCTCATTGATCGCGGCGACGGTGGCCGAGCATCTGGCGTCGTCGAGCTTCGGGCCGCCCAGAATCGCCAGGTGGAACATGGTCGGTGTAGTCGAAGCTGGAGATCGTCAGCAACATCTCTCGTGTCCAGGTCGTCTCGAACGATCTTCCATTCCGCCCCTTTGGGATCGCCCTTCGATCCCGACCTGGGGTGGCTCGCCTCTTCTTGAAGTCGGCCACGACCAGGGTCAGCGGCCGGGTCGTCGGGCCGATGTTGAAGCGTCCGGGTGATGACCGGGTTCTCGGTGTCCTCGCCCTCGACTCCGGGCATCTCCAGAACGGAGGCGTCGCCGACGGTGTACGAGATCACGACGCTGGTCGCCGCTCCGGTACAGGCCCTTGTACTTGGCCCAGTCGGCCGGCAGGGGGCCGAACGGCTCGGAGCGGGGGTCCTTGAAGTCGCCGGCTTTATTGGCCCAGCCGGGGCCTTGCTTCGTGCCGAAGACCTGCGTGCCCTTGATCTCGGGCCAGGAGCCGTGCGAGCCGTCGAAGGGCGTGCCGTAGAGCTTGAGGAAGCCACCGGTCCAGCCGGCCGAGACCCGGAGGAGGTCGGTGTCGAAGCAGACGGCCGCTTCCTTCCCTTCACGGCGCCGACCTTGATCGCGATCCCCTTGATGGCGTTGTTGTCGCGAGGGCTCGGGGCCTTGATCGAGGCCGAGAGGAACTGGCCGTAGTCCATCTGCTCGTGGCGGGGGACGTCTTGCCTCTTCCGCTCCGCCCGTTTGGCCTTCTTCTCGGCCTTCCCGGGTTCCTGGGCGATCGACGGCGTGAGGCTCGCGACCGTCAGCGTCAGCGTCAGTGACAACGACAGGGCCCAGCTCAGTGGGGACGACCACCGGGGCCATCCGGCGACTCCAAGATTTCGAAATCATCGAGACAACCTCATCCTGTAGGTCAAGAGGTCAACCGGGGGTGAGAACAACGGGCGGGGGTTCCATCCGGGCGGGGAGCGAGTCGGGCGGGTTTTCGAAGGGCCGAGGTCCATCCAGGACCTCGGCCCCTTGTCGAGGAAATCGGGGGGCGGCGAACGATCAAAATCGACCGAGGTTCCGATGGGCCGGCGATCTCTCGGTTGTCGCTCTCCAGGAAAGAGCGGAACTCTTGCCCAGGCCGCTCTTCCTCGATTCTTCCAAGGTGAGCGATGGCACGATTATAAGTCCACGCGGGCACGCAGGCCAAGGGGGGTTCCCGGGACGATTCATGAAAACTTCATCGGAAACGGGGCCATCTCCCGGGAGATTTTTCGATTTCCCGGTCAAGACCGTGAAGTAAGGTAGTAGTCCAGGGCGCGTTGAGTCCTCGAAGACGCACCCTCGGGACACTGGAAGAGAAGAAGATCGGCGGAAGAGACGTCGGCCGGTCGGGTGGGCTTTCGAGGACCTGAGGCGGCCGAGAAATGTCTTCGATGGGAAAGGAAGTCAGGTCCCGGGGAGATCTCCTGATTTCATCCGAAATCGTCGAGGAAATTTCTTGCGGTGCCGCTCCGCATCCGGGATAGTAGCCCCCCCTCGTGCGAGGTTTTCCCGATGGACGACCGTTACGAATTCGAAAATCGTCGGCCAGGTGGAAGAAAGTTCGACGAATCACGAAGAAGCTAAGAGATCTCGGCCCAGGCCGATCATCGGATCGCCCGGTTGTCGGGTCTCGAAGGTCGCCCCGGCCTCGCTCCGACGTCCTGATTTCCCTCACGATCGTTCTTGAGAAAGGATGTTGCGATGGGTCGAAATCGAGGTAAGTTGTGCGGGCGGTTCGAAGGAGCTGACGACGATCGGGCTGGTTCGAGGCCAGGCTGGCCGGTTCGCGTGACCGTCTTAAGCTGGGCTGGAGTGATCCCGCTCACTCTGCTCGTTTGTGTGGTGGTTCTGCTGGCCCGCGATTCGCGGACGGGCCAGTCCGAGCAGCTGTCCCGGAGCCGGATTCGCCGTCTGCCATCCTCGGTCGGGGCGATGGCCTTCGCTCCCGAAGGCCGGACCCTGGCCCTGGGCTACTCCGACGGTTCGCTGGAGGTCCGGGATCTTGAGCGGGGCGGACCTCGGGAGATCGAGCCCAGCGTCGGCGCCTCGTTGACGCGTTGCGTCGCGTTCTCGCCCGACGGCCGGACCCTGGCCTCGGGCGGCCGGGGTTCGGGCGTGACGCTCTGGGAGATGCCCTCGGGGAAGTTCCGGGGCACGCTCGAAGACCTCTCGACCACGGTCGGCTCGCTGGCCTTCTCGCCCGACGGTCAGACGCTGGCCACCGGGTCGGTCGACGGCCTGGTTCAGCTCTGGGACTCCGGAAGCGGCCGGGAGATCGCCCGGATGGCCGGGCATTCCGGGGAGGTCCGGTCGCTGGCCTTCGCCCCCGACGGCAAGACCCTCGCCTCGGGGTCGTTTGACCGCTCGGTCAAGCTCTGGGACGTCGCCAGCGGCCGAAAGCTCGACGGCGTCGATGGCCAGGGGCGCCGGGTCTACAGCCTGGCCTATGCCCCCGACGGCAAATCGCTGGCCATCAGCTTCGGCGCGACTTACGAGAGCATCAAAGGCCTGGTCGTCGTCTGGGACCTGGCCGGAGGGTCCCGGTCGGTCCGGGTCATGGGCGAGGCCAGCTTCGCCAGCGTCGCCTTCGCCCCCGACGGCAAGACCCTGGCCGCCGCCGGCGGCGACCGGGTCGTCAAGCTCTGGGACGTCGCGACCGGCCGGCCGCGGCCCAGCCTGACCGGGCACGAGGGCTTCATCGCCTCGCTCGCCTACTCGCCCGACGGCCAGCTCCTGGCCACCGCCGGCCGCGACGCCCGGCTTGGCCTCTTCGAACTCGGCCCCGAAGCGACCAAGCTCGCCCCGCACCGCTTGTGACGGTCGATCCCGGGCGGGAGGATGCCCCGAGCCAGGCATGTTCGATGGTCGATGGCCAATGGCCGATCGAGAGTTTGGATCGATCGACCATCGACCATCGACCTTCGAACATCGACCATCGACCATCGACCATCGACTATCGGCCAACGGCCATCGACCATCGGCCATCATTTGATCGCCCATGCCCGGGCCAACCGTCCGGATGGGATGGGGGCTCCGCCGGCCCCTTGACCCCCCTGGCGTCCCGCCTATCCTTATCCATCAGCATTCGTGAAGTTTCGGCGGAGACGTTCGGAGCGAGGATTCATGGAGATCGACCCGCGAGGCCTGGCGGCGAGCCTCTGCAACAAGCTGATCATCGGTTGCGTGGTGCCCCGGCCGATCGCGGTGGTCTCGACGGTCTCGGTTGACGGGCGGCCCAACGTGGCGCCCTTCTCTTACTTCACGGTCGCCAGTCACTCGCCGCTGAGCCTGGTCTTCACCGTCGGTGGGACGAAGTCGGACGGCTCGGACAAGGACACGCTCCGGAACGCCCAGTTCGTCGAGCACGGCGGGGTCGGGGAGTTCGTGGTCAACGTCGCTGACGAGTCGTACGCCGCCGGGATGGCCAAGACCGGCGAGTCGCTGGCCCACGGCGAATCCGAGTTCCACCACGCCGGCCTGACCCCGGCGCCGAGCCTGGTCGTCAAGCCCCCGCGCGTGGGCGAGGCGTCAGTCTCCTTCGAGTGCCGGACGACGCACATCATCCCGATCGGGACCGCCCGGCTGGTCATCGGCGAGGTCGTGCACATGCACGTCAGCGACCACCTGATCGACGAGCCGCTACCGGATCGACGCCGACAAGCTCGCCGCGATCGGCCGGATGGCCGGCAACGACTACGTCCGGACCCGCGACCGGTTCGAGATCAAGACGGCCGGGCGGTGAGAAGGAAGTCGGACGAGGGAATGCGACGATCCGACGTCCCGTGCCCATCGTGATCGCTCATCGAGCATCATCGTCATCCCTGAGGCCGAAGAGGGCCTTGACGGCGTGGAGCAAGGGGTGGGGGTGCTCGGCGGGTTCGGCGGCGGAGGCGGTCCGGACGGCGGCCCGGGGGTGGTGGAGGAACTGGTTCTGAAGTCGCTGGAGGGTGTGGGCGATGTCGTCGCGCTGGGCCTGGGTGAACTCGGGATGGCGGGCGATGAGGGAGTCTTGCTCGCGGAGTCGGACGGCGTCGGCGTAGTCGCCGAGCTGGCGGAGCACGGCCCCGGCGTGGGTCCGGTGCCGGAGGTTGGCCAGGCAGAGCTGCGGCCTCGCGCTCGATGATCGCCAGGCGCCGGGTCGACCCCCTTTTGCCGTCTTCTGGCGGTTCTGCTCGGCCTGGCTCGCGGAGGTCGTCGACGTTGTAGAGCATCACCTGCTCGAGGTCGCCGATCCTCGGGTCGAAGTCGCGGGGGATGGCGATGTCGAGGATCAGGGCGAGGCGGTTCTTGCGGGCTTTTTGAACCTTCGCGTAGGTCGCCAGGTCGACGATCGGCCGCTCGGCGGCCGTGGTGCTGACGACGACGTCGGCCTCGATCAGGGCCTGTTCGAGCCGCTCGAACGGAACGGCCCGGCCGCCCCAGCGGGCCGCGGCGGCCTCGGCCCGCTCGGGGTTCCGGTTGGTGACGAGGATCGAGCCGGGGCGGAGCGAGGCGAGGTGCTGCAAGGTCAGGTCGCCCATCTTCCCGGCGCCGATGACGAGCACGGTCTTATCGACGAACGTGTCGAAGATGTCCTTCGCGACGTCGACCGCCACGCTGGCGACCGAGAGCTTCCCCTTGTCCATGCCGGTCTGCTCGCGGACGAGCTTGCCGACGCGGAGGGCGTGCGGGAAGACCGCGTGGAGGATCGGCCCGACGGCCTTGCGGGCGTCGGCCGCCTTGTAGGCGTCGCGGACCTGGCCGAGGATCTGCCCCTCGCCCAGGACCAGGCTCTCCAGGCTCGCGGCCACCTTGAACAGGTGCGAGACCGCCCGGCCGTCGTGGTGGTCGACCAGGTGGGTGGCGAAGTTCTCGGCGGGTTTGGCGTGGAAGTGGGCCAGGAAGTCGATCAGGGCGCCGGTCGACGGGATCGCCGAGGACGTCCCGGCCGCGTAGACCTCGACCCGGTTGCAGGTCGAGAGGACCACGAACTCGCCGCCGGGGAACGCCTTCGTGAGCGCATCAAGCCCCTCGTCCCGCCGAGGCCCCTCGAAGGCCAGCGCCTCGCGGACCGGAGCCGGGGCCCGCCGGTGATCCACCCCCAGGGCCAGGAGCTTCACGACGCCCCCCCCTTTGCGGCAGGACTGAGGACTGAGGACTCAGGACTCAGGACTGCGGCATCCCGTACGGGCAGGACTTGCCCTGCCGTTGACCTGAGTCCTGAGCCCTCGGCTCTGAGTCCTGAGTCCTGAGTCCTGAGTCCTCGGCCCTGAGTCCTTTTCTCCGGCACGCCGTGCGAGGTGATGTGCATCAGGTTGACGCCCACGGTGGCGAAGGCCAGGCAGAGGAACGCGACGACGGTGAACAGCATCACCCGCCGCCCGCGCATCTCGGGCCGGAACCGGGCGTGGAGCAGGCCGGCGAAGACCAGCCACATCAGCACGCCGCTGATCACCTTGGGGTCGGTCCAGCCCAGCCGAGGGTGCCCGGCCTTGTGCAAGGCCGCCTCCATCACCAGGCCGACCAGCAGGCCCGCCGTCAGGAACGGGAAGGCCACCGTGATCGCCCCCCGGTTGAGCCGCTCGGACTGCTCCAGGCTCGGCAAGGCGAACCCGAACCGAGGCGGCCGCTTGTGCTTGAGCCGATAGCGACTGCGCCAGGTACATCAGACCCGCCGCGAACGCCACGCACGACGCCACCGCGCCGACCAGGTAGAGAATCCCATGCGCCGCGCCCCAGAAGTGGCTCGCCCCGCCCCAGCCCGACCCGGCCCAGTCCTCGCGAGGGGCCCAGACGCCTCCGACCACCACCAGGGCCAGGACCACCGGCAGCACGAACACCCCCACCGCCACCGGCTTGGGCGACCGGACGATCAGGTAGAGCCCGACCGCCGCCAGGACCCACGACAGGACCAGCAGCGACTCCGAGACCGTCGAGACCGGAAGCTGGTGCGTCCGGTAGGCGAGGTTGCCCAGGTACGCCGTCTGCACGACCCACGCCAGCGCGGTCAGGCCCAGCGTCGCGTACCAGCGGGCCGACCCCCGGACGACGAACCGGGCCAGGTCGCAGGCCAGCGCCAGCCCGTAAGTCCCGCCGAAACAGAGGACGCTCAGTCGATCCACCGTCAGACCCCATGCCCCGTCGCCGGCCCAGATCCATCCGTCTGACCGTCGTCCTGGGCGTATTGTACTCGGACACAAACCGCCAGCCCAGGGGATGACGCCACGGCGGCCTCCGCCGGATCGGCCGAATCCCTGGTCTCGCGGATCCGGGCCATGTGCTCGCCGCCCCACTCGCAGAGGGGGCGGAGGGCCTCCTTGAGCGAGACTCCGAACGCGCGTCAGCGAATACTCGACACGGGGCGGGATCTCGCGGAAGTCCTCGCGGGCGACGATCCCATCCCGCTGCATCTCCCGGAGCTGCTGGATCAGCATCTTCTCGCTGATGCCGGTCACCAGCCGACGAAGCTCGCCGAACCGCCGAGGCCCCGCGGCCAGATGCCAGAGCACGATCGGCTTCCACTTGCCGCCGACCACGTCGAGCGCGGCCTCCAGGCCGCAACCGTAAGCCCGCTTCGCCACGACGACATCCTCCCGTCCGAAGGGTACTTACCAAATGGTGCGTACTTGCCCGCTCGAAAGCCGACTCTAGCATATCCGACGTTCCGCCCAATAACCAGATCGGGAGGCGATTTCGATGTCGAAGCTTGAAGGAAAGGTCGCGATCGTCACGGGTGCCTCCAAGGGGATCGGCGCCGCGATCGCCAGGCACCTCGCCAAGGCCGGTGCGGCCGTCGTCGTCAATTACTCGTCGAGCAAGGAGGGGGCCGACCGCGTCGTCGCCGAGATCAAGAAACGCGGCGGGAAGGCGATCGCCGTCGGGGCGAACATGGCCAAGAAGGCGGAGATCGACCACCTCTTCGCCGAGGCGAAGAAGGCGTTCGGCCGGCTCGACATCCTGGTCAACAACGCGGGGATCTACGAGTTCGCCCCGCTCGAAGACGATCACCGAGGAGCACTTCCACAAGCAGTTCAACCTCAACGTCCTGGGCCTGATCCTGGCCACCCAGAAGGCGGCCGAGGCGTTCGGCCCCGAGGGGGGCAGCGTGATCAACATCAGCTCGGTCGTCGGCGTCAACCCGATCGCCGGAGCCTCGGTCTACAGCGCCACCAAGGCGGCCGTCGACGCCGTCACCAAGGCGCTACGCCAAGGAGCTGGGCCCGAAGAAGATCCGGGTCAACTCGCTCAACCCCGGGATGGTCGAGACCGAAGGCGTCCACGCCGCCGGCTTCATCGGCTCGGACTTCGAGAAGCAGGCCGTCGCCGCGACCCCGCTCGGCCGGATCGGCCAGCCCGACGACATCGCCTCCGTCGCCGTCTTCCTCGCCTCCGAAGATTCCCGATGGGTCACCGGCGTGACCTTGCTCGCCGCCGGCGGCGCGACGGGGGTCTGAGCGCCGTTGGCCAATCGACCCGATCACGAGCCGAGGGCTGCCCGACTTCCCCGATCCCTTGGAGTGCGGGAGCTTGCTCCCGCTCTGTCCGACGGAGCTTGCTCCGCGAGCCGGCGTCGCCGCGACGATGGGAGTGCGGAGTTTTGTAGGGCCCGCTTCACGGACCATACCCCGACGGCCGCATCGGGGGCCGCGGTCCGCGGAGCGGACCCTACTACAAAATCCAGGATCTCGTCAGTCATGGCGGCTGGATGGCTGGAAGGTCATCCCTCGATCGAGGATCGGGCGTCTATGGCGAACTGGCTGGCGTTGACCCATCTGATGATCTTCGCGACGGAGATCAGCATAACATAAATAAACAACAAAATCAGAATATTAACGATATTACGAACAGCGGCTTTGTACCATTTCGGCGTAATCAGGTCGCGATGCACCCAACCGATGTTTCCTTGATGAGAACCTGAAAGAATCGCGACCTTGGCGTGGATCTCACCAGTCGGGATCTCGATCACTCGGATCGTCTCTCCGCCGTCCAGGCATTTCCTGCGGTCAGATGGCAGGTCGAGCAGGATGTGAAAGTAGATTGACGCACCAGAGGAAAGCTCCCCATCCGAGACCAAATAGAGATCCCCGCCAGACTTGACGTCAAGAACTCGTCCCTCGGGAGCGGCACCGCATCCTGAGACGTCAGACATCATGACGCCAAAAATGGTCAGAGGGAGGATGACGGTCAGGACAGTAAGGCTTGTGGACCGGAATAGAACCATCCTGCATCCTCTCTGTTGGCTCAGGGTGGACGGCGGGGTAGTGGCCGAGTGGGCAACATTGGGTGCCAGGGCTTGTCCTCAACCCGTGTGCCCCAAGCGTGGGCCGGAACCCTGGTCGCCGACAATAGACGGGCACCCCTCATACTCAATCGCGGGCCGAATCGACCTCGCGTCATACCTCTCCCAAAGGTCCATCCGATCCCATCCAGAAACAGCACGTAGGGAAGGGCTTGCCCTGCCGTCAACGCGGGATCGGCTTTTGCTTCTCGGCCGAGTCCCCGCGATTTTGGGCACGGATCTCAGCACGCAACGCACGGACTTCGGTGCGAAGGCTCTCCAGTTCCGTGAGAATCTCCCCGTCCAGATTGTCAGGCGTCGGGTCGTCGCTCACATTCGACGTGATGATGAGCAAGCCATCTGTGTTCACCCAATACACGAGGCCGAGTTGCTGGAGCAACAACGTCAAGGTCGTTGCCAGGGGCATGCCCTTGATGCTGATCGCAACCGTTGACGCCATCG
The DNA here is from genome assembly GCA_963756475.1 of uncultured Planctomycetota bacterium. Classification (GTDB taxonomy): domain Bacteria; phylum Planctomycetota; class Planctomycetia; order Isosphaerales; family Isosphaeraceae; genus Tundrisphaera. The sequence goes on from CAVWND010000008.1 coordinate 180,473, forward strand.
TCTTGTCCGCGTCATTCAATCCTTGTGGGTTGACGTAGATCGGGATCCCGTCCGGAAAATCACCCTTGTCCTTCGTGATATCTTCAATGTGCTTCTTGATACCTTCCAGGGGCGTACCATTCGGGAAGTCGATCCTGTGCTTTTCCTGAAGTTTCAGGTGAACTTTGAGTTGCGGGAGGCTCATCGGGCGGTGCGGAAGGTAGACCTTGGTCGGCCCCGCTTCATGATCCTTTCCCGAAAGAATGATGTCGTCTGGCTCATCCGCGATTTCCTTGTGGTTCAGCCCGGCTTGCAGTGATGGACGATATCCAATCGATAGAACGACCAACGTCGCCAGGACGATCCCCAACCATCGAAGAACCCGATTTCGACGCATGAGTGTGGTTCCTGAGGAGAATCGGGCTGGTCCACGATCCGATTGTAAAGTCAGAGGTCACGCTTTTTCCAAAGTCCATCCGATTCCGTCCAGAAACAGCACGTAGGGCAGGGCTTGCCCCGATACCATTTAGCGAGTCGTAACTTCCGATTCCCGTGGTTTTTCTGCGTCGCCTCTCCCTCCGGGAGAGGGTCCGGGGGATGAGGGTCTTCTGTCCGAGCCGTGCACGCAGCGCAGCGGAGTAAGCGGGCAGGTCCGGCGGTGCGGGCCGCTGACTCCGCTGCGCTGCGTGCACGGCTCGGACAGAAGCGAAAGTCGCGGGTGATCCCCACTTTACGGCTCATTCAACGGTATCGGGGCTTGCCCTGTCGGCAAGGCGCGATCGGCTTCGAAGGCGGAAACCCAGCCATCCCGCCGCTCATCACGGGTTCCCGGATAGCCGTTCGAGCATTTTTTTGCACTCGATAACAGAAATCTCGGCCTCGGTGACGCTCGCGATGTCCGGCTCGTCGTGCACAGCCCCCGACCACTGACGCTCCTCCACGATCAGCGGGGTGATCCGCTCGACATGAGCCATGATAGCGGCGGCTTGCTCCTTCCGCGTCAAGGATAGGGCGATGCGGGCATCCATGAGACGTCGAGATTTCTCGACGCACTGGCTCAGCAAGACTCTCCCCTCAATGTGAAACTTCAGGCACTTCTCGTATTCGCGGGACGCCGCAGCGAGACGGACCCATTTCCCCGCCTGGATACAGCCGGCCATGAAGGCCGCCGTAACCGCAACGGCGACCATCATCCGACGAACGGTGAACTTCCGGCGGATCAATCGCATCGGCTGGTTCCCCCGGCCGATTGTAAGATCAGAGGTCACACTTTTTCCCGAAATCCATCCGATTCCGTCCAGAAACAGGAATAAAGTCGCTGGCTTCGTTCTGAATATAAAGGACGGAACGGATAACTGCCCCATGGACCCGCGCCGAGGACCGCACCCATGCCCGCCAGCGAAGCCCAGATCCGCGCGAACCGGGAAAACGCCGCACGCAGCACGGGACCGAAGACCGATGAGGGCAAGGAACGATCGCGGGCCAATGCCCTCAAGCACGGGCTGACCGGCGGGGGTATTGTTTTACCCGAGGCCGACGCCGCCGAGGTCGAGGCAAGGCCGCCGCCTACGCCCGCGAGCTGAACGCCTCCGACGAGATCGGCCGCGACCTGGCCCGTCAGGCCGCGCTGAGCATGGTCCGGATGAATCGGTCCGCCGACCAGCAGACGGCGGCCCTGGCCGAACGCGTCCGCCAGGTCGAGGCCGACTTTGTCGCGCCCGAGGGTGTTTCTGAAGAGGAAGCGGCCAAGCTCCGGTCCGAGGCCGCCCGCCGGGCAATGTTCGACCCCTCGAAGGAGGCGACCCTCGCCCGCAAGTACGAGGCCGCCGCCGAACGCGGTTTCTTCAAGGCCCTCAAGGAGCTTCGTCAGCACTCGAAGGACGCGAAGGGGCGGGACGTCGTCTCGGCGGCGAAGGCGGAGTTCGCCTCGGCCCAGAAGTCGATGCAGCAATTGGGTTCGTTTTTGCCCGCCGTCGCGACGCCCCCGGCGCCCGCCCGGCCGGCCTCGAAGCCCGCCCCGGCGCCCGTGAAGACGACCTTTCCGGCCTGGAACCCGGTCTTCCCGGGCTCGGTGGACGTGCCGATCACGATCGGACGGGCACGCTGAGGCCTGGCGGGCTCGACGGATCTGTGGAGGCTCGTGAGTCGATCTTCCTCCACTCTCCCTCCGGGAGAGATCTCGTAGGGGACGCTCCGCGTCCCGTGGGTCCGGCGCGGCCGATCGGCGGACGGGACGCGGAGCGTCCCCTACGAGAGCCTCTCCCGCGAGGGGAGAGGGGGACAGAGGCTCGCTTCGCTCGCCGGAGGAGGCACGATCGAGCCCGGTGCCGGAATCTCCTGGCGCAGCCCAACCCTGGGAATGACCCGGGCATCCGGCACGCGGGCCTTTTCCGAGGGCGGGGGATCTCCTAGACTTGTTGGGATTGGCCCGATCGAGCCGGGTCCGAGGGCCGGCCGGGCTCCGTGCCCTCGCCCCGAAACCGCGTCATGCAGGACCGAACTTCCATGCGATCTCTCCTGGTCATCCCGCTCTCCTGCCTGGTGATGGTCGCCGCCGCCCTGGCCGACGGCCCGGCCGATAACCGGCCGGAGAACGTCCGGCGCATCCCCAAGCTCGGCATCGAGGTCTCGGCCGACGACCGCAAGGCGCTGGAGGATGGGCTCGGGAAGCTCCAGGAGGCGATCGAGCAGCTCAAGGCGAAGAAGGACGCGAGGACGCAGTCTCTCCTGCCCGACGTCCAGGTCTTCTACAAGGCCGTGCACGACGCGCTGAAGTACCAGGAGTTCTTCGACCCCAGGGACATCGCCAAGGCGAAGCACCAGCTCGAAGAGGGGTCGGGCCGGGCCGAGGCCCTGCTCAAGGGAGAGGCCCCCTGGACGACGCAGACCGGCCTGGTCGTCCGTGGTTACGTCTCGAAGATCGACGGCTCGGTCCAGCCTTACGGCCTGGTGGTCCCGCCGACCTACACGACGCTCACCCCGCACCGCTACCGGCTCGACATCTGGTTCCAGGGCCGGGGCGAGACCGCCAGCGAGGTCAACTTCATCGACACCCGCGAGCACCAGCGCGGGCACCTTCACCCCGCCCGACACGATCGTCCTGCATCCCTACGGCCGGTACTGCAACGCGTATAAGTTCGCCGGCGAGGTCGACGTCCTGGAGGCGATCGAGGACGTCAAGCGGAAGTACAAGGTCGACGAGGACCGGATCAGCGTCCGGGGGTTCTCGATGGGCGGCGCGGCGGCCTGGCAGTTCGCCGTGCACTACTCCGACCGCTGGTTCGCCGCCAACCCCGGCGCGGGGTTCGCGGAGACGCCCCGGTTCCTCAAGGTCTTCCAGAACGAGGCGGTCGAGCCGACCTGGTACGAGAAGGCGCTCTGGCATCTCTACGACTGCACGGACTACGCCGCGAACCTTCTCCAGTGCCCGACGGTCGCCTACAGCGGCGAGCTCGACACCCAGAAGCAGGCCGCCGACGTGATGGACGAGGCGCTCCGGGCCGAGGAGGTCCGGCTGGTCCACATCATCGGCCCGGCCACCAAGCACGCCTATCACCCCGAGGCCAAGAAGGAGGTCGAGCGGCGGATCGACAGCATCGCCACCGCCGGCCGCAAGCGGATCTTCCGGAGCGTCAACTTCGTCACGTACACGCTCAAGTACAACAAGATGAGCTGGGTCACGATCGACGCCCTCGGCGAGCACTGGACCATGGCCTCGGTTCGCGCCCGGCTGGTCGATGACTCGACGGTCGAGGTCGTCACGAAGAATGTCACCGCCCTGACGCTCGACATGCCCCCCGGCTGGTGCCCGCTCGACCCGGCGAGGACGGTCCTGCTGACGATCGACTCGGTCGAGATCCCCGTCCCCCGGCCGCGCTCCGACCGCTCGTGGCACGTCGAGCTGACCAAGGTCGGCGACACCTGGGAGCGGAAGAATCAGGCCCTGCCGGGCTCCTCCGACTCGCCCCGGACGATCTCGATCCCCGACCCCGATCTCGTCGCTGGTGCCCCCCGACTCGACCATCCGCAAGCGGCACGACCTCCAGGGGCCGATCGACGACGCCTTCATGGACTCGTTCCTCGTCGTCCGCCCGACCGGCCAGGCGAAGTACCCGAAGGTCGGCGAGTGGGTCAAGCAGGAGAGTGACCGGGCCGTCGAGCACTGGCGGAGGCACTTCCGGGGCGAGGCGCGGGTCAAGGACGACGCGGACGTCACCGAGGCCGACATCGCCTCCAGCAACCTGATCCTCTGGGGCGACCCCGAGAGCAACGCCTTCCTCAAGCGGATCGCCGACCAAGCTGCCGATCCACTGGGAAAACGACCAGATCGTCGTCGGCGCGAAGACCTTCCCGGCCGAGACCCACGCGCCGATCCTGATCTACCCGAACCCGCTGAACCCGTCGAAGTATGTCGTCTTGAATAGCGGTTTCACGTTCCGAGAATATGATTACTCTGAACAATGCCAGACAGGTGCCCAAGCTCCCCGACTGGGCGATCGTCGACATCACCACCCCGCCCGACGCGCAGGAGGCCCGGCAAGATCGTCGCGGCCGACTTCTTCGGCGAGGTCTGGGAGCTGAGGCCGTCGCGGGATTGACGACATGAAAGGGGCTTTTCCTCTGCCTCCCTCTCCCTCTGGGAGAGGGCCGGGGTGAGGGTCGTCGCCGGGCGAGTGGCTCTCGATCGGGCGTTTTTCCGGCCCGGTGGTGAAGCCACGCCCCTCACCCCCGGCCCCTCTCCCGGAGGGAGAGGGGAGGAAGACTTTCACGATTCGGTCGGTTGAATCCACCAGCAAGGGAATCGATCGGATGGTCCCCCTCCTCCCCGACGAGGTCCACGTCTGGACCGCCTCGCGCGACGCGTCCGACGAGGCGGTCGGGGCGATGCGGGCGCTCCTGACCGACGACGAGCGGCGGCGGGCCGACCGGTTCGCCTTCCCGCACGACCGGAGGCGGTTCGCGATCGGCCGGGGGTTGCTCCGGACGATCCTGGGCCGCTACCTCGACCGGGCGCCGGAGTCGCTCCGGTTCGTCGCCAACGGCCACGGCAAGCCGGGGTTCGACCCGAACTTGAATGTTGGCATTCCGATCCGCTTCAACCTGGCCCATTCCGGCCCGTGGGTCGTGTACGCGTTGACGCTGGGGCGAGAGATCGGCGTCGACATCGAGCGGATCCGGCCCGACTTCGGCGGCGACGCGATCGCCGGGCGGTTCTTCGCCCCCGGCGAGGTCGCCGAGCTGCGCGCCTTGCCCGAAGACTCGCGGGCGCTCGCCTTCTTCCACGGATGGACGCGTAAAGAAGCTTACATTAAGGCCAAGGGGAAGGGCCTGGCGCTGCCGCTCGACCAGTTCGAGGTCTCCCTCGGCCCCGGTCGCCCGGCCGCCCTGCTCGCCACCCTCCCCGACCCCGAAGAAGCCGCCCGCTGGTCGCTCGTCGAGATCCCCGCCGAGCCCGGTTATGTCGCCGCCGTCTGCGTCGAAGGACACGGCTGGTCTCTCCGCCAGGGTCGCTGGCCCGAGGGCGAGGTATCACCGATCCGGGCGACTTGAGCGACGGTCGTTGCGGACGGCCCGGGCACCCATTAGGATGATCCGGCGTCGTGCCCGGATCTCTCCCTCGACCCGAATCAGGAAGCGCTCACTCATGAAAGTCACCGCGATCGGACTGGGAATCTGCCTTGCGATCGGCCTCGGCTCGGCGGCGAGGGCCAACGAGCCGCCGAAGCCCAAGACGATCGACCTCTGGCCGGGGGTCGCCCCGGGCGAGTCCGGCAAGATCGCCGAAGAGAAGTCGGAGGTCGGCAAGGACGGCATCACCCGCGTGTCCTACGTCTCGAAGCCGACGATCACCGTCTATCGGCCGAGCCCCGAGAAGGACACCGGCACCTCGATCGTGATCTGCCCCGGCGGCGGTTACGGGATCCTGGCCATCTCCCACGAGGGAGAGGACGTCGCCCGCTGGCTGAACACGATCGGCGTGACCGGGGTCGTGCTCAAGTACCGGATCCCTCGGCGTCCCGGCACGCCCAACGACCAGCCGCCGCCCCAGGCCCTGATGGACGCCCAGCGCGCCGTCAGCCTGGTCCGGAGCCAGGCCGGCGACCTCGGGATCGACCCCAAACGGATCGGCCTGCTCGGCTTCTCCGCCGGAGGGCACCTCACCGCGTGGGCCTCGACCAACTTCGACAAGCGGTCGTATGAGCCGGTCAACGCCGCCGACAAGGTCAACTGCCGGCCCGACTTCACCGTCCTGATCTATCCGGCCTACCTGCTCAAGAAGGGCAACGCCGGGCTCGCCCCCGAGATCCGGGCCGGCTCGGAGTCACCGCCGACCTTCCTCGCCCACGCCAGCGACGACCCGATTACCGTCGAGAGCAGCGTCCAGTATTACCTCGCCCTGAAGCGGGCCGGCGTCCCCGCCGAGTTGCACGTCTACTCGTCGGGAGGCCACGGCTACGGGATGAAGCCGATCAAGCACCCCGTCGCCGCCTGGCCCCAGCGGCTCGAAGACTGGATGCGGTCGAGGGGGCTCCTCAAGCCGCCGGCCAAGGCCTGAGCCCGATGCCGGTGAACGGGCGGTAATCGGTGATCCTTGGGGGTTGCCGGCCCGTCTTCCTCCCCTCTCCCTCCGGGAGAGGGGCCGGGGGTGAGGGGCGTCGCCTGACCAGCGGGCCGGAAAAAAGGCTCGATCGAGAGCCACTCGCCCGGCGACCACCCTCACCCCCGGCCCTCTCCCGAGAGGGAGAGGGAGGCAGAAAGAGCCCAGCAAGACGGTCTGCTGAAGAAGTGTCGGGTCGTCAGCCTGAGCCCTTTCAAACAACGGCCTCGCGCCGGGCGTCGGCCAGGAGATCGGCGACGCCCAGCTCGGCCGCCCAGAGGTCGAGGTACGCCTCATCGAGCCGCCCGGCCTGGACCCGGAGGACGCCAAGGACGTCGAGCCATTGCCGCTCGGACGTCTCGCCGCCCAGGCGATACCATTCCAGCTTGAGGAGGATCGAATCCTCCGCGCTGACGACGGAGATCGGCCGATCGGGCGCGTCGGCCATCGCGGCGAAGACCTTCCGACGCATCAGCGACCGCTCGAACGACCGGTCTTTTCGGACGAACACGTCAACCTTGAAACCCATCGACGTGTTGATGATATTGAACGTCGAGCGGTCGCGGAGGGCCTGGCGGACGGCGTCGAGGCTCACGTAATAGTCCGGCCCGAACGAGGCGACGAACCGGCCTTCGAGCCCTTCGAAAGGCTCGACGGAGACGTCGGCGTCCGACGTGTACCGGGTGATCCCGTGAATCCCGCTGGCCAGCGACCCTCCGAGGGCATAGGCGATCCCGAGCGAGTCTAAGGCGGCGATGACCTCGCGGACAACGCGGAGGTTATCGATCGGCTGATCCATGCCGGGCTCCTTATGTGGGATCGCCTGGAAAGGGACTTCGCTGAGATGCGTGGCGATCCACTCCGCTCGGATCTCGGCCGGGGTCGCTCCGGGACGGCGGACCCGGACCCCGGCCGCGTGGAGGTCCCGGCCCATCCGGTAGAGGTCGCCCAGGATGGCCCATTTCCGGGCCGTCAACATCGCCCGATAGACGGCGTCCAGGACGCTTCGGGCTTCGGCGGACGTGTCGATCAACCCGACCCGTTTCATGGTGGAGGTCTCCGGCCCTCCAGTCTATCATCCCGTCCCGCCGATCGTAGCGGAGAGTTTTTCCCGGCGGGACCTCGCTTCGGTACGATCGGCCCTATATTCTGGGCCGGGGTCGGCGGCTCGCGAGGCTCTTTCGCAGGGAGACCAGGATCATGGCCACCAGGATCGGCCGCCGGTGGGCGGCCTGGGCTTGCGGCGGGGCGCTCTTTCTGACACTCGGCCTCGGGCGGGCCGTCGGGGCCGAGGTCGAGGTCCGCCGCGAGGGGGACCGCGCCACCTTGTCCTGGCCCTGCGCCGAGGGGGAGTCGGGCCGCCTGACGATCGACCTCCGCCCCGGTCGGCCGCTCTTCGAACGGCTGGCGATCGTTGAGGACGCCTCGGGCCGGTCGACGACCCTGGCCGAGAAGGTCAACCCGGCCGCCTTCGTTGTCGTCGGGAGCCGCGAGAATCCCCCGCCGACCCCTCCGGGGATGAGCGTCTTCAACGTCTTCTTCGACAACCCCGCCAGACGCCCGCACAAGGCTTACGCCTCGACCCTCACCGGCAAGGATTTCCGGGTTCTTGGCCAGGGAAAGCGAGGTTCGGTCGCGGTCGGCCCGATCGAGGTCGGGCCGTTCCGGGGCGAGGTGGTCGTCACCGCGTATGCCGGGGCCAGGCTCTTGCAGGTCGAGGCGGTGGTCTCGACGACGGAGGACCGCCGGGCGTTCACTTACGACGCGGGCCTGGTCGGAGCTTCGCCGATCGGCAAGGGGCTGGCCTGGGTCGACACCGAAGGACGGCTCGTCCGGGAGTCGATCGCCGCCGAGGGCGCGGACGTCGCCCACGCGGTCCGGCACCGGACGATCGTGGCCGAGTCCGACGGCGGCTCGCTCGCCTGCTTCCCGCCGCCTCACCAGTTCTTCTTCCCGAGGGACTGGACCGACAACCTCAAGACGGTCTGGCACGGCCGCGATCATCGAGGCCTCGGCTCGGACTTCGGCCTCGGCGTCCGCCAGCCCGAGACCGGCGGCGGCAACTTCGTCCCCTGGTTCAACGCCCCGCCGGGGACCGAGCAGCGGCTGGGGGTCTTCTACCTCCTGAGCCGAGGCCCGGCCGAGGACGCGCTCCGCGAGACCCTCCGGTTCACCCACGGCGACCGCTTCCCCGAGCTTCCCGGCCACAAGACCTTCACCAGCCACTGGCACATGGCCTTCACCGTCGAGGCGATGAAGCAGAAGGCCGCGAAGGTCAACCCCTTGCCCATCCCCGACCTCGTCCGGGTCTTCAAGGGGCTGGGCGTCAACGCCGTGCACGTCGCCGAGTTCCACGGCGACGGCCACCCCGACGACCCCGGGCCGCTCCGCCTGCCCGAGCTGGCCGCGATGTTCGACGAGTGCCGCCGCCTCTCCGACGACAAGCTCCTGCTCATCCCCGGCGAGGAGGCCAACCTCTACCTCGGCCCCCGGAAGCCCGGCCGGAACCCCGGCCACTGGCTCGAGATGTTCCCCAAACCCGTCTTCTGGACCATGAAGCGGGCCGCCGGCCAGCCGTTCTTCGAGGCCGACCCGACGTACGGGACGGTCTACCACGTCGGCGGGACCGAGGACATGTTCGAACTCCTGAAGCGCGAGCACGGCCTGGCCTGGACGGCGCACGCCCGGATCAAGGCGTCGAACTTCACGCCCGATCTCTACAAGGATGAGGATTTCTTCAAGGGCGAGTCCTGGCTCGGTGCCGCCTGGAAGGCGATGCCCGCCGACCTCTCGCGTGCCCGGCTCGGCGACCGCTGCCTCGACCTGCTCGACGACATGTCGAACTGGGGCCGCAAGAAGCTCCTCCTGGGCGAGGTCAACGTCTTCAAGGTCGACCACACCCACGAGCTTTACGGGCACATGAACATCAATTACGTCAAGCTCGACCGGCTCCCCCGGTTCGACGAGGGCTGGCAGCCGATCCTCGACGCCCTCCGAGCCGGGCGGTTCTTCGTGACGACCGGCGAAATCCTCCTGAACGCCGCCACGATCGGCGGGCGGGACGGCGGCCAGACGCTGACCCTCGCGCCGGGCGACCGTCCCGAGGTCCGGATCGACCTTTCCTGGACCTTCCCCCTCAAGTTCGCCGAGGTCGTCTCCGGCGACGGCCAGAAAGTCTATCGGGAGCGGATCGACCTGTCCGACACCCCCTCATTCGGCCAGAAGACCCTGACCCTCCAGCCCGAACTGACCGGCCGGACCTGGGCCCGGCTCGAAGTCTGGGACATCGCCACGAATGGCGCCTTCACCCAGCCGGTCTGGATCGAGGGGAAGGACCGGGTCGTTGGTAAACCTTGATCGGATCACCGGCCGGCGGTATCCTGGCCGGCCGATCTTCCTCATCGCGCCGCGAGATTCGCGGAGGAGAGGGCGGGCATGGAGTGGGCCGGATGGCAAATCAGGACTGGATGGTCATCTTCGGGCTGGCGGTCATCTTCGTGGTCGTGGGGCTGGCGGCCTGGAATCTCCTCAGACTCTTTCGATGGATCAGGAAGTTCAAATCCGCGCCGGAGCCTGTTTCCGAACCCACGAATTCGACGTCATCATGGATCTGGGTGTTCCTGATCGCGGTCGTGGGCTTGATCAGCTACATGCTCAGCGGGGGAGAGCCCGCGAAGGAGCCGGCCCCCGACCCGACCCCTAGCTGGCTGAGGGTGGTGATCGTCTTCGGCCTGATCCTGGGGGTGTTTGTCGTCCTGATCGGCTACCAGCTCTACCGCCAGTATGACCGGGCCGCCTCGCGAGCCCTGAAGCGGGGGAATGCGGGCGACACGGCTGGGGCGATCGCGGAGCTTCGGGATGCAATCGAGGCGAGCGACTCAGCGAACGCCCGGCCGGACGATCCGTCAGCCGCCCGGAACCCTTACGCCCCGCCCCGTCTTCGCCGCAAAGGATCGCCCGTACGCGCCAACACGATGGGCCTGCTGCACTCCATGCGGGAGGAGTGGTCGGAGGCGTATGAGTGGTTCGTCAAGGCCGAGGAGATCGGCGGGCGCGAGGCGATTTGCCTGGGCAACCAGGGCCTGATGCTCTGGAAGATGGGGCGGCCGACCGAGGCGGTCGTCGTCCTGGAAGAGGCCTGCAAGCTCGCTCCGCAGGAGGTTCTCCTGCTGAACAACCTCGGCCTGGTGCTCGTCGACCTCGGCCGAATCGACGAGGCCCGCGAGAAGCTGGCGCTGGCGGAGGTGAACTTCAAGAAGCTCATCCTGTTCCCCGCCTCGGCCAAGATCCCGATCGGCGCCGAGATCGAATCGCTCCGCAAGAAGCTCGAGGTCGAGCCGGGTTCGCCGGTCTCATAGGACGACCTGACTCACCCCCCCTCGCCCGTCCTCCATCCCCTGGCCAGGGCCTCGGAGGCGGCGAGCAGGGCGGGGTCGGCGGCGATCCGGGCGGCGGCGGCCTGGCAGGCGTGGCGGACGGTCGCGGGGTCGCGGCCTCCGAAGTAGTCGCCGATGGCCCGGAAGCTCGCCGGGGTATGGAGCCTCGCCAGGTACATCGCCAGGTGCCGGCCTTCGGCGACGACCGCGCGACGGGTCGAGGACCGGAGATCCTTGACCCTCAGGCCGAACTTCGCGGCCACGGCCCGCGCGATCTCGTCGAGCGTTGGAGGCTCGATCGGGTCGCCGGCCAGGATCGACTCGACGAGGTCCGGGCCGACCTCGCGGCGACCAACCCGCGCGGTCAGCTTCAACCGGGCGAGCCAGCCGTCGAGCGTCCGGTAGCCGTCGGCGGCCTCGGCCAGGGGCTCGATCACCTCGGTCGGCAGGGCCAGGCGGCCGGATCGGGCGCGGTCGAGCAGGTAGCGACGGCGGGACTCCAACGAGGGCGGGTCGAGCCGGATCGAGAGCCCGCCGACGAGCCGGTTGACCAGCCGGGTTGGCCAGCCCGACCACTGGCCGGGGCCCGTCCTCGCGGCGACGGCCACCGCCGCGCCGGCCTGATCAAGGGCGTCGAGCGTGTGCGACAGCTCCTCCATCGCCCAGGGGGCACGCTCCAGGGCGTGCAGGTCGTCGAGGACGAACAGGTCGAGCCTCCGGAACCGGTCGCGGACCTCCGCCCAGCCGCCGGCCCGTCCCGACGCCTCGGCGCAGGCCGCGGCGAACGCCTCCGCCTCCAGGTGTGCCACCGCCGATTCGGGCCGACGCAGGAGCCGCTCGGCCACCAGGCCCGCCAGGAGCCGCGACTTCCCCGACCCCGACGGCCCGTGGATCACCAATGGCGAGACGCCCGCCGTCTCGCCCCGAGCCAGGGCCATCGCCCCGGCCTGCGCCAGCGCGTTCTCCGGCCCGATCAGATAGCCGTCCCAGGGGTGGACCGGCGGCGACGCGCGGGCGAGTTCGGACATTCCTCCTGGTTCCCATGCTCCCTTTTAATAGATAATCAGCGCGGCCCAAAGATAGATCGGCGTGGCGAGCAGCCAGGCGACACCCAGGATTCTCCCGGATCGCTCGATCCAGTCGGAATCCCCGGATGAGGACCCGTTGAGGAGCAGGTTCCCCCAACCGCCCGCGATCAACGCGCCCGAGGCGACCATCGAGAAGAACATCACGCGGAGGATCACCGGGTATTGCGTCGAGAGGCTCACACCGGCGGCGACGAGCTTCCCGGCCCGGAGAAGCGGGTAGCCGACCAGGCCCCACGCCGCGAACACGAACGCCGCACCCAGGAACGCCGCCGAGATCGCCACCGCGCCGGGCTGGCGGGCGAGCCGCGAGGGCTCCGGCCTCGGCGAGACGCGGCGGAGTACCAGCAGCGTCGCGGCCAGCGAGAGCAGCATCGGCGCCGCGACCTCGAACCAGAAGAGGACGTGGTAGGGCAACGTCAGCAGGCCGCGACTCTGGATGCTCCACAGAACCTGGCCCGGAGAGCTGACGCTGGTCGCGCTGTAGATCGCCATCACGGCCATGTAACCCCTCTGGCCGACCGCGAACGCCGCGATCAGCGCGACGGCGTCGAGCAGCGTGAAGCGTCGGAGCCGGGGCCCGGGACGCTCCGGCTCGGGGGTCGGTGACGGGTCGCTCAATCGATCTCTCCCTGTCGATTCCGGGCCCGGTCAGATCCCGATACCGTCGAATGAGCCATGAGTCGCTTGCGGCTTATGGCCCCCTCTCCCCTTGCGGGAGAGGGTTGGGGAGAGGGGTTCCGCTCTCAGGCCACGGTGATCGACCCCTCTCCCCAACCCTCTCCCGCAAGGCATCGGTATGGACACAACTTTTCGAGTTGGTCAACCGGAGCGTTCAGGGAAGAGGCGAGGGAGTTGGCGACGGGCCAAGGCGAGGACTTCTTCCAGGTCCTCGACCTGCATCAGGTCGTCGATGGCCAGCAGCCGCTCCAGCCCGGCCAGCAGGGCCGGGGCCGTCGACTCGACCCGATGCTTCATCTGCCTCCCGGACAGCCGGACCAGGATGACGCGGAGCCGCGTCGCGGCCGGCGACCGGTCGCGCTGAAGGTGCCAGGCGGTCAGGCAGGCCATGCTCGCCACGCACAGCCGCCGCAGGAACGCCACGCCGGTCTCCTGCTGCCACGCCTCGGCGTTCATGCCGGCCGATTTGAGCAACTTGTGATACGACTCGATCGACCACCGCCACGCGTACCAACGGCCGATCGTCGCCGCGTCGGCGTCCTTGCCGACGACGTTGGTCAGCAGCCACCACTCGGCCAACACCGTCCCCGCCTCGTCGACCACCCGCGTCACGACCATCCGCAGGGGCAGTGGCGGGCCGGGGACCTCGATCTGCTTCTTGTGGCCGCCGGCGGTCTTCTCGCCGGTGTGATGCCGCGCCGGCCGGTGCAGGACCACGGCCGCCTCGGCGACGCGGACCGTCCCGGTCCCGGCCCGGATCGTGACCACCTCGGGCCGGCCCTCCGCGTCGAGCACGTCGGTGAACGAGCCGACCAGGCCGGTGACCACCTCGCCCAGCTTGCACTCGCGGCCCTCGTGCAGGACGACCCGCTCGCGGTCGGCACGGACGACGAACCGATGGCCGGCGGCCTGCCAGCGGCGGTAATGGCCGACCGAGTCGGCCTCGCGGTCGATGACGTGGATCAGCGTGCGGCCCAACCCCCACCGGCCCGCCGCCGCCATCACCTCGTCGAGCTCGTCGACGTGCCCCGGCGGCAGGGCGGCCCCGCCGATCCGCGTGGAGAGCATGCCCTCGGCGGTGCGGAGGCGGAACTCCATCGGCCCCAGCGGGCGGCCATCGGCGGCGGCGACGACCAGGGCGGTGCCCAACTCGTAGCCCCGATCGGTGTCGTGGGACCGGACATAGCGGTCGCGCTTCGATTCGTGCTCGTTGAAGTTGAACATGCACCAGTCGTGGACGACCAGCGCGAACCGCTCCGGGCAGCCGGCCAAAGCGGCGCGGACGGCATCCTGGGCGGGCTCGACCAAGGCGTGGAAAGGGATGTCCTCATGGTTGAGGAAGCGGCTCATGGCCCGAGTCGCGGCGAAGGGCCGGGCCGTACCCGGCAGGGCGGACAGCCCCGTCACGAGGGCGTTGACCGCGTGCGAATGCTCGCTCACGAGCTTCCAATACCGATCCTGGTGACGGCTGTCCAGGTGGCCGAAATGATAGCCATGCCGATCGAAACTACCCAGGTCGAAAAGTTGTGTCCATACCGATGCCCGCAAGGGGAGAGGGGGCCATTGGATCAGATCCCCTCGACCGGCTTGACTTCCACTCTCAATTCCTTGCCTTCGCGGAGGATGACGGCCTCGGCGAGCTGGCCGGGCGACACGCCACCGGCGGCGGCGTAGGCGTCGGAAACGCTGGCGGTCCAGCGGCCGTCGAGGGTGGTCAGGATGTCTCCCGCCTTCAGGCCGGCGAGCTCGGCGGGGGAGCCGGGGCGGACGGTCTTGATCACCACGCCGGCACCGTCGTCGACCGGGTCGCCCAGGGTCAGGCCCCAGAGGCCGCCCGGTGCCAGGACTCGACGCTTGGCGATCTTGGGGCCGGCCAGGCGGTCGGGCAGGTCCTTGAGAATGTCCTGCACCTCGAAGTCGACCGGCTCCAGGGTCATCATCCTGGCCTGGTAGTCGATGGTCGTCCGGTAGCGGGCGAAGAAGGTGAAGCCGATGATCCCGTCGAGCGGCCGGCCGAGGAACCCGCCGAGGACCTTGAGCGTGGGGTGGTCGAGGACGATCACCGGGACGTCCTTCGCCTTCAGCTCGCCGACCTCCAGGTCCTTGATCGTCCCCTCGCCGCGCATGGCCATCAGGAACGACTTCGGGGCGCCCTTGGCGACCACGCCCGACTCCTCGGCCGACCGGTTGCCGATCAGCGTCACCGGGGCCCCGAGGTCGAAGACCAGGCGATACGGCCCCTTGTCGTTGATCGTGGCCTTCACGACGATGTGGTTCGACGCCACCAGCTCGAACGGCACCGAGGCGGCTTTGGAAGGCGGCGGCGCCTGAGCCGGGAGGGCCGAGGGGAGGCCCGCCACCAGCGCGGCGACCGAGAGCAGGGCGAGCGGTCGGCGGATCCGGAGCGTGTCGAGGCCCATTTAAAAGCCCTCCCCGGCGGTCAGGGTCAGGTCGAGCGTCTGGCCGTCCCGGACCACGGAGACGGCAACCTTGTCGCCCGGCCGGACCTCGGCGACGGCCTCGCGGACGGCCTTGAGGGTGTCGACCGGCCTGTCGAGGACCTTGACCAGGCGGTCGCCGGCCTTGAGGCCCGCGCCGGAGGCGGGGGAATCGGCCAGGGGGCCGACGACCTTCAACCCGCCCGACGCCTCGGCCAGCTCGATCCCGAGGAACCCCCGAGGGTGGAGCTGCTCCTCGGGCTGCTTGCCGATCAAGGCGGCGGCGAGCTTGGCGATCGGCCCGAGGGCGTTCATCGCCTGCATCTCGGCCGGCATCTTCTTCTTGAGCGCGGCGCGGGGGACGAACGGGTCCTTGGGGGTGTAGTCGAGCCGGGTCCAGGTCATCCGGTCTTTCGTCGGGTCGAGCTCGATCTTGAACCGGGCCAGCGCGGTGAAGCCGAGGATGCCGTCGATCGACGCGCCGGGAAGACCCAGGGCGTTCATGCCGACCATCTGGAAGATGTCCTCGACCCGGGCCTTCATCCCGGTCAGGCTGGCGCCTCCCTCGAAGTCGAGGCGGCCGATCGGGGTGAAATACTCGTCGGGGTCGGGCTTGAGGCCGATCTTCCGGGCCGCTTCCGCCCCGACGAAGAGGGCCGGGGCGCCGGTGTTGACCAGGAAGTTGAACGGTCCCTTGCCGTCGATCCGGACGCGGACCAGGAAGTGGTTCGTGTCGGTCATCCGGTACGGGACCCGGTACGACTTGCCGACCTCCGGGTCGGCCTGAGGGCCGTCGATCGCCAGGCCGATTACCGCCGATGCCAGGCCCAGGCCGACGAGCCAGGTGAGCCTTCGAGTCATGGGGACATCCGCCTCGTTCTGGGGCCCGGGGGAGACGGGCCGATCGGATCGTTGCTCAATAGAGGGATTTTACGCGAGCCCGGGCCCATTCGGGAACGGCCCGGTCTCTCATTCCGGGGAGAAAAGGTGCCGGGCGGCATCTTTCATCAATGAATCCGTGATATTACGAACTTTATATTTTCGTGGGTTGTCGGCCGTCACGCGGGCCATCGGCGATGCGTAGTCTCGCTGGAATGGGGCGAATCGCCCCCTTCGATTCCAAACACAAGGAGACGGCGATGTTTGACCGCAAACGTGATCGCAGGATTCCGCTCGGTTTGGAAGGCCTCGAAGGCCGTAATCTCCTCTCGACGGTGACGGTGAGCCCCGACGGCATCCAAGGCGCCCACATCGGCTACGGGGCCGCCAGCGTGCAGCCGCTCGATCTCAATCCGCAACCGTTGCCGCCGGGCTATACTCACGTCGAAAAGCAGATCTGACCGTGATGCCCCGGCCCGCTCGCCCGGTCCCCGACGCCCCCGACGAGGCGCCGGGGATCTCCCCATTTTCGGGATCACTCCCGAGGGGATCGCGCCGCGACGATCAAACTCGCCAGGACCACCAGACCGCCAGCGCGAAGACCTGCGCCGCGACCACCACGGCGAACCTGGCCAGGAAGCTCGGCTTGCTCGTCTTGTGGCGGAGCACGAACATCGCCACCGCCGCGGCAGGCGAGCCGCCGAGCAGGGTGTACGGGACGAAGAGGGTCGGATCATTCTCCGTGGGACCTCTAGCCTTTCGGTTGTTTCCCGGGAAGATTGCCCAGGCGCGGAAGAGCTTGATAAAATCAGGGCGACCCGTGGAGGCTCACGATGCCGATTCACGACTGGACGCGACTCGAACCGGGCGATTTCCACGATTTTCGCCAGTGCTGGGTGGTCGCGATCCGCAATGCCCTCAACAGCGGGCTGCTCCCGCCCGGTTACATGGCGATGGCGGAGCAGGTCACCGGTCGCCCGATCCCCGATGTCGTCGCGCTGAGCACTCGCGAGCCGAAGGGAGAGCCCGGCGGGACCGCGATCGCGGAGGCCCCGCCGACTGCCCGCGTGATCGCCAGATTCGAGAAGATCAACTACGCGAAGCGGGCCGACCGGGTCGTGATCCGGCATGGTCGTGGGAAGGTCGTCTCCATCATCGAGATCGTGTCCCCGGGGAACAAGGACAGCCGAAACGCGATCCGATCCTTCGTGGAGAAGGCGGCCGATATTTTGAATCAAGGGGTCAATCTTCTCGTCGTCGATCTTTTCCCGCCAACCCCCCGCGATCCCCAGGGAATTCACAAGGCGATCTGGGATGAATTTGGCGATGAACCCTTCGAGGCCCCGCCCGGAAAGCCTCTGATCGTCGCCTCGTACATCGGCGGGGACATGCCGACGGCCTATGTCGAGTCCGTCGGGGTCGGCGATCCGCTCCCGTCGCTGCCGATCTTCCTCTCGGAGAGCCGGTACATCCCGGCGCCTCTGGAAACGACCTATCTCCAGGCATGGGCGGTGTTCCCGAGCCTGCTCAAGGCCATCATCGACCCGACGGATGGCTGAGAAGGCGATCCGGTTTCACCCCCGCCACGACCACCAGACCGCCAGCGCGAAGACCTGCGCCGCGACCACGACGGCGAATCTGGCCAGGAAGCTCGGCTTGCTCGTCTTGTGGCGGAGCACGAACATCGCCACCGCCGCCGCGGGCGAGCCGCCGATCAGGGAGAGGCCGAGCAGGACCGACTCGGGGACCCGGCGCTCCTCCAGGCCGGCCCGGTGCTTGTCCCAGGCGAAGGCCGCCCAGGTCGCCGTGCCGATCGCGCCGAGGTAGGCCCCGACCCAGCCCAGCCCGATCTTGTGCAGCGACCCCGTCACCGCGACCAGGACCGCGATCAGGAAGCCGGCGGCCGACATCGCCGGCGAGAGCCCGACGCGGCCGGGCACGACCCGAGTCGCCCTCGGCCCCCGATCGGACGCCTTGGCGACGAACTCCACGCGCTGGCCCGTCTTGAGCGGAACATGGCCGTCGACGGCCTCGACGTGGACGAACACGTCCTCGCGGAATTCCCGCGAGCGGATGAACCCGAACCCCCGCCGGACGTCGAACGAGACGACCACCCCCGATGCCATGCCAGAACCGCTCCGTCCCATCCCTGGAAATCTCGGCCCGAGCCGCGCCGGCCCGGCCCATCGTAGCCGAGCGAGCCCCCGGATGGCGAGCGGCCCACTTCCTCATTTTTTCATCGCGAAGGGGGACGGAGGTTTGCGGCGAGCCGGGCCGCGCGTTAGTTTCAGAATCCATAAAGGGGCGGTGCGACGCCTTTCGCCGACCTCCGGAACCTTCGACCCGACCCGCGAGCCACTCTCCCATGGCCAACGACGACTCCTACTTCGAGCCGCTGGCGCCCCCGACGAACTCCGCGCTGGACCGGGCGCGGATCAAGGCGTACTGGCGGCTGATCCCGCTCCTGTTCCTCAGCTACCTGATCGCCTACGTCGATCGGGCCAACGTGGCGATCGCCAAGCTGACGATGAGCAAGGACCTGCCGGGTTCAACAACGCGGTGATCGGGTTCGGCAGCGGGCTTGCTTCTTCGTCGGCTACCTGCTCCTGGAGATCCCCGGCACCCTGCTCGTCGAGCGGTGGAGCGCCCGGAAGTGGATCAGCCGGATCATGATCTCGTGGGGGATCGTGGCCGCGCTGACGGCGCTGGTGCAGGTCCCCTGGCACTTCTACCTCGTCCGGTTCCTGCTCGGCCTGGCCGAGGCGGGGTTCTATCCCGGCGTGATCGTCTACCTGACCCACTGGTTCCCCACCCGCGACCGGGCCCGGGCGCTGGCCTATTTCTTCGTCGCCACGCCGATCGCGCAGATCGTCAGCCCGAAGCTCTCGAACCTCCTGCTCAAGATCGGCACCGACGAGACGGTCAACGGCGTGCTGGTCCACCACCCCGAGGTCTGGGGCATGGAGGGCTGGCAGTGGGTCTACATCGCCTGGGGCATCCCGGCGGTCGTGCTCGGGATCATCGTCCTGGCGACCTTGACCGACCGGCCGGGCCAGGCCAAATGGCTCGAGCCCGACGAGCGCGAGGCCCTGGAGCAGGAGCTGGCCAGGGAGAAGGCCGCCCACCCCGCCGGCAAGCACATGACGGTCTGGGAAGGGCTGTCCAACCCCAAGGTGCTGATCCTGGCGGCGGCGTACTTCTTCGTCGTGACGGGCAACTACGGCGTCGAGTTCTTCCTGCCGAGGATCCTCGAGCAGTGGTACAACATGAAGCTCGACCAGCTCACCTGGCTGGTGATCCTGCCGCCGATGGGGTCGCTGGTCGGCCAGCTCTTCGTCGGCTGGAACTCCGACCGGACCCGCGAGCGCCGGCTCCACGCCAGCCTGCCGATCTACATGGGGGCCGCGGCCCTGACGGTCGCTGGTGCTGCTCGAGAAGCCCCCGCTCTGGCTGACGGTCTCGCTGTTCGTCGTGGCGATGACCGGCCTGAAGGCGTACCTGCCGGCCTTCTGGTCGCTGCCCACCCTGTTCCTGACCGAGTCCGCCGCCGCCGGGAGCATCGGCCTGATCAACTCGGTGGGGAACCTCGGCGGCTGCGCTCGGCCCGTCGGTGATCGGGATCGTCCGGACGGCTCACCGGCTCGTTCCGGGGCGGCCTGATGTACCTGGCCGTCTCGATGGCCGTCTCCGCCACGATCATCGTGATGCTCGGCCTCGGCAAACGGGCCGCCAAGCCCGAGGTCCAGGCCGACCCCCTCGCCGAGACCCTCCCCGAGCCGGTCTGACCGAGCGGCACGCTTTCGGACGGGCGCAATCCGAGCCTTCTGGAGTGCGGGAGCTTGCTCCCGCTCTCATCCGCGGAGCTTGCACCGCGCCGACCGACGCGTTCCCGCCGGCTTGCGGAGCAAGCTCCGCCGGGCAAAGCGGGAGCAAGCTCCCGCACTCCAGGATGACGCAAGCGACGTTGGAGAAATCGTCGATCGATCAGGCGCCGCCCGTCTTGGGCCGCTTGGTCGAGGTCTGCGGGGTCGGGCCGCCGACCCTCCGCTGGCCCAGGCCGTTCACAGCCGGCCTGGCCGTCCGCTTCGGGGCCGGCGCGTCGGACTTGCGGGCCTCGGAGGACTTCTCGGCCTTCTTTTCTTCAGTGAGGCGGGCGATGGCCCGCGCCGTCTCGTCCAACTGGCGCTCGGGGCGCTGGCTCGGCGGCTTGCGTTTGGCGGAAATGGCGAGGACTCCTGGGAGGATCGTTCCGTTCCGTTGTGGAGCCCCATTATGGCGAAGGCCACGCCCATCCGGCAACGCCAAGCGTCGGACGGGTCGAATCCGGTCAGAACTCCAGCTCTCGTTCCGTCCCGTCGGGGAACCTGGCCCGGATCGAGAGCGTGGCCCCCATCGCGGCGACGACCTTGGCCAGGGTGCTCACCTTGATGTCCTCGCGCCCCTCGATCCGCGCGATGTTGGCCTGCTTGACGCCCGCCTTCTCGGCGACCTGCCCCTGCGTGAGCCCCCGACTCTGGCGAAGCTCGGCCAGGCGGACGGCCTCGGGAGCCACGGTCTGGCCGCCGGACTCGACCAGTTGGACGACGCGATCGAACGTCGCCTTGGCGCGTCGCCGTAGACCTCGTCGACCCCGGTCCCATAATCGTAAGGCCCTGGGGTCGTGACGCCGAAGCCGCGATCCGGCCGCCATTCGACGTTCACGGGATCGAGGCCGCCCTCCCGGAAGACGTCGAGAAACCACGAGCCGGTCTTCGTCTCCGAAGGGTCGAGCTTGATCATAAGGCCGGGAAATCGTTTGATCAGATCATTGTAAATCTGCTCGATCAGGATCATGGTCGGCCCCTCCCTTCAAATCACACCGCCGTCGACGCCCGGCTTGGCGAAGATCGCCCGGCCAAGGGCATCCTGGATCTCGATCGCTCCGTTGGGTCCGATCAAGGTCAAGTGCCGCCGGCTGCGGAGCTGCTTCATTCCGGCTCGGCCGGGAAGATCCCGCATATTGTCCATCTGAGGCGGATAAAGTCGCCCATCCTCCATCCAGTTCGGCGGATCGAACGGGATCGAAGTCAGGTCATCCTCGACGGCGTTGAGGACGTCGCAAATCTGCTGATAAGCCTCGTCGAAGCTCGACGCGGCCGGGGCGGCTCCGAGTCTTCGAAGGAATTCCTCGAACCGCTCGGCCTTCGTCGGGTTTGGCTGATCCATCGCGCTCCTCGGATGATCGAGCGTCCCCATCTCATCATAACTCGCGTGTAATATTCGTCAAGGGACCCTCTTGTAGACCGTCTTGCCTTCCTTGATCGTCTCCAGGACGCGGATCTCGGCGATTTTGGCGGGGTCGACCGTCAAGGGGTTGTCGGAGAGGATCACGAGGTCGGCGAGCTTGCCGGGCTCGATCGTCCCCTTGCTCGACTCCTCGAAGTACTGGTAGGCGGCGTTGATGGTCGCGGCCTTGAGGGCTTCGAGGGGCGTGGCTCGCTCGTCGGGGCCGATGACCCGGCCCGATCGCGAGGTCCGGTTGACGGCGGTCCAGATCGTGAACAGGGGGTCGGGCGGGGTGACGGCGGCGTCGGTGTGGTTCGACGGCCGGAGCCCCTTGGACCTCGCGGTCTTCATCGGGCTCAGAAAGAAGGCCCGAGGCTCTCCGAGGTTCCGGACGTGGACGTCGCCCCAGAAATAGGCGTGATTGGTGAAGAAGGACGGGATGAGCCCGTATTCCCGATACCTGTCGAGCTGATCCGGGCGGACGAACTGCGAGTGGATCACCGTCGTCCGACGCCCTTCGGGGCGCCCGGCGGCCTCGTGGGCGTCGAGGAGCATGTCGACGGCGGCGTCGCCGTTGGCGTGGTATTCGACCTGGACGTTGTGGTCATACGCGAGCCGGACCAGGTACTTCAGGGCGTCGGGGGTGATGTTCGGCTCGCCTCGCCAGTCCTTCTGTCCGCCGGGGCCGCCGGTGAGGTAGGGCTTCGTGAAGTAGGCCGTCTTGCCCTGCGGCGAGCCGTCGCCGACGATCTTCACCCCGGCGGGCCATTTGAGGTGGTTCCGATAAGTGGTGGTGAATTCCGTCCCCTGCGCGACCATCTCGGGGAATTCGAGCCACCGGGCGTAGCCGATCAGGTCGATGAAGAACCGCCCCTGGTCGGCCGCCTTCGCGTAGAGGGCGATCGAGGGGGTGTCCAGGGGCGCATCGACGGCCGTGGTGTAGCCGTGGCTCGCGTAGACCTCCTGGGCCGCCTTGAGGTTGCCGAGCAATTCTTGCTCGGACGCCCTGGGCATCTTGAGGTAAACCGGCAGGTAGGATTGCTCCATCAAGAGGCCGGCGGGCTCGTTCGTGCCCGGCTTCCGGAGCGTCACGCCGCCGGTCGGCGTGGGCGTCGAGGCGTCGATCCCGACCGCCTTGAAGGCCGCCGAATTGAGCACCGCCCCGTGCATCGACACATGGACTAGCACCACCGGGTTGTCCGGGAACCGGGCGTCGAGGTCGTCGCGGGTCAGCTCCCGCCCGTCGTCGAGGGTCGTGCCGTCATAGCCGTAGCCGATGATCCACTGCGCCGGCTTTGGGTTTGGTTCGTTGCCGGAACCGCTCGACCTCGGCCACGATCCCGGCGATGTCCTTGACCGGCCCGACCGGCGGCGCGGAGACGTTCACCCAGTTCGCCATCTCGACCGCGTTGATGAAGTGGCTGTGGGCATCGACGAATCCCGGGATCATCGTCCGACCCCCGAGGTCGACCGCCTTCGTCCCATTGCCTCGCCACGTCTTCGAGACCTCGTCGAGCGTCCCGACCGCGACGATCTTCCCGCCCTGGACGGCGACCGCCTCGACGTTCGGCCGGGCGTCATTGACCGTGACGATCACGCCTCCGGAGTAAATGGCATCCGCCGGGCCGTCGGCGAGGAGCGGGAGCGGGATGGCGAGAAGTCCGCAGAAGATCGAGACCGCCCGGAGCGTCGACGACATGAGATGGCTTTCTGGATCGAGTGAGGATGGACGGGACATTGTCAGACAGCATAACGCTCGACGGCCGCCTCGTCCCAGGCGACGCCGGACCCGATCGTTCCATCGACGATCGCCATACCGTCGTGAATGCGCAGAGGTTCGGCCAGGATCGGGTTCCACCAGTCGGCGTATTCCAGCCAGTGAGCGGTCGGTGTCACGCTGAGGAGCTGGGCGCTGATCTCGGGCCAGAGGTGATTGGAGAGGAGCAAGCTTTCCGCCTGTGCGAGAGCCGAGGCGCGAAGCCAGCCGGTCACGCCGCCGATCTTCATCACGTCGGGCATGATGAAGTCCGAAGCCCGGGCGTCGATAGCGTTCCGGAGGTCGAGCGTTCCCCACCAGTTCTCGCCGGACTGGATCGGGGTGTCCGCCTCGCGGGTCACGAGCGCTTGCCCGGCGTAGTCGTGGGCAAGGGTCGGTTCCTCGACCCAGGTCAGGCCCTCATCGTCCAGGACGCGAAGGCGCTGGACCGCCTCGGCCGGGGTCAAACACTGGTTGTAGTCGACCATGATCGCCACGCCGTCGCCGACCGCCTGGCGGATGGCCCGGATGACCGCCACGTCCTCATGGACCGTGGGATAGCCGATCTTGGCCTTCACCCCCTTGAACCCGCGATCGACCCATTCGGCCGCCATCCTGGCGCAGAGATCGGGACCGTCGAACCCCACCGCGCCATAGGCCGGGATCGGCCTGGCGACCCCGCCAAGCAGCCC
Organism: uncultured Planctomycetota bacterium; assembly: GCA_963756475.1. Taxonomy (GTDB): domain Bacteria; phylum Planctomycetota; class Planctomycetia; order Isosphaerales; family Isosphaeraceae; genus Tundrisphaera. The sequence goes on from CAVWND010000008.1 coordinate 204,222, forward strand.
GACCAGTGATGTCTCCCGGCCCCGGGCGAGGGCATCCCAGAGGGCCATGTCGATCGCCGCGAGAGCAATCCCCACGAGCCCCTGAGGACCGAGCAGCCGGAACCGTTTGGAGAGCGTCCGCTCGACCTCGGCCGGAGCCAGGACCTCGCCCTGGATCAGACCTTCCAGGTTCCGGATCAGCGCGGCGGTGGGCTCGAGCGCCGCCGTCGTGTAGGTGAAAACAAGGCTGTGGCCGACAACCCCATCGTCGCTGAACACATCGGTCAGCACCAGCGGCGATTCGGAGACCACGCCGCTCGCCGTCCGGTGCGGCCGGGCCATCGGCACGCGAACTGCCCGGACTCTCAGACCTTCGATCTTCGCCATCAGCCAGCTCCAACGAACCCCGTTCGATCGGATTCTCAAGCATTCTCGCCGGTTGCTGATCTCACTTGTACCAGGTCTGTTGACGAAATCGAGCACCGGGCGATCACCTCGCGATCCCTTGACGCCGGCCGCCGAGGGCAAGTATATTCGTCCAGGCGGATGAACGCCGATCCCGAAGTGAACCTTCATGAACGACGCCCCAAGCCAGGAACTGGACGCCTCGACCCGCCTCCTGAAGGCGTTCGCCGACCCGGTGCGCCTCCGCCTCCTGAACCTCCTGCGCGGCGATGCCGAGGTCTGCGTCTGCCACCTCCACGGCGCCCTGGAACTGCCCCAGCCGACGGTCTCCCGACACCTGGCGTACCTCCGGAAGAACGGGCTGGTCGTCGCCCGCAAGGAGCGGCTCTGGGTCCATTACCGGCTGGCGAAGCCGAAGGCCGGCCTGCATCGGATCCTGATCGACGCCTCGGCACCTCGCCTGGGCGACCTCGACGTCTTCCGCCAGGACCGCCAGCGGCTCGCCCGCGTCGTCCCTTGCTGCGACGAGCCCTGATCCGCCCTTTTTTTAGACAGCTATATTCGCCTGGCCCCATATTTTCCCGAGGTCTGCCCCGATGAGCATCCCGTTAACGACCTGCCGGCCCCGAGCCGTGGGGCGGCTGTCGTTCCTCGACCGTTACCTGACGCTCTGGATCTTCCTGGCGATGCTTCTGGGCGTCGGGCTGGGGAACCTCGCTCCGTCGGTGGTCCGGGGGCTCGCGACCTTCTCGTCCGGGACGACGTCGATCCCGATCGCCGCTGGGGCTGATCCTGATGATGTACCCGCCGCTGGCGAAGGTCCGGTACGAGGAGCTGGGCCGGGTCTTCCGCGACGTCCGGGTCCTCGGGCTCTCGCTGGTCCAGAACTGGGTGATCGGGCCGGTCTTGATGTTCGCCCTGGCGTTGCTCCTGCTGCCGGACCGGCCCGAGTACGCCATCGGGCTGATCCTGATCGGCCTGGCCCGGTGCATCGCGATGGTCATCGTCTGGAACGACCTGGCGAGGGGGGACGCCGAGTACGCGGCGGGGCTGGTCGCGTTCAACTCGATGTTCCAGGTCTTGTTCTATTCGGCTTACGCCTATCTGTTCGTCAAGGTCTTGCCGCCGATGCTGGGCTATTCGTTCGGCGACGTGGACCTCTCGGGGATCACGATGGGGTCGATCGCCGCCAGCGTCTTCATCTACCTGGGCATCCCGTTCCTGGCCGGGATGCTGACGCGACTGGTGCTGGTGCAGGCCAGGGGACGCGACTGGTACGAGACACGGTTCATCCCGGCGATCAGCCCGCTGACGCTGGTCGCCCTGCTGTTCACGATCGTGGTCGATGTTCTCGATCCAGGGGCACAACATCGTCCGCATTCCGCTCGACGTGGTCCGGATCGCCATCCCGCTTGCTGATCTACTTCGTCGTGATGTTCCTGGTGTCGTTCTGGATGGGGCGGAGGCTCGGGGCGGATTATTCGAAGACGGCCACGCTGGCCGTTCACGGCGGCGAGCAACAACTTCGAGCTGGCCATCGCCGTGGCGGTCGGCGGTCTTCGGGATCAACTCCGGGGCGGCGTTCGCGGCGGTCATCGGCCCCCTGGTCGAGGTCCCCGTGATGATCGGGCTGGTCAATGTCGCCCTGACTTCCTGCAACGGAGGTATTTCGTCGAGCCCACCGCGTCGGTGGGCGTGGCGGACCTGTCCACACTCGAATGAGGAGCCTCTCTCCGATGAAACGCGCTCGACTCGCGACCTTTGCCGCGTTCGCGCTGGCCATGCCCGGCGCCGCCCCCGTTGACAAATCCGACGTGGGCTCGATGGTCCGCGCCCTCTGGCTGGTCCAGCGGCACGGGACCGATCGACGCCGCCGACCCTCGGAACGACATCCGCACCAAGGGCACGCTCGCCAAGGCGCTGGGCAAGGAGGGCGTGCTGACCTCGACCGGAGTCAAGGAGCTGATGGACCCCTCGACGTTCGCGAAGCTGGCCGGTCCCGACGGGCGGCTCGATCCCGCCGAGGTCCGGAAGCGCCCTGGAGGCCGACGTTCCCGAGTCGCGCCGGAGGCTCTTGCCGAGGGTCGCGGCCCATGCCGATCTGCTGACCACCTCATTCGACATGATCGACGAGCCCCATCGCGAGGCGGGCGAGACCCTGGCCGACTGGATCGCCAAGAATTACAAGCCGGGGCAGCCGCTCCACGTCACCGTGATCTGCACGGGCAACTCGCGGCGGAGCATCCTCGGCTCGACGATGGGGAACGTCGCCGCCGACTATTACGGGCTCCCCGAGGTCCGGTTCCACAGCGGCGGGACGGCCCCCTCGGCGTTCAACCCGCGGACGATCGCCGCCTTGCGCGAGATCGGGGTCGAGGTCGAGCCGACCGGCGAGGAGGCCCCTCGCGGCGAGCCGGCGACCGCCAACCCGATCTACCGGGTCCGCTGGGGCCGACCGGGCGGACCGAGCGATCCGGCCTCGGAGGCGACCGAGTTCTCGAAGACCTATTTCGACCAGAGCAACCCGCAAACCGGCTTCGCCGCCCTGATGGTCTGCGGCGAGGCCGACGCCGGCTGCCCGGTCGTCAAGGGGGCGGCCGTGCGGGTCTCGATGCCCTACCTCGACCCCAAGATCTACGACGGCGGCGCCTACGAGGCTTGAAGTACGCCGAACGCCGCGACGACATCGGCCGGCTGATGCTCTCGGTCATGATGCAGGCTCGACGGAAGCTGGCCGCGAAGTCGTGACCGGAGGGGCAGACACCGCAGGTTCAGGTGACCCGCCCTGTGACAGGAGAACCACGGTGAATCGTCCCTTCGTCGGTGATCTCCGAAGGACATTCGTTCTCTTCGGGAACTCTGGCACGCCAAATGCGTCTAACCGCTGGCATTCCCCAAGATGCCGGCCCTTTTTTCGTGACAAGGCGGTGACAACCGGCCTTTCGCGAGCTAGGGTGCATGGTGGAGGGGCGAGTCAAGGTAGAAACTCGCGTCCCGATCGTGGATATGGAGCGACACGATGAATACCGAAACTTCCCTGGCCGTGACCCTGTCCGCCGAACTGTTCGACCTGCTGACCGCCGAGGCCCGCAAGCTCGGGCTGCCCCTGGAATGGCTGGTCGCCTCGCTGGTCGTCGACACGGTCGATGCACGACGCGCCGATGCCCGCGCTGGCCTGCGCCTGAAGCTTCGATGACCGACCCTCCAGGCGCGAAGGCTGGCTGATCCGCGGAACCCGTCCACCGGCATCGAGATCGGTCGATATCCCCGCGACGCCTCCGGACGCCGTCGCCGAAGATCGTGGCCCGGGCCTCGCTTGCGCAGGCCCGCTGGGGCTCGACTCCCTGGAAAGACCCGCCGGGCCGCCCTCCGACGCTGGTGGGGCATCCTGGCCCGCGACGCCGACGCCTGGGCCGTCGCCATCCGCGATGAGGTCGGCAAGCCGCTCGGCGAGGCGATGGCCGAGGTCGTCTCGACCCTCGACGCCGTCCGCTGGACCGTCAAGAATGCCGGCAAGGCGCTGGCCGACGAGCGGATCGGCCGGGGGTGGCAGCGTGCCCTGCTGATCCCGCCCGCGCGGCTCGTCTGGGCACCGCTCGGCACAATCGGCATCATCGGCACCTGGAATTACCCGCTCTTGCTCAATGCGCCGGCGATTGCTCAGTCGCTGGCAGCGGGCAACGCGGTCGTCTGGAAGCCGTCCGAGCTGGCGGTCGGACTGGGGCGACGACTCCAGGATTCCATCGAGGAGGCCGGATTGCCCGAAGGCCTGGTCTCGGCGGTCTTCGGGAGGGCCGAGGTCGGCCAGGCGCTGGTCGATTCGGGGATCAACAAGGCGATCTTCACCGGAGGGGTCGAGAGCGGCCGGAGCGTCCTGGCCGAGCTGGGACGTCGAGGGATTCCGGCCCTGGCCGAGCTTTCCGGGTTCGACGCGGCGGTCATCCTGCCCGACGCCCCGCTCGATTCGACGACCCGGGCCCTGACCTGGGCCTCGTTCGTCGGCGCCGGCCAGACCTGCGTGGCGGTCAAGCGGGTCTACGTCGTCGGCGACCCCCGCCCCTGGGCCGAGGCCCTGGCCGAACGGGCAAGGAGCCTCCGGGTCGGCGACCCCGCGGCTCGGCCGAGGTCGACGTCGGCCCGATGATCTCTCGTCAGGCCCGCGACCGCTTCCACGCGACGATCGAGGCGGCCGTCGAGGCCGGGGCGAAGGTCCTGGCCGGAGGTCGGCCGATCGACGGGTCGGGTTCGTTTTATCGCGCCGACCGTCCTGATCTCCGAGCACGCCCGAGGCCGAATCGGTCCTCGCCGGCTGCTTCGGCCCGGTCGTGCTGGTCCGGGGGGTCGCCGGACGCCGACGCCGCCGTCGAGGCGGCCAACGCCGGGCCGTTCGGGCTCTCGGCCAGCGTCTGGGGTCGCGACCTCCGGCGGGCCCGATCGGTCGCCCTCCGCCTGGAGGCGGGGACGGTCGCGGTCAACGAGGCCGTCACCACCTCCGCGCACGCCGCCGCGCCCTTCGGAGGCTGCAAGGCGAGCGGATACGGCCGGATTCGAGGGGTCGTCGGCCTCCGGGAGCTGGCCCAGCCCCGGGTGATCCACGTCCGAAAACCGGGCGGATTCCGCCCCCACCTCTTCCCGTATGGCGACTCGGATGCTCAGAATCTTCTCGGTATACCGCCGGATCTTCCATCCGAAGGGATGAGGCCGCTCGGGATGCCGGGAGGAGCGACGAGATGGGGCGGTTCCGATTCTCGATCCGGGGCCTGATCGTCGCCGTCGCGGTCGTCGGGTTCGACGTCGCCGCGATGACCCGGGCCGTCCAGCAAGGCCGCGCTGGCCCACGGCCGCCATCGGAGTACGTCGTTCGGGTTCGGGCTGGTCTTGCTGCTCCTGAACGCTCGTCGGCTTCGGCCTCTATCGGCATTTCGCGAAGGCCGCCCGAGGGCCCGAAGGGGCGACTCCGCGAGACTCCGTCCCCGGTCCTCATGGTCGGCGTCTACTTGGCGGTCCTGTCGATCGCGATCCTCTCCGTCCTGTTCTTCTCCTCGGGGCGGTTTTGAATGAGGCTCGGGGGAGCGATCGATGCGGACGGAACTGGTGGTTCGACCCGCAACCTTGATGATCGTCACGGCGGCCATCGCCGTCAACGTCGCGATGGTCATCCAGGCCGACCGGATCGGGCCGGGGATCGAGTTCACGCTGTTCATCGGCGGCGGTCATGGTGACTCTGAACCTCTTCGTCGCCAGCTACCTCGAAAGCGCCGACCGGATCAACGCGGCCCCCCCCGAGAAGCAGACCGAGATGATCCTCTCGCTGGGCTGCCTGCTGGCCGTGATCATGGCCCTGCTGATCCCCATCCTCGTGGTGATCCTTTTGAGGGCGGAGGGATGAGCGTTGATGACCGGCTCCCCTCAATCCTGGAATGCCCCCTGGTGTCGATTTCCCGGGGAAATCGACACCGGACTCCCGGCTCAAATCCATAATTCGCCGTGACTTGCGGCGAGAAACCGCTGCTGGTCTCGGGGTCGATCGTCCGCTGGGCCGGGCCTGGTCCGAGATCCCGCTGGCTCCCAACGAACCCAGATGATCGCCGACCCTTGCTAGACAATTCGAAGCCGATGACCCGAGTTGACCCGACCCGGATCATTCAAACCCAATTCCGACCCGGCGCCCGACCTGGATCATTCAAACCCAATTCCGACCCGGCCAGACAGACCCAATCTCCGCGCGGCCTCCGGGAAAAAACAAACCCGATTCGCGGGGGCCCACGATGGACCGATGCGCCGCTCGAAGACAAAGCCAATTGTTTGTCCGCGATGACCCATCCTCCCACCCACTTTCCGTCCCGGCCCTGATCTGTCCGTCGATAGTATCCGGTTTTTTGGACGGGATAACTCGGGTTTTCGGGACGGGCCGCCGAGATTGGGATCGGCAACGGTCGCCGATCCTCCGGCCACACCCGGATCGGTCCTCCCGATTCGAGAGGGGGCACCCGCGCTGATTCGGTGAATTTGTGTCATAAAACCGATGGTATGGATCTTGATTCGAGTGGATAATGACCCGGTCGCCTGGGAATAGGGTCGGCGTTGTACCCCCACCCCTCGGTCGAACTGGCGAGCCCGCGCCCATGCCGGTCCAGATCGCCTGCCCGAACCCCGATTGCGACGCCTCGTACAGCGTGGCCGACGAGAATCTCGGCCGGCTCGGCCGCTGCAAGAAGTGCGGCACGAAGTTCCCGCTGGTCCCGCACACCCGGTCGGACCTGCCGCCGAGATCGGAGACCGAACCCGACTCGCTTTCCCCTCCCTCGCCGATCGAGGAAGTTCTGCCTTCCCCGTTCGGCCGCTACGAGATCGTCCGGCTTCTGGGACAAGGCGGGATGGGGCGGTCTACCTCGCCCACGACCGCCAGCTCGACCGGCGGGTCGCGCTGAAGGTCCCGCATCGCGAGTTCGCCCGAAACCCCGAGGTCCGCGAGCGGTTCCTCCGCGAAGGCCCGGGCCGCCGCCCGGTTCCATCACCCCAACTTCTGCCCGATCCACGACATCGGTGAAGTCGACGGACTCCCCTACCTGACAATGGCCTATATCGAGGGCGGGACGCTCGCCGCGACGATCGAGGGCGGCCGTCCCTGGGACCAGCGCCGGGCGGCGGATGTGATCCGGCAACTCGCCTTGGCCCTGGCCGAGGCGCATCGTCAGGGGGTGGTCCACCGCGACCTCAAGCCCGCCAACGTCATGATCGACCACCGAGGCGGGCTGATCCTGATGGACTTCGGCCTGGCCCGCCGTTTCGAGGCCGACGATCCCACGCTCACCGCCGCCGGGGCCGTGATAGGCACGCCGGGCTACATGTCGCCCGAGCAGGCCGATGGCATCCCCGAGGCGGTTGGCCCGCGCTCCGACATCTACAGCCTGGGCGTGATCCTTTACGAGCTGATCTCCGGCCGCCGCCCGTTCGAGGGCTCGGTCATCCGGGTCCTGGCGATGGTCCTCACCGCCGACCCGCCCGACCCGTCGTCGCATCACCCCGCGATCTCACCAAAGCTGGAGAAGATCTGCCTCAAGGCGATGGCGAAGGAGATCCCGGATCGATACGCCTCGATGGACGAGTTCGCCGGGGCCTTGCAAGCGTGGCTCGACGAATCCCTCTTGGAGTGCGGGAGCTTGCTCCCGCTTTCGTCCGGTCCTCAAAGCGGGAGCAAGCTCCCGCACTCCAAGGAGGATCAAGGCCGGCCTCGTTCCCGATTCGAATCGGGATGGTTTCCGCCGCCGCGTTCGCCGCCTTGCTCCTGAGCATCATCATCTACCTGGCCACCGACAAGGGACGGATCAAGATCGAGGTCAACGAGCCCAACGCGGTTGTCTCCGTCGACGGCGAAAACGTCCGGATCGAGGGCGTGGGCGAGCCGATCACGCTCCGGGCAGGTGAGCATGAGCTGACCGTCAAGCGAGGCGATATCGTGGTCGAGACCCGGAAGTTTGTCGTCCATCGGGGAGACAACCCGGCGCTGGTCGTGACGCTGGAACCACCACCCTCGCCGAAGGGAACATCCCCGGAGCCGATGCCCCCGGCCGTGGCGAAGACCGACCCTCCGCCAGCGAAGCCCGTCGAAGCCACGAAGGAGGAATCTCCTCCGCCCGAGATCCCGAAGCCGCGCGACCCTTCGCCCTCGCCCAGATTGGTGGTCGAGACGCCGTCTCCGCCGGTCGAACGACAGCCTCATCACCAACAAGCTTGGAATGAAGCTCAAGCTGATCCCGGCCGGTGAGTTCGAGATGGGCTCGGACGCTTACGACCCCGATGCCAGCGATAATGAGAAGGTCAACGGCAATAAGCATCGGGTGCGGATCACCCGGCCGTTCTACCTGGGCACCACCGAGGTCACCATCGGCCAGTTCCGCCAGTTCGTCGAGAAGTCGGGCTACAAGACCGACGCCGAAAAGGATGGCAAGGGTGGTTATGGATGGAATGAGGCCAAGAAATCCTTCGATCAAGACCCCAAGTACAACTGGCGATCGCCCGGCTTCCCCCAGTCCGACAACCATCCGGTGACGAACGTGAGCTGGAACGACGCGGTGGCGTTCTGCAATTGGTTGAGCGAGTCGGAGGGCAAGGTCCCCAGCTATCTGGCCGATGGCGGTTTACTTCCGGATTGTGCCGGCTATCGCTTGCCGACCGAGGCGGAGTGGGAGTATGCTTGCCGGGCCGGACCCGGGGGTACGGGGGCCTACAGCTTCGGCGACGCCAGCCAGATCGGACGCTACGCCTGGTACGACGGCAATTCGGAGAACAAGACTCATCCGGTGGGTCAGAAGCTCTCGAATTCCTTCGGGCTGTACGACATGCACGGCAACGTCTGGGAGTGGTGTGCCGATTGGTACGATTCGGATTATTATAAGAAATCTCCTCCGAATGACCCGCTGAATTCCTCGGGGGCCGCGTACCGGGTGTTCCGGGGCGGGAGCTGGTTCAACGGCCCCCGCGATGGCCGGTCGGCGCTCCGTGGCAGGCTCTCGCCCGTCTACCGGATCAACGGCTTCCTGGGCTTTCGCGTCGCCCGAGTCTGGTCTGGTCTATGAACATGATCCCGTAGGGTAGGGCTTGCTCTGCCGAGCCGATTTCGCCGAGGGTTCGAGGCCCGATCCGTTGGATGACGTCGGAACGGCAGGGCAAGCCCTACCCTACGCTTTTTGCTGGGATCGATCGGGCGAGTCCTACCCTACACATCGTGGGGCGAATCGTTATAATAGGGCCTGTCCGGCCGGATGGTCGGGCGGAGAATGACGAGCGAATCCCGGCGACTGACGGAGCGAGCGCGATGGCGAAGCTGCGACTGCTGAAGACCGGCCACGGCGACCTCTGCCTGGCCGAGTGGGACCCGAATCAGCCCGAGACCGATCGCGGAGGCCGAGGCGGCGTTCGCCGAGAACTTCACCGCCGGCCGACTTGGCCTTCCGGCTCGACGGGCCGGGCCAGACCCGGCCGATCCGGGCGTTCGACGCCGACGGCCCCGGAGATCCTCCTGGTCCCGGCGATCCAGGGCGGCTGACGAGCGGGCCGTTGACGCATGATCCGCACCGGCTACCTCCGCTGGGAGATCGAAGTCGCCGACGACCGGCAGCGCCGTCGACCACCGGGCCCGCGAGGTCACTTTCCTGGCCCGGCCGAGCTACCGGGTCGTCCGGGTCAAGAGCCAGGGGCACGCAGGACGCCGCCGATCGGTTCGTCCAGGGCGAGGACGACCTACGACGACGTCCTCCGGACCCTCCGGCGCGAAGGGGGCCGAGACCGACGTGACCATCCCCGACGTCGGCCCTCGCCGGTTCCGCTACTCCGAGGACGACCGGACCGCAGACCCCCCGGTTCTGGATGGCCAAGCTCCAGCGCGAGGCCAACGCCTTCGCCCACGAGGTCGTCCGCGCCGCCGCCGCCTTCCCGCAGATGGTCATCGCCAGCCCCGCCCTCCGCGCCGGCTACGCCCGGCTGGTCGAGTGGGAGATCTTCCGGGTCATCGAAGGCCGGAGCACGCCCCAGCCCACGCACGAGGCCGAGCCGATGCGGCTCGACGCCGCCGCCTACCAGTCCGGCGTCCCCGAGCTGGTCGCCGCCGAGCTGGTCCGCGACGTCGTCGAGCCCGAAGGAATTCGACGAGTTCTGCCGGTTCGACTGCGTGACCGTCCTGAACGGCGGCAAGTTCTACCGGATTCCCCGCCGTCCGCACGGCCTGATCGAGGTCTGGGACGCGAAGACCCACCGCGCCGAGGCCCGGCTCTGCGTGGTCTTCCAGGACCCCGGCATGCCCCCCTCCGACGAGGTGGTGATGAAATACCTCCTGGCCAAGCACCAGCCCGACCTCCTCTGGCAGGTCGGGATCAAGTTCAGCCCCCCCACCGGCCGGTTCGACGCGGCCCCGCCGAGGCGCTGGCGGGCGGAGTGAGCGGGCGGCGCCAGGCCGAGGATCATCAGGCGGCCCGCTCCTGCGTGCTGACGAGCGCCGAATCGATCTTCCAGGGCATCTCGACGGGGCTCAGCTTCGGCCCCGAGTCCGTAAGACCGTTCGCGGATCCCGAATGCTGGATGAGTTCCTCGGCCGTCGCGATGCGGAGATGGTCCCCCATCTCGATCAGGATCTCACGCCTGGTCGCATAAATATCAACGGCATTCATCTCGATCATCGCCACCGGGTCGGGCTCGCTGCCGGCCGAACCTTCGAGGAACCGGGCGGCAAGGCCCGGAAGCACATAAAGCGCCTTGTTGGTCAGGACGAACAGATGACCGTCGAGGTGGACGATCGAGTAGCAAGCTCCCTGAAGATTGGAGATCCGACAGGTTGATGGCGGCTGCTTGCCGACGATGTTGCGGATCAGGTGAATGGTTCCGTCTCTACCGAGGCCCGCGACCGAGAACGGCCACTCGCGAGAGCCCAGGGAGCAGACGCCCACGAAGTCGACGTCCGGGGCCCGGAAGTAGGGGAAGGAGTCGGGGCGTCCGTTGTTGGACTCGGAATTCAGCTCCAACGTCACGATCCCATCTCGACGCGCCGCGGCGGCAATGAAGTCCCTCGTCCCGTCCCCGTGGAGGGTCGCGAGTTGGTAGAAGTTGAAGGAGGCGTCCGGGGCCTTGTTGATCATCGTCCGTGCTTCCGAATCGTTGAGGACCGGCACCCTGAGCAGCCCGTTGACCCCCAGGGGTGCCACGAACCCTCCCGCCGAGGTCGCCAGGACACCATGAGCCCCGCCCTCGAAGATGAACGGCCTTTCCCGCGCGAATCGCGGGTCGAGATCGAGGAATGAAACCTCGCACCGCGTGCTTACCGCCATGAACCGATTGGTGAACGCGATTCCATTCACTGACTCGCCGGACGGGGAGACTTGACCGGGCGTTTTGGGAAGTAGATCGGTGGTCAGAAGTCGGTAGCGACCGTCCTCGGAGCCCAGGCAATAGCCGTCTCCGAATGGGTTCTCGCCGGCCCAGGAGATCGGAAAGTCGTCAAATCGGACGACCCGGCCCAGGTGGGAGGGTTCGGTCTGGAGGGGGTGAGGCATCATCTTGCTGGTTTCCCCTTGAACAATCGCTTCCGCTGTTCGGGGAGGAGCAGTCCGGCTTGCTCCATCTTCAAAAGAGCTTCCCTCGGAGCCGGGAGTCGCCTGCGGTTCTCGGGAGCATCCTCGGCCAGGGGCCAGGATGGGAACCCGTGCCACGGCTGATCGCCATTCTCCCAGAATTTCGCGATCTGCTCACCCCGGGTCCCCAGGTCAAGCATTTCCAGGCCTTCGTCCCGGCGCAGGCCGTAGAGGTTGCCATCTTCGTCCGTGATTTCAAGCCAATCGGCTTCATCGAAGATGCTGAATTCATCCTCACGGCTCAGGTCGGGAACCCATTGCGCGGCGTTCCCGTCAAATCCATGATGTTTGATCGCAAAGCAATACCGCAACTGCCGTACGCTCCGTGTCCGCTGATTATGCTCGGGACAGGCATCGACTCCCGACATGCCGGACACCTCGTGATCGTTCGTCGGCCCAGCATTGATCCGCGTTTTCGCCGGACGAGTTCCATTTTACAATAAGACCACAACCTGGGCATCCTCACGATCGTCGATTTGCGAACCCAGCGAGGCCGGCGACGATGCTTGAAGCGGGCGGGCGTGCTTCCGGCAACGGCAGGCCTGAAGGGACCGGATCGATGAAGCTCCCGGGCTGGGTCGTCTCGGCCGCCGGAGGGGCCGGCGTCCTCGTCCTGGTGACGCTGATCAAGGTCGTTTCGCGCCTCCCGAGGTTCGACGCGACCGCGACGCTTGCAGTCCTGGTTGTCGTCGCGGTCGCCGGGGGACTGGCGGGCTCGGTCCATCATTTCGCGCGCCGACTGATCGTCCGACGCCCCTGGGGGGCGTATCTCTACGGGATCATCCTCGGCCAGACGTATCTCCTCGCCATCATGAGCGGTCTGACGGTCCTCAAGCTGCTGGATGTCGAGGGAGTGGTGGCGCCCGGCAATCGCGACCCGTTCTCGGAGTGGCGGCAGTGGCACCAGTTCGCCGTCCTGGGAGTCGTTTGCGGGCTGGTCTGGGGGCACCTCTCGCGGAACGAGGAGGTCCCGGCGGGCTGACGGTCAAACCTCAGCGATGCGCCTTCACCCCGACCTGCCGACACATCGAGAGTAAGGGACACGTCGAGCACTTCGGCCGGACGCCGGTGCAGACGAACTTGCCGAACGGGACGAGCCGCTCGTTGATCTCGACCCAGTAGCGTTCGGGGAGCTTCCTGGCGAGCTCGGCCGCGGTCTTCTCGGGGGTATTTGCCTCGACGTAGCCCCAGCGGTTGACGATCCGGTGGACGTGGATGTCGACGGCGATCGCCGGCTTGCCGAAGCCGACGGCCAGCGTCAAGGCGGCGATCTTCGGGCCGACCCCCCGGAACGCGGTCAGGCCTTCGAGCGTGTCGGGCACGGCGCCGCCGTGCTCCTCGACGATCCGCCGGGAGAGCTCGATCAGGTCACGGGCCTTGGGCTCGGGGAACGACGCCCCTCGGAGCAATCCGGCGAGCGTTTCCACGTCAAGACTGGCCATCGCCCGGGGTGTCCTGGCGACCTGAAAGAGGCGGAGGCAGACCTCCATCGTGGTCTCGTCGCGGGTCCTGGCGGAGATCAGGCTGCCGACGAGTTGCTCGAACGGCGAGGAGAACCCCCGGTCGCGGAGGTCGAACATCGCCGCCTTGGGGAGATCCGCCACGGCCAGGCGGAGCCGTCGGAAGGTCTCGTCAATGTCGAATGGCGGCTTCACGGGGACCTCGGTTCCGCCGGCCCGCTGGCGACCTCCGGCCAGGGATCGTCTGGCAAGGCCCATGCCAGGGTTCGCTCCAGCGCTCGGCCAGGGGTCGGTTGGCTCGATTTCTTGATCCGTTCGGGATTGGGCACGCGAATTGCGGTGCCGGTCCAGACGGCTCGGATGGCCATCTTGATCATAGATGGCGATGGCATCCGGAGGGCCTCGGGAATCACGGACATGGGATCGGACCTTCGCAATCAAACCGGCCTCGAAGTCGACGAGGCCGGTTTGACCTCCACGGGGAACGTCGAGCTGGACGGCATCCTGGCCGGCGGACTGCCGGCGCACCACGTTTATCTGATCGAGGGGGACCCCGGCTCGGGCAAGACGACCCTGGCGCTCCAGTTTCTCCTGGAGGGGGCGAAGCGCGGCGAGCGGCGGGATGTATATCACGCTCTCGGAGACCGAGGACGAGCTCCGGCTGGTCGGCCGCTCGCACGGCTGGTCGCTCGACTCCATCGACATTTACGAGCTGATTCCGTCCGAGGAGAGCCTCCGGCGGGACTCGCATTACACGATGTTCCACCCCTCTGAGGTGGAGCTGAGCGAGACGACCAAGGCGGTGCTCGAGCAGGTCGAGGCCAGGAACCCGGCCCGGGTCGTCTTCGACTCGCTCTCGGAGATGCGGCTGCTGGCGCAGAACCCGCTCCGGTTCCGCCGCCAGATCATGGCCTTGAAAAGCTTCTTCGTGGATCGGAAGTGCACCGTCCTGCTCCTGGACGACCGGACCTCGGGCGACAACGAGCTGAACTTGCAGAGCATCGTCCACGGGGTGATCGGCCTGGAGCAGCTCGCCCCGGAATACGGGGCGGAGCGGAGGCGGATGCAGGTGGTGAAGATGCGCGGGGTGAAGTTCCGGGGCGGCTATCACGACTTCAAGATCTTGCGAGGGGGCCTCGACGTCTACCCGAGGCTGACGGCCGCCGATCACCACCGCGATTTCGAGCGTGGTCTGCTGCTCAGCGGTATCCCGGAGCTCGACGGCGCTGCTGGGTGGCGGGATCGACCACGGGTCGAGTACCCTGGTCGTCGGGCCGGCGGGGGTCGGCAAGTCGTCGATGTCAACCCGCTACGTGATCGCGGCGGCCGAGCGGGGCGAGCGATCCGCGATGTTCATCTTCGACGAGGGCGTGACGACGCTGCTCGACCGCTCGGAGTCGATGGGGATGGACCTGCGGACGCACATCGACGCCGGGCTCGTCACCGTCCAGCAGATCGACCCGGCCGAGCTCTCGCCGATGGAGTTTGCGGTGGTCGTCCAGCGGGCCGTCGGCCCGCTGGAGGGGGTCGGACCCGGGGCGAGGGTCGTGGTGATCGACAGCCTCAACGGCTACCTCAACGCGATGCCCGAGGAGCGGTTCCTCGTGATCCAGCTCCACGAGCTGCTGATCTACCTGGGCCAGCTCGGCGTCGCCTCGTTCCTGGTCGTGGCGCAGCACGGGCTGGTCGGGGCAGCTCCAGGACCCGCTCAACGCGAGCTACCTGGCCGATTCCGTCGTGCTCCTGCGCTACTTCGAGTACTCCGGGAGGGTCCGCAAGGCGATCTCGGTGGTCAAGAAGCGAACCGGCCCGCACGAGGAGACGATCCGCGAGCTTCGCCTGTCCTCGGAGGGGCTGCGCGTCGGCGAGCCGCTGGTGGACTTCCAGGGGGTGCTGGGCGGGACGCCGATCTTCCAGGGTCAGGGGCCTCTGATGGGTTCGGGCGATGAGTGACGCAACGCCGGACCACTGCCGGGACGAGCGAGTCCTCCTGATCGCGCCGACGAGGCTCGACGGGGAGATGACCTGCTCGCTCCTGTCCGAGGCCGGGATCGCCTGCGACCTCTGCGCCGGCCCGAACGAGGCCTGTCGGGAGATCGAGTCGGGGTGCGGATGCTTCCTGCTGACCGAGGAGACGATCCTCGACGAGGATTATCATCGGCTGGTCGACACCCTTCGGTGCCAGCCCCCGTGGTCGGACCTCCCGGTGATCGTCCTGGCCCGAGGGGGGGCCGATTCGCCCACCGCGGCGCAGGCGATCGCCACGCTGGGCAACGTGATCGTCCTGGAGCAGCCGGTGCGCGTCTCGACCCTGGTCAGCGCCCTCAACATGGCGCTCCGGGCCAGGCGTCGGCAGTACCAGATCCGCGAGCACCTCGACGGGCTCAAGGAGGACGCGCGCCGCAAGGACGAGTTCCTCGCCATGCTCGCCCACGAGCTACGGAACCCGCTGGCCTCGGTCAACAGCGCCGTGCACCTCTTGCGGAGGCCCGACGGCGCCGACCATCTCGACTGGTCCGGTGACGTCCTGGAGCGGCAGGTCCGGCACCTCTCCCGGCTGATCGACGACCTGCTGGACATCTCGAGGATCACCCGGGGGATGATCGAGCTTCGCCGCGAGATCCTGGACGCCCGGCCGATCCTGGGCCACTCCGTCGACGCGATCCGGCCACTGGTCCAGGAGCGCGGGCACGAGCTGGCCGTCTCGCTCGGCCCGGGGCCGCTCTGGATCGAGGCCGACCCGGCGAGGCTCGAACAGGTCGTCGTCAACCTCCTGACCAACTCGGCCAAGTACACCGAGTCCGGCGGCCATGTCCGGCTCTCGGCCGGTTGCGAAGGGGGGCAAGTCGTCATCAAGGTCAAGGACGACGGGGTCGGCATCCCGCCCGACCAGCTCCCCCGGATGTTCGAGCTTTTCGCCCAGGGAGACCGGTCGCTGGCCCGTTCGGAGGGGGGGCTCGGCATCGGCCTGACGCTGGTCAAGTCGCTGGTCGAGATGCACGGCGGGTCGATCGAGGCCTCCAGCGGCGGCCCCGGCCAGGGGAGCGAGTTCGTCGTTCGGCTCCCCGCCGCCCAGGCCCCGCCTCGGGCCGAGCCGCCGTCATCGAGGCCCCCGGCGTCGGCGGAGGGGCTGCGGATTCTCGTGGTCGACGACAACGTCGACACCGTCCAGGGGATGGCCAAGCTCCTCGGGCTCCTCGGTCACGAGGTCCGGGTCGCCCACACCGGGCCCGAGGGGGTCGAGGCGGCCAGGAAGCATCGGCCCGAGGTCGTCCTGCTCGACATCGGCCTGCCCGGGATGGACGGCTACCAGGTTGCCGGCGCCCTCCGCCGGGCGGACTCCTCCCGCGACGCCCTCATCATCGGCGTCTCCGGCTACGGCCAGGACCAGGATCGCCGACGCTCCCAGGAGGCGGGCTTCGACCACCACCTGATCAAGCCCGTCGATTTCGACCTCCTGCTGACGCTCCTGACCCGCGCCGAGCCGGCCCGCTGACGCCGCTCGACGGCCCAACTCCTGGAAAATGGGCCTCGATCCCAACGCCTTGTGGATTCGACCGGGCGGCCCGACTATCATGAAGCCCCGATGAACGGCCTGACCCGGCGGCCGGCCAGCTCGAAGGGTTCGAGCCCGCGCGGGCGATCAGGACTCCGGTCCCTCCGAGGCCCGGGATGAGACGGGACCACTCGACCAGCCATGACCCCCGAGACTGCCCGGCTTCTCACCAAGCACGCGGTTGCCCGCTCTCCCGACCGCGCGAGCCTCAACCGCCTGATCAGCTCGTCTTACGCCCGGCTTTACCTCGGCTGCCGCCCGCTCCGCTGGGCCGGCATGGCCTGCTTCGTCTCGAACCACGTGGGCTGCTCGATCCGAAGCCGCGTCATGGGGGTCTGCACTCGCTGGTTCCTCGGCCCCGGCAACCGGCTGGTCTTCGAGGATGTCTACCCGGCCCTGATGTTCTATCACGACCTGATCCGCCAGGGAGAGCGCCACGACCGGATCATCGACCAGCTCAGGGATTACGGGCCAGCGGCCGACAAGATCGTCCAGGCTCTCCATCTGCTCGGCACCGGAGCGGCCTCGCCGGAGATCCTGGAGCGGGAGTCGGCCGAGATCATTCTTTACCACGAGCAGTCCCAGATCCTCCAGGAAAAGGTATTTCTCTGGAAGAGGGTGCGCATGGTCTCCCTCGGCGCGGCGATGCTCTCCTGGGGCTGGCCGGCGCTGCTGACCGTCAACTTCAGTTCGACCTGCCGCCAGGACAACCCTCGCTACCAGATCCGGGCGAAGAGAGGAACCAATTTTGCCGATCTCAACCATCGCTGGCCCTTCGCCCTGGATGTAGCCGACCGGTTCCACGAACTCATCGATGATCCCCGCGAGGCCCCCTCGATGCGCCAGGCCTGCCGGGAAATCGCCGACGCATTCCTGGGTGCGTGTTGACTCGGATTCGGCCCCCCGTATAGTGTTAGGTTAAAGGAGCCCGTCGTGAGCTGGCGATCCGCGCGACCCATCCCGACGATCCAGCTCCGCGTCGGCGCGGGCCTGGACTCGCTTCGAACCGAGCTCCCTCACCTCTCCCTGGATCGGCGGCCCGACCTTGACCAGGTGGTCGTCGACCGCCCTGTCACACTGCGCTATAGCGAAGAGGACGGGATCTCGGTCGACCTGCCGCCTGGCCGGTTCCTTGAGCTTCGCGGGACGCTCGGGACGATCCACACCGTCGTCGTCGCTCCGCAACTCGAATGCCTCGAACAGGATGGGGCGATCGAGCTGGTTGAGGGCCTGTCCAGCCAGGCCGAGGGTCGAGGCTGGGAGGTCCGCCATCGGTTCTGGAAGCCGGATAGCCTCCGCGAGCAACTGGCGTCGGAGTCCGGCTACTTCCAGACACGCTACGTCGCGACCGCCAAGGGGCAGGAGTCGCTGACGTTCAGCCTGACCCGGGTCGAGCAGTCGGGTCTCCTCCGCCGCCGGAAGGGGGGCCACGGCTACCTGGTCAACCTCGCCTGGAATAACGCCGTCCTGGAAGGGCAACTTCGCGAACAACTCCGGGCCAAACGTGGCCAGGGGCGCGGTGCGGTGCCCCTGAAGCCGGAACCGATGCCGGTCGGGTCGGCCGCCGCCGCGACGCTGGCCCATTGAGCGGGCCAGGCCCGCTCAGGAACAGGTCAAGGATCCGTTCCCGGTTTCCAGGAGGATGGAAAAGTCCCCGGGGCGAGGGAGACGGGGACTGACCCCGGCTGGACTCGTCCGGAGCCTGTCCCCGTCTCCCGGGCGTTGTCTCTTCCCTGCTCGGTCAGAAAATCAAACCCAATTTCCCCCGAGACCACCTCAAGAAGACAGACCCAGCGACCGGCCACGTCGAGCATTCAAAGCCAATCGCGTCGCGAACGTCTCCTCCCACTCGAACCCAGACCCTCTCGATCTCCATTTCCCACTCAAAGCCAATCGCGGTAGACGTCTCGACCGTGCGCCAGGAATTCAAAGCCAACGGTGGAGTGCTCGCCGATCGCGATCCGCCCCGCGCCTTTCATTCCAACCCGATCCGCCCGGAGAAAGGCTCGCTCAGGAACTCAAACCCAATTTCCCCGGAGACCACCTCAAGAAGACAGACCCAACGATCGCCCACCTCAAGCATTCAAAGCCAATCACGTCGCGAACGTCTCCCCCACTCGAACCCAATCGCGCCAGACCTCTCGACCGTGCGCCAGGAATTCAAAGCCAATACGGGAGTGGCCGCCCATCGCGATCCGCCCTCCATCGCCCCGGGGGGCATCCCGACGCGGAAACCCTTCCGGAATAAGATCGCTCCGGGGACCCGGCGTTAACACACTCTCCGAAAAAAATCGCGACAGATGACCCGGGCCGGTCCACGGCCGTGCCGATCCCCGATCGACAAGCTCATCGAACTGGCACCCTTCAACCCTCGACCGTCCCCTCAGACCCGGTGCCGATCCTTGCTCACTTGGCCTTGCAAAGTAGGTCAAAAAGACCCCGCAACACCCCGAAAAACGGGGCCATTGGCCCGGTTTTCGGTCGAAATGGGGCCGAAATCGGTCGAAAACCGACGAGAAATGGGGCTCGACAACAAGCTTTGCGCAACAAAGCATTTTGGAGGTACCATTAGTGGTTAGACAAATAGGTAATCTGAGTTGGATAGATAAGGAAAAACCAGAATGTCCCATTTTCCGCGACCGCATTTTCCGCGACCGGCGAGTGGCTGGGCCTTGCGTCCGATCGAGTCGAGGCTGTAATAGTAGGATCGGAAGCGTTTGCTGATGCCGGCGGCGATCCACCATCGGGTGATGGTGCGACGGCCGTTGGCCAGGAGGATGCCCAGGACGATGGTGGGCAATCTCCAGGCGAGGCGGCCGTGGAGTGGGGCGGCCAAAGCAGCGACCCAGGCGGCCCACGGGTCAATGAGTTTGAAGGTGAACACCCCCGTCCCTCCTCGGTGTGATGGTGGCCGTGTAGCAACCACGATCGTGCCGGGAGGGTGGGGGTTATCTCAAGAGGTTGGCCCCTCGACAAACGTCAGTTCCGGCAAAGTGCAGAGAGGGGAACAGTACTTGGGAAATGCCAATGACGACAAAGCACATCAAAACAAGACTCTGTGTTTTTGCCTTGGCCATCCTGGGGCTTGCAAGAACCGGCTTGGACCAGATCATGGCGGAAAAGACCTCAGAGCAGGACGTGTTCGTTTTGCGCGGCGCCGACGGCAAGATTGTAGGATACTTCAAGTTCGATAGGTCCCCCGAGACGCAACAGGTGGATTCGCTCGATTATACTGGCCCGCCTGATGTTGTCGCCGATCAGAAGGAGGATTGGACGAAGTGGTCTCGCTACGGTCAGCTGGAGACAATTACGCTCCGCATGACAACCATCAATAAACGCTTTCTGGAATACATTTCCACGCTGGAGTCCGTCAAGGAGTTGTATTGCGTAGGATGCATCATGGAAGCGGACGCACTGCAGGCGCTTGGAAAGATGAAAAGGCTGGAAAAGTTTTATTTTTATCTCGATCTTGACGGAAAGTTCCCCGCCACAGACTGGAAATTCTTGAGTGGCATGGAAAATCTTCGAGCTCTTGATGTCCCAGGCAGTCGCGTGAACGCAGACTTTACAAAGACATTTCCTCATCTTCGAAACCTTCGGGAGATTCGAATATCTGGCGTTGACGAGAAGACCGCGAGTGAAATCTATCCGCGGCTCTCGGAGCTTAAAGAGGTGACGGAAATCCACATTTCCGTGGTCAGGAAACGATTGGCACCCCCTGACTGATGTCAGGAAAGAAGGGCGTTGCGGACGTTGCCGAGCGTGTCGCTCAGAAGAGGAGCCACAACATCCGGACTGGCCAATCGGTTGGGGCACGGAAGTGCCTAGCATCCCAGTCGAGAAGCCGGATGAAAGCGAAGCTTGCAAATGCACCTTCGGCCGAACCGGGGGGAGTGGAATTTATCCGGGGATCATTGTGGAACGCCCCCCCGGCCCCAAGGGCGAACCCTCAAAGCCGGGAGAGAGCGATAATGGGTGCGTCCTTAATACCGTTACAACCCTGAGATATCTGGGAACGTGCGAAAAACAACAGGACGGAAAACCATGCGAATGCGAAGACAAAACTTGCTTTGCCTATATCACATGGAAATGCGTGCAGAGCGGGCGTCGACCCGTGTGGTCCCCTAGGGAAACAGTACTTGGGAAATGCCAATGACCACTAAGCACATCATCAGGCTCTGTGTTTTTGCCTTGGCCATCTTGGGGCTTGCGAGAGCCGGCTTGGGCCAGTCCATGGTGGAAAAGACCTCAGAGCAGGACGTGTTCGTTTTGCGCGGCGCCGACGGCAAGATTGTAGAAAACTTCAATTTCCATAGGTCCCCCAAGACGCAACAGGTGGATGATCTTGAATATTCTGGCCCGCCTGATGTTGTCGCCGATCAGAAGGAGGATTGGACGAAGTGGTCTCGCTACGGTCAGCTGGAGGCAATTACGCTCCGCATGACAACCATCAATAAACGCCTTCTGGAATACATTTCCACGCTGGAGTCCGTCAAGGAGTTGTATTGCCTAGGATGCATCATGGAAGCGGATGCACTGCAGGCGCTTGGAAAGATGAAAAGGCTGGAAAAGTTTTATTTTTATCTCGATCTTGACGGAAAGTTCCCCGCCACAGACTGGAAATTCTTGAGTGGCATGGAAAATCTTCAAGCTCTTGATGTCCCAGGCAGTCGCGTGAACGCAGACTTTGCAAAAACATTTCCTCATCTCCGAAACCTTCGGGAGATTCGAATATCTGGCGTTGACGAGAAGACCGCGAGTGAAATCTATCCGCGGCTCTCGGAGCTTAAAGAGGTGACGGAAATCCACATTTCCGTGGTCAGGAAACGATTGGCACCCCCTGACTGACGTCAGGAAAGAAGGGCGTTGCGGACGTTGCCGAGCGTGTCGCTCAGAAGAGGAGCTGCAACATCCGGACTGGCCAATCGGTTGGGGCACGGAAGTGCCTGGCATCCCAGACGAGATGCCAAGAGCGAGGGGTCAGAAGAAAGGAAAAGGGGATATTCTGCTTTTTTCTTGCCTAATCATCCCAAATTGTCTATATTCATGAAAAGTAGAATGTCCCGAATGTCACGAAGTTAAGGCGCAACCATAGTACAGATAACGATTTAGGGTCGATCGTCCAGCTGCGATATCGGAATTTTGTTCATATGATCTTTATTTTGTTGGTTTTTTAGAGATCTGAAATCAAGCTCTTCGCTAGACCCGCCGGCCGGGGCAAGCCTCGGAATCGTGATCTTTGATCGTTCCAGAAGTCATTCTCAGCGAGACGTTTGCGCCTTAACTTCGTGGTATTCTAGAATGTCCCCTTTTCCGGGCTTCACTATATTCATGAAAAGTAGAATGTCCCCTTTTCCGGGCTTCACAACGTCTGACAGAGTTTCAGGTTGTGCTATCCTGGTGCCATTCGTTCCTGACACCTTTTCCATGCTTGATAAATTTCTCGATGTGATAAAATAAATGGGTTATATCTTTGTTGGCGGTCAAACCCAGGTTGTGGTCTTCCTTTGCAAGAACCAAAACTGAGTCATAATCTGATTTGAAAATTTTTGCATTTTCCCTAACCTTTAACGGAAGTATTGTAATCCTTCGATCTGACAAGAAAACCCCCCATTTTAAATCGCCACAAAAGGTTTCAACATCGCGGGAAAGAATCTCAAATTGATTATCATCAAAATTCTCATAGGAAAGCCATATAATTGGACATCCAAACGAATGCGTCACTATTTTGAATAGTTTGGTAAATATATTATTTGGGAATCCTAGAATTGTGTAATGCCTAATGGGACCAAGGAGTTCCAGGGTGTTTATGATAAAAGCTATTTGTGGTGAATTCATATATTCTTTTCTATTATGTTTTTGATGAAACGTTCATTGCTTGTAGGCCAACAAAGTTTTCCATAAGCGCCTTGCCATGGATATTCCGTGGGCAAAACTCCGGATCGGCGGCGAGCGGAGCTACGATGCCGAGAAGAAGGTCAGAGAAAGCGAAAAGGGGACATTCTACTTTGCTGGGAAAAGAAAAGGGGGACATTCTGCCTTTTTCTTGCCTAATCATCCCAAATTGTCTATATTCATGAAAAGTAGAATGTCCCCTTTTCCGGGCTCTTTTCCGGGCTTGACACTCTTTTCGCCTGCTGAGTTTTAAAATATGAATTATTCTTTATGTTGAACTCGGTCACCCCGCAGAGGAGTATAATCGTTTTGAATTTGTTTAAAACCATTCCGTGCCACGATGACATTGTTAAAATAAGGTAAAAACCCGTGAGCGTCCGAATCAACTTCGGTATTCACTAATGCGAAATGAAGATGAGGGCCAGTGGATTGGCCACTATTGCCACACTGGGCCAAGATTTGACCAGAGGTTACCTTCTGGCCCACCTTTACACGAGTGCTATTCAACTTGAGGTGTGCATAGAGACTGAATTCATGCTCGGCGTGCTTCAAGATGACAGTGTTTCCAGAGATGCTCATCAAATTAACACTATAGGGACGATTATCTGGAACGCCATTAACAACAGTGACAACCTCTCCATCGGCCACGGCAAGGACGTCCTTTCCAAAAGAATAATAATGCTCATTTTTTGATCCATCGTAAATTGCATCAAATGCATATCCGCGATTATCCATCATTGAGAAGTCAACTGTGCCAAGAAATTTATCGTTGGGAATTTTCATATGACGGTTCATTTCGATACTCGGACCTCCGTCTCGAACGAGCCAATCTCCGCGAAATGGAAGTCTCATAGTTCTTGAGTTGCGCATTGGAACCAGTATATTAGGATCGGGTTCAACAAATGCTAATCCGTCAACCAAACCGTTTTCCACAAAATCCACGATCATCGACCACCGGCCCTTCTCTGCGACGATCTGGAATTTAACCTGTTCAATCAGGAGGGTCGGCGAACCACAACGAGTTATTCTGCCAAATCTCTCGTGATAATACTTCAAAAATTTATCATATCCATAATCACTAATAATTTTATTTTTATAAACAGAAAATGGGATCATATCTGTAGAATCTTCGTTAATGGCATTAATAATAATTGTGGCTGTTTTTTGATAGCGAGCGTTCGTGCTATCCTCTAATTCCCCGAAACCGAAAGCACTGGGAGAAATAAGACAAGTTGATAGAAAAAAATACCCAATGAATTTGTTTTGCATTTTGATGTCAATTCCCTGGTGTCAAAAGCCCTGCTTTCAGGCGACTACTTGTTGAATGCTTGTGCGATGGAACGAAACCGAAGAGCCTCCCGCTCTTGGGAAAGATAAGGGGGCATTCTGGAATGCCACGAAGTTAAGCGTAGCCGCTTGGCGAAAAAGGACTTGCGGCGAGGGCATTTTCTCCGATCCTCTCGCAATCTCTTGATGGGGTGACCTTCCTGGCGGACGCAGACTACAAAAATGCGGGGCTGGTATTCTTTGAAATATCGAACATATCAGCAAGCAATCGAGATGATAGCGGAGAACTCTCGGTGTAAATCCTTGCCAGGAAACGATTTTCGCTTAACTTCGCGGCATTCGGGGCATTATGCTTTTTTCTTACCTAATCATCCCAAATTATCTATATTCATGAAAGGTTTGCGTAGGGTGGGCACTGCCCACCATTCCCACAAGATTAGAGTTGTCGGTCTACTACGCATTGCGCCTCATCCGACAGCATGGGACGGCACGGTTATACCAACTGCGTAACTCCTGGAGCAATCTGGAATATTCGACGAAGCGGTTTATCGAATCAACGGCGGTTGTCATCGGTATTGCTGATCCCAGGAAGATGGAAGGTAGGCCATCTAGGATCGGCGAAAGACACTC
Source organism: uncultured Planctomycetota bacterium (assembly GCA_963756475.1). GTDB lineage: Bacteria > Planctomycetota > Planctomycetia > Isosphaerales > Isosphaeraceae > Tundrisphaera. The sequence goes on from CAVWND010000008.1 coordinate 228,557, forward strand.
CATTGGCAAGGAGTTGGCGTGACTGCGTGGTTTGTGGTCAAACTTAAATATTAATGTCCATTCCTGGGATCTAAAATCCCCCGCCTTCAGGCGGCCACTTCCAGTACGTCGGGGTGAGCATCGCATCTCGGGTGAAGCTGAACGACGGGACGCTCGATCTGTGACAGCGTTGGAAGGGACGTGTTGGCCTTCGGCCCGGAATCCCGGTGTTCTGCCTCCTTGGTCGGGCTTTCAGCCGACTTGCGAACCTTCCGGCTTCCAGCCGGTAGAGCCTCAGTTTTTTTAGTGATATTTATTATAAAAGCCAGTTGGTCTCGCCCCCGCCGGAGGCCGAGGCGAAGCCGCCTCGTGAGCACCGGGCGACGGCGCCGGTGAGCCGTCCGTGCGCCGCTCCGACGCCGGTTTCGCGGCACGATCCGAGGTCGCGTGACGGGGACCGGACCACCTGGCCCTCCGAGTTTGGTCCGCAAATCGGGAAATGATTCTCGGCCTGTTCTTTACCACCAGGCCGAGAGCCGCCGGATCTCCTCGCGGTTCCCATCGAGGTCGATCGTCTGGCGCATCGCCGCGATGTCGTGGCGGGTGATGAACCAGTTCATCCCGAACGGGATAGGGTTCTCAAAAACGAACGTCGCGAACATCCCGGGGGCATGGCCGTTGAGGTCGTCGTCGAGCCGGCGGACCTGCTCGTCGTTCCGGAACGCCATCGTCCAGGTCCGGCGCTAGCGGCCCCCGTCACCGGGCTGGTCAGCCACTGGAACGACCGCCCAAACGCCCCGGCTGTCGTGCGCGAGGGGCCCGGCGAGACCTCCTCGACCAGGTTGACGTTCTGCTTGGGCCCTTCCGTGGCGTAAGCCTGGATCTGGATCAGGGCCAGTCCCGAGGTATTTCTGACGATCCAGTCGCGGTGGTGGTACGCCCAGGTCGTGGCCAGGTCCACGCCGTAGATGTCGTAATACCCCGCGTTGACCAGCCGCCGAGGGGGAACGGTGGGGAGGTTGACCGCCGGCGAGGCGAAGGGGAACGTCGCGCTCATCCGCACCCCCGTGGCCAGCTTGAATGACCAGTACGAGCCGGGAAACTCCTTGAAGAACTCAACGGCGGACCTCGAATAGACGCGTCCCCGGGCCGCCGTCGTCTCGGCCAGGTAGCCCAGGTCGAGGTTGCTGATCAGCATCCGTCGCCCCGTCTCGACGATCATCGGCGCGAGGATCAGCGACGGCCGCCAGCCCTCGGCCTCGCCGTCGCGCAAATCCTGGAACGTCGTCCGGTTGAGGCTCTTCCACTGCTCGTCGAGCACGACCCCCCGGTCCTTCTTCTGGTGGCGGATCGGCAGGAAGACGTGCGGCAGGTCGCCGCAGAAGAGCTGCTGGAGGATCGGCGTGAGGCTGTCGCCCCCGGTCTCCTCGTCCAGGACGTTGACGACCGACGGATAACCTCCCGAGGGCGGCACGGGCTGGCGGCCCAGGGCGAAATAGGCCGCCCCGACCATCCCGCCCGAGGCCCCGGTGATCAGCCGGATCGAGTCGGCCAGGCCCCGCATCGGTCGAGCGGAGCCGGGCTGGCTCAGCGCCTGCAACCGGTCGAGGACCACCCCCGACCAGAACCCCGCCCGGTACGCTCCGCCCGTGACGCAGACCAGCACCAGTTTCGGCCTGGCCCGGCCCTGGCACCGGCTCGCGCCTGCGCCTTCCACGCGTCCAGCGGCTCCCGTCCGATACGGGACGAATGCCGGTATCTCATCGACCGGTCAACCGAGCCTGAGGTCAGACGCTCGACGTTCCGGCCCTCGTAGTACGGCCCGCCCGCCAGCATCGAGCCCATGCCCGGAAACCGGTACTTGAAAGCGCCGCTGTTCCCCACGAGGACGCACAAGACGAAGATCGCGACGAACGGCAACTGACAGACGTCCTTGAGAGTCACGATCATGAAATAGAGCGTGACATAAAGGCAGAGGTGGTTCGCGACCATCAGGCCGGGGGTCAAGCGGCTCCTGATCAGGCAGAGGGTGGCCGTCACGCCAGCCAGGAGCAAGAGGAAGATCATCAGAGTCGCGTTGATCTGGACGACGATCTCGCGGCTCAGGAACTCCTCCCTCAACGCCGCCGTCTTGAAGACCTTCAACATCCAGGAGGACCAGAAGCTCAGGGAGTCGGGCAGGTATCGATTGGCCAGTCCCATGAGCCAGGCCCCGATCACCCAGACCAGGAGGGCGAGCAAGATCCCGACCGCGATGCCGCCGAGGTATCGCCATCCGTCGCTCCAGACGTGGCCGAAGGTCCGCCTCGGCATCCCCTCGACCACGGTCGGGAAGGCCCCGGCCAGGAGCAGCAGGAGCAAGAACGGCGTGGCCGTCACCCCGAAGAACCGGAAGAGCGTGAACGGGTTCTCCAGCGCCGCCCAGTTCTTGCGAGGCAGGATCGCGTCGAGCCCGGGCACGTCGCCGACGACCTCGAACCCCGAAATGTACTCGTACATGAAGATGACCATCCAGGCTTCGAGGATCAGCAGCGTGATCCCGAAGGAACTCCAGAAGGTCGAGCCGAACCAGGGCCGACGTTCCGGGTCGTCGCGGAAGAGCCAGGCCAGGCCCAACCCCAGGTCAAGCCGGCCGGCCGCCAGCAGGATCGCCAGCCCGATGAACCCGAAGAGGAACCAGTGGGTGCTGATCCACTCCAGCATCGGACCCAAGAGCCGGACGGCCAGCACGTACCCGACGCAAGCCAGGCCGCCAAGGATCCAGGCCGACACGCTGAACCAGCGGGGGACTTCCTCATTCATGGGACCGGGCCCTCCGACGTCGAGGACGAGACCGCCCAATCAGGATAACGAGCCGGCATGCAAGACACATCCATGGTGCCCCAGGGTTGTTCAAAGATCGCTCCGGGGTCCACCGCCGCCCCACCCCAACCCTCCCCCGCGAGGGGCTGACCGACCGACACTTTGTCGCACGACGATCCCTGGGGCTCGCGAGCGGATCTTCCTCCCCTCTCCCTCTGGGAGGTACGTGTTTAGCGTGCCAGCTCTCGGTTTTTCGTAGGGGACGCTTTGCGTCCCGTCCGCCGTCGACCGCATCGGGCGCCACGGGACGCGGAGCGTCCCCTACAGATTCCGGGATCTCTCCTCATTCGGAACGCTAAACATGGACTCTGGGAGAGGGGCCGGGGGTGAGGGGCGTGGCCTCACCAACGGGCCGGAAAACAGGCTCGATCGAGAGCCACTCGCCCGGCGACCACCCTCACCCCGGCCCAGGGGGAGAGGGAGGCAGAAAGAGCCGCGTGGGCCGGTCTCTCGAAAAGTGTCGGTCGGTCAGCCCCTTGCGGGGGAGGGTTGGGGTGGGGGGCGTCGCTCAAGCAAAGGCCTTTGAACAACCCTGTGAGATCTCCCTCGGAGCTGCCCCCGGCTTGTCGCGGCCGGTACGATAACAGAGAGCCCCGACGCACGCGGTCGGACCGGCCCAACACCCTTGAATCACCCCTCGGCGCGACTCCTGATGCGGACCTCTCGATCGATCGTCGTCGGCTGTCTCGGCTGTCTCGTGGCCGGTCTCTCCTGGGCTGAGGAACCCGCCCCCCGGCCGGTCCTGGCGTGGGCGTCGGGGCCGATGGAGGTCCGGCTCGCGTTCGACCGGGCGGTCAACCCGGGGCTGGCCCGACGGGTCGTCGGAAGCTCGATCGAGTTCGGCGAGGGGGAGAAGCCGGGCTCGGCCGGCCGTCCGGGAGGCGAACGCGGGACGCTCCGGGTCGCCGCCGCCAAGCTGGTCGACCATGGGCGGACGCTCGTGCTCGTCACCGACCCCCACCCCCGCCAGGCGACTTACCGGCTCACCCTGCCCGTCGAGGAGGAAAAAGCCGGGTCGAGGTGCTCTACGACCTGGGCGGCGTCGAGGCGGCCTGGGCCGAGGGCGATCAGACAAAGCCAACCTGGTCGGGCTGGTGGCCGGTCGTCGATCCGGAGATGGTCCGGAAGCTCGCGGCGGGCTCGGTCGAGCATGATCCACTCTGGGGCCTGACGTCAAAACCGGGCCGGCTGACGCTCCGGACGCAGTTCGTGCCGTCGAAACCGAGCGTAACGCTCTCTCTGGACGCTTCCTCTCCGTTCGAGGCAACGTTCGGCGTGGAAACCACGAAGTCGGTTGCCTCGAAGCCGGACGCCCAGCGGGCGACCCTGAAGGCCGAGGCGGGCGGCGACCCGGTCGAGCTTTCGGTCGCGTTGAAGGCCGGCGAAGGGGGCCTGTCCCGGCTCGCGGCCTCGACCGACGAGGGCCCCCTGCCCCGCTCCGCGTTCTGGCTCCCGTGGGTTCCTTTGAGCCCCTCAGCCCCGCCCGAGCCGTCGATCCCGGACGAGTTCAAGACCGGCGGCGATCCGGCGCGAGGCGAGGCGGTCTTCCTGAGCGATGCGGCCAAGTGTTCCGTCTGCCACGCGGTCCGAGGCAAGGGCGGGTCGATCGGCCCCGACCTCTCGAGCCTGGCCGGTCGCGATCGGGCGTGGGTCTACCAGAGCATCGTCGAGCCGAGCGCCTCGATCCACCCGGCCTACCTCTCCTATACCGTGGCGATGAAGGACGGCCAGGTCGCCATGGGCGTCGTCCGGGCCGAAGGGGCCGACGCGCTGAAGGTCGGCGGGATCGATGGCAAGCAGTCCATCTTCCCCCGCGCCGAGGTCGAGGAGCTGCGCCCGAGCACGTCGTCGATCATGCCCGTCGGGCTGCTCGGCGGGATCGGCGAGGAGCAGGCGCGCGACCTCCTCGCCTACCTCACCGCACCCCGGCCGCCGGGCCGCTGATCGCCCGAAGACGGGGACTGGCTCCAGATCGCAGCCGAGGTGCCTGTTCCCGTCCTCGGGCGATCAATGGTCCGGAAGCCCCAGCGCCTCGACCGTCGTGTCCAGCAGGTGGATCATCTCCAGCCGCTGGAGCCGTCGAGCGAGCGTGGCGAGCGGCGCTGCCTGTTCTGGCCTGGGTTGACAGCTCGATCATCGCGGCGGGCGACCACGACCCGCCGGGGATCAGCCGATCCGTGAGCGCCCGGTCGCCGTGGGCTTCGAGTAACGGCTTCGCGGCCTCGGCGAGCCCCTCGAAGATCGGGTGTCGGCCGACGCGCCTGGCCCAGTAGAGGGCGTTGCCGGCGTCGGGCTCTCGGCGGTGGGCGATCATGTGCCAGTAGGCCGAGGATGTCCGCTCGCCCAGGTCGTCGGCCGCCTGCGCGGCGGCGTGGCTGGCGTCCCAGAAGTCGAGGATCTGCAACAGGGCCGCCGCCAGGGCCAGCCGAGCGATCCGGGGAGCCTTGGGGATCAGGCTCGCCAACGACGCATCCGAGAGGGCCTTTTCCAGCCGAGGATGGACTGGCGAGGACTGGACCAGCGACGGCCCGTTCGACTCCTTCCTCGCCCCCCAGGCCGAGCCGGGCGAGCGCCGCGATCAGGTTGACGGCGTCAAGACCGAGCGCCTTCGCCGTCGAGTCCAGCCCCTCGCCCGCTTCGAGCCGTCGGGCAACCTCGGCCGAGGCCGCGCCCGCCGTTCCTTCGATCCGACCGTGGATTCCGCCCATGAGGCCTCTCGATTGATCAGTCTCGAAATCATGAATACGATATCTCAAATCTAAAATACTAGATATGAGATCTCTACAGTGGTTCCCACTCAGATGGCCCAGGAGGGAGGAAGACGGGGACTGGCTCCCGGCCTCGGTTGCAGCGCGGATTCCACCCGACGGCCACGCGGGCCGGGTGCCTGTCCCCGTCTTCCGGTCGCATCCCGGGTGGGAACCGCGTCTCGACGGCGAACCAGGCTCCCGGTGCGTCCAGAGAAAGGGGACAGGCACCCGGCCCGCCTCGACTTCTCCCGGTTCGATGATCGGTCCAAGGGCCGGGAGCCAGTCCCCTTTCTCTTCCCTCGTGGGCGATCCGGTCGTGAACCGCTCTCATTCGCGATCTCAGAACTTCGCCGCGTCGAACGGCTCGGGCGTGGCCTCGACCAGGCTGTTGTCGTGGACCAGCGCCCCGAGCTTGCCGACGAGGAAGCTGTGGCCGTCGGCGACCTCCAGGTTGAAGACGGGCTGCGTGCTGTCGTCGGTGATCGATTCCACCTTCGCGACGCCGCCGAGGGTCCGGATGGCGTCGCCGGGCTTGAGGTCGCGGGCCATCGTCCACCCGTGGCCGGCCTTCCAGAATCGGTGGATGCCGGTGACGACGATCGACTCCCCTTCGAGCGTCACCCGGAGCGTCGGGCTCGGCGGGTTGTGATACGCGGTCACGACCGCATGGCAGGCGAGCCCGCCCGATTTCGTGTCCTGGACGAGGACCAGGTCCCCGCGCGGATCGACTCGATGGCCCGGTCGCCGTCGACCGTCCGGACCCTTGTGCCGGCTCCGAAGCAGGCGTGGCGCGGCCCTTGACGAAGCCGACGATGGTGGTGGCGACCGTCGGGACGGCCTGGGGCGTGAAGGCGATCGGGACGTTCTGGACGAAGGTCGGGACGGTGGTCGTGCTGTCGTTCGTGATGGCGTAGCCCATCTGATCGGTCCACCACTTGTTCCAGGCCGGGCCGTCGTCGCCGAGGTCCTTGCCGGTGATGGTCCGGAGGGCCAGGAGGGTCGGCTCGTTGGCCTTGAGGGCCGCCGCGTTCGCCCGGTCGATCGAGGCGACGTCGGCCGCGAGTTGCTGCTGGGCGACCATGGCCTCCTGCTGGGTTTCCAGGATCATCCGCCCGATCGGAATTTGAAGCTGATCGTCCTGGATCGGGGAGAAACCAGCCCCGTTCGCCGCGATCATCCTGCCGGCTTTGATCTCGTTCTTCGCGTCCTCGATGCTCTTCTGGATCTGGGCATTGTTCGGGGAGGCGGGCAATCCGGCGGCCAGTCTCTGGGCCTGCGCCGCGTTCAATGTCTGCTGGCTCGCCTCGAACTGGGCAAGCTGCTGGGGCGAGAGTCGGACGGAGTTGTTGACCCGGGTCCCGAGGTCCTCGACCAGGACCGGCAGGCCGTTCGCGTCGTAAGTGAGAGTCATGCCCGGCATGAAGGGGATGGTCGGCAGCGGCGGCGGGGCGTAGACGCGCTGGAGGTTGGCCCTCTGCCCCTCGACGAACAGCATGCCCGGCGAGCCCGGCCCGCCGACCGGCCGGACCTCGTACTTGATCGGCTTGCGGACCAGGGCGATCCAGAGCCGGACGAAGTCGCGCGGGTCGCGCCCCTTGAGCGTCTCGAGGGCCACCCGACGGACCTCCGCCGACCTCGGGAAGACCGCCAGCGCGGCCAGCACCTTCGACGCGGACGGCGCGTCGACCTGCCCGAGCAACTGCACCGCGCGGAACTGGTCGGCCTCTCGACCCGTGACGAACGTCCGCGCGATCATCGCCACGGCGCGGGGGTCGGTGATCTCGGCCAGCGCCGCCTCGGCCTCCGCCCGCTTCGAGGGCTGGCCGAGCATCGCCTTGTACTCTTCCAGGAGCGGCTTCCACTTCTTGTCGCCGCCTTCTGGGCCTCGGCCTCGGCCTTCTCGGCGAGCGAACTGGGCGTCGGTGACCCACCGTCCTTCATGCCTCTTGTAGCCGAGTCGCTTCCAGGCGTTCTCACGCGACGGGTCGAGCCTCGTCACGGCGGTCAGGTGGGCTTTAGCCTGGTCCTTCAGGCCGTGCTCGTCGCACCAGACGCCCAGCGTCCACTGGGCGTCGGCGGTATAGGCGGCCTTGAGGCGTTTATTCTGGTACTCGGCCAGGGCGTCGGCGTGGTCGGCCTTGAGCTTCTCGGCGAGGACCTCAGGGCGGAGCCATCGGCCGTTGTAAGAGACCAGACCCATGAGGCCGCGAGCGGCGGCGTTTTTGGGGTCGGCGAGGACGGCCAGGGTGAGGTGGTGGAGGCGCTGGGCGGTCAGGCCGTGGGCCTCGCACCAGAGGGCGAGCTTGACCTGCTCGTCGGGCGACCGTCCGGCCTTGGCTCGGGCTTCTTCATAGGTCTTGGCGACCCCGGGGAGCGAGGCCGGGTCGGCGGCCGGCGGGGCATCGAGCCCGACGGCCATCAGCGCAGAGCAGACGAGCAGGGCGAGCATGGGATTTCCCTCCGGCCGGACGATGGGGGGTTCGGTTCGGTCTCGATCCGATCAAGTTCAGTCGGCCTGACGGGCCACGGCGGCGGGCGTCGGGGCGGCGTCGAAGGGGGCCAGACGGAGTTCGGGCAGGGTGTTGTCGTGGACCAGCGTGTTGGATCGGCCCACGAAGAAGGTCCGGTATTCGGCGACGTCGAGGTTGAAGACGGCCTGGATCGGCGCCGGTTCGACGGATGCGACGCGGGAGGGGCCTTCCAGAGTACGGACCATGTCGTCGGGCTTGAGGTCGCGGGCCATCACCCATCCCTTGCCGGGCTTCCAGAACCGATGCAAGCCGGTGGCGACGATGGTCTCGTCGCCGACGGTGACCCGGAGGGTCGCGGCGGGCTGGTTGTGGTGGACGACGACGATCGATCGATAGCCCAGCGAACCCGTCGCCGTGTCCAGCGTCAAGACCTGGTCGCCGACCTGGAGCGACTCGATCGGCCGGACACCGGTGAGCGTCCGGACCGGCGTCCCCGCCGCGAAGCAGGACTGGACCGCCTGGTAGAATGTCGGCTTGGGTTGGGCGGTCTGGGTCTGCGTGCTTTGCGACGACCTGTACTTGTAGGTGAAGCCCAGCGCGTTGACCCACCACGACTTCCAGGCTTCCCGGTCTTGCGGGAGGTTTTGGTCGGTCGTCATCGTCAGCACGTCATAGACCCGGGCGTTCCGCGCCTGGATCGAGGCATTCCAGGCGTCCAGGTCGGCCACGGTCATCTGGAAACGCGGGCTGTCCACCGGCCCCTGGGCGAGCACGGCGGCGATCTGGACGTCCCGCAGACTGGCCGCGATCGTGTAGTTCATGATTTGCGCGTTGAGGTTGACACCGGGCGACGCGACGGGCGCGGGCGATGAGGCGTGCTGGGCGTGCGTCGGGGCGGCACCGTGGAGGGCGCCGAGGAGAGCCTGGGCCGTGACTGGATTGTCCCCGATGATCCCGGCCTGGTAGGCCAAGGCCGCCTGCCTTCCGTAGGGATCGAAGGGGACGCAATCCGCATAGAGCCGGGGCGGCGGGAAATAGCCGATCGCGCGATCGAAAAACGTCGCGACGTTGTATTTCTTCCCCTCGACGAGCAGGGTGCGGTGCATCGTCCCATCGGAGGGGTCCTGGGCCAGGCCCGTTTGATAGCGGATCGGGTCGCGGATCAGGCCGATCAGGAAGCCGACGTATTCGCGGGGGTCGCGCAGGGCGAGGATCTCGGCGGCCGACCTTCGGACTTCCGAGGACTTGCCCGAGACGACCAGTAGGGCCAGAGCCTGGGACGACACCGGAGCGTCAACCTGCCCGAGCAGTCGGACCGCGAGGGCCTGGTCGCCCGTCCCGCCGACGGCGAAAACCCTCCAGATCGAAGGCACGGCGCGGAAGTCCGTCAGACCGTCCAGGGCAGAGACGGCCTCGGCCTTGCGATCGGGCTTGCCCAGCCATCCGCGCCACTTTTCCAGGAGGGGTCGCCACGTCCGATCGGCCTGGGCCTGGGCCTGGGCCTCGGCCTTCTCGGCGGCGAGCTGAGCATCGGTGACCCATCGCCCCTCATGCCGCTTGAAGCCGAGCCGCTTCCAGGCGGCCTCACGGGTGGGATCGAGCCTCGTCACGGCGGTCAGATGCGCCTTCGCCTGATCCTTCAATCCGTGCTCTTCGCACCAGATGCCCAGCGCCCACTGCCCTTCGGCGGTATAAGGGGCCTTCAACCGCTTCGCCTCGTACTCGGCCAGCGAGGTGTCGGCCTTGAGGCGCTCGGCGAGGACCTCGGGCCGGAGCCAGCGACCGTTATAGGAGACCAGCCCCATCAGGCCGCGCGCCGCGGCGTTCTTCGGGTCGGCGAGGACGGCGAGCGTGAGGTGGTGAAGACGTTGGGTGGTCAGTCCGTGGGCCTCGCACCAGAGGGCGAGCTTGACCTGCTCGTCGGGCGATCGGCCAGCTTTCGCTCGGGCTTCTTCATAGGTTTTGGCGACGCCCGGGAGTGAGGCCGGGTCGGTGGCCGGGGCCGCCGCGATCAGGCCGAGGCAGATCGTCGCGAGAGTCATCGGGGGGACCTCACACTTTGGCTTTGAGATGACCGATCTACTCCACCATCCGGGATCATATCCTCCATGCACGGGCCGGACAAGCGAACGGCCATGCGAATCCGGCGGATTGTGAGCCTCATGCACGACCGGCCCGGCGCGTTATCATCGAGGGGGATGTCGGGGCGCCGGTTTCGCCCTGTTTTTTCGCTCCGATCGATCGGGAGGGACCGTGGCATGTCGATGACACCGGAGGGCCCGGCGCTGACGTTGCTCCAGCGTCGGGAGATCGAGGCGAAAGTGGTCGGGCCCCTGATCCGGGGGTTCGCCGCCGAGCTGGGGACCGAGAAGGCGCTCGAGGTCGTCCGGAAGGTGATCGCCGGCCTCGCCCACGACGCCGGCGCGGAGCTGGCCGCGCGGCTCGGAGAGGCTTCGCTCGAGGCGTTCGCGAGCTGTCTGGACCGCTGGAGCGAGGGCGGGGCGCTGGAGATCGACGTCCTCGAAGCAACGCCCGAACGGCTCGACTTCAACGTCACCCGGTGCCGGTATGCCGAGATGTACCGGGCGCTCGGCCTGGCCGACCTCGGCTCCAGCCTGTCGTGCCTCCGCGACTTCGCCCTGATCGAGGGGTTCAACCCCGACATCGAGCTGACCCGGACCCAGACCCTGATGGAAGGGGCCTCGCACTGTGACTTCCGGTTCCGGCCGAGGGAGAAGAAGTGAGAGATCCTTGATGCGTAGGGTAGGGCTTGCCCTGCCGAGACCCGGATCGCGGCAGGGCAAGCCCTACCCTACGGGAAGGCCGGAACCCGTGGATTTGCCCAGAAGAGTGGGGAACGCGTTGAAGAATCTCGACGATTTGTCTTTGTGCCGGGCGCGAAGAGGTGCTTTGATGGTCATCCCGGATCGTTGAGTCTCCGATCCCTGGCCCGGTCGCGGAGTTCCCCCCTATGAGGCATCTGGCACGTCGTTGCGTCCTCCTCGGTCTTTGCTCGATGGTTCTGGCGACGCCATCACCGGCCCAGGAGGCCGGGGCGCCCAAGGTCGAGATCTATCCCCTGCCGCGCTCGATGTTCGAGGCGGTCCGGGTCGCGGCGGTCGAGGCCGATGGGACGATCCGGCTGGAGGCGGTCCCCGACTCATCCCCCTTCCCCTCGGCCGAGTTCCCGCAGAGGACCGAGGGGCATTATCTCCTGATCGCGCCGCCCGTTCGGCCCGTGGGTGTCGCCCGGGATGGGGTCCGGCCGATCGACGGCGTCGTGCGGGTCGAGGTCGTCGAGATCGGCGCGAAGGGCTCGCTCAAGGCGAAGGCCGAGCCCGAGGCGGCCAGGGTGCTCAAGGCCGGCGACGTGGTCGCCATGATCCGGCCCGCCTTCATGACGACGGCCGCGATCCGCTCGATGCCGGCGGTCACGCCGCTCCTGAAGGAGAATGATCCCAGGGTCCCGAGCCAGGTGGCCGAGGGCCTGGCACGGACCCGGCAGATGAACGGGCTGGCCCGGTCGATGAACAACCTCCGGCAGATCGGCCTGGCGCTGCACAACTTCCACTCGGCCAACAACAACTTCCCGCCCGCCGTTGTCTACGGCCCCGACGGCAAGCCCTGGCATAGCTGGCGCGTCCTGATCCTCGGGTATATCGAGGAGCTGGAACTCTTCAACCAGTACGACTTCACCCAGCCCTGGGACAGCCCCAAGAACCGGCTCCTGCTCGACAAGATGCCGGCGGTCTACCGGGACCCGCTCAGCAGCGAGAAGACTGGCTCAAACACGCACTACGCGGTGCTCGTCGGCGAGGTGGCGATGTTCTCCGCCAAGGGGTCGTCCTTCAAGATCGTCAACGGGGCCGCGAGCGACGGCATGTACCGGGGTCGGAGCCTCACCGAGGTCCGCGACGGCACGTCGTACACGATCGCGATCGCGCCGGTGGACCCGGCGCGGAAGATCCCCTGGACCAAGCCGGAGGACATCGAGGTCGGGGCCGATTTCCCCGCCGTGGGCAAGCCCGGCGGGATCTTCACGCCGGCCAGGATCGGCGGAGTCGGCCTGGCCCCCGTCCTGTTCGCCGACGGCTCGGCGCATCTGCTCTCCGACCAGGTCGCCCTGGCCACGGTCCGCGCCCTGACGACAATCCGCGGACGCGAGATCATCGACCTGAGCAAGCTCGCCCCGGCCGGTATCGGCACCGGGCCCCCGCCCGCCAGCCGATGCTCTACCTGATCCGTGACGGCCAGAAGGTCTCCGCGATGGTCGAATGACTGTATCGCGGACGGCCCGATGGGCACAATTCCTCGCACGGTGCGACGGACTTGCGAGGCAATCTCCCTCGCCTCTCCCTCTGGGAGGTCCATGTTTAGCGTTCCGAATGAGGAGAGATCCCGGATTCTGTAGGGGACGCTCCGCGTCCCGTGGCGACCGATGCGGTTGACGGCGGACGGGACGCAAAGCGTCCCCTACGAAAAACCGGGAGCTGGCACGCTAAACACGTACGAGGGAGAGGGAGGCAGAAAGAGCCCAGCAAGGTGGCCTGTCGAAAAAGTGACGGTCGGTCAGCCCGGAGGGAGAGGAGCCGGATAGGTCGCGCCGAGTTGGGGCTTCGATTTTCCCATTTCGCCAAAAAACACGAATAAAGTCGCCCGCGCGGACCTGAATATAAGGAACGGATGCACGATCCCCACTCCGCACCCGTTCGAGGACCGCCCCATGCCCGCCTCCGAAGCCCAGATTCTCGCGAACCGCCGGAACGCCGAACGCTCCACGGGACCCAAAACCCCCGAGGGCAAGGAACGATCCCGCGCCAACGCCATCAAGCACGGCCTGACCGGCGCGGGCGTGGCTCTGACCAACGAGGACGCCGCCGAGGTCGAGCGGGTCTACTCGAGGCTTCGAGGCCGACCTCCGGCCCGCCGACGAGATGGGCCGGATCCTGATCCGTCGGGCCGCGACCTGCGCCGTGAGGATGGAACGCTCCGTCCTCCAGGAGACCGCCGCGCTCAACGAGCGGGTCCTCGAAGCCCAAGCGGAGGCCGAGGCGAACGGCGAAGACCCCGTCGAGGCGGGCCATCGGGCGATGTTCGACCCGTCGAAGGAAGCTTGCCTGGCGCGGAAGTACGAGGCCGCCGCCGAGCGGGGTTTCTTCCGGTCCGTCAAGGAGTTCCGACAGCATCAGAAGTCGGCAGGCATCCCCTCGGTGGCGAAGGCCGAGGCCGAGGCCACCCGCAAGTCGATGGAGAAATTGGGTTCGTTTTTCCCCGTGGTCGAGCCGGCCGCCGCGACGCCCCCGGCCCCGCCCAGGTCGGCTCCGAAACCGGCCCCGGCGCCCGTCAAGACGACCTTCCCGGCCTGGAACCCAGTCTTCCAGGGGTCGGTTGACGTGCCGATCACGATCGGCCGGGCTCGCTGAGGCGCGGGACGGTCTTCGGCGGACGGCTTGAGCATCGGTCGCGAGGTTCAGACCCACGCGGGCTGTCCCCGCACGCGCCGGCGGAGGTCCCGGATGCGCGAACGGATTCTCGCCTCCCCGTAAGGTAGGGCTTGCCCTGCCGAGACCGGGGTCAACGGCAGGGCAAGCCCGACCCTCCGGGAAAATCTCTCTTCCTGGGCGGATTCCTGGCGATTTTCCTGGATCGAAGGTCTTCAGATCATTCTGATGAATAAATCGTCTTGATCTCCGAACTTCCATCGAGATGGTCTGCCCGCTTTCCCTGGCCAGAGAAGAGAGAGGAGGTCTTCCCGTGTTCGAGTCATCGGGTCTCCAGCGGTTCCTGTTCCCCCTGGCTGTCGAGGCAGTGCCGGTGGAGTGGAGGTGTTCGAGTCATCGGGTTTCCTGCTGTTCCTGTTCCTGGACGGGTTGATTCTGATCGCCCTGGTCGCGATCGTTGGCGGGTTGCTGCATTATCGACGCGAGCGGCTGCTGACCCACGCCGAGCGGATGAAGGCCCTGGAACTGGGCCGCGACTGGCCCGAGGACCCGGCGACGGCCCGGCTCAAGGTGGCCCTTGGCTCGACCGCCGAGGACAGGGAGGAGCCGGAGAAGTCGATCGCCGTCCAGACGTACACGATCACCGGCTGGACCAGCGGCTGCGGGCTGATGTTCGCGTTCTTGTGCTCGCCGAGCCCAGAGCGCCTACGCCATCGCCGCGGCGGCCGGGGCGATCGGCGTGACCGGGATGATCTGCGGGACGATCCTCGCGGCGAAGGCACCCGCGTCGAGGCCGGCTCCCGATCCGTCCTTTCAGGCCTCCAAGCCGAGGCTCGACCCCGACGGCGTCTGAAGGAATCCGGCGCCGGTTCACATTTTTTTACGCGAGTGAGGGCACGCACGGGTTATCATGGATTGGGCTGAGGTCCTCCGCGGAGGATTCCACCCGACCCCTCGCGGGCGATGCCCTCCCCACGAAAATGATGGTCATGGGCCAGTTCAGGAGCGTTCCCTTGAGGAAACATCGCGCCCTTCGCCTTCGAGCCGTCGAAGCCCTGGAGCCCCGCGCCGTCCCCACCGCGACGCTGGCGAGCGTGACGGTCTCGACGGGCCTGCCCGGAATCAACGTGACCCTGCCCGCGCAGGTGCCGATCAACAGCCCGCAGGTCAAGGCGGCGTTTGTCGCCTTCGACCAGAGCTATCTGAACGCGGTCAACAACGTGCTGCTGGCCCCCGGGCCCAACGGGTTGGTCGTCCCCTCGGCCAATCGGGCGGCCTTCGACGCGGCGATCGAGAATTCGCTCAACGTTTTGGCCCGCTCGCTGCTCCAGAGCCTGGGCGGCACCTCGACCACCTCGCCGGCGGCCTCGCAGATCACCGAGGCGATCACCGGCGGCGGCTCGAATAGCCTGGAGAGCCAGCTCCAGGCGCTGTCCGACCTCGGCGATCGAGCTGGCGCTGCCGCCGATCCCCAACCTCGTCTCGGTCTCGACGAGCCAGGGGGCCATCCCGCTGGTCGTGAGCACGGCCGAGCAGGTCCGCCCGACGCTCCGGCCGCCCGTCTCGTCGGAAGACCTCAACGCGGATCTGCTCGCGGGGTCGAGTTCAACGTCGTCCTCGTCCCCGTCCTCGTCGCAGGCGGCCAACGACATCCGGTCGGCGTTCGGGAACTTCCTCAACGACTACTTCAAGGCGGTCCAGGGCGTGCTCCTGGCGGCCGACCCGGTCGGCCAGGCCAACCCGCAAGGTCGCCGGGCCGCCTTCGACGCCCAGGTCGGCCAGGCCTTGCAGACGCTGGACACCCGGCTCTCGGCGACGATCGGCCGCTACCCGGCGGCCTCGACCCTCGCCCCGCAGATCAAGTCGGCCATCGCCGGCAACGGGGCCGACAGCCTCAAGAGCCAGCTCTCGAATCTCGCCACGCCCCAGGGGCGCAGGCCGCCGTCGTCCGCGACTTCACCCTCGGCTCGGCCCAGGCCATCGCCCGCGCCCTCTCGCAGATCACCGGCGACGTCTCCAAGGCGCTGGGCACGCCGGTCGGGAATTGATGAGGAATGCGATCCCGGCATCGACCGGCCGGGGTCTCTTCCGGACCCTCAGGCCAGCGGGGCGGGGCCGACGGTGAGGCGTTCGAAGTTGGGGTTGCCCCGGAGGAAGTCGAAGTCAGACTCGGTGGCCAGCCGGGACCGGAGGTCGGGGTCGAGGTCCAGCGCCGCGGCCAGGGCGTCCAGACTCTTGGCCGCGTTGCCGGCGAGGCTCCAGTAGCACGACAGGTTGTAGTGCAGCAGCGCCTCCTCGGGGTTGTGCCGGAGCGCCCGGCTCAAGGCGTCGATCGCCTGGGCCAGCCGGTGCGTCCGCTTGTAGCACCAGCCCAGGGCAATGGCGACCCCGACGTCGCCGGGTCGGAGCGACGCGGCGATCTCCAGCGGCTTGAGGGCGTCCCGGTAACGGTCGAGGACGCGGAGGGCCTCGCCGGTCAGAAGCGAGGCCTCAAACTGCATGGTCGCCCAGTCGGAGCGACCTTCGAGGATCTCCAGCGCCTTTTCGGCATGTTGAGCATCAAGTAGCCCTCGGCCTCGCCGAGCTGCCGCTTGATCCGGTCGTAAGTCGGCGGAACGTCCTCCACGCCGTCGCCTCCCGATGGGCGGAGGCCGGCGTCCCCCTGGGGATCGCGGGAGCGTCGGCCTCTCTGAGCCCATCCTAACCAATCGGCGGCCGATCGGGAAGGTCGGCCGCCGCGAGCGGGTAGCAGGCAGCGGGTAGCGGGTAGCAGGCAGTGGGTAGAGAAGAAGTGTGTTAAGACGCGGCTGATTCAACGATAGTATTGACGGGCATCGAACGCGGACCCAGCTCTGTCTACCCGCTACCCGCTACCCCCCTCAGAGTCGCCGGTTGGCGCCGAGGTCGCCGCCATTGGCATTGGGGGTGTGGGTCATCAGGTGTGACCGACAGGCGGCCTCCTTGGCGGTGAGGGCCTGCTCGGTGGCGACGAGGTTGGGGATCTCGATCCCTTCGGCGGAGCGATTCGCCAGGGCGAGGGCGCGGGCCTCGATCCCCTCGCGGTTTTGCAGCCCTTCGAGCCAGCGGTCGGGGATCGACTTGGCGCCGAAATGGGCGCCGGCGAGAGCCCCCAGGATCGCGCCGGTGGAGTCGGCGTCGCCGCCAAGGTTGACGACCTCGATCAGGGCCTCCTCGAAGCTCTCGGTTGTCAGCAGGAGGTAGAGGCAGGCGGGGATGCAGGCGGGGGGAAAGCCCATCGTGGCCCGCTTGCAGGCCGGCTCGGCTCCATGGCGGTTGGCCTCCTCGGCGAGTGCGGCGAGGGCCCGCTCTCTGGGGATGTCCAGGAGCGGCTCGGTTCGGGCGATCGCCTGCGAGAGGCTCCGGGCGTGGGATTCGAGCGAGACGACCGATCCGGCGGCCTCGGCGGCGATCCGGTCCTCGGCCCGAGCGACGTCGGCGGCGACCCGGAAGAGGAAGCTGGGGTCGCGCCCGGCCCCGGCGGTGAGCCGGCGGACCGCGTGGGCGACGGCCAGGGCGCCGGAGAGGCTCCGGACGTCGCGGTGGGTCATCAGGCTGGCGGCCATGACGGCCTCATGCATCGCGTCGGGCTCGTCGGCGAAATAGAGGGCCAGGGGCGCGATCCGCATCGCCGCGCCGATGCCCGCCGAGGTCTGCCCGGTCTGATCGGGCGGGACGCCCCGCTTCAGATCGGCCAGGACCTGGCGGAAGCTCCGCCCGACCCCCCGATGCGCTCCGGCGTAGCCCCCTTCGGGCGACGCCAGCTCCAGGTACAGAGCGGCCAGCCGCCCGAGGTCGATCCGTCCGTGTTCCAGCAGGACGTCGCAGAGGACCAGGGCCTGCTGGGTATCGTCCGAGTACAGCCCCGGGAGCCGCCAGCGGTACGGCTTCTTCTTCCAGGCTCGAGCCCCATCGACGTAATCAGTCACAAGCTGGTAATGCGCCCGGATCTGTTGCGCCCCGAGCCCCTCGAGCGGGGCTCCCAGGGCGTCTCCGATCGCCATCCCGAGCAGGCACCCTCGGACGCGGTCGATGCGGGTCGATAGCGGCATCTTGAGACGGCTCCTACAGATCCTGGGGCACCCTCGCCGACGGCGGGTCACCCCTTTATCTCGTCGGAACGGAACGAAACTAACGAGAGAGGCCAGGCTCGCCAACCGAAATTTGCCGGCTCAGCCGGCCCAATTCCCCGATCGCGACGCTACCCTGGCAGCACGGACGCTTGACCCAATCTTCACTTAGGTTCCACAGGACCCCCCGATCGACAATTTCCATTTTCCGACCGATTAACTGCCTCACGGCCACCGGAATGACCCGAGCGAACCGCCCTCGCGGACCAGTTGGTCCGCCGCAGGGGTACGGATGATCGGTTGACGGAACCTCACCATCGAGGCCATGATCGGTCGCAGCCGGGCGCCTGAAGGCGAACCGGATCGCCGCGACCATCCGGGCCAAACTGAGATATCGGCCCGGTTCGCCGCACGATCGTAATCGAAAGAATACCGATTCGGACCTAATTAAGCTAGGCCCCTGTGCAATCGCGAGGAACGTTGCCCCCGGCGCGAGCCGGTTGACGCTCGGATGTCATTTGGCGGCACGATCGAGCCCACGTCCGGCCCAATCCGAGGGCCGGGGGCGACCGGATCGCGCCGAGGAGCCTCGACGCCCATGGAACGTCGAACGTCCGGCCGGGCCGCGACGACGGCCCCCGGTCCTCGGTTGAGCGGCGGGGCGACGGCCCGGCTGGTTCTCCTGTTCGGGGCCCTGGCCTTCTGCCAGGGTCTGGCCGAGCCGGCCGACGGCCTGATCGCGCAACCGGCCCTGTCTCTCTTGAAGCGGTGGGGGCACGGGGCCGCCGACCTTGGCACGTTCTCGATGTGGGTCGGGCTGGCCTGGACGTCCAAACCGCTCTCGGGGCTCCTGACCGACTTCGTCCCGCTCTTCGGGCGGAGGCGCCAGGGCTACCTGGTCCTGGCCGGGGGGCTGGCGAGCGTCTCGATGGTCGCCCTGGCGACCCTGCCGACGCCGGCGTCTCGGTACGCTTGGCTGCTGGGCTGGCTGGTGGCGTCGACGGTCGCCTGGTCGTTCGCCGACGTCGCCGCCGACGCCTTGCTGATCGACCGGGGGCGAGGGCCGGGCCTGATCGGCCGGCTCCAGGCCGCGCAGTGGGGCTCGGCCTTCGCCGCCGGGATCGTCGCCGGGGAGGGGGGCGGCTGGTTGAGCCAGGGAGGTCGGGAACGGCTCGGGTTCTCGATCTGCGGCCTGGCGGCGACCACGACCCTGGTCCTGGCGGCCTTCGCCGTTCGCGACCCTCGCGTCCCGGGATCGGTCGGGAACGCTCGCCAGACTGGCCAGGCCCTGGCCAGGGCCGCGCGGTCGCCGACGATCCTCGGGGTCGGGGCGTTCCTGTTCCTCTGGAACTTCAATCCGTTCTCGACGGTCGTCCTCTACGCCCACATGACCCGGACGCTCGGGATCGACGAGCGGACCTTCGGCCGGACGCAGTCGCTGCTGGCCCTCGGCTCGATCGTCGGCTGCGTGGTCTACCCTCGGCTGGCCCGGCGAGTCTTCGACCCCGAGTCTGGTCCGGCTCTCGATCGTCCTGGGGGTGGCGAGCACCCTGGCCTACGCGGGGCTCTCCGGCCGGGCCTCGGCGCTGGCGATCAGCTTCGTCGTCGGCGTCATCTACATGGTCGCGACCCTGATCCAGCTCGACCTCGCCGCGCGGAGTCTGCCCGCCCGAGGCGGCCGGCACCGTCTTCGCATGCTTGATGGCGCTGGAGAATCTCGCCGTCGGGCTCTCGACAGGCTTGGGAAGCTGGTGCTATGCTCTTGGGATTGATTATTGGGGCTCGCTGAAGTCATTTCACGTCCTGATCCTCGCCGGCGCGGCTCTCCACCGCCGCGAGCTGGCTATTCCGACCCGCCCGAGGGCCGGGAGAAGCCCAGTAGCCACCGACCGGGCAGGGCCTGCCCCGCTCTTGAAACGCTAGTCGCGAATTCATCAATTCTTCGCGCCACGGCATCGCAAGCCTCCCTACAATAATTGTTCCTACCTGTTGATGAATTGGCGGCAACCGTCATCCGTTGCTGGCGGCATTCCCCTTTACGAGGTCCAACGCTCATGTTGCGCAATCCCCCCCTCAAGCGTCGTGGCTTCACGCTGATCGAGCTTCTGGTCGTCATCGCCATCATCGCCGTGCTCATTGCCCTCCTGTTGCCCGCGGTCCAGGCGGCGCGCGAGGCGGCCCGCCGGGCCCAGTGCACCAACAACCTGAAGCAGCTCGGCCTGGCGGCGATGAACTACGAGTCGTCCAACGGCTGCTATCCCGGCAACGGATATGACGCCCCCACCGGCAACACCTATCCGAATTTCAGCTGCTTCGTCCTGATGCTTCCCTTCCTGGAGCAGGGGGCGCTGGCCAACGCCACGAATTTCAGCTATACGAATTACGATTACCCGAATATCACGATCGCCGGGGTCCAGATCAAATCACTCCAATGTCCGAGCGACCCGTGGACGCCCCAGCTCATCAGTGCCAATACGCCGAATTCGAGCTATAAGTCCAACTACAACGCGACGATCGTCGCGGCGAACTCCTGGTACCAGCAGTTCACCAGCTACGCGCGCCTGCCAGGGGACTTTCCCCGGCACTTACCAGACGAAATACACCACCGAGTTCGCCCAGTACAACGGCGTCATCGTCAACGACAGCTCGACGACAATTGCCCAGATCACCGATGGGACCAGCAACACGTTCCTTTTCGGTGAGCACGCGATCACGCTGGCGCCGAAGTACGGCAGCTCCGCCTATTTCAACTCCGACGGGGCCTGGAACGGGTACCACTGGTTCGACACGATGTTCTCGGCCTACTACCCGCCGAACGTCTATGCGGTGGGCTCGGCGGGCATCACCGCGAATTTCAAGAATGCCTTCCAGGGGATGGCCTCCAGCCTGCACCCCGGCGGGGTCAACATCGCCTTCTGCGACGGCTCGGTCAGGTTCATCAAGAACACCGTCAATTCCTGGTCGTTCTCCGGCGGCTCGACGATCACGTTCTCGTCGAGCCCGATCGATTGCCCGCCGAACATCACGTATACCAACTATATCTTCACAATTAACCCGGGTGCGGTGCTGGGCGTCTACCAGAAGCTGGCCACCAAGAACGGGGGCGACGTGGTCAGCAGCGACCAGTATTAATCAAACTGGCATCGATCTGACACCGCTCACGCGGGGTCGCGGGGCCTGCCCGTGACCCCGTTTCGCATCGACCCGGCGAGGAGTGAGGTATTCGTCATGCGTCCCCTCATCGCGATCGGCCTCTGCCTGGCGGGCCTCGGCCTAGCCGGTTGCGGCAACACGCTTCCCGAGCCTCCACCCCCGACGACGGCGCCCCCGAAGGTCGGACCGCACGGAGGGATGGCCTATCCCCTGCTCGACGGGCAGGCGTACGCGGAGATCGTCAACGAGCCCCCGGTCGAGGAACGAGGCCCCAGGGTCTCGACGTCCCTCGTCGTCTATTTCCTCGGCACGGACGCGAAGGAGTCCGCGACTCCGGCGCCGACGGACGTCAAGTTTGTCGTGAATCCCGGCAAGAGCGACTCGCGAACCGTGGCCCTCAAGGCGGAGCCCAAATCGGATGACCCGGCGGGGGGTGCCCGCTTCGTCTCGGACAGGGGCCCTTACCGGGTCGAGGATCTTCGAGGCGAGCTCAACGCCAGCATCGGAGGCAAGCCGGCCAGGGCCAGCCTCGCGGGCGGGCGATGAACGGTTCAGGCCGACACGACGTGAGGTCCCACCTCACCGACTCCCCGGCCGGGCGACCGGGACCTCGAAGAGGGACTGCGTCCGGACGATCGCGCGCTCGGCGGGGAACGAGTGGAAGGCGTGGACGAGCAGGCCCCTGGCCCGCGACTCGAAGGCGAGGTGGCTGATCGCGGGCGGGGCCATCCGGTTGGCGTCGGCGAAGCGGTGGAAGAGCCGGTCGCGGTGGGCGTCGAGGGTCATCTCGTCGCAGAGGTGGGCGAAGACCTCGGGGTCGATCCGCTCGACCTCGAAGCAGGTCTGGTACTCGACCCCGACCCCCGGGCGGAGCACCGCGGCTCGCTCGTGGCGGATCGGCGAGTGGAACAGCAGGCCGGGTTCGGGCAGGAGGGTCGAGGGGCCGGCCAGGACCTCGGTCAAGCGGACCTCGCCCGCCCGCCAGTGGATCGCATGGCCCCCGTCGATGATCCGGATGTCGGCCATCCAGCCGTCGCAGGGCGACCCGGCGATGCGACCCGGACGGCGAACCAGTCGGGATGGAGCGTCCGGCCGAAGACCTGGAAGGACAGGTCGCCCACCCGCGATTGACCCACGCCGGAACTCATCGCCGAACTCCCCTTTCCGCAGCCTCTGATCCAGTATAAAACGCGGCTCGGACATCGCTGCAGTTAGCGGGTCGCGGCTAGAAAATGCAGCGGGTCGCAGTCAGCGGGTCGCGGGTAGAAAATGCCGGCAAGAGCAAGGGCAGCCGTCATCGACTGCCCGCTATCCGCTACCCGTCTACCCGCTACCCGCTACCCGCTACCCACTACCCGCTACCCGCATCCGAGCCCGCCTTGACCGTTCCGGGCATGAGCCTTACACTCCCCGCCGGACGCCCGGGCCATCGGAATTGGGAAGGGGGCCGCACCGTGGAACCGTCGACCGATCCTCCGGCCTTGCTCGTCCGGGCCTGGCGGGCCTGGCGGCACCGGGGGGCGAAGTACGCCTGGCACAAGGCGATGCGCCGGACCCTCGGCCGCTGGCCGGGCTTCAAGCGGCGGATGGTCTACGCCGACCCTCGCGAATACTGGACCCTCCGCGGCGGCCTCGACTATTTCCGCGAGCAGGAAGGCCAGGAGACCCGCGCCGAGCGGGCCGAGTGGCTGGCCCGCCGGATCGCCCGCTATCGGCCGACCTCGATCCTCGAAGTCGGCTGCGGCTACGGCAAGCTGATCCGGGCGATCCGAGGGCAGCTCGACGTGCCGATCGTCGGCGTCGACTTCAGCCCGACCCAGCTGGAGATGGCCCGCGACTACCTGGACGGGGTCGACGGGGTCGACCTGGTGCTGGCCTCGGGCACGAGGCTGCCGTTCGCCGACGGCTCGTTCGACCTGGTGGTGACCTCGGCCGTGATCCTCCACAACCCCCCGCCGGTCGCCGAGGCGATCCGCCGCGAGGTCGTCCGCGTCGGCCGGCGATTCGCCGCGCACAACGAGGACATCGACGTCACCTACAACCGCTACGGCTACGACACCGCCGCCTGGTATCACGACCGGGGCATCCCGCTGGCCGAGGTCGGGCCGATCCCGAGCGCCCCTTACGAGTCGCAGTTCTGCGTGGCCGAACTGTGGCATCGCTGACCCGCCGTGCCGGCCGCAGATCCCCGTCAGCCGACGACCGAAGGCCGCCGGGCGGTCCGCGACAGCCTGATCGTCACCCTCGGCGGGCAGCTCGAACGGGCGCTGGGGACGCTCACCGCCCTGATGCTCCGCTGGGGGCTCGACCCCGCGCAGCTCGGGGTCTACACCGGCCTGCGGCTCTACCTCGACAACACCAACCGGTCGAGCCTGGGCGTCGGCCTGGGCGCCGTGCAGGAGATCCCGATCCTCCGCGCCGAGGGTCGCGAGGACGAGGCCCGGCGGCGTCGCCGACATCGCCCACACGACCAACACCCTGACCTGCCTGGCCTACGCCCTGGGGCTGCTCGCCTGGGCTTATCTTCAGGCCCCGCTCCTGGCCGGCGACCCGCGGGCCGCCGAGTGGACCTGGGGGCTGGTGGCCGTCGCCGGCCTGGCCCTGCTCAAGCGGTACGAGAGCTTCCTGATCGCCGTCCTGCGGGCCTATCAGGAGTTCGAGCTGACGACGAAGCTGGACGTGTTCGAGTCGCTTGGTCTCGATCGTCGCGGTCGGCCTGGGTCTCTGGCTGGCGGGGTTCTGGGGCTTGCTGGCGGCGGTGGGCGCGATCATCGCGATCGAAGATCGCCTATCCTGCACGCCCGGCACCCGCTCCGGTTCCGCTGGGCCTGGGACGTCCCGACGGTCGCTCGCCTGATGAAGGTCGGCCTGCCGATCCTGGCCAACACGGCGGCCTTCGGCGCGGTCTTGAGCCTCGACCGCGTCCTGATCCTCTGGCGGGTCCCCGACGGCGACCGCGCGGTGGGGCTCTACACGATCGCGATCATGGGGACGAGCTGGAGCCTCGACCTGGCCGGCCGGATCGTGACCGTCATGTACACCTATTTCCAGACGACGCTGGGCCGGACCGGCGACCCCGCCGAGGTCGCCCGCCAGGCGCTCCGGCGACCGAGGCCCAGGCCCCCTTGCTGGCCGGCGGGAGCGCCGTGGCCTACCTGGTCGGCCCGGTCTTCCTCGGGAGTCTGATGCCGCGCTACGCCGAGGGCCTGCCCGCGCTCCGGCCGTTGCTGCCGGGGATGCTCCTGCTCGGCCTGGCCTGGCCCGCCCGGCAGATGCTGATCACCGTCGGCCGCCCTTACACGCTTGGCCCTGGCCACGCTGCTCGGCCTGGCCGTCGACCGTCCTGGCCGGCGCGATCGGGGCCGACCGAGCGGGGATCGTCGGGGTCGCCTGGGGGATGACGATCGGCTACGCCGCCGTTGCCTGGTTCACCGGGCTGGCCGCCTGCGTCCCGAGGCTCGGGCTGGCGTCCCTGGTGGGCGCATCAAGGCCGGCTGGCCCGGACGCTGGTCGGCTTCGGCCTGCGGGACGACCTTCGCCGCGCCACGTCCCGATCGAGGGCCTAGGCCGTTGGCCCGAGTTCGCCGCCCGCTGCGGGCTCCTGGCCGCCTGGCTCTTGCCGACGCTCTGGTTCTGGGGAAGGCGGCACGGGTGGGGCGGGTTCGGGAAGAGGTTCGGGATCGGCAGGCTGATCGAACAAGACCAACGGATGAGGGCGCACGGATGCCGCTCGACCTCGGGTTCCTGATCCTCCTGGCGATCGTCGCGGCGGGCCTCGGCTCTCGCTTGCTGTCGTGCCTCCACGCGACGCCCGGACACCCGCTCGACGCCTGGGCCCTGGCCGTGCCGCTGGGGCTGGGCGTGCTGGCGCTGGCGCGTGCTCGGGCTGGCGGAATGCGGGATGCTGACCCCGGGCGCGATCGCGGGTTTGCTGGCGGTCGGTGCTGGTGCTGGGCGGGAAGGCGGGATGGTTCGCGCCGACGTCTGGTCCCCGGCCCTCTGGGTCGAGGCGCGACGGACGCTCGACCTGACTTCGACGGCCTGCTCGCCCTGACCTTGCTCGGAACGCTGCTCACTTCGCTGGCGCCGGTGACCGACGGCGACGCCCTTTGCTATCACCTCCAGGTGCCCAAGATCTTCCTGAGCCGGCAGGCCGCGGTCTTCGAGCCCGACCTGCACGAGACGATCTATCCGCTGGTGACCGAGGCCCTCTACGCGGTCGGCCTGGGCTTGCGGGGGCCGGTCGCCTGCCGGTTGATCCAGTGGCTGCTGGGGCTGGCGTTCGCGGCGAACGTGGCGGCGATCGCCCGGCCGGTCCTGGGCGACCGCGCCCGCTGGGCCGGGACGATCGCGCTGCTGGTGCCGGCGGTCTCCAACGGGATGGGCGCCCCGCTCAACGACGTGGCCCTGGCCGCCTTCGGCAACGCGGCGATTCATGCCTGGATTCGCTGGCGCGACGATCCGTCGCCGAGGGCGGCGATCCTGGCGGGCGTGCTCGCCGGGCTGGCGATCGGCGTGAAGTATCCGGCCCTGGTGCTGGATGGGCTGCTCGGGGTCGGGTTCCTCGTGGGCCGTCGCCCTCGGCCTCCCTCTCCCTCTGGGAGAGGGCCAGGGTGAGGGCGGTCGCCGGTCGAGTGGGCCACGAATCCAGACTCTTGGCCGGCCCGCTGGTGATGCGGCGCCCCTCACCCCCGGCCCCACTCCCGGAGGGAGAGGGGAGGAAGACCGGCCCGCGAACCCGCCCACCCTGAAAACCCGGCTCGTCCACGCCCTCCTCTTCGGCCTGGTCGCCCTGCTGGTCGGCGGCGGATGGTATCTCCGCGCTTACATTCACACGGGCAACCCCGTCTATCCGTTCTTCCGCCAGGTCTTCGGCGGCGCGGGGATCGACGAGGTCCTCGACCCGATCAAGCGGCCGATGGCGGTCTCAGCCTGGAACCTGCTCACGGCGCTCGGCCCCTTGACCCTCCAGCCCGACCGCTTCGACAGCTTCTCGCATCAGTTCGGGCCGATGTTCCTGCTCTTCCTGCCGGCCCTGCTCTGGATGCGGCCCCCGCGGCGAATCCTCGGGGTCGTGGCCCTCGGCTACGCGTTCCTGGCCCTCTGCCTGACCCAGCGGCAGAGCATGCGGTTCGTCCTGATCGCGGTCGGCCCGATGAGCGTCGGCGTGGCCTGGCTGGCCTCGGTCTGGTGGGACCGCCGGACCGTCCCGGGGCGGATCTTGATCGGATTCATGCTCGCCGCCCTGGCCTTCGAGGCGACTCTGGCCGTCGCTCGGGCCAGGCACGGGCTGGGCGTGGTCCTGGGTCGCGAGTCGGCCGAGGCGTTCCTCGCCCGCCGCGAGCCGACCTTCGCCGTCGGCCGATGGATCGACGACCACCTGCCCGACGACGCCCGGATCGTGGGCCAGGACCACCGGGGCTTCTACCTTCCTCGCCCCTACTCGATGGAGCTGGCCCACCGGAGACGCACCGGCTTGGGGAAGAACGGCGAGTCGGCCGATGAGGTCGTCGAGGGCCTCAAACGGGCCGGGTTCACCCACCTCCTGCTCTGCCCGCCGGTCCCGGAGAACGCCGTCGAGTTCGACCCGACCCTCGGCCGCCTGCTCGCCCCCTGGCTTTCGACGGCCCGGCCGCTCTACCGCGCGCGACCTCGGCGACGCCGACGGCGTCGTCCGCCGCTACGCCATTTATTCGCTCGACCGCCCACTTGAGGAGGCCCGGCGATGACCCGGCCGTCGGATCGGCAAGGGAAATGGGGACCGGCTCCGGCTGGACTCGGCCGGTGGCTGTCCCCTTTTCCCGGTCGCAAGCGGTCGACCGGTCGAACTCTTGAATCATCCTGTGGTCCGGCACCCGACGCTGGCCGAGCTTCGATCGAAGGTCCACAAGGGCCGGCATCGCGAGATCGGCAACTGGCTGGCCCGCCGGGTCGCCCGCCCGTCGGCGGTCTACGGGACCTGGGCGGCCGTCCGGCTCGGGCTCTCGGCGCACCAGGTCACGCTCGGCGCGACGCTCGCCGGCCTCGGCGCGGCGGCCTCGATCGCCTCGGGCGACCGGCCTCGGCTTCGTGCTCGGGGTCTTGCTCGCCCACCTGGCCTTCTGGCTCGACCACGTCGACGGCCAGGTTGCCCGCTGGCGAGGGACGGCCGGGCTCGACGGGGTCTATCTCGATTACCTGATGCATCACGCCTCGGCCCTGGCCCTCGGCTTCGGCCTCGGCCACGGCCTGGCCGTCCGCTCGGGCGACCCCCGCTGGTCGGCGGCCGGGTTCGCGATCGCGTGCGGCTGGACGTTCCTCGGCATCCAGAACGATTGCCGATACAAGGCCTTCTTCCAGCGGCTCAAGGCGGCAACCGGCTCCTACCGGGTCGAAGGAGGGTCCGGCGGCCGACCCTCGCCGCCCGCCCCGTGGCCGAGGCGATGGCCGGGGGATGCTGACCTGGCCCGCCTTCAAGGCGTGCGAGCCCCACGTCGTCCTGATCGCCCTGACGGGGTTGGCCCTGCTCGCCCTGGCGGCTCCCGAAGCCTGGCTGACCGCGTGGCGATGGGGAGTCCGGGGGATGGCGGTCCTGGCGCCGACCCTGGCTGTCGCGAGGATGGCGAAAGTCGTGATGAGAGGGGAAGTTGAGGCGGAATTTGCCCGCTGGTTCCGGCCGATCGACGAGGACGAGACCGGCCGGACGATCGGGCTTTGACCGGCCGCCCCCAGGGAAAAACGAACCCAATTGGCTCGGCCCAGGGTCGAGCAAAAACAAACCCAATCGGTGGGTTGGCTTGCTGTCCCCGCTCATGTCCTGGAAAAGACGAACCCAAGAGCTCAGCTCCCGATCGAGAGAAGTCAAACCCAATCGGCCGGACGAACTGACTGCGGAAGACAAAGCCAACCGCCCATTCGAGCCAGGTTCCCCCCAAAAACGAACCCAAATTCTGGTCATCCCCTCATCCGATGGGTGTGATCGACGAATGATGTAGGCCCGTGACCAGGCTCCGCCACGGTGCGAGGTTGGGCGTCGTCGGTGCCGTACTCTTCAACGATCGTGTTAGTCGAGAGAGTCAACCATCGCTGTTTCTCATCTTGGAGTTTCCGAAATTGCAGCCCGGTAGGGTCTCTCTGCGGATACTCCGTGATGAGGGCCCGCTTCGTCTTGATGATCGCCAACGCGGCGTGTCGCACATTTTCCGCGGCCTTGGAAACGTGGGTCGGACCTTCACCGCGTTTGACGACGCCACGAAGGTGAACGAGCCTACTGTCAAGAAGGCGAAACTTGCAGTCCGGTACTGAGCGTTTCCAGCTCATCTGGGATCACCTCCGCCCTCCACGCCAAACTCAGCCAACCGCCCACCAAGACAATCCGATGATACCAAAGAGGGGGCTGCGACGAGCCACATCATTCGTCGGTCACGCCCCATCCGATCAATGGCCGAGGGGCACCCCCGCTGGACGTTGTGATCGAGCCCTCGGCGCGGTCATCCCTTCCAGTAGGATCGCTTCCGGAGGCGCCCGCTTAACACACTTTC
This sequence comes from uncultured Planctomycetota bacterium, assembly GCA_963756475.1. Lineage (GTDB taxonomy): Bacteria > Planctomycetota > Planctomycetia > Isosphaerales > Isosphaeraceae > Tundrisphaera. The sequence continues at coordinate 256,821 of CAVWND010000008.1, forward strand.
GCCCCGATTCGGGCAACCCGGCTCAATCCCAGAAGTTGAAGACCACGTCGCCAACGCGCATCATCCCTGGCTCCATGACTTTGCTCCAGTACCTGAGCTGATCGAGCTCCCGCGGCCCAGCTCGACGCACATCTCGTCTGTGAGGGGCTGCTCCAACTCCCGCGCCTCGAGGACGCAATACCGGCCGATGTCCGACAGGGCCTTCGCCACGCGTCCGGCATCCAAAAACTCCATCCGGCAAAGCCCCGGGGTCAGCGGCCGGCAGAAACCGACCCAGGGATAGACGTTGTGGAGCAGGACGGTGACCTCACCCCTGGGAAGGACCAGGACCCGCGTGCCGAACGTGGTCGGCGACCCGTCCAGGACCTGCGTCCGGTCCTCGACCCGGCCACGGACCGGCCCGACGGCCGCCCAGCAGTCGGCGACCCACGCGCCTACGTCGGGCGGCGTCAGACCTCGGGGGACGTTGAACCCGGTGATGCCCCTCGGGAGGATCATCGGCCGACTCCCCTTTTCGAATCTCGACCCAACCCGGCGGACCCGGCCGCTTCAAGTCAAGGCAGCGGGGTGATCTCTACCGTCCCGCCGGGAACCACCGCGACCCGCAACTCGGACCCCGCCAGAAGGCCCATGCCGATCAGGACCTCGGCGCCGATGGCCGAAGCCACCACCGGCCGCCAGCGGCCCTCCCAGAACACCTCGGCGGTGTAGAGGTCGAAATCCAGGACCGCCCCGTCGGCCATCACCGCCCCGCCGCCCGACAGACGAGGCAGGCCGAGCGCGTCGGCCGTCGCCGACGGCAGCGCCAGCGACGAGGTGAACCCCGAATCGACGATTGCATCCAGATCCAGCGCCAACCCGACCGGCCCCCGCACCCGGATTCGGACGACGGCCTCAAGGTTGGCATTCACCCTGCCGAGGATCAACGACCCCGTCTCATCTTGTACGCCGTCGGGTGCCCGATGCGTCCGAGCCAGGCATCGGCCTTCGGGACGCGGGCCAGCAGCCGGGTGATGGCCAGGTAGTCGTTCGCGTCGATCTCGAACTCCTCGGAGTCAACATCGATGGCGACGAACTTGTGTTCGTCCTCGGGCCGGACCGTCGGCCGGACCCGGCGCTCGTAGACCTCGGCCCCGAGGCAGGACAGCTCTTTCGGGCTCCGACGCGATTCTGTCTCGGCCATCGATCTGCCTCCGGCTCCGGGCGGCTTGACTGTTGTTTTCAGTTTATTGCCCGGGATCGATCCTGTCACCCAGCCGGGGCGAAAAAGGTCGCGCGGGATGTCCGATGAGGTCGAAGAGAGGCCCGGGGAGCACCGTCATGGACCTTCACCCGTTGATCCCGGTTGTCCTGCTCATCGCGGGCGTCGCGGTGCTCGGCCTGGCGATCTATCGGCTGCGGCACCGGGAGGGCTCCGGCCGCGACCGGATCAGGCGGGGCGTCGGGCACGCGATGCTGGGCCTCCAGGAATTCGTCGCGCCCTCGGTCGAATACGTCTTCCAGGCCGAAAATGCCGAGCAGGCCGAGGCGGACGACCCGAGCCCATCCGAAGACGGCCCGGAGGTCATCATCGCCGACCTGGCGACGAGCCTCGGCGCGATCCCATCGATCCCGAGGAGGTCCGGCGTCACCTGGCGATCGCCCACCGGGCGGGATGGGATTGGCGAGCGCTGTTCGAGCAGGCGGTCCGCGACGAGCTGGCCTCCCGGCCCTACCGGGCGCCGTCGCTCCCGCCAGTCTGGAGGGTCGCGCCGAGGGAATGATCCTGGCGAGTCCGGGCGCCCGAGTCGGGGTAGGGTGCGTCGAGTCCTCGAAGACGCACCATGTGAACAATCGTCCCATCGGCCGACCTTCGCCCCTTCCCGGATGGTGCGTCTTCGAGGACTCGACGCACCCTACATGACTACATGACTCCGGCCCCGTGCTGGGTGAGGTCGCCGTCGGGGCAGGGGGCCGGAGTACCGGACCCCTGGCACCCGGCGGCGGCAAGCGTCTCTCGACCGCACGCATGCTGATCCCATCGCCCAGGACCGCTTGTTGACAGTCGACGTGGGCCGGTCGAGACCCAGCTTACGTCACTCCAGCGTTTGGTTATTCCGCCCGCTCCAGCGACTCTAAAGGAACATCCAGCTGTCGCCCGACCCACTCAAGCTGACTCCAATATTGAGTCCACCGAACTTCCGCGCTGTCACGAAACTCGCGGCCCAACAAAACAAGGTACTCAAGCGCCAGCAGATCTTCACCCGCATAACGAAAGCTGATGTACTCCGCTAGAGTCTTCAGGATGTTCGGTGAAGCCTCCGGCCTCGTCTCCGTCGAGTGGCCGATAGCATTCGCGAGGAGATTACACGCGAAGTCGAATCCTTCGCCCACCGTGTGGGTGGCGATTTGGTCCTTTCGGTTTGGAGCGGGCGTCGCCATGGCGGGATAACCAAGGTTGGAAGCCCGAAAGGACGTATTGCATCACGCCCATCGGTTCCTCCATATTACCGGGAGCCTATCGGCTGTCTGGCTCGGTGGCAAGGGGGTGCCCAGGAGACGTGTTCGGTCCGCCCGTTGACAGCCACGCTCCGTCCGGGGACAGTCTCCCGAGGAAGTCCCTCGATCTCCAACCTCTCAACCACCCGACCCACGATGACCACCGACCCTCGTTCGACCCCGGACCACCTGCCGATGATGCCCGGCGATCCCGGCCATGGGATCGGCATCGTGGGGGCGGGGTTCATTGTTCGCGATTGCCACCTGGTTGCTTATGCCGACGCCGGGTTCAAGGTCGTCGGCATCACTTCGAGGACGGAGGCGACGGCTCGCGAGGTCGCGGAATTGAGAGGGGTCCCGAAGGTCTTTGACTCGCTGGAGGCGATGCTCGATGATCCCGAGGTCACGGTCGTCGACGTCGCCGTCCCTCCGCTCGAACAGCCGGGGGTGATCCGGCGGATTCTGGCCCATCCTCGGCGGGTGAAGGGCATCCTGGCCCAGAAGCCGCTGGCGATGACGCCCGAGGAGGGTCGATCCCTCGTCGAAGGCGTGCGAGGCGGCGGGGGTCTTGTTGCAGGTCAACCAGAACATGCGGTATGACCACTCGGTCCGCGTGCTCAGGGGGCTGCTCAACCGGGGCGACCTCGGCGAGGTCGTCCTGGCGACGATCGAGATGCGGGCCATCCCGCACTGGATGCCCTGGGCCGAGGGGGGGCGGTCGCTCTCGACGTATATCATGAGCATCCACCATCTCGACACCTTCCGCTACTGGCTGGGCGACCCGGTGCGCGTCCTGGCGAGCACCCGGCCCGACCCCCGGACGAGGTTCGCTCACGAGGACGGCGTGAACCTGACCATCCTCGAATTCGCGAGCGGCGCCCGGGCGTCGTCGTGGGACGACGTCTGGGCCGGGCCGAGTCGCGAGGGGGCCGGCGCCGAGTTCTTCGTCCGCTGGCGGGTCGAGGGGACGAAGGGGCTGGCGCTCGGGACGATCGGCTGGCCCTCCTGGCCCGAGCGGACTCCGAGCACGATCGACTACTCGACCATTCTCGACAAGGGGCACTGGCACCGGCCTCGGTGGGTCCAATCGTGGTTCCCCGACGCCTTCGCCGGGACCATGGCCGGCCTCTTGCGGGCGATCGAGTCCAGCACCGAGCCCGACATCTCCGGCCGCGACCACCTCAAGACCCTCGCCCTGTGCGAGGCGGTACTCGTCGCGGGACGGGAGCACCGGGTGGTGACGTTCGAGGGGACTTGAGCGTGAAGCTCGCGTCTGCCCCCTCTCCCCAGCCCTCTCCCGCGAGGGGAGAGGGGGCCAGAATCCGGAGTCTCGACCGTGATCCTTCGGGCGGAGCGGAATCCCCGGATCTCCCTCAAGTCGCCTTCCGGTTTTGCCGATCCTGGCGATAATGACGGCCGCTTCGCGGGCCGAGCGACGCCCCGCGCCTCGCCTCGTTCAAGGAAGGACGAACCGACATGCCTCGCCTTGCCAAGGACCGGCCCTCGGCCGACGCGTTCGGGACCTCCCGGCTGAGCTATCCGGGGACGCTGGCGATGCTCTGCGTCGCCTGCCTCTTCCCGATCGCCCTGATGGTCTTCAACCCCACGCTCATGTTCGAGCGAGGGTGGGAGCAGTACGTCGGCACCACCATCTACTTCTGGGCCGTGATCGCCCTGGGCCGCGAGCTGGTCCGGCTCTGGCGGAACGAGTCGAGCTTCGCCGAGGCGCAAGGGCTGGCTCGGCGAGAAGGGAGACGGCCTGATCAAGCCGGGCGCGATCGCCGAGACCGACCGCCGCGTCCTGCCCGGGCCGGATTCGCCAGCTCGCCACCTTCGCCGCCGAGAGCAAGTCGACCTCCGTCGGCCAGCTCATGGAGATCAACCGCGAAGGGTCGGGGCTCGACCAGGAGCAGGCGGCCGGTCGGTTCACGCTGCCGAAGTACATCCTCTATCTCCTGCCGGTGATCGGCTTCATCGGCACGGTCGAGGGGATCTCCAAGGCGCTGATGAACATCAGCCTGGTCCTGCCGATGGTCAAGGATCTCGACGGGTTCATGAGCAACCTGACGAGCGTGACCTCGGCCTTGCAGGTGGCGTTCGACAGCACGCTGCTGGCCCTCTTCCTGAGCGCCGCGCTGATGCTGGTGCAGACGCTGGTCTACAAGCGGTCGGAAGACCTGCTCGGGCCGGGTCGACCGCTGGGTGGTCGAGAAGATCCTGCCGAGGGTCGGATCGTCGAGCGAGCACCCGCTCGCGGCCGGCGTCTCCGAGGCCCTCGCCCCTCACCTGGAGGCGATGAGGCGCGACCTGGTGGCCGCGCTGGAGCCGGCGACCCGGTCGTTGCAGGAGCTTTGCCTCCGGATGGGCGACGGCCTCGGCCCGCACGTCGAGCGGTTCGCCGCGTCGGTCAACCGGCTGCCGATCGGCCCTCTCCGGCCTCCACGAAGGGGCGCAGGCGATCAATCGCGTGGGCGGCGACCTGGCCAAGCTCGGCGCCCTCGACGACGGCGTCCGCCGAGGCGTGGGCATCCTCGGCCGGATCGAGGTTGCCATGACCAACGTCGAGCCGACCTCGCAACCGCTCGAAGAAATCAAGCAAGGGCTCGACCGCGCGACCCAGGCGATCGAGGGGCTCTCGCAGTCCTGGGCCTCCTCCTTCGAGCGCTCCAGCCGCGCCAGCCAGGAGCAGCTCGCCAAGACCCTGCACAGCCTCAAGGACGCCCTCGACCTGCTCAACGTCAGCATGGAGCAGGGCAACGCCCTGTATCGGAGCATCGTCAAGCGGACGTTCTCGACGTATCCGGTCGTGTCGCAGGACCAGGACGCGGCGTGAAGTATGGGCCGGGGCACCGATGGACCTGTCGGACATCGGTGCCACACGCCGGGTCAGTAGTCCGGGGCGGGCTTCTTCTCGATCCGCTCGTAGTGATGGCGGGCGCAGAATACACTCACCCGGACCCTTGGCTGATCGCACCCGTCTTCCTTGCAGGTCGGGCCACCTTCCGACTTCATCCCGCGTAGCGTCTCCCAGAAGAGATCGACCTCGGGAACGGCAAGCTCCTCGGGGGGCTCGGTCCGGTCGCCGAATTGCCGGTAATATTCGATGATCCTCTCGCCGATCGCACGCTCGCGAGGATGGAGCCGATCTTTATCTTGCCCGGGAAGTTCGGGGCCCGAGTCGAGTTCCAGTCCCTCCCGATAGTCGGCCTGCGCCCACCGATCGAAGTAGACTTGAAAACAAGGCCGGGCATCTCGGGGCAGGAGAGCCAGGCAATGGGGCGTGATCCGATCGACATCGGCGAGAGCGATCTTACGAACTAGGCCGTCGACGACATCCTGAAGGGTGAGTATTCCCCTATGGTGGAGAAGCAGATACCGCTGAACCTCGCCGATCACCTTGAGTTCATCGTTTGAGAATTCCACGGGCTCCCCCTGCTATGCTTGATTGGTCGCCGCTGAGTTTCAATATCTGGATACCACATCGTTAAGTGGCGTGAGGATCGGGCTGAACCATTCGGGCAGTTCTTGTATCATGGACGGTAGAAAGTCCCGTACAGGAGCGGCCCATGACCACGATCACGATCGAGGAAGCCCAGGCGAAGCTGCCCGAACTCATCGACGGCCTCTCGAAGGGCGAGGAACTGGTCATCACCGAGAACGGCGAGCCGATCGCCACGCTGACCCGGAGCGAGCGCAAACAGTGGCCCTGCAAGGCGGGGAGCGCCAAGGACAAGATCTTGTGGATCTCACCTGACTTCGACGCTCCCCTGGAGGAGTTCCGGGAATACATGGAATGATCTCGCTGACCCTGCTGCTAGACACTCACACGCTGCTCTGGCTCCTGCGAGATGATCCTCAGCTGAGCGCCAAGGCGAAAGCCCTGATCGAGGACCCGAACAACCGTAAGCTCGTCAGCATCGTCTCGTGTTGGGAGATCGCGATCAAGGCGGGTCAGGGCAAGATGAATCTGACGGAGCCCTGTCGCACGCTCCTGGGTCGGGAACTACCTCGCAACAGCCTGGAATTGCTCCCGATCTCCCTGGAGCATGCCACGGCGGTCGAAGGGCTTCCCCAACACCACAAAGACCCCTTCGACCGGCTCCTGATCGCGCAAGCCATGATCGAAAGCATCCCGATCGTGAGCGTCGATGCCGCGTTTAATCCGTATCCGATCACCCGGATCTGGTAGGTGTTCGGTCAAACTGAGCAACAGGAGGAGCCCATGACCACGATCTCGATCGAGGACGCCCAGGCGAAGCTGCCCGAACTCATCGGCGGCCTGTCGAAGGGCGAGGAGTTGGTCATTACTCAGGGAGAGAAGGTGGTGGCTCGGCTCGTGGGCGAACAAGTCGAACGCCCACAACGCCGGGTCGCCGGGTTCGCCAAGGGGATGATGACCATCGTGTCCGACGATGACGATCACCTGAAAGATTTCGCCGAGTACATGCCTTGAATTCGCTCGTGGATACGCACACGCTGATCTGGTTCGCGCTGGACGACCCACGATTGAGCGCAACCGCCCGAGCGATCATCGAAGATCCCGCTAACGACGTCATGATCGGCGCAGCAACGTTCTGGGAGATCGCCATCAAGGTCAGCATCGGTAAACTGGCCTTGAACCGTCCCCACGAAGATTTCGTTGATGAATGCTTGAAACCCCACATGTTTCGCTTGCTGCCGATCGAGCCGGCCCATACGAAGCGATTGGCCACCCTGGCCTTTCCACCAGGCCACAAGGACCCATTCGACCGGCTCCTGATCGCCCAGGCGATGGTTGAGGGCATCGCGGTCGTCGGCGCGGATCGGGCGTTCGACCTCTATCCGATTGCCCGGGTCTGGTAAGACGAGCCTGCGGAGGATGGGCCAACCCCCCGCGGAGAGGTGCGGGGCGATGCTCTCGGCCCGGACGGGCGGTGCATCGGGTGGGCTGAGCGTGCCCAGGACGGGCGGGGTGGGTGGGACAAACGACAGGTAAAGGGCCTCAGGCTGGCGGCGAATCCGTGAACCGGGCCGCGACCAGGTCGACTGCCCGGGCCAGGGCCGATTCGGGGTCGCCGTCGGTCCCGACCACTCGCGCCGCCGCTCGGGCCGAGGCTCGGCCGTGTGGCATCGCCACACCGAGGCCGGCCCAGGAGAGCAGCGAGACGTCGTTGTGGCCATCGCCGAAGGCGAGCACCGCCTCGCGGGAGATCCCCGCCGACGCCGCCACGGCCGCCACGCCGTCCGCCTTGTGGGCCTCCAGCGCGGTGATTTCCAGGTACCAGTCGTTCGTGACCGTCACCGAGAGCCGCCCGTCGAAGCGACTGCCAAGCTCGGCGTAGGCACTCGCGATCTCCGAAGGGTCGGCGGCCCAGATCACCTTCTCGGCCGGCCGGTCGGCCAGGCCTTGCAAGTCGACGATCGAGACGAGGTCGTTGCCGCTCTCGTCACGGTACCCGTCGACCCAGGACGTCTCGGCCTGCGCGAAGACCCCTTCGGCCAGCCAGAGCAGGACGGTATGGCCCCGGTCCAGCCCCTCGGCCACGAGCGCCGAGGTGTCGGCGGGGGCGAGCGAGGCGCGTTTGAGGACCTGTCCGGTCCTCGGGTGCTCGACCCGGGCCCCCTGGCAGCTCACGACGAAGTCGTCGAGCCCGAGTTCCTCGCAGTAGGGAAGCATGTTCGCGTGCCGACGCCCCGAGGCCAGGATCACCCGGCAGCCCAGGTCGCGGAGCTTCTTCACCGCCCGGCGGTTGTCCCGACCGATCGTCTTGTCAGGCCCGACCAGCGTGTCGTCGATGTCAATCGCGGCCAGGGCGTAGGGGAAGGTCGTCATCAGCATCAATCTCGTCTCCTCGGTCACGGGAATAGGCAAGGTTCGACTCCCTGCGCGAAGGAAGGATCGGGCCGAAGTCTCGCCGTTCAGGACGCCAGGACCGCAGACCTCACGCCCGCCTCGTCGTGCTCGCGACAGCCCGCATGGACCTCCGACTCGCGCCGAGCGTCGGCGATACCCGCGCCCAGCGCGATCGTCAGGCCGAACGCCACGACCGCCATCAACGCGACGGGCAGTCCAAGGGTCTCCGACAGCACGCCGATCATCGGAGGGCCCGCGAGGAACCCGAGGTAGCCGAGGGTCGACACCGCCGCGATCGCGCCGCCCGCGTCGTGCTCCTTGCCGGCCGACCGGAAGAGGACGGGCACGGCGTTGGCCAGACCCATTCCCACCAGGCCGAAGCCCACCAGGGCCGCCGGGAAGGTCTGGAAGGCCAGCGCCCCCCCGAGGCCGACGGCCACGAACAGCCCCCCGGTCCGCAGCAAGCCCGCCGGGCCGAACGTCGCGACGAGCTTGTCGCCGGCGAATCGGGCGAGGGTCATCGCCGTCATGTACGCCGTGAACCCGATGGCCGCCGACGAGGGTGTTACGCCCACCGGCCCCGCAAGGTAAACCGCGGACCAGTCGCTGACCGCCCCCTCGCAGAACAGGGCGAGGAACGCGAGCACGCCGAGCGGCACGAGTCGGCCCGTCGGCCAGAGCGAGGCCCGCGAGCCCGAGCCCGAGCCCGACTCGACTCGGTCGCCCGTCCGGAGGTCGCCGGCCGACCAGAGCGTCACGACCAGGAGCACCACGCCCACGGCCAGCATCGTCAGCACGGGCGAAAAGGCCAATCGCAAGGCGAGTGCGGCCGTCCCCGCCCCGAGGAGCGAGCCGAGGCTCCAGCAACCGTGGCAGCTCGAAACGATCGGCTTCGTTCCGTCACGCTCGGCCGCCACCGCCTGGGCGTTCGCCGAGACGTCGAGCGCCCCCTTGGCCGCGCCGAACACCAGCGCCGCAAGCGTGAACAGGGCCATGCCCATGCCCCAGCCCGCCAGGACCGAGAGGCCGATCAGCGGGAGCATCGAGCAGTAGAGGCAGGCCGCCGCCAGGACCGTCCGCCGGCTCCCCTTCCGCGAGATGAACCGACCGGCCAGCGGCATCGCGACCAGGCTCCCGGCCACCATCGCGAAGAGGGGCACGCTCAGCCCGCCGTCGCTCAACCTCAGCGACGCCTTGAACGTCGGCAGGTGCGCCGCCCACGCACCGAATCCGAACCCGTCGACCGCGAACATGGCGAGCACCGCCCTCCGCGATCGCCGCTCGATTGTCGTCAAACGACCAGGGTCGGCCCGCGTCATCATCGAAGTCATCATGAAGGCACCTCTCTTCTTGCGTGATCTTGCGTGAACTTCGTCATCCGCACCCAATCCTAGGACCGAAGAATCGCATATCAAGTGATCTCGTGCAATTTCACGCAAATTGCATGAAAGACGCTGCGGGTTCGTGCAGGATTGATTAAACTCTGGGCATCACCCGGAGACATCCCGATGCTGACCGCCGAGCGCAAGCGCTTGCTCCTGGACGTTTTGAAGTCGGAGGGGAAGATCCTCGCGTCGGACCTGAGTAAACGGCTGGGCGTGTCCGAGGACACGGTCCGGCGCGACCTCCGCGAGCTGGACAAGGCGGGCTTGCTGGAGCGAGTCCACGGCGGGGCCCTGCCCCGCTCGCCGACCTCGATCCACTATGCCGAGCGGGAGAAGGAGTCGAACCGACGCGAAGCGGAAGATCGGCACCGCCGCGGCGCGCCTGCTCCGATCCGGCGAGGTCGTTGTGCTCGACGGGGGGACCACGCCGTTGGCGGTCGCCGAGCACCTGCCCGCCGACCTGGCCTTGACGATCGTCACGCATAGCCTGCCGGCGCTGGAGGTGCTCTCGGGGCACGCGAAGGCCGAGTGCGTCGTCGTCGGCGGTCGTCTCTTCAAGGCCGCGCGCGTGGCCGTGGGGATCGCCGCCGTGGATGCCTATCGGATGATCCGTCCCGACTCGTGCGTCCTGGGCGCTGCGGGGATTCACCCCGTGGCGGGCGTGACGACGTTCGACGGTGAGGAGGCCGAGGTGAAGCGGGCGATGGTCGAGCACGCCGCCCGGGTGATCGTCGTGGTGGCCGGCGAGAAGCTTGGCACCGTCGCCCCGTACCTGCTGACCCCCATCAGCCGGATCACCCACCTGGTCACCGACCGCACCGGATCGCCCGACGTCGTGCGGACGGTGCAGCGAGCTGGGCATCGAGGTTCTGATCGCGTGATCCGGCCCGGCAAGCTCCTCGTCATCTCCCGGTGGCCATCGCTTTCCCGTACCGCTCCAGGTCGTCGTAGCTGTTCTGCCAGGTCGTGTAAAGGATTTGAGTCACTAAACGCATTGGATGCAATCACACGCTCACGGAATTCGAGATTGACAAGAAACGGTCACCCGAACATTATCCCGCTCCAAACGTTGTCATCGACCGATTAACAAGGGAGTGATATAGTGATCATCTCAACCATTCTTCGGATCGTTTCGACGGCTTTTCTTGCCCTGACGATGGCCATAGCCACATCGGCGAACGCCGCCTCGATGTTCAACGTGACCGACCTGGGGAGCAACTACACGCTCCAGCAGGACTCCTCCGAGGCGGTCCACAGCGTCACGAGCGGCGACGGGAGCCAGACCTACGCCTTCGAGAAGTCGCCGGTCACTCAAATCAATGAAAGTCCTGACAATCAACGAGACATCAATACGCAGAACTATCACACAACATATCTGTTGGAGAACGGTACGTTCAAGACTGGGTACTCATGGGGCAATGTGAGCGGTAGCGGATCACTTTATGTACCGGCGAACTTCTATATTTTGGGCGATTGGGGTACGAGGGGGAACGCTTTTGGCGGCCCGTTGCCCGTATCCGACCTGAATTCACAGGGAGAAATCGTCGGGACGAGCAACGCAAACTATCGAGGTACATTCGCCGCTTTTTCCGCCCCTGATGGCAGCGAACACATTAGCGCTGATGGCAAAAGTCTAGCCTCGAATAACCTCAATGACTTCATTGCTAGCGACCTTGGCGTACACCTCGATTCGGCGGTCAAAGTTGATGACATGGGACGTATAATTGCGTCTGGAATGCTCGACGGAAAATTGGAGGACTTCCTCCTCACGCCTGACGGGCTTTCGTCCACCCCGATCCCCGCCCCCGAGCCAACGACGCTCGTTGTCTTGGCGGTTGGGATTACCGCTCTCTTTGTCCGTTCGGTTCACCAGCGACGAAGATGACAAGGATCGTATGATTGAGCCGCTGTCTCAGGACCTTCAAGCCTCGACCAAAGGGTCGGGGCTTTCTCATTGCAGCTTCGCCATCGTTTTCCCGTACCGCTCCATATCGTCGTAGCGGTTCTGCCAGGTCGTGTACATGAACCCGATCGACTCCCGGCACGCCCTTCGAGGCGGCGTCCCAGGTCGCGAAGTTGTCGTCGGAGTCGTAGTAGCCGGCGACGACTTGCCGGTGGCCTCGCCCGGCGAAGAAGTCGAGGCTCGCCTTCGCCTTGCCGCCGTTCCAGTTGGCGATGATGACCGAGCGGTCCAGGCCCTTCCCACGACCCGGCGAGCGTGCCGTTGACCAGGTAATAATCCTTCACCGCGTTGTGGTTCGGGTCGAACATGTCCGACCAGACGACGACCCGGGCCCCGGGGCTGACCTCCTGGATGATCTGGACGCAGCGCCGGACGTTGTCGGCCAGCAGCTCGCCCGGCGTCAGGCTTGCGCGACTGGCAGGCCTGGCACCAGTTGGCGACCCGCAGTTCGTCGTGCTGCATGAAGAACGTCTTGGGGTGGAGCAGCTCGTTGACCCGCCGGGCCTGGTCGCGGAGCAGGTCGTAGACCTTCGGCTCGCTCAGGCAGCACGCGGCATACGAGCCGTGGACGAGGACCGGGTGATACCAGCTCACCCGCAGACGGTCGCCGTCCTTGATCCGGGAGTCTGGCGTGAGCCTCAGCGGGGCGCCGCGGTGGTTGAACTCGTACTCCCCTTCATAGGGGACCTGGCCGAGCTTGGGGTCGACGACCGGCTCGAAGTCGCGGCCCTCGACGAAGGTCGTCTTGCCGTCCTCGGACTGTGACCGTCAGCGGGCAGCCGTCGCGCCTCAGGACATTGACCAGCGCCAGTTCCTCCAGCGCGAGGTCGTCGACCCAGAGCGTGCCCGACTTCCCGCCCCAGAGGCCGACGTAGAGGTTGACCTCGGACTGGTCCTGGCTGTTGAAGACGACCTCGACCCGCGTCCAGTCCGGGTCGGCTCCAGCGCCCCCTTCGTGGAAGGTCAGCGTCTTGCCGCTCGACGTCCGATCGCCAGCAGGCGGAAGGCGCCGGTCGGGGCGAGGTCGCGGGTCTTCGCCCAGCAGGAGAGCCGGTAGCAGGCGTGCGGGCGGACCTTGACCGGCTGGATCAGGCGGCAGACGGGCGTCGAGCCGAGGTCTTGCATCCGGCAGGAGACCTTGCCGTGATGGACGACCTCGCGGTCGGCGACGGTCGCCTTGCCGGGGGCGTCCTGGTAGCCGAAGCCGGCGAAGGACGTCGCCGCTGGTCTCCTCCAGGTCGCCGTTCGCGAGTCGCGGCCGAAGGCTCGGGGACGAGGACCGCCTCGCGACCCCGGACGACGAAGGGGGCGTCCTCGACGGGCATGCCCTCGGCGAGGTTGACGTCGTTGGTGAGCAGGCCGTTGCTGTAGCCGATCGGGAAGACCGCCGGGATGAGCTCGACCTTCGCCCGCTCGGCCGCCGCCTTCACCCGCTCGACGTTGGTCGAAGTAGTGCTCGGCATCCGATCGAGGAAGTTGAGCTTGTAATCGCTGATGACCACGCCGTTGTAGCCGTCCCGGCCCGGCCCGCTCGACCAGGCCGACGACCCGGTCGGCCTCCTTGTCGACGAGCAGGTTCGACATCACCCAGACCCACCGGCGATCGTACCGGGACACAGGGTCGTCGGCGAAGCCCGGCCGGGCCAGCGCGATCAGGGCGAAGGCGAACGGGAGGAGGGCGCGTTTCATCGGAGGTCTCGCAAGCCGGAGTCGGGAGAGGATCGCGGCCGAAGCAATCCGATCGGCCGACGATCGACTCTACTCCACGCGATCGGGCCGGGGAACGCAACACCTCGACGATCGGTGCGGTCGACGTACCGCGGCTCGATCCGGACCGCGGGAGCAAGCCCCATTGCTCCGGAGTGAAATGGCAAAAATCATGAAATCATCATTCGTTCTACCGCCTGGGTTCATCGAGATCCGGTACGGTGCCACACTTCGTCCCGATCACACCCTCACCCGGATGTCCTCTCATGAAGCTTCATCACCTGTTGATCGTCGGGGCGTGGCCACTCTTCGGCTTCGCGGCCCCGACCCCGGCCGAGGAGACGACGGCCCGGGTGTCCAATGGCGTGTTTGTCACGAAGCCGTACTTGCAGATCGGTCGGAACCCGTCGCCTACGACGCTCCAGCTCCTCTGGCATGCCCCCGACTCCGAGGCCGACTGGTCGGTCGAATACCGGACATCGGGCGAGCCGTCCTGGAGGAAGGCCGAGAGCGTGGATTTCCGACGGGTCGCGGTGGCGGGCATCGAGCCGCACCGGGTCTACCGCGCGGCCTTGACCGGCCTGGCGTCGGGCGGGACGTTCACCTACCGGGTCCTCAAGGGGGGCGAGGCCGTCTTCTCGGCCGAGGGCCGGGCACCGAAGTCGGCCGATCAGCCTTATCGGTTCGTGGCCTTCGGCGACTGCGGGGCGGGCACGCCCGAGCAGAAGCCGCTGGCCCATCGGGCGTTCCTGTCCAGGCCCGACCTGGTGGTGATCCCCGGCGACATGGTCTACGAGTACGGCCTGATCTCGGAGTACCGCGAGAAGTTCTGGCCCGGTCTACAACGCCGACGAGCCGTCCGAGGCCGGCGCCCCGCTGCTGCGGTCGATCCCGTTCGTGGCCGCGCCGGGAACCACGACACCGAGATGCGCGACCTGGACCGGTACCCCGACGCCCTGGCCTATTTCCTCTACTGGGACCAGCCGCTCAACGGCCCGCTCGGCAGGGAAGGGGGCCGCGTTCGTCCCGCCGCTGAAGGCGACCGAGGCCCAACCGCGCGGGCGTTCGCCGAGGCCGCCGGCGAGGCGTTCCCGCGGATGACCAACTTCTCGTTCGACTACGGCAACGCCCACTGGACCATCGTCGACTCGAACCCCTACGTCGACTGGACCGACCCGACGCTGAAGGAGTGGGTCGCCAACGACCTGGCCGCCGCCAAGGACGCCACCTGGCGGTTCGTCGCCTTCCACCATCCCGGGTTCAACTCGCTCGAACGAGCACCTCGAACAGCAGCACATGCGGCTCCTGGCCCCGGTGTTCGAGGCGGGCAAGGTCGACGTCGTCTTCAACGGCCACGTCCACAACTACCAGCGGTCGTATCCCGCTCCGCTTCCAGCCCGACAAGCAGGGCACGCTCATGGTCGGCGGCCGGGACGGCAAGACGGTCCGGGGCCGGGTCGTCAACGGCCGCTGGACGCTCGACAAGTCGTTCGACGGCAAGGACCGACACCACGCCCGACGGCGTGATCTACATCGTCACCGGCGCCGGCGGCCAGAAGCTCTACAACCCCGAGCAGAACGACGACCCCGACTCGTGGCAGAAGTTCACCGACAAGTTCGTCTCCAAGGTCCACTCGCTGACCGTGGCCGACGTCGACGGCAAGACCCTGACCGTCCGCCAGGTCACCGCCGACGGCCGCGAGCTCGACCGCTTCACGATCGCCAGGTGACAGGCGTCCTGATCCGGAACCCCTCTCATACGGGCCCGAACCCGCGTCGGGCCTTCACGCTCCTGGAGGTAGAAAAGACAATGACGGCCCTCCCCTTCCCCCGGCGGCGGATCGCCCGAGGCTTCACCCTGATCGAGCTGCTGGTGGTGATCGCGATCATCGCGGTGCTGATCGCCCTGCTCCTGCCCGCAGTCCAGGCGGCGCGCGAGGCGGCTCGCCGGGCCCAGTGCACCAACAACCTGAAGCAGCTCGGCCTGGCGATGCACAACTACGAGAGCACCTACGGCGCCTTCCCGCCGTCGGCCATCTACATCTTCGCCGGCGGGACGTTCACGGTCGTCAACCAGTTTAGCCCCTCGGCGAGGATCATGCCGTACGCCGAGCAAGGGGCGCTTTACAACTCGATGAACTTCAACCTGGAATACAAGGCGCCCGCCAACTCGACCGTCTTCGGCACCCGGACGGCCATCCTGCTCTGCCCGAGCGAGGCCAACCCCGGCCCGGCCAACCTGGACGACGGCTACTTCTTCCCGTCCAGCTACGGCTGGTCGATGGGCGACTGGTACGTCTGGGGCGGCACGCCCGGGGCGAGCGGCACGTTCGGCCAGCTTTGCCGGAGCCTGTTCACGATCAACGTGTCAAGGACGATCGCCAGCGTCACCGACGGCACGAGCAACACCCTCTTCGCCGCCGAGTGCAAGTGCTATGGCCCGCAGCTCCGGAGCTGCTCGACTGCCTATTCCGCGCCGCCGGGGGGCCTGACCCCGACCAGCTACCCGACGACCATCGCCGCCGGCCTGGCCCTGATGTCCGCCAACATGGGCTCCTGCAAACAGGAGCTCGTCGGCCACGACCGCTGGAACGACGGCGGTGTCTACTATGGCGGGTTCACCACCGCGTTGACACCCAACACCAAGGTCGGGCTCCCCGCCAACATCCCCGCCGGCCAGAAGACCAACCCGGCCAACCTGTCCAACACCAGCGGGAACCAGGACTTCGACTGGCTCTCGGTTGACGAGAACAACGGCGGCCCGACCTTCGGCGCCATCACTTCGAGGAGCTACCACCCCGGCGGCGTCAACGCCCTCTTCGCCGACGGCAGCGTCCACTTCATCAAGGACAGCGTCAACCTCCTCACCTGGCGAGCTCTGGGCACCATCGGCGGCGGAGAAGTCACCTCGTCCGACCAGTATTGAACCACCGGCTCACGCCCGGGGCCCGGAATCGCACCCGCCGGGTAGCCGACCTGCCGAACTGGTCGGCTTTCCCGGCCGTCGGCCATGGACCATGGAATCGGAAGAATCGATGCCTGATAAAGAAATCGATGGATTCATGGAATATACACGAAACCCTCGCAAAATCCTCATCGTGGAGGGCTACACTCGATGACCCCAAGGATATGCGAACGACTTTGACACGATGACAGACGGACTCATCCCTCCACCCTCTCCGAGGACGTTGCACCCATGAACTCGCCCCGTTCGGGCCATCGCGGCTTCACCCTGATCGAGCTGCTGGTGGTGATCGCGATCATCGCGGTGCTGATCGCCCTGCTCCTGCCCGCGGTCCAGGCGGCGCGCGAGGCGGCTCGCCGGACCCAGTGCGTCAACAACCTGAAGCAGATGGGCCTGGCGTTCGCGAACTACGAGAGTTCGGTCGGCACCTTCCCGATGACCTCGGTGCTGGTCCCCTCCAGCGGCGGGAGCTTCGCGTTCAACGGGACGTACAGCGCCTTCGCGCGGGCTCTGCCCTACCTGGAACAGGGCGCCGCCTCCAACGCGATCAATTACTCGATCACCAAGGGGTACAGCGCCTCGGCGAACTTGACGATCACGCAGACGCCGATCAGCTTCCTCTACTGCCCGAGCGACCCGGGCAACCACATCGACGACGCCACCCTGGGTGGCACGGGCGACGCCACAACCAGCTACGGCGTGTGCAACGGCGACTGGTACGTCTTCTCGGTCAACGCCGCGGGAACGCGCAAGGCCAGCAGAACCGGGGGATGTTCGGCCCGAACTACGCCCGGACGATCGCCCAGGTCACCGACGGCCTGAGCAATACCTTCGCCGCGGCCGAAGGCCTGATCGGCCACCTCCAGGCCCGGCACTGCCAATCGAGTCCGAACCCGACGAGCTATCCGAGCGACGCCTCGGTCGGAACCTGGAGCCCGACCAACGTCCCGCCCCCCGGACCCGCCTCGCTCGCCGCGCTGGCCTCGCTCATCCCCAGCTGCCCAACGGGGCACCCACGCCGATCGGCCACACCCGCTGGGCCAACGGCGGCGTCTACTACTCGGGCTTCACGGCCGCCAACACGCCTAACCAGCGAATCGACTGGGACTGGATCGACGAGAACGACGGCGGCCCGACCTTCATGTCGCTCTGCGCCAGCAGCAAGCACCCCGGCGGGGCCAACCACCTGTTCGTCGACGGGCACGTCCAGTACATCAAGGACACCGTCAGCGCCTACACCTACCGGGCCCTGGGCACCGTGCAGGGCGGTGAGGTCGTCTCCTCCGACCAGTACTGAGCCGGCCGGCTTGAGCCTCCGAAACGACACCTTCCGGGGGGTCGCTCCGCCATTCCAGGCGACGGGCGACCTCCCGGTGTTCGTTTTCGAATCCGAGTGAATCTTGCGGGAATTTCCGATTTTGTCGAAGATTCGGGCCTCGGCGAGCCGAAGGAAGACCGAGGCGGCCGGCCGGGCTCGGCCGAGGGCGTTGAACCATCGATCCCCCATTCTTATGCATCGGCTCCAGCATGGTCGATGGCCGGATGGTGGATGGACGAGGCGGAAGGACCCCGAGATCGATCATCGACCATCCATTCATCGACCAATCTGAACCCAATAGGGAGGCCGAAGGCCCATGCGACGGTCGAGACGGGGCGGACACTCGGGCATGGAATTCGGCGGGTCGGGCGAGGATTCGTTCGTCGCCGTGGTCGTGACCAAGCTCACCGGCGCCTTGCTGTTCATCCTCCTGCTGACGATGGTCATCATGGCGCTCTTGCCCAAGGCGATCGACCTGCCGTCGTCGGACAAGGACCCAGGTTCGAAGGACATGCCACCGCTGGCGATCGCGACGCCCGGCGAGCTGCCCGAGGCGATCGCCGGCCGCCCCTACCAGGTCGCGCCTGGCATCGACCGGCGGTCGGGGGCCGATCCGCTGGGCCATCGACGGCCAGCTTCCCGAAGGGCTCTCGATCGACGCCGAGTCGGGTCTGCTCCGAGGGGACGCCCGCGAAGGGGACGCCCGAGCCGGTCCCGCTGGTCTTGCGGGCCTCCGACGGGTCGGATCGGGTCGCCCGTTCGACGCGATTGGTGGTCTACCAGCCCGAGAAACCGCTGACGATGCCCTCGAAGTGGAAGCCCACGCTGCCGCCGATCCCCTGGCGCGAGTGGCTGGACCAGGGGTTCGGGTTCCTCGTGCTGGCTCTGGTCCACGCGGTCGGCATGGGCGTGCTGGGCTCGCTCGAACGCCGGGCGGTCGCCCAGGCCGGGCCGGACGAGGGCTTGGCCCCTCGCCGCCGGTTCCTCCTCTATCGGATCACCCTCCGCCTGGCCTCGCTTGGCTCGGCCGTCGCCCTGGCGGCCTGGCTTGCTGGGGGCCGAGCCTGACAGGTCTGGTTGCGTCCATGCGCGCGAGCGTGTGTGTTGCTGGGCCCGATCGTGTCCCGTCGTTCCGTTCCGATTAGAGGTCTCGGCCTGTCTCCGGTTGACGGGTCCGGTACGATTCTCTACGCAAAATGTTCGGGTTCTCCAGAAAATCGGGACGCATGCTTCCGTCTTAACGCTCATTTCGCCTATCATCACGTTTGACGCGCCACCTCGGCGCCCGGCTTGAGCCTTCCGATGCCCAGAAAAGGTGCGGACTGCGGCCCTGGCCGCCAACAGAAGGAGCGTTCCATGCTGACTCGAATTCGCCTCGCGGCGAGCCTCGCCCTTTTCGCGACCCTTGCGGCGGCCCCGCTCGCCCTCGCCCAGAATGACCCGAACGCGCCCGCCAACCAGGGCGGTCGAGGCGGCCGGGGTGGTTTCGGTGGTGGTGGCGGCCCCGGCGGCGGCGGCGGCCCTGGCGGCGGCGGGCCGGGTGGCGGATTCGGCGGCGGGCCGGGTGGCGGGTTCGGCGGCGGGCCGGGTGGCGGATTCGGCGGTCGGGGCGGTGGCGGCCCGTCGATGACCTCCGTCGAGACGTTGATCCAGAACACCTCGGTTCAGGAAGACCTGAAGCTCGACGCCAAGACGGTTGACAAGGTCAAGGCGCTGGGCGTGGACGCCACCAAGGAGCGGACCAAGCGGCGCGATATCATCACCAAGCAGGCCGCCGCCCAGGCCGCCCAGATGGCCGCGCAGCAGGCCGCCCTGCTCGCCGAGCAAATGGCCGCCAGCGGGATCGTCGTCGACCCCAAGTCCCTCGCCAATGCCAATGGCAATAATGGCGGAGGCCGAGGAGGCCGGGGCGGCCCCGGTGGTAACAATCAGCTCGAACGGCAGATGATGACCATCGCCATGGACGACCTTCAGGTCAAGGTCGACGCCGCGTTCCTCAAGCTCCTCACCGCCACGCAGAAGACCCGGATCAAGCAGATCGCCCTCCAGGTCGAAGGAGCCCGGGTCTTCACCGCTCCCAACCAGGATGTCGTGGAGAAGCTCGGCATCACCGACGAACAGTTCGCCCAGATCAACGCCGCCAACAACGAGTTGCAGCAGGCCCAGCGGCAGTCGATGCAGCAGCTCATCGCCACCATCGCCCCCGCCGACCCCGAATGGCCAACAACAACAATAATGGTGGCGGCGGCCGGGGAGGTCGCGGCGGCTTCCCCAACTTTGCCAACATGGACGAGGCCACCCGGACGATGTTCCAGACCAAGATGCAGGAAGCCCGGACCCAGGGGAACGCCCAGACTCTGGCGGCGATCCTCGCCCTGCTGAACAAGACCCAGAAGGCCACCTACAACAAGATGGTTGGCGATCCGTTCGACGTTGCGTCGATCAAGCCGCTGACCCCGCCCGGCGGGCCCGGTGGCCCCGGCGGACCTGGTGGCCCCGGCGGACCGGGCCTCCCTGGTGGAACGGCTAACACGGCCGGGGCGGCGGGGGCGACCGACGCGACCACGGCGACCGCTCCATCGGCCGCGGCCAAGACCGCCACGACCAAGACCACGACACCCAAGAAGCCGGCCCGACCGAGCCTCAAGGACGCCCGGGGCGGCAACTGATCGAATCGAAGGCGGACTCCGGGACCCGGGCCATCCCCCGGGGTCTGACCTTCCCGGTCCGACGGGTCTATCGTATAAGGACGGGGGTCGGAGGCCATCGCGTGGCCTCCGGCCCCCGTCCTGCGTTTGACCTCAATCAATCGAATGAGCCCCCCTCTCGGCAACAAGGAGGCCGACCCATGCGTCAAGGAGCGACGTTCGCCCTGGTCCCGCTCTGCCTCGGGATCGTCCTGAGTCCGGCCCTGGTCCTGGCCGGCCCCTGGAGCCTTCCCGACGAGTCGAGGGGCTCGCGGGTCGCCCCCCTGCTCCTGCTCAGCCGCCCCGAGGTCCGCGAGGACCTTCAGCTTGGCGCTGACCAGGCCGCCGAGGCGTCGAAGGCGATCGACGACCTGCACCAGAAGGCCGTCTCGCTCAAGGGGATGACCGGCGAGGAGGCCATCGCCCGCCGGAAGGCCGTTCGACGAGGGCCAAAGAGCCTGGCTCGAAAAGAACCTCCTTCCCGAGCAGGTTGACCGACTCGCGCAGATCGACCTCCGCTGGGAAGGCCCCGCCGCTCTGATCACCCGCAAGCCGGTCGCCGAGGCCCTGTCCCTCTCCGACGAGCAGCGGGCCGCTCTCAGCCGTGCCGTCGCCGAATGCAACACCAATCGGGCCAAGGGGATGACGCCCGCCGAATCCGAGCGACAGCACGACCTCCGGGCGATGTCGGTCCTCTCCGAAGGTCAGAAGCTCCGCTGGGAGCAGATGCTCGGCCGTCCGCTCGCCATCCGCGCCGCGGCGGCGGCCTCAAATGCCCCCTCCGCGTCCCGCTGACCGGCCAATCGCCCTGGGTTCAGCCCCACGCTCAGGGCTTCTCTCCCTCGACGACGAGGTCGACGGCGGCGAAGTGTTCGTGGTCGCTTTGCGTCTGGCGGGACTCGACCCGGATCAGGTAGACGCCGGGCCTGTCGATCCGGAGCGTGTTCCTGGCCCCGGCCTTGGCGCCGGGCTTGAAGTCCATCTCGAAGGCGGACTCCAGCACGACGTTGGCCTCGACGCCGAGGTCGGGCGTCGGCTTCTGGCCGACCTCCTTTTGCCTCGCGACGTAGAAGTGGACGACGACGTTCTCCAAGGTCTTGTGCGGGTAGATGTTGGTCAACATCCACTGGATCTTGATCGGCTCGCCCGCTTTGGCCTTGAGGACCGGCCGGGGGTTCTTGCCGTGCTCGGGCGGCGTCTGATCGACGAACGCCGTCACCTGCTCGCCCGAGGCCGAGACGTCCAGGCTAATCTTGGCGTGCTCGGCCCGAACCGGCGCCGGGGTTTGCAGCCATCACGCAGAGGGCCAGGGGCAGTAACATCGAGTAGCGCATCGGTGGGGCATCCGGATTCGAGTGGTTGGTGGCTAGTGGCTAGTGGCTAGTGGCTAGTGGTCAGTGGTTAGTAAGACTATCGAGATTGTTCGCATCACCTAGCATACATTTTCCGGCCAACCGCCGGCATGTTTTTACTGACCACTGACCACCGACCACTGACCACTGACCACTGACCACTGAACACTGACTGATCGGCCGCTGGGGAGTTCGAGCGTGGTCCGGATCGGGATCGTGGGGGCGGGGCAGATTGTCCGGGCCCGGCATTTGCCGGGCTTTCGGGCGTTGCGCGGGGTCGAGATCGTCGGGGTCTGCAACCAGCGCCGCGAGTCGTCGAGCCGGGTCGCCCGGGAGTTTGACATCCCCAAGGTTTACGGGACCTGGGAGGCCTTGATCGAGGACGACAACGTCGACGCGGTCCTGATCGGGACGTGGCCCTACCTCCATTGTCCGATCACCCTGGCGGCGCTCGACGCCGGCAAGCACGTCCTGACCCAGTCGCGGATGGCCATGAATGCCCGGGAAGCCCAGCGGATGCTCGACCGGTCGCTGGAATGCCCGAGCTTGACGACGATGGTCGTGCCCAGCCCCTACGGTCTGGCCGGCGACGCCTTACATCCGGTCCTTGATCGTCGATGGCTACCTCGGGACGCTCGCCGAGGTCCATGTGACGGGGTTGTCGAGCGACCTGGCCGACCCGTCGAAGCCGCTGGGCTGGCGGCAGATGACGAAGTACTCGGGGTTCAACACGCTCACGCTCGGCATCCTCCACGAGTCGGCGATGCGCTGGACGCCGCCGATCCGGCGCGTGATCGCGTCGGCCTCGAAGCGGATTCCGACTCGGCCCGACCCCGAAACGGGCCACCCGGCGAAGGTCGGCACGGCCGACAGTGTCCAGGTTCTCACCGCGTATCAAGGCGGGGCGCGGGGAACTTACCGGCTCAGCGCGGTGGTCTGGCACTCCCACGGCTCATCGGTCGCCCTCTTCGGGTCGGAGGGGACGCTGGTCTACGACCTCAAGCGCGACGAGATCCGAGGGGCCCGGCGCGGCGAGCCCGACCTCCGGCCGATCCCGATCCCCGCCGAATCGCGAGGGGCCTGGCGGGTCGAGGCCGACTTCATCGCCGCGATCCGGGGCGAGCGGCCGGTGACCTATACCACGTTCCTCGACGGGGTCGCGCTACATGCAGTTCACCGAGGCCGTGGCCCGGAGCTCACGGCACCAGGCCCCGGTCGACCTGCCCCTAGTCGAGTTCTCCAACCTAAGCCTCTGACCTCGCCACCTTGACCGCCTGGCCGATCCGACGTTTCCGCTTCGGCTTCGGCTTCGGCTCGGGGCGAGGGCCGGGCTGGCCCGGCCGGTCGGGGGTCCGGCCCAGGCAGCGGTCGAAGGTCGCCAGTGTCGCCAGGAACAGGCCGAGGGCGAGCAGGGCGTAGGCGAACGTCCAGAAGATCAGGCCGAGAAAGACGCCGTTCTCCATCTCGTTCTGCATCCCTCCCCGGCCGCGGTTTTCCATCAGGACCGTCGGCATGGCGGAGTTGTAGAACGGGCTGCCCATCACGACGCCGAGCTGGATCGACTCGGCCTGGCCGCCGTCGCCGAAGAGCATGAAGCCGATCACCGGCCAGCCGATGACCGCGGCGACCAGGGCCGAGATAGTCCAGGTCACCGCCCGGCCGGTCCGTGAGATCCATGTGGCCAATGCCAGGCCGAGGCTCGCGAGCGTCGCTCCCTGCGCGATGATCAACGCGGGTGTCAGGTAGAGCATCACGACCATCCACTCCGGACGGTTCGGCGGCATCACGGCGAATGTGACCAAAGTCGGCCAGAACGCCAGCCAGGGGACCTTGCGGAACGCCCCCCACCACTTGCCCCAGAGGATCGACCGCGTGGTCAAGGGGGTCGAGATCAGGACGTCCAGGCTCCCCCGGACCCGCTCCTCGCTCAAAACCGTCCCCGCCGAGGCGCTCACCAAGAGCAGCCCGATCGTGACCTGGAAGGCATTGAGCAGCGCGGCCATCTCGGGCCCCGCCCCGGTCCGGTTGTTCTGGTATTCCCAGATCATCTTGAGACTGAACAGGCTGGTCAGCACGACGTAAAGCCCCCAGACGATCCGGGTTGCTTTGGACGGCCGGTTCCGGTGCCACTCGCGCCAGAGGACCGGGTTCGTGTCGAGCGACGGCCCGGGCCACCAGCGGACCTGCCTCCGGTACCATGCCGCGAGCCTCGACGCCTTGACCGGCGTCGGCGTCCGGCCCGACTGATGCAGATAGACCGGGCGGACCTTGCGGACCGAGAGCGCCGCCAGCCCGCCCGAGATCAGCAGGCACGCCAACAGGAAGCCGATCGGCTCCAGCATCGACGTCGTGCCGGGGACGTTCGATGGCGCCAGAGCCAGCCAGAACGGATTGCTCACCTTGAGCCAGCTGGGGCGCCCAGTAGCCGGGCATGACCATCTCGCAGACCGGCAGCGCCAGGAGCCAGAGAATCCAGACGGCGAAGACGACCAGCATGACCTCGTGCGCCTTGGCCATCCAGACCGAGAGCGTCAGGGCGAGCGAGCAGCCCAGGACGGCGAGCCCGCAGGCGATCAACAGCGACGCCGAGAGCGCAACCGGGTCGATCCCGCCCAGCAAGGTCCCCAGCGCCGCCACGGGCAAGGCGCAGGCGATCAGGTTGACGACCGGCACGAGCCGGGCGCCGAGCTTGCCCAGGACGACCTCGCGGTCGGTCAGCTCGGTGACCATGACGTGGGCGAGCGTCCCCCGGGCCTTGTCCAGGCAGATCGCCCCGGCCGTCGCCGCCGGCGCCGCCAGGAGCACCAGGGCGAACTCGGTGATCGTCATCGTGAAGAAGAACGACTCGCCCGCCTGGACCATCTGCTGCCGGGTCGTCAGGTACTGGCTCTGCTGCTGCGTCGACTGCCAGATCAGGCCCAGCCCGGCCAGCAGGGCCATCACGAACAGCCCCCGGAGGGCGTACCCCTGCCAGCGCCGGGAACGCGTGAGCCACTCGAACGCGAAGACCGGCCCCAGACCCAGCCTCGATCCCATCGGTCCGCCTCCTTGGTGCCTGCTTGTCGGTGGCACTCCGCCCATCTGACTCGAATTCGCGGGAGCCTCATGCAAGCATGTAGGGTAGGGCTTGCCCTGCCGATCCGACCGGGACGAGACCTCGGCCTAACGCGGGACGGCAGGGCAAGCCCCAATACCGTTGAATGAGCCGTAAAGTGAGGATCACCTGCGACTTTCGCCTCCACGTCTGTCCGAGCCGAGCACGCAGCGCAGCGGAGTAAGCAGGCAAGTCCGGCGGTGTGGGCCGCTTACTCCGCTCCGCTGCGTGCTCGGCTCGGAGCGAGAGAGGGGGCAGAAATACCACGGAAATCGGAAGTTACGACTCGTTAAACGGGATTGGGGCAAGCCCGACCCTACGGGAAGCCTCCGCGATCGAACGGAAACCGATTTAGGATCGGATAATGGTCCTTCGTCCGCAAGCACGAAATCTTTAAGACCCTCGCTCCGGATTCGGCGGGTGCGCCAACGGATTCCGGCATCGAGCGTGGGTCGCCCAAGAAGGACCGATTTCCCGTAGGGTAGGGCTTGCCCTGCCGCGATCCGGGTCTCGGCAGGGCAAGCCCTACCCTACGGAAATGCCAGAATCCGTTGGCACCCGATTCGGCCCGTAGAGCTTTTCCAGCCCCCGCGCCGCGACCGAGCCGGCCAGGGCGATCAGGGCGAGCATCAGCAGGGCCATGCCGGCCAGATGGCTCTCGACGCCTCGGTGGAGCAGCTCCCAGATCCGGACCGAGAGGAGCATCACGCCGGGCGGGGCCGAGAGGTTCGCCGCCGGAAGCTCCCCCAGCGCCAGCGCGAACGAGACGCCCCACGCCGCCGCGATCGCTGGCCTCGTCAGCGGGAGGGCGACCCTCCGGGCCTGGCCCCAGGGGCCGTAGCCTTCGAGCGACGCGGCCTCGAAGTACGCCTTCGGCAGCGACCGGACCGCCGGCCAGAGCACCAGCACGGCGTAAGGCAAGGTCCGGAGCATGTAGGCGAGGATGATCCGGATCGGTGTATCGAGACGATCGCGAAGGTGCTCCCCTTTCGCCTACCGCGTGCCGGTAGACGACCGGCCAGTCGATGTACGCCACGACCAGCGCCATCCCCGCGACCGGGCCGGGCACGGCCAGCGTCAGCGCGACGGTCAGGGCCACGACCCACCGCCAGGGGCCGGGCTTGCGGGCGAGCCACGCCAGCGACCACGCCAGCGCGACCGTCAGCAGCGCGGCGACCGAGGCCAGGAGCACGCTCGAAAAGAGCGGGCTCCGCATCGGCCGCGACAAAATCGGCCCGAACAACTCGCCCGAGGTCGAGGCCAGCGTCTTCACCAGGCCGACGAACGACCACCTCGGCCCTCCGCCCGAACCCGTGCGGTCGACCACCCGGCCGGCGTGCCAGACCAGGCTGAATATCGGCAGGGCGAACAGACTCCCAGCCGTGGCGATGACCGCCAGGCCGATCGGCACCCGCCAGCGGCCGAGCCGCCAGTCTCGCGAACGGGCCGAGGCTGACAGCACTCGCGCGGGGTCGACCTTCAGCAACGCCCGCGCGGCGATCAGGATCAAAAGCTCCGAATGCGAGCAGCGGCGGCAAGGCGACGGCCGCCGCCCTCGGCGCGTTGCCCGACTGGTACTGCGTGTACGACTCCTCGGCGTAGGTCCGGACCGAGAGCAGGTCCGTCACCGTCATGTCGCCGGCCGTGAGGACCGCGACGGCGAGGCTCGCCGCGGCGATCGCCCCCAGGCTCCGGCGGAAGGTCACGCGGAGGACCACGCCCCAGGGGGGCAGATCGAGCCTCGCGGATTCTTCCAGATCTGGCTCGACCGACCGCAGGCCCACGCCGACGATCGCGACGATCCAGGGGAGGCTGCCCATCGCGTGGATGAACGCCGCGCCCGACCAGCCCGCCAGGAGCGGCCCCAGGCCCAGCGCCTGCGACCGGCCGGCGTTGCCGAACGCGCCGAGCCAGGCCGTCGCGATCAGCGGCATCGGCACGAACGCCGCCAGCGCCGACCATCCCGAGCATCCCTCGCCGTCCCCAGACGTCCGTCCGGAACAGGACGAACGCCAGGGCCAGGCCGATCGGCAGCGCGATCACCTCGGTCGCCAGCACGAGCCGGGCCGTCTCGACCGCCAGCCCGAGCGGCCGGACGATCTCCCCGGCGCGGACGGTCGTCACGATCTCCCGCGAAACCGGCTCTGAATTGTCGTCCGGCCTCGTCGCCTCGCGGACCGTCGCCAGCAACGGCCAGCCCACCACGACGACCAAGGCCACGATCACCGGCGAACGTCCGGATCAGACCCCTCACGGCCGGAGGCCCGCTGCTCGCATCAGATCGGCCGTCGAGGTGTACGCCTCCTTCACCCAGTCGACGATCTTGTCCGGCTCGGGCGAATACTCCAGCTCGACCGAGATCGTCGCGTCGTCCACCCCCAGGCCCTTGATCGCCTGAAGATAAGGTCCGAAATCGACCACCCCCCGGCCCGGCGGCAGGTCGCCGTGGACCTTGCCGTCGCAGTCGGAGATGTGGACGTGCGCCACGCGCCCCCGGAGCTGCTCCAGCCACGAGGCCGGCTGATGGGCCAGGACCAGGTGCGAGATGTCGATGTTCGCCTTCACGGCCGGGTGGTCCACGTCGTCGAGGAACCGGACCATGCTCTCGACGTCATGGAGCAGCGAGAGCTTGAACGGCTCCAGCTCCAGCGCGATCTCCAGATCGAGCCGGCGGGCGTGCTCGCCCAGCGTCTTGACGCAGGTCGCCGCGTACGACCACTGCTCGCCCGGCGGGATGACCTCCTTCTGCCAGATGTACTCGCCCAGGACGAGCAGGACGTTCTTCGCCCCGAACTGCCGGGCCATGTCGAGATAGGCCCAGACCCGGTCGAAGTGGAACCGGCGGACGCTCGGGTTGAAGTCGACCAGCCCCAGGGCCACGCACGCGACGCTCACGATCGGCAGGCCGATCCGGTCGCACTCGTCCTTGATCAGCCGACGCTCCATCTCGTCGGTATCATAGGGGTCGGCGAAGATGTCGATCGAGTCGAAGCCGATCTCCTTCGTCATCCGGATGCCGAACGCCGTGTCCCGCCCGGCTTGGGCCCAGGCGGAATTGATCAGGCCGAGTTTCATGGACGTGAGCCTCGGGAAGAGGTTGCTTGCGGGACCAACCGGCATCGGGTCCGCCAACGGATTCTTCCCGTAGGGTAGGGCTTGCCCTGCCGCGATCCGGGTCTCGGCAGGGCAAGCCCTACCCTACGGGGATGTCAGAATCCGTTGGCGAGCCCCCGGCATCGTCCCGCCTCGCCCGCCCGTCGTCAATCTAGTAAAGCGGTCAGTGGTCAGTTATCGGTGGCAGTGTGGTTGGTCAAGAAACATGCTCGATGGACGATACGCGATGGACGAGGGGAAATCCCCGCCCTCAATCGTCGTCCATCGTCCCCTCACTTACTAACCACTAACCACTGACCACTGACCACTGACCACTCCCATCAAGAGCGGTGCTTGGCCAGGCCGCTGTAGACGACCCGGGTGAATTGCGGGCCCTTGAAGAATCCCTTCGCCCATCGGGCGTCGAGGCTCGCCAGCGGGCGGGCGGCGACGGCCTCGTCAACCGACTTGCCGGCCTTGACCAGCGGCTCGATTCTGGCCCGGACCTCGACCAGCATGTCGCGCGAGGCTTTCAGGTCGTCCCGGGTGGCCATCGGGCCGTGGCCGGGGATGATCCGCGTCCGCGCGTTGACGATCGCCAGGATCCGGTCGGCCGCCGCGATCATCCCGCCGATCCAGCCGTCGGACGAGCTGTCGATGTTCGGGTAGAAGCCGTTGGAGAACAGGTCGCCGGTGTGCAGGACGTTGGCCTTGCGGAAGTGGAGGAAGACGTCGCCGTCGGTGTGCGCGGGGGCGACGTGGGCCAGGTGGATCTCCTCGCCGTTGAGGAAGAGCGTGGCCGAGTCGCCGATGGTCATCACCGGCAGGGCGGCGGCCGGCGAGGCGGGGATCTTCATCTGGAAATCGGCCATGTACTGGTCGGTGGCCAGCCGCTTCCGGGCGTTCTCGTGGGCGACGATCCGCGCCCCGATCCCCGCCAGTGCGGCGTTGCCGCCGGTGTGGTCGAAGTGCCAGTGGGTGTTGATCAAAGTGATCGGCCCGGCATCCAGCTTCCGGACGATCGGCGCCAGCTCGGCGCCCCGTTCGGGCACGAAGGAGTTGACCAGGACAATCCCGTCGGGGCCGACCAGCGCCGCGATGTTCCCGCCCGGCCCGGTGATCAGCGACAGGCCGGCCGAGAGGTCCGTGACCTGGATCGGGACGTTCGTCATCATCGGCCCGAGCTTCTTGACCAGCTCGGGCAGCGGGATGTCGTCGTTCGGCCCTTGCTGTGCGGCCCTCGCCAGCCCGCCCAGGGCCGAGGTCGCCGCCAAGCCCGCCATCGCCTTCAATGCGTCTCGCCTCTGCATGAGCGTCGGTCGCCTTCGGGTGAAGATCGATCGGCCCGGCCATCCTCTAGCCGGGAGCCACGCAGATTCTAGACGACCGCGTGCCGGAGGGAACCCCGCGAGCGAACCCGGCCGGTCAATCCCGCCACTTGCCGAACTGTCGGAAGGCCGCCTCGACCTCGGCCCGGTAACGCTCGGGGATCGGGATGAAAACCAGGCCATCCGGCCCGTGGATGGTGAGCGTGCCCCGATTGTACTGGCCCCAGTGACAGGGACCGACCTGCTCCCACGGGATGAGATCGAACTCCCAGCGGCCGAATCGGTCGATCCAGCGGATCGTCGAGGACAGCCAGTGCGCCAGCCAGAGGTAGAAACTCCCGAAATAGCCGACCTGGAGTTTCTTGCGAGGGATCTCGATCCCTTGCTTGCGGATCACCAGCGGCGAGGTCAATGCGGTCCGGAGCGGGATCGTCGGTGCGAGGACCAGCATCACCCCGAAGATTGCGATGCTGGGCCAGCGGTCAGAGACCGGCTCGATCCGCCCCGGAATCCTGTCCGTCGTCAGCCTTGGTTGCAGCAAGTGGTATTCGACGAACAGCGCGACCGAGAACCAGAACAGCCCCAGCAGGCCGGGGATAATGTAATGCCAGAACGGCCGGGGGAGCCGGAAGATCGGGCCAGGCGACTCGTCGGTCAAAGGTCCACTCCAGGGCGATGGTACCATGAACCGCAGGATCGATTCTTGACTCAATCTCCGCCATGCGGATTCAGGCCATCAAGGCCATTGCATCCGATCCCCCGCTCATGGCCTGGCGAGGGAGCGGATCTGCGGCGCGGGTCATTGCCGCGTCAGACGTCGGCTGTCTCAGGAAAGCGGGGCGATCTCCTCTTCCCGAGCCGCCACAGAGACACGATTCCCAGCCCCATGCCCAGCAAGGTCAGCGTGCCTGGCTCGGGGACGGCGTAGGCCACGAAGCCGTGGAAAGTGCCGTTCGCATCCACGTAGTAGCCCGCCAGGTCTCCCCGGTCATCGATCGCCGTGATGCCGGTGCCCAGGGCGCCGGGGACATTCAGCGTCGTGAACACCCCGTTCTGCCAGAGGAATCCGGAGAAATCCCCGGAACTGTCGTTGTAGTAGTAGCCGGTCACGATCCCCGCGTTGTTGATCCCGTTCGCCACCGTGCCGCCGTACTGGGCGGCCCCCGGATAGTCCAGCGTCGTGAAGGAGGAGCCGGTCTTGACATAGCCGTGGTAGATGCCGCTGCTGTCGATGGCATAGCCGACGATCTGGCCCGCATCGTTGACGCTGTACGTGGCCGTGCCGCCGTTGGCCGGGACGGAGCCCGGGGCGGTGAACAGGGGCGAATAAACGCCGTTGTAGGTCCAGCCGACGCCGCCGAGGTAAGTCGCCGTGGACTGGTCTATGGTGGCGAAGGCGTCGCCGACGACCAGCCCGTTGTTGTTGATCCCGCCCGCGAGATTCCCCGCGTAGCCCGGGATGTCGGGAATATAGGACCAGGTGCTCGCCACGCTGTTGTAAGTGGCCGCGTGGTAGACGCCGTCCGCCCCATAGTAGGAGACGGCCACCTGGCCCGCGTTGTTGACCTGGTAGAACTCGGTATCGACGGCGTTGCCCCCGCCGGGCAGCGGCGCGGTGTAGGACGTGAGGGTGCCCTGATTGGAGAGGAAGCCGGTCGACAAGCCGCTGGAATCGAAGCTGAGGCCGGAGACCAGGCCGTTGTCATTGATGCCGTAAACCTCCGTGCCGGAGGCCCCGGCGACGTCGATGGTTACGAAATGATATCCGCCCGTGGCCGCTGGCGGGCTCGCGAGGCCCAGGACGCCTATCAACGCGCCGGCCATCATTGCCACGCGGCCTTTCGCTAACCTGTTCATGATCTCTCCTGGAGACGGAGGAAAGATGGTCGTTCGCCCGTGGGGCCGACGAGGCCCGCCGCCGAGAAACGCCCGCGAGCCTACCGGGGGGCGCCGCTCGCGGCAATAGGTGGGTGCGGGACATTTTGAACTTCACGATGAATGGATTTCGCAATTCTTCGACACCGGTCCCCGTCCGCGTTCGCCACCACGAGTAAAAAAGTCACAGGTCAGTTCGTTCAGCAGGCCCAGGCCCTTCGGACGTGTGCGACGATGCACTGCCCTTCCCTGCGATCAATCTCGCGAGCGGCCGAAATGACCCAGGATGTCGGGGAAGGACGATCGAAGCAAGGGCCACCAGTTCGATTCCGGCACCCCGGCCGTCTCGCAATCCTGGAGAAATAACCAGGCGAAGTCGGCCCAATGATCTGCGTCGTGTCCGGGCCAGAGACGATGCATTGCCATCCGAAGGCGACTCATCTCGCCCTTTGAGGCGGTCACCTTTCGGGCGTCTCGGTACTTCCAGGCCCGGACCCGAACGGCCGTGAGTTCATCGGCGGTGACCCGCCCTTGCTCGTACTTGTCCGCCGCCGCAATCCACCCCCGGGCCTTGCCGGGCAAGGCCGGCATCGCCAGCGAACAGGCGCGGACGAAGGCCCGCCACTTCTCGGAAAAACCCGGGTCGTGGACGTGATTTTCCAGCACTTCGATCACATCCCACGGGTCTATCAAGACGTCCATGAGCGAGCCCTCCGCCGTGCCTTTCCCTCATTCATGACTCGTTCCCACGGTCCTCCGTGGGAATGCCGTCCTCGACGCTCCGCGTCGTCTTCGAACCCGGTCAGGCCGTTCGGAAGAGGACGCGGAGCGCCCGGGAAGGCAAAAGATATATCGATTGAATGGATCGGAGTTCATGTCCCGCCGGTCGGGTCACGCACGGACTCGATCAGAGATCGGGCGGGGGGGATGGCGGGCGGAACGCGGCCTTCGTCTTCTTCTTTTTCTTCTTCTTCCAGGGCGTATCCCCGCCCAGGATCAGGTAGTAGAGGCCCGCAACGAACATGAGGACTCCCAGCCAAAGCCCGATATTCTGGCCGGTCCTGTAGGCCCCCTCGCCGCTCGGAACGTGGGCTCCCGTCAGATAGTTCAGCAGGATGAAGCCGCCCCAGAGGACGCCGATCACCCCCGAAATACGATAACGCATGCTCGCTTCTCGATAGTATTGTGTTTGCGTATCTCAACCCGAATCGATCATTCTGGATCGATCGAAGTTTTATTTCAAGTGCAAACAATCCCGCTCGGATGTTCCATCCGGGCCGGCCGGGGTACCGCCTCCGAGTACCACGGCCGCTCGTCCTCCCCGAGGCGTTTATTTCCCGTCCGCCGCCTTGACCGGTTCCTTTTCCGTCTCCGTGGTCGCCCCGGGGGCCTGGCGATAGACGAGCACCCGTCTGGGTGGCCGGGGTTCCGTCTTCGGAACCCCGGAGTTCCGTGCGACGACCGGGGTTGCGGAGTCCCGCAGCTCCCGGCCACCCGCGCCAGATAAGAACTTACGTCCAACAAGCCATCCGTTGTCCTTCGCGGGAAGGCCATCCCGGGCGGCAATCCCGCGCGGACGAGTCGGGACGGCTCCGCCCGAAGAGATCCAGGATCGGCGAGGGCAGCCCGGGGTGGACCCACGCTGCCCAATGCCGGCCGACCGCTTGATTCTGGGAAAATGTTAAAATAGGATGTTTGGTAAGATAGTAACGGTCCGTCGGTTCGGCCCGCATTCTCTGCCCTGGCATGGTTTGTCTCGCAAAGTTGGGATGAGACGGCGGTTTTTCGCCCCAAAATGGTCGATTTCGGCCCCTTTTCGACCCGAAACCGGGCCGATTTCGCACCATTTCGGGGGTTTCTGGGGCCGGTTTGGGCGACTTTGCTATGCCAAGTTCGCTGCCATCTCGGCTGAGTCGCGAGAAACTGTGATAATCGGGCCGGTCGGACGCGATAGTATCCAGGATCGGATGGTCTTTCGCCGCCGGCCCTGGGCCCGATCGGTCGCGAACCTGCCGGGCCCTTCGTCCCGGGAGCTGGGCGGACCGTTGGGTTCGGATTGGAGGATCACCCGAGTCGAGCGGACGGGTTGGTTGGGTTCGAGTTGGAGGATCAGAAGTTGGGTTCGAGTTGGCGGGTTGGTTGGGTTCGAGTTGGAGAATCAGAAGTTGGGTTCGAGTTAGCGGGTTGGTTGGGTTCGAGTGGGCGGGCCGATTGGGTTTGTCTTCCAGGCCGGGTTCCGTGGGCCGCCCTCGGTCGGGTGGCTGGGGTTCCGTCTTCGGAACCCCGGATCTCCGTTCGACGACCGGGGTTGCGGAGTACCGCACACCCCTGCCACCCAGGCCGCCTTGACCGGCTCTTCCTCCTCGGACGTGCCCGTGTCATGCCGGTAGTCGAGGACTCGGTCGTGGGATGGTCATTCTTGGTCGACTGCAGAATCTGCCAGCCTCTAGTCGGTCGATGGTTCGACCATATTGACTCCATCATTGTTCAGCCTTTTGAGATATTCCGTCAGATACTTTGTTTTTTCGGGTTCGAGTTCCAAAAAATACTGCTTGTCATCGATGTTTTCCCAGCTCCAGGGATTAATCGGATATGTAATTCGCAAGTGTCCTGGTTTGTTTGGCACTGTCAGTACTGCGTCGTACCGACTGCCGTCGGCGAACACAAATATGGCATCTTTCGGCTGCAAAGCGCCGCAATT
Organism: uncultured Planctomycetota bacterium; assembly: GCA_963756475.1. Taxonomy (GTDB): domain Bacteria; phylum Planctomycetota; class Planctomycetia; order Isosphaerales; family Isosphaeraceae; genus Tundrisphaera. Next base: position 290,600 of record CAVWND010000008.1, read on the forward strand.
ATACTGGTCTTTGTACCCTCCGAATCCGTGGGATTCGATGTATTTGAGTGATGCGGCATCTTCGATGCTGAGCACCCGCTTGCTTGCCTTTGTGGGACCGTTGACCCCGAAGTTCAATTCGACCTTCACCAGCGGTGGGTGCGGTCGTCCGTCGATCAGCTTGGCCATATTGTCGTTTTTTGGATCTGGCTTGAAAACAGTGATCTTCAGAACAAAAGAAATAAATAAGATGATGGGTAGAAACACCCAGATCAAGCTAGAGTGTCGAATATTCTTCATGCTATGTTTGTCTATTGGTGTTTGAGATTGATGTGATTGTCGGGGTAATGAGCGAAGTAGGCTGGAGTCGCGACTCCAGCCTACAGCCCTGTATGACGACGCATCAATCCTCGGTGTTCACTTCCCGTCCGCCGCCTTGACCGGTTCCTTCTCCCTGGTCGGGCCGGGGTCCTGGCGATAGACGAGCACCCGGTCGTGGGCGATCAGGACGAGGTCGGTCCGGCCGTCGCCGTCGACGTCGCCGATCCCCAGGTCGCGGGGCTCGATGTCGGGCGTCCGGCGGGCCTTGCGCTCGAAGATCTTGAAGGAGATGGCCTTCGAGAGGTCGGCCTGGCCGCCGTAGGTGGCGATCTCGACGAAGTGCTCGATGACGTCGGTCAGGACGATGTCGGCCTGGCCGTCGGCGTTGAGGTCGCCGACGATGAGGTCGCCGAAGCGGGCCTCGGTCCGGGGCGACTCGTAGCTGGCCAGCGTCTTGAGCTTGAGGCCCTTCTTGCCGGTCAGGACGACGCCGAACCGCGAGGTGCCCGAGAGCAAGAGGTCATCCCGGCCGTCGCCGTCGAGGTCGGCCACGTCCATCCCCTTGAAGTCGTCGAAGGCGCCGACCGAGAGGGTGCCGCTCGGGCGATAGGTGCCCTCCTTCTTCGCGAGGAAGAGCAGCGACTTCGAGGTCCGGTCGAGCAGGACGATCTCCTTGACGCCGTCGCCGTCGGTGTCGATCACTGCGGCACCCTGGACCTGCGCCGAGGTCCGGCCGGAGTCGAACTGGTCCTGGACGGTCCAGTGCCCACCCTTATCGAGCAAGAGCTTCCGGGCAAACGACTGCTGGGCGACGATCGAGCGCCTGCTGGCCGTCGAGGTTCGTGACCGAGAGGCCGGCGGGCGTGACTCCGGCCAGGGGTCCGAGGCCGCCGGCGGCCGGCGCGGGGGGCTCGCCGGGACGGCCGAGGAGCAAGACGGGCGGGCCGTAGGCGTCGAAGACCAGCATGTCGGGCAGGCCGTCGCGGTTGACGTCGACGACCGTGATCGCGGGCGGGACGCCACCGATCTCCTTCAGGGGGACCTTGTCCACCGGTCCCCAGCGGAACGGGACGAACGTGCCAGACTTCTCCCGGGCCAGGGCCCGGAGCGTGAACAGGTCGGCCGACGACCCCTCGGCGCGGTCGCGGGTGACGTAAAGGATCTCGGGCGTCTTGTCGCCGTCGAGGTCGGCCACGCCCAGGGCGACCGGGTCGCCGCTGATCGGCAAGGGGGCGGGGAAGGTCAGCCGGCCGTCGACCAGGGTGCTCCGGCCGAGCTGCTTTTCCTTCTCGGAGACGATGTAGACCTCGGCCTTGCCGTCGCCGTCGAGGTCAGCGAGCTTGACCGGGCCGCCGCCGACGAGCGAGGGGAAGGTCTTGCTCTCGCCCAGGCCCGACCGGCCCGTCTGTCGGTAAACGATGAACTGGGCACGGGTTGGGTCGGTCGCCACGACGTCGGCCTTGCCGTCGCCGTCGAGGTCGCCGAGGTCGAGCGACCGCCCCTGCTCGCCGCCGGGCGGGAGCGGGTAGAAGCTCAGCCGGCCTCGCTTGGAATCCTCATCCTCGGAGTCGAGCGTCAGGACGCGGACCCGGCCCGACTGGTTCTCGATCGTCACCAGCTCGGACCCCGGTTTGCCGTCGACCTGGCCGAAGGCGTAGGCCCGCAGCGGCTCGATGAAGAACCGCTCCTCGGGGCCGTGCTTCCCCTTCTCGACGGCGAACCGGACCCGGATCGGGTCGTCGGAGCCGCCGTCGAGCATCGCCAGGTCATCGACCCCGTTGCCGTCGAGGTCGATGACCTTGACCATTCGGGGGTTGCCCAGGGTGTGCGGGAGCCGCTCGGGCTCGTCCAGCTTCCCCTTCTCGCGCTGGAAGATGAGGACGATCTCTTCCCTGGTCAGCAGGGCCAGGTCGTCGCGGCCGTCGCGGTCGAGGTCGCCGACGGACAGGGCGCCGGGCAGCTCCAGCGCCTCCCCGGTGTTGATCTTCTTGAGGTCGGAGAACTTCCCTTCGCCCCGGTTGTAGAGGATCTCGATGCCCGCCGGGTTGCCGTAATAGACGAGGTCGGGCTTGCCGTCGCCGTCGAAGTCGCCCGCCTGGAGGCTGACGACCTCCTTGTTGACCGGCACGCTGACCAGCCTCATCCGGCGGTCGCTGGAGATCTGGTTGACCTCGTCCTTCTTGTCGAAGGGGACCTCGTCCTCGTCGTCGCCGGGCTTCTTGGTGGTGAGCAGCAGGTCGATCCGCGACCGGGCGTTATTGATGATCGCGATATCGTCGACCTTGTCGCCGTCGAGGTCGCGGATCAGGAGCCCGGTGATCCGGTTATCGAGCTTGTAGACCTCCAGGGGGAGAAAGCCGAAATAGTCGGCGATCCGGGCATCATCGCCCGCCGGCCCCGCGCCGAGTGTCGCCAGGGTCCCCAGGACCAGGGCGAGCGTCCGCAACCATACCGCGTTTGCGCGTATCACGATCTTCATCCTATCCTTGCGTTGGAGGTCCATCCCGGCCGCTCCGATCGGCCCAATCGCTCCAGATTAAAGGCAGGGCGTCCCGGGGACAAGGCGTGGGGGGCGACATTGGGAGTCTCGCGGGACTTCTCGTCCGGTTGGCTTGTCGGTAGAGTTGATGGAGACGAGGGTAAGATTCTCTACCGGTCGTCTGCGATAGGCTTTCGGAGTCTTCTGGATGGATGTACGCTATTTCTTCACGGCGAGGTATGCCGAGCAAGCCCGAGACGGAACGCTGACCGTCGTTGGGGCGTCCACCAACGTCATTCAGGTGGCAATGCTTCCCCACTTCGCTTCAAACTTCTTTATCGTAGGCTGCTTGGCGATCGATCGAGAGGAGGCGCGGACGGCCCATACAGCTTTCGTGAGATTCACCGCGCCTGATGGAGATTTGATTTTCCAGAGCGATGAGATGACCTCCTTGGCGGGCGAACTGCCGCCTAATCGAGAATTTATACAAATGACTCTAGTAATTAATTTCAAAAACATGCTCTACCAGTCCCAGGGTCTATACAAGTTCGAGCTTGTCGTTAACGGTGAACCCATGAAGTCTACCTCACTCCTCTTGGAGTTGAAGTCAGTACACGAAGCCCAGTCAGATCGGATGGAGGGAGTTGGGTCATGACGGACTCGATCAACTTCGAGCATTCCTACCTCATGAGTGATGGTATCCTACGTCCAATCGCTGCAATGATTCCCGGCATTGAATCACAACGGCATGCTGTGTCGGAATTTCAAGAGAGCATAAATGCCAGTTATGATTTCAACGTCTGGAATATTAAATTAGAGCGGTTGCGCAATCTCGGCGAATCTTGGAGCGGATATGGGACTCCGCCCCCGTCAGATGCCGCCATCGTCACCGCGAAGGCGTTCTTGGCGCGTCTGATCGGGACTGATTTCGAGCCGTCTCGGCTCGCTCCGTCGGTCGCTGGCGGCGTCGGGATCACCCATAAGAAACGAGGGCGCCGGGTTTACGTCGAGTTCTTCAACGACGGCGAGGTTTGCTCCCTCTTCTCCGACGGGGAGACAGATCCGAGAAGCCGGCGGGTCAAGCCGGGATACGGCCCTTTTCAGGATCTGGCCAGGGAAATCCGGGAATATCTCGATGCCTGAGTTGCCGGAATACATGCTCCGGAAGGATAAGCCGACGATTGCCGAATTTGCACCCGAGGAGCGCCTATTCCGGCGAGTACCCTCGGAATCCTGGGATGACGAAGAGATCGAGCTGGACGCCATCGACTTTCCGGACATGTCCGTCACCCGCGAATCGCTCGCTCCAGCGACCTCGGCCCGATGGATCGGCGATGATTACGTCGATTGGGGCGTCATCGGATTCCGGGTGCTGGACATCCCTTCCGAGATTCGCTTCCAGGGAGCTTACATTTATCGGATGAAGGCCGTTCATGCTCCGCTGAGGCGCAATTATCCCCACTCCGAGGTCCAGGTCTTCGAGTCGAAGTGGGATCAGCCACAGGTCGAACTCCACATTGATAAGAACGCGATGCCAGGCGTGCCCAGGGAAGCGCAACAGGAATGGCGTGAGCTGATTCGGAGGCGATCCCGGATCGTCCTCAACCCCGGCGAGGAACCTGCGGAAGATTGAACGTGTCTGGTCCGGATGCCCCACTCTCCCCGAAAGGCCAAGGCCCGACCGATGGCTCGCCTCGTCCTCGTCCCGCTCGACCGCCCCGAGATCGCCCCCCTGGCGATCACGCTCCGCCTGCGGAACCAGCTCGTCTACTTCATGAGCCCCCGCGACACGCCCGGAATCCCACCGCTGGGCGAGGATGACTTCTGGTTCAACGCCGACGACGTGGCGAAATGGGTCGACGAGGGGGTCTTCTACCTCGTCTCGCCGCTCGACACCGAGAACATGACCGAGGTCGAGCTGTCCGAGGAGCAGGAATCGTTCCTCGCCTGGCTCCATTCCCAGAAGGTCCGCCACGTCCGGCTCGAAGAGCGTTGAAATTCGCTTGACAGAAGTTCAGGCACGCTCTACCTTCGGTGCCGGCGTCGGGGTTGCCCCAAGCGGGCGAGGTTGGCCGTCGCAAGTCGGTCGATCGCGCCTCTCCGGGGTTACCCCGGGGGAGCCCATCACGTATCGATTCCCGTCGCGTGAGGGGAGCCTACACGTTGTGTAGTATTCCTCACGCCGGACCGGACTGGTTGGGGCGGCCCGACGCCTCTTGCCCATGAACCCTTTCCAGGCCTGCGCTCGTGACCTGGCCGACATCCTGGTGGAAGGTCACTGGCGGCTCGACGACGTGGTCGCCCGGGGCGGCTGGGCTCTGGGTCGTCGCCCTCGGTGGCTCCGGCCGCTGGCCCGTCGGCTCCTCGAAGCCTTCCCCGACGCGAGGCCCTCGGCCGATCGGGTGGGGGATTTTCTCCGAGACGACGCGAACTTCCGGGCGAAATGGCCGTTCGCGCTGTCCTTCAAGCCCAGGCCCGTTCCGAAGATGGCGCCGATGGCCGGGCCACCCTCGACCTGGCCGGTCCCGGCAATCGCGACTCCGATCGAGCTGGCGAGTCGGCTCGAACTTGAACCGGGCGAACTGGATTGGTTCGCCGATTGCCGGGGGATCGAGCGAGCGACGGCGGCGGGGCCGCTCCGCCATTATGACTACCGCTGGAAGCCGAAGCGGAACGGCTCGACCCGGCTGATCGAGGCCCCCAAAAGCCGGCTCAAGGCGATCCAGCGGCGGATTCTCCGCGAGGTCCTCGCCGCGATCCCGCCGCACGACGCCGCGCACGGGTTCCGGCCCGGCCGGTCGGTCCGGACGTTCGTCGAAGGCCACGCCGGGCAGGCCGTCGTGCTCAAGATGGACCTGCTCGACTTCTTCCCGACGATCGCCGCGGCGAGGGTTGCCGCCCTGTTCCGCGCTTCGGGATATCCCGACGCCGTGGCCCGGACCTTGACCGGCCTCTGCACCAACCGCGTGCCTTCTGAACTCTGGAAACGGCCCGACGCTCCTGAGTCCGTCCCCGAAGCCTGGCGGACTCGCCAGTTGTACCGGAAGGCGCACCTCCCGCAAGGGGCGCCGACCTCGCCCTGGCTGGCGAACCTCTGCGCCTATCGCCTCGACTGCCGGCTCGCCGGCCTGGCCGCCTCCGCGGGCGCCCATTATACCCGGTACGCCGACGACCTCGCCTTCTCCGGCGATGAAGCTCTCGCCCGGTCGATTGCCCGGTTCCACGTCCACGCCTGCGCGATCGCGCTCGAAGAAGGGTTCGCGGTAAACACGCGCAAGACTCGCGTGATGCGTCAAGGCGTCCGCCAGACGCTCGCCGGCGCGGTGCTCAACGATCGCCCGAACGTCCCTCGCGACGACTTCGACACCCTCAAGGCCACGCTCCACAACTGCGTCCGGCACGGGCCGGAGGGGCAAAACCGATCGGGCCACCCCGACTTCCGCGCCCACCTCCTCGGCCGGATCGCCCACGTCGCGACCCTCAACCCCGGCCGGGCCGCGAAGCTGAGGGCGCTGTTCGACCGGGTCGCGTGGTGACCCCGAGAGCGGAATCGGCGCGTGGGTCTGGCAATCATCGGGCCTTCGCGGCGAAGATCATCCCGAACGTCCGACAACCCTTCGTCCCTGGGGAGCGAAATCATCATGTCTGGCGGCGACTGGAGCGGTGGCGGAGACGGCGGCGGTGATTGGGGCGGCGGCGAGGGCGCCTCGTGGGGCGATGGGGGCTCTTCGGGCGGCGACAGCTTCTCCGAGACCTCGTCGGAGAGCTGGCTCTCGCGCGTGGGCAAGGCGTTCATGGCCATCCCGATCGGCCTGATCCTCTTCGCCGTCTCGTTCGTCGTCCTGTTCTGGAACGAGGGGCGAGCCGTCCACACCGCGCAGGGCCTGGCCGAGGGGAAGGCGGGCGTCGTCTCCGTCGAGGCCGACCGCGTCGACCAGACCAACCAGGGGAAGCTCGTCCACGTCACCGGCGAGGCGACGGCGACCGAGACGCTCACCGACCCGCAGCTCGCCGTCTCCGCGAAGGCGCTCAAGCTCCAGCGGATCGTCCAGATGTACCAGTGGAAGGAGCGATCCGAGACCAAGAAACGCAAGAAACTCGGCGGCGGCGAGGAACGGGTCACGACCTACCACTATGACAAGGGCTGGGTCGGCCAGCCGATCGACTCCTCCGGCTTCAAGAGGCCCGACGGTCACCAGAACCCCGACCACTGGCCGCTTAAAGGCTGGACCGGCCAGGCCCAGACCGTGACCCTGGGCGCGTTCAAGCTCCCCGCCGGCCTGGTCGACCAGATTCGCCAGACCGCCCCCCTGCCCGTCGGCGAGACCGAGCGCGATGCGCTGCCGGACGACCTCAAGGAGCAGGCCAGGCTCGACGCCGGCCGGTTCTACCTGGGCGAGAACCCGTCCGACCCGAAGGTCGGCGACCTGACCGTCGCGTTCGAGCAGGTCCGGCCGCAGGTCGTCAGCCTGCTGGCGAAGCAGTCCGGCGACTCGTTCGAGCCCTACGCCACGAAGGCGGGCACCTCGATCCACCGGCTCCAGGCCGGCAATGCCTCGGCCGACGAGATGTTCCAGGAGGCCGAGGCGGAGAACAACACGACGACCTGGATCTTGCGGCTGGTCGGGTTCATCCTGATGGCCGTCGGGATCATGATGGTCCTGGGCCCGCTCTCGGTCCTGGCCGACGTGGTCCCGTTCATCGGCGGCATCGTCGGCTTCGGCACGGGCTTCCTGGCCTTCAGCATCGCGACCGTCCTCTCCCTGGTGACGATCGCGATCGGCTGGATCGCCTACCGGCCGGTCGTGGGCGTGTCGATCCTGGTCGTGGCGGGGCTCGCCCTGTTCGGGTTCATGAAGATGGCCCGGAATCGACGATCGGGGCTGGCCTCGCCGGGGGCGGCCCGAGTCTGAGCCTCCTGGCGGGTACCCCCGGTCGACGAAACCGAAGCGAGTTGTTAACCATGCTCGATGTGCACCGGAGGGCTCGGGCGGCACCGCCACGATTCGGCTGCGGGCGACTACCTGGCCTGCCGTTCATTGGCGACGACGGAGGGCGTCCGGACGCTCACGGGTCTCGGCCGACGACGGAGACGACACGCCGGGCAACTGGCGGAACGCATGTTGACGGCTTATCCTGGATGCCAGGAACCCGGCCCCGATCCGGCATCGTGGCGGCCGGGCCGTGGCACCGGCGGATCCACCGATGAGCGACGTGACTCGCCTCGTTTCGGCCATCGACGGCGGCGACCCGACCGCCGCCGAGCGGCTCCTGCCCCTGATCTACGAGGAACTCCGCAAGCTGGCGGCCCAGAAGCTGGCCCGGGAAAACCCCGGGCAGACGCTCCAGGCGACGGCCCTGGTTCACGAAGCCTACCTGCGCCTGGTCGGCCACGCGGACGACAATCGCTGGCAGGACCGCGGACACTTCTTCGCGGCGGCGGCTAAAGCAATGCGCCGGATTCTTGTGGAGAATGCTCGCCGAAAGAACCGGATGAAGCACGGAGGCAGGCTCCGGCGAGAAGATTTGGCCCGGGACGGCCCGGCCGCCGTAGACCCTGGCCCGCTCGATGATGTCATCGCGGTGCATGAAGCGCTTGACAAGCTGGCCGCCATCGATGCGCAGGCCGCCGAACTGGTTCAGCTCCACTACTTTGCGGGCCTGACGATCGTTCAGACGGCGTCCGTCCTCGGGGTGTCGGAACGCAAGGCGTACGGCATCTGGTCCTACGCCCGGGCCTGGCTATTTCGCTCCATGGAAGGAGAACGTCCGGACGGGGTCTGACCAGGGCTTTCGATTTTTCGTGCAGTCTCCGTCCCGCCACGTCGCATTGTGAGGTGGAAGGCCAAAATGGAAGGAGACTGAGCGATGGATTTGAACACTCCCGACGTCAGATCGATTATCGGCCGCGCGCTGGAGATCGCGTCTCCGGCGTCCCGCGCCGCCTATCTCGACCAGGCGTGCGGAGCCGACGCCGGCCTTCGGGCGGAGGTCGAGGCCCTGATCGACTATCACGGTCGAGCCGGCGAATTCATGGGCAAGCCGGCCGAAGTAGGGACGGTAGACTACGAGCAGATCGCGGAACGACCCGGCACGATGATCGGCTCCTACAAGCTGATGGAGCAGATCGGCGAGGGGGGCATGGGCCTGGTGTTCGTCGCCGAGCAGCAGCATCCCGTGCGCCGCAGGGTCGCGTTGAAGATCATCAAGCCGGGGATGGGCTCGCGCGACGTCATCGCCCGCTTCGAGGCCGAGCGGCAAGCCCTGGCGCTGATGGACCACCCCAACATCGCCCGCGTCTTCGACGCCGGCACGACCGACAGCGGCCTGCCCTATTTCGTCATGGAACTGGTCAAGGGGATCCCGATCGTCGAGTACTGCGACCAGCAGCAACTCAACGCCCGCGAGCGGTTGGACCTGTTCCTCTCGGTCTGCCAGGCCGTGCAGCACGCCCACGGCAAGGGGATCATCCACCGCGACCTCAAGCCGTCGAACATCCTGGTCGCCCCGCACGATGGCGAGCCCGTGGTCAAGGTCATCGACTTCGGCGTGGCCAAGGCGATTGGCCAGCAGCTCACGGAACGGACCGTCTACACCCGCTTCGCCCAGATGATCGGCACGCCGCTCTACATGAGCCCGGAGCAGGCCGAGATCAACGCGCTGGACGTCGACGTCCGGAGCGACGTCTATAGCCTGGGCGTCTTGCTCTACGAACTGCTCACCGGCACGACGCCGTTCGACAGGACGCGGTTCGCGACCGCGGCCTACGACGAAATCCGACGGATCATCAAGGAGGAGGAGCCGCCCCGGCCGAGCACCCGGCTGAGCACCCTGGGCGAGACGTTGACGAAGGTCTCGGCGCAGCGGAAGACCGAGCCGGCACGGCTCTCGGCGCTGGTGCGGGGGGACCTCGACTGGATCGTCATGAAGGCGCTCGAGAAGGACCGCCGCCGGCGCTACGAGACGGCCAGCGGGTTCGCCGCCGACGTTCGCCGGTTCCTGGCCGAAGAGCCCATCGAGGCGCGGCCCCCGTCGGCGCTCTATCGGTTCGGCAAGCTCGCCCGTCGCCACCGGGTCATCCTGACGACCGGGGCGACGGTGGCCGCGGCCCTGCTCGCGGGCACGGCGCTGAGCGTCTGGCAGGCCGTCCGCGCCAGTCGTGCCGAACAGGTCGCCATGCGGGCCGAGCGCGCGGCCAGGGCGGCCGAAGGTGCCGCCGTCGATCAGCGCGACCAGGCCACCGCGAAGCGGACTGAAGCCGAGGCCGCGCGGATCAGCTCCGTCGGACCCTCTACGCCGCCGACATGGGCCTGGTCCGGGCCGCCTGGGAAGGAGGCCGTCACGGCGAGGTGACGCAACTGCTCGAGCGGCAAAAGGTCGAAAACCGGGATCTCCTCGGCTTCGAGTGGGACTACTGGATGAGGCGATCTCATCCGGCGGCGAGGACGATTTCCCTGCCCCAAATTACATGGACCTATTCCGTTGCCTTCAGCGGCGATGGCTCGCGTTTCGTCGCGCTCTCCGGCCGGGCGCCCGTCAAGCCCAAGGGCAAGGCCCTCGTCTACCGTGTCGTCGACTGGAAGGTGTGGGACGTGGCGAGCGGGCGGGTCGTGGCCTCGGTCGCATTCCCGGAGGGGGACGGCGAGCATGCGCGCCTGAACACGGACGGATCGCGTCTGGCGATCGCCCTGAAAACCGACGACGACGCGTCCGGCGGCGCACGAGCATCTCCTGATGGTCGTCGAGACGGCCACCGGCCGAAGGGTCGTGCACCGGACGGTGGCGGCCAATCTCTATGGCGTCGAGTTCAGCCCGGACGGCCGGAGGCTCGCGGCGGTCGCCAGCCCCCACGAGGCGGACGAGAAATACGGCCCCGGCAATGCGCTCCTCGTCTGGGACGCGGAGACGGGGGCCGAGATCCGGGCGATCCCGGGCATCTTCCCGCGGGGAGGACCGAGTTTCGCGCTCAGTCCCGACGGCAAGCGGGTCGCGGCCACATTCCAGGCGGACGCTGACCCAAGCTCGAGGGACGTCAAGCTCTGGGAGGTCGATTCCGGTCGCGAAGTCGCCTCGTTCCCGGCGGCCGGCGCCATCGAGATGGCCGCGCCCAGCTTCAGTCCCGACGGCGGGACGCTGGCCGCCGTTGCCGTGTATCCCACCGGTGACGTCCTGCACGTCTGGGATGTCGGGACGGCGCGATCGCGATTTTCCATCCCGCTCGCGTCGCAGGGCGTGAGCACGAGCGCGGCGTTCAGTCCCGACGGCCGTCGGATCGCCTGCGCCCTCGATCAACTCCAGGTGGGCGTCTGGGACCTCGCCGCCGGCAAGCGGGTCGCGGCCTACCAGGACGACCTCCGCGAGGTGGAAGAGATCGCGTTCGGCCGGGACGGCCGGCATCTGCTGGCCGCCGATCACGCCGGCACGGTGAAGATCTGGGACGCCACGGACGACCCGGACGACCACCTGGTGGACACCAAGGGGCAGGTGGGTCTCCTGGCCGTGAGCCCCGATGCTCGGTGGATCGCCGGCGTCGTGAAGCCTGAGGCCACCACGCCGTGGGGCTCCACGCCGGTTATCAAGGTCTGGGACTCGAAGGGCCAATTCGTCCGGTCTTTCGGCCGTTCCGCACCGGCCAAGGACGGTGAAATCTCGATGGGATGGCCGAGCTGGAACGCCCGCGGAGACCGCATTGCTTACGCCGGCCTGCGCATCCTGCGCGGGACATCGAATCAGTTCAAGCCGACCATCAGCGGTGGCGAATTGACCGTCTGGGACCTCGAGGGCAAGGAGCTTTTTCATATCGAAGAGGAGGGCGTCGGTTTCGTCAAGCCATCGCTCGACCCCGACGGTGCCCGCGTCGCGGCCGTCCGGCACCGGGGGACCCCCAAGATGATCGAAGATCCCGATCAGAACGAGGGGATCGTCTGGGACGTCGGGACCGGGCGGGCCGTGAGGACGATCCCGGCCTGCTTGGGGGCCGTGTTCGATGCCCGAGGCCGGCGGCTCGCGGGCTTCGCTCTCTCGCCCGATCGATCGCAGCGGGCCCATGTGTGGGATGCCGGGACGGGGGAAGAGATCGCTCGCCTGGAAATGCCCGACCTCGAGCCCTCCCCGTTCCCGACGAACTTCGCCATCAGCCCGGACGGCCAGCGGATCGCGGCCTCGATCGGTTTCGGCAGAGCGAGTGGGGCCGGCGGCCCCACTCGGTTCGGCCTCGTCGTCTGGGATGTGGCCTCCGGCAAGCTCAGGAAACTGACGCAGGATCGGGTCGGCAACCTTGCATTCAGCCCCGACGGGTCCCGGATCGCCGGCGTCTACGGCTCGAGAACTCCCGAGGTCGGGTTGTGGGATGCCGAGACAGGGCGGCAGTTGCTCGCGCTGAAGGGGCACGGCTTGAACACCGTTACAGCGGCGAACAGCCTCGCCTTCTCTCCGGACGGGCGTCGGATTGTCTCGGCGGTCGTCAGGAGTCTGAGCCCCATCAACATCATGAAACGGATCGAGATCCGGCACTGGGACGCGACCCCGTGGACGGGCTCGCACTGACCGGCACGGATGGCGGCACCGCAGGCCGACGATTGACTGCGCGATGTCACGAAGACACCGAAGCCGTCTTGCATGCGTCGGTCCGACGCACCGACGTGTTGCGAGGGCGGTGCCCGGGCCGGTCAGGGCGAGGCGGGCTTCGCCTCGTCCTTCTTTTCGGGTTCGCCCAGGGCATCGAGCCGCTTGCGGGCCTCGGCGGCGGCTTCGCCGGGGAGGTCGGCCAGCCAGGTCCAGAGGCGTCGGGCCTCCTCCTTTTCGCCCCGGGCCGTCGCCTCCTCGGCCTTCTTGCGGAGGTCGGGCACGGGGATCGAGCCGGGCATCGATCGGGCTTTCTCGCGGGCCCGGTCGACCTCCGCCTCGTTCAGGGTCGTGCCGGTCGTGCCGGAGGCGAGCAGGTTCGTGAGGTCCTGGCGGTGCGGCAGGCCGAGCGAGTGCCCCAGCTCGTGCGCGGTGACCCTCGGCAGCGGCTCGTCGATCCCGCCGGGGACGGGCTTGAGCCGGGCCGTCTCCTGGACGAACGCCACGCGGTTGCCCAGGTAGACGCCGTTGACCGAAAACTTGTGGATGTAATAGACGTTCATCCCGTCGCTCGACCGCGACTCTTGCGGGATCAGGAGGCGGAAGACGCCGAGCTTGTCGGCCGGGTCGGCCTCCATCGTCATCTTGAACCGATCCTGCTGGGCCGCGGGCTCGCGGACGAGCGACTCAAGCCCCCAGTGGACCCCGGCCTGGTGCCAGATCCCGTTGACCTTGCCCAGGACGCGCTTGATGTCCGCGTCGGTCAGGGCGCAGTCGACCTCGGGCAGGTCGCTGGACGAGAGGATGTGGACCCGGAGCGGGATCACCACGAACTCCTCGGTCGGCGGGGGCTTGAGAGCCTCGGGCTTCGGAGGTGCGTCGTCGCCGAGCGTGGGGATCGAGACACCGAGGAGCAAGGTCAAGGCAAGGATGTGTCGAAAGCTTGGCGGCACGACGAGGCTCCTTCGATGGGGCGCGATCCGGCGAGGCGGCCTACAGCTGTTCACGACTGGATCGCGCACGACGGAAGAGAAAGGGGACTGGCTCCCGGCCCGCCTCGCCGTCGGGGGGGCGTGAGTAGCAATGGAACAGAAAACTGGAATAAAATCGTTATACGACGAGTTTTTCCGGGGCTACGGGGCCGAAACCAGGTGGTTCTGCCCCGCTTTCTGCCCGAACTCGACGTATAAGCCGACTTATACACGTAACGAGATCCGTCCAATGTGAGGCGGGACTCGATGCGGCGCTGCACGGGGAGAACTGGGATGGCGGAAGAACGGCAGACGGCCGCAGTCTCGCGGTCGGAGTTCTATGGCACGTTGAGCGTCACGTGGGTGTACATCCTTCTGGTAGTCGGCAATCAGTTGACCGAGCAGCCGACCCCGGCGAAATACCTGCTCTTCGCCGGGGCATTGGTCATGAGCCTGACGATGACAGTCCGGGCCTTCCGATCGAGAGCTGGTAACAAAGGCGGCACCTAAGCCGCAGCGCTGCGGGAGCCATAGGCCGACGGGGCTTCTCCGAGAGCCTATTCCGGTTTTCTGTTCCATTGCTACTCATACCCCTCGGGCGGAATCGCCCCTCCAACCGGGGCCGGGAGCCAGTTCCCGTTTTCCTCCATCGTGCGCCGTTCGAGTGGGAACCGCTGAAAGGAAATCATCGCGCTTGAGGCGACGGCTCGCAAGGGCGAAGCTCCCGCACTCCAGAGGGGCTTCGCCCCGTGGTATGTTGTGTTGTACGGAAGAACGTCGGGGCGACGGCGCATCGAGCCGGCCCTGACTCCGGAGTCGAGAACCCTGCCCATGAACCACGTTGAGGCACTGCCGACGCTCCAACTGCTCGTGCTTGCCAGGCTCCTCGCGGGCGGAGAGAAGGGCGTCACCCTGGCCGCCTTGAGCAAGGACCTCAAGCCCCTGGCCGGGCCTGGCGAGGGTGGAGCGGACTGGGCCGATCGGCTGGGCCGGGCGGTCGCCGAGCTGGAGTCGGCCGGGGCGGCTGGCCATCCCCTCGACAAGAAGGGCAAGCCGACCAGCAACGTGTCGGCCACCGAGGAAGGACGCCGGCTCGCCCGCGAAACCCTGGGGATCGAGGGCTCTCCCTCGGTGCTGAAGTGGGCGACGATCCGGGTCCATCTCGTGGCGCTGGCCCTCAGCAAACCCCGGCCGACCCCGGCCGACGTCAAGCGACTGACCGGGGCCGCCCCCGGCCTCAAGGCGGAGATCCTCCGGTCTCGCTATGGGCTGGCCCTCGACGACCCGCTCGACCTGGGCCTGGCGAAGGACGCCACAGCCTGGACGCTGCTCGGCCTGGAGCCCGGAGCCCCATTCAAGAAGGACCAGATCCTCAGGGCGTTGCTCCGTCGGGCCGGGGTCGAGCTTTCCGGCTCCGGGACGCTCAAGGAGGCCGACATCCAGACGGCCCTCTTCCGCCGAGAGCTGGGCGACCCGAAGGCGAAGAGCCCGCTCGACCTGATCGTCGCGCGGAGTGTCGGGGCCCGCCAGAGCAAGGCCCAGGAGCTGACCGACGCCTTGCTCCGCGCCTGGGTCGAACGCGGGGAGCCGACGCCCCCGACCCATGAGTTTGATCTTCCGGTCTTCGCCCGTCGGGTCCTGGAGGCCGCCCGGACAAGCCCGACCGGCTGGTTCGGCGACGACGAGGTCTTCATCGCCCACGTCTGGCGAGCCCTCGCCGACGACCGGGCCATCCGGGACCTGGGCTTTGAGCGCTTCAAGGAGCACCTGATCGAGGCCCATCGGGCGCGGTTGGTCGAACTTGGCCGGGCCGACCTGATCGAGGCCATGGACCCGGTCGACGTCCGCGAGTCGGCGACCCCCTACCTGAACGCGGTCTATCACTTCGTCCGAACCGAGGGCCAGGCCCGATGAACCCGACCGATCCGGTGATCGCGGTCGACCCCCGAGACATCGCCTTCTGCTCGAAGGGAGGGCCGGAGGTCTTCCACGCGGTCGCCCATCGCAATGAGATCTGGCATCCCGACCCGTTCGACGTGGAAACGATCCACGAGGAGGCACGCGAGGTCTTCCGGGGGCTGGTCGCGCGGGCCTCGATGACCCCTCGACCCTCCTCTGGCCGCATCCTTTTGTTGATGGGCGAGTCGGGCTCGGGCAAGACGCACCTGATGCGGGCCTTCCGCAACTGGACCCACCAGGGACGGCGTGGCTACTGCGTCTACATGCAGATGACCTCGGCCATCGATCATTACGGCCGTTACATCCTGAACAACGTGATCGACTCCCTCAGCCAGCCCTACTACGCCCCGTTCGGTGAGACGACCGGCCTGATGAGGCTCTCGACGGCCCTGGCCGAGTCGTCTCGATTCATCGCCAGCGAGCGGCTGGCTCAGCTCCGCGAGGACGAGCTGGAGCTGAAGTGCCTGGCGAGACTCGTCGAGGCGCTGGCCGACCAGATCGTCGAGGACGACCGATTCAACACCGTCGACCTCGACCTCGTCCGCGCGATGCTCTACCTCCAGCGCGACGACCCGAGGCTCCGGGGCCGCGTCCTGAAATACCTCCGATGCGAAGACCTCTCGCCCTCCGACCGCCAGGCGCTGGGGGGTCTGACGCCCCGGACCTACCCCGAGGCCCCCGAACGCGTCGTCGCCCTGCTCGGCCAGCTCATGGGCTCCGTCGAGACGGCCCCGCTCATCGTCTGCCTCGATCAACTCGAAGATATCTACAATCTTGACGATGCCAGAGGCCGGTTTCGACGGGCCATGTCCGCCGTCTGCGACCTGGCCGAACGCGTCCCATCGTCGGTCGTGGTGATCTCGTGCCTGAGGAACTTCTACAAGCACTTCCAGGACGACCTCGCGACGCCGGCCCGGGCCCGGATCGAGCATGACCCGGAACCGATCCTCCTCTCGGCCAAACGCGAGCTGTCCGAGGTCCAGGAACTCATCGGCAAGCGGCTGGAAGTGCTCTACGAGCCGCACGGAATCGCGATCGACGAAGACGACCCGACCTATCCCATCCCGGCGGGGAGCCTGCCGGCGCTGACCGAATTGCCGACCCGGTCCATCCTCGACTGGTGCCGCGAGTTCCGCCAACGGTGCATCGCCCGGGGATCGGTCGGAGGGCCGGTCGAGGGGCCCACTTCCGGGTCGACCGGGGCGACGACCCCGGACACCATCTCCCTCGAACAGCTCTGGAACGACCACCGCTCGGGGGCCGTCGTTCCGGTTCCGGTCGAAGATGACAAACTCGCCTTCCTGCTGGCGGAGGCGATTGCCGCGTGCTCCGAGGAGGCTGGCCTCGGCCGCCAGTTCGTGACCGAGCCGCACGCGACGATGGTCAACGTCGAGTGCCAGTGGCCCGACCAGTCGGTTGACCTCCTGCTCGTCGCCCTCTGCAACAAGGCCGCCCAGGGGGGCGGGCTCGGCAGGCAGGTCGAGGAGGTCGAGAAGCGGACCAGTTCCGTCACGCCGGTCGTCACGCCGGTGATCGTCCGATCGACCGAGTTCCCGATTAATCCCAGGGCCGCCGTCTCGTTGCAGATCGGCAAGCTGATCGCTCGTGGAGGCCGGCGCGTCGTCGTCGAGGATTCGGACTGGCGAGCGATGCAGGCGTTCCGGACGTTCCGCGAGCAACACCGGGCCGACCCGAACTTCGACGCCTGGCTCGCCGAGGAGAAACCGCTCAGCCGGCTGGAGTCGCTGCGAAAGATCCTCGCCCTGGACGTCCCGAAGGCCTTCACCCCGGAGGTCAAGATTGAGGTCGAGACCGGGCGCGAGAAAGAACCTTTGAAGCCCGATGACAGCCCGATCGTCGTCGGCTCGACCGGCGGCATCCGGCCCGAGCCGGTCACGATCAGACCGGCCGAACTGACGATGCACGCGGCGTTTTTGGGGGCCTCGGGCAGCGGCAAGACGACGCTCGCGCTGGTGATCGTCGAGCAGCTTTTGCTCCGGGGAATCCCGGCGATCCTGATCGACCGCAAGGGGGACCTCTGCCGATACGCCGACCCCGCCGCCTGGGCCAATCCGGCCCTCGACGAGGCGGCCGAACATCGTCGCGAGGCGCTCCGGAAGCGGCTGGAGGTCGCCGTCTTCACGCCGGGGCATCCCGAAGGCCGGCCGCTCTCGATCGCCGCGGTCCCGACCGGCCTGGGCGGAATGATGTCGGCCGAGCGGGAGAAGTCCGCCCTTTACGCCGCCTCAGCCCTGGGCGGGATGATGAATTACAGGAACGTCGGGAACGACCAGGCCCGGACGGTGATCCTGTCGAAGGCGATGGACCTGCTCAGCCAGGCCAGGCCCGACGGGTCGGTCTCCCTGGCCGAACTGATCGACTTCATCGACGGAGCCGACCCGGCGCTGCTCAACGCCATCGGCCGGCTCGACCCGAAGCACTTCACCAAGCTCGTGCAGGACCTGGAGACCATCCGCCACTCGCGAGGGGACCTGCTCTCAGCCAGGGGAGAGCCCCTCGACGCCGAGGCCCTGCTGGGCCTGGGACGGCACGCGAGACCGGGCAAGACCCGGTTGAGCGTCATCAGCACCAAGTTCCTCGGTCCAAACCAGGACATCCAGTTCTGGGTCGCGCAGTTCTTGATGGAGATGGCTCGCTGGAGCAGCCGGTCGCCGTCGAAGGCGCTCCAGGCGGCCGTCCTGTTCGACGAGGCCGACCTCTATCTGCCCGCCGTGGGGAAGCCGGCGACCAAGGAACCGATGGAGAACCTGCTCAAGCGAGGCCGATCGGCCGGGCTCGGCTTGCTCCTGGCGACCCAGAGCCCCGGCGACTTCGACTATAAATGCCGGGAGAACGTCCGTTCGTGGTTCGTCGGCCGGGTCAAGGAGCCGACGGCTCTGGCCAAGATGAAGCCGATGCTCAGCCAGTCGCGCATCGACGTCGCCGCCCGCCTGCCGGGCCAGGAGACCGGCGAATTCCACCTCGTCCGCGACGGAGAAACCGTCGCCTTCCGGGCCGATCGGTCGATCGTGACCACCGAGCAGCTCCCCGAAACGGAGATCCTCGCCCTGGCGAGGAAGACGCGGGACGCAAGTTCCTGAATCCAGCATGGTCAATGAAACGATGATCGATGATCGAGCGAGGAATCAGACGCATCGGCCATCGGCCATCGTCGCATCGACCATGCCGGAGCTAATCCGTCACGCCGGGCTGGTCGCCCCGACCATCCGCTCGCTCAATTCCCAGAGCCGCCTGGCCGAGGCGTCGTCGAGAGCCGCCCTGGTGGGCTTCGCCTCCCGGCATTTGGCGAAGTACCGGCCCGAGATCCCCTCGACCTCCGGCGAGCTCGCCAGGTAGACCGTCGTCTTCGCCCCGTCCTCGGGGCTGATGGCGAAGACCTTGGCCATCATCTGGAAGATCCGGAAGGTCAGGCCCTCGCCGGTCGTGAAGTTGGTGGCGACGAACCCCGGATGCAGGCAATTGGCCGTCACGCCCGATCCCTCCAGCCGGCGGGCCAGCTCGCGGGTGAAGAGGATGTTGGCGAGCTTCGACTGGCCGTAGATCCGGAACGCCGTGTACGACTTCTTCCCCTCGACGTCGTCGAAGTTGATCCCGGAGACCATCCGGTGCGCGTCCGAGGCGACGCTGACGATCCGGCTCGGGGCCGACGCCTTCAGGGTGTCGAGCAACAGCTCGGTGAGGAGGAAATAGCCCAGGTGATTGAGCGCCCAGGTCATCTCGATCCCGTCGACGCTCTCGCGACGGGGGTTGATCATCGCCCCGGCGTTGTTGATCAGGACGTCGATCCGGGGGTAACGGGCCTTGACCTCATCGGCCAGGCGGCGGACCTCGGCCTGCGAGGAGAGGTCGGCCAGGAGGTACTCGACGGCGGGGTTGTTGGTCTCGCGGCGAATTCGCTCGGCGGTCGCCTCGGCCTTGGCCTGGCTCCGGCCGACGAGGACGACCTTCGCGCCCTGCTTCGCCAGCTCCAGGGTCGCGACCTCGCCGATGCCGGAGGTCGCCCCGGTCACCAGGCAGGTCTTGCCGCTCATCGGTCGGGCCGAGTCCGTCATGGCGTCCTCAAGAGAGTCGGGTTCCGGGAAGGAGGGGATTCCGCCGGGCCGCGCGGAGGGCACGCGACCCCGACGGGCTCATCGGACCGGCCGGGCGGTCACTTGCCCCGGTGGGCGGTGTGGCACGACTTGCAGGAGGCGCCGATGGCCTTCTGGGTGGCCTGGAGCTTGGCCAGGTCCTTCGCCTCGGCCGCAGTGTGCAGGGCCTTGGTGTTCTCGCCGAACTTGGTCGCGAGCTTCTTGAACGACTCCTTGTCCCCCTTCTGCGGCTCACCCTTGGCGAGGTCGCCACCGAGCTTGGCAATCTCGCCGGTCGTCGTCTGGATCGCCTCCCAGTCGGTCGGCGAGGCCTTGACCTGCTTGTCCAGGGCGGTGCTGAACTTGCCGGAGCCCTTCTTGAACAGGGCCTTCATGATGCCCTCGGTGTCCGGCGTCTCGTCAACGAACGCTCCAACGCTCAACGTGGCGACGGAGACCAGCGCGGCGGCGACGACCACAATCCAACTCTTCATGGGTGCAAACTCCAGGGACTCAAGGTGAGGGGCGACCCGGACGGCAACTCGACCGCAGGGCCGATCGGCCGAACCAGTGTAACCATCTCCGATCCGAAATGCCGTAGAATCTTGGGCCGCGTTACGATCGAATGGCTTGCGGGTGCGCCGGCCTCCGCTCAGAGGCGGGCGAGTTGGCGGCGGGGAACTGGTCGTGTCCTCACGGCTTCCTCGACGCCCCTTCCTTGGGAGCGATGAAGACGCGGGCGACCGGGAGCTTCTCGACGGCCGACCGGTCCAGCCCGAGGTTGGTGCTCAACAGGTAATCCGGGTTTCCGGCGATCCAGGTCGACAGGTCGATCGCCTCGTAATGGCCAGTGTTGAACCCCAGGAGCATCCGGGCCGGCTCGTCGCCGACGTTCTCCAGCGAGTGGCCGTACCCTTGCGGGATGTAGCCGACGTCGCCCTGATTCAACGTCTCGATCCGGTAACGACCGTGCGAGCCGAACATCGTCGCCGAGATCTTGCCGGAGATCACGTATTGCCACTCGTCGGCGTTGGGGTGCCAGTGGAGCTCGCGGAGGCCGCCGGGCTCGAGGTCGAGGACGACGCCGACGACCGTCGTCGAGATCGGGAACCGGGCCGAGTCGAGCCGCCATTCGCGCCCGCCCTTGTGGACCGAGTGCGGCTCCTGCTTGAGCAGCTCGTACTTGTGGGTCAGCGGCGGCGCGTGCTCGACCGAGTGGGGCGGCGGCTGGACCTCGGGCGGCACCGGCCCCCGGGCGAAGTAGACCTCCTCGGTGGGGATGTTCGCCAGGGCCGACTCGGGCAGGCCGAGGTTCTTGGCCAGGAGAGGTTTGGGCGTGTGGCCGAGCCAGTCGGTGATGCTGAAGGTGCCGAACTCGGAGAAATAGCCGTTGTCGAAGATCAGGATGAAATGCGTGTTGCCCGGCCCCATCCCCTGGAGCGAGTGGCCGTGCCCCCGGGGGAAGTACCAGACGTCGCCGGGGCCGAAGTCGTTGGTCTCCTGGTTCCCCGCCGGGTCGATGACGGTCGTGCGGACCCGACCTTCGATCACGAAGGCCCACTCGGCGGCCGTGGCGTGCCAGTGCAGCTCGCGGATCCCGCCCGGTTCAAGCTTCATCGAGACGCCGGCAATCCCCTTGGAGATCGGCAGTTGCTCGACCGTCGCCTCCTTGCCGACGTTGCCGCCGATGGCCTTGCCCTTCGACTTCTCCAGCTCGAACTTGAAGGTCGGCAGCTCGTGGCCGGCGAGCAAATCGTCGGGCACGTTGTTCTTGAACGCGAAGTCGGGCTGGTCCGCGTCGGCCTGAGAGGCGTGAGTCCCGGCCAGGGCCGCCGCGAACGCGGCCGACCCGATGAACCCTCGTCGCGAGACGTCGGACATGATGGCCTCCTGTTCCGTGCTTGGATCCGCCCTGCGTGCCAGCGATGGAAGACATTCGGTCAGGGATTCCACCCCGGCTCAGGATGGTTTTCGGGACCGTCGGAGAGACCCGCCCCTCACCAATCATGGACCCTCGTCAAGCTAGCCCTTGTCCGGCACAAGATTTGCTCACAAATCTCACATGATGCCGATCGACTCGTCTTGGCCCCCTGGACGGTCTGATCCGGTCTTGCTTTGCGGGGTCGGTCCCCATAGTATTCATGCGAGAATTTGTACCGTCAGGGATGCGGCCTGATCTGAAATACAGGTGGGAGGATGAAATGAAGCAGCGACTTTTGACAGCAATCGCCTTCCTGACCCTCGCCGTCGGATTCTCCGCGCAGGGGCAGGCCGCGGAGCCCACGCCTGTTGCCGAACGCGATCTCGTCAAGATCGAGCGAGCATGGAGTGATGCGCTCGTGCATCACGACGCCGCTGCGCTCGGCCAGATTCTCGCCGACGAGTACGTCCTGACCACTCCGTTCGGTCAGGTCGTCACCAAGGCGCAAATCGTGGAGAGTCTTCAGATTCCGCGCGAAGACTCGTTCGTGCTCAAGGCGATCGAGCAGGACGAAGTCTCGGCCCGATTCTATGGCGATACCGCGGTCGTCTGCTCGCGGATCAACCTCAAGGGGACAGCGGCGGGCCGGGAAGTCATCTCACCGTTCCGTCACACCGATGTCTTCGTCAAGAAGGATGGGCGCTGGCGGTGCGTGGCCAGGCAAGCCACGCTGATTGCCGAGCCGGTCGCCTCCACGGACGAGAGCACGGGCCGTCGGGGTTAAGGCGACGACGCCCCACCCGAGATCCCTCGGAATGAGATCA
Source organism: uncultured Planctomycetota bacterium (assembly GCA_963756475.1). Classification (GTDB taxonomy): domain Bacteria; phylum Planctomycetota; class Planctomycetia; order Isosphaerales; family Isosphaeraceae; genus Tundrisphaera. The sequence continues at coordinate 312,709 of CAVWND010000008.1, forward strand.
GTCCTCATCACCCCAGCCTGGCTGGAGTGATGGGGATCGCGTTTTTTTCCCCAAAACGCCTGGAGTCTCTGCTCCGACCCGAAATCCGCCGATCCGGCTCAGGTCTTGTATTCGTAGTCGTCGTTGTCCCCCGGTTGCGGGGTGACGTTGTTCGGCCTGGGGAAGCCGAACAGGCCTCGACGCACCGGCGTCGCCGGGACGGTAGAGGCCGGCGCCCTCCGCGCGGCGGGGTAATAGTAATAGACACCCACCGGCGGCCTCACATACCCTTCGCCGGGATAGTAATAATATCCCGCCGGGCGGTTGGCATTGACCTGGGCCGGGTAGTAGTAGTAGCCGGGCGACGGATTGGCCGACGGTGGGGCCGGCTCCACGTAGTACATGCTCGACGAGCTGACCGCACCCGGGGCCGGGTAGTAGTAGTAGGTCCCCGTGGGCGGCTGCGGAACCTGGGCCAGCGTCTGGGAGGCGCCTTGACCGAGGATCATCGCGACGGTAACCAGGGATGTCGAAACGAAAGACCTTCGAAGAGACCGTCTCATGGGTTCCTCCTTTGGCGGGAGCAAGGAGAAGGAACGCCGATCGAGATGTGACGGCGCACCGGTTACGGGAACCGGTGACAACCCGAACCGCTCTCGACCTCGCATCCGCCTCGCACGGACCGGGTCTGCCCCCATGATGGGGAGGGTAGGCCTGGTGAAGCCTGATCTGACATATACTTTGTACCATGCGAATCGGCTCAGCGACAAATTCTTTTCTCTGGAAATGCAGATTTTCTTCGAGCTCGACTCCGGCCCAGTCGTTCCGCGGGCGAGCATCCCGGCGAAGGCGTCGGAATGCGTCCCTGTCATCGGACCATGAGGGCCGGGGGCAAAAAACAAGCCCCGACCCTGCGATCACTCGCAAGGCGGGGCCACCTTAGCCGTTGTCAAATGCCCGTCGCGAGCATTGACAAATTGATTATGCACGGGCGATGAGCCGAGTCAAGACATGACTTCCGGAAAAATATCCCGCGGCCTTGGTCCGGTCAGAAGAAGAGCTGGAACCGGAGCCAGACGAGGTTCGAGGTCCGGGACAGATTGGTCTGCCCTCGCGAGTTGATCCCGTTGTAGACGCCGCTGTTGAACTCGGCGATCTGGTAGTCGAAGTAGATCTTGGTGTACTGGTTAAGATACCAGTTCATGCCGGTGTCGATCGCGTAGGCCCGGTCGGCCCAGAGGTTGGGGTCGGCCAGACCGCCGGTGAAAACCTGGTTACCCAGGTTAAGGGTGCTGATCCGGGAATGGACCTCGATCGCCCCGGGGCCGGTCAGCTTGCCGTCCTTGAAGGCGAAGTTGCGCAGCGGCTTGATGTCGACGCGCCGGGTGATCTGCTCGCCGGTCAGGAAGTAGTACGCCTGGACGAAGAAGCCGTCCATGGGGACCATGGTCTTGGCGGTGTGGCCGCTCAGGGCGTAGTCCTCGAACCCGCCATCGTACTGGGCCAGGAGGTTGAAGCTCTTGTAGTACCAGGCGATCCAGGCTGCCCAGTGGGCGCGGCCGCCGTACTCGATCACGTTGTTGTTGAACGTCAGCCAGGTCGGCGAGAGGGTATTGAGGGCCGCCCCGCTGGAGGCGGTGCTCTGGTCGTTGGCGGTTCGCAGGCTGCTCGGCTGAACCGGGTTGTTCTCGTTGCCGAAGTCGAACTCGCCGCCGACGTTGAAGTACTTCAGGCCTGGGAGGCTCTCCGACTTCTGCCAGGGGCGGACGTTGAAGAAGGCGTACAGATCCTTGTCATTGTTGAAGTCCTGGAACGACCGTCTCGGGCCGTTGAAGACGCCGAGGGCGTACTCGGCCCGCTTGTCGAGGATCTGGCCGAGGAACATGAACCCGTTCTGGCGGTTGCCGGCGAAGTTGCCGGTGAAGAGCGACCGCTCCGGGGCGATCAGGTCGCCTTCGGCGATCTGGTAGTACTCGTAGGAGGTGGGCGTCTTGGTCCGGCCGGTTCGGAACCGGACCCGGGGGTCAAAGCTAAGGGTGATAAAGGCATCGAGGAGGTCGATGCTGCCGTAGCCCCGGTTGATGACCGTGTAGAACTCGACGTTCTTGGTCGCTCGACCGGTGAAGTACCAACGTTGGCGGGGGATGAAGAAGCTGGACTTGAGCGGGCTCTCGCCGCCGGCCCCCGGGAAGTTCCGCAACTCGGTCTGGGTCAGGTCGTGGAAGATGAGCTGGAACTCGTCGTCGTCGGAGGTCCACCGGATGCCGTTGCTGACGGTCGTGTTGATCTTCCGGGGTTTCTCCTCCTCGCGAGCCCGGCCGATGGTGCCCTGGCCTCCCCGGGCGCGGTTGCCAGTGACGTTGGGCTTATCGCTCTCGGCCACCGCCGACTTCTCCCCCGACATCGCCTCTCCAGCGCCGGCGTTGGTCCCTCGGCCAACGGTCCCCTGGGCCCCGCCGGCCTTCTTCTCGTCCTCGGTCTCCGCCGCGACCGGAGGGGGTGCCTCGTCGGCCTTCTTCGAGAGTTCCTCGACCTTGTTCGAGAGCGTGTCGAGCTGGTCGAGGAGCCTCCGGTTGACCTCCTCCATCTTGAGGAGCCGTTCCTCCAGGAGCATCTCCCGGGTTGGCGGCGTGGCCGGGATGGGTGCCGCGGCCGGCGCGGGGGGCGAGGGTGGCAGGCTCGGCGCGGGAGTCGGGGGAGAATCCGCGAGGACTCTCCCGACTCCGCCCGAGGCGGACCAGAGAAGCAAGAGGACGAGGGATCGGGCGACGATCGCCCCCCAAATTTGGGGACTGAGCATGGGCAGACCCTTCGTGGCGACGGCTCCGGTCAAGCCGATCCGATCCGGGAATTCACGCCGTCCCGGCTCTCGACGGCCGACTCGCCTCCTTCGCGCCCCTCGAAGTTGACGAAGACAGTCAGGTTGTCTTATCGGCCGTCCTGGCGGGAAGCTGTAACGATTGCGCGGGTTTTTTGGGAAATCTCAGGGGCCTCGGCGCGACCGCCTCCGGCTTCAATCTCCGCCCTTCGATCCGACGGCCGGCTCGATCCAGAGCATGAGGCCCTCGGTCGGCCCGTTGGGAGTCTGGCTCGACGATCCGGCTTGACCGGGAACCCGCTTCGAGAACCGACGACGGAACAGCACCACGGGCTGGTCGGCGGGGAGTTGCGCGTTCGTTGAGAATTCGCCCCCGCCGGTCGAGCCCGAGCCTTCATCCCATCCCTTGGGCTCCTCCGCCACAATCCGCTCCGCCCCGTCGCAGGTGACGACGACCCGCCAGCCGGACTTGAGGTCGCGCTGCTCCAGGGCCAGCCGATGCCGGCCGGCGAAGAAGGGCACGCTCTTGACCACCGGGGCGAGGCCGTGATTGTCGATCTGGCGGGTCGCCATGCACAGGCGATACGCGCCGGGGGGCAGGTAGAGTTCCCACTGGTTCTCGTCGAACCACAACTCCTCCCGCTTCACGACCGCGATCCGGGCCGGGTTGTCGATTTGCAGCTCGCGGGCCAGTGGGACGCAGGGTCTCGATCCGCTTTTCGAGCGTCTCGATGCTCCGGCGATTGGCGAAGACGGCCAGCCAGACGGCGCAGGCGATCACCAGCAGGAACAAGGTCCGCAGGCCGACCTGCCATCGCCTCCTGGCGGGAACGAGGCTCTGTTCCGGGGTGTCCACACGGTTTCCTTTCTCCAGGTCGAGCCGATCAGGGTTTGGGCTTCTTCTCGGGCTCAAGCTTCATCTCGAAGATGGTGGGAACCTGCCTGGCTTGATCGTGGGCTGGAAGCGTCTTGCGGGCCTCGGCCTGCATCTCCTCCGGCATCGACACCCGGAGGAAGACGGCCGGTTGGTCCGGGTCGATCACCGCGACCTCGCCGAGCCCGAGCTGCTCGACGACGAGCTTGTCCCAGCGGCCATGCAGGAATCGGGCCAGCGCCTCGTCCCCGATGCTCGACCGGCTGCTGCCGCCGGCGAAGTGGGTATAAAGATTGATCCAGCCCGTTTCGTCCTCGCGAAACCGGAGCCGGGCGATGAACTCGCGGGCGTCGCTGGACATCGCCGAGCTGAATCCGCCCGAGTTGTACTTGATGATCTGCTCGTAATGGGGAGGAAAATAGACCCGCCAGGCGAAATGCATCGGCTCGCTGGTCTTCAGGGCCTGAACGTAAACCTTGGAAGGATCGCGAACAGTCAGGTCTCCGGTCTTACGCGAGAGACGTTCGGCGGTGGCCCTGAGGCGCCCTGCTCCCGGCCCGTCCGCCAGGCCAGGACTCCGCCGACCAGGATGGCCAGGATCAGGACGATGTCGAGAATCCGGGTCTCGTCATGGCTCATTCACCGTCGAGAGGTCTGATCGAGAATTCGTCGGTGGGACTTGCCCGGGGCTCGACTCACCCGACAAGAACTCTTCGGCGGATTCGTCCCGAAATTGGAATCGGCCGGGCGGCCTTCGCGATGGCGATCGACCGGGCGGCCCAGTCTAATGTCCGGGGTGAAATCGGCTCGATTTTGAAACGCGGCGGAGGGTCGGACATGGTCGGACGATGGCGAGCGGCGATCCTGGTGGGCGGCGTGCTGGCGGTTTACGCTTGGGTCTGGTCGAGCCCCGCGCAGGGACCGGCGAACCCGGATCGGTTCGAGTTCCTGGTGGTCGAGAGCTTCGACGCCCGTTATCTCGGCGACACCCCGGGGCACATGGGGCGGGCCAGCCTGGGGCGGAAGTCGCCCCGGATGGCCCTGGGCGACCCGGTCTATCGCCAGTTGACCCGGATCGGCAAGGTCTCGCACCTGAGCTGGAACGAGGCCAACGAGAGCCTGGAAATCGAGTTCGACCCCGAGCCCACCCAGAGGATTGCCATCGGCGACGCGGCCTGGGTCGCGCTGGGCAAGCGCCTTGATCAGGGCAGGATGCGGAGCCCGACGGCGGTATTCAAGCCGAGCATGCTCCGGCGGTGCCGGACCAGGAGGTTGCGGTACTCGCGGACCACGTCGTTGTACTCGCGCTGGGCGTTGAGGAACTCGACGACCTGCGAGCCGCCCCGGCTGAAGAGCTGGACGGCGTCGTCGCGGACCCGGTCGGCCTTGGGGAGGATGTCGCGCTCGATCCGGGCGACGGCCGAGCGGGTCACGGCGTACTCGCGCTCGGCCTGCTCGACCTCGGTCATCACCCTTCGCTCGAGCGCCGCCAGCTCGGTCCTCGACTGGTTGACGTTGATTCCGGCCCGGCGGATGTTCCCCTGGTTCCGGTTGTAGACCGGCATCGGCACGGTCAGGCCCACGGCCCACGAGCGGGCGCTCTTGAGGCCGATCGGCGCGTCGTTCTGAAACGTGTACGGCTGATAGAGCAAGTAAACGTCCGAGAACCGCTCGGCCCTGGCGAGCTGGACGTCGGCCTCGGCCCGCTTGACGCCCAGGCGATAGGCGCGGAGGTCGGGCCGGTAGTTCAGGGCCAGGTTGATCAACTCGTCTAGCGGCGGCGGAGGGGCGCGGTGTCGCGGACGGTCCCGCGGAGCCGGAGCGTCGCGGCTTCCGAGGGCGGCAGGTTGATCAGCAGGGCCAGCGACCGCCGGTGGCGGAGGAGCGATTCCTGGGCGTCCTCCAGGCCGATTGCCGCCGAGCCGCGCTGGATGGCGATCCGGTCAACGTCATCCTGTCCCATCAGGCCGCGACTCTGAAGCCGCCGGGTCACCTCCTCGACCTTCGCCAGCCCCTCGATCCCCCCTCTGAGGTAGCGGACCGCGTCGAGAGCCGTGACAACCTCGCCGAAGGCGTTGCCCAGGTTGTCGATCTCGATCCGGACGGCGTCCTGGTACTGGGCCTCCAGAACCTTCTCGGCCGCGACGGCCGAGCGGGTCCTCGCCTTGCGCTTGCCGGTCAGGTCGAGCGGATGGGAGATGTTGACGTCGTATTGCGTCTGCCCGCCGGGCCTGGCGGGCGAGAACGACCCGTAGGGAATGAGCTGGCTATCAACATAAAGGATCGGGTTGGCCCGGAGCCCGGCGGTCAGGACGTCGGCGCGGGCTTGCGGGATCTCGAAGGCGCGGGCCTTGAGTTCGAGGTTGCAATGAATCAGGCGTTCGATCGCCTGGTCGAAGGTCAGGCCGTCGGGCGGCCCTTCCTCCTGCGGCCCGACGGGGACCGCGAGCGAGCCGAAGAGCGGGACCGAACTGCCCGCGCTCGATGGCCGGGGCCGACATCCCCGGCGTCGAAGGCGGCCCGAACGACGTGCCCGGCCGGGTGACCGACGTCGGCACGCGCGGGGCCGACAGCCCGGCCGGCCCTCCCAGCAACGGCTGGTCCTGACCGGGCCCCTGGCCCGACAATCCCCCCGAGCCCGGCGACTCGCCCAGGCCCGACGACCGATCCGACATCGAAGGCAGCGGGTCGGGTATGGTCGGGCCTTGCGCCAGGACCCACCCCGGCCCGAAGGCCAGCGCCGAGCCGAGCCACCAGGACGTCGCGACCGATCGGCGCATGCCAGGCTCCGCCCCTCGACCTCGGGGTTCTCACTCCACCCCTGAAGAATCGGCCGATCGGCCCGACCGTCATAACCCCAAATGAAAGGGTGGCGTTCGACGACGCACGGATTCCCTCAGAGTGGCGGAGCCCGGTTTACGATCCGCCCCGGGCCGTCCTACAATAAGGGACCTCTCCCGGATGTCGGCCCGATCGACAACAAAGGAGCAGCGATGAACGACCCCATCGGCCCGGAACAGCGCCGGGACCTCGCCGCGCGAGGCTTCACGCGCCGCGACCTCGGACGCCTCGCGGCCCTCCTGACAGCCGGCGCGAGCTTGCCCTTCTACAACGAGGCGGCGCTGGCGCAGGGGCTCTCGCTGATGGCGAACCTCCCGCCCGACGCCGTCCGGATCAACGCCAACGAGAACCCGATGGGGCCCTGTCCCGAGGCAATCGAGGCGATCCAGGCCGTCGTCGCCCAGGGAGGCCGCTACCTCTATCACGAGACGATGACCTTTGCCGAGACGCTCGCCGGTGTCGAGGGCCTGAGCAAGGATTACGTCCTGCCGGGCGCGGGGTCGAGCAGCCTGCTGCATCAGGCGGTGATGGCGTTTACCTCGCCGAACAGGTCGCTGGTCATCGCCGATCCCGGCTACGAGGCGGGCGAGAAGGCCGCGCGGTTCGTCGGCGCGAAGGTCGCCCGCGTCCCGCTTCGCAAGGACAGCTCGCACGACGCCCGGGCCATGGCCAGGGCCGACCCCGACGCCGGCCTGATCTACGTCTGCAACCCCAACAACCCGACCGGCTCCGTCACCCGCAAGGATGACATCGATTATCTCATCGCGCACAAGCCCGAGGGGTCCATCGTCCTGCTCGACGAGGCGTATATCCACCTCTCGAAGAGCGCCGAGGTCGGCACGCCCCACGTGGCCGCTGACAGGGACGTGGTGATCTTGCGGACCTTCTCCAAGCTCTACGGGATGGCCGGCCTCCGAGCCGGCGCGGTGCTGGGTCGTCCCGATCTTCTGGAGCGGATCAAGAACTTCGGCGCCGGGGCCCTGCCCGTGACGGGGATGGTCGGGGCGATCGCCAGCCTCAAGGCGAAGGGGCTGGTCGAGAAACGTCGGAAAGTGATCGCTGACATCCGCGAGTTGACCGCCGAGTGGCTCGACAGGAAGGGCTTCGCCGTGATCCCCTCGGAGGCGAACATGCTGATGATCGACGTCCGGAGGCCCGGCCGCGAGGTCTTCGAGGCGATGCTCAAGCAAAAGGTCGCCATCGGCCGGACCTGGCCGTCGATGCCCCACCACGTCCGGATCTCGATCGGCACCGCCGACGAGATGGCCAGGTTCCGCGAGGCATTCGCCCGGGTGATGGGGGTCTGAGGTTGCTGGAGGCGGGCAGCGATTAGCCCAAACAAGGTTAGGAGGCATTACATGACCGACTTCGAATATCCGAGCGACATGGTGCCGCATCCTCGCTTCGGGCGCGAAGCGTCCCCTCGGGTGTTGATGTGCCTCGGGATTTGATCCGGGCCGTCTTCTGCTACGACCGACCTCCGGTCTTCCCAGAGTCGGCCATCCTGGCCGATATCTCGCGCCAGAACTATTCGGTCGGCCCGCGCTCCTGTTACGTTCACATCCTGAAAGTGTGCCACATCTGCGACCGGCACTTCCTCTTTTTCGCGAGGGAGCAGCAATACTGGTATGAGGATCTCAGCTTCTGGGTGGACGCCCAGTGCATCCATTGCCCGCAGTGTCGCAGGCGGCGTCACCGCGTGCGGCGGCGCACGAACGATACTCACAGGCTATCGGTCGGGGCGAATGGTCCGACGAGGAACTCGCGGCGCTCGTGCAGGATGCGACCTTGCTGCACGAGGCCGGGGTCTTGCAGGGCGAGCAGAAGCTCCGACGACTCAAGAACCTGGCGCAGGCGCGTATTCCAGGGTCCAACGCGACCCGGGAGATTGTTGCCCTGGTCGCGAACTCGCGGGCGAGGCGAAGGAACACCCCCTAAGCCTTAACCAAGCGTGGTTCGAGTCGCGTTTCGCGTGATTGGTGTGTGAAACTCGAAATCTCCCGGCGTTTCCGGCACATTGGATTGACCTACACAAATCCCATGGCCGGACCCACGAGGAGATTTCCTGCTTATCACGCTTTTCGGGGAGACCTGCGATCCCCCCCGAGTGAGGCCGAGATCAGCAGGTTCTGGAGCCATTCGGAATGATACCGCTTGCCGTTGAGCCGCTCCGCCGGGCTCCGAAGCTCCGGCGTCTCTCGGGCCGTCCAGGGGCACGACGGGGCGAAGTTGTGGATCAATGCCCAGCCTCGCAGGCCCCGCTCGGCGGCGACCCTCGAGCCGTGCAGATGCTGGCCGCAATAGAGGTGGTAGTCGAGCCGGCGCAACAGGCGATCCACGAGATTGCTCGTCCGATGACAGCCGGGGTGGGCATAGGCCTCGACGAACGCCCCTCGCCTGCCGCATAGAGACAGCACCTTCTCTTTCACCACCGGCTTCTCCACGTTCGCCTCGGCCCACTCCCGCAGCCGCCGCAGTCGTTGCGAGAAACTCCGGGCATCCGGGGCATGATACGCATCCCAGACCCGCTCCCTCAGGGCGTCGAACGTCTCCCCCAGGTGCTTGGCCCGGTCCCGGATCTTGAGGAAGCCATGGAGGAAGCAGAGGATGATCGTCACCCCCTTGAACAACGCCCGCCAGGCCGCCTGGGTGGCCGGCCAGCCGTCGGTGTTGACCGTCTCGGGCTGATATTCCGGGTCCAGATGACGGGCCTCGTCCCGGAACACGCCGTAGGCGGCCTCCAGGTCGTCGTTGCCGGCAGTCTCGGCCAGGGCCAGCCCGAGGCAGCACCCGGAGCCGGCGGTGGCCGCCAGGTAGACCTTCTCGCCGGCCATCGTGGTGTGCTTCTCGTCGGCGACCAAGTGGCGTGGCAGATCGTCGGCCGCCCGAATGGTCGTGCCGACCAGGCTGAACCGCCCCAGCGAGCATTCCAGGCGATGCCAGTACATGGGGTCGCGGCCGAAGACCTCGGTCAGCGCCCAGAACGGGACGGCGAACTTCCGAAGAAAAGGGGGGCCTGGACGTCCTCGGTGCGGCCGGAGAGGTAGGGCATCAGAAAGGAGGGATGGATGAGATAGCTCCGGTCGTCGCGGAGGTCGATGCGGCGGAGCTTGCAGCCGGTCTTGCGGGAGGTGTAGATGTCCTTCATGCGGTAGCCCTTGTGGATCTCCGGCGGGAACAACTCGGGTGTCGCCTCGATCTGGCGGTTGAGGAATTCACGGAAGAGGGCCGGGTCATCCACGATCCGCTCATACTGCTGCTGTGAGCAGGGGATGCAGATGGTCTTCTGGCCCCGTGCAGGCACGATCGAGCGTTCGGCCGTCGGCATGCTTCCCTCCCGGCTGATGATGGACGAGATCCGGAGCCCTCAGCATAGCCGGTCGGAAGCAGGAATACCTGGACAACTGGCCCCCTCCCCAAAATCCGTTATAAGCAGGAGATTTGAGTGAAGACGATTCCACACCGACACCACGCCAACGGCAAGAGGAAAATCCACCAGCGACTCGATCGACCGATCACCGCTCCGTCCCCCGAGCCGGTCTTCACCGCACCCAACATCCACTACGAAGTCAGCTCCAAGACGCGCGCCATCGCCCCGGGTGGCATCGGTGCCATCCAACTCCTGGTCAAGAAGCTCGGCCTCGCACAGGCCATCGACGAACGACTTCATCTGCTCAAGGTCCACCTCCCCTATCACGAGTCCGACCACGTCCTCAACTTCGCCTACAACGCCCTCTGCAACGGCACCTGCCTCGACGACATCGAACTGCGACGCAACGACCTCGTCTTCCTCGACGCCCTCGGCGCCGACCGCATCCCCGACACCACCACCGCCGGGGACTTCTGCGGGGAAGGCCCGGAAGCGTCCCGAGAAGGTCAAGGACCGGATCGTTCGCGAGCGTGGCTTCAAGACCTTGACCCGGGTCCGCGAGGATGGGGCCGAGGTCGCCTATCGTCCGACGGCCTGCCAGGAATCGTACTGGTTGATCATCGTCCGCCAGACGATCCGGGTCGAGGAGGGCCAGGCCCGGCTGTTCGACGAGATCCGTTATCGGTTCTCCCTGACCAACGACCGCCAGACGACGCCGCGCGAGTTGGTGTTCAAGGGCAACGCCCGTTGCGACCAGGAGAACCTGATCGCGCAACTCAAGGGGGGCGTGCACGCGTTGCGAGCGGCGGTGGACAACCTGACGAGCCACTGGGCGTCCATGGTGATGACGGCCTTGGCGTGGAGCCTGAAGGCGTGGTTCGCGTTGTCGGTGCCGGAGCACCCGCGTCACAAGGCGGCGCATCGCGAGCAGAAGCGGCAACTGTTGCGGATGGAGTTCAAGCGGTTCATCAACACGATGATCCTGATGCCGTGCCAGCTCGTGCGAAGTGGGCGACGGCTGATCTTCCGGCTGCTGTCGTGGAACGAGTGGCAAGGAGTGTTCCTGCGAGTGGTCCATGCGTTGCGGTGCTGAGGTGTGAGGAGATTGAAGCCGGGATCTGGATGTCCCGGTGCACGGAGACGCCATGAGCCCAGAGGCAGATGAGGGGGTGATGATGAAGCGACTCAGGTCGAGAAGAGATCGGGGCGCACGGTCCCGGTGATCGCCGTCCGTCCATGAGGAAGCGGCAACCAGCTCGGATTCCAGGGCCAAAACCTCGCTTGTTTAAGGGTTAACACACTTTCTCGAATCGGAGAGCCGCCCAGCCCCAGTCAATTGAACAGGAAGTGGCAGATGTCCCCATCCTTCATGATGTAGGACTTACCCTCGACCCGGAGCTTGCCGGCGGCGCGGATCTCTTTCTCGGACTTGTAGGTTTCGAGGTCGGGCAGGGTGTAGACCTCGGCGCGGATGAAGCCCTTTTCGAAGTCGGTGTGGATCACCCCGGCGGCCTCCGGGGCGGTGGCGCCGATGGGGATGGTCCAGGCGCGGACCTCCATCTCGCCGGCCGTGAAATACGAGCAGAGGCCGAGAACCCGGTACGCCTCGCGGGCCAGGACGGTCAGCGCGGGCTCGGCGAGGCCGGAGGAGGCGAGCATCTCGGCCCGGTCGGCCTCGTCCAGCTCGGCGATCTCGGCCTCGAGCTTGGCGCAGACCGGGACGACCGAGGCCCCGACCTTCGCGGCGAAGTCGCGGACCTTCTGGACGAGCGGCCCCTGGCCTTCGAGGTCGGACTCGTCAACGTTGGCGACGTAGAGCACCGGCTTGGCGGTCATCAGGCCGAAGCTGTTGATCGCCTTCGCCTCCATCTCGTCGAGGACGAGCTTGCGGAGCGGCTGGTCCTGGCCGAGGTGGTCGAGGCACTTGCGGATCGCCTCGACGCGGAGCTTGGCCTCCTTGTCGCCCGACTTGGCCGCCCGCTCGGCCTTGCCGATCGCGTTGTCGAGCGTCTGGATGTCGGCCAGCATCAGCTCGATCTCGATCGTCTCGATGTCCGAGACCGGGTCGACCACGCCCGCGACGTGGACGACGTCGGGGTCCTCGAAGCAGCGGACGACCTGCAAGATCGCGTCAACCTCGCGGATATGGCTGAGGAATTTGTTCCCGAGCCCCTGGCCCTCGCTCGCCCCCTTGACGATCCCGGCGATGTCCACGAGCTTGAGCGCCGCGGGCACCAGCTTCTTGGGGACGATGTACTTGCTGATCCGGGCGAGCCGGTCGTCCGGCACGCGGCACGATCCCCTCGTTCGGCTCGATCGTGCAGAACGGGTAGTTGGCGCTCTGGGCCTGCTTGGAGCTGGTCAGCGCGTTGAACAAGGTGCTCTTGCCCACGTTGGGCAGACCGACGATGCCAGCTTTCATGAGAATGCCAGGACCTTAAAGCCAAAGGTGATGGATTGGGAAGGAATTGGGTCAGGCGGGCCCGTTCGAAGTTCGTTCCGCGGCGGGGGCGTTTAGCGGCTCGACGGTGGCGACGTGGAGGAGCGAGCAGATCCTGAAATCCGCCGGAATCCCGTCCTCGACGTCAATCGCGACGTAGATGCTCGTCCTGGTCAAGACAGCCATCTCAGGATGGCGAATCTCATAGGCCAATCCGCTCGACATCACGAGCCGGAACGGCTGAAACGGTTGCTTGGCCAGCAAATCGCGGAAGTTTTGCACGGTCATGAGATTAATTCTATAGCGGATCGGCCTGGTCAGCAACGCCCGAAGGTCGCGCGGGATCGCCAAGCCTTCGGTGATCGGTCATGACTCTACGGAGCCTGGAAGACGGTAATCTGGTAATCGAGCAAATCCTCCAGTTCATCCGATGGGAAGCTGACGACGATCGGACGACCCGGGAATTCGCCGTTCAATTTGGCCGTCCACATCTCCTTGAGGGTGGCGCCCAGATGAACGATCTGATCTCGCGTCGGCTCGGTTTCCGATCCAAGGAACAGATCGAGAATGTGAGTATGATTCAGGACCGCCTCGACCGCCCTTCGATCGCCTTTGGTGGACTCCATCCAGCCTTGAAAGTTGGCCGGTTCGTAACGATCGGCCAGCAAGATGCATCCATCATGCTCGACGAACGACGGCCAGAAGAGTTCCGCGTAGGCAATCGCCTGGCCGAGACTTCCGGCATGATAAAGCCATCCCAGCGGCGATAGATCTTCGATCCAATCGAACGGGCGAGCCTCCGGGATCAGGCCGAAAAGTCGTTCGCGGTCCCATTGTTCCATAAGATGATCCTCACGGTGGGACACTCGATGGCCGGACGTCAAGATGACGGCACGAAGGCCCGATGATTATTGATCGATCCGGATCTCATGCTTGGAGAGCGTCTCGAACACTCCTGCCGTGATCCGGTAATTCCGCTCGATCCGGATCCCGCCGACGCCCTCGATGTAGAGACCCGGTTCGAGCGTGACGACGTCGTTCTCGACCAGGATCTCCTCGCTGCCGGGGACGAAGTAGGGGGGCTCGGGATGGCCGAGGCCGATCCCGTGGCCGGTGTGGTGCGGGAAGTGGTCGAGCAGGCCGAGCGACCGGAAATGGTCGCGGACGGCGGCGTCAACCTCATGGGCGACGGTCCCGGCCCTGAGCCGGCCTTCGGCCGCCTTCATTGCACCGATGCAGGCGTCGAACAGCTCAACCTGCCTCGAAGTCGGCTCGCCGCCGACGGCGAAGGTGTTGGTGAAGTCACCCCGGTAGCCGTCGACGACGACGGAGAAGTCGAGCAGGAGCAGGTCGCCCGGCTCGATCTTGCGCGAGGTTGGAGGGCCGCCCTTGTCGGTCGCGGTCCGGGGTCCGGAGGCGAAGTCGCCGTAGACGATCGCCCGCTCGCCGAGCTCCTTCATCGCGGCGTTCTGGACGACGAGGTACGCGTCCAGCTCGGTCATCCCGGGCTTCATCTCCTTCAGGGCCGCCGCGTGCGCGGCCTCGCCGGCCCGCATGGCCCGGTTGAGGGTCGCGATCTCGTCGGCGTCCTTCGAACGCCTCAAGGGGCGGATGACGGGGGTGATGTCGATGATCTCGACGCCCGGCCGGGCCGCGCGGAGGCCTTCGAGGATTCCCGAGGGGACGGCCGCCATCTCGACGCCGATTCGCTTGCCTCCGATCGAGGCGAGGGACTTCAAGGTGGATTGGACGAGTTGCAGCCGTCGAGGCTCGGTCGGGCCGGAACAGTCGTACCAGGTCGGGGCGATCACCTGGTCGACGTGGGCCTTATCGGTGAACGGCTGGAGCACGTTGTCGGCCACCAGCGTGGCCCGAGCCGGCTCCATGACGAGCAAGGCCGAGGACTCGACGTTCTGGAACTGGAACGGCGACGGGACATAGTTGGCGAAGTAGATCAGGTGCGACGGATCGCCGACGATCAGGAAGTCGCAGGGTACGGGCAGGGCCTGGAAGAGCCGTTCTCGGCGCGAGGCGCATCCCTGGGCGGTCAGCATCGGTCGGTCCTCTCGGCCGCTGTGGGCATGGTTTTGACCCGACGGAATCACCCTTTGGAGTGCGGGAGCTTGCTCCCGCTTTCGAAAGCGGGAGCTTGCTCCCGCACTCCAAGGTCCGTCTGGCCGTTACTCTCGGTTCAGCGCTGGACTCGGGCCGAGCCGCCCTTGGCGAGGGCCTCGACTTCCGGGAGCCTGGCCATGGTGGTGTCGCCGGGGAAGGTGGTCAGGAGGGCGCCGTGGGCCCAGCCGAGCTTGAGGGCTTCCTCGGGGGCCTTTGCCGGCGAGCAGGCCGTAGATCAGGCCGGCGGCGAAGCCGTCGCCGCCGCCGATCCGGTCGATCACGTCGAGCTCGAGGGTGGGGCTGACGTAGTTCTGGCCGTCGAGGTGGAGCACCGCGGCCCAGCTGTGGCGGTTGGTCGAGTGGACCTCGCGGAGGGTCGTCGCGACGAGCTTGACGTTCGGGTGGTTCTTCCGGACCTGCTCGATCATCTTGAAGAAGCTCTCGGGGTCGAGCTTCGACTTGCTGTGGACGTCCTGCCCTTCGAGGCCCAGGCCCATCTGGAGGTCTTCCTCGTTGCCGACCAGGGCGTCAACGTGCTCGACGATCTTGCGGATGGTCTCGACGCCCTTCTTGGCGCCGCCGACCGAGGCCCAGAGCTTGGCCCGGTAGTTGAGGTCGAACGAGGTCACGGCGCCGGCGGCCTTGGCGGCCTTCATCCCCTCGATGATCACCTCGGAGGTGGTCTCCGAGAGCGCGGCGAAGATCCCGCCGGAGTGGAACCACTTGACGCCCTTCGGCGAAGATCGAGGCCCAGTCGAAGTCGCCGGGCTTGAGCATCGCGCCGGCCTCGTTGGAGCGGTTGTAGAAGACGACGGGCGGGCGGACGCCCTGGCCCCGGTCGCTGTAGACCGTGGCGATGTTCGGACCGCGGACGCCGTCGTGCTCGAACCACTTGTAGAAGGGCGTGCACGCCCATCTCGCGGACGCGGCCCTGGACCAGCTCGCCGATCCCGTAGTTGACCATGGCGGTGGCGATGCCGGTCTTCAGGCCGAAGCAGTCGGCCAGGTTGGCGGCGACGTTGTACTCGCCGCCCGAGACGTGGATCTCGAGCGTCCGGGCCTTGCGGAACGGGATCACGCCGGGGTCGAGCCGGTGGACCAGGGCCCCCAGGGCCAGGAAGTCGAGCTCGCTCGGGCCTTTACGGACGTCTAGACCGCTCATGGAGGGGAAGCTCCCAATTCGTCGAAATTTGAGGGGAAATCGGGTCAGGGGCCAACTCCTGGCTGCTGTCAGGGTAGGGCTTGCCCTGCCGTTTTCGCGCGAAAACGGCAGGGCAAGCCCTACCCTACGATCCAGGATCAGCCGGCGATGTTGACGTAAACCTTCAGCGATTCCTTGTCTTCGAGCAGCGGCATGATGTCCTGGTAGCGGTCCAGCCCGGCCACGGGGTTGGTCAGGATTCGCCCGGTGACGCCAGGATAGGTGTGCTCGCCGACCGACAGGGCCTGGATGCCCATCTCGAAGTGGCGGCGGTTGCCGTTCACGCTGGAGACCAGGAGCTTGTTGCCGAGGACCCATTCGAGGTTGATCTTGGCCGCGTCGAGCGTGACATCGTACTGGCCGCCGGTGATGCTCGTCCAGATCAAGGCCCCGTTGTGGGCCAGGACTTCCATCGCGCGGAAGCAGACCTCGGCGTTGCCGGTCGCCTCGAAGATCAGGTCGGGCTTGCCGACCTGCTTGGCCAGGTCGGCCATCGAGGTCTGCTTGGTGCCGACGTAGGTGGCGCCATAGGCCTCGGCGATCTTCGACTTGAGGTGCGGGCCGGGCCGGGTGGCCAGGGTGTAGACCTCCAGCCCCCGGAGCTTGAGCATCATCGTGGCGAGCAGGCCGATCTGCCCGGCGCCCAGGACGAACGCCCGCTTCGGCTCCCAGACCTGCAGCCGCTGCTGGGCCAGGTACGCCTGGTCGATCGCCTTGGCGCAGACGCTGGCCGGCTCGGCCAGGACGCCGAGGTGCCGCAAGCTCCTTGGGGACCTTGACCATGTACTCGGCGTCATCGACGAAATACTCGGTCATGTAGCCGTGACAGAGGTTGATCCCGCGCTCGTAATACGTCTCCTCGCTGGTGACGTCGTTCCGGCCGATCAGGTCGAAGAGCGAGCCGCCGGGCCGCCGGACGGTGCAGGAGACGTAGTCGCCGGGGGCTCAGCTCGTTGACCTTGCTCGCCGACCTCGACCACCTGGCCGAAGCTCTCGTGGCCGATGATCGAGGAAGTCGCCGCCGGGCGGGGCGTTGCCGTAGAGGGCCTCGTTGATCTCGCGGTCGGTCGCGTCAACCCCGACCTGGAGCGCCCTGACCCGCACGGCGCGTCCTTCGGGAATCGTGCAAACGTGCGGGTGGGGCTGGTCCGTCAGCCTCGGCTCGGGGATCTCGCGGAGGTGGACGCTGTTGGGCTTTCCGGGCAGGACGGCTACGGCTTTCATCCGGGGACTCGACTCGTCAAAAGGGATTTGGAGAGTGAAGAACGAGCGTGCCCCCGCCTCAAGGAGCCGTCGATTCCGGACATTGTACCCGGGTCATCGAGCGGTTGCTATGTGACCTCGACCCTGTGCGGGGTCATTCAAAGGTCGGGGGGGCGAGGCGAGATCGGGGACTGGCTCCGCGGCGCAGCGGAGGTGCCTGCCCCCGATCTCGCCGGGAATTGCGGCCGAATGCTCCAGGTCGGGGTGGTCAACCAGCGGCCCCGATCATAGCGCCGTCGGCCCGGCGTGTCTGATTCCGGCCACCGAGAGTCATCGGCGGCGATCGCGATGGGTCCGGCCTGGGCGTGGCGGGCGATCAGGTTTCTGACCGTCCTGGGATTGAGCCCCAGGTCGTCGGCGATGATCTCGGCCTGATGGCCAAGGTCAGCTCGCGGGAAGATCACCTGCCCCTGGAGCACGGAAATGGCTCGTCCCATCCGAAGCATCCACTCCCCGCTAGCGACCAAGAGAATGAACAGATCGAATAGTCCATCAGATCATTGAATGGTCTTCGGAACAACGTCGGTGGCGGGATTTCCCTGGAACAACCTGATGTCGTGTGGCAGAGTACCGTAACTCCCGCGACCCATTGGGCTACCGCGGTTCACAGTCGGATGGCCCACGAGGGAGGAGAACGGGGACTGGCTCCCGGCCCCGGTTGAAGGTCCGATTCCGCCCGACGGCGAGGCGGGCCGGGTGCCTGTCCCCGGTCTCCGGTCGCATCCCGGCTGGGGACCGCGTCCTGACGGCGAATCACGCTCCCGGTGCGTCCCGAGAAAGGGGACACCCGAGAAAGGGGACAGCGACTGTGTTTCTGGTCAAGTGAGGCGTTCGTTGTTCACGCCGTGGCGCACGTTATTTTAGACGTCCAGGGCTTCATGTCCCGGATCATCGCGTTGACGATGGTCAGCAGCTTCCGCGAGACCGCCGTCAGGGCGACCTTGGCCGCCTTGCCGGCCTGACGTAGCCGCTTGTAGAACGCCCGCAGCTCCGGGTTGAACCGCATCGCCGAGACCGACGCCATGTACAACGCCGTGCGGACCTCGGCCCGGCCCCCGAAGATCGTCCGGGCTCCCTTGACCGTCCCGCTGTCTCGCGCCCTCGGGGCCAGCCCCGCCAGGGCCGAGACCTGCTTGCCCGTCAACTCGCCCAGTTCGGGCAGCAGGCCCAGCAGCGTCCGCGAGGTCTGGGGCCCGACCCCCGGGACACTCCGGAGGATCTCATCGCGGAGCTTCCAATCCTCCTTGGCCTGGATCGACTCGCCGATGGAGTTGTCCATCGCCTCGATCTGGTCGGACAGGTAGGCGATATGGGCCTTCAGGTCGGCCTGGACCGCGGCGGTCGGCCCCTGCCTGAGCCGGTTCTGCTCGGAGACCCGCATCGTCACCAGTTGGCGACGCCGATCCAGCAAGGCCTGGAGGTCGCGCGTCTCCTCGTCGGGCAACTCGCGAGCCTCGGGACGGACGGCCTCGGCGTAGTGGGCCAGCACGCGGGCGTCCAGCGTGTCGGTCTTGGAGTGCTGGCCGATCGAGCGGGCGAAATGGCGGACCCGACCCGGCTCGACGATCCGGGTCGGCAATTCGGCCTCGGACAGGGCGACGGCCGCGGGCCGCTCCAGGCCGCCGGTGGCCTCCAGCAGGATCAAGGCCGGCGGCTGGGCCTTGAGCCGCTCGACCAGCGAGGCGATCCCCTCGGGGGTGTTGGGGAGGCGAAATTCCCGCCCGTCAGGCCGCGAGGCGACGTCGAGGTGGGCCTTGGAGACATCGATGCCGACGAAGCGGAGCGTGGCTTCCATGGGAGATCTCCTGGGGTCCGGCGGACGACCACCCGGCCTGGCCCAGCCCTGCAGATCCGGAGTGATCCGGGCGACTGTTCGGGCTCGTGTCCGGGGTTGACCGCCACGACAACCAAGCTGTCCCACGGCCTATGATGGCCAAGGCACAAACGGTCTGTCGCCGCGAGTCGTCCTCCGTGGAATCATACAAGGCACCCGGCCCACCTCGTCTTCTCCCGGACCGATGGCCGGTCAAAGGGCCGGGAGCCAGTCCCCTTTCTCTTCCCTCGTGCGCGATCCGGTCGTGAACCGCGCTCGGTATCCGGGAGTTGATTTCCGACCCGTTCCTGAATCGACGATCGCGAGGAGTGGTTGATGTTGCGATACAAGGCCGGTTACAAGTACGTTGACGGAGAGGTCCACGCTCAGGTGCTGGACTTTCCGGCCGCGATCACCTGCGCCGGCGACCTGAACGAGGCCCGGCGGTTGCTGGGGATCGCCCTCGTGGACGTGGCCGAGGCGGCGGTGGAATCGGGCCAGGCCCTCCCCGTGCCCGACCCCGACGCCTCCGATCCGGAAATGGACCTCGAAGAGCCGATCTATCTCCACCTGCGGGGCAGCGCGGGCATCCGCGAGGTCCCGACCAGGGCCGTCTCGTGGAGCGGCGGGACCTGATCCGGCACCTGCTGGACCAGGGGGGTGTCGGCTGCTCCGGGAAGGGCGGGGCCACTCGGTCTGGGTCAACCCGGCGAACGGGCGGCAGAGTGCCGTGCCTCGCCACGTCGAGATCGGCGACGACACGGCGCGGGCGATCTGCCGCCAACTCGGTATCCCGGAGCCGTGACGGAGTGCGAGAACCCCGACGAATTCGGTTAACGCTTATTGATGCGATCAGGCCCATGGTCGGCGCGAGGAGGCTTCCGTGCGAACTCTGCGGAAGGTCGCATTCTGGGCGGGGATGGTCGTGTTCTCGCCCCTCGTCTCGCTCCTCATCTTATTCGGCTCCATGCTCAACTTCATGCAAATGGCCTTCCTGGCAACGTTCCGGATCGAGAATCGGACCGACAGGCTGCTCTGGGTGACACCAGTGGGGACGGGCAAGTCTCGCGAACACAAGAAGGCCGTCTTGCTCCGGTTCGCCGCGAGATTCCCGGCACTCATGGCGCTCCGGTCGAGGGACCTCCCGGTCGAGCCGGGCGGATCGATCGGGATCCTCTACGAGTGGGACAATGAGAACTTCTCCGAAATCGTCGTCCGCGACTCCAGTGGGGAATACCGCCAACTCGTCGTCGATCCCGATCCGCCCAGAGGTCGCTCCTATCCGAACAGACAGGAGCTTTACGTCATCGACGACTGGGAATCCTTGCCGCCGACCGAACCCGACGTGCTCGCCGTCGCCCAGGAGCCCGATCCGGCCTGGGAGGAGTATGGTCTCATCGCGACCGGGTTCGTCTTCTTGGGGCTCTACGCCTGGCTGATTGTGTGGTTCCTCCTGAAAATCCACTGAAGTTTCGGCGAATCTGGGCTCCTCAATGTTCTCATCTCGTCCCGGTGAGGCCAATGCCCCGCGTCTTCATTGACGACCTCGACGACCCCCGGCTCGCCCTCTATCGCCACCTGAAGGCGACCAACGAGACGCGGGGGGACGACCGGTTCGTCGTCGAGGGGGAGAAGCTGGTCTATCGACTCCTGGCCAGCCGGTTCCCGACCGATTCGGTGCTCGTCACCGATCGCTATGAGGCCCATCACGCCTCGCAGATCCCCGAAGGCGTGCCGACGTTCGTGATCCCTCACGACCGGATCGAGGCCCTGGTCGGCTATCACTTCCATCGGGGGGTCCTGGCGTGCGGCCGGCGCGAGAGCTGGCCGGATCTCTCGGAAACACTTCGCGAGGCCGGGCCTCGGGCGACGGTGGTGGTCTGCCCGACGCTCGACAAGCCGGACAACCTGGGGGCGATCCTCCGGATCGCCGACGCGTTCGGGATAGTCGCCGTCCTGACCGGCCCGGGTTGCCCTGACGCGCTCTCGCGACGGGTCGTCCGCGTCTCGATGGGCGCCGCGCTCCGGCTGCCGGTCTACGTCCCGGACGATCTGATCGCGACGGTCGGGCTGCTCCGGGCCGAGCACGGCCTCGAAATCATCGCCACCGTCGCCGAGACCGACGCCGAGGTCCTGGACCGCGTCCCCCGGCCCGATCGCCTGGTGCTCCTGCTCGGAAGCGAGGCGTTCGGCCTCGGCCCCGAGTGGCTCGCGCTGGCCGATCGGCGGGTGACGATCCCGATGCGAGCCGGGGCCGACTCGCTCAACGTGGCCGTGGCCGCGGGGATCGTCCTCTATCATTTCACGCGGGTAGACCTCTGACTCGCGTCGAGCAAACCGAAATTTTTCGTTTGAACGAAAGGAAATCGATGGTACGGTAACTATCCGTAGTTCGACCACGTCTCACCGACGATCCTGATCGACATCTGACGGAGGGACTCGCGATGCGGGCAGCAGTTGGTTCGATGCGCCTGGGGCGGCTCGGGCTGTGCATCCTGGCGGCCGGCGCGATCGGGGGCGGGTCGGCGACGGCCGGCTCGAAGGAATCGGCGAAGGCCGACCCGGTCGCGGCGGGCTACGAGATCTTCAATCGGGAGTGGATGCCCAACGACCCCCGAGGCCACGGCGGCGACGGGCTCGGGCCGGCGTTCAATGACTCGTCGTGCGTCGCCTGCCACAACTCGGGCGGCTCCGGCGGCGCGGGGCCGGTCAGCAAGAACATCGACATCCTGAGCGCCTCGCGCAACACCTCGTTCATGAACAACCAGCCCGCCCAGTTCGCGCCGGCCCCGGCCGATCCGACCGTGGCGTTCGCCACGCCGGCCGTGGCGCCCGGTGGCGCCTGCCCGCCGCCGACCGATGCGCAGCTCGAACCGCTGTTCGACCTCCACCCCGGGTTCCGGACCAGCAAGACCGTCGTGCTCCACAAGTTCGGCACCGACCCGGGCTACGACGCCTTCCGGTCGAAGCTCCTGGGCGATGGGGCGATCCTCGCCGCAGGTCATCAACGGGACCATCACCTTCCTGGGCGGAGAGGTCAACCAGGCCGCCTTCGTGAACACGATCAACAACTTTGACGTCATCACCCTGCAACGACGTCCGCCAGTCCAGGCCGGACGCCCGGCTCAACGCCGCGCTGGCCCGGATGAACGAGGTCAAGGCGGCCGTGGCGGCGAACCGCGTCGGGACCTGGGCGGGACGATCAGCGTCGGGCCGTTCCAGGTCAGCCGCTCGCAGCGCAACCCGACGCCGCTGTTCGGCCTCGGCCTGATCGACGCGATCCCCGAGTCGGCCATCGTCGCCGATGGCCAGGAAGCAGGCGAAGGAGACCCCCGAGATCGCCGGCCGGCCCGCCCGCGTCAAGGACGGCCGGATCGGCCGGCTGGGCTGGAAGGGGCAGACGGCCAACTCCGAGGACTTCGTCCTCAACGCCTGCGCCGTCGAGGTCGGGCTCGAAGTGCCCGGCCACTCGCAGGCGATCACCCCGCAGGCCCCCCGCTACAAGGGGCCGGGCCTCGACCTGAGCGGCGACGAGTGCGCCTCGCTCGTCGCCTACGTCCGGAGCCTCCCCCGACCGGTCGAGCGCCTGACGACCTCCGCGATCGAGGCCAGGTTCCTCGGCGCCGGCAAGGCGGCCTTCGCCAAGGTCGGCTGCGCCGGCTGCCATGTCGCCAAGCTCGGCGAGGTCGAGGGGCTGTATAGCGACCTCCTGATCCACGACATGGGCGACGAGATGGCCGACAGCGGCTCCTACGACGGCTCCGACGACGGCACCGATGAGCCGCTCGTCCCGCTGCTCGCCGACAACGGCCAGCCCCAGCAGGCGCCGCAGCCGCCGCAGCCGCAACGGGCCAGGCTCCCCAGGAGCGGAAGACGGCGGGCAAGAAGGAATGGCGGACGCC
Organism: uncultured Planctomycetota bacterium; assembly: GCA_963756475.1. Classification (GTDB taxonomy): domain Bacteria; phylum Planctomycetota; class Planctomycetia; order Isosphaerales; family Isosphaeraceae; genus Tundrisphaera. Next base: position 335,325 of record CAVWND010000008.1, read on the forward strand.
GCCGCTGTGGGGATTCCGCGACTCCGGCCCGTACCTTCACGACGGCCGGGCCCAGACCCTGGAGCAGGCCGTCGCCCTCCACGGAGGCCAGGCCAGCGGCTCGGCGCAGCGGTACTTCCAGCTCTCGCCGACGGAGAAGCTCCAGGTCGAGGCGTTCCTCAAGTCGCTGGTCGCCCCGGGCCAGAAGTCCGAGGATCGGCGAGATCGCCCGCGCGGGGGATTGAGAAAGGCTGACGGTTTCGAGCGGTCCCCTCCCTCCTCCCCTCTCCCTCCCCGGGAGAGGGGCCGGGGGTGAGGGGCGTCGTATCACCATCGGGCCGGAAAGACGACTCGGTTCGGGGCTCACTCGCCCGGCGACCTCCCTCACCCCGGCCCTCTCCCAGGGGGAGAGGGAGGCAGAGGCAGCGCATCGGCCCATTTCCACTCGATAAGGCCACTCGACGGAGGCTTCGCGCATGCAACCGGACGGGAAGTTCGGAGTCGGTCGGCCACGGACCTCGGCGGCCTGGCTCCTGGTGGCGGCGCTGGCCTTCCCCGGCCGCTGCCCAGGACTGGAAGCCGGACCCGGTCGACCTGAAGGGGCATTCCGGCGAGGTCGTCGCCGTGGCGATGTCCCCGGACGGCGGCACGATCGCGACGGTCGGTCTCGACGGTCTGGGCAAGGTCTGGGACCTGGCCGAGAACAAGCTCCGGCTTCGCGCGACCTCATCGGGCATGCTGGGAAGGTCCGATCCGTGGCCCTCTCGCCCGACGGCCAGGTGGTTGCCACCGGCGGCGACGACCGGACGATCCGGCTCTGGGACGCATCCAAAGGGACGCTCCTGGCCACGCTCAAAGGCCACTCGGGGGCCGTCGAGGCCCTGGCGTTCAGCCCCGACGGCAAGACGCTCGCCTCGGGCGGGCCGGATACCACAATCCGGCTCTGGGACGTCGCCGAGCGTCGGCTCGCCCGGACGCTCAAGGGGCACGAGCATGGGGTCCGCGGCCTGACGTTCGCCCCGGATGGCAAGACGCTCGCCTCGGCGAGCCTTGATCATTCGGTCCGGCTCTGGGACGTCGCCGAGGGGAAGGAGCAGAAGACGCTGGGCCGGCACGACGCGCCCGCGACGTGCGTGGGCTTCGCCCCCGACGGCCGGCTCGTGGCCTCGGGCGGGCTCGACCGAACCGTCCGGCTCTGGCGGGTCAACGGCGAGGCCCAGGCCAACCCAGCCCAGCCTCAGCCGGGCCAGCCTCAGCCGGGCCAACCGGAGCCGGGTCAGCCGATCCCCGCCCTGCCGGGCGGGGCGGTCGTCGAGGCCCAGATCGGCGCCTTCGTGGTGCCTCAACCGCCGCAGGGTCAGCCCAATCAGATGCAGATCTGGCAGGCTGAGGGGGACGTGCTGGCGGTCGCGTTCGCGCTCGACGGCCGGCACGTCGCCGCGGCGATCGCCGACGCCTCGGGCCACCGCGCCGCGCCGGGTTTCGTCGAGTTCATCCCGCTCCTGATCCAGCATCCGAACCAGAACCAGAATCCAAACACGCCGACGCAGTCACCTCGGCCAAGGATTCGCGGCCATCTCGGGCCGATCCGGGGCCTGGCCTTCAGCGCGGACGGGACGCTCCTCGCCACCGTGGGCGATGACGCCTCGGTCCGGGTTTGGGAGAGCGCCGGCGGGAAGGCGCTGGCCAGCTCGATCGGCCCTCGCGAGCCCGTCGCGATCGAGAAGCGGGTCATGGCCCATCTTGATCCGGTCGAGGCCCTGACGATCTCGCCCGACGGCAAGCGGGTCTACGCCGCGATCGGGTCGGATCGCGTGAGCCTCTGGGATGCGACCGACCGGACGCTGATCGGACGGCTCCGCGACCCCGCCGGGCCGGTTCGCGCCCTGGCGATCTCGCCCGACGGCAAGATCCTGGCCACCGGCGGCGACGGCAAGGCGGTCTCGCTCTGGCACGCTGGTTCCGGCCTGCCGATCGACAAGTTCAAGGGGCACCTCGGCGCGATCACCGCCCTGGCCTTCAGCCCCGACGGCAAGCTCGTCGCCTCGGGCAGCCAGGACGGCTCGGTCTCGCTCTGGGACCTTGCCAAGAAGGCCGAGGTCGCCACTCTGGCCAGGCACACCAGCGCGGTCACCTGCCTGGCGTTCTCGCGGGACGGCAAGATGCTGGCCACCGGCGGGCTCGACGACACGGTCAAGCTCTGGGAAGTCCCCTCGGGCCGGTTCGCCGACAGCTTCGACGGGCACAAGAACGTCGTCGAAACCGTCGCCTTCGCCCCCGACGGCCAGACGCTCGCCTCGGGCGATCGGGAGGGCGTCGTCCGGCTCTGGGACCTCGCCAATCGGACTGAGCGGCGGGCGCTCTCGCCCATCGAAGGTCCCGTCCACGCCCTGGCGTTCGCCCATGACGGCAAGACCCTCTTCGGCGGGGGCGATGATAAGGCCATCCGCCGCTGGAACGTGGACGACGGGAACCTCGTCGCCATCCGGCTCGACGCTCACTCCGGGCCGATCCGTGCGATCGCATTCGAGGCCGGCGGAAAGACGCTGGCCACCGCCGGGTCCGACCGCGAGGTCAAGCTCTGGGACGTCGAGCACCGCGCTCTCGGTCGGCCCGTTCGCCAGCGCCGGGGGGAAGGTCCGCCAGGTCGCGGTCTCGCCCGATGGTAAGACCCTCGCCACGGCCTCGGCCGACTACCTGGTCCGGATCTGGGACGTCGCCACCGGCCGGGAGCGAACGCCGTCGATCCACTTCGAAGGCGGCGAGGTCCGCCTGGCGTTCTCGCCCGACGGGCAGACCCTGGCCACGCTCCCGGTCAACATCCAGTCCGACGCGGCGAAGCTCTGGGACGTCAACACCGGCCACATGAAGCACCATTCGGAGCTGAACACCCCCGACGGCTGGGCCGTCGCCTTCGCGCCCGACGGCCGGGGCTGGGCGACCTCCGACGGCGCGAAGGTCCACTTCTGGAGCCTGGCCGAGGGCCGGCCGGTCCGCGACTTCGCCGGGGCGAGCGCACCGATCCGGGCGCTGGCGTTCGCGCCCGACGGCCAGACGATGGCCGCCGGCTCGACCGACGGCTCGGTGACGCTCTGGGACACGGCCGACAACAAGAAGTTCCGGGCGATCTTCAAACCCTCGACCCGGACGATCTCGACCCTCGCGTTCAGCCCCGATGGGAAGACGATCGCCCTCGGCGGGCTCGACCGGGCCGTCCACCTGATCGACGCCTCCTCGGGCGAGGTCCGGCTCACCCTCCGGGGGCCGAGGAAGGCGATCACCGGCCTCGCGTTCAGCCCCGACGGGAAGACGATCGCCAGCACCTCCGACGGCGAGCCGACCCTGTTCGTCTGGGACTCCGCCGACGGTCGGCCCCTCTCCAACCCCACGCTGCTCGACGCCTCGGCCCAGGAGAGCGTCGCCTGCCTCGCCTTCGCGCCCGACGGCCGGACCCTCTTCGCCGGGGGGGATCGCGGCCTGACGTCCTTCGACATGACGACCGGCCATCGACCCCCCGCGCACGTCGCCTCGGCCTCGAAGCCGGGCCAGGAGCGGGCCACGCTCCGGGGGCACGCCGACACCGTCCGGAGCCTGGCCTTCCTCGAAGGCGGCTCGCGGCTGGTCAGCCGGTCCGAGGACGGCGTCGTCAAGGTCTGGGACCTCGCCGAGAACCGGGAACGCTTTTCCAGGGGCGGCGGCGACGTCAAGGTCCGGGCAATGGCTCTCTCGCCCGACGGCAAGACGCTCGCCGTTGGACTTCGCCCGCCCGCCCGGTCCCGGCCGGCGCCGACCAATCCGAGCCCGTTGGAGCCGCCCCCGCCGGCGCAACTGCCCGGTGGTCCCGGATTGCGGATCGAGCCCGTGCCGCCACCAGCGCCGGGACTGCCCGGTTCGGCTCCGGCACCCCCAATCGTCCCACTCCCGGCGCCAGGACAGCCCGGCCAGCTCTCGGTTCCGCTTCCGCCTTCGCTCCCGCCGCCGGAGCTGCCCGGGCCAGCCACCGCACCCACAGTCCTTCCGCCACCAATTCCTGGACAACCCGGCCAGGCTCCCGCGCCCGCGCCGATTCCGCTCCCGCCCGGTCAGAGGTTGGATCCCAGACCGGCTCTGGAGCCCCCTCCCGCACCGGCTCAGGATGTCCCTGCTCCCGCCGAGGCTCCCACCTCGAAGCCGCATGACGAGGTCAAGCTCTGGAACCTCGACAACGGCGAGGAGCGGGGGACGATCGCCAGCGGGGCGACCGCTGGCGGCCGGGACCTGGTCGTCGCGCTCGCGTACAGTCGCGACGGCAAGATCCTGGCGACGGGCAGCCGGGCGGGCGTCGTCAAGCTCTGGGACGCCGTGACGCTGCTCGGGGCGAGGGCCGACCTGGCGAAGCGCGAAGGGGGCGTCGACGTGATCCTGTTCTCGCCCGACGGCAAGACGCTCGTGGGCGCCAACGCGGCGGGGCAGGTCACGCTCTGGGACGTCGAGACAGGCCAGATCCGGGCGAGCTTCACCCACGACGGCGGGATGAACCAGATCATTTTCTCGCCCGACGGCAAGCTCCTGGCCACCGGCGGCGGCCAGTTGCCGACGGCGGCCTCCTCGCGGCCCAGGCCGGCTTCCGGCCTCGGAGGCGGCTTCATGTTCCAGGAGACCCCGGGGGCGTCGGAGGCCCATCCCGAGAGTTTGGCCTTCTCGGGCGGCGACGTCCGGCTCTGGGACTTGGCCACGGGCGAACGCCTGGCCGTGCTGCCGATGTCCTCCGGGAAGGTGGCGAGGATCGCCTTCTCGCCGGACGGCAAGACGCTCGCCGCCTCGACCGACGGGCCGCTGGTCACGCTCTGGGACGTGGCCGGGGCCGCGCCGATCGTCTCGCTGGCCTGGCCCTCGGGCATGGCGCGTTACCTGGCCTTCTCGCCCGATGGCAAGCTCCTGGCCACCGGCGGCGACGACGAGACGCTCCGGGTCTGGGAGCTGCCCGCCGGGACCCTCCGCGCCGACCTCGCCGGCCATGCCGACGCGATCGACTGGCTGGCTTTCTCGCCCGACGGCAAGACACTCGCCACCGCCAGCAAGGACGCCACGGTCAAGCTCTGGGCCGTCCCTCCGGCCACGAACCGACCTTGATCGAGCCGCTCCGAAGCCCCTACGCGATCCGATTTCGCCCGGCCTTGCCGAGAGGTCGGGCCGGCTCGTTTGTCTCCTGGATCGTCTCCAGGAGTTGGTGGACCTGAGGACGCAGGACGTCGGCACGCGAGAGGGTCAGCTCGGGCGCAGAGTTCGTCCAGCATCCGGCGGAGGACCTCGGCGAGCTGGGTGCGGTCCGGTGAGACGATCATGGCCGTGGTCCGTTTGATCCCTCGATCCAGGGGGGCTTCGATCGGACAGACGCCGATCGCCCTCCGAGGGTTCGCGAAATCGGTCTTCCCCGGATATCTTACGGCGCTTGTCGAGCTTTGCGACTCGAATTCCGGCGGATTCGCGCGGAATCGATCGTTGGGATCGGGATCGGAGACATCTCCGGAGGTGATCGAGGCCCCTCGAAGAGACGTGCCCGGCCCCCGCGTCGTCCGGGCGAGACCGGACGACGCGGGGCCGGGAAGTTCCGGCGCTGAGGAGGTCGTGCGGGCGCCGGGGCGTGAGTTCCTGGGATCTTACCGCCCGGGGATGGGGGGGTGATGACGACCCGGCGAAATCCGCGTGAAGTCTCACTCGGACCGATGGCCCAGCAGTCAAACGCGGATCTCAGATCGCGGATCTGAGATCTCAGATCTCAGATCTCAGATCTCAGATCTCAGATCTCAGATCTCAGATCTCAGATCTCAGATCTCAGATCTCAGATCGCGGATCGCGGATCGCGGATCGCGGATCGCGGATCGCGGATCGCGGATCGCGGATCGCGGATCGCAGATCGCGGATCGCAGATCGCAGATCGCGGATCGCGGATCGCGGATCGCGGATTTGCGATCTGCGATCTCAGATCCAGCCCGGTTAGTCCATCCGGACCAGCCCCCGGCGGACGCCGATGGTGACGGCCTCGGTCCGGCTGGCGACGCCGAGCTTGCTCAGGATGTTGTTGACGTGGACCTTCACCGTCCCCTCGGTGACGGCCAACTTCTGCCCGATCTCGCGGTTGGCCAGTCCCTTGGCGATCAGCGAAAGGACCTGGCGCTCCCGGGCGGTCAGCTCGACGTTTCCAACCCGCTGGGCGAGCTTGGCGGCGATGGCCGGCGGGATGAAGGTCCGGCCCGAGTGGACCTCCCGGAGGCATTCGACCAGCACCTCGCCCGAGGCCTCCTTGAGCAGGTAGCCCCGGGCCCCGGCGCGGAGGGCCCGGTAGATGTCCTCGTCGCTGGCGAAGGAAGTCAGGATGACGAGCCTGGCCTGAGGCGCGGACGCCCGGATGGCCTCGATCGCCTCGATGCCGTCCATGACCGGCATCCGGAGGTCGAGCACCGCGAGGTCCGGCGCGTGGCGGGCGAACAGGTCGACGGCCTCTCGCCCGTCTTCCGCCTGGGCCACGACCGTCATGTCGGCCTGGCGATTGATCAGGGAGGCCAACCCCTCGCGGAGGATGGGATGATCGTCGGCGACGAGGACGCGGATCGCCTCCGATCGCGCGGGGTGTCTGTCCTTCTGGGTGCCCGGTTTGGGTCGGGAGGTGTTGGTGGTCGCCTCGGTGGCGGCCTCGTCCCCGCGATCGAAACGGGCGGACGCCCGCTTCGCGCGGCGACCGACGCCCCGGTCGCCCGCAACCGCCAGGACCGCCGGCACACAGGGAGCTTGACGAGGCTTGACGCTCGTCCTGGAGGCTCGCTGACCTGTCCCTTTGTGGGTCATCGTCCCGCTGCCTCTCTTCAACCCGAGCGAATCGACTTTCTCGTCCCGCGGGCGCGTTCCGGCACGCCGATGGAACAGTCTCGATGAATCCGGAAAAGATGCCAAATTCTCCACGCCATTTCATCTTAAGCGGTGTTCGGGTCCGAGTCCAATCCTTTGGTCCGCTAGCTCGCCACGGACCGATCGGTTATAACGTCATCGACAGGACAACTGGCCCGATCGAAAGAGATGCCATGCGGGAACATCGACCGAGCCCCGACCTCACGCCTCGACAGGTCGTCCGTATTCAGCTCGACGCCCTGCGCAGAATGACGACCTGGGCCACGACGCCGGGATTGCCATCACCTACCGCTTCGCCTCGCCGGCCAATCGCCAGGCCACCGGGCCGCTCCCGCAGTTCGCCGAGATGCTCAGGAACCCCCTCTACCGACCGATGATCGACCACGCCTCCGCCGAGTTCGGCCCGACCCGCGTCGACGGCGATCTCGCCTGCGTCCAGGTCGTCCTTTTCGGCCGGGGCGGCGAGGTGGCCGCTTATGACTTCACCCTCTCGAAAGACGAGGAAACCGGCTGCTGGCTTACCGACAGCGTGATGCTCGCCCCGGCGGAGATGGCGTGAGATTATGAACACAGACGGCCGGAGACGCTTCACGATCGCGGACGGGATGATCCTCATCGCGGCGACGGCCTTCGCGCTCGTCGCCATCCGCGCGACGCTCGTCGATGCCAGCGGGATGACCGTATCCCCCTGGGCCTGGGCCGAGCCGAGGCTGACCTGGGTGGGGCTGGCCTTCACGCTCGCGTTCCTCCCGATCCGGCTACGCCGTCCTCGGCCCGACCGCGCGGGTCTCTGGCGGCAGCCGGGCTGGGTAGCCTGTGTCTCAGTGATGATCTCGTTGCTGGTGAGCCTCTTCCAGCAGGTGTTGTCGGACGCCACGCTGATCCTCCGAAGGCCGGTCCCGAGGCTCCGCCACGTGCTCGAACAGATCCCCCAGGAGACTCTCCTTCGACTGCCGATGCATGCCGTGATCGTCATCGTCGCGACCTGGATTGTCCTCCATCGAGGCGGTCAATGGAACGCGGAGCCGGGGTGGGTCAACCGGTCGGGCCGGGCGATCGCCGTGTATTGGGTCGTCATCAACCTCCTCAGCTGGATCTCGGTCCTCTTCCTCTGACCCATTCGAACCCGATCGGCGAGCCTCGAACTTCCCGCCGTCGATCCTTACTATCGCGAATTTCGCGGCGGATTATCACACAGATTGGAAATCGGAGGACGATTGACCTGTGCGTTACCCCATCCTGGCCACCGACTACGACGGCACCCTCGCTGCGCATGGCCTTGTGGATGAGGCGACCTGGGCGGCGGTCGAACGCCTGCGGGATTCGGGGCGGCGGGTGGTCCTGGTGACCGGTCGTGAGCGGGAGGAGTTGCTCGGGATCTGCCCGAGGGTCAACCTGTTCGACCGGGTCGTGCTCGAGAACGGGGCGCTCCTCTACCGGCCTTCGGACCGGACCGAGCGGGCGCTGGCCCCTCCGCCGCCCGAGGAGTTCGTCAAGGAGTTGATCGCGAAGGGAGTCGGGCCGATCTCGGTCGGCCGGGTGAGTCGTCGCGACCTGGGAGCCGCATCGCGAGGCGATCGAGGCGACCATCCGATCGATGGGCCTCGGACTCCGGGTGATCCCCAACAAGCGGGCCTTGATGGTCCTGCCCGAGGGCGTGGACAAGGCGTCGGGGCTGGTCGAGGCCCTGGCCGAGCTGGGTCTCTCGCCGGAAGACGCCGTCGGCGTGGGGGATGCGGAGAACGACCTCGCCATGCTGGAGGCCTGCGGCTTCGCGGTCGCCGTCGCCAATGCCCTGCCGATGGTCAAGGAGCGGGCCGACCTCGTCACCGAGGGGGAGCGCGGCGCGGGGGTGTCCGAGGTGATCGGGTGGATGGTCGAGGGGACCTTGCCGCCTCGGCCCGATCGATAACCCGGCCGGGCCGATCCCCTCTGCCTCCCTCTCCCTCCGGGAGAGTACGTGTTTAGCGTGCCAGCTCCCGGTTTTTCGTAGGGGACGCTTTGCGTCCCGTCCGCCGTCAACCGCATCGGGCACCACGGGACGCGGAGCGTCCCCTACAGAATCCGGGATCTCTCCTCATTCGGAACGCTAAACATGGACCCGGGAGAGGGCCGGGGTGAGGGTGGTCGCCGGGCGAGTGAGCCTCGGTCAGCCTTTTTTCCGGCCCGGTGGTCATGCGACGCCCCTCACCCCCGGCCCCTCTCCCGGAGGGAGAGGGGAGACAGATTGGCTTCGCGAGGCCGTCGATGCGAGAGGCGGAATCTGACGGCCCGTCGATAAGCCCGATCTTATCGTCGCCTCATCATCAATTCAGGGTCACTTCCTAGAATGCCGATGCTTGCCCGGCAGCCCTTCGAGGGGCGACCGGAGGCCAGCCACGACCCTCGAACCGGAGGTGATCCCGATGCTCGGCGAACGGACCTCGCTCGACCGAATCTCGCATTTTGTCCACGACCATTTCCTCGGGCTCCTGCTGGCGACCTACGCGATCGCCGCCGTGTTGCCGGGCCTCGGCCTGGCGATTCGCGACGTCTCGCTGGGGCGGGTGGGACTGGCGGGTGAGTCGATGAACCTCTCGCTTCCGTCGCTGATGCTGGGCTTCCTGCTGCTCAACGCCGGGCTCGGCGTGAAGGCGTCGGAGCTGCGGAACCTGGCCAGGCGGCCGTCAATGCTGGGCCTGGGCCTGGCGGCGAACCTGGCCGATCCCGATCGCGTTCATCTTCGTCATCTCGAGGGGGATGCAGGGCTGGCACAACGCCGACGAGGTCCAGCTCATCCTGGTCGGCCTGGCGCTGGTGGCCTCGATGCCGATCGCGGGGTCGTCGACCGCCTGGTCGCAGAACGCCGACGGCGACCTGGCGCTCAGCCTGGGCCTGGTGCGTGGGCTCGACCCTGCTCAGCCCGATCGCCACGCCGATGGCCCTGCACGCCGTCGGGTTCATGGCCCGAGGGGGACTACGCCGAGGACCTCCACGAGCTGGCGAGCCACGGCTCGGGCGTCTTCCTGATGGCCTGCGTGGTCGTGCCGTCGCTCCTCGGGATCGCGATCCGGCTGCTGGTCGGCGAGCCCCGGCTGGCGGTCGTCCGTCCTTACCTGAAGCTGGCCAACTCGGCGAACCTGCTGGTGCTGAGCTACTCGAACGCCTCGGCCGCGCTGCCGCAGGCGATCGCGAACCCGGATTGGGACTTCCTCGGGGCGATCCTGGCGATCACCTCGTCGCTCTGCGTGCTGGCCTTCGCCTCGGGCGGGGCGATCGCCCGGCTGCTCAAGGCCGAGCCTTCGACGCGGGTCTCGCTGATGTACGGCCTGGGGATGAACAACAACGGGACGGGACTGGTGCTCGCCTCGATGGCGCTGGCCGACCATCCTCGCGTGATGCTGCCGATCATCGTCTACAACCTCGTCCAGCAGGTCGTGGCGGGGGTGGTCGGCTCCCTGGAGAGGCGTCGGGCGATCCAATCCGGCCGCCGCAGGGCACGCGATTCGCTCGGAACAGGCCCGAGGGTCGCTCTCCGGGACGGGCGGCCCGACCCGCCCGCTAACCGGGAGAGGCCCCTCCACCATGAAGCCGGACGACGCGCTGACGGTCTCGATCGCCCATGACCCGAAGGACATCGAGAAGGCCATCTCGACCGCCTTGACCGAGGTCGCGCTCGACGACTTCAAGGACAAGGTCGTCGCGATCAAGCCCAACGACACCACCGCCAAGCCCTCGGACAAGACCGCCTGCACCCAGGCCGACTCGCTCCGGGCGACGATCCAGTTCGTCAAGAACCTGCACCCGAAGCGGATCATCGTCTCCGGAGGCGCGGGGGAGATGGAGACCGAGGACGTCTTCAAGGTCCTCGGCTACTTCGAGGTGATCGAGTCCGAGGGGGTCGAGTGGTTCGACCACAACCAGGCCCCGTTCGTGGGGGTCGACCTGCCGTTCGGCCCCCAGCGCCGGGTGATGGTCAACCCCCGCGTGCTCGAATATGAGAAGGTCGTCTCGCTGGCCCAGCTCAAGGTCCACCGGACCGCGACGGTCACGCTGGCGATCAAGAACATCGCCATGAGCTTCCCGGCGGCCGACTACTACGGCCATCCCCGCGTCAGCCAGAAGCTCCACCCGCACAACATCCTCAAGGACAAGCAGGCGTTCCTGGTCGGGATGCTCATGCGGTTCCCGATCGACCTGTCGATCGTGGTCGGCCACCCGGCGATGATCGGCACCGGGCCGATCGGCGGCAAGGCGGTCGAGACCGGCCTGGTGATCGCCGGCCGCGACCCCGTGGCGGTCAACTCCGTGGGCGCCTACCTGCTCGGCTTCGAGACCCTGGGCGTGCAGCACCTCCACCAGGCCTACCAACTCGGCCTCGGGATCCCCTATTCCGATCCCGAGAAGGAAGGCGAGCCGGGCCGGCTCAAGGTCAAGGGTGTCTCGGTCGAACACGCGGTGAAGATCTTCCGCAAGGCCGCTTACGGGGAGGCGTTCTGACGAAGGCGGTTCGGCCAGGCTTTCGACATCGCGACGGGGAACCCCGGCCGACCTGGTCGTCGGGTCGGTCATCCGCAGTCGGGATCGGGCCCGGGCCGGCCTTCCCAAACAAACCCATCGGGCGCAATAGCAACACAGAAAACAACTTACACGCCTCGTACCGGACTGGCCTCGCTCCAGGGAGGGAGGAGGCCGGTCGCTCCAAGGCGAAGCCAACCGGGCAAGAAGACAAAGCCAACGGAAGCCAGCCAAGAAGACAAAGCCAAACGCAACCGGGCAAGAAGACAAAGCCAATGGGAGACGCATCGAACGATCGCGTACGCCATCCCGTTCAAAAGCCAGGGACGCCAGATCCCATCGCCATTCGCCCTTTCCCCGAATTCAAAGCCAATGTCGGGAAGACGGACCTCGGTTGTCACCGCGAGTCCGCTTCCTCAATAAGATCGCGACCGAAGCCTCTCGATTATCAGCCTATTGTCTAGGATCGGACGACCGACGGCCTCGGCCAGGCCCCTTGTGCGAATCCCCACCAGGCGGACAATGGATCGGCTGGCCGATCCGAAGCGGGGGGAGGTTGTCCGTCCATGCGGGTCCTGATCGTCAACGATGAGCCGAACATCCGCCGGACGCTCCATGTCGCGCTGGAGGCGATGGGGCATTCGGTCGAGGAGGCGTCCACAGGGCGCGAGGCGCTCCGGAAGGGCGAGGGCCGGCCGTTCGACGTGGCGCTGGTCGACCTCCGGCTCGGCGAGGAGTCGGGGCTCGACCTCCTGGAACCGCTGCTCGCGCAGTCGCCCCGGCTGGCGGTCGTGGTGATCACGGCCCACGCGAGCATCGACACGGCGCTCGACGCGATGAGGCGCGGGGCGTTCGACTACCTGCCCAAGCCGTTCACGCCGGGCCAGATCCGCGCCTGCCTGGAGCGGGTGGCAAAGGTCCGGGGGCTCCGCGACCGCGTGGCCGACCTGGAGGACCGCGTCCGGCTCGAAGTGCCCGAGGCCGACCTCCAGGGGCGCGACCCCGAGGTCCGCCGGGTCCTGGAGATGGCCCGGCGCGTCGCCCCGTTCGAGGCCGCCGTCCTGCTCCGCGGCGAGAACGGCACCGGCAAGGGGGTCCTCGCCCGGACCCTGCACGCCTGGAGCAAGCGGCTCGACGGGCCGTTCGTGACCGTCAACTGCCCGAGCCTCAACCCCGATCTGCTCGAAAGCGATCTCTTCGGCCACGCCCGGGGGGCCTTCACCGGCGCCGTCCGCGACGCCGCCGGCAAGGTCGCCGCCGCCGAAGGGGGGACTCTCTTCCTCGACGAGGTCGGCGACCTCCCCTCGAACCTCCAGCCCAAGCTCTTACGGTTCCTCCAGGAGCGGAAGTACGAACGGGTCGGCGAGACGACCACCCGCTCGGCCGATGTCCGGCTGATCGCCGCCACCAACCGCGACCTGGAAGCGCTCGTCGCCTCGGGCGGGTTCCGCGAGGACCTGCTCTACCGGCTCAACGTCGTCGAGATGACCTTGCCCCCCTCCGGAAGCGAACCGATATCGCCGAGCTGGCCGACCATCTGCTCGGCTTCTTCGCCCGCCAGATTGGTCGTCCCTTGACCGGCTACACCCCCGAGGCCCGCGCCGCGCTGATGCACCACGCCTGGCCCGGGAACCTGCGAGAACTCCGGAATGCCGTCGAGCGGGCCGCGATCCTCGCCGAAGGCCCTCGAAATTGGCCTGGCCGACCTGCCCGAGCGGATCATGCCTCACGCCCCCGACCCCGGCCAGGGGGTTTCCCTGGGCGGCCCGGTGAGCCTCGAAGCCCTCGAAGCCGAGCACATCCGGCGGATCTTGACCGTCGCGACGAGCCGGGAGGAGGCCGCGCGCATCCTGGGGATCGACCCGAGCACCCTCTACCGGAAGCGGAAGCAGTACGGGCTCTGAACCCAGGCGCGACCGGCCCCACGAACCGTGCCGGCGGGCCCACCCGGGCGAGGTCCGGTCGCCGGTAGTGATCGACCCGGGTGCCCAGCTCCAGGCCCTTGCTAATTACGCCACAACCCACTCACCAAAACGGCCATATTTGACTTAAAAAACATTTCGTTGAGATCGGTACTTATTCTTCGGATATTTTCGTTGACGAGGCGCAAGACCCTGCTTATCTTGAGACCTAGCTTGGGAGCATGCCATGTCGCGAATGGTTCACGGCAGGACCCTCCCGATCAACGAAGGAGTTGACAGATGAAGCGAATGGCGGCGGGTTTCCTCAGCCTGGCCTTACTGCTCGCTGGTGGGCAAGCGAAGGCCGACCTCTTCACGGGGTACGTCATCCAGAACGATGTTACGGATGGGACCAGTGCTCCGACGACTCTGCCCGGGCCCGCGGACGCGCAGTTCACCACATCGTCCATCTTCTACAGCAGCTACGGCAACCCGGTGAACGGCTACAACGGGGGGCAGAACGACTACACGTTGGGCACCTTCCTTGGCACCAACAACAACAACACGGCCTTGACCAATGCGGACTTCACGAATCAGAGCACGAACTTCTCGACGAACGCTCCGTACGCGGCGGGCCCGAGCAATGGCAACCTCGCCGGAAACTACGGTTCCGCCGGCACGCTGGACAACACCTACATCCTGATCACGGGCACCATTCACGTGAACACTGGCGACGTCCTCAGCATCGTCCACGATGACGGGACCAACCTGGTTGTCAACGGCGTGACCCTGATCACGGCTCCGGGCAAGACTGCCCAGGAGACCAGCACCGCGGCGGCGTTCGCCGGGCCGTCCGGAAACTATAGCTTCTCCCTCGGTTACGGCGAGGTCGCCGGGCCCCCCGCCATTCTTCAGTTCTATGACAACGGCATCCTGGTGACGCCGATCTCCCCCACCCCCGAGCCCGCCACGATCACGATGGCCGGTCTGGGCCTGGTCGCCCTCGGCGGCGTCAAGCTGATCCGGCGGCGGAAGCGCGTCGCGGCCTGAAATCTCAGGCCGGCGAACAGCCAGAAAGCCATCCCGCAGCCCCCGCGTCGACGAGGACGCGGGGGCTCTTTTTGTCTCCCGGCCGGAGACCTCCGAAGGCGGCCGGCGGCTCGGGACGCCTCAAGGGCTCGCCTTTTCGGCCTTGTCATTTCCCGGGCGTTTTCCAAAAGGAGACACTTGATCCGCGAAAAGAACTGCGAATCGTCCGATCGGAGGCCTCGTTCCGAGCGAATTGTTGATAAAATTCACCACCAAGTCACGCTTAAAAAAAATAAAGGTTCGTCCTTAATTAATCTCAAACAATCACTCCGAAGGTGATCGCCTCGACGTGATGCTCCGACTTGTGGACCGCTCGCCACTCGACGCCGTTCTCGGATCGGAGGATCTTGCCCTTCCAGTGCGACCCGACGAACACGCCTGCCCCGTAGGCGACGGTCAGGGGTGCGTCGTGGTTCGGCTTCCTCGACCAGTGCTCGCCGTCGGGCGAGTCGTAGGTCGCCCCCGCGCCCACGGCGACGAAGCGGTCGCCGGTCCAGACCACGGAGTTGAGGTGCTCTCCCTCCTCGCCGACCTGGCGATGCCCCCAGGCCAGGCCGTCGCGCGTGCTCATCCTCAGCCCGTGCAGGCCCACGCCAACGAACACCCCGCCGCCAAAGGCGATGTCCACCAGCGTGTCGATCGCCTTCACCTCGGGCGCATCGACCCACTCCCGGCCGTCGGTCGAGGTCGCCCGCCGTCCCCGGTCGCCCACGCCGACGAATCGCCCGTCGCCGAACGCGACCCGCCGGAGGATGTTCTTCCCCGCGAACGCGACGAAGTCGCTCCAGTTGACGCCGTCGGACGAGTGGACCAGAAGCGGCGACGAGCTTCCCACCGAGCCCGGGTCGCCCCCGATGGCGAGGAACTCCCCCCGGCCATAGCCCACCCCGCGCAGATATTTCGAATACTTGGCGTCGAGCGTCCTCGTCTCCCAGCTCACCCCGTCGCGCGACCCGGCGAAGATGTTGCTCCCGCCGTAAGACCCCACCGCGACGAACCGCCCGCCGCCGAAGCAGGCCGCGCGGTAGATTTCGCCCTCCTTGCCGGTCGCGAGATGCGACCAGGTCAAGCCGTCGGCCGAGGACATCCGCAGGCCGTCATGCCCCACGGCGACGAACAGGCCCGGGCCGCTGGTATCGCTTTCGATCATCGGAGTTCGATCCTTTGCATTGACGCCCTCACGACGATTGACCGTGGAGCACCAGCTCCGCGATCGCCTGGACCCGGGCCATCGAGATACCCTCGCGCTGCTCGACCGCCAGCGGATGATCGGTCGGTTCCAGTTTGATCGAGGGCCGCCGGCCGACCTCGCGGGTCTGGACCATCGTCTTGAGGTTGACGGTCTCCGGATAGCCCGGCAAGGCCGTGCTCAGCCACCCAAAATAGGGCGTCTCCGACTCCCGGCCGGGCTGCTCCCAGAGTTCGACAGCCCTCGCGAAATTCCGGTCGCTCAGCGACACCCAGACATCCCAGGAGAATCGTTCTTTCGAGCCGATGACCGGGATCTCCAGATTGCCGATGATGAAGAAGAACTGGTCGTCGATGACACACTGGTCCCTCGTCAGGCGACACCTTCGTTCGACCTCTTCCGGGGCGACCGCGTACCACTGGATCGGAGCCTCGGCCCCGTAGTGCAGCGGCAGTTCGGCATGGTATTTCCCGCAGCACCGACAGGTATAGCCGCGCTTCCGACGCCACCACATGGCGGAAACCCCCAAGGTCGCTGAGCAGGGCCGATCGGGTCTCGGCTAGCGATCCGCCAGGCACTCCGCGAAGACATCGAACCGGGTAACCCCCTCGACCGACTCGACGCCCCACGGTCGCCCGGTGTCCACGCTGACGACTTCGCGCCCGAGTCATCCCGGCCGCGCCCGACTTCCTCGCAAGCGATGAGGCCCGGTTGGGGATAATGGCCCTCGGCGTCGAGGTCGGCGGTCGTCACGACCGGCACTTTCTCGACGAAGGACCAGGTCCGGCCCCGTACATCGACGAACTGGCATTCGACGAAACCGGGTTGCCAGTCATCGACGAACCGGACGATCTGGACCCTGATTCCCAACACGGATGCCCTCCGCGCCTCGCCGAGAGAAGTCATGGCCTCGTCGGGCGGACATCCACCATCCGAGGATCTACCAGACAGGATCTGTTCTAATAATTTGCGAAATTCATCGATCGTCGGCCCGGCTCCTCGCACGATCGTCCCCATCGTGATCTCGTTCACGGGATTGTGACGAGGGATGGTGACGATCCGAGAACCGTCGGTCATCACGATGTGCTTGCTCTGGCGTCGCACGTAAAATCCGGCCTTCTCCAGCGCTCAGACGGCATCGAGGTGATTGATCCCCGGGAGACTGGGCATGTTCAGACAATGACCTCGACCTCGCGGGCCTCGGCCTCGTCGGCCAGTTCCGCCGCGACTTCGAGGTATTCGCGGATGGCGTCCGCGATGTTCGCCAGCGCCGCCGCCTCATCGGCCCCCTGCGAGCAGCAGCCCGGCAGGCCGGGGACGCGGACGCTAATTCCCTCCTCCGATCGATGCAGGGCAACTTTGTAGGTCATTGTCATCCTCTTGTCCCCCAATAACGTCAAGCGAACATCAGCCGGCCCCTCGGCTCCGGGACCGGTCGCCCGAGTTCGCGCGCCGTCTCGATCCACTCCCGGATGACGACTTCCACATTCGCCAGCGCTTCCTGGTACGTCGTCCCATCCGCCGCGCAGCCCGGCAACTCGGACACCTTGGCGATGATCGCCTGATCGGCGCGGTTCCAATAGAGGATGATCTCGTAAAAATTATTCATCGTTTTTCAAAGTTGCTTGTTCAATGACTCGTTCCCACGATCCGCGTGGGAGCGAGAAACTTACATTTTCTCGATCCCGATGTCCAAAGGATAGTCCGGACCGCATGCCAGAAAATCGCAGAACAGCCGATCAATGAACCTCGCGACCTCACGACTGCTGGTCAATTTATCGTAGGAGAAGGTCGCGAAATGGTCCGGCTGCCAACTGTCGAGGACCAACCCGGGTAGCCCTGGGATTCCATGACGATGTAACCGCCCGATCGGGTCATCGGGGAACGGATAGGCCAGATTGACGGTGCCGAGCATCACTTGAACCCAGGTCTCGTCTTGGCCGGAAACGACGAAGGTCGCGCAGCGATGGTTGCCGTCGTCCTCCGACGCGCCGTCCTCCAATTCCACGATCATCGGTCGGATGGCCGCAATCTGATCAGCACCCATGAAGTTCAAGTCGCCTCGGATGACTCGAATCGTCTGCCTACGGTTTCGTAGGGGCCGCGGAGCGGCCCAAAGTTTCAGGCCTCGACCTCCAGGGCACGGGCCGCACAGCGGCCCCTACAAAAACATCAACGACTCACCCCGAACCATTCGTACCCAAGCTCTCGATTCTCTCCCCATCAAACCAACCCCGGCAGCCGCCCGTCGTAACCCCTATTCCTGGCAGTCTTATTATCGCCGAATTCGTCGGTTTCAATACCCATTCGGTTGAGAATCTCGACGTAGAGGTTCGAGGCCGGGGTCTTGTCTCGATAGGCGATGTGGCGGCCGGGCCGGAGGGTACCCTGGGCCTTGCCGGCGAGGAGGACGGGGTAATCCTCGCGGCCGTGGCCGCCGTCGGCCATGTAGGAGGTGTACATGAGCAGGGTATTGTCGAGCAGGGTCGAGCCCCCCTCGTCGATCGACTTCATCCGGGCGACCATCTGGGCGAAGAGCGAGGTGTACCAGGCGTGGATCTGGCGGCAGGCCTCGCGGGCGATCGGGTCGGCGTCCTCGACCCGCGCGGCGTTCCCCTGGTGCTCCAGGGTGTGGCAATGCCGCTCGTAGCCGACGGTGACGACGCCGGGGAACGAGGCCTCGTCGCTGCCGGCGGCCAGGGTGGCGACCCTCGTCGTGTCGGTCTGAAAGGCCAGGACGATCAGGTCGGCCATCAGGGCGATGTACTCGCCGTGCCGCTCGGGGTCGCGCTCGACGGGTTGCGTCACCTTCCAGATCGGCAGCCCTTCGGCCGGGAGATTGGTGGGAAGGATGATCTTCGAGGGGCCGGGATCGGCGGCGTCGAGCGCCTCCTGCGCCTGGCGGGCTTCGAGGAACGTCACCCGCTTCTCGATCGACTCGACCGAGTGCAGGTACTCGTCGAGCTTGTGCCGGTCGGCCCGGCCGAGGTCGCGGCGAAGGGTCTTGGCCTCGTCGAGGACCAGGTCGATCACCGCGCGGTCGGGCGACTCGGGCCGGGCCGAGGCCTGGATCTGCTCGGCCCTCACGACGCCCCGGCGGCTCCAGTTGGGGACGACGGGCGGACGGCCCCGGAACATCCGTTCGAAGACGAGCCGGGGGTTGGCCTCGTAGGGGACGTAGGTCTCGGGCGTCCGGAACGAGTATTTCGTCTCCTGGTTGCTGAGCCCGATTTCGAGCGACGACAGGTAGGTCTGGTCGGCCGTCGCCCGCGCGGCGGCCTGGTCGACGGAGACGCCGACGCGGACCTTGCCGTCGATCTTGCTGGCTTTCGGGGCGCCGGTCAGGTGCAGGAAGGCGCAGTGCTCGTGGCCGTTGAGGCCCTCGGAATCGCCCTGGTGGGCCAGGCCGGAGAGGACGAGCAGGTCGTCCTTGAACGGTTCGAGCGATCGGAGGATCGACGGGAGCTTGCCGAGCGGCCCGACCTCATTCGGCTTCCACGACTCCAGCACCGTCCCACCGGTGACGCTGAAGATCCCCAGCCGGAGCGGCGGCTTGCCCGAGGTCGCGGCCAGGACGCGACGCGGGGCCATCGCTTCGAGATATGGCAGGGCCAAAAACGCGCCGGCGCCTCGCAAGACCGCTCGGCGGGACAGGGGGACGCCCTTCTTGATCGTCATGGCGAGTCTCCGGGCCTTGGTTCGCGGTCTTCGGTTGTCCGACGGTACTGGAAGGGCACGCTCCGGACCACCCCGAGCATCAGGGTCGAGAACTTGTGGCCGTCGCGTTCGAGGTCGGACAGAATCTTGCGGATCGCGCACTCGTCGTCCCCCTGGACCTCGCGGGCCAGGGCGTAGGCGAGCGTCCGCTCGATCAGGTTCCGCTCGAAGTCGGTCTTGCGAGCGAGGATGATCGTCTTCAACTCCTCGGCGCCGTGGAAGGTCTCGCCGCCGGGGAGCGTGCCGGTCGCGTCGAGCGGCTTGCCGGCGTCTTCGGTCCGCCAGCGGCCCACGGCGTCGTAATTCTCCAGGCCGTAGCCAAGCGGGTCGATCTTCGCGTGACACGCCGCGCACTCGGCCTGCCGGGCGTGCTGGGCCATCTGCTCGCGGAACGACTTCGGGGGCTCGCCCTTCTTCCGCTCCTCCGGGAGCTTCCCCGCATTCGGCGGCGGAGGCGGCGGCGGGGTGCCGAAGACGACCTCCAGGATGTACTTGCCCCGGAGGGTCGGGCTCGTCCGCGAGGTGTGCGAGGTCATCGCCAGCACGCTGCCCATTCCGAGCAAGCCCCCCCGGTGCGAGTTCGGCGGGAGCGAGACGCGCCGGAGCGCGGGGCCCTCGACGCCCGGGATCTCGTAATGTTTGGCCAGGTCTTGATTCAGATAGGCATAGTCGGCGTCGAGCAGCTCCAGGACGCTCCGATCTTCTTCGCGAAGCTTGTCGAAGAAGGTGACCGTCTCCTCGCGGAGGGCCCGGCGGAGGTTGCCGTTGAAGGTCGGGAAGAACTCGGTGCTCGGCCGGGCGTTGGCCAGCTTGCCGACTTGCAGCCAGGCCTCGGCGAAGTTGTCGGTCAGAGCCCTCGCCCTGGGGTCGAGGAGCATCCGCCGGACCTGCGCTTCGAGGGTCGAGGGGTCGGACAGCTTCCCTTGATCGGCGAGGTCGGAGAGCGCCGGGTCGGGCATCGTCGACCAGAGGAAGTACGACAGTCGGACGGCCAGCTCGTGGTCGTTGATCCGGAACGAGGTCTCCGGACCTTTCGAGACTCGATCCCGTTCGACCCGGAAGAGGAAGTGGGGCGAGACCAGCGCCGCCTTGACCATCGACCGGACCGAGTCCTCATACTTGATCCCCTTCGCGGCCGAGCGATCGAAGAGGGCCAGGAACCGAGCGATCTCCTCATCGCTCACCGGCCGGCGATAGGCCAGGCGGAGGAACCGGGCGATGACCTTGCGGGCGGCCTCGCGCTCGGTCAGGTCGGGGCCGGGCCGGGCGACCATCAGGGCGTCCAGGGCCTTCTTGCTCTTCGGCTTATCGAACAGGAGTTCGAGGGCCTTGTCGGCGGCCGCGAAGTACTTCTCCATCAGGACGGGCGGGAGGATCAGGGCTTCGGCGAGGTTCGCGAAGCTCGAGCCCGAGCCGTCGCCGTCGCTTGGCATCCCGACGACCTCGGCCGATTTGAACTCGACGCCGAGGAGGTCGCGGAGGGTTCGGTCGTACTCGTCGCGGGTGAGCCGGCGGACCGGCGGAGGGCCGGGGTCGAGGGTCGAAGGGTCGTCGCAATCGAAGGTCGAGACCGCCTGTTTGAGCCAGCCGACGACCCGATCGCGGGCCTCGGGCGCGACCTCGGGCTCCCCTTCGGGGGGCATTTCGAGCGTCTCGACCTGCTCGACCACCCCTCGCCAGACTTTCCGTCGTCGGCGAACCGACGCCTCGTCGTCCAGCTTCGAGAAGTCGAGGCCGCCCTTCTGCTTGTTCGGCCCGTGGCACTTGACGCAATGCCTGGCCAGGAACGGCCGGATTTCCTCGCGAAAGGTCAACGGATCGGGCCCAGCCCCTCTGACCTCCACGCCCAGCGCCATCCCCGCGACCAGCATGGTCAGCCCGAACCGCATCTGTCCCCCTCCGCGAGATCTTCTTGAACCTTTGTTGATCTTATTAGAGGCGAAAAAGAGCTTGGATGCAAGGGATCTCGAAACCACGCCGAGGAGCGCCTTGGAGGACGCTCGCCGGCCGCCCAGGATCAACCCTTTTTCCACTCGTTCCCACGGTCCTCTCGCTCTGCATGACCCACAAGTTTTTCAGGGTAGGTCGAGATTTACACCCCTTGCCTCAGCGCCCAGGCATGGCCGGGACGGTCTTTCTGGCCCCCTCTCCCCTTGCGGGAGAGGGTTGGGGAGAGGGGTCGACCACCGGGGCCCGAGAGCAGAACCCCTCTCCCCGCCCTCTCCCGCAAGGCATCGGTATGGACACAACTTTTCGACCTGGGTAGTTTCGATCGGCATGGCTATCATTTCGGCCACCTGGACAGCCGTCACCAGGATCGGTATTGGAAGCTCGTGAGCGAGCATTCGCACGCGGTCAACGCCCTCGTGACGGGGCTGTCCGCCCTGCCGGGTACGGCCCGGCCCTTCGCCGCGACTCGGGCCATGAGCCGCTTCCTCAACCATGAGGACATCCCTTTCCACGCCTTGGTCGAGCCCGCCCAGGATGCCGTCCGCGCCGCTTTGGCCGGCTGCCCGGAGCGGTTCGCGCTGGTCGTCCACGACTGGTGCATGTTCAACTTCAACGAGCACGAATCGAAGCGCGACCGCTATGTCCGGTCCCACGACACCGATCGGGGCTACGAGTTGGGCACCGCCCTGGTCGTCGCCGCCGCCGATGGCCGCCCGCTGGGGCCGATGGAGTTCCGCCTCCGCACCGCCGAGGGCATGCTCTCCACGCGGATCGGCGGGGCCGCCCTGCCGCCGGGGCACGTCAACGAGCTCGACGAGGTGATGGCGGCGGCGGGCCGGTGGGGGTTGGGCCGCACGCTGATCCACGTCATCGACCGCGAGGCCGACTCGGTCGGCCATTACCGCCGCTGGCAGGCCGCCGGCCATCGGTTCGTCGTCCGTGCCGACCGCGAGCGGGTCGTCCTGCACGAGGGCCGCGAGTGCAAGCTGGGCGAGGTGGTCACCGGCCTGGTCGGCTCGTTCACCGACGTGCTCGACGCGGAGGGCCGGCCCGAGGTGGTCACGATCCGGGCCGGGACCGGGACGGTCCGCGTCGCCGAGGCGGCCGTGGTCCTGCACCGGCCGGCGCGGCATCACACCGGCGAGAAGACCGCCGGCGGCCACAAGAAGCAGATCGAGGTCCCCGGCCCGCCACTGCCCCTGCGGATGGTCGTGACGCGGGTGGTCAACGAGGCGGGGACGGTGTTGGCCGAGTGGTGGCTGCTGACCAACGTCGTCGGCAAGGACGCCGACGCGGCGACGATCGGCCGTTGGTACGCGTGGCGGTGGTCGATCGAGTCGTATCACAAGTTGCTCAAATCGGCCGGCATGAACGCCGAGGCGTGGCAGCAGGAGACCGGCGTGGCGTTCCTGCGGCGGCTGTGCGTGGCGAGCATGGCCTGCCTGACCGCCTGGCACCTTCAGCGCGACCGGTCGCCGGCCGCGACGCGGCTCCGCGTCATCCTGGTCCGGCTGTCCGGGAGGCAGATGAAGCATCGGGTCGAGTCGACGGCCCCGGCCCTGCTGGCCGGGCTGGAGCGGCTGCTGGCCATCGACAACCTGATGCAGGTCGAGGACCTGGAAGAAGTCCTCGCCTTGGCCCGTCGCCAACTCCCTCGCCTCTTCCCTGAACGCTCCGGTTGACCAACTCGAAAAGTTGTGTCCATACCGATGCCCGCAAGGGGAGAGGGAGTCGGAAGCCGCAATCGTTTCAGGGTTGAGAGCGAATGCGACGGAACAGGGTCGTGACCGCCTACGACAAAACTTGTCGGTAATGCAGAGCGGTCCTCTCAGGGGAACCGAGGATCGCGCGAGATCGCGCCAGTTGCGGCGAGGGACGAAATGCTCTACAGCGGTTCACAGTCGGATGGCCCATGAGGGAGGAGAACGGGGACGGGCTCCCGGCCCCGGTTGAAGCGCCGATTCCGCCCGGCGGCGAGGCGGACCGATGGCCGGTCAAAGGGCCGGGAGCCAGTCCCCTTTCTCTTCTCTCGTGCGCGATCCGGTCGTGAATCGCTCCAGGAAAATCATTGACCAGGATCGTGCGCCGATCTGACCTCACCTCTCCTCTCCCCAGGATACGCCCCCGATGTCCTCCTCGATTACGGTCTATGTAGTCTCGTTCGATCAACTCGCCCGGGTCCGGGGCTCGGGAGACCGGGCGCTGGTCAACTCGGTGGTCGCCTCGTCGGAATACCTGTTCTCCCAGGTCGACGCAATGAACGACAACCCCGACCCCGACGACGACCCGATTCCGACCTGCCGCGAGGCCCTGACGCGGTTCGTCAACGGCGACGACCTCGGCAAGGTTCCCCGGTCTCACGGCTACGTTTACGGTTACGCCCTGGAGGGGCTCTGCTCGTACCTCGGCGAGGCGCTGGAGCCGATCTCCTCAATCTCCAGATCCGGGGCGTGGATTGAGACGATCGACCGATTTCTGGTCGAGCTTGAGGTCCCGCTCAGCCTGACCGATCTCGTCTTCGGCGGGAGCCCGATCCCGATCCCCGAGCCCAACGACTGCCCGGCGATCGGCCGGTGGTCGCCCGAGCAGGTCGCCCGAGCCCTCCGACCGCTGCGCGGGGTTCTGGTGGAGGAGCCGGAGGACGACCCGGGGAGCACTCTCCTGCTGGTCCGGGGCTGGGTCGAGGCCGCCGCGGGCCAGCCGGGCTCTGGCCTGGTCGGGTTCCTCTCCTGAAGCTCGCGTGCCCTCAACAGGCCGGCCCGCGCGAGCCGATGATCCGACCCACGATCATTCGCTCGATCAAGTGATGACCTTTAATTGCCGCGACGAATCTCGTCAATTGCAAACCGAGACCCAGGCGATTATGCTGAATTCATTGCCGGTTCGAGGGCCCACGACGGCCCGGGCCGGCCTTGCCGGGGGCCGACCGGGAGAGCCTTTTCATGAGCGAGCTCAAGACGATCCGCCGCGTCACCGTCTACGCTGACGGGGCGCTGGAATCCATCCTGCTCAAGCAGTTCCTGGCGATGGGCTCGACCGGCTACACCGTGACCACCTGCCGGGGCAAGGGTGAGCACGATACCGTCGACAACCCGTTCGCCACGGTCACTCGCGTTCGGATCGAGCTGCTGGTGCAGCCCGAAGTGGCGGAGAAGATCCTGCATTTCGTCGACAGCGCCGCCCTCAAGAGCCACCCAGTCGCGGCCTGCATGGAGACGGTGCAGGTGGTGGCGTCCGAGCGTTACTGAACGGATCGGACAACGGGTCAGCCGGAATGCTTGGCGTACAGGTCCACGTTCTGGAACGGGTTGGTCAGTCCACTGGTGTAGATCCGGCCGTTGAAGTTCGCCGTGGCCGTGTTCTTGCCGTAGGTGATATGCACCGTGCCGACGGCGGAATCGACGAAAAAGATCCCGCCGTAGACGTTCGGGTCGGCCGTGAAGGTCAGCCGGGTCGGCCGGCCTTTGGCATCGAACGAGGTGGGGTCGGCCACCAGGTCGAGGCCGACGACGCCGCCGGAGTTGTTGTTCTTGTCATCGAGGAACGCGAACCCCGTCACCGGCGGGACATAGCCCGGCGCCGTGGGATCGCCCCCGGTGCCGGCTGGGTTCGTCCGGTTGAACCCGGTGGGGATCACGATCGCCAGGCTGTAGTCGGCGTGGAGGAAGAAGTTCGGCGTCGAGCCGCCCAGCCCTCTCAGGAAGATGATCTGCTTCTGGTCGCTGAACCGGCCCGGGAGGATGGCTAGCGGGCCGAGGAACCTGGCCACGAACCTCTCGCGGGCCAGCTCGGCCGTCGTCGGCGTGCCCGTCCCGATGATCGGGGCGGTGGGGAACGTGATGCCTTGAGGGTTGTTGCCGCCGCCGTATAACCCGCCACCGACGCTCGCCGTATTCGAGCCCCCGACGCTCGCGTTGCCGGTGCCGGCCTCGACGTTACTGCTGCCGGCCTGCTCCGCCGAGACCTGGCCCTTCTGAGCCAGGTTCGAGGCGATCGAGGTGATCTGGGCGGGGCTGGGCATTGCCGGGGTCGTTTGCAGGGCGACCAGGAGGCCCGAGAGCAGCTCGCGCCGATCCATCGGCTCCAGCCTCGGGACCGCGTTCCTTCGCTTGCGATCGCCCATCGTCCATGCTCCCGGCCGTTTGTCGGCGAGACGGCAACTGCTCCTCCCGCCGGTTCTCCGGAGGGAGGAGGCCCTTCCTGAAAGCCCTCGGGCACGGTCCATCAAGGCCCCGTACCTTCCCTATTCGGCCCAAAGAACGTCGATCCTTCGCTGCCGACCGTCGAGATTGCTCCGGCCCGCACGCATAACCCGCTCACCCGGCAAGACCGGCCTTGCACTTTAATTCAATACCCTGAGACTGCTTATGGGATTCTGGGGGCTCCAGGACAATTTGAGATCTCAAATCTGAGATCCCAGATCTCCCATGTTTCGCGGATACCCATAAATCGTCTCAACGTAATGAATTAAAGTGCAAAGCCGGCAAGACCGGTCGATCAGTCGGCGGCACCGGCCACGATCTCGCCCCCGGCGACCGTCCCCAGGCTCCGCCAGGTGAAGCCGTTGACCGTGCTCTTGACGAAGCGGCTCGAGCCGTCGGCCATCAGGACGTGGACCCCACCCGGGTGATAGCTTCTCGACGTGATCGCCGCGAACGTCGGCCCGCCCAGCTCCTCGTTGAGGCCGTTGAGGTCGAGGTCCAGCCCCCGGTTCGCCGCGACATTCCCCCGGATCGCCTTGTTGGGCGGCCAGGCCGTGGTGAACCCGGCGGAGTGGGCGTTGCCGTCGGACCACTCGGTGTGGAACTCGTCGGGATAGAGCGGGCAGGTCGCATAGTCGGGCGCGACGGTATACGGGTCGGCGGTCGGGCTCGGGATGGTGTTGGGGTCGTTGATCGTCGACAGCGGGACGGTCCGGCAGTTCGACGACGGCTGGCGGACCTTCACCTCGGCGGCCATCAAGGTCTGGCTCGTCCCGTCGCGGAATTCGCCGAGGGAGCGGCTCCGGTTCATCCCGAAGGCACTCCGGTTCTGCGGCCCGGCGAACCCTCCCCAGACGAACCAGTCCCCCTGGCTCACCCCGTAGCTGGTCACGCCCGAGAGCCCGTAATCATGCGAGGAGACGTCCGGCCGGGGCTCGCTCGGACAGACGAACACCGCCACGGTCAACCCGATCGTCGTCGTGTTCGACGGGTCTTCCTTCCAGAGCGACAGGTTCGCCGAGTTGAAGGAATTCCCCTGCTCCAGGAACGGCAAGGCCCTCGCCAGGGCACTCCAGCCGTTGATCCAGGTGACATTCGAGCCCGACCCCGCCGCGCACATCGACGGCGGGAACCCCCCGAACGTCCCCTCATAATTGGCCATCGCCAGGCCGATCTGCTTGAGGTTGTTCAGGCACTGCGCCCGCCTGGCCGCCTCGCGAGCCGCCTGCACCGCCGGCAGCAAGAGCGCGATCAGCAGCGCGATGATCGCGATCACGACCAGCAACTCAATCAGGGTGAACGCTCGGCGAGGAACAGGTGCCATCGATCGGACTCGCGGGCCGGGCCGGAGGGATCTCTCGGGATCGAATTAAAACTAACGATTTCAGAGTCTCGTCGCAAGCCGTCACTTCTCAACGAGCAGCGCGTAGGGTGCGTCAAGTCCTCGAAGACGCACCGGCTCATGGGGTGCGTCTTCGAGGACTTGACGCACCCTACGGCGACGGAATGTTTATCGGATCAGCACTCGCTCACGCTGACCGGGATCTGCACGGCCAGGCCGCCTTCGGATGTCTCCTTGTACTTGGTGTTCATGTCCTGGGCGGTGGCCCACATCGAGCGGATGACGGCGTCGAGCGTGACCTTGGCGTCGCGCGGGGTCGCTGCCCAGCGCGATGTCGCAGGCGGTGATGGCCTTGATGGCGCCCATCGTGTTCCGCTCGATGCAGGGGACCTGGACCAGGCCGCCGACGGGGTCGCAGGTCAGGCCGAGGTGGTGCTCCATGGCGATCTCGGCGGCCATGAGGACCTGGTCGACCGAGCCGCCGGAGACCTGGCAGAGGCCCGACGCGGCCATCGCGCTGGAGACGCCGATCTCGGCCTGGCAACCGCCCATCGCCGCCGAGATCGTCGCCCCTTTCTTGAACAGGCTGCCGATCTCGCCCGCCGTCAGCAGGAAGTCCTCGATCCCCCGATCGGTGGAGTCGCGGAAGCACGCGTAATACATCAGCACGGCCGGGATCACCCCCGCCGCGCCGTTGGTCGGCGCGGTGACCACCCGCCCGAACGCCGCGTTCTCCTCGTTGACCGCCAGGGCGAAGCAGCTGACCCATCCCAGGATCTCGCGGAACTCGCGGCCACCGGCCCGGATCGCGGCCATCCAGTCATCGACATTCGCGAACGTTGCATCCCCCAGCCGCTTCCGGTTCATGCTCGCCGCCCGGCGGACGACGCCCAGCCCGCCCGGGAGGATGCCGCCCGTGTAACACCCCCGGAAGACGCAGCTCCGCATCGCGTCCCAGATCCCATGCAGGCCCGCCCGGATCGCCGCGTCATCCCGCCAGGTCCGCTCGTTGGCGAGCACGACCTCGGGGATGGTCAGCCCCTGCTCGCGGCAATGGCGGATCAGGTCGCCCGGCGACTCGATCGGCATCGGCAGGCCGGCGATCCTTGCCCCCGCCCGACGGGTCGCCCTCGCGGACCACGAACCCGCCGCCGATCGAGTAGAACGTCTCCGAGTGCCCCGAGCCGTCCTCCATCATCGCCGAGAACCGCAGTCCGTTGGGGTGGAACGGCAAGCTTTCCGAGCGGTGAAAGACCAGGTCGGCCTCGAAGTCGAACGGGACCTCGCGCCCGCTCTCCAGCCGGAGCACTCGCCCCGACCGGATCGCCGCGACCCTGGGATGGATCTGGTCCGCGTCGCAGGTGACGGGGTCCTCGCCCGTCAGACCCATCAGCACGGCGATATCGGTGCCGTGCCCCTTGCCCGTCTTCGCCAGCGACCCGAACAGGTCGACCCGGACCCGCGCGACCCGCCCGAAGTTCGCCCCGTTCGCGGAGGATCGCCACGAACTGCTGAGCGGCCCGCCAGGGCCCCATCGTGTGCG
Organism: uncultured Planctomycetota bacterium; assembly: GCA_963756475.1. Taxonomy (GTDB): domain Bacteria; phylum Planctomycetota; class Planctomycetia; order Isosphaerales; family Isosphaeraceae; genus Tundrisphaera. The sequence continues at coordinate 363,619 of CAVWND010000008.1, forward strand.
AGCTGGAGGGTCCAACGCCGATCTTGAAGATGTCGAAGACGCTGATCGATTCCACGCCTCATCCCCTTTGTTTCGAAAGGCGCCCTCGATGGCCGAGATGATACCACGCCGCGAACGGCCGCGTCACGACCAGGCCCGACGGATCAGGCTGATCAAAAGCCGATGATGGCACCCACTCGACGGCCGGGCTATCATGGACCTCGCGACGTCGCCGTCCCCGACCCATCGCCCGGCCTTTCGGGAGCAGTTCTCATGCTCCGTCACGACGCGGACCGCAACCTGCTGTTCGGGATCAACGCCCTTCAGAATGACTTCATCACGCGCGACGCCCTGATCGCCGCGATGAACGCCTGGGCGCTGGAGAAGCACCGGCCGATCGGCGAGATCCTGGTCGAGCGGGGCGACCTCGACCCGGCCGACCGCGAGGCCCTCGAGGCGATGGTCGCCCGCCGCCTCGCGAAGCACGGCGACGACCCTGCCGCGAGCCTCGCCGCCCTCAGCTCGGCCGGCTCCGTCGCTCGTCGCTCTGCCGATCGATCGCCGACCCCGACGTCCAGGAATCGCTCGATCGGGTCGCCGGCGAGGCTCGACCGAGGACGCAGGCGACCCTCCCTTACCAGCCTCGGGATTTCCATCCGTCCGGCGTCCGCTATCAGAAGGTCCGCGACCACGCCCAGGGAGGTCTCGGAGTCGTCTTCGTCGCCCGCGACGAGGAGTTGAACCGCGAGGTCGCCCTGAAAGAGATCCAGGACCGTCACGCCGACGACGCGGACAAGCGGGCCCGGTTCGTCGTCGAGGCCGAGATCACCGGCCGGCTGGAACACCCCGGGATCGTCCCGGTCTACGGCCTGGGCTGCTACGACGACGGCCGCCCTTTCTACGCGATGCGGTTCATCAAGGGCGACAGCCTCAAGGACGCCATCGCCGGCTTCCACGCCGACGAGACGTTGAAGACGCGACCCAGGTGCCCGGGCCCTGGCCCTCCAGAAGCTACTCCGACGTTTCCTGGACGTCTGCAACGCCGTGGCCTACGCCCACAGCCGAGGCGTGCTGCACCGGGACCTCAAGCCCGCCAACGTGATGGTCGGCAAGTACGGCGAGACCCTGGTGGTCGACTGGGGCCTGGCCAAGGCCCTCGGCCGGTCGGACCCCGACACGCCGCCGGACTCGACCATGCTCGCCCCCGGGTCCGGAAGCTCGTCCGAGACCCTGCCCGGCACGAGGGTCGGCACCCCCTCCTACATGAGCCCCGAGCAGGCCGCCGGCCGGCTCGACCTGCTCGGCCCGGCCAGCGACGTCTACGGCCTGGGCGCCACCCTCTATACCCTCCTGACCGGCCGGCTCGCCTTTCAGGGCGATAACCTCCTGGAGACCTTCCGGAAGATCGAACACGGCGAGTTCCCCCGGCCTCGCGAGCTGTCCTCCTGGCTCGACCCGGCGCTGGAGGCGATCTGCCTCAAGGCCATGGCCCTTCGCCCCGCCGACCGCTACCCATCCCCCAAAGCCCTGGCCGACGACGTCGAGCGCTGGCTGGCCGACGGGCCCGTCACCGCCTATCGCGAGCCCTGGTCCCGGAAGGTGCGACGCTGGCGCAGGAAGCACCGGACGGCGGTGACGAGCACCGTCGCGGTCGCCGTCCTCGCCGCGGTCCTGCTCGGCGGCTACGCCCGGCAGCGGGCCGACCAGCGGAGACGGACCGACGAGTCGGCCCTGGCGACCCTGGGACAGGCCGAGGGCCTGGCCATCGCGGCGAGGGGCTCCCGAAACCCGAGGGACTGGGACAGGACCATCGCCGAGGCCCGGATCGCCCGGGAGGCCCTCGATTCCGGCGGCGGTAGCCCCGCCCTCCGCCGCGAGGTGACGGCCCGGCTCGAAGGGTTCCAGGCCGAGAAGGCCCGCCTCGACGAGGCGATCGAGGCCGACCGGAAGGACCGCCAGGTTGTCGCCGACCTGGAAGAGGCCAGGCTCCGTCGGGCGGGCACGAAAGACAACCAGTTCGACACCACCGCGATGTTCGAGGCGTACCTGGCCGCGTTCCGGGCTTACGGGATCGACGTCGGCGTTTTGCCGGTCGAGGATTCCGCGAAGCGGATTCGTTCCAGCAAGGTTGGCGACGACCTGATCGCGGCCCTCGATGACTGGGCCCGGCTCGAAGTGAGCAAGGAGAGCCGGGAGCGACTGCTGGCGATCGCCCGGGCCTCCGAGACCGACCCAACGCGAGCCTCGATCCGCGACGCCGTCACGCGCGGCGACGCCGCCGCCCTGCGTCGCCTCTGCGAGCGGGCTGAGGATCAGCGTCAGCTCGGCCCGAGGCTCCGCTCTGTCTTCAACACGCTAGCACTGCTCGACCCGGCGGGAAGCTTACCGCTGCTCGAAGCCATCCGCCGCGAGAACCCCTCCGACTTCTGGTTCAACTTCAACCTCGCCTTGGCTTACTACAAGGCGCGGCAAATCCCGGAATCCGTGCTTTACTTCAAGGTGGCCGTCGCCCTGAGGCCGAGGAGCGCGGCCGTTCGCATCGACCTCGGCCTCGTCCTGGAAGCCCAGGGCGACCGCGACGGTGCGATCCGGGAGTACCGCAGGGCGATCGAGCTCGACCCCAGATACGCCACGGCACACGAGAGGCTCGGGTTCGCCCTGTATATCAAGGGCGACCGCGACGGTGCGAACGCGGAGTACCGCAAGGCGATCGAGCTCGACCCCAAATCCTCCTCGCCTCACATCCACCTCGGGCTCCTCCTGAATGCCCAGGGCGACCGCGACGGTGCGATCCGGGAGTACCGCAGGGCGATCGAGCTCGACCCCAAATCCTCCTCGCCTCACATCATCCTCGGGGACGCCCTGAGTGCGCAGGGCGACCGCGACGGTGCGAACGCGGAGTACCGCAAGGCGATCGAGCTCGACCCCAAATCCTCCTCGCCTCACATCAGCCTCGGGTTCTTCCTGGAAGCCCAGGGCGACCGCGACGGTGCGATCCGGGAGTACCGCAAGGCGATCGAGCTCGACCCCAGATCCTCCTCGCCTCACATCCACCTCGGGCTCCTCCTGAATGCCCAGGGCGACCGCGACGGTGCGATCCGGGAGTACCGCAGGGCGATCGAGCTCGACCCCAGATCCGCCTCGCCTCACATCAGCCTCGGCCTCGTCCTGGAAGCCCAGGGCGACCGCGACGGTGCGATCCGGGAGTACCGCAGGGCGATCGAGCTCGATTCCGGAAACGCCTGGGCTCACAATAACCTCGGGCTCGCCCTGTATAACAAGGGCGACCGCGACGGTGCGATCGCGGAGTACCGCAAGGCGATCGATCTCGCCCCCAAATCCGCCTCGACTCACATAAGCCTCGGGTTCGTCCTGGAAGCCCATGGCGACCGCGACGGTGCGATCGCGGAGTACCGCAGGGCGATCGAGATCGACCCCAAATCCGCTTCGACTCACATCAACATCGGGAACGCCCTGAACGCCCATGGCGACCGCGACGGTGCGATCGCGGAGTTCCGCACGGCGATCGAGCTCGACCCCAAATCCTCCTCGCATCACATCAACCTCGGGGACGCCCTGAACGCCAAGGGCGACCGCGATGGTGCGATCGCGGAGTTCCGCAAGGCGATCGAGCTCGGCCCCAGATCCGCCCCGGCACACAACTGGCTCGGGTTCGTCCTGAACGCCAAGGGCGACCGCGATGGTGCGATCGCGGAGTTCCGCACGGCGATCGAGCTCGACCCCAGATCCGCCCCGGCTCACGCCAATCTCGGGGTCGTCCTGAATGCCCGGGGCGACCGCGACGGTGCGATCGCGGAGCACCGCAAGGCGATCGAGCTCGATCCCAGATCCGCCCTGTATCACATCAACCTCGGGGACGCCCTGAACGCCCAGGGCGACCGCGACGGTGCGATCCGGGCGTACCGCAAAGCGATCGATCTCGACCCCAGATCCGCCACGGCACACTACCGGCTCGGCCTCGCACTCCGCTCCGGGGAAAGGGCCGACGAGGCGGTCGCCGAGCTACGCGAGGCGGCCCGACTCGACGGTGAGAAACCTGGCTCCGCCATCGGGGAGCTTGGCCGGACCCTGCTCGGCCTGAAGCGATACGACGAGGCGATCGCGACGCTCCGCGAGGCGGTCCGGCTCAAGCCCGACGACGCCCTGGTCCGCTACGACCTCGGGGCCATCCTGAAGGCTCGGGGAGACCGGGACGGCGCGATCGCCGAGTTCCGCGCCGCCATCGGCCTCAAACCCAACAACGCCTCGGCACACTACTTCGTCGGGATCGCGCTTCGCGATAAGGGGATGTCCGACGAGGCGATCGACGAGTTCCGCGAGGCCGTCCGGATCGACGGCGATCACCTGGGAGCCGCCATCTGGGTGCTGGGCGACCTCCTACTCAACCTCGAACGGATGGACGACGCGATCGCTCTCTACCGCCGTGCCCGAGGGATCGGCGATGCCAGGCCTGCTGACATCGCCAGGGCCGACAAGGAGATCGAGGAGGCCGAACGTCGCAAGGCCCTGCTCGGGCGGCTCGATGCCGTCCTCAAAGGCGAAGTCCGGCCGAAAGACACCGCCGAGGCCCTGGCCTTCACCGGCCTCTTGAAAGCCCGAAAACGTTACGACGCCGCGGTCCGGCTCTACGCCGAGGCGTTCGCCGCCGACCCGAAGCTGGCCGAGGATCTCGGCGCGAGCCACCGTTACAACGCCGCCTGCTACGCCGCGCTGGCCGGTTCGGGGGCGGGGAAGGATGACCCTCCGCCCGACGAATCGGCCCGCGCCAGGCTCCGCGAGCAGGCCCTCGGCTGGCTCCGGGCCGACCTGACGGCCCGGGGGAAGGTGCTCGACGGCGGGGATGCGAAGACCCGGCAGGCGCTCGTCAAGCAACTCGACCGCTGGAAGACGGATGCCGACCTCGCCGGGATTCGCGACGAGGTGGCGCTGGACAAGCTTCCCGGCGGGGAACGGGAGGCGTTCCGGACGCTCTGGGCGGACGTCGAGGCGCTCGGGTCAAGGCGGGCGGGGGGAAGTGAGCCGCAGTCGGGATGCGTCGGCGGACTTGACTCCCTTGGTTTGTCGTGCAAAGTGGGTCGAGACGACGATTTTTCGCCCCGTTTTGGTCGATTTTGGCCCCATTTTGACCCGAAATCGGGCCGATTTCGCGCCTTTTCGGCGGTTTCGAGGGCCATTTTGGACGACTTTGCCGTGCCAAGTCGGTGCGACTTGGCCCCAGGCTCGTGCCCCTCTCGATCCCGGAGATCGCCCAGATTACCTTCTCGACCTCGCTCACGCGTGGGAACGAGGATCGGGGGATTCTGTCGATGGTCGGAAAATGTGTGTTCGAACGCGGCTTGGGTTGATGAATATCATCGGGACGGCTGAGGTCATTGGCTCGATGACCGAGGCCCGCCAGTTCGCCGACCGGCCGGGAGATGTCGCGATGTTTGGGTTCGTTTTGGAAAATGAGATCGACCGAGATCGGGAGCGTTTGGGTTTGTGTTGGAAACGTGAGGTGGTCGGAGAGGGTCCAGTGATTGGGTTTGTGTTGGAGCGTCGAGGGGCAGGCGATTGGCTTTGTCTGGGAGAATCGATGGGCGGGCGATTGGCTTTGTCTGGGAGGGCTGTGGGTCGAGTAATTGGCTTTGTCTGAGTGGGGCGAGGGGGCGGGTCATTGGGTTCGTTTTGGACGGGCTCCCCGTAGGGTAGGGCTTGCCCTGCCGTTAGATTCGGAATGAACGGCAGGGCAAGCCCTACCCTACGGGAAAGGCTTGCCCTGCATCGGGTTAGGTCAGGTCAGCGGGACGTCTCTTTCAGCTCGATCAGGCCGGCGTCGATCGACTGGCCGCCTCCGGTCTGGTGGCAGTGGATGGCGATGACGTTCTTGCCGGGCTTGAGGGTCGGCGCGGGCCTCGGGGGTGATGCTGCAGCTCGTCGTAGCTCGCCGGTGTAGCCCTTGACGGTCGCGGCGAGGACGCCGTTGAGGTAGATCTCGGCGTCCTCGTCGTGGAGGACGGAGAGGTAGAGGTGGGCGGGGTTGACCTCGGGGAGGTCGAAGGTCCGGCGGGCCCAGACGTCGGGGGTGTTCCAGGTCGTCCGGACGTTGGCGCCGGGGGTGCTGGCGGTCCCGAGGACGCCGGGGCCTTCCTTCCAGGACGAGTCGTCGAACTTCGCGGCCTGCCAGTCGCCGGAGGGCTTGTCGGTCGAGTACCGCCAGGTCTGGCCGCGTGTCCCGCGAGTCGGCCACGACGGACCGGGCGACGGGGATCCTCGAGACGTCGCCCCGGTTCACGGCGGCGGCGCGGTCGAGGTCGACCTTGATGACCGCGCGGTCATAGGTCAGGAGGCCGTTGGCCTCGGTCTCGACGTCGGTGATCTGGGTGTAGACCAGGGCGTTGAGGCCCTTTGCGTCCTTCATGTCCCAGCCTTCGCGGAGCAGCCGCTCGTACTTGCGGGTCAGCTCGGCGCGAGCTGGCGGTCCCCTGGTAGCCCCAGATCTTGTTCGGTCCAGGTGTGGCCGTCGACGCCCAGGCGAGAGGCCGCCGAACTCGCCGAGGACGCCCGCCCGCTTCGGCTCCAGCGGCGGGCGCGCCGGGGTCGGGGATAGGCGTGGAGGTCGTGGACGTCGCCCACGCCCGCGCGGTCGGCCCAGCCGCTGGCGGCGTCGACCAGCCGGGTCGGGTCGTACTGCTTGGTCCAGTCGGCGACCCGCTTGGTGTCGAACTGGCCCCAGCCCTCGTTGAAGACGACCCACATGATGATGCTCGGGTGGGCCTGCAGGCCGTCGATCATGGCCTTCAGCTCGGTGTCGTACTGTCTGGCGGATTCGGGAGATCGGACGATGTCGGGCTGGTTGGGGTTGATCGACTTGTCGCCCGAGGGCATGTCCTGCCAGACCAGCAGGCCGAGCTTGTCGCACCAGTAGTACCAGCGGTCGGGCTCGACCTTGACGTGCTTGCGGGTCATGTTGAAGCCGAGCTTCTTGGTGATCTCGATGTCATACCGCAGGGCCTCGTCGGTCGGCGCGGTGTAGAGGCCGTCGGGCCAGAACCCCTGGTCGAGCGGCCCGACCATGAAGACCGGCTTGCCGTTGAGCATGAGCCGGTTCACGCCCTTCTCGTCCTTGGCGACCTCGATCTTGCGCATGCCGAAGTAGCTGCCGACGGCGTCGACGACCTTATCGCCCTTGCTTCAGCTCGACTTTCAGGCCGTAGAGGAACGGCGACTCGGGCGTCCAGAGCCTTGGCGCCGGCGGGGAGCGGCAGGCGAGCAGTTCCGCGTGCTGCTGCTGCTGGCCGAGGCGCTCGCCGGACGCCGTCGGGGTCGGTCCAGGTCAACTGGAGGCGACAGGCCGGAGGCGTCGCCGGCGATCTCGGGGACGACGTCGACCCGCCTCGCGTCCGGGTCGGCGGTGATCTTGAGCCGGCGGATCGACGCCTGGGCCGCGACCGGCTCCATCCAGACGGTCTGCCAGATCCCGGTGGTCGGGGTGTAGAAGATCCCGCCCGGGTTGTTGACCTGCTTGCCCCGGGGCTGCGTGCCCGCGTCGGTCGGGTCGAAGACCCGGACGATCAGCTCGTTCTCGGCGCCGGCTTTGAGGGCGTCGGTGACGTCGAAGCTGAAGCCGTCATAGCCTCCCTTGTGGGTGCCCAGCTCCTTGCCGTTGACCCAGACGGTCGCCTCCCAGTCCACGGCCCCGAAGTGGAGCAGGACCCGCTGGCCCGCCCATTTCTCGGGGATGGCGAAGGTCCGGCGATACCAGAGCCGGTCGGAGTGCTTCATCACGCCCGAGAGGGCCGACTCGACCGGGTACGGCACCAGGATCTGCTGGTCGAGCGTCCTTGCCGACCGGCGGCTTGTCCCCCGCCTTGCCGAAGGAGAGCTGCCAGAGGCCGTTGAGGTTCTCCCACTCGCGAGCGGACCAGTTGCGGCCGGGGGTACTCGGGGAGGGCCTTGTCGGGCCGGACGTCCTTCGACCAGCGCGTCATCAAGGGGCCGTCGGCGGCCTTCCATTCGGCCCCGACGGCCGGCCAGGCCGCCAGGCAGAGGATCGCGGCGAGCGATCGGTTGCGGTGCGCGAGGAGTCTCATCGATAGGGTGGCTCGATCGGTGCCAGCGGGCCGCCTCGCCGCACGACCCAGCGCGGCGGGTCCGGCCCCGGAGTCCCGAGGATCGTCGACCGGAGCCGATTTGTCACCCGAAAAATTCTCGGGTCTCCCATTCCTCGCCTCAGCCTCCCCGTCGTGAACTTCGGGCCGAAAACGCGTCCCGTCATGGACTTGCCACCGGCAAGCGATTAAATTGCCCGGGAAACCTTGCGAAACCACGACCATGGGAGTTCGACCATGACGACCCTCCGCCTTCTGCTCCTGACGCTGGCGATCCTGCCCGCACTCGCCCCGCTCGCGTTCGCCCAGGATGCCAGGCTCGCGGGCCGGGTCCGGTCGTCGATGCAGCGGTTCGTCGACGAGAAGGAGATCGCCGGGGCCGTCGCCGTGGTCGGCGACGCAAACGGCGTGCTGGCCCTCGAATCCGTCGGCCGGCGCGACGTCGAGGCCAACCTGCCGATGACGCCGGACACCCTCTTCCGGATCGCCTCGATGACCAAGCCGATCACGGCGATCGCGGTCATGATCCTGGTCGACGAGGGGAAGCTCGCGATCGACAACCCGGTCGAGAAACACCTGCCCGCCTTCCGCGACCAGTTGCGGCTGGCCTATCGCCAGGGAGACCGATCCATCGCCGAGCGGCCGTCGAGGCCGATCACCCTCCGCGACCTTTTGACCCACACCTCGGGCCTGCCCGACGGCCCATTGCCCGACTCGCCCGAGCGCGACGCCCCGCCCCCGACCACGCTCGCCGAGCAGTCCGAGCACCACGCCCGACGCCGGCTCTCGTTCGAGCCGGGCTCGCGCTGGTCGTACAGCAACGCCGGGATCAACTGCCTCGCCCGGGTCATCGAGGTCGCCTCGGGAAAGTCCTATGAATCCTTCCTGAAAGAGCGGATCTTCGACCCTCTCGGGATGGTCGACACCACCTTCTACCCGACCCCGGCCCAGATGGAACGGCTGGCCGTGACCTATGGGCGGGAGGGGGACCGGCTCGTCGCCGTGGCCTCCTCGAAGGTTGCTCCGAAGGCGGGCGAGCGACCCCCGAGCGCGGCCGGCGGCCTCTATTCCACGGGCCCCGACCTGGCCCGGGTCTACCGGATGATGCTCGGCCGGGGGAGCTTCGAGGGCCAGCGAATCCTCTCCGAGTCCGCCGTCGCCGAGATGACCAGGCTGCAAACCGGCGACCTGAAGTGCGGGTTCGTCGAGGGGATGGGCTTCGGCCTCGGCTGGGGTCTCGTCAAGGAGCCGGTCGGAGTGACCGAGGCGCTCTCGCCCGGGAGCTTCGGCCACGGCGGGGCCTTCGGCACGCAAGCCTGGATCGACCCGAAGAAAGGCCGGTTCGCCGTCCTGCTGATCCAGCGGGTCGGCCTGGCCAACAACGACGGGACGCCGATGCGCCGGGAGCTGCAACGGGCGGCGTTCGGGGACTGACGGGGTGGAGTCAACCCGGGCGATCGGCGATAATCCCGGACGACGACCCACCGAGACCGAGAGAGGAGGGACGACCCGATGGCGACCGCCGAGGCCCTCATGACCGCCGAGGAATTCGGCCAGCGGCCCGATCCCGGGTATCCCGAGGAACTCGTCCAGGGCAGGATTGTCGACATGCCGCCGCCCGATCGAAGACATGGGTATGTTTGCCTCAAGGCTGGGCGACTCCTCGGAAACTGGGTCAACGAGCGAGACCTGGGCCGCGTGATGAGTAATGACTCGGCCGTGATCACCGAGCATGACCCCGATACCGTCCGAGGGGCCGACGTTGTCTATTACAGCTATGCCCGGCTCCCGAAAGGGCCTCTTTCGAAGGGTTATGGCGCCGAGATTCCCGAGCTGGTCGTCGAGGTCCGCTCGGCGGGCGATCGTTGGAGCCAGGTCCTGGAGAAGGTGGCGGAATACCTCAAGGCGGGCGTTCTGGTCGTGGTCGTGCTCGACCCGGAGCCGCGGGTGGCCCACGTCTTCGGGGCCGACGAGGAGCCGAGGAAGCTGGGCTCGGCGGACGAACTGGCCCTTCCCGGGCTCCTCGAAGGTTTCCGCCTCCCCGTGGGGCGGTTCTTCGAGTAGCCGTCGGGCGCGGCCCAGTCCGGAAGCGCCACGGATTCCGGCAGCGGGCGGAGGTCGCCCGCGAAGGAACAATCCCCGGTCGGGTGCCCCTCCCGATTCTGGAGAGGCGGTTTGGGCCTGCCGCCGCCTCGCGGTCCCATTCGGGAAGAGCTTTCCGGCCGATCCCTCAGTAGGCGTCGGCCGAGACCGCCTCGCCCCCGGCGCGGGTGGCGATGGCCCTCCAGACGGCCGGGACGACCGAGTTCTTGACGAAGGCAACATGCCCATCGGCGAAGGCGACATTCGCTCCGCCGGGGTGCAGGCTCCGCGCGGCCTTCCAGCCGGGGTTGTGATACGTGATGCAGTCGGGCGCGGGGCCGTTCGGAGTCTGGTAATGGTTGTAGAGCGTGTTCAGGTAATTGCCGTCGAACCAGGCCGCCCCCTTGTTGAGCAGCCAGCCCTTGGCCGCCGCCGCGCAGACGGCGTCGCTCAGCGGCGCGGCGGCGATGTGGGCCATCGCGCGAGCCTGCGGCGAGGGGATCGGCGTGGGCGAGGTCTGGGTGTACGACGGCCCGGCGATCCCGAGCAGGCTCTCCGACGCCGCGACGGTGGCACTCGACCCGTCGATCAGGTCGGCCATCGAGAGGCTCGGGCCGAGGATGAAGGTGCCGTCGGCGGCAGTGGCCTCGCCGCCGTTGCTCCCGGAGCCCGAGCAGAAGGTGTAGCTCGCCGGCCCGGAGCCGACCAGAGGGGCAGGGGCCCCGTCGCTCGGGCAGAGGAAGGTCGAGACCTGCGCGGCCATCGCCGTCGTGTTGTCCGGGTACGGCGGCCAGAACGCCGAGCCGGCCGTCGGCGCGGTGCCGAGCGGGAGGTTGAAGTTGAGCGCGTTGCCGAGGTTCGTCTGCTCCAGGTACGCCGACATCTGGGCCAGCGGCGACCACCGATATTGCTGGACCGAGGTGTTGGCCGGGACCGGCCCGGTCGGGTAGAGGAACCCGACCGGGAAGCCGCCGCACGAGGCGTGGTAATTGTGGAGGGCCAGGCCGATCTGCTTGAGGTTGTTGGTGCACTGGGCCCGCCGGGCCGCCTCGCGCGCGGCCTGGACGGCGGGCAGCAGGAGCGCGATCAGGACGGCGATGATCGCGATCACCACCAGAAGCTCGATCAGCGTGAAACCCCCGCGCGTCTTGTTCATTCGGCGGCCTTCTTGCCCATGTAGGAGACGCGCCAGACCGTGCCCGAGCCGTCGTCGGTGACGAGCAGGGCCCCGTCCTTCGCGATGGTCACGCCGACCGGCCGGCCCCAGACGTCGCCGTCGGGGGTGACGAAGCCGACGAGGAAGTCCTCATATTCGCCCGTCGCCTTGCCGTCCTTGAGCGGTACGCGGACGACCTTGTAGCCCGTCCGCCGGGCGCGGTTCCACGAGCCGTGCTCGGAGGCGAAGATGTCCCCCTTGTAGTCGCCGGGGAACTGGTCGCCCGTGTAGAACGCCAGGTCGAGCGAGGCCGAGTGCGACTGGAGCAGGACGTCGGGGACGATCACCTTGTCCTTCAATTCGGGGTGCTTGCCCTTGTGGGCGGGGTCCTGGTGGTCGCCGATGTAGTACCAGGGCCAGCCGTAGAAGCCGCCCTCCTCGACGTGCGTGATGTAGTCGGGCACGAGGTGGTCGCCCAGGCCGTCGCGCTCGTTGACCGAGGTCCAGAGGATGCCGGTGCCCGGCTGGATCGCCAGGCCGACCGGGTTGCGGATGCCCGAGGCGTAGAGCGTCTCGTGCTTCCCCTCGGGGTCGAATTCGAGGATGTCGGCCCGCCGCTTCTCGCCGTCGTCGTCGGAGTTGTTCGACCGCGAGCCGATCGAGACGAACATCCGCTTGCCGTCGGGCGAGAAGACGACGTCGCGCGTCCAGTGGCCGCCGCCGGTGAGCTGGGCGAAGCCGGGAAGCTCGTGCACGATCGTCTCGGCCGGGCCGGTCGCCTTGGTGTCGCCGTTGGCGTACGGGAAGCGGACGACCGAGGTCGTGTTGGCGACGTAGACGTGCGTCGGGCTGGGGCCCGGCGGGTAGAAGGCGATGCCGAACGGCCGATTCAGCCCGCTCGGCGAACAGGGCCGATCATCTCGGGCTTGCCGTCGCCGTCGGAGTCGCGGAGGACCTTGACGCGGTGGGCCTGGCTCTCGGCGACGAAGATGTCGCCGTTGGGGGCGGTCATGATGACCCGGGGATTGGTCAGACCGATGGCGAACTCCTCAACCTTGAACCCTTCGGGCGCCTTGGGCCAGGCCCCCTCGGGCCGCTTGACGACCTTCGGCTGGTTCCGGGACGACGGGGTGTCGAACGGCGCGGGCAGGTCGGCCACGGTGATCTTCCGGCGGACGCCCGGGGCGTCGGTCGTCCAGTCGCCCAGCGCGTCCTGACCCGTTCGGGTCGCCGCGGGGGCCCTGGGCGAGTCGGCCGGGGCCGAGGCCGCCGCCCAGGTCGCCAGGGTCGCCGCGGCCACCGGCAGGGCCAGAAGTCTCGATCGGAATTCGCGGATCATCGGGTGGCTCTCGTCTCGGGGGTTCGCGTCGTGGGTGAAAGCCGCGCGGCAAGCCGCGGGCGGGCCAATCGTCTCGTCTCGGTCAATCCCGTCGACGGTAACACGACCGGCGCGGACCTGGCAACGCGGCGGGTTCAGCCGCCAGGGTTCTTCAAAAGGTCTCGGATGAAGTGACAGGCCCCTCTCTCCAACCCTCTCCCGCCAGGGGCTGACCGACCGACACTTTTCGAGAGACCGGCCCACGCGGCTTTTTCTGCCTCCCTCTCCCTCTGGGAGAGGGCCGGGGTGAGGGTGGTCGCCGGGCGAGTGGCTCTCGATCGAGCCTGTTTTCCGGCCCGTTGGTGAGGCCACGCCCCTCACCCCCGGCCCCGCTCCCAGGGGGAGAGGGAGGAAGATCCGCTGGCGAGCCCCAGGGATCGTCGTGCGACAAAGTGTCGGTCGGTCAGCCCGCCAGGGGTGAGGGGGCGAGCGACGTCGAATCATCCCTGGAACAACCAGACGTCAGCCGATTGGCGCATCTTCCTTGCCGATCCTCTCAGGCCATCTCACGAACCGACGGGCCACCTCGCCGCCGACCAGCCCCAGGATCAGCGCCGAGAGCGTATGCCCGATCAACCTCGGGGCGAATTGCCCCTGCGGCGCCACGACCCCGTAATACATCTCGCGGTGCGGCCCGTGCTCCTCCTCCAGCGCCCGGAAGATCGTCTCGGTGATCAGCAAGGGAGCGGTGTGGTTCTCGAACCAGGGGCCGTAGACCATTACCAGGTAGCCGAGGCCGATCAGGGCGAACCCCGCCCAGTAGGCGCGGTCTGCCCCTCGGAGCGTCATCGCCGCGATCGTCGCCAGGCCGAGGATCAGCACGCCCGCCGAGAACGTCCCGTTAGCCACGAACTCGGTCGGCTGGAGGACGAAGCTGAGGTAGGCGAGCGACGCCAGGCCGACGGCCACGAGCGCCTCGAAGACGGGATGCGGGCTCCTCACGCGAGTCCTCCCTTCGACTGGGGCTTTCGCCGACGACTCCAGAGCCAGTGTCCGGGCCAGCCAGGCCCCCAGCAGTCCCAGCAGCAGCGCCGAGAGTGAATGGCCCATCTGTTGATAGCCGAACATGGAAAGGCTGCTGCCCCCCTCCGCCACCGGGATCTGCCTCGCGTAGGGCTCGATCCCGCTGTCGGAAGGAAAACGGAAGTGGAGTTTCTCGCCCGCCGTCTTCGTGACCAGCATCGGCGCGATCTTCAGGTCGCACCAGGGGCCGAACGCGAGGAGCAGGTAACCCCACCCCATCCAGGCGAAACCCGCCCAGTAAGCCCGGCTCGCCCCCCGGCGGAACATCGCCCCGATCAACGCCACGCCGAGGACGAGCAGCGCGAGGCTGGTCGTGCCGTTGGACCAGGACTCGGTCGGCGACCGCGCCGCGGCCATCAGGATGGCCGAGGCCAGGACCAAGGCGGAGAGGCCGCCGATCGAGACGCGGAACCGGGGCATGGGCATCGGCCGACCCCTCCGGACGTGGACCCCGAAACAATTCGTGCCGGAGGATCATCTTGTCGCGCCGGAGGCCCGAGGTCCAGGGGGTTCCGGTCGAGTCATTCGGACGGCTACCCCATGGGTCTTCCTGGTCGACAACGGCTCGGAAGGGCACGATCCCACTCTGTCCTGGAGTCCGAGAGCCAGCTCCCGCACTCCAGATGACCCAAGATCTCGCGACGCCCTCCGCGCGAAAACTCAACCCGATTCCCGTGCAATTCGCCCGTCTCAAACGAACTCACGTTGCGGAACGCCCGACCGACCGCGACGCCCTCTCTCCAGGCCGATCGCTATAATCCACGGTGCGACCGCGACTTGAGTCGGATCGACATCCCTCGGCACGGCGCATGCTTCAGGAACGACACCACGAGGAGTTCGATGATCACGACGTTGCGGACCAAGATGCTGATCGGCGTGACGCCCCTGCTGGCCTTGATGGTCGGCCTGGGGATCTGGGCGATCACGCTGTTCTCCCGGCTGGGGAACAACATCGACGTGATCCTCCGGGAGAACTACCGGAGCGTCCTGGCCGCGCAGGGGATGAAGGAGTCGCTGGAGCGGATGGACTCGGCGCTCTGGTTCGCCATCGGCGGCAAGGAGGCCCGCGCCCGGGAGCAGTATCGCGAGAACCGCAAGACCTTCGGCGAGAAGCTCCGGGTCGAGCAGAACAACGTCACCCTGCCTGGCGAGCAGGAGATGTCCGACGACCTGACCGCGCCTCCACGGCCGCTACCTCGCCGAGGCCGACCGGTTCTTCGCCCTCCCGCCCGAGGCGAAGGCGGAGCGGACTGCGTTCTACTTCGAGAACGTCATGCCGCTGTTCGAGGCGATCAAGCGCCGGGCCGACGACGTGCTCGACATCAACCAGAAGAACATGATGGACGAGAACGACCGGGCCCGGCAGACGGCCGAGTCGTCGACCCGCCTGATGCTCTTCGCCCTGCTCGGCTCGGCGGCGCTGGCCTCGCTGATCGCGATGGCGGCGAGCCGGGCGATCCTCGAGCCGATCCGCGCGGTGACCCGAGGCGGCCCGGGCGATGGCGCGGGGCGACCTCGACCAGGTCGTCCCCGTCGACGACCCGCGACGAGCTGGGCGAGCTGGCCGAGGCGTTCAACGAGATGGCCCGGACGATCCGCGAACTTCCGCCAGGCCGGGACCGCCCGGCTGCTCCGCGCCCAGCAGACGGCGCAGGCGACGATCGACTCGTTCCCCGACCCGGTCGTCGTGGTCGACCCGACCGGCTCGGTCGAGCGGGCCAACCCGGCGGCCCGTCGGATCCTCGGCGTGGCCACGTCCGACGGCCCGATCCCCTGGACGCCCGCCGCCGCAGCTCCGCGAGCCGCTGGCCGAGGTCCTCGGCGGCAAGGCTCGACCGCCGGCCGATCGGCCTGGAGCACGCCGCTCTGCGTACCGCGACGACGGCCAGGAGCGGTTCTTCCTGCCGCACGTCCTGGCGATCCGCGACGAAGGGCAAGGGCTCCTCGGCGCCGCGGTCGTCCTGACCGACGTGACCCGGTTCCGCCTGCTCGACCAGCTCAAGAGCGACATGGTCTCGACCGTCAGCCACGAGCTGAAGACCCCGCTGACCGGCGTCCAGATGACCGTCCACCTGCTGCTGGAGGAGGTCGTCGGCCCGCTGAACTCGAAGCAGATCGAGCTGCTCCTGGCCGCCCGGCAGGACTCCGACCGGCTCCTGGCGATGATCAACGACCTGCTCGACCTGACCCGGATCGAGCAGGGGCGGGTCCGGCTCGACCGCCAGCCCGCGGCGCCGGCCGACCTGGTCGCCGAGGCGATCGAGCGGTTCGAGTCGAGGGCCAGGGACGGCGGGATCGACGCTGAAAGGGTCCGTCGCGTTCGGCCTGCCGCCGGTGCTCGGTCGACCGCGAGCGGGTCGCCCACGTCTTCGACAACCTGATCGGCAACGCCCTGGCGCACACGCCTCGGGGCGGCTCGATCCAGCTCTCGGCCGAGGCGAAGCCGGACGGGTCGATCGCGTTCGAGGTCGAGGACACCGGCGAGGGGATCGCGCCGGAGCACCTGGCGCAGGATCTTCGAGAAGTTCTACCGGGTCCCCGGCTCGAAGTCGTCGGGAGGCGCCGGGCTCGGCCTGGCGATCGCCCGCGAGATCGTCGAGGCCCACGGCGGCCGGATCGACGCCGAGAGCCAGCCCGGCCGCGGGACGACATTCACCTTCACCTTGCCGACCGCCCCCTCCGACGGGGCGGCCGCGAACGGACACGAGGAGCAACCATCATGGGTCACGCCAGGCACATCCTGATCGTCGACGACGAGCCCAACGTCCGGCTCGTCTTCCGAACCGCGCTGGAATCGACCGGCGCCGAACTGGCCGCCGCCGAGGACGGCGAGACCGCGCTGGCCTGGCTCAAGGCCAACGACGTCGACCTCGTCCTGCTCGACCTGCAGATGCCCCGGCTCGGCGGCATGGAGGTCCTCGAACGGCTCCGGGCCGAGGGGAACGACGTGCCGGTGATCATCATCACCGCGCACGGCAGCATCCCCGACGCCGTGGCGGCGATGAAGCTCGGCGCGATCGACTTCCTCTCCAAGCCGCTCACGCCCGACGCGCTCCGCCGGGCCGTCTCCGAGGTCCTCGACCGCGCAGGGCCGCCCCCTGCCCCTTCGGGCCGGCCCTCGGGCGAGCCCGCGCCGTTCCTCTCGCCGTTCGCCAGGCACCTCCGCGAGGCCAAGCAGGCCCTCAACCGCCGCCACTTCGGCGACGCCGAGGTCCAGCCTCCGCCAGGCCATCGGCCTGAACCCGAAGTCGGCCGAGGCCCACAACCTGATGGGCGTCCTCCACGAGAGCCGCGGCGAGCACGACGCCTCGTACCGCGAGTACAAGGCCGCCCTGAAGGCCGACCGCCAGTTCGAGCCGGCCCTCCACAACATGCAACGCTACTACGAACGCTTCACCTTCGGGCGGAGCAACGTGCCCGTGGACACGGGCTCGGACTTGAAGCACCCGCAGGGTAGGGCTTGCCCTGCCGCGATCCGGTTTCTCGGCAGGGCAAGCCCTACCCTACAACTCAAGGAGGCCCCCAAATGGCCATCGGAACGCTTGCCCTGGGATTGACGATCTTCGCCCTGTTCTTCGGCCTGGTCGCGGCTTGCGACCGGCTCTGATCGTATCGGAGACGACCGCCGTGCTGTATCTGACCGCGATCCTGACCGTCGCCGCGCTGGTGTACCTCGGGTACGCCATGATCCGGCCGGAACGCTTCTGACCCAACCTCGCCCGGAGATTTCCCAAGTGGACCCGTCTACCGCCTGGCTGCATCCGGTCTGGGCCTTCGCCCTGCCGATCGCGGCCTCATTCCCGCTCGGCTGGCTGATGGCCCGCTCCCTCGACGTCCCGAGCGATCGGACCGGCCGAGGGTTCGACGCCATCCCGATGTTCCTCTGCCGGTTGATCGGCAAGAAGACCCCCGCGCGGATGGACTGGAAGCATTACGCTTTCTCGATGCTCGCGTTCAACGCCGCGCTCTTCGTCATCACGTTCGGCCTGCTCTATTTCCAGCAGGCACCTACCCCTGAACCCCGACGGCAAAGGCTCGCTGGCGACCCTCGGCTACAAGGACGCCGCCGGGGTCCAGCACGACGGCGTCGACACCGGCGTGATCTTCAACACCGTCTGCTCGTTCGTGACCAACACGAACTTGCAGCACTACTCGGGCGAGCAGCACATGACGTACTTCAGCCAGCTCGGCTCGATCGTCTGGCTGATGTTCGTCACGCCCGCAGCCGGCCTCTGCGTGATGCTGGCAACGCTCCGGGGACTGAGGGGAGACAAGGACCTGGGCGACTTTTATGTGGACCTGATGCGCGGGATCACCACGGTCTTCCTGCCGTTCTGCCTGATCTCGGCCATCACGCTGGTCGGCCTGGGCGTGCCGATGACCTTCAGCAAGGCGGCGACGGCAACCACGGTCGACGGCGCCGCGACGAAGGTCGAGACCCAGACCATCGCCCGTGGCCCGGTGGCCGCGCTGGTGGCGATCAAGCAGGTCGGGACCAACGGCGGCGGGTACTTCGGCCCGAACTCGACGCACCCTTACGAGAACCCCTCGCCCTGGAGCAACCTCCTCTCGATCTTCTCGATCGTCGTCCTGCCGATGTCGTCGCTGGTCATGGCCGGGATCATGATCCGCGACAGGAAGCACGCGCTGGTGATCTACGGCGTGATGCTCTCGCTGCTGGTCGCCGGGTGCGTGGTCGCGGTCCTCGCCGAGGTCAAGCCGAGCGCCGCGACGGACGGCCTGCCGGTGGCAAGCGGGCCGAACATGGAGGGCAAGGAGGTCCGCTTCGGCCCGGTCGCGTCGGCGACCTGGGCGGCGTTCACCACGGCCACCTCGAACGGCTCGGTCAACAGCATGCACGACAGCCTCAACCCGCTCGCCGGGCTGGTGCCGATCGCGATGATGATGCTCAACGTCGTTTTCAGCGGCGTCGGCGCCGGGTTCGAGAACATGCTGATGTATATCATCGTCGCCGTGTTCATCGCCGGGCTGATGGTCGGCCGGACCCCGGAGTATCTCGGAAAGAAGGTCGAGGCGAAGGAGGTGAAGCTGGCGATGCTGGCGATCCTCTTCCACCCGCTGCTGATCTGCGTCGGCGCGGCGGTCTTCGCGGCGACCTCGTGGAAGGCGTTCGTCGCCAATCCCGGGCCGCACGGGTTCAGCGAGATCCTCTACGAGTTCACCTCGGCCGCCGCGAACAACGGGTCGGGCTTCGAGGGACTGGCCGACAACAACCCGCCCTGGAACATCGCCACGGGGATCGTCCTACTCCTGGGGCGGTTCCCCGCCCTGATCTTTCCCCTGGCCGTTGCCGGGTTCCTGTCCACCAAGAAGCGCGTCCCGCTGACCAGCGGCACGCTCCGGACCGACAACCTGACGTTCGCCGGGATGCTCCTGGGCACGGTGCTCCTGGTCGGCGCCCTGTCGTTCCTGCCCGCCGTGGTGCTCGGCCCGGTGGCCGACCAGTTGTCGGCCGCGACGCCTTGAGCTGAATCGGCCCGGGCCCTTCGCCGGGCGAGAGGAACCCCTGTCGGGCCTCGAAGGATGGTCAGGCCACGCTTCGGGGAGATGCGTGGACCGAACCATGGCCCGGCAGGGGTCCCTCACGCCCGGCGGAGGGACACGGGACATGAATCCAACATCTGACTCCCTCTTCCCCTGGGAGAGGGCCGGGGTGAGGGTGGTTGCCGGTCGGGCGACGCTCAACAACACGAGGGTCGGGGGAGTCGTGCCACGCCCCTCACCCCAACCCTCTCTCAGGGAGAGAGGGAGCCAGAAGATCATGACAAGCCCAATCGAAAGATCCATCGAGAAAAACCCATGAGCCTCGATATCGAAGAAGTCCCGACGACCGGGCGGACGGCGTCCGAAGCCCAGGACTACAAGATCCAACGCCGACAGACGCGGAAGCTCAGGCTGTTCGAGCCGGCACTGGTCCACATGGCGATCAAGCGCTCGTTCGTCATGCTCAACCCGGCCATCATGGCCCGGAACCCCGTCATGTTTCTGGTCGAGGTCGGCTGGATCTTGACCTCGATCGTCGTCGTCGAGTCGATCGTCAATCACGCGAGCACCGGGCTGATCGTCTACCAGTCGGCCCTGGCGTTCCTGCTGCTCTTGACCGTGCTCTTCGCGAACTTCGCCGAGGCCCTGGCCGAGGCCCGAGGCAAGGCGCAGGCCGACAGCCTCCGCCAGACCCGGGCCGACACGCCGGCCCTCAAGCTCGACTCGGCCGACGCCCTCAACGGCCAGTTCGTCTCCTCGACCCGGCTCCGGTCGGGCGACCTCGTCGCGATCGAGGCCGGGCAGGTGATCCCGGCCGACGGCGAGGTCGTGCGTGGTGTCGCGTCGGTTGACGAGTCGGCCATCACCGGCGAGAGTGCCCCGGTGATCCGCGAGGCCGGCGGCGACCACTCGGGCGTCACCGGAGGCACCCGCGTCCTCTCCGACCGGATCGTCGTTCGCGTGACCGCCGAGCCGGGCCAGAGCTTCCTCGACAAGATGATCGCGCTGGTCGAAGGCGCGAGCCGGCAAAAGACCCCCAACGAGATCGCCCTGACGATCGTCCTGGCCGCGTTCTCGATCATCTTCCTGATCGTCACCGCGTCACTCTACCCGATGGCCCGCTACTTCGACCTGACTCTCGACATCCCGACGCTGATTGCCCTGCTCGTCTGCCTGATCCCGACCACGATCGGCGCGCTCCTGGCGGCGATCGGAATCGCGGGGATGGACCGCGCCCTGGCGGCGAACATCATCGCCAAGAGCGGCAAGTCCGTGGAAGTGGCCGGCGACATCGACACGCTCCTCCTGGACAAGACCGGCACGATCACCATCGGCAACCGCCGGGCCACGCAGTTTCTCCCCCTCGGCGGCGCCAGTCCTCGCGAGGTCGCCCGGCTCTCCGGCCTGGCCTCGATGGCCGACCCGACCCCCGAAGGGAAGAGCATCCTGGAACTCGCCAACCAGCAGGAAGTCATTGACGGCGACGCCCCGACTGGCTCGATCTTCATCGAGTTCACAGCCCAGAACCGGATGAGCGGCGTCGACCTGCCTGACGGCACGCGCATTCGCAAGGGGGCGCCCGACACCCTGGGCCGCTACGTCCAGGAGCAGGGTGGCTCGATCCCCGAGGGCTATCAGGCCACCGTTGACGCCATCGCCTCCAGCGGCGCCACGCCGCTGGCCGTCGCCGAGGGGAACCGGATTCTTGGCGTGATCAAGCTGGAGGACATCCTCAAGCCGGGGATCTCCGAGCGGTTCGCCCGTCTCCGCCAGATGGGCCTGCGGGTCGTGATGGTCACCGGCGACAACCCGCTGACCGCCAGGGCGATCGCCCACCAGGCGGGCGTCGACGACTTCATCGCTCAGGCCACGCCCGAGGCCAAGCTCGCCTACATCCGCAAGGAGCAGGAGGGCGGCAAGCTCGTCGCCATGATGGGCGACGGGACCAACGACGCCCCCGCGCTGGCCCAGGCCGACATTGGCGTGGCGATGAACTCCGGGACCCAGGCCGCCAAGGAGGCCGGCAACATGGTCGACCTCGACAGCGACCCCACCAAGCTCATCGAGGTCGTCGAGATCGGCAAGCAACTCCTGATGACCCGAGGCGCCCTCACGACGTTCTCGATCGCCAACGACCTGGCCAAGTACTTCGCCGTCATTCCCGCCCTGTTCGTCAACTTCAAGGCCCTCGCCGGCCTGAGGGCTCTCGACCTGATGGGACTGGCGACGAAGGGCGGGGCCTACTCGGCGATCCTGGCCGCGGTGATCTTCAACGCGATCATCATCCCGATGCTGATCCCGATCGCCTTGAAGGGCGTGACCTACCGGCCGGTCGGGGCCGGCGCCTTGCTCCGCCGGAACCTGCTCTGGTACGGCCTGGGTGGCGTGATCGCCCCGTTCATCGGCATCAAGCTGATCGACATCGCCCTCGACCCGCTCCTGGCGCTGGTGGGCATCAATTGAACGCCGAATGACCGATGGGGCGATGAACGATGATCGATCGGGAATCTCGGTTTCTCGGCCATCGGCCATCGGCCATCGGCCATCGGCCATCAACCATCAACCATCGACCATTTTTGATAAGGACGCGACCCAGATGATCCGCGAGACCCTGAATGCCCTGGCCGCCTGCTCGTGACGTTCGCGCTCTGCGCCGTGGCCTACCCGGCGACGGTCTGGGCGCTCGGCCAGGCGATCTTCCCCGATCAGGCCGAAGGGAGCCTGATCCGCAACCGCGAGCGCGAGGTGATCGGCTCGTCGCTGGTGGCCCAGCCGTTCGCCTCGGACAAGTATTTCACGCCCCGCCCCTCGGCGGTCGACTACAACGCCTCGGCCACGGG
Organism: uncultured Planctomycetota bacterium; assembly: GCA_963756475.1. Classification (GTDB taxonomy): domain Bacteria; phylum Planctomycetota; class Planctomycetia; order Isosphaerales; family Isosphaeraceae; genus Tundrisphaera. The sequence goes on from CAVWND010000008.1 coordinate 385,693, forward strand.
CGGCTCGAACCTCGGGACCAGGAACCCCGACCTCCGCAAGAAGGTCGCCGAGCGGTCCGAGGCCCTCAAGGCGACCCCCGACGCCCCCGCGCCGGTTGACCTGGTAACCGCCTCTGGAGGCGGGCTCGACCCGCACATCAGCCCCGAAGGGGCGAAGTATCAGGCCGCCCGCGTCGCCGCCGCGCGGAACCTGACGATCGAACGCGTCCGAGAGCTGATCGACGCCCACACCGAGCGCTCCGGCGCGATCATCGGCGCCCCGCCCCGCGTCAACGTCCTGCGGCTCAACCTCGCCCTCGACGAGGAGAAACCGAGCCCGAACCTCCGAGGGAATTGATCTGGCCGGAAACTTCAAATCATCGATCTTTGAGGTTTCCCCAGCCCGGAGCAGGAGACCCTGGCCATGCCCGTCGAGTCGGCCCGACCCACCCCCGAGCAGTTCCTCCACCTGATCCGCCGCCAGGAGCGGGGCCGGCTCAAAGTCTACCTCGGCTCGTCGGCCGGCGTGGGCAAGACCTACGCAATGCTCCGCGAAGGACATCGGCTCCGGAAGCAGGGGGTTGACGTCGCCGTCGGGATCGTCGAGACCCACGGTCGGGCCGAGACCGCCGAGCAGATCGGCGACCTGGCCGTGATCCCTCCCCGGGAGATCGAATACCGGGGCGTGACCCTCCGCGAGATGGACCTCGACGCGATCCTCGCCCGGCGCCCGACCGTCTGCCTCGTCGACGAGCTGGCGCACACCAACGCTCCGGGGAGCCGCCACGGCAAGCGGTATCAAGACGTCGAGGATCTCCTCCGCGCCGGCATCCACGTGATCACGACGGTCAACGTCCAGCACATGGAGAGCCTCTACGACGAGGTCGAGCGGATCACCGGCGTGAAGGTCAAGGAACGCCTGCCCGACTCCGTCCTGGGCGAGGCCGACCAGATCGTCAACATCGACGTCTCGGCCGAGGACTTACTCGAGCGGATGAAAGCCGGCAAGGTCTACCCTCCCGAACGCGCCGAACGGGCGCTGGAGAACTTCTTCACGCCCGGCAACCTGACCAGGCTCCGCGAGCTGACCCTGACCGAGATGGCCCACCTGATCGACCGCCGGAACCGCCGGGCCGAGGCTGACCGAGCCCCGGCCTCGGCCACGGAGCGGGTCATGGTCGGCATGTCAAGCCGGAGCCCAAACGCCCCGGCCTTGCTCCGGAAGACCGCCCGCCTGGCCGACCGGCTCAACGCCCCCTGGTACGCCGTCTACATCCAGACCCCTGCCGAGGACCTGACCCGGACTGACGCGGCCACCCAGCGCATCCTCGGTAAGAACCTGGAGCTGGCCCAGCAGCTCGGCGGCGTGCCGATGACCTTCCGGGGCAAGGACGTGGTCAGCACCGTCGTCGCCTTCGCCCGCGAGTACGAGATCAAGGTCGTCGTCATGGGCAAGAGCCACCGCCCCTGGCACCGCCGCCTCCTCGGCGGCTCGATCCTGGAGCGCCTGCTCCGCGAGTCCGAAGGGCTCGACGTGATGATCGTGGATCTCTGATCGGGATCGGACGTTCCGACAGATCTCCCCGCCGGATCGCTCGTCTCAACGGAGCGGACCACGCGGCGCCGGGAGATCGCGGCGCCGGGAATCGTCGGGATCAAATCCTCTGTCATCTGATTGCTATATCAAGCACAAAAACCTCTGGAGACAGAAAGAACTCCGGCCTTGCCGGTATTTTTTTTGGCACCGCGTGCTTTGAGATCGCGGACTCAGGCTAATTCTTGCTCGCTTGTTATATCGGTGTTTTGTTACATAAATTAATAAAACTTAAATGATTTCTACGGGTTTCTCTTGAAATCGGCGATGATTCTGAAAACCCTCGGATGAATTTCCCGATCTTCGCGCCATCGGATCGCAGCGACGCGTTGGCTGATTCAGAAAATGTGGTTTTTTCGCATCCAGAATTAAGGATGCGGTCGCTTTATAGCCACATCAGATGCTTAAAAAAAAATAGCCACGTCGAATAAATACCCCTGCCGCCTCCCACCGTTGACATTCCCACATGAAGGCCAGTAGAACAGCTACCATCGCCGTGGTTTGCGGCCTCTCGTTCGGTGATTCGGACCGATGTCCGACCCGCTTGAATCCCGGACTTCCCGGGGGTCGTCGCGAGCCTGCGACGGTCATACATCACAGATTGTCTCGACCTTGGGGGTGAAAATGAAGAAATCCGGGCGAAGACGTCGCATTTCGAGGACCAAGGCCGCCTCCATCCGGATGGGGATGGAATCGATGGCCGGCGTCGTCGAGAAGCGTGAGAAGGCGAAGAGGAAGCCGAAAACCAGGATGTTGACGACTCGCCGGGCGCCGATCATCACGTCCATGTTGTCGTTGATCGCGGTGCTACTGGCGGTTTCGCCGAAGGTGGCGCGGGCCGCCGGCGGTGGTTCCGACGTCCCGGAGATCGATCCGAACTCGATGGCGGGCGCCCTGACCTTGCTGGTGGGCGGTGTCCTCGCCCTGACCGATCGAATCCGCCGCGTCTGAGCGGCCCCGCCAAATCGGTCTGCCCCGGCGGGCGACCGCCGGGCAGGCTCCTCTCCACCCTCGACGTACCGAACAGGCGGAGGTCGCTTTGTCGCTCTCGATCGATCCGGTCGCCGACGCCCCCGCCTCGCGAGTTCACCCGTACGTTCGGCCGATCGTCCTGACGCTCCTGCTCGTCGCCGAGATCGTGTTCCTCACGATCCGATTCGAATCACCGACCCGGTACATGGTAGGGCCCTGGTGGGCGTTATTGGTCTTCCGGTCGCATGCGATTCTCCGCCTGGCCCTGATCTTTCCCGTTGCGTTCCTCAGCTTCGGAGGCGTCCGGCTGGCGGTTCGGTTGCGTCGGGCCTTCGAGGTCGATGCCCTGGAACACGTTCACTGGGTGGTCTGGCTCTTCGCCCACTGGCTGTCGCTGGCCGGATTCTTTCGATTGACGTGGTTCATCTGCGAGGGGGACCTCGCCGCGTCGCCGCACGCCGGGGCCTGGGTGCTGGCCTGCCTCACGTTGGGCCTGGCGACGGGGGCGACCTGGCTGGCGGCGTTGCTCCCGCCCGGCACCTGGCTGAGGATCGCGATCCGGAGCCGGCGGGAACTGGTGATGAGCGGGGTGGTCTCCGTCGCCGCCTGTTGGATCAGCGGCTTCGGGAACCGGTTCTGGGAATCGATGGCGGGGTTGACCCTGAGGCTGGTCCGAGGCATGCTCGTCCTGGTGGCTCGGGATGTGACCTTCGACCCGGAGTTCTACCGGGTCGGGGTGGACGGGTTCGTGGTCCGGATCGCCCACGGGTGTTCGGGTTTTGAGGGGATTGGCCTGGTCGTCGCCTTCCTGGCGGCTTACATCTGGTGGTTCCGGGGGTCGCTGCGCTGGCCCATGGCCTATCTCCTGCTGCCCGTGGGCGCGGTGACCATCTGGGTCTTCAACGCGGTCCGGATCACCTCGCTGGTCCTCATCGGGGCGTGGGTCTCGCCGAACGTGGCGCTGGGCGGGTTCCATTCGCAGGCCGGGTGGATCGCGTTCCTCGGGGTGGGCCTGGGTCTGGTCGCGCTGTCGCGACGGTCGTCGTTCTTCGCGGCGGACCTCGCGAATCCCCGCGAGCCCGCGACCTCGAATCCGTCGCTGTCGTTGCTCGGGCCGTTCCTGACGATCGTGGCGACGGCGATGGTCACTGGAGCGTTTTCCTCGGGGTTCGACGCGTTCTACGGTCTCCGCGTGCTCACCGGAGGGCTGGCCCTCTGGTACTTCCGCCGCGACTTCGCCGGGCTGCTCCGGGGGTGGTCGTGGGAAGCGGTGGCGATCGGAGCGGTTGCCTTCGCCCTCTGGATGGCGCTGGAGCCGGCCCGGCCGGAGGGTGCCCGATCGTTCACCTCGGGGTTGGAGGGCCTGTCCAGGGGCGAGGCTTGGGCCTGGGTCGCCCTCCGGGTGATCGGGTCGGTCGCGATCGTTCCACTGGCCGAGGAGTTGGCCTTCCGGGGCTACCTCACTCGTCGCCTGATCTCGATCGACTTCGAGTCGGTCCCCGTCGGGAAGTTCTCCTGGGCCTCGCTGCTGATCTCATCGGCCGCCTTCGGCATGCTCCACGGCCGCTGGCTCGCGGGGATGGTTGTCGGGGTCCTCTATGCCCTGGCCCTCTACCGAAAGGGAAGACTCGGCGACGCAGTCCTTGCGCACGCCGTCACGAACCTGTTCATCGCCGTCACCGTCCTGGCCTCGGGAGACTGGACCCTCTGGTCCTGACCATCGAAACAACCGGGGCTCGAGGAAGAGTCCCGAGGGCCGATCCGATCGGCCCGGCACCCGAGACGATCTCGATCGCCGCCCGAGAATCAAAGCACTCGACCGAGTCGTAGTTTCGACACCCGCCCGACGGGAGAGTTGACACGCACGAATAACGCATCTGTCGAACTGGTTATTGGTTGAATGAAAACCCGATCGACCCGGGATCGCTTTCGATCCGTCGGCCGTCGCCCCGGTATCCCGAGGATCGGAGCCCTGAGCCCGATTCCTTCCTGGATCGTCAGTCGCGCGGGTTGCCCGCGAGGCTCCTGGTTCCGCTCCCCCCAGATTTATTCTAGTTTCGATTTTTCACCCAGCTAGGGAAATCCGCGATGATTAGCAACAGGAAAGCCCGCAGGTCCAGCCGAGTCCGTCCCAACCTTCTCGGCTTCCGCGCGATGGTCGAGGCGTTCGAGAAACGAGAGCTTCTGACGGCGACCGGTTTCATCCAGGGGACCGTCTTCACCGACCCGACCGGCGGCGGCGTCCTGTCCTCGACCACCACCCCCCTGGCCAACGCCCAGGTCAGTCTGTATGACTCCACGGGCTCGACGCTGCTCAGCGGCCCAATCACGACCGGGTCCGATGGAAACTACAGCTTCACCGGCCTGACCGGCGGCACGACCTACACGGTCAAGGAGACCCCGCCGACGAGCAGTTACACCAACAGCGGTGCTCAGGCCATCTCGCAGATCAACCAAGTTTTGTCCGTGACCAGCAGCTCGATCCAGGTCACCGCGATCGACCCGACGACGGTGACGGCGAACTACCAGGGGCTGGGCGTCCCCTTCAGCGGGATCTATTACAACGTCGGCAGTTACACATCGCCCCAACCCCCGTTTTACACCTCGGCCAACCAGCTGGTCTTCAACGTGACCGGTCCCAACAACAATGCTGGCCTGAACACCAACACATTCCTCACCTACTGCGTCAACGCCACCTCCGATCTGGCGAATCCCCCCACCAGTTTCCCCGTGACCGTCGATCCCCCGTCGTTGCTGGCCAATGGCGGCAAGATTGCCTACCTCGACAACCATTATGGTCTGCCGGGCGTGACGCCAACCTCGTTCCCGGCGGTGACGACTACGCTCTCGTCCTCGCTCACGCCCCCCGGCACGATCCAGAGCTACCCGCTGAGCAACCTGCTGGCGGCCGTCCAGATCGCGATCTGGGACCTGGAATACAACAACGGAGCGGCCACGGGCCTGTTCAACCTGACCGGCTTCGACCCCTACCACACCAGCGCGACGGACTACGCCGAGATCCAGGACGCCGCCGCCGTGTTGGTGACGGACGCGACGAACAAATCCGAGCAGGTCGCGATCCTCAACGCCACATCGGGGAACCAGTCGCTGCCAGCCACGTCCAATTCCGGGACGCAAAGCGTTCTGGCGGCCAGTACCTTCGACTTCTTCAACAAGCCGGCGGTCAGCCTCAACGGCTACGACTACCTGGTGCCCAACACCACCACCTCGGGGAGCCTGACGACCTCGACGATGGGGGTGCCGATCCCCGGCACGACGGTGGCGTTGATGGGGACCGACGAGTTCGGCAACCCGGTCAACCTGACCACCACCACCAACTCCAGCGGCTTCTACAGTTTCCCGAACCTGAACCCGAGCAACTCGTCCGGGTACACGGTGACCGAGACGCCGCCAGCCGCCGATAGCCACCTGGGTCAGACCTCGACGACGCCGGGGGCCGTGACCAACACGCCGCCGGGGACGCCGTCGGTGGTCTCGAACATCGTCCTGACCACGGCCAACACGCCGAGCACGGACAATTTCTTCGAGACGGCCACGGTCTCGATCAGCGGCGTGGACTTCCTCGACTCCAACGGTGACTGCATCCAGCAGGCCAACGAGCCGCCCATCGCCGGCACCACCGTCATGCTCAGCGGCACCGACGAGTTCGGGACTCCGGTCAGCACGACCACCACCACCAACGCGAGCGGGGCCTACAGTTTCCCCGGGCTGAACCCGAGCAATGCGGCCGGCTACACGGTCACCGAGACGGTGCCCACCGGCTACTCGCACCAGGGTCAGACCTCGACGACGCCGGGGGCGGTGACCACGCCACTGACGACGCCGGTGGTCTCGAACATCGTGCTGACGACCAACGGGTCGAGCAGCGTGGATAACTTCTGCGAGACGGCCATCGTCAAGGTCGGTGACTTCGTCTGGAACGACCTCAACGCCAACGGGATCCAGAACGCCGGCGAGCCGGGGATCAACGGCGTCACCCTCACCCTCACCGGCACAAACGTCTTCAGTCAACCCGTCACGGACCACGCCACCACCAGCGGCAACGGCGGCTACCTCTTCACCGAGGCGCCCGGGACCTACACGGTGACGGTGGACGCGAGCAACTTCGTCACCGGCGGCGCGCTGGCCGGCTACACGGCCACGCCGACGCTGGTGGGGGCCGACCGCTCCATCGACAGCAACCCCAACCCGTCGGGCACCTCGCCGAGCACGCTGGCCGGCGGCGGCAGCGACCTGACCGTGGACTTCGGCTACTACAAGCCGATCACGATCGGCGACTTCGTCTGGAACGACACGAACGCCAACGGGATCCAGAACGCCGGGGAGCCGGGGATCAACGGGGTCACCCTCACGCTGACCGGGACCAACGGCGCCGGGATGTCGGTCACGGACCACGCGACCACCAGCGGCAACGGCGGCTACCTCTTCACCGAGGCGCCGGGACCTACACGGTGACGGTGGACGCGAGCAACTTCGTCACCGGCGGCGCGCTGGCCGGCTACACGGCCACGCTGACGCTGGTGGGGGCCGACCGCTCCATCGACAGCAACCCCAACCCCAGCGGCACCACGCCCGGTACGCTTCCCGGCGGCAGCAGCGACCTGACCGTGGACTTCGGCTACTACCAGAGCACCGCCTGCCCGACGGTGCCGTCGAGCAGCATCGCGGGGACCGTCTTCTACGACGCCAACACTGACCTGACCCAGGAGTCGGGCGAGCCGGGCATCCCCGGGGTCACGATCACCCTGACCGGTATGGACACCAACGGCAACCCGGTCAACGCGACCACCACGACCAACGCCCTGGGCAACTACAGCTTCAACGGGCTGCAGATGTCCAACGTGGCCGGCTACACCATCACCGAGACGCAGCCCGCGGGGTACGCCCACGAGGGGCAAGTGGCCGGCTCGACCGGCGGCACCACCGGCACCCACTTCATCACCACCGTCCTGCCCGCGAACACCGGCAGTATCCACAACAACTTCGCCGAGGTCCTGGCGTCCGCCACGCCCAACCTCTCGATCACCAAGACGCCCAACGTCGCCACGGTAACGGCCGGCCAGCCGGTCACCTACACCTACGTCGTGACCAACACCGGCAACACGACGCTCACCAACGTGAACGTCACCGACGACGGCGGCATCCCCAACAACCCCAACCCGACCGTCGTCGGCACGATCGCCAGCCTGGCCCCGCAGGCGTCGGTGACGCTCACGCACACCTTCACCTCGCTCACGGCGGCCCCTCCCGGCTCGTCCCAGAATCTCTCCGAGGTCATCAACGGCGTGACGATCCCGATCGGCACGCTGACGACGACGCTGCTGACCAGCGGCCCGTACGCGGGCAACTACCAGGTCGTCCTCAACCAGAGCCTGGGGATCGTTAACAACACTTACGGGACCAACGCCTCGGCCGGCTGGGGCACGCAGGGCCACAAGTTCTCCGACCTGCTGGGCAGCGACCAGGCCGACTTCCAGTTCACCGACTCCAAGGGCAACGTTGTCCTCGACTTCCTGGCCGACTACGTCAGCGCGTCGTCGAGCTTCCCCTCGGGCTACGGCACGCTCGGCGTCAGCGGCGGCGACGGCAAGGTCAACGTCGGCAGCGCGGCCAACGTGCTGTATGTGGACACGACGATCACCGACAACCTGAACCAGTCGTCGGCGTTCTACGGTTACACGACCAACTCGCCGGCGACGACCGACCCGAACGACGCGAAGTGGAACAACGTGGACGGCTACACCGTCATCGTCAGCAAGAATGCGTTCGGGACCAACGGGTTCGGCGGCGTCAGCATCCCGTACGTGCATGACTCGCCGTCGAAGATCTCGGGCACCATCAAGTTCATCCCCTCGACCAGCGACTTCACCCTGACCAACACGGTGACGGCCAAGGCGACCAGCGGCTCGACGACCGTCACCACCACCGCCCAGGCTTCGGTGCAGGATGCTCCGGCCGGCGTGACGCCCAGCGTCCCGCACGTGACGGTGACCAAGGTGGCCGACAACGCCACGGTGACCGCCGGGAACACCGTTGGTTACACCCTGACCCTCGCCAACGTCGGCACCGCCACCGCAACGGGGGTCACCGAGACCGACCCGCTGCCCGGCGGCGACATCAACTGGACGATCGCCTCGCAGAGCGTCGCCGGCGCCTTCAGCGTCGTCGGCAGCGTGGGGCATCAGAGCCTGGTCTTCAACTCGACCACCCTGCGCCCGGGGCCAGCGACGTCGTGGATGTCACCGGCACCGCCACGTCCTCGGATACCGGTTACCTGATCAACACGGCCCTGGTCTCCGCCGCCAACGAGCCGACGGCCTATCAGAACGCGACCGCCTCGGCCACGATCACGGTCCAGGCTCCGCCGGTCTTGACCCTCACCAAGACGGCCAGCACGACCGCCGTCCCCGCCGGGGTCGCGGTGACCTACACCTACGTCGTCACGAACAATGGCCTGATGGCGGCGACCAATGTGAAGGTCACCGACGACGGCGGCATCCCCAACAACCCCAACCCGATCACCGTCGGGACGATCAGCAGTCTGGCGGTCGGCGCCTCGCAGACCTTCACCCGGACCTTCACCACCTCGGCGATCCCCCCAGGCGGGGCGCCGATCAACCTGAGCACCGTCATCAACGGGGTGACGGTGCCGATCGGCACGCTGACGACGACGCTGCTGACCAGCGGCCCGTACGCGGGCAACTACCAGGTCGTCCTCAACCAGAGCCTGGGGATCGTCAACAACACCTACGGGACCAACGCCTCGGCCGGCTGGACCTCGGGCCACAAGTTCTCCGACCTGCTGGGCAGCGACCAGGCCGACTTCCAGTTCACCGACTCCAAGGGCAACGTTGTCCTCGACTTCCTGGCCGACTACGTCAGCGCGTCGTCGAAGTTCCCTTCGGGCTACGGCACGCTCGGCGTCAGCGGCGGCGACGGCAAGGTCAACGTCGGCAGCGCGGCCAACGTGCTGTATGTGGACACGACGATCACCGACAACCTGAACCAGTCGTCGGCCTACTACGGCTTCACGACCAACTCGCCCGCCACCTCCGACCCGCTCGACGCGGGCTGGAACAACGTGGACGGTTACACCGTCATCGTCAGCGCCGCGGCGTTCGGGGCTAACGGCTTCGGAGGGGTGAGCATCCCCTACGTGCACGACTCGCCGTCGAAGATCGCCGGGACCATCAAGTTCATCCCCTCGTCCACCGACTACCTGCTGACCAACACCGCCGTGGCCACGGCGACCGAGTGCGGGCAGTCCGTCTCGGCCACCGCCAAGGCGACCGTCGATGTCACCGTCGGCGCCCCGATCCCGACGGTCAGCGTCACCGGGACCGACTACCTGGTCTCCAACACCACCTCCGCTGGTAGCCTGACGACCTCGACGACGGGCGTGTCGATCTCCGGGACCACCGTCACCCTGACCGGCACCGACACTTACGGCAACCCGGTCAGCCTGACGACCTCGACCAACGCCGCCGGCCAGTACAGCTTCACCGGCCTGAACCCGAGCAACGCCACCGGCTACACCGTCACCGAGACCCCGCCGGCCACCGACACCCACCTCGGCCAGACCTCGACAACCTCCGGCGCCGTCACCACCCCGGCGACGACCCCCATCGTCTCCCACATCGTCCTGACGACCAGCGGCGCCACCAGCACCGACAACTTCTTCGAGACCGCCACCGTCTCCATCAAGGGGGTCGACTTCCTCGACTCCAACGGCGACCTCATCCAGCAGGGCGGCGAGCCGGGCCTCGTCGGCACCACCATCAAGCTGACGGGCACCGACGCGTTCGGCAATGCGGTCAGCCTGACGACCACCACCACCGGCACCGGCGGCGCCTACAGCTTCACCGGGCTGAACCCGAGCAACGGCAGCGGCTACACTCTCACAGAGACCCCGCCGACCATCTACGCCCACGAGGGTCAGACCTCGACCACCCCGGGCGCCGTCACCACCCCGCTGACCACTCCTGTCGTCTCGAACATCGTTCTGACGACCGGCGGTGCCACCAGCACCGACATCTTCGCCGAGGAGCCGAAGATCACCCCGATCATCACCACGACCCCCGGCGCGACCAGCGCCCCGCCGGCGCCCTGCAACGACACCTACTATCCCGTCGCCTCCAGCAACGCGCTGACGAATGTCGCGTTCAACGAAAACACCGTGATCGCCGCGGTCAGCCCCGGCGACGGGACCACCATCAACATCTCCGACGGGACGATCAAGGTCTGGTACACCGACGAGACCGCCCTGGCTCTCGGCGTCAGCCAGGTCACCGTCGTTTCCTCCAGTGGCAGCCACACCACCAACTATTCGGTCAGCACCCTGGGCTCCAGCCCCGGGTCGATCGCAAACCCCCAGGTGGGGCGCGCCCTACACCCCGCCGACGAACCTGGCGACGGTCCAACCGGGCACCCTGGCCCTGCAGGGGGGGACCGATGCCTCCGGCCGGCCGCTGTTCCCCACGCTGTACGTGACCGACATCACCGGCCTGGACCCGAACAGCGTGGCGGCCCATGCCGGCGACTGGCAGTATGGGGGCACCCCGGTCGCACCCAATAACGTCTTCGGCGCCTGGACGTCCTTCACCGAGACGGTGAACCTGACCAACTCCACGGTAGCGCTGACCGCGGGCGCCCAGCCCGCGGCCAACGGGAGCAACCTGGGCACGGGCTCCGATCCCGCTCCGGCCGGCTCGATCAACCAGGCCTATGGCGCGGAGGCTCGCTGGAACATCAGTTCGCTGGGCCTGATCCCGGGCCATAGCTACCGGTTCTACGTCATCATGCACGACAGCGACCAGAACAAGGCCGGCGGCGACGCCGGGCAGGCCTGCGTCGATGTGCTGAACCCCGGCCCGGCGACGCCGCCCAACACTCCGGTGGCCCTCGGCAGCGGCATGAATCTCGTCGATTCGGCCAAGCTCGCCAGCGGCTCCAGCCCGACCGGCACGATCACCTTCATGCTGTACAACCCCAGCCACACGGTCGTGTACACCGACACGGTGACCGTCAGCGGCAACGGCACCTACGACACGAGCAGTGGGACCAATCCCGGCGGCTATCTGCCCACCGTCGCGGGCACCTACCAGTGGGTGGCTACCTACAACGGCGATGCCAATAACAATCCCATCTCCGGTAACCTGGGCGACGAGCCCGCGGTCGTCACCGGCCCACCGACCATCAGCGTGACCAAGACGGCCGACTCGCCCACGATCACCGGCGGGGGCACGGCCGGATACACCGTGGTCATCACCAACAACGGCACGATGACGGACAACGGCGTCACGCTGAGCGACCTCCTGCCCGCGGGCGCTGGCAGTGACATCAACTGGCAGATCGACACCACGACCGGCAACCCGACCGACTTCCAGATCACCGGGTCGGTCGGTAGCCAATCGCTGGGTCTGTCGTCGGCCTTCATCTCGGGGATGGGCGACAGCCTGGCCCCCGGCCAGAGCATCACGGTCCACATCACGGGCCTGACCAGCGTCATCGATGCCGGCGGCAGCACGAACCCCGCGCTCAACGTGGGCGGCCTGGCCGGTTACGTCGTCCTGTACGAGGGGACGGACAGCAAGCAGCAGCTGTCCATCAGCAACGACATCATCACCGGCAACATCGGCGTCGCCGGGGGACAGGTCCAGTTCACCGGGCCGGGGACCATCAACGGCCGGGTTAACTTCTCGGCCGCGAACTCCGGCCAGTTCCACAGCACCAACGGGTCGAACGTCGGGCCGACCTCGGTCAACTACAACGTCTCGGCGGTGACCACCGCCATCAACGCGGCCAACAGCCTGAGCACCGCGCTGGGCGGGCTGCCTGGGGCCAACATCACCTTCAACAACGCGAACCAGACCGTCAACGAGAGCAGCGGCCTGCTGGAGACCACGGGTGGCGTGACCTACCGGGTCTTCAATGTCACCTCTTACAGCGAGACCAACGCCAACACCGTGACGATCAACGGCGACGGGTCGGGCGACCCAGTCGTCTTCAACTTCGCCTACAACAAGAACACCAACCTCGGCGGCCAGGTGGTCCTGGCCGGCGGTCTCACCCCCGACCAGATCGTCTGGAACTTCACGAGCACCAACCAGCAAGTGAACCTGAACAACAACGGCGGGACGTTCCAGGGGGTCCTCCTCCTGCCGAACGACCAGTACCAGTCGGACAACTCCAACCTCGACGGCCGGGTCTACGGGGGCGCCGTCGGCAACATGCAGATCGTCTCCGGGGCCAACGTTTACGCCCCCACGACCGGGTCGGGAACGCTGAGCAACACGGCCACCGTCGGCGCCACCGGGGCGGCGTCGCAGCAGTCCACGGCCACGATCACCCTCCAGCCCCCGGTCACGGTCAACGTCACCGGTGGCCCTCTGGTCCAGGGCCAGACCGCCACGATCGGTTTCTGGCACAACAACAACGGCCAGGCCTTGATCGACAGCTTCAACGGCGGGCCGAACGCGAAGAACCTCGGCAACTGGCTGGCCACCACGTTCCCCGACCTCTACGGCGGCCCGGCCGGACCGGCGAATAACCTGACCGGCCAGACCAACGCCCAGGTCGCCGCCTATTACCTGACCCTCTTCAGCCAGAACAAGACCGCGGCGCAGGTCCTGGCCTCCGCGCTGGCGGTCTACGCGACGAACTCGGCCCTGGCCGGCGGCACGATGGCGGCCTCCTACGGGTTCACCGTCTCGACCTCCGGAACCGCCATCGCCACCTACGACGTGGGGACGACCCTCTCGGCCTACAGCGGCCCCACCGGCCCGACGACCGTCTATCAGCTGCTCCTCTTCGTGGACAGCCAGACGACGGGCGGGAACATCGCGCCGGGCCCGAAGAACCAGAACCTGCTGACCCTGGTCAACACCATCTTCACCAACATCAACCAGAACGGCGATATCGTCGGCGGCTGATCCGATCGTCAACCCGAGAACCGGCCCCAATGGCCGGCGCCTCTCCCCGAGCGGGGAGAGGAGCCGGCCTTTCCATTTCGAAGGCCCCAGGGGTCGGAGGAGCATCGCCGACGGCTGGCATCTTGACTTCCCGGCCCGAGCACGGACGAATGGTATCATCCCGCTGATCGATCGATCGCCGACTCCGAAGGGACCGTCCGTGGCCACTCTGATTCACTGTCCGCTCTGCCAGCACGCGATCTCGATCAAGGACCCCCGGCCCGGCCGGTTCAAGATCAAGTGCACGGGCTGCGCCTCGCCCTTCGCGCTGACGGTCCCGGACGCGCCCGACGCCCCGCCGATCGTCTCGACCCTGGCCCCAGCCCCGGCGCCAACTCCCACCCCCCCGCCGGTCGACCCGGACGAGACGGTCGAGCACGTCATCCCGCCCAGGCTTCCGCCGCTGTACGTCCCGCCGCCCGAGGCCAGTGAGACGATCGAGGAGACGCGGACTCTGCCCATCGACCTGGAACCCGCCTTCGAGCCCCCTCGACGGCTGGGCGGGTACCGGGTCGGCCGGAGGGTCGGCCTGATCAGCGTGGGGGCGTTGTTCGAGGGCCGGCGGACGGCGACCGGCCGCGCGGTCTCGCTGGCGGTCGTCAAGCCGCGCTGGGCCTCCGACGCCGCATTCCTGGCCCGGTTCGCTCGCGAGGCCTACGCCGCGGGGCAGCTCCGGCATCCGAACTTGCTCATGCCACGCGATTTCGACATCACCAAGGGGTTCCCATTCGTCGCCGCCGATGCCGCTCCCGTCCCACTCTCGGACCCTCGCTCGCGCGAGCCGCTCGACCGGACGATGAGGACCGCCGCGATCCTCCAGGCGGCCCGAGGCCTGAAGCACGCCCACGAGCAAGGGATTTACCACCGGGCCCTCTCGCTGGGCAAGATCGGGGTCGACGCCGAGGGGCTGGTCCGGCTATCCGAGGTCGGCCTCGGCCTGACCCCGGCCACGCCCGAAGTCCCCGCGATCCCTCCGATCCCGCTGGCCGGCCCGCCCGGCTCCCCCGCGTCTCCCGCGCCCGAGCCTCCCTCGGCCGCGTTCGTCCGCGAGGACATCACCGGGCTGGGCCGCTGCCTTCAGTCGCTGATCGGCGGCAAGCAAGGGGACCGCGCCCTTCCGCCCGGCCTCGCGGCACTGGTCCGGAGGATGGCCGGCGACGAGCCCGAGGCCCGCTTCACCGACCTCGGCGCCGTCGTCCGGTCGATGGAGGCCGAGCTGGGCGTCGGCGGCGTCTTCACTCCCCGGGACGAGGAAGCCGCCGCGCTCGAAGACTGCGCCAGAGCCTTCGACGAGCCCCCGCTCGCCCGGCTCCGCCCGATGCTGACCCTGGGCTTCGCGGCGGCCCTCGGCCTGTTCGTGCTCATCGCCCTGTGGGCCCGAAACCCGCTCATGGCCCTCGGGGTGGTCGGCTTCGCCGCGATCGCCGGGTCGGCCCTGGTGGTCGTCCGGGGCCTCTTCGGCCGCGACCCCCTCTTCGACCGCGCCCGCGAGCTGGCCTTCGGCGGGGGCCGGGGCGACGCCCTCACGGTGCTCGCGGCCGGGGCCTTGCTCGTCGGGGCGTTGATGCTGACCGGCCTGATCGGACTCTGGGTCTTCCTGGCGATGCTCGCCGTCGGCCTGGCGGCGGCCTATCACTTCGCGCTCGAACGGCCGATCGAGCAGGCCCGGCTCGAACCGATCGCGCGGGCCCGGACGTTGATCCGGAACTTCCGGAGGCTCGGGGTCGACGAGGACTCGGTCCGCCGCTTCGCCTGCCGGCACGCCGGTCGGCGCTGGGAGGAGTTCTTCGAGGCCCTCTTCGGCTACGACGCCCTCCGGGACGCCCGGCGCCGCTGGGGCCCCGACGCCGGAGGCCAGCGACGCCCCCGGTTCGCCCCCTGGCGCGACCCGATCATCGACGCGATCGATGCCCGGCTCGACGTCCGCCGCCGCGACCGCGACCGCGTCCTCTTCCAGGCGATCGAGGAGCGCGGGCTGGAGGCCCGGGGGATCAACCTCCTGACCGCCCGCCGCAAAGGGCGCCGGATCGCCGAGGCGATCGTCCAGTATGCCCACCAGTTCCGCCGCCAGGGGGGCGAAACCGACCTCGGCCTCCCCCTGATGGACGCCCTCAACCGCGTCGCCCAGCGCCCCGACGACTACCTGGCCGAGACCGGCGAGGAGGACACCGGCCCGCCCGCCTGGCGAGACGCCCTCGACCTCCTGATCCGCGTCCTCTTCGGCTCCCGGACCCGGTTCCTGGCCGGCGGGGCCCTGCTCGCGGGTTGCTTGCTCTGGATGAATCAAAACTCTTTGATTTCTGGTGACAAGATCAAGGACGTGGTCGCCGTCGCGACGACCGACCGCGAGCAGGCCGTCAGCGGGGCGAAGGCGATCCAGGAGGAGACCGTCGCCAGGGTCCAGGGGGTCGCCCGCGGCGAGACGGCGACGAAGCAGCTCGAAGTCGGCGGCTTGTCCCCCGAGGTGACGCACCGGCTCGACGGCTTCGGCCTGGGCGTGGCGGGCCTGATCCTCGTCCTGTCCTCGTTCTTCCAGGGCGTCCGTTTCGCCGCCTTCGCCGTCCCCGGGGCCCTCGTTGCCGCCCTCGGCCCGCACCTGATCGAGCCGGGCGCGAGGCCCCTGGGGCCGACCTCCTTGATGGCGATGGCCATCGGTGCGGGGCTGTTCGCGCTCGGGGTGGTGTTCGGGCGGAGCCGGGATTGAGGAAAGGTCAAAAGAGCCTGTTTCTTGCAGCCCCGGAGGGGCGACCGTCAGTAGCCCAGGGTGAAACCCTGGGAGTGCGGGACCAAACAGAAACCAAGCCCTGGAAGGGCGACAGTCCCGCCGCGATTGGAACCGACTGTCGCCCTTCCAGGGCTCTTTTGTCTTTCGCGCACCGATCCCCAGGGTTTCACCCTGGGCTACTGACGGTCGCCCCTCCGGGGCTGCGAGGTTCCCGCGTTCCCGGCCGATCAAGGCTGCACCCCGGGCGTTCCCGCCCGATCGGGCGGTCGGTCGAGGTCGAAAATCGCCGGTCATCCGGTCAGCTTCGCCGGCCGATCGTGAACGGCAGGTCGCAGCCGATGTTCAAGGGGGAAGGATAGGCCGATCGGGCCGGCTTCGGGAGCGGCGGGAGGTTGAGATCGGCCTCCATCTGGTCCAGCCGCTCGTCGATCTTCCGGCCCTCCTCCTCCATCTTCAAAAACGAACCCATCAGCTTCTGGGCCTCGAAGGCGACCTCGGCCCTGGAGTCGGCCTGGACGGCCTTCTGGAGCTGGCGCAACTCCCGGAGGGCCTTGAAGAAGTTCCGCTCGGCGGCGGCCTCGTACCGGCGGGCGAGGTTCGCCTCCTTCGAAGGATCGAACATGGCGATCCGGACGGCCTCTTGCTTGAGCCGCTCGGCGTCCTCGGCGGAGACGCCCTCGGGCGCGACGAATTCGGCCTCAACCTGGCGGACGCGCTCGGTCAGCGAGGCGGTCTGCTGGTCGGCGCCCCGCTCCATCCGGACCGAGTTCAACGCGGCGCGCCGGGCCAGGGCCGCGCCGACGTCCCCGGTCGCGTTCAACTCCTCGGCGAACGTGATCGAGCGGCGCTCGACCTCGGCGGCGTCCTTCTCGGGCAAGACGATCCCTGCGCCGGTCAGGCCGTGCTTGAACGAATTGGCGCGGGAGCGTTCCTTGCCCTCGGGCGTCTTCGGCCCCGTCGATCGCTGGGCGTTCCGCTGGTTCGCAAGAATCCGGGCTTCGCTGGCGGGCATGGTCGCGGTCCTCTTGGAAGGGGCAAGGTGAGATCTCATGGCCTGATCCGGCCCTCGCCCATTACATTCAGGATCGCGACCGAGCGATTATCAGTGTTTTTTCCGGAAGGGACCGATTTTGCCGGGTGCCACGGGTTCGGTACTCCGACCCCGTGCCCCGACGGCGACCGTCAACAACACGGGTTCGGAGTACCGAACCCGTGGCACCCGCTGGGTTTACCGTCCGAGGACGGGACCACGGTCACCCGGCTCCATCATTTCGTGACGGGTGAGGCCGGCGATTTCGGGGCCCGTCGCGCCGTAGGGCTCAAACCGGGGTTGATCTGGAGCGACGGGCGCTCTGCCCGCAACGCGGCGATGGCCTCCGGAGAGACGCGAGTTCCCAGGTAGAGATATTTCAGGCCCTTCAGCTTCCGGATCGATTTCAACCCCTCGTCGGTGACCATCGTACTCTGAAGCATCAAGCTCTCCAGGCCAACCAGCCCTTCCAGATGGGCCAGGCCGGCGTCGGTCACGCGAGTATTGGCGATCGAGAGCGACCGCAGGTTCTTGAGCCCTCGGAGGGACGCCAGCCCCTCGTCGGTGACGTTGGTCGTGCTGACGACCAGTTGCTTGAGCGAATCCATGTTGCGGAAGTGGGCGAATCCCGCGTCGCCGATGTTCGCATTGGAGAGTGAGACAACCTTCAACTTCCGGCAATCGTCCAGGCAGGCCATGCCTTCATCGGAGAGACCCGTCTCGTAGAGGATGAGGGTCTCCAGGCCGGCGAGCCTCGGCCCCAGGTTCTTCAGGCCGCGGGCGGTGAGATTGGGTGCCAGGAAGATTTCGACGCTCCTGAGGTCGGGCAAGCCGGCCAGGGAGGTCATCCCCGCATCGGTCACCCCGGCCGCCCCGTGGATCGCCAGTCTCTGGAGCCTTCGCGCCGCGGCCAGATGCGTGAGCCCCGCGTCGGTCACGGAGGACCGCGCCAGAGTCAAACTCTTGAGACGCGGGAGCTTCGCGACCTGGGTCATCGCGGGGTCGCCGATCTCTTCCCCGGTGAGGCTGAGCTGGACGAGGTGATCGAGCGTGGCGATACTCGGGAGGATGTCGTCGGAGACCGGCGAGCGGAAAGTGACCATCGTCACTTCCTGGAAATACTCGTCGCCGAGGAGGTTCCGGAGCCATTTCGGGGCGGAGGGGCCCTTGCTGGGACTGAATGGCTTCGGTGTCAGGACGTCGTCGCCGGTGTACTGGAAATCGTAAGCGACGTTCCCGTTGACCGCCCGGATCGCCGCGACGGCCCGGCGCTGGGCCCGCGCCCGGTTCGCCTTCCATCCGAGGACCGCCCCCGCGACCAGGACGAGCACCATGAAGGCCCGGAGGCTCAGCCGGAACCGCGACACCCGAGGCCGGTCGTTCATGGGAGGTTTCTCAGCGGCGCGACGGTTTTCGACATTTGTCGATTGCCGCCAGATTATCCGAGCCGGCGTCCTTCCACAACCGGCACTTGGGGGGCTTCAGAAGACGCCGGTCGGGATTCGGGCGAGGAATGGCCCCGACTTGTGCCGACTCTCAACTCTCGGTCGTTCCGGAACGTTCCAGGTTCTCCTTCCGCAATTTCTCGGCTTCGAAGAGCGATACGCAAACCTCAACGCAATTTTTGCAGATATAGGCCCGACAACCGTCGAGCCAATCAGGGCTCTCGATCAAGGCCCCCACGATCAGATAGCTCTCCTGACAGAAGGTGCAGCGAGCAGGGCTCGCCGCTTCGTCGGATTCCTGATCGCTCATGGTGTTCGAGCTTCCTCCATTCGGGTAAGAAGTCGCAGCGGCGACGGTCGTTTCGAGTCAACGTTTGCTTCACTACCGGAAAACGGGGACAGGCACCCGGCCCGCCTGGCCGTTGACGGGATCGACCCTTCAACCGGCGCCGGGAGCCAGTCCCCGTTTTCCTCCCTCGGCGTTGTCGTGTCACGAATCGGGGCCGGGGGGCGGCTAACCCACGAGCAGAGCGTGGCCGGCCAGACGGGCGAGTCCCTGACGGAGGGACTCGGCGACGACCTCGCGCCGGGAGGCGGAGTCGAGCGGGCCCGGGTCGCTCCCTCGGATCGTGAGCTTGCCTTCGGCCACGAGCGAGTCGAGGGCATCGGCAAGCTCGTCGTGGGTTCGGTGGCCGTCGAGCAACTCCAGCAGGTACCGATCGAACCGAGGGAGGTCGAACTGACTCGTGCCGGAGGTTCGTCGCCTGCCCCCCGGTCCGGGCCTGGTGGCGAGCCAGGGGAGTGGTCGCCGGCCGTCCGGAAACCTCCCGGACGAAGGGGGGCATGTGGCTGTGCAGCTCGAGCCAGTTGATGCCGTAACTCCTGAGCAGGAACCGCGCGAGGCGGCGTCGCTCGGGCTCGCCATAATCCAATTTGGGAAGCCCCGCTCGCGAGACCCGGTCCAGCGCCGCCCGCCAGAGGTCGTCGAAGGGCATGGCCTGGGGGAATCGCTCTCCCAGGACGAGAACGGCCCCCTTGAGGACAGGATGGTCGATCCAGATCTCTTGATTGCTCGCGTCCCGGACCCCTTCGATCTCGTCGGCCGAGATTCCGGGCTTCAGCGAGCCGGGGATCAGGCGTAATGCGGCCTGGAGCCCGTACACCGCCTCTTCGGAAGGCTCTGTGAGCAGATTGACCCCCTCATGGCAGAGCAGGGTCCGTCGGAAGGTCCGTCCCTGAAGGAAGTCAAGGTAGACCTCCCGCCGCGCCGGGTCGTCGCTGATCTGCCCGAGTGCCGCCTT
Organism: uncultured Planctomycetota bacterium; assembly: GCA_963756475.1. Lineage (GTDB taxonomy): Bacteria > Planctomycetota > Planctomycetia > Isosphaerales > Isosphaeraceae > Tundrisphaera. The sequence continues at coordinate 405,730 of CAVWND010000008.1, forward strand.
GACTGGCTCGGCGGCCACGACGGCATTCATGGAAAACCTCGCATCCGCCACCGCCTTCAACTCCGCCGTCGCGGCCCGCTCCAGGAACTGGTGATAGTACAGCGGGCCGTTCACCTCCTCGAGAAACTCGTGGAACAGGTACGACTCGTCGTACCGGCCGATCCCGTCTCGCACGTCCCGGATCATCGCCATGTAATAGTTATTCGGCAACGAGGGGAATTGCACGAGGAAATCGAGGAGTTCCCGCGCCCGACGGAGGCCCGTTTGCGGGTCGGGCTCGCCGTCGATGTGGAACAGCATCGCCTCGCGGACGATCTCCCGCTGATGCCACCCGGGGTAGATGTTGTAACTGACAAAGGCCACGCCGTCGGGGGCCAGGGTCTCGGCGATGAGGGCGAGGAGCTTCTGGCGGACTTCGGGAGGAACCCACGAGAAAACCCCGTGGCAGATGATGTAATCGAAGCGGCCGAGATCACTCCCCGCGTCCAGGATGTCGAGTCGCCTCAACTCGACATTCTTCAGTCCGGCGGCCTCGATCGTGGCGAGACCGTCCGCCACCTGCCGCTCCGACAGGTCGATCCCCAGGAACGACCCCTCGGGCAGCTCGGCCGCCATGGGGATGAGGTTCGCTCCCGAGGCGCAGCCGATCTCGAGGACCCGTGCGCGGGCCACTTTCGGCGGATTCATCCCGAACAGGGTCGCGACCGTCGCCAATGTGTTGGCATGAGTATACCTGGAGATCTCGGCGGTGTAGGGGACGACGTCGTAACTGCTCGGGCCGTAACTCACCACGTCACTCTCCTTTGGCCGCGATCCGCCGCCCGATCCGACGCCATCGAACACCATGGGCCGGAATCCACCGGCGAGGCGAAGGGACCCATCGCCGATCAAGAAGTCCCGTCCATTCGCCGAAGCCGAGCGGCTGTGGTCGGGGCCCGGGACATCTTAGCAGGAGCCGCCGATCAAGGCGCAGTGAGAGACTTCGGATCGGTGCCCCGTGGTCGAACGTCAACGGCACCGGTCGGAATTCCGACTCGCATTTTTGGCACCTGTCATCGGAGTCTTCGTCGCGGTCCTTCGGGGGATCGCCAGAGGACGAAGCCAACGATCGAGACCGGAGGGTCTTCCAAGAACTCCGGAGGCTTGAACCCACGAGGACGGCCCGTCATGATGGCGGGCCGCTGCTGTTTCGGCTCGATCGATCTTCCAACTTCCCTTGAAGGGCTGCCACCGATGACCCTCCTGAATTTCCGCCGGATCTTCGCCGCGTCCCTGGCCGTCTTGTTCGTGGGTGCGCTCTTGCCGACCGCCGAGGCGGCCGAGGCGCAGCTGGCCCATGCGGTCTACTTCACGCTCAAGGACCGGTCGCCGAAGTCGCGCGAGGCGTTCGTCGCCACCTGCGAGAAGTACCTCTCGGGGCACCGGGGGACGGCCTCGTTCACCGTCGGCACGATCGCCGAGGACGTCAACGAGGCGGGCGTCAGCGACCGCGAGTTCGACGTCGCCCTGCACGTCGTCTTCGAGGAGAAATCGATGCTGGCGGGCTATCTCAAGAGCGAGCGGCACGACCAGTTCGTGGCCGAGATCAAGGACAAGGTCGCCAAGGTCCGCGTCTTCGACTCGTACCTGCCGAACCCCAAGGCGACCTCGGCGGCGAAGTGATGGGAAAGGCCGTCTCCACTCGCTCCCGCGCTCCGCGTTGGTCAGTCAACGGTGGGGCGAGCGTGCCGTTGGCCATGCTCCGCCTGGGGGGCCAGGGGAACCAGCGGAGTGACGAGATGCCGGGACGGATCAGGCTGGGGCGAGGCACGACGAGGCTCTGGCGGCGTTCCAGGAATGACAGACGCGGAGCGCGGGAACGAGGATCAGGTCGCGCGAGGATGGCGGGAATGGGGGCCTTCGAAAGCCGCCTCGCGGCCATCCAAGACAAAGCCGATCTGGACGCAAGTTGAATCTTGAAAACGGGATCGGCCTCAATCCTCCGGCCGGTCGCCCCGCATTCCGGAGGAAACCAATCTCGACTTTCTCCTGGAAAAAACAAACCCGATTCCCTCGGGCGGGCCGAGACGATGGCCCGGCGTCGTCGCCGGGCCGGGAAATTCAAAGCCGATTGGTCGAGCACCCTGCCCATCGCCGGGCAAAGACGAACCCAAACCGATCGCGAGCGCGACCCGGCCTCGGGCTGATCGCGTCGGGCTGACTTTCGTCTCGCGGGGCGGTTCGTGATCCGCCTTTTTTCGGAAATCGACCGGATCAGACGTGGCGGGCGAACAGGGTTTCCAGCGCGGGGACGTGCTCGCTGAGGAGGTCGGTCTTGCCGAACCCAGGCAGGGCGCCCAGTGACTTGGCCTCGACCTGGGCGTCCTCGTAGTTGCTCACGAGCATCACCGGGACGTGGGCCAGCTCGGGGTCAGCCTTGAGGGCGCGGATCAGGTCGAAGCCTTCGGTGCCGTCATTGTCGAAGATCCGGTTGACCAGGACGAGGTCGAACTCGCCGGCGCGGAGGGTCACCAGCGCCTCGCTCAGGGTATTCGCCCCGGCGACCTGGGCCCCGTAGCTCTTCGAGAGGTGTCGGGTCAGCAAGCGGTGATCGAAGGAACATTGGCCGACGGACAGGATGCGGGGCTGGTCCATGGATCGAGACTCCCGGCCAGGGATGCGCACGGCATCCTGGACCTTGTCGGCCGGGGACGCCCCCGGCGGTCGGAAGCAGTGGCTTCTCATCAAATTGTTCGAGCACGGGCCAGGCCTCGTCAATGGGGCTGTCTACCGGTTTCGGCATGACCGATCGGACGATGGTCAATGGCCGAGGAATCAGACCGCCTGATCGATCATCGGCCATCGTCCGATCGGCCATGCCTTCCTCGGATCACGCGCATCGGTCGATCGGCCCGGTCAGTTCGCCGGGCTGGCGAACTGGTTGGCGACCTGGTCGGCCTTGAGTCGGCCGTCCTCGATCTCGAGAACCAGGTCATCCGGCGTGATGAACCGGCGGTCGTGGGTGACGATGACCAGGGTCCCGTTGCCGGCAAGCTGGCGATCGCGCAGGAGCTGGACGATCCGGTCGCCGCCGGCCCGGTCGAGGTTGCCGGTCGGCTCGTCGGCGTAGATCACCAGCGGGTCCTTGATCAGGGCGCGGGCGATTGCCACCCGCTGCTGTTCGCCGCCGGACATCTGCCGGGGGCGACGGTGCAGCCGGTGGCCCAGGCCGACTTCATTGAGCAGGTCGGCCGCCTTCGAGCGCAGGTCGGGCGTGACGCCGGTCGGGAAGTAGGGCAGGAGGACGTTCTCGATCGCCGAGAGGTTGCCGATCAGGTTGTACGACTGGTAGACGAACCCGACCCGGTTGCGGCGGTAGCTGTCGCGATCGGCCTCGGACATCGCCGTGATGTCCTGACCGGCCACGCGGATCGACCCCGAGCTGGGCAGGTCAAGCGCCGCGAGGAGGTAGAGCAAGGTGCTCTTGCCGGAGCCCGACGGCCCGACGATGAACGTACAGGAGCCCTCGGGCACCTCGAACGTCACCCCCCGGAGGGCCTCGACGACTTCATCTCCGCTCTGGAACGACTTGTGGACGTCAACGGCCTCGATCATCACGGCGAGAGAACTCCTGGAATTTCCGAGGTCACAGGACGCTGTGGCGGATCGCGTCCATCGGGGTCATCCGCGACGCCTTCCACGCGGGGTACAGGCCCGAGAGCGTCGCGATCGCCAGCGCCCCGGCGACGCTCACGGCGACCAGTCCGGGGCTGAGGTCGAGCGAGAAATCGCGGAGGAACCGGTTGACGGTCACCACCACCGCGCCGGCCAGTGCCGAGCCGATCAGCCCGGAAAAGATGCCCAGCAGGGCGCTCTCGGTCGTCACCAGGGCCAGGACGTTCCGACGGGTCCAGCCGTTAGTGCGCATGACGCCGAACTCGACGAACCGCTCGGATGTGCTCATGAGCATCGTATTGGCGATCCCCACCCCGCCGACGAGCACCGCCAGGCCGACCGCCATCAGCAGGAACAGGTCGAGCCGCCCCATGACCGCGCCGACGGTGACGTTAAATTGCGAGATCCGCTGGGCCTTGACGCCGGCGACGGCCCGCTCGATCCGCTCGGCCACGGCATCGGTCTCGGCGTCGAACGTCGGCTCGACGACGAAGGTCGAGACGGCATCCGGCGGCAGGCCGAGGAGCTTGCGCGCCTCGCCGATGTCCATCGCGATCGTACCGTCGATCACGAGCGACCCGGTGGAGAAGATCCCGACGATCGTAAACTCCTTCGAGCCGAGCCGGATGGTCTGGCCGACCTTCTTCGGCGAGCCGTCGGCGCTCGGATAGTCGCGGGCGATCTTGGCGCTGAGGGCGACGTGCGGCTTGCCGATGTCGGACTCGTCCACCATCCGCCCGCCCCCCTTCGAGGCCGGCAGGATCGACTCGGCGATCGTCGCGTGCTTGAGCCTGCGGTGCTCGCGGAGGTCCTGCCCCTCGATGGCGATCATCTTGACGAGGTTCTTGAGCCCCTCGTCCCTCGGCCGGGTGAACATCCCGATCGCCGCGCCCAGCCCCGGGCCGCCCCGGCCGTCGATCGGCGGCGAGGTCTTCCAGACCTCTGTGGCGACCACCTTGACGCCGGGGATCTTCCGCAAGGCGTCCCCCGTCTCCGGCGGCAGGTCGCTGAAGACCGGCGCCAGCGCGTTCTCGCGGAGGACCATCAGGTCATTCATCCCCGCCAGCGTGTCGCCCATCAGGTGGCGGATGCCCGCCGAGAGGCTGAACAGACCGAGGAACGCCAGCACCGGGATCGTCAGCCCGAGGATCGCCAGCGCCGTCCTCGAAGGCCGAGAAATGAGATTCTTCCAGGCGAAAGACCACATCATCGTGCTTGTTGCTCGCTCGTGCTCGGGCCAGGGCGACCGGAGGGCCGGTGCCCCATTATAGCGAATCCCGCAAGCTCGGGCCTCTACCGTTCGAAACTACCGAGGCCATCAGCCCTCGGCATCATTCCCGTGTCGCGGTCACGGTGGTTCGGCCGGGAAGGGGTCATCGGCGGGCTCCGGGAGCGGATTGCTTCTTGCGGCAAGACCTTCGCCGGGGTGCGATCTCGGCTTGATGGGATACCAGCCGGAACTCCCGCCCATTGAGTAAGGGTCCTGGTCTCGAATAGGATGAGAGTCTCCGATACTCGCCGAAAGCGTCACCGAGATTTTGCCCCTTACAAAACGACTTACGTCGAGTCGAGATTGTCATGGGAGATGGAGCGGCGCGATTTTCCAGGAGCAGGCCATGCGGAAGAAACCAAGGAGGATCGCGAGCACCGAGCGTGTTTGTGCCTTGCTCGGAATGGCCATAGGCTTTCTGTACATGCCCGCCGAGCAGAATTATCGCCCGACATTCGACTTCAGGGATTTCAAGGAGCTACCATGGATCGTCGGAGGAGCCGCCATTGGAGCCTTGACCGGAATGATCCTCGCATGGGCTGAACGACGTTTCAGCATTTGATGGACCCGTCCAAGCCGAAATAATGCTAGACTCATATGAATTCCTTATGTCGCAAGATCAAATTGTCCGAGATAATGATCCTGGTCGCCGCGACGGCGATCGGTATCCGTGGCTCCATGTGGATTTGTGATGATCCTGACCTGGCCTTCCCGCTTACCAAGGATTGGCTTTTTCCAACGAGAATCAAGGATATTTTCAAGCCATTTTTTATTTACAATCTTTTCCACGTTATTTCTCCGATAGGTGCCGCGTGGGGCCTGGCACTCTCGATGTTCGCCCTTCGAAAACCCAGACCGGCGATCCACGAGCTTGCGAACCAGCCGGGAGTTGTCGCTTGTTGGGCGGCTACGCTTACCATGGCAATCACATACGGCTGGACCGCCTGTGAGTATTACAGAGGGGGAGAGTTCGAATTTCCGGGTGACGTATTTTCACTTGACATATTGATGCGTTCTATAGAGAATTCAAATTATTCAATATTTAGTTCGATTTGCTCGATTTGGGCGATCGCGGCCGTCGGGAAGCGATGGTCGCCCGAAGCAAGTTGGATCGACCGCGCGGGATTGTGCCTGGGATTGTTCTGGATCGTGTTCGTGGTCCTTCGGGCCCTGGAGAGTCCTATGTAAGTCGGTCCGAACAACTTGTCACGCCATCACCTCGCTTCATGACGGCTCCGGATAGCGGTCATAGGCGTCCATCGACGGGTCGTCCCAATCGCCCTTCATCGAATCCCACATCAGGGGAGCGAATTCCTCCGGCCTGGGGTCATCGGGCTCGATCAGCGAGCGGATGCGCTCGAAGAGTTCGGCGTTCATGAGGATATATTCCCTCTTCGTCAAGGGATCTTCGACGCGGACGGGCAAGCCGCCCGCGTCCTCGATCGCCCGATGTTGCTCGACTGTCAGCGCGATCATGGCTTGATACCCTCTCGGAGGCTCACGCCCCGAACTTCTGGAGCCGGCCGGCGTGGGCCATCGCCAGCGGCATGATGTCCTTGGCGAGGATCTGGCCGAGGCCGCCCTGGAGGCAGGGGCGCTCGCCGAAGGTGGTCACCAGGTCGGGGCGGCTGGTCGCCGGGGCCCAGATCAGCAGGGGGACCGGGTGGAAGCTGTGCGACTTCATCCGCGAGGGGGTGGAGTGGTCGCCGGTGACGATCAGGACGTCGGGCTTGAGGGCCATCAGCTTCGGGATCTCGGCGTCGAGGGCCTCGATCACCTGCGACCTTCTTGGCGAAGTTGCCGTCCTCGCCCGTGCTGTCGGTGTACTTGTAGTGGATGAAGAAGAAGTCGTACTTGTCCCAGCTCGGCCTTGGCGACCTCGAACTGGTCGGCGATGGTCTTGCCGGGCTCGACGACGGTCATGCCCGACCAGCCGGGCGAGCCCGCGGTACATCGGGTAGACCGCGATGGCGGCGGCCTTCAGGCCGTAGACCTCCTCCATCGTGGCGATGGCGGGGAACTTGGCGAACCCGCGCATCATCAGGAAGTTGGCCGGGCTCTCGTCCTTGAGGATCTCCTTGGCCTGGCGGAGGAACTCGGCGGCGACCTTCGCGGTCTTCTCCGAGGCGGCGTCGCCCGCCTTGGGCTCCAGGGTGTGCAGGCCGGTCGAGAGCGGGTCGGTGTCGGCGACGTTGTCGCCCAGCCCCTCGCCCCGGAACCGGACGACCAGGCGGTACTCGCGGACCGGCTCGACCAGGGTCTCGACCCCCTCGATCTTCACCGGCGCGGAGCTTCTCGACCAGTTTCTCGCAGACCTCGGTCGGGATCCGCCCGGCGCGGCGGTCGGTGACGACGCCGTCGGCGTCGATCGTGCAGAAGTTGCCCCGGATCGCGACGTCCTTCGGCCCGACCTCGACGCCGATCCCGAGCGCCTCCAGCACCCCCCGGCCGATGTCGTTCTCGAGCGGGTCGAAGCCGAACAGGCCGAGGTGCCCCGGGCCCGAGCCGGGCGTGATCCCGGGCGCGACCGGCGTGCTCAGGCCGACGGTCCCTTCGGTCGCGAGCTTGTCGAGGTTCGGCGTCTTCGCCGTCTCCAGCTCGGTCTTGCCGCCCGGCTCGATCGGCAGGCCGCCGAGGCCGTCGGCCACCAGCATCACGATCTTGGTCTTGTTCGATTCTTTGAGCTGGCGGATCAGGTCATGCATCGACATGCGCGGCGGGTCCTGGTGTGGTCATTGAAGACAAATGGTCGCGGCCTGGAGCCGCGCCTTGACCCCTTGGCGTAACCGTTCGAAGGCCACGATGCAAGGGTGGTCCGGACGGGAGGCCCGTCACCGCCCCACGGAAGGACATGGGATGAAACTCTTTCTGGCTCCCTCTCCCTCTGGGAGAGGGTTGGGGTGAGGGGCGTCGCCTGACCGTGGGCTTTCGAAATCAGCTTCGTCGGATATCGCCCGACCGGCGGCATCCCTCACCCCAACCCTCTCCCCTGACCGACCGACACATTCGGGGCGAAGCCCTCCTGGAGTGCGGGAGCTTGCTCCCGCTCTGGCCAGCGGAGCTTGCTCCGCGCCGCCGACGCGGCGACCTCGGCTCGCGGAGCAAGCTCCGCGGGGGAAAAGCGGGAGCAAGCTCCCGCACTCCAGGGGGGAATCGGACCCGTCCGAAAAAGTGTCGGTTCGTCAGACCCTCTCCCAGAGGGAGAGGGAGCCAAACAAGAACTCTCGGCGGGGTCTATCGGTCATTGCGCCGGATCAAGCTCGACCTTGAAGTCCTTGTACCGGACCTCCGTCGGCCCTCCCGAGTGGAGCTGGAAGGCGAAGATCCCTCGTTTGGCCCCGGCGGGGTCGTCGAGGTCGACGCAGGGCTGGCCGTTGATGGAGGTGCGGACCTTGGGTCCGATGGCCACGATCTCGTACGTGTTCCAGTCGCCGGGCTTGACGTGGGCCTCGCCCGACTCGTTCCAGAGCAGGCCCCGGCCGTTCTCCTCGTAGAGCTTGCCCCACCAGCCGGCGCCGACGTCGGCCTGGTAGCCCTTCACCTCGCCGTTGGGCAGACGGCTCGCTCCGGAACTGGATGCCGCTGTTGCCCTCGTTCTTGACGAGCTTGACCTGCACGGTCAGGCGGAAGTCGGCGAGGGCCAGGTCGGAGCGGAGGAACTCGTTGCGGGCCAGGCCGGTCGTCTTGCCGACGATCTCGCCGTCCTCGACCTTCCAGAGCTTCGGGTCGCCGTCCCAGCCGGTCAGGTCGCGGCCGTTGAAGAAGCCCTTGATGTTGTCAGTCGTCGCGAGCATCGGCACCTGCGCGGGGCTGGCCAGGTAGGCGACGAGCGAGCGGATTTCGTGGTCGGAGAGGGGCGCCCAGAGGCCCTCGGGCATCATCGACTGCTCGCTCGGCTTGCGCTCCTCGACCTCGGGCTTGGGGATGGTCAGGGTCTCGTTGGCGGTGACGAGGGTGATCGCGTCCTTGTCCTCGGACCGGATGATCCCGGTCAGGACCCGGCCGTCCTTGGTGGCGACGACGTGGGCCTGGTAGTCCTTGCCGATCAGGGCGGAGGGGTCGAAGACGTTGGAGAGCAGGTAATCGAGGTCCGCCCGGTTCGAGCCGGTCAGCTCGGGGCCGACGTTGCCGCCGGTGCCGAACAGGACGTGGCACTGCTGGCAGGTCTTGGCGAAGACCGAGCGGCCGAGGTTGACGTCGGGCGCCTGGGCGGGCTTCGTCAGGAGCTTGGCCTTCGTGTCGGCGATCAGCTTGATCCGGTCGCTCGGGGTCTCGCGGGCGGTGCCCCAGACCCGGCCGATCGCGGCGTCGATCTCGGCGTTCTTGTGGTTCTTCAACTGGCGGATCAGGTCGGCCGAGAGGTCGGCGGGCGGGATCCGCTTCTCGCCGACGGCCGCGAGCAGGGCCTTGGCCGAGCCGACTCGCGCGGCCAGGGTGTTCAGGGCGTCGCGACGTTCGGCCGGGGCGAGGCTCGGAGTAGGCCTTGAGGATCGACCTCGGGCGTCTTCGGGTCGTCGAACGCGGCGAGGGCGCGGAGGGCCTGCCCCTCGGATGGCGGGCTCGGCGAGCAGGGCCTGCAGGGTCGGCACCAGCTCGGCGTCCTGGGCCTTGAGCAGCGCGGCGAGGGCCTCGCGGCGGAGGCCGAGGTCGGCCTTCGCGTCGGCGACGACGCCGCGGAAGGCGGCGAGGGCCGAGGCGTCGCCGAAGGTCAAGGCCAGCGCCGTGGCCTGCGAGCGGACCTCGGGGTCGGCGTCCTTCGGAGCATCCGGCGAAGACCTCGGGCCAGTGCGGCGCGGCTGGTCGACGCTCCGCCGCCCTTTCAAGGCCTCGTTGATCCCGGCAGCATGGTCCGGCGGACGGCCGACTGGTCGGCCTCGCCGAGCGCCTCGACCAGGGTCGCGAGCGCCTCGGGCGTGCCGATCGCGGCGACCCGCCGGACGGTGAACGGCAGGATCTTGGGCACCTTCGCCGCCTGAGCCAGCTTGAGGGCTCGGGCCGGGTCGGCGGCGGCGAGCGGCTCGGCGGCGTACCAGTACATCAAGCGGGAGGTTATGGTCGTCGGAGTCTTCGGAGTGGGCGACGAGGGCTTCGAGGATCGGCCAGCGCTCGTCGAGCGGCAGCCGCTGGAGGGCCGAGGCGAGGGCGAGGCGGACGACCGGGGAGGGGTCGGACGCGGCCAGTCTGGCGGAACTTGTCGAGCGACCGGCGTCGCGGGCCTGTCTTCCTGGCGAGCTGGATGCGTCCAGGCTCGTTGACGCCGGATCGTCTTCGAAGGCCAGGCGGATCGCCAGGCGCGGACGTTCTCATCGAGTCGTTGAGCATCCGTCTCGACGCGCGGAGTCGACGCCAGAGACGGCGTGCAGTGCCCAGAGCAGGTCGGAGCCGCAACGTGGGCGACTGGGCTCGACAGACTAGCCCGTCATCGCGTCGATGCCCACCGGCAGGTCGGCCCTCGCTCGCGGAGGATGCGGAGGGCGTGGCTGACGTACCAGTCGTTCTTGGCGTCCAGCAAGTCGAGCCAGTTCGGGCTCGACAGCTTCTGGAGGTCGACCTTCGACCGGCTTGCGTCGCCATAGCTGACAGCTTGAAGATCCGCCCGTTGGTCCGGTCGTGGACGTTGACGCCCGTGTGGTGGCACTGCTGGCGGTCGTACCAGTCGATGAAGTAGACCTGGCCGTCGGGGCCGTACTTCATGCTGATGATCTGCGACCACGAGTCGTTGGCCAGGAGGAAGTCGGGGGCGTGGTGGCCGACGAAGCCGGAGCCTTTGGGCTCCAGGGTGTCGCGGTTGAGCCGGGCGCCGTGGATGTTGTTCATGAACAGCGAGCCGGCGTACTCCTCGGGCCAGGCGCCGCCTTGGTAGATCATCGCGCCGGAGTGGGCGTGGCCGCCGCCGGCGTCGGACGACCGGCCGTTGCCGCCGTGCGGGTTGGCCCCGACGTAGTGGCGGTGGTCGGCGATGGTCTTGATGTCGTCGTAGGTGTACGGGTTGAAGTGCGGGCCGGCCTGCCGCTCGTAGCGGGCACCCTGGATGACGTGGTAGAGGTGCGGGATCACGCAGGCGGTCACGAACAGCTGGCCGTGCTCGTCGAAGGCGATGCCCCAGGGGTTGCTCGTGCCCTCGGCGAAGACCTCGAACTTGTGCTTCGTCGGGTGATACCGCCAGATCCCGGCGTTGATCGGGATGCGGTCCGGCGTCGGGCGTGCCGGGCTTGCCGACCTTCGAGTGGGTGAAGACGCCGTGGCAGCCGTAGAGCCAGCCGTCGGGCCCCCAGGTGAAGGTGTTCAGCGTCTCGTGCGAGTCCTGCCAGCCCCAGCCGTCGAGGAGGATCTGCGGCGGGCCGTCGGGCTTGTCGTCGCCGTCCTTGTCGGGGATGAACAGGAAGTAAGGGGCCGCGCCGACGTAGACGCCGCCGTAGCCGAGCTCGATCCCGCTGACCAGGTTCAGCTTGTCGGCGAAGACCTTGCGCGTGTCGAACTTGCCGTCGCCGTCGGTAGTCCTCGAAGATGAGGATGTGGTCGCGGGCCTGGTCGTCGGGGACGCGGATCGGGTAGGAGTACGCCTCGGCGACCCAGAGCCGGCCCTCGGTCGTCGATGGCGAAGGCGATCGGCTGGTGGACGTCGGGCTCGCCGGCGAAGAGCGTGACCTTGAACCCCTCGGGCACGGTCATCGCCTTCGCGGCCTCCTCGGGCGAGAGCCCGGCGTGGAGGAAGGCGTCGGGGCCGGTGGGCCGTTTCGGCGACCTCGGGCTCGGCGTCGTGGAGCCGGAAGTCGTCGAAGTTGACGTGGCCCCAGCCCCGGGTGTCGTCGTCGACCAGCCGGATGAAGATCTCCTTGCCCGACGTGGGGCGTGAGGTCGAAGGCGACCCGGCTCATGTCCTCGATGTCGGTCGCCCGACGCCTTGGCGATGACCTGGCCGTTGTCCGCCCGGACGATCTCGGCGCGGGTGGTCGGGAACGACCCGGCGCCGATCAGGAAGCTGGCGAACGGCTTGGTCAGCTTGAACGGCACCGAGGTCGAGCGTCCCCCGCGGCGGGTCGCCCGCTCGCTCGTACGAGCCCACCCAGAACCGCCCTGCGTGGCCGCTCTTCATGTCCCCCCGGCGCTTCGCGACCGTGTCCCCCTCGACCGGCATCCCGGCGAAGGCGTCCCCCTCGGCGTGCCAGTCCTTGAGCGAGCCGTCCTCGAAGCCGAGGTTGAGCGGGACACCCTTCGCGTCGGTCGGCACCACGCCCACGTCGGCCCCGATCGAGACGGACGCCCAGGCGGCCAGACGCCGCGACGGTCGAGGAGCCAGGTCCGCGCAGGTCTCATGATGGTGGCACCGCTTCCGTGGGGAGGAATGAGGAAAACCGACCGCCGGGAGCCGAGGGAAGGATTCGAGCATACCAGTCCCGAGCGGGCGGGCAAAGACGGGGCCTCAGCTCGCCAGGGCTGTTTCATCCTCGTCTCGGTGGACCAAGGGGACTGGCTCCGGAGCGCAGCGGAGGTGCCTGTCCCCCTTGGTCCACCCGTCTTGCCCGGGAATGGGGACAGGCACCGGCCGAGTACCGCCGGAGCCAGTCCCCGTTCCCTGGCAAAATTGAGAATGAAACAGCCCTGCTCGGCTCGCGATGCCCTCTCGATTCGGGAGATCGGCCCGGCCGATCACACCGGTGGAGTGACCGGGCCAAACTGAGGTTGCCAAAATCTGCCCTCCGAGGCATCCTCCCGACCGCCGAGGGGCGTCTCCGCGCGCCCTGGCTTTCGCCCGGGGGAGGGGCCGACGATGTGGCAGATCCTGCTGGAAGTGCCCGGCCTGGGCCTGAAGGTCCACGCTTTCAGTGTGCTGCTCGTCGCGGGCGCGGCGAGCGGGGTCTACCTTTCGGCCTGGCGGGCCCGGCGTGAGAAGCTCGACCCCGACATCGTCTTCGAGCTGGCCGTCTGGCTGCTGGCGGGGGGGTTCCTCGGGGCCAGGGCGTATTACCTGATCCAGCATCCCGACGAGGTCCACTCGTTCTGGGACATCTTCAAGGTCTGGCGAGGCGGGATCGTCTTCTACGGCTGCATCCTCGGCGGCCTGGCCGGGACGCTGCTCTACTGGTTCCGGCACCCGTTCCCGTTCCGGCCGATGGCCGACGTCGTCGCGCCGGCGCTGGCGATCGGGATCACCCTGGGCCGGATTGGCTGCTTCCTGAACGGTTGTTGCTACGGTTCGACCTGCGACCAGCCCTGGGCCGTCCAGTTTCCCGCCGAGACCTTGACCTGGCTCCGTCATGTCGAGGCAGGATGGATCGGTCCCGAGGCGCCGCTCTCGCTGCCGGTACATCCCAAGCAGCTTTACGCGGCCTTTTCCGGCCTGGCGCTGCTGGTCTTGCTGACGGTCTATTACCCGCGCCGGAGGCGCGACGGCGAGGTGATGGCCCTGTTGATGATCGGCTACCCGATCACCCGGTTCGCGGTCGAGTTCTATCGAGGCGACGCCGGGGGCCTGCACGCGGGCCTGACGGTCTCGCAGTATCTCAGCCTCGCCCTGATCGCCGGCGGCCTGGGGTTCTGGCGGTGGCTGGCGACGCAACCAATTGGGCGATACGCCGATCTGGCCGGGGCGAGCGATGGCTCGACGGTCCCGGCTCCGATGGGAGGTGCGATCGCTCGAGGTTCGCGGCCGGCCGCGAGTTTGTCCGGGCGTCGGGTCTAGCCCTCGGCGGGATCGCCGCTATGATATGCGGTGATTCCGTCGATCGACCCGATCCTGGACGAGGGAGCACCCGCGATGGGCATCAAGGCGTATGCGTCGAAGGGGCCGAAGCAGCCGCTGGAATCGTTCGAGTACGAGCCGGGGCCGCTCGGGCCGCACGAGGTCGAGGTCAAGGTCAGCCACTGCGGGATCTGCCACAGCGACCTGGCGATGATCGACAACGACTGGGGGTTCTCGGCCTATCCGCTGGTGCCCGGCCATGAGGTGGTCGGCCACGTCTCTGCGGTCGGGTCGGATGTCGATGGGACGAAGGTCGGCCAGCGGGTCGGCGTCGGCTGGCATTGCGGCTCCTGCGGGCATTGCGAGTGGTGCAATCGGGGGTTTGAGGCGCTCTGCGCCAGGAGCGGGCGACGATCGTGCATCACCACGGCGGCTGGGCCGAGGCGGTCCGCTGCGACGCGAAGTTCGCCGTGCCGATCCCCGACGCGATCGAGTCGGCCGTGGCCGGCCCGTTCATGTGCGCCGGGAGCACCGTGTTCACGCCGATGGCCCGCTTCGAGCGTCAAGCCGACGATGCGGACGGCCGTCGTGGGGATCGGCGGCCTAGGGCACCTGGCGGTGCAGTTCCTGGCGGCCTTCGGCTGCGAGGTGACGGCGATCTCCTCCAGCCACTCCAAGGACGAGGAGGCCCGCCAGATGGGGGCGACCCGGTTCATCGCCACCAAGGGCACCGACGAGCTGAAGAAGGCGGCGAACTCGTTCGACTTCATCATCTGCACCGTCGGGGCGGAGCTGCCCTGGGGCGACTACGTCGCCGCGCTCCGGCCGCAAGGGCGGCTGGTGCTGGTCGGCGTGCCCGATTCCGAATTGAAAATCCCGCCGTTCCCGCTCCTGGCCGAGAAATCCGTCAGCGGAGGCCAGTGCGGCGGCCCGACCGACACCGCCGCGATGCTCGACTTCGCCGCCCGCAAGGACGTCCGCCCGATCGTCGAGGCGTTCCCGATGGCCGAGGTCAACAAGGCCCTCGACCACCTCCGAGCCGGCAAGGCGCGGTATCGGATCGTGCTGGAAGCGTGAGCGGGTCGCCTGACGGGCCGGATGGAGCGTGCGCGGACTCGACACGCCCGACTGATCCGCGGTGCGAGGTTAGTTTTTGTAGGGTCCGCTCGGCGGACCGTCTCCTGATCGGCCATGCCGGAGACCACGGTCCGCGAAGCGGACCCTACAAAACAGGCCATTTCCCGGCCGTTGGCACGCTAAACACGTACCCGCGTGGGAATGCCGTCCTGGACGCTCTGCGTCCCTCCGGGGTGGTGCGGGGGACGACGCGGAGCGTCGAAGAGGGCATCCCCACGCGGAGCGTGGGAGCGAGTGAAGAGCTATTAATTTTTAATATTTGATAAATTCTTGTATTTCTTTTCTTGCTCGTCTAGGTAAGGGATTCCATGCTCGATTAGCTTGCCCATCGCGATGTCGACGTGGTAGTAAGCCTTCGTCAAGTCGTCATTCGTCAGGTCGACCTCGGGGTGTGCCGCCGCCCACTTCTCGAATTCTTCCTGGGGACGCAGGTATTTGGCTTTGAATGGGCGCGCGTTGTGCTCCCAGAACAGGCTGAGGCTCACGCTCAGGCCGTCCTGGTTGGGATTACTGTTCGGCAAGCCTGGGGCCGCATAGACGGGCGGGCGGTCCGTGAGCATCCACGCAACCAAAATCTGGAACTGCGAGTCAACTTTGTCGATTTGTAATGTTATGTATTTGGTTAAGAACGATTTGGCCCGATAACACACGAGGTTCTTGCTAACATTTCCGTAGTAGGACAACTGGAACTCGGGTAGGTCCCTGGCCATCCGCCAGGTGAACCTTTCGCGGATATGTTTTTCTCGGGCTTTGTTTAACACGGACTCCTCGGGGGCTGGTGAGAGTTCTTGTAGGGTCTGCTCCGCGGACCGTCTCCCGATCGGCCAAGTCGGGGCGCACGGTCCGCGGAGCGGACCCTACAGAACCAGTTCAGACCCCCATCACCCGGGCGAACGCCTCTCGGAACTTCGCCATCTCGTCGGCCGTGCCGATCGAGATCCGGACGTGCTGGGGCATCGACGGCCAGGTCCGGCCGATGGCGACCTTTTGCTTGAGCATCGCCTCGAAGACCTCGCGGCCGGGCCTCCGGACGTCGATCATCAGCATGTTCGCCTCCGAGGGGATCACGGCGAAACCCTTGCGGTCGAGCCACTCGGCGGTTGCCTCGCGGATATCGGCGATGATCTTCCGACGCGTCTCGACCAGCCCTTTCGCCTTGAGGCTGGCGATGGCGCCGACCATCCCCGTCACGGGCAAGGCCCCGGCGCCGAAGTTCTTGATCCGTTCCAGCAAGTCGGGCCGGGCCAGCGCCGCGCCGGCCCGGAGGCCGGCCATCCCGAAGAGCTTGGAGAAGGTCCGCAAGATCACCACGTCCCTGTCGGCGGCCACGTGCGGCGTGCCGACCTCGGCGCTCTTCGAGAGGTGGATATACGCCTCGTCGAGCAGGACGATCGAGCCCTCGGGCTTGTGCGCGATGAGATGATCGATGTCGTCCTTGCGGGTGACTGAGCCGGTCGGGTTGTTGGGGTTGCAGACGTAGATCAGGCCGGCGTCGGGGTCGGCCCTGGCCATCGCGCGGGCGTCGTGCGAGCCGTCCTTGCGGAGCGGGACGCGGACGACCTTCGCGCCGACGAACCGCGCGGCCTTCTCGCCCGCCTCGTAGCCGGGATCGGCGATGACCAGCGACCTGTTCGGCGAGGTAAACGCCATCACCGCCTGATGCAGCAGGCTGCTCGACCCCGCGCCCGGCAGGACGTAATCCTTGCTCAGGCCCTCGACACCGGCGAGCGTCTCGGCAAAGGTCATCGTCTCGTGATAGAGGTAGCGGCCTCCCTGGGCGACGACGGCCTGGATCGCCTCGATTGCCTCGGGACAGGGCCCCATCGGGTTCTCGTTGGCGTTGATCCGGACGGCGTCGGGCGGGAGGTTCGCCATCAGCGAGAGCCCCTGCGCCAGCGCCGCCTCGTTGTAGAAGGGCAAGCTCGCGCCGGCTGTCAGGAGGGCCGCGAGGCGTCCGAGGTCGCGGCGCGTGAAGCCTCGGCGCGCGAGGTCCCGGCGCTGTTCCGGGCCGATGGGGTCGTTCATCGCTGCTCCTTTGTTGTCGATCGGGCCGACATCCGGGAGAGGTCCCTTATTGTAGGACGGCCCGGGGCGGATCGTAAACCGGGCTCCGCCACTCTGAGGGAATCCGTGCGTCGTCGAACGCCACCCTTTCATTTGGGGTTATGACGGTCGGGCCGATCGGCCGATTCTTCAGGGGTGGAGTGAGAACCCCGAGGTCGAGGGGCGGAGCCTGGCACTGCGCCGATCGGTCGCGACGTCCTGGTGGCTCGGCTCGGCGCTGGCCTTCGGGCCGGGGTGGGTCCTGGCGCAAGGCCCGACCATACCCGACCCGCTGCCTTCGATGTCGGATCGGTCGTCGGGCCTGGGCGAGTCGCCGGGCTCGGGGGGATTGTCGGGCCAGGGGCCCGGTCAGGACCAGCCGTTGCTGGGAGGGCCGGCCGGGCTGTCGGCCCCGCGCGTGCCGACGTCGGTCACCCGGCCGGGCACGTCGGCCTGGACCGCCTTCTTGAATTGCTCGACCGGCTCGGGCGCCATCGATTCCATGAGGTCTCCAGCTCTGGAAGGATTCGGAAAGGCATGATTCCCGCGATTTCGGGCGAATCGACCCTCAAAGATCCGGCAACTGCCAGTCGATCGGCGCCTTTCCTTGCTTCTCCAACTCCCTGTTGACCGCCGAGAACGGACGGCTGCCGAAGAACTTCTTAGCCGAGAGCGGCGAGGGGTGCGCGGCGGTCAGGATCGGGTGACGGGCGGGGTCGATCAGCTTCCCTTTCTTCTGGGCGTAGGCTCCCCAGAGGACGAAGACGACCGGGTCTTCTCGGTCATTCAGGGCCTTGATGACGGCGTCGGTGAAGGTCTCCCAGCCCTTGTCCTTGTGCGAGTTCGCCTCGTGGGCCCGCACGGTCAGGACCGCGTTGAGGAGCATGACCCCCTGCTCGGCCCAGGGGACGAGGTATCCGTTGTTGGGGATCGTGCAGCCGAGGTCGGTCTTCAATTCCTTGAACATGTTCATCAAGGAGGGCGGCGGCTTGACTGCCGGGGCGGACCGAGAAGCAGAGGCCGTGGGCCTGGCCGTCGTCGTGGTAGGGGTCCTGGCCGAGCAGGAGGACCTTGACCTGCTCGTAGGGGGCATACTTGAAGGCGTTGAACACGTCGGCCTCGGGCGGGAAGACCTTGTGCTCGGCGCGTTCTTTGGCCAGGAATTCCTGGAGCTTGTGGAAATAGGGCCTGGTGAACTCGTCGGCCAGGGCGGCACGCCAGGACTCGGGAAGCTGGTCGGGGCTCATCGGCTGGAGGCTCCTCGGGAGGCGACGATGTCGCGGGCGGCGGCCCACTGGGCGAGGTCCTGACGGGTGATCGCGGCGGCCATCAGCTCGGGAAAAAGGTCGGGCGTGCAGGCGAACGCCGGGGCGCCCAGCTCGGCGAACGCCGCGGCGACCCCGTGATCGTAGGCCGGCGAGCCGTCGTCGCTCAGGGCGAGCAAGGCCACCATCTGTACGCCCGATGCCGCCAGCGAGGCGGCCCGCTTGAGCATCTCGGCCCGGTTTCCGCCTTCGTAGAGGTCACTGATCAGGACGAGGATCGTGTCCGTTGGCCGGGTGATCAGGCCCTGGCAGTAGGCGAGGGCGAGGTTGATGTCGGTCCCGCCGCCGAGCTGGGTGCCGAAGAGGACGTTCGACCGGGTCGTCGAAGCTCGGCCGTCAGGTTGACCACGGCGGTGTCGAAGACGACGACGCTGGTCTTGACCGCCGGCAGGCTCGCCAGCACGGCGCCGAAGATCCCGGCGTAGACCACCGACGTGGCCATCGAGCCGCTCTGGTCCACGCAGAGGACGATCTCGCGGAGGGCCGAACGTTTCCGGCCGTGGCCGATCCGGATTTCGGGGATGACCGTCCGGTATTCGGGCTGGTAGTTCTTGAGGTTGGCCCGGATCGTCCGATTCCAGTCGATCTCGTTGTGCCTCGGCCGCCGGTTCCGGATTGCGCGGTTCAGGCTGCCCATGACCGCCTGTCGCAGGGGCTCGGCGAGCCGGCGCTCCAGCTCCTCGACGACCTTCCGGACGACGAGCCGCGCGGTCTCCTTGGTCTTGTTCGGCATGACGCGGCCGAGCGAGATCAGGTCGGCGACGAGCCGGACGTCGGGCTCGACGGCCTCCAGCATCTCGGGCTCCAGGAGCATCCGCTTCAGGTCGAGCCGCTCCAGGGCGTCCTTCTGCATGACCCGGACGACGGAGCTGGGGAAGAACGTCCGGATGTCCCCCAGCCACCGGGCGACGTTGGGCGCCGAGGCTCCCAGGCCCCCTCGCCGCTCCTTCGACTTGCCGGTGTCGGGCCCCCCTGCCCCGCCGCCTCCATAGAGGGCGTCGAGGGCCTTGTCGATCGAGACGTCGGCGCCTGTCAGGCCCCGGCCTGTGCCATCGGACTCGTGCCCGCCCAGGATCAGCCGCCAACGGCGGAGGCGTTCGTCTTCGGTGGTCATGGCGTGGCCTCCTGGGCGGGGGTCGTCGGAAATCGTTTCCGGAGGTATTCTGGTGTGGGATACCATACAGGACGACAATTCTCTTTCCAGATCGACATACAGCGATCCGCGGCACCATCCCCGTTCAAAGCAGAGAGGGACGGATCATGGACCCGGGTGATAATAGGCGATCGGCGGCGCGAGAACTCGTCTCGTATGCCCTCCAACGAGGATTCGATCTGGAGACAATCCGTTACGATACAGACTTTCTGAAGGACCAGAGATGGATCATCTTGTGGCGGAAAGATGGCTCTCCTGGGAGTGGCCCTGCCAATGAAAAAGAGGGAACGCTTCTCTACAACATGCAAGGGGCCATTGCTGTGTTGCCAGATCGCTTGAAAGGATCTGCCGGTTGCTTTCGAGGCGCGTGGTCCGAGGCGGGCTCTTTGGAAAACATGGAGCAGGCGTTCGATCTGGTGAAAGCATGGCTGGTTGAAGGAAGAGAAGTGGACAAACTGCCTCAGAGAGGGACCAGGCGATATAGTATCTGACATGGGGTCGGAGGATCGAACTCGCGGCACGCGGCCTTCGTTGGTTGTCATCGCGTGGCCTCCTGAGTAGTCGTCGGGACGCCGAGCAGCATCGACACGAGAGGAAGGACGGATTCGGCTCTCGCGAGGTCGAAATCGGCCGTCCCGGTCACGGCCGAAGGCCTGGCCGGCCCTCGCCGGGCCCGTTCACCCATCTGGCGGCGCTCGGGTGGGGCGAAGGTCGCGAAGGTCCGGCGGATCAAGGGGAGCACGGGCAGGAAGGCGTCGGGCGCGAGCCCGGCGACCCAGGCGTCGAGCACGTCCCAGAGGGCCTGGTCGTGCAGGAGGATCAAGCCACTTCCTCGGAGCAGGCCCTCGATCCAGGCGGCGGCCTGCGCCGGCTCGCCCGCGAGGGAGAGCCCCAGGTTAAGCCGACGCGCGGCCTCTTCAGCGTCGAAGAGGCCGGCGTCGAGCAACAGGCGGCAGCATCGCCCCTGGATCAGCCCGTGCAGGCTGATCGAATCGGCCATCCGGCGGAGGACGGCCTGCCAGTCGTTCCGGTGTTCGTCGTTCTGAAGGAGGTTGATGGCGGCGTTCGACCTGGAGGATCCGGTCGAACATCGCCGAGGCCGCGTCGTCGTCGAGCGAGCCGCAGGCACCCGGGAGGTTGACACAGATCCGGGCGACCAGGCCGGCGACGACCCGGGCGATCGTCGATGTGTCGGTCTTGCGGACGTCGCCATAGCGCAGGACGTTCGCCAGCGGCGGCAAGGCCCCCATCAAATGGGCCACGTCGCTGGCCACGGCGGCCTCGGTGTCGAGCCGGGCGGTCAGATGGGCCACGGCGTCGGGAAGCTCGGCGAGCAGGGCCCGGTCGAGGAGGACTGTCAGAGCGGGAAGGTCCGGGGCGCGGTCAGCGAGGTCGCGGACGCGGACCGTCGACGCATCAAGGATCGTGTTCCCCCAGCGTCCCGCCTCGATCAGGGCGATCGAGAACTCGGGGTGCCACTGGAGCCGCCAGACCTCGTGAAACGTGCCCTTTTTGCCCGAAGTCCCCTGCGGCTCGCCCCAGGGGATGCCCAAGAGGGCGAGCCGGTGGAGGAGGTGGCTCCGGTCGAGGTCATTCGGCTTCCGGAGGTCGAGATCCTCGACGGTCTGGGCGGCCTCGGGCTTGAGCCGGAGCCGCTTCTGCTCGCGAATCAGGTCCTGCTGGAGCGGGACCGAGGGGGTCTCGCTCGGGACCTCGCCGAGGGTCTCGCCGACGATCAGGGCATCGTGGATCAGTCGCATCGGCAAGGAGTCGCCCGAGCAGAGGACGGCCTGCACCGCCTCGTTCAGCTCGGGAAGGCCGGGCAAGGGGCGACCTCTGAGGGCGGCCAGGGTCTCGGCCAGGCGGACGGTCTCGATGACGTGGGCCGAGGAGGCGTCGAGATCCTTCTCGCGGAGGAGTCGGGCAATCCGCGTCACCCAGCGCTCGATGATGAGCGACGAATGCTCCCAGAGATGGTGATACCAGCCGGGCGACTCGACCCCCGCGCCATAGCCGCTGGCGAAGGCGAGCCGGCCGTGGGTCCACGGGACCCAGGTGGCCGAGACCTTCGCCTTCGGCAATCCTTTGAGGATCGCCGCATCGGCCGACGGGTCGGATCGCGTGGCCAAAGCCGGCGCGTGCCAGGCGCCGCAGACGACGGCGATCCGGGCGAAGCCCTCGGCCTCGGCCGCGCGGATGGTCTGGCGCATGTGACGCCTCGCGCCGGGCCTCGCGAGGGTCGCGGATCTCGGGAAACTCGTCGCGGAGGGCAGTCATCGCTTCGAGGATCGCCGCGAAAAGGTTGGAGCCGTCGCGGCGGTGCTCGACCATATGTTCCCACCACCGCTCGCCGTCGGAGAACCCCGCCGCCTCGGCCAGCCAGCGGAGCGGGTCCCGCCGGGGCTCGGGCTCGGGCTCGGGCTCGGGCTCGGGATCGGATTCGGGTTCCGTCTCATTCGATGTTTCGGTTTCAACCGCCTCGGCCAGCAACTGATGCGACTGGGGCAGGTCCATGAACCGGACGGGGACCTGGTTTTCGAGGGCGTGGCCGATCGCCTGCCACTCGGGCGAGAAGGCGGCGAACGGGTAGTAGACCGCTTCCCGGGGCTGGTCGCTGGCGTAGACCAAGAGCGCCACCGGCGGCTTCATCTCCGGGTGGGCCAGGAGCGGGATGAGATCGTCGGCGTCGGGAGGCCCTTCGACGAGGACGACGTCAGGGCGGATCTCCTCCAGAGCCCGTCGGAGGCTCCGCGCCGAGCCGGGGCCGTGATGGCGGATGCCGAGGATGTGGACGCTCGGGGTGCTGGACATGGTCGGATCTGGCCTCGTCGGATCGAAGAGAATTGAACCGCCAAGCCGCCGGTTCAGAGTGGTCAGTGGTCAGTGGTCAGTCAAGTCAAAATGCGAAGGCGTTCCGTGTCCCATCGATTAGCCTTCCACTGACCACTGACCACTGACCACTGACCACTGACCACTGACCACTGACCACTGACCACTGACCACTGACCACTGACCACTGACCACTGACCACTGACCACTGACCACTGACCACTGACCACTGACTTCAAGACATCGCGCGGCAGGCCCGGTAGAGATCCTTCCAGCCGTCGCGTTCCTTGACGATCGTTTCGAGATATTCTTGCCAGACGAGGCGGTCTTGCACGGGGTCCTTGATGATGGCGCCGATCAGGCCGGCGGCGAGGTCGCCGGCACGGAGCGAGCCGTCGCCGAAGTGGGCGGCCAGGGCCAGGCCGTGGCCGAGGACGGAGATGGCCTCGGCGGTGCTCATCGTGCCGGAGGGGGACTTGAGCTTGGTCTTGCCGTCGGCGGTCTTGCCGTCGCGAAGCTCGCGGAAGATCGTGACCAGGCGGCGGATCTCCTCCAGGGCCGGGGCCTCGGCGGGAAGTTCCAGCGATCGCCCGAGCGCGGCGACGCGGGTCTGGACGATCTGCACTTCCTCGTCCGCCGAGTCGGGCACCGGCAGGACGACGGTGTTGAACCGGCGGCGAAGGGCGCTCGACAGCTCGTTGACCCCCTTGTCGCGATTGTTCGCGGTGGCGATGACGTTGAACCCCTTGGCCGCCTGGACCTCATCGTTCAGCTCGGGGATCGGCAGGGTCTTTTCCGAGAGGATGGTGATGAGCGTGTCCTGGACCTCGGAGGGGATGCGGGTCAGCTCCTCGACCCGAGCGATCCTTCCGGTCTCCATAGCCCGCATCATCGGGCTGGCGACGAGCGCGGCCCGCGAAGGACCGTCGGCGAGCAGCCGAGCGTAGTTCCAGCCGTAGCGAATCGCCTCCTCGCCGGTGCCGGCCGTCCCCTGGATCAGCAAGGTCGAGTCGCCCGAGATCGCCGCGGAGAGGTGCTCCGAGACCCAGCTCTTGGCCGTCCCCGGCACGCCGAGCAGGAGGAGAGCGCGGTCGGTCGCCAGCGGTCGCGATCGCGACCTCGATCAATCGGCGGTTGCCGATGTACTTGGCCGAGATGACCGTCCCGTCCTCCAGCGTTCCGCCCAGGAGATACATCGAGACGGCCCAGGGTGAGAGGTTCCACCGAGGGGGCCGAGGGCGGGTGTCCGCTCTCGCCAGCGCGTCCAGCTCGGCGCGGAACTGGTGCTCGGCATGCTCCCGGAGGACCAACGACGCGGCGGCCGGCGAGGCTTCGGCCACGGCGACTGCGGCCGAATTGGTCGGCTTCGGGGGGGCCTTCTTGGTGCTCATCGGCGAAGCTCCTGGATCATCTCGTGGCGGAACTGGATCAGGGCGTGGAACTCTTCGAGCTGGCGGTCGACCTGCTGGACCACATAGAGGTTGCCCTCGGAGTCGGCAATGGTCCGCCTCGGTGGTGAGGCCAGCACCAGCTCCGGGGGCAGGCAGCGGGCTGCGGCGTTGAGGAGACCGTACAGGGTGTGGTGGAAATGCCGGGTCTGGCCGAGGTTCACCGCCATCCTCGCCAGGACCAGTCGGGACAGCTCGTCGCCCCAGGGGCCGTCCGTCCGGTGGAGCAGGTTCATCTGCTCCTCGGTCAAGGCCCGGGACTCCGGCTGGGCCCGGGACCGGTCGTCATCGGCCAGGATCAGCTTGCGGGTCGTGGCTTCGGTGAGGTTGGAGAACGTCGCGTAGATGTTGAAGGTGTTCCCGGTCTTCCGGCGGTGGGGCAACAGGGCGTCGATCCATTCAGGGTCGTTGTGGAGGACGGCCGCCTCGATGATCGCCGGATACACGACGTCAACCTCCTGGCTCCCGGCGACGGCCTCGGCCAGGTCGGCGGGCGTGCGGCCCCAGATCCGGCACCAGGTCGAGGGCCGAATCCGGGCGATGATCTGGTAGAGCCAGACGGCCTTCTCGCCCATCCCGGGCCGATGGAGCTTCGGCTCGATCCCGTCGCGGATCATGGCCTTGTCGCAGGCGTCGGGCGGACTGACGACCAGGAAGAGCCTGGCGGTCGGGGCCGATTCGTCGGCCATTCCCAGGAGCGGCAAGGCCCGCTCGATCATCCGCCGGTTCAGGGCCGAGCCGGGCAGGCGGGTCAGCAGGTCGCTCGCGGCCGAGCGGACCTCCTTGCGACGGTCGTCGAGGGCGGCTTCGAGGAACGGCTCGTCGGCCGGTGTCAGGCCAACGGCGAATTTCTCCAGGAACCGGGCGCGGTCCTCGGGGCCGTCGGTTGAACCAGGTCGAGGCGACGAGGTCCCTGGCCCGGTCGGGCTTCGACTCGCGGAGGCGGCCGAGCAGGCTCGTCCGTTGCTCGATCGTCCCGGTCTGCCAGAGGGCCTCGATCGCCGCGTCGTCCTCGACGATCGCCGCCTCCGCTCCGAGCCCCGACGCGTAGGCCCATTCCGGGTTCTGGCGGGCGAGCCAGACGCCGAGCGGCCCGGCCGCGGCGACGATCGCCGGGCGGAGGTCGGCCTTCGCATGGCCCAGGTCGAGCAACTCCGGCAGGCTCTCCTCGGGCGGGCGCTTGCCGGCCGCGATCAAGGCGTCAAGCCATTCAGTGAGGACATCGACATAAGTGCATGAGAGCATCAGCGCGAGGTGACCGGCCGACGCGACCGAGCAGCGCGGGCGGTCGTCGGGCTCCGCTGGTTCGAGCGTCTCCGAGGGATCAGAGGCCGGCCGGCGGCCCGCCCGCCGGAACAGGGCGAGCGCGGCGGCCGTGCCGAGCAGGGCCTTTTCGGGCACTCGACCGCCCAGGCCGCCGAGCAGGTCGCCGAGCGGCCCAGAGGTCGAACGGCGGCGCGAAAGGCCGGCGCTCGGTGCCGAGCAAGGCGGCGGCGACCAGGTCTTGCCAGGCGATCTCGGGGTCCATCGGGGGGTCCTCTTGCTCAGGTTGGAAGCAATCCGGGATCAAATATCGTCGATGTTTGATGGTCAACCTGAGGACTTCTTGCCGATCGCTCCTCGTCCATCTTGCATGAGCTATGGTTCGCCGAGGAAACCGCCTTCCGATCGCCCTTCATCCCACCGGCAGGAACCGGCCCCCGGCCCAGGCACCGAGTGGGTTCAAGGTCTCGCCGTCCCACTCGCCGAAGAGGCCGATCGGGCGACCGCCCGCGATCGCGGCGAGGACCCACGGCCGGGCGAATTTCGGGCTCAAGGGAAGCTGGCCGCCGCCCGGGTCGCGGACTTGCCACGACCCGGCCCGAGGGAGCGGGACGACCGACCGGAGGGCGACCGGGAACCGTTCGAGCCAGGGGAATTTCGCCAGGGCCGAGGCGTAGGCTTCCATCGCGTCGCCGATCGAGAGAAAGCCGGGCATGACATTCATCGGCGCGTTGGCGTCGAAGCGTTCCTTGATCAGCGCCCGGAGCGGCGCGGAGCCCGGGAAGAACGTCAGCTCGGCATCGAGGACCGTGCCGGGGACCAGACTGGCGTCGAGCGGCTGGCTGGCGTGGGCGAAGTGCAGGACCAGCGCGGACCGGCCGGTCGACTCCCCCAGGAGCCAGCGGCGCTGGGCCCGGATCTTGTCTTCTTCCTCGACTTTCTGTCCGAGGACGGCCCAGCGGTCACGGACCCCGGCCCCGGCCAGGACTTCGGCCTGCGGGACGGTCCAGCCGATGGCGGATCGGATGTCGGCCTGGACGTCGCCCGGGAGGCTTTCGAGCCTCCGATAACCTTCGACCAGGAGGTGAAGGCGGGCGAGGCGTTCGAGGAGACGGTCCTGCCAGCCTTCGCCCGAGGCGGGGATGCCGGCCAGGTCGCGGACGAGCCGGGCGACGCCGGGCCCCTGGGCGTCGACCAGCCGGGCGGCGGTGTGCTCCCAGAAGCTGTAGGGCTCGCCCCGGACGGCGGCCAGGCCTCGGCGAGCGAGGTCGCCGAGCCAGCGGTCGAGGTCTTCGAGCCCGGCGTCAACCTTCGCCTTGCGCTCGAGCGCGACCTTTTCCTGGCGCTCGGCCGCGCGTCGGGCCTGCTCGGGGTCGAGGTCGGCGGGCGGCTCGTCGGTCTTCTGGGCTTTCTTCTCGGCCTTCTTGTCGCGGCCGGCCAACCAGTCGGCCACCCAGGCCGGGGGTGGCCCTCCACCGAAACCGGCCGCCTGCTGGACCAGGAGCAGGAACAGGCCCAGCGAATGCTTGCAGGGGAACTTCCGGCTCGGGCAGGAGCATCCGAAGGCAGGCTCGGCCAGGTCGATCCGGGTCTGATAAGGCTTCGAGCCGCTCCCCTGGCATTCGCCCCAGGCCGCGCGGTCGTCCCGGCCCAGCGTGACCCATTTCCGGGGCGTCGCGAGGTCCTTTCCAGCCTTGGCCGAGGCGGGATCGGGGGCCAGGGCCAGCACCTGCTCGGCGGACCAGTTCATCGGTGTCACCTCGGGATGAGGCTTCAATCAGGCCGACACGACCCTTGTGCCATCGGCCTGGTGGCCCAGGGTAGCGTTACTGTACAGAAACGCAATAGGTTGAATCGGATTCTTTTCCGAGGGTCGAGGCAGTACAACCACTTCTGCGGAAATGGATGCTGAGATGGTTATTTTGGGCCATCAAGAAATTCTGGCACTTTCTTTGTAGGAACGTTGGAGATCCGTTAGGATAGCCATTGCGAGGTTTCAGAATAGAGAAACTACGATCTTGTCTGCGCTGAAGATTCTCGACACATCTCCGCTAGGTCGATCGTAATAGGTCGTCCGGGTGAGAGAGCGTCTTGAGGCTTTCCCGCGCAGTCGCGGGCGAGCCTGGGAGGAAAGTGTCATGTCCCAAGTGCTGGGTCGTGCCGAGTATTCCATCGCCGCGGTGTCGAAGCTGACCGGCGTCAGTTGTCACGCGCTGCGAGTCTGGGAACGTCGTTACGGATTCCCGATTCCGGAGCGGTCGGCCTCGGGTCATCGTCGTTACGGCCACGATCAGGTCGCGGTGCTCCGCTACCTGGCGAAGCTGGCAAGGGCGGGTCGCTCGATTGGCGAGCTGATCGGCGACTATCAGGCCGGTAAGCTGGACCTCCGGATTGCGACCGGGGCAAAAGTCGAGGAGAAATCACCGTCGGGTCAGGTGATCGATCGTCTTTTCGCGGGCGAGACGGCCTCGGCCGAGGCGTTGCTCGACCGGCTGGCGGAACGGTTGTCGACGGTCGAGATGATCGAGCGGGTGATCGAGCCGGCCATGGTCGAGGTCGGCGAGCGGTGGTTCCGAGGCGAGTGCGATGTCTTCCAGGAGCATCACGCCACTTCCAGCCTCTTCGTCAGGCTGGGCCGTCTGCTCGATCAGGCGAGGCGAGACAACGTCAACCCCCGGCGGACGGTGCTCGTTGGCACGGTCCAGGGAGACCGGCACGAGGGGGGCGTGCTGATGGTGAGCCTGGCGCTGGAACTGGCCGGATGGCGGGCGATCCCCCTGGGCGTGGACCTGCCGGTCCAGGAGTTCCAGAAGGCAATCGACGCGTGGCGGCCGGACGCGTTGGGGCTCTCGTTCGTGCTTTCCAGGAACATCAACAAGCGATTCCAGGAACTCTCGAAGATCCGAGACGTGCCGGTCTTCGTGGGGGGCCGGAGCATCGTCAACCACCAGGGACTGGCCCGTCGACACGGTCTGATCCCGCTGACCGGGACCCTTTCGATCACCTCGGCGCAGCTGGTCTCGGACGTCGAGGCGTGGGAACGTCGCCAGGGTCGGGCGCCCAGCTCATGACCACCGTGCGCGAAAAAGCGACGAAACCCGAAGCCGGGTCACGCCGCTTGATCCGAGCACAATCCGAGGGGGCTCGACCGGAATCGAGCCCTTCCGGATTCTCGACGATCACCAAGACTGAGGGGCGGCCTTGGCGGGAGCCTGGGGCGCCGGAGCGACCTTGGGCGGAGCCTGGGGGCCGGCGCGACTTTGGGCGGGGCCTGCGGGGCCGGCATCACCTTGGGCGGAGCCTGGGGAGCCGGGGCGACCTTGGTCGGGGCCTGCGGGGCCGGCATCACCTTGGCCGGGGCCTGGGGAGCCGGGGCGACCTTGGAGGGCGCCTGGGGTGCCGGGGCGACTTTGGAGGGCGCCTGGGGAGCCGGGGCGACCTTGGAGGGCGCCTGGGGAGCCGGGGCGACCTTGGTGGGCGCCTGGGCGCCGGCATCACCTTGGCCGGGGCCTGGGGAGCCGGGGCGACCTTGGTCGGGGCCTGGGGAGCCGGCATCACCTTGGCCGGGGCCTGGGGAGCCGGGGCGACCTTGGTGGGCGCCTGCGGGGCGGGCATCACCTTGGCCGGAGCCTGGGGAGCCGGGGCGACCTTGGAGGGCGCCTGGGGCGCGGGCATCACCTTGGCCGGGGCCTGGGGAGCCGGGGCGACCTTGGACGGCGCCTGGGCGGCCGGCAGCACCTTGGCGGGGGCCTGGGCAGTCTGCCCGACGCCGCCAAGGGCCAGAATCAGAACCATGCTGGTCATCGCGATGTCCTCAATGGATTGGTTGGGTAATCCGGCGGATCGATCGATCTTGGGTAGCTCAGACTGTGACCCTGATGGTTCGGCTCGGTCGACCCCGGACGAAAATCCGATCGCCATCGCCAACACCACCTTCCCGGTCGAGGCCCCGCCTTCGAGAACGCTCGAGGGCGCCTCAATTGCGGGGGTGATCCCCGACACGCAACGGGAACCCGTCTCACGTTGGCCTCGGGATGGCGGCGGAAGACCCCGGACGGTCATCATGGCCGGCCGGCGACTCCACCCCAGGGGTGGCCGGAAGTATTCATCGGCATCCGGGAGCACCGCGCTTACCCGACGTTGAGAATTTCGAGGCTTAACGACCTTGGCGGATTTTAGGGGAAATGGATTGTTGCCATAGGATGGCGAAGAAGTCGTGCGGATTTCAGTCCATCTCGGGACGCGGCCGTGCCGAACCATTGGGGGTATCCAACAGGGATGAGTCCCCGCCCGGTTCGGCCCGCGACGGTCTGCCTGGGATGGAGGGCGCGGTGGGTGAAACTAAATCGGTTATCGGGAGGCAGCATGCGTATCGGCATCAGGCTCGTTGGCGCGGTGGCCGGGCTGGCCGTCGTTGCGTTGGTCGCGACGATGGCACTCGGGGCGGGGGCCGGCGAGGAGGTCAAGCACGTCCCCCTGGGTGGTTCGCTGACGGGCCAGGTCGGTGAGCGGTACTTCGGCGTCTACGTGCCGACTCGGTTCGGCGGTACGCTCACGGTCAAGGCGTCGTCCGGGACGGTCGAGGAGATCGTCGGCCCCGACGGCAGGGAACGGAAGAACGGCCAGGAGATCGGCAACGACCAGCAGGGATGGTACCGCTTCAAGGTCGCCAGCCCCGAGCAGGACGCGCCCTACACCGTCGAGACCAGCTTCGTCCAGGTCGGCCTGAGCAACCGGATCCCCTGGAACTTCTACTACTGGCCGACCAAGGCCGACGCCATCCACGAGCCCTGGGCCGGCGGCAACGCCCGGGTCGACACCATGCAGCCTCATGGCGACGACGTGATGGTCGCCACGCCGGGCGGCTACATCGCCCCCGGCCAGGACATCGTCCGGGCCGGGCCCAACGGCCTGCTCGAGACCCCCGCCGCCGCCGGCGACACCATCACCTGGTTCCCCAACCTCTATGACGACCTGACCTTCCGAGGGGCCGACGGCACCATCTACGCCACCCCCTCGCCGATGCTCAAGTACGACCAGCTCTTCAACTCGTCGGCGAGGAACTGGGAAGCGGCCAACAGCCAGAACCAGGACATCCAGCGCTGGCCCGGCCACTGCCTCGGCGGCGCCGTCGCCTCGATCATGCTCAACGAGCCGATCCCCGCCCCGGGCTCGGGCTTCACGCAGGACGAGCTGAAGTCGCTCTGGGCCGAGCTTGGGCGAGAACCACTACAACCACCAGATCGGCGACTACGCCAACGAGATCCCCCCCGGCCCTCCCCGCCCGGGCCCCGACTACACCGACAGCCACGCCCCCCGGTTCCACAACATGCTCGAGACCCACATCCGGGGCAACCGGCAGAACCTGCTCGCCAACCTCCGGGCCTTCCCGCCCCGAGGGACCGTCAACGAGGTCTGGAACCACGGGGTCGGCAAGTACGTCGCGACCTACCACGCCGTCCCCGGCAAGGGCGAGCGCTCGGTCCGGCTGGAGGTCGAGGTCTACGGCAACTCCGGCTCGAACCTCAACAACGAAGACCCCAAGCCGCGGATCAACAAGTACGAGTACATCATCGTCTACGGGCTCGACGGCAAGGTCGACGTCACCAACCCCTACACCGCCGACTGGATCTCCGTCGGGCGGCGAGGCGCAGTACTGCCCGCTGAACATCCTGGAAGTGGTCTCGACCCGGTGGGCCGGGCACAACCCGTATATCACCGAGGCCAACGTCCGCTCGATCGACCTGGCCAACGGCGGCGGCTCCAGCCGTCTCGCCCGCGCCACCCCGCCGACCTGGCGGCCCGTCGGCTCCTACGAGGCCGGGCGGGCTCCGTTGTTCGCCGGCAATCCCCGGAACCCCGACGCCTCGGGCGCCTCGCCCCGTCGAGGCCTGTTCGGGCTGTTTCGCGGCCGTTGAACCCACGGTTCGGCCGCCGACTCGAACGAGGTCTCGCCTCCCGACGATCCTCTGACCGACCCGGACCCTCGCCGAGCCCTCCTCGGCGGACCCGGGTCGGTCTCGTCGTCCGGGCCGTCATGACGACGATCCGATGCTAACCCCTTCGAATTGCCCGACCGTCCGGGTCTCCGGTTTCGGAATTTCCGTCACGGTCGTTCAAGTTTCGCGGGTGACCTGGTCGATTAGTAAAGCTGGGTGGTTCATCCTGCCAGAGCGGTTCGACCCGGCCCGCTTCCCCAGCCGAATCCGAACGATTGTCCGCCGACCCATCGCGCCGAAGGCGGCGAACGAGGGGGCCCAAGCCATGACCCAGACTTGCCTTGAAACTTCAAGCTTACCGACCCTGGCCCGCAGCCGGCCTTCAATGGCCCTGCCGGTCCTGATCCAGATTCCGACCCTGGCCTCGTCGCCCCGAGCCGTCCGACGCCCGGTGCGTCGCCGCCGTCTTCGTCGCGAGGTCCGAGTCACGGGGTTCGTCCTGCTGGCTCTCTTGCCGATCGCTTTCACCGTCTTCACCTTCGGCGGCGAGAAGCTCCCTCGTCTCCGGGCATCGAGCCTGACCGTCGAGCATCCCTCGGCCGAGGGCGAATCCGAGACCTCGCCCCGGCAACCGGGTGTGATCTCGCTGTCGCCGCTGGAGCCGGTCGTCACTATCCGTCGAGAGCTGGATGCCCCGGTTTTTCTTGCCGGGCTACCTGCTCCCCGCCGACGCGCCCGAGGAGTCGAGCGATGGGGGACATTGATCAGGCCCTGGCCCGGGCTTACGCCCGTCGAGGGCCGAGCCGAGTCGTCCAGCCTGCCGCCTCCTCCGCACTTCGCGGTCGAAGCCCCGGCGCCCGGCGTCGGGGCTTCGGCGTCACTGGACTGGCCGCAGACGGTTCGGTCCCTGGAACGCGAGCACGGCGACCGGTTCGAGCGGCTCGCCGACGCCCTGGTCGCCGCTCGCGACCGCCAGCAGCTCCGGGTCCTGCTCTTCACGAGCTGTCACCGGGCCGAAGGGCGGACGACCCTCGTCCTGACCCTGGCCCGGGCGCTTGCCCGGAGGCCGGGCCGGACCCTTCTGGTCGATGCCGACCTGGCCGGGCCGATGCTCGCCAGGCTCCTGGGGCTCCGGCCCCGGGTCGGGCTCGATGACGTGATCGAGGAAGGCGCCTCGGCGGCCGAGGCCGTGATCGACGCTCCCGACGACCACCTGTCCGTTCTCCCGTTGCGAGGTCCGGTCGTCCGACCCCGCGACTTCCTGGCCGGCCCGGCCTGGTCAACCACCTTCGCCCGCCTGCGGCGCGACTTCGACCTCGTCCTGGTCGACGGCGGGCCGCTCTTCGCCGGGCTGAGCACACCGGTCCTGCCCCGGTCGATCGACGCGGCGATCCTCGTCCACAACCGGGCCCTGACCGGTTCCCGGGCCGTCCTCCGCGCCCGCGAAGTCCTCGAAACTGGCGGAATTCCGCTACTCGGGCTGGCCGAGACGTTTGTTTGAGTGATTTTGGATCTGAGATCTGAGATCCGCCATCCGGGAACCCCGAGCAGGAGGCTCGCCGATGTACGAGGAGCACTTCGGCCTCCGCCCCCGTCCCTTCGGCGATCCGGTCAGACCGGGTGACCTGGTCTCGCTGCCAAGCCGTGAGGCGACCCTCCGTCGGCTCCGCTATGGTCTCGAGCACGGCCAGGGGCCGGCGCTCCTGTTCGGGCCGCCGGGGACGGGCAAAACCCTCCTGGGCCCGCGCGCTCGCGAGCGATTTGGGAGGCCAATCCGCCCACCTGACCTTTCCCGCCATGCCCGCCGCTGAGTTGATCGATTACCTGGCCGACGAGCTGGACGCCCCGAAATCGTTGAGGACCGGGCTGGGCGGCTCGCTCCGTCGGCTCCGAACCGCTCTGGCGGCTTCCGCGAGCCGGGGTGAGCGACCGCTCCTGATCGTCGACGAAGCCCACCTGATCGACGACCCGTCGACGCTTCGAAACCCTCCGCCTTCTGCTCAACTTCGCGACCAGCGGCCCGCCCGACCTCTCGATTCTGCTGGTCGGAGGGCCCGAGATCCTGCTCCGGATCGCACCGGCCCTGTCCGACCGCCTGACCGCCCGGTGCCTGCTTGGCCCCTTGACCGCTCCGGAGTCGTCTGCGTATGTCCTGGGCCGCCTCGGAGCCGCCGGGGCCACTTCGCCGCTCTTCGATGCACCGGCCCTCGCCGATCTGCATCGTCTGGCCGATGGCCTGCCCCGCCGACTCAACCGTCTGGCCGACCTGGCATTATTGATCGCGTATGCCGAGGGGCGCGAACGGCCGGACGCCCGAACCGTCCTCGCCGCCGCCAGCGAGGCAACCTTCGACGCCCTGGCGGCTTGATCGAGGCCACTCACCGGTCAAGGCCGTGGATCACGAACGCTCGGGCGTCTTGGGAACGCTTTGCCCTCGGTTGATGTAGATGATTTCGAGGATGGCACCAATGGTCATGACGCCGAGAAAGATCCACATCGCGGGCGCATCTCCAAATAGTCTGATCCGTGGGAGGGGACTCAAGGCTCCTCCCGACAAGAGATCAGCGACATTCTTTGGACAAAAGCAACCGGCGTTCCGGTTTCGGTTGCTACCCATGGAATCGACCGCCCAGGACCCCCGGATGACAATTCTGGATCGAAAACCTGGGTTCAAGTCCTGATTTTATCGCGACTTAGGATAATGTGTTGGATTTGAGCCACACCTGATCGAATTCTGGCGGGGTGTCGGGCGAAATGACGAGCCCTGCCGTGCAAATTGACATTGACGCCAAATCCTTTGGCACGTTAATCGGCATCGAGACCGGGAGGGGGTTTATTCGCATCCTTCGATAAATGATGCGGAGACCGGGGCTTACGGCTCAGGTCGCGCCGGGTTTCGGGACCTCGGCCCCGAGCCACTTCCGGAATTCCGGGATCGACCGCAAGGACTTCAGGTCGGGGTCGTCGCGGAGGGGGCCGGTCGGGACGCCGGATTCGATGGCCCGACGGAGGAGGTCCATCGCCCGTGACGGGAGGGTCGGGTCGGGGTGCGATTCGGAGAGCAGCGGCCAGGGCGCACGCGGCGTTGTAAAGTCGGTGCGGGGTGGGGGTTTTGATCAGGAGGTTGACGTCGACGATCGCCAGCGGGTCGCCCAGCCGGCTCCGGAGCCAGGCCCGGAGTTCCAGGGCGTCGAGCCGGTTGGGGTCGCCCTTGACGGCGAGGTCGGCATGTTCCAGGGCGGCTTGGGGGTCGGTCGTCCCGGAGCAGGCGGGCCAGGCCGAGGTGGGCGGCGGCGTGGCCGGGGATCTAGCTCCAGGACGTGGCGGAAGTCGGCCTCGGCTCGCTCGGGGTCGGTCGAGAGCAGGAGCGTCCCCCGGGCGATCCGGGGCATGACTGCGTCGGGCTCGGTCTCGATCAGGCCGTCGAGCAGCTTGAGGCGCTCGTCCCGGCGACCGGCCCTGGCCAGCGCCTCGCCCAGCGCGGCTCGGATCGAGGGGTCCCGGAGGCCGAGGGCGAGGGCCTTCTCCAGGTCGGCGACGGCGGCGGGGGCGTCGCCCAGTTCCAGGGCCGTCAAGGCCCGGTTGACCCTCGCCTCGGCAAGTTTGTCGTCGGCCTGGACGGCCCGGTTGATAGGCCTCTCGGGCCTCGACCAGCCGGCCGGCACGGGCCAGGGCCAGCC
Organism: uncultured Planctomycetota bacterium; assembly: GCA_963756475.1. Lineage (GTDB taxonomy): Bacteria > Planctomycetota > Planctomycetia > Isosphaerales > Isosphaeraceae > Tundrisphaera. The sequence goes on from CAVWND010000008.1 coordinate 440,154, forward strand.
CCCGGTTCATCCAGGGCCAGGCGAACCGGGGCGCCAGCACGGTGCAGACGGTGAAGTCGCCGGCCGACTCGGGGAACCGTCCCTGGTCGTAGTGGCAGAGCCCCAGCGCGAACCAGCCCCAGAACCGCCGGGGGTCGAGGCCGACCGCCTTGAGCAGGGCCGGCTCGGCCCGGTCGGGCTGCCCCTGGGCCAGCAGCGCCGTGCCGATCAGGTAGAAGTCGCGCCCGGTGGTCGGAGGGGTCCGGTCGCGGCGGGCCCGGTCGGCCGCCGCTTCCCTGGCATCGCCGAGCGCGGCGTGGTAGCGGGCCCGCTCGGCGAAGAGGGCCTGGGGAGGGCTCGGGTCGAGCCGCTCGGCGTGGTCGAGCCGCTCGACGGCCTCTTCCAGGGCCTTGCGGCGCTTCGGCTCCGACTTCGACCGCTCGGCCTGGTAGACCCGGGCCCGGGCCGCCAGCAGGATCAGCTCGGAGAGGTCGCTGCGCATCGTCGCCTGCTCGTCGGGGGTCAGCGCGGAGATCCAGGAGACCCGGCGGCCGGCCGAGGCGCGGTCGGCCGGGGCGTCAAGGCCCGCCTGGTGGATCGCCTCCTCGGCCAGGCCGATTCCCCGGCCCAGCTCCCTGGCCGGTCCGTTGGCGGTGTTCAGAAGGAACTGGCACTCCTGGAACTTCGCCTCGAAGACCCGGAGCTTGAGCCGGGCGGAGACCTGCCGGAGGTGGTAGGCGACCGACCAGGCGGTGCCCCCGATCAGGAGGATCAAGGCCATCGAGACCAGGCGCGACGGTCGATCCGCTGGTGAGCTTCGGGTTCCGCCGGGCCCACTTGGCCAACCGTTCGGCCAGGCTGGGCTCGGGCGTGTACTTCAGCGGCCGGTCGTCGAGGAACCGCCGGAGGTCCTCGGCCAGCTCGCCGGCCCGGGCGTGGCGACGGTCGGGGTCGGGGTCGAGGCATTTCCGGAGGATCGCGTCGAGCCCCCGGGGGACCTCCGGGTTGAAATCGCGGACCGAGGGCGCGGGCCCTCGCCGCTCCTCGGTCATGATCCGGAGGGTCTCCAGCAGCGGCCGGCCGGCCGGGGGGCTCGGGGAACGGGTGCTGGCCGGCGATCATCTCGAAGAGGATCAGGCCCAGGGCGTAGACGTCGGCCCGCTCGTCGACGGCCTCGGGCGGGGTCGAGCCGTTGGGGTTGAAGGCGTCGAGGTGCTCGGGGGCCATGTAGGGCAGGGTCCCGCCCATCATGGCCCGGTCCCCTTCCTCGGGGTTGACGCAGTCGGCGGCGAGGTTGAAGTCGAGCAGCATCGGCGTGCCGTCGGCGGCGATCAGGATGTTCGAGGGCTTCAGGTCGCGGTGGAGGAGGCCCCGGGAGTGCGCGTGCTCCAGCCCCTCGGCCAGCCGGGCGCCGATCCAGGCCGAGGCCCGGACGAAGCTCGACTCGCGGAGGAAGCTCCGGGCCGGCTGCATCGCGTCCGCGCTCGTCGACCGGCTTCGGAGGAGCGGTGATCGACCGGGACCACCAGGGGATCCGGGCCGAGGATCGACCGGAGCGGGAGCGAGCCGTGGGTCGACAGCGGGCCGTTGGCCGACGGTCTGCCGAGGGCTTCCGCCGCGTCTCCGGGGAGACGAGCCGGACGCGACGGGGCGACGCTCGGGATCGGCTGGCCGACGATGTCCAGCGCCTCGATCAGGCTCCGCCCGGTCGCCGTGCGAAGCCGGGCCATGATCGGCCGGTGGCGTCGAGCACCTGGGCCAGGTTCGCCCCGCCGAAGTACGGCATGCACATCAGCCGGAAGCCCGACTCCGGGTCGTCGTGGACCGAGTGGATCGGCATGATGTGGGTGTGCTGGAGCCTGGCCAGGAGCCGCGGCTCCTCCCCCTCGGGGAGCGAGACCTTCAGCGCCACCAGCCGGTTGCCCAGCCCCGATTCCTCGGCGAGGTAGACCCGGCCGAACGCCCCCCGGCCCAGCTCGGAGACCAGCCGGAAGCCGCCGATCCCGTCGCCGATCCGGGGGAAGACGGGCGGCTCATGATCCCGTCGCGAGGCGTCGCGGCCCGGCTCGGCCGTGGCGTCGGGGGCGGCCTTGACCAGGGAGGGTTCGACCTTGCGATCGAGGGCCCGAGTCGGCCGCCAGGTCGATGTCGGCCGGGGCGATCCGCCCGATCGAGCGGGTCTCGTCCCAGGCCTTGTCCCGGAGGTGAGGCCGGTGCGGCCCGCGCCCCAGCCCCAGCTCCGGGTCGCGTCCGATCTCGCCGGGGCGTCTTCGGACGCTCCGAGGTTCCAGCCCAGGAAAAGGTCGTCCGGCTCCGGCTGGCTCATGGGAGCCTCCTGGTTCGGGGACGTTTCGAGGGGCCGGATGCTCGATGGCCGGAGTCAGCATGGCCGATGACGTCGATGGTCGATGTGCGATCGAGGGATCGGGAGCATCGTCCATCAGCCATCGTCTCATCGATCATCCGGGTGCCAGAAAGGCCCGAGATCGAGCAATCCCCCTGTCCGGCTATAGGTTGCGGCCCGGGTCGTGTCCAAACTGGCCATCCGGCTTGCTTCGGACCGATCCGCGCCCTAGTGTTGCCGAGGGAACAGGCTGCGGGCTCGCCCGGGGTGGGCGAGGCGACCTCCACGGAGATGGGAAGCCGATGGCAGGTAGCAGCGAGTGACGACCAGGCCCGACGGGTCTCGGGGAACGGATTCTGCGACCGGCGACGTCGACCAGGCCGTCGGCCCGACGGCTGGCCCGCGAGTTCTCCGCGCCGGTGGGGCTGCTCGACCCCTCGACCCTGGTCTGGCGGGTCCGCCTCGGGGCGGATCCGGGGGCGTTTCCCGGCGGCGACGCGAGCCTGACGGCGGTCCTGGCCTCGGGATTGCTCTGGCACGGCCGGGTCGCGATCTGGCGGCCCGATCGCGACCGGGATTCAGGGCCGGGTCTGGCTCTGCCTGCCGGTCCCGCGGGTTTACGGGGCTGACCTGGTGGGGCTGGTCGGCTTCTCCGGTGGACCGGAGCCCGAGGCCGGCTGGGGCCCCCCCTGCCCCGAACGGGCCTTGAAGGCGTGGGGTCAGTCGGTGGCCGATGGGCTCCGAGGCGAGGTCTTTCCCCGGTCGTCCTCCAGCCCCTCGCCGTTCCGGGGCGAGGGGTGCGACCGGCTCCTGACCGCCCGCTTGATCCGCCGGCTCCGGGTCTCCGACCCTCCCGAGCGGTTCCAGGACCTGGCGCTGCACGCGCTCCGCTCGGCCCTCGGCGTGGCGGCGGTCGCCTGGGTCCCCGCCCAGCCGGGCGAGTCGACCGTGGTCGTCGGCGAGGTCAAGGGGATGTCCCCGGCCGATTTCCGGGCTCTGGTCCCTCCGGATGGGTCCGACGGGATCCTCCTGGCCAACGACGGGCCGACCGATGACCGTGCTAGGGCCGTCCGGAGGCTGGCCGCCGTCGCCGCCGACGCCTCGACGCCGGTCGGCTGGATCATCGCCGTCAACCCGGTCGACGACCGGCCCTTCGCCACTCCCGAAGTCGAGCTGATCCAGCCCGTCGCCTCGCTGATCGGCACCCAGCGGACCAACGGCAAGCTCTACGGCGAGCTGAAAGAGCTGCTCTTCGGCGTGATCCGGGCCTTGACCTCGGCGATCGACGCCAAGGACCCTTATACCTCGGGCCACTCCGAGCGGGTCGCGCGGATCGCCGTCCGGCTGGGCGAGCAGATGGGGCTCTCGGCCAACCAGCGAGGTGACCTCTACCTGATGGGCCTGCTCCACGACGTCGGCAAGATCGGCATCGACGACATGGTCCTCAAGAAGGTCGAGCCGCTGACGCCCGAGGAGTACCGGACGATCCAGTCGCACGTCGAGATCGGCGTCCACATCCTCGAAGACCTCAAGAAGCTCCATCACCTCCTGCCCGGCGTGGCCCACCACCACGAGCACTTCAACGGCTCCGGCTATCCCGGCGGCCTGGCCGGCGAGGCGATCCCGCTGCCGGCCCGGATTCTCGCCGTCGCCGACGCCTTCGACGCCATGTCGAGCACCCGCCCCTACCGTCGCCGCCTGACCCCCAAGGCGATCGACGACATCCTCCACAACGGCTCCGGAGTCCAGTGGGACCCCCGGGTGATCGACGCCCTCTTCGCCTGCCGGGCCGACGTCGAGTCGATCCGCCAGAAGGGGCTCGGCGAGAGCCTCCAGCGCGCCGTCAACGACACCGTCGGTCGGTCGTGATCCCTCCGACCGTCCACGAGGCCCGGAGCCTCGCCGACCGCCAGGATCGGCGGCGATACCCGGGAGAGCCGGTTCTCGGCGAGGGGCCTTCGGCTGGCATGCGGCCTCCGTTCCGGGATGCAATCGTCCGAGGACGGTTCAAGGGACCCGCGGGGCCGCCACCAGCGCCGGGGACTCCTCGAAGATTCCGGGTGGATTGCTCGATGAACTGGTCGAGGGCGTCGTGCTGGAGCCAACGCTCGATGCTGGGGTCGCGGCTGGCGGTGGCAAGGTGGCCGGCGAGGTAGGCGGGGAGATCGGGCAAGGGGACACGGGTCCGGGTGACCATCCGGGCCCGCCAGGTGGACCGGCCGCCCTGGAACAGCTCGTAGGTCCCGTCGATCTGGGTCGTCCGGTTCTTCGACTGGAGATAATAACCGTCCTGGGTCTCGGCGATCTGCGACGGTCTCGCGGAACGGGGCTTTCTCGTCCCAGAGGCTGGCCCAGGGCGACCGCCGGGGCTGGGGAAGGTAGCCCCGGGTCCGGAGGGATTCCGTCCTCGCGCCGGTCCAGTGCCGCGGTGTACGCCTCGGCCGAGCCGACGACGAACCGGCCGGAGACCGGCGGGAGGGCCACGCCGGATCGGCCGACGGCGGTTTCGAGCACGACCAGGGCGTCATCCCGGAATTTCCGGGACTCCGAGCCCGGGCAGGTTCCCGGCGCGGTCGTAGAGCCGCTCGGCGGCGGCGAACGCCTCGGGCGTCGCGGCCGGAGGCCAATTCCCGTCGGGCCAGTTCCAGGTCGGCCTCGGCCTGACGTCGCCTCGACTCGTCGAGCCGGGCCTCGATCGCGTCGGCCAGGGAGGCGAGCGCCGGGTCTCGCTTCGCCCGGGCGTGGAGCGTCAACGACTCACCGATCGCGCGATCGGGGTCGAGCGCCTCGACGGCGTCCAGCCGGCCCTCGGCCTCGCGGAGCGACGCCTCGTCGCGGCGCTTCGAGCAACTCGGCCAGCCGCTCGGAGCCCTCCGGCTCGAACGTCCTGGCCTGCGCGACGGCCCCCTCGATCTCCCGGAGAGCGACGTCGTAACGCCGTTCGGCGACGGCCTGGTCGGCCGAGGCGATCAGCTCGGCCAGCACCCGCTCTTTACCCGAGCGGACCCGGCCGCCGATCATCCGGCTCGCCGTCAGGCCGAGCAGGACGACCACCGCGAAGACGATCGCCCCTCGGAGCAGCTTTGCTTCCCAGGGCGGACGCTCCCGGAATCGCACGCCGCGCTTCCACTCCGTTGCTCGCGGGAAGTACGGAACCTCGACCCAGGTCGAGCAGACCTCGCACTGGATCTGCCGCCCCGGCGTGAAGCCTTCCAGCTCCAGTTCCTGGCCGCACTCCGGGCAGGCGAAGACGTCGGACATCCGACCGCCCCCAGACGTTCCTCCCGACCGCCCGTCGAGGACCGACCCCGACCTCAACAGGTCCGAAACGACTGGACCGGGCACCTTCGGGAGACAATGCCCATTGTAGCGGATAGGGCGGACGGCCGCGCGGGCGAAAGGATTCCCCGGGACGGATCGATTCGCTATCGAAAGCGTCGGCCGATGATCCCCCGGGCGACGCCCGGCGGGGTGTTGATCTGGGGCGGAAGCGGCCCCGGGTCGTCGGCCCAGGCGTAGGGGGCGATCCAGCGGGCGACCTCCGGGCTGGCCACCGCGTCGAGCAGGGTGTGCTCGGCGCCGAGGACGTCGTGGACGTCGTGCTCCTCGTAGCGGGCGGCCAGCGGGCCGAGTTTGCTGAAGTCGGCGTTGGAGAGGCCGACCCGCCCCAGGGCCCGGCGGTGGCCGCTCCGGACGAGCGAGGGGTAGAGCAAGAGGGCCTCGTCCTTGCGGTTGTAGAGGTTCAGGAACGCCTCGCAGCCGACCAGGGCGCGGTCGAGCCTCTGGCCGGGGTCGAGCCAGTCATGGTCGCTGGCGGCGCCGATGACGACGGCGTGGACGCGGAGGTCGGAGCGGGTCGAGGCCAGCCGGGCCGTCGGCTCGTGCTTCCGACCATACAGGGTCCCGCCGCCCAGGACGTGGAGCGCCGAGGGCACGACCCGCCCGCCGAAGCTCTGGCCGAGCAGGCAGATCCGGCTCCCGGTCGGGAAGGCCGAGACGAACGCGGCCAGGTGGTAGCCGGCGACGAAGGCCCGCCGACCCTTCTCGTTGATGTCGCGAAGATCCTCGCCGTAGACCCGCTGGCTCGGCCAGTCGAAGGCGATGACGACGGCGTCCGGCGGGAGCGAGCGGTTCTCCTGGAGCCAGCTATGTGTCCAGAGCATCCCGCCGATGGCGGAGTCAGGCGTGGTCAGGCTCCCCTGGACCTGGATGAGGACCGGGTGGCCGACGGTCTCGGCGAACAGCTCGGAGACGGGTCGTTCGATGAGCTTCCCCTCAGCGTCGAAGCGGAGCGCCTTGAGCTTCGGCCAGGGGTCCGACCCCAGGATCTGCGGGCATTCGCGGGTCTGGACCATCCAGATCTGTCCGAGACGTTCGGGCCGGGGCTTGAAATGGTCGAGCAACACGAACGGCCAGCCGGTCCGGCCGTCGAGGGCGCCGTCGAGGAAGTTCTCGGTCCCCGACTGGCTGATCCCCGGCCCGCCGGCGCCGGGGTCGAACCGGCTCCCAGGACGTGGCCGGCTCAGCGGCGCGGGTTGGCCCGGCCCGGGGATCGGGGGCTTGACCGTCGCGGGGAGGAACAGACTCGAAAACGGGATCGTCCCCCGGAGCCGGTTCAGCAACGCGCTCGGGAGCGTCCGGAGCAGGCGGGCGCGTTGGGCCTCCCGAGGCGGGTCCGGCGTGATCGTCGGGTCGATCGCCTGCCCTTTCGCGGGGGACGCGGCCAGCACGATCAGGATCGCCCAGATCGCCCGGCCCGGCTTCAGGCTCCGGGATTGACTCTCGACCGTTGCCATGAGCGGCATCACCTCCAGCACCCATCCCGACCATCCGTTGACGCGATCGAGTCGCAGGAGTCTTATCGAACCGGGCGGGTGTTGGATTGATTCTTCTTTGTCGATCGGTCGGATTGTGTCGAATCGGGTGCCTCTGGTGATCGTGTGTCAGGGTTGTTCCAAGGTCGAGCCGCAGTCCACCGACCCCAACCCTCCCCCGCAAGGGGCTGACCGACCGTCACTTTGTCGCACGACGATCCCTGGGGCTCGCGAGCGGATCTTCCTCCCCGCTCCCTCCGGGAGAGGGGCCGGGGGTGAGGGGCGTGGCCTCACCAGCGGGCCGGAAAACAGGCTCGATCGAGAGCCACTCGCCCGGCGACCACCCTCACCCCGGCCCAGGGGGAGAGGGAGGAAGAAAGAGCCGCGTGGACCGGTCTCTCGAAAAGTGTCGGTCGGTCAGCCCCTTGCGGGGGAGGGTCTGGGGTGGTGGGGGCGTCGCTCAAGCAAAGACTTTTGAAGAACCCTGGATCGTGCGCCCCGGCGCTTGACGGGTCGTCCCGGGCGGGCTTACGCTGGAATCCAGCAGTCCATCTCGGAGCGAGTCGCGAGGGAGGATGCCCATGCTCGGCCTGATCGTCTGCGCGGCGGTTCTGGCGGCGGAACCCTCCCCGTCCCCTCCCGGGTCTTACGCCGAGGCCCGTGCCCGGGCCGGCCGGTCGCCCGACGATCAGGTCAAGCTCGCCCTCTGGTGCGAGGCCCACGGCCTGGCCGCCGAGCGGCTCCATCACCTGGCCCTGGCGGTCCTGGCCGATCCGACTCACGTCACCGCCCGGGGCTTGATGGGCCTGGTCGCCTACAACGGCCGGTGGAGTCGCCCCGAGGTCCTCGCCGAGCGGCTCCAGACCGACGCCTCGCTCGCCGATTACGAGGTTCGTCGCCAGAAGGCCCCCTATACCGCCGACGGCCAGTGGGCCCTGGGCGTCTGGGCCGACGAGCATGGCTTGAAGGATCAGGCCCGCGCCCACTTCACCGCCGTCACCCGGCTCGACCCGCGTCGCGACAACGCCTGGAAGCGGCTCGGCTATGCCAGGCACGGCGACCGCTGGCTGACCGACGCCCAGGTCGCCGCCGAGAAGGCCGAGGCGGACGCCCAGAAGCTCGCCGACAAGACGTGGAAGCCGCTCCTGGAACAGTACCGGCTGATGCTCTCTCAGCCCTCTCATCGCGAGGAGGCCGAGACCGGTCTGGCGTCGATCTCCCACCCCCGGGCCGTCGCGTCGATCGGCCGGGTCTTCGCCGCGACGTCGGCGCTCCAGCCCCGGGCGGTGCAGTTGCTCGGGCAGATCGACGCCCCGGCCTCGTCCCGGTCCCTGGCGTACCTGGCGGTCTTCGCCCGATCGAGCGAGGCCCGCCGGGCCGCGACCGAGACCCTCCGGGGCCGCGACCCTCGCGAGTACGCCGACCTCCTGATCGCCCTGCTCCGCGACCCGATCCGGTTCGAGGTCAAGCACGTCGAGGGCCCGACCGCGCCGGGCGAGCTGCTGATCGAGGGGGAGAAAGCCAACGTCCGGCGGGTCTACACCCCTCCAACCGTCTTCCAGCCCGGCGATCGGCTCGCCCGCGACGACTCGGGCCGGGCCGTCATCGCGCGGAGCGTCGAGCCGACTACGGGCGCCATCAGGCTGGGCGACGCGATCCTCAACGGCGGTCCCGCCCAGATCGAGGGCATGTCCCTGGCCGAGGTCCGCCAGGCCCAGCCGATCATCGAAGCGTACCTGGCCATCAGTCCCATGGTCCTGATGTCGAACCAGTTCACCTTCCAGTTCGGCGACACCGCGACGATCCCGCTCGCCCAGATGATGGCCGAGGCCCAGAAGTCGGCCGCGGCGACCGAGCGGCAGCTTCGCGGCGACCTCAAGGCACTTGAAGGATACAACCTGGCCGTCCGGGTCAGCAACGAGCGGGTCGCGGGCGTCCTGACCGACGCCACCGGCCAATCCTTGCCGACCGAGCGCCGCCCCTGGACCAACTGGTATGTCGACCAGGTCGGCTACGCCTCGGCCACACCCGAGTGGACCTCGAAGCAGGCGCTGGCCCAGAACGTCAACATCGCCTACGAGCCACCCAGCCTGCCCGACGGCGCGGCCCGGCAGGTCGTCGGCTACGGCCGGCGGAGTTGCTTCGGTGCCGGAACCCCGATCCGGACCATCGCCGGCCCCCGGCCGATCGAGACGCTGCGGGTCGGCGACCGGGTCCTGACCCAGAGCACGGCCAGCGGCGCCCTGGGCATCCGGCCGGTCCTGGCGGTCCACCACAACCCGCCCAGCGCCACGTTCCGGATCAAGCTCGGCGGCCAGCCGATCGTCTCCAGCCACTTCCACCGCTTCTGGATCGCCGGCCGGGGTTGGGTGATGGCCCGCGACCTCAAGGCCGGCGACCCGATCCGGACCCTCGGCGGCGTCCTGCCGGTCGAGGCGATCGAGGCCGACGCGGTCCAGCCGGTCTTCAACCTCGACGTGGCCGACGACGCCGATTTCTTTGCCGGCGCGGTCGCGGCGCTGGTCCACGACAACACCCTGCCCGACCCCAGGCTCGCCCCCTTCGACGCCCCGACGGCCCGGTGAACCAAGGCGGGCCGACCCGGGCTTGTTGAGGCCCGGCTCACGGCGGGTTGAACCTGACCGGGCGTTCGCGTCGCGCCCCTGCGTTGCCCCGAAATGATGTTCCAAAACAAAGCCAATTGGCCGCGCCCCGGCCCATTCAGACAAAGCCAATTGGCCGCGTCCCGGCCCATTCAGACAAAGCCAATTGGCCGAACCGGCCCCCTCCCAGACAAAGCCAATCACTCGACCTCCCACCTTCCCAGACAAAGCCAATCGGCCGAGCAGTCGACTCGATCGGCATTTCCAAAACGAAGCCAATCGCTCCGAAGCCCGGTCGATCGCCCTCCCAGACAAACCCAAAGATTGCGATGGCTCCAGGTTGGCTCGTGGACCACGGAGATCGGGCCGTTGTCGTCGTCCTTTCATTGATATTCACCGTGGAGGGCCGCGTTCGAACACACTCTTTCCTCCGAACGGCGATTTCCCCAGGGCGCGGCCCGGACACGCCTTCTTAGGGTCCTGTCGATTCTTCGCGGTTTGAGTTCGGCCCCGAGGCGGCCGATATGGATATTGCCGGATCATCGGCGCCGTCGACGTCGGAATGCGTTGAGGACCGGGACGGTTCGCGGTTCGGACCAGCGGAGCTGGCCGCCCAGGGATGGGATTCGATCACAAGGAGGCTCGCGATGTCAGGTCGGAAATCGGTCCGGGGGACCTGGATCTCGCGCCGCCTGAGCCCGCAAGTGGAAGGACTGGACCGTCGAGAGCTGATGGCCGCCGGGGGCCTCACGAATTCGCTGGGCCCCTATGTCGTTCCGTCCAAGTTCGGTCCGAAAGTCGTCAAGCCGGCGAAAGTCGTCAACCCGCATACCTCGATCGAACAGTTTCTCTCGACGATCCTCGGCCCCGGCCTCGATACCATCCAGGCCGCGAGCAAGTCGCTCGGCAACAGCCCGCAGGCCGTGCTGAAGCAGACGGTCCTCAACCAGCCTTACGTGCACTCGATCCTCTCGAATGGCAACGTTTACACGCTGTTCAATTCCCCGGCTTTGAATTCGCTCCTCGGTTCGACCCAGGTCTCGGGCATGACCTCGGCCACTGCGCCAGCCACGTCATCCACGACGTCCTCGACCACGTCGACCACGACGTCCTCATCGAGCAGCTCGACGAGCACCGCCCCAAACCCCCTGATCGCCTTCAGCGTTCCGACCCAGGCGACGATCCAGTCGATCGGGAGTTTGACGAGCGTCGTCCAGGTCAACCCCTCGAACGGGGTCCCGGGGTTCTTCGCCACGGTGCCGACCTCGAATATCCAGATCGCGAACCAGGGGCCGCCGATCACGGGCTCGGTGTTGATCCCGCAGTCGTCCCTGCCGGCGGGATACCCGGTCCCCGGCGTCTCGGTGATCTCGATCGGCACGTTCGCCTCGACCTACGTCACGACGGCGCCGCTGCTCGACCAGATCTTCAATGCCGGCGTCAAAGGGGTCTCGCCGAACGCGCCCAACTCCGTCCCCGGACTGAGGCTCGCCCCGTTCCTTCTCCATCACAATCCGTTCCCGACCTCGACCGCCGCCAAGGACTTCGTCAACATCCTTGGCCTGGCGGTCCAGCGGAATGTCTTCACGCTCGATGACGCGCAGACGACCACGCTCTCCGCCGGGATCAGCCAGTTCGCCGTGCAGGTCCAGTCGATGATGACCTCGGGCGAGTTCACGCCCTCGGTGCCCGTCCAGCCGCCGAGCCTCCCCTCGAAGTCGCTCTCGGGCACGCTCGAACTCTCGGCCGGCGTGGTCCGTCGGCTTCTGGACGTCGATCCGAGCGTCTCCGGGCTCGCTTTACCGGTCCTCGGGAATTTCCCCGGTCGGCTCGACGTGGGCTACGTCTTCGACCGCTCGGGCAACTTCGGGATCATGCTGACCCTTCGAGGCCCCCTGACGAACGGGAACCCCGTGCCGACGCCGGTCGACGTGGCCTCCGGAGACGTCCGCGTCGAGACCTCCAGCGCGTCGAATATCTCCCAACTGACCGGGCAGAGGGTTGTCGAGGGGGTTGACGTTGGCTCGGGCGTCTCGTCGGACCTCGGAAACTCGAAGTACGCCAGCGGGATCAGCACCTTCTCGGCTTCCGCCGGCAACGGCTTCGGGCTCGAATATGGCACCGGGGTCGGCTACAGCACCGTCATCCCCCTCGGAAACGTCTACGCCCTGATCCCCTCGGCCCCGCCGACCTGATGGCCGTGTCCGTGATCAGATCGGCTCATCCATGATGAGCGGGCGACTTGGCCTTGGCTTTCGGCTTGACGGTCGGATGGGGCTTGGCCGTGGTGATTGCCGGATGCTTGGCGGGTTTCGCCTTGTGGCTGACGGTTTTCGCGGCGGCCTGGTGCTTCGGGACCGGCGCCGGCTGGGCGACGACCGCGGCCGAAAACGAACCGCCGGGATGGCCGTCGTCATTGCCGTCGAGCAGGTTGCCGAGCAGGTCGGCGACGCCCACCCCCTGGCCCGGAACGTCCGTGACCGCGTTGATCATGAGGAGCAGCTTGGTGTTGTTGGGGACCGCGAAGCCCAGGAGCAGGGTCACGGTGGAGTTGGCCGGGTTGTAGGTGGCCGTGTCGATGCCGACGAGCCTGTCGTCCGCGGTTCCCAGCTTTCCGTCATGACCAGCGGTCCGGACGGCATAGCCGTAATTCAGGAGGTTGACCGCCGTGGCGGGGTTGAGCAGCTCGTCGAAGGAGATCACGATCTCGGCGACCCCGTAAGGGCCGGAAACCGCCTTGACCGACGTGACATGCGGGCCCTTCCGATCGATCATGTCGTCAATGATGACCAGGACGGCCGACGAGGGGGAGCCGAGGCTCGCGCCGTTGGTCGGATTCGAGAGGTTCAGGAGAACCGTCTCGTTCCCCAGGATCAGCGGATTGATCAGGATCGGGATGGTGAACGTCTGGGTCAACACGCCGGGGTTGAAGGTGAGGGTCCCCGAGACGGGCAGGTAATCGATCCCCGCCACCGCCGTGCCGTCGGCCGTTGAGAAGTTCACGGTCGAAGCCAGGCCGCCCTGGTCGCGGGTCACGGTGATGGTCGCGGTCCCGGCGGCCTCATCGACGAAGTAGTTGCTCATCTGGAACTGGAAGGCCCCCGGCTGGTTGCCCAGGATCGTCAGGACCGCCATGCTCTGGGACCCGAGGGTGATGGGACCCATGGGGTTGCTCAGGTTCAGGAGGACCGTCGTATCTCCGCTGGGCTGGCCGTTGTCGAGGATCGTGACCGTGAAGGACTGGGTGTCCTGGCCGGGGTTGAAGACGAGGGTCCCCGAAGCGGGTTGATAACCGGTCCCGGCCTGGGCCGTGCCGTTGGCGGTGGCGTAGTTGACCGTGAAGTACCCGCCGCTGCCACCCGTCCTCGTGGCCACGATCGTGACCGTGCCCACGCCTTCGCTGACGACATAGCTGGTCATCTGGAACTGGACGGTGCCGAAGACCTCGGGGGCGCGGGGGCCGAGAACTCCGAGGTATTGTCGAGCGAGTCGGTCGCCGTCGCCGTGATCAATTGCCCCGACACCAGGGCGATGGGGAGGTTGGCGGTGTAGGTCGCGATCCCGTTGGCCCCGGTCACCGCCGTGACCTGTCCCACGAACTGCTGGCCTTCGATCGGCCCGGGGGGGCTGGTAGGCGTGTTGAGGAAGAACTGGATCACGAAGGTGGTATTCGGGGTGCTGAACAGTGTCCCCGAGACGAGTGTGGAGCTGATTGTGCTGGCGACCGACGTCAAGCTCGGGGCGCTTGAAGATGGTTCGGGCCGGGGCTGACCGAGGGGACCAGGTTGATGCCCAGCTCGAAGTTGGCGAAGATCGCGTTGGTCAAGATGCCGTTATTGAAGACTCACGTCCTCGATCCGGACGCCGTCCCGCCGGTTGAAGGCGATCGTGTTGCCCGCCCCTGTGCTCGACCCGCCGATCAGGTTGAAGGAATCGCCCGAGTTGATGAGCACGCCATCCACTTCGTTGCCCACCGAGAGCTTGCCCGAGACGTCGGTGCCGATGAAGTTGCCTTGCACGATGTTGGCGAGCGCCCGCGGGCCGGTGATCGTCACCCCCGTGAGGTTCGCTGAGATCACGTTCCGGCTTGTCGCCGACGAGCCTCCGATCGTGTTATTCGGAGCATTCTCGATCCGGACGCCCTCCAGGGAGTTGCCGAGGTCGAGCGTTCCGGTAATGTCGGTGCCGATGAAGTTCCCGACGACCAGGTTGCTGGCCGCCCCGGCGCCGATGATGAGCAGGCCGACATTGTTCCCCGAGATGACCTGCGAGCCCTGAGCGTTGCCTGAGATGGTATTCAGAGGGGCACCGTCGATCCGGATGCCTTCCTGGGAGTTGCCGAGGTCGGCGGTCCCGGCGGCGTTGGTGCCGATCAGGTTGCCCTGGACCAGGTTGCCGGTCGCCCCGGCGCCCGAGAGCAGGACGCCCCGGAGGTTGGCGGAGATGACGTTGGAGGGACCGACGACGTTGTCGGCCGAGAAGATCGCCACACCCTCCTGACTGTTGCCGAGCGACGAGACTCCATCCGCCGTGAGACCGATGTCGTTGCCTTGCACCACGTTCCGAAGGGCGAGGGCTCCGGAGATCCGGACCCCGGCCCCCCCGTTGGCCGAGATCACGTTGCGGGCGTTCGACGTGGCCTGGCCGATGACGTTGCCGCCGGCGTTGTCAATGGCCACACCGTCGCCGAGGTTCCCGGGGTTGAACGACCCGAAGAGGAACCCGCCGGAGGCCCCCACGCCGATGTAGTTCCCCAGGACGTCGTTACGGGTGGCGGCGGGGCCGACGATATGGACGCCGTCCCCGTCGTTCCCCGAGATCAGGTTGCCGGCTCCGGCCACGGCCCCGCCCACGTAATTGCTCGAATCGGCGATCAGGACGCCATCCGACCCATTCGGCACAATGAAGTAAACACCGTTCGATGCCGTTGGGCCGACCAGGCCGATCTGGTTGCCGATGACCTGGTTGCCGTGGGCGCCGGTCAGGATCGACACGCCCTGGAGGCCGTTGCCGATGATGACGTTGCTGTCCTGCGTTTCCACCCCCCCGACTGTCGCATTCGTCGACCCCAGGACCACGCCCACGGAGTTGCCCTGGCCGGCGATCTGGATCTGGCTGGAGCCGGTGAGCGCCGCGCCTGTCACGGGATCGACCGGAAACTCTCGATATTTCCCGATGTCGTTGCCCTGGATCAGGTCGCCGACGGTCCCGGGGCTGGGGACCGAGACGCCCGTGCTGAAGCCGTCGATGATCAGCCCCCGGAGAATGCTCTGCGATGCGTCGAGCTCGAACCCCGTCGGGTTGGGGTACTGGCCCCTGTCGATCTGGCTCCCGTTGATGATCACGCGAGGAGTCGCGTTGTTGCCGTCGATGGCCGCGGTCGTGTTCGGCGTCGAGGTGATCTCGGTCGGGCTGCCCTGCGGGTTGGCGGAGACGGAGATGATCGGCATCTGGCCGCCCGTCAGCATGCTGGTCGGGATCATCAGCGGGATCGACAGGCCGGCGTACACGCCGGTGAAAGCCACGGTGACCGTGCTGCCCGGCAAGGCGATGACGTTGCTGGCGCCCAGAATCAGGCCGAGGGCTTCCTGGACCTGGGCCGAGTCAGCATTGTAGGGAATCGGCGCGGTCGTTCCGGTGGGCAGGGGCGACGAGGTGGACAGGGTATAGGTCCCCCCGGTCGGGCTCCCGGTGATGGAGACGGTTTGCGACGCCGCCTCGGACGGGTAGCGGAACGGGATCGGGTTCTGGGCCTCGCTGAAGCCGTCGATCGTGACCTGATGGGTGAGCGCCGGTAGCGGGCTCTTCAGGGTGATCTGCCAGGTCTGCGTGGCCGGATCGAAGCCCGCGACCGGCGTGAGGAGGTCGCTCGAAATCGAGGCGGGGATGGCGAAGATGATGTTGTCGGCGCCGGTGTGAGGCATGTTGGACAACGTGATCGCCTGGCGGAGCGATCCGGGCCCGCTATCGGCCGTATTGGTCACAAAAAAGGTCGTCTGAGATTGCTGCGACTGGCCGCTCTGGATGGTCAGGACCGCGGTGTTTTGAGATCCCAGGGTCACGGTGCCGGTGGGATTGGTCAGGTTCAGGAGGGCCGTCACGCTCCCGCTGGACTGGCCCGTGCTGAGGATCGTGACGGGGAACGACTGGGAATCCACGCCGGGGTTGAAGGTGAGGGTCCCCGCGGTCGGCAGATAGTCGATCCCGGCCTGGGCCGTGTCGTTGGCGGTGGCGTAGTTGACCGTGAAGTACCCGCCGCTGCCGCCGGTCCGCGTCACCAGGATCGTGGCCGAGCCGACCCCCCCGCTGACTGTGTAACTGGTCATCTGGAACTGGACGGTGCCGAAGACCTCGGGGGCGCGGCGGCCGAGAACTCCGAGGTGTTGCCGAGCGGGTCGGTCGCCGTCGCCGTGATCAATTGCCCCGACCTGAGGATCACCGGGACGCTCGCGGAAAAGTGCGTGATCCCGTTGGTCACGGTCACCGTGGTCTGGCCCACGTACTGCTGGCCCTGGATCGGACCCGGGGGGCTTGTCTGCGTATTGAGGAAGAACTGGATCGTGTAGGTGCCGTTCGTGGGGCTGCTCAGCGTCCCCGTGACGATCGTTGAGCCGACCCCGGTGGCGATCGACATCAGGGTCGGGGCACTCTGGAGATTGTTGGGGCCGGGGCTGACCGAGGGGACCAGGTTGATGCCCAGCTCGAGGTTGGCGAAGATCCCGTTGGTCAAGATGCCGTTATTAAGACTCGCGTCCTCGATCCGGACGCCGTCCCGCCGGTTGAAGGCGATCGTGTTGCCCGCCGCCGCGCTCGACCCCCCGATCAGGTTGGACGATGCGCCGGAGTTGATGTAGACGCCATCAAGCTCGTTTCCCAGCGACAGCTTCCCCGAGACGTCGGTGCCGATCAGGTTGCCCTGAACGACGTTGCCCGTCGATGGCGAGCCGGTGATCACCAATCCCGAGTGGTTGGCCGAGATCAGGTTCACCGACGTGATGGTCGTGCCACCGATCGTGTTATTCGGAGAATTGGCGATCAGGACGCCCTCCTGGCTGTTGCCGAGGTCGAGCGTTCCGGTGAGGTCGGTGCCGATGAAGTTCCCCAGAACCTGCGTGCCGGCCGACCCGGCGCCGATGATGAGCAGGCCGACATTGTTTCCCGAGATGACCTGCGAGCCCTGAGCGTTGCCGGAGATGGTATTCAGAGGAGCCCCGTCGATCCGGATGCCTTCCTGAGAGTTGCCGAGGTCGGCGGTGCCGGCGGCGTTGGTGCCGATCAGGTTGCCCTGGACCAGGTTGCCGGTCGCCCCGGCGCCCGAGAGCAGGACGCCCCGGAGGTTGGCGGAGATGACGTTGGAGGGACCGACGACGTTGTCGGCCGAGGAGATCGCCACGCCCTCCTGGCTGTTGCCGAGAGCTGAGATCCCATCCGCCGTGATGCCGATGTAGTTGCCTTGCACCATGTTGCGAAGACCCGAAGCCCCGGAGATCCGGACCCCGGCCCCCCCGCTGGCCGAGATCACGTTCCGAGCGGCGACCGAGGCCCCGCCGATGTCGTTATCGCTGGCGTTGTCGATCGTCACGCCGTCGCCGAGGTTCCCGGGGTCGCCCGACCCGAAGAGAAAGCCGCCGGCGGGCGCGACGCCGATGTAGTTCCCCTGAACGTTGTTGCGGGTGGCGGCGGGGCCGACGATATGGACGCCGTCTCCGTCGTTGCCCGAGATCAGGTTGCCGGACCCCGCCGCGACCCCGCCCACGTAATTGCTTGAATCGGCGATCAGGACGCCGTCCGACCCGTTCGGCACGATGAAGTAAACGCCGCCCATCGCTGGGGGGCCGACGATACCGATCTGGTTGCCGACGACCTGATTGCCGTGGGCACCGGCCAGGATCGACACGCCCTGGAGCTTGTTGCCGAGGATGACGTTGTTGTCCTGCGGCTCCAATCCCCCGACCGTCGCGTTCGTCGACCCCAGCACCACGCCCACGGAGTTCCCCTGGCCGGCGATGCCAAACTGGTTGGCGCCGGTGAGCGCCACGCCTGTCGCGGGGTCGACGAAGTTCACGCGGTACTGACCGATGGCGTCGCCCTGGATCAGGTCGCCGAGAGTACCCGGGTTGGGGACCGAGACGCCCGTGCCGAAGCCGTCGATGATCAGCCCCCGTACGATGCTCTGTGAGGTGTTGAGCTGGAACCCCGTCGAGGCGCCGCCGATCCCGCTCCCGTCGATGATGACACGAGGGGTCGCGTCGTTGCCCTGGATCGCGGCGGAAATCGGATCCCCGTTCGGTGTCGAGACGATCTCGGTCGGTGTTCCCGCAACCTTGGTGACGCTGATCTGCGTGCCGGAGCCGCCGGTCAGCGAGCTGGTCGCGATCAATGTCGGGACCGACACGCCGGCGTACTGGCCGATGAAGGAGATGGTGATCGTGTTGTCGGGGAGCGAGGGGCCGCCTGAGACGAAGACGTTGCCGGCCCCCACGATGCCATTGAGGGCCGCCAGGACCTGGGCCGAATTGGCGTTATAGGGGATCGGAGCGGTCGTCCCGACCGGGAGTGGCGACGACGTGGTCAGGGTGAACGTTCCGCCGGTCGGGCTCCCGACGATGGTCAGGTTCTGGGTAATTGCGTTCGGGTAGACGAACGGGACCCCGGTTTGCGCCTGGGTGTAGCCGTCGATGGTGACCTGATGGTTGAGCGTCGGCAGCGGGCTGGCCAGGGAGATCTTCCAGGTCTGAGTGGCCGGATCGAAGCCCGGGACCGGGGCGTCGAGGGTGGGCGACATCGAGGCGGGGATGTCGAAATCGATGTTGTCAGCGCCGGAGTGGGGCAGGTTGGACATCGTGATCGCCTGGCGGAGCGACCCGGCGCCGCTGTCGGCCGTATTGGTCACGAGGAAGGTTGACAGTAGTTGCCGCGATTCCATCCACTCCAACGAAGCATGGAAGCGGTGACGCCGGGATTGACCGTGTGACGGGCGAGGTATGGACTTACGGCTCCGCATGGCCCGGGCGCTCCCTGTACCAGGAATCGACTGCTGGACCCGCCCGGCTGATCTTGATGGCGAAGCGTGGTGGCACCTGGCGCGATATCGTCCCAATGGAGAGGATACACCACGCCAGACCGCGCGGCGCCTTCCCCGTTTAAATGTTGCCCATCGGACCGGCCATGATAGGCGGCCTTGGCACTCACTCGCCCGAGGTCAGGACGATCGGCCGAGCGTGACCGGGACGTTGACCTCGCGCCCGTCGCGGATCACGGTTACGACCACGTCCTCGCCGGGGGCGTGGGCCTCGACCTCGGTGAGCAGATCCTCGTAGGTCTGGATCCGCTTGCCGTCGATCCCCACGATCAGGTCGGCCGATTCGGGGTCGAGCTTCTGGTAGATGGTGCCGCCCTGTCGGTAGCGGCGGAACCGGATCGGCCGGAGCCCCGCGCGGTCGGCGGGCCCTCCCTCGACGATGGCCAGGACGAGCAGGCCCTCGGGCGTCCGGTAGACCCGGGTCAGTCCGAGGTCGGCGCGGGTGACGCGACCCTCCTCGATCAACGGGCGGAGGATCCGCTTGATCGAGCTGATCGGCACGGTGAATCCGATCCCGGCCGACTGCCCGACCTGGCTGAGGATCGCCGTGTTCATGCCGATCACCTCGCCTCGCGAGTTCAGCAGCGGCCCGCCCGAGTTGCCCGGGTTGATCGCCGCGTCGGTCTGGATGATCCCCTTGATCATCCGGCCATTCTTGGCCTTGATCGAGCGGTCCAGGCTGCTGATGATCCCGGTCGTCAGGGTCCGCTCCAGCCCGAACGGGTTGCCCAGCGCCAGGACCTTCTGGCCGACCAGGAGCCTGGAGGAGTCGCCCAGGACCAGCGGCGAGAGTTGAGCGGTGGGGACGTCAACGTGGAGGACCGCGACGTCGTTGGACGCGTCGGTCCCGACAACCCGGGCCTCGCGGTTCGATCCGTCGGCGAGCGTGACCTGGACGCTGTCGGCCCCTTCGACGACGTGGTAATTGGTCAGGATGTGCCCCTGGCGGTCGATCACGAACCCCGAGCCCGACCCGCTGGAGGTGGTCTCGTCGCCGAACAGCCCGTAAGACGAGGCGGCCGTGGTGATGTTCACCACCCCCCGGTTCGCGTTGGCGTAGACGCGGATGTTGATCTGCTCGTCGGCGTCGACCGCCTTGAGCAATTCTTCGGGGATGGGAGCCGGGGCCGGGGCGGGCATCGGCGTCCGGGGGATCTGGACCAGCGGGCTGAGCCTGTGGGTCGAACCCCGGTCTCCCAACCAGAAGACCACCAGGGCGAACGTCACCAGGGCCGTCACGACATGCCCACTCACCGACTTCATGCTCGCCATCGACCCTCGCCTCCCCGACCTCCGAGATGAACCCTGGATGGCCCGACCAGACACGGGCCTCTTCTCCATTATAAGGAACGGGTCGCAGTTGACTTGCCAAATGTTCAACTCGTTCCCACGGAGGACCGTGGGAACGAGGTCTGTAACCGGCACGACGTCAGATCGAGCGAGGCACATGGGATCGCCTCGCTCAGGCGGCCGGGCCGAGAAGGTCTTTCACGGCGTCACGCTCGGAGATCAGCTCCTGGGCGGAGGCGTCGATCCGCTTCCGGGCGTCGTCGTCGATGGTCAGGCCGGGGACGATCGACCAGCTCTTTCCGTCCTCCGTCCGGAGCGGGAACGAGTAGATCAGGCCGGCGGGGACGCCGTAACTGCCGTCGGAGACGATCCCGGCGCTGAACCAGTCGCCCTTCGGGGTGGGGGTGACGGCCGACTTGACGCTGTCGAGCGCCGCGTTGGCGGCCGAGGCGGCCGAGGAGCCGCCTCGGGCCTTGATCACCGCCGAGCCTCGCTTGGCGACGGTCGGCACGAAGGTCTCGGTGAACCAGGTCGGATCGTTGATGACCTCGGTGGCCGGCTTGCCGCCGATCAGGGCGTTCTTGAAGTCGGGATACTGGGTGTCGCTGTGATTCCCCCAGATCGCCAGCCGGGTGATCTGGCCGACCGAGACGCCGGCCTTCTTGGCGAGCTGGGTCGCGGCGCGGTTCTGGTCGAGCCGGGTCATGGCGAACCAGCGGTCGGCGGGGACCTTGGGGGCGTGTGACCGGGCGATCAGGGCGTTGGTGTTGCAGGGGTTGGCGACGGTCAGGACGCGGACGTTCGGCCCGGCGGCCTCGTTGATCGCCTGCCCCTGGCTGGTGAAGATCGGACCGTTGGCGCGGATCAGGTCGGCGCGGCTCATCCCGTCCTTGCGCGGCATCCCGCCGACGAAGATCACCCAGTCGGCCCCCTCGAACGCCTCGGTCGCCTTGTCGGACGCCTGGACGTCGGTGAGGAGCGGGAATGCGCAATCGTCCAGCTCCATGATCGTGCCCTGAAGCGCGGGCAGGGCCGGCGTGATCTCCAGGAGCCGGAGCGAGATCGGCTGATCCGGGCCGAAGACGGCACCCGAGGCGAGCCGGAAGATCGTGGCGTAGCCGATCTGGCCTCCGGCCCCGGTAACGGCGATGCGAATGGGCTGAGTCATGGTCGTGCGTTCCCTGAACTGGTTCTATCCTCTTCCTCGGGTCCGGCCTCATGATCTCAGATTCGAGATCTCAAATCTCAGATCTTAGATCTCAGATTTGAAATTCCAGATTTGAAATCTGAGATCTCAAATCTGAGGATCTCCTGGGTCGCGAACCGATTGCGAGGGCCGGGAAGAACGGACATCGAAAGCTGTACGGAAAAACGAAGAGCCGGTGCGTCGCCTACAGGCCGCGCCGGAGGGGGTCCGGGTCAATCAATCGAGCGGAGGCCCCGCCGGGGCCGCGTGAGCGACCGGCGGCGCCTTCAGCTTGGCTTGCATCAGGGCCATCTCCCGGGGGAGATGGCGGGCTCCGGAGAGGAACACGATCCCCGATAGAAGCAGCGCCGGGATCAGGATCAAGAGGCCGGCGACGATGTTCTCGGGCGGGTGACCCTCCACCTGGGTCGGCACGGCGCCGATCGACGTCAAGACCCGGCCGATCGAGCTGTTCATCGTCTCCGGGTCGCCGAACATATCGGCCGCCTTCCCGATCAGCCAGGGCGACCAGATGTCCCCCAGGAAGTGGACCGCCGCGTACGAGATCGCCAGCGCGGCGGACCGGAGGTTGGGCTGGACCACGTTGGCGATGATCGCCGTGCAGGGGCCGGTGTTGACGAACATCAGGGTCTCGGCCGCGAAGATCGAGGCGTAGATCACCGGCGCGTCCTTCGACATCAAGGCCATGATCACGAACGGGATCGAGGCGAGCATCGAGAAACCGGGGACCAGGAACAAAGCCTGCGGCCGGGTCTTCGCCAGCTTGTCGGCCAGCCAGCCCCCGGCCGTCATCCCGAGCACCGCCGCACAAAACGTCACGCCCGCCAGGGCCATCGCGGCGGTCTTCTGGTCGAACGCCCGAGTGTTGAACAGGTAGGGCGGGATCCAGATCAGCATCCCACCGATCGCGAACGTATAAGCCGCCATGCCAAAGACTGAGTAGGTGTACGACGAGTTGACCATCAGGTCGATGTAATCTTCCCTGGTCGCCCCGGCCTTCTCATGCTCCTTGAGCCGCTCGGGGTCGATCCCTTCGGACGCCCCCCGAACGGGCTCGGGCAGGAAGAAGACCGCGATCGCCGCGAGCAGCCCCGGCACGCCGACGATGAAGAACGCCTTGTGCCAGCCGAGACTCACCGGCGATGAGCGGCCCGAGCATGATCCCCAGCGCCGCGCCCAGGGGCATCGCCAGGTAGAAGGCCGACATCAACCTCGACCGCTGATCGCGGTGGAACAGATCGATCAGGATCGTCGGCGCGATCACGCCGTAGGTTGCCTCGCCGATTCCCAGAAAGCTCCGGGCCAGGGCGAGATGCCCGTAATCCTGGGCCAGGCCGCTGCCGAGCGTCGCCAGGCTCCAGACGCTGATCCCGCCGGCCAGCAGCCAGGTCCGCCGGTAGCGGTCCCCCAGCCAGCCGGTCACCGGGCTGAAGGCTCGAGTAGCTGACCAGGAAGATCGTCGCCAGCAGGCCCCACTTCTCGTTGGTCAGCCCCGGGATGTCGGCCCGGATCTGCGGCTGGAGCGAGGTCAGGATGTTCCGGTCGAGGTAATCCAGGAGGTGGATCGAGAACAGTACCACGAACGTCGTATAGGCCAGCCGGGGGGCCGACCC
This sequence comes from uncultured Planctomycetota bacterium, assembly GCA_963756475.1. GTDB lineage: Bacteria > Planctomycetota > Planctomycetia > Isosphaerales > Isosphaeraceae > Tundrisphaera. The sequence continues at coordinate 463,086 of CAVWND010000008.1, forward strand.
GATCACCCCTTTGGCCCTGGGCGACCCGCCGGTCGCGTCGAAGTCGAGATCCTGGACCACGTCGCCCCTCCTCCGAAGGCCCGATGGAGACGGGCCCGCCCGTCGCGATTCGCCCGATGCTAATCCAACGGGCCGGAGGCGTCCAGGGGCGCGAGGTCCTTCGGGTTCTCCGACATCGTTAAGACTTCGCGGACGGGCAGGCATCGGATCAGCCCAGAAAAAGATTGGTACAACGCAGATCTCACGATTAGGCTGATGCTGGGTCGCGTCTCCGCCATCGAGTCCTCTCGCCCGGTAACCCGAGGAGCGTCCGGTGACCACGAGCATCCCCGATGAGAACTGGGTCCTGGTTTTCCTCGGCATCAATGTGGTCATCCTGGCCATGATGGGGCTGGTGGCCCTGGTCCGGGTCCTCGACGGCCAATCCGGCCCGAAACCTCGCCGACCGGATCGCGAAGTCAACTTCCTCGATGAGTTTGGCGACCGCTGACGGGTCGCGAAACGTCATCCCCGCGTCGCCACCCAGGCCGCTGGCGCAACCGCGGCGACCAGCAGGGTTGCGGCGGCCAGCACGACCGGCCATGAGCCGATGGCCAGGCCGACCAGGGCGATCGGCGCGGCCAGGGCGATCATCGGCCGCCAGGGGCGGAAGCGGAGGCTCTGGCGGAGGATCGTGCCGACGATCCGGCTGCCGTCGCGGAAGGCGCGGAGCTTGCTGGCGGTCCCGGCGATCCGGGGACGGTACGGGACGTCGAACTCGACCACGCGGAGCCCCCGGGCGACCGCCTGGCCGACCAGCTCGGCCTCGATCTCGAAGCCGACCGACCGGGGCCGGATGACCTCGCGGAAGTGGCGGCCGAAAACGCGGTAGCCCGAGAGCAGGTCGCGCGTCCCCGGGCCGATCAGGACGAAGAACGCCCAGCCGATCAGGATGTTTCCCAACCCCCGGACCGGGCTCATCGCCCCCAACTCCGCCACGGGACGGCGGTTACCGACCGTCATGTCGGCCCGGCCCGCCAGGATCGGTTCGAGCAGGGCTCGGGCGGCGTCGGCCGGGTAGGTGCCGTCGCCGTCGACCAGGATGACGGCGTCGCGGTCGGCCAGGTCCTCGAAGATCGCGCGGACGGCGTGCCCCTTGCCTTGCTCGCGGACCTCGACCACCCGGACGCCCAGCCGACGGGCGATCGCGCCGGTGCCGTCGGACGAGTTGTTGTCGAAGACGACGATCTCCGCCTCCGGCAGCGCAGCCCACCACTCGTTGACGACGGCCTCGACCGCCCCCGCCTCATTGTAACACGGGATCGCCACCGCGATCGTCGGACGCTCGGCGGATGTCGCCACGATGTCGGCCCGCGTCCCATCCGAAGAAAAAGCCCCCGAGGTCCGCGAAGGCGGACCACGCCCAATAGTATACCCCGAGAACCGGGCCAAGGGTGGATGCGGGCCGTCTCGCGGACGTCAGCGGGGCATGGCTCCGCTCAAGGTGATGTGGTTCGCCTTCGGACCACTCGTGCCACGAGAAGGCAGCAAAGGCCACCCAGGGCCGCCGCGACGAACGGGGGCAGACCGTAGTTGACCAGGACTGCAGCCGGATAATAGCGGAAGTAGGAATACCCCTCGGGAGACACTCCCACGTAATAGGGCACGCGGTTGGACTTGCAGAACTGGAAGAACGTGCCACTCGGGATGATGTATGTCCATTTCAACCGCTCGGGAGAGAGCCAGACGCAGGCGACATGGACCAGCGTCGCCCCGAGCCCGAAGGCGAAGAAACCCAAGGCGAAGGGATGCCGAGCCGAGGGATTCCCCACGAGGCGATAGCCTACGATCGCCAGGACGTTCAGCATGGGCAGGGCGCTGAGGGTCAGTTCCAGAGGCGTGAAGTCCAGGGCGGGCCACGCGAGATAACGGAACGCAGCGAAATTGGCGGCAAACAGCAGGATCGCGAACATGACGGTCGCGAGCGAGATGCCTCGGTGCTTCATCGGTGGTTTCCAGAGCCATCGAAAATCAACATAATTTATATATTATCATTTATTGGCTCTAATCGGCGGCATTCTGGGGCGTGTCGGCTGGGTCGAGACCCAGCAAGATCCTCGGAGTCGGGTCGCCATCAAGCCTAATATGGCTTCAGAAAGGCAGAATGCGGACCCGCGTCCGAGCCTCATCGATGACGAGCAAGGCTCCCGCCGCGAGAATATCTTCGTGTTGGCGGAGCGCCGCCATCACCAGATCGCCCATGTGATCGGGGAGGACATCCTGGCCGCGAACCTGGATGACGCTCGGGCCGGAGGCGTGGGTCAAGGCAAGGGCCGTCCCGAAATCGAGGTCATGCGTGAAGACGATGTGTCCGTTGGGCACGGCCCAATCCATGATCTCTCGGTCCGTGGCTCGCGGGTCGCCGACCGAAGACCAGTGGATCGCCTGCCAACCGTGAGCCTGGAGCAGGTCGGCCCACGCGGGCGCCAGATTCATGTCGATCACGATCGGGACGCTCATGAGGCCGCCAGCTCGACCTCTCGCTCCTCCAGCCTCCACGCCGCGTAAGCCAGTGCCTGGTCGATGTCTTCCGGCTCAAGATAGGGATAGGCCGCGAGGATCTCTTCGCGTCCTCGGCCGGCGGCCAGGAGTCCGATGACCATGCCGACCGTCACGCGCATCCCGCGGATGCATGCCTTGCCGCCCATGACCGCCGGGTCGAGGGTGATCCGAGGGAAGGTTTTCATGGTCGATTCATCCTGTTCGTAAAGTCTTGCCGAGAGGCCGGCGGGCGGTGCCCAACATGCAAAAGCTCTTCAGTCCACGTAATAGGCCTTCTCGGTCCCATACACTACACCGTCCTGGAACCATACCTCTCTTCGCCAGTAGTTTCCGCTCGCCTTGCCGGCACGGGTATAGTGCCAGAGGTCATTCAACTTCCCCTCTCCCGGAGTGATGGGCAAGCCCACGGCGGGAGCCATCCATTGGCCTCTCCACAGCGGTGGACCCATGATATTCTCCACCTGTCGCTTGGACATCCCGACGCGAACAGAGCTAAACCTGGATTCGCTGAACCCTCCGCCATAAACCGTATAGTCACCGTCCACGAAGGAAAGCGAGGCGAGTAGAAGGTCAATTGGTCGATTTTCGATGAATACATATTTGCCAGCGGCAAGCATTATTCCGGCGGCAGCGACGGTGACCATCATGCGTCGGACCGTGACCCGCCTTTGTGACGATGTCATGGCCAGATCCGTGGTTTTGACGGGCAGATGATATCGAGCCCGTCCTTGACGATTCCCGAAACGGTGATCGACATGAAATGGATCTTCCGATCGAATGGGGTGAATCGCCGATCGCGTTCCTGGAGCGACGAGGGTTTCAGGCGACGGATCGATGCTCCTCGAGCATCTTCAAGCAAAGCTCGCGCATCGTCGCCAGCTCGCGGAGGAATTCGCGCCGGGCTTGCCCGTCCGGCAGCGCATCGAACAGGTCGGGCAACTGGACGCCATGACTCATGAGCCGGTCCGCGACCTTGTTTTTGATGTGCTTTTTCACATAGAGGCAGTTGTCCGCGTTGTAGAACGATCGGACGGCGTCCTCGACGTCCAGGAGGCCATTCGTGAGCGCCTCGATCAGGCCGAGATTGAGGAACGCGAGCAATTCCACCGCTCGTCCGGGAGCCCCTTCGGACCCCAGGGACAGTTCTCCCAGATCGATTTTTTTATTCATGTCTCGTTTCCGTCAAGGATAGTACTTGACGTCCGCCACCTGGCCGGATGCATGTTCGAAATAGTGGATGTCCCCGGGATTGCCCTTCTTGATCACCTTTTGCCAACGACCTGGCAAGAGATCTCGGAGATAACGGAGGAGGACGGCGTTTCGGACCGGATACTTGAGCGTACCACCCTTGACCGGCACCCAGCCAGCGGGCACGGAACCGGAAGAATAAACGTCGGGATAGAGGTTGAGAGGCATCGCCCGCCCGGATCGCCGATCCAAATCGATCGAGAGGCTTCAGGGCGGGCATCGCTGCCCGCCCCGAAGCCTCAACAACGTTTGAGTGTCACCGTCCCGAGGCCGTCGCCCCCTCGGAGTTGCGGAACTCCAGCGGCTTGCTCGCGACGAAGGTCGTCACCAGGCCGGCCTTGGTCCCTCCGCCGATGCGGATGACGAGCTGGTGGTCGCCTTTCATCAGGCGGACGGGGACGGTCCGGGGCTGGTCGCCGCTTGATGCGGGGAGGGTCAGCTCCTTGCCGTCGAGCCAGGCCTTGAGGTCGGCCGTGGTGTCGAGGACCAGCTTCGCGTCGAGGTCCTCGGGGGCGAGGACCGGGGTTTCGAGGTAGGCGCCCTTCGCCGCGTCCTCACCGGTCAGGAGGGAGAGGTCGACGAGCCCCTCGGCGTTGGCGGAGAGTCTCCGCCAGGCGGGCTTCTTCGAGCCTTCGCCGGGGATCGGGGGACTTCGGCGTCAGCGGCGTGTCGCCCGACGCGGCGACCGGGCCGATCGCCTGGTACTGGCCGACGATGCTCACCGGCTCCTTCAGGGTGGCCAGGAAGGCGAGGAGGTCGATCAGGTCGCGGTCGGACATCGCCTCGGCCAGCCCTTCGGGCATCAGCGAGACCTCGGTGACCTTGCGGTCCTCGACGTCGGCCGGGCGGATGGCCTGGCGCTTGCCGTCGGCGGTCTTCAGGACGATCCGGTCGGGCGCTTCCTCGACGACCAGGCCGGTCAGGACCCGGCCGTCGGCCAGGGCCAGCACGTTCGACTTGAAGTTGTAGCCGATCGCGGCGCTCGGGTAGAGGATCGAGCGGAGCAGCTCCTCCTTGCCGTACTTGGTGCCGATCGTCGAGAGGTCCGGGCCGACCCACTGGCCTTGCCCCTGGACCCGGTGGCAGGTGGCGCAGGCGTTGGAGACGCCGGGTTTCGCGAACATCTGCCGGCCGCGCTCGGCGTTGCCGTTGCGGCTGATCAGCTCCTTGATCGGCGGCAAGGGGCGGCCGGAGGCGGTCTTCGGCAGCGGCAGGAGGCCGGCGGCGTCGTTCGCGGACCCGGGCGTCGGCGTCGTTGTGGGCGATCGCGGTCGCCTCGCTCTTCAGCTCGTCGGGGAGCTTCCCGTCGCGGATCAGCTCGATCACCCGGCGGCCACCGCCATTGCTGGGCCGGGCGTAGACGCGAAGGGCCTCGCGGCGGAGGCCGAGCGGGAAGTCATTGCCGGCGACCATCGCCAGGAGCTGCGGCGTTGGCGTCGCGGAGGTTGGGCAAGGTCCGGATGGCGGCCTCGGCGACCGGGTTCGAGCCCCCCTTCTTCGCCTGGGCGATCAGGCCGTCGATGAACTCGGCGGTCCCCTGCGGCCGGATCCGGCCGACGGCCTCGACGGCGGCGAGCCGGATCGTCCTCGGGGGCATTCTCGTCCTTCGCGAAGCCCATCAGGGTCGGGCCGTACCGGCCGTCGAAGCTGGCCACCGCCAGCGCGATCCCGGGGATTCGCGAGGCTGGATCGGCCAGGCTCGACTCGATCAGTCGGATCACCGGCGCGGCGGCCCGGGCGTCTCGCCAGGGTCCGCCGAGCTTTCGGCCGAGCGCGGTCATCAAGGTGAACTTGCGGGCCGGGTCGACCGACTGGAGCGCCTGCTCGGCCACGAGCACGCCCGCGTCCTTGTCGGCGATCTGGAGCAGGACGTCGTCGCCGGCCTGCTGCAACTCGGCGGCGGCCAGCGCGGGATAGATCTTCCGGAGCAGCGGCCAGCGACTCGGGCCGGTGCAGCCGCCAGGCCAGGCCGAGCGTCTTGCTCAGGGGGTTGGCCGGGAGGTCGGGCGTGCCGGACGAGATGTACGCCTCGTTCCGGTCGGCCGGGAAGTACGGCGGCAAGGCGACCTGCCCCTCCTGCCCGAGTCGGTCGAGGTCGAGCGGGCCGTAGAGCGTGCCGTCGAACAGCTCGGCGAGATACGACGCCTCGCGGTCCTCGAGGGCCAGGCCGAGGGCTTCGAGATACCAGCGGTCCTGGCCGTCCCAGTCCTTCGCCAGGTTCTTGAGCGCCCCGCCGACCTGCGCGGTCGGGAGCCAGCGGAGGGCCAGGATCAGCTCGCGGCGGACGCCCGCGTCGGGGTCAGTCGCCAGCGGGAGCAGGTCCTTGAGGTGCGCGGCCGCCGCGAACGGCTTCTTCGCCTCGGGCTTGGTGAAGACGACGTTGCCAATCCGGCTGAGGTCGCGGCCGAGGATGCGCACGGCCTGCTCGCGGATCTGCGGGTCGCCGTCCTTGAGCGCGGTGACGGCGACGGCGTCCCCCTCGATCGCGTACCGGACCCAGAGGGCCCGGGCGCGTTCGATCGGGTCGCCGTGGGCGTAAAGGTCGGCGAGCGCGGCCCTGGCCTCGGCCCCTCGGGCGATCAGGCTCCGCCGGGCGGCGTCCTGCGCGGCGACGACGGGCGACTTGAGCTGGGCGATCAGGCCGGGGATCGTGGCGAAATCGGGCTTCGCGACGGGCGTCTTGTGGCCCTTCGGGGCGACCCGGTAGATCCGGCCGGTGGTCTGGTCGCGGAACGAGTGGCCGCCGACACCGGCGTCGTACCAGTCGGCGACGAGGACCGAGCCGTCGGGCGCGGCGGCCATGTCGACCGGCCGGAACCAGGGGTCGTTGCTGCCGAGCAGCACCTTGTAGTCGGTCCGGAAGTTCGAGGCGTGCCGCTGGATCGGGAAGAAGTTGATCTGCCGGGTCCCGGCGTCGGCCTCGAACAGCCCGCCTTTGTAGGCGCCCGGCAGGAGCGAGCCTTCGTAGACCATGATCCCGCATGGGCTGCCGTTGCCGGTCCCGACGAGCTTGGGGACGTTCCCGGGGACTTCCTCGCCCCAGTGCCGGGGGCTGCCCGGCGTGTGGTAGCCGTAGGCGCCGCCGTCCATGACCCAGATCACGCGCGAGCCCCGGTTGCCGTCGTCGTCGTTGTCCGAGGTGAAGGCGTTGCCGAAGGCGTTGAGGCTGGTCTCGTAGTTGTTCCGCTGGCGGTCGGCCAGGATCTCGAATTCGGTCCCGTCGCGGTTCGACGCGGAGGGTGTTGGCCAGGTTCGACGAGCTGACATGGCGGCCCGAGGCATCGACGACGTCGAAGTTCCGGCTCCGGTGCGAGCCGTCCTTGGCCTCGAACGAGCAGCAGCCGTCGCCGTGGGTGAAGTAGAGCTTGCCGTCGAGGCCGAGCGTCATCCCGTGGACGCCGTGGTCGGAGTCGATCCCGCCGAAGCCGGTCAGGAGGACCGAACGCTTGTCGGCCTTGTCGTCGCCGTCGGTGTCCTCGAAGACCAGGACGTCGGGGCTGTTGCCGACGTAGACGCGGGCCCCCTTGTACTTGCCGTCCTTGTCGTAGGTCTCCTCGACGGCCAGGCCCATCGGGATCGGGAAGATCTTGTCGGCGAAGACGGTGACCTTGTCGGCCTTGCCGTCGCCGTCGGTGTCTTCGAGGATCTTGATCTTGTCGGCGTCCTCGATCCGGGGCTGGTTCTGGTGGTGGGTGGTCCGGTAGTTCAGGCCCTCGCTGACCCAGACCCGGCCTCGCGAGTCGACGTCCATGTTGGTCGGGTTGATGACCATCGGCTCGGAGGCGAAGAGGGTCGCTTCGAGCCCCTCGGCGGGCTTGAGCATCGCGGCCGACTTCTCGGCGCTGACCTGGGCGTTCGCGCCCGAGGCCCAGGCCAGGGCGGCAACGCCCAGGGCTGCCCCGAGGGCGGACCACCGGCGCGGAAGGTGGAGAGGCATCATGCGGCGGACTCCTGGCGATCTTGGCGGGTTTTGACGGAAGGTGTGGTCCTCGCCGGGCCTTCGGCGGGCGGACGGAACCCGAAAGGCCGGTTGACCGCCTCATTCTGCCGCGCCCGGATGGGGCAGTCCAGGGTCGGGGGACGCAGGGTCAGTGTCGATCGGTTGTTTGAGGAGGTCGGGTGCGTCGAGTCCTCGAAGACGCACCATCATCGGGGAGGGGGAGAAGACCGGCCGACGAAAAATCGACTCTTGTGGAGCGTGTTCGAGGACTCGACGCACCCGACCTTTGCTTTAGACCACCCGGCCCTTCTGGGCCAAGGCCGCAAGCTGGGAGCGCAAACTTCGTCTTTGCGCTTTACTCCCCTGGAGCAGGTCTCTTATGCCCGCGTGACCCTCGGCATTCGGCCGCGGGTCTTCATGCCACTCGACTTCGAGGCTGGGCACGTCGGCCGTGTCGGGATCCGGCCGCAACTCCCTCACATCATCCGAATCCAATCTGGCAATGACGGAATCGGCCGGCGAGTTGTTAGACAGCGAGTAGATGTGCTCGTCGGCGGTCAGGCGTTCCACCCACACCGTCAGCCGGTGCTTCGGGTCTTTTTCATCGTCAGATGACGGCTTGAATTGCAACTCGCTGATCTGTCCGGTCATCGTCAGATGTTTCTTCTTGAATGCTCTCCTGACCCATTCGCCATCGGGTAGCGGCTCACCGTCGGCCCCTCGCTGTGGTTCGCTCATCGACGGCACAACCACCCAATATAAAAACCACGGCAGGGTGTCGCCCCGTGCCGTGGGAGATCATCGGCGAAGTTTGGACAACTTATCAGTCACTCATTATCGAGGAAGAACGACAGCTTCTCGACAATCGGCCTGGGAACCTCGCGGTCGCTCGGGCGAAAATCAGCTTCCCAGATCAGGCCAGTCCGGTGATTCCGGTAGAAGAACTCGGCCGGTGCGCCGAGCCTCATCTCTGTGGAAAGGTAATGGTCATCACGCTTCCAGATAAAGATCATCTCGCCGTCATGGCCCGATCCGACATCGGGAACCGAAAGATCGCCATCACCGATGGAGCAGCCGTAGAGCTTCCACCACAGCTTCAGGGCGTCCCTCGTGAGTTCGGGGCTGACCAGCTGCTCGCCCTCCCGAATGCTCGAGAGCCCCTGAATGTACTCGCGGAATTCGTGAATGCGGCCGGCCCACGCGGATCGCACTGGGGCCTGCTCGGCAATCGGCGTGGCGCGGTCGGTCCGACGCGAAGTCGCGACTCGCAACGGTTCGCGGAAACCCATCGATCGAAGGTAGACGAGAATCTCGCGATCGAACCCGCAGTCCCGCCCCCCGTGGATCGCCCTGACATAAGCCCGGACGGCCGGGACGCCGGAGGGGCGGCGTCGCGGGTTGGAGCAGGTCGGATCGTAAATGATACTCATGACCGTTGCCCTTCGGCGGGCGGAAAATAAAGTCGCAGGATTTCCTCTAGCTCTTCGGGTGCCAACCGGAAAAAAAGGTTGGCCTGCTCGCTATCGATTCCCGGTCCCTGCGTCGTGATCTCTTGATCGACCATCACTGCCGGCTGGGTGTCTTCTGGCTCCTCGGCTCCGCCCCAAATGCCACCGCTGCTGCATCGGACCGAACTGCTCACGGGGAGCGAGCCTCCCAGAGAGTAGATCTTCACGGCACTGAGTTCGAACCCTGACGGGCGATTGATCGGCCCATCAAGCCATTCATCTCGACAAAAATGACGGGAGATCGTTCGGGCGGGATTCTCATCCGGCCTCGCCCGAAGGACCGTGCAGCCCACATGGCCGGGCCCGGCCGACACGGACTCAAGATACCCGTTGAAAAGTCGGGCCGCCAGATCCAGGTGAGTTTTGACATCGACCGAGGACGTATCGCCCAGATTCCTGGTCAACTCAAGTCCAATCCGGGAACCATGAAGCGTGAGCAAGCCGGCGCCGTCCTGGACCATGGCTCGCGGCATGCCCATGGGAACCCCGTCCGGCGGGTCGTAGGAGACCGGTTCACCATCGAAGGTCTCGCCATGCTCGCCAAGGAAGTAGCCCAGGAAACGGTTACTTCGGAAGTTCAGCCCAGGGGTGAACAAGATGGCCTGGGCGTGGACCGTCTTGAATTCAGGCACCTGGGGTTCCCCTCATCTCACGACAACTGCCGCCCGCTCTCCGGCCGCACCGCTTTTATACGCACCCGGCGACGCGGATGGTACAGCCTAGCAACAAAACCGACAAGGCAGTCATTTACCCCAGCCTTAGCCTAGAGCGTAGAACCATTCTAGAAGGTGTCGTAACCCTGGTGTAGGGGGGCTTGTTCGATTGGCGTCCAACGGACGACCTGACATGCTATTGCAGCATGGCGCAATGGTTTGCGTATCGGCCACCGTGGTTTTGACCGCTCACTCTCGAAATCCGCACGAGCGCTACGGTGACATCCGGCTCCTGGACTCCAGGAGTAGCCGGGTGGCCAGGGTTTCGTCTTTCGTCTTCGGACGGTAAACCCAGCGGCTGCGACGGGTTCGGAGTACCGAACCCGTGGCACCCGGCAAAATCGGTCTCTTCCGGAAAAAACACTGATAATCGCGCGGTCGCGATCCTGAATGTAATGGGCGAGGGCCGGACCAGGCCATGAGATCTCACCTTGCCCCTTCAAAGAGGACCGCGACCATGCCCGCCAGCGAAGCCCGGATTCGTGCTAACCAGCAAAACGCCGCGAAGAGCACAGGTCCCAAAACGCCCGAGGGCAAGGAACGCTCCCGCGCCAATTCCCTCAAGCACGGCCTGACCGGTGCGGGGGTCGTTCTGTCCGAGAAGGACGCCGCCGAGGTCGAGCGCCGCTCGATCACGTTCGCTGAGGAGTTGAACGCGACCGGGGACGTTGGCGCGGCCCTGGCCCGCCGCGCCGCGTTGAACTCGGTCCGGATGGAGCGGGGCGCCGACCAGCAGACCGCCGCGCTGACCGAACGCATCCGCCAGGTCGAGGCCGAATTCGTCGCGCCCGAGGGTGTCTCCGCCGAGGACGCCGAGCGGCTCAAGCAGGAAGCCGCCCGCCGAGCGATGTTCGACCCGTCGAAGGAGGCGAACCTCGCCCGCCGGTACGAGGCCGCCGCCGAGCGGAACTTCTTCAAGGCGCTCATGGAGTTGCGCCAGCTCGAGAAAACCGTCCAGGCCGAAGCGAAGGCCGATCCCCGGCTCGAAGTCGAGGCCCTGATGGGTTCGTTTTTGCGGGAGCAGGAGGAGAACCGGAAGATGGACGCGGAGATGAACAAGATGGCGGCGGAGCTGGGCCTGCCGCCGCTGGACCTCCCGCCCAACGCGTACGACCTGCCCCCGATCGGGCCCCGTTTCGACCTGCCGTTCACGATCGGTCGGCGAAGCTGACGGGTTTGACGTCCGGTTTTCACCTCGATCGACCGTCCCGAAGGACGGTGCGGCTCGCGGTGCGCCTCGGGGTGCGAGGGCCAGAGATGTGGGATCGGTTTGGGAGCGGTCAGTGGGGACCTTGCAATCGTTCCCACGGTCCTCCCGTCTCCAGGACCAGGGGGAGACGCCCGTGTTTGACTCCGGCCAGACCGACCTTGACCATTCTGGGCATTGGCGATATTTTCCGGGGTACATCCCAAGGATGGGTTGGCGCGGCCTGGGCCGTCGATCGGTCGGGCGGTGGTTCGGCCGGATCGACCTGGCGGGCCGCCATCTCAAGGAGGAGTAGTCCGCATGTCGTCCTACGATCGACGAGCCGCCGCCCGCCGCCGCGCCTGGGGTCGAGGGCCGATCATCCTCCGGTTCGAACCGCTCGAAGGTCGACAACTGCTCGCGACCGTCGGGCCGAAGTCCGACCTGATCGCGACCCAGTTCACCACGGTCCACTCGGCCACCTGGGGCGAGCAGATCCACGCGACCGGCACGATCGTCAATCGGGGGACGGCCTCGACCCCCGCGCCGACCGTGGTCGACGTCTATGCGTCGAGCACGCCGACCCTGACCGCCTCCGGCGCGGTGTCGCAATTGCTCGGGGCCGTCGCCATCCCCTCCGGACTGGCGCCGGGGCGTCGTACCGGTTCGACCAGATCGTCCCCCTGCCCGCGTCGGGAAACGGGAACGCGACGGCGGCAACCCAGACGATCTACATCACCCTGAAGGTCGACCCCACCAGCGCCATCCCCGAGGTCAGCACGGCCGACAAGCAGGGGCGAGGGCTCGGGCTCGACACCTCGCCGGTCGTGGTCTCGGTGCCGATGCCGGCCCAGCTCGAAGGAACCGCGTTCTCGGTCCAGCCGGTCTCCACGTCGACCCCCGGGGTGATCTCCTGGGGCGACACGTTCAACGTCGTCGAGCAGATCAAGAACAACGGCCAGGGCGCGTCTCCGGCGACCCGGGCCCGGATCGTGCTGACGCCTTACGGCTCGCAGCAAGGCGGGTTCAACGACGTGACGATCGGCAGCATCGCGGTCCCATCGATCGGCGCCTACCAGTCGACCAACGTTGTCCAGTCGGTGACGCTGCCGGCGATCGAGCCGGCGACGCTCAAGGGGGCCACCCAGTTCACCATCTCGATCGTCCAGGACGGCGATTTCCTCACCCAGCCGATCTATCCGAGGGTGGCCGACCAGGGCCCCGGCCTCGACCAGGGGCCGATCGGGATCTCGCCGGGGCCACTGGCCGCGACGCCGCAAGGCCCCACGCCCGACCTGGCGCCGTCGACCGTCGTGGTCTCGCAGAGCACCCTCTACTGGGGCCAGCAATTCCAGGTCGGCGCGATTGTTCAGAACATCAGCAACGTCGCGGTCGGGCCTTTCACGGTGCGGTTCGTCGCCACGGGCGCGGCGGGCGACATCTCGCACGGCATCTTCCTCGGCGACGCCCAGGTCAGCGGCCTGGACGCCAACGGGTCGGCCGCCGTGCTGACGACGGTTCAGCTTCCCGCCAAACTCCCCTACGGCGTCTCAATCGCCAACCCGGCCTATTCCCAGATCTACGCGATCGCCGACCCCGAGGATGTGGTCAACGAGACGCTCCGGACCAACAACATGGCCTCGACCGCGCCGGTGTTGCTCCAGGTTGTCGGGACCGATGGAGCCACGACCGTCCCGACTTATCCGCAGAACGTCTACAACACTCCCGCGCTGGCGGCCCAAGCCGCGCAGGCGGTCGCCAAGGCCCAGGCCGCGCGGGCCAAGCTCGGCACGCCCACGCCCGCGTCAAGCAAGAAGCCCGCCAAGCACAAGGTCAACTTCCTGGCCGGCCTCTCCGAGGGCATCATCAAGGGGGTCACCAAGCAGATCGCCGCCATCCCCAAGGGGGTCAACAACATCATCAAGGACATCGGCGGCGGCGGCAGCTCGGGCACGGGCTCGACCACTACCTCGACCGCCAGCACCGCCGCGACCACGACGACCACCACCCCCGTCAGCACCAACACCAACCCCGCGACCAACACGACTACCTCCAACTCGTTCACTGGCGGCACCAGCGGCGGGACTGGCGGCTTCGGGGCCACCGGCGTCTGAGCCTTCAAGAATCAACGATCGGGCGATCTGAGAAGACCAGGTGATTTCGGGACGAATGGGTGATCTGGTGGTTCTGGGACGATCGAAGTGGCGGTGCAATCTTCGGGATCGCCAAGGTTTCCGTCAATTTGCCCAGCTTTCGGCCATTGTGGTAAAAAACTTGAGCGAAAAATGGAAATTATCTGGGCGGTTTGTTGAAGATCGGCAATTTCATAGCTAGACTTGCGCAACCGGCGGCGGGGGGGTGGAAGGGAGCGTCGATCGGGTGTGATCCGGGCCGGTTGACGGTCGGGCTCACGAAGGCCAGACGGGACGAAGGCTGTCACTGGGGAGCACCTTGGATGTCGAATGACCGGCGGAACGCGGTTCCGTTCAGCGCCAGGCGGGGCCGGGCTCGCTCGTTGAGGCGAGATTTGTCCCCCAGCGTTACGAGCCGAACTACGCGTATCCCCTGCTGGTCCTGCTCCACCAGCGCGGGGGCGACGAGCAGCAGATGGTCCGCTCGATGCCGGCGATGAGCTGGCGGAACTACGTCGGGCTCAGCCTTCGGGGGCCCGAGGTCGTCATCCGGAAGGGCCGGCCGGTCGGCCACGGCTGGGGACCCGAGTTCGCCCGTCGCGAGCGGCTGAATCACTCCCCCTCCTGCCCCGACCACGAGATCTTCCGCCGGACCCTCGCCTCGGACGAGCCCGACCCGATCGACGCCCTCGAAGACGGGATCTTCGACGCCGTCCGCCAGACGCGCCGGTCGTTGCACGTCCATTCCGAGCGGATCTTCCTGGTCGGCTCCGGCGAAGGGGCCGCGGTCGCCTACCGGGTCGCGATGTCCCACCCCGACCGGTTCGCCGGGGTCGTCGCGATCAACGGCTGGCTCCCCGGCAATTTCCGACCGCTGGCCCGGCTCAAGGATTGTCGAGGACTTCGCGTCCTGGTCGTCCACGGCGAGTGGAACGGCCGCGTCCCGGTCGACCACGCCCGCAAGACTGTCTCCACCCTCCGCAACGGCGGCCTCAAGGTCGCCTTCCAGTCCTACCCCTGCGCCCACCGACTGACCTCGCACATGCTCTCCGATGTCGATACGTGGCTGATCAACCAGTGCACGCGGGATAGCTCTTGAAAGCGGGTAGCAGGCAGCGGGTAGCGGGTAGCCAAGAGGGGGTGAGTTGGTCGGTGTCCGCCGGAGCGTTCGGCTCTGGCCACTGGTCGCGATCTTCGCCGCCTGCTACGCTGGAACGATGAGCGATCAACAGTTCCCTCTGGGTTGGGATGAACAGCGCGTGCAAGAGTTGCTCGCCGAGCTGGACAGCCGGACCGAGGACGATTGGGTCGTCGCCGACGAGGCGGCGGCGTCCGAAGGGGAAGATCAGGCCGTGGTCACGGTGCCGGTGGCCTTGCTCCCGGAAGTCCGACGACTCCTGGCCGCGCACAAGCCCGCTTGAACGGGAGCTTCGGAGCGGACCGGATGTTCTCAAGACAGGATCTGGTCGCCGAGCTGACGGCCCTATCCATCGTCCAATCCCCTCCTTTGGAAATCGTGGAGTTCAGTCACAAAGACTTCGAATCTCCGGGCTCGGAACAATCGATCGAGGTGTTCCGAGGCTTCAAGCGGGATTTCGCTAGCTCGTTGCTGTTCTGGATTGAGACTCTCCGAGCACAGGACTGGCAGGGACGGGAGCCGAATTTTGCCCCCTACGCCACATCCGCCCTTTGTGAGCCGATCGATCGGGAGGAATTCGCTCGCCTTGTGGGCGAATACAGCGGCTCGCTGAAGCCCTCTCTGCCGGAATTCCTGGTGCCGTTGGTTGGGTTTCAGTCCGGTCTCAGGATGTATGCCAACTGGAACGATGTGGCTGCGGTGGCAGAGTTGGACGAGTCGTTCGTCGCCTTCTACTGGTTGACCACGGCGTAGATCGGGCTCCGAAGACATGTCCCGCTGTCTGGTACCATCACTTGGGAAGGGACCGCCATCCGGACTGATGGATCGCCGGGGTTCAACGGAGAACACCCGGCGACCTCACTTCTTCGTTACTACCCGCTACCCGCTGACTGCTACCTGCTATTGAGTCCGGGGCCGATAGGCGATGGCCTGTCGGACGGCGGGGGGCAATGGCGCATCCTCGCCCTTGACGGCCCTCCAGAGGATCTCGTTGAGCTCGAAGTCGTCGATCCGGTCGTACTCGGAGAAGTCCATCTTGTTGGACCGCTCGGCGCCGTAGGCGAGCGCGGAGTTAATCGCGTTGAGATCAATCCGCGCCGGCTCGCAGGCGTAGGGGGTGAGGTCGGCCCTGTCGGTGAACGAGGCGAACATCGGCGTGGCGGCGGCGTCGAACTGGCTCAGCGGCGGGAGGCCGAGGATCAGCTCGATCGTCCGGAGCATGCTCACGGTCTGGTACTGGGTGCTGTCGAGGGCGCCTCGCTTGGTGTACGGGCTGATGACCAGCCCGACGGTCCGGTGGGCGTCAACGTGGTCGGGGCCGTTCTGGGCGTCGTCCTCGATGACGAAGATCGCCGTCTCGGGCCACGACTTGCTGTGCGAGACGGCGTCGACCAGCCGGCCGAGGGCCAGGTCGTTGCTCGCCACGCAGGCGGCCGGGGTCGAGGCGCCGGTCCGGGTCCCCTCGGTGTGGTTCTCACCCAGGCTCAGGATCATCAGGTTCGGCAGGGTCCCTTCCTTCTCGAACCGGGCGTATTCTTCGAGGAAGATCGCGACGTTGTCGGTGTCGCGGAGCTTCCTCTTGCCAGGCGACGGCGCCGCCGAAGTCGGGGTTGAAGTGGCCGACCAGGCCGGGGACGCGGCCTTCCATCTTGAACGAGCCGTCGGGCTGGCTGACGCGCTTGCCCAACTCGCCGTAGCTCCGGTAGCTCCGGCCCGCGCGGGCGGCGGCATCCCAGAGGAAGCCCGAGGGGGCCTTGGCCAGGTCGCCGTCGTCGTCGATGTCGATCCCGGCCCGCCGCGAGTAGGTCAGAGCCCAGTCCTTGGCGATGTAGTCGGTGTTATAGGCCATCGTCAACCAGGGGTGGCCGTCGACCGAGACGTGGCCGTTGCAGTAGAGGTTGTCGAGCAGGACGTACTCCTCGGCCAGCTTGTGATGGTTGGGCGTCACGTTCCGGCCGAACATCACCAGGCTGGGGTCGCCGTTGCCGCTGGGCAGGTCGCCGAGGACCTGGTCATACGTCCGATTCTCCTTGATGATGTAGATGACATGCTTGATCGGCGACGGGTCGCCGACCTTCGTCGGGATGGCCGTCTTCGTCGGATACGGTGCGTCGGTCAGGAGCTTGTCGGAGTACGGGCAGTTCCGGTAGACCGTCACGGTGTAGCCGTCGAGCGTCTTCTCGTCGGGGACCGGCACGATCGACAGGGCGCCCGAGAGCGTGGTGCCGATGTAGGGGAACGGCAAGATTCGACTGGGGGACTGTGGGTTGTAGTCCGTGACCATCCCGGCTTTCTTGTTCTTCTCGTCGACCGGGTTGGCCCTGGTCTGGTTCCCCTTCCCGACGCCGACCAGCAGGGTCTTGCTGTCCGGAGTGACGGCCACGGCGGTCGGATACCAGCCGGTGGGAATAAACCCCTTGACCTGGCTCCGGCTGGCTTCTTCGATGTCGATGACGGCCACGCAGTTGTTGTCGGCGTTGGCGACATAGAGCGTCTCGCCGTCGGGGCTGACGGTGACGGCGGCCGGCGTGCTCCCTTCGGGGGCCTTGGGGAAGAGGCCGGTCATGATCGTCTCGGTGACGACCCCCCGCTTTGTGTCGATCACGGAGACGCAGTTGCTCGAGGCGCAGGCGACGAAGATCCGGTCGTCCTCGGGGTGGACGGCGATCTGGTTGGGGTGCTCGCCGACGCCGATCGAGGCGACGACGCGGAGGTCCTCGGGCGAGACCGCCAGGACGGCCCGGCCGATCCAGTCGGTCACGTAGAGCATCTTGCCGTTCCGGGCGAGCTTGACGTCATAGGGTCGCTCGCCGACCTTCGCGGTCCTCGCGGGCTTCTGGCCGGTGGTGTCGATCGCGGTGATCGTGCTGGCGTCGATGTCGAGCGAGTAGAGGGTCTTCGACGGCAGGGTCGAACGCCAGGCCGGTCTTGAAGCGGTTGGGGTCGGGTTTGGGCATCGGCGCCGCCGGCTGGACCTTGGTCTCGATCTTTGCCGTGTTGGCGTCCGGCTGGGCAGGCAGGCTCCTGGGCTCGGCGGGCATGTCGGAGGGAGTGGTCCGGGTCAGCTCGTGCCCCTTGAGGTCGAAGCCGTGGATCCGGTCGCCGCCGCCGCCGGACCACCAGACCTTGCCGGACTCGGGGTCGAAGGCCAGGCCGAACCAGCTCTGGCGGACGGTCTCCTTGTCGACGACCTGCTTGCTCGCGAGGTCAACGACGATCAGGTCGTGGTCGTTGAACCCGCTGGAGGCGACCAGGGCATGCTTGCCGTCGGGGGTCGGGCGGATGTCGAGGACCATGTCGGTGGTGATGACCTGCTCGCCGGCCGGAGAGACGGTCCAGCCGTTGGGCAGGAGGAAGCCCCGCTCGGTCGGCCCGGCGAATTGCGGCTTGTCCTGCGCCGGGAGGTCCCCGGCAAGCGTCGACGCCAGTGCCAGTGCGGCGAGGGTGAGGATTCGATGAGATCGGGGCATGGTCGAACATTCTCCGAAGGTCGAATGCCGGGAGGGCTGCTTCAGGAGGGAGAGAAGCCCCCATGTTCGGCGCGACATCGCGGCGTGTCCAATGAGTTTTTGATGTGCAAGCCGGGTCGGACCGTCCGTCGAAGAGGGGAAACACCGAGGTGTGCCCCCGAGGCGGCCCGGACGCATGCCGTCGATCTGGTGAGTGACCGCGTCTTTGAGATGCTGTCAAGCGGCGGGAGGGCTCATGACCGCCTTGCGCTATTCGGGGGCAACTCCTGTCGAATTACGCTATCTTATCGTGACGTCATTGATTAATCTCAAGACATCCTCTGCCCATCCCGGACGGGCTGGAAGGCGATCCGGGCAAGGGGGACGCGCGCGAGCCGAGGTCCTGGGATCGCTCTTCTCTCTGGCGACTCGCGATGAATGACATCACACGTATCCTCTCGGAGATTGAGAGGGGCGATCCGCAGGCCGCCGAGCAGCTCCTGCCCCTGGTCTACGACAACCTCCGCAAGCTGGCGGCCCGCCGGTTGGCGCGGGAGAACCCCGGCCAGACCCTCCAGTCAACCGAGCTGGTGCACGAGGCTTACCTGCGGCTCGTCGGGTCGGAGGCCCGGCCGCCGCACTGGGACAGCCGTGGGCACTTCTTCGCCGCGGCCGCCGAGGCGATGCGGCGGATCCTGGTCGAGAAGGCCCGGCGCAAGAAGCGGGCCAGGCACGGCGGCGGCCTGGAGCGGGTCAACCTGGAGGCCGCCAGTACGCTGGCGGGCGATCCGGGCGAAGACCTCGTGGCCCTGGACGAGGCCCTGGACAAGCTGGCGGCGGAGGATCCGGCCAAGGCCGAGATCGTCAAGCTTCGCTACTTCGCCGGCCTGACCATGCCCGTGATCGCCGAGGTGATGAAGATCTCGCTGGCCACGGCCGAGCGACACTGGACTTACGCCCGGACCTGGCTCTACGCCGAGCTGGCGGATCGGGAGGGTTCGACGGACTCCTGAAAAAAAATCGGGGCGGCTTGAGGGGTTTCGAGCGGGTTCGTCGCATTACGGATGTCGGCGAACGAACAAACGCCATCGACACCCTTTCAGGAGGACTCCATGAGCCGCATCCGCCTAGCCTTGTTCGGACTTTTTGTGCTGTCCGGGTCCGCCCTCGCCCCCCAGGCCGCCAACGCCGCCTTCATCACCTACACCGAAACATTCTCCGGAGCCGGTGTCCATGGTACGCTCGGGGGCACGGCTTTCTCGAACACGACGCTCACCCTGATTGCCACGGGAGACACCAGCAACGTGACCTCCGGACCCGACGACGGGACCGGCGGGCCCTATTACGAGAACACCGGCCTGACCGTGACTGGCACGATCGCGAGCATTCCCGGATCGTTCACGTTCACGGACGCGTTCTCGCTACTTAGCGGTTACTTTTCCGGGCTTGGGGCCATCCAGCTCACCGATAGTGGGCTCAATAACGCAATCAATTTGATCGGTCAAACGGCCGTGACAGGGTCAAATCTGGCGCTCGGAAGCTACAACCTGACCTCGAACATCTCCTCGACAGGCCTGCATGCTACGTTCGGTTTCGACACGTACTCGACCTCCGCCGGCGACCTCTCGTTTACGACACCTGCCGGTAGCAGTGCGGGAATTTTCACCGGGCTGACCGCCGTTGCGCCGGCGACGGTCCCCGAGCCCTCGTCGGTCGTGATGATGGGGATGGGAGCCGTTGGCCTCGTTGCCTTCGGACGTCGCCGCCTCCTCCGGGCTCGGTGCTGATCCCCCTCTCTTCTGCCCGGTAAAAAGTCGCCGAACTTCAACGAGGCCGGCGATAACGCGAGGGTGCCCCGGAGGCCGTGACTGGTTTTCCGGGGCGCCCGCGCTTCATTTCAGGTCGCTCCTCGACGTCCCGCCACCCGATCCTGAAGGACGGATCGACACCGTGTGAGCGGGTCGCCGGGACGCACGTCGGCGTGGTACGATTCTTGACCTGGCCGATGGAGTCCAACGGCCATCGGCCGGGGCTCGAAAAAGGCACTTCGTTCAAGGCGAGGTCATGAGCAACCAGTCGCGGATCGAATCGATCTTCTTCGCCGCGCTCGACAAGACCTCGTCGACGGAGCGCGAGGATTACCTGGATCGGGCGTGCGGCGACGATGATGCGTTACGCCATCGGGTGGAACGCCTGCTGGACGTCCATCCCCGGGTCGCGAATTTCCTGGCCAATCCCGCCGTCGATCTCATGGAGTTCGACCCGCGCGACGGGGTCGAGGATCTGACCAGACTCGGCCCACCGTCCGGCTCGGAGACTTTCCCGACGGGTCCCACGGGACGGGCCGGCTTGATCGAGACCCTCGACGACGAGGAAAACCTGAGCCTCGGCTTCTTGCCGCCCTCGGAGCGGCCCGGCTCGATGGGCCGGCTGGCGCATTACGAGTTGCTGGAGACCCTGGGAAGCGGTGGTTCCGCGATCGTGGTGAAGGCGTTCGACGAGAAGCTGCATCGGAACGTCGCCCTCAAGATCCTCTCTCCGCTGCTGGCCACGACCTCGGCGGCCCGCAAACGCTTCGGCGCGAGGCGAGGGCGGCCGCGGCCGTTCGCCACGACAACGTGGTGGCCATCCATGCGGTCGAGGACCAGCCCGTCCCCTATCTGGTCATGGAGTACATCGCCGGCCGGACCTTGCAACGGAAGCTGGATGAGACCGGCCCCCTGGCGTTGTCGGACATGCTCCGGATCGGCCAGCAGATGGCAGCCGGCCTGGCCGCCGCGCATGCGATGGGCCTGATCCACCGGGACATCAAGCCCAGCAACATCTTGCTCGAAGGCGCCGACGAACGCGTCAAGCTCACCGATTTCGGCCTGGCCCGCGCGGCCGACGACGCCAGCGGCTCACATCTGTATTACATCGCCGGCACGCCGATGTACATGGCTCCGAGCAGGCATCGGGCCAGGCGGTCGATCAACGAGCGGACCTGTTTAGCCTGGGCAGCGTGCTCTACGCGATGGTCAGCGGCCTCCCGCCATTCCGGGCCGCGAACACGATCGTCGTCCTCAAGCGCGTCACCGAGGACACGCCGGTCCCGCTCCGGGAGATCGTCCCGGAGGTCCCCGAGTGGCTCTGCGAGCTGATCTCGGGGCTGCACGCCAAGGACCCGGCCCGGCGGATCTCCTCGGCCCAGGACGTGGCCGACCTGCTGGCGAGGCGCCTGGCGGAGTTGCAACAGGAGGGCTCGTCCAAGGAACGCGTCTCGGCGGGACTTCCCGGAGAAAAGCAGGCCCCACCGCCTCCACGACGGCCTCGCCGGCGCTGGATGGTGGCCGCCGCGCTGGTGCCCTGGCTGCTCATCGGGATGGGGCTGGGCGAGGCGACGGGGATCACCAACGTCCGGGGAATCGTGATTCGCCTCTTCTCCCCCGAAGGGACGCTGGTCGTCGAGGTCAACGATCCCGGGGTCAGCGTCAAGATCGACGGGCCAGAGATCGTCATCAAGGGAGCGGGGGTCAAGGAACTCCGCCTGAAGCCCGGCCGTTACACGGTCAAGACCAGCAAGGATGGCCAGATCCTCCGCCAGGATCTGGTCGATATCATCAAGGATGATCGACGGATTGTGCGCATCAGCCGCGAACCGCCGGCCGTCGCCGGAGAGAAGGGCATAAGCGGGCCGACCGATCAACCCGACCGCCGGGCCGCCGAGTATGCGCTGTCGGTCGGCGGGACGGTCAAGGTTGCCGGGATCAAGGTCGATGACGATGCCCCTACGATCAGTAAGGCCGCGGACCTGCCCCGCGAGCCGTTCCGCCTCACGGGGTGCGATCTGTACTTGAAGTCGCGGGTGGACGACGCGGGCCTGGCCCACCTCCAGGGTTGCAAGAACCTGACCTACCTCAACCTGGCGGACACGCAGGCCACCGACGCGGGCCTGGCCTACTTCCAGGACTGCAACAACCTGGTGCAACTCGATCTCTTCCGCACGAAGATCACCGACGCGGGCCTGGCCTACTTCAAGGATTGCAAGGCCCTGAGGTTCCTCGACCTGAACTGGACGAGTGTGACCGACGCGGGAGTGGCCCACTTCGAGGGCTGCAAGAACCTGGCGACTCTGAGCCTGGCCCACACCAAGGTGAGCGACGCGGGCCTGGCCCACCTCAAGGATTGTCGGAACCTGTCGGTCCTGGCGCTGGGGGATCTACCAATCGGCGACGCGGGCCTGGCCCATCTCAAGGACTGCAAGAAGCTGACGACCCTCAACCTGGACGGCACGAGGGTGAGCGACGCGGGCCTGGCCCTCCTGGAAGACTATAAGCTCCTGGAGTTTCTCCTTTTGGACAATAACCCAAAAGTGAGCGACGCGGGGTTGGCCAACCTTAGGGGTTGCAAGGCCCTGAAGGAACTCAAACTGATGAATACGAAAGTCACCGCCGCCGGGATCCACGGTCTAAAAAGGGCCTTGCCCGCGTGCAAGATCGTGTGGAATGGCGGCGTGGTCATGCCCTGATCTCAACAAAGTGACGATCTCGCGGGAACCGCTCCAATAAACGGGGCCGTCCGCCGAATAGGCAGAAGGCGGGCGGGACGTTCGTAATCCGGGCACAACAGAGGGACTGGGCCATGGCGTTGATCTATCAGACCGAATACCACCTCGGGCGACGGAGGAAGGTGACCCGGACCTATGGCGGCCTCCGGGCCCTGGTCGCCATCGCGGTCAACCTGACGCTCGCCCTCATCTTCGGCGTGATCGGCCTGGTCTTCGGGCTGGTCGGGCTGACACTCCGACTGACCTGGGGTCTCTGCCGGCTCGTTCTCCTTGCGCTCCGGGAACTGTTCCTGGCCCTGGTCCGGTTCGTCGGGGACGTGATGGCCCTCCCCTGGCGACTGGTCCGGCCTTATCCGGCCCTCCGGGCGAAAAAGCCGGCACTGGCATCTTTCGAAGAGCTATGAGCCGATCGATCGTCGTGGCCTGGGTGTTGGTCGCCTCGCTCGCAGCCGGCCCTCCGGAACCCTCACCGATCGCGTTTCGCGACGTCGCGGCCGAATCAGGCGTCTCGTTCCGGTTCGAGACCGGCACGCGAGGGCGTCATGACCTCCCCGAGATCATGGGCGGGGGCGTCGCCCTGATCGACTCCGACGGCGACGGCCGGCTCGATATCTACCTCTGTAATGGCGGCCCGATTGTGCCGGAACCTGGCCGGGCCGACCCACCCTGCCGGCTCTTCCGGAACGCGGGGGATTGGCGGTTCGAGGATGCGACCGACCAGGCCAATGCGCCGGGGCCAGGCTACGCGATGGGCGCGGCGGTGGGGGACTTCGACGGCGACGGCCTCGACGACCTCTTCGTCACCGGCTGGCGCGACCAGCGGCTCTACCGGAACGCGGGCGGCCGGTTCGAGGACGTGACCGCCCGGGCCGGCCTCGTCTCGGGCCTCTGGAGCACCTCGGCCGCGTTCGCCGACCTCGACGGCGACGGAGACCTCGACCTCTTCGTCGCCGGCTATCTCGACTACGACCCCGCCCGCGCCCGTTCTGCGCCGCGCCCGACGGCCGGCGCGACTACTGCGGCCCCGAGGACTTCGCCGCCCAGCCCGACCGGCTTTATCGGAACAACGGCGACGGTACGTTCACCGATGTCTCAAAGGCCGCGGGGATCGACCGATCGGGCGGCCGGGGGCTGGGCGTGATCGTCGCCGACCTCGTCGGGGATGCTCAGCTCGATATATACGTGGCCAACGACGGGACGCCTTGCTGGCTCTTCGAGAACCGGGGAAACCTCCATTTCGAGGAGGTCGGCTTGCCAGCCGGCGTCGCGCTCGACGGCCGGGGCGAAGCCCTCGCGGGGATGGGCGTGGGCCTCGGCGATCTCGACGAGGACGGACGGCCCGACCTGGTCGTGACCAACTTCCTGGGTCGGTCAACGATCGGGTTCCGGGCGCTGGGGGATGGGAGGTTCGCCGACGCCTCGGACGCGCTCGGCCTGACCGCCGCGACCCGGCCGGTCCTGGGGTTCGGCGTCGCCCTGGCCGACTTCGACGCCGATGGCCGGCTCGACCTGCTCCAGGCCAACGGCCACGTCCTCGACCGCGCGCGGCTCGGCCCGCCGCTGGCGATGAGTCCGAGCTTGCTCCGGAACTCCGGCGGGAAGCTTGTCAACGCCGCCGAGGGCGCCGGCCCCTGGTTTTCGCGACCGATCATCGGCCGGGGGGTCGCAGTCGGCGACCTCGACGGCGACGGCCGGCTCGACGCGGTCGTCAACGCCCTGGACGCGCCGGCGGCCGTCCTGCGGAACGTTGGGCCGTCCGGGAAGTCGCTGAGCCTCGAACTGGTCGGCCGCCCGCCCGCCGTCCCGCCCGTCGGCGCGAGGGTCCGCGCGACTGTCGGGAGTCGGACCTTCGTCCGGGTCCTCGCCGGGGGCGGCAGCTACCTCTCCGCGTCCGAGCGACGGGTCCACCTCGGCCTGGGCGAGGCCGGGCGGGTCGACCGGCTGGAGGTCGCCTGGCCCTCGGGCCGAACCGAGATCTGGAACGACGTTCCGGCCGGTCGGGTCCGGCTCGAAGAAGGAACGGCCCTGAAGCGAGTCCGAGGTGCCGTCCGTTGAGGCATCCGGTTCAACCGCTGGCCTGCCTCGCTCAATCGTCGGTCTTGATCGACAAGGCGGAAGTCCCCCCGAGGACGGTCGCCCGCGCGATCGCCGGCCGGGTGAAGAGGACGGGCCCGAGCGGAATTGCGGGCGAGGTCGACCTCGGGAGCTGGAAGCTGCTCGATGACGACCCGGTGGAGACCTGGACGACGACGGGAATCGCCGGGCTGGTCGAGGCCGTCGTCACGCCTGGGACCGAGACCGGCGCGGGCGAGACCGGCAAGGCGACCGACGCCGAGGCCGATGAGCCCGTGGTCGGGACGATCATGACCGCGTCGGCCTCGACCCGGCCGTTGGCCAGATTGGAGAGCATGACCTTGAGCGACGAGCCGGTGATGGTGACCGTCCCCAGCGGCAGCCAGGAGGAGCCTGAGGCGTCGACCACGCCAGCCGGGGCGATCTGCTGGTTGACCGCCACGGTGCCCAGCGGCGTCGTCCCATCGTAGATGGTGTAAGGGGCGTTGGTGGCCCGGTTGCTGTAGGTGGAATAGGTGACGTTGACCTGGTAATTGCCGGGGGTCAGGCCGGTGAAGTTCCAGGTGGCCTGGGCCGATCCGTCGCCGGGTTGGGCTTCTTCGATGTTGTTGTCGTAGCCCTGTCCGTTCCAGAGCGCCCGGCGCCGATGGGCGTCTGGGAGTAGCCCGTGGTGTCGTTGTCGATGACGATCGGGGTCGGCGACTGGGGCTGGGGCTGGGGTGTGGGCAGCGGCGTGGAATTGGCGGTGGTCGGGACGATCATGACCGCGTCGGCCTCGACCCGGCCGTTGGCCAGGTTGGAGAGCATGACCTTGAGCGACGAGCCGGTGATGGTGACCGTCCCCAGCGGCAGCCAGGAGGAGCCTGAGGCGTCGACCACGCCAGCCGGGGCGATCTGCTGGTTGACCGCCACGGTGCCCAGCGGCGTCGTCCCATCGTAGATGGTGTAAGGGGCGTTGGTGGCCCGGTTGCTGTAGGTGGAATAGGTGACGTTGACCTGGTAATTGCCGGGGGTCAGGCCGGTGAAGTTCCAGGTGGCCTGGGCCGATCCGTCGCCGGGTTGGGCTTCTTCGATGTTGTTGTCGTAGCCCTGTCCGTTCCAGAGCGCCCAGGCGCCGATGGGCGTCTGGGAGTAGCCCGTGGTGTCGTTGTCGATGACGATCGGGGTCGGCGACTGGGGCTGGGGCTGGGGTGTGGGCAGCGGCGTGGAATTGGCGGTGGTCGGGACGATCATGACCGCGTCGGCCTCGACCCGGCCGTTGGCCAGGTTGGAGAGCATGACCTTGAGCGACGAGCCGGTGATAGTGACCGTCCCCAGCGGCAGCCAGGAGTGGCCTGAGGCGTCAACCACGCCGGCCGGGGCGATCTGCTGGTTGACCGCCACGGTGCCCAGCGGCGTCGTCCCATCGTAGATGGTGTAAGGGGCGTTGGTGGCCCGGTTGCTGTAGGTGGAATAGGTGACGTCAACCTGGTAATTGCCGGGGGTCAGGCCGGTGAAGTTCCAGGTGGCCTGGGCCGACCCGTCGCCGGGCTGGGCTTCTTCGATGTTGTTGTCGTAGCCCTGTCCGTTCCAGAGCGCCCGGCGCCGACGGGCGTCTGGGAGTAGCCCGTGGTGTCGTTGTCGATGACGATCGGGGTCGGGGTGGTCGTGATCGGGCCAACCAGGTCGGGGATCAGGTGGGCCGCGGGGCTGCCCAGGCCGGTGACGACGTCATAGCCCACCTTCGCCGGGTTACCGTTGCTGCCCGAGGTGATGTCGTGAAAGTCGCCGTTGGGGTTGGTATAGCTGGTCCCGCCGGCGAGTTGGTAGAGCGTCGTGTTCGTCCCCAGCGTCTGGCCGGTCCCCAGCGTCGACTTGCCGGCGGACAATCGGCCCTGATTGACCAGGGCGATCAGGCCGGCCCACTGCGGGCGCCGACGCTGGTGCCTCCGACCCCGCCCCAGGAGCCGCCGTTGTAGACGTAGACGCCCGTGCTGGGGTCGGCGTCGTAGGCCACGTCGGGCACGCCGCGCTTCGTGCCGGTCAGGAACCCGTTCTGGTAGCTCGGCTGGCTGACATATGAAGAGACGCCGCCGCCGCTGCCGCTCCAGGCCGTCTCGGAGAGCAGGTTGCCGGTCGCGTCGAGCGAGATGCTCGTGCCGCCGACCCCCGTGACGTACTTCGAGACCGCCGGGAATTCCACGCCGGCCCCGCTATCCCCCGCCGAGGCCAGATAGGTGATCCCCGGATGGTTGAAGTACGTGTCATACGTCGTTGACCCGGAGAAGTCGCCCCCTCCCCAGCTCATCGAGATCTCGCTGGCGCCGTACTGGGTGCGGGCGAAATCGACGGCCCCCAGCAGGCTGCCGAGGCCCGCGTCTTGCGCCTCAACCAGGACGATCTTCGCGCCCGGTGCGATGGCGTGGGCCCACTCGACGTCCAGCGCGATCTCCAGGTCCCAGCCCGAGTTCGCCGCGGGTGTCGACTGGCCCGTCGGGGTCACCTTGACGAAGCTCGGCGGCGCGGGCAGGTTGTACTGCTTGTCGAAGGCGGCAAGGTCGGTGGCGATCGTCGGATCATCATAGGCGTCGATGATCGCGATCGTCTGTCCGGTCCCGTCGTAGCTGAGCTGGTCGACCCCATAGGCGTGGCGGATCTGGGCGGGAGTATAGGGGCCGGAGACCGCCGGGCCGGTCGTGGCCGGATTGGTCGCGAACGGCCCATCCATCAACGTCGGCATCGACGCCGCCGAGACCGAAAAGCCGATCGCGCCAGGCGTGGCGTACCAGTTCGAGGCGGTCAGAGCCCCGGAGGTGAGAGAGTCGGCGTTCAGGAGAAGTCGAGCTTCCATCGACTCGACTCGCGGTGAAGCAGCACGCATCGAGGTCCTGGGCCGGTGTCGGGCTGAGCGTCGCATCACGTGCGGACTCCGATCAGGCACCGGGATCTCCGGGCCGAGGTGCCGAGGTCAATCTGGAGGACTGGGGATCGATCACAAAACGGGTTGGCCGATCCTGGCCAGCGTCGGGGGAACGCCCGCAGAGGAACCCGGCAGTTGAACCGTAGTATCATTTGCAAGATAACGGCAGAATTTCAATAGACTCACGAAATTTGAGATGACCGAAAACATCATGGTGCATACAGTCGCTGACACGGCGTTAACCCATCAACTGTACGGAATCATGCCGCTTCGTCACGGCGATGACAGTAATATACACGCAAAATAATCTGAAATGAGTCGAATTCCGAATTCCGGTCCTGAAGCGATCCGACCGGGATGACGCGCGTCAAGGGCCTCGTCTTCAACCCCCTCGGCCGAGTTTCAGGCTCAGCGGCATCTCCAGGCCGTGCCTTTCGAGCAACACCGGATCGCCCAGGACGACCGGCGTCGGGCCGTCGGCGACCACCCGCCCGTCGTCGAGCAAGACCGTCCGCTCGCAGAGTTCCAGCACCATCTCCAGATCATGGGTGGCGATCAGCTTGGTGGCATGCAAGCTTCGGATCAGGGCCAGGAACCGGCGACGCCCTCGGGGGTCGAGGTTGGCCGTCGGCTCGTCGAGGACCAGCACCGAGGGGTTGCATGCGAGCACGCCCGCCAGGCAGACGCGCTTCCGCTCGCCGAAGCTCAGGTGGTGCGGTGGCCGGTCGGCCAGCCCGGCCAGGTCGACCCGGGCCAGGCACTCGGTCGCGATCCGGCGGGCCTCGGCCTTCCCCTTGCCCAGGTTCAGCGGGCCAAACGCCACGTCCTCGATCACCGACGTGCTGAAGAGCTGGTCGTCGGGGTCCTGGAACACCAGCCCCACCCGTCGGCGGACCTCGGGCGCGTTCTTCGCGTTGACCTCCAGGCCGTCGATCCAGACCGACGGCCCCGCCTTGCCGGCGTGGCCCGAGCCGTTGTCGGGCCCGTGCGAGTGGATGACCTGGGCGTTCCGCGAAGTGCCGGGCAGGATGCCGTTGAGGTGGAGCAGGAACGTGCTCTTGCCCGCTCCGTTGGGGCCGACCAGCGCGACCGACTCGC
Source organism: uncultured Planctomycetota bacterium (assembly GCA_963756475.1). Taxonomy (GTDB): domain Bacteria; phylum Planctomycetota; class Planctomycetia; order Isosphaerales; family Isosphaeraceae; genus Tundrisphaera. Next base: position 491,557 of record CAVWND010000008.1, read on the forward strand.
CGGGCTGGATCGTCAGGTCAACCCCGTTGAGCGCCGGTCGGCCATCGGGATAGCGGTAGCTCAGCCCCCGGACCCTCACGGCGGGGGTTTCGGCCGGCTCGGAGGCCCGGGCCGTCTCGGTGGTCGTCTCGCCGCCGGTCATCGGTCATCGGCCCCGTCGAGGGTCCGGATCGTGCCGTCCCAGCCCCGGGCCAGCATCGCCGCGTGGACCCGCTCGCCGCGCTCGAACGAGCGGAGGAAGAGCATGCCGATCAGCCCAGTGAGCAGGCCGAAGTCGAGCCGTCCCGAGCGCCGGAAGGTCCTCGAACGGCGGGCCTGGACCATCCGGCTCAGCTCATCCAGCGAGGATGTGAACCTGTCGCTCCATGAATTGCAGGGTCGAGACCATCAGGGTCGGCACGCCCAGCCGACCCATCGCCGCCAAGTAGTGTCCGGAACGGCGTGACGTGGACGAGGACCATCATCGCCAGGAAGGCCAGGCTGTTCTTGGCCACGATCGCCAGGGCGACCGCGGCCACTCCCAGCCGCTCGCGGTCGGGATGGCCGGGTGCGACCATCGCCGCCAGGAACCCGACCAGGACCAGGAACCCCAGCCATCGGCGGATCAGCTCGGCCGGAGGGGCACCCGAGAGGCCGACGGCGAAGGCCAGCGCCAGCCCCTCGGCCGCCAGGAGTTGCCAGGCCCCCGGCGGCGTGGCGACCACCCCGATCACGTAGGCCACCGTGGCCACCAGCTTGAGCCGGGCGTCGAGCCGGTGGAGCGGGCCGTCGCCCCCTTCGCCGCGCTGCTCCAGGGCGTCAAGCCGCATCAGGGGCGATCCCTTCCCGGAAGGAGCCCGGCTCCGGCTTGCCCTGGGTGAAGGTTCGGGCCAGCACCAGGCCGACCCCGAAGACGACCACCGTCCCGATCACCCCCGCCGCCGCCGTCGCCGCCGACCGGTATCGGACCAGGCCCGGAAGCTGGTAATCCTGGATCGGCGCAGGGAACCTCGGACCCGGCCCGGACCTCTCGGCCGGCAGGAACTTGACCTTTCCGCCGACGTACTCCAGCCCGTCGGGTTGCTCCGAGGCGACCGGAGCCAGGAAAATGGCCACGGCCAGCGAGATCCCCAGGCCCGCCAGCGCAACCTGGCCCCAGCGGCCGGCCTCCGACGCCTCCGGTTCGTCGAGCAGGTCGGGACGGGTCAGCAGGAGGAACCGGACGACCATCCCGGTGATCAGGGCCTCGCCCAGCCCGATCGCCGCGTGGACCAGTGTCATCCATCCAAGAATGTCCAGGAACTGCGACCATCGGCCCGACGCCGCCAGCTCGACCGCAAAGGCGCCCGAGGCCAGAATCACCGAGAACCAGGCCGCCGCCATCGACCCGATCAAGACCCCCGCTCGGCCGCCGACGGCCTGGCGGATCGGCGAATAGATCGCATAACCGCCGACCGACCCGATCAGCCCCATGTTGATGAAATTTGCCCCCAGTGCGTCCAGGCCGCCGTCGCCGAAGAGGAAGCACTGGACGACCAGCACCGCGGCGATCACCACCGCCCCCGCCCATGGGCCGAGCAGAACCGCCGCGAGGACCCCGCCGAGCAGGTGCCCCGAGGCGCCCGGGATCACCACCAGCGGGAAGGTAACCATCTGCGCCGCGAAGACGAACGCCGCCATCGACCCCATCAGCACCGTCGTCCGGTCGCGGAGCCGCTCCCGGAGCGTCCGGAGGCCGTAGGCCAGCGATCCCGCCGCGATCAGGCCCGTCGCGGCGGCCACCTGCGGGTCGAGCACGGCATAGGGGATGTGCATTGGTCCGGACCTCGCTCACGAGACGACCACGACAACCGGGCGGCCATCGTCGATCCCTCATGGTACGGTCCGTAGTGCCTTTCGTCAAAAACTTCATACCGGAACCGGGGAAGGGGAATCCGACCGGCCGCGATCGGGTCCTGGCCCTCGTATGGCCCCCTGTCCTCTTGCGAGAGAGGGAGACAGACGAGGGCGGATTTGCGAGGCCAGGGGCCGGTCAGACCTTCGAGAGCCGGACCTCCTCCAGGAGCTCGGTCCCGGACATCCGGTGCGCCGCGTCGTGCGGGCAGGCGTAGACGCAGCTCGGCTGGCCGTCGAACGCTCCGGCAGAGGTCGCAGGTCGTTGCCTTCTGCTGGACCACGGCCACCTTCTTGCCGGGGTTGGCCGGGTCGTCCACCATCTTCTCAGGAAGTGAATGCATGTTGATATTGCCGTACGGGCAATTCTCCGCGCACTTGCCGCAACCGATGCACCAGTCCTCGATGATGATCTCGCGCGAGTTGAGCCGGCGGATCGCGTTGACCGGACAGCCGACCATGCAGTACGGGTCAAGGCACGACCGGCACGAGCTGGCGACCAGGAACTTGTCGAACCGGAGCCCTTCGCGGATCAGGCGGGTGACGCCGTCGTGAGTATCGGCGCAGGCCTTGGTGCATTCGTCGCAGCGGGTGCATTTCTCCAGGTCGAGCACCAGCAGGCTCTGGGCGTTCATCAGGCCCTGGCTGAGGAACTCGGCGAGCGGAAGGTTCTCGATCTGGTTGAGCGTCTCGGCGGTGTCTCTGAGACGCTGGACGGCCAGGTCGATCACCTGGCGGCGGACATCGGGGAACTGGTCGAGCACCTCCTGGAACGCCTCGGCCGAGAGCTTGACCAGGTCGAACGTGGTCCAGGGCCGAGCAGGTCGCGGTCCTTCTCGCGGCGTTGACGCCGTGGGCCTGGACCTCCGGGAGGTCGGCCAGCAGGCCGATCTCGCCGAAGAAGCCACCCGGCCCGAGATAGTTCAGCACATGCTCGGAGCCCATGTGGCTCTGCGCCACCTTCACGAACCCGGTGCGGATCAGGTAGAAGGCGTCGGCCGGGTCGTTCTGCGAGAAGATCAGCTCGCCGTTGTTCTTCCGCTCCAGGGTGACGCGCTCGCGAAGGAGGTCGCAAAGGCGAAGATATTCGGCGGCGTCCCGCGCCACGGTCGCGAAGATCGGCACGCTCCGGAGGTGATTGTCGATGGCCCGTCGACGATAGCGGTCGTCGAGCAGCGCCTTCGACTTCTTGCTCCGCTGGAGGATATAGAGGACGTTGCGGTCCATCTCCAGGACGGTCACGTCCTCGGCGGCGGTGACGGTGGCCGACCGGGGGTAGGAGTTCATGCACGTCATCTCGCCGAAGATGTCTCCGGCTTCGAGCGTGTCAACCGGGTTGTCGTACTTGAGCGCGACGGGGGCGTCGATGTGGATGTACTGGGTCGTGCTCTCGCCCTGGCGGTGGTCCTGCTTGCGGGTCTCGAAGACGGTGGTGATCCGCTGGACCAGGCCGAACAGACCGCTGCCGTTGTGGCCGCCCCGGGTCTTGGCGTGGTTGAACGTGGCCTTGATGAAGATGTCGACCTTGCCCTGTTCGATGTAGAAGGCGGTCGAGCCGAAATCCCCCTCGCGGCAGATCGTCTCCCCCTTCTTGAACGTCCGGCGGACGACGGCGTTCTCGTTGAACCGGAGGAAGGCGTGCGAGATCCCTTCGAAGAGAGGCAGGCGGATCAGCTCGTCGGGCGAGACCGGGCCGTCGGTGACGACCGTCTTCTTGGGGAGCACGTCGACGATCCGGTTGACGACCGTCCGATTGGTCAGGGCGCCGGTGGGGCAGGAGACCATGCACTCGCCGCACGAGACGCACGACGAGTTGCCCATTGGCAGGTCATTGTCAAAGGCGATCCGGGCGGCGAACCCCTTGCCCATCCGGCCGAGGACCTGGTTGTTCTTGATGTCGTTGCAGCCCCGGATGCAGCGGTCGCAGAGGATGCACGCCGAGTGATCCACGGCGATGACGACGCTCGAATCGTCGCGATTCCGAACCGGGGCCTTGGAGAACCGCGACTTGCCGACGTTGTACTGCTCGCTGATCAATTCCAGCTCGCAATCGCCGTGCTCGCGGTGCTTCTCGCAGGGCGAGGGGTGGTCGGCCATCAAGCATCTCGGTGAGCGTCTTCACCGAGTCGCGGACCTTGGCGCTCTTCTCGGCCGTCTCGATCTTGCGATTGGCCATATCAGGCGTGATCTGACGATAGCAAGCCGGCGCCAGCACGCGCTCGCCGACATCGACGGCGCAGACCCGGCAGACGGCCACCGGGTTCATGTATTCGCGGTGGCAGAGGATCGGGATCTTGATCCCGATCTTCTGGGCGGCGTCGAAGATCGTCGTGCCGGCCGGCACCTCGACGTCCTGGCCGTCGATCGAGACTTTGACCATCGGGACGGGCTGGCTCATATCGATTCTGCCCTTCGACGCGGGACTCAGGACTCAGGACTGAGGACTGAGGACTCAGGACTGAGGACTTTTGCCTAGGATTGGAATCGGCCCGACCTTTGTTCGTTCCTCTGCCGAGCGACCGCGGCACGAAGGCCGGAGAGGATGCGACCGACTTCTTCCGCCTGACGAAACAGGTTGTCGAACTCTTCAGGATGAAGATAGCCCACATCAATGGCGACATAAAGATGGGAGCGTAACTCGGCACAGGAGGCCTTCGCAATCGATAGGAACTGATGGAACTCGGCCCGGTTCCCCCGATCGAAGCCCTCGGCGATATTGGCCATGATCGACACGGCCGATCTCTGGCTTTGCCGGGCCAGGCCGTAATCGCGGGAGAACTCGCCCGACCTCGTCACGCGATAGTCGTCAAAAACCAAGCCTCTCGCTTTCTGCCACGCCATCAAATCTTCGAAACCGCTCGATTTTCGGTTTCACGAGGACATCACCGTTTCGCGCCCATACTCGTCCTGAGTCCTGAGTCCTGAGTCCTGAGTCCTGAGTCCTGAGTCCTGAGTCCTGAGTCCTGAGTCCTGAGTCCTGAGTCCTGAGTCCTGAGTCCTGAGATATTATCGTGTTCGGAGCGAAAATTTAGTCACGGAAGCAGACGCCCGCCGGGCATCGGCGGTGCTTGAGGTGCTCTTCCAGCTCCTGGGGGAAGTGCTTCATGACCGTGACCATCGGGTTGGCGGCGATCTGGCCGAGGCCGCAGATCGAGGTCAGGGACATGGCGCGGGCCAGCTCGTCGACGACGCCGAGGCCCTCGTGGGTGTACTTGCCCCGGGTGATGTCGGACATCAGATCGACCAGCTTCTGCGAGCCGACCCGGCAGGGGACGCACTTGCCGCACGACTCGTTCCGGTAGAACTGGACGCAGTTCAGGGCGAAATCCACGATGCAGGCGTTCGAGCCGACCACCACGAAGGCGGCCCCGAGCATGTTGTCAACGTCGCCGAGCGTCTGCAAATCCAGCGGCAGGTCGAGGATATCGTACTCGTCGGAGCCGGGGGCGAAGTTCTTCTCGGCCCAGGGTTTGGAGCGGGCCGAGGTCAGCGTGTGCTTCTTGAGGACCGCCGGTAGGAATCCGCCGGAGGGGCCGGAGGTCGCGATCGCCTTGAGCTTCTGGCCGCCGCTCATCCCGCCGGCCGAGCCGAAGACCAGTTCGCGGACGGTCTGGCCGAAGGGGACCTCGTAGACGCCCGGGTCGTTGACGTCGCCGCTGATCGAGACGAATCGTAGGCCCATTGCCCCCCGGGTCCCGCCGTCGCGGTACCACTCGCCGCCCCTCATCGTGATCCCGGGGGTCCAGCAGAGGGTCTCGACGTTATTGATGACCGTCGGCTTGTCATAGAGGCCGGAGACGGTCGGGAATGGAGGTTTATTTCGGGGCTCGCCGCGGCGATCCTCCATCGCTTCGAGCAGCGCGGTCTCCTCGCCGCAGATGTAGCCGCCGGGGCTGACGAAGACCTCCAGGGCGAACGAGAGGTTCGAGCCGAGGATGTGGTCGCCGCAGACCCCCGCGCTGTAGGCGGCCTTGATCGCCTCCTCGATGACCTCGATCTCCTCCTCGTACTCGTGGCGGACGTAGATCCAGCCGCGGGACGCGCCCGAGACCAGCCCGGCGAGGATCATCCCCTCGACGAGCAGGTGAGGGGTCCGGCGGATCAGCTCGCGGTCCTTGAAAGTGCCGGGCTCGCTCTCGTCGGCGTTGCAGACGACGTACTTCTCGGAGCCGGGTTGGGAGCGGACGCTGGCCCACTTCAGGTGGGTGGGGAACCCGGCGCCGCCCATCCCCCGGAGGTTGGAGACCTTCAGCGACTCGATCACCTGGTCGCGGCGGTGCTCCAGGTTCGGGCCCCCTTCGACGTCGTTAACGAGGAACCGGACGGCCTCGTAGCGGGGCTCGCCACCGTAGATGTCGATCCGCCAGCCCAGCGGCGAGCGGTCGGCCTTCTGCTGATGAAGCGTCTCGCTGCCCAGCGCCTGCCTGATCCGGGAGCGGACGGCGGAGGTGGAGATTCCCCAGAAGCAGGCGTCGTTGATCGCCAGGGCCGGCGCACTGTCGCACTGGCCCAGGCAGGAGACGCCGCCGACCTCGATTTCACCGCCGCCGATCTCGGCCGCGAACCGCCGGAGCGACTCTTCCAGCGCCGGGGCCCCGTGAAGGTGGCAGGCCATGTCGCGGCAGACCGCGACGTGAACCTTCGGACCTTCCTCGAGCCGGTAATGCGGGAAGAAGCTGGCGACCTCGTGAATCCGGTGCAGAGGCGTCTCGGTCGTGAGGGAAAGCTCGCGAAGCTCGCGCTCCGGGAGCCAGCCGCATCGATGCTGGATCTCGCGCAGTTTCTGGACGATCATCGATCCGCTCGGTGATTTTTGGACGATGGCGACGTCGGAAGCTGGGCGAGACGACGCCCTCAGGATTTTAACCAGACCGAAGCTAAAGCCCCCGGCTCGCCAAGTCAAGCGTCCTGCCCCAATCTAAGACAAAGGTAGGCCGCTGGCGGCCGATTATCCCGTAGAGCCGGGCTTGCCCTGCCGTCATTGACCCAGACGGCAGGGCAAGCCCGACCCTACGAGTCATTGGCCTGGACCGCTTTGCTCGGACGCGATCCCCCGCCCAGAACGGTTCATCGCGATGCGCCGTTCTTGCCGATAATCGAGGACGTGTGGCGATCATCCCCGAGATCGGCGGGCCTCGATGCCATGAACCGTCACCCCCGCCGTTCCTGGTTTGTCGGCGCAACCCTGGTCTTGCTCCTCGCCTCCACTCCTGCGGAGGCCCAGGGGCTCGGCGCGGCTCGGGGTGAGTCGGACCAGCCCTTGGCGCGGCCGTCCCGGCTCGGGCCGACGCCGGGCGCGGGGGCCAACCCGCTCGGGGACAGCCCGGGCGAGGGCGGCGCCGTCCTGGAGAACCGCGCCGCCGGCCCTCGGGCGACGACCGAAGCGGGCGCCCAGGGGGCTCGAATCCAGGCCGAGCCCGAAGGGGGCGCGATCGGCCTGCCGACCCGGTCGACGATCGCGCCGGTCTCGCCTTACGCGTCGCTCGCCCTGACCGGCGAGGACCAGGGACCGCTCGACGGCCTGACCCTCGACCAGGCGATTGACCGGCTCCTCCGCCAGAACCTCGACCTCCGCTCCAAGAAGTTCGAGATCCCCCAGGCCGACGCCGACATCCTCACCGCCGGCCTCCGGGCCAACCCGATCATGTACTCCGACGTCCAGTGCGTTCCTTACGGCTCGTTCTCCCGGGCCAGGCCCGGCGGCCAGACCCAGTACGATCTGAACGTCTCCTACCCGCTCGACATCACCCGGAAGCGCCAGGCCCGGACCCTGGTCGCCTGCCGGGCCAAGAAGGTTCTGGAGGCGCAGTTCCAGGACGCCGCCCGGGTCGAGATCGACAACCTTTACACCCAGTTCGTCAACGTCCTGGCCGCGAGGGAGACCGTCCGGCTGGCCAGGAAGAGTGTCGCCGAGCTGGAAAAAGAGCCCGAACAAGCCCCGAGGCCGCGCCCGGCCGTTGCCCGACATCGAGGACCAGCGGCTGGAGGTCCAGCCGCGAGTCGGCCGAGATCGGCCTGACCGAGGCCGAGGAGGACTACAAGGCCGACCTCCGGACCCTCGGCGCCCTGCTCGGCCGACTCGGTCGCCGAGGCCGAGCGGCTGGAGCTGCGCGGGTCGCTCGCCGAGTTCACCCCGCCGCCAGTCCTGGGCGAGCCCTTGCTCAGGCTGGCCCTGTCCACCCGCCCCGACCTGGCCGCCTACCGCCTGGGCGTCAAGCGGGCCGAGGCCGACGTCGGCCTGGCCATCGCCAACCGCTATCCCGACATCTACGTCCTTTATCAGCCTTATACGTTCCAGGACGACTCGCCGCTCCAGGCCAAGAGCGCCCATTCCTGGGGCGTCGGCGTGTCGGTCCCCTTGCCGGTCTTCAACCGGAACCAGGGGAACATCCAGCGGGCCAAGCTGAACGTCTCGCAGACCACGACCGAGCTCTCCTCGCTGGAGCAGCAGGTGATCTTCGAGGTCCGCCAGGCCGAGCGCCAGTACACCGTCACCCGAACCGCCGTCGAGCGGATCGAGCGTTCGCTCCTGCCCAACGCCCGGCGAGAACACGACCGGGTCTACCAGCTCTACGTCGATGCGAAGGCCGACGAGCTGGCCTTCCTCACCGCCGAGCAAGATTACGACCAGGTCGTCCGCCAGTACCGAGACACCCTGGTCCGCCATCGGAGGGCCATGCTCAAGCTCAACACCGCCGTCGGCCTGCGGGTGTTGCCCTGAGGGGCGGGCGGGCGGGAGATTTGAGATTTGAGATTTCGGATTTGAGATCTACCCCCTCGGTCCCGCTTCCCTGATCGCCGGGGCGACGTCCCGGAAGCGCTCGAAGTTCTCGCGGAACCGCGTCGGCCAGGCGCGCGGCCTGGGCGTCGTAGGCGAGCGGGTCGGGCCAGGTGTTGCGGGGGTTGAGGATCTCGGGCGGCACGCCGGGGCAGGAGACCGGGTATTCGAGGCCGAAGATCGGGTCAGTCGCATACGACGCATCGGCCAGCGAGCCGTTCATGATCGCGTCGACCAGTGCCCGCGTGTGCGGCAGGCTGATCCGCTTGCCCTGGCCGTACCCGCCTCCGGTCCAGCCGGTGTTGAGCAGCCAGACGTCGGCCCGGTGGCGGCGGAGCTTCGCGCCGAGGAGGTCGGCGTAGCGCCGGGGCGGCAAGGTCATGAACGGGGCGCCGAAGCAGGTGCTGAAGGTCGTCGACGGCTCGGTGCCGAGGCCGCGCTCGGTCCCGGCGACCTTCGCGGTGTAGCCCGAGAGGAAGTGGTACATCGCCTGCTCGGGCGAGAGCCTCGACAGCGGCGGCAGGACGCCGAAGGCGTCGCAGGTCAGGAAGACCAGGTGGCTTGGGTGACCCGCCTCGGCCCGAGGGGACGTGGTTGGGGATCGCGTCGATCGGGTACGCGGCGCGGGTGTTCTCGGTGAGCCTCGCGTCGGCGAAGTCGGGCACGCGCGTCTCGGGGTCGAGCACGACGTTCTCGAGGACCGTGCCGAACCGGATCGCTCGGAAGATATCCGGCTCGTTCCGGGGGTCGAGCCGGATGCACTTGGCGTAACAGCCCCCCTCGAAGTTGAACACGCCTTCATCGCTCCAGCCGTGCTCGTCGTCGCCGATCAGGCCGCGCCGGGGGTCGGCCGAGAGGGTGGTTTTGCCCGTCCCCGAGAGGCCGAAGAAGAGGGCGACGTCCCCCGAATCGCCGACGTTCGCCGAGCAGTGCATCGGCAGGACGCCCTTCGCGGGGCAGCAAGGTGTTCAGGATCGAGAACACCGATTTCTTGATCTCGCCCGCGTAGAGCGTCCCGCCGATCAGGACCAGCCGGCGGGCGAAGTCGAGCAGGATGAAGACCTCGCTCCGCGTCCCGTCGCGATCGGGCACGGCCTTGAAGCCGGGCGCGGCGACGATGGTGAACTCGGGCCGGTGGTCCGCCAGTTCCTCGGCCGAGGGCCGGACGAACAGTTGCCGGGCGAAGAGGGCGTGATAGGCCCGCTCGCAGACGACGCGGATCGGCAGCCGGTGGCTCGGGTCGGTCCCGGCGAAGGCGTCCTGGACCCAGACCTCGCGCCCTCGGAGATGATCGCGGACCCGCTCGGCCAGCGCGTCGAACCGCGACGGGTCGAACGGCCGGTTGACCTTGCCCCAGTCGACCTCGTCCTCGACGCACGGCTCGCGGACGATGAACTTGTCCTCGGGCGATCGCCCGGTGTACTGGCCCGTCAGGAAGACCAGGGCGCCCGAGTCGGCGAGTACCCCCTCGCCCCGGAGAATCGCCTGCTCGACCAGGCGGCTCGGGGCCAGGTTCCGATGCGGCTCGCGTGCCCGACCCTCGTCGTCGTCCCAGGCCAGGTCACTCACCGCTCGCTCGTCGACAGCACTCATCGAAGCCTCAACGCTCAAATGGACTCGCTCCGTCAAGCGGGCCCGGAGTCCCGTTCAGCCCGTTCCGCATCCTTCTGGGATAACATTTCGCCCGTCGATCCGACAACCCGTACTTCAATGAGCGAAGTGGATATCGATCGGAATGATGCCCTCCTTCCTCATTCCACCGCAGACTCTGGCATCAGAGGATCTTGGCTCGGTACGGATTTTCCACCCGGTCATTCGCTTCTCGAAGTTTCGGACGGCCTGAGATCAACCGCAGTCGATCTGTTCGCCTGGTTTCGGAGTGGTTTCGGGGCGTTTTCCGATCGAAAAATCAAGAACTGTTGCAGTTGAGGGGGCAAAATCGACGCCTGGAAGGGTCGGCAAGGTCTCGACGCTCTCTTCCTCGGTCTCCTCGGAATTGGAACCCACCGGGTCGTCCTCCTCGACCTCGCAATCGATGAGTTTCGCCTCCGCGCCTTCGGCCTCGATCTGCCGGAACTCTTTGAGAGTCCTGTACATCGCTCGTTCGGTTGCCGCCTCGTACTTCCGCGCGAGGATGGCGGCCGGCGAGGGGTCGAAGAGGGCGCGATCGGCGGCCTCGGCCCGGTCTTTGGCGATCGCGTTGACGTTGATCCGGGATCGGACCTCCTTCAAGCGGGCCATCTCGACGTCGATTTGACGGGTCAGCTCGGCTTTCGCCCAGGCCGCGCGGGCCGGCCGTTCCAGCCCTTCCCCGTCGGACTTGTCGAGAAGGTGGAAGCTACCGTCCATCGCGTCCGTCAGCGCTTTGGTCCGGCCCATCCGGTAGCCGCCGGGGTTGCGACCCAGTAGCGCGTCAAAGTGCATCTGATGACCGCCGGTCCAGCAATCTCGGTCGGGATTGAGCAGGTCGGCGCGCAAGATCTCCCACTCACCCAGGAGCCAGTCGATCCCCTCGGGGCTCATCTGGAGCCGACGGAAGGACGTGGCTGGCTCGGTGTAGATCTTCGCGGCCAGTCCCTCGACAAAGGCGAGCCGTTCGTCGTCGAACTTTTCGAGCGCGTGCCGGACTGCGCAGGGCGGTCTGCGCGGTCTCGTGCGCTCGCAGCGTTCCATCCTCACCGTGAGGAACGCGAACCGGCGGAGCAGTTGCTCGCCTCCGTCGGTCTTCGGCTTCAACTGTGCTTGCAGTTCGGTGAACCGGAGGGTGATGGCGGCCTGGTCCTCGGAGGGTAAAGCCACGCCCGAGCCGGTCAGGCCGTGCTTGAGGGCATTTTGACGGGATCGGGCCTTCCCCTCGGGGGTCTTCGGTCCGGTGGACTTTGCGGCGTTTCGACGATTCGCGAGTAACTTGGCTTCGGAGATCGGCATCGGTGCGGCCTTCGCTTCTGGGATGTAGGGACGACAAAGCGATCGCCCTTACATTCAGGCCGAGCGTGAGCCCTTTATCAGACTTTCCTCCGAGAATCTCCCGTAGAGTGGCGTCGAGCCTCGAGGATTGTGAAACACGCACCTCTTCTTGACCACAGAGATCACAGAGCACACGGAGGGGACGCAGAGGATCTCGATCAAGCGATTCGAGTTCTCTGTTCTTTCTCTCCGTGCTCTCCGTGATCTCTCTGGTGAGTCATCTGAGTGCATGGTTGCGGTTTCACCGCGCGAGGATGCTGATCCGAAGCGGAGCCTTCGAGGACCGCCCCGCTGACGTCGGCGAGAACGAAACAATTCGTTGTGCCGGGTCGCCGGCGCTGTTACGCTCAGGTCCGAGGGGCGAACGAGATGAGGACGAGAGGGGGTGCGATCATGTCGACGGCGACATCCTGTCCGGCCTGCGGGGTCGTCCTCCCGGGGAGGTTGGTTCGCTGCCCGGCGTGCGGGGTCCGGCCGGGCCGGCGACCGGTGGGGTTCAGGGTGATCGTGGTGACCGTCGCGGCGATCCTGGCAATCGGGGCCGTGGTCTGGGTCGGATTCGTGGGGCGAGGTCGCTCCCCCCTGCTGACCGTCGAGGTCACGCCGGGCGTCTCCCGGCTCTCGCCCGACGCGAGGGGAACCGACGTCGTGGCGACGATCGACAATCCGAACCCGATGCCCGTTGACGTGACGGTCCGCGTCCGGGGCATCGACATCGCGAAGAACGTCGTGGCCGAGGCGACCCTCGGCCCCTATCGAGGGCTTCGCCCCGGCGCCGTCCGCCCGATCCGGCACCACTTCGCCACGACCCCGCTGGACTCGGTGGCCTTCGAGGCGGTCGAGGTCACCCCGAGCGACCTGGACGGGCCTTGATCTTGTCGGGTGGGAGAGGTGGGCACTGCCCACCGGCTTTGCACAATAAGTCGGCCGTCTGCTCAAAAACTCGATGGGCGAGACTGTTTGGTTTTGCCCATCAATTTGACCACAAGCACAAATCTGGTCTCAGTTCGACTGGTTTTTTTCCGGAAACTATGCTAAGCCACCGCCAGCAAGCCGATTGTAAGCACGTACGGGATTTGCAATCCTAGAATAAAGAGGAAGACCCGTCGAGATTCACCTGATTCCGAGCGTTCTAAAATTTGGGGCATATGCAATGGCTACGCAAGGTGAAGAGATCAAGGAGTTGACCAAGAAAATTGAAGGGATTGGGGATAAATTATCTGACCTCTCAACCAAGATCGAGGTCGTGACGAGTTGACTTGGCACAACCAACAGCATCGGGATCTGGGTAGCCGGCGTGGGGGTTGTCGTGGCGATCGCCGTGGGGGGTGCCGCTTACGCCAACAACAAATGGATCGGGCAGATCACCTCTGACGTCCACCACATCGAGGAGCGGACGAAGGCTTTCGACGATCGAACGCGAGAGACCGATCTCCGCACCCGGGACACCGACACGCGGACCAAGGAGATGAATGAGACGCTCAAGGCGATCCGTGGTGCCCAGGAGAAGGATCATCGGGAGAAGGGCGCTTCCAACGAAGTGCTCAAGAATGATCTCTCTCCGACGATGAAGAGTTTCATTGCTAAGATGGAGACTGTTCCTGATCGGCTAGGTGCCATCGAAAGCCAAGTCAAGGATATCACATCTTCCCACATAAACTCACGCGTTCGGAGATGGGTGGCATTTCGCGTGCTCTCGTTCGAGCCGAACTCAATTCGATCAGTTGGTAGCGATCAGAGAATGGTCGAATTCTTGGCGAACATCGAGCCGATGCAGGGAGATCGCCCAAATCCACTGGGGGGCTTCCGGGAGGCATCAATCATCGATCCTCCCTTGGCTGTCCTGTTTCCTAAAGCCGAAAACGCCGCACTCTTTGAAGGAATACTTGTGAATACTAATCAAAACAAAACACCTAATCACAATTCTCTTGTGAGGTTTGTTTTCTCTAATGCTTCTCCTGTCGATGACTTCAAGGAGAATTTGCTCAGTTTACGCGACAAGATAATTGAGAAGGGTTTCAAAGTAATGATCGCATTTTGATTTTAAATTGTCGGACAAGTTCGCTCGCACGAGTGATGCCAAGTTTCGATCGCTTGCCCGAGTTCATCCTGCTCAATTTTCACCGTAATTCTAATGTTTCAGATTAGTTGAGGTAGGGTGCGTCGAGTCCTCGAAGACGCACCATCGTTGCTCCTACCTTGAGTTAACGCCCCTCCAGCCGCCCGGCGATCACCTCGATCGGGTGCAGCGCCTCGATCCCCGCCAGGCCGTGGACCTGGCTCCGGCACGAGAAGCCGGGGGCGACCAGCCGGGCGCCGGGCTCGGCCGGCGCGGCGGGCAGGAGGACGCGTTCGGCCAGGGCCTTGCTCACGTCGTAATGGCCGAGCTCGTAGCCGAACGAGCCGGCCATCCCGCAGCAGCCCGAATCGAGCTCCTTCACCTCCAGACCCGGCGATTCGCCTCAGCGCGGCGACCGTCCCGGCCGTGCCGACCAGGGCCTTCTGCTGGCAATGGCCGTGGAGCAGGACCTTGTCCGGGCCAGGGCGTGAGCGGCAGGTCGGGCATCGCCGACGCGGTCGGCGACGAAGGCGTCGACCAGCTTCGCCGACGGACGCGACGAGGTCGGCGTCGGGGCCGAGGCGGAAGTCGCGGTATTCGTCGACCAGCGTGAGCAGGCAGCTCGGCTCGCAGCCGAGGATCGGCGATGCCGGCCTGGCCCGGTCGACCAGCCGTCGCGACGTTCTCGCGGGCGAGGTCGCGGCCGAGCGTCAGCAGTCCCTTGGAGATCGCCGGCCGGCCGCAGCAGGGCAGGCCCGCCAGCTCGACGCGGTAGCCGCCGGCCTCCAGCACGCGGACCGCCGCGCGGCCGACGTCGGGGCTGTTGTAGGTCGTGAAGCAGTCGTCGAGCAGGACGACCGAGCCCCGGGCCCCTGCCCTGGCGTCGGGCGTGTGCTTGCGGAACCAGCGGCGGAGGTGGTTGGAGTCGAAAGTCGGCAAGGTCCGCCGGCGGTCGATCCCGGCGACCTTCTCCAGGAGCCACTTGAAGGCCGGGTTCCGGAGCGTCGCGTTGGCCAGCGGGGCCGTCGCCGAGCCGATCGGGTTGAGATGGTGGATGTGGCCCATCAGGAGCGAGCCGAGCGGCATCGGCTTGATCTTGTACTTCTGGTGGAGAAACTCGGCCTTGAGCTTGGCCATGTCGACGTTCGACGGGCACTCGGTCTTGCACGCCTTGCACTGGAGGCAGAGGTCGAGCGCCTCGTCGAGGGTCGTCGTTGGCCAGGCCGTCGGCGGGCAAGGTCGCCGGTCATGACCAGGCGGAGGGCGTTGGCGCGGCCGCGGGTGGTGTGCTTCTCGTCGAGCGTGACCATGTAGCTCGGGCACATCGTCCCGCCGCCGTTCTTCCGGCAGGCGCCGACGCCCGAGCACATCTCCACGGCGCGGGCGAAGCCGCCCTGCGCCGAGAAGTCGAGGACGGTCGACTCGGGCTCGCGGGCGTGGTAGTCGGGGCCGATCCGGAGGTAGACGCCGGGGTCGGGCGCGGCGACGACCTTGCCGGGGTTCATCCGGTCGTCGGGGTCGAAGGCGGCCTTGACCTCGAAGAACGCCGCGTAGACCTCGGGGCCGAACAGCTTCGGCGTTCCAGACGCTCCGAGCCAGGCCGTCGCCGTGCTCGCCGCTCATCGCGCCGCCGAACTCGACGACCAGGTCGGAGACCTCGCGGGCGATCGCGCGAAGCTGTTCGACCCCCTCCGCCGTCTTGACGTTGAGGATCGGCCGGATGTGCAGGCAGCCGACGTCGGCGTGGCCGTAGCACGCGCCCGTGCGTCCCGTGCCGGGCGAGGATCGCGGCGAACCGGTCGTAAAAGGCGGGGAGCCGGGCCGGGTGCGACGGCCGTGTCCTCGACGAACGCGACCGGCTTGGCGTCGCCGACCATCCCCATCAGGAGCGAGAAGCCGGCCTTGCGGATCTTCCAGAAGTCGTCCTTGGCCGACTCGGTCAGGCTCTTGCGGATGCCGAGCACGCCCGGCCGGCCCTCGAACTTGCGGACGAGGTCGCTCGGCGCGTTCGGCCAGCTCGTCGGCGCGAGTCGGCGTAGAACTGCGCGGCGAGGACGGCGGCGGGGCGGCCCTCGGCGAAGCTGAGGCTCCGCGCGTAGTCGGGGTTGCTCGCGGCGAGGTCGAGCATCATCCGGTCGAGCATCTCGACGGCCGCCGGGCCGGTCGCGATGATCTCGGCCAGGCGGTCGAGCGCGGCGGGGATCGTGGCGAACGAGAGGATCGACCAGCCCTTGCGCCGGAGGGATCGGCACGACCTTGACCTCGGCCGCGGCGATCGTCGCGAGCGTCCCCTCCGAGCCGACGATCAGCCGGGCGAGGTTGAACGCCCAGGGCTCGTCGACCCATCCCGGAGCGCGGACGGGCAGGCCGGGGACGAACTCGTCGAGGTTGTAACCGCTGACCCGCCGGAGGATCTTGGGGAAGTGCGCGGATGATCGCCGTCGCGATGGCGGTCGACCGTGTCGCGGACGCTCGCGTGCAGGCGACCCGACGCGATCGGGCCGGGCACAGACGGCGTCCAGCTCCTCGGGCGGCGACGGGACCGAGCGTGACGCGTTCGCCGTCGTCGAGGACGACGTCGAGGGATCGGACGTGGTCGACGGTCTTGCCGTAGCGGAGCGACCGGGCGCCGGCCGAGTTGTTGCCGATCATCCCGCCGAGCGTCGCGCGGTCGCTGGTCGAGACGTCGGGGCCGAACATCAGGCCGAGCGGCTTGAGGTGGGCGTTGAGCCGGTCGAGCACGACGCCCGGCTCGACCCGGACGGTCATTCGGTCGCGGTCGACGATCCCGATCCGGTTGAGGTGCTTCGACAGATCGAGGATCAAGCCTTCGCCGACGGTCTGCCCCGAGAGGCTGGTCGCGGCGCCTCGGGGGCAGACGGAGACCCCTTCTTCGGCGGCGATCCGGATCGAGCTGGCGAGGTCATCGACCGTGCGGGGCAAGACCACGCCGACCGGCTCGACCTGGTAGAGGCTGGCGTCGGTGGCGTAGAGCCAGCGGTCGGGCGCGTCGAAGCGGAGTTCGGCCGTGGTCTCGCGCCGGAGGCGGTCGAGCAGCCGCGAGGGTGCGGCGGTCGTGGTGGACATCGTGGGTGAAGCTCGAGGGCCGTTCGTGGCGTGCGTGGGCGGCGATCCGTCGGGAGTCGTCGTGAACGGGCGTCATTTTACGACAAGGAGGGGCGGGTCGGCCACGGCTCTTGGGAGAGTGGCGTACCAGCGGATTCCTTCTGGCTTGCTTCGCTCGCCGTGAAGCACGACCCGTCCTCCGAGCTGGCTCAGGACACAACCATCCCCAGCAGCGTCTGATCATCGGCGGCGGGTTCGCCGAGGGTGAAGGCTTTCACCTCGTTGATAACGTCGTTGACCAGGCTCTGGGCGGTCCCTCCGCAACGGGAGAGGACGGCGTCAAGGCGGTCGATGCCGAACATCCGGCCGTCCGAGTCGATCGCCTCGGTGATCCCGTCGGTGTAGAAGGCGAGCTGATCGCCGGGCTGGAGGATCAGGGTGGAATCCTCGAAGACCTCGTCGTGGACCAGGCCGAGCGGCAGGCGCTGGGCTCCGTCGAGCGACTCGATGGTCGACTGGCTGCACCGCATCAGGCGAGGCGGGTTGTGCCCGGCGCTGGAGTAGGTCAAGCGCCGCGTGCTCGGGTCGTAGACCCCGTAGAAGGCGGTGACGAACGACTCGCTGTTGGCGGTGTAGAGCGTGGCGAGCTGCTGGTTGACCTTGTTCAGCAAGGCGCTCGGGGGATCGTGCGGGCCGGGAAAGCCGTGGGCCAGGCTGTGGGTCACGGCCATCAGGACGGCCGCGGGCGTGCCGTGGCCGCTGACGTCGGCGATCAGGATGCCCCACTTGCCGTCGGGCAGCGGGAAGAAGTCGTAATAGTCCCCCCCGGCCCATTGCGAGGTCTGGTAAAACGCGGCGATGCTCAGGTTCGGGATCGGGGGCAAGGTCTTGGGCAAGAGCGACCGCTGGATGTCGGCAACGACCTTCAACTCGTGCTCGACGACTTCATACGCCCGCTTCAACTCGGCCGAGAGGACGAGGTTCTGCGTGGCCCGGCCGAAGAGGCTGCTCATCCAGACCCAGTCGGGGAACTGCTCGGCGGTGAAGGCGTGCGGGTCCTTGCGGAGCATCAGGACCATGTTCAGGCCGACGCCCCGGTCGTAGTGCGGGATCGCGATCAGGGACCGGTTCTCGCCGAGATAGGGCCGGCTCGGGTCGTCCTCGGCGAGCTGAATGTCGTGGATGAGCCTGGGGACGTCGCCGTAGAGCAGCTCCCCCATCAGGCCGCCTTCGAGGATCGGCAGGCGGTCCTTCTCGTTCCAGGGGTCGATTTCCTTGTCCCAGGTGCTCGACCGGGTGACCCGGTACTGCGGGTATTCCAGCCCCCGGCGGCTGAGTGAGACAAAGCCGTCGGTTTTCTGGAACCGGCGGACCCGCGAGCCGTAGGCGCGGACCATCGCCTGGGGGTCATCTTGCAGGCTCATCTCGCGCATCGTCTCGACGATGTGGTCGAGCGTGCGCTGCGAGTCGTCGGAACCGCCCTCGAAGAAGCTGGTGTCGGGGATCATGGTAGTCCGTGTCCGAGGGTGCGGGCGTGGCGCGTGATCTTGATCGCGGATTGTCGAATTTCAAATCTCGAATTTCAGATCTGAGATCTGAGATCTTGGATTTGAGATTGGCCCGGCGTGGAAAGTGACACGCCCTCGGAGTGATCCCCGAGGGCGTAGCGATCGACCTTCTTTGAGGGCTTCGCCGACGGCTCAGGAGACGGCGGCCTCAAGGCGCTGGTCGATCGCGATCTTGCGGAGCTTGTTCTGGGCGCGGGCTTCGAGCTGACGGACCCGCTCCTTGGTGACGCCCAGCTCCTTGCCCAGGGCCTCCAGCGTTTGCTCGCTGGCGCCGTCGAGGCCGAAGCGGCTGATGATGATCTTTCGCTCGCGGTCGTCGAGCCGGCCGAGCATCCCCTTGACCGCGTCGCGCATCCTCCGCTGGGCGCTCTCGTACTCGTGCTCGTCGGTTCGGTTGTCGGCGGCGGCCTCGAAGAGGTCATCGTGGCCGGTGACGAACCGATCGCGGCGATGGTTCTCGATCGGGATCGACCGGATGAAATTCTTCATGATCGCCCACGAGGCGTAGGTACTGAACTTGTTGCCTCGGGCGTAGTCGAATTTCTCCACGGCGCGGATCAGGCTCATGTTACCGTCGGAGACCAGCTCGAAGAAGTTGTCCGATCGGCCCACGTGCTTCTTGGCGATCGAGACGACCAGCCGGAGGTTGGACCGGATGATCTGGTTCTTGACGGCCAGCGCCTCTTCCATCAGGCGATCGATCTCGTCGAGGACGGTGCTCCTCGCCTTCGCCGGGTCGAGCTTCTCGCGGAGCTTCAGGGCCCGGTACTTCAGGAAGTTCATCTGGCGGAACAGGTGCGCCTCCTGCTCACGGGAGAGCAAGGGAACGTCGTACAGGCTCGCCAGGTAGGGCGGCACGCCCTCGGGCGGCTTGATCTTGCGGGTCGGCTTGCCGTCGGCCGGGACGGGCATCGGCGCCAGGATCTCGGCGGCGGCCTTGGGGTCGTCGAAGCTCGGGTGCGTCATCGCTTCGATCTTCAACTCAAGCATCCGGCGGGCTCGCATCTCGTTGATCACACGGAGAACGCCCTGAGTTGAGCGGCCCGCCTGGTCGGCCAGGGCCTCCACTGAGGACCCCTGGAGATGCTGGCGATAGAGCCGGGCCTTGGCCGCCTCGTCGATCGAAGCCGGGCGCGGCGCCTTGGCGGGGGCGGTCGTCATTTTCTTGGTGGCTATGCGGGCATCCATGGTCAAATCCCCCCTTCGCCGAAGGCACCGATGTGCGGTCGGATTTTTCCCAAGATTTTTTGACAGTACGATTGACAGTCAGTGGCCCCGACCTCGTCCGGTCGAGGGCCGCCACTTCCCTCCGAGCGGGATCAGGCGTGAGTCGGCGCCTGAACCGAATGCGGGGCCTGGAGGATGTGTCCGAACATCAACGCCAGGAAAGTCCGGAGCGGCGCGGCGCTCCGCATCGATTTGGCCCGGAGCATCGCCCCTTGCCAGGCATTGAGCCAGAACTCAGCCAGCTCGTGAACGTCGAGATCGGCCGGAATGTCGCCCGCGTCCTGGGCTTCCTTCAAGCACCCGGCGTACCGATCCACCCAGCTCTCGAAGATTTCCTCCAGCCGGGCTCGGAAGATCTCGCTCTGCTCGGCCATCTCCTGGCTCAAGATCCCGACCAGGCAGCCCTTGCGACACTGGTCCGATTCGAGCTTCGTGAACTTCGACTCAAAATAATTTCGGAGCCTGTCAAGGGGCGGTACCGAGGTGTCGCCCAGGAACCGGTCGAGCGTCTCGTCGAAGCACTCGGCGAACCGATCCAGAACCTTCAGGCCGAAGTCTTCCTTGCTCTCGAAATAGTAATAGAACGAACCCCGGGGGACGCCCGCCGCCTGCAGGATCGCCTCGATCCCGGAATTGTTGTAACCCTTTTCCAGGAACGTCTTCTTGCCCGCTTCGAGCAGGATGTCCCTCGTCTTTTCCTTACTCATGAATACGCCCGCCCCGGGGGCTTGGATCGATCGAAATCGAAAACTCGTGATCGACTTCCCTCCCCCTCGAACCAATATTAGACCGGTCGTCTAGTGATTTCAAGGGGGTTATCGATAATTGATCCTCGAAAATCGAGTTTTCGGAAAAATCGGGGTGGTCCGTGGTCAGAGAGATCGATCGCGATCGAGATCCTCGCGTCCTTTTCTCCACCCATCACGGACCACTTTTCGATTCCTCCGGCGTGAGATCCACCGCCAGGAGTTCATTGCGGCGAAGGACGTCGAGGCGCGCGCGGATTCCGACGCGTTCCTCGGTCAGGAGCCGGTGGAGGTCGTCCAGGCCGGCGACGGGGCGGTCTTCGAAGCCGACGAGGACGTCTCCTTCTTCGAGTCCCGCGCGGTCGGCGGGGCCGTGGGGTTCGACGGCCACAATCAGGACGCCCGCGTTGACGGCCAGGTCGTGGCGGTCGACCATGTGCCGAGGCAAGGGGACGGTCTGCACCGCCGCGCCGATCCGGCTCCGGCGGACCCGGCCGTCACGGATCAAGCGGCCGGCCACGAACTTCGCCGTGTTGACCGCGATCGCGAAGCAGATCCCCTGCGCCGAGGGAATGATGGCGGTGTTGACGCCGATCACCTCGCCTCGCGAGTTGACCAGCGGCCCGCCCGAGTTGCCGGGGTTGAGCGCGGCGTCGGTCTGGAGGACGTCGTCGATCAGGCGGCCGGCCTGAGACCGGAGCGACCGCCCCAGGGCGCTGACGACCCCGGCCGTCACTGTCAGCTGGAACCCGTAAGGGTGCCCGATCGCGATGGCGAGCTGACCCACCCGTAACGCCTTGGAGTCGCCGAGCGCGACGGGCGTTAGATCGGCCGTCTTGACCCGGACGACGGCGAGGTCGGTCTCGGGGTCGTCGCCGATCAGGTCGGCCGGGTGCCGGCTCCCGTCGGCCAGCGTCACCTCAACCCGGCTCGCGCCATGGACGACGTGGCTGTTGGTCAGGATGTAGCCGTTCGAGGTGAAGACGAAGCCCGAACCGGTCCCTCGGCCCTCTCGGGAACGGCGGGGGTCGCCGGAAGCCGCCCGGTGGACGCTCTCGATGTGGACGACCGACGGGCTGACCCGCTCCGAAGCCCGGACCACCGCGCTGGAGTAAGCGTCGAGGAGCGGGCCATCGTCCGGAGGTTCGGCCGAGGCCGGCACACCCCGGCCGCCTCCTTCGACGTCACTCAGCCCGACCCACGCCATCGTCTCGCTGCTCATGGGAACACCTCCGATCGATCCGATACGGAGGGAACTGTAGAGGTGTACCCCCGATTCGACAAGGGCTCGGCCTAGCGAGGGGCGCTGAAGGTCCCCTGCCCCACCGGCGCCGAGGCCGCCGGCCGGACCACGATCTGTTGCTGGGGCTGGCTCGCCTGGCGAGGTCCGGCGGGAGCGCCCCGGCCGAGCACGGCCCGCTCGAAGACCATCGACTCGACCGCCAGCGGCGACAATCCGACGCCGAAGAGCGGGTTCCGGAAGCCGATCCCGGTCGGTCCGACCCCGGTATACCCCGTCCCGATATAACCGGGCATGACCAGGCCATAGCCGCCGTAGTTCACGGCGTTGTAGCCGCCAATGCCGCCGTAAGCGAGCCCGCCGTAGCCGAGTCCGCCGTAACCGGGAATCCCGTAACCGCCGAGTCCGCCATACCCGAGTCCGCCGTAACCGCCGAAGCCCCCGTAGCCGAGTCCGCCATATCCGCCGAAGCCCCCGTAACCGCCGTAGCCGAGTCCGCCATAGCCGAGCCCGCCGTAGCCGAGCCCGCCGAATCCAGGCCCGGCGTAGCCGTAACCGCCGAAGGCTGGACCGAGGAACTGGGCGGAGGCCGAGGCGTGGGCGACGAGCAGGACGCCCAGGGCCAGGGCGAGGGTCCGAGCCGACCGTCCGATGCGTGCGCGAGTGGGGTTCATCACGATCCTCCTCCTCAAGCTCAAGGCCCGGCCGCCCCTTCGGGCCGACGGCGCGATCGCGCCGCCCAGAACTCCCTCCGGAAGCCTCGCCGTCCCTATCTGGCGCATTATACGCGGGATGTCCGAGCCCAGCCCTCGCTATTTATTGGAGTACGGGAGCAAGTTCCCGCACTCCCGGAGGGCTTCGCGCTCCAGAGCATGGCGATCCGAACCGCGTGACGCGATAATGGCCCCTGGAATCGAGAAGATCCCCCGACTCCAAGGACCAGGTCGATCGCCATGGCCGAACCGCAGCACGTCGCGCCGACGCTCGAACTGATCAGCCCCGTCTTGACCGGCCGCCTCTTCGAGCTGAACAAGGACCTGGTCCGGATCGGTCGCGATCCGAACTCGGACATCCCGCTCAATCGCAAGGACGTTTCCTGGAGCCACGCCTGGATCTACCGGAGGCCCGACGGCTTCTTCATCGAGGACCGCGAGAGCCGCAACGGCACGATCCTCGATGGCGTCAGGATTGCGCCCCGAGTCCCCGCCAGGCTCAAGGACAGTGCCCGGATCAAGATCTGCGACAACCTCCTGATCTTCCGCCGAGAGGCCGTCAAGGTCGACGAGCGCGAAGGGGGCTCGACCATCCTCGGGACGATCGAGAACCTCTCCTCGATTGACGTGATCTCCAGCGTCGGACGGCCCGACGACGTTCTCCGCGCCGTCCTGGAGATCAACCGGAACCTCGGCGGGACGATCGAGCTCAACGAGGCGCTGGGCAAGACGCTCGACACCCTCTTCGCCATGTTCCGCGAGGCCGAGTCGGGCTTCATCGTCACCCGCGAGGTCGACGGCGAATTGAGCCCCCGGGCCATCCGCCACCGCGACGAGGGTCACGACCAGCTCACCCTCAGCCAGACCGCGCTCGACCACGTGATGACCCGGGGGCAGGGCCTGCTCACGACCGACACCCTGCCCGAAGTCCCCGGCGGATCGACCAGCCGGACGGTCCTTTGCGTTCCGATGCTCGACCGCGCGGGGCAGCCGATCGGGATCATCCAGCTCGTCAGCGGCCCCGGCAAGCATGGGTTCCGGCCCGACGGCCTCGACCTCCTCGCCGCCGTCTCCGTGCCGATCGCCGTGACCGTCGAGAACTACCGGCTCCTCCGGGCCAAGGCTGAATGGGCCGCCGCCGGCGAGATCCAGCGCGCCCTGCTCCCTCGCCGACAGCCGAACGCGGTCGGCTATACCTCGTGGGAGCACTACGAGCCGGCGCAGGAGGTCGGCGGCGACTATTATGATTACATCCCACTGCACCGGCCGGACCTCGGTAAGGCCGACCCCTGGACGCGCTGGGCCGTCGCGGTGGGGGACGTTGTCGGCAAGGGGATGCCGGCGGCCTTGCTGATGTCGAGCCTCTCGTCGGAGGTCCGCCACCACGTCCGGACCGAGGCCGACCCGGCCCTCGTCGTCGAGCGGCTCAACCGCCACTTCTTCGACGCCGAGATCATCGACCGGTTCATCACGTTCCTGCTGGTGACCATCGACGCCGAGGCCCACCGGATGACGGTGGTCAACGCCGGCCACCTGGCCCCGTTCGTCCGCCGGTCCAGCGGTGAGATCGAGGTGATCGGCGAGGAAGAGGCCGGCCCGCCCCTGGGCGTCGTCACCGACCCGTCCTACCGGGCCGTCTCGACCAACCTGAACCCCGGCGACGTCGTCCTCCTCTTCACCGACGGCGTGAGCGAGGCGACCGACACCCGGAGCCGCCAGTTCGGAGTCACCGCGATCCGCCGGACCCTCGCCGAGGCCCCCGCCGAGGCCCCCGAGGTAGGCGAGGCCCTCCTCAAGGCCGTCCGGGCCCACGCCTCCGGCCGCCCCCAGAGCGACGACATCGCCCTGGTTTGCTTCGGGCGGAGGGTTTGAGTCGGGGTAATGGATGAAATCCCTTATCGCAGCGAGAACCCGCCCGTTGCCAGACCAACCGCTCAAGCTCGGGGTTCATGCGTGGCGTCCACGCCCGCGCGTTTGAGGGAGAGCCGGGCCTTCGACCAGAGGATACCGAGCCAGTACCCGACCCGGCGGTAATTCTCGATCTCAGCCTGCTCCGTCTCGGAGAGTGTGCCTTCCTGAGCCTTGAATGAAAGCTCGCGCATCCGAGCCTGATCGTCCTCGTCGAATTGCAGGCTCAGCAGCTCGCGGGCCGCTTCGGGCGAGAAATCGCCACGATCGGGTTTCATCAACCGGCCGATGATGGCGGCTTCGCTGGAGATCATCGACGTGTTTTGCATGTTTGCTGATCCATTAACGACCATGCAAGCCACGCTAACACAACCCTGACCGTTCGGTAAAGAGGCTGTGTGGCACCGGTGTGGTACAAAGAACCCGCGTCCCGTCAACTACAGCCCACGGCACGGCGTTAGAGTACCGAGCCCAAAAATCCCCGCCGAATTGATACTGATCTACCTGATTCAAGTCTCTCAAATCAACAAGAGTAGAATATTAGTTTTTCTAATTCGATAGGCAAGAAGAGGGCAGCGTTGATTCTGTTCTCCATCGTCAACCCAGGCGAGTTATCGTACATTTTTTTCGTGCTCATTGACACTGCTTCTCGGGCCATCTTCAGGGTTATGGCCAACTGCTCTCCGCCGACTTGGCCCCCCAGTAGGTCCAGTTCCCTCTGGAAGACGATGAGACTCTCGGAGAGCCCGGAGAACCAAAGATCCGGTGTCCGGTCCGAATAGGCTGGACCGAGCCTCCTGACCAGCGTCAGGTAGAATTTTCTGAGTGCGTTCCGCTTTTCGGATGGGACATACATTCCCCAGTCGAAGTCTCGAGTCTCGAAGTCGTTCAGGGTTATCTCCGCGTACTGGCGAGTCCGGCCAAGCCGGTCGAAATCTCCCTCGATCCCGAAATATCCGCTTGCTCCGGCATTAGCCCGGATCTGGCTGATCGCCATGTCTACCTGGCCGATCGCGTTGACAGCTTGGAGCTTGGCGGATGCGAGGAGCGCTTCGGTCTGGCGGCTAAGCATCTCCATCGTAACTCGCCTCTCCTCATCCGCGTCCTTCAACTGCTGATGAGCCAACTCTAGCTGACGGTGCTGGGCGAAGACAGCATACCCAGCCCCCAGTAGAGTCAGCCCACCGAATAGCGAGTTTAAGACCCCGTAAGTGTCCCCTAGCTCTCCTGCCTCCGACCTCCCGAAGAAGAGTGGTGTGAAGACCCCCACAAAAATCCAGAGCCCGATCACCCATGCCATCCCCTGGATCAGATGCCGACCTTCTGGTATCTCCAGCAGCCATCCGATTATCGGTACATCTTCCTGCTCCAAGCTTTCCTCCTGCCGGCTTTCCACGGTCATCTTCTCCGATCGGATTTCGCTGGGTTTCCCAATCCACCCAGTCTACTGGCGCGCTCGATCGTTGCCAATGAACTTCCGACCTCACAGCAGTCTAATTCGTGCGCTCGCCGTTAACGCGATTCGATTTTGGGATCTCTTGCTGAAGCTCCCTTCGGCGTCTCCCCCTCGGGCGCTGGGAGCCGGTTTCTGGGGACCCGGAGAGCCATCGAACCTGCGACCGTGGCGACGTCGTATTTTCCTTGATAGCCGATGAGGAGGTGGGCGGCCCAGGGCTCCAGGCCGTAATTCCTGCTCAGCCAGCGGACCATGTCGGAGGTGGGCCACCTCGCCCCGTTCGTCCGCCGATCCAGCGGCGAGATCGAGGTGGTCGGCGAGGAAGAGGCCGGCCCGCCGCTGGGCGTCGTGACCGACCCGTCCTACCAGGCCGTCTCGACCGAGCTGAACCCCGGCGACGTGGTCCTGCTCTTCACCGACGGCGTGAGCGAGGCGACCGACACCCGGAGCCGCCAGTTCGGCGTCACCGCGATCCGCCGGACCCTCGCCGAGGCCCCCGCCGAGGCCCCCGAGGTCGGCGAGGCGCTCCTCAAGGCCGTCCGGACCCACGCCTCCGGCCGCCCCCAGAGCGACGACATCGCCCTGGTCTGCTTCGGGCGGAGGGTTTGAGGCAACGGCATCTCGTTCACAGAATGTCGAGTCCTCGACGACGCGCCACGCTTGAGGGTGCGTCGTCGAGGACTTCGATGCTCAGGGATCGCTTCGAGCCGGGATCAGGCGACGTTGGAGAGGCGGGCCGATTCATCGCCCTCGGCGCCTGACGGGCTGAACATCCGAAAGACCGGTCCGCCGAGCCGCCGTTCGCGGAGTCGGAGGGCCCGTTCGTAGAGGGCCATGTCTTGATCGTACAGGGAGATCAAGCGATCCATTGTCGCGCGGTCCTGCTTGATCCGCCCGGTGATTTCCCCGTAGTTTGGGGTCGGGTTCAAGTTCTCGCGAGGGACCTCGATCTCGGGCCAGTCCATCATCTCCTTCAAGTCGCGGAGATCCTCGTCGAAGTGCTCCTGAATCCCGACGAACGAGAACGCCTCGAGATCCAGGCCGGCGAGGAAATTCGCGGACACCCGGTTGCGGACCAACGGGTCCTCGGCGAATTCGATGAGCGAGATGTCCTCGTGGATCAGCCGGACGAAAAGCGGGTGGGCCTCCGGATAAGCCTTCGGCTCGTTCTCGGGGTAATTCTTCGGCTTCATCTTGATCATGTAATACAACGAGGTGATCCAGGCCGCCGGATGCCGGAGCCAGACGATCCGACGGGCCTCGGGGAAAGCCCCGTTGTACTTCTCGATGGCGAAGTGGCCATGAACCGCCCGGGTTTCGGGGCTGATCGCCGCGACCTCGGCCCTTGCCGCGACGCGCCAGGCCTGACGGTCCCGGTTGTAGAGCGCCTAGGGGACCATCGAGTAATCGTTGTAATCCACCCGCAACCGATCACCGTAGATGGCCACCAGCATCATGCGGAAGCTGGTCCCTGCCGTCTTCGGAACATGGAGTGAGATCAACTCCATCGAGCACCTCCACCAGACTTGAACGGATTGTCTCAATCGCCAATCGGAGGGATACCGGCGAGAACTGATTTTGAAATCGACAATCCATGCTTCAGACCTTCATTGTTTACATTGCGAGTTCATGACCTGAGTCGAGGAGACCTCAGAGTCGAACCTGGCTCTGGGCATTCCGGTCGAACCGGTCTTTCGAGTTCGACGCGCGGTCCTCAGCGTAAACCGCTCCTGGGCGTCTCCCCTTCAGGAGCCGGGAGCCGGTTTCTGGGGACGCGGAGGGCCATCGAGCCGGCGACCGTGACGACGTCATATTTTCCTTGATAACCGATGAAGAGGTGAGCGGCCCAGGGCTCCAGGCCGTAATCTTTCGTCAACCAGCGGACCATATCGGAGGTGGCCATCTTGAGGCCGTTGTCGAGGGCGCTGGCGAACTCGGGCTGCGAGCCGATGCTGATCAGCTCGTCGAGCGTCTCGACGCGGGGGCCGGCGGGCGCGGCCTTCTTCCGGATCTCGACGACCATTTCGAGGTCCATCGAGGTCTCGACGCCGGTGCCGGTTGACTCGCCGTCCCCCTGGAGGGCGTGGCCGTCGCCCACGAAGAGCAGGGCGCCGGGGTGCGAGACGGGCAGGATCACCGTCGCCCCCTCGCCGATCTTGTTGTAGTCGAGATTGCCGCCGTAACTCCCTGACGGTCCCGAGGTTGGCGCGAAGTCGCCTTCGGGGGCGACTCCGATGCAGCCGAGCATCGGCTGGGCGGGGAACTCCATGTTCATCTTCGCGCTCTTCGGCTCGCGGAGCTTGACCGTCTTCTTTTCCAGGTCGATGTCCCAGGGGACCAGGTTCGATCGCCCCTTGCGGACGAGCTCGGGCTTGTACTCGTTCGAATAGACGTGCTCGACGTCGGCCGGGGTGAGTGAGAAGAGGCCCAGCCGGTAGGCTGACCAGCCCCAGTTCCGGTTCATCCGCAACGTCTTGATCCGGACCACCAGCGCGTCGCCCGGCTCGGCCCCCTCGACGTAGAACGGCCCGGTGAGCGGGTTGTACGGCTCGGCGCGCTGGACGTCCTTCTCATCTTGGCCGCCCGAGTCGAGCGTCTTCGTGACGATCGTGTCGCCGGGCTTGACCCGGTGGAGCACCGGATGGGCCCGGGAAAATGTCCGGTAATAGGTGGTCGCGGACACCGTATGCGTCTCCCCCGCGGCGGCGAGGGCGGTCAGGGCGGCCAGGGTGATGGTGGACATCCGGCGAGTCTCCTGCGGGGCGGTTCGGGCGGGCGGACTTATCGCGATTCTCACGGGAAGGCCGCCCGGGAGCAACGGCCGTCTCAGGGGGTTGTCGAAGTTCGAGGAGAAATCGATGATCCGGGTTTTTCTTGCTTCCTCGGTGAGTGAATGGCCCCTATCATCCGAATAGAGATGATTCAGGATAAGTCGCCGGCGCGGAGGCTGGCCGGTGAGATCCGGGAGGACGTGCCGATGAGACCCATCCGCTTTCGATGTCCCCGATGTCGGATGACTCACTCGGCCTCCGCGGCGAGGGCCGGCCAGCCATTCGCCTGCTCGACCTGCTTCGCACCGATGACCATCCCCGACGACCGCGTCGGGCCTTCGCTTGAGATCCCGACGGCCCAGCTGATCGAGGTCCCTCCGCCGAAGATGGCCGAGCCCGCGCCGGTCTCATCGGTGATCGTCGGTCGGGAGCCGACTTCCGAGGTGGTCGCCCGGCCCACGCCTCGGTCTCGCCCGAAGCCGGTCGTCGAGACAGCCTGGACCCCGATCGAGCCGCCAGCCCCGCCGGAACCTGAGTTCGAGCCCGATCCGATCGACCTGCCGATCGAGCTGGGACCGATCCACGACGGCTCGCCCGAGCCTTCGAGGGTGCCCCTGGGCCGGATCGCGGCGGTCCTGGCCGCGATCTTCGGGCTGTTCGTGGTCGTGGCCCTGGCCGGGGCGATCCTTGGTTCTCGGGAGGAAAAGCCGCCGGCCCCGCTGGCGGTCGTCGCGACCGCGCCGGAGCCCAAACCAGAGGAGCCGGCGCCCGTCGAAGCCCCGGCTCCGACTCCGGTCGAAGCCCCGGTTCCGGCGGCTCCCGTCCCAGTTCCCCCGACCGTGGCCCCGTCGCCGCGGGTCGAGGTGGTCCAGCCCGAGCCCAGACTTGAACCGAAGCCTGTGCCCGAGCCCGCGACAGCTCGATCGGTGGTGATTCACCGTCGGCAGAGGCTTGGGCAGGAGGAGCTTCGCCGGCAGCTTGCCAACGTGCCCGAGATCATGATCTCGCACCAGACCGAAGGGGCGCTGCTCAGCGCCCACGGGCTCTCGGCGGTCCCGCACCAGATCCAGCACCGCAGGCAGCCGGTCAACCGGATCGTGGGGCAGGCCGGTTTTTTGGCCCCCGTCTTCAGCGGGCCGGCGGCCAGGGCCCGGCCCGAGCATCAGGGGGCGGTCGGGGGGCATCTGCAGATCGCGCGGCCGAAGGACACCTCGCTTGCCACGCTTGCCCTGCTCAAGCGGAGGCAGCCGGAGCTGGGCCAGCTCCCCTGGCGGATGGGCGAGGAATGCCATCTCGGGCGCGAGTCGGCCGAGGAGCTGGAGGTCCAGTCGCGCTCGCTCCGCGACCACCTGACGGCGGCGATCCCGGCGGGTGACACCCGTCCCGATGCCGACGCGCTCCGCGCCGCGCTGTTCAGGCCGTTCCTGGGTGCGGCCCTGGGTTGACCCCGCGTCCGGACCGACGTCCCCGAGGCGATCCCCGCGCTGATGCAGCTCTTGATGGCCGAACGGACCCCGGCCCGGCTGGTCCTGGTCGAGATCCTCTCCCGGATCAGCGGGGTGGCGTCGTCGAAGGCGCTGGCCCGGCTGGCGATCTTCGACCTCGACCCGGCGGTCCGCGAGAGGGCGCTGGACGCCCTCCGGGAGCGGCCGGTCGGCGACACCCGGCCGAGCTTCCTCGAAGGGCTCCGCTACCCCTGGGCGCCGGTCGCCGACCACGCCGCCGAGGCCCTGGTCGCGCTCGAGGATCGAGGGGCGATCCCCGGCCTCGTCGAAATGCTCGACGATCCCGACCCGGAACAGCCCCGGACCGAGGACCGCAAGGGCCAGTCGGTGACTTACACCCGGTCGCTGGTGCAGGTCAACCACCTCCGGAACTGCCTGCTCTGCCACGCCCCCTCCACCAGCCCGACCGCCGACCTGGTCCGGGGCCGGGTCCCGACCGAGGGGGAGCCGCTGCCGCCCCCTCGCGAGTATTACGCCAGCCGGAGCCCCGGCGCGTTCGTCCGGGCCGACGTTACGTATCTCCGTCAGGACTTCTCCGCGTCGCAGCCCGTCGATGACTCCGGCCCCTGGCCGGCCTACCAGCGCTACGATTACCTCGTCGCCGAGCGCCCGGTGCCGGCCCATCGTCCCCTGGAGCCGAAGGCCAGTTACCCCCAGCGCGAGTCGGTCCTGTTCGCCCTCCGCGAGCTGGTCGGCGAGGACCACGGGAAAGACTCGGCCGCCTGGAAGGCCGCGACCCGGCCGAACCCGCCGGGCGAGTGAGCCACGCGAGTCGGGGGAATCGGCAACGGGTCCGCGAGCGGATCGTTGCGGGTTGAATCGGGGTCATCCCGTCGTGGACGAAGTCTTTCGGCTCAAAAAGTCGATCCGGAACGTGGGGCTGGCCTGCCTGCCGTGCTTCCTGGCGTGGGGCTCTCTGATGCTCTGGGTGGGACTGGATGCCCCGCACGCCCCGAATCGACTCCTCCTGGCGGTCGGCCTGGCGGGGGTGCCGTTCGGAATGGCCGGGCTGTCGGTCTACGTGCTGGTGGCCTATCGGAAGGAAACGCTGACCATCCGCGAGGATCGAGTCACCTTTCGGGGCGTCTTCGGGCGGAAGGAGATCGACCTGGATGCGGTGACCCGGGTCCGATGGTTTGTCCTCGGCGACCGGATCGTGCTCCGGACGGATTCGGCCCAGCTCTCGATCTTCCTGGGCAACTATGAGCCCGAGGACCGGTCCCGGATCATCGCCCACCTGCGGACGGTCCTCCGCCCCGAGGTCCAGGACGGCTGGAACCTCTTCGCCTACAGGGAGGAACAGCGGGCCGAGCGATCGAACCGGACCAAGCCGGGGCCGGACGAGGTTCTGATCCGCCGCGATCGCTATGACCGCCATCTCGTCTCGTCGTTGGTCCTCGCCGGCCTCTCGGGAGTCGTCGTCTGGCGGATCACGGGCAACCCGGGATCTCTCGCGTTGATCCTGGTCCCCCTGTTCCCGTGGGCCCTGCTCCGGGCCTCGACCCCGGCCGAGGGGATGGTTGCGACGAAGCTCTCGGCGTCGAGGAACCGCGACGCGGTCCGATCCGCCGGGGTCATGCTCCTCTGGGGACTCGTGGGCATAGCTGGCATTGCGGTGAACGAATATTACCGCCCGAAGTTGACGGAGCCGGACGCCATCCTGATCGTCGGAGCCGTCGCCTGGCTCGTCGTCCTGTTCTTCGAAGGCTTCCGCCTCGACCGCTTACAGTCCGCCCGTGATCGCGAGGCCGCCGACCTCGCCGCGAAGCATCGGGGCGAGCCGACGGCCGATCCCTGGCGGGTGGAGTGACGAGCACGAACGCAGACCTCGCCGTGGACTGACCAATGCCAACCTTCCGCCACGAGTTGCGGTCCCTGATGGTCCTCGTGGCCGCCTCGGGAGTCCTGTTTGCGCTGGTCCACGCCTCCGGGTCCGTCGGGTATTTCGCGGTTGTCGTCTCGCATACGCCGATCGGTTGGGCCGTGATCCCGATCGGGGCGTTCGCCCTGGCCCGATCGACCGGCCGGAAGGTCCGGGGCCGGGTCGGGCGCTTCATGGTCGGGGCGATCGTCGTCCTGTGCTCGATCGCGACCGCCTATCTGCTTTGGGCCGATCACCGCCTGACTCATGAGCCCGAGCTTTCGAGGGATTGCCCCTATCCCGACGCGGCCCTGATCGCCCTCGAGCGCCGGTTCGATGCCCGGTATCCCAGGGCTGTTTCCTTCTCGTCTCGGTGGACCAAGGGGGACTGGCTCCGGAGCGCAGCGGAGGTGCCTGTCCCCCTTGGTCCACCCGTCTTGCCCGGGAATGGGGACACAGTCCCCGTTCCCAGGCAAAATTGAGAATGAAACAGCCCTGCCCGGTATCCCCTCTCGGACCCGAATTTGCTGAAACTCCACGGCGAGATTCCGCGAGTCCAGCTCACCCTCCGGTTGGCGAGCCTGGCCCTCCTGTCGCTCGATGGCCTGGCCCTCGGCCTCGTCCTGAATCGAAGGCAGGATGGCGAAATCGCCGAGTGATCGGCACAGACCCCGTTCAAGGTCTGGGAGCGTGTCGAGAAAGGTTCGCGGCCGAAGGCGGGGACTGGCTCCGGCTGGACTCGGCCGGTGACTGTCCCATTGTCCGGGCTCCGCTCCCTTTTCAAGTCACTCCGCCCTGAAGGCTGTCCAGCATGTTGACCACTGGCCGGGAACGCTGGAGCTCGCGTATTCCTGGCTCGTCCAGAAGGTGAGTTTGTCTGTCGGATCGATGCACGTCGAGTTGTAATTCCCCCAGGGGATTCCGTGGGGAGCGGCCGCTTTGGGCGAGTAGATGGTCGTCCCTTTCACGCCCAGGACCGCCGGACGCATCGTCCCTTTGGGGTCCGTTGCGCCATGGACCATGACGTACGCGGACGCAAATTCGGTCTCGGACGAGCGGGTGCAACCCAGGCCGAGGTTGCCTCTGGCATCCACGGCCAGCGTCGGGATCACGTAATCGGACCGATCATCATCCACGAAGCCTTCCTGGAGGACTGCGCCATCGCTCACGCGGACTTCACACCAGAAGATCCCGCATCGTGACTCCAGCGAGCGCTTCGCGCCGTTGCAGGTGAACACGCTCCCGCCATGCGCGTAGACGCAGGTCGTCCGACGAGCTTCATCCCCGCGAAGATTCCCGCCGGGCGGAGGCTGCGCCGCGGCCATCTTGTGGGATGTCGCGTTCGGGCTGACGTATTTTCTGCCGAGCGGGATGGTCTGCAATTTCGAGATACTGGCCGTCTTGCCGGACCACGTAATCTTGTACATGTAGAGCTTTTCAAACGAATTTCCGAATTCGCGATTGAGCAAAATCGCCGGCGCATCCGGGGCCTTGTCGGGGTCGAGGTCCGTTGCCGGAAAACTTTCGATTTCGAGGTCCTTGAAGATCTGCACCCTCGCGAGGTTCGGGCCGTTGACGGCGAGGAGGTCTTCTTTCGGAATGGCACAGGCCGTCATCATCGTGTGCAGATCCTGGTTATGGTTCCACCAGCAGCCGTAGAAACCATTTTTGTCCACCCCCATCCGGAAGCCGAAGTCGGGCGACTCGAATGTCGTCTTCACTGCCTTCCAGGATTTCGTCGGGTCGGGCGTGGTGGAGACCGCCAGATAGAGCTTGTGTTCGGCATCGTGCGCAATGGTCGCGATCCATCGTTTTGCGAGCGCGTCGTAGAGCATCCGAGGATCATTCGGACGCAAGATGCCCCCGAAACCCAGGCCTTCCCAGAAGGCCGTCTGCGTTTTCTCCAGCAAGACCTCGCCCGTCTTCTTGTCGTGAACCACAAAGTTTGCCGAGGTGAAGTCAACAACATGATTTTCGCCCACGCCGCCCACGTTGTCGGGGAGCGCCTTCGTCCCCGGGCCCTTGTCGCCGGGAAAGGCGTTGACGATGGTGAGATTCTTCTGACCGAATGCCGCGCCGGGCAGGGCGACAAACGAGGACCAGGAGTGTAAGGAATGACTTCAATGGATTCCTCCGGATTCTTCGGCTCGGCGAAGAATCTTGGGTAAGAACGGGCTTTGCACTTGACTTCAATGCCCTGAGACTGCTTATGGGATTCTGGGGGCTCCAAGATAATTTGAGATCTCAAATCTGAGATCCCAGATCTCCCATGTTTCGCGGGTACCCATAAATCGTCTCAGCGTAATGAATTAAAGTGCAAAGCCGAGGCGTGCCCAGGGGCGCACCAGGATCGTAGCCGTGCCGGGCGGGCGGTGCAAGGATGGTCGGGCAGGTCTGGGGAGATGGACACAGCACCCGCGCCGGGCCCGGTCGATGTCGGCAGTACGGGGGCGTCTGCGGGTGTCGGCGGCCACGATCGTGACGGCTCGACAACCGGCTCGGAGGGGTTCCGGAACCCCGCCTGTCAGTCACCAGGGTCAGTCTTTGTTTTCGGTTTCTGTCTGTATCGGCAAAACCAGAAACGATGTCTGACCTGAACGCAGATTGGCCTGCCCCCCAAAAGCTGGTCCAGTTTTAATGGGAATCGTACAACTGGCAGAGAGCCAGGGAGCGACCCATGCGAAAATCACCCGACCGTGACCAGATCGCCAAGATTCTCTGTCAATTCCAGGCCGACCTCGACTCCGGCCTGAACATCAACCAGGCCTGCCGTAAGGCCGGTATCGGAATCACAACCTACTATCGCTGGAAGGCCCTCCAGGAGAAACCCGTCTCGGAGGAGCAAATTCGCGTCTCAGAACTGGAAGACGAGGTCGGCCGACTCAAGCTCCTCGTCGCCGAGCTGGCCCTCGATCGCCGCATGCTTCAGGAGGCCTTGAAAAAAAAGCCATGACTTCCGCCCGACGACGACTCATCGCCATTGAACTACGTGAACATCACGGATTTTCTCAGCGCCGCGTCTCCCGTGCGTTGGACCTGGCTCGGTCCAGCCTCAGGTACTCGAGCGTCGTCAGTGACGAACAAGTGGCGTTGGCCAGGCGGATCGAGGAACTCGCCGGCATCCATCCGCGGTTCGGATACCGCCGGATCTGGGCTTTGTTGGATCGCGAAGGCTGGACGGTCAACAAGAAGGCGGTGCGTCGCCATTGGCGTCAATTGGGCCTGAAACTGGCTGCGCCACGGGCCAATCCCAAGCCTCGTCCGATTCACGGACAGGATGCCAACGCCTGTCATCTCCGGCCTTCGCGGGGAAAAGACGACGTCTGGACATGGGACTTTATCTTCGATCGAACCAGCGACGGTCGAAGTCTCAAATGGTTGAGTTTGATTGATGAGTATACTCGCGAATGCCTGGCGTTGGAGGCGCGACGAGGCATGACAGCCGAAGAGATCCGCGTGATTCTGGCCGAGGTGTCCGACCGTCGAGGAGGCCCACCGCATCGGATGCGGAGCGACAACGGACCCGAGTTCGCCGCCGAGGCAGTGAAGTCGTGGCTTGAGGCGACGGGTTCGGGAGCGTTGTACGTGGCCCCGGCGAGCCCGTGGCAGAACGGCTACGCAGAGTCGTTTCACAGCAAGTTCCGAGACGAGTTCTTGAACCGCGAGCAGTTCGAGAGCCCTGCGCAAGCCCAGGCCCTGGGAACGCTCTGGAAAGGAGACTATAATACGGAACGTCCGCACAGTTCGCTGGGCTACCTGACCCCGGCCGAGTACGCCGCTGAATGCGAGAGGTATGTGCCTATTGAAGAGACCCCGATCGAGACACCACCTGATGCACACCCATCCTCCTGATTCCCATTATCACTGGACCAGGAAATGGGGAGCAGGCCACCCCTGTCCCGTTTTCGTCCCCCAGAATGTCCCGTTTTCGTCCCCTGGCAGAATGTCCCGTTTTCGTCCCCTGGGTCTGATCCGGATCGATCCCTACGCTTACTCAACCCCCGCGATCCGGCCAGCCGGCCGGATCGCGGGGGTTCTCTTTCGGGTATCATGTTACTTCGGCTCG
Source organism: uncultured Planctomycetota bacterium (assembly GCA_963756475.1). GTDB lineage: Bacteria > Planctomycetota > Planctomycetia > Isosphaerales > Isosphaeraceae > Tundrisphaera. The sequence continues at coordinate 527,360 of CAVWND010000008.1, forward strand.
GGCGGGTCGGGGGCGACGGGGAGCCAGGGGTAGCGGGCGGCATAGCGATACTTTCGGGCCATAACTCTCGCCCATTCGATGCGGTCGTAACCAGGCGGCTTCCAGCGACCGATCCTGGGTAGTGTATAAATTGGGATCATTCTCATATGAATTTTTGCCTTCTTATGAAACTCAGCCGACCGCCGTGACATCCACATGCCAAAACCGAACATCAACCCGAAGATCGCCACGGCGACCATCAACCCTCGCAAGGTGAACCGGGGGCGGAAGCGGGATAAGTGCATGGGAGGAACTCCTTTCGCTCGCCAGCATATCCGCCCGATCGAGGATTTACAGTCAGTTTTTCAGCCAAATGGGATGCCTTGTAAGTGAATGTGCGTCAGCTTTCCCAGAGCAATCCCATTCCATGCTCCTGGATGGGCTGGCAATCTGTTGCCCGGAATCGCGGGTAAGAAATCGCGTGAACTTTTATTCAGTGGAGTGTCACGAATATAAATCGAAAACGGGTCGAAAAAAGGCAAAGCCCCGGCGGATTGGGCTTTGCACTTGAATTCATTACATTGAGACGATTTATGGCTATCTGCGAAACATGGGAGATCTGGGATCTCAGATTTGAAATCTCAAATTATCCTGGAGCCCCCAGAGTCCCATAAGTAGTCTCAGGGCATTGAATTCAAGTGCAAAGCCGGCGGATTGGGTGGTCTGGCATCGGTTCACAATTGCGTTGCACCCGATCCCTCTTCGTAACCGATCGAGCGGGGACGGCAGGGCAAGCCCTACCCTACGGGCTGTTCGCTTCATGGTAAGTTTGGTTTGTATCGCAAAGTAAGATTTGAGGCATGAATTTCGGCCCATTTTGGTCGATTTTGAGCCCGTTTTGACCGAAAATCGGGCCTTTTCGGCGGCTTTTTCGGGCTTCCGAGGGCCTTTTTGCTTGACTTTGCATGGCCAAGTCGGGGAGAGTTGGCACTCCCGGAGGACAACTCGTGGCGGTCCGATTTTGCCCCGCAACGTAGAGGATTCGGACCAACCTTCCGAATTCTGCCATGAGCCCGGCGAAAACTGTGTTAACCGGCACCCTCGCCTCGTGAATATCAATGGAGAGGCGCGGGAAACGGGGACAGACACCGGCCGGGGACAGCCGGAGTTCGTCCCCGTTTCCCTCGTCTCAGGAACTTTGTCATGCTCCTGCCTACGCGGCTTGGGTTCGGTTGGAGTTTCTCGACTGGGGGCGAGACTGTGCGATTGGCTTTGAGTTTTCGGGCGCGGTCGGGCCCCTGGCGGGGCCGATTGGGTTTGTGTTGGAAAACCCCCTCGCCCGGAGTTGGGTTCGAGTCTCCGGGCGCGGTCGGACCCAATTGGCTTTGTCTTGGAAAATCGCTTCGCGGGCGGTTGGGTTTGAGTTTTCGGGGGGCGGGCAACCAGGCTTTGCACTTTAATTCATTACGTTGAGACGATTTATGGGTATCCGCGAAACATGGGAGATCTGGGATCTCAGATTTGAGATCTCAAATTGTCCTGGAGCCCCCAGAATCCCATAAGCAGTCTCAGGGCATTGAATTAAAGTGCAAAGCCGGGCAACCAGGCGATTGGGTTTGAATGGTGAAGAGACCGCTCACCGCTTCGACCCCGATTGGGTTTGTCTTCCGGCCGGAGGCTCCCGAACGTTGGCTTCGTTTTTCTCGGCGTCGGGAGGGAAAGCGGAGGGCCGAAGTCTAGTTTTTCCAATGGGTTAGCGTTTGCCGACGGCCCGCCAGCCGGCGGCGAGGGCGACGGCGAGGTGGCCCATCTTGGGGTGCTCGGGCTCGATGTTGACGGGGAGGTTGTGGGCGTGGAGGGTCTCGGTGGTGGTCGGGCCAACCGAGGCGACGATGACGGATCGGGCCAGGGCGATCCGGAGGTCGGCGTCGTGGCCGTCCTCGGCGGCGATCTGGAGGAAGTGGACAACCTGTTGCGCCGAGGTGAAGACCACGGCGCCGATCCGGCCCTCGACGATCTCCTCGATCGCCTCGCGGAGCGGCACGGTGTCGTCGGGCAAGGCCCAGTGGTAGACCGGCACGGGGGTGACGGTCGCCCCTCGGGATTCGAGGCCCTTGATCAACTCGGGGTTGGGCTGGCCGTACTCCTGGACCGCGACCCGGAGCCCCTTGACGGGGATGTTCTCGTCGAGCGCCCCGAGAAGCTCTCGCCAGGTGTTGGGCTCGGGGGCCTGGAGGTCGATCCGGGCGCCGAGTTCTCGCAGGGGCGTCACCGGCTTGGGACCCCGGATGGCGACCTTGGCCCTTTTCAGGGCCTCGACCCACTCCTCTCGTGGGTATTTCGTTTCGATCACCCGGGTCAGATAGCGCGTGCCGACCCCGGTCAGGAAGATGACGAGGTCGAACTCGCCGGCGATGAGGCGGTCGGCGAAGGCGAGGGCGGCGGGGTTGTCGCCGATGGGGACCTCGCGGAGCGACGGGGCCTCGACGGGCTCGCCGCCGTGCTTGCGGATCAGGTCGGCCATCGGCCCGGCCATCCGGGCCTCGAAGATCGCCACGCGGAGGCCGTCCAGGCCGGTCGGGGTCGATTCGGGGTTGCTCATCGCGAGGGCCTTTCCATTCCGGGCGGGTCAATTCGGGGAACGCCGGAGGCTCGCGAACTCGGAGGGCCGAGAGCGGGTCTGGATGGGTGTCGCCCGGCCGGCCATCGGGTACAAGCCGGTCTCCACTATATCAACAGGCTTCACGATTCCCACGCGGAGTTTTCCGGGTGGATCGGGTTTCGAGGGGTCGTGGTGTAACGGCCGCACATCGGTCTTTTAAACCGAACGGTGGGGGTTCGAATCCCCCCGACCCCATTCCTGACAGCAAACGATAGACCACGCCAAAACCCGTCTCATCTAGCGACTTGCGTCGATCCCGATCCAAGCCCATCGGCCCGGCATCCCGCCCGCAGCCGACGCAATCCGCCTGATGAACATCGCCCGGAACCTGGAGCGCGTCGGAGACCACGCGGTTCCCATCGCCGAGGCGGCCGTCTACCTGAAGGAAGGCCGGTTGATCCGCCATTCCGAGGAACGTCGCGAAGCCTGATTCGGCAATCCGTTGCGGTCGATGTTCCGAGGCCGCCGGACGGACGACGACTTGCGGATCGGCCCGTCAGGCATGCGTCTCCTCCTCGTGCGACGCTCCTTCGGCGACCTTCGAGTCCCTGACCATCAGGGAATAGAGCGCCGGGAGGACGAAGAGTGTCGCTGGCTCGCCGGCCAGGAGGCCGCCGAGGATGGCGCGTCCGAGCGGGGCGTTGGCCTCGCTGCCCCGGCCCAGGGCCAGGGCCATCGGGATCATGGCGAAGAAGGCGGCCAGCGCCGTCATCGTCACCGGACGGACGCGGATCGACGCCGCCTTGCGAATCGCCTCGGTCGGCGAGAGCCCCTCGTGACGGCGCAGCTCCTGCGCGTAGTCGGTCATCAGGACGGTATTGGCGACCTTGATCCCGACGATGAAGATGATCCCCAGCAGCGATTGGACATTCAGGGCCGTCCCGGTCAGGTAGAGCATCGGCACGACCCCAGCCAGGCAGAGCGGGACGGTGAGCATGACCGTCAGCGGCACGATATACGACTTGTCGAGCGAGGCCATCAGCAGGTACATCAGGACCGAGGCCAGGGCCAGGCCGATCCCGAGGCTCCGGAAAGTCTCCTGCATCCGCGAGTACTCGCCGCTCAGCTCGATCATGGCCCCCTTCATGGGCTCCCTCCGGGACGAGCCCTCGGTCGGGTCGAAGGGGAGCCAGGAGCCGTCGCCGTTAGCGATCCCGAAGTCGCCAACGACGCGGGCCACGTCGTCCGCGACGTGCCCGAGGTCTCGCCCCTGGACGCCCAGGGTCAGATCCATCGTCGCCAGCAGGTTGTTGTGCGTGATCTCGGTGGGCACGGTGTCCCGCCGGAGCGTGGCGATGTTCCGCAGGGGGATCGGCTGGGGCTGCTTCGGGCTGGTGATCGGCACGTCCATCAGGGTCTGGATCGAGTCGATGTCGTCCTCGAAGTACTGGACGCCGACGAAGTACTGGTTCTTGCTGACCGGGTCGATCCAGAAGTTCTTCTTGTGGAACGTGATGCTGGAGTTGAGGGCGGCGACCACGTTCTTCATGACCTCGGACTGGCTCAGGCCGAGGTCGGCCGCCTTGGCCCGATCGACGTCGATGACGTACTGGGGATAGTCCAGCCGCTGGATGATCCGGGCGTCCACCACGCCTTCGATCGTGCCCACGCGGCGGCGGATCGCCTCGGCCACCGATCGGGCCTTGAGCGGGTCCTTGCCGGTGACCCGGACGTTGATCGGCGACGACTTGCCCTGGTTCATCGCCGCGCGGATCATCCCGCCCGCGTCGAAGGCGAACTCCAGGTCGGCGAACCGTCGGTCGGCGGCGAGGGCCTCCCGGAGGGCCTGGACGTAATCCTGGGCGGAACGGTCGCGTTCAGGCGTGAGCTGGACCTTGACGACGGCGTCCATCGGGCCGGCGTTGGGCGTGTACGCGGCCGAGAGGTCGGCCACCACGCCGATCTCCGAGATGACCAGTTGCAGGTCGGTGCCGAGCCGGTCGCGGACGAAGTCCTCGACCTCCTTGATCTTCTGCTCGGTGACCTCGATCCGGGTGCCGCTGGGCGCCCGGACGTAGACCTCGAACGCGCCGGCGTCGACCTCCGGGAAGAACTCGCGGCGGATGACCGGGCCGAGGCCCACCAGGATCGCCGCCAGGAGTGCGATGGCGATCCCGACGGTGAGCCCGCGGTGGGCCAGGACGACGTCGAGGACGCGGACATAGATGGCGATCGCCCGGTCGATCAACGCTTCCCAGCGGCCGAAGGCGGCGGCGATCCACCCCCGTTTCGAGGCCGGGATGAGCCTGATGCGGCCGGAGCCAGCGGGCGCTCCGGGAGGGGACGAACGTCCTCGACAGGACGTAAGCGGCGATCATCGCGAAGGCGACCGCCATCGCCATCGGCCGGAAGAGGAACGCCCCCAGGCCGGGCATCAGGGCCAGGGGCGCCAGGACCAGGAACGTGCAGAGCGTCGAGACCAGCTCGGGCAAGGCGACCTCGCTGGCCCCGAGGTAGGCCGCCTCTTCGGGCGTGGCTCCCAGGCCCAGATGCCGGTGCGTGTTCTCCAGGCAGATGATCGCGCTGTCGGTCAGCGGCCCGATCGCCAGCGCCAGGCCGCCGAGCGTCATCACGTTGATCGTCTGGCCAGTCACCAGAAGGCCGGCGACGGCCGCCAGGACCGAGACCGGGATCGTCGTCACGGCGATGGCCGTCATCCGCCACTCGCCCAGGAAGATCAGGATGACGAGCGAGCAGAGGACCGCGCCGAGCACGCCCTCTTCCATCAGGCTCTCGATCGACCTCCGGACGTAGACCGACTGGTCCATCACGACCTGCAGGTCGATCCCGCCGCGAGTCATCCGGGCCTTCATCGACTCCAGGGCGCCCTTGAGCGTGTCGACGACCTGGAGGGTGCTGGCCCCGAGCTGGCGGAAGACGGGGATGTAGACCTGGCGACGGCCGTTGACCCGCACGACGTTGGTCTGGATGTAGTTGGCGTCCTTGGGCGTGCCGACGTCGCGGAGGTAGGCGGCGTTGCTCGTGCTCGCTGTGGAGCGGGATGTCGCCCATCTTCTCGATCGTCTCGTACATCGAGTTCGAGTCGATGGCGTAGTCGGTCTCGGCCGAACTTGGCGCTGCCGGTGGGCAGGAAGACGTTGGAGTCGTCGATCGCCTTCATGACGTCCATCGGCGCCAGGTGGCGGGCCTGGAGCCGCTGGCGGTCGAGGTAGATCATCACGCGCGCGGACCTTGCCGCCGTAGACCAGCGGGGCGAGGGCGCCCTTCTGGCCCATGATCATCGGGCGGATCTCGTAGCGCCCGGAATCGAACAAGGCCCCCTCGCCCCAGCCCTCGACCATCCGGGCCGCCGGACTGGCTGTCCAGGGCGATCAGGCAGACCGGGGTCGAGCTGGTCGGGTCGTAAGGCAGGACGACCGGCGGGAGCGTTCCCGGCGGCATGGTCGGGAACTCCCAGCCGGCCAGCGAATTGACCTCGGTCAGGGCGCCGCTCCGGTCGACGTGGCCGCCGAAGTAGTCGCGGACGATGCTCACGCCGACGATCGACCGGGACTCGATCCGCTCGCCGCCCGACGCCTGGACCACCCCGCGCTCCATCCTCGAGGTGATGTTCTTCTCGATGCTCGCGGCCGGCATCCCGCCATAGAACGTGAGCGCCTGGACTGCCGGGCTCTTGAAAACGGGCAGGATGTCGATCGGGATCGACGAAGCACGCCAGGGCCCCGAGCAGGCCGAGAGTCAGCGTCATGACCGTCACGGCGATCGGGTTGCGCAGCGACGCCTGGATCAGTCCGTTCATCGTGGGATGGGTCTCTTGATTTCGTCCTGGCGGGGATGATGGCGGGAGCTTGGGGTAGTCTTCACGGTTCCTTCATGGTTTCATAATACAAGACACACACCGGCTGGTCCAGAGAATGGGCCGGGCCATCGGACGGGAGGGGGTTGACAGTGGAGAACGGGGCCAAGGTGTTCGACGTCTCGGACCGGGATCAGGTCCGGCCGGCGAGGCTGAAGCGGACCGCCCGGCGATGGCGCGTCGCTGGCCGTCGTGCTCGGCCTGGCCGCCACGGCGGCACTCTCCTGGCCCGCTGTTCCGGGGCAAGCGATCGGAGACCGACCTGCTCACGGGGATCGCGGCGGCCTCGTCGAACGCTCCCGATCGCGACGCGGGTCGATGTCGTCCATCCCGAGCGGGGCGGCGTCCGGCGGCTCACGATCCAGCCCGGCACCGTCCACGCCTTCGAGTGGGCCGACCTCTACGCGAAGGCGTCCGGCTTCCTCAAGAGCCAGTCCGTGGACATCGGCTCGCCGGTCAAGCGAGGCCAGGTCCTCGCCGAGATCGACGCCCCGGAGCTTGAGGAGGACGTCGAGCAGGCCGCCGCGTCACACGAGCAGGCGAAGGCGCAGATCGAGCAAGCGATGGCCCGGATCGAGACGGCCGAGGCCGAGCGCGACACGGCGTCCGCCTCCGAGACCCAGACCCGCGCCGACCTGGAACGGCTGGTCGCGAAGCGGTCGATGAACCAGAAGCAATACGAGCGAGTCAAGGACCTCAACGAGCGGAACGCCGTGGACCGGAAGCTCGTCGATGAGGCACAGCTCGATTTCGAGGCGGCCACGGCCGGGGAGCGGACGGGGCGGGCCGCCATCGAGACGGCACAGGCCCAGAAGAAGACCGCCGAGGCCAAGGTCCGCCAGGCGAAGGCGGACCTGGTCGAGGCCCAGGCCTTCGTCAGGGTCGCCGAATCGCGGCTGGACCGGGCCCGTGTCCTCGCCGGCTACTCCACGGATCAAGGCGCCCTTCGATGGGGTCGTCACCCGACGCAACCTTCACCTGGGCTCCTTCATCCGCTCGGCCGCCGACGGGACTCCGGTGCCATTGTTGACGGTGGCACGGACCGACCTCATGCGGGTCGTGGTCCAGGTGCCCGACCTCGACGTCCCGCTGCTCGACGCGGGCGACAAGGCGACCGTCGTCGTGGACGCCCTCAAGACCTCGCCCTTCGAGGGAGTCGTCGCCCGCCTGGCGAAGTCCGAGGACCCGACGACGCGGACAATGCGCGTCGAGATCGACCTGCCGAATCCCGACGGCCGGCTGGTCGAGGGGATGTACGGCAGGGCGACGATCGAGCTTCAACCCCCGACCGAACACCTGCTGCATCCCGGCTGCCTGCCTGACGGGCCACTCGGCGAACGGCAACGCGACGGCCTTCGTCGTGCGCGACAACAAGGCCCGTCGGACGTCGGTCAAGGTCGGTAACGACGACGGCACGCTGGTCGAGATCCTCTCCGGCCTCCAGCCCGACGACGAAGTGGTGGTCCGACCCGGCAGCAACCTCGACGACGGGGCACAGATCATCGCGACCCTCTCACCGTCCAATCATTCGCCGGCCCGCTAGAGCAGTTCACGTTCACGTAACACACAGGCCATCCATTCACATTCCGACGTGTAATCTGGGATCGATGGAGCCGGTCTTGTTGACGGAGTTGGAGCCACCGAGTCATCGTCGAGACGGCAACGACGAAGCGGTGAGCGAGTTGGCGTCGCGATCTCCAGTGGCTGGCGTCGCGATCTCCCGTGGTTGTTGACGGCGGCGATGATCCGCTCTCGGAGATCGATCGACGTGAACCGCGATCAACGGGCGGGTTAGGGGGGTCGATTCTTCCTGACCCCATCGCAAGTTCCGTCGGATCAGGAATTTCGGGAATCATGTGGGCCGTTTTCGATCGGGTGGACCACCCGTGGGAGGTCGTTCGGGCCGGGAATGGGGTTGCTTATGGAAATAGGTGGCGTCTAGCATACCAGGGATGGCCCGCTCGACCGTTGACACCCGCTGAATATCATTGCCTGACAGATGGCGGCGGGCATCGACCCCAATCGACGCCAACAAGAGGGAGCGAGCCGCGTCATGCTCCTGAACTCGACCGGCCCTTCGGGCCTGGCCAGTCTGGCCAACTGCGACCGCGAGCCGATCCACTGCCCCGGAGGCATCCAGCCGCACGGGGTCCTGCTGGTGCTCTCGGAGCCCGACCTGACGGTGCTCCAGGCGAGCGTCAACGTAGGCGTCCTGCTTGGGATCGATGCCGAGGAACTGCTGGGCCGGCCGGTCGAGGGGGTCCTTGGTCCGGAGCTGTTCCAGGCCCTCCGAGGCCTCGCTGGAACGAGGCTTGCTGGACCGGCAGCCGTTGTTCCTGGGCAAGGGGCCGCTGCCCCGGGGCGACCAGCCGTTCGACGCGATCGTCCACCGCTCCGACGAGGCCCTGATCCTGGAGCTGGAGCTGGCCTCGGTCGACGACGGCTCGGCGTTCCGCGACCTTTATCCCCTGGTCCGGACCTCGCTGGCCGGCTTCGAGGGGGTGTCCCGCGTCTGACGAGCTCTGCTCGATGGCCGCCGCCGAGGTCCGCCGGCTGACCGGGTTCGACCGCGTCCTGATCTACCGGTTCGACGAGGACTGGAGCGGCACGGTCATCGCCGAGGACCGCAACGACGAACTGCCCTCTTACCTCGACCTCCGGTTCCCCGCCTCCGACATCCCCGAGCAGGCCCGCGCCCTCTACCGGGACAGCCGGGTCCGGCTGATCGCCGACGCCGGCTACCGACCGGTCCCGATCGTCCCGCCGCTCAACCCGAGGAACGGCCGTCCGCTCGACCTCGAGCTTCTCCACGCTCCGGAGCGTCTCGCCGGTTCACGTCGAATACATGCGGAACATGGGCACGGCGGCGTCGATGTCGATCTCGATCCTTCGGGACGGCGAGCTCTGGGGCCTGATCTCCTGCCACCACAAGACGCCCCGGGTCGTCCCCTACGAGATCCGGACCGCGGGCGACTTCCTCGGCCAGGTCCTGGCGCTTCAGGTCGCGGCCAAGGAGCAGCGCGAGGAGCTGGAGCACCGGCTCCGGTCGGAAGGCGGTGCAGGTCCGGCTCCTGGCCGGGATGACCGAGGAGACGGACTTCGTCAACGGCCTGGTCCGGCTCCAAGCCGACCTGCTCGAGCTGGTCGAGGCGCAAGGGGCGGCGATCCTCCACGAGGGGCAATGCACCCTGCTCGGCCAGTCGCCCGGACGAAGCCTGGGTCAACCGGATCGCCGACTGGCTGGAGCACGAAGGGCGCGACGACGTCTTCGCGACCGAGTCGCTGGCCGGGCACCTGGAGGAGGCCGGGCCGATCAAGGAGGTCGCCAGCGGAGTGCTGGCCATCGCGATCTCGAAGCTGCACCGGGGCTATCTCTTCTGGTTCCGGCCCGAGGTGGTCCGGACGGTCACCTGGGGCGGCGACCCGACCGGGCAGAAGAAGAGCGACGGAGAGGGTCGAATTCACCCGAGGAAGTCGTTCGAGGCCTGGAAGGAGACCGTCCGGGGCAAAGCCCGGCCCTGGCGGCCCGGCGAGGTCGAGGCGGCGACCGAGCTGCGCAACGCGATCGTCGGCATCGTCCTCCGCCAGGCCGAGGAGCGGGCCCAGCTCAGCGCCGAGCTGGAGCGGAGCAACAAGGAGCTGGAGGCGTTCTCGTACTCGGTCTCGCACGACCTGCGGGCGCCGTTCCGGCACATCGTCGGCTACTCCGAGATGCTCCGCGAGCAGGAGGACGGGCGGCTCGGCGAGGAGTCGCCGCCGGTACCTCGACACGATCATCGAGTCGGCCCAGTATGCCGGCTCGCTCGTCGATAACCTGCTGGCCTTCTCCCGGATGGGGCGGACGACGATCCACCCGGTGCCGATCGACATGAACACGCTGACCAGCGAGGTTGTTCGAGAGGTGATGACCGAGGCGAACGGGCGGTCGATCACCTGGAAGATCGGCGACCTGCCCAAGATCGAGGGGGACCTGATGATGATGCGGCTGGCGATGAGCAACCTCGCCGCCAACGCCGTGAAGTACACCCGTCCCCGGGCCGAGGCCGTCATCGAGATCGGCGCCGAGACCAAGGGGGGCGAGGCCATCTTCTTCGTCAAGGACAACGGCATCGGATTCGACATGCGTTACGCCGACAAGCTATTCGGCGTCTTTCAACGTCTGCACCGGATGGAAGATTTCGAAGGAACTGGCATCGGTCTTGCGAACGTCCGACGGATCATGTCCCGCCACGGGGGCCGGACATGGGGCGAGGGAGAGGTTGACCGAGGAGCGACCTTCTCTTTCGCCCTGCCCAGGCTGAGCGGGCCGGAAACGGGCAAGGGAGCCGCTCGAGGAAGCGTCAGAGATGCTGAAACCGATCTTGCTGGTGGAAGATAATCCGAAAGATGTCGAACTCTCTCTGGTGGCCCTGGGCAAGAGCCAGCTGGCCAACGAGGTGGTCGTGGTCCGAGACGGGGCCGAGGCCCTGGATTACCTCCGTTGCCAGGGGAACTATAACAATCGGGCCCAGGGCAATCCGGCGGTCGTCCTGCTCGACCTGAAGCTGCCCAAGATCGACGGCTTGCAGGTTCTGGAGCAGATCAAGAGCGACCCCCACTTGCAGAGCATCCCTGTCGTCATTTTGACATCGTCCCGCGAGGAGAAGGACCTGCTCCGGGGCTACCGGCTGGGCGTGAACGCCTACGTGGTCAAGCCGGTCAGCTTCAAGGAGTTCATCGAGGCAATCCAGGAGCTGGGCGTCTTCTGGGCTCTGATCAACGAGCCCCCGCCGGGCAGCCTGAAGCCGAAACGATGAGAGCGCCAAACCCACAAGGAATGTCCTCAGCCGAGGATCCGGCCATGAGCGCCATCGTCATCTTGCACCTGGAAGACAGCTTCCTCGACGCCGAGCTGATCCGCTCACGCCTGGCCAAGGACGGGCTCCACGTCCAGATCCACCGGGTCGACGGCCGGGCCGAGTTCCTCGACGCCCTCCAGACCCGCCGCCACGACCTGATCCTGGCCGATTACTCCTTGCCCAGCTTCGACGGCCTCTCGGCTTTGGAGATCGCCCGGGACCACGCTCCCCACACCCCCTTCCTGTTCGTCTCGGGGGTGATGGGCGAGGAGGTCGCCATCGAGAGCCTCAAGCAGGGGGCGACCGACTACGTGCTCAAGCACCGGATCGACCGCCTCTCGCCGGCCGTCCGGAGGGCCCTGACCGAGGCCCGCGAGCGGAACGAGCGACGGAGGGCCGAGGCGACCCTCCGCGAGCGCGAGCGGATGCACCGCCTGACCCTCGACAGCGTCCGGGATTACGCCATCCTGACCATGGACACCGCCGGCCTGATCACCAGCTCCAACGCCGGCGCCGAGCGCGTCCTGGACTACCGAGAGGACGAGCTGAAGGGCCGGCCCGCCAGCGTGCTCTACACGCCCGAGGACATTCGCGATGGCGTCCCCCTACGCGAGCTTGACCGGGCCGGCGCCCGGGGGTCGCGCGACGACGAGCGCTGGCACGTTCGCAAGGACGGCTCCCGGTTCTGGGGGAGCGGGCTGGTCATGCCCCTGCTCGACGAGGCCGGCCAGCTCCGGGGATTCACCAAGGTCGTCCGCGACATGACCGAGCGGAAGCGGGCCGAGGAGGCGCTCCGCGAGGCCGACCGCCGCAAAGACGAGTTCCTCGCGATGCTCGCCCACGAGCTGCGCAACCCCCTCTCGGCGATTCACAACGCCGCCCAACTGGCCAGGAGCCCCGACCTTCCCGCCGAGAAGCGGGAATGGACCCGAGGAGGTCATCGCCAACCAGGTCAAGCACCTCACCCACCTGGTCGACGACCTGCTCGACGTCTCCCGGATCACCCGAGGCAAGATCCGGCTCCGTCTGGAACCGCTCGACCTGACCGCGATCCTCGACCGGGCCGTCGCGACCGCCCGCCCCTCGATCGACGAGCGCCGCCACGAGCTGATTGTCTCGATGGACCCGGGGCCGCTCTGGATCGAGGGGGACCCGGTGCGCCTGGAGCAGGTCATCGTCAACCTTCTGACCAACGCCGCCAGGTATACTCAGCCCGGCGGCCGGATCGCTCTGACCGCCCGGCTCGAAGAGAAGCAGCAGGTCATCCGGATTCGCGACAACGGGATCGGCATCGGCCCCGAGATGCTCCCGAGGATCTTCGACCTGTTCGAGCAGGTCGACCACTCGCTCGACCGCTCGCAAGGGGGTCTGGGGATCGGCCTGACAATCGCCCGGCGGCTGGTCGAGCTGCACGACGGGACGATCGAGGCCGCCAGCGATGGGACGGGACTGGGCAGCGAGTTCACCGTCCGGATTCCCTCGTCGAGCCCCGCGTTCGTCCCCGCGCCCCCCCGCCCGACCTTGCCTCCGGAGGCCCGTGAGGGCTTCCGCGTCCTGGTTGTCGACGACAATCTCGACTCCGCCGGCGCCCTGGCCGGGCTGCTCGAACTCTCGGGCTTCGACGTCCACTCGGTCCACGAGGGGCGCGAGGCGATCTCCGCGGCCAGGCGGCATCGGCCTCGCGCCGTCCTCCTCGACATCGGCCTGCCCGGCATGGACGGCTACCAGGTCGCCGAGCACATCCGGGGCGAGGAGGGACTGGAAGACACGACGATCATCGCCATCACCGGCTACGGCGAGGAGCAGGCCCTCCTTCGCTCGCGAGCGGCTGGTTTTGACCACCACCTGGTCAAGCCGGTCGATTACGAGACCCTGCTCGACCTTCTCGCCGAAGAGGTCCGGGAGCCCTCCCGGAACGGGTCGGGCCACGCCTGAGCGTGGCCCTTCCGGAGTGGACTTCGTAAGGACGGGGAGAACCCGGCTCAGCCTCGCCGACCGTGCGAAGCTCTCATCCCATGCCCTCCATGTTCGACCGCACCGTGCATGGTGTGGACGATATGCATCGGCTGCATGGGCATCGTCGGGGTGGCGGGCATCGTCGTCGGAGTCGTGGGCGGCGTGGTGGGATCGATCGTCGTTGGGGCCGAGGTCGAGCTGGCCGGGGCCGGTGGAGTCGCCGGTGTCGTCGGTGTCGCGGTTGTCCCATCGGTGGTCGTGGTCGTTGTCGTGGCTGCGGCCGTGGTGGTTGTGTCAGTCGAGGAGGGCGTGGTGGCCGTGGGTGGCGGCGCTGTGGGCGGCGTGGTCGGATCGGTCGTTGTCGAGGTGGTCGCGGGCGGCTTGATCTTGGCGAAGTCCGCCTTGATGGCGGCCTGGTCGGCTGCGATCGTGGCCTTGTCAGCGTCGGTGATTCCCGAGGCGGTCTTGATCGCCTGGATGTCGGTGTCGAGCTTGGTGATCAACGCCGCGTTAACGCCCTGACTCTTGTAGATGGCGTCCTGATCGGTCTGGATCTGGGCGAGCTGCGCATCGGTCGGGCCCCCGGTGTTCGTCTGGGCCGTCTTGAGGTCGGTCTGGAGGGTCGTCACCGCCGTCGGATCGGGAGTGGTCGTCTCGGCCCCCTTGATCGCCTTGATGTCGTTCCGGACCGTGGCCTCCATCGCCGGGGTCACCTGCGACTTGTCGTGGATCGCCTGCTGGTCGGTCTGGAGCTTCTGCATGTCGGTCTGCAACTGGGTGTCGGCGGCCGAGGCGGTCCCGGAGACCTTGCCCATGCCGCCGCCCATGCCCATGCCAGTGCCGCCCATGCCCATCCCGGCGTCCATGCCGGGAACCATCATGCCCTGGGCGCCGGAGAGGCCGAGACCGGCCATGCCGAGATCCATGCCCATCGGGCCGGAACCGAGGCCGAGGCCCGCCGTCGAGACGCTGGACATTTGACCGGCCCCCGCTGGCATGACCATCGCCGACATCTGGCCGCCGCCGGTGGCCGCCTGGCCGGTCGCGCCGACATCCGAGGCCCCGCCGAACCGGCCGCCCCAGGTCGGGGCCGTGAGGGTCGTCGCGCTGGCACCAGTGCCGCCGCCCATGGCGGAGATGCCGGCCGCGCCGCCCATTCCGGCTGGCATGACCATCGCCGACATCTGGCCGCCGCCGGTGGCCGCCTGGCCGGTCGCGCCGACATCCGAGGTCCCGCCGAACCGGCCGCCCCAGGTCGAGGCCGTGAGGGTCGTCGCGCTGGCACCAGTGCCGCCGCCCGTGGCGGAGATGTCGGCCGCGCCGCCCATTCCGTAGGCCATGGCCCCCATCCCGTAGCCCAGGCCGCCCGCGAGGAGCTGACGCCCCTCCAGCGACTCGCACGCCGGGCTGGCGGGTGTCGCGGCCGGTCGACGGGCCGAGGGCGGGAGCCCCAGCGCTTCCAGGATCGCGGCCAACTTACGCCGTGACGAATTCATGGTAACATCCTTGTTCATGAACCGGACCACCGGCCGCCGGCCTCCAGCCGACGACCATCATTCATCCCGAGCACGACACGGCGACGAGGCGCTTGGCCCTCGTCGAGTCGAGCAGGTTCCGGGATGCAAAAACGAGGGACCGCCTTACCTCGGCTTTTGACGACGCGCCCCCCGACGCGACATCTCGACCGGCTCGACCGGGTCCGAAGACACGGGCGATCGCGGCTCGGCGGTCCCTCGCTGGCTCCTCGGGCGGGTCGATCGACCGCCGCGATCTCGTCGCGGCGAGTCACCGATTCCGCCCGTCTCGGGAGAGTGTTCGAAGCCCGACCGCCCCCGGCCGGGCCCGGGACGGTCGGGTGCGACCGTCCCTGAGTCTCCTTGCGAGATTCGTCCGAAGGTGCGCGACCCGGAGCGCGACCATCCGGCGGCCAGCTCGGCCAACCCGAAGACGCGACTCCCGGTGATCGATCATCTCCGATCTCCCTTCGGTTCGAGTCTCGATCCCCGGTTGGCCCTGGGTGGCATCATGCCTCCTCGCGGCCCCCGACGTCGGACTCGTCGCAAAGGAATACCGGATAACCCGGGCGGATCTTACACGGAGAAGATTTTTTCGCGGGTAGTTTGTCGAGAGAGCGGCGCAAGTCGTTGTTCGGAAATCAATTGTAACTCGTTCCCACGTGGAGCGTGGGAACGAGGACAAGCGTCGCTTTCAGGTGCCGAGGGGCGTGTGACGTACCGGTCCTTTGGAGTGCGGGAGCTTGCTCCCGCTTTTTGCTTGGCGGAGCTTGCTCCGCGTGCCGACGTCGCCGCGTAGGTGGGGCGGAGCAAGCTCCGAGGAGATGGTGCGGGAGCAAGCTCCCGCACTCCAGATGGGCGAAGGAAGGGGAAGCGTCACTCCTCGTCAGACGCTTCGAGCCGGCGGATCTCCTCCTTGAGGAGCTTTTGCACCCGGTGCTTGGAGACGAAGATGGATGCGACCGAGGCGGTGAGCCGGCGCGAGGCCTCGGCCCCGGAGAGCCCTTCCAGGGCGGTCAGGCGGAACGCCTCCCAGGTCGGCGGGGTGACGCGCTTCTGGACCCGGGCAATGGCCATCTCCATCAGCTCGCGGTCGAAGGTCTCCTCGAACCGTCGACGGAGGTCGGCGCGGGCTTCGAGCGATTCGAGCCGCTGGATGATCCGGCTGTCCGATCCCCGGTAGCGGTCGGCGATCGTGTCGCTCCAGGCGTGCTGGGTGATCGTCTTGAGCCAGGCCCGGAAGCAGCGCGAGGGGTCGTAGCGGAACTGGCCGAGCTTCTCGGTGAGCTTGGCAAGCACGTCCTGGGTCACGTCCTCGGCGTCGGCGCCCTGGAGGCCCCACTCGCGGCACCATCCGAAGATCATCGGGCGATATCGCCAGACGAATCGCTCCCAGGCTTCGGCATCCTTGGGCGTGCGCCTCAAGGTTTCCAGGAGCGTGAGCGAGGTCCGGGAGTCCGTCCATTCCGCCATGAGCCATTCCTCCGGCGACGCTCGGGTCATCTCCGTGACCCGGGCCGATCGGATCGAGTGCGGCGGATCGTCGTGAACCCGGCCGGCGCGATCCTCGACCAACGCTATTAGATTACAAGGCCTCTGGGGTTTCGGTAAAGATGTCTGCCAGCCGCCGTTCCGGAAAATTTACAAATCTTGTAAGATCCAGGCCGTCCGCTCCGTATTATCATCACGCCGGCTCCTTGGTCTCAAATCGCCCTCGATCCGGCGAACATGGACGTGACTCCGCGACGAGAACCGAACTCCCATGATCTTCTGCCCTAGCGACGAGCGACTCGCGCAGCTCCTGGAAGAGCGGCTCGACCGGCGTGAGCTGGCGGACATCGAGCAGCCACCTGGAACAGTGCGGCCAGTGCCAGGAGACCCTGGAGGAGCTGACCCGGGAGCGGTTTAGCTTCGTCCAGTGGCGGCCACGGGTCGATGACGACGTCTCCGGGTCGTTCGACAGCCGCGATTCGTCGATCCCGCTCGGTTCGGGCCGGTCGCGGTCCCTGGCGGTCAGTCATCCATCGACCCTCGCTTCGCTCTCGATCGCGGACCACGGGCCGGCGCCCGAGGTCATGCCCGAGGTGGAAGGCTACGAGATCCTCGGGCGGCTCGGGCACGGCGGGATGGGGGTGGTCTATCGGGCCCGCCAGCACGGGCTGGAACGGCTGGTCGCGCTCAAGATGATCCGGGCGGGCAACCACGCGGCCCCGGAGCACCTGGCCCGGTTCCGGATCGAGGCCCGATCCGTCGCCCGGCTCCGGCATCCCAACGTGGTGCAGATCTACGATGTCGGCCAGGCCGACGGCCTGCCCTACGTCGCGCTGGAGCTTCTCGAAGGAGGAAGTCTGGAGAGTCGGGTCGCCGCGACCCCCCAGCCCGAGCGGCCCTCGGCCGAGCTGGTGGTGACGCTCGCCGGGGCGATCGGCGCGGCGCACCGGGCGGGCGTGGTCCATCGCGACCTGAAGTCGGCCAACGTCCTCTTCTCCGCCCGACGGCTCGCCCAAGATCACCGACTTCGGCCTGGCCAAGCGGCTCGACGAGGAGGACGGCCAGACCCATTCGGGCCAGGTCATGGGCTCGCCCAGCTTCATGGCCCCCGAGCAGGCCCGGGGCTCCGGCCGCGAGGTCGGCCCGACGGCCGACCTTTATTCCCTGGGCGCGATCCTCTACGAGATGCTCACCGGCCGGCCCCCCTTCAAGGGGTCCTCGGCGATGGAGACGCTCTACCAGGTCGTCCACGACGAGCCGGTCCCACCGTCGAGGCTTCGCCCTGGCCTCTCGCGCGATCTGGAGACGATCTGCCTGAAGTGCCTGGCCAAGGAGCCCCAGCGCCGCTACGACTCGGCCGAGGCCCTGGCCAACGATCTCCGCCGGTTCCTCTCCGGCTCGCCGATCCTGGCCCGGCGAACCGGGCTCCGCGAGCGAGCCTGGAAGTGGGCGCGCCGACAGCCCGCCGCCGCCTCGCTGGCAATCCTCACCGTGGTCCTAACCGTCTCGCTGTCCGTCGCCGGGGCGCGAGCCTGGACGGTCGAGCAGGCTCTCCGCCGCCAGGCCGAGCAGATCCGGTTCGCCGGCGCCGACGCCCTGGCCGAAGGGCGGCAGGCGCTCCGCGAGCAGGACTGGGACGCCGGTCTGAAGCCGCTCAGGGCGTTCCGCGAGCAGATCCCCGACGGCCCCCGCCTGGCCGACGTCCGCGCCGAGGTCATCGGGCTGATCGAGCGGCTGGAGAGCGGCCGGGACGCCCGGCGGAAGGTCGAGGGGGTCCACCGCTCGCTCAGGGACTTCCGCCAGCTCCGGAGCCAGGCCCAGCTCCGCGATACCGAGTTCTTCGGCGCCGGCGAGTTCGGGAACGTCGAGGCGACCCGCCAGGTCGCCCGCGAGGCTCTCGACACCTTCAAGCCCGGCTTTCCGCTCGGGTCGCTCACGCCCGAGCAGAGGGCCGAGGTCGAGCAAGGGAGGTACGAGCTGCTCCTGATCCTGGCCGACGCCGTTTCCCGGCCGGTCAGGGGCGAGGACCCTCGCCGACAGGCCGAGCAGGCCCTGGCGATCCTCGACCAGGCCGCCACGTTGCATGAACCGACCTGGGCCTACCACCTCCTCCGCGCCGACTGCCTCCGCAAGAAGGGGGACGACCGGGCGCCGAGGCCGAGCGGAAGGCCGCCGAGACGACGCCCACGGCCGATGCGTTCGGCCACGTCCTCAAGGGGCAGGAGTTGTATCGCCGCAAGAACTGGGTCGCGGCGATCGCCGAGTTCGAGAACGCCCTGCGGATCGAGCCCGAGCAGTACCGGGCGCAGCTCCTCCTGGCGGTCTGCCAGCTCCAGATCTTCAAGTACGACCAGGCCAAGGCGAACCTGACCGCCTGCCTCCAGCGAGATCCAAACACGATCAGCCTGCATCTGCTCCGGGGATTCGCCTACGGCGAGGAAGGCTACGCCCGCCTGAAGATGGCCCGCGAGGCCAACCCGAGGCTGGTCGCCCTGGAGGCCGAGGCCGAGGCCCAGTTCGAGTCCGCCGAGGCCGATTACCGAGACGCGATGGCGCTGAAGCCCGACCCGTCGGATCTCTACGCCCTGCTGGTCAACCGGGGGGCACTACGGCTCCGCCGCCATCGCCTGGACGACGCTGTGAGCGACTTCACTCAGGCGATCTCGCTCAAGCCGGACCAGATCGCGGCGTACATCACGCTGGGCCAGGCCTACCGCCGCCAAGGGCGCGTCGAGGAGGCCATCGAGCAGTTCACGCGGGGGATCGAGCTCAAGCCGGAGATGGCCGGGCTCTACCGGAGCCGGGCCCTGGCGAGGCTCGACCGGGGCCGACCGTCCCCCGAGGGGATCGAGGAGTCGATTCGCCGACCTCACCGAGGCGATCCGGCTCGGCCGGCCTGGCGACCGCGAATTCGCCGCCGACCGCGCCCGCCGCGCCCGCTTGCAGCTCCTCGCCGGCCGCTCCGAGGAAGCCCTCGCCGACTGCGAGGCGCGCCCTCCGGGCCGTCCCCGACGACCCCGACGCCTTGCTGCTCCGCGTCCGCTCGCTGCAAGAGCTGAAGCGTTTCGACGAGGTCATCGGCGCCTGTGACGACGCGCTGGCCCGGGGCAAGCCGTCGGCCGAGCTGTTCGAGCTCCGAGGGCCTGGCCAGGGCCAGCCGCGAGGAATACTCGGGGGCGATCCAGGACTACACCCAGGCGCTGGCGCTCGACCCGGGCCGGCTCGACGGCGTTGATCCAGCGAGGCTGGGCCTATCTCGTCTCCGACGCGCCGAAACTGGCCCACAACGACTTCGACGAGGCGATCCGGCTCGCGCCCGACGAGCCCGACGCCTACAACGGCCGAGGGTTCGCCCGGGTCCTCCACGGCCAGCACAAGCTCGCCGTGGCCGACGCCGAGGAATCGCTCCGGCGAGGGACCCCCAACGCCCGGACCCCCTACAACGCGGCCAGGGTCTACGCCAAGGCCGCCATCGCCGCGACCGCCGAGGCCCCGCGCCGGGGCCTCGGCCAGATCCAGGTCGCCGAACGCTACCAGGATCGCGCCCAGGCCCTGATCCGCCAGACGCTCGAACGCCTCCCCGCCTCCGAGCGCGCGCCGCCTTCTGGCGCGACGTCGTCCAGACCGATCCGGCCCTGGTGACGATCCGCCAGCGCCCCAAGTTCTCGCAACTGGCCAATCAAATCGGACGAATGGCCAAGTGATTCGGGCCGGCCGGCCCGGCTTCAACAGGGATGAAAGCGAGACGACCGATGATGGCCTTCACCTCCCTCTTCCGACGATCAGGGCGTCCCCGACCCGCCTCCGGGCCGGCTCGCCAGAAGGCCCGCCGGACGTTCGCGACGACCAGCGGATGGCTGGAGTGCCGGACCTTGCTGACGACGGTTGTCGGCTCGGCGAACATCATCGTCCCGCTCCCGACCCAGACCATCGCGGCCAGTCCGGCCATCCCGCCCCCGGCCGATCCTCCATCGTCCGCTCCGGGCCAACTCGCCTGGTCTCCGGGCGGCACGGCCGCTCCGGCGAACTCGGGCGGCTCGACCGCCTCGGCGAACTCGGGCGGCTCGACCGCCTCGGCGACCTCGGGCGGCCCGACCGATCCGGACGTCGTGCCGAGTTCGCCTCCGTCCTCGGCGGGGCCGACTTCGGATCCGGCTCCGCACGATCGGTTCAAGAACCACGTGGTGCTGGCGGAAGCCGATATCGAGGTCTACGGCGTCTCGACGCCCGAATTCGCTCTGGCCGACGCCGGCGCGAACAAGGTCCTGGTCAAGGTCGGGATCGGCGGCCAGTTCACCGCGCTGGGGACCGCCCAGGGGATCGATGCGCCCGAGTCGGTGGCGCTGGCCGACCTCAATAACGACGGCATCCCCGACCTGGTTGTCGCCAACTCGGGCGCCAATAACGTCCTGGTCTTCCCCGGCCTTGCCGGCGGCGGGTTCGGCCCCGAGGTCAACGACGGCAAGGGGTTCGCCGTGGGAACGAACCCGGTGGGAGTCACGATCGGCTACCTCAATCAGGGCGGCCTGCCCAACCTCATCGTCGCCAACAAGGGGTCCGACACGGTCAGCATCCTCGAAGGTCAGACCACCCCCGCCGGCTGGACTCTGACCCTCAGCACCACGATCGATGTCGCCCTCCCTTCATCCGGCATCGTCATGGGCGAAAGCGCCCAGGCACTGGCCCTCGCGACGCCGGCCGCAACAACCCAGGCGACTCCGGCACTGGCCCTCGCGACGCCGGCCGCATCATCGCCGGCCGCAACAACCCAGGCGACTCCGACTCCGGCCGCCTCGCCGGCTCCGGCCTCGCCGGCTCCGGCCGCCTCGACGCCGGGTCTATCGACGGCGGCCTCGCCGGCTCCGGCCGCCCCGCAGTTGACCGCGCCGGTGAAGACGGTCCTGTACGACCTCAACCACGACGGTCTGGTCGATCTCTTCGTCTGCAACAGCGGGTCGAACACTGTCTACATGTACCAGGGCCTGGGGAACGGTCAGTTCGATCTGGCCAACCCGACCATCTTCAACGTCGGTCTCGACCCGATCGAGATGTTCGTCGGCCGGTTCGATAAGCGGCCCCAGGTTGACCTGGTCACGGTCAACTCGGGTTCCGACGACCTCACGTTCATCAGCGGGATCTTCCTGCCCCACCCCTCGACGATGAGCTTCTCCTCGGGCGGGGTCACCCCCGACGCCGCCTTCGCCGTCGATCTCAACCATTCCGGGTTGATGGACCTGGTTGTCGCCAACAGCGGCGACGGCAGCCTGGCGCTTCTCCAGCCAGCCAGCGAGGGGATGCTGCTCGCCGGGGTGATCACCCAGGCCGACATCCCCGTCCCGACCGGGCTCGCCCCGGCTTCCTGGAACTCCGGAGGGATCGACTTCTTCGCCGCGGGAGCCGGCCTGGACGCCGCCCAGCTCCTCCATTTCGACCTCGGGACCGCTTCCTCCTTCCTGGCGGTCCCACTCGACGAGGCGGGTTCGTTCCAGGGGTCGGAGGAGGAGCTGTTCGCGCAACTCGTGGCGTTCGACGATTCGTCGCTCGAACTGATGCCCGTGTACTGGACCGGCAGCCCGGACTGCGCAGGCGATCAACGGAGGATTGGGTCTCCGGGAGACCTCGACGGTCACGGCACTCTACTCGCCGACCGAAGGTCAGGGGAGCGACGAATCGACGCCGACCTCCGAGACCACGGCCGAGGGACCGCTCTTGCCGGCCACCCCGCTCGATCCCTCCGGGACGGATTCCTCGGCACTCGCCCGGTTCGTCCTGGGGATCGACGCGGCCCTCGGCCGGACTCCGGCCCTGGTCGCGGCCGTCGCACCCCGTGACGCCCGCGAGCTGGACGAGGATCGGCCGGCCCGGGACCTCGCCCAGCTCGACCCCCGGACCAACGGCCGGGTCCTCGATCCGGACGTCGAGGCCGCCGCCGGCGCCGTTGACGAAGTCCTCCGCCTGTTCCTCTCGTCCGACGGAGCGTCGCCGACCGCAAACGCAACCGAGCCGAAGCCGTCCGCCCCGGCCCCGCGATCCCAACCCGCCACGGAATTCGAAGAGATTGACGCCCCGGTTCGGGACGACCGGGCGGGGATGATCCCGGCGGTCTCCGCGGCCCTGCTCCTCTCGACCCGCCTCATCCTCTCGGTCTCGCCCCCACGCCCCTCGTCCTTCCGTCGGAAAGCCGGCTTGAAGCCCTACGCCGGCGCCTGGTGGATGGATCGTTTCGAAGGCGAGTCCCTCGGCCGGCTTTCTCCCGACATCGAACCCGTCGTCGCCCTCCTGACGCGCCGACCGAACCCTCAAACTCCCAGCTCGCCCGCCTTGTCCCCCGGCCCCGCGATGCCCGATCTTGAGTGTAAAACCTGCATTGTGCCGGGATCGACGAATCGTTAGGATGCGGCGCCCTTCATGGAAGAGGAAGTTCGGGACCTGTTCTAAAGGATTGACAAGGAGGTTGACTCGATGCGACGGACGCTCGTGGCTGCGTTGACGATCTTAGCGACCTTGACCCTGGCCAGGCCCGGTGTGGCTGGCCCCATGACGTATCTGTCGATCGGCGATTCGATCGCGTTCGGCGAGACGACGTTCACCCAGAACCCGTCGAATGGCGATCGCGGCTTCGTCGCGGACTACGCGAATTACCTGGCCGGGCAGAATGGCGGGGTTCGTCCCAACGTCGTCAACACGGCGATCGACGGCGAGACCACCAGCAGCTTTCTGAACGCCTCGAACCGGGTGCTCTCGGTGCCGGGCTCGACCGACTCCTCGGTTGCCTCGTGGAACACGAGCTACGCGTCGAACCCGACCGTCTCCCAGAACATCATGTTCCAGCAGGCGATCGCGTCGGCCAAGGCCGCGGGCAGCGACGTCGGCGTCGTGACGATCTCGCTGGGCGCCAACAACCTGTTCCAGCTCGCGGCCTCGCCGGGCTTCCTCACCGCCTCGCCCGTCGCCCAGCAGGCAATGCTCCAGCAGACCCTCAGCGGGATCGCCGGCCAGTACGCGGTCGTCCTGGCCGAGGTCCACGCCCTCGCGCCCATGGCCAAGGTCTACCTGCTCGGCGAGTATAACCCGTTCCCGGCGCAGCCCAGCAACCCCCTCAACGCCATTGCCGGCCCGGCCATCCAGGGGCTCAACTCCGTCATCCAGGCCCTGGCCGCGAGCGACCCACAGGCTCATTACGTCAACACCTACAGCGCGTTCCTCGGCAACGAGAACGCTTACACCTACATGAACGTGATCTCGGGCGACGTCCACCCCAACGCCACGGGCTACTCGGTCATTGCCTCCCAGATCGAGGCCGTTCCCGAGCCCTCCACCCTGGCCGTGATGGGCCTGGGCTTCACGGCGCTCGTCGTCACCCTCCGTCGTCGTCGGCTCGCCGCTTGAGCCGGGTGGGGCAGTCGTCAAAGTATGGACGATGCTCGATGGTCGAGTATCATCCATCGATCATCGTCAATCAATCTCCATTCCCCGCTCGGTGAGCCGGTACGGCCGGATCTCGTCGGACCCGGCGCTGCCGCGGTGCTTGGCGACGTGGAGCGCCCGGCCCATCCGGCCGGCTTCGCGGGTCCGCCCCATCAGGATGATGGTGTTGGCGTTCGAGAAGATGTCCCCCTCGCCGATCGGCTGGGCCATCAGGTCGTCGAGCAGGACGTGGGGCGTGGTGTAGAGGTACAGGCAGCCGATCGCCTTGTGGTCGTAGCGGTGGGCGTGGACCTGCTCGGCGTTGGCTCGGTAGTGCTCGCGGAAGAGCTCGCGGGCGGCCCATTCGTCCTCCTTGCGGAGGACGTGCTGATAGAGGTACTCGAAGAACTCGAACTGGATCGACTCGGCGAACCGCTCGGTCGGCTCGATCCCGTCGACGACGACCCGCCGCGACCCTCGGACGAACTGCGAGTAGAAATAGGCGGCCGACCCCCGAAGGACCCGGGCCAGGTCCGACTTCCAGGCGTGCCAGTCGTCCGGCTCGAGGTCGCGGCGGGTGACGCGCCGGCCCGAGCGGGCGAACGGGTGGAAGTAGTCGCCCAGCGGGTCGGTCGAAGTCCCAGACCGGCTCGAGGTCGAGCGGGCCGTCGAGGGCATGTTCGCTGGAGCGTCCCAGCCGAACTGGTCGCGGGCATAGGCCGTCGTGGTTCTGGGCGTCGCCCCGGCTGGTGAGGTCGCAGATGACCCCGCGCCGGCCGTCGGCGACGAGCCCCGTGTCGGCCCAGCGGAGGCCGAGCTGCGTCTTGCCCGAACCCGTCGCTCCGGCCAGGACGGTGAGGGTTCCGGGCAAGAGCCCGCCGCCCAGCATCTGGTCCAGCTCCTCGATCCCGAACGTCTGTCGACCCGTCGCCATCACCGATCTTCCTCCCATTCCCCTCGCGCCGAACCGGCGACCCATCATAGGCTCCGGCCTGGAAGTCAGGCAAGGCGCCCCGCGGCAAGTCGTTGTGCCGACGGATTCTGGTCTTCCCGTAGGGTAGGGCTTGTGTCACCGCTCGGTAGGTTTTGCCGATTAATCCGCTCGGTAGGTTTTGCCACGCAACGGGTAACTTGATTTAATGAGTAGGCATCCTTCGCTGTCACTGAACGCCGGGTTTTACCGCATGGGCTCCCTTTCGCCGATGGGTCACCTCCATCCCACACACCGACTCCCGGCTCAATTCCTGGGCCGGTTGGCGACGAATCTCGAGCCCCTGCGCATCCTGGAACGTCCATTGACCTTCCACCGGATCGAAGCCCACCCACACCGTCCGGCCGGCCCACACCACTCCCACGCTGCACGGCCGGTTGTACACCGAGAGCTTGCCTCCCCGATCCACCTGGCGTGGGACTCGATGCGTGCCCACCAAGTCCCAAACCTTCTGAAGGTCCCAGGTCGAGTCCTCCTGCAGCGGGTCGTAGGTCCGGCCCGAGTGCCTCAGCCCCGGGTAAGCCGCCAGACGCGACTGGCCGCACCTCACCGGATAGACTTCCCGCTGGACGCGGTCCATCTCCTCCAGACGCCGTTGCAACTCGGCGACCGACCCGCTCGTCCAGGGCTCGCACCACTGCTTGCCCACCCCTTGCCCCCGCTCGACCACGCCATTGGCCTGAGGGCAACGTGGCGGATTGGCCAAGACCCCGACGCTCATCCCCGCCAGCCAGCAGACCAGGTCGGTGGGCAGGTCGCCGCGCGATCCCCAGGGGGCCCCGTTGTTAACCCTCAGCCGCTCGGGGCGGCCCCACCTCTGGAACGACTGCCTCAGCGCCGTCTGGGTGGCGCGAGGATCGACCTGAGTCCAGCAGCCCAGGGGGGAAAACGTCCGTCCTCAAGACGGCACCGGTCGCCTCGTCCAAGATCCGCAGCCAACTCACTTCGGTCTTGTCAGCCAGGCGGATGTGTTCGGAGGCATCGATCTGCCAGGTCTGATGCGGTCGCTCGGCGCGAGTGGTGGACGCCGCGGCCCGCCGCCCGGCCGGGGCGTGAGCCAACTCGGCGGCCCGGAACCAGCGGCGGATCGTTCAACGGATTGGGCCAGGCGAGTTGGGGCTGGGCGTCGGCGAGCATGGCGCGGATCAACTCCGCCCCCCAGGTGGGATGTTCACGGCGTGAGGCAAGGACGGCCTGGCGGATGGCCTCGGGATGGGCATGGTTCGGAGGCGTGGGCGGCCCATAGCTGGGCCTCAGGCCCGACTCCCCCCGCTCGCGACAACGCTTCAGGAGATGACGAATCGTGCGTGGGGACAAGCCAAAGGAGTCGGCGAGTGAGGTCACGGATTCGCCCCCATCGGCTCGCTCCCGAAGCTTCTGGCGGACCGGGACGGGAACGGATCTGGGCATCGAGGCGGCCTCCGAGTAAAGGTGGTAACAGCGAAGGATGCCTACTCATTAAATCAAGTTACCCGTCGCGTGGCAAAACCTACCGAGCGGATTAATCGGCAAAACCTACCGAGCGGTGACACAAGCCCTGCCCTACATTTTGTTGCAGCTCCGCCGCGCTACGGATTAAATCATAACCATTTTCATGCCGTCCTCCCCAACGAACTCGCCCCACCCGGCCCAAGCTCCTCGAAGCACTCCAGGAGCGACCGGGCCGCCGAGGCCCAGGTGAACCGCCTGGCCCGTTCGAGCGCCAGGCCGGCCAGCCGGTCGCGTTCGGCCGGGTTGGCCAGGAGGGAGCGGATGGCGTCGGGTCATCGCCTCGATGTCGGTCGGGTCGAAGTAGATCCCGGCCTCGCCGACGACCTCGGGCAGCGAGCCGGCGGTGCTGCTCAGGATGGGCGTGCCGCAGGCCATCGCCTCGACGGGCGGGAGGCCGAAGCCTTCCATCAGCGAGGGTTGCGCGAGGGCGTAAGCACGTCGGTAGAGGTGGGCGAGGTCGGCGTCGGGGACGAAGCCGGTGAAGTGGGCTCGATCGCCCAGGCCGAGCCGGGCGACCGCCTCGCGGAACTCGGGGACGTGGGTGTGGAAGACGTCGCCGATGTCGCCGACGAGGATCAGGCGCGTGTCGGGCCTGGCCCCTCGGGCGAACGCCTCGATCAGCCTCGGCAGGTTCTTGTGCGGGCTCAGGCCGCCGACATAGAGCAGGTAACGCGAGCCGGGCTCGATCCCGTAACGACGGAGCACAGCGTCCGACTCGGCCCCGGCGTCCTCGGGACCAAACACAGCGTCCGGCCCTTCGCTGACGACGCGGACGCGGTCTCCGGGCAGGCGGAACCAGGCGACGAGGTCGCGGCGGGCGGCCTCGGAGACGGTCACGATCCGGTCGGCCCAGAGCGCCGCGGCCTGCTCCTTGGCCCGCCAGGCCATCTTGCCTCGCCAGTTGGGGAAGACCCACTCAGGGTGGGCCAGGGCCAGCGTGTCGTGCATCGTCACGACCACCCGCCCCGCGTTCCAGACCGGGAAGAAGCTGTAGCTGGCCGGGAAATAGATGACGTCGAGACTCGCCCTCGCGACCGCCCGGCCCATCGCGAGCATGTCCCCCACACGCCGCCGGCCGCTCGCCGACGCCGCGCGGCTGGGGGCCTCGCTCACCTCGACGACGACCGTCTCCATCCCCTCGGGGATGCTCACCGATTCAAGCGAAGGGCGGTCGACGAAGACAACGAACTCATGCCCCGAACCGGCGTCCGCCAGTGCCGCGACCACCTGCCGGGCGAACCGGCCGAACCCCCGGCGATTCGCCAGGCATGCGCCATCGATGCCGATCCTCATGGGCTCACCTCCTTCCTTTTCGGCCAGGACCATCGTGCTGTGCCCGAACGGCAAGGGCAAGCCAAGAAGCCGCCATCGCCCGACGCTCGAACGCCGAGACCCCGCCCATGAGCCGGTTGACCCTCGGCGAAGGCACGTCGATCCGCAGCCCGCCGCCCGACGGATGAGCCCGCCACGATCGGCCCCGAGCACCCGCCAGGAACCGGAGCCGACCCCGGGCCTCCTGCGCCAGCGCCGGCAGACCGTTCGCATAAGAGGCCCGACGGATCGTCAGGCCGGCACCTTCGAGCACCTCGACCAGCTCACCCAGCCGATAAGCCGTCCCTCCCCGCGACCGCCCCGGCCCGAAGCCCGCCGAGTTCGACCGGACGACCGCCACCCCGCCCGGCCGGAGCACCCGGGCGATCTCGCGGGCCGCGTACCGGTCGCCGCCATCGGGCAGGTGCTGGAAGACATCGAAGCACGTCACCACAGTCAAAATGTTCGTCGTCAAAGGGCAATTCGAGCGCCGAACCCTGGACAAGCTCGAACCCTCGGATGCCGCCCGGCCAGCCGGAGGGCTCCGTCGTCCGGCTCGAGGCCGACCACTCGGCGAGACCTCGCGAAGCCCGGCCAGCCGGACCAGCGAGAGCCCCGTCCCGCAGCCGACATCGAGCGCCGCCAGCCCTCGACGGCCGCGAATCGCCTCGCCCAGCCAGCCCGAGGCCAGCCGCCACATCGACCGCGACCACCAGTGCCCCGACTCAACACGCGCCAGTCGTTCGAAATATCCCGGCTCGTCGATGGTCATGACGTCGAGCCTCCCGCCGTCGAAAGAGGCCGGATCCGGCGACCCTCGCTCCCGCGCTCCGCGTCACTCCGGACGACGCGGAGCGTCGAAGACGGCATTCCCACGCGGAGCGTGGGAACGAGTGAGAGGGACATGAACACAAAGCTATAAACTCCAGCCCCGATCACAACAACCCCGCCCAGCGGCCAGTCCCGGCCGATCCAGCAAGCCAGCGCCAGCCCCGCGCACCCCGCCAGGGCCGGGCCGCTCGCGTGATGCCAGGCCGGGGCCACGCCCAGGCGTCGGAGGGCCATCCAGCCGTAGATCGATCCGAGAACCTCAATCCCCAGCACGCCCATACCGACGCCCCAGGCAACCTTGAAACATCGCCAGCGGCGGGATCAGGACCAACCCCAGGGCAACCATTCCCGCCATCAATCGGAATGCCCAGACCTCCCGGCGGCAGGCGATCAACGCGGCCTGCTGGACGTTCGAGGCGAGTACGAACGGCAGCCTCGCGACGATCAGGGCGAGCCACGGCCCGCCCTCGCGGAAGCCTTCGCCGAACAGTCGGGGCATCCAGCGGTCGGCCGTCGCGATCAGGCCGACCGTCGCCGGCAAGGCCACCGCGAACAGCCCCTCAAATGTCCGAACGATCACCCCTCGGGCCTCGTCCTTCCCCGAGACCCACGCCCGCGCGATCCGGGGCGCGACCGCCGAAGGTACCACCAGCCCCAGCGCCAGCAAGGCGAATGCCAACCGCCGGGCCGCCGCGTAAGGCCCCAGCCCCGGGCTCGCCAGGATTCCCAGGATCAGAATATCCGCCGCGTAAAGACTGACGCGACCGAACCGCGTGGCCCCCGCGACCATCCCACGACGGGCCAGGCTCGCCCAGGCCAGAGCGCCGGTAACGGGGTCGGATCCGGCCATGCTCGGAGCCGTGGATCGCGAGCAGGACCGCCGTCGAGGCGACCTCGGCCCCGACCACGCAAACCGCCGCGAGACACGCATCCCCCGGACCCGCGACCAGCCATCCCACCCCGACCGCCAGCCCGATCGAACGCGAACACCTGCGCCAGCGCGAGGCCGCCGAACCGCCCGGCCGCCCGCAAGCCGACGTCGCTCGCCAGCGCCGAGGGGACCAGGACCAGGCCCGCCATCGCCACGACCCAGCCTCGACCCGGCCCCGAGGCCCAGGCTAGTCCCAGCACCGCCGCCAGGGCGACAGCGGTCGAGGCGCCTCGGAGGCCGAGCAGCACGTCCGTCAGAGGGCGGACCAGGCCCGGCCGCCGGGCGGCTTCGCGGTAGACGATCGCGTCAAAACCCCCTCGGACCACGACCAGCCACCACGCCGCGACGGCCGAGGCATACTCGAAGTCGGCGAAGCTCGAAGGCCCGAGCCGCCTGGCCAGCTGGACCATCACCCCGAACCCGACGACGCTGGCAAACAGCTCGGCGGCGACCAGGACGGCCAGCGAATCGGTCGACAGTCGGGGGATTCGAACCGACGACCGGGCTTTTTGGAGTGCGGGAGCTTGCTCCCGCTTTCGATAGCGGGAGCAAGCTCCCGCACTCCAGAAGGCGTCCTTCGAGCGGGGACCGGACATCAGGATTCCCCCCGCCGGGTCGCCCGGAGCTGCCAGAGCGGCCCGAAGGCGCGGAGGACCGATCGGAATCCCGGCCAGCGTTCTCGCTCGATCATACAGGCCGATCAACCGACGTTGCGACGCGGGCCGGCTCCTCGCCCAGGCTTCGGGGATGCCCGGAGGTTCGACCTCGATCGAATCGAAGCCGGCTTCCATAGCCATCCGGCGGGCCTCGCCGGGCGAGAGGCACGGCGGCGGCCAGGCGCCTCCGCGTCGCATCCGGACATAGGCCGGCATCCAGCTCCGAGGGAGCCAGCCGAGCCCCCAGAGCCGGACGTGCGGGTCGACCGTGAGCGCGTAGCGGTTCGGCGACCAGACCAGCACCATTCCGCCCGGCCGGAGCACCCTGGCCCACTCAACGACCGCCGAGGCGGGGTCGTCGAGGTGCTCCAGCAGGCTGTCGGCGACCACGCAATCGAAGCTCGCATCGGCATACGGCAAACGCTCGGCCGACGCGGCGACCAGCGGGACCGAGAGCCCTCGATCGTCGAGTCTCCGGCGGGCGACGACCAGCCACCGGAGCGCAATGTCGACCCCTTCGATCTCCAGGCCGAGCCTCGCGGCCGAGGCCAGCAGGCCGCCCGTCCCGCAGCCGACTTCGAGGGTCCGGCCCGATCGGGGCAGGAGCGCCGCCAGGGCCGAGCCCCGCGCCTCGGCCCCCAGAATGTGATTGAGATAGAACCCGCGGCGCCGGGGCTCAACGTCGGGCGTCATCGCGTAATACGCCTCGGCCAGGCCCTTCAGGTCGACGCTCGGCGCGATCCGCGCGAGCCGCTCCGCCTTGGCCCGCTCGCCCCGCAAATCGAGGAACCGGTCCGACGCGATCCGCAAATCCGGCAAGCCCGCGACCTCGGGAAAGTCCCGACCGCAGTCGATGCACGACCGCCCAAGCAGCGCCCCTCGGCACGCCGGACAGACCCGCTCGCTCGTGCCGATCGTCGCGCTCAGGCTCATGCCGGCCTCGAAGTCCTTTCGAAAAAATCATGAATTTCAATGAAAACTCATCGACGCCACCGTCCCCCGGACCGCCCGCAAGGCCCGACGAACGGCCAGCCGCCCGTGCCAGCGGCCCGTCGTCAGCAGTTCCAGCGCCCGCGAGGCCGGAGGTAATAGGCATCGATCCGGGCGATGTCGAACAGATCGTCAGCAGGCGACGCATAGCCCAGCCTCGTCCCGAAGGCCGCGTCGTAGACCCGCGACGCCTCGGTCCGGACCCGGACATTGGCCGCGCCATAAGGGTAAGCGAGGAGCGGGCAAGGGCACCCCATCATCTGTTCAATCTGATCACGCGAGCGAATCAACTCGTCTTTTAATTCGTCGTGCGTCAACCTGTCGAACCTCAGATGCGATCGGCCGTGAGAGCCGAACCGGAAGCCGAGCCTGGCCAGCGATTCGAGGTCGGAGCGGTCGAGCAGACGGGCCCGGGGGATGGCCGAGGGCTGGCCGGGCCAGGCGTTGTCGAGCCCGATCCGGTCGGCGACGAGGAAGACCGTCGCGGGGACTTGCCAGCCGCGCCAGGCGGTCGGCGACGCCGAGGATCGACCGCAAGCCATCGTCGAACGCCAGCGCGAAGCCTCGATCCACGTCAGGCCGGCCGGCCTCGATCCACTCGCCCAGATCGACCGCGCGGAAGCCCGCGCTCGAGGAGGGCGTCGAGGGTCTCGGCGAACCGAGCTGGGCTCGGTCGAGGTGACGGCCCCGCTCGCGTCGATCGCGTGGTAGGTCAGGATCGGCAGGCCGCCCGTGGTCATCGGCGATGCTCCCGGTCGCGGAGGACCCGACGTCGGGCGCTGCGTCGGCAGGTGGACGAGGAGCGGCTTGAGATGGATCTCGTCGCCGGTCCGATCCGACTGGTAGACGGCCTGGATCATCTCGGTCACGCGGCAGCCGTCCCAGCCGGTCGCGCCGAGTCGAGGGTGGCTGCCCGAGGGGGAGGCGAAGGCTTCCAGCTCTCGGACGATCGACCGTTCGCAGCCGTAGCGGACCCGGTGGACGCGGTCGGCGATGCGCTCGGCCAGGTAGCGGCGGTCGATCTGGCGGCCGTCGGCGAGACTGCCGGTGAGGCGCCAGGGGGCGGTCTCGATCTTGAGATGGCCCTCGCTGCCGCGGATCTCGACGGTCAGGTAGCCGGTCCGCAGGGCCCAGCTCGCATGCAGCTCGGCCACGGCGTTGTCGTGGTTGCGGAAGAGGGCGTAGGCCTCGGTCTCGCAGCCGGCGGGCAGGTGGACATCCTGGCGGACGAACCCCTTGGCCAGCACGACCTCGCCGAGGAACCGGCGGATCAGGTCGCAGGCGTGCGGGCCGTTGTCCATCAGGGTCCCACCGCCGGATCGCGAGACCTCGGTGTGCCACGACTTGAGGAATTCGGGCGTGGCCAGGTGGCCGATCTCGGCGCGGACGCTCTCGACCCGGCCGATCGACCACGAGCCGACCAGCGCCAGGGCGTCGCGGACCGGCGGGTAGAATCGGTGGTTCAGGCCAGTCGAGAGCCGGAGCTTCGACTCGTCGGCGAGGATCGCCAGGGCCCTCGCCTCGTCGGCGCGGACAGTCAGCGGCTTCTCGCAGAGGACGTGCTTGCCGGCCTCGAGCGAGGCCGGACGGCCTCGGCGTGGTCGGCGTGCGGCGTGGCGATCACGACGGCGTCGACCCCGCCCGATTCGAGGCCGACCTGCAAGTCCGGCACGGCGACGACCCCGAGCCTGGCGGCGACCTCCTCGGCCAGCGCCGGGTTCTGGTCGGTCACGGCCACGAGCCGGAGCCGCCTCGTCCGCAAGGCCGCCGCCGCTCGCTGGGCGCCGAGGAACCCGGTCCCCACGACCAGCAGACCCATCGCCTTCCCGTTGGCGTCCATTTCCTGGCCTTTCATACGTGTTGGGGCAGAGGTTCTTGAGTTGTTCTACTTGCAGATAAAGTCGTTCTTCCTCCCTCTCCCCCTGGGAGAGGGCCAGGGTGAGGGTCGTCGCCGGGGGAGTGTTCCGCGTGAAAGCCCTCTTGCCGAACCATTGAGGATGCGGCGCCCCTCACCCTCGGCCTCTCTCCCAGCGGGAGAGGGGAGGAAGGCGAGGCGCACACAACGTCCCGACCGCCTCGCCAATCGCCCAGGCCGAGGCCAGCGTCACGAGGCCCGGCCAGGCCCGGAGCCAGGGAGTCAGCGGCCATTCTTGCGAGCCCTCAAGGCCGCGACGATCCGGCCGCAGAGCAGGGGGGGGACCAGCGGAGAAACGGCGACGCGGGCGAGCCGGGCCGGCGTCCCGAGGCCCTTCGATCGCCCAGCGCCGTATCGTCGGGCATGGGCCAGGCGTTGCCGGACCATCGAAGCGAGGCCGATCCCACCCTCGTAGGTGAGGACCGCCGACCCGGCCATCGTCAGGGCATATCCGCGTTCGCGCAAGGCCTGGTGAACATCAACCTCCCAGAACCCTTCGAGCCAGGAGGATCGGACCGCCATGAGCGGCTCGCGGCGGTAGAGGGCATTGTCGCCGGGCGGGTCGACGCAAGTGAGGTCGGGCAGGGGGGGAAAGTAACCGGAGTAACGGAGGAGGGCCACCGCGCGATCGGTCGCCGAGAGCTTCGATCCGGGCTCGATCGGGCCGCCAACGCCAGCGGCATTCGATCTCAACAAGCCTGGCTCTCAACGCCGCTAGCCACCCGCGACGGGGGACCATCGACGCGGTCGAGAAGGCGACGAGATCGGCCTCGGTCGCGAGCAGGCCGTCGCGCCAGAGTTCCGGGGCGAGCCGGCCGAGGGGTCGGCGGATCACCCGGACATTCGCGAAGTCTTGGGTCAAGCCTCTCGTTCGCGCGATCGCCCGAGGCGTCGACCAGCAGGACCTCGCCGAGCGGTCCGACCTCGTCGGCGAACCGGGCGAGGCTCGCGCCGAGGTGGAACGTCGCCGGGTCGGTCAGGGCGAGGACCACGGCCAGGGTTTCGACCGGCGGCCAGTTCATCGTCGGACTTTCTCCGAGGGCCGGACGTGCGGGGCGGGGATGGCTAAGGTGCGACGCGAAAGCCGCGTCGATCTCGTCCAGGAGCGGCCCAGTGGCGCTGGATCGCGTCGTTCGAGTGGGGCACGCAGCGCCGGGCGACCACGTGCGAGCGGGTCGCCGACGATCGCGATCCTGTCCAGGTCCGCGACGCCGAGCCCGGCGTCCTGGGCGTACTTGAGGTAGCCGATCCGGAGCGGGTCGAACCCCATCACGGCCGCCGCGACGGCGTCGACCGCCACGGCGTCGACCCCGGCGACCACCGTCCCGAGCCTGATCGGCGTGCCGTGCCTCGGCCCCTCGCGGTGCATCGCGACGAAGCCGTCGACGACGCTGAGATGAGGCTTCGCGACCCGTCGAAAGCGCGACGAGGTTCCGATTCATCGCCTCGACAGAGCGGAGGTAGCCGAGCTCGGCGGGCGTGAGGTTCCGCCAGGCGTCGGTCCGGTTCTTCCCCTTGAGTGCGGCCTGGACCTTGCGGACCCGGCCCATGGTGCGGGTCAGGGCGTTGACGACCGGGCTGTCCCCCTTGAGGAACTCGACGACCGGCCGTTTCCAGCCCTGGTAGCCGTTGCCGCCGCCGGCGTGGCCGTGCATCATGATCCGGTCGTCGGGGTGGATGCTCGAAAGCATGTTCTTGAGGCTGAACGTGACCATGGACGTCACATGCGTCTTCATCAGGGCGAGCGAGACCCGGCAAGGCGGCTGTCGCGACCGTCCGGGAGACCCGGGCCGTCGAGCGGCGAGCCGTCGACGCCGGTCAGCTCGAGGCGGTCCCAGGCGGTCTCGTCGCGGTTCAGGTCGAGGAATCGACCGGCCGGCCGGCGGTCTCCTTGCGGAAGCCGAAGCGGTCGAAGCCGGCGGTGGCGTCGCTGGCCCCCTCGGCCACGACCACGCGAGACGCGCCGGCGGCGAGCACGGCGTCGAGCGTGGCGGAGAGGGTATCGGCATGGGTCGAGGGGAGCTGGCGGCGGTGGCTGACCAGGTTCGCCTTGATCAGGACGTCGGGCGTGACCCGGCCGCGAAGGTCGTCGGCGATCAGCGCCAGGGCCTCGGCGACGGCGCCTCGGCGGTTGTCGGATCGGACGACGGCGACGGTCGACAGTCGGGTCATCGGGTGGGGCTCCGTCGGTGACGCTTCGAGGGGTGCGGGGCCGTCGGGGCCACCGCCTTCGGCCCGGTCGAGCCGCCGGCCCGAGGGGGCCGGCGCGGTCGCGTAGTCGGGCTCGCTTCGCGACGAGCCAGAGCGCCTCGGCGATCACGACCGAGGCCCCGCAGCAGCAGTAATAGATCATGTGCAGCCACGTCGAGGCGACGGCGAACGCCAGCCCCCGGCGACGGGCGAGGAACCGGTAGAAGTCGCGGTTCAGGCCGACGATCGCGGCCACGCTCAGGGGCAAGAGCGGCGAGCAGCCAGGGAACCCAGAGCGGCCCCGACCGCCCCGAGCAGGCCGAGGCCCGTCGCCGACGACGCAGACCCGCTGGGCCTTCGAGACGTTCAGGTCGGTCTCGACGATCCGCGACCGCTTCATCAGGAGCATCCAGGGGACGCCCCGGCGGAGGATGTCGGTCCGGATCATATCAGCGAGCGTCCAGCGCTTCAGGTGGGTCGCCTGGACGTCGCGGGCCAGCACGATCCGGTGCCCGGCTCGGGTGAGCCGGTAGCCGAGCTCGATGTCCTCGATCGCCGGCCGGCGGTAGAGCTGGGGGTCGAAGCCGCCGGCCTCGAGGAAGACGTCGCGGCGGATCAGCGCCGCAGCCGGTCCAGAAGGTGTGGGCCGGGCGGGCGTCGTCGACGAACTGCCCGCTCTGGTGGACGTAGTGATGGAGGAGGTTGCGGAACCGGCTGACCAGGCCCGGCGCGGCGGGCGAGTCGTCGTAGGAGCCGAACAGGCCGGCGAGGCCCGGGTCGGCGTCGAACCGGGCCATGGCGCGGGCGATGGTGTCGGCGATGGACGGCGACGTCGGCGTCGAGGAAGAAGATCAGCGGGGCGGTCGCGGCCATCGGCCCCGAGGTTCCGGGCCGAGGCCGGGCCGAGCTTGACCGGGTTGCGGATCAACCGGGCGCCGAACGACTTCGGCCAGCCCGGCGGTGCCGTCGGTCGAGCCGTCGTCGACGACGATCAGCTCGTAATCGGTCCAGGAGGAGTCTCGAAGCCCTCGGAGGCAGCGCTCGAAGTCGCGACCCCCATTGTTCACGGGGATCACCACCGAGAGCGGCGGCCTCCGGGGCCTCGGGCTCGCCGGACCGGCGGGGAAATCGTCCATGAACCACCCTCGCCCGTCAAAACCCGCGTGCCGGAATGCGTCCCCATCCTTGGGGTCGCCCGAACACGCGCCTCGACCTCTTCGACGTCGGGACGGGTCTGTGATTTCCAGGTGTCGTTCGGCCGATTCGCCGCCCCGTCGCCCGAGGTCGCGACGTGCGGCGGGACTTTAGCCGGAACGATCGGGGCTGTCAACGCGGGAAGGACCGGGATCAGACCCCTCCGAATTCCGTAGGGTAGGGCTTGCCCTGCCGAGACCGGGCTCGCGGCAGGGCAAGCCCTACCCTACGGGGAAAGACCCGGGACCGGGATGATCTCAAGGTCACCGGAAGTCCTCGAACCGCCCTTCGAACGCCTCGCGTTCCTCCTCCGGGAGCGACTCCAGCCACTCCCGGCCCTCGGGCGTTTCCAGCCAGCGGCCGACCCTCGCCGCGTTCATCTGCTCGATCAGCCGGGCCAGGAGCAGGCCGAAGAGGGCGACGCCGATCACAACGATGGCGACCTGAAGCAGGACCGCGCCCACCGACCCCTTGCCGGGGACCGAGGCGAGGTACGCCAGCGCCAGGAGCGGCAGGATCACCGCTCCCGCCGTGGCCAGCAGGGTCTTCGGCCTGAACCACGTCATCGCCTGATCACCCCTTCGCGGCCCGGAGGGCCTGTCCGGCCGCTTCGATGGTGTGGTCGATCTCGGCCTCGGTGTGGGCCGAGGAGACGAAGGCGGCCTCGAACTGGCTGCACGGGAGATAGACGCCCCGGGCGAGCATCTCCCAGAAGAAGCGGCCGAAGAGGGCGGTGTCGGACTGTCTTGGCGTCCTCGTAATCCCAGACCGGGCCGTCGTGGAAGAACAGGGTGAGCATGCTGCCGACCCGCTGGACGACGTGCGGGACGCCCGCGTCGGTCGCCGCGCGGTCGAGCCCCTCGGCCAGCCGGGCGGAGAGGGCTTCGAGGCGATCGTAAGGCGGCTCGTCGCGGAGAATCCGGAGGGTCGTCAGGCCGGCGGCGACGGCCAGCGGATTGCCCGAGAGCGTCCCCGCCTGGTAGATCGGCCCGGCCGGCGAGACGTGGTCCATGATCGCGGCCGACGCCCCGTAAGCCGCCGCCGGCAGGCCGCCGCCGATGATCTTGCCCAGGGCCGTCAGGTCCGGAGTGATCCCGAACCGCTCCTGCGCCCCGCCCAGGGCCAGGCGGAAGCCGGTCATCACCTCGTCGAAGACCAGGATCGCGCCGTGCTTGCTCGGTCAGCTCGCGGAGCGTCTCCAGGTAGCCCGGCCTCGGCGGGACCAGCCCCATGTTCCCCGCGACCGGCTCC
This sequence comes from uncultured Planctomycetota bacterium, assembly GCA_963756475.1. Classification (GTDB taxonomy): domain Bacteria; phylum Planctomycetota; class Planctomycetia; order Isosphaerales; family Isosphaeraceae; genus Tundrisphaera. Next base: position 564,775 of record CAVWND010000008.1, read on the forward strand.
AGCAGGACGGCCGCGACCTGCCCCGGATAGCGTTCGAAGACCTCGGCGACGGCCTCCGCGTCATTGAACGGGCAGATGACCGTATCGGCCGCCGCGCCGGCGGTCACGCCCGGGCTGTTGGGCGTGCCGAGCGTGGTCGCCGCCGAGCCCGCCTGGACGAGCAAGGCGTCGATATGCCCGTGATAATGCCCGGCCATCTTGACGATCTTGTCCCGCCCCGTGACCCCCCGCGCCACCCGAACGGCCGACATCGCCGCCTCGGTCCCCGACGAGACGAATCGGACCTTCTCGATCGAAGGGACCGCCGCCGCGACCAGCCTCGGCGATCTCGACCTCGCGGAGGGTCGGCGCCCCGAAGCTCGTCCCGAGGCTCATGCGCCTCGGCCACCGCCTCGCGGACCTTCGCCTGGGCATGCCCGAGGATCATCGGCCCCCACGAGCCGATGTAGTCGATGTACTGGTTTCCATCGATATCAAAGAGATGAGCCCCCTCCGCCCTGCGCCATGAACGGAGGCTCACCGCCGACCGCGCCGAAAGCCCGCGCCGGGCTGTTCACCCCGCCGGGGATGACCTTGTTGGCGCGGACGAACGCCTCGTGGCTGCGGTCGAGCTTGTAGCTGGGGATGGAGGTCTTTGGCATGGCAGGCATGAGGATCGTCTCGAATCGAAGAATAATTTGACAAAAAATGTATGGTGATCGAGAAATCACGGAGGCGAGCCGGTCACGCGTTCCCACCAGTCGCGGACTTCGGGGAGACCGCCGAGCGATATTGCATGGGTAAGCCATTCCGCCCTGCACCGCTTAGAATTGTTAAGACCGCTGAGATCTGGGCGCGAGATGATCGATGAGCCATTTCCCATTGAGGACCGCATGCGTTTCATCCAGGCTGCGATGAACCATCGCTTGAAACGAAGTCAATTCGTCGGAGAACTGTTGTTCCACATCGAACGCTTGGAGTTGACCTTTACCCGTGGCCAAAAGCGAGGCGTAGTCCGAAGAGGATTTGAGTGGTCCGTTCGGCTTGATGAAATCCATCAAATCCAACCGCTCCAACACGCCCCTTATTTGCAAGCCAACACGGTTCATGGCGACGTATGGGCCGTAACTTGACAACTCTAGGTGCCAGTTGGGCTCAGCGCCCCAGGCCGGAGGCCAGCCGGTTTTCGCCAGAAGATTCTCGATGCAGTACCCTTTCCACATGAACAAGGGGCCGGAATACGGGGCATCGAAATTCGCGGCGAGTTTTCCGAGATCCAAACCGTCGCCATCGATGATCCCGTAGACTAGGCCCTGCTGACGTAACTGCGTTCCCACATCAACCCGAGCCTTGACCGCCGTCGCACCGCTTCCATTTTTTCCACCACCTTTGACCACTACCCCTTGATGTAACACTCTCTGTTCTGGGTCAGGGAGTGGAGTTTGCCTCCCTAACAAGGCAAACAGATGGTCAACGTCAGTCGTGCCTTCCAGATAGATCACAGTCTGCGAGGAAGAACGTAGAAGATCCTGCTCGACCTCGTTTCGAATGGCCGCCAGGTTCATAGGGACTGCCTGCTGAGAATGACTCGCGTACCCAGACCGCTCAGCCCGAAGAGATGGCCGCTCTGAGTGGCCACGATTACCTGTCCCCCTCGCTCCTTCTGCCAATGGAACAAGGCCTCCCAGAGCTTCGTCTGGTAACTCTCATGCAGGTGCAATTCCGGCTCGTCGATCAAGATCAGCGAACCGGGGCGCCAGCGGTGCAGGAGTTCGCCCATGAACAGGATGACTTGCTTTTCGCCGCTGCTTAGTTCGGAAAGGTCGTGGATGGCCCCGCTCCTGGTTTCGACGACCAGTTCGCCTCGATGCCATTTAAGTCGCTTTCGGCCTTCAAAGAATCGTTGAAAAGCCTGCGAGTATGACTCGAAGCCATTCGCTTCCTGATCTCGACCTTCTTCCTTGGCGTTCAAATCCTCCCACCGAATTCCATACAATCTCGCTTCGAGCGAGTTATCCCATCTCTCTGGAGGCTGTCCAACGATCGACAAAAGGCGAATGTTCTGACAACTTGCCGGCAAATTTGTAGTTCGATGGCGGAGATGATTAGTGTCCTCCGCTCGGATGGAAAGTAGACGACCGACGGACAGCCAAGCGATTTCAGGGTACTTGCGCCGATATCAAAAATCGATTTAATATTATAATGTTGATTGTCGTGATCTCTCGAAATGCTTTTTGCCTCCTCTTCGGTGATAAATCGAGCATACTCGATCCCGAACCACGGACGATCCGCATTCTTGGCAATGTATTTCCAATCGCCGACCAGGATTCGGACTGCCGTATCAACAATTTCTGGGATCACAAAACTATGTCGATACATGCTTCGATTCGCGGAGTTCCGGACTGACGGCCTGGTCGTCGATGCAAATTAGGTCTTTACCAAAGAGAGCGAAAGCGCCAGCAAGGAATTCCAGCAACGTCGTCTTCCCGCTCCCATTGATCCCGCCCACCATCACCAAATCGGGAATCGCCCCATTCCAACCCAATCCATCCTCGGGCAGGTCGAGAGAATTGATGGACTTGAGCCCCCGGATGTGGAGGCCGGTGATCTTGAGGCTCGGGCGCGGGGCGACTTCTCCTCCTTCGGTTCGGGTTTCGAGGTCGGTGGCCATCGGCTCAGTCTCCATCGCGGATCACGGGCGACATCCTGATTATCTCCAATTCTCGCCGGGATTATCAGCCTTCTTTCAACCACCGGGCCGCGTCGAGGGCGTGATAGGTCAGGATGATGTCGACCCCGGCCCGCTTGAAGCCGGTGAGGGTCTCCAGGACGATCCGGCGCTCGTCGACCCAGCCTTTCGCGGCGGCGGCCTTGATCATGGCGTACTCGCCCGAGACGTTGTAGGCGGCCAGGGGGACGCCGAACTCGTCCTTGATCCGGCGGGCGATGTCGAGGTAGGCCAGGGCGGGCTTGACCATCACCAGGTCGGCCCCTTCGGCCAGGTCGATGGCGACCTCGCGGAGCGCCTCGTCGCCGTTGGCGGGGTCCATCTGGTAGGTCCGGCGGTCGCCGAAGGCGGGGGCGCTCTCGGCGGCGTCGCGGAACGGGCCGTAGTAGGCGCTGGCGAACTTGGCGGCGTAGGAGAGGATCGGCACGCCGGTGAAACCCGCGGCGTCGAGTCCCGCCGCGGATCGCGCCGACCATCCCGTCCATCATCCCGGAAGGGGCGACCACGTCGGCCCCGGCGCGGGCGTGGCTGACGGCCTGCTCGGCCAGGAGCGGGAGCGTGGCGTCGTTGTCGACGTCCGTCCGGCCGTCGAGGGTCCTGGTCAGCGGGCCGCAATGGCCGTGGTCGGTGTACTCGCAGAAGCAGACGTCGGTGATGACCAGCAGTTCGGGGGCCTGGCGCTTGATGAGCCGGATGGCCTCCTGGACGATCCCCGAATCGTCCGAGGCGGCCGAGCCGCGTGGCGTCCTTGTGGGCGGGGATGCCGAACAGAAGGACGCCGGGGATCTTGAGGTCGACGACCTGCGCGACCACCTCGCCCAGGCGGTCGAGCGAGAGCTGGTACTGGCCGGGCATCGAGGCGATCTCGCGCTTGAGGTCGCGGCCGTGGTAGACGAACAGGGGGTAGATGAGGTCGTCGACCGTCAGCCGATGCTCGCGGACGAGGTCGCGGAGCCGGGGGTGGGACCGGAGTCGGCGGGGGCGCCGGATCGGGAATCGGGCGGCGTCGAACGGCATCGGGCGCGTCTCGGGGCGTTCGCAATCGTGGGCTGTCCGGTGGCGTTCAGTTTAGCCTCCGGGCGAGGGGGGCGTCGAGCATGCCGACAGGACTCAGGACTCAGGACTGAGGACTGAGGACTGAGGACAAATCATCGAGCCCGAATGCGTGCCATCGTGCTGAGTCTTGGGCGACGCCCAACCATCCCATACTGAGTCCTGAGTCCTCAGTCCTGAGTCCTGAGTCCTTGATTGGAGGGCTTGACGAGATTCGCCGTCTGGGCTATAGCGAGCGTCGCGGGACTGCGCCCGCCGTTGGGCCTGGTGGTTTCGACGGGCGGACGGAGGAGGGGAACGGTTCCGGATGGTAGCCTTGAGGCTCGCGGCCCTCTGGCTCGGCCTGATCGCGCCGGCGAGCGTGCCCGGCGGCGAGGTGATCTCCGACGCCCTCGACGTCCTGGTCGAGCCGGACGACTCCGGATATGCCTCAAGCGAGCTGAAGCGCGGCGACCGGGTGACGGTCGTACCGGGGGCCAGCCCTGGCTGGCTGGCGATCGCCCCGCCACCGGAGGCGTTCGACTGGGTGGACGCGTCGGCGATCCGGGATGAAGCCATGGCAAAGGGGAAGTAGTCGCGGCCCGCGCCTCGGTCCGCTCGGGCGGCGTCGGGGCCAGGATACCCGGCCCTCCTCGGCCTCCACTGCCCCAGGGGACGGTCGTCCGCCTGCTCGACCGGCCGGCTCTCACCCTGGGCGAAGGAGCGAAGGCCCGATCCTGGCGGGCGATCGCGCCTCCGACGGGCGAGGTCCGCTATGTCCGGGCGGACAAGGTCCGGCTCGACCCGGTCGCGAGCCCTTCCCCGAAGGTCGCCGATGCTGAGGTCAAGCCCGCCCAGGCGCGGGGCTTCCGGAAGCGTGGACGACCCGATCCGGAGGTTCGAGGAGGCCCTCCAGCGGAGCCGACGGCTCGACGCCGAGGCCGCGAGGGTCAAGCAGAAGCTCGCCGAGAGCCGGGTCGCCACCGAGCGGCCTTACGACGCCAGGGGGCTGCTCCAGGCGTCGTCTCGCCAGTTCGAGGGGCAGAAGGTCCACGCCCTGATCGGCCCCGAAGGGCGGGCGATCGCCTACCTGACCATTCCTCCCGGCATCCCCGCCAACCGGCTGCTCGCCCGCAAGGTCGGGGTCCGGGGAGACGTCCACTTCAACGAGGCCCTCGGCGCCCGGTTGATCACCGTCCGCGACCTCGACCCGCTCGACAAGCCCCGGTAGTCGCCGACCAGGGTCATTCAAAGGTCGGGGGAACGAGGCGAGATCGGGGACTGGCTCCGGAGCGCAGCGGAGGTGCCTGTCCCCGATCTCGCCGGGACGGCCGGCGGGAGCGGGGAATCGCCTCCGTTTTCGCCAGCGTTATTCAAGGGTCTTCACCTGAGCGATGCCCCCCCACCCCAACGCAAGGGGCTGACCGACCGACACTTTTCGGGAGACCGGCCCACGCGGCTTTTTCTGCCTCCCTCTCCCCCTGGGAGAGGGCCGGGGTGAGGGTGGTCGCCGGGCGAGTGGCTCTCGATCGAGCCTGTTTTCCGGCCCGTTGGTGAGGCCACGCCCCTCACCCCCGGCCCCTCTCCCAGAGGGAGAGGGGAGGAAGATCCGCTCACGAGCCCCAAGGATCAGCGGCGAGAAAGTGTCGGTCGGTCAGCCCCTTGCGGGGAAGGGTTGGTGTGGGGGGTCGGTGGACCGCGGTTCGACCTTTGAACAACCCCGCCGTTTTCGCCTTGTGATTCGGACGTTAGAATCGAAACGATGTCCGAGATCACCCAGCTCCTCGACGCCGCCGAGGCGGGCGACCGCCAGGCGGCGGCCGACCTGCTCCCGCTCGTTTACGACGAACTGCGGAAGCTCGCGACCGCGCGGATGGCCTCGGAGGGCCCCGGGCACACCCTCGACGCCACCGCCCTCGTGCACGAGGCTTACCTCCGGCTGGTCGGCGACCAGCACTTCGACGGCCGGGGGCACTTCTTCGCCGCCGCGGCCGAGGCGATGCGGCGGGTCCTGGTCAACCACGCCCGGGACCGGAACCGGCTGAAGCGAAGTGGCGGGCGGAGCCGGGTCGACCTCGACCACCTCACCGGCCCGGAGACCGCCACCGACGACGACCTCGTCAAACTCGACGACGCCCTCGACCGCCTGGCGAAGGAGTTCCCGACAGCCGCCGAGCTGGTCAAGCTCCGGTTCTTCGCCGGGATGACGCTGGGCGACGCGGCCGACGCCCTGGGCCTCCCCCGCCGGTCCGCCGACCGGCAATGGGCCTTCGCCCGGGCCTGGCTCGCCGACGCGCTGGGCGGCGAGTAATCGAAAAACGTGAGCCTTCGGCCGAATTCAGTGGCACTTGGCCCAAATGTAGTGTGGGTCGAGCTTTGCGAGCCCCACCATCCGTCGGGCGTGGAATTAGTGGGGCTCGCAAAGCTCGACCCACACTACACTGATCGCTGTTCCTGAATTCGGCTGAAGTCTTAAAAAACATTTCGAATTCCGTGGGCGCACATCCGGGCGGATGGGGCATTGTGAGAGAGAACCCCGACCCGGAGGTGAAGCCATGCCCGACCACGACCCCGGACTGATGACCCTCTTCACCGAGGCCCTCGCACGGACCGAACCGGCCGAGCGGGCCGCGTACCTCGATGAGGCCTGCGGCGACGATGCTTCCCTCCGCCAACGGGTCGAGGCGCTGCTCGCCGCCCATGGTGGGGCCGGCCGCTTCCTGGAGCCCGACGCCACCGCCGCGATCCAACGCGACCTGGCCGCCACCCTCCAGGCCACCGGCGCGGGCTCCCTTCAAAGCCCTCCGCCCTCGGAGCTGGCCACCGGGGTGCACCGGGCCGACGGCCAAGATCCCACGCTCGCGGGCACCACCACGGCCGCCGGACCCATCGCCTTCGTCCCCGGCCGGGTCATCGCCGGGAGGTACACCCTGCTCGAAGTCCTCGGCGAGGGCGGCATGGGCACCGTCTACAAGGCCGAGCAATCCCAGCCGGTCCGGCGGCAGGTGGCCTTGAAGCTGATCAGGGTCGGCATGGACTCGCGCACCGTCCTGGCCCGCTTCGACGCCGAACGCCAGGCCCTGGCGATGATGGACCACCCGAACATCGCCCGCGTCTTCGACGGCGGCGCCACCGACACCAACCAGCCCTTCTTCGTCATGGAGCTGGTCAACGGCGTCCCGATCACCGACTACTGCGACCGGCATCGCCTGCCAGTCGACGCCCGGCTCCGGTTGTTCGTCGAACACCTGCCAGGCGGTCCAGCACGCCCACCAGAAGGGGATCATCCACCGAGACATCAAGCCCAGCAACGTGATGGTCACCGAGGTCAACGGCCGGCCCACGCCCAAGGTGATCGACTTCGGCGTGGCCAAGGCGACCGAGGCGAACCTGACCGACCAGTCCCTCGGCGACACCGGCGCCATCGTCGGCACGCCGACCTACATGTCGCCCGAGCAGGCTGATCCGTCATCAATGGACATCGACACCCGCACCGACGTCTACGCCCTGGGCGTGATCCTCTACGAGCTGCTGGCCGGCTCGCCGCCGCTGGACGCGACCCAGTTCAAGCGGGGCGCCCTTCTGGAGATGCTCCGGATGGTCCGCGAGGTCAACCCCTCCAAGCCGAGCACGAAGGTGAGCACGGCCGACGCCCTGCCCAGCATCGCCGCCAATCGCGCCACCGAGCCGGATCGCCTGAAGCGGGCGCTGCGCGGTGACCTCGACTGGATCGTGATGAAGGCGCTGGAGAAGGACCGGACCCGGCGATACGAGACGGCCAACGGGCTGGGGGCGGACATCCTCCGGCACCTGGCGTCGGAGCCGGTGCTGGCGGCGCCGCCGAGCCGGTCGTATCGGGCTCGGAAGTTCGTGAGGAAGCACCGCGCGGGGGTGATCGCCGCCAGCCTGGTCTTGCTGGCCCTGGTGGCGGGCGTGGCGGGGACGACCTGGGGTCTGTTCGAAGCCCAGCGTTCGGCCGATGCGGAGCGCCGGGCGAAGCTCGACGCCCTGGAGAAGAAAAAGCTGGCCGAGGAGAACGCGAAGAAGGCGCTGGCAGCCGCCGAGGAGGAGAAGAAGGCGAAGGAGACGGTCGAGGACGTGCTCGGCTTCGTCGAGACCAGGGTCTTCGCCGCCGCCCGGCCCAAGGACCAGGAGGGCGGCCTGGGGTACGACGTGACGCTGGCCGACGCGATCAAGGCTGCTTTGCCCGCGATCCAGCAGGGATTCGCCGGCAAGCCGCTGACCGAAGCCCGCCTGCGAAGGACGATCGGGCTTTCCTTCTATCATCTGGGCAAGCCGGAGATCGCGATGGGGCAATTCAAGACGGCCCTCGCGCTCCAACGCCGGGAACTCGGCCCCGACCACCCCGACACGCTCGAGACCATGAACAGGCTGGCCGCCAGCTACTTCACATTCGGCTGGCATGCCGGGGGCCTCAAGCTCTTCGAGGAGACGCTGGCGGTGATGAAGGCCAGGCTCGGCGCCGACCACCCCGACACGCTCGCAAGCATGGACAACCTGGCCACCATCTACCTCACCCTCGGCCGCCCCGCCGGGGCCCTCAAGCTCCGCGAGGAGACGCTGGCATTGATGAAGGCCCGGCTCGGGCCCGACCACCCCGACACGCTCGCAAGCATGGACAACCTGGCCACCATCTACCTCACCCTCGGCCGCCCCGCCGGGGCCCTCAAGCTCCGCGAGGAGACGCTGGCGGTGATGAAGGCCAAGCTTGGCGCGGACCACCCCAACACATTCAGTTGCATGGACGACCTGGCCGCCTGCTACGCCGCCCTCGGCCGGCAGGCCGAGGCCCTCAGCCTCCGAGAAAAGACGCTGCTCCTCAAGAAGGCCAAGCTCGGCGCCGACCACCCCGACACGCTCGAGAGCATGCGCGATCTGGGCGACACCTACACTGCCCTCGGTCGGCATGCCGACGCCCTCAAGCTCCACGAGAAGGCGCTGGCTCTTTGGACGGCCAGGCTCGGACCCGACCACCGCGCCACGCTCCTGAGCATGGAAAACTTGGTGAGAAGTTATCTGGCCGCCGGGCGTACCCCCGAAGCACTCTCGCTCCTGGAGACGTATTCCGCCGCCAGGCCGAGCAACTCGATGTACTCCATGAAGCTCGCCGCATTGCAGGTCTGGTTCGGGCGGGACAAGGAATTCGCCGTCACACGCAGGCGGATCCTCCAGAACGCCCAGGGGACCAGATTCCCGTACACGGCCGAACGCGTGGCCAAGGTGTGTAGCCTACTCCCTTCCGTCAACATTGCGGAACTCGATGCCGCGATCGGCTTCGGTCGTCGCGCGGTGGATCTCGGGAAAGACGACGCGTACCTGGCTTTTTTCCTGATGTCCCTCGGTATGGCGGAATACCGCCGTGGACATTTTGCTGAAGCCGAGACCTCTCTCGCCGCGGCGAACGACCATACAAAGTCGAGTCCCAATGTCGTCAACGGGTTCAATGACATCGTCAACGGCACCTCGGCATTCTACCGGGCGATGTGCCTGTTCCGCCAAGGAAAGAAAGACGAGGCCCGCACGCTCGCGACCGAGGCCGCGGCGAAGATGAAGCCGCTGCCCAGGGACGAGCAGAACCCCCTGGCCAGCGGCGCCACTCACGACGAGCTGATCCTCTGGCTGGCCTGCAAGGAGGCCAAGGCCCTGATCGGCTTCGACACGCCCCCCGCCACGCCGAAGCCCGACGGGAAATGACCGTGCGACCGGGATGCGGTCCGCGAACGTCCGGCGAGTGGAACCACGGAGGGCACTGAGGCCACGGAGGAGGAAGGAGCATCGCGGCGGGTCCGCGATCGAGATCCTTCAGGTCCAGGGAATCGGGGCCCTCGACCTGTCGGGATTCCCCTCCTGGGCTCTCTCCGTGCCCTCCGCGGTGAATTTTCCCGGACTCGTGGCGCACTCGGGATCCAAACGGGGCATTGTGAGAGAGAACCCCGACCCGGAGGTGAAGCCATGCCCGACCACGACCCCGGACTGATGACCCTCTTCACCGAGGCCCTCGCACGGACCGAACCGGCCGAGCGGGCCGCGTACCTCGATGAGGCCTGCGGCGACGATGCTTCCCTCCGCCAACGGGTCGAGGCGCTGCTCGCCGCCCATGGTGGGGCCGGCCGCTTCCTCGAAGCCGACGCCACCGCCGCCATCCAACCCGACCCAGCCGCCACACTCCGGGCCACCGACGCGAGCGCCCGGAGGCAACCCCGCCCTCCGAGCTGGCCACCGGAGAGCACCGGACCGACGGCGACGACCCCATGCTCACGGGAACCCCGCCGGCCAGCGACCCCGTCGCCTTCGCCCCCGGCCGGGTCATCGCCGGGCGGTACACCCTGCTCGAAGTCCTCGGCGAGGGCGGCATGGGCACCGTCTACAAGGCCGAGCAATCCCAGCCGGTCCGGCGGCAGGTGGCCTTGAAGCTGATCAGGGTCGGCATGGACTCGCGCACCGTCCTGGCCCGCTTCGACGCCGAACGCCAGGCCCTGGCGATGATGGACCACCCGAACATCGCCCGCGTCTTCGACGGCGGCGCCACCGACACCAACCAGCCCTTCTTCGTCATGGAGCTGGTCAACGGCGTCCCGATCACCGACTACTGCGACCAGCACCGGCTGCCGGTCGACGCCCGGCTCCAGTTGTTCGTCGCCGCCTGCCAGGCGGTCCAGCATGCGCACCAGAAGGGGATCATCCACCGCGACCTCAAGCCCTCCAACGTGATGGTCACCGAGGTCAACGGCCGCCCCACGCCCAAGGTGATCGACTTCGGCGTGGCCAAGGCGATCGAGTCGAACCTGACCGACCAGAGCCTGGGCGACACCGGGGCCATCGTCGGCACGCCGACGTACATGTCGCCCGAGCAGGCCGACCCGTCCTCGATGGACATCGACACCCGCACGGACGTCTACGCGCTGGGGGTGATCCTCTACGAGCTGCTGGCCGGCTCGCCGCCGCTCGACGCCTCGCAGTTCAAGCGCGGGGCGATCCTGGAGATGCTGCGGATGGTCCGCGAGATCGACCCGGCGAGGCCGAGCACGAAGGTGAGCACGGCCGACGCCCTGCCCAGCATCGCCGCCAACCGCGCCATCGACCCCGATCGCCTCAAGCGGGCGCTGCGGGGGGATCTCGACTGGATCGTGATGAAGGCGCTGGAGAAGGACCGGACGCGGCGTTACGAGACGGCCAACGGCCTCGGGGCCGACATCCTGCGGCATCTGGCGTCGGAACCCGTGCTCGCCGCTCCGCCGAGTCGCTCGTACCGGCTGCGGAAGTTCGCCCGCAAGCACCGCGTGGGGGTGATCGCCGCCAGCCTGGTCCTGCTGGCGCTGGTGGCGGGTATCGCGGGAACGACGCTGGCGCTGTTCGAGGCGAAACGTCAGGAGGGATTGGCCAGGGAGGCGGAACGACTGACTCGCGAGGAGCGCGACCGGGTCCTCAAGGCCGAGGCCCAGGCCCGGACCGAGGCCGACAAGAGCAAGGCCGTCAATGAATTCCTCACCACCGACCTGCTCAGACAGGCCGAGCCGGAGAATAACGCGGCGGAGGACCATGTCACCCTCCTGGAAGTGCTCGACCGGGCCGCCGAGAAGGTCGGCACGCGGTTCAAATCGCAGCCGGAAGTCGAGTTCGCCCTGCGCCGGTCGATCGCCGACACCTACCACGGGCTGGCGTCGTGGGAGAAGGCGGAGCGCCAGTATCGGGCACTGATGGAATTAGCACGGCGCCCCGGGTCCAACCCGGAGGAAAAATATCTCGCCGAAGGAGAGCTGGCTCATATCCTGGGACACATGGGTCGATCGGACGATGAGGTGCTAGCCATGGCCCGATCGGCCGCCGAGGGCCTCAAACGCACCTTTGGGCCCGATCACCCCCACACGCTCGCGAGCATGAGCACCCTGGCCGGCACCTACCTGGCCCTGGGCCGGCCCGCCGACGCCCTCAAGCTCAACGAGGAGACGCTCGCCCTGCGGAAGGCCCGGCTCGGTCCCGACCACCCCGGCACGCTCACGAGCATGAACAACCTGGCCATCAGCTACTTCGACCTGGGCCGGCACACCGAGGCCCTCAAACTCTTCGAGGAGGCGATGGCCCTGATGAAGGCCAGGCTCGGCCCCGACCACCCCGTCACGCTCGCGAGCATGACCAACCTGGCCGGCACCTACCAATCGGTCGGGCGACTCGCCGACGCCCTCAAGCTCCGCGAGGAGACGCTGGCCCTAAGGAAGGCCCGGCTCGGCCCCGACCACCCCGGCACGCTCACGAGCATGAGCACCCTGGCCAGCAGCTACCTCGCCGTGGGCCAGCCCGCCGAGGCCCTCAAGCTCAGCGAGGCGGCGTTGGCCCTGCAGAAGGCCCGCCTCGGCCCCGATCACCCCGACACGCTCAGGAGCATGAGCAACCTGGCCAGCAGCTACCTCGCCCTGGGCCGGCTTTCCGAGGCCCTCAAGCTCTTCGAGGAGACGCTGGCCCTGATGAAGGCCCGCCTCGGCCCCGATCACCCCGACACGCTCAGGAGCATGAACAACCTGGCCAGCACCTACCTGGCCCTGGGCCGGCCCGCCGACGCCCTCAAGCTCTGCGAGGCGGTGCTGGCCCTGCGGAAAGCCAGGCTCGGCCCCGATCACCCCGACACGCTCACGAGCATGAACACCCTGAGCACAACCTACCTCTTCCTGGGCCGGCCCGCCGACGCCCTCAAGCTCTGCGAGGAGGGACTCTCCCTGATGAAAGCCAAGCTTGGGCCCGACCACCCCGAGACGCTCGCGAGCATGAACAACCTGGCCAGCAGTTACCTCGCCGTGGGCCGGCCCGCCGAGGCCCTCAAGCTCTACGAGGAGGCTCTGGCCCTGCACAAGGCCAGGCTCGGCCCCTACCACCCCGACACGCTCAGGAGCATGAACAACCTCGCCTACAGCTACTTCGTCCTGGGCCGGCCCGCCGAGGCCCTCAGGCGCTTCGAGGAGGCACTGGCGGTGATGAAGGCCAGGCTCGGCGCCGACCACCCCCTCACGCTCACGAGCATGAACAACCTCGCCCACAGCTACCTCGCCCTGGGCCGGCCCGCCGAGGCCCTCAAGCTCTACGAGGAGACGCTGGCGCTGAGGAGGTCCAGGCTCGGCCCCGACCACCCCGACACGCTCAGGAGCATGAACACCCTGGCCAACGGCTACCTGGCTTCCGGTCGCACACCGGAGGGTCAGGCGCTCCTGGAGCAGTCTTCCCGCGCCAATCCGAAGGAAACGGAACTCCCTCTGAAGGTCGCCGCCTTGCAGGCCTGGTTCGGCCAGGAGCAGGAGCTCGCCGCCACCCGAAAGCGGGCGCTCGCCAACGCCGAGGGGACCAAGGAGGCGACCACGGCCGAGCGCGCCGCCAAGGCCTGCAGCATCCTCCCCTCCGCCGACACGGCGGAGATCGATGCCGCGGTCGCCCTCGCCCGGCGCGCGGTGGACCTCGGGAAAGGGAGCCCGCTCCTGTGTTATTTCCTGATGGCCCTCGGCATGGCGGAATACCGCGCCGGCCACGATGTCGCCGCCGACGAGGCCCTGCTCGCCGCCGATAAGACCACCTCGAACAATCCCCACGTGACGGGCGTCTCGGCGTTCTACCGGGCGATGAGCCTGTTCCGCCGGGGGAAGACGGACGAGGCCCGCACGCTCGCGACCGAGGCGGCGGCGAAGATGAAGCCGCTGCCCAGGGACGAGCAGAACCCCCTGGCCGGCGGCGCCGACCACGGCGACCTGATCCTCTGGCTGGCCTACAAGGAGGCGAAGGCCCTGATCGGGTTCGACGCGCCCGCCGCCACGCCAGGGCCCGACGGGAAATGATCGCGTCACCGGGACGCGGTCCGCTCCCCGCGCCAGGCCGTCATCGTGAGAGAGAACCCCGACCCGGAGGTGAAGCCATGCCCGACCACGACCCCGGACTGATGACCCTCTTCGCCGAGGCCCTCGAACGGACCGACCCGGCCGAGCGGGCCGCGTACCTCGATGAGGCCTGCGGCGACGACGCCCCCCTCCGCCAGCGGGTCGAGGATCTGCTCGCCGCCCATGACGGCGCCGGCCAGTTCCTCGAAGCAGACGCCAGTGCCGCCATCCAACCCGAACCGGACGCCACCTGCCAGGCGACCGGAGAGCACCGGGCAGACGGCAACGATCCCACGCTCGCGGGAACCCCGCCGGCCGGCGCCCGGCTGCCTTCGCCCCCGGCCGGGTCATCGCCGGCAGGTATACCCTGCTCGAAGTCCTCGGCGAGGGCGGCATGGGCACCGTCTACCGCGCCGAGCAATCCCACCCCGTCAGACGCCAGGTCGCCCTCAAGCTGATCAAGCTCGGCATGGACTCACGCACCGTCCTGGCCCGGTTCGACGCCGAACGCCAGGCCCTGGCCTTGATGGACCACCCCAACATCGCCCGCGTCTACGACGGCGGCGCCACCGACACCAACCAGCCCTTCTTCGTGATGGAACTGGTGGACGGCGTCCCGATCACCGACTACTGCGACCAGCACCGCCTGTCGGTCGCCGCCCGGCTCCAGCTCTTCGTCGCCGTCTGTCAGGCGGTCCAGCACGCCCACCAGAAGGGCATCATCCACCGCGACATCAAGCCGTCCAACGTGCTGGTCACCGAGGTCAACGGCCGCCCGACTCCCAAGGTCATCGACTTCGGCGTCGCCAAGGCCACCGAGTCCAACCTGACCGACCGGACCCTCGGCGACACCGGCGCCATCGTCGGCACGCCGACCTACATGTCGCCCGAGCAGGCTGATCCGTCATCAATGGACATCGACACCCGCACCGACGTCTACGCCCTGGGCGTGATCCTCTACGAGCTGCTGGCCGGCTCGCCGCCGCTGGACGTGACCCAGTTCAAGCGGGGCGCCCTGCTCGAGATGCTCCGGATGGTCCGCGAGGTCAACCCGTCGAAGCCGAGCACGAAGGTGAGCACGGCCGACGCCCTGCCGAGCATCGCGGCCAATCGCGGGATCGACCCGGATCACCTCAAACGAGCACTCCGGGGGGACCTCGACTGGATTGTGATGAAGGCGCTGGAGAAGGACCGGACGCGGCGCTACGAGACGGCCAACGGCCTGGGGGCGGACATCCTGCGGCACCTGGCCTCGGAGCCGGTGCTGGCGGCGCCGCCGAGCCGGTCGTATCGGGCTCGGAAGTTCGTGAGGAAGCACCGCGCGGGGGTGGTCGCCGCCAGCCTGGTCCTGCTGGCGCTGGTGGCGGGCGTGATGGGGACGACCCTCGGCCTGATCGAGGCGAGGCGTCAGGAAGGGCTGGCCAGAGATGCGGAACGACTGGCCCACGACGAACGCGACCGCGCCCTAAAGGCCGAGGCCCACACTCGCGAGGAGCGCGACCGGGTCCTCAAGGCCGAGGCCCACACTCGCGAGGAGCGCGACCGCGCGGTCAAGGCCGAGTCCCTGGCCCGCGAGGAGCGCGACCGCGCGGTCAAGGCCGAGTCCCTGGCCCGCGAGGAGCGCGACCGCGCGGTCAAGGCCGAGGCCCTGGCCCGGACCGAGGCCGACAAGAGCAAGGCCATCAATGAATTCCTCACGACCGACCTGCTCACCCAGGCCGAGCCGGCGAACAACGCGGCGGAGGACCGCGTCACCCTGCTGGAGGTCCTCGACCGCGCGGCCGACAAGGTCGGCGAGCGGTTCAGGTCGCGGCCGGAAGTCGAGGTCGCCCTGCGCGGTTCGATCGCCAGCACCTACCACGGCCTGGGGTCGTGGGACAAGGCGGAGCGACAATATCGGGCGCTGATAGAACTGGCACGGCGCCCCGGCGCCAGGCCGGAAGAATCTTACCGGGCCGAGGGAGAACTGGCCCATATCCTGGTGCACATGGGTCGAATGGACGATGAGGTGGCGGCCATGGCCCGATCGGCCACCGAGGGCCTCAAACGCATCCTCGGGCCCGACAACCCCGAAACGCTCACGAGCATGGGCAGCCTGGCGATCAACTACTTCGTCCTGGGGCGACACGCCGAGGCCCTCAAGCTCCGCGAGGAGACGGTGGCCCTGAGCAAGGATAAACTCGGCACCGACCACCAGATCACGCTCGCGGAAATGGGCAATCTGGCCAACAGCTACTCCGCCCTGGGCCGGCACGCCGAGGCCCTCAAGCTCAGCGAGGAGGTTCTGGCCCTGAGGAAGGCCAAGCTCGGCCCCGACCACCCCAACACGCTCACGGGCATGAACGACCTGGCCAGCAGGTACGACGCCCTGGGCCGGCACGCCAAGGCAATCAAGCTCCACGAGGAGACGCTGGCCCTGAGCAAGGCCCGGCTCGGCACCGACCACCCCTTGACGCTCACGAGCATGAAAAACCTGGCCCTCAGCTACGCCGCCCTGGGTCGGCACGCCGAGGCGCTCAAGCTCTACGAGGAGGCGCTGGCGCTAAGGAAGGCCAAGCTCGGCCCCGACCACCCCGACACGCTCGAGAGCATGAAAAACCTGGCCGGCAGCTACTCCGCCCTGGGCCGGCACTTCGAGGCGCTCGAGCTCCGCGAGGAGACGGTGGCGTTGATGAAGGCCAAACTCGGCCTCGACCACCCCAACACGCTCGCGGAAATGGGCAATCTGGCCGGCAGCTACTCCGCCCTGGGCCTGCACGCCGAGGCCCTCAACCTCCGCGAGGAGACGCTGGCGCTGAGGAAGGCCTGGCTCGGGCCCGACCACCCCGACACGCTCTCGAGCATGAACAACCTGGCCGGCAGCTACTCCGCCCTGGGCCGGGACGCCGAGGCCCTCAAGCTCCGCGAGGAGATGCTGGCCCTGAGGAAGGCCAAGCTCGGCCCCGACCACCCCTTGACGCTCACGAGCATGAAAAACCTGGCCCTCAGCTACTCCGCCCTGGGCCGGCACGCCGAGGCGCTCAAGCTCCGCGAGGAGATGCTGGCCCTCGGGAAGGCCAAGCTCGGCCCCGACCACCCCTTCACGCTCGTGAGCATGAACGACCTGGCGAACAGCTACGACGCCGTGGGCCGGCACGCCGAGGCGCTCAAGCTCCACGAGGAGACGCTGGCGCTGATGAAGGCCAAACTCGGCCCCCACCACCGCAACACGCTCGTGAGCATGAACAACCTGGCCTTCAGCTACGCCGCCCTGGGCCGGCACGCCGAGGCGCTCAAGCTCCGCGAGGAGACGCTGGCGCTGAGGAAGGCCCGGCTCGGGCCCGACCACCCCGACACGCTCCTGAGCATGAATAACCTGGCCGGCAGCTATCTGGCTTCCGGTCGGGCACGGGAGGCGCTGGCGCTCCTGGCGGAATGCTCCGCCGCCGAGCCGAAGAACGCATTGCTCGCCCTGAGGGTCGCCGCGTTGCAGGCCTGGTTCGGCCAGGAGAAGGAGTTGGCCGAGACCCGGAAGCGGGCGCTCGCCAACGCCGAGGGGACCGGGGTGGCGATCACGGCCGAGCGCACTGTCAAGGCGTGCAGCATCCTCCCCTCCGCCGACAGGGCGGAGATCGAGGCCGCCGTCGCCCTCGCCCGGCGTGCGTTGGACCTCGGAAAGGGGAGTAAGAGCCGATTCCATTTCCTGCTGGCCCTCGGCATGGCCGAATACCGCGCCGGCCACGACGTCGCCGCCGAAGAGGCCCTGCTCGCCGCCCCGAAGGCCGCCCCGAACAATCCCCACGTGACGGGCATCTCGGCGTTCTACCGGGCCATGAGCCTGTTCCGCCGGGGCAAGAAGGACGAGGCCCGCACGCTGGCGACCGAGGCCGCCGCGAAGATGAGGCCGCTGCCCAAAGACGAGCAGGACCCGCTGGTCGGCGGAGCCTACCACGACGACCTGATCCTCTGGCTGGCCTACAAGGAGGCGAAGGCCCTGATCGGCTTCGACGCGCCCGCCGCCACGCCAGGGCTCGACGCGAAATGATCGCGGGGCCGGGACGCGGTCCGCTCCCCGCGCCAGGCCGTCACCGTGAGAGGTAACCCCGACCCGGAGGTGAAGCCATGCCCGACGCCGACCCCGGACTGATGACCCTCTTCGCCGAGGCCCTCGAACGGACCGACCCGGCCGAGCGCGCCGCGTACCTCGATGAGGCCTGCGGCGACGACGCCCCCCTCCGCCAGCGGGTCGAGGCGCTGCTCGCCGCCCATGACGGGGCCGGACGCTTCCTCGAAGCCGACGCCACCGCCGCGATCCCACGCGACCTGGCCGCCACCCTCCAGGCCACCGGCGCGGGCTCCCTTCAAAGCCCTCCGCCCTCGGAGCTGGCCACCGGGGTGCACCGGGCCGACGGCGACGCTCCCACGCTCGCGGGCACCCCGACGGCCGCCGGGCCCGCCGCCTTCGTCCCCGGCCGGGTCATCGCCGGGCGGTACACGCTGCTCGAAGTCCTCGGCGAGGGCGGCATGGGCACCGTCTACCGGGCCGAGCAGTCCCAGCCGGTCAGGCGCCAGGTCGCCCTCAAGCTGATCAAGCTCGGCATGGACTCGCGCACCGTCCTGGCCCGGTTCGACGCCGAACGCCAGGCCCTGGCGATGATGGACCACCCCAACATCGCCCGCGTCTACGACGGCGGCGCCACCGAGGCCAACCAGCCCTTCTTCGTGATGGAGCTGGTGGACGGCGTCCCGATCACCGACTACTGCGACCAGCACCGCCTGTCGGTCGCCGCCCGGCTCCAGCTCTTCGTCGCCGTCTGCCAGGCGGTCCAGCACGCCCACCAGAAGGGGATCATCCACCGCGACCTCAAGCCCTCCAACGTCATGGTCACCGAGGTCGACGGCCGGCCCGACGCCCAAGGTCATCGACTTCGGCGTCGCCAAGGCGACCGAGTCCAACCTGACCGACCGGACCCTCGGCGACACCGGCGCGATCGTCGGCACGCCGACCTACATGTCGCCCGAGCAGGCCGACCCGTCGACTCGATGGACATCGACACCCGCACCGACGTCTACGCCCTGGGCGTGATCCTCTACGAGCTGCTGGCCGGCTCGCCGCCGCTGGACGCGACTCGCAGTTCAAGCGAGGCGCCCTGCTGGAGATGCTGCGGATGGTCCGCGAGGTCGACCCGTCGAAGCCGAGCACGAAGGTGAGCACGGCCGACGCCCTGCCCAGCATCGCGGCCAATCGCGCGATCGACCCCGATCACCTCAAACGAGCAGCTCCGCGGGGACCTCGACTGGATCGTGATGAAGGCGCTGGAGAAGGACCGGACCCGGCGGTACGAGACGGCCAACGGCTTCGGGGCCGACATCCTGCGGCATCTGGCGTCGGAGCCCGTGCTGGCGGCGCCGCCGAGCCGGTCGTATCGGCTGCGGAAGTTCGTGCGCAAGCACCGCGCGGGCGTGATCGCCGCGAGCCTGGTCCTGCTGGCGCTGGTGGCGGGCGTGGCGGGGACGACCTGGGGCCTGTTCGAGGCCCGGCGTTCGGCCGAGGCGGAGCGCGCTGGCCAGGCTCGACGCCCAGGAGAATGAGAAGAAGGCCGTCGCGGCGGCCGAGGGCGAACGCCTGGCCAAGCTCGACGCCCAGAACAAGAAGAGGCTGGCCGAGGAGAACGAGAGGAAGGCCCTGGCGGCGGCCGATGCGGAGAAGAAGGCGAAGGAGACGGCCGAGGAGGTGCTCGGCTTCGTCGAGAACAAGGTCTTCGCCGCCGCCCGCCCGAAGGGCCAGGACGGCGGCCTGGGCTACGACGTGAAGCTGGCCGACGCGATCACGGCCGCCTTGCCCGCGATCGAGAAGGGCTTCCCGGACAAGCCGCTGACCGAAGCTCGCCTCCGCATGACGATTGGACGCTCCTTCCTTTACCTGGGCAAGCCGGGGATCGCGGCGGGGCAATTCGAGGCGGCTCGGTCGCTCTATCGCCGGCATCTCGGCCCCGACCACCCCGACACGCTCATGAGCATGAGCAACCTGGCCCTCAGCTACTGCGCCCTCGGCCGGCTCGCCGAGGCCCTCAAGCTCCACGAGGAGACGCTGGCCCTGCGGAAGGCCAGGCTCGGCCCCGACCACCCCGACACGCTCGCGAGCATGCACAACCTGGCCACCAGCTACGACGCCCTCGGCCGGCACGCCGAGGCCCTCAAGCTCCTCGAGGAGACGCTGGCGCTGAGGAAGGCCAAGCTCGGCCCCGACCACCCCGACACGCTCACGAGCATGAACAACCTGGCCTTCAGCTACGACGACCTCGGCCGGCACGCCGAGGCCCTCAAGCTCCGCGAGGAGACGCTGGCCCTGTCAGAAGGCCAGGCTCGGCCCCGACCACCCCGACACGCTCGAGAGCATGAACAGCCTGGCCATCAGCTACGGCGACCTCGGCCGGCACGCCGAGGCCCTCAAGCTCCACGAGGAGGTGCTGGCCCTGACGAAGGCCAGGCTCGGCCCCGACCACCCCGACACGCTCATGAGCATGAGCAACCTGGCCATCGGCTACTCCGCCCTCGGCCGGCACGCCGAGGCCCTCAAGCTCCGCGAGGAGACGCTGGCGCTTCGGAAGGCCAAGCTCGGCCCCGACCACCCCGACACGCTCGAGAGCATGTACAACCTGGCCATCAGCTACGCCGCCCTCGGCCGGCACGCCGAGGCCCTCAAGCTCCGCGAGGAGACGCTGGCCCTCCAGAAGGCCAGGCTCGGCCCCGACCACCCCGACACGCTCGCGAGCATGAACAACCTGGCCAACAGCTACTCCGCCCTCGGCCGGCACGCCGAGGCCGTCAAGCTCAACGAGGAGACGCTGGCGCTTCGGAAGGCCAAGCTCGGCCCCGACCACCCCGACACGCTCGGGAGCATGAACAACCTGGTCCTCAGCTACTCCGCCCTCGGCCGGCACGCCGACGCCCTCAAGCTCCGCGAGGAGACGCTGGCCCTGATGAAGGCCAAGCTCGGCCCCGACCACCCCGACACGCTCAGGAGCATGAACAACCTGGTCAGCAGCTACCTGGCTGCCGGTCGCGTACGGGAGGCCCTGCCGCTCCTGGAAGAGCTTTCCGCCGCCAATCCGAAGGACACGATGCTCTCGATGAAGGTCGCCGCGTTGCAGGCCTGGTTCGGGCAGGACAAGGAACTCGCCGACACCCGACAGCGAATCCTCGCGAACGCCGAGGGGACCGAAGACGCGGGCACGGCCGAGCGCGCGGCCAAGGTGTGTAGCCTTCTCCCCTGCGCCGGCAAGGCGGAACTCGATGCCTCGATCGTCCTCGCTCGACGCGCGGTGGATCTCGGGAAAGTCAACGAGTGGCTGGATTTTTACCTGATGGCCCTCGGCATGGCGGAATACCGCGGTGGGCACTTCGCGGAGGCCGAGGCCGCCCTCACCGCGGCGATGGACCGGGGAAAGAGCCCTCCCCACGGCGACGGCAGGATGAATGACATTCTCGCCGGCACGTCGTCATTCTACCGGGCGATGAGCCTGTTCCGCCAGGGAAAGAACGACGAGGCCCGCGCGCTCGCGACCGAGGCCGCCGCGAAGATGAAGCCGCTGCCCGGGGACGAGCAGAACCCGATGGCCGGCGGCGCCGACCACGACAACCTCATCCTCTGGCTGGCCTACAAGGAGGCGAAGGCCCTGATCGGCCTCGACTCGCCGCCGGAGGCCACGCCGAAGCCCGACGGGAAATGATCGTGTCACCGGGATCGGGGATCATCACCACAGAGGACACAGAGAACACAGAGGAAGACGAGGAGTGTCGCCAGGGCCGAGGTCAACGTTTCCTGGTTCGATCGACCACGGTTCCTTGATCGGACAAAACCCCTCCTCCGCTCTGCCCCCCGTCTTCCTCCGTGCTCTCTGTGCTCTCCGTGGTCCAACCCGAAATGGTTTGCCTCACAAAGTGGGCGCCGAGTCGCGCTTTTCCTCCCCTGATTCGTCGATTTTGACCCCCTTTCGACCCGAAATCGGGTCAATTCGGGCCGGTTTTCGGGCTTTCGAGGGCCCTTTTGCCGCGCTTTGCCCGGCAAAGTCTGAGGCCCCGCTCCGGGTCGGGGAGGGTCCCGATCGTCGGCGGAGGCCGGGTGCGCCGGACGACCCGGCCGGAAACCCGGTTAATCGTCGGAGGATTTCACGATAGTGATTACCTGGAGCGGGCCTCGTCGGCCCGCTCGCCGGGAGAGGCGTCATTGGCTTCGGATTTCTCAGGGTGAGGGCTCGCGTTGGCTTTGGATTTCCGGGTGTTGGGTTCCCGGGTTCGCGTTTCTGGGGGGTTGGATTTCTCTGAACGCTTGTTTTTGGGCGATCTGTGTCGAGTGGATTGAGCGCAGCGAGCCCTACCATCAATGCGTGGTGGGGCTCGCTGCGCTCGACCCACCCGACCAATTCTCTCCGATCATCGTTGGCGGCTCCGCCGCGCTCCGAGCGGTCTTCGAGAGGGTCCCTGTTGGCTTCGGATTTCTCAGGGCGAGTGCTCACGTTGGCTTTGCATTTCCGGACGTGGGGTCCCTGGGTTCGCCTTTCCGTCGCTCGCCGGGGGGTCGAGAGGTCCGGACGCCGACTGTCTGTTCCGAAGATTTTGACTCAAGTCATTACTCTGAATCAAGTTCCGCGAGATTGGGTTTGCATTGGAAATTCGCGGTGTTGGTCGGGGCTCCGGTTGGCTTTGCCCGGGACGGCCGTTATCGTACCCTGGAGCCCCTCGGGGACCGACGCCGGACGACTTCAGGAAAGGACCAGGATGGGACGACGACCTTCCGACCCGTTCGCGCGGAAGCCGATCGAGACGCTGCTCAAGGAGATGCACGGGGGGGAGCGGCTGCACCGGGTCCTCGGGCCGGTCGCCCTGACGGCGCTGGGGGTCGGGGCGACCATCGGCGCGGGGATCTTCGTCCTGACCGGGCAGGCGGCGAAGAACGACGCGGGGCCCTCGCTCGTCCTCTCGTTCCTCCTGGCCGGGATCGGCTGCGGGTTCGCGGCGCTCTGCTATTCCGAGCTGGCCAGCATGGTCCCGGTGGCCGGCAGTGCCTATACGTATGCTTATGCAACACTTGGAGAGCTGGTCGCCTGGATCATCGGCTGGGACCTGGTCCTGGAGTACGCGATCGGCTCGTCGGCCGTCGCGGTCGGGTGGTCGAAGTACCTGGACGCCCTCTTCAAGAACCAGCTCCACATCGTCCTCGACCCCCGCTGGCTCAACGCCCCGTGGGACTTCAACGTCGAGTCGCACTCGTTCATCCGGAACAAGGTCGCGGTCGCTCTGGCGGACGGATCGATTGGCCACGTCCAGGCTTACGCCAATATCCCGGCCCTGCTGATCATGCTGGCGATCACCGTCATCCTGGTCATCGGGGTCCGCGAGAGCGCGACGTTCAACGCCTCGATGGTGCTCCTGAACCTCTCGGTGATCGGCCTGGTGATCGGCCTGGGGGCGACCTACGTCGAGCCGAGGAACTGGACGCCGTTCCTCCACAAGGACCACGGCTGGAAGGGCGTCTCGCTGGGCGCCGCGCATATCTTCTTTGCCTATATCGGGTTCGACTCGATCTCGACCCACGCCGAGGAGGCCAAGAACCCCCGGCGCGACCTGGCGATCGGCATCCTGGGGTCGCTGATGATCTGCTCGGTGCTGTACATCGCCGTGGCGGGGATCTTGACCGGGATGGTCCCCTACGAGCAGATCGACACGGACGCGCCGATCGCCTCGGCGTTCGCCCGACACGGGACGACCTGGGCGTCGGGCCTGATCACGGCAGCGATCCTGGCCGGAATCACAAGTTCTTTGCTGGTTGGGACTTTGAGCCAGCCCCGGATCTTGCTGGCGATGGCCCGCGACGGGATGCTCCCGCGCGGGTTCTTCGGGGCGGTCCATTCGCGGTTCCTGACGCCCTGGAAGTCGACGATCCTGGTCGGCGTGGTTGTCGGCCTGATCTCGGCCACGGTCCCGCTCAACTTCCTGGCGGACCTGGTGAGCGTGGGGACCCTGTTCGCCTTCCTGGTCGTCTGCGCGGCGGTCTGGATTCTCCGGCACAAGAGCCCGGAGATCCCCCGGCCGTTCCGCGTCCCCGGCCTGCCGGTGGTGGCCGCGCCTGGGCATCCTGGTCAACGGCGGTTTGATGTTCTCGCTCGGGCCGGATAACTGGATTCGCCTGATCGCCTGGCTGGGGCTCGGGCTGCTGATCTACTTCGGCTACGGCCGGTATCACACCTCGATCAAGCCGGAGACCGAGGCGGAGGTTTGAGATCGGGCCCTTGGGATGGCCAATCCTTCGCGGTCGGCCGATCGAGGCGTCTTCAGGCCGTGTCGGGCCGAGGCGGGTCGGGATTCGGGTCGTGCTCGAAATAGCTCTCTGGCCTCAAGGGCAGGGCATGCCGGAGATCCTCATCGGGACGCTCGGCCTCGGGCTCGAAATAGGTTTCCGGCCTCAAGGGCAGGGCATGCCGGAGGTCGTGATCGGGCTGCTCCGCCTCGTGGGGAAGCCCGAGCAAGCCAAGCTCATCTTCAACAACCCCCCTGGGTTCCGGAGAAGGCGGGCCATCCGACGTCGTCGGGGGATGGGATGAACCTTCCTCGTGAGTCCTGGAGAATTCCATACGGCTCCCCTTGGTCGCGGGCGACCTTGTCGGAGGAATGGGGGGAAGGATGGCCGGGCGGCCGAAGTTCCGCCGATGGACCATCCCCCGACAAGGTGAACACGCAACCCGTATGCCCGGATCGACCTTCCGGACATTTTCTCGCTCTCGCGATTCAGAGCACTTCGTGATGGAAGTGCTGGGGGTCACACGAGAAGTAATCTTCCGGCTTCGAGGAGAGATCCTGTCGGGCGAGCTGGTCTTCTCGCGGATCTTCACCGAGGCCGAAGAGTCCCAGCTCGTCTTCGACTGGCTTGACGGGTTCGCGACGGCCCTCCGACGGGGGGGCCTGCCGGGGCACGAGGGGAGAGCGAACGTCTTCCCGGTCGGTGTTGAGAGCCATGGGCCTGACCTTGGTCGAGATTCGACCTGAGAGATGTGAAGAAGGGTTGCTCGGTGGTCGAAGTTCCCCCGGGCGTTTCCCCTTCTTCCTTTTAATACGTTCGGCGCCTCGATTCGGGACGAAGGAATCGGGAACTTGGGGCGAAATGGCCGAATGGTTCCGGGACTCTCGGCGATTTTCCGAATCCGGGGCAAAGAGAGGTTCGCCGAGACTTGACGGC
This sequence comes from uncultured Planctomycetota bacterium, assembly GCA_963756475.1. Classification (GTDB taxonomy): domain Bacteria; phylum Planctomycetota; class Planctomycetia; order Isosphaerales; family Isosphaeraceae; genus Tundrisphaera. The sequence continues at coordinate 589,604 of CAVWND010000008.1, forward strand.
GTGTTACAATGTTCTCGCAGGATTGACTGAAGACATTATTCGAACGTATACCCCACCGGCTTGAGGCCGAGCAACTCACGCCTTTCGCGTTTCACCTGCCTGGTTGGTCTCTTTGCGCTTTCGGTTCCTCCCGACGTCGGTCACTTGATCGGCCCGGACCCATTGTGGCGCGACAAGGCCGACAGTATGGAAGCCGCGTCCGAGCTTCGGACGACCGACCCGATCGTGTCGTCCCGTCCGCGCCGCAAGTCGGGGTCATCAAGGAGCTGAGTTTGCAGACGACGACCGAAGAGACAATGCCGACCGAGATCGAGATCGAGATCGAAGTGACGACCGAGTCAGACGGCCGACCTTCGCCGGGATGGGCCTGAGCGAGATCAGCCTGCGTTCCCTCGATCGCGCCGGTTTCAAGACGCCGAGCCCGATCCAGGCCCGGCTGATCCCCGCCGCCCTGGCGGGGCGCGACTGCCTGGGCAATGCCCCGACCGGGACGGGCAAGACGGCGGCGTTCCTGCTGCCGATCCTGGAGAAGATCGACGAGCGCGAGCGGAGGCCGCAGGCCCTGATCCTGGCGCCGACCCGCGAGCTGGTCACCCAGATCGGCCGCGAGTTCGAGCGGCTCTCCTACGGCCGACGGGCTTACGCCGTCGGCGGTGGTCGGCGGCGAGTCGATCATCCGCCAGCAGCGGATGCTCGGCCAGGGCTGCCAGGTGGTGGTCGCCACCCCCGGCCGCCTGATGGACCTGATGGCCCGCCACGCGATCCGGCTCGACAAGGTCAAGATCGTGGTGCTCGACGAGGCCGACCAGATGCTCGACATCGGGTTCCGGCCCGCCGTCGAGGAGATCCTCCGCGCCGTCCCCGAGCAGGGCCGCCAGACCCTGCTCCTCTCGGCCACCATGCCGAAGGAAGTCCGCGAGCTGGCCAACACGTACCTGAACGACCCCGAGGACGTCCGCCTCATCCACGAGAACGAGGACGCGACGATCCCGGCGATCAAGCAGTCGTACCTGATGGTCCAGGCCGACCGCAAGTTCGACCTGCTCATCGGCCTGATCCGCCGCGAGGAGCCGCCTCGCGCCATCGTCTTCTGCCGGACCAAGCGGGGGGCCGACCGGGTCGGGCTGCTGCTCCGCCAGGAGGGCTTCAAGGCCGACACGATGCACGGCAACCTCAGCCAGGCCCAGCGCAACCGGGTCCTGCAGGGCGTTCCGGCTCGGCCGGCTCTCGATCCTGGTCGCGACCGACGTCGTCGGCCGGGGGATCGACGTCCGGGGCGTGACCCACGTCATCAACTTCGACCTGCCCGAGGACCCCGAGCATTACGTCCACCGGATCGGCCGGACCGGCCGGATGGGCTCCGACGGCGCGGCGTTCTCGCTGGTCTGCCCCGACCAGGCCAAGATGCTCGACCAGATCGAGCGGGCCATCACCCGCGAGCTGGAAGCCGACCAGGTCGACGGCATCCCCGCCCCGCCCCGGCCCTTCTTCCGCCCCCAGCGCCCCGCTCCCGGAGGCCGTCGAGGCCCCGCCCGTGGCGGCCGGCCGTTCCATCCGCCTCGCCGCAACGGCGGCGGCAACAGCGGTGGTCATGGCGGCGGCAACGGCGGAGGCCACTCCGGCGGCCCGCTCAAGAACCGCCGCAAGCCGCAGGGCGCCAATCGGTAAGACGCCAAGATCGGTTCTTCAAGACCGCGGAACGAGGCCGGGAGCCATCCCGGCCTCGTTCCGTTTCATTCGTCCCAGTTCGGGTATTGCTCCGGCGCCTTGCCGTGGCTTTCCAGGATGCGGGGCTTCCTGGCCTTCTTGCTCCTGGCATCGGGCGGGTCGATCCGGACCAGCTTGACGTCGAATCGCCAGTTGTCGCCGAAGTCGTAGGTCAATTTCATCGACTGCCCTGGTTCGAGCGGCAGCGACCCGATCTTGACGTCAAGGACGCCGGGCCGTCACCATCGTCCGAATTGCCGGAGGAAACGTTGGCTCCCAGGCGGTCGCGGTAGGTGAACTCGTACAGGTGATCGAAGTCGAAATCCACCGAGTTGAGGATCTGACCGATCAGGTCATCCAGGGTCGATCCGGCCGGCATGGCGATGAGTCGCCAGATCTTGCCCAGGCTGACCTGGAAGATGAATTCGCCCTCGCGCAGTTCCGGCTCCGGGAACCGCAAGTTCTCCCGCCACTCCGGGAAAATACGGCTGGAAGAGCGGCTGCCAGGCTCCGAACTGGGGGACCTCCAGCTCCCATTCCTCCTCCTCGTCATCGTCCTCATCGTCCTCTGAAGATGGCTCAATTCCGAATAACGTATCGAGCTCGGCTGAAGCGAGCAGGGTGAGTGCGGCATCGCCGAACGGGTTGTGATGGACGCTGGCCGGGCCCCAGGGGGTGACCGGCCGGGAGAGCTGCTTGACGTCCAGGAGCCCGAACAGGTCCATCAGGGCGAGCTGGTAGAGGTTCCGATAGATCCCGAAAAGGTGGATTTCGCCGGGCTTTGACGGGTTGGACTTGCATTCCCTTCGCCGGGAGGCGGCTCCAGATCATCAGGACGGTCGAGAGCGGAGTCTGCCAGGCCAAGCCCCGCTCGCCGATCATCTCCGCCCGGCCGAACCGGAGCCAGGCCTCGAGCAGGTTGAAATACCGCTCGGTGGGGTTGAGCCCGTCCCAGATCGCCATCATGGCCGGGTCGAGCATCATCCGGGCCCTGGCGCCCGAGCCTTCGATCCGGCTCAGCCCGGAGGCCCGGAGCACGAGGTTGAGCCCTTGCAAGTAGGGATGCGACCGGATCTGCGGTCGTTTCAGGTCGAGATGGAGGGGCCGGCTCAGGCGTCCGTCCAGCTCATCGATGAACTTGATCGGGAGCAGGTTGTACTTCCCCGCCGCCTCGACCGGCCCGGTTCCGAGGAAATCCAGGAGCATGCCGAAGTCGCGCAGGATCGAGCCGGGCTGATCGAGGGTGATGACCTGGTCGCGAAGGCGTTTCTCCTGGGCGTCGGTGAGCTTCTCGGGTCTCATCGTCGTCGACCTTTCGATTCCGGATCACCCCGCCAGCGCCGCGACCTTGATCGCCTCTCCGCTGGTCCATCGGGCGCCCTCGCGGTCGACCCGGTGGTAGAGGGTATCGCGCTCGACGGGAATCCGGCCGGCCTCGGTGATCAGGCGGCGGATCTCGTTGACGGTGATCTCCTGCGGGGTCTCGGCCCCGGCCTCGTGGTAGATCGTCTCGTGGACAACCGTCCCGTCGATGTCGTCGGCGCCGAAGGACAGGGCCACCTGAGCGGTCTTGATCCCGAGCATGATCCAGTACGCCTTGATGTGCGGGAAGTTGTCGAGCATCAGGCGGCTGATGGCCATCGTCTTGAGGTCCATCACGCCGGAGGGCTTGGGGATCTCGTCCATCCGCGAGTTGTCGGGGTGGAAGGCCAGGGGGATGAAGGTCTGGAAGCCGCCGGTCTCGTCCTGCAGCTCGCGGAGCCGGACCAGGTGGTCGATCCGGTGCTTGGGCCTGTCGATGTGGCCGTAGAGCATCGTCGCGTTGGAGTGCAGGCCGAGCTGGTGGGCCGTCCGGTGGACGTTGAGCCAGACCTCGGTCGACGCCTTGGCGCCGCAGACTTCCTCGCGGACCTCGGGGTGGAAGATCTCGGCCCCGCCGCCGGGAAGGCTGCCCAGCCCGGCGTCGACCAGCCTCTGCAGGACCTCGCGGATCGAGAGCCTGGCGATCTTGGCGAAGAACTCGATCTCGACCCCCGTATATGCCTTGATGTGGATCTCGGGATACGCTTCCTTGATCCAGCGGACGATGTCGACGTAATAGTCGAACGGGAGCTTGTGGTGCAGGCCGCCGACGATGTGCAGCTCGGTCGCCCCGCGGTCGTGCGCCGACTTGGCCCGTTCGAGGATCTGGTCGCGGTCCATGACGTAGGCCCGCTTGTCGTCGAGGTCGGCGCGGAAGGCGCAGAAGTCGCACTTGTAGACGCAGACGTTGGTCGGGTTGATGTGGGTGTTGACGTTGTAGTAGCCGAAGTTGCCGTTGTACCGCTCGCGGACCAGGTTGGCCATCGAGCCGATGGCGAACAGGTCGTTGGACGCCTCGAGCGCGAGCCCGTCCTCGAAGCTCAGCCGCTGCCCCGCCTCGACCTTCTCCCGGATCGCCGCCAGCCGACTCGCCTCGGTCGCCATCGTCTCACCCTCTCTCATCTCGCCGCATCGTCTGGGATACGGAATATTTGCCCGATCCGTCTTCTGATTGTGATTTTAGTCGGAATTGAACGCTGGATCAACCTCGGGTGAACGAGCCGAAGGATCGGATGATCCGGACTCCATCAATCCCATCGTGGCCGGCCGTCCCCATGAACAGCCGATCTGGACATCTGGGCAATTTTCGTAGGGTGGGTCGAGCCTCGGGCGAGCCTCACCACGAATTTGATGGTGGGGCTCGCCCGAGGCTCGACCCGCCCTACGCATTCTTACCAAATTACCAACAATCCGACGCCTACCTCGACCAACCGTGTCCCTTCAAACACAAAGCCAATCGCGGACAGTAGACAAAGCCAAGCGAGAGCAAACCAGAAGACAAAGCCAATCGCGGACAGTAGACAAAGCCAAGCGAGAGCAAACCAGAAGACAAAGCCAATCGCGGACAGAGCACAAAGCCAACCGCGGATCAGAAGACAAGGCCAATCGAGACCAGATCAGAAGACAAAGCCAATTCATCACGGATCAGAGGACAAAGCCAATCGACAGCAAACCAGAAGACAAAGCCAATCGCGGACAGTAGACAAAGCCAAGCGAGAGCAAACCAGAAGACAAAGCCAATCGCGGACAGAGCACAAAGCCAACCGCGGATCAGAAGACAAGGCCAATCGAGACCAGATCAGAAGACAAAGCCAATTCATCACGGATCAGAGGACAAAGCCAATCGACAGCAAACCAGAAGACAAAGCCAATCGAACGCAGACCAGAAGACAAAGCCAATCCGTCACCAGGTCATATCCCGCCAGCCCTCGCCGACGAGAATGAGCCCCGGAGAAAGACAAAGCCAATTCCGGGCGCGACCGACTCCGCGTCGAGATCGCGTCCATCCGGATTACTATCGCTTCCGGCACCGAGGATTATCACACGTTCCGTCGGAATGAGACGCCGGAATCACGTCGGACATCATCGGCCGTCGTGAGATGGTTGACAGCAATCGAAGCCTACGAGACTCAAGCCAGCGCCAGGAAGGAGGCGAGGAGATCGGCCTCGAACGCCTCGATGTCCGTGAATCGCATCTTGAGCAGCGCCGCGACCGCCGAGGTGGAGCAGTTCCCGAGTCGAACCCAGATCACCTTCGGCGGGTGACCATAGAGCAGGGCCCGCTGCTGGAAATCGGCGTCCTTGGACACGATGACAAACCCATTGGCCGCCGCGTAAGCCCAGACGTTCGGGTCGGGAGCGGAGGACAGGCCGGCGTCCCGGACGTGGGCCGAGCCCGGGAACTCGGCGGCGAGCAACCCGACCAGTCGATGCGACAGGTTCTGGTCGAAGAGCAATTTCACGCGGCCGGGATCACCCAGAGCCGTCGTTCCCGATCCGCCGCGAAGGCCAGGCAGGCCCGGATGTCCTCGGCCGTCAGGTCCGGAAAGTCGGCCAGGATCTCATCGACCGACATCCCGCCGGCCAGATACTCGAGGACATCCCGGACGGTCATCCGCAACCCGCGGATGCACGGCTGACCGCTCCGCTTGTCCGGCTCGATCGTGATCAGGTGAGAGTAGTCCATATTGAGGAGCCTACCGGGCCGATCTCGGGCGGTCAATGAGCGTCGGGTGCCACGGGTTCGGTACTCCGACCCCGTGCCGTTGATGACCATTACTGGCACACGGGGTCGGAGTACCGAACCCGTGGCAACCGGCGCAGACCACGGATGCAGCGCGATCGGCCGTGGCCCTGGCCTCTTATCGAGAGCTCTACGCGATTGAACGCGACATCAAGGCCGAGATCGCCAAGATACCACCGGACGACAACCCTCATAACTCGTCCTCTATCTTGCCTTTGATCGGTGGTTCTTCCTCAGTCGGCGGTATCGCGACCGCGCAACTGGCCACGCCGAGTCCGATGCTGAAGATCAGGGTCATGAAGACCAGGCGGCCGTCGAACTTCATGTTGGCTACCGCGTTCGCCACGAAGAGATTTCCGATCGGAATCGCGAGGGGAAGCAGACCCACCGCCGCCATGGACATCGCCAGTGAGATGAGATAGCGGCCAGGAAACGCGGTCGCCGCGCGGAACTGTCCCCACCCCGCGAGCAGCAGGACGGCGGCCATCATGGCGAAGATCAGGCCAGCACCCTGAGGTGCGTTATGCCCCACGTCCGTGAGGTATGTGAGTGAAGCGAGGGCGGCCAGGATCGCCGAGGCGAGCAAACCGATGGCGAAAGCCAGCCTCGCCAGCCCGAACTTGCCGAGAAGGAGCGAGACGAGGGCGACGAGCGACAACAGCCCGCCGACGAGCGCGATGAGGGCAATGAGGTACATCGCTCCGAGATTCATTCCCTCCATCGTTCACCCCGGTTCGTGTCCTACTTTGTCGCCGCCCACCAGATCACGCGGCGGCCACCACGGAAGTCATGATGAGGGCGGTCATGGCTACCGCGAGCATCGGTCGGGGGATCGTCGGGCGGGGCGGCCTCATATGGTTCCCCTGTTCCTCCTCTTCCGCTCCCGATCGTCCATGACTCTCTGCAGCTCTTCCTTCGTGCCGAAATGCCACTTGTGGTGTTCATCGAAGGGTTCAGCGATCAGGACGTCGCCCTCCCGAGGCATGCGCGGGTCGGGACCGAGGGGCTTCCAGTAATCTCTGACGGCGTCGCGATAGCGCAGCGACATGATCAGATGCCACTCGCCCATCATCGTCACGTCCGAGACGACTATCAGCGGGTTCCCGTATTGCGGCTTCTGGTTAAACAAGGATGCCCGATATTGCTCGTTGTGGTAGTCTGCGATCCTTTCAAACCACGCGGGGCGGCCGACGAACCACCAGATGGGCAGTGCCGAGGCCAGCACGGCGATCATCAGACCGCGTACGGTGAGGCGGAATCGTGGGATTCTCATAAATCAGGCCGGGTTAGAACCAGGGCTTCACCGCAACTCATCGCCCGAAGACTTGCCAGAAGGGGTTTGGTCTTCGACGCCCGGAACAGGCTGCCGTCGAGGAGCCGCGTCAACAAGGTCGGCTTCGGGTCATGGGAAGCCTCCGGGAGAATCGGGCAAGCAGATTCTGGACCAAAGATCGTTCTTTTTGCGACATGCCGATCCGGCCCGGCCTCGTGCCAAAAAGCGACCTCGGATCTGGCGAAATACCGATGACATGTATTTTATTTTATCTGTTAGTTGATTCCAGGGGGCGACACTGAGGGCGATGACTTCGGTCCAGGCTGCTCCGGGGTTCGCTGCGCCTCCCGTGCTACGCACCGGCTACGCCGCCCTGCACATCCTTATCGCAAGCAGGGCTGCCGCCCTCGACCTACAAGCCCCTCGCGACGCTCGCCCGCGGTGAGCGGCGGGTATCCCCGACCTTCCTACGCCGGTTGCCACGGGTTCGGTACTCCGACCCCGTGTCGTTGATGACCGTTACTGGCACACGGGGTCGGAGTACCGAACCCGTGGCACCCGGCGCATCCGGCAAGGTTCGTCCTCCGCCCCGACGCGGATGATGAAGGGATGCCGGCCGGACGACTGACCGGCCCGAAAGACCTCGACCGGGCTGGCCCCGGAGGCGATGACCGCCCCATCGGCGAAGGCGACCCACCGGCCGCCATGCTCGGCGAGCAGGCCGTCACGGACGGCCCAGTAACCCCGTTCGTTCTCGCGCCAGAGCGGGTTAACCCGAGCGGCGACCTCGGGGGGCAGACCTTCGGCGAGGCTTCTCATCGTGGCACCTCGGGGTCAGCAGAAGTCGGCTGGCTCGAGACCCAGCTTTGGGAATAACTGGGCCTCGATCCAGCCTGCGAGACTCGGGCGTCGTCGGTTACGACGGATTCAGGCCCGAGATTGCCAGACGTTGGGATCACGCTTCGTGTGGAACACGGACAGCACCCTGACCTGGGTCGCCTCTTCGCGGTAGTAGACGCAGTAGGGGAATCCGTGGACCACCGCCCGCCTGACGTTGCCGAACACGACTCGATGCGACTGCGGACTCTCCCCGATCCGGTCCAGGACGAGCTGCACCGCGTCGGCGAACACCTCGCCCAGCCCGGCCTGCCGGCCTTCATAAAAGTCGTACCCCTCGTCGAACTCGACCCGGGCTTCGGGGTCGAGGATGACGGCCAGGCTCAACGGGACCACCGCGCCCGGGCCTCGGCCCGGACAACTTCCCAGGGGGTCCCGCGAGAAGGGTCGGCGTCCGACAAGGCGGCCCGCCGTTCCAACTCAGCGCGGACGGCCGGGTCGATCGGCTCCCGGTCCAAAGAGTCGTGGACGCTGTCCCAGAGCGCCTGGGCCAGGGCGAGCCGATCCGCGACGCTGAGCGTATCGAGGCCGAATTGCTGAAGAATCGGTGACATGATGGGTTCCCTCGAACACGGACCCCAAGATCATCCTTCCGCCGGGTGCCACGGGTTCGCTACTCCAACCCCGCGCCGTTGATGACCGTTACTGGCACACAGGGTCGGAGTACCGAACCCGTGGCACCCGGCGTTGCCGACTCAGGCTGATAACCCGGCCTGCCAGTGGAAAAGTTCCATCAGTCGCGCCGTGTCTCCCGCCGGGATGACATCCTCTTCCTCGATGCCTCGATCCGAATCGTATTTCAAGAAGTGGACCAGCGTCACGCTCTCGAATTCCAGTTCCAGCGATCGATTGCCCCGATGCCACTCGAACTGGAGCCGGCCTCGCGTCATCGGGACGACCTGGGACGTCCCGATCGCAACAGGCGGCAGGAGGTTGACGAACCGCGAGGCCGCCTCGATCACCTGCGGATCGATCGGGGAGGCCCCGTATCCGTTCCAGTCCTGCGGCAAGCCGGCCAGTTGCTCGATCTGGACCAGGGTGGCCGCTTTGTCCAGTTGATGGGTCGGGTCGGCGGCCGGGGGAGTGACCGACAGATCGTTGATCATCTCGTTCATCCCCTTTTCGCGGCCGATCCGAAGCCGATCGACCCACCAGGGGTGAACCGGATACCGTCAATACTATCGTGAACGGCCGTCACCGTGAACAGGCAATTTGTCCTCGAAGGCCATTTCTAGGGAGGGGGGGCGCCAACGGATTGCGGCATCGGGCGGAAGTCGTCCAGGAGAGGACGATTTCCCGTAGGGTAGGGCTTGTGTCACCGCTCGGTAGGTTTTGCCGATTAATCCGCTCGGTAGGTTTTGCCACGCAACGGGTAACTTGATTTAATGAGTAGGCATCCTTCGCTGTCACTGAACGCCGGGTTTTACCGCATGGGCTCCCTTTCGCCGATGGGTCACCTCCATCCCACACACCGACTCCCGGCTCAATTCCTGGGCCGGTTGGCGACGAATCTCGAGCCCCTGCGCATCCTGGAACGTCCATTGACCTTCCACCGGATCGAAGCCCACCCACACCGTCCGGCCGGCCCACACCACTCCCACGCTGCACGGCCGGTTGTACACCGAGAGCTTGCCTCCCCGATCCACCTGGCGTGGGACTCGATGCGTGCCCACCAAGTCCCAAACCTTCTGAAGGTCCCAGGTCGAGTCCTCCTGCAGCGGGTCGTAGGTCCGGCCCGAGTGCCTCAGCCCCGGGTAAGCCGCCAGACGCGACTGGCCGCACCTCACCGGATAGACTTCCCGCTGGACGCGGTCCATCTCCTCCAGACGCCGTTGCAACTCGGCGACCGACCCGCTCGTCCAGGGCTCGCACCACTGCTTGCCCACCCCTTGCCCCCGCTCGACCACGCCATTGGCCTGAGGGCAACGTGGCGGATTGGCCAAGACCCCGACGCTCATCCCCGCCAGCCAGCAGACCAGGTCGGTGGGCAGGTCGCCGCGCGATCCCCAGGGGGCCCCGTTGTCAACCCTCAGCCGCTCGGGGCGGCCCCACCTCTGGAACGACTGCCTCAGCGCCGTCTGGGTGGCGCGAGGATCGACCTGAGTCCAGCAGCCCAGGGGGGAAAACGTCCGTCCTCAAGACGGCACCGGTCGCCTCGTCCAAGATCCGCAGCCAACTCACTTCGGTCTTGTCGGCCAGGCGGATGTGTTCGGAGGCATCGATCTGCCAGGTCTGATGCGGTCGCTCGGCGCGAGTGGTGGACGCCGCGGCCCGCCGCCCGGCCGGGGCGTGAGCCAACTCGGCGGCCCGGAACCAGCGGCGGATCGTCAACGGATTGGGCCAGGCGAGTTGGGGCTGGGCGTCGGCGAGCATGGCGCGGATCAACTCCGCCCCCCAGGTGGGATGTTCACGGCGTGAGGCAAGGACGGCCTGGCGGATGGCCTCGGGATGGGCATGGTTCGGAGGCGTGGGCGGCCCATAGCTGGGCCTCAGGCCCGACTCCCCCCGCTCGCGACAACGCTTCAGGAGATGACGAATCGTGCGTGGGGACAAGCCAAAGGAGTCGGCGAGTGAGGTCACGGATTCGCCCCCATCGGCTCGCTCCCGAAGCTTCTGGCGGACCGGGACGGGAACGGATCTGGGCATCGAGGCGGCCTCCGAGTAAAGGTGGTAACAGCGAAGGATGCCTACTCATTAAATCAAGTTACCCGTCGCGTGGCAAAACCTACCGAGCGGATTAATCGGCAAAACCTACCGAGCGGTGACACAAGCCCTGCCCTACGTTTCTTGACAATCCGCGCGGCTGGACGAGAGATTCGGAGGTAACAATGTAGGGCAGACTTCAGCCGGCCGTCATCCGATCGATCGGCAGGCTAAATGTCACCGCTCGGTAGGTTTTGCCGATTAATCCGCTCGGTAGGTTTTGCCACGCGACGGGTAACTTGATTTAATGAGTAGGCATCCTTCGCTGTTACCACCTTTACTCGGAGGCCGCCTCGATGCCCAGATCCGTTCCCGTCCCGGTCCGCCAGAAGCTTCGGGAGCGAGCCGATGGGGGCGAATCCGTGACCTCACTCGCCGACTCCTTTGGCTTGTCCCCACGCACGATTCGTCATCTCCTGAAGCGTTGTCGCGAGCGGGGGGAGTCGGGCCTGAGGCCCAGCTATGGGCCGCCCACGCCTCCGAACCATGCCCATCCCGAGGCCATCCGCCAGGCCGTCCTTGCCTCACGCCGTGAACATCCCACCTGGGGGGCGGAGTTGATCCGCGCCATGCTCGCCGACGCCCAGCCCCAACTCGCCTGGCCCAATCCGTCAACGATCCGCCGCTGGTTCCGGGCCGCCGAGTTGGCTCACGCCCCGGCCGGGCGGCGGGCCGCGGCGTCCACCACTCGCGCCGAGCGACCGCATCAGACCTGGCAGATCGATGCCTCCGAACACATCCGCCTGGCTGACAAGACCGAAGTGAGTTGGCTGCGGATCTTGGACGAGGCGACCGGTGCCGTCTTGAGGACGGACGTTTTCCCCCCTGGGCTGCTGGACTCAGGTCGATCCTCGCGCCACCCAGACGGCGCTGAGGCAGTCGTTCCAGAGGTGGGGCCGCCCCGAGCGGCTGAGGGTCAACAACGGGGCCCCCTGGGGATCGCGCGGCGACCTGCCCACCGACCTGGTCTGCTGGCTGGCGGGGATGAGCGTCGGGGTCTTGGCCAATCCGCCACGTTGCCCTCAGGCCAATGGCGTGGTCGAGCGGGGGCAAGGGGTGGGCAAGCAGTGGTGCGAGCCCTGGACGAGCGGGTCGGTCGCCGAGTTGCAACGGCGTCTGGAGGAGATGGACCGCGTCCAGCGGGAAGTCTATCCGGTGAGGTGCGGCCAGTCGCGTCTGGCGGCTTACCCGGGGCTGAGGCACTCGGGCCGGACCTACGACCCGCTGCAGGAGGACTCGACCTGGGACCTTCAGAAGGTTTGGGACTTGGTGGGCACGCATCGAGTCCCACGCCAGGTGGATCGGGGAGGCAAGCTCTCGGTGTACAACCGGCCGTGCAGCGTGGGAGTGGTGTGGGCCGGCCGGACGGTGTGGGTGGGCTTCGATCCGGTGGAAGGTCAATGGACGTTCCAGGATGCGCAGGGGCTCGAGATTCGTCGCCAACCGGCCCAGGAATTGAGCCGGGAGTCGGTGTGTGGGATGGAGGTGACCCATCGGCGAAAGGGAGCCCATGCGGTAAAACCCGGCGTTCAGTGACAGCGAAGGATGCCTACTCATTAAATCAAGTTACCCGTTGCGTGGCAAAACCTACCGAGCGGATTAATCGGCAAAACCTACCGAGCGGTGACATAAAGCCTGCCATGCGAGGCTGCGAAAACGATCAAAGTTTCCATAATTTGCCATAGGCGTCCCAGGGCGAATCAGGCATGGAAGAAGATCGAAAGAGCGTGGACGATCTGATTGTTCTTGCGCCTCCCCCAGCATTACTGGTCGATCGTGTTCCATGGAACCAATGGAGAAACATCGAACAAAAGTTGGGTGTCACCCTTCCCGATGATTACAAATTAATCATGACAACCTACGGCTCTGGCGTCTTCAATGATTTGTTCTGGCTCTTCAACCCCGTCTCACAGTCCGAGAGCTTGAACCTGGTCAATCAGGTTCAACGGATGGTCCTGGATTTAGATCCCCACTTGGAGATGTATGAGTTTGCGAAACCTTCCTTCCCGGAAGCTTGCCCCTTTCCATCCTTCCCGGAGTCGGGCGGTCTATTTCCGGCGGGCGGAGATATCAACGGTGGTTATGCTTTCTGGCAAACGATTGGTCATCCTAATGAATGGCCCTTGATCCTCTACCCTCATGGCCTTTGGAAATTTGAACGGTACGATATGCCCTTGGTAGAGTTCCTCGTCCTCTGGCTCTCGGGAAAGCTGCCCGACTGTTTTTTCGGGGCGGGCAAGTTCTTCGTCAACAGAACCGATCCAATTTTCCAAAATTAATCATTCGTTCGATCGGCAGGCTGAAGCCTGCCCTACGGGGCTTCGGGGTCGCGGGCAAGGATGCCCGGCAACCGATCAGGGATCAAAGGACTGAGCCCATGAAGTTCGCCATGCTCACGACCTTCTTCGGCCCGCACAGCTTCGGCGGCGACGCGGCGTTCGTCGACCGGCTCTCGCGGGCTCTGGCCAGGCATGGGCATGAGGTCCATGTGATCTACTGCCGGGATGCGTTCGATATGGTCAAGGGGGACCAGACGCCTCGGCCTTACGAGGTGCCTCCGGGCGTCACGATTCATCCGCTGGCCAGCCGGTTCGGGCCGCTCTCGCCGCTGGCGACGCACCAGACGGGGCGTCCCGGGTTCAAGGAGAAGCCGATCCGCAATCTGCTCCGCTCGATCCGACCGGACGTGGTCCACTTCCACAACCTCTCGCTGATCGGCGGACCGGGGCTGCTGAGCGTGCCGGCGCCGGGGGCGGTCAAGTTCATGACCACGCACGAACACTGGCTGGTCTGCCCGCTGCACGTCCTCTGGAAGTTTAAGGAGGGCGTCTGTGAGACGCGAGAATGCGTCCGGTGCTGCGTCCAGGCTGGGATTCCGCCTCAGATCTGGCGTAAGACGGACTTGATGAACCGATCGCTGCGCCATCTGGACGCCCTGATCGGGCCGAGCCAGTCGACCCTCCGCGAGCATGCGCGCCGAGGGATTGACGTGCCGATGACTCACCTGCCCTACTTCCTGCCGGACGATTACACGGGACTGCCCGAGGTCCCCTCGCCCCGGTTCGACCGGCCTTATGTCGCGGCGGTCGGGCGGCTGGAGAAGATCAAAGGATTCCAGGACGTCATCGAGGCGATGCACCGGTTGCCCCATCTCGACCTCCGGATCGCGGGTTCGGGGCCGTTCGAGGGCGAATTGCGCCGTTTGGCCGAGGGGATGACGAACGTCCACTTCGAGGGCCGGCTCGACTCGGCGCAGGTCGCCGCGCTGTTCCGCGGGGCGGTCGCCGTCGCGGTGCCGTCGCTGGTTTATGAGACGTTCGGCTACGTCGTCCTGGAGGCGTTCGCCGAGAAGACGCCGGTCGTCGTCCGCGACCTGGGGGCCCTGCCGGAACTCGTCGCGGAGAGCGGCGGCGGGTTGGTTTTCCGGTCGGGGGACGAGCTGGTCGGGGCGCTGGATCGGTTGGCGAGGGATGCCGACCTCCGCGACCGGCTCGGCTGCGACGGCTATTTCGCCAGGCAGAGCGTCTGGTCAGAGGCCGAGCACCTGGAGCGGTACTTCGCCCTGATCGGCGAGACGCGGAGGGCCCGCCGGGTCCGGGTCGACCGGGCGCATCGGGTGCCCGAGCCGGTTCGACGAGGCCCGAGGCCAATACCATCCGATGCGTCTCAAGCATCGGACGGGCACGATCGCCCTGTTTTGGAGTGCGGGAGCTTGCTCCCGCTTTTCCCGGCGGAGCTTGCTCCGCGAGCCGACGTCGCCAAGAAAGTGGCGCGGAGCAAGCTCCGCGGATGAGAGCGGGAGCAAGCTCCCGCACTCCAAAGGGGCTTCGCCCCGGATGGATCGATCCGTCACGGCCGACTATGACCTCAGCGAGCCCGGCGGGCCTCGCGGTCGAGGCGTCTTGAGCCGGGGCGGAGCTTCGGGCCCTTGCCCGAGGGCCGGTAGCCGGCGACGTCGCGGATCTCGGCCTTCACCTCGTCGGCGAAGCGGGACTGGGTGAACTTGCCGGCCTGGTTGAACCCCCGGCTCATCCTCGACGCCCTCGCGGCGATGTCGGTCGCGAGAACGTGCATCGCCTCGGCCATCGCTTGCGGCTCGGCCTGGTCGAGATACCACGCGGCGTCGCCGCCGGCTTCCAGCAAGGGGGCGCGGCGGAGGGTGATCACCGGACAGCCCGAGGCCATCGCCTCGACGATCGGCAGGCCGAACCCCTCGTATTCCGAGGGGTAAAGCAGCGCCACGGCGTCGGCCAGCAGACCTCTCAGGACCGACTCGGGCACATGCCCGGCGCGGAGGATCGCCGGGTCATCGCCCAGCGCCCCGGCCTCGAACCCGCCGGGCCCGACGAAGACGAGCCGGTGGTCGGGATGGCGTTTCTTGTGGAGCTGGAACGCCTCCAGGATCGCCGGGAGGTTGCGCCGTTTCGAGGGCTTGCCCACATAGAGGAAGAACGGGGCCGAGCCCAGGCCGACGCGCCCTCGGGCCTCGGCCACTTCCTCCGAGCCGGGTCCTTGAGGGCGGAACGAGGGGTCGGGCGCGGGGTAGACCACCCGGAGCCGGTTCGCGGGCACGCCGTAATACTTCGCCACGTCCCGCCAGGTCGCCTGAGAGAGCGTCAGGACCCGGTCGGCCATCATCGCCGACTGCCGGTAGCGGCGGGCGAACCGCCAGCGGAGGAGCCGGGGGAACGTCTCGGGAAGCACTTCCTGAAGCGTGTCGTGCATCGCCAGGACGGTCTTGCCCTTCCAGCCCCAGGGGATCAGGTTCGCGGGGGCGAAAAGGATGTCCCCCTTTCGGAGCCGCCGGCCGATTCCGAACCTCTCCCAGAGCAGGCCCGGCCAGCCTTCGCCGATGACTTCCGCCCGTAAGCCGGGGCCAAGCGGAACCCGCGAGATCCCACCCCGATCTCTCAGCACCACCAGAGTTTCCGGTAAGGGGGCGCCCGTGGTCGCCCAGTCCTGGAGGAGCAGTTCCAGGTATCGGCCCACTCCCGTTCGTTCCGCCGTCAAGCGTCGGCCGTCGATGACCAGTCGCATCGCACATTCTCCGGGAGGTGGCACCACCGGCTCGGGGTGAATTGAACCGCCAGATTGCCAAGGGCGCCAAGCTCGGAAACGAGTCGAACCGAGGCTCATTTTCAAAAGTTCACAGAATTGGCGTCAATCTTCGCAAGCCTGGTAGACTGGGGGATCGAGCCTCTTCAATCATCCGAAATCGGCACTTTCCTGGCACTCTCGCCAGGAATTCGGTAACTTCTATCGCTGCAGGGTAGGGCTTGCCCTGCCGTGATCCCCAAGGCACGGCAGGGCAAGCCCTACCCTACGGAAAGGCCCGAAACCGCCGCCCCGCGCGATTCCCCGACTCGTTCCCAGGACTTCCGATGGCGACCACGCAATTCGTCAAGGCTGAACGGCTTCAGAAGCTTCCCCCTTACCTGTTCGCCGAGATCGACAAGAAGAAGAAGGCGGCGCTGGCGGCGGGGCGCGACGTGATCAACCTGGGCGTCGGCGACCCCGACAAGCCGACCCCGACGCCCGATCATCCAGAGCCTCCAGAAGCACGTCGAGAACCCGAGCTTCCACCAGTACGCCCTCGACCAGGGGGCGCCCGAGCTTCGCCAGAGCATCGCCGCCTTCTGCAAGAAGCGGTATGGGCTCGACCTCGACCCGAATTCCGAGATCCTCCCGCTGATCGGCTCGAAGGAAGGGATCGCCCACTTCCCGCTGGCCGTGCTCAACCCCGGCGACATCAGCCTCGTGCCCGACCCCTGCTATCCCGTCTACCGGAGCAGCTCGCTGTTCGCCGGGCGCCGACGTCTACACGATGCCCCTGGAGCCCTCGCTCGGCTTCCGGCCCGACCTCGACGCCATCCCCCCCGACGTCTACACCCGGGCCCGGCTCCTCTTCCTGAACTACCCCAACAACCCGACCGGCGGGACCGCCGACCTGCCCCTATTTCGAGAAGGTGGTCGACCTGGCGAAGGCCCACAACCTGGTGATCGCCCAGGACGCGGCCTACAACGAGATGTACTTCGACAAGCCCGCGCCCAGCATCCTGCAAGTCCCCGGGGCGAAGGACCATGCGGTCGAGTTCCACAGCCTCTCGAAGACCTTCAACATGACCGGCTGGCGGGTCGGATTCGCGATCGGCGGCGCCCCCTGATCGCCGCGCTCGGCCAGGTGAAGGCGAACACCGACTCCGGGATCTTCACCGCGATCCAGTTCGCCGCCAAGACCGCCCTCGACGAGTACGACACCCTCACCCCGCCGATCCGTGCTCTTTACAAGGAGCGTCGGGACGCGTTCGTCTCGGGGATGAAGTCGATCGGCTGGGACGTACCCACGCCCGAGGCGACCTTCTACGTCTGGATTCCGTGTCCCGAAGGGATACACCTCGACCGAGCTCTGCGGCCGGATTCTGGACGAGGCCGACGTCGTGACCACCCCCGGCCTCGGCTTCGGCCGGACCGCCGACGGCTACATCCGGGCCGCCCTGACGGTCGACACCCCCCGGCTCCTCCAGGCGGTCGAGCGGATCGGCAAGCTGAACCTCTGAGAGACGATCTGAAGAGGGTCGAGGGAGCCCGGGAAAGGGGACTGGCTCCGGAGCGCAGCGGAGGTGCCTGTCCCCTTTCCCGGGCTCCTTCGCGTTCCCCGGTCTCACCCGTGCGCGGAAAACGGGGACAGGCACCCGACCCGCGCGGCCCTCTCCCGGAAACGATATGTTCTCCAGGGCCGGGAGCCAGTCCCCGTTTTCCTCCGTCTGGGCCATCCGCGTGTGGACTCGACCATGACCACCCCCGTCTGGATCGGCCTGGGGAGCAACCTCGGCGACCGCAAAGCGACGCTCGACGCCGCGGTCGCCGCCCTGGCCGAGGCGCTGGGGGTGGTCGTCCGCGCCGTCAGCTCGTACCACGAGACCGCCCCCGTCGGCGGCCCGCCCGGCCAGGGCTCGTTCCTGAACGCGGCGGCGCGCCTGGATACGACGCTCGACCCGCATCAACTCCTGGCCGTCACCCAGGCCGTCGAAAACCGTCTCGGGCCGGGTCCGGGCGGTCCGCTGGGGCGAGCGGACGCTCGACCTGGACCTCCTGATCTTCGGCACAAAGTTCCTTGACACGAAGGAGTTGAAGCTCCCGCATCCGAGGCTGGCCCTCCGCCGGTTCGTCCTCGGACCGCTCGCCGAGATCGCCCCGAACATCGTGGACACGATGACGAGGCGGACGATAGCCGACCTTCGGGCGAACCTCGACCGGACGCCGAGGCTCGTGGTCCTCCATGGTCCGGACGGGTTGCGGAGATCGGCGGTATTCGATCGGTTGGTGGACGAGTTGCCCGGCTTCGGGATCGCCTCGGAGGATCTCGGATCGGTCGGAAGGTCGAGAAAACGACCTCTGATTCCGACCTCTTTGAAACCTCGATCCGGAAATTCGACGCCCTCCGGGCGAGCCGCTGGGAGGCTGAGACCCTCCGCGTGCCCTGGATCGTGGCCGACTTCTTCCTCCGGCTCAATCTGATGCGGACCCCCCCGTCGGCCCTGCTTGGGGCACGCCCTCACCCTGACGAGAAAGAAAGGATCAGGGCCTATCGCGAGGGGATGGAACGATTACGAGCCGTCGAGAACGCTTCGCTGACGCCGACCTTCGCCGTGATCCTCTCCGGAGACCCGGAGATCCCCCGGAAGCCTGGGCTCGCGAACGTCCCCCGGCTCCGCCCCGACTCCGACGACCCCGACGCGATCGTCGCCGAGGTCGTGGCGACCTGCCGGTCGATCGAAGGGGCCTGACGATCTCGGGAGAAAATCCGGGAAAATCCCCGAACCCTAGAGACGATCGGCGCGGGATCGCACTTAATAGGTTATGAGTGCAGGCATGACGGGCGAATCCGACGAGGTCTCCGGGCTGATCCGCCGCGCCGTCGCCGGCGAGGAGGGGGCGCTGCGCGAGCTGTTCTCGCGCCACCGGGCCCAGCTCAAGCGGATGGTCCACCTCCGGCTCAGCCGCCGTCTGACCGGCCGGGTCGACGACTCGGACGTGGTCCAGGAGGCGTTCGCCGACGCCGCCCGTCGGCTCGACGAGTACGCGCAAGAGCCGTCACTGCCGCTTCTTCCTCTGGCTCCGGCACCTGACCGCCTTGAAGCTGGCGGAGGTCCACCGCCGGCACCTCGGTACCCAGCTCCGCGACGCCGACCGCGAGGTCACCCTCCACCGAGGGGGCCTGCCGCTGGCCGACTCGGTCTCGCTCGCGGCCCAGCTCCTGGGCACCCTCACCACGCCGTCGCAGGCCGCGATCAAGGCCGAGACCCGCCTGCTCGTCCAGGAGGCGCTCAACAGCATGGACCCGATCGACCGCGAGGTCCTCGCCCTCAAGCACTTCGAGCAGCTCAGCACCGCCGAGATCGCCGAGGTCCTCGGCCTGTCGAAGGCCGGCGCCGGGAGCCGTTACCTCCGGGCGATCAAGAGATTGCGCGAGATCCTTTCCAAGATCCCCGGCTTCGAGGCGTTCTAGAGGAGGCCGTTCGATGTCTTCATCGGAATCGCGATCCGGGCTGGTCCTGGAGCTGGCCGAGGAGTTCCTCGAACGCTACCGGAAGGGTCAGCGCCCGCCGCTGAAGGAGTACATCGACCGGCACCCCTCGCTCGCCGACGAGATCCGCGAGGTCTTCCCGGCGATGGCGATGATGGAGAAGATCGCCCTGGCCGACGAGTCGCTCGAAGGCGACCCGACCGGCCCGGGCACCAGTCAGCCGTGGCCGTAAAGCTGGAGCAGCTTGGCGATTACCGCTTGCTCCGCGAGGTCGGCCGAGGCGGGCATGGGCGTGGTCTACGAGGCCGAGCAGGTCTCGCTCGGCCGGCATGTGGCCCTGAAAGTTCTGCCGGCGCCAGATGCTCCGCGACGCCAAGACCCGCCGCCGGTTCGAGCGCGAGGCCCGGGCCGCCGCGAAGCTGCACCACACCAACATCGTGCCGGTCTTCGGCGTCGGCGAGCACGGCGAGACGCCGTATTACGTCATGCAGTTCATCCAGGGCCAGGGGCTCGACGCGGTGCTCGACGAGCTGAAGCGGCTCCGCTCGGGGGCCGGCCCGATCGAGGCAGCGCGGTGCAAACCACGCTCGGCCGCGACGTCTCGGCCGTCGACGTCGCCCGATCGCTGCTGACCGGCCGGTTCGACGGAGGGGGTCGACACCCCTCCCCCGACCCTCAAGGTCTCCGCATCCGGCGATCTCGCCGACTCGGGCTCGGCGGTCTCGGGTTCGCACTCCTCGTCGCTGTCGACGCTCTCGATGCCGACCAGCGATGCCCGGGGCAAGGCGAAGCGTCGGACGTACTGGCAGGGCGTGGCCCGGATCGGCGCCCAGGTGGCCGACGCCCTGGAGTACGCCCACTCTCAGGGGATCGTCCACCGCGACGTCAAGCCGTCGAACCTCCTGCTCGACACCCTGGGCACCGTCTGGGTGACCGACTTCGGCCTGGCCAAGGCCGACGACCAGCAGAACCTGACCCACACCGGCGACATCCTCGGGACGCTCCGGTACATGCCTCCCGAGGCGTTCGAGGGCAAGTCGGACCGTCGGGGCGACATCTATTCGCTGGGCCTGACCCTCTACGAGATGCTCGCGTTCCGGCCGGCGTTCGGCGAGAAGGAGCGGGGCCGGCTGGTCCGCCAGGTGACGACCGAGGAGCCAGCCCGGCTGGGCTCGGTCAACCCGGAGGTCCCGCGCGACCTGGAGACGATCGTCCACAAGGCGATCGACCGCGAGCCGGCCCATCGCTACGCCTCGGCCGGTGCGATGGCGGCCGACCTCCAGCGATTCATCGACGACGAGCCGATCCTGGCCAGGCGGCAGACGCAGCGGGAGAAGTATGTCCGCTGGGCGCGGCACAACCCCGGGATCGCGGTGCTGGGGGCGGTCCTGACGGCGGTGCTGGTGCTGGCCACGGTCGGCTCGCTGGTGGCCGCGGGGATCTTCGCCGGGCAGGCCGACCGCATGCGGAACCTGGCGATCGCCGAAGGATTGGCGCGGCAGGAAGCGAGCCAGAGGGCGAAGGCCGAATTCCTGGCCCGGACGGAGGCCGACCAGTCCCGAGTCGCCGCGGAGCAAGCCCGGGCCGCGGCGGATAAAGCCCGGGCCGCCGCCCTGGCCGAGACCTACCGGGCCACGATCAGCGAGGTCAAGGCCCTGACGCGCCGGGCATCAGCTCGGCTGGCGAGAGGAGGCCCTGGCCGATCTCGCCCGGCTCGCCGTCATGCCCACGCCCCGCCGCGATCTCGTCGAGCTTCGCACCGAGGCCGTGGCCAGCATCGGCGAGTTCGAAGTGAAAGAGGTGGCGCGGTTCGAGGCGTCCGGAGCGTCCGTCCGCAAGCTCGATTTCGCGCCCGACTCCCGCAGACTGGTGACGGCCAATGACACGGGGGACCTCAATTTCTGGGACGTCCAGGGCCGGAAGCATCAGGAAGTCCTCCCCGGCGTGGCCATCAAGCCGACGTTCCGAATCCAGGGGTCTGCGAGATTCCTGCCCGGTGGCGACCTGGTGTTCGTGACCGCCGGCCGTGGCATCTCCTTCCTCGACGCTTCAGGTCGGCCATCGGCCCGGCCCCCGATCGAGCGTGGGGGGACCAGGGCGGTCAAACTGGAGGTCGATCGCCAGGGTCGATCGCTGGCGGTGGGCTGGGAGGACGGTCGCATCGACCTCTTCGACCCGGGCACCGGCGCCCTCCGACGGAGCTTCGCGTGGGACAAGTTCGACTTCGCGCTCGGCCCCGACGGCCGATGGCTCGCGGTCCAGACTTCCGATGGTCGGCTCCAGCTCCTGTCCACCGACGGGCAAGGATCTCCCATCACCCTGGGAGACCGTCGCGGTTACTATGCCGCGCTCGCTTTCAGCCCGGACGGGACGACGCTGGCAAGCGTCGCGGACCATTCGCTGATGCTCTGGGACCTGGCTTCCGCGCGAGAACGGATGAGCCTGGGCGGGCACAAGGAGTCGATCACCGGGATCGCCTTCAGCCCCGACGGGGCGCTGGTCGCGACCACGTGCAACGACCAGATGACCCGGATCTGGGACGCTCGCGACGGCCGGGCCCTGGCCGTCCTCCCGGGGCCGGGGTGGATGTCCGCGCCCGCCTTCAGCCCGGACGGGAACTATCTCGCCGCGTCGGCCTTGGGATCGGTGTGCCTCTACCAGCTCAAGGGGCGGCGAGAGCAACGACGCCTGGTCGGCCACAAATTCGGCGTCCAGTGCCTGGCCTTCCATCCTCGCTCGCCTCGGTTTGCCTCCGGGTCCGACGATCACGACGTCATCGTCTGGGACGCGGACGAGTCCCGTCTCCTGCGTCAATGGACGGCTCACAAGATCTTCGTCGCCGGGCTGGCCTACAGCCCCGACGGCTCCCTCCTGGCGAGCACTCGCGGGGATGGCGGGGGGAACGAAGATGATGACTGCTCGATCCATCTCTGGGACGCCGAAAATGGCACGCTCCGGAAGCGTCTGCCCCGCCCCGGCGCGCCCCAGGGCATCCGGACGCTGGCCTTCGACCCGTCAGGTCGTCGGCTGGCCTCGGGCAATAAGGACGGGACGGTCCTCCTCTGGGACGTGGACGGAGGCCAGATCCTGCGTTACGAGAAGCTGGAGAGCTTCGAAGTCCTTTCGGCCGTCTTCGTCGACGGGGGTCGCCATCTCGTCGTCGGCCAGATGAACGGGACCGTGACCCTCTTCGACCTGGAAGGGTCCAGCCCGGCCCGGCAAACCAGGCTGCCCTATGGCTTCGGCCGTCTCGCGGCGGACGCGCGGGGAAATCGCCTCATCGTCGGCGATGCCCGGGGGGGAGTGACCGCCCTGGCCCTGCCCGATCTCACCGTCGTCCGCCGCCTTGCCGGGGGGCATGAAGGCGAGATCCTCGCGGTCGCGCTGAGCCCCGACGGCCAGCTCCTGGCCACGGGCGGTCGCGATCGGCAAGTCGTCCTCCGGGACGCTCGGACCTTCGAGCCGTGGCTGACGTTCCCGGCCTCGACCGGCGCGGTCAGGGATCTCGCCTTCGACGCCTCGGGCCGATGGCTGGCGATCGCCGGGACCGAATCCGATGTCGGGCTCTGGGACGTCGGGATGGTCCGCGACGAGCTGGCCGCCCTGGGGCTCGCCTGGGACCAGCCCGCGCCGGCGGTCATCTCGGCCGAGAACCTGGCCGCCGTGGTCGAAGCGTCCCGGATCGCGGTCCCGGTCATCAGGCCCGGGAGGACGGACCCCGTCGAGTTCGATCGGGCGAAGAAACTGGTGAAGTCCGGAGTCGGGGCGTTCGAACAGGGCCGACCGGACGAGGCGATCCGCGATCTCCAGGCGGCGCGAGATCGACTGAGGACCATGCATCAGGCCGTCCCCGGCGATGGCCCGGTGGCCGGCCAGTTGGGCATCAGCCTGGGGTTCCTGGGAAGCGCCCTGAGGGGCGAGCATCGTCCCGCGGAGGCCCTGGAGGCCAGACAGGAGGCCCGCCGGGTCCTGGAGTCGATCCGCGAGCCCACCTCCCTGGACTTCTACAATCTCGCCTGTACCTATGCCAATCTCGCCACCCTGGTCGCGCCCGGCCCGGCGCCGCCGACCTCTGCCGGGCGCGAGGCCCTGGCCGATCGGGCGGTGGAGGCGCTCCGGCGGTCCCTCGCCGCGGGCGGGCGCAATTTCGCCCTCATCGATCGCGATCCCGTCCTCGATCCGCTCCGAGGCCGCGCCGATTTCCGGGCGTTGATGCTGGACGGGAGATTTCCCCGCGACCCGTTCGCCGCCCCGTCACCCATCGGCCCCCGCCTCAGCTTGAAAGAGCCCGAGCGACAGGAGTTGACCCGCCTGGACCGGCAGATCGCCGGCCAGCCCGGGAACTCCGACGGCTGGATCGCCCGGGCCAACGTCTTCGGCCGCCGGTGCCTCTGGGTTCGACGCGCTCCCGGACATCCGCCGGGCGCTCCAGCTTTTCCCGCCCGGCACATGGACGGAGACCAATGATGATACCGTCTTCGGGATGCGGGCCGCGGCCTTGCTGCTGGAGGCCGGCGACCACGACGGCTACCGTCGTCTCGCCCGGGCCATGCTCGACCGCTTCGAGGGGTCGCGATCTCCCCAGGTCCTGAACCGCACCGTCAAGGTGAACCTGCTCACTCCACCCCCCGCCGAGGATCTGGCCCGGCTGACCGCGATGGCCGATCGGGCCCTCGAGCCTCGGCAAGTCGAGCGCCTCTCTCCCCTTCTACCAGCTCGCCCGAGGCATGGCGTCGTATCGCGCGGGCGAGTTCGCCGAGGCCGTCCGATGGCTCCGTCTTCCCCTCGAATCGAACCTGGCCGAGGTATTCAAGACCACCAGCCGCCTCTATCTGGCCATGAGCGAGCAGAAGCTCGGACACGCCGAGCAAGCCCGGCCGCTCCTCGCCGAAGCCCGACAGGCTTCCGACGGATTGAAGGCGAATGTCCGGGACTGGGGCATCAGCTGGTCCGATTGGCTGATCTGCCAGATCGCCCTGCGCGAGGCCGAGGCCCTGATCGGCGGAGCAAAGCACCGACCGGCCGGATCGACCGCCCCGGGCCGATAGCGGACGGTCGATGCAGGGCGGGCACCGCTCTCCGCGTTTTCGGTCGGGCATGGTGGGCGATGCCCACCCTACGAGGATCTGGCGGCGTGTATTCCTTCTCCGACCGTCTCTAGAGGAACCCTTCGATGTCTTCATCGGAATCGCGATCCGGGCTGGTCCTGGAGCTGGCCGAGGAATTCCTCGAACGCTACCGGAAGGGTCAGCGCCCGCCGCTGAAGGAGTACATCGACCGGCACCCCTCGCTCGCCGACGAGATCCGCGAGGTCTTCCCGGCGATGGCGATGATGGAAAAGATCGCCCTGGCCGACGACTCGCTCGAAGGCGACCCGACCGGCCCGGGACCAGTAGCCGTGGCCGTAAAGCTAGAACAACTTGGTGATTACCGCTTGCTTCGCGAGGTCGGCCGAGGGGGCATGGGCGTGGTCTACGAGGCCGAGCAGGTCTCGCTCGGCCGGCATGTGGCCCTGAAAGTCCTGCCGGGCCAGATGCTCCGCGACGCCAAGACGCGCCGCCGGTTCGAGCGCGAGGCCCGCGCCGCCGCGAAGCTGCACCACACCAACATCGTGCCGGTCTTCGGCGTGGGCGAGCACGGCGAGACACCCTACTACGTCATGCAGTTCATCCAGGGCCAGGGGCTCGACGCGGTGCTCGACGAGCTGAAGCGGCTTCGCTCGGGGGCCGGCCCGATCGAGGCAAGCGCGGTGCAAACCACGCTCGGCCGCGACGTCTCGGCCGTCGACGTCGCCCGATCGCTGCTGACCGGCCGGTTCGAGGAGGGGGTTCGACACGCCCTCCCCCGACCCTCCAGGTCTCCGCCTCCGGCGATCTCGCCGGCTCAGGCTCGGGGGTCACGTCCTCGCACTCCTCCTCCACCCTCTCGCTGCCGACGGGCGAGGCCCGGGGCAAGTCGAGTCGCCAGACCTACTGGCAGGGCGTGGCCCGGATCGGCGCCCAGGTGGCCGACGCGCTGGAGTACGCCCACAAGCAGGGGATCGTCCACCGCGACGTCAAGCCGTCCAACCTCCTGCTCGACACCCTGGGCACCATCTGGGTGACCGACTTCGGTCTGGCCAAGGCCGACGACCAGCAGAACCTGACCCACACCGGCGACATCCTCGGGACGCTCCGGTACATGCCTCCCGAGGCGTTCGAGGGCAAGTCCGACCACCGGGGGGACGTCTATTCGCTGGGCCTGACCCTCTACGAGCTGCTCGCATTCCGGCCAGCGTTCGGCGAGAAGGAGCGGGGCCGACTGGTCCGGCAGGTGACGACCGAGGAACCGGCCCGGCTGGGCTCGGTCAACCCCGAGGTCCCGCGCGACCTGGAGACGATCGTCCACAAGGCGATCGACCGCGAGCCGGCCCATCGCTACGCCACGGCCGGTGGGTTGGCCGCCGACCTCCAGCGGTTCCTCGACGACGAGCCGATCCTGGCGCGTCGGCAGACCCAGTTCGAACAGTACCGGCGCTGGGCGCGGCATCACCCGGGGATCGCGATCCTGGGTGCGGCGCTGACGGCGGTGCTGTTGATCGCGACGGCCGGCTCGCTGGTCGTCGCCGGCCGGATGGCCGGGCTGGCGGAGGCGAATCGACGCGCGGCCGAGATCGCCAGGCTGGCGGCCGACGAGGCCAACCTCGCCCGCCTCCACGAGACCGAGCAGCGCGGCCTCGCCGAGAAGGCCCGGGGCCAGGCCGAGGCCAGCGCGAAGGAGGCCGACGCCCAGCGACGCCAGGCCGAGGCCAGCGCGAAGGAGGCCGACGCCCAACGACGCCAGGCCGAGGCCAACTTCGCCACCGCCCGCCACGCGGTCGACGAGTACCTCACCAAGGTCACCGATAGCCAACTGCTGAGCGTCCCCGGGCTCCAGCCGCTCCGCCAGGACCTGCTCCGATCGGCCCTGACCTTCTACGACGACTTCTTGAAGATCCGGGGGCAAGACCCGGCACTGCGATCGGCGCTCGCGGCCGTCCACGTGAAGGTCGGGCGGATCCAGGAAGAACTCGGGCGGCGGGCGGACGCCACGGCGGCCTTCCGCAAGGCCGAGGCGCTTTACGAGGCGCTGGCCGCGGCCCATCCGGGCGATCCGGAAGTTCTGGAGGGACTGGTGGAGAGTCGCCTTGGGCTCGCCAAAGTTGGTGCCAATGATGCGGAGAATCTCGCCCTGCTGCGGAAGGCGGTCGAGGGCGGCGGGAAGCTGGTCGAGGCGCGGCCAGGGGAGGCCCACGCCCTCGAGGTCCAGGCCCGGGCCTACCTGTCGTTGGGCGACCAGGAGCTGTCCGCCAGAGATCAGAAGGGGGCCCTGAAATCGTTCCTCCGCGCCCACGACACCCAGGCGTCGCTCGTCCGGGACCACCCGCGGGAGGCGGCTTACCAGCATGCCTTCGCCCGGTGCCTCGGACAGATCGCCGAGACGCTCCACTCGCTCAACCGTCACCAGGACGAGACGATCGTCCGGCCGCTGGCGATCGAGCATGCTCGCACGGCCTACCAGATCGCCCCGCAAGTCGTGGCCTACGGGCGGCTCTACGCCTCGCTCTGCTATCGCGACGCGAACAACCTCTACTCCCAGTCCCGGTTCGACGAGGGGGATCGAGTGTCGGAGGACGGCGTCGGGGTCTTGCTGAAGCTCGCCCGGGACAACCCCGACGTGCCCGACCTCGTCGAGGACATCGTTCGATCCTACTCCCAGCTCGCCCAGGACCAGCGAGATGACAAAAAAGCCCCTCTGGTCGCGCAGGAGACGGTGAATCGGGGGGTGTCCGCGTCTCGGGCGCTGCCCGGCCAGGGGCCGAAGGAACTCATGGCCCAGGCCCGCTTGCTGATGCAATCTCCCACGTCCACGGGGCCCGGCCAGCCCGAAGCGGACCGGGCGGTCGAAGCCATCAGGCAGGCAATCGCCGCCGGCTATCATGACGCCGGCAAGCTCCGCGAAGATCCCGGATTCGCGCCTCTCCGATCGCGCGATGACTTCAAAGCCCTGGTCGCCGGCCTCGAGAGTTCCGGGAAGCCCAACCTCTCCGGAACAACCTCCGGCGGACCGGCCGCGACCGGGATGGCCGGGATTCCGGCACGATCCGCCGTCGACGCCTCGAAGTATCAGTCCGACCTGGCCGCTACTCAGCGCGCCATCGGACTGATCCAGTTGAGCCTCGGGGACTTCGACGAGGCCGCCAGGTCGCTCAGCCAGTCGCTCAACCTCGGGCGCCGGCGGCGAATCCCACGGCGAGAGACGCCGTGCTCCGCGAGCTCGCTCAAGCCTATCGCTTGAAAGGGGTGCCCGATCGTGCCCTGGATTTCCTCTCGAAGGCCATGGAGGGCCGGCCCGACGACCTGGCCCTGTTGATCGATCGCGGCTCGCTTTACTCCGAACTCGGCCGATATGATCAGGCCGTGGCCGACCTCTCGCGGGCCCTTCGCGTGAAGCCGGACGACCCTCGGGTCTGGAAAGCCCGCGGGAATGTCCACGCCCGCTTAGGGCACCCCGATGAGTCCGCCGCCGACCTCGCCCGGGCGATGACTTATTTGAACATCCCCTACGACGGATCTTTCTGGAACTTGATCGATCCGTCCGGGACATACTCATCCGCGGCCTCCGACCCGGACCTCTTCGAGAGGGTCGTCCGGCTCCGCCCTGACGACATCCGACTCTACCGGATGCGGTGCGAGATCCTCGCCCGACGCCGCGACTGGCGCCAGGTGGCCGACCTCCTCGCCCGGCTGGGCAAGGTCGCCCCGGACGATCAGTTCAACGGTCACGTCGAGGCGATCGTCCGGGCCTGGATCGGCGACGACGAGGGATACCGGCGCATCTGTCGGGAGATGCGGGCGCGGTTCGGCACGACGACCAATCTGATGATCGCGCGGCGGGTGATCCAGACCTGCCTCCTTCTTCCGGACGAGCTTCCGGACCTCCATGCCTTGAAATCCCTCAGGGACCGCCTGGGATTCGACCCCGCTAAGCCGTCCGATGCATTTACGCATTGGACCGAGGGCCTCTACCTGACGCGTGACGGCCGCCCCGGAGCGGCCCTGGAAGCCTACCGCCCTGTCGAGGCGTCGATAATCTACCCCACGATCCTGGCTCAGTTCCACGTCGTCAAGGCGATCGCCTACCAGCGTTCCGGCCTGCCGACCGAAGCCCGACGGGAACTCGACGAAACCAGGCGCCTCGTCGAGGCGAGCAAGTTCGACCCTCGGCACGAGGGTCTCTACCACGACAGCTGGCACGACTGGATGCGGATCCAAATCCTGCTCCGCGAGGCCGAGGCCCTGATCCTCCACGACCCGATCTTCCCGGCCAACCCGTTCGCCCGCTGACCCTCACCGATGGATGGCGACGTGAATCAGAAAAATGGGTTGCTCGCGATGTATGGATAAAATAGAGGATTTGAATAAAATGGCGATTTGCTCGTTCGGTTCCGCAGGAACGCCCCACTCCATTTGGTTTGTTCTGCAAAGTGGAGTTTTCGGGGCGATTTCACGCCGATTTTGGTCGATTTTTGCCCCATTTTGGCCCGAAAACGGGCCGATTTCTCGACTTTTCGGGGGTTTAGAGGGTCATTTTGACCAACTTTGCCAGGCCAAGTAAGAGAGTTTCGATGGGACGGTCGCGGAATCCGGTCGACGTCCCGGAGTTAGTGTGTTAGCCGGGCGCCCGTGCCGCGATAATATCTCGACGGGCCTTGCGGATTCCGGGGTGTCCTCCGGGTGACCGGAGGCGCGACGGGTCGCGGGCCGTTGGGTTTGAATTCGGGAGCGCCGGCCTCATTGGCTTTGAATGCCGGGAAGTCCGGGCGGCTGGGTTTGAATGCTGGAAGCCGGGCGGTTGGGTTTGAATTCAGGGAGTTCGGAGCGGTCGGACGGGCCAGGGACCGAACATTGTCCCGGGTCGAGGCGTCCGCCTATAATGACGATTTGGTTAAAGGTGACGTCGGGGGGTGCGGCGGCGATGGCGAAGGCGAGCAAGGACAAGCCGAAGGGCAAGAAGGCCGACGAGGAGTCGTTCAAGATCGTCGCGCGCAACCGCCGGGCCCGCTTCGAGTACGACCTGATGGAGTCGTTCGAGGCCGGGATCGTCCTGACCGGGACCGAGGTCAAGAGCCTCCGGACCGGCAAGGCGAGCCTGGAAGAGGCCTACGCCCAGATCGACCGCGAGGACGAGGTCTGGCTCTACGGGTGCGACATCCCGGAATACCTCCAGGCCAACCGGATGAACCACAAGCCCAAGCGACCCCGGAAGTTACTCCTGCACCGCAAGGAGATCGACAAGCTGAGCACCAAGGCCTCCGAGCGCGGGCTGACGATCGTCCCCCTGAAGATCTACTTCAAGGACGGGATGGCCAAGGTCGAGATCTGCGTCGCCAAGGGCCGGAAGCTCTACGACAAGCGCGAGGCTCTCAAGAAGCAGGACGCCAAGCGAGACATCGACCGGGCAGCCCGGGGCCGGGGTTGACTTTCTCCCCGCCGCAATGATAATGAGATTAGAGGCTAACGGCGAATTGGCTTTGTGTTGGAACAGAGCCATTTCGCCTGCTCTTTGACAATCGGGGGCGAACCAGGATCGACCGGATTGCTGACGTGGATGGTGGCGTGCCGAGGTTGGTCAGCAGGCCTCGTAAAAAGCGGACCAAACTTTATCTGCCGAGAGGACTCCCTCTCTCCGTATGGCTGCCTAAGAGCAGAAACGGCTTCGTGGCGGGTCTTCTCCCGCTAGCCTCGCCCGAAGACGCCAATGCGGGATCGTCCGAGCCTAACCGCCCGTTGCGGCTCGGGTTAAACTCATGATGGGATAAGCCAAAAGCCACCCCGCCGATCGGGGGGCCCAGGCCGACAATCAAAGGATCGGCTACGCACGTAGATGCCTTCACTGAATGGATCTCGGGACGCGGGTGCAATTCCCGCCGCCTCCACTTCGCTGCAAGTTGCCATCTGGTGACAACTTGCGACAGAAGACGACACAACCCCTGAGCAATCAGGGGTTTGTTCGTTTCGGAGCCCAGCGTTCCGGTCGGCCTCACTGACAGCCGCTGACACCTCCTGACCCAAGACGCCGCCCGAAACCCAGCCAATACCCAGCCCATCAGCGTGTTGTATATGCGTTTGGATTCGGCAGCCCGGCCAGGGCGTCGGCCTGATCCTGCATGCCGATGTGGGTGTACTTCATCGTCATGCCGGACGTCGGCGTGCCGGGCCAGTTCCTTGGCCTCGACCAGCGTCGCCCCGTTCCTGAGCAGCCCGGTGATGTGGCGAGTGCCGGCCAGCCGCGTGGAAGTCGGCGATGCCTTCGTGCGTCTCGTAGGGGATGCCGACCCGCTCCAGATCCTTCTTCACCATCAGCCAGGTCTTCTTCCGCTCGATCCGCGGAAAGAGCAGATCGTCCGGCCCCAGATCACGCACCCACTCACGCACCAGCAGCGACAAGCTCCGGGTGCATCGGCAGGGTGTCTTTCCGCCGGTGCTTCGAGCAGGCGGCGTCGACCGTCAGGGTCGGCTGAGCGTCGTCGAGCTTGAACGACCGGGGCGTGAGGCTGCCCAGTTCCTGCCGCCGGAGGCCCGGTGAAGAAGCTCATCAGGTACGCCCGCGCCCGGAGTTCGCCCGTCGATAGCCCTGGACCTCTACCCCGCTCGACCGGGCGGACTCGACCAGCCGGGAGACTTCTTCCGTGGTGAGTGCCCGGCGCTTGATGGCGGACGTCGGTCTCGCGTTCAGGCGCTCGATGCCTGCGACCGGGTTGTGGGTCAGCCGCTTGGACGAGACCAGCCACTTTCCGAATTCGTCGATCGCCTGGAGGTAGTGGTTGTACGTCCGGGCCCCCAGATCCTCCTCACGGCGGATTTCCTTCAGCGCTTCCTCGACCTTCTCCGCGTCCAGATCGCCGAGCGTCTTGGCCCCGGACGCCTCGACCAGCCGGCGTGACCCGCGTCATGGTCAGCTTCTGATGCTTGGGCGTCGTGTTGTCCAGGCGACCGGTCGAAGGCGTCCAGAGAGTCGCCGATCGGCGATTGCCGCTGAGTGGCAGGAGCCGCTCTGGCCAAGGGTCGATCATCCCCCGCCTGCGGAGCATGACCTCGTTCTCGAGCTTGGCCGCGAGCTGCTCGGTCAGGCCTTTGTCAGTGAAGCCCTTCACGACCCGGCGGACGTCGTCGGCGTCGACGTATTCGATCTGGTAGGGGACGTTCTTCTTCTTCTTGTCGCGACTTCTCTTATAGACTGCACTTTCCGCAACTTTATGTATGCGGATTAGCCTGGCCACAGCTCTATTGCCGACGACTCTTCACCTCTATGGCCCTTCGAAGGTCACTTCTACTGACCAATCCGCCTCGACCGCAAATTCCATGATCGGTGTGCCAACCTCGGCGAACTGCGGCCCGAGATTGTTGATCTCGGCGTAAGCACCCATCAGCCGGTCCCATAGCGCGTAGTCGCAAGGCTGGGTCGTTGGAGTCGCGTCAAATTGCCGAGCCAATTCGACAGCCGCCTCGAAGACAGGGCGATATGGCTCGAGTCCCGGACCAGCCACAAATCGGCCGAATAGCTTGCACGGATACCGCTCGATGACCGTCACCGTCCCGACCGGGCGCCCATCGATGAGGACGGTCAGCGGCTCGAGGCCCGACGATACATCTGCCATCGGATCGCTTCCGTTGCGTGATGGGAGTCGAGTAGACGGGGGCCGGCCCTGTCGGGACGATGGCGGTTACCACACTGCCTGACACCCCGAGCGGAGCCGGCCCCCGATGACATCCTCGCATCCCACACCCGCCCCGTGCCAGTGGTTCCCTTCGCTTGCCGCCGCCATCGATCGTCGGTCCGCCCCGAGGCTCGCCCTGCTATTCCTCGGCGCCGTCCTGGCCCGGGGCCGGCGGACCGTCACGACCTGGATCAGGGCGGCCAAGCTCAGCGATCGGTTCCAGTCCTGCTACATCGCCGTGGCCGCCGCCGGCAAGAAGGCCGACATCATTGCCCGACGCCTGCTGATCGAGGTGGTCCGGCCGCTGCTCAAGGGGGCCGAGCGCCTGACACTCGCCCTGGACGACACGCCGACGAAGCGGTATGGGCCGCACGTCCAGGGGGCGGGCATCCACCACAACCCGACGCCCGGCCCGGCCGGCTCGCCCTACGTCTACGGCCACGTCTTCGTCGTGTTGGCCCTGCTCGTGGCCCACCCGGCCTGGGGCGTCGTCGCCCTGCCGCTGCTGGCCCGGCTCTACGTCCGCAAGAAGGACCTGCCGGGCATCGACCCGAAGCACCGGCCGGAGTTTCGCACCAAGCTGGAGCTGGCCGTCGAGTTGCTGAGGTGGGCCAAGCCCTGGCTGGAGCTAATGGGGTTGCCGATCTGGGTGGTGGCCGACGGGGCCTATGCCAACGCGGCCTTCCTCAAACCGGCCAAGGCCCTGGGCATGACGGTCGTCAGCCGGCTCCGCAAGGACGCGGCCCTGCGGACGTTGCCCGGCCCCCGGCTGGCGGGCAAGCGCGGCCGGCCACGCACCTATGGGCCGGACGTGATCGACCTGGCCAAGAGGGCCGGCCAGCGGCGAGGCTGGTCGTCCGATACATTCGAGTTGTACGGGGAGAAGGTGGTCAAGAAGTACAAGACGTTCCTGGCGACCTGGCGTCCGGCCGGCGGAGCGATCCGGGTGGTGCTGGTGGACGAGCCGACCGGCTGGCGTGCGTATTTCTGCACCGACACGCAGGCGAGCGTGGCCGACATCCTGGGGATGGTAGCCGACCGCTTCAGCCTGGAAATCACCTTCCGCGAGTGCAAGCAGGTCATCGGGGCCGGGCAGCAGCAGGTGAGGTTCATCTGGGCGAACATAGGGGCATTCCACGTCTGCCTGTGGACCTACACGATGACCGAGGCGTGGGCATGGGACCGCAAGGACGAGGAGTTGGTGAACCGCTCGGACTCGCCATGGGACAAGGCGTCACGCCGCCCGAGCCACGCCGACAAGCGGCTGGCATGGCGTCGGGAATTGCTGGGCGAGGAGATTCGTGCGGTTCTACGCCCGGGGGCTACCCAGGCGGAAATTCAGGCCACGGCCGAAAGGCTGCTCAGCCTGGCCGCGTGACATATACATTCTCCCGGAAATTACAGTTATAGATGGATGCCATGAGAAAGGCTCCGGTGGTGTCGAGGTCGGTTCGGTGATTATACGTTCAGGAGGCGGAGCGCGCCAGGTGAGTTAGCTGGCGAGTTTCAGGGCTTCTTCGCAGGCGAGGTTTAACCGGGCCATCGCCGCCCCTTGCTGCCTCGTTGCGCAAGGGCTTTTTTTATGCGATAATCCAACCATGAGCATCGACGAAAAAATGAACGCCATGAGGGTTCGCCTCGCCTTAAGAAAGGCAAAGGCGCGTGCGCATTGGGAGCAACACGCACGCGGCGACCAAGCCAAGGGCATCGTCCTGGCCGATTGCGGCGACATCGCCGCCCCGTCTTTGCCCGATCTGCCAGGGAAGGCCCCGGCCCGCTAATCAGCAGCCTGCAGTCGCGGCCTTGTCGCGCAAGAGCTATTTTTCATTGGGGCATCCCCGATCGATCCATTCGGTGACCTCGGCCAGCCTCCAGCGAGTGCTGCGTCCGATCCTCACCGGCTTTGGGACCTTACCGCCGGAGAGCAGTCGCCAGAGCGTCCGCTCGGAGACGTCCATCAGTTTGGCCAGTTCTTCGGCGTTGATCAGTTTCGGCGTTGCGTCGATGCTCAAGGTGTCATCCCCCTATCCGTTTCCCATAGCGGTCACGAACATCCCCGGACCAGGCCGTCGGCTCTAACCCGCCCGAAACGGCAGAAGCCCCTCATTCCGCAGCCGCATGAACTCGTCGTGGCTGACCAGCCACTCGCCTCCCTTACCCCGACCGCAGGGTTTCTTGCGAGCGCGAATTCGGCCTTGGCGGCACCACTCGCGCACGGTGTATTCGGCCCGATCGAGGAGCTTGGCGATTTCGGCTGTGGTGTACCAGTCCTTTATCGCTTGACGCTGAACGAGCGAGGCCAGCAGGGTTTCTATGCGGTCGAGGCGGTCGTCGATATTGCGTGCATCGGTGTTCATCTCCCCCGTCCTTTCTCCCTCGTCTTCTCCAACCCCTTCTCGGGTGACTTCTCTTCGACCTCCCTGCCGTTGGTGGCCAGCGCCTGCTGGAACGCGGCCTTCTCCGCTGTGATACCGGGCATCATCGCCCCTTCGAGATAGGCCCCTCCCAGGTTCGCCTGGCGGAGGTCAGCCCCGCGAAAGTCGGTCCCTTGACCCTCGACGCCCTGCATCTTGGCCCCGTACATGTTGGCGTTCTGGAAGGTCGCGCCCCGGATGTCGGCTCCGCGAAGATCGGCATAGCTCAGGTTGCAGCCGGTGAAATTGCAGCCGGAGAGATTGGCGGCCCGAAGGTCCGCGTGCTGCAGGCTAAGCCCGGCGAAGTTCGCGCCACGCATATCGGCGGTACGCCAATCGACGCGGGTTGGCTTATCGTTCATGGCCACCGCCGTCCCCTTGCATTCGGGATAGGGCTTTCTCCGTGGCGTTGGAGAGAAACTGGTCGTAGTCCCCGCCACGGATGATGGATTGAAACTGGCTTTGTGGGGTTGCCCAGGAGCGTTCGATCTCCGTTAGTTCCGCCTCTGTGATAGGTAGGGCCGCCGGAACTTCAGGTTCGAGATGCTGCACGGTGTCCGCCCCGTCTTTGACGCGCTGCTCGAAAGCTGCTGCGTCGGCTTCACCGTAGTTGAGAACGCGTGCAGCAAGCTCTTCATCGCGCATTTCGGCAACGAGGGCTTTGAACTCTTGCGGAGTACGCAAGGCATCAAGCCCTTCCATCCACATGTCGGGCTCCTCGCCATCGAGGACGCGTTTGATGACGTCCCACTGCTGATCCTCGGAGAAGCCTTCCCAATCGATGGCCACGGACAGCGCGGCTTGTTTCTGGGTTTGGGATAGGTCTCCCCAGAAAAAGTATCCGCTTCCACAGTCGGGCGAAGCCGGGATGACGCGGTCCCCTTCGAGGCAAACGACATCCAGGCTGAGGATGAGCACTTCGATGCTGTTAGTCACTCGGTCCATATCATCCCGGGTCGGCATGATCAGACCTCCGGCTGAGTGGGTGGCTTGTCGAGAATCTGGCGAGCCGCAAGGTACGCCTCTCGGAGACATTCTCCCACCTCTTCCTGGCGAAGAAGCGGCTTGACGATATCGGTAAAACTGCGGGCCAGTGCCAGGCACAGGCTGTGAACCGCCGGGTCGCATGGTTGATTCTGCTGAATCATCTTCCGCCCCTCCCTTGTTCCTTATCCTCGGTCGCCGCCTCGATCAGTTGGTTCCTCTGGGCATCGCTGATTTTGCCGGGATCGATTTCGGAGAGCAGGATGTGAGCCTGGTCTCTGTTGGTGACGCCCTCCCAGTTGACGGCGTCCTGAAGAACGGCGAGCTTGCTCCTCTCGGGCATGTCCGCCCACGGGCGCTCCTCGATGCGATAGTCTTTATCCTGGCCCACCACGGCCGGATAGGTGCCTTCCTTGATCCGCATGATGTGCTGGAAGGCTTCCTTGAGTCGTTTCTCGTCGCTTGGCATAGTTAGCTCCTGTGCGGGGGTGTTCTGGCTTGCATGCCGCCGGGCCGCGATCACTGTCGAACCGGCTGATCCAAGGCTGCGTGAATTCGAGCTTGGTCTGGGGGTAGCGATACGCATTGAGAGCATGTCGATACTTCGACGCGCTTATTTGATGCCGCCTTCAAGGATTAGCCTCTTCAAGGCCGTCTCTCGCAACCGCGAGCGGATATCTACTAATCGCCTGAGCCGATTGCGCATGCCTTGTGCATCTGGGGCATATTTGGTCGCCTCGGCGAGGCTCCACCTCATCCTGGCGGCCATATAACGTTCGAAGTGTTTTTTGGAGACCTTGAAGTCAGAACTTCCCCGTGGAACTCGTGGAGATCGAAACTCTGCGAATTCTGGCTCGTCGCGGGGATCGCGGGACGGATTAAACTCCGAAAAATCCGATATTTTGAGGCCCATGAGGACGCTGGATTCGAGGCGGTCCAGCAAATTGGGTGCTGTATCCGTATGCCGTGAAACCCATCGAGTGTATCCGTAGGCCGTGAACGACCAATCGTCGTATCATCTCTAGCAGGAGGTGATACGTCATGGAACTCGCGGACCGCTGGTGTGACAACACGAACTGCCCCGACTACGGCAAGGTCGGAGCGGGCAACCTCAAGCCGTTCAGCCATGTCGAGCGGCGCTATCGCTGCTCGACATGTCGGCGAACCTCCGGCGTCGATAAGCACACCTTCTTCGAGACCATCCGCAGCCCGCGTTCCACGGTCCTGCAAGCCTTGGCGCTCTTGAGCGAGCGGAACAGCCTCAGGGCGACGGCACGCCTCACCCACCACTCTCCCAATCGCGTCTTGCACTGGCTCGCACTGGCCGGCCAGCACGGAGCGGCTGTTGGTTCCGCGATGATCCGCGACCTGTCGCTCACTCAGGTCCAGGTCGACGAGCTCTGGACCTTCGTCAAAAAAAGCAGGCACACCGCCAACCGGGTGACCCCGACGAGGTCGGCGACGCCTGGATCTGGCGAGCCCTGGCCTTGCCCAGCCGGTTGCGCGTGGCCAGCCACCTCAGCCATGACCGCAGCGATGCGGAGGCACGCGCGTTTCTCGCCGGATTCAAGGCCCGAACCGATGGGCGGGCGCCGTTCTTCGCCAGCGACCAACTGCCGGCCTATGTCGCCGCGCTGATCGCCAGCTACAGCACGCCGGAGCCTCCCCCTGCCAAACGCGGACCGGGACGCCCCCGCAAGGAGCCGCGACGCCTGGTAGACCCGGACCTGTGCTACGCCCAGCTCCAGAAGCGGCGCGAAGGGGGACGCGTGGTCGAGGTCAGACGGCAGATCCTCTTCGGCTCCGAGGGCGAGCTGATCCGGATCATGAAGGCCGACGGGTGTGGCTCCCGGATCAACACCGCGTACGTGGAGCGCGACAACTTGAACTCACGGCAGAGCAACGGGCGACTGGTGCGTAAGACGTTGTCTCATTCCAAGCGGGTGAAGTACCTTCAATTCCACATCGACTTCGAGGATGCGGTCTACAACTTCGTGCGACCCCACGGCAGCTTGCGCCTGAGGTTGCGGAGCCCTGAGCCTCATGGTCGCCTCTGGGTTGCTCGGAGCCCGGCCATGGCGGCGGGGTTGACCGATCATATCTGGAGCATGGAGGAGCTGATGAGATGGTGCCCACCGCCGCCCGGCTGAATTACCTATCACGGCTTACGGATACAGCACCCGAAACCGAATTCTCTCGTTTGCTCCCGTGCCGGAAAACAAAGGGTTTGAGCCGCTGACAGCCTTGTGTCAATGCCCCAACCTCGCTTGTTTAAGAAACTGTCCGAGAACTGCTGCAATGCTCATGTGACGTTCTAGGTTGCGTCACATCGGCCCATTCGGTGAAGGCGACGATACCAGAGGAGTCCGCAGGCCAGTTGGATCAGGCCCAGGTAGTTGCCGTCTTTCTTGTCGTAGCGCACCAGGATTCCACGGCACTTCGACAGCCATGCGAACGCCCGTTCCACCACCCAGCGTCGCGGCTTGTGACCTCGGGAACGGTCACACTTCATCGCTTCCTCGCCGATCCGACGGATGTGCGGGTGATAGCCCGCTTCGACCGCCGCCTCTTCACCATTGGGGTTGTCGTACCCCTTGTCCAGGCACAGGTGCTGCTCCTCCTCGCTCGGGTCGGGCCGTTCGACCACGATCGCCTCGATCGTCGCCTTCAAGAGCTTTTGCTCCACGGCGTTCGCCCCGGCGATCACCACCCCCAGCGGGCCGCCGTCGCCGTCGGTCAGCAGACTCTTCTTGGTCCCTTTTTTCCCGCGGTCGGTGGGGTTCTTGCCCGTCTTTTTCCCCCCGAACCGGGCCTTGCCCAGCATCGCGTCGGCACTCTGCCACTCCCACTGCACCCCGCCGAGTTCGTCGCATTCGGCGACCAGCACGGCCCAGATCTTCTCGAAGATGCCGCCGGCCACCCAGCGTTGGAACCAATCGTGGACCGTGCTCTTGGGGCCGAACCGCTCGGGCAGTTGGTCCCACTGGCAGCCGCTCCGCATCCGGAAGATGATCCCATTGAGCATCTTCCGCCAGTTGGCGACGTGGCGTCCGGTGGCCTTCCTGGGCCAGAACTCCTTGAGAATGGGCTCGATCCGCCGCCAGAGTTCATCGGGGATCTCCCAGATCGTGCCCAGCGGCTTGGGTCCAGGCTTGCGGCGGGTCATGGCTCGGGCTCCTCTCGCGATGCACGGTGATGAGGTGTCTTGCTACAACCTCCTTCAAGCAAAGGGTGTTCCAGGCCTTCTCGGATAGTTTCTAAGGGTTAGCTCATCTCGATTGACTCGCACATAAGGTGTGGAGCCGCCGTGTTTTCAGTGAAAAACCCTCTGTGGGGATGACGGCACCGTCGCATTCGACTCTGTTGAAGACCATTCCGAGGCTGACGCTCTTCGGCGCCGACGGTCCGCGCCGGAACGACGTAACTCCTTGTCTCAGAAGGGCCGACAGTCGCCAAAGTCGCCGGCGACGAGGCGCCGAAACTGTCAACTTGCCCATCTCCTCAATGCGACACTGCCGGGGATGACTCAGCAATCGCCCGGGTTGACCGGACGTCTCGATCAGCATAATCTACATCTCTTGACCGGCCAATTGAACCTGACCGGTGAACGGGCATGTCATCACGCTGTCGGACCCGGCCCGGTTCGCCCAGGTCATCCGGGGCGTCGCTTACGATGCCCACCGGACGCTGACTGACGTGCGATTATCCGTTCTGAGCCCGACGGCCGATCGGGCCGACGTGGACGCGAGTGACTCGGGAGATGAGCCTTCTCCAGGAGATTTGAACATGGCTATGGTGTGCGAGCAGTTGTTCGAGGCCAAGCCAATCCCCGCGCGGACCCCGGGCTGCGAGGAGTGCCTGAAGACTGTACTGCGCTGGGTCCATCTCCGGCTCTGCCTGAGCTGCGGCCACGTCGGCTGCTGCGACAGCTCGCCGGGACGGCACGCGACGAAGCATTTCCACCACACGAGACACCCCGTGGTGGCGTCTTACGAGTCCGGCGAGCGTTGGGCCTGGTGTTACGTCGACGAGACGGAACTCCCGGTGCCGGAGCATATCCTGCCGGTCCTGCGTGACTGAAGCGGACCGCGTCGGACCGGAGGAGCCCGAGACATGGTCGATCAGGACCTGCACGCCGCCGCATTCCCCAGGCTCGACAAGGCCCAGCTCGCCGCGCTGGAGGGCTGCCCTCTGCCGAAGCTCCAGCATTATCGCGACGGGGAGAAGCTCTTCGAAGCCGGGCGATGCGACTGCAATCTCTACGTCGTCAAGACCGGCGCGGTCGAGATCGTCAACGACGCCGACGATGAGCCGAAGGTCGTCGCGACCCTCGGGCCCGGGGAGTTCACCGGCGAGGTGGCCCAGTTGACCGGGGGCCCGGCGATCTTCAGCGGCGTCGCCCGGGGCGAGAGCGGCGTCTTCGAGGTCTCGAACGATGCCCTGGGTGAGATCATGAACGTCCACCCGAACCTGGGCGACGTCATCCTCCGGGCCTTCATGGCCCGACGCCACCTCCTCCACGAGATGGGGGACTTCACGGGCCTGCGCGTGATCGGGTCGCGCTATTCGAAGGACACCCACCGGGTCCGTGAGTTCCTGGCCAAGAACCTGGTGCCGTTCACCTGGATGGACCTGGAGGATGACCCGCGGGTGAAGCGGTTTCTCGAACAGGCCGGGCTGTTCGAGCCCGACACGCCCGTGGTCACCTGGTGCCACAAGCTGCTCCTGCGAAACCCCTCGAACGAGGAGCTGGCGGATGCCCTGGCCCTCCGCCGGCCGCTCGAGCACATGGTGTACGACCTGGCCGTGGTGGGGACCGGCCCGGCGGGGCTGGCCGCGGCCATCGACGGCGCCTCCGAGGGGCCGAACACGGTCGTGCTGGAGCGGGACGCGCCGGGGGTCAGGCCGGTCGCAGCATGCGGATCGAGAACGACCTCGGCTTCCCCACCGGCATCACCGGCCGCGAACTTGCCGAGAACGCCGTCGTGCAGGCCAACAAGTTCGGGGCGCACCTTCCCGTCGCCTCGCCGGTCACGCGCCTGTCGTTCGACAACAAGTATGCGGTGCTGCACCTCGACAACGGCGAGACGGTCTCGGCCAAGTGCCTGCTGATCGCCACCGGGGCCGACTATCGCCTCCTGGGCGTCGAAGGGTGCGAACGGTTCGAAGGGTGCGGCGTCTACTACGCCGCGACCCCCGTCGAGGCGCAGCTCTGCAAGGGCTCGGACGTCGTGGTCGTCGTCGGCAACTCCGCCGGACAGGCCACCGTCTTCCTCTCCGGGCAGGTCCGCAAGGTATACCTTGTGGTCCGCGGCGGCGACCTCTACGAGCAAATGTCGAGCTACCTCGCGAAGCGGATCGAGGAGACCCCCAACGTCGAAGTGCTCCTCAATACCGAGGTCCGGCGGATGTCCGG
The DNA here is from genome assembly GCA_963756475.1 of uncultured Planctomycetota bacterium. Taxonomy (GTDB): domain Bacteria; phylum Planctomycetota; class Planctomycetia; order Isosphaerales; family Isosphaeraceae; genus Tundrisphaera. Next base: position 630,369 of record CAVWND010000008.1, read on the forward strand.
GGACCGCTGCCTCCGCGAGGTTGAGGTCGTCGACAACAAGACGGGCGAGGCGCGGACGATCAAGACACCCGCCCTGTTCAGCTTCATCGGCGCGACGCAGCGGACCGACTGGCTCCCCCCGGAGATCGAGAAGGACGAGAAGGGATTCGTGCGGACCGGGGCCTCCCTGGAGACTTCCGAGGCGTGGACGGCACGTCGGCAGCCCCACCTGCTGGAGACCAGTCGCCCCGGCGTCTTCGCTGCGGGCGACGTCCGGACCGGCTCGGCCAAGTGCGTCGCCTCGGCCGTCGGCGAGGGGTCGATGGCGGTCCTGCTCGTGCACGAATGTCTGAAGGAGATGTGACGCAAGGCAGGGGGGCGACGGTCCCCCCCCGCGCTAACAGCCCGAAATCTTCCCGGCCAGCACGGGGTTAGACCGGTCGTCTGGCGGGTCAAGGAACTCGATCCCGATGGTGGTCGCGCGCTCATCCGAGAGGCGTGGACGACCCGCCCGGGCAGCATCTCGGTGACCTGGTCGCCTCGGTCGTCGGGGAGGTGGAATGCGAGGGAGACGACCTAGCCGACCGCCAGGGCCCGCGGCGACGTCAGTCCGACCCCGGCGAGGCTGATGTCGAAGCTGTGGGCAGCGAGCGCGGGCCCGCCACCCGCCGTGGTGATCGTCGCCTGGACATGATCCATCACCGCTCGGAGCCGCGCCTGGCTCCGGCCGAGTTTGAGCTCCATGAGCTTCCGCTCGGTGACGTCCTCGTGGGCCACCACCGCCCTCGTGGGGCCGTCGCTCGCGAGGCGGGTCACCCGTCCGACGAACCAGCGCCGCCGCTCCGGTGCGCAGGGATACTCCCTTGCGAGGATGTATTTCACCGCGTTCGGGCCGAGGTTCCAGAAGACCTGCTGGAGGCGGGTCGGTCGCCCAAGACGTGGTGCTCCCGGGCCCTCGCTGTTGAGACCACGCTACCGATTCAGATGGGAGGAAGATGACCTGCGTCAGCCGGACTGAACCAGATGTCTTGGCTTGAGTCCGTCTGCTCCACGGTACCCGATGGGCCCGATCACCCCAGCGACGGTCCGTGCGCGGCGCGATCCGGTGGCAGCTCCGCCTAGACCCGAGCGATTCGTGTGCGCCGCCTGTCGTCACCCCGGACGATCAAGCTATCGATTATTATGAGGCCAGGTTTCGGCCGTTCCTTCGGTGGATTCCCCATGTCGGAGGCGGTGAATTGCTGGCCCGCCGGGGGTGAGCCCGCTGTGGAGGGGGCGCGTGCCGTCGGAGCAGATCCTACTCCTCGGGAGTGATCAGGCCGACCCGGATAGCGTAGCGGACCAGACCGGGGACGTCGTGGATGCCAAGTCGTTCCATCAGCAGGGTCCGGTGCGACTCCACCGTCTTGATGCTGATGCCGAGCCTCCGGGCGATCGCCTTGGTCGTCGCGCCTTCGGCGATCAGCTGGAGGACCTCCTGCTGCCGCGGCGTCAGGCCGCCCGCCGGGCCGGCCTGGCCGCCCGCCTGCCTGCGGTAATCGGCGACGAGGTGCTTCGAGACCGCCGGGCTGAGGTAGGACTCCCCCGCGCCACCGCGCGGATGGCCAATTCGAGCTCCTCGGTGTCGGAGTCCTTCAGCAGGTAGCCGGCGGCGCCCGCCAGGACTGCGCGGCGGACGTAGGCCTCGTCCTTGTGCATCGACAGGATGAGGACCCGGGCCTCGGGCCGCTCCTGCCTGAGCCGCGCCGCCACGTCCAGGCCGGTCAGGTGCGGCATGGCGATGTCCATGAGCACGACATCCGGCCGGTGGGCCTCGACGAGGGCCAGCGCCTCGACGCCGTCGGCCGCCTCGGCGACTACCTCGACGCCGGGCAGGTCCTCCAGCAACGCGCGGAGGCCAGCCCGCAGCAGGGTGTGGTCGTCGGCCAGGATGACGCGAATGGTATCCACGACCTACTCCCCCGATGGGGCCTCGCCGGTCGCTGGCCGGGCCCCTCCCGGGGGGAAGGTGGCCCGGACCTCGGTGCCGCGGCCCGGCCTGGATTCGATCTCGACGCGGCCGCCGACGAGGGTCGCCCGTTCGCGCATGCCCAGGACGCCGAGGCTAAAGCCGCTCGACGCCCGCGCCGTCGCCGCCGCCAGGTCGAACCCGGCCCCGTCGTCGGCGACAACCAGCCGCAACTCGGCCTCCGATCGCCCCAACTCCACGCGCACCCGCCCAGCCCCCGCGTGCCGCGCGACGTTCGTCAGGGCCTCCTGGGCGATCCGGTAGCAGGCCGTCTCCACGTCGGGGTCCAGCCGGCCGATCGCCTCGTCCGCCACGAACCGCGCCTCGGTGCCCGATCGCTGGCCGAACCCCGCGACGTCAGAGCGCAGGGCATCGAGCAGCCCCAGGTCGTCCAGCATGGAAGGGCGGAGGTCGAGCGAGAGGTCGCGGACCTGTCCGATTGTCCGCTCGGCCAGGGCGATGGTCTCCTCCAGCCGACGGGTCGCCGACGGGGAGCCCGGGTCGCGCAGCGCCACCCGCACGTTGAGCCTCATCGCGGTGAGGGCCTGGCCGATCTCGTCGTGCAGCTCGTGGGCGATGTGGCGGCGCTCCTCCTCCTGGGCCCGGATCAGCCGGCGGGAGAGGTCTTGCAGCCGCTCGGCGGCCTCCCGCAGGCGTTCGTCGGTCCGCCGCCGCTCGGTCACGTCGGAAAAAAAGACCGACAGCCCGTCGGCCGACGGGTAGGCGTGGACGCTGTACCAACCGCCCAACGGCGGATAGTGGACCTCGAAGGCGACCGGGACGCGTTCGGTCGCCACCCGGTGAAATTCATGATCGAACGCGGTGCCGAGGGCTTCCGGGAACTCTTCCCACACGTTCAGGCCCAGCAATTCGGCCCGCGACCTGCCGAGGATCCGCTCGGCCTGCGGGTTGATGTAGTTGAAACGCCACTCCCGATCCACCGTGTAGAAGCCGTCGGTGATGCTCTCCAGGATGGCGACGACTCGCCGCTCCGACCCCCGCAGCGCCTCCTCGGCCCGCTTGCGCTCGGTGATCTCCGTGACGGCGCCGACGAGCCGGACGGGCCGGCCGTCGGCGAAGATCGTGCGGCCCCGCGCCGACACCCACCGCTCCACACGGTCCCCGATGCCGATGACACGGTACTCGGCCGCGTACCCGCCGTCGCCGGCCTGGTCGAGCGCCCGGGCGAAGGCCGCCTCGACGGACGGTCGGTCGTTCGGGTGAATGGCGGCCATCACCGTCTCGCCGTCGACGGGCGCGTCGGGCGGCAGCCCCCACATCCGCCTCACGCGGGCGTTCCACACGGGCACCCACGTCGTGCTGAGGTCCCACTCGTAATTCGAGAGGCCCACCAGGTCGGCCGCGAGCCGTAGCCGCTCCTCGCTCGCCCGCAAGTCCTCCTCGGCCCGCTTCCGCTCGGTCACGTCGCGCAGGACCGAGAGATGGCGGCCGGGGAGGATGTCGGCCGTGGCCGCATACTCCGTCTCGCGTGCCGTTCCGTCGGGCCGGACCAGGCGGAAGAAACCCCGGGACGACCCCGAGCGCCGGAACTCGGCCCAGGCCTTGCCGGACTCGAATCCCGGCTCGGCGAAGTCGGCGACCTGACGGCCGATGATCTCCGCTCTGGACAGGCCGAACAGCGTGCATGCGGCGGGATTGGCGTCAACGTAACGGCCCTCATCGTCGGCGAGGATCATCGCGTCGAGCGCCCCTTCGAAGACCGCCCGGAACTGCCGCTCGCTGGCCCGGAGGGCTTCCTCGGCCTGCTTCCGCTGGGTGATATCCAGCCCGATGCCGATCGAGGTCCCGTCGGACAGCCGGACGACGGCCCAGGCCGTGTCGAGGATCCGGCCGTCCCGGACCCGCGTCCTGAACTCCCGCCAGTCCCCTCGGGAGTTGCGTATGAAGTCGAGGACCTCTCGACGGCACTCGGGGTCTGGGTAGAGCTCCGCCACCATGTCGCGGGCTTGCGCATCCTCCCGCGACCAGCCCAGCACGCGCTCCCACTCCCGGTTGACCAGCAAGACCCGACCGTCGGGGCCGAGGAAGTTGATCAGGACGGGGATGTGATCGAAAATCGTCTGGAGGATCTCCTTCTGGCGGGCCAGCTCCGCCTCGGCCCGGACCCGATCGGAGATGTCCTGCGAGATCCCGACGATGCCAATGACCCGACCCCGGTCGTCCCGATGCGGCGCCTTGGTGGTAAGGTAGGTCCGGGTGACGCGGGCCGGGGTGGTGATCTCCTCGAGGAGGGTCTGGGCTCGTCCCTCGGCCATGACCCTGCGAGAGGCCTCGGCGATCCGCCCGGCGGTGTCGCTCGGGAACATCTCTGCGTCCACCCGGCCGAGGATCTCGTCCGCCGTGCGGCCCAGCACGCGCGCGGCGGCCCCGTTGACCAGCAGGTAGCGTCCCCGTTCGTCCTTGGCGTACACCGGATGGTCGATCCCCTCGACGACGGCCCTGAGCAGCGCATCGGACCGTCTGAGGGCGGCGATCTCGGCCCGGCTCGCGCGGAGCTCGGCGACGAGTCCCTCCCAGGTCCGTCCCGGGTCTGGTTCGTGGGCTTCTTCCGCTTCCATAGAACCGTCCATACGATCATCGATCCGGTCGGAATGCCGAGACTTCGATCTTCGAATGATCGATCCCTGGTCCCACCTCCTCGGCGAAGGGGGTGGGGTGGAGATGAGACCGCGCCGAGGACCACGAATCCAACCGCCTATTATATCCAGGAGGCCCGAGTCGATCCAATTATGATGAAAATTGGACCGGCCGCCGGCCGGCCTTCGTGGTCGAGACAGACGATCTCGCGGTGGATCGATGCATATGGGGAAAGTCTGTAGGAGCGGTCTTGCAACCTATCGCCGAGGGCAAGACGACCAAGGCGATCGCCCGGACGCTGGGCATCAGCGTCAAGACCGTCGAGACGCACCGGTCGCAGCTCATGGGGAGGCTGGAAATCCACGACGTGGCGGGCCTCGCGCGGTTCGCCATCAGAAATGGGCTGGTCGAGCGCGGGGCGTGAGTGATGGCATGAACGGATCTGCGATTGCGACGCAGGCTTTCCCCTACGGGAGGTGAGGGTTCCACCCGATGGGCTGGCGCTCATCGTCCTGACATAGTTTTATGCCGGGGAAACGACCCCAACTCAACTTCCTGGGCGCAAGCACCCATGTGCCCCGGCGTCTAGCGAATGGCGCGCCGGGGCGGAGAGGTACGAGGTCTGACCATGAATCGCCTTGCGAAATTCGCCGTGCACAGGCCACAGCCGGAGAAATCCGCCGTGCGGGAAGAATTCAACCCCGATGAGTTCCTGGCCCGGCTCGGCCTGCTCCTCCTCTCCCTGGACCGGCGGTCCGATCAATCCGCGACGCGTTCCGCAGCTCGTGAGGGCGAGGACGCGACCTGGAGCGATGACGACTACCGCTACATCGAGTGGGGCCTGCCTTATCGGGTGGTCGGAGCGATCGATATCTCGATCCACGAGTGCAAGCTGTTCATCCGCATGGAGCTTTGAGAGCTTCATCCGCGGGCGGAGATCTCCCGAACGCCTCGGATTCGTCCCGCGACGCGGATGGTTTTCGGCCCGCGCAAGATCTCTCCTTTGAATGAGGTTCGCGACGGGCAATCACTCCTCTTCGGGGTCGTGGTCACGATCCGGAAACGGTCTCCCTCCCCCATCGGGGGGCGATCACACGACCGGCCAGGACGGCCCACACTCGAGACGGGCCCCGCTTGGATGGGGGGCAATCCCGGGTTCACGAGGGGTTGACAGGATACCCCCGGTGTCTCCATCGGGAATTTCCTGATGAGGCCAGACGGGCCGAAGGCTGGTCTAGGGTTAGTTCAACAGGAGTCGGCTGATAATGCGTTTGAAAAAGCATGGCCGTCGTCCTGCCGACTAACTTCCGCCGCCCAGCCTTCGGCGGTCCTGGAGCCCACGGGATGAAGAGCCTGCACCGCGAAACCGCCCATCGGCCCTCATGGCGGGACGAGGGCTACCTTCGCCAGATCCTTGATGCCCTGCCGGCCGCCGCCTACACCTGCGATACCCGAGGCCTCATTACCTATTACAACCGACGGGCGGTCGAGGTCTGGGGACGCGAGCCCCGCCTCGAGGACGAATCCGATCGATTCTGCGGCTCATTTCGCCTCTACGACGCGGGCGGCTCCCCGTTGTCCCACGACCGTTGCTGGATGGCCCTGGCGTTGAGGGACGAACACCCATATGACGGTTGCGAGGTGATCATCGAACGCCCCGACCGCTCCCGACGCACCGCCCTGGCCCATGCCAACCCGCTCCGAGATCCCACCGGGCGGATCATCGGCGCCGTCAACGTCCTCGTCAACATCACCGAGCGGAAGCGCACCGAGGAGCAGCTTGCCCATCAGGCGACGCACGACGACCTGACCGGCCTGCCCAACCGGACCTTGCTGCAACGACGTCTCGATGACGCCGTCTCCTCGGACGACAGTCAGGGCGGGTCGTTCGCGCTGCTCCTGCTCGACCTCGACCGCTTCAAGGAGATCAACGATGCCTTCGGGCACGGTCACGGCGATCGAGTGCTCCAGCAATTGCGACCCCGACTGCTGAGATCCGTCAGGGCGGGGGACACGGTGGCCCGGCTCGGCGGCGACGAGTTCGGGATCATGCTCCCGGGGGCGAACCGCGAGGGAGCTTCCTCGGTCGCCGAGCGGATCATCGCATCCTGCGAGGAACCGTTCGTGATCGATGGGCAGGTCCTGTCGGTGGGCGCGAGCCTGGGGGTGGCCCTGTTCCCCGAACACGGCCGCGATGCCGGCACCCTGCTCAGGCGGGCGGACTCGGCCATGTACGCGTCGAAGCGACGCCGCAACGGACGGCCCACCTTCGCCTCCGGGCGCGATGACCTCGATCCCGGGCGGCTGACCCTGGCCGCCGAGCTCGGTCGAGGGATCGAGGCGGGCGAGCTAAGGCTCCACTACCAACCCATGATCAATCTCGCGAGCGAGAAAGTCGCCGGGGCCGAGGCCCTGATCCGATGGCAACATCCGCGGATGGGCCTGATCATGCCCGACGTGCTCATCCCGCTGGCCGACCGATCGGGTTTGCTTCGCACGATCGGACTCTGGACCCTCCGCGAGGCGATCCGGCAAGGTCGCGAATGGGATCGGCTGGGAATGGAGCCGGGCGTGTCCGTCAACCTGGCCCCGGAGACCGTCCAGGATGATCGACTGGCCGACGAGGTGGTCCGCCTTCTCGAGCAAGCCGGGGCCGAACCGGGATGGTTGACGATCGAGGTGACCGAGAGCGCGATGATGGCCGACCCCGAAGGGGCGAAAGCGACCCTGACGCGGCTCCACGCGATCGGGGTGAAGATCTCGATCGACGACTTCGGCACGGGCTTCTCCTCCCTGGCCTACCTGAAGGACCTCCCCGTCGACGAACTGAAGGTGGACCGTTGCTTCGTCAAGGGCATGGCCGCGGACGGACCCGAGGCGTGCATCGTCCATTCGGTGATCGGGTTGGGGCATAACCTGAACATCAGGGTCGTGGCGGAAGGGGTTGAGGACCAGGCGGTCGCGCGTCGGCTCCGGGAATGGGGCTGTGATGTGGCCCAGGGGTTCTATTATTGCAAGCCGTTGCCGCCCGAGGAGCTGGTGGCATTTCTGGGCGGCTTCGGACGAAGCCCCGAGCTGAGGTCCTCGCCGCCGGCCGGACGACGTTGTCGAGGCCAGGGAATGCGCCGTGTGACGATGGGTTGAGAGTGAACAAACCCTCGGGGATGTGGTCGGGCTGGCCTGCGGCCCGTTTCCTGGACCGGGTCCTCCGGTCGGAGTCGCGATCGTCACCACGATCACGGGACCCCACGCTTCGTCCTCCGAGGGGCGAGATGGATCGTCTCCCCTTCCGGCACGCCGAAAGTGCCGATCCAGGCGCCAGGCTGCCGCCCGCGACGCAGGTGCGAGGCGATCGGACCGGGGAGGCCACCGGATGCAGCCCGGAAGGGTCCATCAGGAAAAACCTGAGATCGGTAAGGGTTCGCAATGTTCTAGATACCTTTTATGATGATCGACCGAAGTTGGTCAATCGATTCATCTGAAGACGTTTTCAGCTCTCTTTAGCTCGGCAGTCTCGGCCCGGATCGGCACCATCGAGGTCGAACGCACGTTCCGAGCCGCCGGCCGGGCGGTAAGAGTCGAGGGATCGGAAAGCCCGCGAGACGTTCGCGGGAGCGACGACGAAGTCCGTGTCCATCAAAAACCCCCGCCCGAAAGAGCGGGAATCTTCCTCTCAGGAGCTTCCTTCCGCCATGTCAACGACGAGCAATCGAGTCCAGATCGATCGAATCCGCACCGCCGGGCGTCGAGGTCCGAAGTCCAATCGCACGGCCCTCCGCCGGCGACCCCGGGTGGAGATCCTCGACGGTCGCGTGCTCCTCTCAGTCGGCTTCGACCCGGCGAGCGAGACGTTCACCGGCGACGGGACGGCTCACACGCTCCTGCTGTCCGAGAACGCGGGCTACTTGGCCTACACCGTCAACCCGGACGGGTCGGACGCGACGACCGTGACCACGTCGGACCCGATCTCGGCAAGCACGCCGATCACTGTCGACCTCGGCAACGCCGGGAATACCCTGAGGCTGGACAGCTCGTGGACCTTCACCAATCCGGTCACCTTCGTGGGAGGGTCCGGGGGCGACACGCTCGATGATGAGACGGGGGATGCCGACACCTGGACCCTCACCGATTCGAACGACGGGAACATCGACGGCAGCGTGGCGTTCACCTCGGTCTCGACGGCGATCGACAGCGGCGGCGGGACCCTGATCGGCGCCAACGCGGATAGCACCTGGGACTTCGCCGGCACCCAGACCTACTCGCTCAACGCCAGCCCCTCCCACGTCCTGACCTTCTCGGGCTACGGGACCATCCAGGGAGGCTCGGGCAACGACACGTTCAACCTCATGGGCGACGGCATCACCAACCAGGTGTTCGCCAACCTCTATGGCGGCTCGGGCGACGATACCTTCGCCTTCATCAACGGTACGCAGATCAATGGCAACATCGACGGACAGGGCGGCGACAACACTCTGGATTACAGCGGATACGGCCTCGGCACCGCGGTCAGCCTGATCGGGGCGGACGCGAACGGATACACGGGGACCGAGGCGACTAGCATCACCGGGACCTTCCAGAGGATCAGCAACCTGGTCGGGGCCAACTCCGGCGGCGACCACTTGATGGGCCTGGACGCGGACAGCACCTGGTCGCTCGGCTCGACGTCAACGTACCAGGCCAGCGGCGACTCCGCCCTGACCTTCTCGGATTACAACGTCCTCGAAGGCGGCACGGCGGCCGACGACTTCGTCGTCACCGCAGCCCAGCCGGACCTCGTGTTCATCGACGGTGGGGGCGGCGGCGACACGCTCGACCTCTCGGGCTACGCGTCCGGCGAGACGGTCACGCTGACCGGCTCGGACGGCACCGGCTTCTCTGGAGGCACCAGCAGCGCCCTGGGCACGGTCAACTCGCCGGGCACGTTCGCTGGCATGAGCACGATCGTCGGCGTCGCCGGCGACACCCTGGCCGGCGAGGACGTTGCCAGCACGTGGTCGCTCGGGACGAGCCAGACCTATTCGGACGGGTCGAACACGCTGGGCTTCTCCGACTTCAGCACGCTCCAGGGCGGCTCGGCGGCCGACGACTTCGTCGTCACCGCGGCCCAGCCGGACCTCATGATGGTCAACGGCGGGGGCGGCGGCGACACGCTCGACCTCTCGGGCTACGCGTCCGGCGAGACGGTCACGCTGACCGGCTCGGACGGCACCGGCTTCTCTGGAGGCACCAGCAGCGCCCTGGGCACGGTCAACTCGCCGGGCACGTTCGCTGGCATGAGCACGATTGTCGGCGTCGCCGGCGACACCCTGGCCGGCGAGGACGTTGCCAGCACGTGGTCGCTCGGGACGAGCCAGACCTATTCGGACGGGTCGAACACGCTGGGCTTCTCCGACTTCAGCACGCTCCAGGGCAGCTCGGCGGCCGACGACTTCGTCGTCACGGTCGCCACGACCGACGCGCTCCAGGGCGGTGGCGGCACCGACACGCTCGACCTGTCGGGCTACGCCACCGGCCAGTCGGTCACCCTGACCGGCTACGACACGTCCGTCCTCTCGGCCGGGTTCTCCGGCACTACCGGCGGCGTCACCGGCGCGTTCACCGGCATCGACGTGCTGGACGGCCTGGCCGGCGACACCCTCGTCGGCGACGCCAACAACAGCACCTGGGACATCAGCTCCACGCCGACTTATCAGGAGACGGGAAGTTCGGTCAGCGTGGCCTTCTCCGGCTTCAACACACTCCAGGCCGGGACGGGGGCGAACGTCTTCAACATCATCAACACGACCTCGGACACCCTGCTGGGCGGGGCGGGCAACGATTCCTTCGTCTTCTCCGCCGGCATGCTTTCGACCGGGACCATCAACGGCGGGGGCGGGACCAACACGTTCGACTATTCGGCTTACACCACGCCGGTGACGGTGAACCTCGCCTCGCACACCGCCACGGGCGCCAGTTCCTGGTCGAACATCCAGAGCCTAATCGGCAGCAACACGGCCTCCAGCACGCTCATCGCGGCCAATGCCACCAACAACTGGTCGATCGCCGGGACCAACAGCGGCTCGATCTCCGGCCCGAGCCCGTTCTCGTTCACGAACGTCGGCAACCTGACCGGCGGCATCCTGAACGACAACTTCACGTTCGCCGCCGGCGCGGTCGAAACGGGCACACTCAGCGGCGGCAGCGGCACCAACACGCTGAACATGGCCGCCAACACTTCCGGCGTGACTGTCAACATCTCCACCAACAACGGTGGCTCGGCCACAGCCGACGGCGCCAGCTTCAATTTCTCGGGCATCGCGAACCTGGTCGGCGGCTCGGGCAACAACACCTTCTTCCTCGGCAACGGCAAGACGATCTCCGGGACGATCAACGGCGGCGTCGGGGGGACCAACACGCTTAACTACTCGGCCTTTACGACCGGCATCCGCGTGAACCTGACCCAGATGGCGGCCACCGGCATCGACAGCGGCGCCGCCAACGGCATCAGCAACTTCCAGAACGTCACCGGCGGCTCGGGCAACGACATCCTCATCGGCGACAGCGCCAATAACGTCCTGATCGACGGCAATGGCAACGACGTCGTGGTCGGCGTGAGCGGCAACGACACCCTCACCGTCGGCAGCGGCCAGGACATCCTCATCGGCGGGACCGGCGCCTCGACGCTCAACGCCGGCAGCGGCCAGGACATCCTGATCGCAGACGGCACCACCTACGACACCAACGTCACGGCCCTCACGGCCCTGATGGCCGAGTGGGGCCGGACCAACGAGACGTACACGACGCGCGTCGCCCACCTCAACGGGACGCTCGCCGGCGGCCTCAACGGCACCTACAAGCTGACCTCGGCCACGATCATCACCAACACCAATGTCGACACCGTGAGCTCGGGCGCCGGCCTGGATTGGTACATCGCCCCGGCCATCGACAACGCGACCCTCCCGCCCTTGAAGACCATCGGCGGGGTCAAGGAGCAGAGGACCACCCTCTGATCATCGTCCCAGTCGCCCACCGCGAATCGCCCTCGCCGACGAGGCGAGGGCAATCCGCGGACCATCAGCGGGCAGAAATCCAGGAGCCGGGCCGCGTGCCCCGTGGGTCCGACCCACGGGGAGGCGCGGGCCCGGTCTCTTTGCCGCGCGCGGATCTCCGGTCCCCTCTCGGAAGTGGAGGTCTTTCCGATGAACGGCGTTGGTCGAAATCCCGGGCCGAGGGTTGGAGAATCGCGGCAAAACCGCGCGATTGGCGACGCTTTGCTCTTCCCGTCTTGTATATTCATTGAGAATCAATCGTGTCCTATTATAAACCAAGGATTGTAGGGCTTGCCCGCGGAGATCCCCCGTGCTCAGGATGAAGGACGCTCGGCCGGGGCGAGGGGGTTTCCACCTCGACCGCCGACCAAACCGGCGTCGCTCGCCGACTCTGGAGGGGCTGGAGGGCCGCCATCTGCTCTCGGTCACATCCTCCGTCAACTCATCCGGCCTGCTCCTCGTCACGGCCAATTCCGATGAGCCGGTCACCGTCGGGTCGATCTCCGGCGACGTCAAGGTCAACGGCATCGACCCCGGCTCCGGGCCGCTGCCGAGCGAGGACATCACCTCGATCAAGATCGTCTGCACCGCCACCGCGGGCCCCGATTCGAACATCATCGACCTCGGCGAGGTCACCCCATCCAACTTCGTCAACCTGGCCAGCGTGACCGTCGATGGCGGCGGTGGCGAGAACACGCTGATCGGCCCGGACGTCCCCGCGACCTGGGGCCTGACCTCGCCCGACGCCGGAATCCTCGCCGGAGATGCCCTGGGGGCGATCGCCTCGTTCCGCTTCGCGTCCATCCAGGATCTCGTCGGCGGCCCCTACGATGACGACTTCGTCTTCGCCCAAGGGGCTTCGCTCTCCGGCTCGATCGACGGCGGGGGTGGGTACGACACCCTGGATTTCGGCGGGCTGGTCAACGACGTGTCCGTGACCCTGACCGGCTCCGACGCCGACGGCTATAGCGGCACGGCGACGGGCATCGGGGCGGGATTTCGCGGCATCGATTCCCTGATCGGGAGCCTCGGCGTCAACACCCTGACGGGGGACAACGCGGAAAGCACCTGGGACCTCGATGGCGACCCGACCTACAGCGATGGCAACTCCGCCCCGCTTTCCCTCTCCCAGTTCGGGAACCTCCAGGGCGGCAGCGGGCCCAACACGTTCCTCCTGATCGGCGACTCGCTGGGCAACCTGACCGAGAACCTCGACGGCGGCGGCGGGGATGATCACTTCCTCTTCGAAAGCGGCGTCGTGCTCACCGGCTCCATCACCGGAGGAGGCGGATACAACACCCTGGATTTTAGCGATTACGGGATTGGCGTGGATGTCGAAGTGAAGGGCTCCGGCCCCGAGGGCTACGCCGGGACCGAGGCGACCGCCTTCAGCGGCGGTGGGTTCCAGGGCATCGACTCGCTGGTCGCCGACCAGTCCGGAGACGCCACGAACATCATCACGGGCGAAGATTCGACGGGCCTCTGGTCGCTCGGCCCCGCCCTGTCCTATGACGACGGTTCGGGCCGTTCGCTGGCCTTCTCGGGATTTGACGAGATCGATGGCGGGACGGGGGACGATACTTACCGGCTCGACCAGGTCGCGGGGACCGCATTGACGCTGGACAACGAGGGCGGCGACGACACGCTCGACTTCTCCAACGCCACGTTCGGGGTCGCGATCGACCTCGACTCTCCGGAGGCGCAGACCATCGCGCCGGGAAGGACGCTCACGCTCGACGGGTCGTTCCAGAACCTCATCGGCAGCCCGCTCCCCGACGCGATCACGCTCGACGGTTCCGACGAGCCCCGGTTTGTCGAGGGAGGATTGCCGGATATGTCGCCCGGCGACATCCTGACGTTCGATGCAGGCGGTCTCCCAGTCACCCTCACGCCGACCCAGATCATCGCCAGCGGCCTGGCGCCCGTGACCTACTCCGGGATCGAATCCACGAAGATCACGAATGACTCCAAATTGACCGTCGTGCGCCAGCCCGTGACGTCGAGGTTGACGTCCAACCCGACCGCGACCCAATACGGCAAGCCCGTGACGTTCATCATGGACGTCGCGGCGACGCTCGGCCCGGAGACGCCCACCGGTTCGGTGCAATTCGCGATCGACGGCGTCGCTTTCGGCGGGGCGATCCCGCTGGTCGGGGGCGTCGCGGTCAGTCCCCCGATCGTCACGCTGGATGCGGGACCGCACACCATCACGGCTTCTTACTCCGGCGACTCGAACTTCGTGCCGAACACCGCGAACCCGACGACCCTGGACGTCGCGAAAGCTCCCTTGACGGTCACGGCCGACGATGCGACCAGGATCTATGGGCGGGCCAACCCGATCTTCACGGCGTCGTATTGTGGATTCGTCCTCGGACAGGGCCCAAACGCCCTTCGCGGTTCCCTCGGCTTTGAGACATCCGCTTCGACCAATAGCCCGGCCGGAAGCTATGCGATCGTCCCGGGAGGGCTCTCCTCGACCAACTATGCGATCAACTTCGTTGTCGGGACGCTGACGATCACGCCCTCACCGGGACTGGCCGGTTCGACGATCATCGTGACCTCGAGTTCGGCCGATCTCACTTACGGCCAATCATCGACGCTCGTTGCCCACGTCGCGGCAGCAACACCCAGCCTGGAAATTCCCACCGGGATGGTCCAATTCACGATCGACGGTGCCTCGTTCGGCTCGCCGATTTCCCTCGTCAATGGGACCGCCACCGCACCTTTGATGGACACTTTGAGTGCCGGTCCTAACATCATCTCGGCCACCTATTGCGGGGATGCGAGCTTCGAGGCGATGACGGCCCCGGCCATGACCTTGGATATCGCCGAGGCTCCCCTGATTATCGCGGTGAACAATACCACCAAGGTCTATGGCCAGGCCAGCCCGACCTTCACGGCCTCATACGTCGGATTCGTGCTCGGCCAGGATGCCGGCGACCTGGAAGGTGCCCTCGCATTTGTCACGGCGGCCACCTCCGCCAGCCACGTCGGCAATTACCCGATCATCGCCAGCGGCGCCATCTCCGACGATTACTCGATCACCTTCGTCCCCGGGACCTTGACGGTGACGCCCGCCCTCCTGACGGTGTCGGCCGTCAACGTCATCAAGGTCTATGGGCTGCTCGTGCCGACGTTGACGGCCAGTTATAGCGGATTCGTCAACGAAGACGGCCCGTCGAGCTTGGCGACGCCGATAACACTCGCGACGACGGCCACGGCGAGCAGCACGACCGGTCTCTATCCGATTACCGCGAGTGGTGCCTCCTCACACGACTACGCGATCGCGTTCGTCAACGGCCTCCTCGCTGTCCCCCCGTCGACCACGACGTCCGGTCCGGGCCAAATCGCCTTCGTGACATCGCTCTACCGCGACATCCTCGGTCGGGCTCCCGAGTTCACGGGCCTTGACTACTGGTTGGAGAGGCTGGCCGGCGGCATGACCCGCGCCGAGGTGGTCCGCGAGTTCTTCGGATCGGCCGAGCGTGAGAGGCTCCAACGGGAACACAAGGCACCCAAGATCAAGCCGAATGCAGCCCTCGCCGACGCCATCCAGGCCCAAAGGCTTGCCGATGCACCGCCGGCCGCATTGACCGAGCCGGACCACATCGCGTTCGTGGGGTCGCTCGCTCCGGTGCCAGCGCCAGGTTCCCGCCATCATCCCGGGCATCGATCTCGCTTAGAAACTATCCGAGAACCGCCGTAATGATCATGTAGTGTTTTGAGTTGCGTCACACCGGCCCTGCCGATACAGGCGGCGATACCAGAGCAGCCCACAGGCCATCTGGATCAGGCCCAGATAGTTGCCGACCTTCTTATCCCACCGCACCAGGATCGCCCGGCACTTCGACAGCCATGCGAACGTCCGCTCCACCACCCAGCGACGCGGCTTGTGGCCCTTCGAGCGGTCGCACGACTTCTTCTCCTCGCCGATCTCCCGGATGTGCGGCACATAGCCGCCTTCGGCCGCCGTCTCGCGACTCCGGGGGTTGTCATACCCCTTATCAAGGCAGAGGTTCTGCTCCACCTCATCGGGGTCGGGCCGCTCGATCACGATCGCCTCGATCGTCTCCTTCAGCAGCTTCTGCTCCACGACGTTGGCCCCGGCGATCGTCACACCCAGAGGACCGCCGTCGCCGTCGACCACCAGGCTCTTCTTGGTCCCCTTCTTGCCGCGATCGGTGGGGTTCTTGCCCGTCTTTTCCCCCCCGAACCGGGCCTTGCCCAGCATCGCGTCGGCCGATTGCCACTGCCATTGGACTCCGTCCAGTTCGTCGCATTCCTCGACGAGCACCGCCCAGATCTTCTCGAAGATGCCCCCCTCGGCCCACCGCTGGAACCAGTCGTCTGACCGACCGACACTTTTCGGGAGACCGGCCCACGCGGCTTTTTCTGCCTCCCTCTCCCCCTGGGAGAGGGCCGGGGTGAGGGTGGTCGCCGGGCGAGTGGCTCTCGATCGAGCCTGTTTTCCGGCCCGTTGGTGAGGCCACGCCCCTCATCCCCGGCCCCTCTCCCAGAGGGAGAGGGGAGGAAGATCCGCTCGCGAGCCCCAGGGATCGGGTGCTGTATCCGTAAGCCGTGATAGGTAATTCAGCCGGGCGGCGGTGGGCACCATCTCATCAGCTCCTCCATGCTCCAGATATGATCGGTCAACCCCGCCGCCATGGCCGGGCTCCGAGCAACCCAGAGGCGACCATGAGGCTCAGGGCTCCGCAACCTCAGGCGCAAGCTGCCGTGGGGTCGCACGAAGTTGTAGACCGCATCCTCGAAGTCGATGTGGAATTGAAGGTACTTCACCCGCTTGGAATGAGACAACGTCTTACGCACCAGTCGCCCGTTGCTCTGCCGTGAGTTCAAGTTGTCGCGCTCCACGTACGCGGTGTTGATCCGAGAGCCACACCCGTCGGCCTTCATGATCCGGATCAGCTCGCCCTCGGAGCCGAAGCGGATCTGCCGTCTGACCTCGACCACGCGTCCCCCTTCGCGCCGCTTCTGGACCTGGGCGTAGCACAGGTCCGGGTCTACCAGGCGTCGCGGCTCCTTGCGGGGGCGTCCCGGTCCGCGTTTGGCAGGGGGAGGCTCCGGCGTGCTGTAGCTGGCGATCAGCGCGGCGACATAGGCCGGCAGTTGGTCGCTGGCGAAGAACGGCGCCCGCCCATCGGTTCGGGCCTTGAATCCGGCGAGAAACGCGCGTGCCTCCGCATCGCTGCGGTCATGGCTGAGGTGGCTGGCCACGCGCAACCGGCTGGGCAAGGCCAGGGCTCGCCAGATCCAGGCGTCGCCGACCTCGTCGGGGTCACCCGGTTGGCGGTGTGCCTGCTTTTTTTGACGAAGGTCCAGAGCTCGTCGACCTGGACCTGAGTGAGCGACAGGTCGCGGATCATCGCGGAACCAACAGCCGCTCCGTGCTGGCCGGCCAGTGCGAGCCAGTGCAAGACGCGATTGGGAGAGTGGTGGGTGAGGCGTGCCGTCGCCCTGAGGCTGTTCCGCTCGCTCAAGAGCGCCAAGGCTTGCAGGACCGTGGAACGCGGGCTGCGGATGGTCTCGAAGAAGGTGTGCTTATCGACGCCGGAGGTTCGCCGACATGTCGAGCAGCGATAGCGCCGCTCGACATGGCTGAACGGCTTGAGGTTGCCCGCTCCGACCTTGCCGTAGTCGGGGCAGTTCGTGTTGTCACACCAGCGGTCCGCGAGTTCCATGACGTATCACCTCCTGCTAGAGATGATACGACGATTGGTCGTTCACGGCCTACGGATACACTCGATGGGTTTCACGGCATACGGATACAGCACCCATCTTCTCAGGCGGTCAGGTCGGCGACGGGCACTGGTCACGGTTCCATCGCTTCTTCAGCCACGCCGCCTGGGACCTGGACGCCTTCGCACTTCGACTCGCCAAGCTCGTGGTCTCCATCATCGCACCGGGCGCCACACTCCTTTGGGCCGTCGATGACACGCTCTGCCGCCGACGAGGGCTGACCCTCTACGGCGCCGGCATGCACCACGACCCACTCATCTCCAGTCGCAAGAAGCCGCTGGTCAGTTGGGGGCATGACTGGGTCGTCCTCTGCCTCCTCATCGTCAACCCGTTCTGGGCCCCCACCAAGGTCTTCGCCTTGCCCGTGGCCGCCCGGCTCTACCGCAACCGCCAGGGACTCACCAAGGGAAAGAAGGGCCAGGCCAAGGCCAAGAAGCCCAAGGCCGACCCCGACCATCGCACCCGCCCGGAACTGGCCCTCGAACTCATCAAACTGGCGGCGTCCTGGTTCCCCGACGACACTGTCATCGTCACCGGCGATAGCGCCTACGGCGGCAAGAGCGTACTCTCCCACCTGCCCGACAACGTTCACCTCATCAGCCACGTCCATCCCAAGGGGGCGCTCTACGAACCGACGCCGCCACCCGCACCGAACACCAAGCCCAAGGGGAGGCCGCGCAAGAAAGGGGCTCGGCTTCCCGGCATGGCCGCGTGGGCCGAGGACCCCGACCAACCCTGGACCGAACTCGAATTCCAGCAGTTCGGCCTCCATGCCACCCTGGCCGTCAAGACCATCCAGGCCCTGTACTACAAGTCCGGCAACGACCGCTTGCTGAGGATCGTTCTGGTCCGCGACAAGAAGGGTGGGCGGCCCGACCAGATGTTCTATTGCACCCAGCTGGACTGGGACGCGCGACAGATCCTCTCGACCTACGCCTGTCGCTGGGCGATCGAGTGCACCTTCGAAAACTGCAAGCAGCTCATGGGCCTCGGGGAGCAGGCCAACCGCGTCCCCAAAGCCATCGAGCGGACCGCGCCGATGGCGTTCTTCCTCTACAGTGTGGTGGTGGTGTGGTTTCATCAGGTCGGCCACAAGTTCGTTCGGTTCCCCTTCCGACCGTGGTACCGCCGCAAGCAAGAACCGTCGTTCGCCGACATGCTGACGACCCTGAGGCGGGTCAGCTACGAGGAGAAAACCGAGCCACTGCTGTCGGAGCAGAGTGGGCTAAAAACCTGGATCGCCCAACTCACCGAACTTCTCAGCCGCGCGGGGTGATCCTCACTCCGTCCGCGGATTCCCGGGACTCCGATGTCTGCCGCACCATTTCGCAGGCGGGGATTTCACCCGCCAAGTCGCTCGCGATCCGTCCTCAAATCCGCGAAACTTGAACTATGAAACTGTCCGAGAACTGCTGCAATGCTCATGTGACGTTCTAGGTTGCGTCACATCGGCCCATTCGGTGAAGGCGACGATACCAGAGGAGTCC
This sequence comes from uncultured Planctomycetota bacterium, assembly GCA_963756475.1. GTDB lineage: Bacteria > Planctomycetota > Planctomycetia > Isosphaerales > Isosphaeraceae > Tundrisphaera. The sequence goes on from CAVWND010000008.1 coordinate 649,226, forward strand.
GCAGGCCAGTTGGATCAGGCCCAGGTAGTTGCCGTCTTTCTTGTCGTAGCGCACCAGGATTCCACGGCACTTCGACAGCCATGCGAACGCCCGTTCCACCACCCAGCGTCGCGGCTTGTGACCTCGGGAACGGTCACACTTCATCGCTTCCTCGCCGATCCGACGGATGTGCGGGTGATAGCCCGCTTCGACCGCCGCCTCTTCACCATTGGGGTTGTCGTACCCCTTGTCCAGGCACAGGTGCTGCTCCTCCTCGCTCGGGTCGGGCCGTTCGACCACGATCGCCTCGATCGTCGCCTTCAAGAGCTTTTGCTCCACGGCGTTCGCCCCGGCGATCACCACCCCCAGCGGGCCGCCGTCGCCGTCGGTCAGCAGACTCTTCTTGGTCCCTTTTTTCCCGCGGTCGGTGGGGTTCTTGCCCGTCTTTTTCCCCCCCGAACCGGGCCTTGCCCAGCATCGCGTCGGCACTCTGCCACTCCCACTGCACCCCGCCGAGTTCGTCGCATTCGGCGACCAGCACGGCCCAGATCTTCTCGAAGATGCCGCCGGCCACCCAGCGTTGGAACCAATCGTGGACCGTGCTCTTGGGGCCGAACCGCTCGGGCAGTTGGTCCCACTGGCAGCCGCTCCGCATCCGGAAGATGATCCCATTGAGCATCTTCCGCCAGTTGGCGACGTGGCGTCCGGTGGCCTTCCTGGGCCAGAACTCCTTGAGAATGGGCTCGATCCGCCGCCAGAGTTCATCGGGGATCTCCCAGATCGTGCCCAGCGGCTTGGGTCCAGGCTTGCGGCGGGTCATGGCTCGGGCTCCTCTCGCGATGCACGGTGATGAGGTGTCTTGCTACAACCTCCTTCAAGCAAAGGGTGTTCCAGGCCTTCTCGGATAGTTTCTAAGGGTCGGTCGAGAGCTTGAAGGTCTCGCTGAGGTGGGGCTTGAGGCCGAAGGCGTGCCAGACCCGGACGATGGCGCTCTGCGAGAGGCCGACGGCCTGGGCCATCCCCCGGGTGCTCCAGTGGGTGGCGGTCTTGGGCTTCTCCTCGAGGGTCTTGGTGACGACTTCCTCGACTTTCGCGTCGGTAATCGTCCGCGGGGCACCGGGCCTGGGCTCGTCGGCGAGCCCTTCGAGGCGGTCGTTGAGGAAGCGGTGACGCCACTTGCCGACGGTGACCACGTTGACGCGGAGCCGGGCGGCGACGACCTTGTTCTCGAGGCCCTCGGCGCAGGCCAGGATGATCCTGGCCCGCTGGGCCAGGCGTTGGGTGCTCTTGGGCCGGGAGGCCCAGGTTTCGAGTTTCTGCCGCTCGTCGTCGCTGAGGGTGAGCGGGGCTTTGGGACGACCACCTTTGCTCATCATGTGTCTCCTTTCCAGGAGTCTATGATGAGAAGCCCGATCGCGCAAGGTTATTTGGCGGATTTCTAACTCAGGACACTAGGCCGTGTGGACAATATCTGGGTGATTTTCGTAAGACAGGTAATCTTTTGAATGATTCCGAACCCGTCGAGCACGCGCCATGTATCGCCACGCGATAGCAGATGAACACTGGGAGCGGATCGAGGACTTCCTCCCCGGCCGGGCCGGCGACCCCGGCGTGACCGCCACGGACAATCGTCTCTTCGTCGATGCCGTGCTCTGGATCGGCAAGACCGGCGCCCCCTGGCGTGACATCCCCGAACGCTTCGGCAAGTGGAACTCGGTGTGGAAGCGGTTCGATCGATGGGCCGCCAAGGGGGTCTGGCTCCGGGTCTTCGAGGCCTTGAAGGACCCCGACCTCGAGTGGCTGATCCTCGACAGTACCGTGATCCGAGCCCACCAACACGCCGCCGGCGCGGTAAAAAGGGGGCTCCGACCAGGCCCTGGGACGCTCGCGGGGCGGTTTCGGGACCAAGCTGCACATCGCCGTCAACGGCCTGGGGAACCCCGTCGAGTTCATCCTGACGGGGGGACAGGAGGCCGACATCAATCAGGGCAAGGCATTGATCGAGGGTCATGATGCCGATGCGGTGATCGCGGACAAGGGATATGACGGAGATGATTTCGTCGAGGCGATCGTGGCCTCCGGCGCGGATGCCGTGATTCCGCCGAAGAAGAATCGGATCTTCCAGCGAGAGTATGACGAGGTCCTTTACAAGGAACGCAACCTTGCCGAGCGGTTCATCAACCGGATCAAGCAATATCGGCGTGTGGCGACCCGGTACGAGAAGACGGCCCGGAACTTCTTGGGGTTCGTCCATGTGGCTGCGATCATGATATTGCTGCTGTAGCCCAAACACTGCAACCTTCCCAACTATTGTCCACACGGCCTAGTTTCAGAGCGAATTCTGTCTAGTTTTGTCAGAAAATCCCATCGGTGCTCACCATGTTGAATATCCTAAGTCGCTGTTGTGAAACAAATAAAGGCAAAGCAATAATTTCGCAATATTGATTCCCGCCGCCTCCACTACTTACGTCAACTGACAGCTCCTGAAAGTCAGTGACACCAAACGACGAAACCCCTTCCTCCGAAGGGGTTTCGTCATTTCCGGGAGGCGCGTCTCCCGAATCGTTCGAGTCAGCCGCTGCCGATGCGTGACGTCCGGAGACACCTGGCGCACTCCTAATGCGCTCCTGAGACGCTCCCGGAGCAGGAAGCGAGGCGAGCGCCGCGCCTGATCTTCCAGGCCGATGTGGGTGTACTTCATCGTCATCCGGACGTCGCTGTGCCGCGCGAGCTCGCATGCCTCGGTAATGCTTGCACCATTGCAGAGCAGACCGGTCATATTGGGAGTGCCAGCCCGAGGCGTGGAAGTCGGCGACGCCCTCCGGGGTTTCATACGGTAGACTAACTCGCTCCAAGTCCTTCTTGACCATGAACCACGTCTTCCGCCGCGCGATCTTCGGGAAGAGCGGCTCGTCGGGGGCACGTTCATGCATCCACGACGGGAGCAACTCGGCGAGCTCCGGGTGCAGCGGCAGGACGTTCCTGCGGCGGTGCTTCGAGCAGGCGGCTTCGACGGTCATCGTCGGCCGTTCGGCTTTGAGGTCGAAGCTTCGCGGGGTCAGACTCCCCATCTCCTGCCGGCGGAGACCGGTCAGGAACGAGAACAGGTAGATCCGGGCCCTCGCCTCGCCGTCGTACCCCTGGATCACCTCGCCGGTCGCGACCGCGAAGATCCTAAAATCTCGTTATGTGTTTACAAAATGACGCTTCCAAAGGGCTGCCTCGCTCGACCAATCGAGAGGACATCGACCATGAGACCGGATCGACGCTCGTTCCTCGGGATCACGTTCGGCGCGGGCCTGTCACTCCTGGCAACCGGCCGGGCGACGGCCCGGGATGACCGGCGGGACCTGTTCCGGCGTCTCGACGAGGCCGCGGAGGCCCCGGTCCTCCGGGTGGAAGGCCTGGAGAGGCCCGTCAAGATCGCCTCGATGGAACTGCTCCGCAACCGCCGGAATTTCCTCGTCCGCGTCCGGACGACCGACGGCGCCGAGGGGATCGCCGTCCCCAACGCCATGCACATGGTCCATCTCTACCCGGTGTTCCTCAACCGGGTCGCGCCCTTCTTCGTGGGCAAGGACGCCCGCCAGCTCGAGCCGCTGCTCTGGGAACTCTACCGCCATGACGACAACTACAAGTACCAGGGGCTCGCGCTTTGGATCTGCGTGGCGGCGGCCGAGTTCGCCGTCCTCGACCTGCTCGGCAAGCTCTCCGGCCAGTCGGTCGGCGACCTGCTGGGCGGGGTGAAGCGGAGCGAGATCGCGGTCTACCGGGCCAGCGGCAACCGAGGGAACACGCCCGAGGAAGAGGTGGCCTACCTCAAGGGGATCGTCGCCGAGAGCGGGGCGAAGGCCCTGAAATTCCGCCTCGGCGGCCGGATGAGCAAGAACGCCGACTCGCGGCCGGGTCGGACGGAGAAACTGATCCCACTGGTCCGCGAGGCGTTCGGCCGGGAGATGACCCTCTACGCCGACTCGAACAGCTCCTACGACGCGAAGGAGGCGATCCGGATCGGGCGCCTGATGGAGGAGCACGGCTACGCCTTCTACGAGGAGCCCTGCCAGTTCGACCATCTGGAGGAGACCAAGGCGGTCGCCGACGCCTTGACGATCCCGATCGCCGCGGGCGAGCAGGAGTTCAGCGAGGACCGCTTCCGCTGGACGATCGCCAACCGAGGGGTGGACATCGTCCAGCCCGACCTGCACTACTACGGAGGTTTCATCCGCTCGATCCGGGTCGCCCGGATGGCCCACGAGGCGGGGATGCTCTGCACGCCGCACATGTCCGGGTCGGGGCTGGGCTACCTCGACGCGGCCCACTTCGCCTCGATCATCCCGAACCCCGTCCCATTCACCGAGTACAAGGGGAGCGCCGACATCCCCGTCAGCAGCGAGACCTCGTCGTTGAAGGTCGAGGGCGGGATGGTGAAGTTGCCGACCGGTCCCGGCTTCGGGGTCACCATCGACCCGGCCTTCGTCCGGGCGGCGGTGAAGGTCACGACGTCCTGAGGGCGGGATGGAGGTCGTTCGAGAGATAACCGGCCCGTCTTGATCCGGGATCGAGTCCTACCCCGACCGGCCCGTCTCTGGTAGCCTTTCGGGGTCGTTGGACGAGCGATCCCGGAAGAGCCCGATCGGAGCGGTGCGATCCATGCCACGAGCCTTGCCGGCATTCCATCCCCAATCTCTCGCCCCGAAGATCGCCTGCGCGATCGCCCTCCTGATGTCCCCGACGCCGGCCGCGGACGAGCCCGCGCCGATCCGTTTCGACGCCGACTTCGAAGGGGGATCGCTGGGGACGGTCGTGCGCGTCGGCGAGGGGGCGTACCGATGCCAGGTGAAGGGCCAGCACGACGAACGCGGTCGGAACCGACAGGCGAGCTGGTATTTCTTCCGGATCGACGGCGTTCGAGGGCGGGACCTGGCCCTGACCCTCCACGACTTCGTGGGCGAGTATAACAACAAGCCGGGCGCCTGCGCGATGAGCCCGGACATCACCCCGGTCTTTAGCGAGGACGGTGAGCACTGGCGGGTCGTCCCCGAGATGAAGTGGGACGACGCCGCCAAGGAGGCGACGATCCGGCTCCGGCCCAAGGGTGACACAGTCTGGATCGCCCACCAGCCGCCCTATACGACCCGGCGGCTGGCCAGCCTCCTGGAGCAGGTCAACCGGTCCGACGACGCCCGGGTCGAGGTCATCGGCAAGACCGTCCGGGGCCGGGACCTGCACCTGATCACCGTGACCGACGCCGAGGCCCCCGACCCCGACAAGGTGACGGTCTGGCTCCAGTCCCGCCAGCACGCCTGGGAGTCGGGGACCTCGTTCGTCATGGAGGGGGCCTTGAAGTTCATCACGTCGGACGACCCCGTCGCGCGCTCGCTCCGACGGAAGGTCGTCTTCAAGTTCACTCCGATGGTCAACCCCGACGGCTGCGCCGGCGGCCAGGTCCGCTTCAACGCCAACGGCTTCGACGTCAACCGTCACTGGGGCGAGGTGGATCTGCGCCACAAGCGGTTCCTGACCCAGATGCCGGAGATCTGGTACGTCAAGAAGGCGATCTGTGCCGAGGTCAACGCGGGCCGGAAGGTCCGCCTGCTCGTCAACATGCACAACACCGAGACGGCTGAATATCTCCAGACGATGGCCGACGATGTCGCGTCTCGCGGAGTGGTCTCGAAGCTGAGCGACCGGCTCATCCAGGAGGCGAACTTCCGCCCGAGCCGGGGCCCGATTTTCGGAGGCCCGGGCGACGGGACGGCGAACGTCCTCCACGCTGAAAATGGCCTCCTCGTCGTCCTGATGGAGCAGCGGATCGCCAAGGACCCGCAAACCGGCGTCATTCCGACATCCGAGGGCCGGCTCGAATTCGGCGCGAAGCTGGTTCGGATCATGGTGGAATCGGTCCTGCCTTGATCCGTTATGCCCCGGTGATTCGCTCCAACCCTTCCCGGACTTCTTCCACGCACGGATAGTTTGACGCCGGGGGCGTGGAGCGGCACAATCGGGCGAACCCCGACTGAAGCACCGTCCCCCACAAGAACCGGAGATCCCGCCCATGACGACGCGCCCACGACTTCTCCCGGTCCGGGCCTTCGCCCTGACCAGCATCCTGGTTGGGGCCAGCTTCGCGGAGGATTCCGGCTGGACGCCCCTCTTCGACGGCAAGACCCTCGACGGCTGGAAGGTCAACGGCGGGACCGCCGCCTACAAGGTCGAGGACGGCGTGATCGTCGGAACGACGGTCGAGGGAAGTCCGAACACGTTCCTTTGCAAGGGAGAATTCAAGGACTTCGCGCTCGAGCTGGAGGTCAAGTGCGACCCGGCCCTGAACTCGGGCGTCCAGGTCCGCAGCCACACCTACGGCAAGGACGATCCCGACCCGAAGAACTCGAAGCGGGCCGGTGTGGTCTATGGCCCCCAGTGCGAGATCGCCCGCAAGGAGACCGGCACGGCGGCGCGGTTCTACGACGAGGGGCGGCGGGGCCAGTGGCTCGCCGAGATCACGCCCGAGGCGAAGGGGGCCTTCCTCGACGACGGCTGGAACCGCTATCGGATCGTCGTCCAGGGCAACCGCTATCGCTCGTGGATCAACGGAGTCGCCGCGTCCGACTTCACCGACGACATTGACCAGTCCGGCTTCGTCGGGCTCCAGGTCCACGGGATCGCCAGGGGGTCGGGGCCTTATCAGGTCCGCTGGCGGAACGTCCGGATCAAGGAGCTGAAGCCGGGCGAGGAGGTGGCGTCCTCCGATCTTCCCGAGGGCTTCCAGGCGGTCTTCAACGGACGTGACCTGAGCGGCTGGGAGGGAAGCCCGAGCTACTGGTCGGCCGAGGACGGCTGCCTGACCGGCAAGGCCGATGGCACGCTCAGGTACAACAGGTTCATCACCTGGCGGGGCGGGACGGTCAAGAACTTCGAGCTGCGGGTCAAGGTCTGGGTCTCGCCCACCGGCAATAGCGGGCTCCAGTATCGGGGGACCGAGCGGCCCGACCTGGGCGAGTCGGTCGTCACTGGCTACCAGTGCGACGTGGTGGCGAATCGCCCCGACTACAACGGGATGCTCTACGAGGAGCGGGGCCGCCGGATCCTGGCCCACACCGGCGAGAAGGTCGTCATCGACCCGATGGGGCAGCCCTGGGTCGTCGGCCGGTTCCCGCTCAAGGAATTCAAACCCGGCGAGTGGCACGACTACCGGGTCCTGGCCGAGGGGAACCACCAGCGGCACTGGATCGACGGCCAGCCGACGGTGGACGTGATCGACCTGGACGAGAAGGGGCGGAAGCTCGACGGCGTGCTGGCGGTGCAGGTCCATGTCGGCCCGCCGATGACCATCCGCTACAAGGACTTCTGGCTGAAGCCGTTGCCCGCCGACCTGCCGCTGATCAAGCCGGAGCAGGCGGTGATCCCGTCCGACGCCCCCAAGGTCGTCCCGCAGGGCCATGACCGGCCGAGGAAGCCCGACGCGGAGTGAGCCGTTGCGGCGTCGTCGGCGGGGATCGTCCGACGTGGGCAACGCGAACCGAAACGCTCTCGGCGGGACCATCACGAAGGCTACAGCGGTTCACACTCGGATGGCGCACGATGGAGGAAAACGGGGACTGGCTCCCGGCCCTGGTTGAAGCGCCGATTCCGCCCGACGGCAACGCGGGCCGGGTGCCTGTCCCCGTTTTCCGGACGCCGCTGGTGATGCGTCCAGAGAAAGGGGACAGGCACCCGGCCCGCCTCGTCTTCTCCCAATTCGATGGTCGCTGAAAGGGCCGGGAGCCAGTCCCCATTCTCTTCCGTCGTGGGCGATTCGGACGTGAACCGCTCTAGATCGGGGCTCGTCCCACCTGGTCGTGTCGGAAGCACCCGACGAGGTGGTCGTTGACCATTCCCGTGGCCTGCATCATCGCGTAGCAGATCGTCGTCCCGACGAACGTAAAGCCTCGTCGTTTCAGGTCCTTGCTCAGGGCGTCCGACTCGGCCGTCCGCGCCGGAACGTCCTGGAGTGTCTCCCACCGATTCCCGATCGGCCGGCCGCCGACGAACCGCCAGATATAGGCGTCGAAGCCGCCGAACTCCCGCTGGACCGCCAGAAACGCCCCGGCGTTCTTGATCGCCGAGGCGACCTTCAGGCGGTTGCGGATGATGCCGGGGTTGGCGAGCAGTGACTCGACCTTCCTCGCGTCATACCCGGCGACTAGGACCGGATTGAACCCGTCGAAGGCCGCCCGGTAAGACTCGCGCTTCTTGAGGATGGTGTCCCAGCTGAGCCCCGCCTGGGCACCTTCGAGGATGAGGAACTCGAACCACTTGTGGTCGTCGTGGACGGGTACGCCCCACTCCTCGTCATGGTAGCGGATCGCCAGGTCGTTCGTCGCCCAGTCGCACCGTCGCATTCGCGAGCCAGCCTCCCTCGATCCGGTCGCCTCGACCGGTAGAATACCGGAAAATCACCCCGATGTCACAGATTGACCGCCCCGTTCGTCCGTGTTGACGATCGCATCGGGCGATCGGGAGCCATCCCGGCGGGAATCCGGCACGAGCCTCGACATGAATCCTTCCCTGGAACGACCCGGCACCGAGACCGATACCGACGCCGAAGCCATGCGCCCCCGGCTCCTGGCCCTGGCCTACCGGATGCTCGGGAGCGTGGCCGATGCCGAGGACGCCGTGCAGGACGCCTACCTCCGGCTCCAGCAGGCCGAAGGGGTCGTCTCGCCCGACGCCTGGCTCGTGAAGGCGACCACCCGGCTCTGCATCGACCGACTCCGGCTCGCCAGGCGTCGGAAGGAGTACGTCGGCCCCTGGCTCCCCGAGCCAATCACCGAGAGGTGGGACGGGGCGGCGATCGACCGGCCGGAGCTGGCCGAGTCGCTCTCGATGGCGTTCCTGGTCCTCCTCGAAACACTGTCCCCGGCCGAGCGGGCGGCGTACCTGCTCCGCGAGGTCTTCGATTATGAGTTCGAGGAGATCGCCGCCCTGCTCGACAAGACCCCCGTGAACGTCCGGCAGATCGCGGCCCGAGCCCGGAAGCGGCTGGGCGAGAAGGAGCGTCGGTTCGTCCCGGCGCCCGGCGAGGCCGACAACCTGGCGGGCCGGTTCTTCGAAGCCTGCCGGTCCGGCGACATCGGGGCGATCGAGTCGCTCCTGACGCCGGACGTCGTCTACTACTCGGACGGTGGCGGGAAGGCCCACGCCGCCCCGAAGCCGATCCAGGGGACCCGGCGAATCGCCAACCTGCTGGCCGTGGTCCATCGGAAACGACAGAGGTATTGCGACGTCTCCTTGACCACGGTCAATGGCCAGCCGGGCGTCATCTTCTCGGAGGCGGGAAGGGCCATCCAGATCACCACGTTCGCGACCGACCAGGGGCGTGTTGCCACGCTTTACACCGTCCTGAACCCCGACAAGCTGCGTCACTGGCCGGGTGGGAGTGACGACCCGGCCCCGAACCATTCCTGAAGGGAGGATCACCATGCAAGAGCGATTGCCGTACGTCAAGTTGTCGGCCGAGCCCGCCAGGTCGTTGTTCAGCCTGGGGGCTTACCTGGCCCGATGCGGGCTGGAGAAGGGACTGCAGGAACTGGTCAAGATCCGCGCCTCGCAGATCAACGGCTGCGCCTACTGCATCGACATGCACACCAAGGACGCCCGCGCCGGGGGCGAGACCGAGCAACGCATCTACGCCCTGAACGCCTGGCGGGAGACGCCGTTCTTCACCGACCGCGAGCGGGCGGCCCTGGCCTGGGCGGAGGCGGTGACGCGCGTCAGCGAGGGCGTGCCCGACCCGGTCTTCGAGGAGGCGAGCCGGCACTTCACCGAGAAGGAGTTGGTGGACCTGACCTGGGCCATCGCCGCGATCAATGCCTGGAACCGGATCGCCATCAGCTTCCGGGCCGTGCCGGGTGACTATCAGCCGGCCAAGGCTGAACACTGAACCATCAAGGAGAAGGTCATGATCCGGTATGTCATCGCGATGGCCCTCGGCGTGGCCCTCGGGGCCGGCGGGGCCTCCCTGGCCAGCCATGAGGGAAAAGACCACGGGAAGGTCACGAAACTCTCCGAGCGAGATGTGATCGAGCGGCTGGACGGGAAAGAGGCCCGGGTCACGACGGTTGAGGTGGCCTACGAGCCGGGCGAGGCCGGCCTGCCTCACCGCCATCCCGGCCCGATCTTCGGTTACGTCCTCGAAGGTGAGCTGGAACTGGGCCTGGACGATCAGCCCGTTCGGACGCTCCAGGCCGGCGAGACGTTCTACGAGCCAACCGGGATTCTCCACCGGGTCTCCCGGAACCCGGCCGCGAAGACCCGGACCAGGGTGCTCGCCGTCCTCCTGCATCCCCGAGATGCGAAGGAGATCGTCCTGCCCGCTTCTCCCGGCCCGAACGAGTGACACGATCGGCGGCGAACGATAGGCTGGTCTCATGACAATCGACCACTTCCCGCTGCCGGATAACCTGCCGGTGCCCGAGGACGACGGCGCGGCCGATCACCTCAAGGGCACCAGGCTCCCCGACCTCGAAATGCCCGCCACGACCGGCGCTCCCGTCCGGCTGAGCAGCCTGAAGCGGGCCGTCATTTTTGCCTATCCCCGGACCGGGTCGCCGGATCGGCCTCCGGGACCGGACTGGGACGCGATCCCGGGGGCTCGCGGATGCACGCCCCAAAGTTGCGGCTTCCGCGACCTTCGCGCCGAGTTCGACGCGATGGGCGTGCAGGTCCTGGGCCTGAGCACACAGACGACAGTATACCAGCGGGAGTTCGTCGAGCGGACCCACGTCCCGTTCCCGATCCTCTCCGACGCCGGCCTGGAACTCGTCCGAGCCCTCCGCTTGCCGACCTTCGAGTTCGATCTGGCCGCTCTCGGCGGCGGCGGGCCCGACACGCTCATCAAGCGGATGGCGTGGTTCATCGAGGATGGGGTAATCCGCCACGTCTGGTATCCGGTCTTCCCGCCGGACAGGAATGCCGAGGTCGTCCTGTCGTGGCTGAAGTCCGAAACCCGAACCTGACCTCGCCCCGAAGACCGGGATCGCGAGGATCGATCAGCAACGCTCAGCTCAGTCCCGCGATCGGACTTCCCTGGTAGACCTGATGGGGACGGCCGAGGTCGTCCTCCCAGGCGGCCAGGGCCGGGATGCCGAGCGATTGATAGATCGTCGCCGCCAGGTTCTCCGGCGACTGGGGGTCCGACGCCGGATGCCCGCCGATCCGGTCCGACGAGCCGATCACCCGGCCGCCCACCACGCCTCCTCCCGCCAGGAAGACCGTCTGGACGCGTCCCCAGTGATCCCGCCCGGGCAGCTTGTACGCCGAGGGGAGCGTCGAGATCCCCGGCGTCCGACCGAACTCGCCGGCCATCACCACCAGGGTGGAGTCGAGCAGGCCGGAGCCGTCCAGGTCGTCCAGGAGGGCCGAGACCGCCCGGTCGGTCGGCGGCAGGAGCTTGTCCTTCAGGTGCGGGAAGGCGTTGCCGTGCGTGTCCCAGGTCTCGTTGTTGCCCAGGTTCACCTGCACCAGCGCGACGCCCGCCTCGACCAGCCGACGGGCCATCAGGAGCGACCAGCCGAAGGCGTTGCGGCCGTAGCGGTCGAGGAGCCTGGGGTCGGCGTCGGCCAGGTCGAAGGCCCGCCGGACCTTCGGATCGGCCAGGAGCGAGACGGCCGCCTGGCGACGGGCGTCGAACTGGCCGACGCCGGCCGCCGGTTCCAGGTCGGCTCGCTGGCGGTCGAGCTGGGCGAGGAGGTCCAGGCGGTCGGCGAACCGGGCGCCGCCGAGTCCCTCCGGCAGCGTCAGGTCGGGGACCTGGAAGCGTTGTCGCCGGGGAGCCCTCGGGCGCTCCTGATGGTCGAATTCGTACTCGGGATACGCCCCGTAGGCGGTCGGGTCGAACGGTGACGCCTCGATGAACCAGGGTTCCCGGCGCGGTCCCATCGCCCCGGCGAACTGGCCGGGGATGACCCGCCCGGTGTTGTGGATCAGTCGCTCGGGCAGGACGACCGCCGGGGGCAGGTTGCTCCTCGGCCCCGACACGGCCCCGGCCACGGCGGCGATCGAGGGCCAGTCGGTCGACCTGGGCCGGTTCGGGTCGAAGCCCGGGGGCAGGTCGGACCTCCCGGTGAGCATGATCTGGTGGCCCGCCGAATGGTCGTTCGAGGCGTGGGTCAGCGAGCGGACCATCGACCAGAGATGGCTCCGCGCGGCCAGCAGCGGGAGGTGCTCGCAGATGTGGACGCCCGGCGTCTGGGTGGCGATCGGCCGGAACTCGCCCCGGATGCCCTCGGGAGCGTCGGGCTTGGGGTCGAAGCTCTCGTGCTGGGCCAGGCCGCCGGAGAGGAAGATGAAGATCACCGACCGGGCCGGCGTCGCCTGGCGAGTGGTCCCGTCCTGAGCAACCGCCGAGCGCAAGGCCGCGAGGTGCTCGGTCCCCAGCCCGAGCAGGCCGACCGCCCCGGCCTGGAGGGCGAAGCGCCGGGAGACCATCGGATGCCGGGGCGAGTGAGAGGTGAGGGACTCGGGCACGGCGGCCCTCCGGTCGGCTGCTGCGGTTGAGCCGGGATCTTGAATCGCCCGAACACTACCGGATGATACCCTCATCGGCGGCCAGGTTCCATGAAGAGACGTTTCTCAAGGCCAGCCCGGATCGGTCATTCTTTCGGACACGCCAGGGACAACGCCGTGACGGCCCATGAGGTGGCCGCCATCGAGATGAACTGGTCCTTGCCATAGGGGAACCCACTCTCGAAGTAGGTCTGGAATGGCTTGCTCCGCGAGGCGACGAACCACGACCCGTCCTCGCGCTGGTCGGCGATCAGAAACCGCAAGCCGCCTCGATACGCCGGGCTGTCCGTCGGAAGGTCGCCGGCCCACCGGAGGGCGACGAGCGCCGAGCCGGTCGCGTAGGCGTCGGATTGGCCGCCGTCGAGCTGGGACCACCCGCCGTCGTCGCGACGGGTGGCGACCAGGTCGGCGACCGCCTTCCGGATCGATTCTTCCGGCGAAGTCGCCGCCTTCATCGCGAGCAGGCGGAAGGCCCGGTCCTCGGTGTCCTTCGGCGGGGTCGCTTCCAGCCAGCGCCGGGCCTTCTCCACGCGGGCGGCGATCCGATCCTTGTGCTCGGCCTTGCCGTAGGCCGTCAGGGCGCGGAGGGCGAGGTAGGTCGCGGTGAACTCGCTCCCCTCCGATGGCGGGCGGTTCCCCATCCCTCGCCAGTGGTCGCGGGATTCGTCCTTTTTCAAGAGGTATCCGGCCACGGCGTCGGTCACCTCGTCGGGCTTCACGCCGCCGACCTCCAGCGTGAGCAGGGCATAACCGGCCCGGGTGACGCCGCCTGGCTGACCCTCCCCCTTCCGGTAGCTCTCCAGGGCGCCGCGGAGGTCGGCCTCGGTGTGCTCCACCGGGTCGGTGATCGCTTCCGCCGTGATGGCGAGCCCACGCTCCTTCGCCGCCGAGAGGGCGACGACCGGCACCGCCTGGTGATGGCACGAGAAGCAGTCGCGGCTCTCCGGGTACTCCCCCGTGCTCTTGAGGATCAACGGGAGGGCCCTCTCAACGGCCGCGCGAATGGCCTCCGGCTTCGGAGCGTCGAGGTCTTCGATCGGGAGAGCCGACGAGCACGCCATCAGGATCAGGATCGTTGCCGTCATTCGTCGCCATCCCTTTTTGTCTTGCGGAGCCCGGAGCGTTCGGGAGTGTCCCGCCTCGCCGTCATAATTTCGACCCACGCACGGGGGTCCAGGGCGTGAACGCGCCGACGGCGTGGACCCTGACCTTGCGCTTCCAGATCTGATCGCCGCAGAAGGCGAAGAGCGTATCCAGGTCGCGCCCGCCCAGGCAGACGCCGACGGGCCGGCCGCGATCGGGAATCGGCAAGATCACCTGCGTCGGGCCATCATCGGCGCAGACCTGGATGCCCCACCGGGTCGCCACCAGCATCGGCCCTTCCCGAGCATAGCAGACCGACTCGGACCCGGCATCATCCTCCCAGTCGGGGACGTGCAGCCAGAAGAACCGCTCGCCGTTGCCGAGCGTGCCGTCGGCGTTGATCTGATAACTGTAGGCCCACTTCGATCCCCCGTCGGCCACGGACAACAGCCACCGGTCGGGCCGATACGCTAGCCCCGTCGCAAGCTTCAGGCCCGAGGCAACCCGCGTCTTCCGGCCGTCCTTGACGAGCCAGACCTCGCCCGATCCCTCCGGCCCGTCGCCGTTCGCGGTGACGTAGAGGGCACCGTCGGGCATTGCCAGGATCTGGCATCCGCGCAGGCCATCCACGACCAGGCTCGCATGGCCCGACGCATCGTAGATCATGACCTTCCCGGTCCGGCTCGAAACGGCAAAGAGTTCCCCCTTCGGCCCGAAGGACAGGCCGTCCGCCTGACCGGCGTCGGACAGGAACTCGTGGATCTTGCCGTCGAGGTCGATCCGGGAAATCTTGTTCTCTGACCCTTCCACGAAGAACACCTCGCCGAGGGCGTTACAGGCCGCCGCTCTGGCGTCGTGCCGGTCCTTCGCGACTGATTGCCAGGGCACGTCGGGGAGGATGATATCGCGGACTCGTGGGGCACCCGGACCGGCGCGGACCGGCGCGGGCCAGCCTTTCCAGAGGTAGCTCATCGCTTCCTGGTACTCGTCGTAATACCCCGCGACGTGGCCGCCGTTGATGATCCGGAACGAGTAGTCGTAGCCCGAGAACTTGAGGGCCTTGTCCATCTCCTGGTCGATCAGGAACCAGTCCCCGGCGGCGTTCTCCATGTCCCGCATGCCGGTGGTGAGATAGGCGCGGATCGGCTTCGCCTCGAACTTGCGGACGAGGGTGGGGAACTCGTGCCCCCCTCGGAACGCGACGAAGCTACCGCTGTTCGCATAGACGCGGCTGAACGCGTCGGGGCGCTCCCAGGCCGCGCTGAAGGCCGCGATCCCGCCGCTGCTCCCGCCGGAGATGCAGCGATCGTTGCCGCTGGTCGAGAGCTTGAGGTCGAACTGCTTCGCCACGAACGGCAGGAGTTCCTCGACCAGGAACCGGACGTTGTTGTCGCCCACCCCGTCGTACTCGAAGCAGCGGTTCCGGCGCCCGATGGTCCCCTGGATCGGGGATGGCAGGTCGCCCGGCCTGACGAACACGCCGATCGTCACGGGCATCTCCTTCGTGGCGATCAGCGTTTCGAGCAGGGTTTTCTCGCGGGGGTTGTAGCCGTCGAACTTGACGGAGACGCAGGCCGGTTGGGTGCCGTCATACTGGGCCGGGATGAAGACCGTCACCTGGCGATCGGTGCCAGGGAAAATCTGGCTGCCGGAGAACTTGCACTCCTTGATCTCACCTCTGGGCACGTCCTCGGCCTTGATCTCGGGCGCGACGTAAGTGCTGGGAGGGGTCTCGATCCCGCCGCTCGCCACCTGGGGCATCGAGCCGGCCAGGGGCTTGATGAACCATTCGAGATGCCGGTCGCCGGCCTTGTTCGTCCAGAGGTCGATCTTCGCCCCAGGCTTCGGATCGCCGCCGAGGTGATCGAGCCCCTGTTCGGGGGAGTGCCTCGGGACCAGACCGTACGACCCGTCCTCGTTCTTCTTGAGGGACCACTCCTGCCAGGGTTGCCCCTTGTCCGTTTCGAGCACGGCGGGCGTGCCGATCTTCACGCCCCCTCGCGAGGCGGCCAGGACGAGGGTCGAGTTGTAGGACGGCTTGATCGAATAAAAGTTGTTCCCTTTCGGCGTCACGACCCACTTCTGGTTGGCCGTGCCGCCGGCCTTGCCGAGGGAGACCACGGTCCCCTCGTCCGTCCCCGAGCCGACGGCCTCCAGTACGAGTGACGGGACGCTGGCCGGGACGATCGAATAGGCCCCCCAGTCCTCCGCGAATGACGGACTCGTCATGGTTCCCGCTATGAGGACTGCCAGGACGAACATGATCCGCCCGGCTCTTGGACGCGGCAGGGAGGTTTTCTCCGTCGTCATCGCATCATCCCTTCGATCGGTTATTCCCGACTGGTCGATGGGACCTGGCCTTGTTCCCTTGACCCGGTCTCACGGAGCCGAGTCCAGCAGACCGAGTCGGGCCGGTCAAGGGCCCACCGGGTCCCGGCTTCGGGGTCAGCATCGGTCGAGCTTGGCGGCCGCCGGATGGTCCATGGGACGATGGTCGATGGTCGATAGTCGAGGCCTCGAATCCCTCGATCGGTCATCGCTCATGGCTCATCGCTCATCGACCATGCCGGATTCAGTCGGCGGGCTTGCGGCCCGGTCGGTCGGCCAGGAGCCTCTGGGCCTCGATCAGCGCGCCCTTCGCGTCGGCGGCGTAGCCATCGGCCCCCGACCGTCGCCAGAGGTCCGGGACGACGTCGAACGGGTGGCCCCCGACGAGGATCTTCACCCCTCGGCAATCGTCCCGCTCGCGGACGGCGGCGATGAGCGCCGTGACGCCCGGCAGGTGGGCGAACATCGTCGCGGAGATCAGGAGCAAATCGGGTCGCTGGCGTGCCACGGCCTCGACGAGGCTTGGCAGTGGGGAGCCGGCCCCGAGGAAGACCGTCTCGTAGCCGGCCATCTCGAAGAAGTCGGCGACGATGCGGAGGCCGACCTCGTGCCGCTCGCCGCCCACCGAGACCGCCAGGGCCCGGAGGCCGTTGCCCCGGTCGGGGGCGGCCGTCGGTGAAAGCCGGGCCATGAGCGACTGGGTGACCGCCGTGGCGAAATGCTCCTGGGTCACGCCGACCTGCCGGGCCTGCCAGAGGCGGCCGATCTCTCGCTGGCGGCGCTGGAAGACATGCAGGTAGATATCCCCGACCGGCACGCCGGAGGCCACGGCGTCGAGGATCAGGCGGTTCGCTTCCTGACGATCGTAATCCAGAACCGCACGGAGATAGTCCCGGGCCAGGTGGGTGAGGGGGGCATCGTCGGCCAGCGTTGAGGGGATGAACCGGGAGACGCTCCGGGAACAGCGGATCGCCTCCTCCAGGAACTGGTGGAAGACCGCTCCGTGCTCCTGGGTCAGGGTGGCCGAGAGGACCTCTCGCAAGCTGGCGAGGTTGCCCTCGATGTCCTCATCCCTGACGTGGTTGACGGCCATGACCGACCTGGCCCAGTTCAGGTAGTCGGCGAAGAGGGCGGGGCTCGATGTGGCGACGGCGGCCGAGAGATTGGCGAGGTGGTTCTCGGTGTCCCGGATGCACCTGGTCCGCCCGTCCGGGCCGTACTGCCCTTCCAACTCGGGTCGGAGCGAGTACTGCCGGGCGACGATGGCTTCCGCCAGCGCCTCGCGCCGATCGTCGATCAGCTTTCCGGTGGCCTGGTGGATGGTGGGCATGGTCGCCCTCGCAAGGTGGGACTCGCCAGGATCGCTCGAACTCGTCTTTCCCATCGATACCCCGACGAGCGTCGATTGACGTTGAGCCTATCCCCCGGCGGGGTCTCGTGTCCAGGGTCGCTTCTTCGCATCGAAATCCCACGGCGCGGACTCGGCCATCACCTCGAATACAGGCCCGTCAACTGCCCTTCGGCGAGGATGTGGCCCTTGATCGAGCGGAGAAGATCCTGCCGGGACGTCTTCGGTCCCAGGCCCAGCCCGGTGTCTAGCGCGTAGATCCGGAAAATGTAATGATGGGTCCCGCTCGGTGGGCAGGGGCCGCCGTAACCGATCTTGCCGAAGTCATTCGTGCCCTGGCGAGCCGGCTCTCCGCCATCGGCGACCGTGACCCGTTCCTTCGTCGGGATGCCCTCTCCGAGACCTTTCACAGTGGCGGGGATGTCGAAGATCACCCAGTGGGTCCAGGTTCCCCTCGGGGCATCGGGGTCCTCGCAGATCAAGGCGAGGGAACGGGTGGCCTCGGGGACGCCCGACCAGGCGAGCGGTGGGGAGATGTCCTTACCGTCGCAGGTGTAGAGCTTCGGGATGGTCCCGCCTCCGATGAACGCCGGGCTCTCGATGGGGATCGTCATGCGAACGGGCTCCTTTCCTGACAGAAGCGACTCGGTGGACGGACTGCGACCGCAAGAGGAGAGCAGCAGGGCGAAGATCGAGAACTCGAGCGCCGTTCGCCGAATGACAGGGACCTCCGGAGATCCGCCCTTCGGGCTGGCCTCTTGCCCTCATTGCCCCCGAGCCCCGGTCAGGATACCCTCGCCGAGGTCCGCAAGCCACGAGGAGATCCGCCATGTCCAGCGCCAGGCCCGGCTACCAGCGGGACTTCCTGACCCCCGCCGGATCATTCTACGAGATCACCCGGGGCAAGCCCTATCTCCTCGATGACGAGGCCCGGAAAAAGGCCGGCTTGACGCTCGAGACCTGGCGGCTGGAGGTCGTGCCCGACGAGCCTCCCTGGAAACCGACCCTCGCCCGGACTCTCCGCAAGGACGAGGGCACCGCCCTGACCCTCGGTGACCTCGATGCGCTGTTCCGGGAGCGGCCCGTCCGCTGCATCAAGACGATGCAATGCCTCATGGATTCGCCAGGCAGCGGGTTCTGTAGCAACGGACTGTGGGAGGGCGTGGCCCTGCGTGACGTTCTGGCCATGCTCGGGCGGCTCAAGAACGTCCGGCGGGTGTTTTACACGGGATTCTTCGAGGAGCCCAGGCATCGGTTCATCAGTTCCCTCGCGCTCAGCGAGGTTCTGGAGACCCCTCCTGGCCACACGCCGGTGTTCCTCGCCATGAGGCTCAACGGACGCCCCTTGCCGATCGAGCGAGGCGGCCCGGTCCGGATGCTCGTGCCCGAGGGGTACGGTTTCAAGTCGATCAAGTGGCTCAACCGGGTTGTCCTGACCAACGACTACCGGGCCAATGACACTTACGCCGAGAAGCAGAACAACGACCCGAACTCGCCGATGAAGACCCTGGCCCGGCTGGACATCCACGCCCCGACAACCTACCGGCGTGGCGAGCCGGTCACGCTCCGGGGCGTGGCGATCGTCGGGGCGTCGGGGCTGAAGCGGGTGGAATACTGGCTCCGCAAGGACCAGGGAACGCATGGAAGGCTCGACCCCGACGACCCGGCCTGGTCGACCGCCGAGTGGAAGGAGGCGACCCTCGCCGGAGGGCCTCCGGCGGCCTGGACGTCGGCACTGCCCGAGAGCCGATTTCCCGAGGGCGTGGCGCACCTCGACCCGGCGACGGGCAGGCCGCTGGCGTGGCCCCTGCCCTTCAGTTGGGCGCCCTGGGAGGTCAAGCTGGAGGGCCTGGAGCCGTGGAGCTACGAGTTCCGGGTCCGCGCGGTAGACCTCAACGGCTTCGCCCAGCCGGAGCCGCGACCGAATCCACAGTCGGGCATCGCCGAGGTCCCGTGCCTGACGTTCACCGTCACTTGAGGCGGCGGCTGTTTCTCGTTGGTCATCGCCAGACGAACGAACGAGTCACTCTTCAAGGCCGGAGGTCCGAGCGAGAGACCTGGGCCGCCAGACCTCGGGATGAGCCCTCCCGGATGCTGACCACGACCTTGCGGCGAGGCTCCGACGGGTCTCCCTCGCGGTCGGCGATGACCTGAACGACGGTCCCCTCGGGCAGGAACTCAATTCGGCTGCTGAAGAACGCGGGGACCGGTTTCCCGTCCGAGCCGTGGGCCGTCGCCGTCGTCCCTGGCGCTATCCGGCCCATCGAAGGGTCGCCGCCGCAACCTCCGGCCAGCAGCAAGATCAATCCCAGCCCATGACGAACGTCTATCATCCCGATGTCTCTTGATTGACAGGCTGGAGCCTGATCGATCGGTTTCCGGATGGTCAACGAGACAATGATTGATGGGCGAGGCTTCGGATCGCGTGATCGCGTGATCGTTTGATCGCGTGATCGCTCATCGACCATCGTCTCATTGGTCATGCGGGTTCCGGAAGTCTCTAGATGTCAAGAATCACCTCGGCCACCCACCCGTCTCCCTCGCGATCAAGGCTGGCGCCGTGGTGGGTCACCGCCTTGACCTCGTGGTCTAGGATGTGGCGGTCGCGGTCGATCGGCTCGCCGCCGATCCGAGCTTCGAGGGAGCGGCCGTCGTCGGCGACCCGGATCTCAAATTGGGTGTAGAGGTCGTGCCCGGTCTCGGATCGGAAGATCAGCTCGTTGAGCCAACCGAGCAGCAGGTCGGCGGTCGATTCCGCCTGGAGGGCCAGTTCCACGGTTCGGTCGACCCGGACCGCCTCGCGGTTAGCGACGACATAATCGAAGAGACCCTCGGCCGCCGTGCGGAACAGGTCGTCGAGGTCGCCCGCCCAGATGCGCAGGCCAACGTCAGCGGTGTGGTCGAAGACCTCGATCGTGCCCATGCTCGCCTTCTTTCCCTTGATGGCTCTGGCCTCTTCCCAGGGTTCCGTATCGCTGAGTCGGAATCAAGCCCGAAGGCCCTCGGGGCGACCGGGTTCCTTGGCCCTCGACCCTCGTCGTGCTACAGTGGTTCGAACCAGGGAGTTCCGACGGCTTCATGATTTCGAGAGCGTATCCAGGATGAAACATCTTCCGATTCACGCGTTTTTCGCGGCGGCGATCGTGGCCGGGCCGGTCTTCGCGGACGAGCCCAAGGTCAAGGTGGGTGAGCGGGTCGAGCGCCGGGGGGACGAGATCGTCGCCTGCGGCCAGTTCTTCCACACCGGCGCACCGGTGAAGCTCTGGCTCGACCCGGGCGGGTACGATGCCTACCGGCTCGACCATCGGTTCGGGCCGACGAACGAGCCGGCCGCCCGAGGTGAAGCGACCGAGGCGCCGAAGCCGCTGAGGCGTTTCGGGACGCGCCGGGTCGGGTTGACACCCGAGCAGAGTGAGCAGGTCCGGGGGGGTGGCTGGGACTTGCCGCTCCTTCAGGAGAAGGTCGACCAGTTCGTCATCCACTTCGACGTCTGCGGGACCAGCCGGAAGTGCTTCGAGGTGCTCCACGACGAGCGAGGTCTGAGCGTCCAGTTCATGCTTGACGTCAACGGCACGATCTACCAGACGCTCGACCTGAAGGAGGGAGCCTGGCACGCCACCAAGGCCAACGGCCGATCGGTTGGGATCGAGATCGCCAACGTCGGCACCTTCCGCGACAAGACCAGGGGGCTCGCCGGCCGGTTCTACGCGCCCGACGCCGAGGGCAAGACCCGGCTTACTCTGCCCGACCCCACGCTCGTCCCCACCCTGGCCGCCGGTGCGGTTCTCCGGCCGATCCGCGACCAGCCCGTCACCGGCGTCATCCAGGGGGAGGAACTTTCGCAATACGACCTGACGCCCCAGCAATACGACTCGCTGATCAAGCTGACCGCCACGCTCTGCAAGGTCTTCCCCAAGATCCGCTGCGAGTACCCCCGCGACGATCAGGGCCAGCTCATCCCCAGGAAGCTCCCGGACGACCAGTACAACCGCTACAACGGAATCCTCGGCCATTACCACGTCCAGGCCAACAAGAACGACCCCGGCCCCGCCTTTCAGTGGGACCGCGTGATCGACGGCGCGAAGAAGCGGATGGCGGAGTAAAATCGGAATGGTCGTGGGACGTTGATCGATGACTTGATCATTTGCGATGCCGATTCCGGAGAAGCTCGATGAAGGATCAGATTTTCGACGTGGTGGTCCGGGCCGACGGCCCGGACCATTTCACCGCTCATCCGGTCGCATTTCCTGAAATGAAAGCCGAAGCCGGCACCGAGACGGAGGTCGTCCGGAAGGTCCGCGAGTCGTTGGTGGAATTACTCTCGACCTCGAAGGTCGTCCAGGTTTCCGTTCCCGGAGCCAATCCCTGGCTCAGGGTGGCCGGTCACGCGGCCGACAACCCGGACTTTGAGGAGTATCTCGAAGAAATCCGCAAGGCAAGGCTGGAGTACGATGAGTCGTGATCCGGTACTTGATCGACACGGATCATTTGACGTTGCTTGAGATGGGAGACGCCATCATCGCTCAAAATGTGGCGCGTCGATCCCCGCAAGAAATCGCGATAGCGATCGTGACGGTTGAGGAGACCTTGCGCGGCCGTCTCGCCCTCCTGGCTCGTGCCTCGACCGGGTTGTTGAGGGTCAGACGCTATCAAGAGTTACGCGAATCAATCCATCTGCTCGGGGCTCTCCAGATCCTTGATTACTGCGATTCCGCCGAGGCCAGATTCCTCTCGCTCCGCGGAATCAAACCTCAGATTGGCTCCCAGGACCTGAAAATCGC
This sequence comes from uncultured Planctomycetota bacterium, assembly GCA_963756475.1. GTDB lineage: Bacteria > Planctomycetota > Planctomycetia > Isosphaerales > Isosphaeraceae > Tundrisphaera. The sequence goes on from CAVWND010000008.1 coordinate 671,291, forward strand.
ATCGATCGCCCTGGCGCATTCCCTGGTCGTCGTCACCCGAAATCGCCGCGATTTCGGCCGGGTTCCTGGACTGTCGATCGAGGACGGGTCGATCGATTAATCGGGATCTTGTGAACAACCGGCCCCCATTGCACCGGTGAATTCGCTTCTTTTTGACTGCATTGACAAGATAGGTAAGATTGAATGACGAAGCCGAGCGGACGTCGCGGCGTCTTCGTTCGCGTCCTCGCGTTTCGCCCCGCGCTGTCCGCCCATCATTGAGTGCTGGGCTGCGTGACCAGGGGCGCCGATCCTCGGAACGTCGGCGTCTCCTCGATCCGCGTCGCTTCCGGATGATCCCGAGGAGTTGCCCCCTCATGTCCACGATTGCGCCTTCGCGAAGCCCCGCCTTCAATTCTCCCGAACTGCTGCGCGAGCTCGCGAGCCTTCGCGAGGTCGATAATCTCACCAACCTCGGCTACCTGGCGTTCGAATATCTGTGCCTGGCCGCGGTCATCGGCGGCACGGTCATCTTCGGCGAGTGGCGGGCGTCGTGGGGCCTGTCCTGGGCCTGGAATCTACCGGTCTTCACGCTGGCCATCGTGCTGGTCGGCGGCCTGATGCACCGGCTCGCCGGCCTGGGGCACGAGGCGTCGCACTACGCGCTGCTCCGGAACAAGTGGGCCAACGACTTCGTCGGCGACGTCTTCTGCATGTTCCCGATCCTGGCCACGGTCCACCTCTACCGCCTCTTCCACATGGCCCACCACCAGTACACCAACGACCCGGACCTCGACCCCGACCTGGTGAACCTCGGCCCCGGCAAGATGGTCAAGGAATTTCCGATGGGCCGATGGCGGTTCATCCTCACCAGGCTCCTCGCCCCGCTGGTCTCACCCCTGTCGTTCGTCGTCTACCAGTGGGAATACATCTACGTCAACACGCTGGGCAAGGGGAACAACGTCTACATGAGGCGCGTTCCCGAAGGCGACGCCGCCGACCCCGGACTCCGGCTCGGGACCTGGCTCGGACTGGCCTACCTGCTGGCTGTGATCGTCGGCCAGCACGTCCTGACGCGGGTCGGTCTGACGCACTGGCTGATCCCGGCCGGGCTCGGCGCCCTGGCGGTCGCGGCGGTTGTGATCAGGCTCCTGCCCGACCGGGCGATCTTCCAATCTCCGTTCCGCCAACCGTATTCGGCCCGGTTCTCGGGACTGGCCAGGCTCGCTTACTTCACCGCGTTGCTGGTCCTCATGGGCCTGATGCGTTCGGCCACGGGCGGCCGGTCGTCCGTCTACGTCTACCTCCTCTGGTTCGTCCCGCTGGCGACGACGTTCCCTTACTTCATGCTCCTGCGCGACACCTATCAGCACACCAATGCTGACGACGGCCGACTGACGAACACCCGCGTCTTCTTCTGCGACCCCCTGACGCGCTGGGCGGTCTTCGTCTACGGCCAGGACATGCACGTCCCCCATCACCTCTTCCCGGTCGTTCCCCACTACCGGCTGGGTCGCCTGCACCGGCTGCTCAAACAGGCCCACGAGGATTACGCTCGCGAGGTCGTCGAGTGCCACGGGACGTTCGCCAACGGCCGGGGCTTGCCGACCGTCCTCGATGTGCTGACCGAGCCCCGAGCCCTTTAAGGGGCTCAGCTCGTCGCCTTGCCGGGTTTCCCTCTCGGCTCTTTCTTCGGGCCGGGCTGGGCCGGAGCCGCGTTCTTGCGGAGCCCGACGATCCGGTGCCTCTCGAAGTCGGTCGTGAACTGGATCGTCACCGAGTCGCCCGGCTTCAATGACTTCATCTTCGCGATGAAGGCTGGATCGTCGAAGTTGCCCGGCCCGAGAGCGAACGCGTTTGCGGCTCCGTTCTTCGGCTTTATCTCAATCCAGAAGTTGTTGTGGACGGCCACGACGACGCCGGTCACCGTCCCTGAGTTCTGGACAATGTGCCGCTGAATGCCGACCAGCCGCCGCGATTCCCCCTCTACCCGGTACGTCAGCCGGACCCGGCTGGCGTTGAAGACCGATTGCAGGGCCTCGGCCTGGCCGCGGTTCGAGGGATCGATCAGATACTTGACCGGGGCGTCCTCGCCGTCGGCCTTGACGGTCAGCCAGTTGTTCTTGCGGTCAACGTCGAAGAGGATTCCGGCGGTCTTGACGACCTCCGGCTTCGAGGCCCCCTTCTGCGCCGGCAGGGCCGGCCTCGGGACGGCGACGAGGATCACGACCGAGAGCAACCCGACGAGCCGATTGCGTTCCCACATCGTTGATCCTCGCCCCTACAGCGGATCACACTCGTGTTGTGCCCGGAGAAAGGGGACAGGCACCCGGCCCGAGAAAGTTTCCTCCGGTTTGTGAGCCATTCCGGGGCCGGGAGCCAGTCCCCTTTCTCCTCGTCTGTGCGCGATCCGAAGGTTAACCGCTGTAAGTCCGTCTTCGAGCCGATCGGTTCCGGTCGCGCACTTCAGGAACGGCCGGTGTGGCTTCGCCATCGTCCGAGATGGGCGGCCGGATCGCAAGGACGGGCGAGTCCCACACCCTGATCACGCCATGGAGGGCTTCTTCCGCCATCGGGGACGGACCAGCGATAACCAGCAGAGGATCGTCATGAGGCGCAAGGCCTCGCGGGGCTCGGGAACGGCCGTCGCGGGGGTGATCGAGATGTCGTCGATGGCGAGTTGCTGGTTGCCCCCGGTAAAGACCACGGAATTCGCCGTCCCACTGAACGGAAGCGTCTCCGGCCCGGTGAAGACCGGGCTGGTCGGAGGGAGCAGCGGGAGTGTCTCCTGCGCCAGCATCGTGCCGGTACCGTCCGGCCCGCTCCAGACCTGCACCGTGGCGGTCCGGTCGATGGCGATGTCGTAAAAGGTGATCGACTGGGTGAAGCCCCCCGCGACGTCCATCGTCATTGTCAGCGGTGTGCCGCCCGCCAGGGTGCCCGAAGGGTCGCCGAGCAGGAGGACAGTCGGTGGAGAGGGATCGCCCGGAAACGGGGTGCTCGGGATGTATGCCAGGGCGTTCGTCGAGAACGTCACCCCGTCGGCCGGACCGGGGCCGGAGCCGAACGAGCCATTGCCGCCATTGTAGTAATTCGTGACCTGTTCGCCGCTCTTCAATCCCTCGAACGTCAGGAGGAAGGCCGCCCTGGCATGGCCTCCCGAGAATCCGCAGACCGCGACGACCAGGAGGATGCTCCTTGCGATGCTCATCGACGTGCCTCCTCGGGATCAAGTCCCCCATCGGAACGGGTCCGAGAGTCAGTCGATCAACCTCGGATCATGCCATGATGACCGGTTTGGGCTTCAAGTCAATCAGGGAGGACAAGATTCAACGTCGAGGCTGGCCAGGAATCCCGCCCCGGTTGTTTGGAGCGGCCGACCGCCCTGCTAAACTACGGATCATCTCCAGCGACTGTTCGACGTGTCTCGGTTCGGTTTCGCCGTCCGGCTTCTCTTCTTTTCTCTTCTCCCACTCATTTGAAAGGGATCATCCATGTCGCGTCGAGGAAACCTCTCACGCCGCGGGTTCATGAACCGGTCGCTCGCCGCCCTGGGCGCCGCCGGGCTCCCGGGCTGGTACTCCGGCCGGGTCTTCGGCGCCTTCGTGGCCGCGGCGGCCGACGACAAGGCGGTCGGGGCCAACGAACGCCTGCAAATGGGCGTGATCGGGGTCGGCCCGAGCCCTCGTCGGTCAAACGCCCTCTACGGGGCGGCCAAGAAGCACAAGAACGTCGCCTTCACCGGCGTCTGCGACGTCGACGGCCGGCACCTCGACCACGCCATCGCCCAGTACGGTAAAGACGGGTACGAGGTGAAGGGGCACAAGGACTTCCGCGAGATCTGCGGGCGCGACGATATCGACGCCCTGATCATCGCGATCCCCGATCACTGGCACGCCCTGGTCGCGCTCGAGGCCCTCCGCCGGGGCAAGGATGTCTATTGCGAGAAGCCGCTGACCCTGACCGTCCAGGAAGCCCTCGTGCTGATGAAGGCGGTCAAGGACTCCGGCCGGGTCCTTCAAACCGGCAGCCAGCAGCGAACCGAGTTCGGCGGCCTGTTCCGGCTCGCCACCGAGCTGGTCCGCTCGGGCCGGATCGGCACGGTCAAGTCGATCGAATGCCGGGTCGGCAAGAACCCGACGAGCGGCCCGATCCAGGCCGTCGAGCCGCCCAAAGAGCTCGACTGGGACCTCTGGCTCGGCCCGACGGCCTCGGTCCCCTACCGCTATGAGAACGACAAGAAGACCAACTGCCACTATGAGTACCGCTGGTTCTACGAGTACAGCGGCGGCAAGATGACCGACTGGGGCGCGCACCACCTGGACATCGCCCAGTGGTGCCTGGGCAAGGACGGCAGCGGCCCGACCGGCGTCGAGCCGGTCTCCGCCGAGGAGCCCCACCACGGGACCTACGGCTACAACACCCACCCGTCCTTCAAGCTCCGCTACACGTACCCCGAAGGCACCGAGGTCTTCGCGATGTCCGGCGGCGGCACAACCGTCGACGGTCTCGTCGACGCCCACGGCGAGAAGCGGCGAGATCGGAACGGACGAACCCACGAAGGAGTCACCGGCGACGAGAACGGCCTCCTGATCGTCGGCGATCAGGGCAAGATCTTCGTTGGCCGGGGCTTCATCGTGGCCAGCGACGCGAAGATCCTCAGCGAGCCGATGAAGGACGACCCGAAGCTCTACCCGACCCGCCCGGCCGATCACATGACCAACTTCCTCGACTGTGTGAAGACCCGCGAGAAGCCGATCGCCGACGTGACCATCGGCGGAGGTTCGGTGATCGTCTGCCACCTTGGGGTGATCGCCCTGATGACCGGCAAGGCCCTGACCTGGGACCCAGCCGCCCACCGTTTCACCGGCCCGAACGCCGAAGCAGGCAATCCACTCCTGAGCCGGGAGATGCGCTCCCCCTGGAAGCTCGAAGCCTGAAAATCAACCGCCGGGCCGGGGGCCGTCCAGGCCCCCGGCCCGGATTGGGGCGCTCAAAAGTCGGCAATTCATGCACGCGTGCAAGAATTATCTCCGCCCCTTTACTTCGTCCGAGCCCGTCAGCGATTTGAGGAATTTCGAGCCATCAAGTGACCTGGCTCGTGAGAACGAGAGCGGACAAGGGATACGCATCAATTGTGAATGATGCGAGCGGCGAAGTATTTGGTGGTAGAAAAGAAACACGTTTCAGCAAGATCGGCTCATTTTTCGTTCACTGACGAGTCGGTTCTTGAAAACACCGCTACCTTCTCGTATCGATGATGGCAAGTTTCAGAGGTGACGGAAACCAGATGTGATGGTTTCGGGAGTCATCTGGGAGCTCTCGGCCCACGCTTCGCGTTGTAGGTCGACCCTGTTCAACCCCGCATTTTTTGACCATCACCTGCTTTTGAGAGTACTCATGCTGATTCGTACAGTCGGTTTGCTGACAATCGCGTTTTGTGTGATCGCCTTGCAGCCTGCTTACGGCGGGTTGCTCGTCAGCAGCATCGGCAGCAGCCAGGTGCTGGAGTACAACGGCACGACCGGGGTCTTCAACACCGCGTTCGTCTCCTCGGGCAGCGGCGGCTTGAACCAACCCTATGGCCTGGCGTTCGGGCCCAATGGCAACCTCTTCGTGAGCAGCCTCGGCAACAGCCAGGTGCTGGAGTACAACGGCGCGACCGGGGCCTTCGTCACCAATTTCGTCACCTCGGGCAGCGGCGGCTTGAACGACCCAGTGGATCTGGTGTTCGGGCCGAACGGCAACCTCTTCGTCGGCAGCGTCAGCAACAACAATGTGCTGGAGTACAACGGCACGACCGGGGCCTTCATCACCACCTTCGTCTCCTCGGGCAGCGGCGGCTTGATCAACCCCTATGGCCTGGTGTTCGGCCCCAACGGCAATCTTTTCATCAGCAGCGCCGCCACCAACCAGGTTCTGGAGTACAACGGCACGACGGGTGCCTTCATCACCGCCTTCGTCCCCGCCAGCAGCGGCGGCTTGACCAACCCCTATGGGTTGGTGTTCGGCCCCAACGGCAACCTCTTCGTCGGCAGTGGGGCAGGCAGCAGCAACCCTGGCGAGGTGCTGGAGTACAATGGAACGACAGGGGCCTTCATCACCGCCTTCGTCGCCCCCGGCAGCGCCGGCGTGTTCGGACCCCAGGACCTGGTGTTCGGCCCCAACGGCAACCTCTTCGTCAACAGCGGCGGTTCCAACGATGTGAAGGAGTTCAACGGTACGACGGGGGCGTTCATTACCGCCTTCGTCACCCCCGGCAGCGGCGGCCTCCAGGGACCCAGCTTCCTGGTCTTCAGCCCCGACCAAACCGCCGTTCCCGAGCCCTCGTCTCTGACCTTGCTCGGCCTCGGATGCGCTGCCCTGGCGGCCTGGCGACGGCGGCGCCGCAACGCCGGGAAGGGCCGCGAAAGGGCGACCCCGGCCCCGCGCTAACGGGCGGCAAAAGTCACCCTGAGTCGAAGCAGGCTGGGTCTCGAACCCGCCTCGGGAAATCGCCGGATCGAGATCCAGCCTACTTCGACCATGTGTCATTTTCCGCGCTCTCTTCCCATTCAACCCCCCCATCAGACCGTAACCACAACCTTCCCGAACTGCTGATTCGACTCCAGGTAACGGTGGGCCTCGACGATCTGATCGAGCGGGAAGACCCTGGCGATGATCGGCTTGAGGCTGCCGTCGACGAGGCCGTCGTTGATGAATTTCTTGGCCCGGTCGAGGCGTCTGGGGTCGCTCGTGATCTCCATCATCACGTAGCCCCGGACCGTGAGCCACTTGCCCAGGACGTCGAAGAGGGGGAGCGGCGTCGGCTCGGTGCTCAGGGCTCCGTAGAGGAAGACGGTCCCCAGGTGGGCCGTGGCCTGGGCGAGCTTCGCGAAGGTCGGGCCGCCGACGGGGTCGAAGACGACGCGGGCCCCCTTGCCGCCGGTGATCGCGAGGATCTCCTTCACCAGGTCCTGCTCGTCGGTGGCGATCACGTGGGCCGCGCCGGCGTCGAGCAGGGCTTGACGCTTCGACGAGCCCCTCGTCAGCGCGATGGGGGTGGCCCCAACCATGTTCGCGAGCTGGATCGCCGCGAGTCCCACGCTGCTCGACGCCGCGGGAATCACGACCGAATCGCCAGCCTTCAGATCGGCGAGGTCGATGAGCGCCCCGTAGGCGGTCACGTACTGCATCCAGACCGCCGACGCGTCGACCCAGGAAAGCGAGGCGGGATGATGGGTCACGGCATGGGCCGGGGCGTTGGCGAGCTCGCCGTAGAGGCCGTACGAGTTGAGGGAGAAGCTGGGAATCGTGCTGACCGCGTCGCCGACCTGGAAGCCCTCGACCCCCTCCCCGATCGCGGCGACGGTCCCTGCCGCTTCGTATCCCAGCCGTGCGGGAAGCCTGGGGTCTTCCAGGTACTGACCGCTCCGGAACATCGACTCGGCGCGATTCAGCCCGAGCGCCTTGATGCGGATCTGGACCTCGCCCTTGCCGGGAGGCGGGACATCGACCTCCTCGATCTTCAGGACTTCGGGCCCGCCGATCTCGTGGAAGCGGACGATGCGTGCCATGATTGGCTCCTGATGGGGAGATTTGGCCGATCTGTCCGGATTGTAACGGGGTCGGCAACTCCGTTGAGGAATCGCCACCAAGATTGGACCCGGGGGTGTGTCGCGGCCGACTGCCTGCTAGACTATTGATCATCGCCCGTTTCCGGAGAGACGGGCCAGGCCCCCCGGCGGCGCCCTGCCATGCTCGCGAAGCTCTCGTCGTACACGCTCGTCGGCATCGACGCGGCGACGGTCGAAGTCGACGTCTCAGCGGTGTCGATGCCCAAGACCGTCCTCGTCGGGCTGGCCGAGACGGCCGTCCGCGAGAGCACCCACCGGGTCGAGCGGGCCCTGGTCAACTCGGGCTATCGACGGCCGATCGACCGCGTGGTCATCAACCTGGCCCCGGCGGACCTGAAAAAAGATGCGGGCGGGTTTGATTTGCCGATCGCGCTGGGGATGCTGCTGGGCAGCGGGCAGGTCGCGTTCGAGCGGAAGGGGGATTTCGCGGTTGTCGGGGAGCTGGCGCTGACCGGCGAGACCCGGCCGATCAAGGGGGTGCTCGCGATGGCCCTCGCCGCCGCCGAGGAGCGCAAGGCGGGCCTGCTCGTGCCGGTCGCGAATGCCTCCGAGGCCGCCGTGGTCGAGGGGATCGACGTCTATCCGATCGGCAGCCTGGCCGAGGCCATGGGGTTCCTCTCGGGCCAGGTTGACTTCGAGCCCCGATCGGTTGACCTCGCCGAGGTCTTCGAACGCCACGCCCATTACGAGGAGGATTTCTCCGACGTCAAGGGGCAGGATTACGCCAAGCGGGCCCTGGTGATCGCGGCGGCGGGCTCGCACAACGTATTGACATTGTGGTCAAATAGACCATGACTCACGGATTTCTCGCCCACAGACATCGGTCCGAGTTGGTTATCTTCCTCTATCGGGTGCAACGTCCCTCCTTGCGGAGAGTTGCTGACGCCTGGATTCGTTACGGGATTTATCCGCTCCACGGTCCCCCCTATCGAGCTTTCTGTAGCGAAATCTAGAAGCTAGGGACGATGCGGCCACCCCATCGCTCTATTTTCCCTGGACAAGAAGCCCCGGCGCGTGTGCAATGCACATCCGGAGAGTTGGTCAAGATGCAGGTCGATCAGTCTTACGCTTCGCTGGGAGAACCCGGTCGACCGTCATGGGCCGGGTGGCGAGGCCCGATCCCGCTCGAACTGGTTTCCGGATGATTGGGAGTTGAGCCACAATGCCTCCCCCCGATGTTCTCAAGCCCGCCGAGGCCGCATCCCGCGATCTCCTGCCGATCCTCCAACTCTCACGCATCCTGGCCGATCCCCGATTCGAGGAGGTCCGGGCCAAGGTCGGTTCGGGACAATACCCCGCCGAGTCGGTGGCGCTGGCCCGTCGCCTGGTGGACGAGGCGATCCTGACCGATTACCAGGCCGGTCGTCTCCTGGAGGACCGGGGGCATGGTCTGGCGAACGACCGCTATGTGATCCTCGATTGCATCGGTTCGGGCTCGATGGGGCAGGTCTACCGGGCCCGCCACAAGGTGATGGGGCGGACCGTCGCCCTGAAGATGATCTCCCCAGAGCGGGTCCACTCGCCCGGCAAGGTCGCGCGGTTCCAGCGCGAGGTGCTCCTGGCCAGCCGCCTCGACCATCCCCACGTGGTCCGCGCCTTCGACGCCGACCAATTCGACGGGATCCCGTGCCTCGTGATGGAGTACGTACCGGGCCAGGACCTCGAACGGCGCATCCGCACGCGAGGCCCCATCTCGCCGGTCAAGGCGACCCGGTACGCGGCGCAGGCGGCCCTCGGCCTGAAGCACGCCGCACGAGCAGGGGATCATCCACAGGGACATCAAGCCCTCGAACCTCCTGCTGGGCCCGGGCAGCCAGATCAAGGTGGTCGACTTCGGCGTCGGGGCGCTGATGGAATCGTGGGACGACTCGGATGCACACCAGACCACCGAGGGGATGGTCTGCGGCACCATCGACTACATGTCCCCGGAGCAGGCCACCTGCCGCAAGCTGGACGGGCGGAGCGACCTGTATAACCTCGGCTGCACGCTCTATGTGATGCTGACCGGGCGGATCCCGTTCCCGGGTGCTTCCAAGATCGAGCGCCTGGCCAGGCGGATCCACGGCAAACCCGTCCCGATCACGGACGTGTTGCCCAACCTCCATCCGGAACTGGTGCGGACCCTGGACCGGCTGATCGCCACCGAGCCCGAGGACCGGTTCCCGACCGCCGCCGAGGCTGCCGAGGCGCTGCTGGCGCTGACGCGCCTCAAGGGACCGTCGTCCGCCGCCTCCCCGGGTCCCCTCCGTGGCTGGCCGATCCCCCCCGCCGCCGATCCCGGCCCAGGCCTGCCGCAACTCGGCCAGGCTGCGGATCCCATGGCGTTCGCCGGCCCGCTCTCCGCGAAGGCCCCCAGCGGCCACGATTTCACTCGGGGCGTTGAGACCTCGTGGGTCGGGGCGACGTCGCCGGCCCTCGACTCCTATCGCGACGGGCTCGAGCAGTCCGGCGTGGTCTCCGGGCGGGAGGTCGAGCCGGCTTATCTGGCGACGGTCGCCCGGATCAATCAGATGGAGATCGACCGGCTCTCGAAGGAGCTCGAAGAGGCGCGGCGGCAGCGAGGTGAGGCGTCCGAAGACGGTGTGGAGCTGATCGAGCTCTTCCGGGGTCTCAAGCAGACACTCCTGGTTGAGAATTGGCCCAAGCTCACCCGAGACTTCGGGACGACCCTCCTGGAGGAACATTGGCCCAAGCTCGTCTTCGTCGCCCTCGGGTCATGCGTCGCGGCCTTCGCGTGGTTGGTGTCCCGGGCCCTTGGCTGAGACCCATCGCCCGGTGCCGGGTCCGACGAGCCGGAGCACCGGTGTCGCGGAATGATCGCGGACCCCGGGTGCGGAGCCATCACCTCGCCTTGGAGGGCTGATTACATTCGGGCTCGCCAAATCCTGTTTCTCCGAATTTGCATGGCGGAAGAAGTCTGAAAAATGGGAGGCCGAGCTTTCACTTCCCTGAATATATGCGAACTGACCCGAAGATGAGTGCGCTTTTTCCTGCTTGACCGCTCTTGATAACGACGAGATTCCGCATCACTCGGGGGCTGGGGATGTAGTGCAACCGATCACCTGCTAGACTGTGGATTGTTGTCCACTCCCCGAGAGTCGGCCCCAAGGCGGTGCCTTGTCATGCTCGCGAAGCTCTCGTCGTATACGCTCGTCGGTATCGACGCGGCGACGGTCGAAGTCGAGGTTGACGTCTCGGCGGCGTCGATGCCCAAGACCGTCCTCGTCGGGCTGGCCGAGGCGGCCGTCTGCGAGAGCACCCACCGGGTCGAGCGGGCTTTGGTCAACTCCGGCTATCGACGGCCGATCGACCGCGTGGTCATCAACCTGGCCCCGGCCGACCTCAAGAAGGACGCGGGCGGGTTCGATTTGCCGATCGCGCTGGGGATGCTGCTGGGCAGCGGGCAGGTCGCGTTCGAGCGGAAGGGGGATTTCGCGGTCGTCGGGGAGCTGGCGCTGACCGGCGAGACCCGGCCGATCAAGGGGGTGCTCGCGATGGCCCTCGCCGCCGCCGAGGAGCGCAAGGCGGGCCTGCTCGTGCCGGTCGCCAACGCCTCCGAGGCCGCCGTGGTCGAGGGGATCGACGTCTATCCGATCGGCAGCCTGGCCGAGGCCGTGGGGTTCCTCTCCGGTCAGGTCGACTTCGAGCCCCGGGCGGTCGGGCTCGCCGAGGTCTTCGAAACCCGACGTCGGCCTCGCAGGAGCCCAGCATAAACAAGAATCGGCGCGCCCCAGGATCGAGCAAGGCTATTTAGCCGATGCGATTCCGGCGTGTGCTCGTCCGCCCAGGGTCGTCCTCTTTTGCGCGACGCGGTCTCAAACGCACGTTGGTCTCACCCGTGAGCTTCGGCCGAGGCCCGCACGCGGAGAGGCGTGCCTTGATCGCCGACACCGAGGGAACCCCCGACCTGGAGAAATATGGAACGACGACGCCCTCTCCCGACGTTATCAATGAGAGCGGGCAGAAAATCAGCAACCTCGGGGGCTCAAGTTTTGGCAACATCTGGAAGAAACTCAGTCCTCGGGCCGCTCCGCACGCTATTCAATCTCGGCGCGATCGGGGGAATGACTGACGGTCAGCTCTTGGAGCGGTTCGCTCTTGGAGGGGAGGCGGCCGAACTCGCCTTCGCCGCCTTGGTCGAACGGCACGGGCCGGTCGTACTTAATACCTGCCGCTCCATCCTTCGCGACGAGCACGAGGCCGAAGACGCATTCCAGGCGACCTTCCTTGTGCTCGTCCGCAAGGCCAGCTCGCTCTGGATACGCGACTCGTTGGGCCCCTGGCTCCATCAGGTGGCCTACCGCGCCGCCCGATGTTCCCGGTCCGCCGCTGTCCGCCGAACGGCCCACGAACGGCGGGCGGCCGAGACGGCCTCGGCTCGGCGCGACCACCGAGGAGCCGAGGATGGCGAGGAGATCGGTGCGGCCATCCACGAGGAGATCGAGCGGCTGCCGGAGCGTTACCGCAGTCTGCTCGTGCTCTGCGACCTCGATTGCCGGACCCACGAGCAGGCCGCGCGGCACCTGGGCTGCCCGGTGGGCACGGTCAAGAGTCGCCTGGCCCGGGGCCGGCGGATGTTGGGCGACCGCCTGAAGCGACGTGGCCTAGCCGTTCTGACGGCGTTGCCACCCGCTCGGGCCAAACCGTCAGCTTTGTTGGCCGATTCGACGACCCGGGCTGCGATGCAGATCGCAGCGGGCCGGCCGCCCGCCGGGGTCATCCCGGCGGCGGTGTCCGAGGTGATGAGGGGCGTTTCCAGGGGATTATTTATGAGCAACTCGAAGGCGATTGTACTGGTGGCGGTGGTCGGAGCCTTCGCCGGCGGGCTGGCTTGGGCGGGGCTTCAGGGACCTGCAAGCGATCAGGCGGAGCCGTCCCGGACCCGGACGGCGCGAACTGGCTCCGGCGAAGATGGACCGCGACCCGGGGGGGCGGAGCCCCGGGATGCCGCGAGCATCCGCGGTCAATGGGAGGTACTCTATCTGGTCGGGACGGTCGCGGGCAAACGCGAGGGCTACTCGATGCCCGGGCTGGTCGTCCCGATCACGGACAAGACGATCAACCTGCCAACGCTGACCGGCAATCCGAAGGACCCGATGAATTACCTTGGCGGGATGACCTACATCCTAGACCCGGAGATGAAGTCGGGAGCGATCGACATGAAGGGCGGGCCGGGGGACGGGAAGGAACTGAGGGGCGTCTATCGCCTCAAGGGCGATGTCCTGACGATCTGCTTTGGTGGGCCCGATGGAGGGCGGCCCGTGACCTTTGCCTGCGGCGGACCGTCCGAGAGCCTCATTGTCCTCCGTCTGGATCGACCCGAACGGACCCCGCCTCCCCAGCCGGGCGATGCACTGCCGCCGCCGACAAGTCCGACCACGGGTCGGGACAAGTGAACAGAAATTCAAAGGGGACATTCTACATATTGACTATTTGGACAGCTTGGACGATATGGGTAACGGAACCCTGGACTCTGTTCCTCCTACTCCCACATTGGTTCATGGTCCAAACCCGACTTCCTGAAATGGTTCCCCTGGCCGGTGCGGGCGGATCTGGATCGTGACTTTTTGATCAAGCCGTTTCAGGAAATCCAGCAGCTTGTCCGCCGTGAAACGGCTGAAATGACCGTTCATCAGGTGAGACACTTCCGGCTGCTTGATGCCGAGCAACGACGCGATCTCACGCTGCTTCAAATTCTTCTGTTTGATGATTTTATGTACATGAAATCCGAGTTGAGCCCGCGCGAAGAGATCCTCCGCGTCCTCCAGCCCCAGATCCGCGAAAACATTTCCCGAGCCCGGCTCATTCGGAATTTCCGCTCGATCATCATCCCTCATCTTTGGCCTGCTCCTTCGCGTCGGCGTAGCGCTTTTTGATCAATTCCACGTCCTTCTTCGGCGTGGCGATGCCCTTCGTGGACTTCTTCTGGAAGGCATGCAACACGTAAATCCTCTCACCAAGCCGGACGGCCAGGACCGAGCGGTAGGCATCGGTGTCGTGGCGTAAGGCGATCTCGATCACGCCTGGACCAACCCCCTTGAACGGCTTCGCATCTTTCGGCATGCCGCCGAACTGGATCAGTTGCAACTCGTCTCCCATGAGTTTCTGGACCTCGACGGGAAACGCCTGAATGTTCCTCTTCGTGTTCCCCATCCAGACGAGAGGCCGCAGGACCGGCGTTTCGTCCTCGTCTTTATCCTCGGCCAAGATTCCACACTCCTGATAATATAGGAAATTTTCTATAGAGTCAAATTCCGTCAGATTTCGCGGATTCTCGACGGATTCGCGAGCGAGCAAGCCTCACCCTACGAGACACCTGGAAAAAGGCGAATATCACCGACTCCCTCATCGATCGCCCCGGACGTTGCGAATCGCCATCAATCATCCCCCCCTGGGGGTGTGTCGCGACCGACCGCCTGCTAGACTATTGATCATCGCCCGTTACCGTAGAAACGGGCCAGGCCCCCCGGCGGCGCCCTGTCATGCTCGCGAAGCTCTCGTCGTACACGCTCGTCGGCATCGACGCGGCGACGGTCGAAGTCGAGGTTGACGTCTCGGCGGCGTCGATGCCCAAGACCGTCCTCGTCGGGCTGGCCGAGGCGGCCGTCCGCGAGAGCACCCACCGGGTCGAGCGGGCCCTGGTCAACTCCGGCTATCGACGGCCGATCGACCGCGTGGTCATCAACCTGGCCCCGGCCGACCTGAAGAAGGACGCGGGCGGGTTTGATTTGCCGATCGCGCTGGGGATGCTGCTGGGCAGCGGGCAGGTCGCGTTCGAGCGGAAGGGGGATTTCGCGGTCGTCGGGGAGCTGGCGCTGACCGGCGAGACCCGGCCGATCAAGGGGGTGCTCGCGATGGCCCTCGCCGCCGCCGAGGAGCGCAAGGCGGGCCTGCTCGTGCCGGTCGCCAACGCCTCCGAGGCCGCCGTGGTCGAGGGGATCGACGTCTATCCGATCGGCAGCCTGGCCGAGGCCGTGGGGTTCCTCTCGGGCCAGGTCGACTTCGAGCCCCGATCGGTCGACCTCGCCGAGGTCTTCGAACGCCACGCCCATTACGAGGAGGATTTCTCCGACGTCAAGGGGCAGGATTACGCCAAGCGGGCCCTGGTGATCGCGGCGGCCGGCTCGCATAACGTGCTCATGATCGGTCCTCCGGGGACCGGGAAGACGCTGCTGGCCCGGCGGCTCGTGACGATCATGCCGGCCCTGACACCCGCCGAGAGCCTGGAGACCACGCGGATCTACAGCGCAATGGGGTTGCTCAAGGCGGGCCAGCCCTTGATGGCCGTCCGCCCGTTCCGCCATCCCCACCACTCGGTCAGCGACGCCGGGCTCGTCGGCGGCGGGAGCACGCCGCAGCCCGGGGAGATCTCGCTTTCACATAAGGGGATCTTGTTCCTCGACGAACTGCCCGAGTTCAACCGCAAGACGCTGGAGGTGCTCCGCCAGCCGCTCGAAGACGGGCAGGTGACGATCAGCCGGGCGCTCCGGAGCACGACGTTCCCGGCCGAGTTCGTGCTGGTTGCGGCGATGAACCCGTGCCCGTGCGGTTATCGCTCGGACCCGCGCCGGGCTTGCACCTGCTCGCCGCCGCAGGTCGAGAAGTATTTGAGCCGGATCTCGGGGCCGCTGCTCGACCGGATCGATCTCCACGTCGAGGTCCCGGCCGTCCCTTTTGCCCAGCTTGCCGAAGCGCCTCCCGGGCCAACCTCCGCCGAGCTGCTGGCCGACGTCCTCAAGGCGCGGGCTCGTCAACACGACCGCTTCGCCGGCAAGGGGCCGGGCGTCAACGGCCGGATGACCCCCCGGCAGGTCCGCAAGTATTGCTCGCTGAAGCCCGAGTGCGCCAGCCTCCTGAAAGGGGCGATGGAAGAGCTGGGGCTCTCCGCCCGCGCCCACGACAAGGTCCTCCGGGTCGCCCGGACGATGGCCGACCTCGAAGGCTCCGACGCGATCCAGCCGCAAAATATCGCCGAGGCCGTCGGCTTCCGCTCGCTCGACCGGGGGGTCTGGGCCGGGTGATCGGGATCAGAGTCGATCGAAGGGAGAAGCATTCATGGCGACCGCGATCGAATCCCCGGCAATGAGTTGGGAGACCGCCGAAGACCTCCTGAGGGCACTGGGGGATATCACACCAGCCCGGGTCCGGATGCAACCACCGCCCGGGACTGCCACCGAAGCCGACTTGATCGCGATCAATGCGAGAAAATCCGGGATCTGCGAGCTGGTCGATGGGGTCCTGGTGGAGAAAGCGATGGGTTTCCGCGAATCCCTCCTGGCCGCCACGTTGATCGAGCTGCTTCGAGGCTTTGTGATGGCGAGGAATCTGGGGCTGATCACTGCGCCCGATGGGATGATGCGGCTGTATCCCGGCCTGGTCCGTGAGCCCGACGTCGCTTTCATCTCCTGGGACCGCATCCCCGGCCAACGTGTTCCCGACGAGCCTATTGCCAGCTTCGCCCCGGATCTGGCCATCGAGATTTTGAGCATCAGCAACACCAGGGGCGAGATGGCCCGCAAGCGTCGCGAGTATTTCGAGGCGGGCGTCCGGCTGGTCTGGGAGGTCGACCCGCGTTCGCGGACGGTGGCGGTCTTCGACGGCCCGGAGACCTCGACCGTGCTCAATGCGTCCCAGACCCTGGACGGTGGCGCCGTGTTGCCCGGGTTCGTCTTGCCGCTGGGCGAGCTTTTCGGCGAACTGGACCGTCAACGGCCTTGAAAAGAAAGGAGCGGTGATGGCGACTGGAACCGAGAGCACGATCCAGAATCTCGCCGAGATCCTTGAGAGTCTCGGGGGGATTTCCCCCGACCGCGTTCGGTTGAAGAAGCCTCTCGGTCTGGCCACGGAGGCCGACCTGATCGAGGCCAACGACCGCAAGGGCGGGATCTACGAGTTGGTTGACGGCATGCTCGTGGAGAAGGGGATGGGCTACAACGAATCCGACCTGGCCCTCGTCCTCGCGGGCTACCTGAGAGCGTTCATTGTGCCGCGTAATCTGGGGCTCCTCACTGGCGAAGCGGGCATGATGCGACTCTTCCCCGGGCTGATCCGCATGCCCGACCTCGCCTATGCCTCTTGGGATCGCATCCCGGGACGTCGTCGTCCGAAGGAACCCGTTGCTGGATTCGCACCCGATCTGGCCATCGAGATTTTGAGCATCAGCAACACCAGGGGCGAGATGGCCCGCAAGCGTCGCGAGTATTTCGAGGCGGGCGTCCGGCTGGTCTGGGAGGTCGACCCGCGTTCGCGGACGGTGGCGGTCTTCGACGGCCCAGAGACCTCGACCGTGCTCAATGCGTCCCAGACCCTGGACGGTGGCGCCGTGTTGCCCGGGTTCGTCTTGCCGCTGGGCGAGCTTTTCGCCGAGCTGGACCGGCATGGGGTCGAGTGAGTGAACGGCCCTCCCCTGCCCTTTTTCCTCTTGCTTGACGCCAGGCCATCCATTGGCCGACCTCGTCCAGATCGTGTGATAATCGGTCGGCACATTTCGCGAATATAGGAGAGAAGCGAACGGGCTCGGTGTCCGTGGCTTCGAGATGGCCTCTGGTTTGTTTCCCTGATGCGCGCATTTCGTGAAATCTCGCTTCGACCTTTCCGGGCTTTGCCACGCTCGAACGCACCCGGGGTCTCGACCGGGAAATGGGTTCGTTTTTTTTCCAGGGCGGAGCGGCTCGCGAATCGGGTTTGTTTTGGCGGGACGGATCGATCCGGTCAGACCGCTCGGGAATCGGCTTTGTTTTTTCCCGAAAGAACTGGCCGATCATTTTGGGTTTGTTTGCCGGCGAGCCTCGGGCGTGGATTGGGTTTGTCTTTTCGCGCGTCGCCCTGGGAGGGCCGCTCGATTGGCTTCGTTTGAGATCGAGCGAATCCGGCCTCCGAGGAGCGATTGATGAATCAGATCTCCAGGCGGCGCATCGGCTTGCGCGAACGGGTGTTGCCGGGCCTGGGGCTCCTGGTCGTGCTGGCGGCGTCGTGCTGGCTGGCCTGGAACGCCTGGGAGGGCCCGGAGCCGACGTTCCACCTGAGGATCACGGGCGGTCGGCTGCCGGGGCCGAAGCAGCGGCTGGCGGCGCTGCTCGGGCGCGAGTCGGCGAGGCTGGGCGTCAACCTGACCCTGGCCGAGTGCTCCGGGTCGGTCGAGTCGCTCGACGAGGTGAACGAGGGCCGGGTCAACCTGGCGGTCGTCCAGGGGGGGCTCGACTCGAAGCGGTGGACCGAGGTCCGGCAGGTCGCCGCCCTCCACGTCGAGCCGCTCCAGATGGTCGTCCGGGGCGACCTGTTCGATCAGGTCCACGGGAACCTCCGGGCGCTCCAGGGTCGGAGTATCAACATCGGCGAGACCG
Organism: uncultured Planctomycetota bacterium; assembly: GCA_963756475.1. Lineage (GTDB taxonomy): Bacteria > Planctomycetota > Planctomycetia > Isosphaerales > Isosphaeraceae > Tundrisphaera. The sequence continues at coordinate 689,229 of CAVWND010000008.1, forward strand.
GCAGCGGCACCGAGGCGCTGGCCCGCGAGGTTCTGGCCTTCGTCGGGCTCCGGGCCGGCTCTCGCGACGCGCCGGGCGATTATGTCGCGATGTTCTTGAGCCATCTCCAGTTGCGCGAGATCGAGGATCGCGACAAGCTCCCCGATGCGGTGATCACCGTCTCGTCCCTGCCGACCCCGATGATCCGGCGGATGGTCGCGAAATGGGGCTACCGGCTCGTCCCCTTGCCGTTCGGCGAGGCGTTCGCGCTGGAAGACCTGATCATGGAGGATGGACCTGCCGAGGTCGATCCGTCGAAGGTCCGGGCGGTGATTGACAAGGTCCACCTTCACGAGACCCACATCCCGGCGTTTACTTATGGGGTCGAGCCCGCCGTGCCGGCCGAGCCCTTGCCAACCTTCGGGGCTCGGGTCCTGGTCGTGACCAACCGGAAGACCAACCCCGAGGCGGTCAAACGGCTGCTCGGGGCGATCTTCCTGACCGACTTCTCCGAGGTCGCCCGCCCTCCCCTGGAGACCTCGCTCCTGGACCTCCCGCCGGAATACCCGCTCCACCCCGGCACGGTCGAGTTCCTCCAGCGGAACAAGCCGCTGATCGTCGGCGACGCGGTGGACTTCCTGGAGAAGACCTCCAGCCTCACCGGCGCGGTCCTCGGCGGGCTGTTCGTGGTCTGGCAATGGGCCAGGAGGCGCTACCGGAGGCGCCGGGAGCTGGGGTTCGAGTCGTATCTACTCAAGGTCACCGCCATCGAGCGGCAGGCCCTCCAGTACGAGCTGGCCGCGCAGCTCGACCTCGCCGCGCTCCTGGCCCTCCAGGCCGACCTCGGCCGGCTCAAGAACGAGGCTCTGGAACGCTTTACGCACGGAGAACTCGAAGGCGAGGGACTGATCTCGGGCTTCCTGACCCACGCCAACGACGCCCGAGATTACCTCGCCCGCCTGATCCTCCAGCGCCCGATGGCCGACGACCTCCAGCCGAGGGCCGGTTCAACCGAGGGCGCTGGCCTTGCCGAGCATGGGTCGAGTCCTCTAGAGTGAGGCCATCGGGCCTTCGACGGGGCGGCCCGATCCTTGTCGTCGTGGAATCCGGAGGGTGGGCGTGGCCGGGACTCGGATCGCGAGCGTGTCGGGGGTCCGAGGGGTGGTCGGCGACGGGCTCGACCCGGCGATCGTGGCCGACTTCACGGCGGCCTATGCCTCGGGCCTCAAGAAGGGGCCGATCGTCGTCGGGCACGACGGTCGGGTCTCGGCCCCGGTCTTTCTGCCGGCCGTCCTGGCCGCCGTCACCGCGACCGGGCGCGACGCCCTGCTCGCCGGGACGGTCGCCACGCCGACGCTCGGCCGGCTGGTCGTCGACCTCCATGCGGCCGGCGGCATCCAGATCTCGGCGTCGCACAACCCTCCGAAATATAACGGGTTGAAGTTCTTCCAGCCGGGCGGGATGGTCCTCGGCCCGATCGAAGGCCGGGCGATGCTCGACCGCCTCGACGCCCGCGCCCTCGACTGGGCGAGCTGGGACGAGCTGGGCCAGGTCCGGACGATCGAGGACCCCGACGGCCAGGCACCTCGAACTGGTCCTGGCGACCGTTGACGTCGAGGCGATCCGCCGCCGGAAGTTCGTCGTCGCGCTCGATGCCTGCCACGGCTCGGGCGGGCGGCTGGGCGAAGCGTTGCTCCGGGCTCTGGGCTGCGAGCCGGTCGTCCTGGGCGCCCTGCCCGACGGCCGTTACGACCATCCGCCCGAGCCGACCGAGGCCAACCTCCGCCGGTTCACCGCGATGGTCCCCGCGCTCGGGGCGGCCGTCGGCTTCGCGCAGGACCCCGACGCCGACCGCCTGGCGATCGTGGACGAGACGGGCCGCTACATCGGCGAGGAGCTGACCCTGGCCCTGGCCGCCTCGCACCGACTGACGCAGGCCGTCGGCCCGGTGGTGCTCAACCTCTCGACCTCTCGCGTGACCGAGGACCTGGCCGGGCGGTTCGGCTGCCCGGTGATCCGGACGCCGGTCGGCGAGATCCACGTCGTCGAAGGGATGCGGGCGCACTCGGCCGTGCTGGGCGGCGAGGGGAACGGCGGGGTGATCGACCCCCGCGTCGGCTTCGTCCGCGACAGCTTCGTCGGCGATGGCTCTGGTGCTGGATCTGCTGGCGAAGACGGGACAGGCCTCTCTCGACGCTGGTCGACGAACTTCCGAAGTACGCGATGGTCAAGGACCAGTATCCTCTGGGCGACGCCTCGGGCTCGCCGGTCGAACTGTTCGACCGGATCGCGGGGGCGTATCCCGAGGCGAAGGCCGACCGCCGGGACGGGCTCCGGCTCGACTGGCCGGATCGATGGGCTCATGTCCGCGTGAGCAACACCGAGCCGATCGTCCGCGTGATCGCCGAGGCGGCCGACTCCTCGACGGCCCGGCTGCTGGCGGATCAGCTCGGGCGACGGGTTGCCGCCGGGAGGGAGTCGTGAACGTCTGGCCGACCTACGAGACCCCGCCGGCCGTCGCCTTCATCGACGTCAACGGCACGCTCCTGGCCGAGACGACCACTTACCTGTTCGCCCGGATCTTGCGTCGGAAAGGCCTGATCAAGCGGTCGTTCATCCTCCGGGCGCTTTACCACGGCTTCCAGCACCGGATGGGCCGGCTCGACTACGGGCGGCTCGTCGCCTTCGGGCTCAACAGCATCGCCCGGATTCCGATCATCGACCTCCAGCGGATCGCCTACGAGAACTTCGTCGAGTACGTCAAGCCCCGGCTGTACGAGGGGGTGGTCGAGCATCTGAACGATTTGAGGATGCGGGGGACGGCCGTCGTGCTGGTCTCTTCGTCGCCTGGGATCGTGCTCGAACCGCTCTCGATCTACCTGGGGTGCACCGACACGATCACGACGCCGGTCCGAATCGAGCGCGGGCGTCTGGTCGGAATCGCTGAAGGGCCGCCATGTTACGGCGAAGGAAAGCTGTACTGGGCGAGGCGATGGGCAGAGTCCCGGCAAATCGCGATGGACGAAGACGGTCGCTTACGCGGATAATTGGAGTGATCGTGCCCTGCTCGGCCAGGTGGGCCGGGCGGTGGTCGTCCAACCCCACCGCAAGCTGAAACGACTGGCCCTCGCCCGAGGGTGGACCATCGTCCGACCTCGCCGCCCTCGAAGGGCGGCCCGGCGCGACGTCCGGCGGTGACTTCGACGGCCGAGCCACGGCGAGATCCCCCGACTCGCCGTCCGGTATGTTCTAGGATGGTACAGTCGAGCCTCGACCCCACGCTCGACCGTTTCTGGCGGGAGTCGACCGCGATGTCCTTCGACGAGACCAACACCAACACCCCCAAAGGCCAGCGGAGAGGCCGGGCCAGTCGCGATGGCCCTGGTCGTGGGCCTCGCCGCCCTGACCGCCCAGGCGACCGAATCGGAGCTGGTCCACGACATTCAGCGCTACTGCGCGGTCTGCTGGCGGAACGCCCGGCTCGACCCCGGCCTCTGGGACGACTGCACCCAGGAGGTCTGCTGCCGACTGCTGGGCAAGGCCCGCGCCGGCGAGCTCGACCTCAACCTCGTCCTGGCCGACGACACCCCCGAGCGTCGCGAGCTGGTCCGGGCCATCGACATGGTCCGCAAGCGCGTCCAGCGAGCCCGCCGGCTCCAGACCGCTCGACGACCAGCTCACCCCCGGCCCCGACGTCGACCGCCGCGACCGCGAGCGTCAGGAACTCGGCGAGATCCTCGAAGCCGCCCGCCGCGCCGTGCTCTCGCCCCGACAGGACCGGATCGTCGAGCTCTGGACCCGAGGCTGGACCGTCCCCGACATCAGCCAGACCCTCGGCCTCTCCCCCGCCCGAGTCAGCGACGAGAAGTACAAGGCCCTCCGCAAGCTCGAACGCCACCTGGCCGACCGCCGCGACGACCTCGACCTGCCCGTTGTGGCTATTGATGAGGACGCTCGTCGGGTGGGTTGAGGCGGAGGATGCCCGGACGCGACCAAAAACCGTGGGTCCGAGCCGTTGCCGCCATCGCTGGTAGTCTCGTCGGCGCCGGCCTCATGGGCGGCATCGGATACACCCATGGCACCGACATAGTCGTCGGTGCCGTGGCCGGCGCGGTCCTTCTCGGCGCCCTTGGTCATGGGGTTGCCGTGGGCACGATGGGCGCGGTGACTCTCTATGCCGTGCTGTTCGCGCTCGTCGTCTGCATGATCGGACCGGGCTGCGACGACTACAGCGGCATGGCGGCGATCCCGGCGGCACTCGTCGGAGCATCCCTCGGACGACTTTTCCATGGAAGTCGTCGGCGTGACGAGGCAGAATTCTCGTAGGGGCCGCTCCGCGGCCCGGCTTCCGATCGGCCGCGTCCGAGCCCTCGATTTGCCGGTTGTGGCTGTTGAAGCGGAAGCTTGTCGAGTGGGATGAGGCTACGGAGGCAAGGATGGGCGTCAACGATTCATGGACACGGATCGAGGCATGGCTGGCGGCCCATGCGCGGATGATCCGCAAGTCTCTCAGGCCGCCGGCCAGGGCCGGGGCGCTGGACAAGCTCCAGGCCGGGCTCGGCCTGACTTTGCCCGCCGACTTCGCCGACTCCGTCGGCCGTCACGATGGGCAGAAGGAGGACGCCGAGCACGGGCTTCTCCCCGCTCCCGAAGATGAACTCGGGCCCTCGCCGTCGTTCCGCCTCCTTTCGCTCGCCGAGATCGCCCGCGAATGGGCGATGATGAAGGGGCTACAGGAGGGCGGAGAATTCGCCGGCCAGACGCCCGAGCCGGCCAGGGGCGTCCGGGATGACTGGTGGAACCCCGCCTGGGTGCCGATCGCCGACAACGGCGGCGGCGACTACGTCTGCCTCGACCTGGCGCCCGCCAAGGGCGGCTCGGCCGGTCAGGTCATCGTCTTCTTCCACGACATGGACGAACGACCGAAGCTCGCCCGATCCTACGCGGCCTGGCTCGAGAAGCTGGCCAAGGGTTTCGAGTCGGGCCGGTACGTCCTCGACGAGGACGAAGGCATCGTCGAGGCCCAGGACGACGAGCTGTCGTAGAGGCCGCTCCCCTCGGCCGCGTCCGAGCCCACGGGCTACGAAACTCAGTCAGATTGGACAAACGCCGGGATTGAATGCGGTTACTTCGGCTGTTAAACCACAGAGACAAACGGAGGCTCGGAGTGCCCATCGAATTCGTGGCCGGTGACCTGTTCGCCAACGCTCACGCGGCCCAGGCGGTGGCCCACGGTTGCAACTGCCAGGGTTTCATGGGGGCCGGGATCGCCGTCGGGTTCCGCGAGCACTACCCGGAGATGTACGAGCAATACCGGGCGGTGCAAGGCCACGCCTCGCGAGTTCAATCTCGGGGACGTGTGGCTATACAAGGCCGACGGCCAGCCGTGGGTCTTCAACCTCGGCACCCAAGAGGGTGTGTGGAGGGCCAGGGCCAGCTACGAGGCCATCGAGACCGCGCTGGTCAAGATGCGTTCGCTGGCCGATGAGGAAGGCATCTCCCGCATCGCCATCCCCCGCATCGGTGTCGGATATGGTGGACTGTCGTGGAAAAAAGTGCGTGCCATCGTGGAGCGCGTGTTCGCCGACTGGTCGGGCCAGCTCATCGTGTACGAGGAGTTCGTGGCCTCCGAGAGCAAGTCGTAGGGGCCGTTTCGCACCCCGTTTCCTGGTCGGCCGCGTCCGAACCCTTGGGCCGCGAAGTGATCCTTATGAGAACTCGGCTCACTCGACGCTTGGTCTCGGTTCTTTTTGATCGCGAATCGTCACACGGTCGGGGATCACAGCGCCCAAAGACGACGACATCGCCGACGATCTGATCCCGGGGAGCTTGAAGCGTTCCAGGTCGTACCATCAAGATTATGGAAAGAAGACCTACGGGGAAATCAAAGACCTGGCCGCCGCGATTCCGCCCGATCAAAAAGCTCGCCAGATGAAAAAGCTCATCGAACAGACAGATCGTCTCCAAAAGAAGGGAAAGGGGCAACGCTCATGAATGGCGTCCGAGCTTTCAAGCGGGACCTCTCCTCCGTGAGTCGCCTCTGGGGCGAGAAAAGATACGACGAGGCTTTATCGGAAGTTGAGAGCTTGCTCAAGGCCTGGCCAGGGAACGCCCACCTTCACATCCTCTGGGCGAGCCTGGTGCAGCTCCAGGACAAGCCGAAGAACAGCCTGGACGAGGCCAAGCAGGCGTTACAGCGTGCCATCGATCTGGACGAGACCTCGCCCGTCGGCTCGATCGAACTCGGGTTTTTCCTCGACGCGATGGCGGACGATCCGAAGGCGGCGTCCCGGGCCTTCGCCGAGGGGATCTCCGTCGCTCGACGTTTGCTCATGGAGGGCCTGATCGGCCAGGCCAAGGCGCTCCAGCAGTTGGGCCGGCCGAAAGAGCTCGCCCGGTGTCTTTCGGAATTGACGCACCTGCTGGATTTCGAGCCTGGCTCCCGCGAAAGCAAGTTGGACGAGCGTCTACAACTCCTCCAGGAGATCTGGGAGGGCCTCGGCGCGGATGCTGATCCACCCCCTCTGACGAAGGACCAATCTCGCGAGCTGGACCGACGGATCGCGAATCTAGACGCAGACCCGCGAGCGGTCGCGCCCTGGGAAACGGTGGAGTCGCGAGCCCTGAAGCGATTGAAAGGGTCCGATCCCGAGAGCCAAACCCGGAAAAAACGCGATCCTTCGAAGAAAGACTGATCGAAACGGCCGCGTCATCCTGAATATAAGGGCGACCCTGGTAAGTCGCCCTGGGAACCCGTCGAAATCATTGGCTTTGAATGACGTTCGATCAACTCATCGCCTTGATCGCTTCGAGCACCGCGTCGGAGTGGCCCGGGACCTTGACCTTGGGGAAGACCTTGCGGACGACCCCCTGGGCGTCAATCAGGACGGTCGTCCGTTCGACGCCCATGTAGGTCTTGCCGTACATCGACTTCTCTTTCCAGACGCCGAAAAGCTGGCAAACTTTGGTCTCGGTGTCGGCCAGGAGCGGGAAGTTGAGCGAGAACTTGGCGGCGAACTTGCCGTGCGACTTGACGTCGTCGGGGCTCACGCCGAGGACCTTCGCCCCGGCGGCCTGGTAGTCGGCGTCGGCGTCGCGGAAGGCGCAGGCCTCGGTGGTGCAGCCGGGGGTGTCGTCCTTGGGGTAGAAGTACAGGACGATCGGCGAGCCTTTCAGCGCCGAGAGCGTGACCGGCTGCCCTTGCTGGTCCAGGAGGGTGAAGTCGGGGGCGGGCTGGCCTTCCTCGATCATCGGGTCGGATCCCTCGGGTTGGTCCACGGGTTTTGGAATCAGGAGGGATATTGTAGTCGTCGGAGTCGCCCAGCCAAGGGGGACTTTGCCAGGGATTTCAGGCCGTTATTTCGCCGGTCCCGGCCGATTTGGTTGTCTTTTTGGGGGTCTGGGCGCTGGAAGTGGCCTTCGCCGCCGTCGTGACGAGGCCTGTCGCGGTCACCTGGTTGAAGGGGAGGGTGTTGCCGGCTCCGGCGATCCCGAAGGGCTCGACGACGTCGGGGCCTCCGCGGGCCGGTCGGTAGACGAAGACGCCGTATCTCGGCAGATAGGCGGCCAGCTCGGTCTGGCCCGAACCGTCGTAGTCGCCGGGGGCCATCAGCGTCTGGCCGTCGCCCGGAAGGCCGAACGACTCGACGACGTCGGGCCCTCCGGCGGCCGGTCGGTAGACTAGCTCGGCCAGGCTGGGGATGTAGACGGCGATCTCGGTCCGGCCGGCGCCGTCGTAGTCGCCGGGCACGGGGATCGAGTTGGGATTCCCGGCGGCGTCGAAGCCGGCGATCCCGAACGGGATGATCTGGTCGGCGCCCGTGGCCGGGTTGCGGATCGCGTAGACGCCGTAGGCCGGCAGGTAGGCCGCGATGTCGGTCTGGCCGCTGCCGAAGTAATCCGCGGGCGCGGGGAGGGTCTGGCCGGCGCCGGGAATCCCGAACGGGATGACCCTGTCGGGCGAGCCGTTGGAGGGCCGGTAGGCAAAGGCACCCAGGGACGGCAGATAGGCGGCGATGTCCGTCTTGCCGAAGCCGTCGAAGTTGCCGGGCGTCGGGATGGTCTGGCCAGGTCCCGGGATGCCGAACGGGGTGACGATGTCGGGCGCGGTGAAGAACGGCCGGGTTACGAAGGCCCCGTAAGCGGGCAAATAAACCCCCAGCTCGACCTGGCCGAGGCCATCATAGGCGCCCGGCGCGGGGATGGTCTGGGCGGTTCCGGGAATCCCGAAGGGGGTGATCACATCGGGCCCGCCGCCCGAAGGTCGGTAGGCGAAGGCGGCGAACGCCGGGAGGTAAACGGCCGGGTCGGAGATCCCGTCGTGGTTGAAGTCGTCGACCGTCCCCTGCTGGTTGGGGAACTGCCCCTGGCCGTTCATGATCCCGATCACGTTGCCGACGGTCCCCTGGATCGGCACGGTCGAGCCGCTGGTCGTCGAGCCGCTGGCCGTCGCCAGGTCCTGGCCCGAGCCGAGGCCGACGCTCAGGAGCGCTCGACCTTCCAGCCGTTCGACCAGCGGCCGGAGGCGGAAGATCCGGGTTCGGCGAGGAGGGTTCGGCATGGGGACGTCCTCGGCGCTCGGGGCGATCCGGGTCAGCGATCGGGATTGGGGTTGGGATTGGAGACGGGCTGGACCGCGCCGTCCTTGCGGCGGACCCGCGCGGGGTCGCTGGCGGAGTTGTCGAACATCGTCCGGACCAGGGTCTTGGATCGGAGCTTGGCCATGTAAGCCTCCACCGCGATCTGGAAATTCTGGTCGAGGACCAGGCTCCGGACCTTGTCCTGGACCTCGTCGAACCGGAGCGGGCCTTTCTCGCGACGCGAGTTGACCCGGACGATGTGGAACGAGTTCGGGCGCTTCGAGGATCTGGCTGACCTGGCCGACGGGGATCTGGTTGAGGGCGTCGTTGACGACCGGAATCCCGTAGCTACCGGGCTGCATGTCAACGTAGAGCCCCCCCTTGCTCGCGGTCGGCCCGTCGCTGGATGACCTGGCGATGGCGTCGAAGTCCTCGTCGTGGAGCAGGCGGGCGAGGATGTCCTCGGCCTTCTTGCGGGCGGCGGCTCGGCTGGGGGATTTCGCCATGTTGACCTCGATCTCGCGCCAGGTCATCCTGGCGGGCTGGATGAAGTCGTTGAGGTGCTGGTTGTAATAGGCCCGCTGCTCGACCAGGTCGCAGGAGATCTTGTTGTGGATCTTGGCGCCGAGGAAGTCGCGGGCAAGCGTCTTCTTCCGGAACGCCTCCTTCATCGCCTCGTACGACTTGCCCTGCGCGGCGAGCTTGATCTTTAGCTCGTAGACGTTGGCCGAGGCGGTCTTGCGCAGGAGCGGGGGCAGTTCGTTCTCTCGCCAGATCTTCTCGATGTATTCGTTGAAGGTCTGCTGCGCCTTGGGGTTCTTCATCTCGCGCTTGGCCTCCTGGAGGATCAGCGCCTGGTCGATTAGCCCCTGGAGGGCGTTCGCGGCGATCTGGTTCTTGACGAAGAACCTCTCCTTCTCGGACATCTGCTGCTGCTGTTCCGGCGGGACCATCTCGCGGAAGCGGTCGCTGACGATGGCCGTCAGCTCGTTGATGGTGATGATCTCGTCGCCGACGGCGGCGGCCCGGAGGGTGACGAAGGGCAGTTCCTTGGTTTTCTCCGGCTTCCTGGTCAGGATCGCGATCTCGTCCCCGCTCACCCTTCGCACCGCCGGGTCGGGCGCCGGGGCCGGTTCGGGCGTGGGAGCCGGTGCCGGGGCCGGTTCGGCGCGACGGTCGGGGCCAGGGGCAGGCCCTGGAGCGGGTCGGTGCCGATCGGTGGCGGCGAGATCGCACCGAGCGCCGGGGGCGGGGGTAATTCGAGCGGCGGCGGTGCCGGTGAGGGGGTCGTCGAGGGCGTCTCGGCCGCCATCGAAGGGGGATCGACCGGGATCGAGAGGGGGCCGGCGGACGTGGGCGCCTCGGCCTGGTGGAAGGCCGGGGGGTTCACGGTCGGGGCTTGCGGGCGAGCCGCTGGCGGCGGGTCGTCGACCTCGGCGCGGGGCCGGGCGGCCCGGGGAAGCTCGGAGGCGAGCGGGGCGGGACGGCCCGCGCCGGGGACGGCGTCGGGGTTCGGGCTCGGGGCGGACTCGGCCTGGAGCCGGGGCTGGCCGGGCACCTGGCTCGCGAACGGGGCCGGGCGGCCCTGCGGAACGGCCGGGTCCGCCAGGAGCAAGTCGGGCGGCGTCGAGGGGGCGGCTGTCGTTACGGGTCTCGGGGCGGCCTCGGCCCGTGGCATCGTCCTCGGGACGGGCGCGGCGGCGGGGACGGCCTGGGGCCTCGTCCTCCGGAAGATCGAGGTGAACCCCTTCTGCCGGAACTCGCCACGGATCGCCTGGTCGATCGGCTCCAGTGGGGTCAAGCCGATCGGGCTGGTCAGCACCGGCGGCCTGGGGATGACCGCCGCCGGGCCGTTGCCGAGCGGGCTGGTCGGCGCGGTCGGCGAGGCCATCGGGACCGTGCCCGAGGTGTCCGACACGTTGTTGATCACGTCATTGATCGAGCGGAGCGGGACGAGACCCACCGGTGGCTGGCCGCTCGGGTCCTTGACCGGATCGGTCTGGGCCAGGCTCAGGCTGGAGCAGCCGACGAGCCAGAACCCGGCGAGACCCGCGACCAAACGACGATCCATGGCGATTCTCCGTCCCAATTCCATTCGGGAGCGTGGATCGACCTTCGAGAGATGTCGGTGTCGGGGGGTGCGGCCGAACGGGGAAGTTCCCCGATGATCGAGGGCGTCGGACCGGAGGGCCTGGTCGAGCGGGGCGCAGTTCCTTTGCGCCGGCGCCCGGAGCGATCTCCGGACCTCGGACGCGGGAAGATACCCGCGCGTCAAGAACCCTGCAAGAGCGGTTTGAGAACCGGGGCGACCACGCCCCCCTTCGGGAACTTCTCCTCGGAGTCGAGCGGCACGTAGGCCGTCCGGTCGTCCACGACCCGGATTCGGCCCGGGTCGCTGCTTCGCCAGCGCCTCGATCCGCCGGGCGCTCCGGTAGGTCAGCACGGCGTACTCGTCCTCGACGTGGATTCGGGCGAGCTGCCAGCGCTCGGCCAGGATGCGCAGCTCGGCCTCGGTCAGCATGTTCTGGGCCGGCGGCGGGATCGGGCCGAAGCGGTCGACCAGCTCCTTGCGGAAGTCTTCGAGCCGCTCCAGGCTCCGGATTCGCCCGAGCCGGCGGTAGAGCTCGACCTTCACCTTCGGCCCCGGCACGTAGTCCCTGGGCAGGTACGCCCGCCAGGACAGCTCGATCGAGCAATCGAACCTGCGCGTTGTCTGGCTTGTGGGTCAGGCTCCGGACGGCCGACTCCAGGAGCGAGCAATACAGCTCGTAGCCGACGCTCTCGATGTGCCCGGACTGCTCGGCGCCCAGGATGTTGCCGGCGCCCCGGATCTCCAGGTCGCGGAGGGCGATCTTGAACCCGGCCCCCAGCTCGGTGAACTCCTCGATCGCCTTGAGCCGCTTGACCGCGTTGGGCGTCACCGGCCGGTCCGACTCCAGGAGCAGATAGGCATACGCCCGGTGCTTGTACCGGCCGACCCGTCCCCGGAGCTGGTGGAGGTCGGCCAGGCCGTACTTGTCGGCCTCGTTGATGAAGATCGTGTTGACGTTGGGGATGTCCAGGCCCGACTCGATGATCGTCGTGGCCAGGAGGATGTCGGCCTCGTGGCGGACGAACGAGAGCATCGTCTTCTCCAGGGCCTCGCCCCCCATCTGGCCGTGGCCGATCACGATCCGGGCCTCGGGGACGATCGCCTGGATGCGGTCCTTGATCGATTGGATGTCGTGGATCCGATTGTGGACGAAGTAGACCTGGCCGTCGCGGTTCAGCTCGCGGTGGATGGCCCGCTTGATGGTCTCGTCGTCGAACCGGTTGATCCGGGTCTCGATCGACTTGCGGTCGGGCGGGGGAGTCTCCAGGTTCGAGATGTCGCGGAGGCCCAGCAGGCTCATGTGCAGGGTCCGGGGGATCGGCGTGGCCGAGAGCGTCAGGACGTCGACCGTCGCCCGGAGCGACTTGAGCCACTCCTTGTCCTCGACGCCGAACCGCTGCTCCTCGTCGATGACGACCAGCCCCAGATCCTTGAACGTCACGTCCTTCTGGACGATCCGGTGCGTGCCGATCAGGACGTCGACCCCGCCGGTCCTGGTCCGCTTCAGGACGTCCTTGACCTCGGACCTCGGCCGGAACCGGCTGACGGCCTCGATCGTGAAGGGGAACTCGGCCATCCTCGCGGAGAAGCTCCGGTGGTGCTGCTCGGCCAGGATCGTCGTCGGGACGAGCACCGCGACCTGCTTTCCCGCGTCAACCGCCTTGAACGCCGCTCGGATGGCGACCTCGGTCTTGCCATAGCCGACGTCGCCGCAGATCAGGCGGTCCATCGGCTGGGGCCGGGCCATGTCGTGCTTGACCGCGTCGATCGCCGAAAGCTGGTCGGGCGTCTCCTGATAAGGGAACGCGGCCTCGAACTCGGCCATCCAGTGGCTATCCTCGGCCGGGTAGGCGATCCCCGGCTGGCTGGCGCGAGCGGCCTGGATGTCGATCAGTTCGGAGGCCAGGTCGACCACCGCCTCGGCCACCCGCTTCTTCCGCTTCTCCCACGACGACGAGCCGATCTTCGAGAGCGCGGGCTCCCCCTTGCCGCCGCCGACGTACTTCTGGACCAGGTCGATCTTGGCGATCGGGACGAACAGCTTGGTCCCCTCGGCGAACTCCAGGAGGAGCGTCTCCTCGTCATGGTCGTCCCCCCGCTTGACCAGTTGGAGCCCGCGATACCGGGCGATCCCGTGGTTGACGTGGACGACGAGGTCGCCTTCATTCAGGTCCAGGAAGCTGTCGATCGCCCGCGACTCGTACCGCCTGCGAGTCGTCGGCCGGCGGACGTCGGCCCTGGCGAACAGCTCGTGATCGCCGATGACGAGGGTCTGGGCGTCGATCAGGTGGAACCCGGCCCTGATCCGGCCGACGGTCAGTTCGAGCCGGCCCGACTGGGCGATCGCGGTCTCGGCGAAGACCTCGCCGAGCCGCTCGACCTCGGCCGGGTTGTGGCAGGCGATCAGGACCTTGTCCCCGCCCGAGGCGGCGTCCAGCTCGGCCTTGACCTTGTTCAGCTCGCCCGAGAACCGCTCGATCGACTCGATCCGGAGGTGGCACGTCGCCTCCAGCGAGTCGGCCGAGAGCGTGGAAAGGGCGATCGAGGGATGCTTGATCAGCCGGGCGAACGTCGATTCGACCGTGAACAGCCCCTTCCGGTCGTCAACCCGGCCGAGGTAGTGGCGGGCCTCCTCGCGGAGGTCGTTCGGCTCGACCAGGGCGACCCAAATGCCTTCGGGGAAGGCGTCGGCGGCGTGGCCGAAGGCGGAGGGATCGTCGCCGTCGAACCGAGGGGCGACGGTCAGATCGACCAGGTCCAGCCGGCCGAGCGAGCGCTGGGTCTCGGCGTCGAAGGGGCGGATCGACTCGATCTCGTCGCCGAAGAACTCGACGCGGATCGGGTCGGAGGCGTCGGGCGGGAAGACGTCGAGGATGCCGCCTCGGAGGCTGAACTCGCCGGGGACCTCGACCACCTCGACCCGCGCCATCCCCTTCTCGATCAGCCAGGCCGTCAGGTCCTCGACCGGGGCCGAATCGCCGACCTTGAGCCGCCTCGAAGACCGCGCCAGCACCTCGACCGTCGGCACGGGCTGCAAGAACGCCTGGATCGGCGCGACGACGAACCGGGGGGGCGTCTCCGACCGGAGGGCCTTGACCACCCGGAGCCGTCGGCCGAAGACCTCGTCGCCCGGCCCGGCCTCCTTCGGGAGCCTGTCCCAGGCCGGGAAGACCTCGGGCATCGCCCCGGCGAAGGTCGCCACGTCGTCGCGGAAGTCGTCAACGTCGCCGACGTGGGCCAGGACGATCACCAGAGTCTTCGGCGCGTGCAGGCCGAGCCCGGCCGTCGTGAGCGGCCCGGCCGAGCCCCAGGCCCCGTCGATCGTGGCGCTGTGGCCATTCTTGAGAGCGGCCAGAACCTCCGGGAACCCCGGAGCCCGCTGGATCAGGCGGGTCAGGTCCTTCAACTCCCGGGGCGAGCCGGCCGTCTTCGGCGGTGTCGTGATCGCGGTGGACGCCTTCATGATTGGCCGCTCGAAGGAGGTTGCAGACAGGTTGTCATTGTAGGACGAAGCGCCGACTTCGGCCACTGATGGGGGTCCGCCAGAGGTCTCATTCGGGCAAGGGTGGGTCGGGCGGGACGGGGAGCCAGGGCCGGCTCATCGCGAGTGCGTATTTTTCCTTCAGAGTGCGGAAATGGTCGACGAGCACGAGGCAGTATTTCATTTGGTCAGCTTTCATGGCCTCGAGTTCCTCCTGGCTCGGTCGCGCCATCCCGCACACGCCAATCGGGCCGGGGTGAAGGAGACTCTCGCGCGAAAGCCTTTCAATATCAGCTTTCGCCCGATATTCCTCTCGGTAATGGGCCCACCGCCGGGCGGTCTGGACGGAGAAGATTGCCAGGGCCGTCGCAGCAACGGCGATCATCATCCCCCGGGTGGTGAATCGTGCTCGGATCGGACGCATGACGCGGTCTCCGGGCTCGGACACGATCGGCGACGGGCATGAGACGGTTCAATCCCGCCGGGCCATCCGCGGCCGCTTCCCCATCGGGGCGGGAGGCAGATCGTGCGCCGGTTCGCGGGGCCGGGCGGTTTCGAGGCGGTCGAGTGCCGCGAGCAGGTCGGCAATCTCGCACGGAAGGTCCAGGCAGGCCAGGGCGCCATGCTCGCGGGCCAGCGCGACGGTTGAGCGGTCGGCGAAGCCGATCAGGGCGACCACCGGGCTGGATCTCGCGAGCTTCGCCAGCCGATCCGGCCAGTCGGGCTCCAGGACCGGCACGTCCCAGACCGTGACGATTCCCGCGGGGGCATCGGCCGGCTCGATGAAAGGCTCGGGCGCGAACCCGCCGAGCCGGGCGGCCTCGGCTAGCGTCGTCCGCAGCTCGAAGTTCGTGCTCACGATCGCGACCCTCGGCCGCGACCTGGGCGGCTGACGTTCGAGCCCCAGCGCGTGGCGGGCGACCGACTCCCGCGCCGTCGCCTCGGGGAGCACGACGTCAACCACCCTCGACCACCGCTCGACGTCCGCGTACCGGGCGTGCGGCCCGACGCAGAGGATCAAGCGAGGCGTCCGATCGGCCCGCGCCTTGAGACGCATCAATCGCTGGGCGTCGGTCGCCGTCAGGTTCGAGCGGTGCAGGACGAGCGCGGCCGGCGTGGGGCGGTCGATCGGCCAGGCTTCGGGCAGGTCGGCCGGGCAATCGAGCCGGAAGGTCTCGCGCGGCAGCGCCTCGGCGATCTCGGCGACCCAGGGGTCGTCGAGGTCGCCCGCGAACCAGACCGCGCGCTCGGGCCCTTCCATCTGGCGGGACCTCCAGGCCACTCAACGGTCGATCCGACCGAACCGGGACGCTAGCAGATCGTCGCGGATCGGGCAATCCGAACCAGTTTCAGCGCCAAGGGCCGGCGGCGAGGATCGATCGATCCTCGCCGCCGGCCCTCGATGATCTCGCGGCGATGAGGTCCGGTCAGTTGCCGAGCTGCTTGGCGATCCGGTTGACCGGGGCCATCTCCTCGGCGACCGAGTCGTCGAACAGATAGTTCATCAGGAAGGCGTCCTCGCCGGTGTCCTGGTAATGCTCGCGGAGGACCTCGATCGCCTTGAAGCTCTGGCCACGGAAGAAGAGCTGGGCGGCGAGGTTGGTCTCGCGGACGTGGAGGACGATCCGGGTTCGCCGGTGGCTGGAGAGCTTGCCGACGAGCTTCTCGACCATCTGGAGGCCCACCCCCTGGCGGCGGAACTCGGGATGGACGGCGAAGTCGAGGACGTTGAGCTTATTCTTATGAAGCTCGTAGATCATGAACCCGACAACCCGCTCGCCCAGCTCGGCGACCATGCCGATGCAGTTCCGCTGGCGGAGGACCCGGAGGAATTCCTCCTCGCACCAGGGGAATTCGAAGCCGGCGTGCTCGATCGCCAGGACCTCGGGCATGTCGCGACGGATCATCCAGCGGATATGGACGCGGACCTGTGCCTTGCTGGTCGGGACCGTGCTCATCGAGCCTCCTTCCATGGACTGGGCTTAGGGACCGCGCCCCGTTAATAAAGCCGGGTGCGGTCGGCATCATCGGACAGACCCGCATCATCATCCTGACGGCGGCCAGCGAGGCGGGATCGGAAGGGAAGCCCGAGCCGATCGACCGGGCCGCCCGCTGGTGAGAGCGGCCCCCCTTCAAGGCGTGGCGGATTCTAGCGAAGCCCCCGCCAACTGCCAAGGTCGCTTCCCCGCCCCGGCGACCGGGGCAGGGCCGGCGGACTTTTCCGATGGCCGGTCCCCTGGGAACCCGGCCGATTCGCCTGCCTTAACACTATCGGCCGGACGGAATCCGGTCGTGAGGATTGAGCGGGCCATTTCGGCCCGCCCCGGCCCGCCGAAGCCCGGGATTCTTGCTTGTGCCGAGTCTCCGGGATTGGATGATAGAACGGGGGTGGCCCGGCCGTCCGGCGGTCGGCCCTCGCGGATGACGGGAGCCCCGGGATGATCGACATTCTCTGCAGGCCGTGTCGGCTTCCCGTCGTCCCACGGAGCATGATGAGCGATGAACGACGCGATTCCACGAACTGACCAGCCTCGAGTCGTGGTGACGCCGCTCGTCGTCGTCGCCTGCGTCGCGATCTGGCTGGTGATGCTGGCCGCCGGAGTGTCGCCCCTCGACCCGAGTCGGGAGGCGATGCTGGGCTGGGGGGCGAACTTCGGCCCGTTGGTAGCCATGGACCATCAGCCCTGGCGATTGTTGACCAGCGTGTTCCTCCACTTCGGCCTGGTCCACCTCGCCTTGAACATGTGGTGCCTGGTCGCCGCGGGCCCGACGGTCGAGCGTCTGTTCGGCAATCTCGGCTTCGCGGCCCTTTATCTCCTCTCCGGCCTCGGTGGATCGGTCGCCAGTCTCTGGGTCCATCCGGTGACCATCTGCGCGGGGGCCTCGGGTGCGATCTTCGGGGTCCTCGGCGGCCTGCTGGGATACATCGCCGTCCGCCCCCGGGACGTGCCTCCGTCGATCCTGAAGCCGATGCGATCCGGCGCGACGGCATTCCTCGGCTACAACCTGATCCTGGGGTTCCTCGAGCCGAGGGTCAACGTGGCCGCCCACTTGGGCGGGCTGGCCGCCGGATTCGTGAGCGGCCTGACGTTGACGCTCGTCATGCCGAGATCGGCCGGGCCGGGCGGCAGGGGCGGGATGATCCGACGACTGGAAGCAGTCGTGGTCCTCTCGATCGCGCTCGCCCTGCTGGCCCGACGGGCCATCGAGATCGCACCGGAGCGCATCCGGGCCGACCCCCAGCATGGTCCGGCCTTCCGGGCGATGGAGCGCCCCATGGCGGATTGGAACGACTTCATCGAGTATGCCGGGCCGATCCTCGACCAGTTCAATCAAGATAGTTCCGTGATCGACCGGGTCGCGGACGAGCTCAACAATGGCCAGTTCGATCGGAAGAAACTCGAGCGGGCGCTTCTTGAACAGATCGCCAGCCATCACAGGATGACCAACAGGTTGCGCACCGAGGCGATCCCCGCCAGGAATGAGGAGCTGCGCCAGATCCGCAGGTTGATCGAGATCGCCGCGCAAAATCAATCTGCCGCGCTGAGTGAGCTGCATTCGCTCATTCCGACCGAGAAGCCGACCCGCGGGGAGGAGGCGGATCGGCCCCGCTCGATGGACTCGTTTCGGCGATCCGGCGAGGCTTATGCTGAGAACCTCCGGAGGATCGTCGAACTGCGTGACGCCTACTTCAAAGCCCATGGGCTGGCTGAAAACGGGCGGTGAAGGTGAGCTGTGCCCGACGTTTCAGAACCGGCCGTAGGCGTACTGCGAGTTCTTGGGGTCGAAATCGCGGTCCTTCAGGCCGACGTTGACCTTCAGGTTCATGTAAGTGTATTCCTCGACCAGCTCGGGCGCGACGCCCGGCTTCTTTGGCCAGTCGAAGGCCTCGAAGCGGATCGGCAGGCCCAGCTCGCGGTCAACGAAGAACTTCACCTTGTGGAACATGTAGCGGGGGTCTTGTTTGGCGTGAATCGACTCGACCATCACGCACGGGCGGTCGCCGACCATGATGTTGGGGTGGAAGATCGCCTGGGACTCGCCCGGCTTGAGTTCGAGCTTCCAGTGCTTCTCGACGTTATCGATGAGCGAGCCGATGCCCGCCTCGCTGACGGGATGCCGGTTCTCTTCCATCGCCATGTCCCCCTTGGGATCGAGGTGCATGGTGCCGGCGACGATCCGGCCGATCCCGACATCGTGGGCCACGATCTTGTTGTTGTAGTGCCCCTTGACGTAGATCGCCTCGCGGCCGGCGTTGGGCTGGATGAACTTGAAATAGAGGCTCTCCGGTTTGGTCCGGGCCTTCATGATCATGACGTGGGGCTCGTAGACCTTGCCGTCGACGCGTTCGCGCTTGAAGAACGTGCAGGTGTAATCTTCCACCTTCTGGAACTTGGCCTTGCAGTCGGCGACGAGCTTCAAGGCCCTCGCGATCGCGTCGATCTCGGCCTGGCTCGCGGCCGGCGCGGCGCCGGGCACCCGATGGGGCTCCCTCGACTCGTGAGGGGCCGCAGCCAGTTGAGCCTTGGGGGCGTCGATCCGGTCGGGCTCGCCCGATCGGGACGTGGTAGGCCAGGCGATCGCGGAGATCGCCAGGACGATGGCTATTGGAGAGAGCCGGCGACCCCGGTTCCGGGGTCGATCGTCGCGACGCGGGGGGCGGCTGGTGAGAAGGTCCATCGGTCGTCCTTCCGATCCGTGGATCGACAAAGCATCGCGCGGCGATGCTCGGTCCACGGATCGCGCGGCGGCGTCGGGTTTCGAGGTTCAACGAGTTGGCGGGAGAGAGGATCGTCGAAGAGTGGGGAGCGTCATGCTGCGAATAAGGCTCTGTCGAGAGACCCGCCGTCGAGATCCAACAGCAATTCCCGGGCCATCGAAAAATCATTCGATCATTCGGCGACCCACGCGAGCTTCGCGGAGAATGCCGACCGACCGGGCCCCGGGACGGCCACGTGTCGACGGACCTCCTTGTCAATCTTACCGGGCCATGCGTCGTTTCTACAGAATCGCCTCCGATCATACGTCGGATTTCGAAGGCCTGGAGCGACGCGGTTCCACGAGATCTGGGCGTCTTGCCTTCGGTGGCGAAACTGGTCACGATAGGACGGTGGATCGGATCGCATCGAGGGCCCCGCTGATGACCGGATCGGATTATCAGATCGAAACGATTGAATCGGCCCCGTTCGCCGAGAACGCCTACGTCCTCTGGCGGACAGGCGGAACCGAGGCGCTCGTTGTCGACCCGAGCTTCGACGCCGACGGGGTCCTGGAAGTGCTCGATCGCGAGGGGTTGAGCCTCGCGGCGATCCTGAACACGCACGGTCACGCCGACCACATCGCGGGGAACGCCGCGATCCTGGAAATCTTCCCGGATGCCCCGCTGATCATCGGCCGGAACGACGCGAGGCTGCTGACCGACCCCGAGGCCAACCTGAGCGCTCCGTTCGGGATGCCGCTGACGAGCCCGCCGGCCGACCGGATCGTCGAGCATGGGGAAACGCTGGAGCTGGCCGGCTTCGCCTTCGAGGTCCGGGAGATCCCCGGCCACAGCCCCGGCTCGGTCGTCTTCGTCTGCCGCGACCTCACGCCGGGATTTGTGCTGGGCGGCGACGTCCTGTTCGCCGGCTCGGTGGGCCGGACCGACCTGGAATACGGCGACGGCCCCCTGCTCTTCTCCGGAATCCGCTCGAAACTGTTCGACCTGCCCGACGAAACCCTGGTCTTCCCCGGCCACGGGCCGGTCACGACCATCGGCCGCGAGCGGCGGACGAATCCATTCGTCGGCGAGAACCCCGGGACCTACCGCCTTGACTGACGAAAAGGGCCTGGGGACGACTCCCGGACCTGGCATGGCCGATGAGCGATGGCTGATGATCGATGATTGATCGAGGGATTCCAGGTTTTGGCCTCGGTCATCGACCATGCGGGAGCGCGACTCATGGCCCTCTGGGGGATCGCCGACCTGCACCTCTCGCTGGCCAGGCCCGACCGTCGCGAGCGTTACGCCGCTCGCTGGCGCGACCATGCCGAGAAGATCGAGGCCCAGTGGCGCCAGGCGGTGGCTCGCGACGACCTGGTCCTGCTACCGGGCGACCTCTCGATGGCCCGGAACCATCGCGACGTTCAGCCTGATCTGGCCTGGATCGACCGCCTGCCAGGCACGAAAGTGCTCTCGGCCGGCAATCACGACGCCTGGTGGAATGGCGCCGAGGCGGTCCGGCCGATGCTCCGGCGGTCAATGCTCGCCGTGGGCGGGGACGCGGTCGCGACCCATGGGGTCGTCGTCTGCGGAACGCTGGGTGCCCCGGCCCCCGACCTCGACGGCGAGCCCGACCCGTCGCGACTCGCCGCGACGGATCGCGAGCTGGCCAGGCTCGACGCGGCCCTGGAACAGGCTAACTCGCTCCGGACCGGAGGCGAGCCGCTCTACGTCCTCTGGCACTATCCGCCGTTCGACCAGCACCGACGCCCTGGTCCCTGTGTCGAGCGGTTCGAGGCCGCCGGAGTTTCGGCCTGCGTCTACGGCCATATCCACATCCAGGGGCAGTGGTCGCTGGCCGTGCAGGGCGAGGTCCGGGGGGTCCGCTATCACTGCGTGGCGGCCGACGCGGTCGGCTTCCGCCCGCTCCGACTCGACCGGCCCTCGAACCTGTCGAGGCGGTGAGCCCCCTGGCTTGTTCAAATCTCGCCGGGCGAGGGGAATCGGGACTGGCTCCGTCCGTCTTCGGGCGGTGCCTGTCCCGATTCCCCGGCGAAAACGGGGACAGGCACCTCCGCTGCGCCTCCGGAGCCAGTCCCCGATTTCGCCGCGCTCCCGGACCTTTGAATGACCTTGGGTGAGCCTCGGGCCGTTTTCCTGCTTACTTCCGCTTGATCATCGTGATCTGGTTTCCCCGTTCGTTGTGGTAGACCTCGTCGAAGAACGTCCGGATCAGTATCATCCCCCGGCCGCCGATGCGCATGAGGGTTTCGGGGTCGAATTCCCGGTCGAGGCTCGACACGTCGAAGCCGGGCCCCTCGTCGCGGATCTCGATCCGGATGCCGGCGCGGTCGACTCTCGTCTCGACATGGATCAGCCGCGATCGATAGGGGTCGAGTCAGCGCCGCTCTTCGGCCAGTCGGAAGAACGTCCGTTCGTCCTCCTGGCGGAGGTCGCTGGCACATTCGAGGTTGCCGTGGAAGAGGGCGTTCGTCAGCGCCTCCTGGAGGGCGATCGCGACCTGGATCCGGGTCGTCTCGTCCCCGATCGAGAAGAGCAGCATCTCCTCCTGGATCAGGTTGATCAGGGGGGAGAGCAGGTTGTAATCGTTCGTCAATTCGAACGAGCTGGCCCGGGCGGTCTGGCAGGCGAGGATCTGCCTCCTCCGCTGGTGCCCCTCGACGACGGCCAGGATCTGCTGAATGGTCTCGACCAGGTCCGTGACCAGGCAATCCTTCGGGACGTAATGCGTCGCGCCCGCCTTGAGGGCACGCATGGCGACAACCTCGCTGCCGAAAGCGGTCATCAGGATGACCGGAAGCCGGGGAATCCTGGCCCGGATCGTCTCGACCAGCTCGATGCCGTCCATGACCGGCATTTGCAGGTCGGTGAGGACGACGCAGGGCGCGGCCGACTCGATGAGGGCCAGGGCCTCGCGGCCATTCGAGGCGTAGACGACCCTCCGGCCGGTGCCGTTCTCGATCAAGCCGCCCGCAAGCCGTTGCGAGACCGCGGAATCGTCGACGACGAGGATTCGGCGCCTCGTGGGCGGCAGGATCGCCAGGAACGGGCATCAATCCTTCGTTGGCCGAGCGACTCACCGCCGAAACCATGGCAGGGTTCTCCGTTCAAGAGCCCTGCTCGGCTTCGAGCGGCTCATGGATCGAACGGGAATAATTTAGTTCGCGATTCGACTCCTGTCACTTCGAAACGGACCACCCGAGGAAATTGGGACAGTCCCCGGCGCTGGAGACCGGCTCTCCGACCTCCGCCGGGACGGCGACCGGCTCGACGAGCGGAACCTCGGGGGCCGGCTCGTCGATCTCCACGGCGAGGTGGGATTGGCTCGGGTCGCCCATGGCCACGGGCCAGATGCAGAATCCACCCTTCCAGGCGGTGTCGAATTCCCAGGTCCCCCAGATCCCCTTGCCTTCATTATATCCCTGGTAGGCAATCGAGTGCTTCTTGACGTAAGATTTGGTCCACCAGCATTTGCCGTCCTCGATCTGATAGCGCCCTTTGATCAGGAATGGGCCGACCCAGTCGCGCCCCTCACCTCGGATCGTCGAGTCCCGGAAGGTCAGGAACAGCTCCATCCAGTGCTTGCCTGGCAAGACGGGCTGGAGGAAATAGCCGGTCCAGGGGCCGGAGGGAAATCGGCTATCGGGTTCGACCCCGACGTCTTCGGGCTCGGTCGGTGTCATGGGAGGCCGACTCCTGAGAGGGAGTGAAGGGCATCGGAGAGCGAGATGCCGCAGGATCGGTGCCCGAATCGTGAAATGAGGGCGGAAACGAAGAACCCCGCCGACCCGTAAATCTACGAGACGGCGGGGCCAGATCGAAAATAGGGCAGATGAACGAGGCCGATGCCCCGGTTGGATGGAGAGGCGGCAAGGCGTATATGCTTCGCATCCAGCATCCTCATGGTAGTGTTCCGACCGGACCGGGTCAATGGGTTGAGCGAGATTTTCGGCGCGAGGGTCGCGGCCGACCCTCCCGGGACTCGGGCTCTCGGCGATCAGTTCTTCGACTCCGGCGCCTCGGCAAGCAGTGCCAGGAGGGTCTCGGGTGCCACCGGCTTGACCAGATGGCGGTCGATGCCGCTCTCGGAAGACCGGCGACGATCGTCCTCCTGGCCCCAGCCGGTCAGGGCCACGATGAGGGTCGCGTTGAATTCAGGACGGCTCCTCAACTGCTCGGCCACCTCGTAGCCGCTCATGCCCGGCAGCCCGATGTCGAGTAGGACCACCTCGGGACGGAACTCCTCGGCGACGATCAGCGCCTCCGGCCCGTCGTGGGCGAGCCGGACCTCCTGGCCGTAGAACTTCTCCAGGATTCGGCCCAGGCTCCGGGCGGCGTCGATGTTGTCGTCCAGGACCAGGATCCGCCGCAGGGGTGGTTTCTCGTCCGGGTCTCGGCGGGGGACACGGGCCGCAGGCTCGGCCGCCGGGGCTGGCGCCAGGGCCGGGAGCCGGACAATGAACTCGCTGCCAAGCCCCGGTCCCTCGCTCCTCGCGGAGATCGAGCCGCCGTGCATCTCGACTAGCGTCCGGACCAGGCTCAGCCCGATCCCGAGCCCACCCTGGGCATGTCCCTTGTGGTCCCCGACCTGGACGAACATCTGGAAGATCTGGGGCAGCAGCTCGGGCTTGATCCCGATCCCCGTGTCCCGGACCCGGATGACCGCCTCGCCCCCTTCGCGCTGGACCGTCAGTCGGATTTGCCCGCCCGGCTCGGAGTACTTGGCGGCGTTGTTCAGGAGGTTCCAGAAGATCTGTTCCAGCCTCGTCGGGTCTCCTTCGAGGCGGATCGCCTCGTCGCGAAGCGAGACGGTCAGTCGATGGTGGCGATCGTCGATCTGAGGGCGGGAGGTCTCGACCGCCTGGTTCACGATCTTCGCCAGGTCCACGACCTCGCGGTGAAGTTCGATCTTGCCTCGGGAGATCCGGGCCACGTCCATCAGGTCGTCGATCAGCCGGCTCAGGTGGACGACCTGGCGCTCGGCCATCGCCCGTTCGAGCTCGTGGCCGTCGCCGTTGGGCGACGGCTCCCGCATCAGGTGCAGGGCGTTACGGATCGGGGCCAGGGGGTTCCTCAGCTCGTGCGCCAGAGTGGCCAGAAACTCGTTCTTGAGGCGGTCGGCCTCCCTCAGCTCACCGTAAAGACGCGCGTTCTCGATGGCGATCGCCGCTCGGGAGGCCAGGTCCTCGGCGACCGCCAGGTCGTGCTCGTCGTAGCGGCGGCCCGACTCCGCCGAGACGAAGCTAAGGACACCCAGCGGCTCACTGCGGACCGTCAAGGGCATCGCCACGTACGACCTCAGTCCCAGCTCCCGGAGGATCCGGAGGTGGTCCTCGTCCCGAGCGTACGCCACCAGCATCGCGTCGGTGATCTCGCTGGTCAGCACGGGGCGTCCGGTTCGCAGGATCTGGGAGACCCCGGAGTTCGCCGATTGGTTCAGCGGGTAGCGGCGTTGCAGCTCCTCGGCCATCTCGACCTTCGAGGGATCGGCGTGGGCGACGGCCAGACGCCGGGCCGGGCCGTCCCCTTCGGCGATGTCCACCACCGCCCAGTCGGCGAAGCTCGGGACCGCCAGGCTCGCCACCTTCTGCAAGGTTGCCTCGAAATCCACCAGGCCCGAGAGCGCGGCACTGGCGTCGGCCAGGAATCGGGCGGCCGTCTCGGCCGCCTTGCGCTCGGTGATGTCGTGGAAGGCGGAGACGGCGGCCACGACCGAATCCCCGGCCCGGATCGGCCCGGCGTTCACCCGGATCGTGATCCGGCGCGGTCGCGGAGGTGAAGCTCGATTTCCTCATCCTCGACCGTCTCGCCCGCCAGTGCCCGCTCCAGGGGCCATTCACCGGGACCGTAACGGGTGCCGTCGGGGCGGAATCCCTCCAGGAAGAACATGCTGCCGTAATCGTCGTTCAAGGCGCGGCCGGGCTCGTATTCATGCTTGACGATCCGATGAGCCTCGTCGTTGCTCATCAGGATCCGGCCGGTCGCCGCGTCGGCCACGATGATCGCGGCGGGGGTCTGGCTCAGGACGGCGTTGATGAACGCGTTCCGCGTCTCCAGAGTCTTCAGGAGGTCCAGCCGAACGCGCTCGGCGACCTTGTGCCTCGA
The DNA here is from genome assembly GCA_963756475.1 of uncultured Planctomycetota bacterium. Classification (GTDB taxonomy): domain Bacteria; phylum Planctomycetota; class Planctomycetia; order Isosphaerales; family Isosphaeraceae; genus Tundrisphaera. The sequence goes on from CAVWND010000008.1 coordinate 714,188, forward strand.
GACGTCCCGTGAGACAACCACGACCCGGTCGGGCCGGCCACCCTCTCCGGCCACCGGAGCGATCGTGTACTCAAAATCGCTCTCCTCCCCCGTTGGTGAGAGGAAATGGACTTCGTGCGTGGCCGGCTGGCCGGAGAGGAACACCTCATCGCGCTGGGCGTCGAACGGCCGCATGACGTCGGCCGGGAGCCCGAGGTCGCTCCAGTGCTTCCCCGCCATCTCGGACGGCTCCAGGCCGAGCACGTGGGCCCCCCCGGCGCTGACGTGTCGATACCGGCCCGCGCGGTCCACGACATAGATGTGGTCCACCGTGGCGGCGAGGATGCCCGAGAGCGTCTCCGCCTGTTCCTGGATGACCTGCCGGTCCCGCCTCTGTTCGGTGATGATCTCGGAGAAGATGATGATTCCGCCGACCTCGCCCCGATCGTCCCTCCACGGTCGGACCTCCCAGCGGACGCACTCTTGCCGGCCGTCGGGCCGCTGGAACGTGTCCTCCTCGGCCCGCTCCACCGCGCCGGAGAGACAGCGGCGGTGGACCTCCTTCCAGCGGTCGGGCAGGTTCGGGAGGATCTCGTAGTGGGATCGCCCCTCCAGGCTCATGTCACCGAGCCCGAAGTCAGCCCGCCAGCGACGACTGACCAGCAGGTAGCGCATCTCCCGGTCGAGCATGGCGACCGCGGCGGGCGCGTACTCGACGAAGAGGCGCAATCGCTCCTCGTTCCGCCGCAGGTCGCTCTCGGCGGCCCGCCGCCCGGAGACGTCCCGGAAGGTGAGCACCACGCCGGCCACCCGGCCTTGCTCGTCCCGGATCGGCGCGGCGCTGTCGTCGATCGGGCGTTCCGTCCCGTTCCTCGCGACCAGGACCGAATGGTTCGCCAGGCCGACCACCGCGCCCTCCCGGAACGCCCGGACCCTCTGGTCCTCGACCGGCTGCCGGGTCTCCTCGTCGATGATCCGGAGGACCTCTCGGAGCGGCCGGTCCTTCGCCTCGTCTTTGGTCCAGCCGGTCAAGGATTCGGCCACGGCGTTGAGGAAGGTGACGCCGCCCCGGACGTCCGTCGTCACGACCGCGTCACCCACGCTGGCGAGGGTCACGCGGAGTAGCTCCCGCTGCTCCCTGAGTTGCTCCTCGGCCCGCTTGCGGTCGGTGATGTCGGTCCCGGTCGGGGCCAGGAAGATGACCCGATCGGCCTCGTCCTTGATGGGCATCAAGATGAAGTTGACCCTCCTCTCACTGCCGTCGGCGACGAAATAAGGGAGTTCGGCCCGGTAGGTCTCGCCGGTCGCCGCCAGGGCCGAGGCGCCCTTGATCTGATCCACCAGGGCCGGCGACCGGTTCCACCAGGGGCATTCCCAGAACGGCTTGCCGACGACCTGCTCCCGCGAGTAACCGCACGCCTCCAGGCAGAGCCGGTTCGGCTCGATGATGGTGCCGTTGACGGCCATGATCCCGGCGAAGAGCGGCCCCTGCTCGAAGAAGGCGCGGAACTTGGCGTTGGCCTCGGCGGCCTCGGCCAGGAGCCGACGCTCTCGCTCCTCGGCCCGGACCCGCTCGCTGACGTCGCGGAAGTAGACCGAGAGCCCGTCGGGGGCCGGGTTGCTGTGGACCTCGTACCAGCGGCCGTGATCGGGGTAGAACGCCGTGACCAGATGGGGGGTCTGCTCGTCCGAGGTCTTGTGATAGGCCCGCTCGAACTCGCTGCCGGCCAGCCCGGGGAACGCGTCCCAGAGGACCTTGCCGAGCAGTTCCCCCGGCTCACACTCCAGGAGTCGCCCGGCCTGGCGGTTGACGTAAGTAAACCGCCACGATCGGTCCAGGGCGAAGAAGGCGTCGGTGATGTTCTCCAGGATCGTCCGGGCCTGTTCGCCGGCCCGCCGGACCTCCGCCTGGGCCCGCATTCTCTCGCTGATGTCCCGGAAGACCAGGATGGCCCCAATGATCCGCCCCGACTCATCCCGGATCGGCGCGGCGCTGTCGTCGATCGGACGCTCCGCGCCGTCCCGGGCGATCAGAATGGTATGGTTGGCCAGCCCGACGATCGTCCCCTGATTCAGGGCGCGGAGGGCCGGGTTGTCGACCGATCGGCGGGTCGTCTCGTTGACGATCCGGAAGACGGACTCCAGCGGCAGGCCGTCAGCCTCGGAGCTGGACCAGCCGGTGAGGGTCTCGGCGACCGCGTTCATCGACGTGACCCGCCCCTCGGGGTCGGTCACGAGCACGGCATCGCCGATGCTTTCCAGGGTGATCCGCCATTGCTCCCGCTGGCGGCGGGCGATCTCGGCGTTCCCCTCGGCCCGCCAGCGGGCGGCCCTCAACGCCCCGCCCAGTGCCGCGATCCCGAGACCGACAACCACATACAGAACCAGCCCCGCCTGGTTCTCGAACCCATCGAGGGCAAAGCTGTCCCTGGGTGGCAGGAGGAACCGGACCGAGGCGACACCACCCAGCGCGACCGTCAGCAGGGCTGGCCCGAGCCCCGCGTACCCGGCGACGACCAGCACCGCCAGGAACACCGTCGCGAACGGGAACAGGTCACCCAGGAACGGGTCGAGGGCCAGCCGGGCGACGGTCGCCAGGAGGACCGCGACGATCGCGCTCCCGTAGCGCAGCAAGGCTGAACGAGGCGAGCTCGCCATGACGACATCCCGAACCAGGTCCCGTCGCACGGGGGACGAAGACTCGATTCCGCAAGATCCTGAGCATCCCCCTTCGTCACTATACCAGGCCTGGATCGATGATGCGTACCGATCCCTCCCCGAGCGCCTGGGTGGTTCAAAAGCCGATCACTGTCGCGACGACCCCTCTGGAATGGCCATCGGGGCTCTTCATCGCTTGATCGTCGCGATGTGGAAGGTGTGGGGGCCGGGGCTTCGGTTCATCGGGAACTGGTAATACCGGGCGGCCCGGTCGTTCCCCTCGATCAGGAAGCCGGGCTCCTCGCGGACGTGGAGCCTGACCCGCTTGCTGGCCAGGGGCTCGACCCGGGTGAGGGTCCAGCCGTGGGCGGTCTTGTCGCCGTGGCGGATCAGGAGGGTCCGACCGACCAGGCTCGGGTCGGCGGGGATGGCGGCGTCGGTCTCGAACCATCCACGGCCGTCGGCGGTCGGATAGCGGGCGGCGGCGAGGATCGTTCCCGAAAGCCCGGCCTGGCGGACCACGACCCCCGAGACCGAGGCGACCGTCCCCCCGGCCAGGATCAGCTCGCCGCGTCGGTCGCGGACGACAAGGCCGTCGGTCGTCAGGTCGCGGCCGTCGGCGAGCTGGACCGTCCGGCTCGTGCCTGGCTGGAGGTTGATGACCAGATGCTCGGGGCCGTCGATGGTCTCCAGGTAAAGGACCACGGAACCGGGCGTCGCGGTCATCCGGCCGACCTTGGTGAGGTTCGGGCTCGGGCCGATCGGGTCGAACACGGTGACAAAGGTCGATTCGAGCGTCGCCCCATCCTTCGAGTCCCGCCGGAGCAAGAGCGCGGCTCTCGGCGTCTCCTCGGGCGCGGTGGCCCGGGGGGTCGAGCCGGTCACGATCGTGAACGGGGTGTCCCCCAGGAGGTGAAGCCGGACGCCGGGCTGGCCCGGCCGGCTGAGCATCGCCAGGCCCGGCTGCGTGGCCGAGCCGTGCGCCATCCGGTCGAACTCGCCGTAAGCCTGGACGAACCAGCGGCCGTCCTCGGCCCGGACGTTCGAGAGATACGGGATCGAAGGGGGCAAGAGCGACTCGGGGCCGGGTCTCATCGGCACCGAGACCGTCCAGCGGCCCGGCTCGCCCGGCGCGGCGTGGAAGACCTCGTCGTGCTGCAATCCGCCGTGGACCTCGAAGACCGAGACCGCGTACCTCGCCTTCGGTCCCGCGCAGGCCACGACCGTCTGGCGATAGCGGGTGGCCGATCGGGGATAGGCGCGGGGGTCGTCCAGCACGGCGACCTGGAAATCCGGGTCGGCCGCGAAGAAGAGGAACTCGCCGCCCGGCGACGCCTCGCGCATGACCCGGGGGGTCTCGCGCTGGTTCAGGCCGTCGACGATCACCGTGTTGTGGCTGGCCGAGGCACGGTCCCAGCCGTCGGGGCGAGCTGGCAGGTCGTCGAGGTCGCCCAGGACGGTCTTGCCGCCCACCGCCAACCGGAGCGCCTGCCTTCTCGACCGGGGCGAATCGAAGTGGCCCATCCCGCGCAGCTCCAGGTCGAGCGCGTCGGCCCCCTGCCCCACCGCGAGCCTGGCCAGCCCCGCCCCGCCGAGGAGCGCCGGCTGCCGAGGGGGCGCCGACGGGCCGGCGACCGGCCAGCCGACCTGCTGGATCTCGGGCGGCTTGACGTCGGTGAGGATCGCCGAGCCGGCCGAACGCGCCAGGGCGAGGATCGAGGTCGGTTCGCCCTTCGGGCGGGAAGGGAGGGCCAGGCCGCCGGTCGGCCCGCCGGGCAAGAGCCGGTCGATCCAGCCGTCGAGCATCCCGAGGACCCTCCGGTGGCTCGCCGCGTCCCCCTGCCGCCAGAGCCCGTCGTAATAGAACCCACGCTCGGAGAAGTCGCGGAGCCGCCGCATCGCCTCGCGGGCCAGGGCGTCGTCGGAGAGCAGCCGGGCCACGGTCAGCAGCCCCCGGTCGACCTGGAGCGACGGCTCGTTGACCTCCTCGGGTTGGTCGCGGCACGAACGCGGCCGAGGCCCGGAAGAGGTCGTGCTCAATCGTCCGCCTCGGGTCGGCGACCCCCAGGAGCTTGCCCGCCTCGGCCAGCTCCGGCGTCTCGCGGACCAGCGCGTAGGCGATGGCCAGGTTGATCGGCACGTCCAGGCTTCCCGACGAGTCCCACTTCGCGGTCCCGTAGCCTCGACGATAGGGCGGCGGCTGGTGCGCCGGTTCGAGGAACTTCGGCTCGCCCGGCCGGTCCAGGTGCAGGGCGTAGTTCGGGTAGACCTGGGCGAACCGGAGCAGGAGCACGCAGGCGACCTTCGAGAGGGTCGGGTCCGGCTGGCCGAGCGGCTGCTCCCGGTGGCGGACGGCCGCGTAGAGCGCGGCCTTGGACAGGTATTCGCGGGCCTCGTGGTCGCGCCGGGCGGAGAGATAGAGCCGCTCGTCGGCGTAGAGCTGCTTCTCGGCCTCAACCCCGTGATAGGGGTAGTGGTGGACGACGCCGGGGACGACCTCAACAGTGTCCTCGGGGACCTTCTTGTCGACCTGGGCGGGGATCTTGTCGTTGGGGAACTCGGCCCCGCATTTCTTGCAGGTGACGACCTTCGGCTTGCGGATCGACCAGCCGAGCGGGTCGTCCCCCTCGGGCGCGTCGCACTCGGGACAGCGGCAGAACCGGAGCCCGGCCTGGTTCGGCACGAGGTCGGCCAGGCGCTTCGGGTCCATCTCCAGGAGCGCCAGGGCGTCGGGACTTGCCCAGAACCGCGCCTCCCACTCATCGGGCAGGTCGAACCGTGCAAACGGGTCGGCCGGGTCCTTCGGGGATTGGACGGCATCGGCGGGCGCCGAGAGGAGGGCGAGGGCGATGATCGCTCGCTCGATGAGCATGGGTCGGGGTCCATCCCGTTTCGGTTCGAGGAGTTGAGGCGTCCTGTCCCGTCAGGCGTCCGGGGTCGGGTCGGCGAGACGCGGCAACTGGCCGTCCCGGTGGCCGGGGACGAGTGAGAAGACCTCGACCGGCCCGACGACCTCGTCGTCGCGCATCGCCAGCCGGTGGTGGTGGTCCCTGGCCCGGACCACGAGCGGTTCGAGGTGCGTCTCGCAGGCCAGTCCGTAGTTCTTCAGCTCGTGGAGCGGCCCGTGGCTCCAGGGCGCGGCAATCTTGTAACGTGGGGCCTCCGCGCACCCCGGGCTGGAGCAGGTGACCGAATATTGGAAGGTCGTCTCGTCCATCGAGAGTCCATCCCCGTCCGATGGAGACGTGACCAGAGACGCCCGGATCTTAATCGATCCGGGCCCGAGGGGAAAGCGATGTCCCGGTCCAGGCGTAAGGCGTGGGTGCGTCAATGGATTCTGGCACCCGCTCCGACCGAGCCTCTTCTGGCGAGCGGAGCGAGCGCCTGACCCCCTCTCCCCTGGCGGGAGAGGGTCGGGGAGAGGGGGCGGTGAGACGATCATTCGACCGGATCGGGACCAGATTTGAGGGACCGGCGAGGCATCAGGATCGGCTCCACGCCGACCCCCCCTCTCCCCAACCCTCTCCCGCCAGGGGAGAGGGAGCCAGAAAATGCCAGAATCCGCTGGCGCACCCTAAGGCGCCTCCCCGCCGGCTGGAAAGACGGCGGGCGACCCGCGATAATGGTTCTAGAGGTGAGCCCAACCCGGACGGCCCTTCGGCGATTCCACCCATGAGCGACAGCGGACCCTCCGGCGACCTCGGGCGATTGATCGAGGTTCTCGCGCATCCAGGCGGAGTCAGCCCGACGGATCGCCGACCTGATCGAGTCGCGGGCCCTGCCGCTTCTCGAACGGATCGCCCTGGCTCTGGAGCGGGCACCGGCGATCGCCTCGAACGCCCCGGTGGACGGCCGGGCCCTCGGCCTGGCCGAGTTCCGCAAGGCCGTCGACGAAGGGCGCTGGGTCCACGCCGACTCGATTGTCCGCGAGCTGGCCCGGACGCATCCGGACGATCCCGAGGTCTCCGCCCTGGGTGTCGAGCTGGAACGCTTGCGGCAATTCGCGATCGGCGACCTCCGCGAGCGGATCGAGGCCGCCCGGCTGGCCAACGACCCCGGCGGGGCGATCGACTCGCGAGACGAGCTGGCCCAGCTCCTGCGCGGCGAGGCCATCCACGAGGTCAACCGCCCGCTGATCAAGTGGCTGATGGGGCTGGTCCAGCGCCGGCTCCGAACCGGGACGGTGGGGGCCGACGTGGTCGGGCTCGCGGGCCGGATCGCCGAGAGCTTCGGCGGGACGGCCGAAGGGGCGAGCCTCCGCGCCTCCTTGCCGACCCTCCGGCGGAGCGCCGGCCTCTGCCCGAGGTGCGCCGAGCCCTACCGGGGCGTCGGCGACGCCTGCCCGAAATGCCTGGCCGCCTCCTCGGCCCCGACCCCTTCGAGTCTCGCTCCCGACGAAGACGACCCCGACCAGGAGATCATCGGCGAGCCGGTCGACCTGAACAACGAGCGATTCTGGGAGATTCCCTGAAGTTCCCCGGTTCCCCAACTTGACGTGGGGCCGGACGTCGGCAAGGATGAAGGGTTCACCGTTCGAGCGCGAGGCGATCGGCTCGTCGACGGCGATCGAGCGGGCGGAGGTCCGGACGGGCCGGCCCTCCGGCGATCGGACGCGGCCCCGTCCTCGGCCCGAGATCTCCACGATTTGAGAGAGGGACGTCATGCCCCGTCAACTGGCTCTGGCCTGCCTCGCGCTGATGCTGACGCTGGCGATCGTGCCCGCCGAGGCCCAGGTGCCCTACGGCACGCACGCGATCCCGGGCCGCCGGGCCCTGTCCCGGATCAACCTGGACCTCCAGTTCTCCAGCGTGGTCCCGCTCGTCGGCCCCGAGAAGCTGGCCGCCCTCAGCATCGACGACGGCATGCTCTTCGCGCAGACCAACGCCGGGAACTTCTACGCCTACGACGCCGAGACCGGCCGCTATCTCTGGGGGGCGCACGTCGGCAACGTGACGATCTCGTCCCGGCCAGCCTCGGTCAACAAGTCGGCCGTCTTCACCACCAACTCGAACCGGATCTTCGGCCTGGACCGCAAGACCGGCCAGCAGATCTGGTCGCAGGAGCTGACCGACACCCCGTCCAGCGCCACCGCGGCCGACGAAGACAAGGTGATGGTCGGCCTGGAGTCGGGCAAGCTCGCGGTCTTCGACGCCAAGACCGGCGCGATCAGTTGGAACATCCAGACGAACGACCGGGTCACGTCCCGGCCGGTCGTCGCCGGGAAGATCGTCGCCTTCGGCAGCCAGGACAGGAAGCTCTACTTGTCCCTGGTCAACAAGCCCCAGCTCCTCTGGCGGTTCGCCTGCGGCGGCCCGATCGTGGCGAACATGGGGACCTACGGCGTCCGGACCCTCCTGGTCCCCTCGTCCGACAAGTCGCTCTACGCGGTCAACCTCTTCACCGGCGAGGGAAAGTGGACCGTGGCCACCGGCTCGCCGGTCGAGCAGGAGCCGATGGTCGCCGACGACGACGCCTACGTCGTCAACGACGAAGGGTTCCTCTCCGCGATCGACATTCCTTCCGGCACGGTTCGCTGGACGATCTCGACCCTGGGCGGACGACCCATCTCCGTCAGCGCGACCAAGCTCTACCTGGAGTCGCACGATGAGGACCTCTTCGTCGTCGATCGAGCCACCGGCAAGATGGTCTTCGACCCCTCCACGACCTTCCAGCGGGCCGGGATCAACCTCCGCGACTTCGCCCTTGGGCCGACGAACCGGTTCGACGACCGGCTCTACTTCGGCACGACCCACGGCCTGATCATCTGCCTCCGCGAGATCGGCCAGGTCAAGCCCCGGCCGCTCCGCGACCCCAAGGAAAAGCCCTTCGGCTACATCCCGCCCGAAGGCTATCCCGAATCGACCACCCCGCCCCCGACGATCCCCACTCAGCCCGCTGAGGGCGCCGAGCCCGCCGCCCCGGCGGAGACGGTCGAGCCGAAGTGATCGGCCGGCTTCGCTGGCCCGAGTGGTCCGAAAGTCGTTACAATCGGAGGCTGGCCCGTCGAGGGCCGGCCTCTTGATTGTTGACCCGTCGAACCTCATCGAACCCTGGACCAAAATCGGACTATGGATGAGATTGTCCCCATCCGGCGGGCGTTGCTGAGCGTGTCGGACAAGCGAGGGCTGGTCGAGCTGGCGCGGGCCCTGGCCGATCGCGGGGTCCACCTCCTGGCCAGCGGCGGGACCCGGACGGCCCTGGTCGAGGCCGGGCTGGACGTCACGGAGGTCTCGGCCCATACCGGGCAGCCCGAGATCCTCGGCGGCCGGGTCAAGACCCTCCACCCCAAGCTCCACGGCGGCATCCTCGCCCGCCGCGACGTCCCCGGCGACCTCGCCGCCCTGGAGGCCCAGGGGATCGACCCGATCGACCTCGTCGTCGTGAACCTCTACCCCTTCGAGGCCACTGTCGCGCAAGCCCGGCGTCTCGCTTCGAGGAGGCGGTCGAGAACATCGACATCGGCGGCCCGAGCCTGATCCGGGGCGCGGCCAAGAACCACCCGCACGTCGCCGTCCTGACCTCACCGGACCAGTACCCTCGGCTGATCGAGGAGCTTCAATGGCCACGGCGGGACCACCCTGGCCTTCCGCCGCTCGCTCGCCCTGGCGGTCTTCGAGCAGACGGCCCGGTACGACCGGGCGATCGCCGATTATCTGGCGAAGGCCGTCGACGGCGAGTCGTCCGAGGTCGTTCCCGCGAACCTTCGCCCCGAGCTTCGAACGTCGGTCGGTCCTCCGCTACGGCGAGAACCCCCACCAGCGGGCCGCGTTCTACGTCGAGCCGGGCACGACCGGGCCGAACCTGGCCACGGCGAAGATCCTCCACGGCAAGGAGCTGTCCTACAACAACCTGCTCGACCTCGACAGTGCCCTCCGGCTGATCCGCCTGTTCTCCGAGCCGGCGGCGACGATCCTCAAGCACAACAACCCGTGCGGCGCGGCCGAGTCCGAGGCTCTCGCCGAAGCGTTCGAGCTGGCCTACGAGGGCGATCCCGTCAGCGCCTTCGGCGGGATCGTGGGCGTGAACCGGCCGGTCGACCGCGCGACCGCCGAGCGGATGTGCCGTCCCCGGCCGGTTCATCGAGGCGATCGTCGCCCCGGACTTCGAGCCCGACGCCTTCAAGCTCCTGACCACGAAGCCGACCTGGAAGAACAGCGTCCGCTTGCTCGCCCTGGGGGCCCCGATCGGCCCCGAGGCCGCGCCTCGGCCGGGTTCGACCTCCGGCGGGTCGAGGGGGGTCTGCTCGTCCAGGACTGGGACGCGATGGAGCCCGACCCGACCTCGGGGACGGTCGCCTCGAAGCGGCCCCCGACCGACGCCGAGCGGGCGTCGCTCGGGTTCGCCTGGCGGGTCTGCCAGGCGGTCAAGTCGAACGCGATCGTGATCGTCCGGGGTCGGCAGCTCGTCGGCGTCGGAGCCGGGCAGATGAGCCGGCTCGACTCGGTCCGGATCGCCGTGGCCAAGGCGGGCGAGAAGGCCAAGGGCGCGGTGCTCGCCTCCGACGCCTTCTTCCCGTTCCGCGACGGACCCGACGCCGCCGCGCAGGCGGGCGTGACCGCCCTGATCCAGCCCGGCGGCTCGAAGCGGGACGACGAGACCGTTCAGGCCTGCGACGAGCACGGCATGGCCATGATCCTCACCGGTCGCCGCCATTTCCGGCATTGATCGAGGCGGGTTCTTCGAAATGAAGCGGCCGGCGGCGAGGAAGACATCGCCGTCGGCCGTTTTCTCGTCCCAAGGACTCGGTCAAAACCAGGGGTCAGTGGTGGCCGCCGCCGCCATGGCCGCCGCCTCCCATGCCGCCCATGCCGCCCATGTGGCCGCCGCCGCTGAAGCCGCCCATGTGGCCGCCGCTGAAGCCGCCCATATGGCCGCCGCTGATGCCGCCGCCATAGCCGCCGAGGTGCGGCGCCGCATATCCGCCACCGCCGATGTGCGGGGCCGCATACCCTCCGCCGACGTGCGGGGCCGCGAAGCCCGCGCCTCCGAGATGCTGCGCCGAGTAGCCTCCGAGATGCTGCGCCCGGCGTATCCGCCCGCGCCGACGTGCGGAGCGGCCATCGCGCCGAGGTGGTTGGCACCGGCAACGCCCCCGACGTGCGGAGCAGCCATCGCGCCGAGGTGGTTGGCACCGGCAACCCCTCCGAGGTGCTGGCTGGCCATGGGGTGGACCGCGCCACTGATCCCGGCACTATGGAGGCCGGGGCTCGCCTGGGTTCCGCCGAGGCTCCCCGCGTGGTGAATCGCGCCCGCCGTGCCGACGGTGCCCGTGTGGAACGCGGGCCGGGCGACCGAATGAGCCAAAGTCGTGTTGTGGACGCCGTTATACGACGTGTGCCACTGCGACCCCGCCCCTCCGACACCCCGGTTCAGCCCGGCGCCCTGGCCGGCGTGATTCTGGAACGGGTTGGCGTAGGCGTGCGACGAGGCCGGCGCCATCACTCCGTGGCTTCCCGCGTGCGACGCGAAGTTCGCATGGTGGGCCGCCGTCCCGGCGGTGGCTCGGTTGAACGTATTCCCGGTCCCATTCCGGACAATGTTCGTATTGTTGATGTTGTTGCCGACCCCTCGATGGTTCGCCAGGTTCCCATTTCCCATCGTCGGATGGCCCGGATTGTGGGGATAAAGGTTGCTGCCTCGATGCTCGCCCGCCCGATAGCCGTTGGCGAAGCCTCGGTTGTAGGCGTACCGGTTGTTGTAGTAGTTGTTGCCGAAGCCGGACCCGCCGTAATAGCCCGGGTAGAAGCCCAGCCCATACCCATAATAAGGATAGCCGAACCCGCCGAAGCCCAGCCCACCGAAGCCCAGGCCAAGCCCCAGACCTCCGAAGCCGAAGCCGCCGTAATACCCCGGATAGAAGCCCAGTCCATACCCATAGTACGGATAGCCGCCGTAACCGCCGAATCCCAGGCCGAACCCTCCCAGGCCCAGCCCACCATACCCACCGTATCCGCCCAATCCTCCATAACCGAGACCGCCGTAACCACCGTACCCGCCATATCCACCGTATCCGCCATACCCACCGTATCCGCCATACGCGAGCGGCTGGGCGTAGTAGGGGTAGCCGTAGCACGCGGTGTAGGGATAGCCGAGGTAACCCTGATAGACCCCAAGGTTTCCGTAATTGGCGTAGCCGTAGTAGCGGCCGTTGTTGTCGTAGAAGTAGCCGGGATAGCCGTCATAGTAGGAATTCGGGCGGCCGAAGGCTCCGTAAAGCTGGCCGTATTGCTCGGGCGCGACCTGTGAGAGCGGCTGATAGATGGTGTTCGTGGCGTTCTTGGCCTGGTCGGAGACCTGGGCGGGGGCGAAAAGCGTGCCTCGGTCTTCCAGGGTCCGGTCCCAGTAGCCTTCCTGGAACGTCCAGCCTTCGGGCTGCTTGATCCACTGCGCGGGGACCCACGACCAGCCCGGTTGGGCCTTGGCCCAGTAGCCTTTTTTCCAGGTGACGCCGTCACCGTCGGGGGCGAAATAGGCCGGGACGTAGAAATACTCGTTGCCGGGGGAAGCGCCCGGGTCGTCGGCCGGGTGTTCGGTCGGCGGGCCGTTCTTCCGCCAGTCGATCCGGTCGGTCTGGCGGTCGGTCCAGAAACCGGGGACGCGATACCACCCCTTGTCGTCGCGCTTCCAGTAGCCGTTGACCCAGAACCGGCCGGGAGGCGGGTTCCGCCAGGTCCCGGTGGCCCAGACGTAATCCTTTTGAACCGCGTTCCAATCCCAGTAGCCGGGAATCCAGACCGCCTTGTCGCTGGGCGGGTCAACCCCGGGCCGCTCGTTGATCGGGTTCGGCGGGGCCTTATCGACGTATTCGGGCTGCCGGTCCTTGGGAGGGGACAGGAACGCCTCGTGGAGCGGGCCTTCGCTGGCCGGCTTGATCGGCCGGTCGTCGACCGGCGGCAGGGCCGGGATCTGCGGGAGCGAATTATCGACCAGGGTCGCGGCTCTGGGCAACGTCGGTCGAACGGCGAGATTGCCGGAGGTTCGAGAGCCGGCGTATTCTGCGCCGCCACCAAAATCGGCCCGAGGCCGCCGAGGAAGGCAGCCACCCCGAAACCGAGACGCAACGATCGTGGGCCATTCATGAGAGTCACTCCGCGGAGTGGGAGCCGCGCAACGAGGGGATTTCTTCCCCTCAGTTATACGAATGGTGGACCACGAAAGACCAATGGGCGGATAATTTTCGTGAAGTTAGCTCACTTTTCGGTGTCCCGCTCCCCCGGTTCCGAATAATCAACCTGACTTCGCGCCGTCAAGAGCCCCGGAACAGCTCGAGCGGCGCGAACCCTTCACCGACGATCGGCGCGGCGGGGCAGCCGAGCCAGGTCTCCAGGACCGAGGCGTAGACGCGCCGGAAGTCGACGGAGTGCTTGACGTCGCCGTCGTCGAGGTCGTCGAGGCTGGGGTGCGGGCCGACGAGCCCGGCCTTCGCGACCGGCCCGACGACGAAGACCGGCGCCGCGGCGCCGTGGTCGGTGCCGAGCGAGGCGTTCTCCGCCACCCGCCGGCCGAACTCGCTGAAGCCGAGGACCGCCACGCGGTCCCCCTGCCCCGAATCGTCGAGGTCGCGCCGGAATGCGGCGAGCGAATCGGAAAGCTCGTTGAGCAGGGCTGCATGGGTGCCGAGCTGGTGGGCGTGGGTGTCGAAGCCGTCGAGCGTCGTGTAGTAGATCCGCGTCCCGTACCCCGCCTTGATCACCTGGGCGATCAGCTTGAGCCGCCGGGCCAGGCCGTATTCGGGATAGGTTGGGCCGCCGGCCTTGGACCCGGCAACCTCTTCGAGCCGCCGACTCGACTCGTAGGCGGCCAGGGTGCTCCGCCGGAGGAACCCGAGGAGCGGGTCGTCGGGCGACTCCATGACGTCCGAAATTCGCACGGCGGCGGCCTGGCGGTCGGCGTCGGCGGCGAACTTGAGCCGGTACTGCTCCAGGCTCTCGAGCGACGGGATCTCAACGTGCTTCGCCTTGAGCGCCAGCGGCAGCCCTCGGGGGCCGACGGAGAGCGCCGAGGGATCATCGCCCGGCTTCGGCGGGCGGGAATCCACGACCCGGCCGAGCCAGCCGGTCTCGACGGCCCCGGTCTCCAGCCGGGCGGTCTCCCAGATCTCCATCGACCGGAAGTGCGAGCGGTCGGGGTTCGGGTAGCCCACCCCCTGCACCACCGCGAGCTTGCCTTCCTCCAGGAGCTTGGCCATCCCCCCCAGGCTCGGGTGCAGGCCGATCTCGGGCGTGATCTTGTGGACCTGCCCCGCCGGGATTCGCAAGGCCCGACGCCCGCGCGTGTAGCCGTCGATTCCGTGGGGAACGACCGTGTTCAGGCCGTCGTTGCCGCCAAGGAGCTGGACCACGACCAGGATGCGTTCGTTGGATTTCGAGGCCGCCGCCCGCGCCGATCGGCCGAGGAAGTCGGGGACGGTCGAGGCCCCCATCGCCACGAGCGTGCTTGCGGCCAGCGAGGACTTGAGGAAGTCGCGACGATGGGTGGACATGGGGTCTCTCAGGTTTGGGACGACCGAGGCGACCCTGGAGTGCGGGAGCTTGCTCCCGCTTTCGAAAGCGGGAGCAAGCTCCCGCACTCCAAATGGTCGTCAACTGTCAGGCCAGTTGATATTCGGGCGAGGTCAGGACGGCGGTCGCGGCCTCCAGCGGCTTCGGGTCGCGGCCGAGGAGTCGGTCGCGAGCGTTCTCGTCGAAGGCGTCCTGCGCGAGCAGGTCGACCACGAACCGGGCGGCTTCTCGGGGCGACTCGAAGTCGTTGCGGGCGGCCAGAGCGGTCGGGTCGCACCGGCCGCCGAAGTCCTTGTCCGACTTCGAGAGCAGCGCGATGGCGAAGTTGGTCCGGGCGATCAGGGCGGTCGTGCTGATCCACGACGGGCCGCCCTCCCAGCCCGCGACGCTCGGCGGGGCGTAGAGCGTCTGGCCCATCCGGGCGCAGGCCTCGCCCAGCGCGTCGGCCGAGACGGTCGGACGGACCGCGCCGAGCGACCGGATCGCCCCGATCGTGAACTCGACCGGGCTCTTGACGCGCCGGCGACGGATCGCCGGGTCATGGAACAGGTTCGACCGGAGGATCGTCCGGACCACGGCCTTGATCTCGTAGTCGGAGCTTCGGAAGCTCTCGGCCAGCGGGGCGATCAGGGCGTCGGAGGGCGGGTCGACCTCGCTGACAAAATGGCGGAAAAGCTTGCGGGCCAGGAACTCCGCGCAGGCCGGTTGGTCGAGGAGGATCGCGGGCAGGTCGTCCCCCTTGAACTTGCCGGTCCGGCCGAGAATCGTCTTCTCGCCGTCGTCGTGCTGCGCGGGCTGCTCGGAGAACCGGTCGGCGGTGACGAACCGGCCGGTCAGGGCCCTCGCGGCCTCGCGGATGTCGGATTCGCTGTAGGCCCCCCGGCCGAGGCTGAACAGCTCCATCACCTCGCGGGCGTAGTTCTCGTTCGGTTTGCCCCGGCGGCTGGACGTGGCGTCGAGATACGTGAGCATCGCCGGGTCGCGGCCGATCCCCGCCAGCAGGGCCTTGAAGTCCCCCAGCGCGTTGGCCCGGATCAGGGCATTCTGCTTCTGCATGGCCGACGGATTGCCGACCTTGATGATCGACGTGGCGAAGTGGCCGTGCCAGAAGAGCGTCATCCGCTCCAGGAGCGGCCGGGGGGTGTGGATCATCCGGTAGAGCCAGATCCCCCGGAGCCGCTCGGCGCCGCGGAGGTCCCGAGCCGCTCCCCCATCGCGTCGAGCAGGGCGGCGAAGTCGGCGGCCGGCTGGCCGTCGCCGCTGGTCGCCTCCCCCTCGATCAGCCGGTCGACCGCCGGGGCCGGGCCGTCCGCCAGGTCGCGCTCCAGGATCGGCCAAGGGGCGGAGAACCCGGCCCTCCGGTGGAGGTGGGCCACGCTCGCCAGGTCCCAGGCACGCCCCGGTCCCGGCTCGAAGGGGGCCCAGGCCCGGTTCGGATCTTTCAGCAGAGTGATCGGACGCATGGTTCGCCTTGATCCCCGGCCGAGGGGCCGGATCGGGTCAGGAGGGGCGGCGGGGGATGGCCGATGGGCAGCGAAGGGGTAAGGAGAATAATTGCGAGCGTCGTCGGTCGCTACCCCCCTCGCCTGGCGTCGGCCATCGGCCATCTCCGGCCGCCCCTCCTCGGATTCATCGTCCCTGGGTCGCGAAGTTGAGTCGAAGCTGGACAGCTTCGGGCGTGTCGAGAGCCGAGAGCGACCCCCGGCCCAGGGCACGGACGATCCGCGCGAGAAGTTCGACCTCGAACTCGGCTCGGGTCTTGTCGTTCCCCTTTTCGAGCATGTTCTGCATGACCAGCCGGGGGCGGTTCTCCTCGATCAAGCCAGCCAGTTCGGCCCCTTCGGCCTCGATCAGGAGCGTGGCCTCGGCCGAACCGGCGGGGTCCTTCAAGGCTGGGATCAGGTCGCGGATCAGGCCGAGGCTGGAGCTGAGGATGAAGTGGTTGCCCACCTGAGCGGCCGACGGGCTGAAGTTGTGCCGCGAGTTCACTGGCCCGGCGGCCTTGCCGGCCTCGGCCTTCGGCTTGAGGAACTTCGAGGTCGAGATCGCCACGCCGTCGAACGTCTCCAAACTGAGCATCAACGGAGGGGCCTTGGTCTGGGCGGCGCCGAGGTTCACCAGGCCGACGAACGACTGGAAGGCCGACTTGAGCCGGATCGCGAACTCCTCGTCGTCGGGCTTGAGGTCCGCCACGAGCGCGAGGGCCGGGAGCTTGTCGTTGGGGACCGGGTCGAACGAAGAGAAATCCTGGCGGGCGACGACCAGCCGCCAGTCGGTCCCGAGCGAGCCGAGGACCCCGGTGCCGAAGTCCCGACCGCCGAAGAACGTGCCGGCGAGGGTGTCGAGCTGGGCGAACCCCTGGACGACCTGGGGCGGGAACAGATCGGCGCGGACTTCCCAGAGGCTCGACAGGTCGCGCCAGAGCCCCACGCTGGCGATCGTGCCTTTGGGCTTCACGAGCCGGGGCGCCCCCCGGCCGTTCGTCGGCAGGAAGCGCTTGAAGGCGTCGCCGTAGCCGCCGGGAGGGGTCGGCACGGTCAGGTTGAGGCCCAGGCGGTCGGGCAACCAGGTCAGGGTTGCGGAGGCCCAGGGGGCTTTCCTCACCGACTCGATCCAGTCGGCGAAGAGGAGGGTCAGGAGCGGGTTGGCCTGATCGGGGACGGCCAGGGCCTTGGGGTCCATCTGGCGGAGCCGGTCGATCCGGACGAGCGCCCAGGCCGCCGAGTCGTCGGAGAGCTGCGCCTTCCGCCGGGCCTGCCAGAGCGGGTCGCCCGCGAGGGTCTTCGAGGGGTCGGGACGGTCGATCGAGCGGTCGATGACCGTCTTGATCGTCTCGGGCGAGTTGGCGACGACGAGCCGGCCTTCGACAATCGCCAGGGCCGCCGGGCCGGCGGCGTACCCCTTGATCCCGCGATGCTCGGCCGACCGGATCGGGTCGGGCTGGCCATGGGCGGCGGCGTGTTCCCGGGCGAGCCTCAGGACCGTGTCGAGCGCCTTCGACGGGAACGACGGGTCGCGAGGGGTCGCGATCAGGAGCACCCGGGGCGGCTGCGCCGGCTCGATGGCCAGGACGAACCCGCCGCCGACGAGGTCCAGCAACGCGTGATCCCAACTCGAACCGAGCGCCCCGGTGATCGCGTCAACCACCGCCCGGCCCTTGGTATACCCGTCGGTCTGGAGGTATTTCTGGAAGTCGGGCGACGAGGTGATCAGCCCCCGAACCGGCTCGCCCGTCAAGCGGTCCAGGATCTGAGTCGGTCGGGCGACTTCGAGGTAGACGACCGCGTCGCCTGAGATCCACTCCGCCGCCCGGGGGTCCTGGGCGAAGGCCGAGGTAGCCGAGATCGACAGCACGGCGACGGTGAAGGCGGCAAGGGCCGCGCGAGAGATCTCGGTGATCCGGTCGCGGTTGAACAAGGGGGGACTCTCCAGGAGGTCGCCACGGCGGCAGGTCTTCCCGCATCTACCCGTCGAGGTGTGGGGAAGTTTCAACAAGGCGCCGAAGGGTAGTCGTGTCCAGTCGAAAGATCGCGGTATAATAAGAGGGGTTGGAGAATGCGAGGTTGCGGGGGCTCCGATGAAAGCCGAATTGATCCCGGCCGATGGCGGTCCGCCGATCCCGATCACGAAGGACGTGACGGTCCTGGGCCGTCGCGAGTACTGCGACATCCAGGTCGACGACCCGAGCCTGTCGAAGCGGCATTGCGTGCTGGTCAAGACCGACGGACTGCTAGTGATCCGCGACCTGGCGACAACCAACGGCACCAAGGTGAAGGGTCAGAAGATCCGCTGGGCCGCCTTGCTGCCGGACGATCGGATCGCCTTCGGCAGTGTCAAGTTCCGGGTCTATCTCGGGCCCGACGACGTGCTCGCCCCTTCGGAACGGGGCGCGGTCCCGGCTCGGCCAGGGCTCCCGCCCGGGGCGGCAACGGCTTCCCCCCGCCGACACCAGTTCCGGCGACCTCCAACACCAAGCCGGCGCCGAAAGCCATGCCCCGTTCCCTCGTCAACGACGACCTGCCCTTGATCCACGACCCGGCGGCCTGGCGGGACGCGCTGGGGTCGGACGAGGATGAGATCATCGAGCTCGGCTGAGGCGGCCGGTTGGGGATTGATTCGGAATCAGAGATCTGAGATTTCAGATCGGAAATCCTGGAATCGAGCGCCGGAACGCCGATCAAGTCCCCCGGAAATTCGAGCCGGGCGACCTCCCTCCGGCGTGCCGAGGGGAGGTCGCCCGGCGTTGGGGGCGAATCCGGGGTTGGGTCAGAGGGGCGGCAGGGGTCGGGCCCCCTGCTCCACTCGTCGGCGAGATCAGACCCCTTCGGACCGGGGGCGACGGATGTCGCGCCGGAGCGGGGGGGTGATGTTTTCCAACTGACGGGCGTCCTGGGGTTCCAGTCGGCTCGCCTGCCGGTTCTCGCGCTGAATGGCCTCGTACACCTCCTGGCGGTGTACGGAGATCTCGATCGGGGCCGCGATCCCCAATCGGACCTTATCGCCCCGGATGTCCACCACGGTGATGACGATGTCATCGCCGATGATGATGCTTTCGTCGCGGTGTCGGGACAAGACCAGCATCTACGGGCTCCTTCCTCCTGCCAACGAGACCCGTGACCGTCCGTGGTCACGTTGCCCGGGCGCTCGGTTACCACGACGGGGCTCGGGATGTTACGTCGCCGATGTCGTCCGCCACTCCGATCACGCCGTCGCTCGAAGCGCCGACGGGCCGGGTAGCAGGGTGGGGGCTGTGGCCTGACCGTGGCCGGTCAGGGGGTACCGCACCGCGTAGCGGCTGGAGGTCAGTACCAACTGCCGGCCGAGCCGGCGAGCCGGGTTGAACACCAGCGGCCCCTGGAGGTTGACCGTCAGGCCTCCCCCCTCGCCGCGGTTAAGGATCACGTAGGTGAGCGCCGAACGCTCCTCGTCCAGCTCCAGCGCCGCCCGGTCGCCCGGCCGGAGCTCGATCCGATAATCGCCGATCGCCAGGGGAGGAGCGACCAGCCCGAAGGCCAGCTCCGGCGCGGTCGCGGACTGCAACCACGTCAGGCCGGCGGTCACCGGGTCGGGGATGAGGACGAACTGCGTGAAGGCACGGAACCCGACCAGACCGTCTGGAATCCGGAAGAGATCCGACTCCTGGACCTGGATCAGGCCGAAGCGGGTCGTGACGATGTTCACTTCCTGTTTCCCTCCTTGAACGTCGGAGCGAGCGGCCGACGGGCCAACCGACCAGCGTGATGAGCGCCGACCGGAGACCCTCCGCGCCGATCCGTTCCGATCCGATCCCTCGGGTCTCGGACCCTCGGGTCAACTCCATCCGGGCGGCGCGACCGAACGTGGCCACGACGCATCCCGCGGACACAACCCCACCCCGTCGTCCCGGCATCCCGCCGGGGCCTTCGAGGCAGGTTTGACCGACCGTTATATCGTCGAAGCAGCCGAGTTAGGCCCACCCCTCGGCGGGCGAATTCACGGCCTGACTCCCTGTTAGAGAGCGTGCGCCGGTCGGGCCGGTCGTAACGTCGGGATGGTGTGTCGAGCAGCCGGCAGCGGGCCTCGCGACCCGCCCCTTCGTCCTACTCCACGACCACCGTCGGCGGCTCGGCGAAGTCGCGGGCGATCCGGTCGTCGAGGTCCTTGTCGGGGCGGCCGTCGTGGATCATGACGCGATAGCGGAAGACGGTCGGGGTGTCAACGGCGATGGTCAAGGGCCAGTCGTGGGCGGGCACGAAGCAGAAGAACGGCAAGGTCGTCGGGTGAATCCGCGCCACGGTCGGATAATTCGGGTTGGAGGGGTGGTCGGCGATCATCGCCCCTGCGTATTTGTCGGAACCCTCGGCGATCGGACCAGTCAGGTCAACCCAGCGGGCGGGCTTCTGGTCGCCGTCCTTGCGGTGTAGCCCCTGGCTGGTCAGGACGTCGAGCGTCCCTTTCACGAACGGCTCGGGACCTCGATAGGCCATCCCGCCGTAACGGTACGGGAGGAGTTCCATCGGCCGGTCGACGGCCTGCTGCGTCGAGGTGATGTCGAAGAGCCAGTAGGGGGCGCCGGGGATGGCGTAAGCTTCGACGTCCCAGCGCTCGCGGAGGACGACCGGGCTCGTCCCCCTGGCCTTGTCCTTCGCCTCCCAGCGGTGCCTGGCCGAGAACCGGGCCGTCACCGGGCCGACGACCGGCTTATCCAGCCCGTCGGCGTAAATCTTGCCGGTGCCGACGTGGATGTTCCAGAAGTCGGGCGTGAGGTCGCCGGTCTTCGTCCGCTCGTAGGCCAGGAAGAAGCCCCGGTGGTGCGGGTGGGACGAGGAGAAGTCGCCGGTGATCAGCTCTCCCGAGGGGGAATACGCCGGGTGAATGTAGGCGTCGCGGTTCTGGATCTCCTTGTACTTCGGGCTCGACACCGGGGCGGCGTTGTAGCGGAAGACCGGGCGGTCGCCGTGCTTGAGTTCGAGGGCGCCGGGATTTGTGTCGATGAAGCTCCATCGCGGATTCTCGTCGGGAAGGATTCCCGAGACCGTGAAAAATCCTTCGTCCCCTGCGCGGATCTCGTCTTTGAGGACGCAGGTCACTCGGATGTTCGAGGTCCCCTCGACCTTCTCCCCCTCGCGATCGTGCGGGTCTCTTCCGGGAAGAGAAATGCCTTGCCCTCCTCCGGCACCTGATTCATCGGCCCCCAATAACTGATTTTGAGCCGGATCGGCCCGGCCTCGACCGCTTTGCGAACGGAATCATCAAATCGGGTCGCGGCAACGTCAAACCGGATCGGCGTGTTAACTCGTTTCACGGACCCCGGCTTGATCCGAAAGATCACCCCCTTTGGTTTACCATCCGCTTGCGCCAGGGCCGAGGCGGTGGGGCTCGCGAGGGCCAGGAGCATGAATGCAACGCCGATTGCCCCCGTAGGGCAGGGCTTGCCCTGCCGCGACCCGGGTCTCGGCAGGGCAAGCCCTGCCCTACGGGAAACACGGGCTCCGGAGGTGTGAGCGACGGACCGGGTGCGGGTCATGGGAGCGTCCCTGTCGATCAGGAGCGGTAGTTCTCCTCCAGGCCCCAGAGGCGCTGGAGCTGGCGGTCGCGCTTGCCTTGCTCGTATCGGTAGATGCCGATCTCCTCGACGGTCTCGCTCGGCAGGGGGACGTAGGCTTCTCGCCTCTGCTCGGAATCGCGGAAGACGACGCCGAGGTGCTCGGAGCAGGCGTGGCCGTAGGTCTTCAGCTCGGTGAAGGCACCGTCGCTCCAGGGGGCGGCGATCTTGTAGGCGGCGGGTTCGTTGCAGCCGGGGACGTTACACCGGACGACCATCGTGGACATCATGGGGGACCTCTCTTCGACGCTCGTGCCGGGCGTGGAGAGTCGCCCGAGGCGAGGCGACGGTCGGGGCCGCCTCGCCGCGTGGGGTTGTCATGCCCATACGATGACAGATCCGGGACGTTACGGCCAGCGGAATCGGGGTCGATCCGCGCTCAGGGCTTCGCCTCACCCCGCTTGTGCGACAGGAACCAGGCGAACAGTTCGGGGTTGTCGTAGGTCTGGGTCCAGGAGTCGTGGAAGGCGTCGGGGTAGATGGTGAACTTGACGTCGGCCCCGGCCTGCTTGAGGGCGTTGACCATCTCCTGCGAGCGGGCGATCGGGACGGTCGGGTCCTTGGCTCCGTGGAAGACCCAGATCGGCAGGTTCTTCAGCTTCGAGGCGTCCCTGGGGTTCCCGCCGCCACAGATCGGGGCGATGGCCGCGAACCGCTCGGGGTGCGCCGCGGCCAGGGACCAGGTCCCGTAGCCGCCCATGCTCAGGCCAGTCAGGTAGACCCGGTCGGGGTCGACCCGGTTCTCGGCCATGACCTGATCCAGCAGCGCGTTGAGCGTGTCGGGGTTCCACCCACGGCCGGGGCTCTGCGGCGAGACGACGATGAACGGCAGGTCTTTCCTGGTCTCGACGACCTTGGCCATCCCGTGCTTCTTGACCCGGTTGACGTCGGTGCCCGACTCCCCCGCGCCGTGGAGGAAGAGGATCAGCGGGTACTTCTTGTCCGACTTGTCGTATCCGTCGGGCAAGTAGAGCAGGTATTCCATCTTGACCTTGGTGACGACCTCCTTCTCGAAGGTCTTCTCCTGCTGGGCCTTGGGCGCGTCGTCGGCGGTCGTGATGGATGTCGAGGCCAGGAGCGCCGCCGTCAGCGCCAGGGGATGCGTGGCTCGGAACCTCATGATGTCCTCTCCGGGGGAGCGAAGTCGAGATGAACGACCGATAATAGTCGTCCCTCCTCGCTGTTCCTAGTGAGCGACAAATCCGGGTGGGCCGACCTCGGCCCGCTCAGAACCTCCGGATACGTCCAGGAGTTACGCAGTTAACGGACAGAGTTCTCCTGTAGTTGGAAGACTGGGAGATTTCTGTAGGGTGGGCACTGCCCACCTGGATCGATCCGGGATGGTGGGCGATGCCCACCCTACCGGAAACTCACCCCGGATCGATCATCGACCGTCGTCTCATCGATCGTCCTCGCTCAGCCGATCCGGCCGATCGTGAACGGGAGGTCAAACGAGCCTCCGATCGGCTTCGAGGCCAGCTCCCGATCGGAAAAAGTCGAGATCGAAGCCGCCGGACGGACGGGCTCGACCCGTGGGGCGGGTGCCGGAGCGGTCGGCATGGCCGCCGAGACGGGGTTCGATCGCCCTTTCTCGACGGGCAAAAACGAACCCATCTCGCGGTTGTTCCTTTCGGGTTCGGCGTCCTCAACCTCTTTATTTTCAACAACTTCAGTGACTTCCGCCGCCGTCTCGACACCCGTTTCCACGGCCTGGGCGTTCACCTCGCGGAGCTGCTCCAGCGCCTTGTAGAGGTTCCGCTCGGCGGCGGCCTCGTACTTCCGGGCCAGGATCGCCTCCTTCGAGGCGTCGAAGAGGACGCGGTCGACCGACTCGGCACGCTCCCGGGCGATCTCGTCGAGGTCGAATGCCTCGCGGAGGGCACCGAGCCGGGCGACCTCGTCGTCGATCAGGTCGAGGATCAACGCTCTGGCCTGGGCCTTCGCGGCCGAGGGGTCGCGCTCGGCCAGTTCGGGGTCGTTGAGGAACCGGAAGTTGCCGCACGCGGTCTCGAAGAGCACCTTGACCCGCGAGACCGGCAGGTCGCCCACGCTCCGGCCGATCAGGTTCTCGGCCGTCCGCATGTGGACGCTGATGAGGTGGAGCGGCTCGCTTCACTTGAGGTCTTCCTTGATGCCCAGCCATGCCTCGATCAG
Organism: uncultured Planctomycetota bacterium; assembly: GCA_963756475.1. Classification (GTDB taxonomy): domain Bacteria; phylum Planctomycetota; class Planctomycetia; order Isosphaerales; family Isosphaeraceae; genus Tundrisphaera. The sequence goes on from CAVWND010000008.1 coordinate 737,564, forward strand.
CCGATCGACCCCCTCGATCGAGCGGAGGAGCTTCCGGCGGAGGTTGGCCGGGTCGTCGGCGAGGTTCCGGAACGCGTGCTCGACCTCGGCGGCCCTCTGGTCGTCGAAGTCGGCCTCGGCGTGGCGGACCCGGGTCGAGAGGTTGGCCGTCTCCTGGCGGACGCAGCGCTCGACCCGAACAGTCATCGTGGCGACCCGGCGGACGAGGTACTCGGCCAGGTCCCCCTTCGGGTTCAGCTCCCGTTGCATCGATTCAAACCGGCGGTCGACCTCGGCGCGGTCCTCGGTCGGCAGCGCAACCCCTTCGCCGGTCAGGCCATGCTTCAGGGCATTGGCCCGGGACCGGGCCTTCCCCTCGGGCGTCCTCGGCCCGGTCGATTTCGCGGCGTTTCGCTGGTTGGCGAGCAGGCGGGCGGGGCTGCAGGTCGGCATCGGTGCGTCCTCTCGGTGGTGAAGGAGAGGAGGGTTGCCGATCGGTCGCGTTGCGCGGTTCCTGGCATCCCCTCCGGAGTTTACTATCGTGGTGTGAGGGGTGGCGTTATCAGCGTATTTCAAAAGAAGGCTCATGATGGATTCCGGGGTGGTGACCGAATAGGGCGGCCTGGGTGCCACGGGTTGTCCTCAACCTGTGTTCCGCAAACGCTGGCCGAATCACGGGTTGAGGACAACCCGTGGCACCCAGATCGGGTCTTTGGATCGGGTCATTCAAGCCACCACCCCGGAATCCATCCTGAGCCCAAAAGAATTCCCTGGGGGCATGCCCGAGCCATGAGCGAACCCACGACCGAGCCGCCGAAACGCCGACGCCGCTGGTTCTCGATCAGCCTGCGGGGTCTGATGCTCTTGATCCTGGTCGTCGGAGGGCTGATGGGCTGGAAGGCCCGTGCGCGAGACTCCAGCGGCGGGCGGTCGCGAGGATCGAGAGCTTGCATGGGGCCGTGGACTATGACTGGCAAGTTGACGACCATTATCTCCGCACCCAGGCGACGGGACCAAAGGCCCCGCTCTGGCTTCGAAAGATCCTCGGGGACGAGTATTTCCAGGAAATCGTCGTCGTCAGGATTCCCGAGGAGCCTTTTCCCCCGCCGAACTTCGATCATCCTGGAGAGGAGGGGGACCCGACCAAATTTGAGCGGGCCTTCGACGCCGATCAACTCGCCTGCCTGGATGGCCTCGATCGGATCGAGAGCTTCGAACTCGAAAGGGGTGAACTGAAACCGGAAGGTCTGGCGCGGTTGGGAAGGATGAGCCGCCTCAAGGATTTGACGCTCATCACATCACCTCTCGACGCCGATGGATTGGCCCAGATCGGTCGATTGAGCAACCTGGAATCGCTCTGTCTCGACCTCGAGCCGGGGCCCGGCACCGACCTGGAGTTCCTCGATCGGCTGCCGAAACTCAAGGAACTTCAGATCCTGGGCGGATCGATCACCGAAACCGGACTTGCGCGAATTGGCCGGCTGGAGCGGCTCGAACTCCTGTCCATCGAGGACGGCTCGAAGCTCACCGACGCGAGCCTGTCGCACCTGAAAGAATCGAAAAAACTCCGCATCTTGAAGCTCAAGGAGGCCGGGACCATCACCGTGGCGGCGCTCGCTCCACTGGAGGGTTTGACCAAGCTCCAATATCTCGATCTCTCCGGGACGCCGGGTGATGATGAGTTGCTGGTCCGCCTCGGCAATCTACCCAGGCTCAAGATGCTCTCGCTCGCGAAGGGAACGATCCGCGACGAGACGATCGACGAGCTGAAGACGACCAAACCAAAATTGAAATTAGACATTCATGATAAAAAACAACAAGATTAACGATGTGGCATTTTGTGACGGTCCTTATCCGGCCGCCGTCCCGCCAGGTTGACCCCGTTCCCCTGTCCGGCGTGGAAGTAGGTCTGATCTCTCGACAGGTTGACGACGTCCACCAGCCCGGCCTCGGCGAACCAGCCCCGGACTTCCTCGACCGTGTGCCGCGAGAAGTAGCGCGGGGCGTATCAGTCGAGGGTGATGCGGACCTCGGAGTCGGGTTGCATTATCATTCCCTGGAAGGATAACCGAGCCATGAGCGAACCCATGACCGAGCTGTCGAAGCGCCGACGCCCCTGGTTCTCGATCAGTCTGCGGGCGATGATGCTTTTGATCCTGGTCGTCGGAGGGCTGATGGGCTGGAAGGCACGTCGGGCGAGCCTCCAGCGGCATGCGGTCGCGGCGGTCGAGGCGGCCGGCGGCCGGGTGACCTACGACTTCGAGGACACGACCCGGCCGCTCCCGTTCGTACCCGCTACCGAGCCCGATGCTCCCCGATGGCTGCGAGACCTCCTGGGCGACGAGTACTTCCGGGAGATCATCCGCGTCGAGCGCCTCTGCGCCGCAAGGGACCTTCGGCGAGACGCTCGAAAGCGGCCCGGAGGACCGGGCACGGGTCGAGGCGATGATGGCCGCCCTGGTGAAGCTCGACGGCCTCCGGGAGCTTGAGCTTAAGGACACCACGCTATCGCCGAGAGCCGTGGCCGACCTCGGCCGATTGACGGGCCTGAAGACGCTCGTGCTCTACCAGATCGTCCTCGACGACGACCGGTTAGTGAGCCTCCGCAGCCTCGATCGCCTGGAGTCGCTCTCCATCGAGATCGACCAGGAGATTCGGAGCCTGTGCCTCGGTGAGGGACTGGAGCATCTCACTGGGTTGAAACGGCTCCGCAAGCTGCGGATCGGTGGCAATTCGCTCGCCCCCACGTCGCTCGACTTCGTCGGGCCAATGGCCGACCTCGAAGCGCTCTCGGTCTTCAATTTCCCGACGACTAACGTGGGCCTTTCGCCTCTCGCCGGCAAGACCCGGCTCCGCGAACTCGACTTGCACAGGATATCCGTCACCGACTCTGACCTCTCCCTCGTCGGGAAATTGTCGGCGCTCGAGATCCTCAACATTAACGGGGCTCGGGTCACAGATGCCGGCCTCGCCCACCTAACGACCTTGAAGAAGCTCACGTCCCTCGACCTGGGATTTCACAGCCGGGGGATTACCGACGCCGGTCTCGCTCATCTGGCCGGGCTGGCGACGCTCGAATCCTTGCGACTCCGAGAGGCCAATGTGACAGACGCCGGCCTGGCCCATCTGGCGGGCCTGACAAATCTCACCGATCTCCTGCTGGAAAAGATGGCGATCACCGACGAAGGGTTGGTCCATCTGGCGGACCTGAAAAAGCTCGACAGGCTCTCGCTCTTAAGGACGAAGATATCCGGATTCGGCCTGGCCCGCGTGCCAGGGGCAAAGCTAACACACCTGGACCTCTCCAACTCGCCCATCACCGATGCCGGCCTGTCCGGCCTCGCGGGGAAAACAGGCCTCACCTTCTTGAACCTGGCACGGACGAGGGTAACCGACGCTGGTCTGGCCCACCTCACCTTCATGAAGGCGCTCGAGAGCCTAAGACTCGACGGCACCGCCGTGACACCCGAGGGCGTTGCCGAGTATAAGCCCGCGTGGAATCCGCCGGTCAAGGCCAGCCATTGGGGCCGTCTGAGGAAGTCGGCGTCGTCCTACGAAATACGATAGGGGCCACTCCGCGACCCATGATCGGTGACGATGCCATCCGCGACCCGGGCCGCAGAGTGGCCCCTACGGATACGTCAATAACGATTGCGGGGCCGCCGTCCCGCCAGGTTGACCCCGTTCCCCTGCCCGGCGTGGAAATAGGTCTGTTCTTTCGCCAGATCCACCACGTCTACCAGCCCGGCCTCGGCGAACCAGCCCCGGACTTCCTCGACCGTGTGCCGCGAGAGGTAGCGCGGGGCGTACCAGTCGAGGGTGTCGCAGACGCGGACCTCAGGGTCGGGGTGCATCGAGACGCCGATCGTCAGGAGGTTCAGGGCGACCCCGGCTCTCGCCACGAGCCGGTTCGGGCTGGCCATCAGGCGACGCTTGAGGTCTCCCACCGGGGCCATCAGCCGGCTGAGCGGGACGAGCAAGGCGATCGGGAGCCTCGTCGAGATGGCTCGATGGGCCTCGATGATCCGCTCCAGGGCGGGACGCTCGCGGGTGTACACCCAGATCGCGATCCGGCCGCCAGGCTTGAGCAACCTTGTCAGGCCGAGGAACGCGCGGCGGGGGTCGGGGGTGTGGTCGAGCACGCCGAGCGAATAGATGTGGTCGAATGAGCCCTCGGCGAACGGGAGCCGGAGCAAATCCCCCTGGACGACCGAGACGCCGGGCCATTCGCTCGTCAGGTCGCGGGCGGCCTCGACGGCGCGGCTCAGGTCCATCCCGACGGCGTGGGCGCCGGCCTCGGCGACGACGCGGAGGTAGCGGCCCATTCCGCAACCGGCGTCGAGGACCAGGGCTCCTTCGAGATCCTCGCGAGTCAGCCCCGTCCGGTTCCGGAACGTCGCCCGGTCCTCGTCGGGCCGGACGATTCGAAAGGTGTTCCACTGGAGGCTGTAGGCCGACTGGGTCCGCGACTGGTCGGGGCCGTCGACGGGGCGGGTCGCGCTCACCGCGAGGTCTCCATCGGGGGGAAACGTCGCCGGATGTCCGGGCTGAGCGTCACGGTCGCTCTCCCAGGCGCTCCAGGCAGCGCCTCATCTCGTCGCGGGAGCTGGCCGATTCGAGGAACCCGCGGAAGAGGCCGTCGAAGTGGCGCGGGTGTTGGGCCAGTGCGTTGGGAAAGGTTGACCTTCCGTCTTCAACCCGCCGCGCGACGTCCTCGATAATCCCGGAGAATCGCCCCCGGCCGTCGGTCGAGAGCTGCCCCGCGTCGCGGATCGCCCGGACGGTCAGATGATGGTCCCGGAGCAGCCTGGCCAGCGCGGCGGCGAAATCGACGGCCTCGGGCCTCCGGCCGATGGCGCGATGGTACTTCCGCATCGTGAACCGGGCCGTCCTCCTGGCGAATGACTCCAGCTCCTCGACGAGGCACCCTCGCTCCTCGCCGACCCGCAAGCAGGCGATCAGGCCGGGCTGGACGCCGGCTCCTGTCCGCTCCAGCGCGGTCCCGAGCGGGTAGCCGGAGCGGACATGGCTGGCCATCTGCCCGAGCGATCGCCGGAGTGCCCGGCTCGGGTTGACCTCCGCGGCGAGGCGGATGGCCTGGTTGACGGTCAGGCGCTCGACCAGCCCCTGCCGGAAAGCCTCGGCGAAGACGGCCTGGGAGAGCGCGGAGACCGGCCATCGGAGTCGGAACGCGGCGAGTCCGGGCCGGGTCGTCCGGCCCCCGGCGCAGGGGAAGGCGGGGCGGCGGGCGCCTTGTCCCGGAAGTCGCCGTCGAACTCGTCGTCGTACATGGCCGGCTTCATGGTCGCCGATTCTCGCCGATCTCGCCGGCTCAATTCAAGGCGGGGGGATCGGCGTGACGTAGATTCTGCCGTAATTCGAGGGGATTTGCACGGCCTGGACCTGGCCGGCGGCCGAGATCGTCAGGTTGTCGTGGGTCAGGCCGTTCGGGTTGTCGTCGAGCAGCTCGCGATAGGTCCCGGCGACGGGGAAGGAAACGGAGAGGGTCTGGGCGGAGTCGGAGAAGTTGAGGAAGACCAGGGCGTATTCGTCCGGCAAGGTCGCGGTGGCCGGGGCGTGCCGCTGGTAGGCGATCGCCCCGCCGGCCAGGTTGGAGTTCTCGTAGAAGTAATAGGAGTTCCGGCTCCGGAGCGACCGGCATTCGCGACGGAGGAGGCCGAGTCGCCGGTAGACCCTCACCAGGGCGGCGCCGATGTCGTCGTAGAAGTACTCCCAATGCACGTCGCGGCGGATCTGGATCCGGGTCGTCCCCGAGCCCGGCAGGACGTAGTTCTCGGCGAATTCCTGCCCCTGCCAGAGCATCGGGATGCCCTGGCAGGTCATCAGGCCGATGGCATAGGGCTGGGTCTTGTAGAACTGGCTCCGGTCGCCGAGGAGGATGTCGCTCCCGCCCCCGACCGTGCCGAAGTTGGCGATGAAGTCGCTGTGGTCGTGCGACTCCAGATACTGAAACGGCGCGACCGGGCCAGAGACGCCGCCGAGGTCGCGTGTTCACGGATAGCCCAGGAAGCTCGGGTCGAGCAGGTGGGCGAAATTGTCGTTCACGTAACCATAATGCGCCATGTCGGCGGCCTGGTTGAGCAGGTTGTCCTGCCAGGTGGCATTGGAATAGGTGCCGTAGAGGATCGTCTGCGGGTACTGGTCGATGTACTCGGCGACCTGGATGATCCGCCGAGCCCCGCCGTCGGGGTCGAGGAACCGCGCGATCCCGGCGGTGTCGCCATAGGTCTGGTAGACCACGTTGGCGTAATCCGGTCCGACCGGCCCGCTGTAGAACCCCTTCACGTTGTCGTAGCGGAAGCCGTTGACGTGGTGCTCGATCAGCCAGTGCTGGTTGGCCGCGCGGACGTAATCCTGGGTGAACGGCGAGTTGGCGTAGGTGAACTGCGGGCCGAAGTCGCCGCTGGGGAAGCTTCCCATCGGGCCGGTCTCGCCGCTGTCCTGGTAGACCCGGGCGTAGGCGAAGTCGGGGCTGCAATGCTGGTAGACGACGTCGAGGATCACGGCCATCCCCCGCGCGTGGCAGGCTTTCACGAGCCGCTTGAGGCCGTCGGGGCCGCCCCAGCGGTCCTCGGGGGCGAGGAAGTGGAGCGGTCCATAGCCCCAGTCGAAGACCTGCGGGAAGTCGGTCACCGGCATCAGTTCGAGCACGTTGACCCCGAGCCCCTGTAAATAGTCGAGCCGGGAGATCACGCCGTCGAAGTCCGACTCGAATTCCTCGACCTGCAACTCGTAGACGACCAGGTTGTCGAGCGGAGGGACCACGAAGAGGTCGTCATCGAACGAGAACGCGGGCGACGGGCTGGCCGGATCGTCGATCCGGAACGCGGAGAGCTTCGCCGGGCCGGCTTCGGTCGCGAACGGGTCGGTGAAGAGGGACGTGACGATCGTTGGCTCGGCCTGGCCGGGCTGTTGCCTGAGCAGTCGATAGCGGTAGAGATACCGGCCGGGCGAGCCGAAATGGCTCGATGGGTTCGACGACGGACGCGATGTTCGACCGTCGTTGACCAGAGGCCCAATTCGTGCGTCGGGTCGAACTGAAGCGGAAAATCTTTCGGGGGGATCTCCGGCGTGAACTGGTCCAGCTCGTGGATGACCCGCGCCACGACGGAATAACCCTTGGCGGCTGTGATGTTGGGTAAATAGAGACCAAACCGTACCTTGCCGGGCGAGTCCACATGGGACCCGACTTCGCTGAGATCGATCATCGCAAATCTCCCACGTTCAAGGTTCGACCCCTGCGCCAGCGGCCAACAAATCCGGCCGGGAGGTGGCTCGATTCCACATGTTTTCGAAAGCGAGCGGTGCATCATGCGGCTGCCGGATTGGTCGATCAAGCCAATTCCGTCGAGTTCGGGCTTGGTCCGGACGGAGGGTACGCCAACGGATGCCGGCATCGGGTGAAAGTCACCCAGGAAGTGACAATCTCCCTGGGGTAGGGCTTGCCCTGCCGCGATCCGGGTCACGGCAGGGCAAGCCCTACCCTACAGGTAGGCGGGGATGGGTTAGCGAACTCCGGAGGAATGAACCCGCTAGGTTTTCGCGTCCCACTGCTCCTCCGCCGCGCTCCGCCTCATGTAGATCGGTTCGAGGAAGAACGGTTCAACGAACCGGTCCTGGGCAACGGCCTCTCGGGCGATCAGGATCAAGCGTCGAGGGGCCGGGAAGGCCCTGTTCGGGAGTTCCGACCTGGATCGAGTCGGGCCAGTCGGAGAGCAACGTCTCCAGTCCCGGTCCGAGGACGAGAGTTCCCGGCTTCAGGCCGGCGGCCCACGGTTCGAGAGCTTCGACGCGGGTCTCGTCGATCCGGAGCAGTGGCAAGTCGGGGGCTTCGCGGGCGAACCGGGCGACGTAGGCGTCGCCGCGCTGGGCGTCGATGGCGACGGCGACCTGGAGGCAATCCTCCGGGGCGTTCCGGGCGATCGCCTCCAGGCTGTCGAGTCCGATGAGCGGTTTGCCGGCGGCAAAGGCGAGGCATTTGGCGGCCGTCAGCCCGATCCTGAGTCCGGTGTAAGATCCGGGGCCGAGGCCGACGGCGATGGCACCGAGGTCGGCGACAGTCAGGCCCTCGGCTTTCAGCAACTCCTCGATGGCGGGGACAGTCTCCGACCGTGGCGACGGTCAGGGTCCAGAGGCGCGGATCGCACGGCCTGACCTGGCCCGGCGAGGGCCACGACGGCCCGGTTGGTTGACGTGTCGATGGCGAGAAGAATCAACCGATCGGCCTCCGGGCGTTTTTTCTCAGGCTTGGATAATAATCGGCATCGACCATTCGAATGGCTAATAGGGGGCCTCACCGGACAGGGCAAACGGGGCCGGGGGTCGGCGTTGCCCTTGACCGTCGACCTTGCGGCGTTTTATGTTCTATGGTACGGCATTCCCCCATCCGTCGTGCCAACCCGGTGGCCCCGCGGAATTACGCTCCGTCCGCAGTCCTTGTTTCGCTCGGAGGTCCCACCCGGTGCGCCGCGCTTTGATCAGCGACATCCACGGCAATCTCGAAGCCCTGGAGGTGGTCCTCGACGATATCAAGGCCCAGGGGATCGAGGAGATCTTCTGCCTCGGAGACATCATCGGCTACGGACCCAACCCTCGCGAGTGCATCGACCGGGTGATGGCGACCTGCAAGATGACCCTGCTGGGCAACCACGACCAGGGGGCGATGTTCGACCCGGACGGGTTCAACATCGGCGCCGAGCGCGCGATCTTCTGGACGCGCGACCAGCTCGAACAGCCCGCCGACCGGGCGAATAACGAGGTCCGCTGGGAGTTCCTCGGGATGCTCCCCCGGAGTTACCGGCTCGACCCGTTCCTCTTCGTCCACGGGTCGCCTCGCAACCCCCTGAGCGAATACATTTTCCCCGAGGATATCTATAACCACCGGAAGATGGAACGGCTGTTCCAGCTCGTCGAGAAATATTGCTTCCAGGGCCATACTCACGTCCCCGGCGTGTTCACCGAAGGCTACCAGTTTTACGCGCCCGAGGAGATCGACCACGAGTATACCCTGGGCGAAGGCAAGGTGATGATCAACGTCGGCTCAGTGGGCCAGCCGCGCGACGGCGACCCCCGGGCCTGCTACGTGATCCTCGAAGACGGCCAGGACGCCCCGGCGGAGGCTCCGGCGGTGGAAGTCGAAAGGCCCAGCCCGCCCGCCGGCTCCGACCCCGACACGGTCGAGGCTCCGGCTCTGTCGCTCCGGCCGGCCGCCACCGGCCCGGTTCGCGTGACGTTCCGTCGTCTCCCTTACGATTACGAGACGACGATCCAGAAGATCTACGCGATCTCGGAACTCGAGCCCTTCCTGGGCGACCGGCTTCGCCAGGGTCGCTGATCGGACGACAGCTCACCGACGCGACTCGACCCGCCCTCCGGGCTAGCGCCCCCACCCTTCGACGCCAAGGTCTTCCCCACGATGAGCAGCGAGAAGCGACTAGTCCTGACCCTGCTCTTGACCGTTGCCTCGGTCTACGGCATCCAGATCGTGATGGAGCGGACGGGCCTGATCCCGCCGCCGCCCCCACCCAAGCCTCCCATCCTCGCCAAGGACGAGCCGGGCAAGGTGAAGGGGAAGGCGCTCGATGTCGCGAAGGGGGCCGAGGCGGAGAAGCCTGGCAAGCCCCAGGATGAGCTGCCCGACAGACCCCTTCAAACCCAATGTGGTCGAGGCGGAGAAGCCGGCCGTCAAGCCGGAGCCCGAAGCCGGCCAAGGCTTCGGAGCTGGTCCTCGGTTCGGACGATGACGAATCCCCCACGGCGTACCAGCTCCGGCTCCAGCTCGACCAGAAGGGCGCGTCGGTCGCGCTGGCAACCTCGGCACGCTATGACGCCGAGATCGACCCGGCGGACAAGAACAAGCCCGGCCGCAAGCCCCGGCTCCAGCCTGATCGAGCAGGGTCTCGACTCGAAAGCTCCCGGATCGCTCGCCTTGACGGTGACGTCCGCCAACAAGCCCCTCCGGCCGGCGAATGTCGATCCGGACGCGGAGGACGCGGTCGGAGCCGTGCCAAAGATTGAGTCCTGGCTGGACAGCGTGGCCTGGGAGGTCGTCCGCGAAAAGGACGGCGCCCCGGCCGTCCGGACCTTCACGAAGCCCCACCCCGTGACCAAGGTCTCGACCGAATGCCAGGAGCTGGCCTTCCGAATCACCGTCAGCCGACCCGGCCGTCACGGTCACCAAGGTCTATCGGCTCTGGAAGGGGGACGATGGCTTCGACGTCGACCTGAAGTTCTCATCGCCCGCGAAGGACTCGAAGTTCACCTACAAGCTGTTCGGGCCGCACGGCATCCCGATCGAGGGGGAGTGGTACACCTCGACCTTCCGCGATGTCTTCTTCGGCCTGGCCAAGGGGAACTCGACCGACATCACGACCTGGTCCTCCACCGACGTCGTAAAGTATCAAGGGCGACTCTTCCTATCGGCTCTCGACCCTCCCACTGAAGTTTGCCGGGGTCGAGGACCAGTATTTCTGCACCTTCGTCGAGGCCTGGCCGATCCCGAAGGCGGACGAGGACCGTCGGGATCAGGAATCGGCGCCGTTCGTGTTCGACGAGGACGTCAAGGCCCCGCAGAAGTCGGACGTTGGCGTCGAGATCAACTCGAAGCCGATCGTGGTCGGGCCGAACCTCGGCGAGGTGGTCCACACCTACCGGGTCTACGCCGGTCCCAAGCTGGCCTCGGCGCTCCTGCCTTACGAGGCCGAGGACCTGGCGTCTTATCGCAAGAATCAGTGGATCACGATTCCGTTCGCCTCGACCCTGGCCAAAAACGTGATCTCGCCGCTTCTGGACAAGATCTACGCCCTGACCCAGTCGGTCGCCCGTCTGTTCGGCTGGAAGAATGGCAATTATGGGATCGCGATCATCCTCCTGACGATGACCGTCCGCCTGATCATGTTCCCGCTCGGGCGGAAGCAGGCGATGATGGCCAAGAAGATGCAGGACCTGCAGCCGGTCCTGGCCGAGGTCAAGGAGAAGTACAAGGACGACAAGGAAGCGCTGACGAGGGAGACCATGGCCGTCTGGAAACGGCACAAGGTCAACCCCGCCGCCGGCTGCGTCCCGGCCCTGATCCAGATGCCCATCTTCGTCGGCCTCTGGCAGTCCTTGAACAACAGCGTGGCGCTCCGGCACTCGTCGTTCCTCTACATCCGCGACCTCGCCGCGCCCGACATGGCGTACAGGTTCCCGTGGACGCTCCCGTTGCTGGGCGACTACCTGAACGTGCTCCCATTCCTGGTCGTCGCGTTGATGCTGGTCCAGACGAAGCTCTTCTCGCCCCCACCGACAACGCCTGAAGCCGAGATGAACCAGAAGATGATGAAGTACATGATGGTCTTCATGGCCTTCATGTTCTACAAGGTTCCCTCCGGCCTGGGCCTGTACTTCATCACCAGCAGCCTCTGGCAGATCTGCGAACGGCTTCTGCTCCCCAAGGTGATCGCCAGCCACCCCAAGCCGGCCGGCGACGGGGATGAACTCGGCGAAAAGGGGAAGGGAGGAATCGGTCCCGGCGGAGGCGGCAAAGGCCCCGGACCCAACGGCGGCGATGGCGGTGGTGCCCAGGGCTGGCTCGGAAAGCGGCTGGAAAAGCTGCTCGAAGAGGCCGCCAAGGACAAGACGATCCGCAACGATGACCGCGGGCTCGGAAGCGTCGGCGGCCGGGATCGCGATCGGGACCGGGAGAGGGACCGAGATCGGTCGCGCCCCAAGCCTCGCCAGGGGCCGGGCAAGCGCCGCTGAGTGGCGGATCTTGACGGGGGACGATGATGGACCCGGAGACCGGACAGGTCGTCGTCATCGCGATCACGGCGGTCGGGACGGTCGCCTGGCTGGCGGCGCTGGCCGTGATGCTCCGGGCGAGCCGGGTTGGAAACGAGTCGTCCCGTCAGGCCGCCGAACGGTTCGAGATCGAGGGGGATTTCCCCGTCGGCACGATCGTCGGCGAGGCCGAGGTTGACGGCCAGCCCGAAGCACTCTCGGCAAAGCTGGCGTCGCTCCTCGCCCGGGACGGAATGGGGCCCGGAAACCCGGTCAAGATCCTCACCCAGAACCGGGCCGAGGTGAGCTTCGAGCCGGCTGGGGCGTCAATGATGGGCTTCCGGGGCGGTCGAATCCGCCTCAGCCCGTCAGGTCACAGGACCCGCGTCGCCTACGCCATCCGGACCTCCCCGCGTGGCTACCTGATCGGCGGTTGGATCGCCCTCGGGCTGGGACTAGTCGCTCTCATCGCCGCGCCGAGCCTGGTCTTCCTCTACGTGCTGCCGAGCCCGAACCCCAACGTCCGGGGGCAGGCGGTCCAGGCCTTCCAGATGGTCCACTTTCTCTGGCCCCCGTTCCTGTTCGCCCACCTCTCGCGACAGCCGGGTCGGTTGTGCCGGGCAAGGCTGGATTCTCTGATCCACAACCTCCCTTACTCCTGAAGTCTCTCGATGCCGCTCGATCCCTCGGACACCATTGCCGCGATCGCCAGCCCCTCGGGGCCCGGCCTCCGGGGGATGGTCCGCGTGACCGGCCCGGACGCCTGGTCGGTTGCGCTCGGAGGGTTCGTGGGGGATGAGAATTCAAAGCCACCGACGAGGGCCGAGCGCAGGCCCGGGCGCCTCCGGGTCGAGGGATTGCGGCACACGCTTCCGGTCGGCCTCGCTCTCTGGCCGGGCCCTCGGACGTACACCGGCCAGCCCCTCGCGGAGATCCAGACGACCGGCTCGCCGCCGATTCTTCGGATGGTACTGACCCACTGTTTGAGCCAGGGGGCGAGGCTGGCCGAACCGGGGGAGTTCACGCTCCGGGCGTTCCTTTCAGGCCGGATCGACCTGACGCAATCCGAGGCCGTGCTCGGTGTGATCGACGCCCGGAACCCCGCGCAGCTCGACGCGGCTCTCCGGCAACTGGCCGGCGGACTGGCCTCGCCGATCACCGCCTTGCGCGACCGCCTGGCTGATGTGCTCGCTCACCTCGAAGCGAACCTCGACTTCGCCGAGGAGCCCGACGTCAACCCGATCGGGCTCCAGTTGCTGGCGGATTCGCTGGACGCCTCCGCGCGTGAGGTCAACCGGCTTGCCGAGCGGCTCCGAGGGCGCGACCGGTCCGAGGGTCTTCCTCGTGTCGTGCTCGTTGGTCCGCCTAACGCCGGCAAGAGCCAGCTCTTCAACGCCTTGCTCGGGGCAGACCGGGCGATCGTCTCGCCCGTCGCCGGGACCACGCGCGACTACCTCGAAGCCGCCTGCGACTGCGACGGCCTGGCCGTCGAGCTGGTCAACACCGCCGGGGCCGAGGAGGCCCGGACGGCGATCGAAGGTCAGGCCCAATCGGCCCGAGGAAGCCAGTCGGCCCAGGCCGACCTCCTGCTCGACTGCCGGACCGCTGATGTTCCAGGGGATTCGCTGGAGATCCCGGACGACCGCCCAAGGCTTCACGTCTGGACCAAGTCCGACGTTTCTTCCTGTCCATTCCGCTCCGGCCTGATCGTCACCAGCGCCTGGACCGGCGATGGGCTCCTCGATCTTCGCCGGGCGATTGCCCGGGAGATCCGGTCCCGAGCCTCCGAGTTCGATCTGCCCTCAGGCACCGCCGCCCGATGCTCCGAGAGTCTCACCCACGCCGGAAGCTCGCTCGAAGCCGCCGCCGAGACACTTCGCCGACACGGCGGGGATGAACTGGTGGCCGTCAACCTCCGACAGGCGCTGGACGACCTCGGTCGGGTCGTGGGCGCCGTCGTTACCGACGACCTGCTCGACCGGATCTTCCGGCGGTTCTGCATTGGGAAGTGAGCTTTCTGGATGGTCAATGAGCCGATGGTCGATGGGCGAGGCTCTTGATTCCTCGATCGTCCATCGGTCATCGCCTCATTCTCCATTCCCCCCATTCCCATGAGCCACCCTCAGGCGCGGATGTGGACGCCGAGAGCGTCAAGAACGGCCACGATCAGGAAGCAGGCGACGACCAGAGTCACCGCGTACGCCAGCGCGGCGTTCCCCTCAGAGAGCGCGGCCTGGAAATAATCGTGGTAGATCAGTTGATGGATGCTGATCGGCTTCCCCTCGGCTCTCGTGAGGACCGGGAGATTCAAGAGCCTGGCCCCGGCCGAGGCCAGTGTGTACGCGGCAATGGCGTTGGCCCCGAAGACCCGAAATGGGTAGGCCCAGCGTCGATAGCCCTGAAGGTCGATCGTCCAGTAGCAGAGGGCCAGCCCGATCATTGCCAGGCCGCCGCTGAGCAGAACGTAAGAACTCGTCCAGAGGGCCTTGTTGATCACGAAGACACCGCCCCAGGCCCAGCCCAGCACGACGGACACCGTGCCGGCGACGAACAGCCCGGCGTCGATCTCGAAGGGAGGCCGGCCCGAACGGAGCCAGTGTCCGGCCAGAACTCCCAGGAGCGTGGTCGCGATCGCCGGTAAGGTGCTGAGCAAGCCCTCGGGATCGTAATCCGCCTTGTAGAGGTGCTTGTGTTCGCCGTGGATCATCAAGCCCCGGTCGAACGTACGACGCCAGGTCATGACCACGTCTCAGGTCGCCGGCGCCGAAGCCCGGAACCGGCACCAACGTCATGATGAGCCAGTACCCGACGAGCAATCCGACCGCCGCGAGGATCTGGCCACGGACTCGGGTCCTGAGGAAGATCAGCGAGGTCGCCAGGTAACAAATCGCGATCCGTTGGAGCACGCCCGGGATACGGAAGGTATGGAAGAAATTCTCGTAGAAGGGGAACTTCCCCAGCGCGATCCCCAGGCCGAAGATGATCAGGGAGCGCCGGACGATCTTGGCGATGACACCGCGACGTCCTTCGGGATCATCCAGCCGCTTCGAGAGGGCGAAGGTGATCGAGACGCCGACGATGAACAGGAAGAATGGGAAGACCAGGTCCGTTGCGGTCCAGCCGTCCCATTCGGCGTGTCTGAGCGGCGGATAGAGCGACCCGGCCGATCCGGCGTTGTTGACCAGGATCATCCCGGCAACCGTCAGGCCACGGAAGACGTCGAGCGACGCCAGCCGCCCAGCCGGCTTCGCCGGAGCATCCTGACGGGCTTCGTCGGCATGGATTGTGGAACCAGTGGTCATCAAGGGGTCGCTCTCCGCTGTCGAAGGCCGGGCTCGCGGCGCGTTGGACGCCGGACACTCCCCAGATTAACCAGGCCATCGAGCGGGCGGAAGCCGGAGACGCGGCCGGTCAAGCCGCGTCTCCGGGGATTCCGTTGGGAATGATCCGTCGGTCCTGGGCAGGTTCCGAGACCCGGCCGATCAAAGCAGACCGGGGAAAGCCCGATCCGAGCACGTCCGGGAGGTCTTCACGAGCCCCATTTCCGCCAGATCATCGTGATGTCCTTCGAACTCCATCAGCGCGAACGTCCGAATGTCGTCCTTCGACTCCGAGTCACGTGAATCGGCGTCATGTCGTGAGCAGGTCGTCCCGGACTGGCTCGCCTCGGCCTCGATCCGCTCCAGCATCAGACCCATCAATTGATCGTCGTGAAACATGATCGTCTCCTCAATTTGAATTATTGATAAGAATGGTTTTGAACGGGCGCGGGTCGGCCGTGTCCCGGATGACGATGCGGCGCAGTGCCCGGGATCGGTGCTGGCGGCTTGGGCCGGGACCGTGCGGGAGCGGCATCCTCATGGGACGGTTCGACGTCGCGGGACGTTAGCGGGGGGAATGCCAGGTCTTACGACGATCCATGCAACCCTGGGATGGATTGGAGAAGTCCGCGAAGGGTGTCGATCCCAGGCCTGAGGAGGCCCGGTGATCGAGCGCCATGGCGATCGTCATTCGATCGGGAATTCGCCGGATCGGGTGAAGCGCCCGATCAGCAATTCCATCGAGACAGGAGGGAGGAGAGACAAGTGCGGTCAGGGAAGGTGCCGTGATAATTCCTCGCCAGTAGGGCGAGGATGGGGCGTGGGGATGCCCCGGAACGCCAGGCGAGGGACGCCCGGAGATCGTCGATCGAGGGGATCACGAGAGGATTCGCGACCCGGGGGACCGTCCTGGTGTGGAGGAATTGCGGGCTCGGATCGTGCTGGCAGGAGGTCCAGTCGGGGTGGCAACTGGCCGCGTCGGAGCCGATCGACGACGAGCTGCCGCAAAGGGAGGCCGTGTTGATCACGACCCAACGCCAGAAGAGACCCGGGGTGCGCCGTGGCGATCGGGTTGAGAGTTGATCGGCCGAGTTGTCGGAGTTCAAGCACGAGCCATCAACAACCTCACCGTCTGACGATCCGATGAAGTCGGGGACCGGCACCGGAACGCGAGCCAGGCTCAGGATCAGCAGCGCGATCCCGAGCCGCCCGAGCCGGCTTCTCGATCCCAAACGACGGAACATCAGATTTCCCCGTTGTTTCATGAAATGACTATCGGAATCGTAGGCCCGAAGGCTTTAGTCGTCAAGGCGGAAAGAGATGTGGTCAGGCCGCTGGTCGCTCGGCCGGGACAGGGTCGTCGCCCTCCTCGCCGGTAGCGGGGCGACCGGATCGCCGGGGAGAATCCGGACAATCCAGACCGGTGAGCGGTCTTCCGGGCTGGCTGACAGGCAAGCTTCGGCCCGCGATCCGAGAACCTCAGCGCGACCTGGATGCCTCGGGCTGAGCCGGCTCGCCTCGACCGATCCGAAGCTCCGACCCGAGCCATCGACAGTCCGACACGACGTTCCGGACATCGTCCTCCGACGGGGGATTTCATCCGGCCAGAGCCGGAAGCCCGAACCTCGACAACCCGTCCTGGCTCTGACGATTCGGAGCCACTTGATCCATTCGGCACCTGTCGATCTGGCGGCTTGATGCCGTCGCGACACCGGGGTTGGATGAGATGGTTCATCTGCCTCCCTGTTAAGGAGGAGCCCGCAGGTTCGATTCCTGCCCCCGGTGCTGTCAGTACGGAAGGGCAAGCCAACTGGCGATGGCAGCCGTCTCGAAAACGGCCGAGCGATGAGCCTTGGGGGTTCGACTCCCCCTCCTTCCGCTTCGTTTGTGGTCCTGCGTCCCTGGCCGAGCGGCCGAGGCACCGGTCTTCCAAACCGGACAGGCGGGTTCGACTCCCGCGGGGCGCACTCGGGGATCGGCTAACGGTAGGCTACCCGGCTTTGAACCGGATCGTGGAGGTTCAAATCCTCCTCCCCGAACCTGAAGTCCTGGAGATGTGTCCGGAATGACGAATCGACGATGAAACGCGATGATCCGGGGCAGTTGCTGCTGGTCGTGACGCCGCGCTCTGAACGCGGAGGCCGCTGGTTCGATTCCAGCCCCCGGAACTCTCGAAGATCGGATCGAAATATGGCTCGGTAGGCAACTGGCAGACCACTCTCGCTCAGACCGAGAGATGCTGAGGGTTCGAATCCCTCCTGAGCCACTCATCGCTGGATTCGGCATTTCCCGTAGGGTAGGGCTTGCCCTGCCGTTCGAGTTCGGCAGGGCAAGCCCTACCCTACGGGGGAGTCAGAATTCATTGGTCTGGATCGACACGCCCTCGCGGAGCAGCCCGGAGTGCTCACCACCCTGTCAAGGTGGGGATCGTGGGTTCAAATCCCATCGAGGGCGCTGATTTTTGATCTTTGGATTGATCGACAACGCGTCGGCTGGGCATGGGCGAGCCCCGGTGTCTGTAACACACCCGCCTTCGGGCTCTGGCGGTTCAACTCCGTCCCGACGCATCACTTCCCCAGGCGGGCAGGCGCCCCGCTGGCCCTCATGAGGCCGGCTTCCCGGTTCGAGTCCGGGGCCTGGGACTTTGCGGGCGGGCCGGCACTCGGCCGAGTTTCATACGCTCGGAGGATGGGTTCGACTCCCATGCCCGCAACTCTTTCAGTGAAGACTCGGCCGGGTAGGCAAACAGGCAAAGCCGCCAATCTGAGAGGTTGGTGCGTGTGGGTTCGACTCCCATCCCGGCCACTGTCGGATCGATCAATCAACGTCCCCTGGTCCAACGGCAAGGCGCCCGGCTTACATCCGGGAGACGGGGGTTCGACTCCCTCGGGGATGATTCGCGGTCTGGTTCGTGTCGATGGGCGGCTCGTCTGAACGGGAAGACACCTGGCCTGCAACCAGGAGATCGGGGTTCGACTCCCCGGCTGTCCACTCTCTCGAAAGGAAGTCTCAACGGAAGGTAGCCGGATAGGGTTCGCCGGGCCTCACTGCTAACGAGTGCGCCCCAAGGGGCATGAGGGTTCGAATCCCTTGCCTTCCGCTGTCTTTGTTCCAGGAAAGGAGATCGGTCGTGAGGTCGGACATGGCCAAGGTGCTGGTGGAGCGACCCCGAGGGGGAGCGGGTTATGCGGGCGAGGGTTATCGCAAGGAATGGCAGCGCACCCCGCCCGAGGACTGGCGAGGCCGCGAACGAATCAAGGACCGCTGGCAAGGCGGCTCGAAATACTTCAGCGACCTTCTTGGCCCGCTCCATCGGTATCTGCTCTCGAACGTCGGACGGCCCTGGGACCTCGTTTACTCGGAGATCTGTGCCGAGATTCGCGGGAAGTTCCCGGTTCGCGAGCACTTCTTGCTCCATGTATTCCAGTTCGTCGATCGGTCCGTGATCCTGATCGATGGCGTCCCCTGTCATGGAGAGGGCCGATCGTATGGAACTCCCTTGCGGGGCAGTCGCTGGAGAAGCCTCTATGTCTGTCCCAGCTCAGGATTGTTGAAAAGGCTTCCCGTACGACGCGGGAAGCGCGGAAGTTGAAGAACGGAAGGGCCACCCGACCGGAGACGGGACCCGCTTGGAACGCGGGCGAGCGATGAGCCTTGCGGGTTCGACTCCCGCCCCTTCCGCTCCGAGACCGCTCGTCGCGGCCTCGGTTTCGATGGTGTCCGTGGTGTAACGGGAGCACGCGAGACTGTGGATCTCGAGGCGGAGGGTTCAACTCCCCCCGGACACCCTCTCCCTTGTTGTGCCGAATGGCGGAGGCTCGTCATGCCGAAGGATGTGCTGGAATCACCGACCCTGATCCTCAACCGGAACTGGCAGCCGATCGAGGTCACGACCGTGGTCCGGGCGCTGGTGATGCTCTGGAACGACGCGGCGAGGGTCGTCGAGCCCGAGGAATACCGGCTCTACACCTGGGACGAGTGGATGCTCCGCGAGCCGCCTCCGGGCGCCCCGTGCGTCCGCTCAGCGCGGTCGAGGATGGCGGTCCCTGAGGTCGTCTGCCTGACTCGATATGACCGGCTTCCGTCCTCGGCCGTCACCTTCAGCCGGCGGAACGTCGCGCGGCGCGACCACCAGACCTGCCAGTACTGCGGTGCCCAGCCGGGCTGGGAGGCGATCACGATCGACCACGTCTTGCCCCGGTCGCGAGGTGGCGTGTCGAGCTGGACCAACTGCGTGGCCGCCTGCGTCCCTTGCAACGCCCGAAAGGCAGCCCGGACCCCCGAACAGGCCGGGATGAAGCTGAAGCGACGGCCGACCCGGCCCGACTGGAAGCCACTCTACGCCGCGAGGGCCGCGAAGGTCGAGAGCTGGGCGCGGTTCCTCGACGATGAGCCCGCCCTGGCCCTGGCCTGAAATGACAACGCCAACGACAGGGGTGTCCTCCTGGGAGAGGGCTCCGATTCCAAATCGGATGGACCGGGTTCGACTCCTGGCGCCCCTGCTCACATCGAGATCGCGAATGATCGATGAGGTGATGTTCGATGATCGAGGAATCTGAGACCTTGTCCATCGATCATCCTACCATTGACCATGCGAGCCCAGTTCCTGCCCTCGGAGTGTGACGGACGGCATGCGACGCTTCGAACGTCGCGGTCCAGGTTCGATTCCTGGCGAGGGTACTGACCGAAGTCCTCGGAGTGTGACGGATGGCACGCGACCCTGCGAAGGTCGAAGGCTGGGTTCGACTCCCGGCGAGGACATGAAGAAATCCGACGCTGGAGCCAGACGGCCAGGCAACCGGTTGCAACCCGGTCGAAGTGGGTTCGACTCCCACCGGCGTCTTGAGTTGACGAGAGAAGCGAAGGCCGGATCGGCGTGAGTCGATCCGGCCTTCTCGTTTTCGAACTCAGACTCGGGCCCGTTGGACGCGACGCGCCAGGGCGGCCACTCCGGACAGACCGATGGCCAGCATGGCCAGGCTGGCCGGCTCGGGGACCACGGTCGCGTAGGTGAGCGCCAGGTTCGAGAAATTGACGCTCGAATTCGTGCCGGACGAGCCGGTGAGGGTGCTCAGGCCGGTCGAGAGCGAGAAGATCAGGGTTGCCGGCCCGCTCGACGAGGCCGGGAGGCTCAAGAGCGACGAGGACGCCGGGGTGAACGGAATGTTTTCCGGGAAGGTGTCGGTCGTCGAGCTGAAAACGCCCTGGTTCGGGTTGTTGACAGTCGACTGGAACGCGTTGGCGGGAGCGCCTCGGAGCGAGCCTCCGGCGGAGTAACTGGCGATCTGATTGGCCCCGGTGAAATGGGCGGACCCGTTTGCATTGGCGGTGGCGTTGAGGCCGATGGCGTTGTTGATGGCGAAGTCCTGCGTGACCGTGATCCCGAACGTCGTGTTGTTCGTGGTCGTCGTGCCCGTCAGCAGGGACGTGAAGACGAGATTGGCAAGCTGGACCGAGCCGCCGCTGCTCGTGTCGGTGAGGATGACCGAGCCCGAGACGCTCTCGCCGGCCACGGTCGCGCTGAAGGGGATCGTTACTTGCTGGCCGATGGCCAGGGTGGTCACGTTGGTCGAGACGCTCGCTCCTCCCAGCGCCGTGACCAGCGCGGAGTCGCTTGACGTGAAGTTGATCAGGCCCGCGTCTGAGGTCCGAGCCATGCCGGCGACGACGAGGGCCGCCAGGCAGAGAAGTCGAGCGTGATGTCGGCATGTCATCATGACGTTTCCTCGATCCTGTGTGAGACAATCCGAGAGGGTCCCTCGATCCCGGCTCGCGCGGGAAAGCAGGGTCCGGGAATCTTGTCAGGTTGAGGCGAAAAGTTCCACGGTATTTTTTTAAAAGGGCCTCTGGGCCTCTCGTTCGTGAAGGGATGAGTCAGGGGCCGGGGCCATTGTGGGATCGCCCCGAGCCTCGTATCATAGGGATGTCGATTTGTCGCGATCCTGGGTCCCTCCACGTCCGAGGCCCCATGTTCCCCCTCGACGACGACCCCGACTCAACCCCACGCCTGGGCGGGGGATGTGAAACCACGGTGCCCGGGCCCTCGGCCGATGGCTCGATCGACCGCGAGGCGCCGACGCTCTCCATGCCGGGAGGAATGGGGGACGATCGCCGGGATGAGGCGACCACCGATCCCGACGGGCCGGCTCCGTCCGGTACGAGAACCGCCGCCGGCCCACCCCGCTTTCTCGGCGGCTACGAGGTCTTCGAGGAACTGGCACGGGGCGGGATGGGAGTGGTTTACCGGGCCCGCCAGGTCCACCTCGACCGAATCGTGGCCCTGAAGCTGATCCGCGACCCGTCACTGGCCACCTACGCCGAGATCCGCCGGTTCCGGGTCGAGGCCGAGGCCGTCGCGCAGCTCGACCACCCCAACATCGTCCCGATCTACGAGGTCGGCCAGGTCGACGACCAGCCGTACTTCAGCATGAAGCTGGTCGAGGGGGGGAATCTCGTCCGGCACCTGGTCCGGCTCCGGGGGCACCCCCGCGAGGCGGCCGCCCTGATGGCCAAGGTTGCCCGGGCGGTCCACTACGCCCACCAGCGGGCCATCCTCCACCGCGACTTGAAGCCGTCGAACGTCCTCGTCGGCGAGGGGGGCGAGCCCTACGTCGCCGACTTCGGCCTGGCCAAGCGGATCGGACCCGGCTCGGCGACCGAGCAGACCGCCTCCAACGCCATGGTCGGGACGCCGGCCTACATGTCGCCCGAGCAGGCGAGCGGGCGGGCGAAGACGCTCACCACCGCCGCCGACATCTACGGCCTCGGCGCGACCCTCTACGAAGTCCTCACAGGCCAGCCCCCGTTCCCGGGCGACTCGGCCCCGGCGATCCTCCGCCAGGTCATCGAAGAGGAGCCTTCCCGGCTCCGCTCGATCGATCCGATGATCGACCGGGACCTCGAAACGATCTGCCTGAAATGCCTGGAGAAGGCCCCGGCGAGACGCTACGGGACGGCCGAGGCCCTGGCCGACGATCTGGAGCGCTGGCTCGATGGCCGGCCGATCCAGGCCCGACCAGCGCGGGCCCTGGAGCGGGCGCCTCAAGTGGTCGAGGCGCAAGCCCGCCCTCGCCGGGTTCGTCGGTGTCTCCATACTGGCCCTGGTCGGCCTGATCGGCGGCGGGGGCTACTTCACCTACCGGCTCAGCCGCGCCCTCGACGTCGCCGAACGGGGCCAGTACGCCGCCGACATGAAGCTGGGCGAGCAGGCCTTCGAAAACGGACGCTTCACCCGGGTCGCCACGCTCGTCGAGGACCACCGCCCACGACCCGAGACTGGTCAGGCCGACCGCCGGGGGTTCGAGTGGCACTATCTCCGTGCCGTCAGCGATCTTGAGTTGATGACGATCCGAGCCCACAAGGGAACGGCAACGTATCTGGCCTTCAGCCCGGACAGCTCGGCCCTGGCGACCTGCGGCCTGGACGGTGTCGTGCGGCTCTGGGACGCTCCAACCGGCCGGCTGATCCGGGAGTTCCTCGGCCACACCGAGTTGCCCAAGGTGGTGGCCTTCGACCCGACCGGCCGACGGATCGCCTCGGGGGGCTTCGACCGGGTCGTCCGGATCTGGGACGTCGCCTCCGGCGGCGTGATCCGAGAACTCCCGCCGATGCCCCAGGCGGTCACCGGCGTCTCCTTCCGGCCGCCGGCCGGCGACCGGCTGGCCATCCTCTCCGGCGACACGACCGTCCGAATCGACGACCTCGTGACGAACCGTACATTGGTATCAAGACGTTTGCCTGTTCCGGACCCGGGCCGTTACCTGGACAATTTCCCCATTTTCTACATGCCGGGCGGGCGCAGGCTGATCGCCACGGGCGGCTATAAGGTGTTCGTCCTGAACGCCGAAGACGGCGCGGACCTCCAGAGTTTCGGCGGCGTCGTCATGTCAAGTCTCCCCTTCACTCCGAACGGCGAGTCCCTGGTACTTGGCCAGGAGGACGGTCTCCGACTCGTGGAAACCCGGACCGGGGCCGAACTCTTCCGGGTCAAGGGCACCACGTCGCGACTCGCGTCCGCGAGCATCGACGGGACCGGGGGCCTTCTTGCGTACACGACAGGGGAGGGCTCGCCCGATATTCGGCTGTATGACCTACCGGGGCGGAAGGAACTCCGCGCCCTGAGGGCCGGCACGAAAGGTTCATCGTTGGTCAGATGTCTGGCGCTCAGCCCCGACGGCCGGATCCTGGCCGCCGCCATTGGCGACGGATCGGTCCAGCTCTGGTACAACCTCAGGGGCCGGAAGGCCTCCGACGCGGCGGTTGGACCGGGTCAGCCTCGGCTGGAGGGGCTGTCGCTCGACGCCTCGGGGCGGCGGCTGGCCGTGGGCATCCACGACGGGCAGGTCGCCCTGGCCGAAGTCGAGGGCCCCACGATGCTCCCCCGGCGGCTGGCCGTCCCGTCCGCCCGGGTCTACGATGTCGCCCTGAGCGGCGACGGGCGGCTCGTCGCGGCGGCCTGCTCGGACGGCTATGTGCGGACCTGGGACCCGGCCGAGCCGGGCGAGCCGCCTCCGCTACTCGCGGGCAAGGGACAGGTATTTGCAGTCGCCTTCGACCCGGGCGGTCGCCGGCTCGCCGCCGCCGGTGACGACCGGGCACTGCGGATCTGGGATTTGGCCCGGCCAAATTCGCCGTTGGTCGTGACCGAGGCCCACGAGGGGACGATCTACGACCTGGCCTTCAGCCCCGACGGCCGGACCCTCGCGACTGCCAGCGGCGACCAGACGATTCGGCTCCGCGACTCCTTCTCGGGCCATGCGATTCGGACGTTCGCGCTTCCCAAGAGTTTGGAGAATACCGGACCCCTCAACTCCGTCGCGTTCGACGCCTCCGGCCGGAGGGTCGTCGCCGCGTCCGCCGGAGGTTTCGCGGTGGTCTGGGACGCCGGATGGGGGACTCTCCTGGCGACGATGTCGGGTCACATCGGTGCCGTCAATGACGCTGCCTTCAGCCCCGACGGCCGCCGGGTTTTTACGGCTGGGGCCGACGGGTCGGTCAAGCTCTGGGACGCTGAACTGGGCACCGAGGTCTTCGAATTCCGACACAATGCCCCGCTCTCGGCCGTGGCGATGACGCCCGACGGCTTTCGACTCCTGGCCGCTTCGTCGGATGGCGCGATCCTTTCGTGGGACGCGACGCCGATCGTCCGAATCCCCGGCCGGGGACCCGGCCGGCCGGGCGAGTGAGTCGGGCCCGGGCGTCCTCGGGCTCAGTATGAGTTAGGGGGGACGATTTCCCCGCCGCTCCGGGTGGAGATCGCCTGGATGACCCCGACCGGCCCCCCGTTGAGGACGGGGACGCCGCAAGCGTCGATACTCAGGCTGGTCGGGAATCCCGTCGTCGGGTTCAGGGGCCACGAGTTGATCGTGTCCTTCACGAACCGGACCGACCCGTCTGCGAAGCCGTAGTTGCATCCGTAGGGGTGGAAACTGGAGGCCGTCAGCAGGTAGATCGTCGTGGTGGCTCCCAGCATATTGCCGATGCTGGCCGGGTCGTTAGGGATCGTCTTCTGGGGATTTTGCGGCCACTGGGTCGTGAACTGCGCCCGGTTCTGCCCGAACTGCCAGTGCCAGGTGTCGCGCTGGGGCTCCGCGAGAAGTCCGTGCCCACGCTCGCCGAGGAGGATCGTGTTGCTGGTCCCGTCGGTCACCTCCGCGATCCCGTGGCTCACGGCGAAATGGACAATCCCATTGGCGTCGCAACATCTTCCGCGTAGCACGGGTCGTCGGGGGTCGTCAAGTAAGGGAAGATCGATCCGACGCAAGTCGCATAGCTGGAGAAATTCATCTTGACCGTCGAGGGGTAATTCGCGGCCTCCCACGCGAAGAAGACCGAGCCGGCCGGCATGTCCGCCGCCTGGCTGACGGTGGGGTCGCTCGGACACCACAGAGAACTGATCGCGGTGGCGTGGGCGGTCATGTTCACCATGTTTTGCGCGTTCATTAGGGAATTGTAGCCGTTGTAGAGCGCCGATTGCTCGATGTAGGGGAGGACCGAGACCAGCCACCCGTTGCCGTTGGTGAAGTAGTCTGGCAGGGTGTAAGCAGGGTTGACGTAGCTACCCAGGGGGAACGAGTTGTTCACCTGGACGTAGTTCTGTAGCGCGAGGCCCAGTTGCTTCATGTTATTGACGCACTGCATCCGACGGGCGGCCTCGCGGGCAGACTGGACCGCCGGCATCAGCAGGGCGATCAGGAAACCGACAATCGAAATGACGACCAATAGCTCGATCAGCGTGAACCCATTTTTTCGCGAGCGACGGGCGGGGCGGAGCATGACGTGACTCCGGTGATGGGTAAAGGTCGATTCGAGACGTGAGAAGGGCGATCGCGTCGTTCAGCCGGGCAGAATGTTGCGTGGCTTGCCATCTTTGCCGGTCGGTAGTTTGGGACCGGAGGCGGGCCTAGGCGGGGGCGTGCCGATCGGTGGGGAGCCGGGGGCGTTGACCGGGCCCAGCTTGACCGAGCCGGCCTCCCCACAGCCGATCAGGAGGGCCAGGGGCGACAGTCCGAGCCGAAGATCAGGCGACGTCGCTCGATCAGGTTCGTTTGCTGCGGTCGATCCACGTCCTCTCTCCTTCCTGTACAGGGCAGGATTCAGGACTTCGACGAGGTCGGTGACTGCGGGGCGGCGCGACGGATCAGGGCGACCAGCCGGTCGGCGGCACCCCTCGGCGACTCGCTGGCAGGCCGGGCAGGCGCCGAGGTGCGCTCGACCCTCTCCATCGCCTCCGAGTCGAGCCGACCCAGGGCGAAGTCTTCCAGAATCCCGGGCTCAGGGTGATCCTTGACGTTCGCCATGGAAGGTGACTCCCGAGTTGACGGCCCCCGCGTGGGACCATAATCAGGAAAGGCGGCTCTGGCCTTCGATCCTTTCAGGAATCCGGAGAATTCACTCGACCAGGCCGGCGGCCTTCTGACGCAACCGCTTCAGCACGCGGGACTTGGCGATCAGGACGGCGTTGGTCGACATTCCCAGCTCGGCGGCGACCTCGGCCGCCGGGCGACCGTCCCGGACGGTCGCCTCGAACGCCCGCCAGGTCGCCGGCTGGAACTCCAGCCGGATCGAGCCGAGCAGGGTGGTCAGGACGTGCCGGTCGTGCTCCTCGTCCCAGTCGCGGCTCAGCGCGCTGGAGGGGTCCTCCAGTTCGACGAGTCGGTCGAGGGCCTCGTCGCCTCCGGCGGCGGGGTGTCGGGCCCGCCAGGCGACCCGCAGGCGATTGACGGTGATCGAACGGAGCCAGGCCCGGAACGCCCCCGGGTTCCGGCTGTGCTCGAACCCGGGTAGTTCGCGGACCAGAACGGCCAGGACGTCCTGTACGACGTCCTCGACATCGGAGGACTGGGCCAGGTAGGGGCGGGCCCAGCGGCGGACCAGCGGCGTATAAAGGTCGATCAGCCTCCGCCACGACGCGGCGTCGGCCGGGTCGCGCCCGATCCAGCAGGCTCAACGACGTCGAGGGGACGGGCATCGTGGCCCTCCGGGACCGGCCAGGACCTGACGGCGATCTCGGCCGATCGCATCAATGTAGCTAATATGCGTCACGGGTCCAAGATTTTTTTCGTCAAATGGAGTTGTTTTTCGGAGCCAATTGTCGGGCGTCCGATTGGATTCGCCAACTCCGCGGCCGACGCTTTACGAGCCCTCGTCCGGCGGTTAATCTGAAGGAGAGCCGGTCGCCGCCATCTCCCGCGATCGCCTTCCCGTTCTTGGGATCATCTCCCTCCCAATCCGCCGGACGGGCCCTCGGGCCGTTCGGCCGAAAGGACTTCCGTCATGGCCCAGGCCGTCGTCGATCCCGCCGAGCTTCGCCGGTTCGCCCAGAACCTCCGCCATTTCAATACCGAATTGCACAACAGGATGGCCGTCATCCACGGGCAACTCTCCGGGCTCAGCCAGACCTGGCGCGACAAGGAGCAGGAGAAGTTCACCGAGGAGTTCGAGGCGACCCTGATCGTGATCAACCGCTTCATCGAGGCGACCAACAACTTCGTTCCGTTCCTGCTCCGCAAGGCCGAGCGCGTCGAGGAATACCTGCAGCAGCGTTGAGCCGTCAGGCAACCGGTGAGAGTCCGATCCCGATCACGTCGAGCCAGTCGAGGAGGACCCGATGGCCGAGTCCGCGAATGTCACTTCGATCGATGCGATCCGCGAGTTCCGTGAGGCACTCGGCAGCTTCATCGAGGACGCCCGGAACGCCCTGACTGCCGTCGAGCTGGAAAACCGGAGGAACAACGAATGGGTGAAGAACACCCAGCGCCTCTACTGGCTCAACGAGGTCAAGCGCCGCCGCGAGAAGATGAACGAGATCCGCGGCGAGCTACACCGTCGCAAGCTCTCCGGCGCCGGCGATACCGAGGCCAAGGAGGCGGTTCGGATCGCCAACCACCGGCTCAGGGAGTCCGAAGAGAAGGTCGAGATCGTCAAGAAGGCCGCCCCGATCCTCCAGCACGCCATCGACGAATACCTCGGCCTGTCCCGGCCACTCGGCGACATGCTCACCGGTGAGCTGGAGAACTGCATGGCCCTGCTCCAGCGGATGGCCGACGCCCTCGACGACTACGTGCGCATCTCCACCGGCTCGACCAAGTGAGACCTTACCCCCGGAGAGAAAGGAGCAGGCCATGAGCAAAGAAGGCTCGACCAAGCTGACTTACGCCATCAAGAACCTGCGCAAGCACTGGGAGAACGCCAAGGTTCACTGGCAGGACCAGACCGCCAAGGACTTCGAGGCGAACCACCTCTTCCCGCTGGAAACCCGGGTCAATGCGGTCATCCGGGGCATGGACAAGCTCGCCGAGGTGACCGCCAAGGTGAAGCGCGACTGCTCCGAGAATCGTTGAGCCAGGCGCGAAGGGGTCGCTTCGCCGATCAATCCATCGTAAGCTCTGAGTCATGGGGCGGGGTCGGCCCCGTCCTCTCAAAAACCGGATCGGGTCGATGCGGCGGCGTTCCTCACCAGGCCGGCCGACCGTTTCGTTTGCCGACGCGGACCGTCAAGGTCATCTGAATTCGCCGGGACCCTAGTTGGACCTTATCCGATGCCTGGACCGTCCCTCGTAC
The DNA here is from genome assembly GCA_963756475.1 of uncultured Planctomycetota bacterium. Classification (GTDB taxonomy): domain Bacteria; phylum Planctomycetota; class Planctomycetia; order Isosphaerales; family Isosphaeraceae; genus Tundrisphaera. Next base: position 765,706 of record CAVWND010000008.1, read on the forward strand.
AGCGACAAGTCGACGCCCTCAAGGACCTGGCCCGCCTCGCCGCCGACCGGGCCACGCGCGAATCGAAGATCGAACTCGATTTCGCCAAGGAAAAGGCCCTGGCCGAGCGCCAGTACCAGTCCGCCCGGCAGGGGATCGTCCGTCGCCGCGACATGCAGGTTCAGGCGATTGAGGCCGACATTTCCACGACTCGAACCGCTCTCGATCAGACCTACCGCTCCGAGGTCGACGGCGCCAAGACCGATCGCGACCAGAAGATCGCTCACGCCAAGAAGCGATTTCAGGTCGAGAGCGAGGCCGCCGACTCGGCGCTCGAAGAATCGGGCTGGGAAGCCAGCGCCGTCTTCGACGCGAACATGGACAAGGTCAACAAGAAGGTCGAGCAGTTCAAGCGCCGGCTGGAAGAGTCCCTCGCCTCGTTCGACGAGGTCAAAGCCGCCGCGGCGCTCTATGTCGAACGCGTGGAAGAAATACATCGTCCTCGATCCTGATCGTCCGGCCCCCGAGGTCGGCGAGACCGAGAACCCGATCCCAAAGCTCGATGAGGCCACCCAGCGGATCGCCGAGAACTACCTGATCGCCTCGAAGCTCAAAATCCTCACGATCGCCAAGCTCGATTTCTTCATCTTCCTCTGCGTTGTGTTGTTCCTGGTCCTGGGGATCGGCCTGGGCCTTGTGCTCGGCTGGATGATCGGCCTGGGCGCCGCGGCGGTTGCCACCCTGGTGATCGGCTTCGTCGCCCGGCAGTCGCTCAACGCGGCGGCCCGCAAGCAGATCACTCACGCCGCCGCGCCGATGGCGATGGCCCTGAGCGACGGCGAGCACCTGGCCGACCTCTCGTCCACCTGGGTCGTCGAGAACGCCAAGCGACTCAAGTCAGAGGTCGAGCGCCGCCGGGATGCCCAGACTCAGAAGGCCCACGACCTCCACGAGAAGCTGATTCCCGACCTCGAGTCGCGCCGCGACGCCGACATCAAGGCCGCCGAGGAGCGCTATCCCAAGGCCCTGGCCGAGGCGGCCAAGAAGTATGAGACCGACCTCTCGGCGGCCGAGGACAAGTACAAGAAAGATCTGGCCGAGGCCAAGGCCAACGGCGAACGCGATCTTCAAGAACTCGACGCCCGGTATTTCGCCGAGGTCGAGGCACGCCAGTCCGCCTATGAGGCCGCATGGCAGAAGCTGATCGACGACTGGGGCGGGGGGATCGGCCACGTCCGTTCCGAGCTTGACGAGGTCGGGGCCGAGAGCAACCGGCTCTTCCTCCCCTGGCATGACCCAGCCTGGAACCCCTGGAATCCGCCCTCGGCCTCACCACCGGTCCTCCGGTTCGGCGAGGTCAAGGTCCCCTTGAAGCAGATCCCGCAAGGCATCCCCGAAGACCCTCGGCTCCTGGCCCTGACGCCCGAGTCGCTCTCGCTCCCGGCCTTCCTCCAGTTCCCCGACAAGCTCTCGCTCCTGATCAAGGCCAGCGATGACGGCCGGGCGCCAGCCGTCCAGGTTCTCCAGGCCACGATGCTCCGGTATCTCACGGCCATCCCGCCGGGCAAGGTCCGATTCACCATCGTTGACCCGGTCGGGCTCGGCCAGAACTTCTCGACCTTCATGAACCTGAAGGAGTTCGACGAACTGCTGGTCACCAACCGGATCTGGACCGAACAGGCGCAGATCGACCAGCGACTGCTCGACCTGACCGAGCACATGGAGAACGTGATCCAGACGTATCTCCGCAACGAATACGCCTCTATCGAGGAATACAACGTGATGGCCGGTGAGGTGGCCGAGCCCTATCGCGTGGTCGTCGTCGCCAACTATCCGGCCAATTTCTCCGAGACCGCCCAGCGCCGCCTGGTCAGCATCGCTCAAAGCGGGGCCCGCTGCGGCGTCTACATCCTGGTCAGCCTCGACACCAAGCTGCAAAACGCCACCAACCAGCTCGCCAAGGACCTGGAGCCGAGCTGCGTCAACCTCGTCTGGAAGGACAACCGGTTCCTCTGGAAGGAGAGCCCGTTCGAGCCCTATCCGCTCCGGCTCGACGTTCCGCCCGACGACATGGAGCTCAACCGGATCGTCAAGCTCGCCGGAGAGGCGGCCAAAGCAGCCAAGCGCGTCGAGGTTCCCTTCGAGGTCATCGCCCCGACCCGCGACAAGTACTGGACCTGGGACAGCCGGAGCATCGTCAACGTGCCCTTCGGCCGCGCCGGGGCCACCAAGTTCCAGAACCTCAAGCTCGGCAAGGGAACTTCGCAGCACGTCCTCATCGCCGGCAAGACTGGCTCCGGTAAGTCGACGATGTTGCACGCGTTGATCACCAACGCCGCCCTGATGTACAGCCCGAAGGAGCTCGAGCTGTACCTGATCGACTTCAAGAAAGGCGTCGAGTTCAAGACCTACGCCGCGCACGCCCTACCCCACGCCCGCGTGATCGCCGTCGAGTCGGAGCGCGAGTTCGGCCTCAGCGTCCTCCAGCGGCTCGACGTCGAGCTGAAGAACCGCGGCGAGAAATACCGGGTGGTCAACGCCCAGGACGTGGCCAGTTACCGCCGGCTCACCGGTGAGCACCTCCCGCGAATCCTGCTCCTGGTGGACGAGTTCCAGGAGTTCTTCATCGAGGACGACAAGCTCGCGCAGGAGTCGACGCTGCTGCTCGACCGCCTGGTCCGGCAAGGCCGGGCCTTCGGCATCCACGTCACCCTCGGCTCGCAGACCCTCGGCGGCGCCTATTCGCTGGCCAGGACGACCATCGCACAGATGGCCATCCGCATCGCCTTGCAGTGCTCCGAGGCCGACTCGCACCTGATCCTCAGCGAGGACAACGCCGCCGCCCGACTCCTTACGCGCCCCGGCGAGGCGATCTACAACGATGCCAACGGGATGATCGAGGGCAACCACATCTTCCAGGTCGTGTACCTCACCGACACCAAGCGCGAAGAGTACCTCAAGGAGATGCACGACCTGGCGCTCGAACGCGGCCTGATGCCGGACACCCCCCAACTCGTTTTCGAAGGCAACTTGCCGGCGGTCGTCGACAAGAACCCACTTCTCAATCAGGCCCTCGCCGCGCCGGGGTGGGAACCCGAAGTCCGGGCCGCGACCGCCTGGCTCGGCGACGCGATCGCGATCAAGGACCCGACCTGCGTCGTCTTCCGCCGCCAGGCCGGCAGCCACGTCCTGGTCATCGGCCAGCAAGACGAGGCGGCGCTCGGCATCCTCACGACGATGCTCGTCAGCCTGGCGACGCAGCACGCCGACCCCGGCCTCGGTGGAGAGCCGGCCAACGGTGCCCGGTTCTACGTCTTCGACGGCTCGGCTCCCGACTCGCCCAACCTCGGCGTGCTCAACCGGCTGGCCGACGTCATCCCACACCCGTTCAAGACGGCCAACTACCGTGATTTCGCCCCCTTGATCACCGAGATTGGCGAGGAGTTGGCCCGCCGACAGGCTGATGACCAGGCCGAGTTCCCGTCGATCTACCTGACGATCTTCGACCTCGGCCGGTTCCGCGACCTCCGCAAGTCCGACGACGACTTCGGCTTCTCCTCGCGGTCGAGCGAGGACGAGAAACCCAAGCCCGCCAAGATCCTCACCGACATCCTCCGCGAGGGGCCGAACTTCGGCATCCACGTCATCGCCTGGTGCGACACCGTGGGCAATCTGAACCGGACCTTTGAACGCCAGGTCGCCGGGGAGTTCGAGCTGCGCATCCTCTTCCAGATGAGCATCAACGACTCCAGCGCCCTGATCGACTCTCCGGCCGCCGGCCGGCTCGGCGAGAACCGGGGCCTGTACTACAACGAAGAGCAGGGCAAGACCGAGAAGTTCCGCCCCTACGGCCTGCCCGAGCAGGCCTGGCTCGACCGGGCGAGAGACCAGCTCCACGCCAAGGCCAAGCCCGTCGGCTACAGCAACGAGCTTCCCGAGCCACGAGCGACCCGCTCGGACGATGACAGCCACGACTCATCCGAGCCGCCCTCGTTCTCGTCCTTCGGCTCGGGCCCGATCGACCTCCCGCCGATCTCGAAGCGATCGGACATCCCCTACGACGACGACGAGACGCCATCTCAGCCGGCCCCGAGCTTCGGCCCCGGCCCGCTCAACCTTCCGCCGATCGCGAGGAGGACCGACCTCCCCTACGACGATGAGGAAGAGCCAGCCGAGAAGAAAGACGCCAACGGTCATGGTAACGGCAGCGACACAGGCCACGCCCTCGACCCGGCAGAAGACTCGGCGTCCGGCTGACCGCAAAATCCACGCAGATCGGGAATGCGGGAGCTGGCTCCCGCACCCGAGACGGGAAGACGCGGATGGCCGAATCCAGTCCCGAAAAACCCCAACGCCGCCCACGGTACCCGGGTAAGAACCCCCGGCATTTCGCCGAGAAGTACAAGGAACACCAGCCCGATCGTTACGCCGACGACGTGGCGAAGGTGCTCGACCGGGGCCAGACGCCCGCCGGCATGCATCGGCCGATCATGGTGAAGGAGATCCTCGAAGTCCTCGGTCCTCGGCCGGGCGAGATCGCCGTCGACGCCACGCTTGGTCATGGCGGCCATGCGAGCGAACTGCTCGCCGCAGTCCAGCCCGGCGGACGACTGATTGGCGTCGACGCCGACCCGATCGAGTTGCCGAGGACCGAGGTCCGGCTTCGCTCGCTCGGTTTCCCATCCGAGTCGGTCGTCATCCGGCGGATGAATTTCGCGGGCCTCGCGCGGTTCCTGGCCACCGAGGCTCCCGAAGGGGCCGACGTGCTGCTCGCCGACCTCGGCCTGTCCTCGATGCAGATCGACGACCCTTCCCGGGGGTTCACGTTCAAGTCGGACGGCCCGCTCGACATGCGGATGAACCCCGATCGGGGCGTCCCGGCCGCCGAACTCCTCTCGAAGCTCGGTGTCACCGGGCTGGCCCGGCTCCTCGCCGAGAACTCCGACGAGCCGCGAGCCGTCGAGCTGGCCGAAGCGATCCTGCTGGCCCACGCGAGCACGCCGTTGACGACGACCAGGGCCCTGGCGAGCGTCGTTCGAACCGCCTGCACTCGATTCCCTCGCCAGCCCGACGACGCCACCGAGGACACCCTCCGCCGCGTCTTCCAGGCGCTCCGGATCGCCGTGAACGACGAATTCGCAGCCCTGGAGTCATTCCTCCGAAGCCTTCCAACCTGCCTGAAACCGGGTGGTCGGGTCGCGATCTTGACCTTTCACTCCGGCGAGGACCGCCGGGTGAAAGCCGCCTTCAAGAAGGGACTGGCCGAAGGCACCTATGCTTCGATCTCGCCCGAGATCGTCCGAGCCTCGTCGGAGGAGCGACGGGCCAATCCGCGCTCGACCTCGGCGAAGCTCCGCTTCGCGGTCCGAGGTCCGGCCTGACTCGCGCCATCAGCTTTCGATCTGTCGGACCTGTCGGGAATACCTACCGCGCTCGGATTTCGGCAGGACATTTTCCACCATCGTGGCCTCGCAGGCTCCAAAGGCCCGGAAATTCTCGCGGGCCTGGCGTAAGGACAGGCTCCCATTTGCGGGTGAACCGCAGTCCGGCTGGTGGAGATACTCTCCGTCATCTTCCCAGAAACAGACGGGGCAGATATCCCACGCGTGCGGCTCATCCAGTGTGAAATAATCGCAGCAGGGGCACTGAGACAAACCCATCGGCCCTCCTTCAGACGATCTCCACGCCATTAGCGTTCAGGCGGGCCTCGTCGGCCTGGCGCTGGTTCTGGTCAACGACATCGGCATAGGTCCCGGCCCATTCGTGGAGGCCGGCGAGCGCGGGGATCAGGGTCGCGCCGAGGTCGGTGAGTCGGTACTCGACTCGCGGGGGGACCTCGGCGAAGACGGTCCGGACCACCAGGCCCGAGCGCTCCAGCTCGCGGAGCCGCTTGGTTAGCTCTTTCTGCGAGATGGGCTTGACCAGCCTCTGGAGCTGCCGGAACCGGATCGGCCCTTCGGCGCTGTAGAGGTGGAAGATGATCGTGATCGTCCACTTGTGGGCGATCAGGTCGAAGACGCGGGTGGCCGGGCAGACGCGGGGCTCGGCCATCGATCACTCTCCTCGGTATCCGATTGGTGACTGCGTAGGCGAACGGTGCCTACTTGCCGAAGGATACCAAACCCCTACCCTTGGTGGGAATCCTCGCGAGGATTCGCGACGTGATCAAACCATTTCTTCGAGACGAGGGAGCGCACGATGGGACGGATTTACCCTGAATTCCTGGGCGGCCCGAGGGGCGCGGCCCTGCTCTTCCTCCGCCTCGTGGTCGGCACGGCGTTCGTGCTCCACGGCTGGCCGAAGATCCAGCACGCGACGTCCTGGATGGGTCCGGAGGCGCCGATCCCCGGCTGGCTCCAGTTCCTGGCCGCGCTCTCCGAATTCGGAGGCGGGATCGCCTGGATCCTCGGGGCATTGACCCCGCTCTTCTCGCTCGGACTGCTCTGCACGATGGCGTTCGCCACGTTTCTGGTCCATGTCCGGATGGGACACCCGTTCGTCGGGGACGCTCAGACCCATGGCCCCTCCTACGAGCTTGCTCTCGGCTATCTGGCCATCGCGGTGCTCTTCCTGCTCGTCGGGCCGGGACGGTTCTCCGTCAACGCCCTTCTCTTCGGCAGGACGCCGGCCGTCAAGCCCGCGCCGGAGCCGGTCCTCGCTGAGTGACTCTTCCCCGCGTCTCAAATCTCTCCCTCGGAACCCAAGGAGCCCGATCGCATGAAGGTTCACGTTGTCTTCTACAGCACGTATGGCCACATCTACCAGATGGCCGAGGCCGTCGCCGAGGGAGCCCGGCAGGTCGCCGGCGCGGAAGTTGGGCTGTTTCAGGTTCCCGAGTTGATGCCCGAGGAGGCGCTGGAGCGGAGCGGGGCGAAGGCGGCGCGTGCGGCCTTCGCGCACGTCCCCGTCATCCAGCCCGCGCAGCTGGTCGAGGCCGACGCGATCATCTTCGGTACTCCTACCCGGTTCGGCAACATGTGCGCCCAGATGAGGAACTTTCTCGACCAGACCGGACAGATCTGGTTCCAGGGGGGCCTGATCGGCAAGGTCGGCAGCGTGTTCGCCAGCACGGGCACCCAGCACGGCGGTCAGGAGACGACCATCACCAGCTTCCATACGACGTTGCTGCACCATGGGATGATCATCGTCGGCGTGCCGTATTCCGAGCAAGGGCTGGTGAACATGGCCGAGATCACCGGCGGGACCCCCTACGGCGCCACCACCATGGCCGGGGCCGACGGCCGACGGAGGCCGACCGAGAACGAACTGACGATCGCTCGGTTCCAGGGCAAACACGTCGCCGAGATCACCTCAAGGCTCGTCGCCGGCCGCTAAGTTGAAGTCGATTTCTCTCGACCTCCCCTCGGCCTCCGACGGGAGGTCGTTTCCTGCGCCGAGGGGAATTCAGGGCCTGACCGCAGCCGCTCCCAGGCGATTTCGCGCCAGCAGGAGCGGAAGATCGCTCGGGCTGCTCGTAGGCCCTTTGCATCTCGGGGTCACTCGCGTCAAACAGGAACACCTTCGAAGGCTCTGAGTCACTCATCGTGGGCCATCTCACTCGACGGCGTGAGCCGGGTCCGGAAACCTCGGAGTCCTGTTGGCAATCTGGAGAATCCGGAGCAATCAGAGGCAATCCGCGTTGGTCGATCTTATTTGGGCTTCGTTGCGAAAGGATTGTCCTCCGCCTCGTCGGCGAGCTGACGGGCCAGTTTCTGATCGGCATCGCTCAGCTTGTCGAGCGGGACGGTCACGTTCTCGCCATCTTCCTTTTCGAGCAGGACCGACCCGTTGCTCAGCTCGACGAATTTCGCCTTGATCGTGAACTTGCTCCCCTTGCTCGCCCAGGAACGCAGAGTGGCGCCGGCCGGCGCCGATTTCTTGGGCTCGGCGACCGGTTTGACCTGATCCGGGGGAAGCGTGGGCGTCAGCACGATGCCGTTGCTGGGAAAGCTCACCTTGATCCATCCCGTCGCGGCGATCCCGACCACCTCGGCGGGTTGGGTCTTGCCCGCCCAGTTCACCGTCACCTTGTCGCCAATCTTGAAGGTTCCTTTCTTCCCGTCACCCGGGTTTGAGGGCGTGGCGCTGGAAGTACCTCCGCGGGTAATGGTCGTCCTCCGCGTCGTCGTCCCGCCATTGCCGCCGCCCTGCGTCTCGGTGATCGTCGTCGTCGTGCCCTTGTCGTCGGTCTTCGTCGTCACCTGGACCGGTGCCGGGACGGCGACCACTTGCGGGTCCAGGAAGACCGTCCTGCCCTCGCCCGTCACGAAAGACGGCTGGACGGTGACCTGCTTGATCGGCGGCGTGCTCTTGGGATCGATCGGCAGTTCAACCCGCGCGATCGAGCCTCGCGGGGAGATGTCGAGTTTCCGGATGGTCGCATCGGAGGAAAGTTGGAGCTGGCCCACCCTGGCCGGGTCAGCCGGGACGGGCTTCGGTACGAAATGAACCGATGCCGACTTGAGCTTCTTCAAGGGGTCGATCACCGGCACCAGGATCTCGTACTTCGGCGCGGCGCCGTTGACGGCGTTGGTCACCTTGATCGTCGGTTTGCCCAGGCTCCCCTCCAACATCGTCGAGACTTCTCCAGCGGGGATTGTCAAACCGATGTTGCTGCCTTGAATCGTCTGCACCGCGATCCCGACCAGGTTCCCCTTGGGGTCGACCACGGGCCCGCCGCTGTTGCCGGGGTTGAGGGCTCCGTCGATCTGGACCTTGACCAACTTGCCTGACTTGTCCTTGCGGATGCTGGAGACCGACCCCCGGCCGATCGTGATGGTGGGATTGGTCTTGCTCTCGGAGAGCGAGTCGCCGAACGGGAAGCCGAGGATGAAGACCGGCATCGTCTCCGAGGGTTGGACCGTCTGGCGAAATTCGACCGCTCGGGGCATGCCCTTCAGCGCGGAGACTCTCAGGACGGCCAGGTCGGTCTCCTCGACCTGACAGAGCACCTCGGCCTTGACCACCTGCTCGTTCGGCTCGCCGCTGTTGAAGACCACCGAGACCGCCGGCTCATTCGCGGCCAGGAGTTGCTGAATCCTCATCAGGGCGAGCCGGTCGCGACCGCGCAATCCCGGCACAAATCCGCCGGGTGCCAGGACTTTCGGCTTTGCGACGACGTGTTGATTGGTCACGATCAGGGCCGTATCCCCGGTCGATTGAATCACGAATCCAGAGCCCGTCAAGGCCAGGGGACCGATCGCGACCTTCACGAAGACCGTCGCCTCCTTGAGCCGCCGCGCGGTCTCCGGCGAGAGCGCACTCATCGGCACGAGCGGCCGAGGTCGCGAAAATCAGGACCAGAGCGGCATGGGTCAAACACGAAAGGTGCTTCATCGCAGACTCCCGGATGGAGAGCGGAGACGCTGCAATCGGAGCAGGCCCGGACTGAGTAACTTGGGAGAGGATTTGGTCGAAGGATACAGATTATCGAACGTGCCGCTCATTGACAACATCGTGCAATTCGGTCGGGGGTGGAGGGCTCACTTCGCGCGACTTGGCGGGGCTTTCTCCTGAGAATTCCCCATGGGATCGTGTCGAGACCTGGGCGCGGCCCGGCGATCCGTCGTGGTGGGGGCTCGCCCGAGGCTCAACCCGCCTTACGAATTCTCATTTGACCAGGTCATCGGGCCGCCCGGCGGGAGGTCCAGACGATGATGCCGACAGTCAGGGCGATGAGCGGGAGCCAGGGGGCGAGGGCGGCGAGGAAGATCAGGACGGCCTCGCCGAATTGCTGGAGTGTTTCGAGCGAGGTGAAGAAGGTGCGGGCCAGGCGGGTGCCCAGCGTCGGGGACTGGGGCGGGACGTACCCCTTGATCTCGTTCGCGTTGATCGTCACCGTCGCCAGCGAGCTGAGGTTGGCCAGCCCCCGGAGCCGACCTTGCATTCGTTCGATCTCGCTCCGGACCCGTGACAGCTCGCGCTCGACCGTCAGGATCTCGTCGAGCTTGCCCGTCGAGTCGGTCAGGTGCTTGAGCAGCCGGGTTTCCTCGACCTTCTTGGCGGCCGTCCGGGCGTCGAGGTCGAAATACTCCTCGCTCACGTCCTGCGAGTCGGCCTTGAGGCTGACCAACTCGCCCAGGGCGACGACGCCTTTGACGAAGGCGTCGTAGGCGTCGACCGGGACGCGGACCTTCCAGGTGCCGTGCCGGGTCGCGCCGGCGGAACCGGTTCGCTCGGAGTCGGCGACGTAGGCTTTCTGGGCCTCGATCAGCTTCGTCAGGGAGGTCTCGAAGCGGTTCAGGTCCTCGGTGACGACGTCAACGTGGGCGTTATAGATGATTTTCCGGCCGGCCGTCGCCGATTTCGAAGGGTCGTCGGCCTGGGCCTCACCCGCCTTGGTCATTTCACCGGCAGGCGACTCGGCCGGACGAGAAAGGGGGGCCGTTGGTCCCGAAGGGTTGTAAGCGACCGACTCGCCGTTCTGGTCCGCGCAGCCCATCCAGCCGATCGCCAGTGCGGCGAGGATCGATCCGAGGACGGCGGATTTTCCGGCGGTGGCCATGATCGTGCCTCGCGAGAGTGGGGCTGGTCTGGCCGGCTCAAGGTGCCTTCCCGGACTCGTCGCACGCTTCCAGAGCGAGGATCGCGAAGCCAGTGCCGGCGTGGGTGATGTAGTGGGCCTTGTCGTTGGTCAAGGACCGGGTGAACCATCGGCCTGAGGCCCGCTGATGCGTCTTGAGCCAGGCGACCCCGGACTTGACCTGCTCATGATCGCGAGGGAGCCCGGCCTGGCGGAGGACGTAGACGACGAAGCCGGTCCCGAAGCCGTCGCCAGGGGCGTCCTTGGGATTGGTCGAGCCGTCCCGGCGCTTCCAGTCGCCGAGCGACGCCAGGTTCCAGCCGCCGTCGGGCCGCTGGGCGGCCAGCAGTTCCTTGACGGTCTCGTCGCGCTGAGCGGCTGTCATCAGGCCATCGAGGCGGGTCGAGGCCCAGAGGAGCATCGCCTTGTGGTGGAGGCTCGGGGGCGGGACTTCGCGGAAGTAGCGGCGGAGCTTCTCCAGGCCAGCGGCCGCTGCATCGGACTTCTGGTAATTGTCCGGGGCCAGCCCGACGCCCAGCGCGGCGAAGGTGGCGCCGTAGTAGTCGTCGTGCTCGTAGGGGGGCCAGTCGCACTTGAGCCAGTCCCAGGCGCCGTCGGGGCGCTGGAGGGTCCACATCCGGTCGAGCGCGGCGCGCGTGGCGGGGTGGAGCTTGCCCGAGGTCGCCGCGTCGTTACAGGCCAGCGCCGCGGCGGTCGCGACCACCTCGGTATCCCAGCGCGGTTTCGCCTTGGGGTCGTCGTCCGACCAGTGGGCAACGCGGTCCTCGAAGAACGCTCGGACTTCACCCAGGCCGGATGAGGAGACGTCGCCGAGGGCGGGCCGGGCGAGCAGGTAGTTGTAGTTGGTGTGGCAGGTCCCGCATTTCCGCTGCCTCGTCCACGAGACGGAGACAAAGTCGAGGAACGCGGCGGCATTGGCCGGCGAGTAACCGGCGACGATCGGCTCGTCCGGCGAGTTGGGCGCGGGCTTGGGATTGGGCTCCTGGCCGAAGGCCGCGCCGAGGGCGAAGAGGACAGCCAGGAAGAGGATGGACCGCGGGCGAACCATGCGCATTTTCCTCACACTCCAGCCCGTGTTTCGTAGGGGCCGCTCCGCGGCCCACGGACGGCACGACTGCATCGGAAGTCACGGGCCGCGGAGCGGCCCCTACGAAAACTGAGGACCCGACACGTTCTCGCACGCAGATCCCTGGGGCTCGCGAGCCGATCTTCCTCCCCTCTCCCTCCGGGAGAGTACTTGTTTAGCGTGCCAGCTCCCGGTTTTTCGTAGGGGACGCTTTGCGTCCCGTCCGCCGTCAACCGGATCGGGCGCCACGGGACGCGGAGCGTCCCCTACAGAATCCGGGATCTCTCCTCATTCGGAACGCTAAACATGGACTCCCAGAGGGAGAGGGAGGCAGAATGAGCCCAGCAAGGCTGTCTATCGAAAAAGTGACGGTCGGTCAGCTTCCGACCTTCTCGGCGACGAGGGTCTTGGAGAAGGCTTCGAGCTTGCGGGCGTCGGCGTAGAACTTGCGGATGCCCTCGCTCAGCTTCTCCTCGGCCATCGCGTCCTCGTTATGCATCCAGCGGAAGGTCTTCTCGTCCATGGTGATCTTCTTGGCGTCGCTGGCCTTGGCACCCTCGGGGGTCAGGGCGGGCTTGAGTTCGCCCTCGGTCTCGGCCATCTTCTCCAGGAGGTCGGGGCTGATGGTCAGGAGGTCGCAGCCGGCCAGGTGGGTGATCTGCTCGACCCTGCGGAAGCTCGCGCCCATGACCTGGGTCTTGTAGCCGAACTTCTTGTAATAATTGTAGATCTTCGTGACCGACTCGACGCCCGGGTCCTGGTCGACCGGGATCTCGGCGCCGCCCTTGTTCTTCTTGTACCAGTCGTAGATCCGGCCGACGAACGGGGAGATCAACGTCACCTTCGCCTCGGCGCAGGCGACGGCCTGGGCGAAGCTGAAGAGGAGGGTCAGGTTGCAGTGAATGCCCTCCTTCTCCAACTGCTCGGCGGCGCGGATGCCTTCCCAGGTGCTGGCGGTCTTGATCAACACTCGTTCGCGGCTGATCCCGTGCTTCTCATAAAGGCTGATCAGCTTGCGGCCCTTGGCGATCGTTCCCTCGGTGTCGAAGCTCAGCGCGGAGTCGACCTCGGTCGAGACCCGGCCGGGGACGAGTCTCGAGGATCTCCAGCCCGAAGGCGACAGACAGGCCGTCCATGAACGCCTCGGCCTGGGCGGCTTGGTCGCCCCCTTCCTCGGCGGCCTCGTGCAGCGCCTTCTCGACCAGGTGGGAATACTTCGACTGCTGGGCGGCCTGCAGGAGCAGCGAGGGGTTGGTGGTGGCGTCCTGCGGCTTGAGCTTGCCGATGGCCTCGATGTCCCCGGTATCGGCGACGACGGTCGTGTACTTCTTCAGGGAGTCCAGCAAAGACATGGGTCGTTTCCTTCGGTGATGGGTCGGAGATGAGTGGTTCGTCACAACGGTTCATCGAGGACGCGGCCGGGCCTCCTCGATTCGCTTTGCATGCATCCATCGTGCTCGCGGGTCCAGCCTCCGAGTTCTCCCGCCTTTGATCCGGCCGGCCGGCCGCTCAATCGCCGGTCGATTGTAACCGCCATCGATCCGGATAGGGACTGCCCGGTCAAAACGACGTCCACATCCCCAGGGCTCGCGAACCCTCTCTCCCGCCATCCTGGCGCCGCCGGGGTGCGATGCCGAGACGGCCCCATCCTGGAGGATAGGACACTCTCCTTCAGAATCGCCGACGATTTCCCCGGAGTCCAGTCCCCAGCCCAGAATCTGATGGCACGGCTTGTCCATCGGATTCTCAACTCGTTCGTACGCTTCGGGTGAGAACGAGAATTGAACAAGACATTTTTTGATGTGACGCCTCGCCTTGCTCCGTGTCTGATGCCGGCAGTGACGGCTACCGGACGCGAGTTGCGCCCGTTAAGCTCGATCACGACGGCGATGGGGCATCGCCCGATCTTGACCGGCCACTTCGACCGAGAATGACCCCCATCGAGCGAGTTCGATCCACCTCGTCGCCCAGGACGACGCGAGAGGGGAGCGTCGGCCCGCCGCGACACGGGCGATTTCCCAGGGAGGATCGAATGCTTCGACGACATCCAATCCATGCCTTCGCCTTCCTTTGCTTCGCCGCCATCGTCTCCGGGTCGGGGCGGGACGCAGTCGCCGAGCCGGGCGACCGGTCCGAGGGGCGGCCGCCGGCCGTTCCCCTGGTGGCCTGCGACCCCTATTTCAGCGTCTGGTCGTACGCCGACCGGCTGACCGACGATGTGACCCGCCACTGGACGGGCAGAGAAACAGGCCCTCTCCGGCATGGTCCGCGTCGACGGCAAGGCCTTCCGCCTGATGGGCTCCGAGCCCTCGGACGTGCCGGCCCTGCCGCAGGTCGGCCTGCGCGTCCTGCCCACCCGGACGATCTATGACTTCGAAGGATCCCGAGACCCACGTCACACTGACGTTCCTGACGCCCTCGCTCCCCGAAGACCTCGACGTTCTCGCCCGGCCCCTGACGTACCTGACCTGGGACGTCCGCTCGCGGGACGGGAAGGAGCACGCGGTCTCGCTCTACTTCTCGGCGAGCTCGCGAACTGGCGGTCGACAACGCGGATCAGCGCGTGACCTGGGGCCGCGAGACGGTGGAGGGCCTGGACGTCCTCAAGGTCGGCACGGAAGACCAGGCCGTGCTCCGGCGCAAGGGGGACGACCTGCGGATCGATTGGGGCCACGCCTACGCGGCGGCCCGCCGAGGCGAGGCCGTCGCGACAGTCGGCTCCGATCGGGCCTGCTCGCGAGCCTTCGCCGAGGGAGGAAAATTGCCCGCCGGTGACGATTCCCGGATGCCCCGGGCGGCCAAAGACGAGACGCCGGTTCTGGCGTTCGTCCTCGACCTGGGGAAGGTCGGCGAGCGGCTGGTTTCGCGGCACCTGATGCTCGCGTATGACGATCTTTATTCGATCACCTACTTCCGACGCAACCTCCGCCCCTACTGGCGAAGAGACGGCGCCGGGATCGCCGAACTGCTCCGTCGGGCCGAGGCCGATTACGAGAGCCTTGTCGGCCGGTCGCAGAGCATTTGACGAGGAGGTCATGGCCGACCTGACCCGGGCCGGCGGCGCGAAGTACGCCCGGCTCGCGGCCCTGGCCTATCGCCAGGCGCTGGCCGCGCACAAGCTCGTGGCCGACCCGGACGGGCAAGCCCTTGCTGTTCTCGAAGGAGAACTTCAGTAACGGCTGCATCGCCACCGTGGACGTGATCTACCCGGCCGCGCCGATCTTCCTGCTGTTCAGCCCGACGCTGGCCAAGGCGTCGCTGGTCCCGGTGCTGAACTACGCGGCCTCGGGCCGCTGGAGGTTCCCGTTCGCGCCTCACGACCTGGGCACCTATCCCCTGGCCAACGGCCAGGTCTACGGTGGCGGCGAGCGGACCGAGGTCGAACCAGATGCCGGTCGAGGAGACCGGGAACATGCTGATCCTGCTGGCCGCCGTCGCGAAGGAGGACGGCAACGCCGACTTCGCGGCCCCGTTCTGGCCTCAGTTGAAGCGGTGGGCGGCGTACCTGGAGGAAAAAGGGTTCGACCCCGAGAACCAGCTCTGCACCGACGACTTCGCCGGGCACCTGGCCCACAACGTCAACCTCTCGGCCAAGGCGATTCTCGCCCTCGGCGCCTACGGCCTCCTGGCCGAGGCTCGCGGAGAGAAGGCCGAGGGAGCCCGATACCGGGCGCTTGCCAAAGATCTGGCCAAACGCTGGGTCGAGGCCGCGACCGAGGGGGACCACACCCGGCTGGCCTTCGACCGACCGGGGACCTGGAGCCAGAAGTACAACCTTGTCTGGGACAAGCTCCTGGGCCTCAACCTCTTCCCGCCGGACGTGATCAAGAAGGAGGTCGCGTTCTACCTGCGGACGATGGACCGTTACGGCCTGCCGCTCGACAACCGGAAGCCCTACGCCAAGCTCGACTGGACCGTCTGGACCGCGACCATGGCCGACTCGAAGGCCGACTTCGAGGCCATCGTCAACCCGCTGGTCGACTTCCTTGACGCCTCACCGACGCGTGTGCCGATGTCCGACTGGTACTGGACGAGGGACGCCAAGCAGGCTGGTTTCCAGGCCCGATCGGTCGTCGGAGGGGTCTTCATCAAGCTGATGGCTGATCCCGCGATCTGGAAGAAATGGGCTGGTCGCGACAAGAGCCACGTCTCGACCTGGGCCCCGCTGCCGCCCCCGCCGACGGTTCGCGTCGTCGTTCCCACGGCCCGCGAACGCGCGATCGCCTGGAGGATGACCACGACGAAGCCTGTCGGTGAGTGGACCAGGCCGGGCTTCGACGCCTCGGGCTGGGCCGAGGCCCCCGGCGGGTTCGGCACACCCGAGACGCCCGGGACCTCGGGCGCACTGCGGACCGAATGGAAGTCGTCCGACATCTGGCTCCGCCGCGAGTTCACGATGCCCGAGGGAACCTTCGCTGACCTCCAGCTCGACTGCTACCACGACGAGGACGCCGAGATCTTACCTTAATGGAATCCAGGCGGCCCGCCTGAGCGGCTACACGACCGACTACGAGGCCGTCCCGATCTCCCCGGCGGCCCGCGCGGCGCTCAAACCCGGCAAGAACGTCGTGGCCATCCACTGCCACCAGACCGGCGGCGGCCAGTACATCGACGCGGGCCTTGTCGAAATCCGCGAGGCGAAGTAAGTCATCGCGTCCTTATGTTTTGCGCTCTCTCCGATTCTGAGATCTGAGATTTCAGATCGGAAATCCTGGAATCGGTGCAAAGGTCAATGATTAACAGATCGTTCACCGGGAGGGCCGGCTCACGCGAGCGGGCCGGGACCTCCCGGCCCGTCGTCCATCACGATGATCGATTTCACGTCGTCCGGGCGCCGCTCCAGGGCTTCGGCCCAGCGGTCGAGCGGCACCCGGCGGCGTGATCAGCCGGGCGAGCCAGCCGCGATCGGCCTGGGCCAGTGCGGCGGCGGCGGCCTCGAAGTGGCGGCGGTTGGCGCTCACCGTGCCAAAGACCACGAGGTTCCGGACGATCATCGCCCCCGTCAACGCGTCCCAGTCGGTCGGGATCGGCGCCTCGCCGCAGCCGGCCCCGACCAGGCAGACGATCCCGTTGGGACCCGCGCGACCGATGGCCTCGATCACGACCGAGCCGGAACTGGTGCATTCGATGACCACGTCCGCCCGGTCGATTGACCCATCCAGCGAGCTGCGGTGATAGGTCGCCCCCAGGTCGCGAACCAATCCCGGCTTGGGGCCGTTTTCGACGCGGTCGAAGACGTGAACCTCCAGACCGCGCTGGACGCCCATCAGGGCCGCCAGCAGGCCGATCGGCCCGGCGCCGGTGACGAGCACTCGCCTCGGAGCCCAGCGGCCTCGACGACCGATCCGCTCGATCTGCTCCCAGGCCTTGGCCAGCACGCTCGTCGGCTCCATCAAGACGCCGAGCATGCCCAGCGAGGGATTGACCCTCACGGCGAACTCGGGCTCGATCCGGAACCGCTCGGAGCCGTAGCCGTTCCGGCCGATGATCCCACGCTCGGTGAACCGCCCATCTCGGCAGAGGTCCCACTCGCCCGCCGCGCAGTCGGAGCAGGGGACCGGGTCACGCCGCCGGACGATCCCCGCCACCAGGTCGCCGGGGACGAGGCCGGAGTCGGCCGGGGCCTCGATCACCCGCCCGAGCGACTCGTGGCCCAGGATCAGGCGGCCCGTCTTCGGGTTGAGGCCGCCGAGATGCCCGCCCACGAGGTCCAGGTCCGTGCCGCAGACGCCCAGGGCCAGCGCCTCCACCAGCACCGGCCCGTCCTCGATCGGCGGCTCGGCCACCTCTTCCAGCCGGGCGGAATCGGCCGCATGGGGATCGAAAGTCAGGGCTCGCATGGATGGACGGCCTCCCGATCCGGCGGCGATTGATGCAATAAATCGATACTGTACATTAGTTAACTCATGCGAGTGGGCCCACCGGGACGCCGATGGCGTGAGTCGCCGGAACCGCGTCCGCCAATCCGAACCCAACACCTCGCCAGTCCGAACCCAACGTCCCGCTCCAATCCGAACCCAACGCTCTGGCCCTCGTCCAACAATCCGAACCCAACGTCCCGACCCTCTCCCGGAAATCCGAACCCAACGTCCCGCTCCAATCCGAACCCAACGTCATGCGCCCCCTCGTGTCGCCGGTGCGCCGGAGGTCGAGTTGGATTCCGCCCGATCCGACGGGTCCGGCGGAAGTATTATCGCGATCCGTGCGGCCGACTAACACACAACCTCCCGGTTGGTGATCGATTCTCCCGATCGCCTGGCGTCCGACGGCACCCACTTGGCCCGGCAAAGCCGGCCGAATTGGCCCTCGAACGCCCAGGAAAACCGCCAAAACGGATCGAATTTCGGTCAAAAAGGGGCCGAAATCGGCCGGAATCGGCGAAAAATTGGGCCTCGGATGGCACTTTGCGGGGCAAACGGAACGGGACCTGGGTGACCAGTCAGGATGGACAGGGCCCCGGTCGATCTTGCCCGGAGTCCAGGCCGCCCCCCTCCGGGTCGGCTTGTCCACGTCGTTCGGATGGAAGTAGAATCCGGGTTCTCCGCGCGTCTTGAGAATCCTCAAACCACCGACGACGACATCCATGACCTCTCAACCCGACCGGGAGCCGTTCGGCTACTGCCTCAACACCAGCACGGTCCGGGGCGACGGGCTGACGATCGAGCGCAAGCTGGAGATCGCGGCCGGGGCCGGATTCAAGGCGGTCGAGCCCTGGATCGAGGAGATCGAGGAATTCGCGGGCCGAGGGGGCAAGCTCGCCGACCTCCGTCGACAGGTCGAGGACCTGGGCCTGACGGTTGCCGGGGCCGTGGGGTTCGCCGAATGGATCGTCGAGGATAAGAGACAACGCGCCGCCGGGCTGGAGCGGATGAGGCGGGACATGGACCTCGTCGCCGGGATCGGCGGCCGGTTCATCGCCGCGCCGCCGATCGGGGCCCACCAGGCCGATCAGACAAAGCCAAACCTCGATCAGATCGCCGAGCGTTACGCCGCGATCCTGGAACTGGGCCGGCGCACGGGCGTGACGCCGATCCTCGAACTCTGGGGGTTCAGCCAGACCCTCAGCCGGCTCTCGCGAGGTCGTCTATGTGGCGACCGAGACCGCCGACCTCGGCTCGTGCCTCCTCCTGGACAGCTATCATCTCCATAAAGGAGGCTCGGGCTTCGGCGGCGTCCGCCTGCTCGACGGGGCCGCGCTGCCGGTCTTCCACATCAACGACTATCCGGCCGAGCCGCCTCGCGAGCAGATCGACGACGCGGACCGCGTCTACCCCGGCGACGGCGTCGCCCCGCTCGGGGACCTGATCCGGACCCTCGACGCGATCGGCTTCCGGGGGTTCCTCTCCGTCGAGCTGTTCAATCCCGGTTACTGGAAGCAGCCGGCGGAGGAAGTCGCCCGGCTGGCGATCGAGAAGACGCGGGAGGTCGTGCGGCAGTCTCTCGCCCGATCGGAATTATGAAGCCGGATCATCGCCCGTTCATGGATCATCCGCCACGCCGGAGGTGAAGACGTCGTCGGGCTTGACGTGCATCGGCCGATAGCCGCCGATGGATTTGAAGTAGCCGATGAGCAGGAGGTATCCGACCGCCATCGCGACCGGGACCATCGCCGTGTAGCGGAGGGCCATCCGGCCTCCGTGGATCGTGGCGTGGGTCACCGGGCCTCGGTCGCGATCGGCCTCGGCCTGGGCTTTCGACCACCACTGGCGGAGACGCTCGGTGTTCTCGTCCTTCCGGCCGCTCTTCTTCAGCGACGGCGAGGTCCTTCGCGAGCTGATCGCCGTTGTCCTGGAGTACGGCCACCTTGCTGCTGTCCAGCCCCCGGGCGTGGAAGACGAGGAAGGAATTCTCGGTCTCCGACCGATATCTCTCCCAGGCGGCGGGCGAGCTTCGTTGCAGGTCCTCCGAGGCGAATCGATCCTGCATCAGGCCGATGGCCGGCCCTCCGAGCACGCCCGCCGAGAGGTTGCCGACGCAGCCGATGGCCCCGATCACCAGGGCGCCGCCCAGTGGGAACCGCTCGGCGGTCACGCCCAGCATCGTCCCCCAGTAGAACGTCTTGCCGAAGGCGTAGATCGTCGCCGCGATCGTGGCCGCGACGACGGCCCCGCCGAGGTTGAACTCCTCGCCGGCCATGCTGAGCAGGACCAGCCCCACGCATCCGAAGCAGGCGGCAACAAATAACAGACCCAGCGGCGAGATCCGGTGCACGATCGGCCCGGCGACGAACCGGAGGGCGAACATCAGGCGTACTCGTCCAGATGAACAGGTAAAGGCCCTTCTTCGGGTCGGCCAGCAGGTTGCCCGTGATGTTCGAGATCCAGCTATCCGTGCCCAGCTCCACGAAGCCGACCATCGCCATGAGCAGGAGCAGGGAGATCATCAACGGCGAGCGGAACTCCCGGGCCATCGACCCGAGGCTCGCCGAGTAGATCCTTCGCCTGCGACGCGGGGAGAGTCTGGCCGAAGAACAGGGCGCCGTAGATCACGGTCGGGCACCAGGTACATCAGCAGGATCAGCTCCCACGCGAATCCCGCCAGGACCACCCCGACCAGCGCCCCCAGGACCAGGCCGCCCGGGAAGCCGGCGTGGAGCATGTTCAGCCGGTGCGTCCGCTCCGACGGGTGGAGGGCGGCGACGAGCGGGTTGACGACCGCCTCGGCCGCGCCGTTGCCGACCGAGAAGATCGTCGTGCCGAGCGAGAGGCACCAGAACGCCGCGTCCTTGCCGGACGAGTGGAAGACGGGCGTGGCCAGCAGCGTGATCACGCCCGAGAGCAGGTGGAAGGCGAAGGTCGCCCCGAGCATGACCTTGTAGCCCCAGCGCTCCACCAGCACGCTGAAGAGCATGACCGTCATCCCGAACCCGGTCAGGCCGAAGCCGGTGATGATGCCTAGCTCGGCCTTGGTGAACCCGAACTCCGCGCCCCACGTGCCGAGGATCGCGGCCCTCGCGGAGAACCCCATCCCGATCGCGATCATCGCCAGGAAGCTCGCGAGGAACAGCCGACCACTGTTATCATTGTTTGATGGCATTTTTGTCCCTTATTGTTTTGAAAATGGCTCTTCCGGTGTTCCGGGCGGTTGAATAATCTGAGCCGAAAGATGGTCGATTGACGATGTCCAATGGCCAAGAAAACCAGCTCCTTCGGTCTTTGGTCATTACCCATCAGTCATCGATCATGACTGGGCCCGACGGCCTGGAATCCCGGATAATCCGATTCAATATGTCATTGTGTTTCTAGTTTGTTCCCGGTCGCGCCTCGACGGCCGCGGGCTCGTGTCCCTTCGCGTGTCCCACGTGATCCGGAAGATAAAAGAACGCCACGCCCAGGATGGCGTAGACCATCAGCAGCATCGCCCCTTCGAGCCAGTTCGATTCGCCGTCCTCGGCGACCATTCGCGCAACCAGGACGGCCAGGATCACGGCCACGACTTCCAACGTCGAGAACAGCAGGTCCATCGGCTCGGACCGGAAGTAGCTGGCGAAGACCAGCACCGGCGCCACGAACAGCGCGACCTGCAAGGCCGACCCCAGCGCGATCCCCACGGCCAGGTCCATCTGATTCTTCAGGGCCATGATGATCGCCGTCGAGTGCTCGGCCGCGTTGCCGACGATCGCCACGACGATCACGCCCATGAAGACCGCGTTCAGCCCGAGCGACTCGCTCGTCTGCTCCACCGCGCCGACCAGGATCTCGCTCATCCAGGCCACGAAGACCGTCGCCACGATCAGGATGGTCGTGGCATGCCGGAGACCCCAGGTCGCCTCCGAGATCGCCGCCGCCACGTCCTCTTTCAGGCCGCTGATCAACTCGCGGTGGGTCACCAGGCTGAACAACAGGCTCAGGCCATAAGTGAAGACCAGCAAGATGCAAACGGCAACGCTCAGCTTGTGCTCCAGCCCGGCCGCGTTCGGGACGAGGTTATGGAATAAGGCCGGGACGATCAGGCCGATCGTCGCCAGGACCATCAGAGTGGAGCCCGCGCCCGCCGCCGTCCGGTTGAACCGCTGGATCGGGTACCGCAAGCCCCCCGCGAACAGGCTGGCGCCCAGGACGAGCAAGAGATTGCCGATGATGCTGCCGGTCAACGACGCCTTGACGACATCGTCGAGCCCCCTCGACAGCGCGAACAGGGCGAGGATCAACTCGGCGGCGTTGCCGAAGGTCGCGTTGAGCAGCCCGCCGATTCCCGGGCCGAGCCGATGGGCCAGTTGCTCGGTCGCCTTGCCCATCAGGCCGGCCAGCGGGATGATCGCTACCCCCGCCGCGATGAAGTTGAGGACCGGCGACTTGCCGAGGAGCGAGGCCGCGATCGCCACGGGCACAGCCGCCAGGAGGTAGACCTCCCAATCGAGCTGGCTAGGGACGAACCAGGAGAGCCGGGGCGGGTCCGAGGGCGGTTTGAGTTGCTCCCGAGGGGCCTCGGCGCCGTCCTGGGGATTGTCTCGCTTGCCGGTTCGGTTGACTCTATTTCGCGGCACTACTATGATCTCCAGATAGCAGAGGCCCCGTCGGGGTCGCATTCTCGTCGGCAGACCACGTCCGCGCTCGGAAGAACGAGTCGAACGTTTGCGAGGCTACCAAACATGGCCGGGAACGTGCTGGAATTTACCGACGCCAACTGGGGGTCGGAAGTGCTCGAAGCGGATGTCCCTGTCCTGGTCGACTTCTGGGCGCCCTGGTGCGGGCCGTGCCGGATGCTCGCCCCCACGATCGAAAAGCTCGCGGGTGAACTGACCGGCAAGGTCAAGATCGGCAAGATGAACACGGATGAGAACCAGGACACCCCGGGTGGTCTGCGGATCTCCGCGATCCCGACCGTCCTGATCTTCCAGGGTGGTAAGGAAGTCGATCGGCTGGTCGGCGTCAACACCGAAGCGAAGTTCAAGACCGCTCTCTCCAAGCTGGGCGTTTCTTGAACGAGGTCCGCGTCAAGGTCAAGGTCTGCGGCCTCACCGAAGTGGCCAATGCCCTGGCCTGCGCCGAGGCCGGGGCGGACTGGATCGGCCTGAATTTCCACCCGGCCTCGCCGCGTTCGATCCCGGTCGGACGCGGGGCCGAGATCGCAACCGCCCTTCTCGGAAAAGCCAACCCCGTCGGCCTTTTCGTCAACCGCCCGTTCGATGAAGTGGCCCGGACCCTGCTTGAAGTCGGGTCGATGGACACGATCCAGCTCCATGGCGACGAGCCGCCTGAGTATCTCCTGGCCTGCGCGAATTTCAAGCCGACGCTCCGGGTCGTCCGGGCCTTCCGTCTCTCCGACGCCGCCTCGGTCGATCGAATGGTCGCCTATCTCGACCGCGCCGAGGCCCTCGGCTGCCCGCCTCACGCCATCCTCGTCGACGCCCACGTCGTCGGTCAGCCCGGCGGGACCGGGCAGTCGATCCCGTTCGATCTTCTCGACCGGATTCCCGCCCATCCTCGCCTGATCCTGGCCGGTGGCCTGACGCCGGAGAATGTCGCCGAGCGAGTCCGTCGGTTTCACCCGTGGATGGTCGACGTCGCCAGCGGCGTCGAGTCGTCGCCCGGAGTCAAGGACCCGGCCCGGGTCGCGTCGTTCGTCGCCGAGACGCGTCGATTTCCCGCAACCGACCGTTGACACATGCGTACGAACGTCGTAAAAGAGTGCATCGAACGCCTCGGTCCGACCGATAGGGCTGAGGTCGATGAATCGGATGGGGTCGTGTCATGGATCGTGATCGTCGAGGCCGTCGGCGTCAGCCGGAACAGGAGCGGGGGCTGCGCCCCTTGCATCCTCTCTTGCCGCCGGAATGGATGAGCCGGGCGATCCGGGTCGCGATGTCGGCCGAGGACTGGGCTCGCTTCGAAGCCCTGGTCAACGAGGCGTCGCTTCATGCGTCGACCCAGGCCAGGGCCCACGGCGAGGCCATTTCCCGGCTGATCCACGATCAGACCCGGCCGGCTGTCGGGCCCACCCACTGGATGGACTGGGAGCGGCAGAAGGCGATCCGCCTGCTCCGCCCGGCAAATTGATCTAGCTTGCTCTTGAGGGAGTCGAGAGTCCGGGTCCCGCCTCGTGGCGGGATTCGTGCGAACCCCGGCTCGGTTTTCGATGGATCTTCAGGAGATCCCCACTTGGCGACCATGGTTGCTGGTGACGTGAAGGACCTCGCGCTGTCGAGCGTCGGCTATCAGCGCATCCTCTGGGCGGAGCGGGACATGCCCGTCCTCCGCGCGATCCGCGAGCGGTTCGAGGTCGAGAAGCCCCTCGAAGGGCTCCGGATGTCGGCCTGCCTGCACGTGACGGCCGAGACGGCCAACCTGGCCCGGACCCTGGTGGCCGGCGGCGCCGACCTCGTCCTGGTCGCCTCCAACCCGCTCTCGACCCAGGACGACGTCGCGGCCAGCCTGGTCAACGACTTCAACATCCCGGTCTACGCCATCAAGGGCGAGGACGAGTCGAGCTACTACCGGCACATCGCCGCCGCCTTGAAGCACCAGCCGCACGTGACGATGGACGACGGAGCCGACCTCGTCAGCGCCATGATCTTCATCGCCCTCGACCGGCTCAAGGACGTCCACGAGGAGGTCCGCGGCTGGGCCGAGGGCCTCGGCGCCGCCGAGCGGGCCGGCCTGGTCGGCAACGTCGTGGCGAGCATGGAAGAGACGACCACCGGCGTCATCCGGCTCCGCGCGATGGAGAAGGACGGCGTCCTGAAGCTGCCCGGTCATCGCCGTCAACGACGCGATGACCAAGCACTTCTTCGACAACCGCTACGGGACCGGCCAGAGCACCATCGACGGCGTCATCCGCGCCACCGACATGCTGATCGCCGGCAAGCGGGTGGTCGTCGCCGGCTACGGCTGGTGCGGCAAGGGCGTCGCCATGCGGGCCAAGGGCATGGGCGCGCACGTGATCGTGACCGAGGTCGACCCGATCCGCGCCCTCGAAGCGGCGATGGACGGCTTCGAGGTGCATGGACATGGGCAAGGCCGCGCCGATCGGCGACCTGTTCATCACCGTCACCGGCAACATCCACGTCATCCGCGGCCGAGCACTTCGCCGCGATGAAGGACGGCGCGATGGTCTGCAACTCGGGCCACTTCAACGTCGAACTCGCCCTGGACCAGCTCGCCGAGGCCGCCTCGACCTGCAACAAGGGCGTCCGCGAGTTCGTCGACGAGTACGTCCTGGCCGACGGCCGCCGCATCTACATCCTCGGCGAGGGCCGCCTGATCAACCTGGCCGCCGCCCACGGCCACCCCGCCAGCGTGATGGACATGAGCTTCGCCGCCCAGGCCCTGGCCACCGAGTGGTCGCTCAAGATGAAGGGCAAGCTCGACCACAGGGTCTACAACGTCCCCAAGGAAGTCGACCAGTGGGTCTCCACGCTCAAGCTCCAGAGCATGGGCATCACCATCGACACCCTCACCCCCGAGCAGGCCAAGTACCTCGAGAGCTGGGAAATGGGCACCTGAGCCCCGACTCCGACCATGGATTGATGGCGGTCCGACTCCCCTGACGATGGAGAATCGGTCCCGAGATCGTCCCTCACCATCTCGTCGAGAGGCGCTGCGACGGCACGCATGAGCGTCCCTGCCAGGCTCGATGGGTGGGTTTTCCTCGTGCAACGGCGCCTTTTCACCGTTTTAGGAGACATCGAACGTGACCGCCGTGATGCAAACGCCCGTTTCTGCCCGTGACTACCACGTTGCCGACATCGCGTTGGCCCCCTGGGGGCGTCGCGAGATCGCCATCGCGGAAACGGAGATGCCCGGCCTCATGGCCATCCGCGAGGAGTATGCCTCGCGTCAGCCCCTCGCCGGCGCCCGGATCACCGGCTCGCTCCACATGACCATCCAGACGGCCGTCCTGATCGAGACGCTGAAGGCGCTCGGCGCCGAGGTCCGCTGGGCCTCGTGCAACATCTTCTCGACCCAGGATCATGCCGCCGCCGCCATCGCCGACGCCGGCATCCCCGTCTTCGCCTACAAGGGCGAGTCGCTCAAGGAGTACTGGGAATACACCCATAAGATCTTCGAGTGGGCCGACGGCGGGCACTCGAACATGATCCTCGACGACGGCGGGGATGCCACCCTGCTCCTCCACCTCGGCGCCCGGGCCGAGGCCGACATCTCCGTCCTCGACAAGCCCACCAGCGAGGAGGAGCGCATCCTCTTCGCCGCCATCAAGAGTCGGATCGCCTCGGCAGCCCGGCTGGTACGCCGAGAGACCTCGCCGCCATCAAGGGCGTCACCGAAGAGACCACCACCGGCGTCCACCGCCTTTATCAGATGCACAAGCGTGGCGAGTTGAAGTTCCCCGCCATCAACGTCAACGACTCGGTCACCAAGTCCAAGTTCGACAACCTGTACGGCTGCCGCGAGTCGCTGGTGGACGGCATCAAGCGGGCCACCGACGTGATGATCGCCGGCAAGGTCGCCGTCGTCTGCGGCTACGGCGACGTGGGCAAGGGCTCGGCCCAGGCCCTCCGCGCCCTCTCGGCCCAGGTGTGGGTCACCGAGATCGACCCGATCTGCGCGCTTGCAGGCCGCGATGGAAGGCTACCGCGTCGTCACCATGGAGTACGCCGCCGACAAGGCCGACATCTTCGTGACGACCACCGGCAACTACAAGGTCATCACGCACGACCACATGGCCAGGATGAAGAATCAGGCCATCGTCTGCAACATCGGCCACTTCGACAACGAGATCGACGTCGCGTCGCTCGAAGATTACCGCTGGGAGGAGATCAAGCCCCAGGTCGACCACGTCATCTTCCCCGACGGGAAGCGGATCATCCTGCTCGCCAAGGGCCGCCTGGTCAATCTCGGCTGCGGCACCGGCCACCCCTCCTACGTGATGAGCTCTTCCTTCGCGAACCAGACCCTCGCCCAGATCGAACTCTGGCAGCACAACGAGAAGTACCCCGTCGGCGTCTATGTCCTGCCCAAGAAGCTGGACGAGCACGTCGCCCGCTTGCAGCTCAAGAAATTGAACGTCGAGCTGACCGAACTGACGCCGGAGCAGGCCGCCTACATCCACGTCCCGAAGGAAGGCCCCTACAAGTCCGACCATTATCGCTATTGATCGGCCATCCCCGGGCGGCCCGGCTCCGGTCGGGCCGCCTTCCACCGCGAAATGGTCTGTCGGCCCGAAAGGCGGCATTCGATGAAATGGAAGGTCATCGTTCATCCCGCCGAGGAGGGTGGCTTCTGGGCCGAAGTGCCGGCCCTGCCGGGCTGCGTCTCGGAGGGCGAGACCCTCGACGAGGTGATGGCCAACATCCGCGAAGCGGCCGAGGGATGGATCGAGGTCGCGGCGGAGCGGGTTCAGCCCGATTCGTAGTCGGGAAATAACCATGACCAGTCCTTGGGGAGACGTTTGGTCACCGCAGGCCGAGCGGGTCGTCTCGCGTCTCCTCGCCAACTTGCCGCCCCATCTGACGCCGGAGGTTCGCTCCGACGCCGCACGCTTCTGGGCCATCCCGATCGGATGGGATCTCTGGGGCCTCTACTTTCTCCGGGTCAACGGCGATGTCGTCGTGCTCGGCGAAGAACTAGACCATCCGGAAGCGGTGACCGTTCACACGGAGCCGGGGCGGGTCCTGGGCATGTTGGTGTGGGGTTCGAAACAATATCCGGAATTGATGCAATTATTCCCGGTTCGAGGCCCGAACTCGGTCGATTGCCCATGCATGGCTCACCCGATATTCGCCACACGAAAGGTTATTTGCCGGGAGTGCGGGGGGTTGGGCTGGTTGCCTGCCGTAGACACCTGAATCCCGCAGCGATGATCGACGAGGACCCTCGATCCGTCAGGGATTGCCCCCAACCGACCCGATTCGCTACGATGCCCCAAAAGACGCCCATCGTGTCGCGTCTCTGCTTCCCCCCCTTTCGCGGCTGAGATGTTCCTCCCGGACCCGCAACGGATGGCCTAGCCCATGCCCGATATCCGCCCCTTCCGAGGCGTCCGCTACGACATGGCCCAGGTTGGCGCGATGTCCGACGTGGTCGCGCCCCCCTATGACGTGATCGACCGGGCGCTCCAGGACCGCCTCTACGACGCCAGCCCGTACAACATCATCCGCCTGGAATTGAACCGCGAGCAGCCCGACGACTCGCCCGAGTCGAACCGATACACCCGCGCGGCCCGCTTCCTCAAGGAGTGGCTCCGCGACGGCGTCCTTCGCGAAGACCCCCACCCGGCCTACTACCTCTACAGCCAGACCTTCGAGGTCGAGGGCAAGACGTACACCCGCAAGGGGTTCCTGGCCCGCGTCCGCCTCGAACCGTTCGGCTCGGGCCGGATCTACCCGCACGAGCACACCCTCTCCGGCCCCAAGGCCGACCGGCTGGCGCTCTTCAACGCGACCAAGTACAACCTCAGCCCGATCTTCGGCCTCTACCCCGATCCCGAGGGCGAGGCCATCCGCGTCGCCGAGGCCGGAATCCGCGACCGGACTCCCCAGGAGGCGACCGATCACCTCGGCGTCGTCAACCAGCTCTGGGAAATCCACGACCCGAAGACTATCACCGCCTTGCAGGGCCTGATGGCCCCCAAGCCGGTCTTCATCGCCGACGGCCACCACCGCTACGAGACCGGCCTGAAGTTCCGCGAGGAACTCGAAGCCAAGGGCGAGCTGAGCGGACCCGACGATCCGGCCAACTTCTGCCTGATGATGCTCGTCGGCATGAGCGACCCCGGCCTGATCATCCAGCCGACCCATCGGCTCGTCCGGGGGTTCGTCGGCCTGACCTCCGAGACCCTCGCCGCCCGGCTCGCGCCCGAGTTCATCATCACCCCGACCGGCGAAGGGGAGGAAGGTTGCCGGAACGCCTGGGACACCATCGAGATCGGCGGCGAGCAGGACACGCTCGGCTTCGGCACCGTCGAGGACGGCCGCTGGTTCGTCGCCAAGCTCCGGAACTCCAAGCGGATGGACACCCTCACGCCCGAGCACAGCCCCGAGTGGCGGTCGCTCGGCGTCAGCATCCTCCACGAGCTGGTCCTGAAAGACCTGCTCGTCAAGATCGGCGCGGCGTCTTGCACCTACGTCCATCAGATCGGCGAGGTGCTCGACAGCGTCGACCGTGAGGCGTGCGACCTCGCCTGCCTGGTCCCCCCGGCCGGCATGGAACACGTCGAGATCATCGCCTCGAACCTCGAAAAGATGCCGCCCAAGAGCACCTATTTCTACCCCAAGCTCCTGAGCGGCCTGGTGCTCAACCCGATTCGATAAGAGCGGGTAGCGGGTAGCGGGTAGCAGATAGCGGGTAGCGGGTCGCTTTCGGGGTTTCCTCTGACTACCCGCTAACCGCTGCCTGCGACCCGCTCTTTCTTCTCTGAAAGCACGGCATGTTCGATAATCGCTGGGACAACTGGGCGGGTGATTTCTCGGAATCGTTCGGGGCGGGACTTCTTGATCCGCTTGTGCGCAATTTTGTGCCCGAAATCTTGTCGCATTTCGGCGTGGCGGTGCGCAAGATCGATCCCGAGTTCCCGGATGAGGTCTCGACGGGTACGTTCGCGACGGTCCTGAGCGAGGTCATGCCCCGGCTTTCGCTGCCCGACTCCGCGCGTCCGCACGTCCCGGAGGTCGTCGCGCGGTTCCTCGAATACCTTCAGGAAAGCGGACGGGTCGGCGAGGGGTCCGACTGGGCGGCTCAGGTCCGGGTGATCGGCCGGTCTTACGGCCAGCGGCTCAAGCCGGAGGGCGGGGTCAAGGGGGTCACGATCCGCAGGCCGGCCGACGCCTCGCCGATCGGCCGGAACGACCCCTGCCCGTGCGGGTCGGGGAAGAAGTACAAGAAGTGCTGCTACGAGCGGGCTTGAGGATTTCCTGCCTTTCGAAACGGCCGCGAGGCGAGGTCCCCATCCGGGGACCTCGCCTCGCGTATTGAATCGGCCGAGCGTCCGCCCGTTGGCGTCCGCTAGACCGTGGGTCCACCCAGCACCCGCCGGCCCGCGACGATCGCGACCACGAACAGGACCAGGAAGACCAGCGCGAAGAGCTTGGCGATATCGTAAGACGTCCCGGCGACGTTGGTGAAGCCGAGTAGGGAGGCGATGATCGCGATGATCGCGAATGTGACGGCCCAGCGAAGCATGGGAGAACTCCTTGTCGTCCGAAGACGGTTGGGATAGGTCAGAAGGGGAAGACCGCGGCGAGAACGAACGTCTCGCCGCGATGGATCGAGACGCCTTTTAACGCGAGCGGAGGGCGAGGCCGACGATCAGGCCGGCCACCAGGCCGACGCCGAAGGCCGCCGCGACCGACTGCGCGGGGTTGTGGCGGACCAGGTCCTGCGCCATGTCGTAGCGTTCGCGGGCCTGGTCGGAGACGTTGCCGTACTGGTCGCGGAACCGCTCGCCGGCGTGCTGGGCGAAGTTGCTGACAGCGCCCGCCGCATTGGCGATGGTCGAGCTGCCCTTGGCGGTCAGGTCGGAGAGGAACTTCTCGACGGCCTCGCGCCCCTCGCCGGTCCGCGCCTGGATCTTGCCGACGAGCTGGTCGATGTTCCCGCCGTGGATCTGCAGGTCATCATCGGTCAGTTGACCCCACTTCTCCTTGACCTGGCCTCGGAGCTTGTTCCACTGACCCTGGATTTCCTGAGCGTTGATCGCCATCGTCGCAAACTCCCCTGAGCTTCGTGTTCCGCCGACCACGTGGTCGGTCACTGGCGGATTGTAACGCAATCGCGGTGCCAAAAATCGAGAGAACCCAGATATTTTGAACTCACGAGGGTGAAACCAAAGACGCCCCCTGGAATGCCAGGGGGCGTCATGGTTCGCGTTGATGGCCGCGATCTCGGATTACTTGGGAGCTTCGGTGCTGTTGGTCTTGGCGTCGCCGGTCTTCTCGACCGTCGTCTTGTCGGTAACCTTCTCGGTGCCGCTCGGGGTGCTCACCTCGGTGGTCTTCTTGACCTCGGACTTCTCCTCGCAGCCAACCAGGCCGAACGTCGAGACGCCAATGATCAGGGCCGAAGCCAGGAAGCGCTTCATCGGGAATGTCCTTCGAGTTGCCACGACGGCGACGATCGCCCCAAACATTGAGGAACCGTCTCCCGTCAAGTCGCCGGTCCAAAAAGGCAATCGTCGTGCCGCTCGCCCGATCCCGCCCGTGAATTCGCCCGGGACACCCTGGCCGAGAAGCTTCGGACTCCTCTCCGAGCAGAGACGTTCCCGCCCGGAGATCATCCCTGATGACGGCACGACCCTTGCACCGGAGACTGGATAGTCGGATCTTCGCACGGAGATCTGGAACGCCGGTTTACCCCACTCCACTCATCTTGTGTGGACAGGAGTCATCTCGATGCCGAACAAGAATCCGAATCCCAACGGTGGGTCGATGCAGGGGGCTCGCGACCAGCTCCATAACGTCGGCCAGCAGGTCCAGCAAGGGGCCGAGCACGTGGGCGAGCGACTTCGCGAGGGCTACGATTCCGCCCGAGAAGGGGCGATGCACGGCTATCGGCAGGCCGAGGGCCTGGTCGCGAGGAACCCGGCGCCGTCGGTCCTGCTCGGCTTCGGGCTTGGCTTCGGGCTCGGGCTGGTCCTCTGCTCGATGTTCACCCGCGAGGAGACCTGGGCCGAGAAGTACCTGCCCGAGTCGCTCCAGGACGTCCCCGACCGCTACCATCACCTGGTCTCGTCGCTGAAGTCACTGCCCAGGACCGTCCACGATCACCTGCCCAGCTCGATCGCCAGGCACCTCGGCTGATCGAGACCACGGTCCAATCGCGGGAAGACGCCAGGCCGCGCCGGATGTTCCGGGGCGGCCTTTCTCCGTCGAACGAACCCTCTCGAAAGGGCTCAGCCGTCGAGCCTGGGCAACGGCCCGGTGCTGTCGCCCAGCGCGGGGGTCGGCAGGCCCACGCGGTCGAGCATCGAGAGGTACAGGTTGTTCAGCGGGGTGTTCTTCGGGTAGACCAGGTGCCGGCCGCTCCTTGATCGTGCCGTTCCCCTTGCCGAGCGACGAGGATCGGCAGGTCGTCGTGGTTGTGGCGGTCGCCGTCGCTGATCCCGCTGCCGTAGACGATCATCGAGTGGTCGAGCACCGTGCCTTCCCCTTCGCGGATCGACCGGAGCTTCTCGAGGAAGTAGGCGAACTGCTCGATGTGGTAGATGTTGATCTTCTTGATCTTCGCCTGCTTCTCCGGGTCGCTGCCGTGGTGCGAGAGGTCGTGGTGCCCCTCGGGGACGCCGATGAACCGGTAGCTCTTGGTGCTCCCCTCGTTGGCGTAGACGAAGGTGGCGATCCGGGTCGAGTCGGTCTGGAAGGCCAGGGCGAGCACGTCGAACATCAGGCGGATGTGCTCGCGGTTGTCCCTGGGGATGCCGGTCGGCCGGGGCACGCCCTTCAGGTCGACCGCCGGCGTCGTCTCGACCCGGGCGAGCCGGACTCTCCAGCTCCCGGACCGAGGTCAGGTACTCGTCGACCTTCTGGCGGTCGACCTGGCCGAGCTTGCCCCGGAGCTGCCGGGCGTCCTCGGCGACGAAGTCGAGGATGCTCTTGCGGTACTTCTCGCGCTTGGCCCGGGCCTCGGCCGACTCGTGCGAGAGCTGGCCGGCGAAGAGGCGCTCGAAGACCAGCTGCGGGTTGATCTCCTTGGCCATCGGGGTCGACTCCGACCGCCAGGAGATGTTCGACGAATAGGCGCAGCTGTATCCCGAGTCGCAGTTACCCGCCTGAGCGCCCCGGTCGATCCCCAGCTCGATCGAGGGGAACCGGGTCGCCTTGCCGACCTTCTGCGCGGCGACCTGGTCGACCGAGACGCCCGCCTTGATCCCGAAGCCGGCCGTCTTGAGCGGGTGGGTGCCGGTCAGGAAGCTGGCGAGCGACCGGGCGTGGTCGCCGCCGCCGTCGCCGTGGGCGAAGGCCCCGTCCTGGGTCAGGCCGGTCAGGACCAGGAGGTCGTCCTTGAACGGGGCGAGCGGCTGGAGGATCTCGGGGAGCGGGAAGCCCGTTTCGTCGCCCGTAGGCGTCCAGTCCGGCATGTGGACGCCGTTGGGGACGTAGAAGAACGCCATCCGCCGCGGGGCATCGAGCGCGGCCGCGCTGGCCCGAGCGGATCGACGGCGCCATCGCCTCCAGCCAGGGCAGTGCGACCGCCGTGCCCAGGCCTCTGAGGATCGTCCTTCGCGAGATCGGCTTCATCGTGCAGAGGCTCCCTTCGACGCCCCGCTTCTGGAACGGGTCGCTGTGGACGATCGCGGAGACCAGCTTCGAGAACCGGCCGCCGTCGGCCAGCACCGAGTCGGCCGATCTTCTCGACGACGCAATGGTCCGGATATTCGAGCCCCCGGCCCAGGGCATAGGTCATCAGCTTCTCGGTCAGGCAGCGCGAGAACGGCTTGATCTTCGTCAGCGAGCACCGCCTTCAGCTCGACCGGCCCGGCGAACGACTGGCCCCCCGGCAGGGTGCCCGAGGCGTTCGACCGGGAACTTGCCGTCCTTGTCCCGCCAGGAGCCGATGGCGTCGAAGTTCTCCAGGCCGAAGCCGAGCGGGTCCATCCGGGCATGGCACGACGCGCAGTTCGGGTCGGCCCGGTGCTTCTCCATCCGGACCCGGAGCGTCCCCCGGGCCACGTCCTGCTTCTCGTCGGGCAGGTCGGCGACGTTGGGCGGCGGCGGGGGCGGCGGCGTGCCGAGGATCTCCTCGAGGATCCACTTCCCGCGCTTGACGGGCGAGGTCCGGGTCGGGTTCGAGGTGACGGTCAGGGTCGAGGCCATCGTCACCACCCCCCCTCGCCGGGGGTCGGTCAGCGTGACCCGGCGGAACTCGTCGCCGGTCACGCCCTCGATCCCGTAGTGCTTCGCCAGCCGTTCGTTGAGGAACGTGTAGTCGGCGTGGAGGAAGTCGGCAGATCGGCCGGTCGTCGTGGACGATCGCGGCGAAGAACTGCTCGACCTCCCTCGCCATCGCCTGCCGGAGCGGCTCGTCGAACTGGCCGAACCGGCCCCGATCGGGGCTGGCCAGCTTGAGGTTGCGGGTCTGGAGCCACTGGCCCGCGAAGTTCTCGACGAACGCCCGTGACCTTGGGGTCCTTGAGCATCCGGGCGACCTGCGCGTCGAGGTTCTTGCCGGCTCGAAGCTGCTTCTTCGAGGCCAGGTCGAGCAGCTCGTCGTCGGGCATGCTGCTCCAGAGGAAATACGAGAGCCGCGAGGCCAGCTCCAGGTCGGTCAAGGCCCGAGGGGCACCCGGCCGGGTCTCCAGCTCGACCCGGAACAGGAAGTGGGGCGAGACCAGCACCGCCTGCACGGCGAGCTGGATGCCCTTCTCGAACCGGTCGCCGTTCTTCAGGGCCAGGTCGACCAGCGCCGACCAGGCGGTCGACCTCGGCGGCGGTGGCGGGTCGGCGGAAAGCCCGGGTGGCGAACTTCTTGAGGACTTCGCGGGCGACCTCGCGGCGGTTCAGGTGCGTCGGGCGGCGGAAGATGATCCGCCGGTGCGAGTCGGGCAGGTCGTTTGGCAGGCTGTAGATCGGGCCGATGACCTCGAGCCAATCGACGGCGAGGTTGCGGTCGCGTTTGCTGGGGTCGGGGACGTCGGGATACCAGGCGTCGTTGGTGAACGCGGCGGCGAACCGCTTGACCGGGAGCTTGATCTTGAGCTTCGCCTCGAAGACGGCGGGCGCATCCTCTTCGACCTTCACCTCGAAGGACCGGGCCGGCTTGCCGTCGATCAGGAATTCCAGCTTGGGCAGATCCTTGCCCGCCTGCTGCCCGAACGCCCGGGCCTTGAGGATGTAGGTGCCGGACTTCGGGAACGGCGTGGTCGACCCCGACCTCGGCGTTGGTGGACATCAGCCAGAAGCCCGATTCGCCGTCGACGTGCCGCTGCCCGGTCTTGGCGATCGGCCTCGGCCTTGAACCGGCGGATCGGCCCCCTCGGCTCGTCGTCGGCGAGGATCGCCTGCTCGGCGATCGACTCGGCGGCGGCCAGGTACTTTTCCATCAGGAGCGGGGGGAGCGAGAGGACGTCGCCGATGTTGTCGAAGCCGTAACCCACGTCGTCGGAAGGGAAATCGTCGGCCGGGCGGACGTCGACCCCGACAGGTCGCGGATCGTGTTGTTGTATTCCTCGCGATTCAGGCGACGGAGCGTGACCCGGCCCGGGTCCTGCGCGATCGAGCAATTCGCCTTCGAGAGCAAGCTCTGGAGATAATGGGTGAACTGGGTCGACTCGGCCTCGGAAAGCTGCGGCTGGTCGTCCGGCGGCATCGAGCCGCCTTCGACGTTCTCCAGGACCTTCTGCCAGGTCTTGAGGTCCTTGAGCGCGGCGGCCTCGGTGGTGAAGGCGGCCAGGTTCAGGCCATGCTTCGGCTTGATCGGGCCGTGGCAGTTGACGCAATACTTCGCCAGGATCGGCAAGACCTGGCCCGGATACGCGGAAGGAGGAGCGACCACCGGAACGGGTTTCGGCCCCTGCGCGCGAGCGTCGACGCCGACGAGGGCGCAAACCAGGCTGAGGAGAATGATCGGGCGGATTCTCTTCGCAATCATCGCGAGGTCGGCCTCTCGGTCGGACCGGCTGGTTTGATCGGGCGGGTTGAAACCGGGCGGGATCTTCACGCAATCATCCTACCTTACGCTGGAACCCGTCCGGAATGGACAAACAAATCTTCCACTTTTTCGAGATTCCGGACCGGGCGTCCTGGAAAAAACAAACCCGATTCCGGATGGCTGGAATTGCAAAGCCAATCACGCCAGTGGAGCGGATGTGGAGAAGCGGGATCGAGGAAGCCAGGGTGAAGGTTGCAAGGGGTTCGAGGACGAGGAGGAAGACAAAGCCAATTTCCGAACCCAGGCCCCGCGACGATCCCACCTCGCTGTTCCAGGACAAACCCAATTTCGTTGCATCTCCGACCTTTCAATGCCTTTCAGACGCCTCGTCGCCTGACCTCGATTCTCCGTTCCAACACGAACCCAATTGGGGCTGAGGCTCCCTCGGACCGGATCGGTTCTCGTCGGATCGGACGTGTCTACTCGAATAGTATCGTGTTGCGAGAGCAGGGATTAGTCGTGTTCCTCCCGGCTCAAATCGGAATTCGTTGGCGGGGCGGCACTGCGCCCCACCTGGAGTGCGGGCGCTTGCTCTCGCTTTCCGACGCGGAGCTTGCTCCGCGCAGGATCGGCCCAGCACCCCCAGTCCTCGCGGAGCAAGCTCCGCCATTCAGAGCGGGAGCAAGCTCCCGCACTCCAGAGCCGGTTGACATGGCCGATCCTGACCCCCCCGGCTAAGATCCGCCCCGACGGGTCCAAGCCGAAGGAGTTCCTTGACAGGAGCAAGGTCATGAAAATCTCGCGATCCTGGCGGTTCCCGATGATAGTCCCGGTCGCCATCCTCCTTTTGGGTGGAAGGGCCACAGCGGAAGACGCTCCAATCGTCAGCAAAGATAACGGCCCCTTCATGGTACTGGCCTATTCGTTCCGAGGGCCGGACGCCGAGGCACGCGCCCAGGCCCTGGCCACGGAGCTTCGTGACGATCAGGGAGTCGCGGCGTACATCTGCCCGCAGCCAGTGGGCAGGATCGGGCAAATCCACGAAGTGGTCGTCCTCGTCGGAGATGCCAAGACGACCGCCGAAGCCTACAAAATCCTCCGAAGAGTAAGGGAAATCAAGCCGACGAGCCTGGCTGGGATGCCATATCACAAGGATTTGAAGAGAGCCATCATGACCACGAACCCGTTCCTTCCTCCGGAGCGAGTGCGAGCCCTATTTCCCGAAGCCCGATAGAGTGGTCCAACCGAGGAACACCTCGAACGACCTTAATTAATGCCCCTGGGCTTTGGCCCAGGCGAACACCCGGTCGACCAGCTCCTCGGCGATCGAGCGATCCGGGCCGATTGTCTCGGTCGGATGGCCCGGGCGGACGAGGTGGATCGTGTGCCGACCGGCTCGGACGGTGCTCAGGTCGTTGGCGACGGTCAGGTCGGCGCGGTTTTCGAGGCAGGCGGCCTCGGCCTGGCGGATCAGCTCGGCCTCGGGGGCGTCCGAGAGCAATTTGAAGCCAACAAGGTGGACCGAGGGAGACCAGTCCCGGACGGACTGGATCACCTTGGGCAGGCGCTGGCAGCGCAGGACCAGGGTCGAGGCGTCGGACGAGAGCTTGCCAGAGAATCGGCTCCGGGGCGAAGTCGGACGCCGCCATCGCCAGGAAGGCGACGTCGATTTCCTGGTGACGCAGGAGGCGTTTCCGAGCCGCTCGGCGTACTCGGCCACGGTCCCCTCGGAGAGCGGAACGGCGTGGCAGCGGTCGCGGACTTCGGACCATTCCTCGCGGAGGCGGCCGAGGCGCTGGAACTCGGCCGAGAGATCCGGGGTCTCGAGGTCGAAGCTTCGCCAGGCGGTCGAACGGCCGGAGGGCTCCGGGGGCGTGGAGGTGCCAGACGCTCGGGCACCCCGCCTCAAGGCGGCCTCGGCAATCATCGCCCCGAACCGGCCGGTGGAGGCGTTCGCGATCGCCCGGACATCGTCGATCGGGGCGATCGTCCCGCCCGCCGTCACCAACACATTCATCACCACGCCCTTGCATCACGCCCCGGCCGCCGATAGCCTTCGAAATCACGATCGAAGGACCCGAACGACTCCCTCCCGGCCTCATCCATGATGGCAACCACTCACGTTTCCGATCCGGCCGCTCGCGAGTTGTTCGACGAGATGGCGCGCTGGCCGATCTTCGACCCGCACTCGCACATCGACGCCCTTCAGCCGGCCGCGCGGAACCTCGATGAGGTTCTGGGCTACCACTACTATACCGAGCTCGCCCACTCGGCGGGGATGCCGGCCGACCTGGTCGATCCGTCGCTCTCGCCTCGCGAGCGGGCGCGGAACCTGGCCGAACTATCTCGACCGGATCGACAACACGGTCCAGTATTCCTGGCTGATGGAGATCGCCCGGACGTTCCACGGGTTCGCGCACGACCGGATCTCGCCCGAGACGATCGACTCCCTCTACGACCGGGCCGATCGGCGAGTCCGACCGGCCCCGCCTGGGACCGCGAGGTCTGGGACCGGTCGAAGCTCGAAGCGGTCTTCCTGACCAACGACTTCGACGATCCGCTCGAAGGCTGGGACACACGCCAGTACGTCCCCTGCCTCCGGACCGACGACCTGGTCCTCAAGCTCCACGAACCCTCGACCGATCGAGCGGCTCGGGCGGTCGACCGGGGTCGACGTGATCGATTACGCGACCGCTCCGCGAGGCGATCGGCGTCATCTTCGAACGGTTCGTGAAGAAGGGTGCGCGGGCCTGCGCGATCAGCCTGCCGCCCGACTTCGCCCCGAGGATCTCGACCCCGAAGCGGGCGGTCACGCCGATCCGCAGGGCCTTGCACCGGATGGACTTCCGGCCCGACGAGCACGAGGAGGTCCGCCGGGTCGTCTTCTGGACGATCGCCGAGTTCTGCGCGGAGTTCAAGCTGCCGTTCGACCTGATGATCGGTCCGGTCCGGAACGTCTACCCGGCGGGGGTCGCGGGAGGCCGCGACCTCTTCGACCGACGGGTCAGCCTGTACGAGTACCGCGAGCTGTTCAACCACTTCGCCGGGGTGACGTTCCCGGTCTCGACCCTCTCGCCCGACGCCGGGGCCGAGCTGGTGGCCTACTCCTGGATCTTCCCCAACGTGGTCCCGAACGGCCACTGGTGGTACTCGAACATCCCCGCCTTCATCGCCGCCGACCTCAAGGCCCGGCTGCAAGCGGTGCCGAAGGTCAAGCAGATCGGCTATTACTCGGACGCCTACAAGCTCGAATTCGTCCTGCCCAAGTTCAACATGTTCCGCAAAATCCTCGCCGAGATCCTGGCCGAGGACGCCATCGAGGGCCGAGGCTGGTCCGCCGACCGGGCCCTGGGAGTGGCCCGGCACGTCCTGCTCGACAACCCGAGGCGGATCTTCGGGCGGGGTGAGGGCGAATGAAGAAGCGGCAAGCCGAGCGGGCGTCGTATGTCGCCGCCCCGGTCTCGCGGGGAGTGAAATAAGACCTCGGGCCAGGTACGATCGTGAAGGGGAGGTGAGAGATGCCGGTTCACGATTGGACGCGAGCCGAGGCGGGTGATTTTCACCACTTTCATCAGCGGTGGATCAGCGCCCTGACCGATGCCCTGAACGGCGGCGGGCTGCCGCCGGAGTTCATGGCGCTGGCCGAGCAAGTCACCGGCCGACCCATCCCGGACGTCGTGACGCTCCAGTCTCGATCGCCGAGCGACGTCGCGGGCGGGGTCGCGATCGCACCGACGGCCGCACCCTCCGCCCGGGTGATCCAGAAGTTCGAGCGGATCAACTACGCGAAGCGGGCCGACCGCGTCGTCATCCGTCACGGCAGGGGCCGAGTGGTGGCGATCATCGAGATCGTGTCGCCCGGGAACAAGGAGAGCCGGCATGCGATCCGGTCGTTCGTCGAGAAGGCGGCGGACATCCTGAGTCAGGGTGTTCACCTGGTCGTGGTGGACCTGTTCCCACCAACGCCGCGCGACCCGCAAGGGATACACAAGGCGATCTGGGACGAGTTCGGCGACGAGCCGTTCGACTTCCTGCCGGACAAGCCGCTGACCGTCGTGTCGTACATCGGCGGCGACCTGCCGACCGCTTACGTGGAGTCGGTCGGGGTGGGCGATCCACTGCCGGCCATCCCGCTCTTCCTGACCGAGTATGACTACGTTCCTTGCCCGCTCGATGCGACCTACAACGAAGCGTGGCGGGTCTTCCCGGCCATGCTCAAGGACGTGTTGGAATCGGCCCGCTGATCTTCATTTCGACCGAGAATCGGCGATATCGTCCTGTGCAAGTTCAACATGTTCCGCAAGATTCTCGCCGAGGTCCTGGCCGAAGACGCAATCAAGGGCCGGGGGTGGTCCGCCGACCGGTCCCTCGGAGTGGCCGGGCACGTCCTGCTCGACAACCCGAGGCGGATCTTCGGTCGCGGCGAGGCGTAATGCCGGGAGATGGCACGGTCCGAGGAGCGAGGTCCGGCCGGGATTCGACACGATGGGAATCAGGTGTACACTCTACCAGATCACCCAAGGCGACATCGAGCGGATCCGGGCCGATCCGGGGGTCATCGACTCGATTCTGGATGAGAAGAGGTACGCCTTCTCCCGCCCACCCGGCACCGAAACTCAGCTCTTGATGTTCGGCCTGCCGGCCCGGCCCAGACCCACGAGTTGGTACGCCTACCTGGACAAGCGCTGGCAAGCCGTCCATTTTCTCCTGAACGGGCACCCATCTGGTGGCCATCCGCCCCTATCGCTGGCCATCCTCGGCGGCGAACCGGTGGAGGCCACATGGGATTCGTTTAAGATCCTCGAACGAAGGGAAGTCCGAGAGATCGCGGACGCCTTGATAACCCTCTCGCGTGAGGAGTTGTACCGTCGATCCGACCCGGCCCAGTTCGCGGCGGCGGACATCTACGCGATCGACCCCGATCTGGGCCGAGAAGAGATCTTCGAGGAGTTGATCGTTTATTTCGACAGGCTCGCGGCGGTTTACCTGGATGCGAAGCGCTGCGACAATGCCATATTGATCCAGATTTGTTGATATTATGTCGGTTCGGCCGGAGGGCTCGAACGTCGCGCACCGGCCGGGCGCCCTGGCTCGGGATCTTTTGCATGGGCTGGGCCTCGTCCCACATCGAGAAGCTCCGCGAGGGCGAAACCGTCTCCTTCCGCCCGCGCGGTAACTCAATGGCAGGAAAGATCGGGTCGGGGCAACTCTGCACGGTCGAGCCGGTCGATCCCGCGTCGCTGGAAGTCGGCGATATCGTCCTGTGCAAGGTTAACGGTCGCGGGTACTTGCACCTCATCAAGGCGATCCAGGGACCTCGGTTCCAGATCGGCAACAACCGAGGCCAGATCAACGGTTGGGTCTCGGCCGGCTCGATCTTCGGGCGCTGCGTGATGGTCGAGGATCGCTGACTCGACCCGGCCGGTGCTCGGCGGTGTGCCTGGCGTGGTACAATGCTTCGGGAGGCTCCGCCATGCCGATGCACGACTGGAAACGGGTCCCGGGCACGATTTACCACCACTTCCACCAGCAGTGGACCATCGTGATCTGCAACACCCTCAACGCCGGGTTGTTGCCTCCGGGGTATTCGGCCCTGGTGGAGCAATATTCGTCCGGCCTCTACCCGGACGTGCTGGCGGTCCAGCGTCGGGATCGAGGGCCCTCCGGACACGGCGTCGAGACGACCACGCTCGACATCCCGCGCACGCGGATGATCGTCCATCCCCGGGAGGGCCGGTTCCACGAGCGGGCCAACCGGGTGGTCGTCCGCCATCATCTGGGCGACGTGGTGTCCGCCATCGAGGTCGTGTCGCCGGGGAACAAGGCCGGCAAGATCGCCGTCCGGGAGTTCGTGGCGAAGGCGGTCGACTTCCTGAGACGCGGGGTCAACCTCCTCATCGTCGATCCATTTCCTCCCGGTGCGCAAGACCCCCAGACGCTGCACAAGCTCATCTGGGACGAGTTTGACGAGGATGTCCCCTTCGAACTCCCCGCCGACGAACCCTTGCTCCTGGCCTCCTATCGCGCGGCCGCCCCTTTGGTGGAGTTCACCCCCGAGGCGTTCATCGAACCGCTTCGGGTCGGGGCCGACCTGCCGGTCATGCCCGTCTGGCTCGACACCGACCTCTACGTCAACCTGCCGCTCGAAGCGACCTATCGCGCGGCGTGGGACGTATGCCCCTCCGACTTCCGATCTCTCGTCGAACACGGCCGGCTGCCGGATGAGGACCTCCCGCCGGGATGAAAAGCGGACTTGCATCGGATGGTCGCCGCCTTGCCCACCGAGCCGCCAGGTTGTGATCTGGGTAATCTATGCAGTCTGGCCCGTCGGCGGAAGTTGGCAACACTGAGCGCCGGGGGCAATCCGGACGATAATCTTGGTTGTCATTCCACGGATGCTTGGGGATGGACCCCCGACTGGTCGCATGGAGGCGAGGATGAGTCGGCTTTTGCTCTTGGTCTTGGCGGGTTTACTGGCGATCGGTGGGTCGGCGCAGGCTCAAAATTGGCCTGATACGCTGTTCAGCGAGCGGTCGCACGACTTCGGCATGGTCCCCCGAGGCGGGGTGGTCCGGCATCCGTTCGTGCTCTCGAACAAGCTAAACGTGCCGATCACGATCCTGAACTTGCGGGTTTCGTGCGGCTGCACCAGCGGCACGGCGAGCGCCTCGGTCGTCCCGCCGGGGAAGACGGCGATCATCGAGGCTCAGATGGACACCAGGAACTTCGTCGGGCCGAAGGCGACGACGCTGTTCGTCTCGGTGATGGCGGGAAACCAGGAGTCGGAGATCGGCCTTGGCGTCCGGTCGATGATCCTGAGCGATGTCGTGCTCAACCCCGGCACGATCGAGTTCGGCCTGGTCAGCCGGGGCCAGTCGCCCACGCAGTCGCTGGCGATCGACCGGATCGGCAAGCCGGACTGGCGGATCGTCAAGATCACCTCGGCGAGCAAGGTCGATCAACGCCTCGCTCCAGGAGACCCAGCGCGTGAATGGGTCGGTGGGCTACCAGCTCAACGTCTCGCTCAAGCCCGACGCCCCGGCCGGCGTGATCCGCGACGAGATCCGACTGGTCACGAACGACCCCGAGACGCCGAGCATCCCGGTACCGGTCGGCGGCCAGATTCGCGGCGAGCTTTCGGCCACGCCGGCCTCTTTGGCGCTGGGGAGTGTGAACTCGGCCGCGCCGGTCCAGGGTAAGTTTGTTGTTCGGGCCACGTAAGCCCTTCGCGATCGCTCGGGTCGAGGGGAACGGCGACGGTTTCACCCTGCAAGCCCCCGACGCGGCCCGACGGCCGCTCCAGATTCTCACCATGACCTATAATCCGGCCGAGGGGAGCATGCGGGGCGACCTGAGCCGGAGCTTCCGGATCACCACCGACCTGCCCGGCGAGGCGCCGGTGGATGTCTCGGCGACGTTGCACGTCGAGCCTTGAGGAACTTTCGCAACTCGTTCCGCACCAGCAAGATCTGACTCCCTCTCCCTCTGGGAGAGGGCCGGGGTGAGGGGCTTGGCACGGCCAGGAAAGCCTCGCTCAAGGTTTCGAGCATCGCTGGTCAAGCGACGACCCTCACCCCAACCCTCTCCCAGAGGGAGAGGGAGCCAGAAAGGCTCGTCATACGTCCCTCTTCGATTCCTCGAAATCTCGATCCAGGCTAGAATAGGGGTAGGAGGTCGACCAACCACGAGACCCGGAAGGATGCCGACGCCATGAACCGCGACGACCGGCGGGAGAGCCACGCCACGGCCCCGGAGCCGGACTCGGGCGTGATCGAAGAGGTGGAGGTCCGGGGACATATCGTCGACTCGCTGCTCTTGCCCAAGATCCTCGACCGGATCTTGCAGATGGGCGGGACGTTCGAGATCCGCGAATGCAAGATCGGCGCCCGGCGGGTCGACCCGAGCTACGCCCGGATCGCGATCCGCGCCGGCCTCGGCGGCCGAGCTCGACGAGATCCTCGGCGACCTCGTCGAGCACGGCGCCTCGCCGGTCAACCCCGAGGACGCGAAGGTCGCGTCGGCCGACATCGCCGGGGCCTTCCCCGACGACTTCTACAGCACGACCAACCAGCGGACCCAGCTCCGCCTCGGCGGTCGGTGGATCGACGTGGCCGACCAGGAGATGGACTGCGGGATCGCCGTCGACCCGACCGCCAGGACCGCCCGGTGCGTGCCGATGATCGACGTCGAGCCGGGGATGCCGATCGTCGTCGGCCACGACGGCATCCGCGTCGTGCCCGCCGAACGGCCTCGCGAGGCGACCCTCTTCGGCTTCATGGGCTCGGGCGTCTCCAGCGAGAAGCCCAAGGCGGTCAGCCTGCAGGGCGTGGCCGACTCGATCCGAGCGACCCGAGCCGCGGGCAAGAAGGTGCTTGCTCGTCGGCGGCCCGGCGATCGTCCACACCGGCTCGGCGCCTCACGTCGCCCAGCTTGATCCGCGAAGGCTGGATCCAGACCCTCTTCGCCGGCAACGCCCTGGCCACGCACGACATCGAGCAGGCGATCTACGGGACCAGCCTCGGCGTCTCGATCGACCGGGGCGAGGCGATCGAGCACGGCCACGAGCACCACCTCCGGACGATCAACACGATCCGCCGCCAAGGCGGGATCAAGGCGGCCGTCGAGTCGGGCGTGATCAAGTCGGGGATCATGTACGAGTGCGTCAAGCACGACGTCGACGTCGTCCTCGCCGGCTCGGTCCGCGACGACGGCCCGTTGCCCGAGGTCATCACCGACTCGATCCAGGCCCAGGCCCGGATGCGGCAGTCGGTCAAGGACGTCGGCTTCGCGCTGATGATCGCGACGGCCTTGCACTCGATCGCCACCGGCAACCTGCTCCCGGCGTGGGTCAAGGTCGTCTGCGTCGACATCAACCCCGCCACCGTGACCAAGCTGAGCGACCGGGGCACGTTCCAGACGATCGGCCTGGTGACCGACGTCGAGCCGTTCCTGCGGACCCTGGCGGGAATGCTCAGCGTGCTCTGATCAGGTGAATCATCTCAAATTTGAGATCTCAGATTTGAGATGGGAATTGACCACTTTCCGTCCGGAGTCCGAAAAGCCCGGGAGTCGCCGACGATGGACACGACGCCTCGGATCTTGATGTGCCCGCCGGATTATTACGGGATCGAGTACGAGATCAACCCGTGGATGAACCGCGAGGTCGGCAGCGACCCGACCGAGTCGCACCGCCAATGGCGGGCGCTTATTCGACACGCTCGTCGACCTCGGTGTGACCGTCGAGCTGATGGAGCCTCAGCCGGGACTTGCCCGACCTGGTTTTCACGGCGAACGCGGGGCTGGTTTTCGGCGACCATTTCCTCAGCTCTCGGTTCCGTCACGGGGTCCGGCAGGGGGAGACGCCGCACTTCGACCGCTGGGCGAGGGCTCACGGATTCGTCGTGGAGACCCTCCCGCCAGGGCACAACTTCGA
The DNA here is from genome assembly GCA_963756475.1 of uncultured Planctomycetota bacterium. Classification (GTDB taxonomy): domain Bacteria; phylum Planctomycetota; class Planctomycetia; order Isosphaerales; family Isosphaeraceae; genus Tundrisphaera. Next base: position 810,210 of record CAVWND010000008.1, read on the forward strand.
GGGGGCCGGCGACGCTCTGTTCTGCGGCGCGACCCTCTACGCCGGCTATCGGTTCCGCTCCGACGCGCGGAGCCACCACTGGATCGGCGAGCGTCTGGGCGTGCCGGTGCTCCCGCTGGAGCTGGTCGATCCCCGGTTCTACCACCTCGATACCTGCTTCTGCCCCCTGTCCGAAACCGCCGCGATCTACTACCCTGGCGCCTTCGACGACTACGGTCGGTCGGTCCTGAAGGGGCAGATCGGCACCCTGATCGAGGTCTCGGCCGAGGAGGCGGTCTCGTTCAGTTGCAACGCCGTGGTCGTCGGCAAGACGGTGGTCCTCAACGACGGCGCCCCGAAGCTGGCGCGGGCCCTGGCCGACTTCGGCTTCGACTCCCGCCCGCTCCGCCTGACCGAGTTCATCAAGGCCGGCGGGAGCGCCAAGTGCCTGACCCTCCGCCTCGATGGTGAGGAGGCCGCGAGCTGGAAGCGCCAGCCGGGCCTGACCTTGCCGAAGCTGGGGGCCACGGGGTGAGGCTCGCCCCAGCCGACAAGAGCCAGGGAAATCAAAGATTTCAACATGAATCAGCTCTATCTGCTCCGCCACGGCCTCGCGGTCCCGCACGGCACGCCCGGCATCGAGGACGACGAGCGTCCGCTCACGCCCGACGGCGAGCGTCGGGTCCGGCAGGTCGGCCGGGGCCTGCATCGACTCAAGGTCAAGCTCACCCGGATCGTGACCAGCCCCCTGCCCCGCGCCCACAAGACGGCGGAGATCGTCGCCGACGCGCTGGGCTCGACCGAGTTGATCGAGGTCGCCGACGAACTCCGCGCCGGTCGCGACGCGGCTTCGATCCGGGAGTGGCTCACGACCCGGCAGGAATCTCGCCTGATGCTCGTCGGCCACAACCCGAGCCTCTCCGACCTGCTCACCCTGCTCGTGACCGGCAATGAATTTCGGAGCCCGATCTGCGAACTCCACAAGGGCGGGATCGCCGCGCTCCGGACCGAGGCGGGCGAGCCTTACGAGATCGACTGGATCGCCCGGCCCCGGCTGTTCCGACTTTGATTTGGTTCAACCGTCTCAAACGATGAGAAGGTAGGGTAGGGCTTGCCCTGCCGATTCCGATCTGGCCGAGGCTTACGCAACGGAGGTTCGCCAGGGCAAGCCCTACCCTACAGGAAGGCATCACAAGGAGTGTCACGCATCATGATGATTCGACCGTTGGTTCTCGTCGCTCGGCCTCGTCGCCGGGCTGGTTGGATTCTCGATCGCCGACGATGAGAAGGTGAGGCGCCTCCGACGCCGATCGTGGTCGACCTGACGCTCAAAGGGGGTCTGACCGAGGAGCCCGCGCCGGTCGGGCTGGACGGGACTTCGATCCGCGACAACATCAAGGGGGTGGTCGAGCGGATCGGCAAGGCCGAGGCCGACCCGAACGTGAAGGGGCTGGTCGTCCGGATTCACGGGCTCTCGCTCGGCCTGGCCAAGGGGCATGAGCTGCGGCGGGCGATCGCGAAGTTCCGCGAGTCGGGCAAGAAGGCGTATGCGTTCCTGGAGAGCGCCGAGAACGCCGATTACCTGGTCGCCTCGGCCGCCGACGAGATCGTGATGCCCGAGAGCGGCTGGCTGATGATCAAGGGGTTGGCGGCCGAGGTCACGTTCTACAAGGGGCTCTTCGACAAGCTCGGCGTGAAGGCCGACTGGATGCAGGTCGGCGAGTTCAAGTCCTACGGCGAGCCGTTCACCCGGACCTCGATGAGCCCGGCGTTCCGCGAGGAGATCTCCTCGCTCCTGGGCGACACCTTCGACCAGATGGCCGAGGCGATCGCCAAACGCCAGGGGATCTCGGTCGTCGACGCCAAGGCGCTCATCGACGGCGGGCCTTACAGCCCGTCGGCGGCGAAGGCGGCGGGCCTGATCAACCGGATCGGCTACGCCGACCAGATCGAGGCCGAGGTCGCGAAGTCGATCGGCGTGCCCGCGATCAAGCTCGACGCGAAGTACGGCAAGAAGTCCGAGACGGTCAACCTGAGCGGGTTCGCCGGATTCATGAAGATGATCCAGATGCTCTCGGGCGAAGGGCCCGAAGAAGGCCGAGTCCTCGGCCTCGAAGATCGCCCTGATCTACTGCTCGGGGGCGATCGAGACGGGCAAGTCGACGTCGACGCTTTTCGGCGAGGCGACGATGGGCTCGGAGACGGTGGTCAAGCACCTCCGCGAGGCCGAGAAGGACAAGACCGTCAAGGCGATCGTCCTGCGGGTCGACTCCCCCGGCGGCAGCGCCCTGGCCAGCGACCTGATCTGGCGCGAGGTCGTCCGGATCGAGAAGCCGATCGTCGCCAGCATGTCCGACGTCGCCGCCTCGGGCGGGTATTACATCAGCATGGGCGCCGACAAGATCTACGCCGAGCCCGGCACCCTCACCGGCTCGATCGGCGTGACCGGCGGCAAGTTCGTCCTGGCCGGCCTGATGGAGAAGCTCGGCGTGGCGACCGACACCGTCACCGTTGGCAAGAACGGGACGCTCAACTCGATCAACCAGCCCTTCACCGAGACCGAACGCGCGGCGATGAAACGCCTGATGGACGACACCTACCGCCTGTTCGTCTCCAAGGCCGCGGCCGGGCCGGAAGATGCCTTACGACCAGCTCGAAAAGCTCGCCGGGGGCCGGGTCTACACCGGCCGGCAGGCCCAGAAGCTCGGGCTGGTGGACGAGGTCGGCACGCTCGAAGACGCGATCGCCTCGGCGAAGCAACTGGCCGGGCTGCCCGACGACGCGAAGACCGAGCTGCTGGTCCTGCCCAAGCCGCAAGGGTTCCTCGAAGCCCTCGTCGGCCCGCTGGAGGACCGCGACATCTACGCCCCGGCGATCCGCGCCGCCCTGCCCTTGCCCTTGCCCGACGCTGCCCGGCCGATCCTGGCGAAGCTCGACACCTTCCGCCGGATCTTCGCCCGCGAGCCGGTCGCGGTCATCTTGCCGTATGATCTGAAGGTCCATTGATCGCTCGCATCCCTCGGGGTGCGAACCTCCATCGCACCCCGGGAGTCTCGCTCTCATGCTCATCGAACTGGCAATCGGCGACGCGTACGGCGCGGGCTTCGAATACGCTCCCGAACTGGTGATCCGGCAGCACAACCGCGCGACCCATTACATCCGGCACCAGAAGCATCAGATCCCGCCCGGGCACTACACGGACGACACCCAGATGAGCCTGGCGATCGCCGAGGCCATCGTCTCCGGAGAGCGCTGGACGCCCGAGAACCTCGCCGCTCGCTTCGTCGAGGTCTTCCGCAGAGACCCGCGCGAGGGTTACGCCCACAGGTTTTATGCCTTCCTCAACGAGGTCGAGGACGGGACCGAATTCCTCGCCAAGATCCGACCGGACAGCGACAAGAGCGGGGCCGCGATGCGTGCCGCCCCTCTCGGCGTGCTGCCGACCATCGACCAGGTCGTCGAACCGTTGCCGGGTCCAGGCCCGGATCACTCACGACACGCCCGACGGCATCAACGCGGCCCTCGCGGCTGCGTTACTGGTCCATTACTGCCTCCATGACCTCGGCCCCAAGCAGGATGTCGGCCGCTTCCTGGAGGCGCAGGTGCCGGGTCCCTGGGCCGCACCGTGGGATGGGAAGGTTGGACCGAAGGGTTGGATGAGCGTCCGGGCCGCGATCACGGCGGTCGTTCGGAATCGATCCCTGGAAAGCTTGCTGATCGACTGCATCTCCTTCACCGGGGACGTCAACACCGTCGCCACGATCGCGATGGCCGCAGCCTCGTGCAGCCGGGAATACGCGAGGGACTTGCCGGAGAATCTGCTCTTGATGCTCGAGAACGGCCCGTTCGGTCGGGACTATCTGGCCGAACTCGATGCCCGGCTCATGACCCTGGCGGGGTAGGCTGGCCCGGCGGGTCCGCTTGGGTTAGTCTACCGGCTCACGACGAGCCCTCGAAACGCCACCGCACCGGAGCCCGCCGCCGATGACGCCGCCGCCGCCGCTGACCCTCGACCAGCTCGAAGCGCTCAAGAAGTACAACACGCCGACGATCGCCAACGCGATCGAGATCTTCAACCTCCGGGGGCGTCACCTCGGCTTCTTGCCGCACCAGATCCGCTGTCTCTTCCCCGACCTCGGGCCGATGGTCGGCTACGCGGTGACCTCGGTCACGATGGCCGCGCCCCCGACCGAGAAGGGGCCGGACCTCAACGCGGATTACCTCCGCTACGTTGCCGCGCAGCCGGGGCCGAAGATCGCCGTGGGCCAGGACCTCGACAACCCTCCCGGCCTCGGGGCTCAGTTCGGCGAGGTCAACGCCACGATCCACAAGAAGCTCGGCTGCGTGGGCCACATCACCGACGGCTGCCCTCGCGACCTCGACGAGGTCCATGGACTCGGCTTCCAGCTCTTCGGGCTCAACCCCTGCGTCAGCCACGCCTATGTCCGGCTGGTCAACTTCGGCAAGCCGGTCAAGCTCGCCGGGGTGGAGGTCATGCCGGGCGAGCTGATCCACGCCGACAAGCATGGTGTCTGCCTGATTCCGCTGGAAATCGCTCCCAAGCTGCTCGACGCCTGCGCCGAGGTCGAGCGGCTGGAGCGGCCCCTGCTGGAACACTGCCGCTCGGACGCCTTCGATCTGGAAGAATACATCCGGCTCCGGGCGGAGATGAAGACGAAGATCCGGGAGTGATCCGGTTCAGACGATCGAAGCCGGTTTGCATCGCCGCCGGGCGTAGGTCAGGCCCATCAGACTGGTCATACCGACCATGATGATCGACGCGGGCTCGGGGACGACGGTGGCGTTCGCGAAGAGTCGGACGGTGCTATCGAAGCTTCCGGTGCCGGTGATCACCGGGCTGGTGAATGAACCGACGTTGCCGTTCGCGAGGACAGAAGTGATCCCGTTCTGGGTATTCGCCGTCCCGTCAAAGCTCCAGCTCGCGGCGATGTCGGACACTCCGCCCACATAGTAGGAATGGCCTTGCTGGAGGGTGAAGCTGAAGTCGTCGGACTGCTTGAACGTCGCGCTGCCGCTGTCAGCTCCGAACAACTTGGCCGCACTCGAATACACCAGGTTGCTCGTCGTGGAGTTGATGATGTCAAAGATCACGAACTTGATGTTCCCCACCGTGGTCTGTTGGTCCAGGACGGCGATATCGGTAATGGTTGTCGTGGTGCTGACGGAGATCCGCGCCACGGGCGACGAGGCCGCTCCATAGGGGACGAGGAAACCGGGAGCGTCGTAGTTATCGAAGACCAGGCCCGCCCTGGCTTGCTCCGGGATCGTCGTCAACAAGAATACTGCGACGAAGGCGCTAGCCAGGTGTCTTACTCGAGTCGTCATCGCGATCCTCCTCTCGGAGCGTCATGGTTAACCAGACTAGGTGGGAACGGCCCAGTCCGGATCGGAGGATCGTCGCAATAATCGACGTGGAACACAATAAGACAAATCAAATCAAACCGGTCATGGGTTCCCTGATCTGTTGCTTCTACGCATCATTTGTTCTCACGGGCCTGGCCGATCTCTTGATCAGTCGCGGATCGACTCATTTATTCTTGTCCTTCAAGGGCGGGCATCCGCGGATTCATGCCTGCTTCTCGGGCAGGCCTTGTCCCGTCGATCGGTCAACGGCAGGGCAAGCCCTCCAACTACGCCCTGGTCGGTTCGATTGGGCTCCGGGCGGCTTTGAAGACGATGATCCGGGAGTGATTGCGGCACGGATCGAGCCGGCTTGGTCGGATTTGAGATTTGAAATCTCCAAATCTCAAATCTCAAGCCTGGCCCACGGCCACCCGCTCCAGGGCCGACTCGATCAGCTCGGCCCGCCTGGCGTGCATCTGGTCGTGAGTCAGCCCCTGCGCAACGTCCAGGGCGTTGATGCCGAAGTCGCGGAGCGATTCGCGATGCCTCGCCGCCCATTCGATCGCGTCGGCCAGGGCCATTGCGTCGCCGATCGGCACGATCTTGCCGGTCTGGCCATCGGTGACGCACTCCCCAACGCCCGGCGTGTTACTGGCGATCACCGGGAGGGCCCGGGCGAAGCAGTCGTAGATGACCCTCGGCTGCTCGTCGGAGAGGCTTGGCACGACCATCATGTCGTGTTCCTGGAGCATCCGGAAGAACGGCTCGCCATAGGCGAGTAGCCCGCGCATCGTCAGCCTGACGCTCCCGGTCAGGGACTTCGACGCCGCCGCGCACTCATCGAGCATGACCCCCTTGCCGTACATGTCGAGGTCAACCGCGATCCCCCGGCGTTCCAGTTCCTTGAGCGCCTCGATCAGGACGGCGATCCCCTTGGTTGGCAGCAAGTTGGCGGCGAAGACGACGCGGAGCGGCCGGGATGGATCGGCGAGCTTGGCGTCCCAGAGCGCCGAGGCGGTCTCGCGGGAGAGGATGTTCTCACGGTCGATCCACGAGGCCTGGACGATGTGCCCTCGGTGCATCCGTCGGGGCAGGAGCATGCTCTCCCGGTAGCCGGAATGGGTGAAGGTGGCCAGGTCGGAGAGGTTGACGATCACGCGGGCCATCGACTCGAACGCGATCGCCTGGAGGAGCGGCTTGAACCTCCAGGGTCGGTTGAAACCGAGCCGCCAGCCGCCCGACTCGACGTTGGTGAGCGTGAACTTCCGGCGGAGCTTCGCCATCGGGATGGCGATCCAGCCGAACGAGATCGGCCAGCCCCCGGCGTTGGCGTGGACGATGTCAGCCCGGCCGATCGCCTTCCAGAGCTGGGCCGAGAGCCGAGGCAGGTTCGCCAGGGTCCTCAGCATCGAGCCGCAAGGGGGCAAATCAACGTGGCGGAGCGTCCCCTCGAAGGTGGTCGGGTCGATCAGGATCAGCTTGCGGTCGGTCGGGACCTCGCGGATGAGCGGGGCCGCCAGTGTCAGGTCGCGGATCTGGGAGAGGTGCTCGACCAGGTCCTTGTGCCAGAGTTCCTCGGCGAACCGACGCCCTTCGTCGTCGAGGAAGCACGGCAGGGTCATGACCAGGAGATAAGGGCGGTCGATCATGGAGGGGTCGAAACAGGGTGTGTCCGGCCGGGCCGGGGCCTGGAAGCGTCGAGGTCGCGAGGAGAGTCCGACTCTATCGGCGAGCGGCCCGGTGTTCAAGCGGAGGGGGAAATCGTCAACACGGCGGGCGGCCTCTCAGGAACGATGAGGCGGCGGGGCGACGGGCTCGAACCGGCCGTGGCGGAGGAAGGCCTCGTCGGGCCGGGTGGCGTCGAGCCGCTTCCCGTCGGCGGCCCAGCTTCCTTTTCGATATTCAAACAGGGCCGTGGCATGGCCTGCGAGGAACCCGGGCGAGTCATCGAGGGGATCGGGCTCGAAGTGGACCTCGACCAGGGCGAGGAGGCGGTGGGTTTGATTGTCGCGAGCCCAGTGGACCTGGTCGTGCCACCGGGCGTATTCCCAGCGGAGCCGCTCGACCGGGTCAACCTGGCCCAGGGCCTTGAGGAACCGGACCTCCAGCCACTCCCGCTGCTGGCGGAACTGGACGTGGGCCTGGCCGACCCGCATTTCATCGAGGATCTGCCGGAGCGGGCTCCGGACGATCAGCCAGGCAGCGACCAGGCAGGACGGGAGGACGATGCCCCAGATGATCCATCCCATGGATGGCCCCTCCGACGATCCCTGTAGACCTCCGCGATCAACATCTTCATTGTAAATCCATCTCGGCCTCACGGGCAAGGCGCCCGGACGGTCGGAGGCGCCGGGTTATGAGGCTGGCCGGAAGGGATCGTCTCGATGCGAGTGAAGTTCGGTTCCCATATGTCGATGGCCGGCGGTCATGATCGCGCGGTACGAGCTGCCCACGCGATCGGTTTCGACAGCGTCCAGGTCTTCACCAAGAGCAACAACCAGTGGCGGGCCGCCGCGCTGACCGATGCTCATGTCGCGGCCTTCCGCGCGGCGCTGGCCGAGACGGGCGTCGGCGACCCGGTGGCGCACGCCTCGTACCTGATCAACCTGGGCAGCCCCGACGACGCCCTCTGGGAGAAGTCGATCGCGTCCCTCGTTGTCGAGGTCGAGCGGGGCGAGGCCCTGGGGATCGCCGATCTGGTGATCCACCCCGGAGCGCACGTCGGCCAGGGGGAAGAGACGGGGCTGGCCCGGATCGCCCGGGGCCTGGATGAGGTCCATCGGCGGACCCGAGGCGTGGCGCTCCGGATCGACCTGGAGACCACCGCCGGCCAGGGGACCTGTCTGGGCCACCGGTTCGAGCACCTCGGCCGCCTGCTCGAACTGGTCGAGGAACCCGAACGGCTTGGTGTTTGCGTGGACACATGCCATATTTTCGCCGCAGGGTATCCCCTGGGCACGGCTTCGGAGTACCATGACACGATGGGGGCGCTGGAGCGGTCCATCGGGACGGATCGAGTCCGGGTCTTGCACCTGAACGACAGCCTGCGGCGCTGGGGAGCCGGGTCGATCGCCACGCCGGGATCGGCCGGGGCCATCTTGGCCTGGAGCCGTTTCGCCTGCTCGTCAACGACCCCCGGTTCCGGGCCCTCCCGATGATCCTGGAGACGCCCAAGGGGGACGAGGACGGGGAAGACCTCGACGCCGTCAACCTCCGCGTGCTCCGGCAAATCGAGGAACAAGGCCCTCTCCCGGTTTGATCCTCCCGCGCGGCGACGCGCGATGGGATAGGCGGGGCTGGCAATGGATGAGTTTTCGACCAACGGCGAGGCGAATCTGGTGGTGTCCGACCCCCCTTCGGCCGTCGACCCCGGCTTCTTCATTAACCGGGAGCTGAGCTGGCTCGACTTCGACGAACGGGTCCTTGAGGAGGCGCGCGATCCCTCCAATCCGCTCCTCGATCAGCTTCGCTTCCTGGCGATCTCCGCGTCGAACCTCGATGAGTTCTTCGAGGTCCGCGTCGCCGGCCTCCAGGCCCAGCTCTACGACAACCTCGAACCGCAAGACACCCCGCCCGAGGGGATGAGCACCCTGGCGCAGGTGACCGAGATCTCCCGGCGGGCGCACGATTTCGTCGACCGCCAGTACGAGACCTGGCGGGCCGACCTCCGCCCCCAGCTCGTCAAGCACGGCATCCTCGTCTGCGAGCACGAGGAGCTCTGCAACGAGCAAAAGGCCTATCTCGACGCCTATTTCGACAGCCAGGTCTATCCCGTCCTCACGCCGCTGGCGATCGACCCGGCGCACCCGTTCCCGCACCTGCACAACAAGAGCCTCAACCTGATCCTCCGGATCGAGACGATCGGCCAGGACCCCCCCCGGCAGCTCTACGCCGTGCTCCAGGTCCCCTCGGTCCTGAACCGGCTGGTCCCCCTGCCCGACGTCGGCGACGGCCAGCACCGGTTCGTGCTGCTCGAATCAGTGATCGCGCCGAGGCTCGGCGCCCTCTTCGGCGGGTTCAAGGTGGCCGCCTGCGTGGCGTTCCGCGTCACCCGGAACAGCGACCTGACCATCCAGGAGACCGAGGTCAAGAGCAGCCTGCTCTCGACGATCCAGGAGACGCTCCGGATGCGGAAGTGGGGCGCCGCGGTCCGCCTGGAGATCGACGAGCGGACCGACGAAGGGTTCCTCGCCCAGCTCCAGATGGCCTCGGCGCTCGACCTCGAAGAGCGCGACGTCTACAAGGTGGACGGGCCGGTCGACCTGACCGTGCTGGCGGCCCTCTGGAAGATCGAGGGGTTCCGCGAGCTGAAGGAGCCCCCCTACGAGCCGCAGATGCCCGCCGCGTTCGCCAACGGGGCCGACGTCTTCGCGGCGATCCGCGAGCAGGACCTGCTCGTTCATCATCCCTACGAGTCGTTCGAGTCGGTCATCCAGTTCATCGAGCAGGCGGCCGAGGACCCCAACGTCCTGGCGATCAAGCAGACGCTCTACCGGACCGCCGAGGCCAACCCGATCATCACCGCGCTGGCCCGCGCCGCCGAGAACGGCAAGCAGGTCACGGCCCTGGTCGAACTTCAGGCCCGGCTCGACGAGGAGAACAATATCGTCAAGGCCCAGGCCCTCCAGAAGGCCGGCGTCCACGTCGTCTACGGGATGGTCGGGCTCAAGACCCACTGCAAGGCGTGCCTGGTCGTCCGCACGCGATAAGGACGGCATCCGCCGCTACGTCCACCTCGGTACCGGCAACTACAACCCGACCACCGCGAAGATCTACACCGACCTCAGCTTCTTCACCTGCCGGCCCGAGTTCGGCGAGGACGCCAGCGCCCTCTTCAACCTCCTGACCGGCTACTCGCAAGGTCACGGGTGGAAGAAGCTGACGATCGCCCCGATGAACCTGGCGGATCGCCTGATCGCCCTGATCGATCGCGAGCGGGCCAACGCCGAGGCCGGGCTGCCGGCGCGGATCATCGCCAAGATGAACGCGCTGGTCGACCCCCACGCCATCGTCGCCCTGGGCGCCGCGAGTCGCGCCGGGGTCCGGATCGACCTGATCGTCCGGGGGATCTGCTGCCTCCGACCCGGCCTGCCCGGCCTCTCCGAGAACATCCGGGTCATCAGCATCGTCGATAAGTTCCTCGAACACTCGCGGATCAGCTACTTCCAGAACAACGACAAGCCCGAGGTCTTCCTCTCCTCCGCCGACTGGATGCCCCGGAATTTCCGGCGACGGGTCGAGATCCTCTTCCCGATCGAGGACCCTCGCCTCCAGAACCGGATCATCGACGGCATCCTCGGCGTCGCCCTGCTGGACAACGTGAAGGCCCGGGAGCTTCAGCCTGACGGGACCTACCGACGGGTCCCACCCGCTCGTCCCGGCGAGCCCTCGATCCGGTCGCAGATCGAGTTCCAGAACCTGGCCCGCGAGCTCTCAGTCGCCGATACGATCCGCCCGACCCGGGCTCACCAGGAAGCCAGCTACCTGTTCCGCGCCAACGAGCCCTGAACGAGCGATCCTACGCACGGTTCGATGGAACCATCCAATCGTCTTCCTGGATGGAAAAGACGGAAATCCTCGCTGGATTTCTCTGGAACAATGACACTCCGCGCGCTAACCTGATCCTGGCTCCAGAGCACTTCTCGTCCATTATTCACTTCCGAGGTGAGGCCAAAACCATGTCCCGATCATTGCCCTCTCGCAGCGGTCGTGCGCGCACCTTCACGTTGATCGAGCTTCTCGTCGTCATCGCGATCATCGCCGTCTTGATCGCACTCTTGCTGCCGGCCGTCCAGGCGGCCGCGAGGCCGCCCGCCGCTCGCAGTGCGTCAACAACCTGAAGCAGCTGGCGCTGGGAATGCAGAACTACCACGACGTCAACGGCAGGCTGCCGATCGGGCGCCAGAGCGGTCCCCGGCGAACCTGGGCGTTCAGCCTGATGAACTTCATCGAGCAGACGACCACCTACAACGCGACCAACTACACAACGGATTTCTACCAGCCCCAGAACACGACCGTGATTCTGGTGAACATCGCGGTCTACGACTGCCCCTCCGACCCCAACGCGTCGATGATCGAGGAGCCGACCTCGGCCTATCCCCGGGCCAAGGCCAATATGATGGTCAACTTCGGCCCGACCCACTTCGACCAGGGCGGCGCCAACGACCCGTTCAGCATCTCCAACCCGCCGAGTGCCGCCTACACCAACGTGTCGTTCTTTCCCGCGCCGTTCACCGCGAACAAGTCGTACGGGCTCCAGTCGTTCACCGACGGGACAAGCAACACTCTCCTGCTGAGCGAGGTGATCATCGGGCCCAACCTCGGCAACAATTCGGACCACCGGGGCGACATCTACAACGACGACCACAACTGCTTCTATTTTAACGGCTTCACCACGCCCAATACTTTGCTCATCCCCGATTACATGCAAGGGTACTGCAACTATCCGGGCCCGAACGTCCCTCCCTGCAACGGGAACCCGACCCCGGCCGAATCGTTCAATGCGCCACGGAGCTACCATTCGGGCGGCGTCAACGCGGCGATGGCCGACGGATCGGTGCATTTCTACAAGAACACCATCTCAATCCTGACCTGGCGGGCGCTCAGCACGATGAGCGGCAAGGAAGTGATCTCGTCCGATCAACTCTGACGATCGGCCTGGTGTCCGGCCGACAAATCGATGATTGATGTGCTAGGGTTTAAGGAGCACCCAACCTTGCGTCCTCGGCCGAGGTGATCCAGCCGACCCTCTCCAGGGCCATTCCATGGTCGCAACGCGAGGCGAGAAGGGGGACAGGCATCGGCCGGGTCCAGCCGGAGCCAGTCCCCATTCCCCTCCTCCGACTGACTTTTGAATGGCCCCGGAGAGGGTCGGCTCTTGATTCCTCGCCAGGTTGTGGTAACTCTAAATGGACCACCTTGTCGCGTGGTTCATCGCATCGACCGGCTCCGTGCCGAGCCCGGGAACCACTCGCGAGTCCGGCACCTTCGGGCCGATCATCCTTCCCGAAAGCCGCCGCCCCGTCCCAGTGACAGGAGTCTGCCTCGATGTCGCAAGCCCCACGCCGTCATCTCCGCCTCGAGAAAGTGGATGATGTCACGGTCGTCAGCTTCGTGGACACGAAGATCGTGACCGATGAGAACATCCAGGAAGTCGGCGACCAGCTCTACAGCCTGGTCGAGGACGAGGGCCACAAGGAGCTGCTGCTCAACTTCGGCAACGTCCAGTACCTCTCCTCCGCCGCGCTGGGCAAGCTGATCAACCTCAAAAAGAAGGTTGGCGCGGTCAAGGGCAAGCTCAAGCTCTGCTGCATCCACCCTGATCTCCTGGAAGTCTTCCGGATTACCCGGCTCGATCAGGTCTTCGAGATCCACGCCGAGGAGCAGGCCGCTCTCGACAAGTTCTGACCGGCTCTCCGAAAGAAGGGCTTGTCCTGCCATTCGATCCGGGCCGCCCGGGGGGAAAACCCTGCCCCTCGGAGTCGACCGATCCGGACAGAACGGGAGGGCAGGCTTGCCTTGACCTCCGATCGTCCCGGTTGCGCGATCTCCTCCCGTCCGCATCGAGATGAATCGTGATGTGACTGATTCGTAACTGTGCCCTCCTGGGAGTCCGCATCCATGGTACAAACCTCGCGCCGTCTTCGCCTTGATAAAGTGGATGGTGTCACGGTTGTCAGTTTTGCGGATACGAGGATCGTGGAGGATGAGGTCATCAAGGAAGTCGGTGAAGAACTTTACAGCCTGGTCGAGGATAAGGGCCATAATCAGCTCTTGATTAATTTCGGCCATCTTGAACTTTGCTCGAGCGTGATCCTCGGCAAGTTAGTGAACCTCCAGAAAAGGGTCGCCGCGGTCAACGGTCAATTGAAGCTCTGCGGCCTCAAGCCGGATCTGCTCCATATTTTCCGCATCACCAATCTCGAAAAGGTTTTCGAGATCTACGCGGACGAGCAGACCGCGCTCGACAAGTTCTGACTCCAGCCGGCGGCTCGCGCCCCGATCGATTCTCTCCATCCCGCCGGGGCGATGCGTCCCGACTCGACGCTCGCCCTCCGCCGCACCTCGCCCTTCATGAGCAGCGACCTACCCTCGACCCCGATGATGCAGCAGTATCGCGAGCTGAAAGCTCGCGATCCCGAGGCCCTCCTGCTCTTCCGGATGGGAGACTTCTACGAGATGTTCGGCGACGATGCCGAGCGGGCCTCGGAGCTGCTCGGCCTGGCCATCGCGACCCGCGACAAGGACAAGGGGCCCGGCGCCACCAAGATGGCGGGCTTCCCCCATCCGGCGCTCGAAACCTACCTCAAGAAGCTCGTCCAGGCTGGCGTCCGCGCCGCCGTCTGCGAGCAGATTGAGGACCCTCGGTTCGCCAAGGGGGTGGTCAAGCGGGACATCGTCCGCGTGGTCACGCCCGGGACCTTGACCGAGGACGCCTTCCTCGACCCCCGGATCGCGAACTACCTGGCCGCGATCGTCGAGGTCCGGGGCAAGCTCGGCCTGGCCTGGGTCGAGCTCTCCACCGGCCGGTTCTCGCTGACCTGCGTCGGCCGGACCGAACTGCTCGACGAGATCGCCCGGCTCAACCCCTCCGAGGTCGCTGGTCTCGGAGACCAGCCTGGATGCCCCCTGGGTCCGTTCGCTCCGGGCCGGGTCGAGCCTGGCGATCACTTCCCGTCCGTCGTGGGACTTCGTTGCCGAGCAGGCCCGCAAGGTCCTCAACGAGCAATTCGGCACGACCACGCTCGCCGGCTTCGGGATCGACGACGAATGCGCCGAGGTCCAGGCCGCCGGGGCGCTCATCGCCTACCTCCGGGACACCCAGAAGTCGGCGATCGGCCACATCGCCCGGCTCACGCCATATCACCGCAAGGACACGCTGGCCCTCGACGAGATGACCCGGCGGAGCCTGGAGCTGACCCGGACCCTCCGCGACGCCCGCCGAGAAGGGTCGCTCCTCCAGGCGATCGACCGGACCTGCACCCCGATGGGCGCCCGGCTCCTGGCCGACTGGCTGACCTCGCCCCTGACGAACATCGGCCTGATCGTCGACCGGCACGAGGCCGTCGCCGAGATGGTCCGCGACTCCACCCTCCGGGCCGACCTCCGCTCGGCGCTCGACGGCTCGAACGACCTCGAGCGCCTCGCCGCCCGGGTCGGGACCGGCCGGGCCACGCCTCGCGACCTCGCCGCGCTCGCCAGGACGCTGGGCCTTCTGCCCCGGATCAAGGCCCGATTGACCGCGAGGGCCTCGAAGCGGCTCTGCGAACTCGAAGCCGCGCTGGAGCTTTGCCCCGAGATCCGCTCCTCGATCGAGGCGGCACTCGTCGACGAACCGCCGCTGGCCCTCAAGGAAGGCGGCCTGATCCGCGACGGCTACCACGCCGACCTCGACGAGCAGCGCGACCTCGCCCGAGGGGGCAAGTCCTGGATCGTCAAGTACCAGGCCGATCAGGTCCGCCGGACCGGGATCAACGGCCTTAAAGTCGGATTCAATAAGGTCTTCGGCTATTACATCGAGGTCACCCACGCCCAGAGCGGCCAGGGCTCACGCATCCCGGCCGACTACATCCGCAAGCAGACCGTCAAGAACGCCGAGCGCTACATCACGCCCGAGCTGAAGGAGTACGAGGACAAGGTCCGCAACGCCGAGGACCGCGCCAACGCCCTCGAATACGAGCTGTTCGTGACCCTCCGCGACCGGGTGGCCGCCGACGCCCCCCGGCTGGTCCAGGCCGGCGCGGTCCTGGCGCAGGTCGACGTCCTCTGCGGCCTGGCCGAGCTGGCGGCGAAGCAAGGGTACTGCCGGCCCGAGATGTCCGACGAGCCGGTCCTCGAAATCGAAGCCGGCCGCCATCCCGTGCTCGACGTCCTCATGCCGTCCGGCGCTTTCGTCCCGAACGACCTCAAGCTCGGTCCCGAGGGCGGCCAGATCGTCCTGATCACCGGGCCGAACATGGCCGGCAAGAGCACGTACATCCGCCAGGTCGCCCTGACGGCGATCCTCGCCCAGATGGGAAGCTTCGTCCCGGCGAGGTCGGCCCGGGTCGGCATCGTCGACCGCCTCTTCGCCCGGGTCGGGGCGACCGACGAGCTCGGCCGGGGGCAGAGCACGTTCATGGTCGAGATGACCGAGACGGCCAACATCCTCAACAACGCGACCGCCCGGAGCCTGGTCATCCTCGACGAGATCGGCCGGGGGACGAGCACCTTCGACGGGATCTCGCTCGCCTGGGCGATCACCGAGCACATCCACGACCACGTCGGCGCCCGGACCCTCTTCGCCACGCATTACCACGAGCTGGTCGACCTGGAAAAGACGAAGCCAAGGCTCCGGAACGCCAACGTCGCCGTCCGCGAGGCCGACGGCGAGATCGTCTTCCTGCACCGGATCGTCCCGGGCGGGGCCGACCAGAGTTACGGAATCCACGTCGCCCGGCTCGCCGGGGTTCCCGCGCCGGTCCTGGCCCGGGCCGCGAGATCCTCGCCTTCCTGGAGAAGCAGCACGTCCCCGAGGCCGCGCCGGGCCGATCCCGTAAGGTCAAGACCGGCCGGGCGTTGCAGAATAGCCTGTTCGCCGCCCTGCCCGACCCGCTCCTGGAGGAGCTCCGCCAGGTGATTCCTTCGACCCTGACTCCCGAGGCCGCGCTCGCCCTGATCCGCCGGCTCAAGGAGCTGGCGGATTGATCGAGACGTCCGGTCGAGCCAGGACGTAGAATAGTCAGGAAGAGATCCCGGTCCGGCACCCGTTCGGCGGGAGGGTCGCATGTCACGCCCGATCCTGATTGGGTTCGTTTTGGCGCTGGGCCTTCGGGTCTCCGACGGCTCGGCGGGGGATGGGCCGGTCAAGCCGCTCAGCCCGGCCTACAAGGTGGCCTTCTGGTACGACGCCGATCACCCGTCGGACGTCAAATACCAGGTCTACGACCTGGCCAAGGGAGAGTACGACCCGAAGGCGGTCGAGGGCTGGCTCCGGACGATCGCGACGAGCTACCCCAACCACGGCGCCTACGTCCGCGACCTCCGGACCGACGGCGAGCCCGGCGCGACCGAGAAAGAGCGGCTCGCCGCCGCAATCGCGCGGGAGAAGCGCCGATGGGCGGACCTCAACCGTCAACCCTCTCCGTCGATCCCCAACCTCGTGATCCCGTTTGAAGTCTACCGGCCCCAGGTTCCGAGCCCCGGCCGAGCGGGCTTCGACCGGCCCTCACCCGGCTCGCCTGGGGTTTTCATCAATCCACCGACCTCCCCGATCCCGTATCCTTATCGCTCCCGCCCGCTTTGACTTGTCGTGGACCGCGCAGAGCCCTTCCAAACCTGGCCCCACCTCAAGCCCGACCCATCCCCGGCCGAGGTCGCCGGTTGGGTTTGAATTCGAGGCCCGCCGGCTCAGTTCTTCCACCAGTTCTCCAACTGGTTGAGCCGATCCGCGTTCTTCTTCGCCCCCTCGCTGAATCCGGGCTCGATCTTATCGGGGCTGAAGCCGTCGAGAATGTCGGTCGCCTCCCGGTCGGTCACGGCCCAGCTCAGCGAGGCTTCTTTCGGGCATTCGAAGACGACGGTCGTGTAGAATCCCGCCCGGACCGGCCGGTCTGGCTTGAGGAAGTGGATCAGGTTGCTCAGGGCCTCGATCTGCTCGTCATTGCGGAACGAGTTGATCGAGTAGCGGGCCGCCGAGGCCCCCTCGATCGGGCTGGTCAGCCACTGAGAGCCCCGGCCCGCGTTGCGGTCGGCCTTCTCAAACTGATCCTGGAGCCAGGAGGTCAGGTGGCTCGCCCGGAAGAATCGCTTGATGAGCCCGTCGGGGCCGGGGGTCTCGGGTTCGGGACTCAGTTCGCGGCGGGCCCGCTCGGCCTGGAAGTCCCGGACCTGGATCAGGACGACTCCAGAGGTGTGATCCATCAGCCATTCGTGGTTCTGGAAGAGCCAGAGCGAGGCCAGGTTCACGCCGTAGTTGTCGTAGTACCCGGCGTCGACCACCCGGCGAGGTGGGATCGTCGGCAGGCTGACCGCGGGAGTGATCAGCGGAAACGCGGCACTCATGCGGATCGCCGTGCTGACCTTGAAGTCCCACGCCTCGGGGAAGACGCGGAAGAACTCCACCGCCGAGAGCGAGAAGATATCAAACCCCTCCTTCAGGTCATCGCGCGACAGCCGAGAGTTCTTGGAGAGGGCTCGGGTCTCGGCCGGGAGCAGGACGTGGCCGATGTTCCGGGGGACGTAGTCGAGATTGACGTTGCTGATCAAGATCCGCCGGCCGTCCTCGACCAGCATCGGGGTAAACACCAATGAGGGCCTCCACCCCTCCCACTCGCCGACGGCCAGGTCGCGGAACTTCCGGTCCAGGGCGGCTGCCGGCATCGGCGAGCTGGTTGGGCCGGGTCCAGGCGTCCTCGAGCAGCCGGCCACGGTCGTTGTGCTGGGTGGCGGGGTAGAACATCAAGGGGAGGTCGCTGAAGACCAACTGATTGGCGACCGGCCGGAGGAAATCACTCTGGAGATGATCGGCGATCGCATCGTTGCTCGGCGAGTGCCGGGCTTGCCCGTTCTGGTCGGCGGGTCGGAGCGAGGCGACGTAGGAGCCCGCGCCGAGCATCCCGCCCGAGGCGCCCGTGATCATCCGGATGTGATAAGGCATCTCGGGGATTCGAGATTCGAGCTGCGTCAGGACCTTGGCGGTCCAGATCGCCGAGCGGATGCCCCCGCCGCTGACGGCGACGATGGCCAGCTTCGGCTTGGTCGGCGCGACGGCCCTGTCGCGCTTCGAGAGCTTATCGCGGGCCTGGCGGGCCTCCCAGTTGGCCAGCAGCTCGGCGTCGTTGAGCAGCCCGGCGACACACCATCGTCCGCCGTTCCTGACGGCACCGCCGGGGTCCAGGGTGAAATGGTCGTTGTCGCCCGCCGCGACGGAGACCAGCGAGACCCGATCCGTCCCCTCGACGAGCACGCGGGCGCCGTCGGCCAGGCCGTGCCGGGTCGACGTCACTCGTCCCTTCGGACCCTCGGCGGCGAATCCTTCGACAAACCCCTGGTCACGGGCGGGCCGCCAATCGCCCCGGAAGTAATCGAGCTCTTTGGCCGGCTTGGCGTTCTGGCCGGGGCGGACGGCGAAATGGATCTCGAAGTGGTCATCGTCCCGGGAATCGACGCGGAACAACCCGTTGGCCTGGGTGCTCAACGTCGGGGCGGCGGCGATCGGTCCCCGGTCCTTCGGGGCCGACCAGGTGTTCTCGATCCGCACGCAATCGCCGACCTGGAGCCCGTGGCCGATCGACTCGATCCGCAGGCCCCCCTCGATGGGCCAGGAGTCCGTGATCAGGACCGGCTCGAGGTCGCGGGGGCGGAAGACGAACCTCCACTCGCCGATGACACCGACGCCGGGGAGCTTGACGCCGCCTTTCGAATCGTCCTCATCGGGATCGTCCGGAGGATTGTTCGGGACCCGGCTCTTGTTGACCAGTAGCATATGGTTCTTCGTGCCCCGCAGGCTGAACGCGTCGGCCTCGGGCTTCGGAGCGACGGTGAACAGCCCGATGTCGCGGCTCTTGTCGCGGCCCCACGAAAGCCCGTCGATCTGGATGCGATCTCCCTCCTTGAGGTGATGCCGGGGGGAGTGCACGCGGATCTGCCCCTCGGGGTCGAGGTTGACGCCGACGATGCCGCCAACCCCATGCAAGACCTGCCATTGCCCGCCCGGACCTTCCTCGGTCGAGGAGGGTCCTCCTTCGGTCCCCTCCTCGAGTCGCACTCCGTCGGTCTCGGCGAGCTGGAACCGGTTGACGGGGTCCTCGAGGTCGGCGTTAACGGCGTAGGTCGCGAACCCCGTCGCCCAGCGACGCCCCCTGATCCGGACATGATCCCCCGAATGCAGCCCGTGGCGGGTCGAATGGATCACGATCGGCCGGCCCGGCGGCTTCGTGACCTTCGTGATCCCTCCCGAATCCAGGGCCACCCGCCAGGTTGGCTGGCCCTCGCTGTGTTCTCCCAGGTTCCCGTAGTCGTGCTCCATCGCCCCCGACGTGGCGGCCCTGGCTCCGACCAGCTCGAAGACGTCGTTGTTGATCTTCTCGACGGCGAAGATGCCGTTGACATCCCGGAGGTTCGGATCGTCCAGCCCGCTGACCAGCACGCGGGTCTCGGCGTTGAGATGATGGGCGTGCGAGTTAACCCGGACCTTCCCCTCAGCGGTCACCGTGACCTTGACCACTCGCCCCATCCCGGGAGCCAGCCGCCATTCTCCGCCCGAGATGTAGTTGTAGTTCGGGTCGTAGGTCCCTGGCGCCGCCTGGGCGAGCGAGAAGCTGTCGTGATCCACCGCGCCGATGGTGAAAATTCCGTTGGCCCGGGTGTTCCCCTGGACTTGAGTGATCTCGACGTGCTGACCGGCCTTCAGGCCGTGCCGGGGAGAGGAGATCACGATGTCCATCCCCTTCGTGTTGGTCGCCCCGACTACCCGGCCCCGATCCCTCACGACTCGCCACTTTCCGGCCGCTTCCCGGCCGGGTTGGAGGGTCTCCCTGGACTTCTTCGAGGCCGGCTCGGTTGTCGCGGACCACGGGACGACGGTCGACCCGACGGGAGGGTCGGGGATGAGGGTGAAGTTGTCGTGGTCGCCTGGATCAACGGCGACCGTCCAGACCCCGTTGGCCTTCGTGTTGACGACGACGTCCTCGATCAGGACATGGTCGCCGTCGAGCACGCCATGTCCGACCGACTCGATCGTGATCGGCGGGGCCGCGACGAACAGACCCGGTCGGGGGGTCGAAATCCAGGAAATCCCGCCCTGGACCGGGCGGCCCTCCCGCCCTTGATGGACGACTGCCGAGACCCTCCGCCAGCGGCCGCCCCAGGTGGCCCGATGGCCCGGTTCCCCCTTCGGGCCGACCAGGACGAACTGGTCGGCCGCCCGGGCGTCGTCGTGGCGGATTGCCACCGGGCAGGTCCCGTGGAAGCCGACGCTCCCTCGTCCATCCAGCATCTCGATCCGATCGCCGTCCTGCAACCCGTGGCCGGGCGAGGTGATCACGATCGTCCCATCGGCCTCTTCGGTTGACCGCGAGACCAGCCCGTGCCCCAGCTCCTCGAACCACTCGCCGCCGTAGAGATAGGACCCGTTTCCGTGCGAGCTGCGAAGCTGGAACGTGTTGATGCTCCCCGGGATGGTCTGGATCGCGAAGAGACCGTTGGCGTTGGTGTTTCCCCAGACGCCACTGATCCGGACGTGGTCTCCGTTGCGGAGCCCGTGGGCCCTGGCCGAGGTGATCACGATCGGCGAGGCATTCGAGGCGTTGACCACCGGCACCGGGTTGAGGTAGCAGCGATCCAGGTAGCTCCGGCTGTGGAGCCCTTCGGGCTTGTCGTAATAATCGTAAACGAGCGTCGAATTCTCGCCGGGCCGGGGCTCTCGGCTGGTTGACAGGTTCGGCAACTGGAGCTTGAACTCGTCGGGAGAGTGTTTCAGGTCGGTCCCGTTGCTCAGGAACGTGACCAGCAAGAGCGTCAGGAAGCTCAGGACCCGGAAGGCCCGGTTGAGGACCTTGAAGAGGGCGTTGATCACCACCCAGAGACCGAACAGCACACAGAGCAGCACCGAGACGGGCAAGGTGAAGGGCGGATTCCACTGATAGAGCAGAACGACCGTGACGTACGCCACCAGGAGCGGACCCATCAAGCCGAACATTCGCAGACAGTTGCCCCACTTGAACTTCGGGTCCTCCCGGATGAACCGGAAATCGAGGAGCCAGCGGAACGTCTTCGGTTTGATGACGCGGCGGACGACCCTGGCCGCGAGGAAGAGGCTCAGCAGTCCCAGGTGGAGCCCGATCAGCCAACCCCAGGAGATCCCCTCCGGCGACAAGAGCGAAGCGAAGAACCCCGCGCGGGAGTCGGTGGAGAGGTCCATGAACGCCGGGATCGACGAGAGCGCGGCCAGGGCCTCGCAGGGGACGAAGACCGATTGGAAGACCAGGGAGTAAGGGTCCCCCCGCCGTGGTCGTGCATCGTCGGAGCCTCGTCCGACGATCCGGACGGGGTGGCGCGCTTCGTCGACGAACCGAACCAGCGCCAGGGCGCGATGGGCCGCAACGAGCGATTCAGCTTCTCCAGCTTGCGTTCCAGGGAATCCTCCTTGCGGTATCTCATCCGGTCCAGGAGATGGACCACGAAGGCGACCAGGGCGAAGAGCCACATCACCGCCAGGCCCGCGTAAAGCTGGAGCCGGAACTCCTTGGTCCCGAGGATTTCACTGAAGCTCGTGACCGACGACATCACCGCGGGCCGGAAGAGGTTCGGCAGCCCGTAATCGTGCCCCGCCTTCCCGAAGACGATCAGCATGATCAGCACAATCGGGAGCGCGAGTAAGGGATAGTGCCCGATCCACCTCAACATGAAGCTCAGCAGGTTCCAGGCGAGAAACAACACAAGAAGAATGATCACAGTCCCGATAGCGAGGTCAAACGCGAGCATCATCGGTGAAATCCTACGTTAAGGTGGCCTGATCGTGAGCAGAACGATCAATTCATAACATCAGTGAAGCAGAAAACCTTTCTATCATGGCGGTCCCATCCCGGGGCAACAAAAACTTTAAAGCGGGATGGGAATTGGCCGCGCTGGACCCTCCGATTCGTGATCCGTCAAGGGATCTCTTGTGGGGATGCCCGGAATCTGCGATCTTCCCGCATTCCTTGAACCAGGCTAGCGACAGGTGATGCCCGGGCTCCCTCGTCAACCCCGGAGGACCGTTCCATTGAATCTCGCCGAACAGGGCTCAACGCCGTCCCTCGGCGGGAACGAGGTCGTGGCCCGGACCAGCGGGATCGGGCCGGCGCACCTGTTCCTCTTCGGATCGCTTTACGCGATCCAGGGGATCGTGATCTCGTACTTCTTCAACTTCAATGAGGAGTACATGGCCAGGGCCGGCGTCCCGGTCGGGGCCATCGGCCTGGCGAGGAGCCTGGCGCTGCTCCCTTTGGTCCTCCGGTTCCTCGGCGGCCCTCTCTCGGATCGCGTCAACCTCTTCGGGCTGGGGCATCGGCGACCGTTCATCGTGCTCGGGCTGGCGATCCAGGCGTTCGGACTCTTTGGCCTTTCCCGCGTCAATCCGGGGACGCATCTCACCACGTTCACCGCGCTGGCGGTGCTGGCGGTCCTCGGTCTGGCGCTCTACGACACGGCCACCGACGGCATGATCCTCGACTCGACGACCGCCGAGGAACGGCCGCGGATTCAAGGCGGCCTGATCGCCGCCCGGTTCTTCGCGGCCATGGGGACCTCCGTCGGCTTCGGCCTCTGGCTCAAGCACACCGGCAACGGGCCGGGGCGGGGCGACGCGGTGATCTGGGCGGTCGTCGGTTTGAGCCTGATCCCGCTGTTCCTCCAGGTTTTTCTCCGGGAGCCGCCGAGGCGCGGGCCGGCCGAGCCGTTCCGCTGGGCGGCGCTGGGGGTCCTTGTCCGCCCGAGGTCGTTGGTCCTGCTGGCGTTCGGGACGCTCTACGCGATCGTGGCCTACGCGGTCGAGATCAACCTGAGTCCGTATTATCTCCACCTCGGCTTCGACGAGGGGGCCGTTGGCGTCCTGGCGCGACCCGCTATCTCGGCCGGGCCGCCGGGGCGATCGCTCTGGGGTTCGGGATCAGGTGGCTCGGCCGAGGATGGACGCTCGTGGTCGGGATCGGCCTGCTGGCGGCCTCGACGCTGGCCCAGGCGGGGGTGGAGGGATCGATCTCGGCCGGCCTGGCGGCGTTCGGGTTCGGCCTGGCCAACGGCTGGAACGACGCCCTGTTCTACGTCCTGGCGATGGAAGCGTCGGACCCCCGGATGCCGGCCTCGACCTGCGCCCTGTTCATGTCGGTGACGAACCTGAGCGTCACCGGCGGCGGGTTCTTCGCGCTGGGGGTCTCCGCGTTCCACGGTCGCTATCGCCCGGTCTTCGCGATCGCGTCCCTGCTGGTCCTGGCCGCTCTGCCGCTGATCCCCCCCCTGAAGAGGCCGGTCGAGCCCGAAATCGATCAGGCAAAGCACAGGGAGGACGAGTTTTGATTGAAACGCCCGATCGCGGCAACTCGAAGGATTTCGTTCAAGGTTTGAAGCGGTCGAGACGATGCAACGTGTAAGAATTTGAGGGACGGCACGGATAGGCTGACCCTGACGGGAGGGATCTCGTGAATCTCAAGATGGTCCGAGCGGGCCGGAGGGATCGAGCGTCGGCGCTGGTCCTTTTGGCCGGGCTGGTGGTCGCGACCTCGTCGGCGGCTTTCGGAGCGGAAGAGCCCGTTGCGGACGAGGTCACGACTCCCGAGGCGGTCGCCCGGTTCGAAGGCATGGCCTCGCCAGGGCTTCGGGTCACGCTCCGGGGCGATGGCTCGCGCGGGCAGGATCTCCATTTCCGCTGGATTCAAACCCAGGGCGCGGCGGTGAGCCTCGACCAGCCCGAGGGCCGCGACGCGTCGTTCATCGTCCCCGAAGGTGAAGGGTCGCTGGGATTTCTGTTGATCGCTGGGAATGCGAAAGGTGTTTCCTCTTGCTCGATCGCGATCCCCGTCGATTCGGACGGGGTGCCTCGCCGCGACCCAGCCCTGAAGGCCGACGCGGGCGACGACCTGGTCGGGTTCGTGGGGCGGCAGGTGACGCTCAACGGGATCCGGAGCGAGCCTCGCGGCCGGATCGGCTATCGATGGGTGCAGGCCGGCGGCCCGCCGGTCACGCTCAAGCTGGAGTCGGGCTGCTATTACACGTTCGTCCCCTCGGCTGCCGGGCCTTATCAGTTCGCGCTGGTGGTGGCCTCGGGCGACCGGATCTCCGAGCCGGATTATGTCGGCGTGACGGTCGGGGCCGCCCCCGAGGTGGCCTCAAGCTCGGCGCGGCCCGCTCCGACTCCGGCCAAGCCGAGCGTCCCGACTCCGCCCCCCGCGACGCTCTCCACGGAGGAATTGACAAGGCAAGCGGTGCTCTCGATCGACGGTGGCCTGGCGCTTGCGCCCGGCCTCTCCCGGGTCTTCGGCGACGTGGCGGGCCGGCTGGACCTTTATGGTTCTTACGAGGAAGCCTACAGCGAGATGTCCCGCCGCCTCGACACGCTGATCCCCGAGCGGCCCGACGTCCGCCGCGCCTGGATCGAGAAGCTGTTCAATCCCTTGACCTTGCGGATGATCGAGTCGCTCCGGGTCGAGGGCCTGGACCTCTCTCGCCCCGAGGCTCAGTCCGCCCCGCTCTCCCCGGGCCAGAGGAAACGGCTGGCCGAGCATTTCCGCTCGATGGCCGGCGGCCTGGGCCGGGCGGGCGACGATCTCAATGTGTCCAAGCGACCCGATGACCGGCCCGTGCGCTGATCGGCCCGGGTCCCGATCGATCTTTCGAGGAGCGGAATCATGTTGAGCACGAGATGGAGCCGACGGGCCGCCCGACTGGCCCTCCTGTTAACGGGCCTGATGGCGGCCGATGGCCATCGAATGCCGACCTGTTCCGCCCAGCAGCCGGACCCCAACGGCGGGGTGTCGATCTGGACCCCCGTTCCGGAGGCACTGAAGGCGACGATAAGCACCGGCCGGCCGACCGTGGTCCTGCTGACCTCGCGTTCCTGCCCGGAGTCGCTCCAACTCAAGGCAGCCATGTCCGCCCATCCCTTCTTTCAGTCGCTCGCGGCCTCGATGCCTTTCACCGAGATGACGGCCGAGGCCTACCCCGAGCAGTGCAAAGGGTTAACCCTGGCCGACTTGCCGTTTGTCGCGGTCTATCGCAGGGGTCAAAACGGCCCCGAGCTGGCGGGGTCCCGAAAGGGCGTCCGCGACGTGACGGCGGTTTATCAGTGGCTGGCCTCGGTCGGCCTGGCCGGCGCCCCTCCTCAGCAGGCGAGCCTCAGCCCGGCCTCGACGGTTGACCCGAGTCTGACCCAGGCCTCGCATAACCACGGCGACTCAACCCCATCCTCGCAATATCCCGCCTCGCCGCAGGCTCCGGTCCAGTATGCCCCGCCGCCTCCTCCGCCGCCGGCTCCTCAACCGGTGTACGCGGCTCCGCAGCCCTACTACACCCAGCCGGCCTACGCCGCGCCGCTGCCGGCCAACCCCCCGACCTACGTCAACCTGGCCCCGCCGACGATGGTCGTCCAGCAGCAACCCCAGCAGATCATCGTCGGCCCGGCGCCCCCGCCGCAGGTCACGGTCGTCTCGATGGGCATGGCCCCTCCGACGAATGGCTCGGCGCCCGCCCCTCCGCCGAACAATCCGTCGGCCCCGGCCCCGCCGACCAACCTGATGATGCCCGCCCCGGCTCCTCCTTCGGCCCCTGCCCCTCCGTCGGCCCCTGCCCCTCCGAACTATGCGCCGATGGCTTACGGCCCGCCAGCCGGTTACGGCCCACCAGCCGCCCCTGCCCCTCCGGCCTCGGCGCCCGCTCCACCCGGGATGGTTGTCGCCAACGCCCCGGGGCCCATCGATCGGATGCTGGCGGGGATCGGCCGGAACCTGGTCCGTCGCGGCTACCCGAGGGTCGCCATGGCCCGAAGCCCCGTCAGCGTACGCACCGGCGCCCGCCGGCTACGGTCCACCGGTCGGCTATCTGCCCCTGGCCCAGCCTGTTCAGACCGCCATCCCGACCGTCGCCTACGCCCCGGCCCCTCAACCCTTCTACGCGCCTGCTCCGCAGCCTCAGCCTCAGCCCTTGCCAACCGGCCCGGCTCCCTCGCCCCAGACGGCAAACTCGGGGCATCACTTCTTCGGGCTCTTCCGCTGATCTGACCCGAGCCCTGACCAATGATCAACCCCGACGTCCGCCGGCCTCGATGGCTGGAGGGCGTCGGGGTTGAGCTTTTCCATCCCACATGGGGCTTCGCCCTGCTTCCCGGTTCAGTCTGACGCGGGTGGTGGAACCGCGGGCGGGGAATCCGCCGGGAGTGGGGCCGTAGTCGGGGGCTCTACCGGGGCCGGAGGCACTGTGGCCGGAGGAACCGCCGACGGAAGAGTCGCGGATGGGGGAACAGCCGGTGGAAGAGTGGTGGATGGAGCATCCGCTGGCGGGGACGTAGCTGGAATCGCGCCTTGCGGGGACGCGAGCTTTTGCGACGAAGGCGGAACCTTTGTGTTGCTAACCTTCGGCTTAGAAGCGGCAGGCTTTTGAGTATCGGGTTTAGGCGCGGTGGGCGGCGGAGTCGCAGGCGGCGGCGCGGGAGCCTCCGTCGCGGGCGGCGGCGGCGTTGCGGGAGCGGGAGCCTCCTTCGCGGGCGGCATTGGCGCGGGAGCGGGAACCTCCGTCGCGGGCGGTGTCGGCGCGGGAGCGGGAACCTCCGTCGCGGGCGGTGTCGGCGCGGGAGCGGGAACCTCCGTCGCGGGCGGCGGCGGCGAGGGAGCGGGAGCGTCCGTCGCGGGCGGCGGCGAGGGAGCCGCGCTTATACCCCGGTCCTTCTTGCTACCCTCGACTCGGAAGTTGAGCGACGTGGCTCGCTGGAACTTGGGCACGGCGAGGTTCTGGACCGTCTCAAGTTGCTTCGCCGTGGGGGCCTGGATCGACTCGGCGAGGTCGATGAACGCCGTGCCATCCTGATGCTCCGCGGCGAAAAAGACGCGATAATCGGCCGAGTAACGCGGCGCCGGACCCAGGCCGATCACCCCGGTGTAAATCCCGTCGTCCGCGACCTTGTCGGGCGTCTCGCCGTTGTCGAAGAGGTCGAACGGCACGAGGGAGATCGGCGTGTTGTCGAACTCAACCTGCTGATAATAGCCGGTCACGAGAGCCTTCTTGACCGGGGCCCCGACGATCATCTGCACCTGGACCACGGCCTGGCGATCGTTATCCGAAAGCGTGCCCAGGTAAGATTTGCTCGTGTCCGTGATGACATCCTGGACCAGGCTCGGGATCAACTGCGCGTTCGTCCGGGGCGTGCCGATCGAGAAGGTGAAGTTGAGGCTGTCCTCGCCCTTTCTGTTGACGATCGATGCGACAGAGGCGATGATCTTGGGCTTCTCCTCATCCGTGGGCTGATTAGCACCCAATTTCGCAATCTGTTCCCTGAGCACTTCGATCAACTTCTGTTTTTGTCCGAGTGGGTTTTGACCGACGATCGACATGACGTCGGTGAGAACCCGAGCCTTCTTGGCATCGGTTAGCATACTAGATGACAACAGCTCAGGGAGTTTCGACTTCAGGGTCGCGATCATCTGGGCCTGGTTGACGGGTAGCTTCGTCTCGTCCATATCCGTGACGCGGTTGCCTTGGGCGTCGAAGATCCGGATGTGGAGCAGGCCGTCGTTGTTGACGCCGACGAGGACCAGGCTCTTGCCCGAGGCTGCCACGTCGGAGCCATCTCCCCAGGACTTCAATAATCGCAGATTATATCCGATCAGTTTCTTCTCATTCGTATCCACGACGATTTTTCCGTCGTCGCCAAAGATGCGGAAAGAGAGCATGTTATCCGAGATCGCCACGACGATCTTTTTCTTGCCCTCCTTCGGGATGGAATTCAGGTCGATCACCGATTGCAGAACATATTTTCCGAACCCGTCGGGTGTGTACGCCGGCTGGAACTCCCTGACCGTCGTGCCGTCGGGTTTCCTGAGACTGGCCACGGGCGGGACGTCGAAGTTCCGCTTCTTGAGGACGAGGACCGGTGTGTACCACCCCTTGGTGACGTTGCTGACGGCCGAGGACGGCAACTTGAACACGAGGACGTTCTTGCTCGAATGGTCCAGGTCGAAGGTAAGCATCCTGCTATCGGCCTCGCGAACCGTCCGATTGATGTTCCGCTCGAGGGTGGCCCGCTGGGCGGGGTCGTCGATATTGAGCCGGATCTTGTACAGGGCGATCCTGGGCTTGAGGTCGTTCTCGACACCTTGCTCGTTCGCCTCGGCGAGCGCCCCCAGGTTGTTGCACCGAGGGGACGTTCAACTCCCGGGTGAAGCCGGCGACGAACTGGTATTCCGAGGCGGCGTTGACGTAGAACGGCCGGAGCGCCAGCCGGATCTCCTCGTCGTCCTTCTGTCCTTTGATGTCCTCCCACGTCCCGATCGGGTAGAGGTAGGGAGCCCGGTCCATCCGATCGAAGAGCGTGTACTTGACCAGAGGGGACGGCGGTGGCGGCTTGACGACGGCCGCGTCTTGTCCTCTGCTCTGGTAGTAGATCGATCCCTGAAGGGGGAAGTTGATCCACGTCCCCTGAGACTGGTCGTTGGCGAGCCGCTGACTGACGGCGCCAACCTCATCCTGGTCGGTGACAGTCAGGATCGACCCGTCGGACCGGACCGCCAGGTCGCGAAGCTGCTTAGGGATCGACGCCGTCCCGACCTGGACGATGTCGAGCCGGACGTCGGTCTTGCCGATCACCACCGGCCGGAGGTCTTCGAGCTTCTGGATGACTTCATCCGGCAACCCCCCCGTCGGCACCAGCACGGCGATGCTCTTGATCGTGTCCTTCTGGATGCCATCCTTGGCGATGTCGATCAGGCCGAGGATTCGCTGGGTCCGTTCGAAAACCAGGCTCTTCTGGCTCAGGATTTCGACCCCATTGGTGGCTTGCTTCACGACTTTCTTGTCGAAATCGATGGTTGACTCGAACACGGTGCGTTTATCCGAGGTAAGAGCCTTGGACCTGTCGTCCTCCTCGCCGACTCCGTAAATGGTCCTGACCCGTTCGCGGTCGATCAGGTTGTTGAACTGGGTGACGCACTGGAGTCGGAGGTCGTTGTAGTTCCTCGGCGGGTCGCCGGGATGGACGATGACCTGGTCGAGGGCCAGCCCAGGAAACTCAGGCTCGATGATCGGCGGGGCGATCACGAGCGTCGCTCGGGCCTTCTTGAAGGGATCATTACGCGAGGTGTCCGGCAAGGAGCCGAGCTTGACGAGGGCGGCGTCGAGTTGCTTCGTCAGGTCCCTGGAGCCGACGGCGCCCGGGATGTCGTTCATGATCAGAATGGCGTTGAGCTTCGCCGAGATCTGGCTGAGGTACTGGAGGTGCGCCGTAGCCGGGTTGACGGCCTGGCTCGGATTCGTGGCGGCGGCTTGCTTGGAGAGGTTCGTCAGGTATTCGAGCTCGGCGTCTCCCACGGGCGGAGCCGCAGCGCCGCCGCCGGGGTTCTTCGCGAGCTTGAGCAGGCCGTCCAGGATCGCCAGGTTCCGTCCCGGCTTGTTTCCGAGCGACTCGGCCAGCCGCTTCGCCTCGGCCTGGAAGAGCGGGGCGAGCTTGACCAGGGTCTCCGGGACGATCGGTGGGACGCCCACCGCCTCCAGGGCGAGCGAGGCGATCGACTCAACGCCTGACGGGCTGGCAATCCCGCTGTCCTTGAGCAGGTCGAAGACCTTGCTCGCCAGCTTCGGCAGGAGCGTCTTCTTGTCGGTCTTCAGCCCCTTGGCTTTCTGGTCGAGGATCAGCGATTGGGCCTTGTCGCGGACCTTCATCGCCAGCGCCGTGCTCAACGAGCCGCCGGTCATGGTCAAGGCCCCGGCGGTCGCCCCGCTCCCGGTCGGGGGCGAGAACTTCGCGTCCTTCGTGACCTTATACACCATGAAGAAATCGTTGACGATGTCCTGGCATGACTTGGTGTTGGGGATCGACGGGTCCTTGAAGGTGACCGCGCCGGAGTTGTGAAGGAAGCTGCTGTCGTTGCAGAGGTAACCCGGCCAGTTCCGGGAGTTGTAGTTGTCCATCAGGCAGCCCTGACCGCCAGGGCCGGGCATGGGGCAAGCCTGCTGTCCATATTCATCGGGGAGGCCGAACAGGTAATGGCAAAGCTCGTGGACGACCGTCAGCCGCTGGTTCACGGAGGAATACCCGCCCTGTTTGAGCGACTGGATGTAGATCGCGAGCTGTCCCGTGTTCGACCGGAATCCGTTCAGGGTGCCCCACCCTCCTCGAGGCTGCCCGCCGATCGTGAACGGTTCGCCGGGCGAGACCACGACATCGGCTTTCCGGATGTCGCTGGTATACTCCGGCGGCGCAAGATAGCCGCGACCGCCGGTCACCTTGCCCAGGTCGTCGCTAACCACCTGGTAGAACTGGGTGACCAACGCATCGAGTTCGTTCGTCCGGGGCACGTCGCCGCTGAGGAGGGCCTGGGAGTCGTCGCTAGAATTCGGCAGGTTGGCATAGGTATAGGATAAGTGAAACTGCCCGGTCTTGGCGTCGTAATAACCGGCCGCCCTCACCTCGGTGGCAAGAGCAAGCCATCCCAGTCCAAGGACCGCGAGCCGAAGGCCAGTCTGCCTCATCCAGGTCACCAGGGACGACGCCCTCCACCTCGATCGACCCTTCGCCAGGCTGTCTCTACGGGTTCGGATCTCATTCATGGCTGGATCTCCCAACGGTTGAACGATTCGGGCGAAGAATCTCGCGATTTTCCGCGATCCGGCGACAAATCGGGGGTATACTTCGACTCGGTGGACCCCGGTCGATACTGCTCGATTGAGCGTGAGCCGGTCAGAAAGGGATTCCTGACCTGAATGATCTCTGAAGGGAATCGACCCATCGAACCAACGGCTCGATCGTACAATGCGTAATTCAAATAATCTAGCTAAAATTTTCGGCTTGTGCGGATTGGTCGCGGCTTCGACCGTGACAACCGCGGAAGCCGGCGGGCACCGAGGCCAGGTCCAGCCCGTCTACCTCGTCCCGGCCTCGCCCGTTGTGGCCTACGCGCCACCAGTGGCCTATGCGCCGGCTCCCGTCGCCTACGCGCCAGCCCAACCCGGCCATTTCCACAAGTTCCATCACTGGGCCTATCCAACGGCTTACGCCGTGCCCGCTTACGCCTACCCGACCGCCGCCGCGCCGGCGGCGACCACTTACACCGCCGTGACTTACACCGCCGGTCAGGCGCCCGCGACGGCCGCCGCTCCTCCGGCGACCACGACTTACCAATGGCAACTCGTGCCCGTCAACGGGAACGGTAGCACCTCGGGAGCTGCCCCCGGGACGGACTCGTCGCTCCCGAAGCTCACCGACCTGACCGATGACCAGAACCAGAAACTGCGCAGCCTCCTCAAGGATCACCTTTCCGAGATCTCAGGCCAGTCCCTGAGCCAGGACGCCAAGCAGAACAGTATGATCGACTCGGCGACGAGCACTTACGCCGACATGCTCGGCGTGTCCGCAACGTCCCTGACGTCGGCTCAGCAGGACAACGTCAAGAGCCTGGCGTTGGCCGTGCTCAAGGGGACGGCCAACTCCCCCTCGACCGGCAACACGTTCGACCAACTCGGGCCAGACGGTGGTGGTGCCGGCTTCCGGCTACCAGCTTTTCCTTCCCGTCGTCCCGGTGCGGTCTGGTCATTTTCATCGCGGATATTGACGGCCTTGTGAGGAAATTCCTCCGGATCGAAGGCAGGAGTTCAGCGACCGATCTCGCCTCTTCCTCGGCCAACCCATCAAGTTCACCCAGCCCGGCCGGCAACGCCGGGCTTGACTCCCCCCCGGCCCCTCGGTCGCCATCGATGCTTGGGGTCAGGACTGCCCGGTCGCGATCGGTATCCGAGGGCGCGTAGTCCCCTGCATGATCGTGTCCGTTTGTCAAGAATCCCTACTTCAGACAGAGTTTATCGAGGGGTAGGACTCTATCCGAGGAGAATCTCGGTCGTTTTCAATAATGAGAATCGGGATCGCTTCGCCTTCGTGATTCCTCTCGAACGGGTTGATTTGAACCCAGTCAAGGGTACGAGTGCATTCTCACTTTGAGATCGAGATTGACACAGTTCAGCCTTTTGCTACTATGCGTGAGTCGAACGTGACGGGGCGTAGCTCAGCTTGGCTAGAGCGCACGGTTCGGGATCGTGAGGTCGGAGGTTCAAATCCTCTCGCCCCGACTTGTCATAAGTCATCCGCCGAACAGAGTTTAAGTGTACCTGCCGGTGGTCGGCAGTGCGGCCTGAAGGTCTCGAGGAAGTAGTACCGGTACTATTTCGGGACTTAGAACGTACTGCCCATGCCCTCCAGATTGCCCTGCATTCCCAAGCATCGCCAATACAAGGCCAAGGATTTGGCTGTGGTCCGTATCCATGACCACGACCTTGGCCGATTTGGCTCCGAAGAGCGCAAGGGGTTGTATCGGCGCCTGCTCCCCGAACTCCTCCCGGCATCCGGGACAATCGCTTGCCCCAATCTCGACCGCGAGCCGATCCTCTCTCGGCTAATGGTCGCCTACTGGGATCGCCACATTATCACCCGCTCTGTCAAGGACGGTCGGCCGACCAGCGAGCGGGACAACATCCGGCAGGCGCCGCGATTTGCTTGACGCCTCGATAGGGCATGCTGCCGCCACCGAGTTCAGCCCGCTGAACCTCAAGTCCGTGCGGCAGTCCATGATCGAGGCGGGTCGCTGTCGATCGCTGATCGACAAGGATATGAATCGCATTGGGCGTAACCCGCGGAGCGCTAAGCCGCAGGTCTCGGGTACAGCCGGGCTAGCTCCCGCTCCGCACGGTGCTCGTGGAACTCCTCTCTCGGATCGTTGAGGTAGAGGGCCCGGACGTGGCGTGGAGCATCGCCTGGACACCCTCCACCGTCCAACGCATCCCGGTCTGCCCCATCCGGTCCTTCACCCGATGGCGACACGCCCCTTCGGCCACCCCGCTGCCGATCGGGTAGGCCGCCGCCAGGCACTCGTCGTATCCTTGTGGAAGCAGTGGGCCACCGCCCAGAGTCGCTCCAGCACATGGAACAGGTCGAGGATGCCCAACGCCTCGGGGAAGTACACCGCCCGGGCGTCCCATAGGGCACGCTCGCCGTCCATCAGGCAGACCATCGGGCGGTCGTGGCCCAGGTTGCGGGCCGCCAGCTCGTCGGTCAGGTGGCAGAACAGCCCCTCCTTGGCTGGCCCTCGACCTCCCGGGACATCTCCGCCCAGAGGTTCTTGTGTTGCGGCTCGGGCCGCTCCTTCGCCTTCTCGTGCCGCACGACCTCGTCGATGATGTCCTCGGCCTTGCGGACGAACGGCTTGATGCGAGAGACCGCCCCCACGCAGGCCATCTGCTTCTTGTTTGCCTTCTCCCCCTTGGCCCGCCGATGGTGGGGCCTGGGGCCGTCCTCCTCCGGGCGGTGCATAGTCACCCCCCTTGCCGTCGGCGGTGACGACCATCAGCGGACCTTCCTCCTCGGGCGGGGGCACCTCCAGGGAGTTCTGGAAGGACGGGGCATGACCGGCCCCACGACCCGCTGACCCAAGAGCATCCCCAGCGACGGTCCGACCTCGGCGAACGAACCCTTCAGGCTGAGCCGCTGGCCCCAGTCTTCCAGCACGTAAGAGAAGTCGTCCTCGGGCAGGCCGAGCCGCTCGTTCAGAGGCACCCGCTCGATCGACTGAGCTTCCCGAGTACCGTAGACGACCCGATCGATGGTCAGTTCGCCGAAGATCGAGACAGAGCGGCAGCCGTGGTGCTCGGGCAACCGACGCGTTGTGGCCCTCGGACGCCTCGGCTTCCGGGCCGAGGTCGCCGTCGCCTTGGGCGACGAGGAAGGCCGACAGGAGGGTGTGGCCGCGGCCGAGAAGTTGCCGGAAGAGTTCCCGCTCCACGGTGTCGATCCGCTCTCCATCCTGAGCGGCTCGCTGAACGAAGTCCCGAGGGGCATCGAACTGGTGTTGGGCCTTGAGGGCGGCCTGCTCGGGTGTAATGATCATGGCGAGGTCCCCTGGTTGTGGTCACATCGGTTGCGTAGAGACCGATGTTCTGCCCCAGGTGGGCCTCGTTTTCCACCCCCTGCCCCCACAACTCCTCTATCGGCAAACAAAGTGCACGAGAGCGGGCGGCGGGTTACGCCCAAATCAGGGGAGGATCGCTCGCCTTGGACGTCTCCTATGCCGGCCGGGTCGCCATCATCACCGGGTCATCGAGTGGGATCGGCCGGGCACTGGCGAGGGCTCTAGCCCGATCCGGCTGCCGAGTCGGCCTCATCGCCCGCAGGGAGCGCCTCCTGCAAGAGCTCGAGACCGAGATCCGCACTACCGGTGGTGTCGCCGCGTCGGCTCCGGCCGACGTCGCCGACCGCTCCGGGCTGCGCCAGGCGTTCGACGAGGTGACGGAGGCACTCGGCCCGGCCGACCTCGTCGTGGCCAACGCTGGCGTGGGCATACCGACCACGCTCGACCCCATGAACATCGAGGCGATCGAGGAGATGATCCGCGTCAACGTCCTGGGCGTGATCTACACGATCGAGGCCTGCTTGCCCTCGATGCTCCAGAGAAGCGGGGGCCAGATCGCGGCGGTCTCCAGCCTCTCGGCCTACAAGGGGCTACCCGGCGAGTCGGCCTATTGCGCGAGCAAGGCTGCGGTCAACGCATACATGGAGGGGCTTCGGGTCCAGGTTCGGGACCGAGGGATCAGCGTCTCGACCATCTGCCCGGGATTCGTCAGGACCCCGATGACGGCGATCGATGACTTCCCCATGCTTTTCGCGATGGAGGCCGACGAGGCCGCGAGCCGGATCATCCGGGCACTCCGGAGGCGGGCAAAGGTCGCGAATTTCCCCTGGCAGACGACCGCGCTCGCCGGGCTGGCCCGTCTCATGCCCGACTGGGTGCTGGCCCGGGCATTTCGCCACCACATGGAGCACCCGCCCCTGGCCCCTCTCCCCGCCCCAAGCCGACCGACTGGGGAGTAATTCAGGGTTAACCTCTGTGGGGTAACGATTTGGGAAATGGTGGGCGGTGCCCACCCTAGAGGAACTCAACTCACACTACCGATCTTGTTCCATGAGCCGGATGCCCACAAGAAGGTCAAAGGCCGCAAGCCTCAGGCGGTCGTGGACACGTTGGGGCTCGTCCGTGCCGGGCTCGCTCAAATTCCCAGGCCGACCACCTGGCCCGACACCCGGCCCTCGAACCGGCCGTAGAGCAGGTAGTGCTCGAAGCCCGAGGCGGGCGCGCCGGGCTTCTTGGAGGTGATCACCGCCGCCACGTCGGGGTTCGCCGCCAGGTAGGCCGCGTCGTTCCAGCCCGGCAGGGGTATCCGCCCCTCGAACAGGCCCGCCTCGACGAAGTGCTCGTAGCCGGAGGTGAACTGGCCCGACCTGACTGCCGCCGCCACGTCGGGGTACGCCGACAGGTAGTACGACTCGTTGTAGAACGCCGAGGGCGCCCGCCCCTCGAACTGGCCGCTCTCGATGAAGTGCTCGTAGCCCGAGGTCAGCGCCCCGGAGGCCACCGCCGCCGCCACGTCGGGGTTCGCCGCCAGGTAATACTGCTCGTCGAACGCCGGCGACGGGTCGCGGCCCTCGTGCTGGCCGAAGAGGAGGTAGTGCTGGAACGCCGAGAACGTCGGGCCGACCACCGAGGCCACGTCCGGGTTTCTCGCCAGGTAGAACGACGTGCTGAAGAAGGGCGACGGGTCGCGGCCCTCGAACTGGCCGTAGGCGAGGAAGTGCTGGAACCCCGAGGCGATCTGGCCCGACCGAACCGCTGCCGCCACGTCGGGGTTCGTCGCCAGGTAGTATTTCTCGTCGAAGAACGCCGAGGGGTTGCGGCCCTCGTGCTGGCCG
Organism: uncultured Planctomycetota bacterium; assembly: GCA_963756475.1. Taxonomy (GTDB): domain Bacteria; phylum Planctomycetota; class Planctomycetia; order Isosphaerales; family Isosphaeraceae; genus Tundrisphaera. The sequence goes on from CAVWND010000008.1 coordinate 846,001, forward strand.
TAGAGCAGGTAGTGCTGGTAGCCCGAGGCGATCTGGCCCAGGGCGACCGCCCTCGCGACGTCGGGGTACTCGGCCAGGTAGTAGGCCTCGTCGAATCCGACCGGCGCCGTGCTCACGGTGACGCCGGTGGTGGTCGCCGGGGTCAGGCCACCGGCGGAGGCCTGGAGTTCGTAGGCGGACCCGACCCGGTCGAGCGTCAGGCCGGTGAAGGTGGCCATGCCGTTGGAGACCGTCGCCATGAAGACGCCACCCAGGTGGGCGCCGCCCGGCCCTCGGGCCAGCGTCAGCGAGATCGAGCCCGAATACCCCGCGAAGGTGTTTCCCGCCGCGTCCTCGACCGCGACGGTCAAGCTGAACGGGGAGCCCGGGCCGACGTAGGCCGCCGGCTCGCCGATGATCGCCAGCCGGGTCGGCCTCGGGGTGGTCGAGACAAACTGATCGACCTTGGAGGGGAAGCTGACGTTGCCCGAGGCGTCCTGTGCCGTGACGTACCACTGGAAGTCGTGCCCGTAGCTCAGCGGCGTTGTGACGGGGTACGCCGTCGAGGCGACCGCTGCGTTGGCGAGGACCGTGGTTCCGGAGGTCTCGTCGACGAGAGAGAGGTGGTAGGCGACGGCGCCCGGGACCGGCTGCCAGGAGAGTCGGGGAGTGATCCCGGCGGCGGCGCCGGCGTAGGAGGCGATCGCCGGAGAGCCGAGCAAGATGACCACATTGTAGATCGTCGATCCGGTCTGAATAGTGAAGTCGCCCTCGTCGTCGTAGGCGAAGACGAACCACTGGTAGCTGTCGCCGGCCGGCAGCGCGGGCAGCGGAGTCGAAGGCGTGAAGGCGATGGTGGGGGCGTTCGAGGCGTTGACGTGCGTTGGGGCGAGCAGCGTCATGTTGTGGAGCGTGTCCGTGACGCTGACCTCGTAGTACGACGCCCCGGCGACCGAGGTCCACTGGAACGTCGGCTCGGAGGTGCTCACGGCGCCCTTGAAGGGGTCCGCGTTGGGCCGGGTCAGGATCGTGGTGGTGAATTCGCCGCTCCGCGCTCGGCGGGCCCAGGTCGATCACGCCGGGGTCCTGATCGGTGATCTCGGCTTGCACGAGCCACCGATACGTGTGGCCGTTGGTCAGTGGCGGGCTGGGAGTGTAGGAGAGGCCGCTGAGCGGTATGCCGTCGGCCAGGCTCGCGTCGGCCGTCTCGTCGAAGAGATACAGCAAGTAAGTCGTGGCCCCATTGACGGGCGACCACTCCAGCCTGGGGGACAAGGTGCTCAGCATCGCCCGATCGGCCGGGCTGATGAGGGTCGGATTTCCGAGGGCCGGCGCCGACGGTGAAAGTGTTCGAGGAAGCCTGACTTGACGACGCGGATGCGGCGGTGACTCCGGACACGAACCATTCATAGGTATCGCCATTGATAAGCTGCCCGCTCCTATAGTCGTATACAGATCCATATTGAGTCGCAAGAACGACGCTGTTCAGCAGGACCACGACGTCTCTCGTGAGATCGACGATCGTCAGTTCGTAGGACGGGCTTCCGGCCGGATCGTACCATTCGAAGTAGGGCGCGAGGACGGATTTGACGAGTGTATTGGGGTCTTCGGCGAAGGGCATCGGGACACTGGACAGGTAGTTGGCATCCGGTGCCTTGAATACAGTGACCGTGGTAGCGGGGCTGAGATCGCCGGTGGCGTCGAAGGCGGTGACCCACCAGATGTAGGGATCACCCGGCTTGAGAGCGTTGCTTCCGCCAAGTTGGTAGGAATTGGATCCGACAACCACGGGCACCAACGGCGGATCCGTCTGGGCGAGATCCTCAACGTAGAGGGCGTAGCCCGTGGCCCCTGTCACGGCACTCCACTGGAACAAGGGCGTGGTCGTGGTCAGTCCCCCGATCGGTCCGATCGCAAAGGGAGGCGCTGAGGGTGTTGTTCGCCCCTCCCGGCGCCGAGATCGTGAAGGAGGTGACGACTCCGGGCGTCCTGGATACGGTCGAGTAAGTGATGGGATAGGTCGGAGCCGGACCGGAGGAGACCACCGAGGTTGCCACGACGGACCAGGTGTAGGTGTGGCCCTCGGCGAAGGGCACGCCGGGGGTGTAGGACGTGGTCGCGAGGTTCTGGACATCAAGGATCACGGCGTTGTTGATCGTATCGCGAACCAAGAGCTCATAGGAGGCGTTGCCGGGAGCGGCCATCCACCGGAATGTGGGAGCGTATGAGGGCACGGACTCACCGTCGGACGGCGAGGTCTGGAGGAGCGGGGCACGGAAAGCACCCTTGGTCGAGATCGAGCTGGCGTCTCCCGAGCCGTCGTAGGCACGGACCCACCATTGGTAATCGGCACCGTTCACCAGGGGATTCGGAGGCACATAGGACGTTCCGGTCACGTCGTAAACGTCCGTGACGTCGGGCGGGATCGCGGTGGTGGTGTACAAGGACGCTCCATTGCCCGAATAATCGAACACTTCGTTGGTCGGCGTGGACAAATACAGAGCATAACCTGTCGCCCCCGGGACGGGGCTCCACTGAAATGTGGGGGCCGTGGCGAGATCCCCGTCGGCGGGCGCAACGAGTGTCGGCGGGACCAGGCTCCCGGTGTCACCGGACGTCGTGTCAACGGTGAATGTCCCCGAGACGCCGTTGTATGGGATGGTCGAGCCGTGGCTGGGCTCCGGCGTATCACCCGACCCGACGAAAGCCCTGACGTACCAGTTGTACGTCTCTCCGTTGGTGAGATCGGGAGAGGGTATGAAGGAGGTGCCGAGAACCTGCACGCTGAGGGAGTATGCGTTGACGGACGTGGCGTCGACGAGCGTCAAATCGTAACCGGTGGCCCCCGGCACGGGCGTCCATTGGAGCTGAGGGGTCGTCGTGGTGACGGTCGAATCCTGGGTGGGCCATACCGGCGACGGGGCGCCGATCGTCGCGATGACGAAGCGCCCCGATCCCTGCGGACCGCCGGGGCCCCCGATGAAATTGGCGGAGACGGTTAACCCATACTCATCGCCGGCGGTCAGTGGTTGAGCGGCCCTGAAAGACGTACCCGTATACGATGGTGACGAGAAGACGGTCGTGATGGGTGAACCTACGAGGGTGAAAGGGGGGCCGTAATCAGTCAGGACGACATTATATGAACTTGCGCAGGAACAGCGGTCCAGCTCAGAGTCGGTGTCGTCGAGTAGAGAAAGTAACCTGGAAGGATGATCGCAGGAGTCATGGCCGCCGGGAAGGAGAAATCGACGGGGTTGCTCGGGGCGCCGGCCACGCCAACCGCGGTCTCCGCCTGGACGGACCAGGCGTATTCATTTCCCGAACCCAACAAGTTGCTGGTTGGGGTATAGGATGTCGCGCCACTCACGATCGTGTCGAGTACGGTCGTGATCGAATTCGGATAGGGGCTGGGAATCGTGACGACGAGATGATACTTCGTGGCCCCCGGCACGGGCGACCACGAGAAGATCGGCGAGAGCGTGCCGGTCACCACGCCGGAGGGCGACTGCGGCACGGGCGTGCCGATGTTACCGCTCAGCTCCTCGGCGAGCGACTCGGCCATCGGCGTGCCCAGGCCGGTCGCCAGGTCGTAGCCGGGGCCGGCGGCGTTGCCGTCGCTGCCGGTCGTGATGTCGTGGAAGCCGATCGATTGGCCGCCCAGTTGGTAGAGCTGCTTCGCGGTTGTGACCCCGGTGAGCGTCCCTTGGCCCAGCAGGGTCGTCCCCTGGTCGGCGATCGCCACCAGCGCCGCCCAGGCCGGCGTTAACAGGCTGGTCCCGCCGTTGGAGGTCCAGGGGGTCGAGGCGCCGAAGTCGTACGAGTCGTAGACCGAGACCAGGCCGCCGGCGTCGAACGAGACGTCGGGCGTGGCGCGGAAGGTCGTCCCCTGGAGGGCCGGCACGCCTTTCTGAGAGGCCGGCTGGGGCTCGTACTGGCTGAGACCGCCCCCACCCTGCGGCCAGGCCGACTCGGAGCCGTAGTTGCCCTGGGCGTCGGTCGTCAGCGACGTGCCGCCGACGGCCAGCACGTTGGGCGAGGCCGCCGGGTATTGCTGGCGGGCCTGCGCCCCCTTGTCCCCGGTGGCGGCGACGAACGTCATCCCGATGTGGTTGGCCGGCGTCGTCAGGTTCTGGTCGTAGGACGTGGCGTCGCCGGCGACCTCGTCGAAGCCCCAGCTCATCGAGACCACCGAGACCCCCGGTTGCTGGCGGGCGTAGTTGACCATCAGGAACAGGTCGATGGCCGCCGGCGAGTAGGCCTCGACCAGCAGGATGTTCGCTCCCGGTGCCAGCGCGTGCGCCCACTCGACGTCCATCGACGCCTCGATCCCCCAGTCCCCCTTGGGGGCGACCGGGCGCCGGGGTCGGTGAAGACGTTGAACTGCGGCGGGTCGGGCAGGCTATATTTCTGGTCGAAGGCCTTGAGATCCGAGGCGATGTTGGGTTGCTGGTAGGCGACCACGACTGCGATGGTCTGCCCGGTCCCGTCGCCGACGATCCCGCTGTTGAAGCTGACGTCGTCGAACCCGTAGGCGTGCCGGAGCTGCGCCGGTGCGAGGGCGCCGACGATGGGCGAGGAGCTCGACGAGCCGGGCGGCAGGACGTCGGGGGTGGCGAGGGTCGTCAGCAGGGTCCGGTCCTCCAGCGGCTCGATCCGGGGGCGTCTCGCGTGCGAGGTCGTGGGGCGATCCGGGCGGTTTCGTGCCGTCGTCGAGCTGCGCATCGAGATGTCCCCCGGTTCGGGTCAGTCCGGCGTCGTGATCAGGCTGAGATCGACATCCTCGTCGAAGAGAGGCAACCCCTCGGCCTCTGACGCCCCGGCTCGCGGCAACGCGAGGAATTCGGCCGCGGGGCGAAGCCTGGCCGATGAGAATAGCCGGGACACTGTGCCATATGACGAGCCGCCTCGTCAACATTCCGGAGCGGTGGTGACGATTTCCCTCTCTGGCCACGGCGATGACCCCTGATGACCCCAGGCTCGCGGGTTGTGGGTGAAGGCGTCGATGGTCGACTGATCCTGGACGTTGTGGAAGGCGCCCGCTGGCAGCGTCCTCGCCGAGATCCCTTTTATCAACGACCGACCACCGGCCCCCGGCCGTTCAACGTCGAGGCGGTCGGCCTGTTCAACTACCGGTTCGGGAGCCTCCGGAGGCGGACCCCGCCGGTCATCGGCGGCTGATCGAATCGGGCGATCCGGCCGCGGGGCCTCAGCGCGACTTTGTCTTGCTCTTGGGGCCCTTGGGCGTCTTGGAGCCGGTGGTCGTGGTCGTGATCACCGGGCCGGTGTACTCGCGGAAGTTGGCGATGCCGTTGCCGCCCAGGGTGTTCGCGTCCGGCCCGGTCCGGGGGATCGTCCCCAGGTTCGTGGCCGAGTTGAACACCAGGATCCCGTAGGCCGTGTTCGCCTGGATCACGTTCTTCGAGACGACGTTGCCCGAGGCGTTGTCGAAGAGGTAGACCCCCACCCCCGACGGCTTCGACCCGCCCACGCCGTTCTTGCGGATCTGGTTCCGCTGGATCGTGTTCCCCTGGGCCCCGTCGATGTAGACGCCGTCGCCGATCGTGCTGCCGGCCGGAGCGCCCGAGGCCGTCGAGCCGTCGTTGGTCATCGTGTTGCCGATCACGAGGTTGCCCTGCGCCGAGCCGCCCACGAGCGCCACGCCGATCATCGAATTGAACGAGAGGTCGTCGTCGAGGATCGCGTTATATTGGCCGCCGTTGATGAACACGCCGAAGGTGTTCAGGTCGATCGTGTCCTGCTCGACGACGTTCCCGGAGAAGACAGGCTTGTTCAACTGAGCGACGACCCCGACGAGCTCGACCCCGATCGTGTTGCCGGCGATGACGTTCCGCGCCCCCGCCGAAGCGCCGCCGATCGTGTTGCCGGCCGACGAGTTGATCACGATCCCGGTGCCCTGGACCGGAGCGCCGTTGAGACCGAGGAGCGGGGCGCCCAGGGCATTGGTGCCGATCTGGTTGCCCACGATCTGGTTGTTGAGGTTCAGGTTGGGGTCGGCGGCCTTGACGTCGGCCGTCCCGCTGCTGCCGATCTGGTTGAAGATCAAGATCCCGGCCTGGGCGTTGCCCGAGATCACGTTGCGGGCGCCGGGCGTCAGGCCGCCGATCAGGTTGAAGGGAGCGCCGTTGAGGAAGATCCCGTATTGCTGCTGGAACGTCCCGCCCGGGACGCCCGTGCCCAGGCCGTTGGTGCCGATCAGGTTGCCCTGGATCGCGTTGCCGGCCAGCGAGGTCCCCAGCGACGAGACCACGATGCCGACCGAGTTGCCGGAGATCACGTTGCCTGAGCCAGGGTTGGTCCCGCCGACGGTGGTCCCGACTTCGCCGTTGAGGTAGACCCCATAGGAATTGCTGATCGCGAAGGTCCCGGAGGCATCCAGGCCGATCACGTTGGCGAGGATCGCGACCGCGCTGGAGGTCCCGGTGATCTCGACGCCGGCGCCCGCGTTACCCGAGACGACGTTGCCGATGATGGCGTTGGAGTCGCCGGCGTCCTGGACGATCACGCCGTCGAAGGCGTTGCCCAGGCCGGCGTTGCCAGAGGCATTGGTGCCGATGAAGTTACTGGCGACGCCGGTGGCCGAGGAGCCGGCGACGATCGCCAGGCCCGCGCCCCCGTTGCCGGAGATCACGTTGCCCGAGCCGGGAACGAGCCCGCCAACCCCGGTGAACGCGGCGTCGTTGAGGAGCACGCCATCCCCGGCGTTGCCCAGGGCCGTCGCCCCGGTCGAGTCGGTGCCGATCCGGTTGGCGGTCACCTGGTTGCCCGCCCCCTGGACGACATCGACGCCCGAGCCCCGGTTGGCCGAGATCGTGTTGCCGGCGACGTTCGATCCCGAGGCGTTCTGAAGCAGGACCCCATCCCCGGCATTCCCCAGCGCGGCCCCCGCCGCGCCCAGGCCGATCAGATTGCCGACGACTGATGTGTTGCTGGCCAGGACCTGAACGCCGGCCGCCAGGTTGGCCGAGATCACGTTGCCCGACCCGGTCGCCAGGCCGCCGATCGCGTTGTTGGGGGCGCTGTTGATCAGGATGCCTCCCTGCTGGTTCGGGATCGGCCGGTTTCCCGAGAGATCCACGCCGATCAGATTCCCTTGAATGACGTTGGCCGTCGAGCCGTCCCCGAGGATCTGGATGCCAACCCCCGCATTGCCCGAGACCAGGTTTCCCCTCAGCGGTCCCGAACCACCCCGGCCGGGGTCGGGCAGGCCGATCAAGTTACCCGGCGCGTTGGAGACGAGGATGCCGTTGTTCAGGTTCCCCAGTGCGATCCCACCCTTGGAGTCGGTCCCGATCAGGTTGCCCGAGACGAGGTTGCCCGATGCGTCGGCCCCGGTGATGTTCACGCCGATGAGGTTGTTCCCCGAGACCGTGTTGCCGGCAATCGTGTTTCTGGCCGAGTTGCTGATGAAGACACCGTTGGAGGCATTTCCAAGCCGCTTCGCGTTGGTGCCGATGACCTGCTCGCCGGTCGAGTCGGTGCCGATCAGGTTCCCCTGGACGAGGTTGGCCATCACGCCCGGTTCGTCGGCCTGGATGATCGCCACGCCGCTGGCGAAGTTGGCCGAGATCACGTTGCCGGACCCCGAAGCCGTCCCGCCGATCGTGTTCCCGGCCGCTCCGACATCGATCGTGACGCCGTTGAGTCCGTTGCCGATCCCCATGTTGCCCGCGCCGCTAGTGCCAAGCAGATTTCCCAGGACGAGATTGCCGGTCGCCGTGGTATTGAGGCCGGAGGTCGGATCGGGAAAGGCCCCGCCAGCGATCTCGATGCCGCTTCCCACATTCCCCGAGATCACATTCCGATCGCCGGGGGCCGTGCCTCCAATCTGGTTGTCGTTGGCCGCGAAGATCAGGACCCCCGAACCTCGATTCGCCCCCGCCCCGCCGCCGGAGGCATCGACACCGAGGTCATTCCCCTGGACGAGATTGTCGATCGCCGAGTTTCCGACCACCAGGGTCATGCTCCCCGGGGCGAAGATCGGTTTGCCGAAGATCTGGATCCCGTTGCCCGTGTTATTCGAGATGACGTTCCTCGCCTGAGGCGTCGGCCCGCCGATCGTGTTGCCCGAGGCCGCGTTGATCAGGACGCCGTCGGCACCATTGGGGATCGGGAAGAAGCCAGTCGAGTCGGTCCCGATCAGGTCTCCGACAACCTCATTGCCCGTTAACGTGTTTCCGAGCGGGTCCCCGGTCATCGGCTGACCGTTGATGCTGACCCCCGTGCTTCGATTGCCCGAGATGACGTTGCCCGACCCCGCGGTGAGGCCGCCGATCGTGTTGCCCGAGGCGTTGAGGATGAAGACGCCCTCGGCGAAGTTCCCCACGTTGAACAACGCCCCGTGGGAGGGAGTGATCCCGTCGTTCCCGGAGATGTCGGTCCCGATGTAGTCCCCTTCAACGACGTTGCCCGTCGAGAGGTTATACTGGATATTGGCGGGGCTGTTCTGGATGTTGATGCCGCTCAGGTTGTTGCCCGAGATGATGTCGCGAGCCTCGGGGGTCGTTCCGCCGACGGTGTTGCTCGCCGAGTCGACGATCGAGACCCCGATCACCCGGTTGCCGAGGACCACCGTTCCGGTCGCGTCGAGGCCGATGATATCGCCCTCGATGAGATTGCCCTCGGCGGTCGTCCCGATGACCTGGCCCTGGGGATTGGTCACCGGAGATCCCTGGACCTGGATCCCGTTGCCGCTATTGCCCGAGATCAGATTGCCCGCGCCCGATGCGGTCCCGCCGATGGTGTTCTCCGAGGCGCCGTTGATCTCGACGCCATTCAGGCCGTTGCCCACGGAGAGGGCGGTATTGGCCGGGCCGACGTCGGTCCCGCTGGGATCGGTCCCGATGAGGTTGCCCTCGACCATGTTTCGGGTCGCACCCGGGCCCGCGATCTCGACCCCGTTCTGGCCGTTACCTGAGATGATGTTGCTGGAGCCGGGCGAGGTCCCCCCAATCGTGTTGGCCGACGCGATTCCGGCTCTCCTGGAGTCAGTGTCGAGGCCGCCGCCGATATAAACCCCGTCGAACGCGTTCCCGAGGGAGGCGATCCCGCTGGCACTGATCCCGACATAGTTCCCGATCACGACGTTGGCGACCGCGCCGCCGCCGGAGATGGCCACCCCGAAGCGGCGATTGCCCGAGAGGATGTTGCGGTCGCCCACCGTCGTCCCGCCGATCGTCGTATTCGAGGCATTGTCGACGAAGACGCCGTCGGAGCTGTTGCCGAGGGTCACGAGGTTGCCATCCAGGTCGGTGCCGATGAAGTTGCCGATCACCCGATTGCCCGATCCGGTGTTCCCGACCACCTGCCCCGACTGGAGGATCGGTTGGCCGAGGATATGGATGCCGGCGCGGCCGTTGCCGGAGATGAGATTGGCGTTGAACATCTGGATGGGTTGGCCGGGGACCGGCACATTCTCGGCCCCGATCGTGTTGTCGGGCGAGTCAATGACCGCGACACCGTCGTCCGTGTTGCCGAGTTGCACCGAAGTCTTGCCGGTCGCGTCGGTCCCGATGAAATTCCCGAGGACCACATTGCCGGTCGAGATGGTCGTCGTCTGGCCCGAGACGTTCTGGACGACCAACGGCTCGATCCCGATCCCGTTACCCCGGTTCGCCGAGATGATGTTGAGCTGACCGTCGGCCGTCCCGCCGATGGTATTTCCGGACGAGCCAATGATCGCCACACCGTCGGAGGCGTTACCTAGCGAAATCATGCCGTTGCCGTCGGTGCCGATGAAGCAGCCCAGGACCGTGTTGGTGGTGGCACCGTTCGTGATCAGGACGCCCGCGCCCCGGTTCCCTGAGAGGAGGTCGGTCATCAAGGTATTGCCGGACGACCCGTCGATCTTGACCCCGTCCGCGTTGGCCGAGACCACCGATCCGGAGAGGTCAACTCCGAGGTAATCAACCTCGACCAGGTCATTCCCCTTGCCGCTCAGCACAATCCCATCGCCACCAAACCCAGTGATGGATAAACCCTTAACGGTGCTCTGTCCGCCCGTGATTACCAGGCCCGGCGAGGTGCTTCCCGCGTTATCACCGACGAGCTGGACGCCGGGTTGCGTCTGCCCTTTGACCGTCACGGAGCCGTCGATTGTCACCGGGGTCGTCAAGGCCGGCAGGGCCGAGGCGAGGACGATCTTCGGCAGGCTCCCGGCGATCGCGAAATCGATCTGGTTCGGCCCCGCCGTGGCGTTCGACATCTCGATCGCGTCGCGGAGCGAATGGGGGATCGGACTGGCGTTATTTCCGTTATCGCCGGGGTCGGTCACGACAAAGGTCGCCAGCAGCAACCGGTCCTCGAATCGCTCCAGGTCGGTCCGATATCGAACGGGATGCCGGCTTCGCTTCTTCATCGAGGGACGCTCCGAGGTCACCAACCTCACATCAGGACGCAACGGATCGACGATCAAGTGGAACGTGACCCGATCCAGGTTCTACCAAAAATGGAACCAGATTGCCCGATCGTGCAAACTTACCACCTCGATTGACCGGATGGGGGTCTTTGCTCTCATAATATTGACTCGTGCCTGACCGCCACGGATTTCGGGGTAAAGATCCGGTTGGACCGTTAAGGCAAGAATGGCTCAACGTTCTCCTTCTCGCGGTGTGTCGGAGCGGATGCGGGAGGAGACCCTCCGGCGCCGAACGTTCGATGTCGTCAAGCTGTTGGAAGACCAGAAGTTCGGGAATCGTCGTCGAACCGCGCGCCCGGACGTCACCGACTCGCCTCGAAATTCGTACAGGCTCCTGTGGGACGGGACGATGCTCCAAGTGGGTCCTCAATCATTGATCAAGCGAGCCACGTTGGGGGCGATCGTGCCCGCGATCGCCCTGAAGGGTTGGTGTCAAGCATCGGGATCGGCTCAGGGTTGAGGAACCAGGGTCCATCCCCGGCCTCTTGCCCAAATCGCCCCGCCCGCGAACCGAGTCGAGCGAGCGATTCGATCAATTTGAAATCTTTGGGTTATGGCGGTTTGTCGTTCAGGAAACCGGGGTCTTCGATCGCGATCCTCGCGTGTGATCGGATGAGACTGACGAAGGAGATTTTCGATGGACACCAGTTGGAAGCGGCCTGCCCGACTCGCTCGCGGGAAGACACCGGCCAGACGGCTCCTCCGATTCGATCGGTTGGAGGACAAGATCCTCCTGGCATCGACCGGCCTTGTCACTCCGATCCCGGCTTCCACCGCTCATGTGATCCCTCCCGCCCCGGGCGGCGCCGGGATTTCGAACCCGGCGGGGTCGAGCCCGGGCTTTCCCAGTGCGACGGCTAACGGATTGACCCCGACCCAGGTCGGCCAGGCCTACGGATTCACGAATATCTCCTTTAACGCCGATCCCAAAAACCTCAATCCCGGCACCGCCGGGGACGGCACCGGGCAGACGATCGCCATCGTCGTGGCCTACATCCAGCCCAACATCAAGACGGACCTGTCCGCCTTCGATCAGCAGTTTAATCTGCCCGACCCACCGTCGTTCAATGTGCTTGCCGAGGCCGGAGCGACGAACGCCCCTCGTGGTAACTGGGGGATCGAGGCGTCGCTGGATGTCGAGTGGGCCCACGCCCTGGCCCCCGGGGCGAACATCCTGCTCGTCGAGGCCGCCTCGGCCAGCAACTCGGACCTCTACGGGAGGGCCGCCTTCGCCGCCACCCAGTCCGGGGTCTCGGTGGTCTTGATGGGCTTCGGGACCGCGGAGTTCGCGGGCGAGACGGCGTTCGACCCGAAGTTCACGACCCCCGCCGGGCACAGGGGGGTGGTCTTCGTCGCCGCCGCGGGCGACGTGGCCGGCACGGTGGACTACCCGGCGGCCTCGCCCAACGTCCTGGCGGTCGGGGGCTCGTCGCTGACGACCGATGCCCAGGGCGATTATCAGGGCGAATCGGCCTGGTCCTCGGGCGGAGGAGGGCTTAGCCAGTACGAAACCCAGCCGGTCTATCAGAAGGGGGTGGTCACGCAGAGTACGTCCCAGAGGGCGACGCCCGACGTCTCCTTCAACGCGGGATACCGGGGGGCGGTCTACGACTCGTACGACTTCGGGGCGGGGACGCCCTGGAACACCATCGGCGGGACGAGCCTGGCGACGGCCGGCTGGGCGGCCCTGATCGCCATCGCGGACCAGGGGAGTCTCCTGAGGCCGATGACCCAGGGGACCATCGACGGCCCCGTGGCCCGGGCCCGGCTCTACAAGATGCAAGGCTCGGAGTTCTATCATGATATCCAGGCCGGAAGTAACGGGTACCCGGCCACGCCCGGCTTCGACCTGGCGACCGGGCTGGGCTCGCCGATCGCCGGATCGGTCGCCGCGACCCTGACCGGGAACCTCAACACCCCGGCCCCGGTCACGATCCCCATGAGCCTGACCACGACAACACCGACCTTCGAGTGGTCGTCGGTCGCGGGGGCGGCCTCTTATCTCGTGACGATCGTCAACTCCACCGGCAAAGTGATCCTCCAGACGACGGTCTACGAGACGTCATTCACGCCCACGAGCCCGCTTCCGACGGGCAACAACCTGACCTGGCGTGTCCAGGCCGTCAACCTCTTCGGCGAGACCAGCAATTTCGACCCGAACCCGGTCTTCAACCCGACGTCCCTGCTCGCCACGCCAGTGATCAACGGCTTCAACGGCGCGACGACTCCCCTGACCCCGACGCTGTCCTGGGCGGCCGTCCCGAACGCGGCCAGCTATCATCTCATCCTCAAGGATCAAACGAGCAGCACCCAGGCCCTCTTCGGCACGACCGGAACCTTCGTCACGATCACCGCGCCCCTGAATAACGGCGACCGCTATCAGTGGTCCGTCTACGCCCTGGATTCGGTCGGAGATTCGGGCACCTCGCAGGCGGCGCCCGACACGTTTGTCGCCGCGATCCGCCGGCCGGTCCAGGCCCCCGGCGTGCCCGACGAGTTCGACGAGCAATATTACCTGGCCGCCAACCCCGATGTCGCCGCGGCGGTCAAGGCCGGCATCTTCACCTCGGGGTATCAGCATTTCGTCGCAGCCGGCCAGTTCGAGGGGCGCAATCCCTCACCTTATTTCAATGAGGCCTACTACCTGGCGACGTACCCCGACGTCGCCGCGGCGGTCAGGGCGGGGGCCTTCACTTCGGGCTTCTTCCACTTCATCGAGTTCGGCCAGCAGGAGGGGCGCAACCCCTCCCCCTACTTCAACAATTCGTTCTACCTGTCCACGTACCCGGACGTCGCCGCGGTGGTGAGGTCGGGCTCGATGGCCTCGGGCTTCGAGCATTTCGTGCTCTACGGCCAGTACGAGGGTCGGTCGCCGACGCCCGTCTATAGCGAGAGTTATTACCTGTCGACGAACCCGGACGTGGCGGCGGCGGTCACCGCCGGGGCGTTCGAGTCGGGCTACGAGCACTTCGTGCTCCACGGGCAGGAGGAGGGCCGCAATCCCTCGGCGCTCTTCAACTCGGCCTACTACCTGTCGGCGTACCCGGACGTGGCGTCGGTGGTCTCCTCCGGGGCTCTGGTCTCGGGCTACGAGCACTTCGTGGAGTTCGGGCTGTTCGAGGGTCGGATCTCGACCCCGAACTGGAACGAGGCAAACTACCTGGCGGACAATCCGGACGTGGCGTTGGCGGTGGCGCGAAAGCAGATCGCCTCGGGCTTCGAGCAGTACGTGCTCTACGGGCAATTCGAGGGGCGCGTTGGGGGCCTGGCGTGAGATCCGGGGGAGCGGCAAATCCGGTTCGCCTCCGGCCTGGCGAGGCGAGGGCCGACGGACCGGGACCACTCGACTTGCCGCCGCGCCCGCGGTCCGACTGACCGATCCGAGCCCGCCTCCAGCTCGAGCAGTTCTGGCCCTCTCACCTCGAACAGAAGCCGCGTGGAATCTGATGTCACACCCCACCGCTGACCGTGTATCGTATTGACGTGTCAAACAGTAGGGCACGACCGCGAGTGTCCGCAACATCACTGGTTTCGCCAGCTCTCGACGTCTCGGAGAGCCGAACGGAGGCTCGTAGTCCTCCCATGGCAGACCCTCGGAGCGACGGAGGGACTTCTCGATGGACACCCGGTTGAAGCGGCGCGTCCGATCGGATCGCGGTAAGACCCGGCATGACCGCCCGCTCCGGTTCGATCGCCTGGAAGAGAGGACACTGCTCGCGACGGCCGGGCTCGTCGACCCGTTGACCTCCGTCGAGGCTCTCCCGGTCCAGGTCTCCCCCACCTCGCCGGGTGGCGCGGGCCAGTCAACGCCGGAGGTGACCCCGCCCGGGCAGCCCGGCTCGGCACCGCCGGGTTGACCCCCTCCCAGCTGCAGACGGCCTACGGCTTCAACGACATCAGCTTCGGCGACGGCATCAAGGGCGACGGCACCGGGCAGACCATCGCCATCGTCGTCGCCTTCGCCCAGCCGAACATCCAGTCGGACCTGACCAAGTTCGACCAGAAATTCTCGCTGCCCGCGCCGCCCAGCTTCAGCGTCTTCCCGCCGTCCGGCGTGAAGCCCGCCGCGAAGGGGCCGGGGGGCGGGTACTGGGGCGTCGAGGCGTCGATGGACGTCGAGTGGGCCCACGCCCTGGCCCCGGGTGCCAACATCCTGCTCGTCCAGGCGGCCACGGCCAACAATTCCGACCTCTACGCGATGGTCAACTACGCCAAGGGCCAGCCAGGCGTCTCGGTGGTCTCGATGAGCTTCGAGACGCCCGAAGCCAAGCTCTCGAATGAGAAATCCTATGACTCGTATTTCCAGACACCGCAGGGCCACACCGGCGAGACCTTCGTCGCCGGCTCGGGCGACGTGGCCGGCCAGGTCGATTACCCGGCGGCCTCGCCCGACGTGCTGGCCGTGGGGGGCACGACCCTGGCCACCGACCCGGCGGGCGATAACCTGGGCGAGTCGGCCTGGAGCCTCGGAGGGGGGGGCGTCAGCGCCATCGAGCCCCAGCCTTCGTACCAGCAGGGCGTGGTCACGCAGAGCAAGACGTTTCGGACGACGCCGGACGTATCCTTCAACGCGGGCAACCTGGTCTCCGTCTACGACTCGTACGACTTCGGGACGTCAACCCCTTGGGTCACCGACGGAGGAACGAGCCTGGCGGCGCCGTGCTGGGCGGCCCTGATCGCCATCGCGGACCAGGGGACGACCCACCTGGGCCTGGGGACGCTCACCGGCTACACCCCGACGACGCAGGGCCCCACCACCTCGTCGCTGATCTATCAGTTGGGCCAATCCTCGAAGGCGTTCCGCGACATCACGGCGGGCATGAATGGCTACCCCGCGGGGCCCGGGTACGACCTGGCGACGGGCTTCGGGAGTCCGATGGCCGAGGCCGTCGCCGAGGGGCTCAGCGGCAACATCGGCGTTCCCGCCCCGATCGCCCCGGTCCCCGCTGCCGGGGACCCCTTCGCCGTCATCAACTCAGCCGCGCCGACGTTCTCCTGGGGCGCCGTCCCGGCGCCTCCGGTTATGACCTGACCGTGACGGACACCGGCACGAAGGCCACGGTCATCCCGCAGACCATGGTCGCGAAGAACAGCTATATCCCGGCCGCCGGGACGTTCCTCGCCGGGCATAGTTACTCGTGGCGGGTCCGGGCCATCACCGCCTCGGGGACTGTCGGGGACCAGAGCGTCGCGGTCCCCTTCACCTTCCCGGCCGCCAACACGCCGACGATCCTGGTCTCGGGATCGGTCGGGTCGACCACGCCCACAATCTCATGGACCCCCGTCCCCGGCGCCTCCTCATACTCGGTTTTCCTGGAAGATTTTCATGAATATGAACAAAACGGAGGAGTGGGATCGCCCACCGTCGATTATTCCGACCAGTTTCACGCGACCACGTCGCTGGTGATCACCTCGCCGCTCATTTATCCCGATTATTTACTCTCGGTCTACGCCAATTTCACCAGCGGGAACACGACGACGACGGGCCCGCAGGGTTCGGCCTATTTCTTCGTCAAGACCGTCGGGACGACGACACAGCTCTATCCCACCGACGGCTCCCCGGTCCCGACGTCCGAGCCGGTGCTCCGCTGGACCCCGGCGGCCGGGGCCTCGAGCTACGACGTGACGATCACCGACGTGACCAATCCGCAGTCCAACCCCAACCCCATCACGGCGGTGGTCGCCGGGCTGGCTTGCCAGTACGTCCCCTCGCCCGAATTGACCAAGGGCGACGCGTATACCTGGACCGTCACCCCCGTCAACGCCTCCGGCAACCTCGGCGAGTTCAACCCCGGCGCTCTCGTTCACGGTCGCCAGCAATGTCGCGATCCCCGGCAACCTGGGCTCGCCGACCTTGAGCTCGCCCAGCAACGGGACGATCACCCCCACCGGCCCCATGTTCAGCTGGTCGTCCGTGCCGGGAGCGACCGGCTATCTCCTGTATGTCGTCACGGGATCGGATACCGTCACCACGATCGTCAACCAGGGCTATAACGTGCCGCCGGCCCCGCCCCCGTCGGGCACCGTGACGGCGGTCTTCGACGTGACCGGCACGTCCGACACCCCGACCCTGCCGCAACTGCACGGGGGCTATTACCAGTGGTGGGTCCGCGCCCTCGACGGGTCCGGAGACGTCGGGCCGCAGAAGGGCGAGAATTTCTTCCGGATCCCGCCCCTCCAGATCTCTCCGGCGAGCGGGACGCCGGTGTCAACCTACCAGCCCCAGTTCCAGTGGAACGACGTGACGGATACCTCGTCCAACCAGATCACGTCCTATGAGCTGAAGCTCATCGACGCGAGCACCAACCTGACCCTGAGCGACGACTATCTCCCGCAGGGGACGACTTCCTATAAGTCCACGTTTCCCTTGCGGAACGGAGGTTCTTATACATGGTCGGTCGTCTCGATCACAAGGACCACGAACATCTACGGGCGCGGCGGCACCGGCGTCCTCATCACGGACACCAAGACCGCCGATTCCCCCATCGCATTCACGGTCTCCGTGAAAAACGGAGGGACGGGGTATCTCCCGACCCCGACCGCCTCGTCCCCGAGCGGGGGGCTCTCGACCGCCAAGCCCACCTTCACCTGGTCAACGGTGGCGGGTGCCGCCGGCTACGCGGTCTATATCGAGGACCTGAACGCCCCGCCGGAGACGACGTTCCTCCCGCAACTGGTGCCCGCGCCCGTCCTTCCGGCCACGACCGCGAGCTATACGCCCGGTTCCCCGCTGCTCGCCAACGAATCCTACCTCTGGTGGGTGATCGCCTACGACACGTCGGGCGACGTCAGCCTGAGATCGCCGACGCTTGCGTTCAAGACTGCGAGCCAACCCCTCGGGTCCATCGCGGCTCCAGCGAACCTCTCTCCGACCGGCACCCTGAAATTGACCTCGACAACCACGAGCCTCTCCTGGTCGTCCGTCTCCGGGGCGTCCTCGTATCTCGTGTCGCTGGTCAACCTCACCACCGGGATACCGCTGCTCAACAACGTCAGCATCTCCGGGGCGACCAGCGACACCTCCCCCTCGCTGACGAACGGCGACACCTACGAATGGTTCGTCTCCTCGAGCGGCGCGACCGGCGTGAGCCAGGCGGCCTCGGCGTCCTTCACGGTCCAGACCTCGTCGATCGCCAGCCCGTATCCGATCTACCCGGTTGACAACGTGACGGTGAATACCCTGCAGCCCCTGCTCACATGGACCTCGGTCTATAACGCGTCGCTCTACCTCGTCTTCCTCACCGATGAGACCGCCGGGGTGAGCCTCGACCCGTCGGGCATCCCGGAGATGATCACCTCCTACACCCCGACCACGCCCCTGATCAGCGGCCATCTCTACCAGTGGTCGGTCGAGGCCGCGGCCGTGGTCAACGGCCAGGAGGTCACCGGGCCGCCGAGCCTCCAGGAAGACTTCGTCGTCGTCTACCCCGACACGCCGAACACCAACCCATTCAATGGTCCGGTGAACACGACCACGCCCGACTTCACGTGGCAGCCCTCCGCCGGGGCGACGTATTACCGGATCACGGTCGTCGAACACCACAAACAACACCATCCCGATCAAAGGCGTCGAGGTAATGACCACCTCGTACATACCGGGGACCCCGCTGCCCAACGGCGATACGTTCCAGTGGTATGTCCAGGCCTTCGACAACTCCGGCGATGCTAGCCTTGATTCGCAGGCGATCATATTTAACGTCGTCTCGTTGACCGGTACCCCGGTCCTCCACAGCTACGCCGGCGCCGCGACCATCGTCACTCCCCCCCTCACCTGGATGGCCGTCTCCAAAGCGGTGAGCTACCGGATCTCCCTCATCGACCAGACGCGGGGCACCCAGGTACTCTTCAACGCCACGGTCGCCTCGAATATCTACATCATCAAAACGCCCCTGAATTATGGCGACTCCTACCAGTGGTCCGTCGTCGCGCAGGATGCCAGCGGGAACCTGGGGGCAGTCTCGACGCCCGACACGTTTGTTGCCACGGTCCATCGGCCGGCCCAGGCCGCCGGCGTGCCGGACGAGTTCGACGAGTCGTATTACCTGGCCACCTACCCCGACGTCGCCGCGGCGGTCAAGTCCGGCGCGATCAGCTCGGGCTATCAGCACTATCTCCTTTATGGCCAGTACGAGGGCCGCAACCCCTCCCCCTACTTCAACGAAGCCTACTACCTGGCCACCTACCCCGATGTCGCCGCGGCGGTCAAGGCGGGCGCGTTCACCTCGGGCTTCTTCCACTTCATCAAGTACGGGCAACAGGAGGGCCGCAACCCCTCGCCTTATTTCAACGAGTCGTTCTATCTCTCTTCCAATCCGGACGTCGCCGCGGCGGTCAAGGCCGGGTCGATGGCCTCGGGGTTCGAGCATTTCGTGCTCTACGGGCAGTACGAGGGCCGGTCGCCGACGCCGCTGTACAGCGAGAGCTACTATCTGTCAACGAACCCGGACATCGCCCTGGCAGTCGCCTCCGGCGCACTTGAGTCGGGCTATGAACATTACGTGCTCAACGGCCAGTTCGAGGGGCGCAACCCCTCGTCGCTCTACAACGAGAAGTTTTACCTGGCGGCGTACCCGGACATCGCTTCGGCCGTCGCGTCCGGGAGCTTCGTCTCGGGCTATGAGCACTTCGTCGAGTACGGCCTTTACGAAGGACGGATCCCGATCCCGGGCTGGAACGAGGCGGGCTACCTGGCGGCGAACCCGGACGTGGCGGCGGCGGTGGCACACAAGCAGATCGCCTCGGGGTTCGAGCATTACGTGCTCTACGGTCGATTCGAGGGGCGCGTCGGGGGCCTGACCTGAGGTCCGGAACAGTGGAACGGCCGGACGTTCGGTGAATTGGCTCGCACCCGGCCAACCTCGGCGCGGACCCTGTCCGGCCGGCCTGCTCGGGACAGGCCGTTTCGAGGGGCTCGGGGGCGTCGGGAGGGTCAGCGAGGCCGGCCGATCGTGATCGGCACGTCCACTCTGCTCCCGGTCGGCGTCAGATTGGGGTAATTGGCCGGGCGAGTGGGCCTCGGGAGGGCCATCTCGGGGTAGCGAGCGTCGAACTCGGCGTCCATCTTCTCCGTCGCCTTGTGCTTCGCCAAAAACGAACCCATCAGCGCGTTGAACGCGTTGCTCGTCGTCGGCCTTGATCACGGCCATGGCCTGCTTCTCCATCTGGTGCAGCACCTTGAGGGCGCGGAAGAAGCCTCGCTCGGCCGCCGCCTCGTACTTGCGTGCCAGAGTCGCCTCCTTCGAGGGGTCGAGCATGGCGATCCGGACGGCCTCGGCCCGGAGCCGGTCGGCTTCGGCGGGGTCAACCCCGGCGGGCGGGACGAATTCGGCCTCGACCCGGCGGACTCGCTCGGCCAGCGCGGCGGTCTGCTGATCGGCCGCGCGCTCCATCCTCACCGAGTTCAGCGCGGCGTGTCGGGCCAGGACCTTCCCGACCTCGCCCACCGCCATCAGCTCGTCGGCGAACGCCCCGGCCCGGCGCTCGACCTCGGCGGCGTCGGCCTCGGGCAGCACGACCCCCGCTCCGGTCAGGCCGTGCTTGAGGGCGTTGGCTCGCGATCGTTCCTTGCCTTCGGGCGTTTTGGGACCTGTGCTGCGCTGGGCATTCCGCTGGTTCGCGAGAATCCGGGCTTCGGAGGTGGGCATGGTGGGGCCTTTCGAGGTTCGTCGAGGTCGCGGGACGGGTCCGGGTTCCGCTCCTTATATTCAGGAAGTGGGAGCCGCCGTTATTCGTGTTTTTCCCGAAATCCGACGGATTCGGGTCGAACAAGCGATTCGGAATCACCACCGGCAAGCTCGACGGCCGATGCTGACGACCCGACACTTTTGCAAAGGGGGGACGATCACCCTCTTTGGAGTGCGGGAGCTTGCTCCCGCTTTTCCCGGCGGAGCTTGCTCCGCGAGCCGACGTCAACGTGTCGGTGGCGCGGAGCAAGCTCCGCTGACCAGGGCGGGAGCAAGCTCCCGCACTCCAATAAGGGGTCTCGCCCAAAAGTGTCGGGTCGTCAGACCGGCCGATCGCCCGATCGTCGTCGAACTTGACCGGATCGTCCCGACCTGTTGGAATTTTGTTTGAAAGATCTTCCGCTCGAAGGGGTCCGTTCATGGGTCGGAAATCCTGGGCCAAGGCATTGAGCGCGACGATGTTCGTCGGGCTCCTGGCGGTCGGCTGGTCGGGCG
This sequence comes from uncultured Planctomycetota bacterium, assembly GCA_963756475.1. Classification (GTDB taxonomy): domain Bacteria; phylum Planctomycetota; class Planctomycetia; order Isosphaerales; family Isosphaeraceae; genus Tundrisphaera. The sequence goes on from CAVWND010000008.1 coordinate 866,593, forward strand.
TGCCGCGGACGGCGCGGCCGAGAACCCGCCCTCCCTGCCCGGCTGTGTTGGCCGTCCCGATCGCTTCTTCGCCGAGAGCGTCTGGGCGAAGGTCGGTGAGAGGTCGTGCCTGAAGTGCCACAACCCGGACGGCGACGCCTCCGACAGCGACTTCGTGCTGACCGACCAGGGCGTGCCAGGCTCGATGGAGCGGAATCTTCTGGCGTTTCGTGCCATGGCGAGGGTCCGGGATGGGGACCAGTCCCGATTGCTCCGGAAGGCGACGGGCGGGCTCGATCACGGGGGCGGCCGGGTCCTCAAGCCCGATTCGACCGGCTATCAGATCCTCGACCGATTTGCGAGGCGGGCGAACGGGATCGAGGACGGCCCGATGCCGACCGACGCACCGGGCGTCGATGACTCGCCGTTCTTCGAGGGCGTGACGATGCTCTCGCCCGAGCGGCTGGCGAGGCGCGCGACGCTCTCGCTGGCCGGGCGGTTGCCGACGGACGAGGAGCTGGCGAGCCTGAAGCAGGACGGGGTCGGGGCCATCGGCCCGATCCTCGACGGACTCCTGCGGGAAGACGCGTTTTACACCCGGCTCAAGGAGGGATTCAATGATATCTTCCTGACGCTCGGGATCGAGGATAACGCCGAGACCCTCCTGTCTTACGAGCATTTCGAGAAGACCCGGGGCTGGACCGAGAAGTTTGACCTGTCGCACGTTCCCGAGGCGGAGCGTCAGAGGGCGCGCTGGAAGCTGGCGGACGTCTATCGCGAGGCGCTGTTGCGCGAGCCGCTGGAATTGATCGCGTACATCGTCCGGAACGATCGGCCGTTCTCCGAGCTGGCCACGGCCGACTACATCATGGTCTCGCCCTACACGGCCCGGGGCTATGGCATCTTCGAGGAGGTCAAGGGCCAGTTCAAGAACCCCGACGACCCGTTTGAATACGTCCCCGCCAAGTTGAAGGCGCTGAAGGACCGGGCCGGGAAGGTCCAGGAATCGCCGACCGGGCTTTATCCGCACGCGGGCTTCCTGAGCATGTTCCACTATCTGAGGCGATATCCGACGACGGAGACGAACCGCAACCGGCTGCGGGCGCGGATGTTCTATCAGCACTTCCTCGGCGTCGACATCATGTCAGCTGGCGCCGAGGGTCACCGACGCCGCCGCGGTCTCGGCGAAGTACAAGATCCCGACGATGCAGGCTGCCGACTGCGTCGTCTGCCACAAGACGATCGATCCCGTCGCCGGGCTCTTCCAGGACTTCGACAAGGAGGGGCATCTCGGCCCGCGCAAGGGAGGCTGGTATACCGACATGTTCGAGCCGGGCTTCGAGGGGGAGAACCTGCCCGCCAGGCGAGCGCTGGCGGGCCCTGCAATGGCTCGGCGAGCGCACCGCGAAGGACCCGCGCTTCCCCGTCGCGATGGTCGAGCACGTCTACTACATCCTGATGGGCCGCAAGGTCCTCCTGCCCCCGGAGGATATCGACGACCCGCTGTTCTCCGCCAAGGCGTCGCGCGTACCAGCGAGCAGCGCCGGATGATCGAGGAGGTCGCCGGCCATTTCGCCCGGTCCGGATTCAACCTGAAGCTGGCGTTCAAGGACTGATCATCCTGAGCGAATTCTACCGGGCCGACGGCCTGGCGACGGCGTCGCGAACCCGCGCGCCAGGCCGAACTGGACGACATCGGCCTGGTCCGGTTGCTCTCGCCGGAGCAGCTCGAGCGGAAGTTGCAGGCGATCTTCGGGACGCCCTGGGGACGGCTCGACGGCGACTTCAAGATCCTCTACGGCGGCATCGATTCGAAGGCCGTCACCGAGCGCAACGCCGACCCGAGCGGCGCGATGGGGGCGATCCAGCGGATCATGGCCAACGACGTGGCGTGCAACCACGTCGCGCGCGACTTCCGGCTCGCCCCGGAAAGCGCCGGCTCTTTCCCGGGATCGAGCCGGACGTCGTCCCCGGCGACGAGGCGTCCGACCGGGCCATCCGCCAGGCGATCGTCTACCTGCACCGAAGGCTGCTGGGCCGAGAAGACCCGCCCGACGATCCGGAGGTCGAGCGGGCCTTCCAGCTGTTCGCGGGGGTCATCGCCGACGCCAAGGCGCAGAAGGGCTACGAGCCTCGCGAGACCTATTTCTGCGGCGGTCGCGAGGAGTTCCGGGTCGAGGACCCCCGGTACACGATCCGGGCCTGGCGCGGCGTGGTGACGTATCTCCTGCGCCAGCATGAATTCCTTTACGAATAACGAGAAATCAATGTCGCCGACGCCATTTTCTCAAGCTCTGCGGGCTGGCCGGCCTGGGCTTCGCCGCGCCGATCGACCGATTTCCGCTGGCGAGGGGCGAAGACCGCGCCGGAATCGCGAGGGTATCCGGGGCCTTACTACGTCGTCTTCAACGCCTCGGGCGGCTGGGACACCACGTATCTGATGGACCCCAAGGGGGTCGACGGGATCAATCGCCTTTATCGAGAGGGGGACATCGTCAGCGTCGGCGAACACAAGTGCGCGCCGACCGCCAAGCACGTCAAGAAGGGGATGAGCAACGAGGAGTTCTACGCCCGGTTCGGCCGCGAGCTGCTGGTCCTCAACGGTCTCGACTACTCGGTCAACAACCACACGCCGTGCGAGCGCTACATGGCGACCGGCAAGCTCGACAGCCTGGCCTATCCGACGTTCGCCGCCCTCGTCGCCGCCTGCCACGGGGCCGACTGTCCGCTGGCGTTCCTGACCTTCGGCAACTACTCGGCCACGGGCAACCTGGTGCCATGTCGCGCGTGCCGTACCTGCAATCGCTGCAACCTGCTCGCCAACGCCGACGCGGTGGAGGGCAACGGAGCGGATCCCGTACCACGACCCCTTCGCTCTCGACCGGATCGAGCGGGCGCTCGAACGGCAATTCGAGGCGCGCGTCTCGGCAGCCGCGCCTGCCGCGCGGCGGAGCGCAGCCGAGAACATGCTCTACGCGGCCCAGGTCAATTCGAAGGCGCTGCGACCGGGTCGTCCCTTTCCTCCCGAAGCAACCCGCGAAGGAGCGGCTGTCGCAGCAGGCCGACATCGCCCTGGCCTCGTTCAAGGCCGGCGTCTGCGTCTCCGCCAACCTGAGCATCGGCCAGTTCGACAGCCACGCCAACAACGACGCCGACCAGATGAAGCTGATCCCGGAGTTCCTCGCCGGCATCGGCTACCTGCTCCGCCGGGCCGAGGAGCTGAAGATCCGCGACCATCTGGTGGTCGATCGTCCAGAGCGAGATGGGCCGGACGCCGACCTACAACAACGGCAACGGCAAGGACCACTGGTCGATCGGCTCGGTCATGTTCCTGGGCCGGGGCATCGCGGGCAACCGCGTCATCGGCGCCACCGACGAGAAGCAGCATCCACGTCCCGATCGACCCGCGGACGCTGGCGATCGACAAGGAGAAGGGCATCCGCGTCCGGCCCGAGCACATCCACGCCGCCCTGCGGCAATTCGCCGGCATCGCAGGACCACGCCTTCAGCAAGCAATTCCCGCTCGGCGTGGCCGCGAATGAAATGCTCCAGGGTTTCTGGAGTTGAATCGAGCCTTGCCCGGGACATTCCAGGGGCGACGCTGGAGAGAGGTTGCCGATTCACAAGCTGGTCAAGGTGCCCGTGCTCGAACCGAATGCGTCGGTTTCGAGCCCGAGGCGCTGGAGGATCGTGACGAAGAGGTTGCAGAGCCGGGCGTTCTTCTCGGCGTCGAAGGCGACGTGCCGGCCGTGCTTGAACCCGCCGCCGGCGAGCAGGATCGGCAGGTTCCGCGTGTCGTGCGAGTTGGCGTTGCCCAGGTTGCTGCCGAAGAGGACCATCGTGCTGTCGAGCAGCGGCGTGCCGCCTTCCTGCTTGGCCTTGAGCCGGCCGAGCAGGTCGCGGAAGGCCCGGAACTGCTCCTCCTCGATCAGCCGGAGCTGCTTGATCTTGGCTCGGGTCGCGGCCGTGGTGCGAGAGGTTGTGGTGGTCGATCGTCACGCCGGCGACCGGCGGGACGCTGTTGCCGCCTTGCAGCATGATGGTGATCAGCCGGGTCGAATCGGTCTGCAAGGCCAGCGGGATCAGGTCGAACAGCAGCCGCATCCGGCCGATCAGGTCGGTGCCCGTTGGTGTTGTCGCGGCGGCGGCGGGACGTCGACCTTCGGCTTGGGCTTCCGGGCCCACGCCTCGGACGTGACCAGACGCTGTTCGAGCTCGCGGACCGAGCCGAAGTACTCGTCGAGCTTCTCGCGGTCGGCGGCGCCGACGCGCCGGGAGAAGCTCCGCGCCTCGTCCTGAACCGTATCCATGATGCTCTGCCCCTCGCGGAGCTTCTGGACCTGCTGCCGCTTCTCGGCGGGCGTGCCTTCGAGGAAGAGCCGGGCGAAGACGTGGGACGGCCGGCTTTCGGCCGGGATCATCACGCCGCCTCGGGTGTACGAGAGGCTCGGCGTGCCGGTGCCCAGCACCAGCGCTCGGGAACCGCGTCTGCAGCCCGATCGACTCCGGCCGCGAGCTGGTCGAGCGAGACCGTGTTCTTGAACCCGCCCAGGCCCGGGAACCGGGCCGAGGTCAGCCAGGTCATCTCCGACGTGTGGCCGTTGGCGCCCGCCTGGTCGGGGTGCGAGAGCCCGGAGAACAGGGTGAAGTCCTGGCGATGGTCCTTGAGGATCTCCAGGTACGGCGAGGTCGAGTCGTCCGGCCCGGTCTCGGGTCCGGGAACAGGAACGGGGCATGCAGCCCGAGCGAGGTGCAAATGCAAACCAGGTTCGCCCGGGACGTCGGGGTTGACGCCCCACGGACGATCGGCTGGAAGGCATCCAGCACCGGCAGGGCCAGCGCCACGCCGGCGCCCCGGAGGAACTCGCGACGTCCGATCGGTTCAAAGGGGCGAGGAGGTGTCATGGCTCACCGGGCGGGGTTCGGTCGGGTCGGGATTCATCGAATCACTTGGTCCGGAATGTCCGGCTCTGGACGATCTCGTGGATGAGGGTTCGCAGGCCGCCGCCGCCGGTCTTGAGCCTCGCCAGGATCGATTCCACGACCTCGCGGTCGGCGAACTGGACCCCGGCGCCGGTGGCGTAAGTCAGCAGGTTCCGCGTCAGGTTGAGGGCGACCTGGGCTTCTCGACTCAGGAGCCACTGCTTGAATTCGTCGATGTCGTGGAAGGCGCGGCCGTCGGCCGTTTCGCCCGTCGCGTCGACCTTCGGCCCGAGCTTGTACTCCCAGACCTCTCGCCCTCGGAAGATCGTCCGGGCGGGGTCGCCCTTCTCGGCCCGATAGCGGTCACGCCAGCCGCCGATCACGTCGAAGCTCTCCAGCGCGAAGCCGGGCGGGTCGATCCGGGCGTGGCAGCCGGCGCACGCGGCCTGGTTCCGGTGCCTGGCGAGCTGCTCCCGGACCGTGGTCGTCCCGCGCGTGTCGGGCTCGAACGCCGGGACGTTCGCGGGAGGGGGTGGGGGCGGTTCGCCGAGCAGGCGCTTCATCACCCAGGCCCCTCGAAGCACCGGCGACGAGACGGTGCCGTTGGCCGTCACCTTCAGGACGCTCGCCTGCGTCAGGACGCCGCCCCGGTGGCAACCCGGTGGCAGCGGTACGCGGCGGAACTCTTCACCGGCAATGCCCCCGATGCCATAGTGCTCGGCGAGGCAGCGGTTGAGCATCAGGAAGTCGGAATGGATCAGGTTCGTCAGGGGCAGATCGTCGCGGAGCATCTGGGCGAAGAACGCGTGCGTCTCGCCGAGCATCGCCGCTTTCAGGATGTCGTCGAACTCGGGGTAGAGCTTGCGATCGGGCCGGGTGAAGTCGATCTGCCTCAGTTCGAGCCACTGGCCGACGAAATTCTCGACGAGCGCCGCGGCCCTGGGGGATTTCAGCATCCGCTCGACCTGGGAGCGCAACGTCTCGGGCTGGCCCAACTCGCCACGCGCCGCCAGCTCGCGGAGCTCGTCGTCTGGTTGCGTGCTCCAGAGGAAGTAGGAGAGCCGGCAGGCCAGAGCCCAGTCGTCGAGCGGCCCGGGTTGTTCTTCCAGGAACAGGAACCTGGGCGACGCGATCAGGGCGCGGAAGGCGACTCGCATGGCCTGGTCGAACGACAGGCCGTCATCAAGCCCCCGGCGGGCCAGTCGCACGTAGCGATCGACCTCTTCCGGACTGACGGGTCGCCGGAACGCCCGCGAGGCAAAGTCTCTCAACACCGGCTCGACGGCCGATGTCGGGTCGTCCGGCGGGACCGAGAAGGCCGGCGATCGGCGGTCGGACCCAGAGCGCTCGATGGGTTTCACGGGGATGTCGCCGAAAAGCCGGCGGACGCTCGGCGGCGGCCAGCTCTCCAGCAGCGGCCCTTCGACCTCGACCCACTTCACGGCCACGCCCCGGCCCTTGTAGGTCTCGCTGCCGATCCCGTAGATCCCACGTCCCTTGTCGTCGTAATCGGTGTCGAACGGGCTGAGGTTGAGTAGTTCCCCTTCTTCGAGGTCGGCGAGCACCTCGACCTCTCGGGGCGAGTCGGCAGGCAGGTCGAAGTAGCCGAGCAGCCGCTGGACCTTGAAGTTCGTGGCGTAGAGCTTCAGCCAGGCGGGTCGACCGGCCGCCTGGTAGGCCGACGTCGCGACGCGAATCCGATAACGGCCTCGGTTCCGGACGCTCCACTGACGGAGAACGCTGGGGGAATTGTCGCTGAAGATCACGACCGCGTCGGGCTGGACGAGGAAGGACTTCCAGCCGGACTTCCTGGCGTCATCCCGGACGCTCTCCTCGTCATGGTAGCGGAGCCGCCGGTTCACGACCTCCGGACGCCGTCGGAGGTCGAGCGCCGCCGAGATCGCGGCGTCGGCGGCTTCGAGGTATTGCTCCATGTGGAGCATCGAGAGCCGCAGGCCCTCGGAAACGTTGTCGAACCCGTGCGCCGGGGCGTCCTCGGGCAGGAAGTGCTGGAGCGGGATGTCGATCGCGAGCAGGTCGTGGAGCGTGTTCTCGTATTCGACCCGGTTGAGTCGGCGGAGCACCACGCGGCCCTCGGATCGCTGCCTGGTCAGGTTCGCCTCACGCAAGCCATCGCGGAGCGAGTCAAGGAACGCTGTTCGAGTGGCGCGGCCAGGGCGGACCTCCGAGGGGGGCGGCATCAACTTGCCGTCAACCTTGTCGAAGACGTCAACCCATCGGCCGAACGTCTTCGGGTCGTCCGGGCTCCACGAGAGCACCGTGAGGTCGAGCCCGCCTTCCCTCGCCTCGGAATCATGGCAGGCGAAACAATGTTCCGACAGGAGCTTCCGGGCGCCCGGAGGGACGTCGGCGGCATGCGCCGAGGGCACCAGTCCGAGCACGCACGCCCAGGCGATGAGACAACGGCGCAGTCGCGAATCGGGACGGAGCGGTGCGGTCATCGGGTTCACGGGAGGAGGGTCGGATCGCGGCGAAGGTCGAGCTGGGATTGTTTGATCATAGTGAAACACTCTCTGGACGGTCAAGCACCGTAACCTCACTCACGAGTCGATCATTCCCAACCCGACGAGGGCCTCGCGGACCTCGCGGGCCGACTGGAACCGTTCCGCGGGCGCCTTGGCAAGGCACTTTCGGCAGACGTCGCCGACCGGCCGAGGTAGATTCGGACGAAGGCTCTCGGGCGAGACGACCGGGGTCGCGCTGATGACCTCGGCCAGGATGTCAGGCAATCTCCGACCGATGAACGGGGGGCGGCCGGTCAAGAGCGTGAAGAGGATCGCCCCGATCCCGTAGACGTCCGTCCGGCGATCGATCGGCCCCCAACACGGAGACGCCTGCTCGGGGGCCATGAAGGGCGCGGTTCCCTCGACCTCGGCCGCCCACGGCGTCTCTCCGACGAGCGATCGCGCGAGGCCAAAGTCCGCGACCCGCACCTTCCCGGACTCGTCGAGCAGGAGATTCGCGGGCTTGAGGTCGCAATGGACCACCCCATTCTCGTGCGCGAATTCGAGCGCCTCGGAGGTCTGGATCGACCAGCGGACGGCCTCGTCCACGGTAATCGCCCTCAGACGCCCGATTTCAGACAGATTCGGGCCCTTGACGAGATCCATGACGATGAAATACGAGCCCCCTCGGGTGCGACCCAGCCCCAGCGTTCCGACGATGTTCGGGTGCCGGAGCCCGGCGACCATCTCCGCCTCGCCGATGAACCGTCGGACGACGTCAGGGTGACGTAGGAGTGGCTTGCGGAGGAACTTCACGGCGACCCCAAGGCCCGAGCCGTGCTGTTCTGCCTCGTAAACCTTTCCCATCCGCCCCTGGCCGATCAGACGCTTCAGCAGAAAATCGCGATCCGAGAGCCAGGGCACGCGGGTGATCAGGTCGTCCGGTTCGGGAGGTGGAGGAATCCAGGGCATCCCCGGCGGCGGGGCCTGGTCCACTTCGCCCTCCATCTCCTGATCGATCCGCGCCAGTTCGGCCGCGATCTGTTCCCGTTGCTCGCGGAAGCGGGAGAGGAACTCGTCATGCGAGGGACGGTCCCCCCACCGTCGCCGCGCCCGGTACTCCTCGCCGATGAGGTCGACGGGAAGACGGTCGAGGGAGATCAACTTCGGGAACCGTTCCAGATAGTCCTCGAGCGTTCTCCGCCCGGCGGTGGAGTTCCGCCAGCGAAACTCCAGGTCGATGCAGATCAGCTCGAAGAGCAAGCGGTCGCGATCGGGCGAGCCCGATGCTGGGAAGCCGCGAAGATGGTCGGCAATCTCGGCCGAGCCCCGGACTCGCCATTCCCGCTCGAAGGCGAGGACACGAGCCTCGAACTCGTCGTCACGCATTGTCGAGCCGTTCGTTCATGAGGTCTCGGACCGAGGAGAGGGAGGCGCCGGACCGTCCGCTCGGAACGGCCCGTGTCCCGGGAGATTTCCTCGATCGAGAGGCCTTGTAACCGAAGTTCCAGGACGCGCCGACCGAAGGGGTCCAGGAGCGAGAGCACCCGCTCCAGCTCGTCGGCCAGCGCGGCGGCTTCTTCCGGCGAGGGGTCGTGCCGGCGAGCCAGGATCGTCCTCTCGTCGACCCGATCGAGCGAGACCTCGGAGTCGACCGACCGCCGGCCCGCGCCCTGGTGCCTGACCTCCCGGAGGATCTTGTGCCGGGTGATGGCCGCGAGGAGCCGCCAGAGGTCGCCCCCTTGGCTCAGAACGTAGCGACCATCTCGGGCCGCGACGAAGAAGCTCCGGTAGGCCGACAGGACGACGTCCTCGGGGTCCGTCCGGCTCGCCAGCCGATCCGAGAGCCGGGCCCGAGCCAGCAGGGTGAGCCGCTGGAAGTAACGGGTGAAGAGATCCTCCGCGGCCTGATCCTCCCCGCCTCGGTATCGCTCCAGCAAGAGCAGGGACGTCCACGAGGCCGGGTCACGGTCGGACCCCATCGGAGGCGGCTCCAGTTCAGGGTTCGCGTTGCTCGGGCGTCGGCTGGAGAACCTTCTCCACCATGCCCTCGGCTCATTCTCTCGAATTCTAGGTGGGGTCTGGCCGCTCTCGACCCGGAAAAGGCATCACCTCTCGGCGAGGAGGACAGCGAACCCGAGTTCAGGAGTGGGCCATGGCTTATGTGGTGACGGAACCGTGCTCCGGCTGCAAGTACACCGATTGCGTCGTCGTCTGCCCGTGCGACTGCTTCCGCGAGGGAGACCGGATGCTGTTCATCGACCCCGAGGAATGCATCGACTGCGACGCCTGCCGGGTCGAATGCCCGGTCGACGCGATCTTCCACGAGGACGAGGTGCCCGAGATCTGGGAAGATTTCGTGGCTTTGAACCGGGAAATGTCCGCGACGTGCCCGCCGATCACCGGCCGGAAGGAGCCGCTCGCTCCGCGACCGACCGGGCCCTGAACCCGACCGGAGTGGGCATCGCGCACCGACCTCTCGAAAGGGCGTGGTGCGCGATGCCCACTGATCGGGGATCTCAGGCGCGACCCTGGGCCGGGTGGACCCACGGGGATCGGTAAGGTCGCGTGAGGAGCTGGGTGGCCTCGTCGTCGCCGGTGACCTTGCCGGTCTGCGGGTCGTAGGCGAGGGTCCGGCCGAGCTTGAGGGCGTTGTTGGCCAGGATGCAGCAGGCCGTCGAGATGTGGCCCTCCTCGATGTCGGAGACCGGCCTGGCCCGCGACTCGATGCACTGGAGGAAGTTCTTCATGTGACCCCGGACGGCCGGGGCGACGTGGCGCTCGAGGTCCTTCTCGGTCCGGTCCACGGGGTACTGCTCGAACTCGTACTTGACGTCGACCTTGACCGGCTTCTCCTTGTCGTCCATCGGGATGAACTCATAGCCGTAGACGTTGGCCTTGAGCGTCCCCTTGTCGCCGTAGAACGTCGCGCCCCAGGGGTGCGTGGTCGGGTTGGCCGGGCCGCCCCAGCTCCGGTGCTGCCAGATGATCTTGAGATCGCCGTAGTCGAAGGTCGCTTCCTGGGTGTCGGTGATGTTGGCCTTGCTCTTCTTGTCGACCAGGATGCCGCCGGCCGAGGCGATCGACTGCGGCCAGCCCAGGTCCATCATCCAGCGGACCATGTCGAGCATGTGCACGCACATGTCGCCGACGATCCCGTTGCCGTACTCCATGAAGGCCCGCCAGCTTCGGGGATGGACCAGCGAATTGTACGGCCGCATCGGCGCCGGGCCGGTCCACATCTCGTAGTCGAGGTTCTCGGGCGGGTTGGTGTCGGGCGGGTTGGCGGTGGCCCGCATGTGGTAGTAGCAATAGATCTCGACGACGCCGATCTTGCCGAGCTTCCCTTCCTTCAGGATCCGGTCGCGGGCCTCGATCAGGTGCGGCGTGCTCCGGCGCTGGGTGCCGACCTGCACGACCTTCTTGTGCTTGCGGGCGGCGTCGACCATCGCCTTGCCCTCGTTCACGTCGACGCTGATCGGCTTCTGGACCCAGACGTCGGCGCCGGATTCGAGTGCGGCGATCATTGCCAGGGCGTGCCAGTGGTCGGGCGTGTCGACCAGGACGATGTCGAGGTCCTTTTCGGCGAGCATCTTCCGGTAGTCGGAATAGGTCCGGGGCGTCTTCTTCGAGGCCTGCCGCGAGGCCGTCATCTCGGCGGCGTGGGACAGCATCGCCTTGTCGACGTCGCAGAGCGAGACGACCTCGACGGGGGCGACCTGGATCAGGCGGAAGAGGTCCACCTTGCCATACCAACCGGTGCCGATCAGGCCGACGCGCGGTTTGGGATCGGCCAGGGGGGCGGCGAAGACGCCCGAGGCCGGCAGGACGAGGCCGGCGGTGCCGGCCTGGAGGAAATCGCGGCGATTCATGGGAAATCTCCCCGGGAAGTGCGGGATGCGGAGCCCGATCGGCTGACTCTAGCCGACCGGAGAGCCGAGTGCGAGAGGCCGGACGACCGGGTCTGAAGTTCAGCGCACCGTCGGGATCGCGAAGCTGAGGTGATGGGCGTGGTGGATGAGCTGGAGCCGGTCCCACTCCTCGCGGCTCAGCGGCCCGAAGAGACGGTGCGGGATCACCGGGCCGGGCGAGGCCCGGTAATGGGCGATCGCCCGCCGGAGCCCTTCGGCCTCCTCGCGATCGTCGAGCCCCTCCGGCGGCAGGATCTCCGGCGGCGCGGGCAGGCCCTCCGGGATCATCCGGGATTCGAAGACCTGCCGCTTCTGATCCTCGCCGACCCACTGCGAGGGGTCGGCGGGGGTCGAGGCGGGCATGTCAACCACCCGTCGGGCGACGGTCGCCAGGTGCCGGCAGATTTGCGCGAGCGACCAGTTACCGACCGTCGTGTGCCCTTCAAGGAGCCGCGCCACCTCGGGCATGACCTCTTCGAAGCTGTTGAAGTGGAGCGTGCGTCGTCCGGCCGTCGTCATCTTGCTGGTTCCTGATTCGAATCCGGTCTCGACTTTACTTGACCTTGCCAAGGATTTGCGGATGCCGGGTCGCCCCGAAGCCGACGTTCGACTGCGCGTCGAGCCGTACCTCGTCCCCCTCGAACTTCAGGCGGAGGGTGATGATGAAGGGGGTCTCGTAGAAGCAGACCTTCGCCGTGAACGTATCGTCGCCGCTCCAGGCGCCGGCGGCGGCCGTGGGCTGCTCGGTCAACGGGCCGAAGGCTAGCCGCCCTTTCTTCCATGAGCCGGAGCCGCAGACAATCCGCCGTTCGACGCCGTCAATCTTCGGCACGATCGTCATCGTGTCGTTGTCGCCGTCCCCCTCCAGTGCGATTGTCTCGATCTTCAGGAGGTTGGGCGAGAGCGCGAACGTCTTCCCCGAGACCTTCGACGGCGGCGATGAACCCTCCGGGAAGCGCACGGAGAGCCGTTTCAGCGTCCCTTCGAGCTTCTGCCGGGCGATCTCGTCCGGCGCGAGCGTCTCCGACTTCAGGGCAGGCAAGAGTTTGTCCCAGACCAGGTTCAGGACGGCCTGCATGTCCTTGACGCCGCTGGTGATGGCGATCACGGCGTCCTGCTCGGGCAGGACGATGCAGTACTGGCCGAACGCGCCGTCGCCTCGATAGGCCCCGTGACGGGAGCGCCAGAACTGGTAGCCGTACCCCTGATCCCAGTCGCTCGTCGGGCTGCTCCCGTTCGAGGTCTGACGCGCGGTGGCCGCGTCAACCCATGACCGGGGCACGATCTGCTTGCCGTTCCACTTCCCTTTCTGGAGGTAGAGCTGGCCGAACTTCGCAATGTCCTCGGTGCGGACGCTCAGGCCGTAGCCGCCGGCCGAGATCCCTTGCGGGCTAGCCTCCCAGGTCGGGTTCTCGATCCCGAGTGGCTCGAAGAGGCGAGGCCGGAGGTAGTCGAGGACCGTCTGGCCGGTCGCCTTCTGGCCGATCGCCGAGAGCATGTAGGTCCCGGACGTGTTGTAGAGAAAGTGGGTCCCGGGCTTGTGCGGCACCGGCTGGGCGAGGAAGGTCTTCGTCCAGGGCTCGGCCGGCGTCCGCTTCGGCTCCTCCTGCTGGCCGGTGGACATCCGCAGGAGGTCGCTCACTCGCATCGACTTGAGGTTCTTGCTCGGCTCGGCCGGGGCGTCGTCGGGGAAGAACTTCAGGACCTCGTCATCGAGGCTCAGCTTCCCCTCGGCGATGGCCAGGCCGACGGCGGTGGAGGTGAAGCTCTTGCTCAGCGAGTAGAGCGAGTGGGGAGACCCAGCGTTGTATGGCGCCCACCAGCCCTCGGCGACGACATGGCCATGCCGGACCAGCATGACGCTGTTCATCGCGTCGATGTCCTTGTCGGCCGCCTCGACGAACGCCAGGAGGGCGGAGGAGGAGACGCCCTGCGCCTCCGGGCGCTCCGGGGGAGGTCGGCCGCGAGGCAAACAGAGCCAGCGAGCACGGTAAGGCTGGCGAAGAGAAGCGTTTTCATGCGCGTGACCTGAGGAGGATCGAGAAGTTGGTCGACGATCAAGCCTTCGGATCATGCCCGATCCGGCGAGCCCGTGCAATCGGGAGGCATGGCCCGATACTCGAAGATTCTCACCCCGCCAGGGACGCCACGAACGCCTTCGGCTTGCGGGCGTAAACCTCTCGGCCCAGCGCGAAGGCCTCTTGCCGGAGTTCGCCCCGCCGACGGTCGATCAGCGGCAGGATCGCCTCGACTTTGGACTCGTCGCCGAACCGGGCCTCCGGGTCCGTGATCATTTGAGAGAGGACGGCGAGGTCGTGGTCGTCACCCAGGGCGTCCGCCAGTTTGTGGGCCTCGGCCCCGCGCTCCTGGACGAATTCGGGCTGGAGGGGGCTGAGGATGTCGAGCGCGTACCAGAGGTCCTTGACCCGCTTCCGCCATTCGTGCAGATGCTCGTCGGTCGGGTCGTCCGAGGCGGCCTGAAAGGCCCGGCAACCCTTCCGGTAGATCCGCTCCAGACCCGCCTCGACGATGGGCCAGCCGGCCCCTCCGAGCTTCCAGCGCTTCAGGCCCGACCGAGCTTCGAGGACGGTCGCCGTCGCCTCCGCCAGGGCTTTCTCCTCGTGGAGCACCTTCTGGCAGGCCGCTCGCTTGCGATCGGCCAGGACCGAGCGGATTGCCTCGACCGCCTCGGGGTGCCCCGAATCGCCGAGACGCCCGATCAGGCCGTCGAATGCCTCGACCAGGATCTCGGCGTCGCGGACCTCGGAGAGCGGGCGCCCCGCGTCCCGGAACCTCGCGTTCTCGCGGGCGTAGAGCTTACCAGACAGTCCGGGACGGGCCAGCCGGAGGACCGCGCGGACCTTCTTGAACCGCTTGCGGGCCCCGTGGACAACCTCCTCGGGGCTCTCCTCGGAGAGCCCGGTCAGTTCATCGAGCGCCTTGTCGATCTGGTCCTTGACGATCCGCCGGACGCCCTCGGCCAGCGGTTCGTCGAGCTTGAGCTGAAATCCCATGACGTCCACCGGGCCGCGAAGCCGTTCCGGGAATCTGGTCGAGTTCCCCGCGCTGAGTCCGGCGGCCAATCGATGGCCTGGCTCGAACGGCGGGAAACCCGCATTATCCCCAGAAGAATCGGCAAGGGCAACACGGGCGAACCCGTCCGGAAAGCGAATCGTCCGGCGTGACGACTTCGAGAGCTCGGCTCGCTGACCTCAAGGGACCCAGAACCAGTACATTGCCCCAAGGGCGACCGTCCCCACCAGGCCGATGATCGTGCCTGGAACCCTCCTCCGCTTGATGTAGAAGAGCAGGACCAGGCCGGTCAGGGAGATGACGACCATCAAACCCGCCGAGAGGTCGATCACCAGGGCCCAGGCCGGTCCCGTATCCCGGCCCTTGTGGAGGTCGTTGATCACCGCGAGAAAGCCGTGGCGCGACTCGGTCAGGTTGTACCGGCCGGTCTCGCGCTCGATGAAGGCGTCGGCGGAGTAGCCTGGCCCCTTGAAGGTGACCAGGCACTCGCGCTCGTCAACCTTGAACTCGGCCAGTGCCCCCCGGATGCCGTGCTCCTTGCGGAGGTGCTCGACAACCTCCAGCTTCATGACCGGCCGCTCGGCGTCCGGGTCGGTTCGAAGGCCGGATTTCCCCTCGATCGGAGCGAGCCAGCGGGGCTCGACCTGTCCCTTCGCCTGGACCGTGACCTCGGCGCCTCCGAAGACCCAGTCGGGGTGGTTCAGGGTGATCCCGGTCAGCCCGAAGAACAGCACGGTTCCCAGGCCGAACATCGACAGATAGATGTGCAGCCACCGGAAGGCCGCCGCCAGTTGGTTCTTGAAGGGGCGCCGACGGGCGTGTCGGCGTTCTACCGTCGCGGTTGCCCCGACGCCGGTGGCGTCACTTCGGGGCGCCCTTACGGCGGAGAGAGACTGCGGCGGACTTGATCTCTTCATTACCTTTGAGTTCCTCGGAGAACGGCCTGGCGGCGATCGGCAGCGTCTTGCGGATGATCTGGTAGGTTCCGTGCTCGCGGGCGGCCTCGATCTGGAGGGTGTATTCGCCGACCGCGACGGTCTTGCCGTCGTCGTCCTTGCCGTCCCAGATCAGCTCGTAGCGGCCGGGAGGCCGGGTCGGCCGGGCGACGGTCGCGATCAGGTCCCTGTCGTCGACCAGCTTGCGGACCTGGTCGTTCTGATACCACTTCTTGAGGTCGGGGTGCCAGCGAGGGCCGGGTGCCTGCGTCTGGAGCCAGAGGGCCAGCGTTCGGACCGAGACCCCGTCCTTGTCCACGATCCAGACGGCGACATACGGCCGTCGATAGCGCCTCTGGTCCCCGCCGGAGGGGCCAATCTCGAGCTTGACGACCAGCTCGTAATCGGTGTTCCAGGCGGGCGCGGCGGGGATCGGTCTGGCTTCCTGCTTCGGGGCCTGCGCCGCCAGGAGGTTGGCGGCGAGGCGGATCGGACGGGGGTTCTCGAACTCGCGCCAGCCCTCGCTCGGCCACTCCCGGCCGTCCTCGGTCACGAGGAGGCATTCGACGCCCGGGATCGATCGGGCGAGCTTCAAGCTCTCCTCGACCGTGAGGACGTTGAAGATCGTGGCCAGGGCATCGGCGGTCGAGGCGTCCCCGGCGATCACCGAGGCCGCCACGGTCGACTCGACCGGCCGGCCGGTCCTCGGGTCGAAGATGTGCGAGTACCAGCGACCACCGATCCGCCAGCCTCGCTGCGAGTTGCCGCTGGTCGCGATCGAGCGGTTGGCGACGGCGATCGTGGCGATCGGCGGGGTGGTCTCGGAGTCGCCCTTCGGGGCGGCGATGCCGATCATTCTCGGAGCTTCGCCGAGGACCCGGAGATCGCCTCCGACGTTCAGGAGCAGGCCGAGGACCCCTCTTTCCCGGTTCATCGCGGCGTCGGCGGCCAGGCCGACGATATAACCCTTGGCGATGGCGTTCAGGCTGATAGGGCAGCTCGACGTCCGCTCGGCCGTCCGGGCGACCGGGTCGAGCTTCCAGTCGGCCTGTCTCATCTGGGCGAGGGCTTCGAGCCGCTGGGCCTCGGTCGGGGCCCGGTCAAGCCTGGCGGAGGCGGACCAGAGACGGCCGAGGGCCTCGACCCGGGGGTCGAAGGCTCCGCCGCTCCGGCTCCGCCATTCGTCGGCCTTCCGGAGGAGGTCGAAGAGCTCGGGCGAGACTTTCGTCGGGACGCCCGTGGTGGTCATCCACCGGCTGAACTCGCTGGAACGGTCGTAACCGCTGAAGATCTTCGAGAGCCGGTCGATCTCTGCCAGGACCCGGGCCTCGGCCCACTTCGCGGCCTCGTCGGTCTCCGCCAGGACGCGGAGCTCGAGCGACGTCCCCATGACATTTTCATGGTGGAAGAGATGGTCCTCGGCCGCGAGGGCGAGCCGGGCAGTCGGAGCGGCGCCGGAGAGCCCGACGAAGGCCAGGACGAAGGCCAGGTGGAGTCTTGACATGGTCGATTCCGGAAGCTCGGAAGGTCTCGATCCAGGCGACCGAGAAATTGTGAGGAGGGCCAGGGGGAAGGAGGGAAGCGGCCGGGGATGACACCGATCCCCGGCCTCGTTTCTTCAATTGTCTTGAGGAGGACCACCGCGACGGCCCGGCCCGCCGAATCCGCCGGGGCCTCCGCGGTTCGCGGCCCGCTGCTCGGCGATGGTGGTCAGCTCCGCCTTGTCGAGGAAGCCATCCTTGTTCTTGTCACCGGTGGCCATGAGGGTCTGGAGCCGTTCGGGGAGTTCGGCCTTGCTCAGCTTGCCGTCTCCATCCTTGTCGAATCCGAGGAGAGTCGCGACCATCTGCGACGGGTTGCCGCCGCCACCCATCCCCGGGCCGCCTCGACCGCCCGGACCACCGGGACCGCCTGGGGGTCGAAGTTCCTCGGCCGAGAGCTTGCCGTCCTTGTCCGTGTCGAGCGCCTTGAGCCGGGCCGAGGCGTTCTCGATCTCCCTGGCCGAGAGTTCGCCGTCATTGTCAACGTCGAGGGCCATCATCAGAGGGCCGCCCGGCATGAAGCCACGACCGCCGAATCCGCCGGGGCCTCCCGGGCCTCCCGGGCCACCGGGCCCACCAGGACCACCACGCCCTCCGCGACCGGGACCTTGAGCCCGGGCGTCGTCGACACCCAGGGCCAACAGGCCGGCGAGGGAAAACAACAGGGCGAAGCGTCGCATCGGGATCTCCTCGAAAGGGGGGATAAGGCGGTCGAGTCAGTCGGTCGAGAGCTCGACCCGCACCGCGCCTTGGCCCACAACCGAACAAGCGTCATCGTGACAGATCTGGCGCCGGTTTCCGAGCAAAATCACGATTCTTAACATTCCGCAAGGACCGCGTGCCTCGGGGTGGTGATCAGAGGCTCTTCAGGTACTCGATGAGCTCAGTGCGTTCCTTCTCGCTGAATTCGGGGCCGAGGAGACCCCGGATCACCCTCGGTCTCGGCTTTGAGCAGGCGTCGATCGACGCCTTGTGGACCCGGGCCTTGCGCTCGGAATCGCTCAGATTGTCGTATTTGTCCGGATCGATCTGGAGCACGCTCGCCCAGCGCTGAGAATCGGACCATTCCGCGGGCGGCTGCGCGAAGTTCTCCAACTCCTCGAGCCGGAGGTCGCGGAATTCGTGCCCCTCGTTCCGGTTCCCGGAGAGGGAGGTATCCAGCAGGAAGGCCCCGGCGATCCGGTCGGTCTCGTAGCCGACATCATTTGTGTCGAAGCGGGTCGAGCCGAGGTAGAAGCGGGCCGGGCGGTCGGCGACCGGCGAGAGCAGGGCGCGGAGGCTGGGGACCGACCCGTTGTGCAGGTAAGGCGGAGTCGCCCAGATCCCGTCGAGAGGCCGGGCCTTGTAGCCGAGGTTGTCCTTGATCACCCAGTCGATCCCCTGCGCTTCGAGGATCGCTCCCTCGTCGGCGAAATCCAGAGCCTCGGGGACTCCTCGATAACGGTCGAGCTTCTTCCGGGCCTCGAGCCTCGTCGGATCATTGTTGAACCGACGGGCCTCCTCCGTCAGCTTGTCTGCGCCTCCTTCGAGAGCTTCGACAGGTCGCCCGTGTAGGCCGGGGCGAGGAGCTTGAATTCCGGCGATCGATAGTTCTTCGCCCGGACGAACGAGGTGACGCGGAACAGCCCTTCCTCGGCCGAGATCGTCGCCGACCACGTCTCGGCCTTCACACCTTCCTTGACCCATCGCGATTCGTATCGATAGGCACCGGACGGGTCGCGATGCCGAGGAGGCTCGGGAGAGACGGCGACCCTCCGGTAGAAGTTCAGCGCCTGGTTCGGGTCGGTCCCGATCACGCTGAGGTCGACCACCTTGAGCCTGAGGAACCGCCCGCCGCTCCAGGGGTCGGGGTCGGTGAAGTTCTGGGGAGACTTCCCAGCAAGCTCAGCGATCAGGTCCTTCCTGGGCGGGAGATGGCAGCGCACGCAGTGATCCTGGTAAAGCTTCGCCCCGGCCTTGACCCGATCGTCCTTCAGGGACAGTTCCCGGTACTGTGCGGAGTCCTTGCCGAATGCCCGGGCGATCATGTCATCCCAGCGAGGCGGTTGGAGCCCGGCGAAGGGCTGATCGCCACCGATCCATTCCTCCATCAAGCCCAGGCCCTTGATGTTCACGGTGGAGTCGTAAAGTTCGGATTCCTCGCCCGTCAGGTTCACCAAGGCCCCGACCCCGAGCGCCTCGCCGATGTTGCGGGCCATCGGGGTCCGGATCGAGCCGTTGTACTGGACCCAGTCGAACCAGGGGGTGTCCCAGAGGTGAGGGAAGTTCACCGGCGCGTCGGTGACAATCTGATTCTCGACGTCCAGGACGCCGAATACCCGGTTGCCGATCAGGCCCAGCGCGTCGGTTCGCGCGAAACCCGCGTCGATCGGGTTCAGCTTGTGATCCTTGGCGTAACTCTGGCTGGCCAGGCCGTTATTGACGTAGGTCGCGAGTTCCTCCTTGAGCCTGGTTTTCCTGGCCTCCTGCTCCTTGGGATCTTCGGAGTCGGTCTTCCCGGCCATCAGCCGTTCGAGGTGGTTGACCTCCCGGGCGAACCGGTCGAACCGGATCGGCCACTGGGTGTAAAACAGGGCCAGGCCGGTCGCCTGCTGGAACGCAGAGAGGTTGATCATCGCCGAGCCGCCGTCGATCAACATTGGCTTGTAGCTCCCCTCGGAGAGCTTCAGGTCGATCCGCCCGGTGTGGCACCCCGCGCAGGTCAGGCCGACGACCCGGATCGGGCTCTTGATCGGCGGCTGGGCGTAGGCCGCCACGAAGTTCTTCTCGACGGCGAATCCGACGGGAAGGTCGGGGTTGTCGGGGTCGTCGGTCTTTGGGGGTTTCTGGGTGTAGTTGAACCCGAAGCGGGCCAGGTAATCGCGGGAGGCATACCGGCCGACGGGCAGGAGCGTGGCGACCGGCTGCTCCAGCGCCAGGAACCAGGAGAGCGGGAGGATCTTGGTCCCCTGGCTCGTGTGGTGGTGAGCCTGCGAGATCTTCGGCTCCCAGCCTTGATCGACGGGGCTGACCTCGACCGGCTCGGTTTTCAGCGCGGAGACGCCGCCGATCTCGAGCAGCGGAGCGGCGATCGCGTAGGCGGCCACCGCGATGAATAAACCCAGGATCAACTTTGAGGCCCAGCCCATGCGGGCCCAGATCCGCTGGATCGGATTGCTCAAGGAAATCTCCTCCGATTTGATCGTCCAGGTGTCCGCGGATCATTCCAGTTCGAGGAGCGAACAATCCCAGCGCTTCCGCTTTTCCTTCCGGAACTTCGGCTTGAAGTCGTAGCGGGCGAAGAAAACCATCCAGTTGCGGTATTCGATATCTTCATCGACCGGGTTGGGCAGTGGGTAGCGCGTCCAGAGAGGAGTCCCCGGCGGCTGCCCCTGCGTCTGCCGGGCGGCCTTGATCTCCAGTCGAAGATTCTCGATCAGTTTTCTTGTGAGGCACCGCGAGCCCAGCCCGACCGATCGGTGCGGGCGGCGGACCCAGACGAGAAGCTCGACCTTGCTCCCGGACCCGGTGGGATTGAGATCCGGGTCGTCTTGCGCGGGGAAGTCCTCGAAGTTCGCCGCGATGATGATGCCGCAGGGGAACTTCGCCTTCGAGTCGCCTGCCATCGCCTTGTCAGACGGGGCTTGATAGATGACCCAGACGGGGAGTTCCGGGAGCCCCAGGTCGACCGCCCGCTTGATCAGATCGCAGATCCCCCGCTTTTTCGCGTGGTCGAGCGGCCACTCGCGCTCGAACTCCTGGGCGAGGAGCTGGATCGCCGGCCAGTGTTCCTGGAAATCGGCCGTGATCGGGGAACTGGTCGGCATGGCGACGCCCACCCGGACGGCTTCCGGGGCCGCCGCGGTCAGGTTGAGCTGAAGTTCGCAGAAGCGGACGAAATCCGAGCTGAACTCGGATCGGAGGACCGGCCAGAGGCGGCGGAAGGCCCGGCTCCCGGCCAGTCGGCGACAGGTGTTCATCCAGCCCCGGTTCATCGGCAGCGCGGAGTACGTGTTCAGGCGGAGGGCCATCCAGGACGATTCCATGACGCCGAGGATCCGGCTGACGGTATGCAGCTCGGCACGCTCACGATCGGCGTGGGACACGGCCCTGCTCCCCTGGGGCTTGGCGAGGAGAGGGTAAAGGTCGTGGCTCAGCTCGGCCAGCTCGGGAAGCCGTCCCAGGTCGCGACGGATCGCGGACCAGGCTCGCTCCGTCGCCCCGAAGTGTGCGGCGAGGTCCTCGGGTGGCTCGGCCCAGCGATCCTGGATCGCCGAGAACAGCCGTGGAACGTATGTGTTGTGACCGAGTTTCGTGGGATCGCCTTCGACCGGGTCGAGGATCTGTTCGCGTCCAAGATCCTCCCGGAGCCGGTACACCGCTTCCTCGAAGACCTTTCGGGCGATGTGGTCGCCCAGGCTCCGGTAGCACTCGAACTGCTCCTCGTCAAAGATCTGCTGGAGGTCGGTCGGCTGGTGAGGGAACCGCTCGTCCTTCTTTGCATATTTCTGGATATCGGGCGACTCATCGCCGGTCATCGAGGCCTTGACGTAGACGAGGACGCCGGGCAACTCACCCCGATCGACATCGTCGTAATGGATCTGGCCGACGACGACGTGCGATCGCGAGAGCCGGTCGTCCCCGGTCGCCTTGAGGGGGCTGGTGTCGATCCTGATCCGGATGCCAAAGTCGATCCGGCAGAGGCGGATCAGGTTGGCCAGGTTGTCGTCGGAGGCATCCCAGTCGTCCTCGGCGTCGAGCAGGATGATGTACCGGCAGCGACGGCGGATCAACTCGTAGACGCCAAGGTTCTCGAAGTGGCCGCCGTCGGAGATATGGACGTAATCGCTGAGATCGTCGGTCCAGCCGAAGAGCTCCTGGAGTAAAAGGGTGGAGGCCCGAGGGCTCGCGGCCGTCCAGTCAACTTTTTTCGGCTTCTCGATCCAGTAGCCGAGACGGGCATTGAAGATCGTCAGCAGGGCCGTCAGCGGGGCCGACTGGTAGAAGCTCATGTTCGGATCGACGGCCGCCCCCGAGACGGAGATGGCCCGGCCCAGCGTGAGATAAGGGTCCACGCTCTTTTTCGGGTCGGGGCTCGTCAGTTCGGAATAGCCGCAGAGCCTCGACCCGCAGTAGAGGGGCGAGAGCAGGAACGACTCCCCCTTGCGGTCGCGGGTCGCCAGGTCGTTGCTCCCGATCAGGTTGAGCGTCGTGTTGATCAGGAGGTGCGGACCGTAGTAGGCAGGGAAGTGCGGGCCGTAGTGGGCAGGGTCCCAGTCGTCGTTCCGCCCGATCCGGAGCCGGGCCAGGTCGAGATCGTCTTCGGGGTCGAAGCCGGTGATCGGATTCCCATCGCGGTCGGGCCAGCGTCCGGCGGCCGTACTGGTCAGAGAGGGGCCCCGGCCGGCTGCCGGGGGTCGCGAGTGGGAGACCCCCACCGCTCCTTCCACGACGCCATTGGCCGGGATGCGCCGAGGTAGCAGCGGGTCAGCCGATTGGCGTACATCGCGTTGAGCGAGAACAGGTTGACGTCGATCAACTTCCCGGCCACCAGGAACAGAAACAAAGACCCCGAGGCCACCAGGATCAGCGACGCGATCGGGGTTCCTCTTACCCCCGCCAGGTAGTACGCGAACGAGGACAGTTTGTGGCTCTGGGGATCGAACACCCCGGGAAGGTTCATCAAGACAGAACCGACCAGGGCGACGGCCCCGAGCATTCCGGCCAGGAAGACCTGCGCGGCCACCGAGGCGATCTGGGTGAGTCGGAGCCGCCGCGTTCCCTTCGGCCTTGGGCAGGACGAAGCGACCGGAGAGTACGCCCGCCGCCGCCGAGACCAGCCAGCCCGAGGCGATCAGGGACCGGATGATCGGCCTCGAGCCGAGGAACAGAGCCGGAAGATAGAGTACGACGGCCATCCCGACGATCCAGAACAGGGCGACGAGCATCAACCGGGCGCTGATCCGCGCCCACCACTCGCGTTCGGCCTCGTTGATCTTCCGGCCCAGGACCGCGACCTGGACGATGAGGGCCGCGACCGCGATCAGCAGCGTCAGGGGCGGGGTGAATGTCGCCATCAAGTCAGGCCGGTTGGCCTGGGCGAGCGCGCGGATCAGCGCCTCCAGCAGGACCAGCAGGACTCCGCCGGTCGCTCCGGCTGCTCCCGCGGCGCCGATGAACTTTCGGGCCCGGTCTCCCAGTTGAAGGACCGCGACCAGGGTCGCGACGCCTGCGATCGCGATCAAGATGAGCACGATCCGCGGAGTGACTCTCTCGAGCGCGGGCATGCGGGGCCAGAAATGTCCCTCGAAGAAGATCAGCAAGAACAGGAAAAGAATCAGTGCGATAGCGAACCAGGCCAGGCACACCATTCCCAGCGCGACCCGATATGGCCCTTTGTCTAGCTGGCCATCGAATTTCTGGCCGCCGGGCTTCAGCGACCGGCATGCAGTCTCCGTCGCCCCCAGTGCCAACAGCCCACCCAGCAAGACAAAGTGGATCAGGAAGTTCGTCGTCCCAAGGAGATCGAGATTGGACTGAAAAGCATCAATGATCACCGATCCAAACGTCTTCCCGATCTGGGCCTCCTGCCCCGACTTGACGTTCTCGATCCGGACGCCGAAGGCCCAGACGATCGGGCGGAGGAAGACTGTCAGCAGGAGCGCGGCGATCCCCGCGGGGAGGATGATCCGCCACCTGACCCGGTTTCTGATCTCGGCCGCGGTGGCGGGCGACCTGGCGTTCCCTGTCGTGTCCACGGGCCTACGGAGCAAGATCAGGTCTCGCGCATTTTCCCTCAGGGCGACAACCATGGCGCCGAGCCCGACCAGCAACCCGAGGAAGGTCAAGCCTCCCGGCCATCCAAAGACGAAGCCAGGCTCGTACTCGACCGGATCGAATAGAACGAACGCATAGACTGCCAATCGTCCCGCGACAACCAGTAGCATCGCCAGCGGCAGGAGCATCAAGAGGTTGATGCTCACGTTCCGTGCCCAGATCAGGATGACCGTCCATGTGTCAACCGAGAGCAGCCCCGGCCGGGGGAACATGTAGCTGCTATAAGATCGGAGATGGCGGAGCGGCTGAGGCTCCTCGTCCACGACTTCCCCCGTTTTCAGGTACTCACGCTCGGCGCGGGCCTGAGCGACCCGCCCTGGTGAGAGCTGGCGCTCGACGTTGGTCGGGTCGCCCCCTTCGCGCTTCAGCCATGCGGCCAGCCAGGCCCCCGCGTAGCCCCCGCCGGAGACCGTCGAGAGATAATCGAGCCTCTTGAGCAACCCCAGCGAGGCCAGGCCCTGGATAAAGCCGACGGCGAATGTTCCACTTCGGATTCCCCCTCCGGAGAACGAGAGCCCGGTGACATGCCCCCGGAGCGCGGCCAGGCGAGCCTGTTTCTGCGAGGCGTCCTCGTCGGTCGAGGTCACGGCCCCGGGCGTCAATGACTGCTCATCCATCAACGTGGATACGGCCTTATTCTCGTTTTCCGGTCCTCCACGGCGTCTCGCAATTAGTTGCAGCTCATCCGATAGGACCTTGGAGAACGTCGGAGGCGCTGGGGGTAGAGAGCTCACAGTCAACTCCTCACCGGGGACTTCGGGAGACTCGATCGGGGAAACATTCGCCCGATTTGCCACGACCGCCTGGGCGGAGTCGGGGCGGCTGGCCGCATCATCGGCTTGCTCGGCCCGGACGGTCTCGGACTGGACCGGGGTCTTGTCCGGCTGCCGAGACTTCTCGGATTTGTGCTTGCGCTTCTGCTTCCGACGTCGCTGATTCATCGCGATCTCGACCTCGCACGTCGGATCGGGCGGCGACGGAGAGGCCGATCTCCCCCAGCTTCGCCAGCCCAGGTCCCGGTATGAGCCGGAACCGACCCCCCGGAGGCTTCGTCATCGATCCCCCGATTCAGATCAGACGACCGGCCCTCGCGCTTTCGCTTTCTCGGGCGGGATTCGGAAATCATAGGAAGACCGTGGCAAGGACACCAACGGAAAAAGGCCGGATTCGGAAAGTCGTGGCGATTGTCACGCGCGGCCGGGCCCCGGCGCGGCCGTCGAACTCCCGCGCGGGAAACAGAGGACTTCTGGCGATTGACCCGGATTTCGACGCTTTTCCCCGGTCAAGAGACGGCGTCTCAGCCTCGAAGAGAGACAGGCCAACGGCTTTCGCCGGAAAAACGAGATTCGCCCCGGACTTCAAGGCCCCCGCTGAGCGGAACGGGTTGGCCCTCGTCGTCGGCGACGGCGATCCGGTGTCGATCTGGTGATGACGGATGGGAAGGGATCTCGGCCGGCGGGTGATATGCCGGCCAGGAAGGTTCGCGGGGAGTGAAGACTCGGGCGGGGATGGTTGATGAGACGAGGCCGGATCGCCGGGATCTCCTGACCGCCGATCGTCCTCACGCTGAGCTTGACTTCGACAGGCCGATCATGAATACGCTCGCCTCGGTGAACGAACCAGTCCGCTCCGCGGTCGCGGCGTCTGACCGATGGCGAGGAGGAGCGTCAGGGCGGTCCCTGTTGTCCGGGAGATCAGGGCCGGTTCAGGAGACGACTCGATTGCGTCCTTCGTGTTTCGCCTGATAGAGGCGCTGATCGGCTCGCCGGATCAATTCCTGCGGGGACAGCGTCTTGTCTCCCTGCGTGGAAGCGACTCCGAGACTGAGGGTGACCTCGTAACGACGTCCCTCGAAGCTGAAGACCTGGATCTCCGCGGCCTGTCGGAGGCGTTCGGCCAGCTCGACGGCTCGGCCGTGATCGGTCTCGGGCAGGACCGCCGCGAATTCCTCTCCGCCGTAGCGGGCCAACAGGTCGTCCATCCGGACCTCCGACTTCAGACACTTCGCCAGTTGACGCAGCGTCAGGTCTCCGGCCAGATGGCCCAACTTATCGTTGATCTTCTTGAAGTGGTCGATGTCGATCATGATCAGGGCCAGCGGCCGGTCGTATCGAGCGGATCGAGCCAGTTCGCGATCGAGATAGTCGGTCAACGATCTCTTGTTGTGCAGGCCGGTTAGACCGTCGAGGATCGCTAGCTTGTACGAGCTCTTCGTGATAGTCCCCCTCGACATTCCCGCCGGCCAGGAACCGGAACAAGCAATTGCCGACGCGGAGGTAGTCGCCGTCTTTCAGAGGGGTTCCATTGGCGGGTGTGTCGTTGACGAAGGTTCCGTTGGTGCTCCCCAGGTCCGTGACCAGATAGCCGTCAACCTCCAGGTCAAAGCGCACCTGTCGCCGGGAAACCGAGTGGTCGTTGATCGTGATCTCACAGTCCTCACCTCGGCCGAGTACGAAGGGCCTGGTTCCCAGGACGTGACGGACGCAGGTGACCGAATCCATCGGATAAATGTGGATCAGGCAGGCGTCCTTGGATGTGCGTGAGAGCGGTCGTCTCGACTCAACCTGTTTGGTAACCGGCAACATGCTCATGCTTCGACTGCTCCTGTTCTCGGACAGTTTCACCACACCCATGCCAGCGAAGTGGGCGATCCGGCGAGCCATGGGGCCTGCTCAAGAGAACTCTAGTTCATCGCGAGACCGGCAGTGACCAATGGGTTTTCATCCGGGCTTCACCCTGCGTGGCCCTGCTTGGCGACTTTCGAGACCAGGAATGGACCACCTTTAGCGGAGCGACTTGCGGAGGGCGTACCAGACCGATTGCCCGATGCCCCGTTCCTGGATCTGGTAGATCCGCTCCCGGGCGCGAAAGAAGGCGTTGATGACCTTTGCGTCCCACTGATGATTCGATCCGCAGGCGAGGTTCGCCTCGATCAGATCGCGGAGGCGCGGCGCGGTAGGGCCGCGTCGTATTCATGGCGTCGAAGCTGTCCGCCACGGCCAGGATTCGCGCCATGAGCGGGATTGCCTCGCCCCTCAGCCGCTCTGGATACCCAGTCCCGTCGTAGTGTTCGTGGTGATGGAGGACCGAGGGCAAGAGGTGGGAGACCGCGCCAAAGTCCTCGAGGATGTGGTAGCCGATCGTGACGTGCTGGTGGATTTGCTGCTGTTCCTCTGGGGTGAGAGGCTCGCTCTTGCGGAGGATGGCATCGGGGATGCCGATCTTCCCGACGTCATGAATCAGGCCCGCGAGATAGATGTCGCCCAGCTCCCGCTCTCCCAATCCCAACTCCCGAGCCAGTTCGACGGCGACCCGGCCCACTCGCTCGCTGTGGCCGGAGGTGTAGGAATCCTTGGCGTCAATGGCGGCGGTCAAGGACCGGAGCAGCCCGGCGGTGAGCTCCTGGACCTGGAGCTGATGGCGAGACTCCGCGACTGGAGGCCGAGAAGCGACCCGAACGGCATCAACAGTGCGGCATCGATCCTGCGGAAGGGAACTGGTTGAAGCCTCTCGACGGGAGAAAGACCCGAGAAGGAAATGGGCACCGGGCTCGAATCCCCGTCCCGTTCGGGCGACCGCTGGGCGGGGGCCACGACGTCAGACTTGTTTATCGCGAGCAGACAGCCCTGAGGATGGTGATCTCCCACCGCGAGGGCGATCAGGTTCTGGATCTTGGGGAACCGATCGCCCAGGTGGCACGACGGGACCTGGTTAATGATCACCCATCCCAAGTTCTCCCATTCCGGGCTCTTCGAGAGCAACCCCGCCAATTCGACCCACGCTCGCGAGGGGAAAAGCTGGCTTCCTTCGACCAGGACGTTCTCCTCCTGGATCGAGGGGATCCAGGCAAGGGTCTCCACCGGGAGCGTCGCCGCGATTTGTTGAAGGATGTGAGTTTGATATCGCGACGATTGGCCGGGGTAGTCCAGGCCGCTCAGGAGCTCATCAAGCGTGTGAAATGCCTCAAGTAGTGAGCGGAGCTGATCGTTATTGGGTTTGTCGCCGACGGGAGGATTCACCGGGGCCGGAGTCGAGGAGAGGCGAGACTGGACCGAGTGGAGCCATTTCTGAAGACGCCCCTGCTCCAGCCGGATGTCCTGGGCCGATCGGGAGAGGGCTGGGAGCTCCCCGATGGCGACCAGCTTGCGTCCGTCAGTCTCCTGGAATGGGAGCACCAGCCGGTAGTGACCGGGATCGATCCGGCAGACCCGGGGCCGACCTTCATGGGCGATGGCCTGGATTTCCGACGGCGAATCCTCGATGGGCGAGCTGTCGTCGCCGTTAGGCTCCCGATGCGCAACGCGCTGGCCGGTTGACCCATTGTAAAGGAGAAAGTCAGTGCCGAACTCCTCGTTCAGGACGAACGAAAGGGTTTTGATCCGATCGGACGCCGGAGCGCGTCGGGTTCTGGTGGTCACCTCACAAACAACGGACATGCAGATTCTCCCTTAGAGATTAGCGACCCGAGCCACGGCGAGTCTTGACCGTGGTTTGAACTCCCGATCCCTTCCTATCGTCCGGTTCCGATTTCGTTGCGAGCAGTCGATTGAACCTGGGATCTCGCCTGAGCGTGGTCAAGTCAGGATCTTCGGCGGCGCCTCGCCCCGAGCCCTGCGAGAGGGCTCGTTCGAGGAGGTCGAAGGCTCGATCCACCGAACCCGGCGTCGGCGCGGCTTCCGCCGCCCGCGCGGCCACACAGGCGGCGGCATACTGGGTCTCACCCGACCCCGGTTCGCGTTCCAGGCACCAGTTGATATCGCGAGTGGCACGATCCCAGTCGCGTAGGCGGGCCAGGACGACCGCGCGATAGCGTCGAGCCTCGACAAAACCCGGGGCCACTTCGATGGCCCGGTCGAAGAATCGAAGCGCGGTCTCGAGCTGGCCTAGATTCATGGCCAGCATCGCTCGGCCGTAGAGGGCCTGAGGGTGTCGTGAGTCGCTCCGGAGGACGTCGTCGAAAGCGGCTTGTGCCCTGGCGGGCAGGCGAGCCGCCACTGAGAAACCGTAGGCCCATTTCAGGCGAATGCCAACCGCGTCGGAGGGGGGTGCCAGGGTAAACGCTTGCTCAAAAGCCGCGTCGGCCTCATCGTGTCGTCCCGACGCCTCAAGAGCGATCCCCCGGCCGGCGTGGAGGGAGGCATCGCCCTGATCTCCCGAGGCCAGGGCCTGGCCGAAGTCCGACAGCGCCTTGATAATCCCTGAGTTCGACACGAGCCAGGCCGCGATTCACCAGGGCGGCGAGGAAGTGAGGGTCGCGCTGGAGGGCCGCCGTGTAGTCGTTGACGGCATCGAGCTTCAGACCGGATCGGTCGAGCACGTAACCCCGATTGAAGTAGCCCCAGGGGTGCTCCGGCCAGAGGCCGATACAGATCCCGAAATCCCCGATGGCCTGGGAGTACTCGCCCAGCTCCATCCGGCAGATTCCCTTCTGCATCGCGGACCAGTAATGCCGGGGCTGGAGTCTCGTGGCCTCATTCAACTCGGCGATGGCCTTCCGATAGCCGTCCACGCCGCCTTGTCGGGAATAAGAAATGGCCAGCAGGTAGTGACCGCGGGCGCTGATGGCGGGTGTCTTCTCGGCACGCCGCCGGGCTTCCTCGGCCAGGTCCACCATGCCGAGCTGGCTCAGGTAACCCGCGCGGTCGAGCCAGAGTGCTCGGGAGGGTTCGAGGTCGGGGATGGCTTCCGCACGGTCAAGAAGAGAGAGCGCCTCGACCAGCGTTTTCTGATCGCCGGGGACGAGCCAGACTCTGGCACCGGCCAGGAGCAGCATCAGCTCGCGGTGGTCTTCGGCGACCTGACGGCGATCCTCCGGGGCCAGCTTCTTCCAGTCGGGATGCTGTTCGAAGGGCGTCCCACCTGGTGTCTCGTAGAGTGCGAGGGTCTGCTCGCAGACCGCGATTCCCTGGCGCAAGTGGTCTTGGCCTGTCAGGGTTGTGTTGATCAGGCAGAGCGCGCGGAAGGCGCCCTCGTCATGTTCGTGTTTGCGGATCCGCGCCCGGTTTTCTCCGAGTTGCTCGCGAGCCTTGGCCAGATGCT
Source organism: uncultured Planctomycetota bacterium (assembly GCA_963756475.1). Lineage (GTDB taxonomy): Bacteria > Planctomycetota > Planctomycetia > Isosphaerales > Isosphaeraceae > Tundrisphaera. The sequence goes on from CAVWND010000008.1 coordinate 896,235, forward strand.
CGCGTGCCCCGAAAAGCGCCGAGCAAATCATGAGAATGACCACCGTTGCCACCGAGACGACCACACCGCTTGCCTTCAGCCTCGGATGACGACGGAAGAACTTCTGGAACTGCTCCACCCGGCTCAGTTCGGGGGCGAACTTCAGCGGGCGGTCATCCAGGAACCGTCGAAGGTCCTCGGCCAGGTGGTCGGCTTGCTGGTAACGCTTCTCCGGGTCGGGGTCGAGGCATTTTTGCGCGATGCTCTCCAGGCTCCAGGGCAAATCTTTCCGGACCAGCCGCAAGGACGGTGTGTTTCGATTGCGCTCCAGGACCATCGACTCGATCTGGGTCGTGCAGGCCGAGTAGCTCCCCCCTGCGCGAAGACGCAACCGCCGGTCAGCATCTCGGCGAGGACCAGCCCCAGTGAGTAAACGTCGGACCGTCGATCGACCCTCCGGATCAATTCCGGCGTGCAATCCCTCAGGGCGTGGAGATGTTCCGGGGACGCGTAGGCCACCGTCCCACCGAGCGCGGCATGGGAGGGGTCGGTCGCCAGCTCGTGAGCGACGTTGAAGTCCAGGAGGAAGGGTTGCCCCTCGGTACTGATCAAGATGTTCGACGGCTTTACGTCCCGGTGGAGAATGCCTCGTTGATGGGCGTGATGGAGCCCGTCGGCGAGCTGCGCCACGATCCAGGCGACCGCCGCATGGTAGCTCATGCCGCGCAGGAGCTTGAGGGTGGCCTGGGCTTCGGCCGAGGGCCCGGGGAGGGGAGCCTCGGGCTTCTCGGCCCCCCTCGGCTCCCCACTCGAGCCCTTGGGTGCGGCGGAGTTAACCACTTCGAGGGCTTCGACCAACTGGCTGCCCCGGCTCGGCTTTCCCGTCGTGGCCCAGGCCGTTTCCATGATGCTGGAGAGTGTCGCACCGCCGAAGTAAGGCATGCAGACCGCGCGGAGGCCAGCCTTTCGATCCTCATGGACCGAGAAGATCGGCACGATATTGGTGTGCTGGAGCCGGGCCAGGGTCTCGTGTTCGCTTCCCTCGGTCGCGGAGATCTTCAGGACCACCGGACGGCCAGCCAGCTCGGGCTGCACCGCGAGGTACACCTTCGCGAACGCGCCACTTCCCAGAGGCTGGCGGAGCCGAAAGCCAAAGATCTCGTCGCCGACCTCGGGAAGCCTCAGGAGGCGAGCGTGGCCCAGTCTCTTGCCACCGAGCGTGCGAACGAAGTCCTCGCGCCGGATCAGGTCGCCCAGCGCGGGAAGTTGCTCGGGAAATCGTTCCGCGTATTCCTCCAGCTTCGGCTGCTCACCTCGGTCTCGACGCTGGAAAATCTCGCAAACCAGCAGGCTGGCTGCATCCGCGTCGGAATCCGCATCGGTCGGCCAGCGCTCCAGGTAGTGTTCGACGGGAGCGGGGCGGTTCTCCGCCCAGTCCTCCTGCTGTTCGGCAAGGAGCCCGCGCTTGAGAGTCCGAGCGTCCGCGGGATTCAGGCCCGAGGGCCTCATCTTCCACGTGGGAGGGTTAACCGCGGGCATCACACGCTCGCTCATCGATTGCACCCTCGTTGTTAGTTCCTGATCCAGGCGTGGTCGCCGACAGGCCGTGGGGTCGGCGTCGTTGCTCGCTCTTGTGTGAAGACATGAAGCGAGCTCGCACACATCGCGCACTCGCACTGTCGGACGTGATTTTCACCGCGGCCGTCAATCGACCGAGCCGATGGAGACCGCGATTTCACGGGAAGAAGGACGGTGGAGTCGTCCTCAAGACAGGTCAGACGAACGGGCGGGGTACGGCTCCACGAGGGGTGGACGGCGCCGTTGCTGGGCTCATCTCCCGTCGAGCGAGTTTCCGACATCCCATGTAGGCCACCGTGGCAACGCATGTCGAAGTGAACAAGATCCGCAGAACCTGGTGCCACTCGCCCGCACTGAATTCTATGTCAGGTTCCGAGACCTGGGCTGCTCCGCCAATCGATTTTTCCTCAGCTCCGGGCTCGATACCTCCGGAAAGCGACGTCGATGTGGTCGGCGAGGACGCCACCGGACCCAGGCTCTCGGATTCGCCGGTGGCCCACTGGTCGATCAGCCGGCGAACCTGCTTGATGTTCCAGGTCACCATTCGGTCCAGACCGATCGAAGCGACCACGACCCTCGGCGTCTCGGTCGCGACGACCTTGTTCTCGGCTTCGTTGCGAGGCCCGGGGATCGAATCGACGATCGACCGGGTTCGACCTGGAGGGCCCGTGGGGGCGGCCGTGGTCACCGTCGTGAAGGGGGAGAGCGTCACCTGCCGGGCGGCATTCTGGGCGAGCACGGCGGGAGCGGCCTGCGAACTCTCAAAGCTGATCGTGCCGCCGACGGTCCCGCTCGCCAGGGCGACGACGTCGATGGAAGTGATTCCATACGGGGTCGGGCCGCCCTGCGTCTGCGTCGGGACCGCGATCGACGCGGTGGCCCCGGACGATGAATAGCCGGTCGACACGCCCAGCGTGACGCTCGATGCGGGCGAGGCGACGGCCTCCGGGCCGGTCGAGTAGGGCGTCCCGGAGGTCGAGGGCGCTGGGGTCGCCGTGGAACCGACGCCTTCGAGATGATCCGCCGAGGAATTCGTCGTGGCCGACGTCGAGGGAAGAGCGACCGGGCCGGCGGGCGAAGGCGTCTCCGGAGTCGCGGACGGAGGAGGAGTGGTCAAAGCGACGCTGCCGGGATCGCCTGTCGACGAGGGAGGAGACGGCGAGTCGCCAGGCGTCGTCACTGTCGCGGGTGGCGGTACCACGGGCGGCGGCGTCACCACGGGCGGCACGGAAGGAGGAGCCGGGGGAGCGACGCTGGCGAGATGGATCGCCAGTGCAGGCGCGGGGCCGGAGAGTAAGGGAGGGGCGTTGTCGTTCCCCGAGATGAAGGTCATGGCGACCTGATAAGAGATGTCAGGCGCCTGATCCTCACTCCAACCGCCGACCGTGAGCAGATAGGTCCCCGCGGGAAGCTCTCCCAGGAGGAGGGTCCCGGCAAACGAGCTGATCGGAACGCTCTGCCCCGTGGAATCGGTCAGACTCATCGTGACATCAGCGGGCAAGTTCGCGCCCGAGAGCGTGAAGGTGTAAGGCCGATCCTGGAGGACCTGGAACTGGTAGACGTCCGCCGAGTCGCTCGGGGCCTGGCTGGGGTTCTGGCTGAAATCGCGAGAGAGCGTGACCCCGGCCGCGAGCTCGTTCGGGAAGAGGACGCCGAGATCCTGGGGGTGGGTGCTATCGTTGTTTGGCTCCTGGTCGCTCCGCAGGAGCGGATTGCCCCCGACGCCTCGCTGGGGTCCATCGACGGTGAACCCGACCACGTAATCACCGCCCGGCTGGTTGCCGACGAGGGGATTGCCCCCGAAGTCGGTGAGCCCGGCGGAGCCCGACAGATGGAGTTGATAATCGCCGTTGGGCAGCGCGTCGAGCATCACGAACGTGGCCTGATTGGTCGCGTTGTCGTAGGACTCGAAACGCGGGAAATACTTGGTCCCGTCCGCGCCCACGATGTTGACCGCCGCGAGGCTGCTCTGCGAGCTGACCTGGAACGTCTGGAAGGCGAGCTGCGCGATGTCGACCGGCTCGCTGAAGGTGACCGTGAGCTGGGTCGGCGGTTGAGTGAGGGTCGCCCCGGGGGTCGGACTGGTGGAGACGACCCGCGGAGGCGTGGTCGCCGGCTGGACTTCGAGATTCAGCACATAAGGACCAGTGCTCCAACCCGCCGTGCCGCTGTGCGAGACGTTCGGGTCATACACGCCCGGATTATCCTGACCGGTTACGCCCGGAGGTGACGGCGTATTCGAGCCACTGGAAACCGCGAGGTAATAGTCTCCGGCCGTCAGGCTCTCATACAGAGCGGAATCCGTGTACAAAGGCACGAGAGTCTGAAACGTGCTCGGGTCGGTCGCCTGGATCGTGTTGCCGGTGTTGTCGTTGCTGGTGAGGAGGACCAGTTGGTGGGTCTGGGGGTCCATCTCGTACAGGCTGAGGCCGGAATCGAGCGACGAACCGATCCGGCCGGCGAAGACCTCGCTCACGAGAGCGTAGCGGCCGGGGCCGGAAACGCTGAAATGATACATATCAACCTGATTTCCGGCGTTGTAGACCGGATCGGGGTTGAACGGATCGGCGGAATTGGCGGGGTTGTAGAAGGGGTCGTTGCCGATCGCGCCCGCGACCTGCACGATCCCGGCGGAGGTCACGTCGCCCAGGTTGTGCGCGGTGGCCGCGGTGTCGTCCGATGAGGCATCCGCGCCCGTGTGGCCGTCGATCCCGACGACCTGGAACGTGGACGTGAAGTCCTGGCCGTCGGGGTGGTCTGCATCGGCATTCAGATCGTTTCCATTAGGGTCGGCGACGACCTGCGAACCCCCGACGCTCTGACCCTGGAGCAACACTTCGTAATGATCGGGGGCCAGGGGGCTGGCGGGGAAGAGTTGCAGCTCGTTGATCGACGAGGAGAAATTGATCGACGCCAGGGCGACCTGCTGGCCGTCCTGGGCGAAGTTCCCGGTGGGGCTGGAGATCAACTGCACCGTCTGGCCGGCGATGAGGGTGGAGGGGTCGAGCGGCCCGCTCAGGTTGAGCCGGATCGCCAGGGGAGAGCTGCTCAGGGAGACGTTCGAGGCTGGATCGGTGGTCAAGACCGCCGGACCGGTTCCCGACCAGACGCCTGCGTCGCTGGTGCTGATCTGGAGATTGAAATCACCGGTGCTCCCTGGCAGGCCGCTGTCGGCCAGGAGCGGGTGGAAATCCAGATTACCGGAGCCGCTGACGGCCAGCTCGTAGGTCCCCGGTCCCAGGAGCCGATCGAGCTTGGCGACGCCGCCGTCGCTGGGTGCGACGTTCTGTTCCATCAGGCGATGTCCGTCCGCATCGAACGGGTCGCCGAAATCAAAGGGGTCGTTGTTGAAGAGGCTGAGGACCCCCTGGAACGACGAGCTTTGGTCGAGCCGACCAAGCTCCGCCGTGATCTTGGCGGGTTGATCGAGCGTGAAGCTGTACCACTCCACGTCCGCGGCGCTCGCCGGGCCCTTGCCGAGGGAGCCTTGCTCGACGACTCCGACGCCAAGGCTGAGGTCTCCCAGGGCGAGGGCGTGGTCCAGCGTCTCGTTGGGCACGCCGACGGGGGCGGCCATCAGAGACCTGGACTCAAGCCTCTCGACCTCCACCTGCGCCGCGTTTCGTCGCGCTGGCCACGGCTTCGATGAGCGTCGAGAAGGCCGCGGACGTCCCGAATTACGCTTCCCCGCGATCATGGGCAACCGCCTCAGAGTGTTTAAAGACATCGACGGCCGACCCGACGCGTCAGCGAGTGAGCTATGACACCTGGATCGTCAACGGCGAGGCCGCGACGCTGTACGTCCCCACCGCGTTGACCGCCTCGAAGGAGAACTGATGCAGGCCGGTCTTCAGCGGGCCGGCCGTGAACGTCCAGTTCCCACTGGCATCGACCAGGACCCCCCCGATCAGGATGCCGTCCTCGAACACGGCGATCTCGGAGTTCGTCGTCGCGGTGCCGGTGAAGGTGGGCGTGTTGGTGGAACCGAGATAGGGGATGCTGAACGACGAGCTGACGACACCCGGGCTCGGGGCGGTGATGGAGGTCGAGCCGCTGATTTGCATGTCCTGATTGCCGCCGCCGAAGACGTCGCCCGATGATCTGGGCATTGTTGATCGAGATTGTGCCGTTCGGGTCCAGGAAGATGCCCTGGATCAGGGCCCCAGCCGAACCCCCGGGCGGTGGAGGTGGGTTGATTTGCAGGTTGGGGCCCCCGGAAAGGTTGCTGCCGCCGACGAAGTTGTAGAGGACCTGGTCGGGAGCGATCCCTGCGAGCACGACCTTATCGGTGAAATTCACGTTCTTCGTGAAGTTCAAGACGACGTTGTCGCCCGCGGCGTCGCCGACGATCGTCAACACGCCATTAGGAGGAGCAGTGAAGCTCGAGACCGAGAACACCCGGTTCCCATCTTCGTCGAGCACCCCGCTGCTGGCTTTGATCAACGTGTTCCCATTGATGGCGATGGGCGTTCCGGCCTCGCCCCCGAGTTCGCTGTTGAGCGAGTTGAGGTAGTTGAGGACCGTGCTCACGGCGGTGTTGTTGTAATTGACGCCCCCCGAGATGACATTGCTCCTGTTGGTATTGGAGAACTGGTTCTGACTCGGGGCCGAGAAGTCGATGCGTCCACTGATCGTGGAAGGGCCAATGTCTTTCACATTCTCCGCGCCACCGACCCCGATGTTGCCGTTGATCGTGACGCCGGCGACCTGGAGGTTGTGGCTGCCCGCCCCTTCATACAGGACGGCGTAGCTCGCCGCGGATTGGAACATGTTGTTGAGCAGACTGCTCGTCGAGAGGCCGGCGCTCGTGACGCTCACGGCCGGGGCCGATGCGATGCGTGCGTACAATGTCAAATAATAACTCGACGAGTTGTTGCTCATATTGCCGGCCAGGTCCGTGGCCGCGGCGGTGAAGCCGTACGGAGAACCGACCTGCCAGGCTCCGGTGGAGACGGGAAGATTCCAGTTGCCGTTCCCGTCGGAGGACACGGTCCCCAGCGCCGTACCGCCCTGGAAGAGCGTCACCTGAGTATAGGGCTGGGCGGTGCCGTAGAAGACGGGATTAGTGGCCTCGGTGTACGCCGAGTTACCGCTCACCGGGTAGGAGGCGATCGCGCCGCCGATCGTCGGCACCGCTGTGCGCTGGTATCGACGGTCACCTGGAAGAGATTCGAGAGGGTGCTGACGTTCCCGGACGGGTCGGTCGCCGTGGCGGTGAAGTTGTAAATGCCAGTGGCCAGGGTGGTCCCCGTGTTGTTGAAACTCCAGTTCCCGGTGGAATTACTGGTCGTCGTGCCGATCAGGAGACCGCCGTTGTACATCGTGATCGTCTCATTGGCGGGCGCGATCCCCGAGAGGACGATCTGATTGGCCGATGTGACGCCGTCGCTGGCGCTGGCGCCGGTGTCCGGGCTGATGTTCAGGATGACCGGAGCGAGGCCGAGAAAGGCGTCACCGCCGTCGGTTTCCGGATCGTTCGCCTGGCCGCCACCGGCGTGAAGGGTTGCGCCGTTTGGGTAGACGACGACGGGCGAGGCCTCCGTGGGCGGGGCCGAGCCGTTGAAGCTCACGCCCAGAGCGTAGTTCCCGGTGCCGAAGGCCGTCGTGTCGGCCCCTTGCACCTCGATGTAATACTTCTGGAACGGGGTGACGTTGGAGATCGTCACCGAGGCGTTCGCGCCGTACTGACCGGCGGCGCTGGCCGAGCCCAGGACCGTCGACTGATTGGCGGCGAAGACCGTCAGTTTCGGCGACAACAGGCTCAGCCCCAGGCTCTGGGCGCTGACCTGCATCGTGCCGCTGGTCAACAGCGGCGCGGTCACCGTGAAGAACTCCGCCTGCCCGGCGGTCGCGATGTCGAGGTTGGGCACGACCTCGGTGTTGGTGAGCAGGCTGAGCACGCTGGTCACGTCGTTGGCCGTGCTGATGGTGGAGTTCTGGCCGCCGAAGAAGTCCTTGGAGCGCGGCAGGCCGCCGCTGTAGATGCTCCGGATGCCCGCGATGTCGTCGGCCGCCAGGCCCGTCTTCACACCCGTGTAGCTGGGGTACTCGATGGAACTGGTGCCGGCGCTGCTCTCGTTCAGGCCCAGGGCGTGGCCGATCTCGTGGGTGGCGACGGTGAAGAGGTCATAGGTGGACCCGACGTTCCAGGGCATCCCGGAGTTCAGTGAAACGTCGCCGGCGATCGAGAAGTTGTTCACCGACGGGGGTTGGTAGGTCCAGCCCAGAACCGAGGTCCCGAAGCTATAGCCGCCGATCCGGATGTCGCCATGGTTCGGGTCACCCTCCTGATCCGCCCCGGCGCCGCTGGGGGCACCGTCGTCGGGGACGACGACGAAGTTGATGTTAGTCTGTTGCGCCCAGGTCTGGGCGGCCTTGAGGATGATGTTCTGCCACCTCCCGGCCAGGGCGGGATTGCTGTTGAACGTGCTTTGCAAGTTGCTCACGACGCCACCCAGGTTCGTGCCGTCGGGCATGAAGCTGATCGTGACGACCTCGGGGTTCATCCAGGCGTTCCCGCTGGCGGAGTAGAGAACGACCCGGGACTCCAGGGATTCGAGCGCGGGCTGGCTTCTTCGGGATCGGTGACGAGTGAGTGACTCGGCGTCACGCCGCTTGTCAAACCACCGCTGGATGAATTTCATGAGTCGCTCCTCATTCGTCCGAGATTCCGAGTCATTGCTTGGCCGACCCCTTGGGGTGACATGGTGAAGAAGCTCCCGAGCGAGCCGTTATCGAGAAGCCCGGCCAGTTGACCGACCCAGCGGCAACGACGGAATCCCCCCCGGGCGAACCGTCAAGAACGCTGTTCAGTCTCGTGCCAGCTTCTCCAACCACGGGTGAACCATCCCAAGACCATCCGGAAAACAATGGATTTGACGGGCCAGACTCTTCATCCAAAGGCACGGCTCGAGTTCGCGCGATTGAACCCGCCCATCGAGACAGCCCAGGTTCGGTGATCTGTTCCCCCAGCCTTTCGACAACCTGGCAGCCCAGGAGAGACCGTCGGCTTCTCTTGAGCCCAAGGCGTTGCGTCCCCGCATCTCGACGGGTTTGCCCATTCGAGGATGACGGGGTGACAGGAGAATGAGGCCACTCTTCAGCCGGCTGATCACCTGAGGTAGACAACCCGACGCCTTCGGACTCTCCGTCATTTCAACCCTACGCCAGCATTTTCGGAGATCGGGAAAACTGTCGGGCTGAAGCATCACGTGGTGAAAGTCGAGGACACCACGTCCCAACAGGTCATCCGAGACAGCCGCATGGTCGAAGACATGTCGTCGGAACGCATCGGGGGAGCGGGTCACGAGGATTTACAGCAACACCCGATCCGCGGCGGATCGCGGCGAGCTAACGGGACCAGCATGGCCAAGGGAACGATGGTCGATGTGCGATCGGGAGCGTCGTCGTCCTCCTGGCCTCCTCCAATGGAGGATCTTGGGTGGCCAAGCATGACGGGAGACAAGTAGTTCTCTCCGGCCGAACTCCGTCGGGCATCACGTTCGACCCGGTCGGCTCGATCGCGGGAATCCTTCGGGAGGAGTATTAGAGGATTGTTGGAGAATCGTCGCTTCCGGGGTAAGATACCTGCGATGAAGCGTGAAGGATCGGTGTTCGGGTGAGGTTCGACTGATGCCGCGATTCCAGACGGTCTTGCTCGCGGTCGCGGTGTTCAGCGGGTTTCAATGGGGCGTGGACGCGGCCGATCGGGTGACGTTCGAGCGCGACGTCGAGCCGATCCTGACCCGGCTTGGCTGCAACGCCGGTGCCTGTCACGGCAAGGCCCGGGGTCAAAATGGGTTCCAGCTCTCCTTGCTGGGGTTTGACCCGGTTTTCGACCACGCCGCGATCGCCAAGGAGGCCCGAGGGCGCCGGGTCTTCCCCGCCGCGCCCGACCGGAGTCTCTTGCTCCTCAAGGCCTCGGCGCAGGTCCCGCACGGCGGCGGCAAGAAGCTCGAAATGGGTTCGCCTTTCTATCAGGCCCTGCTCGGCTGGATCACCGACGGCCTGCCCCGGACCCCGTCCGACGCCCCGAAGCTCGTCCGGATGTCCGTCGAGCCGGTCGAGCGGACCCTCACGCCGGGCGAGTCGTTTTCCCTACGCGTTTCGGCTTTGTATTCGGACGGCTCGGCCCGCGACGTCACCCACCTGGCCGCGTTCCAGTCGACCGACTCGACGCTGGTTTCTGCCGATGCCGAGGGGCGAGTCAAGGCCGGGCCGATCCCGGGTGAGGCCACCGTCTCGGCGCGGTTCCAGGGGACGTTCGCCAACTGCTCGGTCCTGATCCCCCTGCCCGTTGAGGCTCGAAGCGGGTCGGATTTCTCGCTCCCGAGGAAGAACTTCATCGACGACCACGTCGCCGCGAAGCTCCAGAAGCTCGGAATCGACCCTTCGGCCTCGGCCGGCGACGCCACGTTCCACCGCCGGGCGTTCCTCGACGCCATCGGTCGGTTGCCGACGCCCGATGAGACCCGGGCGTTCCTCGCCGATCCCGACCCTCGCAAGCGCGAAACGCTGGTCGATCGCCTGCTCGACCGCCCCGAGTACGCCGACCACTGGGCCAACAAGTGGGCGGATCTGCTCCGGCCCAACCCCTACCGGGTGGGGATCAAGGCGGTCCTGAACCTCGACGCCTGGCTCCGCGACGCCTTCCGCCGGAACCTCCCTTACGACCAGTTCGTCCGCCAGATCATCACGGCGAGGGGGAGCAACTTCCGCGACGGCCCGGCCGTGGTCTGGCGAGACCGCCGCGAGCCCGAAGAGGCCGCGACGATCGTGAGCCAGGTCTTCCTCGGCATCCGGCTCGAATGCGCCAAGTGCCATCACCACCCGTTCGAGTCGTGGGGCCAGGAGCAGTTCTACGAGTTCGCCGCCTACTTCGCCCGGGTCGGCCACAAGGGGGCGGCGATCGCGCCGCCGATCGCGGCGGGCGAGGAGACCGTCTTCCTCAAGAAATCGGGGACGGTCAAGCACCCGCTCACCGGCCAGGTGCTTCCGCCGAAACCGCTGTTCGGCTCGGCTCCGACATCCGACGACCCCGACGCCGACCCTCGCGAGGCCCTCGCCGACTGGATCACCTCGCCCTCGAATCCCTACTTCTCCCGAGTGATCGTCAACCGGACCTGGGCCGAGCTGATGGGCCGGGGGATCGTCGAGCCGGTCGACGATCTCCGCGCCACCAACCCGCCGAGCAACGGCCCGTTGCTCGACGCCCTCGCGGCCGACTTCGTCGCCCACGGCCACGACCTCAAGCACCTGATCCGAACGATCATGACCTCGGGCGTCTACGGCCTCTCGTCCGAGCCGACCGACCGGAACGTCGCCGACACCCGGAACTTCTCGCGCCACTATCGCCAGCGTCCGAGGGCCGAGGTGCTGCTCGACGCGGTGGTCGACATCACGGGCGTCTCCGAAGCCTTCGACGCCGCCCCGCCCGGCACGAGGGCCGCGGCGAACTGGACGACGCGGACGACCTCGCTCTTCCTCGACACCTTCGGCCGCCCCGACCCCAACCAGGACCCTCCTTGCGAGCGGACACCGGACACCTCGGTCGTCCAGGCTCTCCACCTGATGAACGCCCCGGGCATCAACGACAAGATCCGCTCCGACGCCGGCCGCGCCGCGAAGCTCGCCGCGTCCGACCTGCCCCCCGAGCGGGTCGTCGAGGAGCTTTACCTGCTCATCTACAACCGTCTGCCTGACGACGAGGAGCGGACATTTGGCAGTTTCGCTCTTCAATCAGCCCGGCGGGCGTCGGCGGGCGGTCGAAGATCTGATGTGGGCCTTGATCAACTCGCCGGAGTTCGTGTTCGAGGATTGATGGCGAAGGCATGGGAAGGCCGGAGCGACTCATGAGGTGCGATCGACGGACAGATCACAAAGTCGAGACGGCGAGTCGATCTCAGACCTCGGCCATCGGGGTCTTGTCCTTTGAGATCACCCCGGAGTTGAGCTTCGCCCCCAGGTACGCGACCGGCAGGAACTCGGCGATGCCCACGACCCACACCCAGGTCGGATGCGGGAACATTTGCATCTGGCTGATGCTCGCGAGCAGGAACAGGGTGCCGATGACCATGCCATGGGATATCTTCCAGCGCGACGCGACCCGGGCGGCGATCCCCGCGCCGATGAACGTGCCGACCGCCCAGGCCACCAGTACGAGCGCGAACATCCCGGGGGCGATCAGCTTTCGCGCGGCCGCGGCGGTCTCCGGATCTGTGGAATCCAGCCCAGGAGGAGGCGGGAAGGCCATTGCGCCCAGCATCTCGATGGTCAGGATCAGGAAGAAGCACGAGACCATCCCGAGAAAGATCGCGAAGACACTCCGAACGATCGGGGGCATGAAGGCACTCCAGGAAATCGAGCGACGAACTCCCGTCCGGATCGTCGCGAGCAAGACATCGTCCCCAGCATAACACGACCCGACCGCCCATTTCCCGGGGAGTATCCGCCATGGCCCTCTCGACCAACTGCGAAGCCACGACCCGCCGCGACTGCCTCCGCCTCGGCCTCTCGGCCTTGATCGGCGGCGGTCTGGTCGACGCCCTCCGGCTCCGGGGTCTGGCGGTCGAATCGAGGCCAGTCCCGCCGCGAAGAGCGTCATCCTGATCTGGATGGACGGCGGGCCGAGCCACTACGAGACCTTCGACCCCAAGCCGGGCGCACCGGGCGAGATCCGGGGCAAGTTCGACCCGATCGCCACCAAGGTCCCCGGCCTCTCGTTCTCACACCACATGAAGCGGCTCGGGGCGATCGCCGACAAGCTCGCCGTCGTCCGGTCGATCCGCCACGACCAGGGGAACCACGGCGCGGGCAACCATTACATGATGACGCGGCGCCCCGCCGCGAATCCCCGTCGGCTGCGGCGCCTTCGTCAGCTTCCACCCCAGCCTCGGCTCGGCCACGGCCCACGAGCGCGGGGCCAGGGGGGGGCTTCCGCCCGTACTTCTCGATCCCCTCGATGACCCGCTCGGGCGGGCCGAACTTCCTCGGAGCGAGATACGCCCCGTTCGTCGTGCCGGACAATCCCAGCTCGAAGGACTTCCGGGTCCGCGACGTCACCCCGCCCCCCGGCCTGGAGATCGAGCGGGTCGACGACCGCAAGGCCCTCCGCGCCCGGGTCGACCGCTTCCGTCGGATCACCGAGAAGGCCGCGGGCGACCCCGCCCTGGCACTCGACGAGTATTACGAGCAAGGCTACAACCTGATGTCCTCGCCCGAGGCTCAAAAAGCCTTCGACATCCACGGCGAGCCCGACGCCGTCCGAGACGCCTACGGCCGGAACCCGTTCGGCCAGCGAGCCTTGCTCGCCCGTCGCCTGGTCGAGGCCGGCGTGCCGTTCATCACCCTGAATGAAGGCGGCTGGGACCATCACGAGACCCTCTTCGACGCCTACGACAAGCGGATGCCCCCGTTCGAAGCCTCGATCGCCGCCTTGATCGAGGACCTCGAAGCCCGAGGGATGCTCGCGACGACCCTGGTCATCGCCCTCGGCGAGTTCGGCCGGACGCCCAAGGTCAACGACAAGGGGGGGCGCGACCACTGGTCCAACGCCATGTCCGTGATGTTCGCCGGCGGCGGCACGCCCGGCGGCCAGGTCATCGGCGCGACCGACGCCCGAGGGTACGCGGCCGTCGAGCGCATCCTCTCCCCCGAGAACTTCGCCTCGACCGTCTACGCCAAGCTCGGCATCGACCCCGGCAAGATCCTCTACGCCCCCAACGGCCGCCCCACCCACCTGGTCAGCGACCCGACGCCGATCCGGGAGCTGATGGGATGAGCGTGGGCCATCGACCGGTCTGTTTTCTTCTCCTGCCGCTGCTTCTCGTCGCGCCGGCTTTCGCGAAACCCCCGATTCTGGAGCACCTCTTCCCGGGCGGTGCGGCGCGAGGCTCGACGGTCGAGATCATGGCCACCGGCTCCTTTGAACGCTGGCCGGTCCGGGCCTGGGCCTCGATCCCCGGCCTGGCGATCAAGGCCGAGGGGGAGAAGGGAAAGCTCTCGATCACCGTCGCGCCCGACGCCACGGCCGGCGTCCACTGGGTCCGCCTCTTCGACGACGAAGGGCCGACGAACCCCCGGCCCTTCGTCGTGGGGACCTTGCCGGAGGTGAACGAGTCCGAACCTAACGACAACCCGGCTCAGGCCCAGAAGGTTGACGCGTCGGGGGTCGTCGTCAATGGCCGGTTCGGCAAGAACGGGGACGTGGATTCTTTCCGGGTGACCCTCAAAAAAGGTCAGACGCTCGTCGCCTCGATGGAAGCGAACCGGCACCTCGGCTCGCCGATGGACGGAGTCCTGCAAGTCGCTTCAGCGGAGGGTTTCGTGCTTGCCCAGATCGATGACGAGCACGACCGCGACCCGCAAATCGTCTTCGAGGCCCCGGCCGACGGCGATTATTTCGTCCGTGGCTTCGCCTTTCCGTTCGTCCAGGAGAGCAGCATCCGGTTCTCAGGCGCGCCAACCTATATCTATCGCCTGACCCTGACGACCGGCGGCTTCGTCGATCATACGTTCCCGCTCGCGGTCTCTTCGTCCTCCTCCTCGGAGGTCGAGGCGGTCGGCTGGAACATTCCCGAGGCCGCTCGTCGTCTGACGATCGAGGCGGCCGACGGGGAAGACTCCCGCTCGATCGACCATCCCCGGCTGGCGAACCCGGTCGAGGTCCGGGTGGTCGACACGCCGTCGATCGTCGAGGTCGAGCCGAACGACCAAAGCCGTCCGCAGACCCTCGCGTTGCCGATGGCCGTCAGCGGCCGGATCGACCCGCCCGGGGACGTCGATACGTTCGCGTTCCCGGCGAAAAAAGGGGAACCGCTCGTCTTTACGGTCGAATCGCGGTCGCTCGGCCAGCCGCTCGACGCGGTCTTGCGGATTGGCGATGGTTCGGGCTCGACGATCGTCGAGGTCAACGATGCCCGCAAGGATTTCGACCCCGAGGTCCGCTTCAACCCGCCGGCCGACGGAACCTATCGCGTCTCGATCCGCGACCTCAACGGCCAGGGAGGGCCTCGGTACGCCTATCTGCTGACTGCCGGGCGACCTCGCGCCGACTTCGCGCTGACGCTCAAAAGCGACCGGTTCGCGATCACGCCGGGGACGCCGCTGGAGGTGGTCGTCGCGGTCGAGCGTCGCGAAGGGTACGCTGAGCCGATCGAGATCGGCCTGGCCGAGCACTTCGACGGCGTGATCGCCCCGCCGGTCACGTCGTTCAAGGCCGGCTCGACCGCGAGTTCGGTCACGCTCCGCCTGACCGCCTGCGACTGCGTCCGACCCGGCGCGATCCGGGTCGTCGGGACCTCGGGCGATGGCCGACGCAAGGCGGCGACGGCGAGCGTGGCCGGTTTTCCAGTGCCCATCGACTCGGCCTGGCTCACGCCCTCGAAACCCTCGACCGCGAAGCCCGAGGCGAAATGATCGACCCCAACGGATGATCGACCCATGCGGACTCTCCTCCTGCTCCTGGTCGCCCTGATCCCCCCTGCCCCGCCGGGCACGATCGACACCGCCGCCGGGACCGGCCAGCCCGGCTCGGGCGGGGATGGAGGCCTGGCCTCATCGGCGACCCTCCGCGAGCCGTTCCACGGCGAGCTGGACGGAAAGGGGAACCTCCTCATCGTTGACGCGGCGGCCGGGCGGATTCGTCGGGTCAACCTGGCCTCGGGCGTGATCTCGACCGTCGCGGGGGATGGCTCGACGAACCCCGAGACGACTATCGGCACGCCCTACGCCGTCGCGATCGACCTCGACGGCAACCTCTATATAGTCGACCAGAAGACGCCGGTCGTCAGGAAGCTGGACGGCAAGACCGGCCGGCTCTCGATTTTCGCCGGGACGGGCACCAAAGGTTACAGCGGTGACGGCGGTCCGGCCTCGAAGGCGCAACTGCGTGAGCCGAATGATTGCTGTCTCGACGGCGTCGGAGGTTTGTTGATCGCCGACGTGGCCGACTGGCGGGTCCGGCGGGTGGACTTGACGTCGGGCGTGATCACCACCTTCGCGGGGGTGGGCAAGCCTTCGAGGAAGCCCGACCGGACGAAGATCGGCGACGGCGGCCCGGCCATGGACGCGGTGATCGTCGGGGCTCGCGGGGTCTGCGTCAACGGCAAGGGGAATACGTTCCTCTGCGAGCGGGAGGGGAACTCGATCCGCAAGGTGAACAGCTCGGGCATCGTCTCGACGATCGCCGGGACCGGCGCCGAGGGGTATTCCGGCGACGGCGGCGACGCCTTGAAGGCCACGTTCCGGGGTCCGAAGGGCATCCGGACCGACCGCGAGGGGAACCTCTTCGTGGTCAACACCGAGAACCACGCGATCCGCCGGATCGACGCGAAGACCGGTGTCATCTCGACCGTGGCCGGAGGACATAAAGGGCCGGACGGCGACGGCGGCGACGCCATCAAGGCCGGGCTCGACCGACCACATGGCTGCATCGTCGGGCCGGACGGCACGCTCTACATCGCCGACAGCAACAACCATCGGGTCCGCCGGGTCAGCCCGCGCCGACCTTGACGGTTGCATCGGCGGGACGAGGCAGGCATAATGACGTTTTTCGGAGACCCCCGACACGGAGCGTGCGGGGGACGGTCGAGATTTCGAGGGATGACGACGGCATGTCCACGCCTTTGATGATCGAGGCCCACAACCTCACCAAGCAGTTCGGCAGCTTCCTGGCCGTCCGCGACGTCTCGTTCTCGATCCCCAGGGGCGAGGTCGTGGCCTTTCTCGGGCCCAACGGGGCGGGCAAGTCGACGACGATGCGGCTTCTGACCGGGTTCGTCGCCCCGACCCACGGCTCTGCCCGGGTCGCGGGGATCGACGTCCAGACCGACCGGATCGGCATGGCCGAGCACCTGGGCTACCTGCCCGAGAACGGCCCGCTCTACCCTGACATGACGCCGACCGGCCTGCTCAAGTTCTTCGGCTCGGCCCGTGGGCTGGGCCGCAAAGCGCTGGCCGACCGGCTCGACGCCGTGATCGCGCAGTGCTCGCTCGAATCGGTCGCGCACAAGCCGATCGGCAAGCTCTCCAAGGGGTATCGCCAGCGGGTCTCGATGGCCCAGGCGCTCCTGCACGACCCCGAGGTCCTGATCCTCGACGAGCCGACCAGCGGGCTCGACCCCAACCAGATCCGGGGCGTCCGCAAGCTGATCCGCGAGCTGGGCCAGTCCAAGACGGTGCTGGTCTCGACCCACATCCTCCAGGAGGTCGAGCCGATCGCCGGTCGCGTCCTGTTCATCCACGACGGCCGGATCGTCTTCGACGGCAAGCCCGCCGACATGCTCAAGGGCGGCAAGTCGCTGGAAGACGCGTTTCACTCGCTCACGGCCCAACCCGCCTGAATATCGCAGGACTCAGGACGGTGGACTCAGGACTGAGTCACTGCGAACGGGGTGTTCCCTCGGAGCGTCCTCGTCCCTCCTGAGTCCTCAGACCTGAGCCCTCAGTCCTCTTTTTTGATGTGGGGATGAACGGTGACCACTCTCGAAAAGAACCCGACCGCCGCCGACTTCGCCGGGACCACCCGCGCGGCCGGCGCCTGGCCGCTGCGATACCACGTGATCAAGGCGGTCTTCGACCGGAACTTCCACGCCTATTTCAGCAACCCGGCCGGCTACGTCTTCATCACGCTGTTCGTGCTCGTCGGCGCCTGGGCCGCGTTCTGGCGGCCCGAGTTCTTCGCCAATAACCTGGCGAACCTGGGCACCCTGAACGACTGGATGCCGTACCTGCTCCTCTTCTTCATCCCGGCGATCACCATGAGCGCCTGGGCCGAGGAACGCCGGCAGGGGACCGACGAATTACTCCTGACCCTCCCGGCGTACGACATCGAGGTCATGCTCGGCAAGTACCTCGCGGCGCTGGGGATCTACACGGTCGCCCTGGTCTTCTCGCTGACCCACGTCGCCATCCTGGCCTGGCTCGGCTCGCCCGACCTGGGGATCGTCGCCTCGACGTTCTTCGGCTACTGGCTGATGGGCGTCCTGATGATCGCCATCGGCCTGGTGGCGTCGCTCCTCTCGTCAAACGTGACCGTGGCGTTCATCCTCGGGGCGCTGTTCTGCGCGATCCCGGTCTTCACCCGGCTGCTCGGCCTGGCCTTCCCGCCGGCGATCCGCCGGCAGATCGAGGACCTCTCGATCCCCTCGCAGTTCCACGACTTCGGCACCGGCGTGATCCCGGCCTCGGGCCGTGTTCTACTTCGTCACGATGGCCGGGGCGATGCTCTACCTGAACATGATCCTGATCGGCCGTCGCCACTGGGCCGGCGGCGAACGGAGCCGGGGCCTGGCCGGGCATGCCTTGCTCCGCGTCCTGGCGCTGGTCGTGGCGCTGGTCGGCGCTCGACTCGCTCGTCTCCAAGGCCGGCTGGCGGCTCGACAACAGCGCCGAGCACCTCTATACCCTCAGCGCCGAGTCGAAGGCCCTGATCAAGCAGATTCCCGACGACCGGCCGGTCTACATCCAGGCGTACTACAGCCCGGACGTGCCCCGAGATTACGTCGAGGCCAAGGCCAACCTGCTCGGCCTGCTCCGCGAGTACGCGGCGCTGGGCGGCGACAAGATCCGGCTCAACCTGGTCGAGACCGAGGTCTACTCGCCCGCCGCCCGCGAGGCCCAGAAGCGGTTCGGGATCGAGCCCAAGCGGGTCCTGAGCACCGAGGAGGCCCGGCAATCGGCCTCCGAGATCTTCCTGGGCGTCGCCTTCACCTCGGGCCTGGAAGAGGTCGTCGTGCCGTTCTTCGACCCGGGCTTGCCGACCGAATACGAGCTGACCCGGTCGATCCGGGTCGTCTCGAAGTCGGGCCGGAAGAAGATCGGCATCCTGGCGACCGACGCCAAGATGCTCGGCGGGTTCGACTTCCGCTCGATGGGCCAGGAGACAGGAGTGGCCGTTCGTCACCGAGCTGAAGAAGCAGTACGAGGTCAGCTCGGTCGCGCTCGACGCCCCGATCCCGAGCAACCTCGACGTCCTGCTGGTGGCCCAGCCGTCGTCGTTGACCCAGAAGCAGATCGACTCGCTGACCGAGTACGTCCGGCCAGGGGCATCCGACCCTGCTGTTCCACGACCCCTTGCCGATGTTCAACCCCTCGCTCGCCCCCGAGGTCCCCAAGATGCCCCCCGGCGGCCCGTTCGGCGGCGGCCCTCCGCCCGAGCCGAAGGGGAACTTGCAGCCGCTGCTCGACCTGCTCGGGATCGACTCGCCGGGCAACGAGATCGTCTGGAACCGCTATAACCCACTCGTGGCCAACCCCGAGATCCCGCCCGAATTCGTCTTCGTCGGCAAGGGGAGCGGTGGCGACGGACGCCTTCAACCCGAGCGAGGCCGCCAGTTCGGGCCTCCAGGAACTCGTCATGATGTTCCCCGGCCTGGTCCGGCCGAAGGGGAGCAAGCCCGAGTTCACCCCGCTCCTGCGGGTCGGCGGCGTGGGCGGGACGCTTCCGTTCGGCGAGGTCGTCGAGCAGAGCTTCATGGGCATCCGGGGCATCAACCCGATCCGTCGGCACTTCCCCAGCAACATGGAATACACCCTGGCCGCCCGGATCCAGGGCAAGCCGGCCGAGGACCCGAAGCCGGCGACCGACGAGGCCAAGAAGGAGGCGCCGAAGCCCCCGGCCGCCGAGATCAAGGCGATCCTGATCGGCGACCTCGACCTGATCGGCGAGCAGTTCTTCGAACTCCGGCGCCGGAAGATCGAGAACCTCGACTTCGACAACATCACCTTCGTGCTCAACTGCGTCGACGTCCTGGCCGGCGACGAGGGCGTACATCCCGCTCCGGAAGCGTCGGGCCGAGCACCGGACCGCTCGACACGGCTGGAGGAGCAGACCAAGACCTTCATCCTCCAGAGCCAGAAGGAGGCCCGCCAGGCCGAGGACGAGGCGAAGGAGACGCTCGAAAAGGCCCAGAAGTCGCTCGACGCCAAGGTCGCCAAGATCCGCGAGGACAAGGAACTCGACGAGCGGACCCGCGACATCAAGCTCAGCACGCTGGAGCGGGTCGAGAACCGCCGGCTCGAGGTCGAGAAGGCCGCGATCGAGGACGACAAGCGGCGGAAGATCCAGGACAGCAAGGCGACGATGGAGCAATCGATCCGCCAGATCGAGAACCGGGTCCGCGTCGGCGCGATCCTCGCCGCCCCGCTCCCCGCGCTCTTGCTCGCCGCCTTCATCTTCGGCGTCCGCGCCGGGCGAGAGAACCAGGGAGCCAACCCCAACCGGCTGGCCTGATCCCCGATACCGGGGATCAAGGATGGTGGATGCCCGATGGATGATGACCGATCGGCAGGTGTGCGACTCCGGCCGATCGGCCCATCCATCGTGCTCGGCTCTCGTTCATTGCTCATCGAAGATCGACCATCGCTCGTCAAGGACATCGATCTCCGTATCGCACCCGTGACCCCTCGAACAGACACTCGGGACATTTCGACATGAACCGCGAGACCAAGAAGACCCTGGTGTTCGTCGTCGCCGCGCTCGTGATGACGGGCGCGGCGATCGCCGGCCGGGTCGACCGCTCGGGCCGGCCCGAAGGCGTTCAACGACCAGGGCAAGAAGTTCTTCGACGACTTCGACCCCAACACCTGCACCACGCTGGAAGTCATCGACTACGACCCGGCCACCGCCAGCGTCCTGCCGTTCAAGGTGACGCTCGAAGGACGGCAAGTGGGTCATCCCGTCGCACTTCGACTACCCGGCCGACGCCAAGCAGCGGCTGGTCAACACCGCGACCGGCGTCATCGGTCTGACCAAGGACTCGATCCGCTCCGACCGGGTCGAGGACCATGAGGCCTTCGGCGTCATCGACCCGCTCGACACCAAGGCCACCAGCCTCAAGGGGATCGGCAAGCGGGTCACGCTCAAGGACTCGACCGACAAGGTCCTGGCCGACTTCATCATCGGCAACGAGGTCAAGGACCACCCCGAGCAGCGCTACGTCCGGGTCCCCGGCCAGAAGCGGACCTACGGCGTGAACGTCAAGGTCGACCTCTCGACCCGGTTCGCCGACTGGATCGAGACGAACCTCCTGAAGCTCGACGCCGACCCAGGTCCGCAAGGTGGTCATCGACCACCGGGGCTTCGACCCCGAGCACCGAGAAGGTCGTCCCCGGCGAGATCATCACCCTGGAACGCAAGGACGCGTCCAACCCGCTGGACCACTCGGTGAGCTGCCGGCCGGCAAGGAGCCGAACACCGAGACCTTGCTGGCCCTCTCCAACGCGCTGGGGGACCTCAAGATCGCCGGCATCCGGCCCAAGCCGGCGGGGCTGGCCGCGAACCTGAAGGCCGACCCCGGCAAGATCCGGACGACCAACCAGGGCCTGATGTCGCTGGCGAGCAAGGGCTTCTATCCGACCTCGCTCGGCCTGCTCTCGAACAAGGGCGAGGTCACCATCTCGACCGACGAGGGGATCGTCTACACCCTCCGGTTCGGCGAGGTCGTCTTCGCCACCGGCAACGAGCTCTCCGCCGGCACCGAGCCGACCAAGCAGGCCAAGGCTCTGGGCAAGGCGGCCGAGAAGGCAAGGGGGCCGAAGGGACCTCCGAAGGCCGCTACCTCTTCGTCACCGTCAGCTTCGACCCGACCCTGATCCCGCCCCCCAAGCCCTCGACCGACGAGGACGAGACGTTCCCCGACGACCCCTTCGCCTACGAGCCGGGCGAACAGGCGATCGTCGCCCGAGAGCAAGAAGGCCAAGGAGAAGGCCGAGAAGCTCAAGGCCGACCGCGACAAGCAGATCGCCGACGGGCAGAAGAAGCGTCAAGGAGCTGACCGACCGCTTCGCCGCCTGGTACTACGTCACGCCGGGCGACAGCTACCGGACGATCGTCCAGGACCGCACGAACCTGATCCGCGACAAGTCGGCCCGACCCGCCAACCCGATGCCCGGCCCCGGCGGACGGCCCGGCCCCGGCGGCTTCCCCGGCCTGCCCGGCGGCCTCGGCCTGCCGACCAACCCGCACGGGGAGTGATCGGGGGGGCGAACGCAACAACGATTCCGGAGGGATGGAGCCTCCACTGAGGTTTTCCCCGTAGGGTAGGGCTTGCCCTGCCGCGATCCGGATCGCGGCAGGGCAAGCCCTACCCTACGGGAACACCGGAATCCGTCGTCCCATCCTGGCGCCCGATCCCGCGAACCTCCGCCGCCGACCCCTTGTCAACCGGGCGTCGTTTCGCCACAATAGTGGTTTTCCGATCGGCCGGGCATACTAACAGGGGTGGACGTCGCGATGGGGTCGAAGTCAGCCAGTCCCTCGAACCGGATGCGGCACGTGCTCTCGGCGCTGGTGCAGAACCAGCCGGGGGTCCTGGCGCACGTCTCGGGGATGTTCGCCTCGCGGGGCTTCAACATCGAGAGCCTCGCCGTCGGCGAGACCGAGGACGCGCACCTCTCGCGGATCACCGTCGTCGTCAACGGCGACGACCGCATGCTCGAGCAGATCCGCAAGCAGCTCGAGAAGATCGTCACGATCGTCAAGGTGCATCGACATCTCCCGGGCCGATTACGTCGAGCGCGACCTGATGCTGATCAAGATCGACGCGCCGCCCTCGCAGCGGCTGGAGCTCAAGGGCTGGTCGAGATCTTCCGCGGCGGATCGTCGACGTCGGCTCCGAGCAGATGATGGTCGAGATCTCCGGCCAGGAGAAGAAGATCGAGGCGTTCATCGACGCCGTCCGCCCCTACGGGATCCGCGAGCTGGCCCGGACCGGCCGGATCGCCATGGTCCGCGGCCTCTTCGAGCACGCCGAGGAAACCCCCGAAGAGCCCGAAGCGACCGACGCCCCGGCGGTCATCGGGCATTCGAGCCTGTGAAGCGGTCATCACTCGGCGATCAGCTTTCCGCTACGTAGGTGGGTCTCGCCCGAGGCTCGACCCACCCGACATCCTGGCCAGCCACCGCCGAATTCTGATCGATAATCGCCCATCACCTATCGCCCATTGACCCTTTTCCACCGAGAGACCCGCAACGATGCCGGCCACGATGTATTACGACCAGGACGCCGACCTGGGCCTGCTCAAGGGCAAGACGATCGCCATCATCGGCTACGGGAGCCAGGGCCACGCCCAGGCGCAGAACCTCCGCGACTCGGGCTGCGACGTCGTCGTCGGCCAGCGGCCGGGCTCGGCGAACTACGACCTGGCGATCAAGGACGGCTTCAAGCCCGTCTCCGCCGCCGAGGCGGCCGAGGCGGGCGACCTCGTCAACATCCTCCTGCCCGACGAGGTCCAGGCCGAGGTCTACGCCCGCGACATCAAGCCGAACCTCCGGCCCGGCGACCTGCTGCTCTGCTCGCACGGGTTCAACATCCACTTCGGCCAGGTCGTCCCGCCCGCCGGGCGTTGACAGCGCCCTGGTCGCCCCCAAGGGGCCCGGCCACCTGGTCCGCTCCGAGTACGTCAAGGGGGGCGGCGTCCCCTGCCTGATCGCCACCGGCGACGACTGCTCGCCGCAGGGCAAGGCCCTCGCCCTGGCCTATGCCAAGGGGATCGGCGGCACCCGCGGCGGCGTCCTCCAGACCACCTTCGCCGAGGAGACCGAGACCGACCTCTTCGGCGAGCAGGTCGTCCTCTGCGGCGGCGTCAGCGCCCTGGTCAAGATGGGCTTCGAGACCCTCGTCGAGGCCGGCTACCAGCCCGAGAGCGCCTACTTCGAGTGCCTCCACGAGCTGAAGCTGATCGTCGACCTGATGTACCAGGGCGGCCTCAACTACATGCGCTACAGCATCTCGAACACCGCCGAGTACGGCGACTACACCCGAGGCCCGCGGATCGTCAACGAGCAGACCCGGGTCGAGATGAAGAAGATCCTCCACGAGATCCAGACCGGCCAGTTCGCCCGCGAGTGGATCCTCGAGAACAAGGCCGGCCAGCCCGGCTTCAAGGCCACCAAGCGCCGCGAGCGCGAGCACCCCGTCGAGCAGGTCGGCAAGCGGCTCCGCGGCCTGATGACCTGGATCGACTCGAAGACCGTCTGAACGGAGGTCAGTGGTCAGTGGTCGGTGGTCGGTGGTCAGCAGGACAAAACACGGCACGGTGTACCTCTTGCCGACCACCGACCACCGACCACCGACCACTCGAAGCGATGGCCGATATCGACCAGAAAGTCCCCGAGAACGTCCCCGGCCGGTTCTTCGTCGACGCGACCTGCATCGACTGCGACCTCTGCCGGGAGACCGCGCCCGCGAACTTCGTCCGGCTCGACGACGAGGGGTACAGCTACGTCGTGAAGCAGCCGACCAGCCCCGACGAGGAAGAGTCCTGCCGGGCGGCGATGGAGGAATGCCCCGTGGAGGCGATCGGGATCGTAAGAGAAGGAGAAAGCGAACGTTCAGGCTGAACCGGAGTCCGTCTGATGGACGTGAAGCCCAGGGAAGCGCTGCCGCTCGACGCCCGGACCCTCCCCGCCCGCTATTACGTCGACCCCGACCATTTCCTCGCCGAGCGCGAACGCTTCTTCGCCCGGATGTGGGCCTGCGTCGGCCGGGAAGACGAGGTCGCCCACTCCGGCGACGCCATCGTCCGCGAGGTCGCCGGTGAAAGCCTGATCCTCGTCCGAGGCGACGACGGCGAGATTCGCGCCTTCTATAACGTCTGCCGACACCGAGGGACCCGGCTCCTCGAATCGCCTGAGGGTTGCGTCGGCAAGCGTATTCAGTGCCCTTACCATGCCTGGACTTACGACCTCCACGGGAATCTCGTCGCCGCGCCCCACATGGACGAAGGGCCGAGGTTTCAGAAAGCCGATTACCCCCTCAAGACGGTGGCGCTGGACCGCTGGGACGGCCACCTCTTCGTCCACCTCGGCGACCATCCCGAACCGCTCGAACGCCAGCTTGGCGGACCTCCCCGAGAAGTTCCGCGCCCTGGAAGATGGGCGATCTGCGCAAGGCTCACCGGATCGTCTACGACACGGCGGCAAACTGGAAGCTGATCCTGCAGAACTTCTCCGAGTGCCTGCATTGTCCGTTGATTCACCCGGCCTTGCAGAAGCTCTCGCACTACCTGAGCGGCGAGAACGAGCCGGCGACCTCAACCTATCTCGGGGGCCGGATGGAACTTCGGGATGGGATCGAGACCCTCGCGATGAGCGGGAAGTCGGGCCTGGCCGTGATCCCCGGGCTGCCCGAGGCCGAACACAAGCACGTCTATTTCTACGTCCTCCTGCCCAACCTGATGCTCAGCCTCCACCCCGACTACCTGATCACCCACCTCCTCCGCCCGATCGCCTGCGACCGGACCGAGATCGTCTGCGACTTCCACGTCCGCCCCGAAGAGAAGACCCGGCCCGACTTTAACCTCGACGAGGTGGTCGAGTTCTGGGACCTGACCAACCGCCAGGACTGGCACGTCTCCGACTTGACCCAGCTTGGCCTCAAGTCGCGTGCCTATTCTCCCGGACCCTACTCCGACCGCGAAGAGCTGCTTTACGCCCTCGACCGGATCGTGGCGGGGCCAGATCGCGCTGGATGAGCCCCAACGTCCTCTTGTTCACGATCGTCGATCAATGCCCGTCGGATCTCAGGGAAGGAGCCCTTCGACCATGTCCGAGATCGCACCCTCCGCGCCGAAGGAAGCTCGTCGTGAACGCCTCGTCGTCAGCGTCCGGGCGCTGATGCTTCTGGTCCTCGCCGTCGGCCTCGGCCTCGGCTGGAAGATCAACCGGGCCGGGACGCAGAAGCGGGCCGTCGCCCGGATCGAGAAGGCCGGCGGCTCCGTTATTTATGATTACACGTTCGACGGCACCTACCCCTACAAGCCGATCGAGTCGCCCGGCGTCCCGGCCTGGCTCCGGGCCCGGCTCGGCGACGAATTCTTCCAGGAAGTGACGGCGGTGAGCTTCTACAAGCCGGTAACGGACGACCAGCTCGCGCCCGTCGCGGACTTCGACCGGCTCCTGGCGCTCGAACTCCACGGGACGAAGGTCACCAACGCCGGCCTGGCCCATCTGGCGAATCTGAAGAACCTCCGCGAAATCCGGCTCGATCGCACTCAGATCACCGACGCCGTCCTGGCCCGGCTCAGGCCACTGACCGGGCTCCGACGCCTCGACCTCCAGCAAGAGGGGCTTTCCATGAAGGAGATCCAGACCGAAGAGGTCCGGAAGATCTTCGAGGAGCTGGAGAACCTGACACACAACCAGAAGGTGGGCGAAGTCCTACGCCGCCGAGGAACGGCGATCACCGACGCCGGGCTCGCCCAACTGGCGAGCTTGACGGGCCTCCAGGAATTGAGGATCGCCCTGCCGGCGATCACGGACGCCGGCTTCGCCCACGTCGGGAGATTGGCTGACCTCCGGGTCCTCCATGTCTACAACACCGACTTTAGCGACGCCAGCCTGGCCCACCTCGCGGGCTTGACCGGCCTCCGCAACCTGTCTCTCTGGGGGACCCGGATCAGCGACGCCGGCCTGGCCCACCTCAAACCCCTCGACCGGCTGGAAGTTCTCGACCTCCAACACTCCATCGACGTCACCGACCAGGGCCTGTCCTGCCTCGAAAATCGGAAAACGCTCCGCGAGCTGGACCTCTCGGGGACGATGGTCAGCGACGCCGGGCTGGCCCACCTGACGGGCCTCTCCGGGCTCCAGAAGCTCGACCTGTCCGAGAACGAGATCACCGACGCCGGCCTGGCGTACCTCCGGAATCTCCGGCAACTCCGCCAACTGGACCTCGACAACACGAAGGTCACCGGCGAGGGGGTCACCGCGCTCGTGGAAACGCTCCCCGCGCTGAAGGTCTCGCGTCGTAACAATCTGCTCTTCGCCGGTTTTTCGGCGAGAAAGGAGAGGGCGTTCCGGAAGTGGACGGAGGACACGAAGAAGTCCCACGAGGACATGAAGCAATGGATGAAAGAATATAACTCACCGGGCGGAGCGACGAGGCCGCTCCCCCCGCCGCCGTCTCTCCCGCCCATCGAGTGATGTATGTTCTTCCGATTGCGGGATTTGCGCCGGGGGGTCCCGGTGCCCGCTCCGGTCGGATCTCAGGGAAGGAGCCCGTCGACCATGTCCGAGATCGCACCCTCCGCCCCGAAGAAAGCTCGTCGTCGACGCCTCGTCGTCAGCGTCCGGGCGCTGATGCTTTTGGTCCTCGCCGTCGGCCTCGGCCTCGGCTGGAAGGTCAATCGAGCTGTCATCCAGAAACGGGCCGTCGCCCGGATCGAGAAGGTCGGCGGGTTCATCCTCTACGATTACGCCTTTGACGGCATCCATCCGTATAACAGCAAGGCGACGCCCTGGGGCCCGGCCTGGCTTCGGGCGTGGCTCGGCGACGAATACTTCCGGGAAGTGACCGAGGTAAGCTTCCGCTCGCCGAGCGTGACGGACGATCAGGTCGCTCCGATCGCCGACCTCGACCATCTGATCGCGTTTCGGCTTCATGGAACCCACGTCACCGACGCCGGCCTGGCGTATCTGGCGGGCCTGAAGGACCTCCGCGAGGTCGAGCTCGATGACACGCGGATCACCGACGCCGGCCTGGCCCGGCTCAGGTCGTTGACCGGGCTCCGAAAGCTCGAGCTTGAGCAAAAGGGGCTCTCCTCCGCGGAGATCCGCTCCGAAGAGGTCCGGAAGATCTTCAAGGAGCTGGACCACCTGACTTACCACCAGAAGATGGGCGAGATCCTCCGCCGTCGGGGGACGGCGATCACCGACGCTGAGCTCGCCCAACTGGCCGGCTTGACGGATCTCCAGGAACTGACCCTCTCGCTCCCGGCCGTCACGGACGCCGGGCTGGCGAATCTCGGAAAACTGACCGACCTTCGCGTCCTCACCCTCTTCAACATGGATGTCGACGACGCCGGGCTGGCCCACCTGAAGGGATTGAACCGACTTCGCAAGCTCACCATCGGCTCGGAGGTCATGACCGATGCCGGCCTGGCGCACCTCTCGGGATTGACCGGGCTCGAATCGCTTGCCCTCTGGCGGACCCGCGTTACCGACGCCGGGTTGGTCCACCTTGGGCGGCTCGACCGGTTGGAAGTCCTCGACCTCCGGTGGTCCATCGATGTCTCCGATCCCGGACTGCCGGCCCTCGAAAAGCTGAAGAGTCTCCGCGAGCTGAACCTGGGAGGGGCGATGGTCACGGAAGCCGGCCTGCCGGACCTGGCCCGCCTCTCCGGGCTCCAGACGCTCGACCTCACCGCGAACGAGATCACCGACGCCGGCCTGGTGCACTTCCGGAGGATGCCCGGGCTCCGCCGGTTGATCCTCAACAACACGCGGGTCACCGACGAGGGGGTCGCCGCGCTGGTCGAGGCGGCCCCAACCCTGGACGTCTCGCATCAACTCAACTTGCTCTTCTACGGGCCCACGGCCAGGTGGCAGAGGATCTTCCGGGATTCGTCGGAGCAGTCGAAGAAAGCCCACAGGGATTCGGATCGAAATCTCAGGTAAGAATACCAGTGCCACCTCGGTTGGCCCCCGTTTTCCTCCCTCGCGCGCCATTCGAGTGGGAACCGCTGAAGCCCGACATTGGTTCCGTCCCGAGGAGTGATCTCATCGATGACACGGCCGATCGCGTGATCAGGGCGTTTCTCATGATCTGGGTCGAGGCGATGGCGAAAACCAATTCAGCAACCAGGTCGTGACGTCATGCGCGGGAGCCGGAGGTGGCCCGTGGAGCCTCCCGACAGGCGATCTCGATCCGGGCATCGGGATCGCCTGTGCGTGGTGCTCGTCACTGGCGGGTGGACGAGGCTATGGTCATTTCGCTTCGAGTTTCGCCCGCAGCGAGTCCACCTCGGCCCAGAAAGCCAGCCACTTCTTCCGTTCGGACTCGGGGAGCTTCTCGAGCGAAGAGGTATCACGAACGCCCGCCAGGTCGGCGTTTTTCTTCCAGCCATCGAGAATCCGGACGAGGACGCCGCGCTCCTCCGACCGGATGGTCGCGGCATATCTCTCCCAGAACGTCAGCTCGGCCTTGAGCCAGCCAAGCGCCTGGTCTCGTCGCTTCGCCTTCGCGTCGTCGTCGGGTCTGGGAACGTCGAAGCCTTGCCCCGAACCGGCCATCGAGGCGGCGCTCGCGGCGAGGTAGCGAGGCTGCCCTTTTCGTTCGTCGCCCACCTTCGGGTCGGCCTCCATCGCCTCGGCGTAGAGCCGGGCGGAGGTCGAGGGGAGTCTCTTGAGGTAGGCCCACCGGGCGAGGTTCAGCCTCTCCGCGTTGTCCCTGGGTTGTTCCGCCCCCTGGAGGATCAGACTCAGCCGCTGGTTGAGGGTGCAGATCTCCAGGTCGCGTCGGGCCCCGCCGTTGGTCGGGTCAGCCTGGGACAACCTGGCGGAAAGTTCGAGAGCGAGCGTGTAATACTCGAGCGCCTTGGCCACCTCGCCGGTCTTCAGCGCTAGATCGCCGAGGTTCCCGTACGAGATCGCGAGACCGCGCCGGGCCTGCGAGTCGTCGGGATCGGATCGGGCCAGCGCCTCGCAGACGCGCTGGCCCTTCTGGAAAGATTCGAGCGCCTTGGCGGTCTCGCCGGTCTGAGCGAACACATCACCGACCTTGCTGTAGGACACCGAAAGGTCGCGTTGGGCCTGAACGTTCTTGGGGTCGGACCCGGCCAGCGTTTCGCGCACGCCCAGAGCTTTCTGGTAATAGTCCAGCGCCTTGGCCGTCTCGCCGATCTTCAGCGACACGTTGCCGAGCCTGTCGTAGGAGATCGAGAGGTCTCGTCGTGCTTGAGAGTCATTGGGATCGGATTCGGCCAGGACCTGGCTCAGGCCCAGGTCCTTCTGGTAATAGTCGAGCGCCTTGGCCGTCTCGCCGGCCCACTCCGCCAGATCGCCGAGCTTGTTGTAATAGACCGAGAGGTCGCGTCGGGCTTGCGAGTCGTCGGGGTCGGACCGGGCTAGCGCCTCGCTCACGCCCAGGCCCTTCTGGTAATAGTCGAGCGCCTTGGCCGTCTCGCTGGCCTGGAGCGAGGCGTTACCGAGCCTCTCGTACGAAATCGAGAGATCGCGCTGCGCCTGCGTATCCCTGGGGTCGGACTTCGCCAGCGTCTCGCGCACTCCCAGGCTCTTGTGGTAATACTCAAGCGCCTTGACCGTCCCGCCGGTCATCAATGACACGTCGCCGAGCTTGCTGTACAGGACCGAGAGGTCGCGTTGGGCCTGCGAGTCGTCGGGATCGGATCGGGCGAGCGCCTCGCGCACATTCAGCCCTTTCTTATAATATTCGAGCGCCCTGGCCGTCGCGCCAGTCTTCAGCGACACGTCTCCGAGCTTTCCATAGGAGATCGAGAGGTCCCCCTGGGTCTGGGAATTATTGGGATCGGATCTGGCCAGTGCCTCGGCCACGTCCGCGCTCTTCTGGTAGTAATCGAGCGCCCTGGCCGTCTGGCCCGTCTGGAACAAGGCGTCGCCGAGCCGGTCGTACGAGACCAGGAGGTTGCGTCGCGTCTCCGAGTCGTTGGGATCGGATCGGGCCAGCGCCTCGCTCACGCCCAGGCCCTTCTGGTAATAGTCGAGCGCCCTGGCCGTCTGGCCGGTCTGGAACAGGACGTCGCCGATCTTGTTGTACGAAACCTGGAAATCGCGTTGGTCTCGCGAGTCGCTGGGCCTGGACCTGGCCAGTTCCTCCCGCATTTCCAGGCTCTTCTGGTAGTATTCGAGCGCCTTGGCCGTCTGGCCGGTCTGGAGTGACACGTTACCGAGTCGCTCGTACGAGATCGTGAGTTCGCGACGGGCCTGGAAATCGTCGGGGTTGGCTTCCGAGAACGCCTTGGCCATTTCGTAGGCTTTTTGATACTGCTCGCGAGCGAGGGTCGGCTTCAGATCGACCCTCAGGTAGATATCGCCGAGGTTGTTGTGGGCGGTGATCGCGGTCAGGTCCACCAGGGCTCGCTGGCTGGTCCGCTCGACGAGCGTCTTCAGTCGATCCGAGGCGTTTTTCTGGAGTTTCTCACGCAAGTTGCGCGTCCCGGGGCGGTTCCTCAGTTGCTCGTTGATGTCGAACACCTGGGCCTTGACCGCGTCGAGGGCGAACATGAAATTCTCGTCGGCGAGCTTCTTGCGTTCCACCGCGAGATTGAGGGCTTTCGTCTCCGATGCGAGGGCGGCGGCGAGTTTGGTGTTCGATCGGTCGAGCGTCCGGTTCAGCTTCCCGACGACGACCAGGCCCACCGTCAGCGTCGCGATGATCACGACCAAGGCGGCCGCGGCGCTGGCAACGGCCGTGCGGTTCTTCCGCCGCCAGCGGCGAGCTCGCATCATCCATGGCTCGCGATAGGCGGTGACTGGTTCGTCGGCGAGATAGCGTTCCAGATCGGCCGCGAGGGCCCTGGCCGATTCGTAACGATCGGCGGGTCTTCGCGACATCGCCTTGAGACAGATCGCTTCCAGAACCTTGTCGGCCTCGGATCGGACCTGACGCGGTGGCGGGAAGTCTCCGGCCTCGACCTTCTCGATCAGCTCGCCGAGCCCGATCCCCTTGCGCGAAAACGGGGGCTGGCCGGTCATCAAGCCGTAGAGAATCGCCCCCAGGCCGTAGACGTCGCTTCGAGGGCTGACGTTCTCCAGGTCGCCGGTCATCTGCTCGGGCGGTGCGTACTCAGGCGTACCGAAGGCCGATCCGTCCAGGGTCGGGCTCAGCTCGCCGCCCGAGAGCGTCAGCCGAACGTGGTCCCCGCCGTCGGGCGTGACGGGGTCCGCCTTTCCGGCGGCCTTGGCGAGTCCCCAGTCGACCACCAACGTCTCGCCATAGGGACCGAGCAGGATGTTGTCGGGTTTGAGGTCGCGGTGCAGGACATTCTTGCTGTGGGCGTACTCGATGGCGTTGCAGACGTCAAGAAACCGTCGCAAGAGGCCTCGAAATTCGACCACGCGGCCCGCCGGGTCCGGCTCCTGGTAGAACGACTTGATGGCGTCCGTCAGCGAGCCGGTCTTGTCGCCCCGGATCAACCTCATCGCGTAAAAGGGGCGGCCGTCGGGGTAGGTTCCCAGTCCGTAGATCGGGATGATGCTGGGATGTTCGAGCTTCCCGGTGATCTCGGCCTCGGCCAGGAATCGAGCACGATACGTACTGTTATCGGCGGCGACCTCGCGGATTTCCTTCAAGGCGATCGAGCGGTCGAGCTCGGTGTCGAGGGCGACGGAGACCACACCCATGCCACCCTCGTTCAGCGGGTGAAGGACGCGAAACCGCTCTCCGGAGAAAGTCGAACGTCCCTCCCGCGCCGCCCGACCAATCGACCCTGGTGGAATAGGGATCATCGTCCTCGGTTCGAGCGGCCGAGATCTGGGCGATGCTCGATTGCGTCTCGAAATCGGCGATGGTTTCGAGTTCCTTTCGGACCGAGCCGATCGGGCTGAGTGCGGCGAGGCTCTTCAAGGGGTCTTCGTCGTGTTGGGAAAGGTGGGCGTTCACCACACCGTCGACCACGGTCAGCACGTCCTCGGAAATCGCCCCTTGCTGGGCCAGGACCTCGCCGATGGGTCGCGTTTTGAAGTTCTTCCAGGTGTCGAACGCGGTGAGCAAGGCGCGACGGTCGATGAAGTTCAGTTGGAACGCCAGGAGACCAAACAAGAGGTTTCGGGCCGAGTTGCCGGTGCTGGAATCGCTCATGGGAAACGAGCCTTTCGAAACCCAGGGGTCCTCGTCACGATCATCACACCCGAGCAGGCCGCCCTCAAGGCCCAACACCCATTCGACGTCCTGGGGTGCCCCCTCGCTTTTGGAGTCTCCGGCGGCTCGGGCCCGGTTGACGGAGGACCTCATTCCCGACCACCCACCGCCTCAAAAATCAAACCCGTCAATGTTCTCCTTCGTGAACGCGAACGGCTTGCCCAGGATGACGTTGTCACCTTCGAGGGTGACGCTCCCGAGGTGCCCGGCCTGGAACGTGGGGTCGCCCGCCTTGAGCGTCCCTTCGACGACAGCCTGCGCGGTCAGGACGGCGAGATACCCGAGGTCGGCGGTGTTCCAGAGGATCACGGCGTCGGTGATCCCCTCGTGAACATAAGGCTTGTTGTCGTTGGGCAGTCCCAGGCCGACCACCTTGACGTCGGAGCGGCCGGATTGTTTGATCGCCTCCGCCGCGCCCGGGACGGCGGGCGTGCAGATGGCCATGATCAGCTTGATGTTCGGGTTCGATGAGAGCAGGGTGTTGGTCTCGTCGAATGCCTTCTTCTGGAGGTCGTCGCACGGTCGGAGCGCGGCGAGCTTGATGTCGGGATACTTCGAGGCAAGACGGATATTCGATTTCTTTTTGCCAGGAAATCATGTTCGCGGCGGTGAGCGATGCCGTGATGATGGCGAACTCACCCTTGCCGCCCATGACCTTCGCGGCGGAGTCCATCAAGGCCTCGCCGATCCCTCGCGGCGTGGCCTGGTTGACGAACAGGTCGCGGGCGTCGGGGTCGGCGTCGGCGTCCCAGGTGACGACCTTGATCCCCTTCGCTCGGGCCTTGCGGAGGACCGAGGAGATCCCCTCGCGGTTCTCGACAGCCACGGCGATCGCGTCCACGCCTCGGGTGATCCAGGTGTCGACGATGTCGTTCTGCTTGGCCGGGTCGGGGTCGGTCGGGCCGTCCCAGATCAGCTTGATGTTCCGCTCCTTCGCCGCGAGTTCGGCCCCCTTCCGGCAGGCGATGAAGTAGGCGTTTCCCTTGCTCTTGGGCATCATGGCGATGGTGAGCGGGCGGTCCGAGGGTGGCGCCTCGGCCTTCGGAGGAACCACGCCCTCCGAAGGGATCGTCGTCACGATCGAGGCCCGGTCGTGGAGCGAGCCGACGAGATAAACATTCGTCCCGGCGACGATCAGGCCCGCCGCGAGGATCGAGGCGCAGATCACGGCCACTTGCGCGTTCTTCACGGTCATCACCTCATCGGGATGGGTCGTCGAGTGGGGCGGACGTGCCTCCCGGGTCGATCGGTGGTCGAGCCCGATCGCGAGCAGGAGCAAGGCCCCGGTCAGAACCCCGGCCAGTTCGGCGGGGAGGTCGGCCAGTCGGAGGCCATTTTGCAAGACGGCGATGGCGAGCAATCCCAGGAGCGTCCCGGCGATGCTCCCACGCCCGCCGAAGATCGATGTCCCGCCGAGCACGACGGCGGTGATCGCCAGCAGTTCATATCCCGTTCCGGCGTCGGCCTTCGCCTGGCCGAGGTGCGCCACGTAGATGACCGCCGCGAGGCTGGCGACCACACCCGAGAGGACGTAGACCAGCCCGACCCGGCGGTCGACCGGCAACCCGGCGTAGCGCGCCCCCTCGGGCGAGAAGCCGATCGCGAACAAGCGACCGGCCGATCGTCGAGCGATGGAGCAAGACCCAGAACGCCGCCGCGACGACCAGAAAGATCGGCAACTGCGTGGGGATGTCGCCCGGCAAGTACCCCTGGCCGAGGAACAGGAACGCCGCCGGGAAGTGGGTGAAGTTGTCGACGCCCCCGGTCATCCCCTCGGCCAGCCCCCGGAACAGCGAGAACGAGCCGAGCGTGACGATCAACGGCGGGATGCGCAGGCGTGTGATCAGAAACCCATTCAATCCCCCCGCCAGCGCCCCGACGCCGAGCGTCAGAGGAGCCGCCAGCGCGATCGGCAGGCCGAGGTCGCGCCAGAAGGTGCCGAAGAGGACGGCCGAGAGGCCCATCAACGAGCCGACCGAGAGGTCGATCCCGCCGCTGACGATCACCGGGGTCAGGGCCACGGCCAGCAGACCGATCTCGACGCTCAGGCGGAGCACTTCGAAGCCGTTGCCGAGCGTCAGGAAGTTCGTGCCGATCGCCGCGAAGAGGGCGACCTCGACTGCGAGCAGGACGAGCAGGATCGCCTGCGCGGGTTCGATCCGGATCGAGGAGGAAGGCGAGGCGGTCGCCATGTTACTTGCCTCCTCGCGATGAGGCCGTCGGACGCGACGGCCAGGAGGATGATGCCGCCCTGGATCGCCTTTTCCCACTCGGCGCTCAGGTGGAGGAAAACCAGCGCCGGGTTGATCGTCCCCAGGAGCAGGACGCCGATCAAGGTGCCGATCAGGGTCCCCCGGCCGCCCGAGACCGCCGCGCCGCCGACGACGGCCGCGGCGATCACCTGCATCTCCAGCCCGGTTCCGGTCTTGGGGTCGACCACCGGCAACTGCACGACGTTGAGCAACGCATAAAGGGCCGTCAGGACGCCCATCGCGACGAAGACCAGCGACCGTCACCCGCTTCGGCCGGATGCCCGCGAGCCGCGCCGCCTCGGGGTCCGAACCCGTCGCGTAGACCGCCCGGCCGCCCGGCAGGTAACGCATGCCCCACGCGATCGCTACGAAGACGACCAGAGCGATCCCCACGACGACCCACTGCCCCGTCGCCTGACCCATCCCGAACCACTGGAAATCGCCCGGCAACCCGCGCACGAATTCCCCCTCGCGGAGGTAGCGAAGCGACCTCGCGGAGGATCACCAGCATCGCCAGCGTCACCACGATCGACGGGCAGGCCCAGCCCCGCGACGAGCCAGCCGTTGATCGCCCCCAGCCCCGCGCCCGCGAGCAACGTTCCCGCTCCCGACCAGCGGCATCGGCAGTCCGGACCTCGCCAGCAAGCCCGGCGACCACTGCGCAGACGCTCGCCTGCGAGCCGACCGAGATGTCGATCTGCCGGGCCAGGATCACCAGCGTCATCCCGCTCGCCGCGACCAGCACCGAGGCGTTCCGGACCGCGAAGTCGACCAGCGGCTTGGCCCCGAAGAACCGGGGCGCGAACAGACCCAATAAGGCCAAGGACCACCAGGTAGGCCAGTGCGACGGAAATCTCGCGTCGATGCTTCCCGATCATGATTCCACCGCGCTTCCGGCGCCCGCCGGGACGTGGCCCAGGGCCAGTTCCAGGATCGCCTCCTGCGTCGCCCCCTCGCGGTCGATCGTCCCCACGATCGTCCCGCCGTGCATCACGGCGATCCGGTCGCTCATGCCCAGGATCTCGGGCAACTCGGACGAGATCATCACGATCGCCAGCCCCCTCGCCGCCAGGGTTCCCATCAACCGATGGATCTCCGCCTTCGCCCCGACGTCCACCCCCTGCGTCGGCTCGTCGAGGATCAACACCGTCGGGTCGGTGTTCAGCCAGCGGGCGAGCGCCACCTTCTGCTGGTTCCCGCCCGAGAGGTTGCCGACCGGGAGCATCGATCGAGGACGTCTTCACGCCCAGCCGTTCGACCAGCTCGGTCGCGACCGCGCGTTCCTTGCGGAAGTCGATCAGGCCGAGGTTCGAGATCGCTTGCAGCGTCGCGAGCGTGGCGTTGGTCGCGACCGACATCTCCAGGATCACGCCATGCCGCCGCCGGTCTTCCGGCACATACGCAATCCCCATCTCGACCGCCTGGCCGGGCGATTCGATCGTGACCGGCTCGCCGTCGAGGACGATCGAGCCCGAGTCGGCCGGCGTGAGCCCGAACAGGACGCGGGCCAGCTCGGTCCGGCCCGAGCCGATCAGGCCGGCCAGGCCGAGCATCTCCCCTTCGCGGACCTGAAAGCTGACGTCGTGAATGCCCGAGGCCCGGCAGCCCAGCCCCTTCACTTCGAGGACCACGTCCCCTTTCGGAACCTCGACCTTGGGAAAGACGCTGGAAAGCTCGCGGCCGACCATCATCCGGATCAGGGTCGAGCGGTCGACCTCGCCCATGGCACGCGTGCCGACCAGCGAGCCGTCGCGGAGCGCCGTCACGCGGTCGGCGACCTGCGGAAGTTCCTCCAGCCGGTGCGAGATGTAGATGATGCCGACGCCGTGCTTCTTCAGATCCCGGACGACGCGGAAGAGGCGGTCGACCTCCTGGTCGGTCAGCGACGCCGAGGGCTCGTCCATGATCAGGATCTTGGCGTCGGCCCCGAGCGCCCGCGCGATCTCGACGAGCTGCTGCTCGGGCATCGCGAGCCGTCGGACCTCGGCCTCGGGGTCGATCGCCGCGCCGATCCGATCGAGGAGCCTCCGAGCCCGGTCGCGCCGCTCCTTCCAGCGGATCAGTCGCCACGACCCGGGCGGTTCCAGGCCGATCGCGATGTTCTCGGCGACGGTCAGGTCGGGAAACAGCGCCGGTTGCTGGTAGATCGCCGCGATCCCGAGGGATTTGGCCAGGACCGGGTCGTTGGCCTCGATCAATTTCCCGGAGACTTCAAGCGTCCCCTCGTCTGGCTCGTGGGCGCCGGTGATGACCTTGATGAGCGTCGACTTCCCCGCGCCATTCTCGCCGACCAGGGCGTGGACCTCGCCCGCGTTCAGGTCGAACGAGACCCCTTTCAGGGCGCGGACGCCCGCGAACGATTTGGAGATGTTCGAGAGTCTGAGGATCGTGTCCAAAGGCGCTTCCCGAACGTCAAATGATTCGCTTCCCCTCGTTCCCACGGTCCCCCGTGGGAATGCCTTCTTCGACGCTCTGCGTTCAACCGAATGAACGCTGAGCGTCCAGGACGGCAAAGGCGACGCCATGCCAACATGGCCAATCCGACCGAGTTAACCATCAAACAGATTGAAGAAAGGAAAATCCCAGGAGTCCAAGCAATTCGGACTCGTTCGATTCCAGCCGACTCGGCCCTTTGCACCAACATTCTGAAGTCCGGGGTCGAGTCGCGTACGACTTGTCCCGGTGCATAGGTGGTGAGCATTTGTCCGGAAGCACAAAAGGCGATCATCATGCAGAGGATACACCAGAATAGCAAGATGGCATGTCGAGTCATGGAGTCGAACGTCCTCGTCCCGACAGGACATCACGCTCATACCTCCGGACCTCATCCAGCCAGCTCGGCCCGACCGGCACGCCCTTCGTCAAGCAGTAATAATCCCAGACTGCCCCCGACGGCATCGACTTCAGCTCTTCGAGCCACGCCAGGCGGGCCGTCAGGTCGCCGGCCTCCTCGAACCCTCGGAGCTTCTCCGTCGGTTCGAGCAGGGCCATCAAAAGTGCCTTGAGCAACGCCCGCGTGCCGATCACCCAGGCGGCCACGCGGTTGATGCTGGCGTCGAAGAAGTCGAGCCCGAAGTGGACGCGATCGAGGTAATCGCCCCGGACGACCTCCTGCGCGATCGCGAGCAACTCATCGGACAGGGTGACGACGTGGTCGCTGTCCCAGCGGACCCCACGGCTGACGTGGAGCAGGATTTCGTCGAGCCAGGTGAGCACGGCCGAGATCTTGTCGGAGATCACCTCGGTCGGGTGGAAGTGGCCGGCGTCGAGGCAGAGGATCGTCTCGCGGGTCAGGGCGTAGCCGAGGTAGAACTCGTGCGAGCCGACCACGTACGCCTCCGACCCCAGGCCGAACAGCTTGGCCTCGACCGCGTCGCGGTTGAATCGGGGGTCGATCGGGTCGGCGAGGATCGCGTCGAGCGAACCGGCGAGCCGTTCGCGAGGCCCCTTGCGGTCGACCGGCGTGTCCTTCGAGCCGTCGGGAATCCAGATGTTGGTGATGCAGGGCGAGCCCAGCGCCTCGCCGATCGCCGCGCCGATCTTCCGGCAGGCGATCCCGTGGTCGATCCAGAACCGGCGAATCCCCTCGTCGCGGTGCGAGAGGGTGAAGCCGTCGGCGGCCCTCGGGTGCGAGAAGAACGTTGGGTTGAAGTCCATGCCCAGGCCGTTCGACTTCGCCCAGTCGATCCAGCCCCGGAAGTGCTCGGGGCCGACCTCATCCCGCTCGACGGCCTGACCGCCGGTCTCCGCGTAGCTGGCGTGGAGGTTGAGCCGGTGCTGACCGGGGATCAGGGAGTAAGCCCGATCGAGGTCGGAGCGAAGCTCGTCGGGCGTCCGGGCCTTGCCCGGGTAGTTCCCCGTGACGGCCAGGCCGCCGCCGAGGGCCTCGCGGTTCACCTCGAATCCGCCGACGTCGTCCCCCTGCCAGCAGTGGAGCGAGACGGGGATGGCCGCCAGCCGCTCCAGGGCGCGGTCGACGTCGACGCCGATCCCGGCGTATCGCTCTTTGGCCAGCCCGAAGGCCAGCTCGATGGACTGTTCCTGGCTCGCCATGGCGCCTTCGCGTCTTGCCTCGGGTGGGTGGAGTGGTCGGTCATGTTGATCGGTGAGGTCCGCGTATTGTAAAGGGCGATAAGGCGCCGTGATAGTTCCGACCGGCGGGAACGGGCGCGAAGCCATCCTTTGGAGTGCGGGAGCTTGCTCCCGCTTTCGACCGCGGAGTCGGTGGCTCGCGGAGCAAGCTCCGCCGGGGAAGAGGGGGAGCAAGCTCCCGCACTCCAGGAAAATCAGTCACCCGGCTCAAATAGTCTGTTAACGCGGCCTCGCTCCGCCTGAATGTAATCGAAAACCGGCACTCTTGCCGCTCCACGTTTTCGACTCAACATGAAAGGCCCGACCGATGCCCGCTTCCGAAGCCCAGATTCGCGCCAATAGAGAAAATGCGAAACGATCGACGGGTCCGAAGACCCAGGAAGGCAAGGAGCGCGTCCGCCAGAACGCCCTCAAGCACGGCCTGACCGGCTCGGGTGTCGCGCTCCCGTCCGAGGACCAGGCCGAGATCAGCAGCCTCTTTTCCGAGCTGCAAGCCCAGTTCCGGCCGAAGACTGACGCGGGTGAGCAACTGCTCCGCCGCTATGCCTTCCTCCATGTCCGGCTCGGCCGCTCCGAGCGGCACGAGACCTCGCAGACGGCGATGCGCGTCCGGCACGCGATCGAGAAGTTCGACGACGAACGGCTCGTCTTCGTCGAGGGTCTGGCCGCCAAGATCTATTCCGAGCCCGCCACCTCAGTCCGTCGAACTCCAGATGAGCCCCGAAGGGATCGACTGGATGCTGGATGAGTGGGAAACACTGCGCACGGATCTGCTCAACCCTGACCGGAATTGCTGGACCGGCAACCACCGCATGCACTTCGACGCCCTGCTGGGTCGCAATCCCGGCGGCTACCGGGTTGCCCGGACCATGGCGCTTTCCTATGCGATGGACGGCAGCTTTCACCTACTCGACAAGGCCGATGGCGAAGGGCTCGAAGGCCCCGCCCGCGCCGCGTGGGCCAAAGCCGAGCTGACCCGTCAGATTGACGCCGAGATGGCCCGTTTGAAGGAGGTCCGATCCCGGATCGACACGGAGGCCATCGCGATGGATCGCGCCGAGGCCGCCGATCGAGCCCTCTTCGACTCCTCCCCGGAGGCCATCCTCGCGCGGAAGTACGAGGCGGCCACCGAACGCGCAATGCACAAGGCCATGAAGGAGTTCCGCCAGGTCGAGGCCAACGCCGCCGCCTGCCAGGAATCGGAAGTGAAGGTTGTCGACGACGAAACTCGCGACGAATCGGCTTTGAATGAACAAGAGACCGAGGAGGGTACGTTCGAGCCCCAGGAGACCCCCCAGACGTCGGTCCCGGTCGATTTTTCGAGGCTTGACCGGTCCGAGGAGGGGCCGGAGACGGTCGAGACGGCCCGATTCGGGGCGGCCTGAGCGAGAAATCGGGGAGTCGGGACGGTCGAGAGGCCCGCCATCGGACGGGCCGGGGGTGGTCCACGGACTTCGGCAACCCCTCAAACTTAACCGGGCCCTTGTCTATAATGAAGTTTTCGAGAGCAGGTCAACCCGCGATCGGATACACGCCTCTCGCCCCGGGTGTGCCGAGCCTTCGCGACCGGCGATTCTCCTCCAACGACAAGGCTGGACCATGTCAGATCCCGAGGGCGTGCCATTGTCGCCCGATGAGGTTCACGGCCTGACCTTCAACCTGCTCGCGGACTTGCTCCCGCCGATCGTCTGGATTGCGCGACCTGACGGATCGGCCATCTATTTTAATCGTCGGGGTCAGGAGTACACGGGGAAGACCCTCGAAGAGTGTCTCGGGTGGGGTTGGCGCAAGCCCTGCATCCCGACGACCGGGGGGAGACGGAGCAACGCTGGAAAGAAGCTCTTTCGACGGGTGGGTCCTACGAGGCCGAGTACCGGATTCGCCGGGCCGACGGCGCCTATCACTGGTTCATCGGCCGGGGACGGCCCCAATTCGACGATCAAGGTCAGGTCGTCCGCTGGTTTGGCACCTGCACCGACATCGAGGATCGGAAGCAATCCGAGGAGGCCCTCCGCGACCAGACCGAGTTCCTCCAGGTCACCCTCAGGAGCATCGGCGACGCCGTCGTCGTCACCGACGACAAGGGGGTCGTGAGCTTCCTCAATCCGGTCGCCCGGGAGCTTTGCGGCTGGGACGATTCGGCGCTGGGGGAGCCCCTGGAGACGGTCTTCCGGATCGTCAACGAGCAGACACGCGACGCGGCCGAGAACCCGGTGGACAAGGTCCTCCGCGAGGGGCGGATCGTCGGGCTGGCCAACCACACCGTCCTGGTCGCCCGCGACGGGACCGAGCGGCCGATCGACGACAGCGCCGCGCCGATCCTCGATGGCTCGGGCGCGATCCGGGGGGCGGTCCTGGTCTTCCGCGACGTCTCCGATCAGAAGGCGGCCGAGCGGGCCCTGCGCGAGGCCAACGACCGGCTCAACCTGGCCGTCGAGGCCGGAAATATCGGCACCTGGGACCTGAACCCGGTCACGAACGAGCTGTCCTGGTCGGACCGGACCCGGGCCGCGTTCGGGCTCTCGCCCGGGGCCCCGATCGACTTCGAGCGGAACATCCGGGGCATCCACCCCGACGATCGAGAGCGCGTCCTGGAGGTGATCCGGCGCCTCCTCAGCCCGGAGAACGGCGGCCATTACGCGGTCGATTTCCGGACGATCGGCCTGGAGGACGGCGTCGAGCGCCGGGTCGAGGCGAGAGGGCGGGCCTTCTTCGATCGGGAAGGTGTGGCCCGTCGGTTCATCGGGACGGTCGTCGACATCACCGAGCGGAAGCGAACTGAGCGGGCGCTGGCCGAGCGGAACCGGCTGGCCGAGTTCGAGGCGAACGTGGGGCTGGTCCTCACCGAGCTGGGTGAGCTGCCGGAGATCCTCCGGGGATGCTGCGAGGCGATGGTCCGGCATCTCGACGCGGCCTTCGCCCGGATCTGGACGCTCGACGAATCCGGGACGATGCTGGAGCTGGCCTCCAGCGCCGGCTGCTACACCCACCTCGACGGGCCGCATGCCCGGGTCCCGTTGGGCCGGTTCAAGATCGGGCGAATCGCCAAGACCCGCGAGCCGCATCTGACCAACGAGGTCCAGTCCGACCCGCGGGTCGGCGACCGCGATTGGGCCCGTCGCGAGGGGATGGTGGCCTTCGCGGGCTATCCCCTGGAGATCGAGGGCCGGCTCCTGGGCGTCATGGCCCTCTTCGCCCGCCGGCCCCTGTCGAGCGAGACACTCGGGTCGATGGCCACCGCCGCGAAGGGCGTCTCGCTCGGCATCGAGCGCAAGCGGATCGAGGTCGAACGGGCGGTCCTCCTGGAGCGGGAGCAGGAGGCCCGCAAGATCGCCGAGGCCAGTCGGAACGAGGCCGAGGCCGCCGGACAGGCCAAGGACCGCTTCCTGGCGATGCTCTCGCACGAGCTGCGGACGCCGATCAACCCCGTGCTCCTGACGCGCCTCGGCCATGCTCAACGACCCATCCACCCCCGAGGCGATGCGGCCCACCTGGCAGATGATCCGCGACAACCTCGGCCTCGAAGCCCGGCTGATCGACGACCTGCTCGACGTCATGCGGGTCGTCCAGGGCAAGATGACCTACGCCTGGGAGGTCGCCGACGCCCACCGTCTGGTCGAGAAGACCCTGGAGATCGTCCGGAGCGACGCCCTCGGCAAGCAGCACGTCCTGGACGTCCGCCTGGAGGCGTCGCGGACGTACGTCCGGGCCGACCCGGCCCGGCTCACGCAAGCCTTCTGGAACCTGCTCCGGAACGCAATCAAGTTCACCGATGACAACGGTCTGATTCGTGTCCGGACGGAGGATCGGAACGGCCGGCTGGTCGTCGAGGTCGCCGACAACGGGATCGGCATCGAGACCGGCTCCCTGGCCCGGATCTTCAACGCCTTCGAGCAGGCCGAGGACTCGATCACCCGCCAGTTCGGTGGCCTCGGGCTCGGGCCTGGCGATCACCCGGAGCGTGGTCGAGGCCCACGGCGGCACGATCTCGGCCGTTCAGCCCGGGTCGGGGCCTGGGCTCGACCTTCACCATCGAGGTCCCGACCGTCGAGGCCGGCTCGATCGAGTGCGATGACCCGAAACAGCCTCCCGTCGGCGCCGTCGAACGGTCTTCCTACAAGATCCTCCTCGTCGAGGACGACCCGATGACCAGCCGGGTCATGGGCACCTTGCTGAGGAACGCCGGCCACCAGGTCACGACGGCCCTGAGCTACGACGCCGCCCTGACCGTCGCCTCGCCCGAGTTCGACCTGGTCGTCTCCGACGTCGGCCTGCCCGGCCGGAACGGCTACGACCTGATGCGCGAGCTGCGGGCCGCCCACGGCCTTCAGGGGATCGCGCTGACCGGCTTCGGCATGGAAGAAGACGTCCAGAAAAGTCGGGAGGCCGGCTTCCTCGCCCACCTGACCAAGCCGGTGGACCTGACCAAGCTGGAGGAGGCGATCCAGCGCTTCGGCGCCCCGATCGAGCCCGGGTCGTCCACCGATCCGGCCCATTGATGGCCGCCCGAGGCTCCTTTGCTCAAGCTTGCAGGTCGAGCCTTGCCTTGCGGAACGCCTTGTAGTCGTGGCGTGTTCGCTCGGCGAAGCGGACGGCGGAGGCGAGCACGGCGTCGAGCGCGGGGAGGAGGCCCAGCGGGCGAGCACTCCGGAGCGGTCCTCGCCGTCGAGCCGGGCCCCTCGGAGCTGCGACCACGCGGTGATCCGGCCGGCGACCTCGACGGCCTGGCGGAGCTTCGACGGCTTCCGACGGAATCGGTCGAGCCGTGGCCCGGTTCTCGTCGGGGATCATCTCGCGGAGCCGGAAATCCTCTCCAGCGACCCGGACCACGTCCAGGACGGCCGTCGGCTTGGCCTGGAGCTTCCGCTGGGAGCCGACCACGCGGAGGGCGTTGTCGGTCCACTCCGCGGGCTGTTCGGCCTGCGTGCACCC
Source organism: uncultured Planctomycetota bacterium (assembly GCA_963756475.1). Taxonomy (GTDB): domain Bacteria; phylum Planctomycetota; class Planctomycetia; order Isosphaerales; family Isosphaeraceae; genus Tundrisphaera. The sequence goes on from CAVWND010000008.1 coordinate 939,688, forward strand.
GATCAGCGACGACGGCGCGGTCGCCTTGATGTCGAGCAGCCGGTTGCCGTCGGGCGAGCCGTCCCCTTCCACGAGCGCGATGTAGCGAGGGACGCCCAGGCTGCCGATCCCGGCGACCCTCGCCGAGACGTCCACCACCTTGTAAGCCTCGGCCTGCCCGATCGAACTGCCGTACGCCTCGACGGCCTCGACGATCGCCGCGGCCTTGCTCTTTCCGATCGCCGGGAGCTTGCCGTCGGAGCGCCGGATCGACCGGAGGCCGGACCTGTTCGACCTTGGTGACGTGGTCGAGCAGCCGGACCTGCGTCCCCAGCGAGCAGTCGCCGAGCAGGTCCTCGATCGGTCCGAATTCCTCGGCGAGCGAGACGCGATCGCGAGGGTGGCCGGCCGGCCTCCTCGGCAACGGTCGCCCGATAGCGGTCGAGGTAGCCCAGGACCATCCGCATCGCCTGGATCGGCGAGAGTCCCCAGACCTCCGCGGCGAGCAGGATGCTCGTCGAGCACCGGACCAGGTCGAGCGAGCAAGGGGCGACGAGCGCCTCGTCGAAGTCGTTGATGTCGAAGAGGAAATCGCCGTCCTCGGCCCGATAGGCCCCGAAGTTCTCCAGGTGGAGGTCGCCGCAGATCAGGATCGAAGGCCCCGGGTCGAGCGGCACGAGCCCCGGCCAGGCCGCCGCGAAGAGGTGGTTCGTCCCCCGGAAGAAGGCGAAGAGGTTCTCGTTCATCCGCTCGATATTTGAGCCGGACCAGCTCGCGGCTTGCGACCTTCGTTGAAGTGGAGGATCGCGTCGATGGTCGGGTTGACCGCGAGGGCTTCCGTGGTCGTGCTCATCGTACACCTCTCGGGGCGACATGGCCCTGGACGTACTCGCTCGGGAGGGTGGCCGTATTGAGATCATGCTCCAGCCAGGTCGGATCGGCAACCCCAGGCTGGAATGACGAACGACCGCGACGCCGGAGGGTTCGGCGTCGCGGTCGTCGCTGGTTCGATCCCGGTCGGTTCCGGGGACCGTCGTGTTTGACTGAGACCGGGCTCTTGTCCTTGAAATCTCAAATTTCAGATCTGTCATCTCAAATCTGAGATCTGAGATGCCCGATCAGAAGAGCGAAGTCCCTGCTCGCGGGCCCGTTCAGATGCCGTTGCCGAAGCCCGGCGAGGAATCCCGGTGGTCGGAGGCGACGCCTTCGGCGGGGCTCTCCTTGCGAGGGGAGACGTGCGGGCCGCGCATCCCGGCCCGGGTGTGCTGGGTGTGGCCCCGGAGCGGCCCCCGACGGAGCGGCGGCTCGGCGCCGGCGGCGGCGGGCTCGGGGATCGGGGCGCCGAAGGGGACGTCGAACTCGCCACCGTCGAGGTCGTCGTACCGGGAGACGTAGCCCGGCAGCTTCGAGCGTTCGAGCTCGTCGGCGTAGGAGGCGAGCACGGCGCTCTGGATCTTCTCCCGGCACATCGAGTTGATCGGGTGGGCGATGTCGGCGTGCAGCTTGGCGCGGCCGTCGGCGTCGCGGATGGCGCGGTTCTCGTCGAGGCGGCTGCCGCACTGGTTGCAGAAGCGGCTCCGCAGGTGGTTCTTGGTCCCGCAGTGGCCGCAACGGTCGGTCAGCTTGCGGGACGGCATGGCGACGAAGAAGCCCTTGGCCCCTTCGATGATCTTGAGATCACGGATGACGAACATGTCGTCAAACGTGATGCTGCAGAAGGCCTGCAGCCGCTCGTTGCTGCCCGAGTTGTCTTCCATGAGCTTGATGCGAACTTCGGTGATTTCCACAGCCAGTACTCCTTTACGTGGCGTCTTCCGTCTGCTCAAGGGCCGCAGGTCACGACCCGGACCCGTCCCGGTCCGAGCGTTCCGAGACGTCTCGCGGCCTCCTCAGCCGCGTCGCGGTCGCTTGCCAGGCCGAAGTAGGCCGAGCCGCTTCCGCTCATCAGGTGCCCGTCCAGCGACGGGCCGAGTCCGGCCAGGGCACCCTGGACCGACCCGAGGGACGGTTCCAGGGATTCCGCGACCGGCTGGAGCCGGTTGAACAGCTCCCGCCCCAGCGCCGGGATGTCGCCGGCCTCCAGGGCGTCCAGGATTCCCCCGATCGGCCGGGGCCGCTCGGGGGGGATCACGTTCCGATAAACGTCCGCCGTCGAGACCCCGACGACCGGACAGACCAGTACGAAGTGAAGCGGACCGGGCAACGCCCAGGGCTCGACGATCTCGCCCCGCCCCCGGCAGACCGCGCACGGGCCTTGCCGGAAGAAGGCCACGTCGCTGCCGATCGTCGCCGCAAGCTCGTCGAGTTGAGTCGGGGGTCGCCCCGAGGTCCCAGAGGAGGTCCAGACCCGCCAGCGTCGCCGCCGCGTCGGACGAGCCGCCGGCCAGGCCGGCCTGCGCCGGGATGGCCTTTTTCAGCTCGATCCGGGCGCCTCGACTCGTGCCGGTCGCTTCCCGGAGCCGATCGGCCGCCTTGACCACCAGGTTCTCGGGCCCGGTCGGCAAGGTCGGGTCGTCGCAGCGGAGTTCGATCCGCCCCGACGGGTCTTCGACGAAGGTCAGCGTGTCGAACAGGTTGACCGTCACCATGAGCGACTCGATCTCGTGGTAGCCGTCGGGCCTCCGCCCGAGGACTTCCAGGAACAGATTTAATTTCGCCGGGGCGAGGACTTCCACGCCGCCCGCGACCGGTCGGACGATCATCGGACCGAGGTCCGTCCGAAGGTCCACGATCGAGCGGGAGCGTGGTGGAAAGGTATCGCACCGGAAACCCATCATCTCGTCCTGAGTTTCAAGCCCCGACACCCGTTTCCGGGGCCGGGTCGGGGGCGATTCCATTCGCTCCTCGTCCTGTGCGAGGGACATTATCCCGATCACCAAATCCTCGCAAGCCGAAAAGTCCTCAAGTCGAAACGCCCGTCGGGACGACGACGGATTCTTGTCAAAAGTGCAAGAATCAGCCCGGCCGCCGGGGGCCGACCGGCCTCGACCACGCGGCCTTCTTCTCCCGGAGTTCGGCCGCGAGTTCGGCCGCCCCCAGGGCGTCGTGACAGGCGGCCAGGCCGTCGAGCGCGTCATAAAGCGGGCGGTTCGAGGGATGCTCGCGCGGTAGCCGGCCGTCGAAACCGGCGGGGATGGCCCGCTCGGCCAGCTCGAAGGCGTAGCCGAAGTGGCCCCGAGCCAGTGACGGGTCCTTGAAGTCGTCCAGCGCGATCCGGCCCAGCGCGACGTGGACCCAGATGTTGTCGCCGCACCCCTGGAGGGCGAACCGCAAGGCGTCGCGGGCGGCCTCGGGGTCGCCGGCCTTGCGGAGCTCGATCCCTTCCTCGTAGTCGAGCTCCATCTCGCGGACGCACTTCGGGTGGATCAGGACGAAGTCGTCGCCGCCGAGCCGCTTCAGGCCCAGGCCGCCGCGTTTCGAGGGGCCGCCCTTGGCCCCGCTCGCCCCCGGCTCGACGTCCGGGCGCGGCCGGACGGCCGCCTCGCCCCTTGGCGGGAGGCCGATTCTCGCCGCGATTGCCGCCCCCTCGTTCGATCATCGCCCGACCCCTCGACCCGTCCGGACCCGACCGCCATTCCGACACACCCTCAGTATGAACCAGAATACCCGCCGGGACGAGGCTATGCGACCCTCCACGGCGCGGATTCTCGGGCGACCCGACTACGCCATTTCCTCAAAAAACGCGATCGATCATCCCTGAGTTCTGGATAATCCCAGGAACGGAGCGTAGATTTCCCTTTCGAACAACTTTTGATGCATGATCAGCCCGTCTCATTAACTAAACCACCGCCCGCCCTCTGTATGGGAGACGATGCCTTGAAACGAACACATGTCGCAGCCTGTTTCTCTCTGGCTCTGGCCGCGTTACTTTCCCCGACCGGGCTGCATGCAGTGGACCTTCCCCGGGCGAAAGCGCTCGGCACCGACGTCTCCGATGATCCGGCCTCTCACTCCGTTCTGGCTCGACCCGACGATCATCCTTTGTCCTTCCCGGGATTTCTGGTCGGCGTGGAGAAGGCTCGCTTGAAGCCGATTGGCGCGCCCACGAGCCCGAACGTCGGGATCACCGGGTTCTATTTCAAGGAAATGCTCTGGTGGCAGCGGGAGCGGATGTTCGTCTCCCACCTCGTCGAGTTCGTTCGCAAGCCAGGGGCCGACGTGTTCTTGCCCAGGCCGATCTACAGCGCCTACAGCGAGGCCGACCTGACCGAGCCGACCGATGCCTTCGAGGTTGGTCGCCGCAAGCTCGTCGAGGATTTCCGGGCCAAGATCGATTCGGCCGTCAAGGAACGGAATCCGACCCACCTGATCCTCTTCACGACCGGCTGGAACACGAGCCAGGTCGAGACCATCAAGGGCATGGAAAAGCTCAAGGCCTCGATCTGCGGGGCGGTCGGGCCCGGCGAGGAGTTCCGGCCGCTGATCGTGGGGATCTCCTGGCCTTCCATGTCCGAGCGGCTCGGGGATCTCCTGGAAAAGACGACGTATCAGGTCAAGAGCAGCGATGCCGATGAGGTCGGGATGCTCTGGGCTAGCACCCTGGTCGGCCAGGTTCTGGCGCCGATCCGCGATGCCGCCGGCCAGGGCGATCCGAAACGTCGTCCCAGGCTCGTCGTGATCGGCCACAGCTTCGGGGCTCGGGTCGCGACCTGGACCGCGTTCACCTCCGGTCTCGGGTCCGAGCCGGCTGGCCCCGTCCACCCCCCCGACATCATCATCGGCCTCCAGGGGGCCTTCTCCCTCCGCCGGTTCGTCGAGGGAGAGGGGGTCGAAGGCGCGCCTATTCGAGCCGAAATGGGCAGACCACGTTCGCTTACACCTGCTCCGAGCACGACACTCCGCTCAGCCTCGTCCGATTCGTCAACGCGCCATTCGCCGGGGGGTCGAAGGCCTTCGGCTTCGCGACCGACCACCCGGATTCCTTCGAGCGTCACTCCGTCGAGGGAGTTCCACGGAAGTGGTCGATCAAACCGCCGATCGCGGCGGGGAAGACGGAGAAGGTGAAGCTCATCGAGTCTTCCCCGATCATCGACGGTCACGGCGACATTTACAACGATGACGTCGGGAAGTTGATCTGGAGCCTGATCCGCGACTGATACGGATTCCGGAAATTCCATGACCGATGACCGATGACCGATGACCGATGACCGAATGGGTCAATGCCCCCGAGCTGGATTCTGATCGATCATCGGGCATCCTGCATCGGGCATGAATGATCCGGAATGCGCATGAGGGCTCACCTGTCCCTGGCATACCGTTCGACGGCCAGGTCCGCGATCCGGTTGATCAGGTCGTCGTAGCCGATCCCCGCGGCCTCGGCGGCGACGGCGAACTCGCCGGACTTCTCCAGGTAGCAGTTGGCGTTGACCTCGATGACGTAGATCTCGCCGGTCTCGGTCAGGCGGAGGTCAACCCGGCCGTAGTCGCGGACCCGCAAGGCCCGGTAGGCTTCGAGGGCGACCTTCTGGAGCTTCGCCCGGAGCTCGTCGGGCAGGTCGGGCATGATCGACTTGGTCCCCTTGTACTCGGCGCTGTTCTTGGCCCATTTCGCCTTCGAGTCGAGGACGTGCGGGGCCCCCTTCGGCCAGGCCGGAGAAGTCCATCTCGATGGGCGGGAAGGCGATCGGCTCGCGATTGCCCAGGACGCCGACGTAGAACTCGCGCCCTTCGATGTACTCCTCGGCCAGGGCCGAGTCCTGGAACTTCTCGTGGATCGCGACCACCCGCTTCATCAGCGACGTGGCGTCGTGGACCAGCGAGTTGGTGCCGATCCCGATCGAGGCGTCGGCGCGGAGCGGCTTGACGAAGAGGGGCATCCGGAGGTTGCCGCCGGTCTCCAGGTCGTGCCGCGAGAAGACGGCGAAGTCGGGATAGAGGATCTTCTCGAACGCCAGCGCCCGTTTGGCGAGCCCCTTGTCCTGCCGGAGCGCCAGCTCGGTCGGCCCGCCGCCGGTGTAGCGATAGCCGAGGAGGTCGAGCAGCCCGGCGATCGTAGACGTCGGCCCGGACGTCGGAGCCGAACATCTCCATCAGGTTATAGACCAGGTCGGGCTTGCGCCGGGAGAGGCCGGAGATCAGCTTGCGGACGTCGCCATGGACCCCGAGGACCGACGGGGAGTGCTTGCGGGCCTTGAGCGCCCTGGCCACCTGGTCGACGACGATGTCATGGTCCCTGGCGTCCTCGCGTTCCAGGTAAGTGATGATCGTGATCTTCATTCGATCCTCATGAGTCGATCCGGCATCCGAGTCAAGCAGGGGACCAGCCGCAACCCCGGTGCCAACCGCCTCCGATGATTGCCCGTCGTAGGTCGCTAGTTGACTCTCGCGTCCATTTCGCGTAGGGTAGGCTTGCCGTGTGCCGGGTCTCGGCAGGGCAAGCCCTACCCTACGGATCGAGGTTGAAATGGAGACCGAGACGATGGGCGGGGTGCGCGTCTCGGCGACGATCGAAAACATCGCGGATTGGTTCGAACTCCGCCGAGGTCTCCGGTTCGAAACCGAAGTCCGTCGCGTTGACGTCCCGGACGCCCTGGTTGACACCGGCGCCTTCGGGCTGCTGATACCCATGCGGATGGTCAACCACCTGGGCCTGGCCCCGGTCCGAACCCGGATTTCCAGGACGATCAACGGGGACCTCCCGATCACGACCTACCGAGCGGTCCGGCTGACGATCCAGGGCCGCGATTGCGTGATCGACGTCTCGGGGATCGCCGACAACCTGCCGGTCATCATCGGCCAGATCCCCCTGGAAGCGATGGACTGGGTGGTCGACATGAAGGGGCATCGACTGATTGGCAACCCTGAGCACGGGGGCGAGGAGATGGTCGACATCCTTTGATCAATCGGATGGCGGCACGCGGATTACCTCTGGGTGGTGACATGACAACCGGTGAGCCCTCCTTCCACGAATCCGGCCCCTGGTCGGCACCGATCCGCGACCTCCGGCTCGGGATCGAGGGCTCGCCGCTGGGGCCGATCCTGGCGGAGTTCCTGGACGAGCTGCGAGCGGTCGGGATCGTCCGGGTCGTCCCCCGGTTCTACCTTTCGACGGAATGGGGCGTCCCCGACGGGACGGTCGCGATCGCGATCCCGTTCTACCTGGCCCGGCCCGACCTGCGGGACCTCCAGGCGGAACGGCTCGGGTACATCGAAGGGTCCGGGCGGGCCGACATCCTCCGCTACCTCCGGCACGAGATGGGGCACGTGGTCAACTACGCCTACCGGCTCCACGAGACCGCGGAGTGGGTCGAACGGTTCGGGTCGATGTCCGAGCCCTATCGCGAGGAGTACCGCCCCGAGCCGTTCAGCCGCCGGTTCGTCCGTCATCTGCCCGGTTGGTACGCCCAGAAGCATCCGGATGAAGACTGGGCCGAGACCTTCGCCGTCTGGATGACCCCGGGGCTCGACTGGCACGCCGAGTACCTTGACTGGCCCGAGGCCCTGGCCAAGCTGCAATACTGCGACCGGACCATGGCCGCACTGGCGGATCAGGACCCGCTCGTCACGCTCGACGACCTCGACGAGGACGTGGGGGAGCTGGATTACTCGGTCGATGACCACTACCGGAGCCTCCTCGGCGGCGAGTCCGAGCCGTTCCCCGACCTCGACGGGGCACTCCGATCGATCTTCGAGGATCTGGGCCGCCCCGAGCACTCGCCGGCCGATGCCCCGCGGGCGCCAGCCTCGGCGCTGTTCGGGAAGATCGAGCGCGACCTGACCGCCGACGTCTTCCGCTGGACCGGGTCGTTCCCCGAGCGGACCCGTCCCTTGATCCGCCACCTGGCCGACCGCGCCGACCGGCTCGGGCAGGTCTACCCGGTCGATCGCGAGGTCACCGCCGTCGTCGCCGTGACCACGCTGGTGACCACCCTGGCGATGAATCAGGTTCTCCGTGGTCGCTACCTTCCCTGATTCGATGGTTGGGCGCGACCGCTCTCAAACGCGCGATATTTGGCCGATAAGTCGCTTGCCGAAAGGCTTCGTGCGTCGTTAGACTCTCAGCGATCGATCGTGAGTCTCAGCTCTGGATCGACTCGAACGAGCACCTTTCTCCGGGAACATTTCGACATCACGCGAGTCGGGCCGACTGGATCGCTTGGGGTTCATGGTTGAGCTTCGCGAGCGTTCCGTGCCCGTGAACACCTTTGGAAAGGATTCCCATGAGCCGGCACGACCCCTTGATCATCAAGGACACCCATCGCGGACTGCTCTACGAGGATGGCGTGTTCCGGGAGGTGCTCCCGGCCGGGCGGTTTCAGGTCCCCCGGCCGCCGTCGGCGTTCCTGGCGTTCTTCGGGGCCAGGAGCCCCAGAGTGGACGTGGTCCTGGTCGACGTCCGGGGTCGCGAACGGACGGTCGCGGTCCAGGAGCAGCTCACCGCCGACGGCGTGACGATCTCGGCGAGCTTCGTGGTCCAGTACCGCGTCAAGGACCCCGTCGCCGCGCTCCATGAGGTCAAGAACTTCGAGGAACGGCTCTACACCGAGGTCCAGACGGGCGCCCGGCGGGTCCTCCGGGGGATGAGCGTCGAGGAAGTCCTGGGCGGTCGCGACGAGATCGGCGAGGAGCTGCTCCGGCTGGTCAAGGAATCGGCCACCCTCTACGGCCTCGATGTGACGGACCTCGATTTCAAGGACCTCATCATCCCCGAGGAACTTCGGAAGGTCTTCCACCGGTCGGTCCTCTCCCGGCGGCTCCGCCAGGCTCAGCTCCCCGACCCATTGGGGATCGTCGGCGCTCTGGGCGAGGAAGACGAGGCCCTCGTCCCGGCGCTTGAAGATCCAGGGGCCGACCTCGAACCCGAGGAGGAGGCCGGCCTGATCATCGCCCGGGCTCGATTTGGCCGCGATCGGGAACGAGCCGGCGAGACCGAGACCCGGAGCGATGGCCTCTCGTTCCGCCCCCTCGCGATGCGCCGTTGCCAGCCTTGAGACGGATCCGGCCGGGGATGGGCGATGAGGTGACGGTTGATGGCCGAACCATCGAATCCATCCATCGCCCATCGTTCATCGTCCATCGATCATGCGGAGACCGGGATAAACCCGGCTCGAAGGGAGAACCATCGTCCTTGGCGCATGCACGCAATTTTCTTTTTGACAATCCCGCTTCCTGACCTAGTTTCAGCTTGGACGAACCAAGGTTGACCCGGCGACCAGGCCTCCAGGGAGCGGCACGATGGGACCCCCGGTCCGAACGGTCTGCGTCGCTTGTCTTCACAGCTTGGAAGTTCCCAGCGGTGAGGAAGTTGACTCGCGTGCGATCTGTCCCTATTGCGGGCACTCGGTTGACCTGACGCAGGCCATCTTCGACACCCCGACGACCGGCGACAACTTCGCGTCTCCCCCGCCGCCGCATCCCGACGCCCTCACTCCCAAGGACGGCGTCTCGCCCCAGCAGACGCCGGGGCGTATCGGCCGGTTCGTGATCCGGGAGCCTCTGGGCGAAGGGGGTTACGGCCAGGTCTTCCGCGCCTACGACCCTCACCTCGACCGCGACGTGGCCCTGAAGGTCCTCAAGCCGAACCGGATTGGCGAGAAGGCCCTGGAGCGGTTCTACCGCGAGGCCAGGGCCGCCGCGCGGCTGGACCATCCCAACATCGTCGGTCTCCACGACGCCGGACGCGATGAGGGCCGGTGCTGGATCGCCTATCAGCTCGTGCCGGGCCAGACGCTCTCGCTGCTCCGCGACCTGGACCGGCCCTCGATCGACGCCTCGGTCCAGATCGTCCGCGACCTTGCCCTGGCGCTCGAACATGCCCACGGTCGAGGGGTCTTCCACCGGGACCTGAAGCCGGCCAATGTCCTGATCGACACGTCGGGTCGACCCCGGTTGACCGACTTCGGCCTGGCCCGTCGGGGGGATGTCGACTCCGACCTGACCGTGGAGGGAACCGTCCTGGGGACGCCCCAGTACATGAGCCCCGAGGCCGCCGCCGGCCGGGCTCACGAGGCCGATGGCCGGAGCGACGTCTACAGCCTCGGCGTGATCCTCTACGAGCTGATCTGCGGGAGGCGGCCGGGCAACTATCCCAGCGGCGCCCCGCTCTGGCGGTCGACCAAGATCGCCACCCCGCCGACGCCCCGCACGGTGGATCGGGCGATCCCGACGGTGCTCGACCGGATTTGCATGAGGGCCCTGGCCTTCGATCCCGAGGCCCGATACCCGGACGCGCGAACCCTGGCCGACGCCCTGACCCACTATCTCCTGGGGCGTCCCGCAACCTTGCCTCCCGCACCGGAGGAGTCCGGCAAGGGGGGCCTGGCCATCGGGATGATCGTCGCGGCCTCGGTGCTCTGCCTGGCCCTGGGGATGAGCCTGCACATTGCCACGCGAGAGGTCCCGGCGAGGATCTCCGCCCCCCTTTCCTCATCTGGCCTCGGCCGGGTGATCGCCCCGCCCGGGATCAGACCGCCGGCTCCTCGATCCCCCTCCCCCTCGACAAGCCCGGAACCTGACTCGACCTCTTCTCCGGCCGATCCCGAGACCGAGACGAAGCGGATCGCCCTGAAGCCGGCTCCCCGAGACGACCAGGCGCTGGCCGACCTCTGGGCCGAATCGGTGGTCTGGGTCCAGGGGACGGACGGCTCGAAGATCCATCGCCACGGCTGCCCGCACCTGATCCGGACCAGCAGATCGAAGCTGGTCGAGGAAGGCAGTGCCCGGAGAGCCATCGACGCGGGCTTCATCCCGTGCAAGACCTGCCTGAAATCGCTGAGTGTGTTCGTCGAGGAGCACTCGGCCCCCTGACCGCGTTCCGTCCCGGTCGAACTTGACCGGGCCGCTCGCTCCCTCGATACTGTTCGGCTCGGGCGAGGTCGTCGTGCCGGACGTCGCCGCGTCGGCGGGTCGAGGAGCGTTCGAGGCGAATGGGCGTCTGGGCCTTGGGGATCTCCGGCGCGATCGTCGCCGTGGTCGCGGTGGCGTGGGCGACGCGGGGTGCCCTGCGGTGCCTCAGCGTCCTTCGGGAGGTCGAGCGCGGCCTGGTTTCACTCGGCGAAGGGCGGTCGATCCGCCCGACCAGGACTGCCGCGCCCGGGCCGGTCGGCCGCCTGGCCCGGACCTTCGACGCTGTCGTCCCCGAGTTGCAGGAGCGCGTCGGCCGGCTCGCCGCGACGTCGAGCAGCTCCGGGTCGTCCTGGGCGGGATGGCCGAGGGGGTCATCGCGATCGACTCCCGGCGCCGGCTCCTCTTCGCCAACAAGAGCGCCGATCACCTCTTCGGACTCGGCCCCCAGGCCGTCGGCCGGCTCCTGCCCGAACTGATCCGCAGCCCGCAGTTCCAGGAGGCCGTCGACGCCACGCTCGCCGGGCCGGACACCTACCGGGGGGAGATCGTCCTGCCCAGCCGGGAAGTCCTGCCCCGCCAGTCACCCCGGGTCCTGGCCGTCCACGGCGCCTTGCTCCCCGGCTCGACCCCGACCGGAGCGGTCCTGGTCTTTCACGACGTCACCGAGCTTCGCCGGCTGGAACGGATGAGGCAGGACTTCGTCGCCAACGTCTCGCACGAGCTGAAGACACCGCTGGCCTCGATCAAGGCGTACACCGAGACGCTCCTGGACTGGGCCTTGCACGACGAGAACGTCAACGTCCGGTTCCTCAACCGGATCGAGGAGCAGGCCGATCGGCTCAACCAGCTCATCCTCGACCTGCTCAGCCTGGCCCGGCTGGAGTCGGGGCACGAGGTCTTCCAGCACGGGCCGCTGGCCGTCTCGGCGGTGGTCGAGACCTGCATCGAGACCCACCGGGGCCGAGCCGAGGCCAAGGAGCTGGACCTCCGGCTCGACCTCGGGCCGATCGACGAGTCGACCCTGATCGTGGCCGACGAGGAGGCGGTCCACCAGATCCTCGACAACCTGATCGACAACGCGATCAAGTACACTCCGCCGGGGGGCTGGGTCCACGTCGACTGCCGGCTCTCGCCCGATGCCGTGGAGATGGATGTGGCCGATTCCGGGATCGGCATTCCTCGCGATGACCTGCCCCGGGTCTTCGAGCGATTCTACCGGGTTGACAAGGCTCGGAGCCGCGAGATGGGCGGCACAGGACTCGGGCTCTCGATCGTCAAGCACCTGATCCAGTCGATCGGTGGCCAGATCACGGTGGAGAGCCGGGTCGGCGAGGGGACCCGGTTCACCGTCCAGTTGCCGCGCTACCAGCCCGCTGCGTGAGACTTTGGCAAAAAAAACGACTCTTCACGAAAAGTTCACCGTGTCGTGGTAGCTTGACAGTTCGCTCCGAGAGGCACTCCCGTCGCTCGACCCCATTCGACGCGGCCCCTTTTCCTGAAGAGACCGAGGCATTCATGGTCGTCACGACGTCGCCCCGAGACCGCCGTCCGAACTTCGTCTGGTTCGCCCTCCTGGCCTTCGCCTCGGCTCTGGCCGGATGCGGCGGTGAGGACGCCTCGATCAAGAGCGCGGGCACGCCCGGATCCAAGTCGACGACCGAGTCCGATTCCTCCCCGGTCGTCGTCAACGGGTCGAGCACGGTCTTCCGGATCAGCAAGGCGGCGCAGGAGGGCTTTGCCCAGTTCGACGACAAGGTTGAGGTCGTGGTCGGCAACTCGGGGACCGGCGGCGGGTTCACCAAGTACCTCCAGGGCGAGATCGACATCGTCGATGCCTCCCGGGCCGCCAAGGCCGAGGAGGAGGCGAAGTCCAAGGAGCAGGGCATCCCCTGGGTCCGGTTCCTGGTCGGCTACGACGGGATCACCGTCGTGGTCAACCCCAAGAACGATTTCGCCAAGGAGCTGAGCGTCGAGCAACTCAAGACGCTCTGGGAGCCCGACAGCAAGGTCAAGACCTGGAAGGACCTCGACCCGAGCTGGCCCGATCGCGAGATCAAGCTCTATTGCCCCGACGACAAGTCGGGCACCTTCGAGTTCTTCACCGAGGCGATCGTCGGCAAGGCCAAGAGCCAGCGCAAGGACGTCCAGGCCAGCCCCGACGACAACATCCTCGTCCGGGGCGTCGCGGGCGATCCCGACGGCATCGGCTACTTCGGCTTCGCCTATTACAAGGCGAACGCCTCGACCCTCCGCGCCGTGCCGATCAAGAAGGACAAGGACGCGCCGGCGGTCGAGCCGAGCTTCGAGGCGATCCTGGCCAAGACCTACGCCCCGCTCTCCCGGCCGCTATTCATCTACGTGAAGAAGTCGGCCTATCGTCGCCCAGGGGTAGCGGCGTTCGTCAAGTACTACCTGGAGAACGTCTCCGACCTCGCCACCAAGGCCAAGTACGTTCCGCCGACCGCCGAGGACCTCAAGGCCAACAAGGAGACCCTCGGCACGATCGGCGGCGAGGCCCCGGCGGCCTGAGCCGCGTTGGGATCATCGATCTCGGATCTGAGGTCGATGATCCCCCCGAGTCCTGGACCGTGTCGCCGATCGTCCGTCCTTTTCGCGAAAGCCCGCGACCTTGAGCAAGGCCCTCCTCGACGATTTCGCCGCCTCGCCCCCGCCCCGGTGGGCGGGGCCGACCCCGTTCCGCTCGGCCAGGGAGATCGCCGTCATGGTGTTCCTCCTCGCCTGCGCCGCGGTGACGGTGTTGACGACCGCCGGGATCGTCGTGGTGCTCGGGGCGGAGACGGTCCACTTCTTCCAGGCCTCCGGTGAGTCCCCGCTCAGCTTCGTGTTCGGCTCGAAGCTCGAACCGGACGCGACCCCGCCTCGGTTCGGTATCCTCCCGCTGATCTGGGGGACGCTGATGATCGCCATCGGGTCGTCGGTGATCGCCCTGCCGATCGGCCTGCTCAGCGCGATCTACCTGAGCGAATACGCCCCCCGGAGCGTCCGGTCGGTCCTGAAGCCGACGCTGGAATTGCTCGCGGGCATCCCGACCATCGTCTACGGCTACCTGGCGCTCTTGCTGGTGACGCCCATCCTGAAGGCGATCCTGGAGCCGCTGGGGCTGCAAGTCGAGACGTTCAACGCCCTCAGCGCGTGCGTGGTGGTCGGGATCATGATCATCCCGATGGTCTCGTCCTTGAGCGAGGACGTGCTCTCGGCCGTCCCGCGGGGGCTCCGCGAGGCCGGCTACGGGCTCGGCGCGACCAAGTTCGAGGTCTCGACGCGGATCGTCCTGCCGGCGGGACTCTCCGGGGTGGTCTCGTCGTTCATCCTGGCGATCAGCCGGGCGATCGGCGAGACGATGGCCGTGGTCCTGGCCGCCGGGTCGAGGCCGCAACTGACCTTTAACCCGCTCACCTCGGTCGAGACCATGACCGCCTACATCGTCGCGGTCACCGGCGGCGAGGCGGCGGCGGGCTCGCCGGAATATCTCTCGCTGTTCGCCGTCGGGATGGCGTTGTTCCTGATCACACTGACGCTCAACATTATTTCAGGATTCATCTTGCGCCGATATCGCGAGACCTACCAATGAAGCCCTCGCCCGACTTCGAGCCGGAGCGGCGGTCGAGGCGAGCCCTGGGCCCGATCTTCGGCCTGGCGTGCCTGGTCGCGACGTCGAGCGGCGTGGTCGTCCTGGCGATCTTACTGGGGGCGGTGGTGGCCGCGGTGGTCCGTGGCTCGGCTGGCGGCTCAGTCTTTGCCACGCTCCGCCATCTGATGGGCTCGTTCCAGTCGTCCGATCCCGAGGTGGCCGGCTACAAGGCGGGCCTCGCCGGGAGCCTCTGGCTGCTCGGCCTGGTGACGGCGTTCGCGATCCCGGTCGGCGTCGGCGCGGCGGTGTTTCTCGAAGAGTACGCGCCTCCGGGCCGCATCCGGCGGATCATCCAGCTTAACATCGCCAACCTGGCGGGCGTGCCGTCGATCGTCTACGGGATTCTCGGCCTGGCGCTGTTCGTCCGGGCGTTCGGCGTCAAGGGGTTGGCGGTCGGGCCGACGCTCTGGGCCGGCGGTCTGACGCTGGGCCTGCTGATCCTGCCGGTGATCGTGATCGCCACGCAGGAGGCGCTCCGGACCGTCCCCAGCTCGCTCCGGCAGGCCGCGATGGCGCTCGGGGCCAGCCGCTGGCAGGTGGTCCGCGACCACGTCCTGCCCTCGGCGATGCCGGGCATCCTGACCGGCGTGATCCTGGCGCTTTCGCGGGCGATCGGCGAGACGGCCCCCTTGCTGATGGTCGGCGCCGCCGGCGCGATCCTCCGCCTTCCCAAGGGGCCTTCGAGCCGCTATACCGCCTTGCCGGTCGAGATTTACAATTACGCCAAGGAGCCCGACCCGAAGTTCCAGGCGGTCGCGGCCGGGGGCATCCTGCTCTTGCTGGCCCTCTTGCTCACCATGAACGCCACGGCCATCGTGATCCGGAACCGATATGCCCGTTCCTCCCGAGGCTGATCCGCCCATGAGCATCTCCGACCTCGCTGGCCAGGCCGGCCGAAGCGGCCTCGTCCGCCCGCCGGAATCGATCGTCCTGTCGACCAAGGGGCTCTCGGTCTGGTACGGGGCGTCGCTGGCGCTCAAGGACATCACCATCGACATCCCCCGGAACCGGATCACCGCCCTGATCGGCCCGTCGGGCTGCGGCAAGAGCACGCTGCTCCGCTGCTTCAACCGGATGAACGACCTGATCGCCGGGGCCCGGATGGAAGGGCGCATCACCTTCGACGACGAGGACATCGCCGCCCCCGACGTCGACCCCGTCGCCCTCCGGCGGCGGATCGGCATGGTCTTCCAGAAGCCGAACCCGTTCCCCAAGAGCATCTACCAGAACGTCGCCTGGGGCGCGCGGATCAACGGCTACAAGGGGGACATGGACGACCTGGTCGAGAAGTCGCTCCGCCGCGCGGCGCTCTGGGACGAGGTCAAGTCGAAGCTCCACCGCTCCGGCCTGGAACTCTCCGGCGGCCAGCAGCAACGGCTCTGCATCGCCCGGACCCTGGCCGTCGAGCCCGAGGTGATCCTGATGGACGAGCCCTGCTCGGCGCTCGACCCGATCTCGACCGCCCGGGTCGAGGACCTCATGGACGACCTCAAGGCCGATTACTCGATCGTGATCGTCACCCACAACATGCAGCAGGCCCGCCGGGTCAGCGACATGACCGCCTGCATGATGCTCGACGACTCGTCCAACGGCAACGGCCACCGAACCGGGATCGTCGCCGAGTTCAGCCCGACCGACCGCCTCTTCACCAATCCCAAGGATCCCCGGACCGAGGCGTACATCACCGGGCGGATCGGGTGACGTCTTCACAAATCGTGACCCGACATCGTTTCTTCAACCCTTCCTCATTCCGCGATCACACGGCCTGTTAGAATAGAGAAGAGTCTCCCAGGGTCGAGCGTCCCCCGGATTGGCGAACCTTCCCATGCCGAAGCCGAAGATCCTCCTCATCGAAGACGAACGGGCCCTGGTCGAGGTCCTGACGTACAACCTGGAGCGCGAGGGATTCGAGGTTCTCGTCGCTCACGACGGCCAGGACGGCCTCCGCCAGGCGCAGATCAAGCTGCCGGACCTGGTGGTCCTCGACCTGATGCTTCCCCTCAAGGGAGGTCTGGAAGTCTGCCGGGAACTCCGGATGGGCACGCGGACCCGGGAGATCCCGATCATCATGGTCACGGCCAAGGCCGAGGAGTCCGACCAGCTCGTCGGCTTCGCGACCGGCGCCGACGATTACGTGACCAAGCCGTATTCGATGAAGGTGCTCGTCCAGCGGATCAAGAAGGAGCTGCGCCGCCGCCAGCTCCAGGACGAGCCGAGCACCGCGTCGGTCTACGAGAGCCAGGGGGTCGTGATCGACCGCCACCGGCACCGGGCGCTGTTCCACGACGAGGAGCTGATCCTGACGCCGACCGAGTTCCGCCTCCTGGAGTCGCTGCTCCGCCAGGCGGGCCGGGCGTTCACCCGCCACGAGCTGATGGACGCGGCCATCGGCGAGGACGCGGTGGTCCTGGAACGGACCATCGACGTCCACGTCAAGAGCCTCCGCAAGAAGCTCGGCGAGGCCGCCGACCTCATCGAGACGGTCCGCGGCGTCGGATACCGGTTCCGTGAGCCCCGACTTGTCGAGTCCTGAGCGTCATCGGCGGCGGGGTCTTCGAGCTCCGATTCCACCTCGCGAGGTCCCACTCCCGGCTCCTGACCGGCCAGCAGTTCGGCGCGGACCACGGAGACCTCGCGAGGGGCGTCGATCCCGAGCCGGACCTGGCCTCCCTCCAGCCGCACGACCGTCACGCAGACGTTGTCGCCGATGTAAAGCTTCTCCATCAACTTGCGAGTCAGGACCAGCATGTCGTTCGTCCTCGTGTGTGTCGAGTCTCGATTCTCCTACCGACGCCCGACATGACCTCGTTTCGCCCGAGGCGGGGCGGGGTATCCAGGAGAACTCTAGGTCACGGGCCGATCCGGCTTTCCGTTTTCTCGCGGTTGTGCCATCGATCCTTCCTTGACCTTCTCGCGTAGGATGAAGATTGTCGACCGGCGTCGCCCGGTGAATCCGCGGCGATTCCGGCTGGAGCCGGCTCGCGCGCTTGGACAATCGCCGCGATTTCTGGCAGCATGGTGGGCTCACCTACCTTTCGAAGAGTTTCGGGGCGGGTCTGGGGCGTTCACGGGCTCGTCCGGCCCGGGCGAGGGAACGATGTCGCATTCCGCAGTGATCGTGATCGGGTCGGGGTCGGCGGGGCTTACGGCGGCCCTTTACACGGCCCGGGCCAACCTGGCGCCCCTGGTCCTGGAAGGGAAAGAGCCCGGCGGGCAACTGACCTGGACGACCGAGGTCGAGAACTTTCCCGGCTTCCCCGAAGGGATCCTCGGCCCCGAGCTGATGGACCGGATCAAGCAGCAGGCCCAGAGGTTCGGCGCCGACTGCCGGATGGAGAAGGTGGTCAAGGTCGACCTCTCGCAGCGCCCCTTTCGGGTCACGGCCAACGACGATCCTTACAACCTCGACGGCAACCTCGTCGAGTACACGGCCGACGCCCTGATCGTCGCCAGCGGGGCGACCGCCAGGACCCTCGGCTTGCCTGACGAGATGACGTACATGGGCTACGGCCTGGGGACCTGCGCCACCTGCGACGGCGCCCTCTATAAAGGAAAGAAGGTCGCCGTCATCGGCGGCGGCGACACGGCGGTCGAGGAGGCGACCTTCTTGACCCGCCACGCCAGCCAGGTCACCCTGATCCATCGCCGGGACACGCTCCGGGCCTCGCGGATCATGCAGGACCGACTCTTCGCCAACAAGAAGATCGACTACGTCTGGAACGCCGCTCCCGTTGAGTATCTGGGCGTCAAGGAGCCTCACAAGTCATTGCAGGGCGTCCGTTTGCGATCGACAAAGGACGGATCGGCCCGCGACCTGATGGTCGACGGACTTTTTCTGGCGATCGGTCACTCGCCGAATACGGAGGCGTTCAAGGGGCAGGTCGCGATGACGCCCGAAGGGTATATCCTGAACCGCACCGCACTCGCGTGGAAGGGGATCGAGGCGCCGGCGGGCTTGCTCGAATCGATGCCCAACTACGGGACCGCGACCAGCGTCGAAGGGGTCTTCGCCGCCGGCGACGTGGTCGACACCCATTATCGGCAGGCGATCACCGCCGCCGGTTCCGGGCTGCGCCGCCGCCATCGACTGCGAGAAGTGGCTGGAAAGCCACCATTGATCGAAGGTGACCCGGCCGTCGGCGATTGTCAGATGCCGATGGACAGCGTCCGTTGATCCGACCGACGCCAGTCTCGCTGACTTTTCCGTCCGATTCGATTACAATGCTCCGGGCGAGACCTGGCCTTTTGTCCCACGCCCGCTTCCGTCGCGAGTGTGTTCCCCCGCCTTCGAGGCCGGGGTTCTAAGGGAATTAAGAAGTTATGGAGAGTCGACCGCCCCAGGAGCCATCGCGTCGTCCCTCGACCAATGGGCGTAAGCCCAACGGCACGGGCGGTTCGCCGACTCCCCCCTGGATCTGGGTCTTCCTGATCGCCGTCGTGGGCCTGATCACCTATCTGCTCTCGGGTAAGAACGAGACCACGGTCAATTTCAGCCCGTGGTTCATGGAGCAGGTCCACGCCGACAACATCGAGTATCCTCGGGACCGAGGGGCTCGTCATCCACGGCAAGCTCCGCAAGGAGACGCCCTACAACGCCGCCCGAGCCGGCCCAGCCGACCAAGGTCACGCGGTTCATGACCACGTTCCTCTCCGAGGACCAGATCAAGCCGGTCATTGACGAGCTGACGAACCGGACGGGACAAGAAGGCCGAGACGCCACGGATCGAAGGGACGCCCTCGCAGGGGGCGACCGGCCTGGTCTGGCTCTCGCTCCTGCTCCCGACTGTTGGATTCGTTCTCCTGGTCTACCTGATGATGCGCCGGGCCCGCGACCAGTTCGACGGCGGGATTCTCGGCAGCTTCGTCAAGAGCCCGGCCAAGCGTCACGATAAGTCCAAGCAGCGGACCACGTTCGAGGAAGTCGCCGGGCTCGAGAACGCCAAGAGCGAACTCCAGGAGATCGTCGAGTTTCTCAAGAGCCCCGAGAAGTTCCAGCGGCTCGGCGGCCGGATTCCCAAGGGGGTCCTGCTCAACGGCCCGCCGGGCACCGGCAAGACCTTGCTGGCCCGGGCCGTGGCGGGCGAGGCCGGGGTGCCGTTCTTCTCGATCTCGGGGTCCGAGTTCATCCAGATGTTCGTCGGCGTCGGCGCCAGCCGGGTCCGCGACATGTTCAAGACGGCCAAGGAAAGCAGCCCCTGCATCCTGTTCATCGACGAGATCGACGCCGTCGGCCGGGTCCGAGGGGCCGGGCTGGGCGGTGGCCATGACGAGCGCGAGCAGACGCTCAACCAGATCCTGACCGAGATGGACGGCTTCTCGCCGAGCGAGAGCGTGATCGTCCTGGCGGCCACGAACCGCCCCGACGTCCTCGACCCCGCCCTGCTCCGCCCCGGCCGGTTCGACCGCCACGTCACCGTCGACCGCCCGACCAAGAAGGGGCGGCTCGAGATCCTCAAGGTCCACTACACGGAACATCCCCCTGGCCGAGGACGTCGACCTCGATGGGATCGCGCGGGGACCGTCGGGATGAGCGGTGCCGACCTGGCCAACCTCGTCAACGAGGCCGCCCTGCTGGCCACCCGCGAGGACAAGGACAAGGTCGACATGGCCGACTTCGACGCGGCCCGCGACAAGGTCCTGATGGGGGCCAAGCGCGAGGAGGTCATCACCGACAAGGTCAAGCGGATGACCGCCTATCACGAGATCGGCCACGCCCTGGTCGCCTGGCTCGTCCCGCTGGCCGACCCCGTCCACAAGGTGACGATCATCCCCCGAGGCCGCGACCCTGGGCGTGACCCAGTTCCTCCCGATCGACGAGGACACCGTCAGCATCAGCTACTCCGAGGCCCAGGCGCCAGCTCGCCATGGTCCTCGGCGGCCGGGCCGCCGAGCGCCTGATCTACGACGACCAGACCGCCGGCGTCGCCGGCGACCTGAAGTCGGCCACGAGGCTGGCCCGGGCGATGGTCACCCAGTGGGGCATGAGCGAGCGGGTCGGCCCGGTCTTCTTCCGGGACGGCGAGGAGCACCCGTTCCTCGGCCGCGAGATGACCGAGTCCCGCGACCACTCCGAGCACACCGCCCAGCTCATCGACGAGGAAGTCAGCCGGATCCTCCGAGAGGCCGACGAGCGGGCCTATCCGCCTGCTCGAAGAGCACCGCGACGACCTCGAAAAGCTGACCGAGGCCCTGATCGAGCGCGAAGTCCTCTCCGTCTCCGAGATCGAGGCCCTGATCGGCAAGCGTCCCGGCTTCGCCAAGCCCAAGGAGGATGAGATCGTCGCCTCGCTCGACAACGCCGGGCGACCGCCTTGCAGGCGAATTCCCCGGCGTAATGAAGTGCGGGAGTGGTTGGTGGTCGGTGGTCCGTGGTCAGTAAAGAAAGTAGAGACCTCGATCCTCATCGGCTTGACTGACCACTGACCACTGACCACTGACCACTAGTCACCGGACGATCGCTCGTGAGCACTGCCCCAACAGAGATCCCCGTCGTCTGCGCCGGGGTGTTCGTGGCCGACCACCTCTGCACGCCGATCTCGCACGTCCCGGCGGCGGGCGAGCTGGTCCGGGCCGACGAGCTGGTCCTCAACATCGGCGGCTGCGCCTCGAACGCGGCCGTTGTCCTGAGCAAGCTCGGGGTCCGCTCGACCGTCTGCGGCCGGGTCGGCGACGACGTCTTCGGCCGCTACGTCGCCGAGACCCTGACTTCCTACGGCGTCGACGTCGCGCGGCCTGAGCATCGACCCCGCCCGGGCGACCAGCCAGAGCCTGATCGTCAACGTCCGGGGCGAGGACCGCCGGTTCATCCACTCCTTCGGCGCCAACGCGGGGCTCTCGGTCGAGGACATCGACGCAGGCGATCGAGATCGCGTCCGAGGGTCCTCTACCTCGGCGGCTTCCTGATCCTGCCGGGCCTCGACGCGGTGGCCCTCGCCAACGCTCTCGCCGGCGCCAGGGCGGATTACGGGACGATGATCGTTCTCGACGTCGCCACGCCCGGCCCCGCCGACTACCTCCGGCACCTCCGCCCGGTCCTGCCGTTCGTCGACGTCTTCCTGCCCAACACCGACGAGGCGACCCTGATCCTCGGCGAGCCCGACCCGACTCGCCAGGCCCTCGCCTTTCGCGACCTCGGTGCCAGGCGGGTCGTCGTTACCCGGGGCGAGCGCGGGTCGGTCGTCGTCTCGGACGACCTCCGGGCCCGGCTGGGCGCCTACCCGATCGAGTACGTCGACGGGACCGGCGGCGGCGACTCGTTCGACGCCGGCTACATCACCGGCCTGATCGAGGGCCTGCCCGAGCTGGAATGCCTCAAGCTCGCCAGCGCCGTCGGAGCAAGCTGCGTCCGCGCCGTCGGGACCACCGCCGGCCTCTTCACCCGCTCCGAGGCCGCCGAGTTCATCCGGACCCACGAGATCGCTGTCGAGCCGTTCTGAAGCGGCCGGATCACGGCATCAGCAGCTTGCCGATCTCGGCGTCGATCTCGGCCGCTTTTTTCTCGGCCTCTTCGAGCGGCAAACCCTTCTTCATCCCAGGTCGCTTGTGACCGGTCTCGGTCAGCCAGGCGTCCTTGAGTAGCGATTGCTTCTTCTGGACCAACTTGAGGACTTCAGGTCCAGGCGGGCGACTGGTCAGGAACGTTTCGGCGTCCTTGGCCTCGCTGGCCGGGATGCCCCAGTGTTCGAGGATCTGGCGGGCGATGATCCAGTGGCCGGTCGCGTTGATGTGCACGCCGTCCCCGGCCATCCGGAAATTCGGGTCGTGGAGTCGTTCCTGGTCGAGGATTCGCTTCATCGGCCCGTGGGCGTCAACGACGTCCCAGCCATCGGCCCGTTTCGAGAGCAGCCACTCCGAGTATTTCGTCAGGACCTCGTCGTAACCTTCGTAGGGCTGACGGTATTCGTCGCGGCCGGCGGGGAGGGTCCGCTCTTTGATCGGCACTGGGTCGAAGACCGGCGGGGTGACGTGCAGGACCTTCGCCCCGGCGGCCCTGGCCTTCTCCCGGAGCCGCTCCATCCCGTCGCGGAACTTCGCGAACCGCTGCTCGCCGAGCGGGTAATAGATCCCGTCGTTCATCCCGTAGCAGGCGACGACCAGTTCGGGTTTCGCCTTCGCCAGAACCCGGTCGAGCCGTTCGTGAAGGTCCGGCCGGGGGAACCGTCCCCCGGCGTGGCCCGGCTCGGAGAGCCCCGAGACGGTCTCGCTCGGCAGGCCGAGGTCGAGGAATTCGCACCGAAGGCCCGGGTTCTTGACCCGCAGGTAGGCCTCGATGTCCTCAATGTACTGGCCCGAATAGGTGATGCTGTCGCCGAGGAAGACGACCCGGCGGACCCCCTCCAGTGGCGAACGGCCTTCGGCCATCGTCGGGACGAGGCCCAGCATCAGGAGCAGTGCGGCCGGGAGCGAGATGCGGCGCATGGATGCCTCGTCAGGGGTTCGCGAGCGCGGAGGCCGTGATTTCCAGGTTCATCCGCCGGCCGATCTCGTCGAGTCCGTCTTCCCACCGCTGGCCGGACAGGCTCGGCGGGACGACAACCTGCGCCGTCATGGCGAAGAGCGGGACGCCGCTGGTCGGGGCGGGGACGCATTCCGACTCCATCGACTCGATGCTGATCCCGCGTTGCGAGAGGTAGCGGGCGACCTCGTGGATGATCCCCTCGTGGTCGGCGCCGTGGACCTCGATCTGGTAGGGGAGCCAGCCGGGATGGGCCTGGGCGTAGGACCGCCCGGCGGGCGTGGCCGTGAGCTTGTAACCCTGCGCCGTGAGGCCCTCCAGCCCCTCGTCGAGGTCGGCGGTTCCCCCCTCCGGCAGGGAGACGAGCATCAGGATGGCGAACTCGCCGCCGAGCCGGGCCATCCGGCTCGTCTCCACGTTGCCGCCCCGGTCGAGGAGCAGCCGGGTCATCTCCTCGACGATCCCGATCCTGTCGGGGCCGGTCAGGGTCAGCACGAAATGGCGATGCATAAAGAGTTACCCCAGCCGAACGGGTGGCACGACGGTTCGGTTCCCGATCGACCGCCATCTTACCCCCGAAGCTCGACCGGTGGGAGGGGCGACTTCGAAGCTCTCTTAACGCCTTGCAACTCGATCGCTTCCAGGACGGATTGCTGTCCCAGATTCGAGCGACACACCCTCGAAGGAAGCGTTGCCAATCGATCGGCCGGATCGATAGACTTTAACCGAGACGATCGACCGGCAAAGGACGTCTCTTTCGGCACGCCGAGCGCTCGGGAGCGACCCATGCGGAACCTGTCTCATCCGACGCCCGGCACGACCTTCGCCGTGGCTGACGTGGCGACCGCCCCGAAAGCCCTGGCGGAGACCACGCCCAAAGCGGCCGTCGAGGAGCTGACCCTCGGCCCGGTCGAGGCCTGCTCCGACTACCGGGGGTCGCTCGTCGCGTGCAAGTTCCACCCGCTCGTCCTGGCGACCTGGCAAGCATTCAACGACCACCGGCCCCTGGTCCTCTCGCCCGATATCATCTGGCTGACGATCGCCCAGGGGATTGCCCGCCACATCAACGAGAATGCCGACCGGCACCGAAGTCGCCTCGTGTCGCACGATGGCAAGAAAACCATCGCCGTCCGGCGCGACGACTTCGTCAAGGGGTCGCCGGAGAACCCCTGGGGCGAGGTCATCGACGAGTTCTCCCGCCAGATCGCCGGGCTGGCCGGCCCGATCCACGGCCTGATCGTCTCCGACTTCTCGACGACCGGCCCGGTCGAGCGCGTGGCCTCCGAGGTCGTGCTCATGGACGCGATGCAGAGCTACTTCGAGTATAAGTTCGCGACCCTCTGCGGGGTCCCGACCGTCACCCTCGAAGGGACGCCCGAGGACTGGCGGGCGATCCGGGGTCGACTGGACCGGCTCGACGACCTCGGCCTTTCCTGGTGGACGGGGGTCTTGAAGCCGATCCTCGACGAATTCGTCCGGGCGGCGAGCGGTTCTCCGGATCGGGATTTCTGGCGGTCGATCTTCAAGGTGAAGGCCGAGAGCGGCGGCCCGCATCTGACCGGCTGGCTCATCCGCTTCTTCCCCTACCTCCAACAACCGGAATATGAGCGGGCACCGAGCTTCCGCCGGACCGGCCGGACGATCCACCCCCGCAACCCGTATCTCAAACCGGGTGCGGATGAAGCACCCTTCGGGGGCCTGACCGCCGAGCAACTGCCCGCGGCGCTGGCCCGGGCCCCGTTCCGATGGGAGTATCATCGCGAGGTCCTGGATTACGAGTTCGTTGCCGGCCTGGTCGGGATCAGGCAGGACCGGGAGACGATGGCGCTCCGCCCCGAGATCGGCTGGGCGGTCCGGCCCGTCAAGGTTTGAGACCCTTGAACATCGACGCGATTCTACACGCCGTGCTCGAAGACTACGCCTTGCCCTGGGACGGCGACCACGGCGTCGCGCACTGGGCCAGGGTCCTGGAGAACGGCCGGCGCCTGGCCGGGGAGACGGGGGCCGACTCCGAGGTCGTCGAGCTCTTCGCCGTGCTCCACGACTCCCGGCGGATCAGCGAGTTTAACGATCCCGAGCACGGTCCTCGCGCCGCCGAGTTCGCCACGACCCTCCGAGGGCGGTTTTTCGAGCTGTCCGACCACGCCTTCGGCCTGCTCCACCGGGCCTGCGCCGGGCACACGCACGAGTTGACTCATCCCGACGTCACGATCCGGACCTGCTGGGACTCCGACCGGCTCGACCTCGGCCGGGTCGGCATCACGCCGCACCCGAGCCGGCTCTGCACCGACGTCGCGAAGCGGCCCGAGACGATCCGCTGGGCCGACGGCCGGGCGAGCCTTGGCGTCGTCCCTGAACTCGTCGAGCGGGAATGGGGGATCGACCTCAATCGACGTAGACGAACTCGTTGAGGTTCATCAGGGCCAGGCAGAAGTCGGACAGCGGCGTCTCACCGGCCAGGAACGCCTCGGCCAGCCGGCGCTCGACGGCGTCGGGGTTTCGGCCGAGGGCCAGGCGGTACGCGTGATCGATCCGGGCCGAGGTGTCCGACCCGGCCTCGCGGGCAACACGGTCGGCGAGGGCCCGGCTCGCGTCGACGGCGAGCTTGCCGTTGAGCAGGCTCAGTGCCTGGGGCGCGATCGTCGTGACGGCACGCCGGGGGCAGCTCGCGTTGGTGTCGGGGCGATCGAACGCCTCGAAGAACGGGTAGCGGAGGTTGCGCCGGGTGAAGACGTAGAGGCTCCGGCGGTCGCGGTCTTCGTGTCGGGGCGAGACCGGCCAGGCCTTCCCCTTGCTACTGAGTTTGGTCAGCTCAGCGGGCAATTCGGGGAAAATGCTCGGCCCGCCGATCGACCGGTTCAAGCGTCCCGAGACGGCCAGGAGCGCATCCCGGATCGCCTCGCCGTCCAGCCTCCGCCGAGCCTGGCGCCAGAGCAGGAGGTTGTCGGGGTCGGCCAGCGCGTTGGCCTCGATGGTCCGGGACGACTGCCGGTAGGTCGCGCTCGTGACGATCAGTCGATGGATCGCCTTCAGGCTCCAGCCCCGCTCGACCAGCTCCGTGGCCAGGCGGTCGAGCAATTCGGGATGGGTGGGCGTCTCGCCCATCAGGCCGAAGTCGCTGGGCGTCGCCACGATCCCCCGGCCGAAGTGCGACTGCCAGACCCGGTTGACGATCACCCGCGAGGTCAAGGGATGGTCAGCTCGGGTCAGCCAGGCGGCCAGGCTCGACCTCCGGCCCGAGGAGTGGGCCGTCGGCCTGATCTCGGGATCGCCGCTCGCGAGCACGGCCGGGAACGCGGGCCGGACCTCGGGGCCCTTGGTGTAATAATCCCCGCGACGGCGGAGGAAGGTCGGTGGCGGCTCGGGGCCGGGCTCGTCGATCACTCGGGCCTGAGACGGTGGGGCGGGCCTGGACTTGCGGCGAGAATCGAGATCGGCAGCGGCCTTCGATCGCTCCCGCCTCGCGTCGGGTTCGAGGGCCTGGATCAGCGTTTTCGGGTCGATCCGCTTGTCCTTCGCCGCAGCCTCGTAGACGAGCGAGACCTCCTCCATCGAGCGCTCGGCGGGGTCCTTTTCCCAGGCGGTGACAGTCCGGTCGTCGACCCCGGGGGGTGGTCCCGAGGCCAGCTTCTCACGCGCCGGGGCTTCGATCGCGAGGATTCTCGCCTGAATCCGGGCGACCTCGGCTTGCCAGGGGGTCATGGCGGCTTCGTGGGCGAGCCGGGCGTCGCGGTCGAGGATCGGGTAATCGTCGCGGAACCGGGCGGGGGTGAAGAACGCCTGGAGCCGGTAGAAGTCGGCCTGCGAGATCGGGTCGAACTTGTGGTCGTGGCAGCGGGCGCAGCCCATCGTCAGGCCGAGGAGGGCCAGACTCGTGGTCTCGGCGATGTCGTCGAGGGCGTTCTGGCGGCGGAGTCCCTGGTCATTGAGGTCGACCATGTCGGGATAGCAGCGGTTGAATCCGGTGGCGATGACCGAGTCAGGATCGTCGGGCGCGATCTCGTCGCCGGCGAGCTGGAGGGCCACGAAGCGGTCGTACGGCATGTCGGCGTTGAGGGCCTTGACGACCCAGTCGCGATACCGCCAGGCATCGGGGCGGGCCTCGTCGAATTCAAAGCCGTCGGAGTCGGCGTAGCGGGCGAGGTCGAGCCAGTGCTGCGCCTGGCGCTCGCCGTAGTGCGGGCTGGCCAGGAGCCGGTCGACCTGCGTTTCGTAAGCATTCGTGCGATTGGTCGGCCTCGAAGGCCGCGACCTCCTCGGGCGATGGCGGCAGCCCGATCAGGTCGAAGCTCAGGCGGCGGAGGAGCGTCGGTCGGTCGGCCTCGGGCGAATGCGTCAGCCCCTCGGCCTCCAGCCGGGATAGAACGAACCCATCGATGGACGTTCCGGGCCCAGTTGGCTTCGTTTGACGGCGGCGGCTCGGTCTTCTTCGGCGGGACGAAGGCCCAGTGGGCTCGGTCCTCGGCGCTGATCGGCTTGACCACGAGGCCCGGCTCGTCCGCGCCGAGGGCGGGCCAGGTCGAGAGCAGCACCACGATAGCCGGGAGGGCTCGGTTCACGCCAGGATGTCCTTGATGACGTGCCCGGAGGTCTCGGTCAGCCGTTCTTCCCGGCCGTTGTGCGGGAATGTCAGGCGGGTGTGGTCGAGGCCGAGCAGGTGGAGGACGGTCGCGTGGAGGTCGTGGACGTGGACGCGGTCCTGCTCGGCCCGGAGGCCGACGGCGTCGGTCGAACCGTGGACCGTGCCCCCTTTGACCCCGGCGCCGGCCATCCAGGCGCAGAAGCCGTGCGGGTTGTGGTCGCGGCCCTTGCCCCCCTCGGACATCGGCATCCGGCCGAACTCGCCGCCCCAGAGGACCAGCGTGTCGTCGAGCAGGCCCCGCCGCTTCAGGTCGATCAGCAGGGCGGCGACCGGCTTGTCGGTCTTCCGGCACATCGCGGCGTGGTTCTTCTCGACGTCGTCGTGGGCGTCCCAGCCAGTCACGTCGCCCGAGTAAAGCTGGACGAACCGGACCCCGCGCTCGACCAGCCGCCGGGCGAGCAGGCACCGGGCGCCGAACTCGGCCGTCGCCGATTCGTCCAGCCCGTAGAGATTCCGGGTCTCCTCGGTCTCGCCCGAGAGGTCCACGGCGTCGGGCGCGGCACTTTGCATCCGGTAGGCCAGCTCGTAGGCCCGGATGCGGGCCTCCAGCTCGGAGTCGTCGCCCTCGGGCTTCGAGGTGGTGGGCGTTCAGCCCGCCGATCAGGTCGAGCGTCCGGCGCTGGCGGCTTGCGGTCATCGAGTCGGGCGGGCGGAGGTCGAGGATCGGGCTCTCGCCGCCTCGGACCACTGTCCCCTGGTAGGACGCGGGCAAGATAGCCGGCCCCGTAGGCGGGAGGGCCGCCCTTGATCCCGCCGGCCGGGTCGGGCAGGACGACGAAGGCGGGCAGGTCGCGGTTCTCGGTCCCCAGGCCGTAGCCGACCCAGCTTCCCAGGCTCGGCCGGCCCATGAAGGTCGAGCCGGTGTTCATCTGGTAGACGGCCTGCGGGTGGTTGACGCTGTCGGCCCAGCACGAGCGGATCACGGCCAGGTCGTCAACCAGCTCGGCGGTGTGAGGCAGGAAGTCGGACACCTCGATGCCGCTCTGGCCGTACTTCCGGAAGGTCCGCTTCGTGGCCAGGAGCGGGTTATGCGCGACCTTCCGGCGGGTCGCGACCGGGCCGAAGCTGGCCGGCAGGGGCTGACCGGCGAGGCGCTGGAGGTCGGGCTTGGGGTCGAAGGTCTCCAGGTGGCTCGGGCCGCCGTGCATGAAAAGCGAGATGACCCGGCGCGCCTTGGTGGGGAAATGTGGCGCTTTCGGGGACAGCGGGTCGGCCGCGATCTCGGCCCCGAGCGCCTCCGCCTGGAGCAGCCATGCCACTGCCAGGGCGCCAAAGCCATTACCGGCCTGGCGGAGGAAGTCCCGCCGGGAAGGCTCGCCGGGCCAGAACGCTCGGGGGTCGTCGGATCGCATGGGCGTCCGGTTCCTCGGGGATGGAGGGCAAGGCAAGGCGGGGTGGAGGCGGCGCGGCGCGTTCCACCTATCATACGGAATCGCGGCCGTCCCACAAACGAGAATCCGGGTGACATTGTGGATTCGAGAAAGCTCGATCCAGCTCAGTTTCCGTTCGATCCCCCTCCGTCCTTGAGGAGCGCGAGCAGGGCGTCGTGGTCGACGGGCTTGACCAGGTGATAGTCGAAGCCGGCCTCGCGGCTTCTCCGGCGGTCCTCCTCCTGGCCGTAGCCGGAGACGGCGACGATCACGGCGTTCTTGCCGAACTCCTCGGATCGGAGGGTCGAGGCGACGCGGTAACCGTCCATCCCGGGCAGGCCAATGTCGAGCAGGACGAACTCGGGGCGAAACGCGCGGGCGGCCTCGATCGCCTCGGGGCCGGAATGGGCGGCCTGGACCTCGTGGCCGATCAGCTTCAGGAGCCGGGTCATCCCCCGGGCGGTGTCGACGTTGTCGTCGACAACGAGCACGCGGGCCGAGGGCCGACGGTCGGTCTCCGGACGGTCGACGCGAGGCCCGAGACGGTCGGGACGGCGGGCCGCCGGCAGCCTGACCACGAACTCGCTCCCGTGGCCCGGCCCTTCGCTCCTGGCGGTGATCCCGCCACCGTGCAGTTCGACGAGCTTCTTGACGACCGTCAGGCCAATCCCCAGGCCCCCTTCGGAGCGCGCGAGCGAGCGGTCGCCCTGGGCGAAAAGCTCGAACATCTCGGGGAGCCTCGCGGGCGCGATCCCGACACCGGTGTCCTTCACGGAAATGACGAGCTCGCCCTTTTGCCGGGCGGCCGTGAGCCAGATCGTCCCCCCGTTCTCGCTGTACTTGGCGGCGTTCATCAGCAGGTTCGTTGCCACCTGCTCCAGCCGGGTCGGGTCGACGTTGGCCCAGAGGCCCCGGCGATCGACGTCGAGGATGAGCTGATGTTTTCGCTCCTCGACGAGCGGGCGGACGGTCTCGACGGCCGCTCCGATAATCGGGACGACGTCGAGGACATCGAGCCGGAGCTCGATCTTCCCTCGACTGATCCGGGAGACGTCGAGGAGGTCGTCGATCAGCCGGGTCAGGTGCTTCAACTGGCGGCCGACCACGCCCATGCTCCACTCGACCTGCTCGCGCTGGGAGGCCCGGGTCGAGAGTGTGACGGCATTGCTGATCGCGGCCAGAGGGTTCCTCAGCTCGTGGGCGAGCATCGCCAGGAACTCGTCCTTCCGCTTGTCGTTCTCGCGAAGCTCCTGGTAGAGCCGGGCGTTCTCGATGGCGACCGAGGCCATCTGGGCGAGCTGGACCAGGATCGCCTCGTCGTCCTCGGTGAAGTCGCCGTGGTCCTTGTCGGAGAGCTGGATCAGCCCCAGGTTCTTACCGTCCCGCCCGACCAGCGGGGCGGCCAGCCACCCGCGCAGCGGCGGGTGTCCGGCGGAGTGCTTGCCGAATGCCATCCATGCCGGGTGCCGGACGAGCTCCTCCTGGGTCAGCCGCATCGGCCGGTTCAGCTTGCAGACAAGCGAGTAGATTCCCGAGCCGTCGGGCCGGGCGTCGAAGGCTCGCCAGGCCTCGTACTTGTCCGAGAGCGAGACGTGGTTGACCATCTGGGCCCAGTTCTGGTCGACGGTGAAGCCGACGACCGCCTGATGGGCCTCGATCAGGTCGCGGGCCTCCTCGGTGAGGACCCCCTGGATCGACGGGATGTCGTGCGCCGCGGAGATCCGGATCGAGATCGCCGCCAGCTTCTGGAGCTGTTCGGTCCTTTGTCGCTCGCGATCGAGATGCCGCTCGCGCTCGGCCTCGGCCCATTTGCGGTCGGTGATGTCGCGGAAGTAGATCGAGAGCCCGCCGTCCCTGGAGGGATAGGCCCTGACCTCGAACCAACGCCCCCAGGGCTCGTACAGGTTCTCGAACTCGACGGTCAACTGCTCGGTGACGGCCCGGCGGTACTGGACCTCGAGCGCGGTTCCGACCGAGCCCGGGAAGGTCTCCCAGTGGTTCCTCCCGATCAGCTCGCCTCGGGTCAGGCCGGTGATCGACTCGGCCTCGGCGTTGACGTAGGTGAACTTCCAGTCGCGGTCGAGGGCCATGAAGCCGTCGGTGATGCTCTCCAGGATGGTCGAGGTCCGCTGATGGGCGGCCTCGGCCTCGTCGCGGAGCGCCCGTTCGTTGCGGGCGGCCTCGCGGCGGATCTGGGCCATCTCCAGCTGGGACGAGACGCGAGCCATCAGCTCGCGGGCCGCGAAGGGCTTGATGAGATAATCGTCGACGCCCGACTCCAACCCCTCGACGCGGGCTTCCTCGCCGGCCCTGGCCGAGAGCATGATGACCGGGATGGCGCGGGTCCGGGGGTTGGCCCTCAGCTCGCGGAGCAGCCCGAAGCCGTCGAGCTTTGGCATCATCACGTCGGTCAGGACCAGGTCGGGAGTGCGGTTCCGGATGGCCACGAGCGCCGCCTCCCCGTCGGGCACGGCTTGGACCTCGTAACGCGCGGAGAGGAGGCGGTGGACATAATCGCGCATGTCGGCGTTGTCGTCCGCCAGGAGGACCCAGGGGCGGCTGGGCGTTTCGGGTCTGGCGTCTGGAACGTACCGCTTGCTTTCAGACGCCTCTGTTGCTTCCGGTGAGTCTGGAATCCAGCGTAAAGCTTCCTCGACGTACGCGCCCTCCCCGAGCGCGGTGGGAACTGCCGATCCGGCCCGACCCCCCCCGACGCGATCCGCGGGCAGGTGGGAATCGCCGAGCGGGATCGAAACCGAAAAGGTCGTCCCCCGCCCCTGATCGCTCTCGACCTCGACCGTCCCTCCGTGGAGCCGAACCAACTCCCGGACCAGCGCCAGGCCGATGCCTGTCCCTTCGTGCGTCCTCGCCCGGACCCCTTCGACCCGGTGGAAGCGCTCGAAGATCCGCGGCAACTGCTCCTCGGGGATGCCGGTCCCGGTGTCGCGGACGCGGAGTACGGCCCGGTCTTCTTTCTCGCGGAGCGAGACCTCGATCTCCCCCTCCAGGGTGAACTTGAACGCGTTCGAGACGAGGTTCAGGACAACCTTTTCCCACATGTCGCGGTCGACGAAGACCGGCTCGGAGAGCGGCGGACAGTCGACAATCAGACGCATCCCCGCCTTCTCGATCGCCGATCGGAAGACGCTCGCCAGCTCGGCCGAGAACGCGGCCAGGTCGGTTGGCTCGTAAGTCGCCCAAATTCGACCCGCCTCGATTCTCGAGAAGTCGAGCAGCGTATTGACCAGCTTCTGGAGCCGCAGAGCGTTCCGGTGGACGACCTCCATTCGCTCGCGCTGCTCCGGCTCCAGCCCGGACCCGAGGGCGTCCTCGACCGGCCCGAGCAGGAGGGTCAGCGGAGTCCGGAACTCGTGGCTGACGTTTGAGAAGAAGACCGTCTTGGCCCGGTCGACCTCGGCGAGGGCCTCCGCCCGCCGCCGCTCCTGCTCGTAAGCTCTCGCGTTGGCCAGGCCGGAGGCGATCTGGCCGGCGAGCAGGTCGACGAATCCGGCGTAAGCGGGGTCGAACGGTCGGTAA
Source organism: uncultured Planctomycetota bacterium (assembly GCA_963756475.1). Lineage (GTDB taxonomy): Bacteria > Planctomycetota > Planctomycetia > Isosphaerales > Isosphaeraceae > Tundrisphaera. The sequence continues at coordinate 972,108 of CAVWND010000008.1, forward strand.
GGGTTGATCCCGGCGACCAGAAACCCAGCCGGTCGGCTCGCTCCCTGGCCGACGATCGGGACCGCGACGGCCCGCCTCGGTGGTCGATCCCAGACCCCGGTCGGCAACGCTTCGAACCTCGACGCAAGGTCCTCGATCCGCACCGGCTCGGCCTGCTCCAGGATACGGGCCGCCGGCCAGGGGGCGACGACCGAGCCCACCTCGATCACCTCGGGCGACGCCGAAGTTCCGGGCTTGATTCCCGTCGAGCAGGCCAGCCGGGCCCTCGCGCCGTCCTCCTCGAAGAGGTAAAGGAGGGTAAACGGGAGGTCTTTCGGCCGGGCCCCGACCCGACTCTGGATCGCCGAGCAAACCTCTTCCTCCTCGTTCGTCCCGGCGAGGTCCGAGGCCAGCTCGCGGAGGAGGGCCAGCCTCCGGTCGCCGATCGTCCGGTCGGTGTCCTCGGTGACCACGCAGAGCATCCCGCCGACCCCGCCGTCGTCGTCTGGGATCGGGCTGTACGAGAATGTGTGATAGGTCTCCTCGGGGTAGCCGCTCCGTTCCAGGTAGAGCAGCAGGCTCTCGTCCCAGGTCGCCACGCCGGTTCGCAGGACCGCCTCGGCTCGGGGACCGATGTCGTCCCAGATCTCCTCCCAGACCTCGCGGGCCGACTTCCCCAGCGCCGAGGGATGCTTTACGCCGAGCGTCGGCCGGTAGGCGTCGTTGTAGAAGAAGGTCAGGTCGGTCCCCCAGCCCATCCACATCGCGTATCGCGACGTCAGCAGGATCTGGACGGTGATCTGGAGACTCTTGGGCCAGGAATCCACCGGACCGACGGCCGTCCTCGACCAGTCGGTTGCCCGCATCAGGGCGCCCATCTCTCCTCCGCCTGAGAGAAAGTCGCGCTCGACAGCGAAGCCGCCTGCTCCCTGGCCGTCAATCACTCAGGTTCGCTCCCTTCGGCTCGCGTCGCCGGGAATGCATCGTGCTGAAATCGAGCCAACTCGCAAGTGGATCGATTGGCCTTCAAAGTGTTCAAATCGTGCGCACAAGACCGGAGACTTTGTGACTTTCCGATCGTTTTCCCGTTTTTCGTGTCCTTCAAAAGAGACAGGTCCGGGGATGTCGATCACAAGCTCGCTGGACGGGGAGGATGGCGAGGCTTGTTAACGATCGATGGCCCCGGCGTTCGAAGCGGATTGGACACGATCCTCTATCTGTGAAAACGGCACCGCCGATCGAATTCCCAAGGTTCTCGGCGACCTCAGTTCCAGGCGAGCCGGGAACGAGTCGCCCAGTAGGCTTCCGGGGTTTCCTGGAGATCCCGGAGGTTCACTTCGGCGTGGTCGTCCCAGGGGACGGCCAGGGCTCCGAGGTTCGAGCTGAGCTGATCGACCGTCGAGGCCCCGCTCAGGACGACGTCGGCCCAGGGTCTGGCCAGCGCGGCGGCCAGGGCCAGGGCGTCGAGCGTTGTCCCCAGCCGCTCGGCCTCGGCTTCGAGCCGCCTCCGACGCTCCCGGAAGGCGGGATCGTCGTTCCGATCCGTCAAACGGCCGTTGGCCAGCGCCTCCTTGATAACCACTCCCAGCCCGGCCTTGTGGGCCAATTCCAGGACCGGGCCGGCGGAAGGCTCCAACAGGTTCCAGGTCGCCTGGACCGAGTCGAACAGTTGCTCGCCGTCGACCTTGATCGACATGGCTTTGCGAAGCGTCTCCGCCTGACGAGGTCCGGTCAGCGAAAGGCCGATCTTCCAGTCGGTTTCCGCCCGGAGCCTGGCCAGTTCGACAAGAACGCTTCGGTCATCCAGGACACCGCTTTCCAGCGTGGCCGAGTGGATCTGGTAGAGGCTCACGAACGGCCCGAGGGATGCGCGGGTCTCCTCCGCCTGACGGGTCAAGGTCGCGAGCGAATGGTCCTTGACCTCGTGCGCCTCGGCCTCCACCTTCCATCCGGCGGTGTACGTGTAGCCCCACTTCGACCCGACCGTGACCGACCCCGGCTCGATTCGCTGGTGGACGAGCCAGCTCTTGAGAAAGTTCTCGGCCCGGCCGTAAGACCGGGCGGCGTCGAGGTATCGGACGCCGCTCGACCACGCGAGGTCGAGCACCTTCGCGGCGTTGGCCTTCATCGTCTCGACCTCGTGGTCGCCCCGGAGGTCGAGCGAATGGCCCAGGTTGATGTAGCCCGGTCGCCCGAGCGCCGCCAGGCCGAGCCCGATCCGCGAGACCACCAGGCCCGTATCGCCGAGCGTCGTCAAGGCCATGCTCATGGGTCGGTCACCAGCTCGGGCAGGTACTTGACGGGCAACGTTCCGTGGCTCGAGCGCGGCCTCGTGGAACCGGGCGAGGTCGAAGCGATCGCCCTGGGTCCGCTGGACCTTCTGCCTCAGGCGATAGAACGCCAGACGGCCGACGAAGTAGGTTGAGAGCTGCGCGGAGGATTGCTTGGAGCGGATGATCTTGCCCACGGCTTCCCCCTCGGACTGGAACGCTCGGCCGGCGAGGAGTTCCATCGCCTGCTTGTCGGTCATCCCTTCGACGTGCATCTTGCGGTCGAGGATCGCGTTGACTACCGCGCGGAGATAGAACTTGAGCTGCTGGAGCCGGAGCCCGAGGTCTCCCTGGCCGAACCCCTGGTCGAGCATCATCTGCTCGGTGTAGACCGCCCAACCCTCGGCGAAGGTGCCCGAGGACAAAACCCGGCGGATGAGCGACGGGGTCCGGTTGCTGTAGGCGAGCTGGACGTAGTGGCCGGGATACGCCTCGTGGATCGTCAGGATCTTGAGCATCGACCGGTTGTATTCTTCCAGGAAGCTCTCGACCCGGCTGGCCGACCAATCGAGCGGGGGCGGGCTGATGGCGTATTCGCTGATCGCCCGGCTATCGAGCGGTGGCGAGGGATTGAGGTAGGCAACCGAGTTCCCACGCATGAACTCGGGCATCGCGATGATCCGGCATTGATCCGGCTCGGGCAGGGCCAGGATGCGCTTCTCTCGGATAAACGACTTGATCTGGCCGACGGTCGCTTTCGCGTCCTCGACGAGCGTTTCCGGCGTCCCGTGGTCTTTTGCAACGGCCTTGAGCACGCGACGGATCATCGCCCGGCGCCCCTCGGGATCGTCGGGCGGGACGGCTTCGCCGGGAAAGGTGGTGCCCCAGAGCTGCCGGGCGATCACGGACATCTCGCGCTCGACGCGCTCGGCTTCCGATTCCGCCTCGTGGAGCACCTCATCGGCCGAGATCCCCGAGTCCAGCTCGCGGTCAAGCTTCTCGACGAACAGGTCGCGACCGACCCGCCAGTCCTCGGTCGAGCGGGGCAAAACTTCATCCTGGAGATACTTAAAGTGGCTTTCGAGGGCCTTGACGATCGCGAGGGCCTTCTCGCCCAGCTCCCCCTGCCCTTTTGGGACCCCGGCGAAGGTGAACAGGTCGTCGGAGTAGAACCCGATCGCGCCTTTGGTCTGTCGAATCGCCGTCTCGGTCTTGACGCGGGGCGGGTTCTTGATGGTCTTCCGGGCGACCTCGACCACCTTCGGAACCAGGGCCATCCGCGCCAGGGCATTCTTGAGGTTCTGGTCCTTCGGCAGGGTCAACTGGTTGAACAGTAGGTAAACGCCCTCGGTCAGGTAGTCGCCGTAGACGCGGGGGTCGTCCTCGAAGGGCTGGAAGTGCTCGTGGTGCCAGATCGCGTTTTCGAGGTGCCGGCGGAAGACCTCGAAGTCGATCCGGCCGTCGCGCGAAAAGGACTTCGGGTCGAACCCGCTTGTCAAGGCGGCGAGCGTCTTGCGATCGAGCGCGACCTTCGAGGCCCTAACTTCGGGCGAGAGGTCGTCGAGCTGGTCGTCGAACCGGTGGTCGCCCAGCCTGGTCGCCGCGAGCGGTTCGAGCCGGAACCAGTCGTCGAGGTAGGCCCGGAAGGAGGCTTCGAGCCGGGCGTCCTGGGTGTTGGGCGCCTCGGCGCCAGGTGCGTTCTCGATCATCAACATGGCCGCCAGGAAGCCGCCGATCCAGCCGATTCGCATCGAATTCTCCCCTGGGGTCGCCGTGAGGGCGGACGGCCGAGCCCTGGAGATTGAAGCATAACGGGGATTCCCCGACCAGCCTCGACCCCTCTCCCAATCCCCGGGCGGGTCATTCAATCGACCGGGAAGCAGTCCTGAACGGGGAGTGGCTCCGCAGCGCAGCGGAGGTGTCAATTCCGATTCTCGCCTCCCTTTGCGACCTTTGAATGGCCCTGACGGCAGAGACCGGCATGGGCTACCACATGATCAGGCTTCGACCGCCCTCGGTAACCATCGCAAAAAAGGACATTCTCCTAGAAAGAAGTCGAGGTCGATCCCGTCCAGGTGCTTGGCGTTGCGCGGATCTTGAAGGGCGTCGACTGTACGCTGAGGGTCCGAAGTCATTAGGATCATAAGGGGCTGACACTTTCGGGAGGAACAGCTCGTGAGCGAGATCGCCGATCGGGTCGAGGTGCTGGACCCGCAGGCAGCGACCGAGGGGAATCGTCAACGGCGACGATGGATCGCGTGGGGGTTCGGGGCCGGGTTGATCGTCGGCTTCCTGGTCACGGCGGTCCACGTGGCGATCGTCGGCTACCACATCCTGCCGTCCCAGCTCGTTTTCAACCTGATGATGTTCCCTTACCTTGGTTCCCTGATCGGGTTCCGCCGATACCGGGCCCGCTACGTCGAGACCTGGAAATGGAAACGGCCCCAGATCCGGACCGGGACCCTGATGTGGGTCGTCGCCTACGTCGCACTCCTCTTCGGCATGGGCGTCCTGTCCGATCGGGTGGGCTGGAGGGCCCGCCAGTATTACCAGAAGTACGTCAACTCGGAATCGATTGCGAAGGTCTACCGGGATCAAGGTCACAAGTCCGAAGTGGAAGTCATCAAGAGGCGGAGGAACCTCGAGCAATTCCGCGAGGGCAAGATCCCCGACGGCCTGCTCCCGATGCAGATCGAATTCTTGCGCAACCTCGAAACGGACCCGAAAGCGACCCCCGAATACCGAAAATACCGTCGAGGGCTGATCGAGGCGGGCGAGCGGCTTCAACTGATGCCCCAGGAGAGCAATGTCGTCATCTTCGGGAAGTTCACCGATTATTACCAGAAGCTGGCCGACAAGTATGATCGAGCCCGATGGCATCCCTGGCTCCCCGTCGAGCCCGACCCGCCGCCGCCCTGAAAATCAAAGCCAACCCGTCGTCCACGAAAAAACCCCACCGGAGGCTTTGGGCCTGCCGGTGGGGCCGGGGCGGCCGACATCCTGGCGATCGTCCCCAATCTCCAGGTCGGACTCGGGCCATCGTACACGCTTGGCGTCATGGACCCGTGAGCGGGGCTCACATAAAATGGAGGCGGGCGTGGGATCGATTAGAATCAGAGGCGGCGGTTCGACCTTGCCAGGAGGGACCTGGGCCATGCGGGACGAGGTCGGCAACAACGGGCATGCGCTCCGGGTCGCGTCGGGCCGTCCTTCCGTCAACGAGGCGTACGAGCGTGTCGTCGGCGAGTTCCTCGCGCGCGTCGTCGCTCGACCGCGACGAAGGCTTCGCCGCGCTGGTGGCCAAGCGGTTCCGCGAAGGCCCGGCTCGGGTCTGCTCGAAGGCGATCGGCGACTGGATCGAGCGTCGGCTCGTCGAACTGGGCTGGACTCAGCAGGAGCTAGCCGACCGGGTGGGCGTGGATCGCTCGGCGGTCGCCCGCTGGACGGCGGGCGGGACGCTCTCGCTCGGGCATCTGGTGCTCGTCCTGATCGAGTTCCGGAGCGAATTCGCCGACCTGCCCTGGCCCGCCCGTCGAGAGCTGGCGCTGGAGGCGTACCTGGCCACCCTGACGTTCGTCCGGTCCCGGCTCGAACCCGAGACCCCGCCCCGGACGCTCGACCGCGAGCAGTTCTGGTGCCTCTATCACCTGTTCGCCGAGCCGGACTGGGAACACGCCATCCGGTCGAAGGACCGGGCGCGGATCAAGGCCGAGGCCGGGCGGATCGCGGCCAGGGCGGGCGCCAGCCTCGGCCACGCGCCGAGGCACGTCGAAGGGGCCGACGCCCTGCGTCGGCTGGTCGAGGAGTGGGCGGCGGCGTGGGTCGTCTGCCTCAAGCTCCTCCCGAACGATTGGGCCATCCGATGAGCACCAAGCTGGAAGCGATGGTGGATTTCCTCTCCGGCCGGGAAGGCGACCCCCGGCTCCTCGACGAGCTGGCCGACCCGTCGAGCGAGGCCAGCCGGTTCCTGGAATCGACCCGCGAACGCTCGCGAGCCCTGCTCGAAGACCCGACGATCGGCCGGACGGTGGATCGGCCGCGTCTTCCTCTCCGATGGCTTGCGATCGCGGCCCTGATCGCTATCGCCCTGGCCGCGTTCAGCCTCATCTCCTGGCTCGCCGCCGACCGGCTCCGTCGGCTCGAATCGACTCTCGCGAGAGCCGAGGCCGAGTCGAAGGCGAAGGACCTGCGGCTCGACGCCGCGCTGTCACGAATCGCCGAGTCGAGACCTTCGCTCGACCCGATTGCCGAAGCCCTGGGACGAGTCGAGGCCGGGCTCGCCAGGCTGGAGCGCCGGGTCGAATCGATCGAGATCAAGCCCGCGTCGGTGACTCGCGGAAGGTCGATCCATCAAATGACGAGGTCCGCGACGGCCTGGAGACGCTCCGTCGCGAGGTCTCGGCCGCCGAGAAGGCGAACGCGCGGCAAGTCGAGGAGTTGCGGGCCGCGGTCCACGAGTCGGCGCGACTGCTCCGGCTCCTCCTGAAACAGGCTCAGCCGCCGGAGCTGGAGCCAGCGCCCGGTTTCCCGAACCCGCGACCGCCGGCCGGTACGCCCCTGCGCCGGGGGCCTTGAGGCCTCAGTTCGACTTCCGGGGCCTCGGCTTCTGGATCGCGGCGCGCTGGGCCTCGGCAATCTTCCGGGCGGCCTGCTTGGCCTCGGGGCTGTCGGGGAAATGCTGGATAATCTGGCGGTAGGCCGCCATGGCCTGCCGGCTTTTCCGGGCCGACTCGAGATCCTGGGCCACCGCGAGGACCCGCGCCGCCTCCTGGCCGGCGGCCTCGGGTATGGCCGGGGCCGAGCCTCCGCAACCGATCAGGAGCAGACAGACGATCGGGAACGATCGCAAGCCACACCTCACGGGTAGAAGCTGGTGTCGGTGAGCACCTGGCCGCCGGGGTACATCCCGAGATAGGCGTCCGCCTTCTGGATCGACCGGACGTGCCCGTCCAGAAAGAGAACGTTCGACGACCCGTGACGGTTCCACGCGATCCACTGGTCGAGCGTGACCGTGCCCAGCCAGATGTCGTAGTCGTCCTGGCGCAAATCGGTGGTCACGACGCCGGGCGAGTTGATGTTGGCATCGATCACGGCGGCGTTCCGCTCGTTGAAGGCAACGAAGTTCGACAGCCCGATATCGTACTGAAACCTCGGCAACGTCCAGCGCCCGTAGCGGATCGTCTTGTGGCTGAGCAGCGAGTTCATCAAGTAGCTCGACCGGTTCGAGATCCCGTCGATCAGGCCGGTGTCCGGATCGACATACGGCGAGACGATCGAGGTGTCGGACATGCACCGATAAATCTTCTCGTCGGCAACCTGCACCCCCCCCTTGGCGATCGCCTCGTTAGCGTAGGCCGGGTTGACATAGGGCATGATCTTGTCTTCCCAGTAGATCTCGGCGAATGAATCCGCGTCCCCCACCTGAGAAAGACTGTCGGCGTCGAACGGGTGGTGCAGGAAGAACTGGCCCTCCCAGGCGTCGAAGTACTGGAGGACCCCCAGGCCGATCTGGTGCAGATGGCTCTGACAGTCCATCCGCCGGGCCGCTTCTCTCGCCCCTTGCACGGCCGGCAAGAGCAAGGCCACAAGCACGCCGATCAGTCGCGATCACGACCAGTAACTCAATCAAGGTGAAAGCTTTATGCCGACGCATAGGGGGCACTCCGGCATGCGGTCTCGATCCGACCGAGACCCGGGAGAGGTTCCGGTAGGAACTTTATACGAAAGGTAATACCGACTGTCGAGGGGCGGGAAGTGGTGTCCGTCGGAATTAATTTTGAACGATGAGCCCGGTGAATGGAAGCAGCCTGGGAAAATTGCGCAAAATGAGGCAAATCGTTCAAAATCGACGATTTGAGATGAATCGATAGAATTTGAGGGCTCGATTGGCTTTGTCTGGGATCAGCTCGGGCCATCTCCCACCCTCAGCCGATGGCCCGCTGCTCGTAGTAGCTGCTCAGCGAGCCGATTCGCTTGACCTGGCGGGCGACGACGAAGCCGGTCACCGCCAGGGCGACCAGGAAGGCGTTGGGGAACTTGTTGTGGACCCAGACCGAGTGCATGTAGGAGTCGATGGCGAGCCAGGCGTAGCAGATCATGGCCAGGCCGGTCGTGAACCAGACCAGGCGGACGCTCGACCAGAGCCCCGAGGCGGCGATCAGCAGGGCGTAGCCGCCGACGAGCGAGGTCTCCATGCCGTCGATGATCTTGAGGATGACCGTCAGCAGCAGGACGTCGGTCGCCGACCAGGCGAATCGGAGCATCGAGGCCTGCCAGCCCCGCCTCAAGACCGAGCTGGAAGGCCCAGGAGACCATGCGCCCAGAGGAAGAAGATCCCCAGGACCAGGTAGTGGACCCGGGGACTCGTCACGAGCGAGGTCCGGTAATTGAACTCGGTCACGATCATCATCAGCGCAAGTCCGCCGAGGTGCGAGACCAGCTCGGGCTCGCGGCGGGTCCAGCGCGTGAAGCGCTGGAGGAGGCTGGGCCGGCCGGCCTCGACCCCCTCGCCCCGGAGGAATCGCTCCAGGTCGTCGGCGAGGGCCCTGGCGGTCGGGTAGCGGGCCTGCGGGTTCTTTTCCAGGCATTTCAGGCAGATCCGCTCCAGATCGACCGGGACTCCGGGCCGGACCTGGCCGGGCGGCTCGGGCTCGCGCTCCAGGACCTGGAAGATGACCTCGCTCGACGGTCTCGGCGCGGAACGGCGGGCGGCCGGTGAGCAATTCGTAGAGGACGGCCCCGAGGCTGTAGACGTCGGCGGCGGCGGTCAGGCCGTCCTTGCCGCCCGGAGGCCTGCTCGGGGGCCATGTAGCTGGGCGTGCCGAGGATCGCGCCGGTCTGGGTCAGGTCCGTGTCCCCCTTGACCCGCTTGGCCAGGCCGAAGTCGGTCACGTGGGGCCGGCCCTGGGCGTCCAGGAGGATGTTGGCCGGCTTGAGGTCGCGGTGCCAGAACCCCTGGCCGTGGGCGTGGTCGACGGCGTGGGCCACGGTCGCCATCAGCCTCGCGGCGCACCGGAAGTCGCGGCCGCACTCGGCGAGCCGCCTGGCCAGGCTTCCGCCTTCGACCAGCCTCATGCTGAAGTAGAGCTGGCCGAGGTGCTCGCCGACGTCGAAGATCGGCACGATGTTCGGGTGGTCGAGGTTGGCCGCCGCCTCGGCTTCGAGCCGGAACCGCTCCATCTCCTCGTCGGAGGCGAGCCGGCCGGCCCGGATCATCTTCAGGGCGACCACCCGGTTCAGGCTCTTCTGCCGGGCCCGGTAGACCACGCCCATCCCCCCCCGGGCGATCTCCCGAGCAACTCGTAATCGCCGAACTGGGCGAGCGGGACCGAGGCTTCCGGATCGGCGGGGGCGTCGCCCGGCAGGGTCGTCTCGATGTAAACGCCGGTCTCGCCCGGGTCGCGTCCGGCGCCAGGCTTGCGTCGGCTCGGGGCGTCGGGAGACGGCTCGACCCCGAACGCCTGATGGATCTCGGCCGGCCCACTCGGGGAAGCGGTCCGAGGTAATCGTCCGGCCGCGGGGACCTCCGCCGCGTCCTTCGCGAAGCTCTCGCTCCAGCGCGAGCAGCTCCGGGAACAGCTCGCGGCGGTCGCGGTCGAGAGCCGAGGCCAGGGCCGACTCGATCTCGGGCCGATGCCCGGCCCGCCAGTCGGCCTCGAACCGTTCGCAGGCGTCGTTGATCCGACTGGCCTGCGAGAGCGACATCGTCCGGGGCAGCTCGGACCGATTTCGAGGCATCGAGGAGACTCCGGGGGGCGTCGATCGGTCGGGACGGTCGGCTCAGGGGCACTCGGCTATCCAGGTCTTGCGGATCAGGTCGAGCCGTCGGGCGACCGTCCGCCGGGCGCATCCGAGGCGGTCGGCAATCTCGTCGACGGTGTACCCGTCCATCTTCCAGAGGGCGACCTGGCGGAGCGGCTCGTCGCCCAGGGCTCCGAGCAGCCGGGCGAACTCCTCGGCGACGATCGCCGCGAACTCGGGCGAGGGGTCGGACGCGGCGACCTGGTCGATCGAGCCGTGGCGTCTCCCTCCTCGATCCGGAGCAGCCCTCCGCGTTTCTGTCGACCCCGGCGATCGGCCTGCGCCGGGCTTTTCTCGCAGCGATCACGACCAGGAGTCGCCAGAGGTCGTGGCGGTCGGCCAGGTTGGGGAACTGCCCCCGAGCCGCCCCGGCGCAGAAGCTGTCGAAGGCGCTGAGGGCGGCGTCCTCCTCGTCCTCGTCCGCCCCGACCCGGCGGGTCGCGCGGAGCTTGGCGCGGGCGATCCGGACGAGGTCGTCGAAGTACCGGCCCCAGAGAGCCCGGGCGGCCTCGGCGTCGCCCCCTTTGAGATCGGCGATCCAGCGGGTGACGGAGCCTTCACCATCCGATGACATGAATTCTCCCCTCGGGCCTCGATCCGGAGATTTCGCCCATCGAGGGCCGCGACTCATGGCCCCGATCCTCGGCAACTGTCATCATCTCGGAGATACGATGGCACGCCCCACGTCGATTTGAGCATTGTACCAGGAGACGGGACCAAACTCCGCCGCCACCCCCCGACCATTTATTGGGAGTCTCTCTCCTTGGACGACAGAGCCGTAAATCGTCTTCGGGATGAGTGGGTGGGCGTCAATTTCCTGCTCAAGGAGATGGAGTCGCTCCGGTCTCGCGGCTTGATCCCCGACGACGCCTTCGGGACGATCGTCGGCGAGTACTCGGCCCGTCGAACGGAGATCGAGCGGGCCAGCCGGTTCGCCGAGGCGATCCGCAAGGCACGCGACCTGGCGGTGCTCAGCCCTCGCGAGGCGCTGGCCTGGTCGGTCCAGGCTCGCGAGTATGGGCCGGATCGGCCCGAGGGGTGGGTCGAGGGGATCAACCTCCTCCGGAAGATGAGGCGATGGGCCGAGGCCGATGACCTCGCCGACGAGGCCGCCGCGAAGTTCCCCGGGTTCCGAACCACCCCGGTCGATCGCTCGCCGGCGCAACCACCGACACCGACACCGGCCCGCGCCCGACGATGACGCCGGTTCGACCGCCAACGACGCCGATCCGCTTCCAGCCGAGGGACTCCGTCGCGGAACCGGTCCTCCGCCCGATCGAGGCGACCTCGCCGCCAGCCCCGAGGATCTCGTGGTCGAGCGTGGCCGGGGAGTTCCTCCAGGAGCACTGGCAGAAGCTGATCTCGTGCCTGGCGGTCCTGCTGATCGTTATCAGCTCGACGGTCGGGGCCTCGCTGGTGCTCGGGCCGCTGCTCTGGTCGCCGGCCGGCAAGGCGGTGCTGGCCCTGACCTTCACGGCGATGTGCGCCGGGTTCGGCATCGGCCTGATCCGTTGGGGCGCGGAGTGGGCGGGGCGGGTGATGCTGTTGACGACCCTGATCGTCATCCCAATCAACCTGGTCCTCTCCGGCGAGTCGCGACTCCTGGTCGATCCGTCGCCGTTCCGGGTGGGCCTGGTCGTGGTCGACGCGATGCTGCTGTTCGTGCTCGCCCGATGGGTGGTCCAGGCGCTGGGCGTGCCTTCAGGCGGGGTGTTCACGACGGCGTTCTTCGCGCTGGCGAGCTTCAACGCCGGGGCGGCGCGGGGGATGCCGTTCGAGGCCGGCCTGGCGGTCTTCCTGGCCCCGTCCGCGATCTTTCTGGGGGCGGTCTCGTGGCTCAATGCCCGGCTCAAGCCTCGGGCCGGGTCGGAACAGGAGACGCCTCGACTCGCGTATGAGGAGTTCGGCCTGCTCGCCTTCGCGTTCCTGCTGGGCGTGGCGAGAACCGGCGGCGCGGTCCTGCAACTGGTCCCGGCTCTTTACGCGGTCCCGGCGATGCTCGCGGCGATCGCGTGCGTCTCGACGGCTCGGGCGATCGGGCCGATCGAGAAAGATCCGAGGCATGCGCTCGCGTTCCGACAAGGGGGACTGGCGCTCTCGGCCCTGGCCTTCGCGCTGGCCCTGGCCCGGCCGCTGGGGCCTTCGTCGCTCTTCAGCGGCAACACGCTGGCCGTCGCGGTGCTCGGACTGGCCCTTTATGCGTCGCTCCTCCGCTCGACCGGGCACCCGGCCTACCTTTATTGCGGGTTCGCCGCGCTGTTCCTGGCCTACTTCGGGGTCTATTACTTCGCCAGGGACCTGGTTCGCTCGGTCGAGGAGGCCGCGCGGATGGCGTTGGGCTACAACCGGCCGCTGCCCTTGCCGTTCAAGGCGATCAACGGCCTGGTGTTCAACGCGGGCCTGGTTCTGCTCTCGCGGTTCTTCTCGCGGCGGTGGTCGGACGACCGGCTGGCCTGGCATTGCCATGCGATCGGCCTGCCGCTCTCGGTCGCCGCCTGCGTCTTCAGCGGGTTTGAGCCCAAGGCGGCGACGATCTGCCTGGGCGGCTACGCGGTGCTCTACGCGATCGCCACGCGGATGTTCGCCGAGCCCCGCCTGATCTATCTCGCCTGCGCGGCGGCGGCCGGATCGACCTGGTTTGGCTCGATGCTATGGCCCGAGACCACGCTCGGCCTCCGGTCGATGATCGCGTCGAGCCTGGGGCTGGTCTTCTGGACAATCGAGGCAACGCCGGCCCTGAGGAAAGCAGGGGAGCCGTACCGGACGCCCTTGATCCACGCTTCGAGGGCATTGGCGGCCTTCGGGATGGCGGCGGCGACCCTCTCGGCGGCCTGGGCGGGCGTGATCTATCCCTCGGCGACCCTGGCGTTCCTGCTTGTCGCGATCCTGGCCCTGCTCAACGGGCATGAATCGCCGAGGGTCTCGGTCTACCTGCTGGCGATCGCCGCCTTCATGGGCTCGTGGCTCGGTGGCGATCAGATCCTGACCGGTGGGAATCCCTCAACCGCGATGGCCTACGGACTGGCCGTCTCGACCTTCGCGATCGCCCTGCTGATCGTGGCGGAAGGGGCACGGACGAGGGTCGATCGATCGGAACCGGCGAAGGCCCTCCTCGGCGCGATCGGCTGGGCGGCGCCGGTCGTGGTCGTGATTGCCTGGTGCCTGGCGGGCCTCCGGCTGGTCGACGCCCCTCCGGTCCCGCTCGCGTCTGGGAATCGGGAGCGTGGGGTTGCTCTGGCTGACGAGGTTCCGGCGCGAGTCCGTCCTGGTTTACCTCGGGCTTGCGGGCCTGGCCGCCTCGGCGGCCAGTGCTTGCGGGCTGGTCGCCCCGTGGGGAAGACTCGCGGAAGGACTGGGCTGGCTGGCGATCACCTCGGGGCGGTTGCGCACTGGTCTTCTGGGCGGTAGGTGAGCTGGTCCGGCGGCGGGGGGATGCCTTCTACTTCGAGCCTTGCTTCCATGCGGCCGTGACCCTCGCGGCGGGGACGTCGATTCTCGCACTGGCAAGCCGCCTGGAATCGGTCGAACTCGTACCGGCTGGGCGTGGCGGCGATACTGGCGGGCTCGACCGCGTTCGGTCTGGTCGCGACGTCACGGCGCTGGCCGTGCGGCGGTCGCGCTCGCTCTGGCCTCGACGGTCGGGGCGAGCTATCTGGCCCTCCTGAGCCAGGGGCCGGCGTCGCCCGAGAAGGCGTGGATTCTCGGGATGGTCGCGGCCCTGGAGGCGATCGCCTGCCGAGGGGTCGCGTGGCTGATCCGGAAGGGTTCGGGCGATCCCAATTCGATCCTGGCCCGGCCGCTCGATTTCGGGGCGCTCGTTCTGACCCTCGCGGCGATCATGCCGGCTTACAATTCACCGGCGACGATGCTCGCGGTGGCCGTGTCGAGCGTCCTGTTGATCGGTTGTTTCCCGACTCGCAACTGGCTTTACGGGACGTTCCTCGCCGTCGGCAGCGCGGTCCTTTTCCAGTGGCTTTCGGGTTACTCCCGCGATGGGCTGATCCCGTTCGTGATGCTCGGCGCCTTCGGAGCGTGGGGGGTGGGGGTCGCCCTGCAACGGAACGGGCCGAGGCTCATCGCCTGGCTGGGCCTGCCCGATCTGGACCTTGACGAACCCCCGGCGCGGGTCGCGGTGGTCCTGGGGGTCCTGGCGGCGGCGCTTCGGGGCTACTCGATCCTGGAGGCTCGCGGAAGCTGGACGGGCTCGCCCTGGTTGCCCTGGGCCCTGGCGGTGCTCTGCCTCCTGATGCTCCGGTTCGACACGAATCGAGGCTGGGTCCACGCGGCGGTCGGCCTGACAGGGCTGGGGTTTGCGGCGACGCTGGCGCCGATCGTGGAACCCCGGTCGTGGTGGCTCTCGGTCCTGATGGCCCTGGCCAGCGTCTGGTCGGTGGCCGCTCAAGGTGCGGCGCGGGTCGAAGGCCCGTTCCGGCGACGCCTCGGGATCGCCGAAGGGGACGACTCGGACTTGATCGACCGCTGGGCCTTTGGAGCGTTCGCGCTGGCCGGGACGGCCGTCGCGTGGATCGTGATCGCGACGACCTTCGGCGGCAAGGTCGCGTATGGCTCGACCGGCGTGGGGGATTGGTCGGACATCCTGCTCACGCTAGGTCTGGCCGGGCTGTTCGTGGCCCTGGAGGGCCGGCCGCTCGGCCGCGACGCGATCTTGATCGGCTTCGAAGGAATCGCCGTGCTGGCCGTCTGGTGGCTGGGCGCGCCGGCCTCGCCGCTGCTCGAACGGTTCGCGATCGATCGGTCGGCCTATCTGCCGCTGGCGACGGCCGCGGTCGCGCTGGCCGTGGTGGTCCTGGGTGAGCGGATCGGCTCCGGATCGAGAAACGACCTGGCCGATCCCACGGAGGAGGTTGGGCGCCTCGGCCTTCCGGCCTGATCCGATGGACAAGCTGGTTCGGGTTCGGCCCGGCGCTGGCCTCGGTCTATTTCGCGGCGTTCACGAGCGAGTGGATCGCACTGGCGACTCTCCTCCTGGCGACAACCGCACAGGGGTTGCTGGCGCTCCGTTGGCGGAAGGTCGAATCGGCCTACGCGGGCGGGGCGACGTGGTGCCTGACCGTGCCGGTCGGACTGGTGGTCGCGGTGAGGGCGCTCCGCCTATCGACGGAGGTCGGCAAGGGCTCGCTCATCGCGCTGGGACTGACGGCGGCGCTGTTCGGGCTCTGGTCGCTCGCGAGCTGGACGCGAGGCCGAGGGACTCGAAAAGAGGGTGAGCCGGTCCTCGACGATCGGATCGCCAGGGCGCTGGAGCGGGTCGCGGTCCTGGCAACGGCTCCGGCCGTCGTACTGGCCTGGGCTGACGGCCCCAACGCGGTCTTGCTCGGGATGGTCACGCTGTTCGCCCTGGCGGTCTTCTTCGGGCTTGTCACGCTCCGGAAGGGGATCGAATGGCCGGTCTACCTGGCCCAGGGATTGATGCTCGCGGCCTACTTCCGGGCCAGGGAGGTCATCACACCATCGGGAACGACCGACGCCGTCGTCCTTTCGACCCTCTGCTACCTCGACCTCGGCCTTTCCGAGCTGATGACCCGGCTCCGGCTTTCGACCTACGCCCGACCGACGCTCCGGTTCGCGCTGGTGTTGCCCCTGCTGCCGCTGATCGGGTCGGCCTGGGATCATCACGGGGACGACGTCGATCTATTCGTTTTGTTCTCGACCTCCGCGTTCTATGCCCTGGCGAGCTTGAAGCTCCGAACCCGGACGCCCGCCTACGCGGCGGCGGTGCTCTTCAACGCCTTCCTGTGGCTGGCCTGGTCGCTCCTCGGCTGGCGGATGGCCGACTACCCCCAGTTCTACCTGGTCCCCGTCGGCTTCTCCACGATCCTCTTCGCCGAGGTCAACCGCCGAGACCTGGGGCGATCGATCGTCAACGGCGCCCGGAACCTCGGCACCGTGCTGATCTACGCCTCGCTCGCCGCGCCGATCTGGCAGACCCAGAGCTTCGGCGCCTGGCTGACGCTACTGTTGCTCTCGCTGGCGGGGATCTTCGCCGGGATCGGCCTGCAGGTCCAGTCCTTCCTCTGGCTGGGCCTGGCCTGCTTCGTCGCCGACCTGACCTACCAGCTCGGCCGGCTCGGCCTGGAGCACGCCCTGGCCCGCTGGGGCGTGATGCTCACGCTGGGCGTGGCGCTGATCCTCTTCGTGGCCCTCAACGAGAAGAAGCGGATCGTGGCCACGATCCGCGAGTATTATGACCAGGCGAGGAGCTGGGAATGAGGCGGGGAGGATCGATCACGCCGGCATGATCAGGCGTGATCGATCCTCTCGGGTGAGTAGGTGTCGTTCCCGAGGCGTGTGCTCATTGACGCGACCGTGACAGTGCGAAGGGTGTCGCTCGAAATCTTTCCTTCGCGGGTGATTTTTTTATCGCTTCGGAATCATCCGCACCGCATAGTCTCTTATACCATCCTCTCGATGTCGATGTGGTCACCGGCGCACGAGGGCCGTGATCCGGCCGAGTGTCATTCCGCGATAGCAGCCGTTCGTCAACGAAGGCCGGACGGCTTGATCTCGGCGCATCGCCCGGATGATCCGGGCTGGAAGGGGACGGTGTCCGCCGACGACGGCATTGATCCCGGCGAACCCGATCGTCCATCCTCCCCCGCGCCGATTGTGCTGCCGCTACCCCTCCCCGACGCACGCATCACGGAGAGCGACCTCGATGATGTTCCGGATGGGTCATAAGCCGCTCCGTCGTCGGATCGCCCCGCGTCCGACTCCGAGGTCATCCCGTCGCCGGCCGACGATCGAAGTCCTCGAAGGCCGCCTTGTGCTCTCCACGGTCAACTGGAGCGGCGTGGGGGACGGCACATCCTGGAACAGCCCGTCAAACTGGGTCGGCGGTGTCGTGCCCGGCCCCGGCGATGATGCGGTGATCGATGTCGGCGGCAACGTGACCATCCAGCTCCCCGCCGGGGGGATCTTCGTCGGCAGCCTCAAGCAGACCGGCGGGATTCTGGTGGCCAGATCCGGCACGCTCGCGACCGCTCTCGGCCTGACCGTCACGAGCGGAACCCTCGACGACGGCGGCGCGATCACTGGGCCGGTCGTCATCGACGATGCGACGCTCGATCTCACCGCCGCCTCGGGCGCGGCCACGTTCACCATCCAGGGGAAATCCAGCATCGGCGGGCCGATCGCCGCGAATCAGACGATCGTGGTGCAGGGGACCAGCACCGAGCAGGCCACCGCGACCTTCGCCGCCGGCTCATCCAACGCCGGGACCATCCTCCTCCAGCCGCTCGCCCAGGGCGACAAGGACGGCGGCCTGGCTGTCGTCCCTAACTCGACGTTCGTCAACACCGGCACCGTCCGGGTCGCCTCCAGCGAACCCGACGGCGTGCTGAACGGCGCGCCTCGACAACCGGGGGACCGTCGAGGTCGACGCCGGAGCCGCGCTCTACGTCGGGACCGACGGAAACTCGGACACGGTCTTCACGCAGGAGACCAGCGGTTCGCTCGTCGAATCGGGCACCCTGGTTTTCGGGGGCTGCACGCTCGACGACGATGGCGGGTCGGTCAGCGGGTCGATCCTCGTCAACGGCGCCTCGTTCCTGATGGCCAACACGATCACCCAGCCAACGACCGTCGTCCTAGTCGGCGGGTCGACGCTGCTCGGCAATGAATCCCCCCAGGTGACGATCCAGGTTGGTGAACCTACCAGGACCGGGATAACGTTGACGGCGGCCGTCGGGGCCACCAACCTCGGCACGATCCTGATCCAGACCGGGCCGGCAAGCGCCTTCTTCCAGGAAAGTTATTTCGCCGTCGCCGTCGGAGCGGACTTCGTCAACGCCGGGAATTTCGAGATCACCCCGCTCCCGGGCGGATCGACCGGCGACAGCCAGCTCATCCTCGATGGCAACTTCGAAAACGCGGGGACCTTCACCGTCGCCGCGGGCGTGATGGTCGTGGCCAACTACCACCCTGGCACGTTCACCCAGGACGTCGGCGCCACCCTGACCGTCTCGGGCTCGTCCTACTGGGACGAGGGAACGTTGCAGATCGACGGCGGATCGGTCAGCGGGTCGATCTTCGTCGCCGGCGCCTCGCTCCTGATGGCCAGCACAATCACCCAGCCGACGACGGTCGTCGTGACGGCCAATTCGACGCTGCTCGGCGACGAATCGCCCTTCGCGACGATCCGGGTCGAGGGCTTTACCGCGTTCGGGACCACCTTGACGGCGGCCGTCGGGGCCTCCAACCTAGGAACCATCCTGCTCCAGGCCACGGCCGGCAACGGGAATTTCGGGAGCGATTTCGGCATCCCCGAGGGCGTGAACTTTATCAACTACGGGACGTTCGAGGTCAACCCGGCCGACGGCGGGTCGTCCGGGACCAGCCGGTTAAACTTCCACAACTCCGGCGACTTCGAGAACGCGGGGACCTTCACCGTCGCCGCGGGCGCCGATCTCCAGCCGGCGGGCGCCTCCATGACCTCATTCACCCAGGACGTCGGTGCCACGCTGGCCGCCCCGGGCTCGTTCGAGTGGACCAGCGGGACGCTCCAGATCGATGGCGGGTCGGTCAGCGGCTCGATCGTCGCCTCCAACTGCTCGCTCCTGATGGCCGGCACGATCACCCAGCCCGTGTCCGTCGTGGCCACGTCGAACGTCACGCTGCTCGGCAATAACTCCCCTCAGGCCTCGATCACGTACGAGGGCGCCATGTGGGGCGCCGACCTGTACCTCGCCCCCGGGTCCGCCAACCTCGGCACGATCCTGCTCCAGCCCACTGGCAATTTCGCCATCAGCAACCTGGTCTTCCAGGGCGGCACGTTCGTCAACTCGGGCACGATCACCGTCGCGCCCCAGCCCAAGATCCACCTCCAGGCGCCGGGGGGGACCACCGGGAGCCTGGAGAACAAGGGGACCTTCACCATCGCCCAGGGGGCGACGGTCGAAGCCGGGGGCACCAACTTGAACTTCATCCAGGACGTCGGCGGCACGCTCGCCGCCCCCGGCGACTTTCAGTTCAACGCGAACCTGCTCCAGTTCAACGGCGGGTCGGTCAGCGGGCTGGTCGAGGCCATCGGGTGCTCATTGCAACTGACAAGCACGATCGACCGACCGATGACCGTGGACGTCCAGGGCATCGCGACGACGCTGGTCGGCAACGTCCCGGCCCTGGCGACCGTCTCGCTCGAGTTCGGGTCTCACCTGAACCTGGCGGCCGGCGCGATCAACGGCGGGACCATCGTGACCCAGTCGCCCCCCGGCCAGGCCGGCCCCTTCGGCGAAGACCTGGTCGTCGCCGGCGGCTCGACGTTCGTCAATGACGGCACCCTCCTGTTCGTTTCCAGCAGTTCGACGAGCGTGATCCAGGGCAGCCTCAAGAATCAGGGCGTGCTGGACGTCGTCGGCACCGGGCTGCAGATCACCGGCCAGACCGGCTATAACCTGGTCAACCTGCCCGGGGGCGTCATCAATGCCTCGGGGACGATCGACGTCTCGTACTCCTCGGCCGGGTTCATCAACAACGGCACCCTGACCGTCGGCCCCGGCGTGGCGACGCTCACGATCAACGGGGCCTATGTCCAGTCGTCAACCGGGTCGCTCGACCTCGCCCTCGGCGGCACGACGCCGGGGACTCTCTACGACCAGGTGATCGTCAACCGCCAGGCCACGCTCGCCGGGGCGCTCAACGTCTCCACGATCAACGGATACACGCCGAGCAACGGCGACTCGTTCCAGGTCATGAAATACCAATCGGCCACGGGAGCCTTCTTGGCGTATGCTGGGACGGCCCTGCCGAACGGCCTGGACCTCGGGCCGAGCCAGTCCAAGACCGCCCTGACGCTCACCGCCATGCCGGCGCCGCCGGCCGACCTGGCGGTCGCCGTCGCGGCCCAGCTCCCGCAGGTGACGCTCGGCAACGGGATCGTTTACATCGTCACGGTGACCAACGACGGGCCGAGCAACGCCCTGGCGGCTACCCTGACCGACACGCTCCCCTCGGGCGTGACCGTCAACTCGATCACCCCCAGCATCGGGAGCGACACGGTCGCCGGAAACATCGTCACCGCCGACTTCGGGTCCTTGAACGTGGGGGCCTTCGACACCCTGACCATCGTGGTGACCCCGGCCTCGACCGGGTCCTACACCGATTCGGCCTCGGTCTCCGGCCCGCTGTCCAGCGACTCGAATCCGACGAACAACATGGCCTCAGCGGCTTCGACGGTCCTCCCGCCCCCCTCGGCCGACCTGCAGGTGGCACTCTCCCCGCCGGCCACGGTCACGGCCAACGGCCAGATCAGCTTCGTCGTGGTCGTCTCGAACGCCGGGCCGGACGCCGCCTCCTCGGTGAATCTCACCGACACTCTCACCCTCCCCCAGGGTGCGACCATCGTCTCGGCCACCGCGAGCCAGGGGTCGGCGACTCCCTCGGGTAGTTCGGTCACCGCCAACTTCGGCACCATCGCGACCGGAACGGGCGTCTCGCTGACCGTGATCGTGACGACGACCGCGAGTGGCTCCTACGCTGAAAATGTCAGCGTCAGCTCAACGACCTCCGACCCGTTCCCCAACAACAATTCGACCTCGCTGCCGTCAACGCCGGTCCAGCCCCAGGCCTCGCTCTCGCTGACCCTGTCTCCCTCCCCGGCGGTCGTCAATCACCCGGTCACGATCACCGCGACTGTCTCCGTACCCGCCGGATTCACCGCCGTCCCGACGGGGACCGTGACGTTCTACTTCGGGTCCACCGTCCTCGGCACGGGCCAGCCCAATGCCTCGGGCAAGGTGACCCTCGTCGATCCGTTTTTCCCCCCCGGCTCGGACTTGATCTCGGCGCAGTACACCGGCGACCCGAACTACGCCTCGCCCACCTCGGCCGCGACCGCCTCGGTCACGGTCAACACGCCGGCAACCACCACGACCACCCTGACGGTCTCGCCCTCGCCCTCGGTCTACGGCCAGTCGGTCAGCCTGAAGGCCACCGTCACCAAGGATAATGGCACCGGCATCGTTACCTTCCTCGACGGCACCACCGTGCTGGGCATGGCGCCGCTGACCGCCTCCGGCGCGAGCTTTTCGCTGTCCACCCTGGCGACCGGCTCGCACTCGCTCTCCGCCCGCTATGGCGGCAGCACCGACGGCACGCTCCTGGTGAGCCAGTCGGGCACCACGCCGTTCCAGGTCGGTCCCGACTTGACGAGCGCCACGCTCACCGCCTCCACGACCGCGCCGACCCCCACCCAGGCGGTCACCCTCACCGCGCAGGGTCAGCGCCCTCGCTCCGGGGTCGGGCATCCCCGTTGGGATGGTCACCTTCTACGACGGTTCGACCTCGCTCGGATCGATGAAGCTCGATGGCACCGGACACGCCACCCTGGTCGTCCGGGAATTCGCCCTGGGGACTCATTTGATCTCGGTCAGCTACGCAGGGAACACCAACGACGTGGGCGTTCGTTCCGGCTCGACCACGATCAGCGTCAGCAACCACGGCGCGCCGGTCCTCTTCGACGAGCAGTACTACCTCCTGTCCAACCCCGACGTCGCCGCCGCGGTGAGATCCGGCGCCTTCACCTCGGGCTATCAGCACTACGTCGAGTACGGCCAGTACGAGGGACGAAACCCCTCCCCCTACTTCAACGAGGCCTACTACCTGGCCACCAACCCCGACGTCGCCGCCGCAGTCAAGGCCGGCGTCTTCACCTCCGGGTTCTTCCACTACGTCGAGCACGGCCAGTTTGAGGGACGAAACCCCTCGCCCTACTTCAACGAGACGTTCTACCTCTCCTCCAACCCCGACGTCGCCGCCGCCGTCAAGGCCGGCGGGCTCACCTCGGGCTTCGAGCATTTCGTCCTCTACGGCCAGTTTGAAGACCGAGCCCCCACGCCGGCCTACGACGAGACCTACTACCTGGCGCACAACCCGGACGTGGCCTCGGCGGTCGCCTCCGGAGGCCTGGAGTCGGGCTACGAGCACTACGTCCTTTACGGCCAGCAGGAGGGCCGCGTCGCATCGGCTCTCTACAACGAGAAGTACTACCTGGCGCACTACCCGGACATCGCGGCGGCGGTCAAGGCCGGGAGCTTCGTCTCGGGCTATGAGCACTTCGTCGAGGACGGGCTCTTCGAGGGGCGAATCCCGATCTCCAACTGGAACGAGCAGGCCTACCTGGCGGCGAACCCCGACGTGGCGGCGGCGGTGTCGAAGAAGCAGATCGCCTCGGGGTTCGAACAATACGTGCTCTACGGCCGGTTTGAGGGCCGCGTCGGCGGGCTGACCTGAAGTCGGCCAGGAGCACGCCCTGGCCCGCTGGGCGGTGATGCTCACGCTGGGCGTGGCGCTGATCCTGTTCGTGACCCTCAATGAGAAGAAGCGGATCGTGGCCACCATGCGCGACTATTATGACCAGGCGAGGAACTGGGAGTGAGGCGTGATGAACCCGAACGGAATCGAGCATGTTTCAAAACGGCGATCCTGCTTTATTTGGAACCGAGAGGTGATCTACTTTAGCCATAACATGGGTACACGAATGATGTTCTAAAACTCCTCGGAGAATTCTCTGTTTTTTTGTTGCTTCGTCGTTTGCCTCTCGCATACTATCTTGTCCGGTCTCAACCACCGGAAGAGCGTGACCCTGTGCGGATAAAGGTCGTGATCCGCCACGGGGGGCGGGCCTTCGCTGCTGAGGGCCTGGATGATCTACGTTGACTCATCACCCGGAGCAACCGGAGTGAGTGGGGTCTATGTTTGCCGATTGAGACAATCCAACCAGTCCCCGCGCAAGAACGAGCGACTTCGTCCGTCATTCCTCTGCCACCTACAATCCCGCCTCCACGCGAATCCAAAAATTAGAGCAATCGTGAGGGAGCCTCTCCGATGACTTTCCTGATGAGACTTAACCCGCTTCGGCGTTCGACCGGCTCGCATGCGCCGAGGGTCAGGCGGTTATCCCGTCATCGGATCTCGGTGGAAGCGCTCGAATCCCGCCTGGTACTTTCCACGATCACCTGGAGCGGTTCCGGGGACGGCACGAACTGGAATACGGCGACGAACTGGGTCGGCAACAAGGTGCCCGGCTCCTCGGACGACGCGGTCATCAACGTCGCCAGCGGTGTGACCATCCAGCTTCCCGCCGGGGGGATCTCGGTGGACAGCCTCAAGCAGTCCGGCGGGACCCTGGTCGCCAGTTCAGGCACGATCGCCTCGACGCTCGGAGTGACGGTCACCGGCGGGACGTTCGACGATAACGGCGGCTCGATCACGGGTGGCATCGACCTCATCAACTCGACGCTCAGCGATAGCGCCACGGCCGGAGCGGCCTCGATTACGAACGAGGGCAGGAATAGCCAGCTAACCGGGACGATCCCGGCCAGCCAGACGGTGCGTGTCGAAGGTGGGGGCAACGGCGAGGCCGACCTGACGCTGGACGCCGGATCGGCCAACATGGGCACCATCCTCCTCCAGTCGGGCAGCGGGAGCTATTACGCCAGCAACCTCATCGTCGCCAGCGGCTCGACCTTCACCAACGCCGGAACCGTCACCGTCAACGCCAGCAACGAGAACAGCAGCCTCACCGGAAGCTTCGACAACAAGGGCACCCTCACCGTCTCCGGCAGCGCCACCCTCGTCGTCGGGACCGCCGGCCTGACCTTCACCCAGGACATCGGCGGCACCCTCTCCGCCCCCGGCGTCTTCGACTGCGATGCCGGCACGCTCCTGGTCAAGGGCGGCACCGTCAGCGGCTCGGTCCGAGCCCACGGGTGCGCGCTCGACCTGGCCAGCACGATCACTACCCCCACCACCGTCTACGCCGTGGGGCAGAACACCACCCTGGTCAGCAACGACTCGCCCAGCGCCACCGTCTGGGTCCAGGGCAACGGCAACGGCGAGGCCGACCTGACGCTGGACGCCGGGGCGGCCAACCTCGGCACGATCCTGCTCCAGTCGACCAGCGGGAGCTACCAGGCCAGCAACCTCGTCGTCGCCAGCGGCTCGACCTTCACCAACGCCGGCACCGTCACCGTCAACGCCAGCACCGAGAACAGCAACCTCACCGGCAGCTTCACCAACGCCGGCACCGTCACCGTCTCGGGTAGCGCCACCCTCGTCGTCGGCACCGCCGGCCTGACCTTCACCCAGCAGAGCGGCACGCTCTCGGCCTCCGGCGTCTTCGACTGCGACGCCGGCACGCTCCTGGTCAAGGGCGGCACCGTCAGCGGCTCGGTCCGCGCCCACGGGTGTGCGCTCGACCTGGCCAGCACGATCACTACCCCCACCACCGTCTACGCCGTGGGGCAGAACACCACCCTGGTCAGCAACGACTCGCCCAGCGCCACCGTCTGGGTCCAGGGCAACGGCAACGGCGAGGCCGACCTGACGCTGGACGCCGGGGCGGCCAACCTCGGCACGATCCTGCTCCAGTCGACCAGCGGGAGCTACCAGGCCAGCAACCTCGTCGTCGCCAGCGGCTCGACCTTCACCAACGCCGGCACCGTCACCGTCAACGCCAGCACCGAGAACAGCAACCTCACCGGCAGCTTCACCAACGCCGGCACCGTCACCGTCTCGGGTAGCGCCACCCTCGTCGTCGGCACCGCCGGCCTGACCTTCACCCAGGACGTCGGCGGCACGCTCTCGGCCTCGGGCGTTTTCGACTGCGATGCCGGCACCCTCCTGATCCAGGGTGGCGCCGTCAGCGGCACGATCCACGCCCGCGGCTGCGCTCTCGACCTGGCCAAGACGATCACCACGCCGACAACGGTCTATGCCGTGGGGCAGAACACCACGTTGGTCAGCAACGACTCGCCCCAGGCTACCGTCTGGGTCCAGGGCGGCTCTAATGGCGTGGCCGACCTGACGCTGGACGCCGGGGCGGCCAACCTCGGCACGATCCTGCTCCAGTCAACCAGCGGCAGCTACAACGCCAGCAACCTGGTCGTCGCCAGCGGCTCGACCTTCACCAACGCCGGCACGATCACCGTCAACGTCAGCAACGAGGCCAGCAACCTCACCGGCAACCTCACGAACCAGGGCTCGCTGAACATCAACGGGACCACCCTGATCCTGGCGGGCACCGGGTCCACGCTCGTCAATCAGCCTGGGGGCGTTATCAATGCCTCGGGCACCCTCAACGACTCGGCGACCTCGTTCACGAACAACGGCACCCTGATCGTCGGCACCGGCGCGACCTCGCTCACGATCAGCGGGGCCTACGTCCAGTCGTCCACGGGGGCCATGGACATCGAGATCGGCGGGACCACGGCGGGGACTCTGTTCGATCAGGTGGTCGTCAAGGGACAAGCGATCCTGGACGGGACGCTCAACGTCTCGCTGCTCAACGGGTTCAAGCCCGTCAACGGCAACTCGTTCAAGGTTCTGACCTTCGCCTCGGCCTCGGGAACCTTCGCGAATTACATCGGGACGAACCTGGCGAATGGCCTGGTCCTCCAGCCCAGCCAGACGACAACCGCCTTGACCCTCACCGCGGCGCCCGCACCCGTTTCCGACCTGGGTGTCACCGTCAACGCCCAGTATGCCCAGGTGACGATCGGCTCGGGAGTCCTTTACACCGTGACGGTGACGAACAACGGGCCGGACAACGCCACCGGCGTGACGCTGCTCGACACGCTGCCCTCGGGCTCGGTCGTGATCAACTCGATCACACCGAGCACTGGGTCCTACACGGTTTCCGGGAACGTCGTCACGGTCAGCTTTGGCACGCTGGGTGTCAAGGCGTCCGACACCCTGACGATCCTGGTGACGCCGTCGGTGACGGGGACGTTCACGGACTCGGCGTCGGTCTCTAGCTCCGGGTCGTTCGACTCGAGCCTGGCGAACAACACGGGTTCGACCTCGTCGGTGGTGGTCCCGCCCCCCTCGGCCGACTTGCAGGTCGCGATCTCTCCGCCGGCGACAGTCACGGCGAACGGTCAGATCAGCTTCGTCGTGGTCGTCTCGAACGCCGGTCCGAACGCGGCCTCCTCCGTGAATCTCCTCGATACCTTCACCCTCCCCCAGGGCGCGACCATCGTCTCGGCCACCGCCAGCCAGGGCTCGGCGACTCCCTCGGGTAACGCGGTCAACGCCAGCTTCGGCACCATCGCGAACGGAGCGGGCGTCTCGCTGACGGTGATCGTGACGACGACCGCGAATGGCTCCTACGCTGAAAATGTCAGCGTCAGCTCAACGACCTCCGACCCGTTCCCCAACAACAATTCGACCTCGCTGCCTTCTACGCCGGTCCAGCCCCAGGCCTCGCTCTCGATCGCCGTCTCGCCGTCCCCGGTAATCGTCAATCACCCGGTGACGATCACCGCGACCGTCTCCGTCCCCGCCGGATTCACCGCTTCCCTCACCGGGACCGTCACCTTCTACCTCGGCACTACCATCATCGGCTCCGGCCAGCCCAACGCCTCGGGCCAGGTGATTCTCGTCTACTCCGCCTTTCCACTCGGCTCGAACTCGATCTCGGCCCAATATTCCGGCGACCCGACCTACGTGGCGCCCACCTCCGCCGTCACCGGGTCGGTCACCGTCAACCCACCGGCGACAACCTCGACGACGCTGATGGTGACACCCTCAAGCTCGGTCTACGGCCAGTCGGTCACCCTGAAGGCCACCGTCACCAAGGATAACGGCACGGGCACCGTCACCTTCCTCGACGGCACCACCGTGCTCGGCACCGCGCCCCTGACCGCAGCCGGCGCGACTCTTTCGCTGTCCAGCCTGGCGACTGGCATGCACTCGCTCTCCGCCCGCTATGGCGGCAGCACCGACGGCACGCTCCCGGGAAGCCAGTCGCTCGCCACCTCATTCCAGGTTATTGCTGACTCGACAAGCGCCATGATGACCGCCTCGACGACGTCCCCGAGCCCGACTCAGGCGGTCAGCCTCACCGCGCAGGTCAGCGCCCTCGCTCCGGGGTCGGGCATCCCCGTTGGGATGGTCACCTTCTACGACGGTTCGACCTCGCTCGGATCGATGAAGCTCGATGGCACCGGACACGCCACCCTGGTCGTCCGGGAATTCGCCCTGGGGACTCATTTGATCTCGGTCAGCTACGCAGGGAACACCAACGACGTGGGCGTTCGTTCCGGCTCGACCACGATCAGCGTCAGCAACCACGGCGCGCCGGTCCTCTTCGACGAGCAGTACTACCTCCTGTCCAACCCCGACGTCGCCGCCGCGGTGAGATCCGGCGCCTTCACCTCGGGCTATCAGCACTACGTCGAGTACGGCCAGTACGAGGGACGAAACCCCTCCCCCTACTTCAACGAGGCCTACTACCTGGCCACCAACCCCGACGTCGCCGCCGCGGTCAAGGCCGGCGTCTTCACCTCCGGGTTCTTCCACTACGTCGAGCACGGCCAGTTTGAGGGACGAAACCCCTCGCCCTACTTCAACGAGACGTTCTACCTCTCCTCCAACCCCGACGTCGCCGCCGCCGTCAAGGCCGGCGGGCTCACCTCGGGCTTCGAGCATTTCGTCCTCTACGGCCAGTTTGAAGACCGAGCCCCCACGCCGGCCTACGACGAGACCTACTACCTGGCGCACAACCCGGACGTGGCCTCGGCGGTCGCCTCCGGAGGCCTGGAGTCGGGCTACGAGCACTACGTCCTTTACGGCCAGCAGGAGGGCCGCGTCGCATCGGCTCTCTACAACGAGAAGTACTACCTGGCGCACTACCCGGACATCGCGGCGGCGGTCAAGGCCGGGAGCTTCGTCTCGGGCTATGAGCACTTCGTCGAGGACGGGCTCTTCGAGGGGCGAATCCCGATCTCCAACTGGAACGAGGCGGGCTACCTGGCCGCCAACCCGGACGTGGCCTCGGCGATCGCCCACAAGCAGATTGCCTCGGGCTTCGAGCAGTACGTGCTTTACGGGCGGTTCGAGGGCCGCGTCGGCGGGCTGACCTGAAACTCGCCAACGGTCGATGGGACAGGCGTGGATGACCGATCGAGCCGAGCAATCGGTTAATTATCGAGAATCGTCCCATCGACCGGGCTGAAGCTCATACAATATGTCGACAGCCGGCATCGAGCCTGTTAAAGTCGATTTTTGATTCCGAAACGACAACCGGAGCCGGATCGGTCGAACCGTCCGGATCACGATTGGAGGTCGGCCCGAGGTTCCATCGGGGACCAGGGATCGTCCTCGCGCGAATCCGCCACATTCCGCGGCGATGTTACCGTGAAGACGAGCGTCTGCCCTCGATGCATCCAAGCTTCGGCCGAGACGGCGTCGGTCCAGCCCTCCAACGGCCGATGCCCGGTCTGCGGTGGGGTACTCGACCTGGCGGCGAGATCGGGCCCGGCCTCGGGCGACGCGCGGGTCTTCGACGAGCCGAGCGACTCCGGCCTCCAGCTTGACGATGGCACGGTCGCCTGTCCGGTGGCCTTCGGACCTTACCGGGTGCTCGGCGTGATCGGCAAGGGGGGGATGGGCGTGGTCTACCACGCCCAGCACGAGTTGACCAGGGATGAGGTGGCGATCAAGACGGTTCGGGTCCGGAAGCGTGGGATGCTGCACCGGATTCGCCGTGAGATCCACGCTCTGGCCCGGATCAAGCACCCGGGGCTGGTCCGGATCATCGAGACCGACCAGTCCGACGGCCTCCCCTGGTACGCGATGGAGCTGCTCCGAGGGCAATCGCTCCACGATCGGATCCGCGAGAGCCGCCAGGAGAATGGCACGTCGGCCGAGGCCGACTTCATCCTGGCCCTGGACCCTCCCGAGGACGACCTGTTGCTCGCCGCGCTCGCCGAGGGGTCGACCGCCACGATCAGCATGGACGAGCCCCCGGCTTTGTCGAAGATGGAGACCATCGAGGACGAGACCCCGGCCCTGCCAACCAGGGACGTCGCGGTCGCGACGTCGGAGTCGCCGACCCTGATCCTGCTCCCCCCGACCGTGCTGGAGCCGGCCGTCGACGACCTCTTCACCTCGCCGATGACCGAGCAGGCACCTCCCGAGCCGATTCCTGAAGGACCGCTCCGCGATTTCCTCGCTCTCATGGCCCGTCTCTGCGAGGCACTGGAGTACCTCCACGGCGAGGGGGTCGTCCATCGCGACATCAAGCCCCAGAACGTCATCATCCGGCCCGATGGGACGCCCGTGCTGCTCGATTTCGGCCTGGCCTCCTACTTCGGCGCCGAGGGCGCGAGAGCCTGGAGGTCGTGGGCAAGATCGAGGGGACACCGGAGTACATGTCGCCCGAGCAGATCCGCGGGGAATACGTCGACGCCCGCGCCGATCTCTATTCGCTCGGCTGCATCCTTTACGAGGGGGTGACCGGCCGGGTTCCGTTCCGGGGCCCAACGCCGGACGTGACGCTCAAAGCGCACGTCAATGCCCAGCCCATCCCCCCTCGCGCCTACCGGCCCGAGATCCCCCAGGCTCTCAACGACCTGATCCTACACCTGCTCGCCAAGAAGGCCAGGGACCGGCTGGGATACGCCCGGGACATCATTGCCGCGCTCGAGCGGCTCGGGTGTGTGGCCTCAGGCGATCCGGCCGGACTCTCCTCGCGCGATTATATCTATCGACCGGGGTTCGTCGGCCGGGGCTCGGTGCTCGCCCTGCTGGATCGGGACGCCCGACGCGTCCTGGACCGCCCCGGGAACTGTATCTTCCTCCGGGGGCAGAGCGGCGTCGGCAAGACCCGGGTCATCATGGAAGTGGCCCGCCAGTTCGAGAAGGCGGGCCTGACCGTTGTGACCTGCGAGTGCCTGCCGATCGGCGTCGGCGGGGTCGAGGTAGACGCCGGCCCCGACGTCCGGGCGCTGCCACTGCACCCGTTCCGCCCGCTCCTCCAGGCCATCGCCGATTTCTGCCTCGAAAAAGGCCCTGAGGCGGTCACCCGTTTGCTGGGCGGCCGGGGACGAGTGCTCGCCGAGTGCGAGCCGGCGCTGGCGAGCCTGCCAGGGCTCGCCGACGGACCCGGCCCGACGTGCGACGTGGAGGACGCCCTCCACTCCCGGCTGGTCGAGGCCCTGGGCGAGACCCTCCACGAATTCGGCCGGGTCAATCCCGTCGTCGTCTTCCTCGACGACCTGGAATGGGCCGACGCTCTGACCTTGCACTTCCTCGCTCTCTTCCACGTCGGGATCTGGGACAACCCGAACGTCGCGATCGTCTCGGCCTACCGTTCCGAGGTCGAGGACAGCGCCATCCGGGGATACCATCCGGTCTTCCAGGACGCCACGTTCGTCGATGTCGGCCCACTCGAAGCCGCCAGCCTGGGCGAGATCGTCCACGACATGCTCGGCTCGCACGAGGTCGACGACCGGTTCGTGCGCCACCTGGTCCGTCGGGCGGGCGGCAACCCGTTCTTCGTCGCGGAATACCTCCGCGCGGCCGTCGCCGAGGGGCTGCTCTCCCGCGACGATTCGGGCCGCTGGCGGCCCCGGGCCCCCGGAGAAGGCTCCGACCTTGACAACCTTTCCCTCGACGAGGCCATTCCACTGCCGGACTCGCTCCACGACCTGGTGGTCCGCCGGCTCTCGGGGCTCTCCGACGATTCGAGACGGCTCCTGGAGCTGGCCGCCGTCTTCGGCCGCGAGGTCGACGCCGACCTGATCGAGTCGGTCGAGCTGCTAGGTGAGACCCAGTTGATGGCGGCGGTCGAGGCCCTGCTTGTAGCCCAGGTGCTGGAGGAGAGCCGCGACGGCCATTTCCGCTTCGCCCACGACAAGATTCGCGAGATTGCCTACGAGCAGATCCCACCCCCCCGGCGTAGGGCCTTGCACCGCTCGGTCGCACAGGCGCTGGAATCCCGGCTCGACGGCCGGGAAAGCCGGGCCAGGCACTCGGCCACGCTCGCCCACCACTGGTACCGGTCGATCGGCGACCGATCGGGCGAGCCCGAGGCCGTGGCCAAGGCGATCGGCTATCTCGACACGTCGATCAGCCAGGCCGTCAACTCGGGCCTGACGGGCGAGGCCGTCGAGTTCGGACGAGCCGCCGCCCGACTCCTGGGAGTCGACCTCCCCGATGGGCCGCCCGAGATCGCCGAGGCGATGATCGTTGAGATGGGGCGCATCCAGCAAGCCCTGGGTGGTCGCCAGCCCAGCGAGTTGCTCGATCTGCCCGCCTCGGACAGGCCCGAGGTCGACCGGGCCATCGGCCTGATGCTGACAATCCAGCCGCCCGCCTTCATCAGCAACCAGATCGGTCTGTTCTCGCTGATGGCGTCGAAGAACCTGCATATGACGCTGCTCCACGGCCTGGGCCCGCTGACGCCGACGGTCTTCGCGATGTACGCGATCGTCGAGCGGATGGTGCTCGACAACGCCCGGACGGCCCGCGAGTACGCCGCCCTGGCGGTCGAGCTCGACCGCCGTGGGGGCGAAACGCAACTGGCCGACGTGCTCTTCCTCAACAGCTGGTTCGTCGGCCACTGGGTCGCCCCGACCCGTGAGGTCCTGGCTGGCTGCAATCGGGGCGCGAACGCGGGGCTGGCCTCGGGCAAGATCCTCTACGGCTGCTACAATCACGCCGCCTACGTCACGATGCTGGCCGCCTCGGGCGAGCCGCTCGACCGCGTGGCCGAGGAGGCGGAATCGAGGCTCGCCCTGATCGGCCGTCGCGTCCTGATCGCGCGGTTCCACTGCGTCCTCGAACGCCAGTTGGCCCGCGCCCTCACCGGCCAGACCACGGGGCCGCTCAGCCTGACCGACGAGACCTTCGACGAGTCCCGCGACCTCGCCTTCATCTGCCGGACGACCAACGTCAGCCAGGTTGGTTTTTATCACGTCG
The DNA here is from genome assembly GCA_963756475.1 of uncultured Planctomycetota bacterium. GTDB lineage: Bacteria > Planctomycetota > Planctomycetia > Isosphaerales > Isosphaeraceae > Tundrisphaera. The sequence continues at coordinate 1,003,880 of CAVWND010000008.1, forward strand.
CCCGTCTGAAACTCCTCTACTACCGGGGCGAGCATCGGCAGGCGCTGCTCGCCGCCGACATGGCCCAGGCCATCTGGGAGTCGTTCGCCCGCCAGCCCGCCGAGGTCGACCTCGTCTTCTTCCGGGCCCTGGCTCTGCTCGCGACGGTCTCGAGCGAGCCCGAGGCGAAGCGGCCCGCGCTCCTCGAAACGGTTCGGAACCACCTTGCGGCGCTCCGTCGCTGGTCACTCGACTGCGAGGCCAACTTCGCCCATAAGGCCCTGCTCGTCGAGGGCGAGCTGGCCCGGGCCGAGCATCGGGACGCCGAGGCCTTGCGCCTTTACGACGAGGCCGCCCGATCGGCCTCGGCCGGCCGGTTCCTCCAGCACACCGCGCTGGCCCGAGAGCTGGAAGCCCGCCAGCTCGCCCGGATCGGCCAGGACGCCGGCGCGGTGCTTCAGGCGGCCATCGAAGCCTATCAGGAGTGGGGAGCGACCGCCCTGGCCGACCGGCTCTCGGCGTGCTGACTGGGCCGGATCGCCCTCTGTTGTCGCCCTTATTTCCAGGGAGACCGCCGGGGCGAATCTCTCCTGGACTGGGGGAGCAAGCTCCCGCACTCCAGAAGACCAATCGGCCGGCGAGTCAAACAACGGGGAGGGTCGATCATGAGGATGCCTCGGTCGCGGTTCACAATCGGCGGGCTGATGGTCGCGGTCCTCGCGGCGGGGCTCGCGTTCAGAGTCATGAGCGTCCGTCTCTCCATCCGCGAGCAGCAGGCCCAGGCGAGCTATCAGCAGGCGAGGCTCGTCCGCGAGGTCGCCGAATATGCCCTCAAGGAGTACAGGGAAGGTGTCTACGAGCAGCAGAAATCGACCTACCTCGGCCAGATCGCCCTGGCCGAGGCAGAGCGTGACCGGATCCTCGACCGCCTGAAGTCTTCGTCCAGGAGGCACACCAGGACCCTGCTCTGGGAGCCTTCCTTCTCATTCGTCTCCGACCAGATCGCCAAGCAGCAGGCCGACTTCGACCTCGAACAGGCGCGAATGCAACTCAACGTCCTGGAGAGATACACCAAAGGCAAGATGATCGCGTCGCTCCAGGCCGACATCGCCAAGGCCCGCGCGGACGAGCAGGCCAAGCTGGCGAACTGGCAGATGGAACAGGCCGGACGAAGGTGGATGACCGGCTTCTGAGGGTCGATCGGCGTCGCTATCAACGATCCCCGGGCGGGAGCAAGCTCCCGGACTCCAGAAGACCAATCAGCCGGCGGGTTCCGGAACCGGGAGGGTCGACCATGCAGATGCCTCGGTTGCGGTTCACGGTCGGTCGGCTGATGGTCGCGGTCCTCGTCGCGGGGCTCTCGATCTGGCTCACGAGAGACTTCTTGCTCTATCCCAACATCGGCGAGCAGCAGGCCAGGACGTCCTATCAACAGGCGAGGCTCATTCGCGAAGTCGCCGAGTACGCCGTCTGGGAGTATATATCGGGCGATGACCTCCAGGAGCAGCATTCGGGCGGCCCCGCCCAGATCCGGATTGGCTACTCTGACCGCGAACGGGCTATCGATCGAATGGAATGGCGGAAGGTCTTCGATCGTGAGCAGGCCCTGACGCCCCCTCAAATCGCGCTGGTGAAATCCAACAAGTCCAGGCAGATCAAGGCGCTTCAGGCCGACATCGCCAAGGCCCGGGCGGATGAGCAGGCCAAGCTGGCGACCTGGAGGAGGGAGCAAGCCAGGCGGTCGGTACGCTGGCGGATTCTGGGCTTCTGAAGGATCGATGGTATTCGATATCAACGACGAGACCGCGAGAGATGGATCTTGCCCCGGTCGCCGTCGGGATTATGCTGGTCCCATCAACATCGACGTCCGCCTGCGCCACTGGAGATCCCATTCGATGAGACGGATGATCCTTGCCATCCTGCTTTCCTGCTGTCTCGGGGCGATCGATCCACGAATCGCCCAGGGCCAGCAGGTCCTGGTGGGCTCGCGTAAGAACCCGCAGGTCGAGGCCATCCTGGCGGAGATCTCGACCGCCCGGATCGAGGCCTCCGTCCGCAAGCTCGCCGGCTTCGGCACCCGTCACACGCTCTCCGACCCGGACAACCCCACGCGAGGCATCGGCGCGGCCCGGCGATGGATCAAGGCGGAGCTGGATTCCTATGCGAAGGAGTCGGACGGCCGGCTGATCGTCGAGGAAGATTCCTTCATCCAGCCGCCGGTCCCTCGCGTGCCGAAGGCGACCACGCTGATCAACCTGGTGGCCATCCTGCCCGGCGAACAGGCCGCCTCGCGCGACCGCTGGCTTGTGGTCAGCGGGCATTACGACTCGATCCCCCGGCCAATGTCCGACACCGAGATCGACGCCCCGGGGGCCAACGACGACGCCTCGGGCACGGCGATCTCGATGGAGCTGGCCCGGGTCATGTCAAAATATCATTTCGACGCGACCCTCGTCTTCCTCGCCGTCCCTGGCGAGGAGCAGGGACTCCTCGGCGCGGCGCACTGGGCCGAGAAGGCGAAGAAGGAGGGCCGCAAGATCGAGGCGATGCTGACCGACGACATCGTGGGCAACACCCAGGGCGGCAACGGCGTCCACGACAACCGCCGCGTCCGCGTCTTCTCCGAGGGCGTCCCCGCGACCGAGACCGAGGCCCAGGCCAGGGTCCGGCAATCGGTCGGGGGCGAGAACGACGGGCCGTCCCGGCAACTGGCCCGTTACATCAAGGAGATCGCCGAGCTTTATGTGCCCAACTTCGAGGTCACCCTGGTTTTCCGACGCGACCGCTACGGCCGTGGGGGAGACCACACCCCGTTCAACCAGCGAGGCTTCGCCGCCGTCCGCCTGACCGAGCCCAACGAGAACTTCGACCGCCAGCACCAGCGAGTCGAGGTCCGCGACGGAGTTCGGCTCGGTGACGTGGTCGATCAGGTCGATTTTCCCTACGTCGCCCAGGTCGCCCGGGTCAACGCCAGCCTCCTGGCCAGCCTCGCGCTCGCCCCGGCGCCGCCGGCCGACCCGAGGTTCGGCACCGGCCGCCAGGAGTACGACACCCGGATCTCCTGGAAGGCTGGCGACGAGCCCGACCTGGCTGGTTACCGGGTCGTCTGGCGGCCCACCCACCTCCCGTTCTGGGAGCGAGGGCTCGACATGGGCAGGGTGACCGAGGCGGTGGTCAAGGGGCTCTCCAAGGATGACCTCTTCTTCGCCGTCCAGGCCGTTGACCGCGACGGCAACGCCAGCCTCCCGGCCTTTCCCGTGCCACCGCCGATCAGCCGGGAACGGTGAGGTTTGATCCCCTCGCTGGATTCTTGCTCCCTCTCCCTCCGGGAGAGGGTTGGGGTGAGGGTCTTCGCTCTTCGTGTGAGCCCCTCGCAACTTCCTTATCCGAGCAAACACCGATGCGACGCCCCTCACCCCCGGCCCCTCTCCCGGAGGGAGAGGGGAGCCAGATCAACCCCGTCGCCCCTCCTTCGCTCCCTCCCGACGATGATTTCCTCGCCAGGCGATTCCTCGCCGTGCTGGGGCTGGTGGCCACCTTAATTCTGGTCGACCAGGCGGTCATCCAACCACCGCTCTTCGAGCTGACGACGGACGCTCCGACGATCAACAACGCCGGCCGCCAGCGGATGCTCAGCCAGCGACTTACCAAGCTGGCCCTGGAACTCGATCGGACGGAATCCGAGGCCGAGCGCCGCCCCTTGCTCGGCGAGATGGAGGCCGTCCTGGCCCGCTGGTCGGCCGCGCATGACGGATTGCGATTCGGCGACGCGAATCTGGGCCTGACCGGCCGGAACAGTCCCGAGGTCCGCTCGGCCTTCGAGGCGATCGACCCTCTCTTCCGCCGGATGCGGGACACGGCCAGTCGCCTGGCAAAGTCCGGGCCGTCCCGATCCGAAGACCACGCCGACCTGGCGACCATCCTGGAGACTGAGGACGAGTATCTCAATCGGATGGAGCGAATCGTTGGTCTTTATGAGTCCGAAGCCCGGGCACGGGTCCACCGGCTCCGGCAGACCGGGTGGGTCGTGACGGCGCTGATCCTCGTTGCTCTGATCGGCGTCGGGATCTTCATTTTGAAGCCCGCCGCGAGGCTGATCCGCTGCCAGTTCGCCGAGCTTCGCGAGGCCCGAGACGCGCTGGAACGCCGCGTGGTCGAGCGGACGACCGAGCTGGAGCGGGCCAACCGGGAGCTTCAGCGTGAGTCCGAGGAGCGATCGAGGGCCGAGGCCCGGCATCGGGCCTTGCTTGAGCAATTTAGCCACGTAGCCCGGATCACCACCGTCGGCGAGATGGCCACCGGCCTGGCCCACGAGCTGAACCAGCCGCTCGGAGCCGTCGCGAACTACGTCGAAGGCTGCCTGGTCGCGCTGGAGCAGCCCGAGCCGCCCATCGAGGAGATCAAGACCGCACTGAGCAAGGCCCTCGGCTCGACCTTCCGGGCTGGCGAGATCATCCGGCGCATCCGGCGGTTCGTCACGAGGCACCCCGCCGAGCCCGAGCGATTCGCCCCGAACCGCGTCGTCGAGGAGGTCGAGGCCCTCCTTGGCGAGGAGACCGAACGACTTGGGATCGCCCTGAAACTTGTCCTGGCATCCGAGTTGCCCATGATTGAGGGAGACCCGGTGCAGATCCAGCAGGTCCTGGTGAACCTGGTCCGGAACGCTCGGGAAGCCGTCTCCTCGTCGCAACCGTCCTCCCCGACGGTTCTTATGGAGACCCGCCTGGACGTTTCGGGCAGCGTCGAGTTCCGCGTGACCGACAACGGCGAGGGCATCGCGCCCGACCGGGTCGGGCTGGTCTTCGACCCTTTCTTCAGCACGCGTGCGGAAGGGATGGGCATGGGACTGGCGATCAGTCGGACCATCGTCGAGGCCCACCAGGGGCGCTTGCTCGTGGAATCCGAACCCGGAATCCGCACCACGTTCCGCTTTACCCTCCCTCCCGCCGGTGCCGTTGACGATGACACCGACCGTCTACATCGTGGATGACGACCCCGACATGCGGGACTCGCTCCGCTGGCTTATGAGCACCGTCGGCCTGGCGGTCGAGACCTTCGAGTCGTCCGCCCACTTCCTCCGCGACTTCTCAGCCGACGGGCCGGGCTGCCTCGTCTTCGACGTTCGGATGCCCGGCAGCAGCGGGCTGGACCTCTTCGAGGAACTGACCGAGCGGGGTGATTGCATGCCCGTGATCTTCATCACCGCGCACGCCGACGTGCCGATGGCGATCCGGGCGATGAAGTCGGGAGCGGTCGAGTTCGTCGAGAAGCCCTTCAACCGCCAGACCCTACTGGAGAAAATCCAACGGGCCATCAGGGACGACATCGCCCGCCGCGAACTCCTGGCCGACCGAGACGCGATCCGCGCCCGGTTCCGGACCCTGACCGAGAAGGAACGCGAGGTCCTGGGCCTCCTGATGGACGGCCACCCAAACAAGGCGATCGCCGGCCACCTGGCGATCACCTCCCGCGCCGTCGAGATGCGCCGGGCCAGCCTGATGAAGAAGCTGGACGCACGGTCAATCGTCGAGCTGATGCGGCTGGCCCTGGCGATCGAGGAATCGCCGGCCGGCCGCAATGAGACCCGACGCTGAGCCATCACCTTTCGAAAACCGCAAATCGACTTCTTGAGATAACGCGAAGCGTAATCTCTGGTTAAGGGCCTTATCCTCCATGAAGGCGAGGGATGGGAAACGTCTTCTGTTCACTCCATGTGATGAGAAGATCGGAATGCCTGCCCAATAATCGAGCATTCCTGCCGAAGCCGAATTCGGCTCCTTGAACAACCGATTCGCCGGAACTTGTGTCTCGATCGCGGATTAAGGAAACAGTTCGATTTCCTCGACGGGGACGGCACGGGATTAGGGATTATCCTTCGGCCTGACGTGCGAAATCTCCAGGGCCAAGGACCGACACCCGTGAACCCGGCTACTCCGCTGATCGAGTCGCCGCTGGTCGTTGACGCGTCGACCCGGACTCATTGCCCGTATCTGCGCGTTCCAGTGCGGGATGCTCATCCGACTCGACCCGGAGCAGGCCGGGGGCGAGGCGCCCTCGATCAGTCGCCGACCCCGCCTTCCCGGTCAACAACGGGCAGATGTGCATCAAGGGATTCACCTCCGCCGCCTTGCTCGACCATGCCGGGCGAATCCGATCTCCGCTTGATCCGAGGTGAGGACGGCGCGTTCCGCGAGGCGTCCTGGGAAGAGGCCTTCGACGAGATCGCCTCGCGGCTGATCCGGATCAAGGACCAGTACGGGGCGGAATCGCTGGCGGCCTTCGGCAGCGGCGGCTTGACCAACGAGAAAGCGTACCTGCTCGGCAAGTTCGCCAGGCTGGCGCTCGGCACTCCTTACGTCGACTACAACGGCCGTTATTGCATGTCGTCGGCCGCCGCGGCTCAGAACAAGGCGTTCGGGGTCGATCGTGGCCTGCCCTTCCCGGTCGCCGACATCGCCCGGGCCAAGACCGTCGTGCTCTGGGGCTCGAACTGCTCCGACACCCTGCCGCCGATCATGCAGTGGTTCGACGAGCAGCGCGACCGGGGCGGGAACCTGATCGTCGTCAACCCCCGCAAGACCGAGACCGCCCGCCGGGCCACGATCCACCTCCAGCTCACTCCCGGCAGCGACCTCGCCCTGGCCAACGGCCTGCTCTACCTGGCGATCGAGGAGGGGCTGGTCGACGAGGCGTACATCAAGGCCCGGACCGTCGGCTTCGAGGATGTCCGACAGACGGTCCTCCAGTACCACCCGGCCCGGGTCGAGCCGATCACGGGGATCTCGGTCGAGGCGATGCGGCGGGCCCTGGCCCTGATCGCCGTCGACGGCGGCTCGATGATCCTCTCGGGTCGGGGGCCGGAGCAGCAGTCGAAGGGGGTCGACTCGGTCCTCGCTCAGATCAACCTGATGCTCGCCCTCGGCAAGGTCGGCCGACCGTTTAGCGGCTACGGCTGCCTGACCGGCCAGGGGAACGGCCAGGGCGGGCGCGAGCATGGCCAGAAGGCCGACCAGCTCCCCGGCTACCGCCTGATCGAGAACCCCGAGCATCGCGAGGCTGTCGCCCGGGTCTGGGGCGTCGATCCCGCCAGCCTGCCGGGCAAGGGAAAGAGCGCGTTCGAGCTGCTCGACTCGCTCGGCCCCGACGGCGGCATCCGGGCGCTCCTGGTCTTCGGCTCGAACGTGGTCGTCGCCTCGCCCCAGGCGAAGCGGATCGAGGACAAGGTCAAGGAGCTCGACCTCCTGGTCGTCGCCGACGCCTTCCTCAACGAGACCGCGGAGCTCGCCCATGTCGTCCTGCCGATCCGGCAATGGGCCGAGGAGGAAGGGACGATGACGAACCTCGAAGGTCGGGTCATCCTCCGCCGCCCGGCCGTCGAGGCTCCCGAGAACGTCAAGGGGGACATCGAGATCCTCTGCGAGCTGGCCCGCCGGCTGGGTGTCGGCCACCAGTTCGCGTTCGGGTCGGCGTCCGAGGTCTTCGACGAGCTTCGCCGGGCGACCGCGGGCGGGAAGGCCGACTATTCGGGGATCTCCTACGAGAAGATCAACGAGCACGATGGCGTCTTCTGGCCCTGCCCGTCGGACGACCTTCCGGGCACGCCCCGGATGTTCGCCGACCGCTTCTACCACCCCGACGGCAAGGCCCGTTTCATCGCCGTCGACCACCGACCGGCGGGCGAGGAGCCGGACGACGAGTACCCGATCTGGTTCATCACCGGCCGCTACAAGGAGCACTACAACTCGGGCTCCCAGACCCGCCGGGTCGAGAAGCTGACCGACATCAAGCCGATCCCGAAGCTGGAGATCCACCCGAGGCTGGCCCGTCGGCTCGGGGTGGCCCAGGGAGGTTTCGTCGAGGTCGCCAGCCGCCGGGGCCGGGTCCAGTTCGAGGCGGCCGTCACGTCCGAGATCCGGCCCGATACCGTCTTCGCCCCGTTCCACTGGGGAGGCGCGGTGGCGGCGAACCTCCTGACCAACCCCGCGCTGGACCCGACCAGCCGGATGCCCGAATTCAAGGTCTGCGCCGTCCGAGTCGCCCCGACCGCGGGATGATCCTATGAACCCTGGTTGATACCGATGTCCGAACCCATTCAGAACCCCGATCGCGCCGGCTCTCCATCGCCGAAGAGGCGTCGTTCCGGAGCGACAAGCGCGACCTGGCGATCGTCGGCAACGGCATGGCCGCCAGCCGGCTCCTGGACGACCTCATCCAGCGAGGGGCGGAGAAGCGTTACCGGATCAAGGTCTTCGGCGAGGAGACCGGCGGCTGCCTACAACCGGGTCCAGTTGAGCAAGGTGCTCGGCGGGGCCGAGTCGCAGGCGATCATGATGAAGCCCTCGGCGTGGTACGCCGAGCGCGGGGTCGAGTTCGTGCCGGGCGTGACGGTCTCGCACTTCGACACGACGGCCCACCAGGTCCACGCCGGCGACGGCCAGACGCACCATTACGACATCGCGGTCCTGGCCACGGGAAGCTCCGCGTTCGTCCCGCCGATCGAGGGGATCGAAGGAGCCGACGGCCGCTGGAAACGCGGGGTGTTTGTCTATCGGACGCTCGAAGACTGCTTGCAAATCCGCAGGTTCGCCCACTCGGGGGACAACGCGATGGTCCTCGGGGGCGGCCTGCTTGGGCTGGAGGCGGCCAAGGCGCTCAGCGACCAGGGATTGCATGTCACGGTCATTCACCTGGCCGATTCCTTGATGAACGTGCAGCTCGACCGGCTCGGCGCCGATTTGCTCCGGCGGCAGATCGAGCGGTGCGGGATCTTCGTCAGGACCGGGTCGGTCGATCAAGGCGATCCGGGGCAACGAACGGGTCGAGGCGGTGGTGCTCGACGACGGGACATTCCTGTCGGCGAGGATGGTCGTGCTGGCCTGCGGGATCCGGCCCCGGATCGAGGTGGCCAAGGCGTCGGGCATCCCGGTCAACAAGGGCATCCTGGTCAACGACACCCTAGCGACCCACATCCCGGGCGTCTACGCGGTCGGCGAGTGCGCCGAGCACGCGGGCAAGGTCTACGGGATCGTCACCCCGATCTTCGAGCAGGCGACGGTCCTCGCCGACGTCCTGACCGGCTACAAGCCCCGGGCCAGGTATCGCGGCTCGAAGCTCTATACCCGGCTCAAGGTGGCCGGGATCGAGGTCGCCGCGATGGGCCTGGCCGAGCCGGCGCTGGAGACGGACGAGGTCCTGCAAGTCATCGAGGAGAGGAAGGCGAGCTATCGGAAGCTGATCGTCCGCGACGGCAAGCTGGTCGGCGCGATGCTCGTCGGGGACGTCGAGGCGGCGGCGACCCTCGTTCAGATCTTCGACCGGGGCGACCCCTTGCCCGTTAACCGGCTCGACATCCTCTGCTCGCCCGATGCAGGCGCGGCCGAGACCGATCGGACCATCTGCAACTGCAACCGGGTGAGCGAGTCAACCATCGTCGAGGCGATCAAGGGGGGCTGCGGCTCCGTGCCGGCGCTGGGCGAGACCACGAAAGCCGGCACCGGGTGCGGGTCGTGCAAGGGCCTGCTGTCCCAGCTCATCGACCGCCACGCCGAGCCCGCCGCCGCCGAGAATCACGCCCCGAAGAACGGCCGGGTGCCCGTGGGCGTTTCAGCCAATGGTGTCTGATCGGGTGACCTCAAATCTCATATTTCGGATCTCAAATTGGAAATCCGAGATTCCAAATTTGAAATAACGAATCAGCGAGCGATGCCGGCAAGAGGAGCCCCGATGGCGGACAACAACGGACTCAGCGACGAGCAGAAGCAGTTCCTCCAGGGGTTCGCGATGGGCAGCGACGTCGCCCGAGCGGTCCGCGGCCTGCCGATCATCGCGGGCAGCGCGGCTCCCTCGGGAACGACCGTCGCCCTCGGCCCCGGCGCCGCGAGGCCCGCGACGTTCGGCCCCTATCCGCTCCAGGTCGAGGCCCAGGATCGGTTCATCGCCCAGGGCCGGACGCTCTGCGCCGAGGAGAAGGCCAAGCGCGAGAAGGACCCGTTCTCGATGTGGGCCGAGATCGGCGCCAACGCCTCCGCCGGGGTCTATCCCAAGGGGACCGACGTCCTCCTCTACAAGTTCTCGGGCCTCTTCTACGTCGCCCCGGCGCAGGACTCGTTCATGAGCCGGCTCCGGATTCCCGGCGGCGTCCTGCCGACCTGGCAGTTCCGTGGCGTCGCCGACCTGGCCCGTCGGTTCGGCGCGGGACACTGCGACGTGACCACCCGGGCGAACCTCCAGATCCGCGAGATCAAGGCCCCCGATGCCTCGGCGTACCTCATGGGCCTGGCCGATTACGGGATCGATCAGCCGAGGGTCGGGCGCCGACAACATCCGCAACTGCACCTGCCACCCCCACCAGCGGGATCGACCCCGACGAGCTGATCGAGACCCTGCCGCTGGCCAAGGCGATGCACCACTACATCCTCAACCACCGCGAGATGTACGGCCTGCCGCGCAAGTTCAACATCGCCTTCGAAGGCGGCGGCCGGATCGCCAGCCTGGAAGACACCAACGACATCGGCTTCAAGGCCGTCCGCGTCGCCGAGGCCAACGCCGACGCCACCTTCCCGGCCGGCGTCTACTTCCGGCTGACCCTCGGCGGGATCACCGGCCACAAGGACTTCGCCCGCGACACCGGCGTCATGCTCAAGCCCGAGGACTGCGTGGCCGTCGCCGGCGCGATCGTCCGCGTCTACCTCAAGAACGGCGACCGGACCGACCGCAAGAAGGCCCGGATGAAGTACGTGCTCGACGATTGGGGATTCCCGAAGTTCATCGACGAGGTCGAGAAGGAGTACGGCAAGCCGCTCCGAAATTCCCCCTCGACCGCTGCGAGCCCTCGACCGCCGAGGACCGCTGGGCGCACGTCGGGGTCCATCCGCAGAAGCAGCCGGGCAAGTTTTACGTCGGCGTCGTGCTTCCGGTCGGGCGTATGACCTGCGAGCAGGTCGAAGGGCTGGCCGACATCGCCGACCGCTTCGGGAGCCGGACGATCCGGCTGACCGTCTGGCAGAACCTGCTGATCCCCGACATCGCCGAGGCGGACATCGACGCCGTCAAGGCCGCGATCGAGGCCCTCGGCCTGCACTGGGACGCGTCGAGCATCCGGAGCGGCCTGATCGCCTGCACGGGCAACGCCGGCTGCAAGTTCGCCGGGGCCGACACCAAGCGGAACGCGATGGAGATCGCCGCGTTACCTCGAAGGCCGGGTGACGCTCGACCGGCCGATCAACATCCACGTCACCGGCTGCCCCAACTCCTGCGCCCAGCATTACATCGGCGACATCGGCCTGCAGGGCACGAAGGTCGAGGTCGGGGAGGAGATGGTCGAGGGCTATCACATCGGTCGTCGGCGGCGGCTGGGGGGCCGAGCAAGGGGCCGGGCGAGCCCTGCTCGACTCGCTCCCGTTCGAGAAGATCCCGCCGATCATCGAGCGGCTGATCGGCCATTACCTGGCCAACCGGACCGGCCCCGACGAGTCGTTCGCCGCGTTCGCCCGCCGTCACGACATCGAGACGCTCCGCTCGGTCGCCGCCGAGGACATGGTCACCGCCTGATCCGACCCCATCACACAAGCCCTCCACATCCCCGAGAGCCGACGCATGAGCCTTGTCGATCATCCCCGAATCCGCCCCGTTCAACGCCGAGCAGCGGGCCTGGCTCAACGGCTTCCTGGCCGGCTGGCTCGGCCTCCAGGACGGGACGTCGCCGCGCGGACCCCGGCCGCTGGCCGCCCTGGCAATCGGGATCGCCGCGGCCGCCGCGCCGAGCGAGGCCCCTGCCGACGAAGACTACCCCTGGCACGACCCGGCCCTCGGAATCGACGACCGGCTGAAGCTGGCCGAGGGGAAGCCCAAGCCGCTCCGGCTGATGGCCGCGATGGCCCAGCTCGACTGCGGGACCTGCGGCTACCTCTGCAAGACCTACTCCCAGGCGATCGCCGACGGCTCCGAGAAGTCGCTGACCCTCTGCTCGCCCGGCGGGGCCGAGACGTCGAAGATGCTCAAGAAGCTGGTCAAGGAGCCCTCGACCGAGAGCAACGGCTCGCTCAACGGCAACGGCAAGCCCTCGACCAACGGCGTCGCGGCCACGCAACGGCAAGGCCCATGAGAACGGCTGGTCGCGGAAGAATCCGTACACGGCCAGGCTGCTCCAGAGCGTCGAACCTGAACCGGCCGGGATCGGACAAGGCGACCCACCACATCGAGATCGACCTCGGCCCCGACGGCCCGGCTTACGAGGTCGGCGACTCGCTCGGGATCTTTCCGACCAACTGCGACGAGCTCGTCGGCGAGATCATCGAGGCCCTCGGAGCGAAGGCGGACGAGCCGGTCGAGACGCAGGGGCGGCGTTTCGAGCACCCTGGTCGAGGCCCTCGACCGCCTCTGCTGCCTGAGCGAGGTCAACGAGGACCTGATCGTGCTCCTCGCCGAGTCCGCGACCGACCCGGCCGAGGCCGAGCAGCTCCGGGCCTTGATCGACGACGACGGGCCGATCGCCGGGTTCCACGTCTTCGACTTGCTCCGCCAGTTCCCCTCGGCGCAGCCCCACGCCCGCCCAGTTCGTCCAGTCGCTCGCCGACCTCAAGCCCCGGCTCTACTCGATCTCCAGCTCGCCGAAGCGGCACGCCGGCCAGGTCCACCTGACGGTCCGCAAGGTGGTCTACGAGTTCAACAGCCGGGGCCGAAAGGGAGTTGCCTCGACGATGCTGGCCGACCGGGTCGAGCATCGGCGGGCCGCTCCGGGTGTTCATCCAGAAGTCGCACGGGTTCACGATCCCGGGCGACCCGAACGCCCCGGCGATCATGGTCGGGCCAGGGACCGGCATCGCCCCGTTCCGGGCGTTCCTCCACGAGCGCGACGCGATCGGGGCCAAGGGGAAGAACTGGCTCTTCTTCGGCGACCAGCGGAGCCAGTTCGACTTCCTCTACGAGGAGGAGCTGGCCGACCTGAAGGCCCGAGGGGTCCTGACCCGACTCGACACCGCGTTCAGCCGCGACCAGGAACGCAAGGTCTACGTCCAGGACCGGATCGTCGAGAACGGCAAGGAACTCTATTCCTGGCTCCAGGAGGGCGCCCACTTCTTCGTCTGCGGCGATGCCAAGCGGATGGCCGCCGACGTCGACCGAGCCCTCCGCCAGGTCGTCAAGACCCACGGCGGCATGACCGAGGACGCCGCCACGGCCTACGTCGCCAAGCTCTCGACCGACGGACGCTATCGCCGGGACGTTTATTGATGGTCGGGGAACATTCCATGATAGTTCGATGAAACTTCGGCTCGGGAGGGCTTTCCCGAGGCGACCAGGCCCGGCAAATACTCCTTCGGATCCGTGAGAACAGCTCGCTCCGGAGGAGTCTTCGTGATGCAAGGTCGTCGATGGGTTCTGGCCTGGGCCTTGGTGCTCGGGCTCTCGGTCGGGTCGGTTCGAGGACAGCAGCTCCCGAGCGTCGCCGAGCACAAGCCGCCGCCCGACGGGACCTGGACGGCCGACGCGGTCGTCGACCAGGCGTCGAGCGTCACCGACGAGCAGGCTTGGGGCCGGGCAAGGCGTGGCGGTCCGCGACGGCAAGGTCTACGCCTACGGCGACGTCCACGCCGCCGCCCCTCGGGTCGGGGTGATCCGCGAATACAGCATGGACCTCAAGCCGACCGGCCGCGAGGTCTGGCTCCGCCGAGGCGGTCAAGCCGCTGATCCTCCACCCGACTGGCCTGACCTGGAACGCCCGGTTCGGGACCTTCCTGGGCGACACCGTCAACAAGAAGGCGACGATCTACCGGCTCGACTGGGAGCGAGCCTGGCGCGACGGGAACCTCGACGCGGCGGTGCTCGACGTCGATCGAGGATGACGCCGCCATCAACGGATGCCGGCCCGAGTTCGTCACCCTCGGCGGCCGGGCTTTCCTGGCCACCGCCGACTACGGCGAGATCCGCCCCGAGATCCGCCTGCTCGACCCCGAGGCCCTGCTCAAGGCCCGCCGGACCAGCGCCCCGGGCGTGGTCGTCCATCGGGTCCTCGCCGGGGCCTGGAACCAGAACCTCCACTGGGACGCCGAGAACGGGCGTCTGGTCTGCGTCGAGAACGTGATCGAGGGGCGAGGCTGGCGGCTCGACACGCTCGACCTGGGCCGGGCCGTCGCCGATGGCCGGGCCGACGGGCCGGGCGTGCGGGTCGGCCGCGTCACCTTCGAGCCGCACGACGAACTGGAGGGCTATTGCCCGCTCGACCGATCGCGCGTGCTCTTCATCACTTCGAGTCGGGCCAGGCAACCTGGTCGCGGGAGTCGTCCGGCCGACCGAGCCCCGGACCTTCGCCACCGCCGGCGCCGATGGCTCCTTGATTAAGTTCGGCCGGGCGGATCAGCAGGCCCCCCGGCCGGCCAGGACCACGAAGACGGTCTTGACCAGGATCTCCAGGTCGATCGCGACCGTCCAGTTCTCGACGTAATCCAGGTCGAGCTCGAGCATCCGGTGGCTGTCCAGTTCGCTCCGGCCGGAGACCTGCCAGGGGCCGGAGACGCCCGGAGAGACCGAGAGCCGGCGGGCGTAGCCGTCGGGCGTCCAGCTTCGCCAGCCGCTCGCTGTCGCGGAGTTGCAACGGGCGGGGGCCGATCAGGCTCATCTCACCCATGAGCACGTTCCAGAACTGGGGCAGCTCGTCCAGGCTCGTCCGCCTCAGGAACCGGCCCAGCGTCGTGATCCTCGGGTCGTCCTTGATCTTGAAGAGGACGCCGCAGGTCGATTCGTTCCGGGCCTCCAGCTCGCGGATCCGGGCCTCGGCGTCAGGGACCATGGTCCGGAACTTCAGGCAGCAGAAGATCCGGCCGCCCAGGCCGACTCGCCGCTGCCGGAACAGGACCGGGCCCCTGGAGTCGAGCCGGATCAGCAATGCGACCACCACCAGCAACGGGGCCAGGAGGATCAGGCCGCCGAGCGATCCCACCACGTCCATGGTCCGCTTGACCGTTGATCGGGCAGCCCGCGTCGGCAGGATCGGATCGATCCCAAGTTCATCCTCGCGGGTCGCGGCAGCCGGATTCGGCCGCCCCGTAAGGAGCTGGTATGCGGAAGGCAGGGTAGTCATAGATGTACAACCGCTGGAGGGATGGGGAGCGAGCGATCTACTCCGTTCCGATTCGGATTGACGAGTCGCCCAAGGGTCCAGCCGGGCGGCCGTCACTCGCTCACTGAGTCAATAACGTACAGGACCAAGGATTGTGACCGCCAGAAAAATTATCCTGGTCGAAACAAAACAACATCCCTTCCAACCAATTGTGTTGCTTCCAGACCACATCGAGACCTCTCGGGATCACCCAGATCTCCCAGGCCTTCTCGTGGACGCGAGCGACTTGCCCACGAGCCCGGTCAGGACGCCGAGACACAAACCCTTTTTGAATAATGATTTGCGAATCAAGGAAATTCGGATCGGGAGAGAACTTGCCCGGCCGAAAGTCGGGCAAGCTTGTCTTTCACCCAGGGCAGAGAGTGTCAACCCATCGCACGGTTTTGAAGCGATGGGCTGCGTCCGGGGGCCGGCCGGATCGATCACGAGAACCGGGTGACGCCGGGAATCGGGACGGGCCTCTGGGGGGCATCGCCCCAGTCCAGGGTCGAGGGGACGAGCGATTCTTCCGATTCCATCGCCCGGTCCCAGGTGATGACCTCGCCGGTGTAGGCGGCCATCCGGCCCATCAGGGCCAGCAGTGTGCTGGTGGCGGCCTTCTCGGCGTTGTTGATCGGCTTGCCGTCGCGGAGGGCCGTGAACATCTCGTTGTGCTCGGCCTGGTACATGTCGAGGGGCGGCGAGCCTTCGGCCGGGCGGTATCGCCACTTGCTGGGGCCGCTGATCTTCTTGCCGAAGACGTCGGCACGCCCCTTGGTCCCCTGGATGAAGTCGGCGGACGCGGGCCGGCGTGTTGGCCCAGTGGCGGCACTGGTGGTAGCCCCGGACGTCGTCGGGGTACTCGTAGACGATCGAGAAGTGGTCGTAGATGTTGCCGTACTTCGGCTCGGTCCGGACCTGCCGGCCGCCCACACCCCAGCAGCGCTCGGGCGGGGCGTCGTTCATCGCCCAGGCCATCGTGTCGATCCCGTGCACGGCCTGTTCGACGATGTGGTCGCCGCTGAGCCACGAGTAGTAGTACCAGTTCCGCATCTGGTACTCCATCTCCGACTTGCACTGTTCGCGGGTCCGGCGGGGCTCCCAGACGCCTTGCGAGTTATAGGTCGTCTCGATGGTGTTGATCGTGCCGATGTCGCCGCCGTGGACGCGGGCCATCAGCTCTCGGCGGGGGGCGTAATACGCGCCAGCAGAAGCCGTTGACGACCGAGAGGCCCAGCTCCTTCGACTTCTTGGCGGCCTCGATGAACTTCCGGAGCCCGGGGCCGTCGACGGCCATCGGCTTCTCGACGAAGGCGTGCTTTTTCTTCTCGACGGCGTAGGCGAAGTGGATCGGCCGGAAGCCGGGAGGGGTCGTCAGGAGGACGAGGTCGCACTCGTCGATGACGTGCTTGTAGGCGTCGAAGCCGACGAACCGCCGCTCGGGCGGGACGTCGACCCGCTCGGCCAGGCCGGCGACGTTCGACCCCTTGAGATTCGAGAGGCTCGACTCGATCTGGTCCCCAAAGGCGTCCCCCATCGCGTAGAGGGCGTTGCCCCGGTCGGCCGTCAGGGCCTGCTCGGCGGCGCCGGTGCCGCGCCCTCCGCAGCCGACGAGGCCGATCTTGAGCGAATCCCCCGCTCCCGCGTAGGCATGGTCCGCGATGTCGAGCTGCGACGCGGCCGAGACCGCCGCCGCCGTGGTCGCCGCCTTGAACAGGAACGTCCGTCGAGTCGATCCCGAGTCTTGCATGAGTCAATTGCTCCGCCGGTGAAGTTCTGGCCGCTCAAAGGCCCGGGTCTGAAATTCAGTCTATTGTGCCAGGTCCGGACGCAGTTCACAAAACCCCTGTTGAATTTCGTGGGTGGACCGATTGAATAAACCTCTAGCCCGCCGCGATAATGGATCTGCCGGCCTCTAACGGATTGCAGTCTATGACGGGGTAGAAGGGTAGTACGCCCCTGACTAAACCTCGCGTTTTACCCAAGCTTCCAAGGCTCGGGTAATCTTGGGGACCTGGGTAGCCGTCATCCGGCTTGCACGCTGCGATACCTGCGATCCGGTAGAGTCGTTTTTTTCGGAGGCGCTCACCAGACGGTGCGCGGGGCTGAGCCCCACGGCGTTCGCTCTAGGGCGCCAAGGGCCCCCAAACTCACAGTTCAGGTCGGTAATTGCCTTTCCCAACGGTGAAAAATACCCAGGTTCGCGCCCATCTGGCGAGTGTTAGGGAATTTCTCGCTCCCTCCCCCTCTGTGTGGCGAAGGCTGAGGAGGGGGTCGGTCGCTTTCCGATCATGGTCCGGATCACCTGGACGGTTCCGAATGGGTTTCTACCGCAATCCCGATCCCCTGTAAACTGGGTTCGAGTCGTCGGCGGGGTGTACGGGGGTGTCGGGGCTTCAAGCCGCGCTTGGTGGGGGCAAGTCTGTTGTCAAGATGTTTTTCCCAGGGCTCAAAATGGATTTCAGAGTGGTGGCTCGATTCACTCGATCCGAAACCCTGCCATGGGTGCCACGGGTTGTACCCAACCCGTGAATCAGTGGACGTTTGTGGAACACGGGTTGGGTACAACCCGTGGCACCCAAGCAGACATTTTCGTTCACCACCTCGGAATGCATCTTGAGCCATCTTTTTTTGCCTGAGAGTTACGACTTAACCTCGTGGGAATTTAGGTAGTGCTCCGCGGGGATGACCCTTCCTTTCAAATCCGAGGCCCGGTCAAAGACACCATGTCGGACATTCGACCCGACAGTCACATGCTGGGCCGGTTTCCCACGACGCAGTGGAGCCGTGTGGTCACGGCCGGCAGCCGCGACGCCCCGGAGGCCAGGGAGGCGTTGTCGGGCCTTTGCCAGGCCTACTGGTATCCCATCTACGCCTACATCAGGCACCGCGGATACACGCCGGAGCAGGCACGCGACCTGACCCAGGATTTCTTCGCCTATGTCCTGGAACGCGACCTGTTCGCCAAGGCCGACCCGGCCAGGGGTCGCTTCCGCGCGTTCCTTCGCACGGTCTGCGCCCGTCAACTGGCGGCCCGGCGGGACCAGGAGAACGCGGCCAAGAGGGGCGGGGGCCGGACCTTGGTCTCGATCGACCCCTTCGACGCCGAACGCCGGTACACGCGTGAACCCGCCCACGAACTGACCCCGGAGCGCATCTTCGACAGGACCTGGGCCCTGACCCTCCTCGACCGGGTCGTCGAACGGCTTCGCGGCGAATACGACGATGCGGGCCGGTCGGCCAGGTTCGAGGAGTTGATCGCCCTGCTCACCCGGGACCCGCGTCGGGAGCCTACTCGGAGATCGCCGGGCGGCTGGGGACCACCGAAGGGAACGTTCGCGTCGCCGTCCATCGCCTCCGGCGCCGCTACGGCCTGCTGCTCCGCGAGGAGATCGCCGCGACCGTCGGCGACGCGGCGCAGGTCGAGGACGAAATCCGGACGCTCTTCGCCGCCCTGGAGGGCTGAATCCCGGCACGGCTCTGTAACCTTTGCCGCGTTTCTCCCAACCAAGAACAGGGCCCTTGTTGAATCGGATCGGACCGGATCGATGGAGCCGGGGATGTTCTCGGTCGAAATCTGCCCCGACTGCTCAGCCCGCCTGCCCGCGAACTCGCCGGCGGGCCTCTGCCCGCGTTGTCTGTTGCGCCTCGGGGCCGCCCTCGCGGTCGATCTCGAGGCGGGGCCTGGGAACCCTGGAGCGACCGGGGTCCATGAAGACTCTGGACGAGGAAGTCGGCCCCGTCTCGCCGCCGACCGGTGTCCTGAATCAGGGCGGAGCGATCGGGGCAATCCCGCGAGTTCATCTCCGAGAGACATCCGAGGACGACTCGCCTGATCCGGCCCACGTCGCCCGAGACGCCCAGGTCCTCGGGCCAGCCGTCGCGTTACCAACTGATCGGCGAACTGGCCAGGGGCGGGATGGGCGCGATCTTCCAGGGACGCGACCTCGACCTGGGCCGGGACCTCGCCGTCAAGGTGATCCGGGAGGAGCACCGCGACCACCCCGAGATGGTCCGCCGCTTCGTGGAGGAGGCGCAGATCGGCGGCCAGCTCCAGCACCCCGGGATCGTCCCCGTCCACGAGCTGGGGCGCCTCCCCGACGGCCGGCTGTTCATCGCGATGAAGCTGGTCCGGGGCCGCACCCTGGCGGCGTTGCTCGCGACGCGCCGGGGCCCCGATGAGGACCGGATGCGCTTCCTCTCCATCTTCGAGCAGGTCTGCCAGACGATGGCCTACGCCCATGCCCGGGGCGTGATCCACCGGGACCTGAAGCCGTCGAACATCATGGTCGGCAGCTTCGGCGAGGTGCAGGTCATGGACTGGGGTCTGGCCAAGGTGCTCGACCAGGGGGGCGTGGCCGACGAGGAGAAGGCGATGCTGGCCAGCGGCGACGCTTCCGCCGTCTGGACCTTGCGCAGCGGATCGGCGGCGATGGAGTCGCGCCCGGGCTCGGTGCTCGGAACGCCGTCGTACATGGCACCCGAGCAGGCACGGGGCGCGCTGGACACGCTCGACGAGCGGGCGGATGTCTTCGCCCTCGGCTCGATCCTCTGCGAGATCCTGACCGGCCAGCCGGCGTTCGCGGGCGAAGGCGGCGCGGAGGTGTACCGCAAGGCGGAGAGGGCCGACCTCTCGGATGCGATGGCACGCCTCGACGCCTGCGACGCCGACGCGGAGCTGGTGGCCCTGGCACGGTCCTGCCTGGCCGCCGCGCCGAAGCATCGGCCGAGAGACGCGGGGATGGTCGTGGCCGGGCTGACGGCCTACCTCCGCGGCGTCGAGGGGCGGCTCCGCGAGGCCGAGCTGGCCCAGGCGAGGGCCGAGACCCGGGCCGCCGGCGAGCGCAGGCGCCGGCTGTTGACGCTGGCCCTGGCGGCGTCGGTGCTCGCGACCGCCCTGATCGGCGCGGCCGGATGGGGCTGGATGGACCGCGAGCGACGGCGGCGCGAGGGGACCCTGCGGGCGGCGGTCGACGCGGCCCTCGCCGACGCCTCGCAAGAAACGCGAGCGGGCCCGAGCCGCGGGCGGCGACCCGATCCCCTGGGTCGAGGCGATCGAGGCGGCCCGCCGCGCCGAGTCGCTCCTCGGCGGCGACGACCCGGGCAACGGGCTGCGCGACCGGGTCCACGCATTTCTGGCCGACCTGGCCCGCGAGCGCGACGCGGCCGAGGCCGCCGAGAAGGATCGCCGGATCGTCGAGCGGCTCGCCGCGATCCTCAACGACTTCGGCGTCCACAACGACGATGCGAAAGCCGACGCCGAATACGCCGCCGCCTTCCGCGCCTACGGTGTCGACCTCGATCAGCTCGATCCGGCGGCGGCCGGCCGGGTGCTCGCCGCCAGCCCGGCGGCCGCGGACCTGGCGAGCGCCCTCGATCAATGGGCGTTCCTGCGTCGGGGGCGAGTCCTGCGCAACCCGCAGGGCGCGAATCGGCTGGTCGCGGTGGCCAGGGCGGCCGATCCCGACCCGTGGAGGAATCGCGCTGCGGGACACGCTCGGCCGGATGGAGGGCGGTCCGGCCCGTCGGCTCGAGACCCTGGAGCGGCTCGCCGCCACCGCCGACGTCGACCACCTCCCGGTGGCGAGCGTCACCCGGCTGGCCACCTCGCTCGCGTTTCTCGGACGGAGAGAGACGGCGATCGCGCTCCTCCGTCGTGCCCAGGCGTCGCATCGCGACGACTTCTGGGTCAATGCCGACCTCGGACGGGAGTTGATGGCTTCCGGCCGCCCCGACGAGGCGGTCCGGTTCTTCGCCGTCGCCGCGAGCGTTCGACCCAGGAGCGGGATCGCCCTGAGCGGCCTCGGGAAGTCGCTCCTCCTGAGCGGCCAGCCCGCGGAGGCCGCGGACGTCTTCCGCGAGCTGACGCGACTCCGGCCCGAAGATGCCCTCGCTCACGTCGCCCTGGGTTCGGCGCTCCTCGCGCTGGGAGAGCCGCAGGAGGCCGCCGCCGAGTTCGGCGAGGCGAAGCGGCTGAAGCCGGACGACTGGATGGTCCGCGACCAGATCGCCCTCGCCTATTCCGACCGCGGCGATTGGGCCGCGGCGGTCGAGGAACAGAGCGAGGCGGTGCGCCGGTTCCCGAGATCTGCGGTCGCCCACAAGGCGCTCGCCCACGCCCTGCAGTCGGCCGGTCGCATCGAGGAGGCCGTCGCTGAATTCCGCGAGGCCGTCCGCCTCGACCCCCGTTTCTCCTCGGCGTATCTCTTCCTGGGGCGTGCCCTGATCGAGACGGGCGATTATCCGGGAGGCGCTCGATGCCCTGGCCCGCGTCGACCCCGGCCCCCGCCGGCGGACCCGTATCTGAGCCCCGCCGCACTCTCGCCTCGCGCCAGGGACCTGATGGCCCTGGAGGCGACGGCTTCCGGCGGTCGCTGGAGGGAGTCGAGCTCCCGGCCGACGCCGAGGAGGGCGTGTCGTTCGCCCGGCTCGCCTTCGCTCGACACCAGCATGCTGGCGGCGGCTCGCCTGTGGGCCGAGTCCTTCGCCGTCGTCGCCGGAGCTCGCGGCCGACCTCGCCTCGGCGAACCGATTCCAGGCCGCCCGCGCCGCGGCGCTGGCCGCGACCGAACCCGGGAGCGGGGAGTCCCCCGTCCGAGCCTGATTCGCGGGCACGCTGGCGCAAGCAGGCCCTCGACTGGTTGAGCGCCGACCTCGCCGCCTCCGCCGCGGTCCTGCGATGCGGGGACCTACCCGCAGCGAGCGGCGGTCTCGAAACGGCTCGGCCGATGGCAGGTCGACCCGGCTCTGGCGGGGATCCGCGACGAGCCGGCGCTGGCCGAGATCCCCGAACCCGAGCGGCGTTCTCTCCGAGAATTCTGGCGCCGCGTCGAGGCCCTGCGTGCCGAGGCGATGGCTCCGGTCGCCCCTGGTCCCGACCTCGGCAAGAAATCTCGTGAGGGCGGCTGTAACGTCTGGGCTCGTTTCCCTAATCTGATACAAAGAGGCCACGTGCCTCCGAGGTCGTGGTGTCGCCCGCCCTGTTCTCGGGCGGCAGCATCGGAGGGCGCGCATCGCCCCTTCATCCCCACCGCGAAAATGACCCGTGTTCGAGAATGGGCCGATGGTCCGCCCCGTCCAGGCTTGCGCCGGGCGAACCGCTGTCCTCGGCTCCGTCGGCAAACACGCCCCGTCCGCTTCGCGAGGGAATCCGCACGATGAGGCTCCAAACCCGCCTGGCCGCCCTGGCCCTCTCGCTGCTCGGGCTTTCCGGTCTCGTCACCCTTGCGGCCGATTCGCCCGCGCCGAAGGGGAAGCCGCTCACCGTCCTCTTCCTGGGAGACAAGGGCCTTCATCGCCCGGCCGATCGCTACGCCCAGCTCGCCCCGGTCCTCTCGGGACGTGGCATCGAGATGACGTACACCGAGAACGTATCGGACCTGAACGCCGAGACGCTCGGAAAGTACGACGCGCTGGTCATCTACGCCAACACGACGCAGATCAGCAAGGACCAGGAGAAGGCGCTGCTCGACTTCGTGGCAAACGGCGGCGGATTCGTTCCCCTCCACTGCGCCTCGTTCTGCTTCCTGAACTCGCCGGAGTACATCGCGCTGGTCGGCGCCCAGTTCCAGAAGCACGGCACCGGCCAGTTCGAGACGACGGTCGTCGACCCCGACCATCCGATCATCAAGGGGCTCGAACCCTTCCGCACCTGGGACGAGACCTACGTCCACACCAAGCACAACACGAAGGACCGACACGTCCTCCAGACCCGCGACGACCAGTCCGGCTCCGAGCCCTGGACCTGGACCCGCACGCAGGGCAAGGGGCGCGTCTTCTACACCGCCTACGGCCACGACGCCCGCACCTGGGGCCATCCCGGCTTCCAGGACCTCGTCGAACGCGGCATCCGCTGGGCCGCGAACAAGGGGGACGTGTACGACTCCCGCCCACGCGTGGCGAAGGGGCTCAAGCCGTTCGAGTACGAGCCCGCCGAGGTCCCGCTCTACACCCCCGGCGCCAGGTGGGGCACGCTCGGCGAGCCGATCCGCAAGATGCAGAAGCCGATCTCGCCCGAGGAGTCGCAGAAGCACCTCGCCATGCCCGGCGGGGTTCGAGGCGAAACTCTTCGTCGCCGAGCCGCAGATCTTCAAGCCGATCACGATGACCTGGGACCACCTCGGCCGGCTCTACGTCGCCGAGACGGTCGACTACCCCAACGAGATGCAGCCGAAGGGGAAGGGCCGCGACCGGATCTCGATCGTCGAGGACACCGACGGCGACGGCAAGGCCGACAAGACGACCGCTCTTCGCCGACAACCTGAGCATCCCGACGAGCCTCCTCTACGTCAACGGCGGCCTGATCGTCACGCAGGCCCCCGACATGCTCTTCCTGAAGGACACCGACGGCGACGGCAAGGCCGACGAACGCAAGGTCCTCTTCACGGGCTTCGGCACCCGCGACACCCACGCCGGCCCGTCGAACCTGCGCTACGGGCTCGACAACTGGATCTACGCGATCATCGGCTATTCCGGCTTCAACGGCGAGGTCGGCGGCGAGCGGCACAACTTCCGCCAGGGCTTCTTCCGCTTCAAGCCGGACGGCTCGAAGCTCGAGTTCCTCCGCAGCACGAACAACAACTCGTGGGGCGTCGGGATCAGCGAGGAGGGCCTGCTGTTCGGCTCGACCGCCAACGGCTGCCCGAGCGTCTACATGCCGATCCCGAACCGCTACTACGAGTCGGTCCGCGGCATGTCGCCCGCGGTCCTGGCGAACATCGCCGACTCGAACCGCTTCTTCCCGATCACCGAGAACGTCCGGCAGGTCGACTGGCACGGCGGCTTCACCGCCGGCGCCGGCTCGGCGCTCTACACGGCGCGGACCTATCCCGAAGCAATACTGGAACAAGACCGCCTTCGTCGCCGAGCCGACCGGGCACCTCGTCGCGACCTTCACGCTCCACCCCGACGGCACGGATTTCCACTCGCACAACGCCTGGAACCTCGTCGCCAGCGACGACGAGTGGACCTCGCCGATCGCTGGCCGAGGTCGGCCCGGACGGGCAGGTCTGGGTGATCGACTGGTACAACTTCATCGTCCAGCACAACCCGACGCCCGAGGGCTACAGGACGGGCAAGGGCTCGGCCTACGAGACACCACTTCGCGACAAGACGCACGGGCGCATCTATCGCATCGTCGCGAAGGACGGCAAGCCGAGCGAGCGGCCGAGGCTGTCGAAGGACGACCCGGCCGGGCTCGTGGCGGCGCTCGAAGAACGACAATATGTTCTGGCGGTTGCACGCCCAGAGGCTGCTCGTCGAACGCGGCAAGGACGACGTCGCGGCCGACCTCGCGAAGCTCGTGGCCGATCCGTCCGTCGACGCCGCCGGGCTGAACCCGGGCGCGATCCATGCGATGTGGACGCTGACAGCCATCGACGGCTGGCAAAAGGCCGGCGAGCCCGGCAAGGCCGCGCTCACGGCGGCGGTCCAGCATCGCTCGGCCGGCGTCCGGCGCAACGCGGCTCTCGCCCTGCCGACCGACCTGGTCGCCGCCCGGCTGACCCCGGCCGGCACGCTTCTCGACGACCCCGAGCCTCTGGTCCGGCTGGCGGCCCTGCTGAGGATCGCCGACCTCGCCCAGGCGGACGGCGATGCCCTCGCACTCGCCGATCGGATCGCGTCCGGCGGGTTCGACCGCGATCGCGGGCTGATGGACGCGGCGACCTCCGCCGCGGCCCGGCACGACGTGAAGGTCCTCGAGGTCCTGACCCAGCACAAGTTCGACCGTCCACCGTCGTCAGACACGCTCACGATCGTCTCCCGCCTCGCCGAGCACCACGCCCGGGGCGGGCCGGTCGACACGATCGGCGCCCTGATGTCGGCCCTCGCGGAGGCCGACCCTCGCGTCAGCCAGGCGATCATCGCCGGGCTCGCGAAGGGCTGGCCGAAGGACAAGGCGCCGAAGCTCGACGCCGATCGCGAGAAGGCCATCGCCGCCCTCCTGCCGAAGCTCTCGGCCGACTCGCGTGGCCAGATGCTCGGCCTCGCCTCGCGCTGGGGCGTGAAGGGGCTGGACGAATTCATCGCCCGGCTCGCCAGGGAATTCCTCGCCTCCGCGTCCGACGAGTCGAAGCCCGAGGCGGCCCGCATCGACGCCGCCCGGCAGTTGATCGACCTCCGCAAGACCGACCTGAAGGCCGCGCGCGACCGTCATCGCCCTGGTGACACCGAAGACGCCGCCCGAGCTGGCGAGCGGCCTGATCGCCGCCGTGGCGCGGAGCGACTCGCCCGAGGTCGGGCCGGCCCTCGTGGACGCGATGGGGCCGATGACCCCGGCGGCCCGCAAGGCGAGCGCGCTGGTGCTGCTCGGCAAGACGGAGTGGACGAACGCGCTGGTCGGCGGAATCGAAGCGGGCAAGGTGCCGATGTCCCTCCTGTCGCTCTCCCAGACGCAGGCCCTGGCCGCCCATCCGGACAGAGGCGATCGCCGAACGGGCCAAGGCACTGCTGGCCAAGGGGGGCGGGCTGCCCGATCCGGATCGCGAGAAGGTCATCCAGGCGCTGGCCCCGATCGTCCTGAAGGGTGGCGACGCCTCGCGTGGGAAGGAGATCTTCAAGCGCGAGTGCGCCAAGTGCCACACGCACTCGGGCGAGGGGGGCAAGGTCGGCCCGGACCTCACCGGCATGGCCGCGCATCCCAAGGGCGAGCTGCTCGTTCACATCCTCGATCCGAGTCGATCGGTCGAGGGGAACTTCCTCCAGTACACGGTCGCGACGACGGACGGCCGCATCCTGAATGGCCTCCTGGCGAGCGAGACGAAGACGTCCATCGACTTGCTCGACGCCGAGGGCAAGAAGCAGACGATCCTCCGCGAGGACATCGACGAGCTGGCCTCCTCGAAGAAGTCGCTCATGCCCGAGGGGTTCGAGAAGTCGGTCCCGCCCGCAGGGGCTGGCCGACCTCTGCAGTTCCTCGCGCAGAAGGGGAAGTACCTGCCGCTCGACCTCCGCAAGGTCGCGACGACGACCACCACCAAGGGGATGGTGTCCGATTCCGTGGACGGACGTCGGCGCGGCTGATCTTCGAGGACTGGGGCCCGAAGGTGGTCGACGGCGTGCCGTTCGCCCTGGTGGACCCGCAGGGGGACCGGGTGCCCAACGCGGTCATGCTTCATAGCCCGATCGGGAACGATCCCGCCGAAGATGCCGAAGTCGGTGAGCCTGCCCGGTGAACTCGACGGCCAGGGCGATCCACTTCCTCAGCGGCATGTCCGTCTTGGGATATCCGGCGGGCCGCGAGGGGACCGTCTCGATGATCGTCCGCATCAAGTACGAGGACGGCTCGACGGAGGATCACGAGCTGAAGAACGGCGTCGCACTTCGCCGACGTCAATGGCACGCAGGGACGTACCGGGCTCGAAGCAGGCGTTCAAGCTCCGCGGGCAACAGGTCCGCTACCTGACCGTCGTCCCCGGGAAGAAGGAAACCATCGCCAGCATCGAGCTGGTCAAGGGGAGCGACCGCTCCGCCCCGATCGTCCTGGCGGTGACGGTCGAAGGCTTCGAGTGATCGGACCACCTCGTCCCGGCGTCCGAGCCCTCCGCGAGGGGGCTCGGCTCGGCCCGGGCGTCTCGGGCGATCCGACGTCGATTCTTCCACTCCATCGAAATCCGAATCCATTCCGAAGCGCGGCTCCGGCGTGATCGGACGGCGCCTCCGGCTGAGTCGCGATCACGCCCCCAAGGGAGGTCCATCGATGAACAGCTCGTGGTTCGCCGGCCTGCTGACCCTCCTCCTGGCCGCGCCCGTCGCGGCCCAGGACCCGAAACCCGCCGAGGGCGTCCCCGCCTCCAGCAACATCCGAGGGGCGCAATACCCTCGGATTCACGACGACCTGCGCGTGACCTTCCGCATCAAGGCGCCGGACGCCCAGAAGGTCGTCTTCGGGTTCTTCGATAGCCAGCGGTATCCCGCGAAGAAGGGCGAGGATGGCTTCTGGACCGCGACCACGGAACCCCAGGTGCCGGGGTTCCATTACTACCGGGTGTTCATCGACGGCGCGGAGGTCAACGACCCCGCGAGCGAGACGTTCTACGGGACCGGCAAGGACGCCAGCGGGATCGAGATCCCCGAGAAGGGCGTCGATTACTATCTCCCCAAGGACGTGCCGCACGGCGAGGTCCGCGAGCGCTGGTACTTCTCCAAGACGACCGAGGCCTGGCGGCGCATCTTCGTCTACACCCCGCCCGGCTACGACACCGATCCGCGAGACGCGGTATCCGGTGCTCTACCTCCAGCACGGCGGCGGCGAGGACGAGCGGGGCTGGCCGAACCAGGGGCACATGGCCTTCATCATGGACAACCTGATCGCCGAGGGGAAGGCGAAGCCGATGCTCGTGGTCATGGAGCAGGGCTACGCCCGCCGGCCCGGCGAGGCGGCCGCCCCGCCCGCGCCGCCTCGGCCCGCCGCGCCCGGCCAGAATCCCCCGCCGCGCCCCGACTTCAGCCGGATGTTCAGCGCGTTCGAGGACGTGATGGTCAAGGACCTGATCCCGATGATCGACGCGACCTACCGCACGATCCCGAGCCGCGAGAACCGGGCGATGGCCGGGCTCTCGATGGGCGGCATGCAGACGTTCCAGATCACGCTCAAGCATCTGGATCTGTTCTCGTACATCGGCGGCTTCAGCGGGGGCGGCGGGGGCTTCGGCGGCGCCGGCTTCGACCCGAAGACGGCCCACGGCGGCGTCATGGCCGACGCGGACGAGTTCAACAAGAAGGTGCAGGTCTGCTCTGGCTGGGCATCGGCACGGCCGAGCCGCAGCGGATGTACGAGAGCGTGAAGAACTATCACGAGGCCCTGGAGAAGGCCGGGATCAAGCACGTGTACTACGAATCGCCCGGCACGTCGCACGAGTGGCTCACCTGGCGCCGCTGTCTGCACGAGTTCGCCCCGCTTCTGTTCGCGCAGCAGGCCCCCTCGGTCGGCCGCCGGCCTGGCCCCGGGCAGCGGCAACCGATCGTCCTGAACGCCGACGACGTCCCCGCGTTCCCCGATCCGCCCGTCCGGCATCGACGCCGAGAAGGACGTGCCGCACGGGAAGCTGGAGATGGTCTCGTACGACTCGAAGTCGGTGGGCACGACCCGCAAGATGCAGGTCTACACGCCTCCCGGCTACTCCGCCGAGAAGAAATACCCGGTGCTCTACCTGCTGCACGGCATCGGCGGGGACGAGACGGAATGGCAACGCTTCGCCAAGCCGAACCTCCTCCTCGACAACTTGCTCGCCGAGGGGAAGGTCATGCCGATGATCGTGGTCATGCCGAACGGCCGCGCCAGAAGAACGACCGGCCCGAGGGGAACATCTTCGCCTCCGCGCCCGCCTTCGCGGCGTTCGAGCAGGACCTGCTGAAGGACGTGATCCCCGACGATCGAGTCGCGATACTCGGTCCAGGCGGACCGCGAGCATCGGGCCCTCGCCGGCCTTTCCATGGGCGGGGGCCAGTCGCTCAACTTCGGGCTGGCTCACCTCGATACCTTCGCCTGGATCGGTGGCTTCTCCTCGGCCCCCAACACAAAGCCGGCGGCCGAGCTGGTGCCCGATCCGGAGAGTGCGAAGAAGCAACTGAAACTCCTCTGGCTCGCCTGCGGCAAGAAGGACAACCTCATCCGCATCAGCCAGGGCGTCCACGCCTATCTCAAGGACAAGGACGTCCCGCACGTCTGGCACGTCGATGGCAACGCGCACGACGCGACCGAGTGGAGGAACAACCTCTATCTCTTCGCTCAGCGAATCTTCCGGTGAGCGGTTATCGGACAGGAGACGGGAACGGGCAAGGATGCCCTCCCGACCCTCACTGGTCGCGAGACCGGCCTGTTGTCTCTCGTTGACGTTGAGAGCCTGGCCAAGGGGTCTGACGAAAGAATCGCTCCTTGCCCCAGGCTCACGCGTGCCCCGGTTCGACAAACTTCGGTCGATCAGACCGAGGCGAGTTGCACCAGATCACTTCGGATCAGCTCAGAATCGCCCGGATCGGCCCTTTGCATTCTTCCTTCTCGACCAGCCTCATGGTCCGGCCCAGGACCGGGATCTCCATCTTGGCGTGGTCGAGGCCGAGCTGATGGAGGATCGTGGCGTGCAGGTCGCTGTAATAGTGGGGGTCCTCGACCGCCTTGTAGCCGACGTCGTCGGTGGCCCCGTGGACAACCCCGCCCTTGATGCCTCCGCCGGCCATCCAGGCGGTGTATCCCCTCGGGTTGTGGTCGCGCCGGTCGTGTTCTGCGACCAGGGACTTCGGCCGAACTCGCTCGACCAGACGACCAGGGTCTCGTCGAGCATCCCGCGCTGCTTGAGGTCGCGGATCAGCCCGGCGATCGGCTTGTCGGTGGCCCGGCAGAGGGGGCCGTGCGTCTCGATGTCGCCGTGTGCGTCCCAGCCGCCGTTGCCGCCCCCGGCGTGACAGACCTGGATGAACCGGACGCCCTGCTCTGAGAGCCGACGGGCCAGGAGGAGTTGTCGGCCGAAGTCGTCGGTCGCGTCCTCGCCGATTCCGTAGAGTTCCCGGACGTGCTGGGGCTCGCCGGACAGGTCGACGACCCCGGGCGCGGCCAGTTGCATCCGGGCGGCCAGCTCGTAGGCCCCGGCACGGGCCGCGATGTCGGACTCGATGGCGTGGTGCTCCCGGAACTCGCGATTCAGCTCGCGGAGCGCCTGCATCTGCCGGTCGCGCTCGGCGGCGGTCCCGCCCCTGGGCGGTTTCAGGTTCGGGATCGGCGTCTCGCCCGGCTGGAACGGAGTGGCCGCCACCTCCGCGCCGAGGTAGCCGCCGGTCAACTGGACGGGCGAGGACGCCCGGCCCAGGTTCACGAAGGTCGGCAGGTTCTTGTTGGCCGTCCCGAGCGCGTAGGTGATCCAGCTTCCGAAGGTCGGGTGGTCGAAGGCGCGACCCCGGTGTCCGGTGCAGGTCTCGATCACGGCCGGAAAGTGGTTCCCCTCGTGGCACCAGATCGACCGGACCACCGCGACGTCATCGATCACGCCCCCGACGTGCGGGAACCAGTCCGAGACCGGCGTGCCCGACTGACCGTATCGGGTAAACGTTCGTTTGCAAGCGATGACCGGCCGGCGCATCTCCGCGTTGTTGTCGCCGAACCCGACCGCGTCGATCAGCTTGCCCGCCCACTTGTTGTCCTTCGGGTCGAAGGTGTCGATGTGGCTGACGCCGCCGCACATGAACAGGAAGATGACCGACTTCGCGCGGGGCGGGAAATGCGGCCCACGCAGGACGTCGGGGATCTCGCCCGCATCGGCCCAGATCGCGCCCATCGCGGCCCCAAGGAAACCGCCGCCGGCCTGGTGGAGAAACCCGCGCCGGGAGATCCGGCCACAGGGGAAGAGAGGCGGACCGCTCATGCCGGATCACCTCGCATAAAGGAACTCATCCAGGTTAAAGAGGAGCCAGGTGAAGCCCTTCAACCGGCCCGCGTCACCCTGAAGATAGGACAGGGCCACATCCCGTTCCGACACCGATGGGGGACGGCCGACGGCGACCCTGTAGCCGAGGTTAACCGCCGCGACAAGGTCGCCTCCGGTGTCCCGCTTCAGCCGCTCGGCGAATTTCTCGGCCGCCGCGTCGATCGTGTCGCTGTTCATCAGGAACAGGGCCTGGGGCGCGGTCACGGTTCGGGTCCGGACAGGGCAAGGAGCGCGGCCGTCGTCAACGTCGAATGCCTGGAGGAAGTTCGGCACGACGTCTCGGCTGGTCGCGTAGCCGCGGATCATGAAGGCCCCCCGGCGTGCGGGCCCTCGGCCGCCCCCTCGCCGACCGCCGACGTCGAACGACGGGCCGCCGAGCGTGAGGTCCAGGTCCCCGGCCGCCGTGTGGACCGCGTCCCAGATCGGCTCGGCTTCGAGCCGACGGAGGCGGAAGTGCCAGAGGTGGGCGTTTTCCGGGTCAGCCGCGATCTCGGTCGCCGACCGGCTCGGGTCGACCTCCGAGGACAGCCGGTAGACGTCCGAGGTCACGATCAGCCGGTGGATCTCCTTCATCCGGAACCCGCGGGCGATGAACTCGGCGGCCAGCCATTCGAGGAGCGGCGGATTGCTCGGCGACCCGCCCAGCGTCCCGAAGTCGCTCGGAACCTTGTGCAGGCCCTCGCCGAAGTGCCATTGCCAGAGACGGTTGACGGCCACCCGTGCGAACATCGGGTTCTCGGGCGCCGTCAGCCAGTCGGAGTAGGCTTCCACTCGCCCCTCGCGGAATTCGACGTTCGGCGGCGCGAACGGCCAGCCGGGGGCGACCTCGTTCTTCAGTTCGGGCCGGTCGGGATCGCCGCTGGTCAGGATGTAGCTCTTTTCCAGCGCCTTACCGGGTCGACTTCCACGGTCCAGAACGCGGGGAGGGCCGAGCCTCGGCGGTCGCCGCCCTGAGGGAGCTTCGCCTGGAGATCCCGGTATTTGCGCCGATCGGCCTCGGGCATGATCGCCAGGATCTTGTCGGTGTCGATCCGGAGGACCGGGAAATAGTCGTCGGCGATTTTCTGCTCGGCGGCCGAGCGTTCCTTCTCGGGCTTGCGGATGACGGCCTGGACCTCGATCGGAAGCATCCCGATCCGATCCTCGCGGAGCTTCGCCCGGAAGGGGGCGATCAGGGTTTCGATCGGCCCCTCGATCGCGGCCCGCTTCCTGTCCACCTCGTCGGCCGCCCGGCCGGCGGCGACGATCTCGGCCGCGGTGGCCAGGGTCACTTTCCTCAGCACGAGCGGGTCGAACAGCGCCTTCATCGCGTAGAAATCGCTCTGCTTGATCGGGTCGTACATGTGGTCGTGGCACTTGGCGCAGCCGACGGTCAGGCCCATGAAGGCGGTGGAGACCGTCTCGACGGCGACGATCGGGAATTCCCGCGAATCCTTGCCGTCGCGAATGACCGCGCCACGGGCCAGGAACCCGAGCGCGAACTGGTCGTCGGGCCGGGCCTCGACGCGCGAGCGGACGCCGGTGGCCGACATCTGGGTCCGGGTCGTGGACCGATAGCCGGTCAACTGCGCCCGGACGAACTGGTCGTAGGGCAGGTCGTCGTTGAGGGCGCGGATCACCCAGTCACGCCAGTAGTGGATGCCGGGCGCAGCGATCATCCGCTCGTCGACGTCGGCATAACGGAGGACGTCGAGCCAGTGACGCCCGTATCGGACCCCGTGCTGCTCGGAGCCGAGGAGCCGGTCAACGACCTTCTCGTAAGCGTCCGGCGACTCGTCGCGGAGGAAGGCGTCTTGCTCCTCGGGCGTGGGCGGGAGCCCGACGAGGTCGAGCGTAACCCGACGAAGGAGTGTCCGCCTGTCGGCCTGGGCGACCGGCTTGAGGCCGCCGGCCTCGTACCCCTCCGCGATGAACGCGTCGATCGGGTTCGAAGACGCGGTTCGCCTCGCGGGAACTTCCGGGCGCACGACCGGCTTCAATATCCAGAGTTCTTCCGCCTCATCGTCCGCCGCTCCGGCGAGGAGAGGCAGGAGGGAGACGAAGTAAGCCATCCGTCGGAGGGTCGGACGCACGCTCGGCTGCTCCGGGGACTTGGACGTTGGACGCCGCGGGATCATCATGATAACCGGCCCGGTGGCCACGTCCTAGCCGACCCTGGCAGGAGGATTGCAAAGTCCCCGTGACGAGGAAAACGGGGACTGGCTCCGGCTGTACTCGGCTGGTGCCTGTCCCCGTTTTCCGGTCGCGGACGGCCCAAGCGATCGACTTTGCAATCCTCCTGCCGACCCTGGAGCGTGGGAACGGGTTGGGTCTCGACCCTCGGGCATGATCCAGGACGGGAGGGGCACTCCTGGCCCCTCCCTCCTTCGATCAACGGAACATCTTCGACTCGCGGTCGCCCCTGGAGAGCAGGTAGGCGATCAGGTCAACGACCTCGTCGCGGTCGAGGGTCGAGAGCAGGCCCTCGGGCATCATCGAGATCGGCGAGGGCCGGGTCTCCTCGATCTTGGTCCGGTTGACGTTCACCTGGGCGCTCGGGTCGAGCATGTTGGTGTTGATGGTCATCGTGTCGCCGTGCAGGTTCATGATCCGGCCGGTGACGACCTGGCCGTCGTCGTGGCGACGATGACGGCCTCGTACTGGTCGCTGATGACCTTGCTGGGCAGGACGATCGACTCGAGCAGGTCGCGCGGGCTGAAGCGGCCGGCGACGCCCGGTCAGGTCGGGGCCGACGGCCGCCCCTTCGTTGTCGAAGCGATGGCAGGCGAAGCAGTTCGCGGCGGCGAAGAGCGACGCGGCCGCGGTCGAAGTCGCGCTTCTGCTTGAGCCCCTCCTCGACGATCGGCACCAGCTCGTCGAGCGTCCACGCCTTGACGAACTTCCGGGCCGGGCCGGCGTCGCGGTCGTCGACCTCGGCCTGGGCGGCGGCGTCGAGGATCGGCTTGAGGTCGGCCTTCTCGGAGTCGGTCAGGTTGGCCATCGCGCCGCTCCTTGATCTGCTTGAGGAACCCGTCGAAGCTCGGCCCGCCCTTGAAGTCGGCCGCCTTGGCGATCCAGGAGAAATACGCCTGGCGCAGCTCGGGGGTCCAGCCGCTCTTGAGGACCCGCAGGGCCCGGGCGTAGTCGATCTGCTCCTCCTGGGTCGGGGCGCTTCTCGAGCAGGGCGACCGTCTTGGCCGCGACGGTCGGCGACTTCGAGATAGACCAGCAGGTTGCAGAGCTCGGCGTTCAGCTCGCGGCCCTTGGCCGGGATAGACGCGGGTCGAACTCGAGCGATCAGTCGCTCGGCCGTCGCGCTCGTCGGGCGGTCCGAAGCGGTTGAAGAAGACTTCGTACGACGCGGAGCAGGTCGAGCTTCCGGGCGTAAGGGAGCTTGTCCCAGTCGAGCCGGTCGAGGGCCTCGAGGATCTGCGTCCCGAGCGCCGGGTCGGGCGCGGGGCGGTCGGGCCTCGGTGGGCCGGGTCGGTGGCGCTGACCTGGGTCAGGGCGAGCAGGGCTTCGAGCGCGGCCTGGGGGTTGGTCTCGGCCAGGCGCCTTGTCGCGCCAGGTGGCCGGGTCCTGGAACTCGATGGCCACCCGGGCGGCGTAGCGGATGAAGCGGTCGGGGTTCAGAGGTACGGCCAGGCGGTCTCGACGGCCTTCGGGTCGGCGTGGCCGTGGAAGGCTTCGAGCGACTGCCGCAGCGCGCGGGCCTCGGCCCCGGCGAGTCGGCGCGTCGACGGGCGCGGTCGACTCGTCGCCGGTGTAGGTCACCCGGTAGAGCCCCGAGGTCGTCTTCCGGCCGCCGATGGCGAAGTACATCGCCCCGTCCTTCGGGTTGACGACGAGGTCGGTCAGGGGCAGAGGGCGTGCCGGTGACGAACTCCTCGAGCTCGGCCGTGTAGCGTCGACCCCTCGGGCTTGAGGTGGGCGGCGTAGAGCTTGCCGTAGCTCCAGTCGCAGAGATAAAGGGCGTCCTGGTACTTCGCGGGGAACTTCGCGCCGTAGCCGAAGGTCACGCCGGTGGGCGAGCCGGGCCCGATGTTGACGACGGGCGGGAGGCTGTCGAGGTAATAGGTCGGCCACTTGCCCGGCCGCCGTTCCGGTAGCCGAAGTCGGAGCCGCTGACGGACGTGGCAGACCCGCGTCGGGCGATACCAGGGGAGTGTTCATGTCCCACTCCATGTCGGAGTCGTAGGTGAACAGGTCGCCGTCGCGGTTGAAGGCCATGTCGTAGGCGTTGCGGTAGCCCATCGACACCAGGTCCCAGTCCTTGCCGTCGGGGTCGACCCGGCAGACGCAGCCGCCGGGGGCGTTCTCGTTGGCCATGAAGCCGCGGCCGTCGGCCATCGCGGGGCAGGAGGTGGTCCTCGCCCCAGATTCCGCGGCACGAGCGAGCCGTCCAGCTCGGGAACGCCTGGTCGCGTTGCCGGCGACGACGTAGAGCGACTTGCCGTCGGGCGCGAGGACGACCGCGTGCGGGCCGTGCTCGCCGCTGCCGTCGAGCTTGCGGAGCAGCTCGACCTTGTCGAGCACGTCGTCGCCGTTGGTGTCGCGTCACCCGGTAGAGCCCGCTCTGGAACTTGCCGCCGGCGTTGACGACGACGTAGAGGCTAGTCGAACGCCCAGAGCAGCCCCTGCGCCTCGCCGATCTCGACGGCGATCGGCTCGACCTTGATCTCCGAGGCCGGCGCGCCGAGCGGCCGGGGGCGTGACCCGGTAGAGCTTGCCGTACTGGTCGGAGGCGATCAGCCGGCCCTTGGGGTCGACCGTCAGGTTGACCCACGACCCCTGCGTCGTCCCTGGGGACCGAGTAGAGCAGCTCGACCTTGAACCCCTTGAGCCCCTTGAGTCGGTCCACGGGCGTCGCCGGAGGCGGGGGGCCGGCGGGCTCGGCGGCCTTCTTGGCCTTGGCGGTCTTCTTCGCCTTGGGGGCGGGGCCCTGCTGACCGGGCGCGGTCGGGGCCGTGGCGACAATAGCGGCGAGGGCCAGCATCGCGGCGAGCCCCGCCGCGCGGGTTCGGTTCGATCTCATCGGACGCACCTCGAAGAGAACATCAAAAGGATTCGGGCCTGGCGACAACCGATCCAGGCGGGACGGAAGGAAGGTCTCGATGATAGCGGCCCGTTCCGCCGGAATCGACGGGCTCCTGTCCGTTTGGACGGGTTATCCACGTCTTCCCCTCGCTCCGCGTCGGTCCTCGTTCCCACGCTCCGCGCCCTGCATGACCCACGAGATCGAACGAGCTAGCCTAAAGTGGTTCCCACTCGAATGGCCCGCGAGGTCCGTGGACCGCCCCCGGCCCGATCACGATCGGGCCTCTCGGACCTCCGGACGACCCTCTTTGAGCCTCAGACGACCACTTTTTCGGCCGTCTCGACCGAAATCGGCCCCTCCTTCGCCCGCTCGGACAGCGGGAAGATGGTCGGAGCGGCTGTTTCAGGGGCCGTCGAGGACTCCGGATCGTCCTCTTGTTCATTCAAAGCCGAATTGTCGTAAGTTTCTTCCGTGTCAACGGTTATCTCTGTCTTGATTCCCTGAGCCGCGTCGGCCTCGACCTGGCGAAGCTCCTTGAGGGTGCGGAAAAGCGCCCGTTCGGTGGCCGCCTCGTACTTCCGCGCAGGATCGCCTCCTTGGAGGGGTCGAAGAGGCGCGGTCGACCGCCTCGGCGCGGTCCTGCTCGATCGCCTTCGGGTCGAGGTTGATTCGGACGTCCTTCAATCGCGCCATCTCCTCATCGATCATCCTCCCCAGCTCGCCTCGCGCCCAGTCGGCGCGGGCCTCGCCTTCGAGACCCGGGCCGTCCTCTTTTTCGAGGTTGAGGAAGAACCCGGCCACCGCGTCGGAGAGGATCGCGAGCCGGCCCAATCGCCAGTCGGCCGGATTCCGGCCGAGCAGCAGTTCGAACCGGGCCCGGTGGTTGTTGGTCCAGTAGAGACGATGGCCCTTCATGAACAGCTCCTCATGGAGGATCTCCCACTGATCGAGCAGCCAGTCGATCCCTTCGGGCGTCATCTGGAGCCGTCGCGAGGTCGTGGCGGGCTCGCGCTCGATCTTTGCGGCCAGCTCCTCGACGGCCGCGAGTCGTTCATCATCGAACTTCTCGACGGCGTGACGGACGCGCTTGGAGGTCTCGGAGGTCTCGTGTTTCTCGCATCGTTCGAGCCGCACAAAGAGGAACGCCGTGCGACGAACCAGCTTCTCGGCCAGCTCGTTGCTCGGCCGTAACTCGTTTTGCAGGGCGAGGAAGCTGCGCGTGATCTCGGCCTGGTCCTCGGAGGGAAGCGCCACGCCCGATCCGGTCAGGCCGTGCTTGAGGGCGTTCCGGCGGACGCGCTCTTTCCCTTCGGGGGTTTTCGGACCAGTCGATCGTTTCGCATTCTCTCGGTTGGCGCGGATCTGGGCTTCGGTGGCCATCGCGACGGACCTTTCGTGTTCGAGGGTGCTCGGCAAGTTGCCGTGGTCTCTCACACATTCAGGTCGATCGAGCCCGCGTTATCACAGTTTTTCCGGAAATCGGTTCTTGTCGGGTGGGTCGAGTGAAACGAGTCCCACCATGAATGCGTGGTGGGGCTCGTTTCACTCGACCCACCCTACCTATCGCTATGGGCTCTGTGATCTCCGTGGTCCGGAAAACGGGGACAGGCACCCGGCCCGCGTGGCCGTTGAGCGGAAACGGCACGTCCATCGGGGCCGGGAGCCAATCCCCGTTTTCCTCCCTCGTGGGCCAACCGAGTCTGAACCGCTGGAGGGTGCGTCTTCGAGGACTCGACGCAAGTGGGGTCGGGAGGCTTGTGGAAAGTCGGACGATTGGGGCTCGTCACGAGTTCAGAACTCCATTCGTTGGAACGCCTTGATCCCGATCCGGAGCGGCAAGATCGTGCCGACGACCCCGACCACCAGGCTGACCAGGATGGCCAGGGTGAGCCAGAACCGGAACTGGCCCTCGGAGAGCGGGACGCCAGCGAAGTCGGGGTTGTCCTGGCCGGCGAAGTAGAGGTGGCAGGGAACGGCCAGGGCCGTCACGATCGCGCAGATGAAGACGAGGCTGACCAGTAGGTTGAGCGTCCCGCCGAACCCGGCGGCGATCTTCGACGGGTCGTCCTCCTTGAGGTTCGGCAGCCTCGCCCCCAGGCCGACGCTGATCCCCGAGAGGCCGAAGCAGAGGATCGCCACCATCCCCATGTGAAGCAGGATCATCGCCGGCCCCATCCGGAGCATCAGGTCGCTCAGGATGACCAGGACCTCGGTCGCGACCAGCGAGATCCCCGACGAGAACGCGAACTTGCCCCAGAGGATCGACTCGCGCTTGAGCGGCAGGAGCCCCAGGACCCAGAAGTTCCGGCCTTCGAGCGAGAGCAGCGGGAAGATGAACCGGCTGGTGAAGGTCGAGAGGATCAGGGCGGTGACCGAGAGGTTCAGGAAGCTGATCAGGTTCCGCCAGTAAGGCTTCTGGACGTCGTAGCTGAGCCGGCGGATGTTGATGAAGTAGAACGCCAGCAGGCCGAAGAAGATCAGGAACTGCGACCATTGCGCGGGGTCGCGGCGGAAGGTCCGCAGGTCCTTCAGGATCAGGAGCCGGATCGGCTGGGGGAGGAAGAAGAAGACCCGATGGAAGGCGGCGTCGAGCCCGTACCAGCCGAACCGCCGCCTCGACGACCGGCCTCCCTGCACGCGGCCGTAGCCGAGCCGGTAGAGGTCGCGGGCGACGACCGCCGCGAGCAGGTAGGCCAGCCCGGCATGGGCCGAGATGACCCCGAGGTAGAACAGACCGGTCGACCAGTCGCCCCGGACCGACGCGACCAGCCCCGACGACATCCAGCGGCTCGGCCAGAGCGGGATGCCGGCTGAACTCCAGCCGGCCGAGCAGGCCGTCGAGCCATTCCGTGGTCAGGGCCTCGCCGGGCGTCCGCCAGATCCGGAGCCCGAAGAGGATCAGGCCCAGAACCAGCAGACCGATACCGATCCCGAGGACCGTCTTCTGCCTCCTGGGCAGGAAGCTCGCCACCAGGATCGCCCCGATCGCCCCCAGGCTCCCCGGGATCAGCACGAAGGCCAGGAAGAAGACCGGGAAGATCGCGTAGAACTTCCACGAGGCGTCCTCGACGATGCCGAACGAGACCATCATCGGGCTGCCCAGCAGCAGGAACGCCCAGCTCGAATAGGCGATCGCCTCGAAGAACTTGTAGGCGAAGATCCGGTCGGGGCTCGCCGGGGTCGTCAGCAGGAAGGCCGCCTCGCGCGACTGGAAAAGCCCGGTATAGAGGATGATCCCCGCCGAGAAGATCAGCATGACCAGCAGCGAGAGGAAGAACATGCTGAAGATGTACTCGACGAACTCGCCCGAGAGGTTGGGGATGAAGCTCTTGAGGAACTGAAACCCGCCGAAGAAGAGGAAGAACAGCCCGGCCCAGAAGATCGTGCTACAGACGGCGATCATCACCAGGCGGAGCCGCGAGCCGGTCAGGAGGACCCGGAGCCCGTTGGCGGCAAGCCGCCAGCGGAGCGATCCGGAAGGCCGAGGCGACCTGGCCGGGGTCGAGATCCGGGGAGGGATCGGGCTCGGGCGTTGAGGTCATCGGTCGCAGGTTCCTCGACTCGACCAGCAGCGCCCCGTCGACCAGCGGCCGGTCGCCGCCGGTGAGCTTGAGGAACAGGTCTTCGAGCGGGCCGTGCATCTGGACCCGTCTCGCAAGCTCGGCCAGGGTGCCGTTGGCCAGCATCCGGCCGTGGTCGACGATCCCGATCGTGTCGGCCAGCTCCTCGGCGATCGAGAGCAGGTGGGTTGACATCAGGACCGCGACGCCCGAGCGAGCCTGAGCGACGAACAGGTCCTTGACGATCCGGGCGCTCCGGGGGTCGAGGCCGACCAGCGGCTCGTCAACGATCAGGACCTTCGGGTCGTGGACCAGGGCGGCGGCGAAGACGACGCGCTGCTTCATCCCGTGCGAGTAGTTCTCGGACAGCTCGTCGACGTAGTCGCCCATCTCGAAGGTCTCGACCAGCTCCTCGATCCGCCGGGCCGCGGCCTTCGGGTCGAGCCCGTACATCTCGACGACGAACCGGAGGAACTCGCGGCCGGTCAGCTTCTCGTAGAGGTAAGGCTGGTCGGGAACGTAGGCGATGAGCTGCCGGGCCTCGGGGCTGGCGGCGGGAAAGCCGCCGACCCGGACGACGCCGGAGG
Source organism: uncultured Planctomycetota bacterium (assembly GCA_963756475.1). Lineage (GTDB taxonomy): Bacteria > Planctomycetota > Planctomycetia > Isosphaerales > Isosphaeraceae > Tundrisphaera. The sequence continues at coordinate 1,043,536 of CAVWND010000008.1, forward strand.
TCGGGCCGGAGCAGGCCGCAGACCATCTTGATCGTCGTCGTCTTGCCCGCGCCGTTGGGGCCGAGGAAGGCGAAAAGCTCGCCGGCCCGGACGCTCAGGTCGAGGTGGTCGACGGCCCTCTTCGACCCGAACGCCTTGGTCACGCCTCGCAATTCGATCATGGAGCTAGGAGCCCCGACCTTGACCGCGGTCGCCTCGATCGGGGAGGCGTTCCAGGACCAGCTTGACGAACGGGAACGGGACTTCCTGGCGGAGGACCAGGCCATCCCTGCGGACCCAGGTCCGCGCCGAGATCGGCGTCAGGTGCTGGACCACTTCCAGGGTGGTCACCACGTTGTTGTCCCACTGGATGGCATGCTTGCCGGTGACCTCGACCTTGACCTCCTCGACCCGCCCGGTCAAGGGGTTGACGACCCGGGTCACCCAGCGCTGGCCGACCTGAAGCCCTGGCAGGCGGTCGATCGGCCCGATCGAGTTCTGGATCAGCCCCCGAGGCTCGTACGGGAACGACTTTGTCCAGTTCAACAGGGGGAGCGGGATCGGCGACTTCGCCTTGAGCTCGAGATTGCGGCCCTTGACCACCCCGTCGAGCGTCAGCAGGTCGAACGACGAATCCGACGACGAGCGGACCACGGCCCGGAACCTCCGGAGGTTCCCCGAGGGGTCGATCTCCAGCCGGTTCGTGATCTCGAGCCGCTCGTTGCTGCTGGCCGTCGAACCGGGTCCCCTTGAGCAGGCTCCCCGAGTCGAACCAGACGTGGCCGATCAACTCGGTCCCGCCGTCGAGGGTCCGCCTCGATTCGGTCACGGCGCGACCGACCGGCCGGAACCCCTTGAGGCCGGAGTCCTCGGCGACCGAAAGCTCCCACTGGGTCGGGCCGGGCGTCTTCCTCGGCGGCGGCGATCGATCGGAGGTCGGGCGGAGGGGTCACCCAGAAGTCCGGCAGGACGTCCCGGCGCAGCAACTCCACCGCCGCGTAGACCCAGAAAAGGAGGATCGCGACGCAAGCCATTCGAGAAGGCATGACGTTAGCTCCTCCTTCGCGTAGTATTCTCAATATACGGGAGCGCGGCGGCCGAACATAGAGGAAGGGAGTTCTCGCCGGTCCAGTCGGTTCGGGTTGACGGTTCGCGAGGCCGTCCGTATCCTCCGATCCACGCGGACATCCCACGGGACGTTCGTCCTCTCGGCGTCCGACGGGGCCACTCTCCTTCCCCACCGTAGACGGACCGCCCGTCCTTACCCTCGCTCCTCCCCGGAAGGCAGGTCGCCCCATGCGCAACGTCGACCGTCGAGAAAGCGCGTGAATCATCGCCGGCCTGGTCGCCTCGCTCTTCCTGATCGTCCCCGGGGCGATCTGGCTCTCCCTCACCCACAAGCCCTCCTTCTACCGAGCCCTGGCCAGCGTCCCCCGCGAGCAGCTCGAAGCCAAGGCCAAGCACTTCGTCGCCAATAGCTTGCAGCTCCGCAACGACATCAGCAACGAGCACGACTGGCAGGCTGTCTTCACCGATCAAGAGGTCAACGCCTGGCTCGCCGAGGATCTGGTCACGCACTTCGCCGACCAGATCCCGCCCGAGATCCACGAGCCCCGGATCGCCTTCGGAGCCGACCGGATCACCTTCGCCTTCCAGCTCGACCGGGGGCCGATCCGGACCGTCATCTGGGTCGTCGCCCAGGCCAGGGTCCCCGAGGACAACGTCCTGGCCCTGACCCTGGAGAAGATCCGCGCCGGCGTGATCCCGATCTCCGCCGATCGGCTCATCGGCCCGATCACCGAGCAGGCCAGGGACCACGGCCTCGACGTCCGCTGGACCCGCGAGAACGACCTGCCCGTCGCCCTGATCCGGTTCCAGCCCGACCAGGGCCGCTCCGACGTCGTCCTCGAACGCCTGAGCGTCCGTCAGGGTCAAATCCGCCTCTCCGGCCGATCCGACCGCCTTCAAGGCAAGCTGGTCACGCCCACCCTGCCGACCCGCCGGTTCCTTCAGCTCAATTTCCCCAGGCGGAACAGCCAGTATCGCCGCCCCTCCTCCACCACGCTCCGGAACTCGACCAACCCGACGAGCTGAGATCCCCGGACCTCCAGTCGGACCCGCTCCTCGCCCCAATCGACGACCTCGCAGTCACCCCGGTCCCACCGCCGGACCGTCCCCCGTCCTTCCGAGACCTCACCTTCATAATCCAGGTAGATCCGACGATGGGGCGGCAGCGCCCGGGCAGGAAGTTCCACGCCTTCGACGATCGGCCGGTCGATCGCCCAGGTCCGGAGCACGGGGCCGTCCTCGACGAGGAAGTCCCAGTGGACGCCGTTCCATTGGTGTTCCAGGATCGCGAATCGTCGATGGACATCGTTCAAGTGGGAACCTCACTGGTGTTAAATCCATTCAGGGTCTATGCTTTCGTCGAGAACGAAATAATCAGGATTTCTCTTGATTTCGATCGCTTTGGCGATCAAATTAATAATCACATACCAAACTGTGGGGCGACCTCTTCTGAGATGAGGATCAAGGTCAAGGCCACCAGGATTCCGCGCTCATTCCGGCCCCATAACGCTAGCGGAGGAACGAAAATGTTGTCACGCACAAATTTGGGGCTGACGGTGGTGTTTCTCTTACTGCTTCTCCCGGCCGTGAGGACCTGCCCGGCTGAAGGCGCCCCGGGGGACGGGAACGAGATTGATGCGAACGCTGCCCGATCCCGCATCATCGTGGGTGGGAGGGTCAATCGTGTCGTGAAACCGGATGGGAATCGGTTCACCGTCTCTTGTTATACCCCCGGAGTGCGCAGTGGCAGAGCCACTCGACGTCTTAAAATCGACGAGGCGTCTTTGATCTTCCGCCAGGCCAAGGACGGGCGAATCACCAAGGTTGACCTCGCGGACCTCTATCGAGGCGACGATGTGGACGGCTTCCAGGCGTCCATCTCTCCGGAGCGAGACGCATCCGATTCTACTCAACTTGTCTTCTGGTATCTCGTCCTGCCCAACGGGACCGAGCGTCCGGTCCTGGAATCCATGATGGAAATCCGGCTCCCGGCGGCTCCCCGGCCGACCGAGGCACCGCAAGTTCGCGGGTTCGAGTTCAAACCAGGTCGCGGGTACGAGTTCAACTGGAAGGCCGCGTTTCCCCCGGTCCCGTCTCGCCTCGTCATGGCGGGGTCTCTCGATCGTCTCAGGAAGCCAGCAAACGGTAAATTTGGTGCTCATTACTATATTCCCGGTGCGCGGAGCGCCACGTTCCTTAGAGACCTCAAGGTTGACAAGGCCAGCCTGATTCTCCGCCAGGGCCAGGATGGGGGGTTCAGCCAGGTCGACCTCGCGGATCTCTTCCGAGGCGACGTCCATGACAGGATCGTGGCCTCGATCGCGTTTCTGGAAGATCCCAGGGACCACGCGCGGCTCGTGTACTGGCTGATCGTCAAGCCCCAAAACGCCGGGTTGCCGATCCCCGTGGAGGTGATCGAGGAGCCCAGTCAACCCGTCCGGCCGACCACTCCCGCCGCCCGGGCGAATCCCCGGGAGCAGCAACTTCCCGTGCCGTGATGCCCGAGGCGGCCTCTCTGCTCGCCCCACGCGGGCGATACCGGAGGAGCCCTATTGATCCGCCCCGTCCTCTTCGCGACCTTGAACTGCTATTTCGACAAAACCCGACTAATCCGGCTCCGAAATCCTGATGATATCTTTGTGCAGATAAGGTTCGGGCCGGTGGAGGGATGCGGGTGGAAGATCGCGGACGTTGGGTTTATCTTCTCGTGATAGGAGAAACCAGATGGGCCGCTGAGAATCGGGTCTGTATTCCAGGAGGTCGCGCGGTCGCTGGGTTTGTCTGCTCGGGTCGGGCGGCAGTCGGGAATTGGCTTCGTCATGGCGGGCAAGATTTTGGGATTGGGTTTGTCTGCTCGGGTCGAGTGTCGGGTCTCGATTGGCTTTGAGTTTGGCTCAAGATGGATTCCGGGGTGGTGGCTCAAATCACCCGATCCGAGAACCCGGTCGGGTGCCACGGGCTGTACTCAACCCGTGAATCTGTGCGATTTTGCGGAACACGGGTTGAGTACAGCCCGTGGCACCCGAGCACAGGGCCATCCTCGACGAGGAAGTCCCAGTGGACGCCGTCCCTCCGGTGCTCCAGGATCGCGAACTGTCGAGTGTCGTCGGCCATCGATCGGATCTCGCCGGCTCCTCGCCTCTCCTGCTCGTGGCTTGATCCGATGATATGCTCTTCGGGTGAGAATTCGCGAGCCGAGTCCGGGCCGAGGTCTGGCCGCAAACGGGTTCATGCGTTAACCTGGAACATCTCGGCCCGACCGGGGAGGACGCGGCCAGGCGAGACCCGGATCAGGGCCAGTCGGAAAGGACAGGACGCGGTGACACCGAAAGAGGTCCTGGCGCAGATCCGCCAGAGCGAGGTCACGACCGTCGACCTCCGGTTCATGGATTTCCCGGGCGTCTGGCAGCACTTCGCCATCCCCGCCGATGCCCTGACCGAGGAGACGTTCGAGGAAGGCATCAGCTTCGACGGGTCCAGCGTCGTCGGCTGGAGGGCGATCAACGAGGCCGATCTGCTGGTGGTCCCCCAGCCGGAGACCGCCCTGATCGACCCGTTCACGACGCGGCCGACCCTGACGATGATCTGCAACATCCAGGACCCGATCACCCAGCAGGATTACACCCGAGACCCGCGGAACATCGCCCGCAAGGCCGTCAGCTACATGAGGAGCACCGGCCTGGCCGACTCCTGCAAGCTCGCGCCGGAGCTGGAGTTCTTCGTCTTCGACAACGTCCGGTTCGACCAGAACGGGCACGAGGGGTATTACCACATCGAGTCGGCCGAAGGGGCCTGGAACCGGGGCCAGGGCGACGGCCCGAACCAGGGCTACAAGGCCGGCTCGGGTCTGGGCTACTTCCCCTGCCCGCCGACCGACAGCCTGGCCGACCTCCGGACCGAGATGGCCCAGCGGATGGCCGAATGCGGGATCGCCACCGCGGCCCACTATCACGAGGTCGCCACCGGCGGCCAGTCCGAGATCGACCTGATGCCGCAGGGGCTCGTCGAGAGCGCCGATCAGGTCATGCTGGCCCGCTACATCATCCGGAACGTCGCCCACCGCCACGGCAAGTCGGCGACCTTCATGCCCAAGCCGCTCCACGGCGACAACGGCTCGGGGATGCACGTCCACTTCACGCTCTGGAAGGAAAACCTGCCGCTCCTGGCCGGCAATGGTTACGCCGGGCTCAGCGATCTGGGGATGTACGCCATCGGCGGCCTCCTCAAGCACGCCCCCGCGCTCTGTGCCTTCGCGAACCCGACGACGAACAGCTACAAGCGGCTCGTCCCCGGCTTCGAGGCGCCGACGAAGCTCTCGTACAGCCGGAGGAACCGGACGGCGGTGATCCGGATTCCGGTCCATAGCCCGAGCCCCAAGAGCCGCCGGATCGAGTTCCGCGTGCCCGACAGCGCGGCGAATCCTTACTTGCTCTACTCCGCCATGCTCATGGCGGCGCTCGACGGCATCCAGACCAAGGCCCGGCCGGGCGACCCGCTCGACAAGGACATCTACGACCTCCAGCCCGAGGAGCTCGCCGACGTCCCGGCCACGCCCCGGACCCTGGACGTCTCGCTCGACGCCCTCCGGGCCGACCACGAGTTCCTGCTCCGGGGGGACGTCTTCACCCCCGACGTCATCGATACCTGGATCTGGTACAAGCGGACGCACGAGGTCGAGGCGCTCCGCGTCCGTCCCCACCCGTACGAGTTCACGCTCTATTACGACATCTGACCCGAAACGCAAACCGCCCGACCCCTCGGGAGAGGAGGGTCGGGCGGCCGGGAAAGGTCGAGGCGTTGGCAGGATGACTCATCCTCAGAAGAGGAGGATGATGTCGAAGCCGAGCGTCAACTGGCTGTTCCGGGTGTTGTCGTTGTAGACCTTCGGCCCGTTGGTGAAGTCATACCGGGCTTCCGGCCTGATCCAGAGATACGGCTTGGGCTTGTAGATGCCGCCGAGCGTGAATTCCACGTAATCGGCTGCCGTTCCGGTTCGGACGCCGTTGTTGTCGCGGAAGATTTCCGAACGCCAGACGGCGGTGAACTTCTCGTTGCACGAGTAGAGGAACCAGTTGCCGAAGCTGTACCACTGGGCATTGTGACGGTTGAAGCCGTCGGTGTTGCCCAGGGCGAAGGGGACGTTGGTCTCCCACGCCTGGTCGGATTCGAGCACCTGGGTCAGCTTGTCGTTCCACTTGTAGGTGAGGACGGTCGTGAAGATGCTCCGGTCGTTGCTGTTATAGCCGGGGTTCCGCTGGCCGGCGAACTGGGCGGGCGGCGGGATGACGCCGGTGGGATAGATCGGGTTCTGGTTGGCGGGCAGGAACGTGTTGAACTGCTCGGGGCCCCAGACGTAGGTCGTGGCCAGCGAGAGTCTTGCCGCTCTTGGAGGTCGCGCTGAAGCCGCCGATGTAACCCCAGGTGTAATGCTCGTTGAACTGGCGGTCCCAGCCGTTGATCGCTCCGTTGTAGACGTTGACGTTCTTCGTGAGATGCAGCGTGGTCAGCATCCCAGAATGGGTGAACGGTTGGCCGTAGTTGAACATGTAAGGGACGGAGAGCAGAGGACGACCCGTTGCTGGCACGACTTCATAGCCGGCCAGGGTGTAGAACCGGCCGCCCTTGATGTCGAGTCCGCCCTCGGTGAACCAGGGCAGGTGGACTTCGGCATAGTACTGGGCCGGGTCGTACTGCGAGAAGTAGTTGGTCTTGAAGGCCCGGTTGAAGATGCCCTGGGCGTGGTTGAACTGGGCGTCGTTGCCGAACAGGTTGTCGAACCGGAAGCCGAAGTTGATCGTGTCGTCCTGCCGAACCGCTCTCTCGAAGATCAGGTAATACTGGTTACCCATCCACTGGTTGGCCAGGTTGTTCGGGTTGACGCCGAAGTTCTGGCCGTTCTTGGGCCGGCCGTTGGCGTTGCCCGTGAAGCTGTTCTGGATCCAGCCGTAGACCTTGGTGGGGTTATCCTCCGGGATCCGGAGGAGCTTCATCAGAAGCTTGGTCTCGTCGGTCGTCGCGCCTCGGGCGGCCTCCTCGGCGGCGATGGCGGCGTCGGTCGGCTCGCCGCCACCCCCTTCTCGCTCGGACTTGGGCAGGCTGAGGTCGTCGTTGGTCGCCTCGATCGCGGCCTCGCTCGGCCCGGCCGCGGGGTTGCCCGAGGGCACCGGGGGAGTGGGCGGGGTCGGGGGGATCGGCGCCGTGTCGCCCGGCGTGGCCTGGGCCTGGCGGACGCCCGGCGAGTCGAACTTGGAGTAGTAAGGTGCAGGTCGCGGTCCCCTGACCGTTGGCGGGCCCGGGGCGTGGGGTAACCGGCGCCGCCCACTGGGCCTGAACCGTTCCGCATATCGACAGGACCAGCGTGGCGAAGCCCGCCGAGGTCCCTTGAATCAGCTTCCGTGTCATCCTGAACGCCTCCCGAGCGTATCCTTCACTCAGATTCAACGAGGCGGATCACGACGATTCGAGTCACCTGGCTCGCCCATCCTCGGTCGATCGCGGTCTCGATGCGCCGCCATGTTCCGGTGCCCCAGATATCGTCCAATTTTCTTACACTCTCGACGGATTTACCGAGTGCAAGGCCAAAATCTCCAAGAGCCCAGGTAAAATAGCTTGACTCGGCAAGATTTATGGAAACCTGAGCGTGAACTGGGGCCAAGACCTGATCGATTCTCAGGATACCGAAGCACGACTGGGAGTCGGTGTGCTCGTTAAACCGACCCGGTCGAGGATCATCAGCCGATACGCTGAGAGTTTTTCGGGTCGGATCTTGCATTCTTCCCGGGTGAAGTCATATATTTGAGAATTCTGAGCGTGAACGTTCGTGGAAGTCGATGAATTCCCCCCCGGCGATCTCCTTCTCTCACGTCCCTCCGGTCCACCCTTGATCCAAGTTCGGCTCGGCGAGACGCGCCTGGTCGGATCGGCATGGGACAGAGGCGATCGCCCGACGGAACCTCCCAGCTTCCCACGCCGGAAACCCGCGACTCGCGGGTCGTTGATCGGATCGTACTCTCGCCTCGGACGTCGACGCATCGGGGGTCGTCCCCGGAGCTCATCTCTCGCTCTCCTCTCCCGGGAGCGGGTCGACGAGGCCAACCGCGCCTGTGTCTACCCCACCCTACCGGCCGTCCCACGGCCCGTCTCCCCATTGAGGTGATCGAAACCCATGAAACGCGCGACACCCGTCCCGTTCGTGCTCGTCTTGCTGGTGGCCGTCGCCGCCCTGATCCCGATGGTGAAAGGCAACACCGCCCGCGCCGGGCACCGACCCGATCAACTCGGGGGACGTGGCCTGGATGCTGACCGCCTCGGCGCTGGTCCTGCTGATGACGCCCGGCCTCTCGTTCTTCTACGGCGGCATGGTCGGCTTCAAGAACGTCGTCTCCACGATGCTCCAGAGCGTGGTCGCCCTGGGGATCATCAGCCTGGTCTGGGTGGCCGTCGGGTTCAGCCTGGCCTTCGGTGACAGTCGGTCAAGGGGATTCATCGGCAACCCGATGACCTTCCTGTTCTTCGACGGCGTCGGCCGCCGAGACGAACAAGGACCTCGCGACGACGATCCCGCTGATGCTCTTCGCCCTGTTCCAGCTCAAGTTCGCGATCATCACCCCGGCGCTGATCACCGGCTCGTTCGCCGAGCGGGTCCGGTTCTCGTCGTACCTCCTGTTCATCGTGCTCTTCAGCCTGTTCATCTACTCGCCGCTGGCCCACTGGACCTGGCACCCGGATGGATTCCTCCGCAAGATGGGCGTGCTGGACTTCGCCGGCGGAACGGTCGTGCACATGTCGGCCGGCTGGGCCGCCCTGGCCGGGGCGATCCTGCTCGGACGTCGCAAGAGCCACATCAACAAGGAAGCCCATTCGCCCGCCAACGTCCCGTTCGTGATGCTCGGCACGGGCATGCTCTGGTTCGGCTGGTTCGGCTTCAACGCCGGCTCGGCCCTGGCGGCCAACGGCTCGGCCACGCTCGCCTTCGCCACCACCAACACCGCGTCCGCCTCGGCGATGCTCGGCTGGATGTTCTTCGACTGGATGCGGGGCCATAAGCCCTCGGCCCTCGGCGCCTGCATCGGCGCCGTCGTCGGGCTGGTCGCCATCACCCCGGCGGCCGGTTTCGTCTCGGTTCGCGAGAGCATCATCATCGGCCTGGTCGCCTCGCATGATCAGCAACTTCGCCGTCAGCCTCCGGACCAAGTCAACCCTGGACGACACCCTCGACGTCTTCCCCTGCCACGGCATCGGCGGCATGGTCGGGATGCTCGCCACCGGGATCTTCTGCGACAAGGGCCTGCTGGAATACGGCTTCAAATCGCCCGCCGAAGGCCAGATGCCGATCTTCCTGGCTCACCTGATCGCCCTGGTGGTGGTCTCGGCCTTCGCCTTCTTCGGCTCGCTGATCCTCTACAAGATCACCGACCTGATCATCCCGCTCCGGGTGACCCCGCGAGCAGGAAGAGCTCGGCCTCGACCTCAGCCAGCACGGCGAGACGGCCCTCGGCGCCGACCTGCTCTTCGGGGCCGAAGACCCCGATAAGATCACGCACGGCGAACTGGTCGGCAGCCACTAACTAAGCCAGCCCTTCCTCATTTTGATCCGGGATCGGAATCTCCGGTCCCGGGTCGAAGTTGAACGATGGATGCGGCTTGCGACAAAACCAAAACGCCCGGCCGATCTCCTCCGGGAGAATCGGTCGGGCTTTTTGTGCTCACTCGCCTGCGATGTGAAGTCGAAGAATGCTTGAGCGGCCCACGGTGGATCGGTCGGGCAATGCATGTCCTGCTAGGACTTCGTCCTGGCGGGGCAAGCGCTACCCTACGATTCCGTGACTCCGGGTGGCATGGCCTCAGACCGACGCCGCGGGCTCGGCCTTCGAGGCCGGGTTCTCGGTCTCCACCGCTTCGGGCCGGAGGGCGAGCAGGACGAGCGCGACGGCTCCAACGACCAGCATGTTGTCGGCGAAGTTGAAGATCGCGCAGTCAAAGTTGATGGCGTCGACGTGCAGGTGGACGAAGTCGCGGACGTGTCCGAGGACCAGACGGTCGTAGCAGTTGCCCAGCGCCCCGGCCATGATCAGGGCCAGCGCCACGGTCAGCCGGCGGTCGGAGGCCGCTCCGAGGACGAAGAGCCAGACGTAGATCCCCGATCGCCGCGACGATCGAGAGGGCCGCGAAGATCAGACTGCTGTACTGGACCGCCCGCATGAAACCCCAGAGGGCACCCGGGTTATAGCTCGTCTGGAGTTCCAGGACGTTCTGGATGACCGTGACCGGTGGCCTTTGGTGAGGCTCGCCGAGCCATCGGAAGAAATAAGACTTCGTCCAGAGGTCGAAGCCGGCCCCCGCCAGGGCGATGGCCCAGAAGAGGAGGAACCGGCTCGCGGGAATCGACCGCGTCGTCCGTTGCGCGGGAGTCTCCTGCATCATCCGCGACTCTCCATGGCTCGGGCGCACTCGATACAGTGCTTCGTGTAGGGAAGGGCCTGGAGTCGAGGCTTGGCGATGAGTTCGCCGCATTCCTCGCAACGGCCGTATGTTCCGGCGGTGATCCGGTTCAAGGCGTCGTGGATCTGGCCGAGGGTATCCTGGTCGTTCTCGATCAGGCTCAGGGTGAATTCCTGGTCGTAGTTCTCGGTGCCGACGTCCGCCATATGGAGGGGGACATTGGAGAGGTTGCCGGAGGATTCGGGCTGACCGCGCCCGAGGGCCTCGTCGGTCATCTGGTCGAGGTCGCCTCGGAGCCGGGCCTGGAGGCCGAGCAACGAGTCGCGGAACACACCGAGATCCTCGGGCTTGAAACCGTTTGCCATGTCGAGGCCGTCCCCTTCCTGTTCGTTCGCACCGACTTGAGAAGGGCGGGGCATGTTAATCGCGCCGCCCTGGCCTGTCAATCGAGGTCGCGAGGCGGCCCCGCCTTCTCGGCCGGGCCATCCCTCTTCCCCTCCATCGAAGACCTTCCAGCCTACAGCGCGCGGCCTTCACGGTTCCACCCCGAACCGCTCCGATTCCGCGAGGCCAGATTCATCCGATCAGGACCCGTCGCCCACGGACGTGGAGCTTGCCGTCGGCATAGAGGGAGATCGCCTCAGGAAGTGCCTCACACTCGGCCTCGAAGACCCGAGCGGCCAGGGTCTCGGGGGTGTCGTCGTTGAGGACCGGCACCGGGCTCTGGAAGATGATCGGCCCGGTGTCATACGTGTCGTCCGCGAAGTGGACCGTGCAGCCCGAGAGCTTCACCCCGGACTCGATCGCCGCCCGATGGACCGCGGAGCCATGGAACCCCTTGCCGGAAAAGGCCGGGATCAACGAAGGATGGATGTTGATCACCTTGCCGACATAATCCGGCGGGATCTGGATAAGCGATAGAAACCCGCCGAGGATCACCAGGTCGGCCCCTCGTCGGCGGATCGGGTCGAAGATCGCCGAGCTGAAGTCTTCGAGCGAACGCTTGCCCCGGACCTCGACCGCGACCGGGATTCCCGCCCGCTCGGCCCGAGCGATAGCCCCGATGCCCGGCTTGCTGGCGACCACCTGGACGACCTCGGCCCGGAGCCGACCGTCGAGCGTCCGGTCGACCAGGTTCTGCAAGGTCGTCCCGCCGCCCGACACGCAGACGGCCAGGCGGATTGGCGGGTCGAGGATGGGTGGAGTTCGCGGGCCTTCGGGCATCAGAACCGATCTGTCCTCATTTATTGGGAAACGACCGCCGCGCAGCGTTCGCAGAGGGTCGGGTGGTCGGGGTCGAGGCCGACGGTCGACCGGTAGTTCCAGCAGCGTTCGCACTTGGGGTGCGGCGACTTCTCGGCGACGACGTGTTCCTCGACCCTGGACGACGTGCCCATCGCGGTCGGCTTTGACGTGGACTTCCGAGACGATGCAGAGCGTCGCCAGCAGGCCCCGGTCGAGCCTCGCGGCGCCTTCGGCGTCGGTGCTGATCCGGAGGACGGCCTCCTGGCTGGAGCCGATCTGCTTGTTCTTCCGCATCCCTTCCAGGGCGACCAGGGCCAGCTCGCGGAGTTGCTTGAGCCGGTCCCAGTGGTCGTCGCGCTCGGGGTCGTCCCACCGAGGTTCGGGTTCGGGCCAGTCGGCGAGGTGGACGCTCGGCCCTCGGCGATCGGCCGGCAGGACGTCCCAGAGTTCCTCGGCCGTGTGCGGGATGATCGGGGCCAGCAAGCCGGGTCAGGTTCTCGTGGAGTCGGGCCAGGACGAACTGCGCGGCGCGGCGGTCGGGGCCGTCGGGGGCCTCGGCGTAGAGCCGATCCTTGAGGACGTCGAGGTAGAAGCTCGACAGGTCCACGGCGCAGAACTGGTAGATCCGCTGGTAGACCCGATAGAACTCGAACCGCTCGTAGGACTCGGTCACGTCGCGGATCACGGCGTTGAGCTGGCCCAGCGCCCACTTGTCGATCTCGTGGAGCGTCTCCGGGGCATACGGTCGAGGGGTCGAACCGGGCGTAGTCCTCCAGGTTGCCCAGGAGGTAGCGGAAGGTGTTGCGGATCTTCCGGTAGGCCTCGGACGTCTCCTTGATTCCCCGCTCGCTCATCCGGACGTCGTCGGCGTAGTCGAGGCTGGCGACGTAGAGCCGGAGGACATCGGCGCCGTATTGCTCGGTCGCCTTGACGGCCGAGACGGCATTGCCGCCCGACTTGGCCATCTTCTTGCCTTGCTCGTCGACGATGAAACCGTGCGTCAGGACTCCCTCGAACGGAGCCCGGCCGGTGGTCGCGACGGCGGTCAGGATCGACGACTGGAACCACCCTCGATGCTGGTCCGAGCCCTCCAGATAGAGGAACGCCGGGATAATCCAGCCCGTAGCTCGGCTCCTTCAGGACGGCCCGGTGGCTGGAGCCGGACTCGAACCAGACGTCGAGGATGTCGCCTTCCTTGTGGAAGGCCGTCCCGCCGCACTTCGGGCAGGTCGCCCCGGGCGGCTGGATTTCCTCGACCGGCTTCGAGAACCAGGCGTCGGCCCCTTCGACGCGGAAGAGGTCGCGGAAGTGGCGAACGGTCTCGGCCGTCAGGAGTTGCGTCCCGCACGACTCGCAGCCGAGGGCCGGGATCGGCACGCCCCAGGCCCGCTGGCGGCTGATGCACCAGTCGGGGCGAAGCGAGACCATCGCCTCGATCCGCGACCGGCCCCAGGCCGGATGCCAGCGGACCTCCTCGTTGATGACCTTGAGGGTCTTCGCCCGCAGGTCGTCGTGATCGACCGCGACGAACCATTGCTCGGTCGCCCGGAAGATGACCGGCTTCTTGCACCGCCAGCAATGAGGGTAGCTGTGGGCGAACTCGAAGTAGTGGTAGAGATAGCCGCCTTCGCGGACCATCTCGACAACCTTCGGGTTGGCCTTGAAGACGTGCTCGCCGACGAGCGACGCCGGCGCCTCGTCGGTGTACCGGCCCGAGGCGTCAACCGGGCTCGAGCGTCGGCAGGCCGTAACGCTGGCCGGTCTGGTAGTCCTCGGTCCCGTGGCCGGGCGCGGTGTGGACCAGGCCGGTGCCGTCCTCGACGCTCACATAGGGTGCCAGGACGATCGGGCTTTCGCGGTCGATGAAGACATGCCGGTAGCGGGCCCCTTCGAGGTCCTTCCCCTTGCAGCGGCCGACCTCGGTGAAGTCGGTAAGGCCGCGCAAACCCATGACCTTGGGAACCAGCTCGGCCGCCAGGATCGTCTGGACGGGCTGGGCGGTCGCCGGGTCGACGTACCGAATCCCGACGTAATCCAGATCCGGATGCGCGGCGATGGCGACGTTGGCCGGGAGGGTCCAGGGGGTGGTGGTCCAGATCATCGCGTGCCAGGGGCCGGGACCCCAGCTTTCGGGCACGCCCGCGACCATCGGGAAGTTGACGTAGATGCTGGGCGAGGTCTCGTCGGAGTATTCCAGCTCGGCCTCGGCCAGCGCGGTCCGGTCCTGGAGGCACCAGTGGATCGGCTTGAGCTGGCGGAAGATCGACCCGTTGTCGAGCAGGCCGGCGAGGACGTCGAGGATGCCGGCCTCGTAGCGGGGGTCGAGCGTGAGGTAGGGCTGCGACCAGTCGCCGGAGATCCCCAGGCGGAGGAACTGGTCGCGCTGGACGTCGACCCACTTCATCGCCTCGGCATGGCAGAGGGCGCGGACCTCGGCGACGCCCATTCCGGCCGCCTTCGAGCCAAGGTCCTTCATGACCTTGTGCTCGATCGGCAGGCCGTGGCAGTCCCAGCCGGGGACGTACGGGCTGTCGTAGCCGCGCATCGTCAGGCTGCGGACGACGACATCCTTGAGCACCTTGTTGAGAAGGTGCCCCATGTGGATCTCGCCGTTGGCGTAAGGCGGGCCGTCGTGGAGGATCCGGCGAGGCTTGTCGGCGGACTTCTGCCGGATCAGGGCGTAGAGATCCTGCTCCTGCCAACGGGCCTGCATCGCTGGCTCGCGGACGGTCAGGTTGGCCTTCATGTCGAAGGCGGTGACCGGCAGGTTCAGGGTCTCTTTGTAGGGCTTGGCGTTGGTGGACATTCTTCGTATTTTCAGATCGATATTTGTAGGGTAGGGCTTGCCCTGCCGTCAAGGCTCGCGAAAACGGCAGGGCAAGCCCTACCCTTCGCGAACTTCAAGCCATCCGCTCCAGGACGCCTCGCACGATCGTCCGGAGCTTCCCCTCGGCCTCACCGGCGACGGCGAGGATGTCCTCGATCTTGACCGGCTCCAGCGCGTCGGGGAGGCAGAGGTCGGTCACGATCGAGAAGCCCAGCACCTTCATCCCGGCGTGGACGGCGACGAGGACCTCGGGCACTGTGGACATCCCGACCACGTCGGCGCCGATGGCCCGGAGGAAGCGGTACTCGGCCCTCGTCTCCAGGTTCGGACCGGTCACCGCGACGTAGACACCGCGATGGGCGACGATGTTCGACTCGAGGGCGAGCTTCAGGGCGAGATCCTGGAGCGTCCGATCATAAGGCTCGATCATGTCCGTGAACCGGGGGCCGAGCCGGTCATCGTTCGGACCGATCAAGGGGTTCAGGCCGAGCAGGTTGATGTGGTCGTCGATGACGACGATGTCCCCCTTGGAGTGCATGGGGTTCATCCCGCCGGCCGCGTTCGAGACGATCAGGGTCTCGGCAGCCCAGCGCCTGCATGACCCGGATCGGGAATGTGACCTGGGCGGCGGAATAGCCTTCATAGAGGTGAAACCGCCCTTCCATCGCCATCACGCGACGGCCGGCGAGTGTCCCGCAGACCAACTGTCCTCGATGGCTCTCCACCGTCGAATGGGGAAAGTGGGGAATCTCAGGATAGGGGATGACGGTCGCGTTCCGCGATCTCCTCGGCGAGTGCTCCCAGTCCTGTGCCGAGGACGATCCCGACGGTCGGCGGACCCCTGAGGCCAGCGGCTCGGACGATCCGGGCGGCCTCGTCAACCTGTTCCCAGCGGTGATGATGCATCGACGGGCGGGCTCGCTCAGTAACGACGAAGCAGGCGGGCAAACCGGGGATCTCGGCGGAGCGACTTGAGGTCCGGGTCGCGACGGAGGTGATGGAGATGTCCGTAGCCAAGCCGGAGGGCCCGCTCCAGGGCCTCGAAGGCCCGTTCGGTCATCCCCAGCAAGGCATAGCTGCAGGCCAGGTTATACCAGGGGATCGGTCGGTCGGGACGGATCCGGACGAGCTGCAATCGGCCTGCAAGGCCCGGTTATAGTAGCCCTTGGCCGCCAGGTTGTCGGCGTGGACCTTGAGGGCGTCGCCATAGAGCGGGTCCCGTTCGAGGACCCGGCCGAGGAAGTCGAGTTCAAATTCCAACTGGCTTTGCTCGCGGGTCCGGCGCTTCGAGGTTTCCGGGATCGGGGCCTCGAAGGAGTCGTCCGGTCGATCATAGGCTGCGGACATTCCAGAGACGCTCCCTTCTCGGCCTGAGACGATTCGGGCGGGTACCTTCCCCGCCGTGAGGGCAGGCCGATCGTCATAAGATGCATCAAAGATAGCCGGAATCGTCGGAGGAACCAAGGAGAAGGTCGAAGGAATTTCGACGAACGTTACTCTCCAGGAACAAGATGGGGCAGGGACGGCCCTCCTCCGACGGATGAGGCCCCGCCCGGGCCTGGGAGCCCGGGCGGGGATGACTCGGGGGGACGGCCTGAAGCGGAGGGGCGACCCCGGCGCGATCAGAGGTCGTCGAGTTCTTCCTCTTCCTCGTCGTCGAGGTCGTCGAGGTCGTCGTCATCATCGTCGTCGAGGTCGTCCTCATCGTCGATGTCGATCTCGTCGATTTCCATGTCTTCCTCGTCGAGGTCATCGTCATCGTCGAGGTCGTCGAGGTCGTCATCGTCGTCGTCGAGGTCGTCGAGGTCGTCGTCTTCCTCATCGTCGATTTCGTCGTCGATTTCGTCGTCCTCTTCCTCGTCGCCGGGATGCCGGGCGAAGAGAGGCGGGACGATCTCGCCGAATTCGAGGTCGGCGAAGTCTCCCGCGACGGGGTATTCAGCGATCGAGGCCAAGGCAACACGTTCCCACATCGTTCGGTCCTCAGGACTGGGGGTCATCTCGGCTCGGCCCCCGGACTCGTTCGGCATCGCGGATTCGGCTCAACCCCCCGGCGCCTTTTGACGCTGTCCCCGAGGGCGGAGCCCTATTGGTAGGAAAGAGATACGTTCTTGTCAAGCCGCCCGGCGACCGGAAATCTCGGGTCGGCCAGCGACATCAGCTCGTGAACGCTCGCGGCTCATGCGAGCCCGACGAATTGCCCGATCGTGGCCGATCGGGCGATCGCCTCCAGGAGCCGGATCGCGGGGAGCGCCTGATCCACCGGGCAGCACAGGGGAACACCTTCGAGAATCGCATCGACGAAGTTGGCATCCACGCTTCCCGATAGCCCGGGCAGCGCCACGGGGAGCGTCGGGCCATCGCCATGCTCCAGGCTCAGCGAGAGATCGGTCGCGCGAAGCCGCCCCGCCTCCCCGTGATAGACCAGCTCGAAGAGCGATCCGGGCGAGATCCCGGAGATGGCAACCGTGGCCAGCGCTCCGTCTGTCAGTCGAATCGAGGCCGAGGTCACGGTGTCGAGCCCCGATGACTCCCGAGCCTGGATCGCCGCAACCGAGTCGGCCGACTGGCTGGTCGTCCAGAGGAGCGCGTCCAGAAGCTGGGTTCCCGAATCGGCCAGGATTCCACCCCCGGCAAATCGAGGGTCGAATCGCCACGCATGTTCCTCGCCCTGGTGCGATTCCAACCAGGGCTGGGTCATCGTGGCCGTGACCAGGCGAACCGGCCCGATGGCTCCTTCGTCCAGCATCTCCTTCGCCCGCACGAGCGACGGGAATAGTCGGAAATGATGTCCCACGCCCACCTTGCGGTCGCGGCCCCGGGCCACGCCGATGATGTTGACGGCTTCCTGGACGTTGGTGGTCAGCGGCTTCTCGATGAACGCGTGACAGCCGGCCTGGAGCGCATCCATCGCCGGCCGGTAGTGCGACGGGTGTGGCGTGAAGATCGCGACCGCGTCGGGCGAGGTCGAGCGGATCAACTCGCCGTGGCCGGCGAACGCCGCGACCGGCCGACCGGGTCTCGAACAAAGCTCGGCCATCGACCGGGCGGCCGAGAGCTCGGCGTCAGCGCAGCCGACCAGGGTCACGCTCTCGATCGCCATCAAGCGATTTGCGTGCGCCCTGGCCGCGGAGCCCCGGCCGATGATCCCGATCTTCAGACCCGTCGTCGCCATCCGTCGCCACCCTTCGAGTTCCGTCGATTCACGGGGACCTATCCCATCAATCCGACGGCTCAACGTCAAGACATTATTGGAAGGGGTCAAGGCCAATTCTTGGTTATTTTGGCCGAGTCGCCGGAACCGGTCCCCATCCGCCTCGAAACCACTCTATCACGCCCCCGAGAGGGCGAGAGACTTCCTCGCCGATCGACCCCCGAACCATTCCCCCCGGCCGAAACGCTTGACGACGAGCCGGGGGGCGTTTATCCTGGAATTCTCCTCGACGGTGGGTGTGGCCTAGCGGTTAAGGCACCAGATTGTGGATCTGGATATCGCGGGTTCGAATCCCGTCACCCACCCTTTCCCTCATCGAGAACTCGACCTCGATCCGCCACGACCAGGACCTCCAGCGTCCTGGGTCCGTGGACCCCCTCGACCCGGTTCAGCTCGATGTCGGAGGTCGCCGAGGGCCCCGAGATCCAGGTCTGCGGCCGATCAGGGACGCCCGCCGATCCGGCCAGGACGGCGACGGCCTCGGGGACGATCCCCACGATCTGGTCCTCGCGGATCACGCAGAGATGATAGTCGGGCAGGAGGGTCAACGCCCGCCGCCCCTGGCCGGGTCCGCCATCCAGGACGATCGTCCCGGTCTGGGCGATCCCGAGCGCACAGCCGGTGATCACGCCGTCACTATCGTTCAATTGCTCATTCGTGAGCGAATGATCCCTCAACACCGAGAGTCCCGGCGGAATCCAGGATTCGGGCAGGTCGGCCGGCGCCGACCAGTCGCCGGGCCCCTCGGGCGGCGCAGGCCTCGGCGATGGCGTCGGTCAGGGCTCCCGTTTCGACCCGGCGGACGGTCGCCCGGTATTCGGCGACCCGCTCGATGAACCGGGTGATCCGCTCTTCGGCCGGGGCGTCGGTCCTGATGCCGGTAGTCGCGCCGGACGGGCACGTCCGAGGGGAGTCTCGGACGACGGGACGTCGCGGAGGGCCTCGCGGACCTTGCGGAGGATGGCGTCTCGGGCCTCGCTCATGACCGGGTCTCCCACCACTCGCGGAAGGTCTGCTGGGCGACGGGGTAGACGTCGCGCATGGCGGTCCAGCCCGCCAGCTCGCCGGGCAGGCTCTCGATGAACCCCTTGCGGACGACCGCCTTCTGGCCGAACCGGCCCAGCCGCTGCGCCCGCTCGAACGACTCGCGACGGCTGAAGACGCGGGCCAGGAACTTCATCGCCAGTCCCTCGGCGTCGGGCCAGCCCCCCTTTTCCTGTTTGGCCCGGACGACCTTCCCTCGGAGGTGGACGAGCACGTCGGGGATGTTGATCTTGACCGGGCAGACGTCGTAACAGGCTCCGCAGAGCGAGGATGCGTACGGGAGCGAGCCCGCGTTCTCGACGCCCGCGAGCTGCGGCGTCAGGATCGCGCCGATCGGGCCGGGGTAGACCGAGTTGTAGGCATGGCCGCCGGTCCGCTCGTAGACCGGGCAGATGTTCAGGCAGGCACTGCACCGGATGCAGTTCAGGGCCTGGCGGCCCATCGGGTCGGCCAGGACCTTGGTCCGGCCGTTGTCGAGCAGGACGAGGTGGAACTCCTTCGGCCCGTCCCCCGGCGCAACTCCGGTCCAGAACGAGGTATACGGATTCATCCGCTCGGCCGGTCGAGGAGCGGGGCAGGAGCTGGAGGAAGACCTCGAAGTCCTGCCAGGTCGGGATGATCTTCTCCAGCCCCATGACCGAGACGAGGACCTCGGGCAGGGTCAGGCACATCCGGCCGTTCCCTTCGGACTCGACGACGCAGACCGTCCCCGTCTCGGCGACGCCGAAGTTGACCCCGCTGACGGCGACCTTGGCCGAGAGGAACTTCGCCCGGAGGTGCGCCCGCGCGGCGCCGGCGAGGGCCTTCGGCTCGTCGGTCAGGTGCTCGAGGCCGAGCTTCCGCTTGAACAGCTCGCGGATCTCGGAGCGGTTCTTGTGGATCGCCGGGACGAGGATGTGCGACGACCGATCGCCGGCGAGCTGGATGATCAGCTCGGCCAGGTCGGTCTCGATCGCCTCGATCCCCTCGGCCTGGAGGGCCTCGTTCAGGCCGATCTCGTCGGTCGTGAGCGACTTGACCTTCACGACCTCGCTTGCGCCGTGCCTCTTGACGATCTCCGGCGATGATCCGGTTCGGCCTCGGCGGCGTCCCTGGCCCAGTGGACGTGGCCGCCGGCCTTCGTGACCGACTCCTCGAGCTGGACGAGGTAGTCGTCGAGGTGGCGGAGGACCCGCTCCTTGATCGCCCGGCCGGCCTCGCGGAGGGCCTCCCAGTCGGGCAGCTCCTCGACGGCCCGCGACCGCTTGCCCCGGATCGTCTGGGTGGCCTTGCCCATGTTCCGCCGGAGCTGGGTGTTGGCCAGGGCGAGCTTGGCCGCGTCCTGGAACGGGACGGCGGGACGTGGTCGGCAGGGGCTCGACGCTCATCGGACCTCCCCCTCGTCTTCGGTCGACGCCAGGATCTCGGCCAGGTGGACCGTGCCCACCCCGGCCCTCTGGCGGTGCAAGCGCCCCGCCGATGTGCATCAGGCACGAGTTATCGGCCGAAGTGCAGACCTCGGCCCGGGTGTCGAGCACGCAGCGGATCTTGTCGCCGAGCATCGCCATCGACGTGTCGGCGTTCTTGACCGCGAACGTCCCGCCGAACCCGCAGCACTCCTCCGCCCGGGGCAGCTCGACCAGGTCGATCCCCCGGACCGCCCTGAGGAGCTTGAGCGGGGCATCGCCCACCCGGAGCATCCGCAGCGAGTGGCAGGTCGGATGATACGTCACCCGGTGCGGGATAATACGCCCCCACGTCCTCGACGCCCAGCACGTTGACGAGGAACTCCGACAGCTCGAAGACCTTCGGGGCGATCGCCTCGACGGCCTCGGCGCAAGGTCCTTGTCGCCCGCCAGTTCGGCCGCGTGCGGGTACATGTCGCGGACCATCCCGACGCACGACGCCGAGGGCGAGACGACGACCTCGGCCGACCCGAAGACCTCGACGAACCGGCGGACCAGCGGGATCGCCTCGAGCTGATAGCCGGTGTTGTAGTGCATCTGGCCGCAGCAGGTCTGCTCCATCGGGAACTCGACCGTGTGCCCGAGCCGTTCGAGCAGGCGGACCACGGCCCGGCCGGTCCGGGGGAAGATGGTGTCGTTGAAGCAGGTGATGAACAGGGAAACCCGCATGCCGCGCTCCGCCCTGGGGCTCGGGGCCGGTGCGTGCGGGACCGATCCGAGGGTCATACTGATGGGTCCGTGGGGTCCGGGAGGAATCGAAGGCCCGATCTTACCCGAACCGCCGGCGCGATCGGCATCCCCCGGGTCGCTTTGCCCGGGTCGTTCGGTGCCTTTGGATCGTCGAGTCTCGACGGTTCCCGACCCTGCTCCTTACGCGGACAACGAGTTACATGCGGGACATCCGTCGTCGCCTGACCCGGGTGGCCGGGCCGTCGATATTACGCAAATCTATTCTTAGCAAGGAGATCCGTGTTTCCTGCGATGGACTCTGCCACCCGCCGCGAGAGGGAAAAAACAAACCCAACTGGCTTGCATCCGGACCTTCCCAGACAAACCCTACCACCCTCCGTCCGACGATCCCAGACAAAGCCAATTCGCTTCCTCGGACTTCCCAGACAAAGCCAACGACTCCTCTCCGAAGCACGTAGGGTAGGGCTTGCCCTGCCGTCCCCGCTCGATCGGCAGGGCAAGCCCTGCCCTACGAGGAGGAATCAGTGCCACGCGATTGTGAACCGCTGTAGACAAAGCCAACGACTCCTCTCCCCGGTTCCCAGACAAACCCAATCGCTCGACCGGCCCGCCACTCCCGGATCTCCCAGAGGAACCCAACCGCGTCGATTCTCGATCGGCCTCGCGGACCAGGACAAACCCAATCATCGTGAGAACTTCCACCAGTTCGACGGGCTCGCGACCTCGGCGATCGGGCCGAGGGCGTTGCCCGTCCCCAGTAACTTCACCGCCGAAGGCCCGGTTCGAACACACTTTTTCCGACGACCCGGACGGATTCCCCTCAACCCGGTTTCGAAGGGCATTCCAGGCGAAGGGTCGAGGTCGCCCTGGAGAGACGACTTCCCCGGATCGGAGAGCCCGCCAAGACCTCGAACCTGGTCCCCGATGCCGTCCTTGAGTGTGCGCCAGTTCACGCCCAATCCGATACCGATCCTTACTGGCTTTGCCGTGCAAAGCGGTTCAAAAAGACCCTCAAAAGCCCCAAAAAGGGGGCGAAACAGCCCGATTTTCGGTCGAAATGGGTCGAAAATCGACCAGAATCGGCGAAAAACCGGGCTCCGAAACCCACTTTGCACAACAAACCACAAGGGAGCCGGAGTGTATGAACGAACGACAACGCCGATCACCGGATTAGCCATGCTCCCTGATTCAACCATTCTTCGTAAGCAACCCATCTTCCGCGTTCACGCCATCATCGATGCAGGAAATCATTCCGAGCGCGGTGGACGCGGTGCCGAGGCGAAATCGATTCCAGACATCATTCCTCCCCCCTACAAGGGCGAAAGTTGACCCGGTCGCGTCCGGACTGTCGCCCTTCCGGGGCTTGTCTTTCTGGTCGGTCCTTCCATCCCAGGGTTTCGCCCTGGGCTAATGACGGTCGCCCCTCCGGGGCTGAAATAGAGAAAGATTCTTGAACCGAGTAGGAGTTACGCAGTTGGTCTAACCGAGTCTTCACAGACTGTCAGATTAGGAGCAATGCGTAGGGTGGGTCGAGTGAAACGAGCACCACCAGCCCTCCCGATCTGTGGTGGGGCTCGTTTCACTCGACCCATTCGCATCAGGTTTCGCATCCGGCAAGCTGCAGGGGCTCGGCTGGAAGTCTCTCGGGTGCCACGGGTGCGGTACTCCGAACCCGTGCCGTGAGCGGTCGCGGTCGGGGCACGGGTTCGGAGTGCCGAACCCGTGGCACCCTTGATGTTTACGATCGATCGTGCGAAATCCGTCGCTCCTTAACCTGATGCGTATGGGCTCGTTTCACTCGACCCACCCTACTTCGACTGTCACGGATTGGCGTAAACTCAAGAGATCATTTCTCTTGCAGCCTCGGAGGGGCGACCGTCAGTCGCCCAGGGTGAAACCCAGGGAATGGAGAACCGACCGGAAAAACGAGCCCTGGAAGGGCGCCAGTCGGGACGCGATCGGAGCCGACTGTCGCCCTTCCAGGGCTCATTGGATCTCCCGGCTGTCGAGAACCCAGGGTTTCACCCTGGGCAACTGACGGTCGCCCCTCCGGGGCTGCAAATCAATCGGGCGAAGAGAGTTAGGTCGCACTTAAAATCATCGATCCGTTACAGTAGAACTACGAAGAGTCCCCAGAATCGCTTGATAAAATCTTCGTCTCTCCAACTGCGGAAATCCTACCGAGATCAATCTGGGACAAGGAGAACGCCATGACTACGCGAGCTGGGTCACGACCCAGCACGCACATGACTCGCGGGAGATTGGAATCAGTCCGAGAATGTCCTTGACCTCCGAGGAATATCGTCGGACAATCCCCTTGTGGATGGGATTAGACGGCCGAAAAGGCGTGAAACACCACGCCCTTTCGGGCGTAAAAGATGTCAATTTCCGGGATTAGACGCCCGGATGGGCGTCTACATAAGGTTAGGCGGCTCGGAGGTCGTCACCGATGCTTGACCTGAACCATCCGATGACGACGCACATATTCCGGGCGTCGGGCCTCATCGAAGGCGTCATGGTCGCCGCCCAGACGATGACCGTCGCGCCTAGCGTTGTGCGTGACGACCTGCTCGCCAAGTGCCTGCCGCGTTTCGGCGAGATGCGCGATCTCAACCGCGAACACTTCGGTAACTCCACCTATATCGCTTCGGCAATCGACGAGTATGAGGCCGGCATCCGCCAACTCGCCGGCCTGGGCGATGGGCAGATCGTTGAGGACAGGCGTGATGGTGAGGGTGACTGCCCCTTCTGTCGTACCACCATCACGAAATTCAACCCAATGCCTGGTCGCAAGGGGTATGAAGATCGCTTCGTCATCGTTTGCGGCCAATGTGACGATCTTTACATGCCCGCTCTATCAAGGCTTCGCTCAACCGAAGGCTTCGGCACCGACTGGATCTGATCCGCCGCCTAACCTCGCGCTGCAGCGGACCCGGCCGCCGCGAGCGGTTTCTGGTAATATCGATGTCACTGGTCGGCGGCCGGTCCGCTGAGCTTGGTCGTTAGGCGGCGGAGGGCGCACCGGATGGAGGCTGAGATTGCCAGGCTGGAAGCGTGGCTCGCGGATCACGCGCCTCCCCTCCTCGGGCTGCTCAATCCGCCAGCCACCCCAGCCGCCATCGCCGGGTTCGAGGCCCGTACCGGGCTGACGCTACCGCCGGACGTTCGGAGGCTGTACGCCATCCGCGACGGTGAGGCCGGCGGGTCGGACGGCATCTTCGGCTGCCGCCGCTGGCTGCCCCTGGCCTCGGTCGCTGAGGAGGTCGAGCTGATCGGCTCGGATGGCCTGTTCCCGTTCCTCCGCTCGGGCGGCGGTGACCTGCTGTACGTCAAGGCCGAGACGACGTCCGAGGATCGGCGGGTGTTCGAATGGTGGCACGAAGCTCCCGAGCGGGGCGAGGTCGTCGCCGAGAGCTTGGAGGCGTGGTTCTCCGGGTTCTTCGCCAGGCTCTACGCCGGCGACTTCGTGTACCGGCCCGAGGAGTTGGCGGCGCTCATCGATCGTCGCGAACTCGGCGAGTTGTGACGCCGCCTAACCTCGCGCTGCAGCGGACCCCGCACCGCCGCGACGCTTTTGGTATCATCAAGGCTCACTCGGCGGTGCGGGTCCGCTGAGCTTTGCCGTTAGGCGGCAAACGACGGGGGCCATATGGCGTATCTTTACTGGTGCGGTGCTGCATTCGGCTTCGGGGTTGCCCTCTTCTTCATCGGGCTCGGCGTCATCCCTACCACGGCAAGTTCACTCAACTGGCTAAAGTGGGGCGGTGCCGTGATCGGGCTTCTTGGACCCATCGGGGCCTATGTCAATCGCATGCGGAACAGTGCGGTGACCAACCGGAGCACGGTCGTCTTGTCCCAGCCTGACGAAGCCGCCTAACCTCGCGCTGCAGCGGACCCCGGCCACGGGCCGCGCTTCTCGTGCTCTCGATGCTCACTGGTCCGTGGCCGGGTCCGCTGAGCTTGGTCGTTAGGCGGCGGGGGGCACCAGCGTGGCTAGGCCGAGTCCATCCTTCGAGGTGAAGGCACTCACTATCGTCTGTACGGACCGATGGCGGTCGGGACGGTTTTACGAGGAAGTGCTCGGCGCGGTCGCCCTACCAAGCGACATTGGCTGCAAATGGTATCGGCTCGGCTCGTTCACCATCACAATCATGCCGAACGCGGAGGGGCCAAGCCCCGCGAACTTCGGCGATCATCCCATGACGATGCTCTGGCTGGAGGTCGACGACTTGGAGAACGCGCTCGAGCACTTTACCAGCCATCAGGTCGAGATCGTCCAACCCTCCGACGGTCAAATGACGATCATCGCCGACCCGGACGGGTTGCCGATCGAAGTCTGGCAACGCCTGTCCGATGACGAGGAAGATTTGCCTGATTCGAAGTGAGGCTCGCGTCCATCGCTTCGTGCGATCCGAATTCGATCACTGCGTGGTTCGGGTATCATTTGCCCTATTGGTCAGGCCACACCGCCGGCACCGGCCTAACCGGGCGCTGCAGCGGACCCGGCCGCGTGGGCGTCCTGGTAGTGCGGCTTGCCCCGGTGGGCCGGTCCGCTGAGCTTGGTCGTTAGGCGGCGGGGAGTCAGACCGTGGGGACGATCGGTCACATCGAATTCATCGCACTCCTTGCGGCGGAGTTCCCCGACCTCGCCGATGAGGTCCGAGACGAAGGGGATGGCCTCATCCACCTCGAAGCGGCGGCCTTCCGGCGGGCCACCGAGCAGGCGATGGACGACGGCCGACTCTGGGATGCCGAGCGGCACTTTCGTTTCGTCGAGCGCGTCCTGCGCGATGCGTACCCCGAGGTAGAGAACGCCTTGGGCGTCTCGTATCTGGAAGACTTGGCCCTTGGCGAGTGCACGCCGGAGCGGTATCGTGCCGTCAAGGAGTCGCATGCCAGCGAAACTCCGAGCGGAGATGGCGGGCATCCAGAAGTGCTGGCGATGACGCCTCTTAAGGAACTGTCTTCCCTGCTGACCGCCGACGCTCTGCTGACGTGGCCGGCGACGCCAGCCCGGCGCGAGACGTCCCCCTCCCCGGTCAGGCCGGATCTCGTCTCGAATCGGCGTTGGAAACGCCCTGGAGCCGGCGGTTCGGCCTTCGATCGCTCAACTCGCCGGCTTCGGCTCCAGCCGATAGCCCAACGCCTCGGCCTGCCGGGCCAGACCGCTCAGCTTCCTCGCCGCATACGTCCGCTCATAGTCCTCCATCGCCTGGCTCGACGTAGGCCTCACCCTTGGTCAAGAGGGCGTAGACCAGTCGCGCCAGCTTGTGGGCCACCGCCACGATGGCCTTGGGGCGCCCCAGCCGCGACTTCATCCGCCGGTAGAATGCTCCCAGGGCGCTCTTCGAGTGGTGCAGGCTCCGCGCCGCCAGCCGCAACGCCTGCGCCGCCCGGTTGATCCCCGGCGCACCCGGCTCGATCGGAGCTTGCCGCCGCTCTGGCTCGGCTGCGGGCACAGCCCCAGCCAGGCGCAGAACTTCTTGACGGTGGGGAATCGGCTCAGGTCCGGGCCGATCTCTCCCAGGAGCACCAACGCCGTGGCCTGGTCGATCCCCTCGATCGCCGTCAGGTCCACCCCGCAGGCGCGGTGGACCAGGCCCCGCGCGTCGTAGGCCGGCTCGTGCGGCTTGAGCTTGCGGACCTTCGGCCGGGGCGGCAGGCTCACGCCCTGGCTCCGCTCGGGCAGGGTCGCCAGGTAACGCTCGACCTCCCGATCGCATTCGCGGATCAGGCCTTGATAATGCTCCCACAGGTCCAACGCCTGCTTCAGCTCGAAGAGGTGCTCCTCGCGCCAGTTGCCCTGGAGGGCCTGGGCCAGGCCCGCCTCGCCGATCTTGCAATGCTCATTGCGGAACCGGGCCAGCTCGGTCGGGTCGCGGACGCCGGCGAGGAGGGCGTGGATGATGTCCGAGCCGGTCTTTCCGGTGATGTCGCTGACGACCTCGGTCAGCTTGATGTTCATCTGCTCGAGCAGCCTTCTGCATGTGCTGAACATGTCGGGCGGCGTCACGGACGAGCCTCTGACGCTGGTGAAGGTAGCCCCGGAGCACGACGATCTGGTCGTCGGGCCGGAACGAGCCGGCCAGGAGGCCGCAGGCGTGCAGTCGCTGGATCCACTGGCAGTCGAGGCGGTCGGTCTTGGGCCGGCCCTTGACGGCCCTGGTCTGACGAGGGTCGACCAGGACGACCTCGAAGCCGCGGCGATCGAGCAGTTCGTCGAGGGGGATCCAGTAGACGCCGGTGGCCTCCATGGCGACGCTCCGGATGCCGAGGCCGGCCAGCCAGTCGGCCAGTCGGTCCAGGTCGGCGGTGAAGGCGGCGAAGCGTCGGACGGGGCTGGGGTCGCGGCCGGGTGGGACCGCGACCCAGTGCTCGGCCGCTCCGACGTCGATGCCGGCGGCATCGGGCTGGACGACGGGGAGGTGGGAGGGACGGGGCTTGGGGACTTCTGGCTTGTCAATGGCCATGGCGTGCTCCAGACTGGAGTGGTGTGGGAGCATGACCGCCGGGGCCACAGGCGTCATCGAAGCGGCAGTCTCTCAAACGGGGTCACGTCTTGCGGCGTGCCACCAGTGGGGTGAACGCAAGCTGTGGCGGCCAGGCGAACACTGCGGGCCCGAGGCACCAGGGTGAAAACGGCCAACGACCCGGCGAGTCGCACCCCGATTCTCGCAACGTCGGTGACCCGCTCCCAGTTCCTTGCCGGGGTGGGTCCGCGCAGCGGACGGAAAGGTTAACCCGTCGCTGAAGCTGACCGACGCGCCGCGGGACGGGACCGGGGGGCGACGCTTCTCAAGGCGCACGGCAGCTTAGCTCCATGGTCCTTAGGCGGCACGAGATGGCGATGCGTGACAAGCGGTTTGTGGCGGCCCATCGCGGTGGGCCATTAACGCTTGCTGAGCATCGGCTACTCGCTGCGTGGGCCGCAGATTGTGCAGAACACCTGTTGCCGCTCTTCGAGCTTCGTCACGTGGACGGTCGGCCACGACAGGCGGTCGAGGTCGGACGGGCATGGGTTCGAGGTGAGGTCAAGACCGGCGTCGCGCAGCAGGCGGCGGTCGCGGCGCATGCCGCTGCTCGCGAGGCCACGGACGAGGTGGCGGTCGCGGTCGCGCGAGCGGCCGGCCATGCCGTGGCAACGGCCCACTTCGCCGATCATAGCCTGGGGCCTGTAATCTACGGGGCAAAAGCCGTGGAGGCAGCAGGGGGGTCGGCCGACGACGAGCGGACGTGGCAATTCGCTAGGATTCCCGACGAGGTGCGAGAGCTGGTCATCTCAGCGCTGCAGCGGCGGGGTGGCACTGGCAGATGAAAGGTGCTAATGTTTGGGTGCCACTGGCTCTGCCAGTGCTCCGGTCCGGCCCGGCAACGGCCGTGCCAATGGCGGCCGATCGACCGCCTAACTTCTCATTGCAGCGGACCGGCTTCGCCAGCCGCTGAATTCCCACGTTAGGCGTCCTCAGGCGGTGGGCCGTCAAATTCGGGGGTTGAAGATGGAACCATTGCCAATGCGATCGACCAAGCCGCTTTCATCGAAACGAATGAAGGTCATCGCGGCGCCCCTGGCGGCGATTCTCTTGATTGGTATCGCGTTCATGGCGATCGTCCAAAGCGTGGCGAATCGCGGCGGGGTTGCGAATCAAGGCTGGCTCAACGACATCAATGTCCGACAACAACGGTCCGAAGACGCGAGACGACAAAAGATAGTGAACGATCTCAAAGCGCTTGGGCAGGAGATGCACAACAATCCCGTCCGATGACTGGCGTCCGTGCGGCATCGTCGCCAGTAGTCGAGTCCCTGGAGTCTCGTGCCTCCGTGTCATGCCGCCTAAACAAGGTTAGGCGGCTCGGAAGAGAAGGGGATGCACTCGGGGCACCACACCTCTGTGAATCTTCGAGCAAGGAGCGAACGATGCACGACATGACCCGAAGACACGCCATCAAAGCGGCGACGGCGGCGAGCGCCCTCGGTCTCGCGGCGACCTCGGCCGCCCAGGCTCCGGGGAAGGAACGGGCTCAGGGCGCCGTAGCCAGGCGTTTCGAGACGACCGAGATCCTCCGCAAGATCGTCTTCAATAGCCCCGTCTGTCTGAGCTTCGTCAAGGAAGACCACCAGTACTTCTTCGAGGTAAGGTACAAGCAGGATCAATACAGCGAGCACGCCGCCTGGGTCCGAGTCGAGGACTCCGAGCAGGTCATCGGCGTTACCCACGGCTGCACCTTCCGACTTCGGCTCTCGGAGGTGGGCATCGAGCATCTGAGATTGGCGGCACGGGTGGAGTTACGGGCCCACGATCCCAGCGGCCAGGTCGCCACTGTCATCGACGAGCGGATCTCGGTTCGCTACTACATCCCGATGCCGCGCGAGGCGGGCATCTCGGGACAGGAGAAGCCCTTCATCTCCTACGGTGACCAGGACAATCGAGGGACGTAGCCCTGGGCCGGAATCCCGCTTAACCTCGCGCCGCAGCGGACCCGGCCCGCTGCGACGCACGCTGGTCATGCAACGGTTGTCCTCAGCGGTCCAGTCCGCTGAGCTTGGTTGTTAGGCAGCTCAAGGACTGGGGGCGGCGTTGTCGAGGCGGGCACTTCGCAAACTTCTATGGTACTCCGGGTGGCTCATCTGCGCCCCCGCTCTGGGCTGGGCCATATCCAGGGGCCACCTCGCGGTGGCCGGCATCGCCTTGTCCTCCCTACTCGCGTGCTTGTATTTCAGCCTCAACAAACTCGTCTGTCCCAGTTGCGGCCATGTCGTCCGTACGGTAGGTTCACGCATCAGCAACTGCATGAAGTGCGGCGCGGCTTACCCCGAGGCCGCCTCTTAAGGAACTGTCTTCCCTGCTGACCGCCGCCGCTCTGCTGACGTGGCCGGCGACGCCAGCCCGGCGCGAGACGTCCCCCTTCCCGGTCAGGCCGGATCTCGTCTCGAATCGGCGTTGGAGTTGCCACGGAGCCGGCGGTGCGGCCTTCGGTCGCTCAGCTCGCCGGCTTTAGCTCCAGCCGATAGCCCAACGCCTCGGCCTGGCGGGCCAGCCCGGATGGGTGGCCGGGATTTGATTTTTGTAGACTGGGTCGAGACGTCCCAGCGAACTGAGGAGAGTTTGGCCGTCAGGCCATGGGAAGCCGAAGCACCGGATACTCAGCATCGACGGTGGCGATGGTCAGCCCGTGCTGAAGGGCCTGGGCGATCAGCAGGCGGTCGAAAGGGTCGCGATGGAGTGCGGGGAGGCCGGCCAGGTGCGTCATCGCACCCTCGTCGATCGGTAGGGCGGCGATGCCGTGGACTTCCCGTTGCTCAGGAAGGTAGTCGGCCGGCGGAGCGGGGACCGGGAGCTTACCCAGGCCGTGCTTGATGACCGCCTCCCAGATCGACGCGGCGCTCAGGTCCACCTCGTTCGCGGGGTCCCGGATGGCGGCCAGGAAGGTCCCGGGCAGCCTCGGGTTTGCGGTGATGTACCAGAGGAAGACGTGGGTATCGAGAAGCAGCCTCATCGGCCTTCGAAATCCCGGAGAATATCATCGGGAAGCGGGTCGTCGAAGTCGGCCGGTACGGTGAACGAACCGGCGGCCAGCCCGAACGGCCGAGGCTCGTGCGAGGGCGGCGCGAGCGGGCGGAGTTCGACCACGGGGCGGCCTTCGCGGGCGACGATGAGGCGTTCCCCGGCCTCGACTCGGTCGAGGAGCCCCGAGGGATCTTGTTGCTAGTCTTGCAGACTCACAATGTTCATACGTGGATTCTATCGCTCCGCCAGGACATATGGGAGCCCTCGCCCTGCGCCGAGACAGCCTGCGTCGGACGGATGGTCGCGAGTTGAGGCATGCGGGTTGGGTCGAGATGATTCGACCGACCGGGCGACGATCAGGCGCTCGCGGGCAAGCCCGAAAACGTGACGGCGGCGGTCTCGAAGAGGGTCATGTCGGGCCCGAAGAGACGATAATGCCCGGTCGAGGTCTTCAAGACACAGACGCACTGGATCTCGGCCGAGATCGGCGATTCGCCGCCGAACGCGACGATGTTGACACGCTCCGGACGGGGCGACCCGTAGCACAGCGAGAATTCATTGATGTTCAACTGGACGACCGAATAGCCCGGCTGGAGTTCCACCGTGGACTGGGCGACGCCCGCCACGTCGCTGGGGTCGTAGGACGTGGGGCTGAAGCCGTCCTTCAAGGTCAAGGTCGCCACGCGCAGGTTCACGGCCGCCGTCGCCTCGACCCGGCAGAAGAGATAGATTGTGGCGTCGCGCAGGTTGGTCGCTTCCGGGAAGGGGTGGGTGAGGTCGGCCCAGGCGCCCTTCCGCAGTGTCAACGAATGCACCCGCATCATCGTGCCCAGGTTCAGCATCGTGGGCGGTTGCCGGGTCGCGTTGGCCGTCTTGTTCAAGTCCCACAACGAGACCCGCTTGAAGAACGTCTGATTGAAATCTTGAGCGGCGCGGAGCAGCTCCATGTCGTTATCGGTGCGGGAGAGCATCAACTGGCAGGTCGAGAATTCGAAGTGGGTGTTGTCGGCGTCCAGCAGGAGATTCGCCGGCACCCAATGCCAGCCGCGTTCCTTCCACCGGTCCTGCCACCAGGCTCGATCCTGCAGGAGGTTGTGTGTGGGGTCGCTCTTGAGATTGGCGATGGTGGACTTGAGGGGCCCATCATACGGCGGGGTGCCGATGATCGGCAGCATGTGGAACTGGTGCCTGGAACCGACGCGGCTCATCTCGGCGAAGGCCCCGTCAACGATCGAGTCCGGCAGGTGCTCCAGGGCGTGGTTGGAGAACACCAGGTCGAACGAGTTGCTGTCGTACGGGAGATCATCCGCGCTCGCCTGGATGATGTTCGGGTGAAACCGGTTTCTGACAGCCCACTCGGACACGTCGATGCCGTGCGCATCGCACCCCATCTCGCTCAGGTGCCGGACGATGGGCCCGGCGGCACATCCGATCTCCAAGGCGCGCTTCGGCTTGAACACCGCCATGATGGCCTTGGCCATGCCCTTGTAGATCGGGCTTTCCATGGCGGTCTGGAGGTAACTCGAGTAGCGAGTGCCCTTCTTATGGCCGGCCTGGAAGTAATCACTGTCGAAGTAATTATCCGACAGGATACTGCTGGATTGACGTGTCATCCCGAACCTCCATGAACGCCGACCTGCCCCGTTCCGACGAGCGACGCCTCGGAATGGGGCGGCTTTTATCAGAACTCGGGTCAGGGGTCAACGCCTGATGAGGCAGCGGGCAGGGCTGTTTCATTCTCACTTTGGGTGGCTGAAGGGGGACAGGCTCCGGAACGCAGCGGAGGTGCCTGTCCCCCTCGGTTCACCCGTCTTGCCTGGGAATGGGGACAGGCGCTGGCCGAGTACCGCCTGAGCCAGTCCCCATTCCCAGGCATAATTGAGAATGAAACAGCCCTGAGGCAGCGCCGCCAGAAAGGGGGACGGAGAGAATTCTCTCGTCCCCTTTCCGTCGCAAGATTAATTCTCTCCGTCCCCTTTCCGTCGTCGGCCATCCAGCGCGGCTCGCATCCGTAGGCAAAGCCCATTCACAAGGATAGCCCGATCCGGCCGGGCGGGGTCGTAGAGCACCGGCTGCGTCGGTTCGTTGCCGATCTGGCTATTGAAGGTGACGGTATCCTCCGCCTTGAAGATGCCCCCACCGGGCCGGCTATATTCGAAGGTGCACCTCAGCTTTTGGTAGAAATCGGGGTTGGACGGCGCAACCTGGCCCAATGTTTCGGCACGTATCCTGCGCCCCGCAGACAATAAGCGGAGACAAAAGGCCAGCCAGGCGAAGAGCAATCCCAGGGTCACCGCGAGGGCGGACCAGCCGGACAGTACAGCCATCCTGGCGCGGTGTGCGTCGCCGATGTTGACTTTGAGCGCCCCGTCAGGGCGATCTCCCTCAACGCGATGAGTGCCATGATCACGCTGAGGATCATCATGAGGACGAACACACCGCTCCAAACTTGGAAGAAGAACCGTACGACCATTTGGACCCGGGCCGGTGGCGGATGCGGTTGCTGCGACCCCCGCCAGCGTCGCAGGAATTCCGGGAATGGCAGATCGTTCTTGTTGAATCGGCAACTCAGGATGGTTCCCTGGCCCAAGGTGCCGTACCTCAGCAGGCGAATCTTGCGCAAGCCGTCCCGGACTCCATCGATGGTGATGGCGAGCCCCAGAAGGGGTAATAACAGGGTGAGCAGGAGGGGAAAGATGAGGACGAGCGCTCGCTCGTTCCAGATCGTCCTTACGATGACTGCAATGAAGGGCATCGAGATCAAAGCCGACATTGCAAAGAAGAGGCTGCCAAAGATCACTGCATAATTGCCGATCAGCAATCTCCAGCGCAAACCCCGGCGCAATCCCCTGGGCGGCCGCCCGATGTACGGCGATTCGTCTGCATCCTCTTCGTACCGAACCATCGGACGAGACTCCACCGCCGCCGGCAAGTATGCGGAGAACGCAAGGATTATCATGAGCATCTGGATTGTGGGTCGCGCTCATGATGCATGCGTCATTAGACGTCGAGCGCTTGGCTATTCGGCTGTGCTGGCTGGTTATTTTCAGGGCAGCCAAGGGGACGAGGGCAGACAAGGGGACGGAGATGAATGCCGCGAAGGTAAGGCGTAAATGCTCAGGTCAGCTTGATTTGCTTTCGAGATGTCCGAGGTCCGGCCGATCCGTCTCCGGAGACCGCCCCTTGCGGAACACGAGGATTCAGCAATCATTCGATCCGGGACAAACCAGAAGCTGCGTATGAAGGTTCGGCGCAAAGGCTCAAACCACAGAGGTTTGCCGCCTTAACTTCGCGGCATTCATCTCCGTCCCCTTTCCGTCCGACGATCCAGGCAACGTCGTGGTCAACTCGCCAGCCTCGCGTCGATGGCCCGGAGGGCTTCGAGGGCTCCCATCGCCAGGCCGACCTGACGGGCGGGGACCTCGGGCTCGCGGGGGTTGACGCGGATCAGGGTCGCCCCGAGGGTGGAGGTGATTTGCTCACAGAAGCGGCGGACGGACGGGATCGCCGTCCCGGCGCCGAACTCCATGACTGCGAGGTTGGTCCGGCCGAGTCCGGTCAGCCATTCCTCGATCCGGCGACTCTGCTCGTCGGTCCGACTTGAGTCCCACCCCCGGTCGCCGAACATCAGGATGTTGGGCCGGGCCAGGAGGCCGCACCTGGGGCAGGTCGGAAGGGGGTCGAGGGCCCGGAATGTTGTCGGGTCTACTGGGACCTCGGCCTCGTCGGCGGGGAAGATCCCGACGCCGCAGTCGAACCAGACACTGGCGCCAGACGATCGAGCCGTGGCACTCGACGATCCGGTCGGGGTCGAAGCCGGCCCTGGCGAAATGGTCGTCAACGTTCGACGTGAACGCGAACGCCCCGTGTTTCATCCGCTCGCCCCACCGCCTCAGGATCGCGAATCCTTCGTGCGGCGTGGTCTGGCGGTAGAGGTTCGTCCGGTGGCCGTAGAACCCCCAGGCCAGCGGCGGGTCGTTCCGGAAATGGGCGGGATTGGCGATCGCCTCGAACCGGAGGCCGAGCTTCGCGTAGGGTGGATAGGCCCGCCAGAACCCTTCTGGACCCCGGAAGTCGGGCAGGCCCGAGTCGACGCCCATCCCGGCCCCTGCCCCGATCAGCAACGCGTCGGCGGCCTCGATTGCCCGCGCCGCGCGGTCGAGGGCCGTTTCGTCAACTTCGCTCATGGCCTGGCTCCTCGCTCGAACCGCTCCAGCCGGGCGACCGGCCCGGAATCTCCCACCTCGATCACGACCACCGAGCCCGCCGGGGTCGCCCCCACGTTGAGGACCTGCCGGCCATCGCGGAGGGTCTTCTCCTGGGCGACGTGGATGTGGCCGCAGACGTGGACACGCGGCGCGATCCGCTTGTTCGCCTCCAGAAAGCAGCGCTGCCCGCCATGCATCCCGCCGGGCGTGATGTCCGCCAGGCCGACCGGACAGGCGTGGGTCAGGAGCACGTCGACCGGCCCCTCCGCCGCGATCCGCCCGGCCAGGTTTGCAACATCCTCATCGGTCACATAGAACGATTTGCGGTGCGACTTCGCCCAGATCCCCCCGAGCGCCGCGACGCGGAGCCCGTGGAAGTCGCGGACCTCGCCCTGGGCCAGCAGGATCGGCGAGCCGTCGGGCCCTCGGTGCTGCGCGAGCCAGTCGATCGGATCGTGGTTGCCGAATGTTGACAGCAAGGGGATGCGACCGGCGAGGGCGGTCAGATCGGCCTCGGAAAGCTCCTCCGGGTCGCCCCAGTCGCCGCAGCAGAGCAAGGCGTCGGGGCGGAAATGGTCGATCGCCTCGCGGACCGAGCCGAGGTCGCCGTGGAGGTCGCTGACGACGAGGATGGGCATGAGACTTACCTAATATACAAACAAATATTTTTATAAATAAACTATTTTATTTTAAAAACATTTCTGTTAAACGGACAAGGAGCGCCTTCACGAATTCGTTCGAGGGTCGGGGCGGTGGCGGTGGGTCGGACGAGACCGGGAGCCAGGGTCGGTCCGAGGCACGATCATACTTTTCTTGCATCTGAGCATGATATCGAATGAAGTCGCGGAGCGGCCGGGTCCCACGGTCGAACTCCGCGATCGCCTTCCCGTCCTCCACCTTCTCTGCCGGCGAGGCTTCGATGTCCGACTGCCAGGGCGTCAGGACCAGGTACATCTCCAGGTCTCTCAACCCGAGCGAATTGTATGCTGTCTGATGGGCGAGCGAGATCCTCGCGAACCTCGCCCTGCGCTCCACCAGGCCGAGGATCAGGGCCGCGACCGCGACGGTGACCATCATTCCCCCGACGCTGAACCGGATTCGCGGCCGTCTCATGGCGGG
This sequence comes from uncultured Planctomycetota bacterium, assembly GCA_963756475.1. GTDB lineage: Bacteria > Planctomycetota > Planctomycetia > Isosphaerales > Isosphaeraceae > Tundrisphaera. The sequence goes on from CAVWND010000008.1 coordinate 1,079,322, forward strand.
CTTCACTCTCCTCGTTCCCACGCTTCTGGCACTTCGATCAAGAAGTCCCTCGGGCTTCCATCAGCATCGAGATCGCCTCTTGCCGGGTCCCCTCGGCGGCGGAGTCGCCGCGGAGCATGGCGGCGATCTCCTCGACGCGCTCGTCGGGGCCGAGGGGGGTGATCGTGGTCCGGGTTCGGCCTCGGTCGGTCTTCTTGCGGATAATCCACTGGTGGGCGGCGAAGCTGGCCATCTGCGGGAGGTGCGTCACGCAAATGACCTGATGGTGCTGGGCCAGTTCCGCGAGCTTCTTACCCAACGCCGCGCCGAGCCGCCCGCCGACGCCGGTGTCGATCTCGTCGAAGACCAGCGTCGGCACCCGGTCGGCCTCGGCGAGGGCCGTCTTCACGGCCAGCATCACGCGCGACATCTCGCCGCCCGAGGCGATCTTGCGGAGCGGCCGGGGGGTCTCGCCCGGGTTCGGCGCGAAGACAATCTCGGCCCGATCGAGGCCGCCGATCGGGGCAGGTGCGGCCGTCGGGTCGTCTTCGAGGCGGTCGGTCTGGACCTCGACCGTCAGGCGAGCGTGATCGAGTCCCAAGCCTTTGAGCTGAGCCTGGACGGCCTTCCCGAATGCCTTGCAGGTCTTTCTCCGGGCGGCCGACAAGGCGAGAGCGGCCTGTCGGACCTCGGCCCAGGCGGCGGCGAGCGGGACGTCGAGAGCTTGCAGGTCGGCGGTCGCTGTTTCGATCGCCGCGAGCTTCGCCTCGGTCTCGTCGCGGAGAGCGGTGAGCTCGTCGGGCGGCCGGCGGAACCGAGTGGCCAGGCGCCGGTAGAGGGCCAATCGAGCTTCGACCTCGTCGAGCCGGGCGGGGTCGTCATCCCAGGTCTGGCCGAGACGGCGGAGGGCGTAGGCGACCTCGCGGATCTCATCGGCGAGCCGGCCGAGGTCGGCGGCGGCGTCGGCGAACTCGGGGACGGAGTCGGCGAGCGGCCCGAGCTTGCGGGCAACCTTCTCCAGAATCCCTTGAGCTGAGCCGTCGGACTCGTAGAGCCATTGCGAAGCCGTCGAGCGCGGCCGAGCGGACGGCCTCGGCGTTGGCCAGCCGGTGGGCCTCGCGGGCCAGGTCTTCGTGCTCGCCAGGGCGGGGGTCGGCGGCGGCCAGCTCGTCGCGCTCGAAGGTCAGCAAGGCCCGCTCGCGCTCGCGGGCCTCGGCGTCCTGGAGCAGGCCCTTTCGACGCGTTAACAAGTCGGCGTGGGCCTGTCGCTTCTCCTGATAAGCCTCAATCAAGGGCTCGACCGAGCCGAAGGCGTCGAGGAGGGCTCGCTGACGCTCGGGATCGAGCAGGGCACGACTCTCGTGCTGGCCGTGGACGTCAATCAGCCGCTCGCCGAGGGCCTTGAGGGTCGCAACCGTGACCGGCAGGCCGTTGGCGTGCGAGGCGGATCGCCCCTGGCTGGAGATTCGCCGCGTGAGAATCAACTGGTCGTCGTCGATCGGGCCGCCGAGGATCGCCTCGAGGTCGGCCCGGAGGCTGGGTTCGGACACGTCGAAGACGGCGGCGGCGCGGGCTTCGTCCTTGCCGAGCCGGACGAGGTCGCTCGACGCCTTGCCGCCGAGGACCAGGCCCAGGGCGGTGAGCAGAAGGCTCTTGCCGGCGCCGGTCTCGCCGGTCCACGCGCAGTAGCCGGGCTGGAGTTCGATTCGGGCATCCTCGATCAGCGCGAGGTTCTGGACGGACAGTTCGCGGAGCACGGCTCGTCATCCTCCGAGGCCGATCAGGACTTCCTGGCGGCATGTCCCCGCCCAGCTTCAGGTTCTTCACGTGGAACGCGATGGCCTCGCTGGACGTGGAGGTCCCAGTAGGCCCAGTTGTGCGAGCCGGGATACTCCTGGTAGTCGTGTGGAATGTGCATCGCTTCCAGGTGGGCGTGGAAGGCCCGGTTCTGGTCGAGCAGGAAGTCCTCGGTCCCGCAGTCGATTCGCATCGGCGGGATCCGGCCGTGGTCGATCTTCTCGACGATGGCGAACGGGTCTTCCGGGCCTCCGGCCGGCTTCTCGCCGAAGATCCGGACGAACTCCGGGGCTGAGTTCTTTCGCCTTCTTCGGGTCGGAGCGGAGAAAGCCCAGGGCGCCGGAGTGGGAGTTGACGCTGCCGAACATCTCGTGATGCTTGAGCCCGAGCTTGATCGCGCCGTAGCCCCCCATCGAGAGCCCGCCGATCGCCCGGCCGGAGCGCTCGGCCTTGACCGGGAAGGTCCGCTCGACCAGTCCGACGACGTCCTTGATCAGGTCGTCTTCGTAGGCGTATCCCTCGAGCGGCGTTGGTGTACCACCCCCGGCCACCGTCGGGCATGACGACCACCAGCGGGAGGCTCTCGACATAGCGCTCGATGCTCGTCCGTCGCATCCAGATGGTGTGGTCGTCGGAGAGCCCGTGGAGCAGGTAGAAGACCGACCAGGGGCGGGGGATGTTCGGGTCGTCGGGGAAGACGATGTTGAATGAAGACGCCTTACCCAGGGAACGGCTGAAGTAGTTGATCGTGGCGAACGCCATCGGGCTTCCTCGTTGGGTTGATGAGGGGGAATCAACGGTTTGAGGTCGATTTCGAGCGCTTCTCCCAGTCCGTCTCCCATTCCGCTCGCCAGAGTTCGGACATGCCCGATCGGACCAGGAGCGCCTTCAGGTCGATCCGCTGGAGAATGGCCTTGGTGATCGGCCTCTTGGCGTCAGTGAAGACAAGGGAGCGGATCAGGTCGAGAGATTCGGGTCGGTTCAGCACCTCCGCGAGAATTTTGGCCTGGTCGGAGGTCCGGCAAGGGAGGAAATAGCAGGTGTCGTCGAGCAAGGTCGGACGGCCTTCGACCGGACCGACAGCCCGGAATCGGGGCGACTTGTGCAAGCCGGAAATCGCCACCTTGTACGGAGCGAACGAGTAATCCCCGACGCCGAACATGGCGAAGTGTGGGCGGCCCCGATAAATCGACGACTTCCGCCGCTCGAACGTGGACGCGTGCTCGACGAGATAAGTCCAGAGCCGGGGCGCGAGCCGGGCGAGATCGGCGGTGTCGTCGCCCAGCCGGCGCTGGGTGACGATCACCGAGCGCGAGGGGCCGGGCCGCTTTCGGCCGGCGAGGTCGGTCCCCTTCAGCAGTGGATAGACGTAGTCGGCCTCGACTTCGACGATCTCGCCCAGCTTGTTGCGGAACTGCCCGCCATCGGCCCTCGACCAATTCCATGACCGGGCCCGCGTCATGCTTCACCCCCTGCCGCCAGGTCAAGGGGCAGGTGCCGTCGGCGAAAGCCGGCCCGCCGATAGGCTTCGACGTCGGCGATCAGACGGTCACCCACCAGACCGAGGGTCGTTTCCGGCTCGGTCGCGGACAGGTCCGCGAAGACCGGCGCCTCGACGGCCTTCGGGCCCGGCCCGACCTCGATCACCAGCAGGCAAGCGTCGACGCTCGCGCGGAACCAGCGGAGGGCGTCGATCCGCCAGATGGTCGCGCGGGTGACTGGCAGGTCATCCTTCCGGATCGCACCGAGCACGGCGCGGGCGACGGCCGACTTGCAAAGGAGGGCGATCGTCGGCCGTTCCGGCGCCAGCTCGCGGATCAGCTTGAGCCAGATCGCCTCGGAGATGTCGAAGTTCGACTCGCCCGTCATCGCCTCGATTCCCCGGCGGTTCCGGGCATTCTTCCGGGCCGGGCCGTTGACCCTGCCGGACGCCCCCAAGGCGGCGATCGTGACCCAGGGTAGGTTGCCGACCACAAGGAGCGGACCGGTCTCCAACCAGGCGAATCTCGCCCGAGGTCGATCCGGAACAGGTCGGCGACCTCGACGACAACTCGCGTGCGACCAACCGGATCGGCCAGCACCCGGGCGGCTTCGGCGTGGTCGGGCTGGATCTCGAACCCCCGGATTTCTCGGGGCGAGTCGGGTCGGTCGAGCAAACCGGCGATGAAGTGGCCTCGGCCGCACGTCGGCTCAAGGACCCGAGGAAACCGCTCGCCAATCGGTCCGAGCGCATCGAGGATCCCAGCCACCAGCGCGGGAGGCGTCTGGAAGTCGCCGAAATCCTTGCGTTTCGAGGCTCGGGGCGAGATCGAGGGGGGCGTCATGCGGTCCTCGGTTCAGCGGCGGGCGGATTCAGGTGGTCCGGAAGCGCTCGGGAGCACGATCTTCCAGGTGCTGCCCGTCGCGGGTCAGGTGCAGGAAGCCGATGCACATCTCGTCGGTGGTCTGCTCGCCCCAGTGGACGGGCACCGGCGGCTTGATCGGGTTGGCGGGGTTGGCGTCCGAGTTATCGAAATGGGCGACGCATGTCGACCCGCGTCCCCTTGGGCAGCGCGATCGGCTCCGCGAAGTCGTACGAAGCCTGCCAGTTGAAGTCCCAGCGGTCGACCTTGATCAGGGTCCGCTTCGAGCCGTCGGGGAGTGTCGCGGTCAGGAGGAAGTCCGTGCCGAGCCAGTGCATGTGCGGTGTGACACCGACGAGATGCCGGTCCTCACCGTCGAGCGTCAGGCTGCCCCGTGACCTCGTGCCGAGCCTCGCCGGCGGGGATGAACAGGTCGGGGATGAACCGGAGGACCCGGTTCATCGGCGGCGTCACCATCCGGATCGAGATCTCCTTGTCGATCGGTTCCTTGGCGAAGTAGAACGCCACCTGGGTGGCGTCGGTCTCGGGCTTGCCGCTCTTGTGGTAGTGGACCTGGAGCAAGAAAGTCGGCCCCGGCGGGCAGGTAGCGGCCGATCCCAAGCGGCATGGTCGTCGGCCCCCGGCCGGGGGACCAGCCCGACATGAAGCCGTCAGGGGTGAGGCCGAACCCGCCGAAGACCTTGTAGCCCGGCTTCGGGTCGGCCTCGTCGAGAATCCGGCCCGCTTCTTCATGTCGAAGGCGCCCAGGGCGTGATGGACGACCTTGGGGTTGCCCGGCCGGAAGTCGATCGCCGCGATCCACTTGCCCTCGGTCAGGCCGGTCGGGATCACGAAGACGCGGTGCTCGTCCGCCCCGTCGGCGTCGAGGGCGTAGGGCTCGTGCAGAGACAGGATGAGGTCGGGCTGGCCGAGCGGCCAGCCGGAGGGAACTCGAGGGCTGGCGGGGCGTCCTTCGGGTCGCCCTCGGGGGCGCCGGCCTTGGCCCAGGCGGTCGAGCGTGGCGATCTCGGCTTCGGAGAGCGACCGGACGTCGCGGAATGGCCCGCCCTCCTTGGTCGAGGCGGGCCAGGGGGGCATCTTCCGCTCGCGGGCGACCTCGGCGAGGTCGTCGGCCCGCTTCCGGGCCTGGTCGTAGGTCAGGAGCGAGAAGGGGGCGACCTGGCCCGGCCGATGGCATTCCTGGCAGTGCTTCTGAAGGAGCCGTGAGACCTCGCGGTGATATGTCGGCGGTCCGGCCAGGACCGGCGGGCTCGCGATCGACAAAAACAACGACCAAAAGCGAAGTGGCGTGGCTTCATCGTGCTGGATTCCTCATCAAGGTGGACGGACGCGACGGGATAATCGATCCAAATCTAACCGAAGCGGCTGGCACGATCTCAACAAGTTCGGCCCTCGCGGCGTTGATTATGCTCGGCGTCTCCACTGAACGCAAGAACAGACCGCCAGAATCGACGGTCGTGTCGCCGATTCGCCACGGATCGCGAGTGGACCTCTGGGAGAGAAAGCCCGGCCGAGGGAGAAGTTCGGATGGCGAGCGAGCAAGTCGAAAGCGGTGCAATCGGGATTGAGCCGGGCTCCAGGGACGTCTTCGGGGCGATCGTCGCGGCCCTGGCGTTCGTGGCGGTGACGAGGCTCCCGTTCGCGAGAAGTGGGCCGATGGAGGCGGACGAATGGATGTTCGTCGAGCGGATGGACGCCGGTTGGCTCCCCGCGCATCACACGCTCTTCCACGCGGCGGGACGGATCGTCGGGATGCTGGTCGGCGGACATTACCGGGGGCTCGTGGTTCTCGACATGCTCGTCAGCGCCCTGGCCCTGGTCGAGTCTCTGGTGGTGGCTCCGGGCGCTGGTCCGCCCTTCGACGGCGGCGGCCTCAACCCTGGTGGTGGGCGTTTCGCCGGTCTTCTGGTCGCTCGGTGAGATGGCCGGCAATTACACGATGATCCCGCTGGTCGGCTCGTTCCTGCTCGGGGTCGCCTATCGAGGCTGGCACGCACCGAAGGTCTGGCACCCTTACGCCTCGGCGGTCGTTCTGGCCCTGGGGACGGGGTATCGCGAGGACATCGGGACGTATCTGCTGCCGGTCTTCGGGGTGATTGTCTGGCGGCACCGGTGGCGGCCCGCGGTCGGGGCACTGGTCCTCTTCACGGTCCTGAACCTCGCCTGGCTCCTGCCGATGCTACATGAGGTCGGGGGCTGGGAAGCCTATCGGCGAGCAGAGCGCGGATTTCGCGTACTCCGCCGGGCTACAAGAATTCCGTCTGGTACCTGGGCGTGGTCGACGCTCCGGTTCGGTATCTGGTGAAGCTGGGCCTGGCGATCGTCTGGACGCTCGGGCCCGGCCTGATCTTCGTGCCGAGGGGACTGGCGCGGCTGGTGCGCTTCCCGACGGCAAGAAGCTCGCGGGCCTGCTCGCGTGCGGCGTCATCCTACCTTTGGGGTCGCATCTGTTGGTCCATTTCGGCGTCGCGGGGTATAGCTTCCACTACCTCCCCGCGCTGGTGGCTTTGATGGCGATCGGGATCGGCCGGACCCCGGGAGTTGAACTGGGGTCTATCCGCGACCAGGCCCCGGCGCGGCTGTCGATGCCTGGCGGTGACGCTCGCGGCGGTCTTCCTGATCTATCCCGCTGACTTCGATCGTCCCGGCCCGGCGGGGGGATTTCGACCTGGCGGTTGCCCGTTACACGCGGGTCGGGCTCCATGCGGAGATCGCCAACCGGTGCGCCTTCGACCTGGCGGACGAGTAACTCAGTGGTCATGCCGGGCATTCATGCCAACTGACGGGCAAGTTTGATGGTTGGTCTTCGGTCGATATCAGGCTTGCCCTGGCGGCTTCCCGCTCCGGACGTTACGATCGTCCGGGCGGCGTCGGGCCGCTTCGGAGCCCTCACCGCCCTCGGACGACGGCCATGACTGCCCGAACCGGAATGACGTTGCGGCTGGTCGGTCCGCTGATCGAGGTCGTCTGCCTGATCATCCTGCTCCAGGTCCGCGACCAGAATAGACAGGTTGCCGGGCTCCCGGTCGAGTACCCTCTCTATGCTGGCCTCGCGCTGGGGTTCGCCCTGGTGGTCGTCGGCCTCACCCTCGCCAGACCCGCCCCGCGACGGCCGCGCGACCCCGGCTAAAGGGCCCCATCGATGAGCATCCAGGACCCGGAGACGACGCAAGACCGGCGTCTCGACCGACGAGTCCCTTTCCGACCGTCACCATGACGGACTCCCCGCGAAGGCTCGCTCCCCGGACGTACCGTTATTATGACTTCATCATGGCGGCGTTCGTCACGATCCTGATCTGCTCGAATCTGATCTCGGCGCAGAAGCGGGTGTTCTTGCACGTCGGCGGGTTCGACTTCATCTTCGGCGCGGGCGTCCTGTTCTTCCCGATCAGCTACCTCTTCGGCGACATCCTCACCGAGGTCTACGGCTACGCCCGGTCGAGGAAGGTCGTCTGGGCGGGGTTCGCGGCGATCATCTTCGCGTCGGGCGATGAGCTGGGTCGTGATCCACCTGCCGGCCGACCCCCGGTGGAAGAACCAGGCGGCGTTCGAGGCGGTCTTCGGCAACGCGCCGAGGATCGTGCTGGCCTCGATCGTGGCGTTCTTCGCCGGAGAGTTCGTCAACTCGTATCGTTCTGGCCAAGATCAAGATCCAGACGAAAGGGCGCTGGCTCTGGGTCCGGACGATCGGCTCGACGATGGTCGGCGAGGCCGCCGACTCGTTGATCTTCTACCCGATCGCCTTCCTGGGGATCTGGGAGACCGACCGGCTGCTGGATGTGCTCAAGATGAATTACTGCCTGAAGGTCGGCTGGGAGGTGATCGCCACGCCCTTGACCTACAAGGTCGTCGGCTTCCTGAAACGGGCCGAGCACGAGGACTATTACGACATCGGTACCGACTTCACGCCATTCTCGCTCAAGACGCCGGATGCGCCTGGGTCCTGAATGAACCGCCTCCAATTCCAGAAGCTGGCTCAGGTCCGGATCGAGGAGGCTCAGGCACTCTTCGGCGCCCGGAAATACGACGGGGCTTATTATCTGGCCGGCTACTCGGTGGAATGCGGGCTCAAGGCGTGCGTCGCGAAGTTGACGAAGAAGCACGATTTCCCCGAGAAGGATTTCGTGAAGGGCGCTTATACCCATAATTTTGATGATTTGATTCGGACTGCGAAGCTAGGTATTTCGTTCAAGCACGACCTGGGCCGACACGCTCGTCTAAAATCGAACTGGGAGATCGTGAAAGACTGGAAAGAAGACAGCCGCTACAATCGATGGACCCGGGCGGAAGCCAGGGCGATGATCGAGGCCATCACCGAGACCCCGCACGGAGTCCTGTCATGGATCAAGCAATACTGGTGATTTATCGTCTCGGCGACGGACAGAAGTTGATCGAGCATCTCGTCCGAAATGGGCTCGACATCATGGCCGCATTCTGGCTGTACACCAACGACAACGAGAAATGGAGGCTTAACCTCGTGTGCAAGTCGGTCGATGAGGAAGGGCCGAGAAACGGCTATCGACTCGTTGGCCGGGCGTTCGAGGATCTTCCTGACATCCAGCTCGATCCGGTCTTCGACGTCACGCTGATCGGCCCTCGCAAGACGCTGGCCCGAGGGGTTCTGAAGCACCTCAAGCAATACCCTTACAAGTTCGCGAAGCGCGTCGAGCGGACCATGCTCGGCGACGTGTACGTCGAGAGCGCCTACATCTATCCGCCGGAATTGCTCCGCCCGACCGAGGTCGCGACGAAGGACGCCTGAGCATCGATCCATCGGAGAGCCCGTCACCGGCAAGGAGGATTCATCGATGTGCGGGATCGTCGGATATACCGGGCCGCATGAGGCGAGCCCGATCTTGCTGGCCGGGCTTCGCAGGCTGGAATATCGCGGGTACGACAGCGCGGGAGTGGCGACCCTCGACGGCGACGCACTGGCCCTCCGCAAGAAGGCGGGGCGGGTCCGCGTCCTCGAAGAGTCGTTGCTGGAAGAGCCGGCCCGGGGCACTTGCGGGATCAGCCACACCCGATGGGCCACCCACGGGCCGGCGAATGACCGGAATGCCCACCCCCATGTCGGCGGCGAAGGTTCGGGCTCGGTCGCGGTTGTTCACAACGGCGTGATCGAGAACCACGCCGCGCTCCGTCAGTGGCTGGAAGCGCTCGGGATCGAGTTCCGGAGCCAGACCGACACCGAGGTCATCGCCCACCTGATCGCCCGCGAGCTGGGCGAGACCGCCGACCTCTTTGGGGCCGTCCAGCGCGTCCTGCCCCGGCTCGAAGGGACCTACGGCCTGGCCGTCGTCAGCCCGAGATGCCCCGGCCAGGTCATCGGGGCGAAGCTCGGGAGCCCGCTGGTCGTCGGGCTGGGAGACGGCGAGCACCTGCTCGCCAGCGACCCCTCGGCGATCGCGCCTCACACCGCCCGCGTGGCGTTCCTCCAGGACGGCGAGGTCGTCCGCCTGACTCCGGGTGACTTCGAGATCCGCCATCGTGAGCGCGGGTCGATCACGCCGAGGATCGACCGCCTCGACTGGTCGCCCGACCTCGCCGAGCTAGGCACCCACGCCCACTACATGCAGAAGGAGATCCGCGAGCAGCCCGACACTGTCCGGGACGCCTGCCGGGGTCGGCTCCGCCGGGGCGAGGGAACGGCCGCGTTCGGTGGCCTGAACATGACCCCTCGCCAGCTCAGCCGGGTCCGCCGGGTGGTGCTGGTCGCCTGCGGGACGAGCTGGCACGCGGCGCTGGTCGGCGAATACCTGATCGAGCGACTGGCGAACCTGCCGGTCGAGGTCGAGTACGCCGGGGAATTCCGGTACCGGAACGCGCCGCTGGACGACCGGACGCTCGTCTTCGTCCTGAGCCAGTCGGGCGAGACCGCGGATACCCTGGGGGCCCTGCGTGAGTCGAAACGTCGGGGTCATCCGACGCTGGCGATCTGCAACGTCGTAGGCAGCACGATCGCTCGCGAGGCCGACGGCGGGATCTATCTCCATGCCGGGCCGGAGGTCGGGGTCGCCAGCACCAAGGCGTTCTCGGCGCAGGTGACCGTTCTGACGTTGCTGGCCCTTCACCTCGGGCGTCTCCGCCACCTTTCATTCCCCGACGGCCTGGCCGGTGGTTGACGCCATCGAGGCGGTGCCCGACGCCCTCACACGGGTCCTCGCGACCGAACCGCAGATCATCCGCGGCGGCCGAACGCCTCGCCCCGGCGAAGAGCGTGCTCTACCTCGGCCGCGACCTCCATTTCCCGGTCGCGCTGGAAGGGGCCTTGAAACTCAAGGAGATCAGCTACATCCACGCCGAAGGGTATCCGACGGCCGAGATGAAGCATGGACCGCTCGCGCTGATCGACCCCGAAACGCCCAGCGTCTTCGTCGCGCCAAGGGGCTCGCTTCACGCCAAGACCTTGAGCAACGTCGAGGAGGTCAAGGCGAGGATGGGCCCCGTGATCGCGGTCGGGACGGAGGGGGACGAGGAGTTCATCAAACTCTCCGACCACTACCTGCCGATCCCCGATGTCCCTGAGGTCGTCCAGCCCTTGCTCGCCGTCGTCCCTCTGCAACTCCTGGCGTACCACGTGGCGCGGATCAAGGGTTGCGACATTGATAAGCCGCGGAATCTAGCCAAGAGTGTGACGGTCGAGTAATCGGAGAAAGGGGGCAGCGCTCACCCTACGCAAGCCCTTTGACGGCAAGCTTGTAGGGTGGGCAGTGCCCGTTGACTTGAGGTTGAATGAATCGAGGACGGGGAAGGTTTGCCCTCCGGATGTGTCTGCGACGACACGCGCCTCGCCCATCCGTGAGCGTGGCATCCCCGGAGGGCGACGGCAGGATTCTCCTCGCCGTCCCTTCCCCGTCCCTTTTTTTTCGAATGAATTCGACGGGCCGCGTGAGAAAGTGAGAGGGTCGCGGCCCCGCGAGTGATCGAAGAGTGAGAGCGATCGATCAGCCGACCTTGGCGAGCGCCGGGACGCTCCGGGACGAGGCGGCGGCGGCCGTGAAGGCCTCGATGAGCTGCATGTCGAGGGAGATGTTCCCCTCGTTCTCGGGGTGCCACTGAACGCCGACGACCCACCAGCCCGGGTCCTTGCCCTCGAACGCCTCGATCAGGCCGTCGGGGGCGACGGCGCCGACGCGGAAGTTCGGGGCGAGCTTGCGGATGCCCTGGTGGTGGTAGCTGTTGACCCGGATCTCGCCCGGCCCGTAGATCTCCTCCATCCGGGTGCCCGGCTCCATCACGACGGTGTGGCGATGGACGCCCCCCTGCGGGTCGCGGTGGGGGATGCTCCGGGGCATGTCCTCGGGCAGGTGGAGGTAGATCCCGCCGCCGTTGACGACGTTGAGCTGCTGCATGCCCAGGCCGACGCCGAGGACGGGCATCCGCCGCTGCTGGACCAGCTTGATCAGCATGCGGTCGGCGTTCTCGCGACGGTCGGACATGACGGTGACCGAGGGGTGCGGGGCGAGCCCCATCTTCTTGGGGTCGAGGTCGTCGCCGCCGGTGAGGTAGACGCCGTCGAGCCGGTCGAGGATCGGCGCGAGGTCGTGCTCCTTGGTCAGCGGCGGGATGATCACGGGCAGGGCGCCGGCGGACAGGAGGCAGTCGTAGTAGCCGCTGTGCATGTAAGCAATGCGGGGTGCGGCCCTTGGCAGTGGCCCGATAGTCCGCATTGATGCCGATCAGGGGTCGGTTCTTCATCGATGGCTTCCTTTCCTGGCGTTGGCGTCAGCGAAATCCGTTCGTTGACCGCCCCGCGCGGCGTCCTGGTAAGGGATGCGCAAGGGCAGATGTCGCCGGTTGGGGCGGCGGCCAAATCAAGGCGCGACACGTCATTGCCGCGTTAGGAGGACTGCCTGGGGGGCTCCGGTCGGGTCGCCTTGGGCGTCAAGCCGGCTCGGCCGTCCGCCGGGTCTGCGGACCTTGGGAAGTCCCGAATTCATCGAGCACAATCTGGGTGACGCGTCCCGGATCGGGCTTGCCTGGCCCTGGTTGGCGTCACGTCTCGTTGAGGTAGGTGGAGTCTAACGACGAGATCTCCTCAACTCAAGAAAATTACAGGGAATCTAGCCCATTTTTGTGATGATTTTGCCTCTCATTTAACGGGAAGCCGGGGTATCGAAATCGCCGGATTTCATCCATCGAGACAGACCGGATCGAAGGGGGTCCGTGAACTACTTCGCCCCCTCCTTCGACGCGGCCGGATTCCCCCGATAGTCGCCCTTGAGATAGCGGACGAGCGTGCCGATATCCGCATCGGTGAGCTGGCCGCCGAACGGAGGCATCTTCTGGACCTTCTTCTTTTCGAGGTAGCCGTAGTGACCTGGCGAACCCGGCTCGCGGATCATCCGCGAAGTCCAGCGCGGCGAGCCCCAGGCGAACAGGTCGGGGGCGGGTTGGATCAACTCCGACGCGTCGACCGGAACGCCCAGCGTGTGACACTCGGCGCATTCCCCCTCGTAAAGCTCGCGGCCGGGGTGCTCCTTGACCTTCGGGTCATTCAGCCACTCTCCGGGCGTGATGTCAGGCGGGATGCTCGCGAAGCTCGCGACGAACGACGCCACGGAATCCAGCTCTTCGGGCGAGAGCTTCGAGTATTTTTTCTTCCAGGTCGTCATCCCGTTGCACTGGGGGACCTTGCCGAAGTAATCGGGCGAGTCGGGCTTCTCCAGGAGCCCTCTCACCCAGGCGAGCGTGCCATATTCTTTCAGTTCGGGGGCCGAGGGTTCCTCGGCCTTGCGGTCGCCCAGGCTGTGGCAGCCCTGGCATTTCTTGCCGAAGATCTCGCCCCCCCGGTGGAGCGGGTCGAGGCCGAGGACATACGACGAGCCTTCGGGCGGGACACCGTCGAGCAGTGGCGAGCGTCGATGGCCCGCGCGGCCTCGTCGTCTGCTCTGGCCCGAGCCTTCCGGAATGACTCGCTTTCAGAATCCTTGTAAAGTGCCACGCCGATCAGAACGAACGCCGCCCCGGCCACCGTGATCAGGAATGTGCATGAGACGACGTACGCGAGCCGTCGAGGCATCACCTTGTCGAGCAGCGGAAGCAGCAAGAGTCCCGTCACCACCGCCGCCGGGGATGATCATCGTGGCGATGTGCTCTCGCCCCACGAAGATATGCAAGAGCTGGTTGAGCGGCAGGAAGTACCACTCCGGCCGGGCCGGGTAGTCGGCGCTCGACGGGTCGGCCGGGGCGTCGAGGCTGTAGCCGTGATGATAGAGGGTCAGGCCCATCAGCACGCCGAGGACCGCGAACGCGGCTCCGAAGTCAAAAAGAGCCTGTCGGGGCCAGTAAGGCTCGGTCTGTCTCGGACACCTCCGAGCCATGGTAGCCGTGCTTGCCGAAGAGCACGGCATAGGCCCAGCCGCAGAGCACCAGCAGGCCCGGCAGGATCGAGACGTGGAGCGCGTGGAATCGGGTGACCGTCTGGTTGCCGAACTCCGATCCGCCAAGGATCACCTTCTTGATCGCCGGGCCGATCACCGGCGTCGCCCCCGCGATGTTGGTCTCGACCATCGCCGCCCAGTAGCCGCGCTGGTCCCACGGTAGGATGTTGCCGGTCACGCCCAGGCCGAGGATCAGCAGGAACGTCCCGACCGCGAGCCACCAGTGGACCTCGCGAGGGGCCCGGTACGCCCCGGTCAGGACGAGCCGGAGCAGGAAGAAGCCGCCCAGGACCACCGCCCCGAACGAGCCGAACCGATGCAGCCCCCGGATGAACCAGCCCAGGTCCATCTGGTAGGTAATGTAGTAGACGCTCCCCCAGGCCGTCGAGCTGGAAGGGCTATAGGTGGACATCAGGAGCAGGCCGGTGACGAGGTCGACTGCCAGGGTGATCGCCAGGGCGAAGCCCAAGGGCGTGGCCCCACCGGGCGACCGCCGGGGATCGGCCGTTCGAGGACTCGCAAGGTCAAGGCCCGAAGGCCGGTCCGGTCGTCGAGCCAGTTCATCAAGGTGTTACGCAAGGGGCTTCTTCTCCGCCGACTGGGGCTGGAACCTCTCGAACTTGACGCGGACTTCGGGGTCGGCGTCGCCCGAGAGCTCGACCGGCAGGCGTGTCCATCCCCCGAGCGGCGACCTCGTTGAGCTTCGCGCCTTCGAGCGTCGAAATTCGCCTGGTGACACGGGCAGAGGAACGATTTCCGGTCGGGGGCGAGGTGGACCGGGCAGCTCAGGTGCGGGCACTCGCGCCGAAAGCGCCACGACCGGCACCTTCGACCCCTCGGGCTGGCGGACCAGCCAGACCGACCCGACCGGCTCCCTGGGATATTTGACCCAGGCGTCTTGCCGCTCGGCGAGGATCGAGAAGGCCCGGGGCTCCCCCACCTTGAGCTGGCCCAGGCGGGTCAGGGTACGAAACTCGCCGTTTCCCGACGACTTGCCGAGCGGATCGAGCAGGTATTTGACGCCCGGGACGGCGACCGCCAGGGCGAACAGGTTCCCCAGCGCGATCGCGCCGAGGCGGTAGAAATCACGTCGATTGGGCATGCGTGAGACCTTTGACCGGGGAGGTCGCGCAATGGTCGCGAGGTTCGTCGTCGAGGATTGAAAGGCGGGCGGTACGGTGCTGACATCCTCTAATGTACAAGGCGTGCGCATCCGCTCGGAAAGACACCGCCGACCTCGGCGAACTTCAGACTTTTGCCTTACTCGATCTCGCGGAGGCCCGTGCCTCGAACGGCCGAGGTTCACGCCCCGAGGGCGGCCCGGACGGCTTCGAGGACCCTCGGCAGCGATTCGGAGAGGGGATCGGGCAAGGTCGCGCCGGCGGCGGCCTTGTGGCCACCACCTCCAAACGGGGCGAGGAGCCGGGCACAGTCGAGCCCCTTCCGCGATCGGGCGCTCATCTTGATACCGCCCCGGGCCTGCTCGATGAAGAGGAGTCCGACCTCGACGCCGTCAATGCTCACGGTGTAGTCGACCAGGTCCTCGGTGTCCTGCGGGATGGCGCCGGTCCTGGTGAGGTCGTCGAGGGTCACCGTCGCGTAGGCGACCCGGCCGTCGCAGTCGGTCTTCAGGCTGGCGAGGGTCTCGCCGAGCAACCGGAGTCGGCCCAGCGTGCTCCGCTCGAAGAGGAGCCGGTAGATCTCCTCGATCTTCGCCCCCGAGGCGATCAGTTCGGCGGCGGTCAGCAAGGTGCTTGGCTTCGTGTTGGGATGACGGAACCAGCCGGTATCCATGGCGATTGCCGTCAACAGGCCAGTGGCCATCTCGGGCGTGAAGATTCCTTTCAAGGCATGCACGGCCTGGAAAACCAGCGTGCCGGTGGCCTCGGCCGAGGTGTCCTTGAGGTAGGTCGCCCCCAGGTCATCCTGGCTGACGTGGTGGTCGATCACGACCCGGGGACCCCGGAAATCCCGGATGAAGTCGCCCACCTCGCCGAGCTGGCTCCAGGCCGAAAGGTCGAGGATCACCACCGCGTCGCGGTCCTTCAGGTCGTCGGCATGGACTGCGGTCCCGTAATGCTCGAAGAGGGTGCCGTGAGGATCGAGGAAGTCGTAACGGGGAGGCGTTCGGCTGGCGTTGACGACCCGGACGTCTTTCCCCTTTTGGCGGAGCAACCCAACCATCCCCACTTCCGACCCGAGTGCGTCGCCGTCCGGCCGAACGTGCGAGGTAACAAGGAAGCGATCGCGGGTCGCGATGACGTCCGAGAGAGGCGACCAGTCGATGCTCATGGGAAGCCAGTCCAGCGGGATTTCGAAGGGCGGGATGGAAAATGCCCATGCTAGCCCAACCTCGGACTCGCGGGCAACACGAGCTTTGAGCCGGCAGCAGCCCACCTGGGGTCGATCCCCCTGGGATGTTACAATTTTCCTGCGGCCCAACGCCCCATACGGAGCCAGGTCCATGAGCCAGACCCTGCTGACGCCCGAGTTGAGCCTCGCGCCTCCTCCCGATGCCGATTCGCTCTACGAGGTCGTCGATGGTCGGCGGGTGGAGAAACCGCCGACGGGAACGTTCCAGATTTTCGTCACCGCGATCCTGGACCAGGTCCTCGGCACCTACGCCAGTTCAAACCAACTGGGTCGGGTATTCCCCGAGATGCTCTTCCGGATCAATCCCGCCGGAAGCCCCATACGTCGCCCCGACATTGCTTTCGTCTCCTACGAGCGATGGCCTCGCGAGCGTAAGGTCAATTCCGACAACGGCTGGGACGTGATCCCCGACCTCGCCATCGAGGTCATCAGCCCGAGCAACACCGCCGATGAGGTGATCAGCAAGGTCCGCGAATATTTCCAGGCGGGGGTCCGGCGCGTCTGGGTCGTCTACCCGAGCGAGCGGCAGGTCTACGTCTACTCATCGCCCACGAAGAACTCGATCCTCGGCGAGGGAGACGACCTCGACGGCGAGGAAATCCTCCCCGGATTCCGCCTCGCGCTGGCCGAACTGTTCGAGGACGGCCAGGACTGACCCGGCCGGTCAGGTGGCGTAGGCGTCCACGCGGAACAGGTGGAGGTTCTCGCCGACCCAGGCGATCGTCTCTTCGAGAGCCTCGTCGAGCGAGTAACGAGGCGACCAGCCCATCAGCTCACGTGCCAGGGCCGTCCCGGCGAGGAGTCGCCCAACCTCGCTGGCCGCGGGTCGGACCCGGGCGGGGTCGGTCTCGACCTGGATCGGCCGCCCGATCAGGGCGGCGATCTTCTCGACCAGCTCGCCGATCGTCAGGTCGTCCCCCCGGCCGATGTTGACCACCCGACCGATCGCGGCGTCGCAGCGCGGCGATGGCGAGAAAGCCGGCGGCCGTGTCCTTGACGTAAGTCAGGTCGCGGCGAGGATCCAGGCTGCCCAGCTTGATCGACGGCCGGGTCAGGGCCTGGCTGATGATCGTCGGGATGATCGCCCTGGCCGACTGGCGAGGGCCGAAGGTGTTGAACGGCCGGAGGATCGCCACGGGCAGGCCGAAGGCCCGGTGGTAGCTCTCGCCCAGCGCATCGGCGCCGATCTTGGTCGCCGCGTAGGGGGATTGACCCCGGAGCGGGTGCGACTCGGTGATCGGCACGAACTGCGCGGTGCCGTAGACCTCCGACGTCGAGGTAAGCACGACCCGCTCCAGGCTCGGATTCGCCCGGCAGGCGTCCAGGACGTGCGCCGTCCCGACCACGTTGGTCTGCACCACGTCGAGCGGGTTCTGATACGAGTACGGGATCGCGATCAGGGCGCCGAGGTGGAAGACCCAGGCCCGCCCGTCGACGGCCTTTCGGATCGCCTCGGGGTCCTTCAGGTCGCCCCGATGGACCTCGATCGACGCCTTGACCTCTTCGGACAGTCGATCAAGGTGCCCCCGGTCGTCGCGGCCGTTGTAGCGGACCAGGGCGCGGACCTCGTGCCCCTCGCGGACCAGAAGTTCGACCAGATGGCTCCCGATGAACCCCCCTGCCCCGGTGACCAGGACCCGCTTCCCCATCGCTCCATCCCTTCCGAACCCGAGGCAATCCTCTACCTCTTTTCTCCACCGGACCCTCGTCATCCTACGCATTTCCAAGGTCTCGGCAACGCGAATCCCTTCTGTCATCCCACTGGAACCCGCGACCGCGAGAGTTGCCGGTTTCCGAGAAATTTACCTGATCCACCTGAATTACCCATGGACACTAAAGCCACAGCTTCACCCCGTCGATACTGTTTAACATCGGCGGAGTCATCCCGGATCGGGTCCGACCGGGCAAGCGGATGGAGTCAGGCGGTCTCCAGGTCGTTTTGGGGAGGGGTCGATGGCTTTGCGTTTCTTGCTGGTGAGCCTCGTGGCGGGCATGGGGTTCGAGTTGCCGAGTTCCAGCGACGTGGCAAGCTGGACCCAGGCGAGCCGGGACTGGGTCGACGCTCGAATGGGCGACCTCATGAGCTTGAAGGTCGAGGCCGAACGAGCCTTCGCGGAGGCAGCCGATTGCGAGCGCGAGGCTGGCCCCGTCGCGGCGCCGGTCGAGGTGGCCGCGGATCCGACTCCCGCCGACCTGGCTTTCGAGGCGGTGGTTGAGAAGATGGCCTCGGACTTCGCGGCCGACCTGGCGGCGATCGAGGAACCCGAACCCGCCGCCGAGGCCCTGGTGAAGGTCGAGTCATTCCGGGAGATGCCCCCGGCCGTCTGGACCGAGTCGGAGCCGGTGATTCCGACGTTCGAGAAAGTGGCGGAGGCTCGTCCGGAGGTCGTTATTCCGACCGGAGATGAGGCGACCCAACGGGTTGAGAAACTGTCGACCGCAGTCCAATTGACCAGACAGGCCCTGAACGCCTGGGCCTCGCTATTTCAGCCGGCGGTCCAAGTGGCGGCCGAGGAAGCGAACGACACTCGCTGAGCGGATGGATCAAACCGGATCAGATTACGGGGCGGGCCGGAGAGACCGGTTCGCCTCGTCCGCATTTCGAATGGTAGACAGGAGTCAGACCGGCAGGCACGGCTCGATCTCCCTGGATGGGGCGTCCTCCTCGTCGATCTCGTCGTCCAGCGGGAAGCTCTTGCGATAGCCCAGGCTCGCGGCGATCCGGAGGACGTCGCCGTAGGACGGGAATGATCGACCCGTCTGGGTCTTGAAGTACTGGATGGCGTTCATGAACTCGATCTCGTCGTCGGAATACTGCTTCTCAAAGGTGGTCGGGTCGACGCGTCGCCTACGCTCCTTGCGGGCCCGGCGCTCGGGCTTCTTGGCGACGATCTCGGCCATCGGTTCGGGCGGCGTGATGGTGGGCCGATCTCGGCGCTCCAGGCCGGATCGCCGGTCGTAGAAGAGGGTATCCGCGGGATAGGCCGAGAAATCGAATTTCGCGGGATCGGGCCGCGTCTCATCTATGTCGGACATGGTCCCCTCCTCTTGGAGTCGAGGGCATCGCGGCCGGACGGGCGCCTCGCCCATCCGGTTCGGTTCGGGGCGACTCGAGCCGGCCCGACCGCCCCGGCATTCCAACGAGTAGGTCGCATGGCCGAACTTGTCAAAACAAAGGCGGATCGGCGCCCGATTGGTTCGCCTCGGTATGGGAGTCCGGGTTTCGCCGGCACCCCGGCCGACGTGTGGCATAATCCCTTCAGTGATTCGGTGCCGGGTTCGAATGGAATACGCCCTGACTTGGTCTTCGCCGGCCTCGGGCGTCTTGTCCGGATCAAGCCCCTTTCGTAGATTGAATTGAACGTCTCGCGCCCGAGCCGACCCTCGGCCCGGTTTGTCCCATCCTGGAGATCCCCGATCATGTCCCGAACCGCGCGGTTGTGGAAAGGCATCGGGTCCTTGACGTTGGGCGGCATTCTGCTGTCCGGCGGGATCGCGGCCGGTGCCGCCGACTCGCCCTCGCTGTCGCAACAGCTGGTCGACCTCGGCCGTCAGGCCGCCGCCCGAGGCAAGGTCGACGACGCCCGGACCTTCTACCAGAACGCCCTGAGGCTCGACCCGTCGAATCCCGCCGCCAAGGCCGCGCTCGGGCGGCTCTCGAATGTCCGCCGAATCGCATTCCAGGACCCGGCCCTGACCCCCCCGGCCCCGGCCCCGGCCCCGGCCCCGGCGACCGAATCGGCCGTCGAGGCTCCGGCCCCCGGTGCTCCCGTGGCCTCGCCGCTGGAACGGCAGGCGCAGCTGGCCAACGTCCAGCGTGAGGCGTTCGTCACCGAGGTACGCCAGCGGATGCAGGCGGCCCGCGACCTGACCAACGCCCGCAACCCCGAAGCCGCCCTGGCCGCCCTTCGCGATGCGCTGACCGTCGTCCAGTCGGCCGACAACATCCCCGAGGATTCGCGCCGTCGTCTCGAAAACGAGGTCCGCAACGCCATCGGCGCGACCGAGCGGCTCGAAGAGCGGATCGCTCTGGAACAGGCCGAGCAGTACCGGATTTCCGCCTCACAGGCCGCCCGTTCCAACGCCGTCGAGCGGCTCGTCCGCTCGCCAGGAGACCTCGAACACCCTGATGACCGAGTTCGACAGCCTGATGGCCGAGGGCTATCGCCGTGTCTTCGCCAGCGGCGGCCTGGCCGACATCGACACCACTCGCCAGCCGTTCGTCGACGCCCGCTTCCGCGCCCAGGCCGCCCGGGCCATCAACCCCTACGACCTGGCCCCCTGGGCGGGGATGTTCGTCTCGGACACGACCGGCTTCTACAGCCATGTCGATCCAGTACGACCGGCTCAAGGAATATCGGGCGATGCTGACCTGGGCCGACGTCGAACGGGCAATCGTCCCCTTCCCCGACACGCGCGTCATCGAATATCCCGAACGGGCCGCCTGGCAGGCCCTCTCCGAGCGGCGGATCGCCCGCTACGGCGACGCCGATTATCTCTTCGACCGCGACGACAAGACCAAGGCCATCCTCTCCAAGCTCAACGAGCGGATCTCGATGAACTTCCCCGGCGATACCCCGCTGGAGGACGTCAAGAAGTACATCGAGCAGTCCACCCAGGATGAGGCGGCCGGGCTGCCGACCGGCATCCCGATCTACGTCGATCCGCAGGGCTTGCAGGACGCCGACAAGACGATGGCCTCGACCGTGACCATTAACCTCGAAGGCATCCCCCTCAAGACAACCCTCCGGCTTCTCCTGAAGCAGCTCGGCCTGACCTACACCGTCAAGGACGGTCTGCTGACGATCACCTCGTCCTCCTCCGATGACCAGCCGACCGAGATCCGCGTCTATCAGGTCGCCGACCTGGCCCTTATCCCGATGTCCCTCATGGGTATGGGCGGCGGCGGCATGATGGGCGGCCGAGGCGGTATGGGCGGCGGCATGATGGGCGGTATGGGTGGTATGGGCGGTGGCATGGGCGGTATGGGCGGTGGCATGGGTGGCATGGGCGGTGGCATGGGCGGCATGGGGATGATGGGCGGCATGATGTCCGTCCCGCCCCAGGACCCTGGTCTCTCGCCGTTCGAGGAAAAAAAAAGCAACTGAACGCCGTTAGCCAGAACCCCCCGGTTACCACTTCGTCCACAAACCCCCGGGACCGTTTCGCCTCGCCGGCGACCGGTCCCGGGGCCGTTTCGAAGCCGGCTCCGAAAGGGCAAGCGGGTGACGATGATCTGAAGATCCGCTCGACCACGCCCAAGGTAATCGCGAACCCGGCCAAGGCAGTCCCGAAGTCGAGGGTTCCCGCGCAGGCTGAGGGCGACCCGTTCAAGTTCTGGGACCATCATTTCGCGACCGTCAAGGGTGAGACGCCGATCTCGCTGTTTCACCTGACCTCGGTCTTGATCCGGGAGAAGAAGTTCAGGCACGTCGAGGCCGCGATCAAGGGTTATCTCCACTACCACGGCAAGGAAGCCGAGCCCTGGATGTACGTCTGGCTGGCCGAATGCATCCTGGCCCGGCACGGAACCGAGAAGGAGCTGAGGCAAACGCTTGGCTTCGCGGCCTACCTGGCCAAGCGGACCCGGAACCCGAACGACCTGGTCCGGGTTGCCGACATGATGGTGCTCCGAGGGTTCTACGACTCGGTCGGCGACCCCGGTTACGAGTCGAACATCGGGGAGCTGGTCGACATGGCCGCCGAGAAGGTGCCGGCCAACGCGGTCCCGCCGATGATGTCGATGAACCTCGCCACGAAGACCAGCGACCCGGAGCGGCATGGGCGATGCCGCCGAGCGGCTGCTCTCGCTGGGCTGGCCGGGAATCGACGACAAGGTCCGGTCCGACGTCAAGGAGCAGGTGAAGAACCTGGCCGAAGCCCTCAGGGTCGAAAACCGGCCCGGCGAGGCCGAGACTCTCATGACCCGGCTCGCCGAGTCCGAGGAGCGTGACGTCTACGTCAAGCTGACCTGGAAAGGCGAGGCCGACATCGACCTCGCCGTGGCGGAGCCCCTGGGGGCGACGGCCAAGTACGCCAACCCCCGGACGGTCTTTGGCGGGGCGATCATCAAGAACGGCTACGGCAAGCATCCCGAGGAGATCTACGTCTGCCCCCGAGGCTTCGACGGCGACTACGCCGTCACGGTCGAGAAGATCGTCGACTATGACCCGGAGAAGCCGGTCAACGAGGCGACCCTGGAGGTGATCCTCCACGAAGGGTCGACCGAAGAAAAACGGGAGTCCCACAAGATCGAGCTGAAGAAACCCTCGCCGATCGTCTTCCGGCTGGAGAAGGGACGCCGCAAGACCGTTCTCCCGGTGCTCTTGCCGGCGGAGAAGGTGGGGGTCGATTCGCCGAGGGCCAAGCCCAAGGCCGTCACCAAGCCAGCCGTACCTGCGGACCAGCGACCGATCCCGCTCCGTTGATGATCCCCATTCTGTCGCCTTGGCGTTGAGTCCCGGACGAATCCGACTATAATTTCAATGGCTTCTGAAACTTCGTCCGGCCGCGAATGCAGGGGCTGGGCGGGACTTCTCCGGGACGTGGGATGCCTATGTCGCGCGTCATCCGCGTTGGCGCGGTCAGTTACCTGAATGCCAAGCCGCTCTACTATCGGCTGGAGCAGCGGTCGAACCGCGTCGAGCTGTCGATGGATTTGCCGAGCCGGCTGGCGACCCGCCTGGCCTCGGGCGACCTCGACGTCGCCTTGATCCCTTCGGTCGAATATCTTCGAGGTGCGGCGACTGGCTACGAGATCCTGCCCGGTTTCGCGATCGCCGCGAGAGGGGCGGTTCGAAGCGTCAAGCTCTTCAGCCGGGTCCCCTTCGAGGAGATCGACCGGCTGGCGCTCGACGAGGGTTCGCGGACCAGCCAGGCCCTGACGAGGGTCTGGCTCGACTCGAGATATGGCGTCCGGCCGTCGCGGATCGAGGCGCTGCCGATGGGAGTCTCGGCCCTGGAGAGCACGGCCGACGCAGTGCTCGTCATCGGCGACCGGGCGATGAAGGTCCCCGACGAGCCGTTTCACGCGGTCGTGGACCTGGCCGAGGCGTGGAAATCGTTGACCGCCCTGCCCTTTGTCTTCGCGCTCTGGGTGGTCCGGCCCGGGGTTGACCTTGGCGATCTGCCCGAGATCCTCGCCCGCTGCCGGGCTGACGGCCTCGCCCATGCCCACGAGCTGGCGAGCCACCACGGGCCGAGGCTGGGGCTCGACCGCGAGGTCTGTTTCGACTATCTCACGAACGCTTTATCCTACGAACTGGGCGATCCGGAGATCGCCGGCCTCCGCCGGTTCGCCGGGATGGCCGCCGACCTGGGACTGGCACCCGAAGGAGTTGAACTTGTCTTCCACCGTCGACGCGATCTTGCAGCGCGCCGTTGATGGGACGCGGCTGACGGCCGAAGAGGGCGTTGAGCTGCTTCGCTCCGCCGACCTCCTCGCGCTGGGCCGGGCCGCCGATGCCGTCTGCAAGCGGCTTCATCCCGAGCCCTACCGCACTTATAACATCGACCGCAACATCAACTACACGAACGTCTGCGCCGCGGTCTGCGACTTCTGCGCCTTCTACCGAAAAGTCGGTGACGCCGAAGCTTACGTCCTCGACCGTCCCGTCCTGCTCGACAAGATCCGCGAGACCGTCGAGCTGGGTGGCGACCAGATCCTGATGCAGGGCGGGCTTCACCCCGAATTGCCGTTCGACTGGTATCTCGAACTGCTCCGCGACATCAAGGCCCACTTCCCCCAGGTGAACATCCACGGCTTCAGCCCGCCAGAGATCTATTTCTTCGGCAAGAAGTTCAAGATGTCGCTCAAGGAGGTGCTCAGCCAACTGAAAGAGGCCGGCCTCGGCAGCCTTCCCGGAGGCGGAGGTGAGATCCTGGTCGACCGTGTCCGCAAGGAGATCACCCGGGGGAAGGTCCTCACCGACGGTTGGCTCGACGTCCATCGGGCCTGGCACGAACTGGGAGGGATCTCGACGGCCACGATGATGTACGGTCACGTCGAGACGCTGGAGGAGCGGATCGAGCACATGGAGCGAATCCGCCAGCTTCAGGACGAGACCGGCGGCCTGACCGCCTTCATCTCCTGGACCTTCCAGCCGGATCATACCGAGATGGCCGACGTCCCTGCCAGCCGGCGCGTTCGAGTATCTCCGGACCCAGGCGGTCTCGCGGCTCTATCTCGACAACGTGCCCAACATCCAGTCGTCGTGGGTGACGCAAGGTCCGAAGATCGGCCAGCTTGCGCCTCTACTTCGGCGCCAACGACATGGGCAGCCTGATGATCGAGGAGAATGTCGTCGCCTCAGGCCGGGACGGTCTACTACCTGACCCTCGAACAGATCAAGCGGGCGATCCGCGAGTCGGGCTACATCCCCCGCCAGCGGAACGTCTTCTACGAGTACATCGATGCCGAGCCGACGCTCGACCGACCTCGCGCTGGTGGGTTAGTCGCCGACGTCCTCAGCGTCCTCCTCGGCCTTTTCTCCCTGGAAGAGGAGGTCGAGCGGGAGCCGGAAGCCGTGGATGACCACGCCGCCGTCAAGGACATCGGCGCGGGTCAAGACGCGGATCTGGGTGAACGATTCGAAAACGTGGACGACTTCGAGGTTCGGATAGATCAGCCAGACGGCCCGGGTGCCGGCGTCGAGATAAGCACGAACTTTCTCCAGGACGTCCCAGGCCTTGTCATTCTCGCTGATCACCTCGACGGCCAGGTCAGGGATCATATCCCAAGGCTGGCGGTTCGGAGGCTCGTCGAGAGACCGGCCATTTCTCGTGAGAGATGAAGGCGAGGTCCGGGCGATATTGCGTCCTTTCGTCGATCCGAAAGAGCATCTCGACGAGGGCCCGACCAAGACCGGCCTGTCGGAGGTAAGGGGCGAGATATTCAAGAAGGATCGAGGCGACCTCAACCGGATAGCTACCCATCTGCGGTCGCTCCACGATCTTGCCGTCGATGACTTCGAACGGGATATCCTCCCGAGGTTCGGAACGAGAAGTCGACTCGACGGGCAATTCGGGCGTCGTGATGGTGGCCACGGTCGGGCTCCTTGACGGTACGAGATCGGGCTCGACCTCATTCTACCTGATCTCCGAACCGGATTGGAGCCGGGCGTTCAACCCTCGGCGAATCCGGGGGCGGGGGTTGCACTCGACCAATCGGCGACCCATGATTGAACGGGTCGAGCTTCGAGCGGGGCAATCCCCTGACCGCGTCTTCCTTTGCGTCGAGTCCTCTCGTGATCCATGTCGAACATCTCTCGAAGTCGTTCCGAGACTACCGGCGGGGGTGGGTCCCGGCGGTGGTCGACGTCGGCTTCGATTGCCATCCCGGCTCGATCTTCGGCCTGCTCGGGCCGAACGGGGCGGGCAAGACGACAACGCTCCGGATCTTGAGCACCGTGCTCCGGCCCACTGGTGGCCGGGCCGTGGTCGCCGGGCATGACGTGGCCAAAGAGCCCGAGGCGGTCCGGGCGAACATCGGCTACATGTCGGCCAGCACGGGCATCTACGACCGGATGACGGCCTGGGAGCTGGTCGAATACTTCGGCCGGCTCTACCAGTTGCCCGATGACCGGCTCCGCGAGCGGATGGAGACCATATTCGACTGGCTCCAGATGAACGACTTCCGCGATGTCCTCGGCTCAAAGATGTCCACCGGGATGAAGCAGAAGGTCTCGATCGCCCGGACGATCGTCCACGACCCGCCCGTCCTGATCTTCGACGAGCCGACCTCCGGCCTGGACGTCCTGGTTGCCCGAGCCGTCTTGCAGAAGATCGCCGAGCTGCGCGACCAGGGGAAGACAATCCTGTTCTCGACTCACTCGATGCACGAGGTCGAGAAGCTCTGCTCCCGCGTGGCGATCATCCACAAGGGGCGGGTGCAGGCCGAGGGGGAGCCGGCCGAGTTGCTCGAACGGTTCGGCCAGCCGGACCTGGAGGAACTTTTCTTCCACCTCGTCGAGCGGGCCGAGGCCCAGCGCGAGAAGGTGGCCGTGGTCGGCTCGGCGCGAGGTCTCGACTGATGGGCTGGCACCTCCGCTGGCGGAACGTCTGGACCATCTTCCGTCGCGAGGCCCGCGACCAGCTCCGCGACCGCCGGACCTTGTTCACGGTTTTCGTCCTGCCGCTTTTGCTCTACCCGATCCTCGGGATCGGGATCTTGCAACTCTCGGCGTCGTTCGACCAGAAGCCCAGGACCGTCGTGGTCCTCGGCTCCGAGCACTTGCCGACCTCGCCCCGGCTTCTGAACTCGACCGGGGACGGCTTCGAGCCGTCGCTCTTCGCCCGGGAGAAGGACGCCGAGCCGGCTCAAAGTCGAGCTCGAAGACGCCGGACTGGGACTGGCTCAAACCGGGGGCGGTCCGCAAAGGAATCCGGGGCGGCCTGGCCGACGCGGTCGTCACCATCCCGGCCGACCTGGAGGAGCAGATCGAGGCGGTCGGCTCGGTCAAGCTGCCGATTCTCTACGACAGCACCGACGAGCCAAGCCAGATTACCTATCTCCGCGTCCGCGAGGTCATTGAACAATGGCGCGACGCGATCGTCCGGGCACGCCTGGTCCACGATAAGAAGCCGCCTGGATATACCGAGCCCGTCGAGGTCACGGCCGAGGACGTCGCGCCCGAGAGCGAGGTCGGCGGCAGCATCTGGGGGCGGATCTTCCCCTTCCTCCTCGTGATCATGGCCCTGACCGGCGCCTTCTACCCGGCCGTGGACCTCTGCGCCGGTGAGAAGGAACGGGGGACGATGGAGACGCTCCTGATCAGCCCGGCGAAGCGGTCGGAGATCGTCCTCGGTAAATTCTTCACGGTGATGCTCGCCAGCATCCTGACAGCGGTCCTGAACCTGGTGAGCATGGGCCTGACCGGGTCTCCAGCTCGCCGGCGCAGGTCGCGGCGGCGGGGCCTAAGGCCGGGGCCAAGATGGCCACGATGATCGCCCCCCCTTCGCCCAGCTCTTACTTCTGGATGATGCTTGCTGCTGGTCCCGCTCTCGGCCTTCTTCGCGGCGATCTGCGTCGGCGCTGGCGACCATGGCCCGGAGCATGAAGGAAGGCCAGTACTACATGACACCGCTCTACCTGGCCAGCCTCCCGTTGATCCTGATCACGCTGGCGCCCGAGGTCTCGCTCAACTCTGTTCTACAGCCTGGTGCCGATCACCGGGGTCTCGCTCTTGCTCAAAGCCCTGATCCTCGGCGATTACGACACCGCGCGCCGATCTACTTCCTGCCCGTCCTGTTGCCGACACTGGTCTATGCCTGGATCGCACTTCGCTGGGCGGTCGACCTCTTCCGTCGCGAGGACGTGGTCTTCCGAGAGGCCGAGGCGTTCGATCTCAAGAGCTGGCTGAGGCACCTTGTCCGCGACAAGGAGCCGACGCCCAACGCCGGCTCGGCGCTCTTCTGCTTCGCCCTGATGCTCAGCCTGGCCTGGTTCCTGATGCAGGCCCTCGGGACGACCACCTCGCCGGTCAAGGGGATGGTCCTGGGGCACCTGGCATTCATCCTCGGCCCGCCGGTTCTCCTTGCCGTTCTTGCTCACGTCGGACCCACTCCGAACGCTCCGACTCCGCTGGCCCCGAGGGCGCGATCTGGCCCTCGCCGCCGGACTGGCCTTGAGCTTGAACCCGATCGTCCGGGAGCTCGCTTTCCACGTCGAGAAGCTCTTCCCCGCCTCGGAGGCGATCCAGTCTCAGCTTGGCGCAGATGGCCAGCCAGATCCCCAACCTGGGCGTGGCGATCCTGGTCTTCGCCCTGCTGCCGGCGATCACCGAGGAATTCGCCTTCCGAGGGTACATCCTTTCCGGCCTGGAGCGGACCTACAACACGAGCGACCGCGATTGTCCTGTCGTCCCTCCTCTTCGGGTTCCTCCACGTTTTGCTCAGCCTGTTCCAGCAACTGTTCGGGGCAACGATCCTGGGGCTGGTCCTCGGCCTGCTCGCGGTTCGGACCCGGAGTCTCTGGCCAGGGGTGCTCTTCCACTTCATCAACAACGCACTCGGGGTCTTGACTGCGGAGGCGGCGAAGCACCCCCGGCTGACGACGCTCTCCGGCTGGCTCTTTCGCGATACCGGCGATGCCATCTACCGGACGCCTGTCGTCGCGGCCACGACCTCGATCGCCTTCGGCCTATTGTACGTCCTCTGGCGAAGCTCCGCGCCTCCGAAATCGAAGGACTCGACCGACCCCGATCTTTTCGCGGACCTGGTCTGAAGATGAGGTCGACCATGCTCACACTGGCCGCCCGCTATGTCTTCCCGGTCGAAGGCCCGCCGATCCCCGACGGTTGCGTCTCGATCGCCGAGGGACGGATTGTCCGGGTCGGACGGGGGGAGGACAGTCCGGCGGCCGACCTCGACCTGGGCAACGTCGCCATCACCCCCGGGTTCGTCAACGCCCATACCCACCTCGACCTCGAATCGATCGGACCCGCCAATGACGAAGGCCCCGAGGACGAGATTGACTGGCTCCGGCGAGTCGTCGCCAGTCGCCGGAGCGGCCAGCCCGGCGTGGGGTCCGAAGCGGCGCAGCGGAATGTCGAGGCCAGCGTCCGCGCCGGAACGACCTTGCTGGCCGATACGACGAGCGGCGGGCAGAGCTGGATGGCGGTCGCCGAGGCACCACTCCGGGCGGTGGTCTTCACCGAGCTGATCGGCCTGCATCGGCTCCGGGGGATCGAGACCTCGGGCGCCGCGTTCGACTGGCTGGCAAACGTCCGGGGCGACGAATCTGACCCCGACCCCAAGACCCGGCCCGGTCTGAGCCCGCACGCCCCCTATACCACGGCGGGCTGGCTCTTCCACCGGGCCGCGACCAGCAAACTGCCGCTCTCGACCCATCTGGCCGAGATGCCCGAGGAAGCCGAATTGCTCGAAACCCGAGGCGGCCGGCTTCGGACCTTCCTCGAAGACCTCGGCGCCTGGGACGAGGACTGGGAACCCCTCGGCCCCCGCCCCGCCGATTACATCCGTCGGGGCGACCTCCGCCAGGCCGATTGGCTCGTCGCGCACGGCAACTACATCGAGCCCTCCGAGTTCTGGCAGTTCCGACCCGAGGCCGCTCCCGGAGGCCAGCGCGTGGCCGTCGCCTACTGCCCGAGGACCCACGGTCGGTTCGGCCACGCACCGCACCCTTACCGCGCGATGCTCGAACGGGGGATCGTCGTCTGCCTCGGAACCGACAGCCTGGCCTCGTCACCGACGCTCGGAATCCTCGACGAGATGCGGTTTCTCCATCGCCTCGACCCGTCGGCCCGGGGCGAGTTGCTCTTGACGATGGGCACCCTCTTCGGGGCCTGGGCGCTCCGGTCGGAAGAAGTCACCGGGAGCCTCAAACCTGGCAAGTCGGCCGACCTGGCCGCAATCGCCCTGCCCGACCTCGACGACCCCGACCCCTACGCGCTCCTTCTCGAATCTGATCTGCCCGTGGTCGCGACGATGTTCCGGGGCGAGTTCGTCCACGGCCCTCGGAGTTGAGGCGACGGTCGACGATGGTGGTCCTGGGCCGTAAACTAAAGGCTGGCGTGAGTGAGACGCGGGCGTCGCCCCGATCAGGGCGTCCCGCACCCGAGACAGCCTGACCGACCGGAGCATCATGGCAAGCTCGACCAAGACCAGGACCGTCGAGATCGGCGGCGTCACGCTCCACCTGAGCCATCCCGACGCCACCGACCAGGGATGGATCGGTCAGGATGAGATCCTCAAGCAACTGCTGGCCTGCTGGCTGGTCGTCGACCCGCGCGATCGTCCGCTCTCGCCCAGGCTGATCGGCCCGCCGGGGATCGGCAAGACCACGCTCGCGATGGCCGCCGCGAAGGTCCGCAAACAACCCCTCTACATCAACCAGTGCACCGCCGACACCCGGCCCGAGGACCTGCTCGTCACGCCCGTCCTGGCCGAGTCGGGCAAGATCGCCTATCACGCCTCGCCGCTGGTCTCCGCGATGCTGACCGGCGGCGTCTGCGTGCTCGACGAAGGCAATCGGATGAACGAGAAGTCGTGGGCGAGCCTCGCCCCGCTGCTCGACCACCGCCGCTACGCCGAGAGCGTCGTGGCCGGAGTCACCCTCCCCGCGCATCCCGACTTCCGCTGCTGCGTGACGATGAACGAGGACGAGTCAACCTACGAGGTTCCCGACTACATCCTCTCCCGGCTCCAGCCGACGCTCACCCTCGGCTTTCCCGAGCGCGACGACGAGATGGCGATCCTCCAGTATCACTTGCCGTTCGCCTCCGGTGAGCTGCTGGCCCTGACCGTCAACTTCCTCCAGGCGGCCCACTCTCTGAAGCTTGAATTCTCGCCGAGGGACGGGATCAACCTGCTCCGCTTCGCCATCAAGCGGATGGCCCAGGACAAGGAACATCCGTTGGCAAGGGATGACGCCTGGCGCGAGGCCCTGCTCTGCGTCCTCGGCGAAGAAGCCGCCGACCTTGAAGACCTGGCCAGGAGGAAGCGCCGGGCCATGGGCGGTCAGCATGCGCCGATGGGCCTGGGAGACCTCTTCTTCGACCCGGGCGACCCGCTGCATCCGGATGCGGAGGATGAGGACGAAGAAGATGAATAATATGTAGGGTGGGCCGAGTCAAACGAGGCCCACCATCGAATCAACCAGAATCTCGAAGTTCGAGAGAAACGCTCCTGGATGCCCGATTACCGCCGAAACCTCATCTCAGGAGGTACCTATTTCTTCACGGTCGTGACGCTCGAACGCCGTCCTATCCTGACGACCGAGCTTGGAAGGACGAGCCTTCGCGGTGCGTTCGAGGAGATCCGGAAAAGGCGGCCATTCGATCTGGTCGCATGCGTCCTTTTGCCGGATCATCTCCACGCCGTCTGGACTCTTCCGCCGGGAGATCCTGATTTTTCGGTCCGTTGGCGACAGATCAAAGAGCATTTCACTCGTCACTATACCGAAGCCAGAGGCGCGGAAGCCGCGATAACGAAATCGCGGCTACGCCATCGAGAGCGAGCGGTTTGGCAACGAAGGTTCTGGGAACATACCTGTCGCGACGAAGACGATCTCAAGAGGTGCGTCGATTACCTCCACTGGAATCCGGTCAAGCATGGTCTGGTCCGATCGGTCGGCGATTATCCCTGGTCCACCTTCCATCGGTTTGTTCGCGAAGGGGAGTACGACGCGGATTGGGGGCGGAATGTCACGTTTCCCGGTTCGATCGATTCGGCATGGGAATGAACGAGGATGGTGGGCCTCGTTTCACTCGGCCCACCCTACATATTACTGCATCAAGATGCGGAGGAAGAGGATGATGACGAGGAGTGACGAGGAGGCTAATCTGAAGGCCAGACGAATGACTCCTCGACGACGCATGGGCTTACAGGATGCCATGCTGATCGTGGTGGCGTTCTCTTTGAGCCTCTACTGGGTGCGAGCGGAAAACATGCAGGGGAAAGGGATTTCCTTCGGTCGTCCGCCTTCAGAATTATTTACCTATGTGATGACGTCCCGTAATTGGCTCAATTTCGGATTCATGTTCCTCTGCCCTCTCACCCTTTGTCTGGCCGCGCTACGGTTTC
The DNA here is from genome assembly GCA_963756475.1 of uncultured Planctomycetota bacterium. GTDB lineage: Bacteria > Planctomycetota > Planctomycetia > Isosphaerales > Isosphaeraceae > Tundrisphaera. The sequence goes on from CAVWND010000008.1 coordinate 1,110,763, forward strand.
GAAGGCCGAGACCATCCTTCCGAAGGCTGCTGAAGCAACCCGGTCTCGTGGCGTGTCTGGCATCGTCCCTGGGATTTCTGCCCTTCGCGAGCAAGATGATCCTCGAATATGCCCTCCGAGCTTCGATCCCATGCAATTGGCCTGGAGGTCTGGATTTCGGGGAGGATTACTCCAACTTCGAGATGGGTCACGCGGCCAGTCAAGCAGGTTTGGTGGTGGCCGGGGCCTGGCTGACCTTATGGCTCGGTCGCCGCTGGCAGGCCGAGCCGAGCTGGATCGACCTCGCGGGCCGATTCGTCGGGGTCGGCTGGATCGTCTGTATTCCAATCCAAATTGTCCTTGAAATCCTCTGGCCTCTCGGAAGGAGCGGCCAGTTCTGAGGAACGAGGAATCTCGATGGCCGATCGTCCCACCTCCGACGACTTCCTCCGGATCGGCCCGCGCATCCGGGCCTTGCCGATCATCCACGGCTCGGGCGACTTCGCCATCCGGGTCCGCGAGGAGCTGCTTTCACGACCATACGATTGCGTGGCCTTGCCGCTGCCACCCTCATTTCAGGAAGACGTCGAGGCGGCCATCGAGCAGCTGCCGGCGATCTCGGTCGTCGCCCAGCTCGACGTCGAGTCGGAGGAAGACGAGGAAATCCCGGACGAGGGGCCGGGCTTCAGCTACGTGCCGATCGACCCATGTCAGGGTGTGATCGCCGCGCTTCGGCTCGCGATGGGAGAGCGGATGCACCGGGCGTTCATCGACATGGAGACGCCCCGGTTCGAGGCGACCTCGACGGTCTTCCCCGATCCCTACGCCCTCAAGAAGGTCAGCCCCGAGGCGTTCGCCGCCGCGATCCTGCCGGTCCTCAGACCGCCAAGTTCAGCCCAGCACATCCGACGGATCGCCTGGATGGCGGCTCGGCTCCGGGAGCTGGAGAAACGGCACAAGTCGACCCTCCTCGTCTGCTCGATCGCCGACTGGCCGTGGATCAGGGATGCCTATCGGAGCCAGGCCGAGGTCGAGGAGCCTTCGAGCTTCTTCGCGCCGATCCAGACATTCGGGGTCGACCCGAAGACCCTGGTCTTCGTGCTCGGCGAACTGCCGTTCCTGACCGGGCTTTACGAGCGTGGCCGCCGCGAGCTGACTCCGGACGACAATCTCTCGGTCGACGGCGTCAAGGAGATGGTCCTCCGCGCGCGAGACATCCTCCGGAGGCGTCTGCCAAAGGTCGCCGACCGCGTGACCCCGCAACTGCTCTCGATCTACTTCCGGTACGTCCGCAACCTGAGCCTGATCGAGCGCCGGCTCACGCCCGACCTCTACTCGCTGGTCGTCGCAGCGCAGCAGACGGCGGGTGACGACCTGGCCATCGCGGTCGGCGAGGCGGCGCGCGAGTACCCCTACAGCGACCTCGGCGAGTTCGACTCGGCCCTCCGGATGGGAGTTGGAAAGGCCGAGGTCCCCGCGTGGGGGACGGCGAAGATGGTCAGCCGGCTGCCCGGCCAGTCGCTGGAATGGCGGTCGTGCCAGCTCCGGACCCGGCCCGAGGAGAAGGACAGGAAGGCCTGGAAACAGCGTTGGAACCCGTTCGGGATGTGCTCGTGGCCGCCCGAGGACGACCGGATCGAGAGCTTCCAGCGGCACGTCCGCGACCAGGCTCGCGCGATCCTCGGGGCCGACCTCGCCCGATCGGAGAAGTTCACGGCCAGCGTGATGGACGGGCTCGACATCCGCGAGACCCTGCGGAACTGGCACACGGGCGACCTCTACGTCAAGGTGCTCCCGCCCAGCCGGGGGACGATCGAGATCGTCGTCTTCCTCTTCGACACCCCAGCCGACCCCAAGATTTACACCAACCGGACGACCTGGTACGCCGAGCACGCCGAGGAGTCAACCCTGGCCTTCTACGGGACCGACGCGATGAAGAACCTCGTCGGTCCCGGGATCGCGCAGGCCGAGTACGGCGGGGCAATGTTCCTCTATCCCCCCCGCCCGATCCCCGACATCTGGGAGGACATCCGGCTCGACTTCGCCGAGACCCTGGAAGAGCGCCTGCTCGCCGCCGCGTTCCTCCACAGCCGCGAGCGGCACGTCGCGGTCGTCTGCCCCAGGCCCCCCTCGATCACCTGGCGACGCCTGGCCCGGAAGTACGGCAAGAAGATCGTCCACCTCCCCCTCGGCCGGTTCGGCGGCCAGCTCGTCGAGCGGCTCCGCCGGTTCCACGTCCTGAATGGCAAGGAAGTCCGCTCCTACGCGGCCGACTTCATCCGGGATCTCTGACGTTGTCCAAGCCCTTCGACGCGACAACCAAGAAGCTTTTGGAACTCGATCCGGCCGGCTGGCTCACCTGCCTCGGCCTGCCCGTGACCGGACCGGTCCGCGCGGTCGACTCCGACCTCTCGACCGTCACCGCCGAGGCCGATACGATCCTGCAAGTCGGAGAGCCGGCCGACTACCATGCCCACATCGAGCTGCAATCGGCGCACGACCCGACCCTTCCCGCCCGGCTTCTCCACTACAATGTTTTGTTGAACTACAGGCACGGTCGGCCTGTCCGGAGCGTCGCCGTCCTCCTCCGCAAGGAAGTCAACAGCCCGAAGCTGACCGGCCTTCACCATGTTCGGCTGCCCGATGGGTCGAGCTACCTGGACTTCCGGTATTCGGTCGTCCGGATCTGGACCATCGATGTGGAGACCGTGTTGACGAGCGGGTTGGGGATTCTTCCCCTGGCACCGCTCGCGAAGGTCGCGAAGCGAGATGTCCCTTTCGTCATCGAACGGATGAAGCGTCGACTCGACCGCGAGGTGACCGAAACCCAGGCGAGCTTGCTCTGGGCGTCAACTGAGATTCTGATGGGGTTGAAGTACTCGGAAGAATTCATCGAAATCCTCCTCCAGGGAGTCCAAGGGATGGAAGAATCCGTCACCTATCAGGCCATTCTTCGGAGGGGCGAGGCCAAGGGCGAGGCCAAGGGCTTGCTCGAGGGCGAACAGAGAGCTTTGATCCGGATCGGTCGGAAGCGGCTCGGGGAACCAGCTCCGGAGATCCTCAAGAAAATCGAGGCCCTCACGGATGAACCGGCGCTGATGAGGCTGATGGATCGCTTGATCGACGTTTCTTCCTGGGACGACCTGCTCTCTTCGCCCTGAGTTCCCCTCGACCAACGGTGAGGTGATCCGATAAGATCGGGAAATTCCGCCTCACGGATCGATCCAGGATGACAGCCGGAGGGACGATCGCGACCCTTCGGCCCGGCTGGGACGCCCATGCCCGAATTCGACACCTCCGATCCGCTACGGGACCTCCACGGCCCGGTCCGCGACTGGTTCGCGACGGCCTTCCCCGCCGGGCCGACCCCGGCGCAAGCGGCTGGCATGGCCGGTCATCGGCTCCGGGCGAGAACCTGCTCCTGGTCTCGCCGACGGGGACGGGCAAGACGCTGGCCGCGTTCCTGGCGATCATCGACGGGCTCTTCCGCGAGCACTCGGCCGGAATGCTCGAGCCCGGCTTGCGTTGCGTCTACGTCTCGCCCTTGCGGAGCCTGGGGTACGACATCGAGCGGAACCTCGTCGCTCCCGCTGGAGTCGATCCGCAGGACGCTCGGGCTGGAGGAGAGCCCGGTCTCGGTCGGCGTCCGGACGGGCGACACGTCGAGCCACCACCGGCGGAAGCTCCGCGAGCAAGCCGCCGCACCTGCTCATCACGACCCCGGAGAGCCTCTCGCTGATGCTCAGCCAGCCGGCCTGGCATGACCTCTGGCGAGGCGTCCGTCACCTGGTCGTCGACGAGGTCCACGCCCTGGTCCCGAACAAGCGCGGGGCCGACCTGGCCGTCTCGCTCGAACGGCTGGCGGCGCAGGGCAGCGACAGACCCGGCCGCGTCGGGCTCTCGGCCACCTGCCGGCCCGCCGATCCGGTCGCGCGGTTCCTGGTCGGGCCGACCCGGACTTGCCGGATCGTCGAGGCCCCCCGTCCCGAGGGATCGCCCGACCTGGTTCTGGAGGTCGAGTCGCTCCTCAAGCCGGACGAGGCTCCGCATCGCGGCCTGACCTATCGGCGGCTGCTCCGGAGGCTCCGTGAGGCGACCGGATCGGCGCGGACGACCGTCGTCTTCGCCAACACCCGGGCCTTCACCGAGAAGGTCACGCACGACCTCCGCCGAGAGCTGGGCGTCGGCCCGGAGGCCGTCGCCGCGCACCACTCGGCGCTCGACGCCGAGCGGCGCCGGGCGGTCGAAGCCTCCTTGAAGGCGGGGAAGCTGAAGGCCGTCGTCACCAGCACGAGCCTGGAGCTGGGCGTCGACATCGGCCCGGCCGACCTTTCCGTCCTGGTCGGCCTGCCGGGGAGTCGCTCGCGGCTGCCTCCAGCGCGTCGGCCGGGCGGGGCACGGGTCGGAGTCGAGACTCGCGGGTTGATGCTCGCGGCGACTCCCGCCGAGCTGGCCGGGGCGGTCGTCACGGCCCGGGCGGCGAAGCTCGGGCGGGTCGAGCCGCTCCGGATCGCGCGAAATCCCCTCGACGTGCTCTGCCAGCAGCTCATCGGCATGGCCTGCGGCGGCGAGTGGTCGAGCGACGAGGCGTTCGCTCTCGTCCGCAAGGCCGGGCCGATGGCCGAACTGTCGCGAAGCGATTTCGACGCCTGTCTCGACTTCCTCGCGGGCGACCTCGCCGCGCCCGTCGGGAGCCTACGAGCCGGAGCCGGGCTCGACCCCGAGGTGGACAGCCCCCCGGATCTGGAAACGGGGCGGCCTCTTCGGCATCCGGAGCCGCCGGGTGATCCGCTGGTTCTGGTCGAACGTCGGCACGATCACGTCGGAGGAGTCGGTCCGCGTCGCAGGTCGACGGACAGACGATCGGGACGCTCGAAGGGGCGTATGCCGAGCGTCTCCAGCCGGGCGATCGCTTCGTCCTCGACGGCCGAGGCTCTGGAGTTTCGGCGGCTGGAGGGCCTCACCGTCCACGCGAAGGCGAGCGGCGGGCGAGCCGAACCTGCCCCGCTGGTCGAGCGACCGCCAGGGACTCTCGGCCGAGCTGGCCCGCGACCTCGCCCGGTTCCGCGCCGGGGCAGGCGAAGCGCTCGCCGATGGCCCGTCCTCGCTCCGCGCCTGGCTCGCCGAAGGGCACGACCTGGGCCTCGACGCGGCGGGCGTGCTCGAAGCCCTCTTCGCCGGCCAGGAGCAGGTCAGCGAGATCCCGGGCGTCGACACGCTCCTCGTCGAGGAATACCCCGACCCCGATGGCCCGGCCTCATCTATGCCTTCCACGCCCCGCTCGGCCGGCCCGCCTGCGAGGCAATGGGCCGGGCGACCGCCGCCAGGCTCGGCCGGCGGTTCGGCCGGGATCTGCGAGCTCGTCGTCGCCGACCTCGGCTGGTCGGTCTCGCCTGCCCGGAGGGGGCGAAGATCGACCTGGAGGACCTTCCCGACCTCCTCGACCCCGAAGGTTTCGAGGAGGACGTGCTCGAAGGGCTCGACCGCGGCGACCTGCTCGCCCGGCGGTTCCGGCACGTCGCGGCGACGGCCTTGATGGTCCTCCGCCGACCCGAAGGGGGCCGGACCCGGGTCGGCGGGCTGCTCTGGGTCAGCCAGCGGCTCTATCCCCTGGTCAAGGCCGCCTGCCCCGACCACCCCCTGCTCCGCGAGACGCGCCGGGAGGTCCTGGAAGACTTGCCTCGACGCCCCGACCGCGCTCGAATGGCTGCGAAGTCGACCCGAAGATCCGGCTCCGGACGCTCGACGGTCCCTCGCCGTTCGCCGCCGCCTGGATCGACCCGGGCGGTCCCGAGCCGCTCCGCTTCGAATCCCCGGCCGACGCCCTCAGACGCCTCCACGAACGGCTGGTCCCCCGATGATCGACGGTCCCGGCGGCTGGAAGCTGACTCCCGAAGGCGCGGCGGTCCATCCGGCCGAGAAGCTCGCCGTGATCGCCGACGTCCACCTCGGCTACGAGTGGGCCAGGGCCGCCGGCGGTGACTGCCTGCCCTCGCATTCGTTGGCCGAGACTCTCGCCAAACTAGCAACTCTTCTGGCCCGCGGCTCGATCGACCGCCTGGTCGTCGCGGGCGATCTGGTCGAGTCCGCTGCCCCGTGCCGTCGGACGGCAGCGGACGTCCGGGCACTTTTCGATTGGCTCGGCGACCAGAGCGGTGGAGTTGATCCCCGTCCTGGGCAACCATGACCCGCAAGGGGCCAGGGCGCCACGTACCACCCTGGAGATCGCCGGCTGGACGATAGCCCACGGCCACCGTCCGATTCGAGCACGACGGACGATCACCGGACATCACCACCCGGTCCTGAGGGCCGACGGCCTCACGGCCCCCTGCTTCCTGGTCGGACCTTCGACGATCGTCCTCCCCGCCTTCACCCCCAACGCGGCGGGCCTCCCCGTCGGATCGGCCGGAATTCCCGCGCGATGGTTGAGGGATGAACTTCGTTGCGTCGCCGGTCTCGGGGGGGAGTTGCTCGACTTCGGCCCGCTATCCGACCTATTGACGGCGCTTCGGGCACGTTGAGTCGGGCGTCATTTCCCGACCGGCTCCGACCGAAGCCCTGCCGGACGCGTTTGATACTCGCGGAGGTAGGCGTCATATCCGGGATCGCGAGGCCGCTCGACCTTGCCCTGGAAGGGATAGGGAGGCATCCCTCGCCAGGGGAGCGGCCCGACGGAGTCGCTTCCCGCCGTGAACGGGTCGGCATCCTTGCAATAGCCGACGGCGCGGAGGACGTAACTCCTCGTCCAGCCCTCGGGAAGCTCGGGCAAGCTTCCGGCGTCGAATTCGAGCCGGGCCTCGTCGCCGGGCCCGACGGTGCAGAGCTGGTCGTCGTCGAGGTTGAGGAGCCGCGTCACGTCGCCGTGCCGGGTCAGGAACCCTTCCATCCGGGCGAGCGGGGCAGGGTCGACGTACTCGTACTCGTAGAGCAAGGGCAGCCGGCCGTCGGGCGAGACCTCGCGGAGGTAGCCCCGATCGCCGAGGCTCGCCCGGGCCACCGGGAGAGAGGTCGTCCGGACCGCGGCCGATGGGTCGACCACGGCGACGAACGCCTGGTCCCAGTAAAGCTCCATGTTCGTGGTGAGCCGGAGGACGCATCGGGGGCCGGTCGAGCTTGCCGGTCAGGTCGACGGTCATCATCCGAGGGAGCCCGGCGGGATAGCCGGGGTGGGGGTCGATCGTCTCCCAGGTCCCGTCCGGGCGTCTGGCGTTCGAGGACCGGCGGCCGGAGGGCGACCCCGGCGGTCGAGGCCGCGTAATTGGTCTGCGAGTAAGGATATTCAACCCAGCCGGCCAGGCAGAGGACGAGCTTCTGGTCGGGTTTGAATTCGGCGAGCCGGTCCTCGAAGTCGAGGATCAAGCGAGTGGTCCTCGGCGTAGCCGATCCAGCCTCGGAGACGTCGGAATCCGTCAACGGTCCGGCGGTCCCAGGCCCGGATTCCGGCCGTGACGTCGCGGCCCGCGTGGTCGGTGGCCCGGACCGGCTCGATGGTCCGAGACCAGGCGATGACCTCGCCGGTCGGCCGCGGGCCTTCGGGCGCGAACCGCTCGTCGGGGGTCGAGGAGACGCCGGGCGGGCGGTCGACGACGTCGAGGGTCAGCCTGTCGAGGTAGGCGACCTCGTCCATCGGCTCGACGACGCTCAGGCGGTAGACGCCGTCGACGGCCTTGAGCTGCTCGGGCGCGATCGCGACCGACTCGTCGCGGTCGGGCTGGCCGTAGACGCCGGGGCTGACGAGGTAGCCGAGCCCGCCGCCGCCGAGGAAGTCGCCCAGGCACTCGAACCGGCTGCCGTTCCACGTGAAAAGGACCGGGCAACTGCCCGTCTTCCGGCTGATCTCGACGAGTCGGAGCGTCTTGTCGGCGGTGACGTTCAGCTCGCACTGCATCACGCCGTCGGGCCAGCGGACGCGGAGCAAGCGGGGCCGAGGTGTTCGAGCCCATCCCGAGCACGACCGGGCCGACCGACTGCGCGAGGCCCGCCGATGGGGGTCGTGTGGTCGTAGGGGACGTTGATCCCCTGCCCTTCCAGGGTGAGCCGGGCGCCGAGCCCTTCGGAGTTGGTCCGCGTGTGCTCGAAGCTGGATCTGCCAGCGGCCGGCGAGGTCGACCGCCAGCCAGTGTAGCCCGTTGCCGAGGTTCCGGGCGATCCGAGGGGCCATGCCCTCGCGGAGGACGACAGGTCGGGCAAGGGCGTCGCCCGCGAGGTCGGCCACGCGCGAACCCTGCGAGCGGCCGGGCTCTCGTGACCCGTCGAGGCGCGAGCGGGAGTGGCCGGGTTTCGAGACCGGGCCCCGGCGTTCCGCGCCCAGGCGAGGCCAGTCGGCGTCGGCGGAGGTCGGGCAGGCCGACGAGGTCGGGCCAGGTGTCGAGGTCGAGGTCGACCGCCTGGGCGGCTCGCCAGTCCGCGGGCGTCGATCGGGCAACGATTCCCAGGCGAGCTTCGCACCCTTCAGGCGTCCGGGTCGAGCGCGTTCCGCCAGGCCGAGACCCGGCCGCCGGGTCCGACGACGACGAGGTCGGTGCGGCCATCCTTGTCGAGGTCGGCCACGAGCAGGCCGGCGATCGGATGCGTCGGATTTCAGGTCCTTCAAGGGTTCCGCGTGGAACGCCCCGGCGCGGTCGTTGAGGATCGCCAGCGGCGGCTCGCCGTCGGCGGCGACGACCAGGTCGATGTCGCGGTCCTCGTCGATGTCGAGCGCGGCCACCGCGGTATGCGAGCCTTGCCCCGCCGCGAGGGCCTCGAGCGCCGGGGAATGCGGTCGAGAAGGCGATCGAGAGCCCCTGTGTCGCCCCGAGGTCGGGCGTGGCGACGGCCAGCGGGGCCCAGTTGCTCTCGATCTTGCCGGAGACCGGCGCGGCCTGGCCGTCGTTCCGGTAAGCCGACGTTGGCCAGCCCGGTCGGCGGCGGCTCGGTCGCCGAAGCGCGATCGGCGTCGGCGGCCGGGGCGTAGTTGAGGACGTAAAGGTCGAGGTCGCCGTCCTGGTCGAGGTCGAGCCAGCGGGCCGTGAGGCTGACGAGGGCGGTGCGTCGGCCATCCCGGCGGCCTTGGTGACGTCCTCGAACCGGCCGCCGAGGTTCCGAAAGAGCCGGTGATCGCCGACGCCGGTGAGGAACAGGTCGACCCGGCGGTCGGCGTCGAAGTCGCCGGCGGCGACCCCCAGGCCGGCCCGATCCTCGGGCAGGCCGGCGGCGGCCGTCGCGTCCTCGAATTGGTCATCCCCTTGATTGAGCAGGAGGACGTCGTGGACGCCCTTCGGGCCGACGACGGCGGCGGTCAGGTAGAGATCGAGCCGGCCGTCGCCGTCGGCGTCGAAGGTCGCGACCCCCTGGCCGAACCGGGCTCGGGCCCGGCCGACCACCGCGAGCGGGCCGGTGAAGTCGGCGGAACTGGCCCAGCGATGGCCCTCGGGCAACTTGACCTGGATCTCGGTCGGCGGGTCGAACCGGGGGGCCGGCGGCGACCGCTTTCGGTTCCTTCTCCCTGGGGAATGGGTCGATGATCTTCGCGTAACGGCCCATCTCGCCGTAGACCAGCTTCGCGATCTCGCCCGAAGCCGGCGAAATTCCTGTCCGGGTCCAGCATCAGATGCCGGTCGGAGAGCTGCTTCGACTCGAGCTTCTCGGCCCGCGAACGCCTTCGGACCCGGGAGAGCTTGTACATGGCCGTGATCAGGTACGGATTCAGTTCGAGGGCCTTGGCGAAATAGGAAGTCTGTTCGGGGAGCAGCTTCGATCTCGGCTCGATCATGCTCTTTCCGGGCTCGGTCATCGTGCTCCCCCGCTCGAGCCAGGCGTTGGCGTCGAGGGGGTCGATCTCGGTGACCTTCTTGAAGTCGCGATGGGCCTCCTCGATCCGCCCCTGACTCTTGTAGATGATCCCCCGGCTGAAATGGGCCCAGGGGTTGTCGGGCTGGCGGGCGATCACCTCGTCGAGCAGGCCGACCGCCTCGTCGATGTTCTTCTTCGGCGCGCCGTCCAGCTCGGCCTGCCCCGCGCTCTTGGCCTTGGCCTCCGCCTCTCCCCCTTGGTTCAGGAGCGCGATGGCCAGGTTGATCGACCCGGGAATCCAGCCGGGGGCCTTCTCGTGGACCTCCCGGAAGGCTTCGGCCGCGACCGGGTACTCGTAGCGCTCCATCGCGCCGAGCCCCCGATAGTGGGCATCCATCACGCTCGGCGAGCTGATCGGGCGGGATCTCGTCCCGCGTCGACCAGTCGAACCTTCGGCTCAGGCGATGGACCGGCACGGGCTGCCGCAGGCGACGGCGATGCAGGCCACGCCAAGCATCGCGCCAGGGACTGACGCCTGCGCTCGGTCGCGTCCTCATCGGTGCGATCCTCGATCATCGCGGGAGAGGGCGGACGATCGTCGCAGTTTATCGAGGTCAGCATCACCGGTCCGAGGATCGGTCGCTAGACGATCGAGGCGCCGAGTGGGCGGCGAACTTGCCCCGGTTGGCCTCGGTCCGGAGGTGGTCCAGGAAATGGTGCCCTGCCCTCCGCTGACGCTCGGCCCGGAGGCCGGCCAGGTCGATCGGCCCGACCACGATCTTCTCGCCGGGCCCGGGGTCGGCCTGGGCGAGGATCCGGCCGTCGAAGTCGACGACCATGCTCCCGCCCGGCCAGGAGAACGGCGGGTAATTCGCGGCCGAGGCCCCCTGGTTCGCGGCGACCACGAAGGCGAAGTTCTCGACCGCCCTGGCCCGGTTGAACAGGGTCCACCAGTCCATCGGCGGCGTGGCTCCCCAGGGGTCCATGTAGGCCGAGACCCGGATCAGGACCTCGGCGCCGCCGAGGGCCAGAGCCCGGATCGCCTCGGGGAACAGCCAGTCGTAGCAGATCGCCGCGCCGAGGCGGCCGATCTCGGTCTCGACCACCGGGAACATCGGCTCGTCGTAGCCCGGCAGGTCGTGCGGGCTGGCGTGGACCTCCCAGGGGAGCCACGGGTTGACCTTCCGGTAGCGGGCAAGCAGGCCGTCGGGGCCGATCAGGCAGGTCGTGTTGAAGACCACGCCGGGCCACTTCCGGTCGACCTCCAGGAACGTCCCGGTCTGGATGTAGACCCCTCGCTCCTTCGCCTTGCGGTGGTAGCGGTCGGTGTGCTCGTTGGGGATCGGCACGGCCAGGCGGTCGCGAAGCTCCTCGACCGTCGGGTAGATCGGCGCGGCGTGGGCGAACTCGGGGAAGACGAGGAGCTTGACGTCGAAGAACGGCCCATAGCCGACCACCGCGCGGTCGACCATGCCGAGGAGGACGCCGACCCGCTCGTCGAGTTCCGAGCGATCGGCCGGGCAAGGGAGGTCGGTCTGGCAGGCGGCGGCGTAATAGCGCGGGATCTGGGCCATGATGCGTCCGCTCGCCTCGACTCGGTACCGGCCGCGAGTTACTTCGGGTTCGAGGCGTCGAGTGAACGCGGCCAGAGCCTCATCGGGCCTGCGGTCGGAAAGCCGCTGGAAGATGTCGGATGCCTGCTTGGACCGGCCCGAGAGGTAGTATCTCGGCGCCGAGGACGAACCAGGCGTCGCGGTCGTTCGGGTTTGCCTGGAGGTGCGATTCGAGCCTGGCGAGCTGGCGGGCGAAGTCGGCCGGCTCGCCGAAGACGGCCTGGATGTCGGGAGCGTTGAGCAGCCAGTTCCCGTCGGTCGCGACGGTCACGGCGTCCCGGAGATGATCGGCGGCGGCGGCGTAATCGCCTCGGGCGATGGAGACCTGGGCGAGGTGGACATGGGGCATCGGCGCCGTCGGGTCGGCCTTGGCCGCGAGGTTGTACTTCTCCTCGGCCCGCTTGATGTTGCCGCCCCGGAACGAGCGATCGCCGATCTCGAGTTGCTCCTTGGCTCGCGCGGGGTTGGGACGGCGAACCGGCCTGGGCTCGGGAGCGATGACCGCACGAGGAGGCATCGGGCAGCATCAGACCGCCTCCCATCCCACCGCCGGCAAGTCCTACGGGAACCGCCATCGGCACGAAGACAGGAGTCGGAAAGATCAGCGGAGAGGCATAGTACGAGGACACGCCGAATCCGGAGCCGAAGTAGCCATAGCCTGGGCTCACCCCACCGAGGCCCGGCCCGCAGCCGCCTCCGGTCACAACCCCGCCCCCGTTGCCGAACGACTGGAAGCCGCCGTTTCCGTAGTAGGGGACGCCCGGATAGCGCCGCCACCCCCGGAGTGATGTTGCGCATGCGGCGCGAGCCCCACGGCCAGAATCACGACCATCCAGCTCCAGCGAACGACAGCAGACATGCGACCCGACCTCCTTCCTGAATCCGATCGGGTGTCTGATCCGTGATTATCGCGACTCCAGGTGAGCTTTGGCAATCAAGTTGAGACGAATCCGGCAAGTTATGAAGATCTCCGGAGAGCCAGACTCGCCGTTGACTTCCGCCGACCGGAGGAGTAGCCTCAATTCTCGAGCCGTCCCGTGGCCTGTTTGTCACCATGTTGGCGCCACCATGAACGAACCGAGCCAACGTGAAGCCCCGTCGTTGTTCGACCTCTGCCAGGAAGTCCTCGGTTACACGTTCCGGAACCCCGCCTTCCTCCGATCGGCGTTGACCCACGCCTCGGGGGCCGACCACCGTCTGGCCTCGAACGAGCGGCTCGAATTCCTGGGCGACGCGATCCTCGGCGCGATCGTCTGCGAGTTGCTCTATCTCAAGTTTCCCGAGTATCTGGAAGGGGAGCTGACCCGGATCAAGTCCGTGGTCGTCTCCCGGCAGACCTGCGCGAAGATCTCCGAACGGCTCGGGTTCGACGAGTTCCTGATCCTGGGCAAGGGGATGGGCTCGCAGGACCAGACGCCCTCTTCGGTCCTGGCCGACGTCTTCGAGAGCCTCGTCGGCGCGATCTATCTCGACGGCGGGATGGAGGCGGCCAAGCGGTTCATCGTCCAGCACATCGAGGCCGAGATCGACGAGACGGTCGAAGGCCACATGGGGACGAACCACAAGAGCAACCTCCAGCAGGTCGCCCAGCGGCAGTTCGGCGAGACGCCGACTTACTTACTGCTCGACGAGAAGGGCCCCGACCACTCGAAGTGCTTCAAGATCGCCGCGCAGATCGGCCGGCACCGCTATCCGCCCGCCTGGGGCCGGAACAAGAAGGACGCCGAGCAGCGCGCGGCACTCAACGCCCTCAGCCAGCTCTCGGGCGATCGAGATCCCGTTCGCGGCTGACTGATCAGACGCTTCCCCTGCCCTTTCCGTGAGCGATGGCCGGCCCCTTGCGAGCCCGGCATCCGGTCCCCTAGAATGGCGATTCGGCGGGATTTGAGGCTCGCGAAGGACCGGGGCGGGTTCCCCGCTCGCCCGAGGATTCCCGCGATCGAGAGGCTGTCGTGAATGGTTCGCTGGTCGCCGACCTGGGGATCGGGCCGGAAATCTGGCTGTTCGGGACGCTCCTGCTCTGCGTCACGCTGTTCTTCAAGTTCGGCCGGTTCTGGAGCATCCGCAACCTCGACCTCCTGCTCGTGTTCGCCCTGGCGCCGGGGATGATGATCCTGGTCGGTCACGGGCGATGCGCACCCTGGTGGGCTTTCGTCTGGCTGTTCCTGGGCTCGCTGCTCTGGCTGGTCCGCTGCCTGCTCGACCTCGGGCTGACCCGTCGGCCGCTCCTGGAGCCAAACCTCAATGTCTCTGGCCTGGCCTGCCTGGCGATCGGCGTCCTCGGACTGTTCGTCGCCGAGACGGTGAGCCTTCCCATCGATGAGGGGGCCAAGCGAAATCCGGCCGACACCAAGTCGGACAAGGTCACCGAGAAGCCCCCCGGCGAAGCAATCGTCGAGCAAGCGATCCAGCATTCCCCGCTGGCCGGATCGCTGACGACGAGCGAGAAGCCTCGGGTGATCCTCAAGCGGGTCCTGGCCTGCCTGGCGCATCTCGGCCTGGTGATCGGCCTGATCGCCGTGGGCTGGAGGCATTTCGACCGGCCGATCGCGGGCCTTTCGGTCGCGACTTGCTATCTCCTCCTGCCCTACTCCCGGTTCGCGCTGGTGGACACCGGGCAGCTCATCCCCGCGGCCTTGATCGTGACGGCGCTGGTCTTCTATCCGAAACCGAGCCTCGCGGGGGCGCTTGATCGGGCTGGCGGCGGGCTGGATGCCGGCCTGCGTCGGGTTGCTTCCGCTCTGGGCGGGTTTCTATCGTCGGAGGGGCTTCTGGCGATTCGTCGGAGTTGGCCTGGCCGTGGCCGCGACCTGCTGTCTCCTCGGTCTGACCGTGCCGGGGCTCGACAGTTGGGCCAGGGTCCTGGGAGCCCGAAGCCTGGCCGAGGCCGGACTCTTGCCGAGAGTCGAGGCCCCACCGACGGGCAGTTTCTGGTCAGGGATCGACCCGAGCTACCGCCTGCCGGTGCTGATCGCGTATCTCGCCCTGGTGATCGCCCTGACCCTCCTGCCCGCCGAGAAGAACCTGGGGGAGTTGATCGCGCTCTCCGCGGCGCTTCTGGTCGCCAGCCAGTTCTGGTATCTCGACGCCGGGGGAACGCTGATCGTGCTCTATCTCCCGCTGATCATTCTGATGATGTTCCGGCCGAACCTCGCGACCAAGCGAGTGGTTGCCCGCGGCCCCCGGACTCCTAGCAAGGTCCAGAGTACCCTCTTCTCGGACTTCTAACCCGCCACGCGGAGCCTGACGCCATGAATTCTGACCTACGAGGCGATCGCCAAGCGGATCGATCATTCGTTGCTCGGCCCGGTCCTGACCGAAGCCGAGCTCGCGGACGGTTGCCGGCTCGCGGCCGATTACGAGGTCGCCAGCGTCTGCATCAAGCCATTCGCCGTCGAGCCTGGCGTCGAAGATCCTGGCGGACACCGGGGTCCAGGTCGGGACCACGATCGGCTTCCCGCACGGAGGCCACACCACTGCGGCCAAGGTCTTCGAGTCGCGTCGGGCGATCGAGGACGGGGCGACCGAACTCGACATGGTCATCAACATCGGCCAGGCGATCGGCGGCCGAGCTGGTCGGCCGTCCGCGACGACATCGCCGCCGTGACTGACGCCGCCCACTCCTCTGGGGCGATCGTCAAGGTCATCTTCGAGAATTGCTATCTGGACGACGATCAGAAGGCTCGCCTTTGCGCGATCTGCGGCGAGGTCAACGCCGACTACGTCAAGACCTCGACCGGCTACGGGACCGGCGGCGCCACGAAGGCCGACATCCTCCTGATGAGGCAGAGCATCCCCGTCCCACGTCAAGGTGAAGGCGGCCGGCGGGATGCGCGACCTCGACTCGGCGATCGCGTTCGCCGAGCTTGGGCTGCGACCGGCTCGGACTGAGCCGAACGGCCGACATCCTCGACGCCCTGCTCGAACGGCTCGGGAGCCCAGGCGAGAGACGCTCCATCGGCCGTTTCACGTGGAACGGCATCGTCGGCGAACGTCTCGTACTGACCATCGACGAGACAGATCAATCGGGGCGACCAGATTCGAACTGGCGACCTCCTGCTCCCAAGGCAGGCGCACTATCCAGGCTGCGCTACGCCCCGCTGGCGAAAGAACTCGTGCATCCTAAGGGTGACGGTCGGACCGGTCAAGGTCGGCCCCGCGCCGAACCTCCTCGATCGGAGCGGCGGCATGAGCCGTTCGAGCAACGCGATGAATCGCTCGAAATCGAGCGGCTTGGCAAAGACCGCCTCGAAGAGGCCGCGGGGATGGCTCCAGTTCGGGTCCTCGAGATTCTGCCCGGTGATCAGGACGATTGGGACGTTGGGATAACGCCTCCGGACACGCCGAGCCAGGGCCCGGCCATCTTGCCCTGGCATGACCAGGTCGGTCACAATGGCTTCCGGCCGTCGATGTAGGCAGCAGGCCAGCGCATCGTTCGCCGATCGAGTGGCCACGCTTTGCGAACCCAGCGAATCGAACCAGCTCGCATAATGGACCGACGCTCTCGTCTTCGTCGTCCACGAGGAGGATATAGGGGCTCCGGGGCAAGCGTTTCGTCCCAATCGACCCGGTGAAGACTTCCATGTGACGGCTCGCCGAGAATCAAGGCATGGGGGGGCGGAGCGGCCAGGAGACGTCGAACCGCCATCCTCGGTCGTCCCGGAGGTGTTGACATTCTCCGCCGTGAGCGTCGGCCACGCGGGCCAGCAGAGGCAGGGCCCAGAGGGCCCCCCCCGGGCGGAGCCGCTTCGAGATGGACCAGTTCCGGATCGGCCTCATCCCAGCGCAGGTGCGCCCGTTCCGAATCGGTCCACCAGCTGAGGCTTGCCGGACGGTCTGCCGGGCCCTGCCCTGCCCTCCACCTGACGACTTCGTCCAGGGCCTGACCGAGTCGATCGACGTCGAAGCTGACCGCCGAGCGTCCCGCTGGCGACTCTGAACTCCAGGGTTCGACCACTCGAAGCCATCAGTTGCGTCCAGGCCGCTCGACGATCTTCGATCAGAAGTTCCAGGTCCAGAGTGACTCGCGAGATGGTCATGGGGCGGCACAGGCTCTGAATCTTCTCGACGCGGCCCTCCAGCTCGCGGTAAACCCGATTGACGAGCTCCCAGGGTTCCGTCATTTCTGGGGCTGATTGTCTCAGCATGAGGTAGATCATCAACTTCAGGCTGTTAAGCCGGTTGCGGCATTGGTGGCAGTAGTCGCCCAGGCTGTTGTAGACCTTCCCCCTCAATTTCGAATCCTGGGCTACTCGAAGGAGATCATCGGCCAGAGTGCTCCTGGTCGAGCCTGGTAACATCATGGCATCCGAGTCGCGAGCCGCGAGGTCGCCACGCATCGCCCAGTGTCGTCCAGCTTTTTCGGGTTCAGAGTCATTCACGATGCGGATCGGTTGAGGGCGTGGTGTCGTGGTGGCAGATTCGACCAGATCTCAGGCCGGCCCGCAAGCCGCCAATCCCGCAAATCGGGTCAACCGATCGGAGCAATCGGAAGAGCAAAAGCAAGTCCAGTGCCCCAGCCCAGCAAACGGAAGAGATTCGACCGATCGCCCACGTGGACCGTCACTTGGCGACCCGCTCCAACTGGGCCTTAATGTACGAGAGGGAGAACTTGGATTCCCGAAAAAGTGGAAATTCAAACGGAGAGGGGAAGTCAGCTTACAGGCGGGAGGGGAAACCCCCGACGGCTGGGGAAACCGTCGGAGAGAGGCTGCGTCGTTCTCAATAGCCCCGGATCAGTCCGACCACCCGCTCGTACTCCACTTGCGAGTTGTAATCGATGACGATCTGGCCTCGGTCGCGGCTCCGAGGACGGACGACGACAGGCGTGCCGAACCGGACCTTGAGATGCTCTTCGAGCTCGACGAAGTGGGGCTCCTTGGCGGCGCCTTCCGCCGGATCTTTGCGGACGCGGGGTTTCGACGCAGTCGGGATGCCGGTTGCGACCAGGGCCTCGGTCTGGCGGACGGTCAAGTTCTCGGCGATCACACGCCGGCAGCCGGCGACCCGAGCGTCCTCATCGGGCAGGCCGAGCAAGGCCCGGGCGTGGCCCTGGGTGATCGACTTCGAAAGGACGGCCGAGCGGACCTCCTCGGGAAGCTCAAGTAGCCGGATCAGGTTCGAGAGCGTCGAGCGATCGAGGCCGAGCCGGCCGGCCAGCTCCTCCTGAGTCCCGCCGTACCGGTGGAGGTAATCGCGGAAGGCGGTCGCCTTCTCGATCGCGTTGAGGTCCTCGCGCTGGAGGTTCTCGACCATGGCCAGCTCGCTGACCTTGCGGTCGTCGAGAGCCATCACGCGGGCGGGGATATCGTGGATCTGGGCCTCAACCTGGCACGGAGCCGCCGTTCGCCCGCGATGAGTTGGTAACGGTCGCCGACCGCTCGGACGATGATCGGCTGGAGGATCCCGTGCTGCTTGATCGAGTCTGGCCAGCGCGGCGATCTCGGCCGGGTCGAAGTGGCGGCGAGGCTGGAACGGGTTCGGGTCGATCCGGTCAACGGGGATGTGGATCAGGTCTCCCTTTTCGAGCGAGGAGGCTTCGGAGCCCCCCTCCTCGGTGCCGAGCAGCGAGTCGAGGCCGCGTCCGAGTCGGCGCTTGTTCACGGTCGGAGTCCTCCATGACAGAAACAGCGAAGCCCTGGGCCCCCTGGCCCACCGGGCGAGAGTTCGGCGATCGCACGAAGCTCGCGGAATCGTATCCCCGACCCCCGGCGCTGTAAAGCTCAACGATCGCGCAGGCGCGACGGCTCATTTCAGCCCGAGCCTGACCGCCTCTGCTTCGAGGGCCTCGCTGTATTCCAGCCGGTAAGACGGCCTCGGCGTCGAGCCCCGGAGCGGTCGGGCAGCGACTCGCGTTGGCTCCGGCAATAGTCGCGGATCGCGTCGAGCCGTGGCAGCGGCTTCGCCAGTCGGCCTTCGACGGAGGATCGGGACGAGCAGGGGCTCGCCGTCGGAGGACTCGTCGGCCTTTGTGACACGGTCGTAAGGCGAACTGGCCATCTTCGTCCCGGAAGCGGTGGATTTGCTTGGCCAGCGGATAGCGTCCGCTTGCCGGCGCTCCGCTTGATCCGCCCGACACCGTCCAGCTCGACGAGCTTGTAGACCATCGAGATCGCCGGCGCGTCCCGGCTGGTGATCAGCTCGGTCCCGACTCCGAACGCGTCGATCGGAGCCCCCTCTCGGAGAAGGTCGGCGATCTTGCACTCGTCCAGGTCGTTGCTCACCAGGATCTTGACTCCTGGCCGATCCGAGCTCATCGAGGATCGCCCGGGCCGATTTCGAGACGGCGACGAGGTCGCCGCTATCGATCCGGATCGCCTGGATCGGCGGCTCGATTGCGGCGGCGAGCCGAACTCCGTTGTCGGTGTCATAGGTGTCAACCAGCAAGGTCGCCGCCTTCGGGAACAGCCTGGCGAAGGTTTCAAACGCCGTCTTCTCGTCCGCGAACGCCTGGACCCAGGCATGGGCCATCGTGCCGACGGCCGGGATGCCCAGCCTCCGCGCGGCCTCGACGATGGCTCGTCCCCGAGAAACCGGCCAGATAGGAAGCTCGAGCGTTGAGGAACCCCGACGTGGGGTCCGTGCCCCCGGCGGGCACCGAAGTCGACTACCCCCCTGCCCTCGGCCGCCTCGACGATCCTCGCGGCCTTCGAGGCGACCAGTGTCGGATAGCCGAGCGACGAGAGCAGGATCGTCTCGACGAGTTGGGCCTGCGCCAGCGTGGCCTCGACCCGAACCAGCGGCTCGCCCGCGAACACGACCGTTCCCTCGGGGACCGCCCAGACGTCGCCGGTGAAACGGAAGCCTGAGCAGCGAGTCGAACCAGTCCGAGTCGATCCCCTCGAAGATCGGCCAGCGACGGATGTCCTCGACCTGCTCGTCCGTGAACGCCAGATCGAGGAGCGTACCGATGGCCTGCTCCAGGCCGGCGAAGACCAAATACGACCGGCCCGGCGGGAGCTTCCGGACGAAGAGCTCGAAGGTCGCCCGAGAATGCGTCGATCCCGGCCGCCGCGTAACCGGCCATCATGGTCAACTGATAGAGGTCGGTCATCGGCCCCAGCGCCTTCGGGTCGGGCCAGAGCGAAACGGGCGGATCGGGCATCATCGCAGGTGACCTCGGTCTTCGAGGGCGGAGCAGCCATAACGGGGCCGACGGATCGGCCGAGCCCGCGTAGAGCCGCGTCCGGATCGAGGTCGAGCCAGGTCGGCAGAGCCAGCGTCGTCGGCACCTCCTCGACCAGTTCCCAGTGATTCGTGAACCGAGCGAGAAGATTGCGGGCCGATCCCTGATCAGTCTTCCCAGCTCCGATCGGACAATCGCCGAATCGACGAGCATCCAGGTCCGAGGCACGCCCGGTTTCTCAGCTTGCTCTAAGTCCCGACATCGGAGAAAGAGCGACCTCGCCGGCCAGGTAATAAGTCACCGGCGGTCGGACCAGGACCCGGAGCGCATTCGAGCTCCTTCGGCAAGCTCGCTCCGACCCGCAGGCAGGCTCGACGGAGCGAGTCGCTTGGTGCGAGAAGGCCCGCGAGAGGATGGGCGCCGCGTCCAAGTGTTGCCAGATGCACGACCGCCCCGCATCGCGAGGAGCCCGAGCAGCACGATCGTCGCGAGAAGCAGGCGACGTCGATCCCTCCTCGTCTCGACTCCACTCGCTCGAATCGAGTGAATCGCGGCGAAGCCATCCGCGACCAGCCAGCCCATCAAGAGCCAGTTGACCGCGTGGTAAGGCAGCCAGAGCCGGGCATAAGGATGGTAGAACGGGCTCATCACCGCGAGGACCACCCACCAGGCCCCAACGAGTCGGATCGAAGCGAGGGGGCGGGTGATGAGCCAGGGGGATACAACCAGGCCCAGCCAGTAAGGAGCACTGACCAGCGCCCAGGGCAGGGACGCGAAACCTACCGCGATCAGTACGCGACGAGCCGAGGACATCGCCAACGTCGCCGAGACCCAGGCCAACGGCCGGGCGATCCAGGGGGTCAGCCCCGCCAGGACCAGGCCCGGTAAGATCAGCCAGGCGCCGCCCGAGAGCGCGACCGCCTGATCGGTCTGGATTTGAAAATGGGGCCACCAGGAATTGAAGCTGCCCAGATAACTCTGCTGATGGCGGAGCAGTGCGGCGTAACCGCCGTGAGCCTCGACGAACCAAAACCACGGCCAGACGACGAGCCAGGACACGAAGGCCCCGATGGCTCCACAGGCGAACGTCTTGAGGATCCGACTCGGACGACGCTCAGGGACTGCACCGATCACACCCAGCAACGCCGCGCCGATCACGATCCCGCCCGTCAGCCAGCCGTTGTACTTGAAGTCCTGCGCAAGCCCGACTCCCACGCCCAGGGCCACGGCCCTGAACAGTCCAGGTCGCTCGAGAAATCGCATTCCCAGTCCCAGGGAGATCAGCCACGCGAGGAGTGCCGAGGCGTCGGTCAGCGCCATCCTGGAGAACGCGATGTGCGGCCCGGAGAAGGCACAGAAGGTCGACGCCGCGAAACCCGACCCGGTCCGAAGGTCCGCCGCGCAAGCCAGGCGACGACCGGGATGGTGAGGGTCCCGGCCAGAGCGGACGTCAGTATCATCGTCAGATCGGACGGCCCCAGGACCGTGTAGGCCAGGCCGGCGATGATCGGATAACCCGGTGGCGCGTAGGAGATCAGTGTCGGGTCGAGTGAGGCGAGTCCTCCGGGCTGGAACACCCAGGAGGCCGCCAGGGCGTAGATGCCTTCGTCGAAGTGGGTTAGCCCGAGCCGCCCTGGAGGCCAGACGCGGAGAGCCGCCCCGATCGCGGTGACGACGGCCACTGCGAGCCATTCGCGGAGGGATCGATCTGACGGTTCGACCGGCTTCATGGCGGATGATCGTAACCCACCCGCGCATCGATCTCATCCCCCTGCCCTTTTGACGTTTCACGTGAAACCGACCGCTCAATTGATCCAGATCGGTCGGCCGTTTATCGTCGAAGGGTCGGGTTCGGAAGGATTTCGAGGACTCGGAGTCGCGGTCATGGTCACACTCTTTAGCGACCCGAGGATGCTCGAACACGTTCCGAGCCCCTCCCATCCCGAGCGGCCCGAGCGGCTACGCGCTGTGATCCGCCACCTGGAACGAACCGGGATCGCACGCCACTGCCCGACGAAGTCGGTCCGGCCGGCGACCGACGAGGAGCTGCTCCGCGTCCACTCGCCGGGCCACATCGTCGCGGTCGATGCCTTCGCGGCGTCGGGAGGCGGTCGGATCGAGGTTGACACGTGGGTCTCGCCCGGCTCGCCGCTGGCAGCCCGGCTGGCGGCAGGCGCGGCGGTCGATGCGGTCACTTCGGTCATTGAAGGCCCGGAGCGACGGGCCTTCTGCGCGGTCCGACCGCCCGGGCATCACGCCCGGCCCGACGAACCGATGGGATTCTGTCTGTTCGGCAACGTCGCCGTCGCCGCGGCTGACGCGGTCGAGCGGATCGGGCTCGACCGCGTTCTCATCGTCGACTGGGACGTCCACCACGGTAACGGCACGCAGGAAATCTTCTACGAAGATCCCCGCGTTGCTTTCTTCTCGATCCACCGATACCCGTTCTATCCAGGCTCCGGGGCCTCGGACGAGACCGGGACAGGCGCGGGGCTCGGGCGGACACGAAACGTCCCGATTACCTTCGGGACCTCGCGCCGCGATTATCTGGCCGCATTCCGGTGCGAACCTCGAAACGATGGCCGACAAGGTCCGGCCCGAGCTGGTGATCCTTAGTGCCGGTTTCGACGCCCACGCCGAGGACCCGGTCGGCAACCTCGGTCTGGAAGTCGAAGACTTCGAGACCATGACTCGTAACGTCCTGGACGTCGCCGAGACTCACGCCCGGGGACGACTCGTCAGCGTGCTGGAGGGGGGCTACAACGTCTCGATCCTCGCCGGCTGCGTCGCCGCGCATCTCCAGGCGATGGGGGCTGAGGCTACTGAACGCCGACTCGACGTTAAACCCCTCCGACCGAAAGGCCCTCGATGAAGTCCGGCCGCGTGATTCGCTTCCCGATGGTCGCCCGGATCGTGACCGGGATCGCGCTGGGGGCCCTGGTCGGCGAAATCTTCGGCGAGAGGGCCGAGCCACTGTTCCAGATCGGACAGGTGATCCTGGACATGATCAAGGGGCTTGGCTGGCCCCTTGCTACTGTTCGCGGTGCTCGACGCATTCCTCCGGACTCGAGTCCAGGCGCGGAGCGCGGGCTTGATGGTCGCGATCTCGTTGACCAACGCCGCGATCGCCATCGCGATCGGCCTGACGCTCTCGAACGTCCTCCAGCCCGGCCGGTCGTTCACGCTGGCAGGATCGCCCGCGCTCGAACGTCGCTCAATCAGAATTCGCGCAGGAGGACCCGGCAGATCGCCCCCGACCGGACGATCGAGTTCGTCAAGGACCTGGTCGAGCTTCCTGCCGACCTCGCTGTTCCGGCCGCTGGTCGAGAACGCAGATCATCACGATCGTGATCCTCGCCGTCCTGGGCGGCGCGGCGCTTCGGCGGGTGAAGACGGAGCAGATCGAGCGAGGGGCGACCGGATACCTGGCGATCGAGGACGGGATCGCGACGATCTATCGGGCGATCGAGGTCATCCTGGGCTGGGTGATCGCCCTGGTACCGCTGGCCGTCTTCGGGGTGGTCGCCCGGACGGTCGGGCCTCTATGGCTTCCGGTCGTTTCGGGGGGTGCTGGTCTATCTCGCGGTGGGCGTGCTCGGGCTGGCGATCCAGGTCCTGGTGGTCTACCAGGCATGGCTGGTGCTGGTCGCCCGGATGTCGCTGGTCGCGGTTCTGGTCGGGGGCGAAGGACGCGATCGCCACGGCGATCGGGACGGGGAGCAGCCTGGCGACCCTGCCCGTCACCCTCCGCTCGCTCGACCGGATGGGCGTCTCGCCCCGGTCGGCGAGGCTGGCGGCCTGCGTCGGCACGAACCTGAACAACGACGGGATCCTGCTCTACGAGGCGATGGCCGTCCTGTTCGTCGCCCAGGCGATCGGAGTCGAGCTGACGCGTCGGCCAGCAGCTTCTCGCGGCGGCCTCGTGCGTGATCGCCGGGATCGGGATCTCGGCGTGCCCGACGCCGGGCTGATCTCGCTCCTGATCGTCCTGAAGACCGTGATGCCGCACGAAGCCAGCGGTCGACTCGATCGTCCCGTTCCTGCTCTCGGTCGACTGGGTTCTGGGACGTTGCCGGTCGACGACCAACGTCGCCAGTGACATGCTCGTCGCCGTCCTCCTCGACAAGCTCTCAACCGATGCCGCAGAAGAACGAGCGACTCCCGGCCACGGAGGACGAGGAGGTCGGTCGCAGTCAAGGGTTGAGAATGGCATCGAGCAAGGGAAGGAGAGGAACGATCAAGGCAGGCGGAGTGACCCCGACGGGATTTGAACCCGTGTTGCATGCGTGAAAGGCATGTGTCCTAGACCAGGCTAGACGACGGGGCCATGAGGTCATGAGTTACTTAAGACGGGAATGACTCAGGGTCAAGAGACTGGTCGACTCGATCGGCTTCGATCACCCGATGGGTCGCACGATCTCAGTGAGTCGCGATCAAACCACTTGCGAGTCGGTCGGGAGGAGTTAGCTTGTCTTCCCTGGCCATCCGGCCCTTTCCGGAGACTTCCCAATGAAGCGCATTCTGATCCTGACCGGCGACGCTGGCGAGTCGCAGGAAATTTATTACGCCAAGTATCGCCTTGAGGAGGAGGGGTGGCTGGTCCACATCGCCGCCCCCCAGAAGCGGGCGTTCCTCTCCGTGGTCCACGACTTCGAGCCGGGCTTCGACACCTATACCGAGAAGCCGGGCTACCGGGTCGAGGCGGATCTCGGGATCGACGAGGTCGATCCTTCAACCTATGACGCGCTGGTGCTGCCGGGCGGCCGGGCCCCCGAGTATCTCCGGAACAAGCCAAAAGCGGTGGCGATCACACGCCATTTCGTCGAGACGGGCAAGCCGATCGCGGCAAACTGCCACGGGCCGCTCCTCGTGATGGCGGCGGGCGGGGTCAAGGGAAAGACCCTGACCTGCTATCCGGACCTCGAACCCGACGTCCGGGCCGCCGGGGCGGAATTCGTCAACCGCGACGTCGTCGTGGACGGATCGCTCGTGTCGGTCCGAGGCTGGCCCGACAACGGCCCCTGGATGCGCGAGTTCGTCAAGCTACTGAAGTCGAAGCCGTGAACATCGAGATTGGCTGGCCTCGTGTCCAGCTCAGGACACGGGGTCGCAAATCGGGAACGACAGAGCGGTGATCAGGCCACGCCATTCTCGGGCGTGACCACCTTCGAGTCGGCCTCATGCGCCCGAGCTGATTCTGGATCGCCTCGTAGACCTCGCGACGATGGACAGACACGTCCTTCGGGGCATCGATGCCGAGCCGGACCTTGTCGCCGCGAATCTCGACCACTGTGACACGGATGTGGTCGTTGATGATGATCGACTCATCCTTCTTCCGCGAGAGTACTAGCATCGTCGCTCCTCATTGAAGCCGAGCACTCTGGTGACGCGAGCCGATGTTGTCTGCACACCCACCGTTGCGAAGCCAATGTCAACGACAGGCGTCGTGACGTCGGAGCACCGTAGTGTGCATTATTACAACTCTAACGCGATCGACACGGCGGTCAAGGGGCCGTGGTAAAATTTACCGCGGATAGGATTCCGCATGCCGGGTGGGGCTCTGGGAGAAGGGAGGATGCGGAGGCGAGTGACGTGAGGTCGAGCCTGAACGGTCAGTCGCCGTCGATCTGCGAGAGATACCGACGATATTGCGTGTCCGAGGCCGAGGGCCTGGATCTCGTCCTCGATGTCCTCGTCGGTGGCGGGGTGGATCGTCTCCCGCAGTTCCTGGATGAGGAGTTCGAAGTACTTGTTCCGGGCTCGCTGCAGCGTCTTGCGAAAGGACTCGGGTGTGACCTTGCTGCCGATCTGTTCGCTGAGCTTGGCCGCGATCTCCTCGATCGACTTGTCCTCGTTGATCCCGGCGAAGGGCGAGCACGGTGGCGTAGCGGTTCTTCGAGGTCTTCAGCTCGTAGGTTTCGAGCCGGGTCAGGGCACGCTTGAGGACGGCGTCGCGCCAGACGCGGTCGTAGTCGGCGTCGGGCTGACTGGGGTCGAGGAGATCGCCCGGTGGCAGCGATTGGAGCTTGCGCCCCCGGAAGTGGTCGATGATCAGCCGGTGGAGGACGGTTCGTAGATAGTCGCGGAATCGACCCTTGTTGCAGTCGGCGCCGGCAAGCTTGTGGGTGAGGAGCTTGGTCCAGAACTCCTGGAAGACCTCATCGGCCAGGTTGGAATCGCGGAGCTTGAGGCGAAGATAGCTGAGGACGGCGTCGTGATATCGGCCGATCAATTCGCCCATGGCCGCCTGGCCTTCCGGGCCGGCGATATGGGCCGTTCGGATCGTGGTCCAACTGGTTTCAAGCTCGGTCAGATGGGCGCCGTTTTCCAGGCTCGTCGATTTGTCCGATGTGTCCATGAGTTGGCCACGCCCGGGGGCGTTACTCCTCTTGACCGCAAATCGGTTCTTGTAAGGTCGAACGATCCACTTGCCGGAGCGGTCCATCCGCGTGTTTCACGTGAAACACAGAGATCTTGGCACGACAAGTTTCGCAGTAACCTCAATCAATGAATTCGATCCGAGGCACGGGACGCTGTCAAGAGAATTCGACACTCAGCCAGAAAGTTGGCGAGGATCGAAAGCCGAAGTACGCCCGGCAGGATTCGAACCTGCGACCGACGGTTTAGAAAACCGTTGCTCTATCCGCTGAGCTACGGGCGCATGGAAACCCTCGATTCCTGAAAATTCGATCAGAATCAGGAATGCGCCCGGCAGGATTCGAACCTGCGGCCTGCGGTTTAGGAAACCGCCGCTCTATCCACCTGAGCTACGGGCGCGGGTCAAGTTGGTTCCGAGATTCTGGTCCATCGACAGCCTTCCTGTCAACGCCCGGCCATCCCTCCAGACAGGGGATCAGCCCAGCCGGTTCGGCCCGAGCCGCGGGGACTCAACTAATGAAGGGCAGGGGAGCACATCGAAAAAATCGAGGAGGATTTGTAGCCATCCGCGATTGAACGGAACGGCTCTGACTGGGACAATGAGCGAGAGTCGAGTCCTCTGCGAGCAGGACTCGATGGTCGCGATTCATCGAAGGTGCCACCCGGATTTCGTTCCTTATCGTCCGGCTCGTCCGCCTCCCTGGGTCCAGTCGCGGCCCCATTCGGGGAAGGATCTCGTATGCCCGATGCCGATCCGAACTCCGAGCCCGACGCCAAACCTTTGCCGAGGCTCGGCAGCTACGTCCTCCAGCAAGGCGCTCGGCTCGGGAGGGATGAGTAACGTCTTCCGGGCCGTGCACGAGGAGACCGGCAGCGTCGTCGCCGTCAAGGTTCTGCCGCGGACTCTGGCCAAGAACGTGACGCTCCTCCAGAGGTTCCTCCGCGAGGCGAAGAGCGCCGAGGCGCTGGACCACCCGAACATCGTCGCGATCTATGATCGGGGCTTTGACCAGGGGCGGCACTATCTCGTCCTGGAGTACGTCGAAGGCCGCGATCTCCACGACCGGGTCCGGCTCAACGGGCCGCTCCCGCCCGACGAGGCGGTTCGCTTCATCCGCGAGGTGGCGGAAGGGCTCCGCTACGCCGCCAGCCCAAGGCATGATCCACCGCGACGTCAAGCCGGCCAACCTGCTGATGACACCCGAAGGCCACGCCAAGATCATCGACCTCGGCCTGGCCCTCCAGACCGACGAGGAGGACGAACGTGTCACTCGCGACGGCACCACGGTGGGGACTGTCGACTACATGGCCCCCGAGCAGGCCCGAGATAGTCGCCAGACGAGCGAGCGAAGCGACATCTACTCGCTCGGCTGCACCTTTTACTACCTATTGACCGGCTCCGCTCCCTATCCTGGCGGAGGCCTCGCCGACAAGCTCGCCCGACACTACAAGGCACCGATCCCCGACGTCCGCGAACATCGCCCGGACGTCTCCGAATCGCTCTCGCTGCTGATTCGGCGGATGATGGAAAAGAAACCGGAACGTCGGTACGCCGACTACTCGAAACTCATTGCGGCGTTGGAGTCGCTCTCCGACCCCACCGCGCAGGCCGGTCAGGGCGCCCCGCTCGACGCCTTGATCGTCGATGACGATGAGGACGAAATCGGCCTGGCCCCGACCGAATCGGCGATCTCCCGCCGCGAGCACGATGGCTCGGGCAGGCCGCCCTCGACCCGCGATCACCTCATGGCCGAAATCGTCGAGGACGACGACGAAAACGAGCCACGTCCCGCGTCGAGCCGTCCCGGAAGTTCTGGAACCCGTCGCCAGCCGACCCGTCCCGCCGAGGTCTCGCTTTCCGAACTCGCCGCCCTCGACGCCGAGGACGTCTCGGATCGCCGCCAGGGCCGCCGTTCTTCCGGCTCATCCCCGACCATCAAGTCGGGAGGACCCACCGGGCCTGGACCGCCTGAACCTTCACTCAGCGCCTTTCTGGATGAGGAAGACGAGGAACCCGTTTACGGCTCGACCGGTCCGCCCCGGCGAGTGGGGGACGAGTTGCCTCTCAAGACCTGGATCGCCGCGGGCCTCCTGGTCGGTCTGTCGATCGCGATCGTTGGCTTTGGGGTCTCGATGGTGATCTCGATGGCCAAGCCCGAACCGCCACCCGAAGCGAGCCGGCCCAGCGACGCTGACCCGGAGCCTCAGCCCACCTACGTCGCGACTCCCAACTATTCCAACAATCGGCCCAAAGGGCCGGCCACGCCGGTGAAGAAGCCGGAGCCGACCAAGGTCCAGCAACCGACTCCGGTGGTCGTCGTCCCGGAACCCCCGCCCGAGGAAAAGCCCTATCCGGCCGTTTGGGAGTCGAAACTTCTCCCGCAGCTCACGGTCCAGGAGCCCACCCCGCCTGAACATCCGAAGATCGAAGTGCGTCGGATCATCGAAGCCGGGGAACGAGCCGCAGACGTCCTCGCTCGCCTTTGCCCTCGGACGATCCGGCGACCTCGTCGAGATCGCCGACACCGGGCCATTCTTCGAGGACGATTGCCAGGTCGCGGGCAAGTCGCGGCTGATCCGGGCCAGGCCCGGGATCCGGCCGATCATCAAGGTCGAGATGACCAGCAACGAGATCGTCCGGGAGCGACCCGCCAAGTTCGTGCTCGGCGGGACGAAGATCGAGAACCTCGTCCTGGAAGGGCATCGACATCGCCGTGGACGTCCGCGACCTGCCCGATCGTCAGAAGTCGCTCTTTCTGATCCAGGGAGCCGCGCTGACGCTCCGGGATTGCTCGGTGACGATCATCAACGCCAATGACGCGAGCCGGGGCAATCGGTTCGCCATTTTCCGGGTCGAGGACGGCGTGGCGCCCAACCGGATCGTCCTGGAACGCTCGATTATCCGCGGACCAGTCCGGACTCTGATTGACCTGGCCGCATCCCGAGCGAAGATCCTTCTCGACCGCTCGCTCATCATCGGCGACCTGGGCCCGTTGATCTCGCTCGAGGCGGCCGAGAAAGCCGAACGGATCGATCGTGCTTCTACCGGAGCCTGGTCGTCAACAAGGGTCCGATGCTGGAGCTGTACGGGCGATCGAGCCCGACCACGCTAAGGGCCCTGGGCACAACCTTCGCCCGGCTCGAGGCAGCGACTTCCTCCTCGCTGATCGTCTCGAAGGCCGCCTTCTCGGGCGATCCGAAGACGGTCATCGACTGGTCGGGTGAGGACAACACCTTCGTCGGCTGGCCGGCGTGGTTGACCTCCGGGACCGAGACGACTCCCCGCGTGCCCGCGCCTCGACAGCAGTCGAAGCTGACCTGGCCGGGCTCCGACCGGACGAGCCGCGAGGACGTCCACCCCCTGGCCGTCCGATCGCTCGGGGAGAAGAGATCGTCCCGGCCGACTTCGCCCGGCTCGCTCCCGACCGTCGAGGGACCCTGTCGCGGATCGCCACGCCCCATCCGATGGTCAGCGACCTGACCGTCGGGTCGATCGCCCGGCTTCTGACCCCCGAGCTTTCGAGCACCTTGATCCCACCGTTCGTTTCGCCGCCTCCCACAAACCCCGGCCGGTCGAGATTCCGCCTGCCCCGCCGCCAGTGCCTAACGCGACCGGACCGCGGCCGAGGGTCGCGACGCGGCAGGGCGGCCCGCTTGGCCCGGCCGCGCCGCCTGGCCCGGCCCGACCGACTCCCCCGAAACCGAACCCGGCGGTGGCCGTTGGAACCTTACCTTCGACGTGCAGGACCCGTCCTGGTCGGGCGACCTCGGCCGATATCTGGCCGACAAGCTGGTCGAGGGAACCCTCCGCGCGACGATCCGGGTCAAGGGGTGCCGGGGTCCACCCGACCAGCCCGATCCGGCTCCCCGATAAGCTTTCGATCGCCATCCTGGGTGAGTCGACCGAGGGATCGAAGACGTCCGATGCCGACGTTCATGCCCAAGCCTGAGGCGGCTGGCCGGTCGATGATCGAGCTGAAGGGAGGCGACCTGGCCCTGGCGAACCTGCGTTCTGCGTCGGATGGCGTGAGCCGTCCAATGCATTGGGTCCATGGTCGAGGACGGTCTGCTCGCCATCCAGCACTGTCGGTTCCGCGACCCCGGCGCGACGGCCCCGGAGGTGGGCGTCGATGATCTGCTTTCGTCGCCAGGGGGTCGAGCCGATCGCCCACGAGGATCGGGCCGTTCGTTTCGGCGACCGACCGGCCGACCGCCAGGCTCAAGGACTGCCTGATCTGGACCGGCGGCGACGCGATCTCGGCCGAGGTCGGCCGAGGGGTGGTCGCCCTGGAGAACTGCCTGGTCATCAGCGGAGGGCCGGCCGTCTCGCTCTGGCCCCAGAAGGTCGCACGCGAGCAAGTTCGAGGCCGACCTCGTCATGGAGAGCTGCACGATCGCCGACGACAAGACCGGCATCCTGCTCGGGCCCTGGCCGGGCGATCCGGCCGGGCCTTATCGCACCCTGGCTGGTCTCGACCCGGTCGTGCGTCTTCCCGAGGACCCAGAGCAGCGGGGCAGGGGCCTTGCTCCAGGTCGACCCCGACGCGATGGTCCGAGGGGTTCTCTTCTGGCAGTCGGCCTCCGACGCCTACGACGTCGGCCGCTTCCTCGCCTCGACCGGCCCGACAGCCGGCCAACGTCCCGTCTCCTGACGTGAAGCGGCAATGGTTCGACCTCTGGGGCATCAATCACACCCGGCGCGACCGAGGCCCCGACCCCCGCCGGAACGAGGTCGTGCTCCGCTATCTCGACAAGGATCGGCCCAAGCCCGGCAAGGTCGTCCCCTCGGCCCTGGAGCTGGACCCGAAGTTCTCAAAGGACGTCGGGGTCGACTTCAAGCAAGCTCCCAGCCCGCCCCCAAGGGATGATCGAACGGCTGCGCCGGTTCCCGTCGAATCGGCCCAGTGCCTTCGGGTAGAATCGGTGCTCGGATCGAGCCCCACTCACGACACCAAGATGAGGACGAGCCGCCGTGGTTCCCGCCAAGGACTTCAAGCGCCGGATGGTCGTCGAGATCGACGGCGCCCCGCACATGATCGAGCATATCCAGGTCCAGAGCCCCTCGGCCCGGGGCGCGGCGACGCTCTACAAGGTCAAGGCCCGCAACCTCAAGACCCGGAACCGGGTCGAGAAGTCGTACAAGGGGACCGAGGGCCTGAACGAGTCGAGCTTCGAGCGTCGGCCGGTCCAGTTCCTCTACAAGGACCCCGACGGCTACCACTTCATGGACTCGGCCGACTTCAACCAGTTCTCGCTCAAGCCCGAGGACGTCGAGGACTTCGCCCCGTTCATGACCGAGAACATGGAAGGGGTCGAGGCCCTGCTCGTCGACGAGGAGGTGATCGGGATCGAGATCCCCGACACCGTCGAACTGGACATCGTCGACACCGCGCCCGGCGTCCGGGGCAACTCCGCGACCGGCCGGACCAAGCCGGCCACGCTCTCGACCGGCCACGTCATCCAGGTGCCCGAGCACCTCGACTCGAAGGTCAAGGTCCGGGTGAGCACCGAGACCGGCGAGTACCTCGGCCGGGCGAACTGAGCGACTTCCACCCGAATCAAGTCACAACGCGTTTCGTCTTCCCCGTAGGGTAGGGCTTGCCCTGCCGTTAGACGAGCGGCAGGGCAAGCCCTTCGACTCGAAGGTCAAGGTCCGGGTGAGCACCGAGACCGGCGAATACCTCGGCCGGGCCAACTGAGCGACTTCCACCCGAATCAAGTCACAACGCGTTTCGACTTCCCGTAGGGTAGGGCTTGCCCTGCCGTTAGACGAGCGGCAGGGCAAGCCCTACCCTACGGGGACGACGAAATCGACGGGCCGCTCGAAAATCCATCTCCTCTCCAAGAATCTCGCCGCTCGATCGTGGTTGGGTTGGAAGCGACACGATCCCCTCCGGCGAGCATGCCGCATGACGGGTAAGCCCAACGACGTCGACGCCGCCTGGGTCCGCGTCGGCCGTCGAGCGATTCGAAGGCCCGCTGACCTTGTACGCCGCCCGCCTGCTGGGCGACCCCGAGGCGGCGCGCGACGTGGTCCAGGACACGTTCTTGCGGCTCTGCGCCCAGGCGAAAGGACACGTCGACGGCCGATTGGCCGAGTGGCTGTTCACCGTCTGCCGGAACCGGGCCCTCGACGTCTTGAGGAAGGAGAGCCGGATGACGCAGCTCAGCGACGAACAGGTGCAAGTCCGCACCAGCCCCGACCCCGGGCCGACCGAACTGGTCGAGCGCCGGGAGTCGACCGCCCGGGTGCTCGGGCTACTCGAAGCCCTGCCGAAGAGCCAGCGCGAGGTGATCCGCCTGAAGTTCCAGAACGGCTTCTCCTACCAGGAGATCAGCCGGATCAGCGGACACAGCGTCGGCAACGTCGGCTACCTGATCCATGTCGGCCTGAAGACCATTCGCGGACAACTCGCCGACGGCCCCGCGGCCAAGGCCCAAGCCTGAAGAGGAGGCCGTCCCATGCCCATCGCCCCCGACGACCCTCGCCTGACCGCCCTCGCGCTCGGCGAGCTTGAAGACCAAGAACGTGCCGAGGTCGAAGCCCTGATCGCTCGACGACCCCGAGGCCCACGCTCTCGTCGCCGAGATCCAGGCCACCGCCCGGCTGCTCACCGAACACCTCCATGCCGAGGCCACGCCCGGCCTGGCCCCCGAACATCATCAGGCGATCGAGACTTGCCTGCAAACGCCCGCCGAAGGGGTCGAGGCTCTGAACCACAAGCCCCGAAGACGCTGGGCCGGCTTCGCCGTCGCCGCCGCGTTGCTGGGCCTGGCCGCGACGGTGATCGTCCCCGCGCTCCGGCCGGTCTTCACGAAGCGAGAGCCCGTGACCATCGCCATGAGCCCCGCCGTCACCGCGCCGGTCCACGCAAGGAACATCGCACCCGAGGCTCTCTCCGAGTGGGGCGAGAGGACGGCGGCGAAAACTCTCACGAGGAACCCGCAAGCCGATCAGGAGGTCTTGAAGCGAGAACCGCCGGTGGCGTTGGAACTGGCCACGTCTGCGAACGAGGTCGAGGCCCGCTCGCCGTTTCGGGATTAAGAACTCCATCCCGTCGAACAGCAACGGTGCCGTCAAGCAGGAGAGTCAATCCCAGAGGGTCTCCGGCCCGGCCGGAGCGGCCGGCGGGGATGCTAACCGCCTACTTGGCGAGCCGGCGGCAGGGGGAGTGCCCGCTCTCCGCTCGAAGGAACGCACGGCAGCTGACGACTACGCCTTCCGGGTCGAGTCGTCTCCATCGCAGAGCCAGACCAACCTGCCGAGGGCTCCATCCCTTGGAAAGCCGCTCGATCAGGCCGCTAACGGCAATCGAGGAACCAAACCACAACAGAGTCAACCTGGTTCCGTCGTCAATCCTTACTTCGACGTTTCGCTCGGACGGAAGACCCCGATCGTCGTTGGGACGCAAAGCGGTGGGATCGGGAACTACACCGGACCTCAAGGACAGGGCCTTCCATCTGAGCCGACGAAGACCGGCGCCCTAGCCTTCGGCCGGCCGGCCAGATCAGGGCGGCATTGCGGGAGGATTTGCCGGAGGAGGAGGCGGCATCGGCGGTGCGGGCGCCTTTGGAGGCGGCCAGGGCGGGATGGGTGGCCAGGGAGGTCGGCCCGGCCCGGCCGCGGGCCTGGGTGGCCCGACTTAACGGCTCCACCAGCGTCCCGAGCCCGCACGGCCCGGTCGGGCCTGGACCTCGCCCTTCGGAACGACGCGAAGACACCGCCCGAGACTTCCAAGGCGAAGGAGCTACAGCAGCAGATCCCCCCGGCGAGCGGTCCGGCTCCGGCGGGCCAGTCCAAGGGGCAAGCCTTTCTGGCCGAGTTGCCGTCGGGCGACCGTCAACTGGCGGCCGGCGTCACCAGAGACGGCATCGCCAACCCGAAATCTTTCCGGGACTTGAGCGACGCTCGCCGCGATCAGCAGCAGAATCAGGCCGAGATGCCTGCCGTGAACGAACCAGCCGCCGCAGCCAACGGCCAGCCCGGCCCGTCGCTGGTGCGGGACGGGGAGGGAAAGAAGGCCGATTCGGCCAAAAAGCTCGACTCCCAATCCGAGGCCGAGGGCCTGGTCCTGGCGCCCGCGAAGCCGGCCGAGGGCCGTGACGAAGCCGAAAAAATGCCGGCCGATAAGCTCTCGAAGGACCAGCCGGCCCAAGTGGCCAGGCTCGACGTCCTCCAGCAAGAGTTGAAGGCGATCGACAAGGAAATCGCCGACTCGACCAAGCTCTACAGCCGATCCGTTGTGTCCGCCGACTCTCTTGAGGATCTTCAGGACCGCCGCCGGAACGTGCTCCGTCAGGCCGACGCCCTGACCGCTCGTACCCCGGAGGAGGCCCAGCAGGTCCGCCAGGAGCGACTCCACGATGAGATCCAGGCCATCGACAGGAAGATGAACCGATTGACGGCGCTGGCCGAACGAGGCGCGCTCAATCCCATCTCCCTGGATGAGGTCAAGGAACGCCGTCGGCAGTTGCTCCGGGAACAGGCCCAGGTCGGCGGCGACGCCTTCCAGCGCGATCACCGACAACCCGTTCCTGCCGGTCGAGGACAACCCGCTCTCGACCTTCTCGATCGACGTCGATACCGCGTCCTACGCCAACGTCCGCCGCTACCTCAACCAGAACACCCGGCCTCCCGCCGACGCGGTCCGGATCGAGGAGCTGATCAACTACTTCCCCTACAGCTATCCGGCTCCCGAAGGGGGACGACCCGTTCTCGGTCAACGTCGAGGTCGCCCGCTGCCCCTGGGACGCCGCCCACCGGCTGGTCCGGATCGGCCTGAAAGGGCGCGAGGTCGACACCAGCAAGCGACCGCCCAGCAACCTCGTCTTCCTGATCGACGTCTCGGGCTCGATGCAGGACATCGACAAGCTGCCGCTGCTCAAGGCCGGGATGAAGCTCCTCGTCGAACAGCTCGGCGAGAACGACCGCGTGGCCATCGTCGTCTACGCCGTCGGCCGAAGGGCTGGTGCTCCCCTCGACGTCGTGCTCGCAGAAGGAAAAGGTCCTCTCGGCCCTGGAGGAGCTGCAAGCCGGCGGCTCGACCAACGGCGGCAAGGGGATCCAGCTCGCCTATGACATCGCGGTCCAGAACTTCATCAAGGGCGGGACCAACCGCGTGATCCTGGCCACCGACGGCGACTTCAACGTCGGCGTCACCGAGGGGCCGGACCTCGACAAGCTGATCGAGGAGAAGCGAAAGTCGGACGTCTTCCTCAGCGTCCTCGGCTTCGGCCAGGGGAACGTCAAGCACGACAAGCTCGAAAGCCTCGCCGACAAGGGGAACGGCCAGTACTGCTTCATCGACTCGATCAAGGAGGCCCGCAAGGTCCTGGTCGAGCAGATGGGCGGCACCCTCGTGGCGATCGCCAAGGACGTCAAGATCCAGGTCAAGTTCAACCCGGCCAGGGCCTCGTCCTACCGCCTGATCGGCTACGAGAACCGGATGCTCCAGGCCCAGGACTTCGCCGACGACAAGAAGGACGCCGGAGAGATCGGCGCCGGTCATTGCGTGACGGCCCTCTACGAGGTCGTCCCGGCACGGGGCAGGGGGGCGCCGATCCGAAGGCCGAGAAGCCGGCCGGCGGCGAACTGCTCAACGTGGACCTTCGCTACAAGGCCCCCGACGGCGACGTCAGCAAGCTGATCTCGCACCCGACCCCCGACGACGGCCGCGACTTCTCGGCGGCGTCGGTCGACTTCAAGTTCGCCTCGTCCGTGGCCGGCTTCGGGATGCTCCTCCGCGACTCCCCGTACAAGGGCACTCTGACCTGGCCCGGCGTCGTCGAGATGGCCATCGGGAGCGATCGGACCCGATCCCGGCGGCTACCGCAAGGAATTCCTCGGCCTCGTCCGAAAGGCCCAGGAGGTCGCCCCTCGCTGAGACTGAGGGCACCCGACGATCCCCCCGAGACGGCAGGCCGCGAACCCTTCGCGGCCTGTCGTTTTCTCGTTTCCACGTGGAACAAAGGACTGGGTGCCGATTTGACGGGAGGTTGTCGGGGTCCTAGATCTTGGGTGCGGGGTCCCGGGCCGAGCAAGCCGGGATGGACCCCTCGGATCACCCTCAGCCGGGATGAGGCCCTTCGATGGCGACCCTGGATCGACCAACCACTTCCCCTGATGTCAGCGCCGGGATGGAGACTGGCCGCGAGCCGCTCCAGGCGCCCAAGCTCGCCCTCTGGCTGGCCTTGCTGGCGTTTCTGGCGTTCGTGCCGACCCTCGGCAACGACTTCGTCGCCTGGGATGACCCGGACAACTTCCTCGACAACATCGGGTTCCAGGGTTTCGGCTGGAGGAACATCCGTTGGGCGTGGACCTCGATGATCATCGGCGTCTACCAGCCGATCGCCTGGATGATCATCGAGGTCGAATACCTCTTCACCGGCCTGAATCCTTACGGATACCACCTCGCCAGCGCCCTGATGCACGCCGCGAACACGGTCGTGCTGTACTACTTGACTCTCGCGCTGCTCCGTCGCTGCCGGCCCGACCTGGAGGCGAACCACCGGTCGATGGTCCTGGCGATGTCGGCACTCTCCACCGCCCTTTTCGCGGTCCATCCGATGCGAACCGAGGTTGTGGCCTGGGCCTCGGCCCAGCCGTATTTACCTTGCGCATTCTTCTCGATGTTGAGCGTGCTGGCGTACCTCAAGGCGAACCCGGCCGATGGGAGCGAGGTCCGCTCCCGCTGGCTCTTCGGCTGCTTCTTGCTTTATACGGCGGCGGTGCTCTCGAAGGCGGCGGCCATCCCCTTGCCGGCGGTCTTCCTGGTCCTGGATGTCTACCCGCTCGGAAGGCTCGGGATCGATCGTGGCTGGCGAGACGCCTCGACCCGGCGGTCGATCGGCGAGAAGTTGCCATTCTTCGCGCTGAGTGGGGTGTTCATGGTCGCGGCGGTTCTGGCCCGGGTCTACGACCGAAACCTTGACCCGATCGGCAACACGGGGATCACGGGTCGGATCTCGCTCACCGGCTATTCGGTGATGTTCTATCCGATCAAGACGCTCTGGCCGTTCGACCTGCACGCCTTCTACATGAGGCCGAGGTGGGCCAAACTCTTCGAGCCGCAATTCCTGCTCGCGGTCACGGGGTGCGTCGCGGTCACGCTTCTTCTGATCCACCGCCGGAAGCAGTCGCCGGGATGGCTCGCGGCGTGGGCAGCTTATCTGTTGATGCTGGCGCCAGTCTCGGGCGTGGTGACGACGGGGATGCAGGTCGCGGCCGACCGTTACGGCTACCTGACGATGATGGCGTTTGTCGCCCCGATCGCCGCCGGGCTTTGCGACCTCGCCCCGAAGCTCGCCCGGTTCCGTTTGACGAACGGCGCCGAACCGCAATCAGCTTCGCCTTGATCGGGGCCTTGATGACGCTCACCTATCACCAGTGCCGGACCTGGCGCGACTCGGAGGCACTCTGGTCCAACGGGATCGAGCATGGAGCGGGGCACGTCGCCG
This sequence comes from uncultured Planctomycetota bacterium, assembly GCA_963756475.1. Taxonomy (GTDB): domain Bacteria; phylum Planctomycetota; class Planctomycetia; order Isosphaerales; family Isosphaeraceae; genus Tundrisphaera. Next base: position 1,148,086 of record CAVWND010000008.1, read on the forward strand.
ACCTGCACAACAACCTGGGGGCGGTCTGGGCCTCGAAGGGGTATTACGACCTGGCGATCCTGGCCTTCAGTGAGGCCCTCCGGATCAAGCCGGGTCTCCAGGCGGCCCGAGACAACCTCCACAAGGCCGTCTCCAACCGCTCGAAACAGGCCGGGACCGGGAAATCACGGAAAAAGCCCAGGCCCCAGCCTCTCACGTTCGATGATCGGTGGATGAAACAGTATACCGATGTGCCGACGATCATCAATTCAACCCTGGCTTCGGCCTCATCGGCCTCTCATTCCCGGACCTGGCCATCGCCGTAAACGACCCACTTGGTGGTGGTCAGCTCGCGGAGCCCGCAAGGTCCACGGGCGTGGAACTTGTCGGTGCTGATACCGATCTCGGCGCCGAGGCCCAGCTCGCCGCCGTCATTGAACCGAGTGCTCGCGTTGACCATGACGGCGGCGGAGTCCACCTCAGCCACGAACTTCCGGGCCGAGGCGAGCGATCGGGTCAGGATCGCGTCGGTGTGCCCTGAGCCGTGGCGGTTGATGTGGGCGATCGCGTCTTCGATCGAGTTGACCACGCCGACGGCGATGATCAGGTCGGCGTACTCGGTGTCCCAGTCGGCGGGTTTGGCCTTCAGGATGTCGGGAACAATCGCGCGGGTCGCGTCATCCCCTCGAAGCTCGACTCCTCGGGCCTGGAGGGGGTCGGCGACCAGCGGGAGGAAGCTCGACGCGATCTCTCGATGAACAAGCAAGGTCTCCGCCGCGTTGCAGACACCCGGACGCTGGGCCTTCGCGTTGACGACGACCTTGACGGACATCGCATGGTCTGCGTCGGCGTCGACGTAGACGTGGCAGTTGCCCGTGTAGTGCTTAAGGACGGGCATCTTCGCCTCGGCCACGACCCGGCGGATCAGGCTTTCGCCCCCCCGGGGGATGGCCAGGTCGATCCGGTCGGGCATCCCGAGCAGATGGCCGACAGCCGCGCGATCCGTCGTGGCGACCAGTTGCACGGAGTCGCCCGGCAGGCCGCTCGGGGCCAGTTCGTCGGCGAGGACTCGGTACAGGGCCAGATTCGGAATTCAGACGCCTCCTTGCCGCCGCGGAGGATCGCCGCGTTGCCGCTTTTGACGCAGATGGCCGAGGCGTCGACTGTCACGTTGGGCCGGCTCTCGAAGATCATGAAGACCACGCCGAGCGGCACCCGGAGTTGCGAGACCTCCAGCCCGTTGGGACGGCGGCTCGACGCGATCACCTCGCCCACCGGGTCGGGCAGGGCGGCGACCTCTTCCAGGCTCGCGGCGATCTTCTCCAGACGCTTCGGGTCGAGCGTCAACCGATCGATCGCCGCCGAATTCAAACCCAATCCGGGACCGGCCGCGACGTCGCGCGCGTTGGCCTCAAGGATCTCCGAGGCTCGCGCTCGGATCGCCTGCGCCGAGCGCCGCAACCAGCCGTCCTTCGCCGACCCTGGCGCGATTGCCAGCCCCCTCGACGCAATCCTGGCACGGTCGGCCATCGCTCGGCATTCGGTCAGGAGGGGGTCCGCTTTTTGAGTCTCGATCATCGCTTCGCTGGCTTTCGTTTCGGTTGGACGAAGGTCGCTAACTCATCTTGCTCGCTTTTCCGGTCAAATAACCGACTCCGGCGGACACGATTGTCGTCAAGAGGGTTGTCGCCCACTTCTGCGTTTCCGACTCCTGGCCAGGTTTTAACGCAATCCAGAGGCAGACGACGGCAACGAGGCTAACGCCCAAAGTCAATGTTCCGAACAAGATGGAATCTCGCCAGACCCGATGTTTCGCCTCGTGTGACTCACGGAGGAGTCGTGCTTTGGCTTCGTCGCGAGTCTCTACCCCCTTCAATTTGACGTCTTCGAAGCGAAGCCCTTCCAGGGGTACGAACGAATCGAAGTTCTTCCGCTTTGACGACGGTCGGGCCATGACTCAAAACCCGACAAATTCGGTGTCCAACGGCTGGTCTTCACCGGCAGCGCCCACGGTCAGACCTTCACGATGGGCATCGAGGGCGAGCCTGTAGAGTCCTAGCGCCTTTCGGATCACATCGACCTTGCTGGTCCCCGCATCCTCCGCCAGTTGTTCGAGGAGACCATGGACCTCGGGAGACATATCGAGCACCGTCCGGTGCCATCCGGCGGGAATCGGTCGGTCATCGACTGATGATCCCTCGGCCTCGCGTTGCATCGCGGTTGCCATCGTCGTTCCTCACTCCCTCGCCGAGGTCAGTCCCGCAACTTTAAGATCGCTTCGCCGTTCGAAGGATATTATCCTCGAAATCGACTCTCATTATCAGACTATTCACCACCGGCCGGAAGATTCCACCCCCGATGTCCTTCCCAGACTCGGAGGGCGTCGACCATCGGGCCGACGTCGTGGACCCGGACCACGCGGGCCCCCCCGGCGATCGCGGCCAGGGCCGAGACGACTGACGCAACCATCCGGTCGCCGGACGGGCGGCCGGTCAGCTTGCCGAGGAACCCCTTGCGAGAGGTCCCGACCAGCAGGACACATCCGAGATCGGCGAAAAGCTCCAGGTTCTTTAATAGCAGCAGGTTGTGGACTGTCCGCTTGCCGAAGCCGATCCCGGGATCGATGGCGATCCGATCGCGGGTGATTCCCCGTTTCTCGGCCCGCTCGATTCGACGGACCAGGTCGTCGTGGACCTCGCGGACGACGTCATCGTAGCGAGGGTCGTCCTGCATGGTCTGGGGCGTCCCCCGCATGTGCATCAGGACCACCCCCGCGCCGGTCTCGGCGACAAGGGAAGCCATTTCGGGTTCGTCGAGCCCGCGGATGTCGTTGATGATCGACGCCCCGACCTCGAGGGCGCGGCGGGCGACCTCCGGCTTGGTCGTGTCGACCGAGATCGGGACCGAGACCCGACCGGCCAGGGCCTCGACGACCGGGATCACCCGACGCAGCTCCTCTTCGACCGGTACGACCTCGGCCCCCGGTCGGCTCGACTCACCGCCGATGTCCAGGAGGTCGGCCCCCTCGGCGACCAGCCGCTCGCCCGTCGCGAGAGCGTCGTCAAATGCTAGCGACCGCCCGCCGTCGGAGAAACTGTCGGGCGTGACGTTGACGATCCCCATGACTCGGGGACGAGAATCGTCCGCGAACGTGACCCCTCGGGCCTGCCAGACGTTCATGGCCGACGCTCTCCAACACGAACCCAACGATCGACAGCGCGCGCCTCCGAGAAATTCAAACCCGATTCTGTTGGCGTGCTTCTCATCGCGCGGGACGACACAGGGCCTCGAGGAAAACATTCACTCGCGGAACACGGGAACGAGTCATCTCGGATCTCGGTGAAACTCAAAGCCAATTTCGGCCCTTTCCGATGCGATCAAGAAAACCGACCGACCCCGATCCCATTCGCGAGGGGGATCGGGCCGGTCGTGGTTATTATCGCGATCCGAAGGGCCGGCGAACAGCGTTTTTGCTCACGCCGTCGATCACCAGGGTTCCTCCATCATGTTCACGATCTGGATCGCCAGCTTCTCGCAAGTCCGGTAGAAGGCTGCCTCGGAGCTTTCGCCGATTTCCGGGTAGAAGTTAAACGTCTCGGCAATCACGGCAGGGTTGGGGGGCTTCTTGTCCTCTTCCTTGACCTTGTTGTCGGTCCAGGTGGCGTACACGATCATCGTCGCCGTGAGCTGGCGGGGCAAGTTGTAGGGGCTCTCGACGATCACGTTCTTGTCCGAGAAGTTGACCGTGCCTTCAAGCGTCGAGTCGGCCTCATCCGGGTTGTTGACGACCTTGTACGGCGTCCGGCGCTCGATCTCCTTGACGACCAGCTCCGTGAGCGTGATGTTCACGTCGCGACGGAAGGTGATCGACTTGAACACCGGGACGTAAACCGTCTTGATCTCGGTGTTGTAGGGCGCTCGGATGCTATAGCCGGTGATGCCACAACCCGTCACCAGGACGGCCAGCGACAGCCCCATCATCAGGGCGGAAGGACGCAATCTCGGGCGGACGCCTCGCATCGACTGACCCTCCCTGGAAAGACCGCTCGGTCTCGCCATTGGCTCCTCGAAAACCGTGGGCTGACCCGACCCGCGATCAATAAGGCTGACCGCCCATGCCGCCGCCACCGCCGCCCATGGCACCGCCCATCCCAGGCATGCCTCCGCCACCCATGCCGCCCATGCCGCCGTTCATCATGCCGCCGAGCATACCACCGGCCGTTCCGTTGGGAGCTGAGCCGGGCGTGGTCATGATCTTGCTCGGCAGGCTGGCGGTTCGGGGCATTTTGGCGATCTTGCCCATCTCCTTCTTGGCCTCGCCAGCCCACTTGCTGTCGGGCCAGTTGGCCATGACCAGGCCGAACTGGTATTCGGCGGAGATCGGCTTCCGGGCGCGGATGTAATAGAGACCCGTGGTGTAGGCTCGCTCGGCCTCCTGGTCGCGGATCAGGTCGAGCGTGTGATAGAGTCCCTCAGCCGTCGCCTGCCGTTCGGGAAATTCGGCCATGGTCTTCTTGATGGTCTCGCGAGCCTGTTCCAGGCCGGTGATGTCGTATTCCGGGCCGATGTAGCCCTTCATCTTGGCGTCGATGCTGGAGAGCTGGGCGCGTTCGCGGTATTCGCTCTTGGGGTACTCGGTGATGAGCTGATCGTAATAGAGCGAGGCGGACTCGTAATCGCCGATGTTGTGGAAGTGGTCGGCGGTCCGGAGCGTGGCGTCGTCGGCCAGCGGCCCTTGCGGGTCGTGGAGCCGGACGTGGTCGAGCGCCTTCACGGCGTAGCCGTCGGTGTCGATCGTCGGCTGGCGACCGTCGAAGTGCGACTTCCAGTCGAGCGGCTTGGCCTTGGGGTCCTCGCCGGCGAGCCAGAGCTGGGCGATCTGGTACTCGCGGGCGACGAGCTTGTCGACGTACTCGGTGCCGGGGTACTTCTTGATGAGGATCTCGTAGCTGTCGTGAGCCTTGACATACTGCTGGAGCCGGAACTGCGACTCGGCCAGCCAGAACTGGGCCTTCTCGCCTACCGGAGTGCCCTTCTTGACCTCGCGCTTGGCCAGCGGGATCAGGAGCTTCTGGGCGATCTCGTAGTTGCCGGCGTCAAATGACTTCTTCGCGGCGGCGAACTCGGCCTCGGCGGCGGGATCGACGGGAGTCTGGGTTTTCTCCCAGCCTTTCTGGCCCAGGAGCACCGAGGAATCGTTGTACTTGCCCGAGCTGAACGGGGTCTTGTCGCCCGACAGCCAGCGCGAGATGAGCGACTTGTCGGTCTTGCCGTCCGAGCCGACCGAGTTCATCGCCGTCGGCGCGGTCTTGCTCGAGATCCAGTCGGCGATGGGACCCGCTTCGAGCCTCGGTGCGATCGCGGCCATGAGGGCGACGATGGCCAGGCTTCGACGCGCGGCCCGACGGCGTCGGAGGGCTCGGCGACGGTCGGTCGAGGGATCGCTGGGCATCGTTCAGGCTCCGAGATAGGGCAAGAGGCGCGGCTTTCGGCCGATCGCGTGGCTGATGACCGCCCCCAGAGTCGCCCGGATCGACGCCGAGCCCGAGGGAGTCAATTCGAGCTCGCGCCAGGCTCGGCCGGGCTCCGCCAGCGCCCGGATCGCCGCCAGGGTCCCCCCCGAGAGGGTCGCCACGTGGGGCTGTCCCGGGCGGCAGGCCGGGCAGAGCACTCCGCCGGTCGCCAGCCCGAATGCAAAGGATTCGCCCGTCGCATCGACGACCGAGCCGCAGTGGGCACACTCGTCGAGGGTCGGCATCAAACCCAGCTCCCGGAGGCACGCCAGCTCGAACCGGAACACACGACGCGGCCGCAGGCCGGGGTCGCCCAGATGCCGCAACGTCACCGTCGCCGCGTCGAAGAGCCGGGGGTGGGGATCGTGGAAGTCGGTCAGGTCCGACAGCAGCTCGGCGATGTAATAGCCGGCATAAAGGGCCGCCAGGTCGCGGCGAAGGGACTCAAAGCGCTCGACGGGCGCGGCCTCGATGATCAGGTCGAGCGCGTCGGACCCCTTGTGCAGGAGCACGATATCGGAAACCGCCAGCAGGTCAAGCCCACCCTGCATCGGCGACTTGAGCCGCCGGGCCCCCTTGGCCAGCCCCGAGACCTTCCCCAGCTCCCGGGTGAACAGCGAGGCGACCGTACTGGTCTCGAAAACCTCCCAGGTCCGGAGCACCAGCGCCGACGACCGAACCGCGGGCATGCTCCACCTCCCGATCCGCTCTTGATGACAATTCCCGGCGGCCTCGACCGCGCGAAATGCACGATCGCGGACCTTGGGGTTAACCCGGATCGCCTTTCAGGCCGATTCATTCTGCCGAGCATGGGCGAAAATCGCGCCCGGCCCGGCGACCTATCTTCCATTTTTCATCGTAGAGACTATCAGAAGATGGCCGCTCGATCCGTGGTTCGATCGAGATCAGGTTGTCTCGACCGCGTGGTGGTCTAGAATATCTTTGTCAATTAGCCCGATTCGGCCTCGGCCCCGCACTTCGCCCAGATGAGTCAGGGACCATCCCGATCGAGGAGAAGACGAGTCATGATCCGATTCGGGGGCGACATCCAGGCGATCTTGAGGGCACTCGCCGAGGCCGGCCATTCGGCCGTCCTTGGCCTTCGGCGTGTCCTGGGCGGCCGACACCCCAGGCCATGCCCGATCCCTCTTCCCGTCGAGGCCAGACGGCGTCGGCGGTGAGAATCTCGATCGGTCCAGCGTTCCGATCATCCGATGGGCGGGGGTGCTCGCATCGGCCGTTAATCGCGGCCGGGCGAACATCCCCGCCCGTGCTCGATTTCGAGAGATTCGGCATCTGGGTCCCTTCCGACCTTCGTCCCGGAATTTCGTTCTCGGGAGAAAAACCCGAAATCTTGGTTGAGCTAGACTCTTGCATTCCGGGTTGAAGTTCGTCAGAATCCTTCGATCCCACTCTCCAGGGACAAAGAAAGCTCGGTTTTCCCTCCCCCCATCTCTCCCAGGATGGCGAGCTTTCAGATCAATTAATCCCTGTCCCCGCTTCCGAGCCGGTCATCCGGTTTCCCGCCCTTCGGATCCACAAGGATCTCCGCCATGCATCATTCCTCTCGCATCCGTTCGTCCAGGATTATCCTGGGTCTCGCGCTTCTTTGCGGCCCGCTGGTCGGCTGTGCCGGGTCGGACGGCCTTCCGCGCGAGGCTGTTTCGGGCACTGTCACGCTCGATGGGCAGCCCTTGCCCGACGGGGCGATCCAGATGATCCCCGTTGACAAGAAGGATGGGATCGCCGCGGGGGCGATCATCAAGGACGGGAAGTACGAGATCGAGCGTGAAAAGGGCCTCGTGCCCGGCCAGTATCGCGTGGTCATCAACAGCGGCCAGGCCCCGGCCGCGGCACCCGCCGACGGGCCCCCGGGTCCCGTCGTGGCGTCCGACACGCCCAAAGAGCTCATCCCCTCTCAGTACAACCTCGAATCGACCTTGACCGCCGACGTCAAGGCCGGCACGCCCAACTCCTTCCCCTTCGACCTCAAGTCGAAGTGACCTGACGGTCTCTGACTCGTCACCGTGTCACGTCCCGCCTTCTCGGGTGTCGGCGGATCGTCCGTTGGCACTCATCCCGTGTCCAGGCCCCCGCACGTCCACGCGCCGAGCTCGCCGTGGGATGTCCCGTCATTGGTCGATTTTACCACTCAGGACTGGAGGACGTCATGATTCCATCGAAGCGTCGCGGATTCACCCTGATCGAGCTTCTGGTCGTCATCGCCATCATCGCCGTCCTCATTGCCCTACTCCTGCCCGCCGTGCAGGCGGCCCGCGAGGCGGCCCGACGCTCTCAGTGCGTCAACAATCTCAAGCAGATCGGTCTGGCCGTGATGAACTACGAGAGCACCAACACCTCGTTGCCCCCGGGCTGCAAGTTCCAGGTCTGGGGCACCTGGGCCATCTTCATCCTGCCCTACATGGAGCAAAGCGCCATGTATAACTCCTGGAACTCGCTGGGAGACTACGGCCTGAGCGCGGCAGCGGGCACCAGCGCCCTTCGATACGGCGGGGCGATGAACACGACCGCGACTCAGACGCGAGTCAATAATTACACCTGCCCGAGTGACACCCGGAGTGCCCCCCTGGGCGGCATCCCCTCGTATAACTATGCGGCCAACTACGGCAACACCTCGATCACCTCGGTGAGCACCGCGACGTCCACGGCGCCCTCGCTCACCTATAACGGGTTCACGTACGGAGGTGCCCCGTTCAGCGACATCTATCTCGGCGCCGTGCAGCTCTCGGCCATCAATGACGGCCTGAGCAACACGATGTACCATTCCGAGACGATCGAGGGGCAGGACGGTCCGACCGGGCAGCTTGACCTCCGGGGCTACATCCACTGGTGGGAGGCGGCCTTCTACGAAGCCTCGCTGACCCCGAACTCCTCGCAGCCCGACCAGATGCAGAGCGCGAGCTATTGCTACACCAATTACCTGGGTAACCCCCCGTGCGTTGGCGCCGCAAGCAACAATTACGTCCACGCGGCGCGGAGCCGTCACCCCGGCGGCGTCAACACCCTGATGGGCGACGGCAGCGTCCGGTTCATCAAGAACACGATCAGTATCTACACCTGGCAGGCCCTCTCGACCACCAAGGGGGCCGAGGTCCTCGCGCCGATATGTATTGAGCCCTCGTTGAACCCCATCCCACCTCATGAGATCCCGCGGCGGAGGCTCAGGGTCGAACAACGACCCGGTCCCGTCGCGGGATCGCTTCGTATGGCCAACGGCCCCGAGTCAGCCCTGGACCAGGTCGAGCTGCATCCGGCGAATCGCGTGGTCGACGACCTCGACCACGGTGAACTCGACGCCGTCGGCCTGGAAGCTCTCGCCTTCGGTCGGAAGCCTGCCGAGGGCGTTGAAGGCGAAGCCGCCAACGGTCTGGAAGTCACCGTCGGTCGGCAAGCGAAGGCCCAGGCGCTCGTTGAGGTCTTCGAGGGCAACGGTGGCGTCAACCTCGTAGCGCGAGCCGCCGAGTGGAACCACGGTGTCCTCGGGCGTGGGGACGTCGTGCTCGTCGTCGATCGGGCCGACCAGTGCCTCCAGCAGGTCCTCGAGCGTCACCAGGCCGGCGACGCCGCCGTATTCATCGAGCACGATGGCGATCTGGCTCCGTTTGGCCCGAAGCTCGTTCATCAGGTCGCTGGCGTTCTTCGTCTCGGGCACGAAGTAGGCCGGGCGAACCAGCTTGCGCGGGACGATCGACGTCGATGTCGGGGGTCTCGGTCATCAAGGGGAACAGATCCTTGGCGTAGAGGATGCCAAGGATGTCGTCGCGGTTCTCGCCGAACATCGGAATCCGGCTCAGACCCGAGTCGCGGAACGCCTTGGCTGCCTGTCGCGCGGAGGCCGTGGCGGGAAGGACGACCATCGAGGTGCTGGGCGTCATGATCTCGGAGACGTCCCGGCGCGGTCAGGGCGACGACGTGCTCGAGAATCGCGCGGGTCGATTCGGGCAACTCGTTCTCGGCATCCTCGGGATCGTCGGAATCGGGGAGGAATTCGACCTCAACGCTGGCGGGCCGGGGTGCGGCGTCGACCGGCCCGGCCAGGCGGCTGGCGAGCGACTCGACCAGGTCGGCGGCCGAGGTCAGCGGCAGGGCCGCGATCCGGATCGCGGCGGCGATCGGCCAGACGGCATCGAGCATGGTCTCGGCCCAGACCCGACCGACGACGCTGGCCGAGAGATGGACCAGTACCGACAACCCAACCGCCAGCAAGAGCGCCAGCTCGAAGTTGAGCCAGGGGAGAAGCGAATGAGCGGCCAGCGCCACCAGGGCCGCCAGTGTCAAGCCGCCGATGACCGCCAGTGATTCGGCGGCCCGTTCGGTCTCCTCGTCCTCGTGGGCGATCGTGTCGGCCCGGCGAGGGCGGCCGTGAGTCTGGCAGACCTCTTCGAGGCGGCTCCGAGAATAGGTGCGCAGGGCTCGGCCCAGCGCGACCAGCAACGCTTGTGTCGCCAGTAACGGGAGTCCCAGCCCCAGCGTCCCGCCCAGGTTCAGCGCGGCCAACGCACACTCTCCCGTCCCTCGTCGTCGGGCTCGGCCTGGCCGACCAGGGGGAACGTGTTGATCAGCCCTTCGGCCTGGAGGAGCTCGTTCTCGCGACGCCTCATGACGGCGGCGTCGTCGATCTCCTGATCGTCGAGCCCGCAAAGATGGAGCAATCCATGGACAATATAGAGCGCCAGCTCCGAGCGCGGGTCGACCCCGACATCCCGCGCGGTGGCGGCGGCCATCTCGGTCGAGACGACCAGCTCGCCGGTCAAGGACCGGTCGCCGGGCTCGGAGAGATCAAAGCTGATGACATCGGTCGGCCAGTCGTGGGCCAGGTGGCGGCGGTTGATCACGCGGATTGTCGCGTCATCCACCAGCGCGATCGAGATCGAGGCGTACTCGATCCCCTCGGCGTTCAGGACTCGCTGGACGAGCCCTTCGAGGAACGCGCGGTCGGCGTCGAGGTGCGACTGGTTGTCGCTGATCTCGACCTCGATCGGGGCGGGCAAGGTCTGGGTCGAGATTCGGTCGGTCTCCATCAGGCGGTCCGTTGCTCCGGATACTTGACCCGGCCGTGGTAAATGCCGATCAGGCTCTTGATGAGGCTCTCGCGGATCTCGGAGATCTCGCGGAGGGTCAGTCCGCACTCGTCGAACTGGCCATCGTGCAGTCGCTTGTTGATCAGGTCGCGGACCAGCCCCTCGATCCGCGCCGGGGTCGGCTCGGAGAGGGTCCGGCTGGCGCTCTCGACGGCATCGGACACCATCAGGATGCCCGCCTCCTTCGATTGAGGCTTGGGACCGGGGTAGCGGAAGGCCCCCTCCAGGACGGTCGTGCCGTCGCCGTTGGAGCCGCTCCGCTTGGTCGCTTCGTTGAAGAAGTACTCGACCAGAGTGGTCCCGTGGTGTTGCTCGATCAGGTCGATGATCGGCTCGGGCAGGTGGTGCTGCCGGCCGAGATCGACGCCGTCCTTGACGTGGCCGATAATAATCAGCGTGCTCATCGCCGGGGCAAGATTGGCGTGGCGATTGGTCGCGCCAGCCTGGTTCTCGACGAAGTAGTGCGGCTTGAGCATCTTGCCGATGTCGTGGAAATACGCCCCGATCCGGACAAGTAGGGCATTCGCGCCGATCCGCTCGGCGGCGGCCTCGGCGATCGTGCTGACGGCGATCGAGTGGTTGTGCGTGCCGGGGGCCCGGCGGACCAGCTCCTGGAGCAACGGGTGGGTGATGTCGCCCAGCTCGAGCAGGCTGATGCCGGTGACGATCCCGAACCCGGTCTCGACGAACGGCAAGATCCCGCCCAGGACGAACCCGGCCATCAGGCCCCAGCCGGCCCGCCAGAAGCTGTCCTCGGCAACCACCGAGAGCGGCTGATCGTCCCAGAGCCCGGTAGCCCAGGTCAGCACGAAGTAGCCCAGGGCACAGAGCGCCCCGACCTTGATCAACTTGGTCCGGGTCCGGACCTCGTGGAGGCAGAGCACGCCCATCGACGTCCCGCCCATCAGCACGAGGAAATGGCCGATCCCGCCGCCCATTGCGACGGTCGTCAGCAGGCTGAGCGCGAAGGTGACCATCAACGCGAAGTGCGGGTTGTACGCGATCGCCAGGATCATCGCCGCGATCGCCACCGGCACCAGCTCGGCGTGCCAGGGCAGGGGGGCCAGGAGCCTCGCCAGCCCGAGCGCGACCACCGAGAGCGAACAGATCGAGAAGATCCGTCGGAGATCGCCCGCGATCAGCGGCTCATGCCGGTGAATATAGTAGCCGATCAGGGCGAACATCGCGGCGGCCAGGACCAGGACCGATCCGGCCCTCCGGAACCTGGCCCAGGTCGAGGTCTGGGCGTTGGCGACCTCGTGCTCCTCGCGGAGCAGGAGCAGTTGCTCCTCGCGGATCTCCTGTCCTTGCTCGACGAGCAATTCCCCCTTCCGATAGACCTCGTAAACGTCGTCGACGGCGTTCCGGGCCTTTTCGCGGAGCTGGTTGGTGTACGGCTCCTCGAACGAGAGGGTGGGATGTCCCGCGAGACGGTCAGCGATCAGGGTGAAGAGCCCCAGGCCGAGCGATGGGGGGCTGAAGGCGGCGATGAACTCCTTGCCGACCGGCCCCTCCGGCTTGTCCAGCCGCTCGTGCATGACCCGCTCGCGGGGGACGAGATGGGCTTGTTCTCGGGGCTCGCCCTTGAGGTGGACCGCGAGGATTCGGCTGGCTTCCTCATGCCTGGGCAAGATATCGGGGCCGAGCACTCCGTCGCGGATCAAGGGTTCGAAGGCCTGGTTGATCCGGCGTTTGAGGTCCTCGTGCCGCTCGGGGGTGTCGCTCGCCTCGCGGATGTCGTCGTAGAGGTCCGGTGTCAGCTTCCATTGCGACCGGTACGACTCGGGGACCGAGTCGAAGGTCGGGGCCTTGGCGATCGCGTCGACCAGGTCGCCAAGCAGACCGGCCAGATCCTTGATCGGCGCCGGGTCGTTGACCATCGAGGGGGGGACCTGGTCGGCCCTGGCCTGGCGTTCGGTGTTGGTCCGGATCAGGTTCCGCCGCTGGAACTGGTCGACGTTGACCCGGATCTCGCGGTCGGGGCGCTGGCCCAGGCGATAGGTGAAGAACGGCCCGGAGCCGTGGACGATCGCGGCGGTCGCGACGATGGCGAAGCCGACGACGGCGAGGCGAGCCAGCCGGTCCCGCTGCCGGGCCAGGCGGCCCTGCTGGAGGGCGATCGGGTTGGAGGGCCGGAGTTGGGCCCTGGAGAGTTTAGGACGACGTTTACCAAAGCTCATGGAAGGTCTCAACCGCGAGCGGTCAACGGGCGCGAGGCCCATCCCGCTCTGGAGTGTGCCACGCCCACAATCGGCGTGGCTTCCGCCCGGACCCTTTTGCTCCGCCCTCGGGCCGAAACGGCCGGGAGACGGACGATGGGCCGGGGGCCCGCCTCACTCCGAGGCGGGGGGGCCAGCGTCCGGCGGAGGGTCGGCGCCGACCTCGATGGGCGGCTCCGATTCGGCCCGCCGGGCCGGCTCGGTCTGCTCGTAAGCGTTCACGATCGCCTGGACCAGGGGATGGCGGACGATGTCCGACCGGTCGAGCGTGGTGATCCCGATCCCCGGCACGTCCCGGAGCCGCTCGACCGCGTCGGCCAGGCCGCTGACGGTCGCTGGCGGGAGGTTGACCTGGCTGGTGTCGCCGGTCACCACGATCCGGGCGTTCTGCCCCATCCGGGTCAGGAACATCTTCATCTGCGGCACGGTCGCGTTCTGCCCCTCGTCCAGGATGATCACCGCGTCGTTCAGGGTGTTATGAGTCAGGATGAAGTCGTCCGTGACATACAGCGAGTCGGAGGCCGCGACCCGGATGCAGGCCATCTCCTCCTCGCCGTCGGGCACGATCTCATGGACATAACGCATCGGCCTCCCGCCCCCGAATTCCTCAAAGAGGGCCTGCTTCCGCCGGAGCCGAAACGGCGGGATTCCCTCCGGGAGGCGGATTTCGAGGACGAACACATCGTTGCGATATCCGACTGGTCGGCCCTGGGCGAACCCCGGCGGGCGGCCCTCAGCGACACTCGTCCGACTCCTCGCGACCCCGCCGAGCGATCGGACGAGGAACATGACATCGTCCCGCAGCCGCGGCGACGTGGTCGAATACTGGATCCGACAGGATCGGCCCGTCTGGGTCACCGGCCCGCCGTCGGTGTCGAGCAGGCCTTGGAGGACGGCGAGACGGACATCCGGAGCGTTGAACAGGTAGACCTCCGGGACGAACTTGGTACTCGACCTCGTCCCGCAGAGGCCCAGGTCGCGGAGCACTCCCGTGACGGGGTTGGTCGTCCGGCCGACCCGACCGCGCCGATAGAGGATGTAATCGAGCGACGATTTCCGGACCAGCTCGACCTCGGGGATTCGCTCGCCGAGCGCCGAGGCGAGTTCGACGTCGGCGGTGGTGAAACTCGGCGTGGTTGACCCGGTGATGGACCCGTCCCCGAGCAGCAGCCCGAGCGCATAGGGGTCGAGGGGAACCTCGACGGCCGGGAAGTTGACCGGGGCGGAGAGCAGCGGCAATTCGTAGCGATGATAGTGGTGACACCGGAGCTGGTCGAGCATCTCGCGGGTTTCCAGGACCCGCGCCGGCCGGCCCCGTCGCCGGTCGTCCCGGGTCTGGACCGTCCAGAGATGCTCGCCGCAGCAGCGGGTCGAGCTTCCGTCGCTGAAGGTCACCCGGTAAACCGGCTTGATGCCCTGGGGATAGACCCCCTCGACTCGGGTCGGCCGCCCGTCGGACCCGATCACCACGTCGCCAACCCGGAGCGACCCGAACGGCCGGAAACCTTGCGGGGTCATGACCCGGCTGGTCAGCGGCTGAGCGCGGCCCCTCATGTACGCCAGGGGTGCGATCTCGATCAGGTCGTTGCCCATGTAGCGGCGGATCTGGTCGTAGTCCATCAGGTCGTGCAGGGCGTCAAGCAGGGGACGAAGGTAGGGGTTGATCTTGGCCTCAAGGTCGCCGGGGAGGAACCCGAGGTGTTCGCCCGCCTCGACGGCCGGGCGGACCAGGACAATCTTCTTGATCCGACCTTTCCGCAACTCCGCAACCGCCATCGCGACGGCCAGATACGTTTTACCCGTGCCGGCCGGCCCGATGCAAAAGACTAGCTCATGATCGCGGAGGGCGGCGAGGTAACGGGCCTGTCCGTCGGTCCTGGCCCGGACGACCTTGTTCCCCTCGCGAATCTCGACGCCGTTCCGCTCGTCAGACTCGGGGCGAGATCGGGAATCGATCAGTTCGGCCACGTCGCCCGCCGAGGCGGTCCGACGTTTCCTGTGCCATCCTTTGAGCTCTTCCAGAACCTGCCGGGCCTGCTCGATCCGACGAGGTTCCCCTTCGACGCGGACCTCGCCATGACGGGCGACCACCTTCACACCGAACGCGTCGCGAACCTGACGGAGGAACTGGTCGCGGCTGCCGAAGACGGCAAGTTCCTCGTCGTGGCTGTCGAGCGTGATCGTGACTTCGGGCATGCCCTGCCTTTCGACGGACTCGGTTTCGCGCGAGAAACCCCGCGCCCCCATGCAACCAAGTTCCAGGCCGGCCAATCAGACCCCCTATTATGGAGCGAGGTCGGAGAAAAACGCAACGTCGGTTGCCAGCCCGAACGGGAATTTTCAACGTGCGAACCATCCAGTACGCCGGAAGGGGGTCTAAGGTTCGCGCACCCTCCCAAATTCGTCAGGAGGGACCATCCTCTCTTCGAGGAATAGACGCGATGACAGGATGGTCGATGATCGATCGAGGATTTCGATCGGCCATCGGCCATCGGCTATCGACCTTCGGCCAGGCTTGCCGTCGGGATCAGATCCCCAGGCCCTGAACGATGCTGAGGACGCCCAGCAAGCCACCATCGAGCAAGTGCGAGACGTTGTAAACCAAGTTGCCCAGAAGGTTTCCGTAACCCGGCTGGGCTAGCAGTTGCACCTGGATGTCGCTGGTGGTCACCACCACTCCCAGGAGGTTGACGTCGACCGGTGGAGAGCCATTGTTCGAGGCGATGTTCAGGTTCAGCACCGGCTCCGGCGCCACCGCGGCGCCTGTGGTGTCGATCAAGGTCGGCGAGGCCAGTTGCTGGAGAATCGGGCTGAGTGTCCCCTCGGCCCCGGCGGAGAGGCTCAGGGTCGCGGTGTTCAGTACCCCGACGACCTTGGCCAGCAAGGCGTTGAGGTCGCCGTTGATCGTCGTCAGGTCGGTCTGAGTGATCTTCGAGCTGTGGAAGATGTCGTAGAGCAGGTTGCCGAGCAGGTCGCCGTTGCCCGACTGGGCGTTGGCGTTCACCTGGATCGTGCTGGTCTGAAGGATCAGGCCCAGCAGATTCAGGTCGATCGGCGGGACGGTCAGGCTGAGGATCTGTTCCGAGCCCGAGGTGGTCGCCGTCGCGGCCGGGGTAACTGCTGTGGCGACCGTCGGGAACATCGTGTTGAGCTGGTTGAGCAGGTTCGTCAGGCCCGACTCGACGTCCTTGACGACGTTGCCGCTCGGATTATTGAGCAGGTTCGCCAGCCCGGCGACAATGTTGCCCAGCAGCAAGCCGGTGCCCGAGTGCGCGAGGATCTGCAGGTGGATCGGGCTGGTATCCACGATCGCCCCGAGCAGGTCCAGGTGGACCGGCGCGATGTAGGCGTCGAGGACCGAGGTCGTGTTGCTATACGTTGTTGACGGCGTCTGACCGTTGACGCTGAGCGTGCTCTGGTTGGCCAGGCTGACCACGCTGTTCAGCACCGTGTCGAGCCCGTTGCTCGCGCCTTGCAGGTTGACGAGGCCGGCGACGGTGGTCAGCAGGTTGCCGAGCAACTGGCCGCTGCCCGGCTGGGCCGAGACCGTGACCGTGACGGGGCTCGTCGGGTCCTGGCCGTAGAGCTTCACCTCGAGGCCGAGAAGGTTCAGGTCGAGCGGATTGAGCGTCAGGTTCAGGATGACCGGGTCTGTTGAGGTTGTGGTTGTCGTCGTGGTCGTGGTCGTGCTCGAACCCGGCGCGGCTGCGGCCAGGAGGCTCGGCAGGTTGCTCGCCGTCAAAGGAACCTGGGTCCTGGTGATCGAGTTCAGGGCGGAGGCTACCTCATTTTGAAGGGCCTTCCTGGTGCCGCCGCTGATTCCGCTCAGCAGGTTGCCCAGCAGCCCACCGCCCTGCGTGGCCGAGACGGTGACATGGATCGGCCCACCCCCGTTGTTGCTCAGGTTGACCTTCAGGCCGAGCAGGTTAAGATAAACTGGCCCGAGCGTCAGGTTCAGGATCGGCGTCGTCGTCCCGTGCGCCGGGTGGGCAGAGACGAGGTGGGTCCTGGCCTGGGCGAAGGCCTTGTTCAGGTCGTTGAGGAACGAGGCGTTGTTCAGCGTGTTGTTCAGGTCCGAGGCCGCCTGGGTCGTCCCGCCCGTCCCGGTCGCGTCGCTCAGCGCGGTGGCCAGTCCGCCGCTCAGCAGTTTGCCGAGCACTCCGTTCTTCTGGGCGGTGATTTTGAGGTCGATGGAGCTGGTGTCAACGTTCAGACCCAGCAGGCTGAGATGGATCGGCTGGATGTCGAGATTCAGGATCGGGACGCCCTTGGCGTTATGTGCCGGAGTGACCGTGCCCGAGAGCGGGGTTGAGAACGACTGGCCGAGGATCGTGCCGGTCAGCGTGCCGGCGAGGTTCAGGGCACCAGTCGTCGCGTTCCGGGTGACGGAGGTGACGTCGATGCCGGTCAGGTCGATCGGCACGGCCAGCGCCGGGGTCGCCTTCGCGGCCGACGCGTGGACCTGAGCCGCGACGGCGACCGGAGCGGTCATCGCGGTCGCCCCGGAAAGGACCAGCCGGGATTCGAGGCCCTCCAACATTGGCCTCCAGGACGCCGATCGCTTGCGGGAAGTAGGACGGGGCGTGAGACGGGGGGACAAGGGGCCGAGTAGGCTCATGGTGTTTCTCCTCTGGTTGTCGGGCGAGTGGTGCGAGACAGGAGGCCATCGGATCGTGACGGACGGAGAACGCGACCCGGCTCTCGCGTGAGACGGGCCTGTCCCCTCACGCCGGGGACCGGGTCGGGAGGGGCATTCGGGATTCAACTCATGTCAACTGGTTTCTCAAACCGCTAGCATCACTCGTGCCAGAAACGGCCGGTCCCGAACTGGACGGTCGCTCCGTGTTTCCGGAGGGCAACATTGAGCCCCGCCTGAAAGGCTGGACCATGCCCGATCGATCGTCCGGAGCCCAGTCGAGATCATCGGCCAGGAAATGCGTCGCCTTGCCTGCGCAAACCGGCGACCGGCCGGGGCTCCGTCCCCTTGAGCTGGCGTCGAGCCAGATTCTCGCGCGTCGTCCAAAAAAACAGGAATAAAAGTCGTCACGCCCTCCTGAATATAAAGGACGGAGTCGATGATAGCCCCACCTCCGCGCCGAGGACCGTCCGATGCCCGCCAGCGAAGCCCAGATTCTCGCCAATCGAAAAAATGCCGAACGCTCGACCGGACCCAGGACCGCCGAGGGAAAGGAACGTTCGCGGGCGAACGCCCTCAAGCATGGGTTGACCGGCGCCGGCGTCGCGCTTGCCACCGAGGACGCCGACGAGGTCGAACGGGTCTACGCCGCCTTCCAGGCCGACTTCCGCCCGTCCGACGAAACGGGCCGGATGCTTCTCCGCCGCGCCGCCACCTGCGCCGTCCGGATGGAGCGCGCCGTCCTCCAGGAGACCGCCGCGCTCAACGAGCGGGTGCTCCTCGCACAGGCCGAGGCCGAGGCGAATGGCGACGACCCGGTCGAAGCCGGCCATCTGGCCCTTTTTGACCCTTCGAAGGAAGCCTGCCTCGCCCGCAAGTACGAAGCCGCCGCCGAGCGCGGCTTCTTCCGGGCCATCAAGGAGTTCCGCCAGCACGAACGCGAGCTGAAGCGCCCGGCCCCGAAGTCCGAGGTCGCTCCCCGCCCCACGCCTGTCGAGAAATTGGGTTCGTTTTTGCCCGAGGCTCAACCGGCCCCAACCCCGGTCCGGCCGGCCGTCGCGGCAGCCCCGGCGGCGCCGAAACCGGCGTCGAAGCCGGCCCCGGCGCGGTCAAGACGACGTTTCCGGCCTGGAACCCGGTCTTCAAGGGGTCGGTGGACGTGCCGATCACGATCGGCCGGGCTCGCTGAGCCGCCGGCTCAGGAGACCTTCACAACCCGATGATCGACCTGGAACTTCCGCCCTTGCGGCGACTTGTAGTCGAAGATCCCCAGCCCGAGGTTGGCGGCCAGGGGGATGTGCTGGGGCTGGCGGATGTCGAATCCTTCGCGGTCGGCGTCCTGGCCGAGCCGGCCCACCGATCCAACCGGGGCCAGCCCCATCTCCTTGCGCTTGGCGTCGATGATGTCCCACTCCACGTGGTCGAGGGCGACCGGGTCGGTCGCGACGAGCAGGGCGTTGTATTCCCACGTCCAGGCGGCGTCCTTCTCGTAGGCAAACGGGCCGTTCTGGTAGACCCCCCGGATGCCGTCGAGGATCTGCAAGACGCACTTCTTCCGGATGATCGGGTGGCTGACCACTTGCGGGATGAACTGGTTGCAGGCGTTGGTCTGCGGCGTACTGTGCGACCGCGCCACGTTGTTGACCAGTCCGTGGCTCATGTTTTTCAGCGCCCCGGTCACGCCCGCCGATCCGTGATCCTTGAGCACCGGCAAGAGCACCAGCTTGTTGATCCGGCGCGTGACGAGCAAACCCAGGTGCGAGCGGAAGTTGCGGTCATCCTTGGGGTCGGCCCCGTGGTGGACGAGGTTCATCTCCATGAACTCGTCGGGGTCGTAGCCCGCGACCGGGTCATTACCCGGCCAGGTCAGGCGGAGCTGCGAGGGGTCGGCCTCGGGCGTCAGGCCGCCCCAGAGCACGCCGTCGGGCACCGCCTTGTGCATCCCGGCGTTGATGAATTCCTCACGGTAACGCTCGAAGACGATCATGTCCTTCAGCTTGACCCCGGCCGACTTCAGCCCGTCGATCACCGAGAGCATCAGCTCGCTCGACGAGTTGGCCAGGGGGTTGCCGACCGGATTCATCTTGATGCCGACCACGTCGCCGGGCTCGAAGAACGACCGCCAGGCCTCGACCGGATCATCGGCGCCCGTGAGGTTGGTCAGGGCGACGCCCAGCGTCTTACCGATCGCCTCGCGGTCCTTGACCCCGTCGCGGATCATGGCCGGATTGCGTGCCTCGATCACCCGCCCGGGATAAGGGCCGGGCACGCCGAGCTTGCCGGCGGTCGCCTTCGAGTCTTTTGCCGCCTTCGGTTCCTGGGCCGACACGTTCAGCCCCGCCAGGATCGGCAAGCTCGCGGCCCCCGCGAGGAACTCGCGACGACCGAGGCCGCCGCATGGATAACGCTTCGGCATGGCTCGAAACCTCCTCAGACTCGTGATCGTACCCGCGCCGATTGTCGCCCGTCGGCGGCCCGCCGACAAGTTCCGACCCGATCCGCCCGGATCGGCTTGAGCCGGGCCGGGGCACGACCGACAATCTTGACGGCGAGGCTCCGACCCCATCAGGGGCGATCCGGCCTCGCCGACCGGGCCCGAGGGAAATCCCATGGATCGCGAGATGTTCTGGCAGATCATCGAGGCGTCTCGCAAAGACGCGGGAGACGACGTTGACGCCCAGATGGAGGCCCTCCGGGAGTCGCTGCGCAAGCTCTCGGCCGACGAGGTCGTCTCCTTCGACGGCCACTATCTCGACCTCTGGTACGACGCCTACCGGTGGGACCTCTGGCTCGCGGCCTACGTGGCCGGCGGGGGCTGCTCGGACGACAGCTTCATGGACTTCCGGTACTGGCTGATCGCCCGGGGCCGCAAGGTTTACGAGGCCGTTCTGAAGGACCCGGAATACCTGGCGGAGATCCTCGACGATGGGGACGAGGGTCAGGTCGAAGGCTTCCAGTACATCGCGCCCGCGGTCTGGGAGGAGAAGACCGGCCTGGATCGGGGCTCGGACTTCCCGGAGGACGACCGGCGGCGGCCCTCGGAGCCGGCGGGCGAGCGCTGGCCGGACGAGGAGCTGCCCGCGCGGTTCCCGAAGCTCTGGGAGAAGTTCGGGGAGATGATGGGCGATTAACCCACGTCGTCGGCGGGCTCGACGTGGACCAGGACGTCGCGGATCGGCACGAAGTGGTCGATCACGCGGTCCTTGACGGCGTGGGCGATCGCGTGGCCGTCCTTGACGCTGTGCTCGGGGTCGACCTCGACGTGGATGTCCACCAGGTATTCGAGCCCGACCTTGCGGACCCGCAAGGTCTCGACGCCCAGCACCCCCTCGACAGACAGCGCCTCGGATCGGACGGCGTTGAGCAGCTCCGGGTCGGCCTGGCGGTCCATCAGATCCTGGATGTTGCCCCAGAGCAAGGTCCCGCCGACCCACATCACCGAGACGGCCACGACGATGGCCGCCGCGTGGTCGGCCCAGTGCCAGGGCGGCCCTCCCCAGCGGGCGAGCCCGACGCCGGCAACCACCGCGACGCTGCCCAGGGCGTCGAGCCGGTAATCCCAGGCGGTCGCCAGCAAGGCGGCCGAGCCGGTCTCGCGAGCCATCTTCCGGGCATACCTGATAGAGGAATTCCTGGACGACCGCGCCGCCCAGCGCGATCGCCAGCGTATAGGCCGAGGGGACGACCCGGTCGGCGCCGATGGTCCCGATCGCCTCGCGACCGATCCCCAGGGCCAGCAGGATCAGCAGCACGGCGACCCCCGAGCCGGCGACGGCCTCGAACCGGGCGTGGCCGTAAGGGTGCTCGTTATCGGCCGGCCGCTGGGCCACGAGCAGGGCCCCGAGCAGCGCCGCCGAGACCGCCGCGTCAACCAGCGAGTGGACCGCGTCCGAGACCAGAGCCAGCGAATGACCGAAGAGGCCGCCCAGCAGCTTCGCCAGACCCAGCCCGAGGCTCACGGCGATGCCCCACGCCGCCGCCCTCCTTGCCTGTCGATAGAGGTCCAGGCTGCTGTTCAAAACGATGGCTCCCGACGGGTCCGGGTCGAGGTTCCAGAGATCTCGAGGCCAGGGGACGAGATCGCGAAGGGTCGGATGACGGATTTCAGATCTGAGATTTGAAATCTCAGATTTCAAATCTCAGATCTGAAATTCTCAATTTTAAATTTCATATTGTCGTGCGTTATCATGCGAACCGTGAAAGCCAGAACAAGACATTAACTCTTTAATAATATCAAATTATTCTCGATTCACCTTGGCTCCCGCCGCTCGACTTCTTGCCCGGCGGCGCCGGGGGCGGCTCCTTGGCTCGGGCTTCCCAGCGGGGGATCTGGACCTTGAGGTAATCGCGGAGCTTTCCCGGCAGCTTCTTGTCGAGGTGCTGTGTGATCTCGTCGAGCTTTAGGGCCTGTTTCCCCTCGCGGACGGCGTCGGGGAACATGCCGATCTCGGCGCTGGCCTGGGCCAGCTCGGCCCGGAGGGTCGCGCTGGTCGGGTAGATCGCGGCGGCCCGGCGGGATGCCTTGACGATCGTGGTCTGGAGC
This sequence comes from uncultured Planctomycetota bacterium, assembly GCA_963756475.1. Classification (GTDB taxonomy): domain Bacteria; phylum Planctomycetota; class Planctomycetia; order Isosphaerales; family Isosphaeraceae; genus Tundrisphaera. Next base: position 1,170,078 of record CAVWND010000008.1, read on the forward strand.
GAGAGCAGCTCGAACGGCTTGGCGTCGGCCGGCAGGTCGCGGAGGATTGCGCGGGCGTAGCTGGCCTGGCGGCGGCGGAGCCCCAGGTTGTCCGGGTTCCGCCACTTCGGGTCGAGGGCCTCGTCCATGGCCAGGAGCACCCTCGTCCAGTGCGACTCTTTCCGCGCGGCGACCTCGGGCGACTTCCAGTAAGCGTATTCCAGGTCGGCCAGCGCGATCCAGGGGCGGACGTTGTAATGGTCGGCCTCGATCGCCCGCTTGTAGGCCTCGCGGGCGATCTCGAAGGCCGGGGGCCGGGCGGCCATCGCGGCGTCGCCGGCGGCCGTCGCGTACTCCGACTTCCAGAAGGGCATGACCGCCCCGAAGAACGTCCCGGCCAGCGCCGCCCAGAACGCGGCCAAAAGCGCCGTCGGCCCGATCCCTCCAACGTCCCGGAGCCGGCCGCAAGGCCGGTCGTCGCGGAGGTTCATCCCGAGCGCCAGCAGAACCCAGAGCGACATCGCCACCGACGGAATCCCGATCCCGCCCGCCGCCAGAAGGTTGATCGACAGGGCGAGCACACCCACGCCCAGCCCCGCCGCCGGGATCGGCCGGCGCCTCCAGAGCGGAGCCCCGAGCACGACCGCGATTCCCCAGGCCGTGCCCAGGATCAGCCAGCGGGCGAGCAAGTCCCCCTGGATCATCGGGTTGAGCTTCCCGATCGCCCAGACCAGGAGCCAGCCCAGCCCCGCCATCGCCAGGACCCAGCCGGAACGCGACTCGGGGTTCCGGACCATCGGGCGTCCGGCTCGCGACGGCCCGAGGATCTCCCGGAGGCCGATCCCGATGGCCAGCACCAGCGCGAGCATCGCGAAGACGCCCGCCGTCGCCCAGACCTCCAGGACCATGTTGTGCGGGTCCTGGATCTCCTCGCTCGCCTCTGGAAGTTTGTGGCCGAGGTAAGGCCCCGCGAAGTTGGCCGGGCCGAGCCCCGACCAGAACGACCCGCGTCGGCTTGATCTCCGCCGCCGCGTCGGGACCGATCGGCCCGGCCCCTTTCAGCCCCGCCGAGGCGTAGGGCGAGGGGGCATCGGTGATCACTCCCCAGGCTCCGACCCAGTACTCCCAGCGGTAGCGGAGCGACTTCGACGACTCGGTGATCACCTGGACGTCAAGCTGCTTCGTCGCCACCCCTCCCAAGACCAGCCCCCCGACCAGCACCGCCAGGCCGACCGCCGAGAACGCCAGAATCCGCGTCGGAACGGCTTTCCGAGCCCGCCAGGCCAGGACGAGGAGCGCCACAAAAAGGCCGACATAGGCGCTCCGGCTCTTGGTCAAAACGAGGCAGGCCAGCATCACCAGGCCGGGCATCGCCGCCAGGGCGAGGGCCACCAGTCTCGAACCTCGCCCCTCGCGCTTGAGGTTCTCCAGGGCCACGGCAAACGCCAGGGCCATCGGCCCGACCAGGAACCCGGCCAGCGAGTTCGCCAGGGCGAAGGTCGAGAACGGCTCGTTTGAGTAAAGGAGACGCTGCTTGAGGTTTTCCGCCGCCGCGGAGCCGGGCTCGATCCCCATCCGGAGCATGACCATCGCCGGGTTCCGGTTGTAGAGGTCGCGGAGCTGCGCGAACTCGACGGGGACCTGATAGAGCCCGTAGGCCGAGACCGCGACCGCCGTCGCGACCACCGCGCCGGCCAGCGTGGCCGACTCGGCCCGGGTCCTCGGCAGGTTCCGGACCAGGAAGTAGAGGAACCCCAGCGCCCCCCACTCCCAGGCCATCGTGATCGCCGGCCGGCGGTCGGCCGCGTGCGAGGCGCTCAGGCCGACCAGCAGGATCAGGGCCAGCACGGCCGCGTCGGCCCACGACCAGCGCATCCGGAACGTCCCGGAGAAGAGATAGGACGCGATGGCGACGGCCGACGGTCGCCAGCATCGCCAGGACCCAGACCAGGCCGGAGCCGGTGTCGGCGTCCTCGCTCGGGAAATAGGCCCGGGCGACGAAGAGCATCGCGGCCAGCCCGAGCGCGAGCCGTCGGAGGAGCTCGCCGAGCCCGGCGAACGACTCGTCCTCGTTGTCCGCCGGCTCGGGGCGGAACTTCGAGGTGGCGATCGGGGGGTGTCCGGACGGCCTCAACGGCCGACTTCGCTCGGGGGTCTCGCCTCGCCATCGCGACGCTCCGGCCGGTTCGTGGAGACTTCGAGGAGGGCCACCACCCCGAGCAGGCAGACCGTCTGGGCGACGACCACGCACGCCCCCGCCCGGTCCATCCAGAGCCGGGGCAAGAGCAAGGCGCCGAGACCGCCCGCGAGGGTGACCAGATAAATCGTCCGGACCGCCAGCGGCGGCGTCAAGCCGCGGTCGACCAGCCGGTGCGAAAAGTGCCGCCGGTCCGCCTCGAACGGGCTCCGCCCTTCGCGGAGCCGGATCAGGATGACCGACGTCGTGTCGTAGAGCGGGACCGCCATCACCAGCAGCGGGGTCAGCACGCCGAACGGCGAGTATCCCTGCTGAGGACGGGTGAACGTGCCGACCACCGTCAGCGTGCCGAGCAGGAAGCCGAGGAAGTTGCTCCCGGCGTCCCCCATGAACAGTCGGGCCGGGATAGCGGTTGTGGACGAGGAACCCGCCCAGGGCACCGACCAGGACCAGCAGGACCGCCGGCACGAACCGGCCCTCGACCTCGACCTGCGCCGCGACGAACAGCGAGGCCGCGATCAGGCCCACCCCGGCGGCCAGGCCGTCCATGTTATCGAGGAAGTTGAACGCGTTGGTCAGCCCCACGATCCAGAGGACCGTGATCGCTCCCGAGACGACGGGCGAGTCGAAGCGGCCAGAAGAGCGTCACGCGGACTCCCGACGCGACCAGGATCGCGGCCAGGCCGACCTGGACGCCCAGCCGCAGCTTCCAGCCGAGCCCGAAGCGGTCGTCGGCCAGGCCCATGGCCATGATGACGGTCGCCAGCCCGAGGATCAGCGCCAGCTCGCCGCTCCGCTCCCAGGCCCCTCCGGCGTGCCTGGCCAGGGCCTCCGGCGAGCAAGGCGCGTCCCGGCCCGAGCGCCAGGGCCCCGGCCCCGAGCATCAGTGCGACCGTCAGCCAGATCGCCACGCCGCCGCCCAGCGGGGTCGGAGCCCGGTGCGCCTTCCGGCCGCCCGGCTTGTCGACCAGCCCGAACCGAGGGGCCACGACCCTGGCCAGCCGCGCAGAGCAGGGCGCTCAGGACGAAGGCCGAGACGACGAGGACCGACGCCCACGACGGCCAGCGGTCACGGCTCGTTCCCCGCGTTTCCGGCCGGCTCGGCCCTTCGGCCGCCCGGTTGACTATCGCCAGCGAGAGGCAGGCGATCATCAGGGCCAGCGACCATCCCCGAGATCGCCGCACGAGCGTGGCCCACTCGACCGGCCGGTCGGGGGGCCAGATCGGGCTGGTCCCCCCTCGGAGCACGTAGCCGATCGCGAGCGGACCGCCGAAGGTGAGGACCGTCATCAGCCCGAGCAGGACGAACGGCAGGCGAGGACAGTTCGCGGCTTCATTGGCCCCTCGACGCGGCCCGTGAGATCCGCCGCTCGGCCGCGACGTTCTCCATCCCCTTGCGGGTCGTCTCCAGCTCGGCCAGGATCGCCTCGTCGGCCGTCGCCGCCGAGACGTTGTGGGCCGCGGCGTCGGTCCGCCACTTCACCTCGATCGTCCCCTCCTTCAGCCCGCGCTCGCCGATCACGACCCGGAGCGGGATGCCGATCAGGTCGGCGTCCTTGAACTTGACACCCGGGCGCTGGTCGCGGTCGTCGACCAGGACGTCGAGCCCGGCCGCCTCGAACTTCTTCTCGAGCGCCTCGGCCGCTTCCATCACGGCCGGGTTGTTGAGCTGCAAGCGGGGCGATCAGGACCTGGTACGGGGCGAGCGAGAGCGGCCAGACGATCCCGTTGTCGTCGTGCCCGGCCTCGACGGCCGCCGCGACGATCCGGTTCACGCCGATCCCGTAGCAGCCCATGATGACCGGGATCTCCTGCCCCTTGTCGTCGAGGAAGTGTGGCCCCCATCGCCTTCGAATACTTGGTGCCGAGCTTGAAGACGTGGCCGACCTCGATCCCCTGGTTCTCGACCATCGCCTGTGCCGCACCTCGGGCAGGGGTCGCCGCCGACGGCGTTCCGGAGGTCGAGCACCTTGTCGAGCGAGAAGTCGCGGCCGGGGACGACGCCGGTCAGGTGGACGTCGACCTTGTTGCCGCCGACGACGACGCGTCGGGCATCGCGGCGACCGAGCGAGTCGACCGCCAGCGGGATCTTGATCCCGACCGGCCCGAGGAACCCCATCGGGGCGCCGGTGACCTTCTCGATCGTCGCGGCGTCGGCCGGGTCAAGGTCGATCGCGCCGAAGGCCCGGCGGACCTTGGCCTCGTTGGCCTCGTGGTCGCCCCGGATCAGGGCGGCGACGGGCCGGCCGTCGGCCAGGAAGACCAGGAGCTTGGCGGTCTGCGACTCGTCGACCTTGAGGAAGTCGCAGACCTCCTGGATCGTCCGCCGGTTCGGGCGTCTCGACCGGACTCGGCGGGGGCGCGGCGGGGTCGGGCTGGGCCGGGGTCGCCTTCGACTCGCCGATCTCGGCCCGCTCCTTGTTGGCGGCGTAGTCGCAGGCCGGGCACTGGATGATCGTGTCCTCGCCGGTCGAGGAGGGGACCATGAACTCGTGCGAGCTGTCGCCGCCGATCGGCCCGCTCTCGGCCTCGACGATGACGTAGGGGATGCCGCAGCGGTCGAAGATCCGGCAATAGGCCTCGTACATCGCGTCGTAGCTGGCGTTGAGCTGCTCGACGTCGGCGTCGAAGCTGTACGCGTCCTTCATCAGGAACTCGCGGGTCCGCAAGATCCCGAACCGGGGACGGGGCTCGTCGCGGAACTTGGTCTGGATCTGGTAGAGGGTCATCGGGAAGTTGCTTGTACGACCGGACCAGGTCGCGGACCATGTCGGTGATGACTTCCTCGTGGGTCGGCCCGAGCGCGAACTGCTGGTCGCTGCTGGTCTTGAGCTGCATCAGGAGGTCGCCGAACGTCTCGTAGCGGCCCGATTCCTTCCAGAGCTCGATCGGCTGGAGCGCGGGCATCAGGAGCTCGAGTGCCCCGGCGGCGTCCATCTCCTCGCGGACGATCCGGACGACCTTGTTCAGGACCCGGAAGCCGATCGGCAGGTAGGTGTAGGCCCCGGCGCCGAGCTGGCGGACCATCCCCGCCCGGAGCAGGAGTCGATGGCTGGGGGCCACGGCGTCGGCCGGGGTTTCCTTGAGCGTCGGGATCAGGGCTTTCGACCAGCGCACGAATCGGCTCCGTTGTGATCCAGAAGAATTGTCTCCCGAGGGTACGCGGACGGATTCCAGGAGAACGTAGGAGGCTTGCCCTGCCACGACCCCGATCTTGGCAGGGCAAGCCCTACCCTACGGGAAAACCGTCCTCTCCGATGCGCACCCTTTCCCGGGGAACCGGCACAGTCTACCAGATCGATCGGCAATCTCGCAGTCCCAACCTCGGGATTCGGACCGATCGTCGCAGGCCCCACAGGTCGGACGTCCCTCACGTCACCTACGCCGTTCACTTGAAGAACTTGCGTCACCCAAACCGCCGAAATGCCCCCAATTCCCGGGGCGAGAGGGACGAACTATTGACCGTGGGATGGTCGATCCGCCGGCATCTCGGGCCGTCGGGGACGGCCTGGGCATTCCGATTCGCACGCGGTTCGCCGGGTGCCGAAGGGTCGAAGGGTGGTCGATCGTCCCGGCCAGGGACGGGGCCGATTCCTCCGGGCCGCAGGGAGGTGAGAAGTGTTTCCGAAAGATTCCCGGCGCGAGCGCCGGAGCGGTCGCCCCCGACGCCGTCCGGAACGGATCGCGCGTCGAGGGGCTGGAAAGTCGCCAGTTGATGACCTACTCGCCGTTCGGCTACTCGCTGCCGGAGCTTGCGGTCACGGGATACGCCGCACCCGCAGCGTCCTGGGGTGGGCCGCTCGCCATCGACGTGACCGTCCAGAACCAGGGGGCCAGCTCGCTGATCGAGCCGCTCGACCTGGTCCCCGGCACGACCAATAATACGCTCTATACCCCGCCGACCAACAGCACGGCCGACGCCACGCCGACGACCGTCGAGGTCTTCGCCGGGTCCAAGCCGAACTCGAACACGAACCAGGTTCTGATCGACACGATCAGCATCCCGAGCGTCACCCAGAACAGCTCTTACGAGGTTCTCTCCTATATCGGGCTTCCGGCCAGTCCCGCGGGCTTCCCGGCCAATGGTCCAGATCTACCTCACGCTGGTGGTCAACAACGATCAGACGATTCTCCAGAGCAGCCAGGCGTTGAACATCTACCGGGTCCCCAACCCGGTCCATATCACGAACCCACTGCCCGATCTCCAGGTCACCAACGTCGACCAGCCCGCGCAGCTCGAGCCCGGCCAGGTCTTCGCCCCGACGATCCAGATCACCAACTTCGGGACCAGCGATCCGGCCACCCAGGGACCGGTCACGGTCTACCTGGTCGCCTCGCTGAACAAGACGTTCGGCCCCGGCGACTCCGTGCTGGCCACGTACCAGATCGCCAGCCTGCCGGGGATCTCCGGCGTGCCGACCGAGCTGACCTCGCTGCCGAGCCAGACGAACCTCACGACGTTGCCGAACGTGAACGTGACGACGCTCTCGCCGATCAAGCTGCCGACCACTCCCGGCAAGTACTACATTGGCATCGTCATCGACCCGACCAACGCGATCAAGATGAGGCACCCGATGACGCCGGCTCTGGCCGACCTGACTCTGGTCACGGCGAATAATTCGGGGCTGCCGCCGGGAGAGCTGCTGGTCAACACCAACGGCACGGTGCCGGTCTTCCCTGCCTTGCCGTCAACCGTGATCGGACCGACGACCACAACCACGGTGGCCACTCCGCTCTTCCCGACAAACACCTCGACCGTCTCGGCGCTCAGCGTGACGGCCGCCTCGTTGAAGACGGTCAAGAAGCACAAGTCACGGTGACCGTCGGGTCCGACGGTTCGACAGGACAGTCCGAGGGCCGGGTCAGGGTCATTCAAAGGTCCAGGTGCGAGGCGAAATTGAGGACTGGCTCCGCAGGCGCAGTGGAGGTGCCCGTCCCCAATTCCGCCGGGGAATCGGGACAGGCACCGCCCGAAGACGGACGGAGCCAGTCCCGATTCCCCTCGCTCTGCGACTTTTGGGCAGCCCCGGGGGCCGGGTCGATCCCTTGACCCCGTCGCTGCGTGGTCCCTACAATCGGGCCAATCGTGGGCCGTACCGCCCGACTCTCCATCCTCCCGACCCGCACCGATCGGCCCTCGCGCATGACCCGCCGCTTCGTCAATCAGCTTGCCAACGGGGACACCATCGACGACGTCTTCCTCGTCGCCGACAAGCAGCTCCGGGCCAACCGCCAGGGGAATCTCTACCTCCACCTGGAGCTTCGCGACAAGTCGGGGACCGTCGGTGCCCGGCTCTGGAACGCCAGCGAGGGGCTGGCCCGGACGTTCGAGCCGGGCGACTTCCTGCATGTCAAGGGGAAGATCCAGGTCTTCCAGGGCGCGCTCCAGATCATCCTGTCCCATATCGAGGGCGTCGGCCCGCGACCAGGTCGAGCCCGAGGACTTCCTCCCGCAAAGCTCGCAGAACGTCGCCAAGCTAACGGCCAGGCTCCGCGAGCTGCTCTTCGGCCTCCGGAACCCGCACCTCCGCGCCCTGGCCGAGTGCTTCCTGATCGACGAGGCGTTCCTGCTCGCGGTTCACCACCGCCCCGGCCGGGATCAAGAACCACCACGCCTACCAGGCCGGGCTGCTCGAACACGTCGTGACGATGATGAACGTCGCCGACCGGATCAGCGACCTCTACCCGGACGTCGACCGCGACCTCCTGATGATGGGGATCTTCCTCCACGACGTCGGCAAGGTCGCCGAGCTGAGCTACGACCGGGCCTACGGCTACACCGACGAAGGGCAGCTCGTCGGCCACCTGGTCATGGGCGTGGAGATGCTCCGCGACAAGGTCGAGCAGACCGCCGACCTGACCGGCGAACCGTTCCCGACCGAGCTCCTGCTCCGACTCAAGCACATGATCGTCAGCCACCACGGCACCCACGAGTTCGGCAGCATCAAGCTGCCGATGACTCCCGAGGCGATCGCACTCCATTACCTCGACAACCTCGACGCCAAGATCCACGCCTTCACCCGCGAGATCCGCGACGACCCCTGCAAGGACACGACCTGGACCCCGTACCAGCCGAGCACCAACCGCCGGCTCTACAAGGGCGGGCAGGGGGCCGAGGCGATCAACGGCGAAGAGGCTGAAGCCTGAAATGTAGAGCCCCACCAGGCCGACCCGTCATCCCTTCTAAATGCAGGCATCTTATGGACGACCCCGCCGCCCTGGTCCTGGCCCTCGTCGCCGAACCGGATTACGAGCCGCTGACCATCAAGGGCCTGGGGAGGCGGCTCAAGGTCTCGGACGATGACTATCCGGGCTTCCGGAACTCGATCAAGCACCTGATCAAGGTCGGCAAGCTCGACCTGGCCAAGAACAAGACGATCCGCAAGGCCGAGTTGCACCAGGGCGGCACCGTCACCGGCACATTCCGCCGCTCCTCGAAGGGGTTCGGCTTCGTCAGGCCGACCACCTCGACGAGCAAGGCTGACCAGATCTTCATCCCGGTCAACGCCGGCCGCGACGCCTCGACCGGCGACGAGGTCCTGGTCAAGATCGTCAAGAAGGCCAAGGGGCCGGGCTTCAACCCCGAAGGGCGGATCGTCCAGGTTGTCTCGCGGGCCTCGGGCCTGTTCGTCGGCAACTACTTCGAGAAGAACGGCTCGGGGTACGTCAAGATCGACGGCACGACCTTCGCCGATCCGGTCTACGTCGGCGACCCGGGCGCCAAGGGGGCCAAAGCCGGCGACAAGGTCGCGCTGGAGATGGCCCGCTATCCCACCCCTTACCGCGAAGGGGAGGGGGTCATCACCGAGGTCTTCGGCCCGAGGGGCGAGCCCAAGGTCGAGACCATCGCCGTCATCCGCGCCCTCGGCATTCCCGACGTCTTCGACGACGACACGCTCGCAAGAGGCCCGCCAGCAGGCCAAGGCGTTTCAGGAGGACGAGGTCGGGACGCGGCTCGACCTCCGCGACCAGCTCACCGTCACCATCGACCCGGCCACCGCCCGCGACTTCGACGACGCCATCACCCTGACTCGCGACGAGAAGGGCTACTGGTCCCTCGGCGTCCACATCGCCGACGTCTCGCACTTCGTCCGGCCCGGCTCGCCGCTCGACGACACCGCCCGGAAGCGCGGGACCAGCGTTTACCTGCCCGACCGCGTGATCCCGATGCTCCCGGAGGTCATCTCCAACAGCCTGGCCAGCCTCCAGGAAGGGCACACCCGCTACACCGTCAGCGCCTTCATGGAGTTCAACGCCGAGGGCATCCGGACCGACCGCCGGTTCGCCCGATCGGCGATCAAGGTCGACCGCCGGTTCACCTACGAGCAGGTGTTCGAGGTCATCCAGCATCCCGAGGGCGAACTCGCCGCGAGCCTCTATCCCGAGGTCCGCGAGATGCTCGCCCGGATGCTCGAGCTGGCGATGATCCTCCGGAAACGGCGGTTCCAGCGCGGGGCACTGGAGCTGAACATGCCCGAGGTCGAGATCGACCTGGGCGAGCAGGGCGAGGTCGTCGGCGCCCACCTGGCCTCCAACGACGTGAGCCACCAGATCATCGAGGAGTTCATGCTCGCGGCCAACGAGGCCGTCGCCTCGCACCTGACCGACGCCAAGGTCGGCTTCCTCCGCCGGGCTCACCCCGACCCCGAGCCCCGCAAGCTCAAGGACTTCGCCGAGTTCGCCCGGAGCCTGGGCATCGAGATCCAGGACGCCCAGAGCCGGTTCGAACTCCAGCGGGTCCTCGCCGAGTCCGCCGAGAAGCCCGAGGTCTACGCCGTCCACTTCGGCCTGCTCCGGAGCCTCAAGCAGGCGGTCTACACCCCCGAGGCCGAGGGGCATTACGCCCTGGCCAGCGAGGATTATTGCCACTTCACCTCGCCGATCCGCCGCTATCCCGACCTGCAGGTCCACCGCCAGCTCACCGCCCTGCTCGCCGACAAGCGGCCGAAGTCGAACCTCGACGAGCTGGTCGCGCTGGCCGAGCACTGCACGCGGACCGAGCGCCGGGCCGAGCTGGCCGAGCGCGAGCTGATCAAGATCAAGCTCCTGACTTACCTCGCGGGCCACATCGGCAAGGCGTTCCACGCCGTGATCGTCGCCGTCGAGGACTTCGGCTTCTTCTGCCGGCTGGTCGAGTTCCCGGCCGAGGGGCTCGTCCACGTCACCGCCCTGGCGGACGACTACTATTACCTGGAGGCGGGCACGCACACCCTGATCGGCCGTCGAGGGGGCAAGCGTTACCGTCTGGGCGACCGGATCGAGGTGACGGTGGCTCGGGTGGATGTTGACCGCCGCGAGCTCGACCTGACGCTCGGCGCTCTGCCCCCGATCGAGCCTTTTGAACCGCCCCCGACGCCCCGGACACCTCGCCGGAATCCCCAGGGTGGGCCGGCCTCCAAGGCTCCGCGTGTCACGAAGCAGACCAAAGCAAAAAAAGGAAAGCGCCGATCGGGCTGACGACCGGTTCGGCCGACCCGACAGTCGGTCAGATTGGCGAAACTGGAGGAGGCCGGGGGAGTCAATCTCCCCGACCTCGGGAAGCTGGACCACCGTGGCTCGGCTCTCGCCCGCCTTTGACTCGACCCGAAACCAGCGTTCACATGCCGGACAGGTCCCGAGGAACTGCTCGGGCTGGTTCGGGTTCGGCTGGTGGATGTCCAGGGGGCAACGGCATTGTCGGCAAGACAATGTCGTCAGGTGATCCGCGGCAATGGAGTAGCAGACGAGGTTGGCGACCAGGACACGGGGCGAATTACGGCTCACAGCAGGGCCTTCCATCAGCGTGGCCGACGGGACGACTCCAACCACGACATCATGGTGGGCATGATTTACGATCTCTATCTACGTGATAATAAACCGTTCTGGACCTTCGTGAAAGTGGTGTCTCGGGGAATCGACATCCGTTTCCGGGATTTTATTTCCGATTTTCGGATTATAGCGACTTTTAGAGCACGCTGAGACGCTTTTGTTGACGGGATCACGTGTTCGGCAGCGTGGACGCGCCGATTGCCCTTCCCAAAATGCGGGACACCGGGGAAGATTTGGGTTGAGACACAGCGACTGCTCGCGGACAGGGTGGTCCGCGACCGGGATTCGACTTGGCCGCTCAAGGAGGACGGGCGATGGCGAAGAGGATCAGATCAGGGCTGGCCCGGGCGGTGCTCGGGCTAAGTGTGGTCTCGACGGTGGCCTTCGGCCAGATCGTGGAGCAGGAGCGCGACACCAGGGTGACCGGCCCAAGGGGCCGCACGATCGAGCGCGACATCAAGGTCGAGCGCGGGCCAGGGTTCATCGATCGACAGGTCGAGATCAAGCGGCCGGGCGAGACTCTGATCCGCGACACCCGGATTCAGACCTTCCCCGGAGGCCGGGCGTTCGGCCCTCCCCGATTCGTCGGCCCGCGCTATTTCGGCGGCCCTCGGTTCGTGGAGAACGTGATCGTTCCCCAGCCATCACCGATTTATGGGGCATTCATCGGCCTGCCGGCCCTGAGCTTCGCCTTCGGAGGGGGCGGCGGGGCCGTCGTGCCTCCACCCGCTCCAGTGGTCGCCGGCCCTCCGCCCGCGCCGCAGCCGCCACCGCAGTTCGACGCCTTTACCGACGCGATCGGCCGGCTCAAGAGCTTTCACGCGAGCAGCCGCCGCGACGGGGCCTTGACGCTCGGCCGGATCGGCGACCCTCGCGCCGTCCCCGCCTTGAATGAGCGGCTCGAACATGACTTTGACAAGGAGGTTCGGGTCGCCTCCGCCTGGGCGCTCGGCGAGATCGGCGACGAAGGAGGGGCCGTCGCTCTCGAACGGGCGGCGATCCACGACAAGCGGCACGAGGTCCGTGACGCCGCGACGATCGCCTTCAAGAAGCTCCCCAAACCTGGCCAGGCCCCGACCTCGACAACCGGGCCGGTCCCTCTCAAGACGCAGTCGCCTCTGCAGGCTCCTTATCAAGCGTCTCCCGTGATCAGGAGCCAGCCGGAGGTGCTCGATCCCGGCCCGAGCCCGAGTCCAACCCCGAATCCGAATCCGACCCCCAACCAGCCGGGCCGGATCTATCCCGAGGACACACCGCCGCCCCCACCGGTCCCGGCAAACCTGCCGGCCCTCGAACCGCCGGTCACGAACGGGCCATTCCGCAACCCCTCCTGACCGATCTTCCCGGAGGACCCACGGATGCCCGACCTCGAGCCCTCGTCCGACCCGAACCAGGACGAGGGTCAGGGGTTCGGGCTGGCGACGGCCACCTTTGTGATCGTGTCGAGCATGATCGGCGTCGGCGTGTTGACGACCTCGGGGCATACCGTGCTCAAGCTCGGCAGCAACCAGCTCATGCTGGGGCTCTGGGCGGTCGGCGGGATTGTCGCGCTCTGCGGGGCCTTGACCCTCGCCGAGCTTTCCGCCGCGTTGCCGAGGTCCGGGGGCGAATTCGTCATCTTTCGCGAGGCCTATGGTCCCTTGCCGGCGTTCCTGGCGGGCTGGGTCTCGTTCCAGTTCGGCTTCTCGGCCCCGATCGCCGCGGCGGCCTCGGCGGCATCGAGCTACCTGCTCGCCCCGCTCCACCTTCTCGTCGAGACCGAGACGATCGCCAGGCCTGCACTCGGGACAATCGCGATCCTGCTCTTCGCGACGGTCCACGCCTCGGGTCGAGGGCGTTCGGTCACGCTTCAAGGGGTGGTCACGGTCCTGGAGCTGGCGTTTCTGGCCACGTTCGCGGTCGCTGGCCTGGCCTCGGGCCGGGGGAACTTTGCGAACCTCGACGACCGCCCGCAGGTCGGCCCTCGGATGCTGGTCGACCTCCTCTTCGCGCTGGTCTTCATCTCTTACAGCTACACCGGCTGGAACGCCGCGTCTTATATCGCGGGAGAGATCGGCGACGCCCCTCGGAGGCTCCCCCGGGCCGTGATCCTGGGGACGGGTCTGGTTGTGGTCCTCTACCTCGCCCTGAACCTCGTGTACGCCCTGGCCCTGCCGGCCGACGAGATCAGGCGGCTGTCGGCCGGGGGCGACGACCGATGCGATCGACCCGATTGCGGAACTCGCGGCGCTCCGGCTCTTCGGGCCGAGGTGGGCCGACCGGTTCTCGATCGGGGTCGGCCTGATCCTGCTCTCCGACCCTCAGCGCCTCGCTGCTGACTGGCCCGAGGGTGACGTTCGCCATGGCCAGGGCGGGCCAGTTCCCCTCGATCGCCGGTCGGCTCTCGTCCACGACCGGGACCCCCGTGGTGGCCACCGCTGCTCCAGGCGGGGTGGGGAATCGTTTTGCTCTGGACCGGGTCGTTTGAGGCAATTGTGCTCTATTCCGGCGTCGGCCTCTCGCTGGCGTCAATGCTCGCCGTCGGGGCGGTCTACGTCCTGAGGGTCCGGCAACCTGACCTCCCTCGTCCGTTCCGGGTGCCGGGCTATCCCGTGGTCCCGGCGATCTTCTTGCTCGCCACCTTCGCGCTGACGCTCGCCGTGTTTTCCGAAGAGCCTCGGATCGCCGCCTTCTCGGTCCTCAGCATCCTCACCGGCCTGCCGGTTCACGCACTCATGGTCCGGAGCCGCCGGCGAAAAGTCGCCCGGGCAGACTGATCTTGAAAAAATGTCCGGTCCCTGATTCAATCCTGACCCTTCTTTACCAGACCACTCCGGCCTTCCCTCGACCCAACTTGAATCTTTCTTGAGCCCTCGCCGGAACTTGCGACGATCCGGACGGGGCCGGTACGCCCTTTGCTTTGCCCTATTCACCGGGCACTGAGGCGTCGAACTCACCAGGATCGGCAGACGACGCGACGCTCCTTCAGGAAAAATCGGAGTCTTCTCCGAATTCCCGACGTTGCCCATGTTATATTGGTACAGGACGCGAGAATCGATGCCTTTTTCGGGCCTCGCTCGCTTGCGGATCGGTCGACAGTCCCATCGGACGGGGGAGGACTCAGGGACGAGGCGAGGATCTCCTCCGGGCCACAGAACACCATTGGCGAACGCACCAGGGACGCCCGTTTTGCTTTCGAGGAGCTACGCATGTCCAGCAACATGAGCGGGGGTCGCCTCTTGGCGGGTTCCCTGCTGGCGATCCTGGGGTGGGCCGGGCCGACCTGGGCTACCTACGGCGGCGGGGCTTGCCATCGATGCGCCCGGCGCCCGTCATTCAGACCACCACCGTCGTCCTGGCGCCCCAGTGCCAGACCGTCAACCAGACCGTCTACGAGACGGTCTACGAGAACCAGGCCGTTCACGGCCATGGAGACCCAGTACCGAACCGCCCTCAAGACCGAGCAGTACACGGTCATGAAGCCGGTCCGCGAGACCTCCTACGTCCAGCGCAAGTACACGGTCATGAAGCCGGTCCACGCAGACCAGCCTCGTCGAGCGCAAGTACACCGTCGCGAAGCCGGTCTACCAGACCGAACGACGTGAACGCCGTTACACTGTGATGAAGCCGGTCTATACCACCAGCAGCACCCAGCGAAGTACACGGTGATGAAGCCGGTCTACCAGACCGAGCGACGCGAACGCCGTTACACGGTGATGAAGCCGGTCTATCACCACCAGCAACACCCAGCGCAAGTACACGGTGATGAAGCCGGTCTACCAGACCGAGCGACGCGAACGCCGTTACACGGTGATGAAGCCGGTCTACACCACTAGCAACGTCCAGCGCAAGTACACGGTGATGAAGCCGGTCACCACGACCCAGATGGTCACCCAGCCCTACGTCGTCCGCAAGCCGGTGACGACCGTCTCCGAGGTCGTCCGCGAGTGCGGCCATTACGAGACGCAGTACACGACCGTCCCCGGCCCGATCGTCGAGCGGCAGGTCAAGGTCCCCGTCGAGGATTGCGGCTGCGAGACGGTCAAGCGGGGCTGCTTCCACAAGAAGAAGGTCTGAGACGACCGTCGCCGTGCAGTGCCCGCCCCGGACCGTCCGCGAGCGTGTCTTCGTCTCCAAGCCGGTCACCGAGCAGATCACCCAGACCACCTACGTCGCCGAGACCGCGTATCGCCAGGTCGCCGTCCAGTCGTGCCAGATGGTCGCCGAGGAACGTGTCGAGAACGTCCCCGTCACCACCTGCCAGATGGTCGCCGAGGAACGCGTCCAGCCTTACGAGGTCCGGACCTGCCAGATGGTCGCCGAGGAGCACGTCGAGAACGTCCCCGTCACCACCTGCCAGATGGTCGCCGAGGAGCGGGTCGAGCCCTACGAGGTCCGAACCTGCCAGATGGTGGCCGAGGAGCACGTCGAGAACATCCCCGTCACCACCTGCCAGATGGTCGCCGAGGAGCGGGTCGAGCCCTACGAGGTCCGGACCTGCCAGATGGTCGCCGAGGAGCACGTCGAGCAGGTCCCCGTGACCACCTGCCAGATGGTCGCCGAGGAGCACGTCGAGAACGTCCCGGTGACGACCTGCCGGATGGTCGCCGAGACCGCCGAGCGCCAGGTCCCGGTGACGATCGCCGAGCAGGTCCCCGTCACCGTGAACCGGATGCGTGCCCCAGGACCGTGGCCCGGACGGTCGCCGTCCAGCAATGCACGATGGTCCCGGTGGTCGTCCCGTCCTGCATGACCTGCCCCTGATCGTCCAAACCCCAGCGGCGGCCAATACTTCCGACTTTGCCGACCAAACCCCTCCCGGACATCCGGGAGAGGTTTTTTCGATCCCGCTGGGGAGGTCGCCCGGGTCATCCCGAACGAAGCCAATTCGGCCTCCGGAAGACGAACCCAGTTCTCTCGGCGAGGCCCGGGCCGATCCGGACCCGACGAGCGCGGAGGACGGTCGGATTCGGCCGGAAACTCAAACCCAATTCCTCCCGAGACCACTTCGAGAAGACCGACCCAACGATCGACCTCCTCAAGCATTCAAACCCAATCGCGTGGCGAAGGTCCTCTCCCACTCGAACCCGGACCCTCTCGATCGCCCGTTCCCACTCAAACCCAATCACGCGAGACCCCTCGACGACGCGTCATGAATTCAAAGCCAAATGGGGAGTGCTCGCCGATCGCGATCCGCCCTCCCTCGATCCGGGCGGCATCCCGGCGCGGAAACCCTTCCGGAATAAGATCGCTCCGGTGACGCGGCGTTAACACACTCCCTGAAAAAACGCGACGGATGACCCGCGCCGGCCCGCGCCCACGCCGCCCGCCGATCGCCAGATCCATCGAGCCGGCACCCTCCCAAAGCTCGACCGATCCCCCGGACCCGGTGCCGATCTCGCTTCACTTGGCCCCGCGAAGCAGTCCAAAATCGCCCGTCAACGCCCCGAAAAAGGGTCAAAATGGCCCCTTTTCGATCAAAAAGGGGCCGAAATCGACCGAAAACCGACGAAAAGCGGGGCCCGAAAACGCGCTTTGTACAACAAAGTATTTCAGAGGCGCCGTTGTTGAGGATTCCCGATGACGATCGAGTCTCCCGGCCAGATAACTCATTCGTTTCAATCGTCTTAAGCTACCCATTTTTACGCTCGCCATCGGGGCGAAAGGCGAGAAAAAGGGTCAGGAGCCGTTGATGGGGGTGATCTCCTTCTTGGGACGGCCGGGTGGCCTGAGAGTGGAGCCGAGCCCCAGGCGGGCCGCGGTGGCCGCCTGCCAATCGGCGGCCCCGAACGGCCGGCCGCGGAGGATCGACAGCCGCATCGCCTCCTCCTCCGCCGGGCCCAGGGGGATATTGACCCGTTCGACCCAATCCGACGGCCGGTCGATCGGCCAGGCGTCCGAGGTGGGGCCGGGGGAGAGGGGCCCGGCGACTTGCCGGCCGAGGCTCCCCCAGCGCCAGTCCTCGGCCCGTGGCACCAGGCCGGCGCGGAGGGCATTGCGCTCGACGTAGCGGCAGAGGGTGTAGAAATGGCCATCGTCCTGGACCGGGAACGACTTGAAACGGCCCTGATAGAGGTGTCCGGTGCCGGCGGAATGGCGGTGGGCATGCCAGCGTTGGGTGTGGGTCATCGTCAGCCAGCGCATGAACCGCGAGAGGTCGCCATCGTCGCGGGGCCAGAGGACGAGGTGGAAGTGGTTGGGCATGACACAATAGGCGAGGACGCGCATGGCGTGGCGCGAGGCGGCCTGGGCGAGCACGCGGAGGAAGGCCTCATAATCGCCCTCGTCGTCGAAGAGGGTGGCCCGGGCGACGGCCCGGTTGAGGGCATGGTAGATCAGGCCGCCTTCGGCGGCGCGTGGTGGTCGGCTCATGGGGCCGATGGTATCGGAGGAGTCGTCTCGCGTCAAGAACGGCTCCTGACCCCTTTTCCGCCTCTGGCGTGCGTTTCCGCGCGTCATGACGTGGTAGATGGCGTCTTCATATTCGATGCGGAGTCGTCGTGGCATAGTTCAAAGATAACCGGACCTGGGCTCCGGCGGCGAGCAAAAAACCAAAAACAAAGTCTGACCTTGCGCCAAGAAGCTCGGGAGAGGAGGACAGCCTTCAAAAGCTCGAAACCTTTCGTCGGAACCCTGCGGGTAACCAATCCCGTCCGGTAGAGCTGGGCCAGCAGCCGGAAGCGAGTCTTGCGTGGTGGGCGGGGAACTGCCCCTGCGAAGCGTAGACAGCGAGATCAAACGCTGTGCGATTGAGCCCCGAAATTTCGTCGCGGTCGAGCCCTCGCCTTGGTCAGCCGCGGGGGCCGCGTCGGGCAGACTAACCCTTGGTCCCAAAGAGCCTGTCCGGTCACGCCGGGGTCGGAGAACAGGGCGAATGATCACGAGGGTTCCCCGGGAACTTGGGAGACCCTGCCGTCTCCATCGAAATGCCGGCCGGAGACCCGGCTTACCAACTCCAGGATGATCCGCGGCCTCGCTGTCCTGGGCCGACGGGGACGAACCGAGGGACGCAACGATGGTATCGCCAAGCGAAGGAAACGAAGTGCGGCGAGATGGGCGGCAGGGAGTCGGAGCGTCTCATAGTACCGTCGAGCCGGGGGAACCGTCCCGAGGGACCCCGGGGAGGGAAGGAGACGCCGTCTCATGAACCGTTGGAGGGAAACATGACAGGTACGCCGAGACCTGAGGCCGTGTTCACGAAACGACAACGGATCGCGGAACTCGCCAGGAACGCCCCGGACATGGCGTTCACGAACCTGGCGCATCACATCGACCTCGACTGGCTTCTGACGGCGTATCACCAGACCCGCAAGGACGGGGCGGTCGGCGTGGACGGGCAGACCGCGGGCGACTACGAGGCCAACCTGATGGGCAACCTTCGGGACCTCCTCGACCGCGCCAAGTCCGGCACGTACGTGGCCCCGCCGGTGCGACGAGTGCACATCCCCAAGGCGGGCTCGCCCGGCGAGACCCGGCCGCTGGGGATACCGACGTTCGAGGACAAGCTCCTCCAACGCGCGGTGCTGATGGTGTTGGAACCCGTATACGAGACGGACTTCCTGGATGTCTCGCACGGATTCCGACCCGGACGCGGTGCCCACGGGGCCTTGGATTCGCTCTGGAAACAGGCGATGAACCTGGGATGCTGCTGGGTCGTGGATGTTGATCTTCGAAAGTTCTTCGACACGATCGACCACGGCCATCTGCGGGAGTTCTTCAAGCGTCGGGTGCGTGATGGTGTGATCTTGCGTCTCATCGGCAAATGGCTCAACGCCGGGGTGCTGGAGGGAGGGATCCTCACGGCTCCCGACCTCGGCACTCCCCAAGGCGGCGTCGTTAGCCCCCTCCTGGCCAATATCGTCTTGCACTACGTGCTCGACGAATGGTTCGAGAAGGAAGTCCGACGTCGCCTGAAAGGAGAGGGGTTCTTGATCCGTTACGCGGACGACTTCGTGATCGGGGTGGCCCGAGAAGACGACGCTCAGCGGATCATGGACGTCTTGCCCAAGCGGATGAGCAAGTACGGTCTGACGGTCCACCCGGAGAAGACCCGGCTCGTGCGGTTCCATCCGCCCGAGGCGGCCGACTCCGACTCCGAAGGACGGGGACGAACCGAACCTCGAACATTCGACTTCCTGGGTTTCACCCATTACTGGGGACGGACCCAACGAGGCGGATGGGTGATCAAGCGTCAGACGGCGAAAGGCCGACTGAAGCGGGCGCTGCAAGCGTTATCGACGTGGTGCCGGGAGAACCGACACGAGCCGATCGAGTTTCAACACCAGACCCTCATTCAAAAGCTGCGGGGGCACTACGGGTACTATGGGATCCTAGGTAACTTCGCCAGCCTCCAGAACTTTCTGGAGGGTTCGCGGCGGACCTGGCGGCGATGGCTCTCGCGTCGCCGTCGAGCCGGACCACTGGCGTGGTCCGACTTCCTTCGCCTGGAGAGACGTTACCCACTCCCAAGAGCGCGAGTGGTTCACGGGCTGCTGAGTCGCGCAGCGAAGTCATGAGATGACGAGCCAGATGCGGGAAATCCGCACGTCTGGATCTGTGGGAGCCCGGGGAGAGCGATCTCCCTGGGCGACCCGGCCCAGGCTCCTGCATTCGAGACCTACGTGGAACAGGCACTGGTGCCGCAACTGCATCCCGGCGACGTGGTGATCTGGGACAACCTGAAGCCGCACAAGGCCAAGTCGGTGGTGAAAGCGGTCGAGGGGGCCGGCGCGAGATTGATCCCGTTGCCGCCCTCGAGCCCAGACTACTCGCCGATCGAAGAGATGTTTTCCAAGGTGAAAGGGACGCTGAAGTCGGCGGCGGCGCGAACGACGGACGCGGTCACGACCGCCATCGGCACCGCCCTGCGAGACGTCACACCGCGAGACATCGTCGGCTGGTTCAAGTCCCGCGCGACGTACGCAATGCAAACGTGAGGCGCTCTAGTGGCGGTCTTCAGGCGTCCCTCATCCTTTTCCCAATCCCCTATCAGTTATCCCCTGATCTGTTTGATTTGGACACGCTCTTCGAGCGAATTTTCTCTGAGCGAACTCGATATTCGTCAGCCTTGTCGAATTGAGATCGATCAATGTAAATGAAAGCGAGCACATCGAGCATGACAATCAAGTCGGTACAATCCGCACCTTTTGCTTTTTCTATTATATCAATATATTTATGTGCATATGTTTCAACTTTATTAAAATTTTTGTTGGCGCTGTAAATTTCAACTAGATTGCTAAATAAAGGTGCTAGGCTAATATGCATAAAACCTTGATGTTTTTCTCGAATAGAGATCGTTCTCAAAGTATATTGTTCGGTCATTGCGAGATCTCCTCTCATATAAGAGAACATAGCAAGATGTTCCAGTGGCACGACCAATTCAAAACAATCGAAACCTTGAGTTTTCTCTCGAATTGACAGTTCTTTCAACGCCAATTTCTCGGAGTCTTTAACCTGGTTTTGATTTCTAAGAATAGCCAATAATTTTTGAAGTTCATTTGCAGTATTTATATCATTACTACCATATTCAGACTCATTAATGCTTATAATTTTTCTTTGGTAAATTTCAGCCTTTTCAAATTGCTTCAGCAAAATCAAATCTTCAATGACGTATCTATTATATATAATTATATTTTCTGGTTTACTATCTTTGTATGTCTCGACCAGTTCGAGATTCCTTCGATCAATCGATAATGCCTCTCCATACCGATTCTTGCTCACGTGGCAGCGAGCCACAACTCGATGGGTCGGGACGAGATAAATGTCGTCGGGGAGGTGGATCTTGTTGTTGATGGAAATCGCCTTGAGGGCAAGCCTTTCGGCCTCATCAATCTCCATTTTTTCCAGTTTTGCATAGGCAATTAATGTCAGTAAAGCGACGTGAGCAGAATGCTCTGTTCCCAGCGTCTTGTCGGCGATGGTA
The DNA here is from genome assembly GCA_963756475.1 of uncultured Planctomycetota bacterium. GTDB lineage: Bacteria > Planctomycetota > Planctomycetia > Isosphaerales > Isosphaeraceae > Tundrisphaera. The sequence goes on from CAVWND010000008.1 coordinate 1,190,963, forward strand.
AGACCACGATATCCCGCGCGTTCCGCTTCGTCGAAGCGCCCGCCACGCAAATACAATTCGACAAGAGTGCGGAATGCTTTGACTGTATCTGAATGCTCTTCGCCGTTCAGTTTGATAATATCATTGATTTTTGCTTCAGCTATTGAAATTGCCCTTGGCAGATTTCCCTCTGCAATAGCCTCCTGCACCTGTTCTCTCAGGGCTTCGATGTGGTCAGGCTCGGAGGTGGTGTGGAAGCCAAGGAAGATCGTGATCGCCATAGAAAAATTGTGTAGCATTTTATTCTCCTGTGATCTGATGGTTTTTGACCACTCGAGAAGGCTATACTGCTCGCGGCTTGAACCTGCAGGTTGCTGGATTAGCCGTTCGGCTTGAACTGCGATAGCGGGATCGGATCGAAAAACATAAATATCAGACTGTGAGCAATATAATAGCCCGTTTCGTGCGAACTATGGATGGGTATTGGATTTGCGTTCGTCCGCTATCTGATCCGATAGAAAACGGGTTCCCCATCCTCGGAATTGGCTGATTTCCGCCATTTTGAAATCGATAGCGACTGTGAATTACCGCCTAGGATGCAACTTATTTGTGTCAAAATAAAACATAAATTGCATTTCGCCATGCAAATTCATTTCTGGTCTGAGTGTGCAACCACTACCAAGATCGAAGGAGTAGCCATAGAAATGACCGTGATGACCGTGGTCCAATGGAGGCTTTTCTGGTGGGATAAAACGTGGACTGATAGGTTGCGGCCTCAAGTAGGCAGGAGGTTGATTTCCAAGAAGGTTGGGATCTGCTGGCTGTGGGTTTTTATTACTTTGCCCCTTAATGACCCCGTTAAGTGGGCCGATCCCCTGTTGCATCAACAGCCAGAGTATGTCAGTGGGGTCAGGAGAATTCGGGGGTGATTGTGCAAACGGTGAATTCGGATTCAGGGGGAACGTCGGGTTTGGATCCTGTGATCGCCCCGGATTCCGTTGTCCCGGAAGACTTGGCCGTGTCTTGTAGTAAAAATATGCATACCAATCGATTATTCCTGTCTTGGGATCGATGATTGGGCCTGGCGGTACTGGTGGATACAAATCACTATATGAAGGCGGCTCTGGTTTCGGTTCTGTTTTTGGAATAGGAAGTTGAAAATATCCACTTGGATCGGTCGAATTTTCTGGATCGTTAGTCACAAATCGATAGAGATTCTCATCTCCTGCCGCTAGCCCGCGCGGATCGCGCTCCGTCCACGTCCCGCTGCTAGGGTTGTAATCCCGGTGCTCGAAGATGTAAAGCCCAGTCGCCGAATCCCGCCGACCTCCCTGGAACAGGTACTGCCACCCGTAGGCGCTGACATTGCCCGAGACCGGCGCGCCGCCGGCGTCCAGGACCGTCACCTGCCCGTAGGGGGAGTACTCGTAGCGTTCGACGACCGTCCCCGAGGCGTCGACGATCGCCGTGATGTCGCCGTTGGCGTCCCACTCGGCGTAGAGCCGGTCACCCGAGACGATCGAGCCGCCGGAGAGGGTGTCGCGGAGGATCAGGTTCCCCGAGGCGCCGTAGGTGTACTGGTAGTGGACATCCGCTGAAGAAGTACCGCCCTGGCGCTCCTCGATCACCTGCCAGGCGGGCGAGTAGTAGAGGTAATTCGTGCTGCCGCCCGCGTAGGACTCCTCGACCCGCCGGCCCAGCCCGTCGTAGACGTAAGTCGCCACCGAGGCGTCGGTCGAGGCGTTGTTGACGGCGACCAGGCGGTTCCAGGCGTCGTAGACGTAGGCCAGGCCCGAGCCGTCGGTCAGCGTGTTACCGTCGGCGTCGAAGGTCGGCGCCGTGCCCGAGGATGTGCTGGTCTCCTGGTCGAGGTCATTGAATCCCTGCGTGATCGTCGTGCTGTTCGTGGTCACGCCGACCTGGTTGCCCAGCGCGTCGTAGCTCCACGACTGGCTGGCCGAGGAACTGGCGATGGTGTCGAGGGTAGTCCCGTTGTTGCCGGAGGCCGAGAGCACGCCGCGGGCGAAGCCGGTGAGCCGGCCCAGGGCGTCGTAGGCTGTCGCGTTGTCGCCCGAGGCCGAGCTGTTGGCGTGGTACAGCTCGCTCAAGGCCGCGTCGACCAGGTCGGCCCGATAGAGAACGTTACTGTCGCGGTCGTAACCGTACTGGTAGCGGACCGTCGAGGTGGAGGTGGAAGGATTGACCCAGTTCTGGTCGATGACGCGGCCGAAGCGGTCCAGGCCGGTGTACTGGTCGCCGCCGTCGGTGTTGGCGGCGGTGTCGCCGGGCTGCTCGATGTAGGAGAGGTCGACGCCGGTCTGGGGGTGGTCCCACGCGACGAGGGTGCCCAGGCCGAGGTAGAGGTAGGACTCGAGGGTCGTGTCCGTGCTGTCGTCGACGATGGCGGAGACCCGGCTGATGGCCGAGTCGAGGCCGGTGTCGTAGACATAGTCGAGGACCCGGCCGTCGGGATACGTCATGCTGGTGAGGCGGCTGTTGTTCTGGCCGCTGGACATTTCGGTGTAGGCGTACTGGACCTCGGGGGTGGTGGAGAGGTTGACCGCGCCGGTGAGGGCCTGGTACTCGCCGGTGAGCTGGCCCAGGCCGTTGAAGGTATCCTCGACCTGGTTGACGATCGAGCCGCCGGTGACGGCGTCGTAGCTGGTGGTGAGGTAGGCGTTGCCGAGGGGGTCGTAGGCGGTGGTGATCCGGCGGACGTCGCCGTTGACGCCGGAGCCGAGGGTGGTGACGGCGTCGGAGACCCGGCGGCCGAGGACGTCGTAGGAATAGGTGTGGGTGGTGCCGTTGGGGTCGGTGGCAGTGAGGACATCGCCGAGGGCGTCGTAGGTATAGGTGGAGGCCGAGGCGTCGGGCTGGGCGAGCGAGGCGAGCAGGTCGTTGTCGTCGAGGCCGCTGCCGCCGGAGGTGGTCACGCCGTAGGTATAGGTGGTGGTCTGGTCGTCGGTGCCGGCGGGCATGTCGGCGGTGACGGTGAGCGTGTGGCCCAGGCCGTCGTAGGTATAATCGGTGGTCTGGTTGGCCGAGGCGGTGGGCAGGCCGGAGTCGATCGAGGCGTCATAGGCGTCGATGACCTGGGCGGGCCGGCCGAGGGCGTCGTAGTTGGTCTGGGTGACGAGGCCCTTGGGGTCGGTGGTCTGGGCGACCCATCCGGCGTCGTTGTAAGTATCGCTGTTGACCAGGGCGGGAGCGGCCCAGTCTGCGGAAGACCCGGTCCTGCAGGCCGAGAGGGCCCACAACTCCAAGTTCACGCACAAGGCGAAGCGGCCCCGAGCGTCCCGAGCGGCCGCCTCTCCTTCTCCGAGGCGTCCGCAACTCCGCTCAGTCGGCCCGGAGTTTCGCCGTCGGCGAGTGGGCCGCGAGATCGTCAACCATGTCGCGAACGGCCTGGGCGATGGCGGCCTTCCAGTCGTCGCCGAACAGGGCGACAGCGGAGGGTTTCCGGTAGGCGAAGGTGATTCCTCGCGAGTTGTTGATCAAAGCGCCAAGTCCCTCCGAGTCGAAGGCGGGAGCAACGTCGGCGGCGGTGCCACCCTGGGTCCCATAACCCGGGACGAGGAACGGCACGCCCGGCAACGCCTTGCGAAGCTCGGCCAGCTCGGCCGGATAGGTCGCACCCACCACCGCGCCGACCAGGCTGTAGCCAGAATCCCCTCGATGGGAGATCGCCCAACTTGCCAGCCGTTCGGCGACATGCCGATAGATCGGCCGGCCGTCAGATTCCAGGTCCTGGAACTCTCGGGCTGAGGCGTTGCTGGTCCGGACGAGGACGAACACCCCCTTGCCCTCGCGGGCGGCGACCTTGACGAAGGGAATGATCCCATCGGACCCGAGGTATGGGTTGACCGTCATGGCGTCGACCTCCCACGACGGCTCGAATCGGTCGCCGACGGGAACCTTCCCCAGATAAGCCCGGGCATAGGCCTCGGCCGTCGACCCGATGTCGTTCCGCTTTCCGTCCATGAGAACGACGAGGCCCGCCTCCTTCGCGTGAGCGGCCGTCGAATGCAGCGCCGAGACTCCCTCAGGACCGTAAGCCTCGTAGAAAGCCGCCTGGAATTTCACTGCCGGGACCAACGGGGCGACCACCTCGACGACGCCTCGGCCGAACGCTTCCAGGGCACGGGCCACTCCCGAGCGGTCTCCGGGATAGGCGTCCAGGAACCCGTCGGGAAGGTCCTCGGGCCGAGGATCGATCCCGACGCAAACCGGGTTCCCCGCTCGCCGGATCGCTGTCATCAAGGAGTCCGCGAAATGCACGTCGACAATCTCCGCCGGGTCGGATTGACAGATCGAACGGGCATTCTACAATAGGCGAACCGCCAGGGGGAAGCCATCTGGGGAACGGGGCGTAGCGCAGTTTGGCTAGCGCGCTGAGACTGGGGGTCTAGAGGTCGTGGGTTCAAATCCCGCCGCCCCGATTTGCAAGTTGAAGCGAGGCATGGACTTACGGAGAAGGCCGTCTGGTAGCAGACGGCCCTCTTTGCGTTGGTAGCAGATCGGTAGGATGGAAGGGTGGCTCGAAAGGAGTTTCCCGCAGGCCCGCCGCCTCCCTCATCGCCTGGGAACCGACCCGCCGTCGCTGGTGGAAGCCGTACCGAAATGCACGGTACGTCGTCTCCTGCCGCTCGTTCGACGCCCCCGAGACCTGGAAGGGGTGCTATCAGGCCGCCAATGCCTGGTGGGTCGCCAAGAAAGCCGAGGTGGACGGCAAGATGCCGCCGCATCCCCTGGCCAATCTCATCGAGAACACGACCGGACGCCTGGTCAGGGCACAAGCTCACGGACGCGAAGACCTGGCCTGATTTGTCCAGGAGGAGATGGCCCGCATCGAGGCGGATACGGCAGGTGAGGTGTTCGGCCGGAACCGACCACTGGACGTGCCCGAGATGGTCGTCGAGACGACGCAGGATGCGATCTGGTCCGACCGCATGTCTCGTCACAAGGAGGACTCGTCAGACCCCGATCGGTCCATGTGACATCCGGTGGAACTCTGGCTCGAAGAGTTGAAGCGACGGGTGGATGCCGGCCAACTCGGGGCGGGAGAGTATCGGGGCCAGACCGATTATTCCAGGCACTTCGTGGCTCACCTCAGCGAGGAAATCCGGATTGATGCCATCAACGAGGAGCACTGGGCGGGCTTCCACCGTTTCCTGATCGGCGACAGGAACTAGGGTCGCGGGACCGCAGTTTACGCGAAGAAGCTCCACCGATCGGCCCGGACGTTCATCGAACACCGGGCCTCCTTGAAGAGGCTCGTCGCCCCCGAGAACCGTGAGCGTCCGGTGAACGCCATCCTTGACGCTCGGGCGACCTCGTCGCAGGGAACTGGCCCGTCCGTCAGCCTGCGGCCAGGATGGCTGGAGGAAAGTGGGTTTTGTTCAGGCACAAGGGGGTCAAAGTCACTGTCGCCTGACAACCCGGAGCCACGAGCCCAAACCTGAAGTCCACGTCCCGGGCCTTGAGCGGCTCAGGATCCGGCCGGATTCTCTCGCGGGCGCGTCTTCGCGGGATTTCCCGCCGATCGAATCCCCATGGAGCGGTTCACGTCCGGATCGCTCACGATGGAAGAGAATGGGGACTGGCTCCCGGCCCCTCCGCCGTCCATCGAATCGGGAGAAGACGAGGCGGGCCGGATGCCTGTCCCCATTCTCTGGACACATCACCAGCGGCGTCCGGAAAACGAGGACAGGCACCCGGCCCGCGTGGCCGTTGAGCGGAAACGGCACGTCCATCGGGGCCGGGAGCCAGTCCCCGTTTTCCTCCCTCGTGGGCCAACCGAGGGTGAACCGCTGTAGGCGGAGACCGATCCGCAATTTCGTTCATCAGGTTATGTTGGAAGTGCCCACCGTGGGAGGTAGGAAGGCAGAGGCTCTTCCGGGCACTTGCACTTCCAATACAACCCTCTTCGATAATGGCCACCCCGGCAAGGATCTCTTGGACCAGGTGAAACAAGGAGTTTGACCGCCCCGGTTCGAAGAGGGGTTTTGGCCAGGGAGGGCCAGGCCATGCGTGCCGGACTTTTTGCCCGCGTCTCGACCCACGACCAGCAGACCCTCGGCCTCCAGTCCGACGCGATGGCGGCTTACATCAAGAACCGTGGCTGGGCCGCCACGAGACGGATCGAGGACCTCGGCTCGGGAGCCAGGGATCGACCCGGCCGTAAGTCCCTGATGAGGGTGGGCCGACGCCGAATGAAACCTCGAAGAGGACGAAGGGTGGGCAACTCTCAGGAAAACGAACGATGTCCTCCACCCCCTCTTCAGCCCCTTTTTCGAAACCCAGGAAATGGGACGGAACTTGGGCCAATCGATGATTTTCCGCACACGCGACTCTTCTTTTCTCAATAAAGCCTAGGGTTTGACAGGGCGAGTTTCTCGCCATCGTTCGGATGATCGAACGCGATAGGTCGTGAATTCAAACTGGGTGAACCCGATATGAGGACGACCAAGCGAAGCACTAAAGCTGATCGACGCCTGAAGGGGCGAATTCGACCGCAGTTCGATCGACTGGAGCCTCGACTTGCACTGTCTGGCACGAATTCGATCCTCCCGTCGGACTCCGGCCTGGATGGAAGCTCGACAACCCAGTCGAGCAACTCCCCCATCAACAGCACGCTCTCGATCGTCTCGACCGATCCGACTTCCTCATCAAATCTCGCGAGTTCGCCAACGACCCTGACGGTGACGTTCGACCGTCCGGTTGACGACTTCTCGATCGGGAATGCCGACTTCGAGTTGCTTCACGTCGAGAGCGACGGGACGACCCAGCCATTGTCGCTCGGCGAGGCGCAGCTTATCGAAAACCTCGATCCGAACGATCCGACCGGCAGCCAGATCTCATTGGACCTGACCAAGCCCCTGCTCGATGGTCACTATCAACTCCTCGTTCTGGGAAGCAACCAGCTCGCGGGACTCGACGGGACCTCTCTGGCGAGTGACGGGACAGATACAGTCATCTCGGACTTCACGATCGGCTCGAAGAGCAATGGACTTGACTCCGCGGTTGACCTCGGGACCCCCACTTCGACCGACACGGTTCATTCCGACGTCCTGGACCTGTCGAGCAATCCCACGGCCGTGAATTACTACAAAGTGACCCTGGCCTCCGGCCATCAATGGCGACTCGGGCTAGAGGTTCTGTTGACGGGAAAGGGTGGCTCAATCAGCACGACTCTTTCTCTGTTCGATTCTCAGGGTAAACTCGTCACGACGAGTAGCGTTGGGACCGAGAGCGACCCGGGAGATCCTTACCTCTTCGCCGGTCTGGGTCCGGGGGTGTACTACGTTGGTCTTTCGGCGAGAGGAAATGTGCCCGATTCGTCGGGCGTTTACAATCAGAGCGGTCAGAGCGTCGCGGGATCGGCTTCGAGTCAGACAGGGGGGCCTTACCAGCTTCATGTTGTCGCCGATCCGGCAGACCAGCCGACGCGCGTGCTCGGCCTGCAACTCAATCATGACGATCCTCTCTCGAAGGACCCCACCGGGCTGACGGTTCAATTCAACGGATCGATCCAGCTCGCGACTCTCAAGTCGGCGACAGTGCCCGCCGTGGACCTCATCGATCAGAATGGCAGGGTCTGGTCGATGACGCCGACTCAGTACACGGCCTCGGCGGGCCAGCTGTCTTTCCTGTTCGATCAGACGTTGCCAGCCGGCGTCTACTCGTTTGAACTCACCGGTTCCGGGGGATTGGTTGACCTGGCGGGGCGAGCACCTGTCGCTCCTGGCCTTCCTCAAGGGGTCCTCGGCACGTTCCGAGTGCAACCGACGGTCGTGCCGAAGAATGATCTCGGTGCTCTCCTCCCGACGATCGCCGAAACCGGTCTGAAGGCGAACCTGGCCCTGGGCTCGCAATCGACGCTCGTCAAACATTTCACGATCGTCGCGCCTGGTGTCTATTCGCTAACAGGCCTCCACGCGGTGACCGGGGTGGGTTTCACGCTTACCGACGCGAACTCGAAGATCGTCGCGAGCAGCTCGAATACGACCCCGAACGACTCGTTTGACGTCTTTCTGGCCGGTGGAGCTTACACACTGACCCTGACCAATTCCAACCATTCGCCTGCGGTCCTGCCGATCATCATCGAGGAGCGGGGAATCCTCTTTTCGCAACTCCTCGATGGCGGCGTGGCCCAGGGGCCTGCGTTCAGCCTCAGGCTCGTCACGCCCGTGGCCAATTTTGGCCAGACGTCGGATTCTGACCCGGGCGCGACGACCCCTGTTCCTTCGCTGTTGAACAACGACTCGACGGGGGCGTCTCCGCCCTCAACGAGCCCCAACTTCAGCGGAAGCGGGTCGGCATCGGCTGGTCAGGAAACTGGCGGGACCACGATCTCGGCTGTTCCGGGTTCCTCCGCGACAGCCACGCCGATCTCGTCGCCGGGCTCGACGGTTTCCGTGACCCTCTCGGCGAACAAGGACCTGACAGGGCCAACCCCAACCTCGACGAACTCCACAGCCAGTGGAAGCGTGTCGGCCCCATCGGGACAGGACTCGGTCGGGTTCGCGTCACCAAGCGTTGCTGGATATGCCATCTCGGCCGGTCCGATCGCCGGGGCCTCGATCCACGATGGCTCGACCTCGTCGGCGCAGCTTGCCATCGGCACGATCACCCCGGTTGGCCCATCGCCATCCTTTCTGCTATTCGGAGTGGGACCAGTGGGTTGACCACTGGCTCAATTCGAGCAGATCAGCGTGGTCGGTCCATCGGGACCTTCGCAATCGACAGCGATCGCGTCGAATGGCTCGAGCCTTCCGCCAGGTCTGACGGTGGTCCCAAGGGCGATCGCCCCAGTGGGGGAGCTTGAGCCTGATCCGATCCCCGGGGGGGCAGAGTTCCCGGTCGAGCGGATTGGTTCCGTTCAAAAGCGATTCAGTCTCGAATCGGGACTTCTCGCCAGATCCCCCGAAAGCCGTCAGGAAGACTTCGCCTCGCTGGCTCGCGGAATGGTTCGGACGGATCGTGGAGACGGCAGTCGGCTGGTTCGATCGCGCCGAAGCCGTCCAACCCCCTGTCGAGCCGGAACAGATTGCAACGATCCCAACCGAACTCGCCGTGGAGTCCTCTGACAAGATGGACGAGCCACGAGTCGAGACCGCGTCCTTGGCCTCGCCAGTCGGTATCGGGATCCTGGGGATGCTGGTTTACCGATATCGAAAAAACTGGTTCAGCTCGACCCGGAAGTTGAAAACCGCCAATTCGAGCACCAAGCGCTCGATCATGGTCGGACCACACCGCCCGATAAAGGTCCGGGTGCGCGTCTGAGGTCGTTTTCCCTACTCTGGCCGTCGCGAACCTTTCGAGGTTCCGCGACGGCCCTTCGATTTCGAAGCGAGTTTGGCCAAGGGAAGAGAATCACCTGGATCGGTACGCTTCGCCGTCGCCGGTCAACAGCCAGTGGGGGTCGGCATTCGTGACCTCAATGAATCGCAGGATCGCCTGGGCGGGGATGGTGCATCCATCCTCGTAGTTCATCCAGGTCCGAAATGGGACGCCGATTTCCTGGGCGAGCAATGGACCGCCGTTGGCGCCGAATAATTCCACTCGGATCGTGCGGATCCGATGGGCCAGGTCTAGCTTGATCGTCTGCCAGTTGGACTGTCGCGGGTGGATTTCCATACGAGTCGTTCCGCCGAATCAAGGCCGAAAGATCAGTCATCGCGACGAAGGCCGACGCGGGGCCAATACGGAAAAAGCCGCAAGGACGAAGGAGGAGCCAAGACGTCGCGAAGACTCATCGAGCCATCTCGGCAAGTGTCTCGTCGCCTGGATGCTAGCGGCGTCCCAGGGCAAGTCATGCAATAAATCTTAACCTGGCGTACTCGCTCTGTCCATCATCGACCGCGCCCGAAATCAAACGTGGGTTTGGCAACGCGTCAACCGACAAAAGACATCAATAGAATTGACATGTTATTTGAATTAATAAAAATTTTGATTATTTGGAGTTCAGAAAAAAACAGGGTGAATCTAGTCTCTTCTCCGACTGCTGGGGTTGAATCCTCGGGTCGCGACCGGGAAGGAATCGATCGGGGGTACCAGATTCTCTGGATTTTTTTGTTTTTTTCAAGAATGGGTGTCGCGTTCCTCCCTCGATCGCGGTTTCCAGTCCAGTAGAGTAGAGGAGACGCGAAAACCGGCTTCAGCGCGACTCCTCGATCATCCTGGAACAGGATCGAGGTCACCGTGATTACCAGCCAGGCTATCGTCGGGCAACTCGCGGAGAGGATGGAACGTGCCTACCGGCGCCGGTATCCCAGTTGGCAGGCGATCGGGCTGACTCCGGGAGTCTGGGAGGCCGCCGCGGCTCGACTCCTCGAAGGCTCCGCCGGCGGATGGGGAGTTCCGGTTGATCCCGAGCTCTTCGTGGCGGTGCAAAGTCGGAGTGGTCTGACCCCGAATCCCTGGGTCGAGCTGACCCAGGAGCGATCCCTTGAACATTATCTCAAGGCGCTCCGACGGATCGTACGACAACTGCGGAAAGAGCTACGATCGGAAGTCCGACGGGCGGAACGACGATTGAACCTCGGCCTGACCCTGGACGAGGTGCTCGCGACCGAGGGGGCTCGGATCTCTCCCCTGACCTGCTACATTCTGGCTCACCGCGAAGGGAGATACGATCTCTCGATGCGTCACCGAGCGGCCGCGGCAAGTCAGCACCGTTCCTGCCCTCTGTATCGGCTGGCTTCACGTGCGTTCCTCCCGAGCCAGGCTTACCCCGCCTCCGATCATATGTTCGAGGCGACGGATCGGTCAACCGAGTTTTTTGCCTTCAGTTTGAATTGACTCGATTCCGCTGACTCCCTCCCACCCTTCGGCCGACAGCACGATTAACTCAACCGCAATCGCCAGGATCGCTGATTCTGGGTCGTGCCCTTTCGTCACCTTGAGATTGATCAGCAGAATCCGATATGAGTTAAGTTGTTTTTATGACCATGAATCCATTCAAGGAGTTTGCTCGATGCGTGATCGCCGCTTTCGCCCGGGTCTCGACCAGCTCGCCAATCGAATCGTCCTGTCAGACACGAGCGGCGTCGTGCCCGGCACGGCGACGGTCACGCAGGTCGTTCTCGGTGCGGAGGGAACGTGCGTCACGGGGATGATGCCCGGCGAGGAGATCGACCCGACGCAGACCTGGAACTGGATCCTCGCCGGCGCTCCCCCAGCCCCGACCTATGATCTTGGCAACCTTCCCCTGAATTGAATACTCAACCTGGACGAATTAAGCCAACCACCGGCTCGACTAGACGAGACATTAATGGCTGGATGCATTCGGGCTTAAGATTCCCTGAATTGGTGTTTTTAGGTATAGCAGTTCTGCTTTTGGACACACCATTGAGACCCTCCGGTCCCGCCGGGTCGCGAATTCTCCACGATATTTCGAAAAAGTCCGTGCTGTCTCGTTGTCCGTCGTGACGTTACAATACGTTGCGGTGAGAAAACACGCGCGGATCGCTTCCCGCACCCCCGAATGGCGCTGGACCGCGCGGTCTCACCTCCCATCGTCCACCCGGGAGGCGTATTGATGATCTCGTCCCCTCCGCGCGTCAGCGGTACTCAGGATCTTCTCGATCGTGCACGAAATGGCGACCAGGTCGCCTGGGAAATCCTGTTCAACGAGTGCTACCCCAAGGTTGTCCGGGTGGTCCGTCGCAGGCTGAGCCAACCGATGCGGAATCTTTACGACTCGACCGACATTGCCAACGAGGTGATGAAGAGCCTGGCCGCCAAATTTGGAAACTTCGATTTCTCCTCGGTGGACGGCCTTCGGGCGTTCTTGATCCGGGCGGCCGAACAGAAGGTGGTGGATGGATACCGACGCGGTCATGCTCAGAAGCGTGATCTGAAGCGCAACCAGCCGCTCACCTCGGGCGATGAAGCCGGATGGGAGCCCGCCGACAGTTCGCCGACCGCCAGCCAGGTGGCCGTGGCCTCGGAGGAGAAGGAAATCCTCCTGGACGGCCAGAGTGGTCAATATCGCGAGGTGCTCGAACTGAAGCTGCAAGGTTGCAGCAATTCCGAGGTCTCACGCGCGACGGGCTGGAATCTGCGCAAGGTGGAACGCTTCCTGGAGAAACTGCGCGGTTCCTGGCGGACATAAAGAAAGGAAGGGCGATGCGTTCTTTCCTTTCGAAGCTCCGCTTCGGCACCGCTGACGCTGCCGGACGAGCCATTGAAGCCTACGAAGTCGCATGGGGGGCGGAGAAGCCCTCGCTGGATCACTTCTGGGACGGATTGAAGTCATCCAGGTCGCTGTCAACGCTGGTGGCACTGGTCAAGGTCAACCTTGGGCATCGTTTCGCGCTCGGAGAGCGGCCCAGGGCCGCGGAATACCTCGAACGGTTTCCTCAACTGGTCGAGAGCAGCGATCGGGTCGTCAGCCTCGTTTACGAGGAGTTCTGTCTACTTCAGGAATCCGGCGAGAATCCTGACTCCCAGGATTTTTGCGACGGCCTACGAACCCTGGCGTGACTCGTTGCTCTCGCAACTGACTTATCACCGCCAGTTGAGTCAGGCCGTCGGCTCCGACTTCCCCCCGGTGAAATACCCCAAGCTAGGCGATCGATTCGAGAAATATCAGATCCGATCCCTGCTGGGAGAGGGGGGCGTTGCGCGGGTCTACCTCGCAACGGACGATCATCTTGGGCGGAAGGTGGCCCTGAAGGTTTCCGCCTCGTTCGGCCAGGAACCCTCTATTCTCGCCAAGCTCGACCACCGGAACATCGTGCCAATCCTGACCGTGGCGGAGTCGGAGTCGGGCCTCCGAGGAATCTGTATGCCCTACAGGCCGGGCGTGACGCTGGAGGATCTGATCCGCCGCCTTGGCCGGGGGATGCCACCTCGGTCAGCCCGGTCGATCTGGAAACTCCTCCCGCCCTCGGAGTCCTCCGAGGAGCTCGGTTCTGAGGAACAGCGGGCGGGCTGGGTTGGGTTTCCGATCGAGGGGACCTTTTCTGAGGCCGTGGCCTGGATCGGCCTGTCGCTCTCGCACGCCCTATCGTACCTCCACGGCGAAGGGGTCTTGCACCGCGACATCAAGCCGGCGAACGTCCTCCTGGCCTATCGCGAAGGGCCGCAACTCCTTGACTTCAACCTGGCTCAGGATCCAAAGGCCCCCGAGCAGGTCCAGTCCGCTTTGAAGGGCGGCACGATTCCCTACATGGCTCCGGAACATCTTCGGGCTTTCCTGAATCCCTCGGGGTGGGAGGCGGTCGGCCAGGTCGCCGACATCTATTCACTGGGACTGGTGCTCCGTGAGCTGGTGACCGGTCGCCCGCCGGATTTGCCGGGTGCCAACCTCGCCTCGCTCAGGGCGATCCAGTCTCTCATCGACCGCCGGACCGAGCCGAGCCTTCCCGTCCGGGAGATCAATCCCAGCGTCCCTCCAGCGCTGGAGTCGATCATCTCGAAATGCCTGGCCGAAGAGCCCTCGGCCCGGTACACCGGCGCGTCGGACCTCGCCGAGGATCTCAAACGATTCCTCGACCGCCTGCCCCTACGACACGCGCCGAACACTTCGCCCATCGAACGGGCTGCGAATCTCGTGCACAGGAATCGCTACGCGATCGTCGGATCGATCTGCTGTCTTCTCCTGTTCCTGAGCTTGCGACTCCTGCTCACGCCCACCCCAGTCCAGAACCAGCCCCTGTTTCAACGGGCCGTTGAGAAACTCGATTCGCGGAGTCGGGACGACTGGAAGCGTGCCAAGCTCGAACTCGAACAAATCCACGAGCGGTTTCCCGGGTCTGCGTGGCCTCTGCTTTACCTGGGGCTCGTCGAGGAGAAGCTGGGAGACACAAACGATGAGGATGCGAACAAGCACATCGAGAGCGCGACCCATTGTCCCGATGCCGAAGCGGCCTTCACACACAGGCTCGAGACAGATCCCACCTCGCCGACCGTCCTGACGGCCCAGGGCATGATGTTCATCGAGAAGAAGCAGTTCGATCGCGCGAGCAACTCATTCCGCCTCGCCAACCGGGCCGATCCGGGCAGGAGCCTAGCCGCACTCTACCTGTCCAAGCTCGATAGCGGGCCGAATCGACATGAAAACGCGATACGGTATCTGACCATCGCCATCGAAACGGGTGAGAGGAGGAAAACCGGCGGCGATCGGCTCTATGAGCTTCGAAAAGCGATCCTGCCGCACTTCACCGCGCTGGCCGATTCCGTCATCGACACAGGGCCAACGGAGCGGGATCGAGAACGGGCCAACATCTATCTTGAACGGATCAGCGCGACCCTGTCGGCGATGAAGCATGACCTGGAGATGATGATGGGGCCGGGCGGTGGAGAGCTTCCGTCAGTTTACCGACGACTTTTACCGGGGGTGTTTCGCTTCTTGCAGTGCCGTGCTCACCGCCGATCAAGATCGGATAACCGAATCCGACCGATATATCCTGGAAGCTCGCGCCGCTTTCGATCGGGCATCGGGTCGAACCTGGAGGGTGTCAAGAACCACGACGATTTGATCACTGCGGCCCGAGTGCAGAGAGACAAGGTCGAGAATCGCTACCAGAAGTTCATCCGCGAGAGAGAGAACGCTCTTCCTCGACCGATCGGGAATTGAGCTAATCGGATCGATCCAGTCCTCCCACGGAATCCGCCGTACCCCGATCCACGGTTGCTACCGGTTGGACCTCGACCCATCGGTTTGTTAGGTTAGGGTCCGGGCGATAATCGTAGGGTCACCATGGGGCGATCGCGGCATGAAGGCAGCCTTTGATCGAGATCGACTGATCGCCTTGCTGAAGCGGGATTCATTGAGGACCGGCACATTCACGCTGGCCAGCGGTCGGACCTCGCACTATTACGTTGACGGCCGCAAGGTGACGCTCTCGGCGGAAGGTGCCGCGCAGGTCGGGGCGGGGGTTCTGGAGCTCCTGTCCGATCTGCCCGGGGTCGCGGCCGTGGGCGGCTTGACAATGGGGGCCGATCCGATCGTCGGGGCAACTCTGGCCGTCGCCGGAGCGGGAGTGCGGCCCGGACTCCTTGGGTTCCTGGTTCGTAAGGAGACCAAGGGACATGGGACCGGCCGGCTTGTCGAAGGTCCGGTCGAATCCGGCATGGACGTCGCGATCGTCAACGACGTCGCGACGACCGGCGGTTCGTCGCTCCAGGCGGTCGAACGCCGCCCAGGCGATGGGATGCCGGGTGGTCCGCGTGATCGCTGTCCTCGACCGGCTCGAAGGAGCGACCGAAGCCTTCGCGAAGCGCAGGACTCGACTTCCGGGCGATGGTCACGATCCGCGATCTTGGGGTCGAGCCGTTGCCGCCGGTCTAAACTCGGGAATACTCTGGGAAGCCAGGCCATCGGAGGGCGTCGGCCGTGGAGCGGAGCTTGCACCGCCAACTCAAGGAGCGCTACGGCCCCGACCTCGGTGGCCGGTCTGAGGTGGTGATCGAGGAATTCCGGGTTGATGCCCTGGCCAGGGACGGCCGGCTGATCGAGATCCAGGCTGGGCCTCTCGGGCTCTTGAAACGGAAGCTCGAAAGGCTCCTTCCGACCTCAGAGATCGCCGTGGTCAAGCCGATCGTCGTCGGCAAGAGGTTGATCCGCCGTGACGATCCAGGCGGAGCTGACCTGAGTGCCCGACGAAGTCCCCGGCGGGGGATGTTGCTCGATGCGTTTGACGATCTGGTCGGCCTGGCGAGGATCTTCCCGCACGCGAACCTGAGGATCGAGCTTCTCGCCGTCGAGGTCAACGAGATTCGCGTTCCCCGGCGCAGGAGACCGGGTTACTCGGTGGTCAACCGGATCCTGAATGAGGTGGTCGAGACCGTCCAGCTTCGGGACGGGAACGACCTCTGGTCGCTCTTGCCCGATGATCTTTCCGAGGTGTTCACGACCGCTGATCTCGCGAGAAGGCTCGGTCGGTCGGTGGAATTCGCCCGACGGGTGGCCTACTGCCTCCACCACGCCGGGGCGGCCGGAGTGGTTGGTAAATCGGGAAATCAGCGGGTGTATGCGCGACTTACGGTCGCGAACGCGGTCTGAGCCCCAATCGCCGGACTCAGCGGATCGGCCTGGCCGAGGGCCCGTTGCCGTCGCGGAGGCTGGTATCGAGCCCGGTGATCCGGCCCTTCGGTCGGGAGCGGTCGATCAGCACGGCGCCGGTCTCCGTGGTCTCGGCCGAGCCGCGATTGCCCAAAGAGTCAACCACGTCAACCCGGAAATGGATGCGTGGCGGGCAGTTAGGCGGCAGGACCCAGGCGAATTGACCGGTGTTCTCGATCGGCGTCGGCGTGATCAACTGCCACTTCGAGTCCGGGGCGTCGGACCGAACCGAGATCATCACCGATCGAGGGGCCGGGTGCGGGTCGTTCGCATGCCAGGTAATGAGGGCCTTCGATCCGATGATCCGAACCGGTTCGATCTTCACGTTGGGCCCGGTGCTGTCAACCTCGACGATCGTCCGGGGCGGTTCCCCCGGGTTGGGGGGCTGGTCCCCCTGGTTCGCGGCCGACTTCGCGACGAGCTTGAGCCCGAACGTCCCCTCACCCCCCAGGTCAACCGGGAACGGAGACATCCGGTCGGGGTCCTCGCCGCGCGAGTACCAGGTCCGGCCGCCGTCGGTCGTGACGAACAGCTCGACGGCCGCCGGCCCGTTCGGCCCGGCGTCGTCAACTTCATACCTGAGGGCGAACTTCGGGCTCGAGACCGGGATTGGCGGACTCGCGTCGTTGCTTGCGCCGCCCGAGGGATTGGAGCCCTGGGTGGCCGGCTCGCGGATCGAGAACGGGTTGAATTCGCCGGTGGGCGGGCCGGAATCCTGGCTCGCTCCGACACCTGGCATGGCCGGAGGGCCCGAGATGATCGGCGGCGGGCTTTCCGAAGAGGCGAAGGACCCACGAGGGGGCGGCACGTTCGGGTCCGAGAGGTCGGCCGCCGAACCCGAGGATTCGTTGGCGCTGGGTACGCCGTCGGAAAGAACCAGTGAGACGACCTTGAGATTGCCGGCCTTGTCGGCGGCCGACATCCGGACTTTCAGGGCCTCCGCAGTCCCAGCGTCCCAGGTCTCCATGCCGATCCTGGCCGGCTTCCGGAGTGTGACCTGCGACCAGTTCTTCGCGCCGGCAACCTGGTATTCGAGAAGGAGCGAGCCCAGATCGAGATGGTCCTCGATCACCTCCCAGCGCACCGAGGCGATGCTCCCGCGGCGAGGGAGGGCCTCCAGGTTGAGCACAGGGAAGACGGTGTCGACGACCACCTTCATATTTGGCTCGACGTCCACATCGTCCGCCGGGAAGAGCCGGTTCTTGGTGTCGAGGGTCCGAACCGCGAACCAGTATTCGCCGTCGCGAGGGGCGCGGAAAGTAAACGCGGGACGATCAGGCGTGGTCGTGTCAACCTTCTCCCAGCGAGCTCCGCCGTCGCTGGAGACCCAGAGCTGGACCTGCTTGTATCGAGGGCGATCCGCCGGGTCGATGTTGAATGGAATGCGGAAGGCCCGCTGCTTGTGATGGATCGTCGGAGCTTTCTGCGGCGAAGGCGGGGCCGCTCGCGCGACGGTGCCCAGAGCCAGGGCCAGGCCCAGCCCGAAGCTCACCCATCGCTTGCCCCGCCGACAGCTCATCACGTCTCGCCACCTCCGGTCCCAAATCGACCCGCCACCGCCGAAAGCTCGTCAATCCGTTCGGGTCTCCCGTTCAGGAGGGATGCGCAGTTCCACTCGAAGACGAGTCGGGATGGACTAAGCGTCTCGCCCACCGGGAGTTACTCCATCGAGCCACACTGACGACCGGTTTGAGATTGACCATCCGGCATCGCCCCTCCGAGCGGACCCTTGGCGCATCACGGTTCTCTTTCGAGGGTTATCGACCCGCGGGAGCCTGCGGCTTGAACCGTTTCCGCTGGAGATCCGGTTTGTAACGGCCATGTCGGCCGCGACGGCCGGTCAACCTGGTCGGGATCAGCCAACCGACGCGGCCCGGAACCTCCGGACGATCGCCGAGTACTCTCCGGCCAGATCGCGGATCCGTCCGAAGTCGCCCGAAGCGATCGCTTTAGGCTCGACAAGCGAGCCTCCGACCCCGAGGCAGCAGGCCCCCGCCTGGAGGAACGCCTCGGCGGTCGAGAGGTTCACGCCGCCAGTCGGCATCATCCGGACCTGGGGCAGTGGGCCCCGGAGCGCCTTGAGATAGGTCGGACCGCCGATGTCGGACGGGAAGATCTTCACCACGTCGGCCCCGGACTCCCAGGCCGAGACGACCTCGGTGGGGGTGAAGGCGCCGGGCATGACGACCTTGTCGTAGCGTCGGCAAAGGCGGATGACGTCCAGATTGAGCGCCGGGCCGACAATGTACTCCGCCCCGGCCAGGAGCGCCGCGCGGGCGGTCTCGGGATCGAGCACCGACCCGGCCCCGAGCACGATGGAGTCACCCAACTCCTTTCGAACCCGGCGGATCACTTCGATCGCATCGGGGACAGTCAACGTGATCTCGGCCGCCGAGACTCCCCCTTCAGCCAGTGCCTGGACGACCTTGACCAACTGGTCGGGCGATTCCGACCGGATCACCGCGACGATACCGCTCTCCAGGATGCGTTCGAGCGTCGTCGTCCGGCTCATTGCGTTCGGCTCCGAGGTCATGAAAAAAGGGGGCCGGTTCGACCGGGAGGGAGATGTTCTAACTGACGGACTTGACAGCCGACAGGCGAGGTTCTGCCTGACCGTCCTCGGCCGGTTCGACGTCGGGTAACAGGGCCAGGAGGTTCGCCTCGATCGTGGTCGTGATATCGTTCAAGGGCAAGTGATTGATGCTGCGGGTCGAGAACGGGTGCTGCAAGTCGTCGGCGATGTGGTCGAGGGCCAGGATCGGGTAGGCGGCCAGCATCGTGACCAGAGGAGTCTGCCACTCGATCCTGTGGAGCAAGGCGAACGGTAGGGTGATCAGGAAGAGCACAATGAATCGCCGGATCAGCACGACATAAGCCGTGGCCAGCGGCGTCTTGAGGATCCGCTCGCAGGCTCCAAGGTGGTCGATCAGCAGGGCTCGCTGCTCTTCTGCCTTCACGAAGGCGAACGGATCGAACTGGCCGCTGTCCCTGGCTTCGCGGAGCAGGCTTGCGATCCGTAGTGAGACGGCCGTCGGCATGTGCTCGGCTCTGGAGATTGTCGCGGCGTTGTCCGGTCCGATGAGGTCCACCAACTCGGTCAAGGTCCGCTGATTCCGGAGCCTCCGGCGGCAGACGTGCCCGAACGAGGCGATCCAGCCGATGGCCTCACGCCGCCATCGGGGGTCATCCGGGCCGTTGGCCAGGACGATGACGCCCAGGTTCCGGGATTGGTTCGTGATCCCTCCCCAGAGCTTCCGGCCTTCCCACCAACGTTCCAGCCCCGAGTTGGTCCGGAGCACCAGCAGCGACCCGAGGATGGCCCCGGCGAATTCATAGGGTGCGACCTCGATCCCGAGGTTAAAATCAGCCGGCGTGTAATGGTCGATCAGCCAGACGACCAGGGCGAACAGACCGAAGGCGAGGACCGGCCGGGAGACGGGGTGCTGACCCGAACCATCCCAGTCGAAGACGTGCGACCAGAAATTGGGGCGGGCCGCCTGCTTCAAGCGCCGGTAGAGCTTCATCGTCGATTGGCCTCGCCCGGGTGCGTTTTCAAGCGACCTCATCTCCGAGGATCTGGCAACTTCGCGCCTTGATGATCATGCGGACTTCCGTACCGGCAATCAAGTCCAGTGATTCGATCGCGCCCGGCACAACCCCCACGACCCAGGTGACGTCGCCCGTCTTGATCAGGACCTCGGCCTCGGGGCCGTGAGTGACCACACATTCGACCGTCCCGTCGATCAGGTTCCTGGCACTGATGGCGTCGATCGGGCCTCTGGACAGGACGATCTCATCGGCCCCGATGGCGACATTCAGAGCGGCGCCGGCCGGTCGATCGAGCTTCGCCACGACGAGAGTCGGGCCGCCGTCGATCCGGAGGGTCGTCGAGAAGCCGCGTGGGTCGTGCTCCTCGATGGTCGCCCGGAAGACGTTGCGGATCGAGTGCAAGTGGACGGAGTCGCCGTTGGAGCGCCCGGCCAGGACGTCGAGCGGAGACCCTTCGGCGGAGATCCGTCCGCCCGAGAGCTGGAGCATCCGGCTCCCCAGCGCGACCGCCTCGGCCGGTGAGTGGGTCACGTAGAGGATCGGGATCGACTCGGCCCGCTGCACCGCCTTGATCCGGTCGATCAGGGCCTGGCGAGCATCGAGGTCCAGCGCTGAGACTGGCTCATCGCAGAGCAGAAGCCGGGGCCGAGGCGCCAGGGCCCTGGCCAGACCGACCCTCTGCCGCTCGCCTCCCGATAGGGTTGACGGAGCGCGTTCGAGCAGGGTCGTGATCCCGCAAAGATGGGCGATCTCCCGTAATCTGGTCTCCGCCTCGCGACGCGGCGAACCCTTCAAGCCGAAGCGGACGTTTTGCTCGACATTCAGGTGCGGAAAGAGAAGATCGTCCTGGAAGATCAGGCCAATCCGACGCTTCCTGAGCGGCATGTCGATCCTGAGCGAGGAATCGAAGAGGTTCGAATCGCCGAGCCGGATCAAGCCCTGGTCGGGCGTGGTCAGGCCGGCGATCAGTCGGAGGATGGTCAACTTTCCGGCCCCGGAGTCGCCGAACAGGATCGTCGATTCCGATTCGAGGGTGAGGCAAAGATCGAGCCTCAGTCCCGGATGGACCCGGTGTTCGATCTGAATGTGCAGGCCGGCCAAGTTCGATCTCACCGCCCCGGTTTCCTCTCGGGAATGGTTCGCTGGGCAACGAGGACGGCCGCGATCGAGGTCACGCCGATCAGGAGCGAGAGCTGGCCGGCCCGAACGGGGTCGTCGGCGTTCACCGCGTCGAAGATCGCCAGGGAGGCGGTCTGCGTGAGCCCGGGGATGTTGCCCGCGACCATCATCGTCGCGCCGAAGTCCCCCAACGCTCGAGCGAACGCCAGCACCGCGCCGGCGACCAGGCCTCGCCAGGCGAGCGGGACCGTGACCGAGAGGAAAACCGACCTTTCATCTCGGCCGAGGAGTCTGGCCACGTCCTCCAGGTTCGGGTCAACATCTTCGAAAGCCCCTCGTGCTGGGAGCAGAAACATCGGGAAGGCCGCGACCGCCGACGCCACGACCGCCCCCGACCAGTGGAAGACGATCGAGACGCCCCACGTCGATTCGAGCCAGGCGCCGAGCCAACCCCGCCGGCCGAGCATCACGAGCAGGACATATCCGAGGACCGTCGGTGGCATCACCAGCGGCAGGACCAGCAGCCCCGCCAGCAACCCTTTGCCCGGAAACCGGAGCCTGGCCAGCAGGAGTGCCAGCGGGACTCCAAGAGTCACGATCAACACGGTCGCCAGGCCGGCAACCCGGAGCGAGAGCCAGAACGGGCCGAAGTCACCGCGCATCGTCACTTCGCATCCTTCGGATCGACGTCGTTCGCGACCTTTTTGAAACCGAGATCCCTCAAGATCCCCTGACCGACGTCGGACAGAACGAAATCAGCGAACGCCCGGGCGCCATCGGCCTGCTCGGTCCGGGTGACGATTCCGAGGTACTGGTCGATCGGGTCACAGACGTCGGGCGGAAGGTTGACGACGACAGCCTCGCGGACGTCGGCGATCGACCGGCCGACAAACCCGACCTCGGCGTTGCCCGACTGGACAAACTGCAAGGCCTGGCGGACGGATTCGGCCGGGACGATCTTCGGCTTGAGCACGTCCCAGAGCTTGGCTCGCTCCAGGGCCTGCTTCGCGGCCATCCCGTAGGGGGCGGTGTCGGGGTTGGCGATCGCGATCTTGTGGACCTCCGGCCGGGTCAGGTCGTCCATTGTTCGGATCTTCACGCCCCAGAGCTTGTTGACCGCCAGCACGAGCGAACCTCTCGCATAAGGGCGGACTGAGTCCGACTTGACCACGCCCTCCGAGGCGAGCCGGTCGATAAAGATTCGGTTGGCTGAGAGGAAGACGTCAAACGGGGCCCCCTGCCGGATCTGATCGGCCAGTTGACCCGAAGCGGCAAACGTCGGTACGACTTCGAGGCCCGATTGCACGCGGAACGCCGAGGCCAGGACCGGTAGTGCCTGACGGAGGTCACTGGCGGCGGCCACCCGGAGCTTGGCCGCCTCGGGGGCGCTCGGCCCGCAGCCGATCCACAAGCTCGGAAGGATCAGGAACGCCCATCGCCTACGATTGCCGAGCACGAGGGACGCCTCCAACGCAAGGGGTTCGTGGGAGGGTTTCCGAGCCGTCCCGGTGGATTATACCGCGGGACTCGCGTGTCTGCGTGGCTCAATCTCAATCGCTCTCTGTGAACCGCGCCCAAGGCCCAGCCGAGGGAAACCGGAGTCCCCTGGTCAATTCTTAACTCCGAGGTTAGACTCGTAGATCGGAATGCAGTTATTCGTGCCGCCCTCCAGATCCGTCAGTCCCGCCCTCAGGCAGCCGCGACGCATCGAAGTTGACAGGACTTCGCGGCCTGGAACCCGTCAGAGAGCCGCATGACCACTCGCCTGACGATCCTCATCAAGGGACTGATCCTGATCGCGGTTCCGCTCCTCTTCCAGCTCGCTTTCATCGGCCTCGTGGCCAAGATGAGAAGTCAGAGCCTGGCTGCGGAGACATGGACCATCCACACCAAGGACGTGATCGCCCAGGCGCAGAAGTGCCGGGTTCGCCTGCTCTCGGCCCTCGGGGCCAACCAGGGATTCATCATCACCCAGGACCCTCGCTTCGATCGAGAACTGACGAAAACGGCGTCCACCGCGTCCGAAGAGATCGCCGAACTCAAGAGACTCGTCTACGACAATGATTCGCAGTCCCGAGCGGTCTCGGAGATCCAGGACCGATCCGCCCTGTTCCTCAATTTCCTGACCGAGGGCCAGAGGCTGGTCCATTCCCAGGCGATGGACGCGGAAAGGGCGGCGAACCGACGACTCCGGTCGCAGGAGATGCTCGACGGGCTGGAACACGACTTCGACGCCTTTCTGGAAGTCGAGCTCGACCTCGACCGGTCCCGCCACGAGGGCCTGACTCGCTCCTGGATGACCTTCGATCGGCTCCTGATGGCGGGCGTCGTGACCTCGATCGGCTTCACCGTGGCCCTCGCCGTCGTGTTTTCCCGGAACATCAGCGGGCGGATCGTCCAACTGACCGAGAATACGAGGCGACTGGCCTCCGGCCTGGAACTGAACCCGCCGATTGGCGGCGGTGACGAGATCTCCCGGCTCGACGAGGTCTTCCACGAGATGGCGGGGACCCTGGCCGAGGCGTCGGAACGGGAGCGGGTCCACGCCGAGCTGCTCGAACGCCGGGCCGAGGAGCTGGCCATCGTCAACGAGCAGCTCCGTGAAAAGGCCCAGGAAAACGAGATGTTCGTCTACAGCGTCTCGCACGACCTCCGATCGCCACTGGTCAATCTTCAAGGCTTCAGTAAGGAACTCAGCCTGATCGGCAAGGACCTCACCCGACTCGTCGAGGACGAGAAGATCCCGCCCGAGCTGCGCGGTCGGGCCCGGATGATGATCGAGACCGACATGGCCGAGTCGATCGGCTTCATCCAGACGGCCGTCACCCGCCTGAGTTCGATCATTGACGCCCTGCTTCGGCTCTCCCGGGCGGGCCGGGTCGAGTATCGAAAGCAAGCGGTCAACGTCGGATCGGTCGTCGCGAGGGTCGTCTCCGCGCTCCGAGGGACGATCGAGGAACGAGGGGCGATGGTCCAGGTCGGCCCGCTTCCCCCGCCCTGGGCGACCCGACGGCCGTCGAGCAGGTCTTCGCCAACCTGATCGGCAACGCGGTCAACTACCTCGACCGGAACCGACCGGGCCAGATCGAGGTCTTTACCGTGAACGAGGAAGCGATGCCCGAGTGGGTCGCCCCCGGTTCGGTCGTCTACGCCGTCAAGGATAACGGTCTGGGAATCTCTGACTCTTACAAATCCAAGGTCTTCACCGCGTTCCAGAGACTCCACGGAGACCTGGTCAAAGGGGAAGGGATCGGGCTGGCGCTGGTCCGCCGGATGGTCGAGCGACACGGTGGCCGGGTCTGGTTCGAGTCCGAGACCGACCAGGGCACGACCTTTTTCGTGGCGTTTCCCTCCCCCGATGAGGAAGATGTAGAGACGGTCGTGGATTCGATCCAGGCCCAGAACGGAAGGCAACCGAAATGGCAACCGAGCCTCTGACACTGATCCTCGCCGAAGACGACGAGGGCCACGCCAGCCTGGTCCAGCGCAACCTCAGGCGGGCGGGGTTTGTCAACGACATGGTGCATGTCAAGGACGGTCAGGAAGCCCTCGACTTCATTCGCGGGGAGGGGAACCACGCCGACCGGTCGATCACACACTTCGTATTGCTCTTGCTCGACATCAACATGCCTCGGCTCGATGGCGTCGAGGTCCTCCGACGGATCAAGGCTGACCCGGTCACCGCCATGATCCCGGTCATCATGCTGACCACGACCGACGACCCTCGCGAGGTAGAGCGGTGCTATGATCTGGGATGCAGTGTCTACCTGACGAAGCCCGTCGAGTACGATGGCTTCATCGAGGCGATCAATCGCCTGGGGCTGTTCCTGCAAGTCGTCAAGGTGCCGCGGAATGGCGGAAAGCATTGAATCGGCCGGATCTCCGGCTGGACCAGTCGACCGTCGGGAGACGGTTCTGATCATCGAAGATGATCCCGGCGTCGCCCGGTTGGAGAGCCTGCACATCCGCCGGGCCGGCTTCGCCGTGGTCTCCGCCGGCAATGCCGCCGAAGGGAGAGAGGCCCTCCGCAAGGGAAACATCGACCTGATCGTCCTCGACCAGAATCTCCAGGACGACCTGTCCGGACTCGATTTCTTCGAGCAGCTCCGGGCTTCGGGCGACCCGACCCCGGCAATTCTTGTCACCGGCCTGAACGACGAGGAGACTCTGATCCGGGCGGTTCGAGGCGGCCTGAGCGACTTCGTCCCCAAGACGACCGATTACTTCGAGGTTCTGGTCCGGGCCGTCGAGCGAGTGATCACCCAGGTCCGGACCAGTCGCAAGCTGGTCGAATCGGAGGAACGGCTCGCGGGCATCACTCTCCTGGCCGAAGCCATCCCTCAGATCGTCTGGACCGCCCAGCCCGACGGCTACCTTGACTACACCAACCGGCGCTGGCTCGACTACTCCGGCCTGACGATGAAGCAGACCGAGGGCTGGAACTGGTGCCGGGCCTTGCATCCTGACGACCTCGACCGGGCCTCCGCCCGGTGGACCGAGTCGCTCAAGACCGGCTCGGTCTTCTCGATCGAATATCGTCTCCGGGGGGCCGACGGCATCTACCGATGGTTCCTCGCCCGCGCTGAGCTCGTCCGCGACGGGACCGGCCGGATCGTCAAGTGGTTCGGTACCTGCACCGACATCGACGACCAGAAGCGGTACGAGCAAGACCTGAAGCGGGCGACCGACCTGGCCGAGTCCGCCAGTCGGGCCAAGGACCAGTTCCTGGCCATGCTCAGCCATGAGTTGAGGACGCCCTTGACCCCGGTCCTGCTGCTGGCCGCCTCCGCCCGAGACGCCGCCGAGACTCCAGAGCACCTTCGAGAGACCTTCGAGGAGATCCGCCAGAACCTCGAGCTGGAAGCACGGCTGATCGACGACCTCCTCGACGTCATGCGGATCATTCGGGGCAAGATGCCCTTCCATTTCGAGGTGGTTGACGCCCATGCCCTGATCGCCAAGGCCGTCGAGATCTCACGGGCCGAAGCGATCGATAAGGGGCTCCGGCTGGCTGTCGACCTCGCCGCCGCCGACCACCACGTCAGCGCCGACGCGGCCAGGCTCCAACAAGTCTACTGGAACCTGATCAAGAACGCGATCAAGTTCACACCCCGGGGAGGCACGGTCAACGTCCGGACCCGCGTCGAGGACGGCCAGATCGTGATCGAAGTGTCCGACTCCGGGATCGGGATCGAGCCGGCCCATCTGCCCACGATCTTCAACGCCTTCGAGCAGGGCGAGGACGCGATTACCAAGCGGTTCGGGGGGCTCGGGCTCGGCCTGGCGATCAGCCGGTCGATCGCCGAGGGGCATCGGGGCAGCCTCGGCGCGACCAGCGAGGGACGAGACCAGGGCGCGACGTTCACGCTCAGACTTCCCACCGAAGTCCCCGCCCCCTCCGTGGAACCCGTCTCGCCTCCTCCCTCGGACATCCCGAGCGAGCCGGTCGACCTCCGGGTCCTGCTCGTCGAGGACGACGCCATGACCGGCCGGATCATGGCCAAGCTCCTCCGCCAGAACGGCTATCTCGTCACGACGGCGACCAACATCGCTGACGCCCTGGAGGTCCCCGTTGAGGACTATGACCTCCTGGTCAGCGACATCGGTCTGCCCGACGGCAGCGGGCTCGACCTGATGCGGACCATCCGCCTCCGAAACGACGTTCCGGGCATCGCACTGACCGGCTTCGGCATGGAAGATGACATTCGGAAGAGCGCCGAGTCGGGATTCGTGGCCCACCTGACCAAGCCACTGGACTTCGCCAAGCTCGACGCAATGATCCGCAGAGTGGCCGCCGAGTATCCCGTCGCCCGCGACGTCTGACACGGATTCCGGGAATTCCATGCCCGATGACGGATGACCAATGACCGAACGGGTCAATGCCCCCGAACCGGATTCACATCGATCGTCGGACATTACTCATCGGGCATGAAGTCTCCGGCAATACGTAAGAGTCGGGAAACGCCGGCGGCTCCCGCGCGAGACCGCGAGCGTTCGATCAAGGCTTGGCCATGACTGCTTCCATGTCGGCTCGGTCTGTCGGGTCAAGGGTGGAGGCGTCGAACTTGGCCTGGATGGCGAGATCACGGCAACGTCGGGATTGGTCGGGCCGTCCCGCCTTGAGGTACGCCCGGGCGAGGTGAAAGTACGTGGTGGGTGAAGGGATGATCTTGACCGAGAGCTCGAGATCGGCAATGGCCTGGTCTTTCATGCCGAGCCGGTCGCGGATCACGCCGCGGGTATCGAGGTACTCCGCGTTCACGCCCTCACGACGGATGGCCTCCTCGATCCGTGCCATCGCCTCATCGAACTGGTGGAGCCCTTCGCAGAGCGTCCAGGCCATGTTGTTGAGGAACTGGACGTTTGGCGGATTGAGTCCGAGGACCTCTCGATACAGCGCCACCTCCTCTTCGTACCGATCCTGGAGATGGTAGACCGTGGCGAGAAAGATCAGGATGTTTAAATCCTTGGGGGCTTTCGCCCTGGCCTCGACACCGATATGTTCGACCTCCTTGAGGAATTTCGGGTCGGAACGACGGGCGATCGCCGCCCCCGTCGCGTATCGGACGACCTCGCGGGACGAGCCGGCTTCGAGGGCGACCCGGCATGAGTTCAGTGCCCCGTCGTAATCCTGAAGCGAGGATTGAACCCGGGCCAGGAGCCAGGCGAGGCGAGGCGAGCGGGCCGCCGCTTGCTTCGCGACCCGGCCGGCCGCTTCGCTGTCGCCGAACTTGAGAAGCAGATCGACGGAATTCACGGCCACCGGCTCGGCATCGGGCGTGGACAACGCGTTGGTGAAGGCGGATTCGATCGTTGCCGACGCATCGGCCTTCTTGCCCTTCGCTTGCTGCACCCAGGCGTTCGCCCAGGCCGTCCGCAGGGACTTCGGTTCCAGCGTCTGAAGTCGATCGAGTCGCCTCTCGGCCTCCTCTGGCTTGCCCGTCAGGACCAGCGCCTCGACCGCAATGGCCAGGGCAGCGGGAGTCGGGCGGTTCAGGTCGTCCGCGACCGGGGCAATGAAGCTCCAGGCGTCGGCGGGCCGGTTGGATTCCAGCATCGCCTGGGCCAGCCGGAGGCGAACTTCCAGACCCTGCGGATTCGAGGCGGGCAAGTCGTTGGCCAGGGCGATGAAGGCCGGGATGGCCTCGGCCCGCCGGGCGTTCACCGGGCTGCGGGCCAGCAGGGTCGCGCGGGCCAGCCGGTCCTCGGGCGCCTCGCCCGAGCCGGGGGCACCGGGGGCGATCAGGGCCCACGCTTCATCCCAGGTCGATGAATCACCCCGGGCGGAGATCAGGAGGGCCAGCGCCCTGGCCGCCCACGATTCCTTCGGATTGATCTTCAGGACGGTCCTCAAGACCGTCTCCTCGTGCTCGATCCGTCCCGTGGCCTCGTCGAATTCAGCCACCGCCCTGAGAGTCACCGGGTCGTTCGGCTGCTTCGTGAGGGCCTCGTAGAACAGCCGTTCCAGATTCGGCTTGTCATTGGCGAGCCAGTGACACTGGGCGATCAGGAGTTCCGGACGATCTCCCTTGTAATTCGTCCGGACCTTTTCGATCGTCTTGAACACCTCGGCCTGGGGACGGCGTGGGACCTGGAACGCGACCAGGGCCAGCCAGGCGTCTGGGACCTTCGGCTTGCGGTCGACCAGGGCCTGGAGCGTGGCCTCGGCCTCCTTCGTCTTGCCGCCTCTTTCGAGAATCTGGGCCTGTGTGACCCTGGCCTGGACATTGTCCGGCTGAGCCTCGACGAGCTGGGCGGCGTGGAACTCCGCCCGATCCGTGTCGCCCGACCTCATGGCCACCACTGCGGAGATCCGATCGAACTCAGCCAATGCCACGGATTGCCCCCGTTCGAGAGCCTGCTCCTCGAGCCTGCGCTTCATCGCGTCAAGCTCGTCGAATCGCTTGAGTCGGGTCAGGATCTCGACCAGCCGGGGCATCGCGGGAGAAGTCCCGTCGTCCTTCATGGCCCGGCGGTAGGCGGTCGCGGCTTCTTCCAGCTTTCCTCTCTGTTCCAGGATCATGCCCTTCAGGAGATGACCGACCGCGAGATGAGGCGCCTCCGCCTCGAGCCTGGAGACCAGCCGTTCGGCCTCGTCGAGTCGCTCCGGGGAGAGAGGGGCGGGCTTGGAACGGTCGGCACGGAGCCGTTCCATGGCTTCCGCGGCCAGCCCGTAGGACTCCTGGTCACCACCGAGTCGGCGGAGGGCTTCCAGGCCAAGTCGAGCTGCCTCGTCATCGGAGTTGACCTGGGCGAGGTTCAGGAGCGTCAGCGCCGGTCGAGGCGAGTCCGGGACCAGTCGAGCCCACTCGGCCAGGGCGATCCGGGCCCCATCGCGGTCGCCCATCAACTGGAGAAGTTCGCCCAGCTCGCGGGAAAGCTCGGGACGCTCGGACGCGGGGATGGTTTCTCGATTCTTCGAGAGCAGATCTCGGGCGGCCAGGCCCTTGCCCGTTCGCGCCAGCAAGCGCGCCCGGGCGATCCGAAGCGAGGCGTGGTCGCCGGCCTCCTCGGGTGTCGAGGCCTTTTCCAGAGCCTGGAGGGCCTCATCCGTTCGATTCATCCGGACCAGGCCGATGACCCAGTTCAGCCAGGTTTCCGGGCGCTTGCGGTCGGGACCGCGCGTGGCCTGGCCGAGGAGATCAACGGCCTCGGCAAGACGATCCGCGGCGGCAAGATACATCGCTCGGAGGCTCCGGACCGAGCTGTCGTTCGGGGCAAGCTTCCCCGCGCGGTCGAGGAGGTCGATGACCTCTCGCCAGTTCCGCTGGGCGACGGGCAAAGCCTGTTGCTGGAAAATCCGGAGTCGGATGATGTCGGTGAGGAGGGTCAGATCGTCCGGCGACTGCGTGAGAGCCCGTTCGAGCTCGCCGATCGCCTGCTCCGGGTCGCGAGTCTGGAGGATCCGGGAGATCATCCGCCGGGGGTTTGTCGCCCGGGGCAGGAGGGTTGAGGCGCGTCGATACGCAAGCAAGGCCCTCGATTCGTCGCCGACCTCCTCGTAGCAGCGGCCGAGCAGGAGCTGGACGTCGGGCTTCATCAACGTGGGGACGCGATCCTGGATTCGCTCAAGCTCCTTGACGGCGAGGGCAGGGCGGCCCGAGGCGCGCTCGAACATCGCCTTGAGGTAGCGGCCCAACCCGAGTGATTCGTCCTTCTCCAGCCGCTGGAACTGGGCGACCAGCGGCTTGGCCTCGCCAAGCCGACCGAGCTGGATCAGGATCGAGGCAAGCGACCAGGTCAGCTCCACGTCCGTGCCGCCGGCGAGCGACAACCCCTTACGCCACTCCTCGATGGCGTCGTCGGGGTGTTGCTCGGAATTCTCCAGGACGCCTCGAAGATATCGGACCCTCAACTGATTCTGTTGATCGGCCGGGATTGCGTCGAGCTGGCGTCGAGCGTCCGCCGTGTCGTGGCGGCTGAGCGACTCGTTGGCCGCGTCGAGCCGGATCAGAGCATCGTTGGGGGCCAGTGCCAGAGCCGCATCGAGTTCGGCCCGGCTCTTGGCGTTATCCTTGGCTCTTCTGTAGACCCGAGAGCGCGCGAGTCGGACCTGGACCGAGTCGGGGTTCGCCTTGAGCATCTCCTGGAGCGTCGTCTCCGCCCTGGCCGGCTCCTTGAGACGGTCGTAATAGAGGTTGGCGAGACGTTCCGAGGCGATCAGGTCGCGCGGATCGAGCCGGAGGGCCTCGCGATACTCCTCCTCGGCTTCCGCGAGTTGCTTTCCGATCAGGGCCGCCTTCACATCTCCGGTGGCGAGCTGGCCATCCAGGGCCATCGCCAGGAGCCGGTGGGCGGCGCCGTCATTCTTGTCGTCCTTGACCAGTTGCCGCGCGACCTCGATCGCGGCGATGTAGCGGGTTTCCATCGCCGCCTTGGCCTGGTCGGGATTCTGCGTCGCGAAATTACGGGCCTCATCGCTGTATCTGATATAAAGCTCGGCCAGCTTCCGCCGGGTCTCCCGACGGTTCGGGCCCGACGGGTCGAGCCGGATCAACTGGTCGTTGAGGTTCGCCGCCTCGAGGATCTGATTCGCCTGGTGAGCCGAGTCGCTCACGAGCTTCGTCTTTTCCTCCAGTGCCAGGATATCATTGGGCCAGGAGACCAGGTAGCGGTTGAGATGCCGGAGGGCCAGGTCCACGTCCCCCTTCGCCGCGCTTTCCCTGGCTTGCGCCAGTGCGGAGCTTCGAGCTCTCTGCTCGGAGAGCATCTTCAGCGGAAAGTAGAGAACGACGATCAACACCAGGAGACCGCCCGAGTAGGCGAGAGCCCGAAGGTTGATTCGATGGGTGCGCTTGGCTCGCTTGGGCTTTTCAGTCTGGGAAATCGCCACCGGAGGCTCCAGCAGGAGTGAGAGTCGAGCGTGGGAGAGTGTCAGGCCACCGGAAGGTAACAGAGATATTTTACGCGATTAGCCCCAGAACTCGCCATAAAGCTCGGTCGTCTGTTCCCAGAAACAACAGGGGGCGACAAACATGGGATCTCTTGAGATAATCTGGCTTGTTTTCAATGAAATGTAGGACAAAGCTCGGGGGTCCGTGACGAGAATTCTCGCAGGCTCCCGATTTTCAACGCCCGACCGAGGCGAGTCCGGACTCGTCATCAGGCCGGGGCGACGCGGCGGCATCTGCGAGGAAGACGGCCGCGGCCACGACCAGGAAGACCGCCAGGAACCGAACCGAGGCCCGGGTCCAGTACGACCGTCGCCGGATGAATCCGATCCGGTCGACCCAGGGCACCCAGGGGGCGAGGGTCAGGAGCGTCTCGGAGGACGCGGGGACCTCCGAGTAGAAGAAGCCGACCAGCCCGAGCCCGCCCATGACCGTCGAGACGACCGCCGGGCCGCCTCGCGAGAGCGCCGGGCCTGGTCGGAGGCCGACCGTGGCCAGGGCGCCGAGCAAGGTCGCCGCCAGGACGCCGTCGAGTTGACCGAGCGAGGCTCCGCCGGACAAAACCTGCACGACCCCCCACCCGGCCGCGATGAGGCCGATCGGGACCACCCAGCCGGGGCCGGAGAGCCGCTCGGCCTGCGCCTCCAGGTTCCACCACGAGACCATCAACGCCGCCCAGAGCCCGCCGAACCAGGCCACCGCCTCGGCGGCGGTCCAGGCATGCTCGACCTTCGACCGGAGCAAGAGGCCGAGGATCACGAGGAGGAAGAGACCTCGAAAAACCCAGGACGGCCAGGCCGGAGGGGTCCAGGTCGCCTCGACCAGGCCGACCACTCCCGCCGCGAGGGCGAGCCAGGCGACCCAGCGGGTCGCCTCGACCTCCGGGAAGCTCGGCCAGCCGAGCAGCCCGACGTGGCCGGCGAGGTAACCCAACCCCAGACCCGCCGCGACCCCCCAGCGCCCCCGTCGCCCGCCCGGGAACTCGCGGGCGATCCGGCGGGCCAGAGCGACCGCCGAGGCCGAGACGGCCGCCGGCACCAGCAGGTTCCAGATCAGGGCATGCAGGATCGTCATGGTCGCTCGACCCGCGCCGTTTTCTGCCCGAGTCCCGCCGCCGGGCTCACTTCCGGCTGCCCTCCAGGGCGGCCGTCACCGTGATCTCGTCGCCGATTGGGCCGACCATGTACGTCATCCCGAAGTCGCTCCGCTTGAGCACGGCCGACGCCTCGACACCCGCCAGCGATTCCCCCCTCATCCCCTTGGCCGAGCCAGTCACCCCGACTTTGAAGGTCACCGGGCGGGTGACGCCGTGGAGGGTCAGGTCGCCCGTCACGTCATAGCCGGCGGCCGACTTCGCGACCGACTTGCTCTTGAAGCTGATCGTCGGGAACTGCTTGACGTTGAAGAAGTCCGGCCCCTTGAGATGGAGGTCCCGCTTGGCGTTGGCGGTATCGACGCTCTCGGCGTTGATGGTCAGGTCGAAGACACTCTTCGAGGGGTCCGCCTCGTTGACCAGGAACTTCCCAGTGACGTCGTTGAACCGGCCGTACGCATAGCTTGCATTCATGTGCTTGACGCGGAACAGGACCGACGAGTGAACCGTGTCGACCTGGAACGATTCCGCCGCGATGGCCAGCGTGCTGATGCTGAGGGTCGCGACGGCCAGCCAGAGGATCTTTGCCGGGGCTTTCATCGGTTTTCGTCCCTTGCAATGGAGAGAAGGCGCGGGAATCACGCCGGGCGATCGAGCGGATCATCCTAGCCGAACTCGGGCCGGCCGTCACCCCCCCAATCCCGTCGCTCCGGCTCGGCGATCGGCGCTCGATCGGGACGACCATCCCCCGAGGCCGAGACTCGCGAGCCACCCCCAAAGCCTTCGCCTTCGACGGCGGTTCACACTCGGATGGCCCACGATGGAGGAAGACGGGGACAGGCTCCCGGCCCGACCTGTCTTCTCCCGGTTTGGTGCTCGGTGAAGGGCCAGGAGCCAGTCCCCATTCGCTTCCCGAGACGGATTTTCCACCCGGACACTCGCTCGAAGACCCCTTGGCTCGCCCGATATCAACTTTCGTTGATGGATTCGGGCGGCTTCGACCCCATTTCGGGCCGTTTTCCGATCGAAAAATCAAGAACTGTGACATCCGAAGGGGCGAAATCGACGCTGGAAGGGGTCGAGTCGGCTACGGGAGCTTCTTCCACCGGCTCCTCAAAATTGGAACCCACCGGGTCGTCCTCCTCGACCTCGCAATCGTTGAGTTTCACCTCTGCGGCTTCGGCCTCGACCTGCCGGAACTCCTTGAGAGTCCTGTACATCGCTCGTTCGGTCGCCGCCTCGTACTTCCGCGCGAGGACCGCCTCGGGCGAGGGGTCGAAGAGGGCTCGATCGGCCGCCTCGGCCCGGTCCATCGCGAGGGCCTCCATGTCAATCCGGGCTCGGACCTCCTTAAGGCGGGCCATCTCGGTGTCGATCTGACGGGTCAGTTCGTCCTTGGCCCACGCGGCGCGGGCCGAGCCGTCGAGCCCCTCGCCGTCGGCCTTGTCGAGCAGGTGAAAGCTGCCGTCCATCGCGTAGGAAAGCGCCATGGTCCGCGCGGTCCGGTAGCCGCCCGGATTGCGGCCGAGCAAGGCGTCGAAGTGCATCCGATGGTTGCCGGTCCAGCAATTCCGGTCGGGATTGAGCAGATCCGAGCGCAGGGTTTCCCACTCATCCAGCATCCAGTCGATCCCTTCGGGGCTCATCTGGAGTCGACGGACTGAGGTGGCCGGCTCGGTGTAGATCTTGGTGGCCAGTCCCTCGACGAAGGTCAGCCGTTCGTCGTCGAACTTCTCGATCGCGTGCCGGACGCGCATCGCCGTCTGGGCGGTCTCGTGGCGCTCGGATCGCTCCATCCGGACGGTGAGGAAGGCGAAGCGGCGGAGCAGTTGCTCGCCCGCGTCGGTCTTCGGCCGCATCTGCATTTGCAGCTCGGTGAATCGTCCGGCAATCTCGGCCTGATCTTCGGAAGGCAGGGCGACGCCCGAGCCGGTCAGGCCGTGCTTGAGGGCGTTTTGTCGGGATCGGGCCTTGCCCTCGGGAGTCTTCGGGCCCGTGGACCTTGCGGCATTTTTTCGGTTCGCGAGTAATTTGGCTTCGGAGATTGGCATCGGTTCGGCCTTCGGGTTCAGGGTGATTCGGCGACGCGCCGTTTTCGCTTACATTCACCCCGATCGAGGCCGCGTTAACACAGTTTCTCCCGGAATCGCCCGCGATTTCCCTCGTCCCCACGCTCCGCGTGGCATGGCGGCGGGCGACCGGAGCCCGACGGTCCCGACTTCTCGTGACGTCCGCCCCCGGGGTAAGATGACGCCTGACCACCCCACTTGGCGGAAGACGGACGATGCCCCCGGGAAATCCCCCCGCCCCTCGTCGATGGCTACGCCCCAGGATCTGGATGACCATGCTCGCCCTGCCGGCGATCGCCCTGGCGATCGTCTACTGGGCGGGGATCGACCCATCCCGTCGCAATCCCTACTGGACAGCCTTCGACGACGCCCAGCGGTGGTGCGCCTCGGGGGTCGAGTACTTCCATCCCAAGAGCCATTTCGGCGATTCGAAGCCGGAACCTGGCCTCGACGAGTTTGGGCTGGTCAAACTCGCTTGCCTGGTCAAGATTCGGTTCGTGACGAAGATCCATAAAGCGGGCTGCGACGTGAACAGTTTCACGCTATCCCAAGACGGGCGCATCGAAAACGAGTCTGATCTTTACAATTGGGCCGTGCAGGGTTGTTGGGGTACGCAGACTCCCGCTCGGACCGCGGAGTGCAAGAAGCTGATCGGCGCATTGCCCCGTTCGCAGGGCTGGATTCCCATAGGCAACGCGGTCACGGTCGGCTTCCGCGACCGAGGGGCTTGGTCGACTCGGGTCTATGACAAGGCGCGGCTTCCGCCCGAGGTAGCCGCCCTGGCGAAGGCGATGGAGGTCAATTTCCACTGACCTCCGAGTCAGGCGCTTGCCAGATCGGATCGGAATTGATTAGGCTATCCACCGGTGTCGGAGACACGTCGGTTCGTGGGTGGATTACGAACCCCGGCAAGGAGACCGTGCCATGATGGTCGGCGATGCTCTCAGGGACGAGGTGACGGGCAGCGACGACATCCGGGGGTTCCTGGCCCGGATTCACGCGGGGGATCAGGAAGCGGCCCGCGAGCTTCTGACCCGTTATGAGGCCGAGGTCCGGCTGGTGGTCCGCCGCCAGTTGCCGAGGATGCTCCGATCGCGTTTCGACTCGGTCGATTTCCTTCAGAGCGTCTGGGGGAGCTTCTTCCACCGGGTCCGGACAGTCCCGACGGAATTCGAAGATGGTCGGCACCTTGTCGCGTTCCTGGCCCGGGCCGCGAAGAACAAGGTGATCGACGAGTTCCGGAAGGCCGGCAGCCAGAAGC
Organism: uncultured Planctomycetota bacterium; assembly: GCA_963756475.1. Taxonomy (GTDB): domain Bacteria; phylum Planctomycetota; class Planctomycetia; order Isosphaerales; family Isosphaeraceae; genus Tundrisphaera. The sequence continues at coordinate 1,226,499 of CAVWND010000008.1, forward strand.
AGGACATGCGCCGGGAGGAGCCGATCTGGTCGGACGGGGAGAAGCCCCGCGACCTGGCGGCCGAGATCGAGACCGCCAGCCAGGTGGCCGAGGCCCGCGAGGCGTTCGACCACCTTCGCAACCTCGTCCCCGAGGAGCGGCGGTCGATCCTGGAGCTGAAGGCCGAGGGCTTGTCGAGCAAGGAGATCGGCGACCGGCTCGGGATCAGCGAGCGGACGGTCCAGCGCGTCCTCGAGGAATTGCGGCGCCGGGTCTTCCAAGAGGGCTGAAACAACCATGGGCTCGATCGCCCGATCGGGGACGTGGGACGAGGCGTCGTCCCCGGCCGCGACCCGGCTCGCCCGCCGCTTCGAGGAAGCGTCGCGCGCCCCCCGACGCAACAAGAACAAAGACCGACCCGACCCGGCCAACTTCCTGCCCGATGGGGCCGACGCCTCGCCCGCCGCGTGGCTCGCCTTGCTCCGGGTCGACCTCAACCTGAGGTGGGATGAAGGGGACACCGTCCGGGTCGAGGAATACCGCGACCGCTTTCCCGGGCTCGACGCCGACGCCCTGGTCGCCCTCTGCTACGAAGAATTTTGCCGACGCGAGGAAGACGGCGACACCCCTTTCCCCGCCGAGTACGACGAGCGGTTCCCCGACCTCGCCGACCGCCTCCGACGCGTCTTCGACATCCACGAACTGGTTGGAAACGCCGAGTCGACCGACCTCCACATTCCCGAGGTCGATCCGACGCCGTTCCCCGAAGCCGGTCAGACCATCGCCGGGTTCCACCTGGTCGAGGAGCTAGGTCGGGGTTCGTTCGCCCGCGTCTTCCTGGCCCGGGAACGCCAGCTCGCCGACCGGCCGGTGGCCTTGAAGGTCGCGAAGACGGGATCGCGCGAGCCGCAAACCCTGGCCAGGCTCCAGCATACGCACATTGTCCCGGTCCACTCGTACCGAACCGACCCGGTGACGAACCTGCACCTGCTCTGCATGCCCTTCTTCGGCCGGGTGACCCTGGCCCGTTTGCTGGCCGACCCGGGTGCGAAGGTGGCACCCACCGGGTTGGAGTTGCTCGAAGCGCTGGACCGTCTTGAGCCGGCCGAGGAAATCCGGAGTGCGGGCGCTGGCTCCCGCTCTTCTTCGGCGGCGCTTGCTCCGTCGGCCTTCGACTCTCCGCCCGTCGGACGCGGAGCAAGCTCCGCGGGGAAAAGCGGGAGCAAGCTCCCGCACTCCAAGGGGCCGAGGACGACCCTTTCTCAGCTCCCATTCGCCCGCGCCATCGCCTGGTGGGGCGCGCGGCTGGCTGAAGCGCTGGCTCATGCGCACGATCGGGGTGTCCTGCACCGCGACATCAAGCCGTCCAATGTCCTGGTGACGGGTGACGGCCTGCCGATGTTGCTCGACTTCAACCTGGCGGGCGAGCCCTGGGCCGAACGCAACGCGTTCGAGCCCGATAACCTGGGCGGGACGCTCGCCTACATGGCTCCCGAACACCTCGATGCGGTCGCGATCGGCGAGGACGATCGACTCGACGCGCGAGCGGACATCTACTCGATGGGAGTTCTGCTCTTCGAGGCTCTGACCGGCTCGCGGCCGTTCCCGCCCCCGTCGGGAAGCTCGGTGCCCGAGGCCCTCCGCCGTGCGGCCGAAGATCGTCGAGGCCAGCCCCCTCGGCTCCGCGCCGAGCATCCCGAGATTCCCGCCGCGCTCGAACGGGTCATCCGGCGCTGCCTGGCCGCCGACCCGGCCGACCGGTTCCCCTCCGCCGTCGAGCTGGCCGCCGACTTGCAGGCGGTCGCCGACGACGCACCGTTGCGGTCAACTCGCGAGCCACTGCATGTCCGGGCGGTCCGGCGGGCCCGGCGATCCTGGAAGAAACTGGTGCTGGTGGCGCTGGTGGTCAGTTCGGCCGCCGGGCTGGCCGCCTCGGCGGTTCGCGAAGGGGACGAGCGGCGAAGGGTCGAGGCGACCGCCTCGAACCTTATCGACGAGGGGAAGGACTCTCTTCTCCGAGAGGATTTCGCCACCGCGACCGCCCGCTTCGATGAGATCTCCCGCCTGACCGCGAGCCGGCCGGACCTTTACCCGCTCTACCGCAAGGCCCGCGTCTACCACGCGCAGGCTCGCCTGACTGGACAGTTCCGCGCCGATGCCGATGTCCTCGCGGAATCCGCCCGGTCGCTCCGGTTCCGCCTGATCGAGCCCGAACTCAAGCCCGAGGACATTGAGGCGGAACTGACGTCGGCCTTCGCGAAGTTCCGCGTCCTGGCCGATCTCGACTGGTCCCGACGCCCCGCCCTGACGTTCCTTGACCCTCCTCGCAAGGCCCGGCTGCTTCGGGACGTGGACGAGTTATTGTTTCTCTTCGCAGTCCGGCACGACCCGCGCAACCCTCGCGAGGCGCGCCGGGGGCTTGAGCTTTGCGATCGGGCCCTGATGTTTACCCCCGACAAGCAACCGTGGCGGGCCCTGCGGAGCTGGCTCGACGATTCGCCGACGGTCCCGGCCGAGACCGAACCTCAATTCGAGCACTCCGCTCCCTCCTGCTTCGAGCGAGCGGTCCTGCTCGCGCCAGGGAAGGACCTCGGGGGCGAAGACCTGGCTTGACCGGGCGGTCTGGCTCGAACCGGACAATTCGTGGTATCGCTTCCACCTGGCGACGCTGCTGGTCCGAGACGGCCGGGCGGCCGACGCCCTCCAACAGTACGATGCCGCGCTGGGGATCGAGAAGGATTCCCGACGATTCCGGCTCGACCGTGCCGCGGCACTCCGCTCGATCGGCGAATGGGCCCGGGCCAAGGAGGACGAGGACCGGGCCGGTGGATCGTCGCCGGCCCGGCCTCGGCCTTTACCGCATCAGCCCTGACGATGGTCGTCCATGTAATTCTCGACAATCGCTCGGAGCCCGCCGTTGACCTCAAGGCCGAGCCCTCGTCCCCTGGCCGCCGCCTCGGCCGCGGTCCAGCCGTTGGCCTTCGCCTGGTGGATCAAGACGAGGGCGGCGGCTCGGCCTCCCTTGCGGCAGTGGACCATGACTTTTGAGTGGGCGTCGATGAAGTCGCAGACCGCGTGAACGCCGGTCTCGGTGAGAGGCGAGCCGCCGACGCCGACGTGGAGATAGTCCATCCCGAGGGCGCGGACCTTCTCGCCCTCGGCGGAAGTGCTCAAGGGCTGCTCGGGCTCGCCGTCATTCCGAAGGTTGACGACCCCGGCATACCCCTCGGCCTTGAGCCGGGCCAGGTCGGTCTCGCTCGGCTGGTCGCCGATCGTGATCCGCGGCGTGATCGCTCGCTCGAAGAACATCACTCATCCTCCGGGTCTGGCTGTCAAATCTCTCGATTTTCCGCCCCGAGGCTAACGGATCGGCCCATGTCCGGCCAGACCCGGCCCGTGGCAGGGCAAACTCCAGGACTGTCAAATGAGCCGTAATGTAGGGTCCAGACAGTCTTTCTGGCCACCTCTCTCCTCGCGGGGCTCTTTCCGCCTCCCACTTCCCGTGGGAGAGGGACTGGGTGAGGGTGGTCGCCGGGCAAGTGGCGTTTGGACGATACGACTCCCACGGGTTTGATTTCCTGGAGGGTTGCCGGGCCTTATGTCCGCGAGTTGAGTTCGTTTTGGATCGTCAGCCCGGCCCCGCGAAGAACGAGCCGTACCGCGTCTTGGCCGCGCGGATGCCGGCGTGGACGACGTGGATGTCGAAGGCCAGAACGAACATCCGGCAGCCCCAGCCGAGCATCCGGTCGGCGTATTCGGGTCCTCGGGGGACAATGCCCCATGGCTTGCCCGCCCGCGCACAGGCTTGCGCGATTCGCTCGATCGTATCGAGGCACTTGGGGTTCTCGAAGTCGCCCGGGACGCCCATGACCTGGCTGATGTCGGCGGGGCCGACGAAGAGGAGGTCAACATCCGGGACGGCGGCGATCTCGTCGATCGACTCGATCGCGCGGGCGGTCTCGATCTGGATGCCGACGAAGCTCTCGGAGTTCGCCTTGGCGACGTACTCGGGCAGGGGCATCAGGCCGAACCGGCCGTCGCGGTTGCCGCCGTTCATCCCGCGCTCGCCCCGGGGGTAGAACTTGGACCAGCGGACGGCCTGCTCCACGTCCTCGGGCCCTCGGGCCATGCTGATCATGACCCCGCCGGCGCCGGCTTCGAGCGAACGCATGATCGAGGCGTAATCGGTCGCCGGCTGGCGGACGAAGTGGTCGAGCCCGTAATACCGGGCGGCCATCGTCGAGAGCTCGGTCTCCTTCATCCCAAGCCCGGCATGCTCGCCGTCGAGCCAGAGGGCGTCGAACCCGCCGTGCTCGCCGACGATCTCGACCAGCTTCGGCGTGAAGAGCTGGCCGACACCGAACATCCGGACCAGTTTCCCGTCGGCGAGGAGCTGCTTGATTCGTGGCATCGTCGATCCCTTGTCCGTTCAGAGGCTCAAGGCGGTGTTGTGTCGAACGATCGTCTGATATTCGAGGACCCAGGCGAGCAGGCCCCAAACGACCCAGATCCAGCCGAGGATTCTACCCGACCGGTCGAGCCAGTTCGACTCGGGGCGACCCAGGCCCAGCAAGGCCAGGGTGATCCAGCTTGCCATGACTGCCAACACCGCGCGGAAAGACACGTCATAGATCGGGCCAAACAGGTACCAGAACCCGCCGTCCGAGAACGATTGACCGGTCGTGAGCCAGAGCATTCCCCCCTGGATCGCGGTCTGGATCACGTCGTAAACCCAGGTGAAGGCGACCATCAGCATCGCCAGGGCTCCTGGCTGGCGGAACCGTTCTCTCCCGCCCGGCTTCGGCACGAAGATCACGAGCACCGCCAGGGCGACCGAGGCCGAGACGAGCCAGGAGGCGCCCGACGATCTGGGCGTACTGGCGGACGTCGTAAATTGGGTAGGTTTTCGGCGAGACAGGCGCCGGAAGGTCTTCGGGACCATCCAGCAAACGGCGAAGGCCGCGATCAGGACCATCAGGTCGAGCAAGGTGAAACGACGCCGGTCCATCCCGCCGGGCTCCGACGGTTCGAGGTTCGTTGATGACATGGCTCGACCCTCCGAGATGGCCACCGCCCCTCGCCGAGGCCATTGAACGTACCCGCCCGATCGGCGATAACCAAGGGCCTTGCGACTCTGGCACTCTCCGAGTACCCGCCATGAACGTCCTGATCGCCGATTTCCTCTCGGATGCCTCGATCGAAGGGCCGGTCCTCGAAGGGGTCGCCCGGGTGGTCGTCGTCAAGGCCCGGCACGAGTCCGACCTGGCCCCGCACCTGGCCGACGCCGACGCGATCATCCTCTTCCACGACGTCGAACGGATGACCGACGCGACCTTCGCCGCGGCCCCGAAATGCCGGGCTGTCGTCCGTGCGGGGGTGGGGTACAACAACGTCAACCTGCCCGCCGCGGGCCGGCGAGGGATCGCCGTCTGCAACGTCCCGGATTACGGGACGGAAGAGGTCGCCGATCACGCGATCCTGCTCCTGCTGGCCATCACCCGGCATTTGCGTATCCAGGATTCCTCGATGCGGACCGGCGAGTGGGATTACCTGACCGGCCGCGAGACGCCCCGGCTCCGGGGCAAGACCCTCGGCCTGATCGGCTGCGGGCGGATCGGCACCGCCACGGCCTTGCGGGCGAAGGCGTTCGGGCTCGATGTGGTCTTTTATGACCCGAACGTCCCGCCCGGACTCGAAAAAGCCCTCGGTGTCCGCCGCGAGTTCCAGCTCGAACCGCTCCTGGAGCAGAGCCACTTCGTCAGCCTGCATTGCTATCTCGATCCGCGTTCCTTCCACCTGATCGACGCGAAGGCGCTGGCGAGAATGCGGCCCGGATCGATCCTGATCAACACGGCGCGGGGGCCGGTCGTCGATCAGGAGGCGCTGATCGGGGCCCTGGAATCGGGGCATCTCCTGGGAGCGGGGATTGACGTCTTCGAGCGCGAGCCGCTCGATGACCCAAGGCTCCGGGATCACCCGCGAGTTGTCCTGACGCCGCATTCGGCCTTTTACAGCATCGAAGGGTTCATCGAGCTCCGGACCAAGGCCGCCGAGGAGGTCCGGCGGATCTTGCTCGGCGAGCCGCCCCGGAACCTGGTCAACGGGCCGATGTTGGTCGAGCCTCGGATTGCCTTGTCTGTTTGATCCAGGATTCGAAGGGGACCGTCCTTCATTCGGGTCGGGAGCGCCTGCGGAGCAAGTTCCCCATCAGGGTCGCATTGTCGGCCTTGCTCACCCAACTCCACCAGAGCGAGACGCCGAGTGAGACCACATCCCCGTCTCCGGCCACGCCGAGGGCGACCAGGCTCTCGCCCGCTCGGTCGGGGTTGGGGACCAGGACCATGGTCCGATCCGGGTCCGTGACCTCGACGGGCGAGGCCCGGAAGAAGTTGAGCGACTTGATCCCGTCGGTCAGGGGGCATTTCGTGATTTCAGCGGCGTTCAGCGTCAGGTCGTTGCGGCCCTCGGGCTCGACGTCGTTGATCTTCAGCCCGTAGGGGTTCAGGAGCTTGTTGGCCTGGCCGACCGTTCCCCGGAAGAAGTGGTTCGCGGTCAGGACGACCCGGCCGCCCTTCTCGGCGAACCGCTTGAGCCCGTCCACGTCCGAATCACGGAGGCCGAGGAGGCCCATCTCACCGAGCAGGACGACGTCGTACTCCCCCAGATCGACCCCATCGAGAAGCGGTTTACTGGTATGGACCTCGCGATAATCGACGTCGAGCCCGTTCTTCTCGACGAGCTTGAGCCAGGGATTGAAGAGGTCCGCATTCGAGGTGGAAAACTTCTGGAAGGGGGTGTCGGCGACCAGAACGCGGATCGGCCGGGCCTCGCGGGGGAGAACCTTCGCGCGAATCGGGACCTCGACCCGCTGATCTCCGAGCTTCATCACGATCGGGCCCGCGAAGTCACCAGCCCGGACCGTCTCGACCGAGACGGCGATGTCGCAGTAGCCCTTCGTATTCTTCGCGCCGTAATCCTGGGTGCCGACGGCGACGTGCCGGATCTTCACGAACGGCGGGGCCGTGACGTCAGCCTTCGCCCCTTTGACAATGGCCGGGTCAACGAAGATCCGGACGCTGCCGTCAACCCGACCACCGATGTGGACCGTCCCGAAATCCAGGCGATCCGGCTGGATCTGGGCGAGGGCCGGTCGTCCACCGGCGAGGGCGAAGCACGTGGCGCCCAGAACCAGCGACCAGGACGAGATTTGACGGGTGGGTCGAGAGATCACGGGTGGTCTCCAGGGGCTACGGTTGGAATGCTCCAGGTGTTCAAGGTCTGTTCCGGACACCGGCATGATCGTGGCGCATCGACCGCCGGAGACCATCGCCTCACCGGACATAACTCGACGCGACCCACGCCGGGACACCGTCCATGATCAATTCAATGGCCCGATCCTGATTGCCCAGCGATAAGGCTGTGATCCGGGCTACGGGAAGTGTCGTCCCGGGAGGGACCGCCACCAGCCGGCCCGCCTCCGCCAGTGCACGAAGGCGGTCCGCCTTGCCCGGAAAATCGGCCGAGTGCACGAGTTCCAATGCCTCGTAATCGCGGCCGATGATGAGAGGAATATCCTCGTTGAGGGGATCGGAGAGCATCACGTCATCCCCGGTCGTCCAGCCCCGACCCGCCTCGGGGATTGTTACTCGCGAGGGGAGATCAGACCGGCACGCGAGGGGGAGCTGGATCTCCTGTTCGTTGACGATGACTCGGATCGTCCCCGGTCGCGGTGGCCGATTCTCGGTGCTCGCCCAGGAGAGCCCCGGTGCCCGTTCCCTCGGGTCGGCGGCGGCCTCGGCCGAGAGAAACAGGGCGAGGAGTTGCGGACCTCGCAGGACCAACACGACCTCGACCAGGGCCGCGATCGCCAGGGCGGTCATCAGCCGACGCACGGTCAAGCGGGGGTGGGATGAACGAAAGCGCATGGCCGAGGCTCGCATCATGTTGACGATGATCGATTGATCAACGAATCGGGGCCTCAACGCGACTGCGGTCGGGATATCAGTGATTGATAATGCGCGGCCTGCTCCGGGTTGCCCTTCTGCTCGTAATATCGGGCCAGGATCAGGCAGGTCTCGCGGTGGCCGGGGTGGTCGGTCAGGATCTTGCCCGCCCATTTCAGACCCTCCTGGTCGAACCCGTGGGTGAGCATCCAGAGGGCGAGCCGGCTTTGCAGGTTGGGATCGTTGGGCGACTTGTTCAGCCTCTCCTGGAGTTCGTTCATCCGGTCGAGGTCGGCCTTGATGAGGTCGATGGCCTCCTGCTCCTTGCGGGCTTCGTCGGTTCGACCCAGGCGGAGCAAAGCCAGGCGGCGGTTGTAGTGGGGCGCGGTCTCGTAGGGCTTGAGCTCGATCGCCTTGTCGAGATGTCGCAGGGCATCGGCCTCGTCTCCTTGGAGCCTGGAGAATTTGGCCTTCTCGACGTGGGCCTCGGCGTTCTCGGGATCAAGGGTCAGGACGCGGTCGAACCGCTGCACGGCGAGTTCGAGTTTGCCAAGTTCCAGCGCGACGCGGCCGGCGCCGAGGAGGGCCGTCGGGTCGTCAGGGACCTTGGCGAGGTAAGCGTCGTACTCAACGGCGGCCTCTCGGTATTTGCCGGTCCTGGCCAGTTCCTCAGCCACGCCGAGCCGGGCTTCGAGGAGGTTGGGGTCGCGGCGGAGGGCTTCCTGGAAGTCGCCAAGGATCACCTTCGGGTCGGAGTCGCGCCGGCGGTTGACCGCCGCGTGCCAGAGCGGCGGTCGAGGGTCATTCGGCGCGTGCTCACCCCAGCGCTTGAGAACTCCGCCCGCGTGCGGCCAGTCGTACAACTCCATCAGAAGCCGCGAAAGCGCCTCGTTGACCATCAGGTCCGGCTCGGTCGACTCGTTGAAGGCTCGCAACAGGACGGGCCGGGCCAGGTCCAGTCGGCCCGACTTCGCGTCGTTGAGCGCCTGGAGAACCTCCAGCGAAGTCTCGGGATACCCGAGCGCCCGGGCCTTCAGCAGGCTCTCGGCGAAATCGCGGTATCGGTCGAGGGCCATGGCCGACTTCGCCCGGATGTAGTGGGCCTCGGCGGAATTCGGGCGCAGGCGGAGCCAGCGCTCGGCCGACGCCTGGGCTTCGCCATAGCGGCCAGCGTTCAAGTCGCGGCGGGCTTCCCGGGCGAATTCCCAAGCGGGCCATTCCCACGCGACAAAACCGATCGCGGCCAGCATCGCCAGGGCGATGAAGGCCGCGAATGTCCACCTGTTCCGCCGAGAGATCGAGGGCGACGCCATCGGTCTTCGTCATCCCGGACCATTGCGGGCGCCGGCTCCCTCGGAAACGCGGGAGTGGGCTCCCGCGTTCCGTACAGATCGACGGCCGATTGCGATCAATACTGGTCGGAGGAGACCACTTCACTGAGGTTACGCGAACCGAGGGCCCACCAGGTCTGGAGGTTGATCGTGTTCTTGATGAACTTGACCGAACCGTCAGCCATGCAGACGTTCACGCCGCCGCTGTGGTTGCTGGTCGGGGCGTTGCTGCAGAGGATGCCGCACCAGTCGGTCCTGTTATAAGTACCGGCAGGAGTGCATCGGGGAGTGTTCGGGGCGTTGACGTGCGAGTAGCCGGTGTTGGCCGTGTAGATCATATTGCCCAGGCTCCAGTGGCAGCCGCTGTTGCGGGTCCCGAGCGAGACCGTGGTGCCGGGAATGTTCGCGCAGCCCTGGGCGAATGCCAGAGCATTGGCACCGCCGTTGGCCGTGTCGTCGGGGACCATGCTGGCCGGGGCCGCGGGCTGGAACAGGGCGCGGATCGCCCGAGGGTCGCTCCGCGGTACGGTGTATCCATTGCCGGCACCACCGGTGATGCCGATCAAGTTCTCGCTGAACATCGCGGTGTTCGAGGTCCCGTCGGTCACCGACTGGAACCCGACCGAGCCGTTGTTCGAGTTGTTCCAACCATTGGCCTCGGTGTTTTTGGACGGGACAATCACGCCCGACCACATGCTGATCGCGCCGGGGCCGCCGAGATTGCCCTTGTAGCTGATCGGAGCCCAGGGCGACGCCGGCCGGTCGGTCGCGTCGTCGGACGGGCAGATGAAACTCGCGATGAGGGAGTAACCGACCGTATTGTTCGGTGCATCCGTCATGTTGTAGTTGAAGTTCAGCGAGTTGAACATCGCCGTTTGCTCGATCTGACTCAGGATCGTGTCACCCCAGGAAACCTGCCAGTTCGCGTTCTGGCCAGTGTTCGGGATCGAATTGTAGGGGAAAACATTGTAAGCCGAGGCATAATTGTGGGCCGCCAGCCCGAGCTGCTTGAGGTTGTTGACGCACTGGGAGCGCCGGGCGGCTTCGCGGGCGGCCTGGACGGCCGGCAGCAGGAGAGCGATCAGGACCGCGATGATGGCGATCACCACGAGCAATTCGATCAGCGTGAACGCACCGCGCCTTCGCATGATGACCCTCGAACGGAAAAGATTTTGGGCGAAAGGAAAGAGAACGAGATTTGCCTCGGACTTCAACATGACCGGATCGTCGCCGGTTGACAAGAAGAAAATGTTGCGATTCACGGAACCGGGCCATTTCGTTGAAATGGACACTCGGAAATCATCGTCAAGACTCCAGCATCCAATCTTCTGGATCGATCCTGGGCCTGCTTCGAGTCGTGATTGCATGCATCCTGAGACCGAAACCAGAATAATTTTTGAATTCTCGCGAACCTTCCTTGCGTCTACACTGTCAGACCGGCGAGCACCCGGGACGACACTCATACCGTCGTCTCGAAGGGTGTTTCCAGTTCAGTGTTCCGGCCAGGCGCGTTGCCCGGCCGGTCAGACTCGCGGGATAGGGAACCGACCGGACCTTAAACCACTTGTCTTCGCGAAGGGCGAGGCCCTTCGTCTGCTTCGGGCCGGACCGACGCGATGTCGGGCCGGCCTCGCCCGACGGCGAACCGCCGCTTGGGCGTCTCCAACCCGCCTGTTTGGGGCGGAAGTGAGGGTCATGCCATGTTGAACCGCACGAACCGGACGCTGTCGGCCAATACCAATCGGCTGAACCTCGGCACGCGGAAGCTCGACCAGAACGCGAGCGACAACAACGGCACCCTGACCCTGCGCACCGCCCACCTCTTTCCGGTCGCCGCCGTGCGCGCCGGCGTCGTCGAATATCCGGGTCATTCCGATGGAGGGACCGCCGATTATGGCGGGACTGAAATCCATGAAGCCCGCGACATTCGCGATGTCCGGCTCATCCCCCAGGTCTTCGAGGCCCGCCCAGGGCTTCTGGGCTTGGGACCAAGGGCAGTCCGTCGCCATGTCGTCGCAACCCGGTCCAGCCCGTCGTCGTCTTACGGGACGTCGTCGGGACGGGCAGGGGCGTCGATCCGCAGGTCAGTTCGTCGCAGGAGTCATCCGGGGTCGTCCCTCGGCTGGCATTGCGATCGAGCCGAGACTCGCGGGCCGGTCGGCCCGAGCCGCCTTGGCCTTGGTTTCCGAAGCCGCGTCCATGAATCGCGGCTTCGGGGGATGAGAGCCGAACCCCCAGCTCATCGCCGTCGGGTTCTCTGACGTCGGCCGCCGGCGCGTCGGACCCCTCCGGGTGCGTCGCGTCTCGACCGACCTTGCTGATCCCCGGCCCTTGATCGGGAGTTCGGCCCGCGCGGAAGACGCCTGCCGGGCCCTCCTCGGCAAGTTCCCCGCGCCCTAGCCGTCACCGTCGGTCGCCGACCTTGGGCGAAACGTCGCCGGAGGGTCCGCGCCGTCCCTTCGGGAGGGATCATCGATCCCACCCGGACGGGCCGCGTCCGATCCCCGGCCTCTCGCCCAGGAGCCCGGCGCCTGAACCGTGTTTCCCGGCGAAGCCCGTTCCGCGCCTTCCTCTTTATTAAGGAACATCGAAGGCGCGACGTCCGGGCTCTGACCCCCGAGGATCGGGGGAGGGGCGAATCCTCGTGATCGCGACCGTGCGGAATGTCCCCTTGAGGGACCCGAAGTGGACCGAACTGGCCGCCCTGGTCGAGCGCGCCCAGAGCGGCGACCGCGAGGCGTTCGGCGAGCTGGTCGAGCAGTTCGAGCGGACCGTGCACGCCATCTGCCTGCGCCGGCTGGGCAACCCGAGCGAGGCCGCCGAGCTGACGCAGGAGGTTTTCCTCCACGTCATGAAGCGGCTCGACCAGCTCCGCGAGCCCGAGCGGTTCGCCGGCTGGCTCCGTCAGGTCGCCGCCCGGATGGCGATCAACCGCGCGACCCGGCGCGTCCAGCCTCCGAGCGTCGACTCGGAGATCCTGGAGGCCGCCGGCGAGCACCGCCACGACCCGCTCGACGAGCTGATCGCCCGCGAGCGAGCCCAGCGGCTCTGGGATGGCCTGGCCCGGCTCAAGACCCTCGACCGTGAGACCCTCGTCGCGTTCTACATCCAGGGGCAGTCCCTGGTCGAGATCGCCGAGGCGCTCGATGCCCCGATCGGCACCATCAAGCGGCGCCTCCACACCGCCCGGAAGCGGCTCAAGGCCGAACTCCAGGCCGAGTGTCGCCGACGCCGACCGATTGGTCCGATTCCGAGGACCGACGACGACGAGCGCCGAACTCGTCGGCGTCGGCGACGATGACCGTTACTACTGACAGGCGACCCTGAGCCAAGGATCGCGCGGTCGGCCGGAAGCCCCGCCGAGGAAGAACCTTCGGGTTCACCCCGGCGGGGCTTCCGCAGTTATCGCAGTCCACGCTCGTGTAGCGCATGAAAGAGGAGAACGGGGACTGGCTCCCGGCCCCGGTTGAAGCGTCAATTCTGCTCGACGGCCACGCTGGCCGGGTGCCTGTCCCTGTTCTCCGGACGCAACACCGGCGGCGTCCGGAGAACAGGGACAGGCACCCGGCCAGCCTCGTCTTCTCCCGGTTCGATGGTCAGTGGAAGGGCCGGGAGCCAGTCCCCGTTCTCCTCCCTTGTGCCCTATCCGGTCGTGAACCGCTCTAGCGAGCGTCCCGTTCCTTCACGTACAACAACGTCCGACGACGCAGGATCGCAAAATCGAGCCAGAACCAGGCGGTGGCCGGCACGATGACCAGCCCGATGATCCCCAGCCCGACGTCCGGCCGGCGGAACAGCCCGAAGATCGCCAGGATCATCAGCCCGATGAGGAGCGTCAGGGCCGAGATCACGGTCATTCCGTGAAATCGTCGGGTGAGTTGGTCCTCGACCGGTTCGGCTCCCAGGCGAAACGGCCTGAGCTTCGTGGCCCAGTAGACCTCACGGGCCTGGTCCATCGTCCCTCCCGGGTTAATCGAACAGCGTTGTCCTCGGACGCTGAGGAGGCACGGGATCGGACAGTCCGAGCAGGCCCCGCAGCTCCCTCGCGGTTGCGGGAGAATTCCCCGCGTAGTGATTGTTGATGAAGACGGCGACCGGGACGCGCTCGGCCATCGACCGGATCACGCCAGCCGCTCTCGGCGAGGTTGGCCGAGCGGTCGACGACGATCTTGCCCCAGGTCGTCGTGACCTTCTCGATCGACTCCCGGTCACCCAGGAGCCGCACGAGACCGAAGGGCCCGGTGACCGGGTTGACCAGCCCGGCGACCTCGGCCGGTTTGGGCATCCAGGTCTGGTCGGTCAAAGTGAGTACCGCGTGATGGTCGCGGAGGACCTCGACGAGCTTCGGGCCGACCCACCGGGGGTTGCGGACTTCCACCGCCAATGGGACCTTGTCACCCGGCCAGTCGGCCAGGAACGGATCAAGCACGTCGAGGAAGTCGTCCAGCGACGCGAACGCCCCCCGGTTGAAGTAGCCGAGCTGGAGGAGCACGCCTGTCAGCTTATCGCCCAGGGGCAGGATCGCCTCGACGAATTCGTCGACTTCCTTTTTGGTGTCCCGCAACTGCTTTTGATGCGTGATGACCTGCGGGACCTTCAGGACGAACCGAAAACCAGCCGGTGTTCGGTCGCGCCAGCCCTGGATCATCCCCTTTGAGGGGACCCGATAGAACGTGCTGTTGACCTCGACGATCGGGAATCGGTCGGCATACCAGCCGAGGTACTCGCCCGAGTCCATCCCCTCGGGATAGAACGGGCCTTCCCAGTCAGGGTAGCTCCAACCGCTGCACCCGATCCAGATAGGGTTCGTGGTTTCGTTCATGTGTCAAGTATAGGGACACCCGCCTAAAGGGTTAAGGGGCCTCTCTGGTGTCCCTGGTGTCCCGGGATGGTTGAGTCGAGGGCGTCGATGGAACACAATAGGGTGCCCGATCTTCAAAGCACCCCGCGAGGGCTGTCCGATGGCGAGATCGATCCTTCTGGTCCTGGCCTGCCTCGCCGGCCCGGCAGTCCCGGCCGACGAGCCAGCGGAAAGCTCCATGCGAGCCGGGATCGAGGCCTTGATCGCCCCGTTCGGCGAAAAGGTGACGGTCGCCGTGGCGTTCCGAGACCTGGCGACCGGCCAGGAATGTCTGATCCGCGCGGATGACCCGATCCATCCCGCGAGCACGATGAAGGTCCCCGTCTTGATGGAGGTCTATCGACAGGTGTCGGCGGGGAAGCTTCGGCTTGACGACCCGATCAAGGTCCGGAACTCGTTCACCAGCATCGTGGATGGCAGCCCGTTCGAGCTCGACCCGAAGGACGACTCGGAGTTGACCCTCTACCGAAGGATTGGGGATGACCTCCCAATCCGCGAGCTGGCCCGCCTGATGATCACCGAGAGTAGCAACCTGGCCACGAACCTGCTGGTCGAGCGGGTCACGCCGGAGTCGACCACGGCCTTCATGAAAGAACTGGGGGCCGGTGGCCTGAAGGTGCTCCGCGGGGTCGAGGACAGCAAGGCCTACGCCAGGGGGCTCAACAACGTCGGTACCGCGCGAGGCTTGATGACCGTCTTGACCCGCATGGCCGAAGGTTCCGCAGTCTCGGAATCGGCCTCGAACGAGATGCTCGCGATCCTCCGGTCCCAGAAGTTCAACGAAGGCCTGCCCGCCGGTTTGCCGGCCGGGGTTCCGGTCGCCCACAAGACCGGCTCGTTCAAGGGAACCTATCACGACGCGGGTGTGATCGAGCCGCCCGGCCGCAAGCCGTTTGTGCTGGTCGTCCTGACCCGAGGGATCGACGACGAGCCGGCCGCCCACAAGCTGGTCGCGGACATCGCCCGGCTCGCTTACGAGCAGACCGTCCGTCGATCGGCCGGGCTTCGGTGACTCGTCGGGTGGCTACAATGGAAAGGTTGGACAAGATTCGGTCGGATGGGCCACCCAAAACACGGCGGACGGCATGAGTAGCGCATCGACCCCCCATGACGCGATCCTGATCGTCGGCTTCGGCGGTCCCGAGGGGCCAGAGGACGTGATTCCTTTCCTGGAGAACGTCCTCCGGGGCCGAAACGTTCCGCGGGAGCGGATGCTGGAAGTCGCCGAGCACTATCATCACTTCGGCGGAGTCAGCCCGATCAACGCCCAGGTCCGCGAGCTGATCGCCAGCCTCGAACCGGAGCTGAAACGCCAGGGCGTCGACCTACCGATCTACTGGGGCAACCGCAACTGGCACCCGATGCTGGCGGATACGATCCGGAAGATGACCGAGAACGGCATCAAGCATGCGCTCGGGGTGGTGCTGGCCGCGTACTCGTCGTATTCGAGCTGTCGCCAGTATCGAGAGGACGTGATGAAGGCCCGCGAAGCGGTCGGACCCGAGGCGCCGGTCGTCGACAAGATGCGGGTTTTCTACAACCATCCCGACTTCGTCGTGGTCAACGCCGAGCGGGTCCGAGACGCGCTGACTCAGATCCCGGTGGAGCGGCGCGAGCGGGTCCGTCTGGCCTTCACCGCGCACAGCATCCCCGACTCCATGGCGGCGAACTGCAACTACGTCCGGCAACTTGAGGAAACCTGCCGGCTCGTCGCCGAGGCGTCCGGGATCGACCCGGCGCGCTACTCACTGGTCTACCAGAGTCGGAGCGGCCGGCCGACCGACCCCTGGCTCGGTCCCGATATCCTCGAACATCTCGCTGACCTCAGCGCGGCGGGCGAGCGCGACGTGATCGTTCAACCAGTGGGCTTCCTCTCCGACCACATGGAAATCCTTTTCGATCTCGACGAGGAGGCCCGAGTCAAGGCGGGTGAGCTGGGCCTGAACATGGTCCGGGCCGGCACGGCGGGCACGCACCCCCGGTTCGTCGCCATGCTCGTCGAACTGATCCGGGAACGGATCGAATCCCTCCCCGAGCGGAAGGCCGTCGGCCGGTTCGCCGCGAGTCACGACGTCTGCCCGGTCGACTGCTGTCTCCCACCCCTCCGACCCGCGCGTCCGGGTCACTGATCGAGTCTGTCGTTGCCGATCATCAAGGTTGCTCGGCCGCCCAGATCGCCTATTCGTAATGTTCTTTGCGTCTTCCGCTGCTTGTGATATCCTCAATGGTGGATAGATCCACCGCGAGGAGACACCCTGATGAAGCCGATCGCCGCGATCCTGAGCCTTTTCGTCCTTCTGTCTGTGTCCGAGGCGAACGCCGGGCATTTCTTTCGCAAGGGCCACGGCCGTTCGGTCGTGACTTCCGCGAGCACGACTTCGACTGCTGGCGCCTCGGTCGGCTCGACAACCTCGGCCCAGCCCACGGCACCCCTCTACCATTACAGCTATTATGTCACCCCGCCGTCCCCGCCCCGGACCTATCAAGGGTATGGAACGAACGACTTTCCGTTCTATGGCGTTCCCTACGGTCATCCTTATGATCCGTGGACCTGGCCTTACATGTCCGACGCCTACAGTCGAGGGCTCGCCCGTTACTATGACCCGCCCGTGAAGTGATCGTGTGGGTCCTTCGGTGCCGGGCCGGACGAAGGCCCGGTCTCCTCACGCAGCCTTCGCCGGAGCTGGTTCGCGACATAGATCACGCAGAGGATATTGATCACCAGGACGGCGATCTTGACGAGTGAGGGCCTCGTTGCCACCTCGTAGATTTCCAGGGGGATGAACAGTCCCGTGGCAAGGACGGTGAAATACTCGGCCCAGAGCTTCCCGAGAAGCAATCCGCCTCCCTCAGCCAGGTAGATCAAGGCATAGAGAAAGGTTCCGACGCCGATCGCCCTGAGCTGTTTGGGACTTATCCCCGAGATTTTCTCAATGGCCGTGTGAATCGACCGGTTTCCCGGGTCGAGCTTGAGGACAGCGACGAGATGTTCGACCTCTTCGCCCAGGCCATCGCGCGAGCCTCGGAATACCCCGATCCCGAGTGCGACCAGCAACACTCCGCTCACGAACTTGAAGGCTCCGATGAGACGGAGCCCGATCGATCCTCGTCCGGTTGTTTTGATCACGACGCAGTCCGTTGAAGAAATTGAAGATCGGTCGTCTGGTCGGCCTCAGCCTTCGAACCAGTCGCCGATTGTCCCTCCGCGGGACCTCGATGCGAGAGTAAAGGCCATCGAATTCACGGCCAGGATTGCCAGGATCGGCCCCCCGATAAGGGGGGCCACGGGATCGCCTTCCCGCTCCATATTGAGCACGGCGGTGCGCAACGTCTGACGCTCGGCGAACGGGGTCAGGAGCAAGGCGGGAGCGAGGTTGGTTGACGCCAGCGCCAGGGCCAGGAGGGCCGGCCGGCCGGGAACAAGGCCAAGCCAGCGGTCCTCAACGATTCTCCTCGCCCGGAGTTCTGACGCCCCCATCAGCTTCGC
Source organism: uncultured Planctomycetota bacterium (assembly GCA_963756475.1). Lineage (GTDB taxonomy): Bacteria > Planctomycetota > Planctomycetia > Isosphaerales > Isosphaeraceae > Tundrisphaera. Next base: position 1,244,100 of record CAVWND010000008.1, read on the forward strand.
GGCGTCGAGCCGGGCCGGTCGGACCTCGCGCCCGGCCAGGTCGGTGATTCTCACGAGCATCGGGAGGCTCAGGGCCGCGAGTGAGAGGATGAGGAGGATTCCAGGAGATCGAGCGGGACTCAACTCCAGAGCGATGACCCGGATCCACGAGCCGGGCGCCCCCCCGGTGAGATCGGCCAGGACCGCGAGTAGCCAGGGAGTCGCCAGCATCCCTACGCCGAGGGTCAAAGGAGGCAACGCCTCGATGAAGTGGGCCGCGAATCGTGTCGGGCCCTGAGCCCAGCCGCCGCCTCGTGCCCGAGATTCGTCAGGATCACCAGGTCCAACGCAATCGCCAGCACGGCCGTCGTCGCTGAGTTGGCGGTCCAGGTTTGGAATGCCGGATCGCCCAGCCAGCCTCTGGCCAGCTCGGACCACGAGCTCTGAGAGGCCGCTCGCCCGATCCCGATGACGCTGACGATCCAGACGAAAGCTGGTCCAAGAGCAAATAAGGTCCAGGCGATCAGGACCGCCACCTGGCTAGAGGTTTTCCGGAAGTTCGTTGACCTCGGCTTTAACACTTCCGTGACCATGTGCCGACCCTGAGGCGATCGGCCCCACCATCCCATTGAGACCCGGGCCACCGCCGCGATCGCGATCGAGAGCAAGGCCAGAGTCGCCGCTCGGGTTGGCTGGTCCAGCCGGGTCGCCGCCCCGATCAACTGAACCGCGAGGGTTCGTCTCAGGCCGAGAATCAGCGGTCCAGCAGGCTCGACCAGGGTGAGGGTGAAGACCAGGGCGGTCGCTCGGGCCGAGTACGGCCGGAGGATCGGCCAGATGATTTCGCTCCAGATCCTCCATCGCGAGGCACCGATGGCCCTCGCGGCCTCGGTCCAGGCCGGCTCAACTCGTCGAAGTGCCGCGCTGGTCGCCAGTGCAACCAGCGGGACGCCGCTCGCCAGGCCGACCCAGACCAGCGCCGACCATCGGACCAGCCCCTCGGCGGAGCATTCCAAGAACGATCGAGCCGCCAGCCAGTCCCATCCTCGTTCCCCGCCGAGGATCGAGGAAACTCCGGGAGCGACCAGGAGCGGCCCGGCCGCGAGGGGTGCCATCGCCAGAGCCCAGAAAAGCGTTCGACCCCAGAATCGCCGACGTCCGACGATAAGGGCCAGGCTGACCCCGAGGAACAACGAGCCCACAGCGACCGCGGAGGCAACCGCCACGCTATTCCCGGCGCACGTCCAGACGAACGGGTCGAACGCCGCGATCGCGAGCGGGAACCAGGAGAGCCGGGCCGAACCGTCCGGTCCCCGGTCGATCACCGCCGCGGGCCACAACGCCAGCGCCGGCAGCGGGAGCGCGATCAGGAGGAGGGCGCCCAGGAGTCGCCCTGGACCTCGGAGCCATCGCATGACGGTCTGACCTCAAGGATCGGGGAGACCTGAATCGTCAGGACGCCAAAGTGCTCGGGTGAGAAGCGAAGGTGATGTCTTACTAGGACCAGCATGACCAATCTGACGATGACCAATGAATGAGGCGTTCACAGCCCTTGATCGATCATGGGCCATCGGCTCCTCGACCATGCTCGACTCAATCAGCGATCAAGCATCCCCGCCCTCAATTCGACACTGACGTGAGAGGCTCGACGCGTGGGGCGACCATGAGCTGAGCCATCCTCCGCGATTCGGAGCGTCGATTCAGAAGCCACTGGCCGCAGGGGACGAGCAGCGGACGGACCAGCAGAGCGTCGACTCGCGATCCCAACCACCAAGGCAAATCCGAGCTGGCGGAGCGAGCTGAGCGGGCTGAAAAGGAACGAGGCGAAACTGACCGCCGTGATCGCGGCGGCCGATGAGATCAGGCCGCCGGTCTGGGCCACCGCCCGGCCGATCCCGGCACGGAGGCCAAGCGTCCCCGTCTCCTCATGCAACCTGGCCATCAGGAAGACGTTGTAGTCCACCCCGACCGCCACCAGAAGAACGAACAGGAAATAAGGGACCTTCCAGTCGAGCCCCTCCGAGCCCAGGCAGGTGATGAACAGGAAGTGCGTCGCCCCGAGCGCGAAGAGGTAAGTCAGGAGCATCGTCGCCACAAGGTTCACGCACGCCATCGGGTCTCGGAGGGCGACGATCAGGACGATGAAGACGCCGATCGGGATCACGTACCAGCTCTGGACCTGGTCGGAGCGGGTCAAGGCGCGGATGTCGGCTGACTCGGCGTTCGGGCCGGCGACGATGGCTCGAACGCTCGGCGCGTCGCTCTCTTCGTCGAGCAGGTGTTTCAGCTTCTGCCGGAGCTTAAGGACCTCGTCCATCGCCTCGCCCGAAAAAACACGAGCGTTCTGGGTCAGATCAAACCGCGCGGCCTTGCCGTCGGTGCTGATGTAGGTGTCGAAGCTCTCGCCAAGCTCGGGATGGTCGCGGACAGTGTCGGGGGTGATCAGGAGCCGGTCGAGCGAGCGTCGGCCGACCGGGTCATCCAGGATGGTTGAGATCTCGCGTGGAGGCTCGGCGAATTCCTGACGCGAGCTTTTCCGCCCCGTCCACGGCTCGGGCAAGCTGCTCAACCGTCTCGTCCGGCTTCTTCTTCACCGGCAGGGCGGGAGCGGGTGGCTCTGGACGGTTCCGCCGGGCTGGGGGATCGCGATCCGATTTCCTCCGAAGAGGAACGCCCCAGCCTCCTTGAAGCCATTCGAGAAGGGCTGCGCGGGTGGCCCGGGCCTCGGGCGAATTCGAGTTCGACGGGCTCACCGGCCCTGGGAACCTGGATGCCGGACTTGTCCAGTAGCCACTGAGCGGCCCGGAGCTTACTCCAGGCCCTCGTCGAGTCCCTGGCGGAGCTGGTCGGCCCCCGCTTCGATCTGACGGAAACCGTCGTTGACCGCCGTGAGCCTGGAGGTAAGCCGGGCCGGGTCGAGTGGCCGGGTACTTCCCAGGGGCTGGGTGGCCGAGCGGACCTCGACAAGGCATTTCTGCCGGGAGAGGCTCCGGCTCAGGTCGTCGATCATGGCCAATCCTTCGGACCTGCGGAGGTTGCCCTTCGACTCCAGGACGACGGTCAGGGGCGCGGCGATCCCCGGCCCGAATTTCTGAGCGATCAGCTTGAGACCTTCGGCCGAGGGGATCTTCGAGGGAAGCTCCAGGAGCGTATCCTGGGTGAACGTGGTTCGGGTCCCGAGTACGGCGAAGGGGACCATCAGGCAGAGGCCGCCGGCCCAGCTCAGAACCGGTCGGGCCAGAACCCGGTGCGCGAATCGGTCCCAGAAACCCGAGGATGGGGCCGTCATCCCGAGGAAAGCCCTAGGCCGCGACTTCGCGAGCAAGACCAGCAGCGCGGGGGCGAGCGTGAGACTCGCGGCCAGAGTGATGACCAGTCCGAGCGCCACGCTCGGCCCGGTGCTGGAAAACAGCTTGAACTTGGTCGTTCCCATCAGCATCAGGCCGACGAAGACGGTTCCCGCGCTGGTCATCAGGGCCTTGGCTCCTCGACGGAGCGTGACCCTCATCGCACCCGCCGGGTTCTCGCGCGTCCCAGTGCTCGCCAAACCGCCAGGAGACGAAGAGACAGAAGTCCGTCCCGCTGCCGAACAGGAGGACGATCAAGAACAGCTCGACCAGTGGCGAGAGCTCCCACCCCGCTGTGGCCAGCCAGGCGAGGACGCCTCGCGAGATGATCACGCACATCCCGATCGTCACCAGGGGAACGAGCGCCAGTGGCAGGGACCGATACACGAAGAGCAGGACTCCCAGCAGCAGGACGACTGTTGCGAGCGCCGCCCGGTCAAGGGAGGTCTGGACGTTCCTCATGAAATCCCGACCGATCACCGCGTCGCCGGTCCAGCGGATGTCAAGACCGGCCGGAGGCGAAAGTCCGGGCCGGTCGGCCTGATCCTGGAGCCACTTCACGGCCAGTTCGGTCGAGGGGGCCACGAAGGACGAACCGAGCTGGACCGCGATCAACTCCAGGGTCCCGTCCTTGCTCATCAGACGGTCGGCGATCGGAGGCTTTGAGCCGGGGCCAACGACCCGGAGGTAGTCAGCCGGCCTGTCGGTCGTCAGCTCGAACCGGTCGGCGAGCTTCCGCGCGAAGGCCCGATCCTCGTTCGAAAGTCCCGAGGGGCGGTAGAGCGCGATCACCGCCTGCGACTCGAACGACTGGTCGGGCCACGCCTGACGGATCAAGTCGGCTCCTCGGGCGCTCTCGGAATCCTCATCGAGGAGATGGGCTTGCCCTTCGGCCGCGAGCCGGGTCAGGTCGGGGGAGCCCAGGCCCACCGCGACGGCCAGGACAACCCAGAAGCCCACGATCCATCCAGGCCGTCGGGTCACCGCCGTTCGCATGGTGTCGATCAACATCACCTCTCCTATCCCCGCGACCCGGCCTCCCGACTTCCGGAGGAGGTGTTCCTTGTTGACGAGGTTCGCGGGATCGTCGCGAATCAACGCCGTCGATGGGTCAGCCCGCAGGCCCGAAAGTCCAAGTCTCGCCACGCTTCGGGCTGACAATCCGAAAAGATTATCACAATCACGGATAATCTGTCTCTACCCTCCTTGTCCTCGATCGGCTCATCGGCTCAGGGGTCATGGAAGAGAGAACCGTAGGTCAGGGGCTGTCCGGTCTCCCAGGGCCGGTAGGTGTTGCAAAACTCGATCCGTTCGCCGATCGAGGGGTGGGTCGACCGCCAGACCTGCCAGAGCCAGCCGGGGTAGGGGACCGAGAGGTTGTCTTCCTGGAGCTTGACGAAGGCCGTGGCCGCCGCGTGGTTATCCCTGGTAATCTCCAGCGCGAAACGGTCGGCCTCGTGCTCCATGTGGCGGCTGAATCCGTTGATGACCGGAGCCCCCAGCAGAATCGTGATCTCGGCCAGCAGGAGGATGAGCGGGACGGAGGCGATGTCCGAGAGGCGGTCGAAACCGAAGCGATGGCCAAATCGGCGGATCAGCCCGTTCGCCGCCCGATGGATCAGGTAAAGCGCGAAGATCGTCCCGAACGACGATAGCACTAGGCCCTGCGCGACGTGGTTCAGGACATAATGGCCCATCTCATGGCCCATGACGGTTAGAAGCTCGTCCTCGTCGAGCTTGGCCAGGATCGTGTCCCAGAGGACGATTCGCTTGGTCCCGAATAGGCCCGTGACGTAGGCGTTGACCGTTCTCGTGTCCTTGCCTTTATCAACCTCGAAGATCTTGCCGCCGTCGATCCCAGCCTGCCTGGCCAGAGCGTCGATCCGTGCCTCCAGCCGCTTGTCCTTCATCGGGCCGAATTCATTGAACAGTGGGTCGATCACGATCGGAGCGATCAGGGCGGAGAACCCGGCGAAGGGCAGGGTAAGAAGCCCCGTGTACAGCCACCAGCGCCTTGGGCTCCGGGCCATGAGGAGGTAAGGAACCCAGAGGAAGAGCACCGCGCCCACCATCTCGACGCCGAGCCCTTTGAGGGCGTCGCCGAACCAGCGATCGATCGGCTGAACCGAGAGTCCGTAAGCGTGAAGTCGGACGAACCCCGCGTAAAAGCGAAGCGGCAGCTTGAGCACGAACTCGATGGCGAGGAAGACGACGGCGTAAGTCGCGACCTCGACGAACCAGGGTCTCCCGCTCCCCAGGGCGAACCGCCTGATCCTTGCCGAGAGGCCGGTCACGAGAAAAAAGGCGGGGACGGCGAGACTCCAGACCCGGCCGACAACCCAGAGCCGGTGGCCCGTCCGGTGGAACTCGACGGCCTTCGGGCTCGGTGCCGGGACGGCAACCGGCCCTCGGTCGACTAACCGAGCCGCGACATTCGTCCGGTCGATTCTCGGCCCTTCGGCCCTTGAACGGGATGCGAAGGCCAGGATCATCAGCAGAATCGAGAAAGCTTGGCCGGACGCAATCCGGCCCATGCTAGACGATCTGATGAGGAGGCTCCTGCTGAGGAGAGCCCGCGTTCGGGCTCACTCCGGGGATCGTGATCGGAGGAGAATTCATGTCCAGGGGAGAGACTGGGTCGAGCGGGGTCCGGGACAGCCAGAGCGCCAGCAGACCGAGCGAGGCGAGCAGCGCGGCGACCCAACCGGCGATGGCGGCGTATAGGGCCGTCGAGTACCTCCACGCGAGTTGCCCTTCCTTGGTCTCATAGACGGCGTCGCGCTCGTCCTTCATCTCGCGATATCTCTTGTGCTCCGACTCGTAGCGATCCTGTTCCACCTTCAGCTTGTCGAGAGCGTCCTTCTTTTCCTCGGTTGTCTCGGCGAGCTTCTTCTCAAGACGCTGGTTATCGGCCGCGGCCAGGAGCGTCAGCTTTTCCTGGCTCTTGACCCTGGCGTTCGCTTCTTCGAGATCTCTCTCGGCGTTTCGGTAAGTCTCGAGGAACTTCTTCGGATCGCGCCGTTCTTCAGTCCCGGCCAAAAGAGCGTCAAGAGCCACCTTCTCCACCCGTTCGGTCTGTTCGGCCGATTTGCCGAGCCGGACCAGCGCCTCGGCCTGGTCGTGCATCTGTTGCGTGAGCGTGTAGAGCCAGGCGACGGCGGCCACGAGCAGGACGCCGGCGAACAGGCCCATCGTGCCGAAGAGGGCGGCGACCTGGGCCTGACCGGCCGTCGAGGTCGTCGCCTGGTGCGGTCGGGAAAGCATGGCGATCAGCTCCGCCTCAAGTCGGGGGGAAAGTCCTCCGCCGCCGCTCCCGGCGTCGGCGTTGGGGAGGGACTCCAGATCATTCACCAGCCGAGCCAGGGCGATCCGGTCGCCCCGATCGGCCGAGAGGTAATAGCCGCCCACCTGATCGAGCCCGCCATCTCGCCAGCGGAAGAACCCTCGCGTCTGGCGGATCGGGTCAACCACATAGGCCACCTGGAGCGGTTGGTCGAAGAAGTTCCGGTGGATGAACAGGTCGTGGCTCGAAAGGAAGATCCCAAAATCCGGATGGGTGTGATACCAGCCGACGATGTCCAGTTCGGGATGGAGTCGGTCGCGCTCCCGGGTGATCTCCTCCCAGGAATCGTGCGTGTAGGTAAAGCTCGCCTGGGTGTTCTCGTAATGCTTGGCCTCCAGGCATTCGGTCACCCAGACATACGGCTCGCCGGTCTGATCGTCCAGGCACTCGTGCCCGAGCAAGATCCCGCCCAGCTCGACCGAGGTGTCCCGGAGGGCATGCCTTTCGATCGTGTCGGCGGTCTTGCGATCGAGGAATATCGGCAAGTCTTCGGGTCGGGGGATCTCGTAGGCCAGGCAAGCCCAGCGCCGGTCGCGATCCGGCCGCCGGGCCTTCTTGGGCTCGCGGAATCTCACTTCCTCGAAGACCATCTCGTCGTCGCTCAAGGCCGGTCGCCCCGTCCGAGGAAATCCGTCATCGCATCCTCACCGAGTCGATCGACCAGCATATCCATGATGCCCTTCGGCATGTAGTTCGGGCCCTTTTTTGGTTCGATATCGCGGAAGACGCCGAGCGAACTCTTCGGGCGGACGAGGCCAAGGACCTGCTCCTCGGAAAGGCCGACCTTCTCGCTATAAATCAATTCCGCCCCATGTTCCAGTTCGTCAAGGATGACGAACAGATCGCCCAGGCCACGGAACGAAAGAGTGACCGACTTCCCCTCGGTGTTCTCGTATTGCAACTCGGAATCCGACCCAAGTTCAATTGCCTTGTCGTAAGCCTCCTCCGCAGAGTCGGCCCGGACGAGGACGGTGTTGATGTGGACGACGTTGCGTGGGTCACCTTCGATTCGATGCTCGACCACGAGATCGGCTAGAAACCATTTTGCATCGTTCGGAACAAAACCCATTGCGACCACCCTACTGGGCGTGGTCCGCCCCTTGAAGATTCGCCACAAAGTCCGCATGCTCGGGCGTGGCCAGCCCGCGCTGGACGGCTTGGAAGACGGCGGTGAGGTCGCCCCGGATCAGGGCTTCGGGGTCGAGCCAGAGGCCCGGGAAGACTTCGCTCCGGTAGAGCCCATCGGGGCCGATGGGAAGGCGATCGTAACGTCCTTCTCGCAGGATGAACCAGTCGATCGCGCGATCCAGGACGCGCCAGACGATGTATTCGGGGATGCCGGCGCGGCGGTAGACGTCGAGCTTCTGGTTCAGGTCGATCGACTTCGAGCTGACGGAGACCTCGGCCACCAACTCCGGGCTACCTTCCACGTAAAAATCATCGGTCCTTGCGGCGAGGCCGCCGTGACCCGGGGCGATCCGGAGATGAACATCGGGCTGAGGTTGGTTACGGTCGTCAAGTCGAATGGTCCCCTCGATCGAGCAAATCAAGAAGGGTGTCCAGAACCGATAAAGTTGGAGCCATCCGACGAGGTCTCCGTGAGCGGGTCCATGGTCATCCGACACGGGTGAAGCCACGTAGACGACTCCATCGATGAGTTCGGCCTTCCGGATCTGAGGCGAGGCGAGATAACGCCGTTCGAACTCGGCCGCCGTCAGCCGATCGCCGTCGACCAATTCGGGGATCGATCCGGTCGCGGTCGTGGTCGCCATCGTCTTACTCCTTTCCGCTCACCGACCGTAGCTCGTCGAGCGGTCGGCGGCCAGGAGGAAGAAGCCGGAGGCTTCGGGGCCGTCGACCCGGACGATATCGTAAGGGGGAATCCCGACCCTGGCCAGCGGGAGGTCGGCCAGCGGCGAACCTTCCTCGATCGCGTTGAGGAATTCGGGCCGGCCGGGCTCATGGCAGTTCGGACAGACGGCTTCGGACATCCCGACCTTCGTCCTCGGCCGGAAGACGTCGGCCCGATGGTCGCAGCGGGGACAGTGGATCGTCGATACGAGGTCGCGTTCCAGTACCAGAGTCAACGGGCCTTCGAGCGTGTGGCCGGCATGCTCGAAAAGTTCGGAAACGGTCGACGAGTGGCCGACGTCCAACTCGATCGGCTCGGGGTAGGTCTCGTGGCTCAGGCAGTCTTCGCGAAACGGGAGCTTCGTCGTGTAGAACTGGTTCGTCACGCCGTTGAAGACCATCGCCGAGCCGGCGGCGACGGGCATCCCGTGGATCAGCTTGAGCGCCTCCTGGACCTCCAGCGCGGCCATCATCGAGGCGATCGTCGGCGCGGTCGGCACCTTGCCTTCGAGGATCTGGTCGCGGCGGAGCAGGGGGCAGCTATAGCGGACGTTGAGGAGCTGATAGTCGCGGGCCGTCATCGCGCACTCGTAGCAGGCGGAGTCGGGCGGGACGAAGACCTTGACGACCCCCTGGATCTCCTGGATACCCGAGTCGACCCAGGGCGTCCCGACCTTCCAGCACTGGCGGTTGACCCAGAGCCGAGCCTCGCGATTGTCGAGGCAGCCGATCACGACGTCAACGTCGGCGAAGAGGCCCGAGGCCGAGGTCGGTGATCACGTCGCCGCGGATCGGGTGGAACCTGACGTCGGGGTTGATCTCGCCCGCCCGTTGCGCGGCGACCTCGGCCTTGGACCGGCCGCCGTCTTCCAGTCGGAAGAGGACCGAGCGCGACAGGTTCGACGGCTCGACGGCGTCGAGGTCGATGACGATGACCGTTCCGACGCCGAGCAGGGCCAGGTTCTTGAGGACCTCGTTGCCCAGGGCCCCGGCGCCGACGACCAGGACCCGGGCCGCGGCCAGCCGCTCCTGCCGCCACCAGGGGATCAGGCGGAGCCGGCCGTAGCGGTCGGACTCGTCGATAATCAGGGGGGACTCGCCAGCCTCGATGTCGGCGTCGGTCTCGGGGACGGTCGGCCCGGGGTGCGGGTCGCCCTCGTCGAGGAAGGTCAGCTCGGTCTCGTCCATCGTCTCCTCGATCGGCTTCGCTTCGGGCTCAGTCGAGGAAGACGACCTCTTCCGGGGGTGCCGGGCGGGCCGGCGCCGAGGCCCGGCCCAGGTCAATCTCCATGTCGAGGATGCAGATCGACTCGCCCGCGGCGGGATACTCCCGAGTTCGTGTGGGGTCCGATTCCGGTGCGACCTGGCTCGACTCGCCCGAGAGCGATCCGAGCATCGCGGAGGGGGCGGGCGTCGATCGGGAACCGGAAGGTCGCCTGGTTCGCGGCCCACTGCGCGGCCTCGCGATTGTATGGGCTCCGGATGTCGTAGTTCTGGAACCTCGCCATGTCCCAGAGCATCACGCAGAGTTCGTCGAGCGCCAGGCTGGGGACCCAGTGTGTACCGTAGGCGCCGAGGCAGACCATGCCGATCTCGGAGATGTTGGGGTGGTAGATGGGCGTCAGCCAGCGGATCTCGGGCATGGTCCGGGGATAGGAGGCGCCGAGCTTGATCTCGACCTCGTGCTGCTCCCGGATCACCACCTTGCCTCGATCGCGTGCCAGGCTCTGGCCCGAGAACAGGACGTGGTAATTCTGGGGCGGGCGGCCGGTCGGGCGAAATCCGAAGACCGAGCTTTCCGCCTTGAGTTTCTCCAGTGCGGCGAGGTCGGACCTCAGCCGGCGAATCCGGGGCGATTCGTAAGCGGACATCGGGCGGCGATCCCCCAGCAAGAACGACGGCCCGTGATCGGGCCGGATGTGGGAAAATGGCTACGGGTCGCATTGACGTGCGAGTGCGCGCTCCAGATCAGGACCGGCCGGCGACGACTTCGGGGTAAACGATCAGATGATCGCCGTTCTGAACCCCGGCCTCGACCAGGGTCATGCTCTCGATGAGTCGGCGCCCCCCCTCCTTGTGGTCGAGCGAATAGCTCATCGGCTGCCCGTCGGGGCTGGTCGACGGTAAGCTCATCTTGGTGATGATGTTCGGCAAGATCCGGCTGACCGGCACGCTGAACGCGATCACTGCCTTCACCGACTTCGCCCCGGTCTGGTCCAGGAACGTCACCTGGATTCCCGAAGCGTCCGCGTTTCCGCCATATGACATGATCAGGGTACCTCCACTCCCCAATTCGCGATCCAGCCGCGATTATTAGGATTGGGCGGACACGATTTGCCCGGGACGCACGCCCATCCATGTCTCAGGATACCCGCGCCGGGGCGAGTCCGAAATGGTCCAGCCCACGAATCCGAAAGAAGTCGGTGAAGACGTGCTCCTCAGCCGGACACGGCCGACTTACCCTTGCAACCGAAGACCGAACACGCGCCGATGAACTCCCAGCAGTCGCGATGATGGGGCGTCCGGCACGTTGAGCAGTAGACCCTGGGGGTTACGGAGATCTCCTCACCGCAGACCTTGCAGAGAGGAGGTCCGGCGTCATCGGCCGAGGCTGGCCCTGCGGCGACGATCGCAACTCCTTCGCCCAGGCGCGCGGCTACACCCGATTGGAGGCCGTCGTGGATCGTGAGCGCCTCGCGGACCCCGGCGGCCAGACCGTCAACCGAAGTACCCAGGTTCCGATCGACCTGCACGAGCATCCGCTCTGGGTTGATCGAGACCAGCATCCCGCCTGGAGGCCCCAATCTGAGCAGATTCGCGACCGCCCAGCGCACGGGAGCAGTCAAGAAGTCCCGGGCCATCTCGGGATCGTTCGCCTGGACAATGAACGCCCGGTCAAACTCAGCGTCTCCGACCCGGACCGGCCGCGTTCCCTTGGGCGGCTGGGCCGGGGCGGGTCGGCCGACCGGGGCGAGCTCCAGCCGGAACGGCAAGCCACGCGCGAACCGGGCGACGACTCGCGTTCGGGGATGCGTCGGCTGACCAGGGAACTGGGGCGCCAGGCCGACCCGGACCGTGGACCCGTTGTAGCCGAAGCTGACCGTGGGAGGGTCGGACATTCCCCGGTTCTCGTACCGTCCCCGATACTGTGCCGCGAGCTGTCGGTAGGCCCGAAACCGCGTGCCCGTGATCCAGCTGAGCCCCTTGACGCTCATCCGGATCAGGCCGTAGAGGATCAGGACGACTACCCCGACAACGAACCAACCCATGCCAGGGAACCTCGGCTCGACTCGGATCAACCCTCACTGATCGAGTCTAAGGCCTTTAAGCTCCCAGGGGAAGGGGGCCGGAGACTCAGGAGACCTCGACCAAGGGCTTGCCCAGGACCTCGCGGCGGATTGAGATCCCCAGGCCTGGCTCGGTCGACGAGGCGAGCCGACCATTCTGCCGTTGAGGGGCACCCACAGCGGTACTGAGGGTGACATAGCTGTTGAAGTCGGTCGAGCTAAAGAGAAGCTCTGGTGGGGTGGAGTGGGCGAGATGGGCAATTGCGGCCGTGGCGACATCGCCCCCCCAGGTGTCCTCGATCGTCATGGCGATCCCGAGCGAGACGCAGAGGTCGCGGGCCTGGCGGATCTTGGTCAGGCCGCCGAACTTGCTGATCTTGAGGTTCACGACGTCCATCGCGCCGTCGCCAAAGCCCCGAAGCAGGGCCTCGATGCCGTCGATCGACTCGTCCATGACGAACGGGTGGTCGGTCCTCCGGCGGATCGCCAGGCATTCCTCGTAGCCGTAACAGGGCTGCTCGATGTAGACGTCAACGTCGCGGACCCCCCGGACGACCCGCGCCGCCTCGTGCATCAGCCAGCCGGTGTTGGCGTCGGCGACCAGTCGGTCGCCCGGTTCCAGGACGGCGGCAACGGCCTTGATCCGCGCGATGTCGGTATCGGGGTCGCCCCCGACCTTGAGCTGGAACTTGCGATACCCTTCCGCCCGATAGCCCGCGACATTGCTCGCCATCGCCTCGGGAGACTGCTGCGAGATCGCCCGATAGAGGACGAAGTCCTCGCCATAACGCCCGCCCAGGAGGATACAGACCGGTAATCCGGCGACCTTCCCCAGAATGTCCCAGCAGGCGATGTCGATCCCCGACTTGACGTAGGGATGCCCCTTCATCGCCGCGTCCATCCGGCAGTTGAGCTTGCCGAGCTGCGTCGGGTCCTCGCCGATCAAAGATGGAGCCAGCTCCGCGATTCCCGCGCGGACGCCCGTTGCATAGCTCGCCAGATAGGCCGAGCCGAGCGGGCAGACCTCGCCGTGACCGATCGTCCCGTCATCCGCCTCAACCTCGACGATCGTACTGTCGAAGACGTTGACCGACTTCCCTCCGGACCACTTGTAAGACCCCTCATGCAAGGGGAGGTCGACTCGATAGGCCGCGATCCGGCGGATCTTCATCATCGCTCCATTTCCTGGGATCACGGCCCGATGGTTCGATCGATCAAGGGGTTTTCTTCAACGCTCGAAGGGCCGCCAGGACATCCGAGGGCTCGGCGCGCTTCCGGTAGTCGCCGTCGACGAAAGCATAGCGGATCACGCCCTCGCGATCGATGACGTAGGTCGCCCCGAGCGGCAATTCGAGCGAGTCATCGCCGTTGAAGCTCATGAGTCGCGTCTTCATCGCAACCGCGAGGTTCGGCGGGAGCTTGTATGCGACACCGAAGGCATGAGCCGCCTTGTTCCCCGCGTCGCTGAGGACCTCGAACTCCAGCTTGTCCTTCTGCGAGGTCTCGGCCGTCTTGTCTGGGACCTCGGGCGAGAGGGCGACCAGGCTCGCCCCTTCCGCCTTGATCTCCGGCAGGACTTTCTGAAACCCCCGGAGGGCGATGTTGCAGTAGGGGCACCAGCCCCCTCGATACCAGGTGACGACCACCGGGCCATTCTTGAGCAGGTTCGGAAGCTTGACCTTGTTCCCCGAGGCGTCCGGCAGCTCGAAATCGGGCGCCTTGTCGCCTACCTTGAGGGCCTTCTCGACCACGCCCGTTTTCTTGACCTGCTCCACGCCTTCCTCGTAGAGCTTCAATCGGTCCGCCGGGGCCTTCTTGGCGGATTCGCGCTGGAACGCCTCCAGCTCCTTCCTCACCGGCCCGTCGCTCGGGGCCTCCTGCTGAGCCGAGAGGGTGGCCGTCGCCAGAAACACGAACATGGACGTCACGACGCCCAGGAAGGGCCGGTTCGCTGATCTCCAGGTCATGAGCTTGATCCTCTCCGAGGGTGTGGGGACGGACGAGCCATCGCGACTTCGCCGCCAGAGATCAGTCGAGCTTCCTGACAAAAGCTGACGGATCGCCTCAAGGATAGGAATTGAAGGCAAGGGGTGGCGCGATCTTTACTCGGGATTGCACTACCGGATCGACCGAAGCTTGATCCGACTGGACGCAAGAAGGGAGGGCGACCTTCTTAGGTCGCCCTCCCTCATCATTGCCGACGGCGAAGCATCACCCACGTTACCAGAGCGGCTCAATACATATCGTCATAACCGCCGTGGCCGCCGCCGCCGGCCGGCTTCTCGTCGCCCTTGGGGGCGTCGGCGATCAGGGCGTCGGAGGTCAGCAGGAGGGTGCTGACGCTCGCGGCGTTCTGGAGGGCCGAGCGGGTGACCTTGGTCGGGTCGATGATGCCGGCCTTGACCAGGTCGGTGTACTCGTCCTTGAGGGCGTCGTAGCCGAAGTTGCCCTTGCCCTCGGCGACCTTGGAGACGACCACGCCGCCGTCCTGGCCGGCGTTCTCGGCGATCTGGTGGATCGGGGCCGAGCAGGCGCGGACGATGATGTCGTAGCCGGTCTTCTCGTCGGCGGTCAGGCCGGTCGGCTTGACCTGGGTCGAGGCCCGGAGCAGGGCGACGCCGCCGCCGGGCAGGATGCCTTCCTCGAGCGCGGCGCGGGTGGCGTGCAGGGCGTCCTCGACGCGGGCCTTCTTCTCCTTCATCTCGCTCTCGGTCGCGGCCCCGACGTTGATCTTGGCCACGCCGCCGGCGAGCTTCGCCAGCCGCTCTTCGAGCTTCTCGCGGTCGTAGTCGCTCTTGGTGTCGGCGATCTCGCGGCGGATCGCCTCGATCCGGCCCTTGATCGCGTCGGCCTTGCCCGACGCCCTCGATGATCGTCGTGTTGTCCTTGTCGATCTGGATCTTCTTGGCCTGGCCGAGGTCGGCCAGGCCGACGTTCTCCAGGTCGATGCCGAGCGCCTCGAAGATCGGCTTGCCGCCGGTCAGGACGGCGATGTCTTCGAGCATCGCCTTGCGGCGGTCGCCATAGCCGGGGGCCTTCACCGCGGCGCAACGGAAGGTGCCGCGGAGCTTGTTGATGACCAGGGTGGCCAGCGCCTCGCCCTCGATGTCCTCGGCGATGATCAGGAGCGGCTTGCCCGTCTGCGCGACCTTCTCCAGGACCGGGACCATGTCCTTGACCGACGAGATCTTCTTCTCGTAGATCAGGATGTAGGCGTCTTCGAGGACCGCTTCCATCGTGGCCGGGTTGGTCACGAAGTAGGGGCTGAGGTAGCCGCGGTCGAACTGCATCCCCTCGACCCACTCGACCTCGGTCTTGAGCGCCTTGCCCTCCTCGACCGTGATCACGCCGTCCTTGCCGACCTTCTCGGTGGCCTCGGCGATCATCTTGCCGACCTCGGTGTCGAAGTTCGAGGCGACGGTGGCGACCTGCTCGGTCTCCTTCTTGTCGGAGATCTTGGTGCTCATCTTCTTGAGCTGCTCGACGATGTCGGCGACGGCCTTGTCCATCCCGCGCTTCATCAGCATCGGGTTGACGCCGGCGACGACGGCCCGGAGGCCTTCGTTGTAGATGGCCTCGGCCATCACGGTGGCGGTGGTCGTGCCGTCGCCGGCGACGTCGGAGGTCTTGCTGGCGACCTCCTTGACCATCTTCGCGCCCATGTCCTCGTACTTGTCTTCCAGCTCGATCTCCTTGGCGACGGTGACGCCGTCCTTGGTGACCGTCGGCGAGCCGAACGACTTCTGGATGATGACGTTGCGGCCGCGAGGGCCGAGCGTCACCTTGACGGCCCGGGCCAGCTTCGCGACCCCTCGCTGCATCGCCTGGCGGGCTTCCTGATCAAACGCGATCATCTTCGCGGCCATCGGGCATGATCTCCAGTTATCGAAGTTGGATCGGATGGATATCGGACCACTCGTAGGGCAGGGCTTGCCCTGCCACAAGCGGCAGGGCAAGCCCTGCCCTACGGGAATCGGGTCTGGTTCAGTCGATGACGGCGAGGATGTCGTCCTCGCGCATCAGGAGGACCTTCTTCTCGCCGTCGAGCTTGAACTCGTCGCCGGCGTAGGAGGTGAACAGGACGCTGTCGCCGACCTTCACCTGGAGCGGCCGCTTCTTGCCGTCCTTGGTGACCCGGCCGTCGCCGACGGCGACGCACCTTGCCCTTCTGCGGCTTGTCCTTGGCCGTGTCGGGCAGGACGATCCCGCCGGCCGTCGTCCCCTTGGCCTCTTCCCGCTCCACCACCACGCGATCGCCCAGGGGCTGGATTTTCATCGCTGTCCCTCGCCTTCGAATCGCCAATGACGCCGGGAGGAAGAGTGCCCATCGCGGCGCATCCTCCCGTCACGATAAGCAACCGTATGCAAGCATCGTGCCCGGGCAAAAACCATTGCGTATATTTTTGTGGGGCAAGACTTTAGGGGGATTTGCTCGGGAAGCGTGCGGACCAGATGTCTGCCGAACCCGTCGCGTCGCAAGATTAAACTGCCAAATCGGCAGAGCGGAGCCCACCGGGTGCATCGACTTCCTGAGAGGACGATTCAGGTCGAACTGGCAGACTTCCTTACGGCCGTTCGACACGCCTCTTTCGCCCCAAGGCTTCCTTCAACGACTGGATCGCCTCGGGGGAGCCGACGAAGGTCTTCTCGGGAAAGCGGTAGTGCCCCAGGATACTCGTCAGAATTCCGCCACCCATGTAGTAGTTGAACGAGAGGCCGGCGAGAAACTGGAGCCGGAGATTACGATCGGTGTTGATCTGAGCGCCTCGCGTCCAATCGTTGAGTAGGGGAGCTTGACCGGCATAGGTGGCGAGAAGGTCGATCCCTTCGTCTGGAACCTCCTCCCCTTCGAAACCCTTGGCTTCCCAGAGCCCCGCGTTCAGGAGCGATTGTTTGACGAGCCGATGGTCCGGCCGGGCCAGCCGCTTTTGAAAGGCGTCAACATCAATGACGGTCGGCTCGACCTGGCCGAAGAGGATGCCATCGTAGCCGTATCCTTCGCGCCTCGTTGCTCCAGAGGATGCCGTTGGGAAACACCTTGAAGAAGGTGGCGATCAGGCTCTTGGTCGTCTCCAGGTCGCTCTCGTTAAGGGGGATCCAGAGGGAAACAATCCCACCCGGATTCAGATGATCTCGGCACATCTGATAATATTCCACTGTATTCAACGAGGCGCACCCCTTGACCCACGGGTCGATCGGGTCGGAGGTGATGATGTCGAACTTTTCCCGCGTCGTCCGGAGAAAGTGCCGGCCGTCGTCGTAGATCATCTCCACCTGCTTGCCCTTGACCGTGTGGGGGTTCTCATGGGCGATGCCGTCAACCACATGTTCGTTTTCCACGCCGAACATCGGGGCGACGGTTTTCGGCACGAGAGGCTCGATGTCGCAGATGACGATGCGCTTGACCTCGGGATGAAGCAGAAACGTGCCAGCGGTGACACCCGCGCCGCAGGCCACGACCAGGACCGACTCAGGATTCTTGTGAACCAACGAAGGGATATGCCCGAGCATCCGCTGCAGCCGCATGTCCTCGGGCAGTGTGGACGCCTGGATCTTGCCGGCGCCATGGAAGCTAAGTACTCCCTGCTTCGTCATGGTGACGGCGACCGAGACGTTCATCCCCTCGCCGACGTACATGCAGGAGAATTCCGGAGTCTCGGTCCCGCTGGGGACTTCACCGATGGTATTCGAGATCCCCCGCGCGATCACCATGGGCGACTGCCGGCCGAACGCGACGACCGCCCATGGCAACGGCGTCACGATCCATGCCAGCGAACTGGAAACGGCCAGCGCGGCCGCCAACGCCACCGAGCCGCCCAGGCGCGCATCCCGGTCGCGCGATGGAGCCGGGGAGCCAGAACAAGGATCGAAGCCGCCGCGGCCAGCCCGATCAACACGCGCTCGGAGTTGGCCGTGCCGATGCCGGGGATCAGGAGAAGGCTGAAGGCCAGCGCGCCGGCGATCGCTCCGAGCGTATTGGCCGCGTAGACCCCGCCGACGAGTCGCCCGGGGTCCTGGCCAGGGGCCGAGACGGCCGAAAGCGCCAGCGGAAAGCTGGCTCCCCAGAGGAACGCCGGGGGAAGGACGGCCCAAAGGCAACGAGCCAGGTCGAGTTGGAGATTGAACCAGGGGCTTGTCGAGAGTCCCGGCTGAATCGGCCAGTAAGGGAGCGACTCTGAGATCATGACCGCGGTCCAGGCGATGGCCAGGGTCAAAAACCACTGGCAGAGACCCAGCGCCGCCTGCGCCGAGGCCGACCGACGGCCCAGGAACGCCCCCAGGCTGCTACCGATTCCCAGGCCGATCAGGAACACGGCCAGGATCAAGGAGAATGTGTAGACAGTCGCGCCAAGCATCAGCGAAAGGAGGCGGGTCCAGACCACCTCGGCACCCAATGCGGACATTCCGGAGAGGGCGATCGCCGGATACACGGCCCAGGCGCCAGCCGGGCGTCCAGGATAGGGCTCGGTCGAGGGGGCGGCGGCCGTCGGTACATAACGGGCAGGCACCGCGAGGACCAGTGCGATCGCGGCCACGGTCACGTTCAGGGCACAGGCGACGTAGGTTGCCGTCGCCATATCATGGACCCGTAATAGGTAGAAGCCGGCCAGCAGGCAGCCGAACACCGCGCCGGCGATGTTCCCTCCATAGAAGAATCCGAGCCATGACACGCCCTCGGGACCGGTTTTGACCCATCGAGCGATCGCCGGGAGCGTCGCCCCCATCAACAACGTGGGCGGCAGCAAGCAGACCCCGGCCAGGGCCGCCCGGAGCAGGATGCCCTGAAAGCCCGGGACGGAGTGACGTTCGTAGAATCCTTCGATCGACGGCATCGCGAACAGCACCGCGAGACCCAGTGCGCCGATACCTAGCTCAAGAAGGGCGTAGACCCTCAGTGGGTGCCGACGGCCCGAGACCAGGCGAGGCAGGATCAAGCTGCCCAGACACATGCCCCCCATGAACGTCCCCAGTAGCACGCCGAGTGACGCGGCAGTCGAGCCAATCACCAGTTGCAGGAGTTGGAGCCAGACGACCTCGTAGATCATCGCCGCGCAGCCACTTCCGACGAACAGCAGGAGAAGCACTGGTAGGTGCCGGTGAGGGGCGTCAAGGCTGGTCGGTGGGGTCAACTCGGATGCAGTCATCGCGTGGTTGGCTCCCGGAGCGTTGGGGCGATTCGTCTCAAACGTGATGAGTCACGCCCGTCGTCCGGGCAACGAGCCCGAGGGCATTATTGGCGACAATGGCCTTGGCGATCGGCCGATCGAAGCTCGCGATCGCCCAGGCCACCACCGCGGCCGCGTTCCGGAGGCCAGGTAAGGTCGCGTTCACTCCCAGGAAGTCGGTCCCGATTGCGATCCCCTCGAACCCGGGCCGACCCTCGAAAGGGATCGTCGCGATAAACTCGATCGTCGCCCGAACGTCTTCGGGCGCCTGGAAGAACGGTGGAGAGACGCTCACACCGATGAAACCGCCCAGCGAGCGAAGCCTCGACAGATTCTTGATCGAGATGGCCCGAGGCGATTCAAAACCGGGATGAGCCGGGGCGCCATGGCTGTAGATCGGAATGACCCGTCGGGCTCGCGAAGGCTCGGCCTCGAACCAGGACAGGGCGTCCGACGCGGCCGAAGGGTTCAGGTTGGCCAGGTCGAAGAGGGGCCGAGGGCCGTTCTCCTCGGGAGAAAGCGCAAGCAGCGCTTCGAGGAACCCCCGGCCAAGCTCGGTCAAGCCTCGAGAATCGCCCGGGGCCGAGGAGCCGCCAAGGAGGCTGGTCGATGCGTAGACCGGTTGGAACAGCCGGACACCGCGTCGGAAGAGGTGGGGGAGTCTTGTTAGGTCGTCGGTTGACCGGATCAGCGAATCGAACCCCTCGATCCCGATCAGGCCCCAGGTCAGGCCCTCACGATCGTCCCGCCAGCGATTGAAGTCGTCCGCCGTGATCAGGAGCCGGCCGGGGAACTCAGCCTCGATCCTGGTCAGTAGTTCACCGAGCGCAGACCATGTATCCGGTTGCCTCGCCCAGTCCTCGGAATCCCGGTAGCAGGAAAGGATCGCGGCGCCGGTGGATTGAAGGTACCCGTCGAGCTGTCCCAGCCGCTCCGTGACACGCGGATAAAGCGAATTGTCGAAGACGACCGTTTCCGGGGCGTACTGGAGGAGCCAGTCAACGTGAAGATCGATGAGCCGCATGAAGGGGCCGGAGTGGGGCCACGAATCGAGTTGCGGCGGTCCACGACCGCCGATCACCGAGGCGATGATCGGCGATCGGGGACGACGGGGTCAAGCCCCGGTCACTTGCCGACCGCGTTATCGATCTTGTCGCCGACCTTCTGGGCCGGCCCGCGGGGATCGAGTGTGTTGTCGATCTTCTTGCCCACGCCGCCTGCCGAGCCGTCCTTTTCGCAGCCGATCAGCGGGGACGAACCGAAAAGGGCGATCGCGAGGAGGGCGGCTTTTTTCCAGTCGAGCTTGCGCATTAGAGAGAATACCTTCGAGGACGCCTCCCGGGCCCGGGGCTCGATCGGCCCCGACGCCGTTGGAGACGTAGCCCCATCTGCTTGAAGCAAACCTGGGGCCAGACTCCTCTGTGTCCGACAAGTCGGGCAACCGATGGGACGATGCCAATCAATTAACGATCCGGCGGAGGGTCAAGCGGGATCAAGTCGAGGAACCGCTTCACTGTGGCATCCAGATCGTTCCAGGATAAGGATAGAGAATAAGAATTCAAGTCTCCGCAACCGTTCCACGCGATCGGTGGCGCGTCGGCGAGAGCCCTGGCCAGCGGAGAGCCCTCCGGCCAGATGTCTGGGAGGCGACCGGGCCAAAGGCCACCGCAGAACGTCTGCCGGGAATCAGGTTGCCAGGACTGTCGGAGCCGAGGGCCGGCCGAACGCTCCGGGCTGCTTCTGGCCACCTGAGACGCTTCGAGTATCCCATCGCCCCAGGTCACAACGACCGACCGATCGATCCTCGAAATCCTGAGAATTCGGCCCTTGAATTCGATCAGGGGTGTGGGACGTCCTGGTTCGGGTGGCTGGAGCGGCCTGAAGTAGGGCGTCGCCTCAACCTTGGCGCAAAGATTCTCGGCTGCGGCCACGTCGTCGAGATGAAACGCGACGAGGGCTCCGTCCGGGCCTTTCCCGTCCGCACTCACCCACCCCGAGACCCCGTCAAGGTGCCACAGGAGATCCCTCCTGGCGCTAATTCCCGCCGTGGCAATCGTTCCCAGGATCTTGAGTGAGAGAGGCACCCCGTGAGGCCGATCCGGGTCGAGTTTATCGACGCGATCAGCCAGACTGAAGAGCGCATCCCAGGTCTCCGCGGCCGGATCGATCCTCAAGGCGAAACCCGCGACCGTTCGGTCCTTCGGGAGCCAGTCGAGCCATGTCGGGTCAATCGTCGCCAGCCTGGACAGCCTGGGACCCTTGTACGCAACCGAGACCAGAAGTGAATTGTTGAATAGCGATCCGCTCAGGTCGATTGAGCCCGATGAACCAGCGATCAGAGGATCGTTCGGTTGGATCGCCTCCGCCACCCGTCGGACGGCAAGGATCTTCGACCTCTTCAGCGAGTTGGGTTCGATCGTGACAACGAATCCAGCCTTCCGGGTCCGGTCCAACGGGACATTGAGTCGTTCGCTCGCCCGCTGGAGACCTTCGCGAGTCCTCGCCAGCAGGACGCCACGAGGGTCCCTGGCCATGAATGGCGAGCCCGGTCCCTCAAGGCGGTCAACCGCGAGGTTGCCCAGCGGGACCTCGGCTGCCCCTCCCGTCAGGACCAGAGCCGTCGCCAGGGCAGCGAAGGTTCCGTCATCCTTGGGAAGGACGGCGGACCAGTCGGGCTCACCGCTCTCGGGGTCGAAACGGAGCGTGAATTCGGCGCCGTCCAACGTTCGGAGTTCATCCGCCATGAGGGGATTGAAGGCCGCAATCAAAGCTTCCAGAGGCTTACCCAGCCGATTCGGGTCGGTGCTCGCCCGCTTCCATGCGGCGAGAGCCGCCGCCGGGTGAGGGGCTCTCGACCCTTGGAAAAGTCGAGCCACTTCCCTGGCCTGAGCATCCGGTTGGAGCAGCCGGACCCGGATTGACTGGGTTGAATTGGGCTCCTGACCAAAACCATCCGTTTTGCCCAGGAGCAGGCCGAACCACGCGAACGCCGTCAGGGATTTCCTCATCGGGCGAGACCTCGGGAGTCGGAGAGGACCCACCTCCTTGTCGAAAGCGTCGTGGTCCCCTCGCCCTTCCGACGCGTCTGGCCATCCTAGAGGAGCAAGCCCGCCCGGGACAAGGGCAGCGGTCATTGATTCTGATCCGGGCCGTCAACGTAACCGGTTGATGAATCAGAAGAAATCGACGTCCGCCGTCTTCAGGACGCGGCCGGGAATCTTGCATCGGTGAAGCGACTCTGCGATAGTGCTCTGTTCCCGGACCCAACGTGGCCGGGCGAATTTGACGCGAAGGGCTCAAGGGACCGAGATGATCTGGCAGCTTGGGCTCTATGGGACGGCCGTCCTGATTCCATTGATTGCGTTCGTCGTCGAACTCGCGGCCGGTCAACAACTCGGTCGCCGCGTGGGTCATGTCGCGACCGGAGCGATCGGTTTCTCGTTCCTCCTCAGCCTCGTTGGGTTCGTCTCGTACTTCTCCCAGGCTCAAGGCGTGTTCGCGGAGACAGCCACGACGGACTCGGCTCCGGCGGACCATCACACTTTGCCGCTGGTCTGGCGAGGGGAGCTTTCGTGGGTCGACCTTGGTTCGAAGGTTCCTCCTGTGGTGGGCAAGCGGGCCGGAGAGCCACTCTCGATCAGGCTGGGGCTGGACGTCGATAACCTGACCGTGCTCATGTTTCTGATGGTGACGTTCGTCGCCACGGTCGTGCACGTCTTCGCGATCGCCTACATGAGGGACGACTTGCGTTACCCTCGTTGCTTCGCCTATCTTTCGCTTTTCTGCGGTTCGATGCTGCTGCTCGTGGTCTCCTCAAACCTCTTCTTCGTCTTCGTGGCGTGGGAACTGGTCGGGTTCTGCTCGTACTTGCTAATTGGGCACTGGCATGAGGAGATCGCCAACGTCAACGCGGCGACCAAGGCATTCCTGGTCAACCGGGTGGGGGACGTGGGGATGATCCTCGGCCTCGGCCTGATCTGGGCCAACCTGGGGACGTTTGACATCCGCGAAATTAACGATCAGATCCGCGACGAGCACGGTCAGTTGAACGTCCGGACGGTCGAGGGCCTATCGGTCGTCGAACTGGTCAATCCTGCGACAGGTCGGATTTCGGTCGAAGAGGCGTCGGGGCACCCCCGGCGGATCGGCTACGGGATGCTGGTACTGGCCGGCCTGGGTTTGTTCGCGGGGTGCGTGGGCAAGAGCACCAGTTCCCGCTCCATGTCTGGCTCCCCGACGCCATGGCCGGGCCGACTCCGGTCTCGGCCCTGATCCACGCGGCGACCATGGTCGCGGCGGGGGTCTATCTGGTCGGGCGGGTCTTCCCGGTCTTCACGCCCGAGGTCTTGCTCACGATCGCTTACGTCGGTGGGATCACGCTGTTCATCGCGGCGTCGATCGCGATGGTCCAGACCGACTTCAAAAAGGTTCTCGCTTACTCGACCGTGAGCCAGCTCGGCTTCATGATGATCGCCCTGGGCGTGGGGGGGCGATCGGCCGGGCTGTTCCACTTGATGACGCACGCCTGCTTCAAGGCCTTGCTGTTCCTGGGCGCGGGGAGCGTCTATCACGCCGTCCACACTTACGAGATGCCGGAACTCGGCGGCCTCTACCGGCGGATGCGCGTCACGGCGTTGACGATGCTGGTGGCGACAATGGCGATCTCGGGTGTACCGCTTTTCAGCGGGTTCTATTCGAAGGACGCGGTCCTCGCCTCGACGCTCCATTTCGTCATGGGGCGACCCGAGCATCTCCTGCTGTTCCTCTTGCCGGCGGTCGGGGCAGCGATCACTGCGTTCTACATGTTCCGGCTCTGGTTCCTGATTTTCGCCGGTTCGGTGAGGGGCCATTCGGCCTCGGAGGCGATGGAAGGGGAACGGCTGTTGACCTGGCCCCTGATCGCGCTCGCGGTGCCGACGGTTGTGCTCGGCTGGCCGGTCACGATCCTGCCGTTCTTCGGATTCGAGCCGATCCTGGAAAGGATGCTCGAATACGGCGAACCAATCGAGTCGATCGACCCGGGCGGCTCCCGTTGGTGGGCAATGGGGGCGTCAATCCTGGTCCTTTCCGTGGGCTTCGGACTGGGGGCGCTCGCCTACGGCCCGTGGCTCGCCTGGAGACGTCTCGACCCGTCGAAAACAGCCCGTCGCTTCGGATCGGTTCATCAATTCCTCGTCCGAAAGTGGTACTTCGACGAGCTCTATCGGGTCTTGTTCGTCGCCCCGACGCTCGCGATCGCGCGAGGGATCGGCTGGACCGATCGCCGGGGTCTCGACGGCGCGGTTGACGGTCTGGCCTGGCTGACGGAGCGACTCAGTCGCTTCGAGGGGGTGTTCGACCGTGTGGCCGTCAACCGTCTGGTCGGACTGATCGCGCGCGGGCTCTACGTGACGGGCGATCGCGCCCGGTGGCTTCAGAATGGGAGCCTGCCGACCTACCTGCTGGTGCTGGCCGTCGCGGTCGTCGGCCTGTTCGCGGCCATGTTCGCCTGGATCCTGGTTTGAGTCCGAAGAGAGAGGCTTGGGAAGACCCGTGTTGAGTGATGACCTGCTACTAAGTCTTCTCTGGATCGTGCCGATGGGCGGGGCGTTCGCCGTCCTCCTGATTCCCGGCGCGCAACCACCACGATTAAACGATTCGCGCTCGGGGCGACGGTCATTACCTTTGCCCTGACGCTCCTTGTCTTCACGTCGTATCTCACGCTCAAGCCCGGCGAGACGTCGCTGGCGAGCCTGCGCGCTGGTCAGCCCTCTCGGCGACCGAAATGTCGCCGCGATCGAGGGAAATCTCGCGGTTCGGCACCCCTGGATTCCCGAGTTCGGCATCGAATATTACCTGGGTGTCGACGGCATCAGCCTCGCCTTGCTCCTGCTCACGAGCCTGGTGGGCGTGCTGGCCTGCGCGGCGTCGCTGGACGTCCAGGTGAGGGTCAAAGGCTACTTTTCGTTGTTCCTGTTGCTGATGTCGAGCCTGATGGGCGTCTTCGTAGCGCTTGATCTCGTTTTGTTTTACGTCTTCTTCGAGGTCATGCTCCTGCCGATGTACTTCCTGATCGCTCTCTGGGGGGGCGATCGGCGCGAGTACGCGGCGATCAAGTTCCTGCTTTACACGCTGTTCGGCTCGGTCTTCATCCTGGTCGCGATCCTGGCCCTCTACTTCTGGTCGGGCGATGCTCCGTCGATCGTGGGCGGAGAGCCCTTCAAGGCCCACACGTTTGATGTCCTGAAGCTGGCCAGGGCTGCCTCGGAAACGGGATATTACGGGCACAATATCCAGCAATGGATCTTCGCGCCTTTTCTTCATTGGCTTCTGCGTCAAGCTCCCGTCGTTCCCGTTCCACACCTGGCTGCCAGACGCCCACGTCGAGGCCCCGACGCCGATCAGCATGGTCCTGGCGGGCGTCCTGCTCAAGATCGGCGGCTACGGGATGATCCGGATGGCCTGGCCGCTCGCGCCGGCCGGGGCGCACGACTGGGCCTATCCCGTGGCCGCGCTCGGGGTCTTCAGCATTCTTTATGGTGCGCTCGCGGCGATGGCGCAGACCGACTTCAAGAAACTGGTCGCCTATAGCTCGATCAGCCACATGGGGTACGTCACGCTCGGGATGGCCGCGATGAACCTCGCGGGCGACCACCGCTATTACGCCTACGGCCTGAACGGGGCGATGTACATGATGATCGCCCACGGCGTCACCTCGACCGCCATGTTCTTCCTCGTCGGCGTGATCTACGACCGGGCTCACACGAGGGATCTGACAAAGCTCGGCGGTCTCGAACGCTCGATGCCGCTCTATTACGGCGCCTCGGTCGTGATCTTTTTCGGTTCGATGGGCTTGCCGGGCCTCTGCGGCTTCATCGCCGAGGTCTTCGTGGTGCTGTCGTCGTTCCACTACAGCGTCGCGCTCGGGGTCCTGGCGGCGTTCGCCATGGTCCTGACCGCTGGCTATATTCTCTGGACCCTCCGCCGGGTCTTCGGGGGCCGGAACGAGTCGCTCGGGCTCTTTTCCGATCTCACGCCGCGTGAATCCGCCATCCTTGCCCCGCTGGTCGTCCTGACGGTGCTTCTGGGCGTCTACCCGCGCTCGGTCCTCGACTGGATGAGCCCGTCGGTCGACGAGGTTGCGCGGATGGTCACGGGGGCGAATGGGAATCGACCAGCCGTCGCGAACGCCGAGCGGCCAACCGCACCAATCCTCGACCGTCAATCCCGGGACCTTGCGAAAGTCGCCGAGGTTTCGCGACAGTAGGCTTGGACGGAGAGAGGGCCTCTTGGCGTGAAGGTTTTGCGAACCACAGCGTGCGTTCGTCACGGACATCCTGAGTTTTGTGTTGCCTACGATCCCGACTTCGTTGTGATCGCGAAAGACGTGAAGTGGCTCCTGGGTTGGCTTGAAGAATCCGTCGCCGGAGGGGCTCGATACACCGCCGGACAGACCTGTCAAGTCGGGTGGGTCACAACCGAGGTGAGGCACGACGGAGGCGACCTATCTATCTGGGAGCCGGATATGCGTCACTTGCCGATCGAGTGGTCGAAGTCTGTGAATAACACCCTGGCGCACCTCCGGATCCAAAAGGATGTGGTTGAGAGCGTGTTGGAGCCCCACGATTTGTCCTTTCCGTCCATGCGCGAATCGGCCATTATCTGTGATCGGCTTGGGAAGGGCGAGGACATGGTGATGGAGCGAGGAGAGCCGGCTGGGGCAGACTCGGGTTGGTTCTTCGGGTGCCGAGAGGACGGCCATGACCACAATGACGCGGCCGAGTTGCGGCGAGTGTCATTGTACGAGGCGGTCATCCGGCACGTACCTCAAATCATCCCGTTCCTGGCATTGCCTCCAGGGATTCTGCTCAGCTTCGGTGCGAGTGGCACGGTGCTGTTCCGAGAGGGTGAGCCACTAACCCCCCGTGCGGGCAGCTACCTGGCCAAACGTTACGCCGGCGAGTGATCCAAGTCACGCCTAACTATAGACTGGGGCAGAGACTACCCAGATCGGCGCGGCCGCTCAAAAGGGTTGTTAGGCGTCGCTCGTAGCAGGGACGCGACCCAGCGTCGCTGAGAACGACATTTGGGTTATCGGCAAAAGTTTGCTCGGGCTGGCTTGGCTATATGCATCGAATTCCAGCAACAGCTGCTTTATAAGTAACGATGCTGTTAATCAGCTCATCCCGAATCGATCGGAGCCCGTCATGGAACAGCAACGCGTTGCCCTTGTGACTGGGTCGGCCACCGGGATCGGCCGAGCGGTGGCCTGGCGGTTCGCCGAGCGAGGGTTCGCCATCACGGTCAATTACTCACGGTCGAAGGACGAGGCGGAAGAGACGGCCGAGGGTGTTCGCTCGCGGGGCGGAAGAGTCATCGTGGTGAAGGCCGACGTCGCCGACGACACGGCGGTCCGCGCGATGGTCGAGCGGACGATCGAAATGTTCGGCGGTCTGGACGTTCTGGTCAACAACGCGGCAACGACCTATTTTGTCCCGCACACCGACCTCGATGGACTCACCGCGCCAGGTCTGGGACGACATCCTCAACGTGAACCTCAAGGGCACCTTCTTCGGCTGCCGGGCGGCGATGCCGCACCTGAAGGCTCGCAATGGCAACATTGTGAACATCGCCTCGGTGGCGGGCGTGGCGGGCTCGGGGAGCTCGGTCGCCTACGCGGCGAGCAAGGGTGCGGTCATCACATTGACGAAGAGCCTGGCCAGGGCGTTCGCGCCGAGGTCCGGGTCAACGCCGTCGCCCCGGGCCGGTCCAGACCCGCTGGCTGGCCGACCATCAGGACATGGTCGAATCGGCCATGAAGCTGACCCCGCTCAAGCGACCCGGCCACGCCCGACGACGTCGCGGCCGTCGCGCTCTTCCTGGCCGACGAGACGAGCCTGATGACCGGCCAGGTGCTGGTCGTCGATGGTGGTCGGACGATCTGACGGCGAACTTGAACCTTTTTCGAATGGGCTTGCCTCGATGGGCGAGTGCGGTTACCTTGCCGCCGCCCATCGGAGGATGCGCCATGACAGGCGCGGCGACCCCAGGGAACGGGGACGCACCAAGACGCCCGACCCGACCCGGTTCGGAAGGAGTGGGACTCGCATGCAAGGCTGGTCATGGATGGCCGCTTTGACGCTCGTGGCCGCGCTGGTCGGGGCCGACGCCTCGCAAGTTCGCCGCCGAGCCGGCCTCGGTCAAGCAAAAGGTAAGGCTCAGCCTCCGGCTCGACGGCCTCTCGCCGGAGGGAGGCGAGATCGAAATCAAGCCTGGACACGCCGCTTGTCGGTTCGAGACGATCAAGTTCCAGACCAGGAACCACCCACGATCGGTGGACGGCAAGATCTCGCTCGACCCGATCGAGGTCGAGACGCTGAGCGCCGATCGCGATTGCTCGTTTGCGATCACCCTCAAGGAGCCGGGCCTGCCCGACAAGACGGTTCGCCGGAACCTCCGGATCGTCCCCACGGCTGACGGCAAGCCGACCAATCCGCAGGCCCTGACCTGCTTCATCAGCTCGAACTCGCTGAGCACACCCGTTGCCAGCCAGCCGGATGAGGCGAAGCGGAAGAAGTAAAGCGGATTCCGCGACGCGTCGGCTCGATCTCGGATCTCAGATTCCAGATCCGAGATCTGAAAACCAGGTTCGAAGCCCGTCAAGGCCGGCCGCCCGAGGGAAGCAGCGGGCCGGGCCTCCGGCTGATGAAGGCGATCGAGCCCCCGTCGGGTGACCAGGCGGGGTCCCGGTCGCCGTCGGAGTAACTCGGGGAAGGGGAGGACGGTCCCCCGTTCGAGGTCGAGGATCAGGATCGAGCCATCGGGCCTACTCCGATGGTCGACGAAGGCCACCCGCCGGCCGTCTGGGCTGAGCGAGGGATGATCCTCGCGCCGGGCGTGGTTGGTCATTCGGTTCGCGCCCCCTCGACCGTCGGCACTGACCCGGTAGAGGTCCCAGCGGTTCCACCGATCGGAGAGGAAGACGACGGACTTGCCATCGGATGTCCAGACCGGCTCGGTGTCGAGCGCGGGGTCGTCGGTAAGCCGGCCCAGGCCCAGGCCGTCGGGCGACCGGACGTAGATGTCCCAGTTGGCATCGGCCCGCCCAACGAACGCAAGCCGGTCATCGATCGGCGACCAGCGCGGCCAGATCCCCCGGGTGAGGACCTCGACCTCGCCGGCCCTCGGCCCCGAGAGGGTGACCGCCTCGATCCGCTCCTCGTTCCGTCCGAGGCTCGACCAGTCGGTTGCGTAGTCGGCCCGACCGCTGGCGACATAGGCGATCCTCGTCCCATCGCTCGACCAGGTTGGCGTGCTGCCAGCTGCGACCGCCGTGCTCAACCCGCCTTTCGCCGGAGCGATCCGGATCAGCGGGTCTCGGCCGTTCGCATCGAACGCCGCGAAAGCGATCCAGCGCCCGTCGGGCGACCAGCAGGGGTGCGAGGCCGAGGCGAACCCGTCGGGCAAGGCCACCGGCCTGCGCCTCCGTTCCATCGGCCCGAGCGACGAAAACGCCTGTGACCTTGACCTTCGAAAGACCGCCGATCTCAGGCTCAAACCTCAAGGCTGGTCCCGAAGTCGGACGTGGCGTGCCGGGCCGTCGATCACAGGTCGTTCGTCGGCCGGGATCGGGGCGAGCACGACCTGCCGGACCCGGTCGCCGACCACCCGGTCCTTCGACTGCTCGCGGATCAACGCGATCAATCGTCCCGCTGGCTCGGGCCGAAGCTGGATCAGGACGGTCGAAGTCCCCGAGGGCCAGGCGGCCGTGAACCAGCGAGAGGCCATGGGGCCGGTCGCCTTCCGGTCGATCCGGGACGTGCCCCAGAGGCGAAGCTGGCCGTCGTCCCCCCGCTTCGACCCGACGAGCAAGGCCTCGCCGGGGTGATTCGAGGGGCGGATCTCCAGCGATTCGAGCCGGCAAGGCCACGCGAAGCCGCGAGCCTCGACGTTCCAGACGCCGAATGGCAAAACGAGGTCATCGGCCCGGGACACGCCCACCATGGAGAGTCCGGCCAGGATGATCCCCGACGTCAGGATCATCGGCCCCGTCGCCGACCGCAACCGCCGAACCATCCACGCCATCGGAGGCTATGATCCTGCCCGATCGAGCGGGCGCTGGCGATGACCGACCCTCCAACTCGAAGGAGATTCGCCGCTCGCCGGCCATTCTTCACGAGCATCGGGCGGCCAGAGGACCATCGTTCCTGACGATCGGGAGGGCGATCACAACGCGGAAATCCCATCTTTCAGTGTATCATGCAGGGCGTTCCGCATCGGCCCCCCCGTGGATCGATCCGTCCGGAATCCCCCCATGCAATTCCGCATCCGATCGCTGATGAGGCTCGTGGTCTCCGCCTCGATCCTATCGGCGGCCTGGCATCTGATCCCTCGGGGAAGATTTGTTTTGCTCGAATACTCGCTGATGTTTGCTGTCTTCATCTTGCCACTGGAATATCGCGCCGGTCTCGATCCGTCCCTTGGTCAACGTGGCAATGGATCGCTTACTTCGCCTATCTTGTTGCCTTCGGGATCGTGCTGGGTTTACTGTTCCCTTACCTGGCGTGGGACTTCCACCTCGTTGAACGCATGGCGACCTGGCCCGGTTGAACCGGCCGGTTCAACCGATCGCTTCACGCCAGGATTTGCCGGATCACCTTGCCGCCGTTGACCGTCAGGCGCTCGTCGCGGCCGTCGCGGAAGAAGGTCAGCCGCTTGTGATCGAGGCCCGAGCAGGTGGAGCATCGTGGCGTGGAGGTCGTGGACGTGGACCTTGTCCTCGACCGCCTTGAGGCCGAACTCGTCGGTGCTGCCGACGGTGATGCCGGGCTTGATCCCGCCGCCGGCCAGGAACATGCTGAAGCCGTAGGGGTTATGGTCGCGGCCGTCGGTCCCCTCGCTCATCGGCGTCCGGCCGAACTCGCCGCCCCAGACGACCAGCGTGTCGTCGAGCAGCCCGCGCCGCTTGAGGTCCTTGATCAGGGCGGCGACCGGCCGGTCGCTCCGGGCGCAGAGCTTGCGCGTGGTTGCCCTCGATGTCGCTGGTGGGCGTCCCACTGGCTGCCCGAGCCGCAATAGAGCTGGACGAACCGCACGCCCCGCTCGACCAGCCGCCGGGCCCGCAAGCACATGGCGCCGAAGTCCTTGCAGCGAGGGTCGTCGAGCCCGTAGAGGGCCTTGGTCTCGGCGGTCTCCTGGCCGAGGTCGACGGCCTCGGGCGCCTTGGCCTGCATCCGGTAGGCCAGCTCGTAGGCGGCGATCCGGGCGGCGAGCCGCGAGTCGTCGGCCGCGGCTCTGGGCGTGGCAGGCGGTCGAGGTCGGCGATCAGGCCGAGCTTGGCCTTCTGCTGCGCCTCGGAGACCGAGCCGGGCGGGTCGAGGTGGAGGATCGGCGTGCCGTCCTTGCGGAACGGCGTCCCCTGGAACGTCGCCGGGCAGCCAGGCGTTGCCCCAGTTCCTCGGGCCGCCGATCGGGCTCGCCGGCGTCGGTCATGACGACGAAGGCGGGCAGGTCCTGGTTCTCGGTCCCCAGCCCGTAGGTCACCCACGCCCCCAGGCTCGGCCGGCCGGCGAGGATGCTGCCCGTGTTCATCTGGCAGACGCTGCCGACGTGGTTCACGCCGTCGGCCCAGCACGACCGGACCAGCGCGATGTCGTCGACGACCTCGGCGATGTTCGGATACCAGTCGGAGACCCAGGTGCCCGACTCGCCATGCTGCTCGAACTTCCGGCGGCTGGCCAGCAGGGTGTTGCCGCCCACGCCCATCGGCGTGAAGACCTTGCCGAAGCTCGGCGGGAGCGGCTGCGCCGCCCGCTCTGGTCAGCTCGGGCTTGGGGTCGAAGAGGTCGATGTGGCTCGGCCCGCCCTCCATGAACAGGAAGATGCAGCTCTTGGCCTTCGCGCGCGAGGTGCGGCGGCCGGGGTGCGAGCGGGTGGAGCGGGTCGATCTCGGGTGAGTCGGCCTTCGCCTCGTCGGCGAGCATCGCCGAGAGTGCCAGGCCGCCGAAGCCCAGCCCCGCCCGGGTCAGGAAGTCGCGTCGAGTCGTCGCCCAGACTTTGTGCGGGATCATGAGGGGCTCCTCGGATCTTGGAAGTTGAACGCGACGCTGGGGTTTGACTGGCCAGGATCAACCGGTTATTTCGGTTCGAAGAGACCCTCAACCGGGGCGAGCGTCTCGGGGGCCGGTGCGGGCGAAGGCGCGGGGCCAGGCGCCGGACCGACGCCAGGTCCCGGGCCGGGGCCC
Source organism: uncultured Planctomycetota bacterium (assembly GCA_963756475.1). Taxonomy (GTDB): domain Bacteria; phylum Planctomycetota; class Planctomycetia; order Isosphaerales; family Isosphaeraceae; genus Tundrisphaera. Next base: position 1,276,296 of record CAVWND010000008.1, read on the forward strand.
TGACCCGGGTTCATTCCCGGTCTCATTCGAGGTCCCATTCTCGGGCGGGGGATGTTCGGCCTCGGGATGGGTTGGGGACGCAACCCGGGCCTGGGACCCATGTTGGGCTGGGGCATGTTCGGCGGCTGGACATTGGGCCTGATGACGGGCGGCGGAACGGTCGGGTTGTTCGGCGAGGGGACCTGCAACTCGGAGATGTCGATCTGTTTCATGCCGGGGACCGCCTTCTCCTCGCGATCCAGCTCCTCGATCGCGGCCTGTGTGTTCAGGGCCTCCGTGGCCCGGGGATCTGGGCGATCCGGAAGAACTCCTCGACCCACCTCTTGGTGCTGGAATCGAGCGGCTCCTGAAACTTGAGGGTCAGGGCATCGAGGTCTTTCTTGAGAAACTTGCCCGTTCTCAACTTCCTCAGGTTCGCCGAGATCGCCCGGATCTTCGCGTTCGCCCGGCCCGACGCGGCCGTGGCCGAGTTGACATCTCGGACCGTGACGAGGATCGTCATCAGATCCTGGTTGAGCTTGAAACGCTCCGTGAGCATTGCCTCGAGCGCGGTCTTGGACTGGACGCCGGGGACGACATTACTCGCGACGTTCCCCATCTTCGACGAGATGAAGGTGAACGCGGCGTAGTTCCCGGCCGAGCCGATCGCCAGTCCGAGCAGGATCCGGAGAAAGACCATGGCGCCCGACTCTTCGGCCGAATGCTTCTTCTTTTTCTTCTTCGTCTTCGAGGGAGGGGCGAAATAATCGTCTTCCTTCCGGCCGGAGCGGGGCGGAAGCAAGGCGTCACCATCGTCGTCGATGGCCGTCGCAAGGCGCCGGGAGGCCGGGGCCTCGTCGAGTCCGAAGACATCGGCCTTCGGGGTCGAGGGTGGGCTTGGAGCCCGTCGCGACGGCGAGACCTCGCGCTCGACCCCCCGGGAAATCAGTGGTGGGGTTGCGGCGGGCCTCGACGGAGCCCCGCCGGGGATCTCCATCGTCGCGCCACACTGCTTGCACTTGCCCTTCTTGCCGGCGAACTTGTCGTCGACCGTGAAGGCCTTACCGCAACTCTCGCAGGAGAAGGAAATGCTCATCGCGGTCACTCACTCGTCGGAGGCCGATCGTCGAGGAGACCTGGAAAGGAGGGCTCCTCGACAGGGGGGATTAATCGACGAACACGAACTCATTCAGATTGAGCAGCACGTGACAAAAATCGACCAGTGCCGCAGCCTGGACCGGCGTCGGTCCCTCCGGCATGGGTCGGGGCAGGAGCAGGGTGTCATCGCACCCGCTCAGTTGCTCTGCCTGGGCTTGAAGGAACTTGACGGAGCGGTCTTGCTCTTCGGGCCGCGGTCCTCGGCCCATCGTGAAGCGATAACCCCGAGAAACCAACTCGTCCAGATCGTTCCGGTTCGAGGCGGCCAGGTAGACCCGACCGGCGAGTTCCCGGGCCTGTTCGAGCACGGTCTCCGAGTTCAGCAGCATCAGCGCCTGCGGGGCGTTGACCGAGACGTTCCGCTCGGGGCAGGTCAAGTTCGTGTCCGGGACGTCGAACGCGTCGAAGAGCGGATACTTCAGGTTCCGCTTGACGAAGACGTAGAGGCTCCGGCGGTTCCGGTCGGCGGCCAGGGGAGAGCGCGTCCAGCCCCCCTTAGCCTCGACGCCCGGCGGGAGGTCGGGGTAGACGCTCGGGCCTCCCACTCGTCCATCGAGCTGCCCCGAAACGGCCAGGAGCGCGTCCCGGACCGCCTCGCCTTCGAGCCTCCGGCGGTTCATCCGGCTAAATAGCTCGTTGTCGGGATCGGCTTCGAGCGTCTTCGCCGCGGGGACGCTGGACTGGCGATAGGTGGCGCTCGTGACGATCAGGCGATGCATTGCCTTCAGGCTCCAGCCTCGGGCGATCAGCTCGGTCGCCAGCCAATCGAGCAGTTCCGGGTGCGAAGGCGAGGCCCCTTGCGTGCCGAAATCGCCGGGAGTGGAGACGATCCCCCGGCCGAAGTGATTCAGCCAGAGCCGGTTGACCATCACCCGCGCAGTCAGAGGGTGATCGGGCCGCGTGACCCATTCAGCGAGGGCCTTCCGCCGGCCGGTGCTCGCGGCGGTCGGCTCGACCTTCGGTAGTTCGGTCGGGCCGAGGACGGAGAGGAATCCTGGAGGGATCACCTCACCGGGGTTGGCGAAGTTCCCCTTCCGTCGCAAAGGGACGGGCGGCGCGGACGGCCCGGAATCGGTCATCCCGCTGGCCGTCGGCAGGGGGGGCGGGGCCTGCGCGATCAGCGCATCCATCTCCTTGCGACGGGCCTGCCAGGCCGAGTGAACGGCGTCGGGCATCGATGACTTCATTCGGTTGGGGTCGAACGTCATCTGCTTGGCGTGCTTCTTGAGCAGTTCTTCTTGCTCGGTCGACCGGGTCATCGGATCGGCCTCGAAGGCCTCGCGGACCTCGGCGGGGAGCCTGGCGAGCTTCCCCTTAAGAAGATCGGCGGAATACGGCTTCTCGATCGACTCGATCTCGCGGCGGAGGCGGTCGACCCGGGCCTCGTGCTCGGCCTCGATCGACGCCTGGATGGCCTGGTCCTCGGGCGGGGCGACCATGTAGTCGTCCTTGGCCTTGGTCGCGGCGAAGAGGGCCTGGAGCCGGTAGTAATCGCGCTGGCTGATCGGGTCGTACTTGTGGTCGTGGCACCGGGCGCAGGCGACGGTCAGGCCAAGGACGACCGACGCGGTGGTGTCGGTCATGTCGTCGAGGATCAGCTGGTCGTTCAGGCCGGGGACCATGTTGTTGTCCTCGAACGGCCAGTTCCGGTTGAAGCCGGTGGCGATGAAGGCCTCGGGATCGTCGGGCGCGATCTCGTCGCCGGCGAGCTGGAGGGCGACGAAGCGATCGTAGGGCATGTCGTCGTTGAGAGCCTTGACGACCCAGTCGCGATAGCGCCAGGCGTTCGGGCCGGGGCTTGTCGCTCTTGAACCCGTCGCTGTCGGCGTATCGGGCCAGGTCGAGCCAGGGCCGAGCCCAGCGCTCGCCGTACTGGGGCGTGGCCAGGAGGCGGTCGACCAGCCGCTCGTAGGCGTCGGGAGCCTGATCGGCGACGAAGGCGGCGACCTCCTCGGCCGATGGGGGCAGTCCGGTCAGGTCGAACCGGAGCCGGCGAATCAGGGTTGAGCGGTCGGCCTCGCGGCCGGTGCGAGTCCGGCCTCCTCGATCGGCTTGAGGATGAAGGCGTCGATCGGGTTTCGGACCCAGGCTTTCGCCCCGACGGCGGGGGGGTCGTGATGAACTGGCGGAAGGAAGGACCAGTGCTCGCGTTGCTCGGCGGTCCAGATCGGTTCGGGAGGGTCAGTCGGCTTGTCGGCTCGCGAGGCGGAAGGCGTGGTTGCGAGGGTCAGGCCGAGGAGCAATGCCAGGCTCGGCCAACCGGGAAACCACTCCAGGATGCCCACTCGCATAGACGTATCTCCCACGAGCCGGATCAGTTCGACGTAGGATCGACGCAAGGCGGGACCGAAGGGGGCAGGAGGGAACTTGACTGAATGCATCGACAGAGTACAGCGCAACGCTCAGAATTCCCAACGAATTTTCTAAAATCGCCCTGAGCGTTGAATGAAGGGAGCGGAAAATGAGTTGTGGTTGAGAACGCCATTGCGTGGGCAGGAAATGAAGTGGCCCGCGCGGCGTCTCTGGACATCGCGCGGGCCGAGGATTGATCTGCTGAGGAATCAGCCACGGGCTTCGATCGAGTAGCGGGCGACAATCGCGGTGACGTTGTCCGGGCCACCCCGATCGAGGGCCAGGGCGACGAGCTTGTGGGCGGCGGCATCAGGATCGGTGGACTCAGCCAGAACGCCTTCGATCAGTCCGTCCTCGACCGGCTCGGTCAGGCCGTCGGAGCAGAGGAGCACGACATCTCCGTCGGCCAGCCGGAGCTTGTGGATCTCGGCGTGAACTCCCTCGCTTGGGCCGCCGATGACGTTGGTGACGATGTTCCGCCGGGGGTGATTCTTGGCTTCCTCGGGCTTGATGGCCCCTTCGGAGACCAGCATCTGGACCAGGGTATGATCGCGGGTGATCTGTTCGAGCTTGCCATCGTGGAACAGGTAGGCTCGGGAGTCGCCCGCATGGACGATGTAGAGATCCTCGCCGACGCTGTAGGCCATCGTCAGGGTGGTGCCCATTCCGGCGAACCGATCGTTGGCCTCGGCCTCCTCGAAGACAGCCCGGTCGGCCAGCTCAAGGCCCTGGCGTAGCTCCGCGACAAGCGTGCTCTCGTCGCTCTTGCCGAGGTGGAGGAACCACTTGAGCGTGTTGAGCGCGAACGCTCTCGACCTGCTCGACCGCCAAGGCGCTGGCGCGTTCGCCCGCCGCGGCGCCGCCCATGCCATCAGCGACAACCATCAGATAGCCGTCCTCATCCGAGAACTGGGTCTCGCCCGTGTTCTTGAGGCTGGTCTGGCAGATCTGCATCGACTTGGCCAGCCGGGCAACGAGGAAATGGTCCTCGTTATTCTTCCGGACCTTGCCCGTGATGAGTCGAGCACCCGCAGGAGATCTTGACCAGGGACTGGCGAGGAAACGGCAGGAAGATGATCGATCGTGCTCGTGCCCGTCTCGGTCCCATTCGGAAAATAATGAGCGTCGGACATCAACATCGTCGCGGCCCTCTGCCAGAACAGCCTTCCCCCGAGCGAGTTCGGAGGTGTCGTTTGATTGTTCTGCAAAGGACATGCCGGAGGTGAGCAAGGAGGAAGTAATGTAAAGACAAATCAACACGCTGGCCTGGTCGCCCGGGAACGCGTCTCGCGCGGCTCCCACACTCCAGATGGGCGAACGTCTCCGCTCAATTCAACGACTCGACCGGATGCCGGATCGCCGGCTTCTCGTGAGGAGTAGACGGCTCGGCCTTCGGCCGGGGCTGGACGGCGAAGCGGATCCCGATCCGGCGGGTGAAGTTGACCCACTGGTCGAGCAGGACGTAGAAGACCGGCGTGACGATCAAGGCCAGGACCAGCGAGAGCGCCTGGCCGCCGATGATCACCTTGGCCATGCTCGCCCGGGCGCCGGCCCCCGGGCCCTGGCCGAGCGCGATCGGCACCATCGCGGCGACGAGCATCGCCGTCGTCATCAGGATCGGCCGGAGCCGCAACTGGTTCGCCTTGATGATCGCGTCGTGCCGGTTCAGCCCGGCGGCTCGCTGCTGGTTCGTCGAATCGACCTGCAAGATCCCGTTCTTCTTGACGATCCCGACCAGCATGAACAGGCCGAACATCGCGTAGATGTCCATCGGCGAGTTGAACAGGACCAGCGAGAGCAGGCCGAACGGGATGGTCACTGGCAGGGCCATCATGATCGAGACCGGCTGCGTCCAGCTCTCGAACTGCGCGGCGAGGATCAGGAACATGAACAGGAACGAGAGGCCGAACGCGATCACGAAGTAATAGCCGGTCTCGGCCATCGCCTTGGCCTGGCCGCTCATGACGAAGCCGTAGTCCGGCGGTAGGTTCATGCCCGCGAGGATCTCCTTCGCGTTGTTCACGGCGTCGCCGAGCTGGATCGACTCGGGATTGCCCAGGACGGTCACGATCCGCTCGCGGCCGTAGCGCTCGATCTCGGTCGGCCCGCGCGACTCGGAGAGGTCGGCGATCGCTTCGAGCTGTACCAGGCCGGCTTTCGATGACGGGAGCCGGAGGTTGGCGACGTTCCGGGCCGAGTCGCGGTCGGACGGGATGGCGCGGAGCCAGACGTCGTATTGCTCGTCGCCGTCCTTGAACTTCGAGACCGGCCGGCCGCCGACGAGGATCCGGAGGCTATCGGCGATCGTGCCGACGGGGATGCCGAAGTCGCTGGCTCGCTCGCGGTCGATCGAGACCTGGACCTCGGGCTTGCGGAGCGAGAGCGTCGTGTCGAGGTCGGCGATCCCGCCTTTCTTCCTCAGGCCGGCGATCAGCTGGTCGGCGTATTCGGAGAGCTTGCTCAACTCGGGGCCGGAGAGGTTGATCTGGAACGTCTGCGACCGGCTCCCGCCCTGGAACTGCGAGACGTCGTTGACGCTCGTCCGGAGGTCGGGATACTCCTCCAGGATCTTGCGGGCCTCGTTCTGGATCTCGAACTGGGTGTACTTCGTCTTGCGGTCTTCCAGGTCTTCGAGGCGAACGTAAATCGTTCCCTTGGTGACGTTCCCCTCGCCCTTGACTACCCGGCCACCCGCGACCTCGCCGGTGCTGGTGAAGATGTGTTGCGTCCCCTTGAGCTTCCAGAGCCGGGCTTCGAGCTCCTTGAAGGGTCTGGTCGGTTCGCTCCAGCGTGTACCCCTCGGGCGCGGTGACAACGACCTCGAACTCACTCTGGTCGTCGCGGGGGACGAAGCCCATCTGGAGAAGCTTGGAGATCGGCACGGTGCCGAAAATGACGCCAATCGTCAGGAGCACGACCAGCCACTTGAACCGGAGCGAGAATCGCAGAACGCGCGCCGTAGCTCCCGCTGATCAACCGGTAGATGAACCCATCCTTCGACTTCGCGTGACCGCCTTCGCCCGGTTCGAGCTTGAGGAACCGCGAGCAGAGCATCGGCGTCAGCGTGAACGAGACGAACAGGCTCATCAGGACCGAGAAGGCGACGGTGTAGCCGAAGCTGGAGAAGAACCGACCGACGATCCCGCCCATGAACGCGACCGGCAGGAAGATCACGACCAGCGAGAGGCTCGTCGCCAGCACGGCGAGAGCGATCTCGCTCGTGCCGACGCTGGCCGCCTCCATCGCGTCCATCCCGTCCTCTTCCATGTGGCGGAAGATGTTCTCGTGGACGACCACCGCGTCGTCGATCACGATCCCGATCGCCAGGATCAGGGCCAGCATCGTGATGTTGTTGAGCGTGAACCCCATGTACTGCATGAACAGGAAGGTGGGGATGATCGACGTCGGGATGGCCAGGGTGGCGATCACCGTCGTCCGCCAGTCGCGGATGAAGAGGAGGATCGTCGCCGAGACCAGGACGGCGGCCAGCAGGAGGTGGAACTTGACCTCCTCGATCGACTTCCGGACGAACCGCGACTGTGTCGCGGGTGACCACGATCTTGATGTCGGGCGGGAAGCGCGGCCTTGACCTCTTCGAGCCGCTTCGAGAGGTCGTCGACCACCTTGACGGTGTTGACGCCCGACTGCTTCTGGATCGAGAGGCTGACTGCGTTCTCGCCGTCGAGCCGGGCCTTGGTCCGGGGCTCCTCGTACGAGTCCTCGGCCCGGCCGACGTCCTTGATCCGGATCGGCGTCCCGCCCTTGTTGGTGATGATCAGGTTGTCGAACTGCTTGGCGGTGTTGAGCCGTCCGAGGGTCCGCAGGACCATCTCGCGCGATCCCTGGTCGATCCGGCCGCCAGGCTCTTCGAGGTTCTGCCGCTCCAGCGCGGTCTTCACGTCGTCGATCGAGAGGGCGTAGGCCGGCGAGCTTGTCGGAGTCGACCGTCACGTTGATCGATCGGGTCCGGCCGCCGACGAGGTTGATCGCGCCGACGCCGGGGACGGTCTCCAACCGCTCCTTGATCTTCTTCCGGGCCAGCTCGGTGACCTCGCGAAGGTCGCGCCGGCCCGAGATCGCCAGAGCCATGACCGGCATGGCGTCGGTGTCGAACTTGTTGACGACCGGCGTCTCGGTCCCTTCGGGAAGGTTCGCGAGGATCGAGCTGACCTTGTCGCGGACCTCCTGCGCCCCGACGTCGCCGTCCTTCGAGAGCAGGAACTGGACGGTGACGACCGAGATCCCCTCCTGAGTCGTCGACCGCAGCTCGTCGATCCCGGAGACGGTGTTGATGATGTCCTCGATCGGCTTGGTGACGGTCGTCTCCATCTCCTCGACGCTCGCTCCGGAGAGGGAGGTCGTCACCGTGCAGACCGGGAAGTCGACGTTCGGGAAGAGGTCAACGCCGAGGTTCCCGTAGGCCACGATGCCGAGCACCACCGGCAACGCCACGAGCACCCAGGTGAAGACCGGGCGTTTGATGCAGACGTCGGAGATGGTCACGAGAACGGCTCCGGAAATTTCGCATGAGGGATTTGAGCTTTCAGATTTGAGATTTCAGTGTGCGTAGAGTGCGTCGAGTCCTCGAAGAAGTACCGTCGTGTGGCCCATGCGGTGCGTCTTCGAGGACTCGACGCACTCGGTTATTCGGCCTTGGCCGCGACTTCCGGCGCCTTGACCTGCACCGGCGTGCCGTCGGCGAGCTGCGACTGGCCGGTTGTGACGACCTTGGCGTTCTCGGGCAGCGGGACGAGCAACTCGACCCATCCGGGACCTTCCTTGCCCGTCTCGACGGCGAAGGCGTGAGCCTTGCCGTCGTCGCCGACGACGAAGAGCTTGGTCACGCCGGCGAACCGGACGATCGCGTCGAGCGGGACGATGATCGCCTTGGCGTTCCGGTCGGTGATGATCTCGGCCTTGGCGAACCCGCCGGGGCGGAGCTTGCCCTCGTCGTTGGGCACTGCGGCCTCGACCTGGAAGGTCCGGCTGGAGGAGTCAACCATCGGGTTGATCCGGCTGATCTTGCCGGGGAACGTCTTGCCGGGATAGGAAGCGACTGAGACGCGGACCTCCTGGCCCGGCTCAACCTCGGAGACGAACCGCTCGGGGATATTGAGCCAGAGCCGCAGCGGGTTCTCGATGACCAGGTCGAACGCCGCGTCGCCCTCGCTTGATCATCTGGCCCTCGGAGACCGATCTTCTTCGGTGATCGCGTAGGACGGCGAGGTCTTGAGCCCGAACGGCACGCTGGAGGGGATCGGGGCGCGGATCTCCATGTCCTTGAGCGCCTCCTCGTAGATCTCGACGCGGACCCACGCCGCCAGAGCGCTGACGATGATCGAGCGGGCGGTCAGGACGGCATTATCGAAGGCGGCCTGCGCGTTCTTGACGTCGTTCTCGGTGTTCTGAAGCTCCTGAAGCATCCCCGCGCCCTTGCTCATCAGGTTTTTCTCGCGGGCGAGGTTTTGCTGGGCTCGGTCGAGTGCCACCTGGGCCTGCACGACTGTCGGGAGCTTGTGGACGTCGATGTCCTTCTCGGTCGGGACCTGCGTCGGCAACCTGTTCAGGATCACGCCGACCTTGGCCAGTTCGGCGAGCAGTTGCTTCTTGGCCTGGTCGAGCGCCAGCTCGGCGTCGCGAGGCTCGAATTCGACGAGCATCTCGCCCGGCTTGACTCGGTCGCCGATGTCGTGGAGGACCTTCGCGACCCGCCCGATCTTCTTGGCGCCGACGGTCACCTCGTCCCACCCCTTGAGGGTGCCGACGGCGTCGACCATTCGCTCGACCGGGCGAATCTCGACGCCCGAGATGGTCACGGGCACGACCTTTGGCCCGGTGCTCGCCGCGGCGGATTTCTCCGACTTCGCGCCGCAGCCCGTCACCAACAACGCCGGCGCCAGCAAGATCGGAGCCATCGCCGCTCGAAGACCGTTCATCCGTCTCCCCTCCCTTCGCCGTCGATCGTCTGGCCAGGCAGTCCGAAGCCGTGGAGCAGGTCCAAAACCAGCCGATCGGCCAGCCCCGGCTCCAGCGGCCTGCCGAGCAGGATATGATCCAGAGTGGACGACATGATCAGCCCCCGGATCACCTGGGAGCACGACTCGACCCGTTCCCGGTCGATCACGCCCGGCGTCGGCCAGCCTCCTCGCGCAATCCGTCGTGACGCGATCCATCGCCTCGCCAAAGCGGTGCATTTCCTCGCGGAGGCTGGAGTTCTGCGGCCCGAAGCAGATCGCGTAGAGAAACCGGCCCCGGTCAGGCTCCTCGGCCAGAAACTGAATCTGCGTCTCGAACAGCGTCCTGAGCATCCCGATCGCGTCCGACTCTCGCTCGACCAGATCGCGGAGTGACCCGACGAATGCGGTCATCGGCCGGGTCAGGAGCGCCTCGGCAAGCCCTTGCTTGCTGCCGAAGTGGTAATAGAGCGTCGGCTTGGTTACGCCCGCCGCCTCGACGATCTCGCGAACCGACGTCGCGTCGTACCCGCGGTCGGCGAATAGCCGAGCCGCCACCCGGGCGATGTGCGCGGCCGGCTCGCTCGCCTCGACCGCCTTGGCTTCCTTCAGCAAATCGGGTCACTCCTTTTCATGTACCGAACGGTAGGTATTGTGGACAAATCGCAAAAACTGTCAAGGCGGATTCTTTCGCGAACCCGTAGGGTCGGGCTGGCCCTATCGCGTTGAATAAGCCATAAACCATGAACCGTTTATGGTTTCTGACTCCCTCTTCCCTTGTGCGAACGGCTCTGTCGCAAATCGGGCTGAAAATGACTTTGTCGGGTTGACAGTTTGGCTTGAAGGGGAGGCCGCTCCGTGTTGGACTGGATCACGACCAAGATCACCAACCCCACGGAGGGCCTCCCCCATGAACACGCTATCGATCCGCGACGCCGTCTGCAACGCCGACGCCGTCTTCTCCGGGATCTACGGCGCCGTCACCGGCCGGGCTCAACAGGCCGGATGCAGCCGGCAGACCGTCTACCAACATGCTCACCAGATCGAGCGGCGGTTGCAGATCCCCGACCCCGCAACGCCCCCGGTCGAGGTCCCCGTCCTTCCGCCAACCCCCTCGCTCGACGAGCCCACCCGGCGACGCTTCGCGGTCAACGCCTTCGCCATGGGCATCAGCACTCGTCAGATCGAAGACCTGTTCCGCGTCCTCCTCGGAGAGGACGCTCCCGATCACTCCACCATCGCCCGCTGGATCGCCGACGCCGCCCGGAAGGCCAAACCCGTCCTCCAGGCCCTCGACGCGGCGTGCGTCCCCGAGGTCCAGACGCTGGCCGTCAACGAGATCTTTTTTGGGGGCGACCGACACTGGTCGGCATCGAGCCGGCGAGCATGACCGCCGTCTTCTGCCAGAACGCCGCCGACCGCAACGCCCAGACCTGGGAGAAACAACTGGCCCCCTTCGATCGCCTCGAGTTCGCCCTCTCCGACGCCGCCGGGGGGATCAGCAAGGCGGTCTCGGAACTGGCCCGGGCCCGCCTCGACGACCCCGAGGCCCCGCCCCTGGAGCACGGCCTGGACGTCTTCCACACCACGATGGAAGCCAAACGTGTCCTGGCCCAGCACTGGCGGGCGGTCGAGGCGGCCTGGGAGAAGGCCGAGGCCGCCGACCTCGACGTCGCCCGCTCGAAGCGGCAGGGGATCGACGCCCGGAGCGTGGCCAAGACCGCCCAGGCCGCCTGGACCCGGGCGACCGCGATGCTGGAGCGAGTCGAGCACCTCGAAGCGGCCTGGGGCCGGGCCCACGCGGCGCTCGACCTGTTCCGGGACGACGGCCGGCTCAACGACCGTGGCCACGCTCAAGCCGAGATCGCCGAGGCCCTCGAGGGGCTGACCGGCCCGGAGTGGTCGAAGGTCCGCAACTTCCTGAGCGACCCCCGGAGCCTGAGCTACCTGGACCGGATGGGTCGGCGACTGGCGGAAGCCGAGCCCGATCCCGAGTGGCGCGAGGCGATGGCGTGGCGTTGGTGGCTGGCGCACCGCCGGGTGGGGTGCGCCGAGCCGCTGATGAAACTGATCCGTGCGGTAGGACGTGACCGGGTGCTGGACGGTGAGGAGCAGGCGTCCTACGACCGTGTGTCGTCGGTGCTTCGGGACACGTTCCGGGCCAGCAGCGCGGTGGAGTGCATGAACAGCGTGCTGAGGATGCAGCAGTCGCGGCACAAGCGGATGACGCAGCCGATGCTCGACCTGAAGCGGCTCTACTGGAACTGCCACCGATTCCGGAGCGGTCCCCGGAAGAAAGCCGGCCCCTACGAGACTCTGGGCCTGGGCTTGCCCACGTACGACTTCTGGACGCTGCTCCAGACCAATCCAAAGGAACTGACGCAAAGACTGTCAACCACTCGAAATGCGGAATGAGACAGAGCCGTGCGAATTGGGCACTATCGCATTTGTCCTGTTGAGCGGCTATTCCGGGTTGACAGTCTTCGGCGCCGACGGTCAGGGCTGGAACGACGTAAATCCTTATCCCAGAAGGACCGACAGGTGCCGAAGCTTTGGGAGCCGAAGCGACTGAAACTGACAACCTGCCCAGCCCCCCAATGCGACAGTGCCCGACGAAGGTGCTGTACTTCTGCCCTTTGAGCCTGGCCCAGTCGTCGATGCCGACCAGCCGGTGGTTGGGTGAGGATCGAGCCCCTTCTTGCTTGACGCGTCGCAGGAGGGTATCCGGGTTGGTGGGCATCGCTCTCTTTTCCGCCAGCCTGGCCCCGGCCTCGCCGCCCAAGGCCAGGCCGATGGCGAGGTGGGCTTGGGCGAGGCGCGTGGTCGTGCGGGCATTCTTGGCCGCGAAGCCATCGAGCGGCTCGGCGAAGATGTGGCGCGGGCATCCCGAGTCGGAACAGAGGAATCGACGGACAGTCATCTGGAGGCGGACCTGGTGCCCGAAGGCCGGCTCCTCGGCGAGAGAGCGAGTGTAGCGGCTGTGGACCCGCCAACTCGGGTGGCCGCAGGCGGTACAGGAAGCGTTGGGGTTGGTCGTCACGATCCCGAAAGTCAGGGTCGTGCCACCGAAGTCGGTGCGGTCCAGGCGACTGCCGAGGGGAGCGTGCAGAAGCTGGGAAAGAAGCAAAGGTTGCCTCCAGGAGGGTAGGTGCAGGGAATCGCCGCAGAGAGGGGATAACCTATCTTCGCTCTTGGCTCATCAGAAGTGCGGGAGAACCCCTTTGTTGACGATCAATTCCAGAGCGGACCAGCCAGGTGCAATGGATCACAAAGAGCACGCTGCGGTTGTTGCAATTCCGGCTCGATGAGGAGGGGAGCACGGATTGCTGGTCGGCTCCGCCGTGGAATACGAAGAAGGATCGTCCCAGCGTGCTGGAGGCGGAGCCGTTGCCGAGGTGACAAGGGCCGGAAATCCAGCGACTCCTGTCGAGATGGATCGGAGATGAAGAGAAAGTAGCCGGAGCCGGTCGTGACAACTGGAGTCGGATGGTGATCCGACCCCCCGATAACGAGAAATGCCGGAATTGCTGGGTCTCGGGAGCCGCCCGACGATGCTTGAAGGCGGAGATGCTATGCGCCGTTTCTGCGAGGGTGCAGCTTTACTGGGAAACTACCGTTTACATAATGGTACTTCATAGATTTATAAACGGTGATTTTATGGTTGGTCTAGCCATCGTCGGTAATCATCGGGCGTGTCGAGGTCAACCAGCACACCCGGATCGTCGGCGTCGAAGGGTTCGATTTTGTCCGCATGCTCACGAAGCAGCGCGTTCACGCCGACCCCGTCAGGCAGCGCGGGAATGCACACCGCCAGCTCCCAGGGGATCAGGATCGGGTGTCCGTTCCGACTCTCATATCGAGGAACCACGATTCGTCCGGGAGCCAGGCTCGCGAGGCGAATCGTCCGCGCGACCAGAGTGGCACTGAGCCCGGGACTGTCGCCGGGAGCGAGCAGGAGGGCCGAAAGTGGCGTGCCTCCCGAGAGCGCCGCCAGACCCAGCTCGATAGAGGCCCGCATGTCGGGCGGTGGGGATGGCGCAGACCACGATTTCGGCCCCCCGACCCTGGGCTAGATCGGCGATCTCAGAGGCGCCCGGCGTTTCTCGAGGGGCCACAACGACCACCACTCGCCCCGTGCCAGCGTCGCGGAACGCGGTCACGATGCGAGCGATGAGCGGCACGCCGTCCACCGGCAAGGTCAGCTTGGGCCGGCCCATTCGCGTGCTCAGCCCTGCGGCCGGAATCAGGGCCGCGATCACGAGGAGACCCGACGGCTGGCAGACCGAAGCTCGGCCACGGCATCCGATCCCCGGTTCCGCCGGGCGATCAGCTCCGCCACGATGCTCATGGCGATCTCGTCCACCGACTCAGACCCGATGTCCAGCCCCACCGGCGCCGAGACGCGATCGAGGCTCGCCTCGTCGATCCCCGCTTCGAGCAGGGCGTCGAAGATCATCCGGATCTTCCGCTTGCTGCCGATCAGGCCCACATACGCCGCGGCTGTCGGCGAGCCAGGAGGGCCAGGGCTTCCTGGTCGTGCCCATGACCTCGCGTGACGATCAACGCATAAGTCTGTGGGTTCATCTCCAGGTCGGCGAGGACCCGGCCGATCGGCCCGACGATCAGCCGCTGGCGCGTCGGGAACCGCTCGCGGTTGGCGTATTCGCGGCGGTCGTCGACGACCCAGACGTCGAAATCCGCCCTGGCCGCCAGCCCCGCGACCGCCTGGCCGACATGCCCGGCCCCGACGATCACCAGCCGGACACGAGGCATCGTCGGCAGATATGCGACTCCTCCCAGCTCGCCCGGCCGGGGTCGAGAGTCGAGCGGGGTGATCCGCCGCGGCCAGGCCCGCCGGAGGCTGCCCGCCAAGCGACGCATGAAGCGTCCGCTCGCAGTCGAACAAGATGGCGGTCTCCCAGCGTCGAGGCTCCTGCCCGAGTCGGGTCGATCACGACGGTCTCGGTGAACCCCCGGCCGGATTCGAGCAGGTCGCGATAGGCCCGGTAATACGCCAGGTGGCCCGGTCCGCGCGGGCATTCGGCCAGGATGACCATCTTGCCGCCGCAGATCAGGCCATCTGCCCAGGCATAATCATGATTGAGCACGAAGCTGTGAACTCGGCCCCCGCCCTCGCCGGCCGACCATGCCCGACCGCTCGCTGTTTGACCTCCTCCTCGACGCAACCCCCGCCCAGCGTGCCGACCTGCCCGCCGTCCGGGGTCGACGAGCATCGATCGGCCCGGCCTTCTGCGGTGTCGAGCCTCGGGTCACGACCACCCGACAGAAGATGAACTCGCGGCCCGATTCCAGGGAGTCGATCAGCTGGTGGAGCAATTCACGCATCTCGGGATCTTCTCTGGATGGGTTCCACGCCATTCGCCCCCTCTCCCCAACCCTTTCCCACAAGGGGAGAGGGAGTCAGACGAAAGCGATTTCACGAGGCCGAAGGCCGGATTTGGCCCCCTCTCCCCTTGCGGGAGAGGGTTGGGGAGAGGGGTTCCGTTGCACGACCAGGAACGACGGAATTGTCCCGAAACCGCGCCGACCACACACCCCGAACGCCTCGCGAATTCACCGCTCCGCCCCCGCCTGACTGAGCACCCGGGCGACCTCGTCCCGACCCTCCCGGATCGCCCAGTCCAGGGGCGTCAGGCCGCCCTCGCTGGTGGCGTGGAGGTCGGCCCCCCGGTCGATCAGGAATCGGACCGAGTCAAGATGGCCATGCCGAGCGGCCTCGGCGAGGACCGAATGGGCTTCTCTGAATTTGTCGTAAAGATTCACCGACCCTCGATCGAGCAGGAGCCGCAGGATCGCCAGATGGCCACGACCCGCCGCGAGCACGGCGAGTCGTCGTCCCAGGCTGTCGGAGATCTCGTCAAGTTCGCGACCCTCCCGCAGCCTCTGATCCAGGAGGTTTTCGAAGATCGTCACATCATTCAGGGCGAGGGCGTCGAAGAGGCCCCTCCGGCGCCGCGGGAAAGCAGCAGCGCGACGATCTCATGGCGATCTTCGAGAGCGGCGATTCCCAGCGCCGAATCGTCGTTCCAGCCGAGGGCGTCGATATCCGCCCCGCGATCCAGGAGCAGGCGCACGACCTCGGTCTGGCCCTCTCGTGCCGCGCTCGCCAGTGGTCGCCAGCCGACGTCATCCGTCAGCTCGATATCCGCCCCGCGATCGAGGAGCAGGGCGACCATCTCTCGATGGCCGCGTTCGCCAGCAAGCTTGAGAACCGGTCCGAAGTAAGTGAAATCCCCGTAATTGGGGTCTTCACCCTCATCGAGTCGCTCCCGGGCAAGAGCTACGTCGTCGAGCAGGACCGCTTCGAGCAGCCGATACCGGGTGCCAGCCGAAAGGAGGATCTCCAGCGCCGAGGGATCGGGATGGGGGACGCCGTAGGGAATCTTGAAGGGGCGCGAATGAATCAGGGCCGTGGTCAGGGGCGTGTGTCCGTTCGAGTTGGGGACCGCTGGGTCGGCCCCGCGATCGAGCAGCATTCGGACGAGATCGAGGTGTCGTTGCCGTATCGCATGATGCAAAGCCGTGGTATTGACCTCATCACCAGCATTGATATCGATCCCGGATTCGAGGAGGCGATTGACCCTGTTCGGATCGCCAGCCTTCACCGCCTCGAACCAGGGATCGAGAAACCTCTTCTTCCGGGAATAGGCATCCGGCGCGACCGGTTCCGCGAACTCCGGGTCGGCCCCGCGATCGAGCAGCAGTCGCCAGAGATTGAGATTCCATTGCGAGATCGCATGTCCCAGGGCCGTCATGTTGATATTATCAAAGGCATTGACGTCGATTCCGGAATCGAGGAGGCGATTGACCGCGTCCAGGTCGCCGGCCTTCACCGCCTCGAACCACGAATCGAGGATCTCCTTATTTTTGGCATAATCGGCATTCAAACTTTATTATCCTCCTTGATACCCGGCAGCCGGATCGGCATCGAACGAATCCGGATGCCCGTGGCCGCGAAGACGGCGTTGGCGATGGCCGGGGCGACGGCGATCAGCGGGGTCTCCCCGGCGCCGGCGGAGGGCAGGTCGGGGCGGTCGAGGAGGTGGATGTCCAGCATCGGGGACGTCGGCGAACCGGGGGACCCGGTAGCTGGCGAAGCGAGGCGTTGAGGATCTTGCCGCCCTCGAACTTGGATCTCCTCGCGGAGCGCCGGGCCGAGGCCCATGATGATCGCCGCCCTCGACCTGCTTGAGCAGGTTCGACGGGTTGAGGATCTTGCCGCACTCGAACGCCTGGCAGACGCGGCTTGACGGCGATCGACGTTCTCGCGATCGATCGATCGACACTTCGACGCAGGCGGCGACGAACGATCCCTTGTCGGTCCCGCAGGCCAGGCCGACGCCGACGTCCTGGGTCTTCGTCTTCGACCGGGCCGGCCCAGTCGAACCGCCTCGCGGCCTCCTCGAGGACGTCGCGGAGGCGGCCGGTTATCGAGGTGGGCGAGGCGGAACTCGAGCGGGTCGCTTGCCGGCGAGGAGCGGCCAGCTCGTCCATGAAGCACTCGCGGGCGAACAGTGTTGGCCGTCGAGGCCAGAGCCCGGTACGAGCCGTGCCGCAACGGCGGGTCGCAGGCGACGAAGTCGGCACTGGCTTTCTGGCGACGCGGTAAGGCGTCTGGACCTCGGCGTTGCCCGAGTTGATGTTGACGAAGTGCCAGGAGGTCAGCTTACCCGACGCATCCAGGCTCGCCTCGGCGTCGATCACGGCGGCGGGGCGGAACTGGGCCCAGGTGAACTCCTCGGCGCGGGTCCAGACCAGGCGGACCGGCTTGCCGGCGCGCCTTCGCCAGCCGGGCGGCCTCGACGGCGCACTCGCCCGAGTGCTTGCCGCCGAACCCGCCGCCGAAGTCGGGGACGATCACCCGGACCCGGTCGTCGGCCAGGCCGAACGCGCGGACCAGCTCGCCCTTGAACGCCGAACGGGACCTGGCTCGCCGTCCAGACGGTCAGCTTGCCGTCGTCCCACTCGGCCACGGCCGCGCGGGGCTCCATCGGGCAGTGCTGGACGTAGGCGACGTGGTAGGTCTGGCGGAGCGACTTCGCCGCGCCGGCGCAACCTCGTCGGCGAACGGGTTCTTCGGGACGCCGCCCCGGGCGTGCTGCGCGCAGGTAGCTCGTAGAGCGTCGTTGCTCGACGGATGCGGCGCCGTCTCCCATTGCGCGGTCATCGGCGATCGCGTCGAGGGCCTGCTCGGCGAGGCACGTCGAGGCGGCGGCGACGCCGACGAAGTCGTCGTCGCGGACGACCGTCACGCCCTCGATCGCGCGGGCCGGGCCGAGGTCGACCGAGACCAGCTTCGCCCCGTAGGAGGGGCGGCCGGAGGACCTTGCCGTAAAGCATGCCCGGGCCGGGCGACGTCGGACGGGTATTGATGCGAGCCGGTCACGACGTCCCGGCCGTTGGGCCGCGAGAGGACGTGCCGAGGACCTTCCACCGAGCCGACCGGCGTCAGCCTGACGTCGGCCGGGATCGCCGCGCGAACGGCCTTCGACGGCCTCGGCGTCGGAGGCGAGGTCGGCGTAGCCGAGCGACCGTCCCGAGGCGGAGTCGAAGGCCTTGCCGTCGCGGAACTCGACGGATTTCGCGTCGACATTCCAGCGCCTGGACGGCGAGCGCCGCGAGCAGTCCGCGGGCCGCGGCGCAGCCCTGGCGGATCGCGGGGACCGTCGACGGGGTCGAGCGGCTGCCGAACGTCCCGCCGTCGTCGGGGACGAGGCCGGTGTCGGCCATGATCAGCCGGACGCGGCCGGCCGGCACGCGCAGCTCCTCGGCCGCGGCCTGGGTCAGCTCGGCGCGGGCACCCTGGCCGCACTCGACCTTGCCGGTCATCACCGTGATCGTCCCGTCCTGCCCGATGTGGACGCGGGCCGCGAGCGTTCGACGCCCCGGCCCCCATCCCGCCGCCACCGCCGCGACCCCCTCGGCCGCCGGCTCCGGGGCGCTGCTGGGCCTCGGAACCGTTCGCCGCCACGGCGATCAGCAGGCCCGCGCCGAGGACCTGGAGGAACTCCCGGCGCGTCGGGTCGAGACCGGAAGTCGAAATCGACGCGGTCAAACGACTCGTCGTAATCGGCGGCGAGGCCGACGGCCTCCGGGTCGCTCGCGAGCCGAGTCGTCGTGGGTCGCCATGGCTCACTTCCCCCCTTTTCCGGCGGCCCGGCGGACGGCCTCGAGGATTTTGGGATAGCTGCAACACCGGCAGATGTTCCGATTCATCCCCGCGACGATCTCGGCGTCGGTGGGATGCGGCTTCTCGTCGAGCAGGGCGACGGCGGCGATGATCATGCCCGGGCGTGCAGTAGCCGCACTGGAACGCCCCCTCGTCGAGGAAGGCCTCCTGGACCGGGTGGAGCGTCTCCCCTTCGGCCAGCCCCTCGATGGTGACGATCGACTTGCCCTCGACGGTCGAGACGGGGGTCCGGCAGGAGAAGACCCGCTTGCCGTCGACCAGGACCGAGCAGGCGCCGCACGGCTCTCGCCGCAGCCGTACTTGGCGCCGGTCAGCCCGAGTTCCTCGCGGAGGACGTCGAGCAAGGGGCGGTCGGGGTCGGTCGAGACCGACCGCGGCCGGCCGTTGACCGTCAGCGGGATCGTCGCGGTCGGATTCATGGTTCCCTCCGCATCGCCCCGTC
Organism: uncultured Planctomycetota bacterium; assembly: GCA_963756475.1. GTDB lineage: Bacteria > Planctomycetota > Planctomycetia > Isosphaerales > Isosphaeraceae > Tundrisphaera. The sequence continues at coordinate 1,295,392 of CAVWND010000008.1, forward strand.
TCGGGGCTGGACCATCGAGGGCCGGGCGGTGCGGTCTGGGCCGATTATGCGCCGGCCCCGGGCCGGTGTAAACGGGCTCCCGGGCCGGTCAGCGGATCTCGTACGCGGCGACAACCTTTATCCGGCAGGAGACCTGGCCGGGGTGCGTGCCCCGGACCTCCGACTCGTCCTCGGCACCCTCGGCAGGCGCGGTTACGGGCGGCGGGTACGGGCGGACATACGGCATGTTGGCCATCTCGGCGGATTCGAGATCTGCAGAGGAGTCGACGCTGGATTCGACGTGGCGGAGCGGGCCGAGCACGGCCCCGGCGGCCCTGGCGGTGGCCTCGGCCTGGTCGCGGGCCTTGCGGTAGGCGTCGGCCATCGCCTTGGCCCGATCGTCGGGGGAGCTTGGCGACGAAGACGAAGGTCGGCGTCCCCGGGCGGGGCTGGCCGGTCTGGTTGGGGTCCTGCTGCTGGGCCATCGCCGCCAGCTCCTCGCTGATCTCCTCGTCGTCGGAGGAGGGCTTCTCGATCTCCTTCATCCCGGCGAGGTCGGCCGCCTTGACGGCGTCCTGCAACGTCGCGGCCTCGACGAGCAGCGTCCTCGTCGTTCTCCGCCGACAGGGTCCATTCCGCCGTCAGGACGGTCGTGACCACGGCGGGGACGGCCGGCTCCTTCTTCGCGTTCGGGCCTGCGCCGGGCGGGACACCCGCCCGGCGGCGGATCATCGCCTCCATTTGCTTGCGGGCTTCCAAAAGCGAGGTGTTGACCTGGGGCGGCTCGAAGGCGATCGACTCCTTCGACGCCTTGAGGGCCGCGAGCTGCTGGGTGATCGCCTCGCGGCGGTCTTTCAGGGCCGCCAGGGCCTCGGGCAGCGTCTTGCCCCGGGCGAAGACGTTGACGCGGGCGCAACCGCTCGGCCCGCCGCTTCAGGACCACGGTCCCGCTGCCCGAGACGCCGGCCGGGGCAATTGCCTCACCCTGGGGCTCGGCCCGGGCGGCGCGAGGCCCGGGCCGAACAGGCCGGCGATCAGGAGGATCGGGAGTGCGCGTTGACCGATCATGAACATCTCCTTGATCAATATTGCGGGTTATCGAAGCCCTTCCGCGTTCGCGCCAATCCCCTGGATCAGCGACTTCATGCCGACCTCGGCGCGGATGCGCTTGCGGAGCTTCCGGGCGTTCGGGCCGGTCATCGACCGGATGGTCCAGTAGAATTCGTTGATCGAGACAGTGGAGGGATAGGGTGTGTCCGCCATCTCGGCCCGCTCGCTGGCGTAGATCTGTTCGAGGACCGGCACTCGGGAATCGTCGTCGAGCGCGGCGATCGCCTGCGAGGCTCGCTGGTTCCAGATTGCATTCTTGAGGTCAGTCGTCCGCCAAAACGCGAGCAGGCGGTCGAGCCCCGAGCCGTCACCTTTGAGGGCCAGGACGTAGCCGACCAGGGCTACAGTCTCCGGTTCGGCGTCTCTCAGCAGTGGGCGGAGCCGGTCCTCGGTGAGGATCCTTTCGAGGACGTACCGCGTCGGCCGATTGGAGGTCGTGGACTGCTGGAGGCCGGGCAAGTTCGAGGGGAGCGTGAGGTACTCGCGGAGCGCTTGCAGCCGCTGGGTGTCGCCGATCAGGGCGAGAATCGCGACCTTCCGCCCCGCCGGGTCTTCCGATCCGAGCGCGGCCAGGGCGATCGGGCGGCCCTCGTCGCGGGGGAGCGAGGCGAGCAGGATCTGGTAGCCGTTGGCCCGCAAGGAGGGCGGGGCGCCCTCGTCGGCGACGATCCCCCGGGCGATCGCGACCGCCTCGGCGGGCTCGACGCTCGCGAGCAGGACCAGGCCGAAGACCCGCTGCCACTCGGGGCCGGACTCCGCCTTCGGCCACAGCTCCGAAAGGATCCGCTGACGCGTCTCCTTCGGCAGCGCCTTGGGGTCCTGGACGTTCGGGCCGTAGAGGAGCTTCGGGAAGGCTTGCATCAGGTTGTAGGACTCCATCGCGCCGAGTTGCTCGCGGGCGGTGAGGCTCCAGAGCAGGTCGGCCAGGCGAGAGTCGAGGATCTCGGCCATCCTCTCGATCAGCTCGGCCCGCGTGTCGGGGCCGGGCTCGGCGGCCATCAGGACCTTGAAGAAATCGAGCCGATCCGGCCAGTGGCGAAACGGCAGAGACTGGGCCAGGTCGCCGACGAGGTCGGGCCGCTCCTTGACGAGCTTCGCCAGGGCCTCGGAGGCCGCCGGGGGCCCGCCGAGCGCGACCAGACAAAGGGCCGAGGCCAGGCGTTCATCGGCCGAGGCGGCCCGGAGCATCCCCTCCAGCGGCTTGACCGCCGGTTCCATCCAGGTCGGCTTCTCCTCCCCCTCCTGGAAGCGCGTCAACCAGGCTTCGTACCGAGCGGCCGGGTCTTGCGGCATCGAGTCCGGCTCGGGCTTCGGGGCCGGCTCCGGCACTCCTCCGCCGAAGACCGCCCGAAACGCCTGGCCAAGCTGGCCGAGCGCCGGCGAGGGGGCGCCTCGGGTAAGCCGACCGGGACGACGTGGAACGAGATCATGCCCCCTTGCCGGAGCATCGAGAGCTTCTCGAAGAGGGCGTTCGCGGCGGCGGCGCGGACGAGGCCGTCGGGGTCGTCCAGGCCGGCGCGGACCTCGGGCTCGATCTCGGCCAGGCTGGAATTGCCCAGCCCTTTCACGACAGCGGCGCGGACGCTGGGGTTCGGGTCCTTCGCGAACCGGGCGAGCATCGGCCGCGCCTTGGCCTGCTTGGCCTGGCCAGACGCGAGGATCTCGATTACTCGCGGCGCGAGGTCGCGGTGCATCTCGGCCACCCGGATCAGAGGGTTGACCATGTCCTCGCGGTCGAGCTCCCGGAGGGCCTCCATCGCGCGGCCGATGACGAATCCGTCGGGGTCGTCGAGCTGTCCGAGCAGGGCGGGGATCGCCTCGGGCGGCGGCTGTCCGACGCGCTCGACCCGCTTGCCGACGGCCTCGGTCGCCTCGGCCCGGATCCGCCAGTTCGCGTGCTTCATCAGGCCCATCAAGGTCTTGAGCGACGTCTCGTCGGCGGTCGCGCGGAGGACGCGGACGGCGTGGACCAGAAGGTCGGGGTCGGTCTCCCGGGCGACGTAATCGGCGATCTTCGCCGAGAGGCCGGGCGAGGGGTGCTCGGCCAGTTGCTTGAGGACCGCCGCGCGAACGTTGGGCTCGGGGTCGGCCAGCAGGCCGAGCAGGGCCTTCGAGCTTCCCGCGGGCCCGTCGCGATTCAGGCCCCGGAGCGCGGTCTCGCGGACGAGCGGGTCGGGGTCGCTGAACAGCTCCAGCCAGAGACCGTCCTCGCCCCGAGGGCCGAGCCCGACCAGCTCCTCGACGGCCCGATGTCGCGTGGCGACGTCTCGCGAGGCGAGCCGGTCGAGCCCGCCGGGCCACTCGATCGTCAGCGCGTGGCCCGAGGCGAGCCGGTACCGCAGGGCCGTCAGCCGCTCGCGGGCCTCGTCCGACTCCGCCTGCTTGAGCCGTTCGAGCACGGCCGGCATCAACGCCCGGCCGAACGGCGCGAGCCGCTCGCGAGCCGGGATGAACGAAGTCGCATCGGCCTTGAGGTAATCGTCGATCTGGCGGACCGCCATCGCCAGCCGCTCGGGCGTGACGGCCGGGCGAGGCGAAGGCCCGGCCTTCGCCGCCGCTTCGGCCCAGTCGCGGAGGCCCTTCAACCGGGCGTCGGTCAGCGTCGCCGGCCGCCAGGGGTTGATCCCCTCGACCGGCGCCCGCCAGTCGTCGAGCAGTTCGAGCGCGGTCAGGCGGGCCTGGAGCGGACCCTTCGAGAACGCTTCGGCCACGGCCGGGGCGGCCAGGGCCGGATGGTCGCGGAGCCGGAGTACGACGGCCTCTCGGGTGACGGCCTCGGGCCGGTCGAAGAGCCGGACCAGCCGGACGAGCGCGACCCCGCTCGGCTCGCCGGTCTCGGTCAGCACGTCAAGGGCGGTGACCGTCGCCTTGTCGAAGTTCGAGCCGAGCCAGCCCGTCAGCTCTTTTGAGGGGAGATAGCCTTCGCGATCGGCCACGACCCGGCCGTCGGGCGTGAGCACGCGGAACGCCGGGATCGGGCCGACGCCCAGGCCCTGGACCTCCTTCTCGTCGCGGTCGGCGTCGAGGCTCACCAGGGTCCAGCGGCGGAGTTCGTCCTGGACCTCACCCTTGGCGATCTCCCGGTCTTCTTGTCGGCACCAGGAGCACCATTCGGCCCCGACCCGGACCAGGATCGGCCGGTTCAGGCGAGTCGCCTCCTCGCGACCGGCGGCCAGCCCCTTGAGCCACGGCCGGGACGGCTCGGCGGCGAGGGATGGACCGGCCAGGGCCAGGACCAGCGCGATCAGGAGCCAGCCGGTGGACTTGCCAGGCGTCATGGTCGGGCCTCCGGCCGGTGCTCGGTCGTCTTGGTCGATTTCGAGGAATTTCCGTGGCGGATCTGGTCCCAGTAGCGGTCGAGGTCGAACCGGGGGCTGTTCTCCGGGTCGTGGCACGACAGGCACTGGTCCTTGGAGGCGAACGGGGTCTTGATCGAGGGGCGATGGACATGATCGCTCGACGGCCCGTGGCAGGACTCGCAGCCGACCGCCGTCCGCTCGAGGCTCTGGAGGGCCGAGCGGAACCCGCCGGGCAGGCCGTAGCCGGTCGTGTGGCAGCGCTGACAGAGCGGGTTGACCTGGCTCCCGACGAGCCGGAGCGTTTCCCAGGCGTGGGCGTGCTTCGAGCGGCTCCAGACCTGCCCTTCCTCCTTGTGGCAGTCCAGGCACGACGCGGTTCCCTCGACCCGGTACGAGTTGGGAAGGTCGGTCGGCAACGCGGGGGCCAGGCCGGTCTGATCGCTCGACAGGTCGAGCTGGGCCAGCTCGGCTTGGAACGCGTCGAGGTTCCGGCGCTGGGCGGGATCGTCGGCGATCTCGGGGCCCATCTCGATCACGCGGCCGGTCCAGGGACCTTGGCGGCCCGAAGTCTCCATCCTCACGAGGAACTTCCCCTTATTGGTCGCCGAGGCAAGCCAGGTCGGCCCGATCTTGACCGGCGCGAGGGCCTGACCGGTCGGCCCTCCGATGATCGCGTCCGCCTCGGGCAGGCTCGCCGCGAGTGCCCGCAACTCGGCCTCGGGCATGTAGGCCAGGACGACCAGCGCGTCGTGCTCGGGGCACTGCTGGAGGATCGCGTCGCGGGGGTCGTCGGCCTTCATCCCGGGTCCGGCGAGCTTCGGGGAGATAACGCCCATCAGGGCGAGCTTCACCCCGCCGGTCGTGACGACCACCGCCGGGGCCGCGATCAAATCGCCTCGCTCGTCTCGGAGGTTGGCCGAGAGGAACGGCGTGCCGGTCCGCCGGGCGCCCGCGCGGAGTTCGGACGCCCCCAGCGCCGCCTCGGGCCCGCCGAGGTTGTGGGCGACCAGACCCATCGCCCGCTCCCCGGCCAGGATCGCCTCGAACTTGACCCGGTCGTAGGTTGACGTCCCGCCCGGCGCCCCACCGGCGTCGGCGTAAATCACCTCGCGCCCGTCACGTTCCTTCGCCAGGGTCGTGCCCCGTCTTGGCAGGCCTCCCGACTGGTTCGCGGTGCAGCCGCAGGGGACGATCCAGCCGGCCGTGTCGCCCGAGACGATGAGGGTGAACCCCCGCGCCGGTGCCTCGGTCGGCGACGGCCCGCAGCCCACCAGCCCGAGGGCCAGGTAGAGGGCAACGAGATGTGTCAACCGATCCGCTCCCATGCGTCCGACCCCTCGCCCGCGCATCGGCCTCTCAATAAGTCAAGGCATAAGCCAGGACGTTGACGTTGATCTGGGCGCAGTTGGTGATCTCGTTCCCCCCGCAGCAGCAGCAACCCTGGGTGTGGGCGGTGTCGTTGAGGCCGTCCCGCGAGTAGAGGATGCCAAGCCGGCCGCCGACCTCGACCCCTTCGAGCGGGCGGGGCTTGCCGTGCCTGCCTTCGAGGTCCTTGATATCGAAGACCGTGTGGAAAACCGGGTGCTCGAACCCCAGCTCGTGGAGCGGTTCGTCGGCGAAGCTCCGGGCCATCTCCCGGCGGAAGGCCCGGTCCCACTCGCGCGAGGAGCAGCCGGCCGAGGCGAGCAGGAACCCGCCCCCCCGGATGTATTCCCGGAGGTTCTCGCGCTCCTGGTCGGGGAGCGTGAAATCCCCCTCGCCGGTCATGATCACCATCGGGAAGCCGAAGACCTCCTCCGAGCCGAGCTTGACCGCGTGGAACCGCCGGCTCGTCGAGATCGCGGTCTCTTGCTCGGCCTTGATCAGGAAGTGGTCCGAGAAGCATTGACTCCCCTTGGTCCCGGCGTAGACCAGATTCGCGACCTGGACGATGCTGTCGGGCTCGCCGCCGACCTGGCGCGACTCGGCCGAGGTCGACGGCTCGGCCTTCTTCGGGGGCTCGTCCGACTGGCCGGGCGTCGGGATCGCCAGCGCCAGCAGGGCCGCCGCGAAGGTCGCCGGGAGGGTCTTCCAGAGACGCATCGTCGTCACTCCTTCATCCGTCCTCTTATTTGCCGGCCTCGTCGGCGACACGCCGGAAGTAGTCGGCGACGCGCCGGCGGTACTGCGCGGGGATCGGCACCTCGCCCCGGCCGGTGGTACGGTTGGGGCTATCCTGGGCAGACCTTTCGAGCGTGTTCGGCCCTCGGTCCGGTATGCTCGATCGACCGGCCCCCGGCCCGTCGTTCGACCGTCCCGAGCCTTGCCGCGCCGAGGCCTGGCCGTCGGTCGGGCTCCGTAGAGGCCGACGTTGTTCCGGGTATTCTGCCGGGTGCTGTAGCCGTTGCCGGAACCGCCGCCCTGGCCCTGACCGCTTCGGGAGAGCCCGGCGTCGGCCAGCATCTGGTCGATCGTCTGGCCGAGCGAGTTGTCCAGCGATGGCTGGAACTTCAAGGCCCCCTGGCAGGCCTCGCCCATCCCGCCTTGCCCGTTGCATTTGGCGAGCAGGGCTTCGAGGAGGTCGGCCGCCGTGCTGGCCGAGGCGTGGCCCTTGGACCCGAGGAACTCGGCGAGGGCCGAAGACGCGGCGGTCATTGCCCCCGAGGCGCCCGAGGCCCGGGCGTCGGCCACGAATTGCTCGGCCGACTTCCGAAGCACGTCGAGCCGGGGGTTGTCGGGGAGCAACCGGGCGTGCTCCTCGATGTCGCCGAGCAGCGTTTCGAGGTCGTCGCGGAGTTGGGCCTGCTCGGCTTCGAGGTTGCGCATTCGGGCCTTGAGCCTCGGGTTGTCCTCGTTGTCGTGCCCCTTCAGCGGCTCCAGCCGACCGGCCAGGTCGCGCTGGCGTTGGTAAAGCTGGGCGAATCGGGCCTGGTCCTCCAGGAGCGGATAGACCTTGGCCAGGTGCTCGATCGGCCCGAGCGCGTCCTCGTCGAACTGTTGCCGCTCGGCCATCAGCCGGTCTTTCATCTCGGCCAGCGCCTTCCCGGCCTCGCCCGCCTTGAGGCCCGACTTCGCGGCCAGTGACGCGAGCCTCGGCCGCCAGCCGGTCGAGCTTCTTCGAGAGCGCCGGGATCTCGCGGACGAGTTCCCGGTCGAGGTCGTAAGGCAGGACGTCCCTGGCCGACTCGCGGATCGCCTCCGACTCGAACTTGAGCCGCGAGGCCAGCTTCTCGACCGCCTGTTTCTTCTCGTCGGCCAGCGGGCTGTCTTTTTCGAGCTTCGCTAGCTCCTCCAGGAGCTTCTTCATCTCCTCGGCCAGGTCGCCGACCCGGCGTTCCGCCGCGCGATACTTCGAGGCCAGGACGTCCATCCCCTCACGGGCTCGGGTCAGGCGGTCGAAGGCCTCGCGCGAGATGATCTTGATCGTCACCAAATGGCTCTCGGACCCCTTCGACCCGGCCGGATCGTTGTCCTCGACCCGCGCGAAGAGCGTGATCTGGTCTCCCGCCTTCAGGCCGTATTCCGGGAGCGGTAGATAAGCCTGGTCCTCCCATCGCGACGGCTCGACCGAGCCGAGCGGCAGGTCGATCAGCAACGGACGCGAGCCGTTGAGGGCCCGGTAGAGCGAGATCCGGGCGATCCCGTAATCGTCCTCCGCCGCGAGCACGACCGGGAGCATCACGTCAGGCGTGGCGAAGGAGACCTCGCGAGGCTCGATGATCCTCACGAACGGCCGCTCGTCGCGAAGCAGGACGACCTGCCCCGAGAAGGGCTCCGGCGCGACCTGACCGGCCAGGTCCCGGATCTCGACCTCGAACTTTCCTTCATGGGCGATCGCGAATGATCCGAAGACCTCTCTCGCCCCGTCCGAGGTTGGTTTGAGGTCGATCGAGGCCGCGCCGCCGGGTCGGATGGTCCGGAGCGTCCCCGAGGCGAGCGGGCGGTTACTCGACGCCCAGACCTCCACCTTCGCGCCCGGGAGCCCGGCGAGCCCGCCCTTCGGCAACGGCCCTTCATAAGCCGATCGGCGCGTGTAGGCCGGCGGCGTCACGCGGAACCGGACGCCGGTCAGTCGAGGCACCGTGATCACGTCGATCCGGTGACGGTTGCTCCGGGCCTTCCCCGCCTGAACGTGAAAGGTACCTGACTCGGTGACATTCGCGACCGACGCCCGCCAGCGGCCATCCCCCTCCGGAAACATCGGTAGGCGATCCGCGTTCGGAGCCTCGGCCGACTGGAGGACCAGGTCGAGCCGGTCGACCGGAGCCCCGGCGACGGTCGCGCGGATGTCGACCCCTTGACCGTAGATCACCTTCACGTCGCCCGGGTCGATCGTGAAGACCAGCGGCGAGTAAGGTGGATGGTCGCCGAACGGGTCGGAAAACCGCAGCCACTGGGCCATCGCCAGCCCCGGCATCAGCATGGCGACGAGGCCGATTCCGGCAGCGAGCCCTACAGCCGACAGCGCCGCGACGACCGCCGGTTTCGAGGGCGCGGCCCGATGGCCGGGCACGCCCCTGGCCAGATCCCCAGCCCGGTCGACGGCGATCCGGGCCAGCCCGGCCGAGGTCGGCGTGAGTTCCCGAGGGTCCAGGAGCAGGCTCGCGCCCGAGACGATCTCCCCGTGGGCCTCAGCGGCCCGGTCGAGCCGGCCCGCCAGGACTTCGGGCCTGGCTTGCCGCCAGAATCGCCGGGCGGCCCATGCCGCCAGACCGATCCCGATCACCGCCGAGGCCGTCAAGCTCGTGATCCGCCACGACGGAGTCAGCTCGAACATCAGGTCGGACCAGACGCCCGCCAGCGCCACCAGGGCCAGGGCGACCAGGCCCCACCCCAGACCCGCGACCGCCCCGACCGCCCGGACGCGCCGGGCGAGCGATCGGAGCCGGGACTGCAACGGGTCGGCGGGCATGGCAGGTCGAGTCCTCGCGGAGGTTGGATCAGGGAACATTGTCGGGCCGGATCGGGTCGACCGCAAAGGAAATCCCCGAAGTCGTTCAGACCAGACCCGAAACCCGCCGGAGCCGCCAGGCCGATCCCCAGACGAGCACGACACCGGCGAGGACCCACCAGCGGTCCCAGGCCGGATCGCGGCGGATCTGCTCGGTCCGGCCCCGGGCCTGGTGGGCGCGGAACAGATCGGCCAGCTCGGAGGGGGAATTGCCGTTCAAGGGGACGGCCCCGCTCTCGGCGGCGAGCCGGCCCATGAGGTCAGGGCGGGCGGCCAGGTCGAGCTGCTCCTCAACGACGTTCCGGACGTCGAACGCCGCGAGGCTCGAATCGTCCCGACCGGCGACCCTGGCCTGGTAATGCCCCTCGGGCAAGGCGCCGAAGAGGACGCGGAACGTCCCCGGCTCGTCCCCTGAGGCCGAGGGGGCGAACGTCCTCACGCCGGCCAGTCCGCCGCCGGTCAGCTCGATCGAGGGCACGGCCCGCCGGGCCACATCCTGGCGGAGCAGGAGCGTGGCCGTTGCGGGCTCGTTCCCGCGGAAGCTCACCTTGTCGGCCCGGAGGGCCAGATCCTGGCCCGGCGGCAGCGCCGCGCCCGAGGTCAGCCAGCGCATCAGGCTCCGCCAGAAGGACCCGTAGATCGCCTCTTGCTCCTGCCCTCGGGCCTGCGGGGGCAGGAACGCCCAGCGCCACATGCCGGCCCCTTCGATCACCACAACGCGCCCCGATCCGTACGGTTGATAGGTGACGACCGGGCTGGTCTCGCCCCCTGGCTCCGCCGTCGAGGTCGCCAGCACGACCGCCAGGGGCCGGGGCTCGCCTGGCTGTTCGTCGCGGGCCAGGGTCGGTAGCCTGGCGAGGAGATCGTCCTGCGACCGGCCGTCCCGCTCGGGCAGCCAGCGGAGGTCGCGCCCGGGCTCGGTCAGCTTGACCCCGAATCGCGACTCCCGCGCCGGCAACCAGCGGACCGGCAGGAGACTCGCGAGCGGCTGGCTGATCCGCGCCTCGGGAGCCCCTCGATAGCAGACCAGGGCCCCGCCGCCTTTCGAAAGCCAGGGGCGGATCGCGGCCAACGTCGCGTCATTGAGAAACACGTCCGCGTCCCGACCGAGGACGACGACCTGAAACCGGACCAGCCCCTCGGGACCGGCCAGGATCTCGCCGGGCGTGCCGACGATCTTCCACTCCTCGACCCGCCCGATCCCGCCGGGCGCGGCACCCGCGGCCCGGCCGAGCTTCCGGCGGAGGTAACGACCCTCGGTCAGCCGGACCAGGCTCTCCAGCTCGACCGACGGGTCCGTCGCCAGGGTCCTCGTCAGGAACTTGGCATCCCAGTAAGGCTTGCCTTCCAGGAGCAGGACGCGGATCGGTTCGTCGACGACCCTCAGCAGGAACGTGCCGGCGTTGTTCCCCGCCGAGGCATCCCCGGCGATCGGCTCGACCCGGGCCTCGTACAGGTAGAGCCCGCGAGCGTCCTGACGGACGTCGAACCGGACCGACGCGATTCCCTCCGCGCCGAACGTCGCCGTCTTGCGTTCGACGTCCTTCCCGCCGGTCGAAAGTGTGACCTCGGCCTTCGTCACTCCCAGACCTCGCCGCCTGAGCCGGACTTCCACGCTCGCGTCCTGGTTGATGAAGGCGAGATCCTGCGGACGAGCCAGCTCGAGCGCCAGGTCGCGGACCTCGGCCTCTCCGCCGAGCGTCCGTGTGAAGATGGGCGCGTCAACCCCTCGGGCCAGCCGGACGGCTTCGAAGACGCGGGCTGACTGGCCCTCGGCGTTGGGGATGCCGTCGCTGAGCAGGAGGACCGCCTGGCCTTGCGGCCGGACCTCCTCGATCCCGCCCAGGATCGCTCGGGCGAGATCGGTCGTCATCCCCGCCGGCCTGATCCTGGCCAGGACGTCCGCGTCGGCCGGGCTGGCTCGGTCGGAGAAGGTGACGAGCCGGACGTCAAACCGGTCGCGGAGGTCGTTGGCGCACTGAGCCGCCAGGTCCCTCGCGGCGTCGAAGCGCGTGGTCTGGCCTTCGAGGTCGGCCGTCGCCATGCTCGCCGAGGCGTCGACGAGGACCGTCAGCAAGGGCTTACCGCCCGGCGGCGCGACCGGCTCTCGCCTGTACGGGTTCAGCAGGATCAGGAGGACCAGCGCCATCCCGATCCCCATCAGCCCGACGATGCTCACCCACCGACGCCGGGGGACCGAGCCCGGCCGCCTCGTCGCGTAACTGAGCAGCGCGGCGCCGCTGGCCAGGACGAGCAAGGCCCAGAGCGACGGGGGAATCAGTGGTTGGAAAGTGAGCGTGGTCGTCATCTCAGGTTCGAAAGGCCCTCAAGGCGACCACCTCGACCGCGAGGCAGGCGACGCACGCCGCCGCCAGCCAGGTCCACGCGCGATCGGTCTCGTCCTCGGGCCGGTTGGCGTCTCGATAGCTCAGCTTCCGATCGCCGGCGAGGCGACCGAGGAACGTCGAGGCGGGCAACGCGGCCAGGTCGCTCTCCTGGTCGGACAGGGCCGACGCCAGCGCGAACACCGTCCAGCCGTTCCGCTCGACCCGAACCACGCCCGGCCCCCCAGCGGCGGTCGAACCGGAAGACCGGGCCTTCGGGCTCCTCGACGATTTCCAGTGAATCGGGTTTGAATTCTCGCGATGCCATCACCTTCAACCCGGCGACTGGCCCGGCGTCGGCTGGCAGCGGGATGGCGAACGGCTCGCCGCTGACGACCGGCACGCCGATCCCTCGGCGCCCGAGCAAGGGTGTCGTCAATTCGCCGAGCAACGGGACGAACACCGGAGAGGCCGGCAGGTTCGACGCCCCCAGGTCGGCGTTGAGGATGGCCAGGGTCCCGGCCCCGCAGGTCGAGACGACCAGGCAGGCGCTCCGGTCGCCATAGGTCGCGCGGATGTCCTCGGAGAGTGCATCGGGCAAGGACCGGGAGACCAGGCCGCCGACGAACCGGAGGGGCGAGACAACCGCGGTCGCCTCGTCGCCGAAGACTGCGAAGGGGGACGAATCGCGGCGGAAATCGGCGATGAACCGGGGGGCTCTCGGCCCGCCGTCGGTCGGAGGGGCGAACTCGACGGGAAGCCGGAGATCGGCGCCGGCGAGGTCGGCGATCCGCTTCAGGTTGGTCGCGTCGGCCGGCTCGGAGGCGACGTAGAGCATCCCTCGGCCCCGGCGGAGCGAGCCGACCAGCGGGGTCAACAGGTCGTCGGGGAGTCGACCGGGGTGGTCGAGCACAACCAGGTCGGACGCGGCCAGCGCCTCGCGGTCGAGCTGCGCCGGGTCGAACCGGACGATCCTCGCCGAAGGCTGGTCGTCCCTCGGTTCGGACGGGACGAGCGCCAGCTGGAGGAAGTAGCTCGACGACGGGACGAGCCGGGGCGATTGGCGGGTGAGCAGGGCGTAGGTCGGCGGGGTCCGGACCTCGACCGCGAAGGGCCGGGCGTCGTCCTCGGGCAGGGCGTCGTTCGCGCCGAGGAGTCGGACCTTCCCTTCCAGCCATCCGACGGCCCTCGGCGTGATCTCGGCCGAGAGGACCGTCCTGGCCTGCGGTGGGCAGGACCCTTCGAGCCGGTACGAGTCCTCGCCAACGGTCAGCTCGACCTCGACCGGCCGGCTCGACCGGGAGAAGTTGCCGAGCTCGACCTCGATCGTCGACGGGCTCCCCCGCTCGATCCGGCCGGGGCCGCCGACCCGGAGCACGGCCAGGTTGACCGGGGGCGTCTCGGACGCGACCGATTCGAGCCGGATGTCGGTCTCGCGAGGCAGCACGGAGAAGTCGGCCGAGGCCCACTGGGACCGCTGGAAGTCGCTATCGATGATCAGCTCCAGCCGCTTTTTCCCGGCCCCGGCCTTCGCAAGCAGGCGGGCCGCCAGGTTGAGCGCGGCCTGGACGTCGATCCGTTCGGGCCGGGGGTTTGCCCGGCCCAGCTCGTCGCGGAGCGCACCGAAATTGCTCGAAGGGCGATCGAACACCGCCCGAGGGGCCGCTCCGGCGAGGACGAGGTTGGCCGACAGCCCGGGACGGTAGGCCAGTTGCGTCGCCGCGAGCGACCGGGCCCGCTCGAACGCCTCGATCCCGCCCGAACGGGCCGAGAGGCTCTGGCTCGTGTCCAGGAGCACGATCCGGAGCGTCTCTCCCTCGTCATCGACAGGCGGACCGGCGTGCCGATCGAGGATCGGCCGGGCGATGGTCAGGGCCAGGAGCAGGACGGCCAGGGTCCGGAGCGAGAGGATCACGAAGTCGCGGAGCCGGTGCCTGGCCCTGCGCTGGCGGACGGCCTGGAGCACGAACCGGATCGTCGAAAGCGGCCGGACCACGGGCTTCGGGCGGGTCAGCCAGTGGATCAGCACCGGCAAGGTCGCCGCCAGGACCCCGATCCCGATCGCCCAGGAGTTCAGAAACGCCATCGAGGAGCCTCCCTGGCTCAGCCGGTCCGGTCGACCAGGAAGTTCCCGAGCGTCTGTAAATACGGCGTCGCGGTCGAGACCCGCCGGTAGTCGCACCCCGAAGAGAGGGCCATCGAGCGGACCATCGCGACGTGGGCTTCAAAACGCTCGCGGTACTGGTCGCGGACCTCGTCGGGCGAGGCGTCGACCGTCCCTTCCCCCTCCAGGCCGACGAACCGGAACGCCAGGCCGTCGGGCAGCCGCTCCTCGTCGGGGTGGATGACGTGGAGCAGGACGACCTCGAACTGACGGTGCCGGAACAGTCGGAGGGCGGCGAAGGCGTCTTCCAGGTCGTCGGTCAAGAAGTCAGAGAGGACGAGCAGGACCCCTCGGCGGGTCAGACGCTGGAAAAGCTCGCGGAGCGACGGCCCGAGCCTCGTGACCGGCTCGGTGGCGAGCCCCTCGATTGCGTCGAGGATGAGGGAGACATGCCCGGCGGTCCCGCCGGGCGGCAAGTAAAGATCGAGACCGTCAGCCACGGCGGCCAGGCCCACCTGGTCCTGCTGCCGGCCGATCAGGTGGCTAAGCGCGGACGCAAGGAACTGGACATATTCCAGCTTGTTCCCGCCGGATCCCGAGCCGAACCGCATCGATTCGCTGGCGTCGAGGACGAGGGTGCAGACGAGGTTGGTCTCCTCCTGGTAGAGACGGGAGACCATCCGACCGGTCCGGGCCAGGTACTTCCAGTCGAGCCGGCGGAGATCCTCGCCCGCGCTGTATTCGCGGTAATCGACGAACTCGCCGGCCCCGCCCTTGGCGTGCGAGCGGTGCTTGCCGCTATACGCCCCCTCGATCCGGTGGCGAGGGGCGAACCGCATCAGCGACAACGGCGCGAGGGCGCGGAGGTCGAGGAACCGCCGAGTGGTCTCGACGTTCATGCCGCGACCTCGCGAATGAGGTGGTCGACGATCGCCCCGACACTCACGCCGTCGCCGACGGCCCGGTGGTTGGCAACGATCCGGTGCCTCAGGACCGGGACGGCCATCGCCTTGATGTCCTCGATCGTGGGCGTAGTCCGGCCTTGCAACAAGGCCCGGGCCTTGGCCGAGAGGACGAGATTTTGCGACCCGCGCGGCCCGGCGCCCCAGGCGACGTAATCCTTGACGAACCGCCCGGCCCGCTCGTCCATCGGCCGGCTCGACCCGCAGAGCTTGACCGCGTAGGCCGCCACGACCTTCGGCACCGGCACTGACCAGATCAGGTCCCTCAGCTCCAGAAGCATCTCGCGATCAAAGACCGGCTCGGGCAGTTTGGGCGTGCCGGAGGTCGTCGTCAGGATGATCTCCTCTTCCTGCTCGGGAGTGGGGTAGTCGATCCGGATCTCCATCATGAATCGGTCGAGCTGAGCCTCCGGCAGCGGATACGTCCCTTCCTGCTCGATGGGGTTCTGGGTGGCGACGACCAGGAACGGGTCTTCCAGCGGGTACGTCCGGCCGCCGACGGTGACGTGCCGCTCGGCCATCGCCTCCAGGAGCGCCGACTGCGTCTTGGGTGAGGCCCGGTTGATCTCGTCGGCCAAGACGAGGTTGGCGAAGATCGGGCCGGGACGGAAGACCATGCTCGGCGAGGGCGAGTCCCCTTCCCGCCCGAGCAGCTCGTAGCCGGTGATGTCCGAGGGCATCAGGTCGGGGGTGAACTGGATCCGGGTGAATTTCCAGTGGAAGGCCGACGCCAGGGCCTTGACCATCAAGGTCTTGGCCAGACCCGGCACGCCGACGAGCAGGGCGTGAGCGCCGGTCAGAGCGCACGTCAGGAGCATGTCGATCGCGTCGTCCTGCCCGACGACAACCTGGTGCAGGCTCTCCCGGATTTCGCGGACCCGCCCGGAGAACGCCGCGACCCGCCATTCCGCGTCGTCCGACATGATCACGTCTCCACCCTTCGACCCATGTCCAGTGAGCCCCGCCAAGATCGACAAATTGTTCCGCGTCGATCCTAATGCTGGGCCTGGTGGGATGCAAGCACGTGGTCTTGATAAAATCGGGGCTTGCTTCCTTTCAATCGTGGGACTCGTGTTCCGATCCTCGTTCCCACGCTCCGAGGCCGTGGGTTTTTCGGTTCGAGGGTTGTGCGGGGGAGATTCTCGCGGTAAGCCTGCGGAGATGAGACGGTTTGCTACTTCGCGACCCCTCGCCTTCGCGCGGCGCGGGGGGCTCCTTCTTTGGGATCGAATCCGATGACCGACGTACCACCACGCTCCGGCGGCAACGTCAACCCCACCAGGGCTCTTGACCTTCCGGCCATGGCAACACCGGACTCCGACGTCCCAGCGGATTCGACCCCCACGCTTCGGTTGCGGACTCCCGTGCGCGATCGGGATCAGGAATTTCGCGGGACGCTCGACGAGTTGGTCCCGCCCGACAGCCAGGTCCGGGTCGTCTGGGAGTTGGTCGCCCGACTCGACCTCACCCCTTGGCTGGTCGGGATCAAGGCCATCGAGGGCCGGCCCGGCCGCGACGCCAACGACCCCCGGCTCCTGATCGCGCTCTGGATTCACGCGACGATCAAGGGGATCGGCAGCGCCCGCACGTTGGCCCAGTGGTGCCTCACGCACCTCGAATTCCGCTGGCTTTGCGGCGGAGTCGGGATGAATCACAGCACGCTCGCGGAGTTCCGCAGGGAGGGGGGCGAGAACTGGGACCGACTGCTGACCGAGGTGGTGGCGGCGTTGATGAAGGAGGGCCTGGTCTCGCTCGATCGGGTGGCCCAGGACGGAATGAAGGTCCGCGCCTCCGCGGGCAAGTCGTCGTTCCGCCGCGCCGGCCGGCTCGGCGAGTTCGAGGCCCAGGCGCGGGAGCAGGTCGAGGAGCTGAAGCGTGGCGTCAACGAGGACCCCGGCGCGGCCTCGCGGCGCGAGCAAGCCGCCCGCGTGCGTGCCGCCCGCGAAAAGCTCGAGCGGCTCGGCCGGGCGTTGGAGAACTGCCAGGAAGTCCAGGCCCAGCGTGAGGCGCAGGCCAAGCAAAGCGGCCGGGCGACAACCGAGGCGCGGGCCTCGACGACCGACCCCAAGGCGCGGGTGATGAAGACCGCCGACGGTGGCTACCGACCGGCCTACAACGTCCAGTTCAGTACGGCCGTCAACAGCGGCATTATCGTTGGGGTCGAGGTGACCAACGCCGGGACCGACAGCGAAGAAGCGCCGCCGATGCTCGACCAGATCGAGGCTCGCCACGGCCAGGTTCCCAAGGAGGCACTTTTGGATGGCGGCTTCGCGACCAAGGGGACGATCGAGGCGGCGGCGGCGAAGGGCTGCACGGTGTACGCGCCGCTGAAGGACGAAGCGAAGCAAACGAGGTCGGGCCAAGACCCGCACGCGCCGAAGAAAGGAGACAGCCCGGCGCTGAGTGAATGGCGGCGCCGGATGGGCACGGCGACGGCGAAGGAGTTGTACAAGCTGCGGGGCCAGACAGCGGAATGGGTGAACGCAATCTGCCGGAACCACGGCCTGTGGCAGATGCCGGTGCGTGGACGGTCGCGCTGCCGCGTCGTGGCGTTGCTGCACGCGATCACCCATAACCTGATGAGGGGACATGCGTTGAGGACCCAGGCGGTGCTGCGCGCCGCGACGACGCAGGGGGGAAACTAAGGGCGAAGATCCGAAACCGGGGGATTGCGCGCCCTCCCCCGAATCAACACGGAGACTTCCAGACGCCCCAGAAGGCACAGTCGGCAAAAAACTCACAGGCTCTCCGCGTGGGAGTGAGTTTATTTCATCAAGAAAAATAATTGTTTTTTATTTGGATCATATCTAGGGCCTCGTCGGCGGCGGCGGTACGGTCCCGGTCGGTTCGAAGCTCCTTCCAGGCGTCCCGGCTGAGCGGACCCGGGCCTTCCCAAATGTCGGCGACTTTCCGGAAGATTGACCAGTCCGCATCGGAGGCGTCTCCTTCGCGGCGTCGCAGTCGCTCGCGGATCACGGAGGGCTCGGCCAGGCAGATCAGTAGGAGACCAGGGAGATGCCAACGCCGGGCCGCTTCGAGGAACAGACCTCGGCTCGACTCGGTCCGGAAGCTGGCGTCAACTACCACCCTCTGGCCTTCGAAGAGTGCTCGCTCGGCGCGCCTCAGACATTCGGCATAGGTTCGGTCGGTCTGTTCCTTGGTGTAGATTCCTTGTTCGAAGGACGCTGAGGTCTCACCCGCGCCGGATGTGCCCGCTAGCTCCTTTCGGACCTCGTCCGAGCGGATCGCGGTGAATCCGGCCCGCCCGGCCAAATCCCGGGCGAGGGTCGACTTGCCCGAGCCCGGCAGGCCGCCGACCAGGACCAGGCAAGGCCTCCGTTCGGGGTCCTCCAGGATCCGGAGGGCCAGGAGCCAGTACGCACGGGCGCGGGTCCTGGCCTCGATGCGCTCGGTTTCGTTAATCTCGGTTTCGCTGGCCTTCATCCCCTCGACCTTGCACCGGATCGCGGCCCGGTAGGCTGTGTAAAACGGCAGGAGGGTTCGGCCCTCGGCGTCTCCCGATGACAGGAAATAAACCTCGGCGAATTTCCTTGCCAGGTCGGCTCGACCCTGGAATATCAGGTCCATCGCCAGAAAGGCCGCGTCGGCGACCGGGTCGGCGTGGCGGAATCGATCGGCGAACTCGATGGCGTCAACGACGACCAGGTCGTCGGGCGGCTCGCGATCGGGAAAGAGGTAGACGTGGTCGAGCCGAAGGTCACCGTGGCCGTCGCGAGGGACGCCCCGGTTGGCGCGAGCTTCGATCATCGGTCGGAGCGACTCCAGGCGCCGTCGGGTGAGTGCCTCCAGCCTCGCGAGCACGGCGGGGCTGATGGTGGTACCGACGTCGGGCAAGATCTCGGCCAGGTTCTCCAGGGCGTTGTCGGCCACGACCCGGAACGAGCCCGATTCCGAGATCGAAGGGCTCGACTCGGCCTGCGCATGGAACCTGGCGATCCTTCTCGCGAGACTCTCGACCTGCTCGGCCTCGATCTCACCCCGGCGGAGCCGGTCGCGAAGCGTTGCCGCCTCGGGCAGCCTCGTCATCTTCACGGCCCATTCGATGACCTCGCCCGCGCCTTCGATCCGGATTAATCCCCCGTCATCGGTGGCAGGCACCGTCCCGAGGTAGACCGAAGGGGCGAGTCGTCGATTGAGCTGGACTTCCCGCTCGCAGAAGCCCCTGCGCTTCTCCAGCGTCCCGTAATCGACGAAGCCGAGAGAAACCGATTTCTTGATTTTGTAGGCATGTGAGCCCGCCAGGAAGACGACCGAGATGTGCGTCTGATGGACTTCGATCGCCTCATCCCTGGCCAGGCCGGGATAGGCGGCGGGGTCGGAGAGGGCTCGGATTAGCGCCTCGATCTCCATCGGAGGATTCCTCCCGGAACCTCAGGCCATCCGAAGGACCTTGGCGCCCCGAACGTCCTTCTGCTTGAGCTCGATCAGAGCCCGGTTCGCGTCCTCCAGGGGATACTCCTGGACCTCGGGCGTGATCGGGATTTCCGAGGCCAGGCGGAGGAACTCGCGGACGTCGGCGCGGGTCACGTTGGCGACGCTCTTGATCTCCTTCTCCAGCCAGAGATGCCGGGGATAATCGAGCCGAAGCAACGCCGGCTTGTCGCCCTGCTCCTTGCGGATCGCGTTGATGACCAGACGCCCGCCACGCTCCAGGTTCGCCAGGGCCTCGACGATCGGCGTCCAGGCGGGCGTGGTGTCGATAATCGCGTGGAGCGTCTCGGGCGAGGCATCAGACGTGTCGCCGGCCCAGGTCGCGCCGAGTTCCCGGGCGAAGTCGCGATCGGCCATCGAGCGGGCGAAGACATAGACACGGGTTGAGGGGAATCGATGCCTGACCAGCTTCAGGACAAGGTGGGCCGAGGCGCCGAATCCGGTCAGACCCAGCCTCTGCCCGTCCTCGAGCCCGGTCAGGCGGAGCGAGCGGAATCCGATGGCCCCGGCGCAGAGCAAGGGAGCGGCCTCGGCGTCCTCGAAGACATCGGGGATCGCGTGGGCGAACGTCGATGGAACGATCATCCGCTCTGCGTAGCCGCCGTTGGCGTCACGCCCGGTGGCCGTGTACTGGTCGCAGAGGTTTTCCTCGCCCCGGTCGCAGAACTCGCAATGGCCGCAGGCTGAGAAGATCCAGGCGACCCCCACTCTGTCGCCGACCCGGAAATCGGTCGCTGCCTCGCCGAGGGCCTCAACCCGCCCGACGGCCTGATGGCCGAGGATGACCGGCAAGCGAGGGGGCGGGGTCCGCCCCTCGATCTCGTCCAGCTCGGTATGGCAGACGCCGCAGGCGCCGACCCGGATCAGGATCTCACCTCGAGCCGGGACTGGGTCGGAGGCGGTTCCCAGCCGGAGCGGAGTCGGGTTGTCACGGAGGGGGCCGACGGCGTCGAGGAACATGGCACGCATGAGGGTCTCCCGGGGCTCGCCGAGCCCGGATCAGGCACCCGAAGGCTTCCTCGGCCATCAGGATCATCTGGGCGATCTCGACGAGCTTCTTGTTCCGGTCGCTGGCGAGCTTCTGGAGCCGTCGGAAGGCGTCGGCCTCGTCGAGCCCGGCCTTCTTCATCAGGATGCCCTTGGCCTTCTCGATCGCCTTGCGATCCTCCAGGGCCTGCTTGAGGTCGGCGGTCTCCTTGCGGAGGGCCTGGAACTGCTCGAACCGCCGGACGGCCAGCGAGATGGCCGGCTCGAGGTCGGCCTGCTTGATCGGCTTGACCAGGTAGGCCAGGATGTGGTCGGCCTCGGCCCGACGGATGAATTCGGCGTCGTGGTAGGCCGAGACCAGGATCACCGGGATCGGACCGTCGCGGTAGATCCGGGACGGCGGCCTCGATGCCGTCCATGTCGGGCATCTTGATGTCGGTGATGACCAGGTCGGGCTTCTGGGTCCGGCAGGCCTCGACCAGCTCCGGCCGTTCTCGGCCACGGCGACGACCTCGTGGCCGAGGCTGGGCAGGATCGTCCGGAAGTAGTCCTGCATGTCGGGCTCGTCGTCGGCGACGGCGATGCGAAGCGGTCGGGTCATGGCTCTCCCCTCGGGATCGTGATGATGATCTCGGCCCCCGGACCTCCCGGCTTCGCCCGCCTCGATCCGGCCCCCGTGGGCCTCGACGATCCGGCGGGCAATGGCCAGGCCGAGCCCGGTGCCCTTGGTCTTGGTGGTGTAAGAACGGCTCGAAGAGATTCGCGGCCTGCTCGGCGTCGAGCCCCGGGCCGTTGTCCGGAACGACGATCCGCAGTCCGGCCCGGCCGTCGATCTCGGCCGGCTCGCAGCGGATCGCGATCTCGACCGGGTCGGTGCAGGCGGCCAGGGCGTTGTCGAAGAGGTTGCGGAAGACCTGCCCGAGGCGGAACGGGTCGATCATGGCAGACGGGATCGACGACCTCGAGCGATTCCCGGATCGAGGCGACACGTCCTTGACGCTGCGGCTCCAGGTCGGCCCAGGCATCACTGCCAGACCTCGGACATGTCGGTCGGCCGGCGATCGAGCCGGATCGGGGCGGCGTAGCCCCGGACGTCCTCGAAGAGCCGGTGGAGGTCGTCCTGGGCTCGCTGGAGCCGGGCGATCAGGTCGAGCGAACGCGGCCGATCCTTGTCGGCCAGGGCGAGCATCTCCAGGCAGGCCTGGCCGCGCTGAAGGGCGTTGCGGCTCTCGTGGGCCAGGCCGGCGACCATCTGGCCGATGGCGGCCAGGCGTTCGGACTGGAGCGCCCGGTCCTGGGCCCGCTTCAACTCGGTGATGTCCTGCCCGACGCCGAGGACGGCCGGCCCTCCTTCGTAGTCGTCGAGCTTGCGGACATTCCAGACGATCCAGCGGGTCGAGCCGTCGCGGCAGGCGAGCGGCCGCTCGAAGCCGGCGACCCGCTCGCCGCCGAGGACCCGCTCGACCAGTTCGCCGATCGGCCGGCAGATGTCTCCGGAGATCGATAGACGAGACGTCGGCTTCCCGCCAGGATCTCCACCCCCGGTGTAGCCGGTGACTCGCTCGGCGAACGGGTTGAAGTAGAGGATCGACCGATCGGGGCGCATGATGACGATCAGGCACTCGGCCGGCCTCGACGAGGTGGCGGAAGGCGGCCTCGCTCCGCTCCTTGGCCAGGGCCAGGCGGCGGCGGTCGGCGATCCTGGCCAGGCTGGCCCGGAGGGCGTCGGGATTGAGCGGCTTGAGGATGTAGTCGGAGGCGCCCTGTCGGAGGGCCGCGATCGCCCCGTGAAGGTCGGAGTAGCCGGTCACGATCACGACCGAGGCCCCGGGCGCGGCCTTGCGGATCGCCGGCAGGATCTCGTCGGCGGTGGCGTCGGGCAGCTTTCGGTCGAGAATCACGGCCGAGAACGCGCGAGAGATCGTGTCGCCCCAGGGCCTCGGCGGCGGTCCCGGCCGAGACGATCCGGTGGCCGTCCAGCTCCAGGATGTCGCGGAGGTTGGCCCGAGCGTCGGAGTCGTCCTCGACCACCAGGATCCTCAGCGGATTCGGCGCGTCCATGTCCGTCACCTCGGTCGGCGCCCGGTCGGGGCCCGGTCAGCCGTTCCAGGGAGTCGAGCAGCTCCGGCACGTCGAACGGCTTGTAGCAGACCGCGTCGGCCCCCTCGGCGAGGATCTGCTGGATCAGCTCGCCGGCGCCGGGCGAGTCACCGGTGATCAGGACCGTGCGAGCGTCGGGGTTGACCTCGCAGACCTTGTGGTAGACCTCGGATCCGTCGCCGTCGGGCAGCTTCATGTCGATCAGCACGACCTGAAAACTCGCCTCGAGCAGGCGACGGGCCGCCTCCTCGCCGCCGTGGGCCAGCCCGACCCGGTAGCCTCGCTCGCGGAGCAGGTCCCAGAGGTTGGCGCAGAGGTCCCGGTCGTCGTCGACGACCAGGACCAGCGGCTGGTCGAGGGCCTGGTCGACCAGACCCAGGAGCCGGGTGGTGTCGACCGGCTTGGGCAAGACCTGCCAGGCCCCGGCCGAACGGGCCTCGTCGACCACGCTCCCGGCGTGCGCCGTCACGAGCAGCGAGACCATCTCCGGGCGGAGCCGCCGGATCTCCCGCGTCAGCGTGGCCCCGTTCATGCCCGGCATCTTGTAGTCGAGCAACGCGATGTCGTAACGATTCCGCCGGATCAGCTCCAGCGCCGCCGATCCGTCGTGGACCGCGTCCACGCGGTATCCGAGGTCGCCGAGGATGTCGGCGAGGTTGGAACAGATGTCAACATCGTCATCGACGAGGAGAATCGACGGCTCATCCCGGCTCATGATTCGGTCCCTCGGACATGTCGGGGGCGGCCTTCAGTCTGACCGTGAATCGGCTCCCCTGTCCGGGTTCGCTGACCACGGCAAGACTTCCCTGGGCCTTCTCCAGGATCGCCCGGACGATCGCCAGGCCCAGGCCGAGCCCTCGCGCCTTCGTAGTATAGAGCGGTTCCATGATCCGGGCGAGGACATCGGGGGTGATTCCGTTTCCGGTGTCGGTCACCTCAACCGCGACTTCTCCATCCAGAATCCTCGACTCGATCGACATCCGGCCGCCGTCGGGCATCGCGTCGCGGGCGTTGCGGATCAGGTTGCCGAAGACGATCCGCAACTGGTCGAGGTCGGCCAGGACGGGCGGGATCGTGGGCGGGCAGATGACCTCGGTCCGGATTCCCGGCCCAGGTTCGTTCAGTTCCAACGCTTCTCGAAGACACCGATCGAGGGCTACGCGGCGGATGTCTGGCGTGGGCATCCGGGCGAAGCTCGTCAAGGTCGTGATGACGCTGTCGGCCAGGTCGACGTGCCGCTCGATCCGGCGGAGGTGCTCGGCCGTCTTCTCGGGGGTCGGGTTCCGAGCGTGGAGCAGGTAGTAGACCGAGGTCTTCATGACGTTCAGCGGGTTGCGAAGCTCGTGGGCAACACCCCCGGCGACCTGACCCATCGTCGCCAGTCTCTCGGTCCGCTGGAGCCTCGCCGAGGCCTCGGCCTGGTAGGCGTCCTCGATGATCGCCAGATCAAGGTCCAGGAGCTTGGTCAGCGAAAGGGACGCTTCCTGGAGCCCGGAGGCGTCGCCGGGCCATTCGTCGCCGAGGGCGCGGAGCAGACCGGCTCGAAGCCGCGAAAGGGCCGCGTTGGTGAAGATCTGGTCGAGGCCGATCTCGACGTGCCGTCGACCGACCCTCCAGCGTCGACTGATGTAATCCTCGTCGTACTGGCCCGACAGCAAATCCTTGACCCACCCGAGAAGTGATCCCTTGAGCCGTCCGATCTGCTCGTCGCCCCCGGTGATGACCGACCGGACCTCGGGATGACGCTGGATCTCGGCGTAGAAGTCGTCGATCAGAGCGGGCAAGTAGCTCTCCAGGAGCGGGGCGACCCGGCAGACCCGTTCCACGTCGTTGTCAGTCCAGCCGACGTACGATTGCAGGAGTCGATAGCGGCCGATCAATCGATTTAGTCCCATCTCACGCGCCCCCGGCGGTCCTCAACGCAAACGAGCCCACGCTCCACCTCGACGGTGGCGGCGTGGGCCCTCAAAACCCTGTGAACGGCCCGGTCGTGAGCGATTCAAGCTCTCAGTTCAGCATTTCCGATCTCTCAATGCAAGGGGACTTTCACAACTTAATTAAAGCGAGGTGACCTTCCAGCGGGAAATGCCAGGGATTCAAAAGAGGAGATCTTCCGCGAAATCCGCGGAAGAGGGAACGGGCCTTTTGAGGAAAAAATCGCGTCCGGGGACACCCCTCGGGTACAATTGAAGTTACCACGCTTCGTCAAGCCCATGAGTGCCCCATGACGCGTATCCAGACCATCCTCAATTGTCTTGCTTCAGCGGAAATGGAGAGACGCCACGGCCGAGTTAAACTACAACTCGGCAGAAGTCTCGCCAATGCGAAAGCCCCGCAAGAACGACACGCCCTCCGAGAAGGTCGCCATCCTCAGGCGTCCTCTGATCGACCGCGTGCCCGTCTCTGACCTCTGCGACGAGCATCAGTTCGCGCCCACGCTGTTCTTCCTCTGCCAGAAGCAGTTCTTCGAGAACGGGTCGGCCGCCTTCGAACGCAGGAACAGCCCGGCCGAGACCGTCCACCTCCGCACCATCGCCGCACTCCGCGAGAAGTTCCAACGCAAGAACGAAGTCGTCGCGGAATTGATGGAAGAACATATCCAACTAAAAAAAGAGCGTGGGAAACTCTGACCAAGGCCTGGGTTCCCCACGACGTCCGCGATGCCGTCGTGGACTATGTCGCCCACTGGTCCGAGCGTACCGAGATCCCCGCCCGCCGGTTCGTCGCCTGGCTGGGCGTCGCCGCCAGCAAGTTCTATGACTGGCGTGCCCGTTACGGCCTGGCCAACGAGCACAACGCCTTGGTCCCCCGCGATGGGTGGCTCGAAGACTGGGTGAAGACGGCAATCCTCAATTTCCACGTCGGGCATCCGCTCGAAGGCGACCGGCGACTCGCCTTCAGGATGCTCGACGCTGACGTCGTCGCGGTCAGCCCATCGAGCGTCTACCGCGTGCTCCGCGATGCCGGATTGATCAAGGCACACAACAGCAAACCTTCACTCAAAGGCAAAGGCTTTGTGCAGCCCCTGCGGCCTCACGAACACTGGCACGTCGCTGACCGTCACGGATTTTGGGGCGGCGCTACCATGCTGACATGACGAGGCAAAACGGCCATGATCCACAGTGTGCAAGGAAGGAGGTGGATCATGGCCGAATGGCTCGCGACACGGGCGTCGCGAGGGCATCGTACCATCTGCCTGCCCTTCGCGGAAGAATCCTACTCGTCGGATCATCGACGATCCCGTCGAGTTCCGCCGGGCCATCGATGAACGATTTCAGTCCATGCCCGAGTTGTTCCCCGCCGGCTTCGCCGAGGGATACCGGCTCAAGGACGATCGCGTCTCGGCCAAGCAGAAGCGTCCCGATCCGACGCCTGATCCTCAAGGATGGCACCGCCTACAGCGTCCGGCCCTCGTTCCTCATGCCCTACATGACCGCCCGCACCGAGGACGTCGAAGGCCCGCTGTTCCTCCGCAAGTTCGCCGTCCCGTTCTGGGCCTTGGCCCGCGTCTTCGGCCGCGACCCGATGTACTGGTACCGCATCGAGTGCGGCCTGGGCCGGTTCAGCGTCGTCGGGACCACCGTCCGCCGGGGCGAGTCTGCCCGAGCACCTCCTGGCCGACGAGCATCATCAGACCCTCGACGCGGAGAAGATCTACATCGCCACGACCGTCGGCTCCGGGTGCATCCTGGGGGCCGAGCCGGCGACCACGGCCGGCACCGACGACCTGAAGGACGGCCTATGCGGTCTTCAAGGAGGAGGCCCGCGACGTCGCCCCGAAGTACGCTCCCAAGACCGTCAACACCGACGGCTGGAAGGGGACCAAGGCGGCCTGGAAGGCTCCTGTTCAAGACGGTGGTCATCCTCCAGTGCTTCTTGCACGCGTGGCTCAAGATCCGGGAACGCGGCAAGCACCTGAAGGACCAGTTCGCGGAGGTCTCGCGGCGGGTCTGGGAGGCGTACCACGCCCCCGACCGCCGGTGCTTCGGGCAACGGCTGCGGTCGCTGCGGGACTGGGCGACGAAGCACCTCAGCGGGGTCGTCCTGGAGAAGGTTCTCGACCTGTGCCAGAAGCGCGACCGCTGGTCGATCGCGTACCGCCATCCCGACGGGCACCGGACGAGCAACATGCTCGACCGGCTGATGCGTGGGATGAATCGCTACTTCGACCATGGTCAGCACCTGCATGGTTCTCGCGAGGCCTGTCGGCTGCACTGCCGGGCGTGGGCGTTGCTGTGGAACTTCGCCCCTTGGCACCCGGCGACGACGCGAGAGAATGACGGTTGGCGGTGCCCGGCCGAGCGACTGAACCGGCATCGCTACCACGAGGATTGGCTGCAGAACCTGCTTGATCTCCGCCTCGCTGGCCGGATACCGATCGCCCTCGCCCCAAAATCCGTGACGGTCAGCAGTTTTTCAGCAGGCCCAAGTATATCGCTTGTCGAAAATCGCCGTAAGTCGTTAGTACCGAAGGTGGGACTTGAACCCACACGGGTGTTACCCCACCGGATTTTGAGTCCGGCGCGTCTGCCATTCCGCCACTTCGGCCTCGAACTCGGAAGCGACGATCGCGAAATCAACGCGAAATGGAGATTGTTCGAAAATCCGGCAATTCCACCATCGCGTTCCAGGAGGTTATCAGAACCGCAGGCCCGTTTCCAGCCATCAAGATCGGAGGTGTTCCGGGGCCGATCCGATGGGTGCGTCAACGGAGCGTTGCGAACCAGTCGGCCGAACTTGCCCTGCGCGGTCGCGGCTCGCGGCAGGGGCAATCGCTAACTGTTATCATACCTTCGCGAACGATTTCGACTCAATCCAGGAATTCCCTGGCTCCCTCGCCGTTCAATCGTCCTGATCGAATCATGTGAAGTTTGCGGGTCAGGGTGACGATATCAATTCCAGCGAATTAACCGAATCGATTAACTGAAGGGCTGATACCCCGCTGGATTTCGTCGCTCGGATGGACAAGATCAATGACGACTCCCGTGTCGCCTTGAGGAGGATCGCGAAGACCTGGTTCCTCGGTCAACGCGGGATATTGTCGATTATCTCGACCGAGTGACCTGGCCATCGTGTTTGAATCAATGCCCACGCGGCCCTGGCAACCGAATCACGGCGAGTCGAACGGAGGAGCCCGGCATTTCTCCGGCTCGGAACTCGTCCAATTCGGTCATGAGCCCCGTCACGGACCTCATTGCGTCTCGTCGATCGGCTGGGCCTTACTGGCCCTGACGATGTTTGGATTGTCCGGCTGCGTCATGACGGGCGAGCGAGAAAGGGATCGAGCTAAGGTCGGGGTCTCCTCGCTACCCGGACATGAGGCGACTGCGGCGAATCCGGTCGTCTGTTTTCAGAATCCCGAGGTCGGGGAGATGGCCGGCGACGCCATCCCTCCTCCGGGACCTGATTTGACCTCGAGCTCTGACCCGACGGCTCCCGACCCGCCTGAGAGTGCCGCCCGCTCCCCATCGACCAATGGATCGCCTGGATCGCAGGACCTGGACTCGATCGCCCGGAACCGCGCGAGATATGACTTTGAGCCGGACGCGGATGACAAGCTGGACTTCCCCGAGATCCACGCGGACCCTCTCGCCGGCTCGAGCATTCCTCCAGAAGATCGAGACCCGTTCCTCTTCCCATGGCTCATGAACCTGATCGATCAGGATCGCTGGCGGCTCGTCGACGATCCTCAGACGAGCCGGGACCGCCGACTCCGGCGACAGAGCAAGATTGACATCCGCGATCCCGACCCGGATACGGCCAATTTCCCGAATGGGGCGTTCACCCTTCCCAAAGGTCGGGTCTACATCGAGAACTCGCCCGTCGGCTTCTACGGGGCGAGCAAGACCCAGGCCCGCGTCTACCAGTGGGAATATTTGCTCCGCTATGGACTGACCGATAATCTTGAGTTCCGGATCTTCTCGAACGGCCTGACCGCGCAAGCGGCTCGGGGGAGACAGCCTTCGGTCACCGGCTATTCGCCGCTCGCCTTCGACCTCAAGATGCACTTCTGGGAGGAGAACACGAGGTATCACATCCCCGCCATGGGCGTGGAGATCTACCTCCAGACGGCGTTCGGCTCGCCCGTGTTCAGCGCCGGGACTCAGCCGTCGGTCAGCCTTCTGTTCGATCAGACGTTGCCGTTCGGCGTCGGGTTCGAATACAACTTCGGGATCTCGGGGATTCAGAACGGCTTGGGACAGATCCAGTATCAGTTCAGCTACCAGTGGTCGTTCCAGCGTCAGGTCGTGGAGGATTTCGACGTCTTCGTCCACGGGTTCTACAACGAGTCGGGCCTGCCCCGTTTGCTCCAGTTCCGGAGCGTGACCGCCAGGGAAGTTCAGAGTCTGATCACGCAGGCGAAGGTGCCTGTCGCCAATGTCGTTGGTCTTGGCTCCATCTGGACGGTCAGCGACCGGCTATCCGTCTTCGGGAGCTACAATTTCGGCACCACGACCGGCTCCCCGAGCCACATCGCCCTGCTCGGCTTCGCAGTTGCCTTGTGATTCAACCACCACCCCATCGATCCGTGTTTGGCGCCCTATGATGGATTGAAAACCCGAGCGCCCGCTCACCGCTCGGGTCCGAGGGTGATGGCAGGATCGGTGACAAGGCGGAGTCGATCGCAATGGCGGGATTCGTCCAGGAGTCCGTGGGGATGACGAGGGAAGGAAGCCCGAGTGCCCTGAGTGATGTCAGGTCAAAAGGCTCCGCGCCGACTCGAGGGATGCCCCTCCGACGAAGGAGCTATTCCGGCCGAAGCGACCGGCGGATCTCGTCTCGGCGGGACTGACTCCGGCGCAGATTGAAGGACTGATCCTGAAGATCCTCCTCTGCGTCGGCCTCGGATCGGGCCGCTCGATCTCCTCACAGCTCGGGCTGCCCTTCGCGCTACTGCTGGACGAGCTGCACCGGCTCCAGAAGCAGAAACTACTCACATACACCAACGTCGCCGACATGGGCGACTACGAATACGCCCTGACCGAAGCGGGCCGGGCCCGCGCCCGGGAATATCTGGACGAATGTGCGTATGTCGGCGAGGCCCCCGTCTCCTACGACGACTATGTGGCGGCCGTCATGGCCCAGACGATCACCGCCGAGCAGCCTCTGGAGGCGGACCTCCGGCGTGCCTTCTCCGACCTGCTGATCGCCGACGAGATGCTCGGGGTACTCGGGCCGGCGATCAACTCGGGCCGAGGAATGTTCCTTTACGGGGCCCCGGGTAACGGCAAGACGAGCATCGCCGAGCGAATCACCCGCTGTTTCGGCAATTCGATATGGATTCCCCGGGTCCTCGACCTCGGCGGTCAGCTCGTCAAACTGTTCGATCCCTCGGTCCACGAGCCGATCGCCAGCGCAGGGGAAGGACTGTTCCGTCGGGGCGAGTACGACGCCCGTTGGGTCGAGATCCGCCGACCCACCGTCGTCGTGGGCGGCGAGCTGACCCTGGACCGGCTGGAAATCCGGTACGACCCGGTCACAAGGATCAGTGAGGCCTCCTTGCAGATGAAGTCGAACAATGGGACGCTCCTGATCGACGACTTCGGCCGCCAGCGGATGCAACCCGTCGAATTGCTCAACCGGATGATCATCCCCCTCGAAAAACGTTACGATTACCAGACGCTGAGCAACGGCAAGAACATCCGCATTCCCTTCGACCAGCTCACCCTCTTCTCGACCAACCTGGAGCCGAAGCACTTGGTCAACGACGCATTTCTCCGCCGGATTCCCTACAAGATCCAGGTGACTGATCCCGACGAATCGATGTTCAAGCGATTAATGCTGCTCGTTGCGCCCAAGCTCGGGTTCGCCGAGGTCCCGCAAGATTCGGTCGACTACCTGATCGAGCAACATTATCGGCGTGTCGGACGGCCCTTCCGGAGTTGTCAGCCGCGCGACCTGCTGCTTCAGGCGAGGAGCTATTGCATGTACAACAACCTTCCCATGCAATTGAACCGCGACGTGGTCAACTTCGCCGTCGGCTGTTATTTCACAACGATGTGAATTCGATGAGGATTCGGGAACGGGTCAGGGCCGGTAACCCGGCCCCCTGACGATCCGGCCGGGCAGGGCCCCGGTGTGCTTGGCCATCGAGGACCACCGCGACGCCGTTGACGAAGACGTCGCGGACCCCGACTGAGTTCTGATGCGGGGTCTCGAAGGTCGCCCGGTCGCCAACGGTCGCTGGGTCGAAGACGACGATGTCGGCGCGGAAACCCTCGACGAGCAGCCCTCGGTCGCGGATCGAGAGCCGGTCGGCGACGGCGGAGGTCATCTTCCGGATGGCGTCTTCCAGCGTCAGCACGCCCTCGTCGCGGACGTACTTGCCGAGGATTCGCGGGAAGGTCCCGTAGGACCGGGGATGGACCAGCCCGCTGGGCTTTGTCGGGATCGTGGCCGGAGGCGTCGGTGCCAAACTTCATCCAGGGCTGGCGAAGCTGGAGCTTGACGTTCTCCTCGTCCATCAGGAAGTAGATCGTATCGACCCGCTGACGTTCGGCGAGGATCAGGTCGATGGCGGTCTCAACCCACGACTTGCCCTCGGCCTCGGCGATCTCGGACAGACGCTTGCCCGCGTACTTCTTCATGGTGGACTTTTCGAGCCCGAGGACTAAGATGCCCTCGGGCGTCGCCAGCTCGCCGAGGTTCTCATAAGGCATCCGTCGGGTGGAGGACTTCCTCGACGATCTCGGCCCTGATCCGTGGGTTGCTCAGGTTGTCGAGGAGCTTGCCGTCTGCCGAAGCGGCGGGAGGAAGGCAGGCGGTCAGGCCAGTTCCAGCGGCGGTGTAGGGATACATGTTGGCGCCGATGTCGAGCCCCTTCGGCCGGGCCTGGGCGATCTTCTCGACGGCAAGCCGAGCCTTGCCCCAGTTCCGCCGGCCAGCGGCCTTGAGGTGGTAGATCTCGACCGGCACGCCACCTTCCTTGCCGATCCGGATCGCCTCGTCGATCGCTTCGAGTAGCTGGTCGGCCTCGGAGCGCATGTGGGTGATGTACACGCCGCCGAGCGGGGCCATCTCTCGGGACAAGGCGATCAGGTCCTCGGTCGAGACGAAGGTGTCGGGCGGGTAGATCAGGGCCGAGGCGAGGCCGAACGCGCCGTCTTTCATGGCGTCGCGGACGACCTTCTTCATCGACTCCATCTCGGCGCGACTGGGCTCGCCGCGTTTCATCCCCTTGACGTGGCCCCGGACGGTCTGCGAGCCGAGGAACGAGCCGAAGTTGACCGAACCGCCGTGCTTCTTCATCGCCTTGAGCCAGGCGTCGAAGCCGTGCGTGCCGTGAACCGCTTCGACGGGGCGTTGCTCTCCCCTTCGCCGAGGATCTCCGTCGTCACCCCCTGCGTGACCTTGCCGACGAGCCGGCCGTCCCCTTCGAGAAGTTGCTCGCGCGAGTGGCCCTGGATGTCGATGAAGCCGGGGGCGACCACCAGCCCCGAGGCGTCGACCTTCCGCTTGCTCGGGACGTCTTCGAGCAGACCGGCCGGCGTGATCCGGGCGATCGTGTCCCCCTTCACCGCAAGGTCGCCCCGATACCAGGCATTGCCCGAGCCGTCAACGATCCGACCGTTCAGGATCACCAGGTCATAGGGACCGTCCGCGGCGTCCTGGGCGATCGTCGGGCAATCGATGCCCACACTCGCGAGGAGGACAATCGAGGCGATTGCAATGGTCCGGAGGGGTCGGCGTCTCATGGGCGTGGAGCTCGGCGGGCGGCGCTCTTCCAGGATTGACCGCGCCAGGATAATCGAGCCGGATTCGCGGAGCAACGGGCGGTCGATCGCTTGTTAGATCGATAGACGCGGAAACGTTGAACCTCGGGCGAGCCGCGCAACTCCTTCGTGGCGGGGCGAGCCCGAGGCTCGACGACACAGGAGGGAGCGGTCGATTAACGATCCGAGATCCTGAGTCGCGAGGGCTTCCTGGCCGGGGCGTCGTCCTTGGGTTTCGCAGGGGAGGGCGCGGCGTCGGACCCGTCGGCGACGACGTACTCGTAGACTCCGATGCACATCTCGTTGGTCGTCTGCTCGCCCCAGGTGACGACCTTGGGAGGGTGGCTGGGGTTGGCGGGGTTGGCGTCGGAGTTGTCGAAGTGGGCTTCCATCTCGAAGTACGCCCCCTTCGGCAGGCGGATCGGCTCGACGAAGGCGTAAGTTCCCTGCCAGTTGAAGTTCCAGCGATCGATCTTGATCAGCGGGATACGGGTCTGGTTCTCGTCGGGCAGGACGGCGGTGAAGGTGAAGTCCTTGCCCAGCCAGTGCATGTGCGGCATGACCGAGGTCAGCAGGATGTCGCGGCGGATCGGCTGGGCCATCCAGCTGGCCGACCTTCGAGTTCCCCTTGACCGTGTAATTCGCCTCGCCGGCCGGGATGACCAGGACGTCCTTGAAGGTCTCCTCCAGGGTCGGCAGCGTCGGCCGCCGGCCGGCGGCCAGCGACGCCTGGAGCTTCTCTGTGAGCTTCATCTCCTCCTCGGGCGTGATCTCGGGGAAGACGAACCCGGTCCGGACCTGTTTGGGCAGCGGCTTGTCGGAGAGGTAGAGGCCGATCGAGGTGGCGTCCGACTCCGGCTTGCCGCTCTTGTGGTAGTGCATCTGGATCAGCACGTCCCCCTTGCTGGGCAGGAGGTAGCCGGAGCCTTCGGGCTGATACCGGGCCCGACTCCCCGGCGTCCAGATCGGCAGGAATCCCCGGAGCGGAACGCCGTCACCGAAGCCGCCGATGGCCTCGTAACCTGGCTTCTTGTCCCGAGCGTCCAGTTCTCTGGCTCGGCCCGAGGTGTCGATCCCGGCGATGATGTGGTGGACGACCTTGCGGTTGCCCGGCTTGAAGTCCACCGCCCTGATCCAGCGATCCGACGGCAGGTCGGTCTTCAGCACGAAGACCCGGAACTCGTCGGAGCCCTCGGCCCCCAGTTCATAGGTTTCGGGCATGGTCAGGACAAGATCGGGCGGGCCAAGAGGCCAGTCGGAGGCGAACTCGCGAGGTTGCGGGGCGTCCTTCGGGTCTCCTTCCGGACACCCGGCGTCGACCCAGGCTCCGAGGGTGGCGATCTCGGAGGCCGTGAGGACGCGCTGGTCGAGGAACGGGCCGCCGAAGCGGGTCGAGGCGGGCCAGGGGGGCATGGTCCGCTCGCCCGTGACGTGGGCGATGTCGGTCGCCCGCTTCCGGGCCTGCTCGAAGCTCAGGAGCGAGAACGGCGCGACCTGGCCCGGACGGTGGCAATCCTGACAGTTCTTCTGGAGAATCGAAGCCACTTCCTTGTAAAAGGTCGGCCCCTCACCCTTCGCGGGGGGCGTGCCCAGCAGGCCGAGGCCCACCAGCCAGACCAGACCGAACGTGATGCCGATTCTCATGGTGCTTCCTCTCGCGCCTCCGACGCATCCGAGCGAGCTTCGCCCAACGAGTTTGATACTCGATGATGCGGAACAAAGTTTCAAAACTGATCACCGGGAATGAACTCGACCTCCGACCCAGCCTGCGGAAAACAAGCGACCTCGGCCGGCGGGTGATCGCGCTGGATCGCCCGCCGGCCGAGGTTCTGAATCCGACAAAGTCGATCGGCCTGGCTTACTGCCCCCGGTCGGAGAGAACCTTACTCCGGTTCTGCTCGATTGAGGCGAGGATGCCGTCGTTGACCTTACGGTAGAGCAGGGGGCGGAAAGCGGGGTTCTCGTTGGCGATCCATTGCCGGGCTGACTCAGCCAGTCCTCGCCGACCTTGCGACTCGGCGACGGCCGAGAGCGCGGTGAGTTGACGCGAGGGGAACGAATAGATCGGCACGCAGGCCCGGGCGTCGTCGAACCGACCGAAGGAAATCAGACTGTCGATGAGAACCCCGACGAGAGTCTCACGGGGGTCCTCCTGGGGAATCATCGAGACCGCCCGCGCGGCTTCCTCGTAAGCGGCGGTCGCCTCGGTGGGCCGGCCGTTCAGAGCTTGCCCCTCGGCCAGGCGAATCAGCGCGTCAGTCCGTGCCTCGGGCTGGGCGATGGACCGGGCAATCTGGAAGCCCCGCGCGAACTGGCTCGAGGCGGCCGCATTGGAGACGACTGTGTACATTGCCAGGTCATGCCAGATCGGCCGGTCAATCATCGAGGCAGTCCGGGCCGACTCGTAGAGGAGATAGTCGGTGAACCAGCGGGTCTGCGGATCGAGCTTCGACGGATCGGGCCGACCGCCGATGAGCCGGAGTGGATCGGTGATCAGGCGCTGGCTGCTATAGGCCTCGCTCTCGGCAATCCGGTAGAGGCCCTCAACCTTGGCGGTCTGGTTGTCGATCAGGCCAGCCAGTCGAACCGCCTCGGCCCATTCCGGCAAGGCCGCCCTGAGTCGAGTGATCCGGTCGGGACCGGGTGGTGTCGGGGGTTTGGGCGGCGTCGGGACCGGTGTCAACGAGGGAGAAGGGGACGGACTGGGGGGTTGCGGCGCCGGAGGGGTTTCAGGCGGATTCAGGTCCTCGATGTCAACCGTGTCCCCCATCCGCTCCTCGGCCAGGCGAAGCAGAGTATCGACGATGGCGGAAAGCCGCTGCTCGCGAATCAAGCGGCCGCGCTCGGCCAGCGCGGCGGGGCCGGCCTCGAAAAGCGCGGTGTGGGCGTCGTCGAGTTGCTTACTGAAGATCGCCGTCTGGGCGATCCGGATCAGGGCCAGGGCCCGCTCGCCGGGGTCGGCGACGGAACGGGCGTCGAGGAAGAGGTCGGGTGAGACCGTGCTCATCCCGCCCACGCCGCCGACGTTCCTCGGCATGAAACCCCGGCGATCCAGTGGCCGGGTCAGGTTCGCGTTGGGCAGCGCCGGGGGCAGGGGCATCGAGGAGATCCCCTCGCGACCCGTGCCCGTCGTGCCCAGTCCCGAGCCCGACTCCCGGCCCGTGCCAGTCGACCCCGGGTAGCCGGACGACATGCCAGTGCCGGTCCCGGCCCCGCTGCCGCTGGAAGGAGAAAGACCCTGCGCGAAGGCGAACGAAGGAGACGATAACGCGAGGCCCAGGCCGATCGCCGGGATAGTTCGCGAGATATGGGCGAATCTCATGGCGTGATTCCTTGCGGGCCTGGCCCGAGCCGGACGGAACCGGGCGAAGACTCCGGGAAACCGAATGCCGGTTCAAGACCCGACCTCACCCGGTTTCCGATCGTCCTGAAGGAAGCATTCCGCGCGATCAAGGCCCGGTCAAGCGGCGTTGAACGACCGCAACCTCCATTATCGCTTCGATCGTCACCCGACGCCAGGTCCCATCCCGAACGGGGTGAAGTCGCGATGCCCTCCTGGCAAAGTCGAGCGAGTGCGATTACTCTACAACCCCGGGGCGTCCGACCCTTCGAGGCAAGAGTGACGGAGGCACAGGCGTTGGACTGGCACGCGACCACGATCCTCTCGGTCCGTCGGGGCGACCGCGTCGCCGTCGGCGGCGACGGCCAGGTCACCCTCGGCTCGACCGTCATGAAGGCCGACGCCGTCAAGGTCCGAAAGCTCCTCGACGGCCAGGTCCTGGTCGGCTTCGCCGGCAGCGCGGCCGACGGCTTCGCCCTCCTTGAGCGATTCGAAGCCAAGCTCCGTGACCACCCCGAGAACCTCCTCCGCGCCGCCACCGAGCTGGCCAAGCTCTGGAGGACCGACCGCCTGCTCCGACGGCTCGAGGCGATGCTCGTCGCCGCCGACAAGCGGCACAGTCTGCTCCTGAGCGGCTCCGGCGACGTGATCCAGGCCACCGACGGCATCCTCTCCGCCGGCTCGGGAGGCGGCTATGCCCTCGCCTCGGCCCGCGCCCTGATCGCCCACACCGACCTCTCCGCCGCTGAGATCGTCCGCTCCTCCCTCTGGATCGCCGGCGGGATCGACATCTACACCAACGGACATCTGACCGTCGAGGAGCTGGAGAGCGTGGCTTGATATCCCGATCCTCGACGGTCGCGGGAAAAATTCGATATGGACGATGTGAAGATCTCGTTCCGCTGTCCAGGCTGTGAGGAGCTTCTCGGCTTCCCGGGCACGGAGGCCGGCACGGTCCAGGATTGTCCGGAATGCGGCGGTTGGGTCGATGTACCGGAACTCGTCCGTTCTCCAAAGAATTCAGATCCTCTATACGGAGAAAGCCAACGTCAGTTCGACGAGAACGCCCGTCTACTGGCCGCCTATGCTCGCCAGAATGAGGAGAACGCTCGCCTCCTCATCGAGGGCGCCAAATCGCACGAGGAATGGCAACGCCAGTTGAGACAATCCGCAAAATATCAGGACCAAGCTGAGGAGACCTTCGAAAGACTTGCCTCGCTGGTAACTCGCTGGGAGGGCCTGACGAGCAAGTTTGAAGAAATGTTGAGCAAGCCGAAACAGTCCTCCCATGAGACGCCATGATCGAGAGACAAGCGGCCCATTGAGGAGCTGGAAAGTGTGAATTGATGCCCTGAAGAGGCGGTTTGTGGCAATAATCCGGCCGATCCGATCGAATAACCGCCCGGGCCAGGCCGGGGAGGGGACGTGGCCGTTCGATTCCACCCCGATGCCGCCCCTTGAGGACGTTGGGCCATGTTCAACATCGGTTATTTCAAGGGGCTTCCCACCGAGTACATCCTGAAGTATTCGGGCGGGCGGTTGAAAAAAGACGGGCAGGGGTTGGCCTTCTACTATTTGCGGCACAGCACGCAGGTCGTGGCCGTGCCGACGAGCAGCCGGGACGCGAACTTCGTCTTCAACGAGACGACGAACAACTTCCAGGCCGTGACGATCCAGGGGCAGGTGACCTACCGGATCCACGACCCCAGGAAGGCCGCCGGCCTGCTCAACTTCTCGGTTGACCCCAGGACGCGGGCGTACCTCTCGAACGACCCCGACCGGCTCGCCCAGCGGATCACCAACGTCGTCCAGATGGAGACGCGCGGCGAGCTTCAGAAACGCTCGCTCGAAGAGGCCCTGGCCACCTACGAGACGATCGCCGCGACGGTCCAGCAAGCCGTCAAGGCGGGGAAGCTGCTCGATGGGCTTGGTGTCGAGATCATCAGCCTCTTCTTCATCTCGGCCAAGCCCACGCCCGAGGTCGGCCAGGCGCTGGAGGCCGAGTATCGCGAGACCTTGCTCCGCAAGGCTGACGAGGCGATCTACGCCCGACGCTCGGCGGCCGTCGAGGAGGAGGGGAAGATCAAGGAGCGCGAGCTGAACTCCGACATCACCCTGGAACAGCAGCGCCGGAAGCTGATCGACCTCGAAGGCGAGAACCAGCTTCGGAAGGCCGAGATCCGGGGCAAGGCGCTGGAGTTGGTGGCGAGGTACAGGACCGACGCAAAGAAGCTGGAACTGGACCTCTACAACGGCCTGGAGCCCCGAAGCGTGCTCGCCCTGGCCCTCAACGAGTTGGGCGGAAACGCCCAGAAGATCGGCAACCTGACGATCACCTCCGAGATGCTCGCCTCGCTGCTCAACGGCAAGCCGGGTGAATCGCCATGATCAAGGGTTATGACAAGATCGTCGTCGTGCTGAAGAAGACGGCGCTCGAGGAGTTGATCGAGCAGTACAACACGGTTGACCAGGCACGGTTCTACATCGAGCACATGGGCGGCTCGTTCGACTGGTACGAGTCGGCCCACCAGGCCTACCTCTCGGCCGTCGAGATCCTCCGGCGGGCAATGCCGCCCAAGTACCGCTCGCATTGGATCGTGCGGTCGTTCCTGCCGACGTTCACGTTCGGGCCGAACGACATCGTTGTGACGCTCGGGCCGGACGGGCTCGTCGTCAACACGGCCAAGTACCTCGACGACCAGCCCTTGCTCGCCCTCAACCCCGACCCCGAGCGGGTCGACGGCGTCCTGATCCCGTTCGCCGTCGCCGAGGCCCGCGAAGCCATTGAGTCCGCGCTCGACCGACGGTTGCCGATCCGGCCGGTCACGATGGCGGAGGCCCGGCTCAACGACGGCCGGTCGATCCTGGCGGTCAACGATCTGTTCCTCGGCCAGAAAACCCACCTCTCGGCCCGCTATGTCCTCTCGTACCAGGGGAGGGAGGAGAACCAGTCGTCGAGCGGCGTCATCGTCTCCGCCGGCGCCGGCTCGACCGGCTGGTATCGCTCGATCCTGGCCGGCGCGGTGGGAGTGATGCGGGCCTTCCTCGACCTCCCCGCCGTCGAGCATGCCAGGGAACAATATCGATTCGATCCCGAATCCGAACAGCTCGTCTTCAACGTCCGCGAGCCGTTCGCCAGCCGGACCTCGGGCGCTGAGATCGTCCACGGCTACAACACGCCCGACTCCCCCCTGACGATCACATCACAGATGCCCCGGAATGGCGTAATCTTCAGCGACGGCGTCGAGGAAGACTTCCTCACCTTCAACAGCGGCGCGATCGCGACGGTGAGCATCGCCGATCGCAAGCTGCTCCTGTTCGACCGGGTCCGGGCGACGATGTCGAGAGGGCGATAAAACGGCCGAACTCGCCTCGAAAGACGCTCTACTCCTGTAGGTCCTCTCCCCCTCCGGCGTCGCCCGTTGTTCCTCCGACGAGAGAGCCCTCCATGACGCGGCATCATCGATTCCTGGCCTTCGCCTTCCTCGCGATCATTCCGACTGCCTTCGCCACTGAGAAGGTCGAGATCGACCGGATCTTCTCCGCGGCCCGCGAGGATTCCCTCGCGATGGATCACCTGGATTACCTGTCGAACCGGATCGGCCCACGCCTGACCGGTTCCGACGGTCTTCAAACGGCCTGCGAGTGGGCCCGCGACCGCTTCAAGAGCTTCGGGATCGAAAACGCCCGGCTCGAACAATGGGGCGAGTTCCCGGTCGGGTTCAATCGAGGCCCCTGGTCCGGCCGGATGGTCGAGCCGTCGAGCAAGCCGCTGACCTTTGGCACGAACTCCTGGACGGCAGGTACCAAGGGGATCGTCCGGGGCTCGGCCGTGCTGGCCCCGCAGAACGAGGAACAGCTCTCCCAGGTCAAGGACAAGCTGGCCGGCTCCTGGGTACTCGCCCCAGCGGCGGCCGCCCCAGCCGGCCCTCGTGGCCAGGGCCAGGGCCAAGGTCCGAATGCCGAATTTCGCAAGAAGGTCGAGGCGGCCTACGCCGAGGCGAAGATCGCCGGGATGGTCCGATCGACAAGGGCCGACCTGATCCTGACCGGCGGCGATTACCGGCAGTCTTGGGACAAGCTTCCGACCATCCCCTCGATCAACCTCGTCAAGCCGCAATTCGACGAGATCGCCGGGTTGATCAAGGACGGGAAACCGGTTGTTCTGGAGTTTGACATCCGGAACTATTTCAAGAAGGGTCCGATCCCGCTGTTCAACGTGATCGCCGACATCCCGGGGACCGAGTTCCCCGACGAGTATATCATCGTCGGCGGCCACATCGACTCGTGGGACGGCGCCACCGGCACGACCGACAATGGGACTGGCTGCGCCACCACTCTGGAGGCGGCCCGGATCTTGATGAAGTCGGGCGTGAAGCCCCGGCGGACGATCCGGTTCATGCTCTGGAGCGGCGAGGAGCAGGGGCTTCTCGGCTCGCGGGCCTACGTCAAGGCCCAACCCGACCTGATGAAGAAGATCTCGGCCGTTCTGGTCCACGACGGCGGGACCAACTACCTGTCCGGGATAGGAGTGACCAAGGCCCAGCGCAAGGACATCGACGAGGCGCTCTCGCCGCTGGTCGGGCTCGACGAGTCCATGCCGTTCGCGATCCGCGAGGTCGCCGGCCTTCGAGGAGGGGGCAGCGACCACGCCTCGTTCCTCTCGGCGGGCGTGCCGGGCTTCTTCTGGAGGCAGTCGGGCAAGGCGAATTACACGACGACCCACCACACCCAGCATGACACCTTCGACCGCGCGGTCCCCGAATACCAGAAGCATTCCTCGCTCGTCGCGGCCCTCGGGCGCTCGGGATCGCCAATCTTGACCATCTCCTCTCTCGTGAAGCGATGATCGCTCCTGGAGGAAGGGGCGGATCGCAGGGCGGTCGCCGGACCATCGGCGTCGTTCTCGACGAGATGCAGGTTTCCGAGGTCGTCGAGGGGAGCGTTGCCGACAAGGCCGGAATCAAACCTGGGGACGTGATCGTGAAACTCGGCGACAAGGTGGTCGAGGGCCGGGACGAGTTCTCAGAGGCCCTCCAGACCGCCGGGCGGGAAGCCAGGGTCGTCGTCAAGCGCGACGGGAAGGAAGTCGAGTTGACGCTGAGCTTCCCCGCGCGGCCGTGAGTGGTGGCGTCAGAACCCCTCGCCGCTCGTGAAGCCACCGTCCGACGGGGGGCTGGGCAGGTCGGGCATCGACGGGGCAGAAGAGCCGACGTCGGCCGAGGGGAAGGTCGGAAACGTCGGGAACGAGGGTCCGGCCTGGGGCTGGAAACCCTGGTGGGAAGCATTCCTGGCGGCAGCTTCGGCGATGTCGACGATCGCGCCGAGAATCACCTGGCCCGACGATGGGCCGGCGCCGATGGGGAAGCCCGGCTGGAAACTCGGCTCGACCCGGATCGGGCGGAACCGCTGAGCCGATTGGATCGATCGCCAGAGGTCCTCGGCGTCGATCGAGCCGTCCTCGAACCGGGCTGTCTCGTCCCGGTCGTCGAAGTCCTCGAAGTAAGAGCGGTCGGAGTCGTAATTCGCCTGGCGATACCGGCGGATGACGAGGTCGAGCCCCTCCTGGACCCGATCGGCGGCCTTCCGGCGCCGGGTCAGGCCCTCGATCCGGCGGCCGATCTCGTCGATCTGGCCGTCGAGCACGGGTCAGCTCGGCGACGATCGCGTCGTCCTCCGTGCTCGGCGGTCTGCCTGGCCCGTTTCTGAAGCAGCGCGAGCCTGGTCTCGCCCAGGAAGGACCGGAAGCGGTCGATCGCCTGGTTGTAGTAGCGATTCTGGGCCACGTCCAGCTCGGCAAGCTCACGCCGGAGGGCCTGGGACTCCTTCTGAAGCCGTCCGACCTCCTGGACCAGGCGGTCGCGTTCGGCGCCGAGGGCTTTTCCCTCTTCAAGGACCTGAGTCAGGCCGAGCTTGTCGGCCTCGGCCTTCTCGATCGCCTCGACCTGCGCCTCAGCTCGGCGAACTGGTCGCGGCGGCGGGCGACCTCGGCGGCGACAAGTCCGGGGGCCTTCTTGAGGAACTCGTAGCCGTTCCGGGCGTTGGGAAAGTCGATCAGGTCGGCAACCCAGCGGTCGAGCGACTTGACCCAGCCGGCGGCCTGGTACTCCGACGTGCCGAATCCGCGGTCGTGGAGGTAGCGGAAGAGGCGGCTCCTGTCGTATTGCGGGAGCTTCTCGGCGGCCTCCCTGGCCATCTCGTCCGCGCGTTGCTCGTCGTGGTGGAGTTGCTCCTCGGCCTGGCGGGCGACGGCGTCGCGTTCCTGGTAATCGGCGTTCCCCTTGAGGATCTCGGCGACCTGGCCCTGGAGCTTCTCGCGTTCGGCGACCTTCTCGTTGAGCCGGCGGGTGACGTCCTCGATCTCGGCGTTGCCTCGACGGATCGCCTCCTGATCCTGGTCGAGCCGGCCTTGAAGCTCCTTGCGCCTGGCTTCTCGCTGGGCGAGGATCGCGAGGAGGTCGGAGCGGATGCCCTCGAAGGTGCTCTCGATGGCGGGACGGGAAATCTCGGGGAGGTAATGGCTGAGCCAGCTTCAGGAGCGCCTCGCCCCGCTGCGAGAGCAGGTTGCGCATCTGGAGGTCGAGCTGACCGGATTCGGCCTGGCACTCGGCGAGGTCCTGCTTCGCCCGTCGGAGGCTGGCGTCGAGCCGTTCGAAGACCTCGGTCCCTTCGGTCCGCATGGTCACCATTCCGTGATCTGGCCCATCCGGGCGAACGGCTTGCCGTCCGCGCCCGGCATCGTGATTTCTTCGTCCAGATAACCTTTTCGCTTCGCGGCGAAGGCGGTCTCGTTGAGGATGCCGTCTTCGAGCTTGTCCTTCTTGAGCCGTTCGTAAACCGCCTCGGGGATGCGCTCGGCCCAGGTGGTGACCTCCTTGTACCTGTCTGTCTCGTCATTGTGGACGCGGCGAGGGATGACCGATCCATCGGGACGCCTGGCCTGGACGAACAGGTAATAGCCGGAGACCGGCCGGGCTTTTTCGTTGATGTGCCGGACGATCGAATTCTTGTTCATGCCGGACACAGTGTTCCGGGCGACAACCGTCACGGTATATTCTTCGCGCAACCGCGATTCCAGGACGGTCAAGGCGTCGAGCACCGAGGCGAGCCCCTTCGAATCCCCGTTCGCCCGATCCACTTCGGACTCGGCCAGGAGCCGGTCGACCTCGGTGGCGGCTTTCTTGTCGAGGGCGATGGCCCGGATTGTCTCGGCCCTGCCGGCGATCTCCGACCTGATTTTTTCAGTCTCTCGGAGCCTCGATTCGAGGCTCGCCAGGGAATCGCGGACGGAGGCGAGCCCCTTCGGGTCCTCCTTCTTGCCGAAGACCGCGGCCTCGGCGAGCAGCCGGTCGACCTCGGAGGTCGCTTTCTTGTCGGCGGCGATGGCCCGGATCGTCTCGGCGCGTTTGGCGATCTCGGGCTTGAGGCGTTCGGCCTCCCGGGCATCGATTCGAGGTCGTCGAGGGCCTTGCGGGCCGATTCGAGCCCCCTCGGGTCTCCCTTGGCCCTGGAGACCTCCGCCTCGACGACGAGGCGGTTAACCTCGGAGGGCAAGGCCTTGCCGAACGGGCCCGATCGGACGGTCAAGGCCCGGTTGGCGAATTCGGCCGCGAGCTTCTGAACCCGGCTGTGGTTGCGTCCCCGCTCCGTCATCGGGGCATCGGGAGAGAGGTAGAGCCACCAGAACGCGGCCACCGAGAGCAAACCCGCCGCGCCGATCCCGAGCAACCCCTTCCGGCGGACCCAGGCGTGGGCCAGGAAGACGGGGAAGCTCAATTTCGGCTCGCGGAAGGTGTGCAGGCTCGCGTAATACTGGCGGATCGCGGCGTCGACCTCCTCGGGCGTGACGGCCTCGCCCGTCACCTTCGAAGCGGCGAGCATCCGCTCCCTGAGCCGTTCCTTGAGCGTGTCGAGGTTGAGCTGCTCCTCGACCAGCTCGCGGTCCTGCCGGAGCGTGGTCGCGACA
The DNA here is from genome assembly GCA_963756475.1 of uncultured Planctomycetota bacterium. Taxonomy (GTDB): domain Bacteria; phylum Planctomycetota; class Planctomycetia; order Isosphaerales; family Isosphaeraceae; genus Tundrisphaera. The sequence goes on from CAVWND010000008.1 coordinate 1,338,658, forward strand.
TCCATGATCCGGAGCATCTCGGGCACGCTCAGCGCAGTCGGGACGTGACATGGCGCGACTTCTCGGGGGACTTTCTTTCGGCCCGCCGGGCGGATACCCTGGCGGTGGCCATCGATGTTCAAGAAGCAGACATGGCCGATCCTCGACCCGTCGAGGCATCGTATCAGCGCCAGGGGGGTCGCGTCGACCACCCGCCCTTCTCTTCGCCAGTCCGACCGACCGCCCCCATCACGCGGGAGCATCACGACCATGGACGCCACGACCAAGGCCAGTGTCCCGGCGACCGTCGAGCCGGCGCCTTCGACCTCGATGCAGAAGTACCTCGACCGGGCCGTCAAGGTGCTCGGCCAGTTCAAGGGCGGGTCGCAGGAGGATACCGACTCCGAGCTGGTCCGGCTCCTCGAAGACGTCAAGCACCTCGACGAGCCGAAGGTCCTGGCCATCTCCCGGACGATCAGCTACATGAGCCGGTTCAACCAGCTCGTCCGCGACAACGTCGAGGACATCAACGTCGGCAACCGCTACCTCGAAATCTCCCAGATGTTCGACTCGATCCGCGAGGACTCCAAGACCCTGATCAACCAGCTCCAGGACGGCCGGATCAGCATCACCGAGAAGATGCAGAACCTCTGGATGAGGCTCCGCCGGGGCACGCCCCTCGAAGCGGTTCGAGGACATCGCCGCCGTCTACAAATCGGTCGCCCACGACACCAAGGACCAGCTCGACCGCGAGCAGAAGATCATGGACGCCTACATCGACTTCCGCTTCGCCCTGAAGGAAGCCGAGGTGCTGGCGACCGAACTCCTGGCCCAGCAGAACGTCCCGCTCGAAGCCGCCCGCAAGGCGCTGGCGGAGGCCCAGGCGAAGGCCTCGGCCGCCGGGCCCGGCGAGGCCGACAAGGTCAAGGACCCCGCCCGGGCCAAGCTGGAGCTGGCCCGCGACGAGGCCCTCCACAAGTTCGAGCTGGAAGACCGCAACTACCAGCTCCTCAAGGACATCACCGAGAACCTCTCGGTCGGCTACGACGTCGGCGACACGCTGATCACCAAGCTCAAACAGACCCACGACGTCAAGGAGCGGGTCTTCCGCCGCTCGGTCACGTTCTTCACGACCAACGAGCACGTCTTCACGATCCTCGGCACCGTGTACACCTCGCAGCACGGCCTCCACGAGGCGACCCAGGCCCAGGAGGCGATGAAGGAGGGGGTGAACAAGGGCCTCGAAGACGTCGCCGAGCTGGGCCGCGAGCTAGAAAAGGCCGCCATCAAGGCCGGCTACGGCTCGACGATCAAGCCCGAGTCGGTCGAGAAGCTGGTCCGCGCCATCTCCGACTACCAGGTCGAGTCGCTCAACATGATCGCCGCCCTCCGCGAGGAGAGCGAGCAAAGCTCCCGGGAGATCCGCCGGGTCGTCGAGGAAGGCAAGAAGAAGTACCAGGAGACCGTGGCCAAGTTCGCGATCGAGGGGTCAGGGAAGAAGGCGTCCTGATTGGGGGTGGTGCTCCATCAGGAAAGGCGTCAGGGAATGAGCCAGAGGCTGCAGGAACCGACGATCATCTTAAAAAGCTTGACATCGGTTCCTGACACATCTTCCAGTCAACGACGTCATTTTTTGATTCAACGCAAATCAAATTCGTCGATCAATTTTGAACGCGTAGCAAGCAATCGCTCGAAATGCGTACCCGGCCACATCTCTATCGAAAGTGCAGAATCTCGCTGATTATGCTCCTCAACTCAGCGGATCATTTGGGTGGTAAAACGCCCGCTGGTAGCTAACACTAGAAAATCCACTCTCGGTGGCTCCCAGAGCTTCATCTGCTCCTTAAGCAACGCCGCCTCTGACAGATCCACGCTTTTGCTAGTCCAATGCTTACAGGCAATAATTCCCCGAAGTCGCTTCGTCCCCGCGAGCTTGTCAGAATATACTCGAAATACCGATAAATCTCGGCCATCATCTGGAGCGTTGGTATGTGTAAGCCATGTCGGGTACTCGTAGCCTACAGACGAACTAATCAACGAAAAGAGCAGTCTCTCGAAATCCTTTGGAGCCAGCTTATCCCATTTCAACTCGGTTACAACGTCCGTCATTGAATCGGCCAAGGAATGCTGAAGCGGTGGCAGCGACTGCCAAATTGTGGCCTGCAAGTCGATCTGCTGAATAATTCGATGAAGCAATCGAGCATCCTCATGAGTAGATAAACGCGATCCGGTGTAGGCAGCGGTAACCCGCCCCGCGTATTGCTCGTACCTCTCCTGCCGCCGTTCGTCTGCCCTATAGTCAGAATGCACTCTGCCGAAATGCAGAGCGTCATCAAAAGTTCTCCATAACCCTGAAGTGTCGATTTTTACCCGATTGTCACACATCGCGGAAACCAACGCTGTGTGTCCGTGAAGAGAGTTGGCTTTTTCTCCGCGAGCGTCATTACGAAATTGTAAATAATAAATATAATTTGATTTGTGGGTCTCCCAAGACTTTATCAATTCCTTCGCAGCATCAGGATCGTTGCTGATTTTGGAAAGCCAATCTGATGTAGCATCATAAGATTTGCCAACATATTCAGGGTCCCGATATTGAATTTGGACGCTACCTCTGCCGTAGGCGTGAAACTCCGTGATCGTCGTTGCTTGAACCACATAGAGTGGCAATGTCTTAAAACCATCGATCTCAAACACGAATGGTGGTGCTGGCCAATCAGGAATTTGGTCCGACATATCGGCCTCACTATCTCTTCAATCGGCTCTACGCAAGCTATCGGCGTGGCCTGGGCTGATGAAAACCTCGCCTTATCGCCAGAAACTGTTCTTCCTGTTTTTGTTGCGCGACTCACGGACTTTTTCTACAAATGACTTCCCAAAAACAACTTGTGGCAAACGCTCTGAAAGACGTCTCGTGTCGTTTTTCGGCAGAATTGGGGTCGTCCAGGCGAGGTTTTCATCAGCCCAGGCGTGGCCTCTATCCAATTGGACACTGTTCGCACCAATTTGAAAAGATCGATTTTCCCTTTCTGCTTCATCGGGTCGGAAAAAATGTCAAGACGGAAATCATTGGGAAAAGGTGTCGGAAGCCGATAACTGGCTTTATTAAGAGAATTCCTCACGCCTTTCCCGCCGCTCTACGGAATCCGAAGGATGCGGCAAGTTTCCTCGTAGCTGACTTCCAGTTCAAGCAGGACGGCGAGGTTCTCGGCGAGCCAGAGCGGCAGCGTCGGCAGCGGTTGGCCGAGCGTGAGGGGATAGCTCCAGGTCTCCAGTTGCCAGGCGTCGCCGGTCCTCGCCCAGCGGCAGGTGGCGGCGTAGAGCGGGGAGACTCGTTGGCCAGGGAGGGGTCGGACTGGCCCAGGACGTCCAGAAGGTCGCTGTACAGATTTGCGGTGCGTGTCGTGACAAGATCCACGATCGCGACACAGACTCGATTCTGGATCAACGCCGCGCATTTCGTGACGAAGGCGTGGCGGTGCTCGGGTCGATCCTTGTTGGCGGGGCTGACGATCTCGATCGCGGCCACGAGCCGACGGCCGGACCGGGTGTCGTAGACGCGGACCTCGTACTCGTCAAGATTGGGGAGATCGATCGCGACGGCCAGGGTCGGCCGAGACGGGTTCCAGGTCGCCGTCGACGCCCCTCCTCCGTCGGCCTCCTCGCCGGAGGAAGGGGAATCAAACTCGTCCTCCTCGTAGGTCGCTACATCAATTTCAAAGGACGAACCCAGATGGATTTGTGGCTCGGCCACATATCGCTGAGGCAGACTCCGGTTGAGGCCGAGCACGATCATGGCGGGCCACTGTCCGAGGAGACCCTCCCACGACCTCCGGTCGGCCAGCGGCGAGTGGAAGTGATCGCGCAACGGCATGATGGGACCCTGGGGCGGACGAGATCGACCTTCATCCCTGATACCTAGACTAATGGAAGTCCGCTGCGGCTCCCAGCTGATTGTTCAGGTCACGACGATCGAGCCTCTCCTGCCAGACCCGTGAAAAATCGCGACCGGGCCGGATTGTGTGTTTGTTCGACCCCCTCGGACCTGAATATCAAGAGGAGCCAGTCGAGATGACAGGGCTCGTTCCTGTCACTGGCCGGGGAGGAGCCTTCGTCGCCGGAATTGGCTTTGTCTTCTTGTCAGCGAAAGGCCGATCGATGAACGTTGGGTTTGACTGAATCGGAGGTCGAACGGATTTGGGTTTGAATAGGGGGGAGGGTTTCACGAGTCGGTATTGGTTGGCTTTGTCTTGCCGAGATGGCCGCGGCTCATTGGCTTTGTCTGCCTGGTTGGCTTTGTCTTCCTGGGATGGCCGCAGCTCGTTGGCTTTGTCTTCCTGGGATGGTGGTGGCTCGTTGGCTTTGTCTGCTTGCCCAAGGGCCAGGCCAATCGGGTTTGTTTTTCTCAACACACAACCAGGTCCAGTCGGAATGGTGGGGCTCGCCTAAGGCTCGACCCACCCTACACTTAGGTTAGATATCAAGATCTGACGGCGAACGGGTCAGGCGAAGAGGCCCGTCAGGGGCTTGCCGGTGGCGATCGGCAGGGGGCGGCCGAGGGTGTCCTGGACCTCGGTGGCGGGGTCGATCCCCAGGGCCCAGAACATGGTGGCGGCGATGTCGTCGGGCGTGACGGGGTCGGAGGCCGGGTAGGCGCCGATCCGGTCGCTGGAGCCGTGAATGGCGCCCGGGGTGATCCCGCCGCCGGCCAGCAGGACGGTGTAGCACTTCGGCCAGTGGTCGCGGCCGTTGGGGCCGAACTGGGCGGTGTTGGTGACCTTGGGCGAACGGCCGAACTCGCCCATCCAGACGATCAGGGTCTCGTCGAGGAGCCCCCGGCTGGCCAGGTCCTCGATGAAGGTGGGGACGGTCCGGTCGGTCGTGGGCAGGAGGCGGTCGCGGAGCTTCTGGAAGTTCTCGCCGTGGGTGTCCCAGCCGCCGAAATCCCCCTGGCCGATCGAGTTGGCGTAATAGACCGTGACGAACCGGACGCCGGCCTCGACCAGCCGACGGGCGAGCAGGCAGCTTTGCCCGTAGGTGGTCCGGCCGTAGGCGTCGCGAAGGGCTTCGGGCTCTCGCGAGAGGTCGAAGGCCGCCTTGACCTTCGGCGAGGCGAGCATCGCCAGGGCCCGGTCGTAGAAGGCGTCGATCCCCCTCGCGGTGCTCGACCAGCCCAGCTCGGCCTGCTCGTCGACCATCCGCAAGAGCCCCCGGCGGTCGTCGAGCCGCTCCAGGGAGGTCTCGGCGGGCAGGCTCAGCTCGGGCAGCCGGAAGTCGGGCTGGTTCGGGTCGCGGCCGACGAAGAATGGGTCATACGCCTTGCCGAGGAAGCTCGCGGTCTGGCCGGGGGTGACGCTGCCGTCGCGGAGGATGTGCGGATAGGCGACGTGGGTCGGGACCGCGGGGTCATCCGACGGCCGGAACCGGGCGACCACGCTCCCGTAGGACGGATAAAGCTCCTGGGTGTCGCGGAGCCGGATGTCGTCGAGCGGCGGGGCGTGACCGGTCAGGCTGTAATACGTCGCCGAGTTGTGGTTCTTCATCTGTGGTGGACCGACCGGACCTGCGCGAACCGGCCGATCACCTTCGAGAACCGCGGCAGGTGCTCGCTGACGATCAGGCCCGGCTGGCTGCGACTGGATCGGCTTGAACTCGCCGCGAATCCCCTCGGGGGCGTCGGGCTTCATGTCGAACGTGTCGATGTGCGAAGGGCCGCCGAACTGGTGGAGGAAGATGACGTGCTTGGCCCTCGCCGGACCCAGCTTGCCCGATCCCTTCGGCGGCCCGGAGCAAATTCGGCAGGTTCAGGCCCGCGAACCCCGCCGCGCCGGCCGTGAGGAGGCTTCGCCGCGTCAGGCGGGAGGTCGCTCGGAAGTCGGGGCAGCCGTGGTTCATGGTCGATCCCTCCAGGCTCAGTGCCGGAGCAGGAATTCCTTGCTGTTGATGATCGCCCAGGCGACGTCTTCCCACGCCTTGCGGCGGTCGGGAGCCCTGGCAACGTGTTCGAGGAAGCTGAGCCCGGCGGGTCTCGTCGAATTCGTGGCCGAGGGCGGCGAGCGAGATCTCTTCGAGGATCGCCGCGTCGGTGGCACCGGCCTTGAGCAGGCGGCCGATCCGGTTGTCCTCGGCCGTGAGCTTGGAGCGGATCGCCTCGCCGTTGATGAGCTGAAACGCCTGGGCGAGGGTGGTCGACTCGGAGCGTTCGCATTCGCAGGTGAGCAGGCGGTCGGGCTTGCCGAAGGTCTTGAGGAACGTCCCGCCGGGCCGGGCGCCGGGCATCTGCGCGGCGCGGATCGACTCCGGGCGCCTGGTCGTAGGGCTCGGCCTGTTCGAGGACCTGGCAGATCGCGTCGATCAGGACCTCGGCGGGCAGGAGCCGGACGGCGGCGTGCGAGAAGTTGATCTCGTCGTCGGCGTTGGTCTCGTTCGGCCGGGCGTCGAGGCCGTAGGTCCGCGACTTCATGATCAGGGCGACCAGCGGCCGGAGCCGGTAGCCGTCCTTGACCAGCTCGCCGGCCAGGGCTTCGAGCAAGGGCGGGTTGGACGGGGGGTTGGAGTCGCGGAAGTCGTCGACCGGCTCGACGATCCCCCGGCCCATCAGGTGGAACCAGACCCGGTTGGCCATGTTCCGGGCGAACTGGGGGTTGTTGACGCGTCAGCCAGCGGGCGAGGTCGTCCAGGGCGTCGGGGTCGTCGCCGAGATCGGGCCTGGGTCCGTGCGGCGGCTTGGGTGCGAGCGGCTCGCCCGAGCGCGGGTGGATCGTGCCGGGACGGCCTTCGAGGTAGATGATCTCGTCGCCGGTGACCTCGTGAAGGTCGAGGTCGTCCTTGCGGCGGTTGTTGATCTCCTTGCGGCGGACGTTGGTGAAGTATGCGGCCAGGCCGTAATAGTCGTCCTGGGTCCAGGCGTCGTAGGGGTGGTTGTGGCACCGGGCGCACTGGAGCCGGACGCCGAGGAAGACCTGGGCGAAGGTCTCGGCGGCCGTGGACGGGTCGCGGTTGGTCCGGTGGAAGCTGGAGGGCGGGTTGTTGAAGTTCGAGCCGGTCGAGGCGACGAGCTTACGGGCGAAGGCGTCGAGCGGGACGTCGGCGGCGATCTGGTCGCGGAGCCAGCGCTGGAAGACCCAGACCCCCTTCGAGCCCATCGTCTTCTCCTCGTTCCGGAGGAGGTCGGCCCACTTCAAGGCCCAGAAGTCGGCGAACTCGGGCCGGTCGAGCAGGCGATCGATCAGCTTCGATCGCTTCTCGGGCGAGGGATCGGCCAGGAAGGCGCGGACCTCGGTCGGGGGTCGGCAAGACGCCGAGGGCATCGAGGTACGCCCGGCGGAGGAACACGGCGTCAGTCACTGGCTCGGAGGGCTGGATCTTGTGAGCCTTGAGCTTGGCGAAGACCCGTGAGTCCACGACGTTAATCTCGGGCACATCCCGCCAGGCGAAGCCGGGCCGGTCGGGCAGGAACGCGAGCCGGCTCACCGCCCGGCCGTCGAGATAGCGGACGGCGACGGTCGTCTCGACCGGCCGTTTCGCCTCGACCCGGCCGTCGGGACTGACGGAGACCTGGGTCGGGTCGTTGAGGTCGAAGGACGCCTGGCGGGTGACGTCGCGCTTCGAGCCGTCGGAGAACGTGGCGGTCACGATGAGCTGCTGGCTCAGCGACGGGGCGGGGGCGATCCGGTGATCGGGGAAGACGTCAAGCCGGACGAGTTTCGGCGCGGTCGAGAGGTCGTCCCTCGCCCCCGATCCGATCCAGTGGAGCAACGCGGCGGCCTCGGGCGAGCCGGGCGCGAACCGAAGCCCGCCCTCGTGGGGAACCTGGCCAGTCGGCTTGAGGACAATGAGGCTCCGGCTCGGGTCGGCGAGGTCGGCCCGCCGGCCGAAGGTGTCACGGGTCATCGAGGCGAGGTCGAAGGCGGGGTCGTCGCCACGGAGGCTGAGCCGGAATCCGCCCTTGCCATTGATGTTGCCGTGGCAGGCACCCGAGTTGCATCCCGCCTTCGAGAGCAAAGCGGCCACGTCCTGCCGGTAGCTCGACGACCGGGCCCGGACGGAATCACGGACCTCGACGGGGACCTCGGCGGCCTGCCCGGCGAACTCGACCCGGAGCCGGGCCATGCCGTCGGCCCGAGGAGTGAGCACGCCGGAAGTCGAGACCTCGGCGACCTCCGAAGGGAGCACGGCGAACCGAGCCGAGGTGGTCACGTCCCGCGCCGAGCCGTCGGATTCCACTAGTGAGACGTCAACCTGGCTCCGGGCTCCCGCCCCGTCGAGCGAGATCCTCGCCGGGTTCGACGCGGATCGTCGGCGGATCGGCGAGCGCGACGGAGGCGACGATCACCCCGAAGATCGGCGCGATCCGGAGCGATCGAGGCATCGGAGATTTCCGGGGTAACCGAATCGACAAGGCAACCCCCGTGGTCTCGGGAAGGCTCATGGGCTCGGGGCAGGGCCAGGCGAGGGCGTTGAATAAGAATTCATCTTAGGTAGTCCCGACCAAAGCAGTCAAGCAAGGGACGGACCGGATCGCCCCTCCGGCAAAGAAGAACGGGCGGCCTGGTGAGGGCCGCCCGTCTGGTTGAGGTTCGTCGATCGGGCCGAAGTGGGCGGCTCAGCCCTTCTTCGCCTTGTGGCTGGACTTGGCGGCCGCGTGGGCCTTGGCCGCGGCGGCCTTCTGAGCCTTGGCCTCGGCGGCCTTGTGGGCCTTGGCCTGTGCGGCCTTGACCTTGGCGGCGTGTTGCTCGGCGGCCTTGACCTCGGCGGCGTGCTGCTTGGCGGCCTTGGCCGCGGCGGCCTTCTGAGCCTTGGTCAGGTGGGTCATCGTGGGATGAACCGCGGCGGCCGAGACCATCGCGACCGGGCCAGCGGCGGCCACCGGCTGGACGACCGCGAGGGATGTCGGCTGGATGGCCGACAGGACCGAGGAGACCAGGGTCGTCGGGGTCACCGTTTGGGTCACCGTCGGGGCGGACTGGTCCGTCACGGCGGCGGGGTTGTTGGTGATCTGGATCGAGTCGTTGAACCCGTTGAGCGCCGCTCCGAGGGTGTCGGAGATGGTCCCTTGCGGGATCGAGACCTTCAGCGTGCCGCTGGGGTTGAAGTTGCCGGAGAGCAAGAACCGGACGGCGTGGTCGTCGATCCAGGCCAGACTGGTCGCCTTGGCCGGATTGATCGCGCTGAGGGCGCTGCCGGAGAGAACCAGGTCGGTCGGGGTAATCGTCGAGGGGTTGATGCTGTCCGAGAAGTTGACGTCGATGTACGACGGTGCCAGCTCGGTCGCGCCCGAGGCCTCGAGGGAGCCGGTGGTCGAGAGGGAGGTCGTGATCACGCTGAACTGCTGGGAGCCCAGGGCGATTCCCCCACCGATCGTGCTGTTGGTGACGGTCGGGGTGATGGACGGACTGAGAGCCAGGGCATGGATTGTGCCCGTGTTTCCCGAGCCGCCTCCAGTGATGGGATTCACGCCACCGCCGCCGGTCCCGCCAGTCCCGCCGGTCCCGCCGGTCCCGCCGGTCCCGCCAGTCCCGCCGGCCCCGGTTGTCGAGGGACCCGTGAAGATGATGCCGGTCTCGAGCGGGGCGGAGCCGCTGCCTCCATAGTAGAAGGCCCCGATGCTGGCCGGGCCGGTGTTGGCGAAGCCCTTGCCGGCCACCGTGATGGGGGTCCGGTAGAGGAAGTCCCTCGCGTGCGCCGCGGCCTGGTTCGCGGCGTTGATCGCGGCCGAGTTGGCGGTCAAGTCGAAGTTGCCGTAGTTGAAGAAGACGCCCGGCGTGTCGCCGTTGGGCCGCGGGTCTTCCGGCTTCACGAACGCGGGGTTGCCGATGAAGTTGTTCAGGACGTCCGGCCTGGTGGTCAGGTTGGCCGGGACGAACGCACCGAACGAGCCAACCGCGTTGTCGGCCGGGACCGAGTCGCTCGCCCCATTGCTATAGAACAGGTTGAACCCGACCCCCAGGGTGTTGGCCGCAAACGAGTCGATGCCGGTGCCACCTCGTTGCTTGGTGAGGTCGTGGTTGGCGTAGAAGATGTCGTTCAGGACGTAAGCCTGCAGGACGCCCGGAGTCGTCGAGGTGTTGTACAGGCCGATCGTGTTGTACGCGATCGTGTTGTTTTCGATCAGGATCGTCGGTTGGGTCGTGGCACCGGCGACGGTGGACATGATCCCGACGCCATTGATATTGCCGACGATCAGGTTGTCGAAGGCGACGGGGCTTCCGACGTTGGGCAGGTTCGACGTGATGTTCAGCCCGGTCCCGGCATTGACGATGATGTTGCGGTCGACCGTGACATTCGAGTTGATGACCTGGAGGGCGACGTTGGTCGGGTCGATCGTCCCGAGGGCCGGGTTGCCGATCAGCGGACTGATGATCCCGAAGCCTCGGATCTCGGTCGGGATGCCAGGAATCGAGCCGGTCGTGGTGACGGTGAAGATCTGGTTGCTGCTGGCCTGGATCGTGCCGGGCACGGTCGTGGTCACACCGTTAACGGTGGTGGTCGTCGGATACGCGATCCCGTAGATGAGCGTCTGGAGGGGGCTGCCGGCGGTGAATGTGGTATCGGTGCTCGTCGTGGCGGCCGAGAGCAGGCGGATGCCCGCCCTGAGGGTCACGTCCTCCTGGTAGGTACCCGGAAGGACCAGGACGTCGTCGCCGACCGACGCGGCTGTCATCGCGGCGCCGATCGTCGGGAACGGGTTTTCGCGGGTCCCCTGAACCCCGGTGCCGACGGTCGCTGGGGTGGTCGGGGCCTGGACGTAGATCAGGTGGGCCTGACTCGCCAGATAGACAGAGAAGCCCTGGTTGACGAAGTCGCTCCCGGTGGTCGCGGTGCTGCTGCCGGTCGGGAAGGTTCCGGTGAAGGATCCACTGAGCGGGTTACCGGCGATGTCGGTGATCGGGGTCGCCCCGGTCCCCTTCAGCGTGATCTCGTACTGGTCGTTGACGAGCGGCCCCTGGAGGGCGAAGGTGACGGTCTCGAAGCCGTTGGTCGCGTAGGTTTCGGTGAAGCTGTTGGCGACGATCGGAACGTTGACCACCGCCCCGGTGAAGCTCCCGGTTCCTCCGGTCCGCGCGACCTGGATCGAGTTGGCGTTGAGGGTCGAGGTCTTGATGTTCTGGTTGAACGTCACCGTGACGACCACCTGGCCGCTGGCGTTGACCGTCGCCACGGTGTTGGCCAGCGGGCTGAACGCCGTGATCTGCGGCAGCGTGGTGTCTTCTTGCAGGAGCGCCACGGCGCCCTGGGCCACATAGGAGGCATACGTCCCGTTCACCGTGTTCGAGGTGTTGCCCGCCTGGTCGATGACCCGAACCCGAACCTCGGTGTACGTCGATCCCGGATCGCCCTGGATGCCGTCGGACCCGATGGTGTTGGGGGTGTTCGGGATCGGCTTGGTCAGGGTGACCTTGAACTGGCCGTTGGCGTTGGTGACGCCCTGACCGGCGTTCAGCAGGTCGAAGACGCCGTTACCCTGGGTCGAGACGTCGATGACGACCGTCTGCCCCTGGAGGAAGTTGACCGGCGGGAAGATATCGGAGATCGTCCCGTCGAAGGTCGGCAAGGTGACGTTGGTGATGCTCCGGCCGCCGCTGGAATCGCTGGCGGGGTCGAGCACGAACGTCCCGGGCACGATCGACGGGGGGTTCGTGTCGATCGTGAACGTGACCTGGAAGTCGCTACCGGGGAACTGGTCGGACCCGGATGGCAACGCGGTCTGATTGCCCGCGGCATCGAGGTTCAGACCGTCGAGGGCGAGGCCGTCGGTGTTCCGGATCACCGTCGAACCGGTCCCCTTGAGGATCAGCCGGTATTCGTCATTGGCCGTGCCGGCCGGCGAAGATCCCGGAGGTGTTGATCGTCAGTACGTAGATCGTCTGACCCATGGCATTGAGGGCGGTGCCGTAAGAGAGAAGCCCCGACAGATTGATCATCCGGGCGGTCGGCCCGGCGAAGTTGCCCGTCGCCTCCCGAGGCCTCCAGGATCACCGAGTTGCCGTTGAGCGTGGCCTGATTGATCGGATCGTTGAAGTCAACCTGGATCGCCTGCGGGAGCTGGTTGGTCCCGGCGATGGTGCCGACGCCATAGATGTTGGTTGTGACGACGGAGCCAGTCACGTTGCTGACCGAATCCACCGCGTCGACCACGGGCGGGTTCTGGATGATGTACTCGAACGCCCCGTCGTCGAAGAACGGCCGGCTGCCGAAGCCGACGTTGGGCGAATTCGGGTCCTTGACCCGAAGGTTGCCGGCCTGGTCGCGCTCGCCGGTGATCGGGAGGTAGCCGTAGGTCGCGGCGTTCATCGCCGTGGTCCTGGGTCCCGGTCCCGAGGATCGGAATCCACTGGTCGGGGAAGCCCCGCTGAGCGACCGGCTCGCCGGGCAGCGTCACGATGTCGACCGCGTAAGGGGCGAAGCCCAAACCGCCCATGGTGTTGACATCGCCAGCGACGGGAGTCGCCGCTGGCTGGCCGAAGACGCTCAGGACGGGCTCGTTGCGAACCGGGATGGGATACAGGGTGGTCGTGCCCGGCACAAGGACGTTGACCGACGGGTAGAGCATGTCGCCGAAGATCGACGGCCCAAGCTCGCTCCGGGCGACGTCGATGGCCGCCGAGGTCGGCAGGAGGAAGAAGTTGCCGTTGGCCGGGTCTCGGAACGCCGGGTCGCCCAGGATCGGCTGGTCGTTGGTCACCCCCGAGGGGTTGGAGCCGGCGAGGTTCGCTCCCCCGACCTGGAAGAACAAGTTGTACTGCACTTCGGAACTGTAATCCTGGCCGTCGAGCTGGATCGCATTCCCCGAGATGTTGGAGAAGATGCTGTCCATCGTCAGCGAGGTGACGTGCGAGAACGTGTTGGGCACCGCGTCGGCGTCGGAGCGACGGTATGGATGCCGATTCCGTCGTTATAGAAGGTGTCGTTGAGGAACACCGCCTCCGCCGGGCTGGGAAGGAAGGGGTTGTCGAAGTTCTCGGAGATGATCTCCGCCCCGGTCGGCATGTTCGAGATGGTGTCGTTGACAAGGAAGGAGTGCGTCGCCTCGCCCTTGATGTTGATGATCTCGAAGGCGCTGCCCGCCCGCGTTGTTGAAGTTGGTGGCCACGCCGATGGCGTCGTAGCCGGGGTGGGCGATGAAGCCGGCATCGCTGAACGTCGAGAGATTGGAGTTCGAGATCGTCAGCGACTTGGCCTGGTTGTACTGGTCGGTGACGTTGTTGGTCACCCCGTTGACCGTCTGAGGGAGCCCGACCTTCTCGTTGTAGAAATTGCCGGTGCCGAAGACGCCCCCATTGTTGGCGGCCACGGTGTAGATGATCCCGCCGCCCTGCTGCTCGATCCGGGTGATGTACTTGATGTCGGCGTTGTCGATGACGCTGCCGTCGCGGGGGTCGAGCAGGTTGTAGTCGGTCAGCATGTTGCCGCCGAAGTAGATGACCCCGCCGTCGCCGGCCGCGGGGAGCTGCTTGTTGCCGGTGATCGCGGTGTTCATCTGGACGTTGTTGACCGTCGTCCCGACCGAGTCGTCGTAGATCGAGGTGATGATGACGGGGACCCGGGTCTGGCCGGTGGTCTGGTTGGCGCCGATGCCCAGGATCCGGATCTGGCTGAAGGCCCCGCCGTCGATCAGAGGGTTGCCGGATGTGGGCTCGACGCCGTTATCCACGCCGACGATGAAGCCGGCCCCGCCCGTGTAGGAGTTCGCGCTGTTCGCGGCCGGGTTGACACCCGGGGCCTCGTTCGGGACGCCCCCCTGGAGTTTGATGAGCAGCGGGACGCCGGGGGAGGCGACCGTCGAGCCGTCGGCCAGGACGGTGCCGGGCAGGGTGCTCTGCAAGGTGAGGGTGACGTTGGGCGTCGGCTCGGGCTGAAGCGTGGTTGCGGAGGGCGGCTGTCAGGACGCCCTGATTGGGACCGGGTCCGAGGACGACCGTGCTCCGGAGGATGTACGTGAAGTCGCCGCCGGTCCAGACCGAGTTCGCGTCGAGATTGGGGCCCGGCCCCGCCCGCCTCGATGAGAACCCCGTTGTAGCCGTTCCCCTTGAAGATGTTGCCGTGGATGAACGGGTTGCCCGATTGGAGCGGCCTCTGGGGATCGCCGGCCAGGAGGGCGTCGGGCGGCATGGCCACCGGGTCGTCGGCGTTGTAGTTGAATGTGTCGTTGGTGATCATCACGTGGGCGCCGATGCCGGCGGACCCATTGATCTGGAGGGCCTCCTGGACGGCGGAGCCGGGGGCGGTGTTGATCACGCCACCAGCGTACTGGATGGTCGTGGAGTTGATCACCGCGACCGAGCCCGAAGCGATGGTGACGCCGGCCCATCGGGACGAGGCGGGGACGTTGGTCGGCGTCGGTTGGTTGGGGTTCGTGGTCCCCGCGGGAAGGGTGACGACCGGCAGGGCCGCGACGATCGTCACGGGTTTCATCGTGGTCGGGTCGATATAGGTCCCGGTCGTCGTCGCGGCATCGTCGTAGAACGAGGTGAAGAGAACCTGGGGCAGCAGCGACGAGTTCGCCTTGAAGTTGGGGTCGGTCTGGCCGGCGAGCGGGTTCGGCGTGATGCCATCTGCCTTCGTCGCGGCGTAGGTCGGGCCGATCTGGTTGTTGCTGTCAAATTCCTTGATGTAGGTCTGGTCGCCGACGTTGAGACTGGCCGAGAACGTGGTCGTGACGCCGTTGGTCGTGACGTTCTGGCTGAGGATCTGGAGACCGGCCCCGAGCTCGAACTTCACGAGCATGCCGGGATCGACATAGAGCCGATCGGCATTTGGGGCCTGAGTTCCACCGGTCTCGACAAGGAGGGTGTTGCCGATCTGCATCCTCGAAGTGAGCAGGTAGGGGTACGGGTCGTCGAGGACGTAGTTGGCCGTGCCGCCGTTGATGGCCGGGTTGAGAGGATAAATGATCGCGTTGGTCGCCTCGGCGACGCCGCTGCTCACCTGGGCGCGGATGTAGATGCCGTTGATGCCGTTGTTGATGAACGTGTCGTTGCGGAGCAGAGGGCCCTGGGCGACGTCGTCGGCCCTCAGCGAGTCCACATCCACCGAGACGCCGGAGACGGCCGACCCGGCGACGCCGGCCTCGGTGATCATCGTGTTGACGAGCGTCGGGCGGCTGTTGAGCAGGGTGACACCGTCGTATTGCACGCCGAGGGTCAGCGGCACCGATCCGCCGGCGTACTTCTCGACCAGGAACGAGATGTACGACATGATGTCGTCGGCGCCGGAGATCGCGTCCGTCTGGGTGGGCGTGCCGCCGGGGGGAGTCGGTGCGAACGGCCCCTTGAGGCGATTGTCGACCGAGGGAATGCCCGTGACCGGGATCTGCCCGGGGAACAGGCTGGTCCGGGGCGCCGTGGCCCCGGCGACGATTCCCTGGTCGAAGTTGCGGAAGACGATCCCGCCGTAATCTCCCGGCGACGGGGTCGAGGAGGGATTGCCGTTGGAAACCCCACCGATCGACGAGTCCTTGTAGGACGTGATGTTCACGATCTGGGCCGGGTTGGGGCCGCCGAGGATCTGCAAGGCGCTGCCCTGGTTCTGGATCAACAGGGCGGCATTCTGCATCTTGAGAATCGTCCCCGAGTCGAAGACCAGTGTGGTCATCGCCGGGACCGCGGCGGAGCCGTCATTGGCGGAAGTGGCCGCCTGGTTGCCCGAGGGAGACGGGGCCTGGAGGACGAAAGGCGCCTGGATGATGGCCCCGGTGCTCGGGTCGCGGGCGGGGATCGATGCCTCGGCGATGATCACAACCGGGCCGCCGGTGGACTGGACGAACTGCTGGGCGGCGAAGAACGCCGAGGGCTCGAACTGGCCGTCACCGCTGCGGTCGTAGGTGGTGTTGAAATTGGTGCCGGCGTTGACCGGGCTATTCAGGTTGCCACCGTTGGCCGCGGTGGGGACGGCCTCCGGTGCCAGGACGGGATAGGGCTTGGCCACGCTGCCGTCGGGGGTCTGGCTGGGGATCTGCGAGTTGTAGATCGTGCCGGCCTGGGCATAGATGATACCGCCGTTGGGCACCACCACGAACCCGGTCATGAACGCCCCACCGGGCGTGCCGTCGCCAGTCAGGTCGGGCAGATCGCTGGCGCCCGAGCCCCGGACCTGACCGGTCTGGAGCTGGTCGACATACTTGCCCTGGGCGTTCTGATAGCCGAGGAACTCGCCGTCGAGCTGGTTCCCGTAGACGTCGGTGATCGCCGTCGCCCCGCTGTTCGACAGGTAAATCCGGTAGTAGTCAGCCGGCAGGCTGAATCCGGCCGGGAGCTGGATCACCAGCCGGTTGTCGAAGCCGTACTGACCGAAGACGGCAGTTGGATTCCGAATTGACCAGGGTCACGGTGGTCCCCGGGATCACCGTATAGCCGGTGCCCGTGTTCGTGATGCCGAGGTCGCCGAAGTTGCCGTCGGGTTGACCGTTGAGCGAGTCGGCCGAGCGGACGAGCTGAACGTCGTTGGTGTAGTTGACGTTCGGGTTGAGCGCGTTCGAGAAGTCGACAAAGAAGATGTTGGGGGGGCCGTTGACCGGGGCGTGTTCCCGGGCACGGGGATCTCGTAGTTGGCCCGTGGCGCCGGTCACGTCGTAACCGCCCGCGGTGCTCGCGTCGGGAGTGAAGGCCTGGTAGTTGGTGATGTACGTCGGCGTCGGCTGGAGGTTGAACCGGAACTGGTAGTTCATCGGAGCGGAGTTCGCGTAACCGGCGAACGGATTCCCCGCCGCGTCGGTCAGTCCCGTGCCCAGAGCCGCGGGAGAGACCGAGGAAAGGGCGAAGAAGTCGTAGGTACCCGTCGGCAGCCCCGGCGCGATCGTCAAGGCAACCTGACCGGTGTAAGGGTCGTTCGAGAACATCCGGTTCGAGGTCGGCGTGAACGTCGCCGAGGTGATGAAGCTCGACTCATCAATGAAGGTATTGGGTCCGGTGACGAGGTGCAGCTTGTAGTTCTGAGTGTTGGTCGCCGAGGTCGGATTGAGGGCGGGGAATGCCAGGCTCGGGGAGACCGCGAAGGGGCTGCCCAGCGTCATCGGATTGACCGGATCGATGATATTGAGCGTCAGGCTCGTCAGGGCGTTGATGTTGGCGTTCGGGGGAATCGAGGCCGTCGTGCACGTAGGGATCGCTCTGATCGATCCGGAACGCGTAGTCCTGCGACGACGAGAGCCCGGCCTGGGGCGGCAAGTCGGGCTGGCCGACGACCACGACGCGGACCCGGTTCTCACCCTCGGGAAGCGGCTGGACTCCCGCCGGGTAATTGACCGTGAACTGGCCGAGGGCGTTGGTCGTCGTCTCGACGTCGTACTGGCCGACGAACCCTCGCCCATTGGCCCCGACGGCCAGGTCGAGAGTCCCGATCGGCACTCCTGGATGCTGGATCCCGT
Source organism: uncultured Planctomycetota bacterium (assembly GCA_963756475.1). Lineage (GTDB taxonomy): Bacteria > Planctomycetota > Planctomycetia > Isosphaerales > Isosphaeraceae > Tundrisphaera. Next base: position 1,355,999 of record CAVWND010000008.1, read on the forward strand.
TGAACTCGACGAAGACCTGTTGATTGGCCAGTGCGGCGGGGAACCGGGCCGTGATCTGGCCCACCAGGCTCGGAGTCCTGATGTTGGTGTTGTTGTCGCCAGTGACGCCGGAGTCCGAGACGGGTGCCAGCGTCAGGGACGTGACTACCGGCGCGGTGAGCTGGACCACCCCCAGGCTCTGGACGAAGGCCGAGCCGTTCGGGTAGTTCACGTACTCGTTACTCACGCCCGAGGGGAAGACGCCATTGAACGCTCCGTTGAGCGGGTTGCCGAGCGTGTCGACGATCCCCTGGGAGGCGAAGAGAGCGTATTGATCGGTCGGAAGCGACGACTGGGAAACGTTGGTCAGGTCGATCGTGACCGTGAAGGTCGAGGCGTTGTACGAGAGCACCGCGCCGGGGAGCAGACTGACCACGATGTCTGAGGGATTGAACAGGGGCAGATTCGTCCCGCCGGCCCGGAAGAGGTAGACGCTGTACTGATTGATTGACGCGGGGTTGACCGCCTCGTTGAACGTCAGGGTCACGATCCGGCCGACGAAGGACGTCGAGACGACGGTGGGCCCGTTGAGTTGCTGGAGCTTGAAGGTGCTGTTGACCGCGCCCGTGGTGATCGTGGCGCCGGTCTGGCTCGTGACAAAGCCGGGCAAGAAGGTTTCGTTGAACGTCCCGCTCACCGGCTTGCCAGGCGCCGGGGTGATCGTGATCGGGAAGCTGATCACCGAGGGGTAAGTCGAGCTATCCACCCCGAACGGGGCGCCCGACGGTCACGGTCGACCCGTTCGGGCCGGTCACGACGAGGTTCTGGGCGCTGATCGTGGCGCCGTTGATCGGCTGATTGAAAGTGACCGTGATGAACTTCGGGATGGCCCCGATCGTCTGGCCGGAGCCGGGCGTGATCGACAGAACACTGAGCTGCTGGGCCGCCGCGAGGGCCTTCACGGCGTTGGCCAGACCGTAGCCTCCCTGGGGCGTCCAGACCGACTGGCCGCCGCCGTCGAGCGGTGTCGCCGTCGACTCCAGCGCCGAAAGAATGCCGGCCCGGGTGATCGTGGGATTGGCCTGCTTCATCAGGGCGATGACGGCCGCCAGGTTCGGCGACGCCGACGAAGTCCCGAAGAAGGAGGGCAGTGTCGTCTGGGTCTGGAGGTTCGTGGCCGTAACGGGCTCGCCCTGGACGGTCTGCGGGCTGCCGGGGTAGGGTGGGAACGCCGCCGTGGGGAACGGAGGGTTCGTGGTGTCGATGATGTTCTGGTTGCCGGGGATCGGGAAGAAGCTGGTCACGCCGCCGTCGACGGACGAGATGTCCGGCTTGAGCAGCGTCTGCGCGGGGATCGGGTTGCCGTTGGCGTCGAATTCGATCAGGCGAGGACCGGTTGAGCTGAACGGCTCGTTATAGACCGTGGCCGGGTTGGTGTAGGGCTGGGCGCCCAGAACGGCACCGCGCCCACGCTGATCGTGTTCGCACCCGAGTTGTGCCCGAACGTGGACGGGTACGAGGTTCCCCCCGCCGTGCCGAAGGCTCGGGTGACGGAGAATCCGCCGTCAACCGTTGAATACAGGACGACGTGACCGGGATTGGGCCCGCTGACCACCTGAATCGCGAGCTGGTAGAGACCCGGCTGGAGCGCATTCCCGTTGTTGTCGGTGAAGATGGCCTGGATCGGCTCGTTCGTCTGGACGTTGTTGTCGTTGCTCTGACCGACGATTTTGCCGCTGGCGTCGAGGAGGTAGAGATCGACTTCCGAGGAGACGCCATTGCCGCCAACCTTGTCGTAAGGCTGGTCGAACTGCATGACGATGCCGGTGCCCTGGCCCGTGGTCGGATCGACCTGACCGTAGATGTTGATCGGGAGCGTCGGGGACTTGGTCGCCCCGGTCCCGTCGAAGTTCATGAAGGTCCCGGTGCCGATCGAGGGGATCGTCGCGGTGATCCCTCGGAAGTTCGAGAGGTAGCCGCTGTCGGCCTGGTTCCCCGCCGCCGAGACATAGATCCCCCCGCTGGCGACATACGAATTGATCGCCTGCGAGATCACCCCGTCCTGGAAATAGGGATCATTGACGTAGCCAAGGTCATCGACGATGACCTTGTCGTTAGCCTGGGACGCCAGGGCGCCAATGTTGTTGGCGAAGGCGGCCTGGCCGTTGTCGCCGGTGGCGAACGCCAGGGGAGAGCCCGGGGCGATGTCGTAGATGTTCTCGAGCATCCCGCGACCTTCATCGTCGGTCGCGGTGCTGCTGTCATCGACGACCTGGACGTTGGTCGGCAGGTCGCCGGTCGCGAATGACGACTGCTGCGCGTCGGGCGTGCCGTGGTTGAAGCTGGTCGAGATCACGCCGATGGGCACGCCGGCGCCGGTGACCCCGTACTGGGTGGTCGCGGTATTGGTACCGAGCGTCACGGCGGCCTGGTTGGCCGCAACCCCCTGCGAGTAAGCGATCGGTTTGTAGATCGGGCTGGCGCTGACCGTCTGGGCCTCGCTGGCGATCTGGGGGAGCGAGGAGATCGGGACGTAGCCCTCAACGATATGATTGGTCGCGTTCGTCGCGATGACCGTCATCCCGAACTGCTTCAAGGCCTGCTGATAGGTCGTCATGCTGCCCGAGAAATGGGCGTCGATGCCGACACTGGTCCCGTTGTTCGAAAAGTTGATATCGTTGGCCAGCGTCGACTTGAAGGTCCCCTTGGAGCCGTTCTGAATGTAGGTCTGATACTGCTGGTAGATATGAATGAGATCCTGGCCCTCGTTGGCCATCGGACCATTCCTGATGATGTTGAGCTCGGACGTCGTGACTGGCGTGACTGCCGTGCTCAGAAGCCGGCGACTCTCCAGCGGCTCCAGGTCGGGCCGCCCCTGTCGACGTCGCCGAGAACCGTCGAACCGACGCTTCGATTCCTCACCGCGACCGTTCCCCTTGGAGCTTCCCATCGACAGACTCCCCCCGGTAAGCCTCGGAGCCCTTCCCCCGCGGCGCACGACCGGCCCACGTCGCCCCGACATCGGGGGCGGTTCGGAAGAACTCGAAATACCCAATGATGATTCAACTTGGCTTCATGTCTTTCGCCGCCCGGGGCAGACCCTCGCCCCACGCGGCCCGCGTCCGCTACGCACCAAGATCGACCAACGACCCGATGGGTCGCCCCGACCGCCTCGTCTCTTTCCGGCGAGAGCGGCCTGACGTCCGAACCCCCCAGCCTGTTCGACGCAACATCCATCGTCCGTTTCCCCTCCGTGCTACCAGGCGTTCGTTAGACCTCCCCATTGGTGTTAATGACTGACTCCATGCACGCAGTCAATCATTACCAATGGGGTCCGGTTCGTCAAGCGGGTTGATTGAGAATTCGCGGGGGATGGGAGGACGAGAGGTGGTTCAAGCGAATCCGGGATCAGGCGCGGTGAGCGGCATGCGGATCATTTCGAGTGTGGGGCCTGATCGATCGATGTCAAAACGGTTGCGAACTTTTTCGGCGAAAGTGGGCCGATCGTGCGGCCTGCGGGCTCTGGGTCGGGAGAAACAGGCCTGATTGATTTTGTCTCGGTGCGGGAACGCTTTCGGGGAGCCGGCTGACGGTTCCCCAGCCATGCCCCGGTTCGGGATTCCTGTAGGGCTGGCCTTGCCCTGCCGTGGACTCGGTCTCGGCAGGGCAAGCCCAGCCCTACAGGAAAAACGTCCTGAACTCGTGATATTTCGTGGGTGCGACTCGAGCTGTTGACGCTCTCCGATCCGAGCCATCAGGCAACCTCTGGCACAGAGACACCCAGAGCCGCCAGATCCTGGAGGAGCTGGTCGGTTCGAACTGGTAGAGCAGGCCGACAAGGCCGGCGGCCCTGGCTCCGTTCGACGTTCTCCGCCATGTCGTCGATGAACACGCAGTCGGCCGGCTCGGCCTCGGCGGCCTCGGCGCAAGCGAGGTAGAAGGCGGCCGAGGGCTTGATTTGGCCGACCTCGTAGGAGAGCACCAACCGGTCGAAATGCGCCAGGGTCTCCGCGAACTGGCGGCGGAACTGCGTCGCGTGCAGGTCATTCGTGTTCGAGCCGAGGACCAGGGCATACCCCTCGCGCTTGAAGAACGCGAAGAGGGGGGCGATCGACTCGTTGGCCGAGAAGATATCCGCCCAGGCGGCGGAAAACTCGTCGTGGGTGATCTCCAGGCCGATCAGTTCCGAGACCCCCTTCGAGAACGCCTCGGCCGAGATCTTGCCGCTCTCGTATTTCTTGAGCAAATCGGAAAAACCGAGCGGTCGGAGCCGTTCGAGCAGAACCTCGCCGGAGATCCCCAGCTTTTGCCCGAGGCGCGAGGCGGCCTTGCGATAGTCGAAGTGGGCGACCACGTTGCCGAAGTCGAAGATCAGGGCCGGTTGTCGCATGCCTGGTAGCTCTCTCGGGTCGGTGTGAAGTCAGGGTGAAGGGTCGAGGCGGGTGGAATGCCCCGGATCGTCCGGAGTACCATGTCACGAGCCCCGCGCACAATCCCCCGGTGCCAGGCTCTCGAAAACCTCATGAGGAATCGCACCGATGATAACGATTTTCCTTGCCTCGGTCGTCCTGGCCCAGGCCCCTGGCTCGGTGACCGTTGACCTCTTGCCTTTCGACCCGGCGAAGCTCGGCGGGATGGAACGGGTCGAGGTCAAGGTGACGGAGGACGGCCGGTCCGTAACCTACTCAGGGGTCCCTCTGGCGTCGATCCCGGGGCCTGGCACGAAGAATCCGATGACGATGCCGACCCTCCGGGCTCTCTCCGATGCCGTGCTCCTCGTCCGAGGCTCCGACGGTTACCAGGCCGCGGTCTCGGCCACCGCTGTTGCCATGGACCCCAAGGGAGAGCGCTACCTGCTGGCCGTCGCTCGGGATGGCCAACCACTTGCCGAGGGGCAGGGGCCGGTTCGACTGATCATCCCGGCCGACCCCAAACATGCCCGCTGGGTCCGTCAGGTCGTCGCGATCCGGCTGGTCAAGCTGGACAAATTGGTTGGACCGTGAACGCGGACACGACCGGAGATCGACTCACTTTGTCGGACTTGCCACCGTCCCGACCGTCCCCAGGGCTCGCCAGACCATGGGGTCGATGGTCGGTGTCACTCCTCGGAGCGAGCCGTCCATCAGCAAGACATTGATCCGGTTGGGGTGCGCGCTCGACGCCCCCATGAGCGCGGATCGACCATCCAAGGCGATGCACGACCGGGCGGCGTTCGGGACAAGGGCATGATTGTAAAGGGTCGAACGCCAGTCGGCCTCGGCCCAGTCGGACCCGGCATCCCCCTGCCAGCTCTCGGGCGGGACGACGGGACATCCCCCGTCGATGACCGGGCCGGGACAGTTCGCGTAATTCTCCAGGGTCAGCCGACGGTCCTGGCCGTTGCCGAGCAGACGCTCGGCGAACGCCGCCGTGAAGCTCAGGCCATCGGCCGCCTCGACCTCGACATTGGAGAGGCGCCGACCCGGCTCGAACACCCCACCATGACCGCCGGGGTCGTCTCCGGTACAGGCCCGGTAGCTGACCACCGAGGCGAAGTGGCCGGCGACCGCGTTCGGGTCGCTCGGGCAGGCGAGGCCTGGCACCCGGGTTCGTTTCGGCGGAGCCTGGGTCCGTTTGGGAGGCTTGGTCGGGTCGCGCAGTTCGAGAAGATCGGGGATCAGCAGGGAGTCCAACATGGCCTTGATTGGGCCATCCCCCGCTGGACCGCCCGGAGAGGCGATGCTCGGGTAAAACCCTTGCGCCTGTTCGTACATCTGGAGCCCGACGCCGATCTGCATGAGGCTCCTCTGGCAGCCCGTCATCCGAGCCGACTCGCGTCCCCGAGGCAAAGCGATCAAGACCATGAGGAATGCGAACCCGATGATCCCCGTGACCACGATGACCTCGACTACCCCCCGACCGTAACGTCGGGATGGAGATCGTCGAAAGCTGCCGGGTAATTCCCAGAAAGGCGAATAAAGTCCGGCGCGAAATCGGAAAGTATTCAGGAACGGATCGCGGGTCGGCCGCGATGGCTCGACCAAATTGGCTTTGTCTGGGAAATCCTCGAAGGGGCCAGAAGGGGAGGGGGGATCAAGCTTCGAAGGTGACCCACCACCCTCAGGCGCGGAAAAGCCCGGCTCCCGCGGGGCCCCATCTTCCCAACGATTCCGATGCTGTGAGGGCGAAATTGGCTCTGTCTGAGAACCGTTCTTTGTACCGGAGCAGGTGGGCGACATGACCGTGAGTCCAAACGAATCGGGTTTGTTTTTCTCGCATCGATCCCAACAGCGTGAATCGACTGAAGCCGCGCTGGAAGCCCAGAGGCGAACTCTGTTTATGACGAAATCGGGTTTGTTTGGGAAATCCAGGACGCCGGGTCGCGGGTTGCGAGAAAGCCGAATTGGCTTCGTTTTTCTCGGTCCCTGCTCTCGCGAGCCGATTGCAAACGCCGGCCGATCCTGGCAGCTTGAAGGTCCCTCGGAGGCTCGCGTGGCCCGGCGGATCGATTGCTAGCCTAACCCGGGGAGCCTCGGAAGTGATACACCCCGTTGTCCCTGTTGCTCCCGAGGGAGTGAAGCTGTTGACGGTCAAGGCCCCCTGAAATCGGATTTCGGAGAAGCGGTCGTTCCGGTTCCCCTCGGCCGGTGAGACAGGCTCGTCGTCGATGGACCAGGACCAACCGATTGACCCTGACCAATGGGTGGACGAACACGGCGACGCCCTCTACGGCTATGCGCTGATGCGCCTCCGCGACGCCGACCTGGCGGCGGAGGTCGTTCAGGAGACGTTCCTGGAGGCTCTCAAGGCCCTCTCAAAATTCGAGGGGCGGTCGAGCGAGCGGACCTGGCTGGTTGGAATCCTCAAGCATAGAATCATCGATCAATTCCGTCGACAGGCTCGACGCGAGCGCGGCATCGGCGGGGAAGATCCCTCCGGCCTGGAGGTCGGAGAGTTTTTCGATGAGAAGGGAGAGTGGAAGCTCCGGGTCAACCGCTGGGCCGAGCTGCCCGATCGGGTGGTCGAGCGGGCCGAGTTCTGGGAGGTCTTCCGGGCCTGCCTGGCGGAACTCCCAGCGAACTATGCCGAGGCGTTCACGCTCTCGGAGCTGGAGGGGTTGCCCGGTCCTGAAATCTGCAAGATCCTGGAGATCACGCCGACCAACCTCTGGGCTCGGCTTCATCGGGCCCGCCTGCTCCTGAGACGATCGCTCGAAGCCCGCTGGTTCGGAGAGGGGTCGGGTTCGGGTTAGCTCGAAGTCCGGGAGTTCTGGCGTTTGTTGATCCTCATGACATGTTGTATCCTGTCCACATGGCTCGTTATGAGATCGTCTGGCGAATCCTGACGCTCCGCTGCGAGGAGGCCTCACGGCTCTCCTCGGAGTCGCTCGACCGCGCGCTTTCCGGGTCGGACCGACTCGCCTGGCGACTGCACCTTCTGGTCTGCGTTTCCTGTCGCCGCTATCGGCGTGAGATTCTCACGCTCCGGAGGATCTCGACCCGGTTCCACGACCCGGTCGACTCGCCCGCCGCGACCCTTCCCGAGGAGGCCCGGGAGAGGATCAAGAGGTCACTCAGGGACGGCTGATGCGCCGGCTGTCTCGATTTTTTCAGGATCTCACTGTCAGGGATGGGACGGTCGCCCGACCAACTCGCGGACCGAGAAGCCCGGCCGGCAAGCCCGGCCGTGGGGCCATCGGACGCTGTTCACGGACGCCCGTCCTGGCGCCTTGGAGCCCTCGCATCACGGCCCGACCGCAAGGTCGGGTCCGCCTCGATCGCTCCGCGCCCGGACTCGACCCATCCAGGAGAATCGCTCGCCATGTCTTGCCAAATCAGGACCTCCAACCTTTCCACCCGGATCGCTCGATGGTGGACGCTCGCCGCGTCGGCGGCCTTCCTGGTGGTCATCGTCGGGACCGGAGTCGCTCGTCCGGACAACACCCCACCCAAGGGCGTGGTCTACGTCGAGAGCAACGTCGCCGACATCCCTGGCAACCAGGTTCTCGGCTACAAGCGCGATGCGGCCGGCAAGCTGACCCCGTTGCCCGGTTCGCCGTATCCGGCAGGAGGCGCGGGGATCTCGCCGAGCTTCAACCTCGGGCCTTACGACTCGGATCAGGAGATCATCACCAACCAGGACAACTCACTGCTCTTCGCCACCAACGGGGGTTCGGACTCGATCGCCGTCTTCCGCTTCAATTCGGACGGCTCGCTCGTGCCGGTCAACGGCTCGCCGTTCCCGTCGGGCGGCTCGAATCCAGTCAGCCTCGGCCTTTCCGGCGACGTGTTGGTGGTGGTCAACCAGGATAACGACCCGGGCCATCCCGGCCAGTTCCTGCCGAGCTATTCAACGCTCCAGATCAAGCCGAACGGCAAGCTGATGCCGATCCGTGACTCAGCCGTGCCGCTCGACCTCGGTGCCAACCCGACACAAGCCCTGGTTCCGCCGACCAACCCCTCGCTGGTCTTCGGCTGCGATTTCCTGGGCGGACTCCTCCACTCGTTCCAACTGACTGGCAAGGGACAGCTCGAGCCAGTCGACGTCCAGGCCCTGCCGGCGGACGAGTTCGCGCTTTCGGGGGCACCTCCGTTGCCGCTGGGGCTCTGGTCCCACCCCCGACGGAACATCCTTTACGTCGGCTTCGTGACGATCAACCGGATGGGCGTCTACCGCTTCAACGACCAGGGCCAGTTCCGCTTTCTGCGGACCGTCCCCAACTCCGGGAACGGGCTCTGCTGGATCAGGACGAACAAGGAAGGGACGCGACTTTATACATCGAACACCGCCGATCCCAGCATCTCGGTCTATGACATCTCCAACGACCCGACCGAGCCGATCGAGATCCAGCGAGTGGTGCTCCAGGGGATGTCGAACGTCTACCAGATCACCCTCGACCCGGCCGAGGAGTTCTTCTACGCCGTCACCCAGCGGAACTCCGCCACGTTGCCCGCCTCGGCCAATGCGCTCCATGTCCTCAAGATCGGACCAGACGGGACGCTGACCGAGGTGCCAAGCTCGCCGACGCTCCTGCCGGTCCCCGCCTCATCCCGGCCCCAGGGCGTGCTGGCGTTCTGATCGGATTTGAGGGTCGATGGTCGATCCGAGATCGACCATCGACCCATCAACGTCCGGAAATCACCACATCACCGGTTCCGAGGTTCCCGGCCGCGTCGGTGGCTCGGACCATCAGGACGTGGGTGCCGAGCTTGAGGTCGGGCAGGGGGATGGTGATCGACTCGGTCGGAGTGTCGAAGAGGCCGTCCACCGGGAAGACAGGCACCCACTCGCCGCCGTCGAGGGCGTAGGCCGCCTTGACGATCCGGGTCTGGTCGTCCTTGATCGCGACTGACACCCCGCCTGACTTTGCCTCAACGGAGACGGTCGGGGGTTGGTGGTCGACCAGGAACGGGTCACTCACGCGGTCGCGGACCAGGGCGTCGGCCGGGCTGTTGGAGGGACGGTCGGAGGCGGTCACGCGGACCCGGTAAGTTCCATCGGGGACGGTCGAGATGTCCCAGCCGAAGCTTGTTTCGGTTAACGGGTCGCCGCCGAGCTTGACCCAGTCGGGCCAGCCGTCCTTGCGGATGGCGAGGGTGTAGGCCAGGTCGTCGCCGTTGGGGTCAGTCGCGTCCCAGCGGATCGTGAGCCTGGCCTGACGAGTCGCGCCGTCGGCCGAGGCCACGTCGGGCACATCGACCCGGGCGATCTCGGGCGGGAGGTTCGCGGTCTGGTAGCGGATCGCAACCGAGCGAAGCTCGGGCGATGATCCGGGATCGGTCGTGGCCAGCTTGACCCGGTACTGGGCGAATCGACCCGGCGGAACATGGGCCGAGGCGAGCGTCGGGTCGGACTGCTCGGGCGACCAGCCCGACCAGGTCTCATCGGGCTCGCCCACGTTGCCGGTCCGGACCTGAACCGAGACCGACGTGCCGGGTGGAGTGTCGACCTTCCACGCCAGGGCTCCGAACCGGCTGATGAGCTTGGCATCGAGGACGTCCGAGGTCAGCGTCCCTCCCGCCACATTCCCAGGCTCCAGGCGGAGGACTGCCCCGGGGTCGCCGGCGCCGATGAGCAGGCCGTCCTTGGGGTCGGCCAGCAGGGCGAGGATCTGCCCGTGGTCGATCCGGGCCGTCGGCGCGACTCCCGGCCGAGGTCGCGGACTTCGAAAAGCTGCCCCTCGGGGCCGGTTCCGACGTAAAGTCGATCGTTGAACCAGGCGAGGGCAAAGATCAACGCCTTGTGACGGAAGACCTCGCGGGGGACGCCGTCGGGGCCGATCCGGTAGACGGAGTTCTCGCCCGGCGTCGGCGGTTTGGGCGCGGCCGTGCCCCCCGGCGTGGTCGGGCCGTCGGGAAATTCCCGCCGAGCGGGAGCTTCCCCCTTCTGGACGGCCACGGCGTCGAGCGACCCGGTACGAGAAGCCCGCGTGAGGTCGCTCGCGGCCGTGAAAAGTCCCGAGGTCCGGCCCGAACCGCCCGAGCCGCCCGCTTCGGCGGCCGTCCCGGCATAGATTGCGCCGTCGGGGCCGACGAGCAGGGACCGGACTTCATTCTGAGGGGCGTCGTAAACGACCGACACCCGACCGTCGGGCCCAACCCGGTAGATCAGACCTTCGCCGTCGGACCCGGCGTAGACCGCGCCGTCGGGGCCGACCGCGACGCAGAGAAGGTGGGCATGCTTGCTGTCGAGCAGGAGCGACCAGGCCCCGTCAACCGACCGTTTCCAGAGTTGGCCGGTCGGCCCGGTGGCGGCGTAAACGTTCCCTTTGGAGTCGGAGGCGAGGTCCCAGACGTACTGGACTTTCGGGTCGGGCCGGGAGGCCGGATGCTTCGGGTCGCCGACCTCGACGACCGACCCGTTCGGTCCGGTCCCGGCGAAGACCTTGCCGTCGGTCGTCACGGCGAGCGAGAGGGCCTGTGAGTCGGCCCCCCCGAAAGCGACGGACCAGTCGCCGCCGGCCTCGCGCCGGTAGACCTTGCCCTCGTTGCCGGTCGCGGCGAAGACGGTGCCGTCCTTGCCCCGGGCGAGATCCCAGACCCGAGCGACATCGAGTCGGGCCGTCGGCTTGATCGCCTGCGCCAGCCGGACCCGGCCGCCGTCCGAGATGACCACCCCGTCTCGGTGACCCTTGCCGAAGGCCGAGGCCCCTTCGGTTCGCCAGGTCTCGACCTTGGCGGTGACCACTGCGGCGGCGAGCAGGAAAAAGGCAGTGAAACCGCCCAGACGCAGAGAAAGTAGAGAAATCTTGAAGGGCATTTCCTGGGCGTCCTTGGCGGTCTCGTGGGCTGGTCCGGATCGGCGGCATCCACCGTGCGCGGCGCGAGGTCGGGCGGAGCGCCTTACGGCTTGTACTCGAATCGCCCGCAATACTCCAGGGAGCAGCCCTCCGGGTGGCGAACCTCGTTCGGCTCATAGACGCAGACCGCCGCGTCGGCACTCCGGCGACCCGTTAGGCGATCGAGCCATTGTTCGGAGTACGAGGCACCGGCCAGCAACTCAGACAGCGGGGCGGGCCGGTCGGAGTTGATGGCCTCGATGCATCCCGGCTCGTAGCCCGACAGCCCGACCTCGCGCAGGAAAGGTGACGGGATGACCTCACCATCTTCGGTGTACGTCACATCAATGAAGCGGCGCAGCTCCTCGAACGATCGGAACCGGCTGGATGAAATGAAGATATGGACGATGGCCATGACTCGGAGCGTCTCACCCTCACCTGGGGCTCGCCAGCGAAAGCCCGGTGTCCCTGGCGACGGTGAACTTGATCGTCTGCGACCCATCGATGACCCAGGGGGTGTCGACCGAGCCGATGACGTCGGCGCGGACGGCGGGCTCGGCCGTCTGCCGGCCGGAGGTGAAGACGGCACGGGCGCTCCCGGGCAGGTTCGGCAGGGCCTGCCCTTGCACGGCCAGGCCCCGATCGGGCGCGGCGACGTGAAGCGAGAGCGTCGTCCGGCTCAGGTCGATCTGCGACCGGATCGTCTGGAGGACCCCGTCGACGTCGCGAATTTCCAGGAGTTGCGGCTCGTTGCGGAACCGACGGCGGAGGCTGGAGCCGATGTCGCAGATCGCCGCCTCATGCGTACCCTCCGGGAAGTCGGCGGGCAGGGGGAGATCGATCTCAACCGTCCGCCGGTCCGCCTTGTAAGGCTTGAGTGTGACGAACGCCTTGAGCGTCTGGCCGGGCTCGACGCGGTCGGAGGCGAGCCGGACCGCGTCCACGACGGCGACCGATCGGCCGGGGGCGATGTCGACCGAGCAGTCGATCGACTCGATCCGGATCGCCGCCATCGAGTTCCGGACCAGCAGGCTGACGATCGAGGCGACCGGGCTGAACATCGCCGAGGGACCCGACGCGCCCGAGTACCTCGGGCCGCTCAGAACGTCTTCCAGGACGATCGGGTCGTGCCCCTTGAGGTGGAACGTCGCGGAGATCCGGGCGGTCAGCTCGTCGGGCAGGTTCCCCTCGGTGTCGACGGCGCTGGTCAGGACGGACATGACCAGCGTTGGCAGGAGGTGGGGCTCGCGGACCATCTGGACCTTGAAGGTTCGGGTCTCGGCGTACTGGCCGGTCTTGACCCTGACCGAAAGCGGGAGCATGTCGGGCTTCGGCCCGATCCGGCCGGCGATCCCGGTGCTGACGTCGGTGTCGAGGACCCCGACGACCTTCAACGGAGAGCCCATCTTCATGCTGACGCTGGCCCGAGGGTAGACCGTGTGGATGTAGCCGGTCATCATCGGGAACTGGCAGGCGCCGAGGCTGAACATCGGGTGGCCGAAGCCGTAGACCCGGTCCCCCTCGACGTGGGTCACGGTGCCGATCCCGGAGAGGTCGAAGTCGCCGATCACCATGCCGATGCTCAGCGGCGAGCCGGGCACGAGCGGCCGGTCTCCCTCGTCCTTGACCACCTGATCCTGGGCCTTGCCGCCGGCCATCGGCGCCAGGCCGATCGGCTGGAACCGCTCGCCGAGCAGGGCCAGCGCCCTCGGCGAGAATCCCGAGGCCGACAAGGGCGTGGCGATCGGCCGCATCCCGGCCAGCCCGCCCCCGGCGACCGCCAGCGGGCCGGTCAGGGCCAGCCCCGGAGAATCGGGCTCATCGAGCCGCCAGAGCCGATCGAGGCTCGCGGCCCGCGCGGGACCTCGTTCGAGCTCCGCCTCGGCGGCGATCCGCCGGTCGTTCGACCGGACGTACTGGACCATCTGCTGGAACGGCGTGACCCCGGCGATCGGGTCCTTGGCGAACTCCCAGGCAAACGCCACGGCACCCAGGAGCTTGCCGTCGATGTAGATCGGGCTGCCGCTCATCCCCTGGATGATCCCGGCGTGCTCCAGGTTGCACCCATCGAGCCGGCAGAGGACCATGTCCCGGCCGGGGCTGACGCCCTTCATGACGCCCAGGACCTCGGCGCCGAATTCCTCCAGCTTGGTGCCGACCATCACCGTCTGGCCCTTCCCCTTCATCCCGGGGCGGATGTCGTCAACGTCCCAGTACATCTTCGGGTCGGGCTCGCCGCCTAGGGCCAGCGGGGCCGAGACCACCAACAGCATCATCGCCCAGGCGAGCCGGCGCAAACCGGTCACGGGCCGCGATATCGAGGCGGGAATCATCGAAGGAACCTCCCCGGGGAATGCCAGAAGCTCGGGTCGGATCGATGGTCCAGAAATGGGCCGGTCGGACGAGGGCGGGAGTCGCGGAGCCGAAGGTCCGGAGTCAAGGCAGGGGTGATGAGGCGGACCGTGGGCCGTCCTTAGGCAAGCTCGCGAGACGGGGGTCGCCCCGCGAGGCTTGATTCCTCCTGGAACATCCTGTCTACTCCCAATTTACAACGCCCTTAACATGGTGTCAACCAATACTTCACAAGCGGATCATTCGCATCCCTAATATTTCCGCGTGGTCAGCCTGCGAAAGGATGTCTCCGGCACGCATCGAACCGTGCGGGGAAGGGTTGACGAGACGGGTATCGGTTTCTTATGACGGCTATATGAGGCTTGGCTTGGCGGGCCGTGAATTCCGGTTCGGGTCCACATCCCGATCCGGTTCGCCCTCACGGTCGGCGAAGTCGGGCCAGGGGACCGGGTCGGATGCGTTCGATCGGGAAATCCCGTCCTCGAACCTATCGATAGGGGTGTCCTGGGCGATCTCCTGCGCCCCCGAGCTGGGCGACCGAAACGATCAAATCTCGCGAATCATCTCTCCTGCCGTCCGACGGATCGGGTTCGGAGGCTGGCGGAAAGGATCTTGCTTCGATGTCGACAAAAAACACTGGCCAACGGCCCATGCCCCCGCTGGCGGCCGTGGTGGCGGCCTTCGTGTCTCTACTGGTTCCGTCGGTCGCCCAGCGCGGCGGGCGAGGCCGACCTGGTCTTGCCCGACCTCGACCAGACCCGGTTCCTCGGCGGCCTGATCAACGGCTCGAACTTGCTGATGGTCGGCCTGCTCATCTGCGCGGCGGGCCTGGTCTTCGGCCTGGTGTTCTACCGACAGCTCAAGAACCTGCCGGTGCACCGATCGATGCTCGAGGTCTCGGAGCTGATCTACGCGACCTGCAAGACCTACCTGTTCAACCAGGGCAAGTTCATCCTGCTGCTCTGGCTGTTCATCGCGGCGGTGATCGTCGCCTACTTCGGCTTCCTCGACACGGGGGCTCCTCAGGAGCGGCCGAGGCGGCCGACGTCGCGGCCTCGGAACTCTCGCGGCCGGCGAAGGTCGGGATCATCCTGCTGTTCAGCCTGATCGGGATCGCCGGGAGCTACTCGGTCGCCTGGTTCGGCATCCGGATCAACACGTTCGCCAACAGCCGGACCAGCATGGCCTCGCTGACGCGGGTCGCAGTATCCTCTGCTACTCGATCCCGCTCAAGGCGGGGATGTCGATCGGCATGGTGCTGATCAGCGTCGAGCTGCTGATCATGCTCTGCATCCTGCTGTTCATCCCCCGGACGCTGGCCGGGCCTTGCTTCATCGGGTTCGCGATCGGCGAGTCGCTCGGAGCGGCGGCGCTGCGGGTGGCCGGCGGGATCTTCACCAAGATCGCCGACATCGGCGCCGACCTGATGAAGATCGTCTTCAAGATCAAGGAGGACGACGCCCGGAACCCCGGCGTCATCGCCGACTGCACGGGCGACAACGCCGGCGACTCGATCGGCCCGACGGCCGACGGCTTCGAGACCTACGGCGTCACCGGCGTTGCCCTGATCACCTTCATCATGCTGGCCGTGGCCAGCCCGAGCGTGCAGTCCGAGCCTGCTGGTCTGGATCTTCGCCATGCGAATCCTGATGGTCGTGGCCAGCGGCGTGGCCTACCTGGTCAACGAGTCGATCTCCCGGAAGAAGTACCGAGCCGGGCGCGCACTTCGACTACGAGGACCCGCTGACCCGGCTGGTCTGGGTGACCAGCGCGATCTCGATCGTCGGGACGTTCCTGGCCAGCCTCCTGCTGATCCCCAGCGTGGCCGGGGACGGGCAACTCTGGTGGAAGCTGGCCACGATCATCACCTTCGGCACCCTGGCCGGCGCGATCATCCCCGAGGTGACCAAGGTCTTCACCTCGACGCACCTCGCGCCACGTCCGCGAGGTCGTGACGGCGAGCCGGGAAGGGGGGGCGTCGCTCAACGTCCTGAGCGGGCTGGTGGCCGGCAACTTCTCGGCCTTCTGGGTCGGGCGGCGTGGCGATCGTGCTCCTGATGACGGCCGCCTACGGGGTCAGCCTGGCGATCCCGGCCGGCCTGATGGTCGCGCCGGCCGTCTTCGCCTTCGGCCTGGTCGCCTTCGGCTTCCTCGGGCATGGGGCCGGTGACGATCGCCGTGGATAGCTACGGGCCGGTCACCGACAACGCCCAGAGCGTCTACGAGCTGTCACTGATCGAGCAGCAGCCCGACATCCAGAGAGAGCTGAAGCGCGACTTCGGCTTCGAGCCCGACTTCGAGCGGGCCAAGATGCTCCTGGAGGAGAACGATGGCGCCGGCAACACCTTCAAGGCCACGGCCAAGCCGGTCCTGATCGGCACGGCGGTCGTCGGCGCCACGACGATGATCTTCTCGATCGTCGTGCTGCTCGCGGGCAAGAACGACGCGATCACGGGCAAGGTCATCGACCTCCAGCCGGAGAAGGTGGCCAACCTCTCGATCCTCCACGCCCCGTTCTTGCTCGGGATGCTCTTCGGCACCGCGGTGATCTACTGGTTCACCGGGGCCAGCATCCAGGCGGTCGTCACCGGGGCGTACCGGGCCGTCGCGTTCATCAAGCGGACAATGAAGCTCGACGGCCTGAGCCAAGGCGAGCATCGAGGACTCGAAGCGGGTCGTGGCGATCTGCACGCAAGTACGCCCAGGCGGGGATGTTCAACATCTTCCTGACGATCTTCTTCATGACGCTGGGCGCCGCGTTCATCGACCCGTTCTTCTTCGTCGGCTACCTGATCGGCCTGGCGATGGCGGGGCTCTTCCAGGCGATCTTCATGGCCAACGCCGGCGGAGCCTGGGACAACGCCAAGAAGATCGTCGAGACCGAGCTGCGCGAGAAGGGGACGGCCCTGCACGCGGCGACCGTCGTGGGCGACACCGTGGGCGACCCGTTCAAGGACACCAGCTCGGTGGCCATGAACCCGATCATCAAGTTCGCCACGCTCTTCGGCCTGCTCGCCGTGGAGCTGTCGCTGGAGATGCCGCCAGTCTGGAGGGCCTTGCTGGCCGTCGGGGCGTTCGCGGTCAGCCTCTTCTTCGTCCACCGGAGCTTCTACGGGATGCGGATCGAGGCGAGCGAGCCGGCCGGGACGGACCAGGAAGTCGGCGAGCTGATGTCGGTCTCGTGATGGGCGGCCCAGGGCGACCCGCTCCGCGTCAACGGAACAGGTCGCCCAGCGGGCCTTCTCCGTGCCCGTTGCCCTCGTCGGTCCTGGCTTCCCGCCGTCGTTTTTCTTCGCGGAGGATCTCGATTCGCTCCCGGAGGATCTGGTTCCGGTGTCTCCTCGCGAACAGGCGGAGGGCGACCCAGTCCAACATCGCCAGGGTGAGCAAGACGAAGATCAGCAGGAACACGCCGAACCAGATCGCCAGGAACTGGGGATTGGTCTTGCCACCGACCCGGATCGGGAGCCGGGATCCGACCACGAGCCCGACCGCGAGCAGGACCATGACCACGATCCCGAGGAATCGCCGGGTGTCCTGAAAGGCGTAGTGCCGCGCGTCTTCCGGCGAAAGGTCGGGATCGCGATCGCGGCGGTCCCGCCACTCGCGCCAGCCGAGCAGGGCGGCGACGATAAGGACGACCGTCGAGAGGACCAGGCTGGCCGTCGCCATGTCCGACATCATCCCGGGGCCTTTCAATAGACGTCGGCGTGGGTCAATTGCTGCTCGACCCAGTCGCTCCGCCGGGCGATGTCGATCAGGGCGGCCCGGATGTCGTCGGGGTGGACGTGGCCTCGGGGGAAGGTCCGGGTCATCACGAACATCGCCTGGGAGTTGACCTCGCGAACCGAGAGGCCGCCGTAAGTCATCTCGGCGTTGAGCTTGAGGGCGAACTCGTAGTGCCGGGGCTCGGCCGGACAGCAGACCGAGAAGACCGAGAGCAGCCGCTCGTTGTGCCGGTTCTGCCCCACTTCGAGATAGACCTCCTGGAGCCGGTCGTTGGGCAGCTTGAAGAGGATGCGGAACTGGTCCCGAGCCCCCTGGATGAAGCAGTCGAGCCCCTCGACACTCTCGCGGAGCAGGCCCTCGGTGTCGCGGAGCTGGGCGATGGCGGTGTCGAGATCCTCGGCCAGTTCCTCGGCCGTCGCGTAGCGGGCGGAGGGCTCCTTGGCCAGGCACCGAGCAATGATCTCGACGAGCTGCTCGTTGACGGTCGGGATGACATGGCGGATGTCGGGGACCGGATGATGCCGGTGCATCCGGATCAGGCGGGCGATCCGGTCGGCCGCGAACGGGAGGCGGGCCGAGAGCAGGTAATAGAACATCACCCCGACCGCGTAGACGTCGGACCTCGGGCTGGCCGGGGACCCGGTGAACAGTTCGGGAGCCATGAAGGTGGGCGTGCCGGCGACCTTCGCGCCGCCATGTCCCGCGTCGCTGTGTCGGCGGACCAGGCCGAAGTCCGCGAGCTTGGCCCGGCCCTCCGTGGTCAGGAGCACGTTGGCCGGCTTGACATCGCGGTGAACCAGCCCCGACTTGTGGGCCGCGCCGAGCGCCTGGACGACCTGATGGACCAGCTTCGAGGCCCGGATCGGGTCGAGAGGCCCATCCTTGACCAGCGTCTCCTTGAGGCTGATCCCGCCCTGAACATACTCCATCTCGATGAAGTGGTAGTCCCGATCCGTCCCCAGGTTGTGGACCGTCACGACGTGGGGATGCACCAGGTTGGCGACCACCCGGGCCTCGGCCCAGAACTGTTCGCGGATCTGGGGTTGGCGGGCGACCAGGCCGGGGTTGAGCACCTTGATCGCGCAGGGACGGCAGAGATACTGATGCTCGGCCTGGTAGACCCGGGCCATCGAGCCATGGCCGATCACCGGGCCCATCTGGTACTGGCCGAGGAGCCCCCCCGTCAGGTCGTCGACCGCCGGGAACCCGTCATCGAACTCGACCGGTTCGTCCACGTCGCCATGGTAGGTGACGGTGGACTCGCCGAGGAAATCCATCGTCTGCGCGAGGCTCTCCTCGACGGGAGCGACCGGCTCCGCTGGCCGAGGAGGCTCGACGGCCTTCGACTCTTCGGCCCGGCCGGGCCCCGGATGCCCCCGATGATCCGGCCGTCTCCGGTCTGGTCTCCGACTCGAACCGGACATCGTCAATGCCTCAGGACGGGGGGATCGGTCGAAATGGTCCGGTCCCCAGATAGCCTTAAGTGTTCGCGTTGATGGAAATCTGTCAAGCGATCGGAAAAAAAGAAAGATTTCTTCGGCCAGGCACGTCTCTAGGGAGGGACTTGCGTAACAGCCTGGGCGGATTGTCTGATAAAAGCAGCCGATAGACACTTCAAGCGGACGAGGGGCATCCATCCATGCGATTCAACAGACATCGGATCGGGCTCAGCATCCTGGCCCTCTTGCTCGCTGGGATGGACGAGCCGCCAGCAGAGCCGAAGACTCCGGCGAAGTCGGCCAAGGCCGCGAAGAAGGCTGTCCGCCGCGACCGGGACGCTCCGCCGCCCTGTGTCAGTTCGACGAGGGTTGCGGCTCGGCCCCCGGCCCGGTCAATGCCTGACCTCCTCGACCGGATGATGGAGAGCATGACCAAGGACCCGGCCCGTGGGTTTTCCGGCTTCCTCGACGAGCTGGCGAACATGGAAGGCCCGGCCCTGGAGGGCGTGACGCTGAGTATCGCCGAGGAGCGTCAGGCGGGACAGAAGGCCCGGACCGAGTACCTGGACCAGGCGGCGGGTCGCGGGTACAAGGTTGTGAACGACGCGAAGAAGCTCGACTATCTCAAGGCCCTCGTCGCCCGCTTCTCGGACCGGATGACCCATCGCGACCGTTACCCTGACATCGAGGTCACGCTGATCGACGCCCCGATCCCGGACGGCCAGTCGTTCCCCGGCGGGTTCCTCGTGTTCACCACGGGACTCCTCGACGAGCCCGACGAGGCGACCGTCGCCGGGGTGGTCGCCCACGAGCTGGCCCACCTCGAGCGCGGCCACCTCTATAACTATGCCAGGCGGAGCAAGCTGGCGGAAGTGACCTACCGGAACCCGCCGGGCGGCGAGATGAACTTCGACCAGTTCTTCACCCGCCAGGCCGCGCTGATGGGCCTGATGATGAACCCGTTCCGCCCGGAGCACGAATCGGAGGCCGACTGCACGTCGGCCACCTGGCTCTACCTCGAAGGCTACGACCCGAAGGCCCTCGTCGGCTTCTTCGAACAAATGCACCGGCGGAACAACGACCAGCCCGACAACCCGTTCTTTTCCTTCGGCCGAACGCATCCGTTCTCGCTCGACCGTCGGCGAGAAGTCCTCAACCGTCTGGCCCAGCTCCAACGCTGGAAGCGACGCGACGATCTCGGGCGCTATGCCGAGAATCTGCGGAAGCTGGAACCCCGGCCCAAGGAATGATTGCGGATGTTCGATGAGCGATTAACGAAGGATGATCGGTCATCGCCCATCGACCATGATCCATTGTCAGACGTTATACGTCGTCGACGCCGTCGTGCCCCCTCGGCCGGTCCAGTTGGTATGGAAGAGCTCGCCCCGGGGCTTGTCAACCCGCTCGTACGTGTGAGCGCCGAAGAAGTCGCGCTGGGCCTGGAGCAGGTTGGCCGGGAGCCGGCCGCAACGGTAGCCGTCGTAGTACGACAGGGCCGAGGCCATGCACGGGACGGGGATGCCATGGGTCGAGGCGGCGGCGACCACCCGCCGCCAGCCGGCCTGGGCGCGGTTGATCTCGCCCGTGAAGTACGGGTCGAGGAGCAGGTTCGCCAGGTCCGGAGCCTTGTCGAACGCCTCCTTGATCTTGCCGAGGAACGCGCTCCGGATGATGCAACCCCCGCGCCACATCAGTGCGACGGCGCCGTTGTTGATCTGCCAGCCCGAATCCTTCGCCATCGCGTTCATCAGGGCGTAACCCTGGGCGTAGGAGATGATCTTGCTGGCGTAGAGCGCCATCTCGACGTCGTCGATGAACGCCTTGGGGTCGCCCTGGAACTTCTCCGAGGGGCCGGAGAGGAGCTTCTCGGCGGCGACGCGCTCGTCCTTCTGGGCCGAGAGGCAGCGGGCGAAGACCGACTCGCCGATCAGCGTAAGCGGGATGCCCAGGTCGAGTGCCGAGGTGACCGTCCACTTGCCGGTCCCCTTCTGGCCGGCCTTGTCGAGGATCAGGTCAACCATCGGCTGGCCGGTCGCCTCGTCGGTGTAGCCGAAGATGTCGCGGGTGATCTCGATCAGGTAGCTGTCGAGCGCGCCCTGGTTCCAGCGGGCGAAGACCTCGTGAAGCTTCGGGGCGTCGAGCCCGACCAGGTCCTTCATCAGGTGGTAGGCTTCGCAGATGAGCTGGATGTCGCCGTACTCGATGCCGTTGTGGACCATCTTGACGTAGTGGCCGGCCCCTTCGTCGCCAACCCAGTCGCAGCAAGGAGTCCCGTCGCCGACCTTGGCGGCGATCGCCTGGAAGATCGGCTTGACCGACTCCCACGCTTCGGGATTGCCGCCGGGCATGATCGAGGGCCCTTTGAGAGCCCCCTCCTCGCCGCCGGAGACGCCGGTGCCTACGAACAGCAACCCTTTCTCCTTGAGCGCCTTGGTCCGGCGGGTCGTGTCGGGATAGTGGGTGTTGCCACCGTCGATGAGGATGTCGCCCGGTTCCAGCAGGGGTGCCAACTCGTTGATCACCGCGTCAACCGCCGAGCCGGCCTTGACCATGATCATGATCTTCCGGGGCCGCTTGAGCGAGGCCACCAGATCCTGGACCGACTGTGGCAGCCGACCAGCTTCTTTCCCTTCCCTCGGCCGCCGACGAAGTCGTCGACCTTCGACGTGGTCCGGTTGTAGACCGCCACGGTGTAGCCGTGGCTCTCCATGTTCAAGACGAGGTTCTCGCCCATCACGGCCAGGCCGATCAGGCCAATATCGGCGCTCGGTTGTGCCATCTCGTGTGCTCGGTGAGTCCAATTTGAGGGTGAAAAACGTCGGTCATGGGAGAAGATCGGCGACCGCGATCGGCGACTCCGGCGCGGCCAGGGGAGCTATCCTACCCGACTCGGCCACGATCGTCACGTCGGCATAGCGGAATCGACCCCGCCGATCCGGGTCGGGGCCAGGGTTTCGACGCACCTCAAGCTGGCGGTCGACCAGGTTCACGATCCAGTAGTCGGGCAATCCGGCCTGAGCATAAAGGTGTGCCTTGAGTGTCCGGTCCTTCCGCAAGGTAGCGTCGCTGATCTCGACGACGAGGGCCGCCGTTTTCGGGTGAGACGAGGTGAAATCCCGGATGGAGCCGGCAACGACCGTTAGGTCGGGCTCAAGCAGCGAGCGCCGTCCCGTGTCGAGGGGCTTCGCCTCGCTGACGACCCAGCCAATCCCGAAGATCGCCCGGAGAGCATCCGTGGTGAGCCGGGACGCCGTCGCATGGGGCGTGTTGATCGTCATCTCGTGGATGATCCCCCGGATCAGCTCGACCTTGCGATCCTCAAAGAATCCCAGTTCATCGAGTTTTGAGAATTGTTCGACGGTAAACCGGAAAGGGCCGTCACGTCTGGGCCAGGGGAATAGAGCCTTTCGACCGGGTCGATTGATCTGGGGTTCATTGGTCGTCGCCATCGCCTGATCCCCTCCCTACACCGATCATTTCGACTGATCTGGCCCATTCTGCCATCCTCTCACGACCGCCGCCACGGTGGAATTTCGGGGAGCAGGTCCAGGAACCGGTCGACGCGCTCGGCCATGTACGGACCGGCATAGGTGCCCTCGAAGAAACGCGGCATCGCCTCTTCGAGGAACCGTCGCCACGAGTCGTCTTCGAAGCCGGGCTCGATCGGGTAAAACAAAACACCGTTGGCCTCGGCGGCGCCGAGGTCGCCCGGGGCGTCGCCGATCATCAGAACATGGTCCTTCTGGTAACGCCCGGATGAGGCCAGGGCGAGAACCTCTTTCTTGCTCCCACGCTCCTGGCCGGCGATCAACGCGACGAGATGACGGAGGTCGTGCTCGGCCCACTCGCGTTCAAGCGCCTCGCCCGGCGTGGCCGAGACGACCATCACATCGGCCCGACCGGCGACGGCCACCAGGCTCTCACGAACGAGAGGGAAGGGGGGGACGTCGCGGACGACCTCGGCGATCGAGCGGTTGACGGCCTCGCTCCAGGCCAGGACGAGCGCCAGGTCGGGGTCATTCGCCCGGTCGACCTCGGCCTTCAGGGCGGGATTGCCGAGCCGGGTCTCGCGTCCAAGCCAGTCGCGGAGACCGGTCAGTCGGGGCAATTTCACGCCGCGGCGGGCGACCTCGGGGCGTTCCGCGAGCAGGTCGAGCGTCAGCGTCAGTCCAGGAAAGCGGTTCGTCCCTCGCCATCGGGAATAGAGGTTGAGGAACTCGGCCACCTCACGGGCGAGCCGGGAGACCGACGCCAGTCCGAAGTACTGGATGATGTTGGGGATGAAGCATTCCTTGTGCTTCACCTCCATCGTGTCGAACGCACAGCCATCGCTGTCGATCCCGATGAAGTAGTCGCGGGTCTTCTGGAAGTCGAGGAGAGGCGGCTTCGGGTCGGCGGCGGACGTCATCGAAGCCCCTCGGGTTCGGTTCGTGAATCGGGTCTCAGGCCAGGAATCGTATTCGTCTCGATCCGGGTTGTCCAGCGCGGCCCAGGGGGACCTCCGCTCCGAACCCATCAACCTTGGCGGATATGCGACTAAGGGCCCCCCTCCAAAAGCGATAGTAATTGACGACCGGAGAGCCGTGACCCTCCACGGAGTCGCGGGCTGGCCGGTGATCGCACGTGTGACCCGTTTCACCGATTTGGTTTTGCCCCATTTGGGAGTTGCCTCGTGTCGTTTCTCAACGCGTTGAGTGGTTACAAGACGTACATCGTCGCGGCCGGGCTGGCCGGGCTGGGCCTCTTCCAGCTCTCGACCGGCCAGATTCCGCTCGGGCTCCAGACCCTCCTATCGGCCCTGGCGACCGCGGGGCTCCGCGGCGCCATCGCCTCGACCAACTCTTGAGGAGGGATGGGCCGCCATGAACAAGATCGCCAGTTTCATCCAGGGCGTCCTGACCCCGCTGGCCGTGCTCGTGATCGCCGGCGTGGTCGCCTACGATCACTTCGTCCCGCCGGTCCCGGCCACCCCGCAGTCGATCGTCAACGGCAAGGCCCTCGGCCGGTCCTTCGCCCCGTCGGTGTCGTCGAGCCTAGGCGACGCCTGGCTCGCGGCGGCCGACGCGCTCGAGCAGGGCAAGGACATCGCCGACGCCCAGACCTCCCTCCAGGCCGCCTGGCAGGCCGCCCGGATCAAGGCGTTCACCGCCCAGGTCGCCCCGGAATTCTCCAAGGTCCTGCCCGAAGGGGCGGAGCCGACCGACCCGTCCAAGCGGGCCGAGGTCGTCAAGCTCTGGCGCGACTTCGCCGCCGGTCTGAAGGGAGGTCGCTGAATGGACCTCGCGAATCTGGGCGGCTGGTTCCACGACCCCGAAGAAGTCGGTCGCCTGCTCGCCACCATGCCCCGTCCCCTCTTCGCCGAGGCGGCGCCCTTGCTCAGCGGTTCGGGCACGGGCAAGACCACGCTCCTCTACAAGGCGTTTAAGGACGTCAACAAGGGGGCGTACATCGATTACCCCGCGCAGACGATCGGCGACTGCGTGAGCCACGGCTTCGGCCACGGCGTCAACCTGCTCGAAGCCGTGCAGATCGCACTCGGGCACAAGGCCGAGTCATTCCACCAGACGGCGACCGAGGCGATCTACGGTCTGGCCCGGGTCAACATCGGCGGACAGCGCGGCTCTTACTCCGACGGCGCCGTCGGCGCCTGGGCCGCCAAGGCGGTCAGCACGATCGGCACCGTCGACCGCGACGAGGTCGGGCCTTACGACGGCAACCGGGCCAAGTCCTGGGGCGCCAAGGGGGTCCCGTCATCGATCAAGTCCAAGGCCGGTGCAGCACAAGGTCAAGAGCGTCTCGCTGGTCGAAACCTACGAGGAGCTCGAGGACGCGCTGGCCAACGGCTATCCCGTCCCGGTCTGCTCCAACCAGGGGTTTACCCTCGAGCGCGACGAGGACGGCTTCTGCCGGCCCAAGGGGCACTGGGGACACTGCATGTTGATCGTCGGCGTCCGGGCCGACCAGCGGCCGGGGGCCTGCATCTTCCAGTCGTGGGGCTCGGACATGCCCACCGGCCCACTCGCCCTTGACCAGCCGCCCAACTCGTTCTGGGCCGACCGCGACGTCGTCGCCAGCATGCTCGCCATCGCAGGACTCGTGGGCGCTCTCGCAGTTCGAGGGCTATCCCGGACAGGCGATCCCCGACCGCTGGTCCTACGGCCGATTCGCCTGAAGGAGAACCTGACCATGACCTCGATCCTCGCCCTCGCGGCCCTCGGCTCCTGGACTTACGCCGGCTTCCTCGCCGAGCCGACGCCCGCTCCGCCGGCGCCTCCCCCGGCTTCGGCCCCGAGCCGCCCCATCGAGCCGGAGAAGATCCTCGAGCCAGCCCCGAAACCGGGGCCGCAGGATCCGTTCGAACCGGAGGAAGAGCCGGAGGAGGAACCGGAAAAGCAACCGGAGGCCCCCCCCGCCTCGACCGCAACCTCGCCGACCCGTTACCGCCTGGCCGACGCCAGTGGCCAGGTCTGGGAGCATTCGGACCCCGTTAACCTCCAGAGCTTCGTCGAAGCCCGAAACCGTTCGTTTGTCCAGCAACGTTACTATCAACCACTTCGAGCCCGCTCGGCCCCTTGCCTCAGCGGGCGCTGCAAATGATTTCACGGGGCCTCACCGGCCCGGAAAGGTTTGACCGAATGCTGTCTGCCATCAAGAATTTCTTCTCGACCGTCCAGGGTTCGATCCAGGGCATCCTGGTCCCCGAGGAGGTCTATCGC
This sequence comes from uncultured Planctomycetota bacterium, assembly GCA_963756475.1. Classification (GTDB taxonomy): domain Bacteria; phylum Planctomycetota; class Planctomycetia; order Isosphaerales; family Isosphaeraceae; genus Tundrisphaera. The sequence continues at coordinate 1,381,471 of CAVWND010000008.1, forward strand.
TCGATCCTGACGGCGCTGGGCTCGGGCTCGACCGTTGGCGTGCTGATCCTGCTGCTTCAGTCGGTGCTCAGCGACGCCTCGACGATCTTCCCGAACCCGACCGTCGCGACCCTGGCCTCGATGCTCATCACCCTGATCCTCGACCTCCTGCGCCGCCAGAGCCAGGGGGGCACCCCGACCCCCGCTCCCACCCCGGCCCCGATTCCTGGACCGAGCCCTGCTCCCCAGGCGTCCTGAACCGTCGATTTCGCAACATCTCCCCCCGAGGCGTGGGCCGGCCCGACCGGCCCACGCAAAGTTCCTCCTTTACCTTCACATCACGATATCACGCGATCTCTTACACCGGAAAAATGTTGACAACGCGGCGAAAGCGTCACATCTTGACGCTGAACCGTAAACAAAGGTCCCTTGGAAAAGTTTGGGCGTGAATCGGCGCGGCCGGATGTCGTATCATAGCGGGTGGCGAGGTCACAGCTTGATCATCCGGTCTCCCCTCGGTGGCGGGGATCATCGATGCATGATGTGAGATTTCAGGAGCGTAACGCCGTGGCCACTTCCGACAAGCCGAAGCCGGCCGAAGCCGTGCCCTCCGATCTCTTGCCGATCATTCGCAACTCGGGCATCCTCTCCGAAAAGCAGTTCACCGAGATTCGCTCCAAGGTGATCGCTGGCGAGTATCCCAACGAGTCGAAGGCCCTGGCGCAGCGCCTGGTCCGCGAAGGGATTCTGACGGAGTACCAGACCCGGAGGTTCCTCAGCGGCAAGTCTCACGGGTTGCTCGTCGGTAAATATGTGATCCTCGACCGGTTAGGCTCAGGGTCGATGGGCCGGGTCTATAAGGCGCACCATCAGTTGATGGGTCGAGTCGTCGCCTTGAAGATCATCGCGCCGGAGATCGTGACCAACGAGCGGGTCGTCGCCCGGTTCCAGCGCGAGATGCAACTGGTCGGCCGGCTCGACCATCCCAACGTCGTCCGGGCCTATGACGCCGACCAGGCCAACGGCATCCTCTACATCGTGATGGAATACGTCTCCGGCCAGAGCCTGGGCCAACGTCTCAAGGAAGGGCCGCTCGCCCCGGTCAACGCCGTGACCTACGCGGCGCAGGCCGCTCTTGGTCTGCACCACGCCCACGAGCAGGGGATCGTCCACCGCGACGTCAAGCCGTCGAACCTGCTGCTCAACGACGATCGGCAGGTGAAGGTGCTCGACCTCGGATTGGGCGTCCTGATGGACGGAGACAGCCAGGCGACCTTCGCCACGGCCGACGGCGTGGCGGTCGGCACGGTGGATTACATGTCGCCCGAACAGGCCTGCGGGAGGGACGTCAACGGCCGGAGCGACCTGTTCAGCCTGGGCTGCTCCCTCTACCACCTCCTGAGCGGCCGGCAAGCGTTCCCCGGGGACACGCCAATCGAGCGGCTGGGGCGCCGGATCAACAACCGGCACGTCCCGATCACCGACCTCCGCCCCGATCTTCCGCCGAGCCTGGTTGGGGTGATCGACAAGCTACTTGCGACCAAGCCGCAGGATCGGTACCAGTCCGCGGGCGAGGCGGCCGAGGCACTCCAGGCGCTGGTCAAACCCAGGAAGTCGCCGACCACCGGGCCGGCGCCGGTCAAGAAGCCGGTAGTCGAGGCCCCTCCCGAACCCGTCCCCGAGCCAAGGTCGGTCGATCAACCCCACGTCCCGCTCCCGCCTCCGGTGATCGTGACCGTCCGGCCGACCTATCCTTCCTGGTTCCGGTCGTTCGCGAGCCTCGCCGAGCACAAACCCGCCGCGGCGCTGCTGAGCATCATCGGCGGGCTGATCGCGGCGGCCGGCGCGGGTTTCGCGGCGGGCTGGTTCTTGAAGGGCTGACGGTCTCGGCGGGTTTGTGATCGAAACAGGAGCCTCACTGCTGAAGGAGTGCCTGGACCGCCCACGCCAGCGCGGCGGCATGGAGCGCGGCGACCCGCATGACCCGAACCGCCCGGCGAACCGTCGTCCGGTCAATTGGCTCGATCGGGTCGCCCCGAAGAGGACGGAGCGTCGGTAGGCCGCCATGAGTGGCTCGACCGCCGAGCTGAACGCCAAGCGCTCCGGCGATCGCCGCTTCACCCCAGGCGGCATCCGGGCTGGGCCGCTTCCGACTGTCTCTCCAGCCGACCCGAAGAGCCGCTCCTCCGTCCTCGCCGAGTAAGGCGGCGGAAAGGGCGATCAGGAGCCAGGTCAGCCGGGCGGGGACCAGGTTGGCCAGGTCGTCGAGCAGCGCCGCGGCCCGCCCGAAGTGCGAGTAGCGGGCATTCCTGTGCCCGACCATCCGGTCGAGGATGTCGATCGCCTTGTAAGCCCAGAGCCCGCCCGGCCCGGCGACCGCCAGCCAGAACAGGGGCGCCACAATCGCGTCATTCGTGTTCTCTCCGATGGTCTCGATGCAGGTCCGGTCGATCTCCGCCTCGTCGAGCCGCGAGGTGTCACGCCCCACGAGACGCTCCAGCTCCCGACGCGAGGCCGGGAGGCTGGGAGCCTCGGACACCCGGAGCGTCTCGGAGCCCAGGCTCCGGATCGCCAGGCCCCCGTAGATCAGCAAGGCCCGCCCGATCAGCGCCACCGGGCCGCCGAGCTGGTCGCAAACCTCGGTCGCGAGCCACGCCAGGCTGCCGACGAGCCCGACGACCACCGTGACGAGCACCACGCCCGCCATCCGCTCGCCCCGCGACCCGACCCCGGACCGCGCGACCGCGACCCGGAGCCCCCGCTCGGTCGAGCCGATCAGCCGGCCGATCACCTGGACCGGATGGGGCCAACTCCTCGGGCGGCCGATTGCCAGGTCAAGCGCCACCCCGAGCGGGATCGATCCCAGGACCCAGGGGTTCGCGTGGACCTCCTGGATCAGAGTGACCATTTCGACTCCATCCACTTCGGCGAATTTGAACGATCCAATCAGCCCGGAACTCGCTTCCGGAATCTCATGGATGCAAGTATAATACATTTGACCCAAAGAAGAGAATCGGAGTCAGCCCCGGAGCGTTGCTTTCTTGCCACAAACCCTTGGAGGATCGGGGAGATGGAAGAAGCGAACTTGAGTCAACCGTCGGGATCGGGACGCGCTTATTCCGAGGCCGATATCAAGGTCCTGAACGGTCCCGAAGCGATCCGGAAACGGCCCGGGATGTATATTGGCTCGACCGGTCCCCTGGGCCTTCGCTTCATGCTCCTGGAGCTTGTCAACCTGGCCGTCGATGAAGTCACGCGAGGCCCCGGCCGCTCTGTCGCGGTCGAGCTTCACAAGGACGGATCGGCGACCGTCCGGGACGACGGGCCGGGCTTCTCGATCGAGCCCGGCGCGGACGTGTCGGCCGTGGAAATGGCCATGACCCGGCTGCATTGTTCGTCGAGGAGTCTCGGGATCGGCCTGCCGGCCCTCAACGCCCTGTCCTCGTCCGTCGAGGTCCAGGTCCACCGGAGCGGCTTCCTCTGGCGACAGCAATTCGCCCGGGGCGAGACGGTTTCTCCGCTCGAACGGCTCGGGCCGACCCGCGAGACCGGCACCTCGTTCACGTTTCGCCCCGACCCGGAGATCTTCGCCGGGGCGACCTTCGACGCCGGACCGATCGTGTCGAGGCTGGAGGAGCTGGCCGCGCTCAACCCCGAGATTCGCTTTGAATTCCGCGACGACCGAGCCGGCCAATCCGAAGTGTGGCAACGACCGGGTGGCCTGGTCAACCTCGTCCGCGACCTCAACCGGGGCCGCGAGACGCTCCACGAGCCGATCGCCTTCAAGGGCCGGGCCGGCAAGGCCGAGTTCCGCTTCGCGTTCCAGTATCACAAGGGGTACGAGACCGACCTTCGGGCGTTCGCCAACCAGAGCCGGATGGACGAGCCTTTGACTCACGTCGGGGCCGTTCAACGATACGAACGCTCGGCGCACGTCATCGGTTTCCTCCGGGCGCTCCGGCATGTACTCTGTCCCGTCCTCAGATCGAGGTACGAGCCGACTCGAAGGGTCCGCCTTCTCGACGGGTTGACCGCGGCCGTCTCGATTCGCCTGAAAGACCCGATGTACATGGGGGCCTGCCGGACCCGGCTCGGCAATCCCGAAGCGGAATCCATGGCCTTCTCGATCGCCTACCTCCGGCTGTTCGCCCACTTCGAGGATCACCCGGAGATCGCGAGGAGGATCAGAGACCAAATCGCGGCGGATTCGTAAGGCCCCCGGACATCATTCCGGCGGGTCCGAGCGGAGGAGGACGGCCAGTTCGCCCAGGAGCCGGTCGTTCTGCTCGGCCGTCCGGACGGCGATCCGGATGTGTCCCCGGGTCGCCACGAGCTGGTCGGGACCGGTCAGGAGGGCCCCGACCTCCAGGCCCGGAAAGTCGGAACACTCGCGGACGAGGAAACCACGACGGGCCAGCGCCTCGTGGAGCCCGGGCGAGTCCCAATCGGTCTGCGTCAAGCTGACCAGCACGAAGTTGGGAATGCTCGGGGCCGATTCGGGCCGGTTGCGGTCGGGCCAGGCCGGGCGAAGGCCCGGAATCTCCCAGAGCCGGTCGAGCAGTCGGGCGGATTCCCCGGGGATGAACTCGACGGATCGCTCGGCGTACTCCCGGTCGTCGAGCGCCGCCAGCGCGGCGGCCTCGGCCGAGGCGGAGACGGTCCAGGGGTCCTGGAACTGGCGGAGCCGGGTCACCATGTCGGGCGGGGCGATCGCGTAACCCACGCGGAGACCAGGGATTGCGTAGAAGCTGGAGAAGGAGCGAAGGACGAGCAAGTTATCGCGCGAAACCACCGAGCCGACCAGCGAGCGCTCGGCCTCGTCGGGCAGGTAAGGCAGGTATCCCTCGTCGACGATCGTGAGCAGGCCAAGGGTTGCGTCAACGAACTTCGCGAGTGTCTGGCGGTCCCAGGCCCGGCCGCTCGGATTGTTGGGGTGGCCGGTCCAGAAGATCCCGTTCGCCTGGTGGGGCAGGACGTCCTGCTCCCAGCCGAGGATGTGCTCGCCCCAGACCTTCGCCCGGAGTTCGTGCCTCGACGAGACCCGGCGGTACTCGCCGTAAGTCGGGTCTACGAAATGGGACAGGGGCCGCAAAGGGTCGCCCAGGGACTCAGCGTGGAAGGCGAGCACTTCGCGGAGTGAGTGACCAAGCAGGCCGATCAGCTCGGTCGAGCCTGCTCCGACGATCACCCGGTTGACCGGGACCTCATGGTATTCCGCAATCCGTTCGGCCAGCCTTGGACAGCCTGGCTCGGGATAACGATCGGCCTGATCCATCGCGCGACGAGCGGCCTCGATCACCCTCGGAGGCGGCCCGAGCGGGTTCAGGCTCGCCGAGAAGTCGAGCAGCGGGACGTCGCCCAGCCCGAGCCGGCGACGGATGCCCGACGGGTCGCCGCCGTGCTGGATCGGATGATTCACCGGACAGGGCCTCGGGTCGGGAACGAGTCGTCAATGATTCGGGGATAGCGTCGGTTTTGGCTCGGGCCTGCCCTTGGCGAACGCCGCCTTCAAGGCCCCCGGTAAGTCGGGATAGAGGAACTGATAGCCCAGCTCAAGGGCCCGAGCGGGGAGGACTTTCTGACCCCGGGTGACCACCTGCGCGGTCTCGCCCAGGAGCAGTTCGAGCACAAAGTCGGGCGGCCCGATCGGCAGGAACGGCCGGTGCAGAACCTTTGCGAGCTCCTTCGAGAACTCGACGTTTCGGGCGGGGTTGGGCGCGGTGCCGTTGATCGGCCCCTGGGCGTCGGGATGGTCGAGGGCCAGGAGGAAAATCCCCAGGATGTCGTCGGCGTGAATCCAGCTCATCCACTGCTGGCCCTTGCCCATGCGTAAGGGATGCCCTCCGTCGCCCACCGGCGAGGCACCGCCCCACTTGAAGATCGGGGCCATCACGGCGAGGGCACCTTCGCCTTTGGCCAGGACGACGCCGGTCCGAACGGTCGCCAGGCGGACGCCCAGCGGCTCGACCTGGCGGGCCGCGTCTTCCAACTCCCGGCAGACGACGGCGAGGAAGTCAGAGCCCGATGGGCTCGACTCGGTCAAATCCTGATCCCCGTGGGCGCCGTAGTAGCCGATTGCCGACCCCTGGACGAGCACTTTTGGCCGTTCGCGAGCCGCCTCAATCGCCTGGACGACATGCTCGGCTCCATAGACCCGGCTGTCGCGGATTTGCCGCTTGATTTCAGCGTTCCAGCGACCCGAGAAGACGTTCTGACCGGCCAGGTTGACCACCGCGTCGGAGCCGTCGACCGCCTCCTGCCAGGGCCCGGCCTTCAAGGGGTCGCCCTGGACCACCTTGATCCCGCGCAGGGCCGGGTTTCGCCGGGTCTCGTCCGCCTTGCGTGAGAGGATGACCGGCGTGTCGCCCCGGTCGATCAACTTGCGGACCAGCCGACGGCCGATCATGCCGGTCCCGCCGGTGATGAAGACTCGCATGAGAAGACGACTCTCGGAGGGCGATCGCGAGGCGAATGGCCTCGATCTCTCCCCTCATCTTCGGCGCGATCGGCCCGGGCGTCAAGGCGGCGACGCAACGCCGAGGATCTGGGCAAGATCGCCGTACGAAGAAGAAGCCGAACCCTCGACCGTCTGCGTGGAACTTTCTCCAGTTCGACATACAAGCTTCATCCCGTCCGACCGAATACCTGACAGGGCACCGGATTGCGCCCGAGGAAATCGCCGGGGCCGCCGGCAACCGATTGGATTGGGACGTCACTCGTGGTATTCTTGGAGACTCGCGGCGGGAGGTCGAAGACGCCGGGCGTCCGGGATGGAATTCGCGATAGCCGACGAGGCCCGTTCGCGAGATCGAATCTCCCCTCCTTAGAAGAAGTCCACGCGACCGCGGCGGTATCCGGCACCGGGGAGTCCTTGCCACGATGAACCCCAGAGTCCGCAACTTGTTCGACCTGAAACGCCTCCACGCCTACAAGCGGCCGAGCCCCTTGATCCTCGTCAATGGCCTGGCCGAGCAGTCGGAAAGCTGGTTCGCCAATCGGCGCCACCTCGTCGCGTCACTTCGACGTCAAGGTCCCCGAGATCCTCGTCTACGACGGCGACTCGCTCCACCGCCATATCGACGCGGGCGGCGAGGTCACGGTCGATTACCTGGCCGACCGCCTCGCAAATTACCTCGACGAGTTCGTCCAGCGCCCGCCCTATCATCTCGTCGGCTCCAGCCTCGGCGGCCAGATCTGTCTGACCCTCGCGGCCCGGCAACCGCACCTGGTCTCGAAGCTGGTGCTGATCTGCCCCTCGGGGGTCTACGGCGACGAGAACCTGCCGATGATGGAAGGGGTCCGCCGGAGCGATTACGACTCACTGGTCAAGTCGGTCTTCCACCGCCGGTCGCACTTCGCCACCGAGTCGCTCGTCGGGGCGATCGAGGAGAAGTTCCAGAGCCGGAAGTGGAAGAAGGGCGTTCTGCGGACCCTCCGGGGGACTGTCGGCCACTCGGTCGCCGGCCTCCTCGACCAGGTCCCTCATCCAACCCTGTTCATCTGGGGTTCCGACGACCGAGTCATCTCCGACGTCGCCGGCTCGATCCGGGCCGCCGAGCGGATGATCAAGGGCCGGCAGGTGGTGATCCCCAAGTGCGGCCACGCCCCGCAGATCGAGAAGTCCCGGCTGGTCAACACCCTGGTCACCCGGTTCCTCCGCGACCGCCTCAAGTCGATCCCCCCGGCGCTCGACCCGGCCCGGTTCCTCAACAAGGACGGCCGGCCGACGCCGTTCAAGGTCACCCTGACCTCGGGGCTGACCCCCGACTCTCGACGTCCGACCTCGTCCGCTTTTCCCGCAAGGCACGATGAGCGATTTCTCCCTCTTCTTCGGCAAGTTCCTCCGCCACGGGACCAAGATCGCCAGCCTGGCGCCCAGCAGCCCCTGGCTCTCGCGGGCCACGGTCGGCAACGTCGACTGGGCCACGGCCAACGTCGTGGTCGAGCTGGGCGCCGGGACCGGGCCGATCACCAAGGTCATCGCCGAACGAGCCAGGCCCGAGACGAAAGTCGTCGTCCTCGAACGCGACGCCGACTTCGCCGGGATCCTCCGCGATCGGTTCGCCCACCTGGCCAATTTCGACGTGATCGAGGGCGACGTCCGCGACCTCTCCGCGATGCTCGCCGACCGTGGGATCGGCCGGGTCGATCATGTGATCTCCGGTCTGCCCGTCCCCTCGTTCCCGAAGGACCTCCAGCGCGACCTCTTCCGCGTCGTCCGGGCCGTCCTTGACCCGGCCGGAACGTACAACCAGATCACCGAGATCCCCTGGGTCTACCAGGGTCTCTACCGGAAGTTCTTCGACGAGGTCCGCTTCGTCTTCGAGCCCCGCAACTTCCCTCCCGCCGGGGCCTATTACTGCCGAGGCCCGAAGGAGCCGGTCTAGAATGCCCGCCCCCTCACCGCTGGCCCGCGTCGCCGGCGCCACACCCGTCCGCCTGGCCGTCAACAAGGGGTTCCACGCCTACGCCCGACGCCGGACGAATGCTCTCGCCTGGGCCGACCCGGTCGAAGTCCAGCGCCGGGTTCTCCTCAAGCTCGTCCGCGCGGCCCGGTCGACCCGGTTCGGCCGTCGACCACGGTTTCGACTCGATCCGCTCGGTCGCCGACTTCCAGGCCCGCGTGCCGATCCGAACCTATGAGACCCTCTGGGACGCCTACCTCAGGGACCGTTATCCCCGGCTTCGACGACCTGACCTGGCCGGGCCGGATTCCGTACCTCGCCCTGACCAGCGGGACCACGCAGGGGGCGACCAAGTACATCCCGGTCTCGTGGGAGATGGTCGCGTCGAACCGGAAGGCGGCCAAGACGATGGTCGCGTATCACCTGGCGAGCCGGCCGAAGTCGCAGCTTTTCCGGGGCAAGGTCTTCTTCCTCGGCGGCTCGACGAACCTGGAACAGCCCGCCGAGGGCGTCCGCCAGGGGGACCTGAGCGGGATCGCGGCCGAGGAGGCGGGCGAACTGCTCCGCCCTTACACCTTCCCGCCGCTCGAGATCGCGCTGGAGCCGGACTGGGACCGGAAGCTCACCTTGCTCGCCGAGCGAATCGGTCCGCGAGCGGATCACGCTGATCGGCGGCGTGCCGAGCTGGCTGCTCGCCCTCTTCGGCCGGCTGCTCGACCTGACCGGCAAGTCACGATCGCCGAGGTCTGGCCGAGCCTGGAAGTCGTCGTCCACGGCGGCGTCAAGTTCGACCCCTACCGATGCTCGTTCGACGAGATCCTGGGCGACCCGAAGATCCGGCTCCAGGAAACCTACCCGTGCTCGGAGGGGTTCATCGCCTTCGGCGACCCCGCCACGGGGTTGCTCCGCCTGGTCTTCGACCACGGGCTCTTTTACGAGTTCGTGCCGGTCGACGAGCTCGATTCGCCGAGTCCGACGAGGCACTGGCTGGGGAATGTCCAGGTCGGCGTGAACTACGCGATCGTCGTCTCGACCTGCGCGGGGCTCTGGTCGCACGTGATCGGCGACACCGTGCGGTTCGAGTCAGTCGACCCGCCCTTGCTGACCTTCACCGGCCGGACGAAGTACACGCTCTCGGCCTTCGGCGAGCACCTGATCAGCGAGGAAGTCGAAGGGGCGATCGCCCTCGCCTCGCGGGCCACCGGCGCCGCGGTCCGCGAGTGGCACGTCGGCCCGGTCTTCCGGGGTGCGCTCGGCTATCATCAATACGTGGTCGAGTTCCTCAAGGAGCCCGACGACCTGCTGGCCTTCCGGGCGGTCCTCGACGCCGACCTCTCGCGACGGAACGCCGATTACCTGGCCCACCGGGTCGAGGGGGTCGGCTTGCCCCTGCCCGCGCTGGTCGTCGCTCGACCGGGCGGTTTCGACGCCTGGATGCGGTCGAAGGGGAAACTCGGCGGCCAGCACAAGGTCCCCCGGATGGACAACGCCGGGACCTTGACCGCCCAGATCGTCGGATCGCTCAGAGATTCGGGCCTGGTCGAGCGCGAGCTGGCCGACGGGGTTTGACGCAAATGGTCGCCGGTTTTGGGACCATCGCCAGAGAGTCGCCTGAATGACTGGGGGCCGAACATGAATCCTGCACCGCCGGATCGACCCTCGGCCAGCCCACGGCGCCCCCTCAGCCGCTCCAAACGACTCCTGTTTTCCGCGATCCAGGTGTTCCTCCTCTACCTGGTCACGGAGTTGCTGGTTTTCGTGATCTACGGGACGTATTCCCATCAGCTCAGGTGGATGGCATCGATCCAGCGGGACCGCGCCGCGTTACTCCACAAGCTCGAGACGAGGGAGAGCCTCGTGTTGCAGGTCCACCCGTTCGTCGGCTACACGGAAATACCGCCGATGGCCGCCTGCGGCGATTCCGAGGGCAAGTTGAGCGACTGCGCCGTAAATTCCTTTGGATACGTCGATAACAATTCACCGATTCAGGCCCGGTCTCCGGGGAAGGTGATCGTCGGGATCATGGGCGGGTCCGTCGCGTGCGGGTTCTTCCTGAACGGGAAGGATCGACTCAAGGCCGTTCTCGAGAAAGACCCGGCGTTTGCCGGAAAAGAAATCGTATTCGTTGATATTGCCGTGTCCGGCTACAAGCAACCCCAGCAGCTCATGACGCTCAATTACCTGCTGGCATTGGGCGCGGAATTCGACGTCGTTATTAACATTGACGGGTTCAATGATGTGGTTCTGTACGAGGCCGAGAACGCGGCGCACCGCGACTTCCCCGCGTTCCCGCGGAGCTGGCATACTCGGGTCTCGACGTCCGGCCCCAGGGTCGCCAAGTACGTGGGTCGCCTGGAGTATCAGGTCGAGAACCGCGAGGACCTGGCCCGCGGCTATTCACGCGCACCCTGGAGGTTTTCGCCGCTCTGCAACCTCCTCTGGTGGATCTTCGATTCCCGTGCCGAGATGAGGATCCTCGCGCTTCAGGACGAATACCGCCAGGACGTGTCCACGACTCGGAACTACGCCGTGGAGGGACCGGGCTGGACGTTCAAGACGACCGGGGAACTTTACCGGCACCTCGTCTCGCTCTGGAAGAACAGTTCCATCCAGCTCAACAAGATCTGCGCCGCCAACGGGATTCGCTACTACCACTTCCTCCAGCCCAATCTGGTCCTCTCCGGCTCGAAGCCTCTGACGCCGGACGAGCAATCCATGGCGGACCACCGCGATGAGATGTACCGGCCCGGGATCAAGAATGGCTATCCGCTGCTGATTCAAGAGGGCCCCGATCTGAAAGCCAGGGGGGTGCGGTTTACCGACCTGACCCGGATGTTCGACGGACATCCGGAACCGATCTATTGCGACATTTGCCACTTCTACCAGGCCGGAAATGACGTGATGGCCGATCGTGTCGCCAAGGCGATCCTCAACGACTTCGGAAAGGCCAGCCAGTAGTCCTTGTCGGCTGGGTCGTGACCCGGTTTTGGGGAATGGCTGCGTCACGACCCAGCCGACTCAACTTCCTACTCACCCCCAATCAATTCCCCCTTCTCGGCCGCCGAGCGCTTCATCAGGAGCACGAGGAGCACGAGGCCCAGGCTCAGGACGGCGAAGAGCCAGAAGACGTCGAAGTAGGCCAGGGACGCCGCTTGCTGCTGACGGAGATCGGCGAGCGACTGGAGGGTCATCTGTCGCGACCGGGCCGGATCGCCCGTCTGCTGCAAGAAGTAGGCTTGACCTTCTTTGAAGTACAACTGCACGTGTGCATTCAGCGGGCTGAGGTTCTCGCCCACGCGGGCGAGGTGGAACTGCTCTCGCCGCTGCTCGATGATCTTGTTGATTGACATGCCGACGCTGCCCCCCTCGTTGCGGAGCAGGGCGAACAGGCCGACAGCGGCCGGCGCAGGTGCGGGGGCGTGTAGCGGAAGGCCGCCACGTTGATCGGGGCGAAGAGCAACGACAGGCCGCAGATCAGCACCACTCGCGGCCAGACCACCTGCTCCGGGCTGATGGACAGGTTCATCCGCGCCATCCAGTAGCACCCGGCCGCCATGACGAGCAGCCCCGCGGCGATCAGCCAGCGGGCGTCGGTGCCCCGACCGAGGAGGACGCCGACGACGAGCATCACCAGGATGGAGAAGACGCCGGAGGGCGACATCACCAGGCCGGAGACGAAGGCGTCATAGCCGAACAGGGACTGGAGCAGGGACGGCAGGCACACGCTCGCGCCGTAGAGGACGCCGTAGGCACAGAAGATGATGATGCTGCAGGCCGCGAGGTTCCGCTCGCCCATCGGCCGGAAGTTGACCACCGGGTTGGCGATCCTCATCTCCCGGAAGATCAGGACGCCCAGACTCAGGACGAACAGGATGGCCAGCGTCTGCGCCCTCCCGAACGGGTCGTTGGACCAGTCCCACTCCTGACCCTTGCTGAGCATCACCTCCCAGCAGGTCATCGCCAGCGCGAGCAGTCCCAGCCCGATCGTGTCGAAGCGGAACGGCCGGCGGCGTAGCTCCTCGCGCTCGTGCTTGAGGTACCCGGGATCTTCCACCGCGAAGTGGCACATCACGTAGCCGAGGACGCCGATCGGGAAGTTGATCAGGAAGATCCAGCGCCAGTTGTAGTTGACCGTGATGTAGCCGCCCAGCGTCGGTCCAATGACCGGGGCGATCAGCCCCGCCACTCCGAACACCGTCATGGCCGTCCCCTGCTTCTCGGGGGGGAAGCCGTCGATCAGGATTCCCTGGCTGGCGGGCTGGAGCCCACCGCCGGCGATCCCCTGGATCACCCGGAAGAGGATCAGCTCTTCGAGGCTGGTGGCCAGGCCGCAGAGCACCGAGGCGGCCGTGAAGATGGCGATGGACAGGAGGAAGTACCTGCGGCGACCCAGGTGGGCCGAGAGCCAGCCCGTGATCGGCAGGATGGTGGCGTTGGACGCCAGGTAGCTGGTCATGACCCAGTCGCTGTCGTTGACCGTCGCCGACAGTCCGCCCGCGATGTACCGCATCGAGGCCGTGGCGATGGTGGTGTCGAGGATCTCCATGAACGTGGGGATCACCACGGCCGTGGCGACGATCCAGGGGTTGACCGCCGGACGACTGATGGCGGCCGGGCTCAGTGTCACGCTGCTCATCACGAGTCCTCCGCGGCGGACCAATGCCCTCTTGACAGGAATTCGCATGCTCATTTCAATCGTGTGTTTCAGGAGACCGAATGAAGCGCCTGGTTCCCGGCCGCCTCACACGGATACCCGGTTTCGGCGCGGAGGCGATCGGCGATCCACTGGCTCATGATCGCGAACAGTACGGCCGTTGACCGTCCGAGGAACCGCAGACCGCTGGGTAAGCCTTCAGCCGAATTCAGTGGCACTTGCCCCACCCTCCACTGATCGCTGTTCCTGAATTCGGCTGAAGTCTTACACCGTTGATGATTTCGAGGAGGCAAGGTCACCGCCACCGGACCGACAGCAGGACGTCTCCAAGGTTGAAGCCGCCCCGCACGGGAGATCCGCCGCCGACCCCACGGCAATCCGGGTCAGGGCGCAGCCGCCGTGTTCGCCGTCACGATGAAGGGCATGATCCTCTACGGGAACTCCACTTCCACCAGTCCTCACTCGCGCCTGGTGCCCGATGTCGGTGAGGGCGTGGGATCGGTCGGGCCCGTCGGCAGAGGGGCCAATGGTTGCAAGACCACCCCGGCGTGGGGCCCCGTCGGCGGTTCCTTGACGTACACGTAGGGGACCACCGACAGGCCGACGAACAAGGGGATCTTGTCCGGGTCGTAGTCGGTCAGCTCGATGCGGACCGGCAGCCGCTGGACGATCTTCACGAAGTTACCTGTGGCGTTCTGCGGCGGCATCAGCGAGAGAGTCTGGCCGGTCCCCATGGTGAAGCCAGTGACGCGGCCCTCGAACTCCCTCCGGCCGCCGTACATGTCGACCTCGCAGCGCACCCGCTGGCCGATCCGCAGGTCCGCGAGCTGGGTCTCCTTGAAGTTGGCATCGATCCAGATCTCGGTGAGCGAGCGGACGGCCATCAGGCCCTGCCCGACGGAGACGTTGTTGCCGGGGTTGACGTTGCGGCTGGTCACCACGCCGTCGATCTCGCTGACGATGTCGCAGTAGCGGAGGTTCAGCTCGGCCTGAGCGAGGTCGCGCTCGGCCTGGAGTCGCCTCGCCTCGGCTTGCCGGACCGCGGGCGCCTCGGGCACCAGCCGCTCTGCGATCCGCTCGATGTTCCCCTCCTTGTCGCGCCTGACGAACTCGTCGAGCGCCTGCTGGGGCGTCTGGGAGAAGGAGCCGAGGGGGAGGCCGACCTGCGTCATACTCTGGACCAGCTCGGACAGAGCCTGGCGGACCCCGGAGAAGGTCTGATTGATGTCGGCGGGGACGTCCGTCAGCTCTCCCTTCTCGGGACGCTGGACGAGTCCGAGCGCGACCCGTGCTTCATAGACCTCCTGGAGGGCCTGCTTGACGGCGGCCTCGGCCGTCCGATCGGCCTCGATGCGCTGGTCGAGATCCTCCCGCGCGAGGGCGCTGCGGTTGAAGAGGTTCCGGGCTCGCGTCAGGTCGGCGCGGGCGCGATCGAAGCTCGCCTCCTTGCTCCGCAGTGTCGCGACCCGAGCCCGGAGCAGCGCGACCTGGTCGTCCACGGCCTCGATCGCCTTCTGGAGTTTCCAGCGGAGGCTCCCGGCCTGGGCCAGGATGCCCCGGACCTGGGACCGTGCGGCCGTCAGGTCGGCCTCGGCGGCAACCAGGGCCGCCTTCTTGAGGTCGAACTGGACCTGGTACGGCTCCTTGTCGAGCTGGACCAGCAAGTCTCCCTTCTTCACTCGATGGTTGTCTTCCACCAGGACCCGGCTCACCTGGCCAGCGACCCGGGGGGCCACGAAGGTCACATGGCCGTTGACGTAAGCGTCGTCAGTGGAGACTGTCTCCAGCATCGTTCGCACGATCGGGGCCAGGAAATATCCTCCGAGCGCCAGGCCAGCCACGGCCCCCGCCCACCGTAACCTTCTCCGCCAGCGGTGCGACGGCGCCCGGGCGCGCGGGGAGCGGCGCGACAGGAGGAGGATCGGTCGCCGCGTCCGCGGCCTGGTGGTCGGGATGCGCCGTTTCGTCGGCGGATTGAAGCGTCGTCATGGCGAGCTCCCGGGATCTTGAGGCACTCGTGCCCGTGAAATCCGATCGGCCGGCAGGCAGCGGCATCGACGCTGCTGGGAGGCTGATCTACTAAGCGTGGCCAAGGGACCCCGCTGATCGGCCGTCAGGCGGCGGCATCGAGACCGCGGGGCGAGGTAGGGACGGAAGCGCCTCGCGTCCAGGCCGGCAAGGCCGCGAAGTAAACCGTCGTTGACTTCATCGTATGGCGATTGACTTTCCAAGTCAACAGCGGTTTACTTTGAAGAGAAAAAAACTCGAAGGGAGCCGAGACATGACGGAGCGACGAGTCGATGCGGGCCCGAGACGGCGTCGGGATGCCGCCGCGACCCGAGAGGCCATCCTCGAGGCGGCCACCCGCCGCTTCGCCACCCAGGGCTACGAGCGCGCCGGGGTCCGCGAGATCGCCGGAGACGCCGGGGTGACCGCCGCACTGGTCAATCGCTACTTCGGCTCGAAGGAGACGCTCTTCGCCCGGGTGATCGAGCGGGCCCTGGACATGAGACACCTGCTGAGTGGCAGGGGGGCGGACCTGGTCGATCACCTCGCCCGGGTCATGGTGTACGGGCACAAGGACTCCGGGGATCGGGGGCAAACACCGTTGCTGCTCCTGCTCCATTCCGCCTCGGATCCCAGCTCGCTCGATCTGTTCCGGCGGGACCTCGACCGTAACGTGCTACCGCTCCTCGCCGAGCCGATCGGCGGCGAGGACGCCGCGATCCGGGCCGTCATGGTCCTGGCCCAGCTCATGGGGTTCGCCATCATGCACCAGATCCTCCGCCCCGAGGCCTTCGCGGAGGCCCCTGACGAGACGCTGGTGGCCCTCCTCTCCAAGAGCCTCGCTCCCTGGATCGGGTGAGAGAAAAAAGGGGACGGAGATGAATGTCACGAAGTTAAGGCGCAACCATAGTACAGATAACGATTTAGGGTCGATCGTCCAGCTGCGATATCGGAATTTTGATCATATGATCTTTATTTTGTTGGTTTTTTAGAGATCTGAAATCAAGCTCTTCGCTAGACCCGCCGGCCGGGGCAAGCCTCGGAATCGTGATCTTTGATCGTTCCAGAAGTCATTCTCAGCGAGACGTTTACGCCTTAACTTCGCGGCATTCATCTCCGTCCCCTTTTTCGTTCGTCCCCTGCTTGTGTCCTGGTGTTTTGCACAAAATAAGCAAAATGGATCGCCAGTAAGTTGGATGTTTTGTGTGTTAATTCCGAAAGTGTTGGAAGTGTTTGACCTGGCTATTTCGTGTGATCAGATGATCTGGCAGGCCCATCGACTCGAGGTCGCGATGACGCGAACTCCTGGCTTCGCCGAGTCGAGACTTCCGCCGGAACGAAGGAGTTCCCGATGCGAAACTCTATCTTGGCCTGGGCGATCGTTCTCTTACTGATCGGGACTTCCGCCGGCTGCTCTGGTTTGATCTTGAAAAAGGAAGACAAACTACCCGTCAAGACCGCGAAGGTGGCAGGTCGAGCCGTCCAGGGTGTGGCCACCGGGTGGCTCTCGGAAGCCTATTACGCGGGGAAAAGGTCGAGACAGTGAAGGAGCGGCCGGAAACCTGGGATGTCCCGCTCTGTGGAAATGCCACGAAAACGGACCGGGGACAGACCTGGGTTCTGGTTTTCCGTCCTGACCAGAAGCCAGGAACCAACTCTGACCTCCTGTCAACGCGCCCTCGCTGGCAGTGAGGCCGAGGATCACCGACGCTTCCTGCCGCAACAGAACTTGTACTTTTCGCCGCTGTTACACGGACAAGGGGCGTAACGGTCGATTCCCGGATAGGCTTCGGTGGACCCCGTCATCTTCGGTTGTGCTCGGGGCGAGAGGCCACCTGGCGAGGAGGCCGCGGAGACCCTCCGGTGCATCATCGGGAACATCTCCTCGTGTCGCTGGATCATCGGGATGACGATGGAACGCTGAAACTCGTCCAATTCCTCATCATTCAACTGGAGCGATGACTGCATCTCGCGGAGCCTCTTGTCCCGCTCGTCCTTCGGTACCAGGGCGAGGTTGTAGCAGAGTTGGCTCATGGTGAACGCCTTGTTCATCTGCTCCAGAGAACCATCGGTCTGATCGATCAGCGGCTGAGCGAAGGCCACAAATGCTTCTGCGATGGCGCCCATATCCGACCCCCCCAACTCGGTTCCGAGAACGATTGTCAAATCGCGACACGACGAAAGGACCGTCGCGGCAGAGGCTCGCCGTCCCACGCCGCCCCGCATTATTCTACCCCGGCAAAGTACTTCAGAGGGCAATGAAAGGGTCGGGAATGGATTACGCCTCAACAGCCTTGCTCTCTCTCTCGCCTGGTCCATTCATCATCGATGACGAACGCGGAAGATGGGTCGCTTCCGAAGGATGGTCGAGATCGGGAACATGGCAGATCCGGTGACGGGCCTGGTGGTTCGCTCAGTGTCTCCGTCCCTTTGTGGTTTGTTATGCAAAGTCGATTTTCGAGCCCGATTTCGCGCCGATTCTGGTCGATTTTGACCCCTTTTCGTCCGAAAACCGGGCCTTTTTGATCCCATTATCGGGTTTCCGAGGGCCTTTTCGACCCACTTTGCACGGCCAAGTTCTGGTGGATCGGCACCGGATCGGTCGTGGAGGACGAGAGCAGGAATCGGTTTCGGGGACCGGGTTCAAGGCTGGGACAAACCCTCTGATCCGAGAAAGGGTTGCTCCCCGCGCCCGAGCCGAGAGGAATCCATCCAGATCGTGGGAAAAACTGTGTTCGAACCGGGCCCTCGGTGGTGAAGTTACTGGGGACGGGCAAGGCGCTCGGCCCGATTGCCGAGGGCCGCGAGACCGTTGACCGGGCGGGCGTTGTCACGATGATTAGGTTCGTCCTGGTCAACGAGGCCGATCGAAATTCGACGCGGTTGGGTTTGTTTGGGAACTTCGTTGATGACTCGTTGGGTTTGTCTGGGAAGCGCGAGGACGAGAATTGGCTTTGTCTGGGAAGATCGGGCGAAGGGTCGTTGGGTTTGTCTTTGGGAGGTGGGGAAGCGAGCCATTTGGGTTCGTTTTTTCGATCTCGCGACCGGCCGAACGCGATCGACATGCTGGCGAGAGGCGGCCGAGGCGGGGATCACGCGGAGCCGCCAGGGTCGCTGCCTGTGACGTAACCCACTCCCATGAAACGACAAAAGACGAGGCCCCTAGATTCGGCTCAGGTCGAGCGCGAGCTGGCCGAGGGCGGGAACTGATCCCTCGGCCACTCGGTGGATGGTTCACAGCTCCCCGCCCGGCCCGACCTTGACCCCCTGCTTGCGCAGGGCGTTGTAGGCCAGGTATTGCAGAAGATAGGGCGTTTGCGGGAGGTTCGCGCTGGAGCCGAGGTACTTCAAGGCCTCCTTGGGGCGGCCGTGCTGTTCGAGGAACCGGCCGAGGTAGTAGCCGAAGTTCGCCTTCCCGAGGTCGGGCATGGCGTCGAAGACCTGGTTGACCGGGCCGAGGTCGAGCGCACCGGGGTTGGGCGCGGCCAGCCAGGCGTGGAGAAGCCGGCAGATCGACGACATCCGGGGCGCCTTCTTCTCGTGGGACTTGACGGCGTCGTCGAGCGTTCGGACGCAGAGATCCTTCTCGCCCAGCTCGTCGGCGAGGAGGGCGAGGTTGACCTTGTAGAAGAAGGAATCGCTCCCCGTGCCGTTCTTGTCCTCGGGCAGCGCCGCCAGCCGCTGGTAGATCTCCAGTGCCTGGCGAGATCGATTGGTGAGGATATAATAGACAGCGAAGTGGTTGAGGTTGTCGCGGCTCGCCGAATCGCCGGTGCCGGCGATGTAGTGGTCCATGAACTCGGCGGCGGCGTCGCGGTCGCCGTGCCCGGTTCGGGCACAGAAGAAGAACCAGGCCATCCGGTTGTTCGAGTAGCGCTCGGTCATCCGGCTGTACCAGAGTTCGGCCTGGTCCCAGCGGCCCATCGCCTCGTAGCACTCGGCGGCGCACTGCATCGCCCAGCCGGCCCAGGTTTGCGCGGCGGCCTCGGCGTAGGGCTGGGCCTTGTCGTACTCCCGACGGCCCATGAAGTACCGGGCGAGTTCGACACGGACCTGCGCATGGCCGAGCCCGGGGTCCTCCGCGGCGAGGTACGCGTCGAGCGTCTCCTGCCACCGATCCATCTTACCCATCGACTTGTAAACCCCGGCCAGGGCGATGTACGTCTCCCGATCGGGCGAGATCTTGATCGCGGCGGTCAGCGACTTCTCGGCGTCATCCCAGCGCTTCTCGACCGCGTCGTGTTGGCCGAGGGCGACCAGGATTTCGGGCTGGTCCCGGTGTTCTCGCGCCAGCTCGGGCCAATCTTTCGTCGCATCGGCCCAGTTGAGTTCGATCTGCTTGGCCCTGCCGACGGGTGAATTGGGGCTGATGGCGCACAATTGCGCCGACATCAGGTTCCTGTCTGACGGGTCGGCGATGCGGACCAACCTTGCGCGGTCGCGTTCGACGGCGGCGGTGTGAATCATCCCGAGAAGTCCGGGCTTGCCCCAGTCCGGGTCGCCGAGTGACTGAAGGGTGCTCGCATAAAACATCTCAGTCGGTTCGAGCTCGTCGAGCGAGATCGCCCGGAGTCGCCGGAGGGTGGCGCCGCCGTCGCCCCGGCTGTCCATCGCGTAGGATTGGAGGAGTGGCCAGTAGGGATGGTCGTAGACGAGCGACCGGGTCTGCTCGAGGAACTCATCGACCGGCACGTTCCACTGGACGGCCATGAACTCGAGCCGACGGGCGACCTGGGCGAATCGGGCCTCGCGGAACATCCGGCCCAGGACCGCCCAGGACGGGTCGATCGGGTCGCGATCCGGGCGCCGGCGGCGGTCAACCCCCGGGCAACCTCGACCTCACCTGCTTTGGCGTCGATGAGCTTCGCGACTTCATCGGGAAGGCCGGGGACCTTGCGGAGGTCGCGCATAACCACCCGGTCGAACATCGCGAGCCCCTGGACCGTGACGACGTGGAGATGGCCGAGTTCCTTGAACTGGCTGACCGCGTCGTTGACCCAGAGACTCTCCGGGTGGACCCGGTCCGCGACCCGTCCGACCTCCAAAGCCATGCTCGTCGCGGCCGAGTTCTCGACGCTCATCAGGGCGAAAATCGACGCCAGCGGGGCCTTTGCCGGGTTGTCGCACGCGGCCAACAACCCCTTGGTGTCGAAGTCGAGGCGGAGCCTGAGCAGGGGCACCCACATGGGCGGCGTCGGTCGCTTGTTGACCGGCAACTTCTCGATCATCCGGTCGGCCTCATCGAGGTCCCCGATCGCGTCCTGGTGCAGGCCGATCAGGCCCCGGGAATAGGCGCGGTCCCGGCGTGCCTCTGGGGATTCGGGGAAGAGGGCCACCACCCTCTGGCCGTAGAGGAGCGATCGGGCCTCGAACGCCCGGTGCAGGGCGGTCCAGTGGTGCTCGGTCAGGACGCCGAGGTTGGCGTACCCTCGGGCCAGGGCGCCCAGTCGCTCGGGCATCCCGATCCCGGCGCACTCCTTGCCGTGCAGCGCCCGCAAGGCCGAGAATTGCGAGACGAAGTCCATCCGGCCGAGGAGCGCCTCGACGCTCTCGGGCACCTTGCCCACGCCCGTCGCCCGCGCCACGGCCGGTTTTGCCCCTCGGGCCTTCAGGGCTTCGACCATCCCGCCTCGCGAGACCTGCTCCAGCCTCTCGGTGAAATCCCAGATGCACGCGAGCTGGTAGGCTCGCATGTCGAAGTCACCCCGCCAGAGGACCGCGCCCGCGTCGCCAGGCTCACGGAACGAGAGCCGGATTTTATAGTCACGCGGGAAGGCGTCGCAGAGCTCGAACGCGGGCCCGCCCGCCGGGATGTCAACCCGCTCGGAAAGCATCTCATCCCGGACCTCGACGCCCAGGTCTTCGCGGGCGGCGATGAGCAGCGCCTGGCGGAACAACTCCTCGTGGAGAAGGACCCGGGTGACGAACCGCTCCGTGACGGGCAGGAACCGCGTCTTCGAGAGCCCGACGACCGTCCGTCCCCCCTGGTGGGAGATCATGACCGCGCTGCGGTGCGCCGGCGTCCTCGGGTCAACCGGTGCCGGCGGCCCTGCGACAACGGCTGGCGCGGGCCGTTCCGAGGGCCACGACGTCCAGAGGTCGCGGACCTGCCCGACGATGATCGTCCCCGCCCCGCCCAGGACGGTCAGGGCCACAATCGGCAGGGCGACCTTCCTTGCGAGACCCCGGCCCGACTTGACCGGGGCGGTCGGGGTGGCCTCGGCCACTATCTCGCCGACCGCCCCGGGACACGATCCGGCGTGATGGTCCGGCGATCCACACACGGGGCAGGGGGTCATCGTGGAAGACATCGTAAGGTTCCCGGGACCGAGGGGGAAGGGATGCACGAGCACTCGCATCAATGCCGGTCGAGCTTACTCGCGCGGCCAGGCCGATTTCGAATGATTTCTTCCCGAAACCAGCAAACCTCTCCGAGGACCCCTGCCGTGCCCATGTTCATGGGAATCTGCCAATCCGCCGGGCCGAGCCGGACGGCCCGTCCACTCGAACCGAAGCGTCCGGGCCGCCGTGATTCTCAGGCCGCGTGCGTCTTCCCGCGAACCGAGGCCAGACTCGGTTCCTTGTCTTCCCGTCCTGACCAGAAACCAGGAACGTGCCAGAGGCCTGACCTCGCGTCCCCCGACTCCTTGACCGGAAACGGCGAGGCGCGACCCCCGAGGCCGGACAATCCGGCCAGGACGGGGCGCCGCCCTCGATGATTCACTGACTCCGACATTTGTCATTGACTTCGCTCGGGCCATCTCGTTAAGCTCTCGGATTCAGGCCCTGACTTCGGCCCGGATTCCCAACGGGGGTTCACGACCTTGGCCCGCGATATCATCCCCGAGAAGACAAGACATTTTCGGAGGCTCCGGATCTGGGCCATCAGCCCGATGATCGTGATCACAATCGTCATCGTGGTGACCATCAAGGCGACCAGCCTGAACGGGCTCCCAGACATCGGCGATCCCTTCGACATCGAGGCCTTCGCCAGGCCGATTCCGGACGCGACGAACGCCTTCGTCGTCTACCGGCAGGCCTTCGACAAGCTGGGCAAAGAGCCGGACACCGGCGGTGTCTGGACGGCCGACTGGACTTCGGCCAGCCCCGAGCAGCGGCGATGGCTGGAAAAGAACCGTGAGGCGCTCGATCTCTGGAGAGAGGGGTCCACCCGGCCCGATGCGAGCTACATCTCGCCGAGGACGTTGAAGGTCACGACGCTCCTGCCGGTGATCCAGGGGATGCGCTCGTTCGCCCGGCTGGCGATCCTGGAGGCCACGCGGTTGCAGGCCGAGGGCGACCTGCCAGGCGCCCTCGACTGGTATCTCGCCGTGATCCGATCGAGCCGTCATTGCGGCCGGCGGGGGGGCGCCATCGAGCGTCTGGTCGGCATCGCGATCGGCTCGATGGCCACCGGCCGGCTCTCGACCTGGGCGAAGGAACCGAAGCTCGACGCGGCGACCCTCCGCAAGGCGCTCGATGCCCTGGTCGAGGCCGACGCCATGACGCCGCCCGCCTCGGACGCCTTCAAGTGCGAGTACATCCTCTTTCTCAACACGATCGCCGACCCCGAGCTGGAAGACCCGGCCAGGCTTTCCTCGCTCACCGGCGGGAGGTCCCCCTGGGGCTGGTCTTCGAGCGGGCCGGGCCGGGCGTTATTCCGGGCCGAGCGGTCCGTCAAGCGCGAGCCGGAACGGTCGCGGCGGGTGTACCGATTGGTGATCGCCAACTGGCTGGCCTATTGCGACCGGCCGCGTTCGGAGCGTCCCCCGTTCGCCGTCCTGGCACCGCCTCCCCCCTCCCAGACACCCGCCACCCCTCCCGGGTTTGCCCTCTATGTCCCCGAAGCCACAGCCCCCGATTCTGTCAGGGCCCTCCCCCCCGACGAGCTCGCCCGGTGGTTCGACTCGACGATTTCTGCCAGAATCATGTCTTGCAATTACTTGTCAATTGATAACGCATTCCGGCGAGATCGGACGGCGTTCGCCCATCTCCTCATCACACTCGCCAGCGAACTCTACAGGAAAGAAAACGGCGCGGACCCCGCGAAGGCCGACAACCTGGTCGGGCGTTACCTCAGGGCGATCCCCGAGGGTTACGTCCCGGTCGAGGCCACGGCGGAGGGGAAGCCACCGGTTCGGTAGGGGGGAAGGAAAGGTGTCGGGGGGGAAGGAAAGGTGTCGGGAACCGATTCCGCCTCGGCACCGATTCCACCCCACTCTTAGTTATTGCATTGATCACCCCGCCATTCCGGAAGATGGGTTGCTTCCGAGAGATGGCCGGAATAAGGAACATGGCTGATCTGGCGACTGGCGTTGTCCTGCGCTCGGTCCCTCCGACTTCATTATGGTTTGTCGTGCAAAGCTGGATTTCGGGCCCGTTTTTTCGCCAATTCTGGTCGTTTTTCGGCCCATTTCGACCGGAAATCGGGCCTTTTTGCCCCCTTTTTCGGGTTTCCGGGGGCCTTTTCGCACCGCTTTGCACGGCAAAGTTTGGGAGGGTCGGCACTGGATTAGCCGTGGTCGAAGGGCAATTCGTCCGGATCGTGAGGAAAAGTATGTTCGAACAGGGCTCTCGCTGGTGAAGTTACTGGGGACGGGCAACGCCCTCGGCGCGATCGCCGGAGCCGCGAGACCCTCGACCGTTCGGGAGTTGTTGCGATGATTGGGTTCGTGTTGGAAGGCCAGAGCGATCGAGCGTCGACGCGGTTGGGTTCGTGTTGGAGATCCGGGACGGGCGGGCGGGTCGAGCGATTGGGTTTGTCTGGGAGTCTCGGAGACGACGCGTTGGCTTTGACTGAGAAGTGCGAGGAGTCTCATTGGGTTTGTCTGGGAACATCGGGTGGAGGGTCGATGGGTCTGTCTTAAGAGGGCCCGGGGCGGGTCGGTTGGGTTCGGATTTTCGCAATCGCGGTCGGTTTGAGGCGATCGACCGACTGGCGAGGGAGGCCGGGAGGGGAGATAATGCGGGGCCGACCAGGTCGCCCCCGGCAACGACCCTCCCTCCCATGAAATGACGTAAGACGTGGCCACCGAAATACTTCAGACCGACGAATCGACCGAGGCGTATCGGACCCTCCTGGGCCGGGTGGGGCGAAAGAGCCCCAAGATCCCGCCCGATGTCCTGGTCCGCCACGTCCTGGCGATCGTCCCAGACCACGAATGGCCGACGCGCGTCGAGGCGATCGATGCGATCCTTCGCCGTCTCGAATCGGTCAAGAAGGAGGGACTGGCGATCGACGCCCGTCCCGAGGGCGGCGCCCTGATCGGCCTCTACGGGACGAAGCGGCGGGGCTCGGGGAGCCGGCCGTACCGCTCGGCGATCCTCGGCGTCGACCCGATCGAGGCCCGTTGCGACTGTCCGGACTTCCTCAAGAATTCGCTCGGGGTCTGCAAGCATGTACTGATCGTCCTGGAGCACCTGCAC
Organism: uncultured Planctomycetota bacterium; assembly: GCA_963756475.1. GTDB lineage: Bacteria > Planctomycetota > Planctomycetia > Isosphaerales > Isosphaeraceae > Tundrisphaera. Next base: position 1,405,942 of record CAVWND010000008.1, read on the forward strand.
GCCCGGCCCAAGCTCCTGAAACGGGCTCTGAAGGAGCAGGAAATCGCCCGGGTCGGCCGAACCGGCCTGAGCTGGGACCCGATCCGACCCTTGACCGGCCTGGGCGACTGGCTCGCCCGGTTGGGCTGGCATCGGGCCGATGCGAAAGACCCTCGGGGCCGCCCGAGAGGCTCGGGCGCTGGCCTGGTTCCGGCCGGGAAACGGCGGGATCTGGGAGGTCATCGACTCCTTCCCGGCCGACCCTTCGAAGCGGCTGGAGCTGGTTGAGGATCTCCTCAAGCTTCTCCCGCCCGGCGACCGGAACCAACACGACCCTTCGCTCGTCGCCCTGCTCGAAGCCGAGCGCGACCGGCTCAAACGACGGCTCAAGCAGACCCTCCCGGCTCCCGAGATCCACCAGGCGATCCAGGGCCTCAAGCGGACCCTCTATCCCTACCAGAAGGAAGGCGTCGAGCGGTTCCTGGCCGATGGGCGGCTGCTCCTGGCCGACGACATGGGCCTCGGCAAGACGGCGCAGGCGATCTCCTCGTGCGACATCCTCTGGCGGACCCGGCGCATCCGCCGGGGGCTGATCATCGCCCCGGCCAGCCTCAAGCCACAGTGGGCCAGAGAGTGGGCGAGCTTCTCCGACCTGCCCATCCAGGTCGTCGACGGCACCCCCGCCGAGCGGCAGGCGATTTACGAGTCGAGCAAAGCCGGCTTGCTGATCATCAACTACGAGCAATTGCTCCGGGACCTCGAACTGATCCGCCGGTGGAATCCCGACCTGGTCGTGCTCGACGAGGCGCAGCGGATCAAGAACTGGGCGACCAAGACGGCGCTCTCGGTCAAGGGGCTGACGCCCAGCTACCGGCTGGTCCTGACCGGCACGCCGATGGAGAACCGGATCGAGGAGCTGGCCTCGGTCGTCGAGTGGGTTGACGACATGGCGCTCGAGCCGAAATGGCGGCTGAGCCCCGTCCACGCGATCATCGCCGACGGCCGCAAGGAGGTCGTCGGCGTCCGGAACCTCGACACGCTCCGCGAGCGGCTCCGGGGCTGCATGCTCCGACGGATTCGCCAGGACGTCCTCGCCCAGTTGCCGCCGAGGACCGACACCCGCGTGCCGATCGAGATGACCGAGCCCCAGCAGGAGCAGCACGACGCGCTCATCCAGCCGATCGTCGCCCTGGTCCAGCGGGCCAAGAAACGCCCGCTCACCCAGGCCGAGTTCCTCCGCCTGATGAGCCTCCTGACGACCCAGCGGATCATCTCCAACGGCCTGGCCCAGCTCGACTTCGAGGAGGTCTGGCCGGCGATCCGCCCCCGGCAGTCCCGAGGAGAGCGTCCTCAAGGGGCTGTTCTCGCCCAAGCTCCTGGAGCTTCGCCAGCTCATCCGCCAGATCGTGCTCGATCAAGGGCGGAAGGTGGTCGTTTTCAGCCAGTGGCGGCGGATGCTCACGCTGGCCCACTGGGCGGTGAGCGACCTTCTGGCCGATTCAGGGCTCCGCGCCGGGTTCTTCACCGGGGCCGAGGACCAGCGAAGAGCGGACCCAGAACATCGTCGAGTTCCACGACGACCCGAACCACCGGATCCTCTTCGCCAGCGACGCCGGAGGAGTCGGCCTGAACCTCCAGCACGCCTCGAATTGCGTCATCAACCTGGAATTGCCCTGGAACCCCGCCGTCCTGGAACAGCGGATCGGCCGGGTCTACCGGCTGGGCCAGAAGCAGCCGATCGACGTCTTCAACCTCGTCTGCGAGGAGGGGATCGAGTCGAGGATCGCCGGCCTGGTCGGCTCGAAGCAGGCGTTCTTCAAGGGGCTCTTCGACGGCGAGACCGACTCGGTCCAGTTCAACGAGTCCGCCTCGTTCCTCGCCCGGGTCGAGAAGATCTACCAGCCCGACGCCTTGCCCGAAGGTGTACCCGCCGAGACCCTCGACGAGTCCGAACCGACCGACCTGACGATCGACGACGAGGTGACCGATCCGTTCGAGGAGGTCCTGGACGCCGCCGACGAGTCGCGCGACCGGATGGCCGCGCTCTCCGGGAACGGCCAGGCCGAGGTCGCCCCTCCGCCCCACGAACCGCTCGAAGTCGAGCCGACGGAAACGCCGGACCTGGCTCCTCCGGCATTGGGCTCCGACGTCCGCCGGCTCTTCTCGCAGCTTCAAATTCGCCGAGAGGCCGACGGTCGGGTGATCCTCGAAGCACCGCCCGAGGCCGCGTCGGCGCTCGGGGCGCTGTTCGAGGGGATGGCGGCGTTACTTCAATCGGCTTCAAGGCCCGCGAGCGGCGATGGATCGCCCTGAACGCCTCGATTCCACGATCACGATACGGAGCCCCCGCGCATGAGCCGCCCGCTTCACCTCGCCCTGTTTCTCGGCTTTTCGAGCCTTCCGGCCGCCGAGGTCGTCGCGGCCCCACCGAACATCGTGTTCATCTATGCCGACGACATCGGTTTCGGTGACGTGAGCTGTAACGGGGCGAAAGCGGGGCTGACGCCGAACGTCGACCGACTGGCCCGGGAGGGGCTGAACTTCACCGACGCGCACACCTCGTCGGCAACTTGCACGCCCTCTCGGTACGCGCTGCTGACCGGAGAGTACCCCTGGCGGAAGCGGGGGACGGGGGTCTTGCCGGGGGACGCCCGGCTCATCATCGACACGGGCCGGTCAACGCTCCCGGGCGTGCTGAAGCAGGCCGGGTACCGGACAGGGATCGTCGGCAAGTGGCATCTGGGGCTCGGGGGCGAGTCGATCGACTGGAACGGCGAGATCAAGCCGGGGCCGATCGAAGTCGGCTTCGACGAGAGCTTCATCATGGCGGCGACCGGCGACCGCGTCCCCTGCGTCTACGTCCGGGACCACCGAGTCGTCGGGCTCCACCCGGCCGACCCGATCCTTGTCCGCTACGACCGGCCGATCGAGGGGGAGCCGACCGGCAAGGCCCATCCCGAGCGTCTCCGACTCTATCCCAGCCATGGTCACGACATGGCGATCGTCGACGGGATCAGCCGGATCGGCTACATGAAGGGCGGCAAGTCCGCGCTCTGGAAGGACGAGGAGATGGCCGACACCTTCACCCGCGAGGCCGTCGCGTTCATCGAGACGCACAAGGCCGAGCGGTTCTTTCTTTACTTTGCCACCCACGACATTCACGTCCCGCGCGTCCCTCATCCCCGGTTCGCCGGCAAGAGCGGGATGGGACCGCGAGGGGACGCGATTGTCGAGTTCGACTCATCGGTCGGCGAGGTGCTCCAGGCACTCGACCGGAACGGCCTGGCCGATCACACCCTTGTGGTCCTGACCAGCGACAACGGGCCGGTCGTCGACGATGGCTATCGCGACGACGCCGTCGAGAAGCTGGGCGACCACAAGCCCGCCGGTCCCTATCGGGGCGGCAAGTACAGCAAATTCGAGGGTGGCACTCGCGTCCCGTTCCTCGTCCGCTGGCCTGGGCACGTCAAGCCCGGAACCTCGAAGGCGTTATTCAGCCAGGTCGACATCCTCGCGACCTTCGCGGCACTGGCCGGAGTTCCGGTCGTCCCCACGCCCGTCCCCGACAGCCAGAACCACCTCCCCGCGCTCCTCGGCCAGGACTCGGTCGGCCGCGAGACCCTCATCGAACAGGCCGGCGGCCTGGCGATCCGACGGGGCAGGTGGAAATTCATCCCGGCCTCGAACGGCCCCCGGAAGAGCCTCCCGACCAACACGGAGCTGGGCAACGACCCCATGCCCCAGCTTTATGACCTCGACGCCGACCCCGGGGAGACTCGCAACGTCGCCGGGGAACACCCCGACGTCCTCGACCGACTCCGCAAGGATCTGGCCGAGCGCTGATCGCCGAAAGGGCGTGAGCACCGCTCAGGCCGCGTGCTTCTTCTTCGCGATCAGCCGGGAGATCTGGCCGACCGAGTCGAGGTTCTCGACGCCCGCCTCGTGGGCCTCCACGGTCACGCCAAACTTGTCTTCGAGAAAAACGACCAGCTTGAGGGTCCGGATCGAGTCCAGGATGCCGCCGGTGATCAAGGGGGTCTGGTCGGTCAGCTCCTCGGGGTCCTCGCCGGGCAGAAACTGGTCGAGGATGTAGGCGTGGACGGCCTGGCGGATCTCTTCCATGGGGACCTCCCTGTCCTTTTGAATGCACGCTCGCGAGGATCGCGACCTTATCCATCCTCCCTTTTCGGGTCAATCCGACTTTTGGATCAAGTCATGCAACCCCCACAACCGATCCAAACCATCATCGGGACGACCAGGTCCCTTGCCGTTCCGACCGATCGGGACCGGACTCCGGAACAGGACGAGGCCCGCCTCGACCCCCTTTGAGGATCTCGGCCGATGATCGCATGGATGCTTCCGACTCGCGTCCGACGACTCCTCGGGGTCTGCGGCTTGATGGCCCTGGCCTCGGCGATCTCCGGTTGCGGGGTGATGGGCAAGCACAGACCCCAGCCGGGGGTGGTCAACCCGCACCAGCCTCGCGAGCTGGAGATGGTCTCGATGCCCCCTTACGTCATCGAGCCGCCCGATGAGCTGGAGATCTCGATCCGGCCGTCGTCGATCGAGCTTCCCTTGACGACCGCGACCGTCCAGGCCGACGGCGTGGTCGACCTCGGCTTCCTCGGCGACGTCTATCTCGCCGGCCTGACTTTGGCCCAGGCCGAGATGAAGATCGCCGAGCACGTCGCCCCGTTCGCCCAGCAGAAAAAGGTCCGCGACCCGATCGAGGTCTCGGTCCGGCTGGTCAACGGCAGCCAGAGCAAGTTCTATTACGTCATCGGCGCGGTCACGACGCAGGGCCGGTTCCCGATCATCGGCAACGAGACCGTGCTCGACGCGATCCTCGCCGCCGGGCTCCGCTCGAACAGCCAGCCCGAGAAGGCTTATCTCGTCCGCCCCCACCCGCCCAACGGAACCTGCCAGATTCTCAAGATCAACTGGGACAACATCAAGGACCAGGGCGACACAATGACCAACTACCAGATCTTCCCCGGTGACCGCCTGGTCGTCCCGGGAGGCCGCCCGCCCGGCCTGCTCGGCTCGCTATTCGGAGGTTGAGCCGGATGGAGGCTGATTGATGGTCGATGGCCGATCTCGGTGAGGTCGGCCGTCGGTCGTCAACTGGGCACTCATCGTTTCTCGGCCAGCGGTGATTCGTCATACCTCGCCAGGAGATCGGCCGGGCTGGCGAAGATCGCGATGCACCCAGCCTCGCGCAGTTCGGACTCGGGCGTTCCGCCGCAGAGGACGCCGATCGTCTTGAGTCCGATCTTGTTCGCGGCCAGGGCGTCCCAGGGGGTGTCGCCGACGACGATGACCTTCGAGGGGTCGATCCCCCCGAGCCGTCCGAGGGCGGCCTCGAAGATGTCGGGGTGGGGCTTCGATTTGGTGGCGTCGCCCGACGAGGTTGACTCCTCGATCAGGTCTTCGATCTGGGCAATCTGCTCGTACCGTTTCAGCTCGTCGTCCTTCGCCGAGGAGGCCAGGACGATCTTCTTTCCGTCGCCTTTGATCCGCTCGAATAGCTCGCGGACCATCGGGAAGGCGTGGAGGTGCGGCAGGTATTCGTCCTTGAAGAACATGTCCCGCTCCTCGGAGATCGACTTGCCGACCTGCTTGATCTCCTCCTCGGTGAGGAAGACCGGGAGCAACTGGTCGCTCGCCTTGCCGATCTGCGGGCGGATCTCCTCCAAAGGGATGTCATGGCCGTGGCGGGCGAAGGCCCAGAGCCAGGCCTTGGCGTGGTAGTCGACGGAGTTGACCAGAGTCCCGTCAACGTCGAAGATGACGGCCTCGATCATGGGTGCCTCGCTAGCTCCAGAGGTCGTCGCCGCAGGCGCGCCGGGCGTCGACCTCGAACCAGTTATCCAGGTAATAATGCCGGCCCCTGGCCCAGGCCCAGACGCTGGCGAGCAGGTAGACCGGAATGAACGCGCCTCCCCAACGCTCGACCTGCCGGACGTGGGCCTGCTCGTGGTCCCGGCAGGAGTCCAGGCAATACGCGTCGCGGCCGATGATCGCGTGTCCCAAGGTCATGGCCGAGGCCCGGACCATCCGTCTCTCCAGGAACCAGCGGGAGAAGCCGCCGTGGAACTCCAGCGCCCCCTGGCGGACCTGGACCTTGCCGCCCGTCGCGAGGGTCAAGGCCCCCGCCGTCAGGCCGACCAGGGTCGTCGGGGCGGCCCAGGCGTAGAGCAAGGGCCGGGTCAGCCGGCGCTGGATGTCCAATCGGACGACTCCCGATCCTGGAGCAACTCAGGGGCCGAAAATCGCAAACACCGAACTCTCTGACAGCCCACAGGATAGCGACTGCCGGCCGGATCGGGAACAAGCGGCCGAACCATGAGTCGTGGATGGACCGGCGAAAGGGGAGCGGTTAAAGTCCCGGTTCGGAGGCAAGATCGCGGACTCAAGGAGGGACAACCAATGGATTTCGCCCTGTCCGAGGAGCAACGGACGTGGAAGGAGGCCGCGATCCGGTTCGCCCGCGAGCAACTGGCCGACGACCTCGACCTGGCCGGGCGCGACGAGCGCCGGGAGTTCTGGCGCGAGGGCTGGGAGCGCTGCGCCCGGTTCGGCATCCAGGGGCTGCCGATCCCCGAAGCCTTCGGCGGGAAGGGGTTGAGTCTGCCGGTCACGATCGCCGCGATGGAGGGCCTCGGTTACGAGTGCCCGGACAATGGGCTGATCTTCGCGATGAACGCTTCGCTCTGGACCGTCTCGATCCCGATTCTCCTTCACGGGACCGAGGATCAGCGGCGCCGGTACTTGCCGGGGCTCTGTGATGGCTCGATCGTCGGGGCCAACGGCGCAAGCGAGCCGGAGGCCGGCTCGGACATCTTCTCGATGCTCGCCAGGGCCGAACGCTGGGATGACGGCTGGACCTTGAACGGCCGGAAGACGTGGGTGACGAGCGGGCCGGTGGCCGACCTCTTCGTCTGCTACGCATCGACGGCGCCCGAGCGTGGGGTGATGGGGATCTCGGCGTTCATCGTGCCCAGGAATACACCGGGGTTTCGGGTTGTTCGCGAGATCCCCAAGCTGGGCGTCCGGACGGTACCGATGGGGGAGTTGGCGTTCGAGGATTGCCGGGTCCCGGCCGACGCCCTGCTCGGCCGCGAGGGACGCGGGGCCGAGGTCTTCAACGCCTCGATGGAGTGGGAACGCGGGTCGATCCTGGCCAGTGCCGCTCGGGACGATGGCCCGGCAACTGGAGCGGTGCATCGAGCACGCCCGCAATCGGAAGCAGTTCGGCCAGCCAATCGGCAAGTTCCAGGCAGTCGCCCACCGGATCGTCGAGATGAAGCTCCGTCTCGAAACCTGCCGGCCCCTCGTCTATCGGATCGGCTGGCTGAAAGACCAGGGAAAAGATGCGACGATGGAGGCCGCGCTGGCGAAACTCCACGTCTCCGACTGCTTCGTCAAGAACAGCCTCGACGCCGTCCAGGTCTTCGGGGCTTCCGGATTCGTCACCGAGACCGGCATCGAGCGCGACCTCCGCGACAGCGTGGGCAGCCTGATCTACTCCGGGACCAACGACATCCAGCGCAACATCATCGCCCGGGAGCTGGGTCTCTGATATCCGAAACGAAGGGCCCAGGCTTATGCCGGGCCTAGACAGATTGATTCATTAATAAAACAGACCTGTAACCTGTCTGGAACCGCCTTGCAATTCGCCCTCGCAATCTAAATGATGAACCGCGCAAGCATCTCGCGGCCATCTGGCCGAATTCTCGCGCACATAAATCAAGATTTCACACACCATTGCACGCAGCTGCGCACTCCAGGGAGATGCCATCGATGCTGTACCTCTCGACAACACGAAATGGCAGGCGTCTCGCAAGGTCGGCGGAAAGAATGCGTGTCCGCCGCGAGGTCGCTCTCGTGCTCCAGATGCTGGAGTCACGCGAGCTTCTCACCGGCACCTCGTTGCTCTGGAGCACCGGCGTGGCCCTGCCGGCTCCTCGCGGGGCGGCCGCAGTCGCGCTGGTGAACGGGGCGACCGTCGTCGCCGGCGGCTCGACGACCGGGTCCGCCACGGCGGTCGTCTCGAACACTCCGACGACGTCGAGCTGGGCCACACTGCCCAGCGTCAACAGCGGTCGCTTCGGTCCTGGCTTCGTCTCCACGTCCAAGGGCCTGCTGTTCTACGGCGGAGGCACCGGCACGAACGGCACGACGGCGTCCAGCAGTGCCTTCCTTTACGATATTACCGGCAGGAACAGTCACAGCGCCCCGAGCCTGTCCACGGCGCGGATGCAGTTCGCAACGGCGACCGACGCGACGTCTCAAGCCTACGCCATTGGCGGAGTGAGCAGCCGAGGAACGAATCTCGCCTCGGTGGAGCGATACAACGCGACGTCCAACGCCTGGACGACAGTCGCCTCGCTGCCCGCCGCGCTCTCGGGAGAGTCAGCGGCGTTCGATGGGACCGGCTCGATCTACGTGGTCGGCGGCTCCCCAACCGTCAACGGAACGACCGGGACTAACACCCTTTACAAGTACACGGTCTCGACCAACACCTGGTCAACGCTTGCCTCGCTGCCGCTCAACATCAGGGACGCCGCGGCCGTCTTCGGCCCCGACGGCAAGCTCGACGTGATCGGCGGGATCTCCAACGGCTCGACCGTCGCCTCGGTCGAGAGCTACGATCCGTCCTCGAACACCTGGAGCACAAACACCGCGCTGCCCGCGCCGGTCAGCTCGGCGACGGCGATTGTCAACGCGGCCGGCCGGATCGACGTGATCGGCGGTTTCAACGCATCGAAGCAGCCGCAATCGACCGTCACGGTTTCGCAGATCGTCAACAGTCCCGTGGCCGCGCCGGCGTTCACCTCGACGCCCGCCGCGTCCTCGCTCACGATCGGCACGGGCACAACCTTCACCTACACCGCGACAACCTCGGGCAACCCCCTGACAAGTTACTCGGTGACGACGGGTCCTTCAGGGATGACGATCGACCCGGTCAACGGGTCGTTGAGCTGGACCGCCCCGACGAACTTCGTGGGCTCGGTCCCGGTGACCCTGACGGCGAAGAACGCGTTGGGGAGCACGACGCAGTCGTTCTCGATCACGGTCAATGACACCACCCCCCCGACGGTGCCGACCTCGTTCGTCCAGACCGGCATCGGCGCGACGTCCGTCACGGTGTCCTGGGCGGCCTCGACCGACAACGTTGGCGTGGCCGGCTACTCGGTCTACTGGATCTACACCGTCGGGCATAGCGGCCGAGGTGGCGGTTACACGACCTACACCGTCCTCGAGGCCACGACCGATGGGTCAACCACCTCGGCCACGATCGGCGGGCTGACCCAGGGCAAGTCCTACTCGCTTTACGTCAGGGCCAATGACGCGGCGGGGAACCGGAGCGGGTATGCCGGTCCCTTGAACGTGATCCCGGGCGCACTGCCTTACGCGCTGGGCGTCACGCAGGGCTCGTCGGGGATCAGGGGATATAGCCTCTCGGATGTCGCCAACCATCTCCTGACCGCCCAGTTGAGCGCCACCTCGTTCTCGCCACCGACCTATTCGCTCGTCAACCCGCCCTCGGGGATGACCCTCGACCCGAACACCGGAATCCTGACCTGGACCCCGACCGCGAGCAACGTCGGCACGACGAACGTCACCTTCCAGGCGACCAACCAGTTCGGCTCGACCTCGCTCACGGTGCCGATCACCGTGACGGCCGATGTTCCCATCCCGGGGTTCGTCTTCACCAACACCGACAGCCCGACCTTCGACCTCGTCGGCTACCCGATCAGCCTCCAGATCACCGACGGCAGCAACACCCCCTCGACCTTCTCGATCGACTCCGGGGCCCCTCCGGGCATGACGATCGACCCGGTCACCGGCGTCGTCAACTGGGTCCCGACCCAGGCCGGGAACCCGCAGCTGACCTTCCGCCTGACCAATAGCGCGGGGACGGCCACGATCCTCCTCGGCCCGGTGATTTCCGTGGCCAGCCCGCCCCAGGACCTCAACGTGACGGGCCTCAACACCTGGAGCCCCGTTCTCAACTGGCAACCCCCAGCCTACAACGCCGACCTCGTCGCGTCCTACCGGATCTACATCAACGGGACGAGCGGCTTGAACTACACCTACAACGTGGGTGATACGCTCTCCACGTCGCTTTCCTACCTCAGTGCCGGCTCGTTCATCGTGAACATCCAGCCGCTCGACGCCGCCGGCAACCAGGGAGACTGGACGTCGCTGTCGTTCGACTACAACCCGACGGTGCCCAACCCCTCGTACTGGATCAACTCGAACAACTCGAACCCGTCGATCCAGGTCGGACAGGCCGCCTCGCTCCAGCTCTACGATTCGAATACGGCCTACCCGAGCACCTTCTCGCTGGTCTCCGGGCCCGCCGGGGTCTCGGTCAACCCCAATTCGGGCCTGGTGAGCTGGACCCCGACGACCGCCCAGATCGGCCTGTCTTCGCTGACCTTCCAGTTCACCAATAGCACCGGCGCCACGGCCGACCTGACCATCCCGTTCTTCGTCGGCCCGTCAACCACCGACACGAACCCGCCGAGCCCGACCTACGCCTTCACCTCGAACGGGGGCGACTCCTACGCCGTCGCCGGCCAGGCCATGACGATCCAGATCACCGACCAGAACACCGCGCAGCCCAGCGGCTACCTGCTCGTCTCAGGCCCCTCCGGGATGGCGGTTGACCCCAACACGGGCCTGCTGACCTGGACCCCGACAACCGCCGACATCGGGAGCACGGCCTACCCCGTCATCGAGGCGATCAACACGGCGGGCGTGACGTACCTTTACCCGTCGATCCCGGTCTACTTCGCTTCGGCCATGAACAACGTCACCGCGACCGGAAGCCTGAGCACCGGCGAGATCGACGTGGCCTGGACCGACCCGGCGGCCGTCTCCGGACCGATCGCCGGCTATGCCGTCTACCTGTCCTGGGTCGACAGCACAGGCACCACCCAGTTCGCGCTCGAAGCCATCGCGCCGGCGGCCTCGACCGGGATTGCCCTGATCGTGCCCGACCTCACCGTCTCGACCTACACCATCTACATCGCGGCGTTTGACGAGAACGGAAACGAGAGCCCCCTTTCGAGCACCGGCACGACAATCACCCTCTCCTGAAGAAGCCCGGACGGAACTCCCCGCTCCGGCCGGAGCGGGGGGTTTCCTTACAAGCGTCACAGGGAAAGTCACGCCGCGACCGCGATTCTCCGGCGATCCGGGACCGCTCACCCCTGGAATTGACGCGACCGGTCGGTTATCACAGATCAGCCCCGCCGAAAGCTCGACGAAGCCGGAGCGAACCGACCCTTCGCGAACGGGGTCGCGTCGCCCCGGGCGCGTCGAGGCTCCGCGAGCACCGAACCGAATCGACCAAGTCGCGAAAACCACCCGTCTGAAGAGGGGACCGGCTCCCATGGACCCGAACGATCGAGAATTCGCGGGGGCTCCGGCCGCCAAGCCGACAACCCTGAATGACAAGCTCCTATTCTGGGCCTGCTTCATGGCGATCGTCGCGACGGCGTTCGGCTTCGTCGTGCGGACCCAGATTATCAAGGATTGGGGAGCCGAGTTTAACCTGACAAAAACGCAGCAGGGCCAGATCTTCGGCGTGGGGCTCTGGCCGTTCGCTATCAGCATCGTCCTCTTCAGCTTGGTTATCGACAAGATCGGCTATGGCGTGGCGATGGGCTTCGCGTTCGTTTGCCACGTCGGATCGGCCATCCTCACCATCCTGACCCCGCAAATCGCGGGCGACGACCCGGTCAAGGGATACTGGACGCTCTACATCGCCACCTTCATCGTGGCTCTGGGCAACGGGACAGTCGAGGCCGTGACGAACCCGGTGGTGGCCACGCTCTTCGCCCGAGAAAAGACCAAGTGGCTCAATCGGCTTCATGGGGGCTGGCCGGGCGGGCTCGTCCTGGGCGGCATCCTGGCGCTGGCCATGGGGAACGTGGGCTGGCAATGGAAGGTGGCCCTGATCTTCCTACCCGTCATCGGCTATGGCGTGATGATGCTTGGCCGGCAATTCCCGATCAACGAACGGGTCACGGCTGGCGTCTCCTACCGATCGATGCTCCAACAGGTGGGGTTCTTCGGGGCCGCGATCGTGGCCTCGCTGATCGTCTTCGAACTCGCGAACGACTTCACGGACCTGGGCTGGATCTTCGGACCAAACGCGAAGCTTCTCCCCGGCTGGACCGCGAAGACGGCCTTTTCGATCGGGGGCATGTCCATCACCATGGACGTGGTAGCCAAGGTGGCCCTCGTCGCCTTGATCAGTGGGGCCTTCGGGCTCGCGGTCGGGTCCTTCGGCCAGCCACTATTCGTGTTCCTGCTGCTCATCATGGTCCCCCTGGCCACGACCGAATTAGGCACCGATAGCTGGATCGGCGACCTGATGGGGCCGTCGATGGAGCAGATGGGGCTCGCGGGTGGCTGGGTCCTGGTCTATACGTCGGCCATCATGCTCGTCCTCCGGTTCTTCGCCGGCCCGATCGTCCACAAGCTTTCGCCGCTGGGGCTCCTCTGCGTCAGCGCCCTGGTTGCCGCCTGCGGTCTCATGTTCCTCTCGAAGGCGACCGGCGGGATGATCCTGGCGGCGGCCACCCTGTACGGGTTCGGCAAGACGTTCTTCTGGCCGACCATGCTGGGCGTGGTCGCCGAGCAGTTCCCCAAAGGCGGTGCCCTGACGCTCAACACGTGCGGAGGCGTGGGGATGCTCGCGGTGGGCGTGATCGGAACCTCGTTCCTCGGCTACAACCAGGATTCGCGGATCGACCAGGGGCTGAAGGCGAAGGACCCGGCCCTCTATGCGAAGGTCGTTGGCGACACCAAGACCAGCGTGTTCGGCTCCTACCAGGCGCTGGACGAGGCCAAGGTCGCGGCACTCGATCCGGGGGTCGAAAACAAGAAGGACCAGGTCCAGAAAAACCTGATCGAGGAAATCAGCTTCGAGGCCAAGAAGAACGCGCTGGCCACTGTGGCGATCCTGCCGTGCATCATGTTCGCCTGCTATCTCGCCCTGATCCTCTACTACAAGGCCAAGGGCGGTTACAAGCCTCAGATCATCATCTCGGAGAAGGAGGAGGAGCTGCTCATGACTGGCGGGGCCCTCGGCCCGGCGGATATGTGACTCTTCCCTCGCGACGGTAGCCGGAGGAACCTCCGTTCTCATGTCCACCATCCCCCAACCGGGCACGGAGGTCGAGCCGAAGCCCTGGCAGACCGGCCTGGCGCCGGTCTACATTGGCATGTTCCTCTGGATCGCCTTCTTTGACCAGCTCGGCCGGCGGGCCTTGCCCGTCGGCGGGCTGATGTGGTCTCTCCTGGGCGCGGCGGCGGCGGGGCCGCTTTGTTATCTGTTGCTCTTCCGGATGCCGGCGACGTGGGGGCATCGGACCGGCAAGCCGCTGGACGTCGTGGCGAGCAGCACCTTCGGCATCCGGGGGGTGGCGTTGGTGCCGAACCTCCTGATCGGGATCGCGCAGGTCGTTCTGTTCGCCGTGGCGGTTGGGTACGCGATCGAGCTGACGTTTCAGGGGCTGGTGCTGGGCGGGATGGTCGAGGCCAGGGCACTCCGGCCGATCCAGATTGGCGGGGCGTCATTGAAGGCGCCCGTTTACCTGGCGGCGGCTCTCTTCTGGGCCGTGGCGACGGCCCTGGTCAGTCTCCGGTTCATCCGCTGGATCGCCTACCTGATGCAGTTCTTCCCGATCTTCCCGGCCGTGATGATCGGCGGGGCGATGCTGGCGATGTTGACCGGGCTCCGGTCGTTCTCAGTCGTTCCCGAGGGGGAAGGCCAGCTCCGCGCGTTCCTCTTGACCCTTCAGTGGGTCTTCGCGTTCTCGGCGATGGCCGGGGTAATCGGGGCCGACTGGGGTTCGGGAAGCGTCTCGATCCGCGACGTCCGCGTCGGCGGCTGGATCGGCACGGCGCTGGCGCCGGCAATCATTTCGGCCCTGGCCTTGATCGCTGTGGCTGGATACCAGGGGTCGAAGGAGGCCCCTCGAATGTCCGAGGAGTCGCAGTTTGCCCGCTCCACGATCACCGACCTCTCAACTCCCGCGCCGGGGCTCGACGCCCCTCCGTACACCTTCCGGGCCTTGATGAACGGCGGCTTTGACCGACGGGTCGGGTGCGTGATGCTGTTGACGTTCGGCCTGGCCTCGCTGGCGCCGGCGGTTTACTCTTCGTTCGTCTTCGGGACGCAGTTCAAGGCCCTGGGACCTGGGATCTCACGGCTCACCTGGACGATGCTGGGCACGGCGACCGCCTGGCTGCTGATCGTCGGCCGCTGGTTCGACCGGACCGAGGATGTCTTCAACCTACTGGGAGCGGCCTTCGCGCCGGTGGCCGGGGCGATCGCGGCCGATTATCTCCGCCATCGAGGACATTGGCCCGGCCCTCGAACCGGTTTCAACCCGGCCGGCCTGATCGCCTGGACCGTCGGCCTGGGGGTGGGATTGGCCCCGACAATCGCGCGGGCCCTGGGAAACGACCGGATCGCCGGGCTCCAGCCCGCCGCGCTCGGGGCGTTCGTGGCCGCGTTCATCGTCTACGGGCTGCTCGCGCTAGTCCGGCTCGAATCGGCCCGGATGCCCGAAGCTTAGTTGATCGTCAGCTCACATCGCCGACTGGAGCATCTGCAGATACGCCAGGATCACGCCGAGAACAATGAACAGGACAACCCCGCCCAGGACGACCATCAAGACCGGTTGGATCAGGTTGCCCAGGTTCTTGACCATGTACTCGACCTGTTCCTCGTAGTCGTCGGCGATCTTGTCGAGCGTCTCCGGTAGCTTGCCGGTCTCCTCGCCCGAATTGACCATGGCGATCACGTCCGAGGAGAAGCAGCGCGTTTCCTGGAGCGCCTCGCTCAGCTCGGTCCCGTCCATCACCTCCGACTTGACCCCTGCGATGGCCCGGCGATAGGGCGAGAGGCTCATCACCTCGGAGGTCAGTACGAGCGACGTGCCGACATCGACGCCCGCGTTCAGGAGCGCCGCGAGGGTTCGCGCGAAGCGAGTCGTCTCGATCTTCTTGCGGATCTTGCCGAGGACCGGAACGTACAGGCTCAAGCCGTCGAGCACCGACTTGCCAACCGGAGTCCGATACCACCAGAGGGCTCCGATCACGCCGCCGACGCTCGCCAGCGGCACGAGCCACCACCCCTGGGCTGTCATGAAGTCGCTGATGTTCATGAGGACCTGGGTGGGGAAGGGGAGCACCACACCCTTGCCCTTCAATCCGTCCTTGATGAACTCGACCATCTTGGGAATGACGAAGATGGTTACGAGCATCACGACGACCGCCGCGACGAGCAGGACGATGCTGGGGTAGATCATCGCCGAGCGAGCCTGGCGGATCATCCGCTGGCGGGCCTCGTAGTGGCGGGAGAGCCCCTTGAGGGTCTCGGGCTCGCCCCCGCGGGCCTCGGCGACCCGCATCATGCTCAGGCAGAGCTTGTCGAACGCCTGCGGCTCGCGGGCCATCGCCGAGGAGAGCGACTCGCCCCCACGGACGGCCGCCTCCATCCGGCCGATGACTGGACCGAGCGCCGTCCGGGCGAACTGCTTCTGAAGGCTGGCGAGCGACCGCATCAGGTCGACCCCCGCCTCCTGATAGCGCGAACTGGCCGCAGAATGTGGCGAGGTGGCCCGAGCTCACCTTGCCGAACAGGACGCGTTCGAGCCAGGTCGGCCCGCCCAGGACCGGCCTCGGATCGTCGAGTGCCCGCTTTGACTTCGACGCCCCGCCGACCGATTTGGAAGTCGGCTGGAAGGTCTCCTGTCCCTCGGCCAGGGTGGTCTGCAACGGCCGGGGACGGGGACGCCTCGGCGGCAAGGCTTCTTCGTCCTCAAGGCTCATCGCCCCACCCCTTTCGACCCACCGGATTGTCCACACCACTCTGACAATTATCGGCGAGCCCGCCCTCCTTTGGCAATGGACCACGGCCAACACGCCGGAGCCGATCCTGACGGAAGCCCGGGCGAAGGAAGGGGTTGCCTGGTCGCGCAACCCCACCATCCCGGCCCGCGGTCGGTTTGGGGCTTGGAGAAGACTCAACCGCCTGTGAATCTCCCCGATTCCTTTGGAGATGGCTCCCGCCTTCCCTGTCGAGGCCAGCGGTGACCTCGGCTCTTACTTCTTTTGGAACTCAGGCATGTTCTCCGCGGGGTTCATCTGCTTCGACGGGTCCGCGGGAAGCTTGGTGTCCTTTTGCAGCGAGGACTCTCCGCATCCGGCAGTCAAGCAGGCCAGGAAACCGGCCAGGATCAGGAACGAGAGCGTGGTCCGAATCGGGCGCATCGTTGGATTCTCCGATGTCAGGAGAGGAATGGATGACGGGTCGGTCGAGGGCTTACCTCTCACCCGGGTCCTCAACCTTAGCAAGTGGGGACGCGCCACGAAAGCCGGGCCTGCCGAGATCCGCCCGGAAAGCGATCCGGGCCTGCCGGATCGGCCGACTGACTTCTCCCGATCAAGGAGCGGATTTCCCTGGCCTTAGCCAGGCGGCCGAGGGATGACCAGCGCCGTCCCGGACTTCAACTTCGGCTGTGGAAGCGGCTTGCTCGGTAGAACCTTGAACGCCTCGGCCCCCTCAGTGACCTCGATCGACTGGTCTGGCTTGAGATCGGAGAAGGTCTGGACCGTCTTGCTCGTCGGCCAGGTGACCGTCAGGCTCTCGACGGTCGGGGCGTCACCCAGGCCGATCAGCTCGACCAGGGTGTTGCCGCCGAAGCTCCCGTTGTTGCCGATTGTCCGGTAGACCGAGCGGGTCTTGCCGTCGGGGTCTTTGAGGTTGACCCGGATCTTTGCCCCGATCGCCGAGCGGTTCGTCTTCGTCCCGACGAGCCGGACCTTCAGCCAGTGCCGGCCGTTGCCGGGGTTCTGGAAGAGGGCGTTATACCCCCGGTCGCCAGGATAACCCCCGCCAAGGACGACGAAGAGGTCGAGATCGCCGTCGTCGTCCCAGTCCGCGAACGAGACGCCGTGCCCCTTTTGCAGGTGTCCGGTGCCGGTCGTCTCGGTCACGTCGAGAAACGTCCCGCCGGAGTTGAGGTAGGTCAGGTCGGGGACCAGTCCCGAGAGGCTCATCCAGCCGGTGCCGAGGTGGAGGTTGACGAAGCCGTCATTGTCGATGTCGCCCGCGTTGGCCGACATCACGGGCATCGGCCGGTCCAGCCCAACCTCGTGGCTGACCTCCCGGAACCCGTCCTTGCCCAGATTGTGGTAGAGCCTCGCGTGGTCGTTTGAGCCGGTCAGAAGGCCGAGGTAACTGGCCACGAAGCCGGCGAGACTGCCGCCCCAGTCGGTATTGAGGATGTCGAGCCGGCCGTCGTTGTCGTAGTCCAGGAACATGCAGGCGAACCCATGAGGCGAGCCATCGATGCCGAGCGACGGCCCGACGTTCCGGAACGTCCCGTCGCCATTGTTCCGGTAGAGCCGAGGGGCGCTTCCCATGTTCGAGACGAAGAGGTCGAGCCGGCCGTCGTCGTCATAGTCGCCCCAGGCGGAACCCTTCGCCCATCGTTCATTCTCGACCCCGGCCGAGGCGGCGACGTTAACGAATTTGCCGTTCCCCTCGTTATGGTAAAGCCGGCAGAGGTTCCTCGGGTCGGGATTGGAACTCGACCGGTACTCGCCGCACACGAAGAGGTCGAGCCGGCCGTCGTCGTCGTAGTCGCCCCAGACGCCCGATTCCGAGGCGATCGGTAGATCCAGTCCGCTCGAAGCCGTCACATCCTCGAAGGTTCCGTCCCCCTTGTTTCGCATCAGGGACATCGGCGCCGGCTTCTCCCAGGCGCCTCGGAGAAAGAGGAGGTCGAGGTCGCCGTCGTTGTCAAAATCGGCACGCGAGGCGTTCAAGGAATAGACCTGGTCATCGAGCCCAGCCGCGACGGAGCGGTCCTCGAAGGTCCCGTCGCCGCGATTGATGTAGAGTGATGCGCCATGGTTGACGTCGAACGTGGTCGTCAACACGTCCGGCCGCCCATCGCCGTTGAAGTCGTCGAAAAGGCACCCGCCGGCGAGATCAGGGCCTCTGGCGACCAGGCCAACGAGGGTTGCCACGTTCTCGAACCGGCCCATCTCCCGGGCCGAATGGAACGGCGCGACCGGGATCAGGTATTTCGGCGGGACCTTGTCCGGATGCTCGCCAAGCGTCATGTACGCGATATTGAGCAGCCATCGGACGCGCAGGTCGCCCGGCCAATGGTCAAGGTACTCGGTGAACCACTTGACGGCCTCGCGAGAGCCCGAAGGGCGGCTGTGGACCGCCCCGGGCGCGATCGGAAAGATACAGCTTGAAGGGCCAACGCAGGCGATACAGTTATCTTGCTCGCCACGGCGAAGCGCATTCAAACCCAGAAGGGCCATCATCTGGGCACGCGACTCTTCGAGATCGTTCCGGAACCGGGCGAATTCCAGCCCACGTTCGAGCCACGTCGAGGCGACGTTATGGTCCCCTTCGTAGAGGGCGACGAATGCCTGATCGCGACAGAGATCGACGGCGGCAAGGGCCTGGTCCCGGGTCGAGTCCGGCCCGAGCTTGAGACTCGCCGATCGCGCGTCGAGCCGGGCCCTGGACCGGGTGACCCGGCTGGCAATCGCCTGGCGGTACTCCGTCAGCGACGAGGCGTCGCGGACCTGACGGTCTGTGTCTTCGGCCGCCGTGCTGAAGATGCCGCCGTCGAACTCGGTCGGATCGAGGAAGACCTTCGCCGAGCTGCCCGGCGCGTTCGGGTCCGGGAACTCGGCCAGCGAGAGCCCTGGCGCGACTTTCTGAGCGACCGGCGGCGGCATGACGACGGGCCTGGACCTGATTCCCCAGAAGAACGAAGCCCCCAGGGCCATCAGGAGGCACACGATCGCCAGGATGATCCACTCGGAGGAAGATCGCATCAAGCATCCCTTTCGACGAGGCCGCGGGACCAGGACCCATTATGAGCACCCGGACGGTTCCTGACCACCCGTCGCGAGGAAGGTCGCTCACGAACCTCGGGTTGAAAAGCCGTCCCTCGGCCAGATCGAATAAGATCGGACCCGGGCTCGTCAACGTTTTCGAGCCTGCTGGACGAGGTGCGGCAGCTCGGGCAGGATGATCCGCTTCATGGCCAGTTCGACCGCGGCTCGGGAGCCCGGCATGACCAGGACGACCAGTTCACCCATCAGTCCCCCCAAAGCCCGACTCAGAATGCAGGCGGGCCCGATCTCGGCGTAACTGAGCATCCGGAACAGCTCTCCGAATCCCGGCAGGGGCTTGTTGAGCAAAGCCGACACGGTCTCGAACGTCCGGTCGCGCGGGCTGATGCCGGTCCCTCCCGTGAGAAGTGCGGCGTGGAGGTCGCCCCGATCGCGATACGATTCGAGAAGCGGACGCATCCGGTCAGGCTCGTCGGGGACGATGCTCCGCTCGATGACCTCGTGACCGGCGGCCGTGGCCAGCTCGACGATCAGGGAGCCCGAGGTGTCCGTCTCGGGCGTCCGGGTATCCGAGATCGTCAAGACGGCGATTCTGAGGATTGGAGGGGCCTGGCTTCGATGTTCCGTGACCGCCTGGCTCATCCGATCTCTCCGAGGGTGTAGACTTGGATCTGGTTGCCATGCTTGCGAAATGGCAGGCCAGCGCCGAGACGGTTGCGGTCAATTGGGTAGCGGCTTTACAATTCTTCAAGTGGTCTTGACCGCCCCCCCGATCGGGGTCAGGCCCGGAGGGTAGCTCGAATGGCCGATGCTCACCGCCACGCACGTCCGACGCTCGTCATCGGGATGATCCTGCTGATGGCCTGGCTTTCGATAGGGCCGGGTCGCGAAGCAAGGGCTGACCGGATCACGATCCGAGGGGGCGGCCAGATCAAGGGAAAGCTGGTCTCCGATCCGGCCCACCCTGGCCAGTGGCTCTACTTCGGCGAGGTTGGCAAGACGCCGATGGTCTTCAAGAAGGACCAGATCGTCCAGGTCTTACCGGAAAAAAGTGCCCTGGATGACTACGTGCTCCTCCGCGAACAGGCCCGGTCGACGCCCAGGAGGAATACAACCTGGGTGTCTGGTGCGAGGAGCACAAGCTGAACGACCTGCGCAGGTCCATTACGAGCTGACCCTGAAACGCGATAGCACGTTCCAGGCCGCCCACCAGAAGCTCGGCCACGTCCTGAAGGACGGCCGGTGGCTCAACGCCGACGAGGTCAAGGAGGCCCAGGGGCTGGTCAAGTACAAGGGGCGGTGGATCACGGTCGAGGACAAGGAACGGAAAGAGGCGCAGGCGGCCGTCGCCGCCGAGGGGGCGTCGTGGGCCCGGCGGATCAAGCTGCTCCGCGAGGCCTACCTGTCCGGGCCGGAGGAGCGGTCGAGAGACGCCGAGCGGCGGCTCCTGGCGATCGACGAGCCAATCGCCGTCGCGGCGGTCCTGAGCCTTCTGGGCGACGACCCGATCCCCGCCCTCCGGA
This sequence comes from uncultured Planctomycetota bacterium, assembly GCA_963756475.1. GTDB lineage: Bacteria > Planctomycetota > Planctomycetia > Isosphaerales > Isosphaeraceae > Tundrisphaera. The sequence goes on from CAVWND010000008.1 coordinate 1,426,365, forward strand.
TCCTGGCCGCCCGGATTCTCGGCGAAGTCCCCGGGCCCGAGGCCGCTTCCGGGCTGGTTGGACGGATGATCCAGGAAGTCAACGAGGATGTCCTCCGCGTGACGATGGACGAGATTGGCGCGACGAGACGAAGCGGAGATCCTCCCTCTGATGATCCGTGCCTTGCGTTCGAGCCATCACGAAGTCGTCAACAGGTCGGCCTGGGGGCTGGCCAGGCTGAACGCGGTCAAGGTCGTGCCCAGGCTCGTGCCGGCCCTGATCACGATCGAATACGAGGTCGTGATGGTGGGGGGCTCGACGGGCGGCACCGGCGTCGGCTTCAACGCCGTCTCCCCCTCGCCCGGTTACGGCGGGGGTTCGATTCCCGTCCTGACACCGCCGGTCGTCGGCCCCGGGGTCGTCGCGTATGGCGCGACATCGGTCCCTCTGGGTGGTGTCAACACGGCGGGGCTCAGTCTCGGGGGTGGCGGAGGGCGAGGTCCCGTGCCCCGACTCGTCCCGGTCGAGTACCGCAACAACGAGGTCCGCGCCGCCCTTATCAAGTTAACCGGCCGCGATTTCGGCTTCGACATCCCGACCTGGAGTGAGTGGGTGGCGACCTCCTTCAAGATCGAAGCCCCCCCGACCCGGCGCGTCCCTCAGCCTTGATCTGGCCAATCTAACCCCAGGGAATGATGATGAGCACGGATGCCGATGACGAGCGACGAGTCCTGGCCCGAATCGTCCGCCAGCGACTCGAAGCCCTGGCCCGCGCGGGGATTGGCCAGATCCCCCTTTCGGTCCCTTTGCCATCGAGGCCGGTCCCTTCGTCCAGGAGCGCCTCCGGTTGTTTTGAAGCCCACCCCGGAACCTCGACCGCCCGTGGTGCCCGCGGCCCCGGCTGTTCCCGCGGATCGGCCCCCGGCACCGCTCTTGAAGACGTCCTCGCTTTTCGAAGAGCCGAAGCTCGAGGATGTTGTCCCGGCAGGGGAGCGCGAGGCGCTTCTGGGCTCGCTCGCGGCCGAAGTCGCTGCGTGCGCGCGATGCCCGCATCTGGCCTCCAGCCGGACCCAGACCGTCTTCGGCGAAGGGTCGCCGACGGCCCGCCTGATGTTCATCGGCGAGGCCCCCGGCGCCGACGAGGATCGAACCGGCCGCCCGTTCGTTGGCCGGGCTGGGGCGTTGCTCACCGACATGATCACCAAGGGAATGGGACTGAGTCGCGACGAGGTTTACATCGCCAACATCCTCAAGTCACGGCCGCCCGAAAACCGGACCCCCTTGCCCGACGAGGTCGAGCACTGCCTGCCGTTCCTGGAACGGCAGATCGCGATCATCCGGCCCGAGTTTCTCTGCGTGCTCGGCAAGACGGCTGCGTCGGCCCTGCTGGAGACCGCTCTCCCGCTCGGTCGACTCCGGGGAAGGTGGCATCGCTACCGGGAGATCCCGACGATCGTCACCTATCACCCGTCCGCTCTGCTGCGCAACCCCGCCTGGAAGCGCGACACCTGGGCCGACCTCCAGACGCTGATGAACGCAATGGGCCTTAAGACCCCCGAGCGGAAGAAACCCGGGTCAGCGGGGAACGGGTAGCGGGTCGCGGAAGATACGCACCGCGACAGCGGTTCACGCTCGGATGGCCCACGACGGAGGAAAACGGGGACTGGCTCCCGGCCTCAATGAGAGAGCCCACTCTGCTGAACGGCCACGCGAGCCGGAAGCCAGTCCCCGTTTTCCGGACGCCGCCGGTGAGGCGTCCAGAGAACGGGGACTGGCACCCTGCCGGCCTCAGCTTCTCTCGGTTCGATGGTCGGTGGAAGGGCCGGGAGCCAGTCCCCATTCTCTTCCACTGTGGGCTATCCGGACGTGAACCGCTCTAGGCATTACGACCCGCGACCCGCTGACTTTCTACCCGCCACCCTGTCATTCCATCGGCACGAGCTTGGCAATCGCGTTCTGGATCGCCTTCATCTTGACGGGCTTGGGAAGGACGATCAGGCGGTCGTCGGTCGGGAGCTTCTTGGCGAGGAAATGCTGCCTGGGGCCGAGGAGGACGAGGGCCGAGAGGGCGTGACCGTCTTCGTGGGCCTTGGCGTGCATGTCGAGGAAGGCGTCGAGCGCGTTCGGGCCGAGGCCGTCCGCGTCGAAGAGTACGGCATCGGGCGGACTCTCCCGGTAACGTTCGGCCGCCCGTTCGGCGTCGACCACGAGCAGGACGCGATAACCCATCTTGGAGAAGGTCTTGCGGAACGCCGACTGCACTTCCTCCTGCACCTCGACACAGAGCAGCCTCTTGGGCACGAAGGCCTTGACCTCGAATTCCTCGGCCTCGAACTCCTCGGTCCCTGATGCCTCGGGCCGGAACGACTCGTCGGGTTCGACGTCGAACCTCTTGCTCGGCCTCATTCATCGTGTCGTTGTGCTTGGGGGCAACGGGCCGGGGCACTTCGACCCCGGACGCCCTCATCGCCAGGCGTTCGAGATAAGCATCGAGGTCGTCGACCACCTCATGCATCGAGTTGTATCGCTGTTTGAGGTCGACCTTCATCATCTTCTCGACGATCTCGGTCAGCTCAGGGTCGGGGGCGTGCCGCTGCTCGCTCAGCGGCTTGATGCTGTTGATGCCCCGCTTGAGCATCTTCTTGAGCGGGTCGTCGGTTTCGACCTCGGGCATGGGGAGCGTGCCGGTGAGCATCTGATAGAAGACGCAGCCCAGGAAGAAGATGTCGGATCGCTTGTCTCCCTTGGGGCTGCCACAAGTCCGCTCCAGCGCCGAGTAATCGACGGTCCTCTGGCCGTGGGCAAAGGCCATCTTCCGCTCGTCCCCCTCGATCGTCGCCAGACCGAAATCGACGAGCTTGGCCTGACCGTTGGACGCGATCAGGATATTGCTCGCCTTCAGGTCGCGATGGGTGACGCCCTGCTCCAGCGAGTACTTCAGGCCGTTGGCCAGCCCGACCATCAAGGGGAGCGCCTCGGGCGGCGAGAGACGGCCCCGGATCCGGAGAAAATCGCGAAGGTTCGACCCTTCGACAAATTCCATGATCATATAGAATTTTTTATCGCTCTCGCCATATTCGTAGATCCGGACGATGTTCGGGTGGATCAGGCGGAGTCCGGACTCGGCCTCCTGGTTGAAGCGAGCGACGGCCCCGGCGTCGGAGACGAATCGATTGCGAAGGACCTTGATGGCGACCGACTGGTTGCCGTTGATCTTCCGACCGCGATAGACGCGAGCGAAGGTGCCTTCGGCGATGTGGAAGAGAACCTTGAAGCCGCCGAAATGGAAGCCCGAGAGGTCGCCTTTCTTGAGCTTCTCGACCTGCCAGGCCGTGAGGAGGTCGCGCCGAAGCAAGATTCGGGCGACTGCCTCGACGCTTCCGTCAGCCGCATCAACCCGGGCTTCCATGGCCTGATCGCGAGTGATCAAGCCGATCAGGGTCGCCTGTTCGAGAAAAGTCTGAGCATCAATCTCTGTCATGGGAGAGATATCCTCGACTGCCCGAACGAGGCGCCCAGGCAAGCCCGGTCGAAAAACTTCGCGCATTCATCATGCTACCAAGTTTAGCGGCTCTCGTGACGCTGGCAAATCTCGCGACGGAACATTGATGCGGGAACGGAGCTTCGATTCGGCCTGATGACAGCAAGGATTGTCCCGAGAAATCAACAAACGGGTTATGCGTTGAACCGGGATGGGGACGGTGAGCCTTCGGAAAAAAACGAGGGCCGACGGAAAGTCGGCCCCGCGACGAAGCGATCGTCTTGGAAGATTGGGGATCAGACGACACGACCCGAGGGCGGGCGCCTGCCACGTGGCATGCATCAATAACGGCCGCCGCCCCGGCTGCCGCCGCCGCCACCACCGTAGCCGCCGCCGCTACCACCGCCGTAGCCGCCGCCACCGCCCCGGCTGCCACCGCCACCGCCACCGTAGCCGCCGCCGCTACCACCGCCGTAACCGCCGCCGCCGCCGCTCCGGCCGCCGCCGTAGCCGCCACCGCCGCCGCCCCGATTGTCCCGCGGTTCGCGCGGCCGGGCCTCGTTCACTGTCAGGTTACGACCGCGGAAATCCTGACCGTTCAGGGCATTCGCCGCCTCATCGGCGCCATCGGCCATCTCCACGAACCCGAAACCCTTGGATCGGTTCGTGTCACGGTCGATGATGATCTGCGCCGAAAGGACCTCGCCGAACTCGCTGAACAATTCCACCAGGTTGTCTTCCGTCGTGTCGTACGTCAGATTGCCGACATAGAGCTTCTTGGCCACTGCTTCTGTCCTCTGCGAAATGAGCGTTCTGGCGAGGCTAGCGTCCTGAACGGCTAAGGGGAACCCGCCGAGAGCGGCTGTCTTAAGATTAACCAAAGCTCGGATTTTGCATAGTAAGAAAATGGGATTTTTTTCGTTTTTTTTCGAGCCCGTGACCGGACACATCAATCTCCCAGATTCTCGGAATGATTGATCATGGATGACAGCTTTTCCCCACCGTCAAGGCCACCCTTCGCGAGCCTGCCGAGCCAGGCGTTCGCGACAATCAAGGCGATCGCCGGGACGAGCGGGGCTCGCATCCTGAGGTCGGTCCAGTAGGCCACGTGAACCAGCGTCAGTGCCAGCAGGATCGCGGGCGCCGCGGCGCTCGGCCAGCGCCAGGTCGATCGGCTCGCCAACCCCAGGGCCAACGTGAGCCAGAGGGGCGTCGTCCAGACGGCTGTCCCGACCCGAAGCCAGAACGGATAGACCGCTCCCGAAGGCGCCAGGCCCCAGAACCGGCCCAGGCGAGCTGCCGAGGCCCGCAGGAAATCCCGGGGCCGTTCCCGGAGAACTTGAATCGCGGCCGATCGGAGCACGCGATCGGCCTCGGGTTCGGTCATTCCGGCGGTCGACCTGGCAACCTCGGCGAACCAGCCGGCCTGGTTCGTCCCCGACCAGACCGCGCCGGGAGGTCCGTCGAGGACGTCCGCGTAGTAGACCGGGTTGTTGGCCAGGGCGAGGGTGTAGCCGCCGTGCGTGGTCGTCCAGACGGGCTCGCCGAGGACCCGGGCATTCCGCCAGGCCCAGGGAACGAGCGTCGCGATTGTCGCGAAAACCAGGAGTCCCGATCGGATCAGCCGCGTTTTCCCAGATCCTGGCCCGAAGACCAGTGCGGCCGACGCAACCAGGAGACCGGCGGGAAGCAGGCTCGGCCGGCAAAGGCTCGCCAGGCCGAATCCGACGCCGCCAACGATGGCCCCGCTCGCGCCGCCAAGGCTGAGCGCCGCAAGGCTCGCGGCGACCAGGAAGGCGGCGGGCGTCTCGGTCATCACCGAGCGCGACTGGACCACCAGCACCGGATCGAACGCCACGATCGCCGCCGCCGCCAGGCTCCGAAAGGCGAGAGCCCCCAACGCCGGGCCGTCCACGCGACCAGCGTCACCGTTCCGGCTCCGAGGGCCAGATGCAGCCCTCCCACGGCCCAGGGCAACCACCGGCGATCGAGCGTCGCGACGAACGGGGCGAGCACGATCGGATAGAGAGGCGGCCGGTAGGCCGTCGGGCGACCATCGAGTGAAAAGCCTCGACCCTCCGCCAGAGACCGGGCAAGAACCAGGTAATGATCCGGGTCGTCGAGCCGCCCCAACCCGGTCCACATGACCGCCAGGCGGATCACGACCGAACCGGCAACGATCGCGGCCAGCGACGATCGCCAGGGCAGGGGAGGTCCGTTGGTCGGTGGATGAAGGATGATGGATGAGCCCCGATCGCGGCCCGGACCCGTCGTGACCTTAACGACGACGGCCCGTTATGTTAGCCTGGCCGCTTCGAGCCTGCGAGGTCGTCCGGGTTTCGAATGGAAGAGTCATCCTCCCACCGCGAGCGAGCATCATGGCGGACCGGCCGATCATCTTGTCGTTGACCACCATGTTCGAGTCGGGGATGAACCGGCTTCGAGAGGCGGGCGAGCTGCGCATGGCATCCTCACTGGAACCGGCGGTCCTGCACCGCGAGATCGTCGAGGCCGACGCGCTGGTGATCCGGACGGCGGGCACGATCGACGCGGCCTTGATGGATTGCGGCCAGAAGCTCCGCGTGATCGGCCGACACGGAGTCGGATACGACCAGGTTGACGTCCCGGCCGCGACCGAGCGGGGAATTCTGGTCGTTTACACGCCGGGGGCGAACACCCAAGGCGTGGCCGAGCACGTCTTCGCGATGATGATCGGCGTCTCGAAGCAGTTCCCCGGCCAGATGAAGGCGCTCGTCGAGGGCCGCTACAACGACCGAACCAAGCTCGTCGGCCGCGATATCGCCGGCAAGACCCTGGGGATCGTCGGCTTCGGCCGGATCGGCAAGCGCGTCGGCGCGATCGCCCATGCGGGGTTCGGCATGAAGGTGCTCTACAACGACATCATCGACATCCCCAAAGAGGCCGAGGAACGGGCCAACGCCACGCGGGTCGGCTTCGACGAATTGCTCGCCGCGTCCGACTTCGTCACGCTCCACGTCCCGCTCGACGCCAGCACCCGGGCGATGATCGACCGCGCCGCGCTCGCGAAGATGAAGCCGGGCGCCGTGCTGATCAACACCTGCCGGGGGCCGGTCACGGACGAGGACGCGGTCCTTGAGGCCCTCGAAAGCAAGGGGCTGTTCGGTTACGGGGCGGATGTCTACACGATCGAGCCGCCCCCACCCGATCACCCGCTGATCGTCCGTGCCGACCTGAACCTCATGCTCACCCCCCACAGCGCCGCGCAGTCGACCGAGAGCCTGCGGAACATGGCCGACGAGGTCTCGACCGACGTCGTCGGCGTGCTCCAGGGCAAGCCGCCAATCAACCCGGTCAACGACCCGGCCGAGGTCGCCGCGATCCGGGCGAAGCTGGGCAAGCCGCCGCTCGATCAGGGCTTCTGAACCGACCCGGCCGGGACGCCGGGGAGGATCCGGCACAGAAAGGAGTGCGCCATGATCCCGCTCGCCTGCCTCGCCGTCGTGATTCTGGCCTTGGACGGGCCGGACCCCGATCCCGCGCATACCGCCCTCAAGAAGCTGGGCGAGGCCTGCGCGGCGACCGACTGGCCGGCCGAGCTGGCCGCCCGACAGGAGCTGATCGCGACCGGCGACGCCGCCGTGAGGGCCATCCAGCAGGAGTTGCTCGCCGGGATCGACGATGCCCGGTTCCGACGGTCGTGCTACGAGATCCTCGGCGAGTCGTTCGCAAAGGACGAGCGGGTCGTCCGACTGCTGGTCGGGGCGCTTGACGACCCGGACGACGCGATCCGCTACGGGGCGACCTTCCGCCTGGGCGACCTGAAGGTCTACGCGGCGCATCGCCGGCTCCGCCTCCTGATGGACGACGCGAAGGTCTCCGCCTATCTCCGCCTGGTCGCCGCGAAGTCGCTCGCGCAGCTCGGTGAGTCGTGCGGCCTCCGGCTCCTCTACGATGGGGCCCTCGCCGACAGCTACATGGAGCGTTACATGGCGAGCATCGGGCTCAAGGCCCTCTCCGGCAAGAACCTCGACGAGTTCGAGGGCTACCGGTTCGGCGAGGGGGCCTGCGTGACGGGGGGCCGCGAACTGATGGTCCCGCTCGACGCCGTCGCCGACACCGAGAGGAAGGCCAGACGATTCGCCGCCGCGGCGGCTTACTTCCGCTGGCTCAAGGCCGAGCGTCCCGACCTGTACAAGCACCTGACCGCGATCTTCTGACCCGAGGATGCGGCCAGGCCGGGGCTCGACGGCGGTCTACAATCTCGGCGATGCCTCCGACCCCGGGAGAGTCGCGAATCGTGCCCGACCTGGCAACGCTCCTCCAACCCAACCCCCGGATTCGAGTCCTCCGACCCGGCGATCCCGACCCGGAGGGCCGCTGTGTTCTCTACTGGATGCAACGCGCCCAGCGAGGGGTCGACAACCTGGCCCTGAACCACGCCATCAAGCTGGGCAACACGCTGAAATTGCCGGTGCTGGCTGTGTTCGGGCTCACGGCCGACTATCCTGAGGCCGAGCGCCGACATTATCGGTTCCTCGTCGAGGGACTTCCCGACGCGAAGCGAGACCTGGAAGCCCGAGGCGTCCCGCTGGTCGTTCGGATCGGCTCGCCTGATCAGGTCGCGGCGAAGGTCGCAAACGAAGCCAACGCGGCCATCGTGGTTGGTGACGAGAACCCGGTCCGGATCGGCCAGAAGTGGCGGAATTCAGCCGCCGAGACCCTGAAGGTGCCCTTCCGCCTGGTCGACGCCGACGTCGTCGTTCCGTCTTCACTGTTCCCCAAGGAAGAATTCGCCGCGCGGACCATCCGGCCCAAGATGCATCGGATCTGGGACGAGTACCTCAAGCCGATGACGAACATCAAAGCACACCTCGCTTTGGATCATGCCTTGATTCCCAAGGGGGAGCCGATCGAGCCGGATTCATTGATGGAGCGGCTCAAGGTCGGCGGCGTGGGGGAGGTCCCTGGCTATCTCGGCGGGACGGCCGAGGCTCTCCGACGGCTCAAACGATTTGTCAAGGAACGTTTGCCCGTCTACGCATCCGAGCGGAACGAGCCGACCCCGTACAACACGACCGAGCTTTCCGCACATCTCCACTTCGGCCAGATCGGCCCGTTGACGATCGCGCCTCGCGGTGATGGAATCGGACGCGCCTCAGGAGTGCAAGGATGCGCTCCTGGAAGAGTTGATCGTCCGCCGAGAGCTATCGATCAATTTCGTGAGCCGGAACCCCGACTACGACCGGCTCCAGGGCTGCCCCGAGTGGGCCTTGAAGACCCTGGCCAAGCATGCGGGCGACCGGAGGCCTGTCCTTTACTCGGCCGAGCAGCTTGAGGCCGGCGAGACCGGCGACCCGCTCTGGAACGCCTCGCAGAAGGAGATGGTCCTGACTGGCCGGATGCACAACTACCTGCGGATGTACTGGGCCAAGAAGATCCTCGAATGGACCCCCGACCCCGAGACCGCCTTCGCCATCGCCCTCCGCCTGAACGACCGCTACGAGATGGACGGCCGCGACCCCAACGGCTATACCGGCGTCGCCTGGGCGATCGGTGGCAAACACGACCGCCCCTGGGGCGAACGGCCGATCTTCGGGACCGTCCGGTTCATGAGCTATGAAAGCACGCGAAAGAAGTTCGACTCGAAGGGGTATATCTCGCGGGTGAAGTCGCTCGAAGCGGGGAAGACCTGAGGCTCACGGCAACGTTGAGTAGATCACGATATTCGCCGCAATCCGCATCGCGCTCTCGTAGGTGTATCCCTTGCAGTCGAGCCCCTGGTGGCGTTCGAGGGCGCAACCGATGTCGTACTTGGAGTAGATCACGGCCCACCGGCCGTTGACCTTCACGCCTTCGAGCTGCGGGAGGTCCCGGCCTCCTCCAGCGGCCTTGGTGTACTGGACGTCCTTGAGGTCGTAGTGGATGTTGGCCGTGTAAAGCTCGTCGTCGCGGGGGATCGGGATCATCGGGTTGCCCGGCAGCAGCTCGGCGACGAACTTGCGAAACGCGGCGTCAAACGAGGGGCTCCCACACGCGGCGTCGGCGAAGAGGGTGCCACCGCCGGGGTCGAGGTGGGTCCGGAGCGCGGCCTTGTCCTTCTCGTCGAACGACGAGCGCGGCGCGGCCGTGGATGTAGATCAACGGGTAATGGACGAGGTTCGGGTCGGTCGGGAAGAGTTCCTTGTGGTTGATCACCACGTCGAACTTGAGCTTGTCGCGGAGCGTGGTCGTCAGGTTGGGGATGGCCAGCGGCGCGATGTTCCAGTCGCCGGCATGGCGGAGCTTGGCGATCCGCAAGGCCCCCTGACGAGGGGGTTCGGATTTGAAGTCCTTGACTTCGGGCGTTGAGAGCTTGTCGGCCGGCAACTCGCGGCCAGTCGCGTAGTCGATGACGTTCTGGCCGATCCGGGTCGACTTCGCCACCCGAGGGAGGTCGGACTGGGTCTCGATCTGGTTCCAGTCGCACGAGAGGTCCTCGGGCGAGTAGATCACGACCGTCCGGCAGCCGTGCTCGATCCCCAGGAGCGGGTGATCCTCGGGGGAGAGCTGCCACTTGGCCCGCCAGACGGGATGGTCGGGGGCAAGAGACCGGAGTTCGTAGTCGGGCTCGGGGAAGACCCGTTTCATCAAGGCCCGGAACCCCTGGTCGAACTCGGGCTTGCCGCAACAGGCCTCGGCGAAGATGAAGCCGCCCTGTTCGACGAAGTCGCGGAGGTTTTGCTCGCCCCGATCGTCGAGGTCGGGAGCCTTGTGGCCGTTGATGAAGGCGATCGGGGCCTGAAGCATGTCCTCAACCCGCGCGACGTTGGGGTCGACAACCTGCCAGGTCAGGAGGTGGTTCCAGTCGCGTGAGACGGCCCCGACAAGGTTCCGGACATCGTCAACGTCGTTGTTCCAGTCAGTCCCGGGGCCGTGGCGGAGCTTGTTGATGACCACTGGCGAACGCCCCTTGGCCAGGAAGAGCAGGGCGAAGCTGGTCGAGATCACCGGATAGCGCTCGTACTGGGTCCCTCGCCAGAAGCCGTCGAGCTTATCCTGGTCGTGGACGAGTTCCTCGGCCCCCTCGCGGTACCAGTCGTGGTCGCCGAAGAAGCGGACGCCGCTGAGCCGGCCGGTCCGTTCGAGGCCGTAGAGGTAGTAATACTTCCATTGCTGCCCGGCGCCGAAGTTCTGGCCGACCTGGAAATGGGTCGAGAGCCAGCGGATGCCGGCTTCGAGGTTGAGGTCGGCCGCCCCCTCGCCGCAGTCCTCGACGCTGTGCTCGCCGACGAGCCGCTCGGACCCTCGGAACCGCTTCAGCCCGCTGATGATCAGGCTGGAGACCCCCGCGCAGGTCATGCTGGCGGTGGTCCCGTTGTTGGCGTCCGGAGTATATGCCCAGCTCCCGTCACGCTGCTGGTAGTGCTGCCAGTAGTCTCGTGCGAGCTTCCAGACCTCCGGCTTGACCTTCACCCCGACCTCGGTCGCGGCGTTCAGTCCGAGCAAGGCATACTGGGAATTCGAGTTGTCGCCGTGTCGGGTCTTGGACGACTTGTAGCTCCACGAGCCGGGCCAGAGGGCATGGTCGCCCGGCTTGAGCTGGGCCTCCTGGAGCCAGTCGACGTTGGCCTCGATCCGGACGATGTCCGCCTTGGGGCTGGCGGCGGCGAAGACCATCGTCTGAAGCGCGACGGAATACACGCTGTCGAGCTGGCCAGGGTCGTACCTCCGGAGGAATTCCAGCGACCGGGCAATATGAGGAGCGTCGGGGGGCTCGCCCGCGGTGAGAAGGGCCAGCGTGACCAGGCTGGTCGTGCCAGTCTTGGCGTCGTCGTCGATCTCGGGCCAGGAGCCGTCGGGGCGTTGCTGTTTGATCAGGTAACGGACGCCGCCGCGAATCGCTCGCTCAACTTCCTCGCGGGTCACCGCGCCCCGGGCCTGTGGGGCGAGACCGGCGGCAACCAGAGTGCCGAGGACGGCCAGGACCATCGGGACTCGCAACGCTCGGAACATCTTGGCAGCCTCCGGTGCTTGGAGCGGAATCGAGCCACTCTCCCCCTATTGTGGCACGACCGATCGAGCCCCGACAAGCGGTCCGGGACTCGGCGTCGCGGACGGTCTGAAAATGCGAGATCCGGCACCCGGAGGGACCGGGCGCCGGATCTCATGGAATCCGGAGGATCATCGGACCGAGACGCGAGTTCGTCACCCTGTCCTCTGGATCACTTGGCACCCGCAAGGAGCCCGCGGGTGGAGTATCGCGTGATGTGGCTTTCCGGCAAGAAGGGGCCGGTGATCGCGTTGATCCACCGCCCGTCCGCCGAGAAGGACGGTTGGGCCGGTTGGCAACGTTCGGCAAGGAGGAAGTTCTCCGAGGCGTGGGCCACCGGGACTCGACGTTCGCCCTCGAAGTCGATCGGCGTCACCCGGAGTTCCCAGGTCGTCCTTGCACCTGACTGCTGGAGATAGGCCAGCACCAGCCGGCCGTCGGACAAAGATCCGACCGCCGGGGATCGCTCGTCGAAACCATCGGACTGGTCCTGGTCGCCAGGAATGAGCAGGCGACCACACTCGACGATCTCGGTGCCGGCGAAGTTGAGCCGGAGCCACCAGAGTTGGGTCCGGGAAAAACGCCGCGAGCCCTCCGAGGAGATCATCTGATCGCGGAGCGAGACCACGACACAACCACCCATCCGGGGGTCCTCGGGCCACGACACGTCGCTGATGTAGACGGCTCCCTCGCCTGGCTTGTCGCAACGCCAGGTCAGAGGCATGGGCTTCGCGTCGGGTCGGACCTCGGACTTAACCGACGTGAGCGAAGGTTCGGGCTCGAAGGAATAGTGGTACAGCATCCCGTCGCCGGCCGCGAAGAGGATCCGAGCGCCCGTCCCGGGGAACCAGCACGGCGGCCCCACGGGAACGATCTCGGTCGAGACCTGGTCCACCATCTTGCCGCCGGGGAAGGTGTATCGGGCCAGTCCGAAATCGTTGCTCATCGACATCGGGCCGTCCTTGGTCCGACTCGACCAGCGGCCCACCACGTGACGATGACCCTTCTCATCAACCCAGGGGGAGCAGGTGGCCGACTCGAGAACGCCGCCATCCTCAAGGGACGATGCCACGACCTTCCCGGTCTCCACGTCCAGCCAGCGAGGGCTGCGATCCGTCACGTCCAAAAAATACTCATTAATATTCATATGAGAAACAGTTCGACGAGTTCGTCGTTCCGGCCGGGGGGGATCAAGCCGGGAAAGGCCCACGGCCAGCAAGGTGGTGCTCAGGGCGAGCAGTACCAGGAGTCGGATCAGCGATGAGAAAGAGAAGCTCATGTTCTTTCCTGATAATTGGTCCAGACACCACGACAGGAGTCATCAGTCTTTGCACGACCCCATGCACTTAAACACGTGGATCGGGCTTTGGTTCCTCGCCAGGTCAGTCAATCGAGTTCGAACCTCAAGAACGAACCCGGAACGCTTGGCGTGGCGTGACGCATTTCGATGTCCGTGGGATCGAAGGAGTCCAGAAGTCGGGCAGGCCGGTCTGTTCAGAAGACCGGTAGACGGTGGGAGGAAGGAACCGAGGGTCAGAACCTGGATCGGAGCCCTGTTGGAGGGACGAACCCGAAAGAGAACGCTGAGGGAGGGCACCGCACCGATCGCGGTGTGTCAGGCGGTTGAACAAAAAGATTATAGGGCAATCCTCGGGCCAAGTCACCTGCTTCCCAAACAAACAATCTCCAAAAAAACGAAACAGTGCAATCACGATGGCGTTTCCGGCTTGCCCATCAGTCTTTAAGGAAAACCAGGACCGCACGCCACTCATCTTGAACGGGACCATCGAAGAGCTGGCGTGCATTAATTGAGGCGTCAAACGCGAGAACTTCGCCTCGGAAATCGGCAACGGCTGCCCGAATCCCGGGATGAGACCATTTCGCCTCGCTTGAATCGAGTCAACTCGGCTTACTACAATGGTCGAAGCCGGAGAGCGCCGGAAGCCTTGAGGGCGAACGACGCCCCTTTTCACGCGGGCCCTGCCTTCCGGTCGAGCCGGGAGGGCCGCTTGGGTCTGGCACTTACATCACACCCTGGGTTACGGAAGACGCGATGTCCAATGCCGGCGACCGGATCTCCCAGCTCCTTGACGAATTCCGCCACTCACGCGACGTGATGATCACCGAATTGAGCAAGGTGGTCATCGGCCAGCACGACGTGATCGAGCAGATCCTGGCCTCGATCTTCACCCGGGGCCACGTCCTCCTGGTCGGCGTGCCCGGCCTGGCCAAGACCCTGATGGTCAGCTCTCTGGCGAAGATCCTCGACGTCGGCTTCAAGCGCATCCAGTTCACGCCCGACCTGATGCCCTCGGACATCACCGGCACGAACGTCCTGGAGGAGCCCGAGGCCGGACGCCGGAGCTTCCGGTTCGTCCCCGGGCCGATCTTCTCCAACATCATCCTGGCCGACGAGATCAACCGGACCCCGCCCAAGACCCAGGCCGCGCTGCTCCAGGCGATGCAGGAGCGCGAGGTCACCGTCGGCCAGGAGACGCTGAACCTGCCCGACCCTTTCTTCGTCATCGCCACCCAGAACCCGATCGAGCAGGAAGGGACCTATCCTCTGCCCGAAGCCCAGCTCGACCGATTCATGTTCGACATCCGGGTCGGCTACCCGTCGTACGAGGAGGAGAAGAAGATCCTCTCGGCCACGACCAAGGGAGAGACCGCCGAACTCAAGAAGGTGCTCTCGGCCAAGGCGATCACAAATCTCCAGAAGCTGGTGACCTCGGTGCCGATCTCCGACTACGCGGTCGAGTACGTCACCCGGTTGGTCCGGGCCACCCGTCCGGCCGACGAGAAGGCCCCGCAGTTCATCAAGGAACTGGTCGACTATGGCGCGGGGCCTCGGGCCGGTCAGAACCTGATCCTGGGCGGCAAGGCGATGGCCGCGATGGACGGCCGCTTCAGCGTCTCGCTCGACGACATCCGGAAGGTCGCCATCCCGGTCCTCCGCCACCGGATCAGCACCAACTTCCAGGCCCAGGCCGAGGGCCAGACGACCGAGAGCCTTATCAAGCGGCTGGTCGCCGAGATCCGCGAGCCAGACGTCCCCAAGTACGAGCGACCGGGCGAATGTCTGAGATCCCGCTGCGCCAAGGAGGTACGACCATGGCAACTCAGCGGACCATCCTCCAGCTCGGCCGCAAGGATGACGGCCGGATCATCACGTCCGGGGAGTTCGCCGAGGCCGAGTTTGACGAGCCCTGGACGTACGAGCGCGCGGACGGGAGGCTGATCGTCTTGGCACCCAGCGGCGAAGATCACAACGATTGCTCCGAACCCTGGCGAGACCGACTCGTCGCCTTCAAGCTGGCGAATCCTGGCATCGTCCAAAAGGTCGTCTCGGAGGCCTGGATTCGCGTTGACGACGGCACCGACCGGATCGGAGATATCGGTGTCTACCTCGTCCCGATCGGGCCGGTCCCCAAAATTCCCGACCGCATCCCGGACTTGATGTTCGAGATCGTCAGCCCGGACAAGGTTTCCCGCGACCGTGATTACGTTCGCAAAAGGACCGATTATCATCGCTTCGGCGTCCGGGAGTACGTCATCGTAGACCGCTTCAAGCAGACCGTGACCGTGCTGACCTGGAAGACGGAAGGATACGAGGCCCGCGTCTTGACCATCAAGGATCGCTACGAAACACCGTTGCTACCGGGCTTTTCGATCCTGATCTCCGAGGTCTTCTGAAGGAGGCCCCTCGATGGCAACGCACCGGACCATCCTCCAGCTCGGCCGCAAGGACGACGGCCGGTTCGTCACGTCCGAGGAGTTCGCCGAGGCCGAGTTCGACGAGCCCTGGACGTACGAGCGCGAGGACGGGAGGCTGATCGTCTTGGCACCCAGCGGCGAAGATCATGTTGACGTTACCGAGCCCTGGCGCGACCGTCTCGGCGCCTATCGTTTGGCCCATCCCGAAATCGTCCAGAAGGTCGTCTCGGAGGCCTGGATTCGCGTCGACGACGGCACCGACCGGATCGGCGATATCGGCGTCTACCTCGTCACCGAGGGTGCTGTCCCAAAGATCCCCGACCGCGTTCCCGACATGATGTTCGAGATCGTCAGCCCGGACAAAGTTTCCCGCGATCGTGATTACGTCCGCAAGCGGGCCGATTATCACCGGTTGGGCGTCCGGGAATATGTCATCATTGATCGGTTCCGGCGAAACGTGACCGTCCTGACTTTCGCACCAGAGGGCTATCGAGGAGCGTATCTTAGCGGTGAGCGATTCTTACGAGTCGCCGCTCCTGCCCGACCTGATGATCCCCCTGTCCAAAGTCTTCTGAAAGGATGCCCTTGGCCAGCACCGCCGAGAAGTACCTCAAGCCCGAGGTGATCCGCCAGGTCTCCCGGCTCGACCTGCGCGCCAAGTTCATCGTCGAGGGGTTCATCTCGGGCCTGCACGCCAGCCCGTTCCAGGGGTTCTCGGTCGAGTTTTCCGAGCACCGGAAGTACACGGCGGGCGACAACATCTCCGACATCGACTGGGCCGTCTTCGCCAAGACCGACCGATTTTACATCAAGAAGTTCCAGGCCGAGACCAACCTCTCGGGCTATCTGGTGATGGACCTCTCGGGGTCGATGGGATACACCTACCGACAAGAGTTGACGAAGTTCGAGTACGGGGTGAGCCTCGCGGCGGCCCTCGGCTACCTGATGATCCACCAGCAGGACCCGGTCGGCCTGATCGCGTTCGACCAGCAGGTCCGGCAGAGCCTCGCGCCCAAGAGCAAGCGGACGCAACTCGGCAACATCCTCTCGCTGCTGGCGAGCCTGAAGCCATCGGGCGAAACCTCGATCGCCAAGAGCCTCCACCAGGTGGCGGGGATGATCCGGCACCGGAGCCTCGTCATGATCTTCAGCGACCTGCTGGGCGAGGCCGAGCCGGTCTACAAGGCCCTGCACCGGCTCCGGCACTCGGGCCACGACGTCATCCTCTTCCACATCCTCGACGAGGCCGAGGCCCTCTTCCCGTTCCACGGCATGCTCGAGCTGGAGGACAACGAGACCAACGAGCGGCTCGAGGTGGACGCCGACGCGATCAAGGCCGACTACCTCGAAGAGGTCGCCGCGTTCCGTGGCGGCTACCGCAAGGAATGCGTCGGGGCCCGGATCGATTACGTCCCGATCCACACCGGCATGCCGTTTGATAAGGCCTTGATGAGCTACCTGCACAGCCGACAGGCGCGAGGGTGAGGCGTATTTCAAATTTCACATGATATGAAATCCCAGATCTGAAATCTCAGATTTGAGATCTCAGATCCGAAATCCGAGATCTGAAATCGGGACACATTACTTCTCCAGGGGCACGGGTGGATCATGGATATCTCGCTCCTGCACGCGGGCCTGGCGGCGGGGGCGGCGCTGGCGGCCGTCCCGGTGATCCTCCACCTGTTCATGAGGCAGACGCCCAAGCATGTGATCTTCCCCGCGCTCCGGCTTGATCCGCGAGCGGCACAAGCGTTCGAAGAAGAAGCTCAAGATCAAGAACTGGCTCCTGCTGGCCGCCCGGATGCTCCTGCTGGCCCTGATGGCGCTGGCGCTGGCGCGGCCGACGTTGAACTCGGAGACCTCGCTCGGCGACCAGGAGGTGCCCACGGCGCTGGCCCTGGTCTTCGACACCAGCATGTCGATGCAGTACACCGAGCGGGGCAAGCGACCGGCTGGCCGAGGCCAAGCTCCGGGCGGTCGAGATCCTCAAGAAGATCGACCGATGACAGCGAGGTCTTCGTGCTCGACTCGGCCGACCCGATCAAGCCGGTGGCCGTCTCGCCGGCCTCGGCCCGCAAGCGGATCGACGCGCTCGGCCCTCCGGGCCGCCAACCGTCCGCTCAACGCGGCGGTCGTCCAGGCGAGCAAGGCGGTCGCCGAGAGCAACCTCGCCCGACGCGAGGTCTACGTCCTCACCGACCTCGCCAGCTCGGCCTGGGAGCTGGGCTCGACCCGGACGACCGAGGAGCTGGAGAAGATCCGCGAGGCGAAGAAGGTCGTCCGGACCTATGTCCTGAAACTGACCCCCAAGGACGTCCGCGACGTCGCCATCCTCGCGGCCGAGCCGACCTCGGCGATCGTCACCGAGGGAGAGCCGGTCGAGATCAAGGCCACGCTCCGCTCCTCCGGCCCGGCGACCGAGCGCGTCGCCGAGTTCTGGCTCGACGGCGACAACAAGAAGGACCAGAAGCTCGTCGACCTGCCCGCCAACGGCGAGGTCGAGGTGACGTTCATCACCCCCTCGAAGCTCGAACCCGGCCTGCACCAGGGCCGGATCAAGCTCGGCGGCGGGACCGACAACATGGCTTTCGACGACGTCCGCTATTTCACCTTCAACACCCAGCCGGCCTTGCGGATCCTGCTCGTCTCCGACCTGAACATCGACGCCCTCTTCGTCGAGAAGGCACTGGCGCCCGAGGCCGTCGATCGCCCCGGGCGGCGGCGTCGTCACCGTTCAAGGTCGAGCGCGAGACCCGCAAGCAGTTCGAGGCTCGGAGCCAGGCTCTCGCTCAAGGATTACGCGGCGGTCTTCCTGCTCAACGTCGACGGCCTGACCGCCGCCGACTGGGGCAAGCTGGCATTGTACGTCCGCGAAGGGGGCGGCCTGGTCGTCGCCCCCGGCGACCGCGCGGATGCCTCGATCCTACGGCCAGGACGCCTCATCGATCCTGCCGGCGACGCTCGCTGGAGAAGAAAGCCACTCCCTCGGGCAACGCCTTCGGCCGGGCCGACTTCGACCACCCCCTCTTCAATCGCCATCCCCAGGCTGCTCGACCCCGAGCTGACGGCCTGGCCGGTCTATCGCTACTGGACCGTCAAGCCGGCCGACAGCTCGCGGACGATCCTCCAGTTACGCCGACGGCGACCCGGCCGTCCTGGAGCGGAGCTTCAAAGGGACCCGGACCGGCCACGTCCTGCTCTGGACGACCCCGCTCTTCCGCGGCGAGTCTCTCCGCGACGACCCGGCGGCCTGGAATGAGTTCCCGCAGGTCGTGGGCGTTCGTCGACATCCTCTCGCAGACGATCCCCTACCTCGCCGGGAACCTCCGGCGAGCGGCTCAACTACGAGGCCGGCCAGGACGCCATTTTGACCGTCGACCCGAATCGGCAGGCGTCGAGCTACACCGTCCAGGGTCCCGACCCCAAGGTCTCCGACCGCCTCGCCGCGCCGACGACCTCGCGACATCCTTCTGATCCCGGCGCCTCAGAAGGAAGGCCAGTGGACGGTCGAAGGGAACCGGGCCGGACGGCTCGCAGATGAAGATGGGGTTCAGCGTCAACGTCCCCCCGGCCGAGACCCAGGTCCTCTCGCTCAAGCCGAATGACCTCGACGGACTCTTCGGCGGCAAGGACAATTACAAGATCGCCGAGGACGCCAAGGAGCTCCGAGAAGCGCACGATACGGCCATCGTACGGAAGCGAGCTGTTCCCCTTCCTGATGTTCCTGATCCTGGCCCTGGTGACCGCCGAGAACCTCCTGGCCAACAAGTTCCACCGGGAAACGGCCGCCGCGTGAATCGAGAATGGCGTGATGATCGATCGAGGAGATCCGATGTCTCGCCCATTGACCATCCACCGATCGACCCTCCGGAGCGAATAAGGAGGCCGCCGCGATGAGCATCAGCCTGAATCCGATCGGCGGCTCTTACATCCTCGTGATCCTCGCCTCGGCCGCCGTGCTGGGCCTGACGATCTGGGCCTATCGGCCCCAGTTCCGGAACACCTCGGGGTCATGGCGGTATTTCGCGTTCGCGCTCCGGATCGCGGCGGTCCTGCTCTGCCTGGCCGCGGCGCTCCGGCCTTCGCTGATGCTCGACGAGAAGAAGAAGCAGCAAAGCTCGGTGATCTTCCTGATCGACTCCAGCGGCAGCATGACGATCGGCGACGAGGCGGAGGGCAGACCCGCTGGGCGGTCGCCAAGAAGGCGCTCGACGCCGCCCGAAAGGTCGGTCGAGGGGAAGTCGAAGGACCTCGAGGTCAAGGTCTATCCGGTTCGACACCGACCTCCACGACTACAAGGCCGACGACGCCAAGGAGCCCAACGGCCGGGAGACCGACCTGGGCTCGATGCTGCTCAAGGCCGGTCAAGGATTCGGCGGGTGTCCGCGTGGCCTCGATCATCCTGCTCTCCGACGGCGCCTCGAACGGCGGGATCTCGCCGCTGGTCGCCGCCCAGCAGTTGCGGGCCGCGACCGTGCCGGTGGTGACCGTCGGGCGTCGGCGACGGCCGACGCCGGCAAGGCGTCGAAGGACATCGCCGTCCGCGAGCTGATCGCCGGGCCGACGGTCTTCGTCAAGAACCAGCCGGAGATCCGGGGGACGATCTCCGTCCGAGGGCTACGCCAACCAGACCGATCGAGGTCGAACTCTACGTCGAGGGCGAGCCCCGGGCCGTCGCCACCAAGACCGATCAAGGTCCCCGAAGGGGCCGACGTCATCCCGATCAACGGCCTCAAGTACATCCCCGAGACCCCGGGCGAGAAGCGGGTGACTCTCAAGGTCAAGCCCAAGACCGGCGAGCTGGTCACCACGAACAACGAGGTCAGCACCTATCTCGACGTCCTCAAAGGGGGCCTGAAGGTCCTTTACGTCCAGGGGTCCGGATTTCTCCTGGGAGCCCCGGTTCCTGACCCGGAGCCTCGACGCCGCCCGCGAGATCCACGCCGACCTGAAGGTGGTCCGCGAGCCGGCCCGGGGCGATCGGGGCCTGATGGACGACGCCGACTTCGCCCCCGGCCAGTACGACGTCTACATCCTCGGCGGCCTGCCCGCCGACCATCTGACGACGACCCAGATCCGCCTCTTGACCCTCGCCGTCGAGAAGGGGGCCGGCCTGATCATGCTCGGCGGCCGGTCGAGCTTCGGCGCGGGGGGCTGGGCCGGGACCGAGCTGGCCCGCATTTTGCCGGTCAACATCGGCCCCAACGACGGTCAGATCGAGCCCGGGGACGAGGGGCTCAAGGTCGTCCCGGACCAGCTCGGCCTCGAAAACTACGTCCTCCGGCTCGCCCCGAGCACGCCCGAGACGGCGAGGATCTGGGCCGCCCTGCCGCCGATCACCGGCTCGAACCGGTTCGGCCCGCCCAAGCCGGCGGCCTTCGTCCTCGCCAGGGCGGGCCGCGACCCGTTGATGATCGGCATGGACAACGTCGGCAAGGGGCGCGTGCTCGCCTTCGGCGGCGAGACCTGGCCCTGGGCCCGGTCCAGCGACGAGGGGCGCCTCGCCCACGCCAAGTTCTGGAGACAGGCCATCCTCTGGCTCGCCCACAAGGAGAACCAGGGGGAGAGCCAGGTCAAGCTCAAGCTCGACGCCCGGCGCGTGGCCATCGGCCAGAAGCTCGACCTCACCGCGATCGCCCGCGACGCCAAGAACGAGCCGATATCCGACGCCCAGTACGACACGACCGTCACCAAGCTCGACGCCAGCGGCAAGCCCGAGGGCAAGCCCGAGCCCGTCCCGCTCTACCCCCAGGGCGACGACGCCAAGGGGCCTACTTCGCCAGCGGCCAGACCGGCGAGTACCTCGTCACCGTCAAGGGGACGAAGGCCGGCAAGGAGATCGGCACCGACTCCGCCCGGTTCATGGTCTACCAGGACGACCGCGAGCTGGAGAACCCCGCCGCCGACCTCGCCTTGCTCAAGCAGATCGCCGAGATCACCGGAGGCGCCGCGCTCCGCTCCGAGGATCTGGCCAAGCACCTCAAGACCCTCGGTCCCGAGGCGTCCGAGTACATCTCCCAGTCGGAGCATCGCCTCTGGGACAACTGGCCCTTCTTCCTGATCTTCGCCGCGATCCTGACCGCCGAGTGGGCGCTCCGGAAGGCGAAGGGGTGGGTCTGAGGCCCGTTCAAAACCGTTCGCCATGAGAGTTTGCGACGGAGATCAGCCGCCATTCCCCGCCGTTACGACGTTCGTAGCACTTTTCATATTTTCTCGACCAGCGAGAGCGAACCTGGCGGAGAAGCGGGGTTTCCTCGCCCGAGAAATGGATGTCGTGCTCGTGGCAGAGGGTGAACTCGATCTTACCGAGATTGCTTCTCACGATCAGGTCAGCCTCCCCGAGTTGGAAAATCCCGCGTTCCTCGCTTTCCACGATGAATGGCACCAGATCAGCGGTCGCAACGGGAATGTCGTTCGTCTGGACGACGGCTTCTTGCTGGCAGCCGAATCCGTAGCTCACGTAAACCGTCAGGATCTTCGCTTGACGCAGCAGCTCGACGAGATCGTTGATCTCGCCCTCGAACCAATCCTCGGCCATGTTTCGGACGCAGAGTGAGGTCATCCTGGGCTCGTAAGTCGGGTCGAGCCCCGGGCGAGCTCTACCGTCCGAATTCGTGATCGGGCTCACCCGAGACTCGACCCAACCTACATCTTTTGATTTTTTCGATCAACTTACGACACAGCCAGCGTCTTTGACTCCGCGATTTCCGTATCCAGCGGCGGGCGCATCAGGACGATGTGCCGGGCCCAGGCCGTGAGGGTCTCGGGGAAATCTCGGCGCGTGTGGACGCCTCGCGATTCCTCGCGTTCGAGGGCGGCGGCGATCATCAGGCGGGCGACGGTGAGCATGTTCTGCGAGGTCCAGCCGGAAGGACCGTCGAAGACGTGGTTGAGGGCGTAGCGGCACCAGAAGTTGACCTGGTCGGCGGCCTCGTCGAGCCCCCGGGCGTCTCGGGTGATGCCGACGGAGCGCCACATCAGGGCCCGGAGCGAGTCGCGGATGTCGGCCAGGTCCAGCGGGTGCCCGGTTCGTCGCGGGGCCTGGCTCGCTGACGATCGGTGAAACCTCCAGGCGGTGCGGCCCCGAGGCGGAGAGGAGCCGCGGCGATGTCCTCGGCGGCCCTCGCGCCGTGGACGAGCCCTTCGAGCAGGCTGTTCGAGGCGAGCCGGTTCGCCCCGTGCAGGCCGGAACTCGTCACCTCGCCGGCCGCCCAGAGGCCGGGCAGCGTGGTCCGGCCGTCGTTGTCGATCGTCACGCCGCCGACCATGTAATGGGCACCGGGCCGGACGGGGATCAGGTCGCGGGTCACGTCGAGGTCGAACCCCTTGCAGAGCGCGGCGATCCCGGGGAAGCGCTCGTTGATGAAGGTCGATTCGAGGTGCGAGAGGTCCAGATAGACGTTCGGGTGCTGGGTTTTGGCCATCTGGGCGACGATCGCCCGGGAGACGTCGTCGCGAGGGGCGAGCTCGGCGTCGGGGTGGTAATCGGGCATGAACCGGTGGCCGTTCCGGTCGCGGAGATAGGCCCCTTCGCCGCGAATGGCCTCGGTGATCAGGTGCCGGGACGAGCCGGCGATGTAGAGGACCGTGGGGTGGAACTGCATGAACTCCATGTCCCGCAGCTCGGCCCCCGCGCGGTAGGCGACGGCGTGGCCGTCGGCCGTGGCGATCGGCGGGTTGGTCGTCTCGCGGAAGAGCATCCCCGCGCCGCCGGTCGCGAGCACGGTCGCTCTCGCCCAGATCAAGGAAGGCCCCCGGCGTTTGTCCCAGACCAAAGCCCCCCGACAACGTCCCTCGTGGGTCAGGAGGTCGATGGTGAAACTGTTCTGCCAGATCCGGACGTTCTTGCGGGCGCGGACCTTCTCGATCACGGCCCGCATCACCTCGCGGCCGGTCGCGTCCCCCAGAGCGTGGACGATCCGCGGGTGGGAGTGGCCCCCTTCGCGGGTCAGGGCGACCTGGCCGTTGACCTGGTCGAAAATCGTCCCCCACTCGATCAGCTCGCCGATCCGCCGGGGCGCCTCGCGGACGACCAGCTCGACGACCTCGGGGTCACACAATCCTTTGCCGGCGGCGAGGGTGTCCGCGACATGGTCTTCGAAGTGATCGGCGGGGTCGAGGACACCGGCGATCCCGCCCTGGGCATACGCGCTGTTGCTCTCGCGGACCTCATCCTTGGTGACCACCAGGACCCGGAGCGGTTCCGGAACGCCGAGCGCCGCGCGGAGGCCGGCGACGCCGCCGCCGATGACCAGGACGTCGGTGAAATGATGCGGCAGGTCCTGGGGGTCGAACGCGGTCAGGTAGCGTCGGGGCAAGGCGAGCGGCTGGAGCATGGGAGTCGGCCGACCTTCGGACGGTACAGCGGCGAAGTCGTCGACGGCCACCGTCGGGCCGTCGACGACCTCTGTGAAGGTATGCGGCGCGGGCCGATGGGTCAAGCGGCCCGGGTGGTCTCAGCGATTGGCCGGTGGCGCCGGACTTCCTGGAGCGACGACCTTCGAGTTGGCGACACCCTTCATGTAGGCCTCGAACTGGCGGCGAAGCTCCGGCGGCGGGGTGGACCGACCCCCTTCGGACAGCCCGCTGAGGTTGTCCTGGGGAATCGTCGTCCCTTGCCGGTTATTCCGGTTGCTGACCGTCGCGGTCGTGTTGAAGTCCGACTTGCGGTTCGGGTCGAAGACCTTGTCCTGGCCCGGCTTCACCTTGATCTCGCGGCCGGGGCCGGCGGGGCTGGGCTGGTCGCGCTTCTCGAACTTCTTGACGAACTGCTCGGCCTCGTCTTTGGTCATCCCAAGCTGCTTCTCGACGTTCGGGGTGAACTTGTCGTCCTTCAGCATGTCCTGGATCTTTCGGAGGACGAGGTCGGTTTGCGGCTTGTCAGGCGCGACCGAAGGCTCGGAGCCGTCGGACGAGCGGGACGGGACCGGCGGGAGGGGCTTCGACTTGTCCTCGAACTTGTTCGTGCCCGGGGTCGTCGCCACCGCGCTGGCCTCGGCCGGTCGGGGAGTTGCTGGGCGAGCTGGAGGGGTCCTGGTTTTTCAGGTCCGCCGGGGGTTTCTGATCATTGGTGGGATTCGCGTTATTCCCTCCGGCCTGGCTCCCACCCGCCTGGGTGTCGTGCCCGCTGTTGGGCTGATTTCCCTTAGGAGACCCGCCGCTGGGCCGTCCGCCGCTCGACGATCCCGGCTGGCTCGACCCCGGTTTGGAGCCGGGCTTGCCTCCCTGGGAAGAATTCGAACCCGATGGCGAGCCGTTGCTGGACGGCTTGCCCCCCGACTGGGCGCTGCCGGCCTCGTCCGAGTTGGCCTGGCTGCCGCCGGGCTTGCCGGCCGAGGGCTTGCCAGAGCCCTTCGAGCCAGCCTCGGTCTTCGAGCCGTCCTGATTCCCGCCCGGCTTCGGAGTGCCGGCCTGAGATCCGGAGGGCTTGCCGGCCCCCGGCTGGTTGCCGTCGGACGGGCTGGAACCGGGCTTGTCGCCCGCCTTGCCTGGACCCTGGCCTTTCTCGCCTTGACCCTTCTCGCCTTGACCCTTCTCGCCCTGGCCTTTCTCGCCTTGACCCTTCTCGCCTTGACCCTTCTCGCCCTGGCCCTGTTCGGCCTGACCCTGGGTCTCACCTTGCGGCTGCCCCGGAGGCTGCTGGGCATTCGGGGTCTGAGGGGCGCCGGGCTGCGGCGAGCCGTTTTTCGGCGGATTCGCCTGGGGATTGGCCGCCTTCGGCTGGGTCGCCGAGGGCTGATTGGGCTTCGGCTGGGTCGTCGAGGGCTGATTGGGCTTCGGCTGGGTGGCGTCCGGCTGGGCCGTGCTCGGCTGCTTCGAGTCGGGCTGGCTGGACGAATCGGGACTGGCGGCCTCATTCGGGGCCGGCTTGCCGGTCGGCTGGCCGGGCTTCATCTCCTCTTTCGACGGATCTTGCGGAGTCCTGGTGCTGGCCTGTTGATCCTGGGGCTGACCGGGTTTGGGCGAGCCAGGCGTGGCCGGGTTGTTGTCCGTCGGCTTCGTGGCGCCTGACGGGGTCGACTCGGCCTTTGGATTCGCCGGATCGGGCCGGCCGGCGGTCGGCGGCTTCGTTCCGGTTGGGTTGGAATTCGGGTTGGGCTGGCCCGACCCATCAGCCTTGGCCTCCTCGGCCGGATGACCCGCCGGCTTGCCGCCGCTGGGTTGAGTCTCGGTCGGGCTGCCGTTGGTCGGCTTCTCCGGACTCGGGCTCCCGGCTCCGTCCGGCTTCTGGCCGCCGTCCGGCTTGTCGGCCGAGGGCTTGCCCGCTTCGTTCGACGCGCCGCCTGGCCGGGAACTCGCCGGCTTGTTCTTCTCGGGTTGGCCACCGTTCGCACTCGAACCGGCCCCGTTGGGCTGACCGGGCTTGGGAGGAGTTCCGTCGGGCGAAGTTGACTCCTTCAAACCGTTCGGAGCCGCCCCCTTGGTCTGCGCCCCGTCCTTATTCTCTGGACCGGGGCGGCCCGCCCCGTTGGGCTCGCCATTCGGCTTGGTCTCGTTCGCGCCGGCTTCTGGCTTCGAGCCGTTCGCGCCGGCTTCGGGCTTCGAGCCGTTCGCACCGGCTTCGGGCTTTGAGCCATTCGCGCCGGCTTCGGGCTTCGCGCCGTTCGCGCGGACTCCGGCTTG
This sequence comes from uncultured Planctomycetota bacterium, assembly GCA_963756475.1. GTDB lineage: Bacteria > Planctomycetota > Planctomycetia > Isosphaerales > Isosphaeraceae > Tundrisphaera. Next base: position 1,452,176 of record CAVWND010000008.1, read on the forward strand.
GTGCCGTTCGCGCCGGCTTCGGGCTTGGTGCCGTTCGCGCCGGCTTCGGGCTTCGAGCCGTTCGCACCGGCTTCGGGCTTTGAGCCGTTCGATGGACCCTCGCCGTTGGGATTCGCGTTCGATTTGGTCGTGCCCGACTTGTTGGGATCGGAAGACCCGCTGGCCGATGGGCCGGTGTCTGGCTTGGAAGGCTGGTTTGCCGCCTTGTTTTCCGGCGTGTTCGCTGCATTGGGAGATCCGGAGTTGGGCTCATTCGCCCCGGTCTTTGACCCGTTCGGGTCGCCGTTCGGCTTTGTGGGCTCGGGCTTGGTCGATGAGGGATTACCGGCTCCCGACTGGCCGGGACCGTTGTTCGAATTGGCTTTCGGGTTGCCGGGGTTCGACCGGGCGTTTCCGGAGGGGTTGGTCCCCGTTTTGGCTTCGCCCGGCTTGCTCGGCTGGTTCGTGCTCGCCTCTTGCTTCGATCCGTCGGGTTGGTTCGAGGTGGAGTTGGGGGCGCCGGAGGGATTCGAGCCAGACTTCGCGCCGGGGGGCTGATTGCCGGTCGGCTTTTCGGGCTTGCCGCTTCCGGGTTGATTCTCCCCCTTCGCCTGTTCGGAGCCGGTTTTGTTCGAGGCGTTGGGCGACGTTTCGGGCTTGGAGGGGTCGCGTTTCTCCCGGTCCAGCTCCGACCCTCCGGCCGGGTTGGTGCCGGACGGGTTGGCCGATCCCTGGTTGTTCGAGCCGTTCGCGCCGGTCTTGCTCGGTTCGGGCTTCTGGGGCGTGTTGGAGTTGTTGCCGCTGGGTGAGTTCGAACCGCTCGTCGAGTTACCCGCGCCGGTCTTGCTCGGTTCGGGCTTGGTGGGCTGGGTCGAGGACGGATTGCCGTTCGAGCCGTTCGGCTGGGCCCCACTCGACGCCCCGTTGCCCTGCTCGCCCGGCTGGGGCTTCCTGGGCTCGGAGTTCTCCGGCTTGTTCTGGTTGGCCGGAGAATTCGGGCCATTCGGCTGGGTTGCCCCGGGCTGGCCCGGCTCCGTCTTTTTCTGTTCGGTCGGCGGGTTGGTCGAATTCGGGTTGCCCGAAGATGGCGAGCCGCCGGACGTGCCGGGGGGGGGCGGGTTGCTCGGCTTGGACGGGTTCGGCTGGCCGTCCTGGGGCTTTGCTTGCGACGGTTCCGACCGGCCGGTATCCGGCTGGCTCGACGAATTCGTATTGGCCTTCGAGACGTCGGACGGCCCGCCCTTGTTCGGCTGGGGATTGCCCGAGGAATTCGGCTGGGGATTCGGGTTACCGGGTTGCTGAGGCTGTTGCGGCTGCTGGGCGCCCTGAGGCGGCGGCGAGACGTCGCCGGGCGGCCGGTTGCCGTTGTTCGGATTGCCGTTCTTCTGCGGGTTCGCGTTGGGCTGAGTGTTCGGGTTGGTGGCACCCAGTGGCGGGGCTTGATTGCCGTTGTTTGGGTTCTGCGCCTGATCCCGGTTCGGCTGGTCGCGCTTGAACTGCTTAATTAGTTCGTCCATCTTCTTCATGTCAGCGGGGGAAGGCTCGTTCTTAGCCGGGTTCGGCTCGGCGGGAGGCCTGTTGTCATCGCCCGGTTTTGTGCCGCCCTGAGCGAGTTCCGTCGGCTTGGCTCCGGCATCGCCCGGGTCTTGCTGCTGGTCCTTCGGCTGGGGCTGGTCATTCCCCGCCTGCTTGATCTGATCTTCCGGGTTCTTCGGGCGTCTCTTCGGGCGGGGCCGGCTGGTTTTCCTTCTCGATCTGTTTGTCGAGCTTGGCCAGCTCGGGGGGCGGGAGCGGGTCGGTGATCTCGATGATCTGGTGCTCGGTGGTGACCGAGTTCGGGCGGAACGCCTTGTTGTCGCGGGCGGCGAGCCAGTATTCGACCTTCGTGCCGGGCTTGAGGCTGTAGCCGGCCAGGTCGAGGATCTCGGTCCCGGCGAATTTTCGAGGCGGGGTCTTGTTCTCCAGGAGGTCGCGGGAGACCAACGACTCGTTCCCCTGAACGACGCTCAGGTTGAGGGCCTTGACGCCGTAATCGTCCCCCGCCTCGATCTTGAGGGCGACCTTGCCGTTGCTCGGCAGCTTGATCCGGGGCTCGGGGGCGACGAATCGAACGCTTGGGGGAAGATCCTTGATGGCCGTGATGTCGTAGACGACCGGGGAGGGGTTGGGCTGGCCCCCGGTCGTCTGGAACTTGATCGTGTACGAGCCGTCAGTCTTGACCTGGAAGCGTCCCGTCAGTTCCTGGGGCTTCTCGGGACTCACGACAACCGGCAGAGGGGTTTCCTTGCCGAAGTCGAGGACACCCGATCGCGCGGGCTGGTTGGTCGTGGCGTGGACGGTGACGTTCGTCCCTTCGATCGCCTGGACCGCGCCCCCGTCGACGCCAAGGCGCGGTGGCACGCCGGTGTACTCGGGGAACTCGAAGTCGAGCTTCACGCCGGTGACCATCGGCGCGGGCAGGACCTTGACGTGGTAACGCCGCGACTCGGCGTCGCCGCCGGTGATGTAGTAGTCCATGCTCTGCTGGACGTTCGCGGATCGCGGTCTGCCAGGGGTCGTAGAGGTTCGGGCCGGGGGCGAACTCCTGGGTCGAGGAAGAAGTTGCCGCCGTCGATGCTGTAGTGGAGCGTCACCTTCTCGGGCCGGACGCCCCTGGTCTCGACCGAGAACGGCACGGCCAGCCCGGCGACGACCTCCGAAAGCTCGGGGTCGTCGCCCGGCTTGATCGAGTCCAGCCGGGTGTTGGTCGGCCGGACCACGTCGGCCAGGAAGGCTCGCTTGGCCGAGTCGAGCATGCTCTTGGGGGCGAACCCGTAATAGAGGAAGATCACCATGATCACGCCCATCAGGGCGTACCAGGTGTGCAGGACCCCACGCTGGTTGACGACCGACTCGATCTCAATCTTGGTCAGGTCGCCGACCGCCTTGGCCTCGATCGCCCGGAGCGTGCGCCTGGGCAATTCATCGCGATGCTTGCGGAGGTCGAGATAGTTGATCAGGCTATTCTTGAACTCGGGGTCGGTCCCCTCGATCGTCTTGGCCGCGTAAAAGCCGTTGACCCGCCGGAGCAAGGGCCGGGCGATCCGGAACGCCGTGTAGCTCCGCAGCGGCGGCCGTCCCGAGCCAAAGGATGACCCGCCGGGCCCAGATTGGCAGGCCGACGGCGTGGTCGAGCACGATCTCCAGGAACAGGACGCCCAGGAACGCCGTCGCCAGCGTCAGACAGGCGATCAAAATGTCGGTCGTCTTGATCTTGGCCTGGGTCCGGGCCAGCTGGTGGTCGATAAACTGCTCGTAGTCCAGCAGCTTGCCTTGCGCTTGCGTGCCCAGAGCCATGGCGCGGTCTCCCTCGACGATCGGCGGACCCGACGACGTGTCGCCCCCGTATTATACGCGGCCCGGTTCGGATTTGCTCAAGAATCCGACGATTGTCCGCGACTCAATGGGATGCACGCTGTCAACGCACGGAGCTTCTCGCCCATCCAGCCGATTGACTCGGACCTTCGATCGGGATCACACTGGATCAGAGAAGTCCGCGTCAAGGATCGCGAGGCACGACCGATGGATCCTCCACCGACGAAGCCAGAGCGTCCCGGGATCACCCTCACGGTGACGGGCCTGATGGTCTGGGTCGGTGGCCTGGCGGCGATCGCGGGGCTGGTCGAGGAGTCCATCCGGATGGCGAGGATCGAGCCGGCCGGGGGCCTGATCGGCGGGATTCTGGTCGCCTACGTCATCTATCTCTCGCTGTCCGTCCCGGTCTTCTGGAAGGCCCCGTCGCTCATCATCCCGACCACGATGCTGATTGGTGGAGTCCTCTGGACCATCTCGCTCCAGTCGATCGGACGGCCGAACCTGGCGATGGCGGCGGTGATCTTGCCGATCCTCCCGTTCTTGACGGTGTTCCTCGCCCGGATGATCTTCCGGAAGACCGGCGACCCGGCCGAAGGAGAGTCTATCCCGGACGGACCTTCGACTGTCCGGTCTCTGTTGATGAGAAACCGGGGGCTCGGCCTCCGGTCCGCGCCGATCAAGTTCAAGGGCGGGCCGGAGGTTTGACCGATCAGCCCCCATCTACTCCGAGCAAGAACCTCATGAGGAACATCACCTGGACTTCCTGCTGGTAGTCCTGGTTCGGCTTCTTGGCGAATCCGTGCCCCTCGTTCTTGCCGACGACGTACCAGACCGGACCGCCCTTCCTGCGGACCTTCTGGACCATCTGCTCGGACTCGCTCGCCGGGACCCTCGGGTCATTTTGACCCTGGACGACCAGCAAGGGGCGGGTAATCTTCTCGGCGGAGTTCAGGGGGGAGATCTTCTGGAGGAACTCGGCCATGCCGGGATCGCGCTCGTCGCCGTACTCGGCCCGCCGGAGGTCACGGCGGTAGGGCTGGGTGTTGTTCAGGAAGGTGACGAAGTTCGAGATCCCGACGACGTCGATGCCTGCCCTGAGGCGGTCGTTGAAGTGGGTCATCGTCGCCAGAGCCATGTAGCCGCCGTAAGACCCGCCTTGCACGGCCACGCGGGCGGGGTCGAGGTCCGGCTGCGCGGCGATCCAGTCGAGCAAGGAGCCGATGTCGGCGACCGCGTCTTCCCGTCGCCGGCCGTTGTCGAGCTTGAGGTTCTCCTTGCCGTGGCCCGACGAGCCCCGGACGTTGGGATAAATCAGAACGATCCCCAGCTCGTCGATCAGGGCATTGGCCCGGCCGAGGTAGCCCGGGCGGAACTGGCTTTCGGGGCCACCGTGGATGTCGATCAGGACCGGCCGGCGCAGTGTTCGAGGGCTTCGACGGTCGGTAGACAAACGCGGGGACCTTGAAACGGTCGAAGCTCGAATAGGTGATCAGTTCGGGCTCGGAGAACTTCGATGTGTCGAGCCCGCCGGTCTCGCTGGTCGTCCAGCGCTGGACGACATTGTCGTCGAGGTTGCAGGAATAGACGTCGGCCGGGCTCCGGGCCGAGCTGAACGTGAAGGCGAACTCGCGTGAGCGCTCGCGGAACCGGATCGAGCCGACCTGTCCGGCCGCCGGGAGCCGTGGCGACGCAAGCTCTCGGCCGGTCAACCCGTCGACGACGTGGATCTTCGAAAGACCGTCCTCGTTGGTCGAAAGGACGACCGTCCGGTTGTCGTCGGCGAGGTCGAACGCCTCAACGTCCCAGTGGATCTCGGGGGTGAGCAGGGTCTGGGCCCTGGTCGCGAAGTCATAGCGGGCCAGGCGAAGGAACAACGTGTTGATGTCGGTCGTCCAGTAGAGCGAGGCCCCATCCTTCGAGAACCGGACGTCGTTGTAGGCCACCGGGCCGGTCCCGTCGTTCGGTCGGGGGGTGAGCAGCTCGGACTTGCCGGTGGCGAGATCAACGAGATGGACGTAGGTCTCATTGGCCGAGATCGACTGGACCGCCGCGATGGTCTTGTCGTCGGGCGACCAGTCGCCAACGCTCCACGAACCCTTCACCTCCTTGAAGAGTCGGGTCGAGCCGGGGACGTCGGGATCGGCAACATAGAGGTCCATGTCCTGGCCGTTCCGGGCGTTGCCACTCCAGGCGAGGAGCTTGCCCGAGTTCGACCACCGGGGCGAGAGGTTTCGCGACTTGCCGTCGGTCAGCCGCCGGGCCGTCCCCGCCTTCAGGTCCACGAGGAAGACCTGGTAATTCTCGGCCCCGCCCTCGTCGGCCGAGACCAGGATTTCCTCACGACCCGGCCGGGCCCGGGCGCCGGAGACGCGATCGGGGAATTTGGTCAACTGGCGAGCCTGCCCGCCCGGCGAGGGGGCGAGGAAGACCTGGTTCGTCTCGGTCGCCCGGGTGGTGAAGAGGACCTCACGCCGTCCGGTCGCCCAGTCCTGGAACGACGCCGTCTTGCCGTCCTGATATCGGCTCAGCATCTCGGCGACCGACTTCGGCACGGCCGGGACGCCCTCGGCGGCGATCGAGTCGGGGACTTGCTGGCCGGAGGCGGCCGAGGCCAGGGCCATCGTCAGGCAGAGCGCGGCGATTCGAGGACGCATGGTCGGAGTCTCCCGGCCCAGCCGATCAAGGTTCAATGCCCACCTCCGGCTTAACGGGCCGGTGGGAGGATGTCAATCCGCGGGAAGGATGGGATCATGGAATCGACCCGGCTTGCCCATTGATCCGATCGGAAAGGAAGACGATCATGCGTATCGGCTCGGCTATTGAGTTCGTCGCCGTGATGGCCGCGGGGATGGCGTTCGCCCGCTGGGAGACCCTCCATCCATACTCCCTGAGCGGGAATTTCACGGAGGGCTTCCGCGCCGCGTGCTGGGTTGTTTCCATCCTGATGAAGCATTTCCTCTTCGGGGTCGGCCTGGCCGGTTGGATCGGGCTCTTGATCGAAAGGGCACGAGGACACCATCCGGAGGTCTGGGGGATCGGGCGATGGAGCTGGTCGCTCGTCGCTTCCTTCTCCTTTTTTCTTGTCGTTTGGCGAGCGACCGGAGAGTTCATGAGACTTTGGGCCGGACACGGTTCGATCGACATCAATTATCTGCTATTTCATGGTTCCGATGAGGTTGCGCGGTCGATCAGATTCCCCGATACTTGCGTCTCTTGGTCGCATTATGCTGCACGCGGCGGCTCTCGGGGCAGGCTCGCGACCCGGCTCCGGATGCCCGCGAATGGTCCGGGCAGGCTTTCCTCGCGGTCAACCTGTCACATCTACTCCTCTTCCGAGTGCTGTTGACGATCGATGAGTTTTCGTGAGCCGAAACCCAACGACCAAGCTGCCTTGCGAGTTGATCGGGGAGGACTCTCCGTCCATAATGAAAGGCTGAATTCCCGGCCCGACGAGAGAAGAAAATGCGCCTCGCCTTCAGCACCAACGCCTACATGAAATTCCCCTTCGAGGAGGCGGCAGCCCGGATCGCGGCTCTCGGCTATGAGGGGCTGGAGTTGATGGCCGACGTCCCCCACGCCTGGCCGGCGGGGCTGCTCGACGGGCCGAAGCGGGCGATCCTCTTGGCGATGGAGCAGAACTCGCTCGCCTTCTCGAACGTCAACGCGTTCATGATGAACGCGATCAGCGATTACCGACACCCCTATCTCCATCCGTCGTTCATCGAGGCCGACGAGGGGTATCGCCGGGTCCGGATCGACCACACGCGGCGGGCTCTCGATCTCTGCAAGGAGCTGGGGGCGCCGCACATCACGACCGAGCCGGGCGGGCCGCTGACGAAAGGGGCGTCTCGCCAGGCGGCGATTGACCTCTTTGTCGAGGGGCTCAAGCCGCTGGCCGAGCATGCGGAGAAGCTCGGTGTGTTGCTGTTGATCGAGCCCGAGCCGCACCTGCTCCTGGAGACCTCGGACCAGTACCTCGAAGTCGCCGAGCGGCTCAATGCCCCGTCGATCGGCCTGAACTTCGACGTCGGCCACGCCTACTGCGTGAGCGAGGACATCCCCCGCGCCATCGCCAAGCTCGCCCCGCACATCAAGCATTACCACTTCGAGGACATCGCCGCCACGAGGGTCCATCACCACCTCGTGCCGGGTCAGGGAGCGATCGACTTCGCCGGGGTCGTCAAGGCGATCGAGGCGACCGGCTATGACGGCTGGGTGACGGTCGAGCTCTACCCGAACATCGACGACCCCGACGCCGCCGCTCGGGGGGCGATGGACGTCCTCCGGCCGCTGTTCACCTCCTCGACGGCGGCCTGATCCTTCGATGGCCCTCAAACCCTACCTGCAACTGGTCCGGCTGCCGAACCTGTTCACGGCCGCCGCCGACAGCCTGGCCGGCTGGCTCCTGGCACGCGGGTCGCTGGAGGAACCCGGCCGCTGGGTCCCGCTCGTGCTGGCGTCGGTGGCAATCTACGCGGCCGGGATCGTGCTCAACGACGTCTTTGACTTCGAGATCGATCGGGTCGAGCGTCCCAATCGACCGCTCCCCTCGGGGAAGGTCTCGCGGAGGCTCGCCGCGTGGTTCGGCGGGATCGCGCTGGCGCTCGGGCCGGGACTGGCCGCGTTGTCGGGTTCGACCTCCAGCCTGGTCGTCGCCCTGGTCCTGGCGGCCTGCGTGCTCGGTTATGACGCCGGCTTGAAGCGGACGATCCTGGGGCCGGAGGTGATGGGCGCCTGCCGGGGCTTGAACCTGTTCCTCGGCCTGAGCCAGGCGCCCGAGCATGGGCGGGCCGTCCGCGTGGCTGGTCGCGGCCTCGCTCGCGGTCTTCGTCGTCGGCGTGACCTGGATCAGCCGGTCGGAAGTCGAGACGGGGAAGACCCGGGGGCTGGTCGCCGGGCTGATCCTGGAGAACCTCGCGTTCCTCGGGTTGATCGCCGCGATGATCCGGCCCGATCGGTTTCCCTCGATGGGCTCGAACGGGTCGATCCTGCCGTCAGGCGGGGATGGGCTGATCGTGCTCTTGGCGGTCGGGTCGATCGTGAACCTCGCCGGCCTCCGGGCGTATCGCGAGCCGGTCCCGAGGACGTTCCAGAAGGCGGTCAAGACCGGCGTGCTCTCGCTGGTCTGGCTCGACGTCGCCGCCGTGGCCGCCGTGCGTGGCCCATTGGCCGCGCTGATTGTCGCGGCCTTGTGGGTCCCGGCGTTCTTGCTCGGCAAGTGGCTCTATTCGACGTGAATGAACAGGAGCCCTACCGGATCGCGACTCGATGCCCCTGGGCCGTGTTCGGGAACCGCACGAGCAGGGTCTTCGTCGCTTCGTCCCAGACCTGAGCCTCGGCCGGCAAGGGTTTCCCGTCGATCTCGACTGCTTTCGGCGCGGCGGGCATCGCGACCCGTAGCACGGCCTCGACCCGCTCCGGCCCCTCGGCGTGGAACTGGAATGAGCCGTCGGGCTCGACCTTGGCCCCAAGGATCTTGCAGGCCGAGGCCAGGACCTTCGGCCCTTCGGGCCTGGCCCGGTCGAGGTCGAGCAGGAGCTTGCGGCTCCCCGGGGTCAGAGTGACCGCCTCGACGACCGGCAAATTGGCGTCGAAGAGGTCGAGGAAACGGCCCTTGAGGACGAACGGGGCGTCCTCGGTCGATTCGTCGAGGCCCGAGGCGACGACGTAGGGGCCTCGGCGGAGGACCAGGTGATTGGTCGTCCGGTAGGGCAGGTGGACCGCCTCGCAGGCCTGCCGGGCCAGGTCGCGGACGTGGTCCGCGCCCTCCTTTCGATAGGTCAAGCTCGCGGGGCTTGCGGTGTCGTAAATCAGAACGCCTTCGCCAACCTTGTACCGGCCCGGTTTGGCGTCTCGAGAGAGGCCAAGCTGCTCGAAAAGATGCTCGCGAGGCGACTTGTAGGCCAGGTTCTTGCCCGGGTCGTTCCACCAGGATCGGACGGCGTTGTAGGGGTCGGAGTCATCGCCGAGGAAGACGAGGGCTCCCCCTTGCTTGACCCACTCGGCCAGGGGCGGGTGGACCTCGGGCGTCATCGGCTTCATCCCCTCGTACGTCATGAGGAGGACCTTGTGCGAATCGAGGGCGCCGGCGATCGGGGCGTTTTCGAGCTGGACGGGTTCGGCGGGGATGCCGTGCTTGACCAGCGGCATTGCCAGGCCATAGAACGAGCCGAGGTTCTCGTCGGAGGGGCTCGGCTCGCCGCGCTGGAACATCATCGAGTCGGAGACGACCACGCCGATGCCCTGGGTCCCGCATTCCCAGGCGACGTCGGGCTGGTTCATGTCGTTGAGGGCGGTGATGACAGTCTGCACCTCGGTCGCGTAGGCCGGCGGGATTGGCACCCGCACGACCCGCTCCCCGCGCTTCCGGCTCGCCCGATCGACGGTCGGATAGCGGCCCCGGTAGATCCGCTCGGGCCAGGGCATCACCTCGAACCGCGAGACCTGAGGCCAGAGGAGCGAGGCGGTTTGCGTACTCTCCCAGTTGGTCTTGTAGTCGTCCCACGAGTGGTCGGGGTTGTCCTCGATCGGGTCGTTGAGGAACCAGACCGTGCCGCCGCTGGCTCGGACGACGTTCATCATCGCGCCGTATTCGAGGAAGGCGGCCTCGAAGGTCCGCTCCTTGTGGACCCCTTGGTAGACGTTGGGCGTCCGGGCGGTGCCGGTCCAGACCTGGGCGATGAAGCCGTCGGCGCCGACGCCGATCAGGCTCGACTCGGGGCTGACGATGTGCCAGTGGGCGTAGTTGATCAGGCTGTGCGTGGGGACGTAGCACTTGACGTGGCGGCCGGTCCGGGCGTTCTCGGCCTCGACGAAGTCGAAGACCTGCTTCAAGGCCCGGCGGTAGAGGTAATACTTGAGCATCGAGGAGCGATACTGGGCGTCGGGCGAGGCGTGTTGCGGCGATCCAGTCCTCGCCGTAATACGCCTTCCACTCGCGTTTGAAGCCCTCGCCATAGCCGCCGCGGACCCAGAACTCGGGCTCTTCGAGGTGGATCGCCTCGGCCCCGGCGTCCATCGCCCGCTTGACACCCTGACAGAGGAACTTGCCGAAGTTCTCGCCCGGCGACATGTAATAGACGTCGCCCCCGTGCGAGATGACCCGGCCGTTCCGCTCGGTCTGGGCCTCGTCAACGTGGTTGATCCCGTCGAATCGGCCGTAGAGGTAGTCCTGGTACTCGCCCCAGGAGACGCCGGTCATCAGGTGGGTGATGTACCCTTGAGCTTTCCACCCAGCGATTCGCTCGGCGAGAGTCTGCGTCGATCCCGTAGCAGATCGCCACGTCCGAGCGGATCTGCAACCTCGGCTCCCAGCGGGCATGCGTCTGGAAACAGGTTCGCTCGCCCGATTGCCCCGAGTCGATGGGCCTCGGAAGGTCCTCGGCCCGGGCGACGCCGAAGGCCGCCAGGATCGCGAATCCGACGCGGAATGATGACGCGGATTTCATCTTGAGAAGCCTCTCTCGATGCGATCGATCAATGGCTTCCGATTCTACGCCCGGTCCCTCGATCCGCCAACCCTCGCGGAAACCGCTCATGAATCCGGCGGATTGACGATTTGACAAACCTTAACGTTGGCATTGGCGCGCACATGCTATACTCGATACCATGGATGGTCTGACATTACGAAGGGGTCGAGGGAGACGATGATGTCCCTGTCAAGTTCGCGGAGGCGCACGCGGGCGGGTTTCACGCTGATCGAGCTCCTGGTGGTGATCGCGATCATCGGGGTGCTGGTCGGGCTGCTCTGCCGGCCGTTCAGGCGGCGCGCGAGGCGGCCCGGCGGGCGCAGTGCACGAACAACCTGAAGCAGATCGGCCTGGCGCATCGCCGGCTATGAGTCAGCCCTGCGCTGCTTCCCGCCGGGTGCGATCTATTACAACTCGACCGACGGCGGGGCCAATCAGTGCTCGGGCGCCCACTGCGCCGAGGGCCTTCGGGACGCTCGCGCTGATCCTCCCGCAGATGGAGCAGACGGCCGCCTTCAACGCGATCAACTTCAATCTCGCCTCGGGAGGCGATGGCGGCCAGTGGGGCGGTTTGCCCGCCGGCGCGATCAACTCGACCGGCCTGGGGCTCCGGATCAACTCCTACGTCTGCCCGAGTGATCTGCCCACGGTCCCGAGCATCGGCGACGGCAATTACTACTCGCAGACGTCGTATGCCCCCTCGGGCGGGACCTGGAATGTCGTCGCGTATTATTCTGGTCCCGACTGCTGGCAGCAGGACGTCGGCAACGGCGCCTTCGACGATGCGACCGTTTACGCTCCGATGAACGTCCGGGACGGCCTGAGCCAGACGATCTTCGTTGGCGAGACCGGCCGGATGAGGAACGACCCCGATCCTCAGCTCAATTCCTGGTCCAGGCCGGGCTACTTCGTGGTCTCGCAGGCGTTCGACCCCACCGGCAAGACGGTTCGGCCGCAGGGGTTCGCCTTCGAGGTCCCCCGGATCAACGCGCCGATCATGAAGGGCGACTTTCCCGGTGGCAACGACGGATTCGGGAGCGACACCCAGCCGGGCCCCAACCCCTTGCCGCCGGGAACCGCCTGGCCGGACACGTCGGACTACAAGGGCTGGCTCAACAACATCGCCCAGTACCAGGCCTACGGCCAGTGGGGCTTCCGGAGCCAGCATCCCGGCGGGGCGATGTTCCTCTTTGGCGACGGCTCGGTCCGGTTCCTCAAGGAATCGATCGACCTGACCACCTACCGGGCCCTCGGCACCCGCTACGGGCGCGAGGTCGTGGGGTCGGACTTCTGAGTCAGAGCGATATCGAGACCGTTTCAGGCCCTCGCCGGCTCCTCAGCCGAATCCCTGGGCGTGAACGAGAACCGGTGGCACTGGCCGAAGAAGGCGAGCGGATTGTCGTAAACGACCTTGCGGATGGTCGACCTCGTGGTGCCCTCGAGACCGCATCTCGAAGATGAACTCGGGGACGGCCAGGGGATCGCTGTGGCCCCAGTCGCCGGCCGAGTTGACCATGATCCGCTCGGTCCCGTAGAGCTCGACCATGTCCGCGGCGCGGGCGGGGGTGCACTTCGTGATCGGGTAGAGGGTCATGCCGACCCAGTGTCCCGCGTCGAGCGCCGGGCGGATCGTGTGCTCCTCGACGTGGTCGATGCAGACGCGTTCGGGCCGGATGCGGCGGTCGCCCCGGAACATGTCGAGGATCATCCGGGTCCCCTGGTACTTGTCGGCCAGGTGCGGCGTGTGGACCAGGATCAGCTCGCCGTGCCTGGCGGCGAGGTCAACGTGTTCGAGGAACACGGTCGCCTCGTTCTTCGTGTTCTTGTTCAGGCCGATCTCGCCGATCCCCAGGACGCTCGGATGGTCGAGGAACTCGGGGATCATCTTGATCACCTCGCGGGAGAGCGCGACGTTCTCGGCCTCCTTGGCGTTGATGCAGAGCCAGGTCATGTGCTCGATCCCATAAAGCTTCGAGCGGTTCCGCTCGAACGTGACGAGCTGGCGGAAATAGTCGCGGAACCCTTCCGGCCCCGAACGGTCGAACCCCGCCCAGAACGCCGGCTCGCTGACCAGCACGCAGCCGGCCAGGGCCATCCGCTTGTAGTCGTCGGTCGTCCGGCTGACCATGTGGATATGCGGGTCGATGTAGCTCATGACGTCCGGCCTCCTCGCGTTGGCCCGTCGGCGGAAATGGTTGCAAACCTCAAGATCAGTACCGAGGAGCGGCCAGCCCGGCCTTCTCCCGCCACTCGGGGTCATATTCGAGTGAGAAAAGCCGCTGGACGGTCTCGGCGCGGCCGGGACCGGGTTCCAGGAGGGCTTCGAGGGCCTGGCGGATCTGGGCGAGCCGGCGGTCGGGGGGATGGTCCAGAGCCCGCCCGGGTGCGCGGTCGAACCGGTCCAGGGCGGCGGCCAGTTCGAGGATCTTGCACCGCGTCTCCAGGAAGTCGCGGTTGAGGACCTCGGCGACGTCGCGAGGCGTCAACATGACGGTCGATCTCCAGCGAGGCTCGGCGGGTCTGTACCCTTTTGTAGATTATTCCATTCCCGGCCAGTTCGCCAGGCCCTCGGCCCGGGGCGCCGACGTGGCCGGAATGAAACATTCGTTCCTGAGCTCGAGAGCCGCGAAGGCGGAGAATCGGCCCAGATCGTTCCGGTTGCGACGATTCTCGCGATTGTTCGGGAACGATCCCGAAAAACACCGGCCGGGAGGGTTGTGCCGTTGGTTCGCGGTTTGCCTGATAGTAGGGAAAGGGACCGGGTGACCCTTGGTTCACGTCGTTCGGTTCTGCTATTGTGGACGCGTCGGGGCGTTCGCGACCGGCCGCCGGGCCGCCGCTCGACGACCCCCCGGACCTTCGAGGAGCTCGACCATGTTGCACCGTCCGATCAAACGCTACCTGTTCGCGGGCGCCGCCTGGCTCTCGCTCTCGACCGTACCCGGTCCGGTGCCGGCCGACACCATCTACGAGACGACGTACATCCCGACGACCTCCTACGTCATCCCAACGTCGAGCGTCCTGTCCACCTCCTACATCCCGACGACCTCGTATGTCATCCCGACCTCGACGGTCCTGGCCACCGACTCGGTCCTGCTGCCGACCACGACCACCTACTATCGCTCGTCCATCCTCCGGCCCAGGCGTTACGTCGAGCGGACGAGCTACTCGCTGACGCCGACGTCTTATCTGTTGCCAACGTCGTATGTACTGCCGACGACGTACGTCACGCCGACGTCGTATGTCGTGCCGACATCGTACCTTTCGACCTCCTACGTCGTGCCGACTTCGTACGTCTCGACGTCCTACGTCGTGCCAACCACCTACCTCTCGTCGTCGTACATCACGCCGACCCGGTATCTGATCGACGGCGAGGTGGTCACGACCTCGGCGACCTCGTACCCCTGCGAGACGACCCAGGCGAGCCCGGCCCGGTCGTCGGGGAGCCAATCCTCGAACAAGGGGAATGGCAACGGGAACACGATCACCAGCGAACCGACCAACGGCGGCTCGTCGGGCGATCGTCGCCCTTCGGCCACGCTTAACAGCACTCCGGCGGGTGAGGAGGGGATGCCGTCCAACGTCTCGCCGCCCGTCCCGGCGCCCGTGGCTTCGCCGCCGGTCCGGCCGACCCCTCCGGAGCCCGCGGCCCCTCCCGCGGCGAACCTCCCCGAGAAGAACCCCGCCGACTTCCCCCTGCCCGAGCCCGGCAAGGCCGGCAGCCCTCCGCTGCCTGGCGAGACCGCATACCGCAAGGCCCAGCGGCCGATTTATGACACCCGGAACATTCTCCGTGGGCGCGTCGTCTCGGTCGACTCGAACCGGCCCGAGGAAGGCGTGACCGTGATCCTGGCCAGCCGGACCAACAACTTCTCCGACCGGACCGCCATGACCGACGCCGACGGCGAGTTCAAGGTCTCCCTTCCCGATGGCGACTGGACCGTGAAGGTCAAGATGCCCAGTGGCTCGCTCATGACGGTTGGGCGTGACTACGTGACCGCCAGCGGTGGCAAGATCACCGACCCGGCCGGGCGGAACGTTGGAGAGTACGTCATCAACCGCTAATCGGCCCGCGCTAGGAGTGCCCGGGTTCGGTACTCCGAACCCGGGCACCCGACTCCCTTCCCATGCCGACCCGCCTACCACTTCCCCGGATCTGTTACGTCCTGAGCCACTTCTACCCGCGGGCCAGCGGGGCCGAGCGTCAGGCGCTCGAGCAAGGGGCCGAGCTCGTTCGTCGTGGGCATTCCGTACGCGTCGTCACCCGGGCCATCCCCGGCCAGCCGCGCGACGACGTGCTCAAAGGGGTCCAGATTCATCGATGGGTCGAGACGTCGGACCTCGGCCCGTTGTTCGGGATCTCGTTCGTCGTCGGGGTGGTCCGGGCTCTCCGTCGGCTCCGGCCGGAATACGACCTGATCCACACGCATCAGGGGCTCTGGGAGGCGATCGCCACCGGCTCGGGCCGGTCGCTGCTATCGGAAGCGCCCACGTTGATCCAGCCCGCCAGCTCGGGTTATTACGGCGAGGCCGAGGAGCTGGCCCGGACCCGAGGATTCCCCGCTCCTCCGTCGCGCGATCCTCCGAAACACGGCCTTCGCGGCGATCTCGGCCGACATCGAACGCCAGTGGCTTGCCCTCGGTGTCCCTCCGTCGAAGATGGTCCGGATGGCCAGCGGCGTCGACGCGGATCACTTCCGCGCCCGGCCCGGCCGACCTTCGGGTCGATGCCACGCTCCACGCGCGCCCCCGGGTCGTCTTCACCGGCCGGCTCCATCCCCAGAAGAACCTCGACCTGCTTCTCGAAGCGTGGCCAGCCGTCGCCGGACGAACCGGGGCGTCGTTGGTCCTCGTCGGCGAAGGGGAGGAGCGAGAACGCCTGGCGGCGAAGGCGAAAGCCCTCGGAGTCCTCGACCGGGTCCACTTCGCGGGTCGGGTGGAAGACCCGGCCGACTACCTCCGCGCGGCCGACGCCTTCGTCTTGCCAAGCGTGGCCGAGGGGATGAGCAACTCGCTCCTGGAGGCAATGGCGACCGGCTTGCCCTGCCTCGCCTCGTCGATCGGTGGCAACATCGACCTCCTCGACCGGGGCGAGTGCCGGCCTGCTCCTGGCCCCCGACGACCCCCGAGCCTGGGCCGAGGCCATGATCCGCGTCCTGACCGATCGCGACCTCGCCCATCGTCTCGGGCTCGCGGCTCGACAGCGGATCGAGGCGGATTTCTCCCTCGGGAGCGGTGGTCGATCGCTACCAGTCGCTCTACCGAGGCTGCTCGAAGGTCGGCCGATCCGGGAGCCGGATGAGCCCTTGAGGAGCGATCTCTAACCCCTTTCTTCGATGCGATCGGCAGATCCGTTCGCTTCGGTGACGGAACACCACATGTCGCCATTTCTTCGTCTTGTCTTCGATTTGGCACGCTCTATGCTTCTAGTAGACAGCAATCGAGGATCAACACCATGTGGCCCGGCATCGTCGCTGACTCATCCCCTGAAGCCTTCCTGTCCCCGGCTCGACGCGCCGATCGTCCTGGCGCATGGTCTGTTCGGCTTCCGCCGGATTGGCCTCGGGCCGTTGACACTGACCTGGTACTTCCGAGGCATCCCGGGCATCCTCCAGGCCGCCGGAAATCGGGTGCTGGTGACGCGGGTCCACCCGACGGCCGGGGTCGCCCGGCGGGCGAAGAGGCTGGGCGAGCAGATCCTCGAAGCGTTCCCCGACGAGCCGGTCCACCTGATCGGCCACAGCATGGGAGGGCTCGACGCCCGCGCCTTGATCGCCGACCCGGCCTGGAAGGGGCGGGTCCTGAGCCTGACGACGATCGCCACGCCGCACCTGGGCTCGGGGATCGCCGATTTCGCCAAGCTTCGAGTCGGCCGGATCTACACGCTCCTGGAGAAGCTCGGGGTCGAGCACCAGGGGTTCCTCGACGTCACGCCCGGGGTCGCGGCCGAGTTCAACCGCCGGAACCCGTTGCCCGACTGGCTCCCGGTCTTCAGCGTGGCCGGCGACCCGCCCCACGAGGAGGTGAGCTGGCCGCTCCGCCGACTCCACGTGGCGCTGGAGGAACTGGAAGGGCCGAACGACGGGCTGGTCTCGGTCGCCTCCGCGACCGCCTTCGGCCAGCCGTCTGCCCAACTGGCCGGTCGACCACCTCCGCCAGATGAACTGGCTGTCTCCCGAGGTCTCCACCGACCCATGCCCGCACGTCGCCCGGCTCTACGCCGAGGTCGTCGAGAACCTGGCCCAGCTCGAACGAGCGGGTAACCGCGTTCGGATCGCGAGTCGGCGTGAATCGGGTCGGAAGAGGAATCTCCGCCAGCGTCTCGAAACCGTCGGTCCGGTCCCCGTATGCTGGCGATTCGGTCGGCCCTGTCGGGCCTTCTCGACCATTCGCCTCCGGTCATTCGCTTCGGGATGAAGGGGACCGTCCATGGACCGTTCGTTCGCCCATTCGCGCCGGGGCTTCCTGAGGCTCGGCGCACTCGGCCGCGGCGTTCTCGACGCTGGGCAGCTTGCCCTCGCGAGTCCTCCGCCCAGGAGCCGGCCAAGACCGGCCGCGACCCTGGCTCGGGCTCAAGATGGGCATCGCGACGTACACGTTCTCGAAGCTCCCGCTCGACGCCGCCATCCAGGGCGTCAAGCGGGTCGACCTCCGCTATCGCCTCGATCAAGGACGCCCACCTGCCGCTCAAGAGCACGGCCGAGGAGCGCAAGGCCGTCGCCAAGAAGTTCAAGGACGCCGGGATCACCCTCCTGAGCTGCGGCGTGATCACGCCGGGCGACGACGAGGCGGCCATCCGCAACATGTTCGAGTACGCCCGAGACGCCGGCATCCCGACCATCGTCTGCAAGCCGAGCCGGGCGTCGCTGCCGAGCCTCGACAAGTTCGTCAAGGAGTTCGACATCAAGGTCGCGATCCACAACCACGGCCCCGAGGACAAGGTCTGGCCATCGCCGCTCGACGCCTGGGAGGCGATCCAGTCGTTCGACGAACGGATCGGCGTCTGCATCGACGTCGGCCACACCGCGCGCTGCGGGGTCGACCCCGTCGAGGCGATCCGCAAGTGCGCCCCTCGGCTCCACGACCTGCACATCAAGGACATCGCCGTCGCCGTCGGGTCGTCGAAGCCGGTCGAGCTGGGCCGAGGAGTGCTCGACCTCCGCGGGATTCTCCAGGCCCTCCTGGACATCAAGTACGCCGGCCACCTCGGCCTGGAGTTCGAGAAGAACCTGAACGACCCGATCCCCGGGACGGCCGAGAGCATCGGCTATTTCAAAGGCGTCCTGTCGGGAATGAAGGCGGGGTGAGCGGATCGTGGACGAGGAAGGATGGCTCTCGGCATCCTGGAGTGCGGGGAGCTTGCTCCCGCTCTGGCTCACGGAGCTTGCTCCGCGACACAGGCGGCCCGCCTCGATCACACGGGGCTTGCTCCGCGGGTGAAAACGGGAGCAGAGCTTCCCGCACTCCAAAGGACCTTCGGTCCACCCCCTCGACCGGGTCGATCGTGCGCGTATGATGAAGAATCTCTCCTCTCGGCCGCGAGCCGACCCGATCGGCCGGGCCGGTTTCCATCCCGCCGCCCTCTGCCGGAAGTCTTGCGACGATGACCCACCAGAACGATCTCGACGGCACGCATGTGCCTTTCGCCCCCTCGTTCGTCCATCGGCTGCACTTCACGAGCGACGTGCTCGGCGCCGACCGGGACGTCCTGGCCCGACGTCCTGGAGCCGTCCGGAGATCGGCCGGCGAAGGTCCAGTTCTGGGTCGACGAGCACGTCGACCAGGCCCGGCCGGACCTCCGCGACGAAGCTCCGCGGGTTCGCCGAGGCCATCGCCGACCGGATCGAGCGGGCCGGCAACGTCCAGGTCGTCGCCGGGGGCGAGGCGGTCAAGAACGACATCCACATCCTGGAGCGGATGCTCAAGGTCTTCCACGCCGCCGGGCTCGACCGGCGGAGCTACGTCGTGGTCATCGGCGGCGGGGCGGTGCTCGACGCGGTCGGGTTCGCCGCGGCGATCGCCCACCGGGGCATCCGGCTGGTCCGCCTGCCGTCCACCACGCTGGCGCAGGCCGACTCGGGCGTGGGGGTCAAGAACGGGGTCAACCTGTTCGGCAAGAAGAACTGGCTCGGCTCGTTCGCCGTCCCCTGGGCGGTCATCAACGACGCCGGCCTGCTGGAGACCCTGCCCGACCGCGACTTCATCTGCGGGTTCTCCGAGGCGGTGAAGGTCTCGCTGCTGAAGGACCCGGCGATGTTCGCCGAGCTCTGCCGGACCGCCGGCCAGATCCGCAGGCGCGACCCGTCGGCCGCCCTGCCGATGATCGCGCGCCTCGGCCGAGTGGCACCGGCGGCACATCACCCTGAACGGCGACCCGTTCGAGTCGCTCGAAGCCCGGCCGCTCGACTTCGGCCACTGGTCGGCCCACAAGCTCGAAGCGATGACCGACTTCCGGCTCCGCCACGGCGAGGCCGTCGCCATCGGCGTGGCGCTCGACACGATCTATTCCTCGATGGCCCTCGGGCTTCCGGCCGAGGACGCCGACCGCGTCCTGCGCTGCCTGCGTCGACCTCGGCTTCGACCTCGGCCACCCGGCCCTGGGCGACACCGCAGCCGCTCTTCGAGGGGCTCGAGGAGTTCCGCCAGCACCTCGGCGGCCGCCTGACCCTGACGATGCTCCGAGGCGTCGGCGACCCGGTCGACGTCCACGAGGTCGACGACGCCACGATGCGCCGGGCGATCGAGCGGCTCCAGGAATACGGCGCCGAGCACTCGACTGGGGCCAACCTCGCCGCCGAGCTGCCGGCCGGCGTCCGGCGACCCGGCCAGGATCTGAGGAGTGCCGGCCCTATGCGTCATTCCTGGCAGGCCTCGCCGGTCATTTTGACAATCGGCTCCCGAGTTCCCACGCGAGCAAGATCTTTCCAAGCAATCCGCAAGCGGCGACGAGTCTCCCAGCTTGGGGTCGGTCAGCGGCTGATCCACGGCCGTCGCTACCGGGCGCGAGGTTTGCCGGGATGAAGGGATGTCAGAACACCTTTGGCCTTTCCAGGAGTCGGATCATGAAACGGATGTTGCTGGGAGCGGGCATCGCGGCGTTGTCAGCGGTCGGGGTGCTGGACCTGGGGCTTCCAGGCCCGGGCGCAGGTCCCGGGCGAGTCGGTGGTCTATGAGACCGTCGCGCCGGGCACCCGGACGGTCACCTACGGCGAGCAGGTCAGGGTCCGCCGAAGACTCTTCAAGACCGTCATCAAGGAGCGGCCGGTTCGCTACGTGACCAGGACCCCGCCCGTCGTCCGCGAGACGCGGGTGATCCGCTCGGGCCGGTGATCGAGCAGCAGGTCATCCAGCCCGCCCCGATCATCGAGCAGCGGGTCGTCCAGCCGGCCCCGATCATCGAGAGCCGCTACATCCAGCCCGCGCCGGTGATCCAGCGGCGGGTGATCCAGGCCGACCCGGTCATCCAGACCCGGTACCTACGCCCCTTACTGATCGGAACCGTCGGGATCGAATCATCCGCCGGCCGGTCCTCGTCGGTCGGCGGTCCCTTTCGGGCGAGCTTCGAGAGGATGCCGGCCAGCTCTTCGAGGGCGAACTGGCGACGGACGGCCCCTTCCTGGAAGGCGGCCTTGTTCATCCCGTAGACGATGGAGGTCTGCCTCGTCCTGGCCGAACGTGGTCCCGCCCTCGGCGAGGATCTTCTTGCAGCCATCGACCCCGTCTCGGCCCATGCCGGTCATGATGATCCCGACGGTCGACGGCCCGAACGCCTTCGCCGCCGAGATGAAGAGGACGTCAACCGAGGGCTTGTGGCCGCTGACAGGCGGCCCGTCGGAGAGCGTGACCCTGGCCCGAGGGCGCCTTGCCGATCACGGACATGTGCCGGCCTCCGGGCGCGATCAGGATCTGGTCGGGCAGGACCTTGTCCCCCTCCTCGGCCTCCTTCACGGTCAGCTCGCAGTGGCGGGCGAGCCGCTCGGCGAAGACGTGGGTGAAGCCGGCCGGCATGTGCTGGACGATCAGGACCGGCGGGATCGGCGGGGCCAGGCCCGCGAACGCCTGGCCCAACGACTGAGGGCCGCCGGTGGAGATCCCGAGCACCACGCAGTCGGTCAGGGACGTGAGACGGGGCGGGACCGGCCGTGGGGACTCGTCGGAAGAACGGGGGCCGTGGGACGGGCCGGGTGCAGAGCGGAATCCGCGGCCGGCGGACCCGGCTCTGCGCCGCCGCGAGGACCTTGCCGATCGAGACCTCGCGGAGGCCCTTCAGCTCGGCCATCTGATGCTGGGCACGGCTTGGGCAGGAAGTCGAAAGCCCCCAGCTCCAGCGCCTCCAGGGTCACCGCCGCGCCCTCCTGGGTCAGGGCGCTGACCATCACCACGGACGCCTCGTGGACCGCGAATAACAGCGGGCAAGGTCTCGAGCCCCGACATCCCGGGCATCTGGACGTCGAGCGTCACCACGTCCGGCTTGAGCCGGACCGCCATCTCGATGGCCTCGGCGCCATCCTTGGCCAGGCCGACGACCTCGATCTCCGGGCTGGTGCGCAAGAGGTCCGCCAGGATCTTGCGCATCAGCGCCGAGTCGTCCACGACCAGGACCGGACCCGGACCCGCTCCGACGTCGTCAATGGTCCCGCCTCCCGGCTCTACAGATTGGTCTTCGGATCTCTCGGCCCCGATCTTGCCCAGCAAGGCGACGATCCGACCCCGCTCGAACGGCTTGACGATGAAGTCGATCGCGCCGTCCCGGATCGCCTCCTCGATGGTCTGCTTCTGGTCCAGCGCGGTGACCATGACAACCCGGGCGGCGGGGTCGAGCCCCTGATCCGCCGGAGGGCTTCGAGCCCGCCCATCTCGGGCATCACGACGTCCATCGTCACCAGGTCGGGTCGGAGCTGCTCGAAGAGGTCGACCCCCTCCTGGCCGTTTTTCGCCTCGCCGACGACTTCCCAACCGGCCTCGGACGGCCACGTCCCGGATCATCCGTCGCATCAGCATGGCGTCATCGACGACCAGCAAGCGTCCCATCGTCACCCTCCCGGGGCCTTCTGGCGACCGGCCGACCCGGTTCTGATTATTAGATCACATAATCGTCGCCGCCGGGTACTCGGATCGTAACGATCCCCGAGGCAATGTCCAGCGTGAGCCGGCGACCGGCGCCGCCGCCGACGTCCCTGGCCAGCACCGGGATGCCCAGGCGGTCGAGGATCTGGTCGACCGCGTCCTGGTTCATCTGGCCGATGTTCATCGCCGGGCCAGACTGGAACATGCTGGCCCCGCCGACGATCTTCGCCGTCAGCCGACCTCGTGCACTCCGGCCGAGCAGGCGTTCGATGTCCGCGAGCATCGCCGGGATCGCCGTGTCGGCGAACTTGCCGGGATGGTCCGTCGACCCTCTCGAATCGGGCAGGACGATGTGGGCGACCCCGCCCAGCCTGGCCGAGCGGTCGTGCAGGACCACCCCCGCGCATGAGCCGAGCAAGGTCCGGATCTGCTTCGGGGCCGCCGCGACTTCCCAGCGGCCCATCGTCACCGACACGATCTCGGAGGGGATTTCGGGCAGGCTCAAGGGACGTCCTCCCTCAAGACCGAGGCCAGCCATTCGAGCGAGTGGCTGCTCGGGACCAGCAGGAGCGACCAGTCGAGCCGGCTCTCGCGAGCCTCGAACCAGGTCTCGACCAGCAGGAGCCGGTCGAGCTTCAACGCTTGCTCCATCAGGGCGAACTCCAGAAGGCTGCCGGCGAACTCGTGGCGGAAGGCGGGCGGCGACGGCAGGATCGTCGCGTCGGCGTCCGCTGGCTCGTCCAGGCCCGGGGGGAGCTGCGCGGCCAGCGAGTTCAGATAAGCACATCCGACGATGTTGGCCGTCTCATTCGCGGCCGACCGCTCGAGATCGCCCCAGGTCGTCGCCGTTCCTTCGGGCTGGTGGAGCAAGAGGTCGGCCAGGGCCAGTCCCGACCGGTCCTCGAAGACCAGCAGGAGCTGACCGCTGATCCGGCCGATCAGCTCCATCGAGCAAGCGGCGACGAGCTGGTCGGACGGCCCGAGGAGGTTAGCGGCTTCCGCCAGGTCGACCTCGTCCACGTCGCTGGTCCGGAGGGTCGCGGGGTGGCCGAGCCACTTCGAGAGGGCTTCAGAAGCCTCCTCGGCGCCCCTCTCGAAGATCGAGCGGAGCCTGCGCCGGGCGTGTTCGTCGAGGGTTGCTCCCATCCGTCATCCTCTCGGCCGGGCGGCCGGTATTTGGGACTCGACCGGCCGGCTCGCTTCCACGGCGGCCATGTTGATCAAGGCGTCGACGTCGAGGATCAGACAGACCCGGCCGTCGCCGAGGATGCTGGCCCCGGAGAGCCCCCCCACGGGCCGGAAGTTCCTGGCCAGCGACTTCAAGACCGCCTCCTGCATCCCGAGCAGCTCGTCGACGATCAGGCCGACGGTCGCCTCACTGCTGGAGACGACCACGACGGTGTACTTGCCGTCGGACGCCTCGGCCTCGTCGCCGGTCCGACGGAGCCCGGCCTGGTGGAAGACGTCGCCGAAGGCCACCAGCGAGGTGATCCGTCCCCGGATCTCGATCGAGCGCCGGCCGTGGACCCGGTAGATCTGCTCGGGACCGACCTCGACGATCTCGTCGAGGTGGTCCAGCGGGATCGCGTAGGCCTCCTGACCGACCCTGACCAGGAGGACCGACATGATCGCCAGTGTCAAGGGCAGGCGGATGATGAAGGTGGTGCCACGGCCGGGCTCGGGGCGGGCCTCGACAGTGCCGTTGAGGGCCTCGATCCGGCTCTTGACGATGTCCATCCCGACCCCTCGGCCGGAGATGTCGGTGACGGTGTCGGCGGTGCTCAGGCCGGGGTGGAAGATGTATTGGACGATCTGGCGGTCGGTCAGCCGGAGCGACTCCTCTTCGCCGATGAGCCCCTTGGACACGGCCTTGCGGCGGACTTTCTCGCGGTCGATCCCTCGGCCGTCGTCACTGACGGTGATGACCACGCTGTTCCCTCGGTGCGACGCGGCGAGCGAGACGGTCCCCGCTCTCGGCTTGCCGGCGGCCTGGCGGGCCTCCGGCGACTCCAGGCCGTGGTCGACGGCATTACGGATCAGGTGGACCAGGGGGTCGCCCAGCTCGTCGATCATCCGCTTGTCCAGCTCGGTCTTCTCTCCCTCGGTCTTCAGGATGATCTCTTTATTCGAGGATTGCTTGAGGTCGCGGATCACGCGGTGGAAGCGGTCGAAGAGCGGGCCGACGGGAACCATCCGGGTCTCCAGGACGCCTCGCTGGATGCCGTCGGAGACCCGCGAGAGGTGGTCGATCGCCTCGGACATCGCGCCAAGCCGTTCGCGGGCCTGGCGGATCAGGTCAAGCTCGCCCTCGATCTCCCGGAAGTTCTCACGGAGCCGGCGGACCTGAGCGGCCCATCGGCCGAGCGAGCCGTTGGCCAGGTGAGTCCCGTCCTGGTGCCCTTCCAGACCCAGGGCGATCCCATCGAGCCGGTCGAGCGTGTCGGCGGCCAGGAGCTGGGCATTGGAGTCGTGAAAGAGGTCCCCGAGCCCCCGGGCGATCTCGAGGAATCGCGACTTGCTGATGACGAGTTCACCGGCCAGGTTCATGAGCTGATCGAGGCGGTCGACATCGACGCGGACGGTCTCGGCAACCTTCACCCGCCTCGGCTCGGCCGGGGCCGGCGGCTCTTCCTTCGGGGCCGGAGTCTGTCTCGCCTCGGCCTCTGGTCCCGTCGTTCTCCTCTCGGCCTCCGGCGAAAGGACCGGGGGAGAGGATTGCGGCGGCTTCGGTGACTCAACCGAAGGAGGAGGCTCCTCAGCCCGACCTTCTTCCGTAGGCGGTGAAAGGAGGATCGCGGGCTCCTCGACTTCTTCTGGTTCCGGCTCCGGTTTCGGCTCGACCCCTGGACCAGCCACGGGGTCGGCCCGGACCTCCGCCACGCCGTCGACATCGGCCAGGGCGAGCAGTTCGTCGGCGTCGCCGTCGGCGACCAGCCAGACCCGGAACTGGCGCAGATCCTCGGCCTCCTCCAACTGCTCGGCGCCCGGCTCGGTGGCGAGGATGCGCCCCTTGGCGGCCAGCCGGTTGAGGATGAGCTTGGCCTTCATGTCGGGCCAGGGCAGGTTCGGCTCGAAACGGACCGTCAGGCAGATCGTGCCCCTCTCGTCAAGGACCCCGGGCTCGACCACGAGGACCGGGGCGGGTTCAACCGACCGGTCGGGGATCTGACCGACCAGGACGGCCAGGGCCTCCAGGTTGACGTCGCTGCCACCCTGCGAACGGAGGTCGCGATGGTAGTCGCGGAGGGCGTCGAGGCAGCGGAAGCAAAGGTCGAGCGAAGCCCGGTCCAGAATCCGCTTCTTGCTCCGGAGCTGCTCGAAGTAGGCTTCCAGATGGTGAGTCAGCTCCTTGACCGGTCCGAATCCGAGCACCATCGAGGAGCCCTTGATGGTGTGGACCAGCCGGAAGGCGTCACGGAGCGCCGCGTCATCGGTCGGCGAGCCCTCCAGCTTGAGCAGGGCATCGCTCAGGCCGGCGATCTGCTCGTCGGTCTCGTCCAGGTAGTAAGGCAGCAGGCTGGCCAGGTCGAAGCCCGACATCGAGAGCCCCTTCGCGGTTCGGTCAGGCTGGATTCTGGTAGAGCCAGGTCTTGTGCTTGGTCAAGGAGTCGAGCATCGAGAAGATCCCCTCGGTCGGGCCGACGACCAGATACCCCCCCTTGGCGAGTGCGCCAAGCAGGTTTCGGACAACCGTCCGCTTCGAGTCGTTATCGAAGTAGATCAGGACGTTCTTGATGAAAATACAGTCGAACGGCCCGCCGTCGACCGGCTTGAGCAGGTTGTGGAGCTTCCAGGCAACCATCGAACGGACCTCGGGCTTGATCGTCCAGCGCCGTTTCGTCGGGTCGAATTCGAACGACTGCTTCCGCTCGTCGGGGCCGACCAGGTGGACGGCCCGCTCGTCGTAGGTGCCGACCTTCGCGGCCTCGAGCGCGGCGCCGCTGAGGTCGGTCCCGAGGATCGCGACCTCGCGCCCCGCCAGGACCGGCCGATTGGCCACCACCTTCAGGGCAATCGAGTACGCCTCCTCCCCCGTGGCGCACGCGGCCGACCAGATCCGGGTCGGCGATCCCCGAGGCCGTCCCTGGCGGGCCACCTCGGGCAGGAACGTATTGCCGAGCCATTCGTAGTGGTGGGCGTCTCGATAGAAGTAGGTCTCGTTGGTCGTGATCGCGTCGAGGAACGCGGGCATCTCCGTGGCCCCCGCGGGCGAGGTCAGGTGCGGCGTAATAGGCCGAGAACGAGGCAATCCGCGTCCCCCGAAGGCGTCGGCGGAGCCGGTTGGCGACCATGACCTTCTTGGTCGCGGGAATGCGAATCCCCGCGACCTTGTAGATCAGGTCGCGGAACCGCTCGAAGTCCCGATCGTCCAGCTCCTCGTCGGCCACGACCACCTCGTTTGTCTTCACGATCGGAGAGTTGACATTCGAGAGTCTCAGATCCGGGATCTTAAATCCAGGATCTCGGATCTCGGATCTCGGATCTTCGACTTCAAACCTCCGACCGGCCCGGCTCGCCATGGGGAAACACGCCACGGGTCAGACCTTGAAACCCGAGGTCACCTCCTTGAGCGTGGCGGCCTGGGCTCCCAGCTCCTCGGCGCTGGCGGAGAGCTGCTCGGAGCTGGACGCGTTGGTCTCGGTGATCGTGGAGACGTCCTGGATCGCCTTGCTGACCTCGCCGGCCGACTCGGATTGCTCCTGGGTGGCTCGGGCGATCTTGGCGATGCTCGAGGCGGTTTCCTCGACGCCGTGGACGATCGTTGCCAGGCTCTGGCCGGCCTTCTCGGAGAGCTGGGCACCGTCGGCGACGCGACGGGTCGACTCCTTGATCAGCGCGGTGATCTCCTTCGCCGCGGCCCGGGAGCGCTCGGCCAGCTTCCGGACCTCGTCGGCGACGACGGCGAAGCCCAGGCCGTGCTCGCCGGCGCGAGCCGCCTCGATCGCGGCGTTCAAGGCCAGCAGGTTGGTCTGGCTGGCGATCTCGCTGATGACCTGGATGATGTCGCTGACCTGCTCGCTCGACTTGCGGATCAGGACCATCGCCTCGATCGCCTGGTCGACCGACTCGCCCCCCTGCTTGGCCAGGAGCGAGGTCCGGTCGGCCAGTTCGCGGGCCGAGCTGGCGTTGTGGTTGATCTCCAGGATCGCCTTGCTGAGGTGCTCGACCGACGCCGACATTTCCTCGACCGTCGCCGCCTGGTTCTGCGACGAGTCGCTCAGGTAGCTGGCGCTCTCGGCAACGACCCGCGCCCCCTCGGCGAACTGGTTGGCCGATTCGATCACCTGGCCGATGACGTGCTTCAGGTCGCGGGTCATCTGCCCGAGGGCCGCGCCGAGCCGGCCCATGTCGTCGGAGCCCTTGACCTCGACCTCGACAGTCAAGTCCCCCTGCGCGGCGGCCTGGGCCACCTTCATGAGCTGGTTGACCTTGCGCTCCATGTCCTGCTTGGACTGCTCGACCTCCCCCTGGCGTCGAACTCGCTCGAGCCGGGTCGAGATCATCCGCCCGACGCTCCGGAGCGATTCGAGCCGGTGGTCGGAGGGTTTGATCCTCTGCTCGCTGGCGAAGTCGAGCGCCCCGGTGACGGCGCCATCGATCAGAACCGGCAGGCAGACGGCGGATTGCAGCCCCGCCCTCTGGGCCGCGCCGGCCCGGATGTACCCTTTCTTGTCGGAGATGTCTTCGAGGACGACCAGATCCCTGGATTGCCAGGCGCGGCCGAGCAGGCCCTCCCCTTCGCGAAACCGGGCCTCGCGGGTGATCCGGCGGAACTCCTCGACCACCGCGCCCGACTCGCCGGCGAACTTGAGGACGCGGTCATCGGGATCGACCTCCCAGATGGCTCCATAGGTCCAGCCGAACGCGTCGCGGATGGTCTCCAGGGCCATCGAGGTGACCTCGCGTTCGGTGGTGGCCCGGCCGATCGCCTGGAGGAGCTGGTTGATGGCGGCGGTGTCGGCGGCCATCTCGGCCTCGCGGGCCTCGGCCTGGAGCCTCTCGGTGACAATGTCCCAGGTCAGCATCGGGCCGAGGTAGTTGCCCGACCGGTCCATGATGGCGCTGACGAGCAGGTCGGCATGCTCGGGACCGACCTGGATCAGGGCCCGGTGGGGCAGGTTCCTCGGATCGGCCAGGAGCCGGCGCTGGTGGGCCGGGTCGCGGTGGAACATGTCGATCGACCGCCCCATCATTTCCTCGACCCTGCAGGGCAGGTACGCCTCGATCCGCTTGAGGAGCTTGAGCGTCGCCGGGTTCATGTACCGGATGATCAGGTCGCGGTCGGCGAACATCATGCTCGTCGGGGCGTTCTCGAGCATCCGGGCCTGGCGGACCATCTCGATCTGCTCGCCCAGCTTGCTGATCTTGTCGGAGGCGAGCCGGGAGATCGCCCGGAGGGCGTCGAGCCGGTCGCGATTCATGTCCAGGGCCTGGTTGGCGAAGAAGTCCATCGTGCCGATGACCTCGCCCGCCTTGAAGATCGGCAGGCAGACCGCAGCACGGACGCCGGCCCGCCGGGCGACCGGGGCCCGGCAGCAATCGGCCAGCTCGCCGATATCGTCAACGTGGACCATCTCCTTGCGGTGCCAGGCCCGGCCGTTGAGCCCCTCGCCGTCGACGAACCGGGCTGAGCGCGTGACCCGGGCGAACTCGGCGTCGACCTCGCCCGACTCCATCGCGAAGATCAGCGCCTTGTGCTCGGCCGAGATCGTCCAGTACGACCCGTAGGACCAGCCGAACTCGCGTCGAATCCCGTCCAGGGTCGACCGGATGATCTCATCGATCGTCTCGGCCCGGATGATCGCCTCGACGGCGTCGATCAGGGCTCGGGCGATCCCGTCGGAGCCGCCCGGCCCGGGCGGCGCTGGGCGGAGTCGTCGGAGCCGGCGGGCTCTTCGAGCAGATCGTCCAGCCTTGAACTCCTGGCGAAGCGTCCGGGCGACTTCTTGGGGCCGTAACGGGGTCGGGGGGGCCGGGCCCGGCCTGGCCGAGGTCCGTTGGTGGGAGTCGTCGATTCCACGGGTCACGCACCGCTTTCTGTGTGGCTCAACGGGGATGAGGTCGCGACGGGGTGGGAGAGCCCGGCCGATTCGAGGTCGATCTCGTCCTGGCCGAACAGCTTGTCGATGTCGAGGATGATCACCAGCCGGTCGTCGAGCCGGGCCAGCCCGGCGATGTGCCGCTTCGCCAGGGCCGCCATCGCGATCGGGACCGGCTGGATCTGGTCGGCCGAGACCCGGACGACCTGCGTGACCTCGTCGACGATGCAGCCGATGGTCTTGTCGTGGACGTTGACGACGATCGTCCGCGTCTCGTCGTCGAAGGGCCGGGGCGAAAGGCCAAATCGCTTCCGGAGGTTGATCAGTGGGATCACCGTCCCCCGGAGGTTGATCAGCCCCTCGATCGACGGCGGAACCTGGGGAAGCCGCGTGATCGGCTTCATCAGGATGATCTCGCGGATCTTGGTGATCCCGATGGCGTAGTCGGCGTCGTCGAGCCGGAAGCCGACGAGCTGGCGGATCGACTGGTCCTCGCGACGAGGGTCGCGATCGGACGAAGATGGGGTCAACAGGCTGGCGGACATGGGTAGCTTCCCGCCCTCAACGATCAATGATGTGGCTCTGGAGCTGGGCCGGCCGTCATCGCCGGAGCGGGCGATGAACGCCCGTCCGATTGACGTAAACCTAGCATATCATGAAAACGGCGAAGCAAGCGGAAGAACCGGCAAAGTCGAGTGGGCCAGGTGTGTAGGGATCGTTTCCGGTGGCGACACGCAGCCCCTCCCTAACCCTCCCCCGCAAGGGCTGACCGACCGACACTTTTCGAGAGACCGGCCCACGCGGCTTTTTCTGCCTCCCTCTCCCCCTGCATCGGTATGGACACAACTTTTCGACCTGGGTAGTTTCGATCGGCATGGCTATCATTTCGGCCACCTGGACAGCCGTCACCAGGATCGGTATTGGAAGCTCGTGAGCGAGCATTCGCACGCGGTCAACGCCCTCGTGACGGGGCTGTCCGCCCTGCCGGGTACGGCCCGGCCCTTCGCCGCGACTCGGGCCATGAGCCGCTTCCTCAACCATGAGGACATCCCTTTCCACGCCTTGGTCGAGCCCGCCCAGGATGCCGTCCGCGCCGCTTTGGCCGGCTGCCCGGAGCGGTTCGCGCTGGTCGTCCACGACTGGTGCATGTTCAACTTCAACGAGCACGAATCGAAGCGCGACCGCTATGTCCGGTCCCACGACACCGATCGGGGCTACGAGTTGGGCACCGCCCTGGTTGTCGCCGCCGCCGATGGCCGCCCGCTGGGGCCGATGGAGTTCCGCCTCCGCACCGCCGAGGGCATGCTCTCCACGCGGATCGGCGGGGCCGCCCTGCCGCCGGGGCACGTTGACGAGCTCGACGAGGTGATGGCGGCGGCGGGCCGGTGGGGGTTGGGCCGCACGCTGATCCACGTCATCGACCGCGAGGCCGACTCGGTCGGCCATTACCGCCGCTGGCAGGCCGCCGGCCATCGGTTCGTCGTCCGTGCCGACCGCGAGCGGGTCGTCCTGCACGAGGGCCGCGAGTGCAAGCTGGGCGAGGTGGTCACCGGCCTGGTCGGCTCGTTCACCGACGTGCTCGACGCGGAGGGCCGGCCCGAGGTGGTCACGATCCGGGCCGGGACCGGGACGGTCCGCGTCGCCGAGGCGGCCGTGGTCCTGCACCGGCCGGCGCGGCATCACACCGGCGAGAAGACCGCCGGCGGCCACAAGAAGCAGATCGAGGTCCCCGGCCCGCCACTGCCCCTGCGGATGGTCGTGACGCGGGTGGTTGACGAGGCGGGGACGGTGTTGGCCGAGTGGTGGCTGCTGACCAACGTCGTCGGCAAGGACGCCGACGCGGCGACGATCGGCCGTTGGTACGCGTGGCGGTGGTCGATCGAGTCGTATCACAAGTTGCTCAAATCGGCCGGCATGAACGCCGAGGCGTGGCAGCAGGAGACCGGCGTGGCGTTCCTGCGGCGGCTGTGCGTGGCGAGCATGGCCTGCCTGACCGCCTGGCACCTTCAGCGCGACCGGTCGCCGGCCGCGACGCGGCTCCGCGTCATCCTGGTCCGGCTGTCCGGGAGGCAGATGAAGCATCGGGTCGAGTTCGACGGCCCCGGCCCTGCTGGCCGGGCTGGAGCGGCTGCTGGCCATCGACGACCTGATGCAGGTCGAGGACCTGGAAGAAGTCCTCGCCTTGGCCCGTCGCCAACTCCCTCGCCTCTTCCCTGAACGCTCCGGTTGACCAACTCGAAAAGTTGTGTCCATACCGATGCTCCCCCTGGGAGAGGGCCGGGGTGAGGGTGGTCGCCGGGTGAGTGGCACTCGATCGAGCCTGTTTTCCGGACCGTTGGTGATGCGACGCCCCTCACCCCCGGCCCCTCTCCCTCCGGGAGAGGGGAGGAAGATTCGCTCGCGAGCCCCAGGGATCGTCGTGCGACAAAGTGTCGGTCGGTCAGCCCGCAAGGGGGAGGGGATCAGAAAGACCGCAAAACGCATGCGTCTGCCTCCCTGCCCCCTTGCGGGGGAGGGCCGGGGTGGGGGGACATATCGCCATCAGAGACCACGGCACAAACAGCCCCAAGGTTTGCGGTCACCCCGGCGGGTGCTGGATGAGCACCATGTTGATGTCGTCATGCGGCTGCCCCGGGGCGACATGCTCGGCAACGGCCTGCTCGATCCGGTCGAGGATCAAGGCCGGCTCCGCCAAGGGGTCGGTGCCCAGGGCTTCGAGGATCCGCTCGGTGCTGAACATCACGTCGGCCGGGTTCATCGCGTCGGGCAGGCCGTCGGTGTAGATCAGCAGCGACTCGCCCGGCGCGACCTGGTCGGTGCCGCCCTCCAGCCCCTCGACCATCCCCACGCCGAGCAGGCCGGGGTCGGAGTCGAGCTGCCGAGAGCCGTTTGGGCCGACCACCAGGGCGGGCGTGTGGCCGACGCCGCCGTACTCGATCCCGCCGGTCGCCTCGTCGAGAATCGCAACAAAGGCCGTGCAGAAGAAGCCTTCGGGGAAGAACTGCTCGACCCCCGCGTCGAGCCCGGCGAGGATCTGGCCGGGCTTGAGTCCCGCGTTCATCAGGGGGCTGGCGATCGCCTTGACCACCCCCGAGAGCAGGGCCGAGTTGACCCCGTGGCCCGAGATGTCCGCCACCAGGATCGCCAGCCGGTTGCCGTCGAGCCGGACGATGTCGTAGACGTCGCCCCCCAGCTCGTTGGCCGGGTTGTAGCGGACGGCCAGGCGGACCACGCCCCGGGACTTGGGAGCGGCGGGCATCAGGCCGCGCTGGACCTTCCGGGCGAGCTTGAGTTCCAGGTCGAGCTTGGCCTTGGCCGCCTCCAGTTCCTGGTTCCGGACGGCCAGTTCTCCCCGGAGGTCGGCGATCCGGAGCTGAGCCCTGATCCGGGCGAAGATCTCCTGGACCTCGGCCGGGCTCTTGGGCTTCTCCATGTAGTCGTCGGCCCCGGCGTCGAGACCGACAACCTTGCTCTCGGACGCGCCCAGGGTCGTGAGCATGAGGACGGGAATCGCCCGGAGCGCGGGATCGGCCTTGAGGGCCTGGCAGAACCCCGGACCGTCCAGCTCGGGCATCTCGTAGTCCGAGACGATCAGCTCGGGGATCAATTCGCGGGCCTTGGCCAGGCCGTCCCGGCCGTTGACGGCCGTCGCGACCTCGTACCCTTCACCCTGGAGCAGGGCACCGATCATTCGTCTCATCGTCGAGCTATCGTTGACCAGCAGGAGTCGCCGGGCCATGATGGGATCTCGTCTCGGTGCGGGAGCCTTGGAGGGTCGGCCCCCGAAATCGCCCCGGTCGAACCACGATCTATCGAATCCGAAATGACGCCCCAAGTCCAGGAGGGACCGTCCGGACCAGGGCGTCGTCTCCCCGCTCCCAGCGGGGTGGGTGCTAGAATCCGGCCGGGCGACTGAGGATGATCGCGACCGGATTGCGTTTCTGATCGGATCGGCGGAAGATCGGCCCGGCCCGATCCCCGCCGGATCGCGGCGAGACCACCGGAATTCGGGGAACATCATGACATCCAGCCATCGCCGCGCTTACCTCCTCCTTCCGGCGCTCCTGTTCGTTGCCCCGGCCGGGTCGCTCGCGCGGGCCGCCAACCCGCCCTCACCGATCAAGGGTCCGGTCAAGGTCTTCATCCTCGCCGGGCAGTCGAACATGGAAGGCCAGGCCGTCGCCGACCTCGACGGCAAGGACTACAACGAAGGCAAGGGGACCCTGAACGCCCTCATCCACGACCCCGCCAAGGCGGCGCTCGTCCAGGGACTGAAGGACGACCAGGGGCGCTGGACCGTCCGCGACGACGTCTGGGTCCGCTACCAGCCCGAAGGCCAGCCGCTCCGGATCGGCCCCCTGGGCCTGGGGTTCGCCGTCTATTCCGACAAGCACCACTTCGGCCCCGAGCTGCAATTCGGCCGGGTCATGGGGGACTCCCTCGAAAACCAGGTCCTCCTGATCAAGACCGCCTGGGGCGGTAAGAGCCTGTACAAGGACTTCCGCCCGCCCAGCTCCGGCGGGACGGTCGGGCCTTACTACACGAAGATGATCCAGCAGGTCCGCGACGGCCTCGCCCACCTGGCCGACGACTTCCCGGCCTACCACGGCGAGGGGTACGAGCTGGCGGGACTGGTCTGGTACCAGGGCTGGAACGACGGCGTCGACCCCCGCAAGGCGATCCCCGAATACGAGCAGAACCTGGTCAACCTGATCAAGGATGTCCGGGCCGACCTCAAGGCCCCGGCCTTGCCCGTCGTGATCGGCGAGCTGACCGGCCCATGGGTCGACGCCCCCGGCGGCTGGGCGACCCTTCGGAAGGCGCAGGCCGCCGCGGCGACCCGGCCGGAGTTCCAGGGCAACGTCCTCTTCGTCGAGACCCACGACTTCGTCCGGAAGCCCGAAGACTCCCCCAACCCGGGCCACGGCCACCACGAGTTCGGCAACGCCGAGACCTACCTCCTCGTCGGCGACGCCCTCGGCCAGGGGATGAAGACGCTCCTCAAGGGCCGCTGATCACCCCTCCGCTGTTGGGATCTCCCATGCCGCTCAGTGCTTCGAAGAGACAATTCCCAGATGGAGCGAAGAATAAATAAATGATATTATGATCGTATGACAAATTGAGTGCGTTGCCTCGCGGCGCGTGGACCGACCGTCTCGATCGCTCCGATCGCCTCTGATGCCCCTCAAGCTCGCTCATCCGCCCGTCCGGTCGGGCAATCCGAGTGCGTCTCGGTCCTTTTTCACGACTCCACGAGGCCGATCCGACGCGGGCAGGGCGGGGAGGGCCGGTCTCGGGCGGGGCTCGCGAGCGACTTGCGGTGTTTCCCGACACGAAGCCAATGGCGGGGCGGTCCCGGCGGGCTCGGTCGCGGCCGGTTTCGCCTCAACATCCATCTCGTCCTCGACTTCGGCCTCGATCTGCCGGAATTCCTTGAGCGCCTTGAAGAACCCTCGGCGGGCCTCCGACTCGTAGCGACGGGCGAGCGTCGCCTCGTTCGAGGCGTCGAACGACGCGCGGTCGCCGGCCTCGGCGCGGTCTTGCTCGATCGCTTCGAGGTCGAGGGTCGCTCGGTGCTCTTCCAGGTCGAGGATCTCGGCGCCGATCCACTCGACGAGCCTGGCCCTGGCCCAGGCTTTGCGGTCTTCGCCGGCTCCTTCGTGCGCGGCCAAGCCCTCGAAGTTGCCCCAGGTCGCCATCGAGAGGGCACCGAGCCGACCCTTGCGGGCCTCCTCGACCTTGAGTCCCGCGAGCTGCGCCGCCTCCTTGACCTGATCGCCGTTCCAGGACGCGTTCCCCGGGCCGGCCAGCCGGTCCCGGAGCTTTCGCCAGGAATCGAGCAGGAGGTCGACCCCTTCGGGCGACTTGCGGAGCCTCCGGACGGCCGTTCCCGGATCGTCGGCGATCTTCGCGAAGACCTGCTCGGCCTGCTCGACGCGGGCCTCGTCGAATACCTCGGCGGCGTGTCGGGCCAGGGTCGCGACGGCGGCCATCTCCTGCCGCGCCCCGCGTTCCATCCGGACCGAGAGCGTGGCCATCTGGCGGATCAGGATCGAGCCAATCAACGACTTCGGGTCCATCTCCGCGCGGAGGGCCTCGTCCCGCCGCTCGACCTCGACCGCATCCTCCTCGCGGACGACGATTCCCCGACCGGCCATCCCATGCTTGAGCCCGTTCCTCCGGGAGATTTCCTTGCCCTCGGGGGTCTTCGGTCCCGTACTGTGGAGGCAATTCGCGCGATTCGCCAGGATGCGTGCTTCAGAAGTGGCCATGGCCGGTTCTTTCGGGATCGAGGTCAAAGGGTTCGAGACGCCGGGGTCCTCAATACATTCCGTGCGAGGTGTCGCGTTCGAACAGACTTTTTCCCGAGAAGTCGAAGTCGGCTGGGTCGCGACCCAGCGAATTCCGGGTGTAGTCGGGTCGGCATGGGTCCGACCAGGGTTGTTCAAAGGTCTTTGCTTGAGCGACGGAACCCCCCACCCCAACCCTCCCCCGCAAGGGGGGAGGGAGCCAGACGCAAGCGGGTTTCTGTCTTTCCGGCTCCCTCCCCCCTGCGGGGGAGGGTTGGGGTGGAGGGTTGGTGGACTGCGGCGCAGACCTTTGAACAACCCTGGGTTCGACAGATGTCCTCGCAAACCCCGACCTCGTCCGTTAGATTGACAATGACCAAGGGTTTGACCCAGCCGACGCGGCCTGACGGACTCGATCGAAAGGGCGGCGGAGATGCCTCGTGCTCCCGGCATCACGCAATGGCTTCCGCTGCCCTCCGGCGAGTTCGGCCGGTTCCTGCGCGATCCGCTCGATTTCCTGCTCCGGTCGCGTGAGCGGTTCGGGGACGTCTTTCGCTTCCGGATCGGACCGCTCCTGATCCACTTCGTGTACCACCCCGACCACGTCCGGCGCGTCCTCCACGACAACCCGAAGAACTATCTGCGCGGCTGGCAATATCGCCTCCTCCGCGATCTGCTCGGGGACAACCTGGTCGTCTCCGAGGGGGATTCCTGGCGGAGGCAGCGACGGCTGGCGCAGCCGGCCTTCCATCGCCAGCGAATGGCCGGTTATGCCGAGGTCATGGTCAACGCCACGTCCCAGCTCTTGGACCGATGGCGTGAGGCCGCCTCGGCGGGGAAACCCGTCGATATCGCGCCCGAGATGTCTCGGCTGGCGCTCGCCATCGCCGGCCGGACGCTCTTCAGCCGCGACGTGAGCCACGAGGCGGACGCCGTCGGGTCGGCGTTCGGCATCGCCGCGCGTTACCTGGAACGCCGGCTCAATCAACCGTTCACCTCGCCCCCGGCCTGGGTGCCGACGCCGGCCAACCTCCGGTTCAAGGGGGCGGTCCGGGCGTTGAACGAGCTCGTGTTGGACCTCGTCCGCGAGCGCCGGCGCGAGGGCCGCGACCACGGCGACCTGCTCTCGATGCTGATCCGGGCCAGCGACGAGGAGACCGGGGAGTCGATGACCGACGACCAGCTCCGGAGCCAGGCCCTCACATTCCTCATGGCCGGCCACGAGACGACGGCCACCGCCCTGAGCTGGACCTGGTCTTTGCTGACCTCCCACCCCTCGGCCCGGCAGCGGGTCCGGGACGAGGTCGAACGCGGTGCTCGGCGACCGACCGCCGACGGTCGAGGACATGCCCCGCCTGACCGTGACCCGGATGGTCATCGAGGAGTCGATGCGGCTCTACCCGCCAATCTGGGCCTTGCCGCGGCAGGCCGTCGAAGACGACGAGATCGGCGGATTCCGCATCCCGGCCGGCTCGACGGTCGGCCTCTGCTCGTTCGTCACCCACCGACACCCCGAGATCTGGTCGGAGCCGGACGCCTTCGACCCGGACCGATTCGCCCAGGATCGCGCGGCCGAGATCCCGAAAGGCGCCTACTTCCCGTTCCTGGGCGGCCCGCACCACTGCATCGGGCACGAGTTCGCCATGATGGAGATGAAGCTCATCCTGGCGATGGTCATCCAGGAGTTCGACGTCGAGCTGCTCCCGGGTCAGGCCATCGCGCCGAAGGCCTCATTGAGCCTTCGCCCGTCGGGCCCGGTGCGGTTACTCCTGCGAAGCGTTGACCGCTCGACCATCCGAAGAGGGCGTTCAGCCCTCGGGCCGGCCGGCGAACCCCTCGCGGATCGTCTCTAGCCGCCGATTGTCGGGCGTGCGATGATGGACCAATCCTCGCTTTCGTCCGACCATGGTTGGTACACCCTGTCGGCGACCCATCCGAAGGATTCCGGGTCAAACTTGCGAGAATCATGCAATTCCGCGCCGAACAGTATCATCGAGTCAGCCTGGAGAGGATGGGGCAGGCGAGGAAACTCTATCAGGCATGGAACGGCGTACGCCCTCGCCATGTATTGCGCGGGGCTCGCGGTTGAATCGCTCTTGCGTGCCTTTCGGTGGACGGAGGATACGTCTTTTGAGGGGAGACACGATCTGTCCGAGCTTCTCAAGGCCAGTCGGTTACTCACGGTGGACGATGAATACATGCGGCGTAAAGGTGCTTCCGATGCCGCGATTGTTCAATCATCTTTAAAGCTGAATGCCGCGATGAACGAAGTTGTCGCCCTCTGGCATAATGGACTTCGATATGCATCAGAGGACACCATGATTTCCTACTTGAAACAACTAAGGCGAGTCCGTGGTGTGAAGGGAGACCCTCTGAAGAAAAACGCGCTGGATCTGATCGAAGCGGCGCAGATTATCATCGATCGAGGAGTTGGCTTATGGGCCTTGAAAAAAAAGTCATAGAAGCACTGTCTAGATCTTTTCCCATCGACTTCGTCCGCCTTGAGGATGACGACGGGATTACCGGCTTCGTCGTGTCGCCGCAGTTTCAAGATATGTCGGCGTATGATCGCCAGAGTTTGATCGAAGTTGCTCTAAGAGACCCTTCGGCCTCGCTCACTCCCGCGGAACGGCGGCAGGTCCTGATGATTGCCGGGCTGACTCCCGCGGAATACGACTCCGTAGGGGCACGAATCCGG
This sequence comes from uncultured Planctomycetota bacterium, assembly GCA_963756475.1. Lineage (GTDB taxonomy): Bacteria > Planctomycetota > Planctomycetia > Isosphaerales > Isosphaeraceae > Tundrisphaera. The sequence continues at coordinate 1,490,073 of CAVWND010000008.1, forward strand.
GTCTGTAAGGTCAAGTCGCAATCGGGGGGATGGGTCAAGATTCTCCTGCACGGCGGACTCCCGGACGCGGAATATGTCCGAGGTACGCTGAAGAATCAGAAGGGAGTCGAGACGACGGAACCAAAGCCGGAGCCCGGAGCGGTCGGGATTCTGATGTCGTTTCGGGCGAGGGACACGGAGTCGCCCCCGCGGACAAAGGATCGAGTCATTCGAATTCTCAAAGACGATCAGTACATCGAGGTGATGCCAGACGCCTGACCTCGGGGGCCGTGGCATGGCCTCCCTCGGCACCCTCACCGATCCTGCGGCCTTGACGTCTCGAAGGTCGGCTGCAACGGGTTCGTGACCCTGCCTAGAAATGTGATGCAACCAGATCGGGTATCTCGGATCAGGAACATGAACGGGTGGTCGGCGCAGGAAGACGGGGGGCTCTTCGCCGAACGCGTCGGGGCTGGTGACAGACATCGCCGCGGCGGCCTCGATCCCCTCCTCGTGGACGTCGAGGAACGTGGCGTGCCTCGCCGAGCTGAGGAAGAGGTCGCCGGCCTTGCCGTTGATCCCCGAGAAGTCGGCCCTGCCGTCGAATGCCAGGGGCATCCCCAATTCCGAGAGGACCCGATCCAGCGACAGGTCCGCGCGGATGCGGAACTTCGGCAATCCGATGATGATCTCTTCGGGGTTCCGGAGCCGGGCTCCCCACAAACCTAGCGCTTCCGGCGTCAGCGAGGCTTCGAGATCCGTCAGACCGTCAACCTCGCGAGGGAGCAGCACCTGCATCTCGAACTCTTCGCCGGACCCGCAGGGTAGTCCCAGGGCCTGGAACGAGCCACCATCGTAATATCTATGGACCAGCGAGTAGGAATGCTGGTTCATCATCGGGACTTCGATCGTTTCGCCCGTCGCCACGCGGAACTCGGCCGGTCGCGTCACCTCCTTCGCGAAGAACTCCCTCCAGTTGGCCCGGAAATAGAGGCCGCTGGTCAGGGCCATTCGGGTGCGTGGATGAAGGTCGGCGGGCCGGAGCATCGCGGAGATCTTCCCGCCCGTCCGAGACTCCGTCCAGGCATTGATGACCCGGCACGCATCCTCGGGATGGCCGGTGAAATCGACCGGGTTTCCCTCGGTGGCGAAAACGTCCCGTAGCGTCGCCCGATAGGAGTCGATCCGGGGATACCCTTCCTGGATCCAGAGGGCGTTGGCCAGCCGGATTTGATAGGAGAAGTCCTCTGCATCGGCGTTGAGATCCTGGATCAACGCGGCAAACGCGCGATCGGGCCGAGCGAGGTCATCCGGCAGGTGCAGCACGCGGGCCATCTGTCGTGCCGTCTCGCCCCTCGCCCCGCTGTGGAGCACGGCCAGACCGGCGGAGAGGCATGCGGGCGAGACGAGCAAGTTGCCGGGACGTGTCCGCAACTTGTGGTACAGAGCCAGGGCGAACGCATTGTTCGCGTCGACAACCGCCGGCAAGTCCTCGCGCCCCGCGACGATGGGCCGGAACAGCGGTAGCGTCGCGGGCGCCCCGGGCGGAGGAGCGGGCGAGCGACGAGCGGGCCGGCCGGGAGTCGGCGCCCGCTCGCACCCGGTCAGTGCGACGATCGTTAGCACGATCGCGAGTCTTCGCAAGGAAGGCATCGACCGACCCTCCAAGAGCTATCTCGGCGGCTCAATCCTCCGGACGTCCCCGAAACGCTGCTCGGATCGTCTCAAACCACTCCTCGGACGGCAGCCCATAAGGCCGGAACTTCTCAAGCCGGTTCTGCTCCTCGCTGGCGAAGAAGGCGCGGTTCGGGCCGAGCTTGCTGGCGACGGGGGAGTCGAGCAGGTGGGCGGAGTCGGTCGGGCTGATCTGGAAGAGGACGCGCGACTCGAACTCGCGGATCGCCTGGTTGTCGAAGACGCGGTTCAGGTTCGTCAGCGTGTCGGACCAGACCAGGAGGTGGACGCCCAGCGCGGAGCCTTCCTTGAGGATCGAGACAAGCTGGTCGGAGGGCGTGGCGGGCTCGCCGGGGGTGCCGAAGCCGAAGTCGTTCTCCTTGCGGCGGAGGTCGCGGAACCGGCCGATGTCGTGGATGAAGAGGAACAGCTCGGGGCCGTCGTCGGCGTCGGGCTGCTGGCGGCGGGCGACCTCCTCGGCGATCTCGGCGATGATCCGGGGGGCGTCTCGCCAGCCGCCGACGGTGACCTTGTCGCGCGAGCGCACCGGCCACCCGCGCGAGGGTCTCGGCGTTCGGCTCGTCCTCGGGCGTGCCGTCGAGGACGAGTGAAGCGGGCCCCGTCCCGGACGGTGTCGGACTTCGCGGGCGGATACTGCGCGGCCAGGCCGATCAAGGCGGCGGCCATGATCCCGAGCGCACCTTCGGCTGTTCTGGCCGACGATCAGGAGGTGGTTGCCGCCCTGGCGACGGAAGAGGACGGCCGTCGGGTCCTTGATCGCGACGGGGTCGCCGAGCCAGGCCTGGGCCGAGCGCGGCGAGCGCGGGCCAGCTCGGGCGCTTCGAGCAGGGGGCGGAGCAAGGGGTTGCGGGCCAGGTCGGCCTCCGAGTCCCCCTCGAAGACGATCGGCACGCGGTTCAGGACCGGCTTGCGCTCGATGGCCAGGTCGCGAAGCTGCTTCAAGTACGCCTCGCGGCGCTCGTCGGAGAGCCAGACGACCTGGAAGAAGTGGTTCCCCTCGACCATCCCGTTGGCGTCGTTGTAGATCGCCTCGCCGGGGCGGGAGAGCAGCTTCGCGGCGGAGTTGTGCTCGCTGAGGATCAGGTGGGCGTCGGACTCGGAGCACTGCAAGGCGATCCGCACGGCCATCTGGCCCAGCGTCGTCCGGGCCAGCGCGTAGGCCCCGCCGAGCGACTGCGAGCCGAGATGGACGTGGACGCCGAACGCCCGCCCTTGCCGGACCAGGCGGTCGAGCAAGAGCGCGGCCTCCTGCGCGAGCTTGTCCTCCTCGACGAAGAACTCCTGGAACTCGTCGACGATCAGCAAGATCCGAGGGCAGGGGGGCGTCCCCGGGGCGTTCCGGTAGCCGTTGATGTCCTGGACGCCCGCGTCGCGGAAGCGGTCGGCCCGGTCGCGCATCTCGGCATCGAGCCGCTGGAGCACGCTGATGCCGAACTCGCGCTCGCTCTCGATCGCCACCACGCCGGCGTGCGGCAGGTTGTACGTGGCGTAGACCTTGAACTCGACCCCCTTCTTGAAGTCGATCAGGTAGAGCTCGACCTCGTCGGGGCTGTAATTCAGGGCGATGTTCGACGATCAAGGCATGGAGCAACGTCGACTTGCCCGAGCCGGTCCGGCCGGCGACCAGGACGTGCTGCGACGTCCCCTTGCCGAGCGTCAGGTGCTGCCGCTTGGTCGCCCCGGCCTTGCCGAGCGGGATGTCGATCCCGGCGCGGCTGTCGAGCTTCCACCAGGCGTCAGGGCCCGGCGCGATGAACTCGAAGGGGACCTCCACCCGCTTCGCGTCCCGGGCCGCGGCGCCGCACTTCTGGATCAAGCGGGTGGCGAACTCGCTCGGGGGCGGGGCGTCGAGGACCAGGGGATGGCGGCTGAAATCGGGGTCGGCCCAGTTCAGGCGGTCGCCCTTCCCAGGCGAGGAGCGTCGCGTTGCCCCGGAGCTCGTCGGCCGTGAAGCCGAGCGGCAAGGGGCGGTCGAGGTCGCGCGCGACCAGCGTCAGGACGCCGCAAGGGATGCCGCCCGAGGCGATCGCGGCGAGCCTGCGCGGCGGACTTCTCGTCGAAGCCGGTCGGGAAGTCGGCGATGACGAGCACCCGGTAAGGTTCGGCCACCTCGCCGGCGACGGCGTTGTACTCGTCGATCGTCGCGTATTCGTTCCTCAGGTACTTCTGAGTCACCTTCTCCATGTGGGCGGAGAGCTCGGCCAGGCGTTCCTCGATCTGGCGGGGCTCGGTGAGGACCTGGTCGCCGACCAGGGCCTCGTCGAAGTCGGCCAGGTGCATGAACGCGCCGAAGTTCCGGCCGATGCCGATCGGGTCGACGATCGTGAACCGGACCTGGCCCGGCGGGAGGCTCGTGAGCAGGCGGAACATCGCCGCCTGGAGCACGCCGAGAGCCGCCGATCGGCCGGCGGCGGGGGCCTCGATCAGGAGGTTCGTGCAATCGGGGAAGGGCAGGAGCGCGGGGAAGGTGAAGCGGGTCTGCGATCCCTTCCTTCAGCCGAGGGTCGGCCGGGCCGCCGCCGGGGAGGGTTTCGAGGTCGACCCGGGTCTCGCCGATCCGGAGCATCGGCGGGACGCCTTTGGGAAAGGGGCGGTCGGCCCACGAGGGGTCGTCCCAGCGCGGGGCGTAGGCGTCGACCTCGCGATGGACCTCGTCGAGCGGCGGCCTGGACTCCGGCCATCCCCTCGTGCCAGCGGGTCGCCAGGCTGTTCCAGCCGGTCTCGTGGTGGGCCCGGATCTTCTCCTTGAGGGCCTGGTACTTCTCTTCGAGCTTTCGGACGCTTGCCTCGTGCTGGACGGGCAGCTCGGCCATCCGCTTGTCGTGGGCGTCGACCGCCTCGCGCATCTCGCGGGCGAGCCTGGTCTGGGTCTCGACCTTCTTCCTGGCGAAAACCTCGTTGATCTGGCGGAGCCGCTCGTCGCGGTTGGCCTCGCCGTCGGCGATGGTCTTCGACTGCTTCTGCTTGGCCTTGCTCATCGCCTCGTCGCGGACCCCGGCCACGCGGAGCCGCTCTTGCTTGAGCGCCTCGTCGGCCGCGGCGCGGGCCTCGACGACCATCGCTTCGAGGTTGACCAGGGACTGGGAGATCGGATAATAAAACTTGCCGACCTGCATCCGTGAAAGCGCGTAGAGCCGCGACTTGAGGAAGAACCCGCCCCCGACCGCGACCACCAGCGCCACCGGCAGGCCGATCGCCGGGCCTTCCAGCCAGATGAGCGGGAAGACCAGGAGCAGGAAGAGGACGACGAAGATCCAGACGAACCGCCGGCCCTTCATCGACTTCGGGATCACCAGTCCTTCCAGGAGCGCCAGGTTCGGCTCGATCTTGTCGAGGCGGTCGAAGACCTTTTCGAGGGAGTCGTCGACCTTCTGGCCACCACGGGTCGGGGTGGGGGCCGTCGGGGCCTCGACCAGGCCGAAATGGCGGTAGGCGTCGAAGAGGACAGCGAGCCTGGCCCGTCGGGATTCGATAAGCCGGGCCGCGTCGTCGATCGGCTTGCGGGCGACGTCGTACTTCGACGCGGCGGCCTTCTCGCCCGCCTCGAACTCGGCGGTGGCCTTCGCCTTCCCCTTGGCGTAGTCGCCCCGGGCCTGCTCGCGGACGGCGTCGAACTCGGCGGCGATCTTCCGGCTCGCCTTGGCGAACTCATCCTTGGCCGCCGCATCGCTGGCGATCGAGGCGTCGGTGACAGTGCGGCGCCTCGTCTCATCCTCCTGGATCGCGGTCGCCGTCAGACCCTCGATTCCGGTCGTCGAGCGCCTTGCGTCTCTCCTGGTAATCGCGGTCGGCCGAGGCGTTGGCGGTTGTGGTGACGCGCTCCAGCTCGGACTCGGCGGCAGCCCGCTCGGCGACGAGTCGGGTCAAGTCGCCGAGGGCCTGGCGCTCGCGATCGAGCACCGAAGATTCGGGCGGCGAGGCCGACGCCTCGGAGGGCCCGGAGACAGGCGGGAGCCGGAGGGTGCTCACGACTGCTGGCTCCGGTCGGCCAGGTCGCGGCGGAGCCGGTTGACGATCTCTCCGAACTTCTGCATTCCGTTAACCGCCGCGTCGGTCGCCGGGTCGAGAGACCGGAGATGACGCTCCTCGAACCGCTGGCGAACCGAGTCGTTCCAGGTCTCCTGAGTCGCCAGCCAGTGGTCCTGGAGCGCCTTGAGGGCGTGCCTCAGCCGGTTCGATCCCGCCATGATGTTTGCGTTGGGCATGATTCGTGACCTTCGAGGCGATTGATCGTGGATCAAACGGGCGGTACGTCCGGTTCCATGTTTTCGGGATCATCGACGGTCGACGCGTCCGGGATCGGCTCGGCCTCGGCCTGGGTCAAGACCGCGTCGGCGATTGAGGTAAACGACGCCGACCCGGCGGGGACGATCCCGGACGGAGTCGCCTCGCGGACGTAGGCTTCGAGGGCGTCGACCAGCCGACCGAGGAGGTGCCAGGCGCGGGGGATGTCGGTCCCGGACAGGTCGGCAATCCGTCGGGTGCTGGCGTGCAGCTCGAGGACGGCCTGCTGGAGCGCCGGCTCCCACCTCTTGATGAGGACGACCTTGGCCTCGGCCTCGCGGAGCGCCGCCTCGGCGACTCGGAGCAATTCCTTCTGTTCGCTGAAGGCGGGCGTGTGCTCGGGCGTCTTGGCGAGCTTCCGGCGGGCGACCTCCGACCGGGCCGAGGCGACCTGTTCCCGCCGTCGCTTGATCTGCTCCTGCCAGTAGGTCTTGCGGTCGTGCAGGAGCCATTGCGTGGTCCGCCGGGCCTCCATCTTGACCGCGCCGAGGGCCCCCTGGGCCTCCTCGGCGTAGAGCGCCAGGGCGGCCCGGAATTCCTTCAGGGCCTCGATCGAGCGGACATCGGCCTGGCTGCTCAACGGAGGTGTCCTCGGAGATGGCCGCGATGGTCGCTCGGGCGGATTTCGCATGCCAGCATGGTCAAGCCTAGCACGACGCCCGGAGGCTGTAAAGTCACGGGGAAAGCGACTTGCGGCGACCGATTCCCCCGGCCGGGAACGTCAGAGCAGCCCCCCGGTCCATCCCGGTTCAAGCTTCCGCATCAAGGTGGCATCGTCGCGCCGGCGTATCGAAGTCTTGCGGTAGACCTCATTCGCTCGGGCGAGTTTGTCGACATCAAGCGAGACGCCCAGGCCGGGACCTTCGGGCAGCGTCATGGCGCCGGCCTTGATCGCGAGCTTGGGACCTTCGATGATGTCGGCGTCGTCGGGCAGCCACGGGTAATGAGTGTCGCTGGCCGAGGTAAGCTGGGGAATGGCGCCGGCCAGGTGGACCATCGCGGCCATGGTGACTCCCGCGTGGCTGTTGCTGTGCTGGCTCATCGTCCAGCCCGCGGCATCGCAGACCGGCCCCAGGGCCACGCATCCGGCGGTCCCGCCGAAGTAATGGAGGTCGCAGAGCAGGACGTCAATCGGCTTGACATGGAATGCCTCGGCCAGGTCGTCGAAGCGAGTGACGCACATGTTTGTGCTCATCTTCAGGCCGGTGGCCTTGCGGACCTCGGCCATCGCGGGCTGGCCTTTGACCGGGTCCTCGTAGTATTCGAGAGGCAGACCGGCCATCGTCTTGCCGATCCGGAGCGCCGTGGGCACGGTCCACCGGCCGTTCGGGTCGATCCGGAGCAAATTGCCGGGTCCCAGCTTCTCCGCCAGGGCCGAGAGCGTCTCCCGCTCGACATCCGGCGCGAGCACGCCTCCCTTGAGCTTGAAGACCTGGAACCCCCAGCGCTTCCGGAACGCGTCGGCCAGCGTCGCCATCGAAGCCGCCGAGCGAACCTCGCCCCAATCGTCCATCGGCTTGACGGACGAGTCGACCCGGCGCGAGTCGGCCAGGATCACCGGGTGGTCGGCCGAATAGCGATAGAACAGGTAGGCGGCCAGCGGGACCGGGTCGCGAACCGGCCCGCCGAGCAGTTCCACGAGCCTCCGGCCGGTCGCCTTGCCAGCGGCGTCGAGACAGGCCAGCTCGATCCCCGCGTAACACCCTTCGCCCAGCTTCCGAAGCTCGCGAGCGAAGCCCCGATAGGCGAAGACGTTCCGCCCCACGACCACGTCTCGGGCCTTCTCAAGCGCCGTGGTGACGCCCTGGCCGCCGACGGTCTCGCCCACTCCGACGATCCCGGCGTCCGTCGTCAGCTCGACGACGTTCCGGAGGAAATACGGCCCGTGGCAGCCGCTCGCCGCGAGCAGGGGAGGGTCCGGCAGTGCGATCGGCGTGACCTTCAGCCCGGTGATCCGGGCGCCGAGGAATTGCGGGCAGGTTCGGCCGCCTCGACCATCGAGCCGCCCCGGGCGTTCGTGAGTATCCCGAGGGCGGCGAGTCGGAGCCAGTCGCGTCGAGGAAAGTCCATGGAAGACCGTCCTTTTGATCGGGTCGAAGGTGGAGAGCGGGGAATCTCCGCAACCTAACCGATCGGCCCGCCGGCCGGAAGGCACTCCCCGCCCCGCTCATTCGGTCCGCTCGGCCAGGCAACCGTCGATCAGGCTCCTGGCGGCGTCGGATTGCCAGTCGATCCCCCCTCGGGCGATTCCCAGCAGGTGTCCTTTTCGGTCGATCAGCACGGCGACGGGCAGCGTCTGGATGTCGTAATGGAGCCGGGGCAAGCCGTCGACGCTCAGATAGACGGGAAAGCGCTCAAATCGCCCCCGAACGGCCCGGCGGACATTCGGCCGATCCGACTCGTCGACACAGACGGGGATCACGTCCAGCCCCCGTCCGCGGAAATCGACGGCCAGGCGCTCCAGGGCGGGCATCTCCTCCAGGCAAGGAGCGCACGACGTGCCCCAGAAGACCAGGAGGGTCGCTCGCCCATGTCCGAACTCGATCGATCGGCGAGCCCCTTCCAGGTCCTCGACCTCGATGGCCGGTGCCAATCTGGTCTGACCCTCCAACGCGAAGTTTGCCCGCTTCATCCGCAGTTCGAGCCCCTTCGGCGCGAGCGATCGGACGTGCTCGACGACGCTATCGAGTTCCCTCGGCGAGAGTGAGCCGCCCAGCGGGTACATGGCCGTGCCGGGGATGCCCTCGACGATGACCTTGCGGATCGACTCGGGCGCCGGGCCGAATCGCCAGGACCCCGAGGCGAAGTCGCGCGGAGGGGGTTTGAGCTGAGCCGCGTCGGAGCCGTCGCCGTGGCCTTCGAACCCGTGGCAGCGGGCGCACTGGACCTGATAGATCAGCTTGCCGCGCTTGGCCAGAGAGGCAGGTTCTTGACTGACTTCCGGCGTGGCTGTCGGCTCGACCGGGGCCGGCGTCTCGGCGGCCTCGCGGAAGGTCCGCGCGGCGAGCGCCGAGAGGCCCAGGACAGCGGCTCCGAGGGCGATCAGGCCGATCATCTTGAGGAGGGATGGCCCGGATTTTTCCGCGATCAACGCGCACCCTCCCTGCGGGCGACCCGCGCGAACACGACACGCTTCCCGTCGGCGTCGATCTCGTTCCACGCGACGAATGCGGTCCCGTCCGGTCCCGAGACAATCGAGGGCTGGAGTTGGAACGCGCCCGGGCGAGCGGCGATCGCGCCCGAAGCGCCGAACCCGTCGCCCGAACCGGCGGCCAGCATGATCGCCCGGCCGCCGCCTGTCAGGCTCGGGCCGTGACCGTGGCCGGGCGATGGACCCGACTCCTTCGGGGCCTCGCCGATCGACTCGTCCCAGACGGCGAGCAGTTGGCCATTCGGGGTCGCGGCGAGCCTGGGATGGCCCTGGGCGCCGGCCGATGCGGGAGCCAGTTCGCGAGCGGCGAAGTCCAGCTCGGTCGTCGGTGAAGACGCCTGATAGACGCGGTTCTTGCCGGAGTGCGCGTCCATCCAGACGACGTGGAGCCGGTCGGCGACGACCGCCAACGAGGGGCCGTCGTGCGGGCAGCCGTCGAGCTTCCAGTGGTCCAAGCCGACCGGCACGGGGATCGAGAAGCCGGCTGCACCCGGTCGGGTCCGGCTGACGAAGATGTCGCGGTTGCCCGCTTCGCTGTTCCGGAACGCCACGAACCGCGACCCGTTCGGCGCCTGTGTCACGGCGACGTCACAGCAGGGGCAGACCCCCTTGCCGTCCGGCCCATCGAAGACCATCTGGTCGGGCTCGAACCCCTCGGAGTCGGCCGGCCGGACGCTGGCGAAGGGCTTCGGCCCTTTCGCTCGGCCGTCGAGCCAGGCGCAGAGGACCGACCCATCCGGCCCCGAGGACATCGCCGTGAAGCCCGGCTTGACCGCCTCGCCGCCGTGAACCCGAACCGGCTCGGAGAACGAACGGCCGCCATCGACCGAGCGGGCGACCTGGTAGACGACGCTCGGGCCGCCGTCGATCGCCTCAACCCAGCCAAGGTCGATTGCGTCGCCGTTAACAGCAAGTCGGGGCAGGACGTGGGTCGAGTACATGACCTCCTTCCCCTTGGATTTCGAGGCATAGCGGTAGATCGGCACCTTCCGCCAGGCGACCGGCGGTTCAAAGGTCTTGCCGCCGTCGGAGGACGTGGCCAGGGTGAGCGTCCGCTCCAGGTCGCCAGTCTGCGAGGCCCAGGCCAGCAGGACCCGCCCCTTGCCGTCAACGGCGACGGCCGGTGTCTCGCGGTCGGCCTGGACATCGGCGGGACGGAGCTTGAACTCGTGGCGGATGGGGCCGGGCTCGGCCGGCTTTGACTCGCGGGCTTCGGCCGCATGGGTGGCGGGCGCGACCGGGTCGGGCTTCTTGCCCGAGGCCAGCCAGCCCATCAGGAACCCGCCGACGCCGGTCAGGACGAAAAGACTCGCAATCTGCGGTTTCGTCATCGATCTGGCTCCTCGATTGGATCGGATCCGGGAACGTCAGAGGTTATCAGCCGAGACGACCTCGCCGCCGCCGATCGTGGAGATCGCGCGGAAAATCGGCAAGCTGATGGTGTTTTTGACGAACTGAATATGCCCGTCGAGAAAGAGTATGTTGACCCCGCCAGCGTGGAAGCTCCTCGGGCTGGTGACTGCGGCGTTCCGGCCGGCGTCCGTGCAGTCGGGGTACCGGCTGTTCGGCGTGTAGAAGTGGTTGTAAGACGACATGATGAAACTTCCGCGCGACCACTCGCGGCCCCGATCACCTGACCACTGGTCCGGCGTGGAGCAGACCGAGAGAAACGTGTTGGGCGGCAGGAAGAGCGACGGCGAGAGGCTGCCCGTCAGATAGCCCGACGTGTTGAACAGGGCGAACTGGCGACTGAAGTTCGACGGGGGCGAGGTCCCCGGCGACGTGTTGATGTCCGTTCCCATGATCGTCTCGCTGAGGCCCGCCGTGCCGCTCAGGCCGTCGGTGATCGAGGCGAAGCGGACGGTGCTCGTGTTGTAGAAGGGCCCGTCCGGAAGTGGGGCGCCGGCGACGATGTTGAAGTTGCCGTTGTTCAGGGTGCCTGTCCCCGAGTTGGTCACGTAATTCGTGCCGCCCCAGGCCGGGTCAACGCGTTGCTGGCCGTCGCTCGGGCAGAGGAAGACCTGGATCACTGCCGACTCGACGGTCGTGTTGGCCGGATACGGTAACTGGTTGGTCTCGGAGGCGAACGAGAAATTGATCGCGTTGTAGAAGTTGGCCGCCTCCAGGTTCGAGAGGATCTGGGCCAGAGACGACCAGAGATACGGGTAGCCGTACCGGCCCGAGGGGAGCATGTTGCTGATCCCCTCGTAATTGTGGAGGGCGATGCCGATCTGCTTGAGGTTGTTCACGCACTGGGCCCGCCGCGCGGCCTCGCGGGCGGCCTGGACGGCGGGCAACAGCAGTGCGATCAGCACGGCGATGATCGCGATCACCACCAACAATTCAATCAGGGTGAAGGCTCGCTTGTTCATGATAATAATTCCGCAATTTATAATGGTGGATTGTTCAGAAGGAGTCGGCCGAGACGACCTCGCCGCCGGCGCGGGTCGCCAGGGCTTGCATGATGATGAGCGGCCGTTTCTCCTTGATGAACCGGACGCTCCCGTCGGCGAAGAGGAAATTGGCTCCTCCGGGATGGAGCGACCAGAATTGATCGGCATGCGCCGGTTTGGAGTTCGGGCAGTCGATCTCGCCGGTGTGGGCGATGACCAGGGCATCGCCGCTCTCGGGCGAGAGGCCGTCCTCGGCCTGCAAGACGGTGATCGGCACCGCCGCGTGGGTAACGGCCCCGGTCCAGGTCGCGCGGGCGAGATTCTGGCTCTTCTCGCCGACAGCCAACGTCTGGCTCGTGCCATCGGTGATATCGGCAACTCGCACCGACCGGTTCCGGAAGAACAGACCATTGCCGTTGTCGCGGCCGGGCGGGTCGTCGGTCGGGCTGTACGGATAGAGGCTCGACGGGTCGCCGCTGCCGACGCAGCCAACATAGTTCGAAGACGCCACGTCGCAGATCGGCGCCCCCGGGGTCGTGTTGCTCGTGGTGTCGTCGACCACGGTGAACTGGGCCTGGAAGAAGGCGTCCGAAGGACAGATGAATGTGTTCAGCTTCGTCAGCCGGGCGGTCTGGTTAGCCGACTGCTCGATGCCCAGGCCGCAGTTGATCGAGTTGAACAGAACGGACTGCTCAACCTGTGAGAGCATCATCGCCGCCCATCCCCAGCCGGGGCCTGTGTTGTCGCCGTCGCTTCCCGGTGTCGAGATCAACCCCGGCGGAAACGCGCCGATTGCGTCGTGATAGTTGTGTAGCCCCAGGCCGATCTGTTTGAGGTTGTTGATGCATTGCGAGCGCCGGGCGGCCTCGCGGGCGGCCTGGACGGCGGGCAACAGCAGAGCGATCAGCACGGCGATGATCGCGATCACCACCAGAAGCTCAATCAGCGTGAATCCGGCTCGATGATGGAGGCGCAAACGCATCGGAATCTCTCGCGGGATCGAATCGGTCGGTGGACGCGCGAACCGGAGAGACGCGCGGCGAGGGTGCCGCGGCGTTCTCGGGCCGTCGCGTGGTCAGCTCGATGGAAGGTGGCAAGTTCCGCGCGAGCGCCGTCAAGACGCCCATGCGGATCGTCGAAAGCTGCCTGGGATCAGGCGATGGCGGGGGCTTTCGGCGGCCGATCGAGCCGGTGAGACCGGCGATCCGTGGGGAGATCGGAGGAAGGGGCAGGGAACGGCTGTCGGCCGCTCGGAGGCGTCGAGGCCCCGAACGAGACCAGGGCCGCCACTTTTCCAAACGAACCGACGGGCGCCGAGGGGGGCAGGATCGGGTCGCGGCAAGGGGCGGAACTCAGGCACGGGTTCTCGGTGGCGTCAACCGAGGTCGAGGGCCGGGCCGATGGAGTGCTCGACCGGGGCGAGGGCTTCGACTTCCGCGAACCGCAGCAGCAGGAGGCTCCACGGCACTTCGCCCCGCACTGACAGACCGCCGCGTGCGAGACGGCGTCGAACGATCCGGAGCCCGTCAACGTCGCGCCCTCGGCCTCGCCCACTAGCGCGAACGTCAGGACCAGCACGACCGCTGGCAAGAGCCGGCAGGCGTTGCGGGAGGCCTGGGAGTGGAGCGTCTCGGCGAGCACGACGGACATCGGGGGCTTTCGGGGTGGGGCGGCCTGGCCACTTCGGCCAGAAGCGTTTCCCATGATGGAGGGCGCGCGCCGATCGCCTGTCAAGGGCCCGGCCCAAGGGATCAGGGGCATTCAACGTTCTCATCGGGCGAGGGGAATCGGGACTGGCGCCGGACGTTCTCGGCCGGTCCGTATCCCCAGTCTCTGGACGCATCACCACGCGATTGGCCGTCAACGAGCGGTTCTCACCCGGCATTCGGCCGGAAAACGGGGACAGGCAACCCGGCCCGCGTGGCCGTTGAGCGGAATCGACTCCTCCTTCGGGGCCGGGAGCCGGTCCCCGCTTTTTCTCACCTCGTCGGCCAACCGAGTGGAAACCGCTCTCGCGGGGCGGAAAAGCGCAATCGCCGCGAGAAAGACGGTTCGCAACCGTTCCGTCCCACGATGGCTCTCAATCTGTTGACCCGGACGGGCACTCTCTTGCGGTTTCTCGACCAAGTCGTATTCTCGGACCCGATGACCGCTCTCGAATCCACTCCCATCCCTGGCTGTCCGGATAGCGTCACGCTGCGTCGTGAACTCGGCGTCACACTGGCTCAGATCGCCGGTGTCGAGGCTCAGGTCAAGGAACCCGTCCACCAACTCCAACGCAATTCCTCTAACAACTCCACGCCCCCATCGGCCAATCCGCTCCATGATCCCAAGCTGGTCCTCAATCTTCCCACGGGACGACGGCCCGGAGCACAGACCGGCCAACGCGGGCATCACCGGGCCCGCTTGCCCGCCGAGCGGGTCAATTCGATCGTCGACCACGTCCCCTCGGCCTGTACCCACTGCCATGCGCCGCCGCCGGTCGAGCCCGGCCCCGACGACTCCGAGTCCGCCAGGCACCAGGTCGCCAAGCTTCCCACGCTGGCGGCCGTCGTCGCCGAACATCGAGCCCACCTGAGCTGCTCCCGGTGGTGCAGACCCTGGGTTTGCCGAAGCGATCGGTCCTGGACTTGCCGAAAGAGTCGGTGATCGATCGCTGATCGGGCTCCACATGGCATTCTTCAACCGAGTGTGGGACTGAAGGTTTACAATTCTTTGCGATGCCATCGGGTTTGTCCTCTCGGAGGGGCGTCCTCCCTCGTCCCTCGGACTTGCTTCGCCGGCAAACAGCTCGACCGGAGGCTCTCTCCATGCGGATCGCGATCCTGACCAACGAGTACCCGCCGCACATCTACGGAGGCGCGGGGGTCCACGTCGAGTACCTGACCCGCGAGCTGTCCCGGGTCGAGGACGGCAACCACTCGCTGGAGATCCTCTGCTTCGGCGACCAGCAGTCGCGCGAGGGGAACGTGACGGTCCAGGGGATCGGGCCGGCGGAGCGACGTGCCGTTCCAGGACCCCAGGCACGCCAAGTTCCAGGACACGATGCACCGGAACCTGGAGATGGCCGGGATGCTCAAGGACGTCGACGTCGTCCACTGCCACACCTGGTACACCCACCTGGCCGGCTGCCTGGTCAAGCAGCTCACCGGCGCCCGGCTGGTCCTGACGACCCACTCGCTCGAGCCGCACCGGCCCTGGAAGGTCGAGCAGCTCGGCACGGCCTACAACGCCAGCTCGTGGGTCGAGCGGACGGCGTACCAGAACGCCGACGGCGTGATCGCGGTCTCGGCCTCGATGCGGCGACGACGTCCACGACCTCTACGGGGTCCACCGCGACAAGATCCGGGTCATCCACAACGGGATCGACCTGAACCAGTACCGGCCGACGCCCAACCCGGCCGTCCTGGCGAAGTACGGGATCGACCCCGGACCGGCCGTTCGTCCTGTTCGTCGGCCGGATCACCCGGCAGAAGGGGATCATCCACCTGGTCGAGGCGATCAAGATCGATCCGCCCGGGGGTCCAGGTCGTGCTCTGCGCCGGGGCTCCGGACACGCCGGAGATCGGCCGCGAGATGGCCGAGCGGGTCGAACGGGCCCGGCTCGAGAGTCGCCAACCCGATCATCTGGATTCCCGCAGATCGTCCCGAAGGAGGAGATCATCGTCGCTCTACACCCACGCGAGCCTCTTCGTCTGCCCGTCGGTCTACGAGCCGTTCGGGATCATCAACCTGGAGGCGATGGCCTGCGGGACGCCGGTGGTCGCCTCGGCGGTCGGGGGGATCATCGAGGTCGTCGTTCCCGGCAAGACCGGCCTGCTCGTGCCCGTTGACGCCGAGGGCGGGGCCGACTTCGAGCCGAGGGACCCCGCGCAGGTTCGCCCGCGACCTCGCCGACGCGATCAACCGCCTGCTCGACGACCCCGAACGCCTCAAGGAGATGGGCGCCCGCTCGAGCGAGCGGGTCGAGCACTTCTTCAGCTGGACCAGCATTGCCCGCTGGACCATGGACTTTTACTGGGACCTGGTCCAGGCGTGATTCAAATATTGAAAATATGATTTATTGTCGGTCCAGATTCTTCGTCTGCGGCATCCCGGGGACGACGGGGACCTGCTCGAAGAAGGTGTCGCGGTCGCGGATGATGGCCTGGGGGATGAGCTGGTCGCTGGCGGTCGAGACGCTCGGGTGCTTGCGGATCGCGGTGCCGATGGCCATCACCTCGACGAGCCCGGCGCCGATCTCGTGGATGAAGATCTTGATGCCGATCACGCCGTCGGCCTTCAGCTCCTCGGCCTCGATCCGGATGTGGTCCAGGCAGTTCTCGCGGGCGTCGTAGACCAGGCGGGTGACCTCGTCGATCTCGCCCCGGCCGAACGACTGGAAGAAGGCGCTCAGGCCCCCGGCGAAACCCAGGGCGTAGACGCTGGTGCCCAGCAGCAGGCGGAGCGGGGCGTAGCCGAGCTGGGTGAGGTTCCAGAGCTCCTCGCCGGTCAGCTCCGAGGTATACGGCGTCTTCGGCTGGCCCAGGACCTCGTTGTACGAGCCGGTGCCGACCATCAGCATCTCGCGGACGCCGGGCCCGAACGGGATGATCCTGGTGATGATGTCGACCACCGCGTTGCAGCCTCGCTCGGCGGCCTCGGCCTCCAGCCGCTCGAGGGCGAGGTGGCGGGTGTGGTTGTACATGTTCGAGAATTCCTTGACCTCGCCCCGCCGGGCCAGGACCTTCAGGCCGCCGGTGATCCCCCGGCCGATCCCCAGGGCATAGGCGACGTTGCCGATCACGAAGTGCCGGGGCTGGTAGCCCGCGTCGATCTGGCAGAACAGGTCCTGGCCGGTGCAGGCCGTCGAGAAGAACGGGCCCGGTCGCGTCCGGCGACTTCACGGACGAGCCGACGGCGAGGAACTCCATCAGGTTGCCGAGCTTTCTCAGCTCCGAGGTGACGCCGGTGAGCCCCCGCGCCGCTTCTTCCTTCGCCTCGCGCTTCGAGCCGGCTGATCGCCGCGTGCCGGCCGTCGACGATGAGCTGGGTGATGCTGCCGATCTCGCCGCCCGAGAGCGTCTTCAGCCCGCTGGTGAATCCCCGGACGATCCCGAGCGAGTGGACGCTGTTGCCCACCACGATGTTCCCGGGCCCATACCCCTTCTGGGCCAGGCAGTAGATCTCGTTGCCCGACAGGCCGGTCATCAGCATCGAAGTCACCCCCAAGGGCGTGCAAGGAGGTCGGCGAGGGGAGCGTCCCCCCTGCGTCCATCTTCCCATCCTCACGCGAGGCCTCTCGTTCTATCGAGACCCCGGCCCTCGGGATAGGTATTCGTCGGAACCCATGATAAATTCCAGGGTCGGCGATCCCTTTGGCCTCTGGTGATCTTGCTACGAAGGTGATCGATGCGAAATCTGATCTCGAAAGTGATCGAATGGCTGGGCGGTCACGAGCTGGCGGTGATGCTGGGAACGCTTTGCGTGGTGGCCTCGACATGGGGGTTCGTGCTGCTGGCGTCGGAGGTCGTGAAGGGGCACACCGAAGGAGTTCGACGATCGGATCCTGCTGGCGTTGCGGGTCCCCGGCGACCTGGAGCGACCGATCGGGCCGCCCTGGAT
The DNA here is from genome assembly GCA_963756475.1 of uncultured Planctomycetota bacterium. GTDB lineage: Bacteria > Planctomycetota > Planctomycetia > Isosphaerales > Isosphaeraceae > Tundrisphaera. The sequence goes on from CAVWND010000008.1 coordinate 1,507,179, forward strand.
GGAGGAGGCGGCCCGGGACATCACCGCGATGGGGAGCACGGTCATCCTCTGGCTGGCGACCCTGGCCGTCGCCGGGTTCCTGGCCCTGGACCGCCGGTACTGCGGCGATGGCGTTCGTTCTCGGCGCGGTGGCCAGCGGCTGGGGGCTTGAGCTTCCTGCTGAAGGCGGCGTTCGACCGGCCCCGGCCCGAACTTGTCCCGCACCTGATGCGGGCCTATTTCTCGAGCTTCCCGAGCGGCCACTCGATGATGTCGGCCGTCGTCTATGGGACGCTCGGCAGCCTGCTTTCGAGCCTGGTCACGCGCCGTCGGCTCAAGTTCTACTTCCTGGCCGTGGCCGCACTCGTGGCTGGCCTGGTCGGCGTGAGCCGGGTCTACCTGGGCGTGCATTACCCGACCGACGTCCTCGCCGGCTGGTCGGCCGGGCTCGCCTGGTCGACGCTCTGCTGGCTGCTCAGCCGACGCCTCAAGCGCGAGGGGGCGATCGAGGCGTCGGTCTGAAGAAGGCGCTCTCAGGCCAGGTCGAACAGGAGGATTTCCGATGTCCTCGCCGCCTCGACCGTCAGCCTCGAACCGGGCTCGATGGTCGCCCCGTCGCCGGCCTTCAGAGCCGACCCTCCGGCGGCGACCTCGCCCCGGAGGACCTGGAGCCAGCCGTGCCGGCCCTCGGCGAAGCGCGTGCTCGATCTGCTCTCCCTTCGCGAGTCGGGCGAGAGAGATCGACGCGTCTTGATGGATCGTCAGCGAACCCTCCCGGCCGTCCCTCGAGGCGACGAGCTGCCAGCGACCGGCCGGCTCTTGCTCGTCGAAGGCCTTCTGCTCGTAGCCGGGCTCCAGCCCCTTGCGCTCGGGAAAGATCCAGATCTGGTAGAGGTGAACCGGCTCGGCATCGGAAGCGTTGGCCTCGCCGTGGAAGATGCCGGTGCCGGCCGTCATCCTGCTGCAACTCGCCCGCCCGGATCGGGCCGCCGTTGCCCAGGCTGTCCTCGTGGAACAGCGCCCCTTCGAGGACATAGGTCAGGATCTCCATGTCGCGGTGCGGGTGCTTGCCGAACCCCATCCCGGGGTCGATCCAGTCCTCGTTCATGACCCGGAGCGAGCGGAAGCCCATCCGTCGGGGATCGTGGTAATCGCCAAACGAGAAGGTATGATAAGTGTCCAGCCAGCCGTGGTTGAAGTGCCCACGCGAGTCGCCCCGGACGACCTGGATCGTCCCGCGTCCGCCGCCTGTTCTCCGATCGCCATGATCCGACTCCCTTTGTTCATCGACTCTCGACCGCCCACGAGAACAATAGGGAGCCAGGTCAAGTCGTGAACATCCGACCCGAATTGGCACGGTGAGGCCCGCCGCGATGAAAACGATGTCCGGCCGTCGTCGTCGCGATCGCCCTGTTTCTCGTCCCGCCCGAGCCCTGGAAGCTCCAGGAGAGCGGGACGAAGGCCAGGCTGCGCGGGGTGTCGGTCGTGAGCCGGGACGTCGGCTGGGCGAGCGGGAGCCAGGGGACTTGCCTCCGGACCGTCGACGGCGGAGCGACCTGGAAGATGGTCGCGCCCGCCGACTCGGCCGGCCTCGACTTCCGGGACGTCCAGGGTTTCGACGACCGGACCGCTTGCCTGCTCTCGATCGGCCCCGGCGAGCTTTCGAGGATCTACCGGACGGTCGACGGCGGCGCGACCTGGACCCTCCAGCACACCAACCACGACCCGAAAGGGTTCCTCGACGCGATCGCCTTCTGGGACCCCGACCATGGCCTCGCGCTCGGCGACCCGGTGGACGGCCGCTACGTCATCCTGGCAACCGACGACGGCGGCAAGACCTGGAGCAAGATCCCCGAGGCCGGGATGCCCGTCGCCCTTCCCGGCGAGGGGGCCTTCGCCGCGAGCGGGACCTGCCTGGTCACGCAAGGGACGTCCCACGCCTGGTTCGGGACGGGCGGAGGCGAACAAGGCCCGCGTCTTCCGTTCGACCGACCGTGGGCGGACCTGGTCCGTCGCCGACACTCCGATCCGCGCGGGAATCCCCTCGGCCGGGATCTTCTCGCTGGCGTTCCGGGATGCCAACCTCGGCGTCGCAGTCGGCGGCGACTACAAGAGCGTGGACGACCCGACGGCCAACCTCGCCCTGACCGAGGACGGCGGGAAGACCTGGACCGTGCCCGAAGAGGTTCCGCCCTTCGGGCTTCCGCTCGGCCGTGGCGTACCTGCCCGGCCCGAAGGTCGTGACCGTCGGCCCCTCGGGCTCGGACTTATCGATCGACGGGGGCCGGTCGTGGTCGAGGCTCGGGAGCCTCGGATTCCACGCCTTTGGGTTCGCCGGGACCGGCTGGGCCGTCGGCGAGGACGGCCGGATCGCGAGTTTCGACCCGGCGCCCTGATCTGAGTCCGGTTGGCGGAGGCGTTGTCTCAGTATCTCGAATCATCCGGTGTCCAGCCCATCGGCATCTTGAACGGTTCGACCTCCTGAGCCGTGATGTGGTGAGGCATCAGCCCGCGAGCAAGGTCCTGCCGCCATCGCCTGTGCAATTCTACCATGTAAGCCGCCTCGTTCGCGGCAACCTCGGCCCACTTCAGGGCCATCACGGTCCGATCCCGGGAAGGTGGCGATTCCTCCCAGAAGGCCACCTCGCGGCTCCGAGAGGCTGCCGGGCTGGTCCGTAGCAACTCGAAGATTCGATCCACATCCTCGTTCCCGTTGCCGATGCGAGCGATTTTGGCCCGCAGTCTGGCGCTCCAGGGCCTCATGAAGGCCCTGCATCTCCGTATGGTAATCGGCCTCCGAACGGAGAATGATCCGGGTACAATACCAATGTAAGAAATGCATGCTCCGATCGATAAGGCCCCGAACGTCGCCGCAATCAGCCATCTTCGGGGCGACATCCGGGGCGATCGCATTGTTTTCCCCTGGTAGAATCTGCCTCGATGGTCGTCGGGATCGACCCAACTGACATGAGGGGTTATTTACCCTTGAGTGACTCCAGGTACGCCAGGAGCGAGGCCAGGTCGTGCGGCGTGAGCGGGTCGAGGAGCCCGTTGGGCATGACGGACAGCTCGGATTTGCCGGTCTCCTCGATGTCCTTCTTGGGGATGATCGTGACGGCCCCGGCGGAGTTCCGCATCTCGATCTCATCGCCGGCCTCGCGGACGACGAAGCCTTCGAAGACCTGGCCGGAGGTCAGGGCGACCTTCTTGGTCTCGAACCCCTGGGCGATCTTGGCGCTCGGCTTGAGGATCGACTCGGTCAGCTCGGACCGGTTGTAACGGGTGCTGATGTCGCCCAGGTACGGCCCCTTGATCGCCTCGCCCTTGGTGACCGAGTGGCAGTTGACGCACCCCTGCTTCTCGAAGAGCTGGGCGCCGAGCGAGGCGTCTCCCTTGTCCTTGAGCACGGCGGCGAGCACCTGCTCGAAGGGGGTCGCGGCGATCGGCTTGATGTTGCTGGGCCTGGTCGCGGCGCTGGCGGAGGTCAGGTTGAGCCGCCTGGCGGCGAACTCGGCGGCCTGGCGGACCTCGGTTCGGTTGTCCGTCAGCGCCGCGCGAACCTGCGTGTTGAAGCCGCCGGATCGGGCCAGTGCGACGGCCCGGAGCAGCCGCGCGGTCGTCTCGGGCTTGCTCCAGCCCCGGTCGATGGCCTTCCTGGCCTCGGCCCGCGAGCCCTCGGGCGCCTTCTGGTTGTTGTCGATCTGGAGCAGGACACCATAGCCAACGACGCCCTTGCCGGGGTCGGGCCCTTCGGCGAGCTTGACGAAGGTGCCGGCGTCGCGGGCGTGCCGGCCGTCCTTGGCGTAGTCGGACCAGGCGCCGACGATGGTCGGCCGGCGGGTTCTCATCCTCGGAGATCGCGGCCAGGCCCGCGAAGGGCCGACTCGCGGGCCTCCTGCTGGGCGTTGTGGCGGAGCAAGCCCGCGGATCGCCTTGGCCCTCGCCGAGGTGTCTGCGTCGGTGGTCGCCTCTTTCTCCAGGAACTTGATCGCGTCGAGCGAGAGCTTGGGCCGGCCGATGAGCAGGTCGGTCGCCGACGATCGGAGCGTGGGGTCGGTCTCGGAGAGCTTGATCGCCAGCGCGGTCGTGTCCTCGAAATCGACCTTGTTCTTGAGCATCTCGCCCAGGAGCCAGCGTGAGGTCGCGTCGTCGGATTGCTTCACGGCTGAGCGGAGGGCCTGGCCGACCGCGTCGCTCCCGTCCCAGGTGATCGCGTTGTAGTACGGGCCGCTGGTGTCGGGCCGCGTGCCCCACCACTTGCCCTCATACGGGGCCTCGGCGAAGTAGAGCCGGCAGAGGGCCTTGAGCGCCGGCTTGCGGCCCGGCGAATCCTTCGAGCCGCCAACCAGCTTGATCAGGCCCGCGAGGACCTTCGGGTCGTGCATGGCCTGGAGCGCCATCGAGGCCCCCGGCGCGAGCTTCGAATCGCCCAGCGCCTTGAGGCAGGCGTCGCCCGCGTTCAGAGCGACCAGAGCCTTGACCGCGACGTGGGCGACCAGCGGGTCGGAGTCGGCCGTCAGTGGCAGGATCGCCGGGGCGTCCTCGACATGGCCCAGCTTGCCCAGGGCCACGACGGCCTGGAGCCGGACTCGCGGGTTGGGGTCGGTTAGATAAGCTGCGATCGCCTTGTGATCGACCTTCGCCCAATCCTCCCGTCGGTCTGCGAGCGCCTTGATGGCGAACTCGCGGACCTCGGGGTGGGCCTTCGCCAGGCGCGAGCAGCGTCGTCGATCGAGCGGCGCCCGAGCCCCTGCTCCAGCGTGAAGATCGCGGCGACCCGACCGTGCCAGCGACTTCTTCGAGGCGGCGAGCGTCTCCAGAGCCTTCGCCGCGGCCGGCTTGAGCCCTCGCCTGAGCAGCTCGCGCTGGGCGTCCAGCCGCAGCACGGCCGAATCTGAGCCGATGTCGCCGACGAGCTGCTCATCGGTCGCGGCCTTGAGGTCGGGAAACTTCGGCGGCTTGGCGTCCTTGACGGCCAGCCGGATCACGTAGCCGATGTCGGGCTTCGAGTAGTTGAAGCCGCCGTCTCGCCAGCTCGAGACGTAGATCCGCCCTCGGCCGTCGACGTCCATGTCGGTCGGTCGGGGGATCTCGAGGAACATCTCCTGATCGGCCTTGAACCCGGCGCCGTTCGGGGTCAGCGGGTGCATGAAGATCGCCGCCCCGGCCCCACTCGCAGGTGTAGAGCATGTCGCCGTAGGGGTTGGGGATGCTCGGCTCCTGGAGGTAGAGCGAGCCGCAGGGCGAGCCGCCGCCGTAGTCGGCCAGGGGCTGGATGTGCTCGTCGGGGAACCGCTTGAAGAGGGAGGGATAGCCCATGTGGCCGGTCGGGACGACGTGGCTGAGCCGGACGTCCCAGCCGTCGCCGTCGTTGGTGTTGTCGCGGGTGAACAGGTTCATCTAGGGGTCGATGGCGACGTCGTAGATGTTCCGCTGGCCTCGCGAGACGATCTCCAGGCCGGAGCCGTCGGTCCGGACCCGGACGATTCCGCCGCCGAGGAGCTGGTGCGAGGTCCCGTCCTTGCCGGTGGCCTTGATGAAACCGTAATCGCCCACGGCGACGTAGATATACCCGTCGATCCCCAGGCGGATGCCGTTGGTCGTGTGGTCGGCCCCTCGGAACTTGAGGTCGAAGCCGATCCCCTTGACCAGCTCCTCGGAGCGGTCGGCCATGCCGTCGTGGTTGTCGTCGTGGAAGGCGGTGAGGGTCGGGGGATGGAGGACGTAGAGCGTCCCGGCGTCCCAGATCACGCCTCGGGGGCTGTCCATCGAGGCGAAGACGTTGAACTTGTCGGCCTTGCCGTCGTCGTCGGTGTCGATGCAGCGGACGACCCGGCCCCGGTTCGCCTTGGCGTCGAGCGAGCCGTTCTCGTCGATCCCGACGAAGACCTCGCCCGTCGGGCGAGGCGGCCAGGCAGGTGGGATAGCGGACGTCGGGCGGGGCGGCGAAGACCGAAAGCTCGAACCCGGCCGGCGCCTTGATCCCCCGGAGGATGTCCTGGCGTCGGCCTTCTTCGGGGTGGCCTTGGCCACGGCCTGGGCGGGCTTCGTGCCGAAGACCTGCAAGGTGTACAGGCTCGCCCAGTGGCTGGGGTCGACCTCGGTCGAGGTCAGCCGGACGTAGCGGATACCCTTCGCGTCGAACTTGTGGCTCCGGTCCTGGGCCCGAGAATTACTCTTCGTCTGGTCGGTGAGGAGGGTCCAGGTCTTGCCGTCGGCCGACCCTTCGACCTTGTAGAAGTACGGGGCGTCGGCGTGCTCCCAGAGGATCCGGCAGCCGGTGAGGGTCTCGGGCTGGCCAAGGTTGACCTGGAGCCATTGTGGTGCCTGAGCCGTCGGAGGCGCACCAGCGGCGATTCGGGATCGCCGTCGACCGGCGTTTCCGGGCGCCAGGTCGTCCGCCTGGAAGGTCGAGGCGCTGGCCGGCTTGTTGTAGGCGAGATCTTCCAGGCCCGGGATCGTCCTGGCCTGCGGGGGAGGGCCGGCGTCGGATGTTGACAGGGCGAGCAGGAGCCAGGCTCCAACGATCGCCACCAGGGAGAGCCAGCCGATCCGTCGTCTCATCGCGATTGCCCTTTCGTCGCACGCTCCGACGCCCGCCCGCAGAGTTTTCGCGGCCCCTCGTTCGTCGGAACCCTCACCGGGGGAAGAGTCTTATCATCGCCCACGGGTGCCCCGCAAGGCAAGCGCGGACAGGGGTCCGTCCCCGTCCTCGATCCGAATCACGGCCGATGTCGCCTCCGCAGACTCGATCCCGACCAACCTCCTGTGGACGCCAGGTCATGAAGCCGTTACGCTTTGTAGCGTAAAGTCGATTTCGCCCCTGATTGTCCGGCCCTCGGGAGGATTTGCGTTGCCAAGGCTCCTCGCGGCGAAGCTGATGGTCCTTTATCTGATGGTCTTGTTCGCCCTGACTCTGGGCGGGTTCTATCGACCGCACTCGCCGAGGAACTTCGTGCCATTCCGGTCGATCGAGCATGACGTTCGGGTGGGCGGCAGGGAGTTCGTGATCAACTTCGTCGGGAACATCGTGGTGACGGTCCCGATGGGCCTGATGCTGCCGAGCCTACTCGGGCGGTGCTCGACCCTCCGTGTGGCCGGGGTGTGCCTGGCGCTCAGCTCGGTCATCGAGATTCTCCAGGGAATCTCAGGGCGGCGCGTGGCCGACGTCGACGACGTGATCCTGAACACGCTCGGCGGTGTGATCGGCTGGGGCCTGTGGGTTGGCGGTCGATGGCTCTTCGCCCGGTCTGGGCTTCGTGGGGAGCCGGCGGCGTAGGGGATCGTGCATCCCGGTGCCAATTCCCCCGTCGAGCATCGGGGAAACCGAGAGTTACGGTATCTGGCGTTTCGCCTGAGCCATATAAATCAAAAACTGTTAAATGATTTCCGCAAATACACTGAAAAGAGATCGGAGTATCCAGATCGCCCCGAGGATGATGCCCATGCCGTCAAGCCAGCCGGCCTCGCGTCGCCATCGAGCACTGGATGCCAGGAGCGTCCAGGCGACGGCGACCGCCAATCCAGGGTTCCGATCGGAGATGGTCAGGTAGGTGAATTCGCAAAAACTGTCATAAAATGGGCCTTCCCTGAGACTGACCATGAATCCGAACAATGCGTAGAGGATATCCAGAGTCACCGTCAGGAGGACAGCGCCGCCCGCGACGAGCCCGGGTGAACGGGCCAGATGGCGGATTCTCCTCCGGGGCCGCGCAACAACTCGCAAGATGAACAGGGAGATCGAGACGACAACCAAGCAATACGACAGCCCATCCACCCACCATTTGACGATCTCGACGCATTGATGGGACGGTTCATCGTCCGGCGCGATCAGATGCCATTCCCAGTTGACATACCGCTCGTAATATCTCGACCAGGCAAGTCCGACCGCGACGGCGGCGATCATAACCAGCATTTCGAGGATGGTGAACTTGCGGCCTGGCTTTGCGGCCATCTCACGATTCCCGTCCGGATCAAGCTCAACTCAGGTTCCCACTGTATCCGTGCCATAAAGCCTTGTCGATTCTCCTGGCCATTCTCTTCCGGTCGAGCGGCGGGCTTCGTCCTGGAACCTCTCGACGACGGGGAGGTTGCCCTCCGCGACCCTCCCTCGAAGAATGGGAAACGTCGGAGGGGCGAGCCGGTCGCACCGTCCTTCGGTTCTGACTTCAGCGAGGGTGAATCTTGAACGTCTTCGAACCGCGCCCGCTCGGGCGTTCGGACGTGAGCGTGACGCCGGTGATCTTCGGCGCGTGGGCCGTCGGCGGCTGGATGTGGGGCGGCAACGACGAGGCCGACTCGATCGCGGCGATCCAGGCGTCGATCGACCACGGCGTCACCACCATCGACACCGCCGCCGTCTACGGCCAGGGGTACGGCGAGGAGGTTGTCGGCAAGGCAATCCGGGGCCGGAGGGACCAAGTCCAGGTCGCCACCAAGTGCGGGATGCGCTGGGACCTGGCCGAGGGGTCCAACCCCTGGGAGACCACGGACCGGCTCGGGAACCCGGTCACGATCTACCGGAACTCGAAGCCCGCCAGCATCGCCACCGAGTGCGAGCGGAGCCTCAAACGCCTGGGGGTCGACGTCATCGACCTCTACCAGGTCCACTGGCCCGACACCACCACGCCGGTCGAGGAGACGATGGCCGCGCTGGTGAAGCTCAAGGATCAGGGGAAGATCCGGGCCATCGGCGTGAGCAATTACGACGCGACCTGGATCGAGAAGGCCGCCGCCGTTGCCCCCCTGGCCAGCCTCCAGCCGCCTTACAGCCTGATCCAGCGGAAGATCGAGAAGGAGATCCTGCCGGCCTGCCGCGAGCGCGGGATCGGCGTGATCGTCTACTCGCCGCTGGAGCGGGGCCTGCTGGCGGGGACGGTCCCGCCCGACCGACAGTTCCCGCCCGGCGACCACCGGGCCTCGCACAAATTCTTCACGCCCGAGAACCGCCGGCGCATGATGGACTCGCTCGATAAGGTCCGCCCGATCGCCGAGAAGCACGGGGTCAGCCTGGCGCAGATGGTCATCAACTGGACCATCCAGGAGCCCGGCATCACCGCCGCACTCGTCGGAGCCCGCAACGCCGAGCAGGCCGAGCACAATGCCAAGGCGCTAACATTCAAGCTCTCGCCCCAGGAACGCGCCGAGATCCGCCACGCCTTCGACGCAACCTCGGCGGCGATCATGTGTATTTGAGTCGTTCTACTGTCACGGATTGGCGTAAGCTCAAGAGATCATTTCTCTTGCAGCCCCGGAGGGGTGACCGTCAGTCGCCCAGGGTGAAACCCTTGTTGTCCTACACAAGCATGGTCACTTATGTGACGGCCTGGGGCCGGGTCCAAAGGCGTTCCAGGCCGTGGCGAGGTCGTACATCCGTTGCATTTCCAGCCAGATCGTTTGCACGCCGGGCGGATCGGGACGGTTGGGCCGGTTCACATAGCCGCCCAGCTGCGCGATCAGGCGAATCATCACCGACATCGGCGGTGGAGTCGGCGGCGGTGCCTGGCGATGAACCGTCACCCATACCGATTTCCATTCCGCCGGATCGAAGATCGCCTCGCAATCCATCTCCGGGCAACTGTGCCCTAACCGGCAGACCAACAAGGTCCGCCGCGCCACGATCAGGTCCACCGCCACGCAGGCCGTCCAGCGATCCAACCGCTCGAAACGACCTTCTTCCACCCGGCAGCCCGATTTCAGCGTCCGGAACTGCACCTCCACCATCCACCTCACACAATAAAATTCAATGATCTGTCGCGCCTGCTCCACGGTGTCGATCGGCAGTCTGCTCGGATGCCTGAGCCGGCCCGCTTATCCCTCCTCCCGCTTCTCGATGGACCGACAGACAAACCTGTACGTATAGATCCCCACGACGATCCCGAGGGCGTCAGCGATCCAGTCGAATACGTTGGCGTCGCGGTGGACGATCGGCAATTCCTGGCCGACCTCGCTGATCAGGGCCAGCGCCAGCCCGGCGGCCAGGACCCGGCTAGCGGAGTCGCCGGCGCGGCCAACCCTCATCCAGAGGAAGGCGAAAACAACGAAGATCCCTATGTGCACGATCTTGTCGAAGTTCGGCACGAAGATCGTCCGGGGTAGCCGTTCCCCCTCGGGAAAATAGCGGCGGGGGACCCAGCAGAGGACGAGGATGACGAGGGTCCAGGACCAGGCCAGGAGGGCGCGTGGCGACATGGGCGAGCTTTACTCCGGTCGGCCTGGTGGTCGGTCGGCCCGCACTGGGCCGGTTCGGCGCGCCCGATCGATCGAGCAATCGTCGGGCGAGGTCCATTTATACCCGAGTCGGGCCGTCGGGACGAGACGCGTCGCTCTCGGCCTGGCGGAGGGCCTCGAAGAGGCCGATCGAGACGGCGTTGGCCAGGTTCAGGCTCCTCGCCTCGGGCCGGATCGGGATCCGGACTGATCGATCGGGCTGATCGTCGAGCCAGGCGCGAGGAAGGCCCCGGCTCTCCGGCCCGAAGAGGAGGCCATCGCCCAGCCGGTAGCTCACACCTGTGTAGGGACGGCTCGCCCGCGTACTGAACGACCAGAGCCGCTCCCGGCCGAGGGCCTCGACCACCTCATCGAGGTGGTCGACGACCCTCAAGTCAAGAAACGGCCAGTAGTCGAGACCAGCCCGGCGGATCTGGCGATCGGAGAGGACGAAGCCCAGCGGCCGGACCATCCAGAGCATCGCCCCGGCCGCCACGCAGGACCGGCCGATCGCCCCGGCGTTGGCGGCGATCTCCGGCTCGAACAGGATCACGTGCAACCGGTCGTCGAGGGATGGCGCCATCGCCATCTCAGCGCGAGTGGAGCGGGCGGCGCTGCGGCGTCTGGCCCGCGCCGTTGCCGGGTGAGTCGGTCAGGATCTGCAGCGCCCGCTTGGGGTTGGAGGTGTGGAAGATCCCCAACGACCGGCCAGGCGAGGCCGAGGCTCCCGAATAGGCGTACTCGATGTTGATGTGCTCCTCGGCCAGATGCTCCAGGATCCTCGCCAGGGCTCCAGGCCGATTCTCGATCTCGACGGCGAGAACTTCTTCGGTCGAGAACTCGGTGCCGATCGAGTTCAGCACCTTGCCGGTCGCCTCGATCTGGTCGGTCACGAACCGAAGCACGCTCCTGCCGTTGGTGTCCATGACAGACAGGGCCCGGAGGTCGATCTTCTCGTGCGCCAGGGCCGAGCAGATCTTGGCCAGGCGGCCGGGCTTGTTCTCCAGGAACGCGGTGACTTCGTGGACGAATTCCATGGAATAATCTCCGATCGATCTCAGACACGACGATCCGGTCCGACGGCCCGGGGGCCTTCGGCCTCCGAGGGCTCGTTGCCGGTGCTCGACCCCTTCAGCCTCAAGCCTCAGGGGCCTCGAAACGACCCATTTCGACAGCCAGCCAGGCCGGCGCCCTCCGGCGTCGCCGTGGAGGGGACGCCCGGCGTCGTCAATTGGGTCTCGGTCCTCGGTCTCCTCGGTCTCCTCGGCCGGCAGGCCGGCCCGGTTGATCACCGGGATTGGGACCGCCTGGCCCCGGATTTGGACCGGGTCCCGCGCCTGGCGGAGGCCCGCCGGGAGCGGGTGGAAAGCCGGGCGGCATTCCGGGCTTGCCCATGAGGGAGGGCATGAGGGCTGCCAGCCCCAGGGCCTTGGTCGGATCGCCAAAGGCTGGGAAGGGCGTCCGCGAGACAAACCGAATCTCCTGGTCATCGACCTCCACGGTGAAGATCGAAGGGAAGAGAAGAGCCTTGATCGAGTCGGCCGACGGCATTTTGGCCGCGTTAACCTGGAGCACCAGTGGCGCTGGACCATCTGGTGGTTTGTTCCCGCCTGGACCTCCAGGCATCCCCGGCCCTCCGGGCATTCCGGGTGTTCCACCCGGCCCTGACATTGTCCTTGGCCCACCCGCAAGCCCCCCCGGCCCTCCGGGTTGACCCGGTGGCGGGCCCGGAGGAGCTCCGGGCGGCGCACCCGGGGGCTTCGGACGGAGCATCATCGCCGTGTTGATGCTGGTCTGAAGCTTGGCCGGCAGGGCGGCCAGCAGGGCCGGGAGCGAATCGCGCGGGTCGGAGACGTTGAGCATCTTCATTTTCGAGGAGAGGCCCTGGAACGCCGCATCGAGGTTGCTTGGCGGATTCCACGGGCCCTTGGCCTCCAGCGCCAACCGTGCCACCTCCGCCGAGACAGCCAGGACAGCATGCTTCGGACCGACCCGGATCGCGGGCCGGAGACCGGCGGGGAACTTCTCGGAGAGTTCGGGTGGGACCGTCAACACGTACATCTTGGTCTCGCCCGGCATTAGCCGGAACTCCGGGGAGGGCGCGGCCGAACCCCGATTCCTGGCACCCTTGGCCGCCTCATCGTCGCCAGGGCCCCTGGCTGCCTGCGCCGCCTGGGCCTTTAACTCGCGATTGGTGGAAGCCATCAGCTCATCGAGCACCTTGCCAAAGGTCTTGGGGTCGTCGATGTCGAAGACGATCGCGAGCCTGGGCAACTGGTCCATCCCGGCGCCCGCCATCATCGTGCTGAGCATGTTCATCGGCGCGGAAGGAGCGGCCGGCGAACCCGACTTGGCCGGGAGGATATACCAGGCAACCTTCGGCCCGAGATGGCTCAGGATGTCTTCCTTGAGCCGGAGCTTGGTCTTCGATTTCACCGAATCGAGGGCCTGCTTGACCTGATCACCGGTTTCCGGCTTGATCGCCTTGGCGAGCTCGGTGATCTGGTCGAGCGTCGTCTTGAGGTCGAGGGAGAGGACGGTGAATTCACCCACCGACTCGGGGATCGGCGGGATCTTTCCCTTCTCGAACGTCGGGCCGTCCAGAATGGCGAGTAACCCTTTACGAGGGCTTGGGGCGGAGATCCGCGCGATTGACATCAACGCGTCGTCCTGGAACCCCCAGCGGAAGTCAATCTGTTTCAGATCGTCGAAACCGAGATACTTGGGGACCTTCGGCTCATCGCGGAAGAAGGTTCCGTCGAGAAACATCATCCCCGTCGGCTCGAAGTTGGACTCGCCTTTTGCCATTCCAGCCCGGGCGGGATGGTCGACGGTGTTGGCCCGTTTGCCGTCGAGCGTCTCCAGGATGATGTCGGCCGACTCGGCGGAAGGAAGGACGATTACAATATCTTCCTTCTTCGAGTCCTCGACCCAGGAGGTCAACGTCTCGCCTCGGGGGGTCGTGCCGGTCGCAACCTTGTGATTGGAGCGGACGACCCCTTGCAACTTGCTATTGGGGGCGAGCATTCGCCCGACACCACGAAAGAACATCGGGCGGACGTCCTGGTTCTTGTAGGCATCTCGGAGGACAAACACGGTATAGTCCGCCTTGTCCTTGTGGGCATCGCCCCCCACCGCGATGACAAACCCCGACCGCGCGATGTGCTTCACAAGGGCGAGCATCTCGGGGCCGGGGACCTTGGCGTTGGGGATCTTGCCGGAGAGCTGGACGAACAGGTCTTCGAGCATTGCTCCCGTGGGCGTGTCGTTGAGAATCTTGTACGCCGCCGTCTTGTGCCAGGCGTCGGCATGGGCGTCGAGGCCCTCGTATTCGAGGTAGAAGACCAGCTTCTCCTTGGGGACGTAACGGGCCAGGGAGGATGAGTCGCCCGATGGGTTCTGGCCGCTCGACGGCGTCGTCAGGAGCAGGCTGAGTGTGAAGGAAAGAGTGAGACTGGCGGCCCCGACATGACCAAAGCGAGATCGGGGGAAGGGTCGTCGCACGGGGGCGGTCCTTTCGCGAGAATCGCGTGAGATGGCTCGGTTCGGGAGGGGCATTCGGACCCGGGAAACCTCTCGCCCGACGGTCCCCTCCCGACGGGCCGGCAGTCCGCAGTCGCCCGGCCCTCAACTGGCATCCTAAATCCGCCCCAACCCCGCGCCAACAACTTCCCCCGCCGAATTCCAACAGAACCCTCACGATCAGAATTCGGTGTGATCCTCATCGTGATACCGTCCCGGGCGGGAATCGCTTAGGATGGGTCTAGGTCAGATCGACCTGGATTGCAAAGGAATCCAACCCGTCCGACCGGAGCCGTCCGGGGGTGTGCCTTGGCGAAGAAGAAGAAGGTCCGCGTGGCGTTCAAGAAGAATCGCCAGAAGCGGACCCGGGCAAATGACATGACCCGTGGCTACACCGAGGGCGATCCCTCGCCGCCCGAGCCTGCCTCGGCCGAGCGCATCCGCGCCAAGGGGGACCTCTCTCGGCACCGGACGGTGATGCAGGAAGTCCCCGAAGAATCGGAAGATGGAAACCAGACCCCTCGTCTGGCCGTTGACCTCTCAAGTTGTCAGGTGGGTCGAGTGGTCCGGGTCCATGGCCTGGTCTCGGTCGTCCAGGCCGAGGACGGCCACGAGGTCCGATGCAGCGTCCGTCGGATCCTCAAGACGATGACCATCGACGGCCGGAATGTGGTGGCCGTCGGCGACCGCGTCTGGTTCCGGCCGGTCGGCGATGAGGGAATGATCGAAAACGTCGAGCCTCGGCGAGGGACCATCACGCGCGGTTATCGCCGCCGAGAGCACGTGATCGTCTCGAACATCGATCAACTCCTGATCGTCTCCGCCTTCGCCGAGCCCGGACTGAAGCTTCCGCTCATTGACCGCTACCTGATCTCGGCCGAGAAGGGGGGCGTCCGACCGATCATCGTCCTGAACAAGGCGGATCTGGTCGACCTCGCCCCCTACCAGTGGGTCATCGGCCTCTACACCCAGCTTGGTTACGAGACGATCGCGACCTCAGCGGCCGATGGGCGAGGGATTGCTCGATTGCGGGAAGTCCTGGCGCGTGGTTCGACCGCGTTCTCGGGTCAGTCCGGCGTCGGTAAGAGCACGTTGCTCAACGCGATCCAGCCCGGCCTGAACCTCCGGGTCCGCGAGGTTTCTGACTGGACCGCCAAGGGAAAACACACGACCACGGCGGCCGAGATGATCCGCCTGGAGACCGGCGGCTATGTGGTCGATACGCCGGGGCTTCGTCAGTTCGAGCTCTGGGAAGTCACCTCTGGCGAGATCGAAGCCTATTTCGTCGAGTTCCGCCCCTACATCCCGCTCTGTAAGTTCCCGGATTGTTCACACATCCACGAATCCGGATGCGCCGTGAAGGACGCCGCTCTATTGGGGCCAGATCCACTCCGGCCGTTACGAGAGCTACCTCAAGCTCTATCAAGGCCAGCCGTTCGAGGGGGAGTAACGCCCCTCGGAACACCCGTCAGGGACGGGAGCCATTGTCATGCCAAGCTTGGCAAAGCCGAAATGGCCGGATTAGGCAAGATCCGGAGTCGATCCGATCTCGATTTCAGAACGGGCGACGACCGTCCCGGTCGTTTCGAGCCGGGCTGGTCGCCGCCCTCGGAGGCCGTCGGGCGCGTAGAGGGGACGGACGAAGAAATCAAGAGGATCAACGATGTCCCCGGATGACGGCCCGGCCTGACGCGACCCGCGATCGCCTCGACCTCCTGACGAGACGGGTTCACGGGTCGGGCGGCCGACCGTCGAGGAAGAGCGGGCGCCGAGGCGGCCCATCAACCTCGCGACATGACGCATCGAACCGGGCACGCGCCTCCATGGCAGCCTTGGGTCGATACATCGCTTTCTTCATCATTTATCGGAACCGGTACATGTGCTGTGCCGGGGTGTCACGAACTGAAGCGAAGGGTCAATGCATCCGGAGTGGTCCGGGTACTACAAGTTCATGACGAGCGGAGGAGACCACGTCGTACTCGCTGGTCGGACGTCAAAATACGCTCCGGAGCTGGTCGAGTCAAGCCACCCTCCCGACTTTTTCCCGATCGGATCATCGATCAAGTCCAGCGATCCGGTGGAGTCGAGGAGGGGTCCACTCGGCCTGAACCGACCACCTTTCCCTCCGAGTCACCCTTGCGGACGGGCCGACGGCTTGCGATGGTTGAAAGGGTGGACAAACCGAATGGTCGACGAGCCTGGCCTTGTTCCTCAAGGGAGTCCAACCACGATGCGGATCGGTTTCGACGCTTACACGATCGAGCACCGCGAGCTCTCGGTCACCGAGACTCTCGACTTCGCCGTTGACCATGGGATGGAAAGCGTCCAGTTCCTGGAACCGTCCGCAATCGACCCGGATCTCGACCTCGACCGGCTCGGGGAGGTCCGGCGCCAGGCCGCCTCGAAAGGGCTGACGCTCGAGGTCGGAATCCCCTCGCCCAACCCCGCTTGGCGATCCCGCCGGGAGGGACGACCTGTCCCCGCGGCCGAGCTGGCGTTCGACTTAATCCGGCATGTCGAGGCCGCCGCGACGCTGGGCTGCCATCATGTCCGCGCCTATCTTGGCGACCGGCACGATCGGTTCCGGACCGACGTGACCTGGCGATGTCAACTGGACGCATCCGCCGACGTTCTGAAACGTCTGGAGCCGGCCTTACGCGATCACGGTGTGGCCGTGGCGATCGAGACGCATGCCGACGCAACGGCCGACGAGATCCTCGGCCTTCTGAACCGCTTCGACCCCGAGGTGCTGGGCGTGATCGTCGACACGGGCAACTTGCCGATGAGGCTCGACGACCCCATCACCGCCGTCGAGAAGCTGGCTCCTCGAACCCTCGGTACTCACGTGAAGGACGCGGTGCTGGCGTTTACCCCCCGGGGGCTCTGCTGGCAGGCGAGGCCGGTCGGGTCGGGGATCTTGCCGATGACCGACTTGCTCGCCATGCTCCACCGGGCCAATCCCAACCTGACGCTCTCGATCGAGCTCCACCCCAGGACGTACGACCTGCCGATTTTCGACCCAGCCTGGCTCGCGTTCTTCCCCGAGCCTCCGCCCTGAGGCGCTTGCCGCAGTCGTTCAACTGGGCGTGGCCTGCGAGCGCAGGTTCGCCGAAGGTTCGCTCGCTCATCCCGAGGTCGTCGAGGCCCTGCCGTGGTTGGGCGCGACCTCGACTGGCTGGCCAGTTCGCTCGGCTATCTCCGAGCGGTTGTCGCGATGCTCGGCAGGGTTGAGGAGCCCGGACGGATACTCAACTGAACCGTAAGCGGAACAGGTCCAGCGCACCGAGCATTCACTCGGAGCCTGGACCCGATCATCGATCTCAGAGTGACCGATCAGCCGACTTTGACCGGCTCTCCGAGCGGAACGACGTCGAAGATGTGCGAGATTTCCGCATCGACGGCCGACTCGTGAATAGGCACCGAAACGGGGGACGGACGAACCGGGACCGGTCGAGGAGCCGGAGTGTCTCCCGCGGCGGAGTGGACCAGCTCGGTGAAGACGCCTCCTCGGCTGACCAGGTCGTCATAGTCGCCGGTCTCGACGACGCGCCCCTCGTCGAAGACGAAGATGCGATCGGTGTCGAGCAGGGTCGAGAGCCGGTGAGCCACGAGGATCACCGTACGGTCGGCGCGGGCGGCGTGGATCGCCCGCTGGACGCTCCGCTCGCTGATGTTGTCGAGCGCCGAGGTCCCCTCGTCGAGGATCAGGATCGGCGGGTTCTTGAGGAAGACGCGAGCCAGGGCCAGCCGCTGCCGCTGGCCGCCGGAGAGGTTCTGGCCTCGCTCCGCGACGGTGGCCTCGTAGCCGCCGGGCATGGCCATGATCTCGTTGTGGATGCAGGCCATCCGAGCGGCCCGGCGAATCTCCTCGTCGGTGGCGTCTTCGCGGCCGTAGGCGATGTTCTCGGCGATCGTGCCGGAGAAGACGAACGGGTTCTGGCCGACGTAGCCGATGAGCTGGCCGATCGCTTCCCGCGAGACGTTCTCGATCGGAACCCCACCCAGCATCACATGACCAGCGCTCGGGTGGGTCAGTCGCATCATCACCTTGAGCCAGGTCGACTTTCCGCAGCCGGACCGGCCGGCGACGCCGATCGTCTCGCCCGCGTGGATGGTCAAGTTGACGCCATCGAGGGCGCGCTTGACTCCGCCGTCGCGGGTCTGGTAATCGACCCGCAGCCCCTCGGCGACGAAGAGGGGGACCGACCCGTCGATCCGGGGTTCCCGGACCTCGACCGGCCGGAACGAGCGGTCGACCGGCTCTTCGAGCAGGTCGAGCAGGTCGGCGACCTTCAGGCTGCACTCGTGCCCCTCGTCGATGAACCGATGGATCTCGTTCAGGGGAGACATCACCATCAGGAACAGGGCCGGGAACATGATCATCTCGCCGAACTTGATGTCGTTCGAGATGAAGAGATAAACGGCGACAGCGACGACTGCCAGGTAGAAGAGGCCCTCGTTGATCGCCTTGCCGCTGCCGAAGAGCGACATCTCGAAGTGGTGGCGGATCTCCTTGGACCGACGGCGCTCGGCCGCCTTCTCGACCCGGCGGATCTCCTGAGGGTGGGTGTTCGCCGCCCGGACGTAGTCGATTCCCGCGAGTTGCTCGACGACCGTGCCGTCCATCGCCTCGCGAATCCGGAGCAGGTCGAGACGGATGCCCTTCTGGGTGATGAGCTGCCAGACTGTCAGGCCCATCGAGATCGGCACGACACAGGCCATGGCGATGGCGATCTTGGGCTGCTGTGAGAAGGCGGTCTGTAAGGCGAAGCAACCCGATGAAGATGGCCGGGAAGAAATCGAGGAAAGTGATCCGGAGGAACCGGACGTACCCTTCGACGCTCCGGTGGATCCGGCCGTGGAGCGCTCCGACTTGCTCGACCGAGAGGGTCGCCAGGTCGACCTCCATCAGGTGGGCGATCAAACGAACGCATAGGTCCTTGTCGATCCGCGTGCAGGCGTTTTCGACCAGGTATCTCCGGAGGACGTTCATCGTCTCTCGGACGAGATACGCCACACCGATGAGCCCGAGCGAGACGGCGCTCAATCGAATGAGCGTGGCCTTGTCTAGCCCCTGCGCCGTGCCTCGCTGGAGATCGTTGAAGAGGTCCTTCAGGATCACCGGGATGATGGTACTCGCCTTGGCGGCGGCGGCCATCACCAATCCGGCCCCGAGCAAGGACCGCTTCTGCCCCGAGGGCACCAACCGCCAGACATCTCGTCCCCTCCGAGCGATGTCCTGAACCTCGCGCCAGAGTCCTTTCGACGCCCTGACCATCTTCGGGAACATTCTGGTCCCTTCTGGGAAATTCGAGATGCCGTCTCACGACGGTCCTGGTTTGTCGCGGCGAGTGTGGGGGTTTGGGTCAAGGCGTGAGGATTGGGCGGGACGCGATCATGGCCGCGCTTGATGAACGCTATCCAGTCCGATTGGTGATGATAGATTTGACCCGTTGAAAACGGTCAGCCCCGAAGAGAATTATAACCTCAGGGAGCAAGACTGATGCCGGATGTTTTTCGGCATCAACGAGAAGGGACCCGGAAGCCTTTCGGCGGTCCAGAAAGGGGTTGGATGATCACGAAACACGGGACACTCAACCCGATATACGGGCGGGGAGGCTCAACCGTTGGCCCGCGTCTGGAATTTCGGTTCGGTGTTCTATGGTGGTGGCAGAATGAAGTTTTGAGTGACTCCATGCCGCAATCCGGGCACGAAGCAAGAAAGAAAGGCAAAATTGTGTTCGACGCAACGTCGCTCGGTGCTCGTAAGAACTAGGACAACAGACACCGACCTTCTTCAAGTGCCCACATTCTTGGCTCTTGACAGGAAGCCAGGATCGCGGCAAAGATCAATCACCTCTCGGTATGACCTTTGCTTCGATTCGGGACGTCGCAAGTGGCTCGCCCCGATCTCACTGCGAAGGAGACCTGAATGAGAGACGAACCTTTGATGAAGACCACGGTCTCGGCGATTGAAGGATCAAGATTTGCTTCCGCGTCTTTGAGCTCCGAGAATATCGTGAACTCGCAGCCTGCCCCGTCGGCTCGTCCCTTGCCCTCGCGATTCACGTCCTCCGTGCCCGAGGAATCGCTGGTCGTGGACGATCGATCGCATCTGACCCCGGCTCAGATGGTCGAGACGAAGTTGATCAACCGGCTCAAGGAGTCGTCGCTCCCGGTCAGCCACCTTCAGATGAGGGGCCTCGTGAGAAACCGCTACCACTCCTGACCCACCTTCCCCACTCGAACCGATCGGCCCGGGGCCTTCCGGACGCCGAGCGTCCCGGTTGGCCCCGACTCGCTCCCCCCCCCGGTTCGGTTCAGGACGCCAGACGAACGCTCGAAGCGTCCCGGAATCCCAAGCGTGTCGAGCCCTCGATCGACGCAAGGCAATCCGTGGAAGACCGTGCGCACCCGGTCTTCCATCAGGACGTTCTCCAGCGCCAGGACGGCGGCGCCGGCGTCGATCCCGACCATGTCCCGGGCGACCCAGCCCCGGTCCTGGTTGAAGCAGCCCAGCCCGTAGCGGCCGGATGGCGAGGGACCCGGTTGGGCCAGGGCTGATCGGATGTTGTCGATGACTTCATCCGGTCGATGCGCGACCGAGGCGAGGGTCGCGGTCAGGATGCGCGGTGCCGTCGAGAGGGCGGGATGGGGAATAATCGCGGTAGGCGTCGAGCCCCGTCGTCGAGCCCGGCCCGTCGCCAGCCGAAAGGCCCCAGTGGACCCGGTAGGTCCGGTACTCCCCGGAGTGTGCCCGGCAAGCGTCGTGGTTGGCGAGCGTGGCGACCGACGCCTCCGCCATCAGGTCGAGCCCGTCGGGCGATCGCCAGCGCCGGAGGTCGAGCAGGTCAAGCCCGTACTGGAAGACAAAAAGTCCGAGATCGGCGTTATTGAACCGATGCCCGGCGACCTCGCCGTAGAACGGCCGGAGCGACGTCCACGACGAGGGCGGGAGCGCCCGGCCCTCCTCGGCCCCGCGCGCCAGGACATACATCATGACCGTCTCGCCATTGGCCCGATCCCACCGGCAGGGGAGGAACCGGCCGTTCGGCTTCTTGCCGTGCCGGATCAGCCAAGGAGAGGTCTGCTCCGAGGGCGAAGCCCAGTAGCGCCAGTCGACCCGTTTGTAAAGTTGGTCGGCAAAATCGACAAGATCGGCATCGCCCAGGAACGCGGCCGACCAGAGTGCTCCGGCCAAAAACCACGAGGAGTCAACCGTGCTGAAGGCGTCCTCGCCGAGCGGGGCGAGGGTCCGGCGGTCGACGAAGTGGGGGAGGATGCCGTTGTCGTGGGGGAGCCGGTCGAGGCCCGTCACCAGGGCCGCCCGGACCCGGTCGACCGCCTCGCTCCGGTCGATCAGGCGATGGCGTGAGTCGGAGGCGAGCGAGATCGCGATCAGGCCCATGCCCGTTGCGGCGATGCTCATCCGCTCGTCTTCGCGAGCCGGTCCGAGGTTGGCCTGTCGGTCCTGGACAAGTCCGTCGGGAGCCTGGTTGTGGAGAAAATAGGCAATCGCCCGGCGTTGGAGACGCCGGAGGAGCCCTCGATCCGAGTTCGATCCCGACGCTTCGGCCCAGCCTAGGCATGGCATCGCACTCCGCCAAATCCCCCAAGGGGGAACTGCCTCGTTCCCTCCAGTTCCACCATAGGTCGAGGGATTCTAGCAGACCGCTCTCCGATGGAAAGGGCAATCGGGACCGATTCGCAATACAATCGGCCCCGACTGTCAGTCGCTCGGTGAGTCAGGCGACTTCCGGATCGATCCGACCCATCTGGATGAGCACCTCATGATTCAGGCCGTCGTCGACGAGCGGGATCGCGGTCGGGTCGGTGGCCTGACCGTCGAGCGTGGCGGAGCGGACCCCGTGCTCGACGCCCTCGGGATTCTCGACGGCGATCCGATAGGTCGCCGACCCGTGGCGATAGGCGATCTCGAAGCCCGGCCAGTCGCCGGGAATCCGGGGGTCGATCGCGAGGCGGTCGCCCCGGAGGTGGAACCCGAGGATCGCCTCAAGCCCGACTCGGAAGAGCCACGAGGCCGACCCGGTGTACCAGGTCCAGCCTCCCCGGCCGGTGTGCGGCGGCCGGCCGTAGATGTCGGCGGCGACGACGTAAGGCTCGACCTTGTAACGGTTGACCGCGTCGGTGTCGGTCGCGTGACTTGAACCGGGTTGAGGAGGTCGAAGAGCTCGACCGCCCGCTTGCCTCGCCCTTGCAAGGCGGCGGCGAGGACGACCCAGGTCGCCGCGTGGGTGTACTGGCCGCCGTTCTCGCGGACGCCGGGGACGTAACCCTTGATGTAGCCGGGCTGGAGCTTGCCCTTGTCGAAGGGGGGCGTGAACAGGAGGATCACGCCGTCCTCGGCCCGGACGAGCTGCTCATCGACCGAGTCGAGCGCCTGTCTGGCCCGTTCGGGGTCGGCGACGCCGGAGATCGTCGCCCAGGACTGGGCGATCGAGTCGATCTGGCACTCGTCGTTGGTCGAGGAGCCGAGCAGCGTTCCGTCGTCAAAGTAGGCCCGGCGATACCAGCGGCCGTCCCAGGCGTGCGCCTCGACCGCCGCGCGGAGGGCCTCCACCCGCTCGCGGCAGGACGAGGCCCGTTCCGAGTCGCCCCGGGCCTCGGCGATGTCGACGAAATCCCGGAGGGCGGCGATCAGGAACCAGCAGTTCCAGACGCTCTCGCCCTTGCCTTCGGAGCCGACCCGGTTCATCCCGTCGTTCCAGTCGCCTGTCCCCATCGAGGACGAGGCCGTGGACGCCGAGCTGATAGGCCCGGTCGAGCGCCCGGGTGCAGTGCTCGTAGAGCGTGCCGGCCTGTTTCGAGATGGCCGGCAGGCCGTAATCGTCCTCCTGGCCGGGCTTGAGCAGGGGCGCTTCGAGGAACGGTACGACCTCGTCGAGGACGGCGTCGTCTCCGGTCACGGCGACGTAATGGCAGGCGACGTAGGGGAGGAAGATGAGGTCGTCGGTGATCCGGGTCCGGATGCCCTTTCCGCTGGGCGGGTGCCACCAGTGCTGGACGTCCCCTTCGACAAACTGGCGGGCGGCCGAGCGGAGGAGATGGGCGCGGGCTTCCTTCGGGGCTCCGTAGACCAGGGCCATCGAGTCCTGGAGCTGGTCGCGGAACCCGAAGGCGCCGCCCGATTGGTAGGTCGCCGAGCGGCCCCAGAACCGGCAGCTCAGGGCCTGATAGAGAAGCCATCGGTTGAGGACGAGGTCCATCGCCCGATCGGGCGTCTTGACCTGGACGGCGCCGAGGATGTCATCCCAGCGGGCCTTGACCTTGTCGAGGATGCTCCCGAATCGGGCGGGGTCGCGGTAGATGGCGAGGAGCCCGCGGGCTTCCTCGATCTGATCGGTCTGGCCGAGGACGAAGAGTGACCTGCTGCTCGGCCCCTGGGGCGATGTCGAGCTTGATCTGCAAGCGCGGCGCAGGGGTCGTGGGCTGGCCCGACGACGCCGCCGAGCTCGACCCGGCCCAGCGCCTCGGGCGCGGAGGTCGAGCCGTTCCGGCCGAGGAACTCAGTCCGGTCGGCGGTGAATGTCCGGGGACGCAGGCTCACGTCGGCGAAGGCGACTCGAGTCGAATAATCGGGATGGAACGGGTTCCGGGCCAGGAGGGCCCCGGACTCGGCGTCGACCGCGGTGATGACCTGCATCGACGCCTGGTCGCGGATCGTTCCCAGGACCCATTCGGCGTAGAACGTGACCGAGACCTTTCGCGTTCGATCGCCCGAATTGTTCAGCTCGCAGGTGGATCAGCTTGACCGGGTCCTCGGGCGGCACGAGCAGGGTCAGCTCGTGGTCGAGCCCCTGAACCCGGCGCTCGAATACGCTATAACCTTGGCCGTGGCGAACGACCGTTGACTCAGCGCGATGGGACGGGTAGGGGAGTCGGCGACCAGACCTCGCCGGTCTCCTCGTCGCGGAGGTAAACGACCTCGCCCGGTGGGTCGGTGACGGGGTCGTTGCTCCATGGTGTCAAACGGTTGGTCTGGCTGTTTCCGGCCCAGGAGTAACCCGAGCCCGCTTCCGAGGCGATGAACCCGAACGACGGGTTGGCGATGACGTTAACCCAGGGGGCCGGCGGCAGGATCGGCCGGGGCAGGTGCTGGCGGTCGGCCTTACCGTTCCGACGGACGTCGGGCCGGGGCGTGGCGGGAATCGTCATCCGGTATTCCAGGCCATCCGGAGTGAACCCGCCGGTGCCGTTGTCGAAAACCAGCTCGGCAGCCTCGTACCGGCTCGACCGGGCCATGCTCGGCGGCGGCCTCCGATGCAACGAACGGGGCCGGAAGTGATCGGACCCGCTCGATCCGGTCGAGCTGACCCGCGAGTGTGCCTCGGTCGCCATACAGGACGACGCGGGCGTACGACTGGAGCAGAACCTTGTCTTCCTCTGGCAGTATGCCCAGCTTTCGGACGTAAACTCCGCCTGGCTTGTCGATGAGGTCGCGGGCGTCGCTGCCCCGAACGAGATCGAGCAGGTGGTTGTGCAACTCGTCCGGCTCGCCGGTCGCCGGGCCTCCAAGGATCACGAGATCCAGGTCGAGTCCCTTGAGCCTCAGATAGGTGTGAGCGACAAGCAACTGGCTGGCCAGCGCGACCTCGTCGAAATCAGCGATGAAAGCGAGGACAATCGGCTTGTCGCCAGAGATCCCATAAGCCCAGAGGCCGGGCTGCCCCTTGCGGTTCTCGATCAGCACGCGGAATCGGCCCGGAGGGAGGAGCTGGCGTACAGGACGTGGGAGGCCAGCCTTTGGAAGAGGTGGGCATCCTGCGCCGACCAGTTCCGGCTCCGGTGCTCGACTTGAGTGTGGGCCCAGGCCAGTTCGAAGGCCCGGGCGACGGCCGAGGTCTCTCGATAGTGGTCGGCCAGGGTCAGTGCCTCCTCCCGGGAGTCGGCCACCGCAGTGGTGAAGGCGACGATCGCCGAGGCCCCCGGCTCGATCCGGACCCTTCGCCGGATGCTGAAAACCGGGTCAAGCACGGCGCCCGTGGTTCCCGAGAGCGTCGAGCCCGGGTCCATCGCCACCGGGTCGGCGGGAGAGCGTCCCCGACCGAGGAATCGGGCGCGGTCGGTCTCGAACTGCGTGTTCGACGGAGTGGGAACGGGGATGTCGCTGGCCGCGACGTGGACGGCCTAAACCGGGACTTGCTCGGTCGACCTCGGCCGCCGTCCGGCAGAGCAGGGCTTCGGGCCCGGGTGCCCACTCGGTCTCCAGGAACAGCTTGCCGAATGCCGGGTGGCTGACATCGCCGCCGTGGCCCATGAGCACGACCTCGGCGTAGCTGGTCAGCTCCAGCTCGCGAGATCGGGTGTCGTGGTTCGTGAGCGTGACCCGGCGGATCTCGGCGCGGGCCTCGGGCGAGACCGTGATCTCGGTGACCGTCTCGATCGAGGCGTCAAGTCGGCGGAATGAGACCTTGTCGGCCGAGAAGATCGCCTCATAATGGTCGGCTGTCCGGCAGGTTGGCTGATAGCCGGCCGACCAGAGGGCGTCGGTGCCAACGTCCCGGATATAGATGAAGAGGCCGCAAGCGTCACGCGTCACGTCCTCGCGCCAGCGGGTGACGTCGAGCCCCCGGCAGGTGCTGTATCCCGAGCCGGCGTTGGTCAGCATCACGCCGTACTGGGTGTTGGACAGCAGATGGGTCCTCGGGAACGGCGTGGCGGGCGTGCTCAGACGCCGGCTCATCAGGGGGACCGTGGCGCGTTCCATCTTCGACTCCGACGTCGAGGGAGGTTCCGACTCGGACGGCTCGATGATCGGCGCGTCGCGAGGGACGCGCTCCTGGAGCAAAAGCTCGACGGCCTTGACCATCGGCTCGGAGTGGAACCGGCGGGGCATCGGCTCGTCGAGCAGGGCGTTGGCCAGGGCAACCAGGCTCATCCCCTGGTGATGGGCCATGTACGACCGGACGACGGCCGACCGCTTCCCCTTGGGCACCCGCTCCTTGGTGAAGTCGACCGCCTCGTGGAAGCCGTAGCGGCCTTCGGCTCCTTCGGCAGCCAACCTCTTGAAGTTCTCGAGCGCCTCGCGTGGGCGGACGGCGACAGCCAGGGCCGTGGCGTAGGGGGTGATGACTAGGTCGTTGCCGATGTCCCGCTTCAGGCCCAGGCCGGGCGTGCCGAACGACTGGTAGTGGTAGTCGCCGTCGACGGTGAAGGCGGCGTATGCCGACTCGGAGATCCCCCACGGGACGCCGTGCTGGCGGCCGTACTCCATCTGCCGGGCGACGGCCGTCCGGTGGGCCTCGTCGAGCAAGGTCCCGGCCAGCGGCCGGAGCATCAGCCGAGGCATGAGGTACTCGAACATCGAGCCGCCCCAGGAAAGCAGGCCGATCCGGTTCGCCGCCTCGATGAACGGCCGGCCGAGCTGGAACCAGTGCCGGCGAGGGGCCTCGCCCCGGCAGATCGCCAGGAAGCTCGAAAGGCACGCCTCCGAAGCCATCAGGTCATAGCACGAGGCGTCGAGCCGGCCGAGCGTCATGTTCTGGCCGATCGAGAAGAGGTGCCGGTCCTCTTTGTAGAGGAACTTGAAGTCCATCCCGGTGCCGAGCCGGTCGGCCCGGTCTGCGAGCCGCTCGCAGCGCTCCTTCAAGCTGCTCAGGGTCGAATCCTCGATAACTCTCCGGAGCTCCTTGATCGCATTCACCGCCTGATCATGCTTCTCCCAGGCCGGGACCAGGGCCTTGATGGCCTCCAGTTCCTCGACTGCCCGGTTCGACCCGCGCGGCCAGCTCGACAAGCGGGCCGGGCGTGCCCAGCTTCTCGCGGATCGCCTTCCATGCGGCGTCAAAGCCTTCGGACCTCTGGCACGCCTCCCGGACGCCCGATTCCTCGGCCGCCGATAGCCCGGAGGCCCAGGGGGCGAACGTCTCCAGTTCCTGGAGACGTTCGGTGGCCAGGCTCGCGTAACGACGAGCGTAGGATTCCCAGCGATCCATCACGTTGGGGCCGACGCCGGGCAAGGCCCGGACCAGGGCGACCAGCTTCACTCCGCCCGAAGAGAGGCTTCGGAGGAGGTCATCCCAGCGGAAGAGATCGTCGGGAAGTTGTCCCGGGGTCTTCCAGGCGGGATCACCGGAACTGAGCCTCAATGCTGTTTCTAGATGGGACCTGTTCGTGTCGAACGACTTGTATTCGTCGCCAGCCTTCGCGGGCCGGTTGATCCGAATGTCCTCGACAAGGACGGCGAGCGTGTCAATCAGCCCGTTCAGAATGCTGGGGTTGGGATAGACCTCGCGGGTCTTCTCGCGCATCCCCTGCTTGAGCGTCACCAGGCAGCCGAGCAGGTTGCCGCTGTCGACCGTCGAGACGTACGGCGGCGGCAGGGTCCGGAGGGTCTGCGTGTTGTACCAGTTATAGAAATGTCCGTCGTGCTTCTCCAGCCGGTCGAAGGTGTTGAAGGTCTTCTCCAGCCGGTCGAGCAGAGTCTTCAGGCTAAGATAGCCGAGGTCGTGCGCCGCGAGGGTCGAGAGCAGGAGCATCCCCTTGTTGGTCGGCGAGGTTCGGTGCGCGACCCGCCCTCCCGAGCCGATGGCGTCTTCCTGGTAGTTGTCGGGCGGGAGCCAGTGGTCCTCCTCGCCGACGAAGGTCTCGAAGAAGTGCCAGGTCTTTCGCGCGATCCGCCGCAACTCGGCCCGTTCCTCGACGGTCAAGGGGGACTCGGCCGGCCGCCTCGGCCGGCTGATCCAGAACGCGACGACCGGCGCGACGAACCAGGCCAGCAAGACGCGGAGTCGCCGCCGGGAGGGCCGAAGGTCGGACGAAAGCGACCAGCGCCCCGATCGCGACCGCCCAGGCCGGCGAGGGCCACATCGTCCGGATGAAGTTGCCTAGTCCCGGTCCCGAGCCGATGCTCGGTCGCCGCGGCAGTCTCCCATTCGAGGAGTCGGCGATGCGAGACGTAGAGCCGGTTCAAGGTCCGGAAGATCGCGTCAACCAACCGGCGGGCCTGGTCGGCGAGGAACGCGATCCAGAGAAGCGACTGACCCGCCGTGGCTGGCAAACTGTGGCCGATCCCGAACAGCGGCGAGGTCGACCCGCCCCGGATCGCCGAGAAAACTGCCCCCACGATGACTTGAAAGATCGGCAGAGCCGGGACTGCCAGCGCCAGCGCGGTCCAGAGCCAGGGCGAGCCCGGCAGGACCGTCCAACCCAGCACGAGCAGCAGCACGAGTCCCGGCGGCACCAGGCTCCGTCGGAGGTTGTCGAAGACCTTCCAGCGCTCCAGGATCGGCAACGGGTTCGACTTCGGACCTTCGGGCGTCGGGACGTACGGGCCGAGCCACGGCAGGAGCTGCCAGTCGCCCCGGGCCCATCGGTGCTCGCGGAGGGCGTAGGCGTGGTAGCGGGGTGGGAAGTCGTCGAACAGCTCGACGTCGGTCACCAGGCCGCACCGGGCGTAGTTGCCCTCGATCAGGTCGTGGCTGAGGATCTGATTTTCGGGGAACGTGTGGCCATTGGCCGCCTCGAAGGCGTCGACGTCGTAGATCCCCTTGCCGGTGAAACTCCCGGAGTCGAAGAGGTCCATGTAGATGTCGGAGACCGCGTTCGAGTACGGGTCGATCCCCGCCGAGGAGGCCAGAAGTCCGGCGAACCGCGCCCGGGTCGCCGCGAACAAGTGGTAGCTCACCCTCGGCTGGAGGACGCCGTGCCCTTCGACCACCCGGCGTTTCGCCGGGTCGAAACGGGGGGCGTTCAAGGGGTGGGCCAGCGTCCCGACCAGCCTCCGGGCGCTTTCCTTGGGGAGGATCGTGTCGGCGTCGAGCGTGATGACGAACCGGACGTGTGGCAGGGTCGCCGGGTCGGCGCTCTGGACGACGTAATTCGTGTCGCGGTCGCCCCGGAGCAGGCGGTTGAACTCGGAGAGCTTGCCGCGCTTCCGCTCCCAGCCCATCCAGCAACCCTGGACCGGGTTCCAGCAGCGTCGGCGATGGAACAGGAAGAACTTGTCCGGTCCCGCCACCCGCGTATTTTCGGTTCAGGGCCTTGACCCCGTCGAGGGCCGCGAGGATGATACCGGTCATCCTCGGGCCGATGTTCTTCCTTGGCGTCGGCGAAGTCGGTCAGGAGGGCGAACCGGAGTCTGGGGTCGGGATTGGCCAGGTAGGTGATCTCCAGCCGCTCCAGCAGGATCGACGCGCTGTGGGGGCGGACCAGCATGCTCGGCACGACGACGAAGGTCGAGCAGTCGGCCGGGATACCCTCCTTGAAGTCGAGCCGGGCCAGCTTCCTCGGCGGCATAAGCAGCGTGACGACGTGATTCACCATCCCGATAGCGATGTCGCTCGCCGGCAGGATCAGGGCGAGGACCAGCAGGACGGCCAATCCGACGCCGACCGGAGCCCCGCTCTGGATTCCCGCAAGGACCATCGGGACGATCAGAACCGAGCATCAGCACGCTGATCGAGCCGAAATAGGTGGTCAGCGGATGGGCCAAGGCGAAGTCGTGCAGCCGATCGCGCCAGGGGGCGTGATATCCGAACTCGCGATGGAGGGCGGGACGGCCCTTATCGATGAGGTAGTAACCGACATGCCCCTTGGCCGGGCTCTGGGACATCCCGGCGGCTGCCAGGACGACCGCCCGGCGGGCGACGACCTCCTCGCCGACCTTGGATCGTCGGGCGATCTTCTCGACGACCCTCCGGTAGCGGTCCCGAGTGGCGAAGTCCTGGCGGATATAGACGCCCGAGGGCTCCTCGCGAGCAGGATCGCCTCGACGGTGCTATTTTCCTCGAAGAACTCGTTCCAGTCGATGACCGAGAGCAGCCGGAGGCTGATCACGCAGTTGCCGACGGAGACCTGGTTTGCGGCCTGGCGGCGATGCTCGTCGCGGAGCACCTGGTTCGACGTTGCTCCCGCGGGCGGCGAGCTGGGCCTCGAGCCGCAGGAGCGTGGGCTCGGCCGACGCCCCCCGATCGCGCAGGAGCCGGACCAACCGGACGACGAACGGGTCGGTCAGCGTGGGGAAGGGGGGGCCTTCGGTGGTCGTGGTTGGCTCGGGCTCAGTCTCGCCCCTCGGCGGGCGTGGGCAGGTGCCCGGCGATCCAGTCGTCCGCCAGGCGCGATTCGTCCCAGCTTCGGACCATCCGCTCGGCCAGGCGACGGAGGTTCTCGACGAGGACGAGACGCAGCATCGTCGGCACGGCCCAGAGCTCGCCGATCGTCAACGGGGCGACGGACTGGAACGCCTGGAGGAACCGGATGATCCGGTGCTCGTCCAGCTCGCTGTCGGTGTGGGCGACCAGCGCCAGGGCCAGTGTGTAGACGCGAGGATAGCCCCGAACCTGGCCGACGGCCAGCTTGGGCAGTTCGGAGTAATAGCCGCTGGGAAGATCCTGCTTGACCTCTCGGAGGACCTCCTCGACGATGTGGAAATTGTCGGCCAGCCACTCGGCGTCGATTCCCCGCCCCTCGGGGCGGTCGACCTCGTTCACGATCCGTCGATGGGTCCGGACGATGACCCGGCCGCTCTCGGCAAACCGGCGGAGCAGGAGGTCGCCCGCCTTCAAATCCGGCTCGACGACGGCGGCCGAGGCCAACCGGCGAGCGAGGGCCTCCAGCCGGTCCAGGCCGAACAACTCCGCCCGGATCGGCGCCTCGCCCCTCGGGTCGATGAACGGCGAGGAGGTCGGGTCCGAGGCGAGCGAGGTCGGGGCGTCGGTGGCTGCAAGAGAAGGGCTCATCCCGCTGACGATCTCCCTGGAGTAACCGACCTGAATCGAGAGTCCGGGCCGAGGACGACCGAACCGGTTCACCAGCCCTCGGCCGCGATTCGCCAAGCCGAGACGTCGATGCTGTCGAGTCTCTCGGCCGGGGTCGCCGGGACATCAGACTGTCCCGACCAAACGGGCCGGTTCGACGCGTTCGGTCTTATTCTAACCACGCCTCGGAATGGTCGCGATCCATCGTCGAAGGATCGACGCTCGATCGTCTTGGAAATGCGGACCCCTTGTCGAGGGAGTGTAGCGGGACCAGCGCCCCGACGCAACGACCGAGAGAGCCCGAACTTCCTGATCGATCCAGTTTGAGTCATCCCGCCGGGCTGCTCCACTTCGCCCGATCTCTCTCGGTCTTGGAGCCTAGGTCTCCAATTCGGGATCGTGGAGCGGCCCCGGTTGACCTTAAAATGTCCGGCTCGACTTCGGCGATGATGGTCGGTCGCCGGTCGATCCGGTAAGATATCCGGGCCATCCCGGCAGGATCGGGCTCGGGTCTCGAGTTTTGTGGGCGGAGGAGCGGAGCGTTGGTCCCAACGACGAGCCATGAGCGGCTGGAGCGTGCCTTCGGCCAGGTTGGGACTTCCTTTTTCGTCGACTCTCGGGCCGACGGGCTCGATCCCGTCGAGGTGGACGGCGGACACTCCCCACTCGGCGCGGTCCTGCCCGCGATCCGCCCAGAGTCGCTGGGTGATGCCTCGTTTCGCGCAGAGTCATGGCCTTCGTTACGCTTACGTCTCGGGTGCGATGGCCAATGGGATCGGCTCGGCGGAGATTGCCGAGGCGATGGGCCGGGCTGGGATGCTCGGGATCTTCGGTGCCGCCGGCCTGCCTCTGCATAAGGTCGAGGCGGCCATCGACCGGCTCGGACGGATCGCTTGGTTCGTCGATCCCCCACGGCTTCAACCTGATCCACAGCCCGAACGACCCGGCGCTCGAAGCGGCGGTGGTCGATCTCTACCTCCGCCGGGGGGTCCGGCTGGTCGAGGCGTCGGCCTACCTCGATCTGACGATGCCGGTCGTCCGCTACCGGGTCAAGGGGATCCACCGCGAAGCTTCGGGCCGGATCGTCGCGCCGAACCGGATCATCGCCAAGGTCTCGCGGGTCGAGGTCGCCTCGAAGTTCCTGGCCCCGCCGCCCGAGCGGTACCTCCGCGAGCTGGTCGCTTCGGGCGAGATCACCGCCGAGCAGGCCGGCTGGGCGTCGAGAATCCCGATGGCCGACGATCTGACCGGCGAGGCCGACTCGGGCGGCCACACCGACAACCAGCCGGCCATCGTCCTCTGGCCGACCTTGATCGCCCTCCGAGACCGACTCCAGCGACAGTATCAATATGTATCAGCCCCGCGCGTGGGGGCGGCCGGCGGGATCTCGACCCCGTGGTCGGCCGCCGGGGCGTTCGCGATGGGGGCGTCCTATGTGGTGGTCGGCTCGGTGAACCAGGCGTGCGTCGAGTCGGGCACGTCCGACGCCGTCCGGAAGATGCTCGCCCAGGCCCAGCAGGCCGACATCGCGATGGCCCCGGCGGCCGACATGTTCGAGATGGGCGTCAAGGTCCAGGTTCTCAAGCGCGGGACCATGTTCGCCATGAGGGCGGCCAAGCTCCACGAGTTCTACCGAGCCTTCGACAGCCTCGACCAGATCCCTCCGACCGAGCGCTCGATGCTCGAAAAGACGATCTTCAAGGCCCCCCTCGACACGATCTGGGACCAGACCCGGGCCTACTTCCTGGAGCGCGATCCGGCGCAGGTCGAACGGGCCGAGTCGCGACCCCAAACACTTGATGGCATTGGTCTTCCGCTGGTATCTCGGCCAGTCGTCGCACTGGGCCAACGCCGGCGATCCGACCCGGACGGTCGATTACCAGGTCTGGTGCGGCCCGGCGATGGCGGCGTTCAACGAGTGGGTTCGGGGCTCGTTCCTGGAGCGGCCGGAGGAGCGTCGGGTCGTGACCGTGGCCATGAACATCCTCTATAATGCGGCCGTACTGACCCGGGCCCGCGACTCTGGCCGCGCAAGGGGTGCCGCTCCCCGCCGGAATCCCCACGCTCGCTCCGCTGTCTCTGGCGGAAATCGAGGCACGGGCTGTCCAATGGGTGTGAGCCTTCCCGGAAACCGGCCGACCCGCCTCGCGAAGCCTGCAACGTCCCCTGCTCGCTGCCTTTGAGGAACCGACCTTGAATCCTGCCGATCGAACCCCCCCAGTGCCCGTGGCGATCATCGGGATGGGCTGCCTGTTCCCCCGGGCCGAGGGCCTTCGGCGCTTCTGGGCCAACGTCCGGGACGGGGTCGACGCAATCCGCGAGATCCCCGAGACCCACTGGAATCCCGACGACTACCACGACTCCGACCCTAAGGCCCCCGACCGGACCTATGCCCGTCGAGGCGGCTTCCTCGACCCGGTCAACTTCCCGGCCCTCGACTTCGGCATCGCCCCGACCAACCTCGAAGCGACCGACACCACCCAGCTCCTCGGCTTGATGGTCGCCAAGGCCGCCCTCGACGACGCCGGCTACGGCGCCGGCGGCCGCGAGATCGACCGCGAGCGGGTCAGCGTCGTCCTCGGCGTGACGGGGACGCTGGAGCTGGTCATCCCGCTGGGCGCCCGGCTCGGCCACCCGATCTGGCGGCGGGCCCTGAAGGACGCGGGCGTCGCCGAGCCGGTCGCCTCCGAGGTTGTCCAGCGGATCGCCGATTCCTACGTCGGCTGGCAGGAGAACTCGTTCCCGGGCCTGCTCGGCAACGTCGCGGCCGGGCGGATCGCCAACCGGCTCGACCTTGGGGGCACCAACTGCGTGATCGACGCCGCCTGCGCCAGCTCGATCGGCGCCCTCCACCTGGCCATGCTGGAGCTGGCCGCCGGCCGGTCTGACGTCGTCCTCACCGGCGGCCTCGACACCTTCAACGACATCTTTATGTATATGTGCTTCAGCAAGACCCCCGCGCTCTCGCCGACCGGCGACGCCCGGCCGTTCTCCGCCTCGGGCGACGGCACGATCCTGGGCGAAGGCTTGGGAGTCTTGACTCTGAAGCGGCTCGACGACGCCCGACGCGACGGCGACCGGATCTACGCCGTAATCAAGGGGGTGGGAGCCTCCAGCGACGGCAAGGGAAACGCCGTCTACGCCCCCAGCGCCGCCGGCCAGGCCCGCTGCCTCCGACGAGCCTACGAGTCGGCTGGCGTGACACCCGACACGATCGAGCTGGTCGAGGCCCACGGGACGGGAACGAAGGTGGGAGACGCCGTGGAGCTCTCGGCCCTGGCCGAGGTCTACCGGGCGAGCCGGGCCGAAGGGACGTGGTGCGCCCTCGGCTCGGTCAAGTCGCAGATCGGCCACACCAAGGCAGCGGCCGGCGCGGCTGGGATCATCAAGGCGGCCCTGGCGCTCCATCACAAGGTCCTGCCACCCACGATCAAGGTCGACCGCCCCGCCGAGGCCGCTGCGCCGGGAAAGACGCCGTTCTACCTCAACACCGAGGCACGCCCCTGGCTCCCGAAGCCCGACCACCCCCGCCGCGCGGCCGTCAGTGCGTTCGGGTTCGGCGGGAGCAACTTCCACTGCGTCCTCGAAGAGGCCGACCTCGAGCCCGCCGAGGTCGCCTGGGATGGCGACGTCCAGATCCTCGCCTTCTCGGGCCAAGATCCGGCCGCGATCCGCTCCTCACTGGCGATCCCTCCCCGCCGAGCCGGCCTGGGACCTCCTCCGGGTCGAGGCGGCCCGCTCGCGATCGAGCTTTCAGGCTGATGCCACGCACCGGCTGGTGATCGTGGCCGAGCGCGAGGGAGTGGCCTGGCCGAAGTTGCTCGAACGCGCCCTGAAGCTCCTGGACGGCCCGGCCCCGAAGTCCCTCACGACCGCGCCCGAGGGGGTTTACCACGCGACGGGCACCAATCCGGGCGGGCTGGCCGTGCTTTTCCCCGGCCAGGGGTCGCAGTACGTCGGGATGCTCCGCGAACTGGCCTGCGTGTTCCCTGAGATGCTCCGGCTCGCTGGCCGTCGCGGCCGGACCCGGAGCGATCGACGGCCAGGGGTTGGGTGACTGGATCTATCCCCATCCCGCGTTCGACGATGAGACCCGCAAAGAAGCTGAGCATTCGCTCCGCGCGACCCAGATCGCCCAGCCGGCCATCGGCGCCGTCGAGCCTCGGGGCTTATCGCGTCCTCGAACGATTCGGGCTCCATCCCGACGCCGTCGCGGGCCATAGCTTCGGCGAGCTGACCGCACTCTGCGCAGCCGGACGGATCGATGAAGCTTCTTTCGTCGATCTGGCCAGGCTCCGAGGGCGTCTGATGGCGGGCTCCGGCGGCGATCGCGGGGCGATGCTCGCGGTCCTCGGGCCGGTCGACGCGATCGAGGCGACCCTCCGCGACGAGCGGCTCGACCTGGTGATCGCCAACCGGAACGCCCCCCGGCAGTCGGTGCTTTCCGGCCCGGCCGGGGAGATCGCCCGGGCCGCTTTGATCTTTGAACGAAAGGGGATCGCGACGCGAGCTATCGTGGTCTCGGCCGCCTTCCACAGCCGATTCGTGGCCGAGGCCAGCGGACCGTTTCTCGACGCCTTGAACCGAATCGAAGTCGCGCCTGGCCGGGTTCCGGTCTTCGCCAACTCGACCGCCGAGGTGTACCCAGCCAGCCCGGCCGAGACCCGGTCTCTCCTGGCCCATCAACTCGCTCGCCCCGTCCGTTTCGTGGAGCAAATCGAGGCGATGGCCCGAGCTGGCGTCCGGACCTTCCTCGAGGTCGGTCCCGACAGCAAGCTGACCGGGCTGGTCCATGCGATCCTCGACGGCCGGGATCACGTGGCGCTGGCACTCGACGCCTCGCGAGGTCAGCGTGGGAACGTCGCCGACCTGGCCCGGGCCCTCGCCCAGCTTGCCGCGATCGGTCATCCGGTCGAGCTCGTCCGCTGGGACGAAGGGTGCCTGGAACGCTCTGAAGTTGCCAAGAAGCCGGGCCTGACCGTGAAGGTCTCCGGCGCCAATTTCGCCCCGAAGCCTCCCGCGCGGCAGGAGTCACCCCGCCGCGAGCCCGTACCCGTTGGGCAGGAGTTGCTCCCCCGTGAGCCGGTCGGCAGGACAGTTCCCGCCCTCCGCCCTTCCGCGCCCGAGATCCCGGAACCGCCGCCCACGATGACGCCCAAACCCGTAAATCGAATAGTTCCCGCGCCCGCCACCAGCCAGAACGGCCTCGGGAGCGACCACGCTCCGACACCGATCGGCCCGAGCGTCCCGACCCAGGCTCCCTCCTCGTTCCTGGTCGAGGCACTCCGCGCCTCCCAGGAGAATCTGGCCGCCCTCCATCGGATCGGCGAGCAAACGGCGCATCTGCACCGCCAATTCCTCGAAGGCCAGGACCGGGCCCAGCAGACCTTCGCGTCACTGCTCGATCACCAGCAAAGGCTGACCCTGGCTGCCATCGGCTTGAACCCGGGACCGGCCTCAACCCCGGCTCCCGCCCAGTTCGAGCCCCTGCCCCAGAAAGCCGCCGTTCACCTCCCGACGCCCGCACCGGCTCCGGTCGTGCCCACTCCGAGCCGTCCGGAGATGTCTGCACTTGCTCCTCGACCGGTCGCGGTGAAGCCGGAGCCGGCTCCCGTCATCGAGGCGGCCCCGGTCGTCGCGGTCTCGAGGGCTTCGGAAGTCCACGCGGCGTTGGTTGAGGTGGTGTCGGAGAAGACGGGTTATCCGGTGGAGGTGCTGGAGCCGGGGATGCAGCTCGACGCCGACCTAGGGATCGACTCGATCAAGCGAGTGGAGATCCTGGCGGCATTGCAGGAGCGGCTTCCCGAGGCGCCAGTGATCGGGCCGGAGCACCTGGGCACGATCCGGACCCTCGGCCAGATCGTCGAGTTCCTCGGCGGTGGACTCGCCGAATCCCTCCCTGCTCCCGTTCCCGTCATGACTTCTGCCTCAGTATCGCCCTCGTCCTCCGTCCACGCGGCGTTGGTTGAGGTGGTGTCGGAGAAGACGGGTTATCCGGTGGAGGTGCTGGAGCCGGGGATGCAGCTCGACGCCGACCTAGGGATCGACTCGATCAAGCGAGTGGAGATCCTGGCGGCATTGCAGGAGCGGCTTCCCGAGGCGCCAGTGATCGGGCCGGAGCACCTGGGCACGATCCGGACCCTCGGCCAGATCGTCGAGTTCCTCGGCGGTGTGTCCGAGGCTCCCGCTCCCCAACTTTCTTCAATCAAGCAGGTTGCTGCCAGTCCGGTCGAGACCGTCGCGAGCGAGCCCGTTCGCCGGATCGTCCCCTCGGTCGTCCCGCTCGTCGAGGCCGACCACCGCGAAGTGATCTCATTGACCCCCAGTAGCGAGGTCTGGGTCCTCGACGACGGCTCTAACCTGACGGCCTCGGTCCTCGACGAGTTGGCCCGCGCGGGACTTCGGGGACGGAAGATCAGACGTCCGGAGATCGAGGGTCTCTCCATCTCGGCCCCTCCGGCGGGACTCGTCCTGATCTCGCCAGTCTCGGGTTCGGACAACACGACGATTCTCGACGCCTTCCGGCTCCTCCGGGCCGCCGCTCCGGGCTTGAGGAAAGGCAACTCAGCCTTCCTGACCGTCTCCCGGCTTGGCGGGTCGTTCGGCTTCGACGGGCTCGCCAGCAAGGCCGACTCGATTGCGGGTGGATTGGCGGGGCTGGCCAAGACCGCCGGGCACGAGTGGCCCGAGGTCCACTGCAAGGCGATCGACCTCGACCCGGCCTTGTCGGCGGATCGAGCCGCCTCGGCGATCGTCGAGGAGATGGCCCGGCGTGGGCCGACCGAGGTCGGCATCAGCCCGGCGGGCCGGTCGAAGATCGTGCTCCGGTCGGTCCCGATCGATTCGACATCGAAGTCTTCCCCGCTGTCGCCGGGCGACGTGCTGGTCATCACTGGAGGGGCCAGGGGCGTGACGGCGGAGGTCGCGGTCGCTTTGGCCGGCGCGTTTCAGCCGACGATCGCGATCCTCGGTCGTAGCCCCGCCCCTTCGATCGAGCCGGATTGGCTCACCCCGCTCGTCGATGAGGCCGAGATCAAGCGGGCGCTTCACGCTCGGGGCAACGGGCATTCGACCCCTCGGGCGATCGGCGAGCAGTTCCGCCAGGTCTCCGCCAACCGCGAGATCCTGGAAAATCTCCGGCGAATCGAAGCGGCCGGCGCGAAGGTGGTCTACCGATCGGTCGACGTCCGCGACCGCTCGGCGGTTGAAGCCGTTGTCGCCTCGCTCCGCTCGGAACTGGGGCCGATCCGCGGTCTCATCCACGGCGCGGGAGTTCTGGCCGACCGAACGATCGAGGATCAGAGCGATGAGCAGTTCGCCCGCGTTTTCGAGACCAAGGTTGCCGGGCTCGACGCCTTGCTCCATGCCATCGGGGCGGACGATCTCCGGACTCTGGTTCTCTTCTCGTCGTCGACCGCCCGGTTCGGTCGGACGGGGCAGATCGCCTACGCGGCAGCCAACGAGGTCCTGAACAAGCGAGCCCGGCGCGAGGCCCAGGATCGTTCCGAATGTCGGGTCGTCTCGGTCAACTGGGGCCCGTGGGCGGGCGGAATGGTCACGCCCTCGCTCCGTCCCCTGTTCGAAGCCGAGGGGATCGCGCTGATCCCGACGGCGGAGGGGGCGAAATATCTGGTCGAGGAGCTTCGATCGGCGAGCCAGCCGCCGGTTGAAGTGGTGATCCTCGGCGGAGGCGGTCCCGAGCCTGAATTCCTCAAGCCGGAGCCGGCCGAAGTTCTTTCGCCGGCCTTGCAGAAGGTCTTCGAACGACCTCTCGACGTGGCCTCGACGCCGATCCTCGGATCACACGTCATGGACGGACGGCCGGTCCTGCCGATGGCACTGATCCTCGAATGGTTGGCGCAGGGGGCCATGACCCGGAACCCCGGAATGTCGTGCCTGGGCGTCGACGACCTCCGGCTGCTCAAAGGGGTGATCCTCCGCGAGGCCCTGCCCGAGACCATCCGCGTCCTGGCCGGCAAGGCCACCCGGCGCGAGGTGGGCCTTGTCGTCCCGGTGGAACTCCGGGGCGTGCTGGCTGACGGGCGGGAAGTCCTCCACGCCCGCGCGGAGGTCGTGCTCGGCGACCGCCATCCCGACGCTCCGGCGGCTCTGGACGAGCCGGCCTTGATGCCGTACTCGGCCTCGTCCGCCGAGATCTATCGCGACGTCCTGTTCCACGGCCCCGACCTGCAGGGGATTCACGCCGTGGAAGGGTGTGGCGACCTCGGGATCGCCGCGACGGTCTCGGCCGCGCCCGCCCCTTCGACCTGGGTCGAACCGTCCGCTCAGGAGCCAGTGGCTGACCGACCCACTGGCGATCGATTGCGCGTTCCAGATGATGATCCTCTGGAGCGTCGAGCGAACCGGTTCGGGCTCGTTGCCGACCTTCGTCGGCCGCTATCGCCAGTTCCGCCGGGCCTTTCCGGCCGAGGGAGTTCGCGTGGTCGCCCGAGTGACCGAATCCAGCCCGCACAAGGCCCGCGCCGACGTCGATTTCCTCGACGAACGGGGCGAGCCTGTCGCGCGGATCGAGGATTACGAATGCGTGATCGACGCCTCCCTCAAATCGGCGTTCCGCCGGAACCGGGCGGCTCAGGTTGAGTCGAAGTGACGGGCCAGGACGGGCGAGCGACCATGACGCGGGATGATCGAGTGGCGATCGTCGGGATCGGGGGGATCTTCCCCCGATCGCCCGACCTGGAGCATTTCTGGGCCAATATTGAAGGCGGCGTGGCCGCGACGTGCGAGGTACCGCCGGGCCGCTGGCTCCTCGACCCGGTCGACGCCTACGACCCGTCCATCGCCAAGGCTGACCACGTCTATTCAAAGCGCGGTTGCTTCGTCGAAGACTTCCGACTCGATCCTGAAGGGCTTGACCTCGACCCGGCTCATCTGGCCAGGCTCGACCCGATGTTCCACCTGGCGCTCCACGCCGGCCGGGCGGCCTGGCGCGACGCTCGGACGGGAGAGCTGGATCGATCGAGGGTCGGCGTCGTCTTCGGTAACATTGTCCTGCCGACCGAGACGGCCTCGACCATCGC
Organism: uncultured Planctomycetota bacterium; assembly: GCA_963756475.1. Lineage (GTDB taxonomy): Bacteria > Planctomycetota > Planctomycetia > Isosphaerales > Isosphaeraceae > Tundrisphaera. The sequence goes on from CAVWND010000008.1 coordinate 1,546,648, forward strand.
CCGGTTGACCCTGGGCCGCGACGTTCGAGGAGGCGGTGGGGATCGACCCCGGCCCTCCCGAGCCATTCGAGCCTCTGAACACGCGGGTCGCCGGTCTACCGGCTGGCTTGCTGGCGAAGGGGCTGGGACTGGGGGGCGGGGCCTACACGATCGACGCGGCATGTGCCTCGTCGCTCTACGCACTCAAGCTCGCGAGCGATGAGTTGGTCGCCGGCCGGGCTGACGCGATGCTCACCGGCGGGCTCTCCCGACCCGATCCGCTCTACACTCAGATGGGCTTCTCGCAACTCCGCGCGCTGTCCCCCACAGGCACGGCCTCGCCGTTCGGCGAGGCGGCCGACGGCCTGGTGGTGGGGGAAGGCTCGGGGATATTCGTCCTAAAGCGCCTGGCCGACGCGATCCGCCAAGGAGACACGATCTACGGCGTGATCGCCGGCATCGGACTGTCCAACGACGTCAACGGCGGCTTGCTCGCCCCTCATTCCGAAGGACAGCTCCGCGCATGCGGGCGGCCTACGAGCAGGCTGGCTGGAGCCCGGCCGACGTCAACCTCGTCGAATGCCACGCGACCGGAACGCCGGTCGGCGACGCGGTCGAGTTCGCCAGTCTTCGGGCCTTATGGGAGGATTCGAGACGAGACGCTGGCCGTTGCGTGATCGGCTCGGTCAAGTCGAACGTCGGCCACGCCCTGACGGCGGCAGGAGCGGCGGGGTTGCTCAAGGTGCTGCTGGCTCTCAAAAACGGCGTCCTGCCGCCGACGGCCGGTTTTGATCGTCCCGCGCCGGGTCTGGAGATCGAGCACAGCCCCTTCCGCGTTCTGGCTCATTCGGAGCCCTGGAATCGCCGGGCCGAGGGCGAGCCGCGGAGGGTCGCGCTGAGTGGTTTCGGGTTCGGCGGGATCAATGCCCATGTGCTGATCGAGGAGTGGGTGGGGCGCGAGCCTTCCGCACTGTCCTCCTCCCCTCTCCCTCCGGGAGAGGGGCCGGGGGTGAGGAGCGTGGCATCGCCAGCGGTCCGGAAAGTCGGCTCGATCGAAAGTCTCTCGCCCGGCGACCTCCCTCTCCCAGAGGGAGAGGGAGACAGAGGGACGACCACCCTTTCCGAACCGATCGCCATCGTCGGCCTGGCCGCGCACTTCGGCCCCTTCGAGGGGCTCCGCGCCTTCCAGGAACGGGTTCTGGGCGGCTCGATCGCGGGTGAGCCGACCGGGCCGAAGCATGATTGGGACGCCGAGCGGTCGAACCGACTCGCCTACCGGATCGACGAGGTCGTCTTGCCGGCCGACCGCTTTCGCATCCCGCCTCGCGAGCTGGAGGAGATGCTCCCGCAGCAGTCGCTCTTCCTCCGGCTGGCCTCCGAGGCGATCGCTGACGCGGGGTGGGAAGTCGACCGGTCTCGGCTCCGTTGTGGGTGTTTCGTCGGGCTCCGGCTCGACCTGAACGCGACCAATTTCCACGTCCGCTGGTCCTTGCTCGATAAGGCCCGCCAGTGGAACGACCGGCTCGGGCTCGGGCTGGCCGATGAAGCCCTGGCCGGATGGGTGGCCGAACTCCGGGACGGTTTCGGGCCTCCGCTCACGGCCAACCGGACGATGGGGGCGCTCGGGAGCATCGTGGCCAGTCGGGTGGCCCGTGAGTTCCGCCTCGGCGGGCCGAGCTTCACCGTCTCGGCCGAGGAAACGTCCGGACTCCGGGCGCTGGATGTGGCGTGCCGGCTGCTCCGAAGAGGCGAGCTGGACGAGGCGGTTGTCGGGGCCGTCAACCTGCCCGGCGACCTCCGCGCCTCGATCGCCGAGGCCCACTTGCGCCCTCGGACATCCTGGCCGACGGCGCGGCGGTCCTGATCCTGAAACGGCTCCAAGACGCCGTGCGAGACGGTGACAAGGTTTACGCGACCATCCGGGGCGTCGGAGTCGCCACCGGGACCGTTTCTCAAGACTCGTTCGCCCGTTCCCTCAACGAATCGGGCGTCGAGCCTTCGAGCATCGGCTACCTCGACCCGGGTGGGACCTCGGTCGGCTGGCCCGAAGCCTCGGAATGCGCCCTGGGCTCGGCCACCAGCGACGTTGGGCACGCCGGGGCAGCCTCGGGGTTGGCCTCCGTGGTCAAGGCGGTCCTCTGCTTGCACCAGCAAATCTTGCCCTCGTTCCGTTCGGTGGCGACTGGCCCGTTCCTCATCCCACGAGGGCCCCAATTCTGGCTCCGCGACCGGTTTCGGGGCCCTCGCCGAGCCGTCGTCGGAGGCTTGGGAATCGACGGGAACTCGGCCCATGTCGTCCTCGAAGAATACGGGCCGGCCGCCTTCGAGACGACCCCCGACCGGCTCCGGCCGATCGGTCCTCGACCGGCGGCACTTTTCGCGGTCGAGGGGGACGACGGCGCCGAGATCCTCCGGGGGCTGGATCTGCTGGATTCGCTGGCCCAAGAGTCGAACCGGCCGATCGAGTCGATGGCGATCGAGTGGTGGAAGGCCCATCCGAACGACCCCGCCCGGAAGCGGGCGGCGGCGATCGTCGCCGACGACTCGGAATCGCTCCGCGAAGGAATCGCGACGGCCCGACGACGGATCGAAGGGAAGGACGAGGCGAGAATCCGGCCGGGCGACCGGGTCGCGTTCTCGGAGCGGCCGCTCGGCCCGAAATCGGGCCTGGCGTTCGTCTTCCCCGGCATGGGCAATCACTTCGCCGGGATGGGCCGCGATTTCTCGGCGCACTGGCCCGAAATCCTCCGCTCTCAGGACGCCGCGAACCTGCTCCTGAAGAGCCAGATGGCCGCCGGGACATACTGGAATCTCGATCCGTCCGAGACGTTCGACAACCACCGGGCCCCGATCTTCGGGCAGGTCTCGCTCGGGACGTTCCTGTCCGACCTGCTCCGATCGGTCGGCGTCGCGCCCGACGCGGCGATCGGCTACAGCCTGGGGGAGACGACGGCCCTTTTCTCGCTCGGGGCCTGGATCGAGCGCGACGAGATGTTCCACCGATTCGACGCCTCGACCCTCTTCCGGTCGGACCTGGCCGGCTCTTGCGACGCCGCCCGGATCGCCTGGGAACTCGGGCCCGACGAGCCGGTCGACTGGGTCGCTGGTATCCTCCAGCGCTCGGCCGAGGCGATCCGCTCGGCCCTCGGTGGGATCGAGCGGGCCTATCTGCTGATCGTCAACACCGACCGCCAGTGCGTCGTCGGCGGCCAGAGAGAAGCGGTCCAGCGGCTGGTTGAGCGTGTTGGAGGCCGGTTCCACCCGCTTCCGCTCGTCAGCACCGTTCATTGCGAGGTCGTCCGGGCGGTTGAGGAGGCTTATCACGACCTCCACCTGCTCAGGACCACGCCGCCGACCGGAATCCAGTTTTACAGCGGGGCCAAAGGGCGATCGTATCCAGTCGACCGAGTCTCGGCGGCCGATTCGATCCTCTCGCACGCTCTGCTTGGGGTCAACTTCCCGGCCGTGATCCGTCGGGCCCACGAGGACGGCGTCCGGGCCTTCGTCGAGGTCGGTCCCGGCGTGTCCTGTACCCGGATGATCGGCGACATCCTCGACGGTCGGCCACATCTGGCCGTCCCCGCCTGTCCCGGGGATCGCGAGCCGGTCGCGGCGTTCCTCGCGGTGCTCGGCCGGCTGATCGCCGAACGGTATCCGGTCGACCTTGCGTCTCTTTATGGGAGCGAGGTTCGGTCGGAGGTCAAATTGCCGGGGCGGGATGTCCGTGTTCCGGTCGGCGGTCGGCCGTTCGCGGTCGATCCGACGTGGATTCGGCGGCCAGCGACTCCTTTGTTGGAATGGGCCGCCCAATCGGAACCTTCGGGGCGAAGCCCCTTGGAGTGCGGGAGCTTGCTCCCGCTTTCGAACGCTGGGCTTGCTCTGAGCCCGACAGTCTTGGCGCCGCCGACTCGCGGAGCAAGCTCCGCCGGGCAAAGCGGGAGCAAGCTCCCGCACTCCAAGGAACCGAGCCCGACGCCCTTCGACCCGACCACTCGACACGATTGGGAGCCCTCGCCGGTGCTGGATCTTGCCGCCCTGCTCTCCGACGACCCGATTCGCCGCCAGGTCCTCGCGAGCGAGTCGGCCCGAGGAGGTGCTCACGAGGTATTCCTCCAGGCCTCCGGAGGCCTCGGCGACACAATCGCTCGCCAGATCGCCTTCCAGATGGAACTGATCGAGCGGCTGGCGAATGCGCCAGTGGACTCCGGCCATACTCCTGCTCTCTCCCCCACAAGGAGGGAGGGGGTCAGAGGCTCGCTTCGCTCGCCAGGATTCGAAGATCGAGCCGTCAACCGGCCCGATCACCCGCAGCCCGCTCTCGATCGGTTCGCGTGCCTGGAATTCGCTGTCGGCCGGATCGGAAACGTCCTCGGCGCGGATTTCGCCGTGATCGATGCGCATCCCACTCGCGTCCGGCTGCCCGACGAGCCCTTGATGCTCGTCGACCGGATCATGGAGGTCGAGGGTGAGGCCCGTTCAATGACGACGGGACGGGTCGTCACCGAGCATGACGTCGTGCCGGACGGTTGGTATCTCGACTCGGACCGGATTCCGACCTGCGTCGCGGTCGAGGCCGGGCAGGCCGACCTCTTCCTGTCGGCTTACCTGGGGATCGACTTCGAGACCAGGGGGCTGGCGGTCTACCGGCTGCTCGACGCGGTGGTCGTCTTCCACGACGAGCTTCCCCGACCGGGGCAGGTGATCCGGTACGACATCGCCATCGACGGGTTCTTCCGTCAGGGGGATTCGCGGCTCTTCCGGTTCCGGTTCGAGGCCACCGTTGATGGCAAGCCCCTGATGTCGATGCGGGACGGTTGCGCGGGGTTCTTCACGGCCGAGGCCCTCGCGGCGGGGCAGGGGATCGTCAAGACCTCGCTTGACCTCCGCCCCATGCCCGGAATCAGCCCGGCCGACTGGCGGCCCCTCGTGCCAATGGCCATCGAGTCACTCGACGACGGCCGGGTCGAGGCGCTACGGAACGGGGATCTGGTCGGGGCATTCGGCGCGGCGTTTGGGGGGCTCAATCTCCGCGAACCAGCTCGCCTTCCGGGCGGCCTGATGAGGCTGGTCGACCGCGTCCCGTTGATCGACCCGAAGGGCGGTCGTTTCGGTATCGGGCTGATTCGGGGCGAGGCCGACATCCGGCCTGACGACTGGTTCATGATCTGCCACTTCGTCGACGACCGGGTCATGCCTGGCACGCTCATGTACGAGTGCTGCCTGCATACGCTCCGGATCTTCCTGATGCGGATGGGCTGGGTCGGCGAGTCCGGGCAGGTCGCCTGTCAGCCGGTTCCCGGAGTAGCCAGCAAATTGAAGTGCCGCGGGCAGGTGATCGAATCGACGAAGACGGTGACTTACGAGGTCTCACTCAAGGAGGTCGGCTATCGGCCCGAACCTTACGTGATCGTCGATGCCTTGATGTTCGCCGACGGCAGACCGATCGTCGAGATCACCGACATGTCGCTCCGGATGACTGGGCTCGACCGCGAGGCGCTGGATCGGATCTGGGCGAAGGTCGCGAAACCGGCCCTTTACGACACCTCGCAGCATCCTGGCGTTCGCGATCGGCAAGCCTTCCGAAGCGTTCGGCGAGCCTTACCGGATCTTCGACGAGGAGCGGGTCATCGCCCGACTCCCCGGCCCTCCTTACCAGTTTCTCGACCGGGTGGTCGAGGTCTCGGGCGAGCCGTGGAAGATGGTCGCCGGCCCGAGGGCGGTCGCCGAGTACGACGTTCCGCCCGACGCCTGGTACTTCCAGGCCGACCGCCAGGACGTCATGCCGTTCGCCGTCTTGCTGGAAACGGCTCTCCAGCCTTGCGGCTGGCTGGCGGCCTACGTCGGGTCGGCCCTGACCAGCGAGGTCGACCTCTCGTTTCGTAACCTCGGGGGTTCGGCCGTGCAGCTGGAGCCGATCGGGCGGGAGATCGGAACTCTGACGACGGCGACGACCTTGACTCAGGGTCTCGAAGTCGGGCGGGATGATCATCCAGCAGTACGACTTCGAGATGACGGCTTCGGGCCGGACGGTTTACAAGGGAGAGACGACGTTCGGGTTCTTCAGCAAAGCCGCGCTGGCGAACCAGGTCGGCATCCGCGACGCGGCGCTCTGGTCCGAGCCGGCCTCGGCTCCGGGCGAGGCGTTCGAATATCCCGATTTTTCCCCGTTCCCGGATCGGCGTTGGGGGATGATTGATCGGGTCGAGGAGTATCATCCGAATGGCGGCCCGCATGGGCTCGGCTTCATCCGGGGGGTGAAACAGGTCGATCCCTCGGAGTGGTTCTTCGAGGCCCATTTCTATCAAGATCCGGTCTGCCCCGGTTCGCTGGGGCTGGAATCCTTCCAGCAACTCCTTAAAGTGGTAGCATGGAAGCGCTGGGGGGCCGACCCGGGCACCCGGTTCGAGTCGGTCGGGGTGGGGGACCTGCACCGCTGGACCTACCGGGGTCAGATCCTGCCGACGGATCGGCTTGTGACCGTCCGGGCGGTCGTCACCGAGGTGGACGACGTCCGCCGCTGGATCAAGGCGGACGGATTCCTCGACGTCGATGGCCGGGTGATCTACCAGATGAATGACTTCACGCTCAGACTGATCGGATCGAATCGCCGATGAGATATTCTCGCGTCTTTATCGAGGCCATCGGCTACGAATTGCCGCCGGTGGTCGTGACTTCGGATGAGCTGGAGGGCCGGCTCAAGGGGGTCTACGACGCTTTGCGCATCCCCCGAGGCCAGCTCGAATCACTGACCGGGAATCGTCGAACGGCGCTGGTGGGATCCTGGCTACCCGATCTCCGAAGGGGCGATCGCGGCGGCCAAGCATGCCCTTTGCGGCTCGTCGGTCCGGCCCAGCGACATCGACGTCCTGATCTACGCCGGAGTCTGCCGCGAGCTCCTCGAGCCGGCGACGGCCTGCCGGGTCGCTGCTCGAGGGTCGGAGTCGGCACGGGCGCGGCGATCTACGACCTGAGTAATGCCTGCCTCGGCGTGCTCAACGGGATGGTCGACATCGCCAACCGGATCGAGCTGGGGCAGATCCGGGCCGGGATGGTCGTCTCGTGCGAGACCTCGCGCGAGATCAACGACATCGCAATCGAGAAAATGCTCAAGGTCCGGTCGATGGATACGTTCAAGGACTCCCTGGCGACGCTGACCGGCGGCTCGGGGGCGGTCGCGGTGATCCTGACCGACGGCTCATTCACCGGCCCGAAGCGGCGGCGGTTGGTCGGCGGCGTCACGCAGAACGCCCCGCAGTTCCACGCCCTCTGCCGGTGGGGCTTCGAGGCGCTCGGATCGCTTGCCCCCTCGCAATTCCACCAGTTCATGGCGACCGACTCGATCGCCGTCCTCAAGCACGGGGTCGAGCTGGGTCACAGGACTTGGAAAGCCTTCCTCCGCAAGCTCTCCTGGCGCGAGGAGCAGGTCAACAAGGTGATCTGCCACCAGGTCGGATCGAGCCACCGGACGACCGTCCTCAACTCGCTCGGGATCGACATGAGCAAGGAGTTCTCGACGTACACCCACCTCGGGAACATCGGCACCGTCTCGCTCCCCCTGACTGCTGCCATGGCCGAGGAGCGCGACTTCCTCAAGCCCGGCGACCGCGTCGGCCTGCTCGGGATCGGCAGCGGCCTGAATTGCCTGATGCTCGGCGTGGAGTGGTGACTCTCGACATGAGCGATGCCTACCGCGCCTTCCTCGAAGCCCACCCCGGCCGCGACTTCGACCGCGGCGGCCTCCGCCTCCACTACATGGATGAAGGGGCCGGCGAGCCGGTTGTGATGGTCCACGGCAACCCGACCTGGTCGTTCTACTACCGGAACCTGGTCGAGGCCCTGAACGGCTCGCACCGGACGATCGTGCCCGACCAGATCGGCTGCGGTCTCTCCGACAAGCCGGACGACTCGAAGTATGCCTACACGCTTTCGAGCCGGGTCGACGACCTGGAGGCACTCCTGGATCACCTGGAGGTCGACCGGGGGATCACGCTGGTCGTCCACGACTGGGGCGGGATGATCGGCATGACCTACGCCGCGAGGCACCCCGAGCGGATCGCCCGGCTGGTGATCCTCAACACGGCGGCCTTCCCGCTCCCAGCCTCGAAGTCGTTCCCCTGGCCGCTCTGGATCTGCCGGGACACGAGGTTCGGCGCCTGGCTGGTGAGGGGTCATAACGCCTTCGCCGCCATCGCCGCGCGGGTCGGCTGCAAGCGTCGGCCGATGAGCCGGGACCTCCGCGACGCCTACACCGCCCCCTATGACTCCTGGGAAAATCGGATCGCGACCCTCCGATTCGTCCAGGACATTCCTCTGAGCCCCGATGACCCGGGCTATAACATTGTCGCCGGGACGGCCGATCGATTATCAGCATTCGCCGATATCCCGATGCTGATCGCCTGGGGCCTGAAGGATTTCGTCTTCGACCGCCACTTCCTGGGCGAGTGGACCCGGCGATTTCCGAAGGCCGAGGTCCACGCCTTCGCCGATTGCGGGCATTACGTCCTTGAAGACGCGGGCGATCGGATCATCCCGCTGGTGGAAGCCTTCCTGGCCGCCCATCCGGTGCTCCGGGAGGTCGGATGACCGGAGTGGAGTCGGCCAACATCGCCTCGGGCCTGACCGCGATGGCCCGGCTCCGGCCCCACGCCCTGGCGGTCCTGGCCCCGAGCGGCCGGGACAGATCCGGCAACGCGAAGCACGTCCATCTGACCTTCGCCCAGCTCGACCGGATGAGCGACTTCGTGGCGGCCGGTCTCGGCGCCGTCGGGATCAAGCCGGGCTCCCGCGCGGTCCTGATGGTCAAGCCGAGTCTGAACTTCTTCGCCCTCACCTTCGCCCTTTTCAAGGCGGGGATCGTGCCGGTGCTGGTCGACCCCGGCCTCGGGATCAGGAACCTCGGCCCCTGCCTGGCCGAGGCCGAGCCCGAAGCCTTCATCGGCATCCCCAAAGCCCAGATCGCCCGCCGGCTTCTCGGTTGGGGTAAGGCAACCATCAAGACCTCGTTGACGATCAATTCCCGCTGGCCCCAACTCTGGCTCGACTGCTACGAATGGGATTATCTCGACGCGGTCACCACCCCGCTCCCGGCCCCGGTCGGCCCCGACGAGACCGCCGCCATTCTCTTCACCAGCGGGAGCACCGGCGTCCCGAAAGGAGCGGTCTACACCCACGCGATCTTCCAGGCGCAAGTCGATTTGCTTCGAAGGACTTACGACATCCGGCCGGGCGAGGTCGACCTCTGCACCTTCCCTCTCTTCGCCCTCTTCGGGCCGATCCTGGGGATGACCTGCGTCGTCCCCGAGATGGACGCGACCCGGCCGGGGAAGGTCAACCCCGAACGGATCTTCGAGGCGATCGAGGACTTCGGCGTCACGAACCTGTTCGGCTCACCCGCGTTGATCCGGCGGGTTGGGGACTATGGGAAAGAGCGCGGGATCAAGCTCCCGTCGCTCCGCCGGGTCATCTCCGCCGGGGCGCCGGTGCCGGCGATCAAGCTCCCGTCGCTCCGCCGGGTCATCTCCGCCGGGGCGCCGGTGCCGGCGTCGGTTCTGGAGACATTCTCCCAATTGCTCGAACTCGGTGTGCAAATTTACACACCCTACGGGGCCACCGAGTCGCTGCCGGTCTGCTCGATCGGGTCGGAGGAGATCCTGGGCGAGACCCGGCACGCGACTGACCGGGGGGCGGGGGTCTGCATCGGGCGACCGGTCGAGGGGATGCGGGTCGAATTGATCAAGATCCAAAACGAACCCATTCCGACCTGGTCCGATGACCTGCTCGTCCCCGAAGGCGAGGTGGGGGAGCTCGTCGTACGGGGGCCGGTCGTCACCCGGTCGTACTTCAACCGGCCCGAGGCGACGGCCCTCGCCAAGATCGACGACCCGGGCTCGGGCGGCTTCTGGCACCGGATGGGGGATCTCGGCCGGCGCGACGAACGCGGGCGGATCTGGTATTGCGGGCGGAAGTCGCATCGGGTGCAAACTGCATCGGGTCCATTGTTTACGGACCCATGCGAGGGGGTTTTCAACGTCCATCCCGACGTCGCGAGGACGGCGCTGGTGGGCGTGGGACCGCCTGGAAAGGCAAAGCCAATCCTCTGCGTTGAGACAAAGCCGTCCGTGAGAAAGGCCGACTGGGAGCGAATCCGTCGCGAACTGCTCGACATGGGAAATTCAAACCCGATGACTCGCGAGATCACGACCTTGCTCCGCCATCCGTCGTTCCCGGTCGACATCCGCCACAACGCCAAGATCTTCCGCGAGAAGCTGGCGGTCTGGGCCGAAAGGCAAGTGAAGTGAAGACGCTGGTGACGGGCGGAGGCGGGTTTCTGGGCGGGGCGATCGTCCGTCGGCTGGTCGAACGAGGCGACACGGTCCGGAGCCTGGCCCGGGGCGACTATCCCGAGCTTCGCGCCCTCGGGGTCGAGACAATCCAGGGAGACGTGGCCGACCGCGATGCCGTGTTGCGCGCGGTGGAAGGGTGTGACGTGGTGTTCCACGTCGCCGCGAAGGCGGGTTTCTGGGGGCCTCGGGAAGAGTTCTTCAAAGCCAATGTCGTTGGCACCCGGAACGTTGTCGAGGCTTGCCAGATTCGAGGAGTTGGCCGGCTCGTCTTCACCAGCTCGCCGAGTGTCGTCCACGGCGGGGGGGACCTCGAAGGGGTCAACGAGTCCTTGCCGTACCCTGATCACTACGACGCGCCTTACCCTGAGACCAAGGCCGAGGCCGAGCGGATCGTCCTGGGAAAAAACAAAGCCGATTTCTCGACGGTCGCCCTCCGGCCGCACCTGATCTGGGGGCCGGGGGACAATCACCTCATCCCGCGGATCGTCGCCCGGGCGAAGGCGGGGAAACTCCGCCGGATCGGGAACCGAACCAATCTTGTCGATTCGACTTACATCGACAACGCCGCGACGGCGCATCTGCTCGCCGCCGACCGCCTGGCGCCGGGCTCGCCGCTGGCGGGGCGGGCGTATTTCCTCTCGCAGGGCGACCCGTGGCCCCTCTGGGAGCTGATCAACGGGATTCTCCGAGCGGCCGGGGTCCCTCCGGTCACGCGTAGCGTCCCCTCGGCCGTCGCCCGTCTGGCGGGCGCGGTGTTCGAGACGACGCATCGGACATTCCGGCTCTCCGGCGAGCCGATGATGACCCGGTTCCTCGTTCAACAGCTCTCCACCTCTCACTGGTACAATATCGAAGCCGCCCGGCGCGACCTCGACTACAAGCCGACGATCTCGATCGACGAAGGGCTCCGGCGGCTCGGTCGGTGGTTCGAGGAGTCGCGATGAGACTTCGACCTCCTTGATATTCACCCTCGTGATCGATCCGATAACACACGATTTTCCCGAAATCAGGGTAATGAACCACTCTCGGGCGGAACCGCATCGATGCATGGTACCGCGTCTTGCGTCGCGGGGAGTTCGGAGCTAGGATGGGCCTACGCCCAGCGCTCAACTCGACCATGTCTCCGGGGCTGTTCCCACGTTGGGCCGGTTCCCCGGATGATGGTTTCCGGGCCGTTTCTCTCTCCGTGAGTCACGCTGCTACACCGAAGGGAGTTCACCAATGAGGACGCACCGTCGACGATCGCTGATCCTGGATGAGCTGGAGGGTCGTTCGCTCCTCTCGGCCATGGGCCACGCGACACCGGCCCCGCCTGACGCGGCGGTGAAGGCCGACCTGGAGAAGATTCAGACGGACTCGAAGGCGCTCGCGACCGAGATCAAGACGCTGGCACCGACCCTCAGGACCGATGAGGCCGCCGTCCAGACGGCGACCAAGGCGGCGATCTCGGGCAGTTCGGCCGTCACATCGGCCCAGACGCAGCTGACCAACGACAACAAGACCAGCGAGGCGACCCTCAAGGCCGACTTCGCGGCGATCAAGGCGGCAACGACCTCGACCGCCCGCCAGGCGGCGATCGCCCAGCTCAAGATGGACGAGGCCACCGCCGCGTCAACCTTCAAGACTGACGAGACCGCCCTCCAGTCAGCGATCAAGACGGCGGTCTCGGGCAGCTCGGCCGTCACGGCGGCGAAAGCCCAGCTCACCACGGACGAGGCCCCGATCACCGCCGATCAGATGACACTCCAGGCGGACTATACCCAGCTCGCGGCCGACCTGAAGGCCGAGTACGGCTCGGGCTCGACGACCGCGGCGAGCCGGCGGATCTGATCCACCGGGTTGGCCTCGCCTCGAATCGTCCGATCCTCCTCGTTAAGATACGAGGATGACATCGAGCAGCGGTCCCCCCGCCGCCTCGACAACCGACAACCGAGGGTCCCGGCCGATGTGCGAATTGATGGCGATGTCGTTCGACGCTCCGCTCCCGGCCGACTTCTCGCTCCGAGAGTTCGCGGCGCGAGGCGAGGAGAACCCCGACGGCTGGGGCCTGGGCTGGTATCCCGACCAGTCGCTCGCCATCGTCAAGGAGCCCCTGAAGTGGGCCTCCAGCCGCTACGCCGGGTTCCTGGAGACCTACCCGACCCTATCGAGTCGGATCTACATTGCCCACGTCCGCCACAAGACCATGGGCGGCGAGCCGACCCACGCCGATACCCACCCGTTCGCCCGTGAGATGGGCGGGCGCGACTACTGCTTCGCCCACAACGGCACGCTCCTCGGCGCGGCGTGGGAGCTCCCGCTTGGCCACTTCCACCCCCTTGGCGCGACCGATTCGGAGCGATTCTTCTGCCACCTCCTCCGCGAGATCGGCGGCCGTGGTGGGCATCTCGACGACCAGGAAAGCTGGCGCTGGCTGCATGAGACCCTCGCCTCGGCCAACCGGTTCGGCAAGCTCAACGTCCTGCTCTCTGACGGCCGCCGGCTCTTCGTCTATCATGACGTGAACGGCTGGAAGGGCCTGAACTTCCGCAAGGTTCACGTCCACGACGGCCACCCCCGGCACTTCGGAGACGAGACCCTCTCGGTCAACCTCGCCGCCAACGGGCTGAACCATGGATTCGTCGTGGCGACCTGCCCGCTGAGCCCGACCGGCTGGCACTCGTTCCGGCTCGGCGAGCTGATCGTCTTCGAGCGAGGATCGATCCGATTCTCCAGCCATCGAGAGCGCGGCTCGACCGAGTTCGCGCCGGTCGGGGAGAACTCGACGACCGCGATCGACTGACGGGCCGGGGCCGAGACTTGGCCGGACAAAGCCGAGAGATGAGACCCCCGGACGCCCGAAAAGGGGGCGAAACGGCCCGGTTTTCGGCCGAAATGGGGCCGAAAAACGGCCAAATGGGGCGAAAAAACGTGACCTGGAATGAGATTTGTATTACAAAGTAATCTTGATGGGAGGGCATGGGCAAGATAGGTGAGATCCATCGTGATTTCAACCGTTGTCTCGGGAGGCCGAGCCTCGGTCGAGCCCTGTCTGACCTGACGGATTCCGTCATCCCCGTAGGGTAGGGCTTGCCCTGCCGTTGGCCGATCGGCTGCTCGGCAGGGCGAGCCCTACATTTCTGACGACGGGACCATCTCACTGTCGAGAAGGGAGTCGGAAGCCTCCGGACCCACTGCCCAGGCCGCCCGGGCCTCTGCCGCCGGGCAACATGCCCGGGCCGCCTCCCGGCTGGCCCGCCGGGCCGCCTTCGCGTCCTGCACGGCGATTGAATGGATATCGGAGATCAAGAGCACTCCGCCGTCGACCCGGTAGTCCAGGCCTAGCTGGCGGAGAGCGAGCCGGAGGGTCGTCCGGAGTGGGATGCCTTCGAGGTTTATCGTGATGGTCGCTGCCATCGCCGACTCGACCTCCTCCAGGCCGCTGGGGTCGACGTAGATCGGCAGGCCGTTCGCGAAGCCGGCGGCCTTGTCCTCGGTCGCCGAGGCGATGTACTTCACGATGTCCTCGAAGGGTGTCGGGTTGGGGAAGTTCATCGAGACCTTTTCTTCGAGCTTGGACAGGATCGCCTTGTTTCGCGGCTCGTCGGCGGGCTGGGTGAGGGACAGGATGCCCCGGTCGGCGATGGCACCCGGGCCAACTCCGATCCCGCCGCCCGCCAGGAACGCGTTGGGCTGCGGGGACGCAGCGATTGGCGCCGGCAGGTCGGGCAGCACGGGCGCGGCGGTCGGCGCTGGCCCGGCTTTCGCCTCGGCGAGCAGCCGCGCGGCCTCGTCGCGACGATACTGGGCGTCGAGGGCGTCGAGGGGCCGGGCTTGCCCGATCTTCGCCCAACGGTCAACCCTCTGGAAGGCCTGTTCCATCTGGGCCAGATGCCCCTCGTAAGCCTTGATCCGCTCCTCCCGAGAGGCGCCTTTTCCGCCCTGGGCCTCGGCCAGTCGCCGCGACCAGAGGTCGATGGCCTCGACGTCCGCCTTCGCGTTCTGGACCGTCTCGTGCTCGTGGATCAGCTTCAGGGCCTGCTCGGCCAGTTGGATTCGGGACTTCCGCGAGCCGGGGCCGTCGACCGGGACCGCGGGCGCGTTCGGATCGTTCACGATCCGTGGGGCCTGGGCGGGGGGGTTCGGCGCGGGCAGGCCTTGGGACCGGGCGGCCCCGTCGGTCGGGGCGACCTCCTGGTAGGCCATGACACCGGGGACGGCGACGGCGCAGGTGGCCGCCAGGGCCGCCGCGGCGATCTTCAGCTTGGTCGCGAACATGGCGTCGATCACTCCTTCCATCAGGGAAATGGCCTGGGCCGAGATGATCCCGGCCGTCAAGGTCTGCCCGGCCGCCAGCCGGGACGCGGCCAGGGTTGTCGAGGCGATCAGGGAGGGCGGGACGCCGTTCACGAGGTTCCCTGGAGGGGACGAGGCGAAGACGGCGGGCAAGGTCACACCCCGCCGACCCAGGCGGTCGCGGAGCTTGGCCCTCGCCCGGGAGAGCCTGGTCTTGACCGTGCCGACGGGCCAGCCCAGGCGTTCGGCCGCCTCCTCATGGGTCAGGCCCTCAAGGTAGCAGAAGACGACCGCCATCCGGTCGTGGCTGGGGAGCCGGTCAACCTCCTCGCGGACCAGGGACTGTAGCTCGCGAAGCTCGGCGTCAAGCGTGGCGACGGGAGTAGAACCCGTCTCGACTTCCCGAAGTTCGCGGGACCTCCGCCGGATCGCCTCCGACCGGGCGCGGAGGGCGACCTTGCGGGCGACCCCGTAGAGCCAGGGTCCGAGTTGACTGCGGTCGCGAAGGCTGGCGGCCTTGCGGACCAGGACGAGGAAGGTGGCCTGGAACGCATCCTCGACGTCGTGGGGGTCGTCGAGGGCGGCGCGGCAGACGCCCAGGACCATCGGCCCATGCCGTGCAAGGATGGCGCCGAAGGCGACCTCGTCGCGGCCCGATAGAAATCGTTCGAGGAGCTGCCCTCGGTGAGTCCCGAGACGCTCGCCCCCGAAAAGAGCCGCTGAACATGCCGGAGCACGACCGCCCACTGCCCGCTCGCCATGGCCCGGAGTCTCCCGTCAACGTGATCTGATCGCTTCATACTGTGCGATCGGCCGTGCAACGGATTCAACTTTCCCGGGAAAATCGCCCCGACCTCGATCGATCTCGGCTTCGTTTTCGAGCGGTGCTCGGACGCGTTCACCCCGGACAAGCTCGCACAGTCGGATCCGTCAGACTGAGCCGACTTGTCCGGTGAGGGCTCAGCGGAACCCCCCGCCCATGCCGCCCATGCCTCCTGAGCCGATCATTCCCGGCCCAATTCCTGATGGCGGGGGCTCCGCCGTCTCTTCGTCCGTGATAATCAGCACCCCCCCCTCGACCATGTAGGCGAGGTCAACCTGCTGGAGGATCAACCGGAGGGTCGTCCGGAGCGGGATGCCTTCCAGGTTGATCGTCACCGTCGAGGTCAGCGCTGTGTCGGTCGATTGAAGGCCGATGGGATCGACGTAAATCGGAATGCCGTTCGGGAATCCTCCGGCCACGTCAACGGTGGCCTGCTCGATGTACTTCTTGACGTCCTCCAGCGGGGTCTCGTTGGGAAAGTTCATTGAAACCTTCTCTTCAAGCTTCGCAAGGATGGCCTTGTTGAGCTTTTCGTCGGCGGGGTTCCGCTTGACGAGGATCCGCCTCCCCTCAAAGGCCGCGTCCCCGCCCATCCCCGGGTTGATCGGACCCTCCCCCAACGTGATGGCCTGACGCTTGAGGGCCTCGTTGTAACGATACTCGGCATCGAGGACTTCGAGATAGCTCCCCTTGCCGGCCGCATGACGGGCGATCGCTTCGGCCCTGATGATGTTCAACCGATCGGCGTGGGCCTTGTGAATGGCAATCGTCTCGTCGGGATTCCGGACGAAGGGGATTTGCGACTGGAGCAGGCGCCTGGACCAGGTGTCATACAGTTCGGGCGAGACGACCTCGCCTCGGGCTTTGAGCTGATCGATGGCGGTCAGAGCCTGGTCGGCTGTCGCGCGAAGTGCCGAATTGACCGCGGGTCCCAGGGGTTCGATTACGGCTGGGCCGACCGATCCCGGGGTCTTTGGCGGTGCTGGTGGCTGGACCTTCGTCGCCGGAGCAGTGGTTGAGCCCTGGTAGGCCAGGACTCCGGGTATCGCGACGGCGCAGGTTGTCACGAGGCCCAGAGCGGCCAGCTTCAGCTTGGCTAGAAACATGGTGCCGATCACTCCTTCCATCCAGGAAATACCCTGGGCCGAGACGATCCCGGCCGTCAAGGTCTGCCCGGCCGCCAGCTGGGTCGCGGCCAGGGTCGTTGAGGCGATCCATTGGGACGGGACGGGATTCAAGGCCCGACCGGCCGGCCTCAGGGCGAGGACGGCGGGCAGGGTCACTCCCCGCCGTGTCAGACGGTCGCGGAGCCTGTCCCTGGCGCGGGAAAGCCGCCCCTTGACGGTCCCGACCGGCCAGCCCAGGCGTTCGGCCGCCTCCTCGTGGGTGAGACCTTCGAGGTAGCAGTAAACGACGGCCATCCGGTCGTTGGTCGGGAGCCGGTCTACTTCCTCGCGGACCAGGGTCTGCAGTTCGCGAAGCTCAGCGTCGAAGGTTGAGACGAGTGGCGCCTCAGCCTCGATTTCCGGTCGTTCCCTGGCCCTCCTCTTGACTGTTTCGGTCCTGGCGCGGAGGGCGACGCGCCGGGCGACTCCGTAGAGCCACGGGCCGAGGAGGTCGCGATCGCGAAGACCGCCCGCCTTGCGGACCAGGACGAGGAAGGTGGCCTGAAAGGCGTCCTCGACGTCGCGAGGGTCATCGAGGACCCCTCGGCAGACGCCCAGGACCATCGGTCCGTGCCGGGCGACGATCGCACCGAAGGCGACGTCGTCGCGACTCGAAACGAAGCGGTCCAGGAGCTGGCCCTCGGTCAGGCCCGAGAGACTCCCGCCCAGGAAGATCCGCTGGACGTGCCGGAGCACGACCGCCCATTGCCCGCTCGCCATGACCCGGAGACCTCCGACGACGTGAGCCGATCGCTCTATTACTGCGCGATCGGATGTTGTCGGATACAGGTTTCCGGGAAAAAATTCGGAGAAGACCCCGATCAGACGCGGATCGCCAGGAGCCGGCGGCGCCCTGTCCTGAAGGGAAGCCCAGGGCTCGGGGAGTCCGAGCAGGCTGACCTCGTCGGGCTCGATGGCCAGCGGCCCGGGGCGGCCCGTCTCGTCTACCTGGACGAATTGCATGAGGCTGTCCATCCAGGGCCTCGACCTGTCGGGCAGGGGCGTCCCCCGGAGCGCGACGACGACCTGGGCCCTGGCCCGGTGGACCTCACGGCCACGGATCTCGACAACCCGGCCGATCGAGACCGGCTCGAAGCAGCGGAGGTCGAGCACGCGTTTCAGGACGAGGTTCGCCGACCGACCCACCGCCCGGTAAGCGGTCGCGTAGCCAGCCTCGAGGGCGAGAGCCAGCATCGAGCCCGCGTAAAGCGTCCCGTGGTGGTTGGCGTCACGGGGGAGAATCAGTCGATGCGTCAGCGTCTCGGAGTCGGGCGTGGTCGACATCGGCTCGGACTCGGGGTTCGATTCCCCACTGGGGAGGGCTTATTGTGACGATCAAGATTACCACGTCGGCCCGGAGGAAGGTCGTGGCCGTGTCCGAGCGCCTCCATCTTTTTGAACCATCAAAATGATCCGTTCGTCGCTTTATGAACGAACAGTGAGTTTTTTTCGAGTTGCAACTTTGTTCTGGTAATCCTCAGGGTACGAAGCTATCCTGTTGGTGCGGTTTTGATTATCTAGATTGTCTGATTGTGCTCCAGCTTCCGCCCGATTCGTCGATACTCTCCTATCGACAAAAAGACCAGCTTCCCACCACTGGGACTGACCCCACCGGAGCCTCACCGATGGTCGCCAGCACCCGAATTCCGACCACGCTCCCAGCCCATACGGACACCTGTCCACGTCTTGCTTGCCTCACCGAACCCCCCTGGCTCGATCGTCCTCTCGAGCGCTCACCACTCACCCTCGCCCCATCGATCGTCAAGACCTGCCAAGACCACCTCGGCATGGCAACACGACTCTTCCCCAAACTCCCCGAATCCACCTTTTTGCGTGGCCGCTAATTCGCTCCCCGATATCCCCCGAGCATCCCTTCGCGGAAGGTCGATCCAACCTTCCAGGCGTCTGGTGAGCGAGGGAGGAATTCGGCTCCTCGCCGTCGCGAAAAGTTCATGCACCGATGGTCTCAAAGCCACGATATCATGTCAGCGTGTCAGGGATAATGGGTTTTTTTTCAGTTGCGGTGTCCCAGGGATGGTTCAGAACCGTAGCTTAGGACAGGAGGTTGAATAAAAAAAGCCCCATCATGGGGCTTTGAAGGAACAGAGACAGTTGCGCCGGCAGGAATCGAACCTACGACCTCCAGGTTATGAGCCTGGCGAGCTAGCCGCTGCTCCACGGCGCAAGTGAACTATATGCATAACGCGGGTCAAAAAAAACCCCTTTTCTTCCGGAAAGTTTCGAAACCTTCGTGGGTTAAACCTGGTTTATCAGAGTGTGGCTTATTCCATGCATGAGTTTTTGTTGACTGGGCGGCATGCTGTGCTGCATCGACTTGGTGTGAAAAATGCTCAATCGATCGGTCGGGTGACGATCTTTCTTGGAGAAGCCGTACCCTGAATCCCCCCCCCACGCGTCGAGATTGTGCGGCGTTGCACTGAAACGACCGATCCGATGCCCTGCGTCTGAGGGGGGACAAGCTCTCCCCGGATCGACCTTGCTGGAGTAGATATGATGCATGTATCCATCAGGCATTATCTCGATCATCTGAAACATCAGAAAAATGCATCGGAGCATACGGTTCGCTGCTACGAGGATGATCTGGTCCAGTTCCAGCATTACCTGATTGAGACGACGGGCGAGGGGGCCGATCCCACGACGGCCGATTCCCGTCGGCTCCGTGGGTTTTCGGCCTGGCTGAGTTCCCGGGATTATGCTCCGAGCACGATCGCGCGAAGGCTTGCAAGCCTGAGATCCTACTACCGCTATCAACGGCGGCAGGGGGTCGTGACCTCCGACCCGGTCGGCGGGCTTCGGAACCCGAAGCAGCCCCGGAGGCTCCCCAAGCTTCTGCGGGTCGAGGACGTGATCCGGCTTCTCGACGCGATCCCGACCTCGGATGACCTCGGTGTCCGTGATCGGGCGATGTTCGAGACCCTGTACGGCGGCGGTCTGCGAGTCAGCGAACTGGTCGGGCTCGACCTGGCGGACCTCGACGAGGAACAGGCAATGGTGCGTGTCCGAGGCAAGGGGCGTCGCGAGCGTCTCTGTCCGGTCGGTTCGATGGCGATGGAGTGGCTGATGCGCTGGAAGGCGCTCCGGAGGCCCACCAAGCCGGGGGAACCGGCCCTGTTCCTCAACCATCGGGGGACTCGCCTGACCTCTCGGAGCGTCGGCCGGCTGCTCCAGGATCACCTGATCGGCCTGGGGCTGGACCCGGCGTCGAGCCCGCACACGCTCCGGCACAGTTTCGCCACGCATCTGCTCGATCGAGGGGCGGACCTGCGGAGCGTCCAGGATCTCCTGGGGCACCGAAGTCTCACAACCACACAGATTTACACCCATGTGACCCGGGAGAGATTGATCGATGCGTATAACGAGGCCCACCCTCGCGCCTGAGATTCGCGCCGCACGCGCCCTCGGTCTCCGAGGCCGCCCGCCTGGTCCGATACGGATGTTTTTTGACGATATCGCCGCCGTGATGTATAGGAAAATCGACACCACTCCTCTTTCCGCAACATCTCCCCAGCACCACGCCGGTTCTGGAGAGGCGGCCGGGATCGTTCCCGGCCGTCGGGGATCGCTTGTCGAAAGTGACTGTGAACGCGTGGTGTTTTCCCTCATTCCCTCAAGGATGACGCACCGGCCCCTGTTCGCTCCGGCGGGCGCCCTTTCGAGAGAATGAAGCCATGAGTCAAGCCCGAGTCCTGATCGTGCACCCCGAGCCGTCGATCCTCGCCTTGCTGGGCTCCATGCTCCAGTCGCTGGGCCATCAGATCGAAGAGGCCTCCAATGACCGGGCCGCCGTCCGACGTCTGGACCGCGGCGGGATCGACTTGATGATCGCCGGTGTCGACCCGTTCGATCCCGAGGCACTCGAGTTGCTCTCCTACTCGCGCCGGAAGCATCCTCAGGTGCCGGTCGTGCTGCTCTTCCCCGGCCCGAAGTCCGGAGAAGGCTCGCGAGGCGACCCGGATGGGAGCGGCGACCGTGCTCCGGTTCCCGATGCCGGCGACCGAACTTCGGGCCGCAGTGACTCAGGCGTGCGAGGGGACAACCCTCACCCCCGAGACCCTGACGAACGGCAGCTCCAACGGCCACCATTTTTCCCGGCCGCTGGTCGACGTCCGGCCGCCGATCGAATCTCGGTCCTTCGCCGTCGCGGCTCCCGAGCCTCAGGCCAGGGTCGAGGTCCCCTATGCCGGCCCGGTCGTCCTCGGTGACGATCCCTCGCTCCGACAGGCGGTCGAGCTGGCCTCGACCGTTGCCCCGGCTCGGGTTCCGGTCCTCATCATCGGCGAGCAGGGGACTGGCAAGACTCTCATCGCCCGTGCGATCCACCAGCAGAGCGGCCGGCGTGACCAGCCGTTCCTGGAGGTCTCCTGCGGCGGGATCGACGAACTCGGGCTCGAGCGGGAGCTTTTCGGCCAGAAGTTCGAGGGGACCGAGGGCTCCGAACGGCCTGGTCGGCTCGCCCGTGCCCACCGAGGGACCTTGTTGCTCGACGAGGTCTCGGCTCTCTCGCCGAGCCTCCAGACGCAAGCTGCTCCACGTCCTCCTCGACGGCGAGTTCGAGCCTCTGGGATCGTCTCATCCGATCCCGGTCGACGTCCGGTTCGTCCTCTCGACCCGCGAGAACCTGCCGGCCCTGGTCGAGCAGGGGAAGTTCCGCCGCGAGCTCTACGAGCGGATCAACGACGTCTGCTTGAAGCTCCCGCCGCTCCGCCAGCGGGGCCAGGACATCGTCCGGCTGGCCGAGCACTTCCGCGAACGGTTCGCCTTCGACTACGCCAAGCCGGCCGTCGGCTTCTCTCCCGATGCCCTCGACCTGCTCGTCCGGCACGACTGGCCGGGCAATGTCCGGGAACTGGAGAGCGTAATCCAGCGAGGGGTGGCGCTGAGCCAGGGTTCGAGGGTCACCTCGGCAAACCTGTCCGTCGGGCTCGACGCCGAGTCGGTCGTCCTCACGGCCGGCTCCGTATTCACCTCGTCCTCACCTTCACAGCAGCCTGGGCCTCCGGCCTCTCAAAGAGGCGCTGGAGGAGCCCGAGAAGCAGATCATCATCCAGGCGCTCCGGGCCTTGAACTGGAACCGCCAGGAGACGGCCCGTGTCCTCGATATCAACCGGACTACTCTCTACAAGAAGATGAAGAAGTACGGGCTCCTGATCGAGGAGCCGGCCCTGCTGAACTGAGGGGGCAGGGCCTGAAGTTGACCAACCGCGTCCTCAGGGTGACGCCGACCGCACCGGAACCGGGTCGGTTTGAAACCTTTACGAGTTCCCGAGCTGATTTGCCGCCGAGCCGGCCGAGCCCCCCCCAGGCTCGGCCGGCTCGGTTACTTTCCGATCCGTCGCGGCCTCGCAACCTCGCCAGCCTTCAACTACTCCATTGCATTCCGGAACGTCTCTTGTAGGATTGATTGGGATTTCACCGCCTTCCGACCCCGCCTACGACTCGAACCCACCTGGTCTCCCGCGTTCGCCTGCCCCTGGAGTCTCCCCATGCTCGGGCATAGCCACGCTCGACTGCCTCGTCGGAGCTTCTTCCAGCTTGGCATGATGGGTGCCGCCTCGGCGGCTTGGTCCGGCCGCTCGTCGGGTACGGAGAAGTCAACCAGGCAGGCCGCGCGGGCCAAGAACGTCCTGGTGATCTTCGAACAGGGCGGGGTGTCGCAGATGGACACCTTCGACCCCAAGCCCGAGGCCGTCGCCGAGCACCGGAGCCCGTTCAAGCCGATCGACACCGTCGTGCCGGGCCTCCGGTTCACGGAACTACTGGCGAAGACAGCGAAGGTGGCCGACAAGCTGGCCGTCGTCCGCTGCATGCACCAACCAACGCCGGGGATCGGCAATAGCCACCCCAAGGGCTCGCGGTACATCTTCTCCGGCGAAGCCCCCGGTGGACCGGTTGACATGCCCGATATCGGCAGCATCCTCGCCCTCCGCGCGGGGTCCCGGCTGCCGCTATCTCCCTCCTTATATCTTGGTGCCCGGCAACAGCGAGCAGGCCGACGAGTCGAAGTCGGGGTTCCTCGCGTCGGGGCTCTCGGCCTTCAAGACGGGCGGCCGAGACCTCTCGGCGCCCGACTGGCGAGTCTCGAACCTCGACCTGATCGGCGGGATCGATTCCCGGCGGTTCCGCGACCGCTCCGACCTTTTGAGCAACCTTGATGTCGGCCTCAACACTCTGGGCGCCAACGCGAGCCGACAGGTCGAGGCCATGTCCTCTTTCGTCGGCCAGGCCCAGGACATGCTCTCCAACCCGTTAACCCGCAAGGCGTTCGAGCTTTCGACCGAGTCCGACTCGGTTCGCGACCGCTACGGCCGGGGACATCGGGGGCAGTGCTACCTGCTGGGCCGGAAGCTGATCGAGGCGGGCGTCCGGATCGTGACGGTCGACGTCCGCGAGCCGATGACCGACAAGACGCCCGGCGGCTCGAATATGAACTGGGACCACCACGACTTCATCTACTCGACCGCCTCGACAGCGATCAAGGGGGGCGGGCCGGGTGCCGGGCGATACGGGATCGGCACTTGGCCGATGATGGGCAGCACCGACCAGGCGTTCTCGGCCCTGATCGAGGACATGGGCGAGCGTGGTCTGCTCGACGAGACCCTAGTCTGCTTCGTGACCGAGTTCGGCCGGACGCCCAAGATCAACGAGCGGCTCGGCCGCGACCACTGGACGAGCAGCTTCTCGATCGCCTTCGCCGGCGCCGGCGTGCCGGGCGGCCGGGTGATCGGCGAGACCGACAAGGACGGCGGTTATATCGTCAGCGAGATGGCGTACACCATCGAGGACTACGCCGCGACGGTCTACGAGAAACTCGGGCTCGACCGATCCGAGCCGCTCCGGACCCCCGATAACCGACCGATCTTCATCGCGTCCAGGGGCAAGCCGATCCCCGAGCTGTTCTGAACCGGAGGCGATCTGATGACGCGTTGGTCGAGTCATTTGTCTGCCTCCCTCTCCCCTTGGGAGAGGGCCGGGCTGAGGGTGGTCCCCGAGCGAGCGGGCTGCCGGTCGGCTTTTTTTCCGACCCCGCGGTCATGCGACGCCCCTCACCCCCGGCCCCTCTCCCGGAGGGAGAGGGGAGCAATATCAATGCTCCTGACTCTCCTCTTGGTCTCGGGAGGGTTCGCCTCAACCTCGAAGGCCTCCGACCTGGCTCGGATCGAGGTCTACCCGTCTCGCGTCCGGCTCGAATCATCCCGGAGGCAGATCCACCCGATCGTCACCGGCTACGCTCGGGACGGCACGGTCCGCGACCTGACCCGGTCGGCCTCGTTCACGCCCGCTGATCCCAAAGTCGTCGTCGTGGAAAACGGCGTGGTCCGTCCGACGGTCGACGGCCGGTCGACGGTCACCGTCCGCTCGGGCGAGCAGGAGTGCCGGTTCGAGGTCGAGGTTGCCCACTTCGCCGAGGCCGAGCCGGTCTCGTTCCGGAACGAAGCCATCGCCGCGCTGACCAAGCCGGGGTGCAACTCGGGTGGTTGCCACGGCTCGCCGAGCGGAAAGGGGGGATTCTCGCTCTCGATGATGGGGTATGACCCCCTGGCCGATGGCAGGGTCCTGACCCGCGCCGGCTGGAGTCGTCGGACCAACCCGATCGAGCCCGAGGCGAGCCTGTTGCTCCGCAAGGGGACGACGAAGATCGCCCACGGCGGCGGGCTCCGGCTCCGCGAGTCCGACTCAGCCTATACCCTGCTCCGCGACTGGATCGCCGAGGGGTGCAATTCTGACCTGGAAAAGGCCCCCGCGCTGGCGAAGCTCGAAGTCTACCCCGAGTCGGGCCGGGTCCTCCGCGAGCCGTTCAACTCGCAGCAGCTCCTGGTCCTGGCCCACTACGCCGACGGCTCGACCCGCGACGTGACGCGGATTGCCTCCTATCTCTCGTCCGAGGAGAGCGTGGCGACGGTCGGCCCCGACGGCCTGGTCGAAGGGAAGGACCGGGGCGAGATCGCCGTCAGCGTCCGCTACCTCGACGCGGTCATCGCCCGGACGTTCACCTTCGTCAAGGACCGTCCCTGGCTTCGTCTGGAACAACCCTCCGAGCAACAACCGGGTCAACGACATTGTTCATGGCCAGTTGCGGCTCCTGGGCTATCTCCCGTCCGACACCTGCACCGACGCCGAGTTCGTCCGCCGCGTCCATCTCGACGTGCTCGGCTTGCTGCCGACTGTCGAGGAGACCCGTGACGTTCCTGGCCGACACCTCGCCCGACAAGCGGTCAACGCTGATCGACCGGCTGCTCGAACGCCCCGAATACGCGGCCTACTGGGGCCAGCGGCAGGCGGATTTGCTCCGTGTGACCCGACAGTCGCTGACGGATGAAGGGGCCAGACGGTACTACGAGTGGATCGTCGAGTCGGTCCGCTCCAATCAACCGTTCGATCAGTTCGTCCGCGAGTTGCTGACCTCCGAGGGGGACACCTACGCGAACCCTTCGGCCAACTATTACCGGGCGGCGGCCGACACGACGAGCGTCACCGAGTCGACGGTCCAGCTCTTCATGGGCGTCCGGATCGCCTGCGCCAAGTGCCACAACCACCCGTTCGACCGCTGGACGCAGGACAACTATTACGGGATCGCGGCGGTCTTCGACCGGGTCCGCCGCGATTTGGTTCCCGTACCGCCGAAAGCCGGCGTCGAGCCCGCGCCGAAGGCGCGGAAGAAGCGGGCCAGGCCCCCGAGGGGCCGATGATGATCAAGGTCGCCACCGAAGGCGCAACGATCCAGCCCCGGACCCAGAAGGAGATGAAGCCCTGGCTACCGATGGTGGGCGATGCCGTCGTCGAGCCCGGCGGCGACGCCCGGAGACCGTTCGCCGACTGGCTGACCAAGAGGCCGAAAACCCGTTCCTGGCCCGGGTCGCGGTCAACCGGATCTGGGCCCACGTCATGGGCCGGGGGATCGTCGACCCGGTCGATGACTTCCAGGCGTCCAACCCCCCGTCCAACGCCGCGCTCCTCGACTTCCTGGCCGATGACTTCGCCCGGAACGGGTTCGACCGCAAGCGGACCCTCCGGCTGATCCTCAACAGCCGGACCTATCAGCGGAGCGTCGCCAGGAACCCGTCGAACGCGGGCGACTCGAAGCATTTCGCCTCGGCCCAGGTCCGCCTGATCGCGGCCGAGCCCCTCTTCGACGCCATCGGCCGCGTGACCGAGGTCGCCGAGCGGTTCGGCGGGGTCCCGGCCGGGACGCTGGCCACCCAGATGCCGACACCCCCCCGGATGGAGTTCCTCGAAGCCTTCGGCCAGCCGAAGCGCGAGACCGCCTGCCAGTGCGAGCGAGGGTCCGAGCCCTCGCTGGCCCAGGCCCTCCAGCTCCTCAACGGCCCGGCCGTCCAGCGCCGGCTTTCCGATCCAGGTAACCGCCTCCGCCGCCTGATTCGCGAGAGTAAGACCGACGCCGAGATCGTCGAGGAATGTTACCTCGCCGCCCTTTGCCGGATCCCGACTGAGGCCGAGTCGAGCAAGGCCCTGGCCTACCTCGCCGACCATCCCGGCCGCGAACAGGCGTTCGAGGACGTCCTCTGGGCGATCCTCAACTCGAAGGAATTCATCTTCCAGCATTGATCGAGGAGGCGACGATGGTCCGAGGGGCGATTCTCCTGCTGGCGGCGATGGGCCCGATGTCCCAGGGCGCCGAGCCCGAGGTCCGGTTCGGGGAGCAGGTCGCGCCGATCCTGGTCAACCGGTGCCTGGCCTGCCACGGGCCGAAGAAGGCGTCGGCCCACTTCCGGGTCGACACGTTCGCTCGACTCGATGGCCGACTCGGACGCCGGTAAGAACATCGAGCCGGGCAAGCCGGACGAGAGCCTGTTCCTCGACCTGATCGTCCTGACCGAACCCACCGGCCGGATGCCCAAGAACGCCGACCCGCTCCCCAAGGCCGAGGTCGACATCCTCCGCCGCTGGATCGAGCAGGGGGCGAAGTCGGGCGGGCTCGACCCGAACGCCGAGCTGGTCGGGGCTGGTCGCCCGCGCGAACCGGCCGGCTGCTCCTGCGGTTTACCGGATGCCCGTGCCGGTCTCGGCCCTGGCGTTCCGGCCCGACGGAGCCGAGCTGGCGATCGGCGGCTATCACGAGGTCACGATCTGGGACTCCTCGAACGGCAAGCTCCTTCGCCGGATCCCCGGCCTGGCCCAGCGGACGCAAGGGCTGGCCTACAACGCCGACGGATCATCGCTGGCCGTCGCGGGCGGGACGCCCGGCGAGTCGGGCGAGCTGACCCTGGTCGATCCGAAGGGAAACCAGCCGCCTCGGGCCATCGCCTCGGCCTCCGATATCTTCCTCGCGGTGACGTTTCAGCCCGGATGGGTCACTGGTCGCGGTCTCGGGGGCCGATCGGGCCTTGCGGGTCCACGAAGTCGTGACCGGCAAGGAGTTGTTCCAGGTCAAGCAGTTCGCCGACTGGGTGACGGGCGTGGCCTTCGATCGGGAGGGGTCAGCCGTCGCGGGGTCGTCCGCCGACAAGCTGGTCAAGGTCTTCGACAGCCGGACCGGGAAGCTTCAGACGACCTACATCGGCCACGGCTCGGCGGTGCTGGCCGTCGCCTTCGACCCCGACTCCAACAAGGCCGTCACGCGCGGGGGCCGACAAGCGACTCCACGTCTGGGACCCGAAGGTCATCGCCGCCGAGGACGGCACCGCCGCCCAGCTCGAAGAACGCTTCAAGAAGGAGATCTCCACGAAGCTGATCGACGGCTTCGGCGACGAGGTGCTCGACCTGGCCGTCGCCGGGGGCCAGGTCTTCAGCGCCTCGGCCGACGGCAAGGTCCGCCAGCACGACCTGAAGTCGGCCCGGCTGGTCCGGACCTTCGACGGCCTGGACGACTGGGCCTATTCCGTGGCGGTCGACCCGAGCGGGCCAGCGACTGGCCGTCGGCGGCTTCGACGGCGGTGTCCGTGTTTTCAGCATCGAGGACGGGCGCGAGGTCGCCCGGTTCCTCGCCGCTCCGGGGCTGACCCGGCCGTAGGTCATCGATTGCCGTCCGAGCCCAGTGTTCGGCGGTCGTTGCGGCCTTCGCTGAGGATTCGCAGGTTCGGCGGGTTCACTTGCTCGCCATTTTCCTCGGCCTTCCACGCCCGTTCCAGCCTCTCGAACTGGGCATCAGTGCCGCCGTGCCTCCTCGAGGCTGCCATGATGACCTCGCCGGCCCCGATCGAGCGGGCGATCCTCGCGAGGGCTTCCATGGGGTCCTCGGTCGGCACGACCAGAGGGATGACCGGCTTACCCACCTCCTCGGCCGCCTTCACGACGGAGGAGAGCAGTTTCTGATCCCCGTGCGCGAGCCCCGGCATCGGGGTCGAGGCGCGGTGGGGGACGAGGTCGGCGATCACGACAACCACGTCGGTCTTCTCGGGGTCGACCTCGTCGAGATAGAGCTTGAGCGTCTCGATGCTCCGTTCCGAGCGGATGCCGACCAGCGTCCGATTCGGTTTTGTCAGCTTCAGCGCCTCGGGCGTGAACTCCTCGGCCTCTTCGACCTCGAACTCGTCGGGCCGGGGCCCCGTCTTCTCGGGGTCCTCGCCATGGCTCTTGAGGTAGCGTTCCGACCCGAGCAGGATCGCGAAAAGGACGACCGCGAAGACCCCGCCGGAGACCGTCGCGACCTGCTTGGTGAACAGGTTCGCCGTCGCCGCCGCCAGGATGACGAGGAAGATCAGGCTCAGACCGATCGGGATCTCATACCGGCCGATCTTGATGTTCCCGGGCACCATGAACGCCCGGGGGCCGGGCCGCCGGAACCGGAGGACGAGCATCGACATCGTCATGAAGACGAAGCTCCAGACCACCCCGAAGGCGTAGGCCTCGCCGAGCAGGATCACGTCGCCGTGGCTGACGACGATCGTGAAGAGTTGCAGGCCCAGGATCACGTTGAGTGTCCGCGAGGTCGTCCCGTATTTCTCGTGCGGCTTGAGGAACCACTCGGGCAGGACGCCGTCCTCGGCCACGCGGCTGAGCACGCTGTTGGAGCCGACAATCGCCGTGTTCACCGCGCCCGAGAGGATCAGGAAGCCGACCCCGACCACCAGCGCGTGCAAGGCGAGCCTGGCCCAATGCGGCCCCACCACGCTCATCGCCAGGCCGCCGATCAGATTGTCCTTGAAGTCGCCCGTCCGGGCCGCGTCGGGGATGATCATGACGGCGAAGAAGCTGATCAATGACGTCAGCATCAGGCTGTAGACGAAGACGAGGAAAGCCGCCTTCTTGAAGTTGGCCAGCTTCGGGCTCTCGACCTCGCGATAGACCTGCGCCAGCGTCTCCTCGCCGCTCATGGCCAGGACGGAGTGGCCGAACGCGATCAGAATGCCGAGCGCCCCGACCAGGCTGAGCCAGTGGACCTTCGCCGGGTCGTGGAGCGTCGCCCCGGCCGACGTCCCGCCCAGCCAGCCGAGCGGGTCTTCTTGCTGGCCGGTGATCTCGTTGAACTTCGGCTTGCCTTCGGCGTCGACCTTCTTCGACAGGTCGGGGATGGCGGTCGGCAAGTGCCGGTCGGCGGGTCGCGTTGCGAGGGTACCGCCGCACCAGAGGATCATGACGACGCCCATGACGGTCGTTGCCGCCATGATCTTGAGGGCCTTGTCGGTCGAAGTCCGGAGCCCTCGGACGTTGGCCCGCCAGAAGTAGAGGGTGATCGCCGCCGCGATCACGGCCGAGCCCCAGCTTTGCGGGATGGCCGACTTGACCTGGAAATATCTCAACATCTCGTTGGCCAGACCGATCAGGTACTGGCCGGCCGACACGCCGCTGATCGGCCCGGTCAGGACATAGTCAAACAGCAGCGCCGAGACCGAGAGCTTGGCGGGAATCCCCCCCAGCGCCTCCTTGACGACCCGGTACACACCCCCACGCACGAACATCGTGCAACTCTCGATGTAGACGCTCCGGACGGCGTAGCTGAAGAGCATCACGGCCAGGATGAACCAGGGCGCGGCCTTGCCGATCTGGGCCTCGACGATCCCGCCGATGTAATATGCGGTACTCGCCAGGTCGCAGAGGACCACGGCCGCCGTCCGTCGGTAGGACAGGAACGTCAGCATCACGCTGGTGATGACCAGCACTCGACCGGCGGAGACGCCCGGTTGCCCCTTCGGCGGGGCGGTCGGGCCGGGACGCCCCTCGGCGCCCTCCCTCCGGGTGGTTTCGGGATTCATCGCGGGTTCCTGCGAGTCGTTGCGGCGAACGTGGCCGGGATGCGATCCAGTGGTTGCAAGATCCATACCGGAGGAAAAGACCGGTGGCTTCCAAGGCTCGATCGATTCGTCCGTCTATCCCTGGAAGCAACCGTTCGGATAGTCTCAGGAGATGCTCATCATGCTTCGCCGTTTGATCCCGCTGCTGATCGTCGCGATCGGGGCCGGTCCCGAAGGAGTCGCGATGAAGGACGTCGTCCGGGGAAACAACCAGTTCGCGTTCGACCTTTACGGCAAGGTCCGGGCGGGCTCGGGTAACGTCTTCCTCTCGCCTTACTCGATCTCGGCCGCGCTGGCGATGACCTCCGCCGGCGCAAAGGGCGAGACCGCACGGCAGATGGCCGAGGCCCTGCATTTGCCGAGCGACGGCGAGGCTCTCCACTCCGGTTTCGCCCAACTCGACGCCCAGCTTGTGGGTGGGGAAGACCCTCGGCCGTACCAGCTCAACATCGCCAACGCCCTCTGGGGCCAGCAAGGGCTGGGCTATCGGCCCGAGTTCCTCAGGCTGACCGAAACCTACTATCGGGCGGGGCTGCATCAGGTCGATTTCGGACGCCATCACGAAATTGCCCGCGAGACGATCAACTCGTGGGTTGAGGAGCAGACCAAGGACAAGATCAAGGACCTGATCGGCCCGAGGGACATCACGCCAGCCACCGACCTGGTTCTGACCAACGCAATCTATTTCAAGGGCACCTGGTCAAATCCTTTCCCCAAGCTTGCCACGAAGGACGAGGACTTCACGACGACCGAGGACAAGCGATTCCCGGTGCCGATGATGCACCAGTCCGGTAGCTTCAACTGCTTCGAGGCGGATTCAATCCAGGCGCTGGAGCTTCCCTACGAGGGCAACACCCTCTCGATGGTGGTCCTGCTTCCAAGGAAAGTCGACGGCCTGGGCGACCTCGAAACCGGCTTGACGGCCTCGAAGCTCGACGGCTGGCTCGCCAGGCTGTCCCGACAGCCGGTCCAGGTGGCGCTCCCCCGGTTCAAGCTGGAATGCGGGTTCGAGCTGGCGGGGGCCTTGACCTCGCTAGGTATGTCGCTGGCGTTCAGTCCCGAGGCGGATTTCTCGGGGATCACAGAGGACCGCAAGCTTTTCATCTCGGCCGTGATCCACAAGGCGTTCGCTGACGTCAACGAGGAGGGGACCGAGGCCGCCGCCGCGACGGCCGTCATGATGCTCCGGAGCATGGCCAAGGTTTCGAGGCCCCCCGTCGTCTTCCGGGCGGACCATCCTTTCCTCTTCCTGATCCGCGACGTTCGGTCGGGCTCGATCCTGTTCCTCGGACGGGTGACAAACCCGAAGGGTTGAGGCGTTCCAGGGAGGTCGTGCCCCGTTGTTCGAGCCGGACGAGCGTGGCTAGAATGGGCTGATTCGGTTGGCCGGGCTTTCCCTCGGATCGCCGCCGCGCTCCGGAACCCCGGCTTCCGCCCACCCCCGAACCCGACCCGATGACGAGGAATCCCGAATGACGACGGCTCGCGCCCGGCGCGTCCTCCCCGCGCTCCTGCTCCTCCTGGCGGTCGCCTCGACCGCCAGGGCCGGCCTGCCCAAGGTCCCCGATGACCTCGAGGTCCGGCTCGTCGCCAACGTGCCGGCCCTGCTTTATCCGTGCCAGGTCGCCACCGCGCCCGACGGCGCGCTTTACGTCGCCGTCGATCCGATGGACCAGGTCGGCCCTTATGAGTCGTACAACGGCAAGATTTATGTCTATCGCGAGGGGCAGGAGCCGATCCTCTTCGCCGACGGCTTCCGCGCGATCTTCGGCATGGCCTGGTATGAAGGCTCACTCTACGTCAGTCATATGCCCTATCTGACCGTCATCCGCGACACAGACGGGGACAACAAGGCCGACTCCCGCAAGGATCTCTTCAAGGACCTGGGGATCACCAACAATCGAGGGCTGAACGATCACATCGTCTCGGGCATCCAGTTCGGGATCGACAACCACCTCTATATTTCAACCGGCGACAAGGGGGTCCTCAAGGCTACCGGCCCCGACGGCAAGACCGCCCAGGTGATCGGCGGCGGGACACTCCGCTGCAAGCCCGACGGGACTGAGATTGAGGTGGTTTCCACCGGGACCCGCAACCACCTGGAACCGAACCTCGACGAGAAAGACAACCTCTTCACCTACGATAACACCGACGACGGCGGCGGCTGGTGGACTCGCGTCACTCACCACATCGACGGCGGCTATTACGGCTATCCCTACGACTACCACGACCACGCCGACCGCTTCCTTAACCGGATCGCCGAGTACGGCGGCGGCTCGCCGTGCGGCGGAGTCGTCTACAAGGAGGACGCCTGGCCCGAGAAGTACCGGGGCCGCGTGATCTGGTCCGAATGGGGCAAGAAGAAGGTCAGTGCCTTCGCCTTCGAGCCCAACGGTGCCTCGTTCAAGATCAAGGACGTGATCGAGCTGGCCGAGCCCGGCGACTCGGGCGAGTTCCGCCCGCTCGACGTCGCCCTCTCCTACGACGGCAAGACGCTTTACGTCGCAGACTGGGGCATGGGAAGCTGGGGATCGAAAACGGAGAAGGTCGGCCGGGTCTTCGCCATCACCTATAAAGGCCCCGCGATCGAGACCCGGCCCCGAGGGTCCGACTCCGACCCGATCGAGGCCCAGTTCAAGCAGCTCGACCACCCCTCGTGGAACGAGCGGATGAGGGCGCAGCGGGCGCTCATCCGGATCGGCAAGCCGGCCTGGGACAAGGCCCTCGCAATGCTCGTCGACGCCAGCGTCTCCCCGCTCGCCAAGCGCCATCTGGTCTGGGTCACGGACGGCATCGCCGGGGGCACCCCCGACGCGGGCGCGTTGCTGATTGCCCTCCTCGACCCCTCTGACGACGTCCGGGCCCAGGCGATCCGGGCCTTCGGCGAGCACCGGGACAAGCTGGCCACCGACAGCCTTATCGCCGCGCTGGGGGACAAGAGCCCGGTCGTCCGGCTCCAGGCGATCATCGCGCTCGGCCGGATCGGAGAGTCCAAGGCGGTCCCCGCGCTCTTGCCGGTCCTGCTCGATTCCGATCGATACCTCGCCTTCTCGGCCCGCCAGGCGCTTCGGCGGATCGGTGACTGGACCGCGGTGGCGTCCGGCTTGACGACGAATGATCCGAAGCTCCGCGCCGCGATCCTGGCCACGCTCGAACTGGTCTACGACCCGAACGCCGTGGCCTTGCTCCGCCAGGTTGCGACCGAGTCGAAGGCCCCCGAATCCGAGCGGGCGAAGGCCCTGACCGAGCTGGCGCTGGTCCACCGGAAGGTCCCGCCGTGGGACGGCAAGTGGTGGGGGACCCGGCCGGTGATGGGCAAGCCGCCAGCCAAGACGGTCGAGTGGGCGGCGACAGCCGAGATCCTCAAGACGATCGAGTCGAGTCTGGCCGACCCCTCGGCCGCCGTCCGGCTCGCGGCGATCACGGCCGTCCGAGAGGTCGGCGACCGCGACGCCCTGCCCTCTCTCCGGGCGCGGTTCCAGGCCGAGCGCGAGCCGGAGGTCCGCCGGGAGATCGCCCTGGCCCTCGGCAACATGGGCGACAAGGAGTCGCTCCCGCTGCTCGTCGCCGCCCTCCGCGACACCGCCAACCCCGAAGGTGTCCGCTCCGCCGCGTTGACTGGCCTGGAGACGATCGGCGGCAAGCCGGCGATCGACGCCCTGGTCGATGCCCTTGCGGACTCAAAGAGCACCCTCAAAGATGAGACGCAGGTCAGGATGATCGCCGCGCTGGGCCGGTTCAAGGCGAAGCCGGCGCTCCCGGCGATCGAGGCCCGGCTCGGCCACGCCAACATCGAGGTCCGCGTCGCGGCCGTCGAGGCGCTCGGAAAGATCGGCGACCGCAAGGCCGTCGCCCCGAAGATCCGGCCCACGCTCAAGGACCCGTCGAGCGACGTCCGCAAGGCCGCGCTCGACCAGCCTCGCCGCGCTCGGCGACCGCGACGCGATCCCGGCCATGATCGAGTCGGCCAACGACGAGGCGACCCGCTACGAGGCGACCATTGCCTTGTCCAAGATGCCCGACGTCCGGGCCTTGCAGGTCTACCTCAGGGCGCGACCGACCGGAGCCCTGATGTCCGAAAGGCGTCGGCCGCCGCGATCGGCTCGATCCGTGACAAGGCCGAGCCGGTTCTCCAGCAGCTCGCCGACCGCCGCGAATTGCCCCCGGCGGCCCTCCCGGAACTCAGGAAGATCTATAACCAGCTCCAGCCGCTCGACGGCTGGCACGTCATGGGGCCGTTCCCGTTCAACGACCGACCCCCGGTCCGGGTTGGCCAGACGGTCGATTTGACCGGCACCGCGCCGGGGCCGGACAACACCACGCTCTCCTGGCAGTCGATCCCGGTCGAGGGAGAGAACGGCGTCGTTGATCTAGCCAAGTTCTTCAAAGGCAAGGGAGATTGCTCGGCCTTTGCCGTCGCGGTCCTCGATAGCCCGGTCGCACGCCCCGCGCAGGTGGGCGTCGGCTCGGACGACACCCTGACTGTCTGGGTCAACGGCAAGGAGCTTTACAAGTTCAACGACAACCGGGGGTACTCGCCCGACGTGGCCCGGTTCGACGTCGAACTCAGGAAGGGCAAGAACCAGTTCATGGTCAAGTGCGGCAACGGCGGCGGCCCGTGGGAGTTCTCGGTCGCCGTGACCGGCCTGGCCGACTACGCCTTCCTCAAAGGTCCCTCGACTGGCGGGTTCGACCCCGACCGCTTCAAGGCCGTCGCCATGCGAGGCCAGGGCAAGCCCGACAAGGGTAAGGCCCTCTTCTTCGACCTCAAGGGGCTGGCCTGCTCGAAGTGCCATGTCGTCGGAGGGCAGGGAGGAGCGATCGGCCCCGAGCTGTCCGGGATCGGCGCGCGGTATCCTCGCGAGGAGCTGATCACCTCGGTCCTCTACCCCTCGGCCCGGATCTTCTCGGGGTATGAGACCGTTGTCGTCGCCACAACCGACGGCCGGGTCCTCAACGGCCTGGTCAAGACCGACAACGCCGACGGCCTGGAGATTCAGGACGCCGAGGGCAAGAGGTTCCAGATCCCCAAGGCCGACATCGAGGACCGCAAGAACAGCGACGTCTCCCTGATGCCCAACGGCATCGTCGAGGGGATCACCCCCCAAGACTTCGCCGACCTGATCGCGTACCTAGAAACCCTCAAGGACGCCGCCGCCAACCAGGCCAAGCCTGGGGGGCAGTAAACTTAGAGGAAGGGAACGATGACCCGGCCCCGAATTCGGGGCCGGGTCTCCACTCCCGCCGATCCGGAGATCAACGCGGTGGAAGCCGAACCAATCCGCTCCGCTCTCAGGAAGCAACCATTCTCGCCCTTCACGATCACGACCTCGGCCGGTGAGAAGCTCGCGATCACCCATCCGGAGACGATCCTCCAGACCGAGGGTGGCAATACGGTCGTCGTCCGTACCGGACAGGAGGGTTTCGCGATCCTCGATGTGAAGAACATCACTTCGGTCCAGTTCGGCAAAGGCCGCAAAGCTCCCCGAGGGCAGGCCGATTAATCCATCAACGTCGATCGGAGGGCGATCATGGGGCCGTGGGCGACGCGGAGACTGTTGGGGCTGGTCCTCAAGTCCGCGCTCTTGCTCGTGATCGTCATGGCCTTCCTGCCTTCGAGCACCCCCTGCAACTGGCCGAGGGCGAGAAGGTTCCAGTGTGTGAACAACCTCAAGCAGATCGGTCTGGGTATCGAAAGTTACACGAACGCCTGCGGATCTTTCCCGCCCGGCACAATCCCGAATCCGGACCTTGCCCTGGAGCGTCGCCTCGGTTGGGGCGTGACCATCCTGTCCTATATCGATAACGCGGAATATCTGCCCGACCACGGCCTCACTCAGGATGACGTGCTTTCCCAGGCGTGGGATAGTCCCGTTCTGGGCGATCTCGCGATGGCTCCGCCCGGCTTCTTCCGCTGTCCCGGCAGCATGACTCGATCCAATCCGGTCGCGATCGCAGGCCTCGGGATCGATTCCCCTGGCCTGCCCACTCGTCATCCACGGTCCGGAATCTTCGGAGATCGACGGCAGACGACGCCGGCCGACATCAAGGACGGCGCCTCGAACACGATGATGGTCGTCGAGACCGACTCGGCCCCCGCTCCCTGGTTCGCCGGAGGCCGTGCGACCGTCCGGGGGCTCGACCCGGGCCGACAGCCTTACATCGGCCCCGGCCGACAGTTCGGCGGGAACCATCGGACCAGCCGCAACCCCCTTTTCGCCAGGGAAGGCGCCAACGTCCTCCTCGCCGACGGCTCGATCAGGTTCGTCAAGGACTCGATCGACCCGAAGGTCTTCGAGGCCCTGAGCACGATGGCGGGCGGGGAGTCGGTCGCGGCCGGGATCGATGATTGACTCGTTCCCACGGTCCTCTGTGGGAATGCCCTCTTCGACGCTCCGCGTCGTCTTCGAACCCGGTTATCCCGATCTCGAGAGGACACGGAGCAGAGCCGCGAGTCGAAGGAGCCCCCCTATGTTTGACGAGCTTGACGATTGGAACAACGCAGCGCCCCTCGTCAAGCCGTCAAGCACTGCTTGGCCTCCGAAACTGTTCGTGACGACGGCTGGATTGTTGGGATCGTTGATCCTGGTCGGGGTCCTGCTACCCGTCCTTTCCGGTCCGCGATGTGTCAATCAAGGGAAGTTGAGATGCATGAGCAATCTCCGGCAGATGGGGCTCGGCATAGAAGGATATGTAAACGATTCCGGCTACTATCCTCCGGGCACGATCCCGAATCATGACCTTCCGATTGAGCGACGGCTCGGGTGGGGATTCACGATTCTACCCTGGATTGACATGTCATTCTATCTCAAGGACAGGGGAGTCAGCGATGAGGATGCGGCGGGCCATGCGTGGGATGACCCTCTCTTCGCCGGACTGGTCGAAGACTCCCAGGGAGTCGCTTATTGTTCTGATTGGCCGAATCGGAAGGCATTTCTCGCCATCGCCGGCCTCGGTGTTGACGCCCCTTCACTTCCGACCGGACACAGACGCGCCGGGATCTTCGGCGACGACCGGCACACCCGCCCGGCCGACGTCAAGGATGGCACGGCGCACACGATGATGCTCGCCGAGTCGGATTCATCGCCCGGTCCCTGGTTCGCCGGAGGCCGCGCAACGGTTTGCGGGCTCGACCCGAGCCGTCAACCCTACATTGGCCCGGGACGCCAGTTCGGTGGGAACCACAAGAGCGACACCAGGGCCTGGTTTCCCACTGAGGGCGTCAACGTCCTTTTCGCCGACGGCTCCGCAAGATTCATCAAGGACTCGATCGACCCGAAGGTTTTCGAAGCCCTGAGCACGATGGCGGGCGGGGAGGCGGTCGCGGCCGGGATCGATGATTGACGACGGAAAGAACATCCCGAACGCGACGCCGCCCAGGAAACACTTCTGGCAGGGGCTCACGATCCGGGGGATGATGGCGATCGTCGCCGCCCTGGGCTTGCTCTTCGCAGCGATTGCTTATCAGATGCGGATGTCCTACCTGGCCCCGCAAGCCGCGCGTCGGGCCAGTTGCGCCAACAACCTCAAACAGATCGGGATGTCGATCGCCGAGTATTCCCGGGGGCCGGAACGCTTCAAAGCGTGGGGCTATGGAGTCTATCCCTCGGGCACGATCCCAAACCCGAAACTCGCCTTCTCCGACCGGTTTGGCTGGGCCAGCCTGATCTACACGATGAACGATGAGGGATGCTCCGGGTGCGGGTCGATGGACACCGAGATCGCTTGGAATGATCCCCGACAGGAAGGCGGTTACGGCCTGGACGACGAGATGTTCTGCCCCTCGGCCGTCCGACGGTCGCCCACGAAACGGATCGTCCCGGCCGTTTATATCGGCATCGCCGGGCTGGGCGTTGACTCGCCGTCCTTGCCCAAACAACACAAGCGGGCCGGGATCTTCGGCGACGATCGGATCGTCGCCCCGGCCGACGTGAGGGATGGGCTGGCGAATACGATGATGGTGGCGGAATCGTCCCTCAAGGCTGGCCCCTGGTTTGCGGGCGGTCGACACACGGTGCGGGGACTCGACCCGAATCGCCAACCTTACATCGGTGTCGGTCGTCAGTTCGGCGGCCTCCACGGCGACGGGGCCAACGTCCTCATGGCCGACGGCTCCGTCCGTTATGTCCGTGATTCGGTCAACCCGAAGGTCTTCGAAGCCATGAGCACGATGGCCGGCGGTGAAGTGGTCTCGGCCTCCGGTCGATAATTGTGTACAGTAGAACCGAGAGACGATCCCCGATCCTTATCCCCGAATTCCGGACCGAGCGACGATGTCCCAAGACGAGACTTCGACCCCGACGCGGGCCAAGCGCGAGCGGAGCACCCGATATCCCGGCGTCCCGCTGGCCGAAAGCGTGGAGCTTTGCCGGTTCATCGAAGGGCGAGGGCTCGACGGCCTGATGGCGGCCGATATCGCCACGGCCCTCGGCTACAAGAACATCAAGACGAACACCTTTTCGGCCCGCCTCAGCTCGGCCCGTCAATTCGGCCTGCTCGCGCTCAAGGACGAAGGGTACTCGCTGACCCCGCTGGCCCGGTCGATCCTCCACCCGGTCGACCCCGCCGAATTGCCCCGACTCTACCGGGAGGCCCTCCTCGAACCGCCGCTCTACGCCGACCTGGCCGAGCAGTTCTCTGGGAAGAGGCTGCCCGAGGCGACCATCCTCGGCAACGTCCTCTACCACAACCATCAAATCATCGCTTCATCAAAGCAGTCCGCTGCCGAGGCGTTCCTTGAATCGGCCAAATTTGCAGGGGCCCTGGGCGAAGACCATGTCCTCCGACCGCAAGGGCCGATCGGTGAGGCCGAGTCGCCAGCGCCGGCCCTCGCGAATGGGCACGCCGGGGCGTTGGTGATTCCTCCCTCCGCTGCGCCTCCCTACCCAACCAGAATCGCCCAGGTTAAATGACGTCCGGATCGACCTCCGTCTCTGGGGAAGCGATGCTGGCAAGGCGATCCGCGTCCGGGCTCCCGAGGTCCTCACGCCCGAGAGCTTTGAACGGCTGATCCAGACTCTCCGACTCCATCTCCGGATCGAGGAGCCGGCAGGAGAGGAGGCGTCGGATTGATCGCCGGCGGCGGAGGACAGGCGGATGGACTGGGACCAATTCGACCTGTTCTATGGCCCGACACGGGTCGGCGTCGTGATCCTCGTTGATGTCAACGTTCCGAACTTGCCGGGGAACATCCTCTACGATATTGAAATCGATTCCCCGGAGCTGACGGGTAACATCATCTACGATCCGTCGCTGTCGGCGCCGCAGTCGACAGCAGTCGCACGGCTCTCCCGCTACGTCGATCTCGCTCGACGGAGCGCGCATCTCCTGTATAAGTGGGATCGTAGTAAACCATCGCCGGAGTTGGATGCAATGGAGGCCGAACTGGCCGCGAATTATCGAGACTTCATCGACTCGGAAGACTGGCATCTCGTCGATCGATCGGGGCGTGAGTTGCCGATACCCCGCCCCAGCCTGCAGGGCGATGATGAAATCGTCTGGAGTTGGAATCTGGGCGAGGGATGACGCCCTCGCGACCACCCATCATGCGGAAGGCCGAGCCTCATGAGCGAGGCTCGACCTCATCGGCATGTCTCAGATGAACTCGTTGATCAGATTCTCGAGCATCTCCTGCCGGCCACTCGCGGTATTGGTGACCTCGCCCTTGGGCAAGATATAGGCCTCAAGGTCAGCGAAGCTTGACTGGCCAGCCTCGACTCTCCGCCCGAGTTCCCCGTCCCAGCTCCGGTAGCGTTCCTTGAGGAAGCCGGAGAGTCGGCCGTCGGTGATGATGGCGTGGGCGATCTTGAGGCCCCGGGCGAAGGCGTCCATCCCACCGATGTGAGCGTGGAAGAGGTCAACCGGCTCGAAGCTCTCGCGCCGGACCTTGGCGTCGAAGTTCACGCCGCCCGTGGTCAGGCCGCCCATGCTCAGGAGGCAGAGCATGCACTTGGTCGTGAGGTAGATGTCGGTCGGGAACTGGTCGGTGTCCCAGCCGATGAGCGGGTCGCCGGTGTTGGCGTCGATCGACCCGAGCGCCCCCGATCCGATGGCGACCATCATCTCGTGCATCATCTCGTGGCCGGCGAGCGTAGCGTGGTTGGTCTCCAGGTTCAGCTTGAAGTGGGGCAGGAGGCCGTAGGTTCGCAGGAAGTTCAGGCAGGCCGCGGCGTCGGAGTCGTACTGGTGCTTCGTCGGTTCCTTGGGCTTGGGCTCGATATAGAACGGTCCGCCGAAGCCGATCTGCTTCTTGTAATCGACCGCCATGTGGAGGAAGCGGCCGAGGTGGTCGACCTCGCGCTTCAAGTCGGTATTCCAGAGGGTCGAGTACCCTTCGCGACCGCCCCAGAACGTGTAGCCTCCTCCGCCCAGGTCGTGAGTGACTTCGAGGGCCTTCTTCACCTGCGCCGCGGCGTAGGCGAAGACGTCGAGGTTCGGGCTGGTCGCCGCGCCGTGGGCGTAGCGGGGGTTCGAGAAGAGGTTCGCGGTTCCCCAGAGGAGCTTGACACCAGTTCGGGCCATCTCGTCCTTGATGACTTTGACGACCTCGTCGAGGTTGGCGTGGCTTTCCTTGAGCGTGGAGCCTTCGGGGGCCACGTCGCGGTCGTGGAAGGCGAAGAACTGGACGCCAAGCTTCTCGAAGAACTCGAACGCCGCCTTCACCCGGACCTTGGCCCGGGCCATTCCGTTGACGCCTTCGTCCCACGGTCGGATGGCCGTCCCGACCCCGAACGGGTCGGAGAGCGGGTTAGCGATCGTGTGCCAGTAGACCACGGAGAAGCGGAGGTGCTCCTTCATGGTCTTGCCGCCGACGACTTCGTCGGGGTTGTAGTGCTTGAACTCCAGCGGGTTCCGCGACTTCGGTCCGCCAAACTGGATCTTTGGAACGCCTTGGAAGTATTCAGACATCGAACCGCCACCCCGCTTTTGAGAGTACCCCGACATGGAGGCCGGTAAGGCCCCCTAGTCTAGAAGCGCCCGAGTCTTCGGGCAACCCCCCTTCCTGAGAGCGTCTGACAATGCCCCAATCTGGCTGGTGGTCCGGCATGGCCATCGCTCAGCAGCTCCTCGCGATCAGGTCCGGGGAGATCATGACCATAGCCAAGCCCTTGCTGCCCGACGACTTCTGGGAACTCATCGAGCCGCTGCAGCCCAAATGGGTCCCCAACTCCCAAGGCGGTCAGCCACCTCGACGAAGGCGGCCAACGCCAACGGCGTCCCGGTGTCCCCTCGCTTTATCGCCATCCCGGAGTTGGCGAGGAGGGTCGAACGCCCGAGGAGGAAACCCGACGCCGTTCAGAAGTACCTGGCCGTGGGATCGCGCTGGGGTCGGCATTGCTGGTCGCGCTCTTCGTGGCGCCAGTGCTGGTCTTCGCCAGCTACTTCCGGTCCGAGCCGATGAACCTGCTGTTCTCGACGTCGGAAGTCGTCGCCGCGACCCTCGCCGTGCTGGTCGCGGAATGGTCGCCGAGGACGGCGAGTCGAAGTGGCTGGAAGGGGCGATGCTGCTGATGGTTCACACCATCCTCGGCGTGGCATTCTTCTCACTGCCGGATCACACAGCCCGCGCTAAGGGGCACGAGTCGGCGGGAGTCAACGCTCGAATGGCGAGCCCTCGGGCGTCATTTTATACGATTATCGAAGGGTCATTCTGTAGTCACGCCTGCCCGAAAGGCTCTGAGAAAGGCGAGCAGTTCCTTGCGGGCAGTCTCGTCATTGGTGTAATGGTTGAGGAATCGCAAGGAGACCTTCTGAGACCGAACCTCAACTGTCGGGATGATCTGACGCAGTTGGCCGATGCCCGAACGACGGCCTCTCGCCCGGCCAGATGTGTCCAGCCAAGGATCAGTTCGGCGTCTATCGAGATCGCGTCAATGCCGCAGCATTCGCGGACGCATACCACCTCGCAATGCTGAACGCAATCGGCGAGCGGTGGCAACACCTCAACCTCGACATCCGCCATGAGGCAGACCTCTTACGCGTGATGTCGGGAGGGAATCGATTCGCCGATGTTTGACGCCCAGTCGTCAGCCCCGCCGGGTGTTGGGGTGGTCCTCCTCGGCGAGGTAGAGCATCCGGCCGCAGGCGAGGCAGAAGGTGAGCTTGTCGCCGTTGATCAGCTCGTTCATCATCTGGGACGTGACGGTGACGAAGCAGCCGGAGCAGGCGCTCCCCTCGACGGCGGCCAGGGCGTCGGCGCCTCGCTGCTTGACGGTCCTCCG
The DNA here is from genome assembly GCA_963756475.1 of uncultured Planctomycetota bacterium. Taxonomy (GTDB): domain Bacteria; phylum Planctomycetota; class Planctomycetia; order Isosphaerales; family Isosphaeraceae; genus Tundrisphaera. The sequence continues at coordinate 1,588,666 of CAVWND010000008.1, forward strand.
GTAGCGGTCGCGCTCGTCCTCCTCGATGACGTTCTCGGCCTCGACGATCGCCTTCTCCAGCTCGACGAGCTGGGCCTTCTGGGCGTCGGCGTGCTCCTCGATCTGTTTGGCCAGCACGGCGACCTCGTCGGTCAGCTTCTTGACCTCGACCTCGGCGGCGTGGACGGCCTTGGTCTTCTCGTCGACCTTCTCCATCGCCTCGAGGATCTCCCCCTCAGTCTTGTCCATGTGGGACTTGTCGAGGGCGAGCTGGTTCTGGATCGCCTTGTACTCGTCGTTCTTCTTGACGGCGTTGAGCTTGACCCGGAGGTCGTCGGCCTTGGACTGCTGGCTCTGGAGGTGTGCTCGTGCTTCTTGACGGCGACCTTCTCGTCCTGGAGCGCCTTGCGGGCCTCGTCCAGGGCCTTCTGCCGGGCCTCCAGCGCGAGCTTCCGCGCGGCCAGGGTCTTGGGGCCGGAGCTGAGCCGGTCGCGGAGGGCCTTGGCCCGCTGGTGGAGCTGGTGGAGGTCGCGGAGCGAAGAGGCGGTCGAAGACGGCATGGCGTTCCAACTCCTTGAGTCTGGGGGCGGCCCTGTGGCCGCCAGAGAGGTGTCAGGCGCGATGCGAAGAATCGGGTCGTGTTTGAATTGAGCCCTTCATCATAAACAACGGGGCGGCCGGTTCCCAGCGCCGATTCCGGCCGGTTCCAACAAAAAAACCGCCGGCCACCCAGGGGGGTGGCCGGCGGTTGGTGTCGCCGGATCAACCGGTACTCTCCAGGAAGCCTTCGAGTTGCCGGCTTCGGACGGGATGTTGCAGCTTGCGGACGGCCTTGGCCTCGATCTGCCGGACCCGTTCGCGGGTCACCTTGAAGATCCGGCCGACCTCTTCGAGGGTGTAGGTGTAGCCGTCGCCGAGGCCGTAGCGGAGCTTGATGATCTCGCGCTCGCGGTAGGTCAGCGTCTTGAGGACGCTGTCGATCTTCTCCTTGAGCATCTCCTGGGTCGCGGCGTTGATCGGGCTCTCGGCGGCCTCGTCCTCGATGAAGTCGCCGAAGTAGCTGTCCTCGCTCTCGCCGACCGGGCGGTCGAGCGAGATCGGGTGCCGGCTGATCTTCATCACCCGGCGGGTTTCCTCGATCGAGATGTTGGCGGCCTTGGCCGTCTCCTCGATGGTCGGCTCGCGGCCCTTCTCCTGGAGCAGCTTCTTCGAGACGTTCCGGAGCTTGGACATCGTCTCGATCATGTGGACCGGGATGCGGATCGTCCGGGCCTGGTCGGCGATGGCGCGGGTGATCGCCTGGCGGATCCACCAGGTCGCGTAGGTGCTGAACTTGTAGCCGCGGCGGTACTCGTACTTGTCGACCGCCCGCATCAGGCCGGTGTTGCCTTCCTGGATCAGGTCGAGGAACGAGAGGCCGCGGTTGCGGTACTTCTTGGCGATCGAGACGACCAGCCGGAGGTTGCCGCCGGAGAGCTCGCGCTTGGCCTGCTCGTACTCCTTGAACCGGCTGTTCATCGGCCTCGACGCGCTTGCGGAGGCTCCGGGCGTCTCGAGGGTCATGACGCATCAGGTCCTTCAGCTCCTTCTCGCAGGTTGGAGCGGTCTTCCTTGCCGCCGCGGCCGGCGCGGTGGTCTTCGAGCTGGACGAGCAGCTCGCCCATCCGGTGCGAGACCTGCTCCAGCCGCTTCATCAGGGGCTGGACCTTCTGGGTCCGGATCGAGAGTTCCTCGACGAGCGTGACCGCCTTGCGCCGGCGGACTCTTGAGCGTCTGGCGGAGGCTCCGGCGGGCGGCCTTGTCGCGCCCGAGCCCGGACGTACGACGCGGAAGTCGCGGTCGTTCAGGTCCATCAGATGGGCCAGCGTCGCCAGGTTGTGCGGCATCCGGCCGAGGATCTGGTCTTTCTCCAGGTTCTCGGTGACGGAGACCTTGACCGTCCGGTCGAACGGCAGCTCGCCGTCGTTGACCTTCTTGAGGACGTCGACGACCAGCGCGAGGGCGAAGTCGCACTCCAGGACCTTGCGGCGGAACCGCTTGCGGGTGATCTCGATCTTCTTGGCCAGGCCGATTTCCTGGTCGCGGGTGAGCAGGGGGATCTCGCCCATCTGCGTCAGGTACATGCGGACCGGGTCGTCGATCCGCCGGGAGATCTCGTCGAGGTCTTCGGGCGTCAGCTCGCCGTCCTCGTCGTCGTCGACCGGCTCGTCGACGAGGTCGTCGGGCTCGTCGTCGATGTCGCCGGAGGCGAGCCAGGCGCGACTCGGCCTCGTCCTCGTTGATCAGCTCGATGCCCAGCTCGTCGAGCGACTCCAGCAGGCCGTGGATCTTCTCGGGGCTGCTCGCCTCGTCGGGCAGGAAGTCGTTGACCTGGTCGAAGGTCAAGAACCCGCGGCGTTTGCCCAAATCGAGGAGCGTCTTGAGGCCCTCGTCCATCTTTTCCATCCAGAAACCTCCCTCACGGAACGACGGGTCAGGACGCGTTACTTCTTCGTGTCCGGCCGCTGGTTGAGTAATCGATAATATTCGCGGTCAGAGTGCCCGGTGGCCGACGGGGTCGGCTTCGGGGTCGGTCTCGGCGAGGGCCGCTTTCAGGTCCCGGAGCCTGGCCTTGCGGTCGCGCTCGTCGAACCGGGCGAGGACCCCGGCGAGCCGGACCTCGGCGGGGGCCGGGCGGGTCCCCTCGGTCAAGGGAGCTGCCTCGATCGGCAGCAGCAAGCCCGGCGGCCAGGGCCCGCAAGGCCGGGTCATCGAGCCGCGAGGTCACCCGATCGAATGTCGGGAGGGAGCCCTCGCCATGAAGGTCGTAGCAGGCCTGGAGGATCGCACGCAGCGGGGCGTCGCTCAGCGAGGCGACCGTCACCCGGGTGATCAACCGGCCCACCACGTTCGGCTCATTCAGGACGATCTGGACGAGTTCGCGGTCGATCGGGTCGAGGTCGGCCAGCCGGACCGGCGGGCGTCGGCGGCGGAGCCTCGCTTCGACCGGCATCCGCATTGATATTGGACAGGTCTGCGGGGCGGGCCGGTTCGGCTGGCGGAGCTGGCCGAGCCGGCGCTTCAGGTCGTCGACCGGGACCGAGAGCTTGCGCGAGAGCGTGTCGAGCGCCTTGGCGACCTTCAGGTCGAGCCCGCCGCCGGTTCGGCTCGGGACCCGGGCGAGGATCGCCAGGACCGACTCGGCCGCCTGCCGCGACCCCTCGAGCGACTCGAAGTCGAACCGGGCCTCGGCCCGGTCGATCGCGAAGGTCAGGGGGTCGACCGCGTGGTCCACCATCGCCCGGAACGCGTCGGCCCCTTCGCTCAGGAGGAAGTCGCAGGGGTCGAGGTCCTCGGGCAGGACCAGGACGCGGACGTCGACCTCGTGCCCCAGGAACAGTTCGAGCGAGCGGTCGGCGGCCTTCTGGCCGGCCTCGTCGCCGTCGAAGACCAGCACCGCGCGGTCGGTCAGCCGCCGGAGGGCCGTGACGTGGTCGTCCCCCAGGGCGGTGCCCAGGGTCCCGACCACGTTCGAGAGCCCCACCTGGTGCGCGGCGATCACGTCGGTGTATCCTTCGACCACGGCGACCCAGCCATCCGCCCGGGCGGCCGACCGGGCGAGGTCGGCCCCATAGAGGATTCGGCGTTTCTGGAAGAGCGGCGTCTCGGGGGAGTTCAGATACTTAGCGACGCGTTGTGCCCGAGTCGGCCATGTTTTGTTCGACCGAGGGCAAGATCCGCCCGCCGAAGCCCAGCGTCCGCCCCTGAGGGTCGTGGATCGGGAAGATCAGGCGGCCCCGGAACCGCTCGTGAGGCACCGAGGTCTTCTCGGATCGGACGATCAGACCGACCTTCTCCAGCGCTTGCTGCCGAAATACCCGCCCGGCGGGCTTTCGCGGTCAGCCAGTCGCGTGATTCCGGGGCGTGGCCCAGGCGGAACCGCGGCGATCGACTCGGCCGAGATCCCCCGGCTTTCCGAGATAGCCGCGCGCCTCGGTCGACTCGGCCAGGGCCTCGACGAAGGTCTGCTCGGCCCAGGCCGTCACCGCCAGCAGCTCGACCTTGGAGAGGCCCGGGGGCCGAAGGGGCTGTCGGGCTCGCCCAGCGCCACTCCGGCCCGATCCGCCAACATGCGTAACGCCTCGGGGAAATCCACTCGTTCGAAATCTTTCACAAAATCAAAGATGTCGCCGCCGGCCCCGCAACTCCAGCACTTGTATGACTGGCGGTCGGGGTTCAACTCGAGCGACGGGTTGTGGTCGTCATGGAACGGACAGCGTGCCTTGAACTTGAGCCCGGTGCGGTGCAGAGGCAGGCGTACTCGCCGACCAAGGCGACGATATCGACCGCCTGTTTGATCGCGGCGAGAGTCGCTTCGGAGTGGCGGGGCACCGGGGGCTCCTGGAGGTACATCACAGGCCCGGGTCCATGGCTCACGGCACCGATGAGTGACGGACAAAATCCGTCTTCAATCGGCGCCGTTCACCGTGCCCTGACTTCGGCGTCAACAAAAAAATTATACCTCCCGCCCAGATTCGGTCAAGTTTTTCGAACGAACCGGAGCGAACCGAGCCGTTCTTCTAAGGTGGCATGATTTTAGCAGTTAGGGCGGCTCGCCCTCCCCAGCCCGCCTCGACGGCGCGGTTGACGTCCGATTGGTCCTTGACATCGCGACTCCGCACGTTCCAGCGGCCTGGCCGACCCCGTGTGGCCCCATCTCGCTTGCCTTCACGGATTTTGCACCGAACTCCGCCTGTCTTGACAGTGTCCCGCGATACCAGGTGTCCAAACTGCCTTTGGGGCGAATCTTTTCGACCTTTGCGTCAGGTTCAGTGTGGCGAGTCGCTCAGCGGGTCGCGCGACGGGGGTTAGAAAAGACCAGAAGCCGCGGCCGGCCCTTCTTCGCTACGATCCTTACTTAGCCGCGATCCGCGACCCGCTGAGCGACGCGCTTGTGTTCAGGGCTGGTCGGGCGAGGGGGAGCCGAGCTGGATGACCTCGAGCCGGCCATCGCGGATGACCCCGAACGGGATACCCGAGAGCCGGCCGCTCTGCGTGAGCAGGACGTCGAACTCCGCCTTCGAAAAGACGCGTCGGTTGCCGATCGCGACGATCCGGAGTCCCGGCTTGAAGCCGGCCTTCTCGGCCGGGCTACCCGGCACAACGCGGTCGACGATCACACCGCTCTGAGGGTCGCCTCCGGAGTCCCTGACGCTGAACCCGAAGAAGGCGAGGATCTGGTCGCTCGGCATCTCGGCAATGGCGACGCGGAGGGTCATCTTCCGCCCGTCCCGGACGATGTTCAAGGGAACCTCGGTCCCCGGTTCGAGGGTGAACGTCAGGTTCCTGAGGCTCGAAGAGTCGGCAACCGGTTTGTCGTCGATCGAGGTGACCACGTCGTTGACCTTGACCCCGGCCTTCTCGGCGGGGCTGCCGGGCAAGACAAAGCCAATGATCGCCCCTTTCCCTTCAGCCAAATGGAGCTGTTTCGCCTGGTCGGCTGAGATCGACCCCGGAGCGACGCCCAGGTAGCCCCGGATGACCTTCCCTGACTTGATGAGCTGCTCGACCACCCGGCGGGCCAGCGCCGAGGAGATCGCGAAGCCGATCCCCTGGTTTCCCTGGTCGAAGGAGATCCGCGAGACCGCCGTGTTGATCCCGACCACGCCGCCCCCGGAGGTCGATCAGCGGCCCTCCGGAGTTTCCCGGGTTGATCGCCACGTCGGTCTGGAGGAAGTCCTCGTAGGCGTCCGACCCGACCACGCCCAGGTTGTTCCTCGAGGTCGCCGAGACGATCCCCGCGCTGACGGTGCGTTCCAGGCCGAACGGGCTGCCGATGGCGAGGACCCAGTCGCCTGGCTCGAGCTTGTCCGAGTCGCCCCACGAGGCGGCTTGCGGAACCGACCCCTTGACCTTGACCACCGCGAGGTCGGTTCTTGGGTCTGCGCCGACGAGGTCACCCACCATCTCGGTTCGGCCGACCCGGACGGTGATCATGTCGGCGTTCTGGATGACGTGGTTGTTCGTGACGACATACCCCCGCTCCTTGTCGATCACGACGCCCGAGCCGAGGGTCGTCCCTCCATCCTTGCCGAACGTCTGGGTCCGGATATGGACCACCGCCGGCTAGACTGAGTGCGTTGCCAGCCGGAAGAGCTCCGACGCCCTCGCCAGGGCCCCGCCCTGGTCGAGCTTCTCCAACGCCTCGGTCGCCGCCCTTGCCCGTCCTTTTTCATAAGCGTAGCCGATCTGGTCGAGCATGTACGGCACGCCGTAGACGACCGCCGTCAGCAAGCAGAGGAGGAGCAAGACCCAGACAAACCCACGACGGACCGGCGGGGTCGTCGGCCTCGGCGGAGGGATCTCCGCGAGGTTCTCCTGGTCGCTCGACTCGGTCGTGGACATCGGTCAGGGGGCTCCCTTCGGCTTTCGTCGCGCGCGGATGGTCCGGAAGCGTAGGGTAGGGCTTGGCCTGCCGTTCCGCGATTTCCCGCGATCGCGACCTGATCGGATCGGCAGGGCAAGCCCTACCCTACAACTCTAAACGATGAGTGATGCCCGCTCACAAATGGACCGCTCAGGCGAGGATCGCCAGAACGTGCGTCTGGGGCTCGCCGCCGGTGACGTGGACCTGACCCTCGCCGTCGATGAAGATGTTGACCTCGGTCCTGACGCCGAAGTCGTCCTGGTAGATGCCCGGCTCGATCGAGAAGCAGGTCCGTCGGAGGATCAGGCGGTCGTCGCGGGTCTCCAGGTTGTCGATGTGGGCGCCATTGCCGTGGTCGTCCTGGCCGATATTGTGGCCGGTCCGGTGGTTGAAGAACCGACCATAGCCGGCCTTCTCGACGATCTGGCGGACCGCGTCGTCGATTTCCCCCCCTCGGAGGAGTCGCCCGGCGTCGAATGCCTCCTTCACCAGGGCGATCCCGGCGTCCCTGGCCTCGACGATCACCCGAAAACGATCCTCGTACAGGCTCGGGACCGTCTCGCCCACAAAGCCGACACGCGTGTAGTCGGCGTAGACGGCGCGGGGCTTGTTCACCTTGGCCCAGAGGTTGACCAGGACGAAGTCCCCTTTCCGGATCGGTGCGTCGGTCTCGGGTGTGGTCTCGTAATGGGGGTCGCCGCTGTGCGGGCCGACCCCGACGATCGGCGGGCCGTCGGTCGTCAAGCCGTTGGCTTCGAAATGGGAGAGGATGGCCTTCTGGACGTCGGTTTCCATCAACGAGCCATCGCGTGCGGACACGCTCGGCGATCAGGCCAAAGGCGACGTCATACGCCTCTCGGCAGATCTTGGCGGCCTGCTGGTGCATGGCCCATTGCTCGTCGTCCCAGGTCGACTCGAACCGGCCGACGAGGTCGCCGGAAGGGACGACCTCGGCCCCGAACGACCGGACGAGCTCGACCGTCCCGGCGTCGACTCTCGAGATGTACGGGTTCGCGTTTCGGGGCGAGTACTCCATCGCCAGCTTCGCCCGGCCCTCGACGAGCGACTCGACCCCGTCCTCCAGTTCCTGCCAGCGGAGATAGACCCGCTTCGTGCCCGGCAGGTGGTCGAGGGCGCCGGACTCGATCGCGTGGACCAGCTTGAGCGGGGTTCCCTCGGCCGGAACGAGGTAAAAGAAGCGTCGGGAGAACGGCTTGCGGCCGTCCAGGTCGAGAATCCGGCGGGCGAGCGGGTTGCTCCCCTTGAAGTCGTAAAGCAGCCAGCCGTCGAGCCCGTACTCCCGCAAAGCATCCTGGACCGGGCCGAGATCGAACATCGGGCTAAGGCTCCTGAGGGTCGGGAGATCGGGGCGGGGACTCCTATTCTGGCCTGGGCCGAGCCCTTCGGCAATGCTCGACCCATCTCATCCCTCGACGCGTCGGAGTCGGGGATTCACCCGGGGCCGACCGTCTGCGATGATGGGCTGACCTCCACAGGCCGTGCTCTCCGGAGAGAATCCGCGATGTCGCCCCTACTAATAAGGATGGCCCGCGTCGTCGGGCTCGTCGCGTTCGGGCTGGCGATGGTCGCGGCCCTCGCCCCCGCCGCGCCTCCAACGAGGCGGCCGAACGTCTTGCTGATCCTCACCGACGACCAGGGATACGGCGACCTCGGGTTCCACGGTAATCCGCAGATTCGCACGCCCCGGCTCGACGCCCTGGCGCGGGAGTCGGTTCGGTTCCGGACGTTCTACGTCTCGCCGGTCTGCTCACCAACGAGGTCGAGCCTGATGACCGGCCGGTACAACTACCGGACGGGGGTGGTTGATACCTTCCGGGGGCGGTCGATGATGCACCCGGACGAGGTGACGCTCGCCGAGATGCTCCAGCCCGCCGGCTACCGGACGGGGATCTTCGGCAAGTGGCACCTCGGCGACAATGCCCCCCTCCGGCCGATCGATCAGGGGTTCCAGGAGGCTCTAGTCCACCGAGGCGGGGGGATTGGCCAGCCGTCCGACCCGCCGGGCAACAGCTATTTCAACCCGATCCTGGAGCACAACGGGAAAGAGGAGAAGACGCAAGGTTATTGCTCGGACGTCTTCGCCGACGCCGCGATCCGGTTCATCGAGGCCGAGCCGGGCCGACCGTTCTTCGCCTACCTCGCCTTCAACGCCCCTCACGAGCCGTTGCAGGTCCCGGACGCGGACCTCAACCCCTACCTCGGCCTGGTCCCGACCCGAGGGACGCCCAACATCGGCCATCCCCTACCCGCCGTGATCCCGGTCGACAAGACCGAGCGGGTCTACGCGATGGTCTCGAACCTCGACCGGAACGTTGGCCGGGTGCTCGACCGGCTCGACTCGCTGGGGCTAGCCCAGGAGACGATCGTGGTCTTTCTGACCGACAATGGCCCGCAGCAACCGCGGTACAACGCCGGGATGCTCGACCGCAAGGGGAACGTCCACGAAGGGGGGATTCGAGTCCCCTGCTTCATTCGCTGGCCCGGCACCCTGGAGCCCGGCCGGGTCGTCGAGCAGGCCGCCGCGCACATTGACCTGACCCCGACCCTGCTAGAAGCCTGCGCCGTGGCGAAGCCGGAATCAGTCGCCTTCGACGGCCGGAGCCTCCTGCCGCTGCTCAAAGGGCAGGGGGGCGACTGGCCCGACCGAACCCTCTATTTCCAGTGGCACCGGGGTGACGTTCCCGAGCTGCATCGAGCCTTCGCCGCGCGGTCGGGCCGCTACAAGCTGGTGCAGCCAAAGGGTGTCGAGCCCCTGCCATTGCCCGATCCCTTGCATTACGAGCTGTACGACATGCTCGCCGACCCCCTTGAAATGACCGATATCGCGGTTCAAAAGCCCGACATCGTCTCGGCGATGCGTCGCGATTACGAAGCCTGGTTCCGGGACGTCCGGTTGACCCGCGACTTCGCCCCGCCTCGCATCCATCTCGGCTCGCCCGCCGAGCACCCGACGACCTTGACCCGCCAGGACTGGCGAGGCGAGGCCACCGCCTGGGAGACCGGGATGCTCGGCGGCTGGGACGTCGAGGTCGTCCGGCCCGGCCTCTACGACCTTGAGCTGCTCTACGCCTTTGGGCCGCCGGGAGTGGCGCACGTCGAGCTGTCGGGTGTGTCGAGGCAGGTGCAGATCGGTCCAGGCTCGCGGTCGTGCCGGATCGAGGGGTTCGAGCTTCGCCCGGGGCCCGGCAAGCTTCAGGCGTGGATCGACCGTCCAGGAGGCGTGGTGGGAGCCTATCATCTGGTCCTTCACCGGCGCGATTGAATTAGAGGCGCCCTTTTTGCCTTTGCGCTCTCAGGACGGGTTGGGATATAGGACGGGGGGTCACCGTCCAATACTCATCGTGGCTCGACGAATTCCCGAATGGGGCGAAGTTTTGGAACCTGCACGACGGCCGAGGCGGATTCCGGTGCTCAAGAACTGGCGATCGTGGGTGCTCCTGGCCCTGTTCGTCGGGCCTTACCTCGCCTTCATGGGGCTTGGCTTCCTTTGGCTCCTGGAACGCGGCAAGCTTTGGGCCCTGGTCGCGGCGTCGCTCTCGATCCTCTGCGGCATCGCGGTCTCGCTGCTTCTGTCGAGGTGGACCAAGACGACCCGGTCGTTCCTGCCGCCGATCGACTGGGATGTGCCCCACACGTTCTCGGAGTTCGACCGCCAGGCCTGGCAGCTTGTCGAGGCCGAGGCCGAGCAGGGCGACTCGCTCGACATGGCGAAGCTCTCGCAGATCGAGACCTACATGGCGACGGGCCAGCGGCTGGCGACCCGCCTGGCGGCTCACTACAACCCGCTCTCGGCCGACCCGATCGAGCGGGTGGCGGTCGTCGAACTGCTCACGGCGCTGGAGCTCGCGACGCAGGATCTCATCGGCCTCTGCCGCCAGGTCCCCGGCGGCGACCTCGTCACGCCGGCCGACTGGAAGAAGGCCGTCGTCGCGGCCAACTACATCCAGAAGGCGAGCGACCTCTATACTTACCTCCTGCCACTGTTCAACCCCGTGACCGGAATCCCCCGGCTGGCCTCGCAACACTGGATGGTCAAGCCGGCGTGGAAGAACATGCAGCAGAACCTCTTGCGCTGGTTCTACCGGGCGTTCGTCAACCGCCTGGGGACGCACCTGATCGAGCTCTACAGCGGCCGGCTGGTGATCGGGGCCGAGCAGTACCGCAAGCTAACCCGGAAGGGCGGCACGAGCGGGAGCCGAGATCAACTCGGACGCCTTCGACCTGACCATCGCCGTCGCCGGGGTCCGCGATGCGGGCAAATCGAAGCTCGTTGAGGCGATCGAGACGGCTCGGGCCGGTGACCTCACGGCGATCGAGGGGAAACTGAAAACCCTGGGCGGCGACGAGACCGGCATGGAGCGGCTTAAGACCGCGAAGATCGTCGAGATCGACTATTACACGGCGGTCGAGGACGGCAAGGAGTCGGCCCGGAACCGCTCGACCCGCAAGTACGCCATCGCCCAAGCGGCCGAGGCCGACCTCTTGATCCTGGTCGTCGACGCCCGCATCGAGTCGAGAGAGGCCGACCTGGCGTTCCTCCGAGACTGGGTGAAGTGGTACACCGACCACCCCGGCTTGCAGGTCCCGCCGGCCCTGGCCGTGGCGACCCACGTCGATTCCCCGACCTTCGAAGGCGAATGGAAGCCACCTCACGACTGGGCCAACGGCCGAGGCCCGCGCGAGTTGGCCGTCCGGGCCAGGGTCCAGGCGCTCGAGGGCCGCGCTGCCGCCGACGATCGCCGAGGTAATCCCCGCCGCGCCGGGCGGCCAGCCGCCGTTCGGAGTGGTCGAATCGGTCTTGCCGACCTTGACCGCCTTCTGCCACCGGGCCGAGCGGAACGCCCTGATCCGACATCTCCGCGACGCCTCGGCGCGGTCGAGGGCCGGACGACTCGTTCGCCAGGTCGGACAGCAAGGCCGGACGCTCTGGAAGACATTCCGCGAACGAGGTCGGTCCAGGGACGACGACGCGGCGTGATCTCGTTCACCCGCTGAGATCGGGCAACCCGTTGCGCAGCCCGCGCAATCAAAATCCGACATTCCCTCCATTTCCACATCTCGCCATCGGAAGCTTGCGAGGTCCGGTCGCTTGGCATTAAGGTTGCGTAATCTCGCCGTTATCTCACGGTAGGATTGCCGCCCCTGGCGGTCGCGCGACCCACCCCGATTCGATGAGGAACCCGACGTGTTGACCGCACCCCCAGAGATCGACGAGATCCGCAAGCAGATGGCGCAGATCCGCCGCGACCTCCACGCCGACGTCCAGGGCGTGGTCCAGGGGGCCGAGGCGGCGACCGACTGGAAACGATACATCCGCGATTATCCCTGGGCAAGCCTCGGCGCGGCCGTGGTTGTCGGCTACCTGCTCGTCCCCCACAAGCAACGTCCCGCAACAATCCAGCTCGCGCCGAGCGAGCCGGTCCGAACCGTCGCGGCCGAGGCGATTCGCCCGGCCGAGGAGAAGAAGGGCAAGAGCTTGCTCGGCATGGCCTTTGGCCTGGTGGCCCCGGTCGCGTTTCGGGCCGTGCAGGGATACGCCTTGCAATACGCGGAGCAATGGCTGGCCGGGAAGGTCGCTGAGCAGATGCAGCAGCATCCTGACCTCGCCGCCGCCTTCGGCGGCCAGCCCGCCGGGACCCCCGGACCTCAGACGAGGCCGCCGGGAACGCCCCGGTTCTGACCGGCCTCGGAGGCTTTTGGGGATTGAAATGATCGATCCTTGATGGACGATGGACGAAGGAAGGGCACGGGAGGGCCATGACCCTTCCATCCTCCATCGAAAACGTGATCTAAAGACGAGCCGTTCATCGCCCATTATTCATCGACAATTTCTTAATAAAAAGACGAAAGGTCATGACCATGGTCGATCGAACGCAGGGAGTCGAGGCGGAGCCTGGGCTCCACGGCATCGACATCAAGGAACGGCGCTGGAACTGGCGGCGACGGCCCGAGAGCAGTTTTCGGGCGGGACCCGGATCTTGCGAGAATACATCGTCAAAGAGCCCACGAAGGCCCTCGCGGTCGCGCTGGGGATGGGGGTGATCCTGGGATGGTTGATCAAACGTCGATGAGCCGCAATAACGGCTCCCAATCCAGGGCGACTCCCCTGGGCGTGGTCCACAACCTCGCCGACTTCGGCAACGACATCGCGACTCTGGTCGAGCTTCAGGCCAAGCTGGCGGTCCACGACACAAAGGACTGCCTGGCCAGGGCGACCACCCCGCTGATCGTCCTGGGTGTCGGCTCGGCCGTGGCCCTGGCGAGTCTGCCGGTTATCCTGCTCGGCATGGCTGATCTGATCGCGTCGAACTCCACGCTTTCAGTCGGCGCGGCCCGGCTGATCGTCGGCCTCGCGGCGTTGGTCCTGGCCGGCGTCGCGACTTACCTCGGCCTGAGGGGCTCGACGGCCAGCCTGGAGAGCTTCCGGAGGTCGCGTGAGGAGCTGATCCGGAACCTCTCCTGGATCCGAACCGTTCTGGTCCACAGCGGCCGGTCCACGGGAAGGCGCCAGGTGTGATCGGCCCCGAGACCCAGATCGCGGCGGTCGCCACCCCGTCGAACCAGAGCACGGGGCTACTGGTTAACCACTGCTCGCGCCAGGGGTTCCGGGCCGAGGCAACGGTTTTGCGGGCCCTCCGAGGCGCGGGGATCAGGCCCGCGTTCGTCGTTCGGGTAAAGCGCCCAAGGGACTACCGGAAGCGGTCGACGCCCTCCTGGACGAGGGGGTTGACCGCTTGATCGTCGGCGGAGGGGACGGGACCATGAGCCTGGTCGCCGGCCGCCTGGCCCACCGGCCGATCGACCTCGGCGTGATCCCGCTCGGGACCGCCAACGACTTCGCCCGGACCCTGAACATTCCCACAAGGCTCGACGCCGCCGTCCGGGTCATCGCGAACGGCCAGGTCCATCGCGTTCGACCTGGGTCAGGCGAACGACGCTTATTTCCTCAACGTCGCGAGCCTCGGCATGTCGGTCTCCGCGATGGACGAACTCTCGCCCCGACTCAAGCGATGGCTCGGCCCTATGGCCTATTTCTACGCGGGGGCCCGGGCGTTTGCGAGGCACCCGACCTTCCGCTTCCGGGGCCGTGTCGGGTCAGACACGATCGAATCCTCGGCGCACCAGATTGTCGTCGGCAACGGCCGGTTTTACGGCGGAGGCGTGCTCGTGGCCACGCAAAGTACCCTCGAAGACGGCGTGCTCCACGCCTACGCGCTGGGGACGAGAGGACGCTGGCAGCTCCTCTGGACGATCGCCCGACTCCGACTCGGCGTGCCGATCGAGAGACCCGGGGACTTCTTTATCCCGACGACCTTGCTCCAAGTCGAGACCTGGCCGGCCCTGCCCGTCAACTGCGACGGCGAGATCCGAACCCGGACCCCCGTGACCTTCTCGGTCGACCCGGGAGCCCTGCGCGTCCTGGCGCCAGGCCAGACACCGCCGCAGGCTTGATGGACCGGATCAGGATCTCGGACTCCCGCATCTGAAATCTCAAATCTGAGATTCCGATCCCGGTCAGGGGTGCTGGACGACGTCGTTGACGACCTGGCCGACCCGGCGGTCGGAGACGTGGCCAGCGAGGTCGGACCAGGCGATAATTCCGATCAACTGCTTCTGAGCGTCGATCACCAGGAGACGCCGGACGGCCTTGTCGGCGAATTTCTCGATGATGGTGTCGAGCCCGTCTTCGGGGGAAACGGCAACGATTCCGTGCGTCATCAGGTCCGAGACGGGCAAGGCGGTCAGGTCCCCACCGTGCTCGGCCAGCGCCAGGGCCACGTCGCGGTCGGTGATCAGGCCGACGGGCTGGCCGTCGTCGAGGACAGGCACGGCCCCGCAATCGGCATCTCGGAAGATCAGGACGGCTTCAAGGACCGTGCTGAAAGTCGAGCAGGTCCGAGGGGCCGGCGTCATCACGTCGGCGGCGTTCGGAGACTTTTCGGTGCTGCTGGCCATGGACGAAAACCCTTCGGGATCGAGAACGTCGGCGATGGATGTCACGGCCGATTGGCTTCTAGATGGTCGATGAGCGATCGGTGGGGTCTCGGTTCATCCATCGACGATCGGCCATCGTCTCATCGGCCATGCCTGAGCCGATAGTGCAACTCCCGGACCCGACCCGTCGATCAGGCCGATTTGAAGGGATATTTGTCGATCCCGTACTGGCTGATCTTGCCCGAGATGCTCCGCCTGGAGAGCCCGCAGAGCTTGGCGCAGTTGCCGACGTTGCCCCGGCACTTCTCCAGGGCCTTGATGATGTACTGCCTCTCGATCTGCTCGGTCGCCTGCTGGAGGTAGTAGGGCAGGGGATGCTTGAGGTCGATCTCGAACTTGGGGGCATCCTCGGCCGAGGCCGCCGACGACCTGGGTGGGGAGGTTGTCGGCGTTGATCGTGTCGCCGACGGTGGTGACGGCGGCGCGCTCGATGGCGTTCTCGAGCTGGCGGATGTTGCCGGGCCATCGGTAGGCCAGGAGCCGGTCCATCGCCTCGGGAGAGACCTTCTTGGGCGGCTCGTTGGGGCGGGCGTACTTGTGGAGGAAGTGGGTGACCAGCAGCGGGATGTCCTCGGGCCGGTCGCGGAGCGGCGGGACGTCGATCTTGATCACGTTGAGCCGGTAGAAGAGGTCCTCGCGGAACTTCCCCTCCTTGACCTCGCTTCTCCAGGCTCTTGTTGGTCGCGGCGACGACCCGGATGTCGACGTCGATGCTCTCGTGGCCGCCGACCCGCTCGAACCGCTTCTCCTGGAGGACCCGGAGCAGCTTGGCCTGCATCGCCGGGGAGATGTCGCCGATCTCGTCGAGGAAGATCGTTCCCTTGTCGGCCAGCTCGAACCGCCCCTTGCGGCGGGCGTCGGCCGAGGTGAACGGCCCCTGCTCGTGGCCGAACAGCTCGCTCTCGAGCAGGCTTTCCGGCAGCGCCGCGCAGTTGATCGAGACGAGGTTGCCGGTCCGGTCCTCGCCCGAATAATGCACCGCCTTGGCGATCAGCTCCTTGCCGGTGCCGGTCTCCCCCTCGATCAGGACCGTGCTCTTGGTCCCGCCGATGTGGCGGATCAGCTGGAAGATCTTATGCATCTCCGGGCTCTTGGAGATGATGTTGTGGAAGCTGTAGTTCTCCTTGAGCTGCTGGCGGAGCTGGAGCACCTCGTCCTGAAGCTCCCGCTTCTTCAGGGCCCGGTCCATCACGATCTGGAGCTGGGTCGGGTCGATCGGCTTGGTGAGGAAGTCGTAGGCCCCCAGCCGCATCGCCTCGACCACGCGCTCGATCGAGCCGAACGAGGTCGTGACGATCGTCGTGACCATCAACCGCCGCAGGGAGACCTCCCGGATCAGGTCCATGCCCCCCATGCCCGGCATCCGGAGGTCGGTGATCAGCACGCTGTA
This sequence comes from uncultured Planctomycetota bacterium, assembly GCA_963756475.1. GTDB lineage: Bacteria > Planctomycetota > Planctomycetia > Isosphaerales > Isosphaeraceae > Tundrisphaera. Next base: position 1,604,457 of record CAVWND010000008.1, read on the forward strand.
GTCGGTCGCCGTCAGCGCGGTCAGGGCCTCCTGCCCGTTGGAGACCGCCTCGACGCTCAGCTCCTCGGTCTCCAGGAGCTTCTTGAGCTGCGTGGTGCTGTAGGAATCGTCATCGACGAGCAGGACTTTCCGATGCATGCGATCGATCTCTCGAAAGGGGGAGTTCGCGGTCGATCGTCGAACTATCGGGAGAGAAACTGCGCAATACCGAGCAAATGTGATACCCGGGCGAAACCAGATGCCCGAAAATGCGAATTCCGCCCTGGCCGATCCTTCTCGGGTCGTGCCTTCGAGATACGACCGATATTGATCATAGGCAATTCGTTACCCGTTTCGCCAGATCCGCCCGCCTCGAATCCAGACGGAAACGGGCACGAGAATTGCTGGTCGAGTTTTGATTGCTCCATTACCTCGATCCCGTCCGGACGTGGCGGCTCACGCGAAGCGGGATCGAGGTCGGACCCTGGGGGCCTGATCATGGTGGACACGGCGAGGATCCGATTTCCCGAAGACATGACGCACGCGGCCGATTTTCGGCGACGCGTCTTCGCTCGATCGACTACGCGACGCGAGGTCGTCGAACGGATCAAGCAGTATGCCCGCGATGAGCCGGTCGCGTTCGCCCTCTGGGCTTTCGGTATCGGTTTCGTGCTTGGCTGGAAGCTGAAACCCTGGTGAGCCCTCTCCGCCCGGCGGCCGTCGCGATCGCGGCCCCGGGCGTCCCTCGCTCCTTCCCAATTTCGCCATTTCTCAAGGCCCCCAAGCCTCTCTCGTCCTTCCGGGAATCATCGAACGTGACCGTAACCGACCGAGTGATCATCTTCGACCTGGATATCGATCGCTCCGCGACAGCTCGCCGGGACGCTCGCCGCCCTGGGTTTCCCAACCGGGCAATGTCACCGCCCGTCGGAGGCGAGTCGAGGCCCTTGGCCGGGAGCATCCGAGCCTCGCCGTGGTCGTGGAGTCCAACGGCTCCGCCGGGGCGCTTCGCGGGGCTTGCCCGGGCCGCGCGAGCCCGGGAGATCGCGACCGTCGGCGTGATCGACCCGGTCGATGACCCGATTGCGCTGGTCGACCGGGTCCGGGACTATGACCGATGGGTCGCCAGTGATCGGGCCGTCGAGCGAGCTGCCGGCTCGTGTCGTCCGAGTGCTCGAACGGTCCGATGCGACCTGGTCAGGCGCCGGCTGGCCTCCTCGATCGACGCCCGGTTCCTCGCCCTGGTCGTCCACGACCTCCGGACCCCCTTGAACGTGATCGGCCTGACGATCCGGGCCATCGCGCAGTCGTCGCCCGACCAGAGCGCCGAGTTCGAGGAGGACCTGACGTTCCTCCAGGAAAACGCCCGGCAGATCGAGAAGATGCTCTCGCAGCTGGCCGATTACTGCCGGCTCCTCGAAGCGGGGGTCGCAGCTCTCGGCCGTCGAGTTCGAGCCTCGCCGGTTCCTCGCCGATTTCCTCGAGGACACCCAGGGGCGGCAGGGGGGCGAGTTCCCGGCGGCCCGGCTGGAACTGGCCGAGAGCAGCCCGGCCGAGGTCGCTCTCGACCCGCAACCGGGTCCGGCTGGCGCTTCAGCACGCACTGGCCAACGCGATGATCGCCGCGGGCGAGTCCCCGGTTCGGCTCCGGTCAAGCGGCCGGGAAGGGCGATGGGTCGATCGAGATGATCGTCGACAAGCCTCCGCCGACGACGGTCTCGTCGATGGACATCCGCCCGGACAAGTTCGAGCGGCTCGCCGGCTCGGCCGCCGAGCGCCGGGGGCTTGACCTGGCGATCGCCGCCCGGGTCAGCGAGCTGTTCGGCGGCTCCGCCCGGCTCGAGGTCGAGCCCGGCCGGAGGTCGACCATCGTCCTCGACTGGCCCCAGCGGATCCCCCTCGACGGATAATGGATCGACCCGAGGCCCAAGCGGGGGCTCGGCACGACGCTTGCCCTGGAAAGAGTCCGGGCTCTCTCCGGAGGGTTTCCCCCTCGCCCCGACCATTCTCGAATCGAAAGTCAGGTCCGACATGGCGACCGCTCATTCCATCAACCGCGAATGGATCGCGTCCGAATTTTCCAAGGGGATCGAGGCCGAGCACTCGCTCCACGCTCACGCCCAGGCCTCCGCCTCGTCCCCGCCCGACGCCTCGCTCGGCGTTCTTTATCATGAGATCGCCGCCGACGATTCCCGCCACCGCCTGATCGTCGAGACGATCGCCACCCGCTACGGCTACAACCCGGGCCGGGGCGGCTCTTCCGGAATCGGTGGCACGCTCGAACGCCTCAAGGAGAAGGTTAGCGAGCTCGGCGCCACCCCCCAGACCCGGATCGAGCACGATCTAAGCGCCAAGGCCAGCGCCATCCATTGGTGCACTGCCTGGGTTCAGACCTTCCAGGCCATCGGCGACGCCGAGAGCGCCCGAGAACTCGCCGCCATCCTGACCGAGGAAAAAGCGCACCACGACGCCCTCCAGGAAGGCCTCAACCGCCTCGTCACCCGAGGCGCCCTCGGCGAAAACTGACCGAGCCCGAGGCCCGTTCTCCCTGTTTTCGAAGGGGCCGCTCCGCGGCCCGTTTCTCGAACGGCGACATGAGCGACTACGGCCCGCAGAGCGCTCCGACCCAACCCCCTATCTCCCGCCAGTTGCCGCCCTGACCAAGCACGACTCCATCCCTCCACTGCACGCCCCACCCGCGAAACACCCACCCAAACACGCAATCATAGCTGCGTTGCAAATACCGAACACACTGTTGCTCATCCATGAGTCAGGCTGCTACAGTCCAATGTTGAGTTCAACGATAATGCGCTCCCATTTTTCGATGTTGGCCCTTCACTTCTCGACGGGGAGACCATGGTCCCGAGATCGTCCTTCGCGCCCTGGCGGTTGGTACTGCCGCTGGTCGCCCTGCTAGCGCCCCGGCATCGGGCGGGTTCACGATCCGCGACCTGGGTGTGATCGTCCCTTCGGGTACCAGCCAGGCGTTGGCGATCAACGCCGCCGGCGCGACGACCGGCCAGGCGACGGGCCCGGGCGGGAACCAGATCGCGGTCGTGAGCACCGGCTCGGGCTCGTTCCAGTCCTTTGCGATCGCCGGCGCGTCGAGCAGCGTCGGGCAGTCGATCAACCTCCAGGGCGATGTCGCCGGCACCGAGACCATCGGTGGGGTCTTGCACGGTTTTTATTCCGGGCTGGGCCAGACGATCATCGTGAGCCCGCTTCAAGTGGGGTCGCAGAGCGGGACTTATACCACGCTCAGCGGGATCAACGACTCTGGCCAGGTGGTGGGGACCGGCGACATTCCAGGAGGGACAACCCGGGCGTTCACCGCCGGCGCGGGGGGGCGACTTCGATCATCGCCCCGCTGGGGACGGGAACGTTCGACGTGGGCAACGGGATCAACAGCAGCGGCCGGGTGGTCGGCTCCTCGGAAGTGTCGCCGGGCGGCTTGCAACACGCCTTCATCACGGATGCGCAGGGCCACGCGGTCGACCTCCTGAGCCGGAACACCGCGGGCAACTTCCGCTTTAACACCTACGGCACGGCCCTCAATTATTACGGCGACGTCGTCGGCTACGGCGACGCGGGCAACTCCGAGCACGCCTTCTTCGCCTCGAGCGCCGGCGGCCCGCTGGTCGACCTGGGCCTCCTCTTCGGCGGGACCGCGAGCCTGGCCAACGCCGTGAACGCCGAGGACAACGTCGTGGGCATGGTCCAGTTCGGTTCGAGCCCCCCCAGCCAGCCCAGCGGGCAGGCGTTCCTCTGGAGCGCCTCCAACGGCATGGTGAACCTTAATTCATTGTTGCTCCCGTCCGATCAGGCGACCTGGAACCTCGCCGACGCCACCGGGATCAACGACTCCGACCAGATCTCGGGCGAGGGCTACGTCAACGGCGTGCTCCACGGATTCGTCCTCACGCCGATCCCGGGCGGTTCGATCTTCGACCCCGCCGTCACGGTCGTGCCCGAGCCCCCGGCCTGGCTGCTCTCGGCGCTGGGGTTGGCGATGGCCGCGGCCTGGTCGAGATCGAGGCTCAGGCGCGGACGAACCGGGGGCCGGGCAGCCGCCTGACCAGCCGCCGCATCTCCAGGACGCTCAGGGTCGCCATCACCTGCGACGCCGTCAAGCTCCCCCCGGCGATCAGCTCGTCGATCGAGACCGGATGGTCGTCGAGCTGGCCCAGGATCGTCCGCTCTTGGTCCGAGAGCGACAGCTCGGCCGGGTGCCGGACGGCCGGCTCCTCGGGTCTGGACTTGACCTCGCGGACCAGCGGGCCGAGCTCCTCGAGGATGTCGTCGACCGTCTCGACCAGCCTGGCGCCGTCGCGGATCAGGTGGTGGCATCCCCGGCTCGCCAGGCTGTCGACCGGGCCGGGGACGGCGAAGACCTCGCGGTTCTGGTCGGTCGCGTGCCGGGCAGTCGAGAGCGACCCGCTCCGGGGGGTCGCCTCGACCACGACCACGCCCAAGGCTCAGGCCCGAGATGATCCGGTTCCGCTGCGGGAAGAGCCCGGCGAGCGGCTCTTGCCGCATGGGCGACTCGGCGATCAGGGCGCCCGAGGCGGCGACCTCGCGGGCGAGGCCCTCGTGCTCGGGCGGGTAGACCTCGGCCAGGCCGTTGGCGAGAACGGCGATCGTCCGGCCGCCAGCCGCCAGCGCCCCCCGGTGCGCCGCCGCGTCGATCCCCCGCGCCAGGCCCGAGACGACCGTCAGGCCGACCCTCGCCAGCGAACTCGCCAGCTTCTCCGCGATCCGGAGGCCGTAAGGCGTGCACTTCCGCGAGCCCACCAGCGCGATGGCCAGTTCGTCAGCCGGCTCGATCGTCCCCTGGACGTAGAGCAGGCCCGGCGGGTCGGGGATGTCCCCCAGCATCGGCGGATAGCCTTCGGACCCCCGGGCGACGAGCCGGACGCCCATCCTCCGGCAAAGCTCCAGCTCGGCCTCGGCGTCGACCTCGCGCCGGGCCCGGCCGATCAGTCCGGCCAGCTTCGGGCCGACGCCCGGGACGTCGCGAACGCTCGATTCGGGCGCGTCGAGCACCTTACCGGCCGAGCCGAACCGATCGAGCAAGGCCCGGCACGTCTTCGGCCCGACGCCCGGCACCATCGTCAGGCGGAGCAGGTCGAGCAAGGTCTCATCCGGCTCCTGTCCCGGTTCTGGTTCGTGGCCGCTCACGCCTCCTCCGATCCGCCAGGGAGGGCGACCGTCCCGGCCAGTACGGCGCGGATCTCGGCCTCGGGGGCCTCGGTCAGCTCGACCCGACCGATCGATCGGGGCAGGACGAAACGGATGCGGCCGTCCTGGTTCTTCTTGTCGCGGCCCATCGCATAAAAGAGTGCATCGAGGTCGAGCCCCGGCGCGTTCGACCGGCAGGCCGAACCGCCGGAGCAGGGTGACCAGCCGATCCGTCGACCTCCGGGCCGATCCAGCCCAGCCGCTCGGCGAGCCGGCTCTCGGCGACCATCCCCGCCGCGACGGCCTCGCCATGCTCGAACGCCCCGCCGTAGCCGGCGACGGCCTCGATCGCGTGGCCGACCGTGTGGCCGAAATTCAACACGGCGCGGAGCCCGGTCTCCTCGCGTTCGTCCTTCGAGACGACCTCCGCCTTCAGCTCGCAGCTCCTCGCGATGATCCGGCGGATCGCCCCCGGCTCACGCCCCTCGATCGCGCGGGCGTTTTCTTCGAGGTACTCGAAGAAGCCGGCGTCGAGGATCACGCCATACTTGACCACCTCGGCCAGCCCACACCGCAGCTCGCGATCGGGCAGCGTGGCCAGGACATCGGTGTCGATCCAGACGCCCGAAGGCTGATGGAAGGCCCCGATGATGTTCTTCGCCCCCGGGTGGTTGACTCCGACCTTGCCGCCGACCGAGCTGTCGACCTGGGCCAGTAAGCTGGTCGGAACCATCAGGAGCGGTAGCCCCCGGGCGTAGGTGGCCGCGACGAAACCGGCCAGGTCGCCCACGACGCCGCCGCCGACGGCGACCACGCAGGTATGCCGATCCGCCTTCATCGCGACCAGCCGGTCAAAGAGCGTCGAGGCACGTTCCAGGCACTTCGCCGACTCGCCGGGCGAGACGACCTCCAGGCTGGCCGCGATCCCGACCTCCACCAGCGCCTCGACGAATTCGCCAGCCAGGGGCGAGAGGTTCTCGTCGGTCACCACTAGCCCCGAGCGGCACCGCCGGCCCGCCCAGCTCGCCTCCAGCGAGTGGCGGGCGAAGCTCCCGAACGCCGATGGCCCCACGCCGCTGACCACGCGGACCTCGTAAGACCGCGGCCCAAGCTCAACACGAACGATATTCAAGGAAGGACCCAGTGGGGAAGGACTCAGGACCGAGTCGGGAAGGACTGAGGACTGAGGACTCGGGACGCAACAGGAGATGCCAGTCTAGCGTCCGGTCGCGCCGATGGCCAATGTCGGACCGCCCGCCGCCACGAAATGAGCCCTCAGTCCCGAGCCCTCAGTCCTGAGTCCTTCCCGACTCGGTCCTGAGTCCTTCCCGAAAGGCACCCGGAGTGCTAAATTGGAGTTCACGGATGACCCCTCGACTCAGCCCGACGTCCGGAACCGCCACGGGTGGCTCGACATGACCGATATATTGACGTGGTCGATCAACCTGGGCCGCTGGTCCGGGGTTCAGATCCGGGTCCATTACTTTCTGGTCTTCTTCGCGGTCGGCCGGTTGCTCAGCGCCGCCGTGTCGCCGAATCACCACGTCGACGCGACAGCCTGCTGGCTCTTGATCCTGCTGATCGTGCTGGCCCTCCACGAGCTGGGCCACGCGGCGGTCGGCGCTGTATCCAGAACGTCGACCCCGACGACATCCGGCTCTGGCCGCTGGGGAATTTCGTCGTCCCCTCGGGCTCGAACCGGTCGAACGACAACGTGGCGGTCGCCTCGGCCGGGCTGGTCACCAGCGGGATCCTGGCGATCTCCTCGGCGATCGTCCTGGCGATGGCCGGCGCCCGGATGGTCCTCAGCCCGTTCGGCTCGGGAAATGACCCGGGCGCCCTGTTCGTCCTGGGCACGACAACGCAGGTCGAGGCCTTCCGGCCGCTCTGGTGGGTCGGCTGGTTCGGCTACCTCAACTGGGTGATCTTCCTGGCCAACCTGATCCCGGCCCTGCCGCTCGACGGCGGCCGGATCCTCCGGGCGATCCTGGCTCGCTCCTCGGTGGGGATCACGCGGGACAACCCCTATCCCCAGTGGACCGCGCGGGGGTTCGCCGTCGTCCTGGCGATCGCCGGGTTGTTCAAGATGTTCAGCTCGTTCAGCGACGGCCTGACCCTCTTCTGCCTGGCCCTGATGATCGAGCTGATCGTCCGGTCCGAGACCAGGATGATGGAGGACGGCGGGTTCTTCGAGGACGGCGTCTTCGGCTACGACTTCTCCGAGGGCTACACCAGCCTCGAAAGCAGCGCCGCCAAGGTCCGCCCCTATCAAGAGAGTGCCCTGAAGCGCTGGAGGCGGAGGCGATCCGAGCTTCGCCGCCAGCGCCGGCTCGCCCGCGAGGCGGCCGAGGACCAGCGGATGGACGAGATCCTCGAAAAGCTCCACGTCCAGGGCAAGGCCGCCCTGACCGACGAGGAGCACCGATTCCTCGTCCGCGTCAGCACCAAGCTCCGCAACCGGCCGCGTGCCCGGGACTGACCAGGATTGTCGCGTTTCGATCCTCTTGACTCGCCGGGGTGGCAGGGGTTTCCGTCCTCGGAACCCCGGTGCCCTCGCGAACCCGACGGCGCCGGGGTTCCGCCTTCGGAACCCCGGCACCCGACCTCTGCTCGAAGCTTCTTGGGCGGTGGAGTCAGACGACCGTGGACTTGCTCGCCGAAATACGGGCGGCGTTCCCCGCGAAGCCTTACCCTGGCAACGCCACGCTCAGCGATTGCTGGTGCGAGGAATGTGAGTGGTCGGTTCGCAACCTGCGGGGCAAGTCCTGGATGCAGTTGCAGGTCGAGGACGGCGTCGGCGTAGAGGGTGCGATCCTCTCCTACCGGGCGTTCCGCTACTACCTCCCCGGGTTGCTCTGCCTCGCCGTGCAACATCCGGACGAGTCGCACCTGGCGTCCGAGATCAACGGACGGCTCGTCGTGTTGGACCGGGATGTGCCGGAGCGAGCCGAAGCGGTCCGGGAGACGGTGCATCGCCTCTCCCCCCGCCAGCGTGGCGTCGTGGCACGGTTCCTCCTCTGGATCGGCGATCAGGGGTGGCAGGCGCCGATCCTCATCGAAGCTGCATTGAGGGCGGTCCGGGATGGTCAGGTCGTGCCCATCAGCCTTGACGAACTGATGCGGTGGAACCGATCACAAATGTCCTCGGCTGGAGGGTGACCCGACAACCGTTCTCCAGGCTGGAAAGCTCCGAAATCCGTATGCTCGGGAATCGAAGTCACACCCTCCGGGACACCCTCGCCCAAGGGCCGATCCTGCTCGACGCCGCGATGGGGACCCGCCTCATCGCCCGGGGGCTCGACCTCGCCGCGTGACGACCCGGCCCTCTGGGTGATCGATCACCCGCTGGAAGTCCTCCAGATCCACCAGCGGGACGTCGCCGCCGGGGCCGAGCCCTGTTGACCAACACCTTCGGGGCCAACCGGGCGTGGCTCGACCGGTTCGGCGAGGGGGACCAGGTCCAGGTCATCAACCAGCAGGCCGTCACGATGGCCCGGAGGACGGTTGGACCCGACCGCCCGGTCCTCGGCACGATCGGCCCGACCACCGCCGACCACCCTGAGGCCCTCCTCGAACAGGTGGATATCCTGGTCGAAGCCGGTGTTGACGCCCTGATCCTCGAAACCCACCGGCTCGACCAGGCCGAGGGCTCGCTCCGGAGGCTCCGGGACGTGCCCTTGCCGATCCTCGCCAGCCTCTTCGACTGGCCGGAGCCGATCGAGGACTCCGCCTGCCGCCTGATCGACGCCGGGGCCTTCGCGATCGGCGCCAACTGCCAGGCCGGGATAACGCCCGCCCTCGCCCTGGCCCGGAAGCTCCGGGCGGTCACCGACCATCCTCTTTTGATCAAGCCCTCCGCCGGCCTGCCCGGCTCGGTGCTGGAGACGCCCGAGGCGTTCGCCGCGGCCGTTCCCGAGTTGCTCGCCCTCGGCGTCCGCCTCATCGGAGGCTGCTGCGGGACGACCGAGGCCCACGTTGCGGCCATGAGGCGGGCCTTCCCGGCCGAGGACGCGATTCCGTAAGGGGTTCCGATCCCTGATGTCTTGGCGGTCGCGGACCCTTGATGTATGATCGTCCATCTTCATCAAAACCCAACGAGGACGGCCGCCCTTGGCCTCGAGCACGCTGCCGAAGATCCCCGACCCGACGCGCCCCCGGCGCAAGAACGAGCTCAAACGCTCCGAGCTGCCGGCCGGCGATTGCCTGTGCGACCACTGCTCGGGCAAGTGCTGCCGCTACTTCTCGCTGCCGATCGAAACCCCCACCGGCTGGGACGACTACGACGCCATCCGCTGGTACCTGGCCCACGGCCAGACCCTGGTCTACGTCGAGAAGGGGACCTGGTATCTCGTCGTCATGACCCGGTGCAAGTACCTGACGAAGGACGACCGCTGCCGGATCTACTACAGCCGGCCGAAGATCTGCCGGGACTACACGACCGACGATTGCGAATACGACGAGGACTGGATCTTCGAGAAGGTCTTCGAGACCCCCGAACAACTCTGGGAATACGCCGAGGCCATCCTGCCCCCTCGCCGCCGCCCCAAGCCGGCTGGGCTGACCTTGACCGTGATCTCGCCCCCGAACCCATGACCCCGACTCGACGCGCATGGCCATCCGCTCCAACCACTACGAGGCGGCCTTCGAGGGCTATATCCGGTCGATCCCGGTGCCTTGCGTGGCCGTCGACGAGGCCAAACGCGCGCTTTTCGGGGAGACGGGGGTCAAAAACCCGGACTTCTTACTGTATCCTAGGAGTGGGCCGAACCTGGTGGTCGAGGTGAAGGGGAAGAAAGGCAAGGACGCCCGGGGGCGCCGCCCCTGGGAGAACTGGGTGACGACCGACGACCTCGACGGCCTGGCTCGGTGGCAGGAGATGTTCGGGCCGGGCTTCCGGGCGATCCTGGCGTTCGCCTACGCCGAGCCGCTCGCCGAGTTCGGCCTGCCTCGCGGGGATGGGGCCTACGTCTTCCGGAACCTGGCCTATCGGTTCTGGGCGGTCGGGCTCGACGACTACGTCGCCCACCTCCGCTCGCGAGGCCCCGCCTGGAAGGCCGTCGCCATGGCCCGGGCCGAGTTCCGCCGCCGGGTCCGACCCCTCCGCGAATGGCTGCCGATGATCGAAGAATACACCCAAGCGACCCCGACCGATCAAGGAGCGCGAACGATGACGACCGCGACCAAACGACGACTCGCCGTCCTGGCCCTCGGGCTGTTCCTGGGCCTGGGCACATTCGCCACGCCCGTCTCCGCGCAGGCCGCCAAGGAGCCCACCGACGGCTTCTTCGACGTCCCCGCTCGCGACCCCAGCGAGGAGTCTGAACCCTTCGGACTACCCGCTTACATGGTCACCTCCGCCCTCGGCGGCGGGGCGATCTTTATCCTCTGCAAGTCGGCCCGACGCAGCTGAGGCATTCGCCTGATGGAGAAGCCACGGAGGGCCTCAATCGCCACGCTTTGCCTCGTCGTCGCGATCGTGGCCGTCGACCTCGCCTGGTGGCGGTGCGTGGGCGGCGGCCGATCTTTCCTGGGTTTCCGAGGGCCGGCCCTCGACTTCGGGGCACTGCCGATGGCCAATTTCTTGCGCTCGGCCTTACCCTGACCTTGGCGGGCCGCCGTCGGCCCGCTCCCTGGCTCCTCGGATTCCTTCAAGGTGGCCTGGCCGGATGGGTGGCCTACGTGCTCTACTGCTGGGCCTGCCTCATCCTGCCGTGGTACGTGGTCTACCGGTCGATGGAGCCGATGTACATCGTCCAAGGGTGGCTCAAATTCGACCCGATGGGCAATTTTATCTGCTATGCCTGCCTGGTCTATTACGGGACGCCCCAGCTTCTCCTGGCCCTGTCCGTCGCCCTGATCCGTCACCGGCGAGCTAGATCGAAAATCGTGGGCCTATAGGGTGCGCCGACCCCCACCCAGCCAGTTCAGCGAGAGGTTTGATGAACGAGATGAGCACGCGACCGACCCTAGACGACGTGGCGGCGATCTACCGGACGCCGGTGCTGGACCTGATCTTCCGGGCCGCCGAGGTCCACCGGGCTCATCATGACCCGTCGAGCGTCCAGGTCTGCGTGCTCCAGTCGATCAAGACCGGCGGTTGCCCCGAGGATTGCGGCTATTGCCCGCAGGCGGCGCGGTATCACACGGCGGTCGAGGCCGAGCCGCTCATGGACGTCGAGGCGGTCCTGGCCGCCGCTCGGAACGCCCGAGATTCGGGCGCCTCGCGGTTCTGCATGGGAGCGGCCTGGCGCGAGGTCAAGGACAACCGCCAGTTCGACCGCGTCCTGGAGATGATCCGGGGGGTCAAGGACCTCGGGCTCGAAGCCTGCTGCACCCTGGGGATGGTCACCGAGGACCAGGCCCGGCGGATGAAGGAGGCGGGGCTCGACGCCTACAACCACAACCTCGACACCTCCGAGGAATACTACGACCGGATCATCCAGACCCGGACCTACCGCGACCGGCTCGACACCCTGGCCAACGTCCGCAAGGCCGGGATCACCGTCTGCTGCGGCGGGATCGTCGGCATGGGCGAGTCGGACGCCGACCGGATCGCCCTGCTGCACACCCTGGCGAACCTGCCCGAGCCTCCCGAGTCGGTCCCGATCAACGCACTGGTCGCCGTCGAGGGGACGCCGCTGGCCGACCGGCCGAATGTCTCGATCTGGGACATGGTCCGGACGATCGCCACGGCCCGCATCCTGATGCCGACCTCGATGGTCCGCCTCTCCGCCGGCCGGCTCGGGATGTCCGAGTCCGACCAGGCCCTCTGCTTCCTCGCCGGCGCCAACTCGATCTTCGCCGGGGACAAGCTCCTGACCACCCCCAACCCCGGCCCCGACCGCGATCAGGTCCTCTTCGACAACCTGGGCCTCACGCCCCTGCGCGGCCGTGGTCGCCTGAGCTTTGGAGACGGGAGTGGTCAGTGGTCAGCAAATGCCAATGCATTCTTCTCCACTGACCACTGACCACCGACCTCGGGCCACTGACCACCGGGTCGTCATCACCGGGATCGGCCTGGTCACGAGCCTTGGGCTGGATCGGGATTCGACCTGGGAAGCCCTCCGGCTCGGGAAGTCCGGCGCGACCTGGCTCGACCTTTCGGGGCTGGAGCCGGGCCATGCCGGGTTCCCCGTCGCGCTGGCCGGGCTCGATGGCCGAGGACGCCGACCCGGCCCTCGAATTCCTGATCCGGGCGGCCGATGAGGCGATGCTCGACGCCCAGGTCGCCGGATCGGGCCTCGACCCCGATCGCGCGGCCAGTCTGATCGGGCTGAGCAAGGGAGGGGTCCGGAGCCTGACCCTCGGGCTGGAAATGCTCCGGTCGGGACGATCCGACGGCGAGGCCCTCGCCCGGCTCTGGGCGAATTCCTGGCCGGGCTCGGGAGCGGCGCTGGTGGCGGGCCGGTACGGGTTCCGGGGGCCTTGCGTGGCGCCGGTGGCAGCGTGCGCGACGGGGCTGGTCGCGGCCCTCCAGGCGGCCGAATTGATTCGCCGGGGGGCCTGCGACCTCGCCCTGGCCGGAGGCGCCGATGCCTCGCTGGAGCCGATCCTGCTGGCGGCGTTCCGACGGATGAAGGCGCTGGCGAGAGTCGAGGGAGACCCCACGCGAGCCGTCCGGCCCTGGGATCGAGACCGCTCCGGATTCCTGGTCGGGGAAGGGGGGGCGGTGCTCGTCCTGGAGCGGCTCGAGCACGCCCGGGCTCGCGGCGTCATCCCTTACGCGGAGCTGGCGGGCGGGGCACTCGGGTCCGACGCCTTCCACGAGACGGCCCTAAACCCCGACCCCGCCGGGCTCGGCAGGGTGATCGCCCGCGCCCTCGACGACGCCGGGCTGAGACCGGCCGACCTCGACGCCGTCAATGTGCACGGCACGGCGACCACCTCGAACGACCCGCTCGAATGCCAGACCCTCCGCCTGGCACTTGGGGCGGAGGCTGATCGCCTGGCCTGTTCGGCGAACAAGGCACAGATCGGGCACCTGCTAGGTGCCGCCGGGTCGGCCGAGCTGGCGATCGCCGCCCTGTCCGTCCGCGATGGTTTCGCCCCGCCGACCCTGAACCTCGACGCCCCCGACCTCGCCTGCGACCTCGACGGGACGCCTCACGTCGGCCGGTCTCGGCCGATCCGGGCCCTGCTCAAGCTCTCGATCGGGTTCGGAGGGCACCTCGCCGCCGCGGTCCTCCGGCGCGTCGACGCCCCTTGACCGGCGGACCCGCGATCGGCGACGATGGTCGGCCGTGAGTTCCCAGCCAAGAAGCCCCGGAGCGAGCCCCGAGATGGTCAAGACTGACTCCCGCAAGGTGAACCAGAGGCGAAGGTTGCAGCGGCAGCGCCTGGAGAACCGCAAGCGTCTCCACGAGCTGCAAGCCGCCGCCAAGGCCGCCGCGAAATCCTGATCCGGACCCGGCGCTTCCGGAACGCGGGAGCCTGCTCCCGCCCTCCGGAAGGCCGTCGTCGCCCAATCGCGACTTGAGCGAAAGAATCCCGAAAAAAAGATTAAAGTTCGGGTTCGAGCATCCGAGCAAAGCACGGACTTGCAACGATTTCCGGCAATTCCGGCGGGAAGTGTAGCCCTTACATTTCTCCGGCCTGGAACGATTCCAGCGGCGGATTGGTCGAGATCAACCTTGATTTTTCCGATGCTGATGTCAGCTCTGGATTTGCGGCCGGATCGCGCCGAAAGCACTCCGTCCCATCTTCCGATGGCACGCTTTGTGCTTGGTGCTGCGGTCGTCAACCTCGGTTGGCGAACCTTCCTTCCTTCTCGATCCGCCCAATCCAATCCGATCAGTCACGGCCATGCCGGCCCCTTCGGCGACGCTCCTGGAGCGAGCCATCGCCCGGCGTGACGGATGAATGTGCGTCCGAAACGCCGCCATGGATGGCGAGCGCTGGAGTAGCGTGAACATGGAGGTCCGCGCATGACGTCACGAAGGCCGTCGTCCGGGGCATCTTGATCGCGGGCCTGGCGGTGAGCCCGGCCCGGGCCGGTTCGATGCTGCATCTCGGCATGACGTCGAGCGACGGGAGCCTGAACCCGGACCCGACCGCCCCGACCTTCACCTCGACGACCTTCGCCAGTCCATTGCCGGCCCCGTCGCTCCGGCTCGGGGTCTACTCGACCCCCAGCCCTTCGGTCTTCTCGCCGGCACAGGCTCAGGCGCCGGCCGCTCCGGTTTACTCGGCGCCAGCCGCGCCGGTCTACTCCGCCCCGGTCGCCCAGGTCGCCCAGCCGTCCGCTCCGTCCGCTCCGGCACCAGCCGTGGAGAACGCCTTCATCAACATGGGTTCCGGACCTTATGCGAATGCCGGCGGCCTGACGACGGGCAACGCTCAGCCCTGGTATCTGAGCCCGGCGGTTGACCGGTTCTTCGGCGGGGTACCCTCTCCCCAGCAACAGGCCAGTTTCGAGAGCGCGGTCCTCCAGCGGGCCCAGCAGGGCTTCGCTCAGAGCGGGGTCCCGGTCACGCTCACGAGCGATCCCAACGCCTCCGCCGCCCACACGCTGAGCGTCGTCTCGGGGACCACCAACCCGTCGATGCCGGGGGCCATCGGGATGACCTATCTGGGCGGCAACGGCTTCCACTTCATCGACAACTCGGCGGGCGTCGCCACCTCGCTCGACCAGCTTGAATGGATCGTGGCCCACAACGTGGACCATGAGCTGATGCTGGCCTTCGGCGTCCCGGAGGTCCACGACACGACCGGCCAGTACCTCGACGCCAGGAACGCGAGCCTCTGGATGATGAGCAGCCCGAACGCCAGGTTCAGCCCGGGGGCGGTCAGCGACCTGCTCTCGAAGAACTTCCAGGCGACCAACGGCTCGGTGCTCTACCCCGGTGCCCAGGTCCTCGACTCACAGACCGTTCCCGAGCCGGCCACACTGGCCCTCTGGGCGGTCCTGGCCACGGCCGGAGCCATCGCCCATCGCGTCCGATCGCGACGGGCCTTGGTCTGACGCTTCGATCGAGCGGCCGTCGTGAGCCGCTCCGACCGAAAGGAAGAGAGAAACATCGGTCGATCGGAGGTCGGAGACCGGCTCAGAGCTGGTCGGCGCTGACCACCTCGCCGCCGTCGCGGGTCGCGATCGCCCACCAGGTGATCGGGTTGATCGTGTCCTTGACGAACCGGACCGACCCGTCCAGGAACAGCACGTTCACCCCGCCCGAATGGTAGGACGAGGCCGTGATGATGCCGCTGTCGGTGTGGGCGCCGTCATAATAACATGTTGTTTTGTTTGGTGTATTCATGTGAGAATAGGCACCACCCTGTCCCATGTTCTGGAAGAGCCAGAAGCTCCCCTTACCGTCAGAACTCTGTTGCGCCGGGATGGCGCTGGCCTGGCACTGGGTGACAATGGTCTGGAAGATGGCGTAGCCGTAAGGCACGTATGTGCTGTCGGCCGCCCCAGAGGTCGTCTTGTAGATCATGGTCTTGCCGGGCTTGCCCGTGGCCGCCGACAGCCCGCCGCCGAGGCAGAACTCGCTGAAGATGGCCGTGTTCGAGAGCCCGTCCCGGATCAGCGCGAAGCTGATGTCGGGACCGTCGGCGGTCTGACCCATCTTGTCAGCCGGGCCGTTGACCGCGTTGCCCGCGTTCCGCAGGATGCCAATGTTGTTGGGGTAATTCGACGGCTTGCTGGCGAAGCCGGCGCCGCTGGCCCCGTCGGGGGCATTGTTGTCCGACGGACAGAGGTAGACGGCGATCCGGGTCGTATAGACCGTCGAGTTCGTTGACGTATTCGAGTTGAAGCTCACGTTCAGGGCGCTGAACAACTGGGCCTGCTCGATGAACGGGAGCAGACGGCCCTTCATCGACCAGTCGGGAGTGACGGCACTGCTGGTCGGCGGGATCTCGTTGTTGACGTCGTGGTAGTTCTGGATCGCCAGGCCCATCTGCTTCAGATTGTTGACGCACTGGGATCGGCGGGCCGCCTCGCGCGCGGCCTGGACCGCGGGCAAGAAAGGCGCAATGAGCACGGCGATGATCGCGATCACCACCAGAAGTTCGATGAGCGTGAATCCTCTTCGTTTCATCTGATGAACTCCGGATTGAGAGGGGGAATAGGATGAACAAAGCATCCCACCGATGAAACGGCGATGCGTGCGCGACCCCCAAGGTGGACGCTCCGAGCCAGCCTCCCGAGGGAGACTCGCTCCAGCCCCAACCGTCGGACTTCGCCGATACCCGCTAGTACCATCGATGAATGAGAGGGAGATGCCCGAGGCAATTCTCCATGAAGGCCGGCCAGGTGTCAACAATTTTAGTCGGGATGAGCTTTTTTCGGAACTTTGGCCCGACTTCGGTGTTCGCGCCAGAGTAACCTCTCGGGTGGATGGGAAGAATAGGTCAAGGGCCATCGACCGATCCCTGACGGTCGGGGGCTCCTGAAGCACGTTCATGCCAGGATCTCCCGGATGACGTGGCCGTGGACGTCGGTCAGGCGGCGGTCGATCCCATCGTGGCGGACGGTCAGCCGGGTGTGGTCGATCCCGAGCAGGTGCAGGACCGTCGCGTGGATGTCGTGGACCTGGGTCGGGTGGTCGCGGTCGAGCGGCTTGTAGCCGAACTCGTCGCTCGGGCCGTGGGTTGATGCCGCCCTTGATCCCGCCGCCGGCCAGCCAGTTGGTGAAGACGTAAGGGGTTGTGGTCGCGTCCCTTGCCCCCCTGCGATGACGGCATCCGGCCGAACTCGGTGGTCCAGAGGACGATGGTGTCGTCGAGCATCCCGCGCTGCTTCAGGTCCTTGATCAGGGCCGAGGCCCCGCGGGCCATCCCCCGGGCGAGCGGGCCGTGGTCGCGCTCGGACGTCCTCGTGCGAGTCCCAGTTCCGGCGGGGGAACCCGTTGTCGTTGCCCGACCAGACCTGGACGAACCGCACGCCCCGCTCGAGCAAGCCGGCGGGCGACCAGGCACTTGCGGCCGAAGGCGTCGATCTCCTCGATCGCGTTGATCTCGCGGTCGAACGAGATCTTGCCGTGGTCGAGTCCGTAGAGCTTGAGGATGTGTGCGGGCTCTTTCGAGAGGTCGAGCGCCTCGGGGGCGGCGAGCTGCATCCGCGCGGCCAGCTCGTAGCTCCGGATCCGGGCATCGAGCCGGGCATCGCCCGGCCGGTCGGCCGCGTGCCGGCGGTTGAGCGAGCCGAGCAGCTCCAGCCCGGCGGCGTCGCCCTCGGGCGTGACGTAGCCGCCGGCCGGGGCTCGAAGATAGGCCACGGGCTCGGCGGTCCCGGGGTAGACGACCGTCCCCTGATGCTGGGCGGGGAGGAAGGCCGAGTCCCAGTTCTTCGGCCCGTTCGAGGCGAACCCCCGGTGGTCGGGCAGGACGACGAAGGTCGGCAGGTTCTCGTTCAGGCTCCCCAGCCCGTAGCTGACCCAGGCCCCCGCGCCGGGGAAGCCGGGCGTCTGGAACCCGGTGGCCTGGAGCAGCGTGGCCGAGCTGTGGACGCCGCTCTTGCCGACCATGTTATGCACGAAGGCCATGTCGTCGACGCAATCGCCCAGCTCGGCCACGACCTCGCCCAGCCTCTTGCCCGATTGCCCGTGGGGCTTGAAGTCCCAGACCGGCTTGAGCCAGGGTCCGAGGCCGTCCTGGAACGCCTCGACCGGCTCGCCGAAGTCCGACTTCTGGCCGTGCCGCTTGATCAGCTCCGGCTTGTAGTCGAACAGGTCGATATGGCTCGCCGCCCCGGCCATGAAGAGCTGGACGACGCGCTTCGCCTTCGCAGGGTGATGGAGCACCCCGCCGGCGGCCCGCTCCTCGGCCAGCAGGCTCGCCAGCGCGATCCCGCCCAGCCCGCCGCCGGACCGCCAGAGGAAGTCGCGGCGCGAGGTCGGGCCGTCGGACAGGCCGGGCCGGTGATAGGGCGAGTCGTTGCGAGCCATCTTTTCCCCATTTGATCAAAAATTAATACTATTTAACCGCCAAGACGCCAAGTTCGCGGAGAGAACGCAGAGAGGAGGAGGCGAAAGGGTCAAGCCATGGAATGATTCTCTCTCTTCCTCTCTCTGCGACCTTGGCGTCCTGGCGGTTAAATCTTCAAGTCTTTTCCCATTCAACCGGCCGTATCAATCCACGAAGACGAACTCGTTGAGGTTGAAGATCACCCGGCAGGCGTTCGCCAGGCCGAATCTGAGGGCGTGCGCCGGCCAGGGCCTCGCGCTCGTCCGGCGTCGGCGGCACGGCCCAGGGCGAGCAGGAACGCGCGGTCGATCCGGCCCGGCAGGTCGGGCCGTTCCCGCTCCAGCCGCCCGGCGAAGTGGGCGGCCATCGCGACCATCAAGCGGTCGTTGAGCAGGGCCAGCGCCTGGAGCGCGGTTGTGCTCTCGTTCCGCTTGTCGACGCTCATCGACGGGTCGGCGCAGTCCAGCGCCGCCAGGAACGGCTGCGGCTGCGACCGGACGATGAAGCGGTAGACCGACCGGCGGTGCGCCTTCGGGTCCTCGGGGTCGAACAGCTTGTATTCGTAATGCGGCGAGTGCTCGGGGTGCTCGACCACGAAGTCGCGGAACCCGGGCCCTCCCATGGCTCAGGTCGAGCTTGCCGGCCACGAGCAGGACCGAGTCGCGGATCGGCCTCGGCCTCCAGCCGCCGCCGGTTCATCCGCCAGAGCAGTACGTTCTCGCCGTCGATCCGGGCCTTCGCCTCGTCGTTGCCCGGATGATTGCCGGTACACGGCGCTCGTCACGATCAGCCGATGCAGCTCCTTGAGCGACTGCCCGCCGTCGCGGAACTCGGCGGCGAGCCAGTCGAGCAGCTCGGGGTTCGAGGGCGTCCGGCCCATCCGGCCGAAGTCGTTGGGCGAGTCGACCAGGCCCCGGCCGAAGTGATATTGCCAGACCCGGTTGACGATCGACCGCCAGGTCAGCGGGTTCTTCGGGTCGGTCAGCCACCGGGCCAGGGCGGCCCGGCGCTCGCCCTCGGGAGCGTCGGGCGGAAGGTCGAACCGCGAGGGGAGATCCTTGCTGATCGGGACCGTCCCCGGCCCGACGACCTGCCTCGGGTCGCGCGGCTCGCCCCGGCGAAGGACGCGGATCACCCGAGGCTTGCCGCCGTCCGGCCCCGTCCCTCGAAAGGCACCCGGTGCCGTTGTGGACCGTCCCGGCGTAGACACGCCGCTGGGCGGGCAGCGTGGCGACCTCGCGGTCGACCTCGGCCAGAGCCCGGTTGGCCTCGTCGAGGGCAAGGCGACCGGCCTCGTCGAGCGGCCTCGCTGAGCATCGCGTCCCGCTGGGCCCGCAGCGCGGGCAGGCCTCCGGGATCGTCCGACGGGTAGTCGCCGTCGACCAGGTTCGCCGTCCTCCAGCGAGGGGGGGCCTCGATCGTGTCCAGAGCGGTCACCTTTGCGCCTCCGGCAACATTGACGCCGGTCGGGTCGAAGACCTCCAGCTCGGCCAGGGCGAAGTTGTAGTCGTTCTGACGAGGGGCGAGCCGGGTCGCCGTCACCCGGACATACCGGGCATCGTCACGTCTTTGACATCGAAACTCACCGGCGCGAGCCGGGGTTGGCGAAGTCCTCGCCCGAGCGGTCGGCGACGACCGACCACGCCCGAGCGCGAACGCCGGGTCGTCCGACGCCTCGACCTTGAACCGGGTCGGGAAGCCGAACCCCGGGCCGATCGCGTTGAAGTCGTCGTCGCAGGCGTGGAGCACCACCCGCGCGATCGGCACGGGCCTCGCCCGAGGTCGACCTGGACCCAACGGGTCGCCTCCGCGACCGTCGAGAGCCCGCTGTGATAGCCATAAGCCGGCGACCGGCCTGGACGCTGGCCCCGGGCCGACTCCAGGCGGGCGATCTGCCGATCCGAGCGCCTGCCAGCCGCTCGCCCGCTCTGGCCTTCGCGATCGATCGAAGATCGTCGATTTGACGGATCAGGACCGACCGCCGGGTCGCCAGCTCGGCCCGTCGAGCGCGCCGACCGCCGGGTCGGCGTCGTACGGGCGGTCGGCCCGATCGAGCGCGGCGAAGACGGCCTGGAGGCTGTAATAGTCCTCCTGCGAGACCGGGTCGAACTTGTGGTCGTGGCACCGGGCACACTGGACGGTCAGGCTGGCGAACGTGTTCATGGTGTTGGACACCATGTCGTCGCGGTCGAGCAGCCGGGCGAGCTGGCCGTCGAGCTTGGTCTCGGGCACCTCGGCGTGGCCGATGAGGTCCCACGGCCCGGCCGCGATGAACCCGAGGGCCTCGATCCCGTCGCGGGTCCCGGGATAGAGCACGTCCCCGGCGACCTGCTCGCGGACGAACCGGCCGTAGGGTTTGTCCTCATTGAAGGCCCGGATCACGTAATCGCGATAGGGCCAGGCGTTGGGCCGGGGCTGGTCCTTGTCGTAGCCGTGGGTGTCGCCGTAGCGGACGACGTCCAGCCAGTGCCGGCCCCAACGCTCGCCATACCGAGGGCTGGCCAGCAGGCGGTCGACCAGCCGCTCATAAGCGTCCGGCGCCGGGTCGGCCAGGAACGCCTCGACATCCTCAGGGGAGGGGGGCAGGCCGGTCAGGTCGAACGTGACCCGGCGGATCAGGGTCCGCCGGTCGGCCTCGGGCGAAGGCGCCAGTCCCTTCGACCGGAGCCCGGCGAGGATGAAGGCGTCGATCGGGGTCTTGACCCAGCCGGCCCGATCCAGGGCGGGGACCTCGGGACGGACGAGCGGCCGGAGCGACCACCAGTCGGTCGGATCGGCCCTAAGGAAGTGTCCGGAAATAAGTTCGCCAATTCAAGCTGGTTCAGGTAATACCGTGTAGTTCCAGTCGCCGTGGAAGCGGGCTCTCTGGATCTTCACTCGGGACAACTCCTCGTCGGTTACTTTCTTCCCCTTCGGGTACGCCTCCTTGTCCAACTCCGCCCGGACCTCCAGGCCTTTCGAGGTCGTCGTCGAGTCGATCAAGTTGACGATCACTTCGTGGCTCACCAGCGGCCGCCCTCGCCAATTCTGCGTGATGTGGCAGAACATCCGATGCTCGATCTTGTTCCACTTGCTGGTCCCAGGCGGGAAGTGACAGACCTTGATCCGCAGGCCCGTCTCCCGGGCCATCGTCGCCAACATCACCTTCCAGAGTCGGTTCCGCGACCCGTTGCTGCCGCCGCTGTCGGCCATCACGAGCAATTCCGCCGCGTGGGGGTAGAGCGGCTGCCCCATCATCGACCACCAACGGCGGAGTGTCGTCACGGCGAATTCCGCCGTATCATGATCCACCCCGACGCTGACCCAGCCTCGGTTGGCTGCCAGGTCGTAGACGCCGTAGGGGATCGCCTTGCCCAGGGCGGGGTCCGGGAAGTCATGGACCCGCACCTTCTCGGGTTCCCCCTTCGGCCGCCACTCCCGCCCGCCGTTCTTGAAATCCCCGACCAACTCCTTCTTCTTTGTGTCCACCGAGACCACCGGCTGTCCAAGCCGTTGGAAGAGCTTGGTCTGCCGATTGATGTACTCGAATTGGGCGTCGCGATCCGGGTGCGACTCGCCTTCCTTGGTCTTGCGGTTGGATTGCAGGCTGTAGCCCAGATGCTCCAGCAGCTCGTGGACCGTGGTCCGGCCGACCCGATGTCCCTGATCACGCAACTCCTGGGAGAGCCGCCTGGTGCTCTTGCACGTCCAGCGGAGGGGCGACATCGGGTCGCCTCGGGTCGTGGATTCCACCAGGGCTTGCAAGTCCGCCAGGAGTGAGGCGTCGAGGGAAGTCAGCGGCTTACGCCCCGCTCCGGGATGCCGCGCACGCGACGGGGATAGGTCGGCTTGGCCCTGACCGGATAGCTCTCCAAGCTCGCGGATCCCGAGGCGTACTGTATCGCGAGCGATGCCCGTCGCCGCGGCGACGGCACTGATCCCGCCACGGCCCAAGGAGCGAGCTTCGGCGGCCGCCCAGAGGCGACGGGCTCGCTCGTTGAGCACGGAACGGAGAGCTTGATACTTGTCACGGATCGGGTCGCTGTCGATCATGAGGCCATCGAATCACAAATCCGCCCAAATGGCGAACTTATTTCCGGACGCTGCCTAAGCACCTCGCCGGCCGGCCAGGCGGCGCCGTCGGCAATCCATGAACGGATCGTTTCGACCTGATCCGGCGAGAGCCGGTCGCCCGACTTCGGCATCGTCGGCTTCTCGCCCGAGATCACCTCGAAGAGCCGGCTCTCCTCGGGCTTGCCGGGGACGATGACCCACCCCTCGCCCACGCCGTTGACCACGCCCGACCCCTTCGTCAGATCGACATCCCCCTTGGGCTTCTTCCCCTCGTGGCAGCGAACGCAGTGGCCCTGAAGGATCGGGGCGACCTGCTCCCGAAACCGACGGGCCTCCGCCTCGCCCCCGAAGGCGACCGAGGTTCCGAAGCAGCCCAGGGACAACCAGACCAGGATTCTCATGCGCGCAAGCCCTCCGAGGTTCCTTCGAGCATACGACCGAACGCGACCTCCCGGAATGGCTTTGCTCCGTAGTCCCCATTGGCTTCGTTCTCGCAACCGGCAGGATTGGAGAATCTGCGTCGGTTGGGTCGAGCCTCGGGCGAGCCCGACCAACCGAATTTGGTGGTGGGGCTCGCCCGAGGCTCGACCCAACCGACAAAATATCTCGCTTAAATTGCCCATTTTAACCCTTGCTTTGGACCAACTGCGCAGCACCGCACGACCTCCGACCCAATTCGGGCCAAAGAATCAATAACCATCGATTGGTCAGACGCCTCGGAGCCGTCAGGCTCGGAGCTTCTGGGCCTTCCTTCGATTCGCCTCCCGGCGCGACTCCGCCTTCCGGAACCGCTTCTCGCGACGGCCGGCCAGGATCTTCGGGATGTCGGCATTCTGGCCGGGCTCGGGAAACTTCTCTCGGGTTCGAGGCAGAACGGCGGCTGGATGCACTCGGGCGTCCACCCCTCGGCGGCGACCTCGTCCGGATGCTTCGGTTCGGGCGCCGGTGTCGGCTCGGGTTCCATCACCCACTGAGGCCGGAGGCTCGGGTCGGGGACCCGATAAGGCGATTGAATCGTGATCTGTTTCAGGCACCAGCGCATCTTCGTTGAACAGCGCCGACTCATATCGGCGGAGCCTTCTCAATTCCGGATCGCCCTCGTTGGTCAGGTCGGCCGCGGCGAGGGCCTGGTTGACCTCGTCGAGGTCGGCGACGATTTCCCGATGGTCTTTGAGGGCCTCGATCTCGCGACGGGCGACGGCGGCCGAGTCCTCGCCATCGTCGATGACCCGGCCTTCGAGGTCGATCATCAGGCCGGGCTTTCGACCTTCGCGGAACTCATGAGGCGTGGCCAGGAGGTCGAACGCGAGTTTAATTTGGGCGTCGGTCCAGCCCTCCTTCTGCGTGTCGGCGGCGTGGGCGAGCATGGCCCAGCGGGTCATCATCCATTCACAACCATGAGATGTTCGCCGCAAGGCCTCGACGGCCGAGGCCGGGTCCTTGCCGAGCTTCCGGCCGATGTCCTCGGCCTCGAACCGGCGATCGTCGTCCCAGGTCAGTTCGGCGCGGAGCGAGATCTTGTCGCGGATGCGGCGTTCCATGCGCTGGGATCGTTCGATCCGGACGGAGTAGAGCGCGGCCTGGTTGACCATCCAGACGTGAATCAGATTTTGCGGCTTGAGAGTGTCGAAGAAGTCGGTGGAGCGTCGCTGGACGGTTTCGAGGTCTTCGGGAACGCAGACGGAGGCGCAGAGGCCATGTTTGAGGGCGTTGGCGCGGGACTTTTCCTTGCCTTCGGGGGTTTTCGGGCCGGTGCTCTTGAGTGAATTTCTACGGTTCGCGGCGCGTCGGGCTTCGCTGACGACCATGGTTGACCTCGGTTGACGGTGTGGATCGATGGAAAAACGGACATCGATAACACATTCAGGTCGGCGCGAGGTCGGTTAACACTGTTTTTGGGAAATCGTCGTCGTCGACCGCCTTGACATGCAACCGTTTGGTTGCATAATGGGGCCATGGACGCCGACCTCGACGGGGCTTTCAAGGCGCTGGCCGATCCGGGGCGCCGGGAGTTGCTGGACCGTCTGCGTGTGGAGAACGGGCAGACGCTGGGGCAGCTCTGCGAGCGGATGGAGATGACCCGTCAGGCGGTGACGAAGCACCTCAAGGTGTTGGAAGAGGCGTCGCTGGTCGTGACGATCCGGCGGGGCCGCGAGAAGTTGCATTACCTCAACCCGGTGCCGATCCACGAGATCGCCGAGCGATGGATCGGCCAGTTCGAGCGAGGGCGCCTCCGCGCGCTCGCGGATCTCAAAAAGAGGCTGGAGGAAGAGACCGATGGCTGATTCCGTCTCGCGATTCGTCTACGTGACCTTCATCCGGACCACGCCGGAGACGCTCTGGAAGGCGCTGACCGAGCCCGAGTTCACCCGGCAGTTCTGGGTCGAGACCTGGCAGGATTGCGAGTGGAAGCCGGGCGCGTCCTGGAAGATCGTGGTCCCCGACGGCCGGGTCACCGACAGCGGCGAGGTCATCGAGATCGACCCGCCCCGGCGGCTGGTCCTCTCGTGGCGGAACGAACTCTTCCCCGAGGCGACGGCCGAGGGGTATTCGCGGCTGACCTACGATCTGGAGCCGAAGGGGGACGCGGTCAAGCTCACCGTGATCCAGGAGATCGACCGGCCCGACTCGAAGCTGATCGAGAAGACCTCGACTGGCTGGCCGGCGATCCTCTCCAGCCTCAAGAGCCTGCTGGAGACCGGCGAGCCCCTGGAAGAGACCCGCCGCTGGCCGAAGGGATTCTGATCTTCGATCGAGTCGAAGTCAGAACAGGTGCGTCTTCGAGGACTCGACGCACCCTACACCGACTGATATTTGATCGAGACGACGCTGTCATCGAGGCCCGTCAGGGGGCGATCTTGCGCCGGCGTCGATCCGCGCGGCCCAGCCGAGGGCCGACGCCATGCCGAGGCCCGTCAGGAGCATCGAGGCGGGCTCGGGGACGGCGACGGCCAGCGCCACAAATCCATGGCTGACCCCGTTGGCATCCAGGTAGAAGCCCGTGATCTCGCCGGCGTTGTTGATCCCCGTGATCTGGGTCACCTCGACGCCGTTGCTGAACCCCTCGGCCGGGTCGTCGAGGAAGGTGTACTGGCCGGTGTTGATGTTGTAGAGGAAGCCGTGCTGGCTCGTGGTGGAGTCGCCGTAGTAGCCGACCGCGATCCCCTGGTCGTTGATCCCGAGGATCTGCGAGAAGACGAACGTGGCGCCCGGCTCGCCGGGGACGACGGGGATCGTCGGGTCGGCGATCGCGGTGCCGGTGAGCGTGGTCAAGGGCGAGGCGAAGTTGTACTGGGCCTTGAATCCGTGGTCGTTGCCGTCGGTGCCCAGGTAGAAGCCCACGATCAGCCCGTTGTTGTTGATCCCCTGGGCGTTGACGGAGTCGGGGCCGGACGGGGCGTTGATGGTGGCGAAATTCGCCCCGTTCCGGACGTAGCCGGGCGTGACGCCCGCAACGTTCGTGTACTGGCCGACGATCAGGCCGTTGTCGTTGATCCCGAAGGCGATGGCCGAGGTGCCATTGAACGGAATATAGGTGGAGATCGTCCCGCCCGAGAGCGTGAAGGCGTTGTTGTTACCGTCGAGCCCGACGACCGTCCCCGACGAGTTCACCCCGTTGGCCATCGCGGCGGTCGCCCCGTTGATGTTCAGCGTGTTGGCCGTCGTGCCCGTGAGCGGGTTGGCCGTGAAGTTGTTGAACGTCGCGCCGTCGGGGGTGCTGAACCCGACGACGGTGCCGCTGTTCGAGATCCCGTTGATGACGGTCCCCGCCGTGTTCGGGGTCGGCCCGTCGAAATTGGTGAACCGATAGCCCTGGCTGGAAACCTGGCCGATGATCGTGACGAACGCGGCCCGCGCGGGCGAGGACGGCGAGACCGCCAGGGCGGCCACGAGCAACGAAATGCGCACCGACTTCATGGCTCTCTCCTCCGGGAGTCGGATGATGCGACGTCCGGCCGATGAACGCCATCGGCAACCTGGAGGGTGAGACGCGGGGGGGTGCGTCCGCCCGATTCTCCGCCGGATCACCGAGCGGCCGCGGCTGTTCCGCCCCTGTCGGGGGAGCCGGGCCGGTCCGGTTAATATAGATAGGTCCAGCCCAGTCGGCAAACATCTTCTCGATGTCATATATTCTGACACGAGGCCGCGATCACTTCGCCTCGACGTTGAACTTCAGCTCCCACCGCTGCTCGGCCGGCGGGTCGGAGATGCTGAGGGCGTGGGCGAGGTTGATCCAGGTCTGCGTCAGCTTCACCTCGCCGTGCGCGGCCTCGCGGCGCCCGGCGAGGAAGTCCTTCCGCTGCGGGTCGGCCTCGATCTCGGCGACCCTGGCCTAGTCGGCGAGCAGGTTCCGGGCGGAGAGGACGTCGAGGGCGGCTTTCGGGTCGGCCGGGTGTTCCAGCAGGGCCCACGAGCCCCCTCCGAGCTTCCGCACGACGAAGACGTCGATCTGGTAATTCGCCCGCCACGTAGCCGGCGGGCCCGACGGCTTCGCCGTGATCCCCGACTCCTTCACCTGGATCGGATGATGGCCTTCGGGGAACTTGATCAGGTACGACCGGCCGACTTCCATGAAGCCGAGGTCCGACCGATCGGCGGGCGGGGCCGGCCGGTCCTCGGCGAGCCCGGCGGCCGTCGGGCCGATGGCCATCAGGAGGGCCAAGATCGCGGGCCGGGCGGCGGGATTCATGCTCATCGGGGGCTCCTTCGCGGGGTGGTCGGTTCTTCAGGCGAGTGCGTCGAGCCCTCGAAGACGCACTCCATGAAGTCGTCGGCCGGTCTCCTACGCTCCCCGATGGTGCGTCTTCGTGGGCTCGACGCATTCTACCTCGACTGGTGGCATGTCGATGAGCGTGTAAAGTAGGACTGACCGGGCCTCGGTGTAGTCGGCCCGGCCCGCCACCTCGGACGGAGTCCCCCGGATGAGCCTCTCTCCCTTGCTCCTCGCCGCAACGATCCTGGCCCAGGCGCCCGACCGAGTCGGGTCCTCGAAACCGGACTCGGCACCACTCGTGGCCGGTCTCGCGTCAGAGGATCCTCCGACGCGCGACGACGCCTCGGCGGCGCTCAGAGCCCTCGGGACCTCGGCCCTGCCCGCGCTGCGGGCCGCTCGGGACCGCGGCGACGCCGAGGTCCGGCCCCGAGCCGCAGCAATCATCAAGGCGATCCACCGGGACGAGTTGATCCGCCCCCGGACCATCGCCCTCGACTACAAGGACGCGCCGATGCGCGAGGTCATCCGGGATCTCACGGCGCGGACGGGCTGCCTCGTCACCATCTACTCGGCCCAGGAAGAGTGGCTCTCGACCCGGATCACGCTCCGGACGGCGGAGCCGGTACCCTTCTGGTTGGCGGTTCAACAGGGTCTGCGACGCGGGCCGATTCGGCTCGAACCTGGGGAGCGGCGTGGGAGGCACGTCGGTCGCGATCTTCCGCGGTTACTCCACCGGTCCGGTGTCCGACCACGGCCCGTTCCGTTTCCAGTTAGACCAGATCTCGTTCCAGGGGCGAGGTCGGCAGCTCCACCTCAGGCCGGAAAACGCCGAGGAATTCGTCCCGAACCCGGTCAAGGAGGATGCGGGCAGTTCCTACATTGACGTGCGCGTCGCTGTCGAGCCTCGGATGCTCTTGAAGAACGCGGGCAAGTTGAAGGACCTGACGGCCGAGGATGACCTGGGACAATCCCTGATCCCGGCCGATCCGTTCAGCCCGCAGGACGACTTCGAGTTCGAATTCACGCCGGCGGCGTATACCCTCGCGCGGATCCCGCTCGCGCGGGATAAGAAGGGTGGTCGCCGGATCAAGATCCTGCGTGGCGTCGCGCCGGTGGCGGTCGGCGGGCTGCGACCGGAACCGATCGCGATCCCCCTCGCGGACGCGCGGGGAAGAGTTTGGAAGGAGACGACACGATCGTGACCATCCGGTCCGTCGAGAAGCGCCCCGTGGAGGATCTCATCGTCGTTGAAACCCCGGGGCCCGGCGGGAAGATCGAAAAGGCGGGGTCGAGGCCGGATGGCCGGATGGCCGTGCTCGTGACGATCCGACCGGCGGACTTGAAGGCTCCGGCGCCCGACCTGAGCGAGGAACAGTTCACGATCGTGGACGGGGCCGGCAAGGTCTGGAAGGCAAGCACAAGGTTCGTGACAGGAATCGGGCCCGAAACGCATGGAAACGCCGTTCGACTGGGTCCTCGTCTTCTCGGACGAGAATCTCGCGCCGATGCCCTGGCCGAGAGACCTGAAGGGGGTCACGCTCCGCTATCGCGAGATGACCGTCGTGCCGGTTGACCTCCCGTTCGAGTTCAAGGACATTCCTCTCCCCTGAGGGCGCCGGCCACTCCTCCCGGGCCGCGCATCGGGGCGTCGAACGACGGCCTTCCGATCGAGATCGCAGGGGCCGACCCGCGACGGTCGGGCCATCGGGTCCCGGGGTGGCCCCTGCGAGAAACATCACCCGCCCGCGGCGACCTCCAGCTCCACCAGGTTGGCGGCCTCGTTGGCCTGCCTGCGGAGGTCTTCGGTGATCCGCATCGAGCAGAACTTGGGGCCGCACATCGAGCAGAACGCGGCGGTCTTGAACGCTTCTTGAGGCAGGGTCTCGTCGTGCATCCGGCGGGCGGTCTCGGGGTCGAGCGAGAGGTTGAACTGGGCCTCCCAGTCGAACTTGTAGCGGGCCCGGCTGATGGCGTCGTCGCGGTCGCGGGCGCCGGGGCGGTGGCGGGCGAGGTCGGCGGCGTGGGCGGCGATCTTGTAGGCGATCACGCCCTGCCGGACGTCGTCGACCTCGGGCAGGCCGAGGTGCTCCTTGGGCGTGACGTAGCAGAGCATGCTCGCGCCGTGCCAGCCGGCCAGCGCGGCGCCGATGGCGCGAGGTGATGTGGTCGTAGCCGGGGGCGATGTCGGTGACGAGCGGGCCGAGGACGTAGAACGGGGCCTCGTCGCACTCGACCGCCTGCTTCTCCATGTTCATGGCGATCTGGTCCATCGGGACGTGCCCGGGACCTTCGACCATCACCTGGCAGCCGCGCTCCCTGGCCCGGCGGGTCAGCTCGCCGAGGGTCTTCAACTCGGCGAACTGCGCGGCGTCGGAGGCGTCGGCGATCGAGCCGGGGCGGAGGCTGTCGCCGAGGCTCCAGGTCACGTCGTACTCGCGCATGATGTCGCAGAAGTCGTCGAACCGGGTGTAGATCGGGTTCTCTTTCTTGTGGGCGAACATCCACTGCGCGATCAGCGACCCGCCCCGCGAGACGATCCCGGTGATCCGGTTGGCGGTGAGCGGGATGTAGTCGCGGAGGATGCCGGCGTGGAGGGTCATGTAGTCGACCCCCTGCTTGGCCTGGTGCTCGACGATGTCGAGCAAGCCTTGCTCGGTGAGGTCCTCGACCTTCTTGACCTGCTGGATCGCCTGGTACATCGGCACGGTGCCGACCGGCACGGGGCTGGCGGCGATGATGGCGCGACGGATAGCGTCGATGTTGCCGCCGGTGGAGAGGTCCATCACCGTGTCGGAGCCGAGGTCGACGGCCATCTTGAGCTTGGCCAGCTCGTTATCGACGTCGGAGGTGACGGCCGAATTGCCGATGTTGGCGTTGATCTTGCAGACGGCCTTGATCCCGATTCCCATCGGCTCGAGACCTTGCTTGAGGTGCTCGCGGTTGGCGGGGATCACCATCCGGCCCCGGGCGACCTCGTCGCGAACCGTTTCGGGCTCGAGTTTCTCGCGCGTGGCGACGAAGTCCATCTCGGGAGTGATGCGACCTTTGCGAGCCTCTTCGATCTGGGTCATGGCGCGAGCGACCTCCGACGGGCGATCCCTGACAATCCGTTCCATTTCATTCCGGTTGCGACGACAGCGCCGACCGGGCCTCGTTACCCCGATCGGGCCGAGAGTTTGTATGGTAGTCGCCGCGACCCGGTCCGGTCAATTCGACCGACCTGGGGTCGCAGCCCTTCGGATCGTTCCTAACATCCTTCGTGCAAACGAATGTCCGAATTCTGCTGGATTTTCCGAGGCGATTCGCCGACAATCCGATCAGGAGAGGAACTCGATCCTTCGGAGCGCGACCCGCCCTCGTCCGGCCCCCCTCGCCTCCATCTCGCGCCCTTTCATCTATTGCGGAGTCTCCGACTCATGGCGGCCACCGACTCATCGGCCGACCCGGCCGCGACCCCTCGACGACGGCGAGGGCTCTGGCTCCTGGTTCTGGCCTTGCCGACGATCCTGGGGGCCGCGGCCTGGTGGTTCACCGCGCCGCTCTCGGATCACCCGTCCGGGCCGCCGACCCACCTGGCCGACTCCGACCAGCCCGCGCCGCCAATCCCCGCTAGGGACGACTCGCCGCCGACGTGGCCCGAGGGGACCTTGTCGGGAGACGCGGCGAAGAAGCTCCTGCTCGCCTCGAACGAGCGAGTGCTGGCCAGGTTGGCGAGGGTCGAGAGCTATACGGCCACCTTTCGCAAGCGGGAGCGGATCAACGGCAAGCTCGGGCCCGAGCAGACGCTGGCGATGAAGGTCCGCAACCGCCCGTTCGCAATCTATCTCAAGTTTCTCGCCCCGAAGGCGGGCAAGGAAGTGGTCTACGCCGAGGGGCACCACGAGAACAAGGTGATCGCCCACAACGGCGACTGGACCCGCAAGATCATCCCCAGGCTGGCCGTCGAGCCCGACTCGGCACTGGCCCTGGCCGACACCCGGCACCCGGTCACCGAGGCTGGACTGGTCCACCTGGCCCGGAAACTCTTCTCATTCCGCAAGCTGGACATCGACGACGCCGACGCCACGACCACGCTCGACCGGACCACCGACACCGAGGGAAAGACCTGGCTCCGCTCGATCCACACCCACAGCGTGGCCGATGGCTCTCGCCCATTCGCGCGGGTCGAGGTGCTTTACGACCCCGAAACGCAGTTCCCGATGCGGATCTCCAGCTACGACTGGCCCGCCCCCGGCCAATCTGGAGAGCTCGAGCTGGCCGAGCATTACGCCTACGACAACCTCAACCTCGAAGCCCCCCTGACCCAGACCGACTTCGACCCGACCAACCCCGACTACGCCTTCATGAGGTTCTGAGCAGGCTGAGTTCGGCCTGGAGGCGCCTTTCGATCCCTGGATATTGCCGAGAGGGCCGACTCAGGTTGTTCTGACGCCTTGCGCTTTGTCATACCCGAGAAAAGACCATCATGACGCCAGGAATTATCTAACAGCAAACATCATGGCTCATGATGGATTCCGTGGTGGTGACCGAATGTGGTGACCGAATATGGCTGCTTGGGTGCCACGGGTTGTACTCAACCCGTGTTCCGCAAACGCCCGCCGACTCACGGGTTGAGTACAACCCGTGGCACCCAGATCGGGTCTTCGGATCGGGTCATTCAAGCCACCACCCCGGAATCCATCCTGAGCCAAGCGAGTTTGTAATGGATCGCGCGGAGTGCGAGAACGAGTTGGCGGCTGACGGTCGGCGGTTGACTCCTCCTGGAGTATGATGGTCCGATCCGCCTCGACCGACAGGCCCCTCCGAGAGTCCACGATGAGACGACCGATCTCGCTGGCACTTCTGATCATGGTCCTCTTCAACCCGTCAACCGGATTTGCTGACGACGGCCCGCCGTTCGACCGCAAGTCGGACGTGATCTACGGCCGGAAGGTCGGCACGGCCCTGACGATGGACGTCTTCTCGCCGAAATCCAACGCCAACGGTTCGGCGGTTGTGCTGGTGGTCAGCGGTGGCTATTTCTCGTCGCGCGAGTCGATCATTCCGGCCTTCTTCCTGCCGCTGCTCAACCGAGGGTACACCGTCTTCGCGGTCGTCCACGGGAGCCAGCCGAGGTACACGGTGCCCGAGATCGTGCTCGACGTGAACCGGGCGATCCGGTTCATCCGACACCACGCGAAGGACTACGCGATCGACCCGGGCCGGATCGGCGTCACGGGGGCCTCGGCCGGGGCTCACCTCTCGCTGATGCTCGGGACGGCGGGAGACCCGGGCAACCCGAACGCAAAGGACCCGGTCGACCGCGAGTCGAGCCGCGTCCAGGCGGTTGCCTGCTTCTTCCCGCCGACCGACTTCCTCAACTATGGGGCGGCGGCTCGCGAGATGATCAAGGTGACGGATTTCGGCCGGATGTTCCGCCCCGCCTTCGACTTCCGCGAGCTGGACCCGGCCGAGAACGTCTGGAGGCCCATCACTGACCCGGAGAAGCGCCGGGAGATCCTCCGCAAGGTCTCGCCCGCGACCCACGTCTCGGCCGACGACGCCCCCGCGCTGATCTACCACGGCGACGCCGACACGCTCGTCCCCTTGCAACAGTCCGAAACGATCGTCGAGAAGCTCAAGGGGGCCGGTGTCGAGGCGAAACTGGTCGTCAAGAAGGGCGCCGGGCACGGCTGGCTAAGCATGGTCAAGGACATGGAGGCGTTCGCCGACTGGTTCGACGAGCACCTCAAGGTGGGGAAATAAGCTGAAGCTCGCCCCTTGCCTCGACCGATGCATACCAATCGACGCGAACGGGCCGCTCCGCTCGCGCCGAACCGAACCACCGACCGACGCAAGGAGGTGCCCGATGAGCCCGGAAATCCAGGAAGCCTCGACCGACCTGATCCGCTGGACGTTCACCATCGACCCCACCCATCGAGCCGAGATCGAAGGTCATCTGGAGGACCTCGGCGCCGACGTCTGGGTCCGCGAAGGGTGCAAGTTCCACGTGACCTGGGACGAGCCCGAGCAGGACCTGGACGAGGTCGTCGAGGCGCTCTGGTCGCTCAACGGCGGCCCGTTCGAGGTCACGCAGGAGGAATTCCACCGGCTCGGCCTGCACGTCCTCCAGCTCGACGAGGACGTGGCCCGCGAGGCAGCCTGACGGACGATTCGTGGATCTGGGATCTCAAATTTGGGATTTTAGATTTGGAATTATGTGAGAATTTAAGATCAAGTCCGGCCGGCCTCATCCTCCGGGGCCGGCCGGCTCGATCTCGGAGAGCATCCTCGCGACGTTCATCATCGCCCGGCCGGTGTGGTATGCGGCTTTCCACTGGTTTGCCTTGCGGCCGTCGCCGATCAGGGTGCCGTCGCGGGTGGTCTCCATGAACCAGCCGCCGTGGACGGGGTCGAGTAGGTGAGCCTCGATGAAGGCCCACTGCTTGCGGAAGGCTCTCCAGTAGCGGTCGGTCGTCTCGCCGTGCTTTCTGTGCATAAGGAGGAGGGCGTTAAGCCCCTCGGCCTGGGTCCACCAGACCTTGGTCGTGTCGTAGGCCCGGCCGGCGAAGACGTCCCCTTTGTCGTAGAGGCCGCCGTTCTGGTCGTCCCAGCCCCAGTCGAGGGCGTGGTTGACCAGGCTCCGGGCGACCTTCGCGGTCCTGAGGTCGTCGGGGATGCCGAGGGCCTCGGCGGCCTCGATGAGCAGGTAGGCCGTCTCGATGTCATGGCCGAACGAGTCGTGCGCCGGGGTGGGGTGCCAGTCGCGCGTGAGGTAGAGATTCAGAGCGCCGGGCTCTGCGGCGATCCGGTCGCGGACGATCGCGAGGGTCTCCGCCAGCCGTTGCTTCACGAGCGGCGTCTTCTCGACCCGATAGAATTCGGCGATCGCTTCGAGAAGATGGATATGCGAGTTCATCGACTTGAAGCCGTAATAATCGCCCAGCCGGTCGATCCGCTTCGAGACCGGGGCCGACTCGTCCCAGGTCAGGATCGGTTTGCCTTCCCGGGAGATCGCCTCGAAGTAGCCGCCGTGCACGGCGTCGTGGGCGGTCCGTTCGAGCCAGTCGAAGGCGTCGCGGGCGACCTTGAGGGCCGTCTCGTCGTGGGTGACCTCATGCACGGCGCTGGCGGCGTAGAGGACGAAGGCGGTCCCGTAAACGTGCTTCTCGGTCCCGAGTCCCGTCGAGACCTTGTCGTCTGGGTCGAGCACCCAGTGGAAACCGCCCGAAGGGCCGTCGCGCATGACGCGGTCGAGATATTCAATCCCTTTGCGGGCGTAGGCGGAGAACTCCTCGCGGTCGGGCTCCGAGTAGCGGGCGAACGCGGCGGCGGTCCAGGTCATCCGCGACTGGTAGACCAGCGAGCGGTTGTCGTCGGGTCGGGGGGACCAGTCGCGGGCGAAGTTCTGGTGGAAGCCCTCCGCCGGGCTCGATCGCGTGGGGGAACCAGTGCCGGGTCATCTCGTCGCGGAGGATGGCGTCGATCTTTCGACGGAGTTCGAGCGCCTCGCCTGGTCGGGGACCTTGGGCCATCGACTGGAGGGGGACGAGGAGGACGATCGCGAGGCCGAACCCGGCCGGAATGCTGGATCGCATGATGTTCCTTTGATGATGGCTGTCTCGGATCGACCGGACGCCTGGGACGGGGTCATCCTCGCCGCAGTTCGCAAGTTGCCTATATTCTGAAATGGCGAGCCTAACGCGACCGGTGATTTTCCTCAACCCGGCACTCCGAGCGACCCAAGCCGGTTCCACGGTCGTACAATGAAAAGGCAGGTCCGAAAGGACGCCGTTCCGCGTGCTCGGACGATTGCAGACCAAGGGAGAGCAGCCATGATTCGGTTCCTGGGATTCGCGCCGAAGGCGGTCAAGGCGACGGCGTTGGCGATGACGATTCTGGCGGCCTCGGCCTCCTCGGCCTTCGCTCACGGCGGCGGCGGGGGTGGTGGTGGCGGCGGTCACGGCGGCGGTGGCGGTGGGGGGCACATGGGTGGCGGCGGTCACATGGGCGGTGGCGGCTACCACATGGGTGGTGGCGGCTACCACATGGGAGGCTATCGCGGCGGGAATTACGGCGGCTACAGCCGGGGCTACGGCGGATACGGCTACGGGGGCGGTTACGGCGCCTACGGCGGCCTGGGGCTGCTCGGCTTCGGCGGCTACGGGCTGGGCTATGGCCTGGGCAACGGCGGTTATTACGGCGGGTACAACAACTACTCGACCGGGTACAACAACTACAACAACGGCTACTATTCCAGCGGCTATTCGCAGCCGGTCTATCAGCAGACCACGACCGCCGCCCCTTACCTGACCAACCAGACTTACGAGCCGGGCGACGGCTACCGTTACCCGCTCTACTACAACCCGGCGACCGGGGGTTACTTCTACTATCCCGTGGCGAAGTAAGACTCGTCGCGGAGAAGTCCGATCTTACGAAGGGGCCGACGCGACTGCGTCGGCCTTTTCTGTCGATACGCCATTCGGCCGCCAGCACATCGCCGAGGCGATCCGCTGGGCGGCCGGAGCCAGCCCGGTCAAGGCAGCTCCCTGATCCGGATCTGGGTGAACTCCACGGGCGAGCCTTCCGACTCCAGGCATAGATAGCCCTGGCGAGGGTCGCAGCCGTTGCCGCCGGAGACCTCCTCGCCGTTGACCCAGAGCCGGATTTCGCCGTTGATCGCCCGGACGTAGTAGTGGTTCCACTCGTTGACACCCTTGCTCAACTGCTTCGAGGGGAAGCTCCGCGAGCCGTCGGGCGACCTCGGCTCGAACGGGTTCATCTTCGAGCTGCCGACCGGGAAGACGTCGCCGTTGGTGGTGAACCAGTCGGGCTTCCGACCGGTCTGCTTCTCGAACTGCTCTGCATAGCCGTGGTCGAGTACCTGCACCTCGATCCCGCCGCTCGGGGAGCTGTCCCGGCTTCAGGCCCTCCAGCGCCTTCTCCGGCGTCCAGACGAAGAACCCGGAGTTCCCGCCTGACTTCAGGTGCCGCCAGCGGGCGACCATCTCGAAGTTGGCGTAGGTCTTCCTGGACCGGAGCACGCCCACCGGCTGGCCCGTGCAGTGGACGTCCGCGCCCCTTCCAGGTCCAGGTTTCGGGATCACAGTTGGCCCGGACGAAGTCCTTCTCACCCAGCGTCTTCCAGCCGGGACCGGTCCCGTCGATGAAGGCCCGAGGATCGTCCGCGACCCCCGGTGGTGTCGAGACCGCCAGCAGCCAACCGACCACGACCGTGCTTCCGAACGACTTCGCGATTCTCATCATCAAGATCCTCTATTATCGACCAGGGAACGAAGGATGCAGGGATTCAACGCCCGAGCGCGGCCTCGACAGGCTTCGGCTTGCGGGTCAGGAACGGGAAGCCCGGGTCGATCCCGGCGGGGATGTAAACCATCGGCTCCCCCTTGCGCAAGGTGAGCTTCTGGACCCCGTCGAGAACGACTTTCCGGAAGTCCGCCAGCGAGAGGAGCGGGTCATCGAGCCTCCGCCGGGGGGCCTGGATCGAGTCGAGGATTGCCTGCGCGAGCGGTCGGTGGACGCCGACGTGCTCGTCGCGGATCGGCCTCCGGGTCGTGGCC
Source organism: uncultured Planctomycetota bacterium (assembly GCA_963756475.1). GTDB lineage: Bacteria > Planctomycetota > Planctomycetia > Isosphaerales > Isosphaeraceae > Tundrisphaera. The sequence continues at coordinate 1,640,847 of CAVWND010000008.1, forward strand.
AGGACGGTGATGACGTCGTGGTCGTTCCGGAGCCGCCGTGCCCACTCGACCGCGTCCGACTGCCAGGCCCCTCCGGGCGACTCGTGGACACCATCGAGCACCAGGACGACCTTGCACCCGCGTCGGACCAGCGACTCCAGGGCGGCCGAGATTGACTCGGCTGGGACCGTCGTCATCGGGTCGGGCGGGACCCCCCGGCTGTCGGCGACGGCGAGCCGGGAATCCTGGCCCCGGGTCACCAGGTGGGTCTCGATGACGACCACGGCCAGATCGCCCCGCTCGATCGGTCCTTTCGCCGCCGATTCCAGAGAGGAGAGCACCTTCTCCGCCGACGCCGCCCCGCCCACGAGCCCCGCGCCGTCCGGGTCGATTGTCCCGAACGCCTGACCAGCCTCGGTGACGAGGTGGCGGGCGAAGAAACGGGACAGGTCCCCGGCATCCCTGGCCGATGCCCCGATCGGCGGGATGCCGGTATCCGTAAACGTCGGCGCGATGGCCAGCAGTCGCAACCGGCCGGGTCTGGGCCGAGGGGGTGCGTTGACGGTCGCGGTCAGCGTCTGCCTCCGCTCGCTCGGGCCGGCACGATCGGCCATGGCCATGATCGCGAAAGAGCCGGAATCCTCGACCGGATACCGCATCGGGACCGTGGCGACCCCGGCCGCCGGGTCGAGCGGCGGGACCTGGGCCGGGCGGACGGTTTGCCCGTTGACCCTCAACTCGAACGGACCGGGCGGCCCGGCCTTCCAGGTCTCGACCTTCCAGTCGACCGCCAGGACCCCCGAGTCCATCGCGAAGCCCTCGGGCAACGGCGACCCGGGCGCAATCGCCCGACCGTCCCGGTCCCGGATCGCTGCCCCTCCCTGGCCGACATACGCCGTGACCACGCTCGGCCGGTTGGCCTCGATCGTCTGTTCGGCAGGGGTCGGCCGAGGTCCCAGGACGACCGACTCATCCGCCGCGTCCAGAAGCTGGTCAATGAGATTGCCGGGCACGCCGCGAGGCTGCCGCAACGCCTTCTCGTGGGTGACCAGCGGATAGAAATCCGTCGGCCTGGGATTGGCGAGCGTCGATCGGTTCACCAGCCAGCCGAGGAACGTTGAATCACCGAGGACCGACGCGTCGTAGAACCCTCGAGGGGTCCAGAGGACCCACTCCCGGTCGAGGCCGACGAACAGCGAGAGGACCGGTCGGTCGCGTTTGGTCGTCCCGGCCAGGACCGGCTCATCGGGCATGCCGGCTCGCCTCCGGACCCCTTTGAACTCGATCCGCGAGTTCGGCGGCGAGTCGTCGACGCCCGCCAGGAACTCGTCAGGAGTGACGACCTTTCCGCCCAGGGCCACCTGGTCAAGCCGGTCCCGGGCTTGAAGCCCGGCGACCTCGGCGAAACCGCCCGGTTCCACCGACCGGACGGTCAGAACACCGTCCCTCCGCTCGAACTCGGCTCCCAGCGGCGCAATGACGTCGGAGTCGGCCAGCGACCAGAGCCGGAGGGTCTGGTCCGACGAGCCCGTGGCCAGCCATTTGCCGTCGGGCGAGGGAGCCAGGGCATAGACGGCGCCGGCGTGGCCGTCGAGGAACCGCGTCCGCAGGCCATCTTCGAGCCGGTAGACGGCGACCCCGCGCTGGCAGGCGACGGCCAGGGTGGGCCGGGCGTGTTTCGGGCCGGGCGGAACGAAGCTGTATGACCACCAGCGGCCGTCGAGGAGCGGTGAGAGTTCGAGCCGGAACGCGACCGCGCCCGCCCGGAGGACTTCGAGCAGGAACGGGCCGGCCGGCCGGACGCTCCAGCCGTCCAGGGTCGGGATCGCTCGACGGACCTCGTTTGTGGCGAACGACGCCCGGGATCGGTCCTTGAGGTTGAACCCCCAGTAAGCCGCGGGCGGCGCGTCTTCGGGGTGGACGAACGAATAAGCGACCGACAGGTCGCCGACGAAGCCGACGTCCCAGAGGCTCGCCCCTCGGCTGGTCGAGGCGGACAGCTCGATCATGGGAGCCGCGGGATTCCGGAGGTCCTTGAGCCGGATGTCCTGCTGGTCCCCCCCGGCGAAGGCCAGGTATTTCCCGCCGGGGCTGAAGGCCAGAGCGTAGACGAGGTTTGAGGAGCGGGCGACGGCCTCGGTGACGGCCAGGTCAACCGATCGTCGGATCTCGATATCGCAGGCTACAGTCGGCCGGTCACCCGCGCTCGCAAGCCGCTGGCTGATGAGGCTCGTGGCCAGCCGGCCGTCGGGGGCGAACGCGAGTGCCTCGACTGCCCCCTGACGGGGGTTGACCGGCGACCGGATCGGGCCACCCGCCAGGTTCGCCAGATCGTAGCGGAGCAGGGCTCCATCCTCGCGGCCGATGACGACGGATCGGCCGTCGGGGCTGATATCCAGGGCGTTGATGGCCAGCCCGTCGGGGTCATTTGGCCGGATGACCAACGGCGCGGCCTGGGCTTCGAGCACGGGCGGCCGAGCCTGGACGTTCCAGACCCGGAGGATTCCGTCGCTTCCGCCGGTCGCCAGGCGGAGGCCATTCGGTGTGAACGCCAGAGCGTTGACCGTCCCTTGATCCGGCGGGGCCAGCACGGCGATCTGGGCCCGGTTCCGGAAGTCCCAGATCCGGACGGTCCGATCGACCCCACCCGAGGCCAGGATCGTCCCGCCGGGATCGAAGGCCAGGCAGGCGACGGGGTTGACGTGCCCCTTCGTCTGGAGCAGAGGGACGGCGTCGCCCGCGGCGAGGTAAGCCTCGACGTCGCCTTGCCGGCGGTCGAACGCGCCGGGGAAGCGGTAGAGGCCGATCTCGCCTCGATAGCTCTCGATGCCGAATCCGGCCAGGGCCAGCGTCTGCCGGCCCTGGGCGTCGGGCGGGGTGAGGGCCAACGCGTTGATCGCGCCGGCGGAGCCTCGCCAGATCCTCGGCCGGATGGTCCAGCCCAGCGTTGGAGTTGCTCCGGTGATGTCCCAGACGCGGACAACCTTGTCGTCCCCGGCCGAGAGCAGCCGGGATTCGTCCTTCGTGAAGATCAGCCGACGCACTGGCGCGTGATGCCCGCCGGTGTCCAGAACCAGGATCGGCTTCTCAACGAAATCGATCGCGCGGTCCTGCCCATCGGCGGCCGGGCCGATGATCAAGACCCACACGGCGAGGGCCATCAGGAGAGACACCCCGGATGGGGATCCCCCCTGCCGAGCCCGTTGCCCGATCCGGTCGAACATGACCCACACGCCGCCAAGGATGCTCATCCCCCCTCCGCTTGATTCGTCCGAGGGCCGATCTGGCCTCGTGACATTAAAGGATAGGAGGGCCGTCGGGCCGCCGCCAGGACTTGAACCGATCGAGCTTCGCAATTCCCGGGTGTCCGCTCGTGAGCTTGGCTCGTAGAATAATGATGGGCATCCGGGAGGGAGCCCCCGGCTATCGACAGGAGACGACACCATGAGACGACTTGGCGTGTTCCTGGGAGGGATTCTGCTCGCGATCGGGACCACCGCGAGGGCGGGCGAGCTGGACGACGAGTTCGGGACCAGGGGGAAGACGACCCCAGCGACGCCATTGGCGGTCGCTCCGGCTTCTCCGGGGACCGAACTGGACCGGGAGTCGCCGACCCAGGCTTGCTTCTTCGGCCGGCGACTTCTTCGGGTTCGGCGGCTTCGGCTACGGGTTCCCGCGTTACGGGTATGGCTTTGGCCGATTCGGGTACGGCTTCGGATACCCGGGGTTCGGGTTCGGCGGCTTCGGCTTCGGATACCCGTTCGGCTTCGGCGGTTTCGGCTTTGGCCGGGGCTTCGGCGGCTTCGGTTACGGCCGAGGCTTCGGCGGTTTCGGCTTCCACAGGGGACGCTGGTGATCGCCGCCCGTCTTCCCCACGGAGCGTCCCGATTCGGGACGCTCCTCGGCGTCTTCACGCTGCTGGCCGGCGTCCCATCCTGGTCGGCGGAGCCGGACGGGCCCGATCGCTCGCCGACCTCGCGCCGGGCCCCGGCCCATCTCGTGGACGTCCGCGCCGTCCGCGAGCGGCTCGGCCTGACTCCGGCGTACGAGGGCCTGACGGGCGTCGATTCTGTCAAGGTCGCCGTGCTCGACTACGGATTCGAGGGCCTGGGCGATGGGCGCGGCTATCTTCCCGAGGGGACCGAGGTCGTCGAACACTATGACCCGGAGTTCGTCCGCAAGTTCGAGCTGGGCGACCCGGAGTACTTGAAGCCGTTCGAGCCGGGAAACCGGCACGGCCGCGAGATGGCCCAGATCGTCTGGTCGGTCGCCGGCAACCGGCCGCATGGGCCGAGGTTCCTCCTGCTGAACGCCAACGGGCCGACGATGCTCCGCCGCGCGGTTCGCTATGCGATCGAGAAAAAGGTCAACTTCATCCTCTTCAGCGGCTCGTTCGAAGGCGGCGGCAACGGTGACGGCAAGGGGCCGATCGACCGGATCGTCTCCGAGGCGGTCGACCGAGGGATCGTCTGGGTCAACGCGGCGGGCAACTACGGAGGCCGGGTCTACGACGGCCCGGTCCGCATCCTCTCTGACGGCTACCTCCGGCTCCGGAACGTGGCCGACATCGCGGCCCTCCGATTCCGCAACCGGGTCAACGAGAACACCCTGACCATCACCTTGACCTGGAACGACTACAAGGACGAGGAAGACGCCGGGACCGACAAGGACCTCGACCTCTTCGTCGAGGACTGGACCGGCAAGGTGGTCGGTTCGAGCCAGAAAATCCAGGTCTCCGGCAACCGCGTTGCCTCGGCCGATGAGACCCGGAACCCTCGCGAGCGGGTGATCCTGACCGACCTCGCGGCCAATCCTCATATCCCGACTGATCCTGACTTCTGTTATCGGATTCGCGTCAAGGCTCGGAGAGGCCGGTTCTCGGCGACCGACCGGATTCGGATCCTGCTCACCGCGAGCCGGGACAGCTACGTCCCCGCGGGCGGGAACGGCCCCGAGGAGGCGGTGACGTTCGTCGATGCGAGCAACGTCGGCGAGCTCTACCCCCCTGCCGACCATCCAGGGGTACTCACCGTCGGCGAGGCCAGCCCGTCGTCGTCAGTCGGCCCGACGCTCGACGGCCGGCCCAAGCCGGACGTGGTCCTGGAAGACTCGCGAGCCTACTTCAGCGATGGTCAGGTGACCTTCGGCTCCTCGAACGCCGCCGCCTATCTCGCCGGGGTTGCCGTCATGCTCAAGGCGGCCGAGCCCGGATTGAAACCGTCCCACATCCTGAAGATCGCCCGCGAATGTGCCTTGATCAAGGACGACCATTCAGGCCGAGGGCCCGGTGGCCGGCCCACCACTCCGCCTCGACCCGCCGTCCGCTCCTGGAAGACTCCAACCCGCGTCCGGCTTGCCGAGGTCGTCCGGGCCGGTCGTTGAGGGCTTCATTGACTCCCTTTCGAGCAACGCCCTCTTGCGCTCAATCCCCCAGCGGTATCCCCCCATCCCGCCGTCGCTCCGGACGACCCGATGGCAAGGGATGACGATTGCCAGCTCGTTCGAAGCACAGGCCGAAGCAACCGCCCGGACAGCCGAAGGCCGGCCGATCCGCCGGGCGACCTCTGAGTACGTGACGGTCGAGCCGGGCGGGATCGACCGGAGGGCCGTCCAGACCTGCCTCTGAAAGGCGGTCCCCTGGATATCCAGCGGCAGGTCGAGTATCGCGCCCGGAACCTCGATCATCGCCACGACCTGGCGGACTCGCTCGGCGAAGTCCGAGTTGTCCTCCGCCAGCGTTGCCTTTGGGAGCCGCTCGCGGAGCCCGGCTTCCAGCGCCTCCGGCGAGTCCCCCAACTCGATCGAGCAGACGCCGCGATCGGTCGCCGCCACCAGGACCCAGCCGAGCGCCGTCTCCGCCGTCGAGAACCGGATCGCCCGTCCTTCGGCTCCCTTGCGGTATTCAGCCGGGGTCATGCCTAGCTCCTCGGCCGACTCGTCGTAGGCCCGCCCGATCGAGCCGAACCCCGCGCCGAAAATCGCTCCGGCCACGGTCTCGCCTCCGGCAAGGCCATCGCGGAGCCGTTTCGCCCTCAAGCTCATGGCATACTCCTTCGGCGTCACGCCGAGAGTCTTCTTGAACAGCCGATGAAAGTAACCCGGGCTCAGCCCGACGGCGGCCGAGACCTCGTCGAGTCTCGGGACGGATGGAGAGGCCGCGAGCAGCGAACACGCTCGTGCGATCGCCCTTGCGCGGGGATGGTCGAAGGCCGTTGTCCGAGGCTCGCACCGCTTGCACGCCCGGAATCCCGCCCGCTCGGCGGCCTCGACGTCGTCGTAGAACGCGACGTTTGCCCGGTTGGGCATCCGGGACCGGCAGCCCGGACGGCAATAGACGCCCGTCGTCCGCACGGCATAGACGAAGACCCCGTCCGCCCGGGAGTCTCGCCGTCCGACGGCCTCCCAGCGCGATTCTTCGGTGACGAAGCCGGTCGATTCTCCATCCGTCATCAGGATGCCTCGCTCGTGGTCGATACACGGGAAAGCTCGGACGTCTCCATTGTCGGCTCGAACGCGGCCCGAGTCTTCCCGGACCTTCACCCGCAATTCGAGTGACTGAAGGAAGGCGGCACTGTCTCATCGACCGCCCGAGGCTGGCGAGAGGGCGCGAACGAGATAGGCTGACGACTCGCCCGCCAGGAGGGCTCGACTCATTTCGATCGCGTTGGAGAGACGGATGAAACTCCCGCGGATCTCGATCAAGAAGCTGATGGCTTTCATCGGACTGATCGCGGTCGTGCTCGCGGTGCTGGCCCATCCCAATAATGGATGGTTCCTGATCCTCGCTCCCTCCTACTTCATTCTGCTGCTCACGGCGATCATGGGGTGCATTCTCGGTCGAGGCCCGAGGCGGGCCGGCTGGTTGGGATTCTCCCTGTTCGGATGGTCGTATTTCCTGTCGATGTCCTTCGGTTGGGGGATGTGGAGAATAATCTCCCATCAGACCAACAATTCGCCCTTCGGCTTGTTCCAGGCACTGGAGGATTTGCTCGGGCTCTTGATGTCCATCACCTCGATCAATCGCGAACAATTCGGAGATCTTTATTTGGAAATGGTCGGGGAGGACGACGTGACCAGAATCCGGGTCTCCCTGATCCTGATGGGCCTCGTCTTCGCGATGCTGGGTGCCAGGATCGCTCGGCTCCTCTTCCGCCTGGAGCATCCGGCGGCTTCCCGCCCGCCGTCGTCCGACGGGGAGCATGGAGGCGGCTGAGAGCCTTGTCGCCGCCTCCGAGGAATGCTAAAGTCCCATTGTTCAACAACGGTTCCGCGTCCCTCAACTCCTGCGAGGCCCTTGATGCTCCGATTCCTCGGCCCGGGATCGCGACTCTGCGACGGCCAGACGCGCCGCGAGATCCTCCGAGTCGGCGGCCTGGGCTTGCTCGGGGCTGGGTTGCGCCTGCCCGACCTGGCGGACGCCGCGACCGAGCCGGGCGACGGGTCGTTCGGCCGGGCGAAGTCATGCATCCTCCTCTTCCTGATGGGCGGGCCTCCGCAACACTCAACCTGGGACCCGAAGCCGGACGCCCCCAAGGAGGTCCGAGGCGATTTCGGGCCGATCGCGACGAACGTGCCCGGGATCTCGCTCAGCGAGCTGATGCCGCTGACGGCCCAACAGGCGGACAAGATTTGTGTCCTGCGGGCCGTCTCGACGGGAGACAACGCCCACTCGTCGAGCGGCTATTACATGCTGACCGGCCGGCCGCACGCGCCTCAGAACGTCGAGAACGCCAACCCCGGCGCCCCGAACGACTGGCCGAGCCTGGGCGCCTTGCTCGGCCGGGTCGAGCCGGCCCAGCGGGGGCTGCCGGCCTCGATCACGCTCCCGCACCGGATCTTCAACACCGACGGGAGCGTCTGGCCGGGCCAGGATGCGGGCTTCCTCGGCCGGTCGGCCGATCCGTGGCTCCTGAACGGCAAGCCGACGCCCCAGGGCTATCGCGTCCAGGAGATCGACCTGCCCGCCGACCTCGACCCGGCCCGCTTCGGACGCCGGATGGAGCTGATCGACGACTTCCGGCGCGGGCTCGACAACCTCGATCGCGACCCGGCCTCGAAGCTCCTTGACGAGCAGACCCGTCGGGCGTTCGACCTTCTCGGCTCCTCGAAAGCCCGCCGCGCCTTCCACATCGAGGACGAGCCCGAGGCAACCCGAGAGCGCTATGGGGCGACTCCCTTCGGCCAGGGCGTCCTGCTGGCCCGGCGGCTGGTCGAGGCCGGCACGCGTCTGGTCCAGGTCAACTGGTATCGAGGCCCCGACGAGCCGCCCGACAACCCCTGCTGGGATAGCCATACCAAGGAGACCGAACGGCTCAAGACCGTGCTGGTCCCTCCGATGGACCGCGCCTATTCGGCCCTCCTGGAAGACCTCCATCGGACCGGTCGGCTCGACGAGACGCTGGTCGTCTGCATGGCCGAGTTCGGCCGGACGCCGCGGTTCGAGGCCAACGGAGGCCGGGGCCACTGGGGCTCCGTCTTCTCGATCGCCCTGGCCGGAGGTGGGATCAAAGGGGGTCAGGTCTTCGGAGCGTCGGACCGGATCGGGGGTCAGCCGCGTGACGGGCGAGTTCGGCCTCAAGACCTCTCGGCCACGATCTTCCACTGCCTGGGACATCACCCCGAGGCCGAATATCTCGACAGGCTGGGTCGGCCCCAGCCGATCAGCCGGGGCGAAGTGATCCGGGCGATCCTCTGACGCGGCTCAGCGGGCCGGCCCGGAGGTCTTCCGGGCCTTCTCGAAGAACTCGACGATCGGCTTCGGGTCGGTCAGGCCGTGGGGGTGGTGGTCCTGTCCCGGCTTGACGATCCGCTCGACAGGGCCTCCCAGGGCCTTGTAGCGTTCGTAAAGTCGCTCGGAGTTCTCCTGGTACGGCAGGACCCGATCCGCGTCTGCGTAGATCAGCAGGATGGGAATCTTCGCGTCGAGCAGCGGCTTGAGGTGGTCGACCGGGTTCATCGGGTAGGCGATCGCCTCCGCGTCATCCTTGAAATCATAAGCCTGGAGCAGGTTCGCCCACTCCTGCGCCGATCCCGGCCCGATCCCGTGCCCTTTTGGCTTACCCCCTGGCCAGCTCTTGAAGTCGCAGACGCCGTTGTCGAGGTAGACCGCCAGCGTCTTGTCGGGATGGGCCGCCGCCCAGCTCATGCAGTAGAGCGCCCCCCGGCTCAGGCCGATCAGGGCGGGCTTCGGGCTCAAGGCGTGATCCTTGACCAGAAGTTCGTGGAACTTCTCCCACTTCGCCATGGCCCGAGGCGAACCGAACTGGTTGGGCACGCCGATGTAGGCCAGGTGCCAGCCCGCTTCGAGCAGAGCGAGGTCGGCGTTCGGGAATGCGCCGAAGAACTCGCCTCGCCAGGCCCAGGGACGGTCGGGCAGGGGGGTCTTCGGCTCGACGATGATCGCGTTCGCTTCGTCGACCGGAAAGTCGTGCCGGACGAATCCGTTCCAGCGTGACTCCTTGCCGGGGAACGGCTGCGAGTCCGCGGCACGCGTCGAAACCGTCAGGACCAGAAAACAGCCGATGATCAGACGGCTTCTCATCACACCCACCTCGGAAAACGAGAACGCAGGGAGATCCGAGCAAATGGACCAATCCAGATCGCATCGTCCTCGGAGATCGGGCCGTTGTCCAGTTGCCAGCCCGGCAATCCGCGAGCCGCGCGGCTGGGGCCTGGCTTGCCGGTGACGAGATGCTTAATATGCTATACGAAAGAACACAAAGCCTTGAAGGGTCCAGCTCATGTCCGATGGTCCCAGGCCGCTGGTCCGTGGTCGTGGGTCGCAGCTCGACCTGCCGAATCGATTCGGCGGGACACACCACGAGCTCGACCTCGAACAGGTCGAGGGGGATGAGGAGTACCTGGCGAGCCTGGAGCATCGGGCGACGACGTATTTCGCCGACCGATCGCGGACGATCGTGGCCGAGAACGACAGCCCGGATGTCGGGTTCCGGTACAGCATCAACCCGTATCGGGGCTGTCTCCACGGCTGTAGCTATTGCTTCGCCCGGCCGACCCATGAATTCCTGGGGTTCAACGCCGGGCTCGATTTCGAGTCGAAGATCATGGTCAAGGAAGACGCGCCGGGCCTCTTCCGGGAGTTCCTCGGGCGGGATCGGTGGGTTCCCGAGCCGATCGCGATGTCGGGCGTGACTGACTGTTATCAGCCTGCGGAGCGACACTATCAGCTGACCCGGGCTTGCCTGGAGGTGGCGAGCGAGGTGAAGCAGCCGATGATGCTGATCACCAAGAACGCCTTGGTCGTGCGCGACCTGGACCTTCTCGGCTCGATGGCCTCCGAAGGACTCGTCCACGTCAACTTCAGCATCACCACGCTCGACCCCGCGCTGGCCCGGTCGATGGAGCCCCGGACAAGCATCCCGGCGGCACGGCTCCGGGCCGTTCGGATGCTGGCCGAGGCGGGCGTGCCGGTTCGCGTCCTCATCGCTCCGGTCATCCCGGGCCTGAACGATTCGGAGATCCCCGCGATTCTGCACGCCTCGAAGGAGGCCGGGGCAACCTCGGCGGCGTTCAACCTACTTCGGCTCCCCCTGACCGTCGCCCCGGTCTTCGCGGAATGGCTGGAGCGGGAACAGCCGGGCAGGGCGGCCAAGGTGCTGGACCGGGTCCGCGAGATTCGGGGCGGCCGGCTCAACGACCCGGATTTCGGGTCCCGGATGACAGGGTCGGGCGAGATGGCCGCGCGGATCGCCGACCTCTTCCGGCTCTTCCGCAAGAAACACGGGCTCGACGGCTGTCTACCGCCCCTCGACGTCTCGAAGTTCCAGCCGCCAAGGCCAACGTCCGGCCAGTTACGCCTCTTCTGATCCCTTCAAGCCCGTGAAGGCCCGGTCTTCCAGTAAGCGACCACGAAGAGAACGCCCAGAGTCAGGTTGACCAGGCCCGAGCCGAGCACGAGTGGAGGTAAACCCTCGGTCGCGGCGAGGGCGACGATCGCCCCGCTGTAAGTCGCCTTCTCCAGCACGGCCGGGATCATCAAGGGCCGGAACCGGGCCGGGTCGCGGGCGATGACCAGGAAGCCGACCTGCCAGGCGAGGCAGACGCCGATGAAGCCGTAGTAGTACTCGGGATGGGTAATCGAGGGCGGCTGATCGTGCCCGATCCGGTCCCTGAGCAGATACATCGGCAGCACGGCGAGCACGCCGAGAATGCCCGCGATGAAGAAGAGTCTCCTGGCGAAAACCATCCCGACCTCATCGTTTCGAGGGGCCTCTCCCGAGGGAGAAGGCAGGCTCAGCGGCGAGCCTTCGCCATCTCGTCCAGTTCCGAGAGCTTGAACCGCTCGGCGACGATATAGGGTGGCTCGTCCCTGGTCCAGTGGCCGTAGGTCGTGACGACGAAGGTGCCGTCGGGCAAGACCTCCACGCCGGAATAGGCGCAGTCGAATGCGTGCTGGTTGTCCATAAAACGGACGCGGTATTGCCCTTCTCGAGCGTGGACGATGTCCTGATAGGTACCCACCCAGCCGACCCAGTCTCCCTTGGTCGGGCTGTCCGCGGCCATGTCGCGAAACGAGAGGAAGAGGCGGCCATCGGGGGCGTACTTGCCAACGTGACGGTCTCCCGTGAGCGACGACGGCAGTTCCCTGGGAGTCGTCCAGGTCTGTCCCTCGTCGTCGGATGTGATCACGAACGAGTGTCGCTGGCGGCTGTTCTCGCGCAGGAGGACAGCGATCTGTTTGCCGTCGGGCGAGCGGATGAGTCCGGGCTCGCAGAAGTCGAGCTTCGGGTCCTCGGCGATCACCTCGGGCTCGCCCCAGGAAAGGCCGCCGTCCTTCGAGTACGTCTTGAAGACCCGGAACTTCGATGCCTTGCCCGTGTTCCGGAGGAACCGGCCGTCATCATGGAACAGGGCGAGATATCGGCCATCCTTGAGACGTTCGACGCTGGCCATGGCCACGATCCCGCCGAAGTCGCCGATCGGCGCCAGCGAGGTCCAGGTTTTCCCGTCGTCCTCACTGACCGACTCGCGGATTGGATAAAGGCCCGAGAACAGGATCAGCCGCGTCTTGCCCGAAGGGTCGACCACTCGGTGGATCGTCGGCGTCTCCTTCGAGGTCAACCAGTTCGCGGGAGTCGGAAGGCGGTCGGACCAGGTCAGGCCCCCATCGGTGCTCCGCTTGAGGATGATGCTCCCCTTCCCGTGTCCCTTGGGATAAACGACGAGGATGGTCTTGCCATCCTCCAGCAGGACCGTCGTCGGGTGTCCGAGATACTGGCCGGGCTCACGGTCCACGATGACCTGGCGCTGGGTCTGGCCCGCCAGGTCGACGAGCGGGATCGGCCCCTCGGCGTTCGCGATGAGAGCGGGAGCCGCGAGGAGAGCGAGCATCGTCGCGGAGTGTCGGATGCAGTCCTGGAGAGTCATTGATTTCATTTCTCGATCGATCCGGCAGGAGATCCCATCCGACGACCCCCCGGTTTGGGAGTCGCCGGCCTGGGGCCGGCGTGTCCTGGTGTCGGTTCGGCTCAGGGCTGATCGCCCGGCCCTTCGGAATCGCCCCCGAGGATGATCCGCGAGGGTAATGACGGGGGCGAAGATGGCGCGATCGACTTCGGCAGCAACGCCTCGTTGATCCGGAACCTGATGTCATCCAGATGGATCTGGGCCATCGGTTTCATCACCTTCGAGTTAGCCGCTTTGACCTCGTCCAGGAGAGAGTTCAACTCGGCTCGGGCCAGCGCGGGGAGATCCGATGAAGCAACGTCCCGGCCAACCTCGCCGATCAGGATCTCCAGGTAGGCCCGCTGGAGGTTCCGTCGGTAGAGGTCGACGTCAACTGGATCCCCTTTCAACTCTGACCAGATCCCGTCGCGGAGGTCGGCCAGCATCGCCACCGGGGGATACGCGCTCTTCGGGTCGCTGGCGGCCTGCTCGGCCATCCGCTTGGCCCGGCCGTCGTTGATGAGCGAGCGGAGCAGGCCCGTTCTGCGCGTTCAGGATCCGGTCGGCCGCGCCGTTGGCTTCGAGGCGGGCGACGATGGCCGGGTCGATCAGCGAGGTCGGGGTCTGGAACGCGTGGGCGTTCAGGAACGCGATGGCGTCCTTCTGCTTCGGGCCCGGGACCGGGTCGAAGCGACGGTCGGCGTCGCCGAATCAGAGGTTCGTCTGGACGGAGCCGCCGACCAGGGTGGCGACGTGGTTCGAGCTCACGGTTGCGCTGGGCGACGAGCTGGTCGTACATGTTCTGGAGGAGGTCGTAGTCTTCCCCCTTCTTCGCGGTCGCCTTGACGAGGTAACGAGGCGACGCGGTCGAGGTTCTTGAGTCCGAGCTCGGTGGCGGCGACGGCGTCGGAGCCGAGGTCCTCGGTCTGCGGCGGAGGGGTCGACGCCGTTGGGGTCGCCGAACCGGAGGGTCGACGTCCTTGATCTGGCGGACGGCGATCTCGTCGAGCTTGGCCTTTTCCTGCTCGTAGGTCCGGGCGTCGGGGAAGCTCTTGTAGCCCCACTCGACGGCGAACTTGTCGTAAGGGCCGATCATCGGGATCAGCCGGGCGCCGTCGCCGGGCTGGGCGACGTAGTTGAACCGGCCGTAGTCCATGATCGAGGCTTCGGTGCCGTTCTCGGCGGTGAACTTGGGGTCGCGGAGCTGCGCGACGGTGTAGGCCGAGGACGCCTTCATGTTGTGCGGGAAGCCCAGCGTGTGGCCGACCTCGTGGGCGACGACGTAGGTGATCAGCTCGTTCGATCAGGTCGTCGGGCAGCGGGAGCTGCTGGGCCCTGGGGTCGTTGGGCGAGGCCTGGATGAAGTACCAGTCGCGGGTGAGCTTCAGGATGTTGTGATACATCAGGATGTCGGCCTCGAGGATCTCGCCGGTCCTCGGGTCGTGGACGTGCGGCCCCATCGCGTTCTCGATCGTGGCGGGGAGCCAGCGGATCGGTCGAGTAGCGGGCGTCCTCGGCGTCCCAGTCGGGGTCCTCGCGGTACGGTCGGGGCGTCCTTGGCGATGATCGCGTTCTTGAACCCGGCCTTCTCGAACGCCGGCTGCCAGGCCTCGATGCCCTTCTTGATCGCGGCGCGGAACTTGTCGGGGACCTCGCGGCCGATGTAGAAGACGATCGGCTTCTTCGGCTCGGAGACGTCGGCCGAGGGGTCCTTCTTCTCGAGCCGCCAGCGGGTGATGTACTTGACGTTCTCGACCTGGTGGTTCTTGACGTCGCCGTAGTCCTGGAACGACTCGGTGAAGAAGCCGACGCGGTCGTCGAACTTCCTGCGGCTTCATCGGCTCCTCGGGGAGCTTGACCATGCTGTGGTGGACCAGCGCCGTCACGTTGCCGCCGCCGCCCCCGCCTGCCGGGGATGCCGCGCGGGCCGGGCGTCGGACCGATCGGGACCGGGCCGCCGCCGCCTCCGCCGCCCGTGCGGCGGAAGGTCATCAGTGATCTTGGTCTCGATGTTCTCGGGGAACGACTTGACCTGCTCGATGAACGTCTTCCTCGGGTCGGGCCCGCCTGCGCCGAGCCGCCGGCCGACGCTGAACTCCGGCGATGTCGCTGGTGAACAGCTCGGTCACGTCGATGACCGGGGCCTTGTCCTTGCCATAAGCCTTGACCGGCAGGACCGCGATGATCGGCTCGACCGAGCTGGCCTGGACGGCGTCGCTTGATCGGGTCCTTGGTGTCGGCCCGGATGTCGAAGTTCACGTCGCGGAGCAGGATGTCATCGCCACGCTGCTCGCAGCGGACCACGCGATCCCCGACGGGCGAGCCGCCGTAGCCGCTGCCGAAGCCGGTCTTCTCGATCTGCGTGACCCAGAGCATCTCCTTGCCCAGGGCGTCGACCGGGATCTCGTAGAGGATCTTGTCGTCGAGCCGGTGGACCATGAACAGGCCGGCGTCGCTCTTGGTCTCGGGCGTGATGATGTCGTCGTAAGGCTTGACCTTGCTGTCCTTCGTGCTCGCCGTCGTCGCCGACTTGCGGAAGCCCCCCCGGCCGCCCTCGAAGGGGGGACGCGGCGAGTCGGAAGGCCGCGGGGTCTCCGGCTTCTTCGGTTCCTCGGGCTTCTTCGGTTCCTCAGGCTTTTTGGGCTCGTCGGGTTTCTTCGGGGTCTCGGGCTTGTCCTGGGCCATCGCGGGCCCGCCCGACGTGGTCCAGGCGGCGCCGACCACCAGGGCCAGGGATAACCAGGCCGCCAGCACGCTGCGAATCATCGAGACCTCCACGAAGGATGACAGATCGAGGTGAGAGGAGGGGTGTTCTTCTTTTCTTCCCAATCATTCTAACTTAACGATCTCGGCGTCGTCTGACTGCGCCCTGGCCCTGGTTCGATCCTGGAACGGAGGAGATTCACCAGCCGAACGACTCAGGCTGGGCCTCGGGACGCCTTTTTCGTTGCGGGACGGAGTGTTTGGCCGGACGCTTCGGGCGGGGGCGAATTCGGCACCTTTAACTCCGACCGGAGCCGGGCGACCTCGGCCTTCAGATCCGAGACGACCTTCGCATTCGCCGGGTCTCCGAGGACGTTCCGGAGCTCGTGAGGGTCGGACTGGAGATCGAATAACTCCCACTCGTCGAGGTCGGGACCGTAGAAATGGACGAGCTTGTACCGATCCGTGACGACCCCGTAATGGGGCCGGACGTGGTGCGGCTGGGGGTACTCGTAGTACTCGTAATAGAACGACTTCCGCCAGTCGGCCGGCTCCCCTCCCTTGAGCAGCGGGACCAGGCTCCGGCCCTGCATGTCGTCGGGGATCGGCAGGCCGGCGGCTTCGAGGAAGGTCTCGGCGAAGTCGATGTTCGAGACCAACCTCGGGCTCGACGATCCCGCCTTCGTCACGCCCGGCCAGCGGACCAGCAGTGGCGATCGGAGCGATTCCTCGAAGATCCAGCGCTTGTCGAACCAGCCGTGCTCGCCGAGGTAAAAGCCCTGGTCGGAGGTGTAAACGACAATGGTGTTCTCGGCCAGCCCTTCGTCGTCGAGGAACTTCAGGAGCCGGCCGACGCTGTCATCGACCGCCTTCACGCAGCCGAGATAGTCGTGCATGTACCGATTGTACTTCCAGCGGACCAGATCCTTCCCCTGCGGGTTGGCCTTGCGAAAGGCGGCGTTGCGGGGCTCGTAGTAGGCGTTCCAGGCGGTGAGCTGCTCGGGCGTCAGACCCTGGGGAGGGGTCGAGCTTGAGGTCGTGCGGGGTCATCGTCGCCGCGATCGTCATGTCCTGGTCGTGCTCGGCCTTGCCCCGGCCGGAGTAGTCGTCGAAGAGGGTCTCGGGCTCGGGATAGGTCCGGTCGCCATCATGGCCGAGGTGCCGGATCGGTGGCGACCACTCGCGGTGGGGGGCCTTGTGCTGGGCCATCAGGAGGAACGGCTTCGACTTATCGCGGTTCTTGAGCCATTCGAGGCTGAAGTCGGTGATCAGGTCGGTGGTGTAGCCCTCGTGCTTCACCCGCTGGCCGTTGTGGATCATCGGCGGGTTGTAGTAGACCCCCTGGCCGGGCAGGATGTGCCACTCGTCGAAGCCGGTGGGGTCGCTGACGAGGTGCCACTTGCCGATGACGGCCGTCTGGTAGCCGGCGGCCCGGAGCATCTTGGGGAAGGTCGGCTGGCCGCCGTCGAAACGGCTGTTGGTGTTGTTGTAGAAGCCGTTCCGGTGCGAGTATTTCCCGGTCATGACCGACGCCCGGCTCGGCCCGCAGATCGAGTTGGGAACGACACAGCGATCGAACCGCATCCCCTCCCGCGCCAATCGGTCGATTTGAGGCGTCTCGACCAGCTTCCGGGGGTCGTTGTAGGCACTGATGGCCTGATAGGCGTGGTCGTCGCTGAAGACGAAGACGATGTTCGGCCGCTTCGCCTCGGCGGCCGAGGACCGACCAACGCCGAGCGAGGAGATCAGGGCAATCGCGGCCAGGGTCGCCCATCCTGATCGCCGAGCCGTTGGATCATTGCGCAAGGTCCACCTCCGAGGTTCGATCGAGCCGCGCCGAGGTCAAGTTGGTCGCCGGTTGCCGTTTTATGACATCCATCGATCGAAAGCGAGGGGGTCCGCGGATTCCGCTCGCTCCGGCCGATTTTTCCGGGGAGACCCGCGACGACTCCGCCAGAGTCGTCTTCTCATGCCACGATCTCAACGCGCTGACCGCGGCGAGGGGAACGAGCGATGGGCCTCGATGAAACGACCGACCCGGATTCGCTCTCGGCGAGGCTCGCCGTCGAAGCGATCCGCGCCCACGACCGGTTCAAGGCGAAGTTGAAGGCCGGTGGGAGCCGCCGGGTCGAGGATCATCTCGAAGGGCTCGCCTCGCCGTCCAGGGCCCGAGACCGGGGCCGAAGTTCGAGCCTGCACTTCTAACCGCGTCGCCTTCGAGCTGGCGCTGACGAAGTTTCGATCAGGCCGCTTACCGGGGCTTACGGGCGTCGGGGCATTCGATGACGAGGCGGAACCCGAGGTTCTCGGACTGGTCGGTCTCGGGCCGGTGGAAGTCGCGGAGTGTAGTCGCGCACTCGTCGGGCGCCGAGTTGTAGCTGGCACCCCGAATCACAAATTCGGGTGTGGATGGATCCTTCGGGATGGCGCACGGGTCCACCGCGGCGATCTTGGTCTTCTTGTAGGGTAGCGAGGCGTCCCGACACCACTCCTGGACATTGCCGCCCATGTCGAAGAGGCCTTGCTCGGTCCTATCCTTCTCACATTTCATGACCGGAGTGGTGGTGAACTGATCAATCCGATTGATGTTCGCGATGTCGCGACTCGGTTGGGGGTGGTTGCCCCAGGCGTAACGGCGCTCCTGACCTCGGGACCGGGCGGCGAATTCCCACTGGGCCTCGGTGGGGATCAGGCCGCCCAAGTAGTTGGCATATTTCTTGGCCATGTTGAGCGAGAGGTTAACGGCGGGATGGCGCCTGGCGTCGTTATCCCCGACATCCCTCCTGAGCTTCTCGAAGACCTCCTTCCAGTCCGCGGGTGCCGTGCCCTCGGTCTTGTTGAGATAGTCCTCTATCTGTCCGTTGGTGACTTCGGTCTCCTGCATGTAATAGCCGGAGAGGAAGACCGGGTGCGCCGGGGCGTCATCCCTGGTAGTGCTGACGGGGTCGTCCCAGGCTCCCATGACCCACTCAAAGTCCCCCTGGATCCGGATGAAGCGAATGCCGTGGCGGACAATCACGCGCGGCCAGCCGTTGACCAGTTGAGTCCCGTCCTCCGCCTGGTATCCCAGGGGCAGATAGATCCCCTTGGCGATCGGCTCGAAGAGGACCTCGTCGGTGGTCCGACGGATTCTACTCGGCCGGGGCTTGCTCTCACCGAATCCCTTGACGGGGACATAGATTTCGGAGAAATACTCGTGGAACGAGTGGGGGGGCCCGACGTCTTCTTCCTCGACCGGGGACGTTTTCGTCCTCGTGGAGAGCATGACAATCAGGCCGATGGCCAGGACCGAGGCGAGCAGGAGGCCCACCATCATGCCGATCCTGGGGCGTGTCAGGGTCTTGGGCTTGGGCTTCTCGATGACCCCGCCGAACTCGCTCGACGGCTCGGTCGGGGGCTTGGCGAACTCGGGCACGAAGCCGTCGCCAAGCAGGGTCTCCGGGACGTGCGCAATCCGGCCGGAGTCGTTCCCCTGGTCGATCTCGGTGGGCTGGAGAGTCGGAGCCGAGGATGAATCGTGCGCGCTGACTCGGGAAGAGGTCCCAGGTGGGGGGGGCCAGACCTGGTGAACCAACTGGCAGGACCGCGTGGACGGCGTGACGGAACTCCTCGAAGAGTTCACGGGCCGTCTGGGGCCTTCGTTCGCGGTCCTTGTCGAGTATCCGAAGGACGACCCGTTCGACCTCGGGCATCGGGCGGAGGTTGGGATTCGTTTCCCCGAACGGCGGACGAGGGGCGGTGGCGTTTTGACTCATCACCTGCCAGTGGTTCCCCCGGAACGGGAGCCGGCCGGTGATGAATTCATAGAGCATGATGCCGACCGAGTAGAGGTCAGCGCGGCCGTCGACGTCGGCGATGGCCATCGCCTGTTCGGGGCTGCCGTAGGACGGGGTCCCGATAAACCCTTGAGTCTTGTTCTCGCTCGACTCCTGGCCGAAGTTCGCGGCGGCCTCGGGGTCGTCGCGGACCTTGGCAATCCCGAAGTCGAGCACCTTCAGGTACTCCTTGCCCGGCTTCCGGCCGTTGAGGAGCATCATGTTGCTCGGCTTGAGGTCGCGGTGAACGATGCCCTTCTCGTGCGCGACTTGCAGGACGTCGCAGAGCTGGTCGAGGACCCGGACGATCCAATCCAGCGGCATCAAGGGCTCCGACGAGTCGTGGTCGGTCCTCGACCTCGCCGAGACCAGGATGTCGTGGATCGTTTGCCCGTCGACGAACTCCATGTCAATGTAGCCGCCGTCATCGTCGATGCAGGCGTCGTAGATCGTGACGGCGTGCTCGTGCCGGAGCGAGGCCATCACCTCGAACTCGCGCTGGAAGCGCATCGAGCGCGACGGCGTTGGTGGCGAAGTTCGGCACGATCACCTTGAGCGCATGTTCGCTCTTGAGGGTGGCGTGGCGGACGAGCCAGACCTCGCCCATCGCCCCGCTGCCGAGCTTCTTGAGCACCCGGTATTTCGAATAAAGCGTCTGGCCCGGCTCGATCTTCCCGAAGACGCCCCGGCCGCCCGTGCCCGTCCCTCCCCCACTGCCGCCGGACCAGGCCGACATCGAGCCTGGCGCGACGCCCGAGCCATTGGCCGGCTTCCGGCCCGGGTCCGACTCCTCCGTCAATTTCTCCGTGAGTCGCTGGGTGTCCGCGTCGATGGTGCATTCCGGGTCGGCGGGCGGAGCGTGCACGCCCTCGTTCACGTCGGTCGCGAACAGGGCCCGGGTCATCGGGGCCTCCATCTCGCTCGGGTCGTCGGGTGCGGGCATCTGCGGAGATCCTCCGGGGGTGGGAGGTTGGGATTCGAAGGTCCGATCGATGGACCAGTCTACCATCCTACGATCTGAACGACGCTTCGTTAAGCGACCTGTGACAAGAACCCGGGTCGGGTTGGCCCGGAGGAACGGGCCCACCAGGCCATGGAGAACTACGCGACGGCGGCGTTCCGAGGACACTCCGCCGATGAAATCGACCCGGGTAGGACCACCTAACGATCTCCTAGTGCCGCAATCAGGTGCTCGATGTCCGCCCGATCGTGCGCCGCGGTCAGGCTGATCCGGAGCCTCGCCGTTCCTTCGGGCACGGTCGGAGGGCGGATCGCCGGGACCAGGCAGCCTCGGTCGAGCAACGTTCCGGCGAGGTCGAGCGACCGCTCAGGCTCTCCAAGGACAACCGGCACGATCGGCCCACCCGGCCCGATGTCCGGCAGGCCCAGACCTGGCAGGCGTTCGCGGAGAGCCCCGGCCAGCTCGGTCAACCTCACCCGGCGCCAGGGCTCGGCCCTGAGGATCTCCAGGGCCTTCGCCGCCGCTGAGGCGGCCGATGGAGGCGGGGCCGTCGAATAGATCATAGGACGTGCGTGGTTGATGAGCCACTCGGTCAGCCGCCGGGAACCGGCGACGAACCCGCCAATCGACCCGAGCGACTTCGAGAGCGTCCCGACCTTGACGTCGACCCGATCCGCCACGCCGCAAGCCTCAGCAGCGCCTCGCCCTTCCTCGCCAAAGACCCCGGTCCCGTGGGCCTCGTCGACGAGCAACATCGCCCCGAACCGGTCGGCCAGGTCGGCCAGGTCGGCCAGCGGCGCGAGATCCCCGTCCATGCTGAAGACGCCGTCGGTCGCGATCAACGAGCGTCGGAACCGTCCCCGGTCGCGCGTCAAGATCGATTCGAGCCGGTTCGAGTCGTTATGCGGATACACGCGGAGCCGCGCCCCGGAGAGCCGTGCCCCGTCGATGAGGCAAGCATGGTCCAGTCGATCGAGATAGACCGCATCCCCGCGTCCGACCAGGGAGACGATCGCCCCCAGGTTCGCCGCGAAGCCGGTCGGGAACAAGGCGACCGACTCGACACGCTCAAAATCCGCCAGGGCCGACGCCAGCGCCTCATGCGGCTCCCGCCAGCCCGAGACCAGCGGCGACGCCCCCGACCCCCAGCCATAACCTCTGGGCCGCCGAGCAGGCTGCCTCGATCACCCGGGGGTCGGCCGCCAGCCCCAGGTAATCGTTCGAGGCGAAATTGAGCAAAGACCGCCCATCCCGCTCGACCCGCCCCGGAGTCGCACCCCCCAGCGCGACCAGCCGCCGCTCCAGGCCCCGGAGGGTCCACGCTCCGGCCTCCTCATCAATCCAGGCGAGCGGATCGGGCATGGGCTTCCCTCAGAGAGTAGATAGCGGGTAGCGGGTAGAAAAAACTCAGAGGCATTCAGCCTCTGACTACCCGCTACCCGCTGCCCGCTACCCGCTGCTACTTCAACCCCGCCAGGAACTCCACCAGGTCGCGGATCTCGGCCTTCGTCAGCTTCTTGTGGAGGTCGTCGGGCATGGCCGAGTTGCCTCGCTTCCGTTCGTCGATCTCGGCCTTGGGGACCTCGATCAGCTTGGCCTCGGCGGTCATCAGCTTGAGGGTCTTGTCGTCCTCCGACTTCAGGACGCCCGTGACGACCGTCCCGTCGGTCTTCGCCACGATGACCGACTCGAACCCCTGGGCGATCGCCTGGTTCGGGGCGACCAGTCGATTCGAGCAGATAGGTCCGAGGCTGTCGCCCGGCGATCCCGGTCAGGTCCGGCCCGACCTCGCCGCCTTGCCCCTTCACCTTGTGGCATCGGACGCAGTAGACCGCCGCGTTGTCGCGGAAAATCTTCTGGCCCCGGTCGGCGTCGCCGCCTTCGAGTTCGGCGTGATGCTCGGCGAGCGGGCCGGTCTTCGGTCGCTCGGACTCGTAACGGGCGAGCCGGTCCTTGACTTCGGCCGACTTCCGCTTGCCGGCGGCGTCGAGCAACTCCAGCTCGATCGAGGCCGGGGCCTTCTTCTCAACGAGCTTGTCGAGCCAGGTCGCCAGGATCGCGTCGGCCTCGGGACGGTCGGACGAGCCGAGGACTTCCAGGGCCTTCTGCTGCTCGGGCGTCGAGCCGGCGTCGAGCACCCTCGCCAGCGCGGGGATGGCCCGCTCGGGGCTGAGCCTGGCCAGGACGCGGAGCCCTTCCGACCGGACGCCGTCCCTCGATCGCCCCGACGGCCGCCTCGACGGCGTCGGCGAGCTTCGGATCGTCGAGCTTCTCCAGAGCCTTGATCGCGTCGGCCCTCGCCAGGCCGCTGCCTCTCGCCTCGACCACCAGCGCCACCAGGTCGGGTCCGGCCTCCTTGATCCCCAGCGCGGCGACGGCCGCGATCGTCTCGCGGCGGACCTCATCCGGGCGCGTCGTTGAGCAAGCCCTTCACGGCCGGCCGGAGAGCATCGGCCGCGACCTTCGCCGGCCGGGCCTCGATCGGCCGCCAGAGCCCGTTGATCCGGTCCCGACCCGGCGGGTTCGCCCAGGCAGCCAGGATCGACAGCGACTCGATCCGGACGTTCTTGCGTCGCGTTCGGCTCGACTAGCCACGGTCGCCAACGCCGAGGCGTCCTCGGCCCGACCGACCCGATTGGCCGCGTTGATCGCCCGACGTTGCAAGGCTTCGGTCAGCCCTTTCCGGGTCGCAGATAGAGGCCAGGCTTGGCATCGCGTCGGGGATGGGGGCCTCGTAGATCGCCAGGCCGGCCTCGGTGGCGATGTTGGGGTTGGGGTCGTCGAGAAACTTCGCGACTTCGGGCTTGCCCAGACGTCGGAGGGCGAGGAGCACGCCTCGCCGAACGGCAGACGCGCGGTAGTGCACCGCCTTGACGAGCGGTTCGACTGCATTGATGCCGACCAGTCCCATGACGGCGGCGTGGCGGACATAAGCATCCTCGTCGCTGTTGGCTCGCAAAAGATCGATCAGCGGGTTGACCGCTTCGGGCCCTCCGATCTTCCCGAGCGCGATGGCGGCGGAGAACCGGACGGATGGGGACGGGTTGACCAGGCGTGAGACGAGGAACGACAATTGATTGGATCTCAGGCGTTCCGGGATCAAGTTCTTCGGGATTTCGCCCATGATCCGTGCGGCGATGCTCCGGACCTCGTCTTCGTCATCCCTCGTCATGGCCGAGATCGTCGCCAGGTCGATCGGGTAGCGTCGATTGACCTGTCCCTTTCCCCAGAGCGCATGCAATCGGGCGAGGGTCGAGTGGCCCGACTCCGCGACCTTCACCAAGACGGCGTGGGCCGAATTTCCGGCAGTTCTTTTTGATTGTACCGGGGTCTCGGTCCATTTCTTCGCCTCGGCAATCGCCCTGTCCGCTAGCTCGAACTGGGCTTCGAGCCTCACCCTCTGATCGGCGTGGCCGAGCAGCTTGCCCAGATCCTCCACTGGTCGCTTACCCATCCCCTCGCCCAGGAGCCTCTTGACCTCCGCGACAAGCGGATCGGTCTCCTGGCTCGTGACCTTCCAGATCCGCCCCTTGCCGGTCTTGTTCCAGCCGTTGGTCCAGTCGAGGACGTACATGGCGCCGTCGGGGCCGAATTCGACGTCGGTGGCCAGGACCGACCAGATGGGCTGTTCGGCGTCGACCAGCTCGAACGAGGCTCCCTTGGGTTTATTGGTGAACGAGCGGACGCCGCTGTTGCCGGCTCCACCCCGGAAGTCGGCCAGGAAGAAGTGGTCGCGGTACCTGGCGGGTAGGCCGGTGCCCGGGTCGTGGACCAGGCCCGAGGGGCCGTCGGAGATGTTGGCGATCGGCGGGACGATGTAGGCGGCCTGGCCGTCCCAGCGCGGGTGCCAGAGCTTCTCGGCGTTCCAGGGGCCTCGCGAGGTCGGGAAGTCGAGGTACTGATAGCCCATCCGCCAGCCGCTGTCGCCCCCTTCGACGACGTGGACCCACCGGGCGCGGTCGCCGCCGTCGGAGTTGTTGTCGCAGGTGAAGAGGTTGCCGAAGTTGTCGAAGGCCAGTTCCTGCGGGTTCCGCAGGCCGGTGGCGAAGATTTCGAGGTTCGACCCGTCGGGCTCGCAGCGCAGGATCGAGCCGCAGTCGGGGGCGAAGAGGTGCTTGCCTTCCTTCGTCGTGACGTTCAGCCCTCGGTCGCCGACCGAGAAATAGAGCCGGCCGTCCGGCCCCATCTTGAGGCCGTGGAGGTCGTGGCCGAGGAACGCGACGTGGACGCCGTAGCCGGTGCTCAGCGACTCCTTGACCTCCGCCTTGCCGTCGCCGTCCTTGTCGCGGAGCCGCCAGAGGTCGGGGATGCAGGTGTAGAAGACGTCGCCCTTGCGGGCCAGGAGCCCGGCACCGATCCCGTCGGCGGCATCCTTGAACCCGTCGGCGAAGACGGTCGCATGATCGGCCTTGCCATCGCCGTCGCGGTCCTCGATCAGCTTCACCCGCTCGTGCTCGACGTTGTATTCCTGGAATTCCTTCGGGCTGAGGAATTTCTTGTACATCGCCACGCGGTCGGCGACGGACTTCGCGGCCATGTCGGCGTCGAGCCAGTTCATGTGGCTCCGGTTGTCGGTGACGCCCGAATGGAGCCGGAAGGTCTCGGCGACATAGAACCGCCCCTTGTCGTCGATGCAGAACGCCACGGGGTTGGCGAGCATCGGCTCGGCCGCGAACAGCTCGACCTTCAGCCCCGGCGCCAGGCGGATCGACTTGACGGCCTGAGACGCCTCGGGCGAGGCAGCGGCGACCTGCGGCTTGTAGAGTTCGTCCTCCGCCCGAGTCGGGACCGAGGCGAGGAGCGTCAAGAAGATCGAACAGGCGGCCAGGGCCGCCCGGCGGCATCGCGATCGGTGCATCGGTGGGTCTCGCTAGGGAGCCGGGCCGGGCTCGGCCCGTGCTCCTGGCAGGTTTTCCGAGGGCGGGTTGCGGAGAGCCCTCTCAGCGTAACGGACGAACAGCGTTCAGGGCAACACCTCATGATTCTTCCGGGTCCAACTGGTGTTTGTCGGATGACAGGGACCCTCCGGACGCTTCTAATGCGGTGGTCTTCCCAGAGATCTCGTTCCACCCTTCGCCGAGGAACCGACCGATGCACCGACGATCCGCGTGGCTTTCCTTGAGCCTTCTTCTCCTGGCCGGACTGAGTTCGCGAGCCCAGCCGCCGGGAGGGAGTCCGTTCGACCGCTTCGACGCCAACAAGGACGGCAAGCTCACGAAGGACGAGCTCCCCGAAGGGCTCCGTCCCCGGTTCGAGGCGATCGACACCAACAAGGACGGCGCGATCACGCCCGAGGAGGAGCGGGCCTTCCTGGCCAGCAATAACAACCGGCCGGCCGGGCGCGGCGGATGCTCCCTCCCGGCGTGAAGGCCGAGACGCGACATCGCCTACGCCGGCACGAAGAACCCCCGCCAGGCCCTGGACCTCTACCTCCCCGAGAAGCCCAGGAGCGACAAACCGCTGCCGGTCGTGGTGAACATCCACGGCGGGGCCTGGCTCGGCGGGCGACAGGTCGGGCCTCGGCGCGGTGGCCGGTCTCGTGGCGAGCGGCGATTACGCGGCGGTCTCGGTCGGTTACCGCCTCTCGGGCGAGGTCGACCTGGCCAGCCCAGATTCACGACTGCAAGGCCGCGATCCGCTGGATCAGGGCCAACGCCGAGAAATACCACCTCGACCCCGACCGGATCGGCGTGATCGGCGGATCGGCGGGCGGGCACCTGGTCGCGATGCTCGGCACCAGCGGAGGCGTCGAGGCCCTCGAAGGGGATCTCGGCCCGAACAAGGGCGTCAGCAGCAAGGTCCGGTGCGTGGTCGACGAGTTCGGCCCGAGCGAGCTGACGACGATGGGCGACGCCCCCAGCTCCCTCGACCATAACTCGCCCAGCTCCCCCGAGTCGAAGCTGCTCGGCGGCCCGATTCGGCAAAACCAGGAGAAGGCGAGGGAGGCGTCGCCGATCAGCTACGTCTCGAAGGATGACCCGCCGTTCCTGATCATCCACGGCGACAAGGACATGACCGTCCCGTTCGACCAGTCCGAGCGGCTGACGAGGGCCCTGAAGTCGGCGGGGGTCGAGGTGCTGTTCGTCCGCGTCAAGGACGGCGGCCACGGCGGCTTCCGGAACCCGGAGATCCCCCGACGGGTCCGCCAGTTCTTCGACAGATACCTCCGCGATCAACCCGTCGGCACCATCTCCGAGGAGCCGGTCCCGAACGCGGCGGAGGCGCCGGGACGTTGATCTCGGCCGATCCGGTCGTGTGCCGGTCGGATTGCGATGCTTCGGGACAGCCCGAGGCCAAGGTCTCTCCGGACTTCGGGGAGCCTCGCGGTTCTCTACTCGAACCCGTCCCGCCAATCGTCGCCGAGGCTGATGGGTTCGGATTATCGACCCGCGTGGCACCCGAGGTTCGGCAGGTGCATCTCGACCGCCTCCTTCCGAAAAGAGGGCGTCCGTCCGGGCCAACCGGATTTTCCCGAAAAGGCGGTTATCGCGGTCCCGTGGAAGCGATAATCATGCAGGATGGCGCTCCGCCGAGGTTCGTTTTGCTGGGTTCGTCCTGGAGCAGAGTTCGAAATGGTCACCCGATCCAATCGTTGGGTTCGCCTTGGCGTCGTACTCCCCGATCGGGGTTGGGTTCGCATTTTCCCCGACAGTTCGTCTCGGTTGGGTCCGTCTGCCAGGACGTCCGGGGCAACCCCTGGCTTTGAATGAGAAATTGGTCATCGAAGGTCGAGGCATGATTGGGTTTGAATGCCTGCGACGATCGAGGTCATTGGGTTCGCATTGGAATACCTGGCCTTGGCGAAGAAAATTCTTGCGGTGTAATGGTTTACGGGATAATCGCGGGCCTGATCGAGTTCACCGGATCAGGGCATCGAGGGCCTTGTCGAGCGCCGGCCCTCGGAGTTCGAGCCGGATGATGGTTCCGCTCGGCGAGATCAGGAAGGTGGCGGGGATCGAGCGGACGCCGAAGGCCTCGACGAGGTCGCCGCCGGCGGTCGCGTTGTGGACCTGCTTCCAGGGGAGCTTGCGGCCTCGGGCGAAGTCGGCGACGGCGGCCTTCGACTCGTCGAGGCTGACGGCGACGATCTCGAAGCCCTCTGGCGTGGTACTTCGCGTAGGCGGCCTGGAGCCGGGGCAGCTCGGCGACGCACGGGGCGCACCAGGTCGCCCAGAAGTCGACCAGGACGTACTTGCCCCGGAGGTCTTCGAGCCGGAGCGTCGCGCCGGTCAGGTCGTTGACGGCGACGCCCGGAGCGGTCGTGCCGATCCGGTCGAGCCGGGCGAGCTCGTCCTTGACCTTCTGGGCCAGGTTCGGGCTCTCGCCGCCGAACTTCCGGAGCAGGGACTGGTAGACCTTGCGGGCGACCTCGTGCTCGCCCGCCGCCATCGCCGCGTTGGCGAGGGTGTCGGCGAAGTTCGCCGCGAACTCCTCCTGGTCCGACCCGCCCAGGCCGGCCATCAGGGCGTTGAACGAGGCCAGGCCTCGGCGTACTGGCCGGCCTGGGCCCGTGCCATCGTGCTCACGATCTGCGCGAGCGACCGGACCGGGCCCTCGGGATGCTCGGCCAGGTATTTCAGCGCGACGGCCTCGTGCTCGGCGAACCAGTCGTGCTCGATGACCTTGTCGAAGACCTTCATGTAGGCCTGGTCGATGTCGTCGGCCTTCGGGTTCCTCGCCAGGTAGGTGAGCAGGTCGCGGATCAGGGCCTTGTCGTGGGCCGACTGGATCTCGGAGACGTTCTTCGGCTCATCGGCCCTCGCGGTCGCCGTCGACAGCGCGATCAATGCCCCGCGATGAAAGGCTCAGCGCCGAGGACTTGGGACCCAGTGCGGTTCCCGCCGGGATCAAGGCCCTGATCCCGTAGGGTAGGGCTTGCCCTGCCGCGCCGCAGATGGACGGCAGGGCAAGCCCTACTCTACGGGAAACGTGGACGAACTTGAACATCGGCATGCGTCCTCGATCAATCTGACCGAGTCCTCAGTCCTTGAGTCCTGAGTATCTGTAGCCGAAGCGTGAGACGCGGCCTTCGACCTCGCGGACGACGGGCACGGGCCGGGCGTGCTCGGGCTCGTCGAGGAGGTCGCCGATCATGGCGGCCCACTCGGCGCAGCAGTGGTCCTTCTCGTGCCGGGCGAGGAACGCGGCGCGGCCTCGATCGCCGAGTTCGTCGGCGTATTCGGGATCGGCGGCGAGGGTACTGAGGGCTTCGACCAGGCCGTCGGCGTCGCCCAGGCGGACGGTCAGGCCGCAGTCGGCCTGGCGGATCGTGTCGGCCGACTCGCAGTGCTCGGGGCCGACGAAGAGGGTCGGGCGGCCCGAGGCCATCGCGCCGTAGAGCTTGCCGGGGACGACGATGCCGGTCATCTCGGCCCGCATCGAGATCAGGTGGACGTCGGCCACCGAGAGCGAGGCGTGGAGCTGCTCGCGGGGGAAGTAGTCGAGCAGGCGGATGTTGTCGAGCCCCTCGGCTTCCTTCGCCGAGCGGACCTCGGCCAGCCGAGGGCCCTCCGCCGACGAACAGGAAGACGAGGTCGTCGCGGTCGCGGAGCCGCCGGGCGGCCTCGAGGATCTCGCCGAAGCTGTGGGCCAGGCCGAGGTTGCCCGAGTACATCGCCACGAACTTGTCCGCCAGGCCGAGCGAGGCGCGGAGCGGGTGGCCCTCGCGAGGGAGCGGGTAGATCTCGTCGCGGCGGCTCCAGACCGGGATCGTCGCCAGGCGGTCGCGGCGGACCCGCTTCGAGGCGATCCGGTCGGCCATGTAGGGGCCGAGGACGACCACCTTGTCGGCCTGGCGGTAGACCGCGTCGCTCAGCCAGGCGAGCCAGGCGACGACCGGGTTGGTCGGCGACATCCGCCCGAGCGCGATGCTGGCGTCGGGGTGGAGGTCCATGCTCCAGTAGACGTGCCTCGACCCCTTCAGCCGCCGGAGGAGCGTGCCGATCAGGCCGATGATCGGCGGCGTGGTCAGCGTGGCGACGACGTCGAACCGCGGCAGGAACAGGGCGAGGACGAAGGCCCGGACGTAGAAGCTCAGGTAGTCGATCATCCGGTGCAGGGTGCTCTTGCGGCCGAACGACGTGGCGGCGACCCGGTGGATCTGGACGCCGTTGTGGACCTCGTCCTTCGGCAGTCGGGGCGTGCCCGGCTTGTACGCCCCCTGGCCGCAGAGGACGTGGACCTCGTGGCCCCTCGGCGGCCAGGGGCTCGGCGAGGTCGGTCAGGTGCTGCGCGGTCGAGGCGTGGTCGGGCCAGTAATACTGGTTGACGAAGAGCAGGCGCCTGGGCGGCGTGGTGACGACGGAGTCGACCCGCAAGGTCGGGCCGGCTCCGCGGCCTCGGTCGGCTCTCCTCGCCCTCGGCCCGTTCGACCTTCGACGACGGGCCAGATCCGGCGTCCGGAGATCACCATTTGGCGTCCGCCTGGGCCTTGTTGGCCCGGTACCAGGCAACGGTCTTGGCCAGGCCGTCCTTCAGCTTGGTCGGCGGCGTCCAGCCGTCGAGGACCTGCTTCATCCGGGTCACGTCGAGCACCTTCATCGCGGCGCCGTCGGGCTTGTCGGCGTTCCAGATCATCTTGCCCTTGTAGCCGCTGGCCTCGTGGACGGTCTCGGCCAGCTCCCGGATCGTGGTGCCGACGCCGGTGCCGATGTTCAGCGGCATGGCGGCGTCGTCGTACTTCTCGGCGGCCAGCACGATCGCGTCGGCGCAGTCCTCGACGTAGATGAACTCGCGGACCGGCTTGCCGGTGCCCCAGACCTCGACGCTCGGCGTCTTGGCCATGCTCGGCCTCGACCCACTTCCGCACCAGCGCCGCGACGACGTGCGACCGCTCGGGGTTGTACGAGTCGCCCGGCCCGTAGAGGTTCGTCAGGATCAGGTGGATCGAGTCGAGCCCGTACTGTCGCTTGTACGCCTGCGCCTGCACGGCCATCATCTTCTTGGTCAGGCCGTAGTTGACGACGCTCGCGTGGCAGGGGCCGGCCCAGAGGTCTTCCTCCTTCAGGTGGCCTTCGAGGTAGCCCGGATAGCTGCACGCCGTGCCGATGGCGACGAACTTCTTGACCTTCGGCCAGCCGGGCGGCCTCCATCAGGTTCGCGCCCATGACGAGGTTCGTGTAGTAGAGCGTCGCCGGCTGCGTCTGGTTGATCCCGATCCCGCCGTAGTACGCCGCCGCGTGGAACAGGACGTCGCAGGGGTGCTCCAGCAGGCACCTCAGGCAGGCGTCGAGGGTCGTCAGGTTGTAGTCCCGCTGGCGGGGGACG
The DNA here is from genome assembly GCA_963756475.1 of uncultured Planctomycetota bacterium. GTDB lineage: Bacteria > Planctomycetota > Planctomycetia > Isosphaerales > Isosphaeraceae > Tundrisphaera. The sequence continues at coordinate 1,670,976 of CAVWND010000008.1, forward strand.
AAGACCTCGGCCCCGAAGCTCTCCAGCCGCTTGACCAGGTGCTGGCCGAGGAACCCGGCGCCGCCGGTGACGGTGACTCGCTTGTTGGCCCAGAATCCCTTCATGGTGCGTTCCTCTGTGATGTCGAAGACTCACGGGAATGAGCAGGCGACGTCGAACGGCTCGGCGTCTTCGACCGCCTTCGGACGCGGCCTCGTTCCCGATCCTCAGCGGCTCTCTCGGTCTCATGCCAACCCGCTTCTTCACTCCAGCTCGTGAAGCGGGGAAATCGACACGGAGTAGCAATGCCCGAGCTCGAGCCATCAGCTCGATCTTCACGGCTCGTAAGGCGAGATGACCCGAGGATGATTCGCAGACGGCCCGCTCGTTTATCATGGATAGTGGCGTACATGGAGTCAGTATTCACTGAATCGGGCGAGGTGTCTCCGATCGCGGCGAGCCCGCAACTCGCCCGGCGTGACCAGTGCGATGGCAACGAGCGCGATGACGATCATGAGCCAATAGGTTCTGACTCGGATTCGCATTCATGTCGCCTCCAGGCCCCCGTAGGGTAGGGCTTGCCCTGCCGATCCGGCGGGGACGGCAGGGCAAGTCCTACCGCACGCGGAAACCGATGATTCATCGCTCAGACGTTGGCGAACGGGTTCTGGAACTCGATCAGCTTGGCGGCCCGGACGAGCTCGGCGACGCCGCGGTCGAGGTCGATGGTGGTCTCGAAGCCCTTGGCGCGGATCTTCTCGTAGGAGACCTCGTAGTTCCGCTGGTCGGCGTCGGTGCCGACCTCGGCGAAGTGGAGGTAGTAATCGACGTGCTTGAGGACCTGGCGGGCGACGTCTTCCTTGGTGAAGTTCATCGACTCGTGGCCGACGTTGTAGACGTCGTCCTTCATCGTGTCCCACTTGTCGAGGGCGAACATGATCGACCGGGCCATGTCGCGGACGTGGACGAAGGTCCGCTTGAAGCCGCCCTCGTAGACGATCAGGTTGCGGTTCTTGACGGCCTGGTAGGTGAAGTCGTTCGGCATCAGGTCGAGCCGCATCCGGTTGCTGAACGCCGAAGGCGGTGGCGTAGCGGTAGGCGACGCTGTTGCCGGCGTCGAGGACCATCTCCTCGGCCGCGGCCTTGGTCTCGCCGTAGAGGGTGATCGGGCCGATCGGCGTGTTCTCGTTGCAGACGTAGTCGGGGATCGACCCGTAGATGCTGCCGGTCGAGGCGAAGACGAACTTCTGGTCGGGCTTGCGGAGGTTGAGGAGGGTCCGCGTCCCCTCGACGTTCGTGGCCTGGGCGACCTGCGGCTCCTTCTTGCACGCCGGGTAGCCGACGATGGCCGCGAGGTGGACGACCGCGTCGATCCCGTCGAGCGCCTTCTTGACGCCGTCGGCGTCGGTGACGTCGCCCTTGATCAGCTCGAAGAACCGGTTCTGGCAGCAGGGCAGCAGGCCGTGCCCGCCGAACTTGAGCGAGTCGTAGACGCGGACCCGGTGGCCCTGCTCGAGGAGCATCGGGACCAGGGTCGAGCCCACATAGCCGGCGCCGCCGGTGACCAGAATTCGCATGGCGTTCCCATCCTTGGTGGCGTTCGACGCGCCTGGGGCGTCGGTGTCGAAGTTGTTGGATCGCGCGGAGCGAGACGGGATCGTCCGCCAGGCCCCCGTCCCCGCGGCTGACTGGTGCGGTGAAGGCGGATCGCTTCGACCCGGGCCATGATCCGTGGCCGCCGGCTGAGAATGCCGATGGTTGGCTGGTCGAAGGGCGATACTATGGGCCAGTCGTTCGGGACTGTCAACGCGACTTTCGCTGCGATCGGAGTCCCGAGGGCGACCGGCCTTCGCCGCGATCCGCTCCAAGGATCACGTCGAAATCCCTCCGGCCTCGCCGACCGTCTCACTGAGAATTTCCCGGGAAATCGGCGCGAATTGGAGGATGGCGAGCCAGGTTGCCCTTCCCGCCACCCTCGAAAGGTTCGACCCGAAGAGGCCACGTCAAGCTCGGGATTCGAACGCCATCAACCACCGGCCGGTCGGCGTTCCTTTTCGTGGATCTGATTTGCCTCGGCCCGCCGACAATCGCCGCCGCACCCAGAATCGTCCCGCTTTTTGGTGTCGAGACGTAGGACGAGGCCGCCGGGATAACCGGGGTCGATGTCGCTCCGGCCGTTGATCCGCCGTTGCTCGACAATCCGACCACGGCGGCCGTGGAAACGGCCAGGCCGGATCCTCCGCTCGCCGCGCCGGCCGCCGGGTTGGCGACGATTGCGGCCGTTGCTGCCGAGCTCGACACCGGTACGATCCGGATGGCGTCGGCCTCGACGCGTCCGTTGGCCAGGTTGGAGAGGATGACTTCGAGGGTCGATCCGGTGATGGCGAAGGTCCCCAGCGGGAGCCAGGAGTTGCCCGAGGCGTCGACGACGCCGGCCGGGGCGATCTGCTGGTTGACCGCCACGGTGCCCAGGAGCGTCGTGCCGTCGTAGACGGAGTAGGGGGCGTTGGTGGCCCGGTTGTTGTAGGTGGAATAGGTGACGTTGACCTGATAGTTGCCGGGCGTCAGGCCGGTGAAGTTCCAGTTGGCCTGGGCCGATCCGTCGCCGGGCATGGCCTCCTCGATGTTGTAGTCGTAGCCCTGCCCGTTCCAGAGCTGCCAGCGCCGGCGGGGGTCTGGGAGTAGCCGGCGGTGTCGTTGTCGATGACCAGGGCGCCGGCGGCGGGGGGGCGGAGGGGGAGGTGGGGATGTCGGAGCGGAGGTGGTCGGTACGATCCGGATGGCGTCGGCCTCGACGCGTCCGTTGGCCAGGTTGGAGAGGATGACTTCGAGGGTCGATCCGGTGATGGCGAAGGTCCCCAGCGGGAGCCAGGAGTTGCCCGAGGCGTCGACGACGCCGGCCGGGGCGATCTGCTGGTTGACCGCCACGGTGCCCAGGAGCGTCGTGCCGTCGTAGACGGAGTAGGGGGCGTTGGTGGCCCGGTTGTTGTAGGTGGAATAGGTGACGTTGACCTGATAGTTGCCGGGCGTCAGGCCGGTGAAGTTCCAGTTGGCCTGGGCCGATCCGTCGCCGGGCATGGCCTCCTCGATGTTGTAGTCGTAGCCCTGCCCGTTCCAGAGCTGCCAGCGCCGGCGGGGGTCTGGGAGTAGCCGGCGGTGTCGTTGTCGATGACCAGGGCGCCGGCGGCGGGGGGGCGGAGGGGGAGGTGGGGATGTCGGAGCGGAGGTGGTCGGTACGATCCGGATGGCGTCGGCCTCGACGCGTCCGTTGGCCAGGTTGGAGAGGATGACTTCGAGGGTCGATCCGGTGATGGCGAAGGTCCCCAGCGGGAGCCAGGAGTTGCCCGAGGCGTCGACGACGCCGGCCGGGGCGATCTGCTGGTTGACCGCCACGGTGCCCAGGAGCGTCGTGCCGTCGTAGACGGAGTAGGGGGCGTTGGTGGCCCGGTTGTTGTAGGTGGAATAGGTGACATCGACCTGATAGTTGCCGGGCGTCAGGCCGGTGAAGTTCCAGTTGGCCTGGGCCGATCCGTCGCCGGGCATGGCCTCCTCGATGTTGTAGTCGTAGCCCTGCCCGTTCCAGAGCTGCCAGCGCCGGCGGGGGTCTGGGAGTAGCCGGCGGTGTCGTTGTCGATGACCAGGGGCGCCGGCGGCGGGGGGGGCGGCGGCGGCGAGGGGGGCGGCGGCGGCGAGGTCGCTGCGCTGGGCAACATCTGGATCCTGACACCCTCGCCTCGACCATGGCATTGGGGCGCCGGAGAGGGTGACCGTCAGCGTCGTGTTGGTGATCGTGTAGGGACCGCCGAGGTCCTGCCAGGTCGTGGTCCCGTCGTTGTAACCGACCGGAGCGACGTTCTGGTTGACGGGGACGGTCGCCAGGATGGTCGTGCCGTTCAGAATCGTGTACGGGGCATTCGTGGCGAAGCCGGTGAAACCCGGCCAAATGGCCGAGACCTTGTAAACTCCGGGCGTGACATTGAAGGTCCAGGAGGCCGTGGCGCCGGGGTTCCCGGCGGCGAGAGTCTCCGAGTTGGTCGCGGGATTCGAGGCGGAATTAACCGGGTTGTTCCAGGGGCCCACGATCGAGAAGTTGGAGAAGAGGGCGTAAGAGGTCTGGGCCGAGGGGATCGCCTGGAGCTGCTGGATCCGGATCGAGCCGGCCTCGGCCTTGCCAACCGGGGCGTTGGTCAACCGCACGGTCAAAGTATTCCCGAGCACGGTGAAGGCGCCGCCGAGGTTCTGCCAGTTGGTCGTGCCATCGCTGAAACCTGCGGGAGCATACTGTTGGTTGACCGGGACCGTGGCGACGAGATTCGACCCGTCGAGGATTGTAAAAGGCGTGTCGGAGGCTCGATCGGGCCCGGCGATCCAGTCGGCGGAGATCTGATAGAGGCCCGGTGTGACATTAAAAGTATACGTGGCCGTGGACGAGGCGTTTCCGGGAGCCGCCACGTCCTCGCCGGTCTGCTGGGCCCAGGGACCGGTTGTCGAGAAGCCAGTCCCGCCCGCGGAGAGAACCTGGATCGTGGGGGTGACCGTCAGCGCCGACGGCTGGAACTGATAATGGTAGATGTCCGCGAAGGCCGGATCGTTCGACCCGTGGAGCGTGGTGATGCCCAGGATGTTTAGCCCGGCATGGAGCGCGAGCGTCCCAAGACTGTAGGTCCCGTTCTGAGGGACGAGGTAGGTGCCGGAGGGTGCCTGGCCATCGATGGAGACAGCGACCTGTCCGGGCGAGAACCGCGTGGCGTAATCCTGGTTCATCACGGTCGAGATCGAGAGGTCATAGGTCCCGGCTGAGCTGACGTTCAGGGCCCAGAGGTTGGCCGCTCCCGTCGTGGGGGAGGTGAAGCTCTGGCCGATGAAGTCAGCCGAGGTCGAGAGGCTCGTCGGAGAGGTGGCGGAGACGGGGACGCCGAAGGTGATCGCCGGGGCGGTGGCGCTGGAGACGTTGACGAGCCCGTGATACACGGGGGAGAGGCTCGGGTCGCTCGCCTGCTCGGTCTGGGCCGCGGGCCAGATTCCGTATTGAGGGGTCCAGTCGGCGTAAGGGCCGTCGTAGTCCATCGCGAGGGTGCCGCCCGCGGCGTAGAAGTCGGTGTAGAGCGTGTTGACCAGGGTCTCCATCCTCGGATCGCTTGAGGCAGCCACTGCGTTATCCTTCGCCGGTTCTGTACTCGCTTGCACCGCCGGGCCACCCTCGTACGAGACGTTCTTCAATCCATAGTGAGTGGCGATGGTCGTGTAAAGCGATTCGGTGGTCTGCATGGGGGCCAAGCCCGCGTCGAGGGAGGCGAAGATGTTGTTGACCGAGGAATAGTCCGTGGCCTGCAGGTAGTTCGCACTGCCCATCCCGTAGAAATAGGCATCGGGAGGGCCGAAGGTGCTCTGGAACCAGGGAAGTTCGCGGGTGTAGAAGCCCAGGTTCGACTCTTGCCAGCCCAGGACCGGGCGAATTCGCTGGTAGGTCGGGTCGGCGCCGAGAACGCTCCGGAAGATGTTCGTGATCTGCATCGTGCGCTGCAGGTAACATGCTCGGCCCAGATCCCGGGATCGGTTGTCCCGTCGCCGACGAGTGCGGGGTCGCCCGCCGAGGCGGCCTCCTTCGCCGCCTCCCGTTCGTACGCCGTGGGTGCGCCGATCCCGCCCCAGACCTCGTTCGAATACTCGAAGTAAACCTTCAGGTTCGGGTTGAGGCCCGCGTAATTGACGCCGCCGACGGTGTCACCGTTCTTGATCAGGTTGGCCAACTGGGTCACGTAGTCGTCGGAGGCCGGGCCGGGGATGTTGATCCACATATCGGTGTTGGTCGCATTGGCCAGTGCGATCATGTACTCCCACGACTCGCCGTTGTTCCCGAGGTAAGGATCCCACTGGGTGTCGGCGGTCGGGAGCCTCCGCTGCGACCATTGGAGCGGCTGGAGGAGCCCATTGGAGCCGTACGTCGGCCCGTAGTTGTTCGCGTTGTCGACGTTCAAGTACCGCAAGGTCCCGAACGGCTGCAGAGCCGCGAGATATTCGTTGGTAAAAAGCTGGGTCGTGTTCGCGGAGTAGCCTGGCCGGATCAGCTTGATATCAGCTACCCCCGCACCCGTGGAACTGGCCGGGTTGACGGTATTGGTGAAGTTGATCACCATTTCCGAGTAAGCCCCGGCGTCCATGATCACCTGCGCGGTCGTGGTGTTCGTGGCGGCGTTGTAGACCTGATTCTGGACGGTGAAGATGTTATACCAGCCGATCGGGGTGACGGTGGCCTTGCCCTGGAACGAGAGTGAGTACGTCCCCCCGGCGTAGCCCACCGTCGGGACGTAGATGGTCCCGTCGCTGGTGGGCCAGCCGTTGGCGTCCTGGGTGACCGTCGCGTCTCCTGGGGCAGGCGACCATGAGCCCGCGTCCTTCATCGCGTTCAACGAACTCAGGGGTCTGGGCGAGATTCAGGCCCAGTGCCCCCGCCGTAAGCAACTGACGGTTCTCCAGCGATTCCAGGATCAAGGGCGTGGAATGGCGAGCGCGGCGCACGCGGCCGCGGGAACGATCAAAGTTCTTCAACGAACACTCCTGAGAATTCCCTAGATGCGAATCCGGCGAACGGGGGGATGCGCGAACCTGCCTGAGGAGGCCCGATGAAGTTTGGGGGAGCGAGTGATTCTGCAAATCGCGGAGAGCCCTGTCAATCCATCGATCCAGGGTCTGCAAGAAAAATAATATATTCCGAATGTAAACGCTGTCGGATGGCAACGTGACTGATCAGGAATGGAAAACGGAGTGCCTGGACACACTGTTTACATGAATGAGTGGATGTAAACCACTCGGCAGGTTCTCGGTCGATTCCATTTCGAAGGACGAAGGGATCGATCTGGACCTACCAGCAGAGTTCGAGATCGCGAATTCGCGCGATCTGGCCTGGAGAAGGTCGGATTGTCAGCCACGAGGCGGGCTTGATGGGTCTGACAACACCCCCGACGGGATGCTCGTCAACCATGACGATCTCCAGGGAATCCCGGCGGCGGATCTGGACGCGATGCCAGAGGGTGTCGTCTTGAACAGAGGGATAGGGGTGGGTAACGGAGCCCAGCGGGTGGCCGAGGACTTCGAGCTTCGAGAGGTCGGCCGGGCTGCCCAGCACCTCGAACGTCAGTGAGAACTGGTCGGGCAGCCGGAGCCGGAGGTCGAAAGCGTGATCGTCGTTCTCGCGTTGGGTGATGACCAGCTGGGGAACGCGGATCGACCGCGCGACGGCGATCGAAGCTGGGACCGATGAGGCGGAACTCGACCATCCGGAAAGCCCCCGGAGGGTCAGGCATGAGGCCGCCAGAGTCGTCAAGCCGAGCGTCAGCGCGGTTGAACCAACGCCACCAGAGGGGCGTCTGCCCCTCGATCGCGAACGGGCATTTCACCAGCATGAGGATCCGTTGAAAGAGCGCGGAGGGGATCGCCGCGCTGACCTCGCGAGACTTCCTGATCGTGGGCGGCAGATCAGCTTGAAAAACCGAAGGCAGGGCGGCGGCCAGCTCGACGAGCGACGAGGCGTAACCGCCGGTCGTGCCGAAGTGCGCCACGGCCCGGCGGTCCGCGACGAACTCCTGGTCGAGCTTCATCTGGCCGAGGATCCACCAGGCCGGCGGCAGAAAGAACCAGGAGGCAGAGGCCAGGGAGGCTGCCGGACTGAATCGGTGATCGCCACCCTCGGCGTGGGCTAGCTCGTGGAGCAGACTGAGCCGCCGTCGGTCGACGGCCTCCCACTCATCCAGCTCGGGAGGGATGAGGATGACCGGTCGGAGGATGCCGACCAGGACCGCGCGGTGGACCCGCCCGCAGACGAGGAGTCTCGGCCGGGGTGAGCCTCTTCGAAGTGGGAGAGCATCGTAATCTTCGAGCGAGCGGGCCGATGGTTCCCAGGCTTGCCGGACGAGCCAGGCTGAGCCCCAGAGCCCGAGGCAGATCGACCCGAGGCCGATCGAGAGACCCGCGGCATAGGCCAGGACCAGGCCCCGGGCGAGCCTTCGAGTCCAGAGAGACTTACCCGTCCGTCCGGTTTCTCCGTCAGGACGCTCGCACGCCGGTTTTTCCCCACCGAGTTCCCTTTCCAGGGGCGAAGTGTGAGGGCCTTCTCTCGACCTCGGATGACCAGGAGACCACTCATCGAGGCTGGAGTGCCAGAGCGATTGGAGCGGTTCCCGGATGTCGATCCGGGGGACTGGATTGAATGCCGAGAGAGGGAGCAAGACCAGGGTTGAGAGCAGGCCAGCCCTGGCCCAGCCGAGACGACGAGCCGGCTGGCGGCACTGAACCATCGCGAGGACCACCAGCCCGGTGATCGCCAGGGCCGCCAGGCTCGCGTCGAGCAGGGCGACCCCCATTCGGTCCACGAGGTGGGACATCCGGTGGGCTCCCCGATCGGACGAGGGGTCGCGTCAGGCGTTCGCGTTACTCGGCCTCGGCCGACGACCCGCTCGGCTCGTCGGCGCGGCCGTCGACCTGTTTCTGAGCCTCGTCGATCATGGCCCGGAGCCGATCGAAATCGGCTGGGCTTGTCGGCTTGGTGTCGAGCAGCGCCACCATCATCCGGTCGATCGCCCCATCGAAGACCCGGTCGAGGAACCGCTTGGTCAGCTCGCGGATCGTCCTGTCGGACGACTTCTTGGGAATATAGATGAAGGTCCGCCCCTCGACGACGTGACGGACCAGCCCCTTCTTGTCTTCCATGATATTCAGGAGAGTCTGGACCGTGCTGTAAGCCACCGGCCCGGCCGACTTGTTCAGGTCGTCCTGGACCTCGCGGACGCTTGCCTTGCCTCGGGCCCAGAGGACCTTGAGGATCTCCAGCTCGCGGTCGGTCACCATCTGAACTTTACGCACCTTGGAACCCCTCCAGAACGACTAACCTCGTTGACGTAAGGTAACGCCCGATCGACCACTTCGCAACCCGATAGCGTTAAAATCCGCGGAGAATTCCATCATAGGCCCAACAGAGGGATCGACAAGTCCCATGGATTTCGTCCAACGAGCGTCACGTACGGCCCGTCTCCGGATCTTGACCCATGGATGTGGACCTGGTCGGATCGAGACGCGGACCATCCCGGCATCCTGGTTCCGAAGGCCGAGTTCAGATCATCGGACGGTCACCTTCTCCCGTCATTGCAAAGCTTTTCTCCGCCAAATTAACCTGAAGAGTCGATACGGCATCTCAGAAAACCTCCGGGCGGGTGATAAAACCAGCCCGAACCGGTTGCGCATCGCGGTGTCTGGGTGTCGCGAGGCCGGCGTTGTTTGTTTATGATCAGTCTAAGGAATGCCGGAGCGAGGGCGATCGGCGACAGGGACCCGGATGGGCATCGAGGTAACATCGGCCATGACGCGGATCGCGATCTACGATACGACATTACGAGACGGCAGCCAGGGCGAGGGGGTCAACTTCTCGCTCCAGGACAAGCTCCGGATCACCGAGCGGCTCGACGACCTGGGGGTCGACTACATCGAAGGGGGGTATCCGCTCTCCAACCCCAAGGATGAGGCGTACTTCCGCGCCGTCCGGGACCTCGACCTCGCCCACGCCCGCGTGACCGCCTTCGGGATGACCCGGCGTCGAGACATCTCCGCCGAGGACGACACCGGGATGAAGGCGCTGGTGGATTCGGGGGCGCCGGTCGTGACGATCGTCGGCAAGAGCTGGGATTTCCAGGTGACGGAGGTCCTCGGCGTCTCGCTCGAAGAGAACTGCCGGATGATCGCCGACTCGGTCGCCTTCTGCGCAAGTCGGGTCTCCGAGGTCGTCTACGACGCCGAGCACTTCTTCGACGGCTTCCGCCGGAATCCCGAGTACGCCCTCAAGACGCTCCAGGCGGCCGTCGCCGCCGGCGCGGGCTGGCTGGTCCTCTGCGACACCAACGGCGGGGCCCTCCCCGAAGAGGTCGCCGCCGCCGTCGAGCAGGTTCGCAAGGCGTTCTCGGTCCCGATCGGCATTCACACCCACAACGACGGCGAGCTGGCCGTGGCCAACACCCTGGCCGCGATCCGGCAGGGAGCCACGCAGGTCCAGGGGACGATCAACGGCATCGGCGAGCGTTGCGGCAACGTTGACCTGTGCAGCGTCGTCGCTAATCTCGCCCTGAAATACAAGGGCTACGATCTCCTCCGGCCCGGCAGCCTGGCCCGTCTGACCGAAGTTTCCCGGTTCGTCTACGAGACGGCGAACATGAACTTCCGCCCCGGCCAGTCGTTCGTCGGTTCGAGCGCCTTCGCCCACAAAGGCGGGATGCACGTCCACGGCGTCCGCAAGAACGCCAGCAGCTACGAGCACATCGATCCCTCGCTCGTCGGCAACGAGCGCCGGGTGCTGGTCAGCGAGCTTTCCGGCAAGTCGAACATCGCCGAGAAGCTGGGCGAGCACGGCCTGGAGCAGAACTCCGAGCTGCTGGCCAAGGTTCTCGACCGCGTCCAGGATCTCGAAAACGAGGGCTACCAGTTCGAGGCCGCCGAGGCGTCGTTCGTGCTCCTCGTCGAGAAGCTCGCGGGCCGCTTCGCCCCGAGGTTCGAGCGCCTCGGCTACCGGGTGAGCGTCGTCGGCGAGGCCGAAGGCCGGCCGATCACCGAGGCCACCGTCAAGCTCCAGGTCGGCAAGGCCACCGAGCACACCGTCGGCGAGGGGGATGGCCCGGTCAACGCCCTCGACCTGGCGCTCCGGAAGGCCCTCGAACCCCACTTCCCCGGCTCAAGGAGATGAGGCTGGTCGACTTCAAGGTCCGAGTCATCAACGACCGGGCCGGGACCGCCGCCCGAGTCCGCGTCGTGGTCGAGAGCCAGGACGGGGATGACGTCTGGGGCACCGTCGGCGTCTCCGAGAACATGATCGAGGCGAGCTGGATGGCCCTGATCGACGCCTTCGACCACAAGCTCGCCAAGGACACCCGGGTCACCGCGAAGTCTCCCCTCGTCGAAGCCCGAGCTTGAATTCTTTTCGTAGGGCAGGACTTGTCCTGCCGATTCTCGATTCGTTGGTCAGGACTTGTCCTGCCGCGAACAATGTCGCGGCAGGACAAGTCCTGACCAACGAAATCTGTTGACCTGGGACCGGCCTTCATCAGACTCAATGCGAGAATGCCGCGAGGAGAACTTCCGGTGAGCTATGGCAAGAATCCTTATGAGGCGCCAGACGCTCCAATCATCGTTCATGAGGAAAAAGCTCGACGGCTCCCGTTACATACCGCGACTTCGTTGTTCTGCTGGGCCCTAGGGGGCTATCACACGATCGCAGCAAGCCTGGCTATCTTTGTTTTCACGCGGAAGGTGGAGCAGTGGGGCCTGAGGAAAGCCACCTTGTACATGGTGTGGCCTAGCCCCAAACCTATAGTCTTTCTCGCAACGTGTCTCCTCGGTTCGGCCGCCTATTTCATCGCGGCCAGATTGCTTTGGAGACGGCGTGGACTTCCCGGCTTGATCCTCTGCGGAACCGGGATCGCTTTCACTTATGCGTTCGCCTGGAGCCTCGGCCCGAATTGAATGGATCGTGGTTTCGGACTTGACGGAACTCAATCACCCGATCATCTGCAAACGCCCGGACTCCGCATGAGCACCGCCGAACTCCCCAAGCAATACGACCCCCAGGACGCCCAGCGACGTTGGTACGGCTTCTGGCTGGAGAAGGGGTATTTTCACGCCGACCCTTCCAGCGAGAAGCCGCCTTACACGATCGTCATCCCTCCGCCCAACGTCACCGGGGCGTTGCACCTGGGCCATGCTCTCAACAACACGATCCAGGACATCCTGATCCGCTGGCGGCGGATGCAGGGATTCGACGCTCTCTGGATGCCAGGGACCGACCACGCGGGGATCGCCACCCAGGCGGTCGTCGAGACCCGGCTCCGCAAGGAAGAAGGAAAGACCCGCCACGACATCGGCCGCGAGGAGCTGGTCCGGCGGATCTGGGCGTGGAAGGACGAGTACGAGGCCCGCATCCTCAGCCAGCTCCGCCTGATGGGCTGCTCCTGCGACTGGGACCGGACCCGGTTCACTCTCGATGAGGTCTGCGCCGGGCGGTCCGCACGACATTCTTCCGCCTTTTCCAGGCCGACAAGATCTTTCGGGGCAAGCGCCTGGTCAACTGGGACGCCCACCTCCGGACGGCCGTCGCCGACGACGAGATCGAGTACCAGGACACTGCTGGCCACCTCTGGACGATCCGCTACCCCGTGGCCGACTCGACCGAGTCGCTCCTCGTCGCCACCACCCGGCCCGAGACGATGCTCGGCGACACCGCCGTCGCCGTCCACCCGTCCGACGAGCGGTACAAGCATCTGATCGGCAAGATCCGTCACGCTGCCGCTGACTGACCGCCTGATCCCGATCATCGCCGACGCCATCCTCGTCGACCCCAAGTTCGGCACCGGCTGCGTGAAGGTGACGCCCGCCCACGACCCGAACGACTACGCCTGCGGCGTCCGCAACAACCTGCAGATGATCAACCTCCTCAACCCCGACGGCACCTACAACGAGAACGCCGGGTCCTACGCGAACCTGGATCGCCGCGAGGTCCGCAAGCGGGTCGTCGCCGACCTCGAAGCCCAGGATCTGCTCGTCAAGGTCGAGCCCCACGCCAATCGCGTGGGCCTCTCCGACCGGAGCAAGACGCCGATCGAGCCGTATCTCTCCGACCAGTGGTTCGTCAAGATGGACGAACTCGCCCAGGACGCGATGGACGCCGTGACCTCGGGCAAGATCGCCATCCATCCCGAGCGTTACGCCAGGAGCTACCTCGACTGGCTCGGCGAGAAGCGCGACTGGTGCATCAGCCGGCAACTCTGGTGGGGGCATCGGATTCCGGTCTGGAGGCTCGAGATCACTCCTCCCGACGCCTTCGGCCTTCAGAGCAAAATGAGAGATTGGGAACGAAGGGAAACGGAAGTTCGGGCGATGATCGACGTCGGTAAGGCTTCCAATGCCGACGAACTTTTGGCGAAGATCGAGAGGAGCGTGATCGTTGGTACAATGTGTGTACCGGTACGATCGCTACGACGTTTGAGGATATTTTCGGCGAGAACGTCGCTTACCGAATCTTGCCGACGAACGACGACCAGGCTCTGTTGTTCCTCGTGTGCGTGCAGAATGGCCACCCTGAGATCGAGAAGGAGTTGGAGGAGACTACGGCTTCGAACAAGATCCCGACGTCCTCGACACCTGGTTCAGCTCCGCCCTCTGGCCGCACTCGACCCTCGGCTGGCCCGAGGAGACCTCGGAACTCAAGAAGTATTACCCGACCAGCGTCCTCTCGACGGCCCGCGACATCATCACCCTCTGGGTCGCCCGGATGGTGGTCTTCGGCCAGTTCAACATGCATGACGTTCCCTTCAAGGACGTCTACATCCACCCCGTGATCCAGGACGGCAACGGCAAGCGGATGTCGAAGACGGCCGGCAACGGCATCGACCCGGTCGACATCATCGACCTGTTCGGCGCCGATACGCTCCGGTTCGCCCTGGCCTCGCTCGCGACCGAGACGCAGGACATCCGCATCCCCGTCGAGAAGGCCAAGCTCCCCGACGGCCGCGAGGTCAACACCTCCGAGCGGTTCGAGCAGGCCCGGACCTTCCCGAACAAGGTCTGGAATGCCTCACGGTTCGCCCTGATGAACCTCGAAGGCTACGAGCCCGCGCCAGTTCCACCCTCCGACCTGACCGTCGAGGACCGCTGGATCTTGAGCCTGCTCGCGAGGACGACGGCCGATGTGACCGCCGACCTGGAGGCGTTCCGGTTCGCCGAGGCGACCCGCCGGCTCCGCGACTTCACCTGGAACGATTTCTGCGACTGGTACGTCGAGTTCGTCAAGGGGCGGCTCCGCGATCCCCAGACGAAGCCAATCGCCCAGCGCGTCCTGGCGAGCGTCCTCGACGGTCTCTGCCGACTGCTCCACCCGATCGTCCCGTTCCTGACCGAGTCGATCTGGCAGGCGCTCGGCGAGATCGCGCCTATCCGGGGTCTGCCCGAGCCGGTGCCGGCCGCCGAGAGCGTCTGCATCGCCCCCTGGCCGGTCTACCCCGACGTCTGGCACGACGCCGAGGCCGAATCCGTCATCGCCCAGTGGCAGGAGAAGATCGTCGCGATCCGCAACCTCCGGGCCGAGCGTAACGTCCCCGAGGCCGCGAAGATCCACCCGATCATCGTGGCCGAGGGGCCCGTCGCCGCGATCCTCAAGTCGGGCGAGGCGTTCATCAAGGCCCTGGTGAAGAACACGGCAAGCCTGACCATCACCGAGAAGGCCGATCGCTCGGGCGATTTCGCAGTCCTGGTCCTCAGCGACGCCGAGATCCTCCTGCCACTGGAGGGCCTCATCGACAAGAAGGCCGAAGAGGCGAGGATTCGCAAGTCGCTGGCGGACTCAGAGAAGCAGATTGCCGCGATCCAGGCGAAGCTCAACAACGAAGGCTTCATCAGCCGGGCACCGGCCGAGGTCGTCGAGCAGCAAAAAGCGAAGCTGGCCGACCTGCTCGCCCAAAAAGCCACCCTGGAGTCGGCTCTGGCCGCCTTGCTCGGTTGAATCGATCGAGAGGGCGACCCCTCGACATTGTTAAACCGCCGTCGCGCCGCAAGTTGACGCTCCGCCGGGCCGGCTTTATCATCGAGGTCGTTCGATCGAATGCTGCCGGATGATCGAGATCAGCAGGAGCGGCGCGGCGGGCAGAACCGGCGTCGACGCGAAAGGGGCGACCGACGTGGCCGTGCAGATGGAACTCACGCGGATCATCATCAGCGAGAATAACGAGCAGCAGATCATCTTTCTCAAGGAGGTCGACGGAGAGAGGACCTTCCCGATCGTGATCGGCATCTTCGAGGCGACCAGCATCGACCGGCGGGTGAAGGGCCTTCCCGCTCCGCGCCCCTTGACCCACGATCTGCTCGCCAGCACGATCGAGCTTCTCGGAGGTGACTTACAGGACATCTTCATCAGCGAGTTGCGCGACCACACCTACTTCGCCAAGCTACGAATTCGTCACGACGGAGAGCTGATCGAGGTCGACTCACGACCCAGCGACGCCATCGCCATTGCCGTGACGGTTGACGTGCCGATTTATGTCGCCGAGGATGTGCTCAACGAGGTGGGCCAGTAGTCTTACCAGATCCAACGAAACCGGAGGGGTGCCAGAGTGGCCGATTGGGACGGTCTTGAAAACCGTAGTAGGCGCAAGTCTACCGTGGGTTCGAATCCCACCCCCTCCGCTCCCGTCTGTATCCGACTGACCCCGCCCAGATTCTTCAAAGACTTGTTGCCGTCGCTTCATTCAGGCCGCAACAGGGTCGTTCCCATGCTCCGACTCGACATTGACACGGACATGCCCGACCCAGGGCCCTCTGAGATGTTGGCTATTCGTTTTGTCGGCTGCGATCATGACGGATCGGGACCGGAGAGCCTCGCCGCTACCCATCTCTCGGCGTAAGCGCCGGACTTCGGCCAGGACGGCGGACGGCTTGATCTCGCCACGCTCCCATGCCTCTCGCCAGCCGAGGGCCTCGGCCAGCTCACCCATGAACTCCACCCAACCCAACCGATTGGACTCGCCCATGACAAGACTCCTTAATCTTTGACGGACCCGCCGGATTCCCAGGTTCCATCCTGGCCGTACCCTGGCGAAGTTCCTATCCCTCGCGTTTGACCTGGAGACGGAGCAGCTTCCGCTTGAGAATCTCCGCCACCACGGATCGCTGTCGATTCCTTTATCGGTCGGCACGATCGTCGTAATTCCCCGAATCCGTGGTTGAGGCAAACTTCCTTATGGCGCCGGATAGGGTTCCTGAGAGTTTGAGGTCACGGGAATGACCGCTTCGGGACAATCCCGGCCTGCTCGGGTTGGCCAGGAATCGGGACGTTCGGATTCGGCTGCACGACCGGATCTTCGACGAGCCGGAACTTGAGCAAATCGACGCTCGATGATGCCGGGAGGTTCGGCGCTCTGCCGTAAGGTCGGATCGGAACGGATTTTCGGTCGTCTCTTCGTGACCGGTCATACACCTCGTCCTGGTGTTTCCAGAGGAATTTGGTCTACGCCGGACGATCGTCGCAATCGGAGCGGAGCCGGATTTCACGATCTCGAGTATCGGTTCACCGAGGGGGTAGGACTTTCGAGATTTCGATACTCCAACTCGAAGCGAGGCACGAACCATCGCCAGGATGCCGGCTCGGATCGACTCGGAATAGTTCCGGGGAGTCGTCGAGGACCTCGGCAAGTTCCGGGCTCGGTTCGGGGGGGTCCGAAGGGAAGGGGAAGGGATGGACGGTCACTCATGCGACGTGTACCATTGGAGCTGACAGGGTTTGCGTCTCGAGGCGGGGCGGTCCTGTATACCGTCGTAGGCGCCGCTCTACCGTGGGTTTGAGTCCCGCTTCCTCCGCTCACTTCGACTTCCGAGATGCCGCGGCGTCAAAGCGCGGGCTCTGGTACCCGCGCAAGTCACCGAGACTCTGCCGCGTCACGTCCGGCGTCTTTCCCGCGTAAATCCCGGCATCCTGGCTTATGATGAGTTAACGGATCATTGTCCGGATCGCCGAATGGCACTCCTCCCGGCCGAATGAAGGCGGTACTTTCGCATGAACCGCGCCGCTCTCCCGATATTGGCCTGGCTGGTCATCCTGGGTGGGCTGTCCAGGCCCCTTCCGGCCCAGGTCCAGGGCTCGAAGCCCAGCGTCTGGGCGGTGGTCGTCGGGATCGACCGCTACGAGGACGGGCTGATCCCGCCATGCTCGGGCGCGAGGCGGGACGCCCAGGCCGTCTCGCTCTGGCTGTCGAGGACGGCGGGATGGGGGGATCGGAACGTCCTGCGGATGGACGACCTCGGGCAGAAGCGGCACGGCCTGGCGGCGGCCCCGATCTCCAACCTGTTCCCGACCCGTGAGAACCTCGACTGGGCGGTCGTCGAGTGGCTCGGTCATCGGGTCAAGAAGAACGACATCGTCGTGATCTACTTCGCCGGCCAGGCCGTCTCAAGGGCCCCTCGCCAGGGAGCCCTGGCGGGTCGCGCCTACCTCTTGCCAATCGACGCCCGGGGGGCGGATCTCGCCAGGACAGGATGGTCGATCGAGGATGCCCTCGATAAGGCGAGATCGCTCGCCGAGAAGAAAGCTCGCGTCGTGATCTGGCTCGACACCTCGATCTCGGGTCGAGGTTCTCCCGGGATGGCGCCGGAAAAGGGAGGCCCATTGGCGGACGACTGGCTCCAGGCGCTCACCCGGTGGCCGGCCGTGACCGCCTGGCTCGCCTCGGACGGCCGACCGGCCGAGGAAGGCGTCGGAGGCGTTCCCAGCCCGTTCGTCGCGTCGCTCCTGAAGACGTTGGGGACGACCGAACAGGCTCATAATCTGCTCGGCTCCTTGAAGGGGCTTCGCGACGACCCGGAGATGGTCAAACGCGGCTTCAAAACGATGGGCGGGATTGGCCCGGCCGTCTCGCTCTGGTCGGGCGGGGCGAGGGTGGTCGAAGAGGCGGTGCCCGAGTTGATCGTCCAGGCCGGACATGGGGACCGGGTCACGTCTGTTCTGGTCACAGCCGACAACGCCCGCTTGATCACCGCGTCCAAGGACTCGACCGTCCGGGTCTGGGGGCTGGCCGACCGATCGCTGGTCCGGATCTTGACCGACCCATTCGTCGGCGTCGATGCCCTCGCGCTGGAAACGGACGGCGCCGTTTTGATGGCCGGCGACGGGATCGGACGGTTGATCGGCTGGGACATGACCCGCGACCGACCCAAGCCGTTCTATGGCCCCACCGAGCACACGGCGAGGATCGTATCCCTCGCGTTCCTGCCCGGCTCGAAGACCTTCGTCGCCCTCGACTCGGCCGGACATTCGATCCTCTGGGACGCCGGTGAGGGAGAGATCAAGAAGATCCGCTCGTTCTCCGAGAAACCGCTCAACCGGATCGCGGTCGCCGGCCGTCCGGCCCCGGAGGGCGCGGCCCTCGCCGCTTCGATCGAGACTCCGAAGGACGTCACCGGCACACTCGTCCTCTTCGACGGGTTGGGAAAGCCATTTGCCAACCTTGCCGGGCCGGGTGGGCGGATCACGTCGCTCGACCTTTCCAGCGACGGCAAGCAGCTCGGGGCCGGGGACGACAAGGGGAACGTGATCGTCATCGACCTCCCGACCCGAGCCGTGGTCTACCGTCATCCGTTCGAGGGGGAAATTCGCCTCACGCAGCTTTCCAAGTCGGGCTTGCTTCTGGTCTCCGACCACGGATCCCTCCGGTTGGTCGCCCCCAGGCCGGGCGGTTCGGAGGTCGTCTTGAAGGACGCCGAGGGCTCGAACGTCCCGGGCGAGGTCAACCGTTCGGCGTTCTCGGACGACGGCCGATGGCTGGCCGTTTGCACCAGCGGGCTGGAGGGCCGGCCGCTCGCCTGGAGGTTGACCGATCCTTCGAAGCCCGAGCCGGTGGCGATCCCCGACGATCGGGTCCCGGGGCTCTCTCCCGCCTTCGGCCCCGATCATCGGAGCCTGTACGTCGGCGACGTCGATGGCGGCTTGCGGGGCTGGAGTCTGGTCGAAGGGATGGACGGCCCGAAGGCCGAGCCACGCCCCCGGATCTTGCCGGCTCGGGGCAAGGTTGCCTCGCTAAGTCCTTCACCATCCGGCCGGTATCTTCTCGAAATCACGAAGGATGACCTCGCCTTGGTCTGGGACCTGGAGCAAGGCCGAGGCTGCAAGCCCATCCCCGGCTCGTGGTCTGCCGGGGCGTTTCTGCCCGGCGAGTCGAAGCTGGTTCTTTTGACGCAACCAGGACGGGGGGGTGAGATCGTCCTCTATGACCGGTCCCGGGGCGAGGTCTTGCCCTTAAGGTTCGAACGGCCGAAGAACAACAAGGGACGGCCCTTGAATACCGAGTTCGGCTCGCTGACGCTCTCGAAGTCGGGCCGGTGGGTCGCCGCCGGGAGTATGCCAGGGCAATTGCCGCTCGCCTGCGTCTGGAGCGTCGAGACCGGCAAGCTCCTCCACGTCGCCAGGGATCACAACAATGGGCTGACCGGGGTCAACCTTTCGGGCGACGAGGCGTTCTTGTTGACCGCATCGGAAGACGGCTCGGCGAAGCTCTGGCCGATGGATGATCCGGAACTCGAGCTTCATCGGCCGGCGGCAACCTTCTTCAATCCCGACGGTAACGCTCCGGCCATCACCTCGGCGAAGGTCTGCGCGGGCAACTCCGGGCGAGTCGTCGCCGGGACCAGGGGGGGCCATGTCTTCCTCTGGGAGTGGGATGAAGAACGAAGAAGACGCGGGTCAACCTCGGCGATCTTGACGGCGAGGTGCATTGCGATCGCCATCTCGCCCGACGGCCAGTGGGTGGCCGCCTCGGGCTCGCGCGAGAAGTCGATCCGGTTCTGGTCGACTCCCCAGGCCGGACCCCATCGGATCGTCAAATTCTCGCCCCAGCCTCACCACGCGGAACAGGTCGGTGCCCTGGTCTCCTGGCCCGGTGGGAACCATGATCGTCAGCGGGGGTGACGACACCGCCGTCCGGTTCTGGGACCTCAAGGACCACGCGCTGATCGGGACCCTCGTCGCCGAAGGCCGCGACGCGACGCGCCTCGAATGGCTCGCCTTCACCCCCGAGGGACTCTTCGATGGCTCGCTGCTTGGCGAGGCGATGGTCAAATGGCGGGTCGGATGAGAAGATCGTGACCCTGGAACAGTCGCTCGACACGCATCACGTCTTCCAACTCGCCGGCGCCTTCGTGACCGGGGAAAAGCCCAGAATCGCCGAGTTGAAGGACGAGGGCCCCCGGCTCAAGTTCGACACCCCGTCCACCGATCGCACGGTCCAGTCCAGGGACGTCGATCTAACCGTCTGGTCAGGCGACCCCAACCCGCCCGACCTCCGCCTCTACCAGAACGGAATGCCGGTTCGCGACGGGTCCGGCTTCCGTCCGGGACCGGGGCCGAATTTCCTCACGACGCGGGTTACGCTCCGGAAGGGTGAGAACCGGTTTTATGCGATGGCCTCGAAGCCGGGCGCCATCGACGGCCGTTCCGGCGAGCTGACGCTCCGCTATGACGGCCCCGAGCCTCCCGGACTGGTCCACACCCTGGCCATCGGCGTGAGTCAATACGAGAACCGCCGGCTGAAGTACGCCCATCTCGACGCTCAGAAGATCGCCGAGTATCCTCAAGACCCAGGGAAGCAAGGGAGGCAAGCCGGCCGGCAAGCAGATCGTCCTGGTCGACAAGGAGGTCACGACCGGAGAACGTCGAGAACGCCTTCCGGATCGATCCGGGATGCCGTGAAGGGAAGGCCCAACGACACGGTCGTCCTGTTCCTCGCCGGCCACACCGACACCGACGCCGAATCCGACCAGTTCTGCCTGCTCCTGCCCGAATTCCCGTTTCAAGGAGCCCCTCCGCCCGAACTGGTGGCCGCCCGAGGTAACCCCGGCGTGATGATCCGGGGGAACGTGGCGGTTGGATCGTTCAAGACACGCGTCGGCGACGCCGACGTCATGCCGTACTCACTTCTCTTCAACCGGATCACGAGGCTGGACGCCCTCCAGAGGCTCATCATCGTCGATGCCTGTCAGGCTGGCTCGATCCTCGAAGACCCGGCCGTGAGGAGCATCCAGCGCCTGGCGGAACGGGGCGCGCGCAAGGCCCGCAATTCCTACCTGCTGGCCGCCCGACGAGGCGAACCGGCCAACGAGGCCGATGCGCTCGAGCACGGTCTGCTCACCTACACCCTGCTCCACGGTCTGGGAGCCGAGGGGCTCAAGGCGATCCCCCCGGCCCTCGGAGGGTTCCCGGGAGGGCCGACGGCCGATCTGAACGACGACCACGTCGTCACCACCGACGAACTCGTTGCCTACACCGACAACTCGCTCCCTCGCCTGGCCCGGATGTTCCCCGCGCTGGTCATGCGAGCTGGCAACGGGGCACCCAAGCCGGTCGAATTCCCGGCCGAACTGGAGCAGAAGTTGAAACTCCAGGCTTCGGAAGTTTCGTTCTCATTGATCGCCCTGCCGGTTCGCTGACCGAAGAACGGGCCTGAATGGCCGAAGAGACGGTTAAGGGAACTCGTCCAGAACGATAGTAATCAGGATCAGATCGTCCTCGACCACGTCCGGCCGAGGCTCGATCTGGCGCGGATTGGCTTCGTCTTGGATTCGAGCCGAGAATGGGAGGTGTGACCCGATGCTCGATCCTTCGCCGTGGATTGGATTCGACTCGCCCAGGGCCGGATGCACGAATTGGGTTTGTTTTTACCCTGGCCCAACACTTCAATCGGGTTTGTTTTTTCCTCGGCCCAACACCTCAATCGGGTTTGTTTTTCCGGAGGCCAACCACGGGCTGCATGCCGTTTTGACAGGCGATCGAGGTACTTTCCTTTTGACTGAGAATGCTGCCAATATGGCATTCCGAGTCGAGAGAAAACCCAGGATTTCGAGAAAATCCCTGAACGTTCGATCTATCTAAGTCAAAGCCTTTAATTGGTTTGCTCGCGATTTGCTCGATCCTGCCAATATTTCCTTGATGCATCGGCATGGCTTATGCTCTACGGATCCGACGTCGGACCCGCGACCTCATCAGAAAGGAAGAGGTTAAGTCATGAGCGGATTGCATTGGCAGCGTCGTTGGGACCCGTTCCGCGACTTCCAGCGCGAGGTGGGTCGGCTGTTCGAGAGTCTTGAGCCGGTCCAGCACTGGAGGGTGGCGAGGGGTGTTCCCCCGATCAACCTGTATGACGCTGGCGAGAGATACATCCTGACCGCGCAGCTTCCGGGGATCGGCCCAGACGAGGTTGACCTCTCAATCACCGGCGAGACCCTGACGATTCGGGGCGACCGGAAACGGGCCGAGGGGGTCTCGGAGGAGAGCTATCGCCGACAGGAACGGCAGTTCGGCCGCTGGACGAGGACGGTCACTTTGCCTGACCGTGTGGATGGCTCGAATGTCTCGGCGTCCTTCGCCGACGGCGTCCTGACCGTGACGCTCCCCAAAGCGGAGGAGTCCAGGCCTCGTCAGATTAACGTCACACCGGCGGCCGTCGGTTGATGTCCTCTCCCAGATCCTAGTTAAGACCAGGAGCCTTGATCATGAACCAGGAACATCGCTCGGTCTCAGTCCCCATCGGCCGAGGGCCAGCCAACGGTGACGACTCGGCGACGGCTTCCACCTACCAGGGCGCCCCACCCGTCTTGCATACCCCGCCGATCGACATTCATGAGGGGCCTGATGGGCTCGTCCTGGAGGCCGATCTGCCCGGGGTCTCGCAGGGTCAACTCTCGATCCAGCTTGAAGATAACGTCCTCAGCCTGCACGCGAAGGTCAACGCCCCGCTCCCGAGGACGCGCGGGTGCTTCACGAGGAATACCGTCCTGGCGACTTCTATCGGTCGTTCATCCTCAGCGACGAGGTCGAGCGGTCGAAGATCTCCGCCGAGCTGAAGAACGGCGTGCTCAAGCTGAACCTGCCCAAGGCCGAGCGGTCCAAGACTCGCCGGATCGAGATCAAGTCGTCCTGAACCAACGTCCCGGACCTTCACCTCTCTCGGCGGCCTTTGGCCCCAGGAACCTCTCATGATTCGTCCCGGAATCTGGCGACGCGAGCTGACCGTCCCGCTTCAGTCGCTCCAGAGTGAATTGAACCGCCTGTTCGAGGAATACTGGCAACCCCCGGGTGGTGCTCCCGGTTCGTCGAGTCCGACCGACCTGGCCACGGCCGTCTGGACTCCGGCGATCGACCTTTCGGAGACCCCGGGCGAGTTGGTGCTGGTCGTCGACTTGCCCGGCGTCGAGCCCGCGTCGATCGACCTGTCGCTGACCGGGAACGTTCTGTCCCTTCGGGGAGAGAAGGCCACCTGCGAGGTCTCGGACGGACACAGCCGGGTTCGCGAACGCCCCGTCGGCTCATTCCATCGGCAGATCACTCTGACCGAGGCCGTTGATTTCGACCGGGTCCAGGCCGAGGCCAAAAATGGGGTTCTCACCGTCCGGTTGCCCAAGCAGGAGGCTGCCCGGCCCAGGACCATCCCGATCCAGCCGGCTTCCGCCTGAATCCTGATCTCGGATTCAAGATCTGGAGTTTTCAGATTTCAGATTGAATAACGGGCATAATTTCATCTGAAATCTGAAATTCCGGATATTTGAGATCCCGCTCCTTGTGGCTCTCCTGGACGGGGTGAATGTGGTAAGATGGGGAGAGACAGAAGGGCATAGGGCGAATCGGAGCGCGCGACTGCGATGGAGACCGAGAAGCTACTCTGCTACGGGGCGATGGGGGCAGCGGGGCTAGTCGCGGTCCTGTTTCTGCTGGACCTTGTGGCCCAGGTCTTCGGCGGCCAGAGCATGCTGCTCGACATTATGTTCATCCTTGGCGCGGCGTTTGTCCTCTGGCAGGGGTTCGAGACCTCTCGCGAACTGCGCTGAGCCAAGAGCCCGACGAATATCAGGCCTCATCGGGCGAAGACATGTCGGGTCGATTCCGGCCCCACCTGTCTTCCCGGGGTCTTGCGATGGTAGACGAGTTACCGCCCGCGCCGCGCCCTTGGCTCAGGCCACGCCTCGCGATCGCGGGAGGACTGGCCCTGTTGACGCTCCTTGCGGCGGCCGTCTGGTCGTGGGGCGAGTCCACTCCTCAACCGAAACTGCCTGATCCGAACGGCTTCGACAACCTCGTCGCCGCCGGGTCGTGCATCCGGGGTGATTGGCCCTCGGGTACCAAGGGGCTCGAGGATGCCAATCGCGTGGCGATGAAGGCGTTCGTTGAGGCGAACCGGCCGGTACTCGACCTTGCGCGGGTCGGCCTCAGCCGGGACTGCCTCGTCCACTTTGAAGATTCTCAGGCGGGTCTGGAAGAGCAGATCGAAGGCCAGCGCCGGTTCAAGGATGTCTGGCGACTCCTGACGATCGAAGGACTCGTGGCCGAATCCGAAGGCCGGATCGGTGATGCAGGTCGGAGCTACCGCGACATCCTCTTTATGGGCCAGGCTCTCACCCAGGACGGGATGCTGACCGACGCGAAGCTCGGCTGGTTCCTCCAGAAGCTGGCTGGAAACCGTCTCCGAAGGATTCTGGGGCAACTCTCGAAGGAGGATCTCAAGGCCACCATCCTCGACCTTGAGGCGATCGACCGCCGCCGGGTCTCCGCCGGCGCCGTCGTGGCCCGATGGAGGCGCTGGTATCGCGGCGCTTTTTCAACGATCCAGCAATCGCTCATGAGATGGAACGGGCTCGAAGCCACCGAGCGGGCCAATCAGCGAACGCGAGCCGCGCAAGGCGCACGACCAGGCCGAGCGGGAAGTCCGCTTTCTCATGACGCAACTGGCGATTCACGCCTACCACCTCGACCATGGGACCTGGCCCCGCTCCCTCCAGGATCTGGTCCCGGACTACCTTGCTGCCGCCCCGATCGACTCGAACACCGGGAAGCCGATCGACTACCCGGCCAGCCCCTCCGGCGAATTGACCGACGACCTGAGCCGGATCGGCCAGACGGATGACGAGGTCAAATCTCGCCCTTGACCACGTCCTCGGCGGCCAATTTCGAGGAAATCGCCTCGACCAATCCGTCCCAGGTGTAAACCGTCGCCTCGACCGCCACCGGCCAGCCCAGCCGGTGCGATCGTCGCCGAAGTGACCGGGCTGAGGCTGGCCAGGCGGATCTCGCTGCCGATCCGTTCGCGGGTCGGAGCGGGCAATAGGTCGGAAAGCCGTTCGGCGATGGCCGAGCTGGTCAAGGTGATCCAGTCCACCGACCCAGCCTCGATCCGCTCCAGGACGCCACGGGGAAGGGTTTCGGCGTCGATGTTCCGGTAGACAGGGACTTGCTCGACCTGGGCGACTCGCTCCAGCTCGTCCCTGAGGACGGCACGCCCCCGGTCGGCCCTTGCGAGCAAGATCCGCCGCCCGGCGGCTCGATTGGCCAGAGCCTCGGCCAGAGCCTCGGAGCGGTAGGACTCCGGGACGAGGTCCGCCTTGAGCCGGAATTGGCCAAGCGCCTTGGCCGTCGCCGGGCCGATCGCGGCCAGCTTGAGATGGCCGAGGGCCCGGAGGTCCCGCTCAACCGCTTCAAGGCGGTCGAGGAAATGGCGGACGCCGTTGCCTGAGGTGAAGACCAGCCAGTCGAAGGAGCCGATCCGCCTGATCGCGTCGTCGAGCGGCCCGAAGTCTTCGAGCGGGAGGATCTGGACCGTCGGCGCGAGCAAGACCTCGGCGCCCAGGGCTTCGAGCATCGAGGCCGATCGGTCAGACTCATCAGACGGACGAGTGACCACGATCCGCTGGCCGAAGAGGGGAAGCCTCTCGAACCAGTTCAGCTCGGGCCGTCGGGCGACCACGTCGCCGACGACCAGCAGGGCGGGCGGTCCGATTCCGGCCTCGACCGCTCGATCGGGGAGTTCCGCGAGGGTCGCGGAGACCGTCTTTTGATTCGGCAAGGTACCCCGACTGGACCATCGCGGCGGGCGTTTCTGGCGGCTTTCCCTCGCGGATCAGGGTCCGGCAGAGCGCGGCGAGCCGGGTCACACCCATGTAGACGACCAGTGTGCCGGGGAAACGGGCGAGGCGCGGCCAGTCGAGCCGGCTGGATGTCTCGGGGTCGTCGTGGCCGGTGACGAAGGCGACGGCGGAGGCGGCGTCTCGATGGGTGACGGGAATTCCGGCGTAGGAGGTCGCCCCGAGTGCGGCGGTCACGCCGGGAACGACCTGAAATGGCAATCCGTGTCGACGGAGGTGCTCGGCCTCTTCCGCACCCCGCCCGAAGACGAACGGGTCGCCCCCCTTGAGTCGGACGACCCATCGGCCGAGCCGGGCGTGCTCGACCAGCACCGCGTTGATCTCATCCTGCGACATCGTGCAATGGCCGATCGACTTGCCGGCCGAGATCCGCAGGGCATCCTTCGGAGCCAGGTCGAGCAGTCGGGAACTGGCCAGATGGTCGTAGACGATAACCTCGGCCTTCAAGCCAGGACTTCTCGTCCTCGCAGAGTGAGCAAGCCGGGATCGCCCGGCCCGGCTCCGACGAGGTAGACCATCCCGACGGGCTCGCTCATTCCTGACCAGCTCCTCTTGTTCCGTCACGACCTGGCGTGCGCGGGCGTCTTGACCTTGTTGGAACCGATCATGATCAGCCCGAGTTCGTAGAGCAGGATCATCGGCAACGGCCAGCATGACCTGGCTGAAGACGTCGGGGCCGGGCGTGAGGATCGCGGCGGCGATGACCATGACCAGGATGGCGATCTTTCGCTTCTTGCGGAAGTCGTCGGCGGTCAAGATCCCGATCCGCTCCAGGAAGAGCATGACCAGCGGGGTCTGGAAGCAGACGCCGAAGACCAGCGGCAGGATCGTCGCGAAGCTCATCCAGTCGGTGATCCGCATCGTCGGCTCGATCCCCATCCAGACGTTGAACTGGAGGAGGAACTGCAAGGTATAAGGAAGGACCCCGAAGAAGCAGAGGAAAACGCCCGAGAGGAACAGCCCGAGCGAGAACGGCAGGAACTTCTTGACGTAATGCCGCTCGTGCCGGTAAAGCCCCGCCGCGATGAACGCCCAGATCTGATAGAAGACGAACGGGCTGGTCAGCACCAGGCCCGAGACCATGCAGATCATGAAGTAGATCGTGATGGTTTCGAGGGGCGCCAGCGAGACCAGGGCGTTGTGGGTTCCCGGCGTCGGAGTGCTGAGGATCTGATCGCTCGCGTCGGAGTTGAGTCGGCAGGGCGACGTTCTTCCCTTCGAGCTCGGCGGATTTCGGGTCGGGGAGCATGGGCCGGAGCTTCGGGGCGATCTTGCCGACCTGCTCGATGAAGTCCTTGGCGGGGATGTAGATCATCACGGTCGGGCTGACCCGCTTTTCCTTCCTGGCATCCTCCGCCAGGCGCTCGGCCTGATCCTTGTAGAACGCGTCGAGCGTGATCTGGGCCGGCCGCTCCATCGCGTGGAAGACGTACATCCCGATGCTCTCGCCCAGGACGGGCAAGGGGACGAAGGTGATGATCAGTCCGACGAAGAGGCCCAGGAGCGCCAGGATCAGCCGGTAGCGGAGGTCCTCGATGTGGTCGCCGAAGCTCATCGAGACCATCTGCTTGTTCTTCGGCGAACAGGTCTTTGTCGGAACGCATGGGGTCGGTCCACCCTCCCGGGTCGGGAGGAGTCGAGGCGTGCCGGAGGTCGGCGGTTCGGGTGGGGAGGAGACGCGGGGCGCTTCGGCCAGTCCCGAGGCCGAGGCCCACTGAGCGGCGCCGCCGGGGGCCTCGCGGGGACGGCCGGACCGGCGGGAGCGTTCCTGGACCTTGAATGTAACACGGCGAGCCGGAAGGATGCCAGAGGAGGTTTGGATTGGAGGGTGTCGCGAAAGGTCACCTCGCCGCGAATGTCTTCAGATGAGAGATCGCCTCGTCGCGTGCGGATGCCTTGGCCCTGCGCTGTCAGGAGTCGCCATGAGGCGAAGGTCCCGGT
Source organism: uncultured Planctomycetota bacterium (assembly GCA_963756475.1). Classification (GTDB taxonomy): domain Bacteria; phylum Planctomycetota; class Planctomycetia; order Isosphaerales; family Isosphaeraceae; genus Tundrisphaera. Next base: position 1,698,375 of record CAVWND010000008.1, read on the forward strand.
TCACCATCCGAAGCCTGATCGTCTTCACTGCGGTCGTCGGCCTGACGATCGGCGGAGAACAGATGAGGCGCCGTCGGGTCTACTGCCTTCGTTGGGCCTCGGCCCATGCCGAGGAAGAACAATATCACCGAGAGTGCATCGAGCATCCATTCCTCGGATTATGCGGCTTCGGCCTCCCGAGAGATCCCCAGGAGCGTGAGCAATTCGTTCGGGAGCATCGTGAGAGGTACTTGCAGGGGCAAGCTCGAGATTCTGAGTATCACTCCCGGCTGAAGCGGGAATTCGCCCGAGCGGCGTGGCGCCCCTGGGAGTCCGTTCCCATCGAGCCATTCGACCCGCCCGATCCGTAGAGGGACTGCGGTTCGAACCTTCCACCAAGATGCTGCCTCGTTTCTGCCTCTATCGGATTCTGGCGTTGATCTTTTCCGGCATTGATAGACAATCCCTGACCCGGGAGGGTAAAAGCAAGGACGTGGCATTCGCACCTCGAGGTCTTCGATGAAAAGGGTCATGGTCAACTCGCTCCACCCGCTCCGGTTCGAGCCGATCTTCAAACGCCTGATCTGGGGAGGGCGACGGCTGGCGACCGTCCTCCGCAAACCGATCGGCGAGGGGTCGGAGTACGCCGAGAGCTGGGAGATCTCCGACCACCGGCTCGACGTCAGCCGGGTAGCCGACGGGCCGCTCGCCGGGGCCTCGCTCCGCGACCTCGTCCGTCGCCACGGCTCGGAACTGTTCGGCCGTGCGGTCGGCAACCGCGAGCAGTTCCCGCTCCTGGTCAAGTTCATTGACGCCCAGCAGGACCTCTCGGTCCAGGTCCATCCCGACGACGTCCGGGGGCGCCGACTGGCCAACGACAACGGCAAGACCGAGACCTGGGTGATCGTCCACGCCGAGCCGGAGAGCAAGATCTACGCCGGGCTCAAGCCGGGGACGACGCGGGCCGATCTGACCGCCGCGATCGAGCGAGGGACCGTCGAGGCGCTGCTCCACTCGTTCCCGGCCCGGCCGGGTGAATGCATCCTGATCCCGGCGGGCACCGTCCACGCGATCGGCGCGGGGGTGGTCCTGGCCGAATTTCAGCAGATGTCCGACGCCACGTTCCGGCTCCACGACTGGAACCGCCTGGGCCACGACGGCAAGCCCCGGCAGCTCCACATCGCCGAGTCGCTGGAGTCGATCAACTTCGAGGCCGGGCCGATCTTCCCGCTGGAGATCCGGCCCGAGCCGATGCCCTGGGGCATCCGCGAGCCACTTGCGAGGTCCGAATACTTCGCCCTCGACCGGCTGACCCTTCACTCCCCGATGACGATCGGCGAAGCCGACCGGTTCACGATCGTCCTCGGGATCGAGGGCGAGGTCGACGTTCGGTCGGCGGGGCTGACGGTCAAGATCAGTCTGGGTCAGACCCTGCTCCTACCGGCCTCGATCGGTTCGTGCGAGGTGATACCAAGGGGTCGGGCGACCTTGTTGACCTGCGTCGTCCCCTGACGCCAAGGCCCGGCTGGTTCTTCGGCCTTTCCTTGGACTCATCGCCTGGCCGAACGCAAAGGAGTGTCGCATGGCCGACGATCTGGGTTCGTCATCACCGTCGATGGCCCGCCCCTATCTGGAATTCCCGCATTTGATCCGGGCCATCGGGATTGCCACCGACTCCAAGAAGTTGATCCTGGCTGCGCTGGGTTTGCTGGCGATGGCCTCGGGCTGGTCGGCACTCGATTGGGTTTTCGGCGGCCCGGTGTTGGCCCTGGCGAGGGTCGAGCCAGGCTCGCTCGGTAGTGGGTTCCCGGAACCGATGGAGTCGGCCCCTCGCGAACTCGGCATCCGAGTTTCCGAGCCGTTTCGCGCGGTGGTGACGCCATTTTTCTTGCTGTTTCAGAGGCCTGAATCGGTTGGAGTCTGGTTCCGAACGACACTGATTGCGCTCTGGGCTATCGCGGTCTGGGGGACATTCGGGGGGGCGATCGCCCGGATCGCGGTGGTCCAGGCGGCTTGTGACCGGAGGATTGGGCTGGGTTCGGCGATCCGGTTCGCTCTCGGAAAATCCGCCTCGATGATCGGGGCACCGCTGATCCCGATGCTGGCCGTGGCAATCTTCGCGGGGGCTTGCGGGCTCTTCGGACTGCTCTACCGGATTCCTTGGGGAATCGGTGCGACTCTCGGCTCGCTCCTCGGGTTCGTGCCGCTTGTGCTCAGCCTGGTGATGATCCTGATCCTGGCGGGACTCGCAGTCGGCTGGCCGCTGATGATCGCAACCGTGGCCGCCGAGGGGGAAGATGCCCCCGACGCCCTGAGCCGATCTTATTCCTACGTCAATCAACGACTGGCCCGATATGCCGCCCACGTTGTTGGAGCCGGTGCGATCGGTGCGATCGGGCTGGCCGTTGCGATCCTCTTTGCCAGGGCCGTAGTCGTCCTGGCTAGCTGGGGTGTTGCTCTCGGCGCACCCGACCCGCTCCCCTCGACGGACCTGTCCGACTCCCTCCAGGGTTTCTGGCTTTGGGTCGTAGGTCTGCTCGTCCACGGCTGGGTCTATAGTTACTTCTGGTCGGCGGTCTCGATCATCTATCTGATCCTCCGGCGGGACGTTAACGGCTCCCCCTGGCATGACGTTTACCTTCCTGAGCATTCCGCCGACACTTTTGACATGCTTCCCGACACCAGTGTCAAGATCCCCCCCAAGCCGAGCCCGGGACCGGCCGAGGTGGAAAAAAGCTGAGTCTCTCAATTCGGCAAGCTCGACCGCTCGAGGGCCTCGCTCTCAACGCAGCACTGCCATCCAGATTATTGGCTCTCGGATGGTCTAGGAGACGATGGCCAACGAGCGAGGCCTTGAAACGCTCGGTTGTTCATCCACCATCGTCTCATCGACGCTATTGGATTCCGTAAGGATCGATCCGCGATCCAGGAGTTCGCTCGCTGGCTCGTGACGCTACTGGACCCACTCGACGAAGAGTGTGATCGACTCGACGTCGCTCCTGGCCGCGGAGCGATCCTCAAGGTCCGAGCCGATCCTCCATGATCTCGGTCAGACTCAAGCCAATCTCGACCTTGCGTCGCGCGGCCTGACGACATTTGTCCCTTCGGACATCGGATCGTCACTCGTCGAGCGACCGCCGGTCTTCAAGGCTGGTGAGCTCATGAAGGGGCATGGCTGACGATCGTCGGCGAAGTCGATGCCCGAACAGTTCTCTTGCCTTGAACTGATCAACCCTTCGCCATGCCCGTAGGCTGGTGGTGTCAATCGCGCGTGCCGTGTTTTCACCCTCCGACTGAAAAACGAGTCGTTTGAACGGCAATGGTGCCCATCGATCAACGTCATGATGCATTTCAGTCATCTCATGTGAATGACCTATTTCCGACTCGGAGCCCGGCTGTATCGTGGATTTGTCCTATGCGTCAAGCGAGCATGATTGCGTGGCGACGGATGAGTTGCGTTGATTCCTCTCCGGCGGACGGACTGTCTCAATCAAAGGGTAGGCACCATGAAGCGATCGTTGATCGGGTCCACTTTCCTCTCGTTGGCTTCACTTTGCTGCTTCGGGGGCGTCTCGCAGGCCGGTTACTTGATCGATCCGACGGGCGGAACGGTCTTGTTCTCTGACGCGGCGAATTACGATGATAACACCGTCTCCAGGTCGATCGGGTTCACTGGGCACCTGTTTGGGACCGCCTTCACATCGGTGTCCGTCAGCACAAACGGCAACCTCAATCTTGCCTCGTCCACGGCTTATGGTAATGTCGCTTTCCCGTTCAGCCCGACGCCGATGATCGCCGGTCTCTGGGACGATCTCTATCTTTTCGCGGGCTCGGGCCAGAGCATCACCGAGCAGGTCAGCGCGGGGAATTACTACGCTGTGACCTATGATGTCTCGCATTTCTTGAATAACATGCCGATCGAGCAGTTTCAGATCGCCCTCTTCGGCTCGGCGACCACTATCGGGGGGTTCACCTTCCAGGCCGACGACATCGCATTCAGCTATAATGCAGTCTCCGGTGGCTTCAACGGCAACGACGCGACCATCGGGTTGAATTCAGGCGATGGATCATTCGCCTCGGTAGCGGGGGTGGCCAACGGTCTGATCAGTGATGCCCAGGCCAACCTGCTCCCGACCGGCGCCGGCTCGTTCATCCTTTTCCGCCCGAATGGCAACAATGGTTACGACGTTTCGGTCGGGAGCCTCAACGTGGCGTCCGTCCCGGAGCCTTCGAGTCTCATCCTGCTCGGGGTCGGGATGATCGGTTTGGGGACCGCCGCCCAGAGGCGATTCCGGTTGGTCTGAGGACCAAGGGTTTTGCGGTCAACGAAAACGAACCGATCCGGGGCCGGACGGCCCCGGAGGTTTCTTCGCGCTTCCACCCTCACGCTCATCCCCAGGTCCAGACCCAGGATGAGTCCCCATCGGGAAGTACAACCGACCATTTCAAGCGGCCGTTGGCGTGGTCGTGTTCCGGTGGCGGCATTTCAGGTTGGGCCTGCCAGGGGCCTAGATTGACCAGTCCTGGGCAGGTCAGGCCGACGTCGAGGGTCACGGGATGTTCGAGCTGAGCTTGTAAAGTCAGACGATGGACAGTCCCGCCGATCGGGCGTTCGAGCCGGTAGGCCGACCTCTCCGCAGGGGAGCTTATGCGAGAGCCCGATGTGGGGCCAGGCACCCGGGAGAACGGGGTCGAGGGTGAGTCGGCGTTCGGGAGCGTCGTAGTCGAGTCCAGCAAGGTCGAGCATCGCGTCGATCAGCATGGCGTGGAGGCCCCAGACACCGGTCGTCGAGCCGACACCGGGACGGCCGAAGTCGCCTCCTCGCGCGGTCGCTCGGAGGGCCAGTCCGAGCGGCCCGAGCCTGGCGAGCAAGGCATCGAGAATCGATAGCGCGAGGTTCCAGATCCGACCCTCGCCGGTTTCACGGCCGAGTTTGATCAGGTAGCGGGCACATCCAGAGAGTGGCCAGGCTGGAGAGGTCATGCGCGTGGCTCTCGCTGGGCAGGCCCGCCGCGGCCGGCACGGGCCGATTCAGGTGACCAACGGGCAAAGAAATTGGCGTCGCCCGAGATGGCGTTCTGCCGGAAAATCGCTTCGGCGGTCGATCGAACGCGAGGGTCGGAAGCCGGTAGCAGGTCGAACGGCACGACGATCCCGAGCATGCTGATGTCCAGAGACATGCGATCGATCGATCAGTCTGTCAGGCCGGTCGGTCCACCCGCCCTGGAGCGTCGAAAGTCGCCGAGACTCCAGGAACCGACCCGTGGCGTGGTCAACCAGACCGGCCTGGTCGTTAACGGCCGACTCGGCGAGGATCCCATTCTCCCAGATCCGGGTCGGCGCGCTCCTCCCAGCGCCGGGCTGGGTCTTCGCGGTCCAGTAGTCTTGCGAGCCGGGCCGCCGCCCTCAACCCGGCCACGACCGCGACGATTGGAATAGAGAAACGCCCCGAACCGTTTGTCCCAGATCCCGGCCGAGCTGAACAGGCTCAGTTCCTCGATCCAGCTCAGGCTCGCGATGCCCCGAGTTGTTGAGGCAGACTGACGCGGCCCGCTCGACCATTGGCCAGCACGCGGCAACGAAGTCGCGATCACCGACCCTTTGATAGTAGCGTTCGAGGCTCCAGGGGATCATCGCCGACTGGTCGATGGCCGGCGTCTCCCATTCCGGCTGGCCATCGATGGTGTATTTCTGGAACCAGTAGGAATAGGCACGAGTCTGACCTTTGACTGCGGCAAGCCACTGAAAGACCTTGCGTCCGATCTCGGGATGACCGGCCCGTTCCATGGCCTCACCGGCCCAGAGTGCTTCGCGAGGCCAGCAGTAGGCCGAGAGTCCGCGATCGTAGCCCGAGGCGATGGCGCCCCACTGCTCGTCGGCATGGAGCGCGGCGGCCAGGGCAGACCGGCGAAGACTGACCGCGTAGGTCGGCTTGGGGAAATGCGGGCTGGGCAAGCGGCTCGATAAAGGCGTCCCATTCCTGAGCCGTCGCCTGCTCAACGGCGTCGAGGTCGGCCGATCGAAACCAGGCCAGGGCGGGCCGGAGCCAGTGCTCGAAGGTGCCGGGGTCTCCTCGCCAGCCGGTGAAGGCCCCGCTGACGAGAAGGTCGACCGAGACCGACTCGCCCTCGGGTAACTCCAGCTTGCGGAGCAAGATCGCCTCGTTGGGTCCGGTGGGTTCGCACTGGACCTCGCCCCGGTCGTCGAGAGCGATGGCGAACTCGACGGTCGCGTCTCGGGCGAGCTTGCGGTTCACGTGGCCGTGACCCCGGTTGATCGCCAGGAGGGTCCGATCCTGGTCGTGCCAGCTCAGTCCGGGCTCGCCGATCCCGCCGTTGACCTCAGCCTGGACGTATACGCCGAAGATCGCACGGGTAGGCTCGGGACCGTCGTTGATGACCCGGAACCTCTTGATGTACTGGCCAGGCGACTCGGTTCCGCCCGCCGTTCTGGGTAAACAATGCCCTTTCGCGACGAAGTCGGTCGCCAGGACGCGGATCGGGCCGTGCCGCCATGATAACTCGGTCATCAGGAGGTTCGTGGCCCCCTGGTAATGCTGGAACGCCGCCCATGCCAGCCGTTCGCTGAACCAGTCGAGTCGACGGCCGATCGCCAGGCCGGCGACGATCGCCCGGAAGTGCGACCGGCTCTGCGGCAGCTCTCCTTCGGCTGGCCGGACATCCGAGTGCATTCCGACGGTCGGGAAGTAGACGTCGTGGGTTGCCCCCCGAGGGTCGATCCGGATGGTCATCATCCCGTTGCCGACCAACCCCTCGGGAGCGGAGGGAGAAGGCTCGGGTGACTCGGTTCGATCCGGCAGGTTGGGCCGGACGATGGCGTCCTGGAACGGGCTAGCCGCTGACTCCCCTCGGCACTGCGCCCGGGCTCGATAATGAAGCCGGACGCTGACGGCTTGGGGAGGGATTGGAACATGCCAGAGACTATTGACCCCCTTGTTCTCGACCCAGTAAGCCGGTAGCGGGCTGACGGAGACGTCGTCGACCGACAGTTCGAGCCAGACTTCCTGATCGGCCTCAATCGGATGGGTGCCGACCACGACGGTCGACCACATCCCCGCACGGACTTGTCCCCCGTGTCGCCCCTTCGCCGCCGCCTCGATCCAGGTCGCGAGCATCTCCCCTCCTTAACCGCCTTGCCCCGGTCTCGATGGGTCAAGGGTCGCCCTCTTTCCTCGAATGCCCGGTGAAGGATCGACAGATTGTCAAGGTTCGCCAGCCTCGCGCCAAGGGAGCGGTCGCGAGACTCAAGCCTCCGGCGAATCCTGGGTTTCTCTGGTCAGTCGGACCTTTCTGTGAGAAAGTGATCCTCGGCGAAGTCCGCGAGGATCCAACCATGTTTTCCAGCTTCAACGCGAGGGCAGTCGGCTTGCCGACCCTCTCGGCGCGTGCCACGATCGAACTGGCCGCCAGCGTCGGCTTCGACGGGGTCAACCTCCTCGTCCGGGACCTGATCGAACGGGGAGAAGATCCGCAGGAGACTCAGGTCAAGGATGGACGATTGTGGCCTTCGGGGTGGTGCGTTCCCCCTACCTGTGAACTGGCGGGGGAGCAAGTCGGAATATCGGCGTGACCTCGAAGCGCTAGCTCCGCTGGCGGAATCGGCAACCACGCTCGGACTCTGCCGAACTGGTACCTGGGTCATGCCCGAGATGCCGGACTGGTCTTCCGACCGCGCGGAGGTCGCCGGGTTCCACATCCAGCGACTGGGCTCGATTGCCCGCGAACTCGACAGGCACGGCATCGCCCTCGGTCTAGAGGTGATCGGTGTCGAGTCGTTCCGGACGGGCCGATCCGAGCCGTTCGTGGCCAGGCTTGCGGAACTCGATCAAGACTTGAGCCCGATCTGGGGCGAATCCCCAAACCTCGGCATCCTCCTCGATGCCTTCCACCTTTACGCGGCTGACGAGGTCATCGAGGCGGGCCTGGCCTGGGGCGTGGATCGAGTGGTCTGGGCTCATGTCGCCGACTTGCCACCTTCGGCAACGCCCGAGCGTTCTCGGATCATCGATGCCAACCGTGGCTTGCCCGGAGAGAACGGGGCCGTAGACGTCGCGGGATTCCTGGAAAGACTGGCGACGGAGGGGTACGAAGGACCGGTCACGGCCGAGCCGCTGGCCAACTGCCAATCATTGGTGGGAATCGAGGCAGACGAAATCGCACGGCGGGTCAAGCGATCGCTCGACTCAGCCTGGCCTCGTGTCGGAGGCTGATCGGAAGGTGTACGCGGTCTGGGTCGAGCGGACCCTGATCCGCTTCGACTTCAATGAAAACTTCCCGAATGCTGAAGAATCAGACGCGATCAACCGAGGCGATGGCTCCCACTTTTTCGACGTGAGTAGGGGCGATCTCTTCTCGGAAGATGGCCACATCCGACGGGGCTTCGATGCCCAGGCGGATCTGGTTGCGGTCAATCTTCACGACCGTGAGGACGATCGAGTCGCCGATCAGAATCTTCTCACCCAGCTTCCTGCTCAAGACCAGCATGGATCTCTCCCACTCCAGTTGGAAAATCGGATGGATCCTTCTCTAAGGGACGACACACAATAAGGGCACTTCGCATGCCGTGTCAACCATCCGGAGGCGGGATTGATCCCGAAGTGAGTCCATCCCAAGAGCTAAGGAAAGAATCATGGCAGTCTGATGCCGCGCGGCTCGGGAAGGTCTTGTCAACATTGCCACCCGTTTCTGAAAGCGACTTGTAAGAAATGGGAACCCGAGTTATCGCATGGTCGGAGCGTCGCAACCGAATGGGATGGCCTCTGCACCGCTCGGTCGGGTAGGCTGGCGCATGGCCGGAGCCAGTTCCACGTGACAATCTACCGACCCGATCCGAGGAGCGACCGCGATGGACTGGGACGCGATCCGGCGTCAGGAGTTTCCGGTCGCTGACACGTTGGGCCTACTTCGACCACGCCGCCGTGGCTCCCTTGCCAAGGCGTTCTGGCGAGGCCCTCCGTGAGTGGTCCCTCGATCAGGAACACAACGGAGTCATCCACTGGCCCACCTGGGGCCGGAAGGTCGATCAGGCCCGAACCTCTTGCGCCCGCCTGATCAATGCCGAAGTTGATGAGATTGCTTTCATCAACAATACCACCCAGGGGATCGGCCTGATCGCCGAGGGGTTTCCCTGGAAGCCCGGCGACTCGGTCGTGACGGCGGCCGAGGAATATCCCTCGAATCTCTACCCCTGGATGAACCTGGCGAGCCGGGGCGTCACGCTCCGCACTGTCCCGACTCGACCGGATGGCCGGATCTGGGTCGATGACCTGGCCCTCGCGATCGACTCGACCACGAAGCTCCTGACGATCAGCCACGTCGAATTCGCCTCGGGGTTCCGCAACGATCTGGACGCGCTGTCCGAGCTTTGCCGGAGTCGCGGGATCGCCTTTTTCGTCAACGCGATCCAGGGTCTCGGCCCCCTGACGATCGACGTCCGTCGGACCCCGATCGACTTCCTGGCCGCCGACGGTCACAAATGGCTGCTCGGGCCGGAGGGGGCGGGACTGCTCTATATCCGTCGCGACTGGATCGAGCGACTCCGGCCAATCGGCGTCGGATGGAAGAGCGTGGTTTCGTCGTATAATTCACCGGGGATCGACTTCACACTCAAGCCCGACGCCTCGCGCTGGGAGGGGGGGACCTTCGCGATGGCCCCGCTCCAGGCGTTCGCGAAGAGCCTCGAACTGTTCCTGGAGATCGGTCCCGAAGTCGTCTCTCAGCGGATTCTTGACCGGGCGGAGGCGGTTCGGGAGATCGCCCGAGTCGGCCGGTTGGACGGTCTACGGGTCGAGCCGCCCCGAAGACGTTGCCGGGATCGTCGCGCTGGAGAAGCCCGGGATCGATCCCGACGCCTTCGCCCTCGGCCTCCGCGAGCGGGGTATCGCCCTGGCCTGTCGTCGAGGTCGGGTCCGCGTGAGCCCCCACTTTTACAATGACGAATCGGATCTCGAACGCCTGGCCGAGGCCCTCGGCTCGGATCGATAGCAAGCCCCCCGGACACACCGATGGCCCACGTTCAGGATCCCTCGCGCACCGCCGTCTTCACCGGGACATTCGACCCGTTGACGCTCGGACATCTCGACGTGATCGGACGCGGTCGGATGCTGTTCGACCACCTCGTCGTGGCGATCGGCATCAACCCCAACAAGCAGTCGTTGTTCACGATCGAGGAGCGGGTGGAACTGGCCCGACAAGTCGTCGCGCCCTTCCCGAACGTGTCGGTCGAGGCCCTGGAGGGTCTGGCCGTCCATTTCGTCCGGAGGATCGGCGCCCGGGTGATCCTCCGAGGGCTCCGGACGCTCTCGGACATGGAGTACGAGTTCTCCATGACCATGACCAACCAGCGGCTCGACCCGTCGATCGAGACCGTCTTCTTGATGGCCGACGGCGAGTATTCGCACGTCTCCAGCAGTCTGATCAAGCAGGTTGCCTGGTTCGGCAGGAGAAGAAGCTCTCAAGCGGTTCGTCCCTTCCGAGTTGATCGAACCCGTCATGAGGAAGATCCGCCAGACGAACGGAGGTTGAGTTCCCCGTTTCTGACGACATCGACCTGTCCGTGTAACACTCTAGGTCAATCTCTTCTCAAGTCGTCCGCATCCCTTCCGACTGGAGGAAGTTCAGATGGCCACGCCTTCGACACCGCCGACCGCCTGGGGTGCCCTCGGCCCGGACCCCGGGCAGGCCATCCGTTGCTGGGTGGCGCTTTTGCTCCGGCTGGGCATCGGGCTATCCTTACTCGGAACCGGGCTGGCTGGCTACTTCGAGTCCCAGCGAACGGGCGCGGGAATGGTTGGCTGGGGGCAGAACCCCTCAATGATGGGGTACAGTCTGCTCTTTTCCGTGCTTCCTTACATCGAGATGGGCCTGGGCCTGGCCCTGATACTCGGGTTCTTGACCAAGACTGCGGCTATCGCGTCGGGCTTCTTCAGCCTGTTGATGCCACTCATGTCAATCATCCAGATCGTCGGCACCGGGCCGTCGAATCCGGGAGGCTGGCAATTCTACACCCCGAACGCGGGGGTTCCCTCGAATTTCGCGGTCTTGATGACCACGTTCCTGCCGAATCTCCTGACGCAGGCCGCCTTGATCTGGCTCTCGCCCCTGCGAGAATCATCCCTATTCGATCGACACCTTGATCTTCTCGAGGAACGAGATCGAGTCTCCCGAACCGGTCCTCGCACCGACTCCGGCGCCGGCGACCGAGCACCCTGCCGAACCCGAGGCTTAGGCCACGGTTCTCATCGGAGAGTGAGCCCGGTCAATCGTCAACGGCCTGTCGGCCGTTGGAGAGTCGGCTCCGGAGATACGAGGCTCGGGCGACGTTCCGCTCGTCGACTTCCAGCGGGGCTCCCTGGATCTTCTGAAGATGGGCCGGCTGGGTGTGGATGAAAAGCTCGTTGACCGTCGGGATCGCCAGGTCGTCGATCAGGCCGAGGTTGATTCCCATCCGGACGCTCGACAGCAGGTGCATCGTCTCCTCGCTGGAGATCGTGTGTGCCGTCTTGAGCACGCCGTAGGCCCGGCTGACCTGGTCGTGGAGATGTTGCCGCTTCTCGCTGACAAGCTGCTGGCGGGCCTTGCGCTCGTATTCGATAATCTGCGGGACGACCTCGCTGAGGTTGCGGATCAGCTCCTGCTCGCTCTTGCCGAGGGTCTGCTGGTTGGAGATCTGGTAGAAGTCGCCGAAGGCCTGCGTTCCCTCGCCGTAGAGCCCGCGGACGGCCAGGTTGATCTTCTGGAGGGCGCGGAAGACCTTGTCGATCTGCTTCGTCTGGACCAGGGCGGGGAGGTGAAGCATCACGCCGACCCGGATGCCGGTGCCGACGTTGGTCGGACAGGCGGTCAGGTAGCCCAGCGTCGGGCTGAAGGCGTAGGCGACTCGTTCTTCGAGCTGGTCGTCGATCCGGTTGATCCGCTCCCAGACCTCCTGAAGCGAGAGTCCGGAGAGCATGACCTGGATTCGCAGGTGGTCTTCCTCGTTGACCATGATCGAGACGTTCTCGTGGGGGGAGAACGCGACGCCCCGAGGGCCTTCGGCGTTCACCAGCTCGCCGGAGATCAGCTGGCGTTCCTTGAGGAACAGGCAGTCGAGCTTGCTCAGGTTGTTGACGTCGAGGAAACTGAGGTCGTGGTTCGAGGTGAGGCAGGCTTGCCTTGACGACCGACTCGATCTCGGTCCGTTCCAGGCGGCTGGCCCGATTAATGAACGGGAAGTCGTTGAGGTTCCGCGCCAGCCGAATGCGCGAGCACATGACGATGTCGCTCTCGGGGCCGGTGCCTCGGAGCCACTCGCCGGAAGTTCGGGTCAGATCGTCCAGGTTCATCGGTCGGCATCCTTGGAGCGGAGCTGGTCGCGAAGGCTCGCGGCCCTCTCGTAATCTTCGAGGGCGATCGCGGCGCGAAATTCGGAGCGGAGGCGGAGGCGGGGCCGGTTGGAACCGACCGTCGGCCGACGGGGCAACTTGCCGACATGACGGGTCGCCCCTTGCGACCGGCCCAGAAGCGGAAGCAACCCCTTGGCGAAAACCTGATAATCGGTCGGACAGCCGAGCCGGCCGAGAGTCCGGAATTCCATGAAGCGGACGCCGCAATCGGGACAGGTCAGCTCGGCGAGCTCGCCGACCAATTCGCCGACATGGGCCACGATCAGCCCCTGGACCACCTGATCGAGACCGAGCTTCGGCGGTGACTCGAGGGAGCGCAAGGCCCGCCTCCCTGGCGCAAGGGACGCAAAGATGCAACTCTCGGCGGTGGCCGTCGACCGTCTCGGTCAGGTGGACGGCCGCCTCTTCGTGACACCGCTGACAGGTCATGGGTCGGGCCACCGAACGGGACTCGATCAACGTCCCAGGTCGTACTCGATCGCCTTGATCTTGTCCCGGATCCGGGCGGCCATCTCATAATCCTCGGCGGCGATGGCCCGCTTCTGCTCGTTACGGAGCTGGATCAGCTCGGTCTGGCGAACCGGGTCCCGGGGGGCTCTCCGGGGGAACTTGCCGGTGTGCCGGGTCTCCTCGTGGATATTCTCCAGGAGGGGCATCAGCTCATCGCGGAAGACCTCATAGTCATAGGGGCAGCCAAGGCGCCCCGTGTTTCGGAACTCCTGGAAGCTCATCTGGCAGCAGGGACAAACCTGCTTCTCGGCCGCCGAAGCCTCGGGGCTTTTCTCAAGGGCCCCCTGGCTCAGCTTCTCGGCCAGGCTGCTCATGTCGGCCTTCTCGCCGGACTCGGACGACGGGGAAAGATGCTGGCGGGCGTGCTCGTCGCAGAAATGGAATTCCTTCGGCTTGCCCCGCTCGATGTCGGTGATGTGGAATGTCGCCGGTTTTGGGCATCGCTGACACTTCATCACCATCCTCCTCCGTTCCGACGGCGGCACGCACCTCGCCGCCACCCGGGTCCAGAGTCCCGGAAATCCCGGGTTTCGTCGGGTCTTGGGGGATCATGGAATGTAAACTTCATTGTAATCCCGCCCCCGGCGCTGTCAAGCAACCCGACGGCCTTACGTCGCTCCACCCCATCTTTGCGAAGCCGTCCTATGCCATTGAAGGACAAGATGTTTCGAGCGCAAACGGTCAGGACGGTGTCCGTCAGAGTGGACTCAGCGGCCAGGCTTGCCCGTGCCCCGGACGGGTGCTAAGATCCATTTCCCGATCTGCCGAGACCCTCCCGCCACCGGCCCTCGACCGAGGCCCCCGTACATGCCTGTCCACCGCCCCGCGTTCGAGGACTTCGCCCGATGGGCCGAGCAGTCGGCCTGCGTCCCAGTCTACCGCCAGTTGACCGCCGATAGCCTCACGCCCGTCTCGGCCTTCCGGAAGATCGAGCGAGCCGCTCCTTCTTTCCTGTTCGAGAGCGTCGTCGGCGGCGAGAAGGTCGGCCGGTTCAGCTTCCTTGGGACCGAGCCTTTCCTCCGATTCGAAGCCAGAGGCCGGGAGTACCGGATTTTCGACCCACGCGATTCCGAGTCGGTCGGCTGGTTGCCCTCCGACGACCCATTCCGAGAGCTGGAGGCCTTGCTCGCGAGATACAAGGCCGTCCACATGCCGGGACTGCCTCGATTCGTCGGAGGAGCCGTTGGCTACGCGGCCTATGACGCCGTCCGGTACACCGAGCGGCTGCCCGATGCTCCGCCCGACGACCGCGGTTTGCCCGACCTCTCGTTCGCGCTTTACGACCGGATGGTGCTCTTCGACCACATCCGCAAGACGGTCCTGGTCGTGGCTCATGCGCATCTGGGTGATGGAATCAACCCCCGGAAGGCCTACGATGATGCCTCCGCGCGGGTCGATGAGCTGGCCACCCGGCTGTCCGCGCCTGGCCCCGAGCTGCCGCTGGGAGACATCGACACCGACGGTCCAGTCCGAATCGAGAGAGAATCGAACTTCACCCGAGAAGGTTACGAAGCCGTCGTCCGTCACTGCCAGGAATACATCAAGGCCGGCGACATCTTCCAGGTCGTGCCCAGCCAGCGGTTCCGGGTTGAGACCACCGCCTCTGCCTTCGATATCTACCGGGTCCTCCGGGTCGTGAACCCGAGCCCGTTCCTCTTCTATCTGAATTTCGGCGAATTCCAGCTCATCGGCAGCTCGCCCGAGATTCTGGTGAGGGTCGAGGACGGGACGGTCACCGTTCGTCCCCTGGCCGGCACGCGGCGACGAGGGCGTGACGAGGCCGAAGACCGGGCACTGGCGGAGGAGCTGCTGGCCGACCCCAAGGAACGCGCCGAGCACATCATGCTCGTCGACCTCGGCCGGAACGACGTGGGGCGGGTCGCGGAGAGCTCGACGGTGCAGCTTTCCGACTTGATGAAGGTCGAACGTTATTCGCACGTCATGCACATCACCTCGAACGTCACCGGCAAGCTCGCCGAGGGAAAGACAGCCTTCGACGCCCTCCGCGCCGGGCTTCCCGCCGGCACCGTCTCCGGCGCCCCCAAGGTCCGTGCGATGCAGATCATCGACGAGGTCGAGCCCCAGCGACGCGGGCCTTATGCCGGGGCCGTGGGCTACATCGACTTCACGGGGAACATGGACACCTGCATCGCCCTACGCACTCTCGTCCTGGTGGGCCAGACGGCCTACGTCCAGGCCGGAGGGGGAGTCGTCTACGACAGCATCCCCTGCGACGAGTACGACGAGACCGTCAACAAGGCCAGCGGCCTGCTCAAGGCGATCGAGATCGCCCAGACGCAGCTCTGAGCGCTCGATCAGTCGGATCGAGCGTTGATCAAGACCAGGGCTCGACGAGGACGGTCCCTTCTTGTCGACTGGTCTCTTCGGGATCGACCGCCCCGGCATCCCAGACCAGGGCATTAGCGACCGCGGCGGCGACGGATCGCTTGAGGATTGCCTCGGGTCCGAGCCCCGCGAGGTGGGCGTCGACCAGACCGGCGAGCAGGCAATCTCCCGACCCGATCGGGTTGACGGGATCGATTTTCGGAGGGATCGCCCGGTAGGTCCGACCCTTGATCCGGGCGAGGACGGCTCCGGGTCCGTCGGTGACGACAGCGACGTTCACACCACGACGGGACCAGCCTTCGAGGAGCCGAGCGAGATCGGCGTCGGTCGGCTTGGCCTTCTGGAGATAAAGCCCGGCCTCCCGACGGTTGAGCTGAATCGCCTCTGGCCAGAATCCCCAGATCGCCTCGAGGGCTGGGCCATAGGTGTCGAGAAACGCGGGCACTCGACGCGCCTTCGCCAGAGCGATCAGGTCGCTGTAGAGGCCGTGGGTGGTCGGGCTCGGGCTCGAACCGGAGAGCGTCACCGCCTCGATTCCACCTCCGGCCAGCGCCTGTTCAATCTGACGGAGTAGGGCCTCGGCTTCGAACTCGGTGACGGCTGGGTCGGGGTCGAAGAACGCGGTCGGCTCGACGCCCGGGGCGCGGACGGTCAGTATCTCGCGGGTGGGGGCCTCGGAGCGGACAATGAGGGGGTCGAAACCGTCCACGGTCTTCAAGAGAAACTCGCAGCGGTCACCAACGGCCGCGCCGAGGAATGTCGCGGGGCGCGCGGAGCGCCCGAGCCTGGTCAGGGCGCGAGCGACATTGTTCCCCTTCCCGCCGACGACTTCGCGGACGGTCATCCCTCGGACGTTATCGCCGGGTTTCCAGTCGGGGACTGTCAGGGTCTTGTCGAGACACGGATTCAAGGTCACGCAGAGGATCATGGCGGGGACGACACCCGACAGACGCACCGAAGGGGGAAGAGAAGTCCACGCCGACCCCTCGGTCACCGGCCGCGGCTTCGGACCCGAGGGACGATGGCGGTTGTCGGCGAGTCCAGGCCGATCCGCCTCCGAACGACATGGAGCCGCCGTCCGTTCACCTCTCGCGAGATCCGACAAGCATATTCGCCGAGGATGGCCACCGAGAGCAACCGTGCCCCGCCCAAAAACAACACCGCGAGCCCCGCCCAGGACCACCCCGGAACCCCACCCGCGCCGAGAATTGCTCGTGCCAGGGTCGCGACCAGGCCCGTTAGGGCGGACGCGACCGAGATTGCACCGAGCGCCCCGGCCCATCGCAACGGGGCATCAACGAACCCAACCAGGCCGTCCGCCGCGAGCCCGATCAGCTTGCCGAGCGTGAACTTCGGGCGACCCGCCCTCTGTTGCTCGCGTTCGATCGGCAGGCCGTCCTGGCGAAATCCAACCCAAGCACTCGGACCCCTCACGAACTGTATCCGCTCGGGCATGACCACAATCGGGTCGATAACCCGGCGCAACTTGATCCCGAAGTCGCTGGCGCCGAAAGGGATCGGAACCGAGACAAGCCGCCCGAGAATCCGGTAGAACTCGGCGAAGACCTGTCGTTTCGGCCACCTCTCGGGCCAACGCGACGGGATCGCTTACAAGGGGGAGGGGACCAAAGGACCGTCTTCGTCGCGATTTATGGCTCGTTTAACGGTATCGGGCTTAAGGGCCTCGTTCCTACGTCGTGGTCAACGCCTCGCGGTCGTCCTCGATGTGCCGCAGGACGTCGAGCAGAAGCACTGGACGTATTCGGCCTGCATCGGAGCCGACCAGGGCTCGGATCAAGGAGGTGGGGGCCCGGGACTCCATACCTCGTTGGCTCGGCCGACCCCGGCGTGGGGATGCTAGCCAAGTCGGCCGGAAGGGTCAAACCCGGGGCGGCCCGAATCCGCGTGGGCGAAACGTCGGAGACGGCCCGGCGCGGTGGTCGATCGTCTTGAAAGGTGCGGGATGGGGATCATCCCTGGCCGGGAGCGCCGGGTGAACCGGGTCGAAAACTCGCCGCAACGATGGGCGACGATCGAGCACGAGCAAGCGACCAACGGGAGCAAGCCGCCGAGCTGCAAGAGGAGGGCCGAGATCGACTGGTTGAAGCTGGCCGCCAGGCTCATCCAGAGTCCGCAGCCGACCTCCAGCGCCGCCTTAGGCAAGGCTCGCTCACCGAAGGACTCATGCCTCACCGGGTTCCTCGCGAACTCGTCGTGGTACATCCTGAGGCTCCCATTGATCCCGATTGGCTCGGACTCGATGCTGAACCCTAGGTCGCGTTGACGGCCTCGTCAAAAAACACGAGGAAGCTCGGCGACGATACTTCGCGACGATGGTCGTTGCGTGGCCAATCCGTGTCGATCCACGGCCCGATCCGTTAGACTGGCTCCTTGATTCAACGGGTCTGAAATCCTCTCTGGAGAGTTTCCGAATGAGTCTTCGACATCTTGGCACTGTTGCGATCCGTCGGACCGCGATCGGCATCGTCCTCGTCTGCCTACTTTCCGCAAGAGTGAGCGACGGGGAGCAGGTCAAGGTGATCTTCGACACCGATCTCGGGTCCGACGTGGACGATGTCGGGGCGGTTGCGGTCTTGCATGCGCTGGTCAACTCGGGCGAGGCGGAGATCCTGGCGATGGGGATCTCGATCAAGAACCCCTGGAGTGCCCCGTGTCTTGACGCCCTGAACACTGACTTCGGCCGGCCGGACATCCCGATTGGGGTTCCGAAGGGAGCCTGCATCGCGGATGGTAGTCGGTACGCGCGAGGGGTCGCCGAGGAATTCCCTCACGACCTGAAATCGCCCGATGATGCTCCGGACGTCGTGGCGGTCTATCGAAAGGCCCTGGCCAGCCACCCTGACGGGAGCGTCGTGCTCATCACCGTGGGGTTCCTGACCAACGCGGCGGCCTTGCTCGAATCTGGGCCCGACCAGGTCAGTCCGCTCTCAGCGCAGGATCTGGTCCGCCTGAAGGTACGGAAGTGGGTCTGTATGGGAGGAGGTTTTCCTTCCGGCCACGAGTACAACGTGAAACAGGATGCCGCCGCGTCCCGGAAAGCAATCGGCGGGTGGCCGACCCCGATCGTCTTCAGCGGCTTTGAGATCGGCGAGCCGATCCAGACCGGAGCCGGCTTGAAGGAGACGCCTCGCGAGAGTCCCGTCCGTCGCGCGTACGAGCTTTACAACGGTCTGAATCACCGTTCAAGCTGGGACCAGACGGCCGTCCTCCACGCGGTTCGAGGGCTCGACACCGGCCCATCGCGATTGTGGGATGTTCACGAGGGCGGTTCGATCGAGGTGCTCCCCGACGGGCGCAACCGCTGGCTAGACAAGCCGGATCGAGGTCATTCCTATCTTCTTCGAAAGGAGCCTTCCGGACGGGTGGCCGAGGTGATCGAGACGCTCATGATTCAATCCCCTCATCGAACCACGAAGTGACGAAGGACCGGGCCTGGATACGTTCGCGGATCTCTGCCGGCATCCCGGACGAATCGTCCGGGCCTCGATCCCCGGCCCGTTGTGGATCGACTTGCGGTCGGATAAGGTGGGTCGAGTTTTCTTTCTTGATGTGGCTGCCCTGAGGAGTTTCCGCCGTATGAACGGCCTTGCTGCCCGCAATCGCTTCATGCCCTACCTGCTGGCCTTTCTCGGCAGCCTCTGCATCATGATCCTCGAACTGGTTGCCAGCCGGTTGGTGGCTCGCCACGTCGGGGCGTCGTTGAACGTCTGGACCAGCGTGATCGGCATCATGCTGGGGGGAATTTGCCTGGGGAACGTCCTGGGCGGTCGACTGGCCGACCGATCGGACCCTTCCAAGGTGATCGGGCCGCTGTACGCCCTGGGGTCAGTGCTCAGTCTCTCCTGCCTCTGGCTCAACGCGATCGGCGGCTATATTCCCGAAGAAGGGGTGCCGAACTGGTTCCGGACCGTGGCCCTGGTCTCGATCGACTTCCTGGTTCCGGGGACAGTCCTGGGGATGATCGGGCCGGTCGTGGCCAAGCTGGCGGTCGAGCAGGCCCGGAAGACCGGCAGTGCGATCGGCGACGTCTACTTCCTGGGGGCGGTCGGGTCGATCGCCGGGACCTTTCTCGCTGGCTTCTTTCTGATGAAATACCTCCCGACGACGACGATCGTCACGCTCGTCGCGGCTGGTCTGGCCCTGATGGCGGCATTCTTGATCGGCGACAAGATCGGCCTGATCCTGGGCCTGCTCACGACGGTCTTGCTCGGGATGGGCGTGATCGGATCGCAGTCCTGGCTGACTCCGATCGCTGGCCTTCTACGACGCGGGATCACGATCAACCCGATCGCGCTGGCCGGTCACGTCACGGCGCTCGGGCTCGGAGTGGTGGGGCTGGTCCGGCTCATCCAGGCCAAGCTTCCAGAGGAGCCGCCGGCCGAGGACATGGTCATGGGGGAGAAGCCCCCGAAGCCGAAGCTGGCCGATCTCGCGGCTCTCTCGTTCCTGATCAGCCTGGCGTTCATGGCCTTCGAGATGGCGGCGGGCCGGCTGGTCTCGCGGCACCTGGGGTCGAGCATCTACGGCTGGACCAGCGTGATCGGTGTCTTGCTCGGCGGGCTTAGCCTGGGGAACTTCTTCGGCGGCAAGATCGCCGACTACGTCAAGAGCGAGAAGCAGGCGAGCTGGCTGTTCCTCTGGGCTTCGGCCTTGCTGCTCTCGGTCCTCTTGCTGGAGACGCCTCCCCGGTGGCTGGTCCGCAATCCGATCGGCTACCTGTTCCAGGGACAGCCCCGCGAGGCCTTGATCAGGGGATCGAATTCGGTCCTCAGCGCCGCGATCACGATGTCCGGGGTCTCCTGGGGCGTGCGGGTCTTCTTCGTCACGGCCCTGGCGTTCTTCCTCCCGTCGGTGGCGCTGGGGACGGTCAGCCCGGTGATGGCCAAGCTTGCGGTCGACCGGGTCCAGCGGACCAAGCGTACCGGTTCGGCGATCGGGATCGTCTACGCCTGGGCGATGGTCGGTAGCATCCTCGGCACATTCCTGACCGGGTTCCTTCTGATCGACCAGCTCGGGACCAAGGGTGTGATCCTGCTCCTGGCCACGATCCTGGCGCTGGCCGCGACGGTCATCGGCACGACCTGGCACGCGGTCTGGGCTGGCATCCCGCTGGGGCTCTGCATCATCTCGTTCGTGCCGCTGCCGATGCTCCGGGTCCAGGGCGAGAAGTGGGGCATCCGCGAGGTGGCCGGCGATCCCGAAACCGACAAGGAAGACGCGATCGCCTGGCTCGACGAGAGCAACTACTACTACATCAAGGTCGAGAACTCGGTCGACGCTGAGGGGAAGAAGCGGACCCTCGTCCTGGATAACCTGATCCACGGCTACTTCATCCTCGGCCATCCCGAGCGGCTCGACTACGACTACGAGCACATCTACGCCCTGGTGGCCGACCGCGTGGCCCGGGCCAAGGCCAAGGCGAAGGACGACGAAGGACCCGAAAGCGATCAACCCGACAGCTCTCAAGACAATGTTCCTCGGCGGCGGGGCCTACACCTTCCAGCGGTACATCCTGAACAAGTACCCCGGCTCGATCGCCGAGGTCGCCGAGATCGACCCGGCAGTGAGGGAGGCCAATTTCCAGGCGCTGGGCCTGCCGCGCGACACACCGATCGTCACCCACCTCGGTGACGCCCGCCAGTTCGTCGAGCGGAACCAGAACAAGAAGCAGTTCGACATCATCTTCGGCGACGCCTTCAACGACTTCTCCGTCCCCTGGCACCTGACGACTCGCGAGTTCAACGACAAGCTCGCCCGGATGATGGAGCCTGACGGCGTCTACATGATCAACATCATCGACGTCTACGAGTCGGACGCCATGGCCGACAAGAAGGCCGACGCGGCCATCAAGAAGTTGACGAACCCCTCGCCGGAGGCCATCGAGGCCGAGAAGCAAGGGCGAGCATGAGGTGGCGCTGGGCTATGGCGGGTTTCTCGGTTCGTGGATCAAGACGGCCCGCCTGACGTTCCCGCACATCTACGTCTTCGGGACCGACAACGACCCCGGATCCGGGCTCCGCGAGACCTTCGTCGTCGTCGCCTCCAAGACCGCGCTCGACCTCGACACCCTCGGGGGTCGCAAGGAGGACCCGCAGTTCTTCGCCAACGACCGGCTGGTCGAGCCCAGGCCCTACTCTCAAGAAGGACATGGACGCGCTCGAGGTCCGGTCTCGCGGGATCGTCCTGACCGACGACTTCGCCCCGGTCGAGAACTTGCTCGCCCCCGTCGCCGCAACCCGGGGAGACGAATGATCCAGGATGCAAACGGACAAGGATCAACTGCCCTCGGATGAAAGGACACCCGCGAAGACCTCGACGCGGACCTGGCTGGCAATCGGCCTCGCGGCGACCATCGCCTGGGTGGTCTTCCTTGCGACGGCCGGCCCTCGAGGGCTCGAAGGAATGCCGCCGAGCCTCCAGGCTCCGGTTCCGACCGTCCAGGCTGACTTCGGCTGGTCGCTCCTCGACCTTGATGGAGGGACAGTTGACTTCGGCCAGTACCGGGGCCGGCCGATCCTGCTTAACCTCTGGGCGACCTGGTGCGGCCCCTGTCTCCGGGAGATGCCCTCGATCGCCCGCCTGGCCGCGAACGAGCGGCTCAAGGACAAGGGGGTCGTCTTCCTCTGCGTCTCGGTCGATGACTCGGCCGAGACGCTCCGCCGGTTTATGAAAGACAAAGACTGGGAGATGAAGATCCTTCGGGCGACCTCGATCCCCCCGGTTTTCAGCACGGAGGGCATCCCCGCGACTTTCCTGATCGGCCCCGAGGGCCGGGTCGCCGCCTTCCAGGTCGGCTCGGCGAAGTGGGATGACTCCTCGGTCGTCGATTTTCTGGAAAAACTCGCCAAGAAGGGCGCCGACGAACCTCGATCAGTCGGGATCAAACCTTGATCTCGGCCGGTGAACCGCCCGCCTCGGCGCTCTGGCGGGCAGCCTCGATGAAGGCGACGATCTCCAGGGTCTCGCGCAGGTCGATCGGGGCCTGTCTGGTCTCAAACATCGCAACGATCTTCTTGAGCAACTCACGGTAGATGAACTGGGTGCTCACTCCCTGGGTCACCACGCCCTTCTGGCCGAAGACGGAGAAGCCGTAGTCCTGCTTCCCCGTCCGGATTCCCCGGACCGACGCGACCCGGCCGCCGGTCCAGATCCCAGTGACGACCTCGGCCCCGGGCTCGCTCAGGCAGGTAACGCGCCGGCAACCCTGGCCCATCAGGGTGAAGAGGATCTCGACCGGGTGAATCCCGTAGTGGAACAACCCCGGGGTTGCGCGGGTGGGTCGGAGCGGGGCCGTAGGTCGAGACACCAACGATCGCCCCGGCCGGACCCTGGCTGCCCGATGCGGCGACAACCTCGGGGGCGTATCGAAGGCTGGAGCTGGACATCAACGGGACGTGCTTCTCCATCGCTACCTTCGCCAGCGCCTTCGCGTCGGCCAGTGAGCAGGCAAACGGCTTGTCAACGTAAGTCGGAATCCCTTTTTCCAGGAAGGGCATCGCCCGTTCGAGGTGAACGCTGCCGTCGACCGACTCGACGAGCACGGCGTCAACCTGACCGAACAGGTCGGCCGGATCGTCGAGAATCGTGATCCCGTACCCCTTCAGGGTCTCCAGATTTTTGGGGATCGAGTCGGGAGCGATCTGCGACCGTCCCGGCACGCCGGCCACGACCTTCGCCCCCTCGACCCACTGATCTTCGCCGATCCCGACGTGGTTCAGTCGCTTGGTGAACTCGACCGCGTGGCTGGTGTCGAAATCCACGATGCCCAGGCGAATCATGCGTCCTCCCAGATGAAAAAGTCAAAGCCGATCAGTCGATGATCCGGAAGTAGATGGCCCCCAGAAAGGTCGCGAAGCCGAACACGCCCGCCAGGATCAATCCGATCAGGAGCTTGAGCAGCCAGTGCATCCGGGCCTTGATCGTCGGCGTCTGGAGGACGACCTCACGGTAGAAGGCTGAGAAGATCACGCCGGAACCCGGCCTGACAAGCGGGTAGAGGATCAACCCGTGGATCACGAGACCGATCACGAAGCTGAGCAGGCCCCAGCCGGGATACACCACGCAGGCGGCCAGGCACATCCCAGAGTGCGAAGCCAAACTGAGCGCGGTCAGGGCCACGACAGTCCACCGGGCCCAGGCTTGCAGGTGGGTCAGCCCATACCCGAGCGCGACCTGGCCGATCGTATTGAGCAGAAAACCGAAAGTGAAGGCCCAGAAGAGGATCCGGATGAGTTCGGGGCTCGCGAACGACCTCAATTCCGGTGGCTGAATCAAGACGCCCTTGGCGAACAAGGCGAATTCGAGTGTTCCCAGCAGGCTGAAGAATGCCACGAGGTAACAGAGCAGGCCAAGCGACCGGGCGGCCGACTCGTGCCGCAGGTGGGCGAGACGGATCGTCGGGGCGTCGGTCCACGGCGGTTGGGGTGGTTCCAGACTCATGGACGGAGCACCTGGCGTCGGTCAATTTCGTGTCGCGGACGCGAGCACGCCAATCAGTCCCAGGATGATCAGGAAGCACAAAAGGCCGACGGAAAGCTTGGTGATCAGGCCGGTCCGGCTGCGGATCTCGGGTGTCTGGGCAATCACCCGCCGGTAATCGGCTGAAAAGACCACGCCCGACTTGGGCGCGACCAGCAGGTAGAAAATCGCTCCCTGGATCGCGATCGCGAAGAGGAGGACGCCAAGAACTGGCGCCGGGTTGAGCATCTGGAAAAGGGCCAGAATGACCAGGCCGACCCCCAATGAGTAGAGGATCGCGATCACGAGGAACACCAACGTTGTCCAGCGGGCCCAGACCTGGAGACGCCTCAGGCCAAATCCCAGGGCGAAGCCGAGCGCAACCACGAAGCCCCAGAACAGCGTGCCCAGCCACATGATGACCCGCGTCATCTCCTCGGAGTTCCCCGCCAGGGGCTGGTTTGCCTTGATCACGCCGGTCGCGTTCAGGGCTCCCGCGAGCGCAAAAACGAAGCCAAGCATTGCACCGACGTAGAAAAGAAGTCCCAGCGACTTGATCGACGACTCGTGGGAGAGATGGTGGCGACGGATCAACTCGGCTTCGGTATCGACGTCGAAGTCGATCTCGGAGCGGGTGCCGATGACAGCTTCGGGAGGGGCGAACGGGTTATTGTCGTCGGAGGGCATGGCGGTCATCGGTCGATCTCCCGGATTCGATCAGAGAAGGTGCCGGGCCTTGATCTGAAGATACTGGTTGATCAACGGTGCGGTCAGGTCGTCGGGGAAGACGTCGAGCGTCAAGGCCCCCTTGAGCCGGAGCCCGGCGAGCACGCGCTCTCGCCAGGTGAGCATCGACGCGGCCACCGCTCCCGCGTAGAGGCCGGGACCCTGGTCGGGGGCGTCATCGGCCAGGGCGAAGAGATCGTGGTCGCGGAGGAAGACCCCGAGCGGCAGGTGGCGGCCGACCACGTTGCCCAGGTGGTCGCCGATCTGCCGGGCGTTGACGTCGTCGAAGACGTTGGTCATCAGGACGACCAGCGACCGCTTCCGGCACCGCCGCTCGAGCTCGACGAAGGCCCGGTCGTGTCGGGGCTCGACCAGCTCGGGGAAGACGTCGTGGACCGCGTGGACCAGCCGGTTGATCCGCGTCGGGCCTCCGCCGGGGGGGACGTAAGCCCTGATCCGGTCGGAATAGGCGAGCAGGCCCACCTGGTCGCCCCGGAGCAAGGCGACGTGGGCCAGCATCAGCATGGCGTTGAAGGCGTGGTCGAGCGGCGAGAGCCCGCCGCCGGTGTCGCCGGCCATCATCCGGCCGCAGTCGATCAGGAAGATGATCCGCTGGCTCTGGTTGGCCTGGTGGGCACGGACGGTCAGCTTCCGGCGGCGGGCGGTCGCCTTCCAGTCGAGGTGCCGGGGCTCGTCCCCCTCGGCGTAGTCGCGGAGCCGCTCGAACTCGTTGTCGGTCCCGAGCCGCCGCGAGCGCCGGACACCGATGGCGCTGAGCTTGTCGCGGCGGGCGAGCAGGGTGTAGCGGCCGATCTGGCGGATGTCGGGGTAGACCTGCACCCGAGTCGAGGCCGGCCAGGCCACCGAGCGTTGCCAGAGACCCAGGCGGCTGGAGACGAGGGCGTCGACCCGCTCGAACTCGTAGCTCCCTCGTCGCTTGGGCGTGACCTTGTAATTGAGGTAGGCCCGCCCTCGCCGCGGAATCCGGGCGAGGAAGTCGGCCGGCTCGGCCTCCAACGTCTCGGGCACGTCGTCGCGGAGCCGGAGGACCCGGCCCGATCGGCCGAGGTTCTCGATCGTCAGCTCGACCTGGAACGGCTCGCCGAGCGAGCAGACCGAGCCAGCCTTGCCGCTCGACCCGGAACCGCTTCGAGCCGATCAAGCGTGGCCAGGTCGGCCAGGCGCCACCAGCGACGACCACGGCGTCGACCGCCAGGACGGCCGGGGCGCAGGCTCTCGTCCACGAAGAGCCCCAGCGAGAGCAGCGCCGGGACAAGCGCGGCGATCGCCAGGGCTCGGCCGGGCCAGATCATGAGCGGGGGACCTCGACCGACCGGATCAGCTCGGCGAGCAGGTCGTCGGCCCCCTGGCCCTCGACCTCGGCCTCGGGCGTGAGCATGACCCGGTGCCGCAAGGCCCAGGGAGCGACCTCCTGGACGTCGTCGGGGACGGCGAAGTCGCGACCTTCCAGCGCGGCGACCGCCCGAGCCCCCCGGAGGATCGCCACGCCCGCCCGAGGCGAGGCGCCGAGCGAGAACGTCGGCCACTGCCGGGTCCTCCGGACCAGCGCGGCGATGTAGTTGAGCACGCGGTCGTCGACCAGGACCGACCCGCACCGCGCCTGGACTTCGAGGACCTCCTCGGGGTTGGTCACGGTCACCAGGTCGTTCGGCCAGGAGGCTGTCGGGGCTGGAGCCGAGGGTGTGGAGGCGGAGGATGTTGGTCTCCTCGGCCGCGCTCGGGTAGTCGGCCACGAGCTTGAACAGGAACCGGTCGAGCTGGGCCTCGGGGAGGTTGTACGTCCCCTCGGACTCGATCGGGTTCTGCGTGGCCAGGACCAGGAACGGCTTGCGGATCGGGTGCGAGGTCGCCGTCGACCGTCACCCGGTATTCCTGCATGATCTCCAGGAGCGCCGAGTGGGTCTTGGCCGGCGCCCGGTTGATCTCGTCGGCCAGGAGGAGCTGGGTGAAGACCGGGCCGGGCCGGAACCGGAAGTCGTGGATCCGCTCGTCGTAGACGGGCGAGCCGGTGACGTCGGAGGGCATCAGGTCGGGCGTGAACTGGATCCGGTTGAAGTCGCAGCCCAGGACTCGTCCGAGGGCGCGGACCAGGAGGGTCTTGCCCAGCCCGGGAACGCTCTCGATCAGGACGTGGCCGTCGGCCAGGAGCGCCGCGAGGACGCCGCGGACCAGCTCGTCCTGGCCGACATAGACCTTGTTGACCTCGGCCAGGACCCGGGCCGCCCACGAGGCGACCGGCCCATCGGACGACGCCGACGGGCGGGATGTTGGCTCGATCGGCGACGGCTCGAAGCCTCCGATCTCGGGGGCTTCGGCGGCGGTGGGTCGTCGAGGAACTCGATCTCGTCGCTCTCGGTCATGAGCGGGGGACTCTACGGGAGGTTGGGGGAGCCGGGGCCGTCCGGCCCGCGACGTGGGAGGGATGACGCCAGCGCCGGTACGCTTCGAGCAAGCCCCGGGCCGTGTCGGCCCGGCCGGTCCTGG
This sequence comes from uncultured Planctomycetota bacterium, assembly GCA_963756475.1. Classification (GTDB taxonomy): domain Bacteria; phylum Planctomycetota; class Planctomycetia; order Isosphaerales; family Isosphaeraceae; genus Tundrisphaera. The sequence continues at coordinate 1,725,323 of CAVWND010000008.1, forward strand.
CCAGCAACGCACCCAGAGCCTCGGGATGCGCCGAAGGCCGCTCGACACCGGAAGGGGGCTCGGGCCGAGGTCGACCTAGCCGGACGGCTTTCGACAACGCGAACAGGAGCAGGAAGATCAAAAGGTGGGTCGCGACCCAGCCGAACGGGGCGACCGAGAACAGGTGGAATGGCGAGGTTGGCGACCCGTCCTCGGCCGCCAGGGGATGACGCCCCTCGACGAACGCGACGTGCCCCGCTCCCGAGCCGATCCATTCCACCACCCGCATCGCAAGCGGTCGGCGGGCCCGGTTCAGGAGCGAGGCGTTAAGAAGGAACGAGGCGTTGGCCAGGGCCAGAACCTGGCTCCCGTTGTCCAGGGTCCAGGAGATCGCCAGGGGCGAGCCGTCTCCACTCAGGAGGACGGGTTCGTCGGCTTCGAGATGAAAGACCTCGTGCTTCGAGACGGCTGATGCCTTCGCGTCCACCCCTTCAGCCCAGGGACCTTCGAGCGTCTTGCACGTCGAGGGGCTGGCTGGCTTGGGTTCCATCGCGAACCAGTCGGCTGCTTTCGCGACCTCTTTCGGCCTTGGCGGAAGCTCAACGACCCAGGGCTTGGCCCGGTCTCGTTTCTTCTTGATCTGCTCGATGATCTCAGGTTTGGCGTCCTTCGGCTGGGCGGCGAGCATCGCCTCCCAGAACTCGGGCTCGGCGTCGAAGTCGAGCGGGATGTACACGACCTTCCGGCCGGGCATTGCCCGGAGCCAGCGGTACAGCCATTCCCCTTCCTCGCGGTCGGGCGGGCCGGGATGGGGGGCGAAACGGACGAGAACGCCGGCCCAGTCGGCCAGGGTGTCGTTCATCCGGAGGGCGGGCCGGACCTCGTGGCCTTGCAGGCGGAGTAGCTCGGCGAGCGTCCCGGTTCCGTTGATGCTCGACCCTCGAATCCGGCCATAGGTCGTCTCGACATCGGCGGGGCCGCAGCCAACCGGGATTAGGGCGAACGCAAGCAAGCCGCAAGCGATCCGAAGGGCTCGGCGGTTCACGCAACCACCCCCTCAGCGGCGCGCCGTTCGAAGGCCTCGGCATGGGTCCAGACGGCCGCGAACTCGTCGGCCGAGGGGGTCCGGTGTCCGTAATAGACCGCCTCGAAGACGCGGAGCGTCGGGTCGGACGAGCCCACGGAACTCGGCATCGGCCACCGCGCCGAGGAGTTGCCGGCCGGTCCGGCCCGGCGCGAGCCGGACCAGTCCCAGACGAGAGAGTGTCAGCAACTGGTGTGCGAAGAGGCAGACGACGGCGCCGGCCAGATCGCCCCGATCCCTCCGGCGAGTCGCCTCGGCCCAAGGGTCCGACGAGTCGAACTCACCGCGCATCCCCGGCGGGAGGGCCTCGATCCTGGACGGTTCGCCTCGCTCCTTCGACGCCTCGGTGTCTTCTCCCGAGTCGATCGGCTCGAACGTCTTCCAGAACCAGACCAGCAAGGCGATCAAAGCCCCCAGCGCCACGAGAAAACCAAGCCGGGCGATCAGATCTCCCAGGCTCGGAATCCAACCCGATCCGGCCGTGTTGCTGCTCGAAGCGGGCTTCGCGTCCTCTTCAATCCGAATCGGGATCGCCTTGACCGTGTCTTTTTGAGCGTCGTACCAGGGGAACGACTCTTTTTCGAGGGCCGAGCCCACCGATCGAATCGGGTCGGTAGCGGTTGCCGGATCTTGACCGACGACCGCCAGGGCGATGAGGCATCCCGCCAGCGCGTTCACCATCGGCGGGCCTCCTCCATCGCCTCGCCGACGGCCCGGAGCCGGAGTTCCACTTCCCAGCCCTCCAGCCGGATCCTCTGATCGATGTAAATCAGGAACCGGACCACCGCGAAGAACGCGACCACCAGCCAGATCGGCAACTGGAACCGCCAGCCGGTATAAGCGGAGGAGGCCGGCGTGTCCCAGGTCATCTCGTCGGCCACCAGCGCCTGGCCGATCCGGGTCATCCCGACATAGAAGAGGAAGGCGAACAGATAGGTCAGGATCAACTGAAGGACCCCGAGCAGGAAGAGTTCCCCCTCCCGACGGCTCGCCAGGTCGCCTCCTCTCCGGAGGATCTTCCACCACTTCCCGCGCTCCAGCAAGATGATCTCATTGACGAAGGTCAGCCGGGTCGGTATCCAAAAAAAGAGCAGGATGCGGAGGAACCAGTTGGCCAGAACCAGCGAGACCAACGCCCTCAAGAGCGAGGTCAGCACCTTGCCCGCCGTCACCCGCTGGCCGAACATCAGGGCGCCCAGGACGACCGTCAAGGGAGCCGTCGCCAGGGGAGCCTCGATCATCCAGAGGCAGAGCGGCACGCCCGTTTCCAACTCGGGAAGCGAGGCGAAAAACCACGCGTTGAACGCGGCGAACGGCGTGATCCCCAGCATCGCCGCCAGGGCCAGCGTGAACCCCCGACGACGGACCACAACCAGGGCCAGGTCGAGCACGTCCACCAGCGATCGCTCACGGATCTGTACCAGCGTCTGATTAAGGATCAACGATCGTCTTTTCCCTTCGCGGGACTGAGGACCCAGGACTCAGTTGCATCTTGTCGAGCCGATCGTCCTTTTGTCAACCCTTCCGCCCTCAGTCCTGAGTCCTGAGTCCTGAGAGACGTGGGTGGCCGAGGGCGAAAAGGTAGAATGCCAGGATCACTGCGCTGACGACGGCGATCGTCGCCTTGGCCCAGTAGGGCAGGGGGGATGCGGAGACAAAGCCTTCGAGGAAGGCCGCCAGAATGAAGAGGATGACCGAGACGCCCGCGATCGGCAAGGATCGTGCCCCCTCCCGTCGAAGCGAAGCCAGCCGCGACTGGCCCTGGGTGTCGATCAGGCCAGAGCCGAGCCGGAGTCCCGCCGCGCCGGAGAAAACGATCGCCGTCAACTCGAACGGACCATGGGCGGTAACAAACGTGAAGAAGTTCGGGGCTTGCGTCGTCGTCGCCATGTGCCCGAAGATCGACCCGATCATGATGGCATTAGACGCGAGCGTCCAGAGGCTTCCCAGGCCGAAGACCAGTCCCCAGGCATAGCATTTGAGGCCAATCCCCGCGTTATTAAAGATGTAGAAGCCGGCCATCGCCGAGTCGTTCCTCCCGAGCGCCTCCTTGCCTGAGCCATCCAGCGGCTTGTCGTACATCTGCTCCATCATCTCGACCTGACGTTCGCCGGTGACCCGGGCGGCGAAGCCGGGCTGGGCCGCGGCGAGGAACGCAGTCAAGAAGAACAGGCCCCAGAACGTCAAGGCGGCCACCCGGAGCATCGGGTCGGATCGAAGCCGGCGCGGGACCTCGCCGAAGATCACCTCGGCCCAGTCGGTCAGGTGGAATCCCTTGGCCCGGTAGACCGCATTGTGCGCCTGGCCGACCAGCGAGTGGAGGAAGGCCACCGTGTCGCGCGGAAGGTCGTGGGCCTCGGCCAGCATCAGGTCGGCGCAGGCCGATCGGTAGAGTTCGCCAAGCCGCAAGACGTCGCCCGGGGCGACTGTCCGGAGCCTCTTTCCCTCGATCCGGCCGAGCATCAATTGAAGTTCCCGCCAGTCCTTCTCGCGACCCGCCAGCCGGTCGACCACCCGCATGGTTGTCACTCTCCCAGGAACAGGCGATGATAGAAGGCGCAGAGCACCGCATCGGCCGGCGCCTCGTGGGGAAGCGAATAGCGCTCCCGAAGCGGCCCGGCCAGGTGTCGCGCGATTTCCTCGCGACGGTCGCGTCCGAACCTCATCCGGTGCCGGACGTAATCCGAGAGCGCCCGGGACATCTCCGAGCCGGCCGAGACACGGAGTGGCAGGAGCGGCAAGAGTTTCTCCATGGCCTCCTTCTCGACCCGAGGGACGGACGAGCGGAGCCTCGACTCCTCGACGATCACCATCGTCCCGGCCGCGAGGTCGCCGAGCCTTTGGAACCTTGAGGTCAGAAGCATGCTGGTCAAACCGGGCAGATAGAGGAAGGGGATCGGACCGTCAACCGCGCCGATCAGGTTGCGGAGCACCGCCTGTGTCCCGGTGATCGGTACCCCTTGGGTCGTGACCACCCGGACTCCGACGGCTCGCTTTCCCACGGTCTGTCCATTAAAGACCCCCTCACAGAACGCGCCGTAGCCCCAGGTCAACGCGAAGGCGATAGCCAGGGTCGGACCCATCCCTGACGGAGATCCCAGGGTCAGCATCATCGAGACAATCGAGCCGAGCAGGATAAGGACGATCAGCACGGCGACATCGATCAGGTAAGCAATCGACCGGCGAAATGGGCCAGCTAACGGGTAGCGAAACTCGACACGCTCGGGCGTCACTAACCGAACCGAAGTATCGAGTGGTTCGACCTTTCGGGTCTTACCCATAGTCGCGATCGTCAATTCAACCCCCTCGGCCCACTCGTCGGATTCACCTGTCCGCGTGTCGGGCCGGGAACTCGTTGAGGCTCGGATTCGGGACGACACGCCGAAGCCATCATTATTGAACCCTTTCTTGCCCCGAACAATGGGTCAGCCTGTCGATTGTTCCCGAAGCCTGGATCGTTAACTTCGCGAGAGAGTCAAAATAGGAAATGTGGGTCTTGAAGGTTGACCGGGTGTTATGTGAGGGTTATATAGGGATGCGGTACGTTTCGATTGGCGAATCCGATTCCGGTTGTGGGACGGATCGATGGGCCCCCCGTGCGAGGTCCGACAGGCGGGGTGGAACGTCGTCTGGCCGGCACGATCAACGGGCCGATCCGCAGTCGCTCCCCGTTGACGAGGCGAGCTGAACCGTCGGATTTGCCATGGTCCAGAGTCGTCAAATCGACGAATCGCTTCAGGTTTTGTCTCGCCGGACATCCAGGGCAGTCCTCCGGACCACCTCCACTCCTTCGGAAAGCCGCGATCATGGCGAACCACCCCAGTCGGATCTTGAAAAAGCGGCTTGGCTCACATCGGGCGGGATCGAACCCTCGCCGAGCCTTCGGCTCTCAGCCGTTCGCCGAGTCCCTCGAAGTGCGCCGACTGCTCTCGATCGTGATCAACGAGTTCGGGGGCTCGACCCCGGTCTCCACTCCAGCCGGGATCACAACCGGGCCGGATGGTAATCTCTGGTTCACCGAGGCCAACCCGTTCAACAGTGGAATCGGCACCATATCGCCCTCCGGCACGATCCAGCAGATTGCCTCCCTGCCACTCGGGTCGGTCCCAACTGGGATCGTCACCGGCTCCGACGGCGCTCTCTGGTTCACCGAGGCAGGCACAGACCAGATCGGCCGGATCACCACTGCGGGAGTCGTCACACAGACGAACGTTCCCACAGCCAGCAGCTTCCCCGACCAGATCACCGCCGGACCCGATGGCGCCCTCTGGTTCACCGAGCACGACGGCAACAAGATCGGCCAGATCACCACGGCCGGCGTCATCAAAGAGTTCACCATCCCGACCGCCAATAGCCAGCCCGTTGGGATCACGGTCGGGCCTGACGGCGCCCTCTGGTTCGCCGAGTCGAACACGGACAAGATCGGTCGGATCGACACGTCCGGCAACATCACCGAATTCTCGAACGGGATCACTCGCAACAGTGCCCCGACCGGGATCGCGCTCGGCCCCGACGGCGCCCTCTGGTTCACCGAGCTTGACGCCGCCCAGGTCGGGCGAATCACGACCTCGGGAGTGGTGACTCAGTTCTCCCAGGGGATCACCGCGGGCGCCGGGCCGGCCGGGATCACGACGGGTTCCGACGGCAACCTCTGGTTCACCGAGCAGAACGTCGGCAAGATCGGCCAGATCACCACGAAGGGGGTCGTGACGGAGTTCTCCAGCGGGAGCGTCAGCCCGACCTCCGGTCCCGCCGAGATCACGGCCGGTCCCGATGGTAATCTTTGGTTCACCGAACTGAACGGGAACCACGTCGACAAGATCACGACCGCTGGGGCGATCACTCAGTACCCTTCCGCGACGAACGTCATCACTCCCGAAGCCGGCCCGGTCGGCATCACGGCCGGGCCTGACAACGCGCTCTGGTTCACCGAGTTCAATGTGGCTCAGATCGGTCGGATCGACCCGTCGGGCCAGATTACCGAATTCTCGCAGGGAATATCGAGTGGGGCGAACCCGAATGAGATCACTCTCGGGCCGGTGCCACTCACGGGAGGACCGGCCAACCTGTGGTTCACCGAGACCAACCAGAATGTGATCGGTGAGATCACTCCGAAGGGGGTCGCGACGGAGTTTCCCAGCCTGGGAAGCTTACCCGACGGGATCACACTTGGCCCTGACGGAAACCTCTGGTACGCCGAGGAGGGAGGGGCCATCGGGCAGATCACCCCTCAAGGGATCCCCCGTCTATTTACTGCGGGACTTACCTCCGGGTTTACCCCGCGCTTCATCACCGCCGGACCTGACGGGGCGCTCTGGTTCACCGCGACTTCGTCGACGGGTGGCGAGATCGGCCGGATCACACCACCGACGCTTGTGAACCCGAATCCCGTCATCACCGAATACCCCGTGCCGTCGAACCCGAATACGGGAACCATCAGCAGCCCGGCGGGCATCACTCTGGGCCCGGACGGCAACCTCTGGTTTGCCGACGACGGCAATCAAGCAGTCGGCATGATCACACCGACCGCGACCCCTGTCATTACCGAGTTCTCCCAGGGTCTTGGTCCGAACGACAACCCTTATGGGATCACATCGGGCCCGGACGGAAACCTTTGGGTGACTGAGTCGAACGCCAATCTGATCGACCGCGTGACGACGCAAGGCGTCATCACTCAGTTCGCGGTCCCCACCCCGGGAGCTTTTCCCCAGTCGATCACACTCGGCCCGGACAAGAACCTCTGGTTCGCCGAGACCAACGGCAACCAGATTGGCCAGGTCGTCCTGCCCCAGAGTATCGTCAACGCGACCGGGACCCCCGCGACCGTCATCGCAACCGTGCCATCAACCTTCGAGGTCGCAACCTTCGCGGACAACTCGGCCGCGACCAACGCCGCCAACTTCTCGGCCACGATCGACTACGGCGATGGCATGACCGGGCCGGGGACGATCTTGCCCGATAACTCCGTCCCCGGGACTTACGAGGTCTTCGGGACTCAGACTTATGCCACGGTCAATTCCTTCACGGCCAAGGTCACGATTAGCACCGCGACCGGATCGCTTCCCGCAGTGTCAACGACGGTCACCACGTCCTCGCCCCTCGCCCTGACCGCCACGCCGGTCGATGGGACCGTGGGCGTCCGGGCGAATACCCTGGTCGCGACCTTCACCGACCAGGACACCACGGCCATCCCGTCCGATTTCACCGTGACAGTCCACTGGGGAGATGGGACCACGACCACGACGGCGAACGTCATCCCGATGATGTCCCCGCTCGGCACGACGTATTTCGCCATCTACGACGGCCATACTTATGCGACCTCGGGCTCGTTCCCGACGAGCGTGACCATCACTGACACCCGGAACAGCCTGACCGCCCAGAGTGGTTCCTCGGCGACGGTCGTCGGCGAGCCGATGTACCGGATCTTCAACGAGTTCGGCCCGCCGAACCTCACGCCAGGCTCCGGGCCGACCGCGATCACCAAGGGTCCTGACGGTGCCCTCTGGTTCACCGAGACCAACAGCGGCGAGATCGGTCGGGTTGACACCTCGGGGAACGTGACCCAGTTCAAGCCGGTTCTCCCTGCCGGCACGACCCAGGCCGCCGTCTTGAACCCCGGCCCGGCGGGGATAGCGACCGGGTCGGACCACAACCTCTGGTACACCGATCCCGGCCAGTCGCAGATCGTCCAGCTCACGCCGGCCGGCGTGTTCACCTTCTTCTCGACCGGGATCACGGTGGGGAGCGAACCGTTCGGGATCACGGCGGGTCCCGATGGCGCCCTCTGGTTCACCGAGGCCGGGGCCGACCAGATTGGCCGGATCACCACGGGGGGCACGGTCAGCGAATACTCGACCAACATCGCCTCGGGCCTGACGCCTGAGTCGATCACAACTGGCTCGGATGGCAACCTCTGGTTCGTTGGGGCGGGGTCGAGCTTGATCGGCCGGATCACGCCGCAAGGCACGATCACAGAGTATCCCGGCGCGACCGGGACCGAACTCACCTCGATCACGACAGGCCCCGACGGCGACCTCTGGTTCACCGAGCGGGGCAGCAACAAGATCGGCAAGATCAGCCCGACCACATTCCAGGTCACCGAGTTCACCGACCCCGCCATCATCGACCCGACCCAGATCACCGCCGGGCCGGACGGCAACCTCTGGTTCACCGAGGCCAGTCCGAACGCGGTCGCCCGGATCACCACGACCGGGGTGGTCACTTCGTTCACGGTCGGCCTGACGGCCAATAGCGGGCTGTCCGGGATCGTCGCCGGTCCCGATGGCAACCTCTATTTTAGCGAGACCGCCGGCGACAGGATCGGCCAGGTCATCCTGCCGCAGACGAGCGTGGTCATCTCGGCTCCCTCGCCATCGCCCGAGCCGGCATACGGCCACTCCTATACGGGTGTCTTTGCGACCTTCACCGACAACTCGCCCGCCGCCACCGTCGCCAACTTCCTGGCGACGATCGACTTCGGCGACGGCAACACCGGCACGGGAACCATCGTCCCGCTCATGTCGAACGGCGTGGTCGTGCCCGGTTCGTTCCAGGTCATCGGGACGAACACATACGCGCACTCAGGAGCCTTTACCGATACGATCACGGTCTACAACGACGCCGATTCCACTTCGTTGCAGGGCACCGTCAACGTTCAGACGCCCATCCTCGTGAGCCCGGACAATGGCTTCGCGACCTTGACCCGTGCCTTCAACGGCGAGATCGCCTTCCTTCAGCCGAATTTCCAGGGGTCGAAGCCGAGCGACTTCTCGGGGACGATCGACTGGGGGGACGGCACCCAGGTCGCCGCGCAGTTTATCGGCGGGCCCAATAGTTATTCCGTCGCCGGAACGAAGTTCTACGCCTCCGCCGGTACTTTCAACGTGACGATCACGGTTGCGGACCTCGCGACCGGTTTCCACCAGACCGTGAATACCACGATCGTCGTCGCCGCCGCCCCGACCCAAACTCCGATCAATGAGACCGTCGGTACCACGGCCTCGGGCTCGGTGCCGGGTGTCACTCCGGCGTCCTTGCCGCTGATCATCACTGATGGTCCCGACGGTGCGTCTGGTTCACCGAGCAGGCGAACGACGCGATCGGCCGGATCACCACGGGCGGAGGTGTCACCGAGTATCCCACCGGCAACCCCGTGGACGTGCTTCCCCAGGGAATCACGGAGGGCCCCGATGGCAACCTTTGGTACACCGCCAGTATCCTGTTCACCACCGGGGAGGCCAATCCTGGCAACACGGAAGCCCAGATCGACCGGATCACACCCCAGGGCGTCATCACCCATTTCACCGCGGGATTCAACTCGAACAGTAGTCCCGAAGGGATCACCACCGGCTCCGACGGCAACCTCTGGTTCGCGGACGAGGCGCGGCGACGATCGGCCGGATCACCCCCCAGGGGGTGGTGACCGAGTTCTCCGCCGGCCTCAGCTCGGGGGCCGACCCGACTTATATCACGGCCGGCCCCGGCGGCACCCTCTGGTTCACCGAGCCGGGGAATGACAAGATCGGCCGGATCACGACCCAGGGCGCTATCACCATCACCGAGTTCAATCTCCCCACGGCCAATGCGAATCCGTTCATGATCACGGCGGGGCCCGACGGTGCACTCTGGTTCACCGAGAAGGGCGCCAACCAGATCGGTCGAATCACGACCCAGGGAGTCGTCACCGAGTTCACCATCTCCGGGTCCAATAACGTCCCGGATGGCATCACGACCGGTCCCGACGGCAACCTCTGGTTCACGAACGATGTGGGGAATTCGATCGGCCGGATCACCCCGACCGGCACCGTCACCCTCTTCTCGACCGGGCTCACGCAGTTCAGCACGGCCTTCTCGATCGTCTCGGGACCCGACGGCAATCTCTATTTCACCGAGGCTTACGGCGACAGGATCGGCCAGGTGATCCTGCCGGACACCAGTGTTACGTCGGCCCAGGTCGAGTCGCTCCCCTCGCCGACATCGGGCGTATCGTTCACCGCGCCTCTCGCCACGTTCCTCGATAAATCTTTGCTCGCCAACCTGACCAACTTCCAGGCCACGATCGACTGGGGCGACAAATCGGATTCCGTGGGGACGATCACCGGCGGTTCCGGCCAGCCGTTCACGATCGCTGGTACGCACACCTACCTGACCTCGGGTGTCTTCTCCGGTACGATCACGATCGGCAACGCGACCAACAACGCCACGCCATTGCCGTTCACGATCTTTGTCCAGCCGCCGATCACCATCTCGGCCTCGGCCGTGAACATCTACGCGACTCAGGGCAATCTCTTCAACGGTCCGGTTGCCAACTTCTTCGTCTCAAGCGGGATCACCGGGGGCGCTGTCGTCCAGAATCCGTCCTCCCAGACCGTCACGACCTATACCGCGACGATTAACTGGGGCGACGGGACGCCCGCGACACAGGGTACTGTCCAGGAGACGTCGTTCTCGAGCTTCCAGGTCTTCGGCAGCCATACTTACACGAAGCTCGGCCAGTTCCAGGCGGTCGTGACGATCAACCAGGCCGGTGGGCCGGCCACCACGACCGTGAACGTCCCGGCGCTGGTCGAGGTCGCCGGACCGATTGACGAAGTCAAAAACGGCCTTACCGCAAGCCCGAGCAGCATCACGGCTGGTTCGGACGGCAACCTCTGGTTCACGGAGATCAACTCCACCTTCATCGGCCGGATCACCACCGGCGGCGTCGTCACCGAGTTCCCCACGGGGCTGGCCTCCGGTATCGTGCCCAACTTCATCACGTCCGGCCCCGATGGCAACCTCTGGTTCACCGAGTCGGGAGCGACCGCGATCGGCCGGATCACGCCGCAAGGGGTCGTCACCGAGTTCACCCAGGGATTCAACTCCGGCTCTTACCCTGACGAGATCACGAGCGGGCCGGGCAATACACTCTGGTTCACCGACTCGTCGGGGGCGATCGGCCGGATCACGACTCAGGGAGTCGTCACCGAGTTCACCCAGGGACTGGGATCGGGCTCATTCCCCCAGGCCATCACTCTCGGCCCCGACGGCAACCTCTGGTTCACCGACGAGGAATCGCAGCAGAACCTCAGCGCGATCGGTCGGATCACGCCCCAGGGGGTCATCACTCTCTTCCCCATGTCGGGGTCGTCCAATCAACTGACCTCGATCACAGCCGGCTTTGACGGCAACCTCTGGTTCACCGAGGACAGCCCGGCCGCGATCGGCCGGATCAGTACCTCGGGCGTTTTCAACGGCCAGTTCTCCCAGGGTCTGTTCTCCGACAGCCTTCCCCAGGTGATCACTCCGGGTCCCGACGGCAACCTCTGGTTCACCGACTCCCAGACCAATCACGTCGACCGGATCACCTCCGCGGGTGTCATCACACCGTTCGCCATCCCCACCTCGAATAGCGGCGCCCTGAGCATCGTGACTGGCTCGGACGACAACCTTTGGTTCACCGAGACCACGGCCGGGCAGATCGGCCAGGTCGTCACGCCCCAGAGCGTCATCCCCATCGCGGTCAGCCTGAACGCGACCGCCGGGCAACCGCTCACCGCGGCCTATGGCTCGTTCCGCGACAAGTCGAGCCTGGTCGACCTGACGCGGTTCTTCACCCCGGCCATCACCTTCGGGGACGGCACATCCGGGACCGGGTCTCTCGTCTCCGACGGCCAGGGCGGGTATGTGGTCAACGCGACGCATACCTATGCGAACCCTGGCACGATCTCCGGCTCGGTCACGATCACCGACGTGATCGGCACCTCGGCGCGTCCCCCTTGACCGTGATCGTGTCCTCCGGCGTCATCGTCCCGCCGAGCTTCGTCGTCACCAACACCAACGATTCGGGGCTCGGCTCGCTCCGCCAGGCGATCCTCAACGCCGACCAGTTCCCCGGCCACACGATCACCTTCGCGATCCCGGCAAACGGGGTCGCCACGATCTCACTCCTGAGCCCGTTGCCCGCCGTCACTTCCTTGACGATCATTGATGGTATCTCCCAGTCCCGCTTCGAGGGCTCGACCTCACCGTCGCCGCTCGTCGAGGTCGACGGCCGGCTCGTCGGCGGTTCGGCCGGTGGGTTGGTCTTCAATGGCAACTCGGGAGGGAGTCTGGTCAACGGCCTGTCGATCTTCGGCTTCGGCGGCCCTCAGATTGAGCTGGCCTCACCCGGTGACGTGGTCGTTGGCAACTACATCGGGCTCCGGGCCGATGGGACCATCCCGACGACTCCTTCCAGCGGCCAGGGCGTCTCCGCCTCGGCCGTGTCGGCCCCGGCCGCCAACCCCACCAGCGATGGCGTCCTGGTCCTGGCCCCCAACGTGATCATCGGCACCCTGACCGCCGGCCAGGGGAACGTGATTTCCGGGAACGCCGCGAATGGGGTCGAGATCAGCGGGTCTCAGGCGACCTCGGTCGGAGTCCTGAACAATATCATCGGCCTCGACCCCTCCGGCCAGGCCGCCGCGGCCCAACGCGATCGACGGCATTCGGGTCGACCAGGGGGCCGGATTCGCGTTCCTCGGCCCGCGTAACATCATCTCGGGCAACACCAACGACGGCATTGATCTCCTCGGTGCCCGCGCGGTCTGGATCAGCGGCAACTTCATCGGCACCAACTTGACGGCTCGAGAGGGCCATTGGCAACGGCGTGGATGGAGTCTCGCTCGACCTGGGCTCGACCAACGTGACCATTGGTGGGACCACCGTGGGAGCGACCAACGTCATTTCGGGGAACAAGTTCGACCGGGATCGCCCTCCGAAACGGCTCCGATGACGACTTGATCCAGGCCAACCTGATTGGAACGAACCTGCAAGGAGACGCGGCGGTCGGCAACGGGATCGCGGGGATCTTGATCTCCGACTCGTCGAGGGACATCGTCGGGCCGGGCAATCTGATCTCGGGTAACGGATCGGTCTCCCAAGGGGCTGGGATCTGGATCGACGGGCCGGACTCGACCGGAAACATGATCTTCGGCGACCGGATCGGCACCGACCTGTTCGGCGAGTCGGCGATTCCCAACGCGGTTATCGGCGTCCTGATCAACGACGGCTCGTTCAACCAGGTCGGCGGAAACTTCCTCGACGCGACGAACGTGATCTCGGGAAACACGCTGATCGGCGTGATGATCGCCGGCACGAACGCCACGGGGAACCTGATCACCGGCAACCTGATCGGCACTGACGCCCAGGGGACGAAGGCCATCGGCAACGGTTCAAAGACCGACGGCGCGGGGATCTATATCGATGGCTCGCCGGGCAACTTCGTCGGCGGGACGATGATCGGGATGGGCAACGTGATCTCGGGCAACACCTATGACGGCGTCCAGGTCTTCGGGGACACGGCGTCGGGCAACCTGTTCCAGGGTAACAAGATCGGCACGGACATCTCGGGGACGCTGCCCCTGGGCAACCTCGACGACGGCCTGGTGGTCAACGGGGCACCCGGCACGCGGATCGTGGCGAACATCATCGCGGCGAACATCTTCGATGGAATCCTGGTGAGCGGCCCGGGAGCGACGTCGACGTTGATCCAGGCCAACGCGATCGGGCAAGGATTCGGTGGTCAGGCGCTCGGGAATGGGGCTTACGGGATCCTGATCATCAACCAGGCTCCCATGCCGATCCAGGTGGCCAACGTCAACGTGAACAACACCCTGGGGCCGATCCGCGACACGAGCGTCACCCCGGCCGTCACAACCACCACGGGCACGACGGCCGCCACGAAGTCGAAGAAGGTGAAGGTCAAGGCTCGAACCCATGTGAAGGCGAAGCCGATGGCCCATCGACCGGTCGAGGCGTTCCACGCAAAGTCGAAATCGAAGAAGTGATGCGATCCAACACCGCGGAGACGAAGAAGCCCGGCCTCGCCCATCGGCGGCCGGGCTTCTTCGGTCATCAGGCCCTCGATCCGATCACTGGACCGGGGGAGTGATCGGCAGCCGGCCGCGGCCGGATTTGCCGAAGTAGTAGTTGAAGAGGACGACCAGCTCGGCGTTGAACGGCTTGGGACCGGTCACCGGGGTAACGTAGGCCGCTGAGAGGACCGCTCGCTGTCGGAGGACGACGTTGACACCACTGGTCATGTTGAGGATATCGGGCGTCGAGGCCAGGTCGGTGGCGCTGAAGCCTCGATGGTTGAGCGGGACCGTCAGGTGGGCCTCGGCGGTGGGAACGATTGCGGTGACGAACTTGTTCGGATCGCTGGGCCGGTAGACGTAGTACCCGATGCTCAGGTCCTGGAAGTACAGGGTCACGTCCTGCGACGTGGTCGGCACGTTGATCGCCGAGAAACCCTGAGCATAGAAGCGGTCGCGGCGGAAAAGGTAGCCGATGAACGGCTGGATCTGGGTGTCTCGGAAGTAGCTGTAATACTTGCTGCCGCCAAATCCTCCAGGGCCGGTGGGAACCTGGAGCTGCAGGCCGGCCGAGATCAGATTCTTCTCGTCGCGATAGAGGGCGTATTTGAGGAACATCGTCAGGTCGCCCGGGGCCGTGCTCGACCCGCCGAGCCCGGCGATGTTGGCCGTGCTCTTGAACGTGATCGTGTTCAGCGGGACACGGAAGCCGAAGGAGGCCTGGCCGTCGAGAAACGTCTTTTCCAGCCCGAACAGCTCGTGGTAGACCTGAAGATTCTGGATCGGCGACATCTGCGCCGGTTGACCGAGCCGTTCAGGTTGTCGAAGTAGTTGAACGAGGTGAAGAAGCGGTCCTGGGGCATCGGGCTCTGGTTGTCGGAGATCTTCAGGCCGGTCAGCTTGAAGAGAATCGAGGTCGTGCCATTGCCGCTGACGATCCCGGGATTACCGTTGGGAACGTGGGGCGGGGGAACGGGCGTGGGCAGGGTGGGAAAGCGGGTCGAGGCTGAGGCCGAGACCCCGAAGTTCGAGACCGGCGTCAGGTCGCCGATCATGCCCGGCGGAGCAAGCGAGGCGCCAGCCGTCCCGCCAAGGCCCGGCGCGACCCCTCCCGCCGTCGCACCGGCCGCGCCGGTTCCGGCTCCGGTTTCACCGGTGAAGGCACCCGAGCCAGGTTCACCGCCCGGCGTCGTGATTGGACTTCCATCGGGGTTGGTCGCCCCGCCGGTTCCCGGCATCCCGGCCGCAGGTCCCTGGGCCGAACCTCCGGCCCCGGTTTCCATCGACTGCGCTGACGGAATCGCTGGTCCAGGGCCCGGGCTGATCTGTCCGCTCGATAATGGCTTGTAGACCATCGGCTCGTCGCCGGAGGCCTCGCCCAGTCCGCCGAGGGCCGCGGCGAGGACCGCCCCCGAGATTATTCGCGACATCCTGCGCATGGCTCGGCCACTCCTGTTCGATCGTCGAGCCCGGCCGAGGGCGGCGAGGGGTGTGGTCCGGGTCCTCCAATGGACCAGGTGTCCGTCCCCTCCGGGCTCCGCGTCGCGATCCATCCTGATCCGACGCGAACTGGGTCAATATCGGTAATAGGAATCGATTCTTCGGATTGTCTGGTCACTGCTCAGGCTGGAGGGGCGACCCGTTTGAGGACGGTGACGCTCTCGACTCATCCGCATTCCTTATCGTCTGTTCCAAACGTCTTGCTTGCACCTTTTGCAAGAGCAAATCAGGATAGACGGAAGACGTGCATCGTAGCGGGACCGAGATGGCGAACGGACCGAGGTCACGCCGGGGCGCCGGATGACGTAAGATCAAAGAGATGAAGACGATCATCACTTGAGGGCGGACGATGAGAATCAGTGTGAGGGGAAGGCGATGGGACCTGATTCACGGGCTGATTTGCCTCGGTCTGGTGGCCATGGTCGGTCGCACAGCCGATGGACAGGTCGCACCAACCGGCTTCTTCACCGATCCCGTCCTGGTGCAGGGCGGGGGCGGACACCATGCGCCCGTCAGGTCGATGATCTTCACCACGCTCACCGGCTCGCAGCTTCTTACCGGCGGCATGGACAAGGTAATCCACGTCTGGAACCTCGACGCCGACCGATCCGGCCCAGCCCGGACGCTCCGGCCTCCGAACTGGAGAGGGTACCGAGGCCATCTCTATGCCATGGCCCTCTCTTCTAGCGTCGAGGACAACGACCAGCGGTTACTCGCCGTCGCTGGCTTTGGCGTGCTGGCTAGTATCGGCGAGATCCTCCTATTTCGCTATCCAGGCCAGAACGCGCAGGGCACGGGCGACCTTGTGGCGAAACTTCCTGTCACGGGCGGCGATGGAACGATCGGGCCGACCCACACCGGGGCGGTGAACTCCCTCGCCTTCACCCCCGACGGCCGCTTTCTAGCCAGTAGTGGCAACGATAAGACCGTCCGGATCTGGGATGTCGCCGCCCGGAGTCAGGTCGCCGTATTGAGCGAGGCGACGGCCGAGGTCAACGCGCTCGCCATCTTTGCCGATGGGACCCGGCTGGTCGCCGGGGGCACGGACGGCGTGCTGAGGCTCTACAACATCACAAACCGCGACCGGCCCATTTGGATTGCCCAGGCGCCTCCCGTCGCGGGGAAGGCCGGCGGTCGGCTCGCCCGAGAAATACGCACCCTGGCCGCCAGCCCCGACAATAACTGGATCGTCGTGGGGACCGAGGGCGGCGCGCTCGTCCGATATAATGCCGCCAACCTTGGAGGCGTCGTCTCCCTGCCCGATGGCCCGGGCGCTCGGTTGACCGGACCTTTAGAGGCGCTCGCGATCAGTCCAAACGGCCGGCTGCTCGCGACGAGCCAGGTCGCCTCGTCGCTCGCCCGAGATGAGGCCTTGCCTGACCCCGCCAGCGTGATCGAGATCCGATCAATGGAGGGCATGCCGGGCGGACAGGTCCAGCAACGGCTACCCGTCGTGTCAAACCTGGTCCAGGTCCTCACCTTCAGCCCTGACAGCAAACGGCTCGCCTATTCCGGTGGCGACGCCCAGTCCCTTTTCGTCAAGGACCTGGCCCCCGATGCGCCGGTCGATGAGATCAAGGGGTACGGGACGAGCTTCTGGGACGTCGGGTTCCGTCAGGACGGCCGGGCGATCCGCTTCGCCCGGTCGCGGCCCGCCCCGGGCCTGCCGGTCGAGTATGAATACTTCGACCTTCGGGGCCGGTTCTTCTTCAATCCCGCCGCGAACGAACTGCCTTATCGCCACGCCGTCGCTGCCGAAGGGGGCTGGACGATCCGGCCGATCGACCAATTCCAGTTCGCGTTCCGGAACGCCCATGGGCAGGGTTGGGACCGGTCTCTCGACCAGGCCAACGAGCGGCGCTGGTGGGGGTACACGGTGATCCCGCCCGGCCCCGGCCATCCCCAGCCGGTGGCCGCCGTCGCGGCCGACGCCGGTGTGGTGCTCTGGAACATGGTCACCGGCGTGAAGACGCGGTTCTTCAACGGCCACGCGGGACCCGTTTACGCGATCGCGTCGTCGCCGGACGGCCGATGGCTCCTGACCGGCTCGTCCGACCAGACCGTCCGGCTCTGGCCGCTCGACGGCTGCGACCGGATACCCGCCTTCGGGGCAAAGTTCGAGCGGCAAGGGGCCAACTGGGTCATCACCGAGGTCACTCCCTCCGGCTTCGCCGACGGAATCGGGCTCAAGAAAGGGCACGTTGTCGAGAAGTTCTTCATCAGCGACTATGGCCCGTCTGTCGAGATTCCAGACCCGTCCCCTTACCTGGTGGGCCTTGATCGGGACTCGCCGACCCGGATGTACAGCTTCCACGTCAAAATGCCCGGCGACGCGGACGTGTTCAAGGGCGCCACGACCAAGCGCGACTCGCCCGCCCTGAGCCTCTTTCCCGGGGTCGATCACCGGTGGGTCCTCTGGACCCCTCGGGGCTACTACGACAGCTCGGCGGATGGCGACCGGAAGTTCCTCGGTTGGTTGACCAATCGGGGGACGAGTGTCCGGGGGAACGTGTCGCAACTCCTGTCCGGGACGTATGATTCGATCGACAAGTTCTCGGCGAGGTATCGGCAGCCGAAGGCCCCGGCTCCGAACGTGATCGACCGGCTACTCGATCTCGCCAACCCAGTCCTGGCCGAAGCGCCAGTTCCTCCGGTTCCCGCCGGGTGTGCCCGATCCGACCAACAGCCGGTTGAAGGAGCTGGCGATTCGCCCGGTTGCCGCCGCGCCGACCGATCGGCCTGTGCCGGTCGCTCAGCCGACGATCCGGGTCAGCTACCGGGCCCTGGCCGAGGCCGGGGCCGCGGGGATCAGCCGCCTCTGGGTCGAGGTCAACGGCCGGAAGCTCAATGACCTCATTCCCGTCGGTGCTCCCGCCGTCCCACAGGTTGTGGGGGAGCAGGACGTGCCGGTCGGCAACGATCGCGAGGTTCGCGCCCGGCTCGTCTCGGTCGACGAACGGGGCGTCACCCGGTCGCAACCGCTCGACATCCGAAATGACACACCGCCGCCACCCGCCACGCGGAAGGCCCGGCTGGAGATCGTCGCGATCGGTTCGGGCAAGTTCGCCGATAAGCGGCTCCCGCCGATCCCTTACGCCGAGGAGGACGCCCGCGACCTGGCGAGCTACCTCCGAGAGCGGCTGGTCAACCCGACCACCGGGCTCCGGTTCGGCCCCGACCAGGTCCATGAACATTCGTTCCTCGGCGGTCGGGTCACGCAGGGGGACCTCCTCGCGACCCTCGACAATCTGGAAAAGGCGAATCCGCCCGACCAGCTCACCGAGGGGGATGTGATCGTCGTGGCCGTCGAGTCGCACTTCATCTCGTTCCACTCGCAAAGGCTCCTGGCCACGGCCGAGCCCGACAACGGCGGCCCCGAGCCTCCTTCGATCTCCGCGACCCTGCTGGCCGACCGGCTCGGCGAGGTCACCGCTCGGGGGTGCCGGGCGATCGTGCTGGTCAACGCTGTCCACGAGATCAAGGCACCGGCCTGGGAGAACGACATCCAGGAATGGGTCCGCCAGCTCCAGACTCAGTCCGACGCCGTTGTCTTCATCGCCTCCGACCACGGTCCGAGCCTCGCGACCGGGGACGGCCACCGGGTTTTCGCCGAGTCGATCCTGGACGTCGCCAAGGCCAAGAGCGCCGCCAGACTCCGCAAGCCGGGTGGGCCGCTCTCGCTGTTCGACTTCCAGAGGACGGTGACCGATAGTGTCCTGGAGAAGACAGGGAGGAAGCAGCACGCGCAGTGCTACTTACCCGAAACGGTGTCGATCCAGGTGCCCCTGATCGTGCCTTAATCGACGGTCGTGGAGGGATCGAGAAGTCTGGCCAGGCGACCGGCCTCCGGTGACTCGATCCGGACCACTCTCCCGGTCGGGCCGTCGAGATCAATACGAACCCACCAGGTCGACCGGGGCAGGCGGTCGGCGACGAGGTCGGCCCACTCGATCAGGCAAAGGCCGTCCCCTTCGGCCCAGTAGTCGGAGGCGCCGAGAGCGTCGAACTCGTCGGGACCGGCCAATCGGTAGGCGTCGAAGTGATAGATTGGCATCCGGCCCTCGTACTCGTGGATCAGGACGAAGGTCGGGCTGGCAATCGCTCCGGGATCGACGTCGAGGGCCTCGGCCAGAGATCGGACCAGCCGGGTCTTGCCGGCTCCGAGTGTCCCGACCAATCCGATCACGATACCGGGCCGGACGACCTCGGCGATGGCCTGGCCGAGCTGTTCCGTCTCGGCCTCGAAGGCAATCTCGATCGTCAACGATGTCTCGCCGGTGCGATCGGCTCGCATGGTTTACCTGCCCGGTGCCAGGTGATCGAATCCCTCCGCCTGGAGATCGATGACCGTCCCATCCGGCCTTCGGAGCCGGAGGCCAGGCTGCGTTATCAATCGTCCCAACTCGAAACAGATTCACGCCTTGAGGAGGATCGGCGAACAACCGATTGGCTTCGTTTTGGCACACGGTGAGGCAGAGCTCGAAGTCCTCGCCGTCGTTCAAGGCGTGGTCGATCGGGCTTCGACCGTCGAGCCGGCTCGACTCGCGGGCGTCGTCGTGGACCGGGATCGCGTGAGCGTCGAGGGTGGCTCCGAGTTGACCGCTTTCCTCCAGGATATGGCCGAGGTCGGAGGCGAGGCCGTCGGAGATGTCGATCATCGCGTGGATCGAGGCTGCCTCGGACAGCGTGAGGGCTTCGGCAATCCGGGGCATCGGGCGGAAATGTCGACCGAGCAGGCTCCCACCGAGCGGGCCGGTGATGAGGATCGCGTCACCGAGCTTCGCGCCAGAACGCCGGACGGAGCCTCGGTTCGTCGATTCGCCCAGGACGGTCAAGGTCACGACCAGCGGACCATCCCAGGCGTTGGTGTCCCCCCCGGCGAGGGTCACGCCAAATGCCTCGGCCAGCGGGGGCATCCCGGCATGGAGTCCTTTTGCCAGATCCACCGCGTTTTGCCGGGGCAACGCGACTGCCACGAACGCCGCGACCGGCCGGCAGCTGGGCTGGACGACCACGGGAGCGACCGACGGGATCGCCGCGACGCTGTACCCGTTCATCTGGCTTGCCGGCTACGCCATCAATCACTCCCAGTACTCGGTCCTGTACGCCTTTCAGGCCGGGATCAGCATCCTGCTCGGCGGCTACTTCATCGGCTGGCTCGGCGACAAGATCGGCCTGGCGCAAGGCGCTGATCCTGTCCACGTTGCTGGCCGCGGTATTCATCGTGCCGTTCGGGTACGTGACCAACTACCCGGCGCTGATTTTCCTGTCGATCGGCGACACGCTCGGGTTCGCCGGGTTCCTGGCCCTCAACGTCGACGTACACGAGCGAGATGGCGGGGCCGGTGGCCCGGAGCAAGATCATCATGTTCGCGCAGGTGCTCGCCATCATCCTGGGCCTGTCCATCTGGCGCGGCCTCATCCCGCACTACATGATCCCCGGCCAGTACAAGGCCTACCTGTGGCTGCTGGCCGGGCTGAACCTGGTGGTGATGCTGCTGATCATCTGGCGGCTGCCCGAGTCGCCGCGCTGGCTGGAGGCCAGGGGACGCACTGACCAGGCGCGCAAGATCGTGGAGCGACTGGAGGCGCGGATCATGAAGCGCCACCCCGTGCTGCCCGAGCCCGACCTGACGCCGTACGAGGTGGTGGCCGAGGAGAAGACCAGCATGTTCGCCGCCGTTCGGCCAAGCAGTACGTGTTGGTCACCATCTTGCTGCTGGTGGTCATGGCGCTCGGCTACGGCGGCATCATTTACGGCAACGCGGGCTACGCTTACCTGTTCCTGGCCAAAAGCCGCGGCTACAGCGCCAGCTTCGTCTTCGCCCTGACCGCCTGGGCCGGCGTGGCCGGCGGCATCGCCTATCTCTTCAACGCCTTGTTCGGCGACCGGCTCGAGCGCAAATGGACTCAGCTCTGTCGGCGCCATCGTGTTTGCCGGCAGCTGGTACGGGATCTACAACGTGCACAACACCCCGGGCGTGGTCGTCTTGTACATGTTGCAGGAGTCGGCATCGTCCTGTGGCTGTGGAGCATGTACGTGTACATACCGGCCAACTACCCGACCCGGATGCGCGGCCTGGGCACGGGCTGGACCGACGGCCTGGGCCACATGGGCGCCTGGGGTGGCGTCCTGCTGTGCGGAGTGGTCTTCACCGCGGCCGCGCCGCTGGGCTGGATCTTGCTGATCACGCTACCGGGCGCGCTCCTGCCCGCCCTCCTGATCGGGACCTTCGGGGTACGCCAGCGCCGCCGCGCACTCGAAGAACTGGCCCGGTAGACCAGGGCCGATAGACGCTGGGCCGCCGGAAGGCTGTCAGGCCGCCGGCTCTTTCCCGAGGTGTCTCCGGCGGCAAACCAGGGTGTCACCGGCGGCCCAGCCCTCACCGAGCCGGCCTCCCGCCAGACAGACCATGGCGGGAGGCGGCTCCCCGGGCAGCGTTGCCCGGCGGCGCGGGGGAAAAGGAGATAAACACCCAGCAGAACACGGCCCCGGGCAAGAAGGAAACCCGATGAATGACAACCAGACCGTCACCATCCCGGCCGCGGACACGCAGCAACAGCACAAACCCGGCCCGCCCGGCTCCTGCGAGCACTGGCGCAGAACCCGGACCACTATCGACCCCCGCCCTGGCCAGCCTCCTGGCAGAACCAGGCCAGCGGCGGAGACTCCTCTCCGCCTACGACCGGGCTCTCCACCTGCACGAGCAAGCCGGCCACGTGAACGAGCAGGCCGCGTGCCTAAACGACGCGGCCTGCCCGCCATCCTCTGGCGGATCACCCCCGCAGGCCGCGGCTGGCTCGAGGACCACGACCAGGCACCGGCCCGCGCCGCGGCCGCGGCAGCACGCAGCACGGCGCGCGGCCACCGAACGGGACCAGGCACTGGACGAGGCCCGCGCCGCCTTCAACCGCCAGACTCCGCGGATCAGCCGCAAACGCGCCGCTCACCAGCTCAGAGAACTCGGCTGCACCCTGGACCAGATCGGCGCCGTCTTCCACGTCAGCAAGGAGAGGATCCGCCAGGACCTCCTCTGGGACCCGGCGGTGCAGCCGGGCACGCACACCCCCGATAATGCCGAAGCCGCGCAAGCCCCTCCCCGCCGAAGGACACGCGATCGCCAGCGAACCCGGCAAGCACGCCTAAGCGACGCCGGGACGACCGTCCTCCCCAGACGGGTGCCGCCGAGCCGGTGAGCGGCACCAGCCGCAGCACTGCATCCTGGGTCGCCGCCGGTCACCTCGTGTGGTGAAGCGCTGGGCGCGGGCCCGCGCGGCCTCCTGGCGGACCGCGTCGTAGGCGGCCAACGACGTCACCTGCCGGACGATCCGCGAGAGCGGGAAAAACCGTGGGAGGTCAGGCAGCGTGTGGTTGGGGTAGCGGCGTGCCGTCGCCTGACCGGGACGGTGCCGCCGGGGAGGGCCGAGGATAGGGCATGCCCGAACCCACCACGCCTACCGCCCCGACCGTCTACCAGCTGCGCGTCGTGCTGCGAGAGATCAGCCCGATCATCTGGCGGCGCCTGCTCATACCTGCCGACACCACCCTGGCTGGCCTCCACGACGTCCTCCAG
The DNA here is from genome assembly GCA_963756475.1 of uncultured Planctomycetota bacterium. Lineage (GTDB taxonomy): Bacteria > Planctomycetota > Planctomycetia > Isosphaerales > Isosphaeraceae > Tundrisphaera. Next base: position 1,748,296 of record CAVWND010000008.1, read on the forward strand.
GTCGCCTTCGGGTGGTCCGGCGAGCACCTGCATCGCTTCGTCGTCCACGGCGCAGACTACGACGCCCACGACTTCCGCAAGCTGCGCCTGGTCGACCTGGGGCTGCGGGAGACCGAGCGGTTCGTCTACCACTACGGCTTCGGAGCCTTGTGCCGCCACAACCTGCGCGTCGAGCAGATCCTGCCCGTCGTGCCCGGCGGGCGCTACCCGCGCTGCGCCGGCGGGCGACGGGCCGACCCGCCCGAGTGGTGCGGTGGTCCCTGGGGCTACCTGCAGGGCCGCCAGCGCCACGACATCTTCTCGGCGGCCTCCCTCCTGGCCGACATGCTCGGCCACCCCGATGCGCGCCTCGGCGACTACCGCGACCGGCTCGAAGAGCTGCGACCGTGGCTACACCTGGACCGCTTCGACCGCCGGGCAGCATGAAGATCAGCGTGTCGGTCACCGTCGACGCCGGCGACGACACCCCGGCGGTCATCCACGAGGCGGTCAGCTTGGAACGCGACGCCCTCGACGCCGACACCGTGGGCCTGCGCCTCGACGAGGCCAAGACCTACTCGCCGCCGTCAAGAGACCGTGGCGGCCGAGCAGGTCAAGGCGTCGCTGGCCGCCCAGGTCGCGTGCCCCGGCTGCGGCACGCCGCGACGGCACAAGGACAGCCGCCGGGACCCTCCCCGAGCGGGCCACGCCCGAGCTGGTCCACCTGGAGGCCAAGTTCGCCGGGCTGGCCTCCTACGGCCTGTCGGCCAAGCTGCTGGCCGAGGTCCTCCCCCTGGGGCGCCCCCCTGCACGCGACTGCCGTACGCCACCACACCCAGGCTGTGGCCCAGCGCCTCGAGGATGAGCTTGGCGCCGAGCAGGTGGTCTTCATCGATGGCTGCCCGGCCGAGGGCCGAGTGGCGGCAACTGCCCCGCCCCGGCCTGCCTCTCGTGGTCGGCCTCGACGGCGGCTATGTCCACTCCGCCCATCAGCGTTCCCGCCGGGACGGCTGGTTCGAGGTGATCGCCGGCAAATCCATAGCCCCGGCGGGCAGGCCAAGTCGTTCGGGTTCGTGCAGACCTACGACACCAAGCCCAAGCGGCGTGTCTTTGAGGTGCTCAAGGGTCAGGGGATGCAGGCCAACCGGGCCGTCACCTTCGTCACCGACGGCGGCGAGGACATACGCGACCTGCCGCTGTACCTCACCCCCGGCGCCGAGCATCTCCTCGACTGGTTCCACGTCACCATGCGCCTCACCGTCATGGCCAACATGGCCAAGAGCCTCCGGCCACTGCCACCCGATCCTGACCTGTCGGCATCCCCGCCGCGGGACCTTGCCGCCGAGATGGCCAAGCAGCTCCAACGGCTCAAGTGGTTCCTCTGGCACGGCAACGTCTTCAGAGCCCAGCAGGTCATCGACGACGTGATCTTCGACCTGGACGTCGTCGACCACCCGCCGTCCGAACACGCCAAGCTGCTCAGGGCCGTCGGTAAGCTCGGCACCTACATCCGGGCCAACGCCTGCTCCATCCCCAACTACGGCGAGCGCTACCGGGCAGGCGAGGTCATCTCCAGCTCGTTCGCGGAGTCAGCGGTCAACCAGGTGATCTCCAAGCGCATGGTCAAGAAGCAGCAGATGCGCTGGACACCCCGCGGCGCACACTTGCTCCTCCAGATCCGCACCCGGGTCCTCAACGACGACCTGGCCCACGACTTCCGCGCTGGCATCCCGGCTTCACCCACGCCGACCCCGAGCGAGAAGAGCTGGCCGCGGCTGCGTAGCCTCCCACGGTTTTTCCCGCTCTCCTCTCGGGGCTGGACAGGTAGGTGATTATCCTGCTGGGGTTGACGGTGTTGGTGACGTGCGCAAGGGCTCGGCCGAGGGCGGCGCCGCTGTCGGTGACCACTGGTGTATACCGGATAAGTCCCCGTTTGGCATTTGGTATTCGCCGTTCGGCATTTGGCGTTCAAAAGGAAATGTGGCCCATTATGCGTCCGGTGCAGGCCGCACGGACAAAATATCTCACACCGGCCACAGCTGAATCCTGGTTAACTCTGGCCATCCCCAGGCCATCCCTGAAGTTAGTTGTCGATAGGCAATTGCCGGGTGGTAACGGGTTGACTTTCCGCCGCGAGCGTCCGACAATCCCAGTAACTTTAGCAGTTAGCTTTGCTTAGAAGCTGGTTGCCTGGAATCTCCTTCTATCAAAGCCGGAGAAAGCTCGGAGTCCTGCCTTCCTTAAAAGGTGGAGGGAAACGATGCCATCTGGCTTTGACTCCGCGTGGTGTCGCATCCGCCCGGCGCGGGCAACACCAAACGAAGCCGTGCCCTTACCGGCCTGGGCGGGCTAGGTAACCGTCCAGGCTGAATTCCCACGCCCGCAGATCCACGGGCACCCGCGTGGACAAACCCGCCCCGCCCCCGAACGGGGACACCAGACAAAGCCGTGCCCTTACCGGCCTGGGCGGGCTAGGTAACCCGTCCAGGCTCAATTCCCGGGTCGGCAAGATCGCCCTATCTCGGACCGGGGCACCCGTCGCCCACCGCGATGTGTCCGCGCCCGCCCTCAACTCCCCCAGGTTCCGCCCCTACGTTGTGGCCCATGCAGATAACCGGCATCGCCGGGCGCGTGTTCGGCATTCTCGGCATCCGCGGCAACGTCCAGGGTTGTCGTCCACGACACCGGCCAAAGCTCCCCTATTCCCCCCTTTCCCCCGCCACCGCTGAGACCGGATGGCAGCAAGGAGAACCGTAATGGCACAAGACAGTTCTGGGGCCGGGGCCACCGCCGGCCGCACCACCACTCTGGTCATTCCCGGCGAGATGGCAGCCCGGGTCGACCGCCTGCCCATGAGCTTCATGGCCTGGGAGATCTGCCTGATCGTGCAGGTGGGCTGGGCGGTCTCGGCTTCTACCGACGGGATCGCTCTGAGGCTGTACCCGTTCGTCTGGCTGCCGGCCAGGGTCATAAATCACAGCCAGTACGATGTCCTGTTCGCCTTGCAGGTCGGGATCAGCATCCTGCTCGGCGGCTACGCCCTCGGTTGGCTGGCCGACAAGATCGGGCGGCGCAAGGCGCTGATCTTGTCCTCGGTGCTGGCCGCGGTGTTCATCTGGCCGTTCGGGTACGTGACGAACTACCCGGCGCTGGTCGTCTTGTCGATCTTCGACACGCTCGGGTTCGCCGGGTACCTGGCCATGAACGTCGTGTACATGAGCGAGATCATGGGGCCGAGCTGGCGGCGCCAGGTGATGCTGCCCTGCCAGGCCGTCTGCATCTTCCTCCTCTATGTCGTCATCGGCGGGATCATCCCGCACTACTGGTTCCCGGTCCATTACCGGTGGTTCCTGTGGATGCTGACCATCGTGAATCTTCTGGTGGCGGTGGTGCTGTTCTTCCGGATGCCGGAGTCGCCGCGCTGGCTGGAGGCCCGGGAACGCCGTGACCAGGCACGCCAGGGCGTGGAGCGGATGGAGGCGCGGGTCATGAAGCGGCACCCCGTGCTGCCCGAGCCCGATATGACGCCGTACGAGGTGGTGGCCCAGGAGAAGACCAGCTGGCTAGCGCCGTTCAGCAGGAGCTACGTGGTCGTCACCGTGTTCCTGCTGCTGGTCATGGTGCTCGGCTACGCCGGCATCGTCTACGGCGGCGCGAGCCAGATTATCTTGTGGCTCACCCTCAAGGGCGGCTACAGCGCCGGCTTCATCTTCGCCATGACGGCATGGGCCGGCGTGATCGCCACCGCTGTCTACGTTCTCAACGCATACTTCGGCGACCGGCTTGAGCGCAAATGGACGCAGCTCATCGGCGCCATCCTGTTTGCCGGCGGCTACTGGGGCATGTACAAGGAGGTGCACAGCAGCGCGGGCGTGTACGTGTTCTACAGTATTTCGCTTATCGGCGGGACGATGTGGCTGTGGAGTATGTATGTGTACATACCCCAGAACTACCCGACCCGGATGCGCGCACTGGGCACCGGCTGGACCGACGGCGTGGGCCACCTGGGCGCCTGGGGCGGCGTCTTGATCGCCGGGGCGCTCTTCAGCATCACCGCGCCGGCGGGCTTCTTCTTGTTCGTCATTATCCCGTGCGCGCTCCTGCCCGGCGTCCTGATCGCGGTCTTCGGGAAACGCCAGCGCGGCCGCGCACTCGAAGAACTGTCCCACTAGCCGCTGGGCCGCCGGCCGGGTAAGGCCGCCGGCTCTTTTCCCGAGGTGTCTCCGGCGGCCCCAGGTGTCACCGGCGGCCCAGCCCCCACCGCAGCCGGCCTCCCGCCAAGAGGATCATGACGGGAGGCCGACGCACCAGGCAGTGTCGCCTCACGGTATCGACATGAAAGAAATCGGCCGCCAGGATCGTCTTCGCCTGGGCTTCCAGGAACGCCCGCCAGGACTGCCCGACCGGGTGGGCGCCGGATCGATGCCCGCATCCTTCAGGATCCTCCACACGGTTGACGGCGCGAGCCTATGCCCACGGCCGGTCAGCTCGCCGTGGATGCGCCGGTAGCCCCATCCCGGGTTGTCCCCGCCCCATCTCCAGCACCAGCGCCCGTACAGACCCCGCAGTCCTGGGGCGCCCCGGCCGGCGCGGGTGGGTCCAGTGCTGCCGGACGAGGTCAGCGTGCCAGCGCAGCAGGGTCCGCGGGGAAATGATCAGCCGCAACGGCCGAGCTGGCCGCCAGGCAGCAGCCGGGCCAAAGCGGCCAGCACCGCGCGGTCGGCCCACGACAGCCTCGGGCACGTGACCTGACGCTGGAGCACGGCGACCTGATGCCGCAGGATCAGGATCTCAGCGTCCTTGGCACGATCTGATCGCGCGAGCAGGGCAAGCCAGCCGAACACACCCAGCACCGCGAGGTAAGCCAATCGCGGCAACACGCGTACTGACAGTGCCCGACGGTGAGGCCCATGCGCAGCCAGATGCCGAACTTGATCTTCCCTTGGTCCCACAGCAATATGGCCAGGTCAACGCCTGTGACAGGATTATCGGCACCGACAAGCGGAACACGAGGATCAGCTGCTGCTCCCAGGGCAGCGCGGACACGGCACGCACCATCGCCTGGCTCCCGACGTCGGCGGCCGGGCCGGAAAGGCGCTCCGCCCAGCCATGATGCCCCTCGCACTCATCCTCCAGCCAGGCGGGGCTGGCCGCCTCGGCGGACAGCGCGTCACGCACCTCGGCCTCGGTCAGACCAGCGACCTCAGTCTGCTCCGCGTAGGCGGGACCGTGCGCGCCGCTCGAGACCAGCGCTACTTACATAGCGTGACCTGTGTACCTCGACCCCAAGATCCTCGATGCTGAGTCGGCGCGGCCGACAGCCGCGCCGACGGGCCGCCTGGCCCGCCCCTCGACCGTGTTGCCGGGACAGGGTGAAACCGTCAGGAGCGGTCGTCTGGCCGCCCCGCCGGTCGGAGCGGCCGCGGATCCGGAAAGATCACTCGGTGTAACCATCATTTAAGGTGATATGTCGCGTTCGTGGACCGGGTCACCCGGTCCACGGGCCAGGATCGGTGATCGTGACGACGACCGGAAATGAGCCGGTGACCTGCAATGTTTCCGAGCCGCCTATCGGAATCGAACCGATGACCTACGCATTACGAGAAGGATTACGATCGTCCACGGCTGTCCACCAGTGCCCTCGAGGCCTGGTTGGGCACCTACTCGTGGCTGCTGATTCCACGCGCATCCATGCTCGTCCAGAGCCGTTGTTAGCACTCGTGTTAGCAAGAACCCGCGGTGACCGTCCGTTTTTCAGGTGTAGTGGATGTCCAGTTGAGGTCAGATCCGCGAGAGTGGGCGACTGTTCACGGCTGCGGCAGGACGCTGGTGGGTGCTAGCGTTGCCGTCACGGCTGCCGTCAGGGCTAGCGGCCGATTTCCCGTACGTTAATCCGCCCTGTCGAAGTCCCAAGCATCACGGTACTGCTCCACAGATTCCGGCGTGACGACCGCGGCTAAGCTCTGCAAGATAGCCCGGCAGCGCACTTGCGCGGTGAACCACGCCCAATCGGCCGCCACGTACCCTAGCGAGTCTTATGGGAGCAGCGCTCAGGCCAGCTATCCGCGGGTTGGTCATCAGCGTTACTCCGGGCCGGTGGTCGCCCACACGCTCATCAGCGGGGCATCAGTGAAGACCGCCCGGTTCTCTTCCCATTCGCTTCTAAACCGCTGCTCATACGTCTCGATGTCGAGCTCCTCGGCGGTGACCACGCCGGAGCCCACCAAGAGCGGCACCCCGTTACGTATGGTCTCCAGCCAGAAGGCGAGGCCGTTCTCGTCGCCGGGTCCGAACTGCGGCAAGACCGCGGTCATCCCCAGCGGGCGCAGCCCCGCCTCCTCGGCAATGGCCCACAGCCGCCGGCCAATGGTGGGCAGCGGCGACCCAACCTTCGCAAACGCTTGGACGATCCAGGAACACGTCTGGGTATACAACGGCAGCTCGGGCTCCGAGTAGAACACTACAAAGTCTTTTTCCAGCGGCACGACCAAGCCACCCGGGCGCAGCACGCTGGCCTGCCGCCGCAGGACCACGGCCGGGTCTGGGACCTGCCAGAGAGTCAGCCGCTCGACGATCGCGTCGTACGGCCCGCCCGGCGCCGGGTCATGGACGTCGCCCTCGATGAACTGCACCTGGGCCAGGCCGCGCTGCCCCGCCCGGTAGCGGGCCCGGGCCAGCACATCCGGCGAGTGGTCGAGGCCGACCACCAAGCCGCCGGGTCCCACCAGCTCCGCGGCTGCGAACGTCACGTCCCCGGCACCGCAGCCCAGATCCAGCACCCGCATCCCGGGCCGGAGGCCCGCCTCGGCGAGGATCATCCGCGTCGCCGGGGCCAGCGCTGCGCCCTGGGCCTCCAGGCGGGCCACCTCATTCATGCCGATACCGAATTCGTGTATGGCGTCAGTGGCGTCGTTGTCACTCATCGCCGTGTCCCTCCTCATCAGGCCTCGCCTGGAAATCCGAGCCTGATCAGGCTCGGATTTCCTGGCCGGCAATTCCCCATTAGTGTCGCATTGGGCCAGGGTGGCTGTTAGCACTCGTGTTAACAAAGCCCCAGCGTGTTCTTGAGCTGTGATGGGTGCGGTATCACGGTCACCCTGGTCGCCAGCGTCATTCCATGCCGATGGTCGCCCACACGCCTATTCCTAGGGGAATAGCGCCTACCGCGCGGGCCTTTCCCCGTTCCTCCCTTAGCCGTTGCTCCAGCGTCTCCATGCCGATCTCCTCGGCGGTGGCGACGCCGGTGCCTACGATGAGCGGCGCCACGGCGCGCAGGCTATCCACCTCGTAGGCCAGGCCAGCCTCGTCGCCGGGGCCGAAGTGTGGCTGGACCCCGATCATCCCCAGCGGGCGCAGTCCCGCCTCTTCCAGGATGACCCAAAGCTGCGGGCCGTTGAAGGGCAGTCCAGCCCTGGTGAGCCCCTCGACCGCCCAGGACACCAACTGGGTATAAAGCGCAGTCTCGGGCAGCGACCGCCAGGTTGAGAGATCTCCCTCCATCGCCACGACCAGGCCGCCCGGGCGCAGCACAGTGGCCTGCTGCCGCAGGACCTCGGCCGGGTCCGGGATCTGGTACAGGGCCAGCCGCTCGACGATCGCGTCGAACGGCCCGCCCGGCGCTGGGCCGTAATAGTCGCCCTCGATGAACTGCACCTGGGCCAGACCGCGCTGTTCGGCCCGCAGTCGAGCCCGGGCCAGCGCCTCCGGGGAGTGGTCGAGGCCGACCACCGAGCCGCCGGGTCCCACCAGGTCCGCGGCCACGAACGTCGAGTCCCCGGCCCCACAGCCCAGATCCAGCACCCGCATGCCGTGCCGGATGCCCGCCTCTGTGAAGACTATCCGCGTCCCTGGGGCCAGCAATGCGCCCTGGATCTCAAGGCGAGCTACCTCGTCCTCACCAATGCCGCTGCCAAACGCGTAGCTGGCGTCGCTATCACTCATCACCGCTCCGGAATACATCCATGGCACCCTCGCCGAAGACCGCGAAGGTTCCCCGCACCAGCACCTCGTCCGGATGTGCCACCCGGCATTCCTCGGATCCAGGTGATCGTGATTATCGCCGCATAGGAAACGTAACCGCTGGCCGTGATGTTAGCCCCCCAATTACCGCGCGACAATTGTTGCTAGCCGACAAGCAATATTTCTTGCCGGAGACGAGCTCGACTATCCCTGAAGAACTCACTGGATACGCGTCCGCGAACCAACGATGAGTAGAACTTCGAATTTGGAAATTGATATCCCTGCTCCGGACTATCAGCTTGGGAACTGGATTGTCATGCCTTGCCGACCACAGTATTTGCAGCACAGAGACTATTCCTTGCCCGTAGACGACCGCCAAGGACCGCCAAGGACCGCGGCGTCGGGCACGTAACGGGCACGCTGCCTACAACCAACCGCAGATCTGGCATGCAGCTGAGCTATGACCGGGCTTCACCGTTCCCGTCCTCCGTCCACCTCCTCGTCGTGGCCCGTACCTGGCCCGGGCTCTCGGTCCGGCGACGCATTGTCTGGAGAATGAACCTGCACGATCTGTCATCGTCATGGTACTCTTCGTGCTCGAATCGGGACTCAGCGTAGGTGTCTGTGCCTCCTGTCGACGTCCTGCGCTCGACTCAGCGGGGCAGGATGAGATGAGGGGGGAGATGCTAAGTGAAACGCCCGAATAGATCACTTCTGGCCGTCACCATAGCATTTGTAAGTATCGCGGCAATAGCGTCGGGTGCGTCCGTCGCCCGGACGGCTCTCTCTGCAACGAGTACACCGCGCTCAAGCTCCGCGAAGATTATTCTTAAAGGCGTACATCAAGTTGGAGAGCCGGCCGGGACTCTTCTGATGGCTAAATCCGGCGAGGCCTCATATGTTGAATCCGGTGGGTCCGGATACGTGGTTACCGCCCGGCCCAATGTCGCGTTTACTTCCGTCAAGGCTTACTTCACGGTCCCGTCGATCACCGGCTGCATGGGCGGCGCTCAGGAGTTGGCCAGCCTCGATGGCCTGCACTCCCCAGACTTTGAGCAGGCAGGAGTATACGAGTACGGCTGTAACGGGGTTACGACTGCGGTCATGATGTACAACGTGGCTAATTATGGCGCCTATTACTTCGGGCCTGTATACCCGGGTGATGCAATTATGGCTACGGTATCGGTGAACAGCAGCCAGCAATACTTGATGCAGGTGCAGGATCTTACGACTGGCGCAGAGATATCAGTCACGCAGGGATGCAAGTATTCTAGCTGCCCGGACGGCACTGCGGAAGTAGGCATTGAATCCGATGGCACTATCCGGGACAACATGGCTGACTTCACTATGGCCAACTTCACAGGCACCTCCGTAACCGCCACTGCGACAAACGCTCGCCATCCCATAAGTGGAAGCCTGGCAGCCAAGCCCCGGTATTGGTCCAGTTCCGAATTGTATGACATAGAAAATGGAAAGCCTCTTACAGAGGTGTCTCGGCTGTACGGGGGTCGGGCATTCACCGTCAACTGGGAATCGTACTGGTAGAACGACAAGCTGGCAGACTTATGCAACCTCGGGGTGGATTCGGCAATCTTTAGCTGCGTCCACCTCCTTGGTTGCTCGTCTCTCGACTGCTCAAGCAGCCCGTGCTCTGTAGACGCGAACATGCATGGAGACGGACGTCCGGTCACGTCACCCAATCATTAGGGGCAATCCCCGGCTAGCGTCCTGATATCAGACTCCAGCGCGGAGGCATAGGACGGGTCTACCGAACCCCCGTTGTTGGAGTAAGACTGTTCGTCCTGTGCGAACTGCTCAGCGTCGCCAGCTAGCTGGCCTCCATGATAGTTCTCCAAATCCAGTGCAGCGGTTTCGAGAACTGTCATGTCCGTGATGCTCAGAGTTCCTGCAGAAATACTCCTTGAGTCCATTCCGTGGATACCTGAGGCGATTTGCCTCGCAGTCACACTGGGCGGACCAGAATCCACGACCGTGCCGCATGTCATGAGAGACCCGTCAGTAGTGCCAGTGTTCACGGATGAGCTGGCGTCTGAGGCTGACGAGCTGGCAGAGAGCGAAGTGGCAGCCCTAACGGTGGCCGGATTGCTGCCACCGCATGCTGCCAGCGCCATCACTGCTCCGATCAGGATTATGTGCCTCATGTTAACCTCCCCCGCTATGCAGTCCATGGAATAGGAACTGCGTGTCGTGGTGCGCGTGCAGTGCCCGTGGGCTCACGGCTCCGGATCATCTGACGTAGAGATCCTAGCGAAAATGAATCGGCGGTAGTACCATTTCCGCGTAAATTCAGGGCAGTGATGCGAACGCATTGATTTCCCTACAGGGATTTCCTGTATTGATTTTTCTACAGGGTTTCCCGACAGAGACCTCCAGGAGGCTTGGATGCGGCGGGCATGCGTAGCATTGCTGGCCGCAGTGAGCACTGGCGCAGCCGTTTCCGCTGGTAACGTCCACGGCCGGGCACTAGATATCGTAATAACTGTTGCCGCCATGACCGCTGCTCTGGGTGCCTACGGGGCTGCGGATAGGTCAAAAAAAACGCATTTTGGCTGTAGGGCAAACGGTCGATGGTGTCAATTTCCCTACACGATTCTCGCCCTGTCCTCCTGATAGCTGCCGTGTTGGCCTGCGCAGGTTCGCCGCGCGCCTATCGGGCCGGGCCTCCGGCCTGGCCCTCGCCGTCAGGCCCGCTGGGTCGGCAGTGGCTCCGGGGTCAAGGGTGGGCGCTTGCGCCCATCGCCTTGGCGACGCGACCGGAGGGAGCGCCCTTGACGCTGGAGGGGCCGACTCGGACAATGCGCGGCGTTCCGGCCCGGTGCCTGTGACCCTTCGCACGGCGACAGGCGAACCTGGCGCGAGACGACCGCCCGGCCAGATCGCGGAGCGCATAACCCACGGTGCGTTACGGCGGGGTGCGTGCTGCGGCCCAGTGCGGGGCATCGGCGCGGCGGGCAGCGGTCCGCGACGGTGCGCTATCGCGCAAGAGGAAGCGGGCCAGGCTGCCCGCCCCCCTGCGGCGAGAGTCCCCATCACCCCGGCCGCCAAAGCGCAGCCCGCCGCACCCGTTCACGCTCTCCGTGCACGTCCTGCACATCTTCCGCCAGACTGGCCGGGATCGGTCGGCCTGGCGCGCCGAAGGTGCGCCCTTGATAATTGTGAAGAAAATCCTCACCGAATCGACATCATGGCTGCTGGATCGGCTATTCGGACCAATCGAGTCGTGCCCAGATGGTGCGGGTGGCGTGGTCGCCGTCGATGCCCCATTCGTCTGCGACGGCGCGCACGATGTCCAGGCCGTGGTGCCGGGCTGGATCGATCATGCCTTGGTTCCAGGGGCCGCCGTCATCCTGGACTTCGATTCGGGCATGAAGGTCGGGGACGACGGTAACGCGGACGGTGAAGGTGCCTCCGGGCAGGCGAGAGCGGCTGTGCTGGGCAGCATTGGCGGCGAGTTCGGAGGCGCAGAGAATCATGTCGTCGGCTCTCGGGCAATCATCCAGGACTGCACGCAGGTCGGCCCGCATGGCACGGATGTGCTCGGTGGTGCCGGGGTAGGTCGCCTCGATCGAGTGTTGCGGGAGAGTTCGGGGTGCTGGGGTCTGCATGGGTCCTCGCTGCGACTGGTCCGCAATCTCTGCATGCACGAGGGTACTCTTAGTCATTGACCCGTACAATAAATACGTGTTACTTCACGTACTGGCCCGACACAATTGGTGCGAGCATGACGCCAGGAGAGCTGGAGGAGAACGATGTTCGGTCTGTGCGTGCGCTTCACGTGCAAGAACGAGGCCGCTGCCGCGGCTTACGACCGGTTGGTCGCTGAGACTCTTGAGGGCATCAAGGCGAGTGAGCCAGGGACACTGGTGTACGCGTCTCACACGGTGGAGGGGCAACCGTTGCAGCGGATCTTCTATGAGCTGTACCGGGACCGGGCAGCGTTCGAAGCGCATGAGGAATCCCCGCACACGCGCCGCTACCTGGAAGAACGTGGGCAGTATCTGGCGAGCACCGAGGTCGACTGGCTGACTCTCCAGGCGGGCAAGGGCACGGACGGGTGACGACTCCCGACTACCAGAAGGCCCTGGGGCGGAAGATCGCAGCCGAGCGGCGCCGCCGGGGCTTGTCTCAGCCTGAGCTGGCCCGCATGGTCGACCGATCAGTCGCCTGGGTTTCCCAAGTCGAACGGGGCGTCCGCAAGGTTGACCGCATGTCGGTGCTGGAATCTGTCGCTGCCGCGCTGGATGTTCCGCTCGCCGAGCTGGCCGCTGAGGTGCCTGTGGTCGCGGCGGTCACCGAGGAGCCGCCGGGCGCGGGCGGGTTGCGTCTGGTCCTGTCCGGGGCTTTCGCGCTGCGCGCCATGCTAGACGGCCGCCGCTCCCCGGCGCTGAGCACGTTGCGCAGCAGGACCCGCAAGTCGTGGGAACTGACACACGCGGGGCGTTACACAGAACTGACCGAGTTGCTGGGCGGGCTGGTGCCCGACTTGGAGATGGCGTCGCGATCGGCGGCCGAGGGCCAGCGAGCCGAGGTAGCCGAGCTGCTGGCCACCACGTATCAAGCATGCTCGGCGGCACTGGCGAAAATCGGCGAAACTGACGCGGCCTGGATCGCGGCTGACCGGGCTATGGCCGCCGCGGAACGGGCAGGCAATCCGATACTGGTGGCCGCTGGGGCTTTCCGGCTGGTTTTCGTGTTCATCAACGCTCGCCACTTCGGGCAGGCTGAGGAGACCGCCCGTACGGCAGCCGAGGCTCTTCAGTCGCTCGCTGACCAAGGCGATCAGCAGGCCATGTCGCTGTGGGGTGGGCTGACCTTGCAGCGAGCCGTCATCGCCGCCCATATCAACGATGCTGACCTCGCCTACGACCAGCTCGAGCGGGCTAATCAGGTCGCCGCGCAGCTCGGCGAAGGGCACAACGAGTACAACACCGAGTTCGGCCCGGCGAACGTGCGGTTGTACGAAATTGCGGTAGCGGTCGAGCTGGGCGACGCGGGCCGGGCGTTGCGGGTCGCTGCGGAGGTGGACACCGGTGGGTTGTCGGCCGAACGCCGGGCCAGGATGCTGATTGACGTTGCTCGGGCTCATGCCCAACGCCGCCAGGGCGACGAGGCGGTGGCCGCGCTGCTCCAGGCCGAGGCCATCACGCCAGAACAGGTCCGCTCGCATGCCCTGGTTCGTCAGCTCGTCTCGGATCTGCTCACCATGCAGGAATCGCCCGCACCTGAGCTGCCTGACCTGGCCCAACGGCTGACTGTCGCGTGAAACTAATACTTTTTGTATTAGCCACGTATTTTGGGTACTGTGAAGGTGAGGCTTGAGGCCTCGCCCCACTGAGGGATGACCGTGCAGATGCCGGGCCGGGTGATTTACCGGGGTTCCGGGTCACGGTGCACACGCCACCACATGAAACGCCTGAGCGGCAGGCCACTTCTGACCAGGCCCAGCATGCGGCACAGCACCGCTGATCAGCGAACTCACCCGCGTCTGCCTGGCTGGAGCGTGCCTCCGCTCGTCCACCCGACGAGAGGAGTACCGCCTTTGCCTACCCCTGTTCCCGCAGGTGCGATCCGGCGCGCCGGAGGATGCCTGCAGCCGGTTCTGCTGCGCGGCCGCGCCGACTATATCGACGGCGGCACCGGCGAACTGATCCACCGCTACACCACCGTCCACGAACCCGGCGGCGTCCTGCCGGTCGCCTGCAAGACTCGCCGCGCGTCCCGCTGCCCACCCTGCGCCGAGGTCTACCGCGCCGACACCTACCAGCTCATCCGGACCGGGCTGAGCGGCGGCAAGGGCGTTCCCGAAACCGTCGCGGACCATCCATGCGTGTTCGTCACGCTGACGGCGCCGTCGTTCGGGCCAGTTCACGCTCATCGGGAGAAAGGCGGGCGAGTGCTGGCCTGCCGACCACGCCTGAAGGACAAGACGTGTCCGCACGGCATCCGTCTGTCCTGCGGCGAGAAGCACACCCGCGACGACCGCCGACTCGGTGAGCCGCTGTGCCCGGACTGCTACGACTACACCGGGGCGGTGCTGTTCAACGCCCACGCGCCCGAGCTGTGGCGCCGGTTCATCATCAGCCTGAACCGTGCGCTGGGCCGCCAGGCCGGGCTCACCGCCAAGGCCCTCGCCGCTCAGGTCCGGGTCTCCTACGCCAAGGTCGCCGAATATCAACGACGCGGTGTCGTCCACTTCCACGCGATCATCCGGCTCGACGGGCTGGCTGGGCCCACCACCGCCCCGCCCACCTGGGCCAGCCTCGCCCTGCTCTCCGCGGCAATCGGCCGGGCCGCTCGCATCGTCAGGGTCACCACGGCCGCCGCTGCGAAGCTATCCGCTCGTACGCTGGCCTGGGGCCGTCAGCTCGACATCAGGCCGATCACGGCCAACGGTGACGTGACTGACACCAAGGTCGCGGCCTATGTGGCCAAGTACGCGACCAAGGCCGCCGAGTGCACTGGCACTCTCGACCGCCGCCTCACTCCGGCCGACCGGCTCGCTGAGTTGCCGGTTCGCGATCACGCCCGCCGCCATATCGCCGAATGCCTGCGCCTCGCCAGACTCCCTCAGCTCAAAGAGCTTCGGCTGGCCGCGTGGGCGCACATGCTTGGCTTCCGCGGTCATTTCTCCAGCAAGAGCCGAACCTACTCGGTCACCCTCGGCTCGCTGCGCGCCGACCGGGCCGCACATCAGCGCGAGTACGCCGTCTCCATCGGAGCGCAACCCGACCTGGACCCCAGCACCACGCTGGTCATCTCCGACTGGCACTACGCGGGGCGCGGAGACCCACCGGACGCTGACCTTCCGCAGCCGAGGGGAGGCCCGCAATGCCGCGACTCCTGCTGACCGTGCCCGAAGCCGCCGAGGCCCTGGCCCTCTCCCGCAGCAAGCTCTACGAACTGCTGGCCAGCGGAGCCATCGCCTCAATCCGCATCGACGGATCACGGCGCATCCCGCTCACCGCCCTGGAGGACTACGTCTCCAGGCTCCTCGCCGAAAGGACCGCCGCCTGATGCCAGCTACCAACCGCAAGAACACGCCGCGGCTCCGCGATGGCGTGATGAAACGCGGCGCCACCTGGTCCTACGTGATCCGCGTCAGAGATACCGAGACAGGGATCAGCAAGCCGCGATGGGTGGGCGGCTTCCCGACCGAAGAAGACGCCAAGGCCGCCAGGGACGACGCCCGGGTCAAGGCGCGGCACGGCGAGTACATCGACCGGAACCGGATCACCGTGGCGGCCTACCTGGACGATTGGCTCGACGCTCACGCGATGGAGATCAAGCCCCGGACCCTGGCCGACTACCGGGCCTGCATCCGGCTCTACGCTGTTCCGCGCATCGGGCATTTGCCGATTCAGGCGGTCCGGCCGTCCACGATCACCAGGCTCTACCGGGACCTGCTGAGCAGTGGTGGCCGCGACGGTCAGCCGCTCGCCGTCGCTACCGTGACCCACCTGCACGCGGTACTCAGGAAGGCATTCCGTGATGCCGTCATCGTGGACGAGCTGATCGGCAGTAACCCGGTCGACCGGGCCAAACGACCACGGGTGCAGGTCCAGGAGCCCGGCACCGTCTGGACCGTGGCCCAGCTCCGGGCGTTCCTGGACATGGCCCGGCAGCACCGGCTGTTCGCGTTCTTCCACGTCGCCGCATATACCGGAGCACGGCGTGGCGAGCTGCTGAATTTGCGGTGGCACGACATCGACCTCGACGGCAAGAAGATCACCATCACCGGGTCGACGGCGGTGATCGGCGGTGAGCGGGTCAACGGCACGACCAAGAGCGGCCGGACCCGAGTCGTATCAATTGACGACGAGACGGTGGCCGTTCTGCGTCAGCGCAAGGCCGACCAGGCCGCTGAGCAGCTCAAGGCGGGCGACTCCTGGCGCGGGACCAAGGCTGGCTACGTGTTCACGACCGGCTGGGGCGAGCCGATCTATCCCGACACCGTCACGTCGCTGATGACCAAGCTGATCCGGGCCGACAAGCAGCTGCCGCACGCACGGCTGCACGACCTGCAGGCACCTGCACGCGACGACCTTGCTGCTCTCCGGCGTCCCGGTTCACGTCGTCGCGGCCCGGCTGGGTCACGCCGACCCGGCCATCACCCTGCGCGTGTACGCCCACGTCATCCAGGGCGCGGAGGCTGCCGCAGCGGACATCTTCGCCCAGGCCGTCAAGACCGCGTGTTAGCAAACCCGTTAGCAAGAGAGCAGATCGATCTCGAACAGAGAAGCGAGATTTTCCTTTTAGCTGGGAGCCGCCTATCGGAATCGAACCGATGACCTACGCATTACGAGTGCGTCGCTCTAACCGACTGAGCTAAGGCGGCGTGCTGCCCGGGACCGGACAACCCGATGAGTCTATCGGAAAGCCGGGTCGCGACAGGCCCGGCTGGCGCTCACCGGGGCCGTAACATCCTCAGCGTGAGGCTTTCCGAGGGCGAAGCGCGGACCCGGTTCGCGGCGGTCCCCGTGGCGCGGCTGGGAACGGCCGACGCCCGGGGACGGCCACACGTGGTGACGGTCACCTTTGCGGTCGAGGGTGACACGGTTTATACGGCGGTCGACCAGAAGCCGAAGTCCGGGACCAGGCTGAAGCGGCTGCGGAACGTCGCCGAGAATCCGTGGGTCACCGTGCTCGCCGACGAGTACTCCGACGACTGGGACACGCTGTGGTGGGCTCGCGCCGACGGCCAGGCGACGGTGCTGGCGGGCCAGCACCAGATGGCGGAGCCGTTGCGGCTGCTGGCGGATCGTTACTGGCAGTACCGGGAAGCGCCGCCGCCCGGCCCGGTGCTGGCGGTCACGGTCGAGCGGTGGTCAGGCTGGGCGGCCGCCGGGGCTTAGAGCTGCTCGCCGAGCCAGCGGCGGTACAGTCCCACGAACTCCTCTCGCATCTGCGGGCTCAGGTCTTCGGGCTCCAGGCGGCCGGCGAGCCGGATGGTCTCCCGCATCTGGGCCAGGTACTCGGTGCAGTGCGGGCAGCCGGCCAGGTGGCGCTCGAACCGCCGCCGGGCCGACCGCGACAGCGAGCCTTCCAGGTAGTCGGTGACCAGCTCGACGGCCTGCTGGCAGGCGAGGTCACGACGTGCGAGGAGCCTCATCGCACCCCCCGGAACTCGTCCTCGAACAGCTGCCTGAGCCGGCTCCGGCCGCGGTGCAGCAGGACCCGCTGGTTGCCGTCGCTGATGGCCAGCACCGAGCAGACCTCTTCGCTGGTCATCTCCTCGACGTCGCGCAGGATGACGACTTCACGCTGCCGTGCGGGCAGCTCATCGATCAGCACCCGGATCCGGCCGGCCAGCTTGCCCGCCTCGATGCGCCCCTCGGCCGCCTCGATCCAGTGCTCGGGCGGATCGGCCCAGCTGCCGGACGCGTCGAACCGCGACGGGTCGACGGCCGGCTCGGGATCGGCGACCGGGACGCTGCGCTGCTCGTGCGTGCCGGTCGACCGCGCCCGGTTGACCAGGATGCGGAACAGCCACGTCTTCAGCGACGAGCGTCCCTCGAAGGCGTCCAGGCCGCGCAGCATCCCCAGCCAGGTGTCCTGGACGACCTCCTCGGCGACGGCACGGCTGGGCACGAACGACACCGCGAGCCGCAGCATCTGCTCCTGATAGCGCTCCACCAGGGCGACGAAGGCCCGTTCGTCCCCTGATCGCAGCCGGAGCAGGAGCTCCCCGTCGCCTTCCATCAGCGGCCCGGGGCGCCGGAACAGCGGGTCAGCGGGTGCCCGCCGCCGGCCCTGAGCAGAAACGGGAGGAGCCGGCCGCGGCCCACACGAGGGCCGCGGCCGGCTGTCCCTGATGCCGCTGGTCTCAGAAGGCCACTATCCCTTCGCCGCCGGCCGCGCCGGGCACGGTGACGGTGCCGATCTCGGTGAGCGAGCCGCCGGATCCTACGCTGAACTCATCCACGATCCCGTTCCCGCCGGTCTGGACGTACAGGAACCGGCCGCCGGCCGCGGCGGACGCGTCCACGGTACCGGGGTCGGTCGGCGTCCCGCCCAGCAGCGTCAGCTGGCCGCCGGCCGAGGAGGTGAAGCCGCTCTCCGAGGCGCTCCCGGCGTTGGACGCGTACAGGAACGGCCCGGCGGGCGCGACCCAGCAGGTCGCCGACGCGCCGGTGGGCGCGGCATCGATCAGGCTGACCGTCCCGCCGGCCGTCAGCGCGAAGGTGGCCAGGGCGTTCGTCCCGGCCTCGGCGATGACCAGGTGGCCGGCCGAGTCGAAGCTGATCGCGAACGGGACGGTGCCGGGCTCGGAGTTCACCACGGGCGCGGCGGACAGCAGCCCGCCGGGCCGGACGCCGAATACGTCGATGTCGTTCCCGTTGGCCTTGGTCGTGACGATGAGCTGGCGGCCGTCCGGGGTGAAGGCGACCTGCCCGGGCGTGTTGGTGAACTGCGGGCTGGCCGTGGGGTCCAGGCCCAGCGCGCGGCCGGATCCGGGGATCGGGAGCAGGAAGCTGCCGAAGACCCGGTAGCCCTGCAGCCGGCCGCCGCCCAGCGCGTTCAGCACGTACACCACGTCGCCGCGGACGGCCACGCTGACCGGGAACGACCCGCCGGAGCCCAGTACCTGGCGCAGCGCGAGCCGGTCGCCGCTGACGGCGAACACGGAGATCGTGTCGCTGCCCGCGTTGACCGCATAGAGCAGCGCGTGCCGCGTGTCGTAGCTGAGCGAGCCCTGCGAGGCCAGATGGTCGACGACCGATCCGGCCAGGATCCCGCCGAGCCCGCCGGTGGCGTAGGTGCCCGCCCGGCTGAGCCCGCCGTCCGGCGCGCGGTGATAGGCGACGACCTGGTTGCCGGACGGGTTGTCGGTCTGCACGAACACGGCGTGGCTGGCCCCAGCGGAGCCGGACGCCGGGGACGCCGTGCTCGCCAAGGCAGGCCCTGCGGCAGCGAAGGGCAGGGCAATAGCCGCGGCCAAGCCCGCCGCCGCCAACGCCATGGCCGATCCGAGACGAACCGGGACTCTCACGGAGGACTCCTCGCGGGTAGGGGTTTCGGATTGCCCCCTTCAGTCTCGGGCGGGGCCGCCGCGTTACACGGCTACCGCCGGCCGGCCGTCTCGCTGCGCGGCACGGCCGGGGATCAGGTGGTCGGGGCGCGGCCGGGAGGGGATCCAGGGGCCGCGGCGGTCGCCAGCGGCCGCGGCGGTCAGGCCAGCAGGCACAGGGCAGGAGCAGCGGGCGCGGGCGCCTCAGCCGTCCTGCCGGGCCGGCCCTCCGGATCCGCGCTTGCTGCCGTGCATCTCCTCGTAGGCCTGCCGGGAGCCGCACACGCTGGCCTTCGGGCAGGCGCAGGCCCGCCCGTCCGCGGACAGCTTCACCACCACGGTGTCCGAAGGCACGTTGTGCCCCAGCACCGTCCCGGGGCCTTCCGGGGTGGTGACCGTGGCGCCGACCGGCGGGGCGTCCTTGCGGAAGTCCTGGTACAGCGGGTGCTCGTACTTCAGGCAGCACATCAGGCGGCCGCACGCCCCGGCGATCCGCAGCGGGTTCACCGGCAGGTCCTGGTCCTTGGCCATCCGGACCGAGACCGGCTCGAAGTCCTTCAGGAACGTGGCGCAGCACAGGTCGCGCCCGCACGGCCCGATGCCGCCCTGCAGCCGGGCCTCGTCCCGCGGGCCGATCTGCCGTAGCTCCACCCGGGCGTGCAGCCGCCCGCCCAGGTCCCGCACCAGCGCCCGGAAGTCCACCCGGTGCGGCGCGCTGAAGTAGACGATGAACACGTTCTCCGACCCGACGTAGTCCACCGCGGTGATCTTCATCGGCAGCTGATGCTCACGGACCAGCCGGCGCGCGGCCAGCCGCCCCTCCGCCCGGCGGCGGCGGTTCTCCTCGTCGCGGGCCAGGTCATCGCCGGTGGCCAGGCCCTCGCACACCGGCAGCCCGTCGATGTCCTCGGACACCCACTGCGGCGCCCACACGCACTCGGCCACCTCGGGCCCGGAGTCGGTCGGCACGAGCACCTTGTCGCCGATGGCCGGCGAATACGCGCCGGGATCGAGGTAGTACAGCCGCCCGTAGCGCTCGAAGCTCACCGCCATCATCATGCCCACACCGCCAGACTACGTCGCTTGCCGCCGGAGCTCACTAGGCCGCGGCTCGCCGTCTCCGTTCGTGGGCGGCCGGACGTGCCGCCGGCCGGTGTTGATGCCGATGCCGGTCAGGTGACGCCACCGGGCTGACGATGGTAGCCGAGCTGGTCGCTTGGCGTGAGCACGAACCAGCGGGCGTTCGGTGGCCTGTTTTGTCAGAGCCGGATGTGATGCTCTGTGCCATGCCAGTCACAGTACGACTCGACGGCCTCGCTGACCTGCTGGCCCAGCAGTTTTCCGTGGTCAGCCGCGGCCAGCTGCTGGACCTCGGGATAAAGGACAACGCGATGCAGTGGCGCCTCCGGGCGGCCGGGCCGTGGCAGGTGCTGCTGCCCGGCGTCTACCTGATGCCTGACCGGGGCACCGACCCTGCTGCAGAAGGAGACGGCGGCGCTGCTCTACGCCGGGCCGGGGAGCGTCATCACCGGGCCGGTGGCCCTGATGCACCACGGCATGCGCAGTCCGGTGCCGCTGGAGGTGGCCGACGTGCTGGTACCGGTGGGGCGGCAGCGACGCAGCACCGGGTTCGTTCGGCTGCACCGGACTAATCACCTGCCTTCGCGGTTCGTGACCAGGGATCCGCTGCGTTTCGTGCTGGCGGCCCGAGCGGTGGCGGACACCACGCGGCTGCTGACCGACGTGCGGGACGTGCGGGCGGTGGTCGCGGAGGCCGTTCAGCAGGGGCGATGCACGGTGTCTGACCTGGCCAGTGAGCTTCGCGACGGGCCGATGCGGGGCTCGGCGGTATTCCGTTCCGTGCTGGCTGAGGTGGCCGACGGCATCAGGTCCACCGCCGAGGGCGACCTGCGCGCCTTGATCAGGGCGGCCAAGCTGCCGGAGCCGCTGTGGAACGCCTCGCTCTACCTCGGCGAGGACTTCCTGGCCAAGCCGGACGCCTGGTGGCCGGAGGCCGGTGTGGCCGCGGAGGTCGATTCCTACGAGTGGCACCTGTCGCCGGCGGACTGGGACCGGACCAGGAAGCGGCACGACCTGATGGGCGCGGCCGGCGTCATCGTGCTGCACTTTTCGCCGCGCCAGGTCCGCCGCGAGCCGGCCGAGGTGGTGCGGATGCTGCGGCACGCCCTGAACAGCACCCGCTCCCGCCCCCCTCTCCCCATCCGCACCAGGCCCAGCCCGGGCAGCCTGGCCGCGGGTGCGGCTACGGGCCGGGGGGCGAGGCGGGGCGGGGGCGGGGGCGCGGGGCGGGGGCGGGGGCGGGGGCAGGGCGGGGGCGCGGGCCAATGAGAGTGGCTCTGTACCCATTCTTGCGGGTACAGAGCGGCAACCATTGGCCTGTGGGGGCGAGGCGGGGCGGGGCGGGGCGGGGGCTGGGGTCAGCCTTCGACTAGGGCCAGGGCCATCTCTTCTACGGCGAGGAGGGGGGCGACGTTGAGGGGGAGGCGCTCGCGGCAGCGCATGACGGCCTGGAGGCGGCGCAGGGTCGATTCCGGGGTCGACGACGAGGCGACCTGGCGCAGGCCGGGCTCGCGGTCGCCGTTGGCCAGCTCGACGTCGGCGCCGAGCTGGAGCATGAGCACGTCACGGTAGAACACCGCCAAGTCGAGCAGCGCCTGGTCGAGGGTGTCCCGCTTGACGCGGGTGGCGCGTGACTTCTGCCGGTCCTCGAGGTCCTTCACCGCGCCGGCCATCCCGCGCATCGCCTTCGCCACGCCCTTGCCGGTCGACCCCTCGCCGAACGCCCGGCGCAGCGCCTGGAGTTCCGGCTCGTCGTGTTCCCCGGTGACCGCCTTCGCCTCGTCCTCGGCCGTCCGGACCAGGGCCGCCGCCGCCGAGAGGGCGGGGCCGAGCGAGGTGGCCTCCAGCGGCATGCGCAGGACGTCCGCGCGGCGCGCGGCGGCCGAGGCGTCCACGGCCAGGCGCCGGGCGCGGCCCACGTGTCCCTGCGCCGCGCGGGCCGCGGCCAGCGCGGCAGCGGGCTCGATACCGTCCCGCATCACCAGTACCTTAGCGACCGCGGACGACGCCGGCACGACAAGTGTCACAACCCGGCACCGGGACCTGATCGTCGGCACCAGATCCTCGGCCGACGGGGCGCACAGCAGCCAGACGGTCCGCGGGGTGGGCTCCTCGATGGCCTTCAGCAGCGCGTTGGCCGCCTGCTCGGTGCACCGGTCGGCGTCCTCGAACACCACGACATGCCAGCGCCCGCCCGCGGGCGCGCCGGCCGCCCGGAGGACCAGCTCCCTGGTCTGCCGTACCCCGTAGGACAGCCCCTCAGGGCGGACCAGCAGCAGGTCAGCGTGGGTGCCGGCCTGCACCTGGCGGCAGGACGCGCACTCGCCGCAGCCGCCGGACGGGCACAGCAGCGCGGCCGCGAACGACCGCGCCGCGATGGAGCGGCCCGAACCCGGCGGCCCGGTGAACAGCCACGCGTGCGTCATCGCGCCGGGATCGGGACGATGACCGGCCAGCAGCGCGGCCGCGGCGGCGGACGCCCGGGAAAGCTGCGCGACCACCGCGTCCTGGCCGGTCAGGTCGGCGAACGCCGGGGCGCCGGTCGGCTGGTCCGCGGGCAGGCTCGGCGCCGGGCGGGTCAGGTCGGCGAACGCCGGGGCGGCGGTCAGGTGGTCCGCGGGCGGGCTCGGGGCCGGGCTGGTCACGAGACTTCTTCCTTGATCGCGGGGAAGTCGCCGGTGGACGCCTCGGCGACGGAGGGGACCGGATCGGGGAGCATGCCGCGGATCCGCGTCTGGATGTCCCGGGTGATCTCCTCGGGCGGGCGGTCGGCGTCGAGCACCAGGTAATGGCCGGGATCGGCGTGGGCCAGCGCGAGGAACCCGGCCCGGACCCGCAAGTGGAAATCGGCGGGCTCGGCTTCCAGCCGGTCGGCCGAACGGGCCCGCCGGTTGAGCCCGGCCAGCGGGTCCATGTCCAGCAGGATGGTCAGGTTCGGCACGCGGCCGCCGGTCGCCCACGAGTTGATCCTGGCGATCTCGTCGACCGGCAGGTTCCGGCCCGCGCCCTGGTAGGCGAGCGAGGAGTCCACGTACCGGTCGGTGATGACGATCGCCCCGCGCTCCAGGGCGGGGGTGATGACCCCGGTGACGTGCTCGGCGCGGTCGGCGGCGTACATCAGCGTCTCGGCCCGCGCCGACATGCCGGTGTGCGCGGTGTCGAGCAGCAGCGCGCGCAGCCGCATCCCGACCTTGGTCGCGCCGGGCTCGCGCGTCGTCTCCACGTCGTAGCCGAGCTCGCGCAGCCAGATCGAGGTCAGCCTGGCCTGCGTGGTCTTGCCCGACCCTTCGCCGCCCTCGAAGGCGATGAACAGGCCCGCGGGCGGCGCGGCGCCGTTGACGTGCGCCGTGTCGACCACCGGGGCCGGCTCGCTGCGCACCGCGGCGAGCAGGTCCTCGCGCAGCGAAACGCCCTTGCGGTCGTCCATCTGCCGGTAGGCCCGGATCCCGAGCAGGAACGCCACCACGGCCGCCACCAGGATCACCACGTTCTGCCCGGCCGAGGCGTAGGTGACGTTGCCGATCTTGACGTTCCCGGTCCCGTTCAGCGACGCGATCACCCTGGTCGCGCCGTAGGAGAGGATCGGCACGACGGCGATGACGGCGAACAGGATGACCTGGATAGAGGACTGGAAGAAGGCGAAGACCCGGCCGCGGGTGTCGTCGCCCACCTCGAGACCGACGATCGTGAAGCCGGTCGCGTACGCGATCCCGGACAGCGCGCCGAGCAGCACCACGAACAGGACGACCGCGCCCAGCACCGGCACCAGGCCGATGAGCGCGAGCGGCACCGCGGCGGCCGCGATGGTCAGGCCGAACAGCCTGCGGCGGCTGAAGTCGCCGAGCAGCCTGGTGCCCAGCAGCATGCCGAGCGCCATGCCGACGAAGATCGCGGCGAAGACCAGTCCCCAGCCGGCGCTGCCGCCGTGCAGCGTGTAGGTGATGTAGGTCCAGCCCAGGCCGACGACCACGCCGGCCGCGGCGAACGCGCCCACCATGCCGACGACCAGGCCGCGGACCACCGGGGTCCTCCCGATGAACTGCCAGCCCTCCCAGACGGACCGCAGCGTCGAGGGGACGGAGATCTTGCCGCTGGCCTGCCGCTTGGGTATCTCGCGGATGAAGTAGACGGTGAGCGCGGAGACGAAGTACGAGGCGGCGTTGAAGTACAGGGCCAGATCCACGTTGCTGGCGTGGAACAGCGGCGTAACCCGGCTGATCCCCTCACTGACCAGCGCCAGCACGCTGAACAGGCCGGCCGCGAGCGGCGCGGTGCCGTACGTGGTGAGCAGGCTGAGCTGGTTGGCCCGTTCCAGCTTGTCCTTGGGCACCAGGTTCGGTATCGACGCGGAGGTGGCCGGGCTCCAGAACTGGGTGGCCACGCTGGCCAGGAACTTGGCGACCAAGATCCAGGCCAGGTTGGGGAACAGCGGGATGGACAGGAACAGCAGGCCGCGGATCACGTCGCCGACGATCATCACCATCCGGCGGTCCAGCCGGTCCGCCACCGCGCCTGCCAGCGGCCCGAACAGCAGCGCGGGCAGCAGGGTCACCAGCCACACGGCGCTGACGGCCGAGCCCTTGGCGGCCAGGCCACCGGAGGCCAGCGAGGGCGCCAGCACGGTGAGCGCGACGATACTGAGCCAGTCGCCGAGACTGGACAAGGACAACGCGATCCACAGCCGCCGGAAGGGCTTGATCGACAGCACGCCCGGCTCGCGGGCGTGCTGACGCCGCGCGGCGCCGCGCCCGAGGTGCCCCCGGTCGGCTCCGCGCTGATTCTCCCCGGCGCGGAAGTTCACGGCGTAAGCGTATCGGCACTGGTGACCGCATAACTGATTAGTCCTTGATCGTGTTTTTAGCCCGGCCGCTCGGCCTACCAGCGCGGCCTACCTGAAAATCAAGATCCTTTCGATGCCGAACGGGTCGTGGTACCTGCCTTCTTCCGCGGCGCGGCGGTCCGCGCGGCGGCGGTCCGGGGCGCGGCGGCCCGGGCCGTGGTCCGGCGGCGCGGCGCCGGCGGCGCGGCGCGCCGGTCGGCGAGCAGCTCGGCGGCGCGTTCATCGGTGATCGACGCGACCTCGTCGCCTTTGCGCAGCGACGCGTTGGTCTCACCGTCGGTGACGTAGGGGCCGAACCGGCCGTCCTTGATCACCATCGGCTTGCCGCTGGCCGGGTCGGCGCCGAGCTCACGCAGCGGCGGCGCGGCCTGGCGGGCGCCGCGGCCGCGGGCCTTGGGCTGGGCGAACAGCTCCTTGGCCTCGGCCAGCGTCAGCGTGAACAGCTGGTCCTCGGATTCCAGCGACCGGCTGTCGGAGCCCTGCTTCACGTACGGCCCGTACCGCCCGTTCTGCACGGTGATCGTCTCACCGTCGAGTTCGCCCAGCACCCGGGGCAGGCTGAGCAGCTTCAGCGCGTCGTCCAGGGTGACCGTGTCCAGCGCCATGGATTTCAGCAGCGACGCCGTGCGGGGCTTGGCCGAAGCGGGCGCGTCCTCGGGCAGCTGCTCGGTCACGTACGGGCCGAACCGGCCCGCCTTGGCCACCAGCGCATGGCCCGTACCCGGGTCGGCGCCGAGCACCCGCTCGCCGGACGGCTGGCTGAACAGCTCCTCGGCCTTCTCGACCGTCAGCTCATCGGGGGCCATGTCCTCCGGGACGTTGACCCGCTGCCCGTCGCGCTCCAGGTAGGGGCCGTATCGCCCGACCCGCACCACGATGTGGGAGTTCGCCGGCCAGCGGGAACGAGCTGACGTCCCGGGCGTCGATGTCGCCGATGTTGCCCACCAGGGACTTCAGCCCGGGTTCCCGGTTAGCGCCGCCCGGGCCGGTACCGTTCTGTATCGCGCCGTTCTCGGCCTGCGCTGTTCTGTCCCGCGCTGTTCTCGGCTGCGCTATCCGCGGGCTCACCGTCAGCGTCGGTGCCGAAGTAGAACCGGCGCAGCCACGGCACCCGCTCGCTCTCGCCGCGGGCGATCGCGTCCAGGACGTCTTCCATCCGGGCGGTGAACTCGTAGTCGACCAGCTGGCCGAAGTGCCGCTCGAGCAGCGTGACGACGGCGAAGGCCAGGAACGAGGGGACCAGCGCGGTGCCCTTCTTGAACACGTAGCCCCGGTCCAGGGTCGGTCCCGATGATGCTGGCGTACGTGGACGGCCGCCCGATCTCCCGGTCCTCCAGCTCCTTGACCAGGGACGCCTCGGTGTAGCGGGCCGGCGCCCAGGGTGGAGTGCTCGGCCGGGGCGAGCCGCAGCACCGTCAGCGGGTCATGCTCGGCCAGCGGCGGCAGCCTGCGCTCCCGGTCGTCGCGGTCAGCG
>CAVWND010000009.1:0-595591 GCA_963756475.1 uncultured Planctomycetota bacterium
CCGGCCAGGCAGCGCAGGCCGTCGGGGACCGCGGTGGACGGCGCCGTCCGGGCTGATCACGGCCGGAATGACTGGCTCGGGCAGGAGGGCCGGCCACTCCTGCCGCCACCGCCGGGCCCGGTAGTAAGCCGCGTTGGTCACAGGCCCGCCGTCGGGCGCTACCGTGCCGCCTTCGCGACGAGCGATCCGCATCGGGTCGGGGTCGTGCAGCAGCGTATTGGGCAGGTCAGGACTGACTAGGTGCGGAAGATCGGGTCGGCCCGTCACAGCAGGTCGGTGACCACCCGCCACACCTCCTGCGGGCCGCTCCACGTTGCGCCCCCCGGCCCAGATCGACTCCAACAGGCAAGCCGCAGCGGCCCTCGATGCCGTCGGCGACCGCCTCGGCGCAGGCCGACACCGCCGCCCTAGTGTTGCTGATCACGGCCGGGAGCGTCGTGGGCAGGCGCTCGCCGGGCAGCGCCAGCCGCGCGGCCTCGGCGATGTCGTCCGCCCCGTTCGCTATTCCGTCACGCCCGTGTGGGCCGGGCTTGACGCCAGTGACGGTAGCCGCGGCGAATGCTCGACCGCGCGCCAGTCGACACCCGCTCCGCCCGCATGCGCGAACCGGTCCGCCCGCCGGCTGGCCAGGTAACAGAACACGCAGTTGAAGTCCGCATAAACGATCACCCTCGCACTCAGCTCCCCTGGTCTGGCGGTGGGGGCGCGAACCGCAGCTTGGCCGCGGCGAGGTACTCCTCGGACATGAGGTCCGCCGCTATCTGCCTGGCCGAGCCGCCGGCCTCGATAACGGCCGCCGCGAGCTCATCCAGGATGTCAGGGGAATACCGGGTGTGGCTTCCCGCATACCGGGCAGCGGTCTCCCGAGGTCGCCAGCCAGCAGGAACTGTCACAGACCACCCCAGGCACGGGCGCGCCGTCGCGCACAAGCAGCGTCTCAATCGCGGACATGCTGCCGGCCCACAGGCAGTCCTGCAGACCGATCGCAGCCAGGCCGCCGGCCGCGGCCAGCTCCAGACCTGAGCGACCAGTGCTCATCCCGCCCGCGCTGGTACTGCCGCACGATCCCCTCGGCGCTGCCGCGAATTTCGGTGACCGGGGTCGCGGCCGGGTCAGCGGAGAACGTCCCGGCCACCCGGCCGCGCAGCTCGTGCGGCAGCAACCGGAGGAACTCTGGCAGCTCGTGCTCGTGGCCGCCGACGACCAGCACGTCGTACCCTTCGGCGCGGAGCAGCTGGTCGATCACCCCGGCGACCCGCCGGAAGTGGCGCTTAGTCTGCTCGTCCACCCGGTTCTGGATCCGGTCCTCGGGGCGGGTCTGTGGGTTATCCGCCTTGTCCAGCGGATCGGTGACCGTTTCCACCTCGCGCATCTCGCCGGTGTACATCTCCCAGACCCGGGCGGATTCCCGGTCGAGGACCAGGACGCACGCGCGGCAGTACTCGCCGAGCACTGCCAGCATGGGCCGCGCCAGCGGGGTCGCATTCACCATGACCTGCTCACGTGTCCGGCGTGGCAGGGGATCTCCTCATACAGGTCGCGGCCGGAGCAGGAGAAGATCGCGATCGTCCCGGGATGCCATCGCTCGCTGCCCGTTGCGTCCTTGATGCGCTTGATGTCCGCCCGCACCGAGAGCCGGTGGCGGTGGTCGAGGTCACCGCCCTTCGCCAGCGGACTGATCTGGTCCAGCAGGCTGTCCACCCGGGCGCGCACCTCCCGCTGACTCTCGCCGGGGTCGACGCCGCAGTAGAGAGACACCACCGGCAGACCGTCAGCTTGGAACCCGACGATGGCGTTGACCGTCTCAGCCGTGATCATCAGCTCATTCCCCCTAAGGCAGCCCAGTCTTCTCCGCGGTCGGCTGCGGCACATCCGTCATCCTGATGGTCTTGCGCCGTTTCCTGGACGAGTGACTCCTCATCGCCGTGGTCATAAGCGATTGGGGGGCACGGTCGCCGTGGCGCTCCAGGTCGAGGCCTGACCGGCAGCGGGCCGCGAAACCACCTGATCTGAGGATGCGGCCGACTGGCAGCCGCGCAACCATGGCGTACAGGCACTCCCGAAGGAGGTTCTCGTGAAAGCAGTGGTGTACCACGGTCCCCGTAACGTCAGTGTCGACGAGGTGCCGGACGCCAAGATCGAAAAGCCGACTGACGCGCTGGTGCGGATCACCGCAACCAACATCTGCGGCTCCGACCTGCACATGTACGAGGGCCGAACCGACTTCAAAGAAGGCCGCGTCTTCGGCCATGAGAACGTCGGGGAAGTCATCGCGGTCGGCGATGCGGTGGACAAGATCAAAGTCGGCGACATGATCTCGGCCCCGTTCAACGTCGCCTGCGGGCACTGCCGCAACTGCGAGGAAGGGCGGACCAACTACTGCCTGCGCGCCAACGAGCCAGGGATAGCCGGCGCCGCCTACGGGTTCGCCGACATGGGCCCATGGCAGGGCGGCCAGGCCGAGTTGCTCCGCGTGCCGTGGGCCGACTTCAACTGCCTGCGGCTACCCGAGGACGCCAACGGGAAGCAGGACGACTACGTGATGCTGTCGGATATCTTCCGACCGGCTGGCACTCGGTCCGGATGTCCGGCTTGCGCCCGGGCGAGAGCATCGTCATCTACGGCGGCGGACCGGTCGGATGCATGGCCGCGCTCTCGGCCATCACCATGGGCGCCGCCAAGGTCATGGTCGTGGACCGTCATCCGGACCGGCTCCGGCTCGTCGAGCAGATCGGCGCGATCAGTGTCGACGACTCCAAGGGCTCACCCGTCCACCAGGTCATGGAGCACACCAACGGCATGGGCGCCGACCGTGGCGCCGAGTGCGTCGGCTACCAGGCGCACGACCCGCAAGGCCATGAGGACAATTCCGCCACGCTGAACGACCTGGTCTCGTCGGTGCGGTTCACCGGGGGAATCGGCACCGTCGGCGTGTACGTTCCGCAGGACCCCGGCGGCCCGAATGAGCTGGCCAAGCACGGCAAGACCCCGTTCGACTTCGGCAGCTTCTGGTTCAAGGGCCAGCACATGGGCACCGGGCAGTGCCCGGTGAAGCATTACAACCGCTACCTGCGCAGCCTCATCGCCGAAGACAAGGTCAAGCCGTCCTGGATCGTCTCCCACGACCTGCCTCTCGACCGGGCACCCGAGGCTTACAAGCACTTCGACGCCCGGGAAGAAGGCTGGACGAAGGTCGTCCTTCACCCAGGACAGGCGGCCTGACCTTCTCCCGAGTTCGGGCTCCCGAGGAGCGGCCAGCGAGTTGGCCGCGGAAGCGGCCGGGATCCGCGGGTCGCGGCTTCGCGGACGGCGGAGTCACCACGGTCCGTTCGGATGATCCTTATTCTTCCGAACGGACCGTCGGTGACTCGCAGCGCGCGTGAGCACGCGCGCTCGGGGCAGGTGCAGGATGCCGGGGACGACATTGGGAGATGTCGTGCTGCACATCCGACTGAGCCGGATCGCCGCGGACCCGCCCGCGCTAGACGATTGCGTCGCCTACATCAGGAGCGGGGCCCGGCAGTCGGTGGAGTTCCTCCGGGGCAGCCTGGGCACCTCGGTGCTGGCGGATCGGGCGGCGGGCGCGGCGCTATTCGGGTCGATCTGGGCGTCTTCAGAGGCGATGAGCGCGAGCGAGGAGACAGAAGCGCCGCTGCGCGAGGAACTGGCCGACCGGGCCGGCGCGCCCGTAACCGTCGAGGAATACCAGATCCCTGTCTCCGTCATCTTCGACCCGGCGACCCTGCTGCTGGGCGGGCAGGCGGTGCGGCTGACGCGAGATCCAGGTCAGACCCGCACAGGTCGACGACGTCGTCGAGGTAGTCGGCGACGAAGTCGTGCCGTCACTGTCCGAGGCACCCGGTTTCCGGGCGGCGCTGCTGTTCGCCGACCCGGTCTCGGGACGCATGGTCAGCGAGACAATATGGCGGGACCCGCGAGCGCGGGCGGCCGCCCCGAGCGTCGCCGCGATCATCCGCAGAGAATTCCCTGACGAGGCGGGCATCGATATCCCCGGATTCCCTGACGAGGGCGGCGGCGAGATCCGCGGCGTCGCGGACTACCGCCTCGTGTTCAGCTCTATCCAGGACCCCTGACCGTTCGGGAAAATCAAGAGCTTTTAAATTCAAGAGTCTTTTCATCCCGAACGGTCGCGTGGTCGTGCCATCCGGGCGCCACTGTCCACCGTCGTCCGTGGTCAGCGGAGCGGGCTGGCGGGCCCGGTCCCGGCGCCGGTCGCGCGGATGGCGGCGGCGATGTCGGCCAGGTCGTCGTCCTTGAGCTCCAGGCGTCGCCGCGGGCAGCCACCCGTCGACCTGCTCGGGGCTGCGGGCGCCGACGATCGCGCCGGTCACCCCGGGGAAGGCCAGCGTCCAGGCGACGGCCACCGCGGCCGGGGTGACGCCGTGCCGCTCGGCGACCGGGCGCAGCGCGTCGGCCAGGGCGAGGTTGGCCGACAGGGCCGGCTCGGTGAAGTCGGGGTGCCCGGCCCGCCAGTCGCCCGGCTGCAGGCGCGGCCGCCCGCTCGGCGGTGAACGAGCCGGTGAGCAGGCCCGAGGCCATCGGGCTGTAGACGATCGCGCCCGGCCTCGTGCTCGCGCGCCCACAGCAGGACGTCGTCGGCCGCGTCGCGGTGGATCAGGCTGAACGGCGGCTGGATGGCGTCCACCGCGCCGACCTCCTCGGCCTCCTCCAGCTGGAAGATGTCGTGGTTGGACAGCCCGGCCGCGCGGATCTTGCCCTCGCGCTTGAGGTCGGTGAAGACCTGCCAGTACTCCTCGACCGGGGTGCCGTCCTCGGCGCGGCCAGTGCATCTGGTACAGGTCGATCCGCTCGACCCGCAGCCGCCGCAGCGAGGCCTCGACCTCGGCCCGCAGGCTGGCCGGGGCGCCGACCCGGCGCGGGCGCCGCCGACCGGTCGGCCGGATCCCAGACCAGGCCGCCCTTGGTGAAGACGTAGGGCCGGTCGGCCTCGGGCAGGCCCGCCAGCGCCGCCGCGACGACCTCCTCGGAGTGGCCGAGCCCGTAGACGGCGGCGGTGTCGATCCAGTTGACCCCGGACTCGACCGCGTGCCTGATGGCCGCGACGACGCCGCGTCGTCCTGGTTGCCCCAGGCGAAGGCCCAGTCGCCGCCGCCGATGGCCCAGGCGCCGAAGCCGACCCGGGTCAGCTGCATGCCGGTCCGGCCGAGCGGGGTGGTGGGAAGCGGGGTGTTCATGATCGTTCTCCTTGTCATTCGTTGTGTGTGGTTACGCCGTTGCGAGGACGCCGAGGCCGGCGCTGAGCGAGGCGATGATCGTTCCGCCGACGGCGACCGCGACGAACGACCGGGCGAAGCTGGTCTGGAAGTACTTGTGCCGGAGCCAGGCGAGGCGTGAGCAGTTCGGCCGCCACCACGATGACCGCGGCGCTGATCGCCGCGCCGAAGCCCGGGAGCAGGAACGGCAGCTGTGGAAGATGCCGCCCGCGAACGTCCCGCCGCCGGTGATCGCGCCGCGCAGGACCGGGCTCGCCGGCCGGTGAGGTCGCCGGTGCCGGACGAGCACGCCCACGCCGACGACGGGGATGATCAGGCCGGCGTAGCACGCCACGAAGAAGGCGGAGATGGCCTGGCCGCGCCGCTCGGCCGGGGCCAGCCGGTTGGCGGTGGCCAGGCTGCCGAGGAAGATGGCGCCGACGGCCACGCCGCCGGCCACCGTGCCGGCCAGGAACAGGGCCATCGCGGACTGCGGCGAGGGCGGCGACGATCAGCGCGAGCGCGGCCAGGAACAGGCTCAGGCCGGCCAGGATCACCCGGCGGCTGCGAACCGCGACAGCGCGACCTGGGTGACGGCGCCCACCGCGAGCAGCAGGAACACGACGGCGCCCTGGACGGCGTGGCTGCCCTGATGCAGCTGGCCGGCCGATGAAGCCGGGCACCAGCGAGCTGAACAGCCCGAGCAGGGCGAAGGCGGCGAAGGCGGCCACGCCGGCGGCGATGAACTCGCCCCGGCCCCGCTCCGGGATGCCGAGCCCGGCGAAGCGCAGGGCCGGCCGGGTGCGGTGCGCACCGTCTCGGGGACGAGCAGCAGGACAGGGCCGCCACGGCCAGGACGGCCAGGTACACCTCGAACACCAGCGTCGTGGGGTCGGGCGCGTACTGGGCGAGCAGCCCGGCGGCCAGCGGGCCGAGGCCGAGGCCCGGCCATGTTGGCGGCGGTGGCCACCAGCGACGCCCGGCGCGCGGGCCGAGGCCGGGGCCAGTTCGGTGAGCGTGGCCGTCGCGGTGCCGGTCATCAGGCCGGCCGACAGGCCCGACACGATCCGGGCCGCGATCAGCGCCCCCACGTCGGGGGCGAGGATGAACACGACCGTGCTCAGCGCGCTCGCCCCGAGCGCGCGGCCAGCACCGGCCTGCGTCCGGCCTGGTCGGAGGAGCGCCCGGCCAGCAGCAAGGTCGCGATCACCGCCGCGGCGTAGACGGCGAAGGTCACCGTCACCATGGCCGCGGAGAAATGCCAGCGGGCCTGGTAGATGACGTACAGCGGGGTCGGCAGGGTGGTGCCGAGCATGGTGCTGGTCAGCACCAGCGCCAGCAGCCAGAACGCGGTCCGCCGCGGGCGCGGCCGAGGCCGCCTGGTCGGGCGGCGCCTGGCCGGCTGCCCGGGTGGGCGGGCTGGCCGGGGAGCTTGCATGATGGTCATGTCCGGTTCCTTTCTGGTGTCGGGTTCGAGTCAGACAGCAGCCTCGCGGCCGGCCGGGTGAGCCGGCGTCACCCGGCGGGGTGATCCGCGGGTCGGCCTCGGCCGCCGGGCCCGCGGACGACGTACTGTTGAGAGCGGTGCCTGTCGAGGAGAGCCGCCGTGGAGCCTGCCGTCTGGTCAGGGGCGCCGCTCGGCCGCTCCGGCTGTGCCCCGGCCGTCCGGGACGGAGTCGTGCTGCGCTCCGGGCTGTTCGAGCGGCTGACCGAGGCGCAGCGCGTCGCGCAGGTGTCGGCGCCGCCGGGGAGCGGCAAGACGGTCCTGCTCCGGTCCTGGATCGCCCAGTCCGGCCTGGCCGGGCGCGCCGCCTGGGTGACGGTGCCGCCGCGAGTGCGACGCGCAGCGGTTCTGGATCTCGGTGACCGGCGCGCTGCGGGACACGGCCGCCGGGTCCGCGCTGGTGCGCGCGCTGACGGCGGCGCCCGACCTGGACGGCTGGACGGTGGTCGAACGGCTGCTCGAAGACCTCGCCGCGCTCGAGGACCGGGTCTGGCTGGTGATCGACGACCTGCACGAGCTGTGCTCGGCCGAGGCGCTGCGCCAGCTGGAGCTGCTGATCATGCGCGCGCCCGCCGCCCTGCGGTTCGTCCTGGTCACCCGGCACGACCTGCGGCTGGGCCTGCACCGGCTGCGGCTGGCGGGGGAGCTGACCGAGATCCGCGCGGCCGACCTGCGGTTCACCCGGCCGGAGGCGCGGGCGCTGCTCGACGCGGCCGCGACCGGTGCGCGTTGTCGGACGCCGCGGTGGACGCTGCTGTACGACCGGACCGAGGGCTGGGCGGCGGGGCTGCGGCTGGCGGCGCTGTCGCTGGCCGGGCCACCCCGATCCGGAACGCTTCGCGGCCGAGTTCGGCGGCAGCGAGCGCACGGTCGCCGAGTACCTGCTGGCCGAGGTGCTGGACCGGCAGAGCGAACGAGGCCCGGCGGCTGCTGCTGCGGACCTCGATCCTGGACCGGGTCAACGGCGAGCTGGCCGACCTGCTGACCGGGGGCTCGGGCGGCGAGCGGGTGCTGCAGCAGCTCGAGGAGGCGGGCGCGTTCGTCGTCTCGCTGGACGCGCGGCGGTCCTGGTTCCGCTACCACCAGCTGTTCGCCGACCTGCTCCAGCTGGAACTGCGGGGGAGCGAGCCGGCCGAGCTGCCCGCGCTGCACGATGCCGCCGCCGGCTGGTACGCGGAGCACGGGTATCCCGTCGAGGCGGTCCGCCACGCTCAGGCCGCGCGGAACTGGGACCTGGCCGCCCGCCTGCTGTCGGACCACTGGGTCGGCCTGGGCCTGGCCGGGCTCGGCGGCGCCGCGCACGAGCTCCTCGCCCGCTTCCCGGCCGCGGTGATCGCCGCCGACGCCGAACTGGCGGCCGGGGCGGCCGGGGACCAGCTGGCCAGGGGCTCGCTGGAAGAGGCCGAACGGTACCTGGCGCTGTCCGACCCGGGCGCTCGAGTCGGTTCCCGCCGGCCGGCGCGGGCGCGCGCAGGCGCGTTCTCGCCGCGGTGCGGATGCGCCTGGCCCGCCAGCGCGGCGACATCGCGGCCGTGGCCGAGGAGGCGCAGCGGCTGCTGGCCCCCGCCGTGACCGCCGAGTCGGATCAGCCCGAGCTCGGCGGGGACCTGCGGGCGCTGGCGCTGATCAACCTCGGCATCGCCGAGCTCTGGACGTCTCGCTTCGACGAGGCGGACCGGCACCTCGCGGACGGCATCGCCCTCGCCCGCGAGATCGGCCGGCCCTATCTGGAGGTCACCGGCCTGGCGTTCTGGGCGCAGCTGATGAGCTGGCGGTCGTTCCCGCTGGGGGCGGAGCGCGGCCTGCAGGCGATCGAGCTGGCCGACCAGCACGGCTGGTCGGACGAGCCGGTCACCGGCGTCGCCTACCTGGCCCTCGGCGTGGCGATGGTCACCCAGGGACGGCTCGAGGAAGCGGAGCGGGCGCTCGGCCGGGCCGAGCGCACGATCCGGACCGAAGTCGAGCCCGGCCGCGGGCATGCGGCTGCGCTACGGCCGGGGCATGCTCGAGTTCGTGTGCGGCCGTCACGACGCCGCCCTGCGCGCCTTCCAGGCGGCCGAGCGGCTGTGCGGAGTCGCTCGTCACGCCGCACACGCTCGCCCCGCGGCTGCGCTCGCACCTCCTGCAGACGCTCGCCCGCCGCGGCGAAACGCGAGCGCGTCGAACAGGCCCTGGCCGACATGGACACGCCGGGACCGGGAACGGGGCGAGATACGCATCGCCGAGGCGTCGCTGCGGCTCGCCCAGCACGACCCGCAGGCGGCGACCGTCGTGCTCGCGCCCGTCATCGACGGCTCGGCTCCGCTGCAGAACGCCCATCTGTGGGATGTCCAGGCGTTCCTGCTCCAGGCGATCGCCTGCGACGCGCTCGGCGACGCGGGCGCCGCCAGGCGCGCGCTCGAGCGGGCGCTCGACCTGCGCCGCGCCGGAGACGCCTGCTCTTCCCGTTCCTGTACGATCCGGCGCCCGACCTGCTCGACCGCCACCGCCGGCTCGGCACCGCCCACGCCGGGCTGATCGCCGAGATCCTCGGCGTGCTGGCCGGGCAGCGAGCCCGGCCCGCAGCCGGGCGGACCGCGAGCGCCTGCGCGAGCCGCTCAGCCAGCGCCGAGGCCCGGGTGCTGCGCTACCTGCCGACCAAGCTCTCGGCGCCGGAGATCGCCGACGAGATGTACCTGTCGGTGAACACGGTCAAGACCCACATGCGCCACCTGTACGACAAGCTCGGCGCGCACCGCCGCCACGAGGCGGTGGAACAGGCCCGCGCCCTCGGCCTGCTCGCGCCGTCGCCGCGACGGCCCTGAAGTAGGCGTTGTCAGAAACGGGCCCGGTGCCGCGACCTCGACCAGGCCACTCCGCTCCCGGCCGAATCACCCGGCGGTGTGAGGCCGGGTCACCTTCCCGGGCGCGTTAACGTCTGTGGGCGGCGGCCCGGCGGACGCACGATGATCCTCGCCGACCCGATGGGAGAAGTCAATGACCACCATCCACTGGCCCCGCCTGAGCAAGCCGGCGTCGCCGTGCTCGGCACCGGCATCATGGGCTCGGCCATGGCCCGCAACCTGGTCGCGGCCGGACTGCCGACCACCGTGTGGGACCGGTCGGCCGCCGCTACCGCGCCGCTCGCGGCGGCCGGGGCGGTGGTGGCCGCCTCGGCGCTGACGCGATCAGGGACGCCCGGGTGGTGATCACCATGCTGCCGGACGCCGAGGTCGGTGGAATCGGTGATGTTCGCCGGCGGCCCGCCGCCGTTCGCGCCGGGTGCGGCGTGGGCGCAGATGGGCACGATCGGCGTCAGCGCGACCGCCGGGCTCGCCGCCCGGATGGGCCGGGTTCGGCCGGACGTGACGTTCGTCGACGCCCCGGTGTCCGGCAGCAAGGGGCCGGCCGAGGCCGGCCAGCTGCTCATCCTGGCGTCCGGGCCGGCCGCGGCCGAGCCGATCGTCGCCCCTGCCTTCGCCGCAATCGGCCGGAAGACGGTGTGGCTGGGCGCCGCCGGTCAGGGCAGCCGGATGAAGCTGGTCGTCAACAGCTACCTGTCCTTCCTGATCGAGGGCGTGGCCGAGGCGCTCGAGCTGGGCCATCGGCTGGGCATCGACCCGGCCGGCCTGGACGCCGTTCTCGAGGGCGGCCCGCTTGACGCGCCGCTGGCCGACGCCAAGCTGCACAAGATCGCCAGCGGCGACTTCACCCCCGAGTTCCCGCTCGAGTGGGCGCTGAAGGACGTCGACCTCGCGATCGGGGCCGCCGACGGCGCCAGCCTGCCGATGCTGGCGGCGCTGTCCCGCCAGTGGCACACCGCCGTCCAGGCCGGCTACGGCCGCGACGACGTCAGCGCCGCCCGCCTGGCCCTGGTCAACCCGACCGGGTGGGGAGGCCGACCCGGCCTCAGCCCGAGGTCGGATGAGGCGGCACGGCCTAGGGGCGCGCGCCCTGCAGGAAGGCTGAGGCCGCCGACCCTGGCGGGGCGGCGGCCTCAGCGTCTTACTGACCGGCCAGGCTTAGGGGCAGGCGGGGACGACCGGGCCGTTGGAGTCGGTCCAGAGCCAGGCGTCGGAGTAGTAGTAGCCGTCGGTGGACAGGTCCCAGATCGACTCGGTGCCGTAGGGGCCGGAGATCGACTCGCCGTTGACGTAGCAGGCGATCTGGACGTTGGCGCCCGCCGGGCGAAGCTGGGCCGGCCGAGTAGGAGTTGCCCGGGCCGGTGTGGCCGGAGTCGCCGCCGGTGGCCTGGGAGACTACGCTGACGGTCTTCAGGTCGCAGGCCGGGACGACGGGGGTGTTGGAGTCGGTCCACAGCCAGGCGTCTGAGTAGTAGTAGCCGTCGTCGCCCAGGTCCCAGACCGTCTCGGTGCCGTAGGGGCCGGAGATCGACTGGCCGTTGACGTAGCAGACGATGTAGATCGGCGAGCCCGCCGGGTGGGTCGGACCCGCAGGGTAGGAGTTGGCCGGGCCGGTGTGGCCGGAGTCGCCGCCGGTCGCCTGCGAGACCACGGTCACCTCGCGCCCGGTGTTGTACCCGGTCGGGGGCGGCGGCGGGGTCGGGACGGTGGCCGTGGTGCCGTAGAACCACTGGCCCCAGTTGGTGCCCTTGCTGTTCTTCGCGCCCACCTGGAACGTGTACTTGGTGCCCGCCTTCAGGCCGCTCACGGTGACCGACGTGGTGCCGGCGCCCACCGAGGGGCCGCCGGTCCAGCCGCTGGCGCCGGTAACCCGGTACTGGGTCACGAAGCTGGCCACGTTGTCGGCGGTGTTCGTCCAGGCCAGCGCGGCGGCGGTCTCGCTCGTGCCGGTGACCCGGGCGTTGGTCACCTGAGAGGCCAGGACCTGCGGGGTACTGCCGGTCGCGTAGGCCGACCAGCGGGTGCCCGCGATGTTGCTAGCGCCGACCTGGAACGTGTACGGCTCACCGGGGATCAGGCCGCCGATCGTCACCGACCTGCCGCCGGCGCCCACGGAAGGCCCGGCCTGCCAGCCGCCGGAGCCGAGCTTGTACTGGGTGATGAACTGGGTCTGGTTGCTGGCGGCCTCCGACCAGGGGATCGTCGCGTCCCGCGCGGCCATGGCCGGCTTGCCGATGCCCGGCTCGGCCGGGATCGGCACGGTCCGCACCGTCAGGTAGGCCGACCACCGGGTGCCCTTGGCGTTGTTCGCGCCGACCTGGAACGTGTAGGTCGTGCCGGTCCGCAGCCCGCCCACCGAGACCGACGTGGCCCCGGCCGGGGCGGACGGGCCTGCCTGCCAGGCGCCGTTGCCGATCTTGTACTGCGTCAGGAACTGGCCGACGTCGTTGCCAGAGTCCGTCCAGTGCAGCACCGCGCTTGATCCGGTGATCGAGGAGGCGCTCAGGCTCTGCGGCTCGGGCGGGATCGCGGTGTCGAGCGCGACCCACTGGAACGAGGTGTAGTAGCCGTTGTCGAACGTCATCGTCCCGCCGGTGACGGTGATGACGGCGTTGGGGGACTTGGGGTCGTTCTCGTCAAGCAGGTGGATCTGGCCGCTCTGCGCGGTGCCGGTGAAGCCGGTCACCACCGCGACGTGGCCGTTGGCATCGCCTGGGCCCTGCATGCTGATGATGTCGCCGGGCGCGATGCCGCTGCTGTAGGCGGACGTCCAGCCTGACAGGGGGAAGTTGTAGTTCAGCTTCCTGGCCGCCGACGCGTACGCGGACGCGACCTCGTAGGCGCTTGGCACCTCCGGCGGGTTGATCGATGTCGTCGCGTACAGATACCGCGCCGCGAGTTCGACGCAGTTGTAGCCTGCCGTGTCGAAGATGACGCTGCTGTTGTACTCGACATTGCCCGTCGTCGGGCCGCCGCAGGCGGCCACTCCATTGAAGGAGTCGTTCAGGTAGTGTCCGCCGTCGTGGCTGGCGCAGAAGCTCGATCCGGCCCACGCGGGCGTCGCGTCCGCGGGCGCCACCGCGACGCCTATCCCCAGCCCAGCCAGCGCCAGGGCCGCGACGGCCGCCGTCGCCGCCCGCCAGCGGGGCCGGATCCTCCGGCCCCTCGAAATCATTCGCATGCTTCTCCCCTCTCACGCGTCCAGGCAATCTCACTAGATAGGTCGCGCAGGAAGTGCGAAAAGAATGCGGTTTCGGCGTCCGAGGTTGTCCGAGGTTTTCAGCTCACTGCTTCGCGTAGCCGGCTAGGACGCGGCCGAGGCTGGTCGCCAGGCCAGACGCGCGGTAACCGGTCACGTGGGCTTTGACGTGGGCACTGACGTCCGACAGGTAGTACATCCCGCAGACCGGGTCGAAGTCGGTGTCGGAATGCACGAGGCAGTACGCGGTGAAGTTCTTGGAAAGCCCGTTGTCCCGGTACTCGGAGTCCTTGGGATATCCGGCCCCGAAGGAGGTCGCCACTCCCTGGCGGCATATTTCCCTGCGGCCGCGCGGGGTGGATATCTTCTTGCAGTGCGAATCCGGGGAGGCCGGATCTCCCATGACCCCAGCGCCCGCGACCTGCCCGAGAATGAGCTTGCCAAGGACGGTGGTCTTCAGGTCGCGCAGCGTCAGGTCCACGACCCAGGCGCCGAAGGAGTATCCGGCGAGCACAAACCGGGTCCTGGCGCCGCACGCTTTGAACTGGTCGTACATCTGTGTCTCGAGGACCTCGACATCCTGCGCCGCCTTGGCCGGCAGATGGGCTGCGTCCCATGCCTCCGTGCCGAAATTAGTCAGGTCCAGCCGAACGTACGGATAGGGGACAGGTGCGCCGTAGGCCGTTGGGAACTGCTCGCTGAACGCTAGCCAGATCGCCCGGATGTTGTCGCCCCAGTAGGTTTTGCTGCCCTCGTTGACGCCGTGAGCCCCCAGGAAGAGCGCGGCCGGGCAGGCCTTCGTCGGCATCGGGGTGGCCAGCAACGTGAACTTGTGAGCGCTATTTGTCCTCGTGCACTTCCCGACGGTCACCTTGATGGTGACCGTGATCGTGTACGCCCCTTATCGACGTAGGTGTGCTGGCCGATGAGATGGCGACCGTCCGTCGGATCGGTCGCGGTTCTGGTGATGCTGGCGCCGTCTCCCCACCTGATCGTGAAGACGAAGGTGCAGCGCGAGGTGTCTCCGACGGCGTTGCTCGTGTAGCTGACGGTCGGGTCGGTGCTCTTGCAGGCCGTGAGGGACAACGTGAAGTCGCACGGGGCGCTCGTGGACGTCGCGGTGGTCGCGTAGGCGGGGCCGACCCAGGCGGACTGGGTGTTACCGGAGCCGGTGGGGTCGCCGGTCGTGCCGTAGATCTTTGACGCGATGTAGAACCAGTACCTGGTGCCCGGTGACAGTCCCTTCCAGGTATAGGAGCTGACCG
This sequence comes from uncultured Planctomycetota bacterium, assembly GCA_963756475.1. GTDB lineage: Bacteria > Planctomycetota > Planctomycetia > Isosphaerales > Isosphaeraceae > Tundrisphaera. The sequence goes on from CAVWND010000009.1 coordinate 14,046, forward strand.
TGGCCCCGGGAACGTTCACCGACGTCACGCCGTCGAGGCTGAGCACCACCCCGGACTGGTTGGCGGCGTTGTTCGTCCACGTCAGCTTGACCGACGTCGGCCCGGCGGCCGTCGCCGTCAGGTTTGAGGGCGCTGCCGGGATCGGGGTGTCGCTGGGCGCCGCGTTCGCGGGCGGCCCGGCGGCCAGCAGGCCGATGAACAGCGCGGCGACGGCTGTCAGCAGCAGTGTGGTGCTGATGCGCTGCAAGCTCATGACCATTTCCCCCTTGCCGAGAATCCACCATCGAGCGCGGAACCGGCTCCCAGCTCGCATCATGCAGCGGAGCTAGCCCGTCAGCAAGCCGTTAATTGTTGGGGGATGGCGTCAGGGGAGGTGTTCCGGGGTGGGGCCGGTGAGGCGGGCGGGTAGCCGCGTGCCGATGACGACCCCGCAGAGCGCGACCGCGATGCCGAAGGAGAACGCCAGCGCGACCCCCGGGCGGTGCCCGATCCCGGTCGCGGTGGCGGCCACGATCGCCCCCGCGACCCCGGTGCCGAGGGCCTGGCCGAGCACGTCGCAGAGTTGGAGGGCCGAGGTTGCCCGGCCTTCCTCGCCCGGCGCGGCGCGATCGAGCGTGGTCACCGACAGCGGGGCGTAGGCGGTGCCGATCCCCCGCCGGCCATCGCCCAGGCCACGATCGCCAGCGCGGGAGGCACCGACGGCAGGAGCACGACGCACATCACGCCGAGGCCAACGGCGACCAGGCACTCGCCCGGCCGGACCAGGCGGCGCGGGCCGTACCGGGCGATGCAGCGGGCCTGCACCCACGATCCCGGCCGTCCAGGTGAGGGTCGACGCGGTGAGCGCGAGCGCGGCCAGCGCCGTCGGGGCGTGCCGGACGGTCACGATCGCGTACGGGACGTAGGCGTCTCCGGCGAAGAAGCAGCACGTCAGCAGCGACCGGCTGAGGATCGTGGCGGTCAGCCCGGGCCGGGCGGACAGGTTCCGAGGGGGCGTCAGCCGGCGCAGCGAGACAGCGAGCAGGAGCGCGCGCCGGCGATGCCGCCGGCGACGGCCACGGGCACGACGCCGGAGCTGAGCGACGCCAGCGCCGTGCCAGCGCCGGCGACCACGCCGAGCACGGCCAGGTACGGCACGGGGGCCGTTCCCGGGCTCGCGGGCGGCGGGACGTTCCGCAGGGCGAGCACGACCAGCACCCCGGCCGCGATCACCAGCGGCAGCAAGCCCAGGAAGACCCAGCGCCAGCCAACCGCCGCGGCCACCAGGGCGGCGATGGCCGGCCCGACCAGGCCGGGCACCACCCACGCGGTGGAAAGACGGCGAACATTCGCGGCCGCGACCTCGTCGGGATAGCACCGGGAGATCGCCACGTAGGCCACCGCGGGCACGACCCCGGCGCCAAGGCCCTGCACCGCCCGGCCCGCCACCAGAACCGCCATGTCCGGCGCGGTCCCGCCGATGACCAGGCCGAGCGCGAACAGGGCAAGGCCGGCGAGCATCGGCCGCCCGAGCGGCACGCGGTCGGCCAGCGTCCCGGCGACCACGATCCCGATCAGGCTCGCCAGCAGGAAGGCGCTGAACACCCACCCGTAGAGGCGGAGGTCTCCCAGGTGGCGGCCGACCACCGGCAAGATGGTGGCGACGGCGAGCGCCTCGAACGCGACGAAGGTGACCGCGAGCACGAGGCCGACCGTCAGCGCGCGGCGCGCCGGCGCCCATATCCCGCCTGCCGGGCCGGCCGTCGTCGTTGAGGCCTGGCCGCATCTGTGCTCACTTGCGTGAGGGTAGAACCTCAACCGCGGTTGAGGTCAAGCGCCGGCGGCGAGCGCTCCCCGCGCCGGCGAGCCCTAATGGCGGCCTTGCAGTGCGGTTAGGCGACCGTGACCGCGTTAGTCTCTGCTGGGTGGCTGATCTGACGCAGGATGAGGCGATTGACCGGGCTCGGGCCATCGAGGTCGAGTCGTATGACGTCTTCCTCGACCTGACGGCCGAGCCGGTGCTTTCCAGGACCGAGGTCCGGTTCCGGTGGCGGCGGCCGGACGTCGAGCACGTTCGCCGAGCTGCGCACCCGGGCGTCCGCAGCGTGACGCTCGACGGGGTGAGCCTGCCGCCACCGGAGGACGGCCGGCTGCGGCTGAGCCGGGCCGACGCGGCGACGGCGATCAGGCGGTCCTGGTGGTGGAGGCCGAGGCCGGGTACTCGCACGAGGGGCGCGGGCTGAGCCGGTTCACCGACCCGGCCGACGGCGCCGAGTTACGTCATGGCGATCAGCTACCCGGACTGCGCGCCGGAGCTGTTCTGCTGCTTCGACCAGCCGGACCTGACCGCGACGTTCCGGTTCGCGGTGCGCGTCCCCGACGGCTGGGAGTGCGTGGCGAACGGCCAGCTCGCCGGGCGCGAGGGCGATGTGTGCACGTTCACGCCGGTCAGCGGGATGCGGCCGTACGACCTGACGTTCTGCGCCGGGCCGTTCTCGGCGGCGGCGCGTACCCAGGCGGGCCGGACCGAGGTGACCGTCCGGCACCGGCGCTCGCTGCTCGGCCAGCCGGCCGTGGCTGCCCTGCCCCAGTTCGCCGGCTATGCCCGCGATGCCATCGCCTGGTACGCGGACAACCTCGGGCGTGCCGTGCCCCTACCCCGCCTACGACATCGTGTTCATGCCGGACCTGGCCGCCCTGGCGCTGTCGGTCCCCGGCCTGATGGTGGTGAACGAGAGGCTGCTCGGGCGGCCGGCCGACGCCGGCGACCAGCGCAGCGCGATGATCTGCGCGCATGAGGTGGCCCATCTGTGGTTCGGCTGCCCTGGTGGGGCCGCGCTGGTGGGACGACGTGTGGCTGGACGAGGCGATCGCCACCTACCTGTCGTACGCCGCGCTGGCCGCGATCGCCGGGGTCAGCGAATCGCTGTCGTGGACCGGAGTTCGCCTACACCGACAAGCCGCTGGCTTACCAGGCGGACGACCTGCCGAGCCGGCAGCCGGTGTCGTCTCCGGTGAGCACGGCCGGGCAGGGCCGGGACAAGCCGTACGGCATCCTGTACGTGAAGGGCGCCAGCGTCATCCGCTCCCTCGGCGCGCTCATCGGCGACGACGCGCTGCGGCAAGGGCTGAGCGACTACCTGACGCAGGTTCGCTTTTGGCAGCGCGACGCTGGACGACCTGGTCGGATGCTGGTCCCGGGCCAGCGGGCAGGACCTGGCGGGCTGGGCGGAGCAGTGGCTGCGCGCCGAGGGCGCGACCACGATCTCGCTGGACGGAAGCGGCGCGGTGGCCCAGGACGTGCCGCGCCGGCAGCGAATCGGCATCGGGCTCTACGACCTGGACGGCGACGGACGGCTGCGCCGCCGCAGCCTGGTGCACGCGGAGCTCGACGGGGAGCGGACCGCGGTCGCCGGGCTGACCCCGCGGACGCGGTGGTGCTGAACGACCAGGACCTCTCGCTATACGCGGGCCGGGTTCGACCCAGGGTCCCTGCGGGCGCTCACCGCGGCCGCCTGCCAGGTGGGCGATCCGCTCAGCGAGGCGGTCTGCTGGAACGGGTTCTGGCTGCTGGTCACCAGCGGCGAGCTGCCGGCCGCGCAGTTCACGGACATGGTCTGCCGGCGTCTGCAGGCAGGCGGCCTGCCCGAGGTGGGCGTCGAGACGCTGCTCACGCCGCGCGGTCGAGGCCGCCGACGCGTGGGCTCCGCCCGGCCAGCGAGCGGGCCTGCGGGAACAGATCGCCGACGCGACCCGGACGCGCGGCCGGGGACGCCGCGCAAGCTCGCGCTCGGCTTCGCCGCCAGCGCGCAGTCCGAGGACCAGCTCGCCGAGCTGGACGCCTGGCTGGCCGGAAAAGACCTGCCGGGCGGGCTCGCCCTCGACGCCGAGCTGCGGGCGCGGATCCTGTTCACGCTCGCGGCCCGCGGGCTGCGCGTGCACGGCGGACATCGACGCGCTGCCGCGGCTCGACCCGGTCACCGGCGAGGTGAACCGCGCGACCTGCCTGGCCATGCAGCCGGACCCGGCGGCGAAGGAAGCCGCCTGGGCGGTGGCCGCTCTCCTCCGGCGAGCCGGCCAGGATCGCGCAGGCGTGCGCCGCCGGCCTCTGGGTGCCGGGGCAGGAGGAGCTGATGGCCGGCTACCGCGACCGGTACTTCACCGAGGCCCTCCCCGCGCTGGTCACGCCAGGACGCCGTGGTCGAAGTCGCGGCTGGGCAGCCTGCTGTTCCCGGTCACGCTCGTTTCCGAGGCGACCATCGAGGCGGCGAATGCCGCGGAGCCGTCGGATAACGTCCTGCGGCTGGCCGTGGCCGACCAGGCCACGATCATGCGCCGCCGCCTCGCCGCCCGCCAGGCGGTCTAGAGCCTTGTAACGTCGCTCGCCGCCGACGCCAAGTACAGAGTGTAATGGGCGTCGGCGAAGGGAGCCCGGGTGGGCGCAGCGGATCTATCAGGCATCGTCGGCGATCCCGAAGCCTTCGAGGCCTTCTACCGGCGCCACGCCGCGCCCGTGAGCCGGTTCGTGGCCCGCCGGACCGCTGACCCCCAGCTGGTCGCTGACCTCACCGCTGAGGTGTTCCACGAGGTCATCCGGTCCGCGCATACCTATCGCGCTGGGCGCGGGAGCGAGCTTGGCTGGCTGTACGGGATCGCGCGGAACGTGCTCGCCAGCGACCGGCGCCGCGAGGCGCTCCGGCTGCGGGCAGAGCGGGGCGCGGCCGGGCGGCGGCTGCTCGACGACGACGACATCGCCCGGCTCGAGGAGCGCATCGACGCTGAGACCACCGCCCGGAGCCTGCGCGAGACGCTGTCCGCGCTGCCGGAAAAAGAGCGCGCGGTCCTCGAGTTGGTCGCCGTCGACGGGCTATCCCTAACCGACGCGGCGGCCGCCCTCGGCATCAGGCCGGGAACCGCGCGGGTGCGCATGCATCGGGCGCGGGAGCGCGTCGCCCGCGCCGCTTCCCCGCCAGCGGACAATCCGCCGCCCCGGACGCAGCCCGCCGTTAAAGCAGTGCCCAGCATGAACAGGGAGAGCAGCAGATGATCGAGACAACCGAACCCCTCGCCCGGTTCGAGGAGCGCCTGCTGGCCGAGCTCAAGCAGGAGGCGGCGTCCCGGCAGCCGACGGTCCACCCGGCGGCACCCCGCCCGCGCCGCATCCGCCGCGTCTGATGGTGGCGGCCGCCGTAGGCGTCAGCGCCGCCCTCGTCGCTGGTTAACGGTCGCCACCGTCACCGCCCCCGGCGGCAAACCCGGGGCGCCGGCGCCCGCCGTCCGCTACTAGCTGGCGGCGGACTTCCTGAACCGCGCCGCCGCCGCCGTCCGAGCTCAGGACGATCCGCTGCCCAAGGCCGACCAGGTCTTCATACATTGAGCACCTCATCGTCACCCAGGACCGGCCGGGGTTTCCGGGAGTGCGGGACCACATGGTCGCCGTCGCCGCTGACGGGACTGGCGGGAGGGCGGGGGGTGGCAAGTGCGGTCCGGTGTTCCGGCAGCGCCTGGCCCCTCTTGAAGAGGTGCGATCGCCATCGCAACCCACTACACGTATCCCGCGCTGAACACGCTCCCCACCAGCGCCGGCCGCGCTGCGCGCCGCGCTGTACGCCGCGGCCGACAAGCGGCGGGGCGGCGTGGGGTCTGCCTGCCCGTGCACACGACAGTGATCGTCGCGATCATGATCGGAACCCTCATGGCGGTGCCGTTGTCCGGCCCCTCGAGGCGGCCCTGTACGAGGTGCTCGCCCAGATGCCGGGCGTGACCCTGGTCAGCAACGCGGTTGACGCGGCGGGGCGGCATGGCATCGGCATCATCATGAAGTGGAGCTTCCTCGGGTACGGGCTCGGGACAGTCGGAGACCATCTTCGACCCCCGCACCTACGCTGTCCTCGGCGGCGGCGAGGTCATGCCCGGCGAGCGTGATCTCGACGCCATCGTGGCATCCGGCCTCGTCACTGTGCCAAAGTCCTGACCGCCAGACGCCGCTAGCCCAGGCCGGACAGCACCACCGTCCGGACCTGGGAGAGCGCGTCGAGGGCGTACCGCCCGCCGACCCGGCCGACGCCGCTGGCGCTGCCACCGCCGCCGCCGAACGGCAGGTGGGTCTCCCAGTAGTTCGAGGACTCGTTGATGTTCACCCACGCCGCCCGCACCGCGTCGGCGTACCGCAGCCCGGTGCGTGCGTCGGCGGTGTAAATGGACGCCATCAGCCCGTAGGGCAGCTCGTCGGTCAGCGCGATCGCGTCCTCCAGCGAGGCGACCGCGATGACCGGCGCGACCGGCCCGAACGTCTCCTCGCGGGCCACGACCGCGTCCCTGGGGACGTTGTCGAGCACGGTGGGCTGCCAGTACAGCTCCGTCGGCCGTCCGGCCTCCACGCCGCCGCCGGTGACGAGATCCGCGCCCCGCGCGAGCGCGTCGGCCACGTGGCGTGCGGTCTTGGCGGCGACGTCGCGTTGTTCAGCGGCCCCATCGTCGTCACCGGGTCGAACGGGTCGCCGAGCACGACCTGCTTGCCGACGGCGGCGGAAAGCATGCACGAACTCGTCGTGAACCCGCGCGTGGACCAGGATCCGCTCGGCCGCCGTGCAGCTCTGCCCCGCGCACAGGTAAGCCCCGACGATCGTCCCCGCGACCGCCAGGGACAGGTCAGCGTCGTCCATCACCACCAGCGGGCCGTTGTTGCCCATCTCAAGCAGCTGGGCCTTGCCCGCCGCCCGCCGGGCGACCGACAGGCCGGTCTGGGTGGACCCGACGAACGCGACGGCGGCGACACCAGGATGGCCGGCGATCTCGTCGCCGACGACCGGGCCGGGCCCGGGCAGGAAGGCAACCACCCCGGGCGGCAGGTCCGCGTCGGCGATGGCGTCCATCAGCACCGCGCTGCAGACCGACGTGCTCGGCGCGGGAGTCCATACGACCGTGTTGCCGGCCGCCAGGGCCGGGGCGATGACCTGGGCGGGCATCGTGTACGGCCAGTTCCACGGGGTGATGACGGCGACCACGCCGAGCGGGCGGCGCTCGATGAGGACCCGGGCCCCCGGCAGCCGGCTGGGCGGGATCGCGCCGTCCAGGCGCAGCACGTCCTCGGCCGCGTCGTGCCAGTAGCCGATCAGGTCGTCGACCTCCGGGTAGGCCTCGGCCTGCAGCGGCTTGCCTTGGTCGAGGGTGAGCGCCCGGGCCAGCTCGTCCCGCCGCCGCTGGCAGGCATCGGCGACGCGGTGCAGGGCGTGCGCCCGCTCGAAGGCGGTGGCGACGCCCACTGGCCGAGCGCCGCGGCGGCGGCCTCGACCGCCGCGTCCGCGTCGGCGCGGTCGCCCTGAGCCACCTGCCCGATCAGCTCACCGGTGACCGGGCTGGTGGCCGGCTCGTAGCGGCCGGCCTCCGGGGGCTGCCAGCGCCCGTTCACGAATAGGTCCACGGTGCGCGGTGGCTGGGGGATCATAGGGTGCCTTCCTGCGTCGCTCACGGTGCGAACAGTGCTAACGGTATCGGCGCGAGGGCAACCGGGCATCGGCGACAAGTCGGTCATGCGCCCTTAGATCGACACAAAGCGTTCATCCACAGGCGACCTCCGGTCCGAACAGCGAGGCGTTACATAGCAACTTGTACAGACAAGTACCCCCCATGTCAGCGCACGCTTGAGGCACCGAGAGGACCAGCCATGCCCAACTCAGGTAAGCAAGGCCCCGACACTCCGTGGCAGCCCTGGCCGGCCAGTCGTGCCGGGCGTCACCCGACGGAACTTCCTGCAGACCACCGGCCTCGGCGCGGCGGCCGCGGCCACCGTCGGCCTCGGCGCGGGCGCGGCCGCCGCCCCCGGCCGCAAGGCGGCCGCCAAGCCGCTGGCGGCGAACCTGACCGGCACCATCTTCGACCTCAAGCACGTGGTGATCCTCATGCAGGAGAACCGCTCGTTCGACCACTACTTCGGCACGCTGGCGGGCGTCCGCGGGTTCGCCGACAAGCAGGCCCTCACCTGGCAGAACGGCAACAGCGTGTTCCAGCAGCCGGACTCCTCCCGCACCGACCTCGGCTACCTGTACCCGTACAACCTCACCGACCAGACCGACGGCGACCTCGACCACAGCTGGTCCGGCGACCACCAGGCGCGCAACAGCGGCCTGTGGAACGAGTGGGTCGCAATCCGACCCTCAGCAACCCCTTCGTCCGCGGCAAGGTCTACGAGCTTGCGTGCGGCGAACCGCTCTCTTGATCATCTTTCAAGACAAGGGTTTACGTCCGACGATGAGGTCGCGGACCTGGCCAAGCATCCGGCCATCCAGGCGCGCCCGGCGGACATGCTGCGGGAGGTACGAGCCGTCCATCGGGCAACTGATCCGCCGCTCGGGGAGGAAGCCCGCTGCGGATCACCGCACTGTATCCTAAAAAGGCGTGATCGAGATAGCCGAACCCGGCGGGGAGATCCTTCTCGGTCTGGTTGGCGAGCAGGAGGGCAATCCGCCCTCCGGGGCGTAACGCGGCGAATGCGTTGCGAGCCAGTGCTTCAAGGAACGACGTCCAGGAAGCCAGCGGGACGTCGGCGGCTCCGCCTTCGGCGTAACGTCGGGCCAGCATGGTGTGATAGGGCGGATCGCAGAAGACCAGATCGCATCCGTTAGTTTCGGGCGGAAACCCAGAGTTTACGTCATGCTTCGCGACTTCTGGACGGACGGGATTGAGATCATACGCAAGGCATTTGCGTCCCATCGACTCGCAGACGTCGAGGGTCGTCCCTCCGCCGGCCATCGGGTCGACGACCAGAGCGCCAGGTTCGGTGAAGTAGTGGAGGGTATGGGCGACGATTCCGGGCGGGATCGAGCCGGGATGGGGGATTCCGAAGGCTCGATCGTGCTTGAACGACCAGACATCATACGGGGTGGGGCGGAACCCGGAAGTGAAGCGGTCGCGCCGTCGGAGGTCTTTGTAGGCGGCGTGGATTGTCTTCGATCCGGCGTCGAGCTGGGCGACCCCATTCCGGCGCGGACGTCGCCGGTCTGGGCGACTCGCCAGATGGCGCGAGCCTGGCGATAGAGATCCTTGCCGCCGAGCCCGATCGCGGTGGCGATGGTCGAATCGGTGCGACCGCCCCGATCGTCGGAATTCCGACGATCGGCGGAACCGGGCGTTTCCGAGCCGCGTCGGAGGTTGTTCTGGCTCCGTTCCCTGGCTTTCTCGCCGAGGATCGCTTCGAGGGCGTCGGCCTCGCGCATGAGCTGGCTGAACGTCTTGCGACGCTGGCGGTTATATTCGAGGACCGCGCGTCGGCGGTCGTCCTCGGACTCGATCGAGCGGACCTCGCAAGGGACCTCGGGAGTCCGAGAAGCCGGGCGCAGGCGAGGCGTCGGTGACCCGAGATCACCTCCCATCCGAGCCCCGACGGGGATGACGACGAGAGGGACGAGCACGCCGTGAGCGCGAATGCTCTCGATCAGGTCGTCGATCTCGGCCTCTGGATCACCGTAAATCGATAAACTGAATGGATTTGGATGAATGCTGGCGGTGGCGATTCTCGCGATGGATGGGGGTGGGCTCGCGAGCAAGGTCATGGGTTCGAGATCCTGTCCGTCGTCCATCGGATCGGTCGATCGTTCGGGTCGATCGGGGTGGGCGACAGGTTAGCAGGGGGAACGTGGCCTGTCCAGGATCAGACGAGTCCATCGCGGACTGTGGGTCGATTTGGGGTGGGCGCATCCGGCGATTTCTGGAAAATGACGCTGACGATTTCTCTATCGAGTCGCCGGAAGTCGTCATCGGCAAGGAGGCCGATCTCATGTCCTCGATCCGTCGCGATCACGCTCATTCGCTCTTTTCACCAGGGAACTCGACTCTCGATCACGAGGGGGACCCGGGGGTCGTCCGGCGGGCGATGCTCTCGATCGTGGTCCCAGCCAAGGACGAGGCGGGGAACCTTCCGAAGCTGATCGAGGAGATCGTCCAGGCCTTTCGTCCCCTGGTGGCACGTCCCCGAGGGAGGAACCGGCTCGACTCGTTCGAGATCGTGGTCGTCGACGACGGCTCAACCGACGACTCGGCGGCTGTTCTCCGCCGGATGGCGGGGATCTATTCCGAGCTGGCACCAGTGTTTCTGGCGAGCAACGTGGGGCAGTCCGCAGCGACATTCGCCGGGTTCCGGGAGGCGAAGGGGGACTGGGTCGGGGTCCTCGACGCCGACTTGCAGAATCCGCCGGCCGATCTGGCGAGGCTCTGGGATGCCTTGCCCGGCTTCGACGCGGTCCTGGGCTGGCGGACGACTCGCGAGGATTCGTGGATTAAACGCGTGGTCAGCCGGGTGGCGAACCGGGTGCGCAACTTCGTGCTTGGCCAGTCGATCAAGGACACGGGCTGCTCGGTTCGGATCTTTCCGCGTGAAGTTGCGTTGCGGCTCCCGGCGTTTCATGGGGCTCACCGGTTCCTCGGCCCCTTGCTCATCCGGGAAGGGTGCCGAATCGTACAGGTGCCGGTCGGACACCGGCCGAGGGTCCGTGGGAAGTCGCATTACCACTTCGGCAATCGCTCGCTCCGAGTGGTCGTCGACTTGCTCGGAGTCGCCTGGCTGCTGCGACGGCCGGTTCGGTACGAGGTCGTCTCGACGGTCCCCTCCCCTGCCCCTTCGCCCTGGATTCGGGTCGCCGCCGGGTTGGAGGAGGAACGATGACGAGCCCGGATTACTGGCAGGTCATCGGCTTCGCCGGCCAGGGGATCTTCACTGCGAGGTTCCTTGTGCAGTGGGCCGCGTCGGAGAAGAAGCGCGACTCGGTGATCCCGGTCGCGTTCTGGTGGCTGAGCATTCTGGGCGGCTTTAACCTTTTGGCCTATTCGATTTACCGACGCGACCCGGTGTTCATCCTCGGCCAGAGCATGGGGTTATTCGTCTACGGGCGAAACCTGATGCTCGTGGCGAGGAAGAAGCGGCGGGAACTGAACCGGCTCGCCCACGCGGTGGGCATCCCCGGGCCGCATCGAGGCCAGGCCGGTCATCCCGCCGAGGCTCCGAAGGTCTGATCCATGGGGCGAATCTCCGGAAGTCATTCCGGGGAGAGCCCGAGGAGTTGCTCGACGGCCAGGCCGATGTCGGGGGACCTCATGAGGGTCTCGCCGACGAGGATGGCGGAAACTCCGGCGGCTTCGAGGCGCTCGACGTCGGCCCGGGTCCGGATGCCGCTCTCGCTGACGAGGATGACGTCGGGGGGGACCTGGTCGCGGAGTCGGAGGGTCAGGTCCAGATCGGTGGTGAAGTGGCGGAGATCGCGGTTGTTGATCCCCACCAGGTCGGCGCCCGAGGCGAGGACCCTCGGCAGGTTGGCCGGATCGTGGAACTCGACCAGGGCGGCCATCTTCCACTTCCTGGCCAGGTTTTGGAGGCGGACCAGCTGGTCGTCGTCGAGGATCTCGGCGATCAGGAGGATGGCGTCGGCGCCGGCCATTCGGGCCTCGACGACCTGATACTCGTCGATCAGGAAATCCTTGCGAAGCAAGGGGATGGCAACCGACGCCCTGATCCGGGCGAGGTACGAAAGGTGTCCCTGGAAGTAAGGGGCGTCGGTCAGGACGCTGAGGCAGGCGGCGCCGTGGGCCTGGTAGGTCCGGGCGATGGAGATCGGCTCGAAATCGGCCCGGATCACCTGGGCCGAGGGGCTGGCCTTCTTGACCTCGGCGATGAGCTGGATTGGCCCCGGACCCGGCCAGGGCGGCCCGGAAGTCGCGGACCGGCGGGGCGTCGTTCGCCTGGGCCTCCAACTCCTCGATCGGCAGCCTGACCCGGTTCGCGGCCACCTCCCGGCGCTTGGACTCGACGATCTCGTCGAGGATGGAACGATTCACGGTCGATTTTCCTCGGCTGTCGGAAGGAGTGACGGGATCGATCATCGCAAGAATCGCCGGGTCACTTCAACCCACCCGACATGGGAGCAGACCCTCCCGGAGTGTACTCCCCAGGCATCGGCGTCGCGTCCCAGATCTTGATGATCGGATTCTCGACGATGGTGTAGGGAGATTCACCCATCGAGACCTTTGACACCGTATCGCTTCTGGAGATAATCCGCGAACCGTCCGGACTGAAGGAGATTCGGGCGCCTGCATCGGGAAGCTCTTTGAGCGAAAGGAGTTCGGCACCGCTCTTCGCGTCCCACACCTTCATCGAGCCATCCTGGCTGCCGGTGAAGATGCGAGAGCCGTCCGGGCTGAGGACCACCCATCGGATGGAATCGGTGTGCCCTTTGAGGCTGAGGAGTTCGGCGCCGCTCCTCGCGTCCCAGACTTTCGCCGTGTAGCCACCAGCGAAATCGGTATGAGTCGTGAAGATCCGCGATCCATCGTTGCTGAACCACACGGATTGAACCTGCCCCGTGTGGTTGAGCGCGAGAAGCACGGTTCCATTCCTGGCGTCCCAGGTCTTCACCTCATCCAAACCCAATGTGACGATCCGTGAGCCGTCCGCCGTGAACAAGGCGGACAGGATGGCCGCGGCGTGCCCCTTCAGGGTCAGCAACTCGGCCCCGTTGCTGGCGTCCCAGACTTTCGCCACGCCGTCATTGCCAGCCGTGAGAATGCGCGAGCCGTCGGGGCTGAACGACGCGGCGTTGACGCTCAAGGTGTGGCCCTTCAGTGTGAAGAGTTCGGCCTTCGTCCTGGCGTCCCAGACAATCACCAACCCATCATCATTATTTCGCGTGAGGATCCGCGAGCCATCGGGGCTGAATGACCACGAAGACACCCGGTGTCCCTTGAAAGTGAAGAGTTCGGCCTTCGTCCTGGCGTCCAGAACCCTGGGTAACCTCTCGAAACCAGAGTTGGTCACGACTCGCAGAAGGCTCGGGTCATCCATGAATGTGGGGAAAGTTGTCGATGAAGTGACGATCTCGGCCTCTCTCTGCCGTCTGAGCATTTTCTGCTGCGTTGGAAAGTCCGGCTCATTTTCAAGCATTTTCTGGCGTGTCAGGAATTCCGATTCGCCATTGGCGTCCCAGATCCTCACCGTGGAGTCCTCGCTCACCGTCAGGATGCGAAGGCCATCGGGACTGAACGAGGCTGAGGTGATCTTGCGAGCATGTCCCTTGAGCGTGAGGATTTCGGCGCCGGTCTTGGCGTCCCAGACCTTGGCCTGATTGTCGCCTGCTGGTGTCAGAATTCGCGAGCCATCGGGGCTGAATGAGGCCAGGAAGCCATTGGTGACGGCCTCCTTGAGTGAGAGGATCTCGGCGCCGCTCCTGGAATCCCAGACCGTTGCCGGTTTTTTCCAACCCGTCGTGATGATCCGAGACCCGTCCGGGCTGAACGAAGCGGGCTGAACACCACCTTCTACCTTGAGAGTGAGGATTTCGACTCCATTACGAGCGTCCCAGACCTTCACATCTGCGTTCCAACCACTGGCGACGATTCGCAATGCATCCGCGCTGAAAGATGTCAATCGAAGGTTAGCGGCGAGCCCTTTGATCGCGAGGATTTCGGCCCCGTTGCGGGCGTCCCAGACTTTTTTCTCATCGAAACTCCCGGAAGCGATCCGAGATCCGTCCGGGCTGAAGATTGCTGTGGAGACGCCCTCGGCGTGGCCCTTGTACGTGAGCAATTCGGCGCCACTCCTCGCGTCCCAGACCTTGACCGTGTCCTGACTTCCGGTGACGATTCGAGAACCATCCGGGCTGAAAGAGGCGAATCGATCTCCTCCCTTGAGCAAGATTAGTGCGGCCCCACTCTCGGCATCCCAGACCCTTACCGTGTCTTCCTGGCCGGTGGTGACGATTTGCGAGCCGTCGGGGCTAAAGGACGCGGTGTTCACCATGCCGTAGTGCCCTTTGAGCGAGAGGAGTTCGGCCCCGTTGCGTGCGTCCCAGACCTTCGCCGTCCCGTCTTCGCTCGCGGTGATGATGCGGGAGCCGTCGGGGCTGTACGACGCCGAATTCACCTTCGCGGTGTGCCCCTTGAGCAGGAACAATTCGGGATGACAGAGTCGTTCGACGTATCGCCACTCCCAACCCCGGAGGTCGGCCCGCGTCCCTTCAAGCAGGGCCGATGTGGTCGCGATGTTATTGTCTTTCCACTCCTGGTGGGCCACTTCGATCGTCCGCCCGTATTCGGATCGCTCGAACCTCTCCCTTTGCCGCTCGGCCTCCGCCCGCGCCGTCTCGGCCGCCCTCCACTCCCAGAGGGCCGCGCCTCCCAGCGTGGCGAGCAGGAGGGCCAGCAGCCCGAGCGTGTAGGCTGCGGCCAGGGTCGGCTTCCGCCGTGCCCATTTGGCCGCCCGTTCGACCACCCCGGCGGCGCGGACGCTGACCGGCTCTCCGGCCGCGAACCGCCGGAGGTCGGCGGCGAGGGCTCCGGCGGTCGGGTAGCGCTCGGCCGGATCCTTCTCCAGGCATTTCAGGCAGATCAACTCGATGTCCCGGGGCAGGCCGGGCACCCTCTTGCCGGGCCGGTCGGGGGGCTCCTCCATCACCATCCGGAGCAGGTCCATCTGGCTGGCGTCGTCGAAGGGCCGGGAGCCGGTCAGGCCTTCGTAGAGGATCACGCCAAGGGAGTAAACGTCGGCCTGAGGGCCGACGAATTTGGTGTCGCCCCGGGCCTGCTCGGGAGCCATGTACGCGGGCGTGCCCATCACGGCCTGCGTGGCGGTCAGGTCGCCGCCCCCCGCTCGCTTGGCCAGGCCGAAGTCGGTGACCCTGGGCCGGCCTTGCTCGTCAAAGAGGACGTTGCCGGGCTTGAGGTCGCGGTGGACGATCCCCAGGTCGTGCGCGGCCTGGACGGCCTCGGCGAGGGACCGGACGAGGTCGGCAGCGGCCATCGGCTCGAGCCGACGGTCCCGCTTGAGGCGGTCGGTGAGGCTCCCGCCGGGAAGGTATTCCATCGCCAGGTAGGGGCGACCGGCGGCGTCGCCGTACTCGAAGACCTGGACGACGTTCGGGTGTGTGATCGCGGCGACGGCCTCGGCCTCGGCGAGGAAGCGGATCAACTCCCTGGCGCCGGCCCGGTCGGCGCCGAGGACCATCTTGAGGGCGACCGTCCGGTTCAGCTTGATCTGGCGGGCCTTCCAGACCACGCCCATCCCTCCCTCGCCCAGCAACTCGATCATCTCGTAACCCGCAATCGAGCCCGATGGACGCAGGTCGAGGGCGGTGTCAAGGTTGGCGAAGAGGTCGCCCGGAGTCCGGGTCGGGATGGAGCCGTCGAGGGTCCAGGGTTCCGGTCCGAGGTCGGGCCGGGTCTCCGGGACGCTGGATGGGCGACGGGTCAGGATCGAGTCGAGCGAGGGAGCCGGATCGGACGGGCCTACGAAGGTGTTGGCGTCCGACGGCCCCGGGAGGTGGGTCGCGTGGGGGTCTTCGGCGGGGCCAGTTCGACTCTGGCGTGGACATTCGTCGTTTCCGAGTTTCGTCGTCGCGGATGTGTCCTGGCTTAGCATGATCGACGGAGGAACGAGAATCAATCGGTTCTCGGGACGCCTGGGGTTCAAGGAGCGCCCTCGGCTATTATGATGGAATCGGTGTCCGAAAGATTTCGGGAAGGAGGATGACGATGAAGAGCTTCCTCATCGGGCTGGCGGTCGCGGGATGGGTGGTGGCGGGAGAGGCTCGGTCGTGGACCTTCGAGGAGGACGCGCCGGGGTCGATCGCCAGGGGGTTCACGGGCGAGGTCGGGCGGTGGGAGGTCGTGGCGACCCCGGAGGGGAAGGTCCTGGCGCAGAAGGCGGAGAACCCGGACGCGACGTTCAACGTCGCCCTGGCGGCGGGGACTTCGGCCAGGAACCTGGAGCTTTCGGTCCGGATCAAGCCGGTCGAGGGGAAGGAGGATCAGGGGGGCGGGGTCGTCTGGCGGGCCAGGGATTCGAAGAATTATTATATCGCCCGATATAACCCGCTGGAGGACAACTTCCGGGTCTACAAGGTGGTCAACGGCAAGCGGACGATGTTCCAGGACGCCAAGGCGCCCCGGCTCGATGGCTGGCGGTCGATCCGGGTCGTCATGAAGGGGGACCATATCGAGTGCCACCTGGATGGAAAAAAGGTGCTCGACGTCCATGACTCGACGTTTCCCGACGCCGGGCGGGTTGGCCTCTGGTCGAAGGCGGACGCCCGATCGTATTTCGACGACCTGACCTTGCGGAGCCTCGACCCTCCGGCCGCAAGATAGAAAGGCCTTGAGTTTGCGGCCGGGACCGCCAGTGTCTTCGGATTCCAAGCGGATCGGGCTGGGGAGGTCGAGTCTGGCCGACCGATCGCCGTGATTTGGTCCTCAGCATATTCCGTCGAGCGAAGCAACGGATTAAGTTGGGGAAATTGCGTCGATTTGGCCGGCCCGTCATTGCGGAATAGGTTATCCTTTCCGGAGATGGGGCGCACCAGGCCCGGGCGGTCGCCAAACGGGGTGGCTGTTCCGTCCCCAGGCCTCTGGAACACCGGGGACCAATGAGCCCGGGCCGACTGGTCACGCGAGATCTCGCCCATGAGCCCGTCCGATCTGTCGGTCGAGTTTCCTTCCCCGGGCGTGATCCGGCTGAAGAGCCGGAGCCTGTTCGGCCGGGTCGATGACCCGACCTGCCGGCGGTTCCTGGAGCGGGTCTCCCAGGCCGAGGAAGTTTCCGGCGTGACCATCTCTGGCAGCCCGGAGCCCCTCGCCGAGCTGCGCTATTGCCCGAAATCCCACTCGCTTCAAAAGGTTGCGGCGCGGGTCGTGGAGTTATTGAAGCGGGACGCGGACGGCCCGACACTTCGCGTGGGTGACGATTCGGTCCAGGTCGCCGCTCCCGCCGAGGCCCGCGACATCCGGGGCGTCGTCCGCTACTTCCGCCATGAGGGGCTGATGACCGGCTGGGAAGTCCGGTCGGATCGGCCTGGCCGGCTGGTCCTGAGGAACCGGGTGCTCTTCCGCAAAGGGACGCTCGTCGACGCGGTCGAGCGTGAGCTGACGAGCGTCCTGGGAGTCGAGAAGTTCTCGGCGAACTCGCTCATCTGCCGGGTTCAGATCGACTACGACCCGGCCGAGCTGACCTCGTCGCAGTTGATCGAGATCCTCGACGCGGCCGTCGCCGGCGCCGAGCGGCCGAAGACACTCGACCCGGTCAACCTGAACCTGCCGCTCTGCACGGCCTCGATCCCGATTGCGGCCTATGCCCAGTTCGCGGTTCCCACCCTCTTGCCGGCGGCGGCGGTCCTGTACGCCTACACCTCGGTCCCGACCTTCAAGGAAGCGAGGCGGGTCCTCCTGGAAGAAAAGCGGATCGGGGTCGATGCGCTCGACGCGGTCGTGATGGTCGGCTGCCTGGGGACGATGTCGATCTTCCCCGGCGCGGTCTGCTGCTGGTGTCTGAGCTTCGGCCGGTTCCTGGTCAAGCGGACGCGCGACAGCTCCAGGAAGATGCTGGTCAACGCCTTCGGCAAACAGCCCAGGCACGTCTGGCTCGACCGAGGGGGGACCGAGGTCCAGGTCCCGGCCGAGAGCCTCCATAAGGGGGACGTCGTCGTCGTCCACACCGGCGAGGTCGTGGCGGTCGACGGGCACGTGGTCGAAGGGATGGCGGTGATCGATCAGCACGCCCTGACCGGAGAGTCGGCGCCGGCCGAAAAAGGCGTGGGAGACCGAGTCTTCGCCTCGACCGTCCTGCTGGCGGGCAAGATCCGGGTGGTCGTGGAGATGTCGGGCGGAGAGACGGCCTCGGCCCGGATCGGCCAGATCCTCAACGACACCGCCGGCTACACGATGGCGTCGCAGCACCAGGGGGAGCGGCTGGCCGACAAGGCGGTGATCCCGACCCTGGCCGCCGGAGCGCTCGGCCTGGCGACGCTCGGGCCGCTCGGGGCTGTCGCCGTCCTCAACAGCGACCTCGGGACCGGCATCCGGATGGCCGCGCCGCTGGCGATGTGCAGCTCACTGGCCCTCTGCGCCAGCAAGGGCATCCTGGTCAAGGACGGCCGGGCCCTGGAGATGATGAACGAGGTCGACACCATCCTCTTCGACAAGACCGGCACCCTGACCCGCGAGCGTCCCGAGGTCGGACGGGTCATCACCACCGGCGGCCGAAATCCCGACGAGATCCTCCGTTACGCCGCGGCGGCCGAGCGGAAGTTCCACCACCCCATCGCCCTGGCGATCCTCCACAAGGCCGAGGAGCTGGGGCTCTCGCTGCCGCCGACCGACGATACCCAGTACAAGGTCGGCTACGGGATCACCGTGCATCTCGAAGGGCAGACCGTCCGGGTCGGCAGCAAGCGGTTCATGGAGCTGGAGGGCATCCCCCTGCCCGCTCACGTCCGCGAGGCGCTCGACCTGGCGCACCGCGGCGGCCACTCGGTCGTCATGGTCGCCATCGGCGACCATCTGGCCGGCGCGATCGAGCTGCAGGCGGCCGTCCGCCCCGAGGCCCGCGCGATCGTCCGGGGGCTCCGCGAGCGCGGGATCAAGCACATCGCGATCATCTCGGGCGACCACGAAGCCCCGACGCGGAAGCTCGCCGAGTCGCTCGGCATGGATCGCTATTTCGCCCAGGTCCTGCCGGCCGACAAGGCCGAGTACGTCTCGAAGCTCCAGGCCGAGGGCGCAAGGTCTGCTTCGTGGGGGACGGGATCAACGACTCGATCGCCTTGAAGAAGGCCGATGTCTCGATCTCGCTCCGAGGGGCCTCCTCGATCGCGACCGACACCGCGCACATCGTCTTCCTCGACGGCGGGATCTCCCAGCTCTGCGTCCTCAAGGACATCGCCGGCAACCTCGGCCGGAACGTGAAGCGAAGCTGGTCGATGATCGTCGTGCCCAACGTGTCGAACGTCATCGGTGTGTTCGCCCTCGGCTCGGGCGTGATGACCTCGGTGATCACCAACAACGTCTCGGCCCTGGCCGCGCTCGCCAACGGGCTCCTGCCGCTCCGCAAGGTGGCCCGGTCCAGGCCCGACCGCCCGGCCGTTGCCAGACCTCAACCCGCGACGACGGTCGCCGATGTCGTTCCGTTCCGCCGCCCCGGCTCGGGCCTCGAAACCCCGCGTTCGAGGGACCTCGGCGTGGCGATCCGGGCCCGTCCCGGCCTGGCAACGCGGACGGTCCCGGATTGAGGACGCGTCCTCGGCGCGCCGACCGGCTCAGTTCCGGGCGACGGTCGACTCGTCGGCCTCGACGGTCCCCTTGAGCCATCGGGCGGCGGCGTGGAGGTGGCGCCTGGCCCGTTGACTGTCGGCCGGGAAACCGTCCCGGCGGGGGCTGTAAAGGGTGTCCAGGACTCGGACCAGCGACGGGACCTCGGGGCACTCCCAGCGGCCGTCCTCTCGGAGGACCGCCGAGGCGGTTCGCTCGCGGAAGGGAAATTGCAGTCGTCCAATCGTCATGGCACACCTCTCCTGGTTCGCCGTCATTCCGGCTCCGGAGGGTTTTCGCCCGCCGGGCTGGATTATTAAGAAATTAAGCCTCGCGATCCGTTCGCGAGGCCCGAGAATCGTCATGACGCGGCTCTCTGCCCTGCGATGAGCAGACCGGGGCGTCAGGGAGGACAGGGAAAACCGGGCTGGGGTTCGGGAATTCGGGTCGGGATTCCTCATCGGGTCCCTTCGACGATCGTCACGCGGACCGAGGCGTCCTGGCAGGTGAAGGCCAGGCGGGTCAGGACCTTGTCGCGGGGCTTCCGGAAGGCGTGGTCGGCCTCTTCGGCGACGGCCGGCAGCGAGAGCCGGCAGGGCTCGGGCAGGAGGGCCTTGAGCTGGCCGCTGAGGATGTTGGTCAGCTCGCCGAGGGCGTCCTGGACCTGGTCCTGAGAGATCTCGGCCGGCTCGATGCCGAACATGATGGCCGCGGCCTGGCGGGCCAGGGTCGGGCCGCAGTCGAGGGTCACCGCCCCTTGCCAGGCGCCGGAGATCTCGACGCAGCCGGTGAGCAGCCCGGGCGCCGGGTCGGGGGAGATCGGGCCCGGCCGCGGTTCGATGGCCAGGCCGAAGAACCGAGGCCCAGAGGGCCTCGACCGATTCCCGGATCGGGTCGTCCGCGATGGGCATGGGCGGTGGTTCCTCCCGCTTTGACCTCCGGGGCGATCAGCGAGCCAGGGCCCCGAGCCCGAGCCGCTCCAGCTTCTCGATCATCTCGTTCCGGGTGAACGGCTTCATGAGGTACTCGTGCGCCCCCTCGGCCAGCGCCTCGGCCATCCGTCCCCGCTCGGTCTCGGTCGTGACGACGATCAGACGAACTCCGCCGAAGCGGCCGTCGGCCCGGACCGCCTTGAGGAACGCCAGACCGTCCAGCTCGGGCATGTTCCAGTCGAGCAGGACCAGATCGGTCTTGCCGGATTCGCGGAGCCGCTCCAGCCCTTCGAGCCCATTGCCGGCCTCCTGGACCTCGAACCCCGAATCGCGCAAGATCCGCCCGAGGATCGCCCGCATGGCCCTCGAATCGTCGATCACCAGGGCTTGCATATTGCCTACTCTCCGTATGAGATCTGAGATCTTGCATTTGAAATCTGACATCCGAAATATTAATGTTCATCCGATACCAAGCATCCGTTCACGTCCGGGGCTCGTCGGCTTTCCGTTGCGTCGGGGGCTGGGCCGGGGCAGAGGTGACGGGGCATCGGGTTCCGGGGGCTTTTCCGGGCGTTCGTATCGGAACTGACCGACGAGCTTCTGAAGCTCGGCGGCCATCCGGGCGAGCTCGGCGGCGGCCTGGCGGGCGTTGCCGGCCCCTTCCGTCGTGCCGAGGGCGGCCTGGGCGACGGCGGTGATGTTCAGGGCGATCTCGGAGCTTCCCTTGGCGGCCTCGGCGACGTTCCGGCCGATCTCGTTGGTCGTCGCGGTCTGCTGCGCGACGGCGCTGGCGATGGTGCCCTGGATGTCGTTGATCTGGTCGATGATGGCGCCGATCTGGCCGATCGCCTCGACAGCTCCCAGGGTGTCTCGCTGGATGGCCTCGATCTTCCGGCTGATGTCGTCGGTGGCGCGGGCGGTCTCCCGGGCCAGTTCCTTGACCTCGTTGGCGACGACGGCGAACCCCTTGCCGGCCTCGCCGGCGCGGGCGGCCTCGATGGCGGCGTTGAGGGCCAGCAGGTTGGTCTGGCCGGCGATGGCGGTGATGACCTTGATGACCTTGCCGATCTCGGCGGAGGACTCGCCGAGGTTGGCGACGGTGGCGTTGGTCCGCTCGGCGACGGAGACGGCGATGGTGGCGACCTGGGCCGCCTGGGTGGCGTTCTTGGCGATCTCGGCGATGCTCGTTCCCATCTCCTTGACGCCGGTGACGACCGTCTGGACGTTCCGGCTAACCTGCTCGGCGGCCATCGAGACAAGATTGGCCTGCGCCGAGGTCTGCTCGGCGTTGGCGCTCGATCCGCTGGCTGACCGTCGAGAGGCCCTCCGAGGCGGCGCCGAGGGTCTGGGCGTTCCGGGCGATCGCCTCGATGCTCGGTCGGAGGTCGCGGAGGAACTTGTTCAGCCCTTCGCCGATCCGGCCGATCGCGTCGTCCCCCTCGATCGGCACGTCCTGGGTCAGGTCGCCGGTCGCCGCGGCGCTGACGAAGTCGAGCACCAGGCCGACCTTGGTGAACAGCTCCTCGGCGAGTTTCCGCTGGTACTCGGCGCTCTGGAGCCGCTCGATCGACCAGGAGATCAGCCGGCCGAGGTTCCGGATCGCCTCGATTCGCTCGGCCGAGGTCGTCAGGGGCTCGTCGGAGAAGAACTCCAGCGCCCCGATCACCTCGCCGCCGAGGATCAACGGCAGGCAGGCCCCTGAGCGGATTCTCAGCTTCGAGGCCGGCCCCGACCGGTCGAAGTCGGCCAGGCTGGCCAGGTCGGGCTCGATGATCACGTCGCACGACCGCCAGGCGCGGCCAACCAGCCCCTCCCCCTCGCGAGGGCGCGAGGCGATCGAGGCCCGCCGGAAGTCGCCGCCCACCGATCCCGAACCTACGACGAAACGGAACGTCCCGCCGGACGGATCGAGCGTCCAATAGATTCCATAACGCAGTTTGTACGCAGTCCGAACGGCGTCCAGGCCAAGACTGGCCGCTTCCGTCACCGACTGGGCCTTCCCGACCGCGTCCAGCACGTCGCGGAACGCGGCACTCTCGACGGCCGCGGCGCGCTCGCGCTCGACGTTCTTGATTCGCTCGATCGCCTGCGAGGCAACCCGGGCGATGTCGCGGAGCACCTTCCGCTCCTCCCTCGACGAGTCGAACGGGGCCGGGGCCAGGAACTCCATCGTCGCAACCACCTGGTCGCCGATCAGGATCGGGAATGCCGCCCCCGACCACGCGCCGTCGCCCCGGGTGGCCATCTCGGGCAGTCCGTCGGCCTGGCGCTTCAGCTCCGGGACGATCACCACGTCGCGCGACTGCCAGGCCACCCCACCCAGCCCCTCCCCTGGCCGGAGCCGGACCTGGGCCATCGCCCGGTCGAGCTCGGCGTGGTCCTGGCCCGACCCGATCGCGAACCGGAGCGTGCCGTCGCCCGGGTTTACCGTCCGATAAACCGCGTAGTTCCAGCCGAACGACGCCCGGACCACCTCCAGGGCGACCGCCGCCGCCTCCTCGACGGTCTCGCAGAGGCCGATCGTCTCGATCAGGGTGGCAATGTTCAGCGCCACGGATTGCTCGTGGAGCTTCTGTTCGACCTGTTCGCGGGCTGTCTCCAGCTCCGCCCGGCGCCGGGCGACCTCGCGCATCTCCTGGTTGGCCAGCAAGCACGAGCGGACCAGGAAGACGTCGAAGAGGCCGACCCAGGCGGCCAGCTCGGCCCAGTGCCAGCGATGGGCCGTCGCCAGCCGAGGTCCATACTGCCCCAGGAGCAGGTGGTCCACCGCGGCGATTGCCGAGGCCGTCGCCAGGACCCGCCAGTCTCGATAGAACCCCAGCAGCGCCAGCGAGCCGAAGACGTGGAAATGGGTCTCGATCCGGCCTCCGCAGAGGTGGACCAGAAGCGCCCCGATCGACATCTGAGCCGCGGCGATGGCGTGCCGGCTCGCCCGGGTCCCCGGCCTGGTCAGCGACAGGGCGATCGGCGGCGCCACGATCAGGCCGCCCAGCAACACCGCCAACTCGATGAGGGTGTGGATCGATTCGCCGGCACCCGGCCATCCCTTGGGAGGGATGATCAGAGCCGCCACGATCGCGGCGACCCACTGGAGCAGCAAAAGCCAGGCGAACAGGCGGTCGTTCCCCCGGGCTATTGTCGCCTGTGCCTCTGCGAACAGCTCGGCCGCCCTTAGCCCGCCCGGATCGGGCCTCGGCTCGTTCATCGGGGCCGCTCCGGATCGGTCCGGTCAGGGAGCCATCGGCCTCGGTCCGAAGGTCGGGCTCGCGGGCCGGTCTTTCTCGCCTCTGCCTCTGGGATGACCGACCGACACACGTTCCATGACGGATCCGCGGGGCTGGTGAGGCGATCTTCCGCCCCTCTCCCTTTGGGAGAGGGGCCGGGGGTGAGGGGCGTCGCAAAACCACCGGCCTGGCCCAGAGTCCGAAATCGAGGCCCACTCGTCCGGCGACCCCCCTCACCCCGGCCCTCTCCCAAAGGGAGAGGGAGGTAACCGGGCTGGTGGGCAGTGCCCCCCCTGCCGGACGCTTTCGACCACCAATCACCGTCCATCGGGCCCTCCTCCGTGTTCGACGACCCGGGCGAGGTCCAGCACCAGGAGCGTCCGGGCCGCCGTCGGGAAGAGGCCCGAGACCAGGCATCGGATGGTCTCGGGGATGGTCTCGGGAGCTTTCACCAGGGCAGCCTCGTCGACTTCGAGGACGTCTCTCACCTCGTCGACGACCAGGCCGACCGGGCCTCCGGGCCGACGAACGACGACGTTCATCGTCCGATCGAGGGCGGGCCCGGGGGCCAGGCCGAGCCGTCCTCGGAGGTCGAGCACGGTCACGATCTGCCCACGGAGATTGATCAGCCCCAGGACGACCGGAGTCGCCGTGGGCACGCGCGTTGGTTCTCGGTGGCGGATCACCTCCTGGACGTCCAGGACATCCACGCCGAGCCAGAGCCCGTCGACCTCGAACGTGCAATAGGGGCGAACATGGCTCATGGTCAAAGGTCCCCCGCGAGCGAGCCGATCAAAGCGGGCACGTCAACCAGGTCGGCGGAGTGGCCCTGAAAGACGGCCGAGCCGATCACACCGGAGGTCGCGGCGACCGGCTCGACCACGGGGTCGGCCTCGACGACATCGAGGATGGCGTTGACGACCAGTCCGATCGACCGCCCGGCCGGGCCATCGCAGACGACCACGCGGAGCGGTCCGGCCGGGATGCTCGGCGGCCCGTCGCCGAGGCGGACCAGCGTCAGGAGCCGGCCTCGGTGGCAGACCACCTCCCGGCCTGAAGTCCGGTCGATGTCGGAGGCAGGGACTTCCAGGAGCCGGGCGACCTCCGCCAGCGGGACCGCCAGGCGCCGGCCGCCTTCGAGGCCGAGCATCAAGAAGGCTTGGCGGTCGTCGAGGGTCGTCGTTGGCTCGACGGGCTCGGCGGGAGGGGCCGGCGCGACCCCGGCGGCGCGGGCGACCCCGGTGACGTCCAGGATCAGCGCGACCCGGCCGTCGCCGAGGATCGTCGAGCCAGCAAAGAGCGGGATCGACCGGATTGACGAGCCCAGCGGCTTGACCACGATCTCCTCGGTGTCAACCACATCGCCAACGACCAGGCCGAGCCTTCGACCATCGGCCTGGAGGACGGCGAGATGGAGGACCGCGAGGCGGCGGAGGTCGCGCCGGGGGTCGCCGAAGACACGGTCGAGGTCGACCAGCGGGAGCAATTCGCCCCGGAGCCGGTAGAACGCGGCGTCGCCGATCGACTCGACCCCTCGAAGGACCTCGTCCCCTTCCAGGCGGATCAGCTCGACAAGGTTGGGCTGGGGGATCGCGTAGCGTTCGCCGCGTCCGTCGAGGACGATCAGGACGGGGATAATGGCCAGGGTGAGCGGGACCTTGAGGACGACGGTCGTCCCCCGGCCGAGGTGGCTGCGGACCTCGATCGTGCCGCCGATCGCCTCGATGTTGGCCCGGACGACGTCGAGGCCGACCCCTCGCCCCGAGACCCGGGTGATCGATTCGGCGGTCGAGAACCCGGGCTGGAAGATCAGCCGGATCGCCTCGTCCGGGGTCATTTGCCCGGCCTGCTCACGGGTGATCAGGCCACGTTCGAGCGCCTTGCGGGCGACCCGGACCGGGTCAATCCCCGCGCCGTCGTCGTCGATCTCGACGAGGACGATCCCCCCCTCGTGCGAGGCCCGGAGCGACAGCCGGCCGGACTCGGGCTTCCCTCGGGCTCGGCGGGTCTCGGGCGGCTCGATCCCGTGGTCGATGGCGTTGCGGACCAGATGCGTGATCGGGTCCTTGATCGCCTCGATGACCGATCGGTCGAGACTCGGTGGCCTGTCCCTCCAGGGTGAGCCGGACGAGCTTGCCGCATTCGCGAGCCAGGTCGTGGACAGCGCGGGGGAGCGGGTTCCAGATGGTCCTGATCGGCGCATCCGGGCCTTCATGACTCCTTCCTGGAGCGAGGAGGTTACCAGGTTGAGCCGGTGCGAAAGCCTCGACAGCTCGGTGTCCCTCCGCGAGCCCGAGAGGCGCAGGACCTGGTTCCTCGTCAGCACCAGCTCGCCGACGAGATCCATCAGGCCGTCAAGCAGGTCGACGTCGACGCGGACGCTGGCCCTTCGGGAACAGGGATCGACCGGGGAGGGATTGAGGGAGGGCATCGCATGGGCCTGTCGATCCCGCGAATCGATCGCGGCCGGGAGCCGATCCAGAAAGGCGATCAGGCCGTCGAGGTTCTCGACGACCTCGGTGCCGGTGGCCTGAAACTGGTCGAGGTCGCGGCGGACGGCGTTGACGAGGGCCAGGAGCGCGTCGGTGATCTCGGGCCGCCAGCCGGCCGGATCGTCGCGGAGCCGGACCAGGAGGCTCTCGCCGGCGTGGGCGATCGCGATCAGCTTGGGCAGGTCGAAGAAGCCGCAGCTCCCCTTGAGGGTGTGGATCGTCCGGAAGATGGAGCGGAACGTCGCGCGGTCGGCCGGGTCGGCCTCAATGGCCACGAGGTCGCGGTCGAGCCGGTCGAGGTTCTCGAAGCTCTCGGACAGGAACTCGTCGAGGGCTTCCCGGATGTCGGTCATTCTTGCCTACCGTCGGACTTCGGGGCGTCGGACTTTCTTGGAGAACCCAGCATGGTCGATGAGACGAGGCTCGATGGGCGATCGACGGATGGAAAGCTTCGGTCATCGGTCATCGGTCATCGGTCATCGGTCATCGGCCATCGGTCATCGGTCATCGGTCATCGGTCATCGGTCATCGGTCATCCGTGAGCCCGTCGGGCGGGCCGAGTCTCGTAGTCTGAACATAAGGCGCGATCTGGGGATTGTCTCCGAGATCTTCCCGGGAGACCTCGGGCGGGAAGTTGATCAGGGCGAGCTGATAGCCCAGCAGGACAAAGTAGAGCCCGACGAAGACCGGGAGCAGGTAGCCGACGCGGAAGCGGGTCCGGAACAGGGTGAAGTTTCGGAAGATCAGCAGGAACGGCAGGCCGGCGGTCGTCAGGAGGTATTTGCCCAGGAGGAAATGGAGCGGCCCCCGGCGGAGGAGGTAGCTCATCGCCGGGTTGATCTCCTCGCAGCCGGCCCCGAGGAGCAGGAGCGTGACGGCGCCGTCGACGATGGTCAGGACCAGCAGGAGGACCGCCAGGGTGAACGTCGGCGGGTCGATCCGGTCGACGAAATAGGGCTGGCGGTGCTCCTCGGCCCGTCGGTTCCGGAGGCGTCGGCCGCCGGGCCGGAAGGCGTCCCAGGGGCTGGTCGGCCTTCGCCGACGGTCCGACCTCCCTCGGGCATCGTTTGGTCGGTCGGGAATCATGGTCGGTCATGGCCCGAAGGAATAGGGCATTGTGGGATAGCCGCTCAGGTCGCTCTGCTGGACCTGGATCGAGTGGACGGTCCACTGCGTCGAGCCGTCGGAGTTCGTCGAGCCGGAGCCGTTGGCCGGCGTGAAGCTGACCTGGAAATAGTGCGGCCCGTCGGTATCCTGGATCACGACGCCGCAGACATAAGCGTCGCCCGGTGGGTCGCCGGTCTCGAGCAGGATCAACCCGCGGACCACGGGCTTGAAGCTCAACTGCGGGGTCCCGCTGGGTTGAGACTTCGAGAGGACCGCGACCAGGCGCATCGCCGAGGCGAGCTGGCGATACGCCACCCCCCAGAGCGCCAGCAAGAGCAGCATCTCCATCACCACCAGCATCAGGGCGAAGCCCCGGCGTCTCCGTGGGCGTTGGGCCTTCATGGGTGGACCTCGAAGGTGTACTGGCTCCGCGAGCTTCGATAATAGAAGGAGAACGCCAGCTCGGCCCCGTTGCCCTGGGCGGTCGCGGTCATGGCCTCGACGTGCCGGGCGATCGTGAACGTGCCGTTGCCGTCGGAGCGGATCAGCCGCCCGTCCTGGCCGGCCGGGTCGGTCCCCGGTTGGAATGTGTAGGTCACCGTCCAGGTGATCGGGCCGTTGGCGATGTCGCTGTAGCTGATCTGAATGGACGTCCCGCTGGCGACCGAGACCCCGTTGCTCGCGAGAATCCGGCTGGAGGTGTGGGTATCGGCATAAAGAGCCGCCGCGGCGACGTTCGCCTCGCTGGCGATCCGGCTCCGGGCGATCACCTCGAGGCAGAGCGGCCCGCAGGCGCGCCAGGCCCCGGCCAGCAGGATCATCAGCAGCCCCATCAGGATGTTGACGACCATCAATTCGAGCAGCGTGTAGCCACCGCGCTGGCGCGTCGAGGGATCTCGGGCGATCATCGTCAGCCTCCCGAGGGTTTTGGTTCGACGGTCACGGTCGCCGTCACCTCGTTGGTGCCCGACCCCGGCACGACCGAGTTGATGACCAGGGTCCGGGTCGCCGGGCCGATGTTCCCGGTCGACGACCCGCCCGACGACGCGGACGCGGGTGGCGCCGTCGTCCCCCCGCCGGCGGCCAGGAGCGCCAGGAGGTGATTGTCCCTCGAGACCAGCACGAAGGTCGTGTTGGGCGGGAGCCGGCGCTCCAGCGAGGCGACCAGCTTGAGCTGGGCGACGGCGAACGGGAAGATCGCCGCCATGCTGAAGCCCAGGATCAGGAAGGCGGCCTGTACCTCCAGGAGCGAGAAAGCTCGGCGGCGACCGCCCGCCGTCGCGGTTTTGGGCGACATCGTTGGGCCCTCCTCGGGACTCGACTAGGGGAATGCCGGGGTGATGGTCTGGGTGCTCGCCTGGATCGTCATCTGGATCGTGCCGGTGCCGGGGTTGCCGTCCTGGTCAATCGCCAAGGTCCCCTGGCTGCACGAGGAGTTGACCCGCCGGGCCGTCGCCTGGAACGCCGACGCCTCGTACTGGCTGATCTTGTAGACGTAGGCCTGGCCCGAGGGGGCCGGGTCGCCGATGTCGTCGACGATCCCCGAGTCGAGCAGGGTGTTCTGCCGGAGCGTCGCGAGGTCGGGGGCGAAGCTGTTGTACTGGAGCCAGTAGGCCGCTGGCCCATCCAGATCGCCCGGAGGTTAGCCTGGGCGATGTTGGCCCGCGACTGCTCGATCGCCACCTCGAACCGAGGGACGCCGATTGACGCCAGGATGCCGATGATCGAGACGACGACCATCGTCTCGATCAACGAGACCCCCCGGCGGCCGCGGATCGAGCCCCCGCGCGTCGTCATTTCCGTTTCCCCGACATCGGGAACACACCGGTCGGACAGGGCAATTTGATCATCATCGATCCAGGTCCTCGGGACGGCCGGGGTTACGTCGCGAGGATCCGTCGTCCCCGGATCAGCGATATTGTCCCATTCCAGCCTAGGTCACGTTACCGAGCGATGGGGCAACGTTTGCGGCCCGCCACCTTCCGCGCCCTCGAAAAAACAAACCCAACGCCGCGACGACACCCATCCTCGATCCCAGACAAACCCAATTCACCCCGCCATGCCGGCCGCTTTCACCTTCGGGCATGGGGAGGATTTTCAGACAAAGCCAATTCCGGGCGGCCACGTTCCGAAGATTCCCAGACAAAGCCAATTCGAGCACAGGTCACCTTGGGCCGATTCCCAGACAAAGCCAATCCCGTCGGGCGCCTTGGGAGGATATTCAGACAAAGCCAATTCGGTCGATTCCCAGACAAAGCCAATCCCGTCGGGCGCCTTGGGAGGATATTCAGACAAAGCCAATCCCAGCTCGCGCCTGCGAAAGTCGAAGCCATGATCGAAAGCATCACCGGTCAATCCCGCCGGGGATCGTCGCCCCGGGCGGAATCCCGATCCGACGATCGCCCCGCTGGCTCTCCCATACATTCATCCAGAAGCGAGGCCGGCAAACACACAATTCCAGAAAATGGACTCCGATCCTCGGTTTCCATGCTTTCCTCCTGGCACGATTCTTCACCCGATCCGCATGGATTGGTAGAACGCGGGTTCGTGATGGCCTCTCGCGGCTCCAACGCGACTCCCCTCCTGGTGATCGCCACCGACAGAGAACCGAACGCGGATGAGGGGAACCCAAATTCGCCGCATCCGCGACACGCGGCTTGAGGCGTCCTGGAATGGCTGAGGCACCGAGAAGTCCCCGGACCAATCCCCATCATGTGACTGGAATCCCTGGCCCTTGAGGCTTGAATGCCGGTCCTTCTCAACGTCGAGAAAACCCCTGGTTCGTGACGGATCGCCCATCCTCCTTTCCGATCGGAGATTCCGACCAATGCATGGCGTGCATTTCACGTCCGGCCCGCCGCTCCTCCTGGCCCTCGCACTGGCCTTTCCCGTGACCGGGTCCCCCTGGGCGGCGGAGGGCGCGGGACAACAGGATGATTTGAAGCCCGAGGCGATCCTGTCGAGGGTCTCCCAGGTCTACGCGACCTGTCGAACCTACGCCGATGAAGGACGGGTCAAGAGTCAGGTCGGTCCCGCCAGGGGAGAATTCGAGAAGCCGGAGCCCGACAACCCGTTCGCGACCGCCTTCGTCAGGCCCGGTCGGTTTCGCCTCGACTATCGGCACAACAACGGCGCGGCCGCCGCCAGGCGATCCGTCATCTGGACGCGCAAGGATGGTGCGCGGAGCTGGTGGGACCTGGACGGACGGGTGCAAAAGCCCGAGTCGCTCGAATTCGCGCTGGGCGCCTTCGCGGGGGTGACATCGGGCGTCTCCACGGAGATCCCGGGCCTGCTGAACGAACCCGCGCCGGGAAAGGAAGGGCGGGTGGCGAGATTCTCTCAATTCCAGGGATTGAAACGCCTTGGCGACGACAGAATCGATGGCATGGGTGGAAGATTGTGCCGGTCGATGAGCCTCGCGGCTGGTTCGCGATCATCAACGTGTCCACCAACAAGGCGCTCGACGTGAAGGATCAGGAGACCGGAGACCACAATGTCCTGATCGTGGGCGAGAGCAGGGACCGAAAGTCGCCCGACCCGTCGCCGCAGGAGAGGAGTCAGATCTGGCGGATCGATCGCGACGGCAACGGCTACTTCAAGATCGTGTCGCGATGGAACGGCAAGCCGATCGACATCCCGTACGGCAGCCGTGACCCGGGAACCCCGCTCTCGCAGTGCGATGACAACAATCAACTCAATCAACGATGGAAATTGATGCGGATCAAATAAAAACAGGAGGAGTTATATTGTCCGACCTATATTTCACTCCGGCGACTAGTCCAGGCCCTCGCAATCGTATGGGACTGCGGGAACACGGGTTCTCGACCCAGATCTCCAAAGCGCATCGTAATCAATTTATTATATTAATATTTTTGTTTAGTTGGTTTGAAAATTATAGGAATTTGAATTTTTTTTGTTGACGTTTCCAATCACGTCTCACCTAATAAGTCCAAGCCAAACCAATCAGACTGTTTTCCTTGTAAGAGTGACTTATCGGTCGCCGACCGAGCTCCACGAGTCGCCGCCAGTCGAAGGGAGAAGCCATGAGCCAGCCGGGATTCACAGCTGAGGCCTCGCTCCCCGAGACGCGGGGGCACTATCGTTCGGATGGCCTCGCGGTCCGGGACGGGTCGGACCTCCGTCCGGCGGGGATCTTTGGCGGGCCGATGGCGTCCTGCCCGGTGGGCTGCTACCCGATCTCCATCCGGAATTGCCATTCGGACCAGGTATCGGGCCGCGTCTTCTGCCTGACAAGCACGACTTGCGTCTGCGGTGCCTTCCACCCCATTTAACCTTCGTATCGCGCACAGTCGAGGAGAAAGGGGACCGGCTCCCGGCGCCGGAATGGCCCACCAACCGGAAGAGACCTTCTCGGGCCGGGTGCCGGTCCCCTTTCTCCGGCGCAACACGAGTGTGATCCGCTGTCAGGGACCGGCTCGGTCTCTTTCCGGGCCGGGTGTGCCGCCCGGGGCACGGTTCGGGCTAGGTCGGGAGGGGGGGGTGCCAGATCATGGGGCCGCTCGACCTCGTTGGGCTGACGCCGCTGATGGCGAGGGGCCCGGGCCGTCCGGAGGTGCGGGTTGCGCTGATCGATGGGCCGGTGGCCCTCGATCACGCGGACCTGCCGTCCGAGGCGATCCGGGAGATCCCCGGCGGCCCGGCCGGTCGCTGCGCGGGCCGCCAGTGTCGCCTGCGGGCACGGGACTTTCGTGGCGGGCATCCTCGTGGGCCGAAGGGGCTCGGTGGCCCCGGCGATCTGCCCGGGATGCACCTTGCTGGTGCGTCCGGTCTTCGCCGAGGCCGCCTGGCCGCCGCCCGAGGCCGCGTTCGGCGACCTCGCCTCGGCCCTGGTCAACTGCATCGCGGCCGGGGCCAGGGTCATCAACCTGAGCCTCGCGGCATCGCGACTGGGCGGTCCGGGCGACGCGGCATTAGCGGGGGCGCTCGATCTGGCCATGCGCCGGGGTGTGCTCGTCGTGGCGGCCGCCGGCAACCAGGGGCTCATCGGCGGCTCGCCGATCGCCCGCCATCCCTGGGTCATCCCGGTCGTGGGGTGCGACCTCCGGGGCCATCCCTCCGTCGGGTCGAATCTCGGCGCCTCGATCGGCCGCCGCGGCCTGAGCGCCCCCGGGGTTGGCATCACGAGCCTCGGGGCCGATGGCCAACCGGCTCGGTCGAGCGGGACGAGCGTCGCGGCGCCGTTCGTCACCGGAGCCATCGCGCTGCTGATGTCCGAATTCCCCGAGGCCGACTCGGCCCGGGTGAGGCGGGCACTTTCCCAGGCCGGCGGGCCGAGGCGGATGACGGTCGTGCCCGCCCTGTTGGACGCGCGGGCAGCCTATCACGATCTGGCCAGGACACGACTTCAATGAATACGGGAGGACGACAATGGATCTGACCGAGACGGTGACTGAGGCATCGGATGGGCCCACGGGCCAGGCGAACCGGCGCGGGCCGGTGATCGGGGGCGGGGGCGTCGTTCCCCAATCGTGTGGCGGCACCTGCGGATGCGGCGGGAAGTCGACCGACCCGGGGAACGCCGCGTTCGTCTACGCCGTGGGACGGATCGAGCCCCGGTTCCCCAACCTGGCGATCGAGAAGGAACTCGCCCAGGCCACCGGCCGCGCCGGTGCCGCCGGGCTCTCCGACCGGCAGGCGCTGTATGCTACCCTGGCCGAGCGGACCAATCGCTACCTGGCGCGACAATTGTGCTGGGTCCTGACGATCGAGGGCATGGAGACCTACCTCCTCCGGCCGCGCGATCCGGCCGATCTCGAACTGTTAATCGAGGCAGTCCGACCCACGCCCCGGGCGACCGATGTCGATGTCGTCATCGGCACCATCGGCCCGGTCGCTCCTCCCGGCCTGTGCAATGGCTTGACCGTCCCGATCGTCACCTTCGATCAGCTCTACTCGTTCGACATCGATGGCCTGATCGGATCGATCCCGCGACCCGAGCAGATTGACAAGGAGCGGTTCGAGCCGGCCGCCGAGGAACTCTTCACTTCGCTGATCCAGATGGCCGACAACGCCGGCGCCACCGATGAGCATCGAGCCTTGAACTACTTGAGCCTACGCTACCCGGCCATCTATGCTGCGGCCGCCGAGGCCTTCGGCCGGGACGAGTCGCTCTCGGCCGTCGAGGCCCGCCCCTCGACCCTCGGCGGCCTCCGCACCCTCATTGACATTGTCTTCTGCTTCACCAACCGGACCACCGACGTGACCCGGAAGTCCTGTGCCCGTGTCAACGTGACCGAGCAGTTCCCATTCCTGGTCACCAAGCTCTCACCCTACTTCGACCGTTGAACCCCCCGAACTGCCAAGGAGATGCCATGAGGACCCCCGGATTCACCGCCGACGCCGCCCTGGGCCCCGGCTCCCGGCCCTACCGCGCCGCCGCCCGATCGTCAGCAGGAGCCCCGGGCCTGACGCCGGCTTTTATCCCCCCCGACTGGGACACAACCTGCCCCAAGTGCATGGTCTATGCGACCACCTACTGTAACTCCTACCACAGAGTGGGGGAGACCCAGAAAACCTGCATCGCGAGGATCTGCAGGGACGCCTGTTGAATCGGCCCAGCGGCCCCCCGACTCCGAGGGGAGGACGCGACAGCCATCACCGGAATCCGGACGAACGACCTGTTCGATGAGACGGTGGCCGTTGATCGATCGGGGGATTTCCAGGGTCGTCCATCGGTCATCGTGCCATTGGCCGTGCTGGAATCGATAAGGTCAGGAGCCGTTCGGGAAATGGAACGGCTCCCGATCTCTCGATTGGTCCGGCGGATAATCCGTGAAGGATCCGACAACCTCGCCCCTCACTCCAGCCCCGGCCCGTTGGACCGCTTCGCCGAACTCGCGAAGCCAGGGGACAGAAGAAGAGGTCTCGAACCCTAATTGATGCAAAGTGCGAACGGATTTTAATACTCTTTGTCACTCATCTCGTATACCGGGTCGTGTCCTAACTCCGTAGCACGACCGGCAAGCTGATCCATTCGGACAACGTCCAGACCTGATCTGTCAGCCCGGCGGCCATCGCAGGCGTCCGCTTCCGGTAACGTCCCTCGACGACCGGCTCTCGCAGCGTCCTCACCGGCCAGCAGAAATGATAGCTCTACATCGTGAAATAGGTGGCCGCCTCGTGGAAACGCCAGTCCTTCGAGAGTCGATAGGTCTTTCGCGACTTCCTCGCGTTGTGGTGGCGATCTGTCGCGTTCTGACGCTCGATGAACGACGTGTTGATCGAATGGCTCACGCTCGAGCCCGCCAATGCCGCCGCCGAGCCGCTCGGTCTGGCGGACGCCGCAGCCGTCGGCGACGTGTCCGAGCAAGGCCGTGGCCTTCTCCTAGGTCAGATGGGAATGGAACAGCGGGGTCCCCTTGCGTTCGGAGAACCGGACGCCGCAGGAGCGACAACGGAGGAAGCGGATCGAGTTGTCATGGCCGTAATAGCCGCAGACGGAGAGATTTTCGCCACCCCGGACGCCGTGATCGGGACACTGGGAATTCAGGCAGCAGAACCGAGAGAGATCGTCCACGGCCCACCTCCGACGACGTATCTGGCGATCAGGTCAAAGAGTTGTGGCATCGCGTCAGGATAGGCCAAGAGGCCGGCTCAATGCAATGGATTACGGACACGACCTTCTGTCAGCGCCTATGACAAATCTGCGGAGAGGGTTAGGCGAAGACGTTCGGAGCGGACCCTACTCCTTCGCGAGGGCCTTGAGGTAGGCGACGACCTCGGGCTTCCCCGACGCGATGGCCCACTCCAGCGCGGTCCGGCTCGGAATCGCGGGATAGATCTTCGGCGGCGAGGGATCGGCGGGCGAACCGGGACCGGCGGGCGGCGAACCGGGCAGGATTCCCGACGACTCGGGGATCGGGTCGGTCCTCGCGTCGAGCCTGGCCCCGCGCCCGGCCAGCAGCTTGACGGTCGCCAGATGGCCACCCTGGGCCGCCAGGATCAGGGGCGTCCGGCCGAGTTCGTCGCGGGCGTTGACGTCGGCCCCCCGGCGGATCAGCTCCGCCGCGACCCTGTCATGGCCGAACTCCGCCGCGAGCTGCAGCGGCGTGAACGAGTCCGTCTGCGACGGCTTTCGGCCCGGAGCATATTCGAGAGGGGCATCGACCAGCCGGGGGTGCTTGTCGAGGATCGCCGCGAGGTGGTCGACCTCCCCCTCGCGGACGAAGTGATGGACGGCGGCGACCAGGGCCGACCGATACGGGTCGGCGTCTCCGGGGCCAGGGGTCGCGCCGAGGGTGACAAGGGAAAGATAGCAGATCCAGGGTGACATCGATCGACTCCCCCGACCGGGCCTGGTCATTCGACGTAGATGAACTCATTCAGCCCCATCAATGCCTGGCAGAAGTCCGCCAGGGCGGAGATCTCGGCGTCGGCGTGGCCGGCGGATCGGTAGGCTTCGGCCTGCGTCTTCACGAAAGCCAGGTCTTCACCCAGCTCTTCCGGGGCCGGTGGGCGGGCGAGGGCCAGGCGGTAGGCCCGATCGATCGCCTGGTCGAGTGGATCACTGGCCGAGGGCCTGACCCGGCGGGCGAAGGCTTGCGCATACCCTCGGACCTGGGGATTATTCAAGAGGGCCAATGCTTGCGGGGCGACGGTCGTGGTGGCCCTCTGGCCGAGCCCTTGCAAAGCGTCGGGGGCGTCGAAGAGGGTCATGATCGGGATGAGCTGGCTCCTCTTGACCGTGAAATAAAGGCTCCGGCGCTTCATCGACTCGTCAAGGGTCCCGGGACCGTAGGGACGGTCGTCGAGGGTCCCGGAGACGGTGAGCATCGCGTCGCGGATCGCCTCGGCCTCAAGCCGGCGCGGGGGGTTCCGCCAGCGGAGCTTGTTGTCCGGGTCGAGCTTGAACTTCGATTCGTCGAAGGCGGCCGATTGCTGGTAAGCGGCACTCATCAACATCAAGCGGTGGATCGGCTTGAGTCGCCAGCCTTCGCGGATCAGCTCGGAGGCCAGGAAGTCGAGCAGTTCGGGATGCGTGGGGCGCTCGCCCTGGGTGCCGAAGTCGCTGGGCGTGGCGACGAGCCCCCGGCCGAAGTGGTGCTGCCAGAGCCGGTTGACGATCACCCGGGCGAGCAGGTGCCCGGCCCCTCCGTCGACGTCGGTGATCCATTCGGCCAGGGCGGTCCTCCGATACGAGAGCTTCGAGCCGCCCGGCGGGGCGGTCGCCCAGCGCTTCTCCCCTTCGGACGTCGACGTGAGCACCTGGAGGAACCCCGATGCGATCTCGCCTTGCTTCTGGGCGAGGTCGCCCCGCTTGAGGAGGAACGTCTTCTCGAAGAAGTCGGCCCCCTGCGAGTGCAAGCCGGATCGGCTTGACCCCCTCGCTGGCGATGAGCACCTTGGTCAGGTCGGGCTTGGGGGCATTCGCCTCGGAGTCGCGGACGGCCCTGTCAAGGGCGACGGTCTCGGGGTCGAGCTTGCGGAAGTGGTCCAGGAGCGCGGCCCGTTGCTCGGGCGTCCGGGCGTCGGCGGGCGCCTTGAAGGCGTCTTCGAGCCGGGCCAGGCTCCCGAGCGGCAGGAGATCGCCGTCGAGGGGGACGGTTCCCGTCTCGGTCGTCACGGACAGTCGAGGCCGGCCGATCGTGTGGCCGGTGTTGCAGGCGAAGCCGAGGGTGACGGTCAGGGTCGCGCCGCCCTCGATGTCGACGGGCGGGTCGAACTCGAAGACGGCGGCGTGGTCCTTGCCGAACTGCGGGTCGACGGCCCAGGCGGAGTGCGGGTCGTCGTCGAGCGCGGCGGCGACGGGCAGGCCCTTCTGCTCGAAGGTCGCGCGCGGGTCGGACCAGCTTGACGGGCACGGCCTCGCCGCCGTTCAAGGGCGTCGCGGTGACCTTCAGATCGGACAGGGCGAAGTTGCCGTTAGAGGCCCGGCCGGGACCCTTCTTGACCATCGACTTATCGGCCAGTGCCTCGATCCGGAGGGCGGTCAAGCCCCGGAGCGGGACGCGGGCCTCGAAGGTGTAGGCGTCGGACTCGGGGTTGTTCCCCGAGGCGAGGTAGGAGCCGTCGGGCTGGGGCTTGAAGGTCGCGCCTCCCTTCGACGGTCAGCGACGAGGCTTCGAGGGTCATCCAGCGAGGCCGGGCGACCTTCGGGTCGGACTTCAGCCAGGCCTCGAAGCGGGCGGGAAGCCGGTCGCGGACGAAGGCGTCTCGGGCCTCGACGACCCTGGCGTGGCGGGCCTCGTATTCGGCCTTCTCCCGGCGGTTCTTCTCGGGGTTCGAGGTCGAGCTCGAGCCTCGCTCCGGACGGTCGTGGTGAAGGTCGAGATCAGCTGGTAATAGTCGAGCGTGGGGATGGGGTCGAACTTGTGGTCGTGGCAGCGGGCGCAGCCGACGGTCAGGCCGAGCATCGACGTGCCGAGCGTGGCGGCCATGTCGTCGAGCTCGTCGTAACGCTCCTTCTCGGCGGTGTTGGCGGTGATCTGCGTGCTGTGGACGCCCGCGGCGAGGAAGCCGGTGGCCATCAGGGCCTGCGGGTTCTCGGGCTCGATCTCGTCGCCGGCGAGCTGGAGCTTGACGAAGCGGTCGTAGGGCATGTCTTCATTCAAGGCCCGGACGACGAAGTCGCGGTAGTGGTAGGCGGTGGGCCGGTCGTAGTCGTGCTCGTAGCCGTGGCTCTCGGCGAACCGGGCGAGGTCGAGCCAGTGCCGCGCCCAGCGCTCGCCGTAACTCCGGCTCGCCAGGAGCCGATCGACGACCTTCTCGAAGGCGTCGGGCGACGGGTCGTTGACGAACGCCTCGACCTCCTCGGGCGTCGGCGGCAGGCCGACGAGGTCGAACGAGGCCCGGCGGATCAGGGTTCGGCGGTCGGCCGGAGGGTTGGGGGTGAGCCCCTTCTGGCGTCGAGCTGGACCTTGAGGAAGCGGTCGACCGGCGAACGGCCCCAGGGGTGGTCCGAGGCGGGCGGGACGGGGGCGTCGGCCAGTGGCCGGAACGACCAGAACCGGCGGTCGTTCTCGGTGACGACGGCGTGCGGGCTCGGCTTGGAGGGGTCAACGAGCGGGCGGTCGTAGGGGGCGCCCAGCGTCGATCCAGTCGGCGAGCTTCTTGATCGAGTCGTCGGGGAGCTTGGGAGCCTTGTCGGGCATTTTCGGGCTTTTCGAGGTGGGCGACCATCTTGTAGAGGCGGCTGTTCTTCGAGTCGCCGGGGATGACGGACGGGCCTTCGCCGAGGTCTTCGAGGAGGGCCTCGCGGGTGGTGAGGTCGA
Source organism: uncultured Planctomycetota bacterium (assembly GCA_963756475.1). Classification (GTDB taxonomy): domain Bacteria; phylum Planctomycetota; class Planctomycetia; order Isosphaerales; family Isosphaeraceae; genus Tundrisphaera. The sequence goes on from CAVWND010000009.1 coordinate 52,070, forward strand.
AGTCGCCCTTGGTTGAGGCGCCGCCGTGACACTTCAGGCAGTGGTCGACGAGGATCGCGCGGACATCGGCCTTGAAGAGGTCGAGCCCCCGGGCCATCGCGGCCGGGTGATCGGCGGCGACCGGCTTCGAGGCCGGTTGGGACATCGTCGAATCCGACGGCCGCCTGGGCCGCCAGGCCGAGGATGGCCAGGACCAGGGCCGGGGCGACCCGGCGGGCGTTCGATCCGTTCCTCGTCATCCGGGGATCTCCCTGGGGGCTTCGCGAAGCGGTCAGGCAGGCTGATCCCACTATACCAGGAACGATGCCTGGCGCGTCGAGAGGACCCGGCCCGGGGAGCCCCTTCCCCATTCCGGACATGGATTTGACACGGCCGAAAACCGTGACCTAGTTTTGGGATGTCAGTTGAACCCGGGCCGTTGATCGCCGTGCATTCCCCGATGGAGGGGAGGCCGGAGCGGTTCAAGGCGGGTCCAACGAATCGCAGGTCGCGCCCCCTTGAAACAAGGGCCGTCGAGGGTCGACGAGCCCGATCCGTCGGTGGGGCGACCGGGTGGTCCGGGCGGGATGGTCCCGCCCCGCATCGCGAGACTTCATCATGCCGGGCCACCCGCCGGCGCATGGCACGCCTTTCGGAAAGGAACTATCGATGCAGCGTCCGGAAAATGTCTCTCGCCGCCGGGCCGGGTTCACCCTGGTCGAACTGGCCGTGGTCATCGTGATCATCGGCGTGCTGGCCGCCTTCGGCGTCCCCCGATTCATCAAGTCGGTCGAACGCTCCAAGGCCGCGGAAGCCTTCGAGTATCTCTCCTCGGTCCGGACCGCCCAGGAACGCTACCAGGCCCAGTACGGCACCTACGCCACCAACGTCACCGACCTCGACATCAAGGCCACCCCGCCGAAGTACTTCTCGGTCCCGGCCACGTTCTCGCCGGCCGACACCGCGACGCTGCAGGATTCGTGGTCGCTGACCCTGACGCGGACCGGCTCGTCGGCCGGCTACGGGGCCTACACGGTCATCTTCACCGAGACCGGGTTCGACACGACCAACAGCACGATCGCCCAGCCGCCGGCCAGCACCGATATCAACCCGATCAGCAACTGATCCGGCCCCGGCACCTCGCCGGGACCGTTCGACCCGGGGGTGGGCCTCGTCGGCCACCCCGGGTACGGATAACGGAACGGTCTCCGCCGTCCGCTTCTCCATCTCGTCTCGCCGCTCTCGACTGGAACCGTCCTGTCCATTGGCCCGAACAGGCAGAAAGGATCGCTCCCATGCAGACTCCGAATCCGGCCCTCCGCCCCAACATTCGCCGCGGCGGGTTCACCCTGGTCGAGCTGGCCGTGGTCATCGTGATCATCGGCGTGCTGGCCGCCTTCGGCGTCCCCCGATTCATCAAGTCGGTCGAACGCTCCAAGGCCGCGGAAGCCTTCGAGTATCTCTCCTCGGTCCGGACCGCCCAGGAACGCTACCAGGCCCAGTACGGCACCTACGCCACCAACGTCACCGACCTCGACATCAAGTCCGCTCCGCCGAAGTACTTCTCGGTCCCGGCCACGTTCTCGCCGGCCGATACCTCGTCGCTGCAGGATTCGTGGTCGCTGACCCTGACGCGGACCGGCTCGTCGGCCGGCTACGGGGCCTACACGGTCGTCTTCACCGAGACCGGGTTCGACACGACCAACAGCACGATCGCCCAGCCGCCGGCCAGCACCGACATCAACCCGATCAGCAACTGATCTTCAGTACCTCAGGACTGAGGACTCAGGAGCCTGGCTCTTGATTGCGTCGGGTGGTGTTGAGCGGTCCGAGGTTCACCATGCCGGAGCTGGTGGGCCTCGCTCCGCTCGACGCCACCCGGCTTACGTGTTCGCCTGTTTGCGATTCAAACCTTCTCGATGACCGATGAACCCGCCTCAGTCCTCAGTCCCGGAGGAAGCGATGAAGGATCTGCTGGCAAGGCGAGCGGGGCGGCGGTCGATCGGGCTCTTGGTGGGTGAGCGTGAGGTCACGCTCTGCGTGCTGGCGGCGACGCCGATGGGCCGGGTCGAGCTGGCCCGCGAGTCGGCGCCTCGGGGTTCCGAGCGGTTCGATGAGCTGATCGGCCGGCTGGTCGGGCCGTGGCTCTCGGGACGACCTCGGCCGAAGGTGGTGATGGGCGTACCGGAGGTCCGGGTCTTCCACTCGGCGAGGGCGGTTTCTTCGACGGCGAAGAAGGAGCCGGAGATCTGGCTCCAGGAGTCGCTCCAGTCGGCCGGCACGCGCGTCGAGGACATGGTGATCGACGTGGTCGAAGCGCCCGTGGGCAAGAAGTCGATGGCCGGGCTGGTCTCGTGCCGGCGGCGATCGCTGGCCGAGCCGATGGAGGCCCTGAACCGGCGCTCGGCCCGGCTTGTGCTGGTTGAGCCGTCTCCTTGCGCGTTGCTCCGGGCGGCGACTGGGCGGCTCAAGGCGCCTCGGGGCTCGAAGCTCTCGGCCCGGTTCGTGCTGGGAGACCGGCAGGCGATGGGGATGCTGGTCGCGGGAAACCTGCCGCTGCACTGGCGGGTCTTCGACCTCCCGCCTGGCGACGAGCCGATGGCCATCCTCTCGGCCTTCATGGGCCTGCGGATGCAGGCCAGGAGCTGGCGGGTCGACGCGGGGGTCGACGCGGTCCTGATCCAGGGCCGGCCCGACCTCGCCCCGAAGCTCGACCCGGTCGAGCTCACGTCCCGCCTGGGCGCGAAGGTGGCCCGGTCGGACGGGCCCGCGTTCAACTCGGCCTCGATCGCGCTGGGGCTGGCGATGGGGGGGCTGGCCGAGGAGTCCGGATTCGACCTGGCCCGGACGATCAAGCCCCGCGAGTCGATCGGCGAGATCTTCCCGTGGGGTGACCTGGTCACGCAGTCGGCGCTGATGGTCGGGGTCGTGCTGTTGATGTCCGACCGGGCGAAGTCGCTGGAGACCACGCACGCGGCGACTCGTTCCTCGCTGGCGAGGTTCCGCTGGCTCGGCGACCGCCAGGAGTCGGACCTCGACAAGGAGAAGAAAACGCTGGAGCAGAAGGACAAGACGGCCAACGCGTTCCTGGGCAGCCGGGTCCTCTGGGCCGGGCACGTCCGAGACGTCGCCACGCACCTGCCGGCCAACACGAGGCTGACATCGCTCCAGGGGGCCGGCGAGCTCGAGCCGCTGGGCAAGGGACCGCCCGGCCTGGCCAAGAAGACGTTCGTGATGCGGCTGGAGACGCCCGTCCCGCCCACCGGCAAGATGCCCCGCGAGGTCGACGGCTTGCTCGAAGCGCTCCGCGACAAGTCGAGCCTCAGGCGCGACTTTCCCGTCATCGAGCTCAAGGACCTCAAGACCATGAAGGCCCCAGGCAAGGGGGCTGAGGCCGTCGCGTCTTACAGCATCGTCTGCATGCCACCCGCCCCAAAGGCCGCCGCCCCCAAGCCCGCCGAGGCCAAGAAGGAGTGACGCAGGCCGGGGGATCTCAAATTTCAAAGCTCAGATTTCAAATCTCAAATCACAGATTTCAGATTTGACATGGGTTCACCACGATCGGCAGGTCCCGGAGCAAGCCTCATGGAAACGACCCCCGACGCCAGGATGAAGCCCGGCCTCAAGGCCCGGCTCATCGAACGGATGCACGACCCCTTGCAGCTTCGCGCGACTCTGTGCGTGGTGTTGCTGGCGGTATGGTACACGATGGGGTACACGCCGATGAGGGACCAGATCGCCGCGACGACCGCAAAGCTCGACCGCGACCGGAAACGGCTGGCGTTGGCCACTGAGGTCGAGGCGCTCCGGGGCGAGGCCGCCGAGTTCGCCGACCGCCTGCCCCCCCGCTCCGACCCCAACGAGTTCCTCCAGTACATCCTCGGCGGCGTCCGCTCCGGCCCGCTCAAGCTCGTCTCGCTCATCCCCGAGAAGCCCAAGGACGCCGGCGCCTACCAGGTCGCCTCGGTCCGGGTCGAGCTGGAGGGGAAGTATAAGGACGTCGATGCGTTTCTCCTCTGGGTCGAGGAGAACCAGCGGCTGCTCCGCGTCGACAACCTCAAAGTCGACCCCGACCCGAGAGAGCCCGACGCCCTGAAGGCCTCCATGAGCGTCCTCGGCCTGATGGGCATCGAGGAGGTCGCCAAGCCGGCCGCGGACGCCGATCTGGCCAAGGCCAAGGCGAAATCGAAGGCCGTCCCGCCAAAGGCGCGACCATCGGCGCCGAAGTCGGCGAAATCGGCCTGAAATCTCACGACCCCGAAATGGCAACGCCCCCCGCGAGCCCCCACCGATGCTGACGAAGTACCTGAAGCAGGCGCCGACGTTCCTGGTGATCGGCGTGACCGGATTCGTGGCGTGGCCGATCCTGTTCCCCGAAGGAGAATCGACCGCGTCGAAGGGGTCGAGCAAGCCTCCGGAGTCGGCCAGGCCCTCGGCCTCGATCGCGGCCCTGTCCCGCAGCCCGTTCCAGCTTGAGCAGGCGGCGGCCGTCGCCTTGGCCGCGCCGGCGGCGAACTCCACCGCGACGGCCCCAGCTTCGGCGGACCCCAAGACTGCCCCGCTGCCCGATCTCTCCGTCGAGGACGAGAAGGTTATCGCCGGTCTGAGGCTCAGCGGCACATTCGTCGACGGCCGCGAGCAGCTTGCGTTGATCGATAACAAGATCTACACGCGAGGGGATGCGCTGAAGGCGGCCGACGGATCGCCGATGCCTTATATCGTTGCCGAGGTCCGCAAGGACCGCGCGGTCCTTCGCCGAGGGCGGCGGAACTTCGTGCTCGAATTCTCCAACACGCCCCGGCCCGCCCTGGCGAAGGCCGATGGGCCCAGGACGCTGGCCAAGGATAAGGACAAGAACAAGCCCGACGCCAGGCCGGAGACTACCGCCCGGATCGACCCGTCGGCCACGGGCAAGGCCCTGGCGCAGGGCCGACCTCGGGCCGATTCGGGCGATCCCAGACAGATGCTCATGCAGCTCCTTTCCGGGCTCGGCGGTCTTCCCTCGGGGGGCTCGACGGCCGCCGGATCGGCGGGCGCCGGATCGGCGGGCGCGGGATCGATCGACACGGGCTCGCTTACCGGGATGGCAACGAGTGCCGGGATCAACCCGACCACGATCGGTGCGGGGATCGACGCCTTGATGGGCAAGCTCGACAACATCGGCCGCGACGGCGAGGCGCCGCCGCCGTCGGTCGGGAACGGAGGGGCGACGCCATGACCGGGACGCTCGCGATGACCGGCACCGAGCCGCTGGTCCTGGAGACGCTGATCCGCCGGGGCAAGATCGAGCCTTCGGTCCTTGACGAGGCCCGGCAGGCAATCGCCAGGACCAACGGCTCGCATGAACGAGCCCTGATCCGCGCGGGGCTCTCCGAGGACCGTATGATCGCCGAGGCCTACGCCGAGGAGTTCCTCCTGACCCCGCTCGACCGCGCCGAGGAGGAGGCGCCGGTCGACAAGGAGCTGACCGACCTCATCCCCGAGAAGCTCTGTTTCGACCGGCTGATCGTGCCGCTGGCCGTCCGCGACGACACGATCGACATCGCCTTCGTCTCGCCCGAGGAGCTGAGCCTGGTCGACGAGCTTCAGCTCCTCACCGGCCTCCGGGCCCGGATGCTGCTGGCGCCGCTGAACGTTGTCGAGGGGAAGCTGTACGCGCTCTTCAAGGCAGGTCGGGCCGAGGAGATCGGCGGCAAGGCGGCCGAGTTCGTCGACGTCGAGGCCGAAGAGGAAGAGGAGGAAGAGCAGGACGACGGCATCCTGATGCTCGACGCGGCGCCGCCGCCGGGCTCCAACGGCCGGATCGTCCGGATGGTCAACCAGATCCTGGAACAGGCCCTCAACACCGGCGCCAGCGACATCCACCTCGAGCCGTTCGAGGACTCGTGCAAGTTCCGGCTCCGGATCGACGGGATGCTCCACGAGCTGCCCTCGCCGTCAAAGTCGGTCTTCATCATGATCCTCTCGCGGTTCAAGATCCTGGCCAAGATGGACATCGCCGAGAAGCGCATCCCGCAGGACGGCGCCATCGCCCTGAAGACCAAGGATAAACGCATCGACCTTCGCGTGAACACCGTGCCCACGGTCTACGGCGAAAAGATGGTCATGCGAATCCTCGACAAGGCGGCGATCCCGCTCGACCTGATGAAGCTCGGCCTGGATCAGCGGCAGTCGACCGACCTGATCGAGTCGATCCAGATGCCCCACGGCCTGGCCCTGGTCACCGGGCCGACCGGATCGGGCAAGAGCACCACGCTCTACTCGTGCCTGAACCTCCTGAACGAGCCGAAGACCAACATCTGCACCGTTGAAGACCCGGTCGAGTACAAGTTCAAGGGGATGAACCAGGTCCAGGTCAAGACGCAGGTCGGCCTGACCTTCTCGTCGGCCCTCCGCGCGTTCCTCCGGCAGGACCCCGACGTGATCATGGTCGGCGAGGTCCGCGACCAGGAGACCGCTGAGATCTGCCTGAGGGCCGCGCTGACCGGCCACTTCGTCCTCTCGACGATCCACACCAACGACGCGCTCTCCGCCGTGACTCGCTTGATGGACATGGGGATCGAGCCGTTCCTGCTCTCCTGCACCTTGCGGGTCCTGGAGGCCCAGCGACTGGTTCGTCGGCTCTGCCCGCACTGCAAGGAGCCCCACGAATGCGACCCCGAGCTGGCCGAGCGGCACGGCCTGGTCCCCGGCGAGATCTTCTATCGGCCCAAGGGTTGCCTGCACTGCCGGAGGGTCGGCTACAAGGGGCGGGTCGGCGTCTTCGAGGTCGTCCGGATCACCCCCTTGATGGCCAAGCTGATCCAGAACCGCACGCCCCTGCCCGAGCTTCGCGAGGCCGCCCGCTCCGAGGGAATGAAGCTCCTCTTCGACAGCGCCATCGACAAGGTCCGCGAGGGCCTCACCAGCCTCGAAGCCGCCCTGAGCGTGGCGATGTCGGGGGAGGAGTGATCACTTCCTCTTCGGCTCGCCGATCCCGACCAGCGCGTTGGCCCCGGCCTTCTTGAACTGGTCGTATCGCACGGTCGCGACGACGACGCGGCCGTCGGTGACGGGCGAGGACGTGACCTCGGCCCCATCGGCCGGGCGGACCTTCCAGGCGACCGTGCCGTCGAGCGTCTTCAGGCCGTAGAGGTAGCCGTCGAAGGAGCCGAAGCAAACGAGGTTCTCGCTCGCGATCGGCGAGGAGTAGATGGGAAAGTGCTTGCCGTCGTCCCCCTTGGGAGTCTCGAACGACCAGACGGCCTTGCCGGTCTTGACGTCAACCCGGTAGAAGAAGCCGTCGCACGAGCCGAAGTAGGCCGAGCCGTCGCGGACGGCCACGCCCGACTCGACCCGCCACTTCGTCGGGAACGACCAGCGGACCTCGCCCGTCGCCTTGTCCAGGCAATAAAGGCTCTTGTCCTGGCTGGTCACGAACACGTCGGAGCCCGCGACGGTCGGCTCGGCATACATCCATCCCTTGGTCTGATACGACCAGCGCCGCTGGCCGGTCTTCGCGTCGATGGCCACGACCCGCGACTGGTCGAAGATCGGCAAGAAAAGGGTCGAGCCGTCCGAGGCCATCGTCCTCGGCCTGGCCGCGTTGCCTGTGATGACGGCCTGCTTCTGGTCGAAGCCGGGCGGCGCCGGAGGCGCGTCCTTGGCGATGTCGAGCTTCCAGGCGAGCGTGGCGTCGGCCGCCTTCACGGCGTGGACGAAGCCGTCGTAGCCCGCCACGATGACCAGCTCCCCGACGACGACCGGCGACGACTCGGACGTCCCGCCGACGACCGTGTAATCCCAGATCGGCTTGCCATCGGACCGCCTCTGCGCCGAGAGCCCCTGGTCCGTGGCGACGTAGATTCGATCCCCCGCGACCGTCGGCGCGTCGGCGAAGCGCCGATCTGGCTTTTCGTCCTGCCAGAGGACGTCGGAGCCGTCGGCCTTGATCGCGAAGAGCGAGCCCTTGTCGCCGCAGACGTAGACGACCCCGTCGGCGATGACGGGCTCGCCCACGTACTGGTCGAAGTCGAACCGCCAGAGCAGCTCGGCCCGGCCGGGGAGCTTGAGCGTGCCAAGGTTGCCGAGCCTCGCCGGCCCGCCCCGATAGATCGAGGGATCGTAATTGCTCGACGGTGGATCGTCGGCCGAGAAGGCCCCGGACGCCACGATCAGGACCGTCACCAGCGCCACCACGCTCGAAGACCTGTTCATCGATATCAAGCCCCGAAGTCCCTCGACGGAGATCCGATCGACGAGGGCCAATGTACCAGGGTAGGAGGGCTGGTGCATCCCTCGGCCTTGACGGTCGGATGCGATTTCTTCGATAATCCCCGGGCGTCGAGAGACATCGGCCGTTGGAGGCCCGAGGGGGGGATCGCAATGGATTGCGGATCATCGGACGATCGGCCCGCCGAACACGGCCCGGCGCTCGCGCCAAGACCCGGACGCCCGGGATTGCTCTCGCGGGCCTTCTCGAAGCGGGTCGAGGACAATGCCTCGCCCGTCATCGCGATTTCGAGCCTCACCATCTGGGGTTTGAGCGGGTGGATCGGCCTGGCCTGCGGCCTGGTCGAGAGCCTTTTCCGGCTCGGCTGGCGGCGGGTGGAATATCGGTTCGGCGACCCCGACCTCTGGGTCAACTCGCATTCCCCGTGGCTCGCCCCGCTGGCGCTGGGGGTGGGATTTGTCGGGCTCGGGATGGTCCTGGGGCTGGCAAGGGGGATCGCGCCCCGGGCGACGGCCCGGCTCGTCCCGATCGGCTTGATCGCGCTGGGGGCCTGGAGCATCCTCTCGGTGCTGCCGGGTCTGAATTTCTGGGTCCTCGGCGGGCTCGTCCTGATCATCGGGGTCCGGATCGGCCGATGGACGCGGTTCGACTCGGTCCGGTTCCGGCGCTTCGCCCGCGCGAGCCTTCCGGCCCTGGCCGGGCTCTGGCTCGTGCTGTTCGTCGCGACGGGCGTTGTGCCGACGGTCTCCGAGGCGTGGTCACTCCGGCTCGGGCCGGAGCCCTTGAAGGACGCGCCGAACGTCTTGCTGGTCGTGCTCGACACGGTCCGGGCCGACAACCTGAGCCTCCACGGCTATGAAAGGCCAACGAGCCCCCGGCTGACCGAGCTGGCGAAGCGGGGCGTCCGGTTCGACCAGGCCCGGTCAACGACTCCGTACACGCTCGGAACCCATGCGAGCCTGTTCACGGGCCACTGGATGTCGAGGACCTCGGCCCGCGTCAATGTCCCGCTCGACGGGTCGAGGCCCACGCTCGCCGAGCACTTGCGCGACCGGGGCTACGCGACGGGCGGTTTTGTCGGCAATATCTTTTATGGGAGCGCCCATTACGGCCTGGATCGCGGCTTTCTCCATTACCTGGACATCCCCGGCGACATCACGCGACGGGTCACGCCCCGGGAGTTCTTCCGCTCTTGCCGGCTCGGCGAGTCGCTCCTGGCCTGGTTCGAGATGAAACGACGAATTCTGGCCCCGATGCAGAACCTCCGGCTCGACGCCGACCAGCTCAACCGCGAGACCCTGGCCTGGCTCGACTCCACCCGCCCGACGGGGCGCCCCTTCTTCCTCTTCCTGAATTACTTCGACGCCCACTCGCCGTACAGCTTGCCGGCGGGCGCCCCGCAGCCGTTCTCGATCACGACCGCCGACCGCCTGGAGGCGAAGCTCAAGCAACGGGAGCGGGCCGAGGAGCGTCAAGAGGCCCATCCCGACCCGGCGGCCGAGCCCGAACTGGAAGCGCTCAGGGCCGAGGTCAACGCGCTCCTCCGAGGGTCCTACGACGACGGGATCGCCTGGATCGACCGGAAGCTCGACGAGTTGCTCGGCGGTCTCGAAGCGCGGGGGCTCCTGGAAAACACCCTGGTCGTCGTGACGGCCGACCACGGCGAGATGCTCGGCGAGCACCGGGTGATCGGCCACGGCAAGAGCCTCGATCGCCAGGTCGTGCACGTCCCCCTGGTTGTCGTCGGGGCGAAGGGAATGCCCGTCCCCGACGGCCGGGTGGTGAAGACGCCGGTGAGCGTTCGTGACGTCCCGACCACGGTCCTCGACTTGATCGGCGACCCGAAACCCGGCCGATTTCCGGGCCGCTCGCTGGCCCGGTACTGGCTCGGCGACGAGAGCGCGGCCGATGATCTGGTCCTCAGCGAGATGGAGCATCTCTCCTGGAGGCCGAGGACCCCGAGGACCCCCGCCGCGTCCGGCCCCTTGTGGCTCCTGACCAAAGGGCGCTGGAGCTACCACCGGATGGGCATCGAGCCGCTGGCGGGCCGGGAACGCCTTTTCGACCTCGTCGAGGACCCCGGCGAGGATCGCGACCTCGCGGCCGACCTGGCCCATCGGTCGACGCTCGAATCGCTGAGGAAGCGGCTCGATGCGGCCCTGGCTGCCGGGAACTGACCCGCTGTCACTTCGGCTTCGGCGTCCCCGCGGGTTTCGCAGCGGACTGCACCTGGCTGGCGGCCCTTGCGGCGGGGTCCTGGGTCTTGTTCTGGCCGAAGGGGCCGGGCATCCCTTCGCCCGGCGGCGGGGGGGCGACCATCACCGGCTCGTTGCCGGGATCGAGGACGGGGCCAAGCACGGTCGGACCGGCCGGAGCGGGGATCAGCGCCGGGTCGAGCTGGTCGGCCCGGGGAATGATGATCTTGTCGCCGACGGCCAGGCGTTCGGGGGCCGGGACCTTCTGCTTGTTGGCGGCCCAGAGAGCCATGTAGTAGCGGCCCGACTTGTAATAGAGCCGGGAGATCGTCCAGAAGTTCTCGCCGCTCTTGACCGTGTGCATGTAGGGATTCTTGCCCGGGTCGTTGGCCTGGAGCCGGTCGGCCCGGCGGGGCGTGTCGTAGTAGAGCCGGCCGCCGAGCAGACCATCCTTGAACGGGCGATCGGCCCCCAGCTCGATCTTCTGGGAGACCCGCGTGGCGGTGTCGAGCGCGGTCTTGGGGGTCGGGGCGCAGTTCAGGCCTTCGGGGTCAGCCGCGTTCCAGATCCGCGGGGTGAGCAGGACGACGACCTCGCTCTTGATCAGGTCCTGGGTCCGGTTCCGGAACAGGGCCCCCACGATCGGGAGCCGGTTCAGGCCGGGAATCCCGCTCTGGGTGGTGTCGTCCTGGTTGTCGATCAGGCCGCCGATGACGAGCGTGGCCCCGTTGGGGATGATGACGTTGGTCGTCATCCTGGCCGTGTTGGTCTGGGGCACGCCGTTGGCGTCGATGATCCCCGTGGACCGCTCGGGGTGGATCTCCATCCGGACCATGCCATCGTCGGAGATGAACGGGCGGAGCCTCAGCAGGGTGCCGGTGTTGAGGAACTGGATCTGCTGGAGAGTGCTGGTCAGGTTCGTGATCACCGTCCGGTAACCCAGGCGCTGGCCGAGCTGGATCTCGGCCCGCTGCTTGTTCAGCACGAGGAGCCGGGGGGTCGCCAGGACGTTGGTCTTGCCGATGGTCTCCAGCGCCTGGACGAAGGTCGAGACGTTGCCGCCGATGTAGCCGAAATTGATCCCGTTGCCGGAGTTGAACGCCGTGCCGGTCGCGGTGTTGCCCCCAATCGTCGAGACGCCCGCGACCGAGCCATTGGCGTTGAGCAGCTTGAGCGGGGCGAACCCGACGGTCTGGCCGAATTGCGAGCTGTTGCCGACGATCCCGAGCACGCTATGCATCTGGTCGACGGCCCCGTAATTGACCCCGAGCTGCTGCGTCCGGTTGAGGTCGACCCGGACGATCACCGCCTCGATCAGGACCTGCACCGGCATCACGTCGAGCTTGGCGACCACGTCGTCGATGAGAGCGAGGTTATCCGGGTAATCCTGGACGACGATGACGTCCTCGCCCGAGAGCGTGTTGCCGCCCGTCGAGCCCCGGCCAGCCGCGCCACCCCCGCCACCCCCGCCGCCCCCGGAGCCGGAGCTGATCGTCGGCAGACCGGCGGCGAAGTTGGCGTTCTCGTCGATCCCCTCGTCGCTCTCGGGCGTAGCGGTCACCTTGCCGTCGGAGCTGAGGAACGACCGGATCATCAACGCGGTCTCGTTGGCCCGAAGGAAGTTCAGGCGATAGACCTTGGTCGCCAACTGGCGCTGTCGAAAGGTTCAGCGCCTTGTACTCGTCGACCGTGTAGATGTAGGTCAGCCCATTGATGACCCGGGCCTGCAGATTGCCCAGCGCCAGGATCGCCTCCAGGGCCTGCTGGCGCGAGACCCCGTCGAGGTTCACCGTGATCGGGCCGGTCACGTTGGGCGAGACCAGCAAGTTGATCTTCTCTCGACGGCTGAACAGTTCCAGAACCTGGCGGATGTCGGAGTTGTCGAAGTGGAGCGAGACCATCCCTGGGGCCGAGGACTCGACGCCCGGCTGGGTCGAAGACGGCTCGACGGGGAAAGGTTCCATCGAGGGCGACGGCGGAGGCGGAGGCGCCGGCTCCCCCGGAGGCGGCAACGCGACCGGTGGCGAAGGCACCGACCTCTGCGGCAGGAGCGTCGGCCCGTCCTGCGCCGCCCGGACCACCTGGGCATCCCGGGGAGCGTCGGCCCCGAGGCCCGCGATCAGACCGAGGCTGAGCACAGTCGCCCAGTGGAATGCCGCGGGAGAACGTTTCAACTGCCTGTCCTTCCTGGACTTTTGAAAATCCCGTCGACGCGTCCGGTCTTAATAGCGATCGGACTCATCACAGAATTAATTCGGGTGGGATTAGACGGAACTTAAGGATTGTCTCGCCATCTCGACACCTGGATCGGGTACGGATCGATAACTCTTGCTCCCAACGGAGACAGAATCCGAGGATTTCGTCTCTTTTCAACGATCGCGACCTAAGCTTGTGGCGAGGGGCCGGACGAACCGCCCAGGAAGGACGCGCCGGAGGCCGGCCCATCCGGTCGCGAGGGAGGTGGTGCCTTGCCGTTCGAGGAATGGGTCGCGGCCCACGCCAGGGTGTCGAGCAAGCCGCACGCCAAGCTAAAGCTGGACGACACCCTCTCGTTTTTCCATCAACTCTCGACGCTGATCTCCTCGGGCACGCCGCTGCTCCAGTCGCTCAAGCTGTCCGGCGAGCAGAACCAGAGCCTCAAGCTCCGCGCGGTGCTCGCCGAGATCACCGCCAAGGTCGCCGCAGGGAGCACCTTCAACCAGGCCGCCGCCGAGTTCCCCAAGGTCTTCGAGCACCACTGGGTCGAGATCATCCGAACCGGTGAGATGACCGGCAAGATGGCGATCGTCCTCCAGGAGCTGAACAAGCAGATCCGCGAGGCCCGCGAGACCCGCAAGAAGGTCACCGGGGCGCTGTCGTACCCCATCATCCTGATCTGCGTCGCGGTGATCGCCGTGACGGTCATGCTCTGGATGGTCGTGCCGACCTTCGCCAACATGTTCAAGGACATGGGGGCCGAACTACCCGACATCACCCAGTACGTCGTCAACGCTTCGGCCTTCATCGTCAAATATGGACTTTACATCGTCATCGGCCTGGGCGTGGTCGGGTTCGCCATCAAGAAATACGGGGCGACCGAATCAGGCCGGCGCAACTTCGGCGGGATCGGCCTGGTCCTGCCGATGGTCGGCGAGCTGATCGTGATGATGGCGATGTACCGATTCTCATCGAACATCGCGCTCCTGCTGAAGTCCGGCGTGCCGATGCTGGAATCGCTCGGCGTGATCCGGGGGGTCTTCCGGACCAGCCCGATCTTTCGGGAGGCCATCACCCGGGCGCAGAGCCGCGTCGCCGCCGGCCGACCCCTGGCCTCGGCGCTGGAGGAGACCGGCCTGTTCACCCCGATGTTAACCAACCTGGTCCACATCGGCGAGGAGTCCGGCCAGCTCGCGCAGGTGATGGAGCAGATCGCGCCGTATTACAAAGAAAAGATGCAAACTTTGATCACCAGCGTGACCAAGCTCCTCGAACCCGTCATCATCATGGGCATGGGCACCACGATCGCCGGCCTGATGCTGGCAATCTATCTGCCGATGTTCGAGATGAGTGGCAAAGTGAAGTAAAAAAAGTCGGCCGCTCGAAGCCGACCTTGTACTCCTTGCCCTGGGCGTAGACCGTCACCCGCAGGGCCTCGATCGCCTTGACTCTCGTGGTGAAGTCGGCATCCCGCCGCAAGAGGTCTGCCGCGTTGGCGAGCATCTCCTCGGTGAACGCCTCCGCCGCCTTCCGGCCGTTCAGGGCATCGACCCGCCCGGCGCAGATCGCCCGCTCCTCGCGATACGCGGCGATCTGCCGTTTGATCGTCTGCAACTCGCGATCCTGGATCTCGGCCAGGTCAGGGTCGTCCTCCTCGGCGTATCGCTTGTACCCCTTTGCGTATTGCCGCTTGAGGGAGTCGAGCTTTTCGTCGAGAGAGGCCAGGGTCTCCCGCTCGATCGTATCGTCTGTCTGAGCCTGGATCTCCTCGAAACGCTTCCGGATGACGTCGGGATTGCGATAGAGGTCGCAGACCCACGCCCAGACTGCTTCGTCGGCGTGGGCGATGGGGGAGACGCCGTTCGAGCACGGCACGAACGCCGATGCCCCCTTTGCGCCTTTCTTTGATTTGCAGATGTAGTATCGATAGACCTGCTTCGCCAACGGTCGGATGCAGGTATACATCGGGAGACCGCAGCAACCGCAAGTGATCCGGCCTCGGAGCAACGCCTCTTGCTGGCCGGTCCCGGGCCTCTTGCCGGCGTAGAGGCCGTAACGTCGGCCGCGATTGGCCATGATCTCACGGACCGCGTAGAACTGCTCGTCCTCGATCAGGCGCGGTGTCAGCTCGCCCGTATCGTCAAGGACTCGCCATTCGTCCCTTGGTGCCGCTTCCTGCTTGTACCTCCCGGATGCATTCCGCTCGCCCGAGGCCCGGCTGGTGCCCCAGAACGTCTTGCCGGTGTACGCTTCGTTCTTCAGGATCTTGACCACCGAAGAGAACGTCCAGATTCCCGCGATTTCTCTCTTCTTAAGATTATGGCCGAGTCGAGATGCGGGGATTGGGATGCCCAGGCGGTTTAGCTCTGCCGCGACGAGCCCGGTGGACATGCCGTTCTGATACCAGTCGAAGATCATTTTCACGACGGCGGCAGTCGGCGCATCGATCACGCGGACCCTGGTCTCCCGATCGTAGTTGTAGCCGTAGCAAGCCCAACCGACGCAGACGAGCTGCCGGTTGGCCATGATCTCTTCCTTGCCCCGGATCGTCCGCTCCCGGGTCTTCTCCCGCTCCATCTGGGCGGCGTAGCCCTTGACATAGCGGATCAACTGAGCCTCGTTCGAGTTGTCCAGGGGCTCGGTGACGAAATGCAGCTCGCAACCGGCCCGCTCGCATTCCTCGGCGATGATGGCCAGGTGGATCGGATTGCGGGCGAGCCGATCGGTCGAGTGGCAGATGAGTGCCTGATATTTCCGCTCTTTGATCTCCCGGCGGATCGACCGGAGCACCGGGCGGTCAAACAACTCGGCGCCGGTGAAGTGTTCCTCGAAAACGTCCTCCGGGCCGATCCGGAAGCCGAGCTTCGCGGCGAGCGCGACACCCCCCTTACCCTGGGAGTTGAGCGAGCCCTTTTTCTCCTCGTCGAGGTTGGAGACTCGGCAGTAGATGACCGCCCGACGCATAGAGGGAGGCAGGGCAGGATTCGACTTTTTTTGACGTGATGCAATCGACATTTTTTGGCTCCAATCTCGTCGCGGGACCATCCTGGGATCGATGGCGTTATGCTAAGCAGCCAAAGAGTTTGCGTCAACATTTTTCCTTAAACGACTGACGATTTCGTAGAACAATTCGAGGAACTCGTCGTGCAGGGAATCCTCATGGGATGTCCGATCCGAGCCGTCGCCCTCCACGACTTCGACGACACCTTCAGGCTTCGGAATCCGGAAACGCTTGTTATTCCGTTGTTCCACTGAGGGGGTTGGTACTGGAACACTCATCGGTGCGACCTCGAACGGTTGTCAGAGGACACCATCGCCCCCCGATCCGCATCCAGTAGGTTGCGTTTCGCGAACTGGCAAATCGGGTAATTATTTTGGAGAGCCGGCGACTGAGCCGGCCGGGTCGAGTGGCTCGACGTCGAGCTGAGGGAATCCCATGCTACCCGAGCTTGAGGCGTTGAAGATGGTCCCGGCCTACCTGGTCCCGGCCGGCATCGTCATGTTTGTTGGGGTCAAGGTGCTGATCGCGAAAGACCAGGCGGGCGCCGCCCTCTCCAGGGAGTTCGCGGGAGCGGTCGAGCGATTGAACGCGGACCACCGATCGGAGATCGAAGGGTTGATCGGCAAGTTCTGGCAGACCCAAGAGGAATGGAAGGGCGAGGTCAAGGAGATCATCGACAACTACGTCGAGATCACCCGCGAGACGATCGTCGCCGTGAAGGGCCTGGAATCCAGCTTGCGTGAATTGAAGGAATACGTTGGCAAGTCGGCGGAGCCGGAGAAGTAATCCCGCATCAGAAGTCAGCCTGCTTGGCCGCTTGGCGGTCGTCTGGTTGACTGCCGCTCACTACAAGTCTTGGTTGAAAGCCGATCTGGTGATTTTCAGAAGCGGCAGCTTTAAAATGGACATGGCTTCCTTGGGCCTGCAGGAACCCCTAAGAACGCGTCGGCGGGTCGTAGCGGAACGATCCTCCGGTCAGTTGGCGCGATTACTTGCGGCAAGGACCCGCCCTCTAGCGACTCCTGCTACTTGACACCGGATTTCGCGTCAGTAATTCTCGGATCTGTTGTGACGACGATGCGTATCATTCGCCGTGTTGGAAATTACCCAGTGGTCCGCATAATCCCGCCTTTGACACGTGATGCGAACTACTCCACGTCGAGTACCGACTAGGTGGCGGAGAAATGACGCGATGAAGATTCGGGACACAATGATCCTCGCAGGTGCTATCGTCGTCGCCGGGTTCATCCAGATCCTCCCGGCAGGCTGAGTAATTCAGAGGAACCCGAATAGGACATTCGTAACCCTGCCGGTGCCTTGTGTAAAGCAGTAAGCATGCATCGTCAGAGGGCTATCACACAAGTCACCTAGATCCCAGCAAGGAATAAGGATGTCCCATTTAGTCTCCTGCAGTCCGCTGACCTTGAGCGTTAGGCGAGTGAGGAGAGACACTATGACCCGTCAGGCAATAATTCTGTTGCTAGCAAGCATTGTGATAGGTGCTTCGGCTAGACCCGCTTTTGCTATGGATTTGTTGCCACCAGCAGGGCGCGGTCTCAGTTGGGGCGAAATTGCACTGAGTATCGGGACGCTCATTTTCGCGGTGATCCTCATCATCACAGCAGCATGGATGAGAGTTCGTCAGGTGATCAGTGGTGACATTACTTTTAAAATTATTGGTCTTGCGATAGTCGTGGGCGCTTCTCTTTTCCTGGTGGCGTCCGGTTACAGTCAGCAACAGATCACACCGGTTGTTGGCATACTGGGAACAGCCCTCGGCTTCATCTTCGGAAGAACGTCAAATCCCGATCAAGACCCGAAGCCGCCGGCACCAATGGTCTAAGCTAGCGCTGCGGCGAACCCCTTCCGCCGAAGCAGTTTCTCGTGATACCGAGGGGCTCTCGGACGTTGCGGTCGACTGAGGTTCAGAGTTGGACGGCTCGGCATGTGAGTACGCTCGCACTCTCAAATCACCGAGTATCGCTCATATGCACTTCTTCGGAGGTCGAAGCTATGGGAAATGCACCGATCAAGATCAGGAACGGGACCGCGCAGCCCATCGGGGTGACGGTCGATAACACCGGCCGGGGCCTGCCGCCAAAGGATTTGCAGACCAAGGATGGTCGAGGAGCTACACTGGTAGCACCAGAGACACAAGTCGTCGCACAAGAAACCAACGAACTCGACAAGCCCACCATCTACATCTACGATACAGCCGGGGATCTGGTGAAAACGCAGAGCTTTGTCATCGTTCCAATCGGCGGGACCAAATGGGAACGTAGATGGAACGGAGCCGATCTGGTAGACGACGACAACGGTTAGCCCCACCGATGCCTCGCTGCCTCCAACAGCACTATTCAGCAGGCGGCAGGTGGTCGGGGCAAAGTCCTCGTGCTCCAGGCGAAGCTGAAGGGTCATTCGCGTTCCTCCCGGAAGGCCGAGTAATCCAGGTAACCTCATCGTCTAACCTGGCGCTGCAGCCCACCTCGGCCACGGGTCGTGTTTTCTTTACTCTCAGGCTCGCAAGTCCGTAGGCGACTGAATCTGGAAATTCCGGGTTGCTAGTAGCGAATAGATCGGCTTCGAATCCATTCAATTGCTGCTTCGCTTCTTCTAGGATTTAGACTCAGACATTGTCACCCCGTTCGCGAAACGGGCCCGGCGAGCGACCTGATCCGCTCGCCGGGCCTTGCCAGTCACACCGCCAGCCTGACCTTAGGAAGTGTCCGGAAATAAGTTCGCCAATTCAAGCTGGTTCAGGTAATACCGTGTAGTTCCAGTCGCCGTGGAAGCGGGCTCTCTGGATCTTCACTCGGGACAACTCCTCGTCGGTTACTTTCTTCCCCTTCGGGTACGCCTCCTTGTCCAACTCCGCCCGGACCTCCAGGCCTTTCGAGGTCGTCGTCGAGTCGATCAAGTTGACGATCACTTCGTGGCTCACCAGCGGCCGCCCTCGCCAATTCTGCGTGATGTGGCAGAACATCCGATGCTCGATCTTGTTCCACTTGCTGGTCCCAGGCGGGAAGTGACAGACCTTGATCCGCAGGCCCGTCTCCCGGGCCATCGTCGCCAACATCACCTTCCAGAGTCGGTTCCGCGACCCGTTGCTGCCGCCGCTGTCGGCCATCACGAGCAATTCCGCCGCGTGGGGGTAGAGCGGCTGCCCCATCATCGACCACCAACGGCGGAGTGTCGTCACGGCGAATTCCGCCGTATCATGATCCACCCCGACGCTGACCCAGCCTCGGTTGGCTGCCAGGTCGTAGACGCCGTAGGGGATCGCCTTGCCCAGGGCGGGGTCCGGGAAGTCATGGACCCGCACCTTCTCGGGTTCCCCCTTCGGCCGCCACTCCCGCCCGCCGTTCTTGAAATCCCCGACCAACTCCTTCTTCTTTGTGTCCACCGAGACCACCGGCTGTCCAAGCCGTTGGAAGAGCTTGGTCTGCCGATTGATGTACTCGAATTGGGCGTCGCGATCCGGGTGCGACTCGCCTTCCTTGGTCTTGCGGTTGGATTGCAGGCTGTAGCCCAGATGCTCCAGCAGCTCGTGGACCGTGGTCCGGCCGACCCGATGTCCCTGATCACGCAACTCCTGGGAGAGCCGCCTGGTGCTCTTGCACGTCCAGCGGAGGGGCGACATCGGGTCGCCTCGGGTCGTGGATTCCACCAGGGCTTGCAAGTCCGCCAGGAGTGAGGCGTCGAGGGAAGTCAGCGGCTTACGCCCCGCTCCGGGATGCCGCGCACGCGACGGGGATAGGTCGGCTTGGCCCTGACCGGATAGCTCTCCAAGCTCGCGGATCCCGAGGCGTACTGTATCGCGAGCGATGCCCGTCGCCGCGGCGACGGCACTGATCCCGCCACGGCCCAAGGAGCGAGCTTCGGCGGCCGCCCAGAGGCGACGGGCTCGCTCGTTGAGCACGGAACGGAGAGCTTGATACTTGTCACGGATCGGGTCGCTGTCGATCATGAGGCCATCGAATCACAAATCCGCCCAAATGGCGAACTTATTTCCGGACGCTGCCTAAGGCGATCTTCCCCCGTTCCGTTGCCAGTCCCGACGCTGCCGATCTTCGGGAGCGGTCGGGATCGGTCCGAATCGCCCGAATGGAACGGGCGTTGCGTGGGGATTCTCAACCGTTGCCCGATCCGACGCGAGAAATCGTGGCTCGGTGAAACACTGCGCCGCGAGTGGGGTCGGATGACTGGCTCCGCCGTCGTCGGATTTCGGCGGGATCGAGTGGCCCGGCGCAATCCGCACGAACTGACCCCGAAAGTACGCCCGGGCAGAACCCGGGCTACCTATACCCGTCCACAACGTGTGGGCGGGGCGTTCGTTGTCCGCCTGGAGATTCCCGCAATGAACCGCATCCGTGATTCGATCATGAAGATGCGAGCGCAGATCCAACTGCGCATTGACGTAGGGCTCACGACCGCCGCCCAGGTCGAGGAGACCCGCAAGTCGCTCGACATGGGGCTCGACGAGTTCGCCCGGTTCCAGGAGTTGAAGTCGCTCGCCTCTATGGGCGGAACGCTCACCCTGGACGAGGCGCAGTACGTCTATTCGCTGCTCGGCGAGACCCCCAACCACTTCAACAACCAGAACGTCGAGGTCAAGGCGGTCTTGACCAAGCTGTTCGCGGAACTGCTGGCCAGGAGCATCGCCCATGCCTAAGTCCAAGCGAGACCCCCGCAAGTTCGAGTCGAAGCTCGTCCGTACCGTCGTCCTGGCGACCGAGGAGTTGCTGGGGGCGATGTGCATCACGTCATACGACGACTATCGGCCCGAGGCCAAGGTCAGCGTCGGGGGCATGTGCTCCTGCTGCGGGGCCTCGGGCCATGTGGACGGCCCGGACGACTGGTGGCTCGTCATGCGGGCCGGGTTCTGCGACTCCGACGGGGTCTTCATGTCGATGCTCTGCGTCGGTCCCGACGGGACCGGTTGCTTCACGGAGATCCGCGATCAGTCGAGGAAGCGTCCCGTCTCGCTCCGCGACATGGCGGCCGCCGAGATCAGCGAGCTGCTCGGCGACGACGTGGACGGGGCACAGTCGCTCATGGACGACTTCGAGTATCTCGGGATGCTCGACGAGAACTTCCCGGAGTAAAAGGAGGCTCGGTATGGGTTGGAGCTGCCGGGCCGACGCCAGTCGTGCCATGGAGCGTCTGGAAGCTGCCTGCCGGCGCTCGACCGGCTCGCAGAATGTCTTCCTCGCGGGTGGTCGCCAGTTTTTCTGGGAGATCGACCGCGAGGAATACGACGATGGCCGGATCACCGGCCAGTGGTTCGTCTTCGTGGGCAAGAACGCCTGCGAGGAGATGGGGCGATGGACCATCGACCCCAACGGCACCGAGATGATCGGTGGCCACAAGTGGATGCGGGACCGCGTCGCCGAGTCCTGAACATCCCTCAGTCACGCAACGCCCGACTCCGTGTCGAGGTCGGGCCTTTCATCCAGGCTCAACAACCTGTGAGGACCGAGGAATGTATGCGCACTCAGTGCAGATCGGGCCGGAGTTTTTCCGCAAGGCGTTCGACGATTACAGCGACCGCTTCTGGGCGTTCGTCCGCGAGATCATGCAGAACTCGCTCGATTGCGGCTCGACGCGGATCGCGATCTCGTTCCGCCACGACGACGACAACAACAACACCGTCGTCATGGTCGAGAACAACGGCACGGCGATGACCAACGAGATCCTGGTCAACAAGCTCCTCTCGCTCGGCTCGAGCGGCAAGGACTTCCAGGCCGGCGCGGTCGGCGGGTTCGGCAAGGCGAAGGAAATCCTCTACTTCGCCCATCGGAAATACACCATCGTCTCGGGCGACTGGTTCGTGCTCGGCAGCGGCGCGGGCTACAACCTCACCGGCCACACGCCGACGCATCCGGGCACGACCAGCATCGTGACGTGGGAGGGCCAGGTCGCCGACGTGCTCCGCAGGGAGTTCCGCAGATTCGTCCGGCTCTGCTCGCCCGGCCGGAAGGTCAAGTTCGAGATGGACGGCGAGACGCTCAGGCCCGGCCTGCGCGTCGGCGAGGTCCAGCGGACGCTCCACCACGAGGGCCGGGATTGGGCCGAGGTCCGACTCTCTCGGTCCGAGCCCGGCCTGATGGTCGTCCGCATCGGCGGAATCCCGATGTTCCACCAGCGATGCGACTACAGCGGCACGGTCGTGCTCGACCTGGCGGGGCCCTCCGTGGACACCCTCACGTCCAACCGCGACGGGCTCAAGTACCCGTACCGCTCGCAGTTCTCCGACTTCGTGACCACGATCGCGGTCGATCGGACCACCGCGTTCAAGCTGGAGCGGGCGACCTACGAGCGTTTCGCAGGAGAGAAGCTTGGGAACAAGCGGGCGAGCTCGTCTCCCGACCCCGACGCGTGGGTGATCGGGACGGCCGCGCGTTCCGAGACACCCATGCCGATGGGCGGGGCCGGCATCCTCGTCCGGGTCAACGGCCGGACCGAGACACCGCCCAGCGTGCTCAGGCACGAGTTCATCATCAAGAACTGCGTGCGCCGTGCGGTGCCCGAGGAGTTCCGCCCAAGCAGCCTGGCGTTCTCCGACCATGCCCACTGGCTCATCCGGGCCTATGCCGGTTGCCTGGTCGAGTTGCACGAGATGTTCATGGTTGATCGGCCATTCTCGGTCGGCTTCATCTTCTCCCAGGACTGCCTGGCCGAGTTCGAGCAAGGGGATTACGGGGCAGTCTACTACCTGAACCCGTGCCACGTCGGCAAGCGGCGGACCACTCGACGCTTCAAGAAGGCTAACCGCCTCCAGATCGTCGCCGGCGCGGCCCACGAGTTCGTCCACGGGGGCCTGAACGAGTCTTGGCATGGCGAGGACTTCGCCAACAAGTTGACCGAGGTCATGGCGCTGGTCATGCGGCACTCCAGGCGTTTCACCCGGCATCTCCAGTGAGGCATCGATGACCATCAGCGTCTACGGGTTCGAGGACGCCGACGGCAACGAGTTCGGCTCGTTCACCACGCAGAACTACGAGGAGGCGAAGCGTTACGCCTCCGCGAACAGTCTCCGGATCGTCGCACGCCACTTCGAGTTCTCCGACACGGAGTACCTCGACGATTACACCGGGGCCGACACCGACTCCCAAGACGAGGAGGATGAATCGTGATCCAGTCCCACAACCGTCCGAAATTCAGCCTGGGCGCCACCGTGGCCACGCCAGGAGCCCTCGCGGCCATGACCGCGACCGGCGAGTCTCCGCGAACGCTCCTTGGACGCCACGTCCGGGGAGACTGGGGCGACCTGGACGCCGACGACATCCGTGCGAACGACTGGTCGCTGGAGAACGACGCTCGGCTCCTGTCGGCCTACACGCTCAAGGACGGCACGAAGATCTGGGTCATCACCGAGGCCGACCGCAGCTCGACCTGCATCCTCCTGCCGGAGGAATACTGATGCCTTTCCACTCCAGGCGAACCTGGGTCGTCGCGCCGATCGAGTCGGCCGAGGCCCTGGCCGACAAGCTGATCGGCCATTCCTGGTGCAACTGTCAGGGTTGGAAGCTCGGGGATTACCTGTTCCTCAACGACCAGACCAGCCCCGACGGCGCCTTCGAGGTTGCTGTCGTCAAGCCTCCGGCCGAACCGGACGGCCAGTGGTGGCAGATCGAGTCGATCACCTTCGGGTGGTTCACCAACAACCCGTTCGGCAAGACCGCCACCGAGAAGGCGGTCGAGGTTGTCCAGCGGTTGGTCTCCGGGTCGATGGACCCGGGCCGCGAGGAGGGGGTCGCCTGGAAGTGCGAAACCTGTCACGTCGAGACGCCCGAGGAGCACGGACGCTGCTACCTCTGCGCGTAGGAGATGAACCATGCCACGACGAAAGAAAGATCCGCCCCCGCCCAGGTCGGCGGCCTGGCAGTCCTACAAGCCAGATGACGACCTTTACTGGAGGCTCGGCGGGCCGTTCGTGCCCATCGAGCAGATCCCGCCGGGCGAGTACCGATACGGCCCGGTGGCCACGCACATGAAGCCGGCGAGCCGGGCCCAGTACCTCGCCGAGCTGATCGACCAGGCCGAGAAGGATCTGGCCGAGGCCCAGGCGTACTACCTCAAGCTGGAGGCTGAGGGGATCGACGCCATGAAGTTCCAGCACTACCGCGACGAGGACCGCCGCCTCGAATCGGAGTCCGGCGACTGGTCGATGGTCGCCCGCAATGTGGACAGGCACCGGGCGAGCAGCTACCGCTCGATCCGGATGGGCCTGAACAAGCTTGCCGCCTACCGGGCACAGCTTGTCGAGCTGGAGGCGATCAGCCTCCCGCTCCTCTTCGGTCGAAGCTGACCGACCAACCCTGGCTCCTCGGCGCATCGCGGCACCGGCACGGTGTCGGCGTTCGCGGTGCGCCTTGAGCATATCTCGGAGAATCATTCGATGGCACGCAGGAAGAAGGACAAGACGGTCGCCGCGGACAACCCGCACGGCGACCACATCGAGTTCGGGGCCGACCAGCTCCGCGATGCCCTGTCATTGCTCAGGCCCGTGATGTACCGGCGGGCGGTCCGCAAGGATTACGCCTCATACCTCATCGTCGCCCAGCCCGGCGCGAAGAAGGTGACGATCGGCGTCGTGGGCCAGTTCGCGAAGCTCCAGGTCGCACTGGCACCGCTCGCGCTGGTCGGCTCGGGCACGGTGATGATCGACGCCTCGGCGCTCAACATGCTGCTGGACGCCTGGCCCGAGCCGCGCATCCGAGTCCACCTGGGCGGCGAGAAGAAGTCCGAGGTCGAGCTGTCCTGGCTCCAGGCTAAGCTCACCGTCAACGCCCACGACCCGAGCAAGGAGCTGAAGGAGACCGCCGAGCCGAGCCTGGCCCGCTCGGGGTTCCTGATCGCCGCCGCCGACCTGGTCAAGGCGGTCAAGCGGACCAAGTTCGCGGTGGATGAGGGTTCGACCCGCTATGCGCTGGGGGGCCTGTTCTTCGACACGTCGATGGCTTCGGACGACCGGCTGACGATCGTCGGATGCGACGGCCGCCGCCTCGCCCTGGTTCGCGTCCCGGTCGAGAAGCTGGGCGAGCCAGCAACGCACACCCGGCCGCCCGTCGAGGGCAAGGGCTACACCGACGCCATGCCCGTCGTGCCGATGGGCGCGATGTCCATCGTCGAGAAGCTGGCCAGGCGTGACGGCGTCTCGAGGGTCGGCTTTTCCATTCTCCCGGGCGAGCCGCTCGACCTGGAAGGGGAGAAGTACAGCCCGGCCCGGGTGCAGTTCGTCACGCCCGAGGCGGTGTTGACGTGCTCGCCCATGGATGGGCGGTTCCCGCTCTACAAGGACGTGTTCCCGGGAGGCCCGCCGCCCTGCGAGGCGCGGCTCGACAACGCCGAGCGGCTCCGTTCGATCCTGGCCCTGGCGACCGCCGCCTCGGGCACGGAGTCGAAGGGGGTCGAGGTCACGATGGCCGGCGGCTGCATCATGCTCTGGGCCGAGTCGGAGCACAAAGCCAAGGCCCAGCTCTCGATGGTCGGCGTGGACATGACGGGCCAATGCTCGTTCACTCTCGACGCCCTGATGTTCCGCCAGATCCTCGACGTGATCGGCCACGACCCGATCGCGATCCAGTGGTTCGGCCCGAAGGACGCGGTCCGGCTGGTCTCGGGGAACTTCTGGGAGGGCGTCATCATGCCCCTCACGCGGGACCGCGACGAGCCTCGCTCCGAGTCCCAGGCCGAGCCCGAAGCCGACGACGACGAACCCTCGCACGTCGAGGGCGAGGAGCCCGAGGACCACGGCGGCGATGCCGAGGTCGAGGTCGGGCCGAACGACCCCGAGCCGCCTGTCCCGGTGGCGACCGTACCCGCCACCGTGGCCACGAACGGCCATGCCAAGCCCGCGACGAAGCGGAGACGCCAGTAAGCGGCGACCAGGCCGCACCGATGTACGCGGACCGGGGAGGTCGTTCCTCCCCGGCGTATCGCTCCACGCGCCGAGGAAACCACCATGAAACCGGAGCGGAAGCCGCTGCTCATCAAGGGCAACATGCACCTTGGGGCCGACTTCTGGACGTTCAGCCTGCCCGCCCGCAAGTCATGCAAGCCGGGGATGACCGACGCTTGCGAGGACGTCTGCTACGCCCTCGACTTCGTCTTCATCACCCCGTCGTCGAGGAAGAAGCACAACGACAACTGGGAGCGGTGCAGGACCCCGAGGAATTCGCCTCGGACCTCTATGCCGAGATCCGCTACCGCCGGGTCAAACGCATCCGCATCCACGTCGCCGGGGATTTCTTCTCCCTGGCCTATCTGCTCGCCTGGCTGTGGGTGGCCAGGCGATGCAGGACGACCACGTTCCTGTTCTACACCCGCTCGTGGCGTTCGCCCGAGATGAGGGACGCCCTCATCGAGATCGCCAGTCTGCCGAACGTCTATGCGTTCTGGTCGGAGGACCGCGAGACGGGGCCCTGCGACTTCCCGGTGGGTCGTCGAGCATTCCTCTGCACGACGATCCAGGACGAGCTGCTCGTACCGCCCGGGTTGCTGGTGTTCCGGCACCAGACGCGGACGGTCGCCAAGTTCATCAACGGCTCCTGGGTTTGCGCCAAGGAGCAAGGCACGAAGACGGGCGTTACTTGCTCGTCGTGCCAGCGATGTGTCAGTCCCGAGCCCTGGCCGGTGGCCCCGGAAAGGCGTGAGCGGGACGGTTCAGCGTCGTCGCCCCGGAAACAAGAAGACGTCTCGGCTTAAGGCCGCGTCTCGCGGGATTATCAGCCCCGCGATTACCCACCCACGGACGCTATGCTAAATCCCATAAAAGGGCGCCGTCAACCGCGCGGCCCGCCACCGGAAGAAATGATCGTCGGAGGAGACGCATATGCGTTACCGAGTCGAGGTTCGCCCCGACCCGCGATACCAGACAGTCCTGTACCTGGCCCGCCGATACCGCGAGAAGCACGACGGGCCTTTCACCGAATCGTTCAGCAACCGGATGACCTGGCTGAAACGCAAGACCGCCGAGCGCCACCTGGCCGCCGAGCGGGATCGAGGTTTCAACCGGACCTGGGGTCACCTGACCTTCACCATCGTCGAGGAGCCCGAAGAATGAGAGTCGAGATTTTCCGAGTCCCTCCCAAGGTCGGGGAGTGGGCGCAGGCGTCGGCCGCTTACAGCTTCAAGCCGCAGCACGGCGACGACGCCCCGCTGCTCGCGGTCCAGCTCCCGCCCGGCTGGATCTTGGTGGGCGAACCGGAGCCGCTGCTCGTGCGTCGGACGTCCGTGAGCGACTTCACGACCCGGACGGCGACCGAGGTCTTCTACCACTCGCTTGCCGGGGGAAGCGAGGGGTTCCAGGCGGAAACGCCGCTCGATGCCCCGGAGGAGGCCGCGTCGTCGATCCTGGGAACCCCCGAAGACGCTCTCCGGCAAGCCCCGGCGCTGACCGAGTTGCCGGCCCCCAAGCCGGGACGGAACGGGAAGCCGAAGCTCCCCGCCCGTCGCACTTGACCAACCGGGATTCGCAACCTACTGGGCAGGTCGAAGGGGGTCGCGACGTTGCGGCCCCCGTCGCCCCTGCCCGACTCGAGCAATAACCAATGGATGAACGAAAGCCCTGGATGACGCCCATCTCCTACGACGGACAGCCTTCGCCCGTCGCGGCGCCGGGCTGGGAGGATGACGAGAGCGCCGAGGAGTTCTACGCCCGATCGGCCGACGAAGACAAGATCACCGGAGACGTCGACGACGAAGACGGCGGCGATGAATTCCGTGACGAGTAGCCGGACGCCAACTCTCCGATGAAAAATCGGCTCGCTCACCCGCCCGGTAGGCCCGATCGACGACCTGTAATGTACTTACCCCCTGGGGATTTCAACCCGGGGGGAAGTCATGGCGTTGAAGCGAGCACCGTCGGTTTTCGAGCCCTGGCGGGCCACGAAGTCCAAGACCTGGGAGTCGGGCTTCCGACACCCTCCCGTCGTCTCCGAGTACCGCTCGGCCGACGACGTGGCCCGGTGGCACGCCGATAAGGCGCAGGCCGAAGCGAACGCCGACTGGATCATCTGGGGCTCCGAGGTCTGGGAGCCCGGCGTTTGCATCAATCTCGATGGGTCCGTCACCGTCAACCATGGCGGCGGAATAATGGCGATCATTCGCCAGCCCAAGTCGAGCCACCCAAGTCCGCCCAACGCCGAGTGCGTCGCGAAGCGGATCGTTACATGCGTCAACGCCTGCAATGGCATCCCGGACCCCGAGAGGGCCATCCGCGACGCTCGCGAAACCTTATTGGAGCTGGCGACAGGCCGCATGGACCCTTCGGACCCGAAGGTCACGGCGGTGATGGCCAGGCTCCATGGACCCGAACCCTTGAACGACGAGGAACAACGATGATCGCCGCTCCCGAAGGGAAGCTCTACGGCTATATCCGTGTCTCGACCGACAAGCAGTCCGTCAGCCCGGAGGTCCAACGGACGAACATCCAGGAAGCCGCGAATCGGATGGGAAAGCCCATCGCCGCCTGGTTCCAGGATGCGCCGACCGTGAATGAAGACGGCTCGGTGAATGACGCCGCGTCGGGGAAGGTCTTCATCGGCAACCGCAAGGCCGGCCGCGAGCTGCTTGGCCGGCTCAAGCAGGGCGACGTGGTCATCGTCGCCAAGATCGACCGGGCGTTCCGCTCGCTCACCGACTGCGCCCAGTGCCTCGACCGTTGGGAACGAGGGGGCGTCGGGATCTTCATCTGCGACATGGCGGGCCAGCTCGACATCGGCTCGCCGTTCGGCAAGGCGATGGTCCAGATCCTTGCCGTGTTCGCCGAGCTTGAGCGTAAGATGATCTCCCAACGCACGAAAGAGGGCCTGGCACTGCGTAAACGCGAAGGGAAGTCGCATAGCCGCTTCCCTGGCTACGGCTTCCGCTGGGAGAAGCGATGGGAACCCAAGCTGCTCAAACACGTCAAGTACAAGGTCTCCGATCCCGAGGAGCGTCGGATCATGCGAGAGATCGTCAAGTGGAGAATGGACAACCACTCCTGGAACGAGATTCGCGAGCATGTGGTGTACAACCTCAAGCTCATCACGAAGGAAGGAAAGCCTTGGACGAAGGCCCGGATCATGCGGGCATTCCAGGCGGAGTTGATCCTCCAGGCGCAAGAGAACCGGAGCACGGCCAAGTAAGCGAAGATGGGGCGTGTCGGGAAACTTCCGGACACGCCCCTTTGTTAGATTGGGAAAAATCAGGCTTGATTTCGAACATTCGCTAATGTAATATTATGTGACAAAGATTGCGCAAAACTGCCTGCCCATCGAGGCCAAACAGGACAAAGCCTGCCTGTTGCGGGGACGGGGCGACAGCATTGTCGGCAGGACGCCGGAACGACGGCGACTGTTGGTAGCGAGATGGGGCCTGGCGATGGGGATCGTCGGGCTTCCTCGGCGGGTCCGCGTGTTAGGTTTCTGGCACGCGGGCCCGTTTTCCAACCTCGGAGCGAGGTTGGAGCTTATAATTCCCCAGCCGGGAAACCCGACCCACGCAACTCTTTCAACTTCCGGAGCAGTTCGGCGTCCCTCTCTCGTTGGTGGTGGTCCTTGGCGTCGTTCTTCATCGCCGTGAACAACCGAAGCTGCTTGACCATCTCATCGGACAGCTTGCCTCGACCATCGGGGCGGACGTAGAAGTTCGTGAATTGGCTCAGGGACGGGTTGGCCCGGAGCAGTTCCTCGAGCTGGCGGCGGGATTCAATCGCCCGGGCCTTGGCCATGTCCACGTCGGTCAGCTTAACTCCTGCGAGGAAGTTCAGCGCCTTGACGCCGGGACCCTTGCGGTTGTCGGCCAGGCGGTCTGCCGTGCTGACGACACGGGCCAGCGGGCTGTTGGCCAGGAGTTGCGTGAGCGGCTGGGCATACTCGTCGGGGAGCTGCCCCCAGAGGCCGCCGATCCCCTTCGAATGCAGGTCGGAGAGCCGACGTCCCGAGTGAAACTGGGTGTCGGTCATGTTCTCCAGCGGGGCCTTGATGTACGGGTTCAGGCTCCCGGCATAGGCCAGGGCGGTCCCCCGAAAGTCGGGCATCATGATCGCGTGCCCGCCCGGCAGGGTGGCCTGGCGGAACTTGAGCCGCTCGAAGGCTTCCTCGAACGGGAGCCCGAGCTTGTTGAGGTAGCGCCGCGATCCTTCCTGTTCCCCGCCAACCGGGATCGCCACGCCCGTGGCCAGTTGCTCGGGTAGCCACTCGCCGCCCGAGGCCGAGCCGATAGCGTGCAGCATCGGCGAGACCGCCGAGGGACGCTCCAGCGCCTGCTCGATCTGCATGGGCAGGTTCTTGCGCGAATAGGTGTAGAACGGGACCAGGTTCTTCAGGGTCTTCTCGGCCGGGGTGAGGTCGGTGTAGTCGAAGTGCAAGGCTCGGGTCGCCAGGCCCGCCTGCGAGCTGTTCATCCCCTGGCGAAGGTTGCCCAGGTAGTTCGCCAGCCGGACGAAGTCCTCGACGTGAGTTCCCACCCGTCGACCCAAGACGAGGGGCGCGAAGGCGTCCTCGGTGCGTGGCACCGCCTGGCCGCCCCGGATCAGCCGGTCGATCCTCCCGCCTCCCATCCCCGCCTGAGCCAGCGGGTTCCACCAGCCCGGCCTGGAGATCGAGTCCCAGAGCGGTACGTCGGGAGATCCGGGGCGCGGGGCAAGAGCCGCCCCTGGCCCTGCAAGGCCCGGTGCAGCCCCTCGTCTTCAAGGCCGTGAGCCCCCACCGTGTCGCGGAACCCGTCGATCCCGCCAAACACCTTGCCGTCGGCGTAGGCCCCCCGCTTGAGCAGGTCGGCCCGCTCCAGCGGCGTCAGCGCGGTGTGGGCCGCGCCATATTCCAGGTGGTCGATCCCCCGCCCCTTCAGGATGTCGTAGGCGTCGCGGTACGCCTGCATCGGCGTGCCGGCCAGCCAGTTGTTGTACGCCGCCGACGTGAAGTTCCGCAGATGGCTCGCCGGCCACATCGGGTAGACCATGTTCTTGAAGAAGTTCTGCGCCCCCCGCATGAAGTCGAAGAACGAGGTCAGCTCGCCGGGTGTGTGCCAGCCGGTGATGAACCGCGACAAGGCGTGGGCGTCATGCTGGGAAAGGGCGTACTTCGACAGCTCGTGGGCGTAGTTCGCCCGGCCGCCGATCGCCTCGCGGACGTCGCCGAAGCCGTGCTGGGCCATGTGCCGGTAGAGCTGGATCATCGCCCCGTAGTGCTCGTGCTGGCCGAGCTTCTGGGCGAGGTCGGGATGCTGGGAGGCGAACGCCTTGAAGGTCGCCTCCTCGGCCGGGTCGGCGACCCCTCGGGCGATCTCGTCGGCAATCGAGTTGAGCCGACCCCGGTCGCCCAGCCCCAGGCCATTGACGATCGCCTCCTCGGCCGGCGTGAGGTTCGCCAGCTTGCTCGACGTGGACAGCTTGTTCTGGCGGACGAAGTCGTAGAGGCTGACGTGGCCGGAGCCGGGGGCGAACTCGGAGATCGGCCGGGCCATCGCGGCGGCGCCGTGCAGGAGGACGTTCCCCGCCCCGTAGACCTGGGCGTGCCGCATCCCCCGCATCGTCAGGTCGCCGATCAGATCCGGGTTGAAGTAGGGGATCTGGTGGGCGACGTGGGCCTCGTTGACCGTGTCGAGCCACTGGCGGACCTGGCCCGCCTTGCCCCGGATCGACGCCAGCTCGGACCCGGCCGCCGGCACGCCGAACTGGTGGAAGTGGTTCCGCTCCATGTCCTGGGCCAGGATCGCCGCCCGGTCGGCGTCGGCGAGCTTCGACGGCCCGACCAGCCGGGGGTCCATCGCCCAGTCGTTGATCTGCTCGGTGCCGCCGGGTATGTCGCGGAGCCCGCTCCGGCGATGGAGGTTCGAGCCGTTCTGGGTCTGCAAGAGCTTGGACTGGGGCGACCCCTGGAAGCTCGGGGCGGCGCCGATGTACCGGCGGGCCGCATAATCGGCGTAGTGATCGTTGAGGTCGGCCAGGTTCAACCCGAGGTGGTCGGCCTGCTGCTGGACCAGCTCGCCGAACTCGCGGACCTGATGGCCGATCTGCTGGTAATTGCCGTACTGCGTCCGGACGTGGGACAGGACCGCCGCCGGGTCCTGGACGTGGGTCAAGAGCCCGGCCCCCATCCGACGATGGAAGTCCTGCTCCCAGGTCGGCAGATCCTTGAACTGGCCGGCGTTCTCGGCCGCCCCACGGATGATCCGGG
The DNA here is from genome assembly GCA_963756475.1 of uncultured Planctomycetota bacterium. Taxonomy (GTDB): domain Bacteria; phylum Planctomycetota; class Planctomycetia; order Isosphaerales; family Isosphaeraceae; genus Tundrisphaera. The sequence continues at coordinate 83,819 of CAVWND010000009.1, forward strand.
CCGCCTCGCGCTCGGCCCCGGGGAGATGCTGGCCGAGGTCGAGGGCGTCGTCGAACTGGCGACGGAGGCCATACTCGGTCGCCCGGACCTGGCTCTCGATCGCCTCGCGGCCTGGCCTGCCGAACTGCTCGGCGGCCCGCTGGACCCCCGCGTCGTCCGACCGCATGGCCGCCGGGTCCATCAGCGCCCGGACGTTCTTGATGCCCGGGGCATACTTGACCGCGTCCTTCGCCGTGTCCCAGGCGCCGACGTATCGCTGGGCCAGGTCGCCGTGGCCGAAGGTGTAGCGGGCCTGGCCGAACGGCAGGCCGACCCCCGCCGCGCCCGCCAGGGGCATCCCCGCCTTGAGTTCGTGGCCCTGCGACAGCGCCGCGTTGACCAGGTCGGTCGAGGCGACCCGGGCGCCCTGGGCTCGCATGTGGTTGATGTCGCCGGCCGCATCGACGGCGGTCCGGCCCTGCGACATCAGGTGATTCATCAGCTCGGGTTCGGTGTGCGTGAAGCCTTCGAGGAGCTGGCGATGGGTGAACCCCTTCGTCTCTCCGAGGCCGTGGGCGATCCGGCCGAGCGCTGTGGCGGCGTGCTTGCCGCCGAACGAGAGGTACGATCCCGGGTCGAGGGCGATCTCGGCGATCGGGCCGGCGAGGTTCCGCTCGGCCCAGTTCCCCTTGCTGGGGTCGTAGCCGAAGTGCTTGAGGACGTCCTCGCCCGTCGTGTTGTCGTGGTCGTAATCGGTGATCCCGAGCGAGTCCGAGAACGGGATGATCGAGCCGATCTCGCGGGCCTTACCCGTCAGGGCGCCACGGACCGCCCGCCCGCCGAACGTCTTGTCTAGTACCGAGCCGACGTAGTGGAGCCCCGAGAGGGTCCGGTGGAGGAGGCCCTCCTTGGCGTCGTCGGCCTCGTCGCCCATCAGGCCGGGATACTGGGCATGCGCCGCCGGGGCCTTGAACGGGGCCGGGCGCGACGCCCGGAACCGATCGGACAGGTCTTGCTTGAACGGGTTGAGGTCGTCGAGCGGGTTCTGGAGCATCGCTTGGTCCCGGGTGGGGGGCTCGCCGGGATGGGCCGGCGAGCCCGATCGATCAAGACATCAGGCCGATCCCGCCCATCGGGTCCATCGGCACGCCGCTCGACCCCGCCCCGCCCGGCCCACCGGCGACTCCGGCCTGGGCGAGCGAGAGCTGCTGCAAGAGGGCCATCAGGCCGCCCTTGGGGTCGGTCAGGCCGACGTTGAGGTCGGTCGGCAGCGCCGAGGGCGGCTGGGCGTAAGGGTCGCCCAGCCCCGCGCCGAGCGCGTCCAGGAACGGGTCGCCGCCCATGCCCGAGGGGTCGAAGCCGCCGCCGGGGGGCAGGCCGGGCGGCAGCGGCGGGGGGCCGGGCAGTTGCGGGTCGAACGGCGATCCGCCGCCCATCATCGACGGGGCCGAGCCGCCCATCGCCGGGGGCATCGGCGCCGGGCCGGGGCCGGGCATCGGCGGGACGTCAAGGCCCGGGGGCATCGGCGGCAACGCCCCGCCCATCATCGGGCCGGGCGGGGGGCCGCTCATGTTGAGCATGTCGGGCAGGTCGGGGCCGCCGTCGTCGGGGGGTCCGGCCGGTCCCTTCGGCTTGGGAGGGCCGGACGGCTTCGGCTTGCTGTCGGACTTGGGCTTGCTGTCGCCGCCCTTGCTCTTGCTCTTGTCGGGAGGGAAGGCCATTGACGTCGCTCCGGGGAATGAGGGTGGACCTGATACTTACCAACTCTTCTTGTTCCAGTCCGGGTTGCCGAGGTTCCGCTTAGCCCGGCGCTTCCGCTGCTCGACCGGGGGGAGCTTGGCGTCGGCCTGCTGCTCCATGAACCGATTCGAGGCGTCGTCGGCCATCAACCGGGCCTCGGCCGGCGACCGCCCCGCCGAGAGGTACATCTGTTCGAGCGCCACCGGGTTGGCGAGGAGCTGCTGGGTCTGCGCGATCGGGTCGGGCTTGGGCTCGGGGGGCCGGAGGTCGTGGATCGCCTGGGCGTTGATGCCGTTGATCCTCGCGTTGACGAGTTCCGCCGGCTCCTGGTTGCGCCCGGCCGCCGCGACGTGGCCATCGGCCTGGTAGTGCTCGCCCAGCGCGTGGCCGTAGGCTTGGGCCAGGGCCGAATACGCCTCGGCCTGCTGCCTCGACATATAGGAGTCCGCGCGGGGGGCCATCTTCGCCAGTTGATCCCGCATGCTGGCCAGGTGGGCGTCGAGCATCCGGTGATGCGCGTCGTCGCCCTGCTCGCCCCCGGCCGGGTTGAAGAAGCTCAGGCCCGAATACTGCGGGGCCGGCTGGCTCGCCGGGGCGGATGGGGTCGGGGCCGGCGGGACGGACATGAAGCCGTCCGCCTGCGGCTCGCCCCCCTCGACGGCGACGCCGCCCCGGCCGTCGGGGTTGACGGTCGCCCCGGGGTTGGCCAGCGACGCCCGGAACAGATCCTCGGTGGACGTCGGCGGGACCATGCTGTTCTCCCGGCCGGGGGCCGCCGTGCCGAGGCCGACCGACTGCCGCGAGATCGGGACCTCGGGGTGGCCGGTCTGCCAGAGGCTCCCCAGGTCGTCGATCATCTTGCCGATCGGGATGCCCAGGACCGACTCGTCGCCGTGGCCGTTGCCGGTGGCGATCCCCCGGCCCTGGCTCAGGGACGCGGCCGTATCGACGACGTCGCCGCCCAGGTTGTTCACCGCGCTCGCCGCCACCATCGGCAGCGACAACCGCGCCCCGTAGCCGGCGATCCGGCCGAGCGAGGAATTCATCAGGCCGCCCGCCGCCTGGCCGACGGGCATCCGGGCGAGGTTGCCCAGGCCGTTCTTGGCGCCGGCCGCCGCCGCGCCGAAGGTGGGGAACATCTTGCCGGGGCCGGCGGCCGGGGCGGGGGCGACCGGGGGGACCGGCGGGGCGTTGAACGCGCCGGCGGGGCCGCGAGGCGTGACGCCCGGCGGCGGGGGGAAGGTGGCGCCGCCCGGCCCGCGAGGCGGGGTGGAATAGGTCGGCTTCGGCCTCACCGCCGGCACGTTCGCGGCCGGCGTGTTGAGCAGGACGCCCGTGGTCCGGGGCGGGATCGGCCGCTCGCGGGCGAACTGCGGATCGACCGGCGGCGGCGCGGTGGACCTCGGGATCGTCGCCGGGACGTTCGCGGCCGGCGGGTTCACCCGCACGGCGGTCGGGCCCGGGGCCGGTCCGGGACGCTCCCTGGCGTAGTACGAATCGACCGGGGGCGGGGGCTGGGCCACCCGGGGCGGCGGGGCCTCGGGCGGGACGATCTGGAAGTTGGGGCCGGAGGGCTTCGAAGCGAACGGGACCGTCCGGTTCCCCATCACCTCGGGGTTGGGCGGGTTCGCCGCGTTGTAGCCCTGGCGGATCGCGGCGACCTGCTGCCCCTTGAGGCTCGGCTGGCCGGCGGGCTGGCCGGGGAAGCCCTGCATCGCCGAGCGGACGTTCGCCTGGTTCGCCATCGCCCGCCGCGAGGGGGCCATCGGAGCCGGTGGCGGGGCCTGGAGCCGACCCCCGCTGCTGGCGAGGGTCTGGATCTGGCCGGCGACCCGCTGGATCGGCGACTGGATCTGGCCGGCGAGTCGCTGGCCCGGCCCCTGCGCCTGGCCGGCGATCCCGCCGACCTGGCCCGGCGTGGCCGGGGGAGCCGTGGTCGGCGTGGGGCCGGGAGTCGGGGCGGGACCGGGCCGGGCGCCCGGGATGGCGTTCGAGTCGAGCAGGACCCGCCCGATCGGCCGGGCGGGCGCCGGGGGCGGTCCCGAGGCCGGGCCGATGATCGGCGCCGGGCCGCCCGGGCGGGGCTGGTTGAAGGTCGCCGCCGGGGCCGCGCCGTAGCCGGGCCCGTTAATGTCCGGCCGGAGGGCGGGCGTCGGCGTCGGCTTCGAGTAGGCGCCGGGCCGGCTCGCGTTGGCCGGGTCGTCGCGGAGCCGGGACATGAACGCCTGGTCGGGGGTCGGGCTCGGGGCGGGCGCGGCCGGGCCGCCCATCGGGCCGCGCGGACCCTTCCGTCCCATGAGTCGGTCGAGATTCGGGTTCGCCATCATATCCTCGCTTAGGTTAGTCCGCCGATGAGCTGGGCCAGGCCGCCGACGAGGCCCACCTGCCGCGTCACCTGGTTGCGTTCGGAGTCGAGGGCGGCCTGCTGGTTCTGGTTGAACTGCTGCTGCTGGAGCTGGTTCACCTGGAAGATCGCGTCCGAGTTGGCCTTGGCCGCCTCGAAGCGGATCTCCCGCTCGGCGTCCACGCCGGCCCGGAGGTTCTGCCCGGTCAGGCCGACGGTGAGCATGTCCGCCAGCGGGGAATTGGAGCTGAACCCGCGACCGGCCAGGTCGCCCTGCATCTGGCGGATCTGGCTCTGGGTCCGGCTGTCGCACCGGGCCAGCGCCGAGTTGACCTGCGCCTGGACCTGGCCTGCGGTGAAGACGCCGTTGGCGTTGATCACCGGGGCCTGGAAGCTCAGGTTCGGGGTCGCGATCGTCGTGTTGTCGTTCTGCGCCGCTTCGAGCGACTGCTGGACGAACGGGTAGACGAGGTTGAACTTGCCGTCCGCGTAGGCGAGCTTCGCCACGAGCCGGGCGTCCTCGCCGGCCTGCGCGGCGTTGACCCCGGCGAGCTGCTGGTTCGCCTGGTAGACGTCGCCGGCAAGGCCCTGGTCGGCCGCATACTTCCGCCCGGTCAAGTCCTGGTCGGACCCATAGACCGAGGCGTTGAAGTTGGTCTGGGTCGCGTAGTTCCGCGCCTGGTAATCGAGCTGGTTGCCGAGGTTGCGGACGGAGGCGTCGGTGGTCGCGGTGAACTGCGTGCCGGCGAGCCGCTGGTCGGCGTCGTACTTCTGGCCGGTGAGCTGCTGGTCGGCGTCGTAGACGGTGCCCTGGTAATTGACCTGGGCCACCGCGAGCCGGTTCGCGGCCTCGATGTTGGCGATCTCGGGATCGCGGATGTCCTGGTGATCGACCTCGTACTGGGTCGCGGCGAGCTGCTGCTGGGCCGCATACGTGGTCGCCCCGCTGGTCAGGACCGCGACCGCCGTCTGGGTCTGGTAGTTCTGCTGGGCGACGGCGAGCTGCGTGGCCTGCTCGCCCTGCGCGTTCTGGATCGAGGCATTCGCCGCGATCGAGGCCGCGTTGTCGGCCTCCATCAACTGCGATTGCAGGTCGGGGTCTTGCGTCGGGTAATTGCTGTCGGCCACGGTCGTCACTCCCCGGCGCCGGTTGACTGCGGCGTCCGGGAGTATCTACCCAAGATCAGGGGCCGTTCAGCCCGTAGAAGTCGGAGATGAGCCGGCCGATGGCCTGCGGGGTGGCGTCGTTCTCGTCGCCGACAACCTGGGCGTCCACCCCGGCCGCCCGGAGCGCCTGGCAGGCGTCGTTCGCCGCCTGGGTCCAGTTGGCGATGTACGCCTGCGCGGCCTGGCCGATGAAGACCGCCCCGGCGGTGTTGCCGGGGCTCTCGGTCAGCGACGAGAGGTTCGCGTCGATCCCGTCGTAGCTCGGGGTGTAGAGCCGGACGGCGTAGCGAGGGAACCATTTGAGGTTGTTGACCACCGTCTCGACGTTGAACCCCGACCAGGCATTGAACAGCGTGCCGACGTGGATGTAGAGGAAGTCGGACGTCAGGATCGGCAGCGTCACATCCTTGGACCAGTCGGGCCGGGCGCCGACAACCGTCCCCCAGCCGCCGTCCTGGCCCTGGATGCCGGGGTGGGGGAGCGGGGGGCACCCGGCGTTGGCGTAATTCGTGGGGAAGACGTAGGTGTAGATCGGGTTGTCGAGCCAGCCGGCGGGGAATGGCGTGTGCCCGGAGATGAAATCCCCCGGCGTGTCGTTCCTCCGGCCGTCCCAGAACCCGCCCGGACCGTAGAGGGTGAGGTCGAGCGGCGACCCCGCGAGTTCGATCGGCGGGCCGCCCGTGTTGTTGGGGTAGGGGAAGACGTAGAGGTCGGAGGGGATGGTCCCGGGGATGTCGGCCGTCGTGGTCGAGAGCGCCGGGTGGTACAGCACGCCCTGACTCGCGTAGTCGCCGGAGTTCCCGTAGCCGAAGACGGAGCCGGCCTCGATCCCGACGAAGTAGGGATACTGGGCCGAGGGCGTCCCGGCCGCGATGAAGACGGTCCGGGGGCGTCGGAGGAGGGTGCCGGGCTGACACCATGCGGTCGGCGGGGCATACGGGTCGCCGATCGAGGTCGGCCCCTGGTTCCGGCCGTAGAAGGCATACGCCCTGAGCGGGCCGTCGTTGCCCGGCGAGTTGATGTAATAGGCCGTCGTCACGCCGCCCATCGCGTAGTAGCCGCCCACCCGCGTCCCCGCCCAGCTCGGCGTCGCGGGGATGCCCGGGGTCTCCAGGCCGGGGCCGCTGGCGTAGGGCTTCGCCGGAGGCCCGACGATCGCGGACACCGAGGGAAGATGGTTCTTGCCGTTGAGGACGGTCATCGCGTCGGACATGGCGTCACCCCAGCCAGACCGGGACCTGGCAGTAATACTTGGCCCCGAACTTGAAGATCGGCGCGATCCACGTCCCGTTGGGGATGACCTCGCCCGGGGCGAGCTGCGGCACGATCACCGTCACCGTCGAGCCCGGCGCACCCCCCGGTCCGGACGGGTAGAGCTGGACCTGGAAGGTGTTCGCCGCCGTGCTCCCCGGGTCGGGAGGGTTCGTGCCGGACACCTGGCCGATGTAGGTCGGGGTCGCCGTCGAGGGGCCGGCGGTCGCCGCCAAGACCTGGCCTGCGGTGAAGTCGATCAGGCTGATCGGGGCGCCGGTCTCGGGGCTGGCGATCGTCGGCGGGATCTCGAACGAGACCGGGTCCTTGCCAGAGAACTTGACCGGCCCGTCGATCTCGATCAGGGGCGTCGTCGCCTTCCGCCAGGGCCGAGTCGGCGAGTCGGTCGGGGCGATCGGGGGCGGGCTCGGCCGCCGCTCGTCGGCCGGGGCCTGGCTCGCCGCCTTCCTCGCGTCCTGGGGCCGCTGCCTCCGGGGCGTGGGCGTGGCCGGCTGGCCGATCCGGCTCAGGTCCGCCGCGACCTGCTGCTTGGTCACGGTGTTGGCCTGGCCGAAGTCGTAGGTATCCCCCGCCTCCTGCCGCTCGATCTTGAGCACGGTCTTGTTCTCGGGAACCCGGATCGTGAGCGTGTCGTCCAGCTCGACCGGCCCCTTGGCGGTGAACATCGCGTAGAGTTCCTGCGCCAGCGCGGTCGGGTTCGACCAGTTCTCGCGGAGGAGCCGCAAGGGGCTGTTGACGCCGATCATGACCTCACCCCGTTCAACGTCACGCTGTAGACCCGGACCAGCTCACCGGCCTGGACGCCCGACATGGCGACCGAGACGTGGCGGTCCCCCTTGGCGTAGTAATCCTTGTGCCCCTCCATCCGCTGCATCGCGTAGCCCGACCGCGTCGTCAGGTCCACGTTGATGTCGGCCGACCCCTGGACCGTCGTCACGCCGTCGTCGGCGTTGGTGTACTGCCAGACCCGGGGGTCGTCGTCGTGGTTGAAGTAGAGGTTGAGGTTGACCGAGGTCGGGGTCCTGAGCGGCTGGTAGACCACCTCGACGTCGCGGGGGTTGCCGGACTCGTCGTCCATGAACCGGAACCACCCCGACTGCCAGGTCCACTGGACCCCGCCGACCTGGTAGACCGAGGTCGTGTCGGGCTGGATGTCCCAGGGGCGGTCGATCGTCAGGGTGTCCGAGGAGCTGGAGATGATCTCGCGGGCCTGCCCCTGGCCGGTCCCCTGCGCGATGGCGACGGTCGCCCCGGCGAGGTTGGTGGGGAAGCGGTTGGTCGCGTCGGTCAGCGAGAGCGGCCCCCAGCTCGACGGGTTGCCCCGGATCGCCGAGGCCGGATCGACGCCGTCGGTGTACCCCTCGTTGAGGCAGAAGATCCGCCGGGCCTCGGAGCCGACCAGCGACCGGCGATAGCCGATCGTCGCCACCGTGCTCGCGGTGATCGCCTGCTGGTACTCCTCGATCCACCAGCGTTCGATCCGGTAGTTGTAGCAGATCGCGTGGCGGGGGTAGGTGGTGCCCGTCATCGCCACGAACCAGCGGATCGTCTCGCGGGTCGGGTCGTGCGCGGCGTGCCAGAATCGCTGGTCGGCCGACCAGTTGACCTGCAAGCCGCCCGACTCGCCCTGGCGGAAGATGTTCTGGATCGGCGTGGAGATCGAGGTCGAGTCCTGGCCATCGAAGGCGTGGATGCCGATCTCGTCCATCATGTACGCCGAGTCCTCGACCAGGACCCACATCCGGTTGTTGAGGCAGCCCCGGTTGGTCGTGCGGAACAGGAACCCGTCCGAGCTGGGGTCGGCCTGGAACGTGAACTTGTAGATGTGCCGCGATTCGAGGATGTAGAGGAAGCTGGCCATCTCCATCAGGCCCGTCACGCTGTCCGAGTCCTCGGGCAGGCTGATCGCGTTCCAGGGGGGCCAGGCTTCGGGGAGCTGGGGCTCGGTGTAGTACACCAGTCGCGCGCTCGGCCGGGGCCGGGCGGATCGCATACTCGCCGAAGTTGTCCGAGCTGTCGGCGTAGGGCTCGACCAGGGTGAGGATCTGGCCGGCGACGTCCACGCTGGCGATCTCGTAAGCCTGGCTGGCCCCGACCACGAAGAGTTGCCGGCCGACCAGGGTGGCGGGCCAGTTGGTGCCGACCCCCTGGACCTGGTCCGAGGAGAGCGAGACCTCGACGTGGCCGTCATCGACGGTGATGTCGCCCCCGGCGAAGATCCGCCCCAGGTGCGAGCAGACGATCGCCTTGTGGTTGGGGGGCGTGCCGTAGCGGTTGGCGCACCGGCAGGTCGTCGTCGAAGAACAGGTTGACGGGCTGGTTCCCGGCGAGCGTCTCGTCGTCGGTCGTCGAGGCGAAGACGGTCGTGGTCAGGTCGGTGGTGTCGATGTCCACGTAATAGGTCGATGCGTCGCCGGCCAGGTTGCGGAGGATCTGCCGCCGGACCACCTTGGTCTCGACCGGGGTCGGGACGTCCTGGTAGCCGAGGGTCTGGATGCCGTAGGACCACTGGCCCGCGCCCTCCCACTGGTTGCCCGAGGCGGGGAGGGTCAGGCCGTTGAGGGTGAAGGTGTCGGCATCGACGACGGTGATCGTCCAGCTCGGGTTGGCCGTCGTGCTGTTCATGGCCGAGAATCCGGCCCCGCCGACCCCGGAGACGACGATCTGGTAGCCGGTCGAGAGCCCGTGGGCGGTCGAGACGATCGTCGCCTGGCCGTTCGAGCCGCGCGAGACCCCCTCGATCAGGCGGTCGTAGCCGCAGTCGATCTCGTTGGAGACCGGCGAGAGGTTCGAGTAATTCCCGTAGGCGTCCACGAACCGGACGTAGGCGGTCCGCTTGCCGATGATCGTGCCGGCGTTCATCCCGCCGAAGCTGATCGCCGTGGTCGGGGCCTGGACGCCCGCCGTGTCGGCGGTCCCCGAGCTGGCGTCCCAGCGGATCATCGCGTCGTTGCCATTGGCGATCAGGATCAGGCCCGAGGGGGTCTCGGCGTAGCTCGCCGGGTAGGACCCGGAGATGTTGGCGTTGAGCCGGTTCGAGATCCCGGTCGCGCCGCCGATCTGCCCCGGGGCCTGGCCGCCCGGCGGCAGGACCACCCGGCAGTCGGCCAGGTCGTTCATGCTGAAGGCCGAGGAGCCGGCCGGGTTGCCCAGGCTGGCGACCGCCACCGTGGTCAGCTCGAAGGAGTCCGACCGGCCGGCGTACCAGAAGACGTTGACGCCCGCGTTGCCGGCCAGGTGGACGGCGTCCCAGGCCGAGGCGCTGACGTCGCGGGGGGCCGAGCCGTTGTACGCCATCGCCAGCGTCGTGGTCGCCGAGATCGCCGCGTTGCGGACCTCGGAGCCAGAGCCGGAGAGGTTGACGTTGGTGAACGCCGCCGCGCTCAGGAGCGCCCAGTTGGCGACCTGGAGCGTCGGGCTCAGCTCGATCGTGGTGGCCGCGCTGACGAGGCGGTTGAGGGCCGGGACCTGGCCGGCGACCCCGGCGAACTTGATCGTGGTCATGGCCTGGGCGAGCTTCAGCGACGGGCCGGCGGTGACGCTCTCGGAGCCCGAGTCGGTGAACGTGATCGTCGCCCCGCCCGCCACCGGGTAGGGCTGGTTCCGGTACTGGGCCTGGCCCAGCCCCAGCGACGTGATCGCCGAGACGTAGAGCGACGAGTTGCGGACGATGGGGTTGCCCGAGAACAGCAGGTTGAGCGAGGCCGACTCCCGGAAGTCGCCGCCGTTGACAACCCCGTAATTGAACGCCAGCGCCGTCGTGCCGACGACGAAGACGTTGGGGTCGTGCTCGGCGGCGGCGGCCGAGAAGGTGATCGTCGTCGTCGCGACGCCCAGGATGGGCGGGCGGCCGGCGGTCGATCGCAAGACCTCGATGCTGTACTGGGTCAGGCGGGCCATGTGATTACGTGAGCGTTAAGCCCGCCTCCATCGCGTTGATCCCCGAGACCGTCCACGGCGAGGAGGTCGAGGGGTCGGTCTCGAAGATGCCCCAGTACGCCGCATAGGTGCCGGGGATGTAGCTGTACGGACCCTGGTTGGAGCCGGCCACCGTGCTCGACGTGGTCCCGTTCGACTTGACGTAGAGGTTGGGGTGGCGACCCTCCGAGTTGGTGTCGTCGCGGACCACCGGCTGGCAGCTCACGCCGTAGACGGCGTTGGGGATCGTCGAGAGCGAGTTGAACAGGTAGCCTTCCATCTGCCCGGTCGCCTGGGTCGTCGCGACATACGTCGTGTCGTTGTCGGGCGGGGCCTCGCTGACCCGCTGCCAGTTCGTCCCGGCCCCCGAGGGGGTGGGCGTCCAGGTCGAGTTGCTCCCGTCGGCGCTCGGGTAGATGGTCTCGACCGTGCAGTCGCCGAGAAACGTGTTGTTGTACGACCCGGTGTTGTCGGCGATGTAGATGTCGTCGTAGTCGATCGTCATCCCGCTGATGTAGCCGGTCTGGGTCGAGGTCGGGCCGAGGAACGAGTTGTGGATGCCCGAGGCTGACCGGAGCCCGGCGCCGTTGGTCTGGCCCGCCGCGACGGTGCAGACGACCGACCCGTTGAGCTGGATCTGGGCGTCCCCCGCCGCGCAGGTCCCGGTCGTGTTGGTCTTCAGCTTCAGCTCGATGTAGTACCAGGTGTTCGCCACCAGCGCCGTGCCGGTGAACCCGGTGTCGCAGAAGGTGGTGGACGAGGTCTGCGAGCCGATCCGGAGCTGGCCGGTCGTGGTCAGGGTGACGTTGACCAGGTTGGTCGTGCCGTTGATCGACGTGCCGCCGTTGTGGACGGCGATCGAGATGTTCGACGCCGGCATCTCGCTGATGCGGAAGGCGAAGCCGATGATGAACTGGCCGTTGGCCACGTTCTGGGCGGACGGCTGGGAGTAGATCAACTGGGCGCCGGCGCTGTTGCCGGAGAAGGTGGTCCGCCAGCCCTGCTTGAACCGACCGGCCGCCGTCGAGATCGAGCAGGTGCAGGAGCCCGACTGCGAGATCGCCCACTTGAGGTAGTTGCTGTTGCTCTGCGTGCTGAACGCGGTGTAGCTGTTGTCCCACTCGAAGCCTTCGGTCAACCTCAGCATCTCGCCACCCCCGTTGACGCGCGAAGACGGAGGGAACCCGGGCAACCTGCCACACCCGCAGGATTGCCCGGCCCCTCCCACATGGGACCTCGGCCGGTCAGCTCGAAGTCGCGCTGACCGTGTAAGTGACCTTCAGGGTGTCGCCGTTGTTGACGGTCTGGTTGCCGCCCGAGAAGGCCGCCGTCGAGAACAGGTTGCCGACCGTCCCGTTGAGGGTCGAGTCGCTGTTGACGAACAGGCCCTTGATCGTGGCGCCGCTGGTCGGCGTCATGTTGAAGTTGACCGTGGTCGTGTTCGTCACGCCCTGGCTGGCCGCAGCAGCCGGCGACCACTGGGGCCGCGACGTGTTGCTGTACTGGCTGTTCTCGATCCAGCCCGAGTGCGAGCTGATCGTGTCGTTCGGCGAGAACGAGCTGAAGCTCTGGTTGTCCACCAGGCCGATGTACCAGGCGGTCGTCTGGGCGGTCGCCCGGAGGTAGACATTCAGGATGTCGTTGAGGGCGTTGTTGGTGACGCCGTTCTTGGCCTTGTCCGCCCACCGGAGGTTGCCCTCGGCGTCGCGGCACTCGATGTGGAACGTGCCGCCCACGCCGAGCTTGGCCAGGTCGAGGCCCGAGAAGTCGAGGAACAGCCCCGGCATCGCGATGGTGCCATCGGCCTTCTCGACCAGGCTGTCGGCGAAGTCGCCGATGTACAGGGAATCGTGCATCTTCTGGAACCCTCGCTAGATGCCGGGATTCCTCCCCTGGATGAGCTGTCCACCGCTGGTCTGCGCGATCACGTATCGCGCCTCCGGGCGGTCGTAACTGAAGAGGCTGACGATCGACCCGGTCGCGTCCCCCCCGGTGCTCACGTCGAAGTTGTCGAGCGACGAGCCCTGGTAGCCGTTCACCGACCACTGGTAGATCACCCTGTATCTACCCAATCCCCAATCCACCCCGAGGTTGATCGGCAGGGAAAACAGGTACGGGCTGTTCGACTTGTCGGTGATCGGCATCTGGACGTCGGCCATGATCGTCGTGCCGTCCGGGGCGATGACGGTCGCCGTCGGGGCCGAGTCGGGCAGGGCCGGGCGGCCCTGGTAGGCGTAGGTCCGGACTTGCAGGGTCACGACCTGGCCCTGCGCGAAGCTCCCGGTGTAATTTGCGTTGGCGCTGGCCACGGTCGATCCCCCCAATGCGAAGTTGACTGGCTCGGCGACCCCCTTGAGCACGAGCGAAGTGACGGCGTGCCGGGTCATCACCCGGATTCCGCCGATGGCGACCCCCAGCCCGACCGACGACACCACGAACGGGTGGACGTCGCGGACCTCGGAGGCCAGGCCGCCCGCGACGAACGACGTCGAGGCGGACGCCGGGGCGTCCTTCGGGCCGGAGCCCGACTGGCCGAGCACGAACGACGTCGAGCCGCTCGGGAAGACGTCCCGGTGGGCCACGCCGATATTTCCCAGCGCAATATCCGATTGCACCGCGCTATCGGTCGCGCGATTCTGGCGGCCGGACCCGCCGAGTTGGAACGCCGACGAGGCGGCCGAGCTGGTCGTCCGGTTGGACGAGTCGATCGGGGCCAGGGCCAGCGTCGTCGTCGCCGACGCCAGGCCCACCCGGTTGGCGGTCGCCACCCCGTCGAGGTTGAGCCCGGTGTAGGCGAAGGTGACGCCGTCAACCTCCGAGCCCCGGGGGGCCAGGGCCAGCGTCGTCGTCGCCGAGCTGGCGACGTCGCGGACCTCCGAGCCCGATCCCGAGAAGACGACGCCCGTCGAGGCCGCCGGGAAGGCGTCCCGGACCTCGGAGCCGGCCCCGCCCATGATGATGGATGTCTGCGAGGCGGGGTGGACGTCGCGGACCTGGGCGGCCGAATACCCCAGGGTCAAGGTCGTCGCCCCGACCGCGTCCCGCTCGGCGAGCGAGCTGGCCAGGTCGGAGAAGCCGAGCCCGGCCGAGCCGGCGACGTAGGCCCAGTTCATCTCGGTGCCCTGGAACCCGAGCCCGACCGACGTCGAGGCCGAGGGGTAGACGTCGCGGACCTGCGCGGCCACGTTGACCCAGGCGATGTTGGCCGAGGCCGACGAGTTGGTGTCGCGGTTGGAGGAGCCGGCATACCCCAGGTTGAACGAGGTCGAGCCCTGGCTATTCGCCGCCCGGACCGCCGAGCCCAGGCCGAAGAGGTTGAACGAGGTAGAGCCGGCCACCAGGCCGATCCGGTTCTCGATCCCCACCGGGGAGAGCATCAGCAGGGTCAATGCCGCCGAGCTGGTGATCCGGTTCGTCCCGCCGGCATACCCCAGGTTGATCGTCGTCGAGGCGGGCGAGAGGGCCGCGCGGTTCTCGCTCGCGTGGTAGCCGAAGGTGATCGTGACCGACCCGAACGACGCGGCGGCGCGGTTCTCGGCCGCCGCGTAATTGCAGGTGATCGTCGTCTGGCCGCTGACGACGTGCGCGGCGTTGGTCCCCGCCACGTAGGAGAACGTGAGCCTCGTCGTCCCGCTGACCTGGGGCGACGAGTGCGTGGAGCGGAGGACATCGACGACGTATTGGGTCAGCCGGACGGCCATCGGTCAGCTCACGTCACGATGAAGGACTGGTCCTGGCCGACGATCGTCCCGTTCACCGTCGCGGTGAAGATCACCCGGTACGTGGTCCCGACCTCGTAGCCGTTCTCGCCCGTGCAGGGGATCGAGTAGCCGTAGAGGCCGGCGATCGTGTCGAGCTTGGTGGCGGTCCCCTGGCCGTTGAGCATCAAGCCGGTCGGGCCGTAGACCCGGTACATGGGGAAGGTCCCGGTATCGACGTTGACGGGGGTCTCCATGCTGTTCTTGACCAGCAGGGAGCCGAGGAAGTTGTCGTTGAGCGAGCAATAGCCTACGAACATGGTTCACCCCTCGAAGTTGACGACCCGGAACCCCTGGCGGACCCGCAGCTCGCCGGGCCGGACCGAGGTCGCGTTGACCTGGACGATCGCGACCCCCGGCGTGGTGTCGTGGGGGTCGGTGTTCGACTGGAATCCCCCGAAGTCCCGGATCACGACCTGGCCGTCCGGCTTCTTTGGGTCACTAGTGTTCGGTCGAGGCATGACTCACTCGCAGTTGAAGTTGATGGGCATATCCACCAGCCGTTGCCGGCGGGTCATCAGGTGGTCTCCCACATAGCGACCGCTGAATGTCCGGCTGTCGGCCGACTTCGCCTCGGCCAGCGCCCTCGCGTAGAGGGTCTGGGCGTCTGGCTTGTCCTTGAGCGTCCGGACGTTCGCCAGACAGCTCTCGCACCCCCTGAGGTAGGCGTTGAGCATCGCCCCCTCCTCGATGTCGAGGGCGTCCGAGACGACAAGCTTGACCCCCGAGAGGGCGATCGGGCAGTTGTCGGCGACGACGACCTGGTTTGCCCCGACGTAGCCGGTGATGACCGACTCGAACGCCGCCGGGTATGTCCCCACCACCGAGGTCGGGGCGACCTGGCTCGTGTCCGAGAGCCGGAGGATCGAGCCGACCATGTTCGGGTTGAAGAACGTCCCCGAGCCGCTGACCACGTTCGACTGCGCCGCCACCGTCGCCGTCCCCCGGACCTCCGCGACGAGCCGAAGCTCCCTGGGACGACGATGGTAGAGGAAGTCGATCGTCTTCTGGTCGGTTGGGTAGGGGGCGATCCGCATCACCAGCGAACCCGGGTAGAGCACGTCCCCCGTCACCGTGAAGAATTGGGGCGTCCCCTGCGAGAAGATGAATCGCTCCTCGAACAGCCATTCCCTCGGGTGAACGTAATTCATCCCGCCGAAGTTACGCTCGTAAAGAGCCTGGTCCTGAGCGATGTAGTCGGCCGGCATCGGGTAGCTGTCGCGGTAGAGCTGGAACTCCACCCCGTTCGTCGGGGGCGTCCCGACGTAGTCGTCTTCGTCGTCATCGTCGATGTCGGCGACGGTCAGGACGTCCTTGCCCGGATTGAGCTGCGGGTCCAGGATCAAGTGGAACCCGTCGATCATCTGGGAGACTTTCCACGCCTGGAAGCCAACCCGGATGTAAGCACCGACCGACCATGACGGGAACGAGGTCCCGTCCGTCGTGGTCAGCGTGACCAGCCGAGGATAGGCCCCCGAAGTCGCCTGGTAGGTGATTGTCCCCGAATTGTAGGGGATGTCGGTCAGGACCCGCCCGACCGTCAGGAGGTAGCTCCACCGGAACGAGTTGGCCAGGTCCCGCATCGCCTCCGAGGCGGCGCGGCGACAATCTCGCTGCTCGCGCTCGCCGATGCCCGCCCCCATATAATCGACAAGGTGTTCGATGACATCTTGGTACGTCGTCCGGGACATGCCTCGCCTCTCAGTCTTCCACCAATAGGGTGGGGTTCAGGTCCACCCGGCCGGTCAGCGCGGTTGAAGACCCGCTCCTCGACGTCCTCGACCCTCGCCCCGGGGTCGAGTTCCAGGTAGGCATCGACCTCGCGGCGGAGGATGTCCGAGGCGATGGGCACGTCGGGCGAGGGCTCGCGCTCGGGCGGGACGTAATTCACGTCCCCCGACACCTTCATGCCCTTCTTCTTCGCGACCCGGAGCACGTCACCCCGGTCGGAGACCCACGCCTCGGGGTCGCCGGGATACTCGGCCAGGCCCGAGAGGTAGGTCTTGCCGGTGACGCTGACGCCCGCCTCGTCGGCGACCGCCTTGTAGGTGTTGCCCAGCCCCGGAGTGTCCTCGAACTGGTTGCCGTTGCACCGGCCCCGGTTGAAGGTCGCGTCAGTCCGGATCGCCGGGAACGCGCGGAGGGCGAGGACTTCGGCCAGCCGAGGGCCGCAACCGTTGGAAATGCACAAGTCGTAATGAGCCCTGGCCTTTGGGCAATTAATCACGATCTCTTCGTGGTCGATCATGGGACCTCTCTCGTCGAACCTCGGAGTGAGGTTCGAGGAAAACGGGGACGGGACGCTCCTGTAGGTATCACGCGGCAGCCTGAGTCGGGTCCGCGTTCGGGTTCTGTCCCGGCATCATCGGCGGCGCGGCCGGCATCGGTTGGAGCAGGTAGCGGTTCGGGTCGAGGTCGCGGGCCTTGGCCCAGTCCTGGATGAGGTTGTTGACGGGTGTGACGTCTCCCGTCGTCGTCGCGTACTGCGAGAAGAACGGCAGCAAGGTCTGCATCCCCTCGTTCGCTTGCTGGACCTGGGTGTCCTTGTTCGGCTTCTTCGCCGACCCGGCTTCGATCCGGTACGACAGCCCTCGGCAGACCTCGTTCAAGTCCTGGCTGGCGACGTACTGGCCCCACAGGACCGAGGCGACCTGCCCCAGCGTCTGGGCGACATCCGCCTGCGGGTTCAGGTGCAACCGGCGCAGATCGCCTCCTTCGCGGCAACCTCGCTCATCCACTGTTCGACCTGTTTGCTCATGTCGTCCGGGCGGACGCTCATGTTCTGGTTGCGGATCGAGGCTTCCTGGGCCGAGCGGATCTGCGTCGATCCCTCCTCGCCATACATCAGCTCGTTCAATCCCACCCGCTTGTCGAACATCTCCTCGACGGCGGAGATCAGCTTCCAGATGTCGCCGTTGACCTCCGGGTGCTGCAAGAACTGGACGAGTTCGCGAGATCAGGCCGTTCGCCTCGAGCTCCAGGAGCGTGAGGTCCCGGCCCTCAAGGATCTGGGTCTTGATCTCCTCGCCCGCCTCCTTCTTGATGGCGATGAAGTCGCGGGTCGTGTTGCGGATCTTGCCCGCCAGGAACGACATGGCCCAGTTGAGGAACTTGAATTCGCCGATCCCGGCCTTCAGGTGCGGCGAGCGGCCAGGGCGAGTTCGGGACGTTGTGGAAGTCGAGGCACGCTGACCGGCCAGGCCCCGTCGCGCCCAGTACGGGGTCGGCCACGCGACCTTGTCGAGGACGACCGAGGGGTCGGCCTCGAACTCTGCCTGCTCCTGGACGTCGGGCGGGAGGTTGAGGGGATAGGGGATGTCGCGGGCGACCACGAGGAAGACGTAAGTCGCCGAAAATCTCCAGGGGACCGCGGAAGTTCTTGTTGATCCCGGAGAGGCGACCGCCGATCCCCATCTTCGAGTAGATTTTCCAGTAGATCAGCAGGTCGTTGGTCAGCCCCCGCCTGCGGTCGTACTGGCTATCCGGCGAGCCGGCGATCTCGGCCTGGACCGCCTGGGACTCCATGTTCCCCTTGATCGATCCGGGAGCGAGCCCGTAATCCCGCTCGACTTGCCAGGTCGGGTGGACGCACCGCCGGGCGATCCAGGTGGCGTCCTCCAGGCTGGTCGCGTCGGGGTCGATGTAGAGGTCGTCAACCGAGTCGAAGGTCGATTTGACGAGCTTGAAGTTGCGTGCCGGGCGGCGAATACAGCTCGGTCCAGAGGCACCCTCGTCCCTTGATCAGCGCCTCCTCGATCGCCTTGCGACTCTCCCCCGCGAGATCGTTCTCGGTGGGTAGGAAGTTGAGGTAGGTCTCGACGATGTTCGCCTTGAGCTGATCGGTCGCAAGCCGTACCTGTTCCTGCTGCGCGACGGCCTGGAAGAGATACGGATCGGGGAAGAACGTCGGGTCGATCGCGACCTGCTCGCGCAAGCTCACCGTCCGGACCGGGTTCTGATAAACCATCGTAGGGGCGAAGATGGTCACCAGTTCAAACGCCTTGTTGACCCTCATCCGGAACGACGGGTCGGGCATGATGTCCTTGTTCAGCCCGGCCGTTCCCATCATCTCGTTCCAGTCGCGCGGCCCGTTGTAGAAGGCCATGCATTCGTCGGCGTCCTCCTGGAAGACGGCCCGCTTGTGGCGCTTGGCGTGCTCCAGCTTGCCGATCCAGTGTGTGCAGACCGCCTTGAGCATGTCATCGCTTCGCGTGCCGTCCACCGGAGGCCCCCTTTCACTTGCCGTCGTCGGCCAGGCTTTCCATGAGGCCCTCGACCGCCCGGAGCCTGGCCCCAACGTCGGTGTGCCGCCAGACCCCCGAGTTCGAGATGATTCGGTCGAGGTCGGGGTCGGAGGCGTGCCGGACGCCGTCCTTGGGGATGCAGCCCTTGTTGTCGGGCGGGAAGATCGAGACCGAGATCGCGTTCGAGCCGACCCGGGTCACGACGGCGGCGACGGGGGTCTGGTCGGCGAAGTTGTGCTGCCAGAGGACCGTCTCGCCGAGGCAGACCTCGGGCATCTTGTAAGGTGCTTGCGGGGGCATCTTTTGGCCTTATCACAGGAGGAACTGGAGCAACGCCGCGCCACCGAGGGCGGCGAATGCCGCCCACAGCAGCGCGTCCAGATCGGATGGGGTGGGCGGCTTGCAGCCGAGCCGGGCGAGGGTCATGAGCCGGTCGCCGGGGTCGGGGTGGACGGGGCCGGCAGGGGCGGGAGCGGGCCGGCGAACAGCGGCAGGACCGACTTGATCTCGCCGATCACCTTGACCACCTGCGGCAGATTCAGCGACGTGGCGACGGCGGTCGCGGCGTCGAGGGCGCCCGGGAAGTCCTTCTGGCTGGCCTTGTAGACCAGGAGGCCGACCTCGCCGGCAACGCTCAGGATCTTGTCGAACTGGTTCACGACGGGGACTCCGGTACGGGGAGACGCGGGGGCGAATTCCCCCGCACCGGATATCTACCCAAGCCCAGACTCAGTAGAGTTTGACCGAGTCCGACACCCCCTCTCGGGCGGCGGCTCGCTGCTTCTTCTGCTCGAGGATCTTGTGGGTGTACCCCGGTTGCCGCTTCCTGACCTTGGGCTTGACGTATCGCAGATTGGCCAGGGCCAGATACCGCCAGGTGTCCATCAAATGGTCGTGCATCTTGAGCGGCTCGTCGGTCACGACGCCCGAGGGGAGCTTGCGGTAGGCGTACCGCTCGGCCTCCCACTGGAGCATCGACGTCTTGTCCCGGAAGACGATGAATTTCGACCGCCCCTCGGCGTCCAGGTGGAGGTTGAGCCGGACCTGCTCAATCCCCGCGCGGACGTCGTCGCTCGCCCAGGTGAAGCGATGCCCCGACTTCGAGAACGAGACCCCGGCCTTCAGGAGGGCCTTGCTGTACTGCTCCTCGACCGTCACTCCTGAACCCATCTCCGTCTGGCGTCCGGCGCGGTGATCGATGTACGCAGCGTAGTATTCGTGCTGACCGACCCGCTCGCGGAGCCGCTCGGCGAAGATCTCGGCGTTGCACTTCCGGATGTAAAGCTCGTCGAAGAGGAAAATGCGCCCGGCGTGCTCACTCGACGGGGGCGGGACGGCCGCGAAGAGGATCGCGCAGACTTGTCGGCCGGGGTCGATGGCAACATACCTCGTCCACTCGTCTGGGATCGCGAAGGCGTCCATTCCGTGCGGCCCGCGAGGGCTGAATTCCGAGTAGACCTTCATGCCGAGCAAGGCGAAGTCGCCCAAGACTCGGATGCGGTACTCGTCCTCGGATAGCTTCGCGGTGAACTCCTTCACCGCCTTCTCGCTGATGTGCGGGTTGTTCAGCAGGTTGAGATAGAATTCCTCGACCGTGGGGTGGGCGTCTCCACGCTGTTCCTCGGCCTTGGTGTGGATGTCGTAGAGGTACTGGGTGCCGGCCTGGGGGGTCGCGGTCCAGAAGAACCGCCCTCCACGGTCGAGCAATCGTGCGCTCGTCTCGGGATACCAGTCCGGGTGGTCGATCTCCTCGTCGAACCAGGCCCCGTCGATGTCCCACCCTTGCGGGGGCTTGCCGACCGAGCTGAAGAAGTTGAGTTCCCAGCCGTTGTGGAACCTCACGGTCTTGGGGATCTCATCCTTCTTGTTCTCCCAGGCCACTTCCTTGATGAAGCGGCGGGGGATCAGCGGCGGCGAGTCCCTGGCCTTCTCGCGGTTCGCCTCGTCCCAGGCGGCGCCGGGTCGGAGCGACCGCCACTTGCCCGACGACGGGTCGCGGATGATCTTGAAGGCCCCAGGCCGGGTCAGCTTCCGCCACATCACCTTGCCGCAATGCGTCAAGTCCTTGCCGACCGCGACGAACCTACCATCCTTCTCCGGATACTTCTTGAACGGGTCCTGACCCGTCACGGCCCTCGCGCATTCGACGGCACCGACGACGGTCTTGCCGCCACGGTTCCCGCCCCGGACCAGCCGCTCACCGGCCTTGCTGGCGAAGAACGCCGCCTGGGCTGGCAACGGCTCGAACAGCCGGAGCGACTCCATCTCGCGCCGACCCAGCTCGGCGACGACCTCCCGCAGTTCCTCGCGCTCCAGGTCCGAGAGGCCGATCTCCTCGACCTCCTCCTCGAGGACGTAGGTCTCGAAGACTGGCGCGGGCTCGAAGTCGTCGGGGACGACGTCCCGAGAGACTTCGTTCATCCCGAGCGAGGGGGGTGGCAGGGGATCACTCGTCGTCGGGGCCTGGTCCTTGCGGGGTCGGCCCCTTCTTCTCGGGGGCGGGGGTAGGCTGTCCATCGGTGTTCAGTCTCGCGAGTAGGGAGCCGGCGGCGAGGAACAAGTCCTCGTCGGTCATCTCGGAGGCACCCCGCGGCTTGTTGATCTCCTGGGTCGTCACCTGGACCGTCAGCCTCGAGATCATCTCGAGGATCTTCTGTCTCGTCAGCGAGCCCGGCTTGGCGACCTGGTACTCGCCGAAGATGTCTTTGGCGAACCGCTCGCGACCGCCCCAGCACTGGATCAGCGAGGCGAGCAAGCCGCCCGCGTCGATCCCCGCGCCGCCGGATCTCGCCAGCGCCTTCGCGACGTCTTTCATCACCAGGGGCTTTTTCGCCCCCGTCTTCTTGGTAGCCATCGGGACCTCCCGGGCTAACTACCCAAATTTCTCTTTGACCCGTCGCGAAACGTAACCTACTGGGCCGCCGTCGTGAAACTTGACCCGTCCTCTCGACGACGCGAGCGACATCCGATGACCCAGTTGACCGAGAAGCAGACCGAGTTCTTCCAGGCCCTTTGCGCCCCGTTCCCCGAGTCCGAGCTGCGCCACCACGCCGTTCGCGGCAAGACCCTCAGCTACATCACCAATCGAATCCTGTTCAACCGCCTCGACGACGTGGCGGGGCCGACGGGTTGGTACACCGAATACCGGACGACCGAACGGGGCTTCACCTGCCGCCTCCACATCCTCGTCCCCGACCACGAGGACAAGATGGTCTGGATGTGGAAGGAGGACGGCGGCGGCTACGCCGGTATGTCCGAGAACGACAACGACGAGAAGTCCGGATATTCCGACGCCGCCAAGCGTGCGGGCATGGTCTGGGGCATCGCCCGCGACCTCTACAAGGACGGCGTCCCGGCCTTCATGGAAGAGGCCCAACCGTCCGAGCCCCCATCGCGGCCGGCCCCGAACAACCCTCGCCAGTCAGCCGCGGCTCGCCAGCAGCAGGCCCCGCCCCGCCAGTCACAGCCCCCGCGCCAGCAGGGCCAGGGGACCTACGACAACTTCAGAGTGCCCAGGCCCGGTGCGGCGGTCTACCGTTGGATCTGCTTCCTGGAAGAGCATTTCGGGGCCAGTGTCAAGAAGACCGCCAACGCCATCGCCAAGAATGCGGGCTACCCGTTCAAGAGCACCGAATGGAATGAAGCCCAGCTCGAGGACGTCGCCTGGCAGCTCATCGACGACATCAAGGGCTACCCCGGCTACCAGGGCGAGTTCGACCACCTCGAGGACTCCCGCCCGGACCCTCGGTAAGGGCGGCGATCGACGCGAGGGTTGACGGGACCTGGCCGAATCTCCGCGAGGATTTCGACGCCACGCTCCTCACCCAGCAGCAGGCCAATCGGCTGGTCGGCCCGCTCCCATCCGAGGGCAAACCCGCCGAGACCCTGACGAGAGACCTGATCGTGCTCTTGAAAGAGTTCGGGAAGGTCAAGCTCGGCCGCGCGGTGGACTTCGCCTGGTGCTGGTCCGCCGCCCAGATCGCTGCCCGGTCGCTCATGGGCGTCTGCGATTTCGACCTCGGCAACGAGACGAACGCCGCCGCCATCCAGACGGTCTTCGACCACTTCGCCAACCTCTTCAAGAAGCAGAAGGAGGTTGTCGCCCACAACGACGACGTTCCCTTTTGACGACCACCGGGCGCCGGAAAAGTCCGGCGCTTCGTCGATCGCTGGATCACTCGCATCCTCCACCACGACCGATTATTCCCCGATTACAGGAGCGAGCCGTGAGCCTCGATCCGAACGTCCGCAAACTCTCCGGGACCGTCGTCAAGAACAAGCTCACCTGGACCTTCCCCGAGGAGGACGACGACGATGTCGAGCCCCTCTGAGGGCCGTCGCGCGAACCCGCTCCACGAACGGGCGTCACGGGAGGCCGAGCGCTATCGGGCGCTCGGCTACAACCCCATGCCCAGCCGGACCGACATCAAGGGGCCGATGCTCTCGGCGTTCGCCGAATACTGGGAGCAACCCCTCCCGGACTCGGTGTTCCGCGACTGGGCCACGCCCAACATCCAGATCATGACCGGGGTCCGCTGGAAGCTGGCGGTCGTCGACTGCGACGGCGACCAGTCGATCCGGGTCTGGCGAGAGATGTGCGACCACTTCGGGATGCCCGAGCCGACCTGGATCAGCCGGACCGGGACCGGAGGCCAGCACTGGTATTTCAGCCTGCCGGGCTGGCTCGACGAGTGCCCATCGCGAAGGCTTTGGGGCGTCTGGGATACCTGGCTCGGACCCAAGCGGACGGGCGACTGGCGGAAGCACGAAGAGGTGCGCCTCCTCGGCGATCGGGCCCTGGTCATCGCCCCGCCCTCGATCCACGTCAAGACCGGGGTGGAGTATCGCTGGCTTCCCACGCTCGGTCCCGACGAGATCGCCAGGCCCGCGAAGGCCCCATCCTGGCTCATCAGGATGCCGGCGATCATCAACCCGGAAACGGTCGAGAAGC
The DNA here is from genome assembly GCA_963756475.1 of uncultured Planctomycetota bacterium. GTDB lineage: Bacteria > Planctomycetota > Planctomycetia > Isosphaerales > Isosphaeraceae > Tundrisphaera. The sequence goes on from CAVWND010000009.1 coordinate 107,192, forward strand.
TGGCGGTGCCCCGATTCGAGCCGGTCGAGAAGCGGCCTGGCACCTCGTCCGCCTCGTTCCACCCGCGCGACGACGTGATTGCCGCGATCCCCGACAAGGTCGCTCTGGCGCGGTCGTGGGGGCTCAGGATCGCGTCCCGGAAGGCCAACTCGAGCGGCTGGTTGAACTGCCACGCCATCGACCGCGAGGACAACAACCCCAGCGCCTCGTTCCACGGCGAGGCCGGGGTCTACTCCGAGCGCCACACCGGGACCTCGCTCTCCCTGTTCGACCTCGCCGTCCGGCTCGGGGCCTACGCGAACTGGGAGGAGGCGAAGTCGGACCTTGGCCAACGCTTCCTCGGCCCGCCTGGCGCCAGACCTAGATCTAGTTCCTAGCTCGACGGCTCTAGCGCCAGATCTAGTCTAGTATCTAGATCGCAAACTATGTGCCAGAGAATTTGGTCCGACCCGAATTGACAGGGCCGGAAACGCAACCTACTGGGCCGTCCGTCTACCGAAACCAGCACCCCTTGAGGATACCGAAATGGCCCCTCAAATCGAGAAGACCTCCCAGCTCGTCCCGCTGGACCTCATCGACGTCCCGAAGCGATGGCGGCGGGTGAACAAGGCCGCGATCGACGAGATCGCCGAGTCGGTCAAGGTCGATGGCCTGCTCCAGCCGATCGCCGTCCGGCCCATCAACGACCGGTTCCGCCTCGTCTTCGGCCGGCACCGGCTCGAAGCCTTCCGCAAGCTCGAACGGGCCGACATCGCGGCGATCATCATGGAGATCGACGATATCGCCGAGGCCAGCGCCACCGACGCCGAGAACCTCTTCCGGTCCCAGCTCGCCCCGGCCGAGCGGCTCGTGGCCCTGAAGCGTTGGCACGCCCGCTACGCCGCCGAACACCCCGAGTCTCACGACAAGAAGACCGGCTCCGAGCTACACAACGACGACGCCGAGGAGCGTGCTCCGACCTTCGTCCAGCATGCCGCCGACACGACGGGCGTCCCCCGCAAGACCCTCGAGCGGCACCTGACGACCGCCAAGGGATTGACCGAAGACGAGCTGTTCACCCTCTCCGACCGCGAAGTCGGCCAGGAGATGCTCGACGTCCTCGCCCGACTCAAGGACCCGGACCAGAAGCGGGCCGCGATCTCGCTGATCGCCTCCGGACTGGACCCGAAGGAGGCCGTCGCGACGGCCACCCTGCCGCCGAACGCGACGGCGTCCGAGGTCATCCACGAATCGGCCCCGGTCAAGGCCGAGGCCGACATGACCGACGCCGAATGGCTCGAGACCTACTGCGGCGAGCTGCTCGCCCGGCTCAAGTTCCAGGTCATCTTCAAGCGAGACGCCCTCATCTACCGGCACTCCGCCGACCTCCGCCACCGGCTCAAGGCGGGCACCAAGAAGATCCTCTCCCAGAGCAAGGCCCAGCTCGTCGGGCCGTTCTTCCTCCGGCTCACCAAGCTGATCAACACCGACCACCCCAAAAACTGGCTCCCGTGCGGCCCATGCGGCGGGACCGGGATGAGCGGCGACAACTCGAAGTGCGGCTACTGCAACGGCCACGCCTACGGCCTGAAACAGGGGGGGCGATGAACGACAACGAGATCCTCATCGACCCCGCCGGCCTGCTGAAGCTCGTCGATCGAGCGAGGCGGCGGCTCAACCGCCAGTTCCGCGGCGAAGGCGACCGCCGCAACCTCCGCGGCCTGGCCAACGACCTGATCGAGATCAGGGACGCGCTCCGACGCACCATGTCGGAGGTCGAAGAATGATCGCCGAGCCGATCCAACCTCGAACCGTCACGATCAACCCGACCTCCCTCCTCGCTGAGGTCAAACGGGCGCAATACCTGACCCGGATGCTCCTGGAGCCGTCGGTCGAAGATCGCCCCCGCATCATCCGCGAGGTCATCAAGATCCTGGGCAGCGTCGGCACGACGCTCTGCATCGCTGCCGAACCGGAGGCCGACAAATGACCCCGACCCGCACCGAAGCCGTGCAGCTCCGTCTCACCCTCGACCGCGGGCTGGCCGAGGCCCACGAGACCGCCTTGGAGACGATCCTCGACGGCAAAGTGCCCCGTTGCCAGGCCGGCGATACGCTCAAGGTCGAGTACCAGTTCTCGATCGCTTACTTCGGCAACGTCGTCGCCAAGCTCAAGGCGATCAACGAGATGATCGCCTCCGGGGTCGCGACGGACGGCTCGATCGAGGAATTGATCCACGGTCGCTCCCTGATCCGCGAGGTCCTCTCCCAGTTCGATCGGCTGATCGCCAGGGAGGCCCGCAAGTGAGCGTCCAGTACCGGCAATATCAGGTCGATGCCGCCGACCGGGCGTTCGAGGAGTGGAAAGGTGGCGTCAAGGCCACCCTCGCCATCCTGCCCACCGGGACCGGCAAGACGGTCCTCTCGGGGATCGTGGCCAAGCGGGCCAGACGAGAGTTCAATCGGCGCACCCTGTTCCTGGCCCACCGCGAGGAATTGATCACCCAGGCCGCGGACAAGCTCGCCCGCTTCGAGCTGGAGACGGCCATCGAGATGGCCGACCAGGACGCCCGCCGGTCCGCGGCCCTTTTCGGTTCGCCGGACGTCGTGATCGGCACCGTCCAGAGCTTGCAGAAGAACCGGCTCACCCGCTGGAGCCCCGACGAGTTCGGCCTCATCATCACCGACGAATGCCACCACGCGAGGGCCAAGACCTACCAGAACATCTACGACCACTTCCGCGAATCCTGGCACCTGGGAATCACCGCCACCCCCGACCGAGGCGACGGTCAGAACCTCGGCGCCATCTACGAGACTCTGGCATTCGAGTACCCCCTCCGGAAGGCGATCAAGGAGGGCTATCTCGTCCCCCTCGTCACCGCCAGGCTCCTCACGTCCGTCAACCTCCGCGAGATCAAGACGACCGGCGGCGACTACAACCAGGGCGAGCTGGAGCTGCGGCTCTCGCCCCACATCGAAGAGCTGGCCGACGCCATCAAGGCCGAGATCGGCGACCGCCAGTCGGTCGTCTTTACCCCGGACGTGGGGAGTGCCGAGGCGATGGCGGCGGCACTCTCCGAGATGGGCATCGAGTCCGAGGCGGTCTCGGGGAAGATGCCCAAGAACGAGCGTCGGGACGCCCTCCGCCGCTTCGAGGACGCCGCCTTCCGGGCGATTTGCTGCTGCGATCTCCTCACCGAGGGCTGGGACTGCCCCCGCGTCTCGTGCGTCGTGATCGCCCGGCCGACGAAGAAGCGGAACCGCTACGCCCAGATGATCGGCCGGGGCACCAGGCCCCACCAGGACTCCGGGAAGACGAACTGCCTCGTCATCGACTTCGCCTGGCAGACGACCAGCGATCACGAGCTATGCACCCCGGTCAACCTGTTCGACGACTCGCAGACCGACGACGAGGTCATCGAGGTCGCCGAGCAGCTCCTCAAGGAGGGCAAGGAGCTTGATCCCGAGAGGGCCATCGACGAGGCCGAGGAGATCGTCCGCAAGCGGTTCAAGGTCAAGCTGACGGGCAAGAAAGCCAGCTACAAGAAGTTCGTCTTCGACCCGGTGGGCGTCGGCGAGCTGGTGGGTCTCCGGCTCAAGCATGGCTGGGACTTCAACCCCGATAACCCGGCCAGCCGGAAGCAGCTCGACTATCTCAAAAAGCTCGGGGTCGAGGTCCCGGACGGCCTGTCCAGGCAGGGCGCCGGCAAGACCATCGATCACCTCGCAAAGCGTCGCGACGCGGGGCTGGCCACCGTCAAGCAGGTCGGGTTCCTGATCTCGCTCGGCGTGGACCCGGGCCAGGCCCGCGAGATGACCTTCAAACAGGCCGGCGAAACCATCACGCACTTACTCAACAACAAAGATGACGCCGACAGGAAGATTGCCTGACCCACGAGCAAGAGTCCGAACACGGGACCGATTCCTGAGAAATCCCCGGCCGCGGTTTGACCCATTGAGATTTGCAACCTACTGGGCTGCCGCTGGAGCCGTCGGATCAAGCCGGGCCCCGCAACCGCAAGGCCATCCTTTACGACCGCATCAGGGAGAAGTGACCAAGATGTCCCAGTACGAATCGACGACGATTCTCGACGCGCAGGGCCGACCGATGGTGATCGGCAAGATCATCCCCTCCGACGAGCCGACGGAGGTCCCGTTCGCCCACGACCCCTACCACCCGACCGAGAACGACTTCCAGCGTTACGCCCTCTGGCGGCAGACCAAGTGCAAGCCCCGGTCGTTCTCGAACATCGTCGAGCGGACCGAGGACTGCGACCAGGCCACCCACGAATTCGTCGGCGAGGTCGCCGAGCTGGCCGACCTGGTCGTCCGGACCCCTCGCGAGCTGCTGATCCTCCCGGCCAGCCGCGAGAAGCTGCTCGACGAGATCGGCAACATCTACTTCACCGCGAGTTGGGTCGGCGACACCTGGGGATTCAACGTCCTTGCCCTGGACACGACCCCACCCCCGGACGAGATCCTGCCGGAGCACCGTCGAAAATTCGCCAGGAACGTCGTCGCCCGGCTCCAGGACCCCGACATCACCGTCCCCGAGGCTGATGAGATCGTCAATCGTCTGGTCTACCTGACGCTCCAGATGAGCGCCAATGCCGGCCTCCTCGCCAACAGCTTCAAGAAGGCCCGCTGGCAACAACGCCCCCAGAGCATCGAGATCCAGGGAGCCCGGGTCGCGAACGTCCTGCTCCTGGCCGCCGAGATCCTGGCGATGGCCGACTATCGGGTCAGCGAGGCCCTTCGCCGGAACATCGAGAAGCTCGACGCTCGCTACCCCGAGGGCTACCAGCCCGGCCCGGGCGGCGGCATCCGGACCGGAAGGGGGGCCTGAGATGCTCACGATCGATCGCGTCACCCCTTCGGCCTACTTCGACCACGATCTGATGGGCGTCCGCTCGGCCTGCGAGCACAAGGACCACGTCCGGTCCGCCCTCGCCGAGCTAGGCCAGCTCGAATACGGCTGGGACGGAGCCGGCGCCCTCCCGATCCGGGGCGACGCCCAGACCTTCGCCGTCTCCCAGCTCTGCGACCCGGACGTCGGCGTCTACGGCTTCTACGGCGTCGAGGCCCCCGAGGTCTCGCTCTTGGGAGACGGTCGGATCGTCATCTGGTTCTCGAACGACCTCAACGACCGGTCTCTCGAGCTGGCGATTCCCTGCTCGAACGTTGTCGTCGCCAAGAAGTTCGACGACGGCTACTCGGTCGAGGAGCGCCTCAGCCAGGACCGCCCTTCGCTCGCCGAGGAACTGAACGACCTCTGCCACTGGCTCAAGGCCAAGGTGAAGTCATGAAGCTCCTCGCTAAGTTCAGCGTCATGGGGCTTGCCTGCTGCCCCTGGTCGCCCCCGCAGGTGTTCATGAAGACGACCAGGGACGGCCGGCGGTTCAAGAGCGCCGCCAAGAACAAGAACCTCGAAGCCTGGCAGGGCTACGTCCGGCTCCACGCCAGGGACGCCAGGCCCGACGGCGAGACCTGGACCGGCCCGGTGTTCGTGAGGCTGGAGTTCTTCAAGAAAGCCCCCAAAGACGCAAGGGTCAACTCTCTCTGGTTCAACGGGGTCAAGTGGGACGAGACGAAGCGACAGTTCGTCAAGGCGGGAAAGCCCGTCCCGGACCTCGATAATCTCTTCAAGGGAACCCAGGACGCCCTCGAAGGGGAAATATTCGGCAATGACGTCCAGTCCTGCATCATCAACGCCTCGCGCCGGTACGGCGAGAAGGACGGGGTCCGAGTGACCGTCTACGCGATCGAGCCTAGCGACGAGGCGGGGGTAGAAACGGCAACCTGACTGTATGCACAAACGAACCCGTAACTCCCGGCCCCTCGAAGTCGAGGGGACCAGGACGGGGCGGCGACGCCCCGGAACCTTGAAGGAGCATTACCCGGTCATCTTCGCTTTCGGAGACGGTCCGATCGAGTTCCTCGACGACGAGGCGGCGAGGTCGGCATCGCTCCAGGACCGCATCCGATCCGTCTGGCCGTTCCTGGTCCGCGAAGTCCTCAAATTCGCCGAGACCCTGAAGCCTCGGGCGCTGGCCAACTTCGACCCGGAGGACGTGCTGACGGAATTGTGGATCGTGCTGGCCGAGAAGGACAGCAAGTGGGAGCCCGAACGTGGGCGCTACCTGACCTTCGCCGGAAAGATCGTCGCCAACGAACTTCACGCGATCCGCGATCGGTCCAATACCGTCCACTCGCCGCGCAACAGCGCGTGCCGCATCAAAGAATACGAGTCCGATGAGCTTGCGAACGGCCTCTCCGAGCGGCGCCGCAAGACCCTCTCCGACATCCGGCGAGTCATGGGCGATCATGAGCCGGTCGAGGACAACGAGCGAATCGCGACGGGGGAGGGAGAGACGATCGAGTCGGTCGAGCGGCGGGAGGAGCTTCGGCTCATCTCCGACGCCGTCCGCAAGGCGATGATGGGGCTCTCCGCCGAGGAGGCCGACGTCATCGGCAAGTCGTTCGGCTTGTGGGGCCAAGACCCCCTATCCCTGGAGGAGATCGCCTTGCGACGTGGCAAGGGGATCGACGCGGCGAAGAAGGCCAAGCTCCGAGGACAGTACAAGCTGCGGCGACGACTCGAAGACCTGGAACACCCGGCCGCACGCGACGACGAAAACTCCTGAATCGGCTCGAACCTCGCTCCGAGGTTCGAGCCCAACGACGAGGTTACGCGCCTTGGAAGACACCAACTTTACGTCCGGAGCCGTCAGGTCCGCCGACGCCAACGGGCTCGACTTCATGAGCATCTCGCCGATCGCGATGCTCGCCTTGGCCAAGACCTGCCAGGAAGGGGCCACCAAGTACGGCGCCCACAATTACGAGCTGGGCATGGACACCATCGACATCCTCAACCACGTCCATCGCCACCTCCAGCTCTGGCAGGCCGGCGACCGGTCCGAGCCGCACCTGCCCCACGCCTTCTGGGGGCTGATGGCGGCGATCCACATGGACACGCTCCATCCCGAGCTCTCCGCCCACCGACTTCGAGGGGCCGGATGCACCATCACCGACGCCATGCGGTCCCACCTGGAGTCGGGCAACCAGGCCCGTTCCGAGGCCCGGAATTCCGGCATCTACTCCAGGCTCGGCGCGTGGGCCGTCGCCCAGATCGCCGAGGTCAAGATGATCCTCAACGCCCTCAAGAACTGAACCTCACTCCCAAACGAGAATCCTCATGAACAAGCCCGCTTGCGATTCGCCGAAATACGACTGCGAGACCGTCCCCTGCCAGGATTGCCCGAATGCCGCTAGGCCGAGCCCGCTCAAGGGCTTCCTCGATCAGTTCACCCCCGACGCCCTGCCGGTGGTTTACATCGCCGGCCCGAGGACGGGCGATCCGAATGAGAACGTCGCCGCCCTCAACGAGACGGCCCGCCGTCTCCGCTTCGTCGGCTTCCCGGTCCTCAACCCGGCCGACTTCGGCCAGTCCCGGGACAGGACCTGGAACGACAACGTGGTCCGCGGCGTGTCGCTCGTGGGCCACGCCGACATCCTCTTCCTCATGCCCGGCTGGGACGACTCCAGGGAATCCGGCGTCGAGTTCGACCTGGCCATGGGCTTGGACATCCCCTGCATCCTCGCCGAGGACTTCCACGCCAAGGTCATCTCGCGCTTCTTCAGCGACTCTGACTTCGACGCCTTGGCCGCACTGGACGACTATCGCCAGAGCCTCGCGGTCGGGGTGGACGCCAACGGCAAGGTCTTCGTCGCCACCAAGGGCGATATGGAGAAGATCAAGCGGTTCGATACCATCCTCAACGCAATCCTCAAATAAGGCGCGGCGGATTCTGGTGGACCCCAAAGACTGAACAGCCCAGGTGGCCTGAATTCGTTATGATCCTTACCCGTGCACCCCCCCCACCGGCCGTCACAGTTTGAACGTATCCGAGCATGAACTTGCTTCGGTTTAGATCGGAATTGACGATCATGCAGCCGAACCCGCCGAACGACTCGGTCGATCAAGTGCAGCACGGACAAGTTCTTTTGTGTCCGCCATGAAAGAACCGCCTAAGATCCACCGCAGGTAGCCGGGGTCTTCGAGGGCGATCTCTGCCAGACCCCTTCCTCTGTATTTTCCGAAGTTGAAGATCAACTGATCGTCAACTCGGAGGAGCTTGGCCTCGAAGTCGGCTGATCGCTCGTCACGAAAGGAAGCGTCAAGTTCGTTAACGCGACGAGGCAGGTCTGGGTATTGGCCTAACATGGCATCCAGGACCTCAGCGGCTGCGAGGGCATCGGCTGACGCAGTGTGAGAGTCCTGATGCTCTCGCCCGCAGTAGAAACGGACCGCCGAGGAGAGGTCCCTGCGTTCTCGCTCGTGGTAGATCTCCATCGGGTCGATGATACAACGTCCTTCGAGTCTCAGGTGGCGTCCGCACCGATCCAACTCGGAGATGAGCACTCTCAAGGCGAACCGCTTCAGATTGAAGCCACACAAGTCGCAGTCATCCAAGAACCGGATGAGAGCGGCCGCGACCTGCTCGAATCGTGGTTGATCCGCCACCTGTTGGTCGGTGATGCCATGCACTGCTGTTGCTTCGGGCGGGATCGGGACGCCAGGGTTGATCCGCCGGCAACGTTCTTCAACCCGTCCGTCCGGGAAGAGCTTGATGACCCCGATCTCCACGATCCGATCGGATTGTGGGTCGGTCCCTGTGGTCTCGAGGTCGATGACGGCCAAGGGCCGGCCAAGAATTAGATTATTGAGCACTGTGAAAATCCCTTTATCGCAAGGAAGAGGCCCGGTTGTCAGGACAAGGCGGAGCGGTTCAACCCGGAAACGTGTTGAGAGAGCGTTTCGAGGTTTTCCTCGACCTTCTTCCTCAAGGCTGAGGCTTTGGTACCGATTTTTTCACCGTGGCTTTTGACGGTGTTAGCCCAAGTTCCAATTTCATCCAGAGAACTCAGGTCGCGAGTCATGGCCGCGATCGCGGCATCCATCGCGTCAATGTCGGCTTCGACTTGATCGGAGGACTTCTTCTCCTGGACAACCATGAGTCGTGCCAGCGAGATCGCTGCCCTGAGGTAGACGTATGTGTCTCTGTCTTCGGGTTCCCAGATCACAAGAATGTCGCTGCCCCAACGACAGAGTGGCTCCGTGCCCTCGGGTGCTGAGTTCTTGGACCAGACGAAAACGCCGACCTGAGCACGACGGTTCTCCCGCGAACTCTGCAGATCCTCTCGAACTCGCTTCAAAGTGTAAGACTTGTCCTCCTTGGCCTCGAAGACAATCGCGGAACCCGGCGAAGCCGTCTCGGCACCAAGAATCAGCACGCAGTCGCCGACCTTGCAGCGGGGTATGGCACCGACCGTGTCCTTGGTCAACTCGAACGAGTCGTTCAGCCGTTGACTCTCGGATTCGATGAATGAGCAGAGCTCAAACTCGAAGTCCAGACCGTGTGCGGTGGAGCGGGCGGCTTCCGATCGACGGGCCTTCATTGCCTCGAAGATCGAACGGATTTCCTTCTGAAACTCCTCGTTGCCCCGTTTCACCTCGTTGACCACGTTGAGAAACTCACGGCGGAGACGGGAGAGGGGAGATCCGTCATCGTCCAGCGTGAGGCACGCGGAGACCGCCTGATTGGTCGTTTCTAGCAGGGTCGTCATTCGCACGAGGGCTGAGTTCGCGTTGTCGCTTGAGAACTCATCAAGGATTTTCTGGTTTGCCTGGCGGAACTGAGTCACGAGACGGCAGAGGGCACCATCAGGGTTGTCGAGGGAGAATTCCTGGTGGACGGTTGCGATGTCTCCAGCCAACTCCCGACGAAGGGTACCGTTCTCTTCGGTGATGGCCGAAACGAGCCGGGAAAGTGCCGACTCCTTGTCGTCGAGGGAGAACTGACCGGCGAGATGACGGGCGTGATTGGACACGACTGCCTGAGCGCCTCCTTAAGACAGGCCAGAAGCCCCTGCTGTTGTTCGGGAGACAGAAGCTTGAGCAGTGGACTGGCCGGGCCTAGGTGTTTGTTGAGCGTCTGGGACAGCGTTTCACCCATCGCCGTTCACGTGTTGAGTTAGCAGAGCCTCCAGCTCTCCACCTCGACGGACGAGGCGGTCGATCCGCTGCGATAACTCCCCTCCGGTGGGGTCGAAGTACTTCCTCAGGGTTGTCGAGACGTCCTCGGAGACGAAGTCCGTGTGCTCTTTGAGGGCTTGTCTCATGGACTGAATCAAGCGTTCGCCTTCATCATGGATCGCACGAGTGTCTACCGCGCCAGAAGCCTGTCGGATGGCGAGAACTCCGACCTTGAGAGCCGAGCGAGCATAGTCATCACGCTCGTGAGGATCGGGCCGTCGTGCCAACTCCCCGACAACCTCACGGTCCGTGACGAGCAAATCCAGATGAAACTCTTCCTTGGGGACCGCGTGACCGTTATTGCAAATCTCGAGGTTCGTGCTCATCTTGCGGCCCCGACCCATCCTTCGGACTATCCCGAGCGGACTTCGCTCGACGAGAACCCTCTGGATGGCACTTGTCGTGCCAGACGATAATTTCCGCTCCGAACACTATGCCTAACACCAATCACAAGAAAAACTTGCGTTTTATTTACGGGTGATGGGCTTGCGAGGGATAGCAAATCTTTGGCGACTTGGTACAGTTTCGTTTGTCCCGCTACAAACGAGGATGTCTCCGTGACGACGCCAAGAACGTTGGTCTCCTGGATCGGACATACTGACCTTTCGGCGATGGCCGATGATCAAGCGGAGCCGGCAAGGTCGCGCCTTGTCGATCTCGCTCAGATCCAGGGCAAGTACGGTGAACGACCGGGGCCACTCAAGACAGCGGTGAGCCGTGGTTCATTCGGTCACGTGCATCTGTTGAGCAATTATGACGAAGGGCTGCACGAGCCCTTTTCGCGATGGCTGGGTGGCCCGGTCACGATACATCCCGTAAAGATCGAAGCTCCCACCGACTATCCAAGCATCTTTCGAGCGGCTGATCAGGTACTCGCAGAGATTCTCCGGTCAAGCGATCTTTCTGACCATGAACTCTGCATCCTGCTCAGTCCTGGCACGCCCGCCATGGCGGCGATCTGGGTCCTGCTCGGAAAGAGCCGTTACCCGGCCAGGTTCTATCAGACTCACAAGGGAAGACTAATACCTGCGGAGATCCCCTACGATCTGGTCGATGACTTCGTCCCTCAACTCCTTCGTGCCCCCGACCGTCATTTCCAACATTTGGCGGCGCATAGCCCGGGCGAGATTGAAGGATTCCGCGAAATCGTGGGAGACAGTCAAGCGCTACGCCTAGCAGTTGGGCGAGCCCGCCGGGCCGCTCTTCGCGACGTTAACGTTCTGATTTTGGGCGAGAGCGGGACCGGCAAGGAGATGTTTGCCCGAGCGATCCACGAGGCGAGCTTCCGAATGAAGGGACCGTTCGTCGCGATCAACTGTGCGGCGATTCCGCGCGAGCTCATGGAAGCAGAACTCTTCGGCCATAAGAAGGGCGCGTACACTGGAGCCCAGGCGGATCGGGCCGGTGCCTTCAAGAGGGCCGATGGGGGAACGATTTTTCTCGATGAGCTAGGGGAGTGCGAGCTTGCTACGCAAGTCAAACTGCTTCGAGTCTTGCAGCCCCCACTCGGTAAGGGCTTATGTCATCGCGAATTCTTGCCGGTCGGTGCGGAAAGGATGGAATCTTCCGAAGTTCGGGTTATTGCCGCGACCAATTGCGACCTGATCGACGCGATCGGCCAAGGCCGATTTCGCGAAGACCTCTACTATAGGCTTGCAACCATCACGCTCAAGCTCCCTCCTCTGCGGGACCGGAAGAAGGACATCCCCTTATTGGCCGAAGCCCTACTCCGGCGGATCAACGGTGAGTTAAGAAGTCAGGGCGAGCCGGGATTCGGAGACAAATCGCTTTCTAAAAGCACAAATCAATTTTTGCAAGGCTACTCGTGGCCAGGGAATATTCGCCAACTTTACAACGCCCTCGTCCAGGCGGCCGTGCTCGCGGACAGTGACGTCATCCAACCCGGTGACATTGCCGAAGCCTTGGCCGAGGTCCCGGGAAAGAAACGGGTAGACCCGCTGAGTCTTCCGCTCGGCGACGGCTTTAATCTGATCGAGCACCTCGAGGAGATCCAACGCCATTACTTGCAAAGGGCTATGGAAGAATCTGGAGGCGTGAAAACCAAGGCGGCCGAGCTTCTTGGCTATGACCACTACCAGACTCTGGATGCCCAGCTCAAGCGACTCCGAGTGCGAGCGACTCCAACCAGACGTCGAGGCCCCGCTTGAGATGAAATCGCATGCCTCGGCATTCCTGCCGGGGGCTCTTTTGGTTAGACTGGCACAGGCCTTGCGTAGGGCTGCGTTTCGTAAACGGATTTGTGATTGAAGCGTGGCGGGGCCACGAAGCTTGATCGGCCGAATCTCTTTCTCCAGACCTCGAAGGGGACGGTTCTTGAAATCTGTGAATTTCGAGATCCTCCGGACTGAGTGGCCCGAGCTATCAGAGCTGGGTGGGTTCGCCGAGCAATACGCCCACAGGGACCCGACGAGTTCACTGGTCAAATTGCGGGGCTTCGCCGAGAAAGTCGTCGATTATATCTACTACCAGCACGGCCTGATCAGACCCATTCAAGCCAATCTGATCGACCTCCTGAACGAGCACATGTTCCGGCTCGCCGTCCCCGAGGTCATCCAGAGCAAGCTTCACCAGCTTCGGATTAGGGGGAACAAAGCGGCCCACGGAGAAAGGCCAGTGGCGGGCGTAGCCTGCCAGATGCTTCGAGAAGGTTACGACCTGGGCCGATGGTTGTACTTGACATACGCTCGCGACAAAGGGACCGCCCTCCCGCCTTTCCGTGAACCCACGCCGCCGATCGGCGAGGACTCAAAGAACCGGCTTCAGCGCGAGAAGAAGGCCGTCCTTGAGCAACTGGCGGCTGTTGAGGCGAAATACCAGCAACTCATCGCGGAAGTCGAAGCGAGAAGGTCTCAGTCGCCGAGAGCCGAATCGAGTGCCGATCAGCTCCAGATCGCGAAGTCTGTCGGCCAGCAAGCCGCGACCACCCTGCATTTCGATGAGGAAACGACTCGATCCCAGCTCATCGACACTTGGCTGATGGCGGCGGGCTGGGACCCGAGCGACCCCAACCAAGTCGGGAAGGAAGTCCTCGTTAAGAATCAGCCGACCGAGTCGGGGGAGGGTTTCGCCGATTATGTCCTTTGGGGGGACAATGGGAAGCCGCTGGCCGTGATCGAAGCCAAGCGGACATCGAAGGACCCGCAGGTAGGGCGCACACAAGCCGAGTATTACGCCGAGGGCCTTCGCGCTCAATACGGGCAACGACCGATCATCTTTTGCACAAACGGCCATCAGATCGAACTGTGGGATAAGGGGCAGGACGATAACGGCCTCTACGACCCCGCCCGCAGCGTGTACGGTTTCTACTCAAAGGACAGCCTGGAGTACCTCGTCTTTCGGGCCAAGAACCGGCTTAGCGTGAAGGACTTCGGACCCGATACCGAGAGGATCGTCAATCGGCTGTATCAGATCGGAGCAGTGCGCGAAGTGATCGAGCGGTTCGCCAACCGGCGACGTAGAGCCCTCATCGTCCAAGCCACCGGGACCGGAAAGACTCGCGTAGCCATCGCACTGAGTGAAGCGCTGATCCGTGCCAAATGGGTCCGCCGCATTCTATTCCTGTGCGATCGTCGCGAACTCCGGAAGCAGGCAGACGAGGCCTTCCAGGATTACCTGCCAGGCGAACCGAGGACGTTCGTCAATGCAGGCACGTACAAGGACCGAGAGCACCGAATATATCTGGCGACTTATCCCGCGATGTCGAAGGTCTACGAAACGTTCGACGTCGGTTTCTTTGATCTGATCATCGCCGACGAATCGCACCGCTCGATTTACAACCGATATCGAGAGTTGTTCGACCACTTTGACGGTCTTCAGGTCGGTCTGACAGCGACCCCGATCCAGTTCATAGGCCGCAACACATATAGGCTCTTTGAATGCGAAGACCGCCAGCCGACCGCTTCCTACACGCTCAAGCAAGGGATCGAGGCGGGCTACCTCGTCCCTCCCAAGGTGATTGATCACACGACCGCATTCCTGCGAGAAGGCATCAAATACGCGAATCTGACCGAGGCTCAGCGCACCCAGCTCGAAGAAGATGAAGTCGAGCCCGATGCCGTTCACTACGAGGCCGAGGAACTCGACAAGCGGGTCTTCAACAAAGACACGAACCGGAAAATCCTCCAGAACCTCATGGAAGAAGGGATTCGCGACGGTTCGGGATCACTCGTCGGCAAAACCATCGTCTTCGCTCGCAACCACAACCACGCGGTGATTCTGGAGAAGCTCTTCGACAACCTCTACCCCCAACACGGCAGCAAGGTCTGCCGAGTCATCGATCACCACGACTCGCGAGCCCAAGATCTAATCGACGAGTTCAAAGATCCAAAATCGCTACTTCGTATCGCGATCTCGGTTGACATGCTCGACACCGGAATCGACGTGCCGGAGGTGGTCAATCTCGTCTTCGCCAAGCCGGTGTTCTCCTACGTCAAGTTCCGCCAGATGATCGGCCGGGGGACCAGGCCCTCGCCCAATCTCTTCGGGCCGGGCGAGGACAAGACGCACTTCGTCATCTTCGATCATTGGGGCAACTTCGCGCGGTTCGAGGGCCTGGGCGAGGACGAATTCGCCGATGCCGAACCGAGTGCGACCAAGTCCCTCCTTCAAAAGGTCTTCGAGGCGAGAATCGCCCTGGCCGAGGTCGCCCGAGACCACGGGGATCAAGCCACCTTCAAGACGGCCATCGACCTGATCTCCCGAGACGTTGCCGACCTTCCCGAGGGTACCATCCGTGTCCGCGAGAAGTGGAGACAGCTCCAAGAGGCCAAGGACCCTCGTCGCCTTGAACAGCTCGATCCCGGAGTCAAAGCGATCCTGACTCAAGACGTTGCCCCGCTCATGCAGTGGAGGGATCTGAAGGGGGACCGTGACGGGCACGAGTTTGACCTCCTGGTGAGTCGGCTCCAAGGCGAGCTGATCAGCGGATCGGACAAAGTCGAGGGACTGAAGGACGAACTCCTGACGCGTCTCAGTGAGCTTCCCCCTTCACTCAACCAAGTCCGCGCACGTGCGGAGACGATTCAGCAGGTCCGTTCCCCGGCATTCTGGGAGAACGTCACGACTGCGACACTCGAAGACGTCCGTCACAAGCTTCGGGGCACGATGCAGTATCGGGTTCGGCCGACTCGTACGGCGGTTCAGCCCAAAGTCATCGACATTCACGAAGAAGACGACTTGGTCGAGACTCGTGTTCGGAAGGTCCGGCTCGACGATCTCGACAAGGCTGCCTATCGCTCACGTGTTCAGGAAGCCCTGCAAAACATCTTCGACGAGAGTGAGACCCTCCAGAAGATCAAGGCCGGGGAGCCGGTCGCCGAGTCCGACATCCAGGCCTTGACGTCGCTCGTTCTGGCGCAGGAACCCGACCTCGATCTCAACGACCTTGTCGATTATTACCCCGAGACTGCTGGCCACCTCGACCTGGCCATCCGGCGCATCATTGGTCTCGATGCTGAGGCTGTCCGAAAGAGCTTCGAGCGTTTCGTACGGCGGCATCCCACCCTCAATTCCATGCAGATCCAGTTCCTCGACATGCTTCAAAACTACATCGCGAAATACGGAGCGATCGAGCTGGAAAAGCTTTACGACCAGCCGTTCACCACGCTCAGCTCGGAAGGAATCGATGGCGTGTTCAGCGACTCCGAAATCGATGACCTGATCGCCATCCTCGAAACCTTCCAGCCACCTAAGCAGCAGGGAGGCGCCCAGTGATCACCGGAGCGCTCAAGAGCCAGGTTGACAAGCTCTGGCTCGAATTCTGGCAGGGTGGGATCTCAAATCCTCTGTCGGTCATCGAGCAGATCACCTTCCTCATGTTCCTCCGCCTCTTCGACATCGCGGAGACTCGCGAGGAGAAGAAGTCGTCACGGTTGGCCAGACAATTCAAGGGACACTTCGACGACGACCAACAAAAATTACGCTGGCAGAACCTGATGAAGCTCGGCGGGGATTCCCTGCTGAAGACCGTCCGCGATGAGGTCTTCCCGCACATGCGGGACATCGCGGGCAGTAGCTCGACCTTCGGCCGCTACATGGCCGACGCTCAGCTCTTGGTCCAGAAGCCCACGCTCCTCGTCAAGGCGATGGAGCTGATCGAAAAGCTCCCGATCGACCGGGGCGACCTGAAGGGCGACATCTACGAGTACATGCTCAGCAAGCTCAACATCGCCGGGCAGAACGGCCAGTTCCGCACGCCGCCCCATATCCGTCGGCTCATGGTCGATCTCGTCGACCCCAGGCCTGACTGGGTCATCGGCGACCCCGCTTGCGGCACGGCCGGTTTCCTCGTGGCCGTGATGGACCACCTGCAAGAGAAGTTCACCTCGCCTCAAGGCATTCTGACCGAGGAGCGAGATGGCGAGACCATCCAGGTTCTCACCGGCGACCTGCTGGAGCCGTATCGAGCCCACATCCGCAGCGACATGTTCCACGGGTACGACTTCGACGTCACGATGCTCCGCATCGCGGCCATGAACCTGATGCTTCACGGGGTCAACAACCCGCACGTCGACTACATGGACACGCTCAGCGAGCGGTTCGTCAAGGAGCGGCCGAAGGAGTCGAAAGAGGCCTTCGACCTGATCCTGGCCAATCCGCCCTTCAAGGGTAGCCTCGACGAGGAAGCGGTCGACATCTCGCTTCGCCGCCACATCAAGACCCGCAAAACCGAACTGCTCTTCCCGATCCTCATGCTTCGGATGCTCAAACTCGGCGGCCGGTGCGCAGTGATCGTGCCGGACGGCGTCCTATTTGGCTCGTCCACGGCCCACGTCGCCCTGCGGAAGATCCTTGTCGAAGACAACCAGCTCGAAGGCGTGATCAAACTCCCAGCAGGGGTCTTCAAACCCTATGCGGGAGTCTCGACGGCCATCCTCGTGTTCACCAAGGGCGGTCAAACGACCGACGTCTTCTTCTACGACGTCCAGGCCGACGGTTTCAGCCTCGACGATAAGAGAGTTCCCGTCTCCGAGAACGACCTACCCGATGTTTGTGAGCGGTGGAAGGCCCGCAACCCCAAGAAGGACAAGGACCGCACCGACAAAGCCTTCCACGTTCCCAAGAAGGAGATCGTCGCCAACAAGTACGACCTCTCACTCAACCGCTACCGCGAGATCGTGCACGACGAAGTCGAGTATGAAGAGCCCAGAGTTATCATCGCTCGGCTGAAATCATTGGAGGAGGAGATCGCGAGGGATCTGCGGGAGTTGGAGGGGATGCTCCAATGACTCGGCATACGATGGAAAAGCTTGAGAGTGTGACGATTGGCGATCTCGTCGTCAACGTGAAGCCTGGATTCGCTGCAGGAGAACGGGATACCGACGGTGTCGTACAGGTTCGAATGAATAACGTGCCGGCGTGGATGGGAGCCTCGATCTTCTCGATGTGATTCGAGTCCCGGCAACTGCCAGGCAAATCTCCGATTGCTCACTCAAAGCAGGAGATGTATTGTTTAACAATACAAATAGCACCGAACTAGTCGGGAAAACGGCTATCTTCTTGGGACATCACGAACCGGTTACATTCAGCAACCACTTCACTCGTCTTCGCGTTGATCCCGAGCGACTGGACGCTAGATACCTAGCTCGGTGGCTCACAAAACAACAGCAATCTCGACTCTTTGAAGGCCTATGCACGCGCTGGGTGGGGCAAAGTGCTGTCCGCTCTGAGAAACTACTGGCACTTAAGATCCCTTTGCCTCCCCTGTCTGAACAGCAACGGATCGCCGCCATCCTCGACAAGACCGACTCTACTCGTCGCAAACGACGAGAATCGGTCGGGCTTGTGGATACTCTGGTGAGGTCCGTCTTTTGTGATATGTTCGGTGATCCTGTCACAAACAGCCGAGGTTGGAAACTCGTCGAGCTATCATCTTATGGCAAAGTGACAACCGGGAATACACCGTCCAGAGAGCACCCCGAATACTATGGTGATGTGATTGATTGGATTAAGTCTGATAATATCAACACGCCGTACCACTTCCTCACTAAGGCAACCGAAAGTCTCTCTGAGGAAGGAAAGAGTGTCGGTCGGTGCGTGCCATCGGGATCAACCCTGGTGACTTGTATCGCGGGCAGTCCGGATTGTATTGGCAACGCAGCCCTGGCCGACCGTGAGGTTGCGTTTAACCAGCAGATCAACGCTATCACGCCACTCGGCCAAACCGACGAGTACTTCCTCTATGCACTGATTTTGACCTCGAAGAGGCTGATTCAACGGAGCTCTTCAGAAGCCATGAAGGGTATGGTCAGCAAGAGCCGCTTCGAGTCGATACGTGTCATCGACGTCCCTTCCGAGTCTCAGAAAGAGTTCGGGTGTCGCTTTCAGAAGCTGATGCGCTTGACGAACAGGTTGATTGAGAGTGGGTCAGACGCAGAGAATCTCTTCGCCTCTCTCACTCACAGGGTATTTCGCGGAAGCCTTTGACATTGCCAGGAGCGAAGAAAAATGCCTCGTGGTCTTCCTCGCGACGTTGCGAATCATCTAGATAAGGCCAAAGACTCTGCGCTGCTGGCCGTAGAGGTATACAATAAACCCGCGACGGTATTCCGGTCCGGGGCCTATCTTGTTCTTATGTGCATTGCCTGGACGAGCGTCTTCCACGCCGTCTTCCTGCGTCGTAAGGTCAAGCCCTACTACCGCGACAAGGACCATCCCAGCCGTTACGCGACGATCGAAGGCGAACGAAGGTGCTGGGAACTAACCAAGTGCCTCGATGAGTATTATCAAGGCAACCACTCACCCGTTCGAGAGAACCTCCGGTTCCTGATCGGACTACGTAACAAAATCGAGCACCGATCCATGCCCGAGCTCGATCACCGCATCTTTGGTGAGTGCCAGGCCTGTCTCTTTAATTTCGAGGATCTTCTCCTGAAGGAATTCGGCTCAAAGCATGCGATCAACGAGAGCCTCGCCCTCGCCCTCCAGTTCTCTCACCTTCGTTCGGAGCAACAATCCAATGCGATCGCCCGCCTACATCGCCCAATGCAGAAGAACGTAGCCGAGTATATCGAAGCGTTCCGTTCCAGCCTGACCAGCGACGTCTCTCAGAATCTCGCATACAGCTTCAAGGTTTTCCTGATCCCAAAGGTCGCACATCGTCAGGGCCAGGAGGATGTAGCCGTCGAATTCGTGAAGTTCGATCCCGCCGATCCCAAGCAGGTCGAGGAGTACGACAAGCTGACCGCGATCATCAGGCCGACCGTGATTCAGGTCGCCAACGCCGGGCACCACAAGGCTGGTGACGTGAGCAAGAAAGTGGAGGCTGCTCTTCAGCCGCTGTTGGGCAAGTCATTCAAGTTCAACCCGAGTTACCACCACGCCAAGGCCTGCGAGTTCTACAAGGTCCGACCCAAGAAGGGAGATCCCCATCCCGAGAAAACCAAGCTTGACTTCTGCCATTACGATGCAGCACACAAGGACTATGTGTTCACAGACAACTGGGTTCGGCACCTGATCGAGGAAGTAAAGAAGCCGAATCAGCTCGACAGAATTCTGGGAAAAGGAAGCGCGAAGAAGCCCGCGTAGATGGGCCGAAATTCTCAGGCGCGGAGTCGCATTGATCCAGGCTGTGGCATCCGAATTCCGCGAACACTGAGATCTCCCAAACAAGTTGAGGCCCGCGACAGATCAGCACTGCTCAGAATCCCCGAAGACCATAGGAATGCGCTCGTATGCCTGCTGACCTCTCGAAAAGCCTGGTGATCGGAATCTCCTCCAGGGCGCTATTCGACCTGGAAGAGTCGAACGCCGTATTCGAGAAGGACGGGGAGGAGGCCTACGCCAAATATCAGCAGGCCAGAGAAAAAGAGACGCTTCAACCCGGCACCGGATTTCGGCTCGTCGAGGCGATCCTCGCTCTGAACGATAAGGTCAGGGGAAGCCGCAAGGCGGAAGTCGTCGTCACCTCGCGAAACAGCCCAGCCACGTCGATGCGTCTGTTCCACTCGATCAAGGAGCACGGCCTCGACATCCAGCGGTCCATCCTGACGGGTGGCACGTCGGTTGTCCGCTACCTGAAGCCCTTCTGCGTCAACCTCTACCTTTCGGCCTATGAGAACGATGTCAAGGAAGCCCTGGAGGGCGGCATCGCCGCCGCCGTGATCTACGGCACGCCAAAAGAGGAGGTGGACCCCTGCGAAGAGATCCGAATCGCCTTCGACGGCGACAACGTCCTCTTCGGCGGAGAATCCGAAGCGGTCTTCCAGGCCCAAGGGCTCGATGGCTTCGTCGCCCACGAGGTCAAGCACGCCTCTCGTCCGCTGGCCGACGGGCCCTTCGCCAAGTTCTTGCGGACAATAGCCGTCTTGCGAAAAGACCCAAGTTTCGAGAAGCCGCCCATCCGCACGGCTCTCATCACCGCCCGGAGCATGCCGACACACCTGCGGGTCCTCAATACCTTCCAGGCGTGGGGCATCCACGTCGAACGAGGCCTACTTCATGGGAGGGGTTGCCAAGACCGGCATCCTCGAATCCTTCAAGCCGCACATCTTCTTCGACGATCAAGAGACACACTGCCGACCGGCCTCGGCGGTTGTCCCAACCGCTCGGGTGCCTCTTGCAATCGAGAGTCAGAAGATCGACGTGACCGCCCCGGCCGACCCCGATCTCGCAATTGAGACCTCGACCGAAACCGTGGCGATTTGCGAGGAGACCGGCTCGGAGGTTGACTCGCTTCAGCCGCAAGTCTTGGCGACTGACCTCGGTGATCCCGAGGAAGGCCACATAACGCAGGTTGCGAATCTGAGGGATTCATGAGTCATCCGATCGGAAAAGTTTCGCTCAGTGACCTGGAACCCTTCCTGAAGGATCGGGCCGAGGAATGGGATGTCGAAGGTCTCAGCTCTTTCGAGGAGCTACTCCCTACTCACCGACCGATCACGGTCGATGAACTGATCCTGGGCATCTCGTCGGCAAATCAAGGTGAAGACCACGTCTACTTGTTCAGCATGGAGATGACTCCCGATGAAGCGCTGGAACACGTGAACCTGGACGCTATTCCGGAGATCGACGAGACCGAACTCAAAGATTTCATCATCCGATTCGGAAAGGCGAAAGACTTTCTCTATGTCGCCCCGACCATGGAGGATGTTGCGAATGGCTTCTATGTGAACCTGATGCCAGTTGACGTCGATGAGTCCGAAATCGAGGAGATCGAAGACTTACCGGAGCGCGAAACTCACCCCTCGATCACCCGAATGATCGTCGAAAACTTTAAGGGGATCGGCCCGAGTCAATTGTGCATCGACCTGAAGCCGATCACCTTGCTCTTCGGACCTAATAGCGTTGGGAAGAGCAGCATCCTTCATTCGATTCTCTACGCTCGCGAGATCTTTGAGCGAAGAAATCTGAATCCCACAACGACGGCCGGTGGAGGGGATTCTATCGATCTCGGCGGTCACGGCTCTTTCGTTCACAATCATGAACGCAGTCAACCGATCACTTTATCATTCGATTTCGTCCTAGGCGATGCGTTGATTCCTTCCTACGCCACGGATCGGTTTCATTTTTCTAAAAATAATTATGTTGGCTTAGATTCCGTCAATGATTTTGCGGCCGACATTTGGTCGGCAGGAATTGATGTCGTTATTGGCTGGAGCGAGTTCCGAAACGAATGCTTTGTGGCCAGTTACCGCGTTCGCATCAATGGCGATTTCTTGGCCTCAATCCGTTGCGACTTTGGACGGCGAGAGGTTGAACTGTTTGAGCTAAATGTGAAGCATCCCCTCTTCAGGCCTGGATTCGCTGGTCCAGCAGCTTATTGTGACTCGGAGAATGACACACTCGCGAGCTACTGGCTTCGAATGATTCGTGACGTTGAAGACCTCGAGGGGAGTCCGATAGTCATCAGGAACCAGACCGACGCACTACCTCGCTGGGGAATGCTTCTCGATCTTGAACTGACCAGTCGCAGGTATCTCGACGAGGATAAGTATGTGGAAGGCTTTTCGACGGAAGCGTTGGCCCTTACCAGTGCGTTGACCCAGTTGCTCGTTGGCCCCGGCGAAATCCTGAGAGACCTTCTCTGTGCCTTCTGCTACCTTGGCCCGCTTCGAGAGCCACCGGCACGCAAATTCGTTCCCAGGAATACTTCCGAACGGAATCGTTGGGCGAATGGTCTGGCGGCCTGGGATGCGCTCTACGAAGACGATGGCGACCTTGTCAACCGAGTGAGCGAATGGCTGGGGGATTCCGACCGATTGGATACGGGGTATCGACTCGAGCAACGACTTATCGCGGAACTGGACCTTTCCAGTCGGTTGGCAGCGATGCTCCGATCAAGTTCACCTCTTGATGAGTTCGAGGACCTCGATCGACTGATCGCAGAACTCCCCGTTCAAAAACGGTTGGACCTTGTGGCTAAAGCGGGAATCAGATTTCATCCTCACGACGTCGGGATTGGGATCAGCCAAGTACTTCCGGTGGTCGTGCTGGCTATGGACCAGCGAGTTGACTTTGCGGTGATCGAACAACCCGAGCTGCACGTTCATCCATCAGTACAGGTCGGACTCGGCGATTTGTTTATTTCAAAGCTTTATGAGAATCCATCGACTCGATTGCTGATCGAAACTCATAGCGAACACCTCCTTCTTCGACTCCTCCGCCGCATCCGCCAAACGAATGAACAAGAACTTCAGCCTGGAATTTTTCCGAGCCTGAACCCCGACCAAGTCGCTGTGCATTACGTCACCAATAACAATGGAGAAACGCAGGCAGTGCGATTGCGGGTTGATGAAACTGGCGAGTTTGTTGATCGGTGGCCGGAGGGTTTCTTCGAGGAGAGGGCGGAGGAGTTGTTCTAACATGCTTCAAGAGTTTGCCGTCGATCCGGCCACGCTGAACTCGTTGCAGTCATATCGATACATAACCGAAAAGTTTGGTGTCGAACATGGCCGTCTGATAGCCCTGTTTCCAAGGCACTGGCGAGAACGAGTGATTCAAGCCTGCGCCGAGTGTAAACCCATGGAGAAGCATCGGATCGTTGAGTCGCTGACTCGGATTCACACTAAGTTGCTGGACCGCAAGAGACCTTACGCTAAAGCCCCAACGTGGCTGCTCAATGCCGAGGCAGAACACCTGAGAGACAGCTTCCATGCGATCATCGCCGTGGCGAATCCACGAAACCTGCCTTACGTCAAAGTGTCGGAGGAATTGAGCGAGGACGACGAGTGTTTTGTCGCTGTTCGAGAGCAAGTGATACCTCGAACGGTCCAGGCGATGGCCGCTTGCGTCGAGAGACTGTTCCAAGGTAGCAAGGAAATCCTCTTTGTCGATCCTCATTTTGATCCTGACCGCAGGCGATTTACTTCGACTCTAAAACAGTTCGTAAGGATTGCCACACAGAACGGTTTGCGGGAATGCCGGATCGAATATCATCTGGGCAGCGATTGTCCACGAGCCCTCTTTCATAAGAACTGCGAGGATTTTCTCTTAGGGTTGCTACCTAGAAACGTGACCGTGACTTTTATCCGATGGGAGCAAATTGACCGAGGCGACCACCTTCATCCGCGCTACATTTTGACTGACATTGGGGGACTTCATGTCGATTCAGGCCTTGATGAAGGCGACCCCGGAGAGACAACAGATATACGCTTGTTGACCAAAAGACTGTACGTTCAGCGATGGAACGATTATCAAACTTCTGCTTCAACTACTAAAGGACTTTCAGACGAGGAAAAAAATAATTATCGAACCAAATTTCGATTGGTTAACAAAACCCAAGTGATCGGACGGCGAACTGTACTTGCTATATGAACATCTATTTGTTTAATAGATGCCCTTGAAACTAGACAACTCGGGACATTAGAAGTTCACGGCCCGAGGGCGATAACAGCAAAGAAATGTCGAAATTGTGGGCCTGATCCGTGGCGCTGCAACATCTCGCAGGTACCCTGGGCTATCAGACCGTCGCTCGCAGGAATGGGTTGCGGCGGATGCCGACGACAGTGGACCGGATCGCTGGGGAGCACGCGAGGTACGTCCGAATACGCCATCCGGAATATCCCAATGCTTGATCCCCCAGAAGGCGATCTGGGTCAGGTTAATCTTCCAGAGCAGAACCTGCCTCCTGCTTACACCCGCTGCCGGGAGACGTGGGCCCCATCGCTCCAACCGACAAGTTCATTGCATGTACGAATTGTTGATGCAATTTCTGGTGTCGGGTCCCGATTACCTGTGGCAGGGGGTCTGGCGATCGTGTTTCCGCAAGATCTTGGCACAGCATGCCTTTAGCCAACTCGACTGGGAAAGGGGCGGGGTTCGTGAGCGTTGGCGGGCGCTCGATGAAGCGCGGAGCGCCGGAGGCTCTTCGGCGGTAAACCGCTTTGGGATTCATTGACGGTGTCCGTCGTAGCACGAGCGGGGCTGCGCGATGCGTTCAACGCGATCCTCCGCGCTAACCATCTCCGCCAGGCTAATGCCACCCAATTCCGCTCGGCGGTCAACACGGTGGTCCCCGCCCTCCTGCGACGGCCCGTTTCCCAAGCTATCGTCGATGAGAACCCGTTCCCCGCCGTGTGGGGACTGCTGGCCGACCTACTCGCCGGCGAGGTGCATAAGCGGTCGCATCCCTCATTCCCCGAACCCGAGTGGTCGCTCCTGCAGGGGCTCCTCTTGGCCGGCTTCTTCTCCACGTGCCGTCTCCCGCGTGCGTCGCACGTTGCCGACCTGTTCAACGAACACCGGTCGGTAATCCTCTCTGTTCGGGGCGACTTTCTGCGAATCCCGGAGTCCATCGGCCCGGCGGGCGTGCTCGACCGGCCAGTACCCGTCAGTGCCCGCCCTCGTGGCGCGGTACTTCTTGCGACCGCGGCCCTCTCCCCGATGGTGGCCGCCACGGCGCTGGAGGCCAATCAGACGCTCAAAGGCCAAGGGCTGCTGCACCGCATGATCCCAGTCGATGACCCCAGGTAACAGCCGTCTCTGCTATTGCCGGAGGAGATCGCCCGTCGCTTGCTCAGTGGCAGAGACACTTCGTACCGTCTCTACGAGCACACGATCGTGACCTTCCTGGCTCTCTGCGATCGAGTTTCTGCTGCGAACGAGGGCTCAACACCTGAATACAAACCACGCCGCCCAAATCCCGCTGTTCAAGCCCAACGGCCAACCTAACGGGGTACTCGCATGGGTCGGCGACCTCGGGTGCAGCGCCGGCGTCCTGGATGCGGTACAGGAGTTGTACGACCCCGGCCGCACCAATATCCGTAACCGTGTTCTGCACGGGAACCTCCTAGAGATACATTCCAAGAGGCTGGAAGTTCACCTGCCGACGATCGACCCGCGGACCTACGGGTGGTTGGACCGAGACGCGGACCCGTACCATCCCGAGAACATCGCCCTGCATTGTCTGGAATGTTTGGAGCGGATAGACGCGGACATGGCCGGCCTCGGTGTAGTGGCTGCGGACGCCGAATGGACTCAGTCGGTCATGCTAACCGCCGCAGAGATCGATTTCGGCCACCAAGTGTATTGTGATTTCTTCGGGCCGGACGCAGTGCGTTGGGCAAACACAGTGTCGGACTACCTCAACGCGGTCATGCCTGCCCTCAAGCAGCTCTTCACGATCGGCTTCATCGAGTGGATGCGAGGCCAGTACCAGCTCAATCCCGTGACCGGCATGATCATGGGCTACGTCTACGAGGCGATGCACCGGCTCACAGCACATCTCTTGTGGGCGGATGTCGCGGGAATCCGCGGCGGAACGGTCCAGAAGGGACAACAGCAAGCGGGGTTGGTGAGCCACTTTCAATATCGGATGCTCGACACGCGCGAGGACGGGCTATTCTCCACGCAGGTGCTCAACAGGATCGTAGAGCATGTCCCCGCGCCAGACCGACCGGCGGCGATCCGCGTCTTCGGCCTCGCGATGAAAACGCGCAACGCCCTCGCCCATGGTGCACTCACCCAGACGGACCAGCACACCCTCGACGGCCTAGGCCATATCTTCGCCAAGGCCGCTCAGACGCTCGTCACGGCCGGCCTCTATCACCTCACCAGAGAGCGGGCGTACTTCATTTACCGGGATGAGCACCCAGACGTGCATGGCCGTGACGCCGAGGACTGGGTGCGGGCGGAGCGCGAAGTGTTCGACCGCATTGCCAGCATCGCCCGGGAGATGCCGGGGGAGAATTGACACGATATGCGGACTTCGGTCTGACACACCGCCTTCACTGTGGCCTCATGCCCTTTCGGGGCCAGATCAGGTCGGATGTTTCCACGCCTTGTTCGCTCCTGGCCGGCTGTCACCCTCGGCCCGTGAGCGCTTACCTGGCGACAGATCGAACGCCTTCTGGCCAGCCTATTCGGCTAATCATCGATCCGGGGACGACGCTTCCTCGTGACGCAATTCTTGTCGCCCTTGTGGTTTATATCAAAGACAATCTTTTTACCGTTTTCTGCCGGTGTACGAAATGTCTGGAAAAGTTAAGTAAGCAATGTGATTGATCTGTTTCGCTTGTATTCGTCGCGATTCAGTCTTCCCAGACCGTATTTTCCCGGGGGCAGAATCCGCTGACGACGTCCATGATCTCAAGGATTCGATCCTCAACCGTTTCATCAAGTGCCTGGTCTCTCAACGCTTCGAGCGCGTGCCGGACCTCGTCGCGGGTGATCCCCTGGCGCCGATAGTCGCGCAAGGCCGAGACGACCTGCCGGAGCGTGAGCCCCGAGGTGATCACCGCTTCCAGCTCTCGGGAAAGATGCGCGTTGGTCATGTCTTGACCCACCGTGATGCCAGGGCCGCGAGTGCTTCTTGGAACTCCTCGATGGACATCTCCCTCGCGGGTTCGAAGAGTCCATGAGTCGGCTTGTCCTGGCGGAAAACGACATCTCCGCCCAGCGAGTCTGCGTCGATTCCCCAGATCGAGTCCTTGCCGGTGCCACCGAATTCAGGAGGTCGGCGGTGGTCGGGCAAGTTCGTCGGGACATCCGGAGCGACCGACAGACCACCCGTTCCCGGGCCCACCCGGCCGCCGACGACTGGGATGTCATCCCCCGGCCTGACTCCCAGTGTCCTGGCTGTTGGCCCGACCAGCGGTCCACCGGCTGGGTCTTCACGCATCGCCCGGAAGACCATCCGCACGTCGTCAGCCTCGCTGTCGGTCGGACCCCGTGCTCACACACCCCATTGTAACGATCGCTCCGCTTTCGGCGAAGTAACTCGATGCCGCGGCACCACGGATCGTTCTGGCAACCATCCCGCTCCGTGCAGCGCGGTGCAAACTCATTAAGAGATTGAGCTTAAGTCGAAAACGATCTACTTGCCGTTTTCCGCCGGTGTTCGAGATGAGAGGTGGCGGCGCGAGCCGGGCTGGATCGATGGGATGGGAATCGCCGTCGGGGTGGCCTGGATGCCCCATCCGCTCTTTCAGCAGATCATCCGCCTGCTCGACCAGTTCCTCCGATGAACGACCGAGGTATGGAACAGACGCCGGATCGGGTATGATGAAAGGGTCGTCGTGGCGCCCGACAAAACTCCCCAGGGCTGGGATCGAGACCTCGGTATCGGAACGATTATCTCCCTTGATCGGAGGCCAGCCATGCCCGAGCATCCCCACCTGATCGCCTCGCCCCACCGGGTTTTCCCCTCGCGCCGGGACTTCCTCCGCCGGACGGGCTCGGGGTTCGGGGCGCTGGCCCTGGCCGCTCTGATGGAGGCGCAGCAGGCCCGGGGCGACGCGGGCAGGCTGCCGGTCAACCCACTGGCGAGCCGGCCCGGGCATTTCCCGAGCAAGGCGAAGTCGGTCATCTGGCTGTTCATGAACGGCGGGCCGAGCCAGGTCGATACCTGGGACTACAAGCCCGAACTGGCCAGACGCGACGGCCAGGAGCTGAAGGGGTTCGACAAGAACACCGGCTTCTTCACCGACCAGGTCGGCCCGCTGATGAAGTCGCCGTTCAAGTTCGCCCAGCACGGGCGAGACGGGCACCTGGGCGTCGGAGATCTTCCCGAACCTGTCGAAGCACGTCGATGACATGGCGTTCATGTATTCGTGCTTCACACACACGAACAATCATTCGCCGGCGCTCTTCGAGATCAACACGGGGATGAGCCGGATGGGCTTCCCGTGCGTCGGGTCGTGGGTGACTTACGGGCTCGGCACGGAGAACCAGAACCTGCCGGCGTTCGTGGCGATGTACGACACGCTCGGCCGGGGCGTGCCGAAGGGGCACGCGTCGAACTGGGGACCGGGCTTCCTGCCGGGCGTTTTCCAGGGGACGGCGCTCAACGCCCAGGGGGCGCCGATGGACAACCTCGACCGGGGCTCGGGCCGGACCGAGGCCGAGCAGCGAGCCCAGCTCGACCTGCTCAACCGGCTCAACCGCCGACATCGCGAGCAGCACCCGCACGAGGCCGACCTCGCCGCGCGGATCGAGAGCTTCGAACTCGCTTATCGGATGCAGATGGCCGCGCCCGAGGCGCTCGACGTGAATCGCGAGCCGGAGCCGGTCCGGACGATGTACGGGATCGACGACAAGCGATGTGCTCATTTCGCCAAGCAATGCCTGATGGCCCGGCGGCTGGTCGAGCGGGGCGTGCGGTTCGTGCAGATCTACAGCGGCGGGATGGAGAACGAGCGGAGCTGGGACGGCCACGCCGACATCGCCAAGAACCACTCGGGCTTCGCGGGCGAGACCGATAAGCCGATCGCCGCGCTGCTGTCGGACCTGAAATCGAGCGGCCTGCTCGACTCGACCCTGGTGATCTGGAACGGCGAGTTCGGCCGCCTGCCGATCGTCCAGAAGGGGGGCACCGGCCGCGACCACAACCCGCACGCCTTCACCACCTGGATGGCCGGCGGCGGCGTCAAGGCCGGCGCCCGCTACGGCTCGACCGACGAGATCGGCCACAAGGCCGTCGAGGACCGCGTCAGCATCAACGACCTCCACGCCACGATCCTCCACCTGCTCGGGATCGATCATGAGAAACTGACCTATCGATACAACGGCCGCGACTTCCGCCTGACCGACGTCGCCGGGAGGGTGGTCCGGGAGGTTGTGGGGTAGGACATTGCT
This sequence comes from uncultured Planctomycetota bacterium, assembly GCA_963756475.1. Taxonomy (GTDB): domain Bacteria; phylum Planctomycetota; class Planctomycetia; order Isosphaerales; family Isosphaeraceae; genus Tundrisphaera. The sequence goes on from CAVWND010000009.1 coordinate 136,298, forward strand.
TGCTGGATGGGTGAACAGAATCAAATCTGCCTCTTTCTCCCAGAGGGAGAGGGAGGCAGACATGGGAGACCGAGCATGCGAGCCTACCGCATCCACGAAGCCGCCGGGCCGGAGTCCTTGAAGCGGGAGGACCTGCCCGAGCCCAGGGCCGAACCCGGCCGGGTGGTCGTCCGGGTCCGGGCGACGAGCCTGAATTATCGGGATTTGCTGGTCATCAAGGGGGCGTATAGCCGGAACCTGCCGCTGCCGATGGTCCCGCTTTCGGATGGCGCCGGGGAGGTGGTCGAGGTCGGGCCGGGCGTGACCCGGTTCAAGGCCGGCGACCGCGTGGCGGGCTGCTTCTTCGCGGCCTGGGACGACGGGCAACTGACCGACTCGGCCTCGAAGTCGGCCCGGGGCGGGGCGATCGACGGGATGCTCGCCGAGTTCGTCTCCTCGACCGAAGGGGGGCTCGTCCGCGTTCCCGAGCACCTGACCGACGAGGAGGCGGCCACGCTCCCGTGCGCGGGGCTGACGGCCTGGCATGCCTTGATGGAAGGGGGCGGGCTGAAGGCGGGGCAGACGGTGCTCGTCCAGGGCACCGGCGGCGTCTCGCTGTTCGGTCTCCAGTTCGCCAAACTGGCCGGGGCCCGGGTGATCGCCACGTCGAGCAGCGACGCCAAGCTGGCCAGGGTCCGCGACCTGGGCGCCTCCGACGGGATCAACTACAAGACCACCCCCGACTGGGACGTGGCCGCCCGGAACCTGACCGAAGGGGTGGGCGTCGACCACGTCGTCGAGGTCGGCGGCGCGGGCACCCTGCCCCGGTCGATCAAGGCGGTCCGCCTCGGCGGCCACATCGCCCTGATCGGCGTCCTGACCGGCGGCGAGATCGACCCCCGGCCGCTGTTGATGCGAAACATCCGACTCCAGGGCATCTACGTCGGCTCAAGGGCCATGTTCGAGGCCATGAACCGCGCGATCGCCCTCCACAAGCTCCGGCCGGTCGTCGACAAGGTCTTTCCGTTCGATCAGGCAGTCGAAGCTTACAAACACCTGGAGAGCGGCAGGCACTTTGGTAAGATTGTGATCAAAATTGAATAGAAGAGTTTAACCGCCAAGACGCCAAGGTCGCAGAGGAAGAAGAGAGAAAAGAAAGAAATTTAGTAATTAATATTAAAATTTAATTTTATGATAAATCTAAGTTTTGCTCTCTCCCTCTTCTTCCTCCTTTGCGACCTTGGCGTCTTGGCGGTTAAATCCCTCGGTCTTCTCCCGCGTCCTGGTGGTTAATTCCTCGAATTCCGCCAGCAATCGGCCCCCGACATCCGGCCTGGTCATGCTCACGTAGGCGATCTTTCCTCGGAGCCACGCCCGGAAATTGGGGTGATCCTGGCGGTTCTGGGCGTCGAGCCCTTCGGTCTTCGCGCGGTGGAGGATGGCCCGTAGGCGGCGAACCTCGGCTCGGGAGACGCCCGGGCGGTCGTTGACGACCAGGCCGGTGACAACCTGCGCGGCGTTCCGGCGGAGGACCCGACTCTTGGCCTCGTTGATCTTGAAGCCTTCGTCCTGCGCGATGTGCCGGACGCGGGCCATGAGGTAGCCGACCTTCGCGTCGAGGGTTTCGTCGCCCGAGAACGTCAGGTCGTCGGCGTAGCGGGTGTAGGTCGCATCCATTTTCGCGGCCAGCCCGGCGAGCCGTCGATCGAGTCTTCGGGCCACCTGGTTTGACAGGGCGGGGCTGGTGCTCGCCCCTTGCGGCAGGCCTCGGGGAGCGGTCGCGACGTGGTAGGTCGTGCCGTCGTAGACCACCGGACGCCTCGGGCATTCGGTGCAGAGCAATGCCAGGATCGTGGCGACCGCGGGTGAGTAACCGGCGCGGCGAAAGACGCTCCGGACCCGGCGGTAGCCGACGCTCGGGAAGAAGTTTTCGAGGTCCATGTTGACCACGACGGCCCGGCCGGCGTGGGGCTCGGCGTTGGTCAGGATGCTCCGGGCGGGCAGGAAGCCGTGGGCCTCGGGCTCGCTTGGCAAGGGGCCGACGATCCGGTCCAGAATCCAGCGCTGGGCCGAGGCGAGCGAGCGATGGGGGGCACTCAGCTTGCGCGTCCCGCCCGACTTCTTGGGGACCTCGAAGGTGACGTAATGGACGCACGTGGCGGCCTCGGCGTGGAAGGCGAGCCATCGGAGCCGCGAGACCGACAACCCCAGCGCCTCGGCCAGCTCGCCCGGGGTGCTCAAGGGCGGGAGCCCGGCGGCTTCGAGCCGGGCCAGGTCGCTTTGCCGGTCGTTGAGGAACCGCGAGACGCCCCGGCCGAGATAGACGATATCAGTCGCCCGGCGGAATTCGACCGCCTCGGCGTGGAGACGCTTGCGCTCGGCGGCCAGGGCTTTCTTCTCGGCCTTGATCCGGGCCCGTTCCTCGCGGGCGGCCTGGACGGCGGCCTCGCCCACGAGGTTCGCCTGGCGCCGGATCGAGGTTTCGGTTGGCCGTGCTCGCTCCATGGCGTCGCCGACCCGGTGGATCTCGGCGAGCTGCTCGGGCGTGAGGATGCCCTCCGTGACCAGAGGCTCGGTCGATCAGGCGGGTCCGCTGGTCCTCGGCCGGCGGGATGACGTCGCGACGGCCAAACCAGAGGTTTTCGAGCAAACGCGGCCCCGAGGCCCGCGCTGCGGCCTTGATCTCCTCGCGAGAGATCGGCAAGAAGTCGCCGGCGTTGAGCCCGACTTTCCTCGGAGGCTCGGCCCGGATGGCTTGCGACGGAGTGGGAGTCGGTGTTGGAGGAGGAGCGGGGCGCGACCGGGCTTGGGCCGGGCGACGGGGGCGCCGGCACGGGTTCGGGCTCGGAAGCCGGCTCGGCGGCGCCGCCGATGAGTCGCTGGACGAGGTCGCGGAAGAAGCCCATGCACAACGTTCCGGAAGAGACAAGATGGAGGCGGGCCGGCCCGACTTCGAAGCGTCGACCAAGGTCGTTCACCGAGCCACCGGAGGCCATCGTCGCCGGTGAACCACGTTGTCTCGGCTACCGGCGACGATGGCCTCCGGTGGCAAAAGAACAACGGCCTTGGGGAAGCAAGCGCGTGGGCGAGTTCGACCGCGGCGGAACGCCGCAGCAAGCTGGTCTCGGGCCCCGGCCCGCCCCATCTCGGACCACACTTTCGCCGACCGAGCCGGCGTTGTCAAACGGAAAACACCCCCTCAAAGGGGGTCAAACCCGGCCTTTCGGCCGTCTCCGAGCCCCCTTCGGCTCGTTCGGCCGCCGGAATGCCCGCCGGACCGGACATCGGCAGGGGCGGCGGGGCTGATTCCGGGTCGGATCGGGCTCCGGATCGACCTCGGCGACTTCCTCCTCGGCTTCATTCTCATTCAAAGCCAAGGAATCGCAAACCTCCATATTTTCGACGGTTACGTCGGACTTCGCCGCTTCGGCTTCGACCAGGCGGTACTCCTGAATCGGACCTTGCTGGCGAACGGCTCCTCGTACCCCTCTCCATTGTACGAACGCTTGCGACACCTCAACCTCTCTCATTCCGTCAACGCACGGATGGTGTCACGCTAGCATACCCGAGGTCGCTCGGGCCGAGCGATGAAGCATGTCCCTTGACGCGAGCGGGGTCGGACCTTAGCTTCCAGGGGCGGGTCGAAGGTGTCGTGTGAGGGCATCGGTCATGGCGGTCGACGATCCGGCGGTCCCAAATTCGTTGCCGCTGGAGCTTTTCGAACGCGGCGGTCCTACCTTCGTTGACGCGATCCGGGCCGTCCACGACGCCGACGCCCTGGCGGCCTTCGCCAGCGTCTGGTTCGAAGACAAGCGGCCCGCCGCGCGTCGGCTGCTCCTGGATTACCTCGATCGGCCCTTGAATGCGTTCCGGCACGAAGGCCTGATCAAGCGTCTCTTCAAGCGGGCCGAGGCCGCGGGCGACGACGAGGTCATGGCCCGGTTCCTCGTCCTCTTCGACCGCTCGATCCGCCGGGTCCGTAAGATCCGGCATACCTACCAGCACGAGGTGGTGAAGACCCAGGTCGAGGCCGAGGCGCTCGAGGCCCTGTGGAACGACCTGGGCTATCGATGGGTCAGTCGGTGGGGAACTCGGCGGGATTTCCATCTCCACGGCCAGAGGCCCGATGAGGTGATCGTCCAGCCCGCGCGGACGACCATGCCGCGCGGCCGGATGATCGGGCCGTTCGTGAACCCTTTTACCGGCGAATCCCTCTTAGCCGTGCCCGACTGGGCCGTCTTGTTCAAGCTCGACTGGCAAGGCAAGCTCAACAGGGCCGACATCAGCCAGTTACCGGGCGTCCTGGAGAAGCTCAAAGCGTTCCGCCTGTTCAGCGTCTCGACCCGGAAGTACCTGAGACGCCGGGCCTGGCGTTACTTCCGGAAACTAGGCAAGAACCACCCCGAGCGCTACGTCCCGTCGACGAGCCAGGCCCTGGCGCTCTATCTCGACGACGACGTGGCCGACGGCCTGGCCCTGATCGACAACTGGGGGCTGGTCCATATCCTCTTCCACGGCAGCCCGGCGCTCGAAGCAAAAGCGAGCGGCTGGACCACCACGACCCGGCCACTCGCTGGCCGAGCTGGCCCCGGCGCCGCTGTTCGAATCGCTCTGGGACGCCGCGCCCGGCGCGGTCGTCGGGTTGTTGTCCAAGGCCCGGAGCCGGACGGTCCGGCGCTGGGCGATTCGCCGGGTCGAGGCCGACCCCGCCTCGCACCGGCCGGCCCTGCCACTGGAAGACTGGATCGACCTCCTCGGCCACGACGACCCCGAGATCGCCACGCTCGCGGCCGACGTGCTCGACCAGGCCGAAGGGCTCGAGACGCTCGGCGTCGACCGCTGGCTCGCGCTGGCCGAGTCGACCCACCCGGTCGCGCTGGAGGTGCTCTGCGAGCTGATCGGCCGCCATGTTCGGGCCGATCAGGTCACGCTCGAGCAGGCCGTCCGCCTGGCCGGGCTCCGGCCGCTCCCGCTGGCGAAGCTCGGTCTGGCGTGGCTCAGGGCGTGGTCGAAGCTCGACCGGGCCGAGATCACGACGGTCCTCACACTGGTCGACGCCGAGTCCGAGACGTTCCGCCCCGAGATCCTCCGCTGGCTCCGGGGGGTCCTGGCGGCCTCGCCCGACGTGGAAACCGGGACGATCCTGGAGTTCCTCGACAGCCGCCACGCCGACGTCCGGCTCGAGGGTTGGAACTGGTTCCTGGCCGACCCGGTGGCCCGCGACGACGTCGAGACCTGGCGCCGGCTCCTCGAATCGCCCCACGACGACGTCCGCCTGGCCCTGGTGGCCGAGCTGGAGTCAAGGCTCAAGGTCGGCGACCCCGCGCGGCTCGCCCGGTCGCTCGACCCCGAGACGCTCCGGATGCTCTGGGCGGCGGTCCTGCTCAACGTCCATCGCGGGCATCGGGCCAAGCCGGCCGTCGTCCGCCAGTTGCTCCGGAGGCTGGAAGCGAGCCCCGGCGACGCCCCCGCGTTGCTCCCGCTCCTGGGCGTCGCTCTCCGCTCGGTCCGAGGGCCCCGAGCAACGCGCCGGACTGGTTGCGGTCGTCCGGCTGGTCGAGGCCCGGCCCGAGGTCGAGCCGCTGGTGCAATCGGCCTTTCCGGAGTTGCAATGGGCGTGAGGCCGTCTTCTCTGCCTCCCTCTCCCTCTGGGAGAGGGCCGGGGTGAGGGTCTTTGATCGACCAGAACAGCCTGAGATTGGTAAGCCCGGATCGCTGGCAATGCGACGCCCCTCACCCCGGCCCTCTCCCAGAGGGAGAGGGAGGAAGAATGGAAGAAGCCAGTTGATGACCTGTCACCGATGCATCGAGGCCGGCCGATGAACTTGACCTTCGCCTATCGGGACCGCAGCGCCGTTGTCCAGAGCCCGGCCGGCCTGGCCGTGGCCCTGGCCCCGAACCTCCGGCGCGACCGCGTTGGGTTCGACGCCACGTTGCGACATCCCTTGCGGTTCCGCGAGGCCGTCGCCGCGCTCCACGATATCGTTATCAATGATCTTCGATACAAGCCGACGGACCGCTCGGCGCACGACGCCTATCTCGCCGAGCAGAAAGCCATCGAGGCCGCGCTCCGATCGGGCGTCGCTGCCGAGGCCCGCCGGGCGATCCGCGAAGCAGGGCCGCCGGCACTCTCCGAGGAGGAGTTCGCCCGGCTCGATCGCGAGTTCAACCAGAAGCGCCATCAATACTGGTCCGCCCGGCAGAAATACGCGAACCACCTGATGACTCCACGATCCGGAACTCTGGCGGCTCCTGATGCCCTGCGACCCGGTCATCACCGTCGCGCCCGACGTCCTCTTCTTCGAATGCTTCAGCGCCGACGAGTCGAGCTACGGCTGCCTGACCGTCGATCGCGAGGCGTTCGCCGACGAGCGGGACGTCAGCCTCGGCACGACGAACGTCGATTACTCCTGGAAGCTCCACGAGCACTTTCAGCTCCTCCGAAGCTACCGCCAGACGCGGTTCCTGGTCGACCCGAGCGGCTTCGAGGTCGCGACGACGGGACAGGGGGACGGCTACCGCGAGGAGAAGATCGACCTGCCCGAGACGTGGCTCCGGGGGTTCATGCAGCTCCAGTCGGCGATGAGCCTGCCGATGCGCCGGGTCTCGTTGAGCCGCGAGGGGCTGTACAACGTCCTGGCCTTCCTCAAGCGGCACAAGGCCGCGCGGAGCCCGCGGGCAGTCCGGTTCGAGCTGACGCCGGGGCGTCCGGTGGCGATCGTCCTGGAGCCCTGGGATCAGCGAATCGTGCTCCACGACCGGCCTGTACGACGGCTCGAAGCCCGAGACGATCCGCGTCTGGGGCCGCGACCGGCTCCGGACGCTCGCCCGGCTCTTGCCGCTGCTCGACGAGGCCGAGGTCTACCTGCTCGGCGACGGCCTGCCCAGCTTCTGGTCGATCCGGATGGGGGAGATGCGGCTCCTGCTGGGCCTCTCCGGCTGGACGGCCAACGACTGGACGAGCGGCTCGGCCCTGGCGCAGCTCGCCCCGCCGGTCGAGCCGAGCCGCTACCTGTCGACGCAGGTCGCCGCCAGCTTCCGGGCCAACCCGGCGCAGACGCTCGCGGAGGTCGCCGCGCGGGCCGGAGGGCCTGAGCCGCACGTGCTCGCCGTCCTGAACCGGCTCGCCGGACTCGGCCAGGTGATCCACGACCTGCATGCGGGCCTCTATCGATGGCGGGCTGGTGATGCCCGTGACCCTCTCGGCCGAGTTGCTCGGCCCCGAGGACGCCGAGACCGTCGCCGCCCGCGAGATCGCCCGCACGAAGTCCGTCCGCGTCGCCCGCGACGAGACCCGCCCCGATGGCCTCCGGGTGCTCGAAGGTCAAATTCTCGACCGCCCGGTCTCCCTCCTGCTCGACGCCGACGGCCGGATGCTCCGGGGCAAGTGCACCTGCTCGCACCACTTCACCGGCGGCCTCCGCAAAGGCCCCTGCCGGCACCTCCAGGCCCTCCGCGACAGGGCCACGACCACGCCCGGCCCGTCGAACCTCGAAGCGTGGTTCGCGGCGCTGCGGAATTGAAATTAAGGCGGGGTCATCGCACTTCGGACGGCCACGCCTTCATTTCCCACCGCGATCGCCCGGCTCGCGATCGGGGTCGAACAGCAGGGCGATCCGCCGGCCGACCTCCCGCGCCCAGAGCGCCGAGCCCAGGGGCGAGAGGTGGGCGTCTTTCAGGTGGCCGTTGAACAACGGGCTGGTCGCGGGAATCCTGTCGATCGCCCGGGCCTCGCGGATCAGTCGGAGGTGCTCGTCAGTGAATGCTCCGACCGGGTTGACGTAGGACGACGAGGCCAGGTGCGAGAGGTCGGAGAGCCGACCGGGATAATGCCCCTGGAACGCCTGGCCGGTGACCTGGGTTTCGAGCGGGATCGGCACCAGCAAGGCGTGGACCTGCCGGGACGCGCAGAAATCCTCGATCGCGTTGATCCAGTAGATCCCCTCGGACCAGTGCTCGCCGCCCCCCTCCAGCACCTCCATCGACTTGCCAAAGTCGTTCGGGTAGACGCTGATCACCACGACCTGCGGCCGGAAGCGGTCGAAGTATTCCATGAGCGTGTAATAATATTGCTCGGGCGAGTAACCGAGATGCCCGGTGTTGAGGACGGAGACCGGCACGCCCCACATCTCGCGGAGGGTCCGCTCCAGGCGGGCCGGCGGCGTATCGTCGTCGCCCACCAGCATGCCTTGCATGAACGAGTCGCCAAGAATCAAGACCCGGGCCTTCGCGCCCGGGTCGGGCTCGGGCCCTCGGCAGCCCCACGAGTTGGTCAACTGGTTCGAGCCGGGGACGATCTCCACCTTCGCCTGGTCCAGGGCCGAGCGGACCTCGGGCGTGTCGGGCAGGAGGAAGAACCCGGCCAGGCCGGCGGTCAGGACCTGCTGGCTCGTCCAGAACGACCGCGTCCGAGGCAAAAACCGGTACGCCCGTCCGGCGTCGTCAACCTCGAAGACCTTCGAGGAGAGCATCACCGTGCCGTCGACGTTGGCCCAGCGGACGTGGGCATCCCCGGGCGCCATCCCGGCCGCTTCGAGGACGCGCCGCCATTCGGGTTTGGCTTCGTTCCGGAAGTAGTCTCGATAGACCTCGGCCTTCCGCTCGATCCCCTCGGCGCACGGAGCCGGACCTCGGCCTCGATCTCCTCGCGGCCCGACGCCTGGCCGATCAGGCGAAGGACACCCCAGCGGGCCCGGTTGGCCAGCCTCGCCACGGCGTACCGGCCGGGCGTCGAGCCGCCCACCAGCCCGACGATCCCAACGACCGTCAGGGCCAGGATCACCAGCTTGAAGCGGCGCTCCAGCCGCCGGGCTCGCTCCAGGACCGGAAGCAGTCGCTGACGCATCGGGGCCTGGCTTCGGGTCCGTCGCGTCCAGCGGATCATGGGGCGTCGCACCGTCAGGGTCTCGGTCGGCCGGCGTTCAAATAGACCTCGGTCGAGGGGTCGAACAGCAGGGCGATCCGCCGGCCGACCTCCCGCGCCGAGAGCGCCGAGCCCAGGGCCGAGAAGTGCCCGTCCCTCAAGGGGCCGTTGAATAACGGGCTGTACCGGGGCCGTCGGCCGATCGCCCTGCCCTCCCCGACGAGCCGGAGGTTCTCGGCGGTGAACGCCTCGACCGGGTTGAAGTAGAAATACGAGCCCAGGTGCGACCGGTCGGAGAGCGGTCCCGGGTAGTGTCCCTGTCGGCCCAGGCCGGCGACCTGAGATTCGAGCGGGACGGGGACCAGCAGATAGGGGATGGTTCTGAATCGGCAGAAGTCCTCGATCGCGTTGATCCAGTACATTCCCTCGTCCCAGTGGCCGCCGCCGTCCAGGACTTCCAGAGTCCCACCAAAGTCGTTGGGACAGAGGCTCACCACAACAAAATGAGGCCGGAAGCGGTCGAAGTACGCCCGCAGTGTGTAAAAGTACTGCTCGGGCGAATAGCCGATGTGCCCGGTGTTGAGGACCGAGACCGGAACGTTCCAGGTTTCGTGAAGGACCCGTTCCAGGCAGGCCGGCGGCGTGTCGACGTCGGACACCAGCATCCCCTGCATGAACGAGTCGCCCAGGACCAGCACGCGGGCCTTCGCGGTCGGGTCGGGCTCGGCCCCCCGGCAACCCCACGAGTTGGTCGTCTGGATCGACCTGGGCAGGATCTCCACCTTCGCTCCGCCCAGGGCCGAGCGAACCTCGGGTGTGTCGGGCAGGAAGAAGAATCCGGCCAGCCCTCGCCTGAGGATGTGGCTGCTGGTCCAGAGCGACCTCGTCCCCGGCCGCATCCGGTACGCCCGGCCCGAATCGTCAACCTCGAAGACCTTAGAGGAAAGCATCACCGTCCCGTCGACGTTGGCCCAGCGGAGGATGGCCTCTCCCGGCGCCAGGCCCGATGCTTCGAGGACGCCGCCGCCACTCGGGCGAGACCTCATTCTGGAAGTAATCGCGATAGACCTCCGCCGACCGCGCAATCTCCTCGGCGCGACGGAGCCTCAGCTCCTCGTCGATCTCCCTCCGATCCGGCGGATAGCCGATCAGCCGGGGCAGGCCCCAGCGGACCCGGTTGACCAGCCGGGCCACGGCGTACCGGCCGGCGGTCGAGCCGCCGAACAGGCCGACGATCCCGACGATCGTCAGCATCACGATCGCCCGCTTGAACCGGCGCTCCAGCCGCCGGGCCCGTTCCAGTTCGGGGAGCAGCCGTTGCTTCCAGGGGTCCTGATCTCGGCCCCGTCGAATCAAGGGGATCATCGAATTCGCGCCGTCGAAGGTCGATCCGTCGGCCGGGCGGGCCGATCGATTTATCGAACATACCGAAATCGCCGGCCGACGGGGATGGGCCAGGGCAATCGACGGAAAAATCGGCGGCCTGCGAGAATGCCCCGAAGAGGGCGACCGGGAAGATGGGTAGGTGGCGCATGACTAAGGAAGTGTCCGGAAATAAGTTCGCCAATTCAAGCTGGTTCAGGTAATACCGTGTAGTTCCAGTCGCCGTGGAAGCGGGCTCTCTGGATCTTCACTCGGGACAACTCCTCGTCGGTTACTTTCTTCCCCTTCGGGTACGCCTCCTTGTCCAACTCCGCCCGGACCTCCAGGCCTTTCGAGGTCGTCGTCGAGTCGATCAAGTTGACGATCACTTCGTGGCTCACCAGCGGCCGCCCTCGCCAATTCTGCGTGATGTGGCAGAACATCCGATGCTCGATCTTGTTCCACTTGCTGGTCCCAGGCGGGAAGTGACAGACCTTGATCCGCAGGCCCGTCTCCCGGGCCATCGTCGCCAACATCACCTTCCAGAGTCGGTTCCGCGACCCGTTGCTGCCGCCGCTGTCGGCCATCACGAGCAATTCCGCCGCGTGGGGGTAGAGCGGCTGCCCCATCATCGACCACCAACGGCGGAGTGTCGTCACGGCGAATTCCGCCGTATCATGATCCACCCCGACGCTGACCCAGCCTCGGTTGGCTGCCAGGTCGTAGACGCCGTAGGGGATCGCCTTGCCCAGGGCGGGGTCCGGGAAGTCATGGACCCGCACCTTCTCGGGTTCCCCCTTCGGCCGCCACTCCCGCCCGCCGTTCTTGAAATCCCCGACCAACTCCTTCTTCTTTGTGTCCACCGAGACCACCGGCTGTCCAAGCCGTTGGAAGAGCTTGGTCTGCCGATTGATGTACTCGAATTGGGCGTCGCGATCCGGGTGCGACTCGCCTTCCTTGGTCTTGCGGTTGGATTGCAGGCTGTAGCCCAGATGCTCCAGCAGCTCGTGGACCGTGGTCCGGCCGACCCGATGTCCCTGATCACGCAACTCCTGGGAGAGCCGCCTGGTGCTCTTGCACGTCCAGCGGAGGGGCGACATCGGGTCGCCTCGGGTCGTGGATTCCACCAGGGCTTGCAAGTCCGCCAGGAGTGAGGCGTCGAGGGAAGTCAGCGGCTTACGCCCCGCTCCGGGATGCCGCGCACGCGACGGGGATAGGTCGGCTTGGCCCTGACCGGATAGCTCTCCAAGCTCGCGGATCCCGAGGCGTACTGTATCGCGAGCGATGCCCGTCGCCGCGGCGACGGCACTGATCCCGCCACGGCCCAAGGAGCGAGCTTCGGCGGCCGCCCAGAGGCGACGGGCTCGCTCGTTGAGCACGGAACGGAGAGCTTGATACTTGTCACGGATCGGGTCGCTGTCGATCATGAGGCCATCGAATCACAAATCCGCCCAAATGGCGAACTTATTTCCGGACGCTGCCTAATTGATGGTCGGGAAAGTCATGCACGGTCGGCGAGACTCGGAATCAGCGATTCCTCCGCCAGTCCCAGCCTACCGGGCGAGCTAAGCGAGCCGGAGCGTGCATGACTTTCCCGACCATCAACAAAGTCAACGACAACCGATCAGACGCGCCCGAAACTCACAAACTCACCTCGACCCCAGAAATTACTTGACAACCATGTTCGGCAACTCTTAAAACACCATACTGCCATGATATCCTCAATGAGCGAACACGTGATGTCCGAGTGATGTCTTGGAATGATCCGGCGGAGAAGATTAAGACCCCAAGGAGCGGAGGGCCTCATGAGTCAGATGATGAAGCGGTTCGGATTGATGGCGGTCGCTTGCGGGCTAATCTGGTCGGGCGCCTCCGGGCGCGGGCTGACGTCATCCTGGAGTATGACACCACCAGCTCGGCGTTCTCGAGCCCGACGATCACCGGCCTCGGCTCGGTGAACGCCACCCTGAACTCGGCCGACTCGATCACGTTCACCAGCAGTTCAGTCCCCCTGGTGGGATCGGGCTCCCTGACCGTCACCTACACGCCGGAGTCCTTCGGCCAGCAATCGGTCGCACAGGGCGACTCGACGCCGCTGGGGACGTTCACGGCCTCGACGACCGGCAACTTCGCGGCGGCGACCCTCGGGGCGACCTTCGATCTGGCGATCAACCAGACGCTCCCGGAAGCGGGCACGGGCTCGACGATGGGGCACCTCGTCGGGCGCTGGTCTTCGATGGCTCGAACCTCTACGTCAACTTCGGCTTGACGCCCTCGGTCGCGATCTCGGTCCCCGCGACCGAGCCAAACGTGACGTACACGCTCTCGGGCCTCACGCTCCGGAACAACCTGGACACCCTCACCCTGAACACCAGTGGGTCGGCCGTCGCGCTCAACGACACCGTTGCCTTCACGGAGGCCCAGCCGTCGGTCACGACGCCCGAGCCTTCGACGATCGCTCTGGCCCTCTCCGGCCTCGGCGTCTCGGGCCTGGCTCTGGTCCGGCGGCGTCTCCGGGCCGAGAAGCTGACGAACTGAATCCTCTCAAAGCGAGCGAACGAGAAGCAGGCCCGCCGGCGGGATCATCCCCGTCGGCGGGCCTTCGCCGTGATCCCGGCCGCGTTACCGGCTCCCGGATGGCCAATGAGTCGATGGCTGATGGACGAGCCCCGGATGCCGTCGATCGTTCATTGACCATCGCCCCATCGACCATCCTGGATTCGGTAACGTGGGTCAATACGAGTCGGAGCTGATCACCTCGCCGCCGTTGATCGTGTTGATCCCGATCCAGATCGCGGCGTTGATCGTGTTCTTGACGAAGCGGACCGAGCCGTCGCCGAAGAGGGCGTTGATCCCGCCGGCGTGGAGGCTCCGCGCACCCGAGAACGCGGTGCTGTCCCCCGCGCCGCCGACGCACGGGAGCTGATGGACCGGGTCGTTGACGCAGAACGGGTTCTCGATCTGGTCGCCGCCATTGGCCAGGCCGAGGTAGTCGATGCGCCCGTTGGGCGTGTATCGTGTCATGAACGAGCTGCCGCCGGCGATCGGGTCCCACATCAGGCCCCGGACGTCGTTGAGCGCCGCCCTGGAGCACTTCGGCCATGAACACGGTGTTGCTTGTGCCGTCGGTGATCGAGTTGAAGCCGATGTTCCCGCTGTGGCCGAAGGCCGACTGAAGATACGTCGCGCCCGCCGGGACACTCGAGAAATTCTGGCCCCAGTTGGTGTTCCCCCAACTCACCGCGTAGTTCCCCTTCGTCGAGATCGGCCCGCTCAGAAGCCCGCCCTGGTACGCCGCCGGGATCTGGAACATCTGGCTCGTGTCGCTGGGGCACTGGAAGACACCCACCCTGTTCGCCGCGACGGTGCTGTTGGAGAAGAACCCGATGACCACGGCCAGCCCCGGCCCCGGCACCCCCTCCGACCCCAGCGAGTAGTTGAACGCATTGGCCAGGTTTTGCTGCTCGAACTGCGGGAGCATCAGCACGAACCACGGGGTGTTCTGGCAATTCCCGAAGATCGTCGGGAAGCTCTGCGATGCCGTCGGGGCCCAGATCCGACCGGGCGGAAGCGAGCCCACCACACTCACATAGTTGTGAAAGGCCAGCCCGAGCTGCTTCATGTTGTTGACGCACTGCGTCGCGGCGGGCCGCTTCCCGCGCCGCCTGGACCGCCGGTAACAGCAGCGCGATCAAGACCGCGATGATCGCGATCACCACCAGCAGTTCGATCAGCGTGAAGGCGCGCCGTCGCCGTTGACGATCGTTCATCGGATCGCTCCGGAAATGGACTATTCGGACATTGAAATCTGAATCAGATGCGGAATTGACCTCGATTCCACTTTATCAGAAACCGGCGTGGAAGAAAGCAACCCATTTTTCGGCCGAGGAGCCGGTTCTCAAACCCGTCAGCCCTCCGATCCGCCCGAGTCGCTCTGGCGTACGGGCGGTCATGATGCGATTCCGCGCGTCAACCGGCAAGCAGTCTGTCAACTACCTGGGGGCGACGCCCGAGTACGGCAAGGCGAAGTTCCTGGGTCATCTGGAGGCGGAGATCGTTCGAGCCAAGGCGAAGTGCCCGGGGGCTCATTACATGGGGATCGCCGACGGGGCCAGGGGGAACTGGGAGTTCCTGGGCCGGCACACCGACGTACAGGTGACCGACTTCTGGCATGCGGCGGAGTACGTGGGCAAGGCGGCGTCGTTGTTGTACCGGGGTCAGCCTCAGACCCGGAAGGCGTGGCTGGACGATGCGTGTCATCGGCTGAAGCACGAGTCGGGTGGGGCCGAGTGGCTGCTGAAGCGGTTGCGGACGCTGGCGAGGGAGTGTCCCTGGGCCAAGGTTGACGAGGAGGTGGAGCGGGCGATCACCTACTTCGCCAACCAATCGGGTGCGGGCTGGATGGATTACGCCGCCCGGGTGATGGCGGCCGATCCGATCAGCAGCGGGGTGACGGAGGCGGCGTGCAAGGGATCGTCAAGCAGCGGCTGTGCGGCTCGGGGATGAAATGGACCGAGGATGGTGCGGCGGTGGTGCTGAGCCTGCGGGCCTTGAGCTATACACCGGAGCGGTGGGGCCAGTCCTGGTCGAAGGTTGATCGATGGGGCTTCCCCGTCGCAGCTTGAGTGATCGTATCAGGATTGATTCTACGTCAAGCATCGGTCGAACCCCCATCTGCACGTCGCCAGCCTCGCTGTCGGTCGAACCCGGTTTCGTGTCTCAACACGCCACATTGTAACGCTCGATCCGTTTCCGACGGTCGATCTGGCCCGGGTCGCGACCAGCTTCCTCGGCCCGGCCCCCGGCCGGGCGGGCGAGCGGGGCCTTTGGCTCTGGTGGCGCTGCCCCCTGGGGACGCACGACGACAGGAACCCGTCCTTCTTCGTCGACCCGGGCAAGCCCTGGTGGCGCTGCTACGTATGCGTCGAGCACGGCGACGCCGCGACCCTGGTCATGAGGCTGGAAAGGGTGACGTTCCCCGAGGCCCTCGCCCGACTGGCCAGCGGGCTGATCGCCCCGAACATCGGGGGAAGCAGCCCGGCCCCGCCACCTCTTCCCGAGCCGGAAGGCCCAAGCGGACTACCCGAGGCGAATGCGCTCGCCCTGATCGTCGGTGCCGAGGCCTGGCTCTGGTCGCCGAGTGGGCCGAAGGCCTGGCTTACCTGACGGGAGCCCGAGGGCTCGCCCTTGAAACGATCCGGGCGGCCCGACTCGGCTGGACGCCCGGTGTCGCGACCCCGAAGAAAAACAGCGACGGCTGGTATCTCGCTCGGGGTGTCGTTATTCCCTGGTTCGACGAAGACAGGTCGTCTCTGGTCAAGGTCCGCCAGCCCGAGGGGGCCAGGCCGAAGCATGCCGACGCGTTCCGGGACCGGCCGTCGCTCTATCCCGGAACCCATGTCATCCGGGTAGGGCGGCCGCTGGTCATCGCCGAGGGGGAGTTCGACGCCATCCTGGTCGGCCAGGAGTTGGCGGGCGTGGCCGTGGCAGTGACCCTCGGCTCCGCCTCGGGCCAGCTCGACGCCGACATTCTCGGGGCGATGTTTCCCGAATCGTCCTGGTACGCTGCGACCGACTCCGACGCGGCCGTCGAGAGGGCGGCCGGAAAATGGCCGGCCAGGGCGCGGAGGGTCCGTCCACCCGCCGTCTTCAAAGATTGGACCGAGGCCCGACACGGCGGCATAGACCTTTGGCGATGGTGATTCGACCGGCTCGCTGGTGTGGAGTCCCCGCGATCGTTCATCTGAGACAAATTGGCCCGGCAACGCTGGGGTCTCGGTGCCCGCCTCTCCGACCTGGTCCCGGACCGGATTCAGGCCGCGCTGGGACGGCTCCGCGAAGCCGGCAAGGCGAACCAGACGGTGAACCACGACCGGGCCGCGCCCCGGGCGTTCGTGCGGTGGGCCTGGGACAACGGACGGATCCGGGAGAACCCGATGCGCGGGGTCAAGGGCTTCAACGCGGAGGAGGATCGACGCCACGAGCGGCGCAGCCTCTCCGACGAGGAGCTGGCCCGGCTGATCCGGGCGGCCGCGTCGGGCCCGGAGTGCTTCGGCATGCCCGGCCCGCTCCGCGCCATGGCCTACCGGCTGGCCGCCGCGGCCGGGTTCCGCGCCGAGGAACTGAGGACGCTGACCCCCGAGTCATTCCACCTCGGAGGCCCGGAACCATCGGTTTTCCTCGCGGCCAGCGCGACGAAGAACCGACGGCCGGCCGAACAGCCGCTCCCTCTAACGCTGTCGCGCGACCTGGCCGACTGGCTCCACGGCCAGGCCGCTGGCGCGTCCGTGTTCCCGCTCCACCACGAGACCGCCAAGGCGATCCGCCCCGACCTGGAGGCGGCCGGCATCCCCTACGAGACCGACGAGGGAGTGGCCGACTTCCACTCGCTCCGGGCCTACTTCGTCTCGGCCCTGGTCCGGGCCGGGGCGAGCATCAAGGAGGTTCAGACGCTGGCCCGCCACGCCAAGCCCCAGACGACGCTCAACCACTACGCCAAGGTGTCGATGCGCGACCTGATGAGAGGGTCCGTCGAGTCGATGCCCGTCCCCGACATCACCGTGCCCGGGACCGAGGCCCGGGCCGCGACGGGGACAACCGGGAAGGCCCCGGATCTTTCCCACTATTTTCCCACCGCCGGGGACGGTTCGGGTCGGCGACTGTCGGAAGCTGACGGGATGATGAGTTCGGGCCCGCCGATGGCGGGCCCGATGGGCGAGGCACAAACCGTTGCGGATGAAGGGGTTAGTCGGCCCCTGTCGGTTCCTGACGGCTCGGGAGCGGAGAGGGGGGGATTCGAACCCCCGAACGCGGTTTCCCACGTTAACGGTTTAGCAAACCGTCGCTTTCGACCACTCAGCCACCTCTCCGAGGTGGTCGGGAAGCGACGGGTTGACGCTTTCCCGAAGGGATAGGTGAGAACTTACCAAACCAGGCCGGGCGTCGTCAACACGCCTTCTTGGCGGATGCCGTGCAGGGCGCACGACGTGGATTTGCACGGCCAAGCAATCCGATGTCACCTTGCCGATGGGAATTGCGATATATCGCCGGCTCCATCCGCAACTTGGCGAGGACTGGAGAGATGGGAAAGAACGCGGCTGAAATTCGCGAGGAGTTCCACTCCCGTTTGGGCGTGATGGCTCGCGAATTGACGCGAGAACTTTACCCCGACGGCCTCCCTCGGGATACCAAGTTTTCCGAGCGGCAAGCCATGCCTCTTCTCAGCAGGCGTCATGCGACCTGGCCGAGTTGTCCGACCTGGACATCAAGCCCAAGCCGGTCGAGCGGCTGGTCAAGGGGATCGGCCGGGAACGCATCGACCAGTGGAACGCGGCGGGCGAGTCGCATCAGCAACCTCCCCTCATGGCCAAGGAGGCAATCGCCCATCCCGAGCGTCCCTGCTCCCGGGTGGCCTGGTGTCGATCGACGGCGGCCGGATTCAGATCCGCTGCGAACCATCGCAGCGCAAGCCGGACACTCACGGGAAAGAGTCCAAGGTCGCGGTCCTTGAGACCTATCAGAGTGGAGTCCATCAAGCCGACCCCGACCCTCATGTGCCGCGCTGTTTCCTCGACCTGAAGCGGGTCAAGGAGATGGTGCGAGGCCTGGGCCATCCGCTGCCGGTTGGCCTGGAGTTCGAGGAGGAAGAACCGACCGGCCGGTCCGACGGGGCGGCCGAAGACGAGGAGGATCGCCCGTCGCGACCGGCCCGTCCCGAGCGTCTGGTCCGCAGCCTCGTGGCCAGACGCCAGTGTGCCGCGGAATTCGGCCCGATGGTCCAGCAAGCGGCCTGGGAGCGGAACTTCTTCGGGGCGACGCGACGGGCGTTCCTGGGGACGGCCTGGCGGTGAACTGGACGATCCAGCTTCGGCATTTCGCCCGGTTCACGCCGATCCTCGACTTCGTGCATGCCCTGAGCTACGTGTTCGCCGCGGCGTTCGCCGGCCGCCAGCTCGGCGAGGGCGTGGCGGTTTTCCGGCGTTGGATCCAGGCGGTTTGGTCGGGGCAAGTGGCGACGATCCTGCCCGAGTTGGAAGCCCGTTCGGCGGAGTTAGGATTGCCGCCGCCGGAGTGCGTTGAGAGCGACGCACGGAGGCTGGTGTTCGAGTCGTTGCGTTACCTGAGGAACAACGCCGAGCGGATGCGTTATGAGCAATACCGTCGCCAAGGCCTGCCGATCATGACCAGCGCCGTGGAGTCGGCGATCAAGATGATCAACCGACGGGTCAAGGGGAGCGAGAAGTTCTGGTCGGAGTCGGGAGCCGAGGCGGTCCTCCAACTCCGAGCGGACTTCCTGAGCGTGACCGAGCCGATGAGCCGGTTCTGGCAGGAACGCGAGGCCCAGGCCAGCAGCCATCGCCCCTACCGGCAGGTGGCATGAGCGCCCGCTAATTCAAATCCGTGTCGTGCGCCCACGAGGGAGAGGGAGGCAGAAAGAGCCTCGTGGGCCGGTCTCTCGAAAGGTGTCGGTCGGTCAGCCCGCCAGGGGAGAGGGGGTCAGAGGATGCCAGAATCCGTGGGTGCACCCCATCGCCCATCGCCCATCATCTCTCGAACTCGGCCTGACCGGCTTGCCCGCCCGATCCATCGCCATTCCCAAACCAAATCTCACAAATTTCCTATTTTTCCTATTATCCTCTTTTACGCTATACTGCCCAAATAACCTCTTCGTGGGAATGGTCTGGATTGAGCTGGGGGAGCGATGACCAAGCGATCCGTGCGTCGGGTGCTATCCGCCAGTCGTCGCCAGCGTTCCCGGCGGCTCTTCACTGAGCGGTTCGAGGAGCGGTTGCTGCTCTCGACATTCACCGTGAACAGTACGGACGACTCGGGCCCCGGCACGCTCCGGCAGGCCATTCTCGACTCGAACGCCAGCCCGGCCGCGGCGGGCCAGTCGAACCACATCGATTTCGAGATCGGCACCGGCGCCCAGGTGATCGAGCCGGCCTCCGCCCTGCCGACGGTCACGGCCACGGTGGCGATCGACGCCACGGTCTCGAAGATCGCGGATCAGACCGTCGAGATCCGGGGCGACCAGGCGGGCTCGGGGGTTGATGGGCTGACGATCGAGGCGATGGGGGTCGTGATCGCCGGGCTGACGATTGACGAGTTTGACGGGTCGGGGGTCCGGATCGAGGGCGGGGGCGGCTCGCGGATCGAGGCGAGCACGCTCGGTTCCTCGCCAACCTCCGGCCAGAATGGCAACGGCGGCGACGGCGTGACGATCGACGGGTCGAACGGGAACTCGATCGGCGGCTTCGCGAGCACCGGGATGAACGTGATCTCGGGCAACGGCGGGAGCGGAGTCGCGATCCAGGGGGGGGCGTCGGGCAACCTGATCGAGGACGACTCTATCGGCGTGGGCGCCGACGGCCTGACGTTCGATCCCAACGACGAGAACGGCGTGACGATCGCCGGGTCGCACGGGAACACGGTCGGCGGGATGTTTGCCGACCTGACCACCGCGATCTCGGGTAACGCGGGCAACGGGGTCGAGTTGACGGGCGGTTCGTCGGGCAACCTGATCCAGGGTTCGGAGATCGGGTTGTCCGCCGACGGCCTGACGGCGGTGACCAACGGCGCCAACGGCGTGTTGATCCTCAACTCGCCGGGCAACACGGTCGGCGGGACGGTCAATGTGGATTTCGGCAAGGGCAACCTGATCTCCGGCAACCAGAACGATGGGATTCTGATCGATGGATCGGGCTCGTCGGGCAACTCGATCGTGGGCAACCTGATCGGCGAGGCCGGCAACGACGCCATGGGGAACTCGCGGGGCAATGGCGGCGATGGCGTCGAGATCCTCGGGGCGGCGAACAACACGATCGGCGGGGCCTCGGACATCGTCTTTTCGAACGGCCTGGGCAACACCCTGACCGGCAACAAGGTCGGCGTGCTGATCCATGGCCAGGGGGCCTCGGGCAACGTGATCCAGGGCAACGTGATCGGGGCGGCGACCGTCTCGAGCACGCTTTCGGGGAACTCCGGGCCGGGCGTCGAGATCGACGGCGTCTCGGGCAATCTCATCGGCGGGATGATCCCCGCCAGTTCCACCTCGGGTGTGTCGAACCTGGCGACCAACCTCATCTCGGGCAACGGAGCCGAGGGCCTCCTGCTCAACCTGGGGGCGACGGCGAACTCGGTCGAGGGGAACCTGATCGGCACCGACTTCGATGGAGTCTCGCTCGTCCAGAACATGGGCGCGGGCATCAGGGTCCAGGACAGTCCGGGCAACACGATCGGCGGGACCTCGGCCCTGGCGCAGAACACGATCGTCGGACAGCTCGGCAACGCCCTGGAGATCGACGGCGACGCCTCCTCGGGCAACCTGGCCGAGGGGAACCAGATCGGCTTCGGAGCCGCAAGCGCGGGGCAGAGTTCCTCGATGGCGCCGAACAATATCGGTGTCCTCATCAACGGCGCCCCGGACAACACGATCGGCGGGATGGTCGCCGGCGCCGGGAACATCATCACGAACAACGGGACCGGCGTGGAGGTGCTGGACGACGCGTCGGTCTGCAATGTGATCGAAGGGAACCTGATCGGCGTTGACTCGACCGGCCTGCTCGTCGAGGCCAACACGGCCTTCGGCATCGACATCATCGGGGGCTCGGGCACCACGATCGGCGGCCTGGCCGAAGCCGCCCGCAACGTGATCTCGGGCAACGGCCAGATCAACGTGGCCATCGACGCGTCCAGCAACAACACCTCGGGCAACCTGATCGAGGGGAACTATATCGGCACCGACGCCAGGGGGATGGCCACCCTGACCGTCCTCAACTACGTCGGGGTCCAGATCCTCGATTCCCCCGGCAACGCGGTGCTCGACAACGTGATCTCCGGAAATGCCGGGACCGGGCTGGCGATCGCCGGTCAGGCTTCGACCGGGACCATCATCCACGGGAACGACATCGGCACCGACCCCACCGGCACGATCGCGGCCCCCAACACGGGAGACGGCCTGTTGATCGCCAACGACCCGGGCGTCGTGATCGGCGGGACCGACCCCGGCGACGTCAACGTGATCTCGGGCAACGGCCAGAACGGGCTCGACATCACCAACGGCTCGACGGGCGTCGTCGTGCTGAACAACCTGATCGGCGTCGACTCCTCGGGCAGCAAGGAGTTGCCAAACGGGGTTGTCGGCGTCTCCATCAACAGTTCGCCGGACGTCACGATCGGCGGGACCGTCTCGGGATCGGCCAACGTGATCTCGGGCAACGCGGGCAACCAGGTCTTCATCCAGGGGGTAAAGTCACGGGGCGCCGTCGTGCTGGGCAACCTGATCGGGACGGACTCCTCGGGCGAACTCCCGTTGCTCAGCAACGGAGTCGGCGTCTTTATTTATAATGTCTCGGGAGTCACGATCGGCGGGACCGCCCTCGGGGCCTACAACGTCATCTCGAGCAACGACAAGAGCGGCATCGAGATCTTCGCTTCGGGGTCCTCGGGCAACGTGGTTGATGGGAACCTGATCGGCCTCGATAGGTCCGGCAAAGCTGACCTACCCAATGGCGGCGATGGTGTCTTGATCGAAGGCGGAACGGCCAATACCATCGGCGGCACGGCGGCTGGGGCGCGTAACATTATCTCGGGCAACGTTTTAAGTGGTGTCGAAATCGCCGGCCTTGGGGCGGCTTACAATCTGGTGCTGGGCAATCTGATCGGCGTGGCCGTCGATTACCTCACCCCGACTGGCGAAAGCCCCGCCTTCTTCGGGAACCAGACAGACGGAGTCATCATCGACGGCGATGCTGGCACACTGGGCAACACGATCGGCGGGACGGCCGCTGGAGCGGCCAACGTCATCACGGGAAACTTCAGCGACGGCGTCGAGATCGACAACGAGGCCGCGACGCTCAGGACCGGCGACGTCATCATCGGCAACATCATCGGTCTTGACACCTCGACGGGGAAGTCCAATGGTCCGCTCAATGACCTGAGCGGCGTGGTCATCGTCGCCTCGTCAGGCATCCGAGTCGGTGGATCGACCATCGCAGAGCGCAACATGATCTCCGGAAACCTCCGGAGCGGCATCCAAATGGAGTTCGCGAAAGGGAACCTGATTGAGGGGAACAATATCGGGTCCGACGTCTCGGGCCTGATCGATTACGGTAACTCCAGCGACGGCATCCTCGACCTCAACGGCTCCGGCAACACGATCGGCGGCAGCGCCGCCGGCCAAGGCAATCTGATCTTCGGCAACGGCGGCTCGGGCGTCGCGCTCAACACCTCAACAGGCGATGTCATCCAGGGAAACACAATCGGCCTGAACGCCGCCGGCTCGCTCTATTCGACCATCCCGAACGCCGACGGCACCTTGCACTCGCTCGGCAATAACAATGACGGGGTCTCGATCAACGCCGGCGGGGGCAACACGATCGGCGGCACCGTCGCCGGCCAGGGCAACGTGATCTCGGGCAACTTCAAGAACGGGATCACCGTCGTCAACGCCGGAAATAACAACCTGATCGAGGGCAACAACGTCGGGCTCGACCCGACCGGCCTCAACGGCCGGGGCAACCGGCTCAACGGCATCTACATCACCAGCTCGGGGAACACCGTCGGCGGCTCGGTCGCGGGCGCGGGCAACATCGTCTCGGGCAACCTGAACAGCGGCGTGGTCCTGTCCACCATCACGGCTTCGAGGAACCTGGTCGAAGGGAACCTGATCGGCACCAACGTCCTGGGGGGCGACAATCCCGGAGGCGCCGACCCCAGCGTCGGCGCCGACGGCATTCCGATCGGCAACCGTCAGGACGGCGTCTTCGTCAACGACGACGCGGCTCTCAACACGATCGGCGGGACTTCCGCCGGCGCCCGGAACGTGATCTCCGGCAACGGCAGCGACGGCATCCAGATCCTCGACATCAACGTCCAGGCCGACCCCACGCTCTCGGACCTGCCGGGCAACGTCGTCGCGGGCAACTTCATCGGGACCGACCTCAACGGCTCGATCACCGACGGCAACGCCTCCGCCGGGGTCTTCGTCTACAACGCCCGGAACAACACCATTGGCCTCTCGGCGGCCGGCGGCGGGAACCTGATCTCGGGCAACCTGGGCTCCGGGATCGCGATCCAGGGGGATGCCGCGACCGGCAACGTGGTCCTGGCCAACATGATCGGCACTGACGCCTCGGGCGGGATGGGGCTGCCCAACGCGGGGGACGGCGTGACCATCGTCCAGGCCGCCAACAACCGGGTCGGCGGGCTCGGGACGGGCCAGGGGAACACGATCCTGCACAACGGCGGCGCTGGGGTCTCGATCTCCTCGGAGTCGAACTCCGCCGTCGTGGCCGGCAACGTGATCTCCGGCAACGGTGGCGACGGCGTCTCGGTGGCCTCGAGCTCGAACAATCCCGTGATCGTCGGCAACCGGATCGGGACTGACCCGACCGGCGAGGTGGCACTGGGTAACGGGCTCGACGGCGTCCGGCTCACCAACGCCGGGGTCGGCTCGCTGGTCGCCTCCAACGTGATCGCCGCCAACCTTGGGGCGGGGGTCGAGGTGACCGGCTTCTCCTCAACGGCCGTGGTCCAGGCGAACCTGATTGGCCTCGATGCGCTGGGCCAGACTGCACTCGGGAACGCGATCGGGGTGCTCATCAACGGCGTGCCCAGCGTGGTGGTCGGCAGCCTCGTGCCCGGCCTGGGCAACGTCATCTCCGGCAACAGCGTGGGCGTCCAGGTGACGGCCAACGCGAACACCTCGCTCGGTCTGGGCGACCTGATCGCCGGGAACGTCATCGGCCTGGACGCCTCGGGGACCAAGTCCCTGGGCAATTTTTACGGGATCTTCCTCAACGACGCCGTGGGCGTGACGATCGGCGGGACCACGCCGGGGGCGAGGAACGTGATCTCGGGCAACCTTGGCGCCGGGGTCCAGGTCTTCCGCGTCTCGCTCGGCGGCTCGGGGAACCTGATCGAGGGGAACACGATCGGCCTGAACGCTTCGGGGATGGCCGTGCCCACCGGTGCGGTCCAGCCGATCGGGATCTTCCTCAACTCCGCGGCGAACAACACGATCGGCGGGACGGTCCCGGGTTCGGGCAACCTGATCTCGGGCAACACGACCGGAAACACAGCGACGTCCAGCTATGGGATCTCGATCTTCGGCCAGTCCGGCGGCCTGTCGCTCAACACCCTGGTCGAGGGGAACCTGATCGGCACCAACGCCCTCGGGGGGTTGTTGCCCACGGTCAACGGCACCCCGGTCCAGACGATCGGGGTGGTGATCAACACCTCGGCCGGCAACGTCATCGGCGGCCTGGCCCCATCTGCCCGGAACGGGATCGAGGGAAACGTCGTGGGCGTGGAGGTCGTCGGGCTCGTCGAGAAGTTTCCCGGCCAACCTACCGGCAACCTTATAGTCGGCGACACGATCGACGCCAACGTCTTCGGCGTCTATCTGAACGAGGCCCAGGGCAACTCGGTCCTCGACGACGAGCTGCGCGGAACACCTCCATCGGCCTGTCGATCGTCGGCAGTCTGGCCACCGGCAACACGGCAATGGACGACCTGATCATCGCCAACCTCATGGACGGCGTCTACATCGAGGCGGCGGCCAGCGACGGCGTCCAGGGAGCGAAGCCGAACGTGCTCTCGAATAACATGATCAGCGGCAACGGCCAGGTCGGCGTCTACATCGCGCTGGAGGCCAACGGCAATCAGGTCCGCAAGAACACGATCCGGAACAGCAAACAGTACGGGATCTTCCTCTATAACTCCGCCGGCAACCTCGGCGCGATCCCCCGAACCGGCCCCGACATGAACATGATCTCCGGGAGTGGGATCGCCAACTTCCGCGAGTACACCGGGCCGCTGACCACGACCACGACCACGACCACCGGCGCCAAGACGCCCAAGACCAGGACGAAGTCGCGCCGAGGATCCACGGTCGAATTGCCCGATTCGATCAGCCGCCGATGACCGGCGGGGTCCGCCTCCGGAGGCTCCCGAACCGGTAGTTGAACAGGCCGACGGCCTCGACGTTGAACGGCCGGGGGCCGGTGGTCGGCGCGACCACACCGAGCGTGAACAGCGAGTTCCGCCGGACCTCGACGTTCAGACCCGAGGTGATGTTCACCGATGTCGCCGTCCCTGAAGGGTCGTTGAGGCTGTACTCGGCCCGGTGGTTGATCGGCGAGTTGACGTGAACTTCCAGCGTCGGCACCACCGCTGAGATGAACGAATCGGGGTCGCGGTACGCGAAGTACCCCAGCGCCAGGTCGTTGTAGATCAGCGTCACGTCACTGTAGTTCACCGGCACGTCCAGGGCGGTGAAACCCTGCAAGAATAGCCGCTTGCTCGACGTCAGGTTGAGGAAGTAGCCGAGGAAAGGTTGGATTGTCGTGTTGTTCGTCCCACCCAGGAACCTCGCTCCGGCGAAATGTCCGGGGCCGGTCGGGGGCGTGACCGCCAGGCCGACCGAGAGCAGGTTGCCGGTCCTCGGGTTGTACTCCAGGATGTACTTGCCGAAGATCGTCAGGTTGCCCATGCGCCGTGGACTGTCCCCCCTGG
Organism: uncultured Planctomycetota bacterium; assembly: GCA_963756475.1. Classification (GTDB taxonomy): domain Bacteria; phylum Planctomycetota; class Planctomycetia; order Isosphaerales; family Isosphaeraceae; genus Tundrisphaera. The sequence goes on from CAVWND010000009.1 coordinate 162,021, forward strand.
TTGATCAGGCCCGGGCTGGTGTCGGCGTTGATCGTGTTCAGAGGCAGCCGGAAACCGATCGACCCCTTGCCGTTATTGAAGGTCTTCTCGAAGCCGAAGAGGTGCCGGTAGATGCTCAGGTTGTCGATCGGCGAGGCGAAGAAGCGGTCGAGCTTGGCGTTGACGTCGTTGAAGTAGTTGAAGGTGTAGAAGACGCGGTCCTGGGGGAACGGCGACTGGTTCTCGGCGATCTTGAACCCTCGAACCGACGGGGCGAGCTGCGAGCGGAACTTGGGGCTGGGCAACCCGGGTGCCGAGGGTTGCGTGGGCGGGGGGACCGGCGGTGGCTGGGGCAGGCCCGACGTCGCCCGGATCGAGATCGTGGGGCTCATGTCGCCGATGATTCCGGGCGCGGCGAGCGACGCCCCGGCGGTCCCGCCCAGACCGGGTGAGACCCCACCGCCATCGGCGCCGGCGGCCAGTCCGCCGGGCCCGAACATCCCCGAAGGGCCGCCTGCTCCCCCGTTCGGCCCGAACGCCGAACTGTCCAGGCCGAGCGCCGACGCTGGGGAACCCATGCCGCCAGGAGGGCCCGCGCCCTGTTCCGGGGACGGGATCACGCCGGCTTGACCGGCCGATCCCGACGGGATGCCGGTTGACTGAGGTGTCGCGAGGGGGGGCAGGATCGCCTCCTGCGCCACCGATCGTCCCGCGTACCAGCAGCACCCCAGCATCACCAGGGTGATTTTCGGCAACGCTCGCGACATCAGCCACATGGGGGGATTTCCTTTCGGCGACGCTCGTCCCGCGTTCCTCGGCTAAACAAACCGGATCTCGCCGCGCCGTGGCGTCCGGATCGTTCCTCAAGAACGACGCGATTCTTATCGTCCCGCCGAATGATCTTTCTGTTCTCGTTTTGAGGATTGCGCAGAATTTGTCGGCAATGTGTGTTGGGAGATCGCTTTTCTCTGAGTGACGATGATTTTCTGCGTCCTTGAGAAGGGCGTGGGTGATTCTATCGATCCGGATGTCAAGCCTCACCCAGGCGTGTTCCCGGAAAATCCGAGACGGCACTCTGATAAGCGACCCCCGCGATTGGTGATAATAAACCGAAGGGCGGTCAACCCTCGGGCGAGTCGGTCGCCATTGGCTTTGTGTTGGAGATTGCATCCCGGTCCGTTGGCTTTGAGTTGGAGACCGCCCCGGGTGGCCGTTGGCTTCGTGTTGGAAATTGCCCCGGTGGCCGTTGGCTTTGTCTGCCTGGATCAAACCTGGAATCTCTTCGTGGTCTGGCTGTGGGTCTGGGCTGTCTGGGGAGAGTGTTGGGTTTAAGTTGAGCTTCTGAGTCCTTGATCGAAGATCACGAGGGAGAATGACGTGATTGGGTTTGTCTTGGCCAGAGTGAAACCCGGCCTGTGCTTGCGTTCGGCGTGTTTCCGGGTGGCCTTGGTTATCTTGATGTCAATGTTGGATTTCCGTTGAAAAGGCGGGTAGAGCGGGCTAAGATGAAAAACTGGGTGACTCTCGGCCCTGGGTCCCGTCGCCCCCCTGCCCCACCCTCCCGCCTTCTCGAATGTCGCGAGACCTCGCCATGCGAACCTCGATGATACGACCGCGACGCCTCGTCGGCTGGCTGAGCCTCGCCGCCCTGGTCGGGCTCGCGCCGGGCTTCCGGATCGCGGGTGCCGCGGATCAGCCCGGGACTCCGGGCTCGCCGGAGGCGTCGGCGTTCTTCGAGGCGAGCGTCCGGCCGATCCTGGTCGAGTCGTGCTGGAAGTGCCACGGCCCCGACAAGCAGTCGGGCGGCCTCCGGCTCGACTCGCGGGAGTCGATCCTCGAAGGGGGCGACGCCGGCCCGGCCGTCGTGCCCGGCGAGCCCGACAAGAGCCCGCTCGTCCTGGCGGCCCGGCACCAGGGCGACCTCAAGATGCCGCCCAAGAGCAAGCTGCCCGACCCGTCGGTCGAGTCGCTCTCGAAGTGGGTCGAGATGGGGCCCCGTGGCCCTCGGCTCCGGTCCCATCTCGGCCGAGGCGAAGGCCGAAGCCGCCCGGAAGCACTGGTCGTTCCAGCCGATCGGCGACCCGGCCGTGCCGAAGGTCGAGCATTCGGACCGGGTTGCGTCGCCGGTCGACGCCTTCATCCTGGCGAAGCTGGAGGCGAAGACGCTCGAACCCTCGCCGATCGCCGACAGGCGGACCTTGATCCGCCGCGCGACCTTCGACCTGCTCGGCCTGCCCCCGACTCCCGCCGAGGTCGACGCCTTCCTCGCCGACGAGTCGCCCGAGGCGTTCGCCCGGGTCGTCGACCGCCTGCTCGCCTCGCCCCGTTACGGCGAGCGCTGGGGCCGGCACTGGCTCGACGTCGCCCGCTACGCCGACACCAAGGGGTACGTCTTCACCGCCGAGATGCGCTATCCTTATTCCTATACGTACCGCGACTACGTGATCCGGTCGTTCAACGAGGACAAACCTTACGACCGCTTCGTCGTCGAGCAGATCGCCGCCGACCGCCTGCCTCTGGGCGACGACAAGCGGCCCCTGGCCGCGCTCGGGTTCCTGACCGTCGGCCGCCGGTTCCTCAACGACAACAACGAGATCATCGACGACCGGATCGACGTCGTGACCCGGGGGCTGATGGGCCTGAGCGTCACCTGCGCCCGCTGCCACGACCACAAGTTCGACCCGATCCCGACCGAGGACTATTACTCGCTCCACGGCGTCTTCGCCAGCTCCGTCGAGCCCGCCGAGCTGCCCCTCCTGCCCGACGGCGTCTCCGAGGCCGACAAGGCGGCCTACGACAAGGAGCGTCAGGGCCGCCTTGACAAGGTGGAACGCACCAAGGCCGAGTACTCGACGAAGATCGAGGCCGAGATCCGCGAGCACCTCGGCGCGTTCATCGAGGCCGCCGTCGACGATCAATTTCGAGTCGCGGGGCCCCAAGCTCGACGAGGCCGCCCGTGCCCACAAGGTCGCGCCCGAGCGGCTCCGCTACGTCTCGCGGCGGCTCGCGAAGCTTTTTTCAAAGACGGCCGAGGGCCACGACACCGTCCTCGCCCCCTGGCGGGCCTTCGCCGCCCTCCCGGCCGCCGAATTCGAGCCCAAGGCGGCCGAGTTGGCGAAGAAACTGATCGCCGAGCCCGACCCCTCGAAGCCGATCGACCCGACCGTCCTCAAAGCCTTCGAGGGGGACCCTCCGAAGACGCTCGCCGAGGTTGCCAGACGCTACGGAGCCCTGTTCCAGCAGGCCGCGAGGTCGCCCGACACCGACGAGGCTCTCGCCCCGATCCGGGCCAAGCTCGATGACGACGGCGGGTTGCTCACGATCGCCCCCGACGCCCTCAATCGCGTCCTCAACCAAGCCCGAACGCGACAAGCTCCAGGCGGCCCAGAAGAAGGTCGGCGAGCTCGACGTCACGCACCCCGGCTCCCCCGCCCGCGCGATGGTCCTCAACGACGCCCCGAACCCGACCAATCCCCACGTCTACATCCGAGGCAATCCCGGCCGCCCCGGCAAGCAGATCCCCCGCCGGTTCCTCCGCGTCCTCTCGCCCGGCGGCGAGGCGAAGCCGTTCACCGAGGGCAGCGGCCGGCTCGAACTGGCCCAGGCGATCGCCAGCCCCGACAACCCCTTGACGCCCCGGGTGATGGTCAACCGGATCTGGCACGAGCACTTCGGCGCCGGGCTGGTCACGACCCCCAGCGACTTCGGCGCCCGCGGCGAGCCGCCGACGCACCCCGAGTTGCTCGACTTCCTCGCCCGCCGGTTCATCGAGAGCGGCTGGTCGGTCAAGGCCATGCACCGACTGATCATGCTCTCGACCACCTATCAGCAGAAGTCCGACCGCCGCGACGACGCCTTCGCCGCCGACCCCCGCAACCAGCTCCTCTGGAGGCAGAATCGCCGGAGGCTCGACTTCGAGGCGATGCGCGACGGCGTCCTCGCCGTCTCCGGCAAGCTCGACCTGACGATGGGCGGGCGCCCCGTCAAGCTGTTCGACCCGAACGCCCTCTCGACCCGGCGAACCGTCTACGGCTACGTCGATCGCTACGAGCTCGACACCAACCTACCGGACCTTCGACTTCCCCAGCCCCGACATCAGCGCCCCGATGCGTCCGATCACCTCGGTCCCGCAGCAGGCCCTCTTCCTGATGAACAGCCCGTTCCTGCTCGAACAGGCCCGAGCCCTCGCCAACCGCCCGGATCTACCCCCGGCGTCGGACCTCGACGCCCGGATCGGCCGGCTCTACGCGATCTTTTCGGCCGCCCCGCCGAACCCCACGAGGTTGAGGTCGGCCGCCGGTTCGTCGAGAGCCGGCCCAAGGCCGAAGGGTCCGACTCGCCGACCGCGTGGGAGGAATATGCTCAGGTTTTGTTGTTGACGAACGAATTTATGTTTGTTGATTGAAAGGAATATTGATGAGTATCGACCGAGTTCGATCGTTTTATAACCGACAGCCGGTTCGACCGTTCACGATCCATACGACATCGGGAGAGAGTTACACGGTGAGGCATCCCGAGACGATGGCGATCGCCGAGGCAGACGGGGTCATCTTCCTTCTGCCCGGGCCGGGCAAGATGGCAATGATCGACATCGCGAGCATCACCGAGATCACACGGAACTTCACGAAGCAAGAGACCAGCGCGGAAGCGTAATCATACAAGAAGAGGCGAGCCGATGTCCCACCACGCACCCCGGATCGAGGATTCCCTGCTGACCCGCCGCCAGGCCCTCTGCCGGGCCGGGATGGGCTTCGGCTCGCTGGCGCTGGGCACCCTGATGGCCGAGCAGGGCCTGCACCAGCGGCCGCTCGGGGCGCGGACGCCGCCGGCGCCGAAGGGGTTCACCTCGTCGCTCGCCCCCAAGGCTCCGCAGTTCGCCCCGAAGGCGAAGCGGGTCATCCACATGTTCATGAACGGCGGGCCGTCGCAGGTCGACACGTTCGACCCCAAGCCCTCGCTCGACAAGTACAACGGCAAGCCGATCCCGCTCGACCTCCGGACCGAGCGGAAGACCGGCGCGGCGATGGCCTCGCCGTTCAAGTTCAAGAAGTACGGCCAGAGCGGCATCGAGGTCAGCGACCTCTTCGCGAACGTCGGCGAGTGCATCGACGACATGTGCATCATCCGCTCGATGCACGCCGACGTCCCCAATCATGAGCCGTCGTTGATGCTCATGAACTGCGGCGACGCCCGCCAGGCGCGCCCGAGCGTCGGCTCGTGGCTGCTCTATGGCCTCGGCTCGGAGAACCAGAACCTGCCCGGCTTCGTCGTCCTCTGCCCCGGCGGGATGCCGATCGCCGAGGCCAACAACTGGCAATCCGCCTTCCTGCCCGGGATCTACCAGGGCACTTATATCAACAGCCAGCACACCGAGATCGAGAAGCTGATCGAGCATATCAAGAACCGCCGGATCAAGCCCGACGCCCAGCGTGCCCAGCTCGACCTCCTGATGGAGCTCAACAAGGAGCACATGGAGCGTCGCCAGACCGAGGCCCAGCTCGAAGCGCGAATCCAGTCGTTCGAGCTGGCCTTCCGGATGCAGTCCGAGGCCGGCGACGCCTTCGACGTCTCGAAGGAGCCCCAGCACGTCCGCGACCTCTACGGCCCGGGCGTCCAGGCCAGGCAGCTTCTGGTCGCCCGCCGGCTCCTGGAGCGGGGCGTCCGCTACGTCCAGGTCTACCACGGCAACGGCCAGCCCTGGGACAGCCACGACGACATCGCGATCGAGCACAAGAAGCTCGCCGGCCAGTGCGACCGCCCGATCGCCGCTCTCCTGAAGGACCTCAAGCGGAGCGGGATGCTCGACGACACCCTGGTGGTCTGGGGCGGCGAGTTCGGCCGGACCCCGACCGTCGAGCTGCCCACCCCCGGCTCCAACCAGGGCAAGATGAACGGCCGCGACCACAACCATTACGGCTTCACGATGTGGCTGGCCGGGGGCGGCGTGAAGCGGGGCCACGTCCACGGCGTCGACCGACGAATTCGGCTTCCAGGCCGTGGAGAACAAGGTCCACGTCCACGACCTCCACGCCACGATCCTGCACCTCCTCGGCTTCGACCACGAGACCTTCACCTACCGCTACGCCGGCCGGGACTTCCGCCTGACCGACGTCCACGGCCGGGTCATCAAGGAGCTCCTCGCCTGAGCCTCATTCTGCACGGCGGGTGAGCCTACGCATTCCGGCACCAGCCCCGATCGGGCCTCTTCTGGCGCGCGGAGCGAGCCACTGGCCCCCTCTCCCGCCAGGGGCTGACCGATCGACACTTTTTATCAGATTGGAAACGGCGGACGCCCATGAGTTTGCGTCGAAGGGACAGCACAACATCCTTCGGGAGCCGACCCATGAGCGCCCTCTCTGTGTTACGCGATTGGCGGTGTCAGGCTCAAGGCGATCTCCCGCCGGACCTTCACGGCCACCGATCCAAGGCCCTGGCCGACCTCAGCCTCGCCATGACCATCGCCGAGCACTGCCGCGCCGGCAAGCTCGCCGTCGCCGGTGACGCCAAGCCGGCCAGCGTCAAGCGGCGGGCCGAACGGACCTTGGCCAACGACCGGATCGATCCCCAATCGGCGTGGCTCCGACTGGCCCGCGCGCTCCTGGTTTTGGCCAGGTCGCGGTCGGCGATTATCAGCAATCGAGTGACTTCGTCGTTGATCCGTCGCTTGCTTATGGGTCCCTCCCGGTTCAACTTGACCCAGGGACTCCCATTTCAGGTGGACCAACCTTCGGGGGGCAGCCCAGGGTTGTTGATGGACCCGCGTTTTTCACCCTGTACCGCCCGGCGCTGTTCACGGAGATCGGCGGGGCAAGAGCCTGGAATGTCGGCGGCCTAGCGGTTAAGAATGACTGTGCTCGAACGCGCGATCTGCCCCTCCCCGCCGGACCCGCCCCATGAACCTTCGAAATCCTCGGCCTCGCTGCCGGCCTGGCCGTGATCCTCTGCCTCAGGCTTGCCCGAGCTGCGGAAGCGACCGATCCGCCGAGGGGCTTCGTCGCCCTGTTCAACGGCAAGGACCTGACGGGCTGGCATGGGATGCCCCACTTCGACCCTCGCAAGCTCGCCGCCATGACCGTCGATGAGCGGGCCGGGCTGATCGCCCGGTGGACCGAAGACGCCAGGAAGCACTGGAGGATCGAGGGCGGCGAGCTGGTCAACGACGGCCAAGGCGCCTACCTGACGACCGACAAGGAGTTCGGCGACATCGAACTCCTCATCGACTACAAGACGGTCGCCCGGGCCGACAGCGGGATCTACCTTCGCGGGACCCCTCAGGTCCAGATCTGGGACGCGACCCCCGGCGGGCCAAGCAGGGCCAACGGCTCGGAAAAGGGCTCGGGCGGCCTGTTCAATAACGCGGCGACCGTCCTGGGCCGCGACCCGCTCGTCCTGGCTGACAGGCCGTTCGGCGAGTGGAACCACCTTCGGATCATCCAGGTCGGCGCGCGGACGACGGTCTACCTCAACGACAAGCTCGTGGTAGACCACGCCACGATGGAGAACTACTGGGATCGCTCCGCTCCTCTGTTCGCCCGGGGTGTGATCCAGCTCCAGACCCACGGCGGCGAGATCCGCTGGCGCAACCTCTTCCTCCGCGAAATACCCGCCGAGGAGGCGAACACGATCCTCTCGGGCGGCGGCGAGAAGAGCTTCACCTCGCTCTTCGACGGCAGGTCGCTCGACGGCTGGGCCGGAGCCGTCGAGAACTACGAGGTCGTCGATGGCGTCATCCGCTGCAAGGCCGGCAAGGGCGGCGTGCTCTACTTCCGCAAGGAGTATTCCGACTTCGTGGCCCGGGTCGAGTTCAAGGTGCCGGCCGGCGGCAACAACGGGCTGGCGATCCGCTACCCCGGCCAGGGGAATACCTCCTCCACCGGGATGTGCGAGCTGCAAATCCTCGATGACACGGCCGATCAGTACGCCAGGCTCGACCCGCGCCAGTATCACGGCTCGGTCTACGGGATGGTCGCCGCCCGACGGGGCTACCTGCGCCCAGTCGGCCAGTGGAACTTTCAGGAGGTCACGGTCAAGGGCTCGAGAATCAAGGTCGAGCTGAATGGCACGGTGATCGTCGATGCCGACGTCAGCAAGGTCACCGAGTTCATGGGCGGGAAACCCCACCCGGGCAAGGACCGGACCTCGGGCTACTTCGGCTTCGCCGGCCACAACGACCCCGTGGAATTCCGCAACGTCTCGATCAAGCCGCTGGACTGATGCTCGCCAACCCACGAGGATTCCCGATGCGCGCCGCCTTCCTGCTCGCTCTGATCATGGTCGTCCCCGGTCCTGTCCTCGCCGACGAGCTTAAGGTCGGGGCCGCCTCGGTGGACATCACGCCCCCGATCGGTACCCCGATGGCCGGCTATTACGCGGAGAGGCTCTCGAAAGGCGTGCACGACCCGCTCTTCGCCAAGGCCGTCGTCCTGGAACGCGGCGGGAAGAAGGCGGCGCTCGTGGCCCTGGACCTCATCAGCACCCCGAGGGAACTGGTGGAGGAGGCACGTCGGCAGATCGAGAAGACCTCCGGGATCAAGGGGCCCGACGTGATGATTTCCGCCACCCACGCCCATACCGGCCCTGTGCTTCGGGGCGGCGGGTCGCGGTCGTCTGCCTTCGGTGGCGATAACCCCCTGGCCCTCGCTTATAGCGAGGGACTTCCCGCGAAGATCGCTGAGAGTGTCCGCCTGGCCAACAACGCGCTGAGGCCCGCGAAGGTCGCCGTCGGTCACGGCCAGGAGTCGGCGATCAGCTTCAACCGCCGGTTCCACATGACCGACGGGACCGTCGGCTGGAACCCCGGCAAGAACAACCCGAAGATCCTCAAGGCCGCCGGCACGATCGACCCGGACGTCGCCGTGGTCTACTTCGAGGCCGACGACAAGGACAGGACGCCCCTGGCCACCTACGTCAACCATGCCGTGCACCTGGACAACGTCGGCGGGATGGAGTTCTCGGGAGACATGCCGGCCACCATCGCCGAGCTGCTCGGCCGGTTCAAGGGCCCCGGCATGATGACGCTCTACACCTCGGGATGCTGCGGGGACATCAACCACATCGACGTCCATTGGGCCGAGGCCCAGAAGGGCCACGAGAACGCCGCGCGGATGGGCGTGATCCTCGCCGCCGAGGTCCTGAAGACCTGGCCAAGGCTCAAGGTCGAGCCGCCCGGCGCCCTCCGCGTGAAATCCACCCGGGTCAAACTCCCCCTGGCGAAGATCACTCCCGAGGACGTCGAGACGTCCCGCGCCACGATCGCTCGCCTGGACGCCAAGGGCAAGCCACCCGCGTTCCTGGAACAGGTCCGCGCCTTCAAGGTCCTCGACGTGGAAGCCCGCAAGGGCGAGCCGATCGAGGTCGAGGTCCAGGTGATCGCCCTGGGCGACCGGATTGCCTGGGTCTCGCTGCCCGGCGAGATCTTTGTCGAGCTGGGCCTGGCGATCAAGCAGGACTCGCCGTACCCCCACACGGTCATCGCCGAGCTGGCCAACGGCGCGATCGGCTACATCCCCTCGCGTCGTGCCTACGCCCAGGGCAATTATGAGGTCGTCAGCGCCCGGTGCGCCGAGGGATCGGGCGAGATGCTGGTGGACGCGGCTGTGAGCTTGCTCAAGGAACTGCACCAGGAAGCGACGAACCAGCCGGCCGAATAGCAACATTGCGAGAACCTCCGGGTTCGCGTGTACCTCTATGGAATCCAGCATGGTCAATGAGACGATGGTCGATGATCGAGCGAGGGATCAGAAGCATCGGCCATCGGTCATCGCCGCATTGACCATGCTGGATCCAAATAGAATCAGGAGCCCAAGTCGATGAGGAGTAGATCTTGGATGCGGGCGGCCCTCCTCACCGGACTCGTCGCGGCCCTGTGGGCCTCGCGCGGCCAGGCCCAGCCCGAATTGCCCAACGCTCGGCCGGTCCCCCGCATGCAGGTGATCCCGCAGCCCGACGACCAGGCCTCGTTTCAACGAGACGGGGTGGAGCTGACCCGCTACCACTTCGGCCCGGGACTCCGACGCCCGTTCCTTTTCCCCATGGTCGGACCATCCGGGCGATCGCTGACCCGCATGGGTCACCCGCATGATCCGGTCGGACATAGTCACCATAACTCCGTCTGGGTCTCGCACCACGACGTCGACGGCGAGAGCTTCTGGGGCGACAGCGGCCCCGGCCGGATCGTCCACCGTCGCGTCATCCGCTTCGACGACGGCGCCGAGTCGGCGTCGGTCGTCGTGCTCAACGACTGGATCGGCAAGGGCGACCGCGTCCACCTGACCGAGCGCCGTGGCGTGACGGTCCGGACGCTGGAGGACGGCCAGTGGCTCATGGTCCTCGACCTTCAGTTCGACGCCGAGAAGGAGCCGGCCACGCTGGGCAAGACGCCGTTCGGCATGGTCGGCGTGCGGATGGCCAGGACGATCGGGGTGACGGACGGTGGCGGGCGCATCCGCAACTCGGAGGGGAACGAGGGCGAGCAGGGGGCGAATGGTGCCTTCCGCAAGCGGGCACGCTGGGTCGATTACTCGGGCCTGATCACGGACTCCGCCGCCGAGGGGATCGCGCTGTTCGACCACCCGTCCAATCCCGGACATCCGGCGGCGTTCCACGTCCGCGACGACGGATGGATGGGGGCCTGCCTGACGCTGGACGCGCCGATCACGATCCGGCCCGGGACGCCCCTCCGGCTCCGATACGGGCTCTACGTCCACCGAGGGGTCCCCCGGCCCGAGGCCATCGAGACGCGCTGGAAGCAATTCTCCCGGACGACGATCGAGGACTTGCCCGCGAAGTAACCGCCGAACTCGCCTGGCCGGTTCCGGCGCTCAGAAGACGGACCTCACCGAGACGTCGAGCCTCGGAACCGGATCGCGGGCGCCCGAGCGGGATGCGAAACAGGCGGGCTCCGGGTCACTCCGCGAGCCGCTCACGCAAGAGCCAGTGGTCGGCCCGGAGGCCGGGAGCGTCGCCATCCCCGGTTGTCGAGCATGTCCACCAGGCCTGTCTCAAATCCGATCCTTCCGAGGGAAACTCAGGCTGTCGGGAGGCGGCCACGGCTCATTCGCCACGCTGACCCTCGACGACCACGTGCAGCCGAGCGGTCGCCGTGGTTCCGCGGCGGTCGGTTCGTTCGACACGGACGAGGTAGTGGCCCGGCTCCCGGAAGCGATGGGTCGTGATCGCGTAGCCGTCCTTCGCATGCTGGTCGACGTTGCCGTCCGAGTGGGCGACGACGGCCGGCGTGCCGTCGCCGAAGTCCCAGGTCTCCTGACCGTCGGTCGTCCGGAAGGTCCGCACCTTGAACGTGACTGGGTCGCCGGGCTTGACCCCGAACGTGGGCGAGTACGCCGCGTGGATCGTCGGCGGGAGCGCCTCGGGGTTCGCTCGCTCGAGCACCTGCACCACGGCGAAGTCATAATCGACGTGGCCGGAGCGGTCGGTGACCTTGAGGACCTCGCTGTAGGAACCCGGTCGGGCATAGGTCCGCTCGACCTTCGGGCCGGTCGCGGTGGTGCCGTCGCCGAAGGTCCATTCGAAGCTCGCGACCGATCCGGACCGGCTCCACGACTTCGAGCCATCGAGCAAAACGGTGTCCCCGGTCCAGGCCAGGCGGTGAGGCCGGGCGACGGCCAGGATCTCGGGTTTCTGCTCGCGGAGATAGGCCTGCCAGAGGAAGGCATAGCCCTCCTGAGTCCCCCAGCGTCCCGAGGGCTGCCGGCTCGTGATCTCGAAGTGGAGATGGGACCAGCCGCCGCTCCCGCCCTCCTTGCCGAGAGCGCCGATCCGCTGGCCGATCCGGACGGCCGCGCCGGGCGCGATGGCCGGGTCGATGGTCTGCATGTGGCTGTAGCGATAGTACCATCCCCGGTCGTCGAGCACATAGACGACGTCGTACCGGGGGCGAACGGGGGAGTCCTCGTGCCCAGCCAGCCGGGCGGTCCCCGAACTGACGACCACGCCGTCGGTCGCCGCGACGACCTCGACCAGGCCCTCGGCCCCGCCGATGTCGAGGCCATTGTGATAGTAGATCTTCGGGGTCGCGGGTTTCTCACCGCCGTCGACGTAGACCGGCTCGTTGGCCATCTGAGTCATCGAGGCGAACCAGCGCTGGCGGGCTGGGTAGACGAAGCTCGTGGGCTCGATCCAGGGTGACCCGGTGGGCCAGAGCCGGATTCGGGCGTCCTTGACGAGCCCCCACGGGTCCTCGCCACTGTTGGAGCGGTAACCCCCCGTGACCGGGCAATCGAGCTGGATCCCGCCCGCCGGGACCGGCAACTGATAGTTGCCCGTCGACAGTGTGACAGCCTCGCCGTTGACCTCGACCTTGACCTTGGCGTCGCGGATCGCCGCCCGGATCGGGTCGCGAACCTCCACCACGCCGATCAGCTTGATCGTCGCGGCCTTACCGTCGGCCAACGTGACCGTTTGCGACTCGCCGGCCGCCAGGTCGACAGTCCGAACCAGGGGAACCCGCGTCGCCCCGGAAATCCCGAAGTTGATGACCGGTGCCTCCGCCTCCTCGACCCGCCCCGGCAGAGCGGGCCGCCCCAACGAGTCGGCCGCCGATCCCGTCATGAAGAGTAACGGGACCAGGATCAACAATCGCATCAGTCGCTCCCTTCCTGGCCCTGGATCTGGCCCGAGTGCAAGACCTCAACGTCAGGGGCGCCCGACGGGTGCCGCGACGGCTCGACGGATCGCGCTGGCTGTTGGTGAGAGCCAATCGCCAGGCTCACGATCGGCACCGCATCGATACGGATCGTGGGATCGTTCGGCGAACCTCGAAAACGTGGATCAGGAGAAGTCGAGCCCGCGCATCGTCCCGGTCGAAGAGGCAAACCTGTCGGTCTCGATGCCGAAGCGCTGGAGCATTGAGACGAACAGGTTGGGGAGGGGGTAATTTCGCTCGGTGCTGAACGCGAGGTGCTGTCCATGCCGGAATCCACCTCCGGCCAGGAGCGTGGGCAGGTTCGTCGTGACATGGGTGCTGGCGTTGCCCAGGTTCGAGCCGTACAGGATCATCGTGCGGTCGAGGAGGGACTCACCGTCCTCCCGGACGGCCTTGAGCTTATCGAACAGGTCGGCGAGGAGCGTCATGTGCGACTCGTCGATCGCCTTGAGCTGGGCCATCTTCGGGGCCGAGCGGCCGTGATGGGAGAGGTTGTGGTAGGCGTCGGTGAGCTTGGTCTCGCCCAGCTCAATGACGGGGGAATTCACGCTGTCGAGCATCAGCGTGATGCATCGCGTCGAGTCGGTCTCGAAGGCGAGCCGAGCGATGTCGTACATCAGCTTCACCTTCTCCATGTAGTCGCGCGGGCTGGCGGGATCGCGAGGGGCTTCGGTGGGAGCTTTCGGCTTGGGCTTCAGCTCCCATTCCCGGGCGACCCGCATCCGTTCCTCCAGATCCCTCACGCTGGTGAAGTATTGATCGAGGCGGTCGCGATCGCGGGCGGGCAGGCCTCGTTGCAGGTCCTTCGCCTGGCCGGCGACGGCGTCGAGGATACTCCGGCCCCCTTCGAGCTTTCGCAACTGCGATTCCACCTCGGAAGGCGAGCCCTGGACGAACATCCGACGGAACACGTCCGAAGGCTTCTCCTCGCAGGGGATCAGGACCCCCGACCCGGTCCACGAGAGACTGCGTTCCCCCTGCTTCACGTTCACGCCGAGCGTGAGTGACGGGAAGCGGGTCCGGGTGCCGATCCGCTCGGCGATGTACTGGTCGAGCGAGATCGTGTTGCGGAACCCGCCGCTCGACGGGTGGGGGGCGGCCGTCAGGAAGCAATTGTCCGCCGGATGTCCCCCGTCAACGTCGGGGTGCGACACGCCGCTGAAAACGGTGAAGTCGTCGCGGTGTGCCTCCAGCTTCTTCAGGTAGGGCGACAGCTCGTAGCCGCGGCCGACCTCCTTGGGGAAGAAATAATCCGGCAGCAACCCGAGGTTGTTGCAGATGGCCAGCATCCGGCGAGGCCTGGCGAGATCCTCTGTCTTCGCGAACGCCGGCCGGATCGACTCGAGCACGGGCAACGACAGGAGGACCCCGACGCCTCGGAGGAACTGGCGACGCGACCGATGATGGCCTCGATCCCTGGATTCGACAGGCCTGGGTGGGATGATCACGGTCGGTCGCTCCCTTGCGGATTCGGGGTCATTTCCGGAGGAACATCTCGCTCTGGACGATCTCTTGGACGAGGCTTCGGATGCCGTGGCCGTTCCGGCTGGTTCGTTCGAGGATCTGCTCGACCTGCTCGCGATCGCCGAAGCCGACCGGTTCTCCCGTGGCGAACACGACGAGTTGCCGGATGAGGTTGCGGGCCACCTGGAGTTCCTCGGTGAGGAGCATCCGCTTGAATTCGCGGATGTCGGAGAATCTCCGACCATCGGACAACTCCCCGGTGCAGTCCACCGGCAGGCCGTGGCGAAAGGCGAACGGCTGGCCGTTCTTGCCGATCCCCTTCTCGCGATCGTCCTTCTTGTCGGCCACGGCGCGATAGCGATCTCGCCAGCCGCCCATCACGTCGAAGCTCTCCAGCGCGAAACCGGGCGGGTCGATCTTCGAGTGACAGGTGGCGCAACTGGCCTGGTCGCGATGCTTGGCAAGCTGCTCACGGATCGTCCGCGTCCCTCGGAGGTCGGGTTCGACCGCCGGCACGGGCGGCGGGGGAGGCGAGGGCTGGCCGAGGATTCGCTCCATGATCCAGGCCCCTCGGAGGACCGGCGAGGTGGTCGTGCCGTTGGCCGTCACCATCAGCACGCTCGCCTGGGTCAGGAGCCCGCCCCGGACGCTGTCGGCCGGCAACTTGACCTTGCGGATCTCCACGCCCTGGACCCCCGGGAGTCCATAGTGGTTGGCGAGTCGTTCGTTGACCATGACGAAATCGGTCGAGATCAGGCACCTCGCCGGGAGGTCGCCCCGGAGCAACTCGGCGAAGAAGAGTTGTGTCTCGGAGACCGCCGACTCGGCGAGCAGGTCGTCGAGGTAGTAATCGTTGTAGAGCGTGGAGTCGGGAGTATTCGCGGCGGCCTTGCGGAGGTCGAGCCAGTAGTCGAGGAAGGCGTCCACGAACCGCCGGGACTTCGGGTCGTCGAGAAGCCGGTCGGTCTGGGCTCGCAAGACCTCGGGCCGACGCAACTGGCCCCGATCGGCGATCGCGCGGAGTTCCGGGTCGGGCTCCGAGTTTCCGAGGAAGAAGGCCAGTCGGGCGGCGACCTCGTGGTCGTCGAGGAGCCCCGGCTTCTCGTCGATGTAGAGGAACTCGGGCGAGCAGAGCACCGCGGTATAGCCGGCGATCATCGCCTCGGCGAAGCTAGCCCCCGCGTCCAGTCGGCCCACGACGACCGGAAGGAAGCGCAACGCCTCGCTCTCGTCAACCGGCCGGCGATAGGCCCGTCGGACGAACGCCGCCAGCAGGGTGGGTGCGTCCTTCGCGGGATCGGCCGAGACGACTTCGACCCGCCCGTTGACGGTCTTGGGCTCCTTCGTCGGGAGGTCGCCGAAGAGGAGTCGATGACCGGCTGGCGGCCACTGATCGTGCAGAGGTCCCTCGACTTCCAGCCACCGATAGACGACACCCGGCTGGCCGTCCTGCTCGGCGAACGGGTTCTGGAACCGAGCCTCGCCCGGCCTCGATCGGAAAAGCCGGGCCGCGTCGGGCCGGATTGTCTCGCCCGACAGGAGCCACGCTTCCATCTCGCGCACGCCAGGCTCGGGCGAGATGTCGAAGGAACCGATTCGTCTGAGTTGATGCGGAGGTGTCTCGGTATAGATGGTGATGGGCTCGGATCTCCGGCCGGCGGACACGTCATCGAAGTTGGGGATGAACCATTTCTTCGCGCCAGCGTTCGCGACGGAGCCATTCGCGTTGGCCCCGTTCGGCGCGACCCAGACCGTGTGGGCGTTGAACCTCAGCCGGTATCGGCCCGTTGACGGCGCCCGGAACTTGTTGAATTTCGGCTCAATGGGCTCGTAGGACCCCGCAACGAGGCCGACTCCCTCTTGTTCACGACGCTCGGGGTCCGAGAGCCCGACCGTCAACGGTTCCTTGCCCGCGCGGACGCCGGGCTGGGCCATCGAGCCCAGAACCGGGAATGTGGCCCGTTCGGGTGACGTGTTGAACACGCTGAACTTGAACTTACCGGTGAAACTCGGCTGATCACGCGCGTGATAGCGGACGGTCACCGAGGGAGGGCGGTCCACCTGCGTGGCCATCGCCTGCCGAAGGGCGTAGTCCGCCGCGACCAGGTAACGCGCCATCTGAACGTGGGAGACGTCCAGGGCGCTGCCGACCTTGTTGAATCGGTGGGCGACTCCGTCTTCGGGGAGCATCTCCTTCACTTCCAGCCAGGGCGCGGAGAGCAAGTCCCGGAGGGCGTTCTCGTACTCGTGACGGTTGAGTCGACGTCGGACGGCCCGCCCTTCCCGCGCGACTCGCTCCTTCTCCGAGACCGAGAGCATCGAGGCGAGCGATCGCGAGAACGAATCCACTTCCTTCGATTCGGGCCTCGGGCTCTTCTTCGGGGGCATCTCGCCAGCGTTGACCCGATCGAGAACCTTCACCAATGCCGCGAAGTTCCGGGCGTCGCCCGGCTCGAACGCCAGCGACTCCAGGTCCAGCCCGCCCTTCTTGCTCGCCCCGTCGTGGCAACCGACGCAGTGATTCTCGACGAACGACCTCAGAGGGGACGCAAGCGTTTCCACCGGCTTGACCGGGAGGTCGTCGGCACTCCGCGCGGGTGCGTAGAGGCACGAGACAATGAGCAAAACGAGCGAGACTCGGCCCATCCGCACTTGCCCCCGCCGATCAACCAAAGACCTCGCCCCCGGAAAGGGCGACTTGACCGCGGCCGATCACCGGCCTCATCTTCCACGAAGCTTGCATCAGGTGGGAGGGGAGGGTGATCGCACTTCGTCGATCTGAAGTTTAACAAATATCCGGCCGGGCCACCAACACCTCGTTCTGGTCGGTTCGTCCAGACTCGCCGAGGGAAGAGGACGCTCACGCGACGCACGACGTCGCGCTTCGCCTGCTGATGCTCCATGAGACCCCTCCGTCGTTCGTCGGGAGTTCATAACAGGCTCTAATGCATGACTACTTCCGATCCAGGAAGACAATGATCGAAGGATTACCGACAGGAGTGTAATGACCGGTGAATTCGAGGCCGCCGGTCTTGCGATTCACGCGAAAGACGGCGATGTTGTCGGCTCGCTGATTGCAGCAATAGAGGAACTGGCCGGTGGGGTCGAAGTTGAAGCTGCGCGGATAATCCCCCCGGGTCCATTCCTCCCCGACGAACGTCAGTTCGCCCTTCGGGCCGACGGAAAAGATCCCGATGCTGTCGTGGAGCCGGTTGCCCGCGTAGACAAACCGCCCATCGGCGGAAACCAGGATCTCGGAGCAGAAGTTGCTGCCGGCGAACCCGGGCGGCAGGGTGGAGATCGTCTGCCGAGGGGCCAACCGCCCCGGTCGCGGGATCGTAGTCGAACAGGACGATGGTCGAGCCTTCCTCCTGGATCGAGTAGAACCAGCGGCCATTGGGGTGAAAATGGAAATGCCGAGGCCCGTCTCCGGGCGGCAACGAGACTGCGGGCGGTTCATTCGGGGTCAGAACGCCCTTCCGATCGTCGAATTTCCAGACGAAGATCCGATCCAGTCCGAGGTCCGCGTGCAGCACGAAGCGGCCCGAGGGATCGGCCTGGATCATGTGGCGCGTGGGTCCGATCGTGTCCGCTGAAGGCCAGGCTGCCCGGCGGGGCGTTGGTCGCCCTGGCGGGGCCGATCTTGCCGGCATCCTTCTTGATGTCCGAGGGGTCGCCCAGACGGCCGTCGGGCCAGGATCGGCAGCACCGCCACGGAGCCGCCGAAATAGTTGGCCACCAGCAGGAAATGCCCGGACGGATGGATGCTCACATAAGTGGGACCGGCGCCGCCGGAGCGGACGGTGTTGAGCAGCGTCCAGATGCCCGTCCGCCCGATCGATGGCAAAGGCGGTGACGGTGCCTTCCTTGTCGTCGCCCACCCGATCGGTCTCGTTGGCGGAATAGAGCCGGGTCCCTGCGGCATTCAAGGCCAGGCAGCTCGGGCTCGTGCCCATCTCGTGAACGCCGGCGGGCGTCATCGCGCCGGTGGCGCGATCCACCCGGAAGATGTGGATGCCGCGCCCGTTGCCGGGCGGCAGGTCCACCTGCGTCGGCAGGACGTCGCGGAGCGGAGAGCTGAAGGTGCCGACATAGGCGATCAGCGGCCCGCCGGCTTCGTCCGATCGCGCCTGGGGCGAACCGGCCATGAGCGGGACCGTCCCCGCCAGTGCGACTGAGGTTCTCAGGAAAGAACGGCGGGAGCGGTCGAGTGGTGTCATGGTGATAACGCAGTCCGTAAACTCGATCAATTCTTTCCCGGAGCCGGCTGGCGGAAACCCCGCTCGACCTTATCGTTCGGGTCGGTGGAGACCGGCCCGTCCCGCCAGAGCCAGCGCATCATGTCGGGCAGGATCGCCCCGCCGAACTTCTGCCCGTGGTTGTTCATCCCCCACGTAGTAGTTCACGTCGTACCCCTTCTGCGTGAGGGCCTTCATCAGCCGGACGTTCTGGTGGAACCAGTCCCGCGTCTCGTCGTAGCTGACCGTTCGCGGAGGCCGCGGTTGTCGTTCCGCCCGTCGCAGAGGTAGACGCGGATCGGCTTCTTCTCGGTCGCCAGCACCTTCTCCGGGTAGACGTGCCCGCCTCGCAGGTTGACGAAGCTGCCGACGTTGCTGAGCACCTTGCGGAAGTGGTCAGGCCGCTCCCAGGCGACCGTGAACGCCGCGATCGCCCCCGAGCTCGAGCCGCCGATCCCGTGCATCTCCGGGTCTTTCGAGATGTTGTAGTCCTTGGCCAGCGCCGGCATCAGCTCCTCGGTGATCACGCGGGCGTACTTGTCGTCGAGCGAGTTGTACTCGGTCGGCCGGTTGGTGTTGCGGTCGCCCCAGTTCGCGAGGCGTCGGCTCGGGCTGGTCGGGCCGGCGGCCGGGGTTGATGAACACGCCGATCATGACCGGGATCTCGCGCCGGTAGATCAGGTTGTCCATCACGTTCTGGGCCCGCATGTCCCCCTTCTCGTCCTTGAACGCCTGGCCGTCCTGAAAGACCATGAGGGCCGCCGGGACGGCCGGGTCGTACTGCGCCGGGACGTAGACCCAGTACGTGTGCTGGGTGCCCGGGTAGACCTGGCTGGGGAGCGTGAACGGCCCGCGGATCTCTCCCTTCGGAACGCCCTCCTGCGGCAGGGAGTCGGGTCCGAGCCGGTACTGGGAATCCGGGTTCGGGGACGGCCCGGGGGCCTGTTGTCCCCTGGCCTGCGCGAGGGCCAGGACCGCCATCCCCACGAATCCCAGGCCAACGACGCGACGGATCGATTTTCTCATCGGATCACTCCCCGGCAGGACGGCTTCCCAGGTCATTGGGGTGTCACTCTCCGCATCGACAACCCCACTCCGGCCCGGACCCGGATGCTCACGAAGTCCACGGATCTCCTGGGCCGGCGAGGTGCCATGACCATGCTCGCCGCCTTCATCCCCTCCGTCAAGGAGCCCGCATCGCCTGGAGTCAGGAGGGTGAGTTCGGGGCTCCACAGTCAGAAGAGCGCGGTCAAGGCCCGGCCTTGCGGGAGGAGCGAGAAAGGACGCCCCTCGCGGTCGCGGGCTTCCTCGTCCTCGATCCTCATGGCATGGAAGATTGTCCGAGCAATGTCTTCAGGCCCGACGGGATTCTCGGCGGGATAGGCTCCGACCTTGTCCGAGGACCCGTAGACCTGCCCGCCTCGGATTCCGCCTCCCGCGAAGAGGACCGACATGCAATTCGTCCAGTGATCGCGACCAGCGCCGGTCGCCCCTCCCGAGCGAACGTCGCCGATCCGGGGCTTCCGCCCCATCTCGCTCGTGACCACGACCAGGGTGGAGTCGAGCATCTCGCGCCGATCCAGGTCCTCCAGCAACGCGGCGAACGCGCGGTCGAACTCGGGCAGGAGACGATCCTTCAGGCACCCGAAATTGTTCCCGTGGGTGTCCCAACCCCCGCCGCTCTTGCAAAGCTTGTCGAGGTCGGGATCTTCTTTCCAGAAGACCGAGACGAACGGCACGCCGGCCTCGACCAGCCGACGGGCCATCAAGAAACTGTTGCCGTTGATCGTATTCCCGTAAAGGGAGCGGACCGACTCGGGCTCTCGGGAGAAGTCGAAGGCGTTCCGGGCACGGCTCGACGTCAACAGGGAGAAGGCGCGGTGCTGCTGGGCGGTATAGAGGTTCGCGGCCGTCCCTTCGAGCCGTCCCGAAGCCTGGTCGATCGCGGCCAGCAGGCTCCGGCGATCGGCCATTCGCCCAACGGTCAGGTCTCCGCTCAGGCTCAAGGACGGCACGACGAACTCGGCGGGCTTCGCATGCTCGCCCAGGACGTAGACCGGGTCGAACTCGGGGCCAAGCCGGGCGGCGAACTGGCCGGGGCGGGTGTATTGCGGAGCGCCCGGCTTCTGGGGCAGAGTGACGAGCGAGGGGAGGTCAGGGCGTGCTGGGCGTCGGGCCGCCACGATCGAACCGATGAACGGCCAGTCGCTCGGATACGGCTTCCGGTCGTTCAGGAGGGCGGGGAAGGTCGGGTCGGGGGCCTGGCCCGTGAGGTTGTAATAGTAACCGGCGTGATGGTCGCCGGTGCCCTTGCCTTGATGGCCCAGCGACCGGACGATCGCGAGGTGGTGCGCCTGTTTGGCGGTGAGTGGCAAATGCTCGCAGAGCGACAGGCCCGAGGCCGAGGTGGCAATCGGCTTGAACTCGCCCCGGAACTCGGCCGGGGCCTCGGGCTTCATGTCCCAGGTGTCGAGATGCGAGGCCCCACCGCTGAGCCAGATCAGGATCGTCGAGGCCGCCGTCGGGTTGACCGAGCCGTTCGACCGAGCGGCCCGAGCGCCGGCCAGGCCAAGGCCACTGGCCACGAGAAAGGTCCGGCGGGAAATTCGGCCGCCATGCGGATCAATCCTCATCGTGGGGTCTCCCTCGGGTTGAACAAATGGTGGCACGGCGTTGAAGGAGAGTCAAGCGAGGGTCGAAAACGTCCCGGATCGGTTCATCGATCGACCGCGATCGTGTAGAGGTCCGACCCGCCGTCGCGGGCCGAGACGAACGTGACCCCTCGGCCGTCGGGCGTCCAGGTGGGCATGGTGTCCCGGCCGGGATGGGACGAGAGGTTCACCGGTTCGGACCCATCGGCGAGGCTTATGTAGATCTCGAAATTGGCGTCACGGTTCGAGACGAAGGCCAGCCGGGAGCCGTCCGGCGAGACGGCCGGGTAATCGTCCAGCCCGGCACTTCGGGTCAGTCGACGGAGGCCGGTGCCGTCGGCGCGGGCGGAGGCCAGCTCCAGGCCGCCCCAGCGGTCGGTGGCGAAGACCAGTGTCTTTCCGTCGGGCATCCAGCAAGGATGGGCGTCGGTTCCGGGGCTCTGGGTCACCCGGACCAGGTCCGTCCCGTCAATCGAGGCGGTGTAAACCTCCTGGTTTCCCTCGTGGGTCGAGGTGAAGGCGAATCGCTTGCCGTCGGGCGAGGGGGAGGGCCATTCGGCGTGGGCGAGCTTCCCTTTCAGGTCGCCGATGACCGTCTTCGGCTCGCCTCCTTCGGCCGGGACGATCGCCACGTCGAGGTTGCCCTGCGTGCCCGACTGCGCGATCGCCACGAGCAGCAGGCTCTTGCCGTCCGGGGTGAACGCGCCGTCGTGGTCCGGGGCCGCTCGGTTGGTCACTCGACGAGGCGAGGCCGGTCGGTCGAGATCGAGGACGTATTGCCAGATGTGCGTCCCGCCGGTCTCGTGGCGGGCGAACGCCAGCCGCCGGCCATCCGGCGACCAGTTCGGGCGTTGCTTGGCGAGGCCGTCCGTCGTCAGCCGGACCGGATGAGATGGACCGTCGGACGCGGCCGCAAAGCAGGACAAGCCCAAGGACGGCGGCCCGGGCATGGCGGGCTCGACGGGGCATTTCAAGAAAGCTCCTCGATCGGCATCCCGGTCGGCGTCAGGTTCAACGCCGTCAATTCGGCGGCTCCGACCCCCACCCGGGCGAGGATCGTGGCATTCAGGTCGGCCGGCGTGCACGGCCGGTCGACGGGGTGCTCGCCTCGCTTGTCGGACGATCCGATCACCCGGCCGCCCTCGACTCCCCCACCGGCGATCAGGGCCGAATAGCACGGATTCCAGTGCTCTCGGCCGGCCCGGTCGTTGATCTTCGGCATCCGGCCGAACTCGCCGACGGCGACGACCAGCGTCGAGTCCAGCAAGCCTCGCCGCTGGAGGTCCGCCAGGAGCGCCGAGAGCGCCCGGTCGAACATCCAGCCGTGACGATCCTGCATGATCTGGAAGTAGCGGTCGTGCATGTCCCAGCCGCCGTCGCCCGCGTCCTCGGGGCATTCGACGTGCGTGCTCCAGTTGACCTGGACGAACGGCAGGCCGGACTCGACGAGCCGCCGGGCGATCAGGCAGCACTGGCCGAACCGATGCGACCCGTACGCCTCGCGGACGCGGGTCGGCTCGGCCTCGAGGTCGAGGGCCTCGGTGGTCGACTTCGAGGCGATCAGCGAGCGGGCGAGCTGATAATGCCGGTCCAGCCTTGACGTTGCGACGCCCGACGAGTCGATCGCGGCCGAGGCGTCGAGCGAGCCCTTCAGGTCCCATCGGGCCTGGAGTCGCGAGGCGGAGACCGACTCGGGCAACGACACGTCGGGCAGCTTCAGGCCGGTGCCCGGCTCATAGTCGAGTCGGAAGGGATCGGCGGCCGACCCGAGCGTCCCGCCCCCCTCACCGACGACCCGCTTGAGCCCCTGATGGAGCGGGTTCCCGAGCACGACGTAAGGCGGTAACGCTCCCGGACTTCCGGGCCGAACTCGGCCGACGATCGCGCCGAGGCTGGGCCGGAGGACATCGCCCTGGGATTTGCCGTCCAGGCCGACGGCCCCCGAGATCGCCCCGGTCAGGCCGATCGTCCCGGCGATCCCGTGGTCGTTCGACTGGTGGTGCATCGACCGGATCAGGGCGAACCGGTCGGCGTGGTGGGCCAGGCCCGGCAGCAGTTCGTTAATCCTGATCCCGGGCACCTTCGTGGCGATCGACTCGAACGGCCCCCGGTATTCGAGGGGGGCGTCGGGCTTGGGGTCGAAGGTGTCCAGGTGGCTCGGGCCTCCCCAGAGCCAGAGCACGATGACGGCCTTCGCGGGCGGCGACGCGGTGCCGGCGGCGAGGGACCTCGCGGCGAGGAGGTCGCCCAGGCCGAACCCGGCCAGGCCGAGCGTCCCGAGCTTCAGGAAGGCTCGACGCCCGGCCGTCTGGCAGGTCCGCGTCGGGTTCAGGCCAAGGTCGAGCATGGGTCGGGGACCTTGAACGAGAGGCGGGAGACACCTGGCACGGCTCCCGCCATTCTGACCCGGCCGGGGCGGTCCTGTCAAAGCTCGTCCGAGGTTGGGGTTGGCCCGGTGGCGGAGGACGACCCCGAAGGCAACGCGGCAAGGGCCTGGTCTAGACGTAACTCATTATCAGGTAACATGTAGGGTGGGTCGAGCCTCGCGAGCCCCACCACCCGAATTCGTGAGGGGGCTCGCCCGAGGCTCGACCCACCCGACTTCTCTGATTCAAACCCAATCTGGCTGGAGAAAGGCACGCCCAGAAACTCAAACCCAATTTCCCGTGGAACCCACCTCCAGAAGACAGACCCAACGACCGCCCTCCCCAGGCATTCAAACCCAATCGCGTCGCGAACATCCTCTCCCACTCGAACCCAGACCCTTTCGATCGCCCCGTCCCACTCAAACCCAATCGCGTCCGACCTCTCGACGGTGCCCCCCGAATTCAAAGCCAATTTGTGGAACGCTCGCCGCTCGCGACCCACCCTCCCTCGATCCGGGCGGCCTCCCGACGCGGAAACCCTTCCTGAATAAGATCGCTCCGGCGACTCGGCGTTAACACACTCCCTGAAAAAATCGCGACGGATGACCCGCGCCGGCCCGCGCCCCGCCGGGTGTCCCTCTCGCTTCTGGCAACGCCCGGGAATCGCGGGAGGAGGGGCGTCCTTCTCGTAGGGTAGGGCTTGCCCCGCCGAGACCGGGCTCGCGGCAGGGCAAGCCCTGCCCTACGGTCAATGCCAGAATCCGGAGGGCACCCCCCCTCCGGCCCCCGACCGGGCACCCTCCCGCAGGTCAACCAACCCTCAAACCCGGAGCCGATCCGCCCTCACTTTGCTTTGCAAAGCAGTCCAAAACGGCCCGTCAACCCCCCGAAAAAGGGGCAAAACGGCCCGGTTTTCGATCAAAAAGGGGCCAAAATCGGCCAAAAACCGACCAAAAACGGGGCTCTAAAACGCGCTTTGCACGACAAAGCATCCCGAAGGCGCCGTTGTTGAGGATTCCCGATGACGATCGGGCCTCCTGGACAGATACCTCATCCGTCCCATTCTACCTATACAACCCATTTTTCCACTCGTCATCAGGGCGAAATCGCCACGGGCGAGGGAGCGTGAATCGGGTCGGATCGAGTCGTCCCGGCAAGCCGAAGGACAATAGCCCCTCCTCGGTCGCGCCGGGAGGCCCAGGATGGGGAGAAAGTGTGACGGAACGGGACGTGGAAACGATCGAAAAGAGCGTGCGATCATCGATGCTTGATGGCGAGACGATCGATGAAATAGGCGACTTTGGTCGAATGGTCAAGGAAGAATCGAAAACAACGGTTCCTGACACCTTTTCCGCCCCCTTCGATCTTCTCCCCACGCAAGAAGCGGCCGTTCAGGGCAAGCTCCGACGGATCGAACCGGTCGGACGTATCCATCCGGATGCCGCGGAGATTCGCCGTTTCGATGTGTGAGGCGTGAAGCGGCTCGGCAAAATAGCCGACCAGGATGGAGCGACGGCGCGCGCCGGTCGGGTTCAGGCTGCCCGCGTGCACCAGATCGGTATCGAACACCAAGATGTCGCCGGCGGAGCCTGAGAGCTGCACCGACCGCGACTCGTCAGTCCAGTCGAATGGCGGCTCACCCCGTGCGGGGCGGTGGCTGCCGGGGACGATCCGGGTCGCGCCGTTCTCGGGGCCATAGTTGTCGAAGTAGGCGAGGGCGTTCACCGTATCTCCTGGCCGCTGGGCCGACAGGTCACGGTGCAGCCTCTGATAGCCGCCGCCCGCCAAGGGCTCGCGGCCCTCCACCTGAGCGAGGAAGAACCGTTCGCCGATCAGCTCGCCGACCACGGCCAGCATCTCCGGCAAGCGGCACACGGCCTGCACCTTCGGATCAAGGTCCAACAACGAATGGCGCCAGTCCGCCCCACGCGGTACGGGCCATTGGTTTGACGGTTTCACGCCCGTATCGAACGCGGCGCGAAGCTCATCCAGCCATTCGGCCGGGATCGCTCCGCGGAGCAAGGCGTAGCCGTCTCGATGGAGTTGCTCGCGGCCAATCATAGCTCCCACAATGCCGCTCCCGTCAAGGCGTCGCGCAAGGGACATTCCAGGGTGACATTCTGTTTTTCTTATCCAAATTATATAAGTTTCTCATTTTTTCGTTAAAATAGAATGTCCCGAATGCCACGCGTGGAAACCACCGAAAAGGGCGTGCGATCATCGATGCTTGACGGCGAGACGGTCGATGAGATTGGGGGTTTTGGTCGATTGGTCAAAGAAGAATTCGAACCCTCAGGATCCGTTGCCGCGTCCACCGGCAGGATTCGATTTCCCTTTATCCGGAAAATGCTTGATCCCTGGTCCAATGTTTTGTAAGAACGATTGTTCGACATAATAAGCGATCGAAATGACGATTCGAACAGCACGAATTCGAGATTTGAGGAAGGATAGCATTCTGAATGTGGCACCGATCTTGGTGGCTACATCAGATGAGTCAAAAGAGCTTCTCAAAACCATTCAGCGCGATACGGAGATTCTACAATGAGCCGAATCACACCACTCGTGATCGTCATCGTTCTCTCTGTCGGCGGCACCACATCCCGAGGGGGTCTCGTTGTCCTCGGGGAGTTCAGTGATCCTGTCCTACAAGGCAACATTCTCGATCCCATTGCGCCCCATGTTTCCTACTACGACAATTCTTCGTCGGCTGTTTACTTGATCGCCAACAGTACAGATGGAACAGTTACGGGAACGCCTCCCGGACAACGACAGGGGAGTGGCCTGCGGTGGGGAGACAACCCGGGATTTGATGGTGGTTTTAGTTACATCCAGTTCTTTGGTAAACCCGTGCCGTCCGACCCGACGGTCCCGTTCGATCTTGGCACGCTGATCTTCGGGAATGGGACCAGCGTGCTGCAATCCCTGATATTTGGCGCCACCATCACCTTTTACATCGGTCCAGACGAGCCGAATTCGATCATGCCAGGCTCCGGGGGCATTGATTCGAGCACGATCAGTATCGGCACGACAGACAATCTCGCGGTGCCGGGTTCGGAATATCATGACGCGGATTTCCTCACTTTGAGCGGTATCGCGAACAAGTCCTTGAACGCTTTCGAGGGAAGTATCGTTTCCGCGGAGCTTTACGGATACATTCTTGGCGATCCCGTCTTGACCTTGACCGACATCGTCCTGGACCCCAACCAATCGGCCAATGGTTTCATCGGCAATGGTCAGGTTATCGCCATCCCCGAACCGTCCAGCGTGCTGCTGCTTGGGACAGGAATTCTCGGCATCCTGGGGTACGCCTGGCGAACGGCTCAAGGTCATCTGGCCGTGAAGGAGAAAAGACCGCCAACCGCCATGTGGGAATCGGGCCGGTGAGCGAGGCGCGTACCTTCCACGGGCCAACCGAAGGTTGGCTCTGAAAGGATTAGGATGTCGCGCCGGTGGGCCTGGGTCCATCTCTGTCCTTCGTTGCGATCACGTCTCGCCATACTGGTATATCAGGGGAGCGACCCCACACCGCCTTATCAGACGTTGGTGATCGGACAGAGCGCCAGGCTTTTCTTCGCCTTTTCTCCTCTTCTCC
Organism: uncultured Planctomycetota bacterium; assembly: GCA_963756475.1. Taxonomy (GTDB): domain Bacteria; phylum Planctomycetota; class Planctomycetia; order Isosphaerales; family Isosphaeraceae; genus Tundrisphaera. The sequence goes on from CAVWND010000009.1 coordinate 188,975, forward strand.
ATCTGATCTGCTTTGACTAATCGAGAACCAATGGGCTTCTCTTGATGATCAGGCCGCAGAGTCTGGTGCGAATCAAGGCCACCAAATCTTCGGCCGGGTGGCAGGGTTACGGTACGTACGTGTTTAGCGTCGAAGAGGCCTGTTTTTGTAGACGGGCGGAAAAGGTGTCAGGAACCGTTGTTTTCGATTCAACGGTTCCTGCACCTTTTCCGCCCTCGATAAGGACGAGCGATCATCGATGCTTGATGGCGAGATGATCGATGAGATAGGGGTTTTGGTTGAATGGTCAAGGAAGAATCGGAAACAACGGTTCCCGACGGCGCCGGCCGCTGTCGCGACACTTTTCCGCCTCTCATTCGATGTGCGAGCCGGGTCATGCGGCAACGCCTTGTCGGGCAGCGAACCGAGCCTCATCGTTCGAGATGGGAGTTCAATCGACGATAGAGCTCCACCGACGCGTCAATCTCCGACTTTCGAATGGAGACGCTCTCGATGTTGATTCCGATCGGCAAGCGCTTTTCGCGAGCATAGTCCTGCACGTCGGTGAAGACCCTCTCGCACAGGTTGACGGAGCGCTCCAGCGTGTCGGCCGAATGGCGGAGTTCGTTTTCAAGCCAGCGCGGGAACGAGATGCCTAGCCACTTCATGAACTCGAGCGTGCGAACCGAGCCGCACGGTGAGAACGTGAGCACCACGGGGACGGGCGAGCGGCCGGACGTTCGCAACGACAATGCGTAGTCGGAGAGCAAAGATTTTGTGGAGCCGGCGTCGTACACGGATTGGGTGATGAAGAAGCGACAGCCGTGGTCCTGCTTGACGAGCATCCGATGGTGCTCATCCCCTTTCGCAACATGTCGCTCCGCCATGGCGATGCCACCAAGGACCAGGTTGGAAGCGGCGCGCGCGATCGCATACGCCTCGGCCAGCGGCAGACCCGGGTGGTGCGATTGGCCACGAGGGCGCCGACGAAGACGCGGACATGCCGGCCGGCCCCTGACCGCACGCCGTTGACCCATCGCGAAAACGCCTCACGCGTGTGCGCGCCACGCAGCGGTACACGATCTTCGGGATCGCGAGCCCGGCGAGCGCGTCACGTGCGTAGACCTCGGGGTTGACGGTGGGTAGAAACGGGAAAGGGCGTTCCTGGCCGTCGCGTCCCGGCTCGTCCTGAATGTCGTAGACAACCAGGCCGTCGGGCGCGAGCCGATGAAGTCGGTCTACCTGTTCGGCCGCGATCTCACGCAACCGCTCGGGGGTCGATGCGAGCTTCGGCGGCGCGATCCCGTAGAGACGTATCCCGGCGCGCCCCTCGTCGAGTTTTTCAAACAGCGTGCTCAAGGAGAGGAGCCTCCGCCGCGTCACGCCGGTGATCTGATCGGCCGGTTATGACGGCCTTCGACTCGTCCCAACGTTTTACCCGCCAGGATTTTAAATGATCTCGGTCGGGAACGCCAGCGCGAAACAGGACCTCACGGCTGGCTCACGAATCGGTCCTCGATGAAGCCTCACTGGGTTGACCCGATCGTCAAGGCGGGAGAAAAGTGGCGGGAGAAAAGGGACGCGGGCGGGAGAAAAGGGACGTCCTACTTTATCATGGACTGGGTATCGCATGTTATCCAGACTAACGATCAAGCAGAATGTCCCAGAGCCGTTGGCCAGAGCCGTTGGCGTGTCAGGCAGAATGGCTTCTGCCTGATCCTCGTCAGTCGCAGAAACGGGACCCGATCGGAATGAGCCGACCAGACCCGATACTCAACCTGACGTCCCAGGTGGAATGGGAGTCATGGCTGGAAGCTCATAGTGGAGCGAGCGCCGGCGTTTGGCTTCGCCTCGCGAAGAAGGCTTCAGGGCAGACCACCTTGTCCTACGGCGAAGCTCTTGACAGTGCGCTTTGCTTCGGTTGGATCGATGGGCAGAAGCGAGCCGAAAGTGATCAATACTGGCTTCAGCGCTTTTCACCTCGAACAGCAAGGAGCATCTGGTCCAAAATCAACAAGGAGAAAGCGCAGTCGCTCGAAGCCGCAGGGAGAATGCGCCCGGCAGGTCTTCGAGCGATCGAACTCGCCAAGAAGAATGGGCGTTGGGAGAATGCCTATGCTTCGGCGAGCAACTCTCCCATTCCTGCGGATCTTCAACTGGCACTCGACGCGAACCAACAGGCGCGGGCATTTTTCGCCACACTGAACAGTCGAAATCGATTTGCCATTCTGTTCCGAATTCAAAGCGTCAAAAAGGCTGAGACTCGTGCCAGGAAAATCGCGCAGTTCATCGAAATGCTCACCAAAGGCGAAACGCTTTACCCCTGATCGGGGTGACGGCCGGGTGGCAGGAGTTACGGTATTCCGTAACCCCGGTCTGCGAGAGGTGATGGAGCTTGCGAACCGGGGTTACTGCGTACCGTATCCCCTTCCACCCTGCCGCGCGGGCGTCGGGCAGGGCGGAGCGTCGTTTCAGGGCGAGGTTGAGTGTGCCGACCACTTACAGTTCGTACCAGCACTCATATCCACACGGAAGGCGAGGATCCGGCCGTGGATGACCGCCCTGGCAAAGGCAACATGTCCTCTGGGCAGCGCAGTTGTGGATCTGGTTGCAGTAATACGAGCATGAGTGGAAGGCGGCGGGAGTCACGCCGCTCTCAGCGGTCGCGGAAGAACCACTTCCGGACCCCCCAGGATTCCCTGACGTCTGATAGTGCTGCACCGCGGGCCCCAGAGAAACTTCCGCGGTGAAACCAGGCATCGCCATTTTGGTCTCTCCTTTCAAAACTTGCGAAAAGAAAACCGTGAGACACGCTCTTTGCTGGACTGGCAAAGGAAGCCGAGCAGGGTCCACCGCTTTGCATGCCGCACGCCCGATGCAGGCAGCTGTCGAGGTGTGCAGGTCGAGCAACACCGAACTTCGCGCGATTAACGTTCCAGATAAGGTGACAATTTCGTCACCAGGAACGGGAACTTATCGGTGACGTCGACCCGGACAAACCATTTTTCGATCACGTCGGTTTGACGGTCGTTGAACGAGAAGATCACCTCGATGATGTTTCGCGCGGCGGCCAGGCTCGAGGGGCGCGTTTCGACGGCGGTCAGCGACTGATTCCGGTCTTGCGCCGCCGCGGCGCGGGCGTAGATGGCGGGGTAGCGCAGCGCGAGGTAATTGAGCGCACGATCTTCGTCGGTCGCGCCGGCGTTGTCGGCCACTTGAATGAACTGTTCGAACAGGGCTTCCGCAGCCGCGGTGAACCTCGCTTCATCCGTCTTTTCCGGGCGAGGGATCGACTTGATCAGGCCGTCGATGTCGAACGAGTACAGCTGATCGACCCGGACGAGTGGGAGCGTCAACCCGTTGCAGTACGACGGTGGCGTGATTGGCCCGCGAATGCCGACAACGACATCGACGTCGGTGGCGCGAGGCACGGGCCGGACGGCCTCGATTAAGAGGTCGAGGTCGCTGAGGTCCGCCGGCTCGAGCAGATAGGTTTCAACTCCCTCGATCGTGAGTACCCAGCACAGCTGGCGGGCCAAATAGCGATTGCTACGTTGATTGAGGACCGCATGCATGGCCTGGCGGTCAGTCAGCCCGGCAGTTGCCGCTCGTCCGGTCGCCTGGGCAAACTCCTTTTCGATCCCGAGCCTGGGAAACCGAGGTTCGATCCGACCGAGCGCGTAGACGAACGCCAGAGGCATGGCCCCCGTCTCCGATTTTGCTCCGCCGCAGCCGCACCCGCACCCGCTCGAGCTATCGCTCGACTGGGGACGAAGCCCCATGGCAGGGCCCGACTGGGCCGCCCGCTCGACCGAGCCGACGTCGGCTCCGCGATGGGTAGGCTCTTCAATCTGCTCTCTCTCAACCGACACCATACGCCGCTCCCTTCCTTCGGGTATGAGCCGCCTGCAACGCCCGATACGCCACTGCGACGTCAATGAGGGGGGGAATAATCCTGAGTCGGCGCGGGATGGAGCTCCCGACCAGTGCGGATTTGACCTCGGCGCCCTGGGCCGAGGGAAACTCGGACCACAAAAGCGCCGCAGCCCCGGTGACGAACGGCACCGCGACACTCGTCCCGCTCCGCTCCAGGGACGGTCCGTCGGGGGCCAGGCTAACGACCGACTCGCCAGGGGCAAGCAGTCCCAGGGTGCCGATCGATCGACCGAGGTTTGTGATCGCGCTGGGTCGTCCTTCCGGGCTCGAGGCGGCGACCGGGATGACCCATGGGTGAGCCGTGAGCGTCGAGCCCCAGAGCGTGCCCTCGTTGCCGGCTGCGGCCAGGACAAGGACCCCCCGCTGCGCGGCCAGATCGAGCGCCGACACGAGGGCGCGTTGACCCGCGATCGAGGAGTGCAAAACGGCCATGCTCAGGTTAAGAAGCCTCGCTCCCGCGCAGGCACTGGACGATTGCGGAAGCCAGTTCCTCGGCCGAGCCGCTCGGCACCTCATCCTCCCGGCCGACCGCGCGAGCGCTCTCGCGAAAAATCGGCCGAACGAGCAGCGAACAGTTGGGACAGACGGCGGGCGCGGCCGAGCCCCGTCGCGCGGCTCAAGATGCCCGCCACGAATGTCCCATGAGCGCAGGCGTAACTGTCGGCCTGACGGCAACCCACGCCCTGTCCCCCCGGAACTTCCCGCGCCGAGCAGGAGCCCAGGTCGGGATGGCCTAGCGCGACTGGACCGTCGATCAATCCGATCGCGATCTCGCGCCGTCCTTCGGTCTTCGCCATCAGGGCTGTCAGGCCGATTCGATCGAGAATGTTCATGAAGGCCACGCCTTCCCAACCAACGCAACGCCGTGCGTGGCGCGGGACTTTCTCAGATCACATGCATCATTGCTACTTTTGAGTTGACGGCCGCAATCGCGGCACACGATCGCCGCAGCCTTGATTGTCTCCGCTCAATACGGACAGACCTTGGTGGCTTCGCCCTGGCTCATGACAGTCTCATTTCAGCAATTAATAGGTCGAATTCTGTCGCCAAACGGAGCTCGACTTGCCCCTGGGAATCCGAGGCCAATCGTCGGATTAGATCGAGATCCGCTCCACGATGTTTCGCGCGACCCGCTTCTGACGCAGGTCGTAAAGCCCCGTCGTTCGCGGCTCCGAATGCCCGGCCAGATACTGAACATCTTCGAGCGGCACCCTTGCGTCAAGAGGTCAATGATCGCCGCCACACGAAATGAATGAGGTGTCAGCCGTTCCGGTAGATTGGCATCCTTCAGCCGCCGCTTGACCATCTCGCAAACCCGCTTGCTGGTCAGCGGGTTGCCCGTGAGCGTTTTCGCCGGAAAGCGAAAAGGCGACATTCCACTTGATGTGAATATGGGAAACTTGCGGTAATTAGGCAAGGGGAAAGTTGAATCCCCTTGTCCCCTTCATCCCCCTCCCCTTCATCCCCCTGTGTCAAGATCCAGCATGATCGGGGCCCTAACGAGAGTCGGAACTGCCTGTCACGGCTCTCGCCATTCTGGCCCGGTCGGTCAAAGCTCGTTCGAGGCGGAGTCGTCAGAGCCAGGGGCCAGACTTTGTTTTTGGTTTTTCGCTCGCCATCGGGGGGCTGAAGGGGTCATCCCTATTGATGACCGATGTTTAGGGGCACTGAAGAGGGCGGGGGCCGAGTCAGTCGAGGCGTTCGCCCGGACCAGGCTCGCCCCTCGCTGACCGTCGGCATCGGGGCGACCGTTCCGGAAGAACAATCGACCCTGATCATTGAGATCCTCCGGTGTTGTCCCTTTGGGGGGGTAGAAAAGGAATGATCTCCGGCAAACGCGAATCCGGGACCCGGAACGGACACCATGGCTGCGTCGGGCGGGCGACTGTGATATGCTCGCAAGCTCACCCGAAACCGGAGAGGAAGATTCCTTATGGCCATTCATTTCTGGAGTCGAAACTTGTTCTTACATCAAGTTGCCCGCACGATTCGCAAGGCACGACGTCGGGCCCGCCCGGCCATCGAGGCGCTGGAGGACCGCTGGTGTCTGTCAACCTTCACCGTGACCAATAGCGCCAACAGCGGGGTCGGCAGCCTCCGCTGGGCGGTCGGCAAGGCGAACGCGGCCCCCGGGGCCACCACCATCAAGTTCGCTTCCTCGGTCACGGAAATCGTGCTGCAGGGAAACCTGATCGGTCAGGGCGGGCTCGAACTGGGCAACACGATGGCGCCGATCACGATCCAGGCCCCGGCGCGGGGAGTCATCGTCGAGGGCAACTTCGTCACTGGCGCGAACGACCATGTGGACAACGTGTTCACGATCGACTCGGGTGTGCGGGCGTCGTTCAGCAATCTGCTGATCGGCGGGGGATTCGACGAGGACCCGTTCACCGGCGGCGGTGGCATGCTCAATGACGGCACCGTGACCCTGACCGGCTGCAAGTTCGTCGCCAACTACGCCGGCGATGGGGGCAGCGGCCTCGATAATCAGGGCAGCGCAACCCTGGTGAATTGCAGCTTCAACGACAACACGGCGGGAAACGGAAGCTACGGCGCACTGTACAATGGCGGCACCGCAAAGCTGACCAACTGCACCTTCAGCGACAACACGGCGGAACCCAATGTCTTCCTCGGCTCCGGCGGCGGCGGCGGCGGACTGTACAATGACGGCAAGGTCACGCTGGCCAACTGCACCTTCACCGACAACACGGCCCAGTACGGCGGCGGACTGTACAATGACGCCACGGCCAAGCTGACCAACTGCACCTTCAGTCACGACACGGCGACGGAGTACGGTGGCGGCGTGTACAATAACGCCACAATGAACCTGACCAACTGCACCTTCAATCGCGACCTCGCCGGCCCAAACTACTATGGTGGTGGCCTGTACAATAACGACGATGCGGCGCTGGTGAGCTGCACGTTCGCCAATTGCTCGGCGACTTACGGCGGCGGAGTATCCAACGAGTACTACTTATCGCTGATCAACACGATTGTCGCCAGGAACACGGCCACCGGCGGGGGTCCTGACGTCTATAACGATACCTCCGTCTCCAACGGCAACTACTTTGTCACCCTCACCTCGCGGGGTCACAACCTGATCGGCGAGACTGACGACACCTCCGACTGGGTCGGGACCGACCTCGTCGGCACCATCGCCAAGCCGCTCGACCCGAACCTGGGGCTGCTGGCGAGCAACGGCGGGCCGACCCAGACCATCGCCCTCTTGCCCGGCAGCGTGGCCATCGGCAAGGGCACCCGGGTGCAAGGAATCACGACCGATCAGCGCGGTTTCCCGTTGGACAATCCACCGGATATCGGCGCATACCAGACCCAAAAAGGTCGCCACTCCAGTGTCTGACTCGGGCCGCCACGCCGCAGCCACTGACGGACTCGACGGCGACGGCGGTTTCGGCCATGCTGACCGGAGCTCGTGTCAAAACCCCGGTCTGCGAGAACTGATGGAGCTTGCGAACCGGGGTTGCGGTGTAGCGTGCCCCCGGCCACCCGGGCCAGGACCGCCGGAGGAAAGGAAAAGGGGACGGGCCGGGGAAAAGGGAACGGAGATAATTAGCAAAATATGTAAGAAATATCTCCGCCCCCTTTTCTTTGCTATGTGAGAAATATCTCCGTCCCGAATGCCACGAAGTTAAGCGTAGCCGCTTGGCGAAAAAGGACTTGCGGCGAGGGCATTTTCTCCGATCCTCTCGCAATCTCTTGATGGGGTGACCTTCCTGGCGGACGCAGACTACAAAAATGCGGGGCTGGTATTCTTTGAAATATCGAACATATCAGCAAACAATCGAGATGATGCCAGAAAACTCTCGGTGTAAATCCTTGCCAGGAAACGATTTTCGCTTAACTTCGCGGCATTCATCTCCGTCCCGAATGCCGCGAAGTTAAGGCGTAAATGCTCAGGTCAGCTTGATTTGCGTTCGAGATGTCCGAGGTCCGGCCGATCCGTCTCCGGAGACCGCCCCTTGCGGAACACGAGGATTCAGCAATCATCCGATCCGGGACAAACCAGAAGCTGCGTATGAAGGTTCGGCGCAAAGGCTCAAACCACAGAGGTTTGCGCCTTAACTTCGCGGCATTCATCTCCGTCCCCTTTTCTTTGCTTTGAGAAATATCTCCGTCGCCTTTTCTTTGGTTCCTTTTCTTTCTGCACTTTCCGCAACTTTATGTATGCGGATTAGCCTGGCCACAGCTCTATTGCCGACGACTCTTCACCTCTATGGCCCTTCGAAGGTCACTTCTACTGACCAATCCGCCTCGACCGCAAATTCCATGATCGGTGTGCCAACCTCGGCGAACTGCGGCCCGAGATTGTTGATCTCGGCGTAAGCACCCATCAGCCGGTCCCATAGCGCGTAGTCGCAAGGCTGGGTCGTTGGAGTCGCGTCAAATTGCCGAGCCAATTCGACAGCCGCCTCGAAGACAGGGCGATATGGCTCGAGTCCCGGACCAGCCACAAATCGGCCGAATAGCTTGCACGGATACCGCTCGATGACCGTCACCGTCCCGACCGGGCGCCCATCGATGAGGACGGTCAGCGGCTCGAGGCCCGACGATACATCTGCCATCGGATCGCTTCCGTTGCGTGATGGGAGTCGAGTAGACGGGGGCCGGCCCTGTCGGGACGATGGCGGTTACCACACTGCCTGACACCCCGAGCGGAGCCGGCCCCCGATGACATCCTCGCATCCCACACCCGCCCCGTGCCAGTGGTTCCCTTCGCTTGCCGCCGCCATCGATCGTCGGTCCGCCCCGAGGCTCGCCCTGCTATTCCTCGGCGCCGTCCTGGCCCGGGGCCGGCGGACCGTCACGACCTGGATCAGGGCGGCCAAGCTCAGCGATCGGTTCCAGTCCTGCTACATCGCCGTGGCCGCCGCCGGCAAGAAGGCCGACATCATTGCCCGACGCCTGCTGATCGAGGTGGTCCGGCCGCTGCTCAAGGGGGCCGAGCGCCTGACACTCGCCCTGGACGACACGCCGACGAAGCGGTATGGGCCGCACGTCCAGGGGGCGGGCATCCACCACAACCCGACGCCCGGCCCGGCCGGCTCGCCCTACGTCTACGGCCACGTCTTCGTCGTGTTGGCCCTGCTCGTGGCCCACCCGGCCTGGGGCGTCGTCGCCCTGCCGCTGCTGGCCCGGCTCTACGTCCGCAAGAAGGACCTGCCGGGCATCGACCCGAAGCACCGGCCGGAGTTTCGCACCAAGCTGGAGCTGGCCGTCGAGTTGCTGAGGTGGGCCAAGCCCTGGCTGGAGCTAATGGGGTTGCCGATCTGGGTGGTGGCCGACGGGGCCTATGCCAACGCGGCCTTCCTCAAACCGGCCAAGGCCCTGGGCATGACGGTCGTCAGCCGGCTCCGCAAGGACGCGGCCCTGCGGACGTTGCCCGGCCCCCGGCTGGCGGGCAAGCGCGGCCGGCCACGCACCTATGGGCCGGACGTGATCGACCTGGCCAAGAGGGCCGGCCAGCGGCGAGGCTGGTCGTCCGATACATTCGAGTTGTACGGGGAGAAGGTGGTCAAGAAGTACAAGACGTTCCTGGCGACCTGGCGTCCGGCCGGCGGAGCGATCCGGGTGGTGCTGGTGGACGAGCCGACCGGCTGGCGTGCGTATTTCTGCACCGACACGCAGGCGAGCGTGGCCGACATCCTGGGGATGGTAGCCGACCGCTTCAGCCTGGAAATCACCTTCCGCGAGTGCAAGCAGGTCATCGGGGCCGGGCAGCAGCAGGTGAGGTTCATCTGGGCGAACATAGGGGCATTCCACGTCTGCCTGTGGACCTACACGATGACCGAGGCGTGGGCATGGGACCGCAAGGACGAGGAGTTGGTGAACCGCTCGGACTCGCCATGGGACAAGGCGTCACGCCGCCCGAGCCACGCCGACAAGCGGCTGGCATGGCGTCGGGAATTGCTGGGCGAGGAGATTCGTGCGGTTCTACGCCCGGGGGCTACCCAGGCGGAAATTCAGGCCACGGCCGAAAGGCTGCTCAGCCTGGCCGCGTGACATATACATTCTCCCGGAAAGTACAGTTTCTTTGCGTCTTGTAGAAATCGATCGCCCGTCGGCACCGGAAGTGCTGTTGATTTTTTCAAGCGTTGGCCATCGTGATCAGGCAATCCAGGGTGGATTCGATGCGAAAGGCGAGCGCCGTCATCGAGCCAGTCGCGGCTTTGATCGCGGGGTTCGTCTTCGCCCGATTCTCCTACTTCCAGGGATTGGTGTACACCTCCCAGATCACGGCGGAGCGACTCGCCTCAACTTACGGTGGGTTCGTGGTCGGGATCACGCTGGTGGGCGGCCTTGGCCTGGCCGTCGAAATAATCTGTCGGTGGGGCAAAGGCGGAGTCTGGGGGCTCGGGCGGTGGATCTGGTCGCTCTCGGCCCTGTCCATCGCTCTGCTATTGATCGAGACGTCGATCGACACCCCCCTGTACCGGACCAAATGGCTGGGACAGCCCACCAGCTTCCATTCGCTTCTCGGGTTCTTCCACAACGATTTAACGTTCAGCCTGGGTCGAATCTGCCTCCACCTGTCTGCGTTCTTGGTGGTCTCGAGCCTGGTACGATCCCCCGGCAGCGGGGTGGCGGATGCTCGCGAGTGGGCCGGCCGGGCCCTCGGAGTAGCCCTGCTCACCTGGTGGGTCGGAGCCGGGATGATTGAGATGTATACAGTCTTAAAAATCAGATGGCATTAGGAATTCGATCGGCGAGATCCCCGCATCCGGCGGGCTGCCTCGTCCCGAGGGGGGGATGGCATGCGGATGGGCGTGGCCGGCATCATGGAGTTGATCGCGGCCCTGACCGTGGGGATGGGTCTTGGCCGGTACGATTATCTTGCGAACCAGGAACGAAGTGTGCCCATGGCCCCAGGCGTGGGCATGACGCAATCTTCGTTCATGGCCGGGGTCGTCGTGACGGCGGGCCTCGGCCTGGTCGTCGAGTCGATCCGTCGGCGGGGTCAGGGCTTCTCGTGGGGGATCGGGCGTTGGATCTGGGCTCTCTCGGCGATCTCGTTCTTGATGGGCGGGGCCCGCGAGCTGATAGAAGGCCGGATCAGGTCGTATGCTTACCGCCAACAATTCGATTGGATCAGGCAGGTCTCCGGGATCGTCTACCGATCGGCCGTCTGGTCTTCGGTCTCCTTTTTCGACGAGATGGTGTTGGTGTTCGCGCTGACCTACTGGCTAGCAGGGACTCGTAGCGGGGTAGCGGCGGACGCCCGGGAGTGGGGTGGGCGTGCCTTCGGCTTGCTCCTGGTTGCGTTGTGGGCGTACGGTCGCGTGAGTTTCGTCCGTGACTTGCTTTCATGATGGAAGTTTCCGGGCGTTCGCCCTCATTAACTCATGAACCGAATGCAGCTCAGCAACCAAATGAGGTATTGGTGAAGTGATCCCTGCGTAGCCTACAGTATCGCTTGGCCGCTCCGGTGTGCTCGGACTGACGCGATCGCAGTTCGCGGGCAGACGCTGGAGTTACCAACCGGGAGCGATTCCCTCGCCAGTAGGCGTGTCGAATGTCGCGGAGACTGGCGTGGGTGTCACCCCAGCTCACTTCGTGGGAGAACCGGGCGTCTCCGTCATCCGCACGGGCACTTCCATCTTGTTTGTCCGCAGTGGCAGCGGGAATTTTCCGCCCGGCAGATCGATCGTCACTGTGGCGGTCCCTTCGATGATGCCTTTGCCCTGTGGGACGCAGAATTCCGAGTCGTAGTATTCCCAGTAGCAGCAGTGTTCGCCCAGCTTGTGCGTCGTGACAAGCGGAGGCGAGCCGATGCCGACGGGCCATTCGATGCGGACGTAGATCGGGGTCGAGATGGGGATCGCGTCTTCGCTCAGGCGTGCGGGGCCGGCGTCCCCCACGCCCGGGGTGATGAGGGCCACGCTCAGTCGGCGGACTCCAGAGTCGACGACGAACTCCTTCTCGCGGAGCAACCGAGGTTCGAGAGGGCCGCCGAAATGAATGATAGAGGCCTTCGCCGGCGAGTCCGCCCACAGAGTGCCGAACCAGCCGGCGTACATCGGGATTCCGTCGTCGGTCGCCTGGGCGTCGGCTGCCGCCGAACCAGCCGAGGACCTGCCGGACGGTCTCTCGGCCGGGTGTTCGGAGCGGGTCTTTCCGAGCTTGTCATCGTGGAGGGTCACCGACAGGCCGTAGCTGTCTTGCCTCTCGCCGTAGTTCCAGCGCCGAAGGCGGAATTTGGTCAGCGCGGGCCCCGTGGCTGGTTTGATCTCGTCGAGAACGTAGTCGTAATCCCAACGTGGAAGCCCGCCGGAGAGGGAGCCGAGATCGCGGACTTCGGTCGGCCGGAGCGGCGGGCCGTCATCGGTCAGGTCGCCGTTTGCGTTGCGGTTAACGTAGAGCGTCCTTCCGTCTTCGACGATCCAGACCCGGATCTTCGCCTCGGACCCGAAGAGCAACAGGCAGTAGCGCGGCTCGGAGCCATAGGCCGGCTGCTTCCCGATGGTCCTTTCGATCGCCATGAGGTCCGAGGCTCGAAGCGGAGCGGCGAAGAGCGTCATCGCGAACAGGACGAGCATAAGCCGCCGGGAAGAAGCGGGCATATCGGAGACTCCTGGGATCGGGTCCGAGTGGAACAATCTAACTTGCCGGACTTCACGTCTTGATTTGGCGCGAGGCGACTGGAGCGGCCCCGGCAATGTCCAAGGATATCCTCGGCGGAGCGAAGACGTCCACAGGACGATCCGTCGGCCCAGGAGGATTGCAAAGTCGATCGCTCGAGCCGTCCGCGACCGGGAAACGGGGACAGGCACCGGCCGGGTCCAGCCGGAGCCAGTCCCCGTTTCCCTCGTCCCAGGGACTTGGCAATCCTCATGTCTGTCGATCTTTACGCGACAACCCGACCCGCGGTCGGAATGCCGGGCTCAGGTCACCGGCCCGGGATTGAACAGCGCCAGGGCGTTGTGCAGCTTCCAGTGCTTCGGCCCAGGTCTGCTTGCGGCCGCTGGCGACGTCCAGGATCAGCCGGAAGAGTTCCCAGCCCACTTCCTCGATGCGTGGCCGAGCCGTCGGCGATGGTCCGGCGTTGAGGTCGATCAGGTCGTGCCAGCGCTCGGCCAGGTCGGTGCGGGTCGCGACCTTGATCACCGGCACCGGGGCCAGGCCGTAGGGCGTGCCGCGGCCGGTGGTGAAGACGTGCAGGTTCATGCCGGCGGCCAGTTGCAGCGTGCCGCAGATGAAGTCGCTGGCCGGCGTGGCGGCGAAGATCAGGCCCTTCTGCCTGAGCTTCTCGCCGGGCGGCAGCACGCCGGAGATCGGCGCCGAGCCCGACTTGACGATCGAGCCCATCGCCTTCTCGACGATGTTGGCCAGGCCGCCCTTCTTGTTGCCCGGCGTGGTGTTGGCGCTGCGGTCGACGCCGCCGCGCGTCAAGGTAGGCGTCGTACCAGGCCATCTCGCGGATCAACGCCTGCGGCCACGTCCGGCGTCGCGGCCCGCGCGGTCAGCTGGTCGATCGCCGTCGCGGACCTCGGTCACCTCGGAGAACATCACGCTGGCCCCGGCCCGCACCAGCAGGTCGGCGCAGAAGCCGACCGCCGGGTTGGCGGTGACGCCGGAGAACGCGTCGCTGCCGCCGCATTGCAGGCCGACGACCAGCTCGCTCGCCGGCACGGTCTCGCGCACGCCGCGCGTTCAGGCGTTCCAGGTGCCGCTGCGCGGTCGCCATGATCGACGTCGACCATCGACATCGAAGCCGACATGGCGCCTCGTCCTGCAGGCAGACGACATCGAGCCCGCCAGCGGGATCGGCGACGCGTCTCCGGCGGCAGCAGCCGTCCGGGCTGCAGTTTCTCGCAGCCCAGGCTGACCACCATCAGCTCGCCGCCGAAGTTCGGGTTCAGGCTGATGTTGCGCAGCGTGCGGATCGGGATCTCCGCCCCCGGCGCGTCGATCGCGACGCCGCAGCCATAGGTGTGCTCGAGCGCCGACCACGCCGTCGACGTTGGGATAGCGCGGCAGCAGCTCGGCCCTGATCCGCCGGACCGCGAAATCCACCACGCCGGCGACGCATTGCACGGTGGTCGTGATGGCGAGGATGTTGCGGGTGCCCACCGAGCCGTCGGGATTGCGGTAGCCCTCGAAGGTGTAGCCTTCGAGCGGCGGCAAGGGCTCGGGCTTGACGGTGGCGATCGGCAGGTGGTCGAGCCCGCGGGCCGCGGGCATCCTCAAGCAGATGCTCGTGCACCCAGCTCGCCGGCCGGGATGTCCTCGAGCGCGTAGCCGATCGGGATGCCGTAGCGGATGCACCGGAGCATCGGCGGCGCAGGTCCACCAGGGCGACCTTGTGGCCTTGCGGGACGCGATCGCGAAGCACCAGCCCGGAAGGCAGGACCGACGCCGGCGGCAAGCCCGCCGTCGTTGGCGACGATGGCGACGTTGTCGCGCTCGTGCATGCGGATGGTCCTCGGTCTCCGGGCCAGCCTTGCGGCGGGAACGTCGGTGATCCGGTTTTCGAACATCACGGTTTACCTTCGACCGGAGGGTCGAGTCATCGCCTCTCTCCCCATTGTGCCCACTCGCGACGGCCGACTCCAGCCACCCCCTCCGTTACCGTGATTCCGCCGAGGCCAGCAGCCGGTCGACCTCGTCCCAGAGGGCCCGCCACGGCGCCCGTTCCGCCTCGGGCCGCTTCGCCAGCTCTCCGGCGTCTCGGACACCGGCGAGATCGGGGTCGGCTTTCCAGTGTTTCAGGGTCTGGACGATGAGCTGGGCCGATCGGCCGTCATGATCCAGCAACCTGGTCCAGGCGGCCAGTTCGGCCTTGAGCCAGTCGAGCGCCTGTCGTCGCAGCGTTACCCGGGCGGCCTCATCGGGAGCCGGGTCGTCCCCTCCCTTACCGCATCCGGCGAGCGCGCGGCGCAGGCGGCGTTGTAGGGGTGCTGGGCCCGGCGATCGTCGGCAAGCCTGGGGTTGGCCGCGAGAGCCTCGGCGTAGAACCTCGCCGCGGCGGCATCGAGCTTCCTGGCGACGCACAGCGAGGCGAAGGCGAGGGATTCGTCGGCGTCGGCCGGATGGTCCTCGCCGCGCCGGACGGCGGGTAGCCTCTGGATCAGTCGTTTGGCTCGTTCGGCGATGACCAGCATGTTTTCCACCTTCCGAAGTAGAGCAGAATTGGATGCCGCTCGATCGCGGGCTTGATGCCAGGCTTCGATGGCCCCATCGAGATCCCCCTGGGATTGCAGGGCAATGCCGAGATTCTCGTGGGCCGTTTGGTCGTCGGGCTTGAGTCGAATGGCCTGGCGGAATTCGGCCGCTGCGGCGGCGAAATCATGCTTGATATCACAGAGGATCGCGCCGAGGTTGTTGTAGACTTTGTGGTCGTCGGGCTTGAGCCGGATCGCCTGGCGGTATTCGGTGATCGCCGCGTCGATGTCTCCCCTTGAACTCAGGGCGACGCCGAGGTTGTCGTGGGCCTCGGCCAGGTCGGGCTTGAGCCGGATCGCCTCGCGGTACTCGGCGATCGCCGCGTCGATGTCTCCCTGTTGAACGCAAGGCCTCGCCGAGGTTGCTGTGGGCCTCGGCCAGGTCGGGCTTGAGCCGGATCGCCTCGCGGTACTCGGCGATCGCCGCGTCGATGTCTCCCTTTGAACTCAGGGCGACGCCGAGGTTGGAGTGGGCCTCGGCCAGGTCGGGCTTGAGCCGGATCGCCTCGCGATACTCGGCGATCGCCGCGTCGATGTCTCCCTTTGAACGCAAGGCCTCGCCGAGGTTGGAGTGGGCCTCGGCGTAGTCGGGCTTGAGCCGGATCGCCTCGCGGGATTCGGCGATCGCCGCGGCGATGTCTCCCTTGGATGCAGGACGATGCCGAGGTTATCATGGGCGTTGGCAGGTCGGGCTGGAGCCGGATCGCTTCGCGGAATTCGGCGATCGCCGCGTCGAAGTCTCCCTTGTATTCAGGGCAGAGCCGAGGATGTTGTGGGCGTTGGCGAGGTCGGGCTGGAGCCGGATCGCTTCGCGGAGTTCGGCGATCGCCGCGGCGATATCACCTTTGGCATCGAACGCCCGGGCGAGTTCAAGGGAGTTGAGGGCAGATCCCGGTTTCAAACGGACATGCCGTTGGGCGGCGGCGATCGCCGCGTCAATAACATGGTCAGCTTCCTGGACCCTGCCCCGAGACTTCAGCAGCTTTCCGAGGCAATTGAAATGGCGGGGCTCGCTCGGGTCGTCGCCGCGTCAGGTCGCGGAAGACGCTGATCGCCGCTTCCGATTCTCCCCTGTCCGCGAGCGCGTGCGCCAGTTCGTGCGCCGCCGTAGGCTGCGCCGCCTGGGCGGCCGTGAAGTAGCGAATGGCCTCTTCCGAGCGGCCGAGCCGGATGAGAGTTTGGGCGAGGTTGATGTTGAGCCAGGCGTCGCCCGGCTCCCGGTCACGTGCCGGCCGGAGGACGGCCTCGGCCTCGGCAGCCTCGCCGGAGGCGAGCAGGGGCGCCCCGAGCAGGCTGACGCTGACCGCCGGCATAGTCTCGGTCGTCTCGCGAGCGAGACGCCGGAGGGTTTCTCGGCGGACGGCGGGATCGGGCTCGGTCGCGGCGGATCGGAGCCGGTTGCGCCAGGGGTCGGGGTCGGCCTGCCGGGCCACCCGTGGAATCGCTCCGCCCCGGTCCGATCTCCCGTACACCGCCGCACAGCCGCCCAACGGTCCAGCGCGGACGCCATCGCCAGGGCCGCTCGCGGGGGACGGCCGGCGATCGCTCGCCCCGCTTCGGCCGGCGACATCTGGTCGGGGTCGATCCCCCGGGCGCGGAAGGCTTCGGCGTAGCGGGCGTCGGCTTGGTCCGGGGTTTCATCGACCATGTCGCTCCGGATCGCGACCAGCTCGTCGAGCAGGACGTCCGGTCGGCGATCGCGTCGGCCGATCCCTGGTTCACGGACTCGATCAGGGAGGCGGCTCGCAACCGCGTGGCCTCGTCTCGGGCCTCGGCGATCAGCGAGCCGAGCTGGTTGGCGGCCTCGCGGGCGGCCGACCACTTCGAGAGGTCGTCGCCCGCGCGTTCGGCCTCGGTGCGCAAGACCTCGACGCCCCGCATGGCCGCGTCGACCCGCGACTGCTCGCGCCTGCCGGTCGTGGGCGTACCAGGCTGCCGCCGCCGCCCAGGGCGACCACCAGGCCGAGCAGCGACGCCGCCAGGTCCACGGCCAGCCGCCGCCGCTTCCGCTCCTCGGACGGCCCGCGCCTGGGCCTCGACCTTCGCCAGCTCCGCCGCGCCGCAGGCGCTCTTGCACGCCCGTGGTGTACGCCGTCACCCGTCGGGCCACGGCGCCGGCGTCGCGGGGCCGGTCGGACGGGCGGGCGGCCAGGCAGTCGCGAGCCAGTCGGATCAGCTCCTCGTCGGCCCCGCAGGCGTCGAGCCGGGCCAGGGCGTCGGCCAGGTCGGCCCGCGCGGCCTTGGCCTGCGATCTCGGCCCGCGTGCGAGCCCGCGTAGGGCGGCTGGCCGGTCAGGATCTCGCAGAGGATCGCCCCCAGGCCGAAGACGTCGGCCCGCTCGTCGATCCGGTCGACCTCGCCCCGGGCCTGCTCCGGGGCCATGTACGCGGGCGTCCCCAGCACGCTGCCGGCCTGCGATTCCGCGCCGGAGCTCTCGGTCCGCGACGTCCGGACCTCCGTCTCGCTATCGGCCCGCTTGCGCTCGTCGGCCACGCCGCCTTCGGGCAGGACCTTGGCCAGGCCCCAGTCCATCACCTGCACCTCGCCGAACGAGCCCACCATCACGTTCGACGGCTTCAGGTCGCGGTGGATCACCCGTCGCGCGTGGGCGTAGGCGACCGTCTGGCAGACCTGCTCGAAGATCGACAGGAACCTCGGGAGGTCGTGGGTCGGACTGGGACGCTCGGCCAGCAGGGCGGCCAGGGTCCGGCCCCGGACCAGCTTCATGGCCAGGAACGGCCGGCGGTCGGGGAAGGCCCCCAGCTCGTAGACCGGCACGATCCCCGGATGCTGGAGCTGGCCGCCGATCTGAGCCTCCTCGACGAACCGGTCGCGGAGGCGGGAATCGTCGCGGTGGGGTCGGAGCAGGACCTTCAGGGCCAGCTCGCGGCCGAGGTCGGCGTCGCGGCGCGGAGCACGGCGCCCATGCCGCCGCGGGCGATCTCGCCGAGGATCTGATAGCGGCCGGCGTAAATGGGAAGATCGGGCCGGGTCAGGGCCGGCGCGAGGTCGTCGCCCGGCGGCTCGGAGAGCATCACCCGGGGCCGGCCGTCGGCGCTCCCCCAGGAGAACGTCGAGAGGCTCGACGCGGACCTCGTGGCCTTCGGCTTTTCCGGTGAGCCGAGCGCTCCCGGCGCTTCGAACGGCTCGCCCATCACCTCCAGGCAGGCGCGGAGCGGGCCGGCAAGGTGGGGATGTTCGGCGATGAGACGCTCGGGGTCGGCGGGACGTCCCGCCTTGAGGTCGGCCAGGTAGCCCTCGAGGATCAGGGCGACCTCGACTTCGGCCGAGGAGTCCGCTTCGCCTTCATCATGGAGGGTTGATTCGTCGCTCATGGTTCGTCGCTCCCCAGCTCGCGCCGAAGCTCGAGCATCGCCCGGGTCCAGAGCTTGCGCACGGCGTTGACCGAGCGGCCCATGCGCGCCGCGACCTCTTCCACGGAGAACTGCTCCAGATTACGAAGGATGAATACGTCGCGATAGTCGGCGGGGAGCCGTTCCAGCGCGTCGGCCAGGAGCACGGCTCGCTCGCGCTTCTCCAGGTGGGCGCTGGGCGAGGTCAGCGGGGTGGCGAGGGCCCGCTGGACCGCGATACTGGAGCGGTCCAGCGCCGCCTCCAGGGACTCCTGGCGTCGGTGGTCCCGGCCCTGTCGTCGGTGGTACTTCGCCTGGTCGGCGATGCTGCGGACGAGGATCTGGCGGAGCCAGGCGACCAGCTCGGCCTCGGTCGACCCGGCGAAGCCCTCAAACTCGCGGTGGGCCTTGAGAAAGGTCTCCTGGACGAGATCCGATAAATCGACCCTGGCCCGCAGTGCCCGGTCTTCGAGCGAGCGGGCCATGAGTCGCAGGTAGTTGCGATAAAGCTCCAGCAAGCGGCCCCGAGCCGGTCCGTCGCCGGCTCGGGCCGCTTCCAGGAGAGCCACGGGGTCGGATTCGGGCTCTGTCATCGCGACCCTCTCCCCATGGGAGCGTCCGCACCGTCGGGCGTACGCGCATTGGCCGATCTTTACCGATCCGGGAGGACCGAACGCTCGACCTGGATGGGGGCCGATCCCGTAGGGTAGGGCTCGCCCTGCCGCGTCACGGGTCGTCGGCAGGGCAAGCCCCACCCTACGGGGAACCTCCACGATCATGCGGGAACCATTCTAGCTCGCCGTGACGCTGATGGGGCCGGAGGTCGTCCCGCTGAGCCCCTTGCTGGAGAAGAGGATCGTGTAGCCGGAGCCGACCTTGCTCAGCTTCAGGCCCGAGAACGTGACGATCCCGTTCTTCGCGGTCACAGTGGTCGTTCCACTGAGTCTGCCCCCGGTCGGGTTGTTGCCCAGGGCGATGGTCACACTGTTGCTGGCCGAGGTGACCAGGTTGCCGTAGGCGTCAACGATCTCGGCGACCAGAGTGAACGCAGAGTTCACGACGACGTGGGTCGGCTGCTGCGTGATCAGCAGGCCGGCCGCCGACGCCGGGGTGACGGTCAGGGCGGTCGAGAGCGACCCGCCCAGGCCGAGGCTTGCGATCTGGAATGTATAGCCCGATGCGGCCTTCGTCAGTGTCAGCCCGGAGAACGTGGCCACGCCCTGGCTGGCCGTCGCGGTGAGCGTGCCGCCGAGCGTCGCGCCGCCGGGGTTGCTCGCCAGCGCCAGGGTCACGGTGTTGCCGGCGCCCGTCACCACGTTGCCGTAGGCGTCCTCGACGCTCGCTTGCAGGCCGAACCCGGTGCCGGCGGTGACGCTGCTCGGCGGTTCCTGCGTGATCACCACCTGCGAGGCCGTCGAGGGGCTCACGGTCATGGCGGTCGTGAGGGCATCGCCGAGGGTCGGGCCGGTGACGTCGAGCGTGTAGCCCGAAGCGGCCGTGGTCAGCGTCAGCCCGGAGAAGGTGGCCACGCCGTTGCTCGCCGTCGTGGTGAGCATGCCGCCGAGGGTCGCCCCGCCGGGGTTGCTCGCCAGCGCCACGGTTACGGGGCCATTGTAGGAGGTTTCGATGTTGCCCGAGCTGTCGTCGACCTGGACCGTCAGGCCGAAGGGAGTGCCGGCGGCGAGGCTGGCCGGCGGCTGCTGCGTCACCACCAGTTGCCCGGTGATCGGGGCATCGCCCAGGAGTCGGAATACGCCGATCTCGGTTGTCGGCGATGAAGGGAGGCTGTCGAGTCCCGTGATGTTGCCGTCGGGCCCGACGGTGATGCCACAGGTAAAATTCCCGTCATTGCCAGGCGGGACGATCACAACCTCTCCCCCGGTGCCGAATGCGGAGTCGAGAGTGCCACCGGGCAACAGACGATCGACCAGGAAGTCTCCGTTCAGCAGGGAAGCCGTCATTTCGATCACGATTTTCCCGTCGGGTTGCACGGCGACGTCGGCGTGAACTTCGCCGTTGGGATCCCAGAAGGCACCGTTGGTACCGAACGTCGGGTCGATCGTGCCGTTCGAGGTGAGTCGGATGACGCCGGCCCCGAGCGCGTACGGGTCGATCATTCCCAGGATGATCTGACCGCCGGGTTGGAAGCCGATGCCATTGAATTCGTGCGACCCGGTCGGGTAGTCGAAGACTCCCTGGCTGGCGAATGATGTATCGAGCAGGCCGCTCGAGGTATACCGCACGACCTGGGGCCGGTCGGTCCCGGTGACTGGGTTGTACCCGTTCCCGGCCAGCAGGATGTTGCCCGAGGCGTCAACTCCGAGCGCGTCAACGCCGCTCCCATTCCCCGCGGCGTATGACGGGGAAACGGTCGTGTAATTGTATCCCTGTCCGCTGGGGCCGAAGGTCGGGTCGAAGGCGCCGGAGCTGGTCAGACGGGCGACCACGAACTGAGGCCCGCCGAGGTAAGTGTCGTTAGATCCCGCCACGAGTATCTGACCACCGGGCAAGATGGCCATGCCACCGGGGACGACGCCACCCTGCGCAAGGTGGATGTCAACCTCGCCGCCATTGCCGAACGTCGTGTCGAGACTCCCGTTCGAGTTGAGACGGAGGACCAGCAAGTCGTTCGAGGTGCGAGTGTACGTGGTCCCTTGCTTGGTCGTGGTCAACGTCCAGGTCAACGTGCTGGTCTCGACCACGATCTTGCCGTCGGCCTGGATCGAGATCGCGGCGTGGCGAGCCTGTCCGAGGCCCCCGACCGGATCCGAGTTCGTCGGGATCACGACCTCGCCGCCGTTGCCGAACGTCGTGTCGAGGCTCCCGTCCACGTTGTAGCGGACGATGCCGGTGGATTCCGGGTCCCAGTAACCCAAACTCGACACGCCGAGCCCGACCACGACTGTCTTCAAATCGGACTGGATGGCGAGCGACCCTGGGCCGAGGTCGTAGCCCACAGGCCCAGTTTGCAAGAGAGTGGTCACTTGCTCGGTCCCGCCGAACGTCGTATCCAACGCCCCCGCGGTGAGCAGCGCCCGGCCCTCCAGCGACTCCACTCGTGGCGCCACGCGATGATGAGGTTTTCTGGCCATCGTCGGTTCCTCGTCCTGGTCCACGTCGGGGAGAATCCGGGGCCGGCCGAGATGTGTGTGGTCTGAACACGTCTCTTGGCTGACCCCTCCCAGGAGAAGACGACATCGCCGCGCGATCCTGCCACGCTTTCCGAAAAAATCTGGCTCGGCGATCGATCCGATTCGGCCGGGGCTAATTTGGCTTTGTCTGATCGATCCCCCGAGGCTCCCTCGACAGCGAAGTGCGACCTCGCGGGCCCCGTGAGGCCCCGGAGGTCGGCCCGCCTCGCCCTCTGCTCCCGATCGGCATTCGCGACGATGGCGTAGGCCGCAGCGTCCTACTCCCGCGACATTGGCCGCCCCGTCGGGTCGACCGCCGAGCGGATGCTCAGGGGCCGAGGGGCGAGCGAGGCGGCCAGGTCGGGCAGGTCGTAGGCCGCGAGGACGCCGGGGACGACGTTGGCGAGCTGGTCCCGGCTCAGGGGCGTGCGGACGACGTCGGACCAGGCCGTGATCGAGCCGTCGAGCGTCAGCGCAACGACCCTCGGTTCGAGCGCCGCCGCGTGGAGGGCGATCGGCCCGGCGGTCCCGCGACCGACCAGGGAGAACCCGGCCGGGGACTCGTCGGCCATGGCGGCGAGCACCGCGAGGAGGTCGCCGACCCGCTGCCCGAGCAGGGGGCGTCCGAGGTGAAGGGAAAGGAACGCTTCCTGGACGCCGTTCCCGAGCAGACCGGGCCTGCCGACGGCGGTTGCCGTCTCGCCCATCCCCCGGAGGTCGACCAGCAGCACGCGCCGGCCTTCCCCGAGCAGGCCCTCGACCGGCCCGCCCGCGCCGGTCGCCTCGGCCACGTCATGACCGACCACGACGGCCAGGGGCGCGGCCCCGTCGGGCTTCGCTGGCGTGAAAAGCCGGGCGGGGACCTTGATCCCAGGCTCGGTCGTGAAGATCAGCTTGCGCACGGTCCCGCCTCGCCAGGCGGTCTCGCCGCGGTCTTCCCGCCCGGCCGCCTTGACCGGCTCCCTGAGGGCGATCAGTCGGCGGACGTCCGCGAGCAAGGCGGCCCGATCGCGTGTCTTCCCCGCCTCCGAGCGCTGCGCGCCAGCTCCCCCTCGCGTTCGGCGTTGAGGTCGAAGACGGATTTGCCCCGGAGGTCGGCGAGGACCTGGCCGCTCTTCGTGCAGAGCAGATCGGCGTCCTTGGCGATGGCCTGATTGCCCTCGACGACCGAGTCGTCGTCCTTTTCCAGCAGCCAGCGGCGCATCCAGCGGACCATCGCCTCGCGATGCGCCCTGGGGTAGCCGTGCGGCTCGTCCGCCTCGATGATGTCCACCCGCTCGGGGAGGCCGAGCAGCCCGTAGGTCCGCTTCGCCTCGCGGAAGGTGGTCCAGGTCCCCTGCTGGTCGAAGAAGTCGCGGGTCGAGGAGAGGATCAGGGTCGGATTGGGAGCGCGGAGCCCGAGATAATCGGCGTGCTCCAGGCCGAAGGCGACCTGCCCCGTGATGTTCTGCTCGGCGTCCTGCGGCCCGATCGTGGCGAAGAGCCGCTCCAGCGAGGTGATGTAGCACGACGGCGCCGCGACGGCCACGCGGTCGTCCAGGGCCATCAGGTACGATGTCAGCGTTCCCCCACCCGAGCATCCCGTGCAACCCAGCAGGAAGGAATCGACCTCGGGCCGACTCGCGAGGTAGTCGAGGCTTCGGATGCCGTCCCAGACGCGATAGCCCGCCGTGCTCCGGCCGACCAGCAGCGCGCCGATGCCCGCGAGAGTGTGCTCGGTCGTGTTCCCGGGGCCGGTCGGCTTGCCGTCGCCGTCGAGCAACTGCCGGCGTTCGGCCTGGCCGATCGGGTCGTAGCAGAGGGCCGCGATCCCGTTCCTGGCGAGCATGATGCACGCGCGCTGGTAGGCCTCGGCGGCCTTGCCGTTGGAGTCGTGACCGCAGGGCATCAGGACGGCGGGGAACTGGTGGCGCTCCGGCCGGAAGGTAGAACAGGGCCGTGACGTGGTGCTCGGGCCGGCTCTCGTAAATGACCCGTTCGAGGCGATAGCCGTCGCGGACATCCACGCCCACGATGCGAGCCTTGAGCGGGGTCTTCTCGGGCAGGTCGCCGAGGGCCTCGAAGAATCGGGCTTTCAGCTCCCGCTGCCGCCTCGCCAGGTCGTCGGGCGTCTTGATCGCGGCGACCGCCGCGCGGCGGGCCTCGAACGCCTTGATCGCTTCCGCGTTGAGATACCGCGAGAGCATCGTCCGGGGCGAGCCCCCCGCCAGGCTGTCATCGAGGACGGTCAAGCTCTCGTCGGCCGACGCCGCCGTGAACGACATCAGGAGGCAAGGGAGGAGGACGGTCGAGAATCGCATCGGGTGAGGGCTCCTTGGGCTCCTGGTCGGGCGAGTCGTTCATGTCCGATTGGGAATCGTCTCACGTCCCTTGGCCCGGAGCAATGGATTGTTTAACATGCGGGCCTCGCCTTGACCCGATGGGGGTTCGATTCCAGGAGAACGGGGATGAAAAACGCCGCCGGGGTCCTTCTCATCGTGGCATGGGCCTTCGTCGCCAACCCCGGGCCGCTCCGAGCGGCCGACTCCTCGGGCTGGAAGGCGGGCGTGGCGAAGGTGGACACGACGCCGACCGAGCCGGTCCGGATGGCCGGGTACGCGTCGCGGACGTCGCCCTCGCAAGGGGTCGCCCATCCGCTGGCCGCCAAGGCGCTCGCCCTGGCCGACGCGGAGGGGCATCGGTCCGTCATCGTCACCTGCGACATCATCGGCCTCCGACGGCCGCTCTCCGAGCGCATCGCCCGGCGCGTGGAGGCCGAGCACGGCCTGCCCCGCGCGGACCTCGTCCTGTTCGCGTCGCACACCCACGCCGGCCCGCAGCTCGTCGAACCCGACGAGCCCGCCCGCGTGGGCTTCCGGGCCAACGTCGCCTACACCCGAGCCCTGGAGGACAAGCTGGTCCGGGTGGTCGGCGCGGCGCTCGCCCGGATGGGTCCGGCCGACCTGAGCTACGGTGTCGGCCGCGCCCATTTCGCCTTGAACCGCCGGGAGCCGACACCGAAGGGGATCAAGCTCGGCAAGTACCCCGCCGGGCCGACCGACGAGAGCGTCCCGATCCTCCGGGTCCGCGACGCCGACGGCAAGCCCCTGGCCGTCGTCTTCGGCTACGCCTGTCACAACACCACGCTCCGGCCCGACATGATGAGGATCGACCCCGACTTCGCCGGCTACGCCCAGGACCGGATCGAGCTCGACAACCCCGGCGCCCTGGCGATGTTCGTGACCGGCTGCGCGGGGGACGCCGACCCTCACCCGTTCGGCACGCTGGTCATGGCCAGGGACCACGGCGAGGAACTGGCCGGGGCCGTGAAGTTCGTCCTTGACCACCCCAACTGGCTCAATCCGCTGACCGGCCGGCTCCGCTCCGCCTACATCGAGACGACGCTTCACTTCGCCGGCCCGACCGATCGCGCCTCCTACGAGAAGCTCCTGGGCGACCCGAATCAGGGCCGTCAACGGCACGCGAGGCGGATGATCGAGGCCATCGACCAGGGCCAGCCGATCCGCAAGGATTATCCCCATTACTCTGTGCAGGCCCTCGCCCTGGGCGAGCAGTTGACGGTGGTCGCCCTCTCGGGCGAGGTGGTGGTCGATTACGCGATCCGCCTCCAGAACGAGCTTGGCGGCGAGGGCCGGACGCTCTGGGTGGCCGCCTACGCCAATGATATCGTCGGCTATGTCCCCTCGATGCGTGTCCTCAAGGGAGGCGGCTACGAAGGGGTCGAATCCTTTTACGGGAGCACCTGGCCCGCTCCCTGGGCCGACGACGTCGAGTCGATCGTCATCAAGGCGGCGCGGGACGTGGTCGAGAAGGTCCGGGAGAAATAAGCCGGCGGTCGGATCGCGATTCAAACCCACGTCGAGGGGATTGGTCACGCCTCGGGCTCGCCGGTCAGCTCGTCGGCCAATCACCGACTTATTGGTGGCTCGGCGATCGTCTCGGTCACATCCACCCTCAGCCAGCAAAGGGCCCCGAGGAAGTAGCTGGCCGCGAAGATCACGAACGGAAGGGCCATGTAAAGGCCGTGCTTCTCGAGGTCGCCGGCCTTCTCGGCGAGGGCCGACGCGTGGAAGAACTGCCCGGCGACGACGGCCGCGAGGGCGGCCATCAGGCTGGCGAACATGTTCATCGCCCCCGCGATGGTCCCGGCGTGCCGCTCGCCGATCTCGCCGGCCGCGGCCCAGGCCGGGCCCATCGACAGATCGTTGCCGAGGAAGGTCAGCCCGTAGAGCACGGCCAGCCAGCGGAGGTCGTCGACCCAGGGCGTCACCAGGATCATCAAGCCCGCCAGGGTCATCCCGCATGCTCCGACAAGGCGACGGCCGAGGCGACGGTCGCCGCTTCGCCTCACGATCAGGTCGGACAGGTAGCCGCCGGAAACGCAGGCGACCACCCCGCAGGCGAACGGGACGACGTTCAGCCAGCGGGCCGTTGACCTTGTCGAGATGGCGGTATTCCTGGAGGTAGTTGGCGAACAGGTACAGGAAGAAGTTGCCGCTGTAGCCGAGGAACCCGTACATCCCGCACAGGGCCCAGACGTTCGACGATCGGAGGATCGCCTTCCAGGGCGTCGAGTCCGACCCAACCGGCCTCCGATCCGCCCGCCCCGCTTTGATCCGCTTGAGTTCGGCCGCGTTGACCCGGGGCATCTCCTCGGGCCGGTCCCGCAGCCAGGGCCAGACGGCCAGGCACCAGATCACCCCGAGGCCGGCGCCGAGGACCAGCGGCGACCGCCAGTCGCCCAGCCGTCTGGAACAGCCAGACCATGACCATCGGCGCCAGCACGCCCCCGGCCCGGCTGCACATCCAGATGAGGCCCTGGGCCGAGCCGCGCTCGGTCGTCGGCATCCAGTCGGCCATCATCCGCGAGAGGACCGGGAACGTCCCCGCCTGGAACATCCCGAAGAGGAACCGCAAGGCCAGGAGGAACCCGAGCTGGACCGCGTAAGTCCGGGGCAGGAGGACGACCGCCGCGAGGCCGGCCGTCATCAGCGACCCGCCGAGCGCGATGATGGCCAGGATGTTCCGCGCCCCGAACCGGTCGCCCAGCCGGCCCCAGGGGACCTCGAAGATGCCATAGGCGAGCATGAAGGCGACCGTCATCGCGCTCAGGTCGCGGACGTCCATGTCCAGCTCGCGGAGCAGCTCGGGCGAGTTCGACCCGAACCCCGCCCGGTGGATGTAGGTGATCACCGCCAGGACGCAGACCGAGGCCAGCACGAGAAAACGAACCCGCGTGGCCGGTGCCGGAACTTCCGCGAGATCCACGACCGATGCTCCGGGCTCGCCCGCGTCTTGCTGAGGCATGCTCACCTCGATGGCTGGACGAAGGTCGCCTCGGGGTTCTCCCAGCTCGCGGACGCGGCTCAGGCCACCCGGAACCGGGCGAGCCCCTCCTCGCGGATCTCCAGGCCGAGCCCCGGCGTGTCGGGCACAGCGACCCGGCCGTCGACGGCGAGGATCGGCTCGGTCAGGTGGTGACGCAGCGTCGTCCCCTCCTCGACCACGAATTCCAGGAGCCCGAGGGTGTTGGGGATGCTCGCCAGGAAGTGGAGCGCGGCGGCGACGTTGAGGTAGGTCGTGAAGCCGTGGTTGACGACCGGCAGGCCGCGATCGGCGGCGAGGCTGGCGATCTTCACGGCCTCGGTGAACCCCCCACAGCGGGTCAGATCGACCTGGACCACGTCGATCTGCCCTTCATCCATCAAGCGGATGAAGTCCCTCCGTCCTCCCTCCTCCTCGCCCGCGGCGATCCGCAGAGGGCTGGCGGCGGCCAGCTTGGCGTACCCCTCGTAGTCGTCGGGCAGGAGCG
This sequence comes from uncultured Planctomycetota bacterium, assembly GCA_963756475.1. Classification (GTDB taxonomy): domain Bacteria; phylum Planctomycetota; class Planctomycetia; order Isosphaerales; family Isosphaeraceae; genus Tundrisphaera. The sequence continues at coordinate 216,366 of CAVWND010000009.1, forward strand.
GCTCCTCGAACCAGTAGGGGCGATAGGGCTCGAACGCCCGGGCCCGCTGGATGGCGGTCTTGGCGTCGAAACAGAGGCCCGCGTCGATCATCAGATCGGGCGCCTCGCCCAGCCCCTTGCGGGCCTCGCGGACCAGGGCGATATCCAGCGCCTCGGACTGGCCCATCGGGTCCCAGCCGAACTTGACGGCGGTGAACCCCTGGCCGACGAACCGCCGGGCTCGCTCGCCGGTCTCCTCGGGCGTGGCCCCGAAAAGGCTGCTGGCGTAGGGACGCAGCGAGGTCGCGAAGCCCCCTCCCAGCAGCTTCCAGACCGGCAGGCCGAGCGCCTTCCCCTTGATGTCCCAGAGGGCCAGGTCGATCCCGCTCATCGCGTGCAGGCCGACCCCTCGACGACCGCCGTAGATGTTCGCCCGGTACATCTTCTGCCAGAGGTACTCGGTCCGGAACGGGTCCTCGCCGAGGACGACGTGGCCCAGTCCCGTCGCCGTGGTGTGCGAGAACGGCCCCTCGATCACCCCCTTGGCGCCCATCGGGTTGGAGTCAACCTCGCCGTAGCCGACGATCCCGGCGTCGGTCGTCACCCGGACGATTAGAGCGTCCTGGCCGCTGTCACACTGCTCCTTGACCTGGGGCAATCTGAGGTAGATCGCCTCGACTCCGGTGATGGTCAGATCGCTCGTCATGGGGTCGTCCTTCCGGAGCCGTTGATGTCGGACGGCGAGTCTATGCCACCCGACATCCTGGGGCAAGCGTCTGACCGACCATCACCTTCTTGCACGCTGACCCGCGGTGCTCGCGAGGCGATCTTCCTCCCCTCTCCCTATGGGAGAGGGGCCGGGGGTGAGGGGCGTCGTATCACCACCGGGTCGCAAAAGAGGCTCGATCGAAAGCCACTCGCCCGGAGACCTCCCTCACCCCGGCCCTCTCCCAGAGGGAGAGGGAGGCGGAAAGAGCCCAGCAAGGTGGGATGCCGAGAAAGTGACGGTCGGCCAGGGGCAAGCGTTGGTGGTCGCGTAACCGCCCTCGGCCATTTCCCGGCGCCGACGGTTCGGTTCTATTGGCTGATCGCGGACGATGACCGATGATCGATGGCCGATGATCGAAGCCAGGGATTTCCCCGATCGATCATCGCCCATCGATCATCGGTCATCGAGCCTGTTTCCTCCATCCTTCCGCCCGAAAGGGAGACGCCTGCCATGGCCAGCCGTGCCCGCGAGGAATACCGCTACGAGAAGCTGACCTGGCCCGAGATCAACGACGCCATCGAGCTGGAGAAGGTCTGCCTCGTCCCTTGCGGGGCGGTCGAGCAGCACGGGCCGCATCTCCCGCTGGACGTCGATCTGGTCTGCCCGCTCGGCATCGCCCACGGCGCCGGGCGGGAGGTCGCCGACCGTCTGCTGGTCCTGCCCATCATCGCCTATGGTTACACCGGGCACGTGATGGACTTCCCGGGGACGATCAATACCGATTACGAACACTTCATGCATCAGGTGCTCGACGTCACGAAAAGCCTGGCCTACCACGGGTTCAAGAAGATCATCCTGCTCAACGGCCACGGGTCGAACTGGCCGAACCTCGACCTGGTCGCCCGCCGGACCAACCTCGAAACGGATGCGGAATGCGTGCCGATCTCCTGGTGGAACCTCCTGACCGTTGACAAGGAGTTCCTGCCCCGCTGGCGACAGAGCAAGTTCCCCGGCGGCTGTTCGCACGCCTGCGAGCTGGAGACGTCGCTGTACCTCTACCTCGACGGCGACAACGTCCGGAAAGACCGGATCAAGAGCGGGATCGTCAGCTTCAACGACGAGGAGAGCCCGTTCCAGTGGGTTGACCTGTTCGCGGCCGGGCCGGCGACGGTTGTCTCCTGGACCAGCAGTTACTCCGAGACGGGAGTCCTGGGAGATGCCGAACTGGCGACGCCCGAGAAGGGCCGCGAGGCCTACGAGGAGGCCGTCCGCCAGCTCGCGCGGTTCGTGACCTGGTTCCACGGCCGCCCGAAGGACGTGCGCCGGGACCTCCACCGCCGACCGCCGACCATGCCTCTTCCCTGGGGCCAGCGGCCGTTCGGCGGTTGATCACCGTGGGCGTGGCCCCTCGGGTCAGCGGGCTGGCATCCTCAGGGCACCATCCAGGCGGATCGTCGAGCCGTTGAGCATCGGGTTCTCGATGATGTGCTCGACGAGCGCCGCGAATTCGTCCGGGTGGCCGAATCGCGGCGGAAACGGCACCTGGGCGGCGAGCGCCTGGCGGGCTTCGGCCGGCAAGGCCGCCAGCATCGGGGTCTCGAACACCCCCGGCGCAATGGTCATGATCCGGATTCCATGCCGGGCCAGCTCGCGGGCGATGGGCAGCGTCATCGAGGCCACGCCTCCCTTCGACGCGGCATAAGCGGCCTGGCCGATCTGCCCATCTTCGAAGGCAATCGACGACGTCGTGACGATGACCCCGCGCTCTCCGCCCTCGGCCGGTTCCTGGCGGCGAATCGCGTCGGCGGCCGCGGCGGACGACGTGGAAGGTCCCGATCAGGTTGATCTCGACCATGCGCCGGAAGCTCGAAGGCGAGACGAGACCGTCGCGTCCGAGCACCTTCTCGGTTCCGAGCACGCCCGCGCAGACCACGGCCCCGTGCAGACCGCCGAACCGGTCGAGCACCATCGCGACCGCGCCGGCCACGCTGGCCTCGTCCGTGACGTCCATCGACGCGAAGATCGCGCGATCACCCAGGGTCTCGGCCAGCCCTCGACCGGCCGGGTCGATGTCGGCGATGACGACGCGGGCGCCCTGCGCCGCCAGGCGTTTGGCCGTGGCCGCGCCGAGGCCGGAACTCCCCCCGGCGATCAGGAACGTCCGCCCGTCGATCTGCATCGTGATTTCCTTCAAAGTCAAGCCGTTTCGATATGGCTCTCGGCCTCCAGGCCCAGCTCTTCGACGGCCTGCTCGCGGATCTTGTACTTCTGGACCTTGCCGGTCACGGTCGTGGGAAACCCCTCGACAAAACGAACCCAACGAGGAACCTTGAAGTGGGCCAGCGCCTCCGCGCAGAACGAGCGGATCTCGTCCTCGGTCGCGACCTGGCCGGACTTCAACTTGACGCAGACCAGGACTTCCTCGCCGAACTTCCGGCTCGGCACGCCGACGACGTGGACGTCCTCGACCTTGGGATGGCGATGGAGCACGTTCTCGATCTCGTGCGGAGCGATGTTTTCACCACCACGGATGATGATGTCCTTGAGCCGTCCGGTGATCCGCAGATAGCCGTTCGGCTCGCGCATCGCCAGGTCCCCGGTATGCAGCCAGCCGTCCGGGTCGATGGCCCTGGCGGTTTGCTCGGGCATGTTGTAGTAGCCCAGCATCACGCCATGCCCCCGACTGCAAAGCTCGCCCGACATGCCATCGGCCTGTTCCAGCCTGGTGAACGGGTCGATCACCTTGACCTCGATCCCGGGAAGCGGGCGGCCGATGGTGCCGACCCTCAGCTCGATCGGGTCGTCGTAGCGGGTCTGGGTGATCAGGGGAGAGGCTTCGGTCTGGCCGTAGCCGATCGTGATCTCGCGGGCCCCCATGTTGGCCGTGACCCGGCGCATCAGTTCAATCGGGCAAGGGCTCCCCGCCATGATCCCCGTCCGGAGCGATCGGAGGTCGCGGCCCCGGTAACTCTCGTGCTCAAGCTCGGCGATGAACATCGTCGGGACGCCGTAGATGACGGTGCACCGCTCCTGCTCGATCGCGTCGAGCGTGGCATCGGGTCGGAAAAACTCGTTGGGAAATACCATCGAACAACCGTAAATCGCCGAGACGAGCGTCCCCAGCACGCACCCGAAGCAATGATAGAGCGGGACCGGGATGCAGATGCGATCGCTGTTCGTCGAGCCGCATGTTCGCGCCGGCATGAAAGGCATTTAGCAACAGGTTCCGATGCGACAGGAGAGCCCCTCTGGGCGGCCCGGTCGTGCCGGAGGTGTACATGAGGCTGATGGGTTCGTTTGGATGAAGCTGGGCCTCGCGTTCGGCCAGCGCCTCGGGCGGGATGGTTTTTCCCAGCCGGATCAGGGTTTCCCAGTCCATCATCCCCGGCAACCCTTCCCCGCGCATCGCCACGACCCAGCGGAGGCGCGGCAGCTCGGGCGATTGCAGCTCGCCGGGCGTGGACGAGGCCAGCTCGGGGCAGATTTCCGCGAGAATGCCGAAGTAGTCGCAGGTCCGGAACCGCTCGATCAAGGCGAGGCCGCGGATCTCCGACTGCGCCAGGGCATACCGGGCCTCGGAGAGCTGGTACGACGGGTTGATCTTCACCAGGACCACGCCGACGCGCGCGGCGGCGAATTGCAGGAGGACCCATTCAGGCCAGTTGGTCGAACCAGACGCCGAAATGGTCGCCGCGCTCGAATCCCATCGCCATCAGGCCGCGAGCAACCTCGTCGACCAGGGCGTCGAGCCGCCGGAAATCGCACCGGAACCCGATCCGAGGGAAGGCCATCGCGGGCCGATCCCCGAATCGCCGGGCCGTCTCCCGAAGGACTTGCCCGATCGTCAGGCCATCGACCCAAGGCGCATGCTGGTCGCCCATAGACGATTCCTCCACGGTGCTCGATCGATCGGAGGGCCAGGCCAGGGCCATTAAAAAACGTACCGCGAGGGGAATCGGGACTGGCTCCGTCCGTCTTCGGGCGGTGCCTGTCCCGATTCCCCGGCGAAATCGGGGACAGGCACCTCCGCTGCGCTCCGGAGCCAGTCCCGATTTCGCCTCGCACCTGGACCTTTGAATGACCCTGAGGCCAGGCGGACGGGGCGAAATGCACGACGGCTTTGAATTATAATCGAGGGCGGGCCGAGTCCCACGGTGCATTTCGAAAGTCGTCGGGATCTCGGCCCAATGGGGAGGGTCAACATCATGGAGAGGGACAGGCCCGTCATCCTGGCGGCGGCCCGGACGCCGATTGGCAAGTTCCGGGGCTCGCTCGCGGGGCTCTCGGCGACCGAGCTGGGCTCGGCCGCAATAATGGCCGCCGTCGAGCGGGCGGGGATTCGGCCCGAGGAGGTCGACGAGGTCATCATGGGGAATGTCCTCGCCGCCGGGGTCGGCCAGGCGCCGGCCAGGCAGGCCGCACTTGGCGCCGGGCTGCCGGCGACCGTCGCCGCCTTGACGATCAACAAGGTCTGCGGCTCGGGGCTGAAGGCCGTCATGCTCGCCGCCCAGGCGATCCGGGCGGGAGACGCCGACCTGGTCATTGCCGGCGGGATGGAGAGCATGAGCCGCGCCCCGTTCCTGGCCCAGCGGGACGGGCCGCCGCTGGGCAACCGCCTCCTGATCGACGCCCTGATGCAGGACGGCCTCCTCTGTGCCCGGAGCGCGAAGGCGATGGGGCAGATCGCCGACGAGCTGGCCAATCGCGATGCGATCTCGCGCCGGGACCAGGACGACTTCGCGCTGGAGAGCCACCGACGAGCGATCCGCGCGGTCCAGTCCGGGGCCTTTGCCGCCGAGATCGCCCCGGTCAAGGTCCCCGGGCGCAAGGGCCAGGCCGTTGTCGTCTCTTCGGATGAAGGGCCGCAGCCCGACACGAGTGCCGAGCGGCTGGGCACGCTGGCCCCGGCCTTCGGCCGCGAGGGGACGGTGACGGCCGGCAACGCCTCAATGATCAGCGACGGGGCCGCCGCGCTGGTGGTCGCCTCGCCGCAGGCCGCCCGGATGCTCGGCCAGAAACCGCTCGGCCGGATCGTCGCGGCGGCGACGTGGGGCACGGAGCCGGAAGACCTCTTCATCGCACCCGTCTCCGCCATCCGGATGGTCCTCGAAAAGGCCGGGCTGGCCGCCTCACAAATCGATCGGTTCGAGCTGAACGAGGCGTTCGCCGCGCAGATGCTCGCGTGCCTCCGAAGACTCGAATTGCCGGCCGACCGGGTCAACGTCCACGGCGGCGCGATCGCCCTGGGCCACCCGATCGGCGCGAGCGGTGCCCGAGTCCTCGTGACGCTGCTCCATGAACTTGAACGGGCCGACCTCCGTTATGGCCTCGCCTCGCTCTGCCTGGGCGGGGGGAACGCGGTCGCGATGATCATCGAACGGACCCCTTCTTGAGACTTGCCGGCCGCTCATCGGCGCGATCCAAGGGCGGATCGCGCGGCGGCGAGGGTCTTCGCGTCGTGGTTGTCGTTGAGGGCCTGGAGGTTCTCGCGAATCCGCCAGGCCGACGCAGTGAGGAACAGCATCGCGGCGTCGTCGGCAAGCCCGTGGGCCTCGTCGCGGACAATCTGGCGGGAAAGTTCCGCGTCGAGGCGGCTGAGGACGCAAGCCGACGCGTAGAGTTCCATCGCGGCTTTGGCGATCCGCTCGTGGACGAGCTGGCGCTCGATGATCTCCTCGCGATGGCGGATCATCGCCCCCTGGATCGCAAGAGCGAACCGGCGGATGAGGCGGCCAAGCTCCCGGGCCTGGGGCCGCAAGGCGTCGGATCGGACCGGGACCGAGGGCGATCGGAGGCGGGCACCGGCCTGCTCGGCGACGAACCCGCCGAGCATCCCGAGGTTCGCGAACGGCCGATAAACGGCATCGCGGACGTCGCGGAGGTGCTCGCCGGGCCCCTTCATGCCGGCCATCGCGATGAACGAGGTGAGGACCTCGTTGGCCCCTTCGCCGATCTGGTTGATCCGGGCGTCGCGGAGGATGCGTTCCATCGGGTTGTCGGTGAAGTAGGCCGCGCCGCCGTGGATCTGGAAGGCGTCGTTGACGATCTGCCAGAGGGCCTCGGTGCTCCAGACCTTCAGCATGGCGGTTTCGAGCATGTAATCGTCCAGCCCTCGGTCGATCAGGCCGGCCGTGACGGTGGTCATCGCCTCCATCGCGTAGGTGTCGGCGGCCATCCGGCCGATCTTCGACTGGACCAGCTCGAACTCGCCGAGCGTCCGGCCGAACTGTGCGACGGGCGTTCGCATGGCGGATCGCCAGGGCCAGGCACGTCTTGGCCGCGCCGGTGCAGCAGGCGCCGAAGGTCGTCCGGCCGAAGTCGAGGACCGTCAGAGCCACCTTCAGCCCCTTGCCGAGCGGCCCGAGGATGTTCTCGACCGGCACCGGCATGTCCTCGAAGGCAAGCTTCGCCGTCGCGGTCCCCCGGATGCCGAGCTTCTCCATCCTCGGCTCGACGACGCGGAAGCCGGGCATGTCGGGCGAGACGAGGAAGGCCGTCACCGCCGAGGTCTCGCGGCCGGGCACGGCGGTCCGGGCCATGACGGTCAGGACCCCGGCGATGGCCCCGTTGGAGATGTACCGCTTCTCGCCGTTGAGGACGTAGTGCGAGCCGTCGGGGCTGAGCGTCGCCGTGGTCTGGACGTTCGCAGCGTCGGAGCCGGCCTCGGGCTCGGTCAAGGCGAAGGCCGCCAGCTTCTCGCCGCCGACCATCGCGGGGAGCCACCGGCGCTTTTGCTCCTCGGTGCCGAACAGCAAGAGCGCCCGCATCCCGATCGAGTGGTGAGCGTTGACGAAGATCGACGTCGAGCTGCACCGCGAGCCCAGCTCCTCCAGGATCTTGCAATAGGCCATCTGCGAGAACCCGCGCCCGCCCAGCGACTCCGGCGCCGTCATCCCCAGGACGCCGAGCTTTCCGAGCCCGTCGATGACCGATCGAGGGATGTCGGCCTGGCGATCGATGAGCGCGGGGTCGAGCGAGGCGTCGCAGAATCGCCTCAGCTCGCCAAGAGCGGCCTCAACCTTCGGCCGTTCCTCGGCCGCGATTTGTGGGTAAGGCATGACCCAGTCGTCGATGAATCGGCCTTGGAAGAGCCCCTTGGCGACGCCGAGCCGTTGCGGGCCCGAGAAAAGCAGCTCCTCGGCCTGCTTGATCTGCTGCTCTCGCGTCTGGGTCCGCGCGTCCTGCCCGGCGTCGGTGGTGGTCGTGGCGGCCATGGTCGAAACTCCTCACGCCCAGTTGGGCGGACGTTTTTCGAGGAACGCGGCGAGGCCCTCCCTCGCCTCCGGATCGAGCTTTGCCTTGATGTGATACTCCCGCGCGATCCGGACCCACTCGCCCTCGGCCGCCGACCCCAGCTCGGCCAGGAGCCCCTTCGTGCTCCGGATCGCCCGGGCGCCCCCTTGAGGATCAGGTCGGCAAGCCGGTTGGCTTCGTCCCGGATTGTGCCCTCGGGCACGACCCGGGAGACGAGCCCCATCGACCGGGCCCGAGCCGCGTCGACCGGCTCGGCCAGGAAGAACAACTCGCGGAGGTCGGCGTCCTTCAACTTCTTACGGAGGACGGTCGCCACTAGTGCGGGCACGAGTCCCCGGCGGGTCTCAGGGAAGACGATTTTCAATTCCTCAGACGCGATCGCGAAGTCGCAAGCAGCCAGCAAGCCAGCGCCGCCCGCCGCCGCGACACCGTGGGCCACGGCGATGGTCACCAGTGGCGTCTCGGTCAGGGAACTCAAAACCAATCCGATCGCCTCGGCACCTGCTTCCGCGAAACCCGGGTCCGATGCCTCGACGAGGTCGAGGCCCGCGCAGAAGACCGGGCCATTCCCTCGGAGGATCAGGACCCGGTTTTCGGTTTCAGCGGAAAGGCGCTCGATCGCCGCGACCAGCTCGTTCATCAATCCGACCGTCAGGGCGTTCCGCCGCTCGGGCCGGTTGAGCACCAGGTCGACAACGCCCGGTCGCGGCTGTTCGATCCGGAGAAGCACCTCGCTCATGGTCGCCTCGATTCAGTCGCCGGGCCATCACCCATCGGAGAGACTCGATCGGCATCTCCAGGATCGCCTGGCCGAGGGCCTTGCCCTGGGCGTCAACCCGCGTGCCACGACCCAGGACGCCCCGGAGCACGAAATTCAAAGCCAGGAGATTCGGCAATTCAAACCGCTCGACGCCGGTCACGCCCATCGGCTCGAAGAAGGTCGCGACCCGCTCAGCGGTCAACTGGTCGAGCAGGATCGCGTAAGCGGCCGGAGATTCGACGAGGACCCCGATATTGGCGCCGGTCCCCTTGTCGCCGCTCCGGGCGTGGGCGATCTCGCCCAGTCGCACGGATCGAACCGGAGGACTGCCCGTTGGGTTCGCCTTGTTGTGGCTCATACCCCTGCCCTCGCTTCCGCGGGTTCGAGACGATCAATCGCCCGTCGATGAAATCAGGCTCACTCGCGGCTCGGCCAGGCCCCGATCGATCAGGCAGGGCCAGTAACGGAAGATCGCGTGGACCTTCGGCCGACCTTCGGCGTAGCCGGTCGTGCCCGGCGGCCCGGCCGTGATCAGGGGCATGAGTTCCCTGGAAAACCGCTCGACCGCGTCTTTCGACCCGTCCGCCACGGCGATCCGGAGGACGACTTCCATCAACTTCGAGCGATCCATCAAACCGGGAATTCCGGGAGCGACGTCGCCGGAGCCGAGGCATTCCACGGTCGCCTCGCGGAGCGTGTGCCCGGCTTCGCGAACTCGATCCAGGACGATTTCGCCGCAGCGCCTGGCCTTGGCCTCGGCGTCCCGCCCGAAGATCGTCAGCATCCCTTGCGCCCGGAAGCCATCGCGGAAGGTCGCGCTGACCTTGTAGGTCGGCGGGGCCGGCCGGCCTCGGGCTCCCCTGACCGCGACCCTGTCATGACCAAGATCCTCAACGCGGAGGCCCAGGAATGAGACGGTCACGTCGGGGCTCAGGTAATTGTCGGGGTCGCCGATCTCGTAGAGGAGCTGCTCGGTGACCGTCCGTGTGTTGACCACGCCGCCGGTCCCGCGCGGCTTGGTGACGAGGCAGGCCCCTTCGGGGTCGACCTCGACGATCGGGAAGCCGATGTGGGCCGGGTCGGGAATCGATAACCAATCGGTCGAGATCCCCCCGGTGACCTGCGTCCCACACTCGATGAGATGCCCGGCGACCGTGGCGCCGGCGATCCGGTCGTGCTCGTCCGATCGCCAGCCGAATTCGTGGAGACACGGGGCGACGGTCAGGCTCGGGTCGGCCACGCGGCCGGTGATGACGATCCGGGCGCCTTGGGCCAACCCCTCGGCGATCCCCGAGGCCCCGAGGTAGGCGTTGGCCGTGACCAGCCGATCAGCAATGTCCGAGATCGGCCGCCCGCTATCGAGATTGCTGAAACGCTTTGATGATCGGGTCGGGTCGCGGAGGATCGCCAGGACGTCGTCCCCCTCGACGACGCCGATCGGCATCGAGCCGACGCCGGCCTCGCGAAGGACCTCGGCGCAGGCCCGGGCGCAGCCGGCGGGGTTCAGTCCTCCGGCGTTCGTGATCAGGCGACATCGGCCGCCACTTCGCCAGTACGGGACCAGCGAGCGGACGACTTCGACGAAGTCCCGGGCGTACCCGAGGGTGGGATCTCGGTCGCGCTGGAGGGCCAGGATCGAGAGCGAGACCTCGGCGAGGTAGTCGGACGTCAGGTAGTCGAGGTCCGGCTCAAGCGCCAGCATCTCGGCCGCGGCGTCGGCGCGGTCGCCCCAGAACCCTTGTGAGTTGCCGATCCGGATGGAAGGTCTCATTGCGCCCTCTCAGACCTGCAAGACACCGGTTCGGAATGGCCCCGGATCGCGCGTGGCGGGGATCAGGCGGAGCGCCATGTCGAGCCAGCGTCTCGTCTCGTGCGGTGGGATGATCGCATCGACCCACCCTCTTGCCGCGCCGTAACGGATGTCGCTCTGGGCCTCGTACTGCGATCGGATCGTTTCCCGCATCCGGCGGACTTCCTCGTCGCCGAGCGTCCGCCCCTCGCGTTCGGCGGCCCGGATTCGCAAGCTCAGGAGGGTCTCGGACGCCTGGTCGGGCCCCATCACGGCGTACTTCGCGTTGGGCCACGCGAGGATCAGCCAGGGGTCGTACGCCTTGCCGCAGAGGGCGTAATTGCCGGCTCCGAACGAGCCTCCGACGATGACCGTGATCTTCGGGACGATCGAGTTGCTGACCACGTTCACCAGCTTCGCCCCGGCGCGGATGATCCCCGACCGTTCGGCGGCCTTGCCGACCATGAAGCCCTGGACGTCCTGGATGAACACCAGCGGTATCCCCGTCTGGTTGCAGTCCATGACGAACCGGGCGGCCTTCTCGACGCTGTCAACATAAAGCACGCCGCCGATCTGTAACTCCCCCTGGCCCGAGGTGCAACGCAGGCGCTGGTTCGCGACGATCCCGACCGGCCGACCGCCGATTTTGGCGTACAGGGTGACGAGCGTCGGGCCGTAATCGGCTTTGTATTCCTGGGTCGAGTCGCGATCGACGAGGCAGGCCAGGAGGTCCCGCACATCGTAGTTCGACCGCCCGTTCGTGGAGTCGAGGTCGTAGATTTCGTCGGGATCGCGGATGGGCGATGTTTCCGCCGGAACAGGACCGCGATCATCGCACGGCAAGAGGCTGAAGAGCGATCGGAGCCGCTTGAGGCAACTCGAATCGTCAGGCTCGCGGAAGTCGACGGTCCCGCTGATCGCCGAGTGCATCGCGGCACCTCCCAGATCCTCGGGGGCGACGTCCTGTCCGATCGCCGCCTTGACCAGGGCCGGCGCGGCCAGGTAGAGATGGCTCCCCTCGGTCATCAGGACGGTGTCGCAGAGCACCGGCAGATAGGCCCCGCCCGCGACGCAGCTTCCCATGATTGCCGCGTATTGCGGGATTCCTCCGGCCGAAAGCACGGCGTTGTTCCGGAAGATCCGGCCGAAGTCATCCTCGTCCGGAAAGATCTCGTCCTGGAGCGGCAGGAAGACGCCCGCAGAGTCGACCAGGTAGACCACCGGCAGGCGGAACGTCGATGCAATTCGCTGGAGCCGGAGGACTTTCTTCACCGACTGCGGGAACATCGCCCCGGCCTTCACCGTGGCGTCGTTGGCGACAACCAGGCAGGGTCGGCCCTCGATCCATCCGATCCCGCCGACTACTCCCGCGGCGGGAACCTCACCCCACTCGGGATACATCGCGTGGGCCGACCAGAGGCCGAACTCGAAGAACCCGCCGGCTTCGTCGAAAAGGGCCGCGATCCGCTCCCGGGCCGTCATCCGGCCGAGCCGCCGCTGGCGAGCGACCCCCTCCGCTCCGCCCCCTTGCCGGAGTCTTTCCTCCTGGGCGAGGATTGCTCGCGTCCGATCGCGGATCTGTGACATCAGCTTGAACCCGATCGGTTGCGGGTCTGGCAACACTCGTGACGCCGTCCATGAACGGCTTCAAGAGAGGAGATGCCCCCGGAACCGGAGACCTGGTCTCCGGCACGACCCCCGGCCCGCATCTGTTCGAACTATACGCCGGACCGAAGGGGTAATCCAGAGTGGGCATGCCCGGCCTGATCTCTCGGCGGAACTCGGTGGGGAACCCCAGAATAAACCTACTTTTTTATTGACATGGATCTTCAGGGGCGAGACCCTATCCGAAGGGTCATCGATTTCTCCGCGTCCTCATCCGGACAGGTTCCATCCATCCCGATCTCGGCGCCGGGGAGATTCGGAGGCACGCCCGCCTTGCGAGGCGCTCATCCATGAATCGCCGAGCGATCACGGTCACCGGGATCGTCCAGGGTGTCGGATTTCGTCCTTTCGTCTTTGATCTCGCGACGCGGCTCGACCTCCGGGGCTCCGTGAGGAATCGGGCCGGCGACGTCCTGATCGAGCTGGAGGGGAAGTCCCAGTCGCTGGACCGCTTTCTCGCCGAGTTGACAACCCGTCCGCCACCGGCGGCGAGGATCGATGAGATCCGATGGGTCACCGGGGCGCCCCGAGGTGATCGCTGCTTCCAGATCGAGCCCAGCGATCTCGATCCATCCGGACCTGATTTTCGTCGCGCCGGACATCGCCACCTGCGACGACTGCTTGAAGGAGCTGTTCGACCCGGAGGATCGCCGGTATCGCTACCCGTTCCTCAACTGCACGAACTGCGGCCCGCGGCTGACGATCATCCGCGGTGTACCCTACGACCGCGAGCGTACGACGATGGCGGCGCTTCACCATGTGTCCCGCCTGCCGGTCGGAATACGAGGACCCGGGGGACCGCCGCTACCACGCCCAGCCGATCGCCTGCCCGGCGTGCGGCCCGCGATTGCAGGTTGCTCGACGGCTCCGGACGGGCGATCGATGACATCCCTCCCCTGCCCCACGCCGTTGAAGCGTTGAGGCGCGGGAAGATCGTCGCCGTCAAGAGCCTGGGAGGATACCACCTCGCCTGCCTCGCCGATGACAGCCGCGCGGTAGCGGAATTGCGGCGCCGGAAGCATCGCGATGAGAAGCCGCTGGCCGTCATGGTCCGCGACGTCCGGTCGGCGCCGAGATTCTGCGAGGTGACCGAGGCCGAGCGTGCGGTCCTCTCGTCCCGGCGCCGGCCGATCGTCCTGCTTCGTCGTCGGTCGGAGGCTCGGCTCGCCGATGGGGTGGCGCCCGAGAATCCGTCGCTCGGCGTGATGTTGCCCTACACGCCCCTGCACCACCTGCTCATGGACGAGCTGGACGGCCGGACGCTCGTGATGACCAGCGGGAACCGCTCGGACGAGCCGATCGCCTTCGAGGACGACGACGCCCGGGAGCGGCTCGCGGACATCGCCGACCTCTTCCTGACTAACGACCGGCCGATCCATATTCGATGTGACGACTCGGTGACCCGGCTCGTCGATGGGAGCGAGCTGCCCGTCCGGCGATCGAGGGGCGACGCGCCGGAGCCCTTGATTCTCACCCGGCCCTGCCCTCGGCCGACCCTGGCGCTGGGAGGGCAATTGAAGGCGACCTTCGCCCTCGGCCGGGGTCAACACGCCTTTCCGAGCCATCATCTCGGCGACCTCGACCATTACCAGGCGTATCGCGCGTACGTCGAGGCGATCGGGCATTACGAGCGGCTGTTCGCAATCTGGCCCGAGCGGATCGTTCACGACCTGCATCCGGACTACGCCTCGTCGCGGTATGCTCGCGAGCGGGCTCTGGCGTCGGGCATCGAGCTTCTCGGAGTCCAGCATCACCATGCGCACGTCGCGAGCTGCATGGCCGAAAACGGACTGGACGAACCTGTGATCGGCGTGGCCTTCGACGGCACGGGTTACGGGACCGACGGCGCCGTCTGGGGGGGCGAGTTCCTCGTCGGGGACTGTCGGAAATTCCGTCGAGCGGCTCACCTGCGTTATGTCGGCATGCCGGGAGGGGAGCAGGCGATCCGCGAACCCTGGCGGATGGCAGTGGCTCACCTCGTGGACGCCGGGGTCGGAACGGACGCAATCAAGGCGCGAGGTTTGCATGCAGATATCAGGAACGTCCTGATCCTGCTTGAGAAACGCCTCAACACGCCGAGCACCTCCAGCGTCGGGCGGCTCTTCGACGCCGTCGCGTCCCTGGCCGGCGTCCGGGACCGCGTCAGCTACGAGGGGCAGGCCGCCATGGAGCTGGAGTGGCTGGCGACGGAAGCGACTCCGGACGGAGCCTACCCGTTTGAGGTCGGCCCTCCCGAGGACGTCCCCGGGGCGGATTTCCCGCTGGTCGTCGACACCCGGCCGTTGATCCGGGCGGTCGCGGACGACGCGACGCGCGGGGTCGAGCCGGTTCGGATCGCCCGGCGGTTTCACTCGACGATGGTCGAGGTGATCGCCTCGGTCTGCGACCGGCTCCGGCGGTCGACGGGGTTCGACGCGGTGGCCCTCAGCGGCGGGGTCTTCCTGAACGCCTTGCTCACGAGCGAGACCGTGGCCCGTCTGACCGGCGACGGCTTCCGCGTCTATCGACATCGGCGAGTGCTCGCCCGGTGACGGTGGGCTGAGCCTGGGTCAACTGGCGATCGCCTCGGCGATGACCGAATGATTGATTGAGCCTCGTCCGAAGGAGAGCGACGATGTGCCTGGGCATCCCCGGCAAGGTGGTCGAGACGTACCTTGAGGACGAGATCCTCATGGGCAAGGTCGACTTCGGCGGGATCTCCGGCGCGTCTGCCTGGAGCACGTCCCCGAGGTCCGGCCCGACGACTACGTGGTGGTCCACGTCGGCTTCGCCCTCTCTCGGATCGACGAGGCGGAGGCTCGCCAGGTCTTCGCCTTCCTGGAGCGGATGAACCAGCTCGACGAGCTGAAGGAGCACCCGCCGTGAAATACCTCGACGAATACCGGGACGGCGATGCGGCGAAGGCCCTCGCCTCGGCGATCCGCCGGGTCGTCACGCGGCCCTGGACGCTCATGGAGGTCTGCGGCGGCCAGACGCACACGATCGTCAAGTACGGGATCGACCGCGTGCTCCCTCCCGAGGTCGAGCTGGTCCACGGCCCGGGGTGCCCGGTCTGCGTGACCTCGCTGGAGATGATCGACCGCGCCCATGCGATCGCATCGAGGCCGGGGGTGACGTTCTGCTCGTTCGGCGACATGCTCCGCGTGCCGGGCTCGCGCGGCGACCTGCTGGAGCTAAAGTCGCGAGGGGCCGACGTCCGGGTGGTCTACTCGCCGCTCGACGCGGTGAACCTGGCGGCGGCGAACCCGGGCCGGAAGGTCGTTTTCTTCGCGATCGGCTTCGAAACCACCGCCCCGCCCAACGCGATGGCCGTCTGGCTGGCGAGGAAGCGGGGCCTGACCAACTTCAGCGTCCTGGTCTCGCACGTCCTGGTCCCGCCCGACGATGACCGCCATCCTCCGGGCGCCGGGAAACCGGGTACGGGGGTTCCTCGGGCCGGGTCACGTCTGCGCCGTGATGGGGACCTCGGAGTACGAGCCGACTCGCCCGCGAGTTCGGGGTGCCGATCGTCATCACCGGGTTCGAGCCGCTGGACCTCCTCGAAGGGATCTTGCGGACCGTCCAGCAACTGGAGGAAGGACGGGCCGAGGTCGAGAATCAGTACGCCCGAGCCGTCCGTCCTGAGGGGAATCTTGCCTCTCGTCGATTGATCGAGGACGTCTTCGAGGTCTGCGACCGCAAGTGGCGCGGGATCGGCCCGATCCCCGGCAGCGGCCTCGGGCTCCGCGACGAGTACCGCGACCTCGACGCCGAGCAGATCTTCGAGGTCGGCGACATCCAGACCCAGGAGTCGTCGGCCTGCATCAGCGGCCTGGTCCTCCGAGGGGTCAAGAAGCCGCACGAATGCCCCGCGTTCGGCAAGGCGTGCACGCCCTCGACGCCGCTGGGGGCGACGATGGTCTCCTCCGAAGGAGCGTGCGCGGCGTATCACGCCTACGGGCGGCACCTCGAAGCGAACGTCCCGGCGGGAGCCCATTCATGAGCGGTCACGGGACGGAAGACAAAGCCAATTCCGACCAAAACGGCCTGCTGCTCGGCACTTGCGCCGTTGCCGGCGTCGCGGTACGACCACATCCTGCTCGGCCACGGGAGCGGCGGCCAGTTGACCGCCGACCTGATCGGCCGGCTGTTCGTGCCCGGCTTCGGCGGCGAGGTTTTGGCTTTGCTTGAGGATTCGGCGACCCTGCGGCTCGATTCGGGCCAGGGCGTGAAGGGGCCACGGCTGGCCTTCACGACGGACGCCTTCGTCGTCCGGCCGCTGTTCTTCCCGGGCGGGGACATCGGCCGGCTGGCGGTCCACGGGACGGTCAACGACCTGGCGGTCTCGGGGCGCCGGCCGTTGTACCTCTCGGCGGCGTTCATCCTGGAGGAAGGTCTGCCGCTGGACGACCTGAAGCGGATCGTCGCCTCGATGCGCTCGGCGTGCGAGGAGGCGGGCGTGACGCTCGTCACCGGCGATACCAAGGTCGTCGACCGCGGCAAGGGGGACGGCGTCTTCATCACGACCGCCGGCATCGGCCTGGTGCCGGAGGGGCTCTCGCTCTCGATCCACAACGCCCGGCCGGGCGACCGGATCTTGCTCTCGGGGACCCTGGGCGATCACGGGATCGCGATCATGTCGGTCCGCGAGGGGCTGGAGTTCGAGACCGTCCTGGAGAGCGACACCGCCCCGCTCCACGGCCTGGCCCAGCGCGATCCTGGACGCCTGCCCGGAGACCGCGCTGCCTGCGCGACCCGACGCGGGGCGGCCTGGCCAGCGCGCTGAACGAACTGGCGGGAGCCTCGAAGGTCGGCGTGACAGCTGGTCGAAGGGGCGATCCCGCTCCGTCGCGAGGTCAAGGGGGCGTGCGAGATGCTCGGGCTCGACCCGCTCTACGTCGCCAACGAGGGGAAGCTGATCGCCGTCGTCCCGCCCGACGATGCCGAACTCGTCCTGGAGACGATGCGGGCGCACCCGCTGGGCCGGGATGCCTCGATCGTCGGCACGGTCGTTCCCGAGCATCCGGGGATGGTGATTCTGCGATCGAAAGTCGGGGGAGAGCGGGTCGTGACGCTCCTCTCCGGCGAGCAACTCCCGAGGATCTGCTGAGTGAGTTCAACTTCTTTCGGAATCTGGCCGAGCCCGTCCCGGGGCTTGAATCGCCCCGAGCGGGGATCGCCGAACCTTTTCCCAGAAAGGGAGGGCCCTCATGGCGACAGCAACGGAAGCCCCCTACGGGCGGAAGACCCAGCGGGAACCGGCGGTCAAGGAGGTCCACGTCCTCTGGATCACCGCCGGCCTGAGCTGCGACGGAGACTCGGTGTCCGTCACCGCCGCCAGCCAGCCGAGCATCGAGGACATCGTGATGGGGGCCATCCCCGGCCTGCCCAAGGTCCACCTGCACAACCCGGTGCTTGCCTACGAGGTGGGCGACGAGTTCATGAATTACTGGTATCAGGCCGACGAAGGGCGGCTGGGCGCCCCGTTCGTCCTGGTCATCGAGGGCTCGATCCCGAACGAATCCATCAAGGCCGAGGGGTACTGGGCGGCGCTCGGGACGGACCGGCGGACCGGCCAGCCGATCACCACCTGCGAGTGGATCGACCGCCTGGCGCCCAAGGCCGTGGCCGTCGTGGCGGCCGGGACCTGCGCCACCTACGGCGGTATCCACGCGATGGCCGGCAACCCGACTGGCGCGATGGGCCTGGCCGATTACCTGGGCTGGAACTGGCGGTCGTCCGCCGGCATCCCGATCGTCAACGTGCCGGGCTGCCCGGTCCAGCCGGACAACATGACCGAGACGCTGCTCTACCTGCTCTACCAGGTCGCCGGCCTGGCGCCGATGATCCCGCTCGATCAGCAGCTCCGGCCGACCTGGCTCTTCGGCAAGACCGTCCACGAAGGGTGCGACCGCGGGTCGTACTACGAACAGGCCGACTTCGCCCACGAGTACGGCTCGCCCAAGTGCCTGGTCCGGATCGGCTGCTGGGGGCCGGTGGTCAACTGCAACGTCACCAAGCGCGGCTGGATGGCCGGCATCGGCGGCTGCCCGAACGTCGGCGGAATCTGTATCGGCTGCACCATGCCGGGCTTCCCCGATAAGTTCATGCCGTTCATGGACGAGCCCCCCGGCGGCATCCTCTCCTCGGGCCTGATCAGCATGTATGGCAAGATCATCCGCCGGCTCCGGGGCATCACCAACACGACGCTCAACAAGGAGCCGAGATGGCGGCACGCCGGCCCCTCGCTGACCACCGGGTATCACCCCACGTCCTACTGAGCCCACCCCAACGGACAGGAGAGAAGCGATGGCGACCGTCACCAGGCCGACGGGCGAGGCCCCGAGCAACGACCGGCAGCTCGTGGAGATGTCGTGGGACCCGATCACCCGGATCGTGGGCAGCCTGGGCATCTACACCAAGATCGACTTCGCCAACCGCCAGGTCGTCGAGTGCCACAGCACCTCGTCGATCTTCCGGGGCTACAGCATCTTCATGCAGGGCAAGGACCCGCGCGACGCGCACTTCATCACCAGCCGGATCTGCGGGATCTGCGGCGATAACCACGCCACCTGTGCCTGCTACGCCCAGAACATGGCCTTCGGCATCCGCCCCCCCGCGATGGGGGAGTGGATCGTCAACCTCGGCGAGGCGGCCGAGTACATGTTCGATCACAACATCTACCAGGACAACCTCGTCGGCGTCGACTTCTGCGAGCAGATGGTCAAGGAGACCAACCCGGGCGTCTGGGACAGGGCCCAGCGGACCGAGTCGCCCCACTTCGGCGACCACCCCTACAAGACCATCGCCGACATCATGCGGTCGCTCAACCCGTTCACCGGGGAGTTCTACCGCGAGGCCCTCCAGATGAGCCGGATGACCCGGGAGATGTTCTGCCTGATGGAAGGGCGGCACGTCCACCCCTCGACGCTCTACCCCGGCGGCGTCGGCACCGTCCCCACGCAGCAACTCTTCACCGACTATGTCGTCCGGCTGATGAAGTACGTCGAGTTCATGAAAAAGGTCGTGCCGATGCACGACGACCTCTTCGACTTCTTCTACGAGGCCCTGCCCGGCTACGAGGAGGTCGGTCGTCGCCGGGTCCTGCTGGGCTGCTGGGGCTCGTGGAACGACCCCGAGGTCTGCGACTACCAGTATCGCCACATGGACGAGTGGGGCAGGGCGATGTACGTCACCCCCGGCGTCATCGTCGACGGCAAGGCGGTCACGCACGACCTGATCGACATCAACCTCGGCATCCGGATCCTGCTCGGCCACTCGTTCTACGACGACTGGGCCGACACCGGCGAGGTCTTCGTCCCGCGCGACCCGCTGGGCAACCCGGTCGACCGGCGCCATCCCTGGAACCAGACGACCATCCCCCGGCCTCAGAAGCGCGACTTCGAGGGGAACTACTCCTGGGTCATGTGCCCGCGCTGGCTGCACCCGAAGACCGGCGAGCACCTGGCGCTGGACACCGGCGGCGGCCCGATCGCCCGGCTCTGGTCGACGGCGCTGGCGGGCCTGGTCGACTTCGGCTACGTCAAGGCCACCGGCCAGAGCGTCAAGATCTACCTGCCCAGGACGATGATGCGGCCCGAGGTCGAGTTCGAGTGGAAGATCCCGAAGTGGAGCAACGCCATCGAGCGCGACCGGGCGCGGACCTACTTCCAGGCCTACGCGGCGGCGGCCGGGCTCTACTTCGCCGAGCAGGCGATGAAGGAGCTGCACGCCGGCCGGACCCGGACCTGGACCGACTTCAAGGTCCCCGACAACGCCATCGGATGCGGCTTCCACGAGGCGGTCCGAGGCGTCCTGTCGCACCACGTCGTCATCCGCGACGGCAAGATCGCCAACTACCACCCCTATCCGCCCACCCCCTGGAACGCCACCCCTCGAGACGTCTACGGGACCCCCGGCCCCTACGAGGACGCGGTCCAGAACACGCCGATCTTCGAGGAGAACGGCCCCGACAAGTTCAAGGGGATCGACATCATGCGGGCCGTCCGGAGCTTCGACCCCTGCTTGCCCTGCGGCGTCCACATGTACACGGGCGAAGGCAAGCTCCTCGACGTCAAGCATGTGCCGATGTTCGGCGTCCAGAAATGACCGTCCTGCGCGACGACCCGGGAGGCATCGATGACCGACACCCTCGACGACCGCGACTTCCAGGCGAGCCTCCAGCGCCTCGACGACCTGCTCCAGGGGGCCGAACGTCTCGCCGACCCGGCGGCGAGGGCCCGGGTCCGAGAGATCGCGCAGGCGATCCTCGAACTGCACGGGACCGGGCTGGCCTGTATCCTCGATCACCTCCGGGCGGCCGGAGAAGTCGGCGACTCGGTCCTCGATGCCTGCGTTCGCGACCCGGTCGTCGGCGGTTTGCTCCTGCTCCACGGGCTGCATCCGCTCGACCTGGAGGCCCGGGTGCTCCAGGCGCTCGAGCAGGTTCGGCCTTACCTGCGGTCTCACGGCGGCAACGTCGAACTGCTCGGGCTCGACGACGGTGTGGCCCGGCTTCGCCTGGTGGGGAACTGCCACGGCTGCCCGTCGTCGGCCATGACGATGAAGCAGACGATCGAGGAGGCGATCGTCGGCCGGGCTCCCGACGTGGTCGCCGTGGAGGTCGAGGGGGAGACGGCCAGCCCGATGACGACCCCGGACGGCCGGCCGCTGGTCGTCCTGTCGGTGTCTTGAGACTCGCGGTGATCCTTGTTTCAGGAGCGTTCAGCATGAATAGCCGACACGATTCGCGATCCGAATTGCCCTCGCACACGCCGGGCTCGCCCCGGGGTGAGGAACTCGTCCGACTCGGAGGCCGGGAGCCAGGCCGCGACAGCCCGAACGGAGGGCGGACGGCGCGAGACGCGACGAGCGTCAACCCCGACGCCCGCGCGCCGATCGACCCCCGGATGCCCAACCTCCCTCCCGCGTGAGCCTTCGCCATGATCGCCCACTCGCGCGAAGCCGACCCGCGCCAACCGCCCTGGCCTCGATCCGCCGCCTGATGCGCCCCAGGGCGGAAGTCGAGCATTGCTCGCTCTGCAACCTGGTGTTGCCCGACGAGCACACGCATCTGGTCGAGCCGGCCACCCGCCGGCTCATCTGCGCGTGCGACGCCTGCGCCTTGCTGTTCGACGGCCCGAACGCGGTTCGTTATCGCCGGGTCCCCCGGCGCGTCCGCTCGTTGCCCGATCTCCGCCTGACCGACGAGGCCTGGGACGCCCTCCAGCTCCCGATCAACCTCGCCTTCTTCCTCCGGAGCACGCCGGCCGGTCGGGTCGTCGCCCTCTATCCGAGCCCGGCCGGGGCGACCGAATCCCTCGTCGCGGCCGAGGCATGGGGCACTCTGGAGGACGCGAATCCGGCCCTCCGCGACCTGCAACCCGACGTCGAAGGGCTCCTGGTCAACCGGATCGGCATGACGCACGACCATTACCGTGTCGGTATCGACCATTGCTATCGGCTCGTCGGCCTGATCCGGCTCGCACTGGCAAGGGCTTTCGGGCGGGGCGCTGGTCTGGGGCGAGATCGCCGGCTTCTTCGACCGGCTCCGGGAGCAGTCCCATGCCTGACCTCAACTTCCAGGTCGAGGCGGCCGAGCCGCAACGCTTCGCGGCCTCGCCAACGCTGCTTTTCACGCTCCGCGTCTCCGAGGCCACCGCCTCCGGAAGTCGAATCGACGCCGATCCACTCCGTCATCCTGCGCTGCCAGGTCCGGATCGAGCCGGCCCGGCGGTCGTACTCGGCCGCGGAGAAGGAGCGGCTGCGCGACCTCTTCGGCTCGCCCGAGCGCTGGGGTCAGACGCTCCGGTCGATGCTCTGGACCCAGGTCAACGTCGTCGTCCCGCCCTTCGAGGGCTCGACCGACGTCGACCTGCCGATCGCTTGCAGCCACGACTTCAACCTCGCGGCGACTCGCTATTTCTCCGCGCTCGAAGGGGGCGACCTGCCGCTCTGGTTCCTCTTCAGCGGCACGATCTTCTACGGGGTGAGGATGAGGCCCTCCAGGTCGCGCAGATCTCCTGGGAGAAAGAGGCCGATTACCGGCTCCCGGCCTCGGACCTGGCGGGAGATGATGGACCATTATTATCCGAACAGCGCCTGGCTCTGCCTGCGTCAAGGACGTGTTCGACCGGCTCGACCAGTTCCGGAGAGGGCACGGCCTGACGACCTGGGAGCAGGCGCTGGAGCGGCTCCTGGCCTCGGCCGAGGAGGCGGTGACGTCATGAACCGCGCCCTGGTCGACCCCATCGCCGACGCCGTCCTCTACGAGGGGTACATCCTTTACCCTTATCGCCCTTCGACCAAGAACCGCCAGCGCTGGACCTTCGGCGGCCTCTATCCCGAGCCTTACTGCCGGTCGAGCAGCGGAGAATCCTGGAGCCAGCAGACCGAGTGCCTGGTCCTCGGCGAGCCTTCGACGACCGTCGAGGTCGTCGTCCGCTTCCTCCACCTGACGGCCCGCCAGGTCGGCGCAATCGATCCGCCGCTCGCCGCCTGGCCGGACGGGAGGGAACCGCCCTCCCGCCCCGTTGAGTCGCTCCGGGTCGGCGACCGGCTCTTCCAGACCTGGCAGGAGGCGGAAGCACGCGAGATCACCTTCGAACCGACCGCGCTGGGCGAGCTTCGCGCCGGCCCGTTGCGTCATCCCTTCGGCTTTCCGGGCGGAAGGCGTTCGGAGCCGCTGCTCGGGCCGAATGGGGAAGTCGTCGGCGTCGTGATCCGCGAGCAATCGGCGATCGAGGGGATCGTGGAACTGTCTGCGGTCGAGGCCGGCGAGGGGCTGGACCGCTTGACGCTCCGGGTCCTGAACCGATCGCGGCTGGAGATTGAGAGGAGGGGCGAGGGAAAGGGGACTGGCTCCGAGTCTTCGAGGTGCCTGTCCCCTTTCCCGGTCACCTCGCGCGATCGGGCGTTGCTCCGGTCGATGGTCTCGACCCACGCGATTCTCGGGGTCGATCGGGGGGAATTCGTCTCGTTGACCGATCCTCCCGAATCCTGCCGAGAGGCCGTCGCCGCGTGCCGGAACGTCGGCGTCTGGCCGGTGCTCGTGGGCGAGGAGGGTCGCGCGGCGATGATGCTCTCCTCCCCGATCATCCTCTACGACTACCCGAAGATCGCCCCGGAGAGCGCGGGCGACCTCTTCGACGGGACCGAGATCGACGAGATCCTGACCCTCCGGATCATGACACTGACCGACGAGGAGAAGACCGCGATGGCGGCCGTCGACGAGCGGGCCGGCGACCTCCTGGCGAGGACCGAGGCCCTGGCCCGCGAGCAGTTGATGGGGCTCCACGGCACGTTCCGCGGGCTTCGCCCGTCGAAGGAGGGAATCCATGGATAGCTGGAGCTGGGGCCCCGAGGTCGACCGCCGTCGGCTGGAATGCGTCCACGTCGGCCCCGCCGAGCTGCGCGAGGGGGATCGAGTCCGGCTCCGCCCTCGACGTCGGGCCGATATCCTGGACATGGCTCTCGACGGCAAGGCGGCGACGATCGAGGCGATCGAGCAGGACTTCGAGGGCCTGGTCTACCTGGCCGTCCTCGTCGATGACGACCCCGGCCGGGACCTCGGCGCGCTCCGCCAGCCCGGCCACCGCTTCTTCTTCGCCCTGGAGGAGATCGAACCTCTCTCATGAGGCCGTCCCATGTCGGAACGCTACCGGTTCGACCCGAGCCTGAGCCAGTTCAACGTGCGGGCGTTCGCCACCGGGATGCTCTCGGCGCTCGGCCACAGCCCGACCTTCGCGGTCCGGGGCTTCCACGGCGAGATGCACTTCGAGGGGGGCCGGGTCGAGGGCATGGCGCTGGACCTCACGATCCAGGCCGGATCGCTCGAACTGCTCGACAACGTCAGCCCCGCCGACCATCGAGAGATCCAGGAGCGGATGCTCCGGGACGAGCTCGAATCCCTGACCTTCCCCGAGATCCTCTACCAGGCCGAGGATGTCCCGGCCGATTCGATCAGCCCGACCGAATATCGGCTGCACCTCGGCGGCCGGCTCACGCTCCACGGCGTCACCCGGCCCCGTCCGGTCGAAGCGGGATTGAAGATTTTCCAGGACGGCATCCTGCTCAGCGGCGAATGTCCGCTCCTGCTCTCTGACTACCGGATCAAGCCGGTCACCGCCCTGGGTGGGGCGATCAAGCTGAAGGACCAGTTGCACATGATCTTCGACCTCTTCGCCGTACTGGAGGGGTCATGACGCGTCCCCGACTCCTGATCGCCTGCGTCGGTAACATCTTCCTGGGTGACGACGCCTTCGGCGTCGAGGTCGCGCGGCGGCTCGCGGGCGTCGCGTTGCCTGAGGATGTCCGGCTCGTCGACTTCGGAATCCGGGGGATCGACCTGACCTATGCGCTGCTGGACGGCTACGAATCGGTCATCCTGGTCGACGCGGCGCCCAGGGGCGGGCCGCCCGGCACGCTCTACGTCCTGGAGCCGTCGCCGGAGGAGTCTTCCGGTCCCGAAGTCGGCGGCTGTTTGCTGGAGGCGCACGGGATGGACCCGGCGAAGGTCCTGCGCCTGGTTGCGTCGCTGGGCGGCCGGGTCGACCGCCTCCTGCTGGTCGGCTGCGAACCCGGAGCTTGCGTCGAGCCGGACGACATCCAACCCGGCCTCAGCGAGCCGGTCCGCATGGCGGTCGAGGAAGCGGTCCCGCTGATCCTGTCGCTCGCTGAGCGGCTCCTCCGAGGCGAGGTCCTCGAATCGAACGAAGAGATCGTCACCCCTGGGAAGGAGGTCGGAAGATGGCAAGCTTGACGTCCGAACGTGGCTCCTGGCTCCCCGAATTGTCCAACGACTGGCGACGACCGCTCGCGAAGCGTCGAGACCGGCACGATTCCCACGCCAACCTGCTGATCGCGGGCGTGGTGGTCGTCGGCCTGGGCTGGCTGACCTGGAACTACCTCGGCCCCGACGTGAAGCGTTATCTCAAGATCCATGCCATGTGATCCGATGCACGAACTGTCGATCGCCCTGAGTCTCCTGGACCTCGTCGAGGAAGAGGCTGCGCGCCGCGAGTGCCGGGTCGTCGCGATCCACCTCCAGCTCGGCCCCCTCTCCGGCGTGGTCCGCGAGGCGCTCCTCTTGGCCTACGAGCTGGCCCGCGAAGGGACGGCGATGGCCGGGGCGGAACTGATCGTCGAGGACGTGGCCGTGGTCGTCTCCTGCCCGAACTGCCACGCCGAGCGTGCGCCGGTCTCGGCCTTCGAGCTGATCTGCCCCGACTGCGGCTCGCCGACACCCGATGTCATTCGTGGCCGGGAGCTCGATGTCGTCGCCCTGGAGATCGAGCCATGAGCGAGCACCCCCGGCTGGTCCAGGTCCGCCAGCGGGTCCTGAAGCAGAACGACATCTCCGCTCGCGCCCTTCGCGTTCGCTTCCACCAGGCGGGTACGTTCGTCGTCAGCCTGGTTTCGAGTCCGGGCTCGGGCAAGACGGCCTTCCTGGAGGCGGTGCTCACTCGCCTCCGCGAAACCCACCGGGTCGCCGCGCTCGTCGGCGACCTGGCCACCGACAACGACGCCAGGCGGCTCGCCCGCAGCCAGGTCCCGGTCAAGCAGATCACCACCGGCACGGTCTGCCATCTCGAAGCGGACATGGTCGCGCGGGCCCTGGAGGGCTGGGATCTCGAAACCCTCGACATCCTCTTCATCGAGAACGTCGGCAACCTCGTTTGCCCGTCGACCTTCGACCTGGGCGAGGACCTGCGGCTGGTCCTCTTCTCCGTCACCGAGGGGGAAGACAAACCGCTCAAATACCCCACGATCTTCCACACGGCGGACGTGGCGCTGATCACCAAGACCGACCTCGCCGATGCCGTCGCCTTCGACGCCGACGCCGCCCATCGGAGCATCCAATCCGTGCGCCCGGGCATGGAAGTCTTCGAGGTTTCCGCGAAGACCGGCCGGGGCATGGAGCCCTGGCTGGAGTTCCTCCAGGCCCGCCGATCCTCGGTCCGGCGCGATCCGGGAAAGCTCCCCTGACCCGGGGATGGGGCTCGATCGAACGCGACTCTGGACGAGCGACGGCGCCCCAGATCATCGAGCTGTTCGCATCTACATTGGGCGATGTTGCCGATCTTGGCCGACCGGGGGAGATGCACGCCCGGACCGCAGCGGGTATCCTCGACTTCGACGCGCGATGGTCTGATCGGCCAGCTCGGGATGAAGTCGCCAAGCAAGAGGGGATGGGACAGTGCCATGCAGTTGACGGTTCGCGATGTGAGCAAGTTTCTCGACGTTCCCGAAGCCACGGTGACCCGCTGGATCAAGCAACGGGGCCTGCCTTCGCAGTTCGTGGGCGGCCAGCATCACTTTAACCGGATCGAGCTGATGGAGTGGGCCGCGGCCAACCGGGTCAAGGTCTCCGTCGAAGTCTTCGACAACCTGGAGGCGGAAGACGAGCCGGCCCCGAGCCTGGTGGAGGCGCTGGACGCCGGGGGGATCTTCCACGGGCTCGGGGACACCGACAAGGAAGGTGCCTTGCGGGCCCTCGTCCAGGTTCTGCCGATCCCGGAGGAGGTTGACCGTGAGCTGCTCCTGAGGCTCCTGCTAACCCGCGAGGCCGCGGCGACCACGGCGATCGGCGACGGCATCGCCCTGCCGCACATCCGCAACCCGATCGTGCTCCATGTCGAACGACCGATGGTGACGCTCGGCTTCCTCGAACATCCGGTCGATTTCGGGGCCATGGACAAGAAGCCCGTCCACGTCCTGTTCTCCCTGGTCTGTCCCAGCCAGCGAAGCCATCTGCAAACGCTCTCCCGACTCTCGTACGCCCTCCACGACGCGAAATTCAAGGCGGTCGTAACCAGTCGAGGATCGGCGGAGGAGATCATGACGGAGGCGCGTCGGGTCGAGGCGGCCCTGGCCGAGCCGGGAAGATGAGTCAGGATGGATGGGAATTCATCCCGATCTTGACATTATTCGCCGGATCGTGGACTTAGCTTCCCGACAACCTTATGATCGGGCATCCAACCTCCTGTAACTGACGCATCCATGGCTGACTGAGGGCATCATGGCGCAGGCTCGAACGATCGAACCGGCGACGGCCGGGAGATTCGGCGCGACGGAGCGGAAAGACTCGTGGTGGATTGGCCCCCTGGCCACGGGGCTGGGGTTCGGCGCCTTCATCGTCTACTCCACCTTCCGCGCCTTCTACAACGCCGATTACCAGCTCGGGATGGACACGACGATCCTCCCTGAGCATTCCTACATGATCTCGCCGTTCTATTCGCCCTTGATCCTGCTTCCCCTGCCTCCGGCGCTGGCGTGGATCTCACCCGCGTTCCTGATCCTCTGGGCGCCGGCGGGCTTCCGGGTCACCTGCTATTACTACCGGAAGGCTTACTATCGAGCGTTCTTTCTCGACCCGGTCGCGTGCGCCGTGGGAGAACCGTCGAGCTTCTGCGGCTTCCATCGGGCTGGGGATTACAAGGGGGAAACGCGGCTCCTGATCTTCCAGAACCTTCACCGCTATTTCCTCTACCTGGCGCTGCTCTTCATCGTCTTTCTGGCGTACGACGTGGGCCTGGCCTGCCGCTGGCCCAATGGGTTCGGCGTGAGCGTCGGGACGCTCGTGATGGCCATCAACGTCGCGCTCCTGACGCTCTATAGCACCTCGTGCCACTCGTTCCGTCACGTGGTCGGCGGGCGCCGCGACCGCTTCTCGACCACCGCGTCAGGCCGGATCTCGTACCGGCTTTGGACTTGGGCGACGGCCTTGAACAAGAACCACATGCTCTGGGCCTGGCTCAGCCTGTTCTCGGTGGGGTTCACCGATTTCTACATCTGGCTGGTCGCTTCGCAGACCATCACCGACATCAGGCTCATCTGAACCATGAACAAATACGAGCAGCACGAGTACGACGTGGTGGTCGTCGGCGCCGGCGGCGCGGGGCTCCGCGCGGCGATCGAGGCCTCCGCTCAGGGGGCGAAGACGGCGCTGGTCTGCAAGTCGCTCCTGGGCAAGGCCCACACGGTCATGGCCGAGGGCGGGGTCGCCGCGGCCCTGGCCAGCGCCGATGCCCGCGATAGCTGGCAGGTCCACTTCCGCGACACCATGCGCGGCGGCAAGTTCCTCAACCAGTGGCGGATGGCCCAGCTCCACGCCCAGGAGGCGCCCGACCGGGTCCGCGAGCTGCAAGAGTGGGGCGCCGTCTTCGACCGCACCAAGGACGGCGGCATCCTCCAGCGCAACTTCGGCGGTCACACCTACCCGAGGCTCGCGCACGTCGGCGACCGCACGGGCCTGGAAATGATCCGGACCCTCCAGGATCGGGGCGTCCACCAGGGCATCGACGTCTTCATGGAATGCACCCTCCGCGCCCTCCTCAAGGACGGCGACCGGATCGCCGGCGGCTTCGGCTACTGGCGGGAGACCGGGCGGTTCGTGCTCTTCCGATCCAAGGCAGTCGTGCTGGCCACCGGCGGGATCGGCCGCTGCTGGGAGATCAGCTCGAACTCGTGGGAATACACCGCCGACGGCCACGCGATGGCCCTCTGGGCCGGCGCCGACCTGATCGACATGGAGTTCGTCCAGTTCCACCCGACCGGCATGGTCTGGCCGCCCAGCGTTCGGGGGACCCTGATCACCGAGGGGGTCCGGGGCGAAGGCGGGGTCCTCAAGAACAAAAATGGCGAGCGGTTCATGTTCCGGAACATCCCCGAGATGTTCCGGGGCGACTTCGCCGAGACCGAGGAAGAGGCCCTCCGCTGGGTGGCCGAGGTCGTCGCTGGCAAACGGGCCTCCGTCCGCCGGCCGCCGGAATTGCTCACCCGCGACGTCGTCGCGCGGGCCATCCGCCGCGAGGTCATCGAGGGCCGAGGCTCGCCCCACGGCGGCGTCTTCCTCGACGTCGCCTCGCAGCGGACCCCCGAGGAGATCGTCCGCAAGCTTCCGGGCATGTACCACCAGTTCAAGGAACTGGCGGACGTCGACATCACGAAGGACCCGATGGAGGTCGGCCCGACCTGCCACTACATGATGGGCGGGGTCCGGGTCCATCCCGAGACGCAGGAATCGACCGTGCCCGGCCTGTTCGCCGCCGGGGAAGTCTCTGGCGGAATGCACGGGGCCAACCGCCTGGGCGGGAATTCGCTCTCGGACCTCCTCGTCTTTGGCAAGCGGGCCGGCGAGTTCGCGGCGAAGCACGCCCGCGAGCTGGGCTCGCTGCCCTCGATCAATCAGGACGAGGTGGACGCCTTCGCCCGCGAGGCGCTCGGGCCGTTCGACCCGCCCGAGGGGGAGAACCCTTACACCATCCACGAAGACCTCCGGACGATGATGCAGCGCCGCGTGGGGATCGTCCGGTCCGAAGACGACCTCAAGTTCGCCCTCGACGAGTTGCAACGGCTCCGGGAGCGGGCCGCGAAGGTCAAGTCGGGCGGCAACATCCAGTACAATCCCGGCTGGCACCTGGCGCTCGACCTGAAGAACATGATCGACATCAGCGAGGCCGTCACCCGCGCCGCCCTGACCCGAACCGAGAGCCGAGGCGGTCACACCCGCGAGGACTTCCCCGATTCAAACAAGGACTGGGGCAAGAAGAACCTGGTCATCCGCAAGAGGGGGGACGAGATCCTCGTGGAGGAAGCTCCTCTCACCCCGATGCCCGAAGAGCTGCAAGCGGTGGTGAACAAGGCCGACTGACGGCCGTCGAGAGGTCCGATTGATCACAGCCCGACCCATGGGATCGGGCCCCGGAGGAGACGTCCGATGACCGAAGAAGTGACCCTCAGCATCCACCGGGGGGACCCGGGAGTCGGGGTCCATGGTCGAGTTCAAGGTCCCCCGGCAGCCGGGGATGGTCGTCCTCGACGCCGTCCACAGCGTCCAGGCGCTGCACGCCCCCGACCTGGCCTGCCGCTGGAACTGCAAGGCGGGCCGGTGCGGCTCATGCAGCGCCGAGGTCAACGGCAAGCCCCGCTTGATGTGCATGGACCGGATCGACAAGTATCCCGCGAGCGAGACGATCACCATTCGCCCGATGAAGACCTTCCCGGTCATCAAGGACCTCGTCACCGACGTCTCGTGGAACTACGAGGTCAACAAGAAGATCCCCGCATTCAAGCCCAAGGCGGGGACCGACTGGAAGTTCTCGCAGGAGGAGGCGAACCGGATCCAGGAGTTCCGGAAGTGCATCGAGTGCTTCCTCTGCCAGGACGTCTGCCACGTCCTCCGCGACCACTCCAAGAAGGAGCAATTCGGCGGCCCTCGTTTCTTCGTCCGGGCCGCCAGCCTGGAGATGCACCCGCTCGACGACGAGGACCGGACTCGAGATCGTCCGCAAGGAGCTGGGAATCGGCTTCTGCAACATCACCAAATGCTGCACCGAGGTCTGCCCCGAGCACATCAAGATCACCGACAACGCGATCATCCCGCTGAAAGAGCGCGTCGTCGACCGGCATTACGACCCCGTGCTCTGGCTCTGGCGCAAGGTGACGGGCAAGGGTTGAGGCGGGTCGGCGACTGATCTCAGCATGAGCAATGGTCGATGATCGATATCCGATGATCGATCGGGGATTCGAAGACTCGCCCATCGATCATCGGGCATCGGCCATGCGGACGCCGTCAGTCATCCAGGTTGACCGAGACGCCGATCTGCGGCGTCATGTCCCGGTTGCAGCAACGCAGGACCTGGCTCGATGGCTTGCACGTGCAGGGGTTGATGATCTCGATCTCGGCGCGGCAGACTTCACAGTAGAGCCGCTGGCCTTTCTCGTGGGCCGGGCCTTTCGTGGTCGGTTCGTGGCTGCGTGCGCTCATCGCGGAGGCTCCTCGGTACGAACCGCCCGGGCCGGCTCATCACCGTCGAGCGGACGGACGGCGGCCGGGAGAGGGCCGACCACCAAGTCATGGGTCTGTCTGGATCTCTGAGAGGGGAAGTCGTAGCTTAACAGGCGCGGACGTGTGCGTCGAGTCCTCGACGGCCCTCACGATCCGGGCGACCTGGCCGACTGTTCCTTCGCTGCTTCGAGGCGTCCCATCAGGCGGAGCAGGCCGTCGAGGATCGTCAGCGGATGCGGCGGATCTCCGGGGATGTAGAGGTCGACCGGCAGGAGGCCCTCGACCCCGTCGTTGACCTCGGGATGGCCCCGGAAGATCCCGCCGGAGATGGCCGAGGCTCCGACCGCGATCACGATCTTCGGGGCGGGGATCGCCTCGTAGGTCTTCAACAGGGCCAGCCTCATGTTCTCGGTGACCGGCCCGGTGACGACGATCCCGTCGGCGTGCCGGGGCGAGGCCACGAACTGGATGCCGAACCGGCCCATGTCGAAGACGACCGTGCCCAGGACGTTCAGGTCGGCCTCGGCCGAGTTGTCGCCCGCCAGCGCTGACCTGGCGGAGCTTGAGCGAGCGGCCGAAGAGCCGGCGCATCTTGGCCCAGCGAGCGGCCCGGCCAGCTCCGGTCCTCGACCGCTCCGGATGACCAGGCCCGTCTCGCGTTGCCGAGGCCAGCCGGTGGTCCTGCGTGAAGCGGATCGCGTCCTCCGGGCAGGCCTCGACGCAATCGGTGCAGAAGAGGCAGCGGCCCAGGTCGAGCCGGAGCCCCTGTTCGTCGCGCGCGATCGCCTCGCGTCGGGCAGGCCTCGGCGCAGGCCCGGCAGCCGTCGGGACACTTCGACTCGTCCAGGACCGGCAGGCCGCGGAAGCGGTCGGGCAGCGGTGGCGCTTCGGCCGCGGGGTAGGCGATCGTCCGGTGGCCTTGCCGCAGACGCTCGCGGATGATCGAGAACATGGACGGTCCTCGGCTTGGCTGGCTTTACAGGTCGTGCCCGCAATACGAGAGGTTGAAGCTCTTGTTGCAGAGCGGGAAGTCGGAGATCTGCTGGTCCCTCAGCGCCATCGCCAGGCCCGTCCAGTTGTGGAACGAGGGGTCGACGATCTTGTACCGCGAGAACCGGCCTTCGCCAGTCGGTCAGGGCCACGTGGCAGATCTCGCCGCGCCAGCCTTCGACGAGCGAGACCACGAGATGGTCGGGCTTCAGCGGCGCCGACGTCTCGCCGGTACAGGCCGTCGGGCAACGCGCTGAAGCTGGTCCTTGATGAACGCGACGGACCGCTGGATCTCCAGCCAGCGGACGTAGCCGCGGGCGAAGACGTCGCCGGTCGTCCACGACGAGACCGGCACCTGGGCGAACCGGAAGATCCCGGCCGGGAAATCGTGGCGGACGTCGCCCTCCAGCCCGCAGGCCCGGGCGGCGGGGCCGACCAGCCCAAGCGCGACGGCGGTCTCCGGCGAGACCGTCCCGGTGCCCTCGAACCGCGCCTGGACCGACAGCGAGTTCCAGAGCAGGTCGGCGGCGCCGGTCGACGTCCCGGAACGCCGCGTCGAGCCGCTCGACGAACTGCACGATCCGGCCGGCGTCCAGGTCGAATCGGACCCCGCCCGGCCGGACCAGGCCCGGCCGAAGCGGCTGCCGCACAGATCAGGGCGGTCAGGTTGAGGAAGTCGCCCCGGAGGCGCCCGCAGTAAGACGCGGTCGGCAAGAACCCCACGTCGCCGGCCAGGGCGCCCAGGTCGCCCGGTGTGGTTGGCCAGCCGTTCCAGCTCCAGCGCGATGCCGCGGAGCGAC
The DNA here is from genome assembly GCA_963756475.1 of uncultured Planctomycetota bacterium. Lineage (GTDB taxonomy): Bacteria > Planctomycetota > Planctomycetia > Isosphaerales > Isosphaeraceae > Tundrisphaera. The sequence goes on from CAVWND010000009.1 coordinate 249,081, forward strand.
CTGCGCCCGGAGCGGCGGCTCGGCCGCCGGCCAGCGCCTCGACCGCCTGGCAGTAGGCGGTCGCGTGGCCGACCGAGGTGTCGCCGGCCACCTTCTCGATCAGGTGGATCGTCCGCTTGTCCGGGCCGCCGGCCAGCGACGCGCTCGATCCCGCGATGCTGGTAGCCCAGCGAGATCTCCAGGTGGAAGACCTCCTCGCCGTGGCACTGGAAGCGGAAGTGGCCCGGCTCGATGACGCCCGCATGGACGGGACCGACCGCGACCTCGTGGATCTCCTCTCCCTCGACCCGGATAAAAGTCGGTGACGCCGACGACCGGCGGCTCGCCCGGTCGGCCTGTCCCCAGGCGTCGTGGCCGGGGCGATAAGAGGCGTGGAAGCGGACCGGCTTGAACCAGGGATGCCCATCGGGCCGGACGCCGTACTGCTCGGCGATCTCGCGCTCGAAGAGGTGGACCTGGGGGCAATCCGGCGTCATCGACGGGAATCGGTCCGATTCGAGAGTCGTCATCGCCGACGCGGAGGAGCGAGCGGTCTCCGTCGGCGAGGACGGCGTAAATATCGACTTCGCCACCCGGCGTGGGGACGTCGCCGAAGAGCGCGGCGACCCGCTGCCCACCGGCGACAGCCTCCACGACGGCCCCGCGCAGCTCCTCGAACGGCAGCCGGGGGACGCGCCCCCGAGGGATCGCCTGACCTGCCCGGAAGGTCGCGAACAGGCGTTGCGTTCATCGCTTCGCCTCCAGGGACGCCGCGGCCTCGCGCAGGAGCGAATCCAGAGGAGCCGGGATCGTAAAGGCCGAGCAGCAGCACGAGGGCCATGAAAAGGAGCATCGGGCAGACCCGTGCCCAGGCTGTCGTGGAAGCGCGTTCGGCCGCCGAGGCTCCGGCGGGGTTCCCCTGGACCACGGCCAGGACCGTGCGCCCCCATGCCGATGAACACCACGCCGAGCAGGAGCAGGAACAGCCCGCCCGCGACGTATTGCCCGCTGCCGATCGCGGCCGTTGAGCGATCGTGAACTCGCTCACGAACGGGCCGAACGGTGGCGAGCCCGTGATCGCGAGGAAGCCGGCCAGGAACAGGGCCGCCGAGAGCGGGCACGCGGCGATAGGCCCCCCGGACCTCGTCGGTGACCTTGCTCCCGTAGGCCCGGTGGATGTTGCCGGCCGAGAGGAACAGGACGCCCTTGGTCAGGCCGTTGTTGATCAGGTGCAGCAAGGCCCCGTAAACGGCGACCCCGCCCAGGCCGATGCCGAGGACCAGGATGCCCATGTGCTCGACGCTGGAATAGGCGAGCATCCGCTTGAAGTCGCGCTGGCGGACCATGAACACGGCCGCGACGGCCATCGAGAACAGGCCCGATGAAGACCATGACCTCACGGGCGAATTCGCCGTCGGCCCGGCCCGGCAGATCTGGTAGACCCGCAAGATCGCCAGGAAGGCACAGCTCGTGATGCCGCCGGCGAGGAGGGCTCCCACGATCCCCGGCGCCTCGCCGTAGGCGTCCGGCTTCCAGGTGTGCATCGGCGCCAGGCCCATCTTCGTCCCGTAGCCGACGAACAGGAGCACGAACGCCGCGTGGAGCCAGGGCCTCGACAGGTGCGGGGCATCCTTGATGAGCTGGTCGAAGAGCAACGTCGATTCCAGGCCGGCGTTGAGGGACGCGTACGCGAGGAAGAACGACCCGAAGAGGGCCAGGGCGATGCCCACCGAGCCGATGAAGCAAGTACTTCCACGTCGCTTCGAGCGACCGGGCATTGTGGTTGAAATAGATGAGCGGGGCGCTGGCGAGCGTGGTCGCCTCCATCGCCACCCACATCAGGCCCAGGTGATGGCGAGAGGGTCACCAGCGTCATCATCGCCTGCAAGATGAAGAGGTTGGCGCAGAAGATCCGGTTAGGCCGCTCGGGCCGAAGCGCTCAGATAGCCCGGGACGTAGAGCGAGCAGAGGAAGAAGAACAGGCTCAGGAACCCGAGGAAGAGCTTCCCCAGGGCGTCGAGCAGGAGCCATCCTCCCAGCGCCGAAGCCGGCGAGACGCTATCGGACCAGAAGATCGCCCGGAAGACCACGAGCAGGTGACCCAGAGCCCCCAGCGGGAGGAGCCAGGGCCGCCAGCGGTCCGACGGCAACGAGAACGTCACCGCCGCCATGATGACGGGCAGCCAGAATGCCATGAAGATCATGTTTATTCCTTCAGCTCGGAGAGATGCTCCGTGCTGGTCGAGGCGAACTCCCGGCTGATGTGATGGACGATGATCCCCATCACGAACACGGCGGTGAACAGGTCGAGCAAGATCCCGACCTCGACCAGGAACGGCGTCGCTTCGAGCAGCAGGAGGCCGAACAGGAAGACCCCGTTCTCCAGGAGCAGATAGCCCAGGACCTGCATGATCGCCTTCTGTCGTGTCACCAGCATCAGGAACCCGGCCCAGACCGTTGACAGCGAGGCTGGGACCAGAAGTTGATGCTTGTGCTGCTCCGCCAACGGGAGCGTGTCCGAGAGGACCATCGCCAGACCCGTGCCCACCGCTCCCAGGAAGAGCGAGCTCATGAAGCTCACGACCGGCCGGACCTCGTGCTGGATGTTCACCTCGCGCAGGGCGTGGATCAGGAACCTCGGAATCACGAACCCTTTCAGGGCGATGGTCACGATCACGAGAACGATCACGCGGAGCCCGATCTCCGGCTGGACGAACAGCGCGAGGATCGCCAGCACGATCCCCTGGACCGCGACCGCGTTGATGACGCCGCGGACCCGGCTCATGCCCAGCGCCGCGAAGTTGAGCCCCAGACCCAGGATCAGGAAAAGGTCGACGAGCGGGAGCATCGATTCACCTCACCAGCAGGATGACGCCAAAGGCCGAGAGCAGGCAGGCCGCGAGCAGGAGCACCGGGACGTGCGTCATCCGGAGCCGGGCCATGGTCGATTCCACAACCCCGATTGCCACCGCGACCGCCAGCATCGCCGCCACGAAGAGGGGCCAGTCGAGCCAGCTTGAGCCGGTCGCCAGGGGAAAGGCTAGCCGGACGATCAGCGCCGAGAAGACGAACAGCTTCATCGCAGCGCCGTAGAGGATCAGCCCGAACGCCGGCCCGCCGTGGTCGAGGACCATGACCTCGTGGATCATGGTCAGCTCCAGATGCGTGTTCGGGTCGTCGAACGGGATCCGCGAGTTCTCCGCGAGCAGGACGATGAACCAGCTCAACAGGACCAGCGCCAGCGAACTCCCGGCCGTCAGCCAGTGTGAGCCGATCGGGCCGCCGAGCATTCCCGAGAGCTGGAGCGACCCGGAGAGCCTGGCCAGAACCAGCAGCCCCAGAAACATCGCCGGCTCGGCCAGGCACGCGAAGGTGACCTCGCGAGCCGCCCCCATTCCCTCGAACGCCGATCCGGTATCCAGCGCCGCCGAGGCCGTGAAGAACCGGCCCAGCCCGAGCAGGTACGCGAACAGGACGAAGTCGCCCGCGAACGAGACCGGCGCGGAAGACCCGGCCAGCGGGATCATCAGCGAGGCCAGGGCCGCCGTCACCAAGCCGATGACCGCCCCGGCGCGGAAGACCCAGGTCGTCGTCGGGCTGAAGACCGAGCCTTTCTGGATCAACTTGATCAGCTCGTAGTAAGGCTGCAAGAACGGCGGTCCGGTTCGGCCGGCGAACAGCGCCTTGGTCCTGGCGATGACACCCACCAGCAGCGGCGGCAGCCCGAGCGCCAGGAGGACATGGATCGTGCCATGAAGAATCGTTCCCATCACGCCTTTCCTATCCGCGTCTTATGGCCAATGACCGATGATCGATGTCCGAGGCTCACAAACTTCCGATCGCCGATCGCCCTTGCCAGCGACGTCATCTCCAGAGTAGCAGGGCGATCAGGGCGACGAAGATATAGAGGAAATAGACCCGGATGTTCCCCTGCTGGAACACCCGGAACCAGGAGAGGAGCCGGGCACCGGAATGAAAGGTTGGCCGGACCACGTCGTCGAGCACGACGTCGGGCACCTCGCTGTGGAAGTCGGTGCGATTCGGGAAAAGGCCCACGACCCGGGGCGAGTGCGTCCTCGGCCGGAGCACGAACGCGAAGATTCCGACCAGCATCTCGGCGAAGGAGGACGAGGTGTACTGCATCCGGGCTGTCGGGGCCAGGTAGCCGCATCCCCAGGTCTCGCTCTTCTCCACGGAGCCGGCCCGGAGCCGCGTCCAGAGCACACCTCCGATGAGCAGACCCGCCGCGACCAGCAGGAGCCCCATGACCGTGATCCGATCCAGTGGGGCCAGCGCCACCAGTCGACTGCCCGAGCCGGCCGAGCCGGGCGTCCAGGCCGAGATTCCTTCCTGCAAGATCGGGGCGATCAGGAGCGGAGCCAGACCGATGAGAAAGCAACAGGCGACCAGTACGACCATCGGCCCGACAAGGCTCGCAGGTGATTCATGGGCGTGCCTGGCATGGTCCGACCGGGCCGAGCCGAGGAAGACCGCCCCGAACACCTTCACGAAGCAGGCCACCGCCAGCGCCCCGATCAGGGCCAGCGCCGGGGCCGCGAAGGAGGCCGTGGCGATCGAACGCCCCTGCCCCTCGACCAGCGTCCGGAACAGGCCGAGGTAGATCAGGAACTCGCTGACGAACCCGTTCAAGGGCGGGAGCCCGCAGATCGCGACCGCCCCGACCAGGAAGCAGAACGAGGTCCGCGGCATCGCCTTCGACAGGCCGCCCAGGTGGTCGATCTCTCGGGTGTGCGTGGCGTGGATGACCGACCCGGCGCTCGAGGAACAGGAGGGCCTTGAACAGCGCGTGGTTCCAGACGTGCAAGAATGCCCCGGCGATCCCGAGGGCCACCCAGTCCTCGCGGTGCGTCGACCGCCCGATCATGGCCAGCCCGAGGCCGATGACGATGATCCCGATGTTCTCGATGCTGTGATAGGCCAGCAGCCGCTTCAAGTCATGCTGGCCGATCGCGTAAAGGACCCCAACAACGCCCGAGATCGACCCCAGCACCAGCAAGGTCACGCCCCAGCCCAGGGGCGGGTCGGGGATCAGCGACGTCACCCGGATCAGCCCGTAAATCCCCATCTTGATCAGGACGCCCGACATGACCGCCGAGACATGGCTCGGTGCCATCGCATGGGCGCCGGGGAGCCAGACATGAAGCGGCATGATCCCGGCCTTCACGCCGAACCCGACGAGCGCCAGGAGGAAGACCGCCGTGCCCATCGTCGGGGTCAAGCTGCCTGGTGCCAGCGGGACCAGCTCGAACGAGCCGACGGCCACCCGGAGCAGCGCGAACAGGGCGAAGAGGCAGAGGGTCGCCGCGTGGGTCGCCAGCAGGTAGATCCAGCCAGCGTCGCGGACCTCCCGGCTCTCGTCTTCCGTGGTGACCAGGAAGAAGGCCGAAAGAGCCATGATTTCCCAGCCGAAGAGCAGCACGATGCTGTTCCGGGCGATCACGAGCAGGGCCATGCCGGCGGTCATCATCCCGTAGAAGAAACGGAGCTTCCGGCCATTCTCCGGATGCTCGCTCTGCTTCCAGTAGCCCAGGCCGTAGACGCCGCCCAGCATCGAAATCAGGAAGATCGGGACGAGAAAGATGGCCGAGATGCCATCGATCGACACGGTGAAGCCCGCGCCCTGGATCGACCAAGGGAGGGCCATCGGTTGACCGGCTCCGTTGGCCCAGAACCGTCCGACTCCCGCCAGCCCGAACCCCGATCCCACCACGGCCAGCAGGGTGGTCACCCACTGCCCGATCATCGAGGTTCTGCCGACCAGGCCGAAAAGCCCGCTCGACGCGACGATGACGATCCCAACCAGCACCAGCGATTCACTCACAACGTACCTCGATCCTCGGCGATCCAGGAGCCGCCCAGATCAGGGCGAGACGGGCTGCGAGGATGATCTATACCAGATGGCCGTTGATCTTTCCCTAGTGAAGAGGTCAAAAGCGAAAAGATTGATGAGGACCACCCCTCGGAGCGGCTTCCGTCTGCCTTGCGGAATTCCGGATGGTCAATGAGATGATGTCCGATGAGCGATTGGCGATTGGAAACCTCGAACAGAGGCGATCGCTCGTTGTCTTGACTGAATAACTGGTTTGGAATATAGTGGAATTGTGAGCCGATGGTGACCGGGCGATAGTGGGCTCCAGGGATGTTCCTCGGCGGTTCGGGCGATTGTCCGAGTCGGCCGTGGGGAGGATTGATTCATGACCTTGGAAACGACGCCGAAGTTCGGGGCGGGTCGGCGGGTCGCGCGGGTCTTGCGGACGCTGACGCTCGGGACGCTGTTTGCCTCGGGCATTGTCGGCCTGATGATGGTGCTGGCTGGCGTCTTCGAGCGCAAGGTGGACATGAAGTTGGCCGCTCGCGGTTCGGCCGAGGTCTCCGATGGGGTCGATCGCGTCGAGGGAGTGGTGAAGCGGGTCCGGCGGCCTCGCCAGGAGTCGGCGGTCGGGACGATCCGGGCGGTCTCCGAGGCGGTCGTCGCCTCGAAGCTCCTGGCCCGGGTCGAGGAGGTTCGCGTCAAGGCTGGCCAGGACGTCAAGCAAGGTGACGTGCTCGTCGTGCTCGACAAGGCCGACCTCAGGTCGCGGATCGAGCAGGCGCTGGCGGAGGAGACCTCGGCGAAGGCGAAGTACGACCAGGCAGTGATCGAGCAGGGGCGCGCCGAGCGGCTCCGGGCCCGGGAGTCGATGACCCAGAGCGAGTTGGACAAGGCCAACACCAGCCTGCGGACCGCCCGGGCCGATCTCGAACGCTCGAAGCGGGCGGTCGAGGAGACCCGGATCATCGAGTCCTACGCCACGATCCGGGCTCCGATCTCGGGCCGGGTGATCGACAAGAAGGTCAACCCCGGCGACACCGTCAGCCAGGGCCAGCCCCTGGTCACGATGTATGACCCGACTCACATGCAACTGATCGCCACGGTGCGGGAGTCGCTCGCCTTGAAGCTCAAGGTTGGCCAGGAACTCCCCGCCCGGCTCGACACATTTGGCTACGACTGCCACGCGACGATCAGCGAGATCGTCCCCGAGGCCCAGGCGGAGAGCCGGTCGTTCCAGGTCGAAGGTGACCGGCCCCTGCCCGCCGAACGTCTACAGCGGGATGTTCGGCCGGATCTTCATCCCGCTCGAAGACGAGGACGTGCTGATCGTGCCGCCGGAGGCCGTCCGGAGGGTCGGGCAGCTCGACGAGGTCGACGTCATCGAGGACGGAGGCGCGGTCAGCCGGAGGGCCGTGCAGCTCGGGCGGTCGCTCGACGAGGGGCGCGAGGTCCTCTCGGGCCTGGCCGACGGCGAACGGGTGGTCTGGTCTCGTCGCGCCTCTGGTTCGAGGGAGAAGCGATCATGAGCCGGTCACGGAGCGGACCCGGCGGTCGAGCCGAAGCGGCACGACTTCCTCAACGGCATCGTCCACATCTTTCTCGATAAGAACTTCTCGATCATCCTGATCGTCGTGGCCGTCCTGATCGGCCTGGCCGCCCTGCTGATCACGGCGCGCGAGGAAGACCCGCAGATCGTCGTCCCGCTGGCCGACGTCATGGTCAGCGTGCCCGGTCGCCCGGCCGCCGAGGTCGAGCAGCTCGTGGCCACGCCGCTGGAGAAGATTCTCTTCCAGATCGATGGCGTTGAGTATGTTTACAGCATGTCCAGTGAGAACCAGGCCGTCATCACGGTCCGGTTCTACGTCGGCCAGGACCGGGAACGGAGCCTGGTCAAGCTGTTCAAGAAGATCAACGAGAACCAGGACATCATCCCCGCGAGGCGTCGCCGGTTGGGTGGTCAAGCCGGTCGAGATCGACGACGTGCCGGTGGTCTCGCTGACCCTCGCCGGAGAGCCCGGCGACGGCTACACACTCCGAAGGGTCGGCGAGGAAGCGGTCCAGCGGCTCTCGGCGCTGCCGGGGGTGTCTCGGGCCTACGTCGTCGGGGGCGAGCCCCGGGTCGTCCGGGTCGACCTCGACCCCGAGCGGCTCCAGGCGTACGCCCTGAGCCCGCTGGAAGTCCAGCGGGCCATCCAGGGGGCGAACGTCACCCACCCGGCCGGCGACTTCACCCGCAACGACGCCGTGGTCAGGGTCGAAGGGCGGGATCGCCGTCGAGCGGCCCGAACAGTTGCCGGGCCTGGTCGTCGGCGTCTTCCGCGACCGGCCGGTCTTCCTCAAGGACGTGGCGACCCTGTCCGACGGTCCCGCCGAGGTTGCCAGCTACGTCCGCCACGGCTGGGGGCCGGCCCGAGGGTTCGAGGCGCCCGAAGGGTTTCCCGGCACCGAGGTCGGCCGGACGGTCGACGAGATCCGCCCGACTCGAGCCGCGCGGCCGCATCCGGCGGTCACGCTGGCGATCGCCAAGCAGAAGGGGACCAACGCCGTGACCGTCGCGGAGTCGGTCCTCCGCGCGGCCGAGACGCTCCGCCGTGAGGTGATCCCGACCGGAATGGAACTGGTCGTCACCCGCAATTCCGGCCTGACCGCCGACGAGAAGGTCAACGAGCTGGTCGAGGGGCTCTGGGTGGCGATCGCGATCGTGATCGCGCTCCTGACCCTGAGCCTGGGCTGGCGCGAGGCGATCATCGTCGCGGTCGCGGTGCCGGTCGTCTTCGGCCTGACGCTCGGGGTGAACCTGCTCTTCGGCTACACGATCAACCGCGTGACCCTGTTCGCCCTGATCCTCTCGCTCGGCCTCCTGGTCGACGACCCGATCGTGGACGTCGAGAACATCGCCCGGCACTTCGAGATGCGCGGGCGGGCGACCCGCGACATCGTGCTCGAGGCGGTCGCCGAGATCCGGCCCCCCTTGATCAGCGCGACCCTCGCGGTGATCGTCAGCTTCCTGCCGATGTTCTTCATCACCGGGATGATGGGGCCGTACATGGCCCCGATGGCCCTGAACGTCCCGGTCGCGATGCTGATGTCGATGCTGGTCGCGTTCACGATCACCCCCTGGCTGGCCTACCAGGTTCTTCACAAGAAGTCCAATATCGGTGCATCGTGATCAAGCTACGGCCACGGCGAGGCCGACGACATCGAGGCGATCCGGCGGACGTTCCTCTACCGGCTCTTCCGCCCGATGATGGCCCCCTTGATCAGCTCGCGACGCGGCCGCGATCGCGTTCCTGCTGGTGATCGCGGCTGCTGACGGCCGCCGCGGCGGGCCTCGCGGCGTTCCGCGTCGTTCCGCTCAAGATGCTGCCGTACGACAACAAGAACGAGCTGCTGCTGGTGCTCGACCTCGACGAGGGGACCACGCTCGAACGGACCAACGCCGCCGTGCGCGACCTGGAGGCCGAGGTGGCGAAGGTCCCCGAGGTGACCGACTTCGTGAGCTACGTCGGGCTGCCCAGCCCGATCGACTTCAACGGCCTGGTGCGGCACTACTACCTCCGCCAGATGCCGCACAACGCCGAGGTCCGGGTGAACCTCGTCGGCAAGAAGCACCGCGCAGGCGCAGAGCCACGCCATCGCCCTGCGGCTTGCACGACCGCCTGACCAGCACTGGCCGAGCGGCATCACGCCCGGCTCAAGGTCGTCGAGCTGCCGCCGGGGCCGCCGGTGCTCGCCTCGCTCGTGGCCGAGGTGACCGGCCGCGCCGAGGACTCGTACGACGACCTGATCGCCGCGGCCGGACGGTCGCCCGGACGGCTGCGCGTCGAGCCGGGGGTCGCCGAGGTGGACGACACGGTCGAGGCCCCGACGCGGAAGCTGGTCTTCGTGACCGACCAGGAGAAGGCCGCGCTGAACGGGGTCTCGGTCGACGAGATCGCCCGGACCCTCCGGCTCGTCCTCTCCGGCGGCGAGGCGGGGACGGTCCGGCTCGAGGGCGAGCGGAACCCGCTCCGGGTCGAGCTGCGGCTTCCCCGATCGATCCGGTCGAGCCCGCACGACCTGGCGGCCATCCGGGTCAAGGGACGCGACGGCCAGTTCACGCCGCTCTCGGAGCTGGGACGGTGGGAGGAGGCCCGGGTCGACCAGACGATCTACCACAAGAACCTGGAGCGCGTCGTCTACGTGACGGCCGAGACCCTGGGCCGGACGCCCGCCGAATGTGTCCTCGACGTGACATTCGACCGCCTTCCCGACGGGACCCCGTCCCCCGACGGCGAGCTCGAACCCGGGGGCTGGGTCTCCGACGCCACGCCGCGGCCGCTCGGCCGAGCGGACGTTCGTGCAAACGGCGGGGGCGTGCACTGGTCGGTCCCCGAGGGGATTCGCGTCGCCTTCAACGGCGAGGGGGAGTGGAAGATCACGCTCGACGTCTTCCGCGACCTCGGCCTCGCCTTCGGCGCGGCGATGGTCATGATCTACGTGATCCTGGTCATGCAGACCGGCTCGTTCCTCGTCCCGCTGGTCGTGATGCTGGCCATCCCCTTGACCGTGCTCGGCGTGATGCCGGGGTTCTGGCTGCTCAACCACGTCACGGGGCAGGTGGTCGGCGGCCATGCCGACCCGGTGCTGTTCACGGCGACCGCCATGATCGGCATGATCGCGCTGTCAGGGATCGTGACCCGCGACGCGATCATCCTCGTCGACTTCATCGGCCAGTCGGTGCAGGAAGGGCCGGCCGCTCTTCGACGCGATCATGGAGAGCCGCGTCGTCCGGATGCGGCCGATCCTCCTGACCGCCGGCGCCGCGATGCTCTCGAGCATCCCGATCACGCTCGACCCGATCTTCTCGGGGCTGGCCTGGTCCTGATCTTCGGCCTGATCGCCTCGACGATCTTCACCCTCTTCGTCATCCCGGTGAGTTACTGGCTGATCCATCCGAAGGACCCGGTGGCTTGAGCCCGGAGGCTCACTCCGGCCGGGATCAGTCTTGGCGATGTCGATCGGATCGGTCGGCCTCTTGCCAGCTTTCGAGGATCTCCCGGTTCTGATCGAGCTGCTTCCGGGCCTCTTCAAGGATCGCGCCGCAGACCAGCGCGCAGAGCTGCTCGACCAGGGGGTCCTCGACCCGATAGAACACCTGGAGCCCCGCCTTCCGGCGACGGACGATGCCTCCTTCAGTGAGCATCTTCAGATGCTTGGAAACGTTCGCCTGGTTCTGGCCGGTCTCGGAGACCACCGCGCCGACGTTCTTTTCCCCCGCCATCAGGGCGCGGAGGATCAAGAGCCGAGTGGGATCAGCCAGCATCCGGAACCTCTCGGCGACCCGGTCCAGGAACTCGTCGGGGATGGTCGCTGCCCATGAAAATTGGCTTTATATCCGATTGGTCGTATAGTCGATCGGTCCTCGAGATTGATTCTAGCGGCGAAACGCGCCGAGTCCAGGGTCGCCGACGGCCGAGATCGTTCACTTCACCTCGAACGTGACCTTGCCGATCGTCCCGGTGAATGGAAACGTGCCTTTGTCCTTGTAGCTCGGGTCGACCGGGGTGATGGAATCGCGGCCGACCTCGAACGGCTCCAGGCCGTGCCGGAACGCGGATCGCTTCAGCGTGCCGGAGCCGGCCGGCCGGCCGTCGACGAAGATCCGGAGCGATCCTCCGCCGGTCGTCGACCCGTCCGGGGTGAACTCGGTCTTCACGATCGCCCGGCCGTCTGGGAGCGTCTCTGTCCCCGGGATCGTAACGTCCGCGAGGTCGAAGAACGTGTACCGGAACGTCGGCTTGCCGTCCTTGATGTAGAGCGACCAGCCGGCCGAGAACGCCCCGCAGCAGGCGATGACTCCCTCGGCTCCGCCTTTCGGGATGGTCAGTTCGGCGGTGATGGTGTGCCCTCGGGGGAAGAGCAGCGGCCCGATCGGCTCGGGAAGCCGGACGACGTTCCCGTAGTAGGTCCAGCTCGTCTTCGGGACGCCGGCCTCCCGTACTTTTGGGTCGAACCGTTCGGCGAACCGGGGATCGAGCGGCAGGACATCATATTTCTTCGCCTCTTCGAGAAACCGGGCCTGGAGCTCCTTGAGTTTGCCCGGTTCCCTGGCCGCGAGGTCGTCCGCCTGGCTGAAGTCGTCGTCGATCCGGTAGAGCTCCCAGGGGGCGTCGAGGAAGCCGTCCCCTCGGCCGGCGGTCTCCCACGGGAGCCCGTAGCGGCTGCACGCCACCCAGCCGTCGTGGTAGATCGCCCGGTTGGTGGCCAGCTCGAAGTACTGAATTGTCCGTCGCCCCCGGGCGGTCGCGTCGTCGAAGGTGTAGAGCATCGAGACCCCCTCGATCGGCTTCTGGGGAATGCCGTTGACGACCTTCGGCTCGGGGATCTTGCAGGCTTCGAGGATCGTCGGGACCACGTCGATGACGTGGTGGAACTGCGTGCGGGTCTCGCCCTTCGACCTGATCCCTCTCGGCCAGTGGATGACCATCGGGTTCCTCGTGCCGCCGAAGTGCGAGGCGACCTGCTTGGTCCACTGGAACGGCGCGTCCATGGCCCAGGCCCAGCCGACCGGCACGTGCGGCTCGCTCGTCGGCCCGCCGATCTCGTCGAGCCGCTTGATGGTGCTGGCCAGCCCGAGCTGGATGCCGATCAGGCTGGCGATTTCGCTGAACGTGCCTTCGAGACCTCCTTCGGCGCTCGCGCCGTTGTCGCCGACAACGTACATGACGAGGGTATTGTCGAGCTCGCCGGACTCGCGGAGACTCTCGATCAGCCGGCCGACGTGGTGATCGGTGTAATCCATGTACGCCGCGTAGTTCTCCATCAGTCGGGCGAAGACCGCTCGGGCCTCTGGCTTCTGGTCATCCCAGGCGGGGATCTCCTTCGGGCGAGGGGTGAGCTTCGTGCCCGCGGGGATGATGCCCAGCTCCAACTGCCGGGCGTGGGTCAGCTCGCGCTGCCTGTCCCAGCCGTGGTCGAATTTCCCCCGATACTTGTCTCGCCAGGCCTTCGGGGCGTGGTGGGGGGCGTGGACGCCCGAAGTGCTGAAATAGACGAACCAGGGCTTGTCGCGGTCGGCGGCCCGGACGTTCCTCGTCCAGGCGATCGCCTCGTCGGTCATGTCGTCGGTGAAGTGGTAGCCCTGCTCGGGCGACCTCGGCTGCGGGACGGGGGTCGTGTTCCGATAAAGGACCGGGTAATACTGATTCGTTTCTCCCTGGTTGAACCCGTAGAAGTATTCGAACCCCAGGCCGGTCGGCCAGCGATCGAACGGCCCCGACGGGCTGATCGCGGTCTCCGGGGTGTTGTGCCACTTGCCGAACATCCCGGTGGCATACCCATTGTCGCGCAAGGTCTCGGAGACCAGCGCGCAGCTCTTCGGGATGATCCCGGTGTAGCCGGGGTAGCCGGTGCCCATCTCGATGATGACGCCGGTCCCGCAGGTGTGGTGATTCCGGCCGGCCAGGAGCGCCGCGCGGGTCGGGCTGCACAGCGCGGTCGTATGAAATCGCGTGTATTTCAGGCCGTTGTCGGCCAGCTTCTGCATGTTCGGCGTCGGCACGGGGCCGCCGAAGGTGGAGCACATGCCGAAGCCGACGTCGTCGAGCAGGATGAGCAGGACGTTCGGGCTTCCCTTCGGGGCCGTGACGGGTAAGGGGTAGCTGGGCGTCGAGTCCTTATAGGTCGCGCCGATCTTCCCGTTGAACTCGGGATCGGCCCTGGGCAGACGGAGGCCGTCGGGCCGCGCGAGGCCGGTCTCCCTGTTCTGCGCGACGGCCGAGGAAGGCGGGCCGAAGCCGAGAGGCCCGGCGATCAGCAGCGCCAGGGCAAGGATTCCAGGTCGATTCATCGGTACCTCGTGCGGTGGGGAATCACTGTTGATGTATTCACATTCGGAGATAGAGCGGGCTCACTTCAGGTCGATGGTCACCTTATCGAGTTTGCCGGTGAAGGCGAACGGCGGCTCGTACTCGCGGGAGACCGGGGTCCCGGCGTTGCGGCCGACGAGCAGGCCGTAGCCGGTCAGGGCGCTGTACTGGCCCGCGACCTTGATGTCCTTCAACTCGGCCGCCTTCTCGCCGTTGACGGACAGGCTGATGTCGCCGGTGAACTCGTCCGGCTGGAGGCGTTTCCCGGTCAGGGTGAAGTGGACGGCCAACTGGTGCTTGCCCGGGGCCAGGGCCCGGCCGGAGTTGACGGAGTATTCCCGGATCTTGAGGTAGTTATGAGCATAGTGGAGCTTGCCCCCCTTGAGGAACAGGCTCCAGCCGCCGAATTCGCCGCCGCTGCAGGCCAGCACCCCCTCGGCGCCGTTCGCGGGGATCTCGACGAACGCGGTGATGGTATGATCCCGGCCGAGGATCTGAGGGGCCGCCAGCGGGTGGAGGATCGAGGTCCCGGGATAGTAGACATAACGGCTGGACGCCAAGGCCGCGACCGGCCGCGACGGGTCGGCCGCTCGCTCGTAGCGGCGGTCGTCGAGCGGGAGCACGTTGTACTTCTCCGCCTCGGCCCACCAGAGGTCTTGCAACTCCTTGAGTTTCTCGGGGTATCGCGCGGCCAGGTCGTTGGCCTGGGTGAAATCCTCGTCCGTGTGGTAGAGCTCCCACCGGTCGTCATCCCAGGGCGTGTCCTTCTTGTGCCAGGACACGGCGGTCCATCCGCCCGACCAGATCGCCCGGCTGCCGAGCATCTCGTAGTACTGCGTCTTCTTTCGCGTTGTTGCCCGCGGATCGCCGAAGCTGTAGGCCATGCTGACGCCGTGGAGGGGCATCTGGGCGACGCCGTTGACGGAGGTCGGGGCGGGAAGGCCGATTACTTCGAGGAGGGTCGGCACAACGTCCACCAGGTGGTGATACTGGTCGCGGATTGAGCCGCCGTCCTTGATCCTGGCCGGCCACGAGACGATGAAGGGGTCGGTGTTGCCGCCCGCGTGGGTATCCTGCTTCCATCGCTTGAGGGGCGAATTGCCGGCCATCGCCCATCCCATCGGGTAATGCGGGTCCGTCGCCGCGCTGCCGATCCTGTCCAGTTGCCCGATCATCTCCTCGACGGTGTCCGGGAAGTAGTTCCGGAACCGGTCGGTATTGCACGTCCCGTCGCGAAGCCCCTCCTGCGAGGCCCCGTTGTCGGAGACGAGCATGATCAGGGTGTTGTCCCGGATCTCCATCTCGTCGAGCGCCGTCAGCAGGCGGCCGAGGTGATGGTCGGCGTGGTCGAGGAACCCGGCGAAGGTCTCCTGGAGCCGGCAATAGACCTTCCGCTGGGCGTCGGTGAGCTCGGCCCAGGCCTGCACGCCGGGGTTCGCGGGCGGCAGGACGGAGTTGGCCGGGATGATGCCCAGCGTCTTCTGACGCTCGAACGTCTCCTCGCGGACCTTGTCCCACCCCTGGTCGAACTGGCCTCGGTATTTCTCGATGAACTCCCGGGGAGCGTGGAGCGGGGCGTGACAGGCGCCGAGGGCCAGATAGGTGAAGAACGGCCGCCCGGTGTTGGCCTGCCTCTGGTCGCGGATGAAGGAGATCGCGTGGTCGACTAGGTCCTCGGTCAAGTGGTAGCCCGGCCTCGTGGGCGTGTCGATGAAGTGGTTGTCCTGGATCAGCAAGGGAGCCCACTGGTCGGTCTCGCCGCCGAGGAACCCGTAGTGCTTCTCGAAGCCCATCCCCAGCGGCCAGCGGTCGAATGGCCCGGCCGACGTGAAGGCCGTGTACGGCGCGAGGTGCCACTTCCCCAGCGCCATCGTGTTGAAGCCGTTCTGCTTGAGGGTCTCGGCGACGGTCGCGGCGCTCCTGGGGATGTTGCCGTTGCTCCCGGGGAACCCCGTGGCCGCCTCCGTGATCGCCGCCAGGCCGATGGCGTGGTGGTTCCGGCCGGTCATCAGGGCCCCTCGCGACGGCGAGCAGAGGGCCGTCGTGTGGAAATTCCGATACCGCAGTCCGCCGGCGGCCAGCCCGTCGATGTTCGGCGTTCGGATCGGCCCGCCGTAGCAGCCGAGGTGCCCGAAGCCGACGTCATCGAGGACGATCAGGAGGACGTTCGGGGCGCCCGAGGGGGCCTGGAGCGGCAGCGCGGGATTCCAGTCCGGGGTCGAGTCCTTGTAGCTCTTGCCGACCTTCCCCTGAAACGTCGGGGTCGCCGGGGGGAGCACCGTGCGGTCGGGGGAGGATGGTCTCGAGGCCGGGGGATTGTCTCGATCCTGGGCCGAGACGGTGGCCCGCGAGCCGATCGCCCCGAGCCAACCGAGTGCAAGTACCGCCGCGACGCGGAGACGGGGGCGATTCATGGGATGGGCTTTCTTCGATGAGAGAGGTCGAGGACGCGGGCCGGGGATTCGTGAGCAGAGTGGTCAGACCCCCCTCGTTTTCACTTCAAATCGACTGTCACCTTGTCGATCTTGCCGGTGAAGGGGAACGGGAGCTTGTAGGTGAAGTCCACGGCCGAGCCGGTGTCCATCCCCACGTCGACCCCCTCGCCGAGCGAGACCAGAAGCGGGATGGTCCGGGGCAACGTCCCTTCGCCGACCTTCTTGCCGTTGGCCGTGATCGTCACCGAGGCCGCCTTTCCGAGCTCTCCGGGTTGACCCTGGTAGGCGACGTTCACCGCCAGCGAGACCTTCCCCTTCGGCAGGACGTCCGATGTGATCCGGAAGCGATCGACGGCCAGCATGTTGTAGACGAAGTGGGCCCGGCCGTCGCGGAGATAGAGGCCGAGCCCGCCCGTCAGGCCGCCGTGGGTGTAGATCATCCCCTCGGCGCCCGCGTCGGGGATCTCGAGATCGGCGACGATCGAGAAGGACTTGTTCAACAGCGGTGGCGAGGCCCCGTCGGGCAGGGCGATCTGGCCCGGGTAGTAGACGAATTGCTTTCGATGGCCCGCCAGGCTGGGCCGGCCCTGAAGTTCGGCGCTGAGACGCTCGGCGGCCCGCCAGTCGAGCGGCAGCACGTTGTACCGGGCCGCCTCGCTCCAGAAGAGGGCCTCGAGCTCCTTGACCTTGTCGGGATGCCCGCTCGCCAGGTCGCTGGCCTGGGTGAAGTCGCTGTCGACGTGGTACAGCTCCCACTTCGCGGTCAGCGGGTCGAAGTCGCCCCGGATCGGCGACCAGGGGACGAAGCTCCGGCTCGACGCCATCCAGCCGTCGTGGTAGATCCCTCGGTTGACCAGCAGCTCGAAGTACTGCGTCTTGCGGGTCTCGGGGGCGTTGGGGTTGGTGAAGGTCTCCAGGAAGCTGACCCCCTCGATCGGCTTCTGCTCGACCCCGTTGAGCCGTTCGGGCGGGGTGATGCCGATGGCGTCGTAGAGCGTCGGCACGATGTCGATGACGTGGAGGAACTGGGACCGGAGCCCGCCCCGGTCCTTGATCCGGGCGGGCCAGGAGACGATCAGCGGGTTGCGCGTGCCGCCGAAGTGGCTCGCGACCTGCTTGGTCCACTGGAAGGGCGTGTTCATGGCGTGGGCCCAGGCGCTCGGGAAGTGGTTGAACCACCTCGGCCCGCCGATCTCGTCAATGTGGGCCAGGTTGTCCTGCCACTTCTCGGGGTACCCGTTGAAGAACAGATTCTCGTTCAGGCTCCCTTCCAGTCCACCCTCGGCGCTGGCGCCGTTGTCGCCGACGACGTAGAGGATCAGGGTGTTCTCGGCACCCGGCATGGCCTTGATCGCATCCACAACCCGGCCCATGTGGTGATCGACGTGGGCGGCGTAGCCGGCGAAGGTCTCCATCATCCGGGCGTAGACCTTCTTCTGTCCGTCGTTGAGGCTCTCCCACGCGGGCAGTCCCTCGCTCCGGGGGGTGAGCCGGGCGTCCCTGGGGATGACGCCCAGCTCCTTCTGCCGACGGAAGGTGGCCTCTCGGTAGGCGTCCCACCCGGCATCGAACTGCCCCTTGAACCGGTCGATCCACTCCTTCGGGGCGTGGTGCGGGCGCGTGGTTGCGCCCGGGGCGACATAGAGGAAGAACGGCCGGTCCGGGGCGATGCTCGTCACGTTCCGGGTCCAGGCGATGGCCTTGTCGGCCAGGTCTTCGGTCAGGTGATAGGCCGGGTCGGCGCTCCGGGGGACGAGGTTACGGTTCTCGAAGAGGAGCGGGTCCCAGTGGTTCATGTCGCCGGCGTTGAAGCCGTAGAAGTAGTCGAACCCCAGGCCGTTGGCCCAGCGGTCGAACGGCCCGGCGAGGCTCGTCTCCCAGGCGGGGGTGTTGTGGTTCTTGCCGATCCAGGCCGTGGCGTAGCCGTTCTGCCGGAGGACCTCGCCGACGGTCCCGCAGCTCCGGGGCAGCACGCAGGTGTACCCGTCGTACCCGGTGGCGGCCTCGGTGATGACGCCAGTCGCGGCGCGATGATGGTTCCGGCCGGTGATCAGGGCGGCCCGCGTCGGGCTGCACAGGGCGGTCGTGTGGAAGCGGTTGTACCTCAGCCCTTCGGCCGCGAGCCTGTCGAGCGTCGGCGACGGGATGCCCCCGCCGAAGGTCGAATACTGGCCGAACCCGGTATCGTCGAGCAGGATCAGGACCACGTTCGGCGCCCGGCCGGGGCCTTCACCGGCTTCGGGAACTGGGGAGGGTCCGATTCCTTGTAGGTCTTGCCGACCCGCCCCTTGAACTCGTAATCGGGCCGGGGGAGCACCTTCGGCGTCCCCTCGGGCGTTGTCGAGCCGGCCTTCTGGGCCAGGATCGGGGAGGGCTGGAGCGCCGACCGCGAGCCAGCCAATAAGACCGCCGACGGCCAGTACCGCCGCAATTCGAGCCGTCGGACGCTTCATGCCGATGTCTCCCCGAAGTGGATCTTGGTGTAATTCCGGAGTCGGTTCGCGGTTCGATGGTCCCGGGCAATCCTGCGGTCCGCCCGGTCGTCGGAAATCGATGAGCCGTCGTCGGCCCGAGTCGCCCCCCTTCGCCGGCCAGGAGCGGCCGACGAAGGGGGCCAAGGCTTAGCGGCTGAACGCGAGGCCGGGAGATTTGTCATTGGTGCCCGGCGGTGCGAAGAGGAACTTGTCGGCCCCCCTCCGGGTCACCTTGCCGACCAGGGGCGGCCCCTCGGACTGGAGCAGGGCGAGCGTGTCGTCCTGGAACCCCGCCTGGCCCTCGATCGTCTGCTTCCGCCCCTTCTCTTCGACCGACCAGGAGAAGGCGCCGTCTTTCTGCAAGTTCAGCTCGATCGTCACATCGGTCGAGGGTTTGGCCGTCCAATTCCCGGCCATGTCGGCCGGAGGGGGAGGCGGCGGGGTCGGCTCGGCCGAGGTCGCCTCGGTCGAAGGGGTGCCGGGCTGCGTGGGGGCCGTGTTGGCGGCGACCTGCGGGGGCGTCGGCGACTCGGCCGGCGTCGGCTGCGCGGCCGTCGCCGGGGTCTCTGAGTTCTGGCGGAGTGCCTTGACGAACGAGGCCGAGAGCGTCTCGTTGGGCTGGATCTTCGTGACCGTCTCGAATTCCCTCGCCGCCGAGTCGTTGTGCTCCTGGACCATGTAGTGATAAGCCAGCAGGAAATGAGCCGACGACGAATCGGGATGGTCCTTGGCGAACGCTTCGAGGGCCCGAAGCTGGTTCGTGTAGGTCTCGACGTCGGCGTAGAGGTTGATGAGCGTGGACCAGTTCCAGCCCGGCCCGGCCGAGAGCACGGCGTAGTCCACAGAGGCGGCCTCATCGTATCGCTTCTGCGCGAACAGGGCGAGGGCGCGGAACTCGTGGACGACGGGCACGTTCGGGGTCTGTTTCAGGACCTGGTCAGCCAGGTTGACGGCTCGTGGGTAGTCGCCCGCCTTGAAGGAGTCGCGGGCGGCCGAGAAGACCTGCTCGGTACTCTCGGCATCCGCCGCGCCGGGGGGAACGGCCGCCAGGTTGATCGGCTGGGAGTAGTCGTAGACGGCCGTCGTCGAGGCCGGCTGCGTCGCGACCGCAGTCTCGTAGTAGGGATTTGAGTAGTTGGCGGCAAGCAGGCTCGGCGTCAGCGATCCGAGGCCCCAACCGTCGTAATTCGCGGCGCTCCAGGTCGGGAAGTAACTGTAGGCACTGTAGCCGTAATAGGGGGAAGCATAGGCATAACTCGCCGAGCCCACGGCGCTGCCGATCCCGGTGGCCAGGGCCCCGACCCCCAGTCCGGCCCAGAACCCGTTGCCGCCCACGCTTCCTCGATACCAGTTCCCGTAATACGGCGACGCCCAGCCGCGGTATCCTCCCCCATAGCCGCCGCCCCAGCCACCAGTTCCGGCGCCCCAGCCACCGCCCCAGCCGCCGGTCCCGCCCACGTTCCCGACGAAGTTGTTGTTCCCCCCGAAGTAGTTGTTATTGCCGCCGATATTGTTGTGACTGATGTTGGTGTTATTGTTAATGGACGTGAAGTTATTGCCGCCGTAGTTCGGCCGGTTCACGACCCCGAGATTGTCGCCCAGGTGACCGACATTCCCTGAGCCGATGTTCCCGGACCTGATGTTTCCTGAGCCGATGTTCCCGGACCTGATGTTCCCGGAGCCGATGTTTCCGGACCTGATGTTCCCTGAGCCGATATTCCCTGAGCCGATATTTCCGGAGCCGAGGTTCCCGGAGCCGAGGTTCCCGGACCCGACATTGCCCAGGCCCGGGCGATTGGCCAGACCGGGGCGATCCTGGCCCGATCCAGGACGGTTGCCGCCCGCGAGGCCCGGAAAGCCCTCGCCCGGACGATTCTCGCCGCCCTGGCCCGGTAATCCCCCGCCAGGACGTCCCGCTCCGCCGCCTCCACCGAGGCCGGGGAGATTGCCGCCTCCGGGTCGATTGCCGCCACCGAGGCCGGGGAGGTTGCTACCGCCGGGCCGATTGCCGGCGATCTGCCCCGGGAGTGTCGTCGGCCGGTTGCCACCGTTCCCGAGACCGGGGAGATTGCCGCCTCCAGGCCGATTGCCACCGCCTCCGCCCAGGCCAGGTGAATTTCCGCCTCCGGGCCGATTGCCGGCGATCTGCCCCGGGAGTGTGGTCGGCCGTTCTCCGCCGCCGCCGCCTCCGCCGCCGATGCCGGGCCGATTGCCGCCTCCACCGAGGCCGGGGAGATTTCCGCCTCCAGGCCGATTGCCTGTGGCCTGACCCGGGAGCGTGGTCGGCCGGTTACCGGTTCCGG
Source organism: uncultured Planctomycetota bacterium (assembly GCA_963756475.1). Lineage (GTDB taxonomy): Bacteria > Planctomycetota > Planctomycetia > Isosphaerales > Isosphaeraceae > Tundrisphaera. The sequence continues at coordinate 269,955 of CAVWND010000009.1, forward strand.
GCCGATTGCCTGCGGCCTGTCCCGGGAGTGTGGTCGGCCGATTTCCGCCGCCGTTGGCGAGACCTCCACCCGGGCGGTTGCCTCCGCCGCCGGGTCTTGGGCCGTTGTTGTGGGAGGGACGGCTGACGTTCGCCGGTCGGGCCATCCCAGTGGCGGGGGACGGCCGGTTCGCGCCTCCCATCGCCGGCCGATTGGTCGGCATCGCCGGTCGGGCCATGCCGCCGCTCGGCCGCGACGCGCCGCCGCTCGGCCGGGACATCCCACCGCTCGGCCGCGACGCGCCTCCGCCGCCGGGCCGGCCTCCGCCGCCGCGTCCTCGTTGAGCATCGGCCGGGACGGGCGCGATCGCGAGCGCCAGGAGCGCCGCGATGGGAAGGACCAATCGCTGACGTGACCGTGACATGGTGATCCTCGTGCGAATCGGGTGCGGAATGGGCGTTCGACCTGGCGATGTTGCAACCGACACGGCGGGGTGGCCGGAGTCTCCGGGGAGCGTGACGGCCCGGCGGTACCCGGGTTGACTGACACATTTTCTTTCGCCGATCTGTTGGGCTGGTGAGCCGATCTTCCTCCCCTCTCCCTCTGGGAGAGGGGCCGGGGGTGAGGGGCGTCGCTTCACCAACGGGCCGGAACGACAGCTCGGTTCGTGGCTCACTCGCCCCGGCCCTCTCCCGGAGGGAGAGGGAGGCAGAAAACGCCTTCGCGAGGCGGTGCGACGAAAAGTGTCGGGTCATCAGCGGCGGTACCCTGACCCAGTCGTGATCCGACGGATGAGGACGAGGATCGGCGTCCCCATCTCGTTACTTCTTGGCGTCGGTCGAGGGCTCGGGGGGCTTGCGGACCATCAGGACCTCGGGGATGTCCGGCGCCACCTGGCCGCCGACGATCCGGTCCACCGAGCTGGTCTTGACCGCGTCCTTGTTCACGATCGTGTGGAACTGAGTGGCCGAGGTCGGCCGGCCGTCGCGCAGGACCCCCTGCGCCTTGACGACCCACTGGTTCTCGGCGGTCCGGGTCCAGAGCCCCTCGCCATGTCCCCCTTCGGAGTCGAACAGCCACGACTTGATCTGGCCCGTCTGCGGGTCCCAGCCGATGAACATGGTCCCCGACGAGGCCTTCTGCCCCTTCGCCTCCACCGAGTACGTGCGGACGAGGTAGCTCTGGTTGTCGGCCCAGTCAATGCTGGCGGACACCTTGAAGTCGGGGTCCTCGTCGACCCAGTCGCCGACCATCCACTCGAGCTCCTTGAGACGCTCGTAGGTGGGCACGTCCTCGACAGGCAAGGGGTAATCGCGGATCTCGGCAATCCGCCACTTGCCGTCCTTGCGCACCGTCAGCACGCTGAAGCGGTGGAACTCGTTCGCGTCACCGGTCCCCGAGGAGACCCGCGATCGCCCCTCGGCCCGGGCGACGTCGGGCGTCAGGAATCGGACGGTCTCCAGCTCGGCCTCGAGCTTCACCCCGGGGGCATCCCGCAGGGCATTCGCATACATCTCGGAGATCGCCGCCTTGCCGTCCACCTTGTCGCCGTCAGAGTCAACGACCATCGCGTCGTCGGTGAGCAGCCCGCGCATGGCCTCGACGTCCGACGTGTTGTAGGCCCTGGCGAACGAGCCCAGCAGCTCGCGTACGGGCGGGACGCCGGGGTCTTCCGCCGGCACGTCCGCCTTTTCCTTGCCCGAGGGCGGGGTGGTGGTCGTGGCGGGCGGCTGCTGCGGGGCGCCGTCGGCCGAGATCGTGGCGGCGCAGGCCAGTGCGAGGAGTCCGAGGAGAAGCCAACGGTTTCTCATGGATTCGGTCCTGAAGAGGGGAACGGCCCGGGCTCCTGGTGCCCGAGCGGGGCCGGCAGCCGAAAACTTAGCCGTCAGCTTACGGGACCCAAATCCGAATCTCAAACACTTCCAGGTTCAGACGATGAAAATCGATGGCTATATAGGAAATTGAAGGATTATTGAACACAGAAGCGAACGCGAGCCTTTCCATCAGGATTCCCGACCGGGAGCAGGAGCCCGTCCTTGCCACTCATCCCTCATCGCCTTGTCTGACTCCCTCTTCCTTTGGGAGAGGGGAGAAAAACGCCCGCAACCCGACAGATCGCGTAACGTCCGATCGTCCGCGCGGACCGTCTCCGTCCAGCCTGCGTGAGACAGGCCGTTCCGGGCTTCGGAAGCGTTCGAGGCGGGTCAGCGAGGCCGGCCGATCGTCATCGGCACGTCAATTTTGGCCCCCTTCGGCGCCGGATTGGGCATCCCGAGCGGCCGGGAGGGCTTCGGGAGCTTCAATTCGGGGTAGAGGGCCTCGAATTCCTCGTCGATCTTGTCCAACTCCGAAAACGAAGCCATCAACTGGTCGAGCGACGGAGCTTTCTCTTCCGGGACGACGGGGCTGCACTGCCGCTCGACCTGCGCAACTCCTTGATGGCTCGATAGAAGCCACGTTCGGCGGCCAGTTCGTACTTGCGTGCCAGGGTCGCTTCTTTCGAGGGGTCGAACATCGCCCGGCGGACGGCCTCGGAGCGGAGCTTGGCCGCTTCTTCCGGCGTGACCCCCTCCGGCGCGACGAATTCGGCCTCGACGTTCCGGATGCGTTCGGTCAGGGCCACGGTCTGCTGGTCGGCGGCCCGTTCCATCCGGACCGAGTTCAGCGCGGCGCGGCGGACGATCGCGAGTCCCACCTCGCCGGTCGGCTCCAACTCCTTCTCGAACGCGATGGCCCGGCGCTTGACCTCGGCGGCGTCTCCCTCCGGCAGGACGATCCCCGCGCCGGTGAGGCCGTGCTTGAGCGCGTTCCGTCGCGATTGTTCCTTGCCTTCGGCGGTCTTCGGGCCGGTGCTCTTGAGGGCGTTTTGCTGGTTGGCCTTGATCCGGGCTTCGCTGGCGGGCATGGGCGCGGTCCTTGGGTTGCGATCCGAGATGAGGGGGCATTCGGCCGGTTCCGGCCTCCGCTCCTTATATTCCGGATCGCGCCCGCGCGATTATCAGTGTTTTTCCCGAAGGCTGGCCGTTTTGCCGGTTTTGGAGTGCGGGAGCTTGCTCCCGCTTTGCCCCGGCGGAGCTTGCTCCGCGAGTCTTGAGATCGACGCGCCCATCCGGCTCGGAGCAAGCTCCGAGGCTTCAGAGCGGGAGCAAGCTCCCGCACTCCAGAAGGTGACCGACCATCATTTTCTTGCGCACTGATGTATATGTCTGGCGAACCGATCTTCCTCCCCTCTCCCTCCGGGAGAGGGGCCGGGGGTGAGGGGTGTCGCCTCACCAATGGGCCGGAAAAGGGCTCGATCGAACGCCACTCGCCCGGAGACCACCCTCACCCCGGCCCTCTCCCAGAGGGAGAGGGAGGCAGAAAATGCCCAGAAAGGCGGTCTTGCGAAAAAGTGACGGTCGGTCAGACTTCAGAAGGGAGAAGGCCCCGGGGAGAACGAAAAGGTTCCGATTCAGGCCAGGATCGGCCGGACGACGTTGCCGTGGACGTCGGTCAGGCGGAAGTCGCGCCCCTGGAAGCGGTAGACCAGGCGGGTGTGGTCGATCCCGAGCAGGTGGAGGATCGTCGCGTTGAGGTCGTGGACGTGGACCGGGTCCTTGACGACGTTGTAGCAATAGTCGTCGGTCTCGCCGAACGTGATGCCCCCCTTGATCCCGCCGCCGGCCAGCAGCGTCGTGAAGCACCGAGGGTGATGGTCGCGGCCGTAGTCGGTCGCGGTCAGGCCCCCTTGCGAGTAGATCGTCCGGCCAAACTCGCCGCCCCAGACGATCAGGGTGTCCTCGAACAGGCCGAGGCGCTTGAGGTCGTTGATCAGGGCGGCGGTGGGCTGGTCGGTGTCGCGGCACTGGCCCTTGATCGCGGCGGGCAGGCCGCCGTGGTGATCCCAGCCCATGTGGAAGAGCTGGACGAACCGGACGTCGCGCTCGGCCAGGCGTCGGGCCAGCAGGCAGTTCGCGGCGTAGGTGCCGGGGGTGGTGACGTCGGGTCCGTACGATTCGAGGACGTGCTTCGGCTCGTCGCTGAACCGGAGGAGGTCGGGGACGCTGGCCTGCATCCGGAAGGCCATCTCGTACTGGCCGATCCTCGTCTGGATCTCGGGGTCGCCCAGGTCTTCGAAGTGCTTGTGATTGAGCGACGAGAGCCGGTCGAGCGTCCCCCGGCGCGTCTCGCGGTCGACCCCCGGCGGGTTCGACAGGTAGAGGACGGCGTCCCCCTTGTTACGGAACTTCACCCCTTGATACTTCGACGGCAGGAAGCCCGAGCCCCAGAGCCGGTCATAGAGCGGCTGATCGTCGCGCCGGCCGGTGCCGAACGAGGTCAGGACGATGTAGGAAGGGAGGTCGCGGTTCTCGGAGCCGAGCCCGTAGCTGACCCACGAGCCGATGCTCGGCCGGCCGGCCAGTTGCGCCCCGGTCTGGATGAAGGTGATGGCCGGGTCGTGGTTGATCGCCTCGGTGTTCATCGATCGGATGATGCACCAGTCGTCGGCGAGTTTGGCCATCTGGGGCATCAGCTCGCTGAACCAGGCCCCCGACTGGCCATGCTGGGCGAACTTGAACAAAGTCGGCGCGACCGGGAATTTGGACTGGCCCGACGTCATCGTCGTGAGCCGCTGCCCCATCCGGATCGACGCGGGAAGGTCCTCGCCTCGGTGGTCGTTCATCTTCGGCTTGGGGTCGAACAGGTCCATCTGCGAAGGCGCGCCCGACTGGAACAGGTAGATGATCCGCCTCGCCTTCGGGGCGAAATGCGGCAGGCCGGGGAGACCTTCGGCTTTCGAGGCTTCAGCCGCCCGGGCCTGATCCCCGAGCAGCGTCCCCAGCGCCGTCAGGCCCAATCCTGCCCCGGCGCGGCGGAGGAAGACCCGGCGGTTGAGCGCGTCCTGGATCGAGGCGATCTGACGGTCGTTCATCGGTCGTTCCAACGCAGAAAAGTAGGGTGGTGACGAGCTTCGGGCCTCGCTCGAGGCTCGACACCACCCTACATTAACTTGTAAGGTTTGGGACAAGCCAGCCGAAACTCTCGCGTGCTAATCTGCCAAACCTGAAGATCCGATAAATCCAATTAGAATGATCGAGCCGATCCCTGCGGCAAATAGCGTGACGCTCCACAGCAGGAGCGAGCCGAGTCCCCACGCGAAGTAGGCGCGAAGCAACAAATTGACCCGCTGCCCGCTCGACAGACGTTCCTGGACGAGGTCCTTCAGAGCAAGGAAAAACCCGATCAGCGAGCCAGCCACGGCAGCGAACAACAAGCAGCCGATGATGAGGGCATGATTCCTGGGCTGGCCAGGTTCATCCACCTGTAGCGTCCCAAGGCCGACGCAGCCCACGGCAAAGAATGCCCCGATCAGCATCTTGAGGCCGACGGATCGTGGATTCCAGGATGATGCCTTGATGCTTTGGTCCGAATCATTATCTGGCGAACGATTCAAGTTTGCATTCTCCGACTTGTTCCTGGGCTGATACTTGATCTCGACCTGGAGCTTAATCGACGTCCTCGCGCCGAGTCAACCCGGCTAGAAGCCACCCGCCGCCTCCGTCCACGCATATTCACACGAACCGTCGTCCTTCACCCGGAAGAAATCGAACGAGGTAAAGCCGGACCGGTAAGGGATCGGCCGGCCGGACGAATCCCTCAGTTCGTTGGCGATAAGTTGATATCCGAATCCGATCAGATAATCGTGCCGGTCCTCCTCTCGCTGAACCTTGATGTGAGCGAATTCTTCCGGCAGGGCTTCGCGGTAAGGCGGCGCGGGTTGGCCGTACTTCTCCACGTAAGCCCGGGCCGCGATTTCCACGGCCCTGGCTCGGGCTTCGCTTTCTCTCGCTCGGGCGGGTTGCTCCAGGAAGTAGCGGATGTCATACCATCCGAGGCCTATCAACGTGAGGAGGAGCAACGCTATGACGAACTCCTGCCGATTGATCCTGGCCCAAAGTGATCTCATGCTCGATCACTCCCGCGTCACCACCTCATCGAGATTGAGCAGGATATTCGCCGTCAACGTATAAGCCGCCAGCTCCTCGACCGGCAATCGAGCATCGGCCCTGGCCTGGCCGGTCGCGATCAGCTTGCGAGCGGCGTCGGGGTCTCTGCGGTAGCGTTCGAGGTCGGAGGTCAGACCATCGACGAGGACTTTTCGTTCTTCATCTCGGATCGGTCGGGCGGTCGCCAGGCGGAAGCCGAGGTCGATCCGGCCTTCGGGGGTCGGGCCGCCTTCGAGCATCATCCGCTCGGCGAGCTTCCGCGCGGCCTCGACGTAGGTCACTTCATTCAATAATGCGAGCGCTTGCAGGGGCGTGTTGGTCCGGGACCGCTTGATGGTGCAGGTCTCGCGGTTGGGGGCGTCGAACAGCAGGAGGGTCGGCGGCGCGGCGGTGCGCTTCCAGATCGTGTAGAGGGTCCGGCGGTAGAGCCCTTCGCTCTTGTCGGGCTGGTAGTTCTGGAGGTTGCCGTACTTGGTCGTCTCGCTCCAGACCCCTTCGGGCATGTAGGGGCGGACCGACGGGCCTCCGACCTTCTCGACGAGCAGGCCGCTGATGGCGAGGGCCTGGTCGCGGACGGCCTCGCCGGAGAGCCGGAACCGCGGGCCTCGGGCCAGCAGCCGGTTCTCGGGGTCGCGCTCGATCAGGGTGGGCGTGCAGCGCGACGACTGGCGATAGGTCGCGCTCGTGACGATCAGCTTCTGCATCGCCTTCATGTCCCAGCCGACGCGGACGAATTCGGTGGCCAGCCAGTCGAGCAGCTCGGGATGGCTGGGGAACTCGGCCTGGGTGCCGAGGTTCTCGGGCGTCTTGACCAGCCCGTTGCCGAAGAACATCCCCCAGGCCCGGTTGACCCAGACGCGGCCCGTCAGCGGGTTGGCCGGGTCGACGATCCACCGGGCCAGGCCGAGCCGGTTCCTCGGCTGGCCGGCGGGCATCGGCGGGAGAACGCTCGGCAAGGCCGCCTTGACGGGCTCGCCCCGGCGGTCGTACTGGCCCCGGATCAGGAGATACGCCGGGCGGGGCTCGGGAAGCTCCCGCATGACCATCGTGTTCGGGAACGACTCGCGGTAGGCCTGCACCGCCTTCTTCGCCGAGGCGAGCACCTGGTCGGCCCGGCGGGCCGGGGAGTCGGCCTCCTTGCGGAAGTAAGCGGCCAGCTCGTCGGTGTGCTTCGGCGTCCGCTTCTCCCTCGGGATTTCGAGGATCGCCAGGATCGCGGGGGAGCTTTTCGAGCCGTCGAGCTTGATCATCTCCCTCGGCTTCGAGGTGCTGGAGAGCCGGAACCGGCCGATGTTGTGGCGGTCGATCGCCTCGTGCTTGAGCCGGATCGTGATCGTCGCCCCTTCGGGCACGGCGAGCGGCTCGTCGACCGCCAGGACCAGCTTGCGAGGCAGGCGCTTGCTGGGGTCGTTGCCGTCGATCGCCCAGCCGTTTTTGGGGTTCTTGTCAACAAGCAGCTTCGCCTCGTAATTGCGCTGCGAGTAATCGGCCTCGGCCGATGCGAAATGGGCGGGCTTCGAGCCCTCCACGCCCGGGGCCTCGACCTCGGCCTCGACGGCGGAGAGCACATAGTTGCCGTTCGGGTAGCGCCCGAGGCTCTGGTTGGGCAGGCTGGGGTCGGGGAAGGTTTCGAGCATCAGGCCCGAGAACGTCCCGGGCTTGATGGGAGCCTTGATCGTGTAGATGTCGTACTCGGGGTTCGTCCCGCCCGCGAGCCACGAGGCGTCGTCCTGGCGTGTCAGGCTCGCCCCGCCGGAGGAGACGACCGAGGTCGGTTCGAGGAGCGACCAGGCCGGGGCTTTCCCCTCGCTCTGCTTCCGGAATTCGGGCTCCCAGGCCTCGACGAGCGCGGGCAGGTCCTTCTCGGCCTCGGTCACTTTTTGCGCGGCCTCTGTCGCGACCTTTTCGAGCCGGGCCAGCTCGGCGAGATGGGCGGGGGTGGGGACGGGGACGGTGGGGTCGGTGTTCTTGGTCTCACTGCCGACCATGCCGCTCTCGGGCACGTTATTGAAGAAGGCGAAGAACTGGTAGAACTCCTTCTGGCTGATCGGGTCGTACTTGTGGTCGTGGCAGCGGGCGCAGCCGAGGGTCAGGCCGAGCCAGGTCAGGCTGGTGGTCTCGACGCGGTCGATGACGGTCTCGACCCGCCACTCTTCCTGGATCGAGCCCCCCTCGCTGGTCAGGCGGTGGTTGCGGTTGAAGCCGGTGGCGACGAGCTGGTCGAGCGAGGGGTCGGGCAGCAAATCGCCGGCGAGCTGCTCGACGGTGAACTGGTCGAAGGGCAGGTTCCTGTTGTACGCCCGGATGACCCAGTCGCGCCAGGGGGACATGTCGCGGCTGCTGTCGGATTGATAGCCGTTGGAGTCGGCATAGCGGGCGAAGTCGAGCCAGGGCATCGCCATCTTCTCGCCGTATCGATCGGAGGCGAGCAGGCGGTCGACCGCTTTCTCGTAAGCGTCGGGCGACCGATCGAGCCGGAAGGCCTCAGCCTCACTGAGCGTCGGCGGCAGGCCGGTCAGGTCGAGGCTCACGCGACGGAGGAGGGTCGCGCGGTCGGCCTCGGGCGAGGGGTGCAACCCCTCGGCTTCGAGCCTGGCCAGGATGAACGCGTCGATCGGGTTGCAGACCCAGGCCGCGTCCTTCACCTTCGGGGCCTCGGGCCGGGTCGGAGCCTCGAACGCCCAGTGCCCTCGGTAGGGAGCCCCTTGCGCGACCCACCGTTTCAGGGTCTCCTTCTGCGCGGCCGAGAGCGGCTTCTTCGCCTTCGGCGGCGGCATGACGCGGTCGGCCTCGTCGGCGAAGATCCGGCCGATCAATTCGCTGTCATCGAGGTTGCCCGGGACGATCGCCGCCTCGCCCGACTTCAGCGGTTTGACCGCCTCGGCCCGGACGTCGAGCCGGAGCCCCGCCTTGCGCGCCCCCTCGTCGAGCCCGTGGCAGGTGAAGCAGTGGTCGGCCAGGATCGGCCGGACCTCCCGGTTGAAGTCAACGCCGTCGGCCGCCCGGGCCGTCGCGGCCGAAGTCGCGACAACGCAGGCGAACAGGAGAATCCGGATCATCGTCTTCCGCCTCGCGAGGTTTGCGATCTCATTCGATCAGGCCAATCCTCGCACGAATCGGCGCGAGGGACAACGGCCTTTGTTGGAGAGTTGCTCGACACCGCTCGGCGAGGGTCATCGCGCTCGGGCTACGGATGGATGGAGATCCGCGCTCGCTCCACTTTCTTCCTCAGCGCATCCAGGTCGGACTTGCCTCGTGCATACTCCGCCAACGCGAGGGCGACCGAGGTCAGGTCTCCGGTCTTCGATCCCGGCTTCGGATGATAGATGTTCCCGCTGATCTCACCGTGTCCTGTGATCTCTGCGGAATAGTGGTAGATCACGCCATGCGTGATATCGTTGAGCTCTTTGGGATGCCTGACATCCAGGAGCATGGTCTTCCAGATGGTCTTGATCTCCTCGGCGAGTTCTCGGGGAAGCGGCTGTGTCCTCCGGGTTGCCTTGATCTCGCGATGATCCACCGCCTTTTCCTTGAGGTCTTTCAGCCTCTCGATCAGCTCCGGAGGGACTTTTTCACCTTTTTCTTCGTGATACTTGATCGCATTCTGGCAGTTATCGAGGCGTTCGCTCATCCAGACGCTGGCCGAGGGCTCCAGGACAAATGCCTCGACGTGCTCGCCGTCGAGCTTGACGCCGATGAGGTATTCCAGCGTGAACGAGGGAAGCACGAGCGAACGCAGGATCACTCCTTCGTCAAAGGCCTCCTCGAAGACATCCCGGAGCTTGAGCCGATAACTGTCCGGGTCCGCGAACGCATCGGCGTCGGGGACCAGGTGATCCTGCGCCGGGGCCGATGCCGCAAGAGATAGGAGAAGTGCCAGAGTGGCCAGAGATGTCTTCATCGCGTGGTCCTTCCTCCGTCAAATGGTGGTTCGACTGTCACGGTTTGATGGAGGTTCAAGAAAACATGCCTTTTGTAGCCCCGGAGGGGCGACGGTCAGTAGCCCAGGGTGAAACCCTGGGATTGCGGGAACGATCAGGAAATCAAGCCCTGGAAGGGCGGCAGTCACGCCGCGATCGGGGCCGACTGTCGCCCTTCCAGGGCTAATTGGATCTCTCGGCCGCAGGGAACCCAGGGTTTCACCCTGGGCTACTCACGGTCGCCCCTCCGGGGCTGCATCTGCTGGAAACATCAGTGATTAAGTTGCATTTGTGGCCATAGATTCGTGACAGTCGAATTCGGGTGCGTCGAGCCCTCGAAGACGCTCCCGACTTCGACTCAAGGCTCCTTCCGCTTCCGCTTCCTCCCCGAGCGGCCGGAGCGCTGCGGGTAGAACCAGTCCGCCGGCAATTCACCGTAGCCCTCGGATCTCGGTGGTTCGTAGAACTCGAAGAACCAGATCAGCCGGAGGAAGTAGTGGATCGAGAAGCCGGCCGAGACGACCCCGATGAGGATGCTGGTCCCGAGGTCGACCGAAGGCGACATCCGATGGAGCAGGAAGCCGATGCCGAACCCGACGGCGATCAAGCCCAGATTGATCACGGCGTAGGCCAGGAGCAGTAACAGGATCCCCTTCATGCTGTCATTCCCCCGGATCGACCACCTGACCTCGTCGGCATGAGGTCCGACAAGAACCACCCCGCCTCCTCCTCCGAGCAGCTTGCCGCCCGCTCACTTCGGATAATCGCGCCAGATCCAGCGGAGGATGTCGGGCAGGATGGCGCCTCCGTGGTTGTCGGAGTGGCTGCCGTCGCCGAAGACGTGGGCCATGTCGTAGCCTTTCTCGCCCAGGGCGGCGACCATGGCCTGATTTTGCAGGTGCCAGTCGCGGGTGGGGCGCTGGGGGTTGCGGTTGTCCTTGGTGCCGTCCTGGATGAAGACGCGGATCGGCTTCTTGTCGGCCTTGCGGACGAGGTCCGGGTAGACGTGGCCGCCCCGGAGGTCGGTGAAGCTGCCGATCAGGCTGATGACCTTGCGGAACTGGTCGGGCCGCTCCCAGGCGACGGTGAAGGCGCAGATCGCTCCGCTGCTGGCGCCGCCGATGGCCCGTCCCTCGGGGTCCTTGGTCAGGTTGTAGGTCTTGCCGACCTCCGGGAGCAGCTCATCGACGAGGAACCGGGCGTAGGCGTCGCCGAGCGAGTCGTACTCGACGCTCCGGTTGTTGGGGTTCCCGGTGCCGATCGAGTCGGGGAAGGTCTCGCCGCGCTGGCCGGGGGTGATGAAGATCCCGATGGTGACCGGCATCTCCTTCTTGTGGATCAGGTTATCCATGACGATCGGCACCCGGAGCACCCCCTTCGGGTTGATCGCCCGGGCTCCGTCCTGGAAGACCAGCACGCAGGCCGGCTTGTCTGATTTGTACTGCGCGGGGACGTAGATCCAGTACCTCCGGACGGTATTGGCCAGCACCTTGCTCTTGAACTCGAACGGCCCTTCGAGCTTCCCCTTCGGGACGCCCTCATGGACCTGCGAATCGGGGCCCAGCTTCTCGCTCTTGGAGAAGCTGGGCTCCTGGCCGAACGTCGGCACGGCGAGGCATCCGAGCAGGATCGCGACGGACAGACAGACCTTCTTCATCGGTCAGACCTCGGGTGAGAGTACGGGGGAGGGTCACACCGGAGAGGGTCGGAGACGCCATGGTAAACGCCCGTCCGGGCGAAGTCCAAGGAGGGGAATCCTCGTCGATTTTCCAGACCGGTGCGACTGTCCCGGGGTCGTCCGTCGTGGTTTGATGGCGAGGCCGATTTCACCTCGGACGATCGCGAGAATCCCCCGATGCCCCCAAACTCGACGGACCCGGTCCGGTCACCCTCCTATCGGTGGTGGGTGGTCTTCATGCTCTGGTTCGTCTGTTTGTTCAACTACGCCGATCGCCAGGCGATCTCCTCAGTCTTTCCCGAGCTGAAGCGGGAGTTCGGCTTCGACAAGGTCCAGCTCGGCCTGATCGGCTCGGCGTTCATGTGGGTCTACGCGCTGGGCGGACCGTTCGCGGGGTACGTGGGGGATCGGGTCCGGCGGAAGGACCTGATCCTCGGCGGGTGCCTGTTCTGGAGCGGCGTGACGATGCTGACCGGTTGGTGCGGCCGGCTCTGGCAGTTCGTCGCGGTCCGGGCGCTGGAGGGGTTCGGCGAGACATTTTACTTCCCGGCGTCGATGTCGCTGATGAGCGACTACCACGGGCAGGCCACCCGATCAAAGGCGCTGGCGTTCCACCAGTCGAGCGTCTACTGGGGACGATCGCCGGGAGCTGGCTCGGGGCGTGGATCGCCGAGCACTATGGCTGGCGGCTGGGTTTCTATGCCTTCGGAGGGGCGGGGATGGTTCTCGCGGTGGTGCTCTTCGCGTTCCTCCGGGAGCCCGTCCGGGGCGAAGTCGGAGGGGTTGGAACGAGGCCCGGCAGAGCCGCCGATGTCGTGGCGGGAGGTCTGCGCGACGTTGTTCCGCTCGCCGACCGCCCTGTTACTGATGGCGGCGTTCCTGGCGGCGAATTTCGTCGCGACGATCTTCCTGACCTGGACGCCGACGTTCCTGGTCGAGAAGTTCGGCTTCGAGCTGACGGCGGCGGGGCTGTCCGGCAGCGTGTTCATTCACTCGCGAGCGCCGTCGGGTCGCCCCTGGGCGGGGTCCTGGCGGATCGGCTGGGTCGGCGATGGGCCGGCGGGCGGATGATGGTCCAGGCTCGGGCCTGCTCGCGGGCGCCGGGTGCGTCTTCCTGGTCGGGAACGGCCGGCGATATGAGACTCGTTATCCGGGCGATGGTCCGTTCGGGTTCTGCAAGGGGCTCTACGACTCGAACATCTTCGCCTCGCTCTACGACGACGTCGAGCCCCGGGCTCGGGCGACGGCGGCGGGCCTGATGAACACCGTCGGCTGGGGCGGAGGGGCGCTGGGGCCGGTCTTCGTCGGCTGGGCCGCCACCCACGGCCGACACCCGACCGAGGTCGAGAACATGAGCGAGGCCATTGCCTCGTGCGGGCTGGTCTACCTGGGTGGGGCGGTCTTGCTGGTCCTGGCGGCGGCGTTCCTGGCGCGGAGGGTCGGTGGGCAGGAATCTTCCGAGGAGACGATTTCCCCGTAGGGTAGGGCTTGCCCTGCCGAGATCCGGATCTCGGCAGGGCAAGCCCTACCCTACGTAACTGGCCGCCGCGGCGCTGGCCCGACCGCGTGTGATGGGCCGGGGCGCTGGAATGCGATAATGTTGAGGGGATCGGCAAGGGCGACAGCTTGAGGACCGCATGAGAGGCGCGATGTTGATGCCGAAGTATCAAGTCGAGATCGAGGGCCAGAACTTCCTGGTTGACCTTGAGGGAAAGCTTGCCAGGCATGGGTTCTTCACCTACCGCTTTGTTGAATCGATCGACCCTCCCTCAGCCGAGAATGCGGCGATCCAGATGATTCGCGAGACGCAGCCTCTTCGCGATCTCGTCCGCAATACCGCCGACGATCCACCCCGGATGGACGTGGTCCAGATCGTTGAATTGGAGACCTTCGAGGGAATCGAGAATCAGGAGCCGGGCCTCGTGTGGTATGAGGAGAATCCGAAGCGTTGGTGGCATCTCTGGAAGCGATGAGAAGACCCGGGTCTCGGCAGGGCAAGCCCTACCCTACGGAACGATTCGCAGACCCTCAGCCCCTCCGGTTCGGCGGCTTCTTGCCCTGTTGAACACTTGCTCGATAAGATTGCAGCTTGCCGGTACTCTCGCCCGACCGTGGTCCTCCCCGACCCTCCCCCTGCCCCGAGGCGAATATCATGCGTCACTCCGACCGACCGGACCGAGGTCCGCTTGCCGGGATCGTGCTGGCCGCCTGCCTGATGGGATCGGGCTGGTTGATGGCGGGCCCGGCGGAAGGCGCCGCGGATTCGCCGGCGTTGATCCGGTCGGCCGGGGATGGGGCGTGGTCGTCGCCGAAGACCTGGGAGGGCGGGAAGGTCCCGGGCTCGGGGTCGAGGGTCCAGGTCCGCTCGGGACATTCCGTCCTTTATGATGTCGCCTCCGACGAGGTCGTCCGGTCGATCCACGTCGCCGGGACCTTGAGGTTCGCCCTCGACCGCGACACCCGCCTGACCGTCGGCCTGATCAAGATCCAGGCCGGTGACGACCCCAGCGAGGACGGCTTCGACTGCGAGATGCACCCGGCCGAGATGGCCGATGGCGCCGCCCGGCCGAGCCTGGAGGTCGGCACGCCCGACCATCCGCTCGGCCGCGAGCACACCGCCTCGATCCGCCTGGCCTACGTCGAGGGGATGGACCGGCAGACCTGCCCGTCGATCATCTGCTGCGGCGGCCGGATGGACTTCCACGGCGCCCCGATGAGCCGGACCTGGGTCAAGCTCGGCGCCACGGCTCCCGAGGGCTCGAAGACCGTGGCTCTCGCCGAGCCCGTCACCGGCTGGCAAGTCGGTGACCACATGATCGTGACCGCGACCCGGGGCGACAACGGCACCGGCGGCTCGCGGAGGCGGAAGGCAGGAAATGTGCCTGGCACTTCGACCCGATCCAGGAACGCCTACCGGACCGATTCCGAGGCGGGCCTGCCGGTCTATACCGAGGAACGCATCATCAACTCTCTCGAAGGCGACCGCGTCACGCTCGACCGGCCGCTGGAGTTCGAGCATCTCGGCGCCGGCGAGTTTCGCGGCGAGGTCGCCAACCTGAGCCGGAATGTCGTCGTGGAGTCGGCCGACCCGGGCGGAGTCCGGGGGCACACGATGTACCACCGGAATTCGGCCGGGTCGATCTCGTATGCCGAGTTCCGTCACCTCGGCAAGGAGGGGGTGCTCGGCAAGTACAGCCTGCACTTCCACAAGCTCGGCGACTCGATGCGCGGCAGCTCGGTGGTCGGGGCATCGATCTGGGACAGCGGCAACCGCTGGATCACGATCCACGGGACGAATTACCTGGTCGTCCGCGACTGCGTGGGCTACCAGAGCGTCGGCCACGGCTTCTTCCTGGAGGACGGCACCGAGGTCAACAACGTCCTCGACCGCAACCTCGCGGTCCAGGCTTACATCGCGAAGAAGCTCCCCGACCAGGTCCTGCCGTTCGACCAGAACGAGGGCGCCGGCTTCTGGTGGGCCAACAGCCGGAACCGGTTCACCCGGAACGTGACCTGTGAGAACGATCGCTACGGCTACCGCTTCGAGGCCACCCCCAACCGCAACCCCGGCCTGACCTTCACCGTCCTCCGCCCCGACGGCACCCGAGGCCCGGTCGACATCCGGACCGAGCCGTTCGTCCGGTTCGAGGGGAACGAGTCGCATTGCGACGGCAAGTACGGGCTCAACCTGGGCGAGGGTGTCGACCGCGTCGGCCCCGACCATCGCCACCCGTTCGTGATCAAGGACATGAAGATCTGGAAGTCGCACTACGCCTTCCGCCCTGAGTCGCCGAGCGTCCTGGTTGACGGGATGACCATCTACCGGGCCGATTACGGCGTCTACAACCCGAACTACGACTACCACGCCTATCGAAACATGCGGATCATCGAGACCAACGAGGAGCCGTTTAACCGAGGGCTGGACGACCAGAGCCTCCAGTACGGCCCCTTGACGGTGGACGGCCTGACCTTCGACGGCCTCTCGGGCTACGCCCACAGCGTGCCGATGATCCAGCTCAGCGACAACAACCCGACCGGCGCGGCGGTCTCTTTCTTCCGGAACGTCCGGGTCGTCAACCGCAAGGATAAGGAGCGCCGGGCCCTGGCGAACATCGGCGGCGGCACGCGGACGCCGCCGAAGACCTCGCACGGCGTGCCGATCTTCTTGCTCGACTACTTCGGCCCCGGCCGGCACGCGAAGGTGGTCAGCACCCGCGCCCGCGACCTGATCGACGACGGCGGCGACTACCGCGCCGAGCCCCCCTTGACCGGCGACCTCTCCCGCGTGACCGAGGTCCGCGACGTCGAGTTCCCCGACCTCGTCACGCCCGCGAGCGACATTCCTCCTTCGACCGTGATCACCGGCGTTTCTCGCCTCGAAGACGGTTCGGTGCGAGTCCAGGGCGTGGCGTCGAGCCCCTCAACGATCCGGGCCGTTCGAGTCAACGACCGCCCTGCCAGACCGGTCGGTCCTGGTTTCTCTGAGTGGGAGATCGTCCTGAGCGGTCCGGAGATTTCGGGCGGGAAACTGGTCGCCCTCGCCGAGGATCGCGCGGGGCTCAAGGAGCCGACGCCGCACGAATGGACGCTCGATCAAACCTCGACAGGAAAGCCGCACTGATGCGTTTGAGACCCCTGCTCGTCGGAATCGCCCTGCTCTCGGCGACCGTGGCCTCCTCGGCGGTCGCGGCCGACGGGCCGTCGCTCGACCGCCGATTCGACGAGGTGGTCGGGCCGTTCCTAAAGGATCATTGCCTGGCCTGCCACGGCCCGAAGAAGCAGGAGGGGAAGCTCGACCTGAGCGGCTATTCCTCGGCCGGCGCGGTTGCGAAGGGCCTGCCCACCTGGGATCTGGTCCTGGAGCGGCTGGAGGCCGGGGAGATGCCGCCCGAGAAGGCGCCTCGTCAGCCGACCGAGGCCGGGCGCCGGGCGGTGATCGACTGGATCGGGGCCCTGCGCGATCACGAGGCCCGCAAGAACGCGGGCGACCCCGGCCCGGTCCTGGCCCGTCGGCTGAGCAACGCCGAGTACGACCACACGGTCCGCGACCTGACCGGCGTCGACCTCCGGCCCGCCCGCGAGTTCCCGGTCGACCCCGCGAATGAGGCCGGTTTCGACAACTCGGGCGAGTCGCTCAGCATGTCCCCCGCGCTGGTCAAGAAGTACCTGGCGGCAGCGAGGGAGGTCGCCGAGCACCTGGTCTTGCAGCAGGACGGCCTGGAGTTCGCCCCCGACCCGGCCGTCACCGACACCGACCGCGACAAGTACTGCGTCCGACGGATCATCGACTTCTACGAACGGCACATGGTCGACTACGCCGACTACTTCCTCGGAGCCTGGAAATACCGGCACCGCGAGGCCCTCGGACAGCCGGCCGCGACCCTGGCCGACCTCGCCCGCGAAGCTCACCTCAGCCCTCGCTACCTGGAGACGATCTGGGCGATCCTGAACGGCGACTGGCCCGAGTCCGGCCCGCTCGGCGAGGTGCAAGCTTTCTGGCGGGAGTTGCCGGCCGACGTCAAGGACGCGGATGAGGCCCGGCGCGGTTGCGAGCGAATGCGCATCCGCGTCGTCCGACTCCGGAAGGAGTTCGAGCCAAAGGTCCGGAAGTTGAAGGCTCCCGGGATCTCGGCCGGGAGCCAGCCGTTCGTGCTCTGGCAGGACCGCCAGCGCGCCGACCAGCACATGAAGGCTCCCGGCGAGGACAGCAGGCCCGACCGGGCCGAGTTCTGCCGGGTCTTCCCCGACACCTTCTTCGTCTCCGACCGCGCCCCCTACTTCGACTCCAAGGGGGGCAACAGCGGCCGACTGTTGACCGCCGGCTTCCACCTGATGCAGGGCTACTTCCGCGACGACGCCCCGCTCTCCGAGCTGGTCCTCGACGAGGCGGGCCGGCAAGAGCTGGATGGGCTCTGGCGACGAGCTTGACTTCGTGACCCTGGTCCCCATCCGCCAGTACAAGGACTTCATCTTCTTCGAGCGCGCCGAGCCCCCTCAGTTCGCCGCGGGGCCCGACTTCGACTTCGCCCGGTCCGAGGACAAGGACGTGACATCCGAGGCGAAGATGACCCGCCTGCGCGATCTGATCCTCGCCAAGGCCCGCCAGAAAGGCGCCGAGGAAGAAGCCCTCAAGGCGATCGAGACCTACTTCGCCGAGATGTCCGCGAGGATTCGCCGGGTCGAGCGGGACCGCCTCGACGCCGAGCCCCGCCACCTGGAGGCGCTGCTGGGACTCGCCGCGCGGGCCTATCGCCGGCCCTTGACTCAGGCGGAACGCGAGCAACTTCTGGCCTCTTATCGCGACCTCCGGCAAAAGGACGAGCTGGGCCACGAGGACGCGATCCGCGACCTCGTCGCCGGCCTGCTGATGTCGCCGCAGTTCCTCTTCCGGTACGACCCGGCCGGGCCGGGCGAGCGGCCGAGCCCGCTCTCGGACCATGCGCTCGCCAGCCGCCTGAGCTACTTCCTCTGGTCGAGCATGCCCGACGAGGAACTCCTCTCGCACGCCGACTCGGGGGATCTCCACGAGCCGAGGGTCATCGCCGAGCAGGCCCGGCGGATGCTCAGGGACGTCCGGGCTCGCGGTCTGGCCACCGAGTTCGCCGGCAACTGGCTCGACTTCCGGCGGTTCGACGAACACAACGGGGTCGATCGGGACCGGTTCCCCAGCTTCACCAACGACCTTCGCCGGGCGATGGCCGAGGAGCCGATCCGGTTCTTCCTCGACGTCGCGAGCCATGACCGATCGATCCTCGAATTCGTCAACGCCGATCACACCTTCGTCAACCCGGTCCTGGCCAGACATTATGGGATGCCGATCCCGAACGTCGGCCCCGACGAGTGGGTCCGGGTCGAGGGTGCCCATCAGTTCGGCCGGGGGGGCGTACTGCCGATGTCGGCCTTCCTGACCGCCAACTCGCCGGGCCTGCGGACGAGCCCGGTCAAGCGCGGTTACTGGGTCGTCCGACGGCTCCTCGGCGAGCAGATCCCCGCCCCGCCGCCGGACGTCCCCGAGCTTCCCAGGGACGAGGCGAAGACCGGCGAGCTGACCTTGCCGCAGCTCCTGGCCAGACATCGGTCGAATCGAGAACTGCGCGGGGTGCCACCGCCGGTTCGACTCGATCGGCCTGGCGTTCGAGGGCTACGGCCCGATCGGCGACCGCCGCGACCGCGACCTCGGCGGCCGACCCGTCGAGACGAAGGCGACCTTCCCCGACGGCCGCGAAGGCGAAGGGCTCGACGGCCTCCGCCGCTACCTCGTCGAGCGTCGGCAAGCCGACTTCGTCGACAACTTCTGCCGGAAGCTTCTCGCCTACGCACTCGGCCGGACCCTGATGCTCTCCGACGACCTGACCATCCAGGCGATGCGCGCCCGGCTCGACGTCGACGGTCACCGCTTCGGCGGGCTGGTCGAGGCCATCGTCACCAGCCCCCAGTTTCTGACCAAACGCGGCCGGGATGACCCTCGCGAACAGTAGTGGTCAGTGGTCAGTGGTCAGTGGTCAGTGGTCAGTGGTCAGCCAGAGAATGGACCAGAATTCCCCGGTCATCAATACTATCGTGAAATGAGCCGCCCGCTAACACACTTTCCCACTGACCACTGACCACTGATCACTGACCACTCTCAAACTGACCACCGACCCAGGGACCGAACCATGAGCAACCCGATCTCCAGGCCGACCCGCCGGACCGTGCTCCGGGGCGCGGGTGTCGCGATGGCCTTGCCGTGGCTCGAATCCCTGCCCGCTTGGGGTGGCGAGGCGGCCCCGAGCACTCCGCCGAAGCGCTTCGCCGCGCTCTTCATGGGCAACGGGATCAGCCCGGACCACTGGTGGGCCAAGGGGTCGGGCGAGTCGATGGAGCTGAGCACGACCCTCCAGCCGCTGGCCCCGCTCCGCGCCAAGCTGAACGTGGTCAACGGCCTGTTCAACAAGCAGGCGACCGGCGTCGGCATCCATCCCGGGATGACCGGCAACATGCTCTCCGGTGCGCCGCTCCAGAAGGGGGCCGTGCTCAAGGGAGGGGTGAGCATGGACCAGGTCCTCGCCGCCCGATTGGGCGAGGACGTCCCGCAGGCCAGCCTCGTCCTCGGCTGCGAGCAGCCGATCACGGGTTATCATGAATCCAACTTCTCGATGGCGTACAGCTCGCAGATCTCGTGGCGGGACGCGGCGTCGCCGGTGCCGATGGAGGTCTATCCCTCGCTGGCGTTCGACAGCCTCTTCGACAACCAGGGGAGCCGGCGGACGCAGAGCATCCTCGACCGGGTCAAGGAGAGCGCCTCGGACCTGGAGCGCCAGGTCAGCCGGGCCGACAAGGCGAAGCTCGACGAGTACTTCACCAGCGTCCGCGAGGTCGAGCGCGGCGTCCAGCGGACCCGGGCGATGAAGGACAAGGCCGACGACAACGCCCGCGACAAGGGCCGTCCGACCCTGGCCATGCCCCGCCCCGACAACGGCCTGCCCGAGGACATCCGCGAGCACATGCGCCTGATGTGCGACATCGTCGCCCTGGCCTTCCAGACCGACAAGACGAGGGTCGCCACCCTCCTGCTCTGCCGGGACCTCTCCGGCCTCTTCTACCCGTTCCTCGACGTCCGCTCGGCCCACCACCCGGCCTCGCACGACGACAGGTCCGAAGCCTACCAGCGCGTGGCCCACTACTACGTCGGCCAGCTCGCCTACCTCGCCAACCGCCTCGAAGCGATGAAGGAGGGCGAGGGGACCGTCCTGGATCACTCGTGCCTGATGTTCCTCTCGAACATGTGGTCCGGCAGCCGGCACGACAACTCGAAGGTGCCCTTGCTCCTGATGGGTGGCCTGGGAGGGGCCCTCGAAACCGGCCGGGTCATGGACTTCGCGAAGGCCGGCGATGAGAATCGCAGGCTGTGCAGCCTTTATCTCTCGATCATGGATCGGATGGGCGTCGAGCTGGCCCACTTCGGGGATGCCGATACCCGGCTTGCCGGGCTGTAGTCGTAGCACCAACAGGTGAAAGCTCATCCGGTGCGTCTTCGAGGACTCGACGCATCTTACGACGACTCTCCAGTTGGCAAGGAGGCTAGGTCGATGCGAATGCCCCGCGTGCGGTTCACGGCTCGTCGAATGATAGTCGATATGGCAGTCGCAGCCCTCATCGCCTCTGGTGCCCTGGAGATTGCCTACTTGTGGAAGCTCTCGCTCTTCTACCAGCGGACAGCGAGGTCGTGGGCAAAGGCCGAGAGCATGATCCGCAAGCAGGCCGCGTTCCAGAAATCTCGTGAGGACCGCGAACCATTCCGGGCCTTCGGAAGGACCCTATTTGATCAGAAAATCAGGGCCGGGACGGGCGACAGAACGAGGTTCACGAACATGTCCAGGGAATTTGAGGCACGCGCCGACCTCTACGCTCGACGCAAATTGGCGTTTGAGAGGGCCGCCCGATTCCCTTGGCTTCCCGTCCCACCGGAATGACTGGAACTGACGAAGCTGCCGTAGGGTGCGTCGAGTCCTCGAAGACGCACCAGTATGTGAAAGTTCATCTGGTGCGTCTTCGAGGACTCGACGCACCCTACGAATTCTGCCGCGGTGAAGTACTGATAGGAGTTGCCGGTGGTCTGTGTCCGAATCGGCGGCGAGCAGGCAGATTACATCGCCCTGACGGTCAAAGGGAGGGAACGCCCCGATTCGACCGACTTCTGGGATGCGAACTGGCTTGCCTGCTCGGTCGATCTCGCCGTCGGTGTCTTCCGAGGTTGCCACGATTCCAGCATCCGCGCCGACGAACTGGAGCGGTTCTACCGGCAGGTCGAAGAACTCGATGAGCGGCTCATCGGCGTTGCCGAATTGGCGACGATGGAAGGCTGGCTTGTGGTCCGGCTGATCGGCGACGGTCGGGGACATATTGAGGTGACTTGCCGATTATGCGACGACCCGGCGTCTGGCAATACTCTGGAATGTCGCCTGTTCCTCGATCAGACCTGTCTTCCGACCTTGCTTCGCCAGCTTGCGATTGTCATGAGAACCTATCCTGTGGTCCACCGACAAGCCTGAAGCATTGCGTCTCGTCCCCGCGCTCCCGCGTGGGAACGAGTGGGAGGCTCATTCGATGATGAATTCACGGTTCCGGTCAATCCTGATCCCCTGGCTCCTGGCCATCGGCCTCTGCGGCTTCGTCCAGGCCGCCGACGAGGCCGACCTGATCCTGCATCATGGCAGGGTCGTCACGGTCGATCGCGACTTCTCGATCCGTCAGGCGCTGGCGGTCAAGGGAGACCGTCTGCTCGTCGTTGGGTCGGATGAGGAGGTCTTGAAGACTCGGGGGCCGAAAACCGCCGTCGTCGACCTCGGGGGCAAGATGGTCCTGCCGGGGCTGATCGACTCGCACACGCACCCGACCGGGGCGGCTGCATGATCGAGTTCGACCACCCGATCCCCGAGATGGAGACGATCGCCGACGTGCTCGACTACATCCGCGACGCGGGCGAAGTCGGCCGGCGCCGGGGAGTGGGTCGTCGTCCGCCAGGTGTTCATCACCCGGCTCAAGGAGCAGCGCTACCCGACCCGCGAGGAACTCGACCGCGCCGCGCCCGAGAACCCGGTCCTGTTCGCGACCGGGCCGGACGCCTCGTTCAACTCGCTGGCCCTGAAGCTCAGCGGGATCGACAGGGACTTCAAGCCCGAGGGGCCGGGCAAGGTCGAGAAGGACCCGCGGACCGGCGAGCCGACCGGCATCCTCCGGAACTTCACGCGGTACATGAAGGTCAGCTCAGACCGAGCGCAAGCCGTCGGAGGCGGACCAGGAGAAACGGCTGGTCGAGCTCTTTCATGACTACAACTCGGTCGGGATCACGAGCGTGATCGACCGCGAACGCCCCCGCCTCGGCCATCGACCGCTACGCCCGGATGCTCGAGGCCGGCGCCCTCTCGGTCCGGCTCGGGATCTCGCACTCCGTCGATAATCTGGGGCCGCTCGACAAGATCCTCGGACGAGATCCGCAAGGTCGCCGAGCACCCGCTCCGCAAGGGCGGGCCGAGGCTCCGGATCGTCGGGATCAAGACTGTTCCTCGACGGCGGGATGCTCACCGGCAGCGCCTTCATGCGCGAGCCCTGGGGAGTCAGCAAGATCTACGCGATCGACGATCCGAACTATCAGGGCGTCCTGTTCATCCCCCGAGACCGGCTCGTGCCGATGGTCCGCGACGGCGGTCGAGTCCGGCTTGCAATTCACCGCCCACAGCGTCGGCGACGGCGCGGTGCATGCCTTGCTCGACGCTTATGAAGAGGTCAACAAGCAAACGCCGGTCGCCCCGACCCGCCCTTGTCATCACGCATTCGAACTTCATGAGCCGCGAGGCGATCGACCAGGCCGCGCGGCTCGGGGTCGTGGTCGACATCCAGCCGGCCTGGCTCTACCTCGACGCGCCGGACCCTCGCTGGCCCAGTTCGGCTACGATCGGCTCCGCTACTTCCAGCCGCTCCGGAGCCTGTTCGCGGCCGGCGTGATCGCCGGCGGCGGCTCGGACCACATGCAGAAGATCGGCTCGTTCCGGTCGATCAACCCGTACAACCCGTTCCTCGGCATGGCCATCGCGATCACCCGCCGGGCGAAGGGGCTACGACCGGCCGCTCCACCCCGAGGAGGCCCTGACCCGCGAGCAGGCCATCCGGTTCTACACGATCAACAACGCCCGCCTGCTGTTCCTCGAAGACCGGATCGGCTCGCTCGAAGCCGGCAAGCAGGCGGACTTCGTCGTGATCGACCGGGATCTGCTCCACTGCCCGGAAGACCAGATCACGACGACCCGGGCCCTGTGCCACCTACCTCGACGGCAAGCGGATCTTCGAGCGTCGGGAGTGAGAGGCGATCGGTCAATGGCTGACGGCCGGGAGCGGTCCCGTCGAGGCGGTCACGGCGCCGTCGGGGAGCGGCGCCGTCGGGCGATCGGCCGGGCTGGGCGTCGTCGGAGTCGGTGTCGTGGTGGTGGTCGTGCTGGCGGGCACGACGGTCTCCTCGCCCGGCGAGGCCCCGAACTTCCGGACCTTGCCGAACTGGATGTTGACGCCGAGCACGATCGAGTCGCTCTGGGTGTCAATTCGGGCGGAGCCGCCGGGGATCTGCTCGACGCCGCCGGTGATCGAGTTCCGGAACCCGTGGACCCAGGCGGCCGAGGCGGTGATGTCCGGCGTCAGCTTGTAGGAACCGCCCAGCGAGAGGGTGTTGGTCGTGATCCCGGGGGCCTGGGCGTTGAACAGCGTGGCGGTCGTGGGGATCGGGTTGGTGTTGTAGAGGTAGCCGCCTCGGATCGTGAGCTTGTCGGAGAACTGATACTGCACGCCGGTTGCCACGGCGAAGACGCTCCGCCAGCCGAGCCCTCCGTTGATCACCTTCTGGCCGAAGAGGGGGGTGTCGGCGTAGTCGAGGTAACGGAGATCCACATCGATCAGGGTTTTGGGCAATCCTTTGTAGGCCACGCCCCAGGAGATGATCTCCGGCACGCCGGCCTGGAGCCCGATGTAACGCGCCGTGCCGTTCGAGGTCGAGGCGTTGTAGCTCCACCGCTCCTGGTAGACCGGGCTCTTGTACGAGAAGCCGAAGTTCCAGTTCTCGTTGAGGTTGTAGAGCAGGCCGATCTGGAACCCTCCGCCCCAGAACGGCCGGGAGTTGGTCGCGTTCGGGAAGGTCGGCAGGCGGAAGCTGTTCCTGGGGTTTGGGGCGAAGAACGCCGGGGCGAACGAGACCCCGCTGGCCGTGATGACCGGGCCGGCGGCGATGGCCAGCTTTTTGGTCGCCTGGTACGAGGCGATCGGGGTGATTTCGAGGATCGAGATATTCGAGTAGAGCGGCCCGTACCCAAAGCTCCTGGGCGGGTTCTGCGGGGACAGGAGTGGCTGGCCATTGCTCCCGGGGAAGTTCACGCCGCCGCCGGCGAGGCCGAAGATCCCCAGGCCGAGGGTCCAGGGGGAGTCGTCGGAGAGCCGGAACGCCGTGCCCGTGGCCAGGTTCGACGCCACGCCGCTGTTCGACCGGCTTAGTCCCGAGCGATCCGTGGGAGGGTACAACCCGGCGATCGAGTCGGCCGGTAGGACCGTCTGGAGGTGAATGCTCGGGAGGATCAGCGCCGAGCCCAGGAGGAACTCCGGACGTTCCAGCCCGCTGATCGCCGCCGGGTTCCAGTAGCTCGCCCCGAAGTCGATCGGCGCGGCCACCGACGCCCCCGCCATCGAGCTGTTGATCGGCCCGGCCGAGGGGCTGATGATGCCCTGCCCGACCGCCCGATCCGTCCAGGCCAGGCAGGCCAGGGCGCCGAGCGCCATGATGAGTCGAGCCCGTTGGGCGGTGCGCATCGCGCAACTCCGGCGGATTGATGGATAGATGACGATCCCGACAATGAGATCGGCTCCATCGCCCCGCCGCTTGACCGCAAAACCGGATTAATCGGATTATCTTGCCAGGGTGCTCGTCCGACCGATTGACCTCAGTGCGTCTCCTCGGGGGCCGGAGTCGGCTGGCTCATCGCTCGTTTTCCTTCGAGGCGCAGATCCTGGCGGTTAATTCCTGGACGGTGAGTTCCAGGACCCGGACTCGATCGCCGGGCGAGAGAGTCTGGATCACGGGTTCTTTCGGGCTCGCGGACGCGGCGACAGGCTGCCTGTCCTCGGGCTGATTTTTCGAAACGATTACGGCGAGGGCAATCAGGCCCACCGCGGGTAACGCGAATTTCATGACGTCGGGTCCCCGAGTCGAAGTGTTATGTCCCCGGTCGGCGCATTTTCCAGCGCCCTGAGAACACGTCAAGGGATTTTGTGCATCACAACCCGATTCGGTCAAGATTGGCTTAAGTGTAGGTTGGGACGAGCTTTAAGTGAGTCCAGTCGATTCGGTGGCGGGATGGGGTCCGGGTCGAGGCCGATCAACGCTCTCGGACGACTCAACGGGCGCGTCCGATCGTGATCGGCAGGTCGAACGATCCGCCGGCGGCCGAATTCCAGGCCGTCGGGACCGGCTTGGAGGGGATCGGAAGCGGCTTCGAGGCCGGTTGGGCAGGCGCCGGGGACTTCGCAACGTCCACCTTGGCGGGCGCGGGGGGCTGATTGACTTCCGGGAAAAACGAACCCAATTTCTCCATCGACTTACGAGTCGCGGCGGCCTCGGACTTCGCGGCCGAGGGGGCGACTTCCGACTTCTGGTGTTGACGGAACTCCTTGATGGACCGGAAGAAGCCTCGCTCAGCGGCGGCCTCGTACTTGCGGGCCAGGCAGGCGTCCTTCGAGGGGTCGAACATCGCCCGATGGCCGGCCTCGACGGGGTCTTCCCCGTTGGCCTCGGCCTCGACCTGGGCTTCGAGGATGCGCTCGATCGAGCGCGGCGGTCTCCTGGATCACGCTCCGCTCCATCCGGACGGCATAGGTTGCGGCCCGTCGGATCAAGATCCGGCCCATCTCGTCGGTGGGTCGGAAGTCGGCCTCGAACGCCGAATAAACCCGCTCGACCTCGGCGGCGTCTTCGTTGCTGAGCGCGACCCCTTCACCGGTCAGGCCGTGCTTGAGGGCATTGGCGCGGGAGCGTTCCTTGCCTTCGGGCGTCTTCGGTCCTGTGCTGCGTTGAGCGTTTTGCTGGTTGGCGCGGATCTGGGCTTCGGAGGCGGGCATGGGACGGTCCTCGGTGCGGGTGCTCGGGCGGTCATCGGTTCCGTCCTTTATATTCAGAACGGCGCGGCCGGCTTTATTCGTGTTTCTTGTCGGATCGGCAGGATTCTGGGAAAATCCAGGCCGGTCGGCCCTGGAACCGGACATGATTGATTCCTCGGCTGGGCGCGACCTGTCCCGCCCTACGAAAATCCGATGGTGGCCCGATGTCGAAGGCAAACCCGAGCGCAAGCGTCACCCCGGATTCGGGGCGGTCGATGGGATGGATCGTCCAGGTGGGCTTGATGGTGGTCTCCGCCGTCGTGGTCTGGGCGGGCGTCCGGTGGTGGAACCGTCCCCCGGCCGCTCCGCCGGGTCCGTCCCCCTCGGTGGTGACGGCCGAACCGTCGCCCTCGCCCCCGATCCCGCCCAGGCCAGCCCCGAGCGGTCCGGCTCCGGCGGGGATGGTCTGGATTCCCGGCGGTGAGTTCGCAATGGGAGCGGTGGACCCTCGGGGCTTGCCCCACGGCGGCCCCGACCCGATGCTCGACGCCCGGCCGATCCACCGGGTCGCCGTCGACGGGTTCTGGATCGACCAGACTGAGGTGACCAACGACCAGTTCGCCGCCTTCGTCCTGGCGACCGGCTACAAGACCGTCGCCGAGCGGACCCCAACGGCCGCCGAGTTCCCCGACGCCCCGCCCGAGAACCTCGTGGCCGGTTCGGTCGTCTTCACCCCACCCGAGCAGGCCGTCCCGCTCGACAACCATTACCAGTGGTGGGCTTACGTCAAGGGGGCGAGCTGGCGACACCCCGAAGGGCCGGCCAGCAGCATCGAGGGGCGGGGGAATTATCCGGTCGTGCAGGTGGCCTTCGAGGACGCCGAGGCTTACGCCCGATGGGCCGGCAAGCGGCTCCCGACCGAGGCCGAGTGGGAGTTCGCGGCGCGGGGAGGGCTCGTCGGACAGCCGTATTCCTGGGGCGAGGAATTGAAGCCGGGCGGCCAGTGGATGGCGAACATCTGGCAAGGGTCGTTCCCGGTGAAGAACTCGGCCGAGGACGGCTTCGCCGGGATCGCGCCGACGGCCCAGTTCCCGCCCAACGGTTACGGTCTGTACGACATGGCCGGTAACGTCTGGGAGTGGTGCTCGGACTGGTATCGGCCCGACACTTATGCCCAGGACGCCAAGTCGGGCGGCGTGTCCTCCAATCCCAAGGGCCCTCCCAGCGGCTACGACCCGGCCGAGCCGACGCAGCCCAAGCGCGTCCACCGAGGCGGCTCGTTCCTCTGCACCGACCAGTACTGCACCCGCTACATGATCGGCACCCGGGGCAAGGGCGAGGTCTCCAGCGCGAGCAATCACCTGGGCTTCCGGTGCGTCAAGCCGGGATCATGAGACAGAATCTTGGGGTCGAGGACCAAGGACGTCACGGCCGCATCTATTTTTGCGAAAGACTTGAATCGGCGCGTCCGCTCGGCTTCAATGCTCTCTCGATTCCAGTCTCCGCGGCTTTCCTCGTGAGTCGAAGATGAGCGACCGCCTGCACAGGCTGGCTCAGGGGATCACGACCTTCGTTGAGAATCCCCTGACGAACCTCGTCAAGGGGATCGCGCTCTTCCTGATCGGCCTCTCCGAAGCTTCGAAGACCTTTCGTGAAGATCTCGCGCACGGGCAGGTTCGGGTCGGTCATGGCCTGGTCATCATCGGATTTTTCAGCATCCTGAGCGCCCTGCCGCACTTCATCGAGGGGCTCGAAGCGAGCAAGCGATACCTCGACTTCCGGGACAGGAAGGCTCGATCCGGGACGGTTCCGGCCGAGGCCGATCCGGGAGAGGCCGAGCCCGAGCTACCTTCGCGATGAGGGCTGGGGCTCGTTCCCGTCAGTGTTCCCAAGGCGGCGACGATCCGGACCTTCGCCGTTTTCCCATTCACGTCACCTTGAGAAAGCCAGGCATCATGACGCTCGGATCGATGAAATGGCTGGCGTGCCTGGGGCTGGGCTCGATGCTCGGCTTCGTCGCCGCCAAGATGGACTTCAGCTCCCCGTCGGCGGCCGGAACGGCGCCGGCGGAAGCCCGAAGGGATGCCGCCGCGGACAAGGCTCCGACAGCCCCCCTGCCCGCCTGCTGCACCGAGGGTCTGGCCAGGGACCGTCTGCTCGCCCTGGCCGATGTCGAGCCCGCGCCCCCGCCGGCCCAGAAGTCGTCAACGAAGAAGCCGAACATCGTCTTCATCATGGGCGACGACGTCGGCTGGTTCAACATCGGCGCCTACCACCGGGGGATGATGGCCGGCAGGACGCCGAACCTCGACAGGCTCGCCTCGCAGGGAATGCTCTTCACCGACTACTACGCCGAGCCGAGTTGCACGGCGGGCCGGGCGAACTTCATCACCGGCCAGCTGCCGATCCGCACCGGCCTGACCACCGTCGGCCAGGCCGGCGCCAAGGTCGGGATGCCCGCCACGGCCCCGACCATCGCCACGGCGCTCAAGTCGATGGGCTACGCCACCGGCCAGTTCGGCAAGAACCACCTGGGCGACCTCAACGAGTACCTGCCCACGGTCCACGGGTTCGACGAGTTCTTCGGCTATCTCTACCACCTCGACGCGATGGAAGACCCGGCGTTCCACTCCTACCCGCCCGAGCTGAAGGCCAAGATCGGCCCGCGGAACATGATCCATAGCTGGGCGACCGACCAGGACGACCCGACCGAGCAGCCGCGCTGGGGGAAGGTCGGCAAGCAGAAGATCGAGGACGCCGGCACGCTCTATCCCGAACGGATGAAGACGGTGGACGACGAGATCCTCGCCCACACGTTCAAGTTCATCGACAAGGCGAAGGCGGACGACAAGCCCTTCTTCGCCTGGCTGAACCCGACCCGGATGCACGTCATCACCCACCTCTCCGATAAGTATGCAAGACGCAGACGCCGGAGAACGGCTGGTACATGTACGAGGCGGGGATGGCCCAGCTCGACGACATCGTCGGCTCGGTGATGAAGAAGCTGGACGACCTGGGCGTCGCGGACGACACGATCCTCGTCTTCACGACCGACAACGGCGCCGAGAACTTCACCTGGCCCGACGGCGGCCAGACGCCGTTCGCCGGCGGCAAGGGGACGGTCCTCGAAGGGGGCATGCGCGTGCCCTGCATCGTCCGCTGGCCGGGCAAGGTGCCGGCCGGGAAGGTCGAGAACCAGATCATGTCGGGGCTCGACTGGTTCCCGACCCTCGTCGGAGCGGCCGGCAATCCCGCGATCGTCGACGAGCTGAAGAAGGGCAAGACGCTCGGCGGGACGAACTTCAAGGTCCACCTCGACGGCTACGACCAGACCGACCTGATCACCGGCAAGGGGCCGTCGAAGCGGCACGAGATCCTGTACTTCGCCGAGGGGACGCTCGGCGCGGTGCGGATCGACGACTACAAGTATCGGTTCATCGACCAGCCGGGCGGCTGGCTCGGCGGGACGGTCAAGGCCGACTGGCCGTTCATCACGAACCTCCGCCTCGACCCGTTCGAGCGCACCGGCCTGGCCGGGTCGCTGAACTACTACAACTTCTTCGCCCACGAATTCTGGCGGTTCACATTCGTTCAGCAGGAGGTGGCGAAGGTCGGCGAGACGTTCGTCGAGTTCCCGCCGATGCAGAAGGGGGCGAGCTTCAACCTCGAAGCCGTGAAGGAGCAGATCCTCAAGGCCATCCAGGCGCAGACGGGAAAGTGAACGGAAACGAGGCCGTCGGGCGTGGCGAGGCCGGATTGGTTACCACGCTCGACGGCCTCGGGGCTCGGCGTCAGGCGGGGATCGCGAGTGCCGCGGCCAGTCCGAAGTGGTCGGAGGCGTACAGGGTCGGATCTTCTGGCGACGGTCGATCGAGGATGAGGTCGCACTCGATGACCCGGATGCCTGGGCTCACGAAGATGTAATCCAGTGTTCCTCGCCAGAGGTCACTGGGGACGATCGAGAAGAGCCTGCAAAGGCCTCGCGTGACGACCCTGCGAACGCGACCCCCGCTGATGAGCGGAGTCGGGCAGGTAAAGGCCGGCTCCCGGCCGTTGCGGGCCTCATGCGCTGAGAGGAACGTCTGCCGCATCAAGGCGATGGAGCGGCATACTGGAGTGGCGTTGAAATCCCCACAGACAATGACGACCGAACCCGGGTCGAGCGACCTGATCCGGTCGAGGACACGTCCGACCTGCTTCACCTGCGCCGAGTGGGCACCCACAGGCCAGTAGTAGTGCCCGTTGACCAGGAAGACGGCGGTATCCCCGACCCGCACCCGGACGATTTGAGCCGTCCTTTGCTGGCTGCCGAGGTCGAGGACCTCGTGTCCTTCGACGGGCAACCGGCTGAGGACGGCAATCCCTTCCTTCTGTCGGCCCGAACCCGTTTTGGGGCAGACGTGGACCGAGTAGCCGCCGAGTTCGCCGGCCAGCCAGTGGGCGGTGCTCAGGCCCAAAGGGTCGGTCACCTCCTGGAGGGCGACCAGGTCGAGCGACAGCGCGGAGAGTTCTCGGGCGAGGATACGCCGACGCTCCTGCCAGCGGGATCGGTCTCTGTAGATGTTGACCGTGGCAAGACGGACGATCGTATCCATGAGACAAGCTAAACAGAAACTCTGGAAAGGTCGAGAACCTGTCGATCCTCAGCGCCGCCGGTTCCGGTCGTTGAACCCGACGTACTGGATGAGCCCCTTGTTCGCCTCCTCGCAGGCGGCCTCGGCCGGCGGGCCGCCCGCGTTGGTCGCCACGAGCAGGGCGAAGTCCCGGGCCGGGGCGAGCCAGATCGTGCAGTACCAGAACGTGTTGCTCCCGTTATGGCTCAAGGTCTTGCCGCCGGCCCACGACCGGTCGCCGACCAGCCAGCCGCCGACGTATTCCTCGCCCGGCGCGGGAGTGTGGAGCGCCTTGAGGGTCTCCGGCTTGACCAGGCTGATTCCCTTGTAGCTTCCTCGGAGGTGCATCGCGGCGAATTTGGCCCAGTCGGGCACCGAGCAGTGGACCGTCCCGGCCGGTCCCATCGACGCCGGGTTGTCCTCGTGGACCGCCTCGACCACGTCGCCGAAGGCCCGGTGACCCCAGGCGTGGTCGGACCGCCCGCGCATGCCGGGCGGACCAAATCCGGCCGAAGCCATCCCCAGCGGCTCGAAGACCCGCCGCATCATCAGGTCTTCCCACGACGCCTTGCCCGCCTTCTCGGCCATCAGGCCCGCCAGGACGTAACCGGCGTTCGAGTATTCATAGGTCGAGCCCGGCCGGTCCCTCGGCGCGACCCTGAGGGCCCGGGCCATCAAGGCCCGGCGCTGCTCGACGACCGAGCGGCCCTCGGCCAGGTCCCACCAGTCGAGGTCGCGAGGCAGGCCGGATCGGTGGGCCAGGATCTGGCGGAGCGTCACCGGCAGGAACCCGGGATGGATCTGCCCGGCCAGGTCGGGGAAGACCTCGCGGATCGACGAGTCCCAGCGGATCTTCCCCTCGTCGACCAGGGTGCCGATCATCGTCGCCGTCATTGCCTTGGTGTCTGAACCGAGGTGGACGACGTCGTCGACCCGCATCGGATCGGGCGAACCAATCTTGCGGATGCCCACGGCGCCGATGGCGGCGATCTCCTCGCCCCGGATGACCGCCCCGATCATTCCCGGGAGTCTCCGGCCATCGGTTCGGGCCTGGCTGAGTATCCGGTTGATCTGCTCGTCGGCCACCGGCGGAGGCGTGCTCGCGTCCTTCGTCGTGGCGGCCTTGGCAGTGGTGGTCTTGCTCTTCGCCTTGGCCCTGGCCCTCGGCCTCGGGTCCTGAGCGAACAGCGAGCCCCCGCTCTCCGACGCCGCGATCAACCCGAACGCCGCCGTTTCCAGGAACCGCCGACAACCGATCATGCGCTGTCCTTCCGCCTTCCAGGGTGCCGGGAGAAATCAGGACGTTTCCCTCCATCAATGCTACCCCCGGTTCCGGCCCGATGCAACGAATCGAGGCCAGGCATTCCTCGGCCCCGGTCAGCTTGCGAGGGTCGGGCAAGGCCGGGTATGGTGATCCGGATCGATCCGCCCTGACCCTCCCTCGGCTTCACGAGATCTTCCCATGCTCACCCGTCGGGCATTCGGTTTCTGGCTCGTCGCGTCGGCCGCCTCGTCGAGGGTCCTGGGCCAGGCCCCCGCCGTGTCGATCTCGGAGAAGGACCGGCCGAAGGCCACGCACGGGGTGATGGCAGGTGACGTCGGCGACGGTTTGGCCGTCGTCTGGTCACGCTCCGACCGGCCTTCGCGGATGGTCGTCGAGTACGCCACGACCGACTCGTTCCGCGACGCCCGGCGCGTCGTTGGCCCGGCCGCGTTGCCCGAGGACGATTTCACCGCCCGGGTCATCTTGACCGGCCTGCCGACCGGCCAGCAGATCGTCTACCGCGTGACGTTCCAGGATCTGACCTATCCCAAGGCCCGGAGCGTCCCGGTCGAGGGTCGGTTCCGGACCCCGCCGGCCGATCGCGCGGAGGTCCGGTTTTGCTGGGGGGGCGACACCGCCGGCCAGGGGTACGGGATCGACCTGGCTCGCGGCGGGATGCGGACTTATGAGACGATCCGCCAGGCTCGGCCTGACTTCTTCCTCAACAGCGGCGACAACATCTACGCCGATAACCCGATCCCTGCCGAGCTTCGCCTCGACGACGGGACCCTCTGGAAGAACATCGTCACCGAGGAGACCTCCAAGGTCGCCGAGACCCTCGACGAGTACCGGGGCCGCTATCGCTACAACCTGCTCGACGACAATATCCGCCGGTTCAACGCCGAGATTCCCATCCTCGCGCAATGGGACGATCATGAAGTCGTGAATAACTGGTATCCCGGCGAGATGCTGGACGACGCGCGCTATACGGTGAAGAGCGTCGATCTTCTGGCCGCGCGGGGTCGGCGGGCGTTTCTCGAATACGTCCCGATCCGCCCGAAGGGGGACGACCTGGAGCGGATCTACCGATCGGTGCGTTATGGCCCGTCGCTCGAAATCTTCCTGCTCGATCAGCGGACCTATCGAGGGGCGAACTCGCCCAACCGCCAGGCATCGTTCGGTGAGGGTTCGGCCTTCCTCGGCGACGACCAGGCCCGATGGTTGCTCCGGTCGCTGAAGGCGAGCCGGGCGACCTGGAAGGTGATCGCCAGCGACATGCCGATCGGCCTGGTCGTCCGCGACGGCCCGGCCGACTTCGAGGCCCTGGCCAACGCCGACGACGGCCAGCCCCTCGGCCGCGAGCGTGAGACTGCGGGATTGCTCAGCGCTCTCAAGGAAGCCAGAGTCCGCAACGTCGTCTGGCTGACGGCCGACGTCCACTACGCGGCGGCCCACCACTACGACCCGTCCCGGGCCATATTCACCGACTTCGACCCCTTCTGGGAGTTCGTCGCCGGCCCCCTCCACGCCGGGACCTTCGGCCCGAACGACCTCGACGCGACCTTCGGCCCCGAGGTCAAGTTCGCCGCCGTCCCGAAGGGCCTCAAGGGGAACCGGCCGCCGTCGGAAGGCCTCCAGTTCTTCGGGACCGTCCGGATCGACGGCAAGACCGAGGTCATGGGCGTCACGCTCCACGACCGGGAAGGCAAGACGCTCTATTCGGTCGACCTCGATCCGGCGGCCTGAGAAACCTCCTTCGGGAAACCGGAACTCAATCCCGCTTGCCTTCCCTTTCAAGCTGTTATAGTATCCCCGCCGATGCCCCGAGGATCGGCCGATCCGGGGCAGCTTGACCTTCGGAATCGGTCGCGAGAGTTCCCGTTCGACGATCGCGCCGTGGTTTGGCGACTTCGGATGACATCCGAAGGCGCCGCTCATTCCCGGCTCGCTCACGAAAGGTCGTTCGGATGGGAACCATCGCGACATCCCGGTCGTTGCGCGCCCTGCATCGTGTCTTCCGACAACGAGTGGTTGCGCCGACCCAGCCGTTGAATACATGGATCGTCCAGTCGCTCTGGCTCGGCCTGGCGAGCGGCTGGCTGGAAACCGGCGTGATCCTGGCTCACCGCGCCCTGGTCGGGACGGTGACAACGACCTCGGTCCGGTTCAATCACTACCACGTCGCGCTGGGGTTGCTCGCCCACCTGGCGATCTTCGCCTTCGGGATGGGGCTGGTCGCGCTCCTCTCAAACCGATGGACCCGACGCTGGTGGCGCGACCCGATGGTCACCCTGCTTGGCTGGTTTCTCGCGTTTCTCTCGCCGATGCTGGCCCTGGAGGAATTGCACTGGGCGAGCAGCGCCATCCTTGCCGCGGCGCTCGCGGGGTCCCTCGGCCCCTGGTGGCTCCGGCATCGAGGGATGATCCTCCGGGTGACATTGCTCCCGCTGGCCGTCGGCTCGGCCATGGTCGGAGGCGCCAGCTTCGCGCTGGTCCGTTATTCCGAGTCGCGTGCGCTGGCCATCCTCCCCCCGGCGCGGCCCGGTACGCCCAACGTCGTCCTGCTGGTCCTCGACACGGTCCGGGCCGACCATCTGAGCCTCCACGGCTATCCACGCCCGACGACCCCCCGGCTCGATGCCCTCGCCCGGCATTCGGTTTGTTTTCTCTTCGCCCGCTCGCCCGCCCCGTGGACGCTTCCCTCGCATGCGACGATGTTCACGGGCCGCTGGCCGCACGAACTCTCGGTCGACTACGACCGGCCGCTCGACGGCTCGTATCCGACCCTCGCCGAGGTCCTGAGCCGCCACGGCTACCTCACCGGAGGGTTCGTCGGCAACACGTTTTATGCCAACTCCTGGTTTGGCCTCGATCGTGGCTTCGCCCGGTATGAGGACGCCGTCGAGAATGAAACGATCTCCGCGCAGGAGGCGTTCCGGACCTCGGCTCTGATCCGGGAATGGATGCCGCTGGCGGTCTCGGCGGGACTCTGGCCCTCGGATGGCCGGTACACCCCGCGAAAGTCGGCCGAGCAGGTCAACCGCGACGCCCTGGCCTGGCTCGACCGTCGGGCCGTCGGGGGTCGGCCCTTCTTCCTCTTCCTCAACTACATCGACGCGCACGGCCCCTACACCCTCCCCGACGACTTCCCCCGGCAGTTCTCGAAGTCCACCAACCGCGAGCTGAGGGAGGCCAGCCGGAAGGCGAGCAACCCCCGCCTGCCGGTGGCCGAGCGCCACGAGGCGATCGGACGGATCGGCGTCAACGCCTACGACGATGGCATCCGCTACATCGACCTTCAAATCGGCCGGTTCCTGGAGGAACTCGATCGGCGCGGCCTCCGGCGGAACACCTGGGTCATCGTGACCGCCGACCACGGCGAGCACTTCGGCGAGCACGGCCTCTTCACCCACGGCAACAGCCTCTACCGGCCGCTGGTCAACGTCCCGCTCCTGATCGTGCCGCCCGAAGACAGCCCCGCGCGGCGGGTCTTGGCCCCCGTCAGCCTCCGCGACCTCCCGGCGACGGTCCTCGACCTGGTCGGCCTCGCCTCCGCGTCACCCTTCCCCGGCCGCTCGCTCCGCCGTCACTGGGACGAGACGCGTTCGGCATCGGACCCGATCGACGCCCCCGTTTCCGAGTGGAAAATCCCCGCCGGCACGAGCGGACTTCCAACCCTCCCGCTCCGGGACCGGACCCGGACCGCGATCGTCGACCAAAGGCGGATCTACCATCGAGATCCGCTCGGCCCGGAGGCACTCTACGACCTGTCCGACATTGAGGAGGCCCGCGACCTGTCCGAACACCCCGACGAGCGTCCCGCCCTCGACCATCTCCGTGCTCTCGGCGAGGCCATCCGCCGGGGCGATCGCTGAGGTTTCCTTTCCCATCTGAGGCTGTTAATGTGAAGGGCGGGTCGAGCCCCGGACTCGATGCCCATCTGAGTCCCGGAGAATCGAGGACGGCGGCGGAGTCGCTCGAATGAGCCTTCTCGATCGGGTGATTGTCGTTGCCATGCTGGCCCTGCTCCTGGCCTCGGCCGGGATGGTGGTCTGGGCCATCATTCGCCAGCGCCAGATGCCCGATCATCCCATGAACCGATTCAAGTACGGCTGGCTGGGTGCCTTCGCCATGATGGAGGTTCTGGTATGCAGCGTCGGGCTGTCCGTCATCGTGGCGCAGACGGCTCCGACCACGCTGACGGTCCTTGTCGCCGTGATCGTCAACGGGCTGATCCAGCCGATCGCGATCCTCATGCTGTGGATGGGAGCCCGGAAGATCGTGCGAGGATTCCAGGGGACCGTCGACTATGCCGGGTCTCGAATCGAAGGGGAATCCAGGAGCTGGGTCATTTACTCAACCCTGAGAGGGGTTGCCTTTCTCGTCGCAGGGCTTGGCTTCGTGTCGGTTCTCGCCTGGCCGATCGTGCGATGGGTGTTGCCATCGTTTCCGTAGCGGCCCGTTCTCCTGAGAAACCGTAGGGTGGTGTGGAGCCTCGGCGAGCCCCACCGCGTCGGATTGGTGGGGCTCGCCGAGGCTCGACCCACTCTACATTCTCTTGTGTTTGGATTCGCCGAATGATGAGTTCGAACTGACAACAGGCGCGATCGGTCACGAAGAGTTGTACGATGAGGCTCGCTTTATCCAGGAGATACTGACAGGGGCCGGCGTCAAATCGGTCTTGGTCTGCTGTGCGTTCGGCGTGGACGTGGATCATCCCCT
Source organism: uncultured Planctomycetota bacterium (assembly GCA_963756475.1). GTDB lineage: Bacteria > Planctomycetota > Planctomycetia > Isosphaerales > Isosphaeraceae > Tundrisphaera. The sequence continues at coordinate 306,728 of CAVWND010000009.1, forward strand.
CTTCGCCAAGGATATCGCGGTCGAAACGGCCCGATTGGCCGATTACCTCCGCAGTCAGGAGGAGGCCGGAACCTTCCGACTCGGCATCACCAATATCACCCTGACCACCGACCTTGAAGCGCCGGAGTTCTCTTTCGGCAACGATGATGAACTCTACTGCCAAGGAGAGGACTCACCGCTCTTCGATCGTGTTCGCCAACGCTGGACGAGCCGATACCCATTCGGCATGGAGCTTTTGTAGGGGCCGCTCCGCGGGCCGTTTTTCGAACGGCGGCACGATGAATTAGGCAGCGTCCGGAAATAAGTTCGCCATTTGGGCGGATTTGTGATTCGATGGCCTCATGATCGACAGCGACCCGATCCGTGACAAGTATCAAGCTCTCCGTTCCGTGCTCAACGAGCGAGCCCGTCGCCTCTGGGCGGCCGCCGAAGCTCGCTCCTTGGGCCGTGGCGGGATCAGTGCCGTCGCCGCGGCGACGGGCATCGCTCGCGATACAGTACGCCTCGGGATCCGCGAGCTTGGAGAGCTATCCGGTCAGGGCCAAGCCGACCTATCCCCGTCGCGTGCGCGGCATCCCGGAGCGGGGCGTAAGCCGCTGACTTCCCTCGACGCCTCACTCCTGGCGGACTTGCAAGCCCTGGTGGAATCCACGACCCGAGGCGACCCGATGTCGCCCCTCCGCTGGACGTGCAAGAGCACCAGGCGGCTCTCCCAGGAGTTGCGTGATCAGGGACATCGGGTCGGCCGGACCACGGTCCACGAGCTGCTGGAGCATCTGGGCTACAGCCTGCAATCCAACCGCAAGACCAAGGAAGGCGAGTCGCACCCGGATCGCGACGCCCAATTCGAGTACATCAATCGGCAGACCAAGCTCTTCCAACGGCTTGGACAGCCGGTGGTCTCGGTGGACACAAAGAAGAAGGAGTTGGTCGGGGATTTCAAGAACGGCGGGCGGGAGTGGCGGCCGAAGGGGGAACCCGAGAAGGTGCGGGTCCATGACTTCCCGGACCCCGCCCTGGGCAAGGCGATCCCCTACGGCGTCTACGACCTGGCAGCCAACCGAGGCTGGGTCAGCGTCGGGGTGGATCATGATACGGCGGAATTCGCCGTGACGACACTCCGCCGTTGGTGGTCGATGATGGGGCAGCCGCTCTACCCCCACGCGGCGGAATTGCTCGTGATGGCCGACAGCGGCGGCAGCAACGGGTCGCGGAACCGACTCTGGAAGGTGATGTTGGCGACGATGGCCCGGGAGACGGGCCTGCGGATCAAGGTCTGTCACTTCCCGCCTGGGACCAGCAAGTGGAACAAGATCGAGCATCGGATGTTCTGCCACATCACGCAGAATTGGCGAGGGCGGCCGCTGGTGAGCCACGAAGTGATCGTCAACTTGATCGACTCGACGACAACCTCGAAAGGCCTGGAGGTCCGGGCGGAGTTGGACAAGGAGGCGTACCCGAAGGGGAAGAAAGTAACCGACGAGGAGTTGTCCCGAGTGAAGATCCAGAGAGCCCGCTTCCACGGCGACTGGAACTACACGGTATTACCTGAACCAGCTTGAATTGGCGAACTTATTTCCGGACACTTCCTTAATCGCTCAACACCCCGCCACCAGCCCCCGACCGGCCAGCCACTCTCGATAGATGGCGAAGTGGCCATTGACGGTCTCGGCGTCGAGGCCGAAGTCTTTGAGGTGGTAGCGGTGGGCGCCGTGCTTGTGGCGGGGGTTCTCGGCCAGGTAGCGGCGGGCTTTCGACTCGTATTCGGGGGTGAAGTCGTAGCCGAAGTGGCGGCAGGCGTCGCGGACGGTCGCGATCGGGTCGGCGATCATCTTCTCGTAAGAGACGTCGAGGAACCGCGCGGGGTCAAGGTTGGCCCTCGCGGCGATCGCGCGTTCGGGGCCTTTCGATAACGCCTCGGCGAACTCGGCGCCGAGCTGGCGGAGGTCAAGGCGGTCGGTGAGGATGCCCCGGACCCCGGCGGCGAGGCTGCACAGAGAGGGGATCACCTGCGTCGGGTCGCGGTGGGTCATGATGATCGAGGCGTCCGGGAAGGCGGCGAGCAGGGCGTCGAGGCTGTAGATGTGCGCGGGGGCCTTCAGGACCCAGTAATCGGCCCGGTACTTCCAGGAGAGGAGCTGGAGCTGGCGGCGGGCGTAGAGGTACGACTCGGTCACGTCCTGGTCGCGGAGCCAGACGACGTAGTCGGGGACGTCGAAGAGGAAGCCGATGATCCCGGCGGCGAAGTCGCGGGCGAAGAGGTCGTTGTCCTCTTCGGGGGCGTCGGCGGAGTACTCGTGCGCCATTGCCAGCCGGGGCGAGAGGCGGTTGACCATCTCCACCTGGCGGCGGACCTGGGCGATCCGAGGGTCGGTCGCGTAGGTCTCGCGGGTCGGCGAGGGGGACGGCACGATCCCTTCCCACGTCAGGAGCGTCCGCCCGGCGGGGTCCTCCGACATCAGCCGATGCAGGAACGTCGTCCCGCTCCGGGGCAGGCCCGTGATGAAGATCGGCCGGGGCACCGGGACGTCGAGGATCTCGGGATGCCTCGTCAGGTCGGCCTGGATCTTCAGGCGGTTGACGAGCAGGTTCGTGCAGTACTCGCGGAAGAAGATCCGGCCGAAGGCGTGGGCGTCATCCCGGGCCTTGAAGGCGTCGACCGCCACGCGGAGCCCCTCGCGGAAGCGGTCGTCGCCGAAGTCGGACAGGCCCGTCCGGCGCCTCGCCATCGCCAGCATCGCCTCGGGGTCGAGCCGTGGCCAGCGGACGCCGATCCGCCGGAGCCCTCGGCCCGTCGTGTTGATCAGCTTGACCCAGGGCGGTTGTCGCGTCTGCTCCCAGATCGGCCCGGCCTCGACCGCCGTCGTCATCGGATTCCCCTTCGCGTGGCGCGCTCCCAAGGGTCTGCCGCGAGGCCTGGTCGGGACGATCCATCTTACCACGCGGACCGGAGGACCTGGCGAAGGCTCACCTCCGAAACGGGTCGGAGAACTTCGGGTCGGTCACGAACGGGCGGTCGGTCAGCGTCTTGAGGAAGGCGACCAGCGCGGCCTTCTCTCCCTTGTCCAGGTTCATGAGCCGGACGCCGGGACGGCCCTGGCGAGGGGCGTCGCGAAGCTGGGGGTCGAGGTTCGGGTGCGGCTTCACCTGGGTATTGTAGTGCTCGACGACCTCCTCCAGCGTCTTGAAACGGCCGTCGTGCATGTAGGGGGCGGTCAGCTCGACGTTCCGGAGGTCGGGCGAGCGGAACTTGCCGAAGTCGCCGCGGTCGAGCGTCAGGTCCCCCACGCCGTTGTCGGTCGTGACATACTCGGCGTCGATCCCGTTGCTCATCAGGCGGTCGGGCATGAAGATCGCCGACTGTTTGGCCCGGTCGGAGCGCTGGAAGAAGGCGTAGTTCCGGAGGTGGCAGGTCGCGCAGTTGCCCCGAGACGACCGTTCGTGATCACCCAGGAAGATCGACTTGCCGAGGTTCTCACTCGGGGTGAAGTTGGGGAAGTCCGCCGCAATCGACCGGCTCTGGACCAACCCCTCGTCGAACTTCGACCGGTAAGAGACCATCGACCGGACGAACTGGGCGAGCGCCTTTGCGACCCGGTCGCGGGTCACTTCTTCGGAGCCGAACGCCTTGCGGAAGAGCGTGGCGTAGGCGGGATCGCTCTTGACGGCCTCGACGGCTTGGTCAACGTCGAAGGCCATCTCCCTGGGGTTGGCGATCGGTTCGAGGACCTGCTCCTCCAACGAGGCCGAGCGTTCGTCCCAGAAGAGCCGGCCGCTCTGGTGGAACCGGAGGTTGACCAGAGACATCGAGTTCCGGTCCCCGAGCCGGCCTCCCACCCCCTTGCTGAACCGTTCGGGATCGGTGAAGGCATGGGCCTGGACGTGGCACGACCCGCACGAGACCGAACCATCCTTCGAGAGCCGGCGATCATAAAAGAGGACACGGCCGAGGGTCGCGCCGTCGTCGGTGGTCGGGTTGTCCCCAGGGGTGTTGTCGAACCTTCGAACCAGCGCGGTCTGGAAGTGGGGCGGCAGGTCGGGGTTCGCGTAGCTGTCCGTCCGCTCGGGCAGGACGAAGCGGGCCGAACGCGTTGGTACCTCGCCCGAAGTTCCCGATCGGCCGACGACCGCGACCAGTGCCATCACCCCGACCGAGGCGACCAGCCAGGGACGGAGGGTCGATTCGTGTCCGGCTCGACGTTCCACGGCGATTCCTCCCGGATGTTGATCGATCGACTCATTCTGGAGTGCGGGAGCTTGCTCCCGCCATGCGAGTCGGTCGGAAAGCGGGGGCAAGCTCCCGCACTCCAAAAAATCAGCTCGCGACGCGTGAGGATCAACGCGGGGGCGGCCCGTTGTCGCCCCGGCCGCCCGGTCGGTACTTGTCCATCACCTCGTCGAGCCGTTCGGGCGAGACGCCGAGCCCCTCCGAGAGGATTCTTCGGTTTCGCTGGCGCTGGGCCTCGGTCGGCTGCTGGCCAGGGCCGGCCGGTCGGACGTTGCGGAAGACTTCGCGGAACTTCTCGGGGGTCACGCCCAGGTCCCGGGCAATCGCCTCGACGGGCCGCCCGCGATCTTCGTCCTCGGGGCCGGCGCCGGGAGGGCCACCCGGAGGTCCAAAGCCGGGAGGACCTCCACCGGGAGGACCCGGTCGCCGGGCGGGAGCGCGCCGCGCGAGGGTCTCGACCTCCGATCGTTCGAGGGCGCCGTCTTTGTTGGTGTCGCCTTGTTCGAGCATCCGGGCCATGCGCTCGGGGAGTTCCGCGGCAGTCACCTTGCCGTCGCCATTCTTGTCGAACCGCATGACGGAGTCGACCAGGGCCTTGGCGTCCTGGGCGTTATTGGCCCGAGGAGGCCCGCCGGGGCGACCACCACCGGGGGGCGGCGGCCGGACCTCGAACTCGGAGATGATCCCGTCCTTGTTCTTGTCGAGCTTGAGGATCGTCTCGCCCGCCTTGGCGATCTCCTTGGGCGACAGCTCGCCGTCGTTGTCGGTGTCGATCGCCTCGAAGAGAAAATTCGGCGGCGGGCCGAACGGCGGGGGCGGCGGGCCGTCCGGTCCGTCTTCGGGGCGGGGCGGCGGACCCGGGTCCTGCTCGCCGAGGTCCTGCCCGCGCCCTCTCGGCGGGTTCTGGCCGATGGCTTCGATGGCTAGCCAGGAGACGGCTGCCGCGACCAGTAACAAGCTGGATTTCTGTTTTAACATAAGATAAATCTCGCAAGAAAACGTTGAGATCGAGCTGGTCGAGGGCCGATGCCCCCGCCCGGTCGGAGATTCGGGACGGATCAACTGGTCGTCTTGACGGCCAGGTCGGCCTGGATGGCGGCCTGGTCGGCGGCGACGGTCTTGAGATACGTCGTCGTCACATGCGAGGACTGGAGGATCGCGACCACATCGCCGAACGCCTTGGCGATCGCTGTCTTGGTCATCGTCAACCCGGTGAACAGGGCGGCGAACTCGGCCTGGAGCGCCGCAGTCTTCGTCGAGTATGTCCCATTGGCGATGGCGTTGGCCAGATCCGACTCGGCGGCGGTGAGCGCTTTCGGGTCGAGCTTGACCTTGGCCGCGACGATCGCCTGGTCGTCGGCGCCGAGGGCCGTCAACTCGGCGGTGGTCACGGACGACTGCTTCAGGAAGGTCGAGACGTCCGTGTTGAGCTTCTGCTCGTTCTTGGCGAGCTGGGTATTCGACCCGGCCGGCGGAGGCGGCGGCGAGCCGGGAGGAGCGGGGATGACCCCGAGGAAGGTCAGGCTCGCACCGAGCCCAACGGGAGGGGGCGGCGGGGCCGGCGGGGTGGTCGAGGTCGACCCGGTCGAGCTGCTCGGAGGCGGGGGTGGGGGTGGGGCCTTCTGAGTGTTCGAAGTCGAGGTCGCGCCGGTCGAGGTCGAGCCACTGCTCGACGGCGGCGGAGGCGGGCACATCGTGCCGCCCGATCCCGAGGTCGTGCCGCCCGATCCCGATCCGCCCGGCAAGGCCGCCGTCGGCTGTGGAGCGCCCGGGGCGAGAGAGGACAGGACAATTCGCCCTTCGAGCGTTTCGAGGGTCAGCGCCCCTCGACGGTCGGGACGTCGCGGGGCGTTCCCTCCTCCGGGACGGTCCCACCAGATTGATCGCATTCCGCCGCGGCTTCGCATTTGATCCTTCTCCCTGCGTCTTCGACAGCCATGGTTCGCGAGGTCATTTCCACGATCGCCCTGAGATCGGGAACGGATGCATGCGGTCGTTTTCTACGGCCTGTCGAAAAGAATTCGAAGGGGAGGGGATACCCGCCAGTCGTGTCTTACGTTTATCCTCGTGGAGGTCGGACGAGGCGCCGACTCGGGACGTCCAGGGGACGAGGGGGACGGGATGGCCGGGACCGACGTCAACTCCGGAGAGCGGCTCGCCCGCGTCAAGCTCGGCGACGAGCGGGCGCTGGCCGACCTGTTCTCGACCCACCGGGACCGGCTCTGGCGGATGGTGCAGGCGCGGCTCGACCGCCGGCTCCGGGGGCGGGTCGACCCCGACGATATCCTCCAGGAGGCGTATCTCGACGCGACCCGGCGGATCGCCCACTTCGCCGAATCCGGGCCGATGTCGTTCTTCCTCTGGCTCCGCCTGATCGTCGGCCAGACCCTGGTCAACGTCCATCGACGGCACCTGGAAGCCCAGATGCGGGACGCCGGTCGCGACGTCTCGATCGCCCGAGGGGGAGTGCCCGGCGCGTCGTCGGTCTCGCTCGCCGGGCAGCTCGTCGCGCACCTGACCTCGCCGAGCCAGGCGGCCATCCGGGCGGAGATGGAGGCCCAGCTCGGTCAGGCCATCGACAGCCTCGACCCGATCGACCGCGAGGTCCTGGTCCTCCGCCACTTCGATGAGCTGACCAACAGCGAGGTCGCCGAGGTCCTCGGGCTCCAGCAGAAGGCCGCCAGCATCCGCTACGTCCGCGCCATCGCCCGGCTCAAGGCGATCCTCGCGCGGTTTCCTGGATTCGCCGAGGACATGGGGTAGGCCAGATCCTCGACCACACTTCCCGAGGGCGATCGTCATGGAACCCAGGGGCGGCATTCCGGATCAGGCGACGAGCGCCGACGAGGACGGGCGCGACCCGGTTGAGACCCTGGCCGACGAGTTCATCGCCCGGAGGCGGCGAGGGGAGACGCCCGGCCTCGACGAGTACGCCGCGCGCTGCCCGGAGCGGGCCGACGAGATCCGCGAGCTGTTCCCGGCCATCGCCGCGATGGAGCGCTGGAAGCCCCGGCCGGCGCCGGCCCGCGAGCGCCCCGGCGGCGGCCCGGTCCGCGAGCGGCTCGGCGATTACCGCCTGATCCGCGAGATCGGCCGGGGAGGGATGGGGATCGTCTACGAGGCCGAGCAGGAATCGCTCGGCCGGAGGGTCGCGGTCAAGGTCCTGCCGGGGGCGAACTGGGCCGACGACCGGCCGATGCAGCGGTTCCTCCGCGAGGCCAAGACGGCGGCCAGCCTCCGGCACGGCAACATCATCCCGGTCTTCGCCATCGGCCGCGAGGACGACCTGCATTACTTCGTCATGCCCCTGATCCGAGGCGCGGGGCTCGACCGCGTCATCCTGGAGCTTCGCGAGCGCAAGATCGCCTCGCTCGACGGCTCGTTGCCGGCCGACGACGTCCGAAGTGTTGCCCGGACGCTGCTCGACCGCCCGGCCGGGTCGGCTTCGGCGACCGACCGAGGGCCGTCGACGCGGTCGGGCGTCGAGATCGGGTCGGAATCTCCCACGGCCGGCTCGCCGCCCGGTTCGAGTTCTCGAACCCACCACGTCAGGGGCAGCGACCTTGGTCACTGGCAAGGGGTGGCCGACATTGGCCGGCAGGTGGCCGAGGCGCTCGATCACGCCCACGGCCAGGGGATCTTGCACCGCGACATCAAGCCCGCCAACCTCCTGCTCGACGCCGATGGGGTGGTCTGGGTGGCCGATTTCGGCCTGGCCAAGGCGATGAGCCAGGACGACCTGAGCCGGACCGGCGACCTCGTCGGGACCCTCCGATACATGGCCCCCGAGCGGTTTCGCGGGTCCTGCGACGCCCGGAGCGACGTCTACAGCCTGGGCCTGACGCTCTACGAACTGGCGACCCTCCGCCCCGCGCACGACTCGGCCGACCGGGCCGAGCTGATCCGGAAGATCGCCGAGGCTGGGCCGGCACCGCCCCCGGTCCCTCGACCCGTCGATCCCGCTCGACCTGGAGACCGTGATTCTCAAGGCGATCGACCCCGAGCCGTCGAGACGCTACCCCTCGGCCGCCGAGCTGGCCGACGACCTCGCCCGGTTCGTTGACGGCCGTCCGGTGCTGGCCCGTCGGGCCGCGGCCCCGGAACGGCTGGCTCGCTGGGTCGGCCGGAACAAGGCCCTGGCGGCGCTCTCGGCGACCTCGCTCGCGCTGGCCCTGTTCTCGGCCTATTTTGTCCGCTTCTATGTGAATGTGCCTCCCCCCCCGAGGCGCGTTCCTGAAGAGGCCGGGATCGGAGCCGGGGCCGCCGCCAGGGCCATCGCGCCGGCGAATCGCGAACAGCCCGATCCCCTCGACGAGTTCGACCCTCCGCCGCCCCGACATCCGGGCGGCCCTCCGCCCTGGCGTCCGGGCGACCCGTTCGGCCCTCCGCCGCCCCGGCCGGGCGGCCCGTTTGGCCCTCCGCCCCATCCTCCGGCCGGCCCGTTCGGTCCGCCGCCCCATCCTCCCGGAGAATTCGGCCCTCCGCCGGGCGAGTTCGATTACCCGCGCCCCCGCCCGAGGGACTGAGCCGATTGACCGACCGCCTCGGAGCCCTCGACGACCGATGCCCGACCAACCCGCGAATCTCGACGACGACGCGCCTCCCTCGTGCCTGGTCCTGCACGGGCTGGGAGGCGGCCCGTACGAGCTTGGGCCGCTCCTGGAGGCGCTGGAGCGGGTGGGGTGCCAGGTCTCGGCTCCGATCCTGCCCGGCCACTCGGTGACCAGTCGGGTCATGCCGGCCTCGAACTGGCACGACTGGATCTCGACGGCCCAGGCGAGTTTCGACGACCTGGCCGCCTCGGGACGGCCGGTGGTCGTCGTCGGGTTCTCGACCGGCGCGACGCTCGCCTTGCTCCTGGCGACGCGCCGGCCAGTGGCCCGGCTGGTCCTGCTCGCCCCTTTTCTGGCGATCCGCCACAGCGGGCTGATTCCGATCGACCCCTCGGTCTACCTCCGGCTGATCGCCTGGTTCCTGCCCGACCTCCCTCGCCGTCACCCGCCCGTCCGAGATCCCGAGGCCCGTCGCCAGCTCGGAACGGTCGCCCGGTTCGAGACCTTCAGCCTCCGGGCGACCCTCAGCGCCCTGGACCTGATCGAGCAGGTCAAGCCGCTCGTCACCGAGATCAGGACGCCGACCTTGATCCTCCAGGGGCGGCTCGACTCGGTCGTCGACCCGGCCGGGGCCCTCTGGCTGGCAGGGCACCTGGGATCTTCATGTAAAGATTTGGTGTATTTCTCGGACTCCGACCACCTGCTCGCGCTCGATTACGACCACGATCGGGTGATCGCCACGTCGGTGGCCTTCACCCTCAGCCGCGACGAGCAGGCCCGGCCGTACTCCGTTGATGCCCCTTGACGTCGAATCAGGCGACCACCCGACCATCCCGATTGCCGGAGGATGAGAACGAATCGCGCCAGGCCCTCCTGGCTCGATCGAATCCATCGAGCGGATCGGGCTGGTCCCTTGCAAGTCATGGCGATATCTCGTATCAATGTAAATTGCAACCGTTGCTATGCTGCCCGAGCGACACGGCCGGACTTTGTATTCGCCCTCCGGCCCGACCTGGAGCTAGATTGCCATGAAGATCCGATTCGTCCGATCGATCACCGCCGCCTCGCTGGTCTCCGCCGGCCTGGTTGGCTTCTCCGGCTGCAACACCGAGAACCCCGACGGCACCCCGACCAACCTTGGCAAGACGGAGAAGGCGATCGAGAAGGCGGGCGAGAAGATCGAGGAAGGCGCCGTCAAGGCCGGCCATGCGATCGAGAAGGCGGGCGAGAAGGCCGTCGACGCGACCGGCAAGGCGATCGAGATCGACCGGCAAGAAGCTCGAAGGCGAGGGCAAGGACGCGGTCAAGGAGCATGTCGGCGATAAGGCCGCCGGGGCGGTCGAGAGCACCGGCAAGGCGCTCGAGAAGGCCGGCGAGAAGCTCCAGGACTCGGTCAAGAAGCCGGAATAACCGGAAGCCTCGGACGAACCATCACCCGTCACCTCCGACCCCGGTCCATGCCGGGGTCGACTCCCCTCTTCTGATAATCACGAACCGATGGCACTCCGGGCCGACGAAGAGGTCTGCCCTGGCCGGGGCCGCCCACCCGCGTTGAGGACGATCGACGCGGCTGGTGTGTTCCCGGTACGGACGGATGAATCTCCTCTCGTCAACATTCCTGGAGCACAGACCGATCATGGCCATCCGCAAATACCTTGTCGAGTTCATCGGCACCTTCTTCCTCGTCTTGACGGTGGGTCTCTGTGTGCTGAAGCCGGATTCCGGCGTGATCGCGCCGCTGGCGATCGGATCGGCCTTGATGGTGATGATCTATGCCGGGGGGCACATCTCCGGCGGCCATTACAATCCGGCCGTGACGCTCGCGGTCTTCATCCGAGGCCGATGCGCACGCGTTCGACGTCATCCCCTACTGGATCGCTCAGGTGGCCGGTGGCGTCGTGGCCGCGCTCACCGTGACGTATTTTCGGGGTGATTTCGGCTCGCCAGGCCCCGACCCCAACGTCCCCAAGGCCCTCCTGGCCGAGTTTCTGTTTACTTTCGCGCTGGCGTACGTCGTCCTGAATTCGGCGACGGCCAAGGCCACGGCGGGGAACTCCAACTACGGTCTGGCGATTGGCTTCACGGTGATGGTGGGAGCCTTCTCGGTCGGCTCGATCTCGGGCGCGGCGTTCAACCCGGCCGTGGCGATCGGCGTCACCACGATGGGTCTGGTCAAGGTCACCTGGGTCTGGATTCACCTCGTCGCCGACCTCGCCGGAGGAGCGGTCGCGGGCCTGCTCTTCAAGTTCCTCAACCCCGACGACAAGTAAGCCGGCCGACCGCGGAGGGCACGAATACCTTCTCGGCACCCTCCCGTCGAGTCGGAATACATCTCAGGCTTATAGGCATCGTGTCCCGGGTGGGGTACACTAAGTCATGGCATCCACCCGGGGGGCGATCTCATGGCCAAGGCGAAGGCGTCCGAGAAACTCGTCAACCGACAGCCCCCTCGAAGCGGCACGATCCGGGCACGGGTCGAACCCGGCGTTGAAGACCGATGCCGAGGCGATCCTGGCGCAACTCGGCCTCAACGCCAGCGAGGCGATCCGGCTCTTCTACAAGCAGGTGACCCTCTCGGGAGGTCTCCCATTCTCTGTGACCATCCCCAACGCCACCACCCGAAAGACGCTCCGTGACGCCGATCGCGGCAAGAACCTGGAACGCCATGGGAGCGTGGACGAGCTGTTCAAGAAGTTGGGGGTCTAGGTGGCGAAGACCCGGCGCAAGACCCCATCCTCCTCTCCTCCGCCTCCTCTGACCCCAACCTCGACGACCCAGTTCGGTAAAGACATGAAGCGGCTCCTCAAGCGAGGCAAGGACCCGGAGAAACTCCGAGTGGTCATCGAAGCTTTGTGCTCCCGTGAAACCTTGGCCGTTCGGCATCGGGATCACGCCCTGGGCGGAGACTGGAACGGCTGGCGGGATTGCCACGTGGAGGCGGATTGGCTCCTGATCTACAAAACCACCGCGACCGAGTTGATCCTTGGCCGGACGGGCACGCACTCGGACCTCTTTGACGAGTAAAGGGCTTCGAGGCTTCGGCGTGACCTTGTCGGTCGGGGTCGTTTCTTGCTAGGATCGTGAAATTTTCCGGGCCGCGCCACCCTTTCGGGCCGCTTCGCTTCGAGGGGCCGTGCGCGGCTCGATATGCGCGCCGATCGATCGCCGGAGCGAGGAAGTTAGCGAGATACGCCCGTGCCCAAGCGAACCGACATCAAGAAGATCCTCATCATCGGCGCCGGCCCGATCATCATCGGCCAGGCGTGCGAGTTCGACTATTCGGGCACCCAGGCGTGCAAGGCGCTCCGCGAGGAGGGGTTCGAGGTCGTCCTGGTCAACTCGAACCCGGCCACGATCATGACCGACCCCGAGATGGCCGACCGGACCTACATCGAGCCGATCACGCCGGCCGTCGTCGAGCAGATCATCGCCGCCGAGCGCCCCGATGCCCTCCTGCCGACGCTGGGCGGGCAGACCGGCCTGAACGTCGGGCTGGCCCTGGCCGAGAGCGGCGTCCTGGAGAAGTACGGCTGCCAGCTCATCGGCGCCTCGGCCGAGGCGATCCGGATGGCCGAGGACCGGGCCCTGTTCAAGGTCGCGATGGAGGAGATCGGCCTGGAGAGCGCTCGGAGCGCCCTGGCCCACTCGCTCGACGAGGCCCGCGCCATCCGCGACGAGATCGGCCTGCCCTGCGTGCTCCGGCCCGAGCTTCACCCTGGGCGGCTCGGGCGGCGGGATCGCCTACAACAAGGACGAGTTCGACCGGATGGTCGCCTACGGCCTCGAACTCTCGCCGGTCAAGTCGCTCCTGGTCGAGGAGAGCGTCATCGGCTGGAAAGAGTACGAGATGGAGGTGATGCGCGACGGGGCCGACAACGCGGTCATCGTCTGCTCGATCGAGAACTTCGACCCGATGGGCGTCCACACCGGCGACAGCATCACCGTCGCGCCAGCCCAGACGCTCACCGACAAGGAATATCAGCGTCTGCGAGACGCCTCGCTGGCGATCTTACGCAAGATCGGCGTCGAGACGGGCGGATCGAACGTCCAGTTCGCGATCGACCCGCGGACAGGGCGGATGATCGTCATCGAGATGAACCCCCGGGTCAGCCGCTCGAGCGCCCTGGCGAGCAAGGCGACAGGGTTCCCGATCGCCAAGATCGCCGCCAAGCTCGCCGTCGGGTTCCGGCTCGACGAGATCCGCAACGACATCACCCGCGAGACCCCCGCCTGCTTCGAGCCGACGATCGACTACGTGGTCACCAAGATCCCCCGCTGGGCGTTCGAGAAGTTCCCCGACGCCGACCCGATCCTGACCACGCAGATGAAGTCCGTCGGCGAGGTCATGGCGATCGGCCGGACCTTCCGCGAGAGCTTCCAGAAGGCCCTCCGGGGGCTGGAGGTCGGCCGGTTCGGGTTCGGTTGCGACCCGAAGGACCGCTGGGGAGGCCCCGAGCAGCCGACCCTCGACGAGATCAAGGCGAAGCTCGCCACGCCCAACGCCGAGCGCGTCTGGTCGATCCGCCACGCCTTCCTCGCCGGCCTGTCGATCGACCAGATCCACTCGCTGACGCACATCGACCCGTGGTTCCTGCACAACCTCCGCGAGCTGGTGCTCCTGGAAGGCCGGCTCCGCGCGGCCGGGAGCCTGGAAGGGGCCGACGACGCCCTGGTCCTGGAGGCCAAGCGGAACGGCTTCTCCGACCGCCAGCTCGCCCACCTCTGGGACTCCGACGAGATGGAAGTCCGCCGCGATCGCCAGCGACGGGGGATCAACGCCGTCTTCAAGCTGGTCGACACCTGCGCCGCGGAGTTCGAGGCGGTCACGCCCTACTACTATTCCACCTATGAGGAAGAGGACGAGTCGCGGGTCGGCGACGAAGCCCCGCGTGGTGATCCTGGGAGGCGGACCGAACCGGATCGGCCAGGGGATCGAGTTCGACTATTGCTGCTGCCAGGCCGCCTTCGCCCTCAAGGCCGAAGGGTTCGAGGTGGTGATGGTCAACTCGAACCCCGAGACCGTCAGCACCGACTACGACACGTCCGACAGCCTGTTCTTCGAGCCGCTCACGGTCGAGGACGTGCTCAACGTGATCGACCGCGTCAAGCCGCTCGGCGTGATCGTCCAGTTCGGCGGGCAGACGCCGCTGAACCTGGCCAGGGCCCTCGAAGCGGCGGGCGTGCCGATCCTGGGGACGAGCCCCGAGAGCATCGACCTGGCCGAGGACCGCGAACGGTTCCGCGCTGATCATCGACCGGCTCGGGCTGAAGCAGACGCCCAACGGCTCGACCGAGCAATTCGACGAGGCCCGGCGGATCGCCGACCGGATCGGCTACCCGGTCCTGGTCCGGCCGAGCTTCGTCCTGGGCGGCCGGGCGATGGAGATCGTCTACGACGAGCAGTCGCTCTCGCGGTTCGTCGGCGAGGCGATCGAGGCCAGCCCCGGCCATCCCGTCCTGATCGACAAGTTCCTCGAAGACGCCCGCGAGGTCGACGTCGACGCCGTCTGCGACGGCTTCCGGACGATCGTCGGCGGCGTGATGGAGCACATCGAGGAAGCCGGCATCCACTCGGGAGACTCGGCCTGTGCCATCCCGCCGTTCACGCTCGACGCGGCGACCGTCGCCGAGCTGAAGCGGCAGACCTACGCCCTGGCCGAGGCGCTGAGCGTCCGGGGCCTGATGAACATCCAGTTCGCCGTCAAGGATGGCGAGGTCTACGTCCTGGAGGTCAACCCGAGGGCCTCGCGGACCGTGCCGTTCGTCTCGAAAGCCACCGGCCTGAACCTGGCCAAGGCGGCGAGCCTGGTGATGGTCGGCCGGTCGCTCGAAAGCCAGGGGATCACGGCCGAGATCGAGCCGGGGTACGTTTCGGTGAAGGAGAGCGTCTTCCCGTTCGCCAAGTTCCCGGGGGTCGACATCGTCCTCGGCCCGGAGATGCGGTCGACCGGCGAGGTGATGGGGATCGACAAGGACTTTCGCCGCCGCGTTCGCCAAGAGCCAGCTGGCCGCGAGCAGCCGGCTGCCGATGACCGGCACGGTCTTCATCAGCGTCGCCGCTCGGGACCGGAACGCGATCGTCCCGATCGCCGCGAGGCTGGCCTCGATGGGCTACGACCTGATGGGGACCTCCGGCACGGGCGCCGCGCTGGCAGCCACGGAATCGCCGTCGCCCCGGTCCGCAAGATCGCCGAGGGGCGGCCGAACCTCCTCGACCACCTGGCCAACGGCCGGATCGCCCTGATCGTCAACACCCCCAGCGGCAAAGGGGCCCGGACCGACGAGGGCCGAATTCGCGCCTCCGCCGTCAGCCACGGCGTCCCCTGCATCACCACGATCGCCGGCGCCAAGGCCGCCGTCGCCGCGATCGAACGGCTCCGCCAGGGTCCGCTCGATGTTTATGCGTTGCAGGATCTGCTGAGGAAGTGAGATTCCTGCTACGATAGAAAGGAATGCGGTCGATCGTCGGATCCGTTCCGAGAATCGCGAGGTGCCATCATGCCCCCGTCCATCGAGACGCGAGCCACGATAGACGACCTGTATGCCGTGGAAGGCAAGGCCGAGTTGATCGACGGGAGGATCGTCCCCATCATGGCGAGCGGAGATCGCCCGAGCGAGGTCGCCTTTGAGATCGCCGTCAGTCTTCGCGATCATGTCAGGCGAACCGGCCAGGGCATCGCCCGAGGGGATGGCCTGGGCTATGCGGTCACGGAACTCTCGTCCGGACGCCAATCGTTCATGCCCGATGCCTCGTACTACTCAGGATTCCGGGCACCCAATAGTTTACGATTCATCGACGGCCCACCCACCTTCGCCGTCGAGGTCCGGAGCGAACACGACTACGGTCCGGCTCCCCTGGCCGAGCAGGCCGCCAAGCGGCTCGACTACTTCGAGGCGGGGACGAAGGTTGTCTGGGATGTCGACCCGGTGGCCGAGCTGATCCACGCCTACCGGCCCGACGACCCGACCCGGGCGACCACCTTCGCCCGGGGACAGATTGCCGATGCCGAGACGGCCGTGCCCGGCTGGCGGGTCGCGGTCGATGAGGTCTTCGGGCCGGTCCACCCGGCCTGAGTCAGACCGGGAACGGGTTCCGCTCGGCGAAGCCCTTCTGATGCCAGTAGGGGTAGGTCATCGTGGTCGCGCTGGCGGCGTCGAGCTTCGCGACCTGTTCTGGCGTCAATTTCCAGCCGACGGCTCCGAGGTTCTGGCGGAGTTGCTCCTCGTTCCGCGCGCCGATGACGACCGTCGCAACGCTCGGCCGGCGGAGCAGCCAGTTCAGCGCGATCTGCGGGACCGTCTTGCCGGTCTCCTTCGCGACCTCGTCGAGGGCGTTGACCACCTTGTAAACGTACTCATCGGCGACGGGCGGGCCGATGTCGGTCACTTTCTTGCTCTGGAGCCGGCTGGTCTCGGGCAAGGGCTTGCCCTCGGCGGACCTTGCCGGTGAGCCGGCCCCAGCCGAGCGGACTCCAGACGACCGCTCCCACCTTCTGGTCGAGCGCCAGGGGCATCAACTCCCACTCGTAATCGCGGCCGATCAGGGAGTAGTACGCCTGGTGGGCCACATACCGGGCCAGGCCGTACTTCTCCGAGACCGCCAGCGACTTCATCAGGTGCCAGCCCGAGAAGTTCGAGCAGCCGATATAGCGGATCTTCCCCGCCCGGACCAGGTCGTCGAGCGTGCCCAGGACCTCCTCGGCCGGCGTCATCGCGTCGAAGCCGTGGAGCTGGAAGAGGTCGATATAATCGGTCCCCAGCCGCTTCAGGCTGCCTTCGACCGAGCGGATCAGATGATGGCGAGACGAACCCACGTCGTTGGGCTCGGGGCTGAAGCGGAACGTCGCCTTGGTGGAGATAATGACTCGGTCGCGCCGGCCCTTGATCGCCTGGCCGAGGATCTCCTCGGCCATCCCGTGCGAGTAGATGTCGGCCGAGTCGAACATGTTCAAGCCCGGCGTCAAGGCAGACGTCGATCAGCCGCGTCGCCTCCGCGACATCGCTGGCGCCCCACGCCTTGAAGAACTCGTTCCCGCCGCCGAACGTGCCCGTGCCCAGGCTCAACTCCGGGACCACGAACCCCGAGCCGCCGAGTTGTCGGTATTCCATCGCGTCGCTCGCTCCCCCTGATTGCTCCCCACTTCGACGGCGGAATCGTAGAGGGTGGGTCATCCGGAATCAAGCGCGGTGGTCTCTGTCGCTTGAGTGTCGGATGCCACGATTTGCGGTCATTCTTAGTCTTGTGCCAATCCGGCGATCGTCTTCTTCAACCCCGATCGGAGCCAGGTGACACAGGTCAGAAAGTCTTCGGTCCAATCTTGATCAGGATTTCGCGAGACTGGTTGAAACTTTTCCAGGAGATGTGCGTTGTCGCGGCGAGGGATCAGCCAGTCACCGACTGTGTAGAGAAAATGGTCCCAGTCCAGGGTTGAAGCCTGCATGGCAACGACCAGGATGTCGAACTCTCCGAATCGGTAGGGGCGGGTATCGGCCTCTTCCTTGGTCTTGCCGCCGCGCGTTCTTTGGGTCTCGACCACATACCTGTCCGCAGAGAACCGCCGATAGCCTTCGTTCGCCATCATCGGCCGGTTGGCCTTCGACCTCTGCAATTTCACATGAACCTTGATCGGTCCATTGCCGTCGTCGAGGAGGAAATCATAGGGCGGGTCTTTGGGCGTTGGCATGGCCTGCCAGCCCTCGAGCCGGCTGACGACATTCACCTCGAACGCCGATTCCGCAAGAACCCCTCTCAACCCCCGGATCGTTAATGGACCAGAGCGGTCGAGCGCTTCGAGAATGACCTCGGCGGACGCCCCCATCCTCGATTCGAAGGGATGGATCGGATATCGATCTCTCAGCCTTCGAATCACCTCGTCCCTGACCTCCGGACGAAGTTTATCGAAGGCCGAGATGAACCGATCGGCCTCGTCGGGCCGATCTTGAATCGGTAAAGATGGGCCGTGCCGGAGACCCGCGACTTCGAGACGGCTGACCAGGACATGGCCGCCGACTTCGAAAGTCCTCAATCGGCCAGCCCGGATCATTTTCGAGATGGCCTGACGCGAGACCCCATGCAGCCGAGCCGCATCTGCCTGCGAGATCCAGTCGGAATGGTCGGCATCCGAAGAATTGGTTGACAATGTCAACTTGTCCGAGTAATCTTACTTTACAGCCGACGGTCGCCCCGTCCGGTCCGCGATCGGAGGCCCGATGAGCAGCGATCCACGTCAAGGTGCCGCCCAGGGTCGGCTGATTTTCCATGGCCGGGGTCGGCTCGAAGTCCCTGGCTTCTCTCCGTTCTACCGGACGGATTGCGGCGATGCTTATCTAGCAGATTCACTGGCCGTTCTCAAGGCATTGCCCGACGAGAGCATCAACGCGGTCGTCACCTCGCCCCCCTACGCGCTGCACTTCAAGAAAGAATATGGAAACGCCGACAAGGCCGATTACGTGGCCTGGTTCGTCGAGTTCGGCCGGGAAATCCTGCGGGTGCTGACCCCGGACGGCAGTTTCATCCTCAACATCGGCGGGAGCTACAACCCGGGCACCCCGACCCGGTCGCTTTACCATTACAAGCTCCTGATCGAGTTGGTCGACGAGGTCGGTTTTTTTCTCGCCCAGGAATGTTTCTGGTACAACCCGGCGAAGATGCCGGTCCCGGCCGAATGGGTGACGGTGCGCCGGATACGTCTCCGAGACTCGGTTGAGTATGTCTGGTGGCTCTCGAAGACGCCCTGGCCCAAGGCGAACAACCGGAGCGTCCTTCGGCCCTACAGCAAGGACATGGAACGGTTGAACCGTCGGGGCGTGAACGCGAAAGTGCGGCCTTCGGGGCACAACATCACGACGAGCTTCAGCGAAGTCGCCGCCGGAGGCTCGATCCCGCCCAACGTGGTGGAGGATGAAGTCGCCGGCGACCTGCTACGACTCGGTAACAACGCAGCCAACGACGTTTACACTCGCCGTTGCAAGGAAGCTGGCCGGAAGATCCACCCGGCACGATTCCCCGCCGCTCTCCCGGAGTTCTTCCTCAAGCTCGTCACCGATGAGGGAGACCTCGTCCTCGACCCCTTCGCCGGCTCGAACACCATGGGGGCCGTGGCCGAGTCGCTCCATCTCCGCTGGATTGCGGTTGACAATGTCGAGGAATATCTGGAGTCGAGCAAATATCGATTCTTTTGATCATTTCTCGTCCGGGGCTTGGCGCCCCCGCCTCTCCTTCCACGCCTTGAGGTACTTCTCGGCCTTGGGGTTGGATTCGTCCCACCTGGGCTCGTCGGGGTTGTCGGCGATGGTCAGGAGGGCGCGGGCGACGGTCCGGTCGATCTTGGCCATGTTGGCGTAATCGACCTTGTCCCAGTGGTCGGCGGCGCCGTGGTAGTCGGGGTACTGGAAGGCGACGCAGAGCGTGTGCGCGGGGACGCCCAGGTCGGCGAGGGCCTGGTTGTCGCTCCGGCCGAAGAAGGCGTCGCTGTTCCGGGGGTGGCGGACGACCTTCACCCCCTCGGCCTGCCCGGCCTCGGCGAGGATCGTCGAGACGCTGGAGTAGCCGAAGCCCGTCAGGCTCGCCTCGGCGAGCTTCGGCCCCTCGCTGTCGTCGGTCCGGCCGACCAGCTCCAGGTTGACGTCGGCGACTGTCTTCTCGACCGGGACGACCGGGTTTCGCCCGTAGTAGCGCGAGCCGAGCAGGCCCTTCTCCTCGCCGAAGAAGGTGACAAAGAGGAAACTCCGCTTCGGCCGCTCCTTGAGGGTCGCGAGCGCCGAGGCCAGCTCGATCACCGAGACCGTGCCGGAGCCGTCGTCGTTGGCCCCGTTGAAGATCCGGTCGTTCTCGGAGGAAGACCCTTTGACGCCGATGTGGTCGTAGTGGGCGGTGACCATGACATACGTCTCTTTCAACTCCGGGTCCGACCCCCGGAGCAGGCCGACGACATTGCGGAGCTTGACCGGCCGGCGAACGGGCTCGCCCAGGTTCGTCGAGACCTTTGCCTCGATCGGGCCGACAGCGTTGGTGTCGAGAAGCTTGGCGACTTCCGGCGCCTGGACGGTGATCATCGGCACGCGCCCGTTCGGCTCGCTCCGGGCGAGTCGTTCCGGTGTCGAGGGATCTTTGGGGTCGATCAGCAGCCCGTTGCCCAGGCCGGCGGCGCCCTCGGCGTCGCGGCTGACGACGATCAAGGCGGCGGCCTTCGCCGAAGCCGCCCAGGATCGGAAGATGCCGATCGACAGCCCGACTGTGCCCCGCTCGGCCCTCTCGACCTTCCGGACGTCCGGGAACTCGACCAGCAGGGCCTTCCCCGCCAGTTCCTCGCGGTTCAGGGTCGTGTACGACTTGAAATCGACCTTGAAGAGAGACGCGTTCTCGACGTGGAACGTCCGGGCCCCGGTCAAGGTGACGTCATCCGGGCCGAGCTTGATCGTCTCGTCCCCTGCAACGATCTGAAACGAGAAGCTCGCGCGATCCGGCTCGGAGATCTCCCAGGTCGCGGTCTGGAAATAACCGTCGTCGCCAACCGCTTCGAGCCCGGCGCGGCGGAACTGGGCGGCGATGTACTCGGCGGCGAGGTCGAGACCGCGCGAGGGGGTGTCGCGCCCTTCGAGGAGGTCCGATGCGAGGAACGAAAGATGCCCCTTGAGAGAGTCGGCCGAGATCCGGTCGAGCGCTGCGGTCTGGTCGGGGGTGAGGGTCGTCGGAGGGTTCTCTTGCGCGGAGGCGACCCAGGTGGCGAGCCCGAGGGCCACCACGAGGAGGGCCGAGATCCGTCCGGGCCGGCAAGATTGATGACGCATGGCGATCGGCTTCCTTGGCTTCGTTTCGTTCGGGGGGCGTCCGAGATCCCGGGTCAATGTACCAGACCGGCAGGGCCATTCATAAGTCCCGACGGCGAGGGAAATGGGGACTGGCTTCGGACGTACCCGGCCGGTGCCAGTCCCCATTTCCCGGCGAGAACGGGGACAGGCACCTCCGCTGCGCTGCGGAGCCAGTCCCCGATTTCGCCTCGCTCCGACCTTTGAATGACCCTGACCAGACTGGGGGATCGAGATCGATCGGCCGGCGATCGTGGTACGATGGGTCGATCGCTGGTGAGCACGAGAAAGAACCGCGGCGCCGGTCATTCCAAGGGGGTGAACGCTCATGTCAACGTGCCTGGTCCGAACCGCAACTCGACTCCTCCTGATCGCGGGCATCGCGGTTGGCTCGGTCGCGCCGGATGCCCTCGCCGGGCCGGCTGAAGCTCCGAAAACCGGCCTTGTCATCGTGGCCCCCTCGCGATTCCACGGCGCCCTCCGGGAGTTCGTCGAGCACAAGAAGACGCTCCTGACCACCGACCTTGTCGCGCTCGAAGACGCGTTGAAAGAGCACGGGGTGGATGACCCCGAGCGGCTCAAGCGGTTCCTTTTCAAGGCCCGGAGCGACCGAGGCGCCGGCTACGCGCTCCTCGTGGGCGACGCCGACGTCCTACCCGTCCGGTACATGGTGCTCGATCGGGTCACGCCTGCCGCGTTCGATTACGCGTTCTATCCGAGCGACCTCTACTACGCCGACCTCGCCGCCGCCGATGGCCGGTTCGATGACTGGAACGCCCGGAAAGACGGGTTCCACGCCGGCTATTTCGGCGAGGTCCGCGGCGAGAAGAACAAGGATGACCCGATCAATTACGACGCGATCGACTACCGGCCCGACATCGCCGTCGGCCGCTGGCCCGTCAGCACGGAGGAGGAAGTGCGCCTGGTGGCCCGGAAGACGATCGACTTCGAGCGGCGCGTGCTCTCGGACGAAGGGCCGGGGCTCCGGGTCGCGGCTCTTTTCTCGGTCGGAGGCTGGGTCAACAGTCGCCCTTTGATGGGCCGCCTCGCGAAGGAACTTCCGCCGGGCTGGACGGCTCAACGGCGCTTCTACGGGTCGCGGGGCCAGACTCCTCCGCCCGATGGCGAGCAACTCGTCTCGCTGATGAATGAGGGCGTCGGGCTCGTCTTCCACGCCGGGCACGGCTCGGATGACTCGTGGGAAGGCTGCACCAACCTCGACACGCTCCTCTCGAAGCTCCACAACGCCGACCGCCTGCCGGTGGTTCTCTCCGCCGGCTGCTCGACAGCCCGATTCGCCACGCTGCCGCCCTATGAAGCCTATCTCGACGTGCATGGGGCCGAGCACAAGGGCACGAACTTCGGCGAGATCTTCCACGCCCCGCCACCGCCGCCGGCCGTCTACCAGAAGGGCCGATACAACCCGACGGGTCTCGGCGAGGGGCTGCTCCGCCGAGGGCCGACCGGCGCGGTGGCTTATATCGGCTGCAACACGGGCAGCCAACCGTGCGGCCTGACGCTCCTGGAGGGCTTCTCCCTCGCGCTGGCCAGGCGGGATGAGCCCCGACTCGGCGATTGCTGGTCCTCGGCCGTCGCTCATTACTACGACGCCGAACACCTGGCCACCATCCGCCCCACGCCCGACTGGTACCCGGCGAGCATCTTTTTTCAGGGGATGAAGTTCATGCTCTTCGGCGACCCCTCGCTCCGCCTGCCGAAGCCGACCCGTTAGAGAGGTTCACGTCCGGATCGCTCTCGACGGAAGAGAATGGGGACCGGCTCCCGGCCTTTTCACCGACCATCGAATTGGGAGAAGACGAGGCGGGCCGGGTGCCAGTCCCCATTCTCTGGACGCACCAGCAGCGGCGACCGGAAGACGGGGACAGGCACCCGGCCCGCGTTGTCGTCGGGTGGAATCGGCGTTTCAATCCGGGCCGGGAGCCAGTCCCCGTCTTCCTCCCTCGTGCGCCATCCGAGTGGGAACCGCTGTAGGATCTTAAGGCTTCGCCCATCGTCTCATTGACCATCCCGGAGGCAAATAAGATGTCGCGGCCGACGAATGGACACTCGTCCCGGAGGATTGGCCCGAGCTTGACAGTGGCGAGGGCCCCCGGCTAGCGTCTCGGTCACGCGGCCGGGCTTGTTCGACAGGCACTTCGATGAATTATTTATGAATGAAGTCCATCTCTTCGATCCCTCCCTCGGCCTGGGGACGTCGCTGGTCCTGGTCGCCTCGCTGGCGGTCGCCCTCGGGTTTGAATTCGTCAACGGGTTCCACGACACCGCCAACGCGGTGGCGACGGTGATCTACACCAAGTCGCTCGGGCCGAGGAAGGCGGTCGCGTGGTCGGGGTTCTGCAACTTCCTGGGCGTCTACCTGGGCGGGACGGCCGTTGCGTTCGGGATCGTCAGCCTCTTGCCGGTCAACCTGCTCGTCTCAATCGACTCGGCCAAGGGGCTGGCGATGGTCATGGCCCTGCTGATCTCGGCGATCGCGTGGAACCTGGGGACGTGGCTGATGGCGATCCCGGCGTCCAGCTCGCACACCCTGATCGGCGCGATCCTGGGAGTGGGGCTGGCGAACTCGGTCTTCTCGGGCAAGGGGCTGGGCTCGGGTGTGAACTGGACCAAGGCGATGGAGGTCGGGCTCTCGCTCCTGATCTCGCCGATCATCGGCTTTGTCCTGGCGGCGTTGCTCCTGCTCCTGATCAAGAAAACGGTCAGAGCCCCCGAGCTTTACCAACCGCCCGAGGGAGACAAACCGCCCCCGGGCTGGATCAGGGGGACTCTCCTGTTGACCTGCACCGGGGTCAGCCTGGCGCATGGCTCGAACGATGGTCAGAAGGGGATCGGGCTGGTCATGCTGATCCTGATCGGCGTCCTCCCCGCGCATTACGCGCTCGACCCTCGGTCCAGGTCGGGTGAAGTCCAGCGGATCATCGCCGCGACGGACGAGGTCCAGGGGCTGGTCGAGCGGTACGTCCCCGAGATCGACATGTCGAAGCGGCTCGCCGAGCTGTCCGACCTCCGCGAGCGTCTCTCGGGCAAGGCCGAGCTGTCCGACGTCCCCAAGGGGGAGCGCTGGGGCTTGCGGGCCGACCTGATCCGGGTCGACGAGGCCCTCCGCAACCTCGAAAAGCACGAGGGAGACCGGCTCTCGGGCGACGACCGAGGGCACCTGGCCCACGCTCGCGAAGGGCTCCGATCGGCCGTGTACTACGCCCCCGACTGGGTGCTGATCGCGGTGGCAACGGCGCTGGGCACGGGCACGATGGTCGGCTGGAAGCGGATCGTGGTGACGGTCGGCGAGAAGATCGGCAAGTCGCACCTGACCTACGCCCAGGGGGCCGCGGCCGAGGTCGTGGCGATGACCACGATCGGCCTGGCCGACTACGGCGGCCTGCCCGTGAGCACCACGCACGTCCTCTCCTCCGGAGTCGCCGGCACGATGGCCGCCAACGGCTCGGGCCTCCAGTGGGCGACCGTCCGCAATATCGGCCTGGCCTGGATACTGACGCTCCCCGTCTGCATGGTCCTCTCGGCACTCCTATATACGGTGTTCCGGTGGATGGCGTCGTGAGCAGGCAGTCTATGTGGACAGTGGTCAGACGGAGAACTTCTGGCAGTCATTTGCGAAAGAAGTGTGATAATCTCGACGATGATTCGCGATAGTATTTTTGCATTCACTGACCACTGACCACTGACCACTGACCACTCCGGTTGAGGTGGAGTATGGTCCCGCTCGGCGAAGGCGGGAGACGCTCGCTGCTTCGGGAAGAAGGCGATGCGTCGCATCGGTTGACGGCCCTGCGCCATGCGGCGATCCACGGCCGGCCGGGGCTCTTTGGGGACGACTCGGAGCGGCCATCGAGCGTCGTCTGGCTCCGCGAGGGGGATGATGATTGGGTGGAGGCGTTCGCGGCGGGGGTAGTGGGTTCGAGTTTGGAATGGCTGGTGGCCGAGGCGCGGGAGGCCGATCGCGCTGCTGGCTCCGTCTTCGTGGGAAGGCGCGGTACGGGCGCTGGGCGATCGGGTCGAGACGGGGGTCATCGAGAATTGGGTTCGTCTTGGAAATCGGAGACTGACCGTGCGATTGGCTTTGTCTGGGATTTTTCGGCTCGGGTCGGGTGATGCCTCGGCGTTCGAGGCGGCCGTTCCGGCGTGGGCCTTGCGAAGTTGGGGGGATTATGCGGGCCTGATCGCTGGAGGGGCGGCGTTTGGCTTCGAGTTGGACGGAGAATTCGCGAGCGTGGCCTGGATCTACGAATCGGACGACACGCGCGATAAGATCGGCGTGGCCACGCGGCCCCGGTTCCGGAGGCTCGGCCTGGGCCGGTCGGTGGCTTCGTTTTTGATCGAACACATCGAGGTCGAGCGCGAGACGATGCCCGTCTGGGTGACCACTCCCGAGAATGCCGCATCCCGGGCTCTGGCCGGATCGCTTGGCTTCGTTTGGGAGAACACCGAGACCCTGCTCCGCTGGACGCCCGCTTGAGGAAAACGGATGCCGGCCTATCCGATCGAGCTCGACCTGCGGGGGCGGAGGGTCGTCGTGGTGGGGCTCGGCCCGGTCGGTCGGCGGAAGGCGGCGGGACTGGTCGAGGCCGAGGCCCGCGTGGTCGGGGTCGACCCGGCGGCGACCGGAGACCTGGCCGGGGTCGAGGTCGTGGCGGAGTCGTACCGGGCCGAGCATCTGACGGGAGCCTCGCTGGTGATTGCGGCGGCGACGGAGGAGGTCAACCGACAGGTCGTGCTCGACGCAAAGCGTTTGGGAGTATGGGTTAACTCGGCGAGCGAGCCGGTTTCGGGGGATTTCGCGATCCCGGCGACCTGGCGGGACGGGCCGCTGAGCTTGACGGTCTCGACCTCGGGTGCTAGCCCCACCCTGGCGGCGACCTTGCGCGATCGGGCGGCCTCGGCGCTCGGGTCGGCCTCAGCGGTCCTGGCGAAGTTGCTGATGGAAGTCAGGCCCGAGGTCCTCGAAACGATCGCCGATCCCGAGGCCCGTCGCCGGGCCTTGACCGAGGCGGCCGACCCGCGCTGGCTCGACCTCATCGAGCGTGAAGGGGTCGAGGCCGCGCGGCGGGCGATCCGGGAGGCGATCGGCTTAGCTGACGACGGACATCTTCCGGAGAGTTCGGATGCTCCATAGCCTCACCATCGGACACCTCGACCTCGAAGCGATTCGAGAACGCAGGGCGGTGGCCATCCGGCCGCTCGATCGGGCCTTGGTCGACCGTTTGCTCGCCGAACTGGGCGAGCGGGACGACGAGGGCTGCTGGATTCTCGGCCAGGGGCGAGTCGAAATCCGGGACGGCTATGTCGTCGTGCCCTGGCATGGGAAGGGGCCGGTTGGGCCGAGCGAGGAATTCGCCCTCCGGCTCTACCGGGAGTCGGGATGCCTGATCGCCGACCGATCCAATGCCAGGGTCATCGAGCCCGGGAAATTGCTGGGGATGGCGGGGGTCAAGGACGCGGCGCCGCGATAAAGGGAGCCTGATGTTTCTCTTTCGCATGCCCGAATAATCCGCCTTCCCACACGGGCCGTCTTGTTCTAAACTTCCCCGTAGCCGGGAGAAACAAGATTGTCCGGCGCCGGGCTGGAGGAGGCCCGGCCGGCTTCACCGTCGAGGATAGACACCCGTGAAAATCGCCGTCGTCGGAACGGGCTACGTGGGCTTGGTCACCGGGACGTGTCTCGCCGAGAGCGGGAACGACGTCGTCTGCATCGATAAGATCGCCGCCAAGGTCGAGATGCTCCAGAACGGCAAGGTGCCGATCTACGAGCCCGGCCTGGCCGAGCTGGTCCACCGGAACGCCCGCGACGGCCGGCTCACGTTCACCACCGACCTGCCCACCGGGATGGCCGAGGCCGAGCTGGTCTTCATCGCCGTCGGCACGCCGCAGGGCGACGACGGCGGCGCCAACCTCAGCGGGATCTGGGCCGTCGGTCGCGAGATCGCCGAGAACCTGACCGGCCCCAAGACGATCATCATCAAGAGCACCGTGCCGGTTGGCACCAACGCCGAGCTGGCTCGCCGGATGGCCGAGATCACCGACGTTCCCTTCGACGTCGCCAGCAACCCTGAGTTCCTCAAGGAAGGGGCGGCGATCGACGACTTCAACAAGCCCGACCGCGTCGTCGTCGGTGCCCGGCGGCCCGAGGTCATCGAGCAGCTCCACGACCTCTACAAGCCCTTCCTCCGGACCGAACGGCCGTTCCTGGCCATGACCCCCGAATCCGCCGAGATGACCAAGTACGTCGCCAACTGCATGCTGGCGACCAAGATCAGCTTCATCAACGAGATGGCCAACCTCTGCGAGCGCTACCACGCCGACATCAACGAGGTCCGGCGCGGGATCGGCCACGACCAGCGGATCGGCTTCAGCTTCCTCTTCCCCGGGGTCGGCTACGGCGGCTCCTGCTTCCCCAAGGACGTCCGTGCCGCGATCCACATGGCCCGGACCGCCGGCGTCCCCTCGCGGCTGATGGACGCGGTCGACGCCGTCAACGACGCCCAGAAGGACATCCTGGCCAGGAAGATCCTCGAGCACTTCAACGGCCATGCCGAGGGGAAGACCGTCGCCGTCTGGGGCCTGGCCTTCAAGCCCCGGACCGACGACATCCGCGAGGCTCCGGCCCTTGTCATGATCGACCAGCTCCTCGCCGCCGGCGTCTCGGTCCGGGTCCACGACCCCGAGGCGCATCGCCAACGTCAAGGAGATCTACGGCGATCGCCTGATCTACTGCGACCGCCCCTACGGCGCCCTGGAGCAGGCCGACGCGCTGGCGATCGTCACCGAGTGGAACGAGTTCCGCAACCCCGACTTCGAGGTCATGCTCCGCCTGCTCCGCCAGCCCGTCATCTTCGACGGCCGGAACCTCTACGACCCGGCGCAGATGGCCGAGCTGGGCTTCACCTACCAGGGGATCGGCCGGGTCGTCCCCGAGCCCGCCCCGGCGCAGGGCGAGGACTTCGCCGCAAGCCTCCGGGCCTGATCGCAATACCGTCGAATGAACCGTAACGTCAATTCCAGGTCGTCTTTCTGTCTCCCCTCTCCCTCTGGGAGAGGGGCCGGGGGTGAGGGGCGTCGCGTCGCCAGAGAAGGTCGAACAGGCCAATTCCGAACCCCGGTGGTGGTGCCACGACCCTCACCCCGGCCCTCTCCCAGAGGGAGAGGGAGGCAGAAAATGCCAATGCGGCAATTGGTTACGCTTCGTTAATCGGTATTGAGCCTGATCGACTCCCGCCTCGCGAGGCGATCATGTCCTCTCCGGAATTGAAGTCCCCGAACGAGCCCGAGCCGGCCAGACCCCCCGCCTGGGAGGCGCCGGCGATCGGGCTCGGGTTCCTCCTGGCCTTCGTCGGGGTCGCCTGGTGGCTGACCAGGCCGCCGGAGGAAACGTCGGGCCGGGCGAGGTTCGAGGAGGCGCCGGTTCGACCCGGGATATGCCCTCTACGTCGGCGACCGGGCGTGCGCGAAATGCCATCCCGTCGAGTCGGCCGCGCACTCGCGGTCGGGGCACTCGCGGACGCTCCGGCCGGCGTCACGCGTCCGGGCGGCCCTACAAGCTCGATGGCCGGACGGTCGATGACCCCGAGCGGCCCGGCGTCACCTGGCGGTTCGCCGTCGAGGAAGGCCGGCTCTCGACCGAACGAAAGGAACGCTCCGAAGTCGAGCGGTTCCCGATCGAGTGGGCGTTCGGGTCGGGGCGACACGCCATGACGTTCTTCAGTCTGCTGGACCGCGACCCCGTGTCTCCGAGCGGCCTGGAGCATCACCTGACCATCTTCGCCCACCTCAAGGACCCGGGCTTGACCCCCGGCCAGAAGGAGGCGACCCAGAACCACGGCAACACCCCCCACGGTCGGGTCTTTTCCGCGTCGGAGACCCGGATCTGCTTCGGGTGCCACGTGACGGCCCTGTCCAATCGCGGCCCGGAGTTCCTGGACGAGGCCACGATGATCGCCAACGTCTCGTGCGAGCGCTGCCACGGCCCGGCGAAGGGACACGTCGAGGCGGCCGGGCGGAATCCAGGCGCCGAGGCTTGGCCGGCCCACTTCGGGTTCGCCGCGCCGAGCCTCCGGGGCGAGATGACACTCTGCGGCAAGTGCCACCGCCTTCCCGAGATGGTCACGCCTGGCAATATCCGGGTCGACAACGCCGCCCTGGTCCGACACCAGCCGGTCGGCCTGATGCAATCGGCGTGCTTCCTCAAGGGTGACGGCCAGCTGAGCTGTTCGACCTGCCACGACCCCCACGCGAGGGCCTCGACCGACCGGGCCGCCTACAACGCAACCTGCCTGGGTTGCCACTCGGCCCCCGGCCAGGCCGCTTGCCCGGTCTCGCCGAAGGACGGGTGCGTCGACTGTCACATGCCCCGGCGCGACGTCGGCCGGGGCATGATGATGAGCGACCACTGGATCCGGGTCGTCCCGGCTCGGGACCCATCCGGATTTTGAGCGAGCGGCTCACTTACCGGGCGGCAGGGCCCCTTTCATGCCGCCACTGGGCTTCTTCGTCGGCTTGATCGTGCTGGGGAGTGGGCCTGGGGGTGGGCCGTCCTTTGCATCCGAGGGTGGCGCGGGGATTGTCACCCCTCCGCAGCCCAGGAGCGTGGCCGAGAGGAACAGTCCAGCAAGCATGGTCGTCGAAGCGCGCATGAGTCGAGTTTACCCAGGGACGGTGGAGGGTGAGGCGAGGCCATGATCGTGGGGAAGGAAGTTGACCCGTCGAAGGGAACGTCGGCCCCGTCGACGGATCTCCAGAATCGAATCAGAGGTTGTCGGAGCTGATCACCTCTTTGCCGTAGCGGGTGCCGATGCCCCACCAGGTCTGCTGGTTGATCGAGTTCTTGACGAACCGGACCGAGCCGTCGGCGAAGGTGAGGTGCACCCCGCCAGGGTGGTTGCTCGACGGCGGGCAGGAGCCGCTCGGGCCGACGTAAGGCGACCCGCTCGCGTCCGCGCTGTCCTCGCAGTTGATGCTGTTCGGTGCGCCGACATGATTATAGTTGACCATACCGACGTACCAGGGATGTGACGCAAACGCGGTGCTACCAATAAAACTAGAGTTAGTCGAAGCCGTAGACCCAGCCAGGGTCGCACAGGACTGTGCGAACGTGACGGCCATGGCGGCTCCGGCTCCGACTCCACCCCCCGAAGGACCGCTGAAAATGCCACGCGGGCCGTCACCGGGGCCAGGATAGACGACCGGGTTACCCTGGATCCCGTGCAACTTCTCGCCAAACAGTGCGGTGTTCGACAGGCCGTCGCGAACCGCCTCCATCGTCACCGGCCCGAGTCGTCCAAGCGGCTGTGCTCCCGTTGCCGTGTTCGGGTCACCAATCGGGACGATCGTCCCCGAGTACGCCGCGATCTGGCCCGGCCCACCGTAGTTGCCGAAATAATTCGTTGTGCCGGTTAAGGCTGGCCGGTTCGGCTCGTTCTCCGACGGGCAGAGGAGGGTCGCGATCTGGGTGTAGGTGACCGTCGTGTTCTCCAAGCCGGTTGGTGTACCACCAGTCACGACCGTCGGGGCGCTGAAATTATATGCGTTGAAAAGGTTGCCCTGCTCGATCTGCGGGAGAATTGGGATGAGCCACGACGGCCCATAGTTATTGCTGATCTTCTCCTGACCGCCCGGGAACATGGTCATGGCGGGGATCACGTTGAAGCTCGTCGCGTAGTTGTGAACGGCCAGCCCGAGCTGCTTCATGTTGTTGGAGCACTGGGCGCGACGGGCGGCCTCGCGGGCCGATTGAACCGCCGGCAGGAGCAGGGCAATCAACACCGCAATGATCGAGATCACCACAAGCAGCTCAATGAGCGTGAAACCGCGACGCGTCGCTCTCATGGGGGTCCTCGATGGCGATTAAGAAGGATTGAGAAATGGCCGCAGGCGCGATCCACCGAACCGCGATCCGACGATATCAACCATAAATGCGGCAAGCACTTTTCGCAATCCCCTCGTCGCTTTATCGATACCTCATTGTTCCATCAGTAGGCAGATGAATCGATGATCTCTCGGCCGTTCCTGCTACCGAGTCCCCACCAGATCGGAAGGCTGACGGAGTCCTTTACGAAACGGACTGAGCCGTCAGTGAGTGCAACGTGAACGCCGCCAGCGTGGTTGCTCGTCGCCGGTGCCGAGCCGAACGGTCCCACGTAAACGAGCCAGCTAGGATCGGCCGATGTGTTCTGGCAGGGGACGGAGTTTGGTGTCCCAAGGTGATTGTAATTGACGACGCCGAGGTGCCAAGGGAACGTAGCGAATGCGTTGTAGCCGATGTGGTCCGAGTTGATCGAGGCGGTTGACGCCGGGATGCCCTTCACGGCCGTGACGAACGCCAATGCGCCGGCCGACCCAGTACCCGAACCGGAACCGGGATTGGACACGTTGAATACGCCGCGTTTGCCATCATCGGAACCAGGATAGACGACAGGAGATCCTGAGAGCCCAAAAAGCCGCTCACTAAAGAGAGCTGTTGAAGACGAGCCGTCGCGGACTGCCTCCATCGTCACCGGCCCAAAACGACCGAGCGGTGCGCTCCCTGTGGCGGAATTCAGATCGCCGATCGGGACAATTGTCCCGCTATAGACGATCGTCTGGCCTGGACCCCCGAAGTTGCCCGCGTAATTCGACGTTCCGTAGAGGCTGGGCCTGGTCTTCTCACTCTCCTCCGGGCAGAGTAGCGTGGCGATCTGGGTGTACGTGACCGTCGTGTTCTCATAGCCGGTCCCTGTCGGTGTGATGATCGACGGAGCCTGGAAGTTGTAGGCGTTGTACAAGTTGGCTTGTTCGATCTGCGGCAGGATTGCCACCACCCAGGACGGTGCCCATCCCTCACTCATTGCCGACTGGCCCCCGGGGTACATGCACATCGCTGGGATCACGTTGCTTGACGAAGCATAGCCGTGAACCGAAAGTGCCAGTTGTTTGAGGTTGTTGGAGCACTGAGCGCGACGGGCAGACCCTCTTGCCGCTTGCACGGCGGGGAGCAAGAGGCCGATTAGCACGGCGATAATCGCGATAACCACCAGCAATTCGATTAGCGTGAACCCTTTACGATTCCGTTCCACGGCAGGACCTCGATGGAAGGATGTCTCTGCGGCCCGTTCAATCGGACGGCGCAAGGGCGCACGAATCCGGCGTCCCCTCCGAGGACCATAGAACGAGTTTCGAGGAAGTGCCCGGCAGAAGTTGCGATTGCTCGAAGTTCGCGACCAGAGAGGTTAGTCGTCGTCGGGCTCGGGCGGGGTGCCGTTGGCGTGGGAGGGTGGGGAGTCGTCGATCCGGTAGTCGCTGAGCTTCTTGTGAAGGGTGTTGCGGTTGATCCCCAGCCGGGCGGCGGCCTTGATCTGGACCCGCTCGCAGGCGGCGAGGACCTGCTGGATCAGCTCGCGCTCGACCTGGCCGACGATCCGGTCGTGGAGGTCGTTGGCCTGGGGGCCGGCGGCGCGGATTCCGTGGCGGACCAGCTCGGAGGTCAGAGCGTTGAGGTCGCCCCCCCGAGCCCGGATCGGCCGAGGAGGAGCCTCGCCCCGGAGCTGGGGCGGCAGGTGATCGGCCAGCAACTCCGGCCCGTCGCCCAGGACCACGGCGCGCTCGACGTAGTTCTGTAGCTCGCGGATGTTGCCCGGCCAGTCGTGCTCGCGGAGGAGCCGCATCGCCTCGGGGTGGACCCGGCGGACCTCGCGGCGGTTCTGCTCGGTGTACCGCTTGAGGAAGAACTCGACCAGCAGCGGGATGTCCTCGCGTCGCTCGCGGAGGGGGGGCAGGTAGATCGGCACGACGTTGAGCCGGTAATACAGGTCCTCGCGGAACCGGCCGGCGTCGATCTCGTCGAGCAGGTCGCGGTTGGTCGCGGCGATGATCCGGGTGTCGACCTTGTTGGTCCGGGTGTCGCCGACCCGCTCGAACTCCCCCTCCTGCAAGACCCGGAGGAGCTTGACCTGGAGCTTGGGCGAGGTGCTGTTGATCTCGTCGAGGAAGATGCTGCCGGTGTGCGCGGCCTCGAACCGGCCGGTCCGGTTGTCGACGGCGCCGGTGAACGACCCCTTGACGTGGCCGAAGAGCTCGCTTTCGAGCAGGCTCTCGGTCAGGGCGCCGCAGTTGACCCGGATGTAGGGGCCGGACTGGCGTGGGCTGAGGTCGTGGATCGCCCGGGCGATCAGCTCCTTGCCGGCGCCGGTCTCGCCGACGATGAGGACGCAGGCCCTGGCCGGGGCCACCTGGCGGGTGGTCCGGGCGACCTCGCGGATCGCCTCGCTCGCGCCGATGACGCCCGGCAGGACGAGTTCGTCGCCCGGCCGGGTGGAGGAGCGTTCGACAGGCGTGACCATCAGGACATCCTTGATCAGTGTCGCCCCCTTTGGGGAGGATCTCAGGGGGACGAGGCGCGGTAGGTGGGAAGTCGGGAGGCGGAGGCGTCGGGACCGGGCTTGAGGGCGCCGACGACGGCGGCCAGGGCCTCTCGGAGGGTCGGGTCGGCCTCCTGGCCGAGCTCGTCGACCAGGCGCCGTTCCTGGAGGAGGGTCAAGCCTGGGGCCGAACCGGCGGACGTTCCGGGCGAGCTGCCCGGCCGAGGCCAGGCGGATCGGCCGATCGCGGGAGGGGTCGAGCGTCACGTCGGCGAGGCTCCGCTGAGCCTCGGCCCCTGGCACGTTGGCCAGGACGGCCGCCGCCTCGATCGGGCGCGGCCGGGCCGTTCACGGCCAGCGACAGGGCGGGCTCGGCCAGGGGCAGGTCGGACGTCGAACGGGTTCCTCGGCCGCTCGCCGATCTCGGCCAGCAGGCTTCGAGGCTCTCCTGGCGGACTCGACCCGCTCCTCGGGCGACATCGGCCGGACGCCCAGCGCGGCGAACGCCCGGTCGAGCTGGAGTTGCAAGAGCCTCGTCTCGGCCGGCGTGACCAGGAACTTGACGTCCGGGAAGCTCTCCAGGCGGGACGCCGCCCGCTTGTCCAGATCGAGCGGGCCGACGATGAACGTCGGGATGCCCGCCGTCCGGGCGTCGGCCTTGAGGTTGCCCAGCAGGTCGGCGAGCTTCCAGGAGTCGCCGATGAAATTCGGGTCGAGCGCGATCAGCTCGACGTCAGCCGAGTCGGCGGCCAGCGCGAATCCCAGGGCGCCGGTCGCGGCGACCTGGGCGTTGAAGCCGACCCCTCGGAGGAAGCCGGCCACCTGGCTGGCCCGCTCGGCGTTGCCGTCCACGACGATGGCCCGGGGCGTCACCTGGCCGTCGACGAACCGGGCGAGCACCGGCACGACCCGGCTGGAGCCGGTGAACCGGGCCTTCGGGTCGAGGTTCACCAGCGCCTCGGCGGCGGCGAGCTGGACCCGGCGATCGGGCGCGAACAGGGCGTCGATCAAGGGGTGCGGCTTGCCGCCGGTCAGCTCATCGCGGTGCGAGATCTGGCCGAGGATCGAGGTGGCCAGGGTCGCCAGGTCGGACCGGCCGTCGGCGATGGCCCGGCGGACGACTCGCCCCATGATGTCCGGGCCCGACGCCAGCGCCGCGGCCTTCCAGGCGTCCGGGTCGTGGTCGAGCCCCAGGCTGATCAGGTTGACCTTCGCCTCGACGTCGGTCGGGTCGAGTCTCCAGCGCTTCCTTCGCGGCCCGGAGCCCGAGGATGCCCTCGGCGTCCTTGACCGGCATCGAGACCGGCGCGGGGACCTTGGCGGCCGGGTCCCAGAGCCAGAGGACGACCGGGTCGCCGGGGAACCTGTAGGCGTGGATGTGGTAATTCCGGGCCTCGTCGGAGAGCACCCGGACGGGCGTCCGGGGCTGGGACGGGAAATGTCTTGCCGGTCAGCTCGCGGATCGCCTGGAGGACCAGCGGCTTGGCGGCCGTCTCCGGCTTGGTCCGCGCGGCGAGGTAGGTCAGGGCCGGAACCGCCCGGGCGTCGCCGATCTGGCCGAGGGCCCGGGCGACATCACCCACGATGGCGTCGTCGGTGCTATCCAGAGCCGCGATCAGGGCGGGGACGGCCTTGCGGTCGAGCTGGCCGAGGTTTTCGGCCAGGGGCGTCCGGACCGAGGCGTCGAGCCCCGAGACACTCAAGGCCCGGATCAGGGGCGGGATCGCGAACGGCCCGGCCTCGCGGAGCCGCTCGACGGCGACCTTCTGCTCGGCCCGCGACTGCGAGAGGGCCGCGATGAACTTGTCCATCCGGGCGGGGTCGGTCGCCCGTCGGGTCGACGCCTCGGCCAGCATCTTGGCCAGCGGGCTGGCGTAAGGGCGGGTCTCGGGGTAGTCGGAGAGGCTCAGGACCGATCCGGCGCCGTAGGTGTCGCGGACTTCGAGCAGCGTGTCGTCGTCGGGCTTGGCGTCGAGGAACTTCTTGACGTAAGGTGCGGCCAGCTCGGGCTGGCCGATCCGGATCAGGTAGCTGGCGACCTCCCAGGTTTCCAGGGGGGTCTTCGGCTCGCGGGCGAAGGCGTCCCGGGCGGGGACCTGCCCCAGGGCCTCGGAGCCCGGCCCGGCGACGAACGGGGCGGCGGCCAGCGTCAGGGCGAGCCAGGCCGAGGGTGCGGGTCGTTCGGGATCGACTCAACATGCGACGACCACCTGGCTCGGAGGCCAAAGGGGCAAAGGGATCGGTCGGGGGTCATGCTCGTCCCCGTCGAGGGCGGCCCGTTCCTGCTCGATCAGGTCGTCCAGCGTCTCCCGGCGACGGGCCAGGATCGCCTTCGAGCCGTCGACCAGGATCTCGGCGGCGCGGGGGCGAGTGTTGTAGTTCGAGGCCATCACCATCCCGTACGCACCCGCCGAGAACGTGGCCAGCAAGGCCCCCCGGTCGAGCGGGGGCAAGGCGCGGTCCTTGGCGAGGAAGTCGCCGCTCTCGCAGACCGGTCCGACCACGTCCCAGGGCTCGGTCCCCTCGATCGCCCCTTCGTAGTTCGTCGGGGGAGCGGGAAGGCCGGGCGGGACGTCGACGGGCCAGATCCGGTGGAACGACTCGTAGAGCGCCGGGCGGATCAGGTCGTTCATCGCGGCGTCCTGGATCAGGAACCGCTTGTCGCCAGACTGCTTGGTATATAACACACGACTGACCAGGATGCCGGAGTTCCCGGCGATCACCCGCCCCGGCTCCATCGCCAGCCGGCACCCGGTCGCCTTGATCGCCGGCACCACCGCTTTCGCGAAATCCGCGACCGGCAGCGCCTCATTTCCCCGATAACCGATGCCGAACCCCCCGCCCATGTTGAACCAGGCGATCGGGTGGCCCATCCCTCGGAGCTGGGCGATGATGTCGACCGCCTTGCCCGCCGCGCCGGCGTAGGGCTCGGTGGTGGTGATCTGCGAGCCGATGTGCATGTGCACGCCGATCATCGAGACGGAGTCGAGCCCCTTCGACCGCTCGGCCAGGGCGAGCGAGCGGTCGATGTCCATGCCGAACTTCGACTCCTTCTTGCCCGTCGAGATGTACCGATGCGTCTTGGGATCGACGTCCGGATTCACCCGGAGCGCCACCGGCGCCTTGATCCCGACCGAGTCCGCCACGCGGGCGATGGCGTCCAGCTCCGCCTCGCTCTCGACGTTGAACATCAGGACGCCCGCCTTCAGCCCGGCGGCGATCTCCTCGTCGGTCTTCCCCACCCCGGCGAACACCGTCCGCCCCGGCGAACCCCCCGCGACCTGGACCCGGTAAAGCTCGCCCCCGGAGACCACGTCGAACCCGCTCCCATGCTCCGCCATGACCCGGAGGATCGACAGGTTCGAGTTCGCCTTGACCGAGTAGCAGACCAGCGGCTCGACCTCGGCAAACGCCGTTTGCAGGGCCTTCAACTGCCCGAGGATCGCCGACTGGCTGTAGACGTAAAGGGGCGTCCCGAACCGATCGGCCAGGTCGGCGACCGGCAGGTCTTCGCAGTAAAGGTGGCCGTCAACGTAGTGGAAGTGGTCCATGAGTCTCTGAGCTCGATCGTCGGGGTTGATGGCAATGGACGGTTCAGATGGCGGCCAGGAATTCGTCGATGGTCAAGTTCGCCGTGCGGATCAGGCCTCGTAAAGTGCCTTTTCTGACTTCCTTGTGGTCTGGGACGCAGAGTGAGGCCCTCTCACCTGACTTGACCAGGACGATGTGACTCCCGTTCTGACGATCGAGGACCCATCCGAGCGATTCGAAGGTCTTGACCACCTCCCGACCGCTCATCGCGGGGATCTTCGGCATCAGACCACAACCTCAACCTGGCTCGTCTCGACCGTCAGCGGCATGCCCCGATCGGCCCGAACTTCCAGGCAGAGCTTGATCGCGTCCTTGATGTTCTCGATCGCCTCTTCCCTCGTGTCCCCCTGGCTGAAACAGCCGGGGATCGATGGGCATTCGACAACCCAGTAGCCGTCCTCGTCGCGATCGAGAGTGACAGTGAAGGTCATGACTGCTTCTCCCATTTCATTGGAGCAACCCCTTCCACCGCGCCAGCTGCTTCTCCACCTCACCCGGGGCCGTCGATCCGTACGACCGGAACGCCTTGACCGCGTTGGCCACTCCCAATGTCTCGATGACGCCCGCATCGAGCTTCGGATGGGCTTTCGCGAAGTCCTCGACACTCAGATCGGCCAGGCGACAGCCCTTCGACTCGCAGAGGCCGACGAGGTGGCCGACGATCTCGTGGCCGGTCCGCTGGGGGACGCCTTCCTTGATCAGATATTCCATCAAGGTCGTCGCGTCCAGGTAGCCTTCATCAAGCCGGCTGGCGATCCGGTCGGCGCGGAGGGTCGCGCCGTCGACGACCAGCGCGGCCAGGTCCAGGCAGGCGTTCACGGTGTCGAAGGCGTCGAAAAGGGGCTCCTTGTCTTCCTGGAGGTCGCGATTGTAGGCGAGGGGAAGGCCCTTGATCAGGACCAGCAGGGTCGTCAACGCCCCGACCACGCGGGCGGTCCGGCCCCGGATCAGCTCCAGGACGTCGGGGTTCTTCTTCTGAGGCATGATGCTGCTGCCGGTGCAGAGGGCGTCCGGCAGCGCGAGGAACGAATACTCCTGCGTCGACCAGAGCACCCACTCCTCGGCCCAGCCCGAGAGGTGCTCGGCGATCAGCGTGAGGACGAACGCCGATTCGAGGGCGAAATCGCGGTCGCTCGACGTGTCCAGGCTGTTGGCCGTCACACCGTCGAACCCGAGGGCCTTCGCGACGTGTTCGCGGTCGATCGGCAACGTCGTCCCCGCCAGCGCCGCGGCTCCTAAAGGCAGGACATTCAGGCGTTTCCGGCAATCGGCCACGCGGTCGCGATCGCGGGCCAGCTTCTCGACGAAGGCCAGGAAGTAATGCGCCGCCAGGACCGGCTGCGCCCGCTGAAGGTGGGTGTAGCCGGGCAGGATCAGGCCGGGATGCCGCTCGGCCGCGCGGACGAAGGCTTTCTGCAAGGCGAGCAATCGCCCGTCGATCCGGTCGAGCGTATCCCTCGTCCAGAGCTTGACGTCGGTGGCAACCTGGTCGTTGCGGCTCCGGGCGGTATGGAGCTTGCGGCCGACGTCGCCCGAGGCGGTCGATCAGGGCCGCCTCGACGTGCATGTGGATGTCTTCCCGCTCCAGGACGAACGGGAATTGACCGGCTTCGATCTCGGCCCGGATTTCGGACAGGCCTCGCACAATTTGCTGGCATTCGTCGGATGTGATCAAACCGACATGGGCGAGCATCTCGGCGTGCGCGATCGAGCCCCGGATGTCGTGCTCGAAGAGCCGACGGTCAAAGGAGATCGATTCGCTGAACTCTTCGACGCGCCGATCGGTTTTCTCGCCGAATCGGCCGCCCCAAGGCTTGTTGGCCACCCGAGGTCCGCTCCTGGTCCTGATCTCATCCTGCGTAGCACTTTGGCACAACAGGAGAATTCTAAGGCAGCGGGAGAATCCCTGTCAACCGGCGCGACCGGAAACCGGGCATCGAGACGCCCGTTTTTCCGGCAGATGTATCAGAAATGAACCAACCGCCAAGACGCCACGATCGCCAAGGACAGAAAGAGAGAAGAGAGATCGAAGGCCATGGCCTCCCTCCTCTTCTTCCTCTCTCTCACTCTTGGCGCTCTGGGCGTCCTGGCGGTTCAATTCTTGATTTTTACATATCCAACCCTGACGTCTCAGCTTCCCTTGGCCACGCCGATGACGCCGACGGCGACGCGTCCTCCGGCGTTGCCGACGGGCTGGCCGAAGTCGTCGGCCTTCTCGTGGATCACGACGCCGTGGCCGATGATCGACATCGGGCCGGACATCGGCAGGTCGGGGTCGACCTTGTCATAGGTGGCCTTACCGGAGGAGTCGGCCTCGATGTTGCCAAGGTCGCCGAGGTGGCGCGGGGCGGTCTTGGAGGGGTCGCCGTGGACCATCCCCTTGGGGTTGAAGTGGCCGCCGGCCGCCTTGCCGTCGGGCGAGCTGGCGTCGCCGAACTCGTGGATGTGGAAGCCGTGCTTGCCCGGGGCCAGCCCGGTGATCTCAGCCTGGACGCGGGTCCCCTTCTCAACCTTGGTGAAGGTGATGTGCCCGGCGACGCCCGCGCCCGACTTGGTCGGGATCAGGACGCAGACGGCCTTGGTGGCCTCCATCTTCATCTCGGGCCCCTGGGCGGAGACGACCATCGTCGAGGCCGCGACGACGGCGCCGGCCGCTGTCACGGCGAGGGCGAGGCTACGGATGCGCATCGGATTCTCTCTCCTGGATTGTTCGAAAAACGTGGTCCGGCCGGCCTCGGGGGCCGGCTCCATGGCTGGGCGACAACGAGCAAACTAGCCGGCCCCGGAGCCCCCCACAAGGGGGCTCCGGCCCGCAATCCGGGTGCCGGCGAGGCAACGGTTTCCGGCGTCCCCGTAGGGCAGGGCTTGCCCTGCCGCGAGCCCGGTCTCGGCAGGGCAAGCCCTACCCTACGGGAATTTCCTCGGCCCGTCGGGCGGTTGCCTCGACCTCGGCGTCCACGAGCCCTTGCAACTCGTCGCGCTCTTCGGCCGGGAGTCCCCGCGCGCGTCGCGGGCAACTCGCCAGCGGCCCATCAGCTCTTCCAGGCGTCGGCGCTGCTCTATGGTGAAGAAGCGATCGGGCCGGAGGTCGCGGACGATGATGAGCGTCCCGCCCTCATCTTCCGGGAGCCTGGCCGCCAGGGCGTTAACCGCCTCGCCCGCCGTCCTCCCGGCCGCCTGGGCCTTCCCGCCGACCGCCCGATAGGCCGCCTGGTCGGCGTCCGCGTCGTCCCGGAGGACCGTCACCCTCGTCATCGTCCCCCCTCCCCCGATGTCGGCCGGAAACTAGCTCGTTGGCTTCAATCGATCAGGCGGAAGGCGACCTCACAACCAGGGCAGGTCGCGTGTCGTCTCATGAATGGCGGACGACCCTTCCACGTCCTTATGATGGACCACGATGACTGACACGAGCCCGGATGATCCTCTCCGACGAAGGGCCTCGACGATGCGAACGCCTCGAATCCTCGGCCTGATCCTGCTCCTGATCCTCGGCCCGGCCTCGGCCCGGGGCGGTGAAGGGTCGGGCTCGACCGTCGGCGACCTCAAGCTCCCCTCGGGCCCGACGGTCGTCTACGACTACCACTTCGACCGCAACGCCTTCGCCGACAGCGTCGACCTTCCGGGCGGCCTGGTCGCCCTGACCCGCTCGGGCAACCTGATCCGGTTCGACCCCGAGACCCGCAAGCCGACCCGCGAGTGGTTCGGCCCCTCCCGGATCACCTGCATGGGCCAGGGCGAGCCCGGTTCGGCCCTCATCGGCTTCGAGGACGGCCGCGTCGCCCGGCTCGACCCGGCGACCCTCGAATTCAAGGTCATCGCCACGCTGCCCGGCCAGCCGCACTGGGTCGGCACCAAGGCCGGCGGGGGCGCCGTCGCGGTCGTCGAGCGGTGGAAGTGGTTCGACGCGACCGTGGATGGCCTCGGCGAGTGGGGCTTTCCCGGGACCCGCAAGTTCGGCGACGA
Source organism: uncultured Planctomycetota bacterium (assembly GCA_963756475.1). GTDB lineage: Bacteria > Planctomycetota > Planctomycetia > Isosphaerales > Isosphaeraceae > Tundrisphaera. The sequence goes on from CAVWND010000009.1 coordinate 347,236, forward strand.
GGTGGGGTCCCTCGAAACCGGCATCCAGGAGTGGCATCCCTATTCGGAGGTCCATGACCTCGGCTCGGGCCGGTCCTGCGCGATCGGCGGCCGGGCATCGGCCGTCTACCTCGACCGCAAGGATCGGGTCTGGTTCGGGGCTGAGTATGGCGAGTTTGGCGGTTGGTGCCGGTGCGTCGACCTGTCCGACGGCCAGGCCAGGGTCATCCAGGGGGCGTTCGATCCCGCTGACGAGAAAGATCCATTCCGAGACTGCGTCTACGGCTTCATCGAACTCCGAGACGAGAGAATCCTGGCCCTTGGCGGGGTCATGCACGATTTCGGCCGGATTTCCATCCATCGCGTTGACGGAGACAGGGGTGAGGTCCTGCTCAACCTGGAGAGAGGAGATTTCATCCTGAAGAGAGGAAATTTCATCGACAACGAGCCCGCGGGGTTTGGGCCGGGGAATCCCGACAGCCCCATCGTGTTGATGCTGGAAAACGGCACCAACGACTCGCTCCTGGCGGTCAGCGAGGACAACTCGATCTACCGGACCGATCCGGCGCTCAAGCGGTGGGACCTCGTGCATCAGCTCGGAAAGCGGCCCGTGAGGGGTCCTGGCGACGTCGCCGAACAGGACGCCCCGAACATCCGAGCCGTTCACCCGCGAAGAGAAGGGTTGCTCTGCGCCACCGACCGGGACGGTTATGTCCTGATCGCCGGAGGGCGAGAGGCGCGGGAGCTGGCCCCCCATCAGCTTGAAGCCCGAAAGATCGACTGGATCGACGTCACCCCGGAAGGGCCGCTCTTTTGCGATTGGTCCGAAAACGTGTCCTGGTATCTCCGAGATGGCCGCTGGACGCTCGATGAGACATCCCTCAGCTTGCAGAGACATAAGTTCACCACGCCGGATGGGACGCGCTGGGGCTTCGTCTTTGCCGTGGAGGACGCACCGGACCGGGATCGGGATCGGGGCGAGGAGGAGCCTAAAGCCGGCGGGCCGAAGCCTCCGTTGGAGCGATTCGTCGAGGTCCGATGGCAGAAGGCAGCCGGCCTCCCTGGCATGGTCGAGAGGCCCGAGGACAGGTCTGAATATCTGGAAAATGGCGAGATGGTCTTCGGCTCGATGGCAGGGGAACAGAAGCGGATGAGGCGGCGGGATGGGCTCGGATTCCCGAAGGAAATGCCCGCTCCGGGGACGTTCTCCCTCGGCGACCTGTTTCGGGTGGTGAACGAGGCCGGCTCGCGTTGGATGGTGTTCAACTGGGACGAAGAACAGCTCTTCGCCCTGAGCTACGGCCCGGAATTCCGCAATCCCCGGTTGGTCCCGATTGCTCTCGAAGAAGCGGGACTGCCCTTAAAGGTCTACGACGCCATCTCCTGGTCTCGAGAGGAAATCCTCATCGCGACCCGGAAGGGGCAGAAGCTCTGCGACATCGCCACGGGCCAGGTCCGCCCCGCCCCCCTGCCCTCGCCGGAGCGCGCCGTGAAGCGACTGGCCCGCGACGGGTCGGGCCGGCTCTGGCTGGGGGGCGAGGGGCTCTGGATGGTCGATGGCGAGGGCCGGCTGCACGACCTCGCCCCGGTGCCGATGGTCGGTCGTTCGGAGGTCGTGGCGCTGGCGAGAGACGCCGGGCGTCGGGATGGGGTGATCGTCTCGCTCGGGACCCGAGGCGTGGCGTTCCTCCGGGTCGAGCCGGGGCCTTGATCGAGTCGAAACTCGGTGTCAGTTCTGGTGTTTCCGAAGTCGAAACTCGGTGTCAGTTCTGGTTTTTCCGTCGAAACTCGGTGTCAGTTCTGGTTTTTCCGGATGGAATGAGAACTGACATTGCGCCAGGAAAGTTCAGGAGAGGAGGAAGAGCCTCGAAACTCGGAAACCTTTCGCTGGAACCCTGCGGGTGAACGAATCCCGCCCGGTAGAGCCTGGCCAGCAGCCGGAAGCGAGTCTTGCGCGGGGAGGGGTGACCCTCACCGCGAAGCGTAGACAGCGAGTGCCAAGGCCGTGTGATTGAGCCTCGAAAGTTCCTCGCGGGAGTCCTCGTGCTTGTCAGACGCGGGGACCACGCCGACACGTCGCAATGGCCTGGCGTGATCGGTCCCGCCGGGGTCGGAGAGCAGGGCCAAGGCACATGAGGGGTCCCTGGGAACCTGGGAGACCCGTCCGTCTCCACCGACAATTCCGGTTCGGGAGCCCGGACCACCAAAGCCCCGATGCCCTCGACCGCGCGTCGGCGGTCGCTGGGAGCAAAGGCCCGACGCGGGGTGGTATCGCCAAGCGAAGGCAACGAAGCGCGGCGAGACGGACGGACGGGAGTCGGAGCGTCCCATCGTATCGACGAAGCGGGGGAACCATTCCGAGGGACCCCGTGGAGAGAAGGGGACGCCGTGTCATGACACCGTTGGAGGGAAACATGGCGGGTGCATCGGAACCCGTGGACGTGTCCACGAAACAACAACGGATCGCACAACTCGCTCGACAGAGTCCGGAGATGGGATTCACCTCTCTGGCCCATCTCATCGACATCGACTGGCTGAAAGAGGCGTTCGACCGCACCCGCAAAGACGGGGCGGTGGGCGTGGACGGACAGGACGGCAAGGATTACGCGGCGAACCTTGAGGCCAACCTCAAGTCGCTGCTGGAACGAGCCAAGTCCGGCACGTACCAGGCTCCGCCGGTGCGGCGGGTCCATATCCCCAAGGCCGGCTCGGCGACCGAAACTCGGCCGCTGGGGATTCCGACCTTCGAGGATAAGGTGCTCCAGCGGGCGGTCGTCATGGTGCTCGAGGCCCTCTACGAGCAGGACTTCAAGGACTGCTCGTATGGCTTCCGCCCCGGACGATCGGCGCATCAAGCGTTGGACAGCCTCTGGAACCAGACGATGGCGATGGGTGGCGGCTGGATCGTGGACGTCGACATTCGAAAATTCTTCGATACGATCGACCACGGCCATCTGCGTGACTTCATCAAGCGTCGGATGCGGGATGGGGTGCTGCTGCGGCTGATCGGCAAATGGCTCAACGCCGGCGTCCTCGAGGACGGGTGCCTCACGCGCCCGGAGACGGGGTCGCCGCAGGGCGGGGTGGTCAGCCCGATCCTCTCGAACATCTTCCTGCACTGCGTGCTGGACGAGTGGTTCGAGCGGGAGGTCCAACCCCGCCTGAAGGGGCGATCGTTCCTGATCCGTTACGCGGACGACTTCATCATGGGGTTCACCTGTGAAGAAGACGCCCGGAGGGTGATGGACGTGCTGCCCAGGCGTCTCGAGAAGTACGGCTTGACGATCCACCCCGACAAGACGCGGCTGGTGCCGTTCGAGCGGCCCGGCATCGACCGGGATGGGGCGAGTTCGGAGTCGAGGACACCGCCAGGGGCCTTCGACCTGCTGGGGTTCACGCACTACTGGGCGCGCTCCCGGAACGGGAACTGGGTGGTGAAGCGGAAGACGTCCGGAAGCCGATTTCACCGCGGGTTGCACGCCTTATCGGACTGGTGCCGGGTCAACCGACACCTGCCGATGGAGGATCAGCACCGGACCCTGAGTCAGAAACTGGGGGGCCACTTCGCGTACTACGGGATCACCGGCAACTCGTTGGCGTTGACCCGTTTTCGCGACGCGGCCACGTGGATCTGGAAGCGTTGGCTGTCGCGCCGCCGGCGTGGCGGTCGAATGTCCTGGGATCGTCTCAATCGCTTCCTGGAGCGTCATCCGCTCCCGCGAGCGATCGCGATCCACTCGGTGTGCCGTCCCGTGGCGAGATCATGACATGACGAGCCGGATGCCTTAATTGGGCAAGTCCGGATCTGTGGGAGCCTCGGGGGAGAGATCCCCCGAGGCGACCCGGCCCGAGTTTTTCGCCGAGTTTTTCCATCGGTTGGCCCGTGGAAGGTACGCGCCTCGCTCACCGGCCCGATTCCCACATGGCGGTCTTTTCCGCCCCCCTGACACCTTTTCCGCCCCCTGACACCTTTTCCGCCCCTAGTGTGATATCGCCCCTCGAATTCTTCGGAATATAATACCGGAACGCGGAGAATTCAGCGGTGTGGCCATGGATACCCTCTCGCCAGACGAACGTAGCGAGCGCATGGGACGGGTCCGGAACAAGGACACGAAGCCCGAATTGGTCGTGCGCCGTCTCGTTCACTCGATGGGCTACCGCTACCGACTGCACGGTAAGTCCTTGCCGGGCCGGCCCGACATGGTATTCTCCGGACGGCGGAAGGTCATCTTTGTTCATGGTTGTTTCTGGCATCGTCACGACTTCTCCTGCCCTCTCACCCGGATGCCGAAATCCAGGTTAGACTTCTGGAAACCGAAGTTTGAGGCGACTCAGCGGAGGGACCAAGTCAACCAGGCGAAGCTCCGAGAGATGGGCTGGGAACTCCTCATCGTCTGGGAATGCCAGTTGAAAGAGATGGGCGAGTTGGCGATTCGAATCCGAGAATTCATGGAGTAGCTTGTTGATGCGTTCTGTCGAGCTTTTCGCCGGTGCCGGCGGCCTGGCCTTGGGTGTCACCAAAGCCGGCTTCACCCATGAGGCGGTCGTCGAATGGGACGGTAACGCTTGCGGCACCATTCGCGAGAACAACGCGAGAGGCGTCATCGATTGGCCATTTCATCAGGCCGACGTCACCCAGTTCGACTATTCCGGAATTCCTTCCAACATCGATATGTTGGCTGGGGGCCCTCCTTGCCAACCTTTCTCAATCGGCGGCAAACATGGCGGCTTCAAGGACGCGCGTGATATGTTCCCGGAAGCGGTCCGAGCCGTCCGGGAACTCAAGCCGAAGGCCGTGTTCTTTGAGAATGTCAAGGGTCTCCTGCGGGCGTCTTTCTCCAAGTATTTCGAGTACATCACCCTTCAGATCACTTATCCCGACGTGGTTCGCAAGCCGGGGGAGGAATGGTCTAGCCACCTTTCTCGGCTAGAGCAGTACCATACGAAGGGCCAGCATGACGGTCTCTTCTACCGTGTCGTGTTCCGGTTGCTGAACGCCGCCGACTATGGCGTCCCCCAGCGTCGGGAACGTGTCATCATCGTCGGGTTCCGTTCGGACTTGAATCTGGACTGGTCCTTTCCTGCGGCCACGCACACGCAGGACGCTCTTCTGTGGGACAAATGGGTGTCGGGAGATTATTGGGATAGACACAGGATTCCGAAGAAAGATCAGCCAGAGCCCCCGCCTGCATTTCGAACCGGGTCGGCCCTCGGTTGGTTTGAACCACCCACCAAGCCCTGGCTGACCGTGCGGGATGCCATGTTGGACCTTCCCGATCCCGAGAAGCCAGGGGCAGACAAGGATTTCCTCAACCACCGTCTCGTGCCAGGCGCCCGTGCCTACAAAGGGCACACGGGAAGCCCGCTGGACGAACCCGCGAAGACCTTGAAGGCGGGCGATCATGGCGTCCCGGGCGGCGAGAACATGCTGGCCCATCCCGACGGGCGAGTTCGTTACTTCACAGTCCGCGAGAGCGCCCGGCTTCAGACTTTCCCCGACGAGTATTCATTCTTCGGCTCTTGGACCGAGAGCATGAGGCAGTTGGGCAACGCCGTGCCCGTGACCCTCGGGCAAGTCATCGCGACCGGGATTCGCTCGCGGTTCGAGGGTTCGCCCAATTGAGAATCGAGCCCTCCTACAATCCGCTGGACAAGGTCAATCTCGGGGTCAGCGTCACGGACGCGATGCTTTCCAAGGAGGTTGGCCCCTTGCCTCCGATCGAGGAATTCATCGGCGCCGGCCTCTACGCCATCTACTACGTGGGAGACTACCCGGCCTACCGTCCATTGACCGAGCGGAACCGAGAGGGCAAGTTCGAGGCACCTATCTACGTCGGGAAGGCCATCCCGGCTGGGGGCAGAAAAGGAGGAATCGGCCTGAACGCCTCGCCCGGGACAGTGCTCTATCGAAGGCTCATCGAGCATGCGGAGTCCATTCGAGCCGCCCAGAACCTTCAACTCGAACACTTCCAATGCCGCTACCTCGTTGTTAACGACATCTGGATTCCCCTCGCCGAATCCTTGCTGATCCAGACCTTCCAGCCGATCTGGAATGTTCTCATCGACGGATACGGAAATCATGACCCAGGGAGCGGCCGGTACAATCAGAAGAAGGCCCGTTGGGACGTCCTCCACCCCGGCCGGCCTTGGGCCGCGAAGCTGACTAAGGGAAATCCCAAGTCCGAGATCGAGACTCTGGAAATGGTCGCGTCTTTCCTCGGAGGCGGGCCGACCGAGGTCTTGGAAACACCCGAAGAATAAGAGAAGTAATCCGCCATGCCCGAGAAGCCTTACAATCCGGGGAGCCGGAAAAGGTGTCGGCCGGAAAAGGTGTCGCGGCCGGAAAAGGTGTCGCGCGGCCGGAAAAGGTGTCGGCCGGAAAAGGTGTCCGGCCGGAAAAGGTGTCGGGAACCGTTGTTGACGGCGGCCGGAAAAGGCGGCCGGAAAAGGTGTCGGGAACCGTTGTTGAGGACCGGCTGGGTCGGGATCTCGCTTTGAGCAATTGATGGGTCTCACCCAGCCGACTAGATTGGTAGTTTGGGGCGGTTTTGTTGTTTAGGTGGTTTGGGAAAGCCAGTCACTGGAATGAGGCCGATTTTGTTTGTGTTGCAAAGTCGATTTTTTGCCTCGATTTCCTGCCGATTTCGATCGATTTTAGCCTCTTTTCGGCCGAAAATCGGGCCAGATTGGCCCTTTTGGGGAGGTTTTCGGGGTCAATTTGGGTCGCTTTGCAATGCAAAGAAATAGGATGGGTTGAGTTTGTCGGGCCTCGCCACTCGCCCCCGATCGGCCCGAGGTGGGGGTTGACGGCCATCCTGGCTTCGAGCTTGCTATCGGTCCACGGGCGGTTGGCCCTGCCTCGGGGGCCAGGGGGCGGGGAATCTCGGTGCTGGGTTGATGGCTCATCGGCCCAGGGATGGGAGAATTCCGTCGAAGGCGGAAAATTGTGTGTTAGCCGGGCCGCTCCCGAGCGATTCTTTTGACGAGGGCTCGTGCTCGATCGATGCCGATCCGGGCCGTTCGACGCGACGGACGCCCGTTGACGGGCGGGCGGGGGCATGGCGATTGGCTTTGCATTTTCGGGAGCCGAGGAGCGCGGCCTGGCCTTGTGTCGGGCGCCCGGTCGGTCGAGATCGGGATGGCCCGGCGGGCGGGGTTGGGTTTGGATTTCTGGCGGGCTCGCGCGATTGGGTCTGAATTCTTCGAGGGGTGAGGGGCTCGCGCGATTGGGACTGAATTCTTCGGGCGAGGCCCATCGATCCCGATCGTCCGGGCCCCGGGCGGGCGGCGCTGACGCGGTCTGCCTGCTTTCCGGATCGGGTTTCCCCGGGAAAGGGACCGATTTCCCGTATTCGGAATCGCAGCGATCCGACGCGGCCTCGGCCGGATTTGTGTTGAACGGAAACCCTTGCCGGATCTTCAGATCGGGCCGTCGATCTACGCGGGTTTCCCGGGGAAACTCGCGCGGCGAGCGGGGTGGTTTTCGAGTGGGTGGGCGGTGCATGCCCTACGGGGCCAGGTCGATCCAGACCCGGATGATCGGCTCGGCGATGGAGCGTTCGGAGCGGAATCCGAGCTTCTCGCAGACGCGCTGCATCTCGTGGTTGTCGGGGAGGATCTCGGCGGTGACGCGGGCGATCTTCTCGTCGCGGGCGATCGCCAGGAGCCGGCTGAGGATCTCGGTGCCGATCCCCCGCCCCTGGTGCTGGTCGTTGATCAGGAGGGCGAACTCGGCCTCGTCGGTCCCGCGGATCTTGCTCAGCCGGCCGACGCCCAGGATCTCATGGACGCCGGTCCAGGGCTCCTTGCGGTCGACGACCAGGGCCATCTCGCGGTCGTAATCGATGAAGCAGATTCGAGTTAGGCGGTCGTGGGCGACGCGCTGGCTGAGCTTCATGGCGTGGAAGTAGCGGAGCGAGACCGAGCGTTCGGAGAGGGTCTCGTGGAACTTGACCAGGAGCGGCTCGTCCTCGGCCCGGATCGGCCGGATCACGACCGGGCAGCCGTCCTTGGTGGTCCAGGTCGAGACGTACTGGGTCGGATAGGGCCGGATCGCCGGCCGGGGGAGCTGGTCGTCGGCCAGGCTCGCGTCGTGGAGGATCACCCGGGCGTCGAGCGCGAGCAGCCCTTCGGGCGAGGCGAGCAAAGGGTTGATGTCGATCTCCTTGATCCTCGGGCCGCTCGACCACCATCCGGCTGAACCGGACGAGGAGTTGCTCCAAAGCCGCCGAGGTCAACCGGCTTGCGGCCCCGGACCCCTTTGAGGGCCTTGTAGATCCTGGTCCGCTCCATCAGGCGGCGGGCGAGGGTCGAGGTCAGCGGCGGGAGGGCCAGCGACCGGTCCCGATAGACCTCGACGAGCTGCCCGCCCGAGCCGAAGAGCAGGACCGGGCCGAACTGGGGGTCGATGCTGCTGCCGACGATCAGCTCGTAGCCGTCGAGCCGGACCATCGGCTGGACCGTCACGCCAAGCATCGCGTCGGACGCCCCGATCGCCTCAACTCCTTGGGCAATCGCCCGATACGCCTCCTTGACCTCGCGAGGCTCGGCCAGGTTGAGCTTCACGCCGCCGACGTCGGTCTTGTGGGTGATCGTCCGCGAGTGGAGCTTGAGGACGACCGGGAAGCCGATCTCCTTGGCCGCCTCGACGGCCTCGGATTCCGAGGTCGCCACGCGGGTCTCGACGGTCGGAAGGCCGTGGGCGGCGAGGAGTTGCTTCGACTCGAACTCGTCGAGCAAGGTCCGGCCGTCGAGCCGGACGGCTTCGAGGACGGCGTCCCCCTCGGCCTTCCGGTCGGCCTCGTCGTCGGATTCGGCTTCGAGGGTCGGGGTCTCGTAGAGGGCGCGGAGGTTGTCGGCGTGGCGGGCCATGCGCGGTGAAGAGGCGGGCGGCGGTGTCGGGATAGGGGAAGGTGGGGATGCCCGCCTGGTCGAGGATCGCCTCGCCCGCGGCGACCTCCGCCGCTCCCATCCACGACGCCAGCACCGGCTTGCCCTCGACATGGGCGTAGGGCTTGAGAGCCTCGGCCGTCCGGGTCGGGTCGGTCATGGCCTGGGGGGTGAGGATCACCAGCAGGCCGTCGGAGCCGGGGTCGTTCGCCGCGACATCGAGGGCCCTGGCGATAGCGGTCGGGGTCGGCGTCGCCCAGGACGTCGATCGGGTTGCCGTGGCTCCAGTGGCGGGGCAGGAAGGCGTTGAGGGCGGCGAGCGACTCGGGCGAAAGCTCGGCGAGCTGGCCGCCGTTGCCGATCAGGGCGTCGACCGCCAGCACGCCCGGGCCCGCCGGCGTTGGTCACGATCGTCAGCCTCGGGCCCCTGGGCCGGGGCTGCTTGGCGAGGACCTCGGCGAGGTAGAAGACGTCGGAGATCGTCGATCGCCCGGAGCACGCCGCCGCGCCGGAAGGCGGCGTCGAGCACCTCGTCGCTGCCGGCGAGCGACCCGGTATGCGACGCGGCGGCCTTGGCGGCGGCCTCGGTCCGGCCCGCCTTGATGACGATGATCGGCTTGGTCAGGGCGACCTCGCGCGCCGCCGAGAGGAACGACCGGGCGTCGCCGACCGACTCCATGTAGATGACGATCGACTTGGTCCGCGGGTCGTCGCCGAGGTAGTCGATCAGGTCGCCCCAGCCGACGTCGAGCATCGAGCCGATCGAGATGAACGCGCTGAAGCCGACCTGGTCGCGGAGGCTCCAGTCGAGGATGGCCGTGGTCAGGGCGCCGCTCTGGCTGATGAACCCGACGCTCCCCGGCCGGGCCATCGCCCCGGCGAACGTGGCGTTGAGCCCGCCGAAACGGCCGCATCACCCCCAGGCAGTTCGGCCCGATCAGGCGGATCCGCCCGCGCCGGGCCTGCTCCAGAACCCGGCTTTCGAGGATCATCCCCTCCGGTCCCGGTCTCCTTGAACCCGGCCGAGATCACGATCGGCCCCCTTGACCCCCGCGTCGGCGCACTGGCCGATCAGGTCGGGCACGGTCGGCGCCGGGGTGACGATCACCGCCAGGTCGACGGCCTCGGGCACGTCCTCGATGGTCGGGTAAGCCTTGATCCCCAGCACGTTGGGCCGCTTCGGGTTGACCGGGTAGACCGTCCCGCCGAACGGGTTGCTGATCAGGTTCCAGAGGACCGTCCGCCCGACGCTCCCCGGCTTCTCCGTCGCGCCGATGACCGCGACGCTCCTCGGCGCGAAGATCGCGTCGAGCGGCTTGCGGCCCGACCGGTAGACGTCGCTGCCCGGGTCAACCGAGGTCTCGGGGGTGGTCATCGGATTCAGTCCTCCTCCATCGCGAACGGCGTTGACACGCCCACGAGAACCGGACAAGATCACGGACAAAGCTCGCGATTTGCGAGGGTTAAAGCACTGCCTTGATAAGAATTAGGACGGACACTCTTGCGGACATTCGAGCGGACGCATCCCTGGCTCACGTTCCGGCTCGACCTCCGGCCGATCCCGCACACGCTCTGGATGCTCCTGGGCGAGGCTCGCTCGAAGTGCGAGCACATCGCCGGGGTTCCGCTCAAGCCCGAGGACGCCCGGGGGCTGTACGAAGTCTACCTGACCAAGGGCGTCCACGCGACCACGAGCATCGAGGGGAACACCCTGACCGAGGACGAGGTCCGCCGAAGGCTCGAAGGGACGCTGACCCTCCCGAAGTCGCACGAGTACCTGGGACGCGAGGTCGATAACGTCGTGGCCGCCTGCCGACAGATCGTCGCCTCGATCCGCGAAGGCCCCGATCCGCCGCCGAACTCGGAGAGCATTCGCCGGTTCAACGGGCTCGTCCTGGCCGGGCTCGACGTGGACGAGGACACCACACCCTGCAAATTCCGTCTCCATTCGGTGGGCGTCGCCGGCTATCGAGGAGCCCCGGCCGAGGATTGCCTGTACCTGATGGATCGTCTCTGCGACTGGCTGAATGGCCCCGATTTCCGGTCAACCGACCGCGACATGGCCTTCGCGTTCGTCCTGTTCAAGGCGGTCCTGGCCCACCTCTATATCGCCTGGATTCACCCGTTCGGCGACGGCAACGGCCGGACGGCCCGGCTGGCCGAGTTCACCTGGCTCGTCCGCTCGGGGCTGGTCCCGCTCCCGGCGGGGCATTTGTTCAGTAATCATTATAACAAGACGCGAACACGCTACTATCGAGAGCTGGACCGGACGAGCAAGTCGGGCGGCGACGTGATTCCCTTCCTCCATTACGCCGTCGAAGGGTTCGTCGACGGTCTCCGCGAGCAAATCGAATATATCCGGGTCAGACAATATCGGGACATGTGGGTCAATTACGTCCGGGATCATTTTCTCGACAAGGACTCGCCCGCGGCCCGCCGCCAGGAACGCCTGGTCCTCGAACTGCCCTCCGATCCGGTCTCGCCTTCCGAGGTCGTCCGGCTCAGCCCGAGGCTCGCCGCCGAATATGCAACCCGGAGCGAGAAGACCCCGACGCGCGACCTGAACGCTCTGGTCGCCATGGGCCTGGTCCGGCACGAAGGCCGGACCTACGTTGCGAACCGGGACGTCATCCTCGCCTTCCTCCCGCCGAAGATCCTGGCCGATGGGTCAGCAACTGAAGCGTTATCATCTTGATCATCGGTCGCATGCTGGTTCCCAAACAGAGCTAAGAATCGTCATCGTTAGATCGGCGTTCCGGGATTATATTCCGAAGGATTCGAGGCGAGATATCACACTATTCTTGCGACCGAGTCGGATTTCGACCGAGTTGACGAGCAACGACCCAGCTCATGGGATTTCGAGGCGGCAAGCCGGTCGCCTTCTTGAGATGCGGCAGAGCCTCGCCCGGCAAACCTTGCGCGAGGGAGACCTCGGCGAGGACGAAGTGACACTCGCTGATCCGCTCGTTGATCCCGTCCAGATCCCAGGGAACGAGGTGCGGATTGGTGACGTCCAGATCCTTCCTGTCGAAGAGTTGTGTCTCGTCGATCTCCCCCGCGAGGAACCGAGCCAGGGGGACCGGCCAGATCTCCAGCCTCTCGGCGGGGGAGAAACGCTGCATGTGGCCTTCGGCCTCGCCCAGATACCAATCCAGGTATTCTCTGATCTCCTCCAGGCCCGATCCCGGCCTTCCCTCGAAAAGCCTGGCGAGGTAGATCCAGACAACCCGTTCCGCCCCGAGATAGGGGGCGATTGAATACATATGACGGAAGTTCTAGTCGGTGAAATCCTCGGCCGCTTTCGCCCACCGTCCCTGGCAAAAGCGGATGTAGCCCCGGTCCATCCGATACCAAACCTTGTCGGGGTCGAGGCGAATCGCCTCCTCCAGGTCGGGCAGCGCGTCCTCCGGCCTCACGTCGGGATTCTCATAGAGCAAGGCCCTGGCCCGCTCATAGTAATAGCGGGCCTCCTCGGGATCGAGGCGGATCGCCTCGTCGATCGCTTCGAGGGCCTTCCCGAGTTCTCCCTTCCTCAGCCAGACAAGGCCGCGACGGCAACGGTAATCCGGTTCGAGAGGTTCCAGGGCAATGGCCCGGTCGAAATCGGCCAGCGCGCCGTCGTTGTCGTGGTTCAGCCTCCGACACCAACCCCGCGTGGCGTAGGAATCCGCATCCTCGGAGTCCAACTCGACGGCGCGGTCCAGGTCGTTCCGGGAGAAGGTGATGTGGCCCAAGAGCTCGTAAAACCAACCTCGGTCTCTCCAGAACACCGGCTCATCGGGTGCCAGCACGATCGCCTTGCTGAAGTCTTCGATCGCGAGCTTCCATTGCTTCGGCTTGCTGTAGAGCCATCCTCGCTCCCAGTAGAACCAGGCATCGGGCGGCTCGTTCTCGATCCTCTCGGTCAGCCTGTCGATTTCGGATGTCATCAGGTCAGGGGCCGACACGAAATGTCGGTTTCGGGGCCCGCCGCCGAGTTGGGGGCGTGCCTCTATAGTGACCGTTTTGATCCGAGATCACAACCGGCTTATCCCCCCCGCCCCCGGCGTTGCTTCTGTTCGAGCCTGATCCGGCGGGCGAGCCGGAACCAGGTGGTCGCCTGGTTCGAGGCAAGGCAGGCGAGCGAGGCGGCGGCGAGCAGGGCCATCAGAGCGGTCGGGCCGGACAGCCTTGTCGATCTGGATCCTCGGGTGATTTCCCAGCTTCCCGCGGGGCTCTTCGAAATCCACGGGATCGCGATCGGTGGAGCACTGGTGGGGGAGCCATCAGTGTGACCCGCCACAACTCGGGGAGTTCGGGACGCGGAAAAGGTGTCAGGACGCGGAAAAGGTGAGGATGCGGAAAAGGTGTCATGGGGGACATGGGACGACCACCACGAGCCGCCGAGGGTGGACTCGTCTACCACGCCCCGAACCGCCAACACCCTCTTGACCATCTTCGACGACGCCGTCGTTGACGGGTCGAAACGGGGATATTCCGATTGAGAACATGGACATTTTGTGAGGTCAAGATCAATAGAAAATAGAATATCCCCTGGTTCTCTTTCGATTTTTGAGGTCAAGATCAATAGAAAGTAGAATATCTCCTGATTTTCTATTCTGGTTTTCAATCGACGGACTACTCTCGATAAGCCCAAGAGGTCCGCAAGCTTGAGAATCGGTTGCAATCAGAACTAGATTGGTCCGGTGAAACCATAATTACCACCGGTGGAGGTCTCGACCAGGATCCCGACCTTCCCCGGCTTCGTGCTCGCGTTGATCGGGTTGCCCTGGAGGTCGTCCAGACCCTGGCCCTGGGTCGCGACCGAGGCTTTCGCGATGGCGGCCAGGGCCTTCGTCGGATTCACCAGGCTGACGCTCGTCGCCCCCAGGCCGATGAACGACGTCCCCCCCTGGATCACGGCCACGCACTCTTTCTTGAGGGTGAGCGTGACCGAATTGATCGCAGGGTCGTAATGCGCCGACAGGGGCGTCGCGTATTTCGTGGTGGTGGTCGGCTTGCTGTGCAGGCCAAAGAGGGCCAGGATACCGCCCCGGCCGCCGCCGGCGTTCGCATTCACCTCGGTCACCGCGTAGTTGTTCACGTCGGCCGCCTGGACCGGGTCCATCGGCTTGTTGAAGACCAGTTGGACCGACTGGGTGGCCGACGACGCCCCTTCGTAGACCACCTGCGGCGCGGCCGTGGGATCATTCGAGAGGATCTTCAGGTCCAGCGGCGAGAACGCGCCTATGACGTCGTAAGTCCGCGACGAGGAGCTGAGCGGCGTGACGTTCACGAAGACGTCGTCCACGCCGGGGTTGGGCGCCCCGGCGATCAGGGGGATGGACAGGCTGGCATATCTCTGGCCGGCGGCGAAGGTGACCGTCTGGTCCACCGGCGCCGGGTTTACTTCCGGGCTGAGGTAGGGCAGCGCCAGACACCTGCACCTGCAAGGTGCCCGCGACGCTCGATCGCCACAACGTCACGCTGGCCTGGCCGTACTGCTGGCCGACCACCTCCGTCGGCGATCCCGGGTACGACAGGACATTGCCGACGAACTTCACGTAAGGGGGCGCCGTGGGCGGCTTCCGCGTGCGCCCCGGACAGCAGCATGCGCCCTTCGAGCTCGGAGGGCTCGGACCGGAAAGGCCGAGACGTGCGACACATGGGGGGAATCCTTCCCGGCCAGACCGAGGGATCGCCCGCGGCACCATTGGCGCGGGACGTATGCCTCGCCATGCATCGACCGGCGGCGGACCAAACTTGAGGATGAAAAGGCTCCGGCATGGCCAGAAATGAACATTCTGGTTCCTGGCCCGGAAGACGGGGACAGGCGCGTGGCCCGCGTGACGATCGAGCAGCTAGTATGATGCTTCAACCGGGGCCGGGAGCCAGTTCCCGATTTCCTCTGTCGTCGGCCAGATGGGCGTGAATCGCTGGAGGTCTTCCCTGCGCCGGGGGACGAACGTCCCGGGAGACCGACGCTCAGGCGTGGGATCGGGCCGATCCGCTCAAGCCTAATCCTCGGACCGACCGATAAAACAAGCAGGAACCTAACGACCCGCCGGCCCTCGACGGCGATCGACTTCGGAATACGGAAGGAGCCGTTCATGTCCCTCGAACTGATCCGGAACGTCGGCGGCCGGGGCCGTGCCCTTGGTCTCGGTGCGATCGTGGCCCTGGCTCTGCTCGGCCTGCGCCTCGGAAGAGACCGTGGCGACTGTCCCGGCGGGCACCGGCGTGGCGCCGCCGATGATGGGAGCGGCCGACTCGTCGTCCAGGAAGGTCGCCGCTGCTGGGCCGCCGATGGCCTATCCGTGGACCAACGCCGGCGGGCCGAGCCTGCCGACCGCCGCGGCCAACGCCCCGGTCATGCGCTGAGCGGCCTGGTCTGACCATTCAGGGTCCGCCGTCGGCGAGTCCGATACTCGTCGATGGCAAGCCGTCGCCCTTCGACGGCTCGCGGGCCGGAACGGAAGGATTCGACCATTCCGGACGATGGAATCCAGGCCCTTTCGCGGCTCCCGGTTGGGAGTCGCGGCGGGGCCTTTTTCGCCGTGGTGCTCCTGGGCCTCGCCGCCTCGGGGTGCGCCCGCGACCGTCGCGAGATCACCCCGACGACCCTGGGGACCGACCTGAAGCGGATGACCAGGGGCCGGATGTCGCCGTTCCCCTGGCCCGGTCTGTCGATCGTCCGGGAGTCGCCGCGAGCCGCGGGCCCGACCGCCGACCCAGACGCGTCGCTGACGTCCGGCGGGCCCGGGTCCGACTATTTCGAACTCCAGGCCGTAGAGCTTGGCCTGTTTCATCTCGATCCGGAGGGTGATCGGCTTGCCCTCGCCGACGCCCAGGTCGTCGCCGCCCTTCCAGGTCACGCGCGTGCCGTGCTGGTCGCCAACGATGGGAACGCAGTCGGCCAGGCCGTGGCCGTCCACGCCCAGGACCCCGACCTTGACCCAGCCCGTCCGGAGCGTCAGGGCGTTAATCTCGAGCCGCTTGCCGGGCGGGACGAGGGTGATCATCGTGAATTCGCCGTGGTCCTCGGCCTCGACCGCGACCATCCGCCCCTTCGGCCAGACGGCGTAACTCGTGTCGCTGGTCCGCTGGCCTCGCGGGTACTTGTGCGGGACGTTGTTGGCGATGTAGGGCAAGGCCCAATCGCCGTCGGGCAGTTCGAGGAGGTTGGGCGTCGCCCAGACACAGCCGCCGTCCCAGCGGCCGAACGGGGGCGTGCGGAGGAGGTCGCCGCCGGGGACCCAGTGCCAGACCTTGCCGTCGTGGCTGGACGCGAGCACGATCCGGGTGGTGTCGTCGATCGAGCCGTTCCAGATCGTCGGGAACATCAGGTGCTGGTCGGGGGCGCCGGGGATCGTCGTATAGCAATTGGTATAGATCTGTTCCGACGGGAGCATGTCCAGGGTCGGTTCGAGGATCAGTTCGGAGGGGTTGAAGCGTCGGAAGTCCTTCGAGGAGGTCCGACCGATCGCGCGTCGGCCGACGCCGGTCCAGCTATTGCGGATGTCGGGCGGGAGCCGGTCGGTCCTCGGGCCGATCGACCAGTTTCTAGTATAAAGGACGTATTCACGAGTCGCCGCGTCGAAATAGGCAGTGTTCCAGGTGTCGCAGTACTCGACGACGAGCGGGTCGGGCAAGGTCTTCCATTGAATCCCATCGGGCGAGACGCCGCCCCGGAGGCATGCGGCCCGGCCCTGTTCGGCGAAGTGCAGGAGCGCCTCGGGGCTCCCAGCCGTCGGGCCGCTTCTTGCGAAAGGCCTCGAACGACTCGCGATCGATCTCGTCCGTCCAGACCGCCTTGAACCGCTCCTCGGGCAGCCCGGCAGGGTCGATGAAGACCTGGTAGAGACCGTCAGGCGTCCCTCCCTCGGCCTTGATCCTTGCCTTACGTTCCCAGGTCCAACCGTCCCTGGACTCATAGTAATCCGAGTCGGTCCAGCCCTTGTAGAGATCCCCGTCGCGGAGGATCATCCGATGCGGGCGGAAGAAGGGCTCGTGGACGCGTGGCTTCTCGGCCACGATCCGGATGCCGTGGGGAGCATTGATACCGACATGATCCGCCCCGAACAGGTCCGAGTTCCCCGAGACATAGACGCTCTTGCCGCTGGCGTCCCGCCAGTCGAGATCGCCCGGCTGGATGTAATACCAGTTCGTGAAGACGATCCGCCGGCCCGCCAACTGGTAGGGTGAGCCGGGGACAACCCGCCTAGTGGTGATCCCGTCCAGGACCTCGCGCTCGGGAGCCGACAGAGGCGGCTGCGACGCGGCCCTCCGACGACCCGAGGCAGGTAATGCGCCAGCATCAAGGCGATCGGTCGTGTTGACTTCATCGTGAGATCTCCCGGTGTTCGGATCAATGGAGACCAAGATCATTCCAATCCGCGTGAGATTGTACCCGTCTCGGGCCGGGAGGAGAGCCACTAATTAAGCCAATCCATTGATGGATCGAGAGTTCTCGAAATCCCGTGTTGTCAACCCACCCGGCCGGGGCCCATAATAGGGCCGCAGGCGTGGCCAGGGGAGAGGGAGGGCCGCGTCGGTCGGACCGGGATTTGCGGAACATCCCCGGTTCGTCCCCGAGTTGGCGCCTCGAAGGCCGAGGCAACCGACTCCGCGACGCTCGCGGACGTTTGTTGCTTCCCCGAGGTGCACCATGCGACAGGGACTGGCCGACGAGACACGACTGGTACTGCGGACGGGCGACGAGCCGATCCCCGGATTCCGGCTGGTCCGCCGCCGCGGGCGAGGCGGGTTCGGCGAGGTCTGGGAGGCGGAGGCTTCGGGCGGCATCCATGTCGCCCTGAAGTTCGTCCGCTGCTCGCCGAGGGCCCAGGCGTCCGAGTTGCGGGCCTTGCGGTTCGCGCGGAGCCTGCATCACCCCAACCTCCTGGCCAACTTCGGCTCCTGGCAGGTCGATGACACGGTGATCGTCGGCATGGAGCTGGCCGACGGCTCGCTCTGGGATCGGTACATCGAGGCCGCCAACACCGGCCTGCGCGGGATTCCCCGCCCGGAGCTGCTCGGGTACATGGCCGACGCCGCCGCCGGGGTCGACTTCCTCAACGAGGCCCGCCACACGGTCGAAGGCCGGAGCGGGATGTCCGTCCAGCACCGCGACCTCAAGCCGCCCAACATCCTGCTCTTCGGCGGCGGGGCGAAGGTGGCCGACCTCGGCATGGCCCGAGCGATGGAGGGAGAGCAGGCCGGCCATACCGGCATCTGGACCTACGGTTACGCCGCCCCCGAGTTCTTCCGGGGGATGACCGCCCGCCAGTCCGACCAGTACGGCCTGGCGGCGACCTATTGCCACCTCCGCTGCGGTCGGCTCCCGTATGAAGGCAACGCCGCGTCCGTGACCGCCGGGCACCTCTTCGGTCGGCCGGACCTCGGCGACCTCCCCGAGGCCGAGCAGCCCGTCCTGGAGCGGGCCCTGGCCAAGGACCCCGCCGACCGCTGGCCCGACTGCCGATCCTGGGTCGAGGCCCTCCGGGCGATCGGGCCAGATCGGGCCCCTGATCGGCTTCCGATGCCCGACAACCCGGTCGAGATGTCCCCGAGGATCAACTGCTCGACGACCGGATCGGCCATCCGGACCGGCGAGCCTCGACGATGCCCCGCCTCATTCCTGGATGTCGTTCGCCTCGAAATCAGGCGTCGGCTTCTTCATGGACACAGGCGAGGTCGCGCCCCCCGCCTCGGGCGGCTCCGGGCCGACGGCCATCCTGCCGGACGCCTCACCCGAGCCTTTCGAGGCCATGTCTCCCGGGCTCGCCGAGGCCATGGACTTCTACCGGCCCAGGCCCTGGCGGATCGGGCCGCCATGCCGCCTCGATTGCGCTGGTCGGCCTGATCATCGCCGCCGCGGGCGTCCATCCCCTGACCCACCAGGGCCGGATCGCCCAGCCAAAGCCCTCACCCGCACCGACCCCGGCCGCGGCCCCAGCCGTGGCGGTCGCCAATCCGGAGCCGCGGCCGCCGAAAGTCGTCGTCGATCCGCCCCCGCCCGAGGTCGTGGTCCGGCCGTCGGACGAAATTGAGCCGGCCCCGGCCGAGGCCGCCGAGGAGATCCGGCCCGTCTCGGGCTCCCCGGCCGAGCCCGACCTGCCTGTGAACTCCCACGCGGTCCGCTCGGACCTGATCCCCGGTCCGAGGGCCCGTCGCCAGGCCCCGCCGGATCGAGAACAACCCCCGATCGTGCCGCCGAAGCCCGCCGAACCGGAGTCCCTCGACCGCCCCGAGGCGAACCATCCCGGACCCCCGACCGGGCCGAACCCGACCGCGCTCGCGGCGGTTGCCACGAGGGGCCGCGACCACCTCGCCCGGGGCGAAATCGAGCCGGCGATCGCCGACTTCGACGAGCTGATCCGGCTCTGCCCGGGGGCCTCCTCGGCCTACTTCTACCGGGCGGCCGCCCGACATCGAGCGAGCCAGTATCCCGAGGCGCTCGCGGATTACTCCGAGGCGATCCGGCTCCGACCCGGCAGCCCGTTCGCCTTCATCGCCCGGGGTCAGGCCCACCACGACCTGGGCGCCTACGACCGCGCGATCGCCGACTTCAACGAGGCGATCCGGCTCCTCCCCAACGACGCCTCCGTCCGACTCCGTCGGGGGCTGGCTCGCTACCGATCGGACGACTTCGCCGGGGCCCTCGCCGACTTTGACGAGACCCTCCGCCTCGACCCGAAGAACCTCCGTGCCCGCGAGTTCCGGAGCGACGCCCTCGCCCGACTCGGAGGCCGGGCCCGGCCCGACCCCGGTCAGGCCCATCCGCCCGCGGCCGTCCCGAAGCCTCCCCTCCCCGCCGGGACCACGTCCCCACCCCGGCTTTGAGGCTGACTCCGGGTCCCGAAGCCGCTCGGATCGGCTCGAACCGGCCGCGAACCTTGACCTAGACTTGAGAAACGGGCGTGACAACGTTCCGGCCATCGAGGAAGCGTCGGACATCGGGCCGACGCACCTTCCCATCGCGGTCAGAACACCAGGGCCGGCAGATCCTCAGGGACGATCGATCCCAAGGGAACACCTCCGGTGCAGATCACATCGAGCCCCGGTCGCGCGACAATCCTCGCCTGGTTCCTCGCCCTGTCGTCGGCCTCGGCCGTCGAGGCCCAGGCTCAAAAGGGTCAGCACGCGGCCAGGCATCACGGCAACACGGCAAACTCCGCCCAGCAAGCTGCGGCGAAGGCCGCGCGGCAACCGCATCCGGCGACGGCGGCAAACCCGACCGCCACGCGGAATCCGACCAACGGCGCCCACCAGAACCCATCCAACGAATCGCTGGTGGCCGCGTTACGCTCGGCGATGGAGCCACTCAACCGGGCCGAGCACGACGACAATGGGCGACGACGCCGGGCCGCTCGGGAGATCGAAACCGCCATCCGATACCTGAGCATCACGGACGGCAAGGCGAGCCCGGGGAATACCGGCCTCCTCAAGAAAACGGGAGCGAACGCGGAGACCGGCCCGAAGAATCTTCGGGCCGCGCCCGACGCCGATCTCCGCGAGGCCCACCAGGCGCTCCAGGCCGTCGAAGCTCAGATGGACATCAACGGCATCAACTCCCATCAATTCACCCGGGCCAAGGCCTCGGTACAGAACGCGATCCGCGAGCTGAACCTCGCGCTGGTTGACCTCTGAAACCGTGGGATTCACGCGTTCGACCGCCTCGATCGACCGCGTCCCCCGTCCGTGGCCGAAGGCGAGGTAGAGCGACGGCATCAGGAACAGGTTGAGCACGGTCGACGTGACCAGGCCGCCGAGGATCACGACGGCCATCGGGTGCTCGATCTCCTGCCCCGGCTTGTCGCCGCCGATAGGCCAGCGGGACGAGCGCCAGGCCGGTGGCCAGCGCGGTCATCAGGATCGGCGCGAGGCGCTCGATCGACCCTCGGATCACCAGCCCGGGGCCGAACGGCTCGCCTTCTTCCTCTTCGAGATGGCGGTAGTGGCTGACCAGCATGATCCCGTTCCGGGCCGCGATCCCGAGCACGGTCACGAACCCGACCAGCGACCCCAGCGAGAGCACGCCGCCGCCGAGGACCGCCCCGAACACGCCACCGATCAGGGCGAACGGCAGCGTGACGAAGACCAGGGCTGTCAGGCGGAGCGTCTTGAAGTCGGCGTGGATCACGAGCAGGACACCGATCAGCGAGAGCGCCGCGAGGGCCAGCAGGCGCCGCCTCGACTCTTCTCGCGCGGCGTATTCGCCCAGGAACTCGGGGAAATACTCGCGGTCGAACTTGATCTCCTTGACCTTCGACTGGATCGCCCGGGCGACCTCGCCGAGGTCCGCCCCGGCGGTGACGTTGCACTGGATGTCGATCTTCCGCGAGGCGTTCTCGTGGGTGATCACGTTGGGGGCGGGGACCATCGCCACGTCGGCCACGTCGCCGAGCCGGACGTGGGCGCCGGCGGGCGTCTCGATCGTCAGGTCGCGGAGGGCCGAGGGGTCGTCGCGGACCTTCTCGACGCCCCAGATGAAGACATCGAAGATTTTTTGCTGATCGTACAGCTCGCCGACCTTCAGCCCCTTGACGAGCGTGGTCGCGGCGCGTCGGACGTCGCCGGGCGTCAGGCCCAGGCGAGCCGCCGCGTCGGGCCGGAGCCGGACGTCGAGCTGGGGCACGAGCACCTGCTGCTCGACCTTGAGGTTGGCCACGCCCGGGATGTCGTGGATCGTGTTGTAGACGTCCTGGGCCTTCGATCGGAGGACGTCGATATCGGGGCCGTAGAGCCGGACCACGATCGTCGCCCCGGCGCCGGTGAGGACCTCCTTGATCCGCTCGCGGAGATAGGTCAGGACGTCGCGGACCAGCCCCGGATAGCCGTTGATGGCGTCCTCGATCTTGCCGACGGTCTCCTTGTACGGGGCGTTCTCGTCGATGCTGATCCAGAGCTCGGTGAAGTTCGGTCCGACCACCTCGTCGGCGACCTCGGCCCGGCCGATGTGCGAGCCGAAGTTGTTCACGCCCTTGATCGACATCAATTCCTTGCTCGCGTCCTCGGTGATCCGGGTCATCGCCGTCAGCGAGGTGCCGGGCTTCTCGACGAAGTGCATCAGGAAGTCGGTCTCCTTGAAGTTGGGCAAGAGTTCCTCGCCCAGCCCCATGATCGCCCAGCCGCTCGCGGCGAACGAGGCTAGGAGCACCAAGACCGCGAAGACCGGCCGATGGACCAGCCCCGGCAAGATCGCCCGGTAAATGGCCTGGAGCCCGCGGACCAGCGGCGACGTCCGGTGGCGTTCGACCGAGCCCGGCAGGAGCATCAGCGAGAGCGCCGGCGTCACCGTCAAGGCGACCAGGAGCGAGGCCAGGATCGCCAGGATGTACGACATCGCCAGCGGCCGGAAGAACGTGCCAGTCAAGCCTTCGAGGAACAGGACGGGGATGAAGACCAGGATCACGATCAGGGTCGCGAAGACCACGGCGCTCCGGACCTCCATCGACGCCGAGAGGACCACGTCGAAGGCCGACCGAGGGTTGCCCTCGGCCCGGTTCTGCCTGAGCCTCCGGACGATATTCTCGACGTCGATGATCGCGTCGTCCACGACCTCGCCCATCGCGATCACCAGGCCGGCCAGGACCATCGTGTTGATGGTTGTCCCCATCCAGCGGAGGACCACGCCCGGCGGCGACCAGCGAGAGCGGGATGGCCGTGAGGCTGATCAGGGCCGTCCGCCAGTCGTAGAGGAAGCCGACGAGGATCACGATCACCAGGCCGCAGCCGACGAGCATCGAGTGGCCGAGGTTGTCGATCGACCGCTGGATGAACGTCGCGGGGCGGAAGATGGTCGGATCGATGTCCACGCCTTTGTTCTTGAGGTCGAGCGTGGCCAGGGCCTTCTCGACGCTCAGCGTGACGTCGAGCGAGTTGCCCTGCGGCTGCTTCTCGACGATCAGGAGCAGGCCCGGCCGGACGTCGGGATTGCCGTCCTTGTTCTTCCCGACGCTGATGACCGCGTCGCCGATCGGCGGCGGGAAGCCGATCTTGACGTCGGCCAGGTCGCCCAGGCGGATCGGCGTGCCGTTCCGGAAGGTGACGACGGTATTTCTTAGGTCGCTGGGCGTCTCGATCGCCGCCCGGTGCCGGACGGCGATCCGCTGGTTCGGCGTGTCGACGAACCCGCCGCCCGCGACGATCGAGGCGTCGGTCACCGCCCTGTTCACCTGATCCAGCGTCACGCCCACGGCGCGGAGCCGGTCGGGGTCGACCAGGACCTGGAACTGACGGTCGCGCTGGCCCCAGATGGCCACGTTGGCCACGCCGGGCACGGCCATCAGCTTGGGCCGGATGGTCCACTTGGCCAGCTCCGAAAGGTCCATCTGCGTGAGCGTCTTCGACGTCACGCCGATCTTCATCACCCGGCTCAGGCTCGACAGCGGAGAGAGGATCACCGGCGGCTTGACCACCGCCGGCAGCCGCGAGGCCGCGATCGACAGCCGCTCGGCCACGAGCTGGCGGGCGACCATCAGGTCGGTCCCCTCCTTGAAGATCAGGACGACCGACGACAGCCCGAGCACCGACTTCGACCGCAGCGTCTTCAACCCCGTCGTCCCGTTGAGCGAGTTCTCCAGCGGGACGCTCACCAGGCTCTCGACCTCCTCCGTCGACAGCCCCGGAGCCTCGGTCTGGATCTCGACCAGCGGCGGCGCGAACTCCGGGAAGACGTCCAGCGGCGCATTCTGCGCCGCGCGGACGCCGTAGATCATCAGGACGATGGACGCCGCCAGGACGAGCACCCGGAGGCGGAGCGAAGTGGTCACGAGCCAGTTCATGAAGGTTCCTCGATCGCGTCAAGTCGTGCGGGCCGATGGCCGACGTTCATCGTTTCGCAATTCCGGGGCATGTTTCGAACCAAGAATCTGGGCGATTGACAGGAGTAGGGTGCGTCGAGTCCTCGAAGACGCACCACGCATGATCACCCATGGTCCGTCTTCGAGGACTCGACGCACCCTACGAGACTTCGAGCCCCATTTAGAGCAAAGCCCCCGCTATCCCCCACGCTATCCAGCAACAGCCCAGGACGCGACCGGATCGGTCGATCCAGCCGGGCTCGGGACGCCATCGACCGCCCACCGCCAGGACTGACCAGGCGGCGGCAACGACATAGCCAAACTCGTCCGAGATGGTATTGAAGAAAAACCAAATCCGTAGCTCGAAAGTATCCCGTGAGAGCATGCCCGTTGGCATTCGGTACTCCGCGATCATCGTCTCCATCAGATGACTCGCGTAGAGGCCGAGCCCAACGAATACCACCGTGAAACAGGCCACTGCGCCGGGTTGGCACGCAATCCGATGGATTGGCGGCCGAGGACGCCTGAGGCGTAGTCCCAAAATGAGAAATGAAAACAGCCTCAGAAAAAATCCGGCATAGGTGTGAATCTCTGACAGCCAGGGATTCACGGTGAATTCCGTTAAAGGAATCCCAGCCTCCCTAAATCCTCGAACACCAGCGAATCCCACCGCGAAGCCGAAAATCAGGATTATCCCATCCAGTAACGTGAACCTGCGGCAGGATGGCCTCCCTCGGGCGACCGGGGTTGCGGAGTACCGCAACCCCGGTCCGGTCGCCTCCGGGTCGAGGGAATCCCGGGGTTGCGGAGTACCGCAACCCCTGCCACCCTTGCTTTCCAGATCGCTCACAGCTTGGGCCTCGGAGCGTGAGGGGCGGCGAACTCGGCCTCGGGGTCCTGGCCGTAATAAATCTTGAGTTCCTCATACAGCTCCGGGTGCTTCTTCTTGAGCTGCACCGGCTTCTCGAAGAACGCCTCGGTGGCGACGGCGAAGAACTCGGCAGGCTCGGTGGCGCCGTAGGTGTCGAGGACCGATTTCTTGCCGGTCTCGGCCGCCTTGCGAAGCTCGGCGTACTCCTCGCCGAGCACCCGGGCCCAGGCGGAATAGAGGTTCCGCCGGGGCAGGATCGGCGCCCCGTCGCTCGACCCGTCTTCTTGATCGAGCTGGTGGGCGAACTCGTGGAAGACGACGTTGTGGCCGTCGCGGACGTCGGCCGCTCCTAGCTTCACGTCGTCCCAGGAGAGCACGACCACGCCCGAGGTCCACGCCTCGCCCAGGCGGCCTTGCGGCCCCTCGGTCACGATCCCGTGCGGGCCGTGTTGGGGCATGTTCGAGACGTAGGCGCTGGGATAGACCAGGATCGTGATCAGCTTCGGATAAATATCCGTCTCGCGGTGAAGCAAAAGCAGGCACGCCTGCGCGGCGATCGTGACCCGGATCTCATCCGTGATCTCCAGGCCGGCGCAGCCCTCGAAGATCTTCTCGTCGAGGAAGACCTGGATCAGGCCGCGCAGCTCGGCCTTGTCCAACTCCGAGAGCCTGGCGTAGATCGGCACGGTTTTGGCCATGATCCACGACCATTCGGGCGGGAAGGGTTGCGCCTGGATCTTGGCCCAGCGTTCTTTGCGGGAGAGTCCGAACATCGATATCTATCTCCACGTCTGGTCCCGTCGTCCGGATGACCGGCATTCCCGTAGGGTAGGGCTTGCCCTGCCGTCGCCCCGTGACATGGCAGGGCAAGCCCTACCCTACGGGAGACTCTCGAGAGCCGCCGCCTCACTTCCCGCTGGCGAACTCGGTGCCGAACAGCTCGGCGGCGCCGTCGGTGACGACCTTCGTCCCCACCTTCGGCCCGAGCGCGAGCACGGCCTCGGTGCCGACGATGTGGTCGACCACGACCCGGCGGCGGGCGAAGACGTGCTTGCCCATGTCCTCGTAGACCCAGGCGCCGCCGTTGTGGTCGTAGAGGATCGAGGCGTAGGGCACGACCAGCGACTCGGCCTCGCCCTTCAGGGGCAAGGTCACGCCGACCTTCTGACCGGGTCGGAGCTTACCGTCGTGGTTCTCAACCTCGTAATAGAGGTCGACCGTCGTGGCCAGGGGGTTGGCGGTCGGGGTGGTGTGGACCGGCTTCGCCGGCCTGGTCTTCCTGCCCGGCGCATCGGCCAGGCCGCCGACGGCGGCGTCCTTGTCGAGGTCGATCGTCTCTTCCTCGCCGACGAAGATCGGGACCTTGATATAAACCGGGTCGAGGTTGGCGACCTCGAACAACACGCTCCCGGCCGGGACCTGTTGGCCCGCCTGGACGGCGACGTTGATCAGGACGCCGTCGGCCGGCGCTCTCAAGGGCAGCGGGGCAAGCTTGCCAGCGTCCTCGGCCCCCGCGCCCGTGGCCAGGGCCTTCTCGAAGATGTTCCAGCGCCCCTCGGCGGCGTCGAGGGTCGCCTTGGCCTGATTGTAGGTGTTCCGGGCGTCGACCACCTGCGCGGGAGAGATGTCCCCCTTGCGGGCAAGCCCCTCCATCCGTTCGAGGTTGATCCTGGCCTGCTCGAACTGCGGTTTGGCGGCCTTGAGCTGCCCCTCGGCGCTGTTCCGGGCGTCCTCGAAGTTGATCCGCTCGACCGGCGTCAGCACGGCCCGGTCGGCCGAGAGGATCGGCAGGAGCGTGAAGATCGTCTGGCCTTTCTTGACCGGCAGACCCGGCGTGGGCGGGACGCCGCCCTCGGAGGCGACCAGGGTCCCGGTCTGCGGGGCCGAGACGATCGAGCCGCGACCCGGCGGCACGACCACGTCACCGCCCATCGTCAGGGCTCGCGAGACCGGCCGCTTCTCGACCGGTGCGGTCACGATCGCCAGCCGCTTCTCGGCCTCGGGCTTGAGCGTGACGGCGACGAGGTCCCCCTCGCCCGGCAGCTTGGCGACCGTCGCCGGGCTGGCGGGCTTGGCTGCGGTGCTCGCCGGCTTGGTCGCGCAGCCGGCGACGGTCGAGCCCAGCAGCGCCAGCGTCACGACCCTCACGACTCGACTCACGGATTCGGATTTCACCATCTTTCCCTCAAATCCAGGGGCCAGGTGTCCGGAGGGTGCGTCAAAGGAGCCTGATTTCCTTCCCGTAGGATCGGGCTTGCCCTGCCGCGAGCCGGGTCTCGGCAGGGCAAGCCCTACCCTACAAGGATGCCGGCATCCGTTGGCAGATTCCGCCCGGATTTCCGTGCTCGATAGTCAGGATATCCGGAATGCATCAAGAATGTCAGTGGACCCCGGAGGAGATGAAGCGGAGTTTATCGACCGGCCGGGACCGTGGGACGATAGGTAAGAGGGAGTGGAGAGAGACCCTCCGGGTTCTCGACCCTCCGCCGTTGGCGGGACGCCGATTTCTCGAACGCAGGATGCGTGCCTTATGCGACCGACACTCGCCCTCGCCGCGCTCGTGCTCGCGACGAGCCTCGGACCGGACGCCCTCGCCGACGACCCATCTCGGCCGGTCTCGGTCCCGCCGCAGTCTCCCGGTACGTCCGTCGTCGACCCGCCGCATCGGGGGTTCCTCGGCCGGTTCCGCAAGCCGCCCCGAGTCGAGGTCCCGCCCAGCCCCCCGCGGACCGCTCCGGCCGGCCCGAAGGTCGCGCCTCCGACGCTGACCCCGCCCCCGGTCGAGACCCGGCCGCTGCCCCTTGCCCCGGCGATCGCCCCTTCGGCCTCGAATCCCCTCCGGGCCATCCCGACCGGCCCGAGGCCGGCGGCGCCGGGTCGGACCACTCGGTCGCCCCGCCGATGATCGCCCGGCCCGACCCGGCATCCGACGCCCCGGTCCGAAGGACGCAGGCCACGCCCGCCGACCTGGGGATGCCGATCGGCCCGGGGACCGACTCGACCGCCCCCTCCTTCGGCGGCCAGTCGCTCTCGCTCCAGGAAGCGCTTTACGGGGCCTTGACCAGCAATCCCGACCTGATCGCCCTCCGCCAGGGGAACCCGTCGCAAGCCTCGGCCGAGGCGGTCGAGGTCGCCCGCCACTTTCCCGTCGCCCTCAACCCGACGATCTTCATCGACTATCGGCCGATCACCCTCATTCCCCGCGACACCTTCGCCAACGGAGGGTCCACCGGCGGCAGCGGGTCCACGGCCACTCATAACGGCTCCTTCTACCACTACGGCCAGAATTACTTCCTGATCGCCCTCCGCCAGCCGGTCGAGTTCGGCCACCAGACGACCCACCGGCACTCGATCGCCAAGGCGGCTTTCAAGCAGGTCCAGTGGCAGGTCGTCCAGGCCGAGATGACCGCCCTGGTTCAGACTTACCGGTTCTTCCAGACAGCCGCCTATCGGCGCGAGAAGCTCCGCGTGGCCGAGCAACTGGCCGACTTCAATGAGAACCTCCTGAAGACCCTCGAACGCCGGCTCAAGGCGAACCAGGCCCAGCCCGCCGACGTGGCGCTGGCGAAGGTCGAGAGCCGGGCGACCCGCCAGCAGGCCAAGGCCGCCCGGCAGGATTACATCACGGCCCTGACCGACCTCCGGAACCAGATCGGCATCCCTCGAGCCGCCGCCGAGACCGAGCCGCTGGGCGAGTTTACCCTCCCCTCGACCATCCCGCCGGTCGACGAGAACGCCCTGATCGACGCCGCCCTGAAGTGCCGGCCCGACCTGCACGCCTCACAGGCGGCCATCGAAGCCGCCGGCGCCGCCGTCCGGCTGGCCAAGGGAGACTGCATCCCGACCACCATCATCGGCCCGCAGTACGTCCAGGACGAGGCCGGCATCCAGTACATCGGCCTGAACCTCGTGCCGATCTTGCCGATCCTCAACAGCGGCCGACCGCTGGTCCGCCAGCGAGAGGCCGAGGAGCGTCGGGCGGTGGTCTCCTACCAGCAGGTCCAGCAGCGGGTTGTCGCCCAGGTCCGCTCGGCCGTGGCCAAGTGGAACGGGGCGACCGGCCTGGTCAACGACTCGTCCGGCCTGACCCAGGAGCTGACCGGCGAGGTCGCCAGCCTGGAACGCCTCTTCGAGGCCGGCCAGACCGACCTGACCCGCGTCCAGCAGGCCCGCCAGCGCCTGATCCAGCTCGAAAACGCTCAGCTCGACGCCCTCTGGGCCGCGACCCAGGCCCAGGCCGACCTGATGCTCGCCGTCGGCGTCCCCAGCATGATCCAGGCCCTCCTCCAGACCGCCGAGGCCGACGCCGGCCTCGCCCCCGCGCCCATGCCCGGAGCCGGCACCGCGCCCCCGATGCCGAGCGTCAACCCCTCCCCCTTCGCACCGCCGCCCCCAGCCCGTTGAGGGTGCGCCAACCGATTCTGGCATTTTCTGGCACCCTCTCCCCAACCCTCTCCCGCGAGGGGGCCAGACGCTTGATCCGCTCGCCAGAAAGAGGCTCGATCGGGGCTGGTGTCGGAATCCGTTGGCGCACCCCTTTCTCGTCTGTTCCGGACCCGTCCCATGCGCTCGCTACGTTCGTCTGGCGAGAGGGTATCCATGGCCGCACCGCGCTGCTGAATTCTCCGCATTCCGGTATTATATTCCGAAGAATTCGAGGGGCGATATCACACTATTTTGCCGCCAAGGCGGCTTTTTCAAACAGTGATCGACCAGTTCACCCCCCCCGGCTCTGGCGCTGCTTCTGCTCAAGCCTGATCCGGCGGGCGAGCCGGAACCAGGTGGTGGCCTGGTTGGAGGCGAGGCAGGCGAGCGACGCGGCGGCGAGCAGGGCCATCAGGGCGGTGGGGCCGGCGGTCGCGAAGAAGATGTTCGTCTCCACCCGGTGGCGGATGTCGATGAACCCGTAGAGGTAGCGGGCGCAGATCAGGAGCCAGGCCATGCAGCCGAGCATCCCCGCCCAGCGGCCCCAGTGGTGGCCGGTCAGGATCGACCAGGCGACCGTCAGCAGGAGCAGGGCGACCCCGGTGCCCGTCCCGACGATCGACGGCAGAGGGCCGTCGTAGCCGATGATCCGGCGGGCCTCGGGCGGCAGGGCCAGGACGACCGAGGTCCAGAACAGAGAGAAGACTGCGATCATGGCGAACTCGAACGAGATCCCGATGATCGCCTTGGGCCGCTCGGCGTCGATCTCGCGCTCGTCGAGTCGGAACCGATACGGCGGGGCCACCACCGGCTTGCCGTCGAGGACATTTTGCAGGTCGTCGGCGAAGGCGTCGGCGGTCTGGTAACGGTCGTCGGGGTCCTTGGCCGACGCCTTGTGCACGACGGCCATCAACGGGCGGGGAGACCGCCTTGTTAAGCCCCGCGACCGGCGGCAGGGCCTTGGTCACGACGTGGCGGAGGACCCCCTCGCGCGTCGGGGCGTCGACGGCCCGGCCCAGCGTCAGCATCTCGAAGAGGACCAGGCCGAGCGAGTAGACGTCGGTCCGGTGGTCGATCTCGAGCCGGCCGGTGACCTGCTCGGGGCTCATGTAGGTGGGCGTGCCGACGATCTGGCCGGTGCTCGTGATCGTCACGTCCTCGAAGAACCGGGCGACGCCGAAGTCGATCAGGCGGACCTTGCCCGAGCGGTCGAGCAGGAGGTTCTCTGGCTTGACGTCGCGGTGGACCACCCCCCGTACGTGGGCGTGGCCGAGCGCCCGGGCGGCGTCCCGGACGATCTCGACACAGCGGCGGACGTGCTCGGCCGAGGTCGTCCGGGGTGCCGGGCCGGGAGACGTTGGCCTGTCCAGGTCGGGATCACTCGGGGGCATCGTGGCCGTCGAGCCGTCGAAACGGACGACCGGCGCCTCGTCTTCCACCGAGGCCAGCCCCTCCAGGGCCGAGTCGATCGTCGCCTTCGGGTCGCGGTCCAGCGCGTCGATCACCCGGCGGAGCGAGGCCCCGTCGATGAACTCCATCGCCATGTAGCAGAGTTGCTGATCCTGGCCGACGAAGTGGACCCCGGCGATGTTCGGATGGTCTAACTTGGCGACCGCCTGGGCCTCGCGACGGAACCGGGCGATGTCCTCGGGGCGGTTCAGGGCATCGCCGAGGACCTTCAGCGCGACGACCCGGTCGAGCGAGACCTGGCGGGCCTGGTAGACCACACCCATCCCGCCCGAGCCCAGCCGGCGCTCGATCACGAAGTCGCCGACGTGGACGTCCATCGCCAGCGCCCCAGGGCCTGGGCGGCGAGCAGGGCGCAGGCGATGCGTCGAGCACCGGGCCTTTCTCTTCCATCGGTCGCCGCCTTTCCCGGTCGCCCCACCCCCGGTCCTTCGCCGAGAGTCCCCGAGACTCTCATGATAACCGCAACCGCCCGGCTCGCAAGCCGCTCAGATCGATCGGCCTGAATTGGTCGGCAAGGAAGCTCGCCGAGACGTTTCGAACTCGAAGCTCGCGACGAGGACGGCCCGCGGCCCCGCCAAGACAAACCCGATTTCGTCGTAAGAATCAGTCCCATAATGAAATCAATCGATTCGGCGCGGCCGGGAATCTGCTCTCCGAGACGAACCCAATGCCCTCCGGACCCAACGGGAAAAACGAACCCAATCGAGTGCTCGGGATCATCGGGAGGTGTCTCGGTTGGCTGACACAAGGAGAGAAAAACGAACCCAAATCCCTTTCTTCGATCGTCCGAGTCGCGGAGCCGGCGCCTCGATCGTCCGAAATACGGACCGCCTTCGGGAAAAAACGAACCCAATCGAGACCGACGCCACCTCGACTCTTCTTCCCCTAAATGATCGCTCCGGAGGTTCGCCCGTAACTCGCCTTTTCTGGCCGGGTCGAGCGGATTTCGCCCGAGCCGGGCTCTGACGGGACGGTCGAATAGGGGCCCGAGCCGCGTCGTCTACCCAATCGGCCTCGAAGATCGACGGATCATGACGCTTCGAAACCTCCGGGGATAGCGCCCGGCGAGGGGGGAAATCCATGCGCGTTTTTCGATCGAAGAGACGGCTGGCGGTCCGGTTCGGTGCCTGGTCCATCCTGGTCTGGAGTGCGATCAGCGGCCCGAGCTGGGCGGGATCAGGCGAAACCGCGCCGCGATCCCTGGTGGCCGAGGGGGCTCGATTGTTCCTGACCGATTGGTCGGCCTCGAACCGGGACGGGCTCGGTGGCGACGGGCTCGGGCCGATGTTCAACGAGCGATCGTGCGTCGCCTGCCACCAACAAGGAGGGCCGGGTGGCGCCGGAGGGTCTCGGGTCGACGTCCTGATCCTGACCGACATCGGTTCGAAACGAAAAGCGGACGGCTCGATCGATGTCCCCATCGCCAAGGATCCCAAGGCCACTCGCGAGACGCTGTCGAGCGACGTCTTCCCCGGCTTCGCCGCCGAGCGGAGCCTGGTCATGCACCGATACGCGAAGGACTCGGGATATGAGGTCTGGCGGAAGATGGTCCTTCAGTATTTCGGGATCGCCGGCCGCAACGAGCCGGCCACTCCCCTGCCGAACTTCAACGTCCGGGCGAGCCGGCGGAATACCCCGGCGCTGTTCGGCGCCGGGCTGATCGACGCGATCCCCGACGCCGTCCTGGAGGCGACGGCCCTCCGGAGGATCCCCGAGTTTCCCGAGATCAAGGGCGCCCCGGCCGCCTGGCGGATGGCCGTTTCGGTCGGTTCGGCTGGAAGGCCCAGACGGCCACGCTTGGCGACTTCGTCCGGACCGCCTGCGCCAACGAGCTGGGCCTGGAGAACCCCGGTCATCCCCAGTCGCCCGACCCCCTCCGCCCCAATTACAAGGCCCCCGGCCTGGACCTGACCGACGACGAATGCAGCTCGCTGACCGCCTTCGTCGCCGCCCTGCCCCGGCCGGTCGAGCCCAGGAACCCTTCGCTCCTCAAGGGCGAGCACCTGGAGGCCGGCCGCTGGACATTCGCCGCGATCGGCTGCGCCACCTGCCACCTGCCCCAGCTCGGCAACGTGGAGGGGATCTACAGCGACCTGCTGCTCCACGACATGGGCCAGGAACTGAGCGACTCCGGCGAGTATTACGCGGCCCCTGCCACTCCCACACTGGCCTTCGCCCCGCCCAAGGGGTCGGAGTGGCGGACCCCGCCGCTCTGGGGCCTCCGCGACTCCGGCCCCTACCTCCACGACGGCCGATCCGGGACCATCGCCGGCGCCATCGCCAAGCACGGCGGCGAGGCCGCCGCCTCCGCCTCTCGATACCGAAACCTCGGGTTCCACGAGCGGAGCTACCTCAACGAGTTCCTGCTCTCCCTCGCGGCGCCCCCTCAAGCCGACCCGAAAGGGAAGCCGCGATCCCGCTGAGCCCACGCTCGGTGTCCAATCCCCGGCCGCCTCCCGGGACGACGGGCCGCCCGATATGATCGCGGCGACCAGGAGGGCGGGATCGGGAGTGGAGGTGCTGGGTGGGCCAGGGATCGAGTCGGGTGGTCGCAATCACGGGGCGACCCGGGGTCTGGGCCGGGCGATGGCCGCGGAATTCGCCCGGCTGGGCCACATCGTTCTGGGTTGCGGAGGATCGGTGAACGCGATCAGGAGCCGCTCGTCGAACCTCCTCAGCCCGGACGAGTGGGCGAGGGTCGCCGTGTCGTTCCTGCTCGGGATTGGGACGAAGGACAGCGGCAAACCGCTGACGGTGCCGGGGCAATGGGGCGAGATTGAGGTATCCTATCGCCCGGTTATGTGAGGCGGAAGATCGCATCGCGGACGAGCTTCAAGAAAGTTCGTCCGGCCGGGGTGCTCAACAGGCCGGATGGCGTGAAGGTCCAATCCAGGGGCACATGCAGCCGACCGCCTTCGTCTTCCCAGGGGTATTCGCAATTGTCGAGGCGCCGGCCGCCTCGCCTGACGGCCGAGGCCAGCATCTCAATTTCTCGGGCCAGATGCTCAGAATGCTTGAGGACCCAGGACGCGTTCTTGGGGTTCGACATGCTGATCTGTTGGCGGATGATGATCGGCAGGCTCTTGGCGACATACGCATGACTGGACTGGATGGCGCCCGGATCTGACCCCGCCTTGCAGAGGTGCGCCTTGGTCAACTTCTCGCAAGCCATTTGGAGGAACAATAACTTATGGCATTCGGGTATTTCCGCGACAGTCTGTAGCCGCTCCCATGTCTCGAAATCGGCTTGGGCCTGGCGAGCGAAAGCCTTCGCCCATTTCTCCGGGTCGCTCATGCCCGGTTCCGAAGCAGAGGCCTCGGGAACAGATCACCGATGGTCCATCCCTCCGGGAGTTTCAACTCATCGGACCGAACCTTCACGTACTCGTCCGGGGTGATCTCGACGATGACGGAGGGATAATGGATACCGTGGTCCGGGGCGGGGCCGAAGCCCAGAGGCATGATCCCGAGAGGCGCGGTATTTTTGTTCACTTCGAGGAGCTTGATCGGCTCCTGAGGGCGGACCTCCACTTCGGAGGGGGCGGTGATCGGGAAGATCAGCGTGATGCCGGGTTCGACTTCATAATGCCTCTCCGCCAACCTGCGGGCCTGCTCGTCCTTGGTCATCATGTCGATCACTCGCGTGTGTCATGAATCTGGCTCGGCCGGACTCAGGCGACCGATGGAATTATAAGATACTGTCGCGGGTCCTGCGAATCGATGGGTCGATTGGCACCGACGGAAATCCGCCTTCACCGAGGGTTGGTCAATCCGGCAGGTCGCGGTAGAGCCGGGCCAGTTCGATCATCAGGGGTTCGAGCTGGGCGTAATACTCGTCCTCGGCGAGCTTGGCTTCTGGTCGCGGAGGGCGGCGATGGCCAGCTCGAGCTGGTTTCGCTTCTGGCGGACCTCGGCGGGGATGGCCCGCTCGCGGTCGCTGGGGATGAGCGTGGAGCTGGTGGGCGCGGAGGCCGTCGGGCGCGGCGCCGTCCTTGGCCCGGCGGGTCGCGCGGACGCCGTGGAACCAGTCGGCGGGCGTGCCCAGCTGGTCGCCGTTGTCGTCGAGCAGGGCGTGCTCGGTGGCCAGCCGGGAGCGGGTCCTGTAGAACTCGGCGGTCCGGCTGCTGGCGGTCAGGAAGGCTTCGAGGAGCGAGACCTGGCCGTCCTTGTCGAGGTCGGCGCCGGGGTCGGCGATCGCCTCGGCGAGGTACTGGCCGAAGCGGGCGAAGTTCAGCTCGTGCCGCTCTTGGTCGCCGTGATGACGACCCGGTTCTCGGCCCGAGAGCCGGTTCAGGAACGGGCCGCTGGCCGAGGCGCAGTCGAGCACCGCGACCGGCCGCTTGATCGGCGCGAGCCACGTCGAGAGCTCGGCGTCGGTGACGTCCGGCCCGCGGAGGTTGAACTTGGCCTCGTTGCCGTCGAACGTCCCGTGCCCGATCAGGACGATCCAGAGCGGCTCGGCGCCGGTCGCCTTCTCGGCGAGGGCGGCCTTGAGGCGGTCGCGGTCGCGCGGTCGCCGGCCGGGTCGTCGAGGCCGATCCGGATCGACTCGGCCCTGGCCTTCTCGGCGGCGGCCTGCCACTGGTCGGCCCACTGGCGGAACTGGCTCTGCGTACTCGGGCGTGCCCGGCGTGCCGACCACGACGAGCACGCAGGGGCGGTCGACGGGCTCGGCCGCGAGCGTCGCCAGGACGAGACAGCGATCGGAGATGACATGGCTGGGCGTCCCGTAGGATGAGTCAAGCCTCGGGCGAGCTCCATCAATCCGACTCATTGATTCGAGGTCATGCCAGGCCGTTGACGCGGCGGAGGCCCCACTCGGCGGCCAGGCAGGCGATGGCGATGAGGAAGTAGAGCGGGTTGATGCCAGAGGGGCGAGGTCCAGGGCTCGGTGATCGGGGCGTCCTTGCGAGGCGAGGCTGGCGACGAACGAGTCGAGCCGGTCGCCGTCGACGACCTCGCCCTTGGTCTTGGTCGGCGAGCGTCTTGAGGTACTCGCGGTCGGGCTCGAGGCGGGCGAACTCGTCGGCGGCGGGCTGGGCGGCCCAGCCGGCCTCGCGCTCGCCGACCGGCGATGCCGTCGGGTGCGGTCGCCGTGGCGACGACCCGGTAGGCGCCGGGCTGCCGGGCGACGTAGGTGGCCGAGTAGGTGCCGGCCTCGCGGCCGTCGGGCTCGGCGTCGAGGGTCAGGTCGCCCCCGCCGGGCAGGGCGATCTTGAGCGCGACCTTGGCGTTATCGAGCGGGCGGTACTCGGCGTCGCGGACGCTGCACGGACATCTCGACGGCGGGCGAGGTCGCGTCGGCCTTCGGCTTGCACGGCGATCTCGACGCGGCCGGGGACGTCGCCGACGAGCCAGCGGACGGTCTGCCGCCACGAGCGGTCGAGGTCGCTCTCGGCCGGGTCGGCCCGCCGCAGGCCCCAGCGCCAGAGGTCGCCGATCATCAGGGCGGCGACGTGCCCCTTGCCGAACGACTGGGCCACGAGCGCGGGGCGATCATGGCCGGCCGGGTCGCTGACCTCGGAGAGGACCGACGGCCCCCGGCTTGATGTTGCCGACCTGGCTGAGCATCCGGAACGGGCTCATCGAGGCCAGCCGCTGCTGCTCCTCGTCCTCGGTCTTGCGGGTCCGGACCCAGGGCTGGAGCCAGCCTTCGCGGGTGAGGACCAGGCGGTAATCCTGCTCGGCGCTCGGGTCGGCGGGGCGGTGGCGCCGGATCGGTTGAGGTAGACCGGCAGCATCTCGCCGACGGGCGTGCGGTCGTACTTGCCGTCGGCGAACGAGTCGGGGCCGCCGAGCATCAGCAGGCCGCCGCCCCGCCGGCTCACGAAGTTGCGCAAGAGCGCGAGCTGGTCCTGCGTGAAGAAGCCGGCCTCGAGGTCGTCGAGGACGATCGCGTGATAGCGGTAGAGTTCCTCGGCCGTCTTGGGGAAGCCGTCGCGAAGCTCGGCCTCGTCGAGCGGTGCCGAGGCGGACGAGGACCGGCTGGTCGGCGGCCTCGGCGGTGTCGGGGTCGGGGTTGTCGAAGCCGTTGAAGAGCGGCGAGGTCGTCCGGGTCCCGGCGGCCTGGAAGTCGAACTTCGGCTGCCGCTTGGCGATCCGGACCAGGCCGACGAGCTGGACCTGCTCGTCCTCGGCCAGGGCCCGGCGGAGGAACTTGAACTCCCAGTTGGGCCGGCCGCTGACGTAGAGGACCCGGTACGGCCCGCCCCCCTGGTCGACGACGACGAGCCGGGCGTTGTTGGCCAGGGTCTGCTCGCCGGATCGGGATTCGTCGATGCGTCCCCTTGGCCTCTTCCGACTCGGCCGTCGGCGGCGAAGGCGTTCACCCGGTAGAAGCTGATGCCCTTCTTCTCGGGCCGGAACTGGAACCGGAAGCCGAGCGGCGGCCGTCGGCGGTCGCCTTCGCCTCCTGGCGGGCGACCTCCTTGCCGGCCTCGTCGAGTGACGGCGGCGACGATCGTCTGGCCGTCGAAGCCGGCCGCCGAGACATCGGCGCGGACGACGACGGGGGCCGACTCGAAGTTGGTCTGGCTGACCGAGACGTCGCGGACGCCGACGTCCCTGGCCGAGCCCCTCGAAGGGGGCATCACGGGATAGATCGGCGGCAGTGCCGACCAGTCGAGGTCGCCGAGGTCGGTCCGGTTGCCGTCGGTGAAGAGCAGGACGCCGGCCAGCGGGAGCCCCTGGAACCGCTTCGAGAGGGCGTTGAGCGAGGTCGTCGAGCGCCGAGCCGGTGCCGTCGAAGGCGAGGGCGTCGAAGCTCTCGACGGCGCGGAGGTGGGAGTCGAAGGCGTAGTTGCGGACGTCGAAGTCCTGGCCGATCCGGGTCTTCCAGGGCGACTCCTTCTTGAGCCGGTCGCGGACCCAGTCGCCGCGGGTGGTGGTCGCCTGGTCGTCGTGGATGAGCAGGCTCTGGCTGTTGTCGGCCAGGAGGACGAAGGCGTTGGCGCCCTCGCCGAGGGCGCGAGCCGGTCAGCAGGGGCTCGACCAGGGCGAGCACCAGGGCGGCGAAGCCGATCCCTTTGAGGACCGCCGCGAGCGAGCCGGACGCCGGGCCGGGCCTGGGCCCGGCCGTAGCTCCAGAGGAGCAAGGCGACGGCGACGGCCGCCGAGCACGGCGGCCCCGACGGCCCATTGCGGGCAGCCCCAGACGAGGGAGGGGGTCGTCATCGGCCGCTCCCCAGCCGTTCGTAGTAGCGGCGGACGCCTTCGGCGAACTGCGGGGGGACGGGGTCGCGGTCGATCGGGACGAGGGAGTCGGGCGACTCGCGGCGGCGGACCTCCTCGGCGACCCGGTCGCGAAGCTCGCGGATCGGGTCGGCGACCATGGTCCTTGAGCTTGCTCCGGGTCGGGCACCTTGGCGTGCCGCTTGAACTCCTCGCGGGCGCCTCGGGCCCGGTCGCGAATCCGGGCGGCCTCGGCGCGGAGCTGGGGGTCTTCGAGCAGTTCCTCGACGTCGCGCAGCCGGTCGGACCACTGGCGGAACCCTTCGCCGGTGATCGGCCCGCCGGGGCTCGTCGCCCCGCTGCCGTCGCCGCCGTTCATGATGTCCAGCGCCGGTCAAGCCCGCCCGGGTTGCCGCCGCCTCCGCCGCCGGTCTGTGCCGCCTCGGCGGTTGTTCCCGCCTCGCTGACCCCCCTGCCCTTGCTGTCCTTGGCCCTGTTGTCCCTGTCCCTGTTGCCCCTGTCCTTGTTGGCCTTGTCCCTGTTGGCCCTGCTGACCTTGGCCTCGCTGTCCCTGTCCCTGCTGACCCTGTCCTTGCTGCCCTGGCCTCTGTTGACCTTGCTGACCTTGGCCCTGTTGCCCCTGTCCTTGCTGACCTTGTTGTCCCTGTCCTTGCTGTCCTTGCCCTGTTGCCCCTGGCCTTGCTGTCCTTGCTGCCCTGTGCCCTTGCCCTTGCTGTCCCTGTCCTTGTTGACCTTGCTGCCCCTGTCCTGCTGTCCTTGCTGACCCTGTCCCTGTTGCCTTGCTGTCCCTGCTGACCTTGGCCTTGCTGGCCAGGCTGGTCCCTGGCCTGGCTGCTCTCCTGGCCTTGCTGCTGACCTTGCTGTCCCTGCTGGCCTCGCTGGCCCTGTTGCTGCCCGTTGTCCGCGCTGCTGGCCCGGCTGTTGGCCTGTTGCCCCTGTTGTCCGGGTTGCTGGCCTTGCTGTCCTTCCTGACCGGCTTGCTCCCCTGGCTGGCCCTGTTCGCCCTGCTGGGACTGGCCGCGCTGGCCCCGGGGTGTTTGACCTTGCTGGCCGGGTCGCGGCGGGTGCGTTGGGGTCCTGGCCGTCGGCGCGGGCGAGGTCGCGGTTGACCTGGTTGGCGAGGTCGTCGAGCTCGGCCTGGGCTCGCTTGAGGGCGGCGGTCTCGTCGCCGAGGACGCTCTGCGGCGGCCTTCTCGACCCCTTCGCGGAGCTGGTCGAGCCCCTGCTCGGCCTTGCTGCGAGGACTTGGCGGCCTCCTCGTTGATGCCGACCTCGGCCAGTTGCTCGGCCTGCTTGAGGTCGTCGGGGATGGCCTGCTCGTCGGCCTTGCGGACGGTGTCGAAGAGCTGCTTGGCCAGGAGCGGCTCGGTCTCCTCGGCCTCCTGGACGGTGTTGCGCATCCGGTCGAGGAGCTTGTCGAGCTGCTTCTGCTGGTCTTCGAGCCCCTTGCGGACCTGCTCGCGGTTGTCGGCGTCGCGGAGCGAGCGCTGGGCCTGGCGCTCCTTGGCGTCGAGCTGCTCGGTGAGCTGGCCTCTGCTTCTCGTCGAGCTGCTGGCCTGGTCGCGCATCTCGGTCATGTCCTCGGCGAAGCGGTCGGAGGACTTCTTGCGCAGCTCCTCGCGGAGGTCGTTCAGCTGCCGCCGGCGCGGGTCCCTTCGTTGACGGCCTGCGAGAGCTGGCCTTTTTCGAGGGCCTCGGAGGCCTGGCGGACGTTCTCGCGGGCCTGCTCGACCTGCTGGCGGGCCTCGGCCATCCGCTCGCGGTTCTCCTCGCGCTCCATCCGCTCGCGAAGCTCGTCGGTGTCGCGGAGGACCTGCTGTTGCTGGTCGCGGAGCCGCTTGAGCTGGCGCTCGATCTCCTCGCGGGCCTGCTGGTCCTTGGCGGCTTCGAGGGCCGATTGCAGCTCCTTGAGCCGCTCGTTCAGGTCGGCCTGGCGCTGGGCCAGCTCCTTGAGCCGGTTGGCGACCTGCCGGTTCTCGCGCTGCTGCCTGCTCGCTGCTGCGACTGGGCCTTCGGCGCGAGGTCTGCTGCTCGTAGCGGTTCTCGTCGTTCTTGAGTTCGAGCTGGTCGAGCTGCTGCTGCTGCTGTCGCTGGGCGGCGCTCGACGAGCGAGCTGCTCTGCTGCCGCTGCCGGGAGTTGCTGCGGGTGACCTCGAACTCGCGGGCCGGAGCTTGAGGAGGGCCTGATACGCGGCCTGCTCGGCGGCGAGGCTCGGGGCGAGCTCCTTGATCGACGGCCGATTTCGCGGCCTCGGCCAGGTGCTTCTCGGCGTCCTTCATCGAGTTGACGGCCGCGTCCAGGTTCGCCTTCGAGTCGGCGTCCTGGAGCTTCTCGGCCAGGGCCTCGGCCTGCTCGATCGCGGTCGTCTGCGACTCGCGGATCGTCTTGGCGTCGTCGGCGAACGTCGTCGGTGGGCTTCGGCTCCGGTCTCGCGGCGGATCAGCTTCCAGGTGGCGTTGATGATCTCCTTCTGCAGCTCGGCGAGCTTCTCGGCCTGCTGGGCGTTGCCGTTCTGCTGCTGTTGCTGCTGCTCGTTCTCGGCGGATTCGCTCGGCTGCTCGCCCTGGCGGAAGATCTCCTCGAAGTGGCGGACCTCGGCGAAGAACATGTCGCCCGACGTCCGCCGGGGCTGGCCGTCGGGGCCGATGTCCTCGGCCCAGAAGAAGTAGGTCACGAGCTGGTCGGGCTGGGCCTTCATCGCCTCGAAGGCGAGCAGGTGCTCGGCCTTGATCTTCTTGCCCGAGGGCTTGGGGCCGTCGAGCACGACCTCCTTCGGCTCCTCGCCCGCGATCGAGTAGCCCAGGCCGTGGCGGACGACGCCGAAGTCGTCGTCGACCGTCGGCCTTGAGCGTCAGCTCCTCGACGGGCGAGACCCGGACGTCGCGGGCCGGCTGGGTCATCGCGACCGTCGCCGGCCGGTTCCGGGTGACGTTCACGGCGACCTCGGCCGGCACCTTGCTCTGGCGGCCGTCCTTGTCGACGAGCTGGACCTTGTAGCGGTGGCGGTCGGCCAGGGTGAAGGTCGTCGCGTAGAGGTTCGTGCTCCTCGGCCTGGAGCTTGAGCGGGGTGACCTGCCCCTTCTCGTCGACGAGCTTGGCGTCGGCGACTTCCTTGTTGAGGTGGAAGGTCAGGGTCAGCTCGGTCCCCTCGACGGCCGTGACGTGGCGGACGTCCTCGACGGTCTTGGGCTCGACGCGGTGTAGCTCGGGAAGACGAGCTTGGCGTCGGCCCGGCGGACCTCGGGGTACTCGAAGACCTTGACTTGATAGGTCTCGCTGCTCCGGCCGGCGAACTCGACCCGGTAGGAGAGGTCGGTGCCGACCGACTCGACCCGGCCGGCGAAGGTCGGGTCTTCCAGGCTCCGGGCCATCGGCCTGGCGCGGTGCGACTCGCCGAGGCCGTCCTCGACGACAGGCTGGCGTCGGCCGGGACGGCGCCGTTGAACCGGGCGACGACCAGGAGCGAGGTCCCGCGCTCGATCTCGGCGTTGCCCGGCTCGACCTTGACCTCGGAGGCGTCGTCGAGCGCCGGCGATCCTGGCGGCGATCAGCCTCGGCGGCGACCTGGTTGTGCCGCGTGGCCCTGGACGATCAGGGCGATCGTGGCCGGCGGCGAGCAAGCAGCGCCGAGCCAGCGTGGGCCAGCCTGGCCAGGCCGGAGCGTCCTCGACGGGACGACGGCCTCGGCCCAGTCATGCGTCGGCGAGTGGGCGAGGGCCTGGCGGATCACGGCGGACTGGAGGTAGCCGGCGGGCCGCCCGGGGACGCGGCGTCCTCCTCGACGCGGCCAGCAGGCCGGTGCCTAGCTCGGGATAACGTGGCCTCGATCCGCCGGGCGACCCGGCGCGGGTCGACGCTCGCGCGGAGGATCGGCAGCGCGCGATCGCGACCGCGCAGACCGGCGATCGCGAGCGAACCAGGCCACCAGGAGCCCGGCCGGATAGGGCTCGGTCCCGGGCCGGCCGACGGCCAGGCTCAGGCCCGCGCCGATCACGGCCAAGGCCAGCCAGCAGAGGGCCAGCGCGCCCCAGAGGCGGACGCCTCGGTAGCGCGGCTCGCGGCCCGTTCCAACGCCCGACGCAGTTCGGTGCTCATGTCGCCAGGGCCTCCGGGTTCGAGGCGGGGCGCGTTCAATCGGCCCGCCAGCCAGGTTTCGACGATCAGGACGCCGATCGCCGCCAGGATCAAGCCTCGCCAGAGCTTCTGGCGACCTTCCAGCTCCGCGTTCTGCAACTGCCGGAGATGCTCGCGGTCGAGCACCTCCTGCGACGGGCTCGCCGCCAGGCGGCAGCCGAGTTGTTCCAGGGTCTCGACGCCCAAGCGGCGAGGTCTTGCTCTCGACCGGGTCGAGGTTGACGGCGAACGACCGCGAGCCCAGCGGCGAGTCGATCGAGTAGACGCCCGGCTGGTCGGTCCCGGTCGAAGAAGCCGGCGCCGGCTTCGGGCGTCGACGGTCGAGCCGTCGGGCTTGCGGATCGTCACCTTGTCCACGGTGCCGGCAAGGGCACGCGGTCGAGGACGGTGTGGCTCGCCAGCTCGACCGGCGGCGGGGTCCGGCCTTCGAGCAGCGCCGCCATCAGCGGGACGAACTTCGACGACCGCGCGAGCTGGCTGTCGACCGGGTTCCAGCCGCTGGCCAGGACGACAAGCCGTCCTTTGCCCAGCGGCTTCTCGACGACGGCGGGGTCGCCCCCCTCGAACCGGGCGAGCACCCGCGACTCGCCCAGCGCCTTCGGGTCGATCCGGCGGTGCTTCCAGAAGCGGATCTTGGTGAAGTCGTTGAACTGGGGGCCGGCGAGCGGGGCGAAGAGGGGATGGTCGAAGGCGATCTCGCCGAGCATCGCGTCGCGGCCGGCGGGCGACTCGGCGATCTCGACCGGCGGCGCACCCGCCAGGGCGTCGAGCGTCGTCGACTGGCCGGGCGTCGGAGACCACGTCGAGGACCGTCCCGCCGCTCTCGGCGTAGGTCCGGAGCCGCTCCGCGTTCGCGGCCGTCGTCTCGCCCGCCACGACGACCAGCGGCGTCGGTCCGGGCCGAGTCGATCGCCAGCGGTTCGCGTCGGCTTCCTCGCGACGACCTTGACCGACGCGCCGGGGAGTGTCCTCGAAGACCCGGCCGAGGTAGTAGAGCAAGCCCTCGGCGTCGTCGGCCGCGTCGGTGCCGACGTAGAGGACGGTCGCCTCGTCCTTCTTGCCGGCGGCGAGGTAGAGGGTGTTGTCGAACCCGTGCGCGTCCCCCTTGAGGCGGAGGGTCGAGACGCGCCCGGAGTCCGGGGGACCTTGACGACGCGGCTCTCGCCGGGCGGGACGTAGGCGTCGACCGGCGGGCCGACCTCGTGCCCCCTTGGCGTCCAGCCAGACGAGCTGGAACGCCTCTCGGCGCGAGCCGGGGTCGTTGGCGACCCGGACCCGGAGCTCCTTGTCGGCCTCGGCGGCGCGTGGCGTCGGTCGAGTCGGCGAGCCGCTGGAGCGCCGGCGTTGGGGGCGTCGTCGGCCACGGTCTTGAGGTCGAGCTCGACGTCGGTGGGCCACTCGAAGTTGCCCAGGGCGTCGAGCTGGCTGCCTTGCTGGAGGTCGCTGATCAGGACGATCCGCCGGGGCATCCGCCCGGCCTTCTCCGACGCGTCGGCAACGTCCTCGATCGCGGCGACGGCGTCGACCAGGCCCTGGCCGAGGTTGGTCGACGCCCAGGTCGGCTCCAGCGCGTCGAGCCTGGCCCGGGCGATCGCCAGCCGCTTCGGCGGGTCGAGCGTGGCCGACTCGGCGAAGGTCAGGAGCGGCTTCGAGGTCGCGTCGAAGGCGTAAACGGCGAGCTGGTCGGCCGGCCGGGCCTCGGCGAGCGGCCGTTCGGCGAGGGCCTTCGCCCTGGCCCAGAGGTCCCCTCGGCGGAGGCTGGCGCTGGTGTCGATCAGAATCGACGTCCCGGCGGCGCTCGACGTCGCCGAAGTTGAGCAGCGCCGGCTCGCGGAGGAACGGCCGGGCGAATGCCAGGGCAAGCAAGGCCAGGGCCGCGGCCCGGAGCAAGAGCAGCAGGATGTTGTCGAGCCGGCTCCGGCGCGTCAGCCGAGGGGGCGTCGGGCTCAGGAACATCAGGGAGCTGAACGGGACCTCCCCCTTCGGCGTCCGGCGGATCAGGTGGAACACGATCGGGGCGGCGATCGCCAGGGCCCCGAGGATGTAGAGCGGCGTGAGGAAGCTCATCGCGTACCCCCTCGGCCCGGTGCGATTGGCCCCTCGGCCGGGCCGGCGTCCCCGGCGCATCCGGGCCTTGAGCAGGTCGAAGAGGACCAGCTCCAGCGGCCGGTCGGTCGCGATCGGCTCGAACTCGATCCCAAGGTCGGAGCAGGCCCGCTCGACCTCCGTCGCGTGTTCCTTGAACCGGCGGAGGTACTCGCCCCGGGCCGCGTCGGGGTCGACGTAGAGCTCGCGGCCCGATTCGACGTCGCGGAACATCGACGGGCTGGCGAACCGGAAGTCGACCTCGGCCGGGTCGAGCACCCGGAGGACGATCACGTCGTGGCCCCTCGACCGCAGGTAGCCGAGCCGGGTCCGGAGCGTGTCGACCGGGGCGAGCAGGTCGGAGATCAGGACGATCAGGCCACGCTTGCGGACGGTCGCGGCGATCTCTTCGAGGGGCTTGGCCAGGTCGGTCGCCTTGCCCAGCGGCTCGCGTTCGAGCATCCCCATCAGGCGGCGGAGCTGGCCGGGCCGGTGGCGAGGGGGGAGATAGTCGGTGATCTTGTCTTCGAAGGTCACCAGGCCGACGGCGTCGCGCTGGCGGGAGAGGAAGTAGGCGATCGTGGCCGCGGCGGTCCGGGCGTAGTCCCACTTGCTGTAGGCGCCGCGAGCGAGTAGCCCATCGACCGGCTGGCGTCGACGACGAGGTAGCAGCGGAGGTTGGTCTCGTCCTCGAACCGCTTGACGTGGTAGCGGTCGGAGCGGGCGAAGAGCTTCCAGTCGATGTAGCGGGTGTCGTCGCCGGGGGTGTACTCGCGGTACTCGCTGAACTCGACCGAGAACCCGTGATAGGGGCTCCGGTGGATGCCCTTGATGAACCCCTCGACCGCGACCTTGGCCCGCATCTGCAGGCTCTTGATCCGCATCAGGGCGCGGGGGTCGATCGCCGACGCGTCGTGCGGGCGTGGCGGGCTGGCCGGAGGGTCGCGGGAGGTCGAGTGCGGGCATCAGGAGAGCGGC
Organism: uncultured Planctomycetota bacterium; assembly: GCA_963756475.1. Classification (GTDB taxonomy): domain Bacteria; phylum Planctomycetota; class Planctomycetia; order Isosphaerales; family Isosphaeraceae; genus Tundrisphaera. The sequence continues at coordinate 392,045 of CAVWND010000009.1, forward strand.
CCCTTCATGTGTTCGAGGAGGCGGTCGATCACGGCGTCGACGGTCACGCCGTCGGCCTCGGCCCGGTAGCCGAGCAGGACCCGGTGCCGGAGGGTGGGGTGGACCAGGGCGCGAATGTCCTCGGGCGTGGCGTGGAACCGGCCGGCGAGCAGGGCCCGGGCCTTCGCCCCCAGGACCAGCGACTGCGCCGGCGCGGAGGCCGGCGCCCCAGCTCACCCACTCGTTGATGAAGTCGGGGGCCGACGGGCCAGGGCGGGTCGCGGCGGCCAGGCGGACGGCGTGGCGGACGAGGTCCTCGGCGATCGGCACCTTGCGGACGACCTCGTGGAACTTGAGCACGTCCGGGCCGTCGAACAGCGGCTCGATCGGCTCGGGCTTGCGCGAGGTCGTCTGGCTGACGACGGCGACCTCGTCGTCCTCGGGCAGGTAGTCGACGATCACGTTGAACAGGAACCGGTCGAGCTGGGCCTCGGGGAGCGGGTACGTCCCTTCCATCTCGATCGGGTTCTGCGTGGCCAGGACGAAGAACGGCTCTTCGAGCGGATAGCGGACGCCGGCCGCGGTGACCTGGTGCTCCTGCATCGCTTCGAGCAAGCGCGGCCTGGGTCTTGGGCGGGGTCCGGTTGATCTCGTCGGCGAGGACGACGTTGGCGAAGATCGGCCCCTTGACGAACTGCATCCGGCGGCGGCCGTCGGTGGTCTCTTCGAGGATCTCGGTGCCGGTGATGTCGGCCGGCATCAGGTCGGGGGTGAACTGGATCCGCTGGAACCGGAGGTGGAAGACCTGCGCGATCGTGCGGACCAGCAGGGTCTTGGCCAGCCCTGGCGCCCCGGTGATCAGGCAGTGGCCGCCGGCGAAGAGGCTGATGAGGAGCTGGTGGGTCGCCTCGCGCTGGCCGACGATCACCTTGCTCAGCTCGCGCTCGATCCGTCCCCGGCTCTCGTGGATCTTCTCGACGACCCGGCGCTCGTCCTCGAAGACATCGGCGGCTTGCGTCACGATCGTTCCTTTCGAGGGCTGGATGGCAGGCTTGGCGGGAACGGTCTTTCCGGCCCCCTCTCCCCTTGCGGGAGAGGGTTGGGGTGAGGGGTTCTGGGAATCGACCGCGCCGATTGACCCCTCTCCCCAACCCTCTCCCGCAAGGGGAGAGGGAGTCAGATGGAATGGCGGCCCGTGTCAGTGGGTCATGGCGTAGGTCACGATGTTGATGCCCAACGGGTAGGCTTTCTTCTCGGAGAACTCCTTGAAGTACCAGGGGTCTTCCCCTTCGCGTTCCCAGCCGTCGCCGAGGTCGGTGTTGTGGCAGATGATGACCATCATCCGGCCCTTGTCGTCGAAGATCCCCTTGTAGTGGACCTTGCTCGTGTCGCTCGCCGTAGCGATATTCCCAGGTGATCCCCTGGTCCCGCCCGGTCTGGGCCAGCGCCGATGCTGGGGACCTGCGGCTTCTCCTTGAGTCGGTAGACGCAGTGGAAGATCTCGTGGTCGAGCGGTAGCTCGCTCGGCTCGCGGTCGGGGAAGACGCGGCTGGATCTGCTGGTGGAAGTTCTCGTACTCGTCGTCGCCCCAGAAGTCGTCGACCATCAGGAAGCCGCCGTTGAGCAGGTAGCGGCGGAGGGCGACGACCTCCTCCTCTCCGAACTCCAGCGCGCCCGGCTCGATGATGTAGATGAACGGGTAGTCGAACAGCCGTTCGTCGGTCAGCCGCATGTGGATCGGGTTCGGGTTGACCTTGAGCGAGGTGAGCTGCTGGAGCCGGTAGGAGAAGTTGAGGTCGCTGTCGGGGAAGTCGGTGGCCCACCGGCCGCCCCGATAGTAACCTCCGCCGAAGCCCCCGCCGTAGCCTCCTCGGCCGCGCCGGCCTCCTCCGCCATACATCCCGTCGTCGTACTCGATCCGGACGAAGGTGAAGACGTCGTTCTTGAACTTGTCGTCGACCTTCCAGTCGGGGACCCCTCTGCGGTCTTCGGACGTCTCCATGAGCGGTCCCCGGCGCATCCGTTGGCCCAGTGCGAAACCAGCGGAGATGGCCAGCACTAGCGGGATGGCGAGCAGGCTGAGGCGTCTTCGCGTCATCGGTTCGCGCCTTCGGGCCGGGAGGTGGGTGGAGTAGGAGGTGGGCTCGTCGCCTTGTCCTTATCGAGAGCGACGAGTTCGAGCAGGAGGCGATGGGCTTCGAGGAAGCGCGGGGCTTCTTCCAGCGACTTGAGGACCTCGCGACGGGCCTCGGCGGGCTTCCCGACCTTGCGCGAGGAGCTTCGCCAGCCGGTAATGGGCGTCGGCCGGGTCGGATTCGTCAAGGATCGCCAGGGCTCGATAGGCCGCCAGGGCCTCGGCGTCCTGGCCGAGGTGTTCCGAGGCCGATCGCCAGCTCCCGGTGCGGGATCGGGACCAGGGGGTTGACCGCGAGCATCCGCCGGGCGTCCTTGGCCAGTCCGGGCCAGTCCTTTGATGCCTCTTCCAGCTCCATCAAGCGGAGATATGCCGGGCTGGCGCTGCCGTCCTTCGACGCCAGGGCCTCGAGCGCGGCGCGTTCGCCGGCCGGGTCGGACGTCTTCTTGCAGACGGCGGCGAGCAGCACGTCGGCGTTGTCCTCTCCCATGTATTCCGGGTAGGCCGCCTTGAGCTTCGCGATGGCTTCCTTCGCCTTCGGCCAGTTCTCCTCGGCCACGAGCTTCGCCGCCAGGCGCCGGAGGCCTGGGAAGCTCTTGGGGTGGACGACCAGCCAGGCTTCGATCGCCTTCGAGTCGGCGGAGGGGGGGAGATCGGGATCGTCCCAGGTCATCCCCGGGGCAACGGCCTCGGCCTTCTGGCGAGCGAACGCGGCAAACTCGGTGTCCAGTTGATCTAGCGTCATTTTCGACCGGCGTGGCAGCGCCTCGTTGATCGTCACCCCGGCGCCAGGTCGTCGAGAACCTCCCGGAGTGCCGGCAGGCCGGCTTTCTCGACCAGGAACTCGACCGCCAGGGCCGACTCGAAATAGGCGAATTGCAGGTGCATGCCCGACTTCGGCGCCAGGAACGCCGAACTGAGCCGGCTGAGCGGCGTGAAGTCGTCGCCGAGGATCATCGCCCGGTAGCGAGGCGTGATCGCGCTCGCGCCAGGCGGGGTCCTCACGCTCTTCCTCATAGACCGAGATCCCCTCACTGAGCCAGCGGGGCATCTTGTTCTTTGTTTTGTTAAGCGTGACGACATGGCAGTATTCGTGCCAAAGAACGGCCTCCCAGTTCGAGGGGTGCTCCCCCTGCGAGGCCGGGCTATTGGCCGTGATTACGCTGCCGAAGCAAACGCCGAGGAACCCCTCGGCACCGGGAAGGCCGAAGGTCCGGACGGCGAACTCTTTCTTTTGCGGGAAGATCTCGACGGTTACGGGACCGGGGATTGAGGCATCATATTTCTCAGTCGAGAGTCTTCCTCGCCTTGCGAAGCAGGGACAGAACCCGAGACCCGAAGAGGTCGGCCTCGCGCGGGTCCATCCGGACGACGAAGCCGTCATCGGTCAGGGTTCGGAATCCGGCGAGGCGGTCGCGGAGAGTGACGAGGTTGAAGGCGAGGACGTTATAGCCGTCCTGCGCAAGGATCTCGGCGGCCAGCTTCCAGCCCTCCTCCTCCCGGCCGAGCCGGAGCAGGTCCTGGCAGAGCTGGACGCGGGCGGGCAGGTAATCGGGGTCGATCTCCAGCGCCTTCCTCTGATAGGCTGACCCTTCGGCGAACCGATATTTCTGGGAAAGTTCGCGGCCGATCAGGTGGTCGACCTCGGGGTTCTTCGCCCAGCGGGCCAGGGCCGATTTTCGGGCCTCGGCCTCGCCCTCAGGGTGTGACTGGAGGTGTGCCAGGACCGCTCGATAGGCCCAGGCCCGAGGCTTCCCTGTGGGTTGACCGCGAGAACCTGCTTGATCAGTTCGCTCGCGTCGGAATAACGCTCGTCGTCGATCCGGTGCGTGGCCCGGAGCAGGAGGCTGTCGACGTGTCGGGGGTTGATCTTGAGCGACTCGTCGAGCGCTTTCTCGGAGCGGGCCCGGTCGTCGTCGGAGAAGGCGCGGGCCAGGAGATAGTGGTACTTCGGGTCCTCGGCGGCGGTCTTGGGCGCCTTGGCGAGCGTGCTCGCGGCGAGGGCGTTATCTTGCTTGGACAGGGCCAGCTCGGCGGTCGCGAGGTAGGCATCCACGAAGTCGGGACGCTGCTTGATGGCGAGGTCGTAGCAGAGGTCGAGGACCTTCCGGGCGTCGAAACCTCGGATCAGATAGTATCGACCGATCAGGAGCCGGCCGTCGGGCGTGGCGTAGCGCTGGGGGGCGAACTGGATGCGGGCCTCGATCGCGTCCAGGACTCCGGGGACCTCGGCGTCCCGACCGTTGAAGCGGTAGACGTCCAGGCCGGCCAGTTGGAGCGCGATGCTCCCGGGGAGCTTGCGAAGGCCGTCTTCGAGTGACGACAGCGCGGCCCGGTCGAGCCCCTGGGCCAGCTCGGCGTTGACCTTCAACAGATGCCAGCGTTCGACCCAGGTACCGCCGGCGACTTCCTCGGTCGCCAGCTTGGCGGCGTCCTCATAGCGGCCGGTTCGGAAGAACCCCTCGGCCTCCCCGAGGTCGGCGGCCAGGCTCGCGGTCGCGAAGCCGGTGGCCAGGATGACGACCCAACCGAGGGGTAGAGGTCCCCTTCGCCTCGGAGGGCTGGCCTGGGGAGATCCTCGACGCTCGGCGAGATCGATCATGAAACCCTTCCCCGCGATCGGCCCTGGCTGGCCTGTCTGATCTGAGGGCGGCGAAGATTCGATTATAGTCAGGCGAGATAGTGGATCGTCAAAGAGATCTTCTCGCGACCTTCTCGGATTCGCACACTCGTCTTCTGAAATGCTTCGGCGGCAACCGCGGCGATCTCGGCCCAGGCCGCCTCCCGGAAATCCGCCGTCCCGGTCTCGGACGCCTGCCTCAACGCTCGATCAACGTGCCCAAGACGGCGAGCGAGTTTTCTCTCATGGGACCGTGATGGTGGCCCGGGATAAGCGCCTGTTTTCGATTGCACCGGATTCCGATCAGATAACTTCACGGGGCCATCTGTCACAATCCTTCACTCCCGCCGTAGATTGGAAAATTTCTTGGACATCTCTGCTGAATCCTCGTAATCCGTCCTGATTCGCCTCGCGTCCAATATCCAGTCGGAATTTCCTAACTTGCTTCGTGGGAAAAAGTTACTTGGTTTTCTCTTCTCGTCTATTTGTGGTCGATCGAGTGATCCGACTTGCCAGGGGATTGACTTCCCCGCACAATTTAATGATCTGGCGAAAAGTCTCTTGCGTGATCGCCGAATTCGTCCGATCATAGACGTGCTCGACTGAGAGCGAACATTCCCAAAAGCGCTCTTGTCTGCGCAGGTTCCATCGCACGTCTGTTTGCGGGATGGATGACCTGAGACTCCACCCGAAGCATTCCCCCCCTTTCCTTCTGGTGCTCAGAACGGTCTGACATTCCGGACGTGCGCATGCCACTCGCGGCCGTCCTTCGACGACTTCATGTCAGTCTAACGAGGATAGGCCATGAATACCTTCCGCCCTCGCAGAGCGCAACCTTCCGACCGGTCCTTAATAGGGCCTGAGAGTTAAATGATGACCCCGACACTGGAACGTCTCGCCGAACTCGTCCGCCAAGCCGAGTCCAAGGCGCGTGCACAGCGGCTGGGCGGGGATGTGCGACAGGCCGGCGACGCACTCGCGGTCGGCCGAGGCGCGGGCCAGCGAGGCCCAGCGTCGGCTCCGCGAGGACCGACCGATACGACTTCGCGAGCTGAAACAGGCGGCCGATGAAGACAAACTGCTCCGGGAGATGACGATCAAGCTGGCCCAGTGTAAGAATTACCTCGAATCGGACGATGAGGCCGGGCGGCTGGTCCAGTCTGCCCGGGCGGAGATCGAGGTCAAGCGGATCGAGGCTCAGAAGGATCTTGACGGAATCGTCCGGGAGGCGGCCGAGTCGCAGAAGGCCCTGCAGGTCGCGCTCGAGAAATATACCGAGCTTCGCAAGGAACTCGACCGGCTCCTCCCCCAGCTCGCGGCCGACTTCCGCGAGACCGACCGCCTGGTCTCGGGCGTCGCCAAGCTCTTCCCCTCCAGCCAGATCCCCGAACTATCCAAGGAGATCGAGGACGGGGCGGTCCATTTCGGAGCCCTGGAGGCTCGCGAGCAGAAGGCGCAGCTCATGATCTGGATCGGCCGGCTCCGCCGGCTCCAGGGAATGAACTTCACCGAGGGGGGCGAGGAGACACAGGCCCTGGAGATGATCTTCCGGAGACTCGTCGGCCTCTCGAAACAGTACATGCCCGGATATATCGACGCCTTCCAGGAGGGTTACGTCGCCGACTGGGACCAGTACATCATCGACGCCCAGGAGCAATTCCGCCTGGCCGCCGAGGCGGCGGTTCGCGACCGCGAGATCTGAAGCTCCAGCGTGATGAACAGCAGGTCCGCGAGGCCGAGCGGAAACGGCAATCGCAGCAAGTTTATCGCGAGGCGTTCCGCGACCTTCGGGCTGTGATGGCCATGCACGCCTTGCCGGAGGAGGGGGTCGATGAGTTCCTCGCCGCCCTCTCCCGCGTGATCAACCACGGTGGCGCCTCCGAGCCCGAACTGCTCGACCTCGTCAAGCCGTATCGAGAGCTGGTCACCGGCGGCGACTTCCGCGTGCTCCGCAAGCATCTCGACCGGATCCGCGACGAGGACTCCAAGGTCGAGGAAGATTCGTCGCTCCGCCGCGAGTTCGCCGAGCTGATCGCCAGACCCAGGGTCGCAAGGCCCTCATGATCGGCGGCTCGGCCCGCGAGGACGCCCGGCGGACCCTCCGCCAGTTCTTCGAGTTCGACGAGCTAGAATGGGAGCCTTACGAGGGGACCCGGCCCGCCCTGATGAAGTCGCTCGAACAACGAGTCCGGAACCGGGGGATCGACCTCGTTCTGATCCTCAAGGAGTTCGTCGCCCACCACGTTCCCGAGCGGCTCCGACCCCTCTGTCAGGAGAGCGGAATCCCCTGCCTGATGGTCGAGCACGGTTACGGGGCCAACCAGATCGCCGAGGCCCTCCGGTCGGGCCTCAAGCTGGTCGGCGGCGGCGAGGACAGTCCCTGATTGGAGTCGGTCGTCCTCCTCCGGGAAACAAAAGTTCTAGCCGCCCGCGAACTCGCTGGCCAGGTAGGCGGCGACCCGGTCCCAGATCCGGGCGGCGGCCTCGAAGTCGACGTGCATGGCGTGAACGGTCTTTGGCGTCTCGACCCGGGCACGGGTGGTGGTCTTGCGGTTCAGCGGGATCTGTGCTGAAGGGCCTTCGGCGAGGCTGGCCTCGACCTTCGGGCCCAGCAAGGCGTTCCCCAGAGCCTCGACCCTCGGACGGGTGCGGGGCCCCTTTGGGGATGGCCAGGACATTCGGAATGAACAGGGTGCCGAGCTCGCCCTGGCCCCGGTCGGGATAGACGATCGCCACGGGACGGCCCGCCTCGACCTCGCCCATCGCGTCGTCGGTGTCGGTCAGGCCGAAGGCGAGCTGTCCCGAGCCGACGGCCGAGGCGACCTGCTTGTTCCCCGAGAGCACCTGGACCTCGTTCTTCTTGAGATCGGAGAGGAACGACCGGGCCTTCTCGTCGCCCCAGGCGGCGAACAGGCAGGTGAAGTGGGTCGCCGTCGTGCCGAAGAGCGGCTTGGCGATGCCGATTTTGCCCTTCCACTTCGGGTCGAGCAGGTCAGCCATCCCCTTGGGCCGGTCGGCCTCGGCCACGAGCTGGGTGTTGACGACCAGGATGCGGGCTCTCGCCGCGAAGCCGTACCAGGTGCCGTCCTTGGCCTTGAACTGGGTCGGGATGTCGGCCGCGTTGGGGGGCGACCAGCTCGCCAGCATCCCCTTTTCCTGGAGGCGGAGCGTGTTGAGGATCTCGTTGTTCCAGAACAGGTCGCAGCGGGGTTTGGCCGCCTCGTGCATCAGGAGCTGGGTCAGGCCGACGGTCTTGGTGCTCTCGACATCGAACTTCGGGACCACGTCAACGCCAGTCTCCTCGGCATACGCCTTGAGTACTGGCTCGGCGAACTCCGGGTCCTGGGCCGAGTAAACCACAACGACTCGCCCCCCCGGCGGCCCACAGCCGACCGTTCCGAGCGTCAGGACCAGCCCGAGGGCCGATCGGGATCGAGATCGAGCCGAGAAGCGATCATTGTCCAGGTTCATTGCGAGGTGAGCCAGTCGGTTCGAGGAAGCGGTTCAAAGCTTCGAAACTAGTCTTCTCCCGAGTGGATCGGCAAGGTCAATCCGAAGACCTTCGGTATCACAAACATTCCGGGGGCGATGGTTCCCTGACCGGGATCTCGGGCGTTGGTCGATCCACCTACGCGCGATCGGGGGGTTGTGCTAGAGTCCTCCGGTTCGAGGGGTTGATCCCAGGGGGCGATACGGAAGGAGCCGGTCGTCACATGGAGACGTTCTTGACATCCGGGCGGATGGACGGCTGGGGCGGGCCGGGACTGGCCGGCGGCCCGGGTCGCCCTCTGCTCCGACCTGCACCCCGCTCGGGGATGTTCTTCCCGCTTGTGGTGCTCGCGGCGGTCCTGCCGGGCCTCTATGCGCCTAAACTGGTGGAATCTGACGCCGCCCGGCCCCTGGTGGGGCCTGCGAGGGCTGGCGGTGCTGGACGGCTGGATCTTCGACCAGTGGCCGGCGGCGGAGAGCCTCAAGCCGGCGATGGAGGCCCGGGCCTTCCGGGCCGTGGCCCTCCAGCCGCCGCTTTACGCCTGGCTCGAAGCTTTCGGGTCTGGCGCTCGGCTCCGACCACGCTCCGGTGGCGACGGTCCTGCCCAGCTACATCGCCGGCGGTCTGATCGTCCTGCTGATGTACTGGCACGGGCAGCTCTGGCGAGGCTCGGGCGTGGGGCTGGTCGCGGCGGTCCTCACCGCGTTCAACCCGCACCTTCTGATCCAGATGAAGGAGGCTTCGCCCGCGACCTTGACCCTCGCGGCGACCCTGACGGCCATGTACTGTTATGGCCGGCACTTTCGCGTCGGGGTCGGCACGGCGCGGTTTTACCTCCGGGGGGTCGGGGCGTCGTGGGTGGTCCTGGGCGGCGTCGCGCTGGGGATGGCGCTGCTCTCGATGGCCGGGATCGGGCTGCTCTGCGTCCCGGTGATCGTCTTGCACCAGGTCTACCTCCGGTCCGAGCTGGCCCCGATGGAGCGTCAGGAACGCCCCTGGTACGGCTGGTGGAATAACCCCAGCCTGTTGGCCGGCTCCCTCGCCCTGGCGATCGGCCTGCTCATCGCCGCACCGTGGTACGGGTCGATGTTCGCCAGCCACGGCGTCGAGTTCCTCGGGGCCTTGCTCAACCCGCCCGATCCGCTGGGCTGGGAGCGGCCGAACCTGCTGGCCAGACTGAACGACCTGGCCCCGGCCACCTTGCCACTGGCCCTGTTCGCCGTGGCTCGGTCGGTCAAGGCCGCCCTGGTCTCGGAACGCGACGACCGGTCGACGATCGGCGGGATCTTCTGGGTCATCTGGCTGGGCGTGGCGGCGCTGGCCCCGGCGGCCTGGGTTGGAGGTCCGCAGACCGCGATGGGGCTCTTCCTGCTGGTCCCGCTCAACCTCCTGGCGGCGCAGGCGATCAGCGACCTGGCGACTCGGCGAGTCTCAGTCCGCTGGCTGAGCTGGCTGGCGCCGGCGACGGCCGTTTCGGTCGTCTGGTGGGTCAGTGGCGACCTCCGGAGCGCCGTGATCGGTCTGACCCACGGTCATGTCGGCCCGAGGTCGGCGCTGGGCTTGCACCTGGCGATCGACCTCTTGATCGCGGTAGTCTGGCTGGCCAGGGGGCTCGACCGCTGGGCCAGGCGACGCGACGTCCGCCAGCGCAGGGTCCTGGCCAGCTTTCTGCTGGTCGTGCTCGTGACCTCGCTGGCCGACGGCCTCCGCGAGGTGACCTTCCGGCACCTAGAGACCCGCGAGCTGATGAACCTCAGGTCGGCCGTGTTGCTCCGCCACCGGGCCACGCCGTTTCAGTCGGTCGCGGTGGTCGGGCCGGACCTGGATCACCCGTTGGTCGAAGGGCCGACGCCAGGCGGTCGGCTCCGGTTCATTCTCCGCTCGACCCTGCCCGGCGTCCCGCAGGTCGAGCTGACCAGCACCGACCAGCTCCTGGCCAAATCCCGGCCCGACGGCCCCCAACTGGTCGTCCTCGTCGGTCCGGAGCATCGGCTCTCGTACTCGGTCCAGTCGCAGCTCGGCCTGGAGGCAATCCACCCTGGCCAGACCGGCCGCCCCGGTCTACTCGACGCCTTCGCCACCGAGCAGGGCGTCATTCGACACGCCGCCTCGGCGCCCTCGACGCGCACGAAATAGCACTACTGGACGAAATTTCAAAATAGCTTGCCCTCGTCGCTGCCGTTCAGTACACTCCTGAACGGAAAGGGTGCTGAACGGACGACACGGAGGGTAATACCCATGACGCTCCTCCTTGAATCACACCGCCCGAAGCGACGGCCGAAGCAGAAAGCTCGCTTGATCCGCGAGGTCTGCCTGATCGGCGATCCTTCCCGGCGCTATCTCCATATCCCTCAAAAAGGTCTCAGGACCGAGGACTCAGGATTGGGTAAGGCAGAGGCCAGGGCACGACCAATCGGGACCGGCTAACCGACCCAGCCGAGTCCTGAGTCCTCAGCCCTCGAGTCCTGAGTCCTGTCATGATGACACCTTTGCTCCACCGCGACCCGTCCGACCCCTTGCGTCGGGCGGTCGAGCTGGCCCAGCGTGGCCGGATGATCCTGGACGTGGCGACGGCCGACCTGGAGGCGGCCGAGCAGCGCCTCGGACCGTTTCACGCAACCTCGTGGCATTTCCGCCAGGCCCTGGCCGAGGCCGGCCGGTCATGGGATCGCCTCCGCGCCGAGTTCGGCGGCTCAACCCTCGAATCGGCTCTGAGCTATCCTCCGATCACGTTCCTGACCCTCGGCGGCGGCGATGGACAGCGACCGCCGGTGGTCCTGATCCCGATCTCCGGCCGGACCTACCGGGCCGAGCGGATCGAGGGGACGCCTCTGGCCCCGACCCAGTGGCGGCTGACACGGCTCGCCCCGCCCCTGGAGCATGGGCCTTACTACGCCTGCCGGCTCCGCGACGGCTCGACCCAGTGCGACTGCGCCGAGTGGGCTTATCAAGAAGACGCCCCCGATCCTCCCGCCCCCTGCAAGCATCTCGCGGCCCTCGCCGCGCTCGGCTGGATCTGATCGCGGCCCTTGACCGGCCTCGCCGGGTGGCTCATGCTCGATCGGAGGACCGACCTCGACGAACCGGAGCACCGCCTCATGGACCGCGAACCGGTCAACTCACGCCTGATCCGCTCGGTCGGCTACGACCCGACCGCCAGCGTCCTCGAAGTCGAGCTCGCCGAGGCCGGGCGCGTCTATCGCTATTTCGACGTCCCGTATTCTGTGTTCGAGGAGCTGATGACCGCCGAATCGAAAGGCGCCTACTTTAACGAGCATGTCCGCGACATGTACGCCTTCGAGGAGGATCGGCCGGGTTGAACCTTCAAAGAGGTCGCCAGTCTGGGAATCCTCGGCCGGATCGGCGACAATCGAACGGACCCGAAGTCAACCTCGGTCTCCTGCCGATCCGCCCGGACTTCGCGACCCCGTTAAAGGATCTTGGATGGATTGGTCGTCCGCGTCTCGCCGCCGCTCTCCCCTACACCGATTTCCTCGACCGTCACGCCACGCCGGCACAGCGGGCTCGTTGGGACGCGATGGACGCCCGCGTTCGCCTCGATCCCGAGCAGGTCGCGCTCCTGGGCGGGTTCGTCCGCCGAATGCCGGTCCTGGTCCTGGCCGGAGCCTGGTGTGGCGATTGCGTGAACCAGTGCCCGATCTTCGATCACTTCGCCAGAAGCTCGACTGCCATCGACCTCCGGTTCCTCGACCGCGACGCCCTGCCCGAGGTCGCCGATGCCCTGTCGATCAATGGTGGCCACCGGGTACCGGCCGTCCTGTTCCTCAGCGAGGATTTCGAGGAGGTCGCGCGCTACGGCGAGCGGACCCTCTCGATCTACCGGCGCCTGGCGGCCGAGCAGCTTGGCCCCGCCTGCCCGACCGGACTCGTCCCACCCACCGACGACGCGACCCGGCTCGCCACCGCCGAATGGCTCGACCAGTTCGAGCGAGCCCAGCTCATCCTCCGCCTCTCGCCCAAGCTTCGGGCCAGGCATAATGACTGATCGGCCGACGCGGGTCGGCACCAGGATCGGTGCCGACCCGACGTCGATACTGAAGGCTCAAACGCCGGCCCCGACCTCATGACGAGCGGCGACACCGACGCTCCGCTGCACAACCTGGCCACCGACGGCCTCGATCTGCGACCTGAGTTCTCCCGCGGGCAAGGCCCGAGCGAAGGCGATCAGCTCGATCCCGACATAGAGTGGCCAGGGATGCGGCGGAACGTGGGGCGGAGTCCCGCAGTACTCGTCAAGGATCTCCTCCAGCGCCTGGTCGGCGGCCTGTTCGAAGGCTCGCCCCTCGCCGTGGAAGTGCGTGGCGACCTGCTTCATGGCGATGATCGAGGTCAGCATCGACGTCGCCGTTGCGAGGAACCAGGGGTCCGGTTGCGGTCCCAACTCGGGGCTGCCTTCACGAAGCAGGGCCTCGAGCCGGTGCGGAGGGCCACCCTGGCCGCCGCCGAGGAACGGGTTGTGAAGTAGAGACTTGACCAGTTCGTCCCAGGAACCGAGGTACGGCGGAGTCCACGGAGTACTCATTGCTCAATCCTTTTCCTGAAAAACATTCAAAAATGAGGCGCCATCGCACACAAGCGCGATGCCCCGACGTGTCGCTGCCATGGCCTCGCGGCGAGGGACGGCCATCGTCCCTCGGCCCAAAGGCGGATCGACGATCCTGAAGCCCTAAAAGCCTGGGCCTCTCGACCCCGCCGGGGCAGTCAAAACGCATCTCGACTAGCCCAAGATGGGCGAACCGGATGGAGGGTCAGCATCAACCCTGGCCGGACCAATCGACAAGAACGCGGCCGAGTCGAGGGCACGCCTCCAGGTCGCCTTCCGGCTGAGATAAGCGACCTTGAGACGCTGACATCTTAAGTACACGCTGATGTTCGGTCGGTGACGCTCGAAAACGCGACTTGATTTCTTTTGAGCGATCCGACACGGATGGATACCGGAGCCCTGGAGGCCGATCGAAGCCATTTCAGGCCGATCCAGCGGCAACCGGGATGGACCAAGCCGTCCTCACCTTTGTTTACTTACCCAAAAACCTTGAATCGCCCATTTTGTAATCGGGCATGGGATCGGCTAGAGTTGTCTTGAAGGACTTCCAACAGTAGGACCATGCTCCCTAAGTTCCGAGAGGTGTCTGATGTCCGGCAAGGGAAAGACGGCATTCCGACCCGTGACCGAGGCCATCGAGGGGCGCATCCTGGCGGCGGCAGGCCAGGCCTGGGTCGAGATCGCGAACCAATCCGGGCGAAACCTCTCGTTTCAGATCAGTTTCAACGAGGGCCGGACCTACTCCAACGAGTCGCTCCGCAATGGGGCCTCGACATTCGCCCACGTCAACCGGAACGATCCGGATGTCCTGATCAGGCTTCGAGGAGCGTCGCCCGTCGTGCTTGCCACGGGTCCTTCGAAGCAGGCCGCCCCGAGTTACACCATCACCCCGACCAACGCCGGAGGGATGACGGTGGCCCCCGCGCCGGTTTCCAACTCGGGCGGAGGCTCGACCGGAAGGGGTGTTGTTGCTGGCGGTGGGGGCGGTGTTGGTGTTGGGGTGTCCAGGCTGCCCCAGTCCTACGTCGTCATCCTGAACCAGTCGGGAGAAGACGTCTCGCTCGCTTTCACGAACAATAACGGGCGGAATTTCCTCGACCTGACCATCGGCCAGGGGTATTTCAGCTTGATGAACCCATTCATCGTGAGCCTGGATCAGACCCGATCCGGGATCAAGATTCTGCGACCGAACGGCGGAGGGCTCGAACCCCTCGGGTCGAGCCCGATCCTGAATTCGGCGCCGGTCTACATCATCGACGCGAGCTTGAATGTCTTTCCCAGCTGAGCAGAATCCTCAGCATTCCGCGATCATCGTCTCGACGTCCTCAACCGCAAGCCGGTGAAAGGCTTGCCACCCCTCATTCGAGGCAGAGGATCGGCCTGACAATCGTCGATACTGTCATCCTTCGAAAACAGGCGATCAAATGATGTAACACCGCCCCTCGCGGAGCGTCTCGATGGCGCTTGAGGCCGCGTCAAAGTCGTCGGGAAGGTGAGACAGTCGCATCCTGGCCCGCAACTCCTCGGGAAGCACGGCCAGATGACGGTAAGGAGTGTGGACGTTCGACTCGTCAAGGGTTGTCGCCTCGTGGACGATCAGGTCGGCGGGGGCGAGCCATTCGATCAGCGACGGATCATAAGGCGAATCGGCGCTGAAGGCGAAGGTCCGGCCGGCCGCCTTGATCCGGAAGGCGGTCGTCGGGATCGAGTGCCGAGTCGGGCGGCACTCGATCGCGAACGGGCCGAGTTCGACGGGCTTCGCCGTGTCGAGCGCGATCATATCCACGTAGTCATCCAGCCGCTTCCGGGTCGAGGCCCCATCGGGAGAGGTCCGCATCCGGCCCATCCCGGCCGAGAGCAACCCATCCCATAGCCGGGCGGAGACCTCGGGGTGCGCCAGCCAGGTCGCCCGGCGCCGCAGGCCGAAGTGCTTGAAATAGGCGAAGTCCTCCAGGCCCGAGGCGTGATCGGCATGGAGGTGCGTGATCGCCACGCCGATCACGCAGTCAAGGTCCAGCGGTTCGCCCAGCGCCGACAGCGACGCCTCGCGCCACATCTTCCGGACCGGATGCGGGCAGTCGAGCAGGAGCCACGAATCCTCGACTCCCAGGGCCAGGCAAGTCGTGTAATGCCGGGCGGAGAACGCGTCTCCCACCCCCAACGGGATCAGCCGGACCTCGGACATCGATCGGAACCTCTGGGGGATGGCTTGGCGGTCATCTCGGAGATTCCATGTTAAACCGAAACCGGGGTTTAAGGATAGCGTCGGACGAAGGACGACTCCCGAGCCGGCCTCATACCCCCTGGAAGAGTGACGTTGAAATATAACAACGCGGCACCAAAGACCATGCGGTTTTCCTTGGCATGGGCTTTTTCTGTTTGGTTTAATACGCCTCCGTCGTTCTGGATTTCAGCCAAGATCCAATTTTGGAGAATTATGATGCGAAGTATGAGATGCTTGATTCTCGGGGTGCTTTCTGGATTAATTGCCCCCGCGACTCCCGCATGGGCGGGATTGACGCTCACTCCCGCGGCGACGACCGCCGGGTTTCAACTGACGACCTTCGCTTCGGGATTCCCGAATAGCGGCACCAATGGCATCGGGCCGCTCGGGGTCGCGTTCACGAACGCGGGAAATATTCTCGTGGGGGAATACTGGACCTCGTCCATCGCCAGCTTCGCGACCGATACCGACGGGCAGACCTACGCCTCGGCGTCCATCGCCTCGGGCAGCTATTCCTACGCGGCCGACGGCCTGACCAAGGGACTCGACGGCACGATCTATCTGGCGAGTTATCTCAATGACGCCGTCTATGCCCTTAATAATGACGGGACCCTGAATCACACCGTCGCCACGAACCTTGGAAACGTGGACGGGATCGTCACGAACCCCGTCACGGGCATGCTCTACGTGTCATCCACCAATGGAGTCCTCGTGATCAATCCCAGCAATGGGAACGTGACCACATTGACCACCGGATTCACGGGAGTGACCGACGGCCTCACCTTCAGCCCCGATGGCACGACCCTCTATGCGGCCGTGGGTAACTCGGTGGAGGGGATCAAGCTCTCCAATCCGACCACCCTCATCTTTAACAGCTCGGTCTCGACGGCCGACGGCACGGCGCTGGGGACCGGGTCACTTGCCGGCAATATCTTCGTGAATACCAACTCCGGGAACGTTTACGAGATCAACCTGACTTCGGGGGTCCAGACCCTGCTCGCCAGTGGGGGCTCGCGCGGTGACTTCGTTCAGGTCAACCCGAACAACGGCTCGCTCCTGCTGACCCAAACCGATTCGATCATGCGACTGACCGCGCCGGCCGGGGGCGGTTTCGGTTCCGCCGTCCCCGAGCCCGCATCACTCCTCATGACGCTCAATGTCATTCCGATGATCCTCGCCTTTCGGCGACGCCTACTGAAACTCACCGTCTGAGCAGCAATCGGTCGGCGGATCGTGGAAGAATCCGCCGACCATTTCTCGACGGCCGCAAGGCAATCCGCTAACGACCAAAGACCGGGCAATACGTCAGCCCGCCCTGAGGAAAGACGCGGCAGCAGGGCCTCGAGGTCTGCGGGAGGGCGGTCTCGGCGGCTCGCCAGAGGCGGGACTGGTCGTCGAAGAGGCGGATCGGGCCGAGGTGGGGGCCGATCTTCTCGAAAAGAGGAGGGGCGTAGACCAGGACGGTTCGGTCAACCACCAGCTCCCTGGCCCAGCGGATCAGGAACTCGCTGGGGGTGTGGAGGGTCGAGACGACCCGGTCGGCGGCGGCCAGGCCTCGGCGGATCGCCCAGCCCCCGGCAGCCCCCGTGGCGGCGATCCCCCGGAGCGTGGACATCGGCACCGATCGGTCGATCTCGGCGGGGTCGGTCCGGAAGAAACCGATCAGGACCCCGCCCGGTCGGCCCGCGGCGCGGTTCTGAAGGAGCACCTTGAAGCTCATCATCGGGTCGCCCGGCCAGGGATCGTTGCCCGCGACCACAACGTCAACCGTCGAGGGGTCGACCTCGGGCGCGCGGAACCGCCGCCGGGCCTCGGCGGCGAGCCGGTCCTGCACCGGATCAGGATGGCCGGCCGCGACATGCAGGACCGTCCCCGGCTGCCCGAGCAGGTGACTGATCGACAGACAAGGGCCGAGCTTCGCCGCCGCCGATCGGATTGCCCGGCGCATCGGGTTCTCGCCCGCGTCGGACCCGAGCAGCCGGCCCGCCTGGTCGCCCCCTAAACCCTTGCGGTGCAAGGCGCCGAGGGTCGATCGATGGCTCGTTCCGGGGAAGATCAGTTTGTAACCTCCGCCGAACCCCGCCTGCAGGTGCGGCAGGACCGAACCGACCAGAATCCGCAGGTCGGCCTTCGCCACGGGGCGGAAGACCCGGACAGGCACCCCTTCGGACGTCGTCCCCAGGTCCTCGTACTCGGAGAGCTCATCGACTGGCGGGCTGTCGCAGCGATAAGCGTCCGCGATGGCGTCACCCACCCTGAGACGCATCGCCGGAGCGTCCACGGCATGGTGCCGTCCAACCCCGACGCTGATCGAAACGTCCGAGGATCGGACTCCCGCGTCCAGTAAGGCTTGCAGAATCACCGGGAGAGCCTGCTGAACTGGAGTCCAGCGAGAGGGATCGTCGACGACGATCGCGACGGTCGAGCCAGATTTGACGAGCCCGTCGAGTCGGAGGTCTCCCTCCGGCTGATCGAGAGTCCTGGCCAGGGCTGACGGATAGTCCTCGATCGCGCCGGACAGGTCAGGCCAGGCGACGTCGGCCACCCGCCAGTGCTCGGGGATCGCGAGCGGGAGGGGAGGACCGTCACCCCAGGGCACGGAGATCGTCTGGCGAGGGTCGATCGAAGTTGTTGTCATCGCAAAGGATGCTCCGCGCCCGTCCGGTCAACAATCTTGCCGGGCCTCGCCGAAGAGCCTCGCGCGAAGCGTCTTGGGCGGGGATGTCACGCTAATCCAAAGCTCCCCTCGCCGCCAAGGTGAACTTGAGTCATGTCCTGTTTGAACTGGAATCAACCTGGCTAGATGGCCGATCTTACCCATCCAACCCAAATCTCTTATGCCAAGAACATGGGGTATATTCTCCATATTGGAGAAAAACCTTGACGGCCGCGCACTCAGGACATGCGTGGTCTGACCAATATTCACGGGTGGCCTCAAGACCGGGCCAATTCCCGAGGGGCAAGAGTCATGACGTCCAGGAAACGGCGGGATCGGCGGTCGTTTCGGCCTTCGAACGAGAGTCTGGAATCGCGTCTGGTGATGAGCGGCAACACATCCGTCCCGGCCGAGGTCCAGGCCCTCCTTGCCCAGGGAGGACAGGGGACCCCGGTCCGGCCGAACACGCCCGTTCTGCCGTTCGAGTCGGCGGCCTCGACGGCAACCTTCATCGACCCGTCCGACAACATCATCTCCGGGAACCGGATCCGGGTCAGGAACAAGGACTACATCGCCCCGAACGTCACGCTCAACGCGTCCAAGGGCTTGATCCTGATCGGTTCGAGCTCGACGATTCAGGACAACGCGACGCTGATCGCCAACCCGAATAACCAGTCGCAACTGACGGGGATCGTCATCGGTGACAATGTGGTCATCGGCGACGGCGCGGTGATCAAGGGTCCGTCGGCGATCGGCGCCCGGGGTGGGGCCGCGACATCGATCGGGGCCAATGCCCTGATCGACGGCGCGATCATCGAGCCCGGCGCGTTCGTCGGTGCCCTCGCCCGCGTCGGTCCCGGCGTGGTCGTGCCGACCGGCTACCGGGTCCTTCCCGGCGCCAACGTGACCAGCGACGCCCAGGCATCCGACCCGACTCTGGGCAAGGTTGTCAAGGTGACGTCAAGCGACACGTCGGCGTCCAACGCGACCAAGGAGATCGCCAACTCAACCTTGCTGGCCACCGGCTATACGACCCTCTACCAGGGCAACAGCGCCACCGGCGGCGCAGCGAGCGCCGGGCCGATCCCCTCGGCGATCTCCGCCTCGGGCTCGACGACCTACTTCGGCGCCCTGAACACCGTCCTGGGGGCCAGCAGCGAGCCGGGTTCGAAGACCGTCCCGTTCGAGCCGGCCTCGGGAACTCCGACGTTCCTCGCCTCCGACGGCACGCAGAAGTCGCTACTGCCCAACCACTCGTACCAGTTCAAGGGGCGGTTCATCGGCGGAGTCTCGGTGCTGGATCAGGGGCCGCATGTGGTCGAGGCCGCGCTCGGCAAGCACGACACGGTTCGGGCCGACGAGGGCCAGCCGATCAAGATTGGCTCGATCGCCCAGCTCGGCAATTCCGTGTCGATCCACTCGCCGCTCGGAGGGGTCCAGGGGACGACGACCACCACGGTCGTCACCACGACAACCGACACCAAGACCGGCGTGACGACGACAACCTCCACCACCTCGACGGCCACCTCGTTCTCGGCGCCAACGGCGACCGCCGGTACAACGACCGTCACGACCACCGGCACCAATGCCGCTGGCGACCCTACCACCGGCACGGTCGTCACCACGATCGCGACAAAGACAGCCATGATCGGTGGCATCACGCTCGGCCAGTTCTTCACTGCCGGCAATGGTGCTGTGATCCTCGGAAGCCCAACCGTGACAACCACCTTCGGCGACGGTGTCACCGTCGGCGCCGGGGCGGTCGTCAGCGGGTCGACGATCGGCAACGCCGCGATCATCGGCAACCGAGCCTACATCGCCAACTCGACCATCGCGGCCGGGTCTGTCGTCCCCGACGGCGCGATCATCATCAACAACCAGATCGTCGGCACCGTTCAGTGGTGAGCTGGGAGTGATCGGCTCTCGCGATGTCCAGAATATCCCACTGATCCCCCACCGTCTCCGACGCCCGTCCCGAACCATTCGGGGCGGGTGTTTTTTTGCCCTTTCCAAAAAATCCGTGAATTTTGAATAAAACTACCTAAAGCCCCTGGATTATGCGCCTTGCCCAATTTATCATAGCTCCAGGTCAGATCACGGATTCCCACATCATTGGTTCTGGAGACTTGAAGATGCTTCGACCGCGGCTTTCCCTGAGGGCCTGGTTTGGGATCTTGACGGCGACGGCGTTCTTGCTGCAACCCGGAACATCCGAGGGAGCGGATCACCGCGATTCGCCACTCCTGATGTCCAATACCCCGGTTCTGGGGAACGTCGACATCAACGACGTTTACCTTTTCGCGTCGCCGACGGCGAAGGATCGGACGGTCATCATTGTAACGCTCAGCCCAGCGGCGGGCTTGATCGGGCCGGCGACCTTCCAACCGTATGTGAGCTATGAGATCCGGGTGCAGAACACGGCGGCCATCGCCGACAACCTGGTCTTCCAGTTCACCTTCTCGTTTCCCGACGCCTACGGCAGGCAGAGCTTCCAGTTGATCAAGCAGAGCGCGAAAGGGCAGCCTCTCGTCACCCAGTTTGGCGTCGCTTCACCGTCCGCGATCCAGAACCAGGTGCTCGCCTTTGGGCCGACCGGCCAGTCGGTCGCGGTCAAGGGAGGCGGCAAGGTCATGGCCGGGCTGTTCGACGACCCGTTCTTCTTCGACCTCAACGCTTTCAACGAGTTCGTCTCGCTGGCCAACGCCAACGCCTCCCTGTCGGCCCGGGTCGCGCCGTTCTATCCGCCGAACATTCCGAATGACTTCTTCGCGAACTTCAATGCCATCGCGTTGGTTCTCGAACTGCCCAACGAGACGCTCCTCACCAACGGCGGCACGAAGCTCGGTATCTGGGCCCGGACCCTCGCCAACGGCGAACAGTTCGACCGGATGGGCCGCCCGGCGATCAACACGGCGACCATCCCGCCGGCTTACAAGAACGTCTTCAACACCGGCACGCCGTTTACCGATCAGGTGCTCTTCACGCCCGCAATGATCGAGGACATCACCCATCTCTACGGCGTGACCACGTCTTACGCGCTAGGACTGGCCGAGACGCTCCTGCCCGACCTTCTGACGATCGACCTCTCGAAGCCCTCGGGGTTCCTCAACGGTCGGTTGCTGACCGACGACGTGATCGACGCTGAGTTCAACTTGCTAACCAAGGGGGCGTTGAAGTCCGACCGGGTCGATAATGATTCGGTTTTCTCGAACAGTTTCCCGTATCTGGGCCCCGCCCAGCCTCGGGAACCTTTGCCCTGAGATCCCGAACAGGACAGCAGAGAGCCTGACGAGATCAAAAAATCCGCGGCTCCTGAGCCTCGACGCTCGTTTCGACACCTTCGGAACGAGCGTCGGATTCGCTTGTAGGGAGTAAAAAGGCCGCAGATCCCAAAAAAACCTTATAACCCCTGGATTCCGCGCATCGCCCTATTTATCATGGTCTCCGATCCTAATGTCGGATCCTATCTCTTTGATCTTGGAGACCTGAAGATGCCTGGACGACGGATTCGCTCGAGAACCTGGTATGGAGTTTTGACGGCGACGGCGTTGCTTCTGCCGTCGGCACCCTCCGAAGGTGCGGATCATCGCGACTCGCCCCGCCTCATGGCGAACATTGCCTTCGAGGGGAATGTTGACATCAACGACACGTATCTTTTCCAGTCGCCAACGACGAAGTCGAACACGGTGATCATCGCGACGTTCAGCCCTTCGGCGGGCGTCTCGTCGCCGGCGACCTTCCACCCGTATGCGTCGTACGAGATCCGGGTGCAGAACACGGCGGCCATCGCCGACAACATCGTCTTTCAGTTCTCGTTCTCAGTGCCAGACGCCTACGGCCGCCAGTCGATGCAAATGCTGAAGCAGACCGCCGTCGGCCAGCCGCTGGCGACGCAATTTGGAGTTGCGCCCCTCTCGGCGATCACGACGCAGGTGGTCGCGTTCGGACCGACCGGCACGAAGCTCGCGGTCAAGGGGGGCGGAATGGTCATGGCGGGACTGTTCGATGACCCGTTCTTCTTCGATAGCCTGGCCTTCAACAAGTTCGTCGCGCTGGCCCAGTCCGGGGCGACCCTCTCCGAGAGGGTCGCGCCGTTCTACCCACCGAACATCCCGAACAACTTCTTCGGCAACTTCAACGTCACCGCGATCGTGCTCGAGATTCCGTCCACGTTACTCCAGTCGAGCAAGGGGAACACCAAGTTCGGTTATCTGGGTGCGGACACTCGCCAACGGCGAGCAGATCGACCGCGAGGGGCGGCCGGCGGTCAACACCGCCGCGATCCCCACGCCGTACAAGAACGTCTTCAACGAGGGAACCCCGTTCACCGACTCGGTCCTGTTCACCCCGGCGATGATCCAGGACATCACCCAGCTTTACGGCGTCATCCACGAACTACGCCCTCGGCCTGACCCAGATCCTCCTGCCGGACGTCCTGACCATCGACGTCTCCAAGCCCGCGGCCTTCCCCAACGGGCGGACCCTGGAAGACGACGTGATCGACACCGAGTTCAACCTGCTGACCAACGGGGCATTGAAGTCTGACCGGGTCAACAATGACTCGGTCTTCTTCAACACCTTCCCGTATCTGGGCCTTCCCCAGCCCCGGGCCCCGTTGCCCTGAGCTGTCCCTCGCCGCGAAGGCCGCTCGATTCACCTCCTTCACCGCATCCGTTTCACGGGGACCGCTCGATGAATCGTGATCGCTTCGCATCGGATCTCGCCCGAGCCCTCGCGGCAGTCGCCTTGATCGCTCTGGGACAGGCCATCGTTTCTTCGAGGGCGATGGCCTACCAGGAACCCGAGCCGGTGCTTCCGGAGCGGCCGATCCCGCCTGGGCAGCTCAAACCACCCGACCTGCCGCCGCCGGCCGACGGTGGCCCCAGTGCCTTCGTCTACACGACCGACGAGTCGATCCGGCTCTTCGAAGGACGGATCGCCCGGAACCCTCGCGACTACATCAGTTGCCGGATTCTCGGCGAGTTCCACGATGAAGAAGGCCGAGGAGACTGGTGATCTGGCCAGTTACGAGCGGGCCGAGCTGGCTCTGCGCCATTGCCTGGAGATCGCCCCACGCTATGACCAGGCCAGAGTCTCGCTCGCCGCGGTGCTCTGCAGCCGGCACAAGTTCGCCGAGGGGTTGGAACTGGCCCGAGGCTTGCTGGCGAAGGACCCGAGCAACCTCGACGTCCTGGCGACCCTCGGCGATGCCCTCCTGGAGATGGGCCGGTACGCCGAGGCCGAGAATCGGCCTACCAGGAGCTTCGGAAGAAGGGCGACTCGCCGCCAATCCTGGCCCGAGTGGCCAGCCTGGCCGAGTTGAAGGGCGACCCCGACGAGGCGCTCAAGCTGATGGGCGAGGCCGAGGCGAAGGCCCGCAAGGCCGGCGGCGACAAGGGCGCGGCCTGGTACCGGGCCCGACTGGGCGACATCGCGTTCGTCGCCGGACGGGTCGACGAGGCCGAGTCGCACTATCGGTCGGTCCCGCCGAAGACCGACCCGTACCACGACGCCACCGCCGCCCTCGGACGCCTCCGGGCCGGTCAGGGCAAGCTTGACGAGGCGGTCGACCTGTACCAGAAGGCCGTCGCCATCGGGCCCGATCCCCACATGCTCGCCGCGCTCGGCGACCTCTACGTCCGGCTCGGCCGGGACGCCGAGGCCCGTCCTCTCTTCGACCGCGTCGTCGCCATCGCCGACGGCAAGAACGAATATCTCCGCGTCCTCTCGCTCTTCTACTCGGACCATGACCGGGATTTGCCCAAGGCCCTGGAACTCGCCCAGCGCGACCTGGTCGACCGCAAGGACGTCTACGGCTACGACACCCTCGCCTGGGCCCTCCTCAAGAACAACCGGCCCGAGGAAGCCGCCAAGGCCATGGACGAGGCCTTCAAGGTCGGCATCCGAGACGCCAACCTCGACTACCACGCCGGCCTGATCCAGCTCCGCCTCGGCGACAAGGCCAAGGCGCGAGATCATCTGGCCAAGGCCCTCGCCCGCAACCCCGTCTTCTCCCTCCACGCCGAGGACGCCCGCAAGGCTCTCGAATCGCTGGAAAAGGAGGAGGCGGCCAGGAAGTGAACGGAAGAGCACGGACCTCCGCCCTTCGGTTCGACAACCTCCGAGGATTCGAGTATCCTGGAAGGTGCCGACCGCTGGGTCGAACTGAAGGCGGAGGGACGGGGTGATGAAGGGCGATGAAGCCGAAAAGAAAAAAA
Organism: uncultured Planctomycetota bacterium; assembly: GCA_963756475.1. Lineage (GTDB taxonomy): Bacteria > Planctomycetota > Planctomycetia > Isosphaerales > Isosphaeraceae > Tundrisphaera. Next base: position 415,930 of record CAVWND010000009.1, read on the forward strand.
TCGAGGGGTTATAAGGGCTTCAGTGGAACAAAGCCGGTCGAGCCGCCTCAGAGCATCAAGGAGAAGCCCAAGACTGCCCATGACTCGAAAGCGACAAAGCCGCCGGCCTCCTCTTCGCTGATGCACAATGGAGGGGGCGCAACAAAAGCCGCTCCTGCCTCCCGGCCTGCAAAACCATCGGTGACTCCTCGGAAAGCCATTGATCCGGCCTTGATCAAAGACGTCGGCGGATTCGTCGACGATCCTAGAGCCTGGTTCCTCACCCCCAACGGAGAGTTCGAGGGACGTAAGCCGATTGAATTGCTCGGCACACCCGATGAGGAGAGGCTCAGGAATCGCATCGAGGCGTCGAAGCTTGGATTGTTTTCATGAAGCTGGCGGCCTGCAACCGACTCAGGCTCCAGCCAATCAACGGGACATGGTATCGGGCCATCTCCACCAAGCACTGGAAATCGGCCCTGAGCACGGCCCATACCTCAACCGTTACAACCCGATTCAATCCCGGCAAGGCGGCTAAAATTCCCTTCGAGATTCTCTATCTGGCCGAGAATCAGATCGTCGCCCTCTACGAAGTCGGCGCCATCTATGGGCCGCCCGATCAAGTGATTGCCGATCCTCGTCGAAGCAAGATGATACCGATCGGCGTGGATGTTCGGCTTCAGTCGGTCGCTGATTTGACCGATCCTGGCCAACAGAAGTTGCTCGGCGTCTCTCCTCAGGAGCTGACCGGCATCTGGGACGCTTTCCCTCCCGGCGAGGTCCTAACTCAGCGTCTGGGTGCCGCGCTCTTCGGGACGGAAGGGATCGAGGGGTTCCTGGCCATCTCGGCCAAGCAACCGCGATACAAGAACCTCATCGACTTCCCTCAGAAACTCCAGGAAGGCAGCGAACTCGTCTTCTCGGACACCATCACCCGCAAGACCCACCGGATCGCTGGAACCGGGCCTTGACCACGCTCACCGGACGTCCGACCATCCGCCCGGCTCGGGAACGAGCGGCGTGGCGGCCGTCTCTTCCTTGACCCGTTCGGCCCAGGCTTGGACGTCCTGCCTGATGGGCGGGAAGGTGTTGTAGTGGATCGGCAGGACGGCCTTGGGCTGAAGGAGCTTGACGGCCCGGATGGCGTCGAGCGGGCCCATCGTGAAGTAGTCGCCGATGGGCAGGATGGCCAGGTCGAGCCCTTCCTCGCCGATCAGCTTCATGTCGCCGAAGAGGCCGGTGTCGGCGGCGTCGTAGATCCGGGTGCCGTCCTGGAAGGTGATCAGGAAGCCGCAGGGGTTGCCGCCGTAGCCGCCCCCGGGAAGGGTCGAGCCGTGGAAGGCGACGGTCAGCTTGACGTGGATGCCCGGGTCGACCTGGCAGCCGCCGCCGTGCTGCATCCCGTGGACCTTCGTCAAGCCCTTGGCCCTTCAGCCAGGTGCCAAGCTCGTAGTTGGCCACGACCGTCGCGCCGGTCCTTTTGGCGATCGCCACCGTGTCGCCGAGGTGGTCCTCATGGCCGTGCGAGACCAGGATCACGTCGGCCTCGACCTCGTCGGCCTTCGCCGCTGCCATCGGGTTGCCGGTCAGGAACGGGTCGATCAGCACCCGCTTGCCGTCGCTCTCGATCAGGAGGCAGGCATGTCCCAGCCATTGAATGCGTGTTGACATGATCGTGGTTCTCCAGTCTCGGTCCTGAATCTTATTTCGCCGTTCCGGCGATCGCGGCGGGGTCGTCGATGACGAGGTAGTGGCCGTGGTCGGCGGAGACGATCAGGGCCGAGTCGTCCCAGTTCGAGTTCTTCTCGACCCAGGCGATGATCGCCTTGACGGCGTCGTCGCCGCTGAGCACGGCGCCGACGGCGTTGTCGAGGTTGTTGTCGTGGAGAGCGAAATCGACGTCGCCGGCCTCGACGAACAGGGCGAACGGCCGGCCGGGCTTGTTCGCGAGCACCGCGAGGGCGGCGTTGGTCAGGTCGACCAGCTTCGGCGTCTCGGCCAGGTCTTCGGGGGTGTACCGGTCGGGCTTGCCGGCGATCCCGGCGACGGGGTCGAACCCGCCGTCGGCGGTCCGGTACGGCAGGTGGTTGAACGAGGTCTTGCCGAAGAAGCCGAAGAGGCGATGGTCCCCCTTGGCGGCGCTCCCGGCGGCCTCGGCGACGGCCTCGGCTCCGTTCGACTCCGGGCGATGTCTGGACGACGACATACTTTGCCGCCGTTCTTGACGTCGATGGCGGCCTTGTCGGCGTCGGTGATGTGGGCGTTCCCCTCGACGGCGTTCTTGCCCTGCTGCTTGGCCATGTCGCCGGCCCGGCCGGACTGGCCGAAGCCCGGTCCCCATGACGACGTCGAGGCCGGGGTGGGCCGGCTTCCTTGCCGTCGAGCTGGGCGATGCTGGTCAGGCCGAGCATGTCGCGGGCGAGGTCCTGGTAGTCGTCCCGGTGGACGTTGTGCGCGTACATGGCGGCGGGCGAGACGTGGTCGAACGGCACGCTGGTCACGGTCCCGACCTTCCAGCCTTGCGCCTGGAGCTGGTTGAAGAGGGTGGGGACGAACCGGCCGTCGTCGGTGACGTTGACGCCGTTGTTGTACGACTTGACCCCGGAGGCGAACTCGGCGGCGCTGGGGGCCGAGTCGGTATAGGCGTGGAGCACGCCGCCGACGGAGGCCACGCCCTCCTTGATCCGCCTTGCTGGCCGACTGCCCCTTGATGTAGCCCGGCGCCTTGGGGCCGAGCGGCCCGAGGGTCCACGGGTTCGGCCCGGCGATGCTCGCGTCGTAGCCTCCGCCGAGGCTCGCGGCGGGGATCGTCACCGTCTGGGCGTCGAAGTCGGGCGTGTTCTTGTCGTGCGTCGGGCTGGTCACGTACCAGCCGAACCGGGCCGACCCTTCGGCGGTGTCATCCTGGAACGCCAGGCCCGACCCCTTGCCTTCGTTGTAGACCTTGCCCGATCTTGGCGATCGCGGCGGCGCGGGTGGTGTCCCAGTCCATGCCGTCGAACCAGACGATGAAGAGGTGCTTGACCCCTCGGGCCACGGCGTCCTTCTGGACCCGGTAGAGGTCGCTCTGGTCGGCGTATTCGGCCTCGGGGTTGACGGTCCGCTCGGGGAGGAAGCCGTAGAGGGCCTTGACCTTCGCCGGGTCGCGATAGAGGCTGTTGGCCCCGGTGACCGAGCCGAGGTCGACCTTCCGGCCGAAGGTGTAGATCGGGATCAGCCGGTTCGTGTGGCTGGTGTGGTTGGAGAAGACGTCGCCCGGCCCTTGCGAGCCGAAGTGATAGGCGCGTGAGACCTTATCCCCCTTGTGGGCGATCGCTTCGGATCTGCATTGCCTTGAGCTTGTCATCGGCCGGCGCGAGCCCGGGGACGAGCAGGCCAGGGCCAGGGTCGTGGCCAGTCGGACGAAGGGGATCGGGAACGGTCGGACGGTCACGGCGAGACTCTCCTCGGTGGTCGGGGCAAGCGGCGAGCCTGGCGGAGTACGGGCGATGATTTCGGGGCAAGGTACCAAATTCAAAGCCAAAGTTGCAGGGTCAAGGACGCAAGCGAGGCCGGAACGTTTGGCCTACCGGATGATTATCGCCGAAATGTGGCCGGGCTTATCACGACTCTGGCTCCCCGGAGGACAGGAATAGTCGAAAAGTTTGTCCCGGCGTGGGAGTCTCGCGATCCTCATCGAACAACGGATCGAGCCGATCTCGGGTCACGCTCCCCGCGACCGGCCCGATGGGATAGGATAGTGGATCGGCCGGGTCGGGGACCTTTGGTCGTCGGAGGTCGGTCGAGGCTTGCCGACTCGGCGAGGGTTCGGGGTCATCGGGTCAGAGCGGAGGTGGCGGGGTGCATCGCGACGTGTTGGCCATCGTCCTGGCCGGGGGACGCGGCTCCCGGCTGGAGCCGCTCACCCGCGACCGCGCCAAGCCGGCCGTCCCGTTCGGCGGGATCTACCGGATCATCGACTTCACGCTCTCCAACTGCATCAACTCCGACCTCCGCAAGATCCTGGTCCTCACCCAGTACAAGGCCGTCAGCCTGAACCGGCACATCGACCAGGGCTGGAAGTTCCTCAGCCGCGAGCTGGACGAGTACATCGAGGTGATCCCGCCCCAGCAGCGGATCGCCGACCAGTGGTACCAGGGGACCGCCGACGCGATCTACCAGAACGTCTACACGATCGAGAAGGCCGCCCCGCGCGACACCCTGATCCTGGCCGGCGACCACATCTACAAGATGAACTATGCCGAGATGATCGCCTTCCACCGCGAGCGCCAGGCCGACCTGACCATCGCCTGCTTCCCGATGCCCAGGGAGGCCTCGCGGGAGCTGGGCGTCCTGAGCGTCGACGAGTCCGGGCCGGGTGCTCGACTTCATCGAGAAGTCGCCCGACGCCCCCACGATGCCGGGCCACCCCGACCTGGTCATGGCCTCGATGGGGATCTACGTCTTCGCGACCGACGTGATGTACGAGCGGCTCTTCCGCGACGCCGCCAGGAAGGAGGCCAGCCGCCACGACTTCGGCCACGACATCATCCCCGACATGCTCGCCGACGCCCGCGTCTTCGCCTACCCGTTCCGCGACGAGAACCGCAAGGAAGGGGCCTACTGGCGCGACGTCGGCACGCTCGACGCCTATTACCAGACGAGCATGGACCTGATCCAGGTCGACCCGATCCTCAACCTCTACGACCGCGACTGGCCGATCCACACCTACCAGCCGCCGATGCCCCCGCCCAAGTTCGTCCACTCCGAGGGCGACCGCCGAGGGGCGGCCTACAACTCGGTCGTCTGCCAGGGGGCGATCATCTCCGGCGGCCAGGTCTACCGGAGCATCCTCTCGCCCGAGGTCCGGATCAACAGCTTCGCCCTGGTCGAGGACTCGATCCTCTTCGACGGCGTCGAGATCGGCCGCCACGCCCGGGTCCGCCGCGCCATCATCGACAAGGACGTCAAGGTCCCCCCCCACTTCGAGATCGGCTGGGACCGCGAGGCCGACCTCGCCCGAGGGCTTGACCGTCACCGAGGAGGGGCTCACCATCGTCGCCAAGGCCGAGGATCTGGAACGGTTCATGCCGCACGGAAGATAAAAACGGCTTGACGATCGCGGTCGATCCTCTCGAAATGCATGCGAGATACGATGAAAAGCGTGGATCTGCACGGGTTTTTCCGAAGGCTTTCACGGGGCCTTCATCAAAAAACCGCCTCGTGTCCCTATGATTGTGACTCCGAGAGTTGATCCGTCGAAGCCGGCGCCCGCCGGGCCGGATCGATCTCGAAGACGACGAAGGGGCGGTGGGTCTTCGCCCTTTCCGATGAGGGAAGTCCGAGTGCACGGTTCCCCCAGGCCGGCACGCGGCCGAGGCCGGATTCCGCCATGACGCGGGCCGAGCCGCGCGCACTCGACTTCGCCGGGCCGCACCTGCCCGTGGCTCCGCCATGGTCGGCACCGCGCCTGGATCACGTTTGACCCCGAGAGGTCCCGCCCCCATGTCCGCGAACGTTCGACGCCCCCGAGGCTTCACCCTGATCGAGCTGCTGGTGGTGATTGCGATCATCGCCGTCCTGATCGCGCTGCTCCTGCCGGCCGTCCAGGCCGCGCGAGAGGCCGCCCGCCGTGCCCAGTGCACCAACAATCTCAAGCAGATTGGCCCTCGCCGCACTCAACTTCGAATCGACTTACGGCACGCTTCCGCCGATCTGGGCCCCGGCCGACGTCGTGAGCGGCAGCACCTGCCCGACAACCGGCAGTCGCGCGAACTTCCTCGCGGTGATGTTGCCCTACGTGGAGCAGGGAAACGTCTATAACGCGTGGAACTTCGTGCTGAACGCGAACAGCGACCCGTCGAACAACACGGCCCGGACGACGCAGGTCAGCAGCTACCTTTGTCCTTCGGATGCCTCGGGAGGCTTCATCCCGGACACCGCGCTCGACGCCGGCACGACCGCCAACGTGGCCCGGACGAATTACTACGCCAGCCTCGGGGCCACCGCCGGACAGTGGGGCCCGGGTGCCTCCTCGCTTCCCGCCGCTTGCATCCCGGCGAACTACGAGATGAACTCGGCGAACCTCGGGATCTTCAACGCGAAGATCGACATGAGCCAACCCTCGACCGTGGGCGGGAAGGTCAACCCCCAGTACTGGGCGGCCCTCGGCACCAAGCTCTCGGAGATCACCGACGGCACCTCCAACACGGCCATGTTCTCCGAGATCAAGATCTCGAAGTATGCCAACGGCGCCTCGCCGCCCGCTCTCGCTTCGGCCAATCCGGTCGACTCCATCTTCTTGACGGGCACCTTCGCGCTCGCCGCTCCGCCGGCCTCGTGCACCAGCCCTTCGAGCCAGATCGGTTACCGAGGGCAGGAGTTTTACCGGTGGATCGTCGAGTGCACGAATTATTCTCACACGGTCGTGCCGAACTACACGGCGGCCGATTGCGGAGACTCCTCGATCTCGGCCGCCCATATCTCATCCAGGAGCTACCACCCTGGCGGGGTCAATACCTGCTACGCTGACGGCTCGGTCCACTTTAGCAAGAGCACGATCAACCCGCTGACCTGGCGGGCCCTGGGAACGAGAGGGCGGCTCGGAAATCATCAGCGCCGACCAGCTCTGATCGACTCAGGGGTCAGATATCGGGCGGGAGAGCGATGAACCCGGCCCTCAGCCGTCCTCGCCGACGATGTCGAGGGCGGTCTTGACGCATAAATGAACTCAATTCTGTGGCAGCGTATCGATGAACCTGGCAAGTCTTTCGTGATAATCGCGACGGAATGAGAGGTCAAAGGTCGGCGTCAGTCAAGCCGGCGGTCCGCATGATGCCGCGTTGTGTCCCTGGCCTGAGGTCATTGTTGCCATGCACGGGCACCGAGACGGTCTGACGCGGTGGGCCGGCGATCGTATAAATATGATGGCTTCCGCTGATCCGGATCAGACCCCATCCGCGTTGGGAGAGGATCTCGCACATCCGACGACCGGAGACGGGTTTCACCGCTTGTCATCCTCGCGTTCGAGGGGCGATGAAGCGAGATCATGATTGGCCTTGAGCCAGCCCTCGGCCGCCTCCCGGAGGTTCTCGCGGACCTCTTCCAGGGTGTCGCCCTCGGTGAAACATCCCGGGAGGGCGGGAACCTCGGCCGAGAAGCCTCCGGTCTCCTCGGGTCGGACGATCGCCGTCAAGGTGACCGGGAAATCCATGGAAAAGGCATCGACCAGCGTTTTTCCGACGTGATTTGCTCTCATGGGATTGATCTCCTTGGGATGCGCCGGCCGTGAGAATCCGCGAGGAGTCGAGCCCTTACCCCATCGGCCATCATTCCGGCGGCGGCAGCTCGTCGATGAACCCGGCCAGCTCGGCCGCCGTAGGGCTCTTGGCCGACCGGACATAGTAGCCGCTGGTGGCGACCCCGGCGCAGAGGCTTTCTCCAGGCCAAGGCCCAGGATCCGGCCGAGGCAGAAGCCGGCGTTGAAGTGGTCACCGGCGCCGGTGCTGATCAGGGGGTTCTGGACGAACGGGCCGGCGAAGCGGACCGATTCGTGCTCGGTCGCCGCGGCGGCGGCCTTCCGGGGGTGGATCACGACGCAGTGCAGGCCCAGCGTCCGGCGGATCGCGGCGGCGTCCTCCTCGATCGTCGCCTCGCGGTCGGCCCGGTCGGGAAGGGCCAGGACCTCGGCGACCTGCGCGGCCTCCTTCAGGTTCATCCCGAGGATCACGTCGATCTGTTCCTGGAACTTCGAGACCGTGCTCCAGGGCGGCCCGGAGGTCTTCACGGGTCCGCTTCTCCGGGTCGGCGAGGTCGACGTAGAGGGTCCGGCCGTTCTTCGGGAGGGCCGGGAACACCTCTTCGAGGAGCTTGTCCCAGATCTCGCCCAGGCGCGGGAGCATCGTCCAGTTGACCGTGCCGAGCAGGGTCGCGCCGGCCATCAGGTCAATCAATTCCTTCTTGCCGACACGATCGACGAGGTTCTCCCAGTTGACGTCGCCGAGCGACTGGATCTTGCCGAGCATCAGCTTGCCGTCGGCGAACTCCAGGGCGTCGGTGTGGCCGGGCTCGGCGATGCTGATGACCTTCGCCCTGGCGGCGAAGTCGCGGAAGACCAGGTGGATGTCGGGATAGCCGAGGTTGCCGATGTAGGTCACGTCGAGCCCGAGCGAGGCCAGGGCGTTGGCCATGATCGGCCCGTTGCCGCCGAGCTTGCGCTGCTTGACGACCAGCTCGTAGTTGCTCGACTCCCCAGCCGCTCCCAGGATCTTCCGGGCCATCGAGGCGATGCTCTCGACCGGCTCGAAGCTGTCGGGGCCATGGCGTTTGTCGACGACGGCGATGATCTCGTCGACAAACCCGTCGAATCCAAGGACGGCCTTCATGGAGGAAATCCGGGGCTCCGACTGGCGGAGGGCCTCGGCGGTCGATCGGCAGATCTCCTGGCGCGATGGCGTCATGGGCATCGTCCCCCTCTTCGAAAATCGGTGCTCGTCGCGGACGAAGGTCGGTCCCTTTTCAGCATAACCGGCCGGCCGTCGAGTTGGGCCGGGATTCCGGCGGCGTTACCGGGGTTTGGGCTCGACGATGACCAGCTCGCTCGCGTTCCCCAGGCGGTCCACGGCCGAGACGGCGACGGCCTGGATGCCGCCCTTGTCTTCCTTGAAGGCGAGCCGACCCTCGGCGGCGGGATGGACCGAGCCGGACCACTCGTCGTGCTTCCGGACCTGGACCGACCAGAGGAACGGCGCGGGGCCGTCGCCGGGGCGGATCGAGACGACGTAACCCTCCTTTTCGGGGTCGGGGCGGACCTCGACGATCGGCCGGGTCGGCGGCGTCGAGCCGAGCCAGGGAGATGCGGGGACGAGAGCGGGGACCCGGTATGGGCCGTCGCGGAGCCGGTCGGTGATCATCAGCCGGTTTGCCTGGAGGGCCTTGAAGCTGAACAGGACGTTGCCGGTCGCGCCGGGGGTCGCGCGGGTGATCTCGACCTGGCGGAGGATCTCCTCGGCGGCGTACCCTCGATCGCCCGCGCGGACCCGGCTGATCGACAGGCCGGGCCAGATGTGGCGCCTCTGGGCATTTAGCCCGACCCAGTGATCCAGGAGCAGCTTGAAGGGCTGGCCGGGAGCCTCGATCTTCCAGTAAAGCTGGGGCGAGAAGTAGTCGCACCACCCTCGGTCGAGCCAGTGGACGGCGTCGGCGTAGAGCTTCTCGTACTGGTCGAAGCCCTTGACGCCTTCGGGCTGACCGGGCCGAGGGATGCCAAACGGGCTGATCCCGAAGAGGACGGCCGGCTTCTCGGCCTTGATCGAGCGGTAAAGCTGCTCGATCAGGCGGTTGATGTTGTCGCACCGCCAGTCGGCGCGGGCCAGGGTGACGCCCGAGGTCCGGGCCTTGGCCCAGCTCGGATCGTCGGGGAAGTCGAGCTCGCGGTCGGGATGGGCCGGGTCGGGGATGGGGTAAGGGTAAAAATAATCGTCGATGTGGACGCCGTCGAGGTCGTAGCGGCGGACCACGTCGAGGACGACCTTGAGGGTGATCTCCCGGGCCTCCGGCTCGCCGGGGTCGAGCCAGAGCAACTCGCCGTAGCGGCGGACGAGGTCGGGTCGGGTCTTGCTGATGTGGCCGGGTGACTCCTCGTAACGAGCCCCCTGGGCCCGGGCGCGGAAGGGGTTGAACCAGGCGTGCAGCAGGAGCCCCCGGCGGTGGGCCTCGTCGCACCAGAAGGCGAGCGGGTCGTAACCGGGCTCGGGCGCAACCCCTTGCCGGGCTGTGAGGTAGGCCGACCAGGGCTCGATCGGCGATTCGTAGAAAGCATCGCCCGAGGCCCGGACCTGGAGGACGATCGCGTTCAGGCCGGTCTGGGCGGCCAGGTTGAGGATCGCGACGGCCTCGCGTCGCTGCGCTTCGGGATCGAGTCCAGGCCGGCTCGGCCAGTCGATATTGCCCACGGTCGCCACCCAGGCTGCGCGGAACTCGCGGGCGGGGGCCGGAGGGATGGCCTCGGGCGGGTTGTTCGCGATCACGAGGCCGGCGAGCAGGGAAAGGGTGGGAATCATCGCGCCTGGTCCCGGAAAGTGGGTAGAATCGGCTTGCGAGCCGCCGGTCCCCGATCATAACGTGAGGATCGCGCGACGGCGAGGAGAGCCCTCGGGTGAAATTGGATTATCGATCGTTCGTATCCGATCGTTTTTATGTTCCGTATCCGGCGAGGGAAGGCCACATGACCGACAATCGGAACCAGCAGGCCCGGGAGGCGGACTGGGAGCGTTCCGAACGGAAGTCGTTCTGGATTGCGCTGGCGATCGCCCTGGTGCCGATCCCGGCCTCGCTGCTGATCTCCTGGGCTCTCGGGTCGCCTCCCTGGCGGACCCGGCCGTTGAACGCCCCACGAAGCGGCCGGCGAGGCCCCGGCCGTTCCCGAACGGATCGATTCCTCGATCGCCCACGGACGCTGAACGCGTCGGGTCGGCCGGGTTCGTCCCGGATCGGCCGGAATTGTTCAGGCTCGGACGGCGGCACGGCCGATAAATTCGGTGTCGGAGGGATCTCCGGACCGGCCAGGGATGGCCGAGCGAAGGGCCCGCACCCGGTCGCGTCCAGGGAAGGAACGCGATTGCGAGGCCCTCGAGGCCATGGACTGGCCCGAACAGGAAAATCAAAGCGTCGATCGCCCCGACCGTGTCCCGTTCCGGAGTCATCCGGCCGGCCCTCGCGGACCCGGGGAAAAGGTCAACGTGATCGGCCGCCTCGGCCGTGCGAAGGCCCTCGTTCGGCGAGGGTTGAATCGCCGGTCGGGGCGGCCTGATTTGATTTCGAAGGCCAACCTCAGCGGGAGCCGACGCCGATCAGCAGATGAGAGTTATTCGGCAGCATCTTGTCGAAGAAGTTGAACTGGTCGGGCGGCGTCACGACGACCGATTGGAACAGCGAGGAGCCGAACTGCGCCAGTTCGAACCGCAACTGGACCTTGCCGTTGGGGTCGAGCGGGTTCAAGAGCTGCGCCGTGGTCGCGAATCCTTCCCCGAGTTCCAGCACGACCGACTGACCCACGAGCACCCGGTCGCTCTTGATCTGGATCAGCTTGAAGCTGTGGCCGGGCAAGGTCCGGCGAAGCTGGGCCGCGACGACCGGAGAGATCTTCGTGTCCATCGCATTGCCGCCGGGCGTGGCCAGCACCCCAAAGAGAACCACCTGGGTCGCGGGCTCGCCTTGCCAGCCGATCGAATAAGAGGGGGTGAGGACGGAACCAATCGCCAGCGCGACCAGCGCCGACCAGGCCACCCGGGTCGAGTGGCGGAAGCTCGTCATCGGGACGCCATGCTTTCCCAGGCGTTGAACCTGTCGTGGGGCGTGTCGTCAGCCATCGAGGACGAGGCGAACAGGGGCGCCTCGTCGAGGATCTCGACCCGATGGCCCTCGTCGCCGATCCGGACGATCGCGACCTGATCGACACCCACGGTCACCTTCACCAAGGCCGGGCTCGGGCTCGGTGGCGTGACGGTCTTGGCAATCTGGATCGGTTGAGGGGCCTGGACCCGGAGCAGGGGCAAGGCCGCAACCAGGAGAGCGGCGGCTGACGCCAGCCCGAAAGCGACCGTCGCCCATCGCCGACGCCGAGTGGATCCTTCGAACCGGATCGTGTCCGGGACCGGCCGGGCATCGAGCTCGGCCGAGGCCTGGGCCCAGAGCGCGTCGAGGGCATCGGCGGAGGGCTCGGCCGGCCGGGTCGCCTCCCAGATCCGGTCGAGCCGGGACGCCTGTCGCGACCATTCGGCACAGCTCGCACAGGAGGCCAGGTGCCCGGCCAGGTCGGAGGGGTCGAGGCGGCCGGTGGGGGTCGCCAGTTCTCGGGTCACATCGTCACAACGCATCGGATCACACTCCCGGGCGGCGTCGTCGGGCCGCGATCGATCGATTTTTTCGTATCAAAGTCCTTCGACGCCGTCCAGATACGATTGCAGCTTGGTCCTGGCGTTATAGATCCGGCTCATCACGGTTCCGATCGGCACGTCCTGGACCTCGGCGATCTCGGCGTAACTCAAACCGGCCTCGGCGAACAGGACGAACGTCTGGCGGAGCTTGGGTGGGACTCTGGCGAGGGCGGCGTCGAGGGTGTCTCGGAGGTCCTGGCGTCGGAGATTCAAGGCCGGGTCATCGTCCTGGGCCGGCTCGAATCCCCTCGCGTCCCCCTCGATCGATCCCAGCCCGATGGTCGCTCGTCGCTTTCGTCTCCGTCCCGCGTCAAAGGCGGAATTGGTCACGATTCGTAGCAGCCAGGTCCGGAAACCGCTCCTCCCGTCGAAGTCGTTCAGGTGGGCCAATGCCTTGATCATGCACTCTTGCGTGGCGTCCTGGGCGTCCTGATCATTTCCGAGGAGCCGGTACGCCACCCGGTGGGCGACGCCCCAGTGTCGGCGGAACAACTCCTCCAGGGCGGAGCGGTTGCCCGCTCGGGCCAGTTGGACCAGCGATTCGTCGGTCGCCATCGCGCCGATGGATGCCTCGGGCATGCGGTCACCTGAAGGGATGACGCTCGGCCTGCTCATCTTATTCGATCCCCCCGGATTTCGGAATGGTCCGTTCCGGTTCGTTGACTCGATCGGATGGGAAAGGGCGGACAGGCCGAGGTTTTCGTCGATTCCGGGAGCTGATCCCAGGTTGGGGACCGGTTTTGTCGATTTTTCCTCAAGGTTCGTCCGAGATGACCTTGACCGATTTCCGGGCGCGGAGCAGAATGCGTCCCGTTCGAGGTCAGGGCTCGATCCTTGCCCTCGGACCCCCCACCTCGGACGCGCACTCCCCGACGATTCACAATCAGGATGTGTCCCCGCCGGGACGGATTTGGCCGATCGGATCGATCGGTCGCTAACCGTCCCGATCGACCGACCTACGGACGGATCGGCGACGGGGAAGCGGATCGGGCTTGCCATGGTTGCATGGCTCGAATTACGAGGAGTTTCCGCCGTGTTGAGACGCTGCATCGCATCCCTGGCCCTGCTTCCGGCCGCCTGGATCGTGGCCGCCGTGCCATCCTCCGCTCCCGCGGCGGGCATCGTGACGGAGAACGGGACTGACAGTACGCTTACTACAACCTGGTGAACACCGAGGTCGACGCCGGTCACCGACCTGATCGTCACCAGCGTCGTCCCGCCGAACTCGGTCCAGCCGCTCGACCCGACGACCAGCCCGCTGTCGATCGTCAACGGCTCGTTCGGCTTCGACCAGCAGAACTTGCAGGTGTTCCTGAGTCCGCCCGACCCCTCGACGCAGGAGCTGGCGCTGGAGTTCGCCAACGGCGGGCTGGCCCCCGGCGGAATCCTCAACTTCAAGGTGAGCCTGGACCCGAGCTACACCTCGGCCGACGGCGCCGACGCTGACCCTCCTGCCGCCGGGTCCGGTCGACCTCTCGTCGACGGCGCCCGAGCTGTTGTCTTACACTCCGTCGGCGCCCAACGCCGCGCCGGATGCTCCCACGAACACGCCGGAGCCGGTCTCGCTGGCCCTCTGGTCGACCCTGGCGGGTGCCGGCCTGCTCCGAGCCCGGGCCTTCCGCCGGGCTCGTCAGGCGGCGGCCCTGTCCTGATCCGGGTCGGCTGAGAGTCCCGGTTCGGTCCGGAGGCACACCGTCGGCTGAGATGGGCCTCGCCCCTTGGCATTGCCCGCCCCGTCCGTCATGATGGACCGCGCCGGTCGCCGCCCCCTCCCGGCGCGCGGCCGTTCGTCGGTGTCCGGTGACTCCGGCGGATCGAGCCCGAATCCATTCATTCTCGAAGGTCCCGGACGTCGTGGAGATCCTGATCACCGAGGCTCAGATCCAGGAGCGGGTCCGCGAGCTGGGCAAGCAGATCGAGGCCGACTACCAGGGCCGCCCCTTGACGATCGTCGCGATTCTGACCGGCAGCCTGATCGTGCTGGCCGACCTGATCCGGCAGATCCAGCTTCCGCTCCGCGTGGCCCTGCTCCAGGCCAGCAGCTACAAGGGGGCGACCACCACGGCGGGCGCCCTGATCATCAACGAGTCGTTCGCCCCCGACGTCGCCGGCCGCGACGTCCTGCTGCTCGACGACATCCTCGACACCGGCCACACCCTCGCCACGCTGGTCCACCGGATGGCCGACCGGGGGGCCTTGCGGGTCCGGACCGCCGTCCTGCTCCGCAAGATCGGCCGGCAGGAGGTCAAGATCGAGCCCGACTACTGCGGCTTCGAGATCCCCGACGCCTTCGTCGTCGGCTACGGCCTCGACTACGACGACGACTACCGCCATCTCCCTTACGTCGCCGTCCTGCCCGGGCCGGAGGAGACGGACCGGGCGAACCAGGAGACCGGGGAATTTCCGGTCTCGATGTGAAGATCGCCCTGGTCACCCGCCGGTATCCGCCGCTGATCGGGGGGGCGGAGCGGGTCCTCAGCTACCTCGCGGCGGCTCTGGCGGCCGAGGGGGCGGAGGTTGACGTCCTGACGGCGCGGGCGGAGGGCCTGCCGGCGGTCGAGGCGGGGGGTTCGGGCTCGTTCCGGGTCGTCCGGCTGGCGACCTCCCGGGCACGCTTCGTCGGGACCTGGCTCTACATGCGGGAGCTGTCCCGCTGGTTCGCCCGGAACCGGGTCGACCTGGCGTATGTCTCGATGCTCAAGCACGATGCGTACGTGGTCGTCGGCGAAGGGGCTCGAAATGGTTTTCCGGTCGTGCTCCGGCCCGAGGGCGCGGGGGCGACCGGCGACCTCGCCTGGCAGAAATGGGGGCGGTTCGGAGCCCGGATCGGCCGGCGCTGCCAGAGGGCCGACGCCGTGGTCGCGATCTCCCCCGCCGTCCGTCGCGAGCTGGTCGAGGCCGGTTACGACCCAGCCCGGATTCACGACCTGCCCAACGGCGTCCCCGTGCCCGATGTTCCCTGGACCCCTCCGGGCGATCCGCAGTCGCTCCGCGCCGCGTTCGTCGGCCGGCTCGCGCCTGAAAAGGGGCTCGATGCCCTGGTCGACGCCTGGCCGATCGTCCGCGAACGATGGCCGGGAGCCCGTCTGACCCTGATCGGCGAGGGGCCCGAGCGAGCCCAGCTTCGAGGCCCGGATCGCCCGGCTCGGCCTGGGCGGGTCGGTCGAGCTTCCCGGCGCCTCGGCCGACCCCTCGCAAATTCTCCGAGGTTGCGACCTCTTCGTCCTTCCCTCGCGCGAGGAAGGGATGAGCATCGCTTTACTGGAGGCGATGGCTCTGGGCATCCCGGCGGTCGCCTCGGCGATCCCGGGCAACCTCGCCTTGATGACGGACCGGGTCCATGGCCGGCTCGCGCCGCCGGATGACCCCCCTGCCCTGGCCCGGGCGATCCTCGAACACAGGGCTGATCCGAACGCCCGGACGATGGCCGAGGCCGCGCGCCGTCGGGTGGTCGAGCATTACTCGATCGCCGCCGTCGCCCGCCGGCACCTGGAGCTTTTCGCCCGGCTGGTGGCGAAGGGTCGGATGGGGTAATCTCCGGGGGGCGATGGATGCTCGGAGGAGGCGGGACATGGGTCGGATCTCGATCGCCGGGCTGCTCGGGTTCGTGGCCGTGTTCGCCTTCGGCCTGGCGGCGCTGGTCGGGGCGTCGAATGCCTGGGTCGGGGCGACGTTCACCCTGTCCGTCGGTCTGCTCCTGACGAGCGTGCTGGTGGTCATCCTCCGGGGACGGGGAAACGGGGGTTGGCCGGGCTTCGCGCTGTTCGCGTGGGGATATTTCTTCTTTGGCTATGTGGCGGCGGTCGACGCCTGGCTCGTGCCGGACGCCGTGACCGGATGGGTCTTCTCGAAGTCGAATTCCCCGCCCATCCCGCCAGCATGGATGGCAACCGCCACGCCGGGCTCGCGGGCGATGACACCGGAGGATTCCGCCTACTACGTGGCCTCGGAAGAGTACAACAAGCGGTCCACGAACGCGGGGCGGATCGGCCGATGGCTCGCGGTTTTGGTCTTCGGAGGGGCCGGTGCTGTCATCGGCGTCGTCCTGGCCCTAGGGCGACAGCCGGTCGAAGCGCCCCCCGTTCCGCCCGCCCGGCCCGAGCCGGACGAGCTACCGGCGACGGTCATTCAGGAAGGTTGACGCCGTGAGGCTCTCGATTTCGATCCCTTCGAGGGCCGTTCAGGGCTGTTTCATTCTCAATTTTGCCCGGGAACGGGGACCGGCTCCGGCGGTACTCGGCCGGTGCCTGTCCCCATTCCCGGGCAAGACGGGTGGACCAAGGGGGACAGGCACCTCCGCCGCGCTCCGGAGCCAGTCCCTTTGGTCCACCGAGACGAGAAGGAAACAGCCCTGGAGGGCCGTTCACGAACCCTGGCTCTCCGGTGAACCCCGATCGTGCTGAACGTCCTGCAACTGATCCCCACCCTCGACCGCTCGGGGGCCGAGAAGCAGATGGTCTTGCTGGCGAAGGGACTGCCCCGCGACCGGTTCCGGGTCGAGGTCGCGGCCCTGACCCGGCTCGGGCCGCTGAAGGCCGAACTCGACGAGGCCGGCGTGCCGGTCACCCTGATCGGCAAGCGGTTCAAGGTCGACCCACTGGCGCTCGGGCGGCTGACCCGGTTCCTGAAGGAAAAGCGGTTCGACGTGGTCCAGACCTGGATCTACGCGGCCGACACCTATGGGCGGGTCGCGGCCCATCAGGCGAAGGTCCCGGTCGTGGTCACGTCAGAGATGGCGGTCGACCTCTGGAAAGGCCGGTCGGAGCTGGCGGTTGACCGCTTCCTCGCCCGCTGGACCGACCGCGTGATGGGCAACTCGAACGCGGTGGTCGCCTTCTATCAGAAGGCGGGCATCCCGGCCGAGAAACTGGCCATGATCCCCTCGGGGATCGGCTCGGAGGAGCCGCCGGCCGTCGACCCGGCCGAGGTCCGCGCCGGGCTGGGGCTGTCCGTCGATGCTCCGCTCGTGCTGTTCGTGGGCCGGCTGGCCGAGCAGAAGGGGGTCGACACGCTGATCTCGGCGCTCGACCTGCTCCAGCACGTCCGGCCCGACGTCCGCGCTTTGATCGTCGGCGAGGGGCCGCTCCGGCCGAGGCTGGAGGAGACGGCGCGGGCGTTCCGGTTGTTCGAGGACCGCCGGGTGTCGTTCCTTGGCCATCGGGAAGACGTCCCCCGGCTCCTGGCGGCGGCCGATTTGCTGGTCCTGCCGAGCCTCTACGAAGGCTTGCCGAACGTGGTCCTGGAGGCGATGCGGTTCCGCAAACCGGTCGTGGCCACCGCCGCGCCGGGGACGACGGAGGTGGTCGAGGACGGCGTGACCGGCCTGCTCGTCCCCCTCCGCGACCCCCCCGCCTTGACGCAGGCGATCCGCCGGGTAATCGAGGACCCCGAACTGGCCCGGGGCCTCGGTGAGGCTGGTCGGGCCCGCGTCGAGGCCGAATTCGGCGTCACCTTGATGGTCGAGCGGTTCGCCTCGCTCTACGAGCAACTGGCCCGCGAGAAGGGGGTCTCGAAACCATAGCCAGGATTCGACCCCAGCAGATCGGCGATCCGTCCCAGGGCCTCATCGAGGCCGCGACTCGCCCGGACGCTGAGCCCCTCGCCCAGCCCCAGTTCGACCGCCGGGACCGTCACGAGCCAGGCCACGGGACAAACCCCGTAGGCCGCTTGAGCGAGCGCCAGCAAGGAACCGGGGTCGCCGATGTGCCCGAACGGCGATGAGGTTTCCGAAGGCTCGACCAGCGAGACCTCGACCCCCGCCGGCCCATCGTTCGAGTCAACCCGGGCATCGACGAAGACCGCGAGCCGGACGCTCGCGAGTGGCTCGGCCAGTTCAGGCGTGAGCTGCGGGACCGCCAACGCGACCACGCCCGGCAAGGCCCAGTCGCGCACGACCTCGGCCGCAAGGGGACCGGCCGCGTCGTCCGATCGCAGGGTGTTGCCGTAACCGATCACCAGGGCGGGCCGCTCGCCGACCATCGGGTCAGTCCCTCCGGGCCTCGTCGAGGACCGTCCCGTCCGGCCCCACGACCCGGACGAGCAGCGGCATCCGGCCGAAGGCGTGCGTCGAGCAGCTCAGGCAGGGGTCAAACGCCCGGATGCCCGCCTCCAGCCGGTTCAAGGCCCCCTCGGGGATCGGTGTCCCCCGGATGAAATGGCGTGCGATCTGGGCCATCGCCCGGTTCATCGCCAGGTTGTTTTGACCCGTGGCGATGATCATGTTGACCTTCGTGATCAGCCCGTTTTCATCGACCTGGTAGTGGTGAAACAGCGTCCCGCGAGGAGCCTCGCTCGCCCCCACGCCTTCGAGTCGGTTGACCCCGGCGTGGGCTCGGAGGTGGTCCGAGAGGATCTCCGGGTTGTCGAGGAGCCGCTCGGCCTGTTCAACGGCGGTCAGGATCTCGACCAGGCGGGCGTAGTGATACCAGAACGACGAAGTGACCGTCCGGCCGCCGCGCTCGCGGTATTCCTCCAGCTCCCGGTCCGCCAGCGGCGTGCCCGTCCGGGAGCAGACATTCAGCCGCGCCAGCGGCCCAACCCGGTAGATCCCGTCGGGATAACCCATCGGCAGCATAATACGGCGACTTCAGGTACGAGTCGGGCTCGACCGACTCGGCCAGAAAGCTCCGGTAGTCGGCCGGATCGAGCCCCTCGGCGACGATCTGGCCCGTGGCGTCGGTCACGCGGATCAGCCCGTCGTGGTGCTCCCAGAGCCCGTCGGGGCCGACCATTCCCAGGAACAGCGTGGGAAAATGGCCGAAGCTCGCGACCTCCTCGCGGAAGCCGTCGAGCAGGCCCTTGAACAGGCCGAGGGCCATCAGAGAGGTCTGTTTCGCCTCGGGAACGCGGGCCAGGATCGCCTCGCGGCCTTCGGTCGAAAGCGGTTCCCGGACGCCGCCGGGGACCGACCAGACCGAATGGATCTTGCGGGCGCCGAGGACCTCGATGATCTCCTGGCCGAACTGGCGGAGCCGGATGCCCGCGCGGGCGACCTCGGGATGGCTCGCGATCAGGCCGAAGATGTTCCGGCGGGCCGGGTCGGAGTCCATCCCCAGGAGCAGGTCGGGGCCGCTCAGGTGGAAGACGCTCAGGGCGTGCGACTGGATGATCTGGCCGAGGTTCATCAGGCGACGGAGCTTGACCGCGGCCGGCGGGACCTCGACCGCCAGGATTGCGTCGCCGGCCTGGGACGACGCGAGCAGGTGGCTGACCGGGCAGATCCCGCAGACCCTCGCGGTGATTCCCGGCATCTCCCAGAACGGCCGCCCCTCGCAGAATTTCTCGAAGCCGCGGAACTCCGTGACGTGGAACCGGGCGTCGGCGACATTCCCGTCGTCGTCGAGATGCACCGTGATCCGGGCGTGCCCCTCGATCCGCGTGACCGGGTCGATGACGATCCGCTGGGCCATAAATCGCGTTCTCCGGTCTTGAAATGGGTCGACCTATCCAAACCGGATGTCCCGGCCTTCCAGGTGGGGCGTCTTGCCCGCGATCAGAGCTTCGAGCACGGCCCTGATCCGAGGAGCCGGCGGCGGACAGCCGGGAAGGTAGACATCCACCGGGATGATCGAATGAACCGGGACGACCTTGTCGAGCAGCACCGGCACGATCCCCGGCTCACAAGGGATCGAGGCGTTCCGGTCGCCGTTTTCGAGATAGACCTGCCGGAGGACGTCCTCGGCCCCGCCGAACGGGTTCCGGAGGGCCGTGACGTTGCCGGTCACCGCGCAGTCGCCGAACGAGATGACGATCCCGGTCCGGGCTCGGAGGATCGGGAGCATCCGGAGGTGGTCCTCGTTGCAGACGGCCCCTTCCACGAGGGCCACGTCGACCCCTTCGGGATACTCCTTGGCGTCGACGAACGGCGAGAAGACGACATCCACCTTGCCGGCGAGGTCGATCAGGAACTCATCCATGTCAAGGAACGACATGTGACAGCCGGAGCATCCCCCGAGCCAGGCGGTAGCCAGTCTCAAACGGGTCATGACGCGTGCCCCCGCGTGGCGATCAGCATGGCGAGCCGGTCGCGCCGGTGGTCGATCCCGGAGACGGTGTCGCCCCGATGGAAGAGAGCCCCGGTCGGGCAGGCCATCACGCACTTGCCGCACGAGGTGCAGGTCGGCGACTCGCCCCAGGGCCGGTCCAGGTCGGTCGCGACCTTCGCATCCGCCCCCCGGCCCGAGACGCCCCAGGTGTGCGCCCCCTCGACCTCGCCACAGACCCGGACGCAGCGGGTGCAGAGGATGCAGCGGTTGTGGTCGACGCCGAACAGCTCGTGGCTCAGGTCGACCGCCAGCGGCTTGTGCTCGTACTCGAACCGGACGTGGTCCATGCCGGCGTCGACCGCCGCGTCTTGCAGCTCGCAACGGCCGTCGGCCACGCAGACGGCGCAGACGTGGTTGCCCGAGGCGAACAGCAATTCCAGCACGGAGAGCCGATGGAGCCGCAAGGCTTCCGTGTCGGTCCGGACCTCCAGCCCCTCGGCCGCCAGGGTCACGCAAGCCGGGGTCATGGGCCGACCTTCGCCGACCTCCACCAGGCAGAGCCGGCAGGAGCCGACCTCGGTCAGGCCGTCGAGGTGGCAGAGCGTGGGAATGGCGATCCCGGCCGAATGTGCCGCGTGGAGGACGGTCTGACCCTCGGGCACGCTGACGGCCTGGCCATCGATCCGGAAGCTGACGACCGCCATGAATACTCCCCTTCCCATCCTGGGGCGTGAGCCGCTCCGCTTCTCGTGTCAAAGAGGGTAGGCTCTTGTTGACACGGCCGTCCGGGGTTCGCTGCAACGCGGTCAGGCCTCGTCCGTCGGCCTGGTCCTGGCACTCTTGCGGACGGCCATGTCATAGGCCTCGCGGAGCAACTCCTGAACCCTCTTGAAGGTCTCCTCGCTAGGGTTCAGCACGCAGACCCAGTACATCTTGCCGTAAACCGGGTGCGGCATGAGGCTATCCAGGGCGGTGAAGTCGTAACCGCCCTCCGTTTCGCCCTCGGCGGAGTCGGCCGAGCCCGAGCCAAACAGCGACTGGAAGGTCTGCTTGCTGACGCCGACGTTCAGGCGGAAGACGGACGGGCGGCTCAGATTCGACGCCTGGTCGTGCTCGTCGCCGGTGACGATCGTGGCGAACGGAAACCTCTGATCCGGGCCATGGGAGAAGAAGCTGGCCCCCATCGCCTCGACGACATCGACGTCGGCGAACGTCCGGGTGATGTACTCACGGATCGACGTTTCGCTCATGGGGCTCCCTCTCCTGACCTGAACCAGTCGTGCCGACAGGCCTTGGAAAATCATGCCTGTCCTGCCGCCCGATCCGAACGCGGCTCGCCCCCCATCATACGCGACCCTTTGTCGGATAGGGGACTGCGATCCCGGTCGAATCGCCTCAGCAGAGTATCACACGAGGAGTTCTCTGTCGCCGGTCCATGAGCGATCCCGGACCTTCGGCGGTCCTCCGTGGTGGAGCCTTCCGCGATCTGCTAGGCTGGATTTTCCTTTGTTCAGGTCGATCAAAGTCGTTGCGAGGCGTGTCGGCCATGTGCGGGATCACGGGAGCGGCCTGGACCGACCCGGCCCTCGCGCCGGCCGATGCGACCCTGGCGGCGATGATCGCCCGGCTGGAGCATCGAGGCCCCGACGACTCCGGGACCTACCGCGACGACCACGCCGCGCTCGGCTTCCGCCGGCTCTCGATCGTCGACCTTGCCGGCGGCCACCAGCCGCTCTCGAACGAGGACGGCACGTCTGGACCGTCTTCAACGGCGAGATCTACAACTTCCCCGCCCTCCGCCACCGCCTGGAGGCGAAGGGCCACACGCTCCGCTCGGCCGGCGACACCGAGGTCCTCGTCCACCTCTACGAGGACGAAGGCCCCGGGATGTTCTCGCCTGCTCCGGGGGATGTTCGCCCTGGCGATCTGGGACGCCCCGCGCCGGAGGCTCGTCCTCGGCCGCGACCGCCTGGGCCAGAAGCCGCTGATCTACCGCCTCGAGCGCCGGCCGGATCAGCTTCGCCAGCGAGCTGAAGTCGCTCCTCGCCCTGCCCGAAAACGAGCTGCCTCGCCGCCTCGATCCCCTCGCGCTCGACCGTTATCTCACTTATGGATACGTCCCGCATCCCTCGACGATCCTCGAAGGGGTCTACAAGCTCCCGCCCGCCCATTACGCGCGTCTGGCAAGAGGGCCGGCTGGAGCTGACCCGCTACTGGGACCCCGACTGGAACCTCGAAGTCGACCGCCCGCCGGGCGAGGACGTCGAGCAGCTCCGCGCGACCCTCGACGACGCCGTCCGCGAGCAGATGGTCGCCGACGTCCCGCTCGGGGCCTTCCTGTCGGGCGGGATCGACTCGACGATCATCGTCGGCCTGATGCAGCGGGCGTCGTCCCGACCGGTTAAGACGTTCTCGATCGGCTTCGGCGACCCGGCGTTCGACGAGAGCCGCTATGCCGAGCTGGCCGCCCGGACGCTCGGGACCGAGCACCACGCCTTCGTGGTCGAGCCCAGGGCCTGGGAGACCCTGCCGAAGCTGGCCGAGCAGTTCGACGAGCCGTTCGCCGACTCCTCCGCCCTGCCCACCTGGCACGTCGCCCGCGAGACCCGCAAGCACGTCACCGTCGGCCCTGACCGGCGACGCCGGGGACGAGCTTTTCGCCGGCTACGACCGCTATCGGGCGGTCGCCCTGGCCGCCTGGCTCGACCGCCTGCCCGACGCCCCGCGAGGGTTCCTCGGCGGCCCGGTCGCGCGGGCCTTGCCGGCCTCGGTGAAGGCCAAGACCCGGCTCCGCCAGGTCCGCCGGATGCTCGAAGGGATCGGCCAGGGGCCCGAAGCCCGCTACCTCCGCTGGGTCGCGATGTTCGACGAGCCCGCCCGCGCCTCGCTCTACTCCGACGACTTCCTCGACCACCTCGGCCGGGCCGCCGCCCGCCATCCCGCCGAGGCCGACCCCGCCGTCTGTCCTCGCCCGGGCCTTCGAGGCCGCCCCCGGTCGCGACCCGGTCACCCGGGCCACGATCGTCGACCTCCTCACTTATCTGCCCGGCGACCTGCTGGTCAAGGTCGACCTCGCCAGCATGGCCCACAGCCTGGAGTGCCCGGGGCCCGTTCCTCGACCACCGGGTCGTCGAGCTCGCCCTGGCCCTGCCGATCCGCCGGAAGCTCCGGCTCCGAGGGGGCCGCTCCAAGGTCGTCCTCAAGCAGGCCTTCGCCGACCTCCTCCCGCAGGCCGATCCGGAACCGCCCCAAGATGGGCTTCGGCGTCCCGCTCGACCGCTGGTTCCGGGGCGAGCTGAAGGACGAGCTTCGAGCCGTCCTGCTCGACCCCCTAGCCCTGGCCCGCGGCCTCTTCCGCCCCGAAGCGGTCGAAGCCCTGATCGACGACCACGTCCAGAGTCGCCGCGACAACGCCTACAAGCTCTGGGCCCTCCTGATGCTCGAACTCTGGTTCCGGCACCACATCGATCCGGCGTAGGGTGGGCACCGCCCACCATTCCTAATTCCTTATCCTGCAAGGAATTGCAAGGTGGGCAGTGCCCACCCTACCAGCGCCAGGTCCTGATCCAGCCCTGGAAAAAACAAACCCAATCTCCCCTGCCCCGACCCAGTCAGACAAACCCAATTCGCCCGAGATCCTCATCAGCAGATTCCGTAGGGTAGGGCTTGCCCTGCCGCGATCCGGGTCTCGGCAGGGCAAGCCCTACCCTACGGAAAAGCGTCCCTTCTTGGGCTACCACCACCCATTGGCGCACCCGCCGCCGGGCAGACAAACCCAATCCGTCGTTGACAGGCCAGTCAGACAAACCCAACGTCGCTCCGAACGACCACGGCAGACAAAGCCAACAGGATCGCCGCAGACAAACCCAATCCCTCCTCACGATCCCCCCCAAAAACTCAAAGCCAATTTCGACCTTGCCAAATTGGGGTGAATAGAGCGAATGCAACGCGTCGGGTGGGTCGAGCCTCGGGCGAGCCTCACCACCGATGCTTCTCTCCGAATCATCGCGAGAAGACAAACCCAACGGCGCGATCCCCGATCTCAAAACCTCACCCCAGCTCGACAGGCCGAATTGATGGCCCTCTATCCAGATAAGATCGTTTTAGCAACCGACGTTCGAACACACTCCTTCAAGAAAAACAGATCGACCACGCGCCGGACATCCGAACAGGATCGCGTGACCGGATCATCCCCACTACAATGGTTAAAATAAGGAGAATCGCAACAGCCCGAAGGGCGTTAGGGACGGGCCGATCGTGATGATCACCGCGCGGATCAAGGCGATGCTGGAGGCGTGCGACGGGGGCGATCCGGCCTTCCCGCCGACGCTCCTCTTCGGCGAGCACTGGCTCCTCCGCGTGGTCGTCGACTGGTTCGAGCGCCACGGGGGCGACCGCTACCCGATGTCGCCGCTGCCCGGGGCCCGCTGGTTCTCCGAAGCCTGGCTCCCTTCTGCGTTTATGGCGAGATACCGGGGCGATCCGCTCGCCGAGTCGCGGACCCACGCCGACGCCGCCATCGGCCACTTCCGGATCGGCGACCCCGGCTCCTCCGGCTTGACCCTCGCGGACGACGCCCGGCAATTCGTCCTGATCGAGGCCAAGCTGTTCAACCGGCTCTCCTCCGGCATCAAGAACGCCCCGTTCTTCGACCAGGCCGCGCGGAGCGTCGCCTGCATGGCCGAGGTCCTCCGCCGCTCCGAGCGCAACCCCGCCCTGATGGACGACTTGGCGTTCCTGGTCCTCGCCCCGCAGGCCCGGATCGACGACGGCGTCTTCGCCCGCGACACCGCCCTCGAAGCGATCCGCCGCAAGGCCGCTCGCCGGTCCGAGCAGTACGCCGGCGAGCGCGACGCCTGGCTCCGCGACTGGTTCGAGCCGACCCTCGACCGCGTGGACGTCCGCTGCCTGGCCTGGGAAGAGGTGATCGAGACGATCGCCTTCCACGACCCCGCCGCCGGCCAGTTCATCGACGCCTTCTACGGCCGCTGCCTCCACCACAACCGCCCCGCCCAGCGCGCCGCCTACCCCGGCCCCCGAGCCGGCGCCAACCGCCCCTGGTCCGACCGCAAGATCGAGGCAAGGCTAGTCGCCGAACCCCGCCGCCTCGAACCCGCCCCGGGTTGATCGCGGGAGATCGGTGGTCGCCGTTAAACTCGACGCAATCGATTCCTTTGCCTGGCAAAGTTCGTCGAAATGACCCCCAAAACCCCCAAAAAGGGGTCGATTTGGCCCGATTTTGGGTCAAAATGGGGCCAAAATCAATCGAAATCGGCAAGAAATCGGGATCAGGCTTCGACTTTGCAACGCAAACTAAATTTGTGCCAGGACACCGAGTATCTTCTCAACCTTTCCCGATTTCCAGCAAACTCCCAATCTTTTCCAGATCATCATCGCGGTCTGAGGGTCGTAATGAAGACCTGTAGCTCACTCCCACGGAAAACCGAGGGAGCGAGGTCAGGAATACTCGCCAACTTCCGGGCCCAATAACGATACCTGTCAACTTTCCCGGTCTGGCACCTTTCCCGGTCTGCGGGCACCTTTCCCGGTTCAGGGTGGTTCGGAGACCGCCCGGTTTATTTGCTTGCAATGAGCCGGCACGTAACGGATAATTTGTCCATCAGTTTGGCTGGCGCATGTCCACTAATACTGGGGCCAGTGAAGCCCGTTTATTCCCAGCCGAGACCGTTTCCCTTATGGCTATTGTAGGACCGTTCTACGTTCGAACGGAGCGAATAGGCAAATGTCCGGGATGGAGGCAACCATGAAGGTTCTGGGCAGAGGCGTTTACAGCCTCACCGAAGCGGCGAAGTTGACGCAACTGCGGCCCAGTCGTGTTCGTGCTTGGTTCCGTCCGATAGAAGATCGCGCCGGTTTAGGTGTCTTCCAGAGTGATTATCCAACCGTCGGAGACGATCGCGCGATTAGCTTCCTTGACCTCATCGAGGTTTACATCGCCGGGCGTCTCCGGGATGCCAACCCGCCTGTTTCGCTCCAAGATATTCGCAAAGTGCATAAGAAACTGTCTGGCGACACTGGAAAGACGCATCCATTCTGCGAGAGGGAAATCTACTACAGCAGGGGAAGAATTTTCACCCGTCCTTTGAATGATGTGACTGGCCCTGTCATCGAGCCTCTGACGAACCAATCGTATATCAACTCCGTCATCATGCCGTTTCTCGAAAAAATCGAGTACGATCACATTACAAACCTTGCAAAATTATGGTACATCGCCGAGGGGGTCGTTGTTGATCCATCGCGATCCTTTGGCAAACCTATTGTTAGCGAGGTGGGAATCTCAACCCGGGTTCTAGCTGCTGCATACGAAGCCAACGGGCGCGATGCCGCCAGGGTTGCGGACTGGTATGAAATCAAGCCGGAGCACGTGATCGCCGCGGCTCGATTCGAAAGTAGGACAGCCGCATGATGAGATTTTTCTTTGACAGGAACTCCTGTGTTCGCACGGCAAGGATGCTGGATATCTACGAAGGCCCTTCAGTGCATCGAGTAAGGCATCATAATGACGATCAAAGATTCAACAAAAAGAGCGAGGACGTTGAAATAATTCGGACATTATACGAGGAAGATCCAAATTGGATTTTCGTGGGAGGTGATGGCAAGATCCTCAGAAACAAAGTAGAGCTTGCGGTCCTAGCGGAGTGCAATTTAACATACTTGGTATTTAATCATGTTTGGTGTAATAAACCAATTGTAGACACCTGCTGGATGATTATCAAAGGATGGCCTCGGGTAACATCCGAGCTGGGACAACTAAAAACGCATTCAATAGTCGAACTAAAGTATAATCAAGCCGGCGTGCTGGAAATCAAAGGGGCTACTGCGAGTTTTAAGTTGAAAGCCATGTAGCTTTATTCCCTCTACCCACGAACGTGTGGCACCCGAGCCCGGCCCACCCGTCCGAAAGATCCAAAAGATTAAGATAAATCGATCAGCTGGGTTATTTTGGCCTGGGGCCTGGGGCCTGGGGCCTGCAATGAGAATTGCCATCGAGTTTCCTCAGGTCTCGCGATTGGCGACGAGAGGGACCAGGAAGGCCCCGAGGCCGGCGGAAATCAGGGCCAGGAGGCAATGACCGACGAGCAGATAATAGTCGATCTGGTCATCTCGATCGCCGCTGGAACTGCTGGTGATATAGAGCATCCCGTTCATAATGAAATGGTGCATGCCGAGTTGCCGCAATGCGAGCCGGAGCGTCGTTTCCAGGCGGCAGCCTTCGAGGTCGATCTGCACGGTCGATTGCATCGTCTTGTCGGCGTCTTGCAGCCCTATCGGGTCCACATAGATCGGCAATTCGAGGCCATCCGCGGTCTTGGTCATCGCACGGATATGATTGAGGACGTCTTCCAGCGGTGTCTCCTCGCGGAATCTCATGGGGATCTTCCGATCGAGGATCTCCCTGATGCGTGCGTTATCGAGCGCCGTCGCCGCCGATCTCGCGGGGAACCCGCGCACGATGTCCGGGAGCCTGGGACGGATGGCTTCCAGGAAATCGTCCGCCACGAGGTGGACGTAGCTGGTCTCCTCGAAGCCGTCCCCGCTTCGATTCAGGATCATGTATCCGAGCCCGAAGAGGGCGGCCCCGAACCAGATCATCCGTCGCTTCCCCCGGCCGCACGCGACTCCCAGGACCGTGAGGCCGAGCAGGGCCCAGGTGGAAAGGTAGACGGCGCCCGCCCAGATCGCGGGATCTGACATCGGTCTGACCAGCATCATGGCCGAAAGGGGGATGACGAGTGCCAGTCCGATGGCGATCGCCCATCGCCACTTCATGCGAACGGGCCTGACCTCCTCGCGAGGCTCGACGGCGAGCCGGGCGCCCTGGGCCTCCGGGACGGCGAAAAGGGCGACGGCGAGCCCACCTCCGATCGTCGCGGCCAGGAGACTCCAGAGGCAATGTCCGATCAGCCAGTAATAGGCGCGGGGGTAATTCTCAAAATCGAGAGGTCCGACTCCGTCGGGCCTGATGAGATCCAGTGCCAGCATCGTCGGCAACGTGAGGCCGAGGTTCAAGGTCCATCGGAAGTAGGCGAAGCCGAAGAGGGCAAATCCGAGCCACCACGCCCGTTCGGGACCAACCCGGCAGACCGCCCCGACGATCGCGAGGAGGATCACCGCGTAGGTCAGCAAATAGAACCCGCCGGCCCACGCCGCCGAACCGGAGCGTAACGCGACCAGGGCGAGCGCGATCAGCAGGACGAGGATCATGAGCCCGGCGATCGAGAATCGATGAGGGAGTTTCAAGGCGGGATCTCCGGCCGGCGTCGAGGGCTTGACCCCGATGGTTCGAGGTCACCCGTCCTCACGCTTCATTTCGCCGTCGCGAAGAATGCGAAGTACATCGCGTTCTCGTTCTCGTCCAGAGCCGGCGGTCCGAAGGCCACTCGGCCGGCCGCGACCTTCTTGACGAACACGAGAAAAGGCGCCCGCCTGGCTCATGACCGGCTCATCCGTCGCGACCTTCAGGCCGGTGGGGGCGTATTCCTGGAGCCACGAGGGGGTGCCGTGCTCCTTGTACGTCTCCACGCCGCTCGTCAACGGCCAGGAACACATAGCTCGGCCTGGCGACCGAGACGATCACCGAGAACCGGCCATCCACGAACGACTTGTGGCCCATCTTGGTCTGGAGTAGTGTCAGTCCGGAAAGGGACTCCGGCACAACCTTCAGTTGATACTTCCGATCCCCGAAGGGTCGGGCCGCCACCTTGAGCCCCGCCGGTTCGACACGGTAGCCCGCATCCTTCTCGGCCACGAATGGGGCCAGATCCGCCCGCCCGGGGACAAAGTTCTCGCTCGGGTCGATCGCCGAGGTCTTGAGCATGGCGAGCCCCTTCCCCACCTCGGGGGTGGCAAGCAACCGGACCTCGACCGGCGTGAGCTTGTTCAGGTCGAGATCCGTCTTCGGCGCGAGCCAGAACAACGCGCCGGCGTCCTGACCCGCCCGCTCCTGATCCTGGGCGATGGCGAGCATCGAGACGGCCAGGGCGAGGCAAACGGCCAATGCTGCTTTTGCGAGCCGCATACGTCGTACTCCCGATGAGTCCGGATGGGAAGAACGTCAGCGATTTCACTTCGACGTGCTCGTGACGAACGATTACGTTACTCATCGAGAGAGGTCGAGACAAGGAGCCGGTGAGTGATTGACGGGCACCCCGAACCCCGAGCCACACGTCACCCGAACCCGGCCCACCCGTCCGGCTGGCCCAGACTTGCTCGCGGAGATCATTCCATCCGGATCGTGATCTCGCCCGTCTCCGCGGAGTAATCCACGTTGCCCTTCGGCCCGGGGTCGAAGGCGGCCTTCAGGGCGGCGCGTTCCTCGGGCGAGCCGGGGCGGGTCGAGGGATTCTGCATCCGCTCGTTAATCCTGGCGAGCAGGTAGTGGGAGCCCCTGTTGTCACCGTGGCCGCCGGCCTGGACGCTCACCACCGTTCGCTGATCCGAGCCGACGACTTCGAGCCGGACCACGGCCTCGACCTTCTGACCGTCCGGGGCCTTGCCCTCGAACTTGACGAGCCGGCAATTGACCAGAATCGGGCTCCTGGAGACCGGCAGACACTCCAGCCAGAAGGCCTGATAGTCGCTGGGGATCACGACGGAGTCCGGCGCGGGCGTCTTGCCCTCGGGCGTGTCGTAATTCTTGTCCCGGGTCAACTCGACGCTGCGAATCTTGACCTCGGCCAGCTCGACCTTGAGCACCTCGGCGGTCGCCAGGGCGACGCGGTGCGAGGGATGGTAGATCATGCAGTCGAGCCGGTTGGGCATCCAGGCTGCTTCGACCTTCAGCAGGGCCGTCTCGATCCGTTCCGCCGATCGGAGGACCGGCCCGCAACCCGCCAGAAGGCCGAGAGTCAGCCCCGCGACCGCGAGCACGCACCGTCGAAACATCGGACAAGCCCTCCCTGGCCCGTCGCCTCTGGCGTCCTTGCCTGATGCGACGCGCAAAGTTAGTCCATCGACGGGTCAAGGTCAAGGTCAACCCCGAGCTTGAACCCTCAGGGGTGTTCCTGTCTGACGCTCAGGACGATCCCGGCAGGTTACGATCGATCAACAAATCTCAACGTCCGCGCGTAAGGACGAGACGCCTAGATGGAGGAAGCTTGTCGTCCGCTTTCTTCGTGTCGGAGTTCCGATCCAATGCTCTCGAACCTGGTTACGGCCACCCTGCTCCTGGCCGCGCTCGCGGCCGTCGCGTGCTTCTCGAAACCCGAACCCGGGCCGTCCGTTTGTCGGGAGACGTCGCATCGAGTCGGTCTGGGCGAGCTTGTCTATTGCCCGATCTGTGACAGGTGAAGTCGCCGGCCCCGCCGGTCGGGATTCCGAGGGAACGGGTGGCGGGCGAGTGGCCCCAAACGAAGGCCCCTGTGCCCAAACGGCGGGACCTGACCCCTTTCGCCCCCATGTTCAACGACCCGGGCCAGAGCGACCCCGGCTGGGAGGAGCTCAGTTTCCCGGACGGCACGGGATCTGGGTCGGCGAGGGCAACCCTCCTGGGTTGGGCCGACCACTCCACCCCGAACCAGGTGACCGGCCCCGGAGGCACGGGCCCGGCCGTGAGTCCACCCGGGCCGTCAACGATGGCCCTGGTGTGGCTGGGCCTGGCGACCGTCGAGGTCGCCGCCATCGGCCGCTCGCGACCTAAGGCCCGGGACATCTCGGCCGCCTGATCCGGGTCTACCATGCGCGGTGGTCAAGGGGCGATGAACTGAGGCCGGCTTCGCCCCGGACGGTGGGGTCGGATTCGGGTGCCACACGATCCGGTCCTCCGAACACGTGCCATGGAGAGTGGCCGTCGGGCACCGGTTCAGTTACCGCGTTGTCGGATTGTGACGGCTCGTTCACTGAGCGAACCCATGTGGTTTTTTCGCATCCATAATTAAGAAAATCGCCGTTTTAAAGCCATGTCGGGCGTCATAAGAATGTGGTCGAGTCGAAAAAAAACTCCAATCACCACTCCTCGTTGACATTCCCTCATAAAGGCTATTAGAACAACCTACCATCGCAGTTATTCACGGTCTCAAGGATCGGTGGATCGGGCTGATATCTGATCCACTACCATCCGGAAGTCCCGGGATTCTCGTGGACTTGCCACGCTGATATATTCGTGATTTTCTTTTATTTTTGGAGTGAAAATGAAGAAGTCTTCCCGAGGTCGTCGTCGAGTTTCGAGGGCCAAGGCCGCCTCCTTCCGGAGGGGCATGGAGTCGATGGCCGTTGTCGTCGAGAACCGTGAGAAGGGGAAGAAGAGGCCCAAGGCCAGGCTCTCGGCGACCCGTCGGGCGCTGATCATCACGTCGATGCTGTCGTTGATGGCGGTGCTGCTGGCGGTTTCGCCGAAGGTGGCGAGGGCCGCCGGTGGCGGTTCTGACGTCCCCGAGATCGATCCGGGCTCGATGGCCGGCGCCCTGACCTTGCTGGTCGGAGGGGTCCTCGCCTTGACCGATCGAGTCCGTCGCATCTCGCTGAAGTGAACGTGGCAACCGGCCGGCCTGGCTGGTGATCCACCAGGCCGGCTCACATCTTCCGAAGTTCCTCCGACTCCGCAAGAAATCCTGACCTGCCGCATCGACGCCCCGTACACTCACACCTGAGACTTCCAGAATGTTCACAAACAGAAGAGCCCGCAGGCCCCGCCGTCTCATCTCAGCCCGGCAAGCGTTTCGACCGACCATCGAGGCGTTCGAGAAACGAGAGCTACTGACGGCCACCGGTTTCATCCAGGGGACCGTCTTCACCGACCCGACCGGCGGCGGCGTCCTGTCCTCGACCACCACCCCCCTGGCCAACGCCCAGGTCAGTCTGTATGACTCCACGGGCTCGACGCTGCTCAGCGGCCCGGTCACGACCGGGCTCGATGGAAACTACAGCTTCACCGGTCTGACCGGCGGCACAACCTACACGGTCAAGGAGACCCCGCCGACGAATTACGCCAACACGGGGGCTCAGGCCTACTCGCAGATCAACCAAGTTTTGTCCGTGACCAGCAGCTCGATCCAGGTCACCGCGATCGACCCGACGACGGTGACGGCGAACTACCAGGGGCTGGGCGTCCCCTTCAGCGGGATCTATTACAACGTCGGCAGTTACACATCGCCCCAACCCCCCTACTACACCTCAGCCAACCAGTTGCAGTTCAACGTGAGCGACACCAACAGCGTCCCGCTGAACCCCAACACATTCCTCACCTATTGCGTCGAACGCCACCTCCGATCTGGCGAATCCCCCTACCAGTTTCCCCGTGACCGTCGATCCCCCGTCGTTGCTGGCCAATGGCGGCGAGATCGCCTACCTCGACAACCATTATGGTCTGCCGGGCGTGACGCCAACCTCGTTCCCGGCGGTGACGACTACGCTCTCGTCCTCGCTCACGCCCCCCGGCACGATCCAGAGCTACCCGCTGAGCAACCTGCTGGCGGCCGTCCAGATCGCGATCTGGGACCTGGAATACAATAACGGAGCGGCCACGGGCCTGTTCAACCTGACCGGCTTCGACCCCTACCACACCAGCGCGACGGACCTCGCCGAGATCCAGGACGCCGCCGCCGTGTTGGTCAATGATGCGTCGGGGAAATCGGAGCAGGTCGCGATCCTCAATGCCACGTCTGGGAACCAGTCGCTGCCAACCACGTCCAATCCCGGAACGCAAAGCGTTCTGGCGGCCAGTACCTTCGACTTCTTCAACAAGCTGCTGGCCTCGCCGACGATCAACACCATGCAGCAGCCGGCGTCGGCGACGGTCGGCAGCTCGATCGCGGACAAGGCGACGGTCAGCGGTGGCAACAACCCGACCGGCACGGTGACCTTCAAGCTCTACAACAACTCGACGGCCAGCGGCACGCCGCTGTTCACCGACACCGAGTCGCTCTCGGTGGCGTGGCGACCTCGGCCGGCTACACGGCCGACGGCGACCGGCACCGACTACTGGGTCGCCACCTACAACGGCGACAGCAACAATGCGTGGTCACCAGCGGCACGGCCGACGAGCCGGTGAAGCATGCCGATCACGATCAACACGATGCAGCAGCCGGCCTCGGCCACCGTCGGCAGCTCGATCGCCGACAAGGCCACGGTGACGGGGATACAGCCCGACCGGCACCGTCACCTTCAAGCTCTACAGCAACTCCAACGGCACCGGCACGCCGCTGTTCACCGAGCCCGGCGTGGCCCTGGTGGGCGGCATGGCGACCTCGGCCGGCTACACGGCGACGGCGACCGGCACCGACTACTGGGTCGCCACCTACAACGGCGACAGCAACAACGCCGCGGTGACCAGCGGCACGGCGCTGGAGCCGGTGATCGTCACTCGGCAGCCACGATCAGCACGATGCAGCAGCCGGCCTCGGCCATGGTCGGCAGCTCGATCGCCGACAAGGCGACGGTCATCGGCAACAACCCGACCGGCACGGTGACGTTCAAGCTCTACAACAACTCGACGGCCACCGGCACGCCGCTGTTCACCGATACCGAGTCGCTCTCGGGCGGCGTGGCGACCTCGGCCGGCTACACGGCGACCGCGACGGGCACCGACTACTGGGTCGCCACCTACAACGGCGACAGCAACAACGCGGTGGTGACCAGCGGCACGGCCGACGAGCCGGTGACGATCACCATGATTGGCCCCTCGGTCGAGTCGATCAACACGATGCAGCAGCCGGCCACCGCGACCGTCGGCAGTTCGATCGCCGACAAGGCGACGCGTCAGCGGCGGATACAACCCGACCGGCACGGTCACCTTCAAGCTCTACACCAACTCGACGGCCAGCGGCACGCCGCTGTTCACCGACACCGAGTCGCTCGTCGGCGGCACGGCCACCTCGCACGGGCTACACGGTCGACGGCAACGGGCACCGACTACTGGGTCGCCACCTACAACGGCGACAGCAACAATAGCCCGGTCACCAGCGGCACGGCCCTGGAGCCGGTGATGCATCACCACGGCGACCCCGACCGTCGTCACGAACGCCGGCGGCACGGTGTCCCTGGGCGGCATCACTCATCAGCGGGGCCAAGTACCTGGATCTGACCGGGAACGGCTTCTCGGCCGATGACACCCCGCAGGCCGGCGTGACCATCGACCTTTACCAGTCGTCCAACGGAACGGCGGGATTGCAGTCTGACGGTGATACTCTCGTCGCATCGACGACGACCGCGAGCAACGGCACTTACAGCTTCGCGGTCAGCAGTCCGGGCACCTACTACGTGCAGGAATCGGTGCCCGAGCGGCTATGTCCAGACGGGCGGCGGTCCCAACGGGAGCGCCGGGAACACCTATTACACGATCGTCGCCACGAGCGGCAACAGCTACTCGGGCAATCTCTTCGACGACTTACCAGATCCCCACCTGCACCCCGACGAGTGTCAGCTACAAGGTGACCACCCCGAGCCACTGCACCACGACGGTCAGCGACCTGGCCGGCAACACGGCGCCAGGGTGACACGGTCACGGTCACGTTCACGGTCCCGTCGGGGATGAACGACCAGCTCACCCTGGTGAGCTATGTCGCCCCGGGTTCCTCCTTCAGCGACTCCACCGCCTACCAGCAGGTGATCTATCAGCAGGCGACCGGGACCTTCGCTCCGGGGACCCATTCGCTGACGGTGCAGATCCCGAACTCCTATTATCAGATCGACTTCGTCTGCGGCCAGGCGATCAACCAACTGGAGCCGAACCAGAACGGGAACGCGTATGGTCCGGACAGCGCCAACATCCTCTATCATGCCGAGGGACGCTACCTCGACTCGGACAACGGGGGCACCAAGGCCGCCAATCCGATGCCGGCGCCCCACCCCGAATTCGCCGCTGGTCCCCTCGACGACCCCCACTCCGACGATCGACAGCTGACCGACACGGCGACGCTCTCGGGCGGCATCAACCCGACCGGCACGATCACCTTCACGCTCTACAACCCCAGCCACGTGGCCGTGTACACCGACACGGTGACGGTCAGCGGCAACGGCACCTACGACACGAGCACCGGGACCAATCCCGGCGGCTATCTGCCCACCGTCGGCGGGCACCTACCAGTGGGTGGCTGTCTACAGCGGCAACGGCAACAACATCGTGGCATCTGACAATGGCAAGAACGAGACGGAGGTCGTCAGCCAGTCGTCGCCGTCGATCAGCACGGTGGCCGGCGGACCGGTGACCGCCGGCTGGGGGTGCCTGACCGACACGGCAACGCTCTCGGGTGGGTACAAGCCGACCGGGACGATCACCTTCACGCTGACCTCGCCGGGCGGCAAGGTGGTCGACACCGAGACGGTCTGCGTCACCGGCGACGGCACTTACTCCACCCCCAACGGCTACGTGCCGACGGTGGCGGGCACCTATACCTGGTCGGCCACCTACAGCGGCGACGTCAACAACACCGTGGCATCCGACAACGGCCAGAACGAGTCGGAGACTGTCTGCCCGCCGCCCTCGGTCTGCAAGGGCCAGACGCAGTCCTGCTCGTACTGGTGCGGCAGCCAGGGCCAGTCGCTGATCAAGTGCCTCAACGGCGGGGGATGGAGCCAGAACCTGGGCAACTGGCTGGCGTCCACCTGCCCGAATCTCTTCGGCAACCTTCAGGGCTGCACCAACTCCCAGGTCGCGTCTTACTGCAAGACGCTCAGCTACGGCAACTCGAACCAGCAGGCGTGCGCCCAGGTCCTCGCGACGGCGATCTGTGCCTACGTGACTGACGACAACATGTGCGGGAACACGGGCCAGTACTACGGCTTCACGGTCTCGGACGGCGGTCTCGGCGCCTGCGGGTGGAACGTCGGATCGTGCGGCTCGGGCATCGGCGTGTCCAACAACCAGTCGTACTGCATCGATTACCTGCTCACGCAGATCGACGGCCAGTGCTCCAACGGGTCGATCAAGTCCTGGGCCGTGAACACGGTCAACTCGCTCTGCTCGGGCCTCAACCAGTATTAAGAGACGATCCGGAAAAGAGCCCACAGGGTCCGGGAAAGGGGACTGGTTCCGCAGCGCAGCGGAGGTGCCTTTCCCCTTTCCCGGGCAGCAGGGCTCGGAATGGGGACTGGCACCTGGAAGACTCGGAGCCAGTCCCCATTCCGAGCCCTTTCCGGATAACCACCTACAGCGGTTCCCACTCGAACAACACGCGATGGAGGAAAACGGGGACTGGCTCCTGGCCCCGGTCATTCTCTTCCGTCGTGCGCCTTCTGGACGTTAACCGCTGTAATCGGGAACATCCGTCCGCTGAGAGGGCCAGTGCTGGCGAGCCGGCTGCCCTGGGGATAGGATGGACGGGCTCCGATCGGCGTCGAATCTCTCAAGGTCGGGAGCAGGGGCGTCGAGGGCAGTTCCGGGGGCCTCGCCGATGGGACCGAGGAATGCGCCGCTTCAACCTGGGCGACCTGATGATCCTCATCGCCGCGATCGCGCTGGCGACGGTCACGTTGCGTTCGCTCTGGCAGGGGCTTACCGTCGGAGACGGCGCAAGATACTGGAGCGTGACGCCCTCCCGGCTGCTCGTCGCCGCGACGCTATCCGCCTGCGTGACACCGATGACCCTGGCTTGCCTGGCGTTCCGCGTGCGCCGACCGCGCCCGGCCTGGCGACGAGTCGCCCTCCAGCCCGGCGCGGCGGCGTCGCTGGCCTGCTCGGTCGTCTTCGCGTTCCAGTCGGCGGAGGTGGCCGCCTCGCTCCTCTGGCCCAAGCTCGCGGGACTCGGCGGATTCGTCTACGCAAAGATCTCGCCGATCCGTTTCGGCGACTCCGTCTCGCTCGTCGTGATGAGGTCGAGGCTTGGAAACGGAGTGATCGGCCACATCGAGCCGGCCGCATGTTTCGGAGTCTTGACCACCAACTTCATCACTCCGTGCGGGCCGGTCGTGGCGGCCGTCTGGCTGCTCCTCGCCCTCTCGGGGCGATGGCGACCGGAGCGGTCGTGGATCGACCGGCTCGGTCGGGTGGTGGGAGCGACCTGGATCGTGGTTACCCTCCTGTCAACTCTGCCGGTCGCCTAGCCGAGTTCGCCGTCCAGGGCCGAGGAACGACCCCTCCAGGAAGGACGAGACCAGAATGCTCGCGGCATCCGTGGGTCGAGTTGTATCTCTCGTCCTGATCTCGGCCCTCTCGGCCCTGGGCGCGGCACCGGACGACCTGCTCACCGTCGCCGAGCGAAGCCAATTCAAAGCCACGGCGCGGCACGCGGAGGTCGTCGAGCTTTGCGGGCGGCTGGCGAAATCGTCGCCGTTGATCCGGTTGACCGAGCTGGGCCGGTCGGGCGAGGGGCGGAGCTTGCCGCTTTTGATCGTCGCCGACCCTCCGGTCTCGACGCCCGAGGCGGCGAAGGCTTCGGGCAAGCTGGTGGTCTTCCTGTTCGGCAACATCCACGCGGGAGAGGTTGACGGCAAGGAGGCCCTGCCGATCCTGGTCCGCGAGATCGTCGAGAGGACAGATCACCCGCTGCTCAGGCACCTGATCCTGGCCGTCGCCCCGATCTACAACGCCGACGGCAATGAGCGGGTCTCGAAGGACAACCGGCCGGGACAGGTCGGGCCGGAAGAGGGGATGGGGCAGCGGGCGAATGCGGGCGGGCTCGACCTCAACCGCGACTTCATGA
This sequence comes from uncultured Planctomycetota bacterium, assembly GCA_963756475.1. GTDB lineage: Bacteria > Planctomycetota > Planctomycetia > Isosphaerales > Isosphaeraceae > Tundrisphaera. The sequence continues at coordinate 453,406 of CAVWND010000009.1, forward strand.
AGCTGGAGGCTCCCGAGACGCGGGCCCTGGTCCGGTTCCTGAACGAGTGGGACCCGCACCTGACCATCGACACCCACACCACCAACGGCTCGCATCATCGTTACACAATCACGTATGAAGGGCCGAAGAACCCGGCGGGCAACGCCCGGCTGATCGCGTTCTCGCGGAGCAGGCTCTTTCCCGAGGTCGGCGAAGCGCTGGAGAAGCGGTCGGGGTACCGGTCGTTCTTCTACGGGAACTTCGAGGGGAACCACACGCGCTGGACGTCGTTCCCGGCCACGCCTCGTTTTGGCACGACGTACATCGGGCTCCGGAACCGGCTCTCGGTCCTCTCGGAAGCGTACTCTTACGCCCCGTTCAAGGACCGCGTGTTCGCCACGCGCGACTTCTGCCTCGCCCTGCTGGAGTTCGTCGCCGAGCACCGCGAGGAGGTCCGCGCCCTGCTCGACGACGCCCGCCGAAGGTCGGTCGCCGCCGGGCTCGACCCGACCGACCGCGTGGCGATCCGCTCGAAGGCTCGCGCCTTTCCCGGCAAGGTCGCCGTCCTCGGCTTCGTCGAGCGCGAGGAGAACGGCCGGAAGGTCGCGACCGACCAGCCGAAGGATTACGCGTGCGAAATCGAAGAGGATTTCGTCCCCGACCTGGAGGTGGCCCGGCCGTTCGCCTACCTGATCCCGCCCGGGTGACCTCGGGTCGTCGAGACCCTCCGGGCCCACGGCATCCGCGTTGAATCGTTGAACGAGGAGGCGAAGCTCGCCTCGAGATCGAGACGATCACCGCCTTCACTCGCGAGCCTCGGACCTTCGAAGGGCATCGCCTGATCCGCGTCAACGGCTCGAAGACGACTCGCCAGGACCGGACGATCCCGGCCGGGACACGGATCGTCGTGCGGACCGCGCAGCCGCTGGGCTCGCTGGCCGTCTACATCCTGGAAGCCCGATCGGACGATGGGCTGCTCACCTGGAACTTCTTCGATGAAGTTCTCGTCCCGAACCGGCGCGAATATCCCGTCATGCGGTTGTCGAGGCCGATCGCGATCGCGACGACTCCCGTGGATTGAAGGAGGAAATGTCCGAAGGTCGCCTCCTGGCGATCCGAATTCTTCCTCCTTTCCCTGCCCGGCTCGATCGGGTAAACTGCCCGTTAGATTGTTGGCACAAAGTTGAACATCGCGGGCGGTTGACATGGCGCACCTCGAGATCAACGGACGGTTGTCGAGGGTTCCGGCATCCTTCCCGGCGCGAGGCGTTGCGGGCGGGGGTGCTGGGGTCACTCGGCCTGGGCTTGCCGGAGCTGTTCCGGGCTCGGGCCAGGGGTGAGGGGGCGTCGGGCGGCTCGGGGTTCGGCCGGGCGAAGTCGTGCATCCTGATCTTCCAGTGGGGCGGGCCGAGCCAGCTCGACACCTGGGACCCCAAGCCCGAGGCGCCCGCCGAGATCCGCGGCGAGTTCGCCACGATCGCCACGAGGACGCCCGGCCTGCGGATCAGCGAGCATTTCCCGCTCCTGGCCGATCAGACGCACCGCCTGGCGGTCGTCCGCTCGATGACGCACGACGACCCCGCCCACCTCTCGACGGCCCACCGGCTCCTGACCGGCCACCTCGCGCCGACGCCCAACTCCGACGCCGCGCCCCCCTCGCCGGGCGACTGGCCGCACCTGGGCTCGCTCGTGAGCAAGCTCCGGCCGACGAGCGGGGCGGTGCCGACGGCCGTGACGATGCCCTGGACCGTCGCCCACCCCGCCGCGCCCGGCGGCAAGGCCCCCGGCCAGCACGGCGGCTGGCTCGGCAAGGGGTTCGACCCGTTCCGCGTCGAGGGCGACCCCAACGCCTCCGGCTTCCAGGTCGGCGGCCTCGGCCTTCCCGAAGGGGTGGACGCCGAACGGCTCGGGCATCGCCGGAGCCTGCTGACAAGGCCTGTCGAGCGGGCCGACCTCCCCGGCACCGGCCCCGGCGCCTGGGACGGCTTCCAAGGGAGGGCGCTCGACGCCCTGGTCTCGGCCGAGGCCCGGGGCGCGTTCCAGCTCGAGCGCGAGGACCCGAAGGTCCGCGACCGCTACGGCCGGAACATCCACGGCCAGTGCCTGCTCCTGGCCCGCCGGCTGGTCGAGGCGGGCGTCGGCCTGGTCACGGTCAACTGGCACGACGACGGCCGGAACTTCTGGGACACCCACGGCGACAACTTCAACCGCCTCAAGCGCGACCTGATGCCGCCGGCCGACCGGGGCTTCGCCGCCTTGCTCGACGACCTGGACGCGCGCGGGCTGCTCGACGAGACCCTGGTCGTCTGGGCCGGCGAGTTCGGCCGGGCCCCGCGGATCACCGCGGCCAATGCCGGCCGCGAGCACTGGCCCCGGTGCTATTCGGCGGTCCTGGCCGGCGGAGGGATCGCGGGCGGGCAGGTCTACGGGGCCAGCGACCGCTGGGCGGCCTACCCCTCGCGCGACCCCGTCAGCCCCGAAGACCTGGGGGCGACGATCCTCCATGCCCTGGGCATCGACCCGGCCACCGAGGTCCGCGACCCGGTCGGCCGGCCGCTCCGGATCAATACGGGCAACGCGCTGACGCCGCTCTTTGCGTGATAGCCGTTCACGGCTCGAAGGTCACAGCAGTACGGAAGTATCGAAACCGTGGCCCCGCTCCGTGGAACCGCAACGGCTCGCGGATACTTCGGTCAACGACACCGAAGCTTTTCGCATCGCTATAACCTGTCAGCCGTCGTTGACAACCCGGGCCGAGGTCATCAGTTTAGACAAATCAGCTCCAGCTCTGAAAGGACCCAAAGCTGTCACCAAATCAGCAGCCGTCTCGAATCGATCGGCTGGGTCCTTGGCCAGGAGCCGGTCAAGGATCACTCCCAGTTCTGGAGAAACCTCGGGACGATATTGCTGGATCGGTGGTACTGGATCTAGGGCATGGGCCAGGAGGATCTTGGCCGGTGTATCATAAGCTGTTCCGCTGAATGGAGTTCGATCCGAAAGAAGCTTATAAAAAGTACATCCCAAGCTATATAAATCTGTACGAAAACTAATACCATGCTTTGCAAAGGCTTGTTCCGGAGCCATGTATCCGATCGTTCCAAGGATCTGACCACTGTTGGTTAATTCCGTGACGGTTGTCGCCCCTTCATGTAATCGTGCCAGGCCAAAATCGAGCACTTTGATGCAACCCGAGTGCGTCAGCATGAGGTTGGATGGTTTGAGGTCCCGGTGTACCAGCCCGTGCTCATGCGCATGGTGAAGTCCTATGGCAGCCTCGGCGATCAACTCGCAGGAGTCTGCGATCGACAGAGGGCCGCGACGAAGAACCAGGTCAGACAGATTGATGCCGTTGACGAACTCCATCACCAGGAACTGGATTCCATCGGCCTCGCCCGCGTCGGTGCCTTGAATGATATTGGGATGATGCAGAGAGCCGACGGCCTTGATTTCCCGCGAGAAGGCGCGACAGCTTCGGCGTCGTGCAACCGGTCCGGCGGCAGCACTTTGAATGCAACAATGCGGCTCAAAGGGAGGTGGATCGCCTGGTACACCGCGCCCATGCCTCCCTCCCCCAGCTTTTTCTGCAATTGGTAATTCCCGATGACCTGACCTTCCCTGACTTGAGGAGCGGCGTGAACCGGCCGAGCCATTAACGTCTCGAGTTCGGTCTGAAGACGGTCGCGTTCTGCCACAAGGTCATATTGTTTGGCGGCCTGACGGATGATCCCTTCGAGCTCGATCGGGTCCCAGGGCTTGAGGATGTAGCGGAAGATGTGCCCTTCGTTGACGGTGTCGATGACCGCCCGAATGTCGGTGTAACCAGTGAAGAGCATCTGGATCGCGTTGGGCTGGAGCTGGCGGGCGCGGCTCAGGAACGCGTCGCCGGACATGCCCGGCATCCGCTGGTCCGAGAGGATCAGGTGGACGTCGTTCCGCATCAAAAGCTCGATGGCTTCAGTGGCGGAGCAGGCCGTTAGGACATGGTACGTTTTGTAGAACAGGTGCCGAAGAGACTGTAACACATCGGCCTCGTCTTCCACGATCAGCAAGGTATGCCGCGATTGCTCACCTGGCCCGAGAGATTTCTGCCCCATCGTATCGGCCTCGTCTTCCACGAACAGCAAGGTATGCCGCGATTGCTCACCTGGCCCGAGAGATTTCTGCCCCATCGTATCGGGGAGATCCCAAAGGACTTCAGGAGACGCAATTACCTCCTTCGTCTTACCTCGAAGCAGACGCCCGAACCAATCACGTATGCCCATCTGCGCCTCGAACTTTACTGGCCGACTGCGATCGCAGCTCGATCCCGCAGGTATGTGAAGACGGTAAAGGGCGGCCGGAGCACGAGTAAATAACCGCCTCGGCTGACGAGGTTGGAAGGCTCGCCGCCGAAATCGGACCAGTCGGTCGCTCACTTCCTTATCCGTCGGTTGAGGCCGTGACCCGGGAGCCTATGATACTGGCGGCGCGAGGCCGTAGCAAAGTCCCGGTGTGGACGAAGCCGGGGTTTGGCGGGGCGGTGCATGTTCCGCCCGCGTTCACGCAGACGGGCGAGCGTGGTCACACACCTCCCGTCATGATGCCGACGAAATCCCCGGTTGGGACGCCTTCCGTGAGACTAATCGATCAAATTTACATGTTCGCGATAATGTAGTTGACGCGCTTTCCACCATCAATGACGCACGGATTCGGGGGGGCAACCGGATCAACAAATAACATAGCTGTTCAAAATAATGAATTGCCGCACGCCCGAACGGCGCATGCCGAATAGCATCGAAGAAATCGTGCCATGAATCAGATGTCCGACGCTTCGGGCCGACAAGCCGCCTTCACGGATTCTCTGGCCGCTCTCTCGGATCACTTTTCGGTGTCGGGCGTGCCGAGGGACCGTGAATTGCAGGGGATTTCCCGCGGAGCCGGCGGCGACGGGGGCGTCCCGGCGCGGTCCGGAATTCTTTCTCGCAGGAGATGCCGACCGATGGTCGTTCCCGTGACTCGCCGCGCCTTTCTCGCGTCTTCGGCAAGCGCATTCGCCGCTCTCGCCGTCGCCGGGCCCTCGGCCGCCCGTGTTCTACCTCAGACCGAGCCTTCCGGCCCGTTCTATGCCCGGGTCGGGGCGCGGGGATTCGCCCCGGGGTCGGCCGCCGACCCTTCGAGGGGAGAGGTGGTGCTTCTCGACGGCCGGATGCTCACGGCCTCGCATGTCGCTTCCCGGCCCATCCGGGCGGGCCAGAGCGTCTTCGTTGTCCCGGACGAGCACGCGGGCTGGTCGATCCTCTACGCCGAGGTCTGAACGAGCAGAGGCGACGGCTTCCGCGAAAGCCGTCGCCTCGTTCCGGTCGATCGTCGCGATCAGCGGGAGCCCGACTTGTCGCGGAGGTCCTTGAAGGCCGGGGCCTCGACGAACTGCCAGCCGTTGCCCTCGTTCCAGGGGCCCCGGAGATCCTGGCCGGCGTCGCCCGAGCCGGTGGAGTCGTTGAAGAACTGGTTGACCAGGCCGGGCGATGGCGGGATCTGGCCGATCGTGAGCGGGTCCTTGCCCATGCTCTCCAGCGCCTTCATGAACGCCTTCATGTGCGTGATCTCGCGCGTCATGAGGAACTGGAGCGCCTCCTTGGTCCCGGAGTCGTTGGTGAAGTCGATCAGCCGCTCGTAAACGATCTTGGCGCGGGCCTCGGCGGCGATGTTGCTCCGGAGGTCGACGTCGAGCTCGCCGGTGATCTTGAGGTAGTCGGCGGTCCAGGGGTTGCCCTGCGAGTTGAACAGGCCGACGCCCCCACCGCCGCAGATGGCGACCAGCGGGTCGGAGTCGGCCGCCTCTCGCGACGCCTTGGTGGGCTTCAAATGAAGCCGGGCCAGGGTGCCAATCACTTCGAGGTGGCTCAGTTCCTCGGTCCCGATGTCCATCAAGAGGTCCTTGCGGGCGGGGTCCTCGCAGTTGAGCCCCTGGATCGAGTACTGCATGGCCGCCGCGAGCTCGCCATTGGCGCCGCCGAACTGCTCCAGGAGCATCCGGCCGAATTTCGGGTCGGGCTCGCCGACGCGGACCGTGTACATCAGCTTCTTGACGTGGTGATACATGCGTCGCCTCCTTCCGGGATGGTGAAAACCCCGGGCAATGAGGGCAAATCCGGGGCCGGAGGCGGACGGGCCGGCTCGACGCGGGATCGATCGGGGGACTGGATCGGCCAGGCCAGGCGTCGCGATCCAGACCGATCGGCGGCCCAGCCCCTGGACGACGTGGAAGCCGGGGTTTACCCTGGAATGTGAAGCCGATCTCCCGGCCATTCCCTCCCAACCTCGCCAAAAAACTTGTTCGATTGCGCACCCCGAAGGAGTCAATTCCATGACCGAGCCGAAGAACGGCGCGACGCGGCGTGAATTCCTGAAGACCACCGGCCAGGTCGCGGCGGCTTCGGCCCTGGCGGGCGTGGCGGTCCCGTCGGTCCACGCGGCCGGTGACGACGCCATCAAGATCGCCCTGGTCGGCTGCGGCGGCCGGGGCACCGGCGCGGCGGCCAACGCCCTGGCGACCAAGGGCGGGCCGATCAAGCTCGTGGCGATGGCCGACGTCTTCAAGGACCGGCTCGACGGCAGCTACGACGCGATCAAGAACGAGCACTCCGACAAGATCGACGTCCCCGACGACCGCAAGTTCATCGGCTTCGACGGCCTACAAGAAGGCGATGGACTGCGTCGGGCCGGGCGGGATCGTGATCCTGGCCACCCCGCCGGCCTTCCGCTGGGTCCAGTTCACCTACGCGATCGAGAAGGGCCTGCAACACCTTCATGGAGAAGCCCGTCACCGTCGACGGCCCGACCACCCGCAAGATGCTCGCGCTGGGCGAGGAGGCGGCCAAGAAGAACCTCAAGGTCGGCGTCGGCCTGATGTGCCGCCACTGCGAGGCCCGCGGCGAGCTGTTCAAGCGGATCCAGGACGGCGAGATCGGCGACATCGTCCTGCTCCGGGCCTACCGCCAGGCCGGCCCGGTCGGCTCGGCCCTGGTCGAGCCCAAGCCCGAGGGCATCAGCGAGCTGATGTACCAGATCCAGCAGTTCCACGGCTTCCTCTGGGCCAGCGGCGGCTGCTACAGCGACTTCCTGATCCACAACATCGACGAATGCTGCTGGATGAAGGACGCGTGGCCGATCAAGGCCGCCGGCACCGGCGCCCGGACCTACCGCGACGACTACATCGACCAGAACTTCGACACCTACTCGGTCGAGTACACCGTTCGACGACGGCGCCAAGCTGATGCTCGAAGGCCGGAACATCCCCGGCTGCAACCAGGAGTTCGCCAGCTACGTCCAGGGCACCAAGGGCTCGGCGGTCATCTCGCACGAGCTCGCCACACCCCGGCCCACAGCCGGATCTACAAGGGCCAGAAGATGACCCGGAGCGACGTGGTCTGGGCCGGCCCGCAGCCCGAGCCGAACCCCTACCAGCTCGAATGGGACGACCTGATCGACGCGATCCGCAAGGACAAGCCCTACAACGAGGTCAAGCGGGGCGCCGAGGCCAGCCTCGTCACCTCGATGGGCCGGATGGCCGCCCACACCGGCCAGGTCATCACCTTCGACGAGATGCTCGACTGCAACCACGAGTTCGCCCCGACCGTCGACAAGCTCGTCATCGACGGCCCCGCGCCGCTCCAGGTCGACCCCAAGCTCGGCCACTACCCCTGGCCCGAGCCGGGCATCAAGGTGGATCGGGAGTTCTGAGCCGATTTGAGGGCCGGCGCCGGTGGGCAACCACCAGCGCCGGCTCGATGGAAATCGGACTTTCGCTCGGGCATCTCGATCAATACTGGTCGGACGAGACAACCTCGCCGCCCTGGACCGAGCCCAGCGCCCGCCAGATGTAGGGATTGACCGTGTCCTTGCAGAAGTGGACGCTACCGTCGGCGAACAGGGCGTTCACCCCGCCGGAGTGTTTGCTGCTGGCGCAGAGCGACATGTAGGTCGGGCCGCCGTCGTTCTCGTCGACCGAATCCCAGTCCATGGGGACGTTCTGACCGGCGTTGGAGTAGCCCGTTGCGCGGCTGACGGTCGAGACCTTCATGTTCGGGGGCATCGCAGTCGTGAACCCCGAGTAGTACACACCGCCGTCGCACCAGCGGGTGTGGCCGATCGGGCCGCCGGCCTTGATCTTACCGGAGGCAGCGCCGCACGAGTTGATCAGCGAGAGCAGTGCCGCGGTCGAATTCGGACCGGGAAGCGGGACGTTGGTCGGGGTCCAGGCCCCGACCGAGGCGTCCGAGGGGGCGCTCGGCGAGCTCAAGCAGCTCCGCATCTGGGCGTGGCCGATGAGCCCCTCGGAAGCCGCCAGCGTGTTGCTCAGGCCGTCGGTGACCTGGGCGATCGACCGCGAGTAGTTCGGCCCGAACAGCGTGCGATTCTGCGGGCCGATCGAGTTGGTCGAGCCCCAGTTGATCGAGTAGACGTACCAGTCACCGTCGCAGGTCCCGTAGCTGGTCGTCGCGGAGAACGTACCGCCCAGGCTGGTGTCATTGATGTGCGAGCCGGGGTCGCTCGGGCAGTAGAGGAACGAGAGCGGGGTGGTCGAGGCGGTCGTGTTGGGCGGGTCGTCGTAGGTCCCGGCGAAGTTGATCGTGTTGTAGAAGCCGGCCTGTTCCAGGAAGGGAGCCATCCGGGCGATGGGGCTCCAGGACGAGGAGTAGTAGAACGTCCCTGGGGCGCCGGAGGGGGCCGGGATCAGGATTGAGGTCATCGGGAAGACACTGTTGGCGCTCTCGTAGTTGTGCATGGCGAGGCCGAGCTGCTTGAGATTGTTAACGCACTGGGCGCGCCGGGCCGCCTCTCGGGCGGCCTGAACGGCCGGGAGCAAGAGCGCGATCAGCACCGCGATGATCGCGATGACGACCAGCAATTCGATCAAGGTGAACGCTCGTTTTCTCATGTCTCGGGATTTCCTTTGGCTAGGGAGTTGAGAGGGAAACTCGCGGCGGAATCTCAACGGGTCGGCGGGTCCTCGCGAGGGAGGCGCCGAAAGACCTCTTCAAGGACGGGGGTCGGATCGCGCGGGGATGGGCGACGACCGGCTCCGGAAATCGAGACGCGAAGAGGGCCGGTCAGGCATGGCCGACCGGACCGTCCTCCTTGTCTGTCGGCGTGAGGATCATGACAGGGACCGTGCCCTGCTTGACCCCGCCGTCAAAGCGGGAGTGATCGGGACCGCGCTTTCGAAAGAATGGAGAGGCCCACGCCCGGCCGCCGAGCGACGATCCGGGCACCGTGGCAGTGGGGAATGTCAGCAGCGTAATCGGCCGAGAGCGACCCGGCCGTACGCGTCGAGGGAGGAGATGGGGTGGGCGACGGCGGAGTCTGCCGTCTCGCTGGCGAATGAGCGACCGATATCCAGAAGTGGCCGCCAGTGCCCGTCATCCAATGAAGTCGCGATCACCTCCAGGCTCGTCGGACGCGGCGGCTTCACGGGCCACGCGCAAATCCGCACGACCACCTTGGTCGGCGTGCTGCAATCGCTCCCCTACGGCCGGAGCGCGATGGGCGCGGCGATCATTCGGAGGAGCAGGATGACCACAAGGGCCCGTAAAGCGGCAGACGGCACGGCATCACCACGGACAAGGCCAAAACACAGCGGTGTAAAATCCGCTGGAGTTTCCCCGTCAGAACGAGACCAGGAGAATTCTCAACTGGATCGGCACGAAGAGTCAAGTAAAGCTTTTGTGAAGAGGATCGGGAGTCAATGAGGATAGAGGTGATGATCAGCGCGATGATTGAGATGGGCGAGTCGGCTCAATGATTCCGCGTCTTGCGTCGAGCTGGTTCAGGAGTGACTGGCCGCGTCCGGCCTCATCGGCCGGCCGACGGCCTTGTCGAACCCCCGGGCGTTGGACCGGGTCAACAAGACGGCCGCGATGGCCAGCACACTCATGCCGGCCAGACAGGCGGCGACGACTCCTCGGGCGCCCATGTAGGCCTTGATCTTCGCCTCTCCGAACGCGGGGAACGGCCCCGCATGGATCGCGGCGTGGACGTCCTCGTAGGTGAGCAGCGAGGCCCAGCCGAGGGCGACCGGGCCGGCGGTCAGGAAGATCATCGTGAGGATCGCGGGCAGGATCTGGAGCGGTGAGATGGCGTCGAAGCCTCGCCTTTCGGGGTCGACTTCCTTCAGCGCGATGACGTGGCCTTGCGCCGCGTAGAACCAGCCCGAGGCGGCGAGGAATGCCAGTTCGGCCAGGAAGCCCAGGGGATGCACGGCGCCGGCGAGGAGCCCGATCGTCCAGAGCCCGACCATCAAGAAGACGGCCTGGCGGGTCCTGGCAATCGCGCCGAGCATCTTGCCGCGGAGGATCTCCCACCCGGTCAAGGGGGTCGCGATCAGGCCGAGCCAGGTGTCGCGCTTCCGCTCTCCCTTCACGCCCTCGATGGCCGCGCCGAAGATCCCCATGACATAGCCCAGCGCGAACAACGAGGTGAGCTGCCGGATCATGATGTTGAACTCCAGGCGGGCCTGGCCGGGCGCCGGACCGAGGGCCAGGTTGGAGTACGTCGTGCTGACCAGGAACCGCACGAGCGGGTTCAGCTCCGGCGGGGTGAACGCCTCGCGAGACGGGCCGTAGCCCCGCTCGAGCAACTCCGAGAACGCCGGCGCCGCGAACCAGTAGGTCCCGACGGCCAGCGCGACGAACCAGACCACTCTCATCAGGCGATCCACGAACCGCTGGATCGGGCCCACCCCCCGGGTCGAGTAAACCTCGTACCAGAGCACCGGGTCGTCGCCGCAGGGAGGGCGGCGAGGCGCCCGGCGCAGCGCCGCCCGGAGCATCCGGAGCCGCGTGATCCGGCCCTCGACGTCGTAAACGGCTCTCGAAGCCGGGCGGAGTCGGACGATCGCCCACACCACCATCGCCGCTCCGATCCCGATCTGCCACGCCATCATCCGCGAGACTGCACCGACCACCCCGCCGGGCCTGGGAATGGCCCCGACGAGATTCGACATCAGGCCGAGCGGGCTGGCGTCGGTCATCGCGACGACGATCGAGGTCAGCCAGCCCGGAGCGCCCGGCCAGATGTGGGGCCGGAGGACCACGTACAGGGACGGAAACACGAACCCCAGCATGAGCACTCCCGTCGCGAGGGTCACCGCGCGACTGCCGGTCCTCGCACCGACCGACGCCGCGACTGAGGCCGCGGCGACCAGGAACGCCAGCGAGGCGAGCGTCCCGCCCGCCAGGATCGTCCAGGATCGATCGACACCCCCGAGGAACATCATCAGGGCGACGATCGGCAAAGTGGCCGCCAGGCAGTTCGCGTAGCGGAACAGGGCCGCGGCCATCGTGCCCAGCACGATCTCGGCGCTGCCCAGCCGGGTGGCGAGCAGAGCGTCCAGCGACTTCCGCTCACGCTCCAGCGCGATCGCCGCCCCGACCTCCGGCACGAGGAACATGACCGTGAGGCATGCCTGGCCGGCGACCATCATCCCGAACATCGCGAGCGCGAACCAATAATTCCCGCCGACCGAGGCCCGGTCCCACCCCACCCAGTCCCACAAGACAAAGCCGCCCGCGACGATCGCCGCCATCAGGAGCCCGGCGTTCCGACGGTCGGCGAACGCACGCGCCCCCCGGACCGAGGCGATCAACTCGCGCCTGAGGAACAGTCCGATCGACATCCACCAGCCCCCGAGAGTAGCGTAAGACAGTTGTCCTAGACTCGTCATTAGACGACGCGAGCCGATGTCACGCAAGGGTCGGCTTGACCGATTGATCTCTCGGGGAGACGATGAGTGGGACTTGCCCAGGACTCGGGACGATCTCGCAGATGAAGCCAATCTCGTCAATCGATCCGGCTTCCTCGACGATCGGCCGGCTCCGTCGGGTGTTCGTGCGGCTCGTCCTGCCCGCCTTGATCGTCGCCCTGACGTTCTACGTCATGATGCTCCTCTGGTTCCGGTTCCAGATGCTCCCGCGATCGGATCGCCGAGGGATCGTCGAGCTGGCTTTGCGGGTGATGCTGGTCGGATATGCGGTCGTGCTGGTCGGCTCGCTGCTGGGCGTGCTGGCCCTGGGCGGAGCCACCTACCGGGCGATCCGCCGACGGACGGACTGGAAGCGGCCGGCGCGGCTGTTCGTGCTCTCTGGCGCGACGCTCTTCTCGCTCGCGGCGATCGAGGCGGGCGCGGCGCTCTGGCTGGCCTGGGAGCACCGGATGCCCGCCTTGCCCACCCGGTTCCAGCCGGATGACGGGCGGAGTCACATCGTCGTGCTGGGCGGGTCCGGGGCGCTGGGGCATCCTTATCAACCGAACGTATCGATCGGCCAGGTCGTCGCGTGGCAGCTCGACCGCGCCCTGCCGGGTCGGCGGTTCCAGGCCGATGTGCTGGCCTATCTCGGGGCCTCGTTGACCGACATGCACCTGAAGCTAGCCGGGATCGAGCAGCGACCGGCCGCGATCCTGATCTACTCGGGGCACAACGAGTTCACCGGGCGATTCGAGGAGGAACGCGACGTCAACCTCGACGAGGCGCCCCGGAGCCCGGTCCTGCACGCTCTTTACCGGGCCAGCCTCGCCTCGCCGCTCTGCCGGATGATCTACGAGGCCCTGAGCAAGAACCGGATCGACGGCCCGCCGCTGACGAACCACCACCGGCTGATCGACGCCCCGATGTTCACGCCGTCCGAGGGGGCCGACGTGATCCGGAACTTTGGCCGACGGCTGGAGGCGATCGTCGCCCATGCCGAGCAAATCGGCGCCGTGCCGATCCTGGTCATCGAGGCCGCCGACGAGTCCGGTTACGAACCCAACCGCTCGCTCCTGCCCGCGACGGCCTCGGCGGCCGATCGTCAGTGGGTCGAGGACCAGTACCGGGTCGCCCGGCTCGCCGAATCCCAATCGAACCCAATCCGGGCGGAAGAACTCTACCGGGAAATGGTCCGTCGCCAGCCCGGTTTCGCCGAGGGGCACTTCCGGCTCGCCCGGTTGCTCGATCAGTCGGGCCGGTGGGACGAAGCGCTCGGGCATTACCTCCAGGCTCGCGACCTCGACGGCATGCCGTTCCGCTGCATCAGGCCGTTGCACGACCTCTATCGGGAGGTCGCGGCGCGGCATTCCTCGGTCATCTTCGTCGATGGCCCGGCCGAATTGCGGCGGATCTGCCCGCACGGGATCGTCGACGAGCATGCCATGCAAGACGGACACCACGCATCCTTGCGTGGAATCACCGCGATTTCGAGGGCGATCCTCCGCGAGATCCGGGCTCGCCGGGCGTTCGGCTGGAGCACCGGGACTGCGCCGGACCTCGACCCGGCCGAGGTCGCCGATCACTTCGGGATGGACGCGGGGCGCTGGGCCTCGGTCTGCGACTGGGGCCGGTCGTTCTATCGATGGGTCGCCGGATTTCGGTTTGAATCGCGCGAGCACCTTGCCAAGGCCAGGCGATTCGAGGAAGCCGGCCGGAGGATTGCCTCGGGAGAGCCGCCCGGATCGACCGGGTTTGTCCCGCTCCGGCTCGACCCGCTCCCGCCGGAGGAACGCTGAGGCGACCGCTCACGGCCTCGGTGCGGGTGCGCGCGAACGGATTCTGGCACCAGCTCCGATCGAGCCTCTTCTGACGAGCGGAGCGAGTGTCTGGCCCCCTCTCCCCTCGCGGGAGAGGGTTGGGGAGAGGGGGCGGTGAGACGATCATTCGACGGGATCGGGGCCGGATTTGAGGGACCGGCGAGGCATCAGGAGCGGCTCCACGCCGAACCCCCCTCTCCCCAACCCTCTCCCGCCAGGGGAGAGGGAGCCAGAAAATGCCAGAATCCGTTGGCGCACCCGCTCGGGGCCTCCGGGACGAGAGGGTCAAGAAAAAGTGGATGACAAAAACGGCCGCACGGATGATATCACTGTAGAGCGTCCATCGCCCCTCTTCGGACGATGGCGACGCGAGGTGATGGCCTGAACCCTTCGACCCAATTCGATCATCGACCTCGAAAGGCGTCCGAGCGCTTGCTCGCCCGATCTTGATTTTCTCCGGATGAGCCAAGGTGATGGACGGAGAGACCCACAGAGACGCGGATTTCGCGGAACGCCTTCGGGTGCACCAGGTTCAGGTGTTCAGCTATATTTACTCGCTCGTGCGGAACTTCGACGACGCCGACGACCTGTTCCAGCAGACGAGCCTGGCCATGTGGAACAAGTACGACCAGTATGACGCTTCGAGGAGCTTCGTGGCCTGGGCGTGTGGCGTCGCGCGGTTCGAGGTCTCGAACTTCCTGCGGTCCCGGAGCCGGCAGCGGCTTTACTTCAGCGACGACCTGAGCCTGCTCTTGATCGACGCGCAAGAGTCACTAGAGCAAGACCGGGTCGAGGAGCGTCGCGAGGCCCTGGCCGGGTGCCTCAAGAAGCTGCGGGGTCGGGACCAGAAGTTGATCGAGGCCTGTTATGGTGAGGAGTCGCGCGTGCCAGAGGTGGCCCGGGAGTGGGGTCGGTCGTCGCAGAGCATCCATAATTCGCTCCGGCGGATCCGGCGGTCGCTGTTCGAGTGCATGCGCCGGTCGCTGGCGCCGGGAGGCTTGACGTGAGCGACCCTGAGCGGCCGGACATGACCGGACGGCTCCGTGATCTGGTCGAGGACTACTGCGACGACCTGATCGACGAGGCGGGCCTTCTCGAACTGGAGGCCGAGCTGCTGGCGAGCGAGCCGGCGCGTCGTTACTTCGTTGATTACTGGCAGATGCACGCCGAGCTGGGGTTCTCGTGCCGGGCCCGGCGCGCGGCGTCGGCCGCGTTGAGTCGGTTCGAGGGCGATCCGATCGAGGGAGATCGGCCCTCCCGCCTCCGGCGCGGTCGGGTTCGTTTTTCCCGGCGCTGGCTGGGTCTGGCCGGGGCCATGCTCGCGGCGGCGGGCTTCTGGCTGGGCCATCGGGGCTGGAACGAAGGGCATCCAAGGACGGACCTCTCCCAGAAGAACGTGGCCTGGCTGATCAATGCCCAGGACTGCCAGTGGGCCGACGACGACGCTGACACACCGGGTCGGGACATGAAGGTCGGCAAGATCTTGCGGTTGGAGCGAGGGCTCGCCGAGGTCGAATTCGACCGGGGCGCCCGGGTGATCCTCAAAGGGCCGGCCGCGCTCGAACTTCTCTCGGACAACGGGGCCCGGCTCCTGGCCGGCTCGATGACGGCGAAGGTTCCGGTGCCGGCGCACGGGTTCACGGTCTACTCTCCGCAAGGCAAGGTGGTGGACCTCGGCACCGAGTTCGGGGTCTCGGTCGACGGCCCCGGGACGACGTCGGTCCGCGTCTTCTCGGGGGAGCTGACGGCCGCGGCGGGCGATGGCCGGATGCCCCCGGTTCACCTGCTCAAGGGGCAAGCCGCCCTGATCGACGGTCGGGCCGTCGCGCTCCAGCCGACCGAGGCCGCCGAGTCCGGCAAGTTCCCACGGTCGATCGAGTTGCCGCCGGTGATCCGTCCCAGGAGCCTGACGCTCGACTTCTCCCGGCCCGTCGAGAACACCCTGCTCGACGCCGAGGGACTCGGGATCGGCCTGACCCACCGGCTTCCCGGCACCGGGATGGCGCTGGGTCCGCGCGACGCGAGCCTCCGGCTCCGGCCGGAATCTCGGGCGCTGGAGCTGACCACATCCAAGAGCGACCTGAACCACCAGATCGGCGTCGATATCGGCGAATATCTCGGCTTCCGGCTTTCCGACCTGGGCTTCACCGGTCCGGAAGACTTCACGATCAGCGTGGAGATCCCCGACATCCCCAGCCTGGAGGTCGTCGGCCAGTTCGGTCTCTACGCCGGAACCAGTTCGAGCCGGGCGATCCGGGGTGGGGTCCTTCGCCAGCCCGAGGCCGGCAGCTACAGCCTCTTCCTTGTCAACAACGAGGACGGGAAGGACAAGGATCTCCACGAGGTCGGCCTGACCAACACCGGTGATCATCTTCGCTTCACCCTCCAGCGCGAGCATGGGCGGTACTCGCTGCTGGTCGAGAACCTGACCCGCGAAAGTTCGAGCCGACTGGCGATCGCCCACCCCAGCTACCTCGACGGCGAGCGAGACCTCTACATCGGGATCTTTGGAGCCAACACCCAGAGCGACGTCCGCAAGACCCTGAAGATCAAGGACGTCGGAGTGACCGTCTACACCGAATCCCCCGTCCGGCCGCCCGAACTGTCCGCCCTCAAATTCCCCTCCCGAGCGTCGCGGTGAGAGACGCGCCGGGGGCGGACGCTTGCACCCGCCCGGCTTCCGAGCGACGATCAGCGTTATCCCGTCCGACGTTCACGAAGCTTCATCCACGAAACACCGGTTCGCCAACCTCCGGCGGAGGGCGCCGACCTCCGTCCTTTGCTCAACATCCCGGAGACCGCAGGAATGTCCGCCAAGACGCCGATCCGTCTCTTTGCGTGGTTGCTATCGCTGCTCTCCCCAGGACTGCTGGCGCCGCTCGCCGCCCCGGCCGCCGAGGCCCCCTCGAAGCCGCTGACCGTCCTGTTCCTCGGCGACAAGGGGCACCACGTCCCGGCCGATCGGGCGGCGCAGCTCATCCCGGTCATGGCGAGCCGGGGGGTCGAGATCACCTACACCGAGGCGATGTCGGACCTCAACCCGCAGACCCTCGCCAAGTACGACGTGCTGATGATCTACGCCAACACGACCCGGATCGAGCCCGAGCAGGAGAAAGCCCTGCTCGACTACGTCGAGAACGGCGGCGGCTTCGCCCCGATCCACTGCGCGTCGTATTGCTTCCTCAACTCGCCGAAGTACATCGCCCTGGTCGGAGCCCAGTTCAAGAGCCACGGGACCGGCGAGTTCGACACCAAGGTCGTCGACGCCGACCACCCGATCATGAAGGGGCTCGAACCGTTCCGGACCTGGGACGAGACCTACGTCCACTCCAAGCACAACGAGAAGGACCGCCACGTCCTCCAGGTCCGCGACGAGAAGGGGACCGACGAGCCCTGGACCTGGGTCCGGACGCAGGGCAAGGGGCGGGTCTTCTACACCGCCTACGGCCACGACAACCGGACCTGGGGCCACCCCGGCTTCCACGACCTGATCGAGCGCGGGCTTCGCTGGGCCGCCAACAAGGGCGAGGTCTTCGACGGCCGCGTCCGCGTGGCCGCCGGGCTCAAGCCGCTCCGATCCGAGGACGCGCCGGCGGAGATCCCCCACTACCTCCCCGGCAGGTCGTGGGGCACGATGGGCGAGGCCGATCAAGAAGATGCAGCTCCCGGCCGACTGGGAAGAGTCGATCAAGCACATGGCCGTGCCCAAGGGGCTGGAAGTCCGCCTGTTCGTCGCCGAGCCCGAGATCGCCAAGCCGATCGCGCTGGCCTGGGACCACAAGGGGCGGCTCTGGGTCGCCGAGACGGTCGACTATCCCAACAACCTCCAGCGCGGCGGCAACGGGCACGACCGGATCAAGATCTGCGAGGACACCGACGGCGACGGCCAGGCCGACAAGTTCACCGTCTTCGCCGACAAGCTCAGCATCCCCACCAGCCTGGCCTTCGCCAACGGCGGCCTGGTCGTCCACCAGGCGCCCGACACCCTCTTCCTCCAGGACACCGACGGCGACGACAAGGCCGACGTCCGCAAGGCCCTCTTCACCGGCTGGGGGACCGGCGACACCCACGCCGGCCCGAGCAACCTCCGCTACGGGCTCGACAACTGGCTCTACGGGATCGTCGGCTACTCCGGCTTCAACGGGACCATCGGCGGCGAGCACCACGAGTTCCGCCAGGGGCTCTATCGGTTCAAGCCCGACGGCTCGAAGCTGGAGTTCCTCCGGAACACGAACAACAACTCGTGGGGCGTCGGCCTCAGCGAGGAGGGGCTCCTCTTCGGCTCGACCGCCAACGGCTGCCCGAGCGTCTTCCTGCCGATCCCCAACCGCTACTACGAGAAGGTCCGGGGCTGGACCGGCCGGCGGGGTCCTGCAGAGCATCGCCGACACGAACCGGTTCTTCCCGGTGACCGACAAGGTCCGCCAGGTCGACTGCTTCGGCGGCTTCACCGCCGCCGCCGGCCACGCCCTCTACACGGCGCGGGCCTATCCGAAGGTCTACTGGAACAACACGGCGTTCGTCGCCGAGCCGACCGGCCACCTGGTCGCGACTTTCGCCCTGGAGAAGAAGGGGAGCGACTTCGCCTCGCACAACGAGTGGAACCTCGCTCGCCAGCGACGACGAGTGGACCTCGCCCGTCGCCGCCGAGGTCGGCCCCGACGGCTCGGTCTGGATCAGCGACTGGTACAGCTTCATCGTCCAGCACAACCCCACGCCCAGGGGATTCCGGACCGGCAAGGGGAACGCCTACGAGACCCCGCTCCGCGACAAGACCCACGGCCGGATCTACCGGATCGTCCCCGTCGGGGCCGACGTCAAGACCTCGACCCTCGCCCTCGACCCGAAGGACGCCAAGGGGCTGGTCGCCGCGCTCGAAGAACGACAACATGTTCTGGCGGCTCCACGCCCAGCGGCTCCTGGTCGAGCGGGGCAAGAAGGACGTCGTCCCGGCCCTGATCGAGCTGGTCAAGGACAAGTCGGTCGACGCGATCGGCCTGAACCCCGGCGGCGATCCATGCCCTCTGGACCTTGCAAGGGCTCGGCGTGCTCGACGGCTCGGACGAGGCCGCGTCGCCTGGCGGTCGTGACGGCGCTCGGGCATCCCTCGGCGGGGGTCCGGCGGAACGCCGTGCAGGTCCTCCCGGCCGAGGCGACAGGCGATTCAGGCCGCCGCCCTGGTGGGCGACCCCGACCCGCAGGTCCGCCTGGCCGCCCTGCTCGCGCTGGCCGACGCCCCCGAGTCGCCCGAGGCCGCCGATGCGATCGTCGACGGCCCTGATCGCCGGGAAGGTCGACGGCGACCGCTGGCTCCCCGACGCCGCCACGGCCGCCGCGGCGACCCACGCCGGGCCGTTCCTCAAGGCGATCGCCGCCCGAAAGTTCGACAAGCCGGCCTCGCCGATCGACGGTGGCCATCGCCGGCCGCGTGGCCGAGCACTACGCCCGAGGGGTGACGCCCGGCGCCTCGGCCGAGTTCCTGGTCGGCCTCAAGGACGCCGACCGAGGGGTGGCCGACGCGATCATCGCCGGCCTGGCCAAGGGCTGGCCCAAGGACAGCAAGCCGAAGCTCGACGACGCCGCCGACAAGGCGATGGTCGAGCTGCTGACCAAGGTCTCTCCCGCCGCGCGGGCCCAGCTCGTCCGCCTGGCGAGCCGCTGGGGCTCGAAGGCGATCGAGGCGCACTCGGCCGAGATCGCCTCGACCTTCCTGGCGACCGCCCGGGACGAGAAGCAAACCGAAGCCGACCGGGTCGACGCGGCCCGGCGGCTGATCGAGTTCCGCCCGCTCGACCCGAAGGCGGTCGAGTCGCTCCTGGCGCTGATCACGCCCCGGACTCGCCGCAAGGGCTGGCCGCCGGCCTGGTCGACGCGGCCGGTCGGAGCGAGGCGCCCGAGGTCGGGCGCTCTGATCGTCGGCCGGCTCGCCTCGATGACCCCGGCCGTCCGGACCGAGGCCGCCCGGGTCCTGCTCTCGCGGGCCGAGTGGACCTCGGCGTTCCTCGAAGGGGTCGAGAAGGGCGACGTCTCGCTCTCGCAGCTCTCGCTGCCGCAGACCCAGGCCCTGGCCAGCCACCCCGATCGGAAGATCGCCGCGCGGGCCAAGGCCTTGATCGCCAAGGGCGGCGGCCTGCCCGACGCCGACCGCCAGAAGGTCATCGATCAGCTCGCCCCGCTGGTCCTCAAGGGGGGCGACGCCGGCCAAGGGCAAGGTCGTCTTCACCCAGCAGTGCGCCAAGTGCCACACGTACGGCGGCGAAGGGGGGCAAGGTCGGCCCCGACCTGACCGGGATGGGCACGCATCCTCGGGAAGAGCTGCTGGTCCACATCATCGACCCGAGCCGGAGCGTCGAGGGGAACTTCGTCCAGTACACCGCTGGCGACGACCGACGGCCGGGTCCTCAACGGCCTGCTCGCCTCCGAGTCGAAGACGGCGGTCGAACTGCTCGACGCCGAAGGCAAGCGGTTCCCGATCCTCCGCGAGCAGATCGAGGAGTTCGCCGCGTCGAAGAAGTCGATCATGCCCGAGGGGTTCGAGAAGCAGGTCGGGCCCGAGGGCGTGGCCGACCTCCTGGCGTTCCTGACCAAGCGCGGCAAGTACACGCCGATCGACCTCCGGCCGGTCGCCACGGTGGTCACCACCCAGGGGATGTTCTACGACCCCGAGTCGACGATCGAGCGGATGATCTTCCCCGACTGGTCGCCCAAGACGTTCGAGGGGGTGCCGTTCCAGCTCGTCGACCCGCAGGGCGACCGCGTCCCGAACGCGATCATGCTCTACGGGCCGAGCGGCGAGACCCCGCCGAAGATGCCGAAGTCGGTGACCCTGCCGTGCAACGCGCCGGCCAAGGCGATCCACTTCCTCAGCGGCGTCAGCGGCTGGGGCGCGACGAGCCCCGACGCCGCCCAGACGACCTCGATGATCGTCCGGCTCCACTACGCCGACGGCAAGGTCGAGAACCACCCGCTCAAGAACGGCATCCACTTCGCCGACTACATCCGCCGGATCGACGTCCCCGGCTCGAAGTTCGCCTTCCGGCTCCGAGGCCAGCAGATCCGCTACCTGGCGATCCGCCCCGAGCGGACCGAGCCGATCGCCAGGATCGAGCTGGTCAAGGGCCCCGACGACACCGCGCCGATCGTCATGGCGGTGACGATCGAAGGGGATGAGTGATCTTCAGATGATCCCATCTTCCTCCCCTCTCCCTCCGGGAGAGGGGCCGGGGGTGAGGGGCGCCGCATGACCGACGACTTGCGAAAAAGGCTCGATCGAGAGCCGCTCGCCCGGCCACGACCCTCACCCCGGCCCTCTCCCAGAGGGAGAGGGAGGCAGAAGGGAAGAACAAACCACCCTGTTCCCGGAGGCCGACCGTGACGACAGCCCTTCGCCCGATCGCGCTCATCTCCGTGCTCCTGGCGACGACCGCCCAGGGCGCGGACTCGCCCCAGTACCCGGTGGTCGAGCCGCCGAAGTCCTGGAACCTCGACCCGTTCTACAAGAAGTGCGTCCTGGTCGACGGCCTGCCGGTCGTCTCGTCCGAAAAGGTCTCGGATTACGCCCTCAAGGAGGCTGCGTACCTGATTGGCCGGATGCTCGAAGGACGCAAGGACGTGATCGACGTGATGGTCAAGAACAGGGTCCGGGTCGCGGTAATGGCGTACTCGGAGCGGACGGTCA
Source organism: uncultured Planctomycetota bacterium (assembly GCA_963756475.1). GTDB lineage: Bacteria > Planctomycetota > Planctomycetia > Isosphaerales > Isosphaeraceae > Tundrisphaera. Next base: position 474,605 of record CAVWND010000009.1, read on the forward strand.
ACGTCCCCGAGCACCGCGAGCATGAAGCCCGCCGCTTACTGGAACCGCCGGGCCAGAGGGCTCGGGCGGGCGGACGACCAGTTGCGGCGAGGAAAACCTGCTCAACTATCCGGGCGATCCCTACGCCTCCGAGAACATCCTGATCCACGAGTTCGCCCACTGCATCCACGACCAGGGGCTGGCCAAACTCGCCCCTGACTTCGACAAGCGGCTCAAGGCGATCTACGACGCCTCACTGGCCAAGGGGCTCTGGAAGGGGACTTATGCCGCCTCCAGCACGCACGAATTTTGGGCCGAGGGGGTCCAGTCGTGGTTCGGCACCAACCGGCACGACGACAATTCCCATAACCACGTCGACACCCGCAGGAACTCAAGGAATACGACCCGGAACTTGCCGCCCTGATCGCCGAGTCGTTCCCCAACAATGACTTCACCTACGTCCGGCCCGACACGCCGGGCCGAGCCCGGGCACCTGCTCGGCTACGACCCCAAGTCCGCGCCGAGGTTCGCCTGGGGGCCGGACGAGACGCCCCAGAAGAAGGGCGAATCCCGATGACCCGACGCCACCACGGCCTCTCGACCCTCGCCGTCGTCCTCGCCCTGCTTGCGATCACCTCGCCGACGCACGGGCAGGTGCTCGACAAGCAGAAGCTCCTCGACGCCCAGACCTTCTGGGACAACCGCGACTGGGACTGGTACAAGACCCACATCCCGTTCTTCGAGAGCCCCGACGCCGAGATCGACACCATCTACTACTACCGCTGGGAGCTGACGACCAAGCACCTCGTCTACGGCTCGCCCGAGAGCGGTTACTCCTTCACCGAGTTCATCGATCGCCCCTTCTGGTCGGGAGCCTTCGGCGCGATCAGTTGCCCCGCCGGGCACCAGCTCGCCGAGGCCCGCTGGCTCCGCGACCCGACCGTCGCGCGCGACTACTCCCGCTACTGGTTCCGGACCCCCGGCGCCCAGCCCCGGAACTACTCGACCTGGCTCGCCGACGCGATCTGGGGCGTCCATCTCGTCCACCCGGACAACGCCTTCCTCGTCGACCTCCTGCCCGACCTGATCAAGAACCACGAAGGTTGGGAGAGCCGGCACTTCGACCCCGAAATCGGCCTGTTCTGGCAGACCGGGCACGACGACGGGATGGAATTCAACATCAACAGCCGCCAGACCAAGGATATTCTTCGAGGCGCCCCGGCCTACCGGCCGACCCTCAACGCCTACCTCTGGGCCGACGCCCGCGCGATCGCCCGGGTTGCCCGGCTCGCGGGGAATGAACCGACCGCCGTCCGCTTCGAAGCCAAGGCCGACGCGATCAAGACGAACCTCCAGACCAAACTCTGGGACTCCGATCGGAAGTTCTTCTTCCCGCTCTCGAAACGGGACGAGGAAAAAGACGGCGACACGGTCAAGAAGCTGACGCTGACCTACCAGACGGGCAAGTACGCCGGTAACCCGCACGGCCGCGAGCTGATCGGCTACGTTCCCTGGCAGTTCGGCCTGCCCGACGCAAAGTTTGCCCCCGCCTGGTCGTTCCTGATGGACCCCGAATACTTCTTCGCCCCGTTCGGCCCGACCGTGACCGAGCGGCACGACCCCCTCTTCCTGGTCAACAAGAGCTGCTGCTGGTGGAGCGGCCAGTCGTGGCCCTACGCGACGACGCAGACGCTCGTGGCGCTGGCGAATGTCCTGAACGGGCCGACCCAGGATGTCGTGACGAAGGCGGATTACCTGCGGCTGCTCAAGGTCTTCGCCCATACCCATCACAAGGACGGCCGCCCCTACATCGCCGAGGGGGTGAACCCCGACACCGGCTCGTGGGAGGGTTACGACGCGCCGGGCCACTCGAACCACTACTTCCACTCGGGCTACATCGACCCGATCGTCACCGGGCTGGCCGGGCTCCGGCCTCGGGCTGACGACGTCCTTGAAGTGAACCCGCTCGCGCCCGACGACTGGGATTACTTCGCCCTCGACGTCCTGCCCTACCGAGGCCACGTCGTCGCGATCGTCTGGGACCGGCTTGGCACCCGGTACAAATTTGGGCAGGGGCTCCACGTCCTGGTCGATGGCAAGGTGCTGGTCACGTCGCCGAAGCTGGCCCGAGTCACCGTGGCGCTGCCGCCCGGCTCGGCCGAGCCTCGTCCGAAGGTCCGGCCGGTGAACTACGCGGTCAACAACGACGGCGCCCGGTTCCCCCGCGCGACCGCCTCATCGAGCGCCGACGGGACCTCACCCGAGACGGCCCAGGACGGCAACTACTGGTATCATCAGGCCCCGAGGAACCGCTGGGAGTCCGAAGGGAGCCGCGCCGGGTTGCCCGAGTGGTTCGCGATCGACTTCGGGACGAAACGGCGGATTCGCTCGGTCAAGCTTTACGTGCTCGACGATGGCGAAGAGTCGGCGGTTCGAGCCCCGAGGCGGGTCGACCTGGAATCGTGGAATGGCTCGGACTGGTCGTCCATCTCCGGCCTGGTCCGCCGGCCCGAGAGCCCGAGAGGCCACCGCGCCAACGTCTTTGAGTTCCCCGAGCGCGAGGTCGAGCGAATCCGGGCCGTCCTGACGCCCCGCGCCGGGGCCCGGGTTGGCCTGACCGAAATCGAAGCCTGGGGCGACGCCGAAGGGACCGTCTCGCCTGCTCCTCCGCCGGCCGGGAACCTGGCGGCCAACCCGTCGGGCCAGGGTTTCCCGATGGCCTCGGCGTCGTTCACCTCGCGGTTCGACACGGCCCGCGAGGCCAACGACGGCTTGAACGTGACCAGACCCACACCTCGGAATCGATGGACCTCGTACGAGTCACCGAACCCGACCGACTGGCTGGCGATCGACTTCGGTCGCGACCAGGTCGTCGGGCGGGTGGAACTCTCGATCTACGACGACGGCGGAGGGGTCCAGGCCCCGGCGTCCTACCTCGTCCAGTTCTGGGACGGCTCGGCCTGGATCGACGTTCCCGGCCAGTCCAGATCCCCCTCGAAGCCGGCCGGAGGGCGGATCAACACCGTGACCTTCCCCCCCGTGACGACCTCGAAGGTCCGCGTCGTCTTCACCCACAAGGGGGCCGCGCGGAGCGGCGTGAGCGAGATCGAGGTCTGGCGTGAATGACTCGATCAAGGAGAGTCACATGATCGGCCCCGTCTTCGTCATGCTATTCTCTCCGGAGTGGCGACGAGACACCGCAATTGCCGTTCTGATCCTTCTCACGCTGACGGCTTTCTTCGTCCGAGCGACATCCTCAGGTGACCAGGCGGAGAGGGGCCGGAGGGTGTGGTTTGCGCTCATGGCTTTCCTCGGCGGGCCATTGCTCGGGGCCTTGTTCGCCGGGCTGGTCCATGCCTTCGGCCACGTTCATCCGCAGGACGTCGGCCACGTTTATTCCTCCCACATCGGGATCGGCGCGATCGCTGGTTCCATCCTCGGACTGTTCTTCGCGATCACTTCCCTGCTATCCTCGAACGGCCCTGACTCTTCCCCAAGGAAACTGAATCCATGAGCGTGACCTGGCAAGGCGTGTTCCCGGCGGCGACTACCCAGTTCCGGAGCGACGAGTCGATCGACATCCCCGACACGCTGGCGCATCTCGACGCAATGATCGAGGCGGGGATCGACGGCCTCATCATGCTCGGCACCGTCGGCGAGAACTGCTCGCTCGAAGCGGTCGAGAAGCGCGAGCTGCTCAAGGCGGCCGTCGAGCACGTCGCCGGGCGCGTCCCCGTGCTCTCGGGCGTGGCCGAGTACACCACCGCGCTGGCCTGTCGGTTCGCCGCCGATGCGCTCCGGGCGGGCGTCGACGGCCTGATGGTCCTGCCGGGGATGGTCTACAAGTCGGACACCCGCGAGACGATCGCCCACTTCCGGGCCGTCGCCCGGGCCACTGAGCTGCCGATCATGGTCTACAACAACCCGGTCTCGTACAACGTCAACCTCAAGCCCGAGGCGTTCGTCGAGCTGGCCGACGAGCCGACCCTGGTCGCGATCAAGGAGTCGTCGGAGGATCCCCGGCGGATCACCGACCTCCGGAACGCCGTGGGCGACCGTTACTTGCTGTTCTGCGGCGTGGATGACCTGGTCCTCGAAAGCATCGTCCTGGGGGCGACCGGCTGGGTCTCGGGGCTGGTCAACGCCTTCCCCCGCGAGAACCGGCTCTTGTGGGACCTCGCCGCCGCCGGCCGCTTCGAGGAGGCGCGTGAGGTCTACCGCTGGTACACCCCCCTGCTCCACCTCGACACCCACCCCAAGCTCGTCCAGTACATCAAGCTCGCCAACGCCGAGTGCGGTTACGGGACGGAGATGGTCCGGGCGCCGAGATTGACGCTCGAAGGGGCCGAGCGCGAGCAGATCCTGGGGATCATCCGCAAGGCCATCGCCAGCCGGCCGAGGGTCGAGGTTTCGAGCGCATCCTGATGGATTATCCAATCTTCGATGGAACCCGGGTCCAGGTCATCGACTCCCACACCGGGGGGGAGCCGACGCGCGTCGTCATATCGGGTGGCCCGGACCTGGGCCGGGGCGACCTGGCCACGCGCCGGGCGATCTTCCGCGACCACTACGACGACTTCCGCTCGGCCGTCTGCAACGAGCCGAGGGGCTCCGACACGATGGTCGGGGCCCTGCTCTGCGAGCCGACCGACCCGACCTGCGCGGCGGGCGTGATCTTCTTCAACAACGTGGGCGTGCTCAACATGTGCGGCCACGGGACGATCGGCCTGCTCGTCACCCTGGCCCACCTGGGGCGGGTCGACGTCGGTACGCACCGGATCGAGACGCCCGTCGGGGTCGTCGAGGCGACCCTGCACGACGCCAACGAGGTGACAATCAAGAACGTCCCGAGCTACCGGTACGCGAAGGACGTCGAGGTCCAGGTCGAAGGCTACGGGCTGCTGGAACCCCGAAAGCTCCCCTACGTGTACCTCGAAGGGCCGGGCACGATGCCCGTCCTCGGCGACGTCGCCTGGGGCGGCAACTGGTTCTTCCTTGTCAAGGCGACCCCGTTCGAGATCGAGGGAGATCCGACAGTGATCGAGCTGGCCAACCTCGAACGCCTCACCCGATTTCGCCGTGAGGATCCGCGAGGGGCTCGAACGCCAGGGGATCACCGGCGAGAACGGGGCCGAGATCGACCACATCGAGCTGTTCGGCCCCTCGAAGATCGCCGACAGCAAGAACTTCGTCCTTTGTCCCGGCAAGGCGTACGACCGCTCCCCCTGCGGCACCGGCACGAGCGCCAAGCTCGCCTGCCTGGCGGCCGACGGCAAACTCAAGCCGGGCGGGATCTGGCGGCAGGAAAGCATCATCGGCAGCGTCTTCGAGGGGTTCGTCACCTACGAGGGGAGCTGGACCATCCCTCATATCAAGGGGTCGGCCTATGTCAACGCCGAGGCGACCTTGATCCTCCAGGAAGGCGACCCGTTCCGGATGGGAATCCGAGGATGAGCGGGAAGATCGTCATTGTCGGGGCCGGGATCGTCGGCGCGGCCTGTGCCCGGGCGCTGGCCCGCGACGGGTTCGAGGTCGTGGTCCTGGACGATCGGCCGATCGGCAGCGGCGCGACCGCCGCCGGCATGGGGCACGTCGTCGCGATGGACGATTCGGAAGCCCAGTTCGCCCTCTGCCGCTACTCGCAGACCCTCTGGGACGACCTCGCCAGGGAAATGCCCCGAGGGGTCGAGTTGACCCGCTGCGGGACCATCTGGGTTGCCTCCGACGAGGAGGAGATGGCCGAGGTCGACAAGAAAGCCCGGTTCTACGCCGACCGGGGCGTCGAGGCCGAGGCATTGGATGCCCGGGCGCTTTCCCGACACGAACCCAACCTCCGCCCTGGCCTGCTCGGCGGCCTGCGGGTCCCCGGCGATTCGGTCGTCTACCCTCCGGTCGCGGCGGCCTGGCTGATCGAGCAGGCCGCCCAGCTCGGGGCGAAGGTCCGGCTCGACGCCACGGTCCAGGCCCTCGGCGGCGGTTGGGTTCGTCTGGGAGACGGCTCGACCATCGAGGCCGACTTCGTCGTCAACGCCTCGGGGGCGAAGGCAAGCCGACTCACGCCCGGCCTGGCGATCCGGCCCCGAAAGGGGCACCTGGTCATCACCGACCGCCATCCCGGCTTCGTCACGCATCAGCTCCTGGAGCTGGGCTACCTCAAGAGCGCCCACGGCTCCGACGCCTCCTCCGTCGCCTTCAACGTCCAGCCCAGAGCGACCGGCCAGCTCCTCATCGGGTCGTCCAGGCAGTACGACGTTGAGGACCCGGCGGTCGAGCTGGCGATGGTCCGCCGGATGATCGACCGGGCGCTCCTGTACATGCCCGGCCTCGCCCGGCTCTCGGCCATCCGGGCCTGGACCGGCTTCCGCGCCGCGACCCCCGACTCCTTGCCGATCATCGGCCCCCACCCCGACGACCCGAGGCTCTACCTGGCCACCGGCCACGAAGGGCTTGGCATCACGACCTCGCTTGGCACCGCCGAGCTGATCGCCGACCAGTTGCAGGGCCGGGAGTCGAGCATCCCGGCCTCCCCCTACTCGCCGTCCCGGTTCCTGGAGGCAGCTCGGGTCGGTCATTGATGGTCAATCACTAATGATCGATGACCGTTACGCCCCTTTTGCCATCGCCCATTAACCATCAATCATTGATCATGCCCGACGATGCCATCCCGCTGACCATCGACGGCCATTCCTTCCATGTCCCGCCGGGAACCTCGGTCGCGGTCGCGGTGATGCTGTCCCGAGGCCCGGGGTTCCGGCGCTCGGTGACGGGCCGGCTTCGGGGGCCGTTGTGCGGGATGGGGATCTGCTTCGAGTGCCGCCTGACCATCGACGGGCGACCGCAGCGGACCAGTTGCCAGACCGTTTGCCGACCGGGGATGGAGGTCCGGACCGATGCCCCCTGAATTGAGTCCCAACCGCTCGTTCGACGTGCTCGTCGTCGGGGCCGGACCAGCCGGACTGGCGGCGACGGTCTGCGCCTCGGGCGAGGGGCGAAAAGTCGGCCTGGTTGACGACAATCCCGACCTCGGCGGGCAGATCTGGCGAGGGGAACGGCGACGGCCGAGCAGCCGCGAGGCGAAGGCGTTCTTCCCGATGGTCGAGAAAGCTGAGTTCGAGGCCCTGCCGGGCACGCGGGTCGTGGCCTCGGCCGGCCCGAAGTCGCTGCTCGCCGAGTCGGGAGGGCGGCCAGTCGAGTTGAGATATCGGGCGCTGGTCCTGGCGACCGGGGCTCGCGAGCTGTTCTTGCCGTTCCCCGGCTGGACCCTGCCGAACGTCGTGGGGGCGGGCGGGCTCCAGGCGCTGGTGAAGTCGGGTCTGCCGATCGCGGGGAAATCAGTGGTCGTGGCCGGATCGGGGCCGCTCCTGCTGGCGGTCGCCGCGCTCCTCAAGAAGAAGGGGGCTTTGATCCGCGTGATCGCCGAGCAGGCACCCATGAGCCATCTCGTCCGGTTCGGCCTGGGGCTCTGGTCCCAGCCCGGCAAGCTTCACCAGGCGATCGGGCTCCGGGCCGAGATCGGGGGCGTTCGCTACCGAGGCGGTTGCTGGCCGGTCGAGGCCCTGGGTGATGACGCGGTCCGCTCGGTCCGGCTCACCGACGGCCGGTCGACCTGGTCGGTTGACTGCGATTACCTGGCCTGTGGCTTCGGCCTGGTGCCGAACGTGGAGTTGCCGATCCTTCTGGGCTGCGAGATCCAGAATGGGGCGACGGTCGTGGACGAATGGCAGCAGACGACCGTGCCGGACGTTTATTGCGCGGGGGAATCGACCGGGATCGGCGGTCTCGAACTGGCCCTGCACGAGGGGAAGATCGCCGGACAGGTCGCCAGGGGTCGTCGCGGAGGGGCCCGATACCTGTTCGGCCACCGCGAGAAGGCCCGGAAGTTCGCCAGGGCGCTCGAACGGACGTTCGCCCTCCGCGACGAGCTGCGGCACCTGGCCCGACCCGACACGATCGTCTGCCGGTGCGAGGACGTCCCGGCCGGCGCTCTGGCCGGGCGGACCTCGTGGGTCGACGCCAAGCTCCAGACCCGCTGCGGGATGGGACCCTGTCAGGGCCGGGTCTGCGGGGCGTCAACGTCTTTTCTCCATGGATGGCCGCGAGGTTCCGTCCGACCGCCCCTCTTTCCCGTCGGCGTCGAGCAGTTCGCCGATCTCCACCAAGCCTCCATTTACCCGGAAGTCGCCATCGGAACCGGCGGCGCGGACCTCGATTCGAATCCATTCGCCTGAGCGAGGTTCGGCTCTAAATCGTTATTGAGAATGGGGTTTGCAAGGTTTCATGACGATCGTCCATGAAAATTTCGCGATTCCGGGATGACATATGGCTCCGGTCGGCTGATATTATTTGACGACTCATCCTCTCCGGGATCTCTCCAACTCCCACGTCGTCACTCGTTGGCCTCGACAGGCCAATTCTCGTCCCGCCGAGAACTCAAAGAATCGCTCTCCAGGTCGAGATCAGTCTGAAACGTGAGATCGTCAAGAGGCATCTCGTTGTCCTTGGGTCTTCTCGGAGAAGGCCTGGGGCTTCTGTCTCTTTATGCGTCGGCGCACCTCGATGAGGAGCCTCGTTTCCGGTCATGCTCGATCTCCTGCCCACCGTCGAACTGGCCTCGATCCGTGATCGTCGCGCGATCTCTCATCGTCGATGAATCCGCCCCAGGGTCGCCGGTCATCTTTCACTTCTCACGCGGCCTCAATCGAGGAGTCTCCCGATGAAGCGACATCGAGACCGAGCCGGTTTCACTCTGATCGAGCTATTGGTGGTGATCGCGATCATCGCGGTCCTGATCGCTCTGCTGCTCCCGGCCGTCCAGGCGGCACGCGAGGCGGCCCGGCGTTCGCAGTGCGTCAACAATCTCAAGCAGCTTGGCGTGGCGATCCACAATTACCACGACACCAACGGATGTATCCCCCAGGGTCACGGCCCGTCGGCCTGGCCGAATGATTACTCGGCCCATACGATGCTCCTGCCGTTCATGGAGCAGTCGAATCTTTACAACACCATCAACTTCTCCAGTGACGCCACCGGGGTCTACGGGACGTGCGAGTTGTGCGGCCCCAATGACACGGCCCAGAAGGCGACGGTCAACACGTTCCTCTGCCCCTCCGACTTCAGCCGGCTGACGAACGCGACGGGTTGGTTCAATTACGCGGGCAACGCCGGGTCGGATGGCCATTGCTTCTTCTCGGGGACGGCGTTCGATGGCCCGTTTGGTCACGGCTCGGGCGACTACTACGGCACGCTCGGCAGCGAGACGATCGGCTTCAACAAGATCCTCGACGGCCTGTCCAACACGGCGGGGTTCAGCGAGCGGGTCAAGGGCGTCGGAACCGGCGCCGAGGTCATCCAGCCGTTCGACCCGTTGAAGCCAACGTCATCGACAACCCAGGCGATCCCCGGGCCGGCGGTCGATACCCCGCTCAATAGCTACAATTTCTGCCTTGGGATGCCGCCGTCGCCGACCAACATGGCCGCCGGCGCCGCGCCTGGCACTCTTTGGTGGCGGGGGATCTCGGGCACAACGCTCTACAACCACGCGATGCCGCCGAACACCTGGAATTGCAACTTCGCGTCGGCCGGAGCGGCCGACTCCGCGTACGGCGACGGCGCCTTCTGCGCCAGTAGCCGACATCCTGGTGGGGTGAACACCATGTTCATGGATGGTTCGGTCAGGTTCCTCAAGAACACGATCAACACAAGCGTCTACTGGGCGCTGGGGACCGAGTCGGCCGGCGAGGTCGTCTCGGCCGATGCTTACTGATACGCACTCGATCTAATTATTGCGATTGATATCGGAATTTGAGATCTGACATCTCAGATGTCAGATCTCAAATACGGAGGGGCGCAAAGATTGAGTCGAAATCGTAAGAGTCGGTCCCGGAGCGGTGAACTCGGTGCTTTGAATCCTTGGGAGGGCTGACATGCGGAATTACTGGCAACGACTGGTATCCCTGGCCGCCTTGGCGTCCCTGGTGCTGGCACTGGGCGGCTGCGATAGTCCGGGGGTCTCCTCCTCGAAGACCGAGGCCACGGTCTCGGGCGTCGTCACGGTGCTCGGCAAGCCCGCCACGGGCGGGCAGATCGCCTTCAACCCGGCCAACGTCGCACGCAAGGACGAGCCGTCGAGGATCGTGGAGATCGGGAAGGATGGCCGTTACACGGCCAGGACGCTGCTCGGCAGCAACCAGGTGTCGTTACTCATGCCCCAGGTCGCCCGGACAGCGGACGTGTTTGGTGCTCGAAAGGTGATCGAGGTGACCTCGGGCGAGAACGCCTGCGACATCGAGGTCGGCCCGATGCCGACTCGGAGGAGAAGATAAAGGAGCCAGCTCGTCGGCGGCCGGGGGGAACCTCGGCCGCGGACGCCGGCCGTCCGCTCGCCCGGGGGGACGGGCGGACGGTATTCTTCTCTTTCGAAGGACCGGCCCCAACGTCAATCCGGCCCGCCGGGGTGCCTGGCTCGGACCACTTCGAGCATCGCCTCGTGAAGCGCCCGATTGGAGGCAAGGATGCTCGACTTGCCCAGCGGGAGTGGTTCTCCTCGGGCGTCGGTGACGCGGCCTCCGGCTTCCTCGACGAACAGCCGGCCGGCGGCGAAGTCCCAGGGAGACAGCTCGTACTCGAAATAGGCCCCGTAGCGGCCCAGGCCGACCATGCAGAGATCGAGCGAGGCCGTGCCGAAGCGGCGGATGCCGTGGATCTGGCGACGCTTGAGGTCGCCGACGGCCTGCAAGGTCGCCTCCATCATCGCCCCTCGGTCGTAGTAGAACCCGACGCCGACGAGCACCTCGTCGAGCCGGGTCGCGTCGTCAACATGGACCTGCCGGCCGTCGTGGAAGGCCCCCTGCCCCTTCGCGGCAGTGTGCCACTCCTCGCGAACCGGGTTGTAGACGACGCCGCACTGCGCTTCGCCGGCCAGGTAATAGGCGACGGAGACGGCGAAGTGGGGGATCTTGTGTGCGAAGTTGTTCGTGCCGTCGATCGGGTCGATGATCCAGAGGTGCTCGGCGGTCGAGTCTCCTTCGTGGGCCTCCTCGCCGAGGATCGCGTGCGAAGGAAAAGCCCGCTTGATGACGGCTGCGATGGCATGCTCGGCCTCGACGTCGGCGTCGGAGACGAGGTTGGCGACGTCCTTGGTCCGCATGGTCACGCCGTCGCGGAAGTAGCGGGCGGCGATCGCGCCGCCGGCTCGGGCTGCCTCCTCGGCGATGGTCTGCTCGGGCGTCGGCATCCGTGTCGTCTCCTTCGTTGGGTCGAGTGGGGACTTCCGGTCGCTCGCCCGAAGGCATCGGGCGTCCGGTCCATTATACTGGGAGGAGCCAACCCGCTCCGTCCCCCTGGCCCGCCGAGTCCCGCTTATGCCTTTTCGCGCGATCGTCTTCGACCTTGACGGCACCCTCCTGGACACCCTGGCCGACATCGCCCACGCCGCCAACGCCGCCCTGGCCCTCGAAGGCTTTCCCCCCCATCCCGAGGCCGATTACCGCCGGTTCATCGGCGACGGCGTGGCCATGCTCTTCACTCGCGCCCTGCCGCGGGACCGGGTCGACGTCGCACTCGTCAGTCGCTGCGTGACGCACTTCGACGCGACCTACGGCGAGTCGTGGAACGTCCGGACACGCCCTTACGAGGGAATCCCCGAACTCCTCGACACCCTGACCGAGCGGAAGGTCTCGCTCGCGGTCCTCTCGAACAAACCCCATGAGTTCACGAGACTCTACGGCGAGCATTACCTGGCCTCGTGGCCCTTCGTGGCCATCTACGGTCAGCGCGAGGGGGTCCCACGCAAGCCCGACCCGGCCGGCGCACTGGAGATCGCCCGCAGGCTCGCGGTCGAGCCGGGAGAGATCGTCTACGTCGGCGACACGGGCGTTGACATGAAGACCGCGCGGTCGGCCGGGATGTTCCCCATCGGCGTCTCCTGGGGATTCCGCCCCGTGGACGAGCTTCAATCTTCCGGAGCCGCGGCGATCATCGATCATCCTTCCGAGTTGCTGGGCATCCTGGAGGATGGCCGGCCCGGTTGACGAACCGTCTAAAATCTCCCTGTTATCTTGATTCGAAAACGACGACCCCGAGAGAGGCCGCCGGATGCAGGATGCCCTGATCGATGGACCGATGACCGCCGGGGCCGAGCCGGCCGAAAAAGACAAAGCCAATTCCGCGGTCCACCCCGATGCCGCGTTGGCGCTGCTCTGCGTGGCCCAGTTGATGCTGGTGCTCGACTTCTCGATCGTGAACGTCGCCCTGCCGTCGATGAAGACCGACCTGGGCTTCAGCGCATCGGGGCTCCAGTGGGTCATCAGCGCGTATGCCCTGACGTTCGGCGGGTTCCTGATGCTGGGCGGTCGCGCGGCGGACCTCTTCGGCAGGCGTCGGGTGTTCATGGCGGGGCTGGCGCTGTTCTCGGTCGCCTCGCTGGCCGGCGGGTTCGCCGGGACGGCGTGGGTCCTCGTCGCGGCCCGGGCGCTCCAGGGGGTGGGCGGGGCGATCGTCTCTCCGGCGGCCCTGTCGCTCCTGACCACGACCTTCGCCGAAGGCCCGGCGAGGAACCGCGCGATGGGCTGGTTCGGGACGATGAGCACCATCGGCTTCGCCGTCGGCATGATGCTCGGCGGCCTGCTCACCGGCTCGGTCGGCTGGGAGTGGGTGATGTTCATCAACGTCCCCATCGGCCTGATCGTGATCGGCCTCTCGCCGCTGGCCCTCCCCTCGGGCGGCGACGAAGCCCCGGCGGTTGGGTTCGATTTGTTCGGCGCGGCTTTGATCACCGGGGCGTCGGCCTCGCTGGTCTACGCTCTCTCGGACGCCGAGAACGTCGGCTGGACATCGCCGCAGACGCTCGCCCTGCTCGCGGCCTCGCTGGCGCAACTGGTTGGCTTCGTTTTGGTCGAGCGTCGGGTCAAGCACCCGCTGGTCCCGCTGGAGATCTTCCTCAGGCGCGATCTGGTGGGGGCGAACCTCGTCGGGTTCCTGCTAGCGGCGGGGGTCCCGGCGATGATCCTCCTGACCACCTTTCACATGCAGTTGCACCTGAAATTCTCGCCCTTCGATACCGGAATGGCGTTCATGCCGCACGCCTTCGTGGCGTTCGTGGCGGCGAGGGTGGTCCCTCGGGTGGTCGACCGCTTTGGTCCCCGGTCGATCATGGCATGGGGCGCGGCGATCTTCGGCGGGTCGGTCCTCCTGCTGGCCGCGATCACGCCGACCGGGCCTTACGCGATTGAACTGCTGCCAGGACTGGCGATCACGCCGATCGGCATCCTCTTCGGCTTCATCGCGAGCATGATCGCCGCGACCTCCGGCATGCCCGACGACGAGCAAGGGCTGGCCTCGGGGCTTCTGGCGACCTGCCAGCAGATCGGCCAGGCGCTCGGGCTGGCGGTGATCCTGAACGTGGTCGCCTTCGCCGAGCGCCGGGGGCTCAACGCTGGCCTGGCCGAGGCCCCGGCCCGGGTTCAAGGCTACCGATGGGGCTTCCTGGTCGAGGCCGGCTTCGCGGCCCTGGCCGTCGTCGTCGCGCTGGTGGTCGTCCGGAGATTGCCGAGGAGGGCAACCTCGGGCACTCGGCCGGTCGTCGCGATCCATTGATCGCGCCCGAGGACATCCCGCCAATCAATACGGCAAGTCGGCCGGAACGGGCTCCCAGAACCGCCAGGCTGCTCGTCGGAATCGCTCCTTGCGCGACGCTTGCTCGCGAGCCCATCGTCTTCGATCGCGGAGGGAGTCACGCCAGGCGTCGGCCCAGTAATGCCGGATGAAGCGGGCGAAGACCGGCGGCGAGATCGGCGTGTTTTCCAACGGGTCGAGGTTCTCGGTCCTCGGGTCGAAACCGTAGAGCAGGACGACGCGGCCGGGATTCTTGACGAACCACGTCGCCTGCTCCGGGTCGCCCGTGGACTCCAGGATCGAGGTGAGCTCTGCGCGGTTCCGGACCGAGCGTCTCCAGCTTGCGGAGGATCGCCTGAGTCCGTTCCAGGCGTCGGGCTTCTTTTGCCTCCATCTTCCGATCGATCGCTTCGAACTGCGAGTGGATCAAAGCCCGCTCCTGGCAATAATCCCATCTCCTGCGCAGTCGAGGGACCTCGACGAACAACCACAACCCGACCCCCGCGATCGCCACGGTGGCCATCAGGCGACGGATCGTGATCCGGGGCGGCTTCATGGCGTTCGAATGTCACTCGGCATAATAGTCGATCACTCGCTCGATCGCCTGCCGGCAGACGGGGCAGAACGGTTTACTCCCCTTCGAGAACATGATGCAGTCAAGGCTCGGGCGATAGAGGCCCTTCGAGGTGTAGCCGGCGCCCTCGAAGGCCCCCACCTTGTTCGCAAAGGGGCTCCTGGCCAGAAGATCGTCCATCTTCGCGGAGTGCTCGCGCGAGAGCTTCTCGGCGTCCTCCTTCAGGGTCTCGATCTCACGGGCCGACGCGCTCGCCCGGCTGGCGGCGGCGATCCCGGCGTTCAGCGTCTCCCGGACTTTCTGATAGGCGATATCACTCTCGTCGAACGTGGCCTTTTCCCAGGGGGTCGGGACGGGGGTGCCGAGGGTGACGAGGGACTTCCATTTGAGCTTCGACGGGTCGAGGAGGGCCGTCACGTTGGGCTCGATCGGCTCGATCCCTCGGGGGAAGAAGTCGTTGTAGGCGACCGATGAGGTGTAATACTCATCGGCCAGGGCGGCGAAGTGGTGGCCGAACTCGTGGAGGAAGACGTAGGGGCTCCACTGGTTATCGGCGGTGAAAGTGCAATAGAGGTTGTAGATCCCGCCGCCCCCGTACCGCGACGTGTTGACCATGATGTAGAGGACGTCATACGGGGCCGCGGCGGCGATGTCGCGTAGGGCCTTGTTGTCCTCGGTCAGCATGTAGCGCTCGGAGCCGAGGGAGTCGAAGCTGGCGCCGACGCTCGGTGTCTCGCCAGTTCCCCCGGCTCGGCTCGTCGCAACCCCGGTCGCTGCGACGGAGCCCAGACGCCCCGGAGGTTGAACCGGTCGCGGGCCGAGGCGAAGGGCTCTTGCGAGAAGAAGATCCCCTCGAACCGCGTCGAGGTCGGCGCGAAGCTTCGCCTCGTCGGCTCGACCGTGTACCCCTCGGCGACGATCGCGACGTCGACCTTGGCGCGGGGGTCGCCCGAGACCTGGACGTCGATCACTTTCGCGTCCTTCCGAGGCGGTTCCAGGCTGATGGTCGGGGCGTCGGGGTCGACCTCGGTCTCCAGCAAGGTCTTGTGGCTCCGGTCCTTCTGGCGGACCTTGATGAGGAGCTTGACCTTCGACTTCGGGAACGGCACCAGGGCCGTCGCGTGATAGGCCCGCTTGACCCCCTTGGCGGCCTCGTTGGTGGTCCGGTACTCGCCGAAGTAGGAGTCGAGCCGTCGCGAGAAGAGCAAGTCGCCCGAGGCCGGGTCGCGGACCTCGACGAGGGTCCGGCCGACCTCGAACGGGTCGACCCGGTGCGACCGGGTCCCGGCCCACGTCCCCTGGCGATGGAGTCGATCGAGGAGGATGAACTCCTCATTGGCGTCGCCGCCCTGGAGGTAGTTGACCCGGAGCGTGGCATCGACGAACGAGCGGTCGAAGTCCACGAGGTCGGCGAGCAACGGCCGGGCAAGCCCGAGGATGAGGAGCAACACGGTGGCAAGACGCATACGAGTCTCCTGGCCGCTCTTCGGGCCAATCTCCGGCTGAGGTCCGGCCCTTACGATTGAATCCGATCCGACCGGCCGTTGCCAGGGAGCGTCAGGTCGGTTGCGACCGTCCTTTCGCCGCGATAGACTGCATTTTATCCGTTTTCCTCACTCCCGCTTATATCGGGCCGATGCGACCGCAATGATCGCCTCGGCTCGTCTGTTCCGAGGTCCACGGTCATGTCAGCGACCCCGAAGAGAGTGCGTCTCGTCTTAGCGATTCTGATCGGTTGCTTAGGCTGCTCGCCGGTCGAGCCTTCGAGCGTCGCCCGACCGCTCTCGACACCCGCCCCGGTCGCTCGCGAGGTGAAGGTGCCGATCGAGCGGACTCGGGTGACCGAGAAGCCAGAGAAGCCACTGACGCTGCCGACTCCCTCGGCTCCTTCGGCGGACTTCCAGGGTCAGGATCTCTCGAAGGCGGACGGCGACGATCTGGCCTCGATCGCCAGCCGGCTCGCCGGCGAGGGGAATGCCCGCGAGGCCGCCCGGTTCCAGTACTGGGCGGTGAAGGCGGGCTCGTGCGGCGAGTACAACCTGGCCTGCTGGACCGCGCTGGCCGGCGACCTCGAAGGGGCCTTTTACTGGCTCCAGGAAGCCGCGCTTGACGATGGTGTTGAAGAATCGTGGGCCAGTCAGGACCCCGACCTCGCCTCGCTTCACCGGGACCCCCGCTGGAAGGAGGTCGCGCCGTTCCTCAAACTCTGCAACGCCTACTGGGCTGGCAGCGGGCTCCTGAAGACGGTCCTGGTTCTCCCCGAGGGATACAAGAAGGGCACTCCGATCGGGGTCCTCGTCGGCCTGCACGGCCTGGGCCATCGGCCCGACGGGTTCGTCAACGAGGTGGTCTATCAATCCTTCGCCGACGAGCTGAACATGGCGATCGTCGGCGTGAGTGGGACGGTTCCCACCGGCCGGCGCTGCTTCGTCTGGTCGGAGGACCCCCGGACCGACGCGCGGCATGTCCGCCGGGCTCTCGATGACCTGTCCGACCGCCTGACCGTCAAGCCCGGCCACGTGATCGCCTTCGGCTTCTCGCAAGGGGCCCAGATGGGCTTCGAGATCGCCTTCCAGAACCCCGAGGAGTACCTCGGCGCGATCGTCATGTCTCCCGGCACGACCAAGCGCTTCTTCCGGCTCAACAAGCTGGTCCCCTCGCCCAGGAACAAGCGTCAGGCCTACGTCTGCCTCTGCGGGGCCGACGAAGCCCCCGGCAACGTCGCCTTCACAAGGAACGACGCCGAATTCGCCCGGAAGACCGGCGCCCGGGTCGAACTCAAACTCTACAAGGGCATGGACAAGCACGCCTTCCCGCCCGACTTCGCCGAATCGCTCGTCCGCTGGGTCCGGTTCATCGAGGGAACCGCTCCGGAATAAGCGGGCCGCCCGGCGAAAACCGAACCGGCATGGTCGATGAGCGATGGGCGATGAGCGATCGGAAGCATCGTCCATCAGTCATCGTCTGTCCGTGGGCCAGCCTCCCGGAATCCCGCCTTATTTTCGCTCGATCGGCGGCCGGCTCTGATACATTAATCCGGCCCGGGCCCTCCTTCGCCCCGTGTCGAGGCGATCGGCCGCCCGCGCCCTGTTCTTTGTGTGCCCCGGGGACCTCTCGACGATGAGCGCATTCATTCCCCAGCTCGACCCCAACCGCACGGCCCGCGAGCGCGGCCTTGCCGACATGCGGGATCATTATGTCTATAATTACGATTATATTTCGCCTCTGGCGATGGTGGAGTCGCTCCCTTTCTGGGAGAAGCCGTCCTGGCAGTGGATGGTCACGGTCAGCGAGGTGGCACTCCGTGTGCTGGTCAATCACGCCGAGAATGACGGCGACATCCGACGCCGCGACGAGACTCACGCCAAGCACGGCCTCTTACGCGAGTTCATCGAGCGGGCCGATGAGGAGTCAAGGGTCTCGTCCATGTCATCAAGAACCTCGATTCTGGCGGACGTCGTCGAGGGGCCGCCGCACACGCTGGAGAGCTATGCGGCGATGTTCCGGTCGATCGGCCTGCCGCCGATCCACCACGACTTCCACCAGGACCGCGTCTTCGCCGAGATGCGGGTCGCCGGTCCCAACCCGGTCGTCCTGAAGCGGGTCGAGCGGTCCCTCGACCACTTCCCGGTCACCCAGGAACACTTCGCCCAGGCGATTCCGGGGACCGACACGCTCGAGGCCGCCGGCCGCGAGGGACGGCTCTACCTGCTCGACTACAAGATGCTCGAAGGGATCGAGAATAGCGACTATCCGGACATGCAGAAGTATGTCTACGCGCCGCTCTGCCTGCTCGTCCTCCACAAGTCGCGCAGGGTCCTGATGCCCGTGGCGATCCAGTGCCAGCAGACGCCGGGGCCGGACAATCCGATCTTCACGCCGATCGACGGGCCGAGCTGGCAGATCGCCAAGACAGTCGTCAAGGTGGCCGACGGCAATTATCACGAGGCGGTCACCCACCTGGGCCGGACCCACCTGTTCGTCGAGCCGTTCGTGATCGCCACCCGCCGCCAGCTCGCCGCCAACCACCCGCTCCACATCCTGCTCGTGCCCCACTTCGAGGGGACGCTGTCGATCAACGACATGGCCAAGGGGTATCTGGTCGGCGACCGAGGGCCGGTCAACGAACTGCTCGGCGGCACGATCGATTCGACGTCGTCACCTGACGGTTCGGGGCGTCCAGGAATACCCGTTCGACCAGGTGATGCTTCCGAAGACCTTCCGGGCCAAGGGGGTCGACGACCCCGACCTCCTGCCCAATTACCCGTATCGCGACGACGCACTGCTCTTCTGGAACGCCGTTCACCGCTGGGTGTCGAGCTACCTGGCGCTTTACTATCACTCCGACGCCGACGTCCAGGACGACCCCGAGCTGGCCGCGTGGTTCGACGAGCTGGTCGCCGCCGATGGAGGCCGGGTCGTCGGGATCGGCCAGTCGGGCGGGACCTGCACCCGCGAGTACCTCGCCGACGCGGCGACTCTGATTATCTTCACCTCCAGCGTCCAGCATGCCGCGGTCAACTTCCCCCAATACGACCTGATGAGCTACGTTCCCAACATGCCGCTGGCCTGCTACGCCCCCGCGCCGACGTCGAAGAACGCAACCCACGCCGATTACCTGGCGATGCTCCCGCCCCTGAACCACGCCAACCTCCAGATGGGGCTGGGCACCCTGCTCGGCACCGTCCGCTACACCACCCTCGGCCAGTACCCCGAGGGCCACTTCGACAACCCCCGCGTCGCCGGCCTGCTCCAGCGGTTCAACGACGAGATCCGCTCGATTGGCGACCGGATTGACGCGCGGAATCGGGAGCGGCGGCCTTACGAGTTTCTTGTGCCGTCCGGGATTCCCCAGAGCATCAACATCTGATCGGATCGGTCCCGAATGGTCGATGGCCGATGATCAATGGTCGATGGCGGGATACAAAACCTCGACCATCGGCCATCGACCATCCTCTCTTCAAGAATCGAGGGCCGATGACCACGACGCTGCCCGGACGGCTCTTCGGCCTGTTCCATGGTCGGAAGATCGAGGCGTTCGCCGGCATTCCCGGCCCGGCGCCGAGCTTTCCGCTTGGCAATGCGCTCGACTTCGTCGGCAAGCCCCCCTGGGAGGTCTTCGCGGGGTATGGCCGGACCTACGGGGGGATGGCCCTGGCCTGGATCGGCGGGACGCCCGTTGTCGTCCTGAACGACCCCGACCTGATCGCCCGGGTGCTCGGCGCCGAATCGGCGGGCTATTACAAGGACGCCCCCAGGGCGGCCCTGGAGCCGGTGATCACCCGCCGCTGTCTGTTCATCGCCAACGGCGACGATTGGTCGCGTCGTCGGTCGATCCACCCCGCGCAGGGTCAGACGGCCGACGAATGGCTCGGAGCGGTCATCCCGACCCTCCGCGATGCCGTGGCGTCGGGTGTCCGTCGGCTTGCTGAGACGAACCCGTCGGGCGTCAACCTGTATGAGGGGCTCGAACGGGTCGCGTTCGACGCCTTCGCCGAAGTGACCTGGGGCGAGCCGCTGGGCGACGAGGCGTATCGTGAGTTCGTCTCGCTGGGGAAGGTTGGCGATCGCCGGATGCAGACCCCCTTGCAGTTCGCACCGCCGCTCTGCCCGATGTTCTACGCCGACCGGAGGCGCTGGTACGGGCGGTTCGAGGGACTGATCGACAAGGCCCGAAAAGCCGCCGACCCGAGTCGGATCGACCTCCTGGCCCGGTCGCTTCGCAACGGAAAGGAGATCCCCCACGACGACTTCCGCGATCTCCTGGCCAACGTCTTTTATGGCGGGGTCTACTCGGCGACGAGCGGGCTGGTGACGGCCCTCTATCTCCTGGCCCACCACCCGGCCGAGGAGGCCGTCCTCCGGGATGCCTTGAAAGGCCTCGACCTCGACGCCCCGACCGTCAGACCAGCGGACCTCGACGCCTGCCCTCGGCTCGGCTCGACGGTCCTGGAGGCGCTCCGCTACCTGACGCCAGTGCCCTTGATGGCCCGGAGCGTCGTCACGACCCGGTCAGTCGAACTGGGCGGGCACACCTTGCCGCCGGACACGAAGCTCTTCCTGACCAACTGGGCGATCCACCGATCGCCCGACCACTGGGCCCATCCCGACCGTTTCGAGCCGGCTCGCTGGGAGTCGCCCGAGGCCGACGCGAACCCGATGGGTAGCTCGCATTTCTTCCCGTTCGGCCAGGGGACCCGGACCTGCGTGGGGATGCCCTTCGCCATGATCTACATGAAGACCGCGTTGGCGACCATCGTCTCGCGGTACCGGGTCGAGATCGACCATTCTTTGCCTTACAAGGCCGATTACTTCTTCGGCGTGATGATCCCTCGGGGTCTTTTGGGCCAATTCGCGCCGGTCGGACAGACCGTGACAATCTGACATCGGCTCGACAATCGATCGTGAACTTGAGATGATCGTTGGTTGAGATAACAAGGCCGCGAGACCATCGCTTCTCATCACAATCGCGGGCGATCGATCATGCCGGACGTAGGCTCGGAACCCCTTCGGCCCGAGGATCGGCGCAACGCCCTCGGCTCCTCGGCCGGGCACGAGCGGACGTCCGGCGACATCGGCGAGGCCCCGACCGACCGCGCCGAGGGCAATCCCGGCCAACTCGAGGAGACGCAGGACGCCGTCGAGGACATCTCGCGGACCATGACCTTCGCGCAGGGGGGCGGGCCGAACACGGAGCCGCTGGAACCCTTGCCGCCGCCCCAACCCGATCCCGAGCCCGAATCGCCGGCCTCGATGCCCAGCGCGTTCGGCCGCTATCAGGTCCGCCGGTTCCTGGGTCAGGGAGGATTCGGCAAGGTTTACGTCGGCTACGATGCCGAGCTTGAGCGCGAGGTCGCGATCAAGGTCCCGCTCAAGCCGCTCTCCGGGTCGGACATTCGACTGTTCCTCCAGGAGGCCAAGCGACTGGCCCGGCTGAAGCATCCGGGGATCGTGGCGGTCTACGACGTCGGGGTCCAGGACGGCCGTTGCTTCATCGTCTCCGACTTCGTGCCAGGGATCTCGCTGCGGGACTGGCTCCGCGAACGCCGGCCGACGCACGAGCAATCAGCCAAGATCGTCGCGGCCGTGGCCGAAGCGCTCGACCATGCCCACTCCGTCGGCACAATCCATCGTGATGTGAAGCCGGCCAACATCATGCTCGACGACTCGCTCCGGCCGATCCTGCTCGACTTCGGTCTGGCCCTGACCGAGTCCGAGCTGAGCGGCCCGTCGGCGATCGTCGTGGGGACCCCGGCCTACATGTCGCCCGAGCAGGCCAGGGGGCAAGGGCACCGGATCGACGGCCGGACCGACATCTACAGCCTGGGCGTGGTGCTCTACGCGATGCTCTGCGGCCGCCGGCCGTTCCGATCGAACGATGTCAGCGAGCTGCTCCGCCAGGTTCGCGACGACGAGCCTCAGCCCCCCCGGCAAGTCGCCAGATCGATCCCGAAGGAGCTGGAGCGGATCTGCCTGAAGGCGATGGCCAAGCGGATCAACGATCGCTACACCACTGCGGGCGACCTGGCCGAGGATCTTCGCCAGACTGTCCGTGGTCGCCCGGTGACCTCGGCCTGGACTGGCGATCCGGTGTCGATCGATACGCCGGTCGTGATCCCGGCCAAGACCAAGGGATCGGCAACCGCCCGCCCTTGCCCGGTCTGCGGCAAGCGCATCCCGCCGGGCGCCGAGGCTTGCGATAAGTGCGACGGGTCGAGGCTCATCGAAGGTCTCGGCCGGTGACGCCCCCTCGATCGAGCGCAAGCACCACGAGACCGAGCGCCGCCAGGTGACGGTGCTCAACTGCGGATGCGAGCTGGCGGACACCGAGACGTCGCTCTCGACGCTCGACCCCGAGGACCAGCACGAGCTGCTGGTCGACTATCGCCAGTGCTGCCGCGAGGTCGTCGTCCGGCTGGGCGGGACGGTCGCCGTGGCGACCTCCAATGGCCTCCAGGCGTGCTTCGGCTTCCCCGTCGCCCACGAAGACGCCGCGCGTCGGGCCATCGACGCCGCCCTGGCGATCGCCGAGCGGGTCAAGGAGCTGAACGAGCGGCTCCAGCGGACCCGGGGAGTTGCCCTGGTCCCCTGGGCGGCGATCCACAGCGGCCCGGCCATCGTGGGCGATCTGGAGACCGGCGAAGGGCTCTCGATCATCGGCGAGGCCCCGAGCGTGGCGACCCGGATGGAGCACGTGGTCGAGCCCGGCTGGCTCGCGATCACCGAGGCGACCCGCCGGCTCGTCGAGGGCTACTTCACCTCCGAGCCGCTGGGCCCCCGGCCGATCCGGGGCCAGCCTAAACCGATCGAGCTGCACAAGGTCACCGGTCGGGGAGACGCGGCCAGTCGGATCGACGTCGCCAGGACCGCCGGACTCACCCCCCTGACCGGTCGCGATCAGGAGGTCGGCCTGCTCAAGGACCGCTGGGAGCACGCCAAGGAAGAGGTCGCGCAGCTCGTCCAGCTTTCCGGCGAGGCGGGTATCGGCAAGTCGCGGCTGGTCCTCGTGCTCAAGGAGTTCGTGGCCGACGACGAGCCAGGCCGGGCGGCCACCATCCTCGAATGGCGCTGCTCGCCGCACTATCAGGACAGCGGCCTCTACCCGGCGACCGACTGCCTGGAGCGCATCCTCCGGCTCCGCCCGAACGATGCCTCTTCGGTCCGGCTCGATAAGCTGGAGGCCCACCTCAAGGTGCTCGGCCTCGACGATCCGGAGCGGCTCGCCCTGTTCGCCTCACTTCTCTCGATCCCGACGGAGGGCCGGGTGCCTCCGCTGGCGCTCTCGCCCCAGCGCCAGAAAGAAAAGACGCTCGAAGCCCTGGTCGACTGGCTGACCGAACAGGCGAGCCGGCGTCCGGTCCTCTTCATCGTCGAGGACATGCACTGGGTCGATCCCTCGACGCTCGAATTCCTCGGCCTGCTCCTCGACCAGCGGCCCAATGACCGGATCATGACCGTTCTGACGGCCCGGCCCGAGTTCGTTGCCCCCTGGCCAAATCGGGCCAACCGTTGCCAGATCGCGATCAACCGGCTCACCCGCCGTCAGATCGCCGACCTCGTCCGCCGCAAGGTTGGCCTGAAAGAGGTGCCGGCCGAGGTCGTCGAGCAACTCGCCACCCGGACCGACGGCGTGCCGCTGTTCATCGAGGAATTCGCCAAGATGCTCGAGGAGTCGGGACGGCTCCGGGGAGAAGCCGGCGAACTTTCGCTGACCGGCTCGTTCCCGCTCGACACCATCCCGGCCACGCTCCACGACCTGCTCCTCTCGCGGCTCGACCGGATGCCCGGCGTCAAGGACGTCGCCCAGCTCGGCGCCAGTCTCGGCCGCGAGTTCTCGCACGAGCTGATCCAGGCCGTCTCGCCGCTCGACGAGTCGAGCCTCAGGCGGGAGCTGACGAGGCTGATCGAGGCCGAGATCCTCTTCGAGAAGGGAAGGCCACCCCGCTCGACGTACCTGTTCAAGCACGCCTTGATCCAGGACGCCGCGTACCAGTCGATGATCAAGGGGAAGCGGCAGCAGGTCCACGAGCGGGTCGCGAAGGTCATCGAAGGCCGGTTCCCCGAGACCGTCCGGTCGCAGCCCGAATTGCTGGCCCATCACTATTCGTCGGCCGGTCTCCCTCGCGAGGCCATCGCCTACTGGCGAGAGGCGGGCCGCCGCTCGCAAGGCCGCTCGGCGCACGCCGAGGCGATCGGCCACTTCCAGAGGGGGCTGGAGCAGGTTTCCCAACTCGCCGAGTCGACCGAGCGAGACGGAATCGAGCTGGGGTTCCAGGCCGATCTTTCGGTCTCGCTCGTCGCCGCCCGAGGGTACGCCTCGCCCGACCTGGAATCGGTCCACACACGGCGCACGTGGGCTCGCCGAGCGGATCGGCGACACCGCCACGCTCTTCCGGATCGTCTGGGGGATGTGGGCGCTCCGTCTGCTCCGCGACGAGATGGACACCGCGATCGACCTGACCGGGCAGCTTCTCGCCCTGGCCGAATCCCGGCGTGACAAGGGACAGACCCTCGAAGCCTGGTTCTCGATCGCGATCACCCGGTTCTACCGGGGGGAGTTCCCGGCCGTCCTCGAAGCGTGTGACCACTGCTTCGAGCTGGAGGAGCGGGAACTTTGCCGCGCGAACGCCCTCAACATCAGCCAGGACACCGGCGCGACCGCCCGCTGCTACCAGGCGCTGGCCGACTGGTACATGGGTCGGCCCGTCGACGCCTGGCGCGAGATCAACGAGGCCGTCGAGTACACCCGAGGCGTCGACCACCCGTTCAGCCTGGCCTACGTCCTGCACCACGCGGGTTGGGTCTCCTATCTCTCGCGCCGGGGGGACGACGGCATCCGATTCGGCGACGAGTGCCTGGCGATCTCGGCCGAGCAGGGGTTCCCGTTCTGGAAGGCGCTGGGGATGATGAGTCGGGGGACCGGCCACATGGTCGCCGGTCGGCTCGACGAGGCCCTCCGGGTCGTCGAGGAGGCCCTGATGGCGTACCTTGCGACCGGCTCGAAGAAGTCGCTGGCCGAATACCACGGGTTCCTCGCCGAGATCCATCGCCAGGCCGGTCGACTGGAAGACGCCGACCGCGAGGTTGACGAGGCCCTGGCCATCGCCGACCGCTCGAACAGTCGGTGCCAGGAGGCCGAATTGCTCCGGATCAAGGGGGAAATTTACGTCGCCCAAGGCCCGGCCTACGTGGACGAGGCCGAGACATGCTTCCGCAAATGCCTGGAGGTGGCCGCTCGCCAGTCGGCGCTTGCGTGGGAGTTGCGAGGGGCCATGAGCCTGGGTAAGCTATGGCACGGCATGGGACATCGCGACGAGGCGAAGCAGATCCTGTCCAGCGTCCTGGAGCGATTCACCCAGGGTTTTGAGACCCCGGACCTTCGCGACGCCCGAGCCCTCCTCGACCGATGGTCGGCCGGCTGACGGCGTGGCATCGCTTCCAAAAACCGGGGGGACCGATGAGACGAGCCTCGATGGCCTTCCTTCTCTGTGCGATCCTCCCGGTCGGCCTCGGAGGATGTGCCCGCACCGTCCCACCTCCCGCTCCAGTCGCGATTCCCGCGACTCCCGTCGCCCCCACAGCCGCCACGGTCTCCGACTCGGTCATCTTCCTCGACCAGGGTTGGAGCCCCGAGTTAGTCCGGGCCTGGTATCGAACGCCGCAGGGGTCGCAGCTTGTTCCGTATGACTGGTTTCTCGCACTGGAGCAGGTCGACAATGACCGGCCGTTCCGGGCCAGAGAAGTCATCGACCGCTTCCGCTATCTGCCCCAGGACGCCAGTGACGGGAATCCCGACGGCCTGCCGGTCGGTTTCACGAAAGGCGGCGACGACCAGGGGCGGGCCTGGCTCGGCTTCACCTGCGCGGCTTGCCACACCGGGCAGGTTGAGTTCAAGGGGAGGAAGATCCGGATCGAGGGCGGCCCGACCCTGGGGGATCTTTCTCCATTCCGCGATGCGATGATCGCCGCGTTCAAGGCCACTCTCGCCGATGACAAGAAGTTCGGTCGCTTCGCCGCCAAGGTCCAGAACCCGACCGACCCGGCGAAGATCGAGGCCCTTCGCAAGGAGGTCCAGACCTTCCTCAAAAGCATGGCCAGCCTGGAGGAGCGGAGCCGGCCCGTCTATCCCGAAGGGTTCGGCCGCCTCGACGCCTTCACGGTCCTGATGAACGAGATGCTCGGGACCGTCGCGGGAGAGCCGGCCAATTACCGGAAGGTCGTGGCCCCGGTGAGCTATCCGTTCCTCTGGAACGCCCCGAAGCTCGAATGGGTCCAGTGGAACGGCGCGGTCCAGAACGCCATCGCCCGCAATGACGGCGAAGTGCTGATCGTCTTCGGCCACGCCGAGGCGACCCCCAAGGGGGACGACGTCCTGATCCGCTCGACCGGCAAGATCAAGAACCTGATCGACCTCGAAGAGTGGACCAAGACGCTGGCGCCTCCACGGTGGCCGGCGGACATCCTCGGCCCGATCGATACCGCCAAGGCCGAGAAAGGCCACGAGGTCTACCTCAAGGCCGGCTGCGCGACCTGCCACTCCGACAAGCCCCCCTACCCTGAGTCGGCTCCGAACAAGTACGGCAAGACGTTCATCAAGGTTGCGCGGACCCCGCTGGCCGAGTTGAAGACCGACCCGGTGATGGCCGAGAACTTCCTGAGCCGGACCGCCAAGACCGGCAAGTTCGTCCGTCTCTTCAACGGCGCGGCCGAGGTCCCGGCCTGGCAGATGGTCTACATCGGGCTCGTGAAGCTGATCGAGGGGGACTTGCCCGCCGCCGGCCTGGACGACCAACAGATCCTCGCGGCCAGCGGCTTCCGCGAGACGGTCATCCCGACCAAGGAAGAGCTGCTCGCCTACAAGACCGGTCCCCTGGCCGGGATCTGGGCGACCGCCCCGTTCCTCCATAACGGCTCGGTCCCCAGCCTCTATCAGCTCCTGCTGCCTCCGAAGGACCGGGTCAAGGTCTTCCACGTCGGCAGTCGCGAGTTCGACCCCAAAAACGTGGGCTTCGAGACCGGCCCGAGCCCCGGGTCCTTGCCGAGTTCCGGCGTTTTCGAGTTCCGTGTCGACGTCCCCGGCAACTCCAACTCCGGCCACGAGTACGGTACGGATCTCTCCGAGGACGACCGTTGGGCTCTGGTCGAATACCTCAAGACGCTCTGACTTCTGGGTCGGTCTGGTCGCCAGTCTCGATCCTTCCCGACCTCGCCAGCAGCCGCCGCGTCAACGGGCCGATGGTAAGGCCCTGGACCAGGATCGAGAACGCGACCACGACATAGGTCATCGTCAGAAGCGTGTTCCGGCCCGGCAAGTCGGACTCCTCCTGCCCATCAACCAGCGAGAGTGCCAGCGCGACCGAGATCCCCCCTCTCAGGCCGCCCCAGGTCAGGACCGGGATACTGTACGAGGCGAGCTTCTCCCGGAGGCCAAGCAGCAGGGTCGGGACCGAGACAGAGATCAACCGAGCGACCAGCACGATCGGGATTGCCAGCAAGCCCGCCGCCATGTCGATCCCGGTGAAGGTCAGGACTAGCACCTCCAGCCCGATCAGGACGAAGAGGACCGCGTTGAGCGTCTCGTCAACCAGCTCCCAGAAGAGGTCGAGGTGATACGTCGTGGTCTCGGACATGGCGAAGCTTCGCCCGGGGTTGCCGATCAGGAGCCCGGCCACGACCATCGCGATCGGCCCCGAGACGTGAAGGGCGTCCGCCAGCGCGTAGCCCCCGGCCACTAGGGCCAGCGAAAGCAGGATCTCCACCTGGTAGTCATCGACCGACCGGAGCATCGCGTAGACCAGCAGCCCAACCACCAGACCAAACGCCGCCCCACCCAGAGCTTCCTGAACGAACAGCTGGGCGACCTCCACCCCGGAGAACTCGACCTGGCCCGATGCGATCTCCAGCAGGCCCACGAACAGGACCACCCCCACGCCGTCGTTGAAGAGCGATTCCCCCGCGATCTGCACCTCCAGGTGCTTTGGCGCGCCAATCTGCTTGAGCAGCCCCATGACCGCGATCGGGTCGGTCGGCGAGATCAGGGCCCCGAAGACCAGGCAGTCGATGAACCGGAGAGAGATTCCGATCAGGCCCATCCCGAACCAGGTCAAGCCCCCCACGATCGCCGTCGAGAGCAGCGTGCCGACGACGGCCAGCGACGCGATCGGCCACCTGTACCGGGTCAGGTCGCCCAGGTTAACGTGGAGAGCCCCCGCGAACAGCAGGAACCCGAGCATCCCGTGCATCAGGGTCTCGTGGAACTCGAACCGTGAGACGACCGAGCGGGCCCGCTCGCCCACCGACGGGATGGCCATCCCGACGCCCACCAGCGCCAGCGAGAAGACTAGCGACAGGGCCATCAGGCCGATCGAGGGTGGGAGCCTGAGGACCCGAAGGTTCAGATAGCTCAGCAGCGCCGCCAGGACGATCAAGATCGCGATCAAGTCGAACGTACTCATGGATTCTCCCGGGGAATTCGCTCGCGCCGTCCGGGCCATGATAGCCACCTGCGAGTTCATCGGGCAGGTTCCTCGCCAAGAAGCTGGGCCGAAGACAAATCCATGCGGGTTCCCTCCCCTCGAAAAATCAGTTTCCGCCCCGATTGTGTGTTTGGCCTTCCCCCTCGGGCCTGAATTGGATCGGAAGCTGGTTGAACGTAACTTCGGAGCCGGATCGGCGGAATTGGGTTTGTCGTTTTCCCGAGGCCCAGCCGGTTGGCTTGGCGATTGGCCGACAACCGTTGGCGTTGTCTTGCTCTCGAAGAACGAACGAGATCGACCTGGTTTGACATTCCCGAAGGCCGATCCTATGCCCATGAGGAGCCTCGATGAGTCCTGCGACGCCTCGATCCGGGACGAATGAGGGCAACCTGGGAGCGAACGTTGGAATTCCGGGATGGGGTCGGGTAAAAGGTGTCTGTCGAAGGGACGCTTGAACGGCCGGCCGATGATGATGGGGGAGACACCGATGGCGAGCGACAGCATGGCGGAACTTCCGGGCGGAATCCCGATCTTCGGCAGCGACCGCGCCGCGGACCCGTGCATCCTCGTCATCTTCGGGGCCTCGGGCGACCTGACCAAGCGACTGCTGATGCCCGCCCTCTACAACCTGGCCTGCGACCGGCTCCTGCCGGGCCGGTTCGCGATCGTCGGCATCGCGCTCGACGAGATGACGACCGAGCAGTTCCGGGCCAAGATGACCGAGGACATCAAGAAGTTCTCGACCCGCAAGACCTTCGACCCCGAGATGTGGGCCGAGTTCGTCGAGCGGCTTCACTACACCTCGGGCAACTTCAACGATCCCGCCGCCTACGAGCAGCTCGCGTCGATCGTCTCCGGGCTCGACGCCGAGTACCACGCCCACGGCAACATCATCTTCTACATGGCGACCCCGCCCAGCATCTTCGGCATGATCTCCGGCCACATCGACCAGGCCGGATTCAAGAAGCGTGAAAAGGGCTGGATCCGGATCATCGTCGAGAAGCCGTTCGGCCACGACCTTCCCTCGGCCATCGAGCTGAACAAGCAGCTCCTGACCCACTGGCAAGAGAGCCAGATCTACCGGATCGACCACTACCTGGGCAAGGAGACCGTCCAGAACCTCCTGGCCTTCCGGTTCTCCAACGGGATGTTCGAGCCGCTCTGGAACAAGCACCACATCGACCACATCCAGTTCAGCGTGGCCGAGACCGTGGGCGTCGAGGGGCGCGGCAAGTATTACGACACGTCGGGCGTGCTCCGGGACATGATCCAGAACCACATGTTCCAGATGCTCGCTTATCTCTGCATGGAGCCGCCCTCGTCGTTCAAGCCCGACGCGATCCGCAACGAGAAGGCCAAGCTCCTCGACGCCGTCCGCGTGATGACCCGCGACGAGGTGATCGCCGCACACCGCTCGGGGCCAGTACGGGCCGGGCAAGAAGGCCGACGGCTCGCCGGCCGTGGGCTATCGCCAGGAGCCGGACGTCAACCCCGAGTCGCGCACCGAGACCTTCGCGGCGGTCGAGCTGTTCATCGACAACTGGCGATGGGAGGGCGTCCCGGTCTTCCTCCGGTCGGGCAAGGCCCTCTGGAAGCGCGGGACCGAGATCGTCGTCCAGTTCAAGAAGGCCCCCGAGGTGATCTTCCGGGGCACGCCGGTCGGCCACCTGGAGTCGAACACCCTGCTGTTCCACATCCAGCCCGACCAGGGGATCGAGGTCCGTTTCCAGGCCAAGACGCCCGGCCCGTCGCTGAACCTCCAGCCGGTGAACATGCGGTTCAACTACAGCGATGCCTTCGAGGCCGGCCGGGGGACCGGGTACGAGGTCCTCCTGTACAACTGCATGATCGGCGACGCGACTCTGTTCTCCCGGACCGACCTGGTCGAGACCGCCTGGCGGGTCGCCCAGCCGATGCTCGACACCTGGGCGAGCCTGCCGATGGGCGAGGACTCGAGTCTACCCGGCCGGCTCGTGGGGCCCTCCCGCCGCCTTCGACCTGATGGAGCGGAGCGGCCGGCACTGGATGGAGATCGTCAACCGCGACATCCTCGCCCGCATCCCCCTGTTCCAGTCGGCCGACCCGGTCTGCCTGCACAAGATGGCGATGATGCTCGAGCCCCGATTCTTCGAGACCGGCGAGGACATCATCAAGATCGGCGACACCGGCAAGGAGATGTACTTCATCGTCCGAGGCCAGGTCGAGGTCTTCGACGCCGCGGGCAAGTCGATCACCACCCTGGGCGAGGGGGAGTATTTCGGCGAACTGAGCCTGCTCACCTCCGCACCCAGGACCGCCAACATCAAGGCGGCCTCGGCGTGCAATCTCTTCGTCCTGGAGAAGACCGAGTTCGACCGCGTCGTCCGCGACCACCCGCACTTCGCCGGGACGCTCCGCGAGCAGGTCAAGAAGCGGTACAACCTGCCCGAGGGGTCGTTCTGATCGTCAAACCACGCTCGTCGTCTCCACCTTTGCCGCGCAGAACTTGAACTCGGGGATCTTGCCGAACGGGTCGAGCGCGGGGTTGGTCAGGAGGTTCGCGGCGGCCTCGGCGAAGCAGAAGGGGATGAAGATCAGGCCGGGCGGGACGTCGCGGTCGGACCGGGCGGCCAGCTCGATCGACCCTCGGCGGGTCGAGACGCGGAGCCGGTCGCCGGGGTTGGCACCCGAGCCTCCGGAGGTCCGACGGGGCGACGTGGACAGCCGCTTCGGGCTCGATCCGGTCGAGGACGGTCGCCCGTCGGGTCATCGAGCCGGTGTGCCAGTGCTCCAGGAGCCGGCCGGTGGTCAGGACCATCGGGTAGGCGTCGTCGGGCAGCTCGTCGGGCGGCGAGACATCGGCCGGCACGAGCTTGCCCCGGCCGGTCTGGGTCGGGAAGCCCTCGGCGAAGATCAGCTCGCGGCCCGGCTCGTCCTCGGAGGAGCAGGGATAGGTCACCGCCCCTTCGCGTTCGAGCCGCTCCCAGGAGATCCCCCGGATCGAGGGCATGCAGCCGCGGAGTTCCTCGTAGATCTCGCTGGGATGCTCGTAATTCCAGTCGAGCCCGAGCCGGCGGCCCAGTTCGCTGCAAGATCCACCAGTCCTGGCGGGCGTCGCCCGGCGGGTCGAGGCGCCGCGCGGCCGAGCTGGACGCGGCGGTCGGTGTTGGTGAAGGTGCCGGTCTTCTCGGGGAAGGCGGTCGCAGGCAGGATCACGTCGGCGTGGCGGGCCGTCTCGGTCAGGAAGATCTCCTGGACGACCAGGTGGTCGAGCTTCGCCAGGGCCTCGCGGGCGTGCTGGACGTCGGGGTCGGACATCGCGGGGTTCTCGCCCATGATGTACATCCCCCGGATCGACGCCCGCGATGGATCGCGCCCATGATCTCGACCACGGTCAGGCCGGGCTCGGGGTCGAGCTTGGCGCCCCAGTAGTTTCTCGAAATCGGCGAGGGCGGACGCGGGTCCGCGACGCGCCTGGTAATCGGGCAGGAACATCGGGATCAGTCCGGCGTCGGACGCGCCCTGGACGTTGTTCTGGCCCCGGAGCGGGTGCAGGCCGGAGCCCGGCCGGCCGACCTGCCCGCAGAGCAGCGCCAGCGCGATCAGGCAGCGGGCAGTTGTCGGTTCCGTGGACGTGCTGCGAGATCCCCATCCCCCAGAAGATCAACGCCGACTTCGCCCGGCCGTAGAGCCGGGCCACCTCGCGCAAGGTCGCCGCGTCGATCCCGCAGACCGGCGCCATCGCCTCGGGCGAGAAGTCGCGGACCCGGTCGCGAAGCTCCTCGAACCCCTCCGTGAACCGCTCGACATACGCCCGGTCGTACAGTTCTTCTTCGATGATGACGTGAATCAGAGCGTTGAGCAGGGCGACGTCCGATCCCGGCTTGAACTGCAAGTGGTGCGTGGCATGCCGGGTCAAGCGCCTGGCCTCGCGGGTCGATGACGATCAGCTTCGCACCGCGCTTGGCGGCGTTCTTGATGAACGTCGCGGCGACCGGATGGTTGACCGTCGGGTTGGCGCCGATGACCACGATCACGTCGGAATTCAGGGCACTCCGAGAACGGCGCGGTGACCGCTCCCGAGCCGATCGTCTCCATCAGGGCGGCGACCGACGACGCGTGGCAGAGCCTCGTGCAGTGGTCGACGTTGTTGGTCGCCGAAGCCGGTCCGGACCAGCTTCTGGAACAGGTACGCCTCCTCGTTCGACCCCTTCGCCGAGCCGAACCCGGCCAGGGCCCGGCCGCCGAACTCGTCGCGGATTCGCCGGAAACCGGCCGCGGCCAGGTCGAGCGCCTCGTCCCAGCTCGCCTCGCGGAAGTGGGTCGAGGGGTCGGCGGGATCGACCACGTCGTTCGCGTCCTTGGGGACGCCGGGCTTGCGGATCAGGGGCCTCGTCAAGCGGTGCGGGTGGTGCGACGTAGTCGAACCCGAACCGTCCCTTGACGCAGAGCCGGTTGTGGTTGGCCGGGCCGTCCCGGCCGTCGACCTGGAGGATCGTGTTCGCCCTCGATCTGATAGGTGAGCTGGCAGCCGACCCCGCAATAGGGGCAGAGGCTGTCGACCGACCGGTCGGGCTCGCGGGCCTTCTGGCCGTCGGCGTCGAGCACGGCCGAGGGCATCAAGGCGCCGGTCGGGCAGGCCTGGACGCACTCGCCGCAGGCGACGCAGGTGCTCCGGCCCATCGGGTCGTCGAGGTCGAACACGATCTTCGCGTGATGCCCGCGATGGCTCATGCCGATGACGTCGTTGACCTGGACCTCGCGGCAGGCGCGGACGCAAAGGCCGCAGTGGATGCAAGCGTCGAGCTGGACCGCCATCGCCGGATGGCTGACGTCGGGCTTCGGCGCAGCGTGCGGGACGGGA
Organism: uncultured Planctomycetota bacterium; assembly: GCA_963756475.1. Taxonomy (GTDB): domain Bacteria; phylum Planctomycetota; class Planctomycetia; order Isosphaerales; family Isosphaeraceae; genus Tundrisphaera. The sequence goes on from CAVWND010000009.1 coordinate 507,588, forward strand.
ACCGGCTGGCGGTCACGCCGACCCGCTCGGCCCAGTTCCAGAGCTTCGAATCGGGGTCGTGAGCCGCCTCGCGCGGGGGCTGGTCGGCGAGCAAGAGTTCCATGACCATCGCCCGCGCGGCCTTCGAGCGAGCCGAGCTGGTCGAGACCTTCATGCCGGGCGAGGGACGCCGGACGCACGAAGGCGGCGAGGACTCGTTCCCCCTCGATCTCGACCATGCACGCCCGGCAATTGCCGTCGGCCCGGTAGCCGGGCTCGGGCGAGTAGCAGAGGTGGGGGATCTCGACCCCCTCGCGTCGGGCGACCTGCCAGATCGTCTCACCGCGCTGGGCCTCGACCTCGCGGCCGTCGAGCGTGAAAGGGGTCGTCATCGGAATTCCTCCGGGAAGTAGCGGAGGGCACAGATCAAGGGGTTGGGCGCCGCCTGGCCGAGCCCACAGATCGAGGCGTCCCGCATCGCGGCGCTCAGTTCGGTCAGCAGCGGCTCGTCCCATTCGGGACGCTCCATCAGCGGCGACAGCCTTCTCGGTCCCGCACCGGCAAGGGGTGCACTGGCCGCAGCTCTCGTCGGCGAAGAACCGCATCAGGTTGAGCGCGACGGCCCGGATGTCGTCCCGATCCGAGAGCACGACCACCGCCGCCGAGCCGATGAAGCAGCCGTGCGGCTCCAGCGTCCCGAAGTCGAGCGGGATGTCGGCCAGGCTCGCCGGCAAGATCCCGCCCGAGGCGCCGCCGGGCAGGTAGCCCTTGAAGACGTGCCCTTCCAGCATCCCGCCGCAATACTCGTCGATCAGCTCGCGGGCCGTGATCCCCGCCGGGGCGAGCTTCACCCCCGGTTCCTTCACCCGGCCCGAGACCGAGAAGCTCCGTAGACCCTGGCGGCCGTTCCGCCCCTCGGCCGCCAGCCAGTCGGCGCCTCGTTCCAGGATGTCGCGGACCCAGTAAACCGTCTCGACGTTATGGATCAAGGTCGGCTGGCCGAACAGCCCGACCTGCGTTGGGTACGGCGGCTTCTGGCGGGGATAGCCTCGTTTGCCTTCGAGGCTCTCCAGCATCGCCGTCTCCTCGCCGCAGATGTACGCCCCGGCGCCTCGGCGAAGGTGGATCTTCAAAGGGTCGGCGATCCCGGCGGCTCCCAGGCGGTCGATCTCGCGAAGGAGGAGTTCGCGGACCTGCGGGTACTCGTCGCGGAGGTAGATATAGATTTCCTCGGCCTCGACGACCCACGCGGCGATCAGCATCCCTTCAAGGAACCGGTGGGGGTCGGTTTCGAGGTAATGGCGGTCCTTGAACGTCCCGGGCTCCCCCTCGTCGGCATTGATCGCCATGAGGCGACGACCCGGCGACTGCCGGACCAGCCGCCACTTTTGCCCCGAGCGAAACCCCGCACCGCCGAGCCCGCGTAGTCCCGACGCTTCGACCGCCGAGATCACGCCCTCAACCGACCGCGAGCCTTCCCGGCACTCGCGGAGCACCCGGTAGCCGCCGGTCTCGAGAGACTCTTTCAGGTCGATCGTCCCCGAGGGCAAGTCCGGCTCGACCCGCCCCTCGGCCACGGCTTGCTCGACCGACCGGACACAGGCGTGGTCGACGTGATGGTGGCCGACGACCGCGACAGGCGCCCGCTCGCACCGGCCCATGCACGGGGCGAAGACCACGCCGGACGCCCGGCCCGAGCGTTTCGGCCAGCCCTTCGCGGAGGGCCTCGGCCCCTTCGAGGGCGCAGGCGATGCTGTCGCAGACCCGGACCGTGAGCGGCAGGTGGGGGCTCGGCTCGCCGTCTTCGAGGACATCGAAGTGGGCGTAGAACGTGGCGACCTCGTAGACCTCGGCCATTGAGAGCCGCATCGTCTCGGCCAGCGCCGCGAGGTGGGCCGGCTTGAGCGAGCCGAAGTGATCCTGGATCACGTGCAGGTGCTCGATCAGGAGATCGCGGCGTCTCGGGCGGTCCCCCAGCAGGGCGAGCACCTCGCCGAGCGCGGCCAGGTCAACCTGCCGACCCTTCGGCTCCGGATTTGATCTGCCCCGGCGCCCCTCGGGCCGACCGATCGCGACGTCCTGCCGACCCTCGCGCCGCATGTGAACTGGCCCCCACTGTGTGTCGACGGGATGATGGTCGATCATACACCGAGAGCGGGCCGAAGCAACACGCCGAAAGAGACTGAGGGACACCCGTTCCCCGGCCTTCCCCTTGTCCCGCGCCGTTTCGCTTGACCCCTCCTGGATCAATCCATTAGGATACGAGATCGAACAGAGGCCGGTCTCCGTCTCGTCGCTTGGGAGTCCATCGTGAACGGCGATCGTGCCATCGAGGCCTTGCGCGAGGCGTTGCGGCTCTCGCCCGAGAACGTCCCCCTGCGGCGGCACCTGGCCGAGAGCTTGCTCAGCCAGGGGCGGCCCGACCTGGCCGAGGTCGAGTTCCGCGAGGCCCTGACGCGGGCGCCGGATGACCCGTCGCTGAAGGTCGGGCTCGCCGGCGCGTTCCTCCAGCAGGGCAAGCCGAGCCTGGCGGCCGTGCTCCTCGAAGATGTCACCCGGCGCCCGAGTTCGCCCCCCCGCGCGTTCGTCCTCTACGCCCGGCTCCTCTTCCAGAGCGGCGAGGTCGCGGAGGCCGTCCGCCAGTACCACCGGGGGATCGACCTCGACCCGACCGTCGCCGACGAGGAGTTCGCCGGTCGCCTGGGGATTCGCGACACGATCGACGACGCCAACGATGAGACCATCGAGATGACCGACGAGGTCGTCGAAGGGCGCGTCCGCTCCTCCTGGGACGACTCCTCGGGCGAGTTCGAGGCCGAGGTCGAGCGCCCCTCGCTGAAGTTCGCCGACGTCGGCGGGATGGACTCGCTCAAGGAAGAGATCCGGATCAAGATCATCCACCCGATCGCCCACCCCGAGCTTTATCGGGCCTATGGCAAGTCGATCGGCGGCGGCATCCTGCTCTACGGCCCCCCCGGCTGCGGCAAGACCTATCTGGCCCGCGCCACCGCCGGCGAGATTGACGCGGGATTCCTCTCGGTCGGAATCAACGACGTCCTGGAGATGTGGATCGGCAACAGCGAACGGAATCTGCACGCGTTGTTCGAGCAGGCCCGGGCCCATGCCCCGTGCGTCCTCTTCTTCGACGAGGTCGACGCCCTGGCCGCCAGCCGGGCGGACCTCAAGGCCAGCGGCGGCCGGCAGCTCATCAACCAGTTCCTCTCCGAGCTGGACGGCGTGGGGAGCCGGAACGAGGGCGTGCTGATCCTGGCCGCGACCAACGCCCCGTGGCACCTCGACGCCGCCTTCCGCCGCCCCGGCCGGTTCGACCGGATCCTGTTCGTCCCCCCGCCCGACGCCCCGGCCCGCGCCGCGATCCTCCGCCTGCTCTGCCGCGGCAAGCCGGTCAAGGACATCGACTACGACCACCTCGCGAAGAAGACCGAGAACCTCTCGGGCGCCGACCTCCGCGCGATCGTCGACCTCGCGGTCGAGGCCAAGCTCCGCGAGGCGATGAAGGCGGGCGTCCCCAAACCGCTGGTCACGAAGGACCTCCTGGCCGCCGCGTCAACGGTCAAGCCCTCGACCCGCGAGTGGTTCTCGACCGCCCGCAACTACGCCCTCTACTCGAACCAGGGCGGGATCTATGACGATATCCTCAAATACCTGAAAATCGGATGACCCCAGCCCTCCAGCGAGCCCTGGTCCTCTTCGAGCAGAACCGCTTCGACCTGGCCGATCGCGAGATCCGCCGGGAGCTCGCCCAGGACCCCGACAACCCGATGGCCCACTCGTTCCTCGCGCTCTGCCTGATGCAGCGCGACCGGAACGAGGAGTCGCTGGCCGAGGCCGACGAGGGCGTCCGCCTCGCGCCGGACCTCGCCTACGGCCATTACATCCGATCCCGGGCACTCCAGGCCCTCAGCCGATTGGCTGACGCCGAGGCCGCCGTCCGCGAGGCGATCCGGCTCGACCCCTCCGAGGCCGACCACTTCGGCCTGCTCGCCTCGATCGAGATGGGGCGCAGGCGCTGGGCCGACGCCCTCACGACCGCCGAGCAAGGCCTGGCCCTCGACCCCGAGCATCCCGGCTGCACCAACCTCCGGGCCATGGCCCTGGTGCAGCTCGGCCGCAAGGACGAGGCGGCGACGGCGCTCGGCTCGGCCCTGGCGAACGACCCCGAGAACGGCCTGACCCACGCCAACCAGGGCTGGACCTACCTCCATCAAGGCGACCACGCGAAGGCCCTCGAACACTTCCGTGAGGCCCTCCGGCTCGACCCGAACCTCGAATGGGCGCGGATCGGGATCGTCGAGGCGCTCAAGGCCCGGTTCCTGATCTACCGGCTCATGCTCAAGTTCTTCCTCTGGATGGGCCGGCAAAGCTCGCGGGCGCAGTGGATCGTGATCCTGGGCATCATCTTCGGCCGGAGCCTGCTCATGGAACTCGGCGACGCCCGGCCCGAGTTCAAGCCGTACATCAACCCGATCCTCGCATTAAGCTTTGCCTTCCTGATGCTGACCTGGATCGCCAGCCCATTGTTTAACCTTGCCCTGCGGTTCAACAAGTTCGGCCGGATGGCACTCTCGCGCGAGCAGACGGTCGAATCGACCTGGATCGGCGGCTGCTTCCTCCTGGCCGTCGGCTCGTTCACGGCCTACCTCGCCACGGGCCTCGAGATCGCCCTGTACGTCGCCGGCTACTTCGCCCTCCTGCTGCTCCCGCTGACGATGACGTTCCATCAACCTTCCGGCAAGCCCCGATGGATCGCGGCGGCCTTCACCGGGTTCCTCGCGTCGCTCTTCCCCGCCTTGATCAGCATGCTCCTCATGGGCCCGGCCAGCCCGCTGGCGGCCGTCACGACGCCCGACCGGCTCTTTGAGATTTTCGTCTTCGGTTCGGTCTTCTCGACCTGGGTCCCGGCCCTGAGCCGGGGGTTCGCCTCGCGCCGATGACACCGGCCCGGTTCACGGCCTCCATCGATCAGGGAGGAAGACGGGGACTGGCTCCCGGCCCCCGTTGAAGCGTCAATTCCGCCCGATGGCCACACGGGCCGGGTGCCTGTCCCCGTCTTCCGGACGCCGCCGGTGATGCACCAGAGGATGGGGACAGTCACCCGGCCCGGCTCGTCTTCTCCCGGCTCGATGGCCGGTGGAAGGGCCGGGAGCCAGTCCCCATCCTCTTCCCTCGTGCGCCATCCGGACGTGAACCACTTGAAGCCCGGTTCACGGCCTCCACCGATAAAGGATCGCCTTGGCCTTGTAATCCTCCTCGACGAAGACGAGGTATTCGCCGTCCTTCCGCTTGTGGGCGGTGATCCCGGTCATGACGTCGATCCAGCCTGTCTGCTCAACCCCACCGATGGTCGGGCCGGGCTCCAGCACGCCGACCTCCGCGCCGTCGGACATCCGGTTGACCCAGATCCGGCCCCGCTCCTTCCATCCACCCGTGAAGACGTAGTCTCCTACGGCCGCGACGCATGCGGCCTCGGATTCGCCCCGGGCTGGAACGAGACGGCCTCGCGGTTGCCGGCCAGGTACCCTTTGCAGACGAAGACCCGGCCGATGTGCCGCATGTCGGAGCCTTCGTCGGCCGCGACCAGGGTATCGGTATCGGAGTCGTACCAGACCCGGGCGACCTTCTTCATCCCCTTCGGCGGGTCCATCACGGTAATCTTGTCGGCCCGGTAGGTCGGGTTGCCCTTGGGGTCGAACCCCTGGAAGTCGTAGCGGAAGAACCCGTAGGCCATCCAGATGTTCCCCTTCTTGTCAACCCAGAACGGCCCGGGATGGACGCGTCCGGCGTTCGGCGCGTACTCGTCCGACTGGTAGTCGCCGTCGCCGTTCGTGTCGCGCCAGAGGAACGTCCCGGAGGGCCGGTGCGGGGGCCATTTGAGGTCCGTCCGGTACAGGCCCCCGTCCCACTGCATGATCAGGCCGGAGGGGACGGCGATCTCGCCGTCGAACCGATAAATGTTGATAAAATTGCTTGCAAACATCCCGCCGACGTACATCAGCCGGCGCCCTTCCAGGTCGACCACCTGCGGCGAGGTCAGGCCGTGCTCCCCCTGCTGCTTGACGAAGGTCAGCCCGCGCGGGTCGTTCGGGTACCTGTGCCGGTCGAGCGAGTAGCCGACCCAGCGGGCTTCCTTCCCCGGCGGCTGGCGGTAGTCCATCCGGTAATGTTCCTGGACGCCCCAGACGTCGTCGCCGTCGGTCGAGGGATCGGCGCAGGCGACGTTGACGAAGAAGTGGCCGAACAGCTCCCAGGCGAGCTGCCCGTCGGGGCGGAACTTCCGGAGCACCGTGCCCATCTCGCTCTGGGCGACGTAGAGGCACCCTTCGCGGTCCATGCCGACGCCCCGGATGCCCCAGAACTTCGTCGGCGTCACCTCGCCGGGCGTCCCGGAGCCGATCCCGCCCCGGTCGCCGAACGTCCTGACCAGTCGGGGCCGCTTCGGGTCGGCCACGTCATAGAAGAGGACCTGTTGCCTCGGCCCGGTGCCCGAGTCGGCCACCATCAGCAGGCCGTCGTTCGAGAGGGCCAGCGCCGTCGGCTGGAACAGGTCGGGGAACTCGACCGCCTGGCCGTCGCAGCGGATGCCCTCGGGCTCGAAGTCGTATTCGTTGTTCTTCGGGTCGACATAACGGACGAAAAGTTTCCAGGCCCGCCCTTGCCCATCCTTGACCTCCAGGCTGTTGGCGTGCTCGTCCCTGTCGCCGACGACGTCACCATCCTTGTAGATGCCGAACCGCTTGCCCCCCTCGTCCCAGTGGCTCCAGGAGATGCACGAGCCGTCGGGCTGGGTGTTCATGTGGATGAAGAAATTCTGGACCCACTTCCCGCCCGACCCCGGGAACGAGTTGCCCACCCAGGAGACCCGATAGTCGAGGTCGCCCCCCCTCGCCGACCCGGCCAGCCCGGCGACCATCGCCCCGAGGAGGACGAGCCGGCCCGACAGTTTCCCGGGGAAATCAAGCATCGGCGTCTCCCGAAACCTTTAACAGGATTGAACTTGCGCGTCATGAAAGGCTCGATCGGCCGGCCGTCGTCCGGTTGCCGATCCGCAGATCATCCCATCGGAGCGGGGCTCTTTCCAGAACTCAAACCCAATTTCGGGTCGAGCCACCGCCGGTATCGGTCTCCATGGGCAGACAAAGCCAATGAGGGGCCGTGAGGAAGACAAAGCCAGTGACGGACCGGCCCGAAAAGGCAAACCCAATGCCTGCGACCCCGGAAGACAAAGCCAAAGGCCCGGCTTCGACCGCCGGCAGACAAAGCCAATGGACCGACGATCCCAGAATTCAAAGCCAATCTCGCACAACCCGCCCATGAAACACAAAGCCAACGGAACAACTCCCCGCAACGACGATCGGCGCGATCAACCGCGCCTCTGTCTGGTTACTATCGCCGAAACAGCGAACCGTTAACCGGGTTTCTGGCGGGCAATCGGTTGCTCAGGGCCGCCATCGAGGCACGCTCATGAATCCCGGCCTTTCGTAGGGTAGGGCTTGCCCTGCCGAGACCGGGATCGCAGCAGGGCAAGCCCTACCCTACGGGGAAATCGTCCCTATCCTTTGGCGCATACGACCGCCGAGGGAACTCGGCAAAGGGGCGGGCTTACGAGGAACGCCGCCGGCCTCGGCGCACCCATTCGCGGATCGAGGCCACGCCGATCGCCGTGGCCAGCAACGCCAGCGTCGAAGGCTCCGGGGCCGGGGTTGGCGTCGTCGGGGTCATCAGGAAGGCGTGCTCCGCTCCGCTGGCCGTGTAGCCAAATCCGACGATTTGCCCCTCGTCATTCATCGCCGTCGGTATCAATGAGCCCTTCCACTGGATCTGGCTGCTCGGCGGGATGAGGTCCAAGAGCGGCGTCACGCTCCCGTTCGTGACGAGATTCGAGGCAAGCGTTACTTGCCCATTCTTGTTCATGGTGGCCATGTCTGTTCCAAACGTTGGCAATACCTGCGTCGTTCCGTCCGGCTTGTAGATCATGTTAACTGTTGAGATGCCCGGCCGGTAATCTTGGAGGAGCACATTCCCGGCATTGTCGATCGCCAATGCCAACGTGATCCCGGTCAATCCCAATGCCCGGCTGATGTCGAAGACCTTGCCATTCTGGTAGATCCCCACGTCATTCGGGGTTGTGGAGTCGGGGTTCCAGATGCTGCCCGCCATCTGTCCCGCATCATTGATCCCGATCGGAGTGAAACTCGCTTGAGAACTCGTCGTCACCCCGCCGGTTGTCGTGGTGACGGTCACCGGGAGCGGCGCAAACCTGTCGACAACCTGGCCCGAGTTGTTGATGAATTGATTCACGGACACGACCTGGCCCGAGTCGTTGATCGAACCGGCGGGGATGCCGCCGACTGGATTACTGGCAGGATTATCGATCTGGTTCAGTTGGCCGTTGCTGTAGAGGAACGAACGGGTGTCGGGTCCGTAAACATAGCCGCCCGGGTGGCCTGAGAAAGCCACGCTGCCAGCGTATCCGACCACTTGGCCGAGATCGTTGATCCCGGTGGCGATGCTTCCCGAGGTGCCGGGCAACGTTCCGAGGTCGGTGATCGTATAGAGAGACGAAGCCTTGACTTCCGACGAGAGCAGAACAATCAAGGCTGGCATCCAGGCCAGGCGAATCCATCGCGACACGGCGCATCCTCCCCCCGTTGTCGAACAAGCTCAGGGCGAACGGGTGGATGACACCCTCTCGACCTTTCGCACCGATCGACCGGCACTCTACAAGCAATCATGTTCCCGTCAAGTCCAGGCCTGATGGCTCGACCCGAGACGATCGAGATGGACGGGCAATCGGTCGCCCGGAATCGATCGATGAGCTGACCCTCCCGGCCAATCGGCTTGACTCGATGATGTTCAGGCTTATACTACCGAGGTCCCATCCCTTTGGCCGGCCGAGGATCGTCCCCGTGAGCGAGAAGCACCCGGTATGGACCCGAAGGCGGGTCGGACGCGACAGGGTCCACTGGGTGGCCTATGACGACAAGCCCGGCGCCGAGGGCCGCTCGATCGTCGCCCAGGGTTACGCGACGAGCCTCGTCGAGGCCGACGTCGCCGCCCGGTCCGCCCTGGCCGGGGCGGGGATGTATCAGTCCCGAAGGCTGGGCGGCCTCTCGACATCGGCGGCGGCCGGGCGTCCCGAGGCCCGCCGCCCGGCCCGGCCGTCGGAGTCCGGCCCGGCTCAACCTCGCGAATATCTCTACACCCGCCGCCACTGCGACGAGGACGGCGGGGCCGTCGTCTGCGCCCACCTGATCCTCAAGAAGACCGCGAGGAAGGTCTACGTCACCCAGCAGTCCTGCTGGTGGGCGCGAGTGGGCACCGAGGAGGAGCGATGGGATCCGGCCGACCGGGCGATCGCCCTCGATCGCGCGAAGCTGGAGAGCGAGGGCTCGATCTATTCCGGCCTCTATCCGCTCTCCAACTTCTACCGGCGACGCGACGACGCGGCCGACGAATCGACGAGCCCCGACCAGTTGGCCCTCGAAGCCCTCGGCCTCGGCGCCCGTGCACGGTCAACGACATCAAGGCGGCCTACCGACGCCGGGCGCTGGAGGTCCACCCCGACCGGGGAGGGAACCAGGGCGATTTCCGGTCGGTCGAGGACGCCTATCGCAGGCTCCTCCTCGCCGCCCGGGATTAGAACGGCCGGCACCGGGATCGGATCAAGGCCGCCGGAACCGCCGGGGGAGGTGCCTCATCCAGGGCGGGATGACGGGGGCTCCGGCGACGTCCTCGGGTGAGGGCTCGGGCGGGGCGCTGGCCATCTGGTTCTGGAGCGATTCGACCTGTTCCAGGAGGATCTCGTCCATCGGCCGGGTTCCGGGCGCGGCGATCCAGCGCATCATCGAGGAGAGGAACAACTCCTTGAGGTAGGCGAACGAGAACCCCTCGGTCCCCCGGACGACCTCGGCCAGGCCCTCCTCGGTCGGCTGGAGGGCCTCGCCCAGCGACTTCGACCAGAGGCGGACGTATTCCAGCCGCTCCTCGGGAGCGGGGAGGTCGAAATGGTACTTGCGGTCGAACCGGCTGGGCCGGTCGAGGATTGACGGGTCGAGCCGCTCGGGATGGTTCGTCGTCGCCAGGGCCACGACCCCGGTATTCGCCGCGAAGCCGTCCAGCTCGTTGAGGAAGAACGAGCGGTTGCCGGCGTTGATTGATCAGGGAATCGAGGTCCTCGAGCACAAGCAGGCACGGGGCCGACTTCCGCGCCTTCTTGAACACCTGCCGGATGCAGTCGTGCTCGGTCATGTGCTCGGCCTGGAAGCTTTTCACGTAAAGACAGGGCTTATCCAGGGCATTGATCAGGGCCTTGACCGCGTGCGTCTTGCCGTTGCCCGGCGGGCCGACGAACAGGACCCCGCGCTTCCAGGGGACGCCGTGGCTCTCGTAGGTCTCTCGCGTCACGAAGAACCGCGAGAGGTCATCGAGGATCTCCTGCTTGAGCGTCCCGGCCAGCACGAGGTTGTCGAACGTGGCGTTCTTGATCGCCTTGAAGAGGGTGTCGCTCTTGCTCCAGCAGCCGCCGTCGAAGACGAGGACCTCATCGCGGACCTCGGCGTTCCAGGCGCTGACCTCGGAGAAGAACGCCTCGGCCATCGCCTCGCCCTCGGCGATGACCCAGACGAAGCGCTGCTCGTGGAAGCCGGTGCTCCAGGTCAGGACCAGGACTTCGAGCGTTCGGCCGTCCCAATCGACGTCGTACCAGGCGTTCCGGCCGGTCTTCCAGAGGCCATATTCCTCGTCCCACGCGGCCGAGAACTGGTTGTGGACATCGGCCTTGGGCCGGAGCGAACAGAGCCCGGCGGCGGCGAACTTCTCGACGTCGCAATAGACCAGGGCCCCCTCAACGACCGCACGTTCCGGGAACAGGGCCGCGAGCTTCTCGCTGACCGCATAGGCGATCGCGTTGACGGGCAGGGCGAGCGAATGGTTGAGGAAGTCGTACGTGTCCATGCCGATGATCCTGATGAGGGCGGTCGGGGTCGCCCCCCTTCGGAGGGTCCGTCCAGGTCATTCGAGCCCATCGGGCGGGGGGATTCAACAGAATTGGAGCGGTTTTCCGTCGCAAAGACCCACGACGGAGGAAAACGGGGACTGGCTCCCGGCCCGGTTTGATCCATCGCCTGATGCCGAGGGTCACTCGGGCCGGGTGCCTGTCCCCGTTTTCCGGTCGCCGGTGCCCTGCCCGGACGGCCCCGTGATTGGGGACAGGCACCGGCCGAGTACCGCCGGAGCCAGTCCCCAATCACGGGGCCGTCGGCGAATCATACAACCCTTGACCTGATGTCTTGCCGCACAACAACCGAACTGTTAGAACGTACACTGCAATTCACCCAACAACCCGACGAAGGGAGGGCGGTTCGATGTCCGACCTGGAGGATGGAGAGTCGGTGGAGGTGAAAGGTTCGGGGGCCAGGCCGTACGTCCTCAAGAACGTCGGCGGCCTTTACTCGTGCACCTGCCCGGCCTGGCGGAACCAGTCGACGGCGATCGAGCGGCGCACGTGCAAGCACCTCCGGAAGCTCCGGGGGGACGCGGTCGAGGACGCGCGGATCGGTCAGGCGGTCGCCCCGAGGCCGGAATCCGAGGGAGGGGAGGAAGGCCCGGAGAAGGCCGGGCCGCCGCTGCTCCTGGCCGAGCGCTGGGACAACGCCCAGGACCTGGCCGGCTGGTGGATGAGCGAGAAGCTCGACGGCGTCCGGGCGTACTGGGACGGCCGGAGCTTCATCTCGCGGCTGGGCAACCGGTTCCACGCGCCCGACTGGTTCGTGGCCGGGTTGCCCGACGTCCCGCTCGACGGCGAGTTGTGGATCGCCCGCAAGGCGTTCCAGAAGACCGTCGGCGTTGTCCGCAGACAGGACAAATCCGACCACTGGAAAGAGGTCACCTTCGTGGCCTTCGACGCCCCGTCAGCCCCCGGCCCGTTCGAGGAGCGGCTGGCCTTCGTCCGCGACCACGTCGAGCGTCACCGACCGCCCCACGTCCGCGCCCACGACCACGCCCGCTGCGAGGGGACCGATCACCTCCGCGCGGAGCTGGCCCGCGTCGAAGGGCTGGGAGGGGAGGGCCTGATGCTCCGCCAGCCGGGTTCGGGCTACGAGGTCGGCCGGTCGTTGACCTTGCTGAAGGTCAAGAGCTTCCGCGACGACGAGGCGACGGTCCTGGAGCACCTGCCGGGCGCGGGGCGGCACAAAGGGCGGCTCGGCGCCTTGCTTGTGGCCCTGGCCGACGGGACGAAATTCGCGGTCGGGACGGGCTTCTCGGACGCCGAGCGCGGTTCGCCCCCGCCGGTCGGCTCGGTGATCACCTTCCGCTATCAGGAGCTTTCCGACGGCGGCGTCCCGCGCTTCCCGTCGTATGTCGGCGTGAGGATGGATGGTGGGACGCCCTCGGTGAAAGTCACGCCGGTTCAGTCGCCGACTCCCCCGGTAGCTTCGGCTGGCCCTCGGCGGTTCGAAATGGTCGAGGGCTCCTCGGCCAAGTTCTGGGAGATCGCCCGCGACGGCCGGTCGGTGACCGTCCGCTACGGCCGGATCGGCACGGACGGGCAGTCGAAGACGAAAGAGCTGTCGGACGAGGCCGCTGCCCTCCGTCATGCGGAGGATCTGATCCGCGAGAAGGTTGCCAAGGGGTATGAAGAGGCATAAGATCGGGCACAAAGACCGTGAAAGGCTAACCGGAAAGCCAGGCCCGGGTAAGGGGACAGGCACCTCCGCCTGCGCTCCGGAGCCAGTCCCCTTTCCCGGCCGATCCGGGCCCAGGGACACTTCATGTTGACGTCCGATCTCGATCCGATCCGCCTGCTCCGCCCCCGGCGCAAGACCGCGGGGGCCTCCGCAATCCTGCTGCCGTTCGACGAGGCCGGCGCGGTCGACTGGGCCGCGTTCGCCGCCCACGCGCGGCGGACGGCCGAGTGCGGTCTCATGCCGGCCGTCAACATGGACACCGGCTACGTCAACCTCCTCGAAGACGACCTGAGAGATGAGGTCCTGGCACGCACCCGAGCAGCGCTCGAAGGCGGGCCGTTCCTCGCCGGCGCCTTCGTGGCCGACCGGCCGGGAGACGCCTGGAATCGAGATCTCTTACCTCCGGCGGATCGAGTCGATTCTGGCTCAAGGCGGCACGCCGGTCATCTTCCAGTCGCACGGGCTGACCTCGATGGACGACGACGCGATCGTTGACGCCTACGCCGAGATCGGCCGGCACTGCGACCGGTTCGTGGCCTTCGAGCTGGGCACGGTGTTCGCGCCGTTCGGGCGGATCTACTCGATCGACGTCTATCGAGGGCTGCTCGGCATCCGATCGTGCGTCGGGGCCAAGCATTCGTCGCTCCACCGCGAGCCGGAGTGGCTCCGTCTGATCGAGCGCGACCGGCTCCGGCCCGACTTCCACGTCTACACCGGCAACGACCTGGCGATCGACATGGTCATGTACGGGAGCGATTACCTGCTCGGCCTGAGCACGTTCGCGCCGGACCTCTTCGCCCGGCGCGACGCCTTCTGGGAGTCCGGCGACCCCGCGTTCTTCGAGCTGAACGACCTGCTCCAGTACCTCGGCTTCCTCGCGTTCCGGCCCCCCGTCCCGGCGTACAAGCATTCGGCCGCGATGTTCCTTCATCTCCGAGGCTGGATCAACAGCGACCGGACCCACCCCCGGAGCCCGGCCCGGCCGGCCTCCGACCTCGACATCCTGCGCGACATCGGGCAGCGGCTCGGCGTCGTCCCGGAGACCTGACCGATGGCAATTCGCAGGATGGCGGCGATCAAGACCCTCGACGACCTCCGCGAGTTGACGGCCGCGCTCGGGGTCGAGATTCCCGTCGACGGCGCGCTGGAGATCGGGCCGGACGCGCCCCTCGCGCGGCCGTTTCCCCGAAAAACCGGCGTCATCGGCAACCGGTTCGCGATCCTGCCGATGGAGGGCTGGGACGGCACCGAGGGCGGCCAGCCAACCGACCTCACCCGGAGGCGATGGCGGAACTTCGGTCTGAGCGGGGCCAAGCTGATCTGGGGCGGAGAGGCCGTCGCCGTCCGCCAGGATGGACGGGCCAACCCCAACCAGCTCCTGATGAACGACGCCAACCTCGCCGGGATCGAAGATCTTCGCGAGATCCTGGTCGACGCCCATGTCGAGCACTTCGGGACCGCCGATGACCTCCTGATCGGGCTCCAGTTGACCCACTCGGGCCGGTTCGCGCGGCCCACCGAGAAGAAGCGTCCCGAGCCGAGGATCGCCTACCGGCATCCGTATCTTGACCGGGTCGTCGGCGTCGAGGACGATGCGCCCGTGCTGTCGGACGACGAGATCGGCCGCCTGGTCGAGGACTTCGTCCGGGCCTCGAAACTGGCACAGGAGGCCGGGTTCGGGTTCGTCGACATCAAGCATTGTCACGGCTATCTCGGGCACGAGTTCCTCTCGGCGGTCGATCGGCCTGGCCGGTACGGCGGGAGCCTGGAGAACCGCTCGCGGTTCCTCCGCGAGGTGGTCGAAGGCGTCCGCGCCGAGGCCCCGGAGCTGGAGATCGGCGTGAGGCTGAGCGTGTTCGACCTCTTCCCGTTCCGGCCGGGCCCCGATGGGACGGGCGAGCCGGTCGGGGAGGGCCCGTATCGCCACGCCTTCGGCGGCGACGGCACGGGTCTGGGATTTGAGCTGTCGGAAGTCTCGGATTTCCTCGAAATCCTGGAGCAGTTGGGGATCGAGCTGCTCTGCACGACGGCGGGAAGCCCGTATTACAACCCGCACGTCATCCGGCCGGCGGCCTTTCCCCCGTCCGACGGCTACTTCCCGCCCGAAGACCCGCTGATCGGCGTGGCGCGACATCTCGCGGCGACGAGATGGCTCAAGGAGCGACATCCGAAGCTGGCGGTCGTCGGCTCGGGGTACACCTACCTTCAGGAATGGCTGCCGCTGGTCGGCCAGCGGGTCGTGCGGGACGGCGGCGTCGACTTCGTCGGACTCGGTCGGATGGTCCTCTCGTATCCCGAGATGCCGGCCGACGCGCTGGCGGGTCGGATGATGTCCCGCAAACGGGTTTGTCGGACCTTCAGCGACTGCACAACGGCTCCCCGAAACGGGATGGTTTCCGGCTGCTACCCTCTTAACCCGTTCTACAAGGGGCTCCCGGAGCGCGAACGCGTGGTCCTGATCAAGCAAGAAGCGGCCGACCGGATGGCCGCCGCCGGCAGGAAAGGCGAGACATGACGATGCAACCAGAGCGACTGAGGGGTCGAAGCCTCGCCGGGTTCGTGGTCCTGGCGATGGGTTTGTTGGGTTTGATCGAGTTCGACTTGCCTGGCCCAGGCGACGATGGCCGGACACAGGTTCGACCTCGGCCCGGGGAAGGTCGAGCCGGGGTTCGTCCAGGTTCTGCCGTCCTCGATGTATTCCAGGGAACAAGGCTACGGGTTCGAGCCGGGGGCCAGGGTCGTCGGCGTCGAGCGGGGCGGCTCCGACCCGCTCCGGGACGATTATTGCACGAGCGACGGGCCGTTCCTGTTCTCGGTCGCCCTGCCGGAAGGGAACTACGACGTCAAGGTGACGCTCGGCGACAAGGCGGGCGAGTCCGACACGACGATCAAGGCGGAATCGCGCCGGCTGATGGTCGAATCCGAGCGGACGGCTTCGGGAGCTTTCGCGAGCCGGACGTTCACCATCAACGTCCGGACGAGCAAGATCGCGACCGGCGGCGAGGTGAGGTTGAAATCCCGGGAACGCGATTATCTCCACTGGGACGACAAGCTGACGCTGGAGTTCAACGGGAGCAAGCCTTGCGTCTGCGGGATCGAAATCACGCCGGCCCCCGACGCCGTCACCGTCTATCTCGCGGGTGACTCGACCGTGACCGACCAACCTCGCGAACCCTGGAATAGCTGGGGGCAGATGCTCCCCCGGTTCTTCAAGGCCGGCGTGGCGGTGGCCAACCATGCCGAGTCGGGCGAGTCGCTCAAGAGCTTCCTCGGCGAACGCCGGCTGGAGAAGATCCTCAGCACGATCAAGCCCGGCGATTACCTGTTCATCCAGATGGGCCACAACGACCAGAAGGAACGAGGCGAGGGCGTCGGGGCGTTCACGACCTACAAGGATTCGCTCAAACGGTTCGTCGCCGAGGCCCGCAAGCGCGAGGCGATCCCCATCGTTGTGACCCCGGTCGCTCGCCGGGCGTTCGGCCCCGACGGCCGTCTGACCAATAACCTGGGCGACTATCCCGAGGCAGTCCGCCAGGTTGCCAGGGAAGAAGGCGTGCCGCTCATCGACCTCAACGCCATGAGCAAGCCCTTCTACGAGGCCCTCGGACCCGAGGGGTCGAAGAAGGCGTTCGTCGACAACACCCACCACAACAACTACGGGAGCTACGAGCTGGCCCGCTGCATCGTCGAAGGGATCCGGCAGAACAAGCTGGGGCTCGCGCGATTCATCGAGGACGGCCTGCCGAGCTTCGACCCCGCCCACCCAGACCCGATCATCGGCTTCAAGGTGCCCCCGAGCCGTCAAGGGCCGTCGCCCGTCCCGGATGGGAGCTGAATCATGTCAACAACCTCTCTTTTCAGGATCGCGATTTCTCTGACGGTCTGGGTCATTCTCATCTGCCCGTCCGACGGCGCTCGCGCAACGTCAGATGGAAAAGCTCGGGCGTGGGACGATCGCGATCCCCAAGGACGACGGCAAGGTCTTCATTAGCTGGCGGCTGCTCGGCACCGACCCCGATGGTGTTGCCTTCCACCTGTACCGAACGACCGACGGTGCTTTCCCCGTCCGCCTGACCCGCGAGCCGGTTCGCGACTCGACTAACTTCGTCGACAACGAGGCCCCCCTCGATCGATCCAGCGCCTACTCCGTGAGTCCGGTCCTCGAAGGCCGCGAGGGCAAGGCCGGCGACCCGTTCATACTCAAGGCGAACGCTCCCCGGCGGCAATATCTCGAGATCCCCTTGCAGACGCCTCAGGGGTACACCCCAAACGACGCCTCTACCGCGGATCTCGACGGCGACGGCGAATACGAGATTATCATCCACATGACCGGCCGGGGCGCGACAACGCGTCGGCCGGGATGACCGACCCGCCGATCCTCCACGCCTACAAGCTCGACGGGAAGCGGCTCTGGTCGATCAACCTGGGCAAGAACATCCGCGAAGGGGCTCATTACACACAGTTCATGGTCTTCGACCTCGACGGCGACGGCCGGGCCGAGCTGGCCTGCAAGACCGCCGACGGCACCGTCGATGGCCAGGGCAAGGTGATCGGCGATCCCAAAGCGAACTACGTCAACGCCTCGGGCAAGATCCTGACCGGCCCGGAGTACTTCACGGTCTTCGACGGTCGGACGGGCGCTGCGCTCGCGACGGCCGACTATCTCCCGCCCAGGGGAAACATCGGCGGCTGGGGCGGACCGGGCGGCAACGGCGGCAATGACCACTCAGGAAACCGGGCCGACCGGTTCCTGGCGTGCGTGGCCTACCTCGACGGCAAGCTCCCGAGCGTGGTCATGTGCCGGGGCTATTATGGGAGGTCGGTCCTGGCCGCGTGGGACTGGAGAGGGGGGAAGCTGACCTCGCGCTGGGTCTTCGATACTGACAAGGGATACCCCTCGTTCGCCGGCCAGGGAAACCATAGCGTGAGCGTCGCGGACGTGGATGACGATGGCCGGGACGAGATCGTTTACGGGTCGATGGTGGTCGACGACGACGGCCACGGTCTGTTCTCGACCGGCCTGAGGCACGGCGACGCGCTCCACGTCGGCGACCTCGACCCCTCCCGGCCCGGCCTCGAAGTCTTCGGCATCCACGAGAACGAGGGGCAGGCCAACGGCAGCCCCGGAACGGCGATGTACGACGCCCGGACGGGTGAAATCCTCTGGAAGACCGCTCAAGGAGAGGACGTCGGCCGGGGACTGGCGGCCGACATCGACCCGACCCATCCCGGTTGCGAATGCTGGGGTGGGCCGGGCGGATTGCGGACATGCAAGGGAGAGTCGATCGGCCCGGCGCCTCGCTCGGCGAACTTCGCGATCTGGTGGGACGCCGACCTGCTTCGCGAGGTCCTCGACGGCACCCGGATCTCGAAATGGGACTGGCGAACCGGCCGGCTCGACCCGATCTTCACCGCGACAGGCTGCGCCTCGATCAACGGGTCGAAATCGACCCCCTGCCTCAGCGCCGACCTGTTTGGCGACTGGCGCGAGGAGGTCGTCTTCCGCTCGTCCGATAACAAGAGTCTGCGGATCTACTCGACGACCGACGTGACTGGCCACCGGGTCCCGACCCTGATGCACGACCCACAATACCGGCTGGCCATCGCCTGGCAGAACGTCGGCTATAATCAGCCGCCACACCCCGGCTTCTTCCTGGGCGAGGGCTATCGGCCGATGAGACCCGCGCGTTGACGGGTCGTCTCCTCCCGTGCGCGGGCTTGGGCCCAACCCGCCGCGAGCACGCCGGCTGCCAACGTGTCCCGCGGCAGGGCCTCCTCCAACCCCCGGCCTTCGAGGGCCGGTCCCCTCCGCAAAGCATCGTGGCTCCGCGAGGGGTGTCGGGTTGGAGTCGCTGCCTGCGATCTCGGACGGGGGGAGGCCCGCGTCGACCCCGATCCCCGTCCATTCTCTCAAGCGGACGCCAAGCGATCCGGCGGCGCTTTTTTTTGGATTCACTGTCAGGAATCCACAAGCACTCTCAATATCAAGAGTTCCGACGAGAGGCTGTCCAGATGGCCGGACCTCTCGTCGCTGCTGGCCGTCAGTAGGAATCGGCCGAGAGGACCTCGCTCTGGTCGCGTGAGCCGATGGCCCAGATGATCGGCTGGCTGGTGCTTTCCTTGAGGAACCGGACCGAGCCGTCGAGCATCAGAACGTTGGCGCCGCCGGGGTGGTTGCTGCCCAGCTTGTACATCCCCGGGTTCTGCAGGGTGTTGTCGGAGGCGGTATCCGCGTTGCAATTGGGGAATCTCGAATTCGGTGCGACCAGGAGATTGCCGAGGCTGATGCCGCAGAGCCCGATGGCCCAGGTCTCACCGATGGTGCTGGTGTGGCTCGTGCGGCCGGTCGATTGCAAGGCGGCGGTGCAGGAGTTCAGCCAGGCCGGGAAGCTCGCGATGAGAGTCGGGTTGGGCATGTTCAACGTCCCGTTGTTCCGGGCAGTCCCGGCCGGGAACGACCCGACGAAGACGACGTCGGTGGCGGCCGTGACCACGTTGTTGTTGCCGTCGCCGGTCCTCCACTCGCCGAAGCCGACCGTGTTGCTCGTGCCATCGCGGACATGGACGATCGAAATGGCGCCAGTGCCCTTGGTGCCCGCGTACTGGAACGGGCCGTTGGGTGGGCCGCCTGTCTGCTGGCCCGCGAACTCCAGGGATGACCCGACCGAGGCGAAGTAGTTGTTGCCGGGGGCCTGGAGGGTTTTCAGAGGCGCATTCGCGCTCGCCATGACCCAGGTCGGCGGCACGTCCGAAGGGCAGAGAAACGTCCCGAGCCTGGTCGTGACGACGGTCGAGTTCATCGAGGTCCCGACGGTATCGTTGAGCACGCCGACCGACCAGTTCATTGCGTTGAAGAGCGCCGGTTGCTCCAGGTGGGCCAGCATCCGGGCATGGGCACTGGGGCTCCAGTTGTTGTGCAACGCGCCGGAGGGATTGCCGCCGGTGAACTCGGCCAGCGCCCCTGGCGGGAAGCAGTCATAAGTGCTGTGGTAGTTTTGAAGTCCGAGGCCGATCTGCTTGAGGTTGTTGGTGCACTGGATGCGCCGGGCGGCCTCGCGGGCCGATTGCACGGCGGGCAGCAACAGCGCGATCAGCACGGCGATGACTGCGATCGCAACCAGCAACTCGATCAGCGTGAAGCCACGACGTCTTGATGACCGGCAGGTCTCAACGACGTTTGAGAAGATGAACCTGAGAACGTGGGGGCGAGGGAGGATCGCGGCCAGTCCCGGCCGGCCATCCCGGGCAAGAGTGTGCATGAAAGACCTCGGCAAGTCCGCCCGCCTCTGGCCTGACCAGTCGGCGACACGCGGTCGTGGAGATCGGATGGCCTCTCGTTGTCGAGTCGGCGAACAGGGGCAAGATAAGGAGGGAGGGTCAGCGAAGCCTTTGCTTCTCGACGCGCTCGATCTGGACGATCAGTCCGTCCTGAATGATCAGGCGGACCTCGCCAAAGCGGATTCCCTTGACGGCATTGCGGACCTGATCCAGCTCCAGGTCACGAGGGGAGGGGGGACCGACCGTTCGCTCGTCATCGGTGGAGGAAGCGGTTCCGTTCGACATGCTCTCCTCGCCTCGGTCGAGGGACGAAATCTGGTCCAAGGTGGTGAGGCCGCATCGGCGACCTCATCGAGGTGACTCGATCCGTGAGGGACATTATTTCCGGGCGAGGAGGCCCGGTCAAGACCATTATCGCCTATCTCGATCGATTTAATGAGCTTTGTCTGGAGGGCCGTGATTTTGGCCGATTGAGCGTCGCGATGAGACGACGATTCCGTATCGATCTTGCGGCGTCGGCCCTCGGGGCTGGACAATTCATCACGATTTCGGAGTTCGAGCCCGGAGCCAGCTTCATGCCCGCGACCATTGATGTCCTCGCCGCCTACGTCCCTTCGCTAGTCCTGGACGGGCTTCCGGCCACGACGTCGGGCCTGGCCGCTCGGGGGATCGAGCGGCGCGAGGCGGCGATCCTCTTCGCCGACATCTCCGGCTTCACGAGCCTGACCGAGCGCCTCGCCGCCCACGGCGCGAGCGGCTCGGAGGAGCTGTCGGCCGCGCTCAACACCTACTTCGACCGCCTGATCGAGCTGATCGCGAGCCGGGGCGGGGATGTGGTCAAGATGGCCGGCGATGCCCTGATCGCGCTCTGGTCGGTCTCTGACGCCGAAGGGGAATCGCTTGAACTGGCGACCTGGAGGGCGACGCGTTGCGGATTGATCGCGGCGGAGAGCCTCCAGGATTACGAGGTGGCCGAGGGGATTCGCCTGGCCTGCAAGGTGGGGATCGGCGCCGGCGAGGTCGCGACGATGCTCGTCGGCGGTGTCCGGGAACGCTGGGAGCTGCTGGTCGCGGGCGACCCGCTCGTGCAGATGGGCCGGGCCGAGCACCACGCCCGGCCGGGCGAGGTCGTCCTTTCCCGGGAAGCCTGGGCGCTGGTGGGAGATCGGTGCGTCGGGGAGCCGCTGGATGAGGGCGTGGTCCGACTGAGGGCCACGCCGGAGCCGTCGGCGAGTGAACTGGCCTCACCCTCGCTCGAACCGGCGACCGAGGCGTCGGTCCGAGCATTTATCCCCGCCGCGATCCGGGCCCGACTCGACGCCGGGCAGACCGCGTGGCTGGCCGAGCTTCGGCGGCTGACCGTCCTCTTCGTCAACCTCCCCTTGACCGACTCCGACCGGCCCGACGCACTCGATCGAGCCCGACGGATCGTGGAGATCGTCCAGTCGAGCCTCTACCGGCATGAGGGGAGCCTGAACAAGCTGAGCGTGGACGACAAGGGGACGACGCTGGTCGCGGCGATGGGCCTGCCGCCGCTGAGCCATCGAGACGATCCCAGGCGGGCGATCCAGGCCGCCCGGATGATCCGCCAGGGTCTTGAGAAGATCGGCGTCGAGTGCGCCATCGGGATCGCCACCGGGCGGGTCTATTGTGGGGAGATCGGCAACGACCGCCGACGCGAGTACACGATCATCGGCCGGGTGGTCAACCTGTCCGCGCGGATCATGCAGGCGGCGAAGGAGCACCAGGAGATCCTCTGCGACGAGGAGACGTCGAAGGCCGCGCGGGGGTGCTACCAGTTTGAGCCCTTGCCGCCCCGCCGGCTCAAGAACATCGAGGGGCCGGTCGCTCTTTTCCGGCCGCTCGACGCCATCGCGCCCTGCGGGACAGCCCGGTCGACGATCGGCCGGGCCGTCGAGCAGGCCACGCTGGCCTCGAAGCTGGAGGCGCTCCGGCAACATCAGGGCGGGGTGGTGGTCATCGAGGGGGAGGCGGGTATCGGCAAGTCGCAACTGATCGCCGAGCTGGTCGCGCGGGCCACGTCGATGGGGATCACGGCGCTGGTCGGCGGCGGCGACGCGATCGAGCGTTCGACGCCGTACCACGCCTGGCGGCCGATCTTCCAGACCCTTCTGGGGGTGGACGAGACGACCGACCGCGAGACCCGTCTGACCCGGGTCGCGAACTGGCTTGGCGAGCAACCGGAGCTGAAGCCGCTGGCCCCGCTTCTCGGCGCCGTCCTGCCGCTGGATCTGCCCGAGAACGACCTGACGACCCACATGACCGGGCAGGTCCGGTTCGATAACACGAATGACCTGCTGATCCGGCTGCTGAAGCGGGCCACGGCCCGAGGGCCGAAGCTCGTGGTCGTCGAGGACGCCCACTGGCTCGATTCGGCGTCGTGGGCGCTGGCACTGAAGGTCGCGAGGGAGGTCGGCGAGGTCTTGCTCGTCGTCGCCACCCGGCCCAGTGGGCCGGACTTCCCCGACGAGCACCAGGCGCTGCTCCAGGCCGCCGACGACATCCTCCGGCTCGGCAACTTACCAGCCGAAGACGTCCTGGCGCTGGCCTGCCATCGGCTTGGGGTCGATTCGCTCCCCCCGGCCGCCGAGGAGCTGATCCTCCAGAAGTCGCAGGGCAACCCCCTCTATTGCGAGGAGCTGTCCTATACCCTCCGGGACGCCGGCCTGCTCACTTTCGAAGCGGGCCATTGCCGAGTCACCCCCGGGGTCGACCTGGCGGCCGTCGGCATTCCGGACAAGGTCGAGGGGATCATCAACGACCGGATCGACCGCCTCGCCCCGTCGCACCAACTGGCCTTGAAGGTGGCCAGCGTGATCGGCCGGCTCTTCGCCGTCCGGATCTTGCGGGACGTCTACCCGATCGAGCCCGATCGCGAGCGTTTGCCTCAGGATCTCGACTCGCTCTCTCGCCTGGACCTGATCCTCCGAGACGAGCCCGAGCCCGACCTGGCGTATCTCTTCCGGCACGTGATCACCCGGGACGTGGTCTACGACCTCCTGCCATTCTCCCAGCGCCGGAAGCTCCATCACGCCGTCGCCGAGTGGTACGAGCGGACCCTGGCCGGCGACCTTTCCCCCTATTATCCACTCCTGGCCCACCACTGGTCACTCGCGGGGGACGACAACCGGGCGGTCGACTACCTGGAGAAGGCCGGCGAGGAGGCCCTCCGAGGCGGTGCGTACCGCGAGGCGGTCGATTTCCTCGATCGGGCCCTGGCGATCCACGCCCAGAGCCGCCCGGGGCTCGACCCCGAGCGCGAGGCCCGCTGGGAATACCAGCTCGGCGAGGCCCACCTCAGCCTGGGGCATCTCGTCCAGAGCCGCGAGCACGCGGGGAGGGCCTTGAGCCTGCTCGGCCGGCCGATCCCCTCGCTGATCCGGCTCCCGGCGGCTTACCTGGCCCAGGTCTCGGCGCAGGCGGCCCGGCGAATCCGGCCGGCTCGACCCCTGGCCGGGCCCTCCGAGGCCCATCGGACGAGCCGGCTGGCGTCGGCGACCTTCGGGCTCGTCGGTCAGCTCTGCTACTTCAACCAGGACCGGGCGATCGGCGTCTATTCGGCCCTCCGCTCGCTGAACCTGGCCGAGGGGGACGGCCGCTCGCCCGAGCTCGCCCGGAGCCTGGCCGTGATGTGCATCGCCTGCGGTCTCGTGCCCGCTCACGGGTTGGCCGAGGTCTACCGGCGGCACGCCTTCGAGGTCGCCGACGGCCTGGACGACGTCGCCACGCGGGCCTGGGTCCTCCAGTTGACCGGGATGTACGACCTCGGCATCGGCGCCTGGGATCGGGGCCGGCCGAACCTCGAAGAGGCCGTCGCGATCACCCGCCGCCTGGGCGACTGGCGGCGCTGGGAGGAGTCCTCCGGCGAGCTGGCCAGGCTCGACTACTACCTGGGCGAATACGACCGATCCGCCGCCCGGTTCCGCGAGTTCGGCGAGGAAGCACGCCGCCGGGGCCACGACCAGGCCCGCGCCTGGGGTCTCCACGGCCGGTCGAAATCGCTCCTTCGCCAGGGCCGGTTCGACGAGGCGGCCGACCTCCTCAACGAGTCGCTGACGCTCCCTCCGGAGGCGGTCGGCAGCGGCGACGCGATCCTCCGGGGGGGGCTGTTCGCGTGGCTCCACGCCCAGCGCCACGACTGGCCGTCAGCCGAACGGGCGGCCGACGCGACCTCCAAGCTCATCGGGCAGTCACCGCCGATGGTCTCCTACAGCTTCGAGGGCTACGCCGGGGTGACCGATGCTTACCTGGCCCTCTGGGAAGCCGGACAGGGCAGGCACTCGCGGCGGGCGGCCTGGTGGTCGATCGGGGCGCTCGGGCGGCTCGGGCGGGTCTACCCGATCGGCCGTCCCCGGGCCTGGCTCTGCCTGGCGAAGGCCCATCGCCTGTCCGGTCACCCCCGGCGAGCCGGCGCGCCTTCCGGCGCGGGCTCCGCGACGCCGAGCGGTTGGCGATGCCCTTCGAGCAGGCCCTCGCCCACCTCGAAACCAGCCGGTTTCTGGGAATCGACGACCCGGCGGGCCGCGATCACCTGAATCGAGCCCGGGCGATCTTCGAGCGGTTAGGGGCGCTTCACCACCGCGATCAGGCGAGCGAAGCCGCGGTGCTCTGAGCGTCCGGCCGCCGCCGGGTCGTGCCGGCGGCCGACCTCGAAGCCGTCTTGTATCCGACCGGCGAGTCGTCGTCGGGATCGTCGTCATCCTCCAGCTCTTCGAGCCAGACGCGGATCTCGTTGTCGTACTCGCTGGCCAGGTCGCCCATGACGAGCTGCCGGTGGAAGCTGGCCGCGCCCAGCTCGACCAGGTCGGCCGCCTCGGCGTCGGGGAAACGCTGGTCGGGGTCGGGGGCGATCAGGCCGGTGATCAGGCCCATGAGCAGCTCATTGCGGGTCACTTCCTCGGGCAGAGTCTCCGGCAAGCGGTCGAGGATCTCGTGCTTGGCCCGGCGAAACTCGTCGATCCGGGTCAAACCGGCGAAAGGGGGGCGCCGGAGAGCATCTCGACCAGGGCATAGCCGAGGCTCGCCAGGTCGGATCGTGCCGAGCCGTCAGCCCCTTCGAGGACCTCGGGCGCGGCGTAGGCCGGGGTGCAGGTCGGGTGGGCCGGTGGGTCGTCGATCTCGAAGGCCGCGCCGATGTCGACCAGCTTGGCGTTGCCGGTCCTCTTGAGCATGATGTTCGACGGCTTGACGTCGCCGTGGACAATCCCCTCGCGATGGAGGGCCGAGAGCGCGGCCAGGCAGTCGCGGAGCACGGCGATGGCAATGCCCGGCTTGAGCCTCGGCTGCACCGCCCCGGCCGTCACGATCACGTCGTTGAGGTACGCCCACCGATCGGGGCCGACCCGCTCCTGGGCCCTCGACAGCATCCCGGGCGTCAGGAGCCGGCGGAGGTCATAGCCGTCGATCCACTCCATCTCCATGACCCGGATTCCGCCCGGAGCCACGAAGTTCTGCACATCGAGCAGATTGTCCTGCTGAATCTGGGCCACCCGGGCGGCCACGCGGGCCATCCGGGCCATCGCCTCGTCGTAAGTCGGGTCGTCTTCATACCGTTCGGGCGAGAAGACCTTCAGCGCGACCGGCAGCCGGAACCCGTCCGCGCCACGGCGTTCGCCCAGGAAGACCACTCCCTGGCCGCCCGCGCCGATCCGCCTGAGCAAGAGGTGATGCTCGGTCCAGTCGAGCTGCGGCTGTTCGAGGATCGACCGGTAACGGGCCACAAGCCCGGCCGGGCCGTCGAGAAGCGAAGGCCCATCGAGGTCGCTCGGTCCCCCGCCGTCCCGGCGAAGGATCGTCGAGCCCGGCGCGAAGCTCGCCGATCGGGTCGGTGCCTCTTCCATGACTCGTCCTCTCGGAGATCCGGGAGTCAGGAACGGAAAATCGTCGCCGTGGGCGACCGGGCGGGATGAGAGATCGGGTGAAATTCGGATGGGAACTCTCGTCAAATGACCGGAAACCGGGCCTCATGCCCCAGATCGATTGTACCACGTTCACGCCGGAGAATCACTCCGAAATCGCGAGATTGATGCCTAAGTTCAACAGAGCATGACGATTACAGCACAGTAGCCGGACGATCGCGGACCACGACTCCGACCCCACGCCGACCTGGGATCAAGACCTCATCCGGAAAAAACGAACCCAATCAGATGAGCTCGCGAGCCAGGAAGAGGAACCCAATGGCCGGGTGTTCGGTTCTCAAAGATGAAGCCAGTCGTGTTACTATTCCCATGAAGTCAAACCCAATCGCGCCTGGCTCCCACGATCTCGATCCGTCACGTTCCCAGACAAAGCCAAAAAGGGACGGGGCGGGCTCGATCGAGCCCGCCCCGTCGGCCGTACCTTGAGTTTACTATCGTGCCGGAGCCACGCCGTTAGCAGGGTTTCCGACCGGAAATCGCCGGATTCCGGCTCGATCAGAAGGCATCGGCGCCGACGACCTCGCCGCCGGCCTTCGTGATCAGGGCCTTCAGGGTCACCGGGTTGATCGTGACCTTGATGAACCGGACCGACCCGTCGGCAAAGAGGGCGTTGAAGCCGCCCGTGTGCTTCGACCCTGCGCCGAAGAGCGGGGCGGGGCGGAAATTGGGGGCGACGTCGAACGGCAAGTCGTCGGGCTTGGTCCAGACGACGTCTCGGGCCGATTCGACGACCATCAAAGTGTTGCTCGTCCCGTCGAGGACGCTGGCCATCCCGGCCGGCTTGCCCGGGCCGAACAACGCGCCGGGGCCGGAGAAGACCTGGTACGAGGTCAGGCCCGGCTCGCCCGGGGGCTTCGACGGGCAGGCGTAGACGGCCGGCATGTACTGGATCAGCTCCTTGTTGTTGGGGCTGTCCCAGGGCTCGTCGAGCTTGAACTTGTTGTAGAGCGCCCCTGCTCGATGTAGGGCAGGATCGCCACCCGCCAGCTCAGCAAGGGCTTGCCCTGTTTGTTGACGATCGCCGCGCCGGGGAAGGTGTCGAACGTGGAATGATAGTTGTGCATCGCCAGGCCGATCTGCTTCAGGTTGTTGACGCACTGGGCACGCCGGGCGGCCTCACGCGCGGCCTGCACGGCCGGCAGGAGCAAGGCGACCAGCACGGGCGCCTCCATCCCCATGTTGAGCTGCGGGACGGGCAGGGGGAACGCCTGGTAGAGCGACAATCGGATCGCGGCGGCGTCGGCGGACATCGTGAACTTCGAGGGGAACAGGTAGGGGCGCAGGACGTTGACGTCGGGGATGGCGTCGGGGTCAATTTGCAGGCGGAACGGCGGCCGACCGCCGGGCTGAGGGCCCATCGGCCCGCGCTGCTGGCTCGCCGCGAAGCCCATGAACTGGACCAGCGACGGTAGATTGACCAGCAGTGGGGGGAGCGTGCCGCTCGGGTCGGACTGGGCGAAGATCGTCGCGGCGGGGTCTCGGATCGGCTTTGGCCCGCCGCTCTCCAGGACCAGCGAGCCGAGAGCCCGGCGGGCCGAGGCGGGCGAGGTCCCGAGCGCGACCAGCCCCTTGCTCGGGTTGACCAGGATCGTCGGCCGCAAGCCGGCCGGCGTGGGCAGGACCGAGGGGGGCACGGCGAGCACATAACCCTGTTCGGGGTCCTTGAGCCGGCGGAACTCGGCGAACGCCGTCCCCGGCCGGGGCACCTGGCCGGGCTGGGGCGGGACCATCGCGCCGGCGGCTCGAAGCTCGCGATTGGCCGACTCGATCAGGCGGTCGAGCGTCTTCGCGAAGTTCCCGGGGTCCTTGACCTCGGCCACGAGCCCGAGTTCGGGCGGCGAGAACCACATCCCGAAGACGTTGCCGATTCCCCCCCCTTGTGGCGAGAGCACGGCCATCCTCGGGCCAACCTTGCTCAGCAAATCATCGCGGAGGCTCAGCCCGGTCCTGGCCCGGAACTGCTCGGTGAACTTCGCGATCCGGGCCGCTGAGTCCGGGTCGTTCTGCTTGAGCGTGGCGAGGAAGGCGTCGCCCGTCTTGATCAGGTCGACGGACATGATCGCGAAGTCGGTCACGCCCGGCGGCGTGATGACCCGGGCGACGTTCCCGAGCGCCGGCTGATCGAGCAAGGCCAGGACCCCTCGGCGGGGCCTCGGCGCCTGGATGCCCAGCGACGTGACCAGCCCCTTGTCGAGGATCGCCCAGCGCCCTTCGAGTCGCTTGATGGTGTCGAGCCCTAACTCAGCAGCTTTCGGGGGCAGGGGCGGCAGGGCTTCGAAGTCGACGAACAGCAGGCCGACGGGGACCTCGCCCGCCTCGGCTTTGGCCAGTGCCGCGCGAACCGGGTTCTTGAGGGCGCTGGGGGCCTTGCCGTCGAGCACCGCGACGACCGGGTCCGGGGCCCCGGGCGGGGCGAAGGAGAAGACGACGTCGTCCTTCTCGTACCACCAGCGGATCGGCGGCCCTTGCGCCTGCAGGACCTTGCGGTTGCCCTGACCCTCGACCTTCTGCGCGGCCGGCTCGTTGAACGGGGGAATCCGGCCGATCGTCCGCTTGAAGATCTCGTTCTTGTTGGCGTCGCGGATCACGAGGACCACGGCCTTTGGCTGGGGGGGGTTGAGCGAGCCGCAGTAGCCGACGACGAACCCCTTCTTCGCCAGATGTTCGAGCAGCCCGACCAGATCCTTGCCGCTGAGCGGAGCCCCGCCAGGGACGCCCTGGAGCCCTCGGTCGAGGAGCTGGGTCGCGATGTCCTCGATCATGGCGCCGAGCGAGGTATCGTTGAGCATCTTGTAGGCCGCCGTGCCCTTCCAGGCGTCCGGCTTGGCGTCGAGCCCGTTGTGTTCGAGCAAGATCGCCAGCCCTTCGGACGGCACGTACCTCGCCAGCGGCTCGGTGGCCTGGCCGAGGGCCAGCGCCGGGGCGGCCAGGATCAAGGCGAGACAAACAGACCGGCGTAGGCCCCAAAAGGCGAGTCTGGAGTTTTCTGTTAATCCATTCATGACGTGTTCCTCTCGGATCGATGGACGGGGAGGCCGGCCCGGCGCGATCCGAGTCGCCGGGCAAGTGATCCGAACATACGAGGGAACCGGCGTGAATGCCAAAGAATTCGTCGTGAACCTCACCGCGTTCGGATGGCCCCTCCAACTCCGACGGTTTCCGTCCGCGGGCCAGGCGGTGACGTACCGGGTATGGTGCCGGAACGGCCGACGTTGCTCGACCGGGAATTTCGAGGTGAACGGGAACCCCGAACAAGGGCCAGATCAGCCCTCGTGCTCGTCGGACGCGACGGGCAACTCGATGGCGACGAGCAGGCCGGGGCGGGCGTTCCGGGCCTCGATGGTCCCTCGGTGCAGCTCGACGGCCCGCCGGGCAATCGACAGTCCCAGCCCCACGCCGCCGCTGGCCCGGCTCCGGTCGTCGTCGACCCGGTAGAAGGGGTTGAAGATTGCCTTCAGCGCCTCCTCGGGGACACCGGGCCCGAAGTCCCGGATGGTGATCGTAGCGAGGTCGGGCCGGCGGCGCAGCTCGATTTCGACGGTCGAGCCCTCCGGGGCGTGGCGGATGGCATTGCGGAGCACGTTCTCAACGGCCCGGCGAAGCAGCTCGGAATCGCCCAGCACCGAGACCGGCCCGTCTTCTCGGAGGAACAGCCGGCACCCCTTGGCCTGGGCCTCCAGCGAGCAGTCGTCCTCCAGGTCGCGGAGCAGTTCGTCGAGCGGGACCTCCCTCACGACCCGGGTCTGAGGGTCTCCTTCGGCGGAGGTGAGCTGGAGCAGCTCGTCGACGAGGCTGGAAAGGCGGTCCACGTCACGCTTGATCCGGTCGAGCGAGGCCTTCGGGTCGCTGCCGGTTCGACCCAGCTCGACGGCGAAGCCAAGTCGGGCCAGGGGGGACCGCAGCTCGTGCGAGACGTCCTGAAGGAGTCGGCGTTCGGCTGCCATCAGGGTCTCGATCCGGCCGGCCATGAGGTCAAACGCCCGGGCCAGCTCGCCGATCTCGTCGCGTCGCGAGGAGCCGATCCGCGTGGCGAGGTCCCACCGGCCGAAGCGGTCGACCGCCTCGCGGAGCCTTCGGAGCGGCCGGGCCAGGTGAACCGCTAGCCCGTACCCGAGCAGGACGATGACGAGCAAGATCCAGAGATAGTAAGGAAGGAAATCCCCCCCGCCGTGGCGCCTCGGCGGGACCGCGATCAGGAGCCGGGGGCCGCCGTCTCGGGGAATCCGGGCCAGGATCGCCGGGTTGTTGGAGGACGGCGGGGGATGGGTCCTCGACGACGCCCGCGCCAGCAGCGCCGAGCGGTCGGTGCCGTCGACCAGGTCCTTGCCCGAGGCGTCGACCAGGAAGTGCTCGGCCTCGAAGCGGTCATTGAGTCGCTGGAGGTACTGGGCGAGCTTCTCGGGCCCTCCTTCCTCCAGGGCGATCCGCCCCCCTTCGAGCTGGAGGTCCTGCGTCTTGCCCATCATGTCGCCGCCGCCGTGCATGTGGGGACGGCCCCGGTCAATCAGCCGCGAGGTCGCGTAATACCCGACCAGCGAGAGCCCGACCGTGGCGACGCCCCAGAGCAGGATTGTGGTGAAGATCGACCTCATCACGGCGGCTCGACTTCCGGCCCGGCGCGGAACAGGTAGCCTGCCCCCCGGACCGTGCAGATCAGTTCGCCCCGAGGTCCGAGCTTCTTCCTCAGGTGGCTGACATGAACGTCAAGCGCCCGGTCGAACGGCGACGGCGGGCGCTGGTAGAGGGCGGCCATCAGCTCGGCCCGGGAGACGATCCGGCCGGCGGAGCGGAGGAGGAGATCGAGCAGGTCGAACTCGATCGAGGTCGTCTCGACCTTCCGGCCGTCGGACCAGGCCTCGCGGGCCGCCGGGTCGATCCGGACCCCACCGACCTCGATCGATTCTGGCCGGGGGGCCGAGACGCCGCCGGCGCCGCCGGAGCACGGCCCTGATCCGGGCGAGCAATTCCTCGGGACCGAACGGCTTGGGCAGGTAGTCGTCGGCCCCGGCGTCGAGCCCGGCGACCCGGTCGACCTGCGCCGTCCGGGCCGTGAGCATGATCACCGGGACCTTGCTCTGCCGGCGGATCAGGCGGAGCAACTCGAAACCGTCCAGGCCCGGCATCATCACGTCGAGGAGCAAGAGGTCATGCCCGCCGCCGAGCGCCCGGGTCAACCCGCGCCGGCCGTCATTGGCGGTTTCGAGGCGAATCCCCCGGCGGGCGAAGAACTCCTGCATCAGCTCGCAAAGCTCGACGTCGTCATCGACCAGGAGGACCGACAGACCCGCCGGCGTCACCGTCCCGCCGTTCACCGAGCCTTGCGCCATCGACCGGACTCCTCTCGATCCAGGACCCTGACAGACCGACACATTGTCGCACGCCGATCTCTGGGGCTCGCGAGCGGATCTTCCTCCCCTCTCCCACTGGGAGAGGGGCCGGGGGTGAGGGGTGTCGCATCACCAGCGGGCTGGAAAAAAGGCTCGATCGAGAGCCACTCGCCCGGCGACCCCCCTCACCCCGGCCCTCTCCCAGTGGGAGAGGGAGGCAGAAAACGCCTCGCGGGCGCCCTCTCGAAATCGTGTCGGTCGGTCAGCGATCCAGGACCCGGGGCCACGTCAGGCCTCCGGGGTGACTCCCAGGACGATATCCCCCTTGGCGGCCAGCTCGCCGATCTTCGAGTCGGGAATCTTGACGAAGTCGAGCAGGACCAGCTCGCGGGCCTTGGGGTCGCGGAGCCCCCGGAAGATCCCGTCTCGCTGGTTCTGGGGGTGGTCCTTGATGTAGAACTGCGTCGTCAGCAGTTCCTTCCCGGCCTTGCGGATCTTGACGTGGATGTGAGGCGTCCGCCCCGGATACGGGACCGGTTTGATCGTCCGGAAGTAGTATTCGCCGGTCGAGCCGGTCGTGAACCGGCCGAAACCCTGGAAATTCCTGTCCTGCTTCGCCTTGTTCGTATCCCGCGAGTGGATGTAGGCCCCCGAGTGGTCGGTCTGCCAGATCTCGATGACCGCGTTCCGCAGGGGGTTGCCTGCGGAGTCGAGGAGCCGGCCCGAGAGGTGCGTGATCTCGCCGACGCCGGGCGTGATCGCGTCGTTGATGATCAGCAGGTCGTTATCGGTGTCGAGCGGGAGCTTGTCCGGGTAGAACGGCCCCTCGGTCTGCGGGGGGGTCTTGATCAGCTCGTCGGCGAAGGCCCCACGGGCCGAGAACGCCGCCGCACCGAGGGCAACGCTGCTGAGGAACGCCCGGCGGGTCCGCCGGGAGATGTTGTCGGTCATGGTCGTTCGACCTCGCGATCCAGGGAGAGGCGGGCCATTTTGAGAGGCTTGCGACGTCCCGGATTGTAATGCCGGCGCGAGGGGGATTCCATGAAGAATTGTAAAGGATCTTCAGGGCCGCCCCTCGGGCCCTTCCCCTTCGCTCATCCGCCGTTCGAGGTCGGCGACGGCGTCGGGCAGGTCCGCGATCGTCTCGATGACGTCGTGTGCCCCGGCCTGGAAGAATCGTTGACGGATCGATCCGACGATCGCCCGGCGATCGACGTCATCCAGCGCGGCCCAGGCGTCCTCGGTGAGCCCGACCTCGCTGCTGCTGGCGACCACGCCGAGGCTCCAGGCCCCCGCGTTCCGCCCTTCCTCGATGTCGATCGGCGTGTCGCCCACCTTCACCACGCTCGAAGGCGGATAGACCCCCAGGGCCTGCATGGCGTGGAAGATCATCCAGGGCGCGGGGCGACCGGCCGGGACCATGTCAGGCAGGACGTCGAGGTCGCGGACGTACCCCTGGCGCGTCGCCGACGTGAAGACCCGGTCCGCGGCCTCCCGGAAATAGCCCGTCGAGGTCGAAAGCCTGATCCCTCGGGCTCGGATGGCCTCGACGGCCCCGAGCAGGCCAGGGATCAGCCGGTCATGCATCCCCACCGTTTCGAGCTGGAGGGGAATGTAATCGTCCCGATAGATCCGCTCGACGTCCGACTCGTCCCAGGGCCGGCCATGATGCTGGAGCCACTGCTCGGACAGCTCGGGCCTCTGGAGCAACGCCCGGAGGTGGTCCTTCTTGGCGGCGCCCATCGGCTTGCGGACCTGCTCGGGTGTGGCCGAGACGCCGTGGCGTTCGAGGGCCTTCGCGAACGAATCGACCGGCGCGAAGCAGCCGAAATCGACCGCCGTGCCGGCCCAGTCGAGGACGACAAGCTGGATCTTGCGAGAGGAGGGCATCGACGAGTTAACTCCATCGGGATCGGGGCTGACGATCCGATTATAATGGCTCCCGGCTCGCGGGTGTGCCAGGACAAGCCCGACATTGGATCGGAAGGGAACGATGAATCGAAGAGCGGACGTCGCCGTGGTCGGCGGGGGGATCGTCGGGCTGGCCTTCGCCTGGACGGCGGCCAGGCTCGGTCATTCGGTCGTCCTCTTCGAGCGGGATCGGAAGGCGCAAGGGGCCTCGATCCGGAACTTCGGCATGGTCTGGCCGATCGGCCAGCAGGCCGGGACGTTGCACCGGACGGCTCTCCGGAGCCGGGAATTCTGGCTCGAACTGGCCCGAGACGCCGGGATCGCCCACGACCCGGTCGGCTCGCTCCACCTCGCTTACCAAACGGACGAGATGGCCGTCCTGGAGGAGTTCGAGGACCGCTCGGCGACGCTCGGCTACGATTGCCGACTGCTCACGCCCGCCGAGACCCTCCGGCGGAGCCCCTCGGTCCAGCAATCCGGACTCCTCGGCGCACTCTGGAGCCCGACCGAGGTCTGCGTCGAACCCCAGGCAGGCGATCGCCCGGATTCCGGCCTGGCTCGGGGAGACGCACGGCGTGACACTCCGGTTCGGCTCGGTCGTCAACTCGGTTGAGCCGGGCGAGGTCCAAACCGCCGACGGCGAGCGCTGGGCGGTTGAGCGGGCGGTCGTCTGCGGCGGGGCCGATTTCCGGACGTTGTTCCCCGAGGTCTTCGCAGGCTCCGGAATCCGGCTCTGCAAGCTCCAGATGATGAGGACGCTCCCGCAACCGGACCGCTGGCGGCTCGGCCCGATGCTGGCTGGCGGCCTGACGCTTGGCCACTATCCGACGTTCCAGGCGTGTCCCTCCTTGCCGGCCCTGAAGCGGCGGTTCGAGGAGACGATGCCCGAGTTCGTCCGCCTCGGCATCCACGTCATGGCCGCGCAGAACTTTCTGGGTGAGGTCGTCATCGGCGACTCCCACGAATATGACGACGCGATCGAGCCGTTCGACAAGCCGGCCATCGATGCCTTGATCCTGGGATACCTCCGAGGGATGGTCGACCTGCCCGACGCGTCGATCGCCGCGACGTGGCACGGGATCTACGCCAAGCATCCAACAAAGCCCCTGTTCACCGCCGACCCTCGACCCGGCGTCAAGGTCGTGACTGCGCCGGGCGGCTCGGGGATGACGATGTCGTTCGGGTTCGCCGAGCAGCTCTGGGATTCGTGGGGCGAGCCGGCGCCGATCGGTGAGGTCCGACCGGCGATCGGTTGAATCAACCCGGGCAATCGGTTGCAATGGCCGGACGGATCGGTGGCGCGACTCGATCCGAAGGGGACCAGGCTCGCGCTCCCGGAGGTGGCTCGGTGAACTTCCTCGCCTGTTCGCTCCTCGTTCTGGCCGCAATCGGAGCGGCCGATGTCGTGCCACCGTCGCTCGAACAGCAACTCGCGGGCGAAGACCCCGCCGCGCTGGTCCGATCGGCCCGTGAGCGTGGGGACGCGATCCGAGGGGCCCTGCTCTTCCACCAGCCGAGCCTCGGCTGCGCCCGCTGCCACGTGGCTGAGATCGGCGCGAAGCCGCTCGGCCCCGACCTGGCGACGATCGGCAAGGACGTGGCCGACGCCTACCTCGTCGAGTCGATCCTGGCCCCCTCGAAGGCGATCAAGAAGGGATTCGAGACGGTCACGATCGCCCGGACCAACGGCGAGGTCGTCACCGGCCTGCTCGAATCCGACGGCCCCGATGCGGTCGTCCTCCGCGACCCCGGCGGGCAAGCTCGTCACGATCTCGAAGAAGGAGATCGAGCAGCGGGCCGACGGGGCCCCTCGCTGATGCCCGCCGGGCTGGTCAACCAGCTCGCCTCGCGCGACCAGTTCCTCGACCTCCTCCGCTACCTCCGCGAGATCGCCGACCGCGGCCCCGACCGCGCCCGGCAACTCCGGCCTTCGCCCGGCCAGTTGATCCCCGCCCTGCCCGACTACGAGCGCGACCTCGACCACGCCGGCCTGATCGCCGGCTTCGGACCCGAGAGCTACCGCCGAGGCGAGGCGATCTATCAGCGCGTCTGCGCCAACTGCCACGGGACGAAGGACAAGCCCGGCTCGCTGCCCACCTCCCTCCGGTTCGCCTCGGGCGCGTTCAAGAATGGCAACGATCCGTATCGGATGTATCAGACGCTCACCCTCGGCTTCGGCCAGATGGCCGCGCAGGGCTGGATGGTCCCGCGTCAGAAGTACGACGTGATCCACTACATCCGCGAGGCGTACCTCAGGCCGAACAACCCCTCGCAGTACGTCCAGGTCGATCGCGCGTATCTCGACCGGCTCCCGAAGGGATCGACGCGAGGCCCGGCCCCTCGAACATCGAGCGCTGGTCGGCGATGGATTACGGCCCGACCTTGACCGGGACGTTCGAGGTCGGCGACGACGGCACGAACTTCGCCTACAAGGGGGTCGCCGTCCGGCTCGACGCCGGGCCGGGGGGCATCTCGCGAGGGCGCCACTGGGTCGTCTACGACCACGACACGATGCGGCTGGCGGCGGCCTGGACCGGCGAGGGGTTCATCGACTGGAACGGGATCAACTTCAACGGCCAGCACGGCATCCATCCCCGGATCGCCGGCCTGGTCGAAGGTCGCCAACCCGAGCGGGCCGGGCTGGGCCAACCCGCTCGACGGCTCGTTCGCCGACCCTCGGCCGCTCGCCCGCGACGGCCGCCCGCACGGCCCCCTGCCCCGGTCGTGGGTCCACTACCAGGGCCAGTATCGCCACGGCGACCGCGTCATCCTGGCCTACACGGTCGGCGAGACCCCGGTCCTGGAGATGCCGGGGCTCGAAGGCTCGCCGGACTCGCCCGCCTTCACTCGGACGATCCACCTCGGGCCGAGGCCGAAGGACCTGGTCCTGCGGGTCGCCCGACGGCCGGGCGTCTCGCCCTCCCTGCTCAAGCTAGAGTCGAAGGACGGCGCCGAGAGCGGTCGTCTTCCCGAAGCCAGGCGAGCCGAAGGGCGCTCGCGTGCCCGTGCCCGTCGAGTTCCGACGGCGAGACGCGGATCGAGGTCGAGAAGCCCGAGGACTTCGACCTGACCGGGGCCGATTACACGATCGCCGCGCGGTTCCAGACCCGTCGAGGCGGGACGTTGTTCGCCGAGGCGCCGGCAGGCGAGGTCTGGGCTCCGGACGGGAAGTCGCTGTTCGTCCGGAACGGCCGGCTCGTCTTCGATATCGGCTGGGTCGGCGCCGTCGAGTCGCGTCGGACGGTCGCCGACGGCCGCTGGCACGACGCGGTCGCCACGTTCGAGCACGACGACGGGCCGGGTCCGCCTCTTCATCGACGGCCAGGCCGACCGCGAGGGGGTGCTCAAGCCTCGCAAGGCCGCTCGCCGCCCGATCGATCCGGATCGGCTTCACGTCGCCCGATTTCCCGGTCCAGGCGACCTATTTCCACGGCCAGATCGCCGAGGTCCGCTTCTACCGGACGGCCTTCCCGCCCGCCGAGGCGGCTCGCTTGCTCGAAGCGAATGCGGCGGCCGATCGGCTGGTCGCTCGCTGGAAGCCGGACGGCGCGAAGGGGGAGTTCGTGCCCGACGAGACGGGCTCGGGCCATCGCGGCAAGGTGCTCGGGCGGCTCGGGCCGGCGGAGGCCGAGGGGTCGATCCTCGCCGCGATCGCGCCCGGGGTTCCCGGCAGCGAGTGGATCGCGACACCCGATGGCGACCTCCGTCTGAAGATCCCGGCGGGGCCGACCCCGCTCCAGTTCACGCTGGCGACGGCCAGCCTCGCCGAAGGCGTCCGACCCGAAGGCCCTGGCCTCGATTGCGATCCGGCCGGCGCCCGACCTGGCCTCGCTGACCAAGGGCGGTCCCGCCCGATGGCCGGACGTGCTCAGGACCACGGCGATCCTCGGCGCGATCGGACGGGCCGTTCGCGGTCGACGTCCTCACGCCGCCCGATGCCAACCCCTGGCTCTGCCAGATGCGCCTGACCGGCTTCGACTTCTTCCCCGGCGGCCGAAGCGCTGCGGTCTGCACCTGGGACGGCGACGTCTGGCGGGTCGAGGGGCTCGACGACCTGTCGAAGGGGCTCACCTGGCGGCGGATCGCCTCGGGGCTGTTCCAGCCGCTCGGGCCTGAAGATCCTCGGCGGGCAAGTTTACGTCGGCTGCCGCGACCAGATCGCCATCCTCCGCGACCTCAACGGCGACGGCGAGACCGACTTCTACGAGAACTTCAACAGCGACCACCAGGTGACCGAGCACTTCCACGAGTTCGCGATGGACCTCCAGGCCGACGCGGCCGGGAACCTGTATTACGCCAAGGGGGCGCGGCACGGCCTCAAGGCGGTGGTCCCGCAGCACGGGACGTTGCTCCGGGTGAGCCGCGACGGCCGGAAGACCGACATCCTCGCCACCGGCTTCCGGGCCCCGAACGGCGTCTGCGTCAACGCCGACGGCACGTTCTTCCTGACCGACCAGGAAGGGTTCTGGACGCCGAAGAACCGGATCAACTGGGTCAAGCCGGGCGGGTTCTACGGGAATCTGTGGGGTTATACCGACGTGACCGACCCGTCCGACTCGGCGATGGAACCGCCCGTCTGCTGGATCACCAACGCCGTCGACCGCTCGCCGGCCGAGGTCCTCCGGGTCGAGGGGGACGGCTGGGGCCCGCTCAAGGGGGCGCTGCTGAACCTCTCCTACGGCGAGGGGAAGGTCTTCGTCGTGCCGCACGAGACGATCGACGGCCGGATGCAAGGCGGGGTCGCCGCGCTGCCGATCCCGCCCTTCCCCACCGGCGTGATGCGCGGGCGGTTCCACCCGATCGACGGCCAGCTTTACGCCTGCGGGATGTTCGCCTGGGCGGGCAACCGGACCCAGGACGGCGGCTTTTACCGGGTCCGCTCCACGGGCAAGACCGTCCACTTGCCGATCGGCCTGAACGCGAAGCCTCGGGGATGCTCATCACCTTCAGCGGCCCGATCGACCCGAAAGTCGCCGCCGACCCGTCCCGCTACGCGGTCAAGACGTGGTCCCTGAAGCGCTCCGAAGGGTACGGCTCGAAGCACATCGACGAGCGACCCTCGCGAATCCTCGCCGCGAGGCCAACCGAAGACGGGCGCGGGGTTTTCCTCGAAATCGAAGGCTTCCAGCCGGTCCAGTGCATGGAGATCCGCTATTCGATCCGGGGCGAAGCAGGCGAGCCGGTCGAAGGGTCGATCGACAACTCGGTCTACCGGACGCGGGATTGACGGTTCGAGCTACTGACGGGCGGTGATCGCCTTGAGGGCGTCCTCGGCCTCCCGGGCGATCTGGACGTCTCCGGCCCGGCCGGCGAGGGCCTGGAGGTCGGGCACGGACGCGGGGGTGCCGATCGTCCCGAGGGCCTTGCAGGCCTCGCTCCGGAGCTTTGGGTCGGACTCGTTCTTCACGATCCCGAGCAGGGCTCGTTCGGCCTCAAGTGGCATGGCACCCGCGATCGAGGTGACCAGGCCCGGGTTCTGGCCGAACCGGGCCGCGAGCAATCCGGCGGTCGTCTCGTCGGGCCTCAGCTTGACCAGGGCCGGGAGGGCTTCTTCCCAGCCCTTGAAGTGGGGCCGGGCCAGGCGGTCGGCCAGGAGATCGGCACTCTGGTTGTCGCCCCAGTGGGCGACGGCCTCGCGTAGCGGCTTCTTCATGAACGAGTCGTCGATGTCCCACATCAGGTCGAGCGCCCGGGCGACCATCGCCGCGTTCGCGGCGTCGGGTGGGATGATCGCGATCCTCTGGATGGCCTCGCGGCGCCGGGTCCCGTCGGCCGATCGGAGGTCGGGGAGGAGGGCCAGGACGCCCGGGCCCCTGGTCCGCAGTTCGATGATCTTCAGGGCGTTCTGGGCCTCGCTGTTTTTCTGTCCGGCCGCCTCGCGGAGCGCGGGAAGGCTCACCTCGCTGCCGATCTGGCCGAGGAGCCGGTAGAGGTCGCTCCGGAGAAAGCCGTCCTTGCTGGCGTTGCCCAGGGCCTCGAGGGCCGCGTCTTCGGCGGTGGGGCCCATGCTGGCGAGGACCTCGATCGCGGTCCGACGATCCTTGGCGAGCCGGCCGGCGATCGCCCGGGCAGCCGGGACGTCGGGGCCGAGCTTGCCGAGGGCCTCGATCGCCTCGCGGACGGGGCGGAAGTCGGGCTCGCCGAGCCGCCCGATCAGGACCGTCCTCGACTGATCGTCGCCCCAGGCTCCGAGGGCGCGGATCGCCAGCGATTGCGTGCCGGCGTCAACGTCGGCGACCAACGAGTCCAGCGCCCGGGCGACCTCGGCCCGGCGCGCCTCCGTCGGCTCGGCCTTCGAGAGCTGGTCAGCCGCCTCCCGGCGCTTCCGGCCGTCGGGCGATCGGGCCTGATTCAGGAGCGCCGCCCATTCGGCCTCGCCCGGCCAGCGCCTGGCGATGTTCTTGACGGCCTCCTCGGCGTTCCGGCCGATCTCCCCGTCCTGCTTCCAGCCCGCGATCTTTTCGAGCGTGGGGAGGCTCTGCGAGGTCCCGACCTCCTTGAGCAGCCGGCAAGCCTCGATCCGGACCTTGAGGTCGGCCCCTTGCTCGACCTGCCGGAGCAGCGGGGCTTCGGCCGGCGACCCGATGACGCGGAGGGCCTTCGAGACGCGGCCATTGTCCCTGGCGAGCCAGGTGATGATGGC
The DNA here is from genome assembly GCA_963756475.1 of uncultured Planctomycetota bacterium. GTDB lineage: Bacteria > Planctomycetota > Planctomycetia > Isosphaerales > Isosphaeraceae > Tundrisphaera. Next base: position 547,372 of record CAVWND010000009.1, read on the forward strand.
CTCGGCCGTCTTCTCGGTGGGGGAGAGCCGGCTCAGGGCCTCGAACAGCTCGTCGCGGACGCCAAATTTCTCGTCGCCGAGGGTCGCGAGGAGGGTCTCCGCGCTCTGGGCGTCGCCCCAGATCCCCACTCGCCTTGACGGCATCGCTCCGGAGGCCCATGTCCTTCTCGGGCACCAGGCGTTCGATCTCCCGGGCGACGTCGCCTCGCCGCCCCTCGATCGGGGCGGAGTGGTAGAGGGACTGGCAGGCGACCTTGCGCCGGTTGGTGTCGGGCGACTTGAGATCGGCCAGGATCTTGTCCAGATCGCCCGGATCGATCGGGTTCATCGCCGAGGGGGGATGGGCCGGAGGCCGGAGCGCCAGCTCGCGCTCCTTGCCTTCGAGGAGCTTGCAGACGACCTTGATCGGGACCCGGAATCGGGCCTGATCGGAAATCTCGACCACTTCGACCTTGTAGTCCATCGCGAGCGGGACGCCGGCCTTGAGGTCGAAGGCGATCGTCCCCTCGCCGGTCATCTTCAGGCGGGGCTCGTCGCCGACCAGCTCTCTGGTCGCCAGCTCGTACTCCTTGCGGATCGAGGCTTGATCCCCCTGGACCTCGCCCAGGGTGTACGCCGTTTCCTCGCCGGCCTCGTGGTTGGTGATCGTCACCTGCGTCGGAGGCTTCGGCTGGGGCTGAGGCGCGGCTTGACGGCCCCGGAGCCGCGAGTTGAGCCGGGGCCGCGCCGAGAGACGGGAACGGGGACCCGTGGGCAGGTTGTCGAGCCCCGGACGCCCGAGCCTGGGGCCAACGCCCGACGCGCCGGGGGTCTGCTGGATCTCGCGGAGGGTGATGGTCCGCGAGTCGTCCCAGGAGGTGGTCGGCTCGTCCGGGAACGGCTCGATGATCAGCATCGAGAGGTCGCCCAGGAGCGGCAACTGGGCCGATCCCGACGCCTTCAGGACGTTCCCCTTGGGGTCGAGCTTCAGCTCGATCGCGTTGGTCGCGGTCGGGCCGCGAATCCCACCCGGCGGGACCTTGCCGTCCTTGCCTCGCTCGGTGGTGATGACCCACCCTCGATGGCTCAGCGTGATCCCTTCGGCGTCGACTCCCTTCACCGTGTAGACGCTGCTACCGCTCAGGACGACGCCGGAGGGGCTCTCGCCGATCGTCACCTCGAACGAATAGGCGTAGGTCTGGCCCGCCTTCCAGGCGTAGTTGAGGTCCGGCGGGCCGCCCGAGGAGCCGTCCGGGTCGGTCGGCGGGCTGGCGGCCACCGACTGGGCGACGTCCAGCGCCGACCGGAGGTCCTCGGCGGGGATGGCGAACGCCAGGCCCTCCTGCCTCGTCGTCTTCAGGGTGACGATGCCGATCACCCGCCCCTTGGGGTCGAAGACCGGCCCGCCGGAGTTGCCGGGGTTGATCGCGATCCCGAGCTGGATGAAGCTCTGCTCGTTGATCTTCGTCATCGAGCTGACGATCCCCCGGCTGATGGCGTTCTCCAGGATCAGCCGGCCACCGACGCCCGGGTTGCCGATGACCGTCACGTCCTCCCCCTTGCGGAACTGATACGCCTCGACCACATCGACCGGGGGCAGGTCGGCGGCCACGCCGAGCAGGGCCAGGTCGCGCTCCTTGTCCCGGAACAGGAGCCGGGCCGCGTAGGGGCCCTGCCGGGCCTCCTCGGCCGAGGGGAAGCGGACCTCGACGTCCTTGATCCGTTCGCCGTCGATGACGTGGGCATTCGTGGCCACGATCCCCGGCCGGGCGAGGAACCCCGTGCCGCTCCCCTTCTTCCCCTTGATCAGGGCGACCGAAGACTCGTAACGCGCCACGATGTCGGCCGTGCTCATCGGCCGATCGGAGGACGATTCCACCGGCCGAGGAGCCGGGCCCGGAGTGGCGGACCGGGGAGCTTGGACGGCACCGGTCGGAGGCAAGGAAGCCTGGGTTTCGACCTCCGGAGGCATCGCCGGCGCCTGGGCCACGACCAGTGGCTCGGCGGGAATCGTTTCGACCCGCTCGGCCAGGTCGCCCCTGGGGACGAACAGGAAGAACAGCACGACGTTCAGCATCAGGATGCTCGCGAAGCCCCCCGAGGCGATGGCGGGGATGAGCCAGCGGGGCCTCGACGGAGGGGGAATTGGCGTCGGCTTCGACTCGAATCGGGACGAGGACCAGGCCGGGACAGGTTCGGAGTGCCTCGGGGCCTGCGCTCGCCGGGGCGGCGCGAACTCTGGTTCGCGCGGGGGCGTCGGGTCTGGGTATCGGTTCCAGGCCGTGGGCCTCGGCCGGGTCGGCTCTGGGCCGTCTTCATGACGGGCGGGCGGTTTAGGTTGCTTGGGCGGCGTTTCGAGGACCGGGAAGGAGATCGGCGGCGGCTCGAGCGACCCGAGGATGCGGGTCGCGATCGGGATGGCCATCATGGTCCGGGGGTCGATCGGCTCGAGCGGCGCCGGAATCCGGAACTGCGTCGCGCAACCCTTGCACAGGGCCATCCTGCCGACCATCGACCACGGTAACTCGTACCCTTTTCCGCATCCCGGGCAAGCGAAAGAGTAAAGCATCGGTCCACCGGGGGGCTGGAGACGAGCCGTTCAACCAATGATGGAGGATTTTGACGCGCAGTTCGCTCCGGGTCCAGATTTGTATGAAGAAATCGACCCGATGTGATCCAGGAGAATTCGGCGATGGTCTACGGCTTCCGCTCCAGGAAGGTCGGCCACGGCAGGTCGGGCTGAAGCTTCCTGGCAAATCCCTCCGTCCAGCTCCAGGCTTCGCGAGGGGTGTTGATCAGCGTCAACGGATGGGGATGGAGCAACGTGGCGGCCTGCGGCAGGCCCATCACCCGGTCGATTCCGAGGAAGGCCGGACCGTCTCGCCAGGTCGTGGGCGGGTCGATCAGCGTGACCGATAGGGGAGACTTGCCCGAGAGCACCGCCGCCGTGAGGGCCACGGGCGCCGCCTGGCCGACCGCCGTGAAGTTCCAGGGTAGGTCATACAGGCTGAACCCATTGTTCCTCCGGAGCAGATTGACCCCTCGGAGGACGTCGCGAGCCCGCATGCCGTCGAACGTCCGGCCGAGCAGGGCGAAGCGGCGGCGGATCTGGACATCCTTGTCCGCCGGCCAGGCCGAGGTCCCGACCCCCCTCGGGGCCAGGAACAACACTGGCCCTGTTCGTTGATCGATGAGCCCTCGCCAGGGCTCCTTCAGGCGGTCGACCGGGGCAACCCGGCCGCTCTCGATCTCCTTGAGGAAGTCGCCCAGGCCGCTTTCCCAGTCCGGTTGGTCGAGCAAGACTATCCTGAGAGTCCGGCGGTCCGCCATGTCGTCCTTTCCCTCGATGGACCAGAGGCGAAGTCGGACCCCGGCCTCCGAGGTGAAGTCTTGCGATGAGTATTCGGCCCCGTCGTGCTGGAACCGGGACACGGAGGCCTCTTCGAATGGCGGATGACCAACAAACGTCAGATCACCGACCCGCTCCTCGAGCTCGACGGCGCCAATCGGCCTTGATCTCCGCCCATTCGTTGACTCCGAACGACTTCGATGGGGCCGGCTCGACGAACGTCTCGTGGATCGTCCCGTTCCGGACGTAGGGCGGGACCTCGCCCGGCTTGAGCACCTTCAGTTCCTCGAACGGGATCGCGCGGTCGGGCTCGTCGATCTTCGAGGGGTCGACCTTCTTGCCCTTGAGGTTCCACTCGAAGAACGCGAACGTCGGATGGCGGATTTCGGGCGTGTCGACGTGGCCCCCTTGGCCGATCACCAGGCCGAGGCGGTCGCGGACCTCGTACCAGTCGTAAACCTTCTCCAACTGGGCGAAGATCCGCCGGACGCCGTCTTCGGGGAAGATCGGGTCGTGGTCGGTGTTCACGACCAGCAGCGGCTTCGGGGCGACCAGCGCGGCGACGGTCGGGAAGTCCCAGCGATACGTGTTGACGAAGTACATGCAGTCGCAATGCCCCTCGACCACGCCGTCGACGACGTGGTCTTCGAGGTCGGTGATCCCGGCCACGGGCGCGACGGCCGCGACCCGGTCATCGATCGCGCCGACCCACCACGAGGTCGCCCCTCCGCCCGACCGGCCGGTCACGCCGATCCGGGCCGGGTTGACCTCGGGGCGGGAGACGAGGTAATCGATCCCCCGGACCGCGTTCCACGCCTCGATCCCGGCCGGGGTGTACCCGCGTGACTGCCACCACCACATCCCCTCACGGTAGGTTCCGTGGTGCAGGCCGGGCAGCTCGCCGAGCTGGAGCGTGTCGAGCACGAGGCAGACGTAGCCGTTGCTCGCGAACCAGGCGGCGTGGTGCTGATAATGGGCCTTGCAGCCGAAGATCACGCCGTCCTTCTCGACTCGGGCGTGGCCGCAGACGTAGAGGATGGCCGGCAATCGCCCCTCAACCTGCTTCGGTCGATAAAGATTGGCCGTGACGTAGAGGCCGGGGCTCGACTGGAACAGGAGCTTCTCGACCACGAAGTCGGGCCGCTCGACGGTGCCGGTGATCCGGGCGTGGAGGTCGCCCCGCGCGGGCATCGGGTCGAGTCCGAGCATCTCGCGGAGCTGGCGTTGCAGCTCGGACCGCGCCGATTTCCACGCCTCGGCCGAGTCGTGTCCCGCCAGCGGCCGGGCCTTGAGCCTGGCGGTCTCGACCCGGAAATATTCCGCCAGTGGAGGATCGTCGGCCCCGGCCGAGGAGAGGGTCGTCAGCAGGACCAGGGACCAGGCCCCTCGCCATCGGTTGCTCATCGCGGAACTCCGCCTTCGCCGAAAGCCTCTCGCCCGCGATGGGGACTCGATCCCGAGCGGGGACGATTTCCCCGGCAATCCTCGGGGCGGTCGAGGCGGGGTGTCAAGAGCCCAGAGCCCGATCTGATACCCAGATCGGCCCAGAGGGTTGATCTTGCTGCCGGAGTCTAGCCGTGGGGCGGCGTCTGGGATATCGTCGCTGGGAGACCCGCTCGGAATCGGGGCGTTCGCTCCCCGGATTGGTGGGCCACGTCGCGACATCTTCATCGAAGCGGGCCCATGATCCAAAGGCGCGGGGCATGAGCCGGATTGAAGATCTGATTATCCTGGTGACCGCGGGCGTGACCACCTTGCTGGCGACGGGGCTGGTCGTCCACGCCTCCGGCTCAACCGGACGCAGCGGCGGCTCCGGATGAAGCTGGAGGAGCAGCTCTTCGAGCTGAAGACGACCGAGCTGGCGCTCCGCGAGTCGGAGGTCTTCTACCACTCGCTGGTCGAGAGCCTGCCGCAGAGCATCCTCCGGAAGGACCTCGACGGCCGGTTCACCTTCTGCAACAAGAATTTCTCCCGCGAGCTGGGCAAGACCCCGGACGAGGTCCTCGGCCAGAACGACTACACCTTCTACCCGCCCGAGCTGGCCGAGAAGTACCGCCTCGACGACGCCCGGGTCATCGAGGAGCGCAAGCTCGTTCGAGGCCGTCGAGGAGCACTCGACCCCCGGCGGCAAGGTCAGCTACGTCCACATCATCAAGATCCCCCTCTACGACGCCGAGGGGACGCCGATCGGCATCCAGGGGATCTTCTCCGACGTCACCGCGCGGAAGCAGGCCGAGGAGCAACTCCACGCCCAGAACCTGCTCCTCCGCGAGATGGCCGAGTCCGAGCGGAAGGCTTACGAGGCCGAGCGGAAGGCTTACGAGGCCCTCAAGGAGACCCAGAGCCGGATGGTCCAGTCGGAGAAGCTCGCCGGCCTGGGCCAGATGGTCGCCGGGGTCGCCCACGAGATCAACAACCCGCTCTCGTTCGTCAGCAACAACGTCGCCGTCCTTCAGCGCGACCTCGCCGAACTCCTCGACGTCCTGGCCCTCTACCAGCAGGGCGAGGAGCAACTGGCCGAGAGCCGGCCCGACATCGTCGCCGAGATCCGCGATCGCCGCGAGACTCTCGATCTGACCTACACGGTCGGCAACCTTCCCAGGCTCCTCGACCGGACCCGCGACGGCCTCGGGCGAATCCAGCAGATCGTCCGCGATCTTCGCGTCTTCGCCCGGCTCGACGAGGGGACGCTCAACGAGGTCGACCTCAACGAGGGGATCTCCTCGACGATCACCATCGTCCTGGGCCACGCCCGCAAGAAGCACGTCAAGGTCGAGAAGGACCTCGGCGTGCTCCCCCCCTTGACCTGTTTTGGCGCGAAGCTCAACCAGGTTGTCATGAACCTGGTCATGAACGCCATCGACGCCTGCCCGGAAGGGGGCACGGTGACCGTCCGGACCCGCGCCGACGAGGGAGGCGTCCGGCTCGACGTCATCGACACCGGCTGCGGGATCGATCCGGCGATCCGCGAGCGGATCTTCGACCCCTTCTTCACGACCAAGCCGGTCGGCGTCGGCACCGGCCTGGGGCTCTCGATCAGCTACGGGATCGTCCAGGACCACGGCGGCACGATCGAGGTCGACTCGACCCCCGGCCAGGGGTCGCGGTTCACTGTCCGGCTCCCCCCCAAGGTGGCCCTCGCGCCGGCGTCCTGAGGCGGGTGGTCTGATCCCCTGGACCCTGCCGCCAGCAAATGTTAAACTTCATCCGGACGGAATCCTGACCCGACCCCGACCCGGAGACACCCGATGAGCCCAATCGACCTGACCCGCATCGACGGGCCGCTCTCGACCCGGCGGGCGTTCCTCCAGGTGGGGTATTCGGGACTGCTGGGGATGGGCCTGCCCGGCCTGCTCGCGGGCCGAGTCGCCTCGGCGGCGAGCCGGCTGGGCGGGCGAAGTCGGTGATCGTGATCCTGCTCAGCGGCGGGCTGGGCCAGCACGACTCGTTCGACATGAAGCCCGAGGCGCCCGACGGCATCCGGGGCGAGTTCAAGCCGATCGACACCGCCGTGCCCGGCATCCGGATCTGCGAGCACCTGCCCGGCTCTGGCGGCGCGGACCGACAAGCTGGCGATCGTCCGGTCGATGTCCCACCCCGAGGGGAACCACCTGCTGGCGGTCCATCGGGTCTTGACCGGCCAGCCGTCCAACCCGAGGGGAGCCAGCGACCTCGACCGGGTCGCCTCGCGCGACGATTTCCCGTGCTACGCGGCCGTGCTCGACCAGGTCCGGCGACGCGACGACGGCATCCCCAGCGGCGTGGCCCTGCCGACTCCGGCTGGTCGAAGGGCCGCTGACCTGGCCCGGCCAGGACGCCGGCTTTCTCGGCCCCCGCCACGACCCCTGGCAGCTCCGCCTCGACCCGAACCGGCCCGACGCGCAGCGACGACAGCCTCGCCTTGCCCGCCGGGCTCGACCCCGAGCGGCTCCATCGCCGCCGCCACCTGCTCGGCCAGGCCGCCGCTGCCCTCGCCCGGCGACGCCTTCGTCGACCAGCAGGACGCCGCGCTCGCGATGCTCTGCAACGGCCGGGTCGGCCAGGCCCTGGACACTCGACCGCGAAGACCCCCGCCTCGTCGACCGCTACGGCCGGCATCTCTTCGGCCGGTCGCTGCTGATGGCCCGGCGGCTGGTCGAGGCCGGCGTGCCGATCGTGCAGGCGACGATGGGGATCGTGCAGACCTGGGACACGCACGTCGCCAACTTCCCCCGGCTCAAGCGACAACCTGCTGCCCGCCGCTCGACCGGGCGGTCTCGGCCTTGCTCGACGACCTCGAAGCCCGCGGGCTTGCTCGACGAGACGCTGGTCGTGATGCTCGGCGAGTTCGGCCGGACGCCCGAGATCTCCGAGCTGACGCCCGGCGCCGTGCCCGGCCGCGACCACTGGCCCAACGGTCTTCCCGGCCGTCTTCGCCGGGGGCGGCGTGGTCGGCGGCCAGTTCATCGGCAAGTCCGACCGGCTGGGGGCCTATCCCGCTTTCTCGAAGCTTCGGCCCGCCCGACCTCGCCGCGACGATCTACAACGCCCTCGGCGTCGACCCCGGCGACCGAGCTGCGCGACCGCCTCGGCCGGCCCTTGCGGCTCTGCTCGGGCGAGGTGATGACGCCGCTCTACACCACGGCGGCGGTCTGAATCCGCAGACCACCGCCGTCATCTTTGTTCCGGCTCACGTCAGGATCGAGACCGAGTTGAACGAAGAAAGGTCCACATCCATCGTCCCGATCCGGGCCAGGCAATGTTGGGCCTTCGAGACGAGCGGGCTGCCGGGGCCGACGTTCAGCTTCTTGAGGATCTCCAGCGCCCGCTGGCAGGCGGGTTTCGCCTGCCGGTCGTTCCCCGCCGCCAGGTAGAGTTCCGCCAGGTCGATCAGGCAGATCGCGTGGGGGAATGGGTCGGCGTCCGGATTGGCCTCGCAGATGTCCAGGGCGCGCGGGAGCAAGACCAGGGCCTCGGCCGCTTCCCCGGCCGACGAGAGGCTCATGGCGAGGTTCCGGAGCCAGAGGGCGTGTTCGAGGCGTCGCTCTCCGAAATGGTCGCGGGTGTAGGAGACCAGAAGACGGGCCGCCGCGATCGCCCCGGCCTGGTCGCCCCGGTCGATCGCCCGTGCGAACTGATCCCGGAGCTGCTTGTATTCGGGCGTGATGTCCGGCGCGGCGGGCGGCACCGTCGGGATCGCGGGCACGACCGCCGGGGACCTGGGCTCCGGGCGTCGCCCATCCCGGAAGAGCAGGTCGAGGGCGAGATCCTGAGCGAGTTCGTCGAGGACCGAAACAAACGGCGGGGCGGGTGGCACGGCGGCCTGGAACAAGGGGGTCGGCCGGACTTCGGCCGGGGCCGGCCGGGTTTCGACCGGCGGGGGGGACGACAGCTTCGCCATCAACTCGGCGCGAAGTCCCTCCATCTCGGCCTGGAACCGCTCGAACCGCTCCAGGACGTCTTTCCTCAGCTCCTCCTGGTCGAACTGGAAACCTTGCAACTCGCGATGAAGCGAGGCTCGCTCCGACTCGATCGCGTCGAGCCGGCCATCCCGTCCCGTCTGGTCGTCGGCGACCTGCCGGAGCAATTCGTGGACCGTCTCCATCTCTTGCCGGACCGCGAGGAACATGCTCACGGACTTCTCCCGAAGCTCGGCGACCTCTCGCTCAGCTTCGAGCCTTGAGGCGTCGAGACTCGCCACGCTCGTCTCCAGGTGGATGCGACGTGCCTCCTGGTCCCCGAGGGCCTCGCGGACCGAGGAATGCTCGGCCCGGCAGGCGGTGAACCCGGCCCGGAGCTCCTCGGCCTGGCCGGCCCCGGCTTGCTGGAGCGACCGGGTCTGCTCGCGGAGCCGCTCGACCTCCTCGAAGACCGCGCCTGTTCGGCCCCGGCGTCCTCGAGCCCCCGGAGCCTTTCCCCGAGGAGCCGACCTTGCTCGATGGCCTGAAGACCTGTCGCTTCGAGCGAGCCGAGGCGTGATTCGAACGCCAACGAGCGGGCCTCGGCCTCGGTGGCGAGGCTCGCCGAGCCGGCGTCTCGTCTCTGGATCTCCTCGACGTCGGCCCGCAACCGTTCGAGCTCTTGACGGGCCAGCTCATGATCGCCCGCGAGGCCGGCCCCGACCTGGCCCGCGACTTCAAGCGAGCCGATCCGCAATTCGAGCGCCATCGAGCGAGTTTCGGCCTCGGCGGCGAGGCTCGCCGAGCCGGCGTCTCGTCTCTGGATCTCCTCGATCTCGGCCCGCAACCGTTCGAGCTCTTGACGGGCCAGCTCATGATCGCCCACGAGGCCGGCCCCGGCTTGGCCCGCGACTTCAAGCGAGCCGAGGCGTGATTCGAGCGCCATCGAGCGGGCCTCGGCCTCGGCGGCAAGACTCGCGAAGCTGGCGTCCCGCGTCCGGAGTTCCTCGACGTCGGACTTCAACCGTTCGAGTTCTCGGCGGGCCAACTCATGATCGCCCGCGAGCCTGGCCTCGACCTCGCCCGCGACCGCGCGCCGTTCGGCCTCCCATCCCGAGGCGGCGGTCCCCCGAAACGCCTCGAATTCGGCGCGGACGGCCGACAGGCTCGTCTCGAGATCGGCGAAACCCTGCCGATGCCGCGCCAGCTCATCGGCCGATCGTTCGAGCCGCGCAGTCCCACCCGGGCCGCTCGGATTGGAACTGATCGATCGCGTCTTCCATCGTTTCGAGTCGGCCAGCCAGCCGGTTGACTTCCAGCTCCATGGCCAGGCGCACCTGGTCCAGCTCGTCCCGAAGCCATCGGGAATCCTCGACCCGTTCGGACGGTCGTGGAGACGATCCGGCGCCCAGATTCAAGGGGACTTTAAAACCATGATCGCACTTTTTGCACCTGACGCGCGTGCCCAGATGGTATGCCTTGATTTTGAGAGGGCTCCGGCAACCTGGGCAATCGAGATAAACTCGCTCAGTCGAGGGAGCAGGCATCGGCGGGGGCAAGGTGGTCGGATCGATCAGGTTCGCCGCCGAGGAGATGAACTTGTGCCGGCAGCGACTTGCAGATCAGCTCCCGCCCGAGATATTCCGGCCGGAGCTTCAACGCCGATCGACAGTTCGGGCAGGCCGCGGGTATGCGATGCGCCATGATTTCAAGATCCTCTAATGCCCCGGTCGCCGACTCGTCCCGGTCGCCCGAAGCCCGATCCGTCCCGGAGCCACAACAGGCCGCCGATCGTCAACGACCCCGATTCGATCGCTAGGGCGAGAACTACACAAGGAAGATGCGTCTCATGATACGAAGCAAGATTATTGAACGCAAATTGACTTTCCCGACCTGTGACGGAAACGAACATGACGTGAGAAAGGAGAGCTTTACATATCCGGTCTTTTTAAGACCTGCGCGGTCCGCACGCCGGCCTGGTCCTGGGCCGGACATCGGGGCGATCTTCGCCGCGGAGGCTCCGGCCGACGCCGGTCCTTCGTGAGTTCGGCCCGCCTCGACGCATGGTGGCCGTCGGGCGATTCGGGGCGAATTCGGGAGATGAGACTTCCAGACCTCGCCCTTCCCAGGTTTCCTCCCTGACCGGGCGTTGCCTTGAACTCATGCCGCGCTGGGGAACGGCAGGAGCGAGAGGAGGCTCACCGGGCGGCCGAACGCCTGGACCGTCAACGCTCTCGGCTTGACCCAATCAGCCCGGGGGCCGACCGAGGTGTCGGGACTCTGCTCGAAGGCCGCGAGGTTCTTGCGGATCTGGTCAGAGTCGGGGGCCAGGCGGACCGCCTCCTCGAAGGCGGACCGGACCAGATCGGGGGGGAACCGGCGCTCGGCCCGGGCGATCGCGAGCCATTCGTGGAGGCTGGCCCGGACTTCATCGGGTGCCGGGAACGTCAAGGCCCGCTCGCAGTGCGCCAGGCAGTCGTCGAACCGGCCGGCGATAAAGGCATCATGGGCGAGGTAGAAGTCAGGCCAGACGTCCCGGTTTCCAAGCTGGATCGCCTGGCGGAAATCATCGATCGCTCCGGCCTCCCTCCCGTAGCGGAAGATGCCGCGAAACACTAGGAGCGAGGGATTGCCGGGATCGGAGGCCATTGCCTCGTTGAGATGACGGATGGCCGCTCGCGAGTCTCCCAACCGTTCGCGACAACCGGCCAGGAGCAGCGCGATCCGCTCCCTGGACTCGTCGTCGAGCGTCGGAAAGGCAGGCTCGACGCTCGTCGTCCGCTTCCAGGCCCGTTCCAGGGCGGGGATGAGCCTTTCAAATAGGGCTCGAGTTTCCAGCAACGGTTGATTTCGGGCCGCGTCGAAGAGAATTCCGGACGCCGTGGCCACGTCGTTCGGGGTATTCTCCTCCTCGGATTCGAGGATTTCCTGGGCGAGTTTCCGAGCCGCGTCGGGGTCCGTGCATCCCAGGGTCCAGAGGTAGATCGTCTTGTAAGACTGCGGGTCCAGCCGGGAGGCATGTTCGAAGAACAGGACGGCCGTCTCGTTGTCGCCGGCCGCCTGCCAGATCGTTCCGCGGAGGAATGAGAGCAAGGCGGGGTCAACATGGCGGCCCCAGCGGCGGAGGAGGTCCAGCGCCTGGTCCCACTTGCCGAGTTGATTGGCCTCGTAACTCTCTCTCAACTTGCGCTGAACCTGAGGATTTGAAGGCAGGGGTTGCTCTATTGGGTCGCTGATCGAGTACAGGTCCGCCGACAATCCCTTGAGTCGTTGCCGCTCGATCTCCGAGAGGTCATACCAGGGTCCTTCCAGGCTGTCGCGGACGGCGTCCGCCTCGGGCGATTCATCGAAGCCTGCCAGGGTCAGGGCGTGCAGCTCGCGCAACCCCCGGATGTTCCGCAGGTAGCTGGGGCTGGATGAGAACGGATGCCTGGCCATGATTCATACCTCGTCGATCGACCACCGATCGCGCATGCTCGCCAGGTCCGGTTGGAATTGTTCGAGTCGGACCGACGTTCTCGGGACGATCAGACCATGCTTCGCGTCGTCTCGTAAGAGTTCCAGAGAATCCGAGATCGGCCCGTCCTGGAATGGCCCTTCCCCCATCGTGAAGCAGCGAAGGTATTGCGGGCCTCGGGCACCGGGATACTTGTCTCTCAAACCCTTCGGCACGAGGAATGGCGGCAGATCGCGCAGGCTGGAGCCACGGACATTCGCTTGTGATTGCGGATCACCCTCCCGTCTTGATCGAGGTCCACATCCACGACGCTGTTGACCGGAACTCCCCGGACGCCCAGGCCCTTTCCCGTCGCGTCAACAACGGGCAGCCCATCGACGTCCTCCTTCATGACCCGGTAAACTTTCGGCATGCGACGTCACCGCGAGCCCACGTCCTCGACGCAATTCCGATCGACCTCGATCCTATCAGGAAGCGATCGAATTCGGTAGCAATCGCCTACCGAGTGGCTAGCGGCGATCAACCGCACCCGGCAAGCTCGTCAAATCCGGTGGAGATCGACAAGGCATGGACAGGCCACGCAAGTTCCGGCTGACGGTGGGCGGTTTGCTCGTCCTGGTCGCGCTGATCGCCTTCGGGATCGCGGCGTTCCGACCCAGGGGAACAGGCATCGTCAACATCAAGCTCGGCTCGGGTCCGGCCGTGAAGGCGGGCGACTCGGTCTCGGTCCACTATGTCGGGACGCTGGTCAACGGCACGACGTTCGACAGCTCGGTCGCCCGGAACATGCCGTTCGACTTCGACGTGGGCCGGGGCCTCGTCATCAAGGGGTGGGACATCGGACTCGTCGGGATGCAGGTAGGCGGCGTCCGCCGGCTGATCATCCCGCCGGATCAGGCGTACGGCGACCGGGGCGTGCCCGGCATCCCGCCGAAATCGACGCTCGTCTTCGACATCGAGCTGCTCAAGATCCGGTAGGAGGAGGCGATGGACGACCCGCGGACGTTGGTGGAGGCGTTCATCGCCGACTATTTTCGGTGGAATCAGGAAGCCTATCAACGGTACGAGTCGCCCCATCGACTTCGACTCCGAGGCCAGGCCCGAGACAAGGCGCATCGGCAAGCGATGGAAGCGGCCAGGGAGGAATACGCCGCGTTGCTCGCCAGATACTGCCGGCCCGGGTTCGAGGGCCAGTCGATCTCCTTCGGCTCGTCATCGATGCACGACCCGGGACGCGAGGTTGTCGTGTCCGTCAAGCCTCGCGGCGACCGCTGCGTGGTCCGGACGAGGTCAACGGAAGTGGTCGCCGGAACCGAGCTGGTCAACGATTACGAATACCGGCTGACCCGATCCGAGGATCGTTGGTACCTGGAGAGCCTCAAGACCGTCCACGAGGATGGCAAGTTCGAGTGCCTCTGAGGCCCGCTCGGACCGTGACCCTCGCCTGTCCTCGATTTACAGCGGTTCACACTCAGATTGCACCGGAAGACGGGGACAGGCACCCGGCCCGCGCTGTCCGGGGCGAAATCGATGCTCAAGACAGGGCCGGGAGCCAGTCCCCGTCTTCCTCCGCCGTGCGTGATGCGGTCGAGAACCGCTGTATTTCGACAAAATCTTCCGAATCCGACCAAAAACAGGAATAACGGAACTGGCTTCGTTCTGAATATATGGGACGGAACGGATGGCAACCCGACACACTCGCACCGAGGACCGTCCCATGCCCGCCAGCGAAGCCCAGATCCGCGCGAATCAGCAGAACGCGCAACGCAGCACAGGTCCGAAGACCCCCGAGGGCAAGGAACGCTCGCGGGCCAACGCCCTGAAGCATGGCCTGACCGGCGCAGGGGTAGTCCTTCGAAACGAGGACTCGGCCGAGGTCGAGCGGACGTTCCGCGAGCTGGAGGCCGACCTCCGCCCGTCCGGGCTGATGGGCCGCGTGCTCGTCCGTCGAGTCGCGACCTGCATCGTCCGGATGGAACGCTCGGTGCTTCAGGAGACCGCCGCGCTGACCGAGCGGGTCTCGCTCGCCGAGACCGAGGCCGAGGCGAATGGGGAAGACCCGGTCGAGGCCGGCCACCGGGCCATGTTCGACCCCTCGAAGGAAGCGACCCTCGCCCGCAAGTACGAGGCCGCCGCTGAACGAGGAATGTACAAGGCCCTCAAGGAGTTCCGGCAGGTCGAGCGCGAGGCGAAGGCGTCGGGATCGGCCCCTTCGAGTGGGTCGGCCCGGTCATCATTGGGTTCGTTTTTGCCCGAGCCCCGCAAGGAGCCCGCAGCCGAGACGCCGACCGCGATTCCGCCCCGTCCGGTCCCTCCGACCCCCCAAAAGCCGGCCTCCACCCCCTCGAAAGCTCCGGTGATGCCCCCCGAGCCGGCCCCTTCGGCGTTTTTTGAGGTCCCGTTCACGATCGGCCGGGCCGGCTGAGAGGGATCGGGTCGGAAAAGCGGGACAAACGGACCCGCTCAGGCGGGCGAGGGGAGCGGCACGGCCCCGTCCGACCCAGCGGAGCGTCGGAATCCTTCGAGGACCTCGTGGGCATCGCGCTCGGCCGCCGAGGCACCCTCCCGGAGCCCCCGAAGGGCCGATCCGGGCAGGACCGAGGCAAGGGCCGCACCCGCCAGGCTGGCGGGGAAGGTGACCCCGAAGGCGACCCCGTAGGCGCCCACGTAAGCCAGCTCCGAGCCGGCTCGGACCAGCCCTTCGATCGAGCTTCGCCGATGAAGTTCGGCGCCGGCGGGATCGATTCGACCTTGCCGTTGGCCCGGAGCCAGCGTTCCTGGAAGACCCTCCGCGCGGTGACGTCGGCCCGGCGGATGTAGGAGTAGTCGAGCACCAGGTTCGCGGCGTCGCCCAGGAAGGGGATCGATTGGAGCGGCAGGTCGTCGATCATCGCCTTCTCGACGTCGTCGCCGGGCCGCGCCCGTCGGACTTCGGGCCGTAGGGCCCCTGGGGCGACCAGAGATCCAGCCGTTGCTCGTCGACCCCCGCCGGGTCGTCCACGTTGGCCATGTCGAGGATCGCCAGGACGAACCGGCGGTCGGCGTTGGAGTCGAGCCGGAAGCCGTAGCAATGGCCGATCCGCCGGACGGCCCGGAGCGTGGCCGTCAGCAGGAGTGGGGTCTCGACGATCGAGGTCACGGCCCCGCCCACGCCCGGGATCGCGACCCCTCCCGCGGCTGGGACCACCCCTTCGAGGAGCGCGAGATGCTCGGCGCGGGCGCTGACGGTCCTGGCGAGCCGGTCGCACTCCTCCAGCGGCCGGTGCAGGAGCTCGCCGACGTCCGAGGCGCCGGCCGACTTGAGGATGTCCTCGGCGCCGTCGCCCTTCTCGGCGACCTCCTCGACCTCGGTCAGGGCCTTGTTGACCAGGCCCTTGGGGACGACCCTGGCGACGAGCCCGGAGATCGGCCGGCAGAGTCCGTGGTAGGTCTCCATCAAGAGGCTCGGACACTCGGACTTCCACGAGGAAATCTGGCGGACTTGCTCGGCCTCGTAGTCGTTCAACGGCATCGTCGAGGGCCCTCCCCGCCGCCCGAGGGGCCGGCGGTCGATCGCCGGGGATGATGGAAAGCTTTCTTGAGCAATAGTATCGCGTGGTCGGAGCGTCGATGCAACTCGGGACTCCCGGCGCTTGCAATGGCGCCGAGGATCGCTAAAATCGCTCCGTGAAGGACGATCGAGCGATCAGATCAGCGAGCCGCGCCCGGCCAATGGGGCCTTAGACGGGGCCAAGGTTCCGAACCCGTTCGGAGAGCCCGCCCTTGCCAGGGTCCGACGACGCGTGGCCGCGTCCCCGAACCAAGACGTCGCCTCGCCTATCGTCCGAGGCGACGGGAGATTCCCCACGATGGCTATCGCCGCTCCCGCCACGCGCCACCTGGGCGCCACCGCCCTCCTCGGCAAAGGCCTGACCCCCGGTAAGCTCCGAGGGCTCCAACGGATCAGCAACCCGAACGGGACGCTGACGATGGTGGCCTTCGACCAGAACAGCTCGATGATCGAGATGGCCAGCAAGGCCCTCAAGGCCAAGGGCCACGATCGCGAGCCGACCTACGAAGAGATCGTCAACGCCAAGCTCGACATGATGCGGGAGATGTCCCCGGCCGCCTCGGGCGTCCTGATCGATGCCTATTACGGCGCCTGGCCGGCGATCGCCACCGAGGCGATGCCGCCAACCAAGGGGATGCTCGTCCGCGTCGAGAAGTCGGGCAGCGGCAAGAACAAGCTCGGCGGCCCGATGGGCGAGGTCGAGCCGGGCTGGTCGGTCGAGAAGATCAAGCTCATGGGGGCCGACGCGGTCAAGCTCCTGGCCCCGTTCGAGCCCGGCGAGCTGGTCTCGGCCGAGCACCAGTTCTCGTTCATCCAGCACGTCTACTCCGAGTGCATCAAGTACGACATCCTGTTCCTCCTCGAGCCGGTCTCCTTCCCGTACAACGGCGAGAAGAAGACCGACAAGTCGTACCTCGACCGCAAGGCCGAGACGACCATCGAGGCCGCCCGGCAGATCAGCCGGTTCTGCGACGTCTACAAGTCGGAGTTCCCCGGTACGCTCGGGCACGAGTCCGACTCGCAGCTCGTCGACAACCTGCACGCCCTCTCCGAGGCCAGCGAGCGCCCCTGGGTCCTGCTCTCGGCCGGGGTCGATTACCCGGACTACCTGAAGCAGGTCAAGATGGCGATGGAGACCGGCTGCTCGGGCGTCCTGGGCGGGCGGGCCTTCTGGAAAGAGTACTTCCTCCAGGATAACGCCGATGCCCGGACCAAGTTCGCCGCGACCGAGGGACTGAAGCGCGTCACCGACGTCGACGCCGTCGTCCAGGAGCACGGGACTCCCTGGTTCGCCCGCTACGGGATGACCAAGGAAGACCTCGGGACCGTCCGGGCCGCCGAAGGCTGGCACGCCCGCTACGCCCCCTGGGCCGGAGCCGCTGGCGGCACCAGCGGCCACGTCGTCCGCGCGGGTGAGGTCTACTAAGTAGGACTCAGGACTGAGGACTCAGGACTGAGGACTCAGGACTGAGGACTCAGGACTGAGGACTCAGGACTGAGGACTCCGTTTGGCCGACCGTTTCAACGCGACCCGCCTGCCATGCGAATACCCGCGTGGTTGGCGGGTTGTTCGTTGATCAAGATCTGCGAATGCGATGAACGAAGTAACGATGGTCCTCAGTCCTTGAGTCCTGAGTCCTCAGTCCTTGAGTCCTGAGTCCTCAGTCCTGAGTCCTGAGTCCTGAGTCCTGAGTCCTGAGTCCTGAGTCCTGAGTCCTCAGTCCTTGAGTCCTTGAGTCCTTGAGTCCTCAGTCCTGAGTCCTCAGTCCTTGAGGGTCAGCGCCCGCTGCTGAACGAGTTCCGCTCGGTCGAGTTCCTCGGCGTCCTCTGGAACGGCAGGCGCTGGGGGTCGGGGATCTTGCCTGGCTTGGGGCTGCCGCCGGTGTCGGTGCCGCCGGACTTGGCCCGGAGGCCGCTCTTGAGGTCGGTGAACTGGATGGCCTGCGGGTCGTCGAACCGGCTCTCGCGGGTCCGCTTGTTGTAGCGAAGCGACTTGCCCCGGATGGTGGTGGGTCGCTGGCCGAGACTGTCCTGCTTGGTCAGCGAGACTTCCTTGCCGTCGTCTCCATAGGCGAAGATCGCGTCGGTGGCCGAATCGTAGGTGATCCGGTCGGACTGGACGGTGTCCGAGTTGGCCGGTCGGACCGAGCGGGCCACGGCGTTCCCCCGGGCGTTGAGGAGCGACCGCGCCGCCGCCTTCGAGCCGGCCGGGGGCGGATAGCTGAACACGTGGAGGACGTCGGAGGTCAGGAAGACCACATCCCAGCGTTCGAGGTGGTCGAAGTCGATGTCGGCGTTCTTGTGGGGGACGGTGGCGTCGGCCGCCTCGACGGCGCCAGTGAACTCGGCGTCGCGGCGCTCGGTCTCGACCTGGTCCTTGGCGGTCCCGAACCGACCCGCGCATCCCCTCGGTGAACTTCACCTTGGTCAGCTCCAGCGGGGCGATCTTGATGGTGGGGACCGGGGCTCTTCGACCGTTCGAGGCGACGGGACTGGCCGTCGGCAGGGGCTCCTCGACTGTGGCGCTGCCGCTCTTCCGCTTGTAGAGCCAGGTGATCCCCGGCCCGGGCGCCTCGAAGTCGCCGGTCCGCTTGTCGTAGATGACGTGAATGCCCTGGATCCGCTGCCGTTCCTTGAGCAGTCCGTTCTCGGGGAAGATCTTCTGGCTGGTGATGTCGACCCCCGCGTGGCGGTTGAGGACGCCGGCCTCGAACTGGTTCTGCCCCCGGCAATCGAGCATGGCAATCTGAGCCTCGGACGAGGCGGGGTCGTCGGATTTGCTCTTGGGGGCGTTCTTGTCGAGGGACTTGTTCAGGGCGATGATCCGGTCGAGGTAGACGTCCATCGTGTCGCAGAAGATGGCCGAATCGGTCATCTTGGCCTCGACCCCCCGGCGGTACTCGCGACGACCATCGGGGGTCCGAACTTCCTTGGAGGTCCCCCGGAACTCGATCTTGGCGGCGGGCCGCCCGGCCAGGTCCTTCGACCGGCCGTAGAACCGCATCTCCTCGGTCCAGGTGATGACCAGGCGGTCCTTGGGGTTGGGACCGTCTGATTTGGCGACGGCCTGGGGTTTCTCGCCTTCGATCCCCTTGTCGTCGAGCAGGCCGCGGTCGGCCATCTGGATGAAGGTGCCGTTCCCCTGGGTCCAGGCGAAGTCGGCCTTCTGATCCATGACGATCAGCTTCTCGGACTCGATCGTCTTGCCCTCGAAGTCGACCCGGGCCAGGTTGATGGAGGGGAGATTGCGGTCCTTGGAGTCGGAGGCGAGCCGGGTCTTGGGGTCGGAGGCCTGGGGCTCCTCGGCGGCGACGGTGAACTTCATCAAGCCGTTGCCCTGGCCGAAGAGGTCGAGGGCCTCGCCGCTGGCGTCGCTGCCGGCGGGCTTGCCGGGGGCGGGATCTTGATGGACCATGACGCCGCCCCGGAGCTGGGCGTCCTTGAGGTCGCTCTTGGTGCCGTTCGAGCCGAGCAGGATTCTGGCCCAGACGCGATCGGCCCGGGCGTCGACCGGCGGTTCGGCGCGCTCGGGGGAGGGCTCGGGCTTGGGCTGCTCGACGGGGGCCGGCGCGGGGGCGGGGGTCGCGGCGGCCACGAGCGGGCCGGCGGGAGCCGCGACAACCGGCGGCGCGACCACCGGCGCCGGGTTGATGAACCGGGCCTTGAGGAACCGGCGGGCGGTCAGGGTCTTGCTCGGGGCGGTCAGGTGCGCGTCCTCGACCGCGTCCATCCACTGGATCTGGAGCGGGCCGTCGCCACCGGTTGGCGTGGTCTTGGCCACGGCCTGGAACTCGGCGACGATCGACTTTCTCGAATCGAGGGTCGTCGCGGACTTGTGGTCGACCAGCTTGGGGACGCCGGTCAGGGTGATGAGCCTCCGGAGCGTTCCCTGCGGCGGCGCGACCGGGCTGGACCGCAAGGCCGAGGCCGCCAGGGGCGGCAGGTTCGGGGCGTCTCCGGTCCCTTCGCGCCAGGTCAGGAGCTTCATCTCGTCTTCCCACCAGGCGGTCCGGACGACCGAGGCGTTGCGGGCGGGTCGCTCCTCGGTCTTGCCGGGGCCTCGGGCGACGACGTTGGAGAAGCCGGCCGGGCCGGTGTCGAAGATCGTGGCGTCGAGCGCGGTCAGCCTCATGATCGACTTGATCGCGCCGGGGGTCGTGGACTGGGTGTCGTACTCGACCTTCTCGACCCACAGCTTCTTGGACGGCCCGCCGTTGAGGTAGGTGACGTCGGGCGTCCCCTCGGCCTCGTGCTTCTCGTAGATCAGCTCGACGCAGCGGGCGACCATCCCCTGGGCCTCGGACTGGAGCCAGACGGCGTCGCCTTGCGCGACCGCCTTGCGGAGCTTCAACTCGGTGAGCGGGCCGCTCGACGATTTCGGCGCGATCGGGGTCGAGCCGTCGGCGGCCGGGGTCAGGTTGGCGTCAACGATCGCGGTCCCGGGTTCGTCCCCGTCCTCGGTCAGGTCGTCCTCCGTCTCGGTCTCGGTCTCGGGAGGCTTGGGGGGCGGCATCATGGTCAGGTCGAGGGTATCGCAGTTGAGCTGATCGGCCTTGTCGGTCCCCCGGATCACGCGGACGTTGGTCCGGAACTTGATGAAGGTCGGGTCGGCCTTGCGGTTGAGGTCGGGCGGGCCGACCAGCGACCGGCGGATGGGGCTTTGGCAGGTCGATCTCGCATCTCCCGATCGGAGCGGACGTCGAGCGGCGTCTTGCCCGACTTTTCTGGCTTGGCGGTGCCGGGGAGGACGCCGTTGGCGGTCACGTTGTTGACCGTGACGTGGACGTCCTTGTAGACGAATGTCGTCTCGGCGTCGAACCCCGAGGCGCTGCCGCCGACGCCCCCACCGGGTGTAGGCGGGCCGGTCTTGCGGCGGAGCTGGATCATCAGGCCGATCCCGGTCAGCGTCAGGTCGCGGTCCTGGAGGAAGACGTCGGAGTCGGAGGTGATCTGCAAGGTCTTCTCGTCGTACTCGATGTACGTCAACGGCCCAACCCGGAGGTCGTCCTCGGGGACGTCGCGGGTTCCCTTGTCGTCGCGGAGCCGGACGTCGCCCAGGAGTCGTGCGTGGACGACTCGCGAGGGCTCCGTGGTCTTCTTCATCGAGCCGAACGGCTGGCTCAGGTCGATGATCGCCTCGTCGCTGGTGGCCGTCTTGTGGCTCAGGCCGTCCTTGGAGACCCAGATCAGCGCGAACGGCCAGATCCGGAGCTGCTTGCCGTCCTTGAGCCGCTCGTAATTCTGGGCGTACATATAGATAGCCATGGGCGGCCTCGTAGTACTGGAGCTTGACGCTCTGCGCCGCCCAGTGGCCCGGCGGGAACGACTCGCGGGCCAGCTCGTTGGCCCGGCGGGCCGACTTCGAGTCGGTCTCCGGGAACGGGATCGAGTTGTCCTTGCGGCCCTCGCCGAGCTGGTACGGCGACAACCGCGAAGAGCCGGGTATACCCGGCGTACCCCCCGAGCAGGAGGCTGAAGGTGACGGCGATTTGCAGGGCTTTCTTGAACACTATGGCATCCGGTGTTTAAGTCGTCTCGCCGATCGCCATCCGCCTTGGACGGTCCCCGCCCCGACATTCCCTGCCGGGCCGCTCCCCCTCATCTTACGTACCCGGCCCAGGCCGAGGACGTTGTCAGATTGACAAAAGAATTCCGGTCAAAAACCTTCAAGTTCCCATCGCCCAATCCAGGATAACACTCAATTCAGGCCCCGGTGCGATATCCGTCGACGAGCCCGTCCCAGGCTCCTTGAGATTTGAGGATCACCTCGATCACCTCGCGGACCGCCCCCCGGCCACCGGGGACCTTCGCGACGTAGTGGGCCGATTCGACCACCTCGGCGGAGGCGTCGGCCGGGCAAGCGGCCAGGCCCGAGAGGCCCAGCATCGGCAGGTCGGCCAGGTCGTCCCCCATCGCTGCCGACCTGCCGGAGTTCGAGCCCGAAGTCCCTGGCCAGGCCCAGGATCGCCCCTCCCTTATCGGACGATCCCTGGATCACGGCCGTGATCCCGAGTTCCGCCGCCCGGACCTCGACGCACGCAGCCGACCGGCCCGAGAGGATCGCCACCTTCTTGCCCGCCTTCCGCCAGAGGGCGATGCCGCCGCCGTCCTTGACGTGAAAATGTTTGGACTCGACCCCGTGATCGTCCACGACGATCGCGCCGTCGGTCAGGACGCCGTCAACGTCGAGGACCAGCAGCTCGATCGGCCTTCGCAGCGCCCGCGGAGGTCAGAGGGGGAAGCAATCGCCATGCCCTTCACTCCTCGGGGTCGGAAGGGACCAGGCCGATCAGGTCGGTCAGGTCGATCAGGCCGACCGGATGGCCGCCGCGGTCGACCACCGGCAGCTCGCTGATCTTCCGCGACTTCATCAGCTCGACCGCCTCGGCGACGCTCGCCCCGACGACGACCTGGATCGGGTCGGGCGTCATGACCTCGGAGATCGGCCAGTCGAGGTGGTCGTCCTGGCGGCGCTCGAAGAGGCGGGCGAGGTCGGAGTCGGTGAAGATCCCGACCAGCCGGTCGGCGTCGTCGACGATCAGGACGGCGCCCGAGCGCCGCCTCGGCCCGGCCAGGCTGACGAAGACCTCGCGGACCGTCAGGTCCATCCGGGCCTTGCGGAGCCGGCCGTTGGTCCGCATCAGGTCGTCGACGTAGGCCAGGCGGCGGCCGAGGTTCCCGCCGGGGTGGACGAGGGCGAAGTCCTCGGCCCGGAAGTCGCGCATCCGGCTGACGAGCAGGGCCAGAGCGTCGCCGACGGCCATCATCGCCGTGGTGCTGGCCGACGGGGCCAGGCCGAGCGGGCAGGCTTCCTCGATCGGCCCGAGCGCGACGCAGAAATCGGCCGCCGGCCGAGCGTGCTGCTCGCCCGGCCGGTGATCGCGATCAGGACCGCCTCCAGCCGCCGGAGCGCGGGGATCAGGCGGAGGACTTCCTCGGTCTCGCCGCTCTGCGAGAGGGCGATCACCACGTCGTCGGCCCGGATCCGCCCGAGGTCGCCGTGGATCGCCTCGGCCGGGTGGAGCGGGAAGGCCGGGGTGCCGGTCGAGGCCAGGGTCGCCGCCAGCTTCTGGCCGACCAGCCCCGCCTTGCCCATCCCGGTGACGATCACGCTCCCCCGGCAGCGGAAGACCCGCTCCGCCGCCCGCGCGATCGTCGAGTCGAGCCGCTCGCGGACCCGGTCGAGGGCGTCGGCCTCGATCCGCAGGACCTCGCGGGCGAACTCCAGCCCTTCGGCCTCCGTCCCCCAGGCCAGGGACGGGTCGGTGATCATGGCCATCGAGTGCCTCCTTGCACCCTGACGGGCGAAGCCGCATTCCGCGCAATCCCGATCCTTCGGGAGATCGAGCCGGACCGGCCAGACCCTCGCGAGCCGGGACCATAGCCCATCCGCCGTCCCTCGTCAACGCGGCCCCGATTCGAAATGTGGCCGCTCGGCCGGACACGGACACCGGGATATTCATCGGTCGGGGGAAATGTCCGACTTGCGTGTTCTGGGGGATGGACGATGTTTGATGGGCGATGGCCTATCGGAGGATTTGAAACCTCGTCCATCGCCCATCGCCCATCGCCCATCGGCTATCGACCATGCCGGGAGGGCTCAGGGCTTCGGGAGCCGTTCCAGCGCCTTGAGCACCTGATCGAGCTTCTGCTCGACGGTCTGGAGCCGGGCCTCGACGTCGGCCGTCGCCTTCTCGGCGAGTTCTTCCAGCGCGGCCTTCGGATCGCGGTCGACGATCAGGCGGTCGCCGGGGAGGAGCTGGTAGTTGGTCGTCGTGTCGCCCTTGTCGAGAATCGCCGGGAGGTTGACAAGGAGGGTTTGCTCGGCCGCGCCCTTGCCCGGGGAGGGCCGGACAAGGCGAATCCGGTCCTTCGCCGCCTTCGCCGTCAGGCCGCCCGCGAAGTTGATGGCGTCGAGCACCGTCTCGTTGCCGGTGTGAGCCATGCGACCCGGTGCGCCAACCTCGCCCTGGATGTAATAAACCTTGCTGTTGTAGGCCGCGACGTCCACGAAAACCCGATTCTGGTTCTTCACGACCTCCTCGATCGGCTTGAGCTTGCCCGTCTCCTTGTCGATCCGTGCCAGACCGAGGATCTCGTCGTTGAGGTACTGGCGGAGGTGGAGGACGACCTTCTCCTTGATCTCGTCTGTGGTGAGGCCCGCCACGTAGACCTCGCCGTAGAAGCCGAGGCTGATCTTGCCGTCGGGCCGGACCAGTCGCTCGCCGGTGATCGGCCGGCCCGGCAGGGCCTCCAGCACCTCGACGACGATGATGTCGGGCGGCTCGACCACGTAGTCGGGCATCGAGACCTTGGTCAGCTCCCGGGGCGGGGAGACTTCGATGCCCCGTGCGGGCCAGGTCGGCCGGCCCCGGTTGGCTGGCCCGGAGGGCCTCGGCGCGGAGTGGTTTCGGTCAAGCACCGTCGCCAGGACGCTCTCGATCCGCTCGGCGGCGGCCTCCAGCTCCCGGACGCGCCTCTGGGCCTTCGCGACATCGCCGGGGGCCTTCTGAGGCTCCGAGGCCAGGTTCCGGGCGTGGTTCAACTCGCTCTGAAGAGCGGCCATGCCCTTCTCCAGAGTCGGGCGATCGGACCTGGGCGAAGAGGTGATGATCACCACGCCCTCCGCGACCTGGTACGTCAATTCGAGTGGACGGAGGAGGAACTTCAAGGCCGTCTTCAGCTTAATCTCGTGACAAGTCAGGGTGACCGGTGACCTCGATGTCAGGCCATTCTCTGCGAGAGCTTTGGGGTCGAGGATGATATTCAGGCCGGTCTGGGCCTTGAGGAGGTCGACGACCTCGTCCAGCGGTTGGGAGCTGGCGTTGAGCGTCACCGGCTGGTCGAGCTTGGCGTCGATGGGAGACTTTCGCGACTCGGCGACCGACGGCCTCGGGTCCTGCTCGTCCGGCCGGGCTGGGTCGCCGGCACCGGTCGCCGCGGCACCAAGGGTCGTCGATAGGGACAGAACCGCCGCGGCGGCCAGCTTCAACTTGCTCCAGGTCATGGCCTTGAGGACTCCTTCCGCGAGAACGACCGCCGAGGCCGGGACCATCCCGGCCTTCAGGACTCCGGACGCCGCGTAGTTCGCCGCGGCCCGGATCGTGGAATTGACGAGGGCGACCGGGAGGGCCGGGCCAGAGGCCAGGGCCGAGGGGTCGAGGCCCCGACGGGTCAGCCGGCTTCGGAGCCGTTCCCGGCCTCGGGCGAGCCGGCTCTTGACCGTGCCGACCGGGCAGCGGAGGTCGCGGGCCGCCTCCTCATGGGTCAGGCCGCCGAGGTCGCAGAGTACGATCGCCGAGCGGTAGGGCTCGGCGAGCCGGCCGATCTCCTCGTCCAGCACGGCCTTCAGGTCGTTCCGGTCGGCCTCGGTCGAGGAGGTTTCCGGCAGGTCGACCCCCGTCCGCTCGATCCGCCGTCGGCGGGCCGCGCAGGACCGGGCGCGGCTCGCCACGCGGCGGCTGACGCCGTAGAGCCAGCGGCCGAGCGAGTCGTCCACGCGGACCGAGCGGGCCTTGCGGGCCAGGATCAGGAACGTGGCCTGGAACGCGTCGTCGGCGTCGTTCGGGTCGGCCAGGGCCCTCCGGCAGACGCCCAGGACCATCGGCCCGTGCCGGGCCACCAGGCCGGCGAAGGCGACCTCGGCGTCCTCGCCCCGGGCGCCGAGGAACCGTTCCAGCAACTGGCCGTCCGTCATCCCCGCGATCGTTCCCGCCCCGAAGAGGGTCCGGAACTGGCGGAGCACCGCGCTTGAGGAACCGCTCGACATCGACCCATCCCTCCCGGACTCTCGTCGTCTCATCCTTCTCCATGCACGGTCGGCGGGGAATCGTTCCCACTTTTCCCCCGGGAATCCCCGATTCTGACGGATCGCCTGACCTGGTTGGACCTTAACCGAACCGTGGGTCGAGTCCAATCGGAATCGAAGGTCGGGGACTTTTCTCGACGCGTGGCCGGGAGTAGGCTCGAACTTCACTCCAACCCGAGGAGGCTCCCGAGATGGCGGCATCGAAGTCCGGATCGCCCGAAGTCCTGGTCGTCGGCGCGGGGCCGGTCGGCCTGACCATGGCCTGCGAGCTGGCCAGGCATGGCGTGGCCTGCCGGATCGTCGACGAAAACCCGGGGCCGACCGACCAGTCGCGGGCGCTGGGGATCCAGGCCAGGACCCTGGAGGTCTTCGAGGACGTCGGCGTCGTCGACGAGGTTCTCGCCGAGGCTCGGAAGCTCCACGGCTTCAGCGCCTTCGCGGAGGGCCGGCGGATCACGCACATCACCTTCGACCTCGAAGGGCTGGAGACGCCCTATCCCTACCTGCTCATCCTGCCCCAGAGCCGGACCGAGCACATCCTGATCGACCGGCTGAGGACGCACGGGATCGAGGTCGAGCGGCGGACCAGGCTCCAGGCGCTGGCCCAGGACGGCTCGGGCGTCTCGGCCACGCTGGCCGATGGCGAGGGGACGACGTCGGAGGTCCGCGTCCCCTGGCTCGTCGGCTCGGACGGGGCCAGGAGCGTGGTCCGCAAGGCGCTCGGGCTGAGCTTCGAGGGGGCGGAGTACGAGGAGTCGTTCCTCCTCGCCGACGTCAGGCTGTCCTGGGACCGGCCGGACGACGAGATCACGGCCTTCCTGGCGCCCGAGGGCCAGTTCATCGCCTTCCCGTTCAATGAGCCGGGCCGCTGGCGGCTGGTCCAC
Source organism: uncultured Planctomycetota bacterium (assembly GCA_963756475.1). Taxonomy (GTDB): domain Bacteria; phylum Planctomycetota; class Planctomycetia; order Isosphaerales; family Isosphaeraceae; genus Tundrisphaera. The sequence continues at coordinate 573,777 of CAVWND010000009.1, forward strand.
GCCTCGTTCAAGCCGATCGACGATTCCGACGCCGAGCCCTCGAAGGTCGTGGCGCTACTCCAGGCGAAGCTCGCCGAGCAGGGGCACCCCGAGGCGGTCGTCTCCGACCCGACCTGGACATCGGTCTTCAAGATCCATCGGAGGGTCGCCGGCCAGTTCCGCCAGGGCCGGTGCTTCGTCGCCGGGGACGCGGCGCACATTCACAGCCCCGCGGGCGGCCAGGGGATGAACACGGGCATCCAGGACGCCTACAACCTCGCGTGGAAGCTCGCGCTGGTCGTCCGGGGCAAATCGCCCGAGGCGCTGCTCGACTCGTTCACGGCCGAGCGCCGGCCGGTGGCCGTCGGGGTGGTCCACGGGACGGACCTGGCGACGAGGATCGTCGCCCTGCGCAACCCGGTCTCTCGGGCGATCCGCGACCACCTGGCGTCCCTGCTCGGCGAGTTCGACCTGGTGGCTCGGCGGCTCTCGCGGAACCTCTCCGAGCTGGACGTCGAATATCGACGGAGCCCGATCGTTGCCGAGGACGTCGCGGGGGTTCTCCGCGTCGGGGTGGGCGACGCCCACGCCTTCCACGCCGGGCCGAGACCGGGCGACCGCGTGCCCGACGTCCCGCTCGAACCGCCCGACGACACCGACGGCCCGCTCCGGCTCTTCGAAGTCTTGCGCGGGACGAAGCACGTGCTTCTCCTGTTCGAAGGGGCGCACGGGGTCGAGGCCGCCGGGCCGTTCGAGGCGGTCCGAGATGTCGTCCGCAAGCACGCGGAGCAGATCGACGCGACCCTGGTCGCTCGGGGCGACATGGCCCCGCCCTGGATCGCCTGGGAAGGCCCGGTGCTCCTGGACCACCTGGGTGAGCTCCACCGGCACTTCGGCGCCCGGGGGCCGTGCCTCTACCTGATCCGGCCCGACGGCTACCTCGGATACCGGGCCATGCCGCCCAACGCCGGCAAGCTCGCGAGTTACCTCGCCCGGATCTTCCTCGGCTGAGGGTCGGCACGCGACTTGCTCCATCTGTCTCACATATTTCCGCATCCCGCTGCATCGCGGGACGGTTCGCCGTGCGCCCTGACGCCCGGAGGGTGGCGGCTTGCTCCTGGAGCATTCACGAATGCCGAGCACGAGCGCGATGGGACCCGAGGGGTTCCCCGGCACGATCGAATACTCGACCTCGACCGAACACGTCTTCCGCGAGGACCGCGACCCCTCCGAATTCCCCCGAGGTCCCGTCACTCCGCCGGAAACGGCCGAAGGGGACCATTCCAGCGGCCAGAAGCCGGTCGACCGGCCGATGGACTCGCAGGTCCTGGCCGACCCCCGAGGGACCCGGCTCGCCGAGCAGGGGCATCCCGCGTTCCCGAAGCCGGAGAAGAAGCCGAGGCACTGGGTCCGGCGGATCGTGATCTTCGCGGTCATCGCGGCGATCATCGGCGCGGCGCTCTACTGGGGCATCCCGGCGATCACGTGGGCTTTGAGCACGGCCTCGACCGACGACGCCTTCGTCTCGGGCCACACGACGAACGTCAGCCCCCGGATCGAGGGGCTGGTCACCGAGGTTATGGTCGAGCGGAACGACCGCGTCGAGCCGGGCACGGTCCTGGTCCGGCTCGACCGCCAGCCGTTCGAGATCGCTCTGGCGCAGGCCGAGGCGGCGCTGGTCGAGGCCCGTGCGAACCTCGACCTGTCCAGGGCGCAGGTCAAGGCGCAGCTCGGGACGGCCCGAGGGGCCTTCTTCCGCCGGAGGAACCAGCAGGAGCAACTCCGCCGCCAGATCAAGTCGCTGGAGGCCCAGGTCGCGACCCTCCGCGCCCAGCAGTCGAGCCAGAAGCTGGCCGCGCTGGACCAGAGGCGAATCGAGAACCTGGTCAGGCAAGGGTCCGCGACCCAGGCGGAACTCGACCAGCGGAACAACACGCTCGACGTGGCCAATCAGCGGGTCAAGGAGGCCTGGACCGCGATCCAGGAGACTCGCGCGGCCCTGGGGCTCGAACCCAACTTCGACAACCCGCTCGACGTCCCCAAGGACCTGGTCCAGCAGCAGTCGGGCATCCAGTCGGCCGTCTCGGAGATCTCGTCGGCTCTCGCCCAGATCGGCATCCCGTTCGACGCCCACGACCTCAAGCCGGGCGAGGCGTTCGAGCAGATCATCCACATGGATTCGAGCCAGGGGCCTCGAGGAGGCTTTCGGGCACGATCGTCGAGCAGGCGCCGGCCGTCAAGGTCGCCCACGCGACCGTCACCCGGGCCGAACGCGACCTCGACAACGCTCGGCTCCGGCTGAGCTGGACCGAGATCAAGTCGGAGGTCGCCGGCTATATCCAGGACCGATCGGCCAACCCCGGCAACCGGGTCGAGCCGGGCCAGACGCTCGTCTCGATCCGCCCGGATTACGTCTGGATCGACGCCAACTTCAAGGAGACGCAGCTCGACGACATCAAGATCGGGATGCCGGTTGACCTTTACGTGGACGCCTATCCGAAGCGGGTCTTCAAGGGGCGGGTCTCCGGCTTCAATCCGGGCACGGGGCTCTCGGAGTCGCTCCTGCCGCCGGAGAACGCTACGGGCAACTACATCAAGGTGACGCAGCGCCTGCCGGTCCGGATCGAGCTGGTCGAGCCGAACCCGAAGGAGACGCCGCTGTTCATCGGCCTGTCGGTCGTCCCGTATGTCAAGATCAAGGAGACGCCGACCGGCCCGGCGCGGGCGACCGGCTCCATCCCGACGACTATCGCCAGCACCCCGACGTCGGCGGAGGCCCGGCGGGGAATCTGCCTGAGAACCGGTCCGAGGTCGAGTCGCGGAAGGCGGCTCGGCCATGAGCGTGCCGCAACGGGTCCGGCCCGGCCGTCAGGCCGCCGGTGAACCACTGGGTCGTGGCCCTGACGGTCACGCTGGCGACGTTCATGGAGGTGCTCGACACCTCGATCGCCAACGTCGCCCTGCCCTACATCGCGGGGGGGATGGCGGTCGGCAAGAGCCAGAGCACCTGGGTCCTGACCAGCTACCTGGTCGCCAACGCGATCGTCCTGCCGCTCTCGGGCTGGCTGATCGGGATGATCGGCCGCAAGCGTTATTACATGAGCTGCGTCTTCCTGTTCACGGTCAGCTCGGCCCTCTGCGGCGCGGCGCCGAGCATCGAGCTCCTGATCTTCTTCCGCATCCTGCAAGGGATCGGCGGCGGCGGCTTGCAGCCGTCCGAGCAGGGCATCCTGGTCGACACCTTTCCCAAGAACCAACTCGGCATGGCGATGGCCATCTACGGCGTGGCCGTGGTCGTGGCGCCGATCTTGGGGCCGACGCTCGGGGGTTACATCACCGACAATTACTCGTGGCGCTGGATCTTCTACATCAACATCCCGGTCGGCGTCGTCTCGCTGATCTTGACCCACTTCATCGTCGAGGACCCTCCAGGGATGGCCGAGCGGGTCAAGGCCACGCGGGCAAAGGGGCTGGGCGTCGACTACATCGGCCTCTCGCTGGTCTCGCTCGGGCTTGGCTCGCTGGAGGTGATCTACGCCAAGGGTCAGGAGTGGGATTGGTACAACGACCCGTTCTGGCGGGCCCAGTTCTTCATGATCTCGGCCGCGGTCGGCCTGACCGCGTTCGTCCTCTGGGAGTCGTTCCACCCCAACCCGATCGTCAACGTCCGCCTGCTCCGGGATCGGAACTTCTTGGCGTGCGGGGTGATCATCTACCTGTCGTTCGCGGTGCTTTATGGGGCCAATGTCAACCTCCCGCAGATGCTCCAGGAGCTGTTCGGCTACGACGCCTTCCGCGCGGGGCTGATCATGTCGCCGGGGGCGTTCTTCACGATGGCCCTGATGCCGGTCGTGGGCTTCCTGATCGGCAAGAAGATCGACACGCGGCTCATCATCCCGGTCGGCCTGATCGCCCTGGCGGTGGCCTCGTACTGGATGGGCCAGTACACGATGAATGCGTCCCCCTGGTCGCTGAACCTGCCCCGCTGCCTCCAGATGGCGGGCGTCGGCTGTTTGTTCGTCCCCCTGAACAACTCGGCCTATAACTACTTGCCCAAAGATCAGATCAACAACGCGACCGGGCTGTTCAACATGCTCCGGAACGAGGGCGGGAGCCTGGGGATCGCGATCGTGACGACCATGGTCAACCGCCGTGCGCAGTTCCATCAGTCCCGCCTGGCCGAGCACGTCACGCCGTCCAACCCGATGGTCAACCGCTGGACGGACTACTATGCCCAGCTCCGGATGGTCCGGGGCGGCGTCACGCAATGGATGGCCGACCAGCAAGGGTTCGGCCTGATGAGCCGGATGGTCGGCCAGCAGGGGCGATTCCACGCCTACATGGACATTTACTTCATCTTCGCGGTCATGGCGCTGGTCGCGCTGCCGTTCGTCCTCCTGATGAGGAAGTCGGTCTCGAAGGGCGGCGTCTCCGTGCATTGACCTGTCTCGCTCCCTTCGGCGAAGATGCGGGCCGTCCATGGAAGATCCATCAACCTTTCCCCCCGAGACCCGGTCGCCCCATGATGTTCCCTAGAAGCCTCCTGGTCATCCTGATCACTTCATCCCTGACATTCCCCGCGGTCTCTCAGGCTGGCGAACGCTGGTCGGCCGAGAAGGTGAACACCTGGTATGCCAAGCAGCACTGGCCGATCGGCTGCAACTACATCCCCAGCACGGCGATCAACCAGCTGGAGATGTGGCAGGCCGAGACCTTCGACCTCGAAACGATCGACCGGGAGCTGGGCTGGGCCGAGGGGCTGGGCTTCAACACGGTGCGCAGTCTTCCTCCACGACCTCGTCTGGAAGAAGGACGATCTCCAGCTCATCCGGAGGATGGAACGGTTCCTGGCGGTTGCTGATAAGCATCACATCAAGGTGATGTTCGTCCTGTTCGACTCGTGCTGGGACCCCGCGCCGGCACCTGGCAAGCAACGCGACCCGAAGCCTGGCCTGCACAACTCGGGGTGGGTCCAGAGCCCCGGCATGGCGGTCCTTAAGGACCCGGCCCGGACGGACGATCTGGAAGGTTACGTCAAGGGCGTCCTCAACTACTTTCAGGCCGACAACCGCATCCTGGCCTGGGACCTGTACAACGAGCCGGACAATCACAACGCGTCGAGCTACGGGAAGCAGGAGCCGCCGGACAAGGCCGAGCCTCTCGCTCACACTTCTCCGCAAGACCTTCGCCTGGGCCCGGGAAGTCGACCCGGAGCAGCCGCTCACCTCCGGCGTCTGGGTTGGCGACTGGTCGCCCGAGAAGCTCTCGCCGACCGCGAAGGTTCAGCTCGACGAGTCCGACATCATCTCCTTCCACAACTACGGGAAGCTCCCCGAACTGAAGGACAGGGTCGCGGTGCTCCGCAAGCTGGGACGCCCCCTGCTCTGTACCGAGTACATGGCCCGCCCCGCCGGGAGCACCTTCGACCCCAACCTCGGCTTCCTCCTGGAGCAGGGAATCGGGGCCCTGAACTGGGGCTTCGTCGACGGCAAGTCGCAGACCAAGTATCCCTGGGACTCCTGGAAGGCGCCGTACGAGGGCGAGCCCCCGACCTGGTTCCACGACATCTTCCGCAAGGACGGATCGCCCTACGACCCGCAAGAGGTCGCCTATATCCGCAAGCTCACCGGGAAGCTGGTCGAGTGAACGGGCCGGGTTGGATCTTTCTCCCGATCAGCCCGTCTTGATCCAGCTTCGGAGCAATTCGGCCACGCCCCAGGCCTGCGCGACGCAGCCTCTCGGCACGAACGGCGGCTCGGCGTCGAAGACCTCGCTGACCGAGCCGACGGCCGCCTCGTCGAGGTGCTCGACCAGGCCGTTGAGCATCGCCCGCGCCCCTTCGCGGTCGTCGGGATGGACCTTGAGCCAGGCGTCGACGAACGGCCCGATCAGCCAGGACCAGACGGTCCCCTGGTGGTAGGCGGCGTCGCGAGTCCGGAGGTCGCCGTGATAGGTCGGCTTGTAGTCGGGATGGCCTGGGGCGAGCGAACGGAGGCCAACCGGCGTCAGGAGCCGGTCTCGGCAGACCTCCACGACCGACCGCCAGCGCTCGCGGTCGAGGATCGGGAAGTCGAGCGAAAGGGCAAAAAGCTGGTTGGGCCGGCAAGCCGGGTCGTCTCCGCCTTCGCCGTCGACCACGTCGTAGAGATAGCCTCCGCCCTCGTACCAGAACCGCCGATTGAACGAGGCGCGGGCCTTCTCGGCGTGTCCGGCGAGCGAGCGGGCGTCGGCCTCGCGGCCGACGTCGTTGGCCCAGCCTTCCAGGAGCCGGAGGGCGTTGTACCAGAGGGCGTTGATCTCAACGGCCTTGCCCCGGCGAGGGGTCACAACCCAGCCGTCAACCTTGGCGTCCATCCAGGTGAGCTGATAGCCCGCCTCCCCCTGGCGGAGCAGGCCGTCGGCCGGGTCAACGCCGATGCCGAACCTCGTCCCCCTGAGGTGGTGGTCGACGACGTCGAGTAGCTTGGGGACGAGTAGGCCGAGGGTGTCGCGGTCGTCGGTGGCGGCGAGGTAGCGGCCGACGGCGTGGAAGAACCAGAGCGTGGCGTCGGCCGTGTGGTAGAGGCCCCCTTTTCCCCCTCGGGAAACATGTTGGGGATCAAGCCGTCGCGGATGTAGTAGGCGAAGGTCCGTAGGATGAACCGGGCCTCGTCGAGCCGGCCGGTCGAGAGGGTCAAGCCTTCGAGGCTGATCATCGTGTCGCGGCCCCAGTCGGTGAACCAGTGATAGCCGGCGATCACGGTCCGGACCTCCTCGCCGGCGGCGTGGGCGCGGGCGGTCTCCTCGACTCGTCCAGCCGGGGTGATCAGGAACTGATCAGCGGCCAGCGCCAACTCGGCGGCGACCGGGTCATTGGCGAACCGGTGAAGGCCCGCGATCAGCCGTCGTCGTCGGTGACCTTCAGCCCGCTCGGCCTCGTCATGGTCGAGAGCCTCGATCACTTCCCAGGACTCGGTCGAGGCGGCCAGCGTGACCGCCTCTCCGGGAGCCAGCTCGACCCGGAACTCTCCGGGGCTCCACCGGGTCCCGGTCGCCTGGTAGCCCCGGCTGGCCTCGATCTGGAAGCGCATCTCCGGGGTCAACCGGGAGTCGAGGGTGAAGGTCGAAGGGCCGCCCGGAGGGCGAGACGAAGCGGCGGGAAATCGCCGGCCGAGATCTCGAACCGATCGCCCGCAATCGTGACGACGTACCGGCCGGGATGCGCCGCCGAGACCGGCTCGTCATGCCCCCGGAAGTGGACCGCGGGGCGGATCACGAGCGTGACCGGGCCGTCGCCTTCGAGCAGTCGGTAGGTCACGCGGGTCGTGTTCTGAAGGTGGGCCATCCCGACCCGTCGCTCCAGGACGAAACCCACGCCCTCGAACCGCCAGACCGGAAGCCCGGCCTCCAGGCGGAATTCCGCCAGGTGCCCGTCCTCCGGGGTCTCCGGGTCATCGGTGCCGAGCCTCGGCCGTCGAGCCGTCGGCGAGGATGAGCCGCTCGGAGCACTGGTTGAGCATCATCCTCCGGCCCATCGGCGAGGGAAGCGCCGCGATCAGCAGGCCGTGATAGCGACGGGTGGCGACCCCGGCGACCGTCCCCGAGGCATACCCGCCCAGGCCGTTGGTCACCAACCACTCGCGGAGCGGGAAGGTCGAGGGGTCGTCCTGGCCGGCCTGACGGGCGGCTTTCTTGATCGTCCGCGTGGGGAGTTTCATCGCGGTTCGGCTCCCAGGTTCCGAGGGATCAGCACCGTCGCGGCCTGCCCGGGGATCTGCCAGATGTCACTTCCCTCGAATCTCATCGGGGGTTCGCCCCCACCACCATAGGCCGCCGCCTCGCTCGACCAGAGCACCGACCAGCCGACCCGCTCCGAAGGAGGGGCCAGCAAGGGCTCGGACGGCGGGTCGAGGCGCAGGTCGGGGCCGAGGTTGACCATCAAGATCCGGACCTCTCCCTCCGGGTCGGTGAACCGGAGCGCGAACGCCTCCAGCCCGAGCGTCGCGCCATCGACTGTCGACCGGAACGGCTTGTGCTCGCGGCGGAGCTTCAGGAGATCCGCATGCAAGGCGTATGCCTCCGCGTGGCTCCCGATCGCCCGCTCGGAATGGTCGAGCTTGGAGCGTTCGAATCCGGTCGGGTCGTGGGGTTTCGGAACCCTGGCCTGCGCCTCGGGCGTGGCCAGCGAGGCGAATTGTTTCAGGAACGCCCTGCGGCCCTTATGCATCTCCTCGGCGACCTTCGGCTCCAGGTCGGCGAAGTAGAGGAATGGACTCGACGAAGCGAACTCCTGGCCCTGGAACAGGTAGGGCGATCCCGAGCCCAGGAGCAGGAGCGTCGTCAAGGCCCGGTAGCGGCCGGGGCTCGTGAGCTGGTGAAGTCGCTCGCCCCGGGCCGAATTGGCGATCTGGTCGTGGTTCTGGAGGTAGAAGACGAACCGGGAGCGGTCGATCCCGAAGGTCGAGGACCCTCGCCGCTTCCCCTGCCGGGCGTCCCATTGCCCTTGCCAGAGGAACCCTCGCCGGCAGGCCGAGACGAACTCCTGGGGCGTCCCCCGGTAGTCGGCGTAATACGCTTCGCGACGGCCCGTCGCGGCCACCATCGCGGCGTGGTGGAAGTCGTCGGCCCAGACGGCATCGAGCCCATGGCCCCCCTGCCCGACCGGCCGGATGAGGCGCGAATCCTGCGGCTCGTTCTCGCCGACGATGAGGGTCTTCCGCCCGCCCGCCGCCTCGCGGACGATCCGGGCGATCGCGGCCATGATGTGCTCTTTGGAGGTGTCAAAGAGGCTCTGAGTCGCGTCGATCCGGAGCCCGTCGAGATGGAACTCCTCGACCCAGTAGGCCGCGTTGTCCAGGAAGTAAGAGCGGACCGGCCCGGAATCCTCGCCGTCGAAGTTGACGGCCTGGCCCCACTCGGTCTGATAACGCTTCGAGAAATAGGCGGCGCTGAAACGGGGCAAGAAATTGCCGTCGGGGCCGAAGTGGTTGTCGTTCACGTCCAGGATCACGGCCAGCCCCAGGGCGTGAGACCGGTTGAACGAACCGGCGGAGGGCGTCGGGTTCGCCGTAGAGCCGGCAGGGGGCGTACGGATTGACGCCGTCATAGCCCCAGCCGAACCGGCCCGGGAAGTCGGCAACGGGCATGACCTCCAGCACGGTCACGCCGAGCTTTGCGAGCGCGGGCAATTGCTCGGTGGCGGCGTCCCAGGTCCCCTCGGCCGTGAAGGTACCGACGTGGATTTCATAAAAGACCGCGTCCGTGGGGTCCGGCCCGGCCCAGGCTCGATCCGACCAGGCGAACGCGCCCGGGTCGATCACCTCCGAAGGGCCATGAGGGCCGTCGGGCTGGAACCGCGAGGCGGGGTCGGGGTAAGGCCCTTCGTCGTCGAGTCGGAACCGATAGAGGGTTCCAGGGCCAGCGCTGGGGACGAGCCCCTGGAAATACCCTCCGGCCGAGGATTCGAGGGTCAACAACCCCGGCGAGCCCGGGCCGCCCTCCAGCACGACCGCGACCGACCGTCGGCCGGGAGCCCAGACGCGGAAGTGGACGCCCTCGCCCGTGATCAACTCGGCCCCGACCTCAATCCGCCGCCGATGTCGGCGGCCCTCCCGCCCCTTCCCGGCCATCTTGCCACCCTCCCCGAGCCGCGACCCCTCACGCCCGTCTCCTCGCGACGCAAGCGATTCGGATGCCAGGAATTCGGGGCTGATCCGATCAGAGGGGCTTGATCGCCGGAGCCCAGTTCAGGGCCTCAGGGCCGACCTCGTCAGTCCAGACGACGAACTTTTTCAGTGTGGAGGTACCGAAGGACGTGGTCAACGCGACGTCCACGGCGTCGCGACCCCGGGCCATCACGACCCGGCCGATTCGAGGAGCGTTATGGCGGGCGTCGAAGGTGTACCAGCGGCCCCCGAGGTAGACCTCGAACCAGCCACTGAAGTCCATCGGGCTCGGCGACACTGGCACGCCGATATCGCCCAGATAGCCCGTGGCGTACCGGGCCGGGATGTTCATGCACCGGCAGAACGTCAGGGCCAGGTGGGTGAAGTCGCGGCAGACCCCTCGACGCTCCTCGAAGACATCGTACGCCGACTTGGTCGGCCGGGCGAACTGATAGCCGAACTGGATGTGGCCATGCACCCACTCGCAGATCGCCTGGACCCGGCCCCATCCCTCGGGAGTGTGACCGAAGAGAGACCAGGCGATCTCGGAGAGTCGGTCGACCTCGCAATAACGGCTGGCCAGCAGGTAGGGCAGGACGTTCGCGGGCAGGTCCTCGACGTGGTGCTGGATCGCGTAAGGGGCGAACTCATCGGGCAGGCCGCTATCCTCGACGACCGCGTCGTCCCAGAGCCGGAACGTTCCCGCCGGCGCGAGTAGCCGCCCGCAACGGTTGCCGAACGAGTCGACGAATGTCTCGACCGGCACCTCGGGCTCGACCCGGAGCCGGCCTTGCCTCCGGATCGACCCATCCCGGTCGGAGTGGGTGGAGAGGATCAGGAGCATCGGCACCGGGGCCGGAACCTCAAAAACGATCTCAAAACCGATGCGGATCAGCATTCGCCCCTCTTCTCCCGCGTCAGCCCCTGGCCGGGTCGCGATCGGGTTTTTGTATTATATGAGTGAACATTTTCCAGGTCAACGACGCCGTCTGGGAGCTTGCGTCGCCGATCTCATCGTGGTATCAACATTGGGTCGCATTCGATGGGAGAACGCGACCAGAAAGCGAGCAGAGACCGCGATGACGTATTGCGTGGGCATCACGACGCACGAAGGCCTGGTGATGGCCTCCGACTCCCGCTCGAACGCCGGGTATGACCAGGTCAACGTCTGCCGGAAGATGCACACGTTCGTCACCCCCGGCGAGCGCGTTTTCGTCCTGCTCTGTAGCGGCAGCCTGTCCTGCTCGCAGTCGGTCGTTACTCTGCTCCGACGCGACTTCGACCAGGGTCTCGGCCTGGCCTCCGCCGGCTCGCTCTACGACGCCGCCCGGGTCGTCGGCGACCAGGTCCGCCGGGTCTCCGACATGGACCGCAAGGCGCTGGAGCAAGATGAGTTCAAGTTCAACGTCCATTTCATCCTGGCGGGGCAAATCCGGGGCCAACCGCACGGACTTTATCTGATTTACCCCCAGGGCAACCCGCTGCAAGCCACCGAGGACTCGCCATTCCTGCAGATCGGCGAATGCAAGTACGGCCGACCGATCCTTGACCGGGGGGTCCGCTTCGACCGGACCACCCTCGAGGATGCCGCCCGGTACGCCCTGATCTCGCTCGACTCGACGATGCGCTCCAACGTCACCGTCGGGCCGCCGATCGACCTGCTGGTCTACTCGAAGGATGAGCTGAAGGTCACGCCGCTACCGACGGTTCGCCGCCAAGGACCCCGACCTCGTCGCGGTCCACGCCCAGTGGGAGACGGCCCTTCGCAAAGCCGTCCAGGAACTGCCCCCGGTCCGATTCGGCGAGCCCGGCCTGGAACCCTGAGGGCTCCAGGCCAGGTCTCGTCTTAGAGATAGCCCAGGTCCGCCAGCCGCTGCTGGATCGCGGCGTCTTCTTCCTCGGTGTACGCGACGGGGACCGGCTCCGAGGCTTCCGGCCCGGTCGTCGTGTCGACAGCCCGGGTCGGGCGGCGGGACGACGGCCGGGTCGAAGAGCTCGGTCAGGACCCGACCGTCCATGTCGCCGGGGACGGGCACGCCGAGCAGGTGGAGGACCGTCGGGGCGATGTCGAGCAGGTTCGCCGCCTCCCGGGCTCGCGCCCGGGCGGACGGCCGGGCCGGAGGCGATCAGGACGCCTTCCATCCGGTGGTCGCCGGTCGGGCCGAAGGAGGGGGAGATCAGCTTGTTGGTCGTGAAGTCGTGCAGGCCGATCGTCCGGTAGCGCCAGTCGCGGAGCACGACCGTCAGGTCGGGGGCGAGGTGGGCGTGAGGGCCGTCGTAAAGCTCGTCGCGCTCGAGGACCTTCTCGACCAGCGGCTCGCCGGTCTCGGGGTGGGGGATCGCCAGCAGGCCGGCCTTGAGGTCGTCCAGCAGCGGACGGACGTCCTCGGGGGCGACGCAACCTTGCGGCTGCCGCCCCTTCTGGTTCACGAAGATCTGGCCGAAGTTCCCTTGCGAGTAAGCCTTCGTCTTCGACCAGTCGATATGCCGCTTCGAGAGGAAGGCCGACTCCGCGAGCCGCTCCAGGCCGCCCGTCTGCTTGCCCCGGAACCGGCCGACCCGCTGCTCGGCCAGGCCGAAGCGGACCATCAGGTTGTAGAACCACTCGGGCGTGACCCCTCGGTCGTAGAACCAGTTCTTCTGCTTGACGTAGAACGAGTCCTGGAGCGCGATGTCGCCCCGCTCGAGCAGCCAGACGTTGAAGTTGACGTACCACTCGATCGGCCCGAACCCGTGGTCGCTGATCAGGAGCGAGCGTCGTGTCGGGCGGCAGGGCGGCCTCGATCTCGCCGATGCCCGTGTCGAGCCGCTTCCAGAAATCGACGTAACCGGCCCGGATCGCCGAAAGGTCGCGCCCCTTGGCCTCGCGATGGGTCGGGCTCCCAGGCGTGCCAGAGTTCGTGCTGGATCCGGTCGGTCGCCATCAGGTCGAACATGAAGAGGTCCCACGGGCACCGCTTCATGAGGAACTGGACCGCCTTGAGGTGGTGGTCGAGGAACTCGGTCAGCTCCGTCAAGGCCCCCGCCTCGTTGCCGCCGTCGTGGACGGCGGTGGACCAGGGCCGATACGGCCCGACCGCCTGCTCGAGCTCGGCGAAGATGGCCGGGTCGCTGGCGAAGTCGGGGGCATCGGCCGGGCTGAGGAAGTCGCCGAGGTAGAACCCCGGCGCCGGCCGGGGCGGGTAGCTCATCGGCACGCCGCCCGCGACAGTCGTCTTGCCGTGCCGGCCGGCGACCTCCCAGACCAGCTCGGTCTGGATCGCCCGCGACGAGTTGACCCGTCCGTGCAAGCGGGTCGTGGGCGTATTCGAGGAACTCGAAGACCCCGTGCTTCCCCGAGTTCTTCCCGGTCATGATCCCGGTCCAGGCGACCGGGCTGAGCGGCGGGAAGATCGAGCCGAGCGTCCCCGACGCCCCCCGAGCCCATCAACCGGGCCAGGTTCGGCAGGTCCCCCGCCTCGACCAGCGGCCCGAGCAAGTCCCAGGTCGCCCCGTCCAGGCCGAGCACGAAAACCTTCATCGAACCCCTACCCTTCCCCTGGACGAGTCCGCCTATAGGCTTCTCGACAATACCGATCGTATCGATTCCTCGCCCTATCAGTTTACCGCAAGTTTCCTGCCGATGGCGATGCCGGTTCCTCGACTTCATTCATGCGACCGCCCAATACCACGACAATGATGATCAAATAACAGGCATCGTACCTGCGGTACCCTCCTTCCCGGGTACCATCGGAAAAAAAATCGATTTTCATTAAGTTCTTGTCAAGAAACAATTTGCTCGCGAGATTGGACACGGCCTTCTGATCCGGCTGAGAGGATGGCACGCAAGGTGCTTTCTTCCTGAACATTCAGACGCTAACAAGACGGCTGAACAAAGCATAACTCGAAGACACATATTCAGGAATCACGAGCAAGCGTCGTTCTCCCTGGCTGTGCCCGGCTCCCTCGGGGGGAGCCGGGTTTTTTTATTTGTCGCGCTTAACCTCAAGCTATTCCACGATTTACAGAATCCACCGCTTCCACGAAATCCCACAATTTTCTGCCTTTTTCCATCGTATCCCTGCACATTCCCTGCACGGTATTCCATCGAGACACCGCCCGTTGTCATCGATTGCCTTCCTATTCCCTGCATGAAACGGCACAGGCGAAAAGAAAGGGCGGCTTTCGCCGCCCCCTACTCGACCAACGCTTTTTTCCCTTCCATGAACTGCTCAAAATCCTCCTCGGAAATCCGGATCGCTCCGCGTTTCCCCTTTTGGCCGATCCTCCGGTGTGGAACGCTCCCCTCGGCGATCAGTAGGTAAGCCAGGCTCAGGCTGATCTCGGCCCTTTCGGCGAATTCCTTCACGGTCATGGACCGGCTCCTTTGGCTGTTAGCTTCACGGTTCGACCCCCGTTTCGTCCTCCCGGTAGCGTTCTGGCACCGGGAACGTAAGCTGCCTGCCGTCGCTGACGGCGACCAGAAGCTCCGTGCCCGGCCCGAACAGCGCCACCGCCACTGCTTCGCCCGTGCAATCATCCGTGATATAGCTCATCCAGTTGTTGTCCGGCTCCTCCCACGATGAGTTGGCCATCTCGGCGATCACCGCGTCGAGCGTTTCCCATCCATCGACCAGTTGGACGCGGCCGTCACCGGCCCTTACGACGTGCCAGAGATACATGTGTGGTCCCCCAGTCGGTCACGTTCCAGCCCTTCGCGGATGATCAGGTAAAACTCGCGGTCGGCCTCCGGCCATTCTTCTTCCCGCAGGCATGCCTGGATGATGTGGCGGCACTGGCGCGCCAGCCGCATGGCCAGTTCGTGCACGGCGGGATCTGCGGGTGCATTCTGTCGTATCATGGTGGTTCCTTCTTGCCGGTAAGTAGCGGCAGACTGCCGCCGGGTACTCCTTTCGGGTCACATCGAATTTCCGTTATCCCGGTGGTTGGCTATTTCATTGCTGCTTCCGCTCTTGCCCTGGTCCTGCCCACTCTGCTTGCGCTGGGCCTCCTTGGCGATCTCGCTGGGCCAGGGATGAGGCGGCTCATACGCAGGGGGCGGCATCATCGCCCCCTCCAAATAGGCGCCTCCAAGGTTTGCCAGCCGCATATCGGCCCCGCGAAAATCCGCCTGAGCTGCCTCCACGCCCTGCATCCGGGCACCGTAAAGGCTGGCGTTCTGGAAATTCGCTCCCTGCAAGGTTGCGCCCCGCAAATCGGCATAACGAAGATTGGTTCCGGTGAAATTGGTTCCCCGTAGGTCGGCACCTTCCAGATTGACGCCGGCCATGTTGACGCCTCGCAGGTCGGCCCCTTTCCAGTTGATCCGCTCGGATGTGGCCGGTTGCTTCGCCATGGTCGCTTCCTCCGGTTAGATGGAAAATCCGTCATCGCGGTCTTTGGCCTTGTCGCTGCCACCGCTCTTGCCCGGCTCTTGCCCGGATTGTTTGCGCTGCGTCTCCTGGGCGATTTCGCTAGGCCAGGGATGGGGCGGCCCGGACGAAATCGGCATCGCCGTCCCCTCTTTCACCCGCTGCCCATACGTCGCGGCGTCTTCCGGCCCGTAGTCACGGACGCGGGCAGCGTGGTAGTCGGCTTGCAGTTCGGCGTGGAGGGAGGATTTCGCGGCGGGAGCGGACTCAGAGCCGCCACCTCCTGACTCGGGCTCGATGCCAATCTCATCCCACGAGGTTTTGAACGTCACGTCGCGGTATGGGTTATCGCCTCGCCGTGCGATCTCGGTCAGCTTCTCGCCCTTGCCCATCGCGGCATCGAGTTCCTGCGGCGTCACCAGCTCCTCGCGGATGGCAAACTGAAGCGCGCCGAGGTGGCTGCTGGAGTCGAGCCCGAAATCGATCACGGCGGCATTACCAGGCCACACGTCGAGCTGGCAGCAGTCGATCAGTTGCTGGGTCAGCGGCCTGACCGTGCTCGCCTGTTCCTTTTCAGAGACCTGAGATTCAAAACCTTCGTGGCGGAATGCAGCCTCATAAGGATTCAGATCGTTGCGGACGAAAAGGCCACCCTCCTGCAAACGATCCATGAGGGTTTTTGCATCGCCGAGTTGCTGTTCCCTCGCCTTGAATACCTCCAAGGTTTCCAAGATTTCAGCGGGTTCGTAGAACTCGCACTGCTCCCGGAATTCGCCCCATGTCTTCTCAGCCTCGCGAAAGTACACCTGCCGCACGCGATCCGAAGTATTCATGGCCACTTCGGGGCTAATCGCATTATTCTTGAGATACTCAGCGAACTGGACGCGATTCGCCGTGTCGAACAGTTCGCGGATCGTTGCCTGCTTCTCGCTGGAAGCCGCGTTCGGGATATGCTGCGGCTCGTGCGGGCCGTTTTTTCCTTCCAGATCCATGTCGTAAGAATGGGCCGTGCCGTTCCTGACCTTCTCTTCGGCCCACGCCCGGAAGAGAAGCTTGTCCTGCTCGAAATAGGCGTCCCGCTGCTCGGGCGTCACCTCAAGCCAATCGGGATGCAGCCTACGTCTCAGATTGCAATCCGCCGACTCTGGCAGATTGGTCAGGAACGCCCGCAGGTCCACCTCTTCCTTGAAGGACCAATAGTCCTTGGCGTAGCTGGCGTTCTCGACGAGGTACGATCCGTATTCCGGCGTTTTTCCGTAGTGGTATTTGGACCCGTTGATGACGATCGATGGATACGCGTCGGAAAGCAATTTGTCGATGCCCATCGTGACGCTCCTCTCATTCTTCCCAAGGGTTTCCACTTACCCCGCCGGTGATAACCGGCAGGGCGGGAGGATTAATCAGCCGTTGGCTCCGGTCACATTGACATTCCGGTATCGTTGCTATTGCCGTTGTCATTGGCCGGCTGGTTCCGGGTTTCATTGGCGATCTCCGAGGGCCAGGGGTGCGGCGGCCCAACGGACGAAACATCCCGCGCGTCGGCAATCTCGCCCTGCGTCGGGTTCCAGAGGGTGCCGGGAACATCGGCTGAGATTGACTCGGGAAACGCCTTCAATGCGACTGAAAGCTCTGAAATCCCCTGCCGCCAGGCCGCCGCGAGGTATCCGTCCTCGGTAACGGCGTTCCACGCCTTGGCCACACCGCTGAAGAACGTCCGGACCGGCCCGCCACTGTCGCGGGCCGACTCGCCCGCATCGTTTGACGCCTGATTCTCTGCCATGACCAGCTCCTCGTCGTTGGGAAAGCCTGCCCCGGCCCCGTCCGTCGATGGGATAAACTCCGGCCGGTAACCACCGGCATGATCCCAGCCCCTATGGCCGGAGATGACTGAACGACGCTGCCGCCGACGCCGGGCGGGGAAGGTAGGGGTTACCGGCGATTCGACCGCCCGTACCCCCCGTAGTAAGCCGGTGCAACGCCAGCTCCATAACCCTCACTGGAATAACCGCGCGTTCGGGGTTGCCGGTCCGGCACCGGCAGCCGGTCGATGAGCAAGGTCACCACGAGCGAGATCAACAGCGCGGCCAGCCCAAGAAGCATGCTGCCCAGGCCGAGGCCACGCGCACGTCCGGTGCCCCAGCGGCGGGACAGGGCACGCGGCCGGAACGCCCGGTCGGCGTAGTATTTGATTTTCCGACACATGATGACGTAATGGTTTTTGTGGAACACGATCGCGGTATCGTCGGGCAGCACGAGGATTTCTTCGGGCTTCAAGAGTTTCCGGGCAGCCTCCGAGTAATTGGTCGTGCTGCCGCTGTTGAAGGAGCCGGGGTTCTTGCCGTCGCCGCCGACCGGGGACGACCGACCCTGATTGCTGCCCTCCGTCCGGATGAGGATGGTGCCCTCGCCGATCCGCTTGGACATCGCCTCGGCGGTTTCATACGACGTGATCGCGAAGTATTGTTGTGTCGCCAGGTTGTCGAAGACGGTGCCGGCATTGTCGCCGAAGCATTTCTTGAGCTGCTCGATGGACTGGAAGAACAGCCAGACCCGGATGCCCATGCCTCGCATCAGCGTGATGGCGTCTTCCAGCGCCTGCATGCGTCCAATGTGCGCGCATTCGTCCACCAGGAACAGCACCGGGTTCCTCTCGGTCGCAATGCCCCGGGTGATGATGCGCAGCAGGCACCCCAGCCAGAGCCGTTGCAGCCCCGCCCAGACCACCATCTTGTCCGAAGGGGTGATGATGTAGACCGTCATGCGCCCGTGGCGCAATTCCATCGGGTCGAAGCTGGTGGAACCGGTGCAGGCGGAAACCAGCGGCGAATCGAAGATGTTGGTGAATCGCTGGGACACCGACATCACCGACGCAAGCTCCTTGTCGATATGCCATTGCAGCGAGTGCCCCATCTGCTGGAGGACGCCGTAAAACCCCTCGTTTTGCTGCATGATCTCCAACGCCCGGTCATAGTTCGCCTTCGAGGCGATCTGTGACCTCATGCCGCGCAGGTTGCGTGCGTCCGGGTTGCCCTCCAGTGCGCAGATGTAAGCGATGAATGCCGCGATGACGTTCTCCGCCGAGTCGCACCAGTGCGGGTCGAGTTCCTTGCCGGTCCTCACCACCAGCATGTTGGCCATGTCACGGCAGACTTCGATGAATTCAGGGCTTTGGGGCTTGACCCAGTCGAACACGTTGAAGGAATCGCCCCCCGGCCCGAACAGCCGGGCCGGGTCAAGGCGCACGACGGTATGCCCGAACCGTTGTTGCCGGTGCGCCGCCGTCTGCGCGTATAATTCGCCCTTCGGGTCGATGACGACGCAATTGCCTTCGTAAGACAGCAGGTTCGGGTAGAGCACCGAGACCGACTTGCCACCGCCCGCCGGCGCGAAGGTGGCCAGATGGACGAAATCGTTGATGCGGATGAAGTCGCCCGCCTGCCGCGAACCCAGGAAGGCGGCGAAAAACTGCCGGACCGCCCATTCCGAGGGGAGGCCGGGCGAGAGGAGGGAACGCAACGCTTGCCCTTTGGAGACATCCGGCATGCCGCCGACGCGCCCCAGGATCAGCCCCCGGTCGGACAGCAACCGGCCACACATCAGGTCGCGCCAGCCCGACATCCGCGCCGTGCCATGCGAGCCGGAGGATTGCCAGCGTTTTCGGGTTAACCGCCAGATGATCCCGGCCAGGAAGATGAGGCCGTATTCCCAATAGACCAGGCCGACCACCACCGCATCGAGCAGCAGGACCGACGCCGCCAGCAGCAGCAGGAACCTGATCGCCAGAGCCCACAGCTTTCGCATGACTGGCCTCGCCGGTGGAAAGTTGCCCGGCCTGGATGGTCAGGCCGGACGAAAATAGGGGAGGGGACGCGCCCTCACGACGCGCGCAGCAGATCGGCCAGGGCCGACACGTCCTTCTGGTCGCCTTTTTGCAGCTCGCGCAGCTTCGCCCGCAGTTGCTCGATCGCCCGGAGCAGGGTGTCCGGGGTCAATTGCCCGCCCGAAAACGTGAACGTCACGCCTTCGAGCTTGCCCGTCACCCTGCCGGCTTTGGGCGTGACGGCTTTCTTGCCGACTTGCTTCCGGACCGCCTGCGTCACCTGGTCGCGGTTCATCCGGCCGGATACGACCGTCTGGGCCAGCCCGCGCATGGCGTCTTCATCCCGGAGGCGGGAGATTTCGTAGGCGACGGACTCCGCCAGCCGCCCATCGTCTACCATCACCTGCACGTCCTCGGGCAGCGTCAGCAAGGCTTCCGCCCGGGTGACGCTGGCCCCGCCGATGCCCAACTCGGCCGCCAGGTCCTGCGACGTGCAGCTCTTGAGCTTCTTGAGCCGGGCCATCGCCCGCGCCAGGTCGAGCGGCCGGAGATCGTTGCGGCAATGGTTCTCGACGATCTGGTCGGCGAGGATCTCCGTTTCGCTCAGTTCGCCTTCCATCGGCAGGCAGGGCGCCGTCTTGAGCCCGGCCAGCTTCGCGCCCCGCCACCGGCTCTCGCCGGTGACGATCCGCCAGCGTTTGCGTTCCTTGTCCCACATCACCCGCAGCGGTTGCAGGATGCCTCGCGCGGCGATCGACGCCGCCAGCTTGTCGAGTTCCGATTGCAACCAGACCCGGCGGGGCTGGTTCGGATCGACCATCAGCTCATCGAGTGGAATGTCCAGCAACGTCGTGCTCATCAATGCCCCCTTGCGCTGGCCCGCCCGGCCTGGGAATTCAGGAACGCCCTGATTTCCGATACAGAGACCGCCAGATACGTTTGATTCTTGAAGGCATCTATCCCTGAAATAATCCCGGCCAGATTTCCGCTCGCGTCCACCACGGGACCACCGGAATCGCCCATGTTCACAGGCACGCTCATATCCACCACGCGGGCGGAGAAGATCCCGTCCGGGCGGGGATATTCGGCCGGGTAAACCTGCCGGACGTGCCCGCAGGAAAACCCGAACAATGACGTGCCGTCGCCGCAACCGATGGCAACGAGCGGGTCGCCTGCCGTGGCTTCCCTTCGCGCCAACGCCATGGGCTTGCCCGTGCCCCTCACGCGCAGCAACGCCAGGTCCCTGCCAGGATCGGAGGCGATGACGGTGCAGGCCATGCCCCGCGTGTAGCCGGTGGGGGAACTGACCACGGCGCCGCCTTCGAACCGGGGCGAATGGGCCAGGATGACGGACTCGCCCTCGACGACGTGCGATGCCGTCAGCACCAGGTTTTCGCCGATGAACACCCCGGTGCCGGTACCTTCCCCGGCCTCGATCCATGCGGTGCTGATGACGGCCTTGTCGTAGGGTTGGCGCAGGTCCACAGCCATGATGACGGCCGACAGGACGGCCGTCGCCGCGATCACGATTTTCATGATGCCTCCAGTGCCCGTTCGGACAAGTCAGTTCTGGCTGATCAGGTCCCGCGTCCTGATGGAGCGGGCCGCATTGAGTTCCTCGAACGTCATCAGGGCGGCCAGGGCGCTGTCGTAATAGCGCTTCCACAGCCTCTGCTGCTGAGAACCCGGCAGATGCCGGCCGTATTTCCCGACGGCGTAATCCGCCGCATTGGTGGCGATCTGATCCATGAGATTGTTCATCTGGCCTCCCGCGTCGCGACTTTTCCGGTTTCCCGCAGGACGATGCCGCCCCTGGCATGCTCGATGGGGACGTTCAAAACCCTCGCGCTGATGTGGACGGCCGATTTCATCACCAGCCGGCATCCGCAGCCGATCAGGAAGGCGCTGAGCAGCAGGCTGGTCGGTACGAACACCGCGCCGACGCCCAGATACACCAATGCCACGCCCCTGACGGCATCGTGGCGCAACCATTCCGGCGCGGTCGGGCTGTAGCTGGTGAAACCGAAGGCCAGGGAGGCGGCCATCACCGCCACGCATTCGAGCTTGAGCAGCCAGGCCGGGGCCTCCCCGCCCCAATACAGGAGCAGGGAGGTGCCGCCGGCCAATCCGGCGATGGTGGCTATTTTGTTCATGTGTCGCATGATGATTCTCCCGGGAACCGGGTGCTTCTGAGCCCAGTGGGCGGCCGCGTCAACCGAAGACCCGCTTCAACAGGCCGGGATTTTTCTTGGGCGGCAGTGGTTCCCTGGGCGGAGGAGGCGGCGTGAAATTCGCCCGAGCCGCCCGGCAGGGGAAGAAAGCGCCACATCTCGGGCAGACGCCCTTGGTGTTGAGCCGCCCGTCGCTGATATGCATGGCATAGCGGCATTTGGGGTTCGGGCACCTGGCATTCGGCCCCGTAGCGACGCGGTGCTTCCATGCGTCAAGGTCCCGTTCGTATTGGCGGAGCCTGGCCTGGTAGTCGGCATCGGCTGCCGCCTCCTTTTCGCCTTCTTCCACCTGATGTTTGAGGGCCTTGGAATCCACCGTCGGATCGACCTGTAGGCCGATCTTGTCGGCGCGGGCGAGGAGGGGTTTCTTTCTGGCCGCTTCTTCCGCCTCATCCTCGGCCCGCCGGACCTCGATCCGCAGTTTCTCCAGCGGCCAGTCGTCCTCGTATTCCAGCCCGACGACATCGGCGCGGGCGAGTAGCGTTTTCCGCTCGCTCTCCTCCCGGCGCTTGCGTTCGGCCTCCTTCTGGTCGGCCTCGAACTTGAGCTGTTCGGGCGACTTCTGGCCGATACCGGGTAATGCCACTGGGAGCGTTGCAGGGGATACCGCCTTGCGTGCCTCTCCCTTGTAATGGCCAATGGTATCACGCGCGGCTGCCTTGACGGCTTCCTTCGGCTTGACGTCATAGACATCCCTGCCGAACAGCGAAAGGAAAAGGGCAAAGACGTGAACGACCAGCCATTTGAGACCGGCGAAGTTCATCACGATGGCGACAATCGTGGAGCAGAA
>CAVWND010000010.1:0-15222 GCA_963756475.1 uncultured Planctomycetota bacterium
ACGTGCCCATGCACTTCCTCCTGCGGGTGACGGGCGGGGACGAGCCTCCTCTTCGTCGACCCGTTCCACGAGGGGCGGACTCCTCGACCTTCCCGGTTGCGAGCGGTTCCTGTCCGACCTGGCGGGCGGTCCGTCCGGCTCGGGCCGAGGATTGAACCCGCCGTGCGACGCCTCGGTCACGGTCGCCCGGATGCTCCGGAACCTCAAGGCCATCTACCTGGAGCGGAAGGACTTCGGCTCGGCGCTGCCGGTCGCCCGCCGGCTGGCGGCCCTCCGGCGCGATGACCTGCTCGAGCAGCGCGACTGGGGGATGTCTGCCTCCAGGCCGACCGACCGGGCGAGGCCCTCGACCCCGCTCGGCCGCTATGTCGAGGCGGCGGCCGAGGCCGCCGATGCCGAGGCGGTCCGATCGCTCCTAAATCCGCCCGCCGCGAGGTCGCGTTCCGGAATTGACGGCGGGCCGGGATTTTTCGGCGATCGGGCTCAAGTCGCGCCGCCGATCGGCCGATGATCGTCAAGGAGGGCACTTCGCTTGAGCGGATGACGCCGCGAGGTCCTCCTTCCCTCGGCCTGGTCCCGAGGTCCGGTGAGTAGGTCGGGCGGAGTCGCCGACCCTCGCCGGTCCCCATTCGGGACGCCCCTCCGGACCGGCCGCACAGGAGGAGATCCCTACACCCATGCGCCTCCACCGCTATTGCTGGTCTTGACTCCTCCTCCCGTCGTCCTCGCCGGATGCTCGTCGACGGTGGGCTCGCGATTCGGCGGGACCGCCGGCAGTCGAAGTCGATCGCGGTGGTCGGGGATCGACCCTTGCCCGCGACGACCGGCGAGCCCGGCGGCCAGGTGGCGCCGAGTGGAGTCGAGCCCGAACCAAGGCTCGAACCCGAAGACGCCGGATCTCCGGGCGGGTCGTCGACGACCAGGGCGAGCCCGTGCCCGACGTGACCGTCCGCCTCGCCGACGGCGGGACCAAGGGCGGCAAGGACATCCGGGCCATGACCGACCGATCGGGGGCGTTCACCCTCAACGGGCTCCGCCCCGGTTCGACCTACTGCCTGATCGCCGAGGCCGACGACGAACGAGGGCCCCTTGACCGGCCGGGTCGAGGCCAGGACCGCCGAGACCGGCGTCGAGATCAGCCTGGCCGCCGAGGAGCCAAGGAACGCCCGCGACCCGACGGTCGGCCCGACCCTCGAGGGCCAGGCCGATCTCGAACCGCGAGGAGCTCGAGCCGACCCCGCCGAGGCCTGACGAGCCGCGAGGTCAACCGCGAAGACTGTCGGCCCGCCCGCCGAGGATGCCGAACCTCGACCCCGGCCCGCCCCCGCCGACCTCGCGCCGGTCGCCCCCAGCTCTCCGCTCCCGAGCCCGAGCGTCGGCTGGCAGAACAGCAAGGCGGACCGCGAGCCGGCCCGGCATCGACGACCCGATGGCGGACGCTCGCCTCGATCCTCGGACGAACCCCGACGGCCGAGGCGTCCGCGATCGACCCCGGCCGACGACCCGTCGACCGAGGACGACGGGCCGAACCCGCTGCCGCCCGCGATCGATCCGAGCGATCCGGCGGCCCCGACGATGCCGACTCGAAGCCGACCCGCTCGGGCCAGCACTCGACGCAAGGTCGCGCCAAGGTCCCTCCGCCCGACCCGAATCGGGCGAGATCGCCCTCGCCGCCCGAGGCGAGCGCGGACGAAGCGGGAACGTGCGCAAGGCCATGCGAATCGGGCGAGCCGAGAGTCGGCCGCCGCGACCGGCCCGCCGCCGATGACGCCACTGCCCCTGACCGATCCCGGTGCCGGCGAGCCCGAAAATCAGACGAACTCGTCGCCAGGCCGGCAGCCCTCGGCCTCCCGGCCATGCCGCCGATCGGCGGCGACCCGGTCGCCGCGCTGGAGGCGCCCAGGCCGACCGCCTCACCGCCCGACGTCGCGCCCGGTCTCCCATAACGTTGCCTCGACCAATCCGGCCTCCGAGCCGGTTTTCGCGTCTCAGCCCGTCGCCCCGCCAGCCGCGCCGAGCCCGAACCTCCCGCCGAGTACAACCCATTCGCCCTCGCCGCCGCGACGCCGCTCGTCCCGGATGCGGCGCCAGGGTTCCCTCGACCGCCTCAAGTCAGCCGGCCGCCGAGCGCCGTAGGTCTCGACGGAGCTGCGCCGGCCCCGAAGAAGAAGTGGGGCGAACTGGCCGCGAACGACCGCCCGACCGTCGTGGTGGAGCCGACCAAGGCCGTCTCCCCGCTCTCGTTCATCCGACGGCTCCGCGCGACCGCCGAGAAGGCCGACCCATCGGTGGCGATGTGCTAGCTATGATCCGAGGTTGCAGCAAGATCAACGAACTTCGCCTGCCCGACCTCGAAGGCAAGCCCGTCCGGCTCCAGGACCTCGACGCCGATTATCGTCCTCCTCGACTTCTGGGGGACCTGGTGCGCGCCCTGCGTCGACGCGATCCCGCACCTGATCGAGCTCCAGAAGAAGTACGGGCCGAGCCGGCTGAGGGTCGTCGGGATCGCCTGCGAGAAGGTCCCGCCCGACCAGCGGAAGGCCCGGGTCGACGAGGTCTCGCGGAAGCTGGGGATCAACTACGCCGGTCCTCCTCTCGGGGATGGACGGCAAGCCGTGCCCGGTCCTGCAGGCGCTCCAGATCCAGTCGTATCCCGACGATGATCCTGGTCGACCGCGAGGGTCAGATCCGTCTGGCGGAGCATCGGGGCGACCCCGGCGACCGAGTACCGGCTCGACCGAGTCCTCGCCTCGACGATGAGCCGGGCCCCGGCGACGGCCCGCCGCTGATCAATCGGATCAGGTCAGGCCCCGGATCTCGCCCGCCTCGTCCACGTCGATCCGCTCGGCCGCCGGCCGCTCGGGAAGGCCCGGCATCCGGACGATCTCGCCGGTCAGGGCGACGACGAACCCGGCGCCGGCGGCGATCTCGATGTCGCGGACGGTGAGGGTGAACCCCTCGGGCCGGCCCCGGAGCTTGGGGTTGTCCGAGAGCGAGTCCTGCGTCTTGGCCATGCAGACCGGCAGGCTCGCCGTGGCCGAGCTTGCGGGCCTTCTTGATCTTGGCCTCGGCCGCGGGCAGGAACGTCACGCCGTCGGCGCCGTACATCGCGCGTGGCGATCCGCTCGATCTTCTTCTCGATCGACCATTCGAGCGGATAGAGGGTCTTAAAGGGCGTCGGGGTGCCCGAGGTCGCCTCGACGACCTTCTCGGCCAGCTCGATCGGCCCCGTCGCCCCCCTGGCCGAAGACGTTGGCCGTGGCGCTCGGGACGCCTCGGCTCGGCAGAAGTCGTGGACGACCTGCGAGTTCCTCGGGCGTGTCGGCCCCGAACTGGTTGATGGCGACGACGGTCGGCTTGCCGAAGTTCGTGGCGGCGTCGAGGTGGGCGGCGAGGTTCTCGAGCCCTCGTTCGACGGCCTTCGGGTCGGGGACCGTCAGGGCGTCGAGGGCCAGGCCGCCGTGCATCTTGAGGGCGCGGATCGTGGCGACGATCACGATCGCCGGCGGGGTTCAGGTTGGCCGATCGGCACTTGATGTCGAAGAACTTCTCGGCGCCGAGGTCGAAGGCGAAGCCGGCCTCGGTCACGGCGTAATCGCCGAAGGCCAGCGCCATCCGGGTCGCCAGGACCGAGTTGCAGCCGTGGGCGATGTTCGCGAACGGGCCGCCGTGGACGAACGCGGGCGTCCCTTCCATCGACTGCACGAGGTTGGGCAGCAGCGCGTCCTTGAGGATCGCCGCCAGCGAGCCGGTCACGCCCATCTCGCCGGCCAGGACGGGTCGGCCGTCGCTGGTGTAGCCGATCAGGATGCGGTCGAGCCGGGCGCGGAGGTCGGCGGGCGAGTCGGCCAGGCAGAGGATCGCCATGACCTCGCTGGCCGCCGTGATGTCGAAGCCCGACTCGCGAGGGATGCCCCCCTGGCCCGGCCCTCCCAGGCCGATGACGATCTTCCGGAGGGCGCGGTCGTTCATGTCGAGCGCCCGCTTCCAGAGCACGCGGCCGGGGTCGAGCGTCGTGTCGCCGAAGTGGAGCCGGTTGTCGATCGCCGCGGCCAGCAGGTTATGCGCGGCGGTGATCGCGTGGAAGTCGCCGGTGAACTGGAGGTTGATCTGGTCGGACGGCGTGAGCCGGCACGCGCCGCCGCCGGTCGCCCCCCCTTTGCGGCCGAAGACCGGCCCCATCGACGGCTGCCGGAGGGCCAGGACCGACTTCTTGCCGATCTTGCGGAGCCCCTGGGCCAGGCCGATCGACGTCGTCGTCTTCCCCTCGCCGGCCGGGGTCGGCGTGATCGCCGAGACCAGGATCAGCTTGCCCGGGCGCCGGTCGGCTTCGTTCAGAGCCTGGAGGCGGATCTTCGCCTTGTCGCGGCCGTAGGGTTCGAGGTGCTCGGGGGCGATGCCCAGGTCGGCGGCGACTTCGGCGATCGGTCGGAGTTCGGCGGCGGGTTGTCATCGGAATCGTTCGATGCTGGAGAATATGTAGGGATGCGGATCGAGCCTCGGGCGAGCCCCACCAGTATTCGGAGAAGATGGTCGGGGCACGCCCGAGCGCTCGACCGCACCCTACACTTCGGATTCTGGCATCCCGCTCGGGACTGGGATCACTTCTTGAGGTACTTTCGCCAGCCAGTCGTGGACCTCGCGCCACCAGACGATCCGGTTGGCGGGCTTGGGGATCCAGTGGCCCTCGTCGGGGAAGAAGACGTAGCGGCTGGGGACCCCTTGGCGCTGGAGCGCGGTGAACATGCCGAGCCCCTGGGCGTCGGGGACGCGGAAGTCGAGGGCGCCGTGGATGACCAGGGTGGGCGTCTTGAAGTTGTCGGCGAAGGCGCTGGGCGACTGCTCGCGGTAGATCTTCGAGCCTTCCCAGGGCGGGCCGCCGAACTCCCACTCGGCGAACCAGAGTTCCTCGGTCGTGCCGTACTTGCTCGTCAGGTCGAAGACGCCCGCGTGGCTGATCAGGGCCGCGAAGCGGTCGGTAGTGGCCGGCGATCCAGTTGACCATGAACCCGCCATACGACCCGCCGGCCGCCGCCACCTTCGAGCCGTCGAGGAAACGGATAGGTCTTGAGGGCGTGGTCGAGGCCCTTCATGAGGTCTTCGTAGACCCGGCCGGTCCAGTCGCGGCTGATCTGGTCGGTGAACTTCTGGCCGTAGCCGGTCGAGCCCCGCGGGTTGATCGCCACGACGGCATAGCCGGGAGCGGCGAACATCTGGTAGTTCCAGCGGTTGTGCCACTCGTCGTGCCAGGCGCCTTGCGGGCCGCCGTGGATCAGGAAGACGACCGGGTATTTCTTCGTCGGGTCGAACCCCGGCGGCTTGACCAGCCAGCCCGAGACGTCGTCGCCGTCGGCCCCCTTGAAGGTGAACCCTCGGCCCGGGCGAGGTCGAGCTGGGCCAGGAGCGGGGCGTTGTGATGGGTCAGGGCGGTCAGGTCCGCGACCCGTCGGGCTTGGCCTCGATAGACCTCGCTGGGGGCGTCGCTCGCGCCGTGGATGAAGACCAGCGCCTCCGTTGCCGGGCACGACCTGGACCGAGTTGTTGACGCCGCCCGGTGATCCCCTGCGGGCTGCTCGCTGACGAAGATGTGGCCGTCGCCGTCGGGCAGGATGCTCAGCCTCCGGATCGTCGACCGAGCCCGAGTCGTCGAGCACCGCGATGAGGTCGCGGACAGTCGCCTCGATGGGCTTCTTGACCTCGTGCGAGTCGCCCCAGGCGAACGACTGGACCGGGCGGTCGATGGCGGCGGTGACGTCGGCGCCTCGCCGTTGCTCCGGTCGCGGACCTTCAAGGCCCACTTGTCGGCCTCGAACCCGGCGCGGGCCTGGCTCACGTAGGCCAGGTAATCGCCGTCGGGCGAGTAGGCCGGCTGGGCGTCGGCGCCCGGGTTGTCCTCGGTCAGGTTCGTCGGCTCGCCGCCGGCGGCCGAGACGGTCCAGATGTCGGTGTTCGTCGACCAGGCCATGTCCTTGAGCGGCTCGGCGGTGAAGGCGAGTTCCTTGCCGTTGGGGGCGAACGCATAGTCGGACGAGCCGCCGAACGGGGCGGGCGGGGTGTTGACGTCGAGCTTGGGCGTCAGGTCCTTCGCCTTGCCGGTCGCGGCGTCGACGACGAACAGGTGCGACCGCTTGCCGTCGTCCCACTCGTCCCAGTGGCGGATCATGAGGTGGTCGTAGATCTTGACCTTCGACTTCTCCTTGCCCTTCTTCTCGTCGATCTCGGCGGTTTCCTCGGGGGTCTTGCCGGGGTAGACCTCGGCCGCGAAGGCGATCTTGTCGCCCTTCGGCGACCAGATCGGGCCGGAGACGTCGATCGGGAGCTTGGTGAGCGGCCGGGCCTCGCCGCCGTCGATCGGCAGGAGCCAGACCTGCGCCGAGCCGCCTCGGGTCGAGACGAAGGCGATCGTCTTGCCGTCCGGGCTCCAGCGCGGGTGGTTGTCGGAGCCGCTGGCGGTGGTCAGCCGCTTCGGCTCGCCGCCGTCGATCGGGACGAGCCAGAGGTCGCTGTTCGTCTTGTCGGTCGCGCGGTCGAGCTCCGAGATGACATAGACGACCAGCTTGCCGTCGGGCGAGACCTGGGGGTCGGAGACCGACTTGACGCCGAGCAGGTCGTCGATCGTCATCGCCCGCCCGGCGGCGAGCGCCGGGCCGGCGCAGGCGACGAGGGTGAGAATCGCGAGGAGCAGACGCATGGAAAACCTCTCGTATTCGCGGGGCGGTGACCAAGGGCGAGGCCGCCCTGGCGGTGAGTCGATCAGAGTCGGCCGTGGGCCAGCTTCTTCAAGGGGACGTCAGCGCCAGGAGGATGATGCCCGGCACGATCGAGGTGACGATCAAGAAGAGCCAGAGATTGATCGTCACATGGTGCTCGGCGGAGAACGTTTCGAGCAGGTGTTCGAGTCTGCCCGCCAGGTAATTGGCGAGCGACGTGCAGAGGAACCAGACTCGCCATCATCAGCGAGGCCAGCCGGGCCGGCGCCAGCTTGTTCACCAGCGAGAGCCCGATCGGAGACAGGCAGATCTCGCCGATCGTGATGCAGGAGGAAGACCGAGGCCAGCCATTGCGGGCCGACCTTGCCGTCGACGGCCCGGCGAGCTTGTCGGCCTGGTACATGACGACAAACCCAAGTCCGAGCAGGATCAACCCGAGCCCCATCTTCGCCGATCGAGGTGAGACCGAACCGGGTCGAGTCCAGCTTCGACCAGATCAGGGCGAACACCGGCGCCAGGGCGACGATCAGGAACGGGTTCACCGACTGGAAGAACGAGGCCGGGAACTCGTACCCGAGGACGACCCGGTCGGTGTGGTTCTTGGCGAAGAGGTTGAGCGTGCCGCCCGCCTGCTCGAAGCCCATCCAGAAGACAATCGAGAAGATGCTCACGATCAGGATCACGGTGATCCCCTGCCAGTTCACCCGCTCGATCTTGTCTCGTGACCGTCGCCAGGTGATAGCCGACATTCGATGAGATCGCGAGCAGACCGCGACCGTTCCCAATCGCATAAAAGAGATAGCTGCTGATACAGGCTGGATCGTCGGCCAGACCTGGAGGGCACCATAGGCGAAACCGACGGCAGATCGCCGAGATCAGGAGCGATGTGGACCCAGTCGCAGGACGGTCAATCGAGCGAGCCCGGCCTCCTCGCGGCCGGGCGGATAGCCGCCTACCAGTATCCCTTTGATAGGAGAGGAACGACGAACAGGCCGATCACCATGCCGACTCCGGCCGCGCGCGAAGCCGTAGTGCCAGCCCACCTTCTCGCCGAGGTATCCGCAGACGAGCGGCGAGATTCCCGCCCCAAGGTTGATCCCCATGTAGAAGATCGTGTAAGCGACCTCGTCGCGTCGGGTGTCGCCCGCGGAGTAGAGATTGCCGACCATCGTCGAGATGTTCGGCTTGAAGAAGCCATTTCCCAGGATCAGGAGGCCCAGGGCCAGGTAGAGCAGCGGCTCGAAGGCCATCGCGAAGTGGCCCAGCGCCATCACGATCCCGCCGATCAGGATCGCCTTGCGCTGGCCGAGGAACTTGTCGGCCAGGAAGCCGCCGAGCAGAGGCGTGAGGTAGACCAGTCCGGTGTAGGTCGCGTAGAGGGCCAGGGCATCCTTGCGGTCATACTTGAGGTGCTCGGTCAGGTAGAGGACCAGCAGCGCCCGCATCCCGTAGTAGCTGAACCGCTCCCACATCTCGGCCCCGAAGAGGACGTAGAGGCCCTTGGGATGTCCGGTCTCCTTCTGCGGCGGGGCTTCGAATTCGGCGGAGGTCGTCATCGGGCGAATCCTCGGGGTCGACTCGGGGTGGCGGGGCTTGGGCGCGGTCGGGCTTCGATGGGGGACGGGAGAGGTGGGAGAGGGTCGATCCGTGCCGCCGAGCGACCAGATTACCGGAAGTCGCCCCGATCCCCAAGACCCTACAGCGGTTCACGCCCGCGATGCGCCCGGAAAACGGGTCAGGCATCTGGCCCGCACCACGTCTTCCCGGTTCGATCGCCGGTTTCCGGGCCGGGAGCCAGTCCCCATTTTCCTCGGACGCGGGCCATTACAGCGGTTCACGGCCGTATCGCACACGGAAAACGGGGACAGGCACCCGGCCCGTGTCGAGTTCTCCCGGTTCGAGGGCCGTTTTCCGGGCCGGGAGCCAGTCCCCATTTTCCTCGGCCGTGGGCCAGCCGGGCGTGAGCCGCTGTAGGACGTGAGCCGCTATGACCCGATCCGATTGGCCTACTCGAACGGCCAGGCTTCGCCCAGGGCCTCGCGCTGGAGCCTCGCCAGGTGATCGATGCCGGCCTCGGCGAGGTCGAGCAGTGCCGGTCAATTGGGCCCTCGAGAACGTGCCGTGCTCGCCCGTCCCCTGGACCTCGACGAGTCCGCCTCCGCCCAGCCGGACGACGTTCATGTCGACCTCGGCCTTCGAGTCCTCGACGTAATCGAGGTCGAGCGACCGGCTCGCCGTTGACGATCCCGACGCTGACGGCCGCGACGCTGTCGGTGAGGATGCCGTGGGCGGCCTTGCCGAACCGGCTCTTGAGGGCGTCGGCGACGGCGACGAAGGCGGCGGTGATCGCGGCGGTCCGGGTTCCGCCGTCGGCCTCGATGCACGTCGGCGTCAACGTGGATCGTCCAGGGGCCGAGCGCCTTCGTGTCGATGACCGCCCGGAGGCTCCGGCCGATCAGGCGCTGGATCTCGGTGGCCCGGCCGTCGGTCTCGCGATCCTTGCGGGTCGGCGTGCTGCCCGGGGAGCATCGCGTATTCGGCCGTCAGCCAGCCGACGCCTTTGCCTTCGAGGAACGGCGGGACCTTGTCCGAGACGTGCGCCGTGACCAGCACGGTCGTCGCCCCCGCGCGGTAGAGGACGCTCCCGGGGCTGTTCCGCGACGAACCCGCGCTCGATGGAGACCGGGCGGAGCTGGTCGGGGGTCCGGCCGTCGTGTCGGGGCATGGAGGGTCCTCGGAGGCGTGCGATCAGGGCAAGGTCCGGCGCCATCGGGCCATCGGCCGCGGCCAGTTGTCGATCAGCAGCCAGGCGAGCAGGGCCTTCTGGAAGTGGAGCCGGTTGGCGGCCTGGGGGATGACCAGGCTGCTCGGGCCGTCGAGGACCTCGTCGGTCACCTCCTCGCCTCGGTGCGCGGGCAGGCAGTGGAGGAAGATCGCCGTCGGGCTTGGCGCAGCGCGAGCAAGGTCGCGTTGACCCGATAGGGCTCGAAGACGGCCTTGCGCGACTCGACCTCGTCCTCCTGCCCCATGCTCGCCCAGACGTCGGTGTAGACCACGTCGGCTCCGAGACGGCGGCCTTCGGGTCGTGCTCGATCGTCAAGGGGACGCCGGGGAACTTGCGTCGGCGAACCGGGCGGCGAAAGTCGGCCGGGAAACTCGTAGCCGACCGGGCAGGCGAGCACGAACTCGACGCCGAAGAAGGCCGAGGCCAGCGCCAGCGACCTCGCCACGTTGTTGCCGTCGCCGACGAAGACGAGCTTCAGGCCGGCGAGCTCGCCGAGCGCCTCGCGGATCGTCAGCATGTCGGCCAGGGCCTGGCAGGGATGCGAGGCAGTCGGACAGGGCGTTGATGATCGGGATCGTGGCGTGCCGGGCCAGCTCCTCGATCGTCGTCTGCGAGAACGTCCGGACCGCCAGGGCGTCGACGTACTGGCTGATCACCCGGGCGAAGTCGGCGACGCTCTCGCGGACGCCCAGGCCGACGTCCTTGCCGTTGAGGAAGATCGCGTTGCCGCCGAGCTGGGTGATCGCCGCCTCGAAGCTGACGCGGGTCCGGAGCGAGGGCTTGTCGAAGACCAGGCCCAGCGTCCGGCCGGCGAGCAGCTGCGGGACGGTCGCCGTGGCCGGTCCTCGCGCTTCAGCGTCGAGGCCCGGTCGAGCAGGTCGGCGGCCTCGGCGGCGGTGATGTCGAACAGGTCGACGAAGTGTCGGACCACGGGACGAACCTCCCTTCACGCGACGGCACGTCGGCGGAGCGACGTCGAGCCAGGATGCGCGCACCCTTCGTCGATCTGCTCGTCGGTGATGTTCAGGGCCGGCAGGAGCCGGATCACGTGCCGTGCGTGGCGTTGATCAGGAGCCCCTGCTCCATGCAGTCGGCCACGACGCCCGTGGCGTCGATCGACAGGTCCAGGCCGATCATCACGCCCTTGATCCGGATGTCGCGGATCAGGTCCGGCATCTCGGCCTTCCACGCCTCGAAGTGCGTCGCGGAACCGCTCGCCGACGGCCTTGCCGCGCTCGAGCAGGCCGTCGGCCTCGATCGTCTCGATCGCCGCCAGCCCGGCCCGGCAGGCGATCGGGTTGCCGCCGAAGGTGCTGGCGTGCATCCCCGGCTTGAGCGCCGCGGCGACGTTCGGCTTGGCGATCATCACGCCCGCCGCCACGCCCGCCGCCAGGGCCTTGGCGCAGGTCAGGATGTCGGGCTCGAAGCCGTAATGCTGGTAGGCGAACCACTCGCCCGTCCGCCCCATCCCGGTCTGGACCTCGTCGAGGATCAGCAAGCACCCCTCGCTCGTCGCAGAGCTTGCGGATGCCCTGCGAGATAGCCGGGCGACGGCAGGTTGATCCCGCCTTCGCCCTGGATCGGCTCGACCATCACGGCGGCGGTCTGGTCGTCGAGCGCCGCTTCGCAGCGGCCTTCAGATCGTTGTAGGGGACATACGAGAAGCCGGGGACCATCGGCTCGAAGCCGGCGTGATACTTGGGCTGGGCGGTCGCGGTGAGGGCGGCGTAGGTCCGGCCGTGGAAGCCGCCTTCCATCGTCACGATCTTGTACCGGCCCGAGGCGTGGCCGTACGCCTTGGCCATCTTGATGGCCGCCTCGTTGGCCTCGGCCCCGCTGTTGCAGAAGAAGCACTGGCCGCCGAACGACCGCTCCGAGAGCGCCTGGGCGAACGCCCCCTGGGCCTCGATGTACCAGGTGTTCGGCACGTGGATCAGCTGCCCGACCTGCTCGCGGACGGCCTCGACCACCCGCGGCGGGCAATGGCCGAGCAGGTTGCAGCCCCAGCCCGGGAAGAAGTCGAGATAGCCTGTCGCCCCTCGGCGTCCCAGACCCAGGAGCCTTCGCCCCGGACCAGGCAGACCGGGTAGCGGCGGTAGTTCGGGACCACGTAGCGATCGAACTGGGCGATCGTCTCGGCCGAGGTCTGGGTGGTCGGCGTGGGCCATGCGTGGATGCTCAATCGAAGTCTTGTAGCGGCAGGGCTTGCCCTGCCGACTTCGATGGTTTCGAACGGCAGGGCAAGCCCTAGCCTACGGGATCGGAAACGAGCCGGACACGCGCCGAGCCTCAACCGTTCGCGCGGCCTGGCACGTGGACCGGCACCCGGTCGGGGCTGACCGCCGGCTTCTGGCCGTTGACCGCTTCGGCCTTCAGGACGATCTCGGTGCCGACCCCGGTCGTCGGTGTACATTTCCAGCGAGCAGCGAATGCCTGAGCCGGCCGTCGATGATGTGGGCCTTCTTGACGCCGGCTTCGAGGCTGTCGAGGCAGGCCTCGACCTTGGGGATCATCCCCTTGTCGATCACCCCTCGGGCGATCAGGTCGCGGCAGTCCTCGGGGGTCAGGCTGGGGATGAGGCTGTCGGGGTCGTGGCGGTCGGTCAGGATCCCGGCGTGTCGGTCAGGAAGACGAGCTTCTCGGCCTTGAGCGCCATGGCGACGGCGGCGGCGGCGGTGTCGGCGTTCACGTTGTAGAGGCCGCTTTCCTCGTCGCGGTCGTCCTCGGCGAGCGAGGGGAGGACGGGGACGACCCCGGCCAGGCAGGAGTTCGATCGATCGGCTCGTCGTCAACCTCGGTCACCTCGCCGACGCGGCCGAGGTCGATCGGGTTGCCGTCGGCGTCGGGCAGGGTCAGCCGCGTGCCGAAGAGGCACTGGGTGGTCTTGTGGTGCAGGCCCGAGGCCCGGCCGCCGAACTTGCGGATGTGGCGGACGATGTCCTCGTTGATCTCCTCGGCGAGCACCCGCGCGACGATGCCGAGCGTGGCGTCGTCGGTGTAGCGCCGGCCCTGGACCCAGCGGGCTTCGAGGCCGGCCTTCTCCATCGCCTTGGTGATCGCCTTGCCGCCGCCGTGGACGACCACCGGGCGCATCCCGACGGTCTGCATGAAGACGACGTCAACCAGCAGGGCCCGGAGCGCCTCGGGGCTCTCCATCACCGAGCCGCCGAGCTTGATGACCGTGAACTTGCCGTGGAACTGGCGGAAGTAGCCCAGCGCCTCGATCAAGACGTCCGCCTTGCGGATCGCTTCCTCATGCACGTCAACGGCCCTCGACTCGACCGGACCGGAAATCGCAAACCGCTATTTTTCCACCCGCCAGCACCCTTGTAAACCCCCCAGAGGCCACGCTTCCGGGTGCGGGGATGATGCCTTACAGTGGGAGACGGCATCGGGGCCCGGGTGCCGCGAGGGGCGGCCGATCCGTTATCCTCGATCGCTGGCCGATCGCCGACCGATCCAGGAGCCCTCCGCCGTGGACGCCTCGGCCGACCCGCACCCCGAGTTCGACCCTCCGCCGGCCCGATCGGTCCGGCTCCGGGACTTCGATCCGCTCGAAGGTCAGCGGCTTGTGGTCAACCCGTTCCTCGCGACCTTCGCCCTGATCGTCTGGTGGGAAGCCGCCCGGTGGCTGCTCCATTCCCTCGTTCCCACCGCTGTTCGTCGCGACCTTCTTCCCCCTCGCGTTCCTGCCCTATCTCGTCCAGTATCACTGTCTTGATTGCGGCCGGTCCGGAGCCCTACCCCGGCGCGATCGGCACTCTTGCCCGGCCCAGGTCGTGCGCTCATCGGAAGGGGAGGCGAGGCGGCCGAGATTCCCGATCCCCTCGGGCCCGCGTCTCAACTCGTCTTCTGGGCGTACGTCCTCGCGGGGAGCGGCCCTTCTCTACGTCGTCTCCGGCGCGCCCTCGGGAGGCCCTTGACAGGGCCCAACCCGGCTTGACACTCGATCGCAACCCACCCGATAATCGCCCTGATCGTCAGAGGCCCCCTTCGGGGCTAGGTGGCCGACGAGCCCAACCCGGCCAATCCGCCCTCCCCGAAGCTCCCATCTCCTCGACGGCCGAGGGCTTGACGGTCCCCGCTAGACTCTGATCGGGGAAGTCCCGATCCCCTCCCCTCGACCCTTGCGAGCTGGCCAAGCGATGCTGAAATCAGCCCAACCGACCACCCGCGAGCTGCTCGAAGAGATCCTGGCCGAGCGGATCATGATCCTCGACGGCGCGATGGGGACCGTGATCCAGACCTACAACCTGGAGGAGGACGACTTCCGGGGCGAGCGATTCCGCGACCATCCCAAGCCCCTCAAGGGGAACAACGACATCCTCTCGATCACCCGGCCCGACGTGATCGCGGGCATCCACCGGGCGTATCTCGACGCCGGCGCGGACATCATCGAGACCAACACGTTCAACTCGAACAAGATCACCATGATCAATTACGGCCTGGAGGACCTCGCCTTCGAGATGAACCGGGCCTCCGCCGCGCTGGCCAGGCAGGTGGCCGACGAATACCTGCTCAAGACCCCCGACCGTCCCCGGTTCGTCGCCGGGAGCATCGGGCCGACCGACAAGTCGGCCTCGGTGGCGGCCAACGTCGCCGACCCGGCACCGCAACGTCACCTTCGACGAGCTGGTGGACGCCTATTACGAGCAGGCCGCGGGCTGGTCGCCGGCGGGGTCGACATCCTGTTCCCCGAGACCAGTCTTCGACACGCTGAACATGAAGGCGTGCCTGTTCGCCATCAGCAAGTACTTCGAGGACCACGACGTCCGCCTGCCGGTGATGGTCTCGGGGACGATCATCGACAAGGCGGGCCGGACGCTATCGGGTCAGACGATCGAGGCGTTCTGGCACTCGGTCTCGCACTTCGACCTGCTCAGCGTCGGGATCAACTGCGCCTCGGCGCCGGCCGAGATGCGGCCCAACGTCGAGGCCCTGGCGGCCGTGGCGACCTGCCACATCAACATCACCCCAACGCCGGGATGCCGGACGGCTTCGGCAACTTCACCGGCGACAACGCCACGCCCGAGGGATGGCCGGGGTGATCGGCGAGTTCGCCGAGAGCGGCTGGCTGAACATCGTCGGGGGCTGCTGCGGGACCAGCCCGGAGTATATCCGGCAGATCGCCAGGGCCGTCGAGGGGGTCCCCCGGAGCGCCCCCGGCCCACCGGATGGAGCAGCTACAGCGGCATGGAGCCGCTGACCATCCTCCCCGAGTCCAACTTCATCATGGTCGGCGAGCGGACCAACATCACCGGCTCGGCAAGTTCGCCCGCCTGATCCGCGAGAGGGAATTACGAGGAGGCCGTCGCGATCGCCCGCGACCAGGTCGAAGGGGGGCCAACATCCTCGACGTGAACGTGGACGAGGGGATGATCGACGGCCCGGCGGCCATGACCCGTTTCCTCAACCAGATCGGCGCCGACCCAACATCGCCCGAATCCCGATCATGATCGACAGCTCGGACTGGAAGGTCATCGAGGCGGGCCTGAAGTGCGTCCAGGGCAAGTCGATCGTCAACTCGATCAACCTCAAGGAGGGGGGAGAAGTTCCCCAACGGGCGAGGCTCGTCAAGCGCTACGGCGCGGCGGCCGTCGTGATGGCCTTCGTCGCCGACGGGGTCATCCCGGGAATGCCGGAAGGGCAGGCGGTCACCAGGACGACAAGGTCGCCATCTGCGAGCTCTCGTACAAACTGTTGACCGAGGAGGTCGGCTTCCACCCG
>CAVWND010000011.1:0-1591418 GCA_963756475.1 uncultured Planctomycetota bacterium
AAAGGACCTGCTGGGCCGGGCTCAGGAGCAGGCCAAGCACCTGGCCGATCAGCACCTCGCGGCTGGGAAGCTTGGTGATGTCCTCGACCTGCTCGGGCGTGATCACGGTACCGTCAACCGACCCGCCCTTGATCTCGGGCTTCTTGAGCTTCTTGACCTGGGCCGAGGTCTCCTTGGCCAGTTCGGCAACGCCGTCGCCACCCCAGACGGCCACGCTCGGGCCTTCCAGGAACTGCGAGAGGCCGCCGATCCCCATGTCCTCGAAGACCCGACGGGCCAACGTGTTCCGCAAGGCCCGCATCTTGATGTTTTTCTTGCGGAAGTCACGGCGGAGCTGGTACTCGGTGATCGCGTCCAGCCCCTTCAGGTCGAGGATCAGGACCGACTTGTCGCCGTTCAGCTCGGTCTTGAGCTGATCCATCATCAGTTCTTTGACGTACTTGCTCATCTCAGTCTCATCCGGTGCGACGCGAGGGCGGACGAATCAACCCCCGCTCGGCCACCGCTCCCTAGAGGGTCCGGATCAGCCAAGGACCCGGATGCCCGGGCTCATGGTGGCCGAGATCGTGATGCTCCGGATGTAAGTCCCCTTGGCCGCCGCCGGCTTGACCGAGCGGAGGTGGTTGAGGAACGTGTTGATATTATCAGCGAGCTGCTCGTCGGAGAAATTCAGCTTCCCCACCGGCGCGGCGACGTTCCCGCCCTTGTCGGTGCGGAACTCGATCTTGCCCGCCTTGAACTCGCGGACGCCCGCCGAGATGTCGGTCGTGACGGTGCCGGAGCGGGGCGAGGGCATCAAGCCCCGAGGGCCGAGCAGCCGGCCCAGCGGGCCGACCACGCCCATCATGTCGGGCGTGGCCAGGGCGACGTCGAAGTCCATGAACCCGCCCTTGATCCGCTGGGCCAGGTCGTCGCCGCCGACGATGTCGGCCCCGGCGGCGGTCGCCTTCTCGGCGTTCTCGCCCTGGGCGAACACCGCGACCCGGACCGCCTTGCCGATCCCGTGGGGGAGGGCCACCGAGCCTCGGACGTTCTGGTCGCTCTGCCGGGGGTCGATCCCCAGGTTCGTCGACACTTCGACCGTCTGGATGAACTTCGTGGTGCCGAACGTCTTCAATTGCTTGATCGCGTCGGCCAGCGGGATCGGGTCAAGGGACTTGACCTTCTCCTTCAAGGCACGAAACCGCTTGGACTGATACATAAGGCTCCTCAACGCGCTCCAGGTGGAGGGCTGCCGCCGACAAGGCCGTCCGTCGAAAGGTCGGAGGGTCGCGGCGGGCGGTCGCGCCGGCCCCGGGTCGAGCGACCCGACGGATCTGTTGCTTTCACTCGGAAACTTCAGCCCTTGATCTCGACGCCCATGCTCCGGGCGGTCCCGGCGATGATCCGGCAGGCATGCTCGATGTCGCGGGCATTCAGGTCGTTGAACTTGGTCTCGGCGATCTTCTTGACCTGGTCGGGAGTCACGGTGGCGACCTTGACCTTGTGAGGCTCGGCCGATCCCGAGGCGATCCCGGCGGCCTGCTTGAGCAGGACCGCGGCGGGCGGGCTCTTGGTGATGAACTCGAACGAGCGGTCGGAGTAGATGGTGATCTCGACCGGGATGGTCGTCCCCTTCATCTCCTTGGTCCGTTCGTTGAACTGCATCACGAACTGGCCGATATTCACGCCGTGCTGGCCGAGCGCCGGGCCGACGGGCGGGGCGGGGGTCGCCTGGCCGCCGGGGCACTGGAGCTTGACCTTGGCCGTCATCACCTTCGCCATCGTCCGCTCGCTCTCTCGCAAAAAAAGGCCAGGGGCCGGGGACACGCGTCCCGCCCATCGATCTCGGCGAGGACTCGGTCCGCCCGAGTCCGAGGCCCCGTCGCATCAGTCTAAAGCCGTTCCACCTGCCAGTATTCGAGGTCAACCGGCGTCGGCCGATTGAAGATGATCAGCATGACCTTAACCAGCCCTCGGGCCTCGATGACTTCCTCGACGGTCCCCTCGAAGTTCTCGAAAGGTCCATCCTTGATCTTGACCCGGTCGCCGCGTTCCACGTCGATCTTGACCTTGGGTGCCTCGGACTGGTCACCCTGTTGCTGTTCGTTGAGCATCTGGTTGACCTCGGTGGAGGTCATCTTGGTCGGCGTGCCGTGGGCGCCGACGAAGTCACCGACGCCGGGGGTCTCGCGAACCGTGAACCAGGTCTTCTCGTTGAGCTCCATCTCGACCATGATGTAGCCGGGATAGGTCTTCCGCTCGACCGTTCGCTTCTTGTTGTTGCGAATCTCGGTGATCTTCTCGGTCGGCACCACGATCCGGCCGAAATACCTCTGGAGCCCCTGGATCTTGACCCGACGCTCCAGGGCATCGCGGATCGTATCTTCCCGGCTACTCTGAACTTTCAAGACATACCAGACCAGTTCGGGCGCCGGGTCCTCATCGGGATCAGGGGACCGGCGCAACCGCCGCGAGCGGTTCGGCCGGGGGACGGGACGACGGGCGAGGGCACGCCCGCCCCCGTCCGGCGTCAGCTCCTCGGTTTCGGGGGCATCGGCGGGCTCGACCGGGGCGGGGGCGTCGGGCCATTCGGGGGCCGCGCCGGATCGGGGAACTCGTCGGTCGGTTGGTTCATACGAAGTCGTTAGCAGATGGAGGTTAAGTCGGTCGGGTCGAGAGCATCCGGTGCGTTCGAGTCGGGGTTCAGGCGCTCGAGCCCAGTGCCCCGCCGGTGTCGCGGAACCGGAGAACGCCAATCAGCTGGAGCAGGTACGACCAGATCCAGTCGACGCCGAACAGGAAGACCGCCATCAGGGCCACCGTGACCAGCACGACCGTCGTCGCCCGTTTCAGGTCGTCGCGACTGGTCCACGAGACCTTGTTCATCTCGGCTTCGGTCGCGATCAGGAACTCGACGAACGGCGGATACTGAAGCAGTCGGAAGGTCACCCAGGCCAGCACCGCGCCGACGGCGGCCGGGATTCCGTACGCGGTGGCCGCGTTGTAGGAGGCTCCCAGAGTGAGAGACAATTCCCGAAGGCCGAAGACGATGATCAGCCCCAGGCCGACCGCCGTCCAGAGCCGGGCTTGCTTCCCCTGGAGGGGTTTGTAGAGGTTCGTTTGCGTCAGGTTAGCCAGGAACGGCGCGAACCGACGCTTGGAGTCCCCGGTCGGCCCCCCCTTGGAGACCTTCGCCGGTTTCGTCGCCGGCGATCCGTCTTTGACTTTACCCATGGCGCCTGAACTCACTTCCGGGGGACTGTTCCGACGGGGCCTATCCGGGCCCCCGCCGAGCACGAGCGGAGGGAATCGAACCCCCAACCGCCGGTTTTGGAGACCGGTGCTCTACCAATTGAGCTACGCTCGTAACGATAACGTGACGGGCGACGATTCCAGAACGGACGAGCCGGCGGCGAAGTCTCGCCGCCGACGAGTCCAGCCCGTCACTTCTTCCGGGATTCCTTGTGGGGAACGTGCTTCCGCTCGCGCTTGCAATATTTCTTGAGCTCGAGCCGCTCGGCTCCTCGCGTCTCCTTCTGGGTCCGGTAGTTCCGGTCGCCGCAGGAGGTGCATTCCAACCAGACATATTCGCGCATCGCCCGGCTCCGGAACTGAACCCGCCAAAACGACGAAGGACGGCGAGACGGGCGGGATGGCGAGGGACCAGCGATCCGCCCGATCCACCGTCAACGAACGTCCCGCTCTGGCGGGAGCATGGCCTTTACAGAAGGATCTTGGTCACGACGCCGGCGCCCACCGTCTTGCCGCCCTCGCGGATGGCGAACCGGAGGTTCGCTTCCATGGCGATCGGGGTGTGCAACTCGACCGTCATCTTGATGTTGTCGCCCGGCATGCACATCTCGGCCTCGCTGTCGTCTTCCGACAGCAGGTTGAGGACCGAGCCGGTCACGTCGGTCGTCCGGAAGTAGAACTGCGGGCGATACCCCTTGAAGAACGGGGTGTGCCGGCCGCCTTCGTCCTTGCTCAGGACGTAGACCTCGGCCTCGAACTTGGTGTGCGGCGTGATCGAGCCCGGCTTGCAGACGACCTGGCCGCGCTCCAGGTCGTTCTTTTCCACGCCTCGGAGGAGGATGCCGACGTTGTCGCCGGCCTGCCCCTGGTCGAGGGTCTTCTGGAACATCTCGACGCCGGTGACGGTCGAGTTCTTGTTCTTGTCGAACCCGACGATCTCGACCGCGTCGCCGACCTTGACGATCCCGCGCTCGATCCGGCCGGTGCCGACGGTGCCGCGGCCCTTGATCGAGAACACGTCCTCGATCGGCATCAGGAACGGCTTGTCGATCTCCCGCTGCGGCTGGGGGATGTACTCGTCCATGGTCTTGACCAGGTCGAGGATCGGCTTGGCGGCGACCGGGTCGGTCGGGTTCTCGAGGGCCGGCCGGCTGCAGCCCGCGGGTGATCGGGATCTCGTCGCCGGGGAACTTGTAGTGGGTCAGCAGCTCGCGAAGCTCGAGCTCGACCAGCTCCAGCAGTTCCTCGTCGTCGACCAGGTCGATCTTGTTGAGGAAGACGACCAGGGCCGGCACGCCGACCTGGCGGGCCAGGAGGATGTGCTCGCGGGTCTGGGGCATCGGGCCGTCGGCGGCCGAGACGACCAGGATCGCCCCGTCCATCTGGGCGGCGCCGGTGATCATGTTCTTGATGTAGTCGGCGTGGCCCGGGCAGTCGATGTGGGCGTAGTGCCGGGTCTCGCTCTCGTACTCGACGTGGGAGACGGCGATGGTGACCGTCTTGTTGGCGTCGCGGACGGTGCCGCCCTTGGCGATTTCCGAATACGCCTTCGCCTT
This sequence comes from uncultured Planctomycetota bacterium, assembly GCA_963756475.1. Taxonomy (GTDB): domain Bacteria; phylum Planctomycetota; class Planctomycetia; order Isosphaerales; family Isosphaeraceae; genus Tundrisphaera. Next base: position 4,791 of record CAVWND010000011.1, read on the forward strand.
GGCCTGGCCGTGCGCGGCCAGGACCGCCAGCAGGGCGGCCGTCAGGGTCGTCTTGCCGTGGTCGATGTGCCCGATCGTGCCCACGTTGACGTGCGGCTTCGTTCTCGTGAAGGTTTCCTTGGCCATCGTTGCTCCCGTCGTCTCCTGGAATACTGAGGGCGTGAGTGGCGGGCACCGCGAGCCGCCCCGACATCAACACCCACGATCAGATGGGCCACCGGGCGGCTGGGATCGACCCGCACGGGTCGCGACCCGATCCGCCTCGAAGGGCACGACCCGAAAGCTGCCGCTGGGATTTGAACCCAGGACCTCGTCCTTACCAAGGACGCGCTCTACCAACTGAGCCACGGCAGCATGGATCTGATCGAATGTCTCGGTTGTCGACCCGACGTCCGACCTTCCGTCTCCCTGCCGCCTCCTCCGCCAGCCCGCCGAGAGCGGGTGATGGGAATCGAACCCACGTAGCCTGCTTGGAAGGCAGGTACTCTACCATTGAGTTACACCCGCGGGGAACGTCCTCGCGGTCGCGAGTCTCGAACAACGGGCGGTGGCGGGTCCGAGGCTTGGCAGAGGACCGGTTCGCGGGCAACGTTCGTTTCGGGTTGAACTCCTCATCTCAAAAGGTGCGTCGCCGGATCGGCGGTGCATGGGTGGAGCAGGATTCGAACCTGCGAAGGCAATGCCACCAGATTTACAGTCTGGCCCCTTTAGCCACTTGGGTATCCACCCGGTTTTCGGACAATCCGTCACGGTCCCGATCGTCTCGTCCGTCCCGTGATCCGTCGGCCGAAGGCCGAGGCCCAACTCGACAGATCAGAGCTGGCGGTGAGAGTCGAACTCACAACCGTCGGTTTACAAAACCGGTGCTCTGCCGATTGAGCTACGCCAGCCGCTACGAGGCCGTGAAATTTCCAAATATACCGACCGAATCCGCGTTTGCAAGCGATTTTCCGGCCGCCCTCGAGAATTCCACAGCCGAAGGCGGCCCGGCTCGACAAAATCGACCGCGGCGACGGGCGCAGAGCGCCGGTCGGGCGCGGTCGACGAAGTCATCGAGGCGAGAAGCGACCAGGGTGTTATCCTAGCCCAGCACGACTCCGACTTCTTGCAAGAGATCATCGCCGAAATTTCTGGACCACCTCGAATCTCTGATTCCATCGACACCATCAGGACCGGCCCGGTTCGCTGCTCGGCTGATTCGTTTGGATATGGGACCATTCGCGACCGCGACGGATTGATGGAACTGTCCATCCGGCATGCGGCGTGCTCTCGATACCCGAGGCGATTTCTCGAGACAATGGTCGTCTAGTCCGTTCCGCAAGGAGGACTTGCATCCTGATGAGCCTGGAATCGAATCTGGCCGCGGAGAGTCGGGAAGACTGGTCGGCGGACCAGGGCTTTCGCGCGTCCTCAACCCGAGGTCGGGCTCATGTTCGGTCGCCGACGTCCGGGACGCGATCCAGCCGGCATCTGGTCGGGGCAGAGGTGGAGATCCACGAGGTCGCCGAAGGGGGACGACGTGCGTTCGATCGTCCGATCGGCAGTCGAGCGCGGGTTGCGACCCGATCATCGCCGCCGGCGGTGATGGCACCGTCTCGACGGTCGCCGATGCCCTCGTGGGATCCTCGGCCCATCTGGTCGTCTTTCCACTGGGGACCGCGAACGTCCTGGCGAGGGAGCTGGGCATCCCGGTCGAGCTCGAAGGGGCCTGCCGGCTTGGGGCCTGCTGCCTGAGCGAAGGGAGCCTGACCGGGCGCGAGCATGCCGTCGTCCGCATCGACGCCATGAAGATCGAGGGCCGTCACTATCTCACGCAGGTCGGCGTCGGGATCGACGCCCTGATGATCCGCGACACGGCGGTCGAGCAGAAGCGGCGATTCGGACGGCTCGCCTACATGTGGACCGCCCTGACCAGCCTGGTCGGGTTCCAGCCGAGGCGGTTCACGGTCACCGTGGACGATCGGGCCATCGTCGCGAAGGCGTCGCAGGTGCTGGTGGCCAACACGGGGATGATGGGCCAGCCGCCGCTCCGCTGGGGGCCGGATATCCGCCCGGATGACGGTCGGCTCGACGTCTGCATCGCCCGGGCGCGTATCGCTCCTGGACTATTCCGGGCTGCTCTGGCACGTGCTCCTGGGCAGCCACAAGAAAAGCCCGAACCTCCGCTACGAGGTCGCGTCCCGCTCGGTCATCATCGAGGCCAAGCACCCCCTCCCCGTCCAGGCCGACGGCGAGATCCTCGGCTCGACCCCCGTCCGGATCGAGGTCGTCCCGCGGGCCCTGAGGGTGGTCGTGCCGGCCTCGGAAGGTTGATCGCGACCGAAACTTCAGCCCTCCGCCGTCCTGCGCCCGATCCTCGGCCCAGGCTCGATCTCCGGGGCCAGCCCGATCGAGAGCGGGGCCCCGTAGTCGATCGACCGGGCGTAGCGGCCCCGGGCAAGCGCCGTCGCGTAGACCGCCGCAAGGTCGAGCGGGATGTCGGGATCGGGGGCGAGCAAGCGGGATCCGGATCGTCGAAAGCGGTCGGCGGATCGACCAGGCGTAGACCTCGCAATCGGGCCGATGGTCGCCGCGCGAGACCAAGGCGTAGGCGTCGCCCGGCGGCAAGCGGCCGGGCCATCGGCAGCCGACGGCCGCCGAGCGAGGAAATCCAGTTCGACCAGGTGGACCGGACTCCGGAGCAAGGCGTTGCGCTTGGTCAGATACTGGCCGAAACCCGGCTCGACTTTGTTATCGGGCGAAAGCAACTCGATGACTGTGACGAGAGTCCGCTCGGGGCGACGGAGGATCTCCAGGTAGGTCTCGCGAACCTCTTCCAGGATCGCGACGGGGACCGTCGTCGGCTCGACCTCGACGGCGAGAGCCGCCGACCCGCGGGGCTCCGAGAAACCGGGCTCCCGCTCGATCATGAGGTCGGGCCGAATCAAATTGACGTCCACGGCGAGGATGATCGATCAGATGAATCCGCTCCTCGATCCGGACCATGTAGGAATCGGGCAACTGATCGGCGAGCGCGTCCCGGCAATAAATGATCGTCGAAGCATGGAAATCGGGCCAATAGCCTTGGGCTTCCAAATAAGGGTCGATCCCGGGAAAAATGGCGGGCATGGATGTCGCTCCCGAGCCATTGGAATCCAGGACGGATGACTCCAACCAGATACCAGCTTACCCAGCGGCCACGGATTTCGCGACATTCCAGAAAACCGGAAGAAGCCCGATTGACTCGATCCGGGTATGCCGTTACACTCTTACTTTCCCCGCGAGCTTCGTCGAAGTCGAGGGAGAGACAACTCAACGAAACTCGGTCGGGCGATCGATGAAGGGACCTCACGCGTGGCGGGCATCAGCAACGAACGGATACGCATCCGGATGGAAGCGTACGATCACACCATCCTGGACCAGTCGGCCAAGGATATCGTCGACACCGCCAAGCGGACCGAGGCGATCGTCCACGGCCCGATCCCCCTGCCGACCCGCATCGAGCGGTACACGGTGCTCCGAAGCCCGCACATCGACAAGAAGTCGCGGGAACAGTTCGAGATCCGGACGCACAAGCGGCTGATCGACATCGTCCAGCCGACCAACAAGACGATCGACGCCCTGAACAAGCTGAGCTTGCCGGCGGGCGTGGACATCAAGATCAAGGCCGGCCCCTCGGGGTCCTGATCGGTCCTCGAGCCGTCCCAATCGGGCCAGGGCTTCCGAGGGATCGATCCCTCGGGAAGCCGGCCCTCAAGTCGTCGGTCTCGGCCCGCTCGCGGGCCGCCGGCCGTCGACCTCTGTGTGTATCGAACGTCGAGGCCTCATCGGGTCTCCCTGGACGATGCCCGACGGGCGGGGCTGTCCGCCTCGACCGCGCGGGTCCCCCGGCCTACCGCCGGGATGGATTGGGATGACGAGATCATCCATGCAAGTCGGACTGCTCGGCCGCAAAGTCGGCATGACCCAGATTTATGAGGCGGACGGGACGGCCGTCCCGGTCACCGTGCTGGAATGCGGCCCGTGCACGGTGCTCCAGGTCCGGACCGCCGAGCGCGACGGCTACCACGCCGTCCAGCTCGGCTTCGCCGACAAGAAGCGCAAGAGCGCGACCCAGGCCGAACGCGGCCACGCCAAGAAGGTCAACGCCGAGCCGAAGCGATTACGTCCGCGAGATCCGCCAGGACGGCGCCGGCCGAGGGGGTCGCCGAGGGGCAGACCCTGACGGTCGAGGTCTTCAACGCAGATCAAGACCGACGTCGACGTCATCGGCACCAGCAAGGGGCGAGGCTTCTCGGGCGTCGTCAAGCGGCACGGCTTCAAGGGGCTGCGGGCCACCCACGGCGTCAAGCGGATGCACCGCCACCCCGGCTCCTCCGGCCCCAGCGCCGACCCGGCCCACACCCGCAAGGGGATCCGCAAGCCCGGTCAGTACGGCAACGCCCGGATCACCGTCCGGAACCTCAAGGTCGTCCGGGTCGACCCGACCAACAACCTGCTCTTGGTCAAGGGGGCGGTCCCCGGGCCCAACGGCGGCTACCTGACCGTCCGCCAGACGAACAAGGTCTGAGCGAACCGATGGCCCCGGCACGACAAGCTGGACCGGGTCTCGTCGGGCGATCGGGGAGTGGATCAATCATGCTGACCGTACCCGTCTACAACCCCGCCGGCGAGAAGGTGGGCGAGGAGTCGATCGACCCGGCCGACTTCGGCGGCGAGGTCAACAAGCAACTCCTCCACGACGTGGTGCTGATGCACCTGGCCGCCCGCCGGGTCGGCACCGTCAACACCCGGGGCCGGGCCGACGTCGCCGGCTCGGGCAAGAAGCTGTTCCGCCAGAAGGGGACCGGCAACGCCCGGGCCGGCTCGAAGCGGACCAACAAGCGGAAAGGCGGCGGCGTCGCCTTCGCCCGCCGCAACCGCGACTACCGCTACTCGATGCCCAAGAAGGCCGTCCGGGCCGCGATCCGGATGGCCCTGCTCTCGAAGTTCCAGGACGGCCAGGCCCTGGTCATCGACGGCCTGGCCCCGGGCGAGACGCCCAAGACCAAGCTCGTCGCCCAGGCCCTCCGGGCGATCCGCCGCCCCGACCTCACCGAGGCCGAGGCGGCCGAGGTCGTCGGGCGAGACCAAGGCCGACGCCCTCAGCCGGACCCTCGACGGCCGGACGATCCTGATCGGCCTGCCGGACCAGGACCCGGTCCTCTACCGGAGCGCCCGGAACATCGAGGGGGTCGCAGGTCGCCCCGGTCGCCGAGTTCAACACCTACGACATCCTCAAGCAGCGCTACCTGGTCCTGACCCGCGAGGCGCTCGCCGTCCTCAAGGAGCGGGTCAAGCAGAAGCCGGCCCGCAAGCCGGAACGGCGACGCGCCCCGGCCGCCTCGGAGAGCTGAACTCATGGTCACGCTCCACCGTCCCCCGCAGTACGTCCGCACCGGGCCCGGTCCTCGAACCCTACCAGGTCGTCCTCCGCCCGCTGATCACCGAGAAGGCCACGCACCTCTCGGAACGGCACAACGCCTACACCTTCGAGGTCAACCCGCTGGCCACCAAGACCGAGATCAAGGAGGCCGTCGAGGCCCTCTTCAACGTCAAGGTCGCCGACGTCCGGACCCAGAACCGCCGCGGCAAGCTCCGCCGCTACCGGCTCAAGGTCGGCCGGATGCGGAACTGGAAGAAGGCGATCGTCGCCCTCCACGACGATTACCGGATCGACTTCTATTGATCCGAATCTGACTCGACCGGGCGGCTCCGGGCCTGATCTGCGCCGGGCCGAGCAGAAGGACGCGATCGCGATGGGTATTCGCTACTACAAGCCGACCAGCCCCGGGCGGCGGAACGCCTCGGTCAGCGACTTCTCCGAGCTGACCGACAAGAACAAGAAGCCCGAGAAGAGCCTGACCGAGCCGCTCAAGAAGACGGGCGGCCGGAACAACCAGGGGTTCATCACCGCCCGGCACCGCGGCGGCGGCCACAAGCGGATGTACCGGATCATCGACTTCAAGCGGAACGACCAGGACGGCAGTCCCGGCCCAGGTCACCCACATCGAGTACGACCCGAACCGCTCGGCCCGGATCGCCCTGATCGTCTTCCCCGACGGCGTCAAGCGCTACATCATCGCCCCCGAAGGGCTCAAGGCGGGGATGACCGTCACCAGCGGCCCGACCGCCGAGCCCAAGGTCGGCAACTGCCTGCCGCTCGTCGAAGATCCCGACCGGGCTGTCGATCCACAACCTCGAGATGCAGCCGGGCGGCGGGGCCAAGCTCTGCCGGTCGGCCGGCGTCGGGGCGACCCTGACGGCCCGCGAAGGGACCTGGGCCCAGATCACCCTGCCCTCGGGCGAGGTCCGCCGGATTCCCGCCGCCTGCCGGGCGACGATCGGCATGGTCGGCAACTCCGACCACATGAACATCCGCCTCGGCAAGGCCGGCCGGAAGCGCTGGCTGGGCCGGCGGCCGCACGTCCGAGGCGTCGCCATGAACCCGGTCGACCACCCGATGGGCGGTGGCGAAGGCCGGACCTCGGGCGGCCGGCAACCCGTGCTCGCCGACCGGCAAGCTGGCCAAGGGGGGCAAGACCCGCCGCCGCCGGAAGCCGTCGAACTCGGCGATCATCCGCCGCCGCCGGAGCGTCCGCTATGGCCAGTTGAAGCTCTGATCACGGCCGGGGTCTTCGGGCCCCGTTGCCGATCGACCCGGCCGGTCGTCGTGCCTTGAGAACGACGATCGGCCTGGCTGTCTGGTTAACCTGGGAATCGCGTCAAGACCGTCAAGATCCGCAGGACATCACCGCCCTCGACGAGGGGTGCATGACCCCGAGGGGTCGGGGACCGGAGATTCATGGGACGTTCGTTGAAGAAAGGCCCGTACGTCGTCGAGCGGCTGCTCGAGAAGGTGTACCGGGCCGAGAACACCGGGAACCGCGAGCCGATCAAGACCTGGGCCCGCGCCTGCACGATCGTGCCCGAGTTCATCGGCAAGAACTTCGCCATCCACAACGGGCGGAACTTCATCAAGCTGTACGTGACCGAGGACATGGTCGGGCACAAGCTCGGCGAGTTCGCCCCGACCCGGACCTTCCGCGGCCACGGCGGCAAGGCGGGCAAGGGCGGCAAGAAGTAATTCATCGTCGAGTCGACTGGGACTCGGGACTCACAGCCAAGGCCATCCAAAGGGGAGGACGGGAGCGTCGGGCGACAGTCGGAGGGTCATCCTCGCCGGCCTTGGTTCCCGAGTCGCGAGTCCTTTAAGAGCGTCACATGCCCTCCTACACAGCCACGCACCGCTTCGCCCGGATCTCGGTGCGGAAGCTCCGGCCGATCCTCGACCTGATCCGCGGCAAGTACGCCGACGACGCCGTGGACATCCTCAAGTACATGCCCCACCGCGGGGCCCGGATGATCGAGCAGGTGCTCAAGAGCGCCATGGCCAACGCCGAGGACAAGGGCGTCCGGAACGTCGGCGACCTGATCATCGTCGAGATCCGCGGCGACGGCGGCCCGATGTTCAAGCGGCTGATGCCGAGGGCCCGGGGCATGGCCTACATGATCCGCCGCCGAAGCTCACACATCAACATCGCGTCTGGCCGACCTGGAAACCTACCTGTCGCGCGGCGCGACGGCGGTCGGCGCGGAAGCGGACACAGGATTAACCCGAAGGACGCACCCGATGGGCCAGAAGATCAATCCGACCGGCTTCCGCGTCGGCATCATGGAGGACTGGCGGAGCCGCTGGTACGCCTCGAAGCACGAGTTCACCGACCTCCTGGTCGAGGACTTCAAGATCCGCAAGTTCATCAAGGGGAAGTACAGCTACGCCGGCATCCCCAAGATCGAGATCGAGCGGACCCGCGACGCCGTCACGGTCCTCCTGTTCACCGCGCGGCCGGGCATGATCATCGGCCGCAAGGGGGCCGAGGTCGAGAAGCTCCAGGAGGAGCTCCAGACGCTCACCGGCCGTCGGATCGAGATCAAGATCGCAGGAAGTCACCCGGCCCGAGATCGAGGCCCAGCTGATCAGCGAGGACATCGCCGAGCAGCTCAAGAAGCGCTCGAGCTTCCGCCGGACGATGAAGCGCGCCCTGGAGCAGACCATGGACGGCGGCGCCCGGGGCGTCAAGATCCAGTTGTCGGGCCGCCTCGGCGGCTCGGAAATGTCGCGGACCGAGGTCGCCAACCTCGGGTCGATCCCCCTGAGCACCCTCCGGGCCAAGATCGACTACGGGTTCGCCGAGGCCAAGACAGCGCAAGGCCACATCGGCATCAAGGTGTGGGTCAACCAAGGCGATTACTTGAAGGTGGAGGGCGGCGACCGATGCCCATGATGCCCAAGCGAGTCAAGTACCGAAAAAGCCAAAAAGGCCGCGTAAGAGGTAACGCGACCCGGGGCAACTACGTTGCCTTCGGCGAGTTCGGCCTCCAGTCGCTCGAGCCCGGCAAGATCAGCGCCCAGACCATCGAGGCGGGCCGGATCGTGGGCAGCCAGTCCGTCAAGGGCGGCGGCAAGCTCTACATCCGGATCTTCCCGCACAAGAGCGTGACCTCGATCCCCGCCGAGACCCGCATGGGTAAGGGCAAGGGGGAAGTCGAATACTGGGCGGCCGTCGTCAAGCCCGGCACCGTGCTGTTCGAGCTCGGCGGCGTCAGCGAGGAAGTCGCCCGCGCCACCTTCGCCCGGGTCGCCTACAAGTTGCCCGTCCGCTGCCGGTTCGTGACCCGTCGGCCGACGCTCTGACCCGACGCCGGACCGACCACCGCGAAGGAAGACGCGATGAGCAAGCCCGCCGAACTCCGCGAGCAGACCGACGAGCAGCTCGACCTGCTGCTCGCGAGACCCAGCAGAACCTGTTCCGCCTCCGGCTCCAGAGCGAGACCGAACGGCTCGAGGCCCCCAGCGAGATCATCAAGGCCAAGCGCGAGATCGCCCGGATCAAGACGATCCTCCGGCTCCGCGAGATCGACCGGGAACGGGCGGCCGCCGCCGCCCCGAGCCAACTAACCTCCGATTCCCGGTGCCAACGCGATGAGCCAGCCGACCGTCCACCCACCGAGCCGCCGCGCGCCCGAACCCGTCGCAAGACGGAGATCGGGATCGTGACCTCCGACAAGATGAACAAGACCCGCCGGGTCGAGGTCGAGACGCTCGTCCCGCACCCCAAGTACGGCAAGTTCCTGAAGCGGCGGACCGTCTGCCACGCCCACGACGAGGCCAACACGACCCACGTCGGCGACATCGTCGAGATCATGGAAACCCGCCCGCTCTCCAAGCTCAAGCGGTGGCGGATCGTCCGGATCGTCCGCCCGGGCGCCCAGCAGGCGCTGGCCGGCGAAGGCGAGGCCGCCAGGCCGGCCAAGCCGTGATCTCGAGTCACAGCGTCGGCGGTCTGGCACAGCTCGGTACGGCCGACCGCTCCCTCGATCACGCGACTCCGCGACTCGTACGCCAGGTGTCCCATGATCCAGATGCAAACGCGGCTCGACGTGGCCGACAACACCGGGGCCAAGGAAGTCATGTGCTTCAAGGTCCTGGGCGGCAGCGCCTCGCACTACAAGAGGCGGATCGCCGGGCTGGGCGACGTCATCATCGCCAGCGTCAAGAAGGCCAGTCCCCGGCGGCGACGTCAAGGCGGGCGACGTGGTCCGTTGCGTCGTCGTCCGGGTCCGCAACTCGACCCGGCGGACCGACGGCTCCTACGTCAAGTTCGACCGCAACGCCGTCGTCCTGATCGACAACGAGAAGAACCCCCGCGGCACCCGGATCTTCGGCGCCATCGCCCGCGAGCTCCGCGACCGCCAGTTCATGAAGATCATCAGCCTGGCCGCCGAGGTGGTCTGAGCCCGGCCTGACACGCGTCCCTTACGCAGCGAGCCTCGCCATGCATATTCGCAAAGACGACCAGGTCGAAGTGATCACCGGCGACGACAAGGGCACCCCCTCGGCCCGGACGATCGCCAAGGTGCTCCGCGTCCTCCCCGAGAAGAACAAGATCGTCGTCGAGGGGGTCAACCGGGTCTACAAGCACCTCAAGCCCAGCGCCAAGAACCAGCAAGGGGGCCGGCTCTCCAAGGAGATGCCGATCGACGCCTCCAACGTCATGCTCTACTGCCCGTCCTGCAACCGCGGCGTCCGCGTCGGCCACCGGTTCACCGACGCGGGCCAGCAAGCAACGCTACTGCAAGAAGTGCTCGGCCGGCCTCGGCAACGTCGGCCCGGCCAAGCCGGCCCGCGCGGTCAAGAAGGCCTGAATCGCCCGCTTTCGCGTCTCACCTATCGTCGGTCGGTATGGCCTCACGCCCGGTCGCGACGGAGAAGGTGACGTCCCATGGCTCGCTTGCTCGACCAGTACAACACGACGATCGCGCCGAGCTCGGCGACCAAGTTCGGCGTCACGAACAAGATGGCGATCCCCAAGCTGGAGAAGATCGTCATCAACATGGGCGTCGGCCGGGCGACCCAGGACAAGGCCGCTGATGGAGGCGGCCGTCGACAGCCTGGCCAAGATCACCGGCCAGAAGCCGATGGTCACCAAGGCCAAGACCTCGGTCGCCGGGTTCCGGCTCCGCGAGGGGAACGAGATCGGCTGCAAGGTCACCCTCCGCGGCAAGCGGATGTACGAGTTCCTCGACCGCCTGGTCTCGATCGCCCTGCCTCGTATCCGCGACTTCCGCGGCGTCAACCCGAACAGCTTCGACGGCCACGGCAACTACACCCTCGGCCTGGCCGAGCAGGTCGTCTTCCCCGAGATCGACGCCGACCGGCTCCAGCACACGCAGGGCATGGACATCACGATCGTGACCACGGCCAAGAACGACGACCAGGCCCGCGAACTGCTCCGCTCCTTCGGCATGCCGTTCCGGGCCGCCGAAGGCGGAAGGGCGACCGCCAAGTAACCCGACTTCGACCGACCGACCCGACCGCACCGGACCCTGGTGAGCCATGTCGACCAAAGCCCAGATGATCAAGTCGCAGACGCCCCGCAAGTTCGCGGTCCGGCACCGGAACCGCTGCAAGCTCTGCGGACGTCCCCGCGCCGTCTATCGCAAGTTCGGCATCTGCCGGATCTGCTTCCGGAACCTGGCCGCTCGCGGCCTGATCCCGGGCGTGAAGAAGGCGAGCTGGTAAGAGCCGACTCGTCCCGCTGAAGAACTGCCCGCCGTGCCGACGCCCGCCCGCTCCGATCGTCTTCGGAGCCGACGGGCGCGTTACCCGCGGCGGTGTGACGAGACCGCACCCGCCATGATGACCGACCCGATCGCCGACATGCTCACCCGGATCCGCAACGCCGTCGCGGATCGAGAAGCCCCTGGTCGACATGCCCACCTCGAAGCTCCGCAAGGGGATCGCCCAGGTCCTCAAGGACGAGGGGTACATCTGGGACTTCGAGGAGATCGAGACCGTCCCCGCCCGGACGCTCCGGCTCCAGATGAAGTACGGCCCCAACGGCGAGCGGCTGATCACCCGGATCGACCGGGTCAGCAAGCCGGGCTGCCGGAAGTACACGCGGCTACAAGGACCTGAAGCCGATCCTCGGCGGGATGGGCATCCAGATCCTCAGCACCCCCAAGGGCGTCATCAGCGACCGCCGCGCCCGCGCCGAGAAGGTCGGCGGCGAAGTCCTGGCGCTGATCCATTAAACTGGCCCGCGGCGTTCTCGAGATGCCGCCCGGTCGAACGGCTGACGATCCGCCGGCCCCGATGCCGGTCGTCGATCCCGACGATCCTCCCGGCGCCGGCCCCCGAGACCCGCGACTTGCGAGAGGATGAGGTCCCATGTCCCGTATCGGTCGCAAGCCGGTGACCGTGCCGGCCAACGTGAAGGTGTCGGTCGCCGACTCGACCGATCCAGGTCGAGGGGCCCAAGGGCAAGCTGTCGTTCACGCCACCGCGAGTCGATCGGCGTCGACGTACGACGAGGCCGGCAAGCAGGTCCTCGTCACCCGGGCCGACGACGAGCGCGAGAACCGGGCCCTCCACGGCCTGACCCGGAGCCTGATCGCCAACATGGTCGAGGGCGTCACGACCGGCTACACCAAGAAGCTGGAGATCGTCGGCGTCGGCTACCAGGCCCAGCTCAAGAAGGCGAACACCGTCGCCCTCCAGGTCGGCTTCGCCAACCAGGTCGTGCTGGAAGCGCCGCCGGGCGTCAGCGTGGTCGTCCCCGACCCGACCCACATCACGATCACCGGCGCCGACAAGCAGGCCGTCGGCCAGTTCGCCGCCGTGGTCCGCAAGGTCCGCCCCCCCGAGCCGTACAAGGGCAAGGGCATCCGCTACGAAGGCGAGGTCGTCCGCCGCAAGGCCGGCAAGGCGTTCGGCGTCGAAGTAATCGCCGATCGCGACGCGACCCGCCGCGTCGAGAATCCCCAACGTCGGGGCTGGGCGTCCGGTCGGGATCGGCCGCCCCGGAACCCCCCTCGTGCGAGAAGGACCGTCCGGTGAATCAGCGACAAGATCGTCGAAGTCGCGTCGGCTCCGCCGCCAGCGGCACGTCCGCAAGCGGCTCCACGGGACCGCCGAGCGGCCCCGGCTGGCGGTCTTCCGCAGCTCGAAGCACATCTACGCCCAGGTCATCAACGACGACAACGGGACGACCCTGGCCTCGGCCAGCACGCTCGACCCCGAGGTCCGCGGCGACGTCAGCCTACGGCGGCAACAAGGCGGCCGCCACGGTCGTCGGCAAGCTCGTCGCCGAGCGGGCCAAGCAGGCCGGTATTGACAAGATTTGCTTCGACCGTCGAAGCTACAAGTATCATGGCCGGGTCCAGGCCCTGGCCGACGCCGCCCGCGAGGCGGGGCTCCAGTTCTAAGTCGACGAGTGGTCAGTGGTCAGTGGACAGTGGTCGGTAGACAGACAGGATTCGATCTGCGATCGGAACGGTGGTCGGTCGGTCATCGCTGGTCTTCACCTGACCACTGACCGCTGACCACTACCACTACTCAAGGGGATGACCGTGTCGAGCGACAATCGAGATCGGGATCGCGACCGAGGGGAGTGGTCGGAGAGCGTGGTGGCCATCCGCCGCTGCGCGGCGGTGGTCAAGGGCGGCCGCCGGTTCAGCTTCAACGCCCTGGTGGTCGTCGGCAACGGCCGAGGGCAGGTGGCCTGGGGCTACGGCAAGGCCAACGAGGTCCCCCCGTCCGTCGAGAAGGGCGTCAAGGACGCCCACAAGCAGATGAACCGGGTCAACCTCCAGGGCGGGCACGATCCCGCACCGGGTGATCGGCAAGTTCGGCGCGGCCCGGGTGGTGATGCTCCCGGCCAGCCCGGGCACCGGCGTCATCGCCGGCGGCGCCGTCCGCGCCGTCGTCCAGGCGGCCGGGATCACCGACATCCTGACCAAGAGCTACGGCTCGACCAACAAGCTGAACCTCGTCAAGGCGGCCATCAACGCCCTGACGCAGCTGCGGACCAAGGACGAAGTCGCGCGGCTCCGGGGAGTGGCCCTCTGATGCAACTGCACGACGTCCACCAAGGGCATCCACAAGTACAAGAAGCGGAAGCGCATCGGCCGCGGCACCGGCTCGGGCCACGGCAAGACCGCCAGCAAGGGGCACAAGGGGCACTCGTCCCGCCAGGGGTTCAAGCAGAACCCGCTGTTCGAGGGCGGCCAGATGCCCCTGGCCCGCCGCGTCCCCAAGCGCGGGTTCGTCAACGGCGCGTTCAAGAAGGACTTCGCCATCGTCAACCTCGAGAAGATCGACGCCGCCTTCGAGGCCGGCGCCGTGATCGACGAGGCCGCGCTCCGGGCCAAGGGGCTCGTCAAGGGCGGCACGACGACGGCGTCAAGATCCTCGGCGACGGCGAGCGTGACCAAGGCCCTGACCATCCACGCCCAGAAGTTCAGCGAGTCGGCCGCCGCCAAGATCGCCGCCGCCGGCGGCTCGGTCGTCGTCGTCTGACGCAAGGGCGGTCAGCGTTCAGCGATCAGCGGCCAGCCGGATGTCCATGTGAGACTGCCGGATCGGCCGCTTTTCTTCTTCATTCCTGTCCGCGCTGAAAGCTGATCGCTGACAGCTTCGATCGATCCCCAGGAGGCGTCGTGGATAAGCTCTACACGATCTTGTTCAAGGTCCCGGAACTCCAGCGCAAGATCCTGATGACGGCCATGTTCCTGGCCATCTACCGGATCGGCTACTACATCCCGCTCCACGTCGTCGACCAGGCCCAGCTGGCCGCACTGGGCCGAGCAGCCAGAGCCAGACCGGCGATGGGCAAGGTCTTCGGCACCCTCGTCGATGCTCGGCGGCTCGCAGATCGGCATGAGCACGATCTTCGGCCTGGGGATCATGCCCTATATCTCCGCCTCGATCATCTTCCAGCTCCTGGGGAGCGTCGTCCCCTCGCTCGAAGCGATGATGAAGGAGGGGGAGAGCGGGCGGAAGAAGATCAACGAATACACCCGCTACGCGACCGTCGTCCTCTGCCTGGTCCAGAGTACGCTCTGGGTCCAGTACATGATGAACAGCCTGGAGATCGTCCATCCCGACAATCGGGGCACGATCAACATCATCGTCTGCGTCCTGACCATGACGGCCGGGACGATCTTCCTGATGTGGATCGGCGAGCAGATCGACGAGTACGGGATCGGCAACGGGATCAGCCTCCTGATCATGGCCGGCATCCTCGCCCGGATGCCCGCCGCCATGAACGAGCTGATCCGAGACTCGACCACCAAGCTGTCCGGCGAGCCGGGCAAGCACGGGATCGTGGTTCTGGTCCTGCTCGCGATCGTCTTCCTGGCGGTGGTCGTCGGGGTGATCGCGATCACCGAGAGCCAGCGGCGGATCCCCACCCAGTCGGCCAAGCACGTCCGGGGCCGGCGGGTCTACGGCGGGACCAAGCAGTACCTGCCGCTCAAGGTGAACCAGGCCGGCGTCATGCCGATCATCTTCGCCTCGAGCCTGCTGATGTTCCCCTACTTCATCCTCAATGGACTGAAGCAGGCGACGCAGACCTGGACCAGTCCCGAAGGTCGACGACGTGGTCCAGCCGATGACCGTCCTGGAATCGATCAAGTACGGCCTGGGGTCGCTCTTCGACGCCGGGGCCGACGCCTTCCAGAACCATGGCTACGTCTACACGCTGTTCTACATCGTCCTGATCTACTTCTTCTGCTACTTCTGGACCGCCATCACCTTCAACCCGAAGGACATGGCGGAGAACCTGAAGGATTACGGGAGCTTCATCCCCGGCTACCGGCCCGGCCGGCGGACGGCGGACTACCTGGAGAAGGTGATGCTCCGGATCACCTACGTCGGGGCGGCGTTCCTCAGCCTGGTGGCGGTCATCCCCTCGCTGGTCTCGACCGGCCTGGGTGTCAATTACACGATCGCCTCGTTCCTGGGCGGGACCGGCCTGCTGATCATCATCAGCGTCTGCCTCGACCTGGTCCAGAAGATCGACAGCCACCTGATCATGCGGAACTACACGGGCCTGGTGAGCAAGCGCTGATCGATGAATACCTCCGGGCTGTTTTCTCAGAGAAAACGTGCTGTGATCAAGCTGAAAAGTCCCCGCGAGATCGCCCTGATGCGCGAGGCGGGGCGGGTCGTGGCGAAGGCGTTGGACCAGGTCCGACGCCTCGCCGTGCCCGGGGTGAGCACGGCGGAGATGGACGAGGCGGTCGCGGCGATCTTCCGCGAGCACGACGCCATCCCCCTGTTCCGTGGCTATCCGAACTCCACCAAGGGGAAGCCGGCCGTTCCCCGCCAACATCTGCGCCAGCGTGAACGAGGCGGTCGTCCACGGCATCCCCAACCGTCGCCCTTTGAAGGAGGGGGACGTCGTCTCGATCGACACCGGCTGCAAGGTCAACGGCTGGTGCGGCGACGCCGCGGTGACCCTGGCGATCGGCCAGGTCCGCCCGGAGATCCAGCAGCTCCTCGACGTGACCTCGGAGACCCTCGACCTCTCGATCCGCGCCATGGCCCGGTGCTCGACCTGGTCCGAGGTCGCCTCCTTGATGGAGCGATACGTCAAGAGCCAGGGGATGTACGTGGTCGAGAAGTTCGTCGGCCACGGGATCGGCCAGGACATGCACGAGGAGCCCCAGGTCCCCAACTTCGTCAGCAAGGCCCTCCGCAAGAACGACATCCGGCTGGAACCCGGGATCGTCCTGGCCATCGAGCCGATGGTGGCGCTCGGGACCAAGAACGTCGACACCCTGGCCGACCACTGGACCGTCGTCACCAAGGACCGCCGGGCGAGCGCCCACTTCGAGCACACCGTGGCCATGACCCCCGAAGGCCCCCGCGTCTTGACTTTCCTGGAGGATTAACGCGGGAGTCGATCTCGAGCGGAAAAAATGGGCTTGACGGTCTTGCGACCGGGAGCCCGGCAGAGTATATTGGCCCAATTCGGCCCCGGACCGGTCGACCCGGATCTGGACTGGCAAGATTCGATTCGTGCGAAACAGGCGATGCGGAACGCGTCGGCCCGGGTCGGGTCGAGCGGGCATTCCATCGTCCGATGGACGTCGACGGGAAAGCGAGCGAGAGGCCGATGAAGATCCGATCGAGCGTGAAGCGCATCTGCGAGACTTGCAAGATCGTCCGCCGCCGGGGCAAGGTGTACGTGATCTGCGAGAACCCCCGCCACAAGCAGCGGCAAGGCTAAAGCCCCCGGCCTGCCCCACGGAGACTAGGACGGATGCCTCGTATTCTCGGTGTCGACATCCCGAACGACAAGCGAACGGTGATCTCGCTGCGGTACATCTACGGGATCGGGCCGTTCCTGGCCGCGCAGCTCTGCGAGCGGGCCTCGGTCGATCCCGACAAGCGTGCCCGCGAGTTGACCGAGGACGAGCTGGCCAAGCTGGCGACCCTGCTCGACAACGAGTACGTCGTCGAAGGGCAGCTCCGCCGCCAGGTCCAGCAGAACATCGCCCGGCTCCGCGACATCGGCTGCTATCGCGGCCTGCGGCACCGCAAGGGGCTCCCGGTCCACGGCCAGCGGACCCGGACCAACGCCCGGACCCGCAAGGGTCCGCGCAAGACGGTCGCCGGCAAGAAGGGCGTCAAGGAAATGCGCTGAGCCTCGATCGATCGGACGGATCGCCCGATCGCTTCGTCCCGTCCGCCCGAGTCGCCCGGTTTCCCCGAAGGGACGGGCCTCTTGAGGTGGACGGGTCGTCGTTCTCTCGATCTCCGCCGCACCAGCCCAAGAACTCGCACACGATCCATCGACGGTACCCAGGGAGCATCGGACCCGTGGCCAAGGCCAAGAAGCGGAAGACGCGACGCAACGTCAGCCGTGCGGTCGTGCACATCAAGGCGACGTTCAACAACACGACGGTGACGATCACCGACCCCAACGGCGACGCGCTGTGCTGGGCCTCGTCGGGGACCGTCGGCTTCAAGGGGAGCCGCAAGAGCACCCCGTTCGCCGCCCAGCGGGCCGCCGAGACCGCCGCCGCGACGGCCACGAAGTACGGCGTCAAGGAGGTCGAGGTCAAGGTCAAGGGCCCCGGCTCCGGCCGCGAGAGCGCCATCACCGCCTTGCAGGCCTCCGGCCTGTCGATCAAGGCCATCGAGGACGTCACCCCGCTGCCGCACAACGGCTGCCGCCCTCCCAAGAAGCGCCGCGTCTGACGCCGGAGCAGTCGAGCGGTCACCTCTCAGCGGTCAGCTTTGAGACGGACGGCTGGATGACGACCGACGATCAGGATTGGGATCCGATAATTTTCCGGGCTGCATCGCTGACAGCTGACCGCTGACAGCTCCTTCGAGAGGAATCATGGGACGCCACATTGGACCGGTCTGCCGGCTCTGCCGCCGCGAAGGCCTGAAGCTGTTCTTGAAGGGGACGCGCTGCGACACCCCGAAGTGCGCGGTCGACCGCCGCGAAGGGGTGCCGGGGATGCACCAGTTCCGCCGGAGCAAGGCGAGCGAGTACTCGATCCGGCTCCGCGAGAAGCAGAAGGTCAAGCGGTACTACGGGATCTTCGAGCGGCAGTTCCGCAAGTACTTCGAGCTGGCCAGCCGCCGGCCCGGCAACACCGGCGACGCCCTGATGTCGCTCCTGGAGCGCCGGCTCGACAACGTGGTCACCCGCCTCGGCTTCGCGACCAGCCGGCCGCAGGCCCGCCAGATGATCACCCACGGCCACATCACCGTCAACGGCCGGAAGCTCGACATCCCCAGCTACCTGGTCCGCCCCGGCGACCCGATCCAGGTCAAGGACCGCGAGCACTCCCGCAAGCTGGCCGCCGCCAGCCTGGAGACCGCCGGGATGCCGCCCGTCCCCGACTGGCTCGACCGGACCGGCACCGAGCCGCCCGAAGGCCGCGTCTCCCGCCTCCCGGCGACCCAGGATATCTCCCTGCCGGTCACCCCGCAGTTGATCGTCGAACTCCTGAGCCGCTAATTCCGAAAGCTTTCAGCGGTCAGCGATCAGCATTCAGCCGGAGAAGACTTGGTCTCGGGTCGCGGAACGAGCGTCAACCGCTCCTCAGGCCCCTGGCTGATCGCTGAATGCTGATCGCTCCTTTCCTGGAGAACTCGCGCGATGCGCATCCGTTGGCGTGGCCTCGAACTTCCCAGCCGGGTCGTCTGCGCCCGCGACAAGCTGACCGACACTTACGGCGAGTTCCACGTCGAGCCGTTCGAACGCGGGTTCGGCCACACCGTCGGCAACAGCCTGCGGCGGATCCTCCTGTCGAGCCTGGAGGGGAGCGCCGTCACCAAGATCAAGATCCAGGGGGTCCAGCACGAGTTCTCGTCGATCCCCGGCATGGTCGAGGACATCACCGACCTGGTCCTGAACCTCAAGGGCCTGGTGGTCAAGAACCACTCCGAGCAGAACCGGACGATCCGGATCGACCGCGACCGGAGGGGCGTCGTCACCGCCGCCGACATCCTCCACGACGAGTCGATCGAGATCATCAACCCCGACCACATCCTCTGCACCCTGACCGACGACGTCCCGTTCGTCCTCGAGATGACCGGTCGAGAACGGCCGAGGCTATCGGCCGGCCGCCGAGGGGCACACCGACGACCTGGAAGTCGGCGCGATCCCGATCGACGCCATCTTCAGCCCGGTGATCCGGGTCGAGTACAAGGTCGAGAACACCCGCGTCGGCCAGCGGACCAACTACGACAAGCTGATCCTGAAGATCTGGACCACCGGCACGCTCGGCCCCGAGATGGCGCTGGTCGAGGCGGCCAAGATCATGCGGAAGCACCTCAACCCGTTCGTCCAGTACTACGAGCCCGGCCCCGGCCTGCCCGCCGAGCCCGGCGGCCACGACGGCTTCCGCGACGCGCCGCTCGACGCCGAGCTGGAACGCAAGCTCGGCATGAGCCTGGCCGAGCTGGAACTCTCCGTCCGGGCCACGAACTGCCTGGAGAGCGAAGGGATCACCACCGTCCGCGACCTGGTCAGCCGGAACGAGGACCAGCTCCTCACCGTCCGGAACTTCGGCGAGACCACCCTCAAGGAGGTCAAGGCGAAGCTCCACGAGATCGGCCTCGACCTGGGAATGGACGTCGTCGCCCATTGATCGTCGATGCTGACCCCTCGCCCCTTGCGGGAGAGGGTCGGGGTGAGGGGCCAGATTCTAGACGAGGCCAGGAACCCCTCTCGCCAGCCCTCTCCCGCAAGGGGCGAGGCGGTCGACAAACGGGCCACTTTCTTCCTCCAGAGCCCCCGAAAGAACCATGCGTCACCGAAAAGCCGGCCGCAAATTCAAGCGGTCCCCGTCGCACCGGCGGATGATGCTCCGCAACCTGGCCACCGCCCTGCTCGAGCACGGCCGGATCGAGACGACCCTGGCCAAGGCCAAGGAACTCCAGCCGTACGCCGAGAAGCTCATCACCCTGGCCAAGGACGGCTGGGACCTGAACCGGTTCCGCCGGGTCCTGGCCGTCCTGACCAGCAAGAAGGTCGCCTTCGACCTCTTCCACGAGATCGGCCCCCGCTTCAAGGGGCGTTCGGGCGGCTACACCCGGATCTACAAGCTCGCCAAGGTCCGCCAGGGAGACGCCGCGCCGATGGCCGTCATCTCCCTGCTCGGTGCCGACGAGGAGGTCAAGGCCCCTGCCCCCCGGCCCGCCGTCGCCCCGAGCGCGACGCTGAACCGGCCCATCGGGACCGGCTTGACGACCGATGGAGAGATCTGAAATTTGAAATCTCAAATTTCAGATCTCTTTTCTTCGATCCCCTCCCGGAGGCCGCGAAGTGAGCCATCACCCGCACGATCCGGCCTGCATCTTCTGCAAGATCGTCGGGGGCGAAATCCCATCGGCCAGGGTCCTGGAGACCGATCACGCGGTCGCGTTTCTCGACATCAACCCGGTCAACCGGGGGCATGTCCTGCTCGTCCCCAAGGCCCACCACGCGACCCTCGCCGACCTGCCCGACCACCTCGCGGCCGAGACGGCGAGCGCTCCTCCCACGGCTCGCCCGCGCGATCCAGGCCGCCACCGGCGCCGACGGTCTCAACCTGATCGTCAACAACGGCCGGGTCGCCGGCCAGACCGTCTTCCACGGCCACTGGCACCTGATCCCCCGCTTCATCGACGACCCGGTCGACTGGCCCTGGCCCCACGCCGAGTATTCCGGCGACGAGCTGGGCCAGATGCAGTTCCGGATCGAACGGGAGTTGAACAGCAAGCCAGGAACGCATCATCATCCTTCTTAAATGAAGCAGGTTCCAAATCCTTGCGGAGAATCCAACTTCTCCAGGGCTGGCCGAAATAGCCTGGCGCATTCGCCGCACAAGATTACGAAAGCTTTGCGGTCTCTCGTGAGAGGGATCTTCGTGATCTTCGTTCCGCAATGAGGGCAATCCCCCTCGCCGTCCCGTCGATCTTCGACGATCTGGCCTCCGCCGAGTGAGGCAACCAGCTTCACGTTGGTTTCATATTCGTCGATTGCCCGAGCGATGAATCGGCTCCCTCCAAAGTGAGCCTGATTCAGCGCCCGCACCTCGTCGAAGATCGGAAGGCATTCCTGAAGGAGTTGTCGGCGGATTGGGCTGGATGCCACGGTCATTTGATAGGCCAATGTCGTGACCCCGCCGACGAGATGGGAGGCGCGGAAGACGTGAGTCGTCATCGGGTGGTTGATGTCGAGCACGATCACGCCTTTCCGCTCCATCTGGAGAGAGGTCTCTCAGTCGGAGCAGGCCACCCTCATTTTGCATACGCCAGCGCCAGCAGCCCGTAAGACGTCACCAGATTCGGGTCGCCTTCCATGAAGCGGTCGGCGGGGTTGACCCAGCTTCCGTCGGCGGCTTGCCTCTTGGCGAGGGCGGCGACCAGCTCGGCCTTCCAGTCGTGGGCTTTGCCTCCGAGTCGGTGAACGTGGGCTTGCCGAGCAGGGTGAGGGCCTTGGCGAAGGTCTGGTAGTAGTAATAGAGGCCCTGCTGGCCCAGGCCGGGGTTCTCGTCGAGCGTGTAGTGCTTGGCGATGAACTCGGAGGCGGCCTTGACCCTCGGGTCGTCGGGCTTGAGGCCGGCGTAGATCATGCTCTTGAGGCCGGCGTAGGTCATGCTGGCGTAGGATCGGAGGCCGCCGTTGGCGTCGGTCGGCGGGACGGCCATGCTCACGCCGCCGCCGGCCGCGGTGTAGATGAAGCCGCCGTCGTTGACCTTGCCGGCCCAGGGCTGGTCGTTGAACTCGCTCTTGAGGTTCTGGCACCGCGAGACGAACACCAGGGCCTTCTTGAGGTTGGGGTCGTCGGCGGGCAGGCCGGTGTCGCGCAGGGCCTCCATGAAGAACGAGGTGTTGGACAGGTCGGGCCGGCTCCGGCCGCCATAACCGGCGCCTCCGTAGAACGGGTCGTCCGGCCCCTTGTTCTCCCCCTCGTCCCATTGCAGGTTCTTCAGGAACGCCTGCCCGGCCTTGATCTGGGCGTCGTAGCGGCCTTTGATGTTTGCCTCGTGGAAGGCCATCAGGGCGATCGCGGTCACGTAATTCGCGTTCGGACCCTCGGCCAGCCCGCCGCTCTTCGGGGAGATGAACCCTTCGAGGTAGGCCAGCCCCTTGGCGATGGTCGGCTCGGCGGGGGTGGTCGCCTTCGAGCGGAGCAAGGCGGTCACGACCAGCCCGGTGATCCCCGGCCCCTTCTCGGACGACCAGCTCCCGTCGTCCTTCTGCCTCGACTTGAGGAATGGCACGGCCTTCCTCGTCAGGTCCTCGGACGTTGGGAGAGGATCGGCCGCGTGGACCCTCGAGATCCCGCCCGAGATCGTCAAGGTCCCGAGGGCCGCGCCCGATTGGCCGAGGAAGTAACGCCGAGTCATTGGCTGCGACATGATGCAAGGTTCCCGGAGTTCGCGACGATCGCCGGCATCGAGGAGCACGCTCGACCTCTCGACCGACTTCTTATTATACCGGGGAGTGCCCTCGATCTCGCCATCCTTCCGTTTGTCATTCAAGGACCGTTTAACTCTTGTCGAACTCCTGGAAAGAATGGATACTCAGATCAACCGATCGACCTCAACAGAGGCCGGTCGAGCCGCCCTCCCCTTCCCGCCGTCGATCCGAGGGTTTGCCCATGTTCCGCGTCCCGATCGGCCCGATCTCCCGGCGCTGCGATGGGGTGAGCCGTCGCGACTTCCTCCGCGTCGGCGGCCTGGCGAGCCTCGGCCTGCCGGCCTTGCTCCGGTCGGAAGCCCTGGCCGGCGAATCCTCGGCCCCGGCCCGGTCGGTGATCCTGCTCTACCTCGGCGGCGGGCTGTCGCACCATGACAGCTTCGACCCCAAGCCGGATGCGCCGAGCGAGGTGAAGGGGAAGTACGGGACGATCGACACCCGCCTGCCGGGCGTCCGGTTCTCGGACAAGATCCCACTCCTGGCGGCTCGGAACGACAAGTTCGCGCTGGTCCGCTCGGGGGCGCACGGCAACGACCACCACGAGACGGCGACCAACTGGGTGCTCTCGGGCAAGTTCGGCTCGGCCTTCGGCGATTACCCGGCCATCGGCGCCGTGGTCGCGCACGAGCTGGGGTATCGAGGCCCGATGCCCCCCTATTTCGCGGTCCCGAAGAACCCCTCGTTCACCTGGGAGCTGGGCAAGAGCGCCTTCCTGGGCGGGCGTTACGAGTCGTTCAAGAGCGGCGACCCGAACGACCCGGCCTTCGCGGTCAAGGACCTGGCCGTCACGGGCGACTCGTCGCCGAGCCGGATCGGCCGCCGCCAGTCGCTCCGGAAGGCGGTCGACGACCTGGCCCGGCAGGTCGACTCCGACGACGGCCTGCGGACGATGGACGAATTCCAGCGCCGGGCGATGGACCTGGTCGTCTCGCCCGAGGCCCGGCGGGCGTTCGACATGAACCGCGAGGACCCTCGCCTCCGCGACCGCTACGGCCGGACCACCACCGGCCAGGGCTGCCTGCTGGCTCGAAGATTGGTCGAGGCGGGCGTCCGGTTCGTCACGATCAACAGCGGCGGGTGGGACCATCACGCCACGATCTTCCCGTCGCTCGACAAGCGCCTGCCCGAGTTCGACGCCGCCCTCTCGGCCCTGATCGACGACCTCGACGCCCGGGGCCTGCTCGAATCGACGCTGGTCGTCGCGATGGGCGAGTTCGGCCGGACGCCCAAGATCAACGACAAGGCCGGCCGCGACCACTGGGGCCACGCCGCCAGCCTGGTCTTCGCCGGAGGCGGGATCGCCCCCGGCCGGGTGATCGGCCGGACCGACGACCAGGGCGCCCACGTCACCGACCGCCCCGTGAGCCCCGCCGACGTCGCCTCGACGATATACCACGCCGTCGGCGTCGACCCCTCCCGCCACCTGATGACCCCCGAGAATCGCCCGGTCGCCATCCTCGACGAGGGGTCGCCGATCTCCGAACTGCTCGCCTGATCCATCGATTTCAGGCCCCCTCTCCCGCAAGGGGAGAGGGGGTCAGAGAGACAACCATGCTCCGACCCTCCGCCCTCCTTTTCCTCGCCCTCGCCGCCCCGACCTTCGCGGCGGACGACGCCCCGGTGAGCTTCAGTCGGGACGTCGCGCCGTTCCTGGAAGAGCATTGCCTGGCCTGCCACGACGAGGACTTCGCCACGTCCGACCTCTCGATGGCCGACGTCGAGGCGATGCGGAAGGGAGGCCGACGCGGGCCTTCGCTGCTCCCGGGCAAGGGCAAGGAGAGCCTGATCGTCCAGTTCATGGACGGGACCCGGCAGCCGCAGATGCCGCCCAAGACCTCGATCCCGCGCGACCAGATCGCCCTCCTCGCCCGCTGGATCGACCAGGGGGCGAAGGTCGACGCCGAGGCCGTCGACGCCCGCCGGTCCGAGCGCCGGAAGGCCGAGGCCGAGGAGGCCGCGACGTTCGCCTCCGACTCACCTCCGCCCGTCACCGGCCTGGCCTACTCGCCCGACGGCAAGGCCCTGGCCGTGGCCGGATACAAGGAAGTGGTCGTGGTCGACCCCGCCACCGGCAAGACCCTCCGGAAGCTCGCCGGGTTCCCCGAGCAGGTCACGGCCGTCGCCTACGCCGCCGACCGATCCCTCGCCGGTGCGAGCGGGACGCCCGGACGAAACGGTGAGGTCCGGATCTGGGACGCCGAGGGGAAGGAACGCCGGGTCCTCCGAGGGCACGCCGATACCATCCTCGCCCTCGCCTGGCGGCCCGGCTCGGACCAGGTCGCGACGTCGAGCCTCGACAAGCTGGTCACGATCTGGGACGTCTCGACCGGAAAGGCCGTACGGACGATCAAGAACCACGCCGACATCGTGACCTCGCTGGCCTTCAGCCCCGACGGCAAGCTCCTCGCCACGGGCTCGGCCGACCGGACGGCCAAGGTCCACGACCCCGACACTGGCCTGCAGGTCGCCTCGCTCGCCGGGCACCAGGACGCGATTCAGGCGGTCGCCTTCAGCCCCGACGGCAAGCTCCTCGCCACCGCCGGGCTCGACAAGCAAATCCGGACCTGGAAGCTGGCCGACACGACCAACCCCGAAAAAGGCTTCGGCCACACCGGCCCGGTCTACGCCCTGGCCTGGCTGCCCGACGGCTCCGCCCTCTACGCCGGCTCGGGCGGCCGGCCCTCGTTCCTCTCTTACAAGAAGGACAACGGCAACCGCGTGGTCAACATCAAGGAGGACACGATGCCCAAGGACTGGGTCTACGCCGCCGCCGTCGCCCCCGACAACGCCACCGTCGCCGCCGGAGGCTGGGACGGCTCGGTCACGATCTGGAGCCTCAAGGACGGGGCCAGGCTCCGGACGTTCGTGCCGGGGCGGGATGAGTAGGATCGGCGGGACGGGTCGGGAGGGGGGCTGATCATGAATAATATTCGCTGGATCTCGCTTGCCGTCGCAATCTGCGCGGCCTTGATGACTGCGGGCGTGGTCCCTCTCCGCCAGTCTCAGAGTTGGTTCGATCCGGTCACCGGCTCCATGAAGCATCAGACATGGCTTGTGAGTATTCCGATGCCCTCGACCGAGAGCCACTCGGAAATCGAGCGGTGGATCGTCAGGCACGAAGGGTCTCATCGCCCCCGGTGGCAGACACTCGGCATCAGCGTCGAGATGCTTTTCGGGGGACCGCGGATCGGATGTACGTCGGGCATTCCGATCTATCGCTTGCTCTGGGGCGACTACTGTGCGGACTTCGTCCGAGAATCGACCGATCAAGAAATCGCCAAATTCGTCCACATTATGCGAACCGGGACCGAGGACGAGCAGAGGCAGGCCGTCCAAACGGTTGTCGAAAAAGTCGACAAAGCGAGAGTAACGTTGAAATGAGCATTCAACGACATCTTGTCTCGTTCCCACGCTCTGCGTGGGAATGCCGTCTTCGACGCTCCGCGTCGTCCGCGATCGGCCGATTCGGGACGCAGAGCGTCCAGGACAGCATTCCCACGCGGAACGTGGGAACGAGGAATCTCCAACGCGGCCTGGTGGTTCTGGGGCTGATCGCTGGCCTCGCCCCTGTGGCCCATGCCCAGCTCGCCCCGCCGATGATCCGGGCCTCCAAGCCGCTCGGGGCCGCGCCGGGGAGACGGTCTCGCTGGAGGTGAAGACGTCCGATGCACTCGACGGCGCGACCCTCCGGTTCGACGACCCGAGGGTCAAGGTCGAGGGGGTCGAACTGGGCAAGGGTGACGGCGTCCGGACCCTCAAGGCCCGCGTGATCCTGCCCCCGGACATGCCGCTCGGCCCGCTCGGGTTCCGGGTGGTGACGGCCGGCGGGGTGTCGGACCCGGGCAAGCTGCTGGTCGGGAGGACCATCTCGTCGGTCGCCGAGGTCGAGCCCAACGACCGCTTGCGCAAGCCGCAATCGATCTCGATCCCGGCCGCGGTCGAGGGGGCGATTTCCGAGGGCGACGACGTCAACGTCTTCGCCGTCGAGATGAAGGCCGGCGAGACCCTCGTGGCCGAGGCGATCGCGGCGCGGGCGGGGTCGAGGCTCGACTCGTGGGTGTCGATCCTCTCGCCCGACGGCCGCGAGCTGGCCGCCGATGACGACCTCTTCGGCCGGGACGCCGCCGCCTGGGCGACCGTCCCGACTTCGGGCCGCTACCTCGTGACCATCCAGGACGCCAACGGCCGGCACCGCGACGGCGGGATCGAACAGAAGATGACCCGCCCCTATCGCCTGGAAATCGGCCGGTTTCCCCTCGTCGCCTTCCCCTCGCCCGCCGGAGCCCGGCGAGGCCAGGGGGCCTCGCTCCGGCTCCTCGGCGCGAACCTGCCCGACGGCCCGACCCGCTTCGAGCCGTCGGCCGACGCCACGCCGGGCGACCATCTCTTCACCCTCAAGACCCCGCTCGGGTCGTCCAACGCGTTGACCCTCCGCGTCGGCGAATCGGGTGAATTCGCCGAGGCCGAGCCCGACGACGACGTCCGGTCGGCCCGGACGATCACCGTCCCGGCCGCGATCAACGGGACCTTCGAGGCGCCCGACGCCTCGGGGAGCGACCTCGACGTCTTCCGGCTCAAGGCGGTTCCGGGGTCGGAGGGGGATTATGCGATCAGCGTGCTCGCCGCGAAAGTCGGATCGCCGGCCGACCCGGTCCTGACGGTGCTCGATGCGCAAGGGGCAACCCGCAAGGCGAGGACGACGACAAGCTCGGCCGGGATGCCCGGATCGAGCGGCGGATCGACTCGAAGGACGGCCTGCTGATCTCGGTCCGCGACTATTTCGGCCGAGGGGGCGACCGCTTCGTCTACCGGGTCGAGGTCGAGCCGATCGGCAAGGGCGTCGCCGTTGCGGCCGAACTGGGACACCGGACGATCCCGCGCTCGGGAGCACTGGCCGTCACGGTCTCGGTCGAGCGTCGAGGGTTCGAAGGCCCGGTGACCGTCCTGGCCGCCGAGTTGCCCGAGGGCGTGCTGGCCCGGCCGGTCACGCTTCCCGCCGGGGAGACGAAGGGATGGCTCGTTTTCTCGGCGTCGCTCGAAGCCCCGCTGGCGGCCTTCCCGCTCCGCCTGGCGGTCCGGGACGCCCCGGCCCCGGCGACGTTCTCCTTCCGCGAGCGCGGGCCGATCGACGAGGTCCCGCGCGAGAACGACCAGAACAAGGGGCCTCGCGAGACGGTCATCGACGCGATCGGGCCGGTCCTGGCCGTCGCCGAGCGGACCCCCCTCGCCCTGATCGCGCCTTCGGAGCCCGTCATCGCGACGCCCGGCGGCAAGGTCGAGCTGACGTTCCGGGTCGAACGCCGCCCCGGCTCCGAGAAGAAGCCGGTCAAGGTCCGGCTCCTGGCTCTCGGGAAGGCGCTGGACGGGTTCGAGCCGGTCAAGGACCTGGATATCAAGCCGGACGCCGATTCCGCGACGTTCGTCCTTCAGGCCAAGGGTAACGCCTGCGCCCCGATCGATCACGCTGGCGGCTCGGGCCTGGTTCGAAGGGACGCCGGACTTACTCGGGGTCAACTCGTCGGCCGTCGTTCTCGTCGTGCCCGAGAAATCCGGAGAAGGCCGGCCCTTGCCCTGACACCGGGGGCTTGCGAAGATCCAGAGGCGTCCGCCCTCTCACTCCCCTCAACCGTCGCATGGACCCCGACTCATGAATCTCGTCCCCCCTCCCGACGCCGGGCCACCGACGCCTCGGCCCTCCCGTCGCCAGTTCGTTCGGTCGGTCGCGGGCTCGGCCGTGGGGGTGTTCGCCGCCCCAGCGTTCGTCCGCGGCGCGGAACCTCAACGAGAAGCTCAACATCGCCGCGATCGGTGTCGGCGGCCGAGGGGGCGCGAACCGGAGCCAGGTCGATTCCGACAACAACATCGTGGCGATCTGCGACGTCTCCGAGTCGGCCCTCGGCCAGGCCGGCTCGGATTATCCGAAGGCCTCGCGCTTTCGGGACTTTCGTCGCCTTTACGACCGCTCGGCGGACTTCGACGCGGTCGTCGTCAGCACGACCGAGCACACCCACGCCTTCGCCACCCTGCCGGCCCTGCAACTCGGCAAGCACGTCTACTGCGAGAAGCCGCTGACCCACAGCGTCTGGGAGGCCCGGGTCATCCGCGAGGCCGCCGCCCGGGCCAAGGTCGCGACCCAGATGGGCATCCAGATCCACGCCCAGGAGAACTACCGGCGCGTCGTCGAGCTGGTCCGTGCCGGGGCGATCGGCCCCGTGACCGAAGCTCACATCTGGGTCGGCCGCGCCTGGGGCCGGCAGTCGGCCGAAGACGCCAGGAAATACGGCGACATCGTCTCGGTCCGCGAGCGTCCCGAGGGCTCGACGCCGGTCCCGCCCGGCCTGGACTGGGACCTCTGGCTCGGCCCGGCGCCGGCTCGGCCGTTCCACGAGGTCTACTATCCCGGTCCGAAGTGGTATCGCTGGTGGGACTTCGGCAACGGGACGATGAGCGACCTCGGCAGCCACTGGATGGACCTGCCATTCTGGGCGCTCGACCTCAAGGCCCCCAGACGGATCGAGGCCGCCGGCCCGCCGCCGCACCTCGAGATCGCCCCGGCCTCGATGCGGGTCACCTACGACTACGACGCCCGGGGCGACAATGCCCGCCGTCAAGGCGACGTGGTACCAGGGCTCGGAGAAGCCGCCCCTCTGGCACGAAGGGGCCATCCCGAAGTGGGACAGCGGCGCCCTCTTCATCGGCTCGAAGGGGATGCTCCTGGCCGACTACGGTCAGATAAACTCTTGCCCGAGGACGACTTCCGCGACTTCAAGCCGCCCGAGCCCACGATCCCGAGATCGCTCGGCCACCACGAGGAATGGATTCACGCCTGCAAGACCGGGGCGCCGACGACCTGCAACTTCGAGTACGCTGGCCTGCTCACCGAGGCGAACCACCTGGGCAACGTCGCGTACCGGACCGGCAAGGCGCTGGAGTGGGACACCGCCTCGATGCGCCAACAAACGCCCCCGAGGCCGAGCCTTTCCTCCGTCGCGAGTACCGGGAGGGCTGGATTCTGGCCTGATCGGCCCGTTTCGACGGCCTCAGCGAGCCCGTCCGATCGTGATCGGTACGTCCACCGAGTTCCCGAAGGGCGGGTTCCAGGCCGGAAGGGTCGATTTCAAGGGCGCCGGGGCCGGCTTCGAGGCGGCCGGAGCGCGGCGGCCGGGGGCAGATTCATCTCGGGAAAAAACGAAGCCAATTGGTTCATCGACTTGCGGACCGACTCGGCCTCGGACTTCGACGGCGTCGGAACCTTCGTCTCGCGCTGCAATTGACGGAACTCCTTGATGGCGCGGAAAAAACCTCGCTCGGCTGCGGCCTCGTACTTCCGGGCCAGGCAGGCGTCCTTCGAGGGGTCGAACATGGCCCGATGCCCCGCCTTGACCGGGTCGTCCCCGTTCTTCTCGGCCTCCACCTGCGCTTCGAGCACCCGTTCGTTGAGCGCCGCAGTCTCCTGGAGGACCGACCGTTCCATCCGGACCGCGCAGGTCGCGGCACGCCGGATCAGGATCCGGCCCATCTCGTCGGCGGGGCGGAAGTCGGCCTCGAAGGCCGAGTAGACCCGTTCAACCTCGGCGGCGTCCTCGATGGTCAGGGCCACGCCCGCGCCGGTCAAGCCGTGCTTGAGCGCGTTGGCCCGCGAGCGTTCCTTGCCCTCGGCAGTCTTCGGACCAGTCGAGCGTGCGGCGTTTTCACGATTGGCGCGAATCTGGGCTTCGCTGGCGGGCATCGGTCGGTCCTCGGTGTGGGTCTGAGGAAGGATCATCGACTCCGTCCTTTACATTCAGATCGAACCGAGGCCCGTTATTCCTGTTTTTGGTCCGAGCCGTCGATTTTTTGGAAAAAAGGCATCGAGGGCGGTCGGCGAGGTGCGTTTCTTGCCCCTCGGTCCCGATTCGGGCAGGATGATCGGTTGAGTTGGGCCACCCTCTTTCGCCGATCGAAGGTCCTGCCGATGTCCAAGCCGACCGATGTCCGCGTCGTCGCCTCCGAGTTGTACTTCCTGCCGGTCAAGACCCGGATGCCCCTGAAGTTCGGGCCCGAGGTCACGACCGAGGTCACCTGCGCGCGGGTCCGGCTGACGGTGGCCGACGCCCGAGGGCGACGCGCCGAAGGGTGGGGCGAGACCCCGCTCAGCGTCCAGTGGGTCTGGCCGAGTTCTCTCTCCTACGGAGACCGGCACGACACGCTGAAGCGGCTCTGCCTCCGGCTCGCCGAAGCGCTGGGCCGGCTTCGAGCACTCGGGGCACCCGATCGAGGTTGGCGACGCCTTCCAGCGGCTCGTCTTGCCCGACCTGCTCGACGAGGCCAACGCCGCAAGGGGTGCCGAGGCCGAGCCGATGCCCTGGCTGGCGGCGCTCGTTGCCTGCTCGGCCTTCGACCTGGCCCTCCACGACGCCTATGGCAACCTCCTCGGCCTGCCGACCTACGAGACGTACAACGCGCAGTTCATGAACGCCGACCTGGGCCACTATCTCGAACCGGCCGAAGGTTCCGGCGTTTCCTTCGAGGGCCGCTATCCCGCCGATTTCCTGGTCTTCCCCCGGCCCGAGACCCTCCCGGCCTGGCACCTCGTCGGCGGCAAGGACCCGATCGCGCCGTCCGAGCTGACCGGCGCCGAGCCCGACGACGGTTACCCGGTGCTCCTCCGCGACTGGATCGAGGCCGACGGCCTGATCTGCCTGAAGGTCAAGCTCCGGGGGGATGACCCGGGCTGGGACTTCGAGCGGCTCGCCCAGGTCGGGCGGATCGCCGTCGAGACGGGCGTGACCTCGCTCTCGGCCGACTTCAACTGCACGGTCACCGACCCGGTTTACGTTGTCGAGATCCTCGAGCGCCTGGAGACGAGCGACCCAGACGCTTATGCTCGCCTTCTCTACGTCGAACAACCGTTTCCCTACGAGCTGGAGACGCATCGGATCGACGTCCATGGCGTCTCGGGGCGTAAGCCGTTGTTTCTTGACGAGAGTGCCCACGACTGGCGGCTGATCCGCCTCGGCCGGGAGCTGGGGTGGACCGGCGTGGCCTTGAAGACCTGCAAGACCCAGACGGGCGCCCTGCTGGCGCTAGGCGTGGGCGAAGGCCCACGGGATGGCCTTGATGGTCCAGGACCTGACCAACCCGATGCTCGCGCAGATCCCTCACGTCCTGCTCGCGGCGCACGCCGGGACGATCATGGGGGTCGAGACCAACGCCATGCAGTTCTACCCCGAGGCCTCGCGTCCCGAGGCGGCCGTCCACCCCGGCCTGTACCGTCGCCGTCAGGGCCGAGTTCGACCTCTCGACCCTCCAAGGGCCCGGCTTCGGCCAACGAGTCGCCGAGATCCGCCGCAATCTGCCAGAGGCGGCCGCGGTTTTCGGTTCTTGACAATCGGGAAAGCAGAGAATCGCGTCGGTTGCCGATGAATGAAACGTGTGTTAAAAATATTGTGCCCCCCGAATCCGGAGACGACGCGTATCGCCAAACGTCATCGTGGAAGGGGTTCAAATCATGGAACACTCCGTCCGGGTCATTGATCTCCCCGAAGGCATCGTCTTCCCCCCCGAGATGGGCGACCGTGTTCGCTACGACCGCGCCAGCCAGACCCTTTCGTTCCGGGGGTTCATGAGCAAGGCCGAATTCGATCGGCTCAGCCGCCTCCACGACGACTGGGGCTATCGCCGGTCTCTCGAAGAGCTATTTCGGCTCTGCTCGCTCGATTCGGAGCCGAAGCCGGTCAATCGCCTCGCCTCGATCTTCGCCCGGCTGATCCCGGGCCGCGAACGTTCGAGCCGTTGAGCTCGATCCGGGGGCTTATGCCTTTTTCGATCGTCGACGGATCGCCTGAATCGTCTCGTCGAGCTTCGACAGGAACCGCGACCGATCCTTGGGCACGAACGGTGCGGGGCCGGTGCCGGTCATCCCCGACTGGCGGAGCGTGTCGAGCAATTCCCGGGTCGCCAGGGCCTCGCCGATCGTCTCCTCGGTGAAGGCGACCCCTCGGGGCCCGAGCACCGCAGCCCCTTTGCGGAGACAACGGTCGGCCAGGGGGATGTCCGCCGTGATCGCGATGTCTCCCGACTGGATCTGGCTTGCGATCCAATCGTCAGCCACGTCGAGTCCGCCCTTGACCACGACTCGCTCGATCATCGGCCGATCCGGAACCCAGATCGCCGCGTTGCTGACCACGAAGACCCGGAGCCCATACCTCTCGGCAACCCGGTAGGTCTCATCCTTGACCGGGCACGCATCGGCGTCGATGTAAATATCCAAGTGGTCCCTCTCCGATCGTCGATTCTCCTCGTCGCCGAAGCCGGACCCACCTCTCACTCATCATCCCGAATGGGGAGGTGGGACCCTTGACTTCACGCCCGAGCACAGTAATATAATGAACCTCCTGACGGCTGAGATCAACGGAACGCCGGAGTGGCGGAATTGGCAGACGCGCTAGCTTGAGGGGCTAGTGAGCTAACCATGCTCGTGCAGGTTCAAGTCCTGTCTCCGGCACTTGACTACCAAGGACTTGCGGCGATGGCCGCAAGTCCTTTTTTTTGTGGCTCATCCGGGATTCCAGGCGGTTCTGCTGGGAACGACCTCTCAGGGGGTACAATCCTTCTCCAGTGCGGCCGCATCTCGATACCATGCATGCTCTCTTCGTTGGGATCGCGAGATCACTGACGGTGGTCAACTTCCAGAACCTCATTGACGACCTCAGGTGCCTCCAGACCGTCCGCGAGTGACGATGGCCCCATGGCGTCAACTGTCCCCATTCTGACTTCGCGGCGATCACCAAACAGGTTCATGATTGACCCAACCTGAGCGTCCGCGTTACCAGCGCCAGTCTTGCCAGAAACACTTCGACGACTGGACCGGGACCGTCTTCGCCAGCCATCGCCAACCGTTGCGGGCCAGGATTCCCTGCCACTATTTCATGGGCTTGAACCTCTCAAATGAACAGATCGGCCACAAGTTAAATCTCGACCCCGACGACGCCCAGAAGCTGGCCACCCAACTCCGCCAAGGGCTCGTCGAGAGCAAGCCCGCCGGGATCCTCAATGACGAGGTCGAATGCGACGAAATCTATTTCTACTGTATCGGATTGATGGAAACTGAAGGGAGCATGTCTTTTGCAGCAACGGAGGGGCGACCGTCAGTAGCCCAGGGTGAAACCCTGGGAGAGAAGGTCCACCGTGGAAAACAAGCCCCGGAGGTGCGAAAGTCCCGCCGCCATCGGAGCCGACTGTCGCCCTTGCAGGGCTTTTGGTCCTTTTGCCCACCGGATTCCCAGGGTTTCACCCTGGGCTACTGATGGTCGCCCCTCCGGAGCTGCAAATCGAATAGAAGATTCGAGTTACATCACATTCGGAAAAATCGATCCGTTGCGGTAGAACTATGTGGTGGCGGGACATCAGGGGCATCCCGAGGAGGTGAAAGGAGGGCAGCCTTCACGTCGGCGGCGGATGAAGGGGGGAACGCAGGCGTGGAACGCTGGGGAAGGAAAAGCCGTCCATCTTCGGGATGATCGAAGGTTCCGGAATGGATGTGATCCGGATGTTGGCGAACGCGAAGCAGGTTACGATCATTGAAATAATTGTCGTTTAAATATATGAAATATTCTATTTACAATAGAATGAAGTTATGTCTATAAAACTGTGTGTCATGCGAACGGGGAGTTCGCCCGTGACGAGGATAGTGATGGTTTCCGCGAGGTCCATGTCCACTCCACTCGAGGGCTTCTGGTCGTTGCTCCGATCAGTGGTTGCGTCCCCACCAACGGGTCTCGCGGGAAAAGAGGAATGTGCCGAAGGTTTGTTCCATTGAGTTGCTGGATATTCCTAAAGCGTCGTGTCAGAATGACTTCAGGTCGGTAGCCCGGTCGGCGTCGATGGGGAACTGGCTCACGTCGCCCTGGCGACGATTTACCAATTCCCGCGACACGAGGGACGGTCTCTCGATCGACCCCGGGGTGAGCCATGAACAGTACAACGGGAACGACGGGAACGACCCACTCCCGCCGGTCGATCTTGCTCCTGGCCACGGCATCCCTAGCCGCCACACCGGCTCGGGCGAGGGCTGACGAACTGTCCAATGTCGCCGAATTGACCGCGTCGCAAAGGGAGAGGTTGAAGGAACAAGACCGCCTCGGGCAGCAGTCTCGGGCGTTTTATGCCGGGGGGAAGCGGGTTAAGGCGATCAGGGCGAAGCGGGATGTCGAGCGACAGGTCTTGGGGGCTGATCGCGAGGCCGCGATCAATTCTCTGGAGCTGATCGCTCGTCTTGAGGAGGCGCATGCCGTGCTGTCGCGCCGAGATCGGTCTCGGCCGCACGGCCGGCGTCGAGGGGGTGCTCGGGCTCCGGCGATCCTTCCACCCGGCGGGAGCGAGGACCGTGGTCGCCAGCATCTGGAAGTTCGACGACGCGGCGGCCTCGTCGCTGATGACCCGGTTCTACTCGAACCTCTGGGAGAAGAAGCTGCTCCCGCGGGAGGCATTGCGCCAGGCTCACCAGTCGATCCTCGATGACCCGGAATCCGGCGATGGTGGCAACCCTCAGCTCTGGGCCGCCTGGAGCCTCACCGGCGACTCCGGCGGCTTGAGGAAGCTCGATCCTCCGGCGACTCCCGGGCCGGAGGTCAAGAAGTGACCGTCCTGAAGAAGTGGCTCTCCCGCGCCGCCTGGCGAGGCGCCCTGCTGGGTGCTGTCTGCGGCCTCGTCGCCTGGGTCTTCACTCTCACGCCGTTCTGGCGGGGGGCCGAGGACTGGCTCCAGGACGCGAACTTCGCCTATCGAGGTGTTCGGGCGACTTCGACCAGGGTCGTGATCGTCGGCCTCGACGACGACTCGCTGGCCGACCTGCCCAAGCCCATGGCCGCCGCCAGCCCGGAACTGGCCGAGGTCGTCACGTTCCTGCACGATCGAGGCGCCCGGGTGATCGGCCTGGACGTCTTCGTCCCCGAGACGCTCGACGGCTACGATCGAGATCCCGGTCTCGGCGGTAAGACGCTCGGCCTGGCGGCGGCGCGAGCCGGGAGCGTCGTCCTGCCGGCCGCCCGGGGCGACGGCGGTCGGCTGGTCCGGCCCCTGACCTCCTGGCAGACCACCGGAATCTTCGGGCTGGTGGAGGTCGAGGAGGACATCGACCACTTCGTCCGCCGCCAGCGGCCGGCCGAGCCAGTCGGCGGTGAGAACTACGACCGGCTGGCCCTGGCCCTGCTCGACGCCGCCGGTCGGGCCGACCTCGACGGCGGCGAGATCCGGGTGGACGGCCGGATCGTCCCGCTCGACCGTCGGGGTTGCCTGCGGATCAACTACGTCGGCCCGCCTGGCACGATCCCGACGGTCCCGTTCCAGAAGATCCTCGAAGCGGGCCGGGGCGGATTGAAGGCCCTGGCCGATCAGCACGGGCGGCCCGTCAACTTCCGCGAAGTCATGGTGATCGTCGGGGCGACGGCCCGGAGCCTGGGCGACTGGCACGCGACGCCTTATGCGAATGGATCGTGGCAACTGCCCAGCATGACGCGGTACGGGCTGATGGCGGGGCCCGAGGTCCAGGCGAACATCGTCGCAACGCTGTCCGACGGGGCGTACATCACCACCCCCTGGTGGCTCGCCCCGCTGCCCTGGGTCCTGTTCGTCGGCGCCGCTCTGGGCGCCGCCTATGCCCGGCTCAACCTGACGCGGGGTGCCCTGCTGATGGCCGCTCACCACCTTGGCTGGAAGGCTCTCGCACTGGTCGCCTTCGCCGCCGGCCACTGGCGGGTCGAGATCCTGGCCATGACCCTGGCCGGCGGGCTGGCCTACGCCTCGGCCTTCGCCCTGAGGTGGCGGCTGCTCCGGCGGATGTTCGGCGCCGTCAAGAGCGAGGCGATCGCCCGGGCCCTGGAAGACGACCCGGGGCACCTCCGGCTCAAGGGCGAGGAGCGGGTCATCACGGTCCTGTTCTCGGACATCCGCGGTTTCACCACCTTCTCGGAAGGTCACACGCAGGACCCCCGCAACGTAGTCGCCTTGCTCAACGCCTACTTCGGCGCCGTGGTGCCGGCGATCGAGGCCGAGGGCGGCGTGGTCGACAAGTACATCGGCGACGGGATCATGGCCCTCTTCGGAGCCCCCGAAACCCAACCCGATCACGCCCTCCGGGCGGTAAGGTCGGCGGTGGCGATGGTCGAGAAGGTCCACGAGCTGGCCCCCGAGTGGGAACGGCTGGGCTTCGCCGGGATGAGGATCGGGGTCGGGGTCCACAGCGGCCCGGCGGTGGTCGGCACGATCGGCAGCCCGAGCCGGCTGGACTACACGGCGATCGGCGACACGGTCAACGCCTCGGCCCGGATCGAGTCAGAGAACAAGCCGCAGGGGACCGAGGTCCTCATCAGCGCCGCGACCTACGCGGCAATCCCCAAGGCCGATCGGCCGAGGCTGGGCCTGGTGGCCGAGCCGGTCTGGGCCAGCGTCAAGGGCAAGGACCATTCCATCGCCCTGCACCGCGCCGAGATTTCCGAACGGAATCTTGACGCGGCCGGGCCTCTTCCTCGCTTACAGTCTGAGTCTGGCAGAATCTCCTAGCTGCGAGGGCTCGAAAGCACCGGAGGATCGCCGCGATGAAGCGATGCGTCATCTTGCTGGCCCTGATCCTGGCGGCTCTGGCCCGCCCGTCGATCGCCCAGGAGTACCCGAAGCCGACCTCGGCCGGGGAGGAGGCGTTGGAGGAGCTGGGCCGGCGGTGCATCAACTCGGGGGGCTAAAGCGGGTCGAGGACGCCAAGACCGGTGCCTTGACCCTGGCTCTCGGCGACAGGGCGAAGCTGAAGGCTACGGTCGAGGAGGCTCGCGCCACGCTAACACCCGCGATGCTCGACGTACTGATCGCCCAGTGTGTCGGCGTTGACGGCGATCACGGTGCGGCATTGATCGCCCTGCTGCGGATCGTGGGCGAGGGTGCCGATAACAAGCGGGCCGGCGCCTTTGTGGCGTGGTTCGAGGCCCTGCGGAGTCGAGACACCGACCAGGTTATCGCATTGTTTGAGGACGCAGCCCGGCGTTTCCTGGAGTGCAACGAACAAGCATGGCAGGTCGCATGCTACAACGAAATCGGAAATGTATTGAGAGGATGAGCAGCAATCGCTCAAGCTTTGGAGGCCCACCAGAAGGCGCTCGAGATCCGCCGGGCCGTTCTGGGCGAGCGACACCCTTTCGTCGCCCAGAGCTACAATAACATCGGGCTCGATGATCGAGACCTGGGTGAGCCCGCCCGAGCCTTGGAGATGCCACCATGCCCGCCCGACACACTTCCCGCCTGGACGCGCCGGCCGACGCTTGCCGCCATCGCTGGCCCGGCTACTCGGCCGCCTCTGGGCCATTGGCTGCCGCTGGACGCTGCTGGCGGCGTGCGGCGTGACCTGTATTCGCTACCGCCAGCCTGGGTATCACCTACCCGGGCTGGCGGCTATTTTCTGCTGGGGTTATGGTGCCTGGCAGCGTGGTCTCGACGCCGGCCAATGGTGGCTGGGTCTACGGCACCGCCCGCATCGGCACTTTCTACGATCTGTGCCGGGCGGGATGGCTTTCCGGCCGTGGCGGGCTGATCATCGGCCGGGCGAGCTTTACGGCACCGCCGACACGCTGGCAGGCCCTGCGGTTGCTGGCCTCTCCCTTGACGTTGATTCTACGCATCGCCCTGCGGTTGCTGCT
Organism: uncultured Planctomycetota bacterium; assembly: GCA_963756475.1. Lineage (GTDB taxonomy): Bacteria > Planctomycetota > Planctomycetia > Isosphaerales > Isosphaeraceae > Tundrisphaera. Next base: position 42,756 of record CAVWND010000011.1, read on the forward strand.
GGGGGCGTTTTTCCGCTCGGGCGGCAACAGCCTTATCCGCATCACCAACTACGTGCATCTGGCGGTGTTCGGCTCCAACCGGATCGGCAAGGGCGTCGGATCGTCCTGCCTATTTTGCGGTCGCATTCGGGGCGTGCGTCGTCACCGACCCCAAAGGCGAGAATTATTTGAAATCGGCGGCCCACCGCAGGAACATGGCCATACCATTCTGCGGCTCGACCCCTTCGGGCTGTGCGGCCCCGGCGGCGATGCGCTAAACCCGCTCGGACATGATCGATGATTTCGCCGCCGATTTTCTCGAGCAGGTCAACGACCTGGCCGACGCCCTGATCGTCACCACGGGTAACGAGTTGCAGCCGCATTTCTCAGAGATCGGCCAAAATCGTGCTGGGTGCCATTATCGCGTATGTATGTGCCGTCGAAATCGAACCGGAAAGCCGCAACCTGAACACGGTACGCTTGATTTTTCAATCGCCGCAATGATTCAACGATGCCATCGTGGCGATGCAAGCTCGTCACCACCCATGACGGGCTGATTTCCCGCCTGGGTAATATGTTCACCTGGTATATCGAAAAGGAGTTGGGCGGCGTCCAGACCACCATCACGCGGTTTACCGCCTGGCTCGATTCGGCGTCGATGCAGGCCGTCACCGGCACTTCGATGTTCGACCCCCGCAAGTTCAAAAACTGCAAGGCGACGCTCTATTTCATTCTGCCCGCGAAACGGCTGAAAACGCTTTCCCCGCTGATGCGTATGTGGATTTCGACGCTCTTTCGGTGCATGATTCACGGCGAGGCCGACGAACGCAAACAAGGTGCTGTTTCTTTTGGATGAAGCCGGGACACCTTGGAAAGATGCAAGTCCTCGAAGATGCTGTAACGTTGATGCGTGCTACGGCATCCGCCGTTCTTTTTCTTCCAGAGCATCGGGCAGGTGATCGGAAGCGTTCGGCGACCAGGCGGCCCGCTTTCTCGACAATATCGGCACGCAATTGTTCTCGGCGTCAATGCCGACGAGTTGGCGAAGGCGATCAGCGAACGGTGTGGCGATTCGACGGTGTTCATTCAATCGCTCAACTATAGCAGGTCGTTTTCCCGCCCGACGGTCGGCTTCTCGAAGGAGTCGCAAGGCAGCGTATCGACCAGCCAGAGCGTCACCACGTCGGAGGTGGGCAGGCCGCTGTTCCGCCCCGATGAAGTGTTCCGATTGAGAGAGGAAAGTCGGTTTGCTGTTCCACCGCAACCTGCCGGTGATACCGTCAAGCTCCTGCGATATTACCGCGAATGGGAATTCAGGTGGGGCGGCACTGGCCGCGACCGTTGAGCCTCGGCCTGCGGGGCCGGGCTGCTGGCCGCTTGCCGCCCTGCCCGGCTCGCTGGGCCTGCTGGCGGTACGACCCGGCCCGCCCAAGGCCGGGAGGCCGGGAACACCTACGTAAGCCCCCACGCCCGTCTATTACCCGCATGCCAGCGCTGGCGGGCGGCGACAACCTTCCCCGGCCCTGGCCCGTGGCCGTGCGGCCGCCTGAGGCCATCCTACGGCCTCAACCCTACCCTTATCATCGCGGCGGCCACGGCCAGCCCGAGCGGGGCCTTCGCCACTAGCGGCGACCTTTTTTGAAAGGAGGTTTGCGATGCCAGAGCAAAAGGCGGCGGATTACCGGGCGGCCTGAAATCCTCGTTTTCGCCTCGAGCCAAGATGGCGTGGTTGGTGACCGCGCCGCTGCGGTTCGTCGCCAACGACCGCCACTTAGGGGCCGCCTTCCGCCAGGGCGTGCATGAGCTTGGCAACACGTTCGGGCAGATGCTTCCCGACTCCAACACGACAAGGAGGTAGGAAATATCTGGTCGCCCACGCAGGGTGAAATCGCGGGCAACCGCCCGCGTCCGCCCGAGTGAGATCGCCAGGAGTAACCAGTCCTGAAAAAACCCAGCCAGGCGAAAGGCCAGCAGCAAGGCCCTGAGCTGTGACTGACTCGTCGGCCACGGATGGCCGCTACGGCTAACCGTTACCACTTACCGGGCGTTGTGCCCGCTTCTTTTGGGAGTCTTCACCATGCCTGGGCATCCAGCGGCGTAGCTTCACCAGCGGCAACGGGCCGCGATACGATTATTCGGCCGCTGCGGCGGCGGAAATCTCTGAACCTGCATTTCGACCCGTCGCAACCGAAGGCGGTTTTGTACGGGCGGATCTGTTCACCATCCTCAACGCCATGAAACATGGCGGAAGCGGAGCTGAACAGGGTCCGCTGTGAGCCGAGCCGAGAATTGATCGCCGGATGCTGACTTGCTAGATCACTAGCCATCCAGGTTACTCGAGTTACCAGTACTGCTAGGTGGCTCGCCTTTTCTAAGCCATCGCCTTCCGCTTGCCAGCATTCAGAATTACCGCTATTCTCCGCACTCAAGCGTCTAGGTACTTAGGTACTTGCCGCTAGGTATTCAGGTACTTAGGTACTTAGACACTGGAGCGAATCCGCTATGATTATCACGGTCGCATCGTTTAAGGGCGGCGTCGGCAAAACGACCACGGCGGTACACCTCGCCGCGTATTTTCAGCGGCTGGATAAAACGGTGCTTATCGACGGCGATCCGAACCGGAGCAGCACGGCGTGGAAGGCACGCGGCAATCTGCCCTTCGATGTGGCCGATGAAGCGATGACCGCTAAAGTCGCCCGGGCTTACGAACACCTCATATTCGATACAGCCGCCCGGCCCGATCCCGACGTGCTCAAGGTGCTGGCCGATGGCTGCGACGTGCTGGTGATACCTACGACCACCGATGGCCTGTCCTTTGACGCCTTGATGCTGACGGTCGATGCCCTGCGGAAAGTCGAGGCCAAGCGGTTCCGCATCCTGCTGACCATGATTCCGCCGAAGCCAGCACGCGATGGCGAGATTGCCCAGGCGGCATTGATCGAGGCGGGCTTGCCGGTGTTCGCGTCCAGCATCCGGCACCTGAAAGCGTTCAAGACGGCGGGCACGCAGGGCGTCATCATCTCCGACGTGAAAGACCCCCGAGCGCAATTCGGCTGGGACGATTACGCCGCCGTCGGTGACGAATTGGTCGCACTCGCCAAGGAGCAGGCGGCATGAGCAAGAAACCCGATACCGCCTCCGCTCTGGCGGGCATCCTCAAAGCCAAGCGTGGCGACGATACGCCCGCCGAGCCGGTGGCGGCGGCCGAGCTGCCAGCCGCTGCTGCAGCACTCGCCCCTCCCCTCCCCTGCCCTGCCGCTGCCGCCTCCTCCTGCCGGTGGAAATGCCGCCAGCGGCGAACGGAAGGACCCGACCGGCAAGAGCAGCGATCAAGCAAACTACAGCCAGTTCAGCGTTTATCTCCGCAAAGACACCCGAAAAAAGGTCGGCCGGGCTCTGGATGATGCGGATACCGGCCAGGATTTCAGCGAATTGGTGCAAGAGCTTTTAGAGCAATGGCTTGCGTCACGTACCTGAGTATCTAAGTACTTAGGTACTTAGGTGCTTACGGTTGCCAGATACCTAGGTACTCAGGATACTTAGGTACTCAAGTACCCTAGACGCGTTAAAGTACCTGCATTAGGCAGCTGAAGCCGATAAGACGGCCAGTGCCGATAAACGGCCATATCCAGGCCGTCAGGCGCTTGCCGCTAAGACGGCAATAGCGGAGGGAATGGCAAGATGGCCGAAGCGATGGAAGCCGGAAACGGCAAGGCTCGTAAGCGGCAGGCCGCTAAAGCGGCAACGCGGCAAGCCGCCAGCAAGGTCAAATCCACGATCCACTTATCCGTTGAAGCGTCGCAGCGGCTGACATCCACGCCACGATGATGGGATGGATCGTTCGGAGCTGGTCGAGAAACTCATCAACGATCACTTGCGGCGTTACGTCGTCTCCGACCGGGGCGGGCAGGATGCCGCCAGCGGCGAAGCGGCGGCGTAGGGCAGGGGGGCATGGTACGAGGCTATCTGGCCTCTTAGGTACTCAAGATCTAGGTACGCAGTACGCTAGTATCTGGTATTTGAGCGACCAACGGGAGCGATCTCCAAAACCCCGCGATACCCTTCTTTCCTTTATCCCCCGTACCCCCACCGGGGGCGGAGGGGGATAAACGGCAAACGCGGCGAAGCCGCTACCGCATAAAGCAAACCGGCCAGTTTCGCCCCCCACAGAATTTTGGGGGCGAAACTGAGCCGGAACAAAACAGCGGCGGGAGCGAAGCGACCCACCACCAGGCGACGGATCGGCGATCGGCATGCCGGCAGGGATGCCGGCGGGACGATCGCCCGTTGCCGACCTGCACCAGCGGGCCGGGAAGGGCGGCGAGGCCGGTCGCGTAGCGACGGAGCGAAGCGGACCCCGAGAGCACGCGACGGCGAAGCCGGGGGTGCCAGAAGTGGCATTCAGGATGGCGTCAAAAATCGGCCCTGGATGGCCCTAGGAAGCGTTGAACGGTGGTCAGGCAGGGGAATACGGCTGGAACGTCCAAACAACGCTAAAAAGCGCATCTGCGGGGCAGGGGGGGCTATGCCCGGGGGCACGTGCCCGTTGACGAATACTGGCGGATATGCTCGTCGGTCAGCCGGTGCAGAAGCGTCGTGCGGAAGAGGCCATGGCCGGATCGTCAGAGATTCCGCTGCGGTTTTCCTGGCTGGCCTGGGCGATAGCGTCGGCCTCATGCCGGGCCAGCTCGTCCGGCGTCAGTGCTTTGCGATAGGCGGCGACTCTCGGCCTCGGCACGCTCGCGAGCGGCTTCCTGCTGCTTTGCGGCGGGCCTCGGCCGGCCGGTCCTTTGCCTGGCGGGCGTTCCTGCTGCCGTTGCCGTTCGGCTTTGGATACAAAACCTTGGGAGCGGCGTAATCGTCGGTGATGGATTTCACCAGATAACCGGCCGGGCTTTTGCGCAATTCGCTTGTCCTGCTTCTCCATCAGCCAGTCGAACACGTCCATCTTGAGCTGGATGACTTCGGCCGGGTATTGCTCCACCAGCTCTGCCGCTGTCTTCGCCGTCACGCCACGGGTGATTAGCTCGGTAACAAGGCGTGGCGGATCGGCGTCGATTCCGCCGGCAAGCGGGCAGGGCAGAGGGGAGTGGACTTCTGGATGAAGCGGATCGACCAATCCCGGCCCTTCTTTCAGGAACCGATCGTTTTCGGTCAGCGGCTCCAGAAATCCGACGGCTTCCAGCTCGTCAATGGCGGGCTGGAGCTTGCGGGCGATCTGCGTCCCGCCCTCGTAGTTGCGGCCCAGGCCGATATGCTCGTAGGCGAATTCCTTGAGGTCAAACGTCCAGTCCGGCTTGAGGTAGAACCGTTTTCCCAGAAAGCGGTACATGCGAAGGGCGGTCGGGTGCTCAAGCCGCATGCAAAGCTGAAAGTCGATGTTTCGCAGAGAAACCCGCCTGGAAGCTGTCGAAAACGACCTCGTTCCAGACGATGCGGGAGGGAAACAGGCCGCCTTGGCCGTTCGACGCCCGGCTGTCGTTGATCTCCACATTGTCGATGATGTTGAAACGCCTTGGTGGTCCATTTCTTCTGCCGGGCATCCCACCAGGCGTTATCGTAAATATAATTGACGCCTTTGATGCGGAGCAGCGACAGCTTGATGCGGTCGTAGCTCTTGCCTTCGTTCGGCCAGCCGAGCAGGCGGATCAGCTCCAGCCGGGTGAATTCGACCTCCCGCTGCGTGAAATCGCTCTTTGAGCTTGGTGAGCTGGATCAGGGCGAGGACGACCGTGTCGTCGGTGGCCGTGGGCAGGCCGTATTCCTCCGATCCTTCGATGACACGCTTGCGGGTGATGAGCTTCTTCCGTCGCTCGTCGTAAATCTGGTCCTCGAATTTGATGCTCTTCTGGCCTTTGGGCACGCGGTCGGTCAGCAGGGCGATCGGGAACTCGGCGAAAGTTCATCTCGTCCTTGCCGGAGGGCAGGAGTAGGGGCGGTGCTTCGATCGGTCATCGGTTCTGCGAGCATAAGCATTTATCTTGTTCATACTTTAAAAAAAAGCAACAACAACGGCTTGGAAATCGTACCGCTGCTCGCCCGCGTAGTGTTGTTGTTTTTAGAAGTTACAGAAGTTAAGAGTTAGGGCAAGAAAAATCGTTATGCCATAAGGAGTTACGGCGGAAATTCCTGCCCAGAAGCACGTATGTTCCTGCCCAGAGACCCGTATATTCCTGCCCAGAAGCCCGTATGTTCCTGCCCAGAGACCCGTATATTCCTGCCCAGAAGCACGTATGAGCCCCGATTCCTGCCCAGAGGCACGTATCGACCGGCGAATTCCTGCCCAGAAGCACGTATGCACGGTGAAAATGCTTCAGGAGTAGATGGCTGGGGAATGCGGAGAAAGAAGTAGGGGAAGGCAGATGCATCGGCAAAAACCTGTTGAGGAACAGAATTTACGGCGATTCCTGCCCAGAAGCACGTATCGTTTAAGCTCTCAATCTCGAAAAATCGCAAAGTTGGTGAACAAAAACCGTTTAAGATACGATATACCACAAGGGCTTACGGCGATTCCTGCCCAGAAGCACGAATCCAGCCAGGTCCGTTTTGACTGTCAGAATGGACAGTGCTATAGTTCAGCGTATATCCCCCCAACCGCTTCGGTGGTTGGGTAGCAGGGCCGTCCTTGGGGCGGCCCTTTGTCTTTGATGGGTCACGCGATGGGAAGCTGAATGTCTACGTCGATGGTTTTAACCTCTACTACGGAAGCTTGTACCGCACTAGCTTCAAGTGGTTGAACCTTCACGCCTTCTGTCAGGCGACATTCCCGGCGGGGGGAAATCAAATCAATCGCATCCGCTATTTCACGGCACGGGTCAAGGCCCGGCCGAATGACCCAGACCAGCCGGTTCGTCAGGACACGTTCTTTCGTGCCCAGCGGACGCTGCCTAACCTGCACATCCATGAGGGCAGCTACATCGAGAAGCCGGTGACTTGGCTTCCCTTGCATCCCATTCCTGCCCCTCCGCGCCAAGCCGAATTTCGTGACGGTCGTGCGGAGTGAAGAAAAAGGGTTCTGACGTAAATTTAGCTTCATATCTCTTGATCGATGCATTTGATGATGATTTTGAAGCGGCTGTGGTCGTCTCCAACGATTCCGACCTGGCGGAACCTATCCGCCTGGTGAGGGCTAGATTCGCCAAGCCGGTGATTGTTCTTCACCCATGCGGGGCAGGGCGGAAACCGAGCTTCGAGCTTCGCAAGGTGGCATCCAAATCCATGCTGGTGGATACCTCCTTGCTGCCCGCCTGCCAGTTTCCCGCAACCCTCACCGATGCCGCTGGCCGGACCATTACCAAACCGGCAAGCTGGTAATGATCCCTGACGCGAGCGATTGACAGCTATCAAGCGTCTCGACTATATTCGGCTATGCGGATAAAGAAGCAGACCCCTGATGCCCTGGAAGAATCAGTCGAACTTTTCAAGGCGGTGGCCGATCCGGTGCGGCTCCGGCTGTTGAACCTGCTGGCGGCGGGCGAGGTTTGCGTCTGTCATCTGCATGAGGCATTGGACCTGCCGCAATCCACGGTATCCCGCCATCTGGCGTATCTCAGAAAACGGGGATTGGTGGTCGGCCGCAAGGAAGGGCTGTGGGTGCATTACCGCCTGGCAAAACCGGCGGGCGAGCTGCACCGCGAGCTGATGGGCTGCCTTGTGGCATGTTCCAAGGAAATCGAGGCGTTGACGCACGATCGGCAACGGCTCGAACACCGCACTTGCTGTGGCGAGTAAGCGGAGTTTTTTTGCTCAAATACATCCGCTTAGGCGGATAAATATGAGAAAGGAATCGGACGATGGAAAGCACTCAGATCAAGGCGGCGGTCGAAGGAGCAGTATGGCAAGGTCGCCAAGGGCGAGGCCACCTGCGGCTCGCTCTGCGGCTGCACCGATAACGCCGAGGGGTTGGCCATCACTTTCGGCTATTCTCCGGCCGAGCTGGCGACACTGCCCGAGGGGGCGAACCTTGGGCTTTCCTGCGGCAATCCGCAGGCGGTAGCGGCGATGAAGCCGGGCGAAACCGTGCTCGACCTGGGCAGCGGGGCGGGATTCGATTGCTTCCTGGCTGCCCGCCAGGTCGGCCCGGCCGGGCGGGTGATCGGCGTCGACATGACCGATGAAATGCTGGAGAAGGCCCGTGGCAACGCCGAAAAGTCCGGCCTGGCCAACGTCGAATTCCGCAAGGGCGAAATCGAGGCCCTGCCGGTCGAGGACAATTCCGTTGACGTGACGATCAGCAATTGCGTGCTGAACCTGGTGCCGGATAAGGATCAGGCATTCCGCGAGATTCATCGGGTGCTCAAGCCCGGCGGACGGCTGGCGGTTTCGGATATGGCGTGGGCGATCGAGCCTGCGGCATCGCTTCGCAAGGACATGGAAGCCTTGGTCGGCTGCATCGGCGGGGCGTTGGTGCTCGATGACTACGTGTCGCGCTTGAAGCGGGCCGGGTTTTCCCGCGTCGAAATTGAAAAGCATGCCGAAGCGGCCCGCAAGATGGTCGAGGTGTCGGGCACGGTGCCGCCGCCGGGTATCGAGCATTTGCTCAGCGTCAACATCACGGCCACCAAATGAGGAGCAGATTCCTGATGTCGTTTTCGCTCATCGCGGCCTTGGCTTTGGCGGCTGGCCCGGCACCGGGCGGCGACGTGGGGCCGCTGGTGCGGGCACTCTGGCTGGTCCAGCGGTATGGGACCGCCGAAGCCGTCGATCCCGCCAACGATCAGCGGGTCAAGGGAGTGTTATTCAAGGCTCTCGGCAAGGAAGGGGAGCTGACACTTTCGGAAGTGGGAGGATTCATGGAGCCTGAGACATTCAACAAGCTGGCCGGGTCCGATGATCGGATCGGCCCGGCGGAAATCAGCAGGCGGTGGAGGCCGCCGTGCCGGAGAGCCGCATGCGGCTGCTGCCCAAGGTCAGGGAGCATGCCGATTCGCTCACCACGTCCTTCGACATGATCGACGAAGCGCACCGGCTGGCGGGCGGAAGCTGGCGGACTGGATCGCCAAGAACTACCGGCCGGGCGAGCCGCTGGATGTCGTCGTGGTCTGCACGGGCAATTCCCGCCGCAGCATCCTCGGGGCGACGATGGGCAACATCGCCGCGGCCTATTACGGGATGCCGGAGATTCGCTTTCACAGCGGCGGCACGGCACCGACCGCCTTCAACAGCCGCACGGTGAAGGCGCTCAAGGAAATCGGCGTCGAGGTCGAGCCGACCGGCAAGGAAGCGGCGAGGGGGGAGCCGCAGACGGCGAATCCCGGTTTATCGCGTTCGCTGGGGATCGCCCGGCGGCAGTGACGGGCCGGCGATGGAAGCGGCGGAGTTTTCCAAGCATTACGACGATCCGGCCAATCCGCAGAGCGGCTTTGCCGCCCTGATGGTCTGCGGCGAGGCCGATGCCGCTTGCCCGTTCGTCAAGGGCGCGGCCCTGCGGGTGTCGATGCCGTATCTCGATCCCAAGATCTACGACGGCGGCGCCTATGAATCGGCGAAATACGCCGAGCGGCGGGACGACATGGGGCGGCTGATGCTGTCGGTGATGATGCAGGCCCGCCAGCGGATCGTGCGGCCGGCACCGTGCAGGCCGGAAAGGACGCGGTGAGCGGTATGGACGTGAGGCCGCCAAACGTCTGTCGTGCCTCGACCGTTACCTGACGCTGTGGATCTTGCTGGCCATGCTGCTGGGCATTGGGCTGGGCTTTTCTCCCGGCCGTGGCTGAGGGCATCACCCGGCTCTCGGTCGGCACCACGTCGATTCCGATCGCGGTCGGGTTGATCCTGATGATGTATCCGCCGCTGGCCAAGGTGAAATACGAAGAGCTGGGCGAGGTCTTCCGCAACACGCGGGTGCTCGGGTTGTCGCTGGTGCAGAACTGGGTGATCGGGCCGCTGCTGATGTTCGGGCTGGCCCTGGCGTTTCTGGCGGACCGGCCGGAATACGCCATCGGGCTCATCATGATCGGCATGGCCCGCTGCATCGCCATGGTGATCGTCTGGAACGAGCTGGCCAGGGGCGATACCGAATATGCGGCCGGGCTGGTGGCCTTCAACTCGGTCTTTCAGGTGCTGTTTTATTCGGCCTATGCGTAGCTGTTCATCAAGGTGCTGCCGCCGCTCCTCGGCGTCCAGTTCGGCAGCGTGGACCTGTCGCGGATCACCGTGGCGGCGATTGCCGAAAGCGTGTTTGATCTATCTCGGCATCCCGTTCCTTGCCGGGATGCTCACCCGGCTCGTGCTGCTGCGGGCACAGCGGCCGAGAGTGGTATGAAACGCGGTTCATCCCGCGAATCAGCCCGATGACGCTGGTGGCGTTGCTGTTCACCATCGTCGTCATGTTTTCGCTCAAGGGCGGCTACATCATCCGCAACCCGCTCGACGTCGTGCGGATCGCCGTGCCGCTGCTGATCTATTTCGTGGTGATGTTCCTGGTCTCGTTCTTCATGGGCTGGAAGCTCGGGGCCGACTACTCGAAGACGGCCACGCTGGCCTTCACGGCGGCGAGCAACAATTTCGAGCTGGCGATTGCCGTGGCGGTCGCCGTCTTCGGCATCGATTCGGGGGCGGCGTTCGCGGCCGTCATCGGCCCGCTGGTCGAGGTGCCGGTGATGATCGGCCTGGTCAACGTGGCGTTTTACTTTCAGCGGCGATATTTCCGATCCGCTCCGCCTGAAGTGGTCCGAGTTGATCCGGCGTAATGTAGCTGCTTGAACTAATTGGATTTAAGATCGCGGTAAAAATTCTCGTGACTGCCTAACTCTTGTAGTATCACGCGGTCCTTGCCGTCCCACTGATAGGCAAGAAGCGTCAATTGATTGACCATGCTAAATTTAAAAACGCGTGTAGAGGACAGATCGCCTCGTTTCTGCTGGCCTATTTCAGGATTGGCTGAAATTATCCGAATGGCTGCATGTAAATCGCGTGCCTGATTTTGATGAAGCTTTTTGACGGATTTAGCAAAACTTCGTGACTCGAATATCTCCACGCGTCACTCAAATTTGAACGGGGTTATTTCGCCATTTTCAATCTCTGCATTGGATATTAAAAGTGCTTTGATAAATTCATAAGGTAAATCGGGGTTTTCTTCTGCGATTTTGCCGATGTGTGACCAAAATTCGATTTGTTTGGGAACCGACCGACTATTAACACCCGCGTGGACGGCGGGCGTCTTCGTAGAGTTGATCGGAAAGCTGGACGGAATGGGCCATTGGTTTTACTTACAAATAATCATTACAACAATTCTCAATACTTTACAATAATTCCAAACAACTTGCAACAATTGTTAGCAAACATGCATTCATGATTGATTGGAGAGCGACTTTGGGGAAGATCCCTTTATTTCCCCCTAGCCGGTGGTAGCCTCCTGCCCGGTAGGTCCAAACCGACAGGAAGGGTTCCCATGTCCACCGAAATCGTCCCGGCGAACCGCTCCAACGGTCATCGCATCCAAAACCGAACCCGCCTTGCCGGTGCTGGTCGAGCGGGCAGGGCCAGCGGGCCGCTTCGCCTGGGAGGAATTCTTCTACGCCGAGCACCACAACCCGCACACGCAGAAAGCCTACATGGCGGCGGTGAAACGCTTCCTGGCCTGGGCCGAGGGGCAAGGGGTGGAACTGCTGGCGATCACGCCGGGCATGGTCGGGCAAGTATCTCGTCGGCCTGGGCGGCTCGGCCGCCAAGCGGAACCTGCACCTGTCGGCGTTACGCGGCTTCTTCGACCGGCTGGTGCAATCGCCATGTGGTGATCCTGAATCCGGCCGCGTCGGTGCGGGCGTCAAGGAAGAGGTGATCGAGGGCAAGACGCCGGAAATCGCCATCGAGCAGGCCCGGACGCTGCTGGCGGCAATCGGCTCAGCGAACGGTGAAAGACGAGCAGGGGAAGGCAGTCGAAAGCCGCTGGTGGTGGGCCTGCGGGATCTGGCGATCCTGGCGACGCTGGCCTTTACCGCCTGCCGGGCCGGGGCGGTGGCCAAGCTGCGGCTGGGGGATTTCCAGCGTGACGGTAGCCAATACGTGCTGCGGTTTCAGGAGAAGGGCGGCAAGAGCCGGGAAATCCCGGTGCGGCACGATCTGGAAGGCATGATCCTGGCCTATATCGAGGCGGCGGGCATCGCGGCCAAGCCAAGGATTGGCCGCTGTTCCGGGCGGACGAACGGCACGGACGAAGACGCTGACCGGCAATGCCGCTGACCAGCAAGCGGATTTGCGAGCTGGTCAAGCGGCGGCTGAAGGATGCCGGGCTGCCGGAGCGGCTGTCGCCGCACTCTTTCCGGGTGGCGGCGATCACTGACCTCTTGACGCAAGGCGTGCCGCTCGAAGATGTTCAATATCTGGCCGGGCACGCGGAGCCGCGAACGACCGGGCTTTACGACCGGCGGCAGAAGAAGGTGACGCGGAACATCGTCGAGCGGATTTCAATTTGAGTTTCGACCCGTCAACAGAGGATGTCATGCCACGTTCAGGTGAATTTGTGCTCACAAGACTAAGTTGCTTGGCGGCCGACATTCTTGACTTCGATATCGATACTTACCTGGCGAATCATGGTAACCGGAAGTTGTTCGGCCTACAAATCAACAAAGCCGCACACAATTACTCGCCATTGTTCGGCGATCCGCAAACCAAGCTCTACGAGGGTGCCCCTTTCATCGAATCACTCGCCGGATACAGTGTGGACGTGGCAAGTCGGTTGCCTGGGCTGGAAGGCGTAAATGCAGATGTCTTCCTAATCAGTGACGAAGTGCTAGATGAGGACGATCTGGCGATCGACACCATCATCCTTCACGAGTTGGTTCATTTGCTGATCGATTCGGGATCGCTAGCCTCTTCGTCGCTGAAGCCTGGCGGAAAGGATATGTATCACGGCAAGCGGCTATACGACCGAACTGATAAGCACAACCAGAATGCGACGCGTCACGACGCGAATTTCTGCACTCTGCTATCCACTGCCGCACAGAGACTCTATCAAAAGGATAATCGCTATGAGGATCGCTTGGACGTGATCGCCAAAGCGATGCCGGCTGATCTCATCCACAACATTAAATAATATCGGAATTTTTCCGCTGTCCGATAATGCCAATTATCGGATATCAAGCCAAGTGGAAGAGTCAGGTGGACAAGTGCATAGAATGAGACGCTGCGACGCGTTGGGGAAATAGATTACGATCCCTTAGCGACTTTGAGGCCGATGGGAGGTGCTCCTGCCGCCGCCGGATTCCGACGATCCTTGACACGCTTGGCCACGTCTTCAAGATTGTCTACAAAGCCGCTGATGCGCCGTGTGGTGGGATGGTGACGTGCAGAATGGCTGGCGATGCGTGCCCCGGGATCAAGCGGGAGCATTCTCGCCAGACGGCGTAGACGGCCTGATAATCCTCGTACTCGACATCGCCTACCGCTTCGAGATGGCCCATCTTCACTTGACTGTCGTGTTCACGGAGCACGTTGTTGAAAAGCACTTCTTCGACGATCCGCTCCGCTGCTGCCCGAATCTCGGAGACTAATCCGCTCGCGAAAGTCTGATATTCGGCCTCGCCATCATGCGTGGCAATCGATTTCGCCTTCAGGCACATCTCGTGAAGATGCTTCATCATCTCCTTGTAGCTTGATTGGGCTTTCCACGGCAGCCGTTCATGACAACGGCCTGGAGAATCCGCCGACCAGTCGATGTGCCGGCCGCAGATCGAAGCGTCTTTCGCATCACAATGGAATTGAAGATCGCATACGAATGCAAGATCATGCGTGAAAACGATGACTTGACGCTCCCGCGACTCTCGCACCAGGCGTTCGGCAATGCGGTGACGCCGCTCATGGTCCAGCGAAGAAACCGGGTCATCGAAGACTAGGGCCGATTTATCGGACGATTGCGACAGTTCCGCGAAAAAAAGGGCAAGGGCAATGCATCGCGTTTCGCCCTCGCTCGCGACATTCGAAACCTGGTGCTTGCCCGCTCCGGTTACCTTCAGCGAAAACCGTGCCCCTCCCTTCTCGCCGCGGGCCTGCAACTCAACCTGGAGTCGCGTTGGCTCCAGAAAGATCAGTTCGTCGTTGAACTGCTTCTTAAAAGATGTGGTGACGTGTTTGTCATATAACTCTTTGCTCTTAATGCTGATCGCATTGGTAATGGTGTCGTCGATGCACTTTTCACTTGAAGCAACGAGACCGAGAAGGCGGATCAATCCGGTAACACTTTCAGCAGCTTCCGCCATCCATCGGCGGGCTTCGAGTTCCGCTTTCTCATCGCTGAGCCTCTGGTGCTGGGATGGATCGGCGGCCGCTTCCTCATCGCTAGCTCTCTTCAAGAGAGCACCGGCCAGTTCAATCAACCGAACTTCCGGCGATACGGTAAGGACAGGCAGGGAATTCCATTCGCCCGTGGTCATCGCCGCTTTGATGGCTTCATGGCGTCGGTCGCATGCGGAAGCAAACGCGGCAAACGCTTCGAGCTGATCGGCATCACAGAACGAAAGGTCGCTCTCCGCACGCTTCCAGGCGTCCGAAATGCGGTCGAAGTCGAGCAACTTTGCCTTAAGTGCCGTGAGGTTGTTTCTTGCGGCATCGAACGCTACGGAAGCCTGATTAGATATGAATTCATCGAAACGACGCATCCGTTCGCGTGCGTTCTCATCTAGATTCGATTGGCACAAAACGCATCGCGAGTCGTCAGCCACATTCGGAAATTCGACGCTTGGGTAAGCGTCCGTAACGGAAAACTCGCGGGCGGCGGCCCACAGGTGAGACCATAGCTTGCCGCCGGTGCCATTGAGGTAAGAGGCGTCGAATCGAGCACCCGCGCAAGGCGGCTGCCACTTGGGCAGCCTGCTCGGATTCGGCAATAGCCTCGCAAAGCTGCCGAATATTCGAGTCTTGCAGGAGAGCAGCGGCCTTGCGAATCGCGGCGGCAAACTCGGTGATTCGTGAAGCCGCCGCCCTGGAATTTTGGGCTTTCAGCTTTGGATTCGACGTGAGGGTCTGGTTGATATGATCGAGCCTGGAGGCGTCTGCCTGGGTCCATACCGCGAGTTTTTCTACCTCAACATGTGACGTCGAGGCTGAAAGGCCGGCGATCAACTTGCCGACGGCCGTGTTAGCCTGCACCCGCCATTCGCCTTTGATCGCATCAATTCTTGCGGCGATGGTTTGCTTACGTTTGATAAGCCGTTGCTTCAAGGCATCGGATGCGCCGCTAAGCTTTTCGAGGATATCCAGGCCGAATGGCGTGAACGCCGTCCCGTCGCTTTCGTCGATATAGTGGTCGGCACAGTCCGCATCGAAGACGAAGACTCGACTGAAGCGATCATCTGAAGGTTCGCCATCTGTCCAACTAAGCGGGTGGTGTTCGCTGCCTTCTTGGATAACCAAGCGGGCACTTGCCTTCGCAGCCTTGGGAGTAGTGCGGACGTCGGGCAGAAGTGGTCGGGCCTGACCACGGCATCGGCATGCTTTTTTCGATAATGCGTGCATAGCCGGATTTTCGCAGCCCCGTTTTTTCCGTAGATGACGGTAAGCGAGGACCCCGGCTGAAAAGAGAGAGTCTGATCGTCGGGCAAGCGATTTACATTGATGACTTGGCTAAGAGAGACGAGGCTGATGCCATTGCCGTGGGCGGACGTCGTGGGAAGGTGCTCGGCATCAAGGGGAATGACGATCGGCGGAACTTCATCTTTCTCCAAAGCGGATCGACCATGGCGG
The DNA here is from genome assembly GCA_963756475.1 of uncultured Planctomycetota bacterium. GTDB lineage: Bacteria > Planctomycetota > Planctomycetia > Isosphaerales > Isosphaeraceae > Tundrisphaera. The sequence goes on from CAVWND010000011.1 coordinate 58,416, forward strand.
CAGATTTGTTCAAGCTCATCGAGGTCGGCGTCTTTGAGCGATCCCTGAGTAACGATGCGACGTAGTGCGTCCCTTTGCCACTCAGGGCGAGATTTGGACCAAGAATAGATATCCACTAATGGAGATATTGGGACAGATTTCGAGCCGATCGACATTGGGGAATCCTGAACTTTGAACAAAGGGATAGTAAACCGCTATTCCTCTGAAGACAAAGGTTTAGTTGTGTCACCTGATGGCGGCTACGGCTCATTCCGCAACCTGGACAACGGCATCGTTGGATAGGTTCGCTATTTAGAATACCAAAACCCTGGGCGGAAATAAGGCCAAATCCATTTTGAGGCTGCCGCTTTCGGGAGAGCGGCGACGATCAACCGCCGGGAAATCTGGCTAGCATCGGCCTGCCATGTTGCACCCTCGCCCGATGGGCTAGGCGACGTGAACCGGTGAGCGGTCGGGAAAGTCAAGTCAGATCGGGCCAATTCAATCGCCTAATCAGGCGTCGGCCCACGACTTTCGCCGGTGCGGTGGTGAGAAGCACACAGGTAGACGGGGGCGGGTGGCTTGCCGCATTGGTTGCACCGTAGCTTGTTGACGACCTGGCGGAACGTTTGGTCGCCCTGCTGGACGATCAGAAGCTTCACCGGGATTTTGACCGTGCCCTTGCAGCATCGTAGCTCCAGGATGCAGGCGGGCCAATCTGACAATTTGTGCTCGAACCGGAATGGCGGCGGGTGCATCAGCGGCCCTTGCCGCCCGAAATCTCGGTCAATCGGTCGATGACGCTGCCTCGCGCACAGGCAGCTTCCTTCGACTCGCGGTATTCCTTGACCACCAACCGCAAGATGGTAAGCCCGCCCTTCCATTCGCCCCGCTCCATCGCCTCGCCTGCGGCTTCCAGGAGCTTGTAGGCGACCGGATTATCCGGCTGTTCGGGCAACAAGCCTCGCGGTCCGTCCATGCCGCTTTCTGACACGCTGCCAGGATCGCATGATTTCCCGTTGCTCGGCGGCGGTGGGCTGCTTCAAAGTGGCTTCTTTCGGCGTCGGTTCCTCGTCCATCGCGGAACGATAGGCCGATCGTTGCTGACGTCAAATGCTTTTTGCCTGCCTCCCGCGTCGTTAACCGAGAACACACCGGTAGGGCGTTAAATCCTTTACAGAGTCAGGTAATCAACTGAGTGGCGGTAAAAGGTGGTTTTCGGGTAAGCGTTTTCACCGTGGAAACGGCCCGGTTTTCCGCGTTGGCAGCGCCAAGGGCATCAGACTGCATACTTTTCTGGCCTTTTTTGAGCGAAGCGAAAAACCACTTGATATTGTGTTTGCCGCATATAAGATTCCCCAGATTTAGTTAACACCCAGGGGTGTCCGATGCTCCGGATGAAGCCGATCCAAAGTGCTAACAGGGCGTGCCTCTATTACGGGAAATCCGACGCCGGTTACTACCAGGGCGGCGGCGGGCTGCACTGCGAATGGGGCGGCAAGGGTGCCCCGAAGCTCGGACTGGACGGCGAGCCGGACTACGAGCATTTCAAGCACCTGATGCACGGCCTCGACCCGCACACCGGCGAGCAACTCACCGCCAAGCTGATCGAAGATCGGCTATCGGGCTGGGACGTCACCGCCAGCGTGCCCAAGGGCGTCACGATGGCCCTGGAGCGGGGCGACACGCGGATCCAGGCGGCCATCTGGGAAGCGGTCCGGGAAGCGATGGCGCATGCTCGAAGGCTACGCCACAACCCGCGTGCGGGTGGACGGCCAGCAAGCCGACCGGGTGACGGGCAACCTGGTCTGGTATGCGGTCGAGCATCCCGAAACCCGGCCGGTCGTCGATGAAAGCCTGCCCGGAGGGTCACAAGTGGCGGGTGATGCCGCTGCCGGACCGGCATATCCACGTCGTCATCCCCAACCTGACGCTTCGACGCGGTCGAGGGCAAATGGAAGGCGGTCAAGTTCCGGCCGATCATGGATATCCGCCGGTTCTTCGACCGAAGTTTCGACACGATCCTCGCGGCCAAGCTGGCCGGGCTGGGCTATGAGATCGAAACCAAATGGAAGCCGGACGGCAAGTATCACTCCTGGGACATCAAGGGCATCCCGGAGCCGGTGATCGAGCGGAATTCGCGGCGGTCGGCGGAGATCGAGCCGCGGAGCAGGCAATCCTCGACGGTCAGCGAAGCGCGAAGGCGGCGGGCAGACGCGCCCGATCAGCTGTCGGCGGTGGCACGCGACAAGCTGGGGCAACCTCGCGGCTGCAGAAACGCGACGACCTGACGCTGGCGGAATGCCGCGAGTATTGGGACAGCCGGTCATGACGCCGACGGACGGCGCCATCGCCGAGACGATCAAGCGGGCGAGCTGGGGCAGAATCCCAAGCCGGAGAACACGGTGGCCCGGGCCGTGGATTTCGCCCTGCGGCACCACGGCGAGCAGGAATCGTGCATCCGCTGGGAGGAGCTGGCGGCGACCGCGATGGAGCGGAGCATCGGCAGGGCGTCGCCTGACGACATCGAGCGGGAGGCACGGCGGCAGGGCGTCATCATCGGCAGATCGACGGCAAGCGGATGGCGACCACGCCGGAGCTGCAAGCCGAGGAACGGAGCCATCTCCGATTTCGCGGCCGGCGGTCGCGGCAGCGTTGCCCCGGTCGGCGGGGCCGAAGCGGCTGACCCGCACGGCTGGGGACGGCAAGTCGCTCAACGACGGCCAGTTGAGACCGCCTGCGGGCCTGCTCGAATCGCGAAAACCGGGTGAATCTGGTCGGGGCCCGGCCGGGGCCGGTAAGAGTCGATGCTCGCCAAATTCGACGAAGGGGTGCGGCAGGCCGGGCAGACGGTCACCTACCTGGCCACCACCGCCAAGGCGGCGGGGGTGCTGCAAGAGGACGGCTTCGAGGCCAACACGCTGGCCCGTTTCCTGCTCGATGACAGGATGCAGGCGGCGGCCAAGGGTGGCCGGGTGGTGGTCGATGAAGTCTCGATGCTGGGCCATAAGGACGCTGACCGACTGTTCAAGCTCGCCGAAAAGCTCGATCTGAAGCTGGTGCTCGTGGGCGATCCGATGCAGCATGGCGGCGTCGCCTCGCGGGGCGTTGATGCGGCTGCTCAAGGAATACGGCGGCATCCGGCCGTTCAGCCTGACCGAAATCCTCCGCCAGAAGAAGCCGAGGAGCCCGCTACCTGGCGGCGGCAACGCGCTTTCCGAGGGCAAGACGCTCGAAGGCTTCGACACGCTCGACCGCGCTGGGCTGGGTGCGGGAGATCGGCCGACGCGAGCGACCGTTACCGGCAGATCGCGGCCGATTACCTGCAAGCCCTGGACGAAAAGAAAACCTGCCTGGTCGTGTCGCCGACGCACGACGAAGCGGCGCCCATCACGCACGAAATCCGCTCCCAGCTCCGCGACGCCGGGCAAGCTGGGCACCGACGCGGGACGTTTACCCGGCTGGTGGCGGCCGAGGCCAGCGAGGCGGAACGGGGCGAGGCGGCGACCTACCGGCCGGGCGACGTGCTGCAGTTCCACCAGAACGCCAAGGGCTTCACCAAAGGCGAGCGGTCACCGTCACCGACCCGGCCAGCGGTGCCGCGTCGGAACGCCGAGCGATTTTCGCTCTACCGGCCGGAGGCCATCGCCCTGGCCGAAGGCGATAAGATGCGTTTCACCGGCACGGTGAAGACGCTGGACGGCGAGCACAAGCTCAAAAACGGCGATGACCAAGACGGTGGCCGGATTCACCGAAGACGGCAATATCCGGCTGGATAACGGCTGGGTGATCGCCGGCGACGCCGGGCATTTCCGGCACGGCTACGTCGAAACATCTTCGGCTCGCAGGGCAGACCGTGCAGCGGGCGCATGCTGGCGATGTCGTCGGCCTCGCTGCCCGCGACCAATCAGGAGCAAATGTACGTATGCGGCAGCCGGGCGAAGGAGCGGATGACGCTCTACACCGACGCACAAGGACGACGTGCGGGACGGCGATGCAACGCTCGTCCAAAAAGCTGCTGGCGTCGGACATGCCGGCGGCGAAGCCGGCAAGGCGACGGACCGGCGGCAGCGGAGCAGAAACGGCGGCACGGCATCATCGACCGCGTGCGGGCGGCATGGGCCAAGCGTGACGCCGAAGCGCCACAAGGAGCAGCACCAACGGAAAGGAGGTGGGCTATGGCACGATCGATGAGCATGCGGCGTGAAGCCGAGATCGACCTTCTGGCAGCCAGCTCGCACAGGCGAAAGCGGCACCGGCCGCCGGAACCGGCCACGGCGGCGGAAACGCCGGGGCGGGCCTGACGGCCCGGAACGCAGCCGACCCGCTGCCCCGGCCGGGCGATCCCTATCTGGCCCATGCCCGGCGGGCAACGAAGCCGCAGATGACGCTGTTCTTCGTGCGGCAAGGATTACCTGCCGAACGGCTTTTCCTATGCCAACCTGGAGCGGGTGCGGCTGGTGCCAGCCGGACAAGCAGGGCAGCGGCCCGGTGCTGGTCGTGCGGTTCGCGGCAGCGTCGTCACCGAAGTGACGATCGAGGGGCGGCACCTGCATTCGCTGTGCAACGCGATCGGGCTGCACCTGATGCCGTGGGTCTGGGAGCATCCGTCGCCGGCGGGATTTTGCCGATGACAACGCGACGGTCATCAAACGGATCACGCTTCCGCGAGGTGGAACGCTGACGGCAAGCGAGCGAGCGAGCGCCCGGCCGGGGTATCATCCGGCCCGGTGCGGCGGTCGCTTCCGCTCCTGGGCTGCTCGGCTTCCATCGCCTCGCTGCAATCGCCGCAAATCAGGTGGGCGTCGGGCTTCGCCCATGCGTTCATGGCCGCAGCCGGGCAGGTGTATTTGGTCTTGCTGGCGGCTTTCTTCTTGCGGGTGGCGGCTTCGCCCTCGCCTGCCCGGTCGTGGTACAGGAACGCGGTGCCGGTGGCCAGATAGGCGGTGCAGGCCCGCTCGAAGCGTCCGCCCTGCTCGATGTAGTGGGTCACCTTCTGGCCGGTGTCCTTGCCGCCGGGCTGGCCGGTGTCGCTGGGGATCAGGCCGATTTCCCGCATCTTGGCGGCCCATTCCTTGTTGTGGTAGCCGGTCCGCGACGGCGTGCCGAAATGGTGCTGCCAGAGATGGGCCATTTCATGCACCAGCGTCGAAAGCGTGTCCGCCGTCGGGCGGCTGGCGAAGTGGGCGGGGTTCAGGGCGATTTCGTCGGTCACTTCCTGCGGGTCGTCGATGCTGGCGAACCGGCCGCCGGAAAAATAGCCGTAGGCTCCCTTGTGCCGCTGCATGGTGATCAGGCAGGGCGGGAGCTGGCCGCCGAACAGCTCGCGGTTGAAATGGTCGTAGGCGGCGTCAAGGCTGGTGTAGGTGCGGGCGTCGGGTGGGCGATCATGGCGGCGGCCTTTCGTGTTTTGTATCGTACGATACAATTCTAGGGTGGTGGTCAAGTGTGAACCAAAAAATGGGCCGGGCTTGCCCCGGCCCGGTGCCGGTCAGTAGTCTTCAGGCATCAAGACCGTGGTATAGGTGCGGTCGGCCTCGGTGATGATCCAGAATTTCGTTTCGCCGCTGCCGTAAGCGGACAACAGGCGGTAGCCTTCCTTCAGCGATAGCTCGTTTTCCGCGCGCATCTTCCTGCCGACGTTGCCCCAATCGCCGGAAGCGTGACGGCTCAGGCCATCGCTTACCGCCTGGCTGTCGAGCTTCGCCTGGGCGTTGGCCGTGATGACGACTTGGCCGAGGGGGAATTTCGGTTTAGGGATGGCAATTACGATGACGGGCATTTGATTTACTCCAAATAGTTTCACAAGGTAATGAACGGGGCGAATCCCGGCTTCGGGATCGTCGCCGTCATTACCTTGGTGGTGGCCAAATTTCGGGGGTGGCGGGGTCAAACAGCGGGTGAGAACGAAACGACGTTGGAAAGGTTGGCGGCTTTGCCGCCTCAGTCCGTTGTTTCGCAACGGAAGCCGCTGTTTGATGCCGCCATCGGGGGTGTCCCCCGTCTCAACGTGCGGTAGGCGTGCCTTGGGCACGATCTGCTTATTTCATGGCTTTGGGAATCAATGGACGGGCAACGCCTGCATGCAATCACTTGCCGGGTGCCGGGCCGGAAACCGTGTGCCTCCGGCACGCCTGCCCTGCCGCCCTCCGCAATGTGGGGAAGCTCCGGGCATCAGGGCAGAAGGATTTGAGTAAACGGGCCTTCAATGGCCCTGGGATGGCTCAGGAAGCTGGGAAACGTATTGCATGGGGAAAAGCAGCGTCGAACGCCTTCCGATGCCCTGGGGGCGGTCCGCGTGGCCTGGCGAGGTATAATCGGGATCAGGCCACGACGCGGCCAATGGGTGGCCTCAATTCCTACGGAACGGTTTTCGATGGACGATCGCATTTTCGATAAGCAAAAAGACGACAAATCATCCAAAGATATCAATTCCACGAATTCGAGTCGCGTCGGGTTGATGACGAAGGCTCAACTTCGCAAGGCGATGGCCCAAAAGGCTTCGCCGCAAAGGTGTTTCGTCGCTTTTGATTGAGGTTCAAAACGACAACGCCAGGATTCAAGCGGATGCACTCCAGGCCATAGGTGTCATCGGGACGGCTGCTAGGAAGAAAGTGGGGCCGGTCCTTTTCACGCTGATGAACCAGCGAGGGCCGCGTCGCGTACTCGACCGAAGTAACCGCGTCCTGGCCAAAACCACATTTGAAATTATTCATAACTGTGATAATAAACCTATTCAATATTCATCAATTCGTAAATATTCTGAATTTCTTGACAAACTGAAAAGGTTAGGATTTCTGCAAGAGCCGGATAACAAAACGCCTCCGCAGCCGCACAATTCGCGGGATGCGGTCGAACATCGGGGCGAGCATTTCGCCGCGTTGATGGAGGCGTTGCCCAAGGATGCCGCGTTTCTTGATCTTGCCCCCCAAACTGTCCGAAGTAACCCACCAATTTCGCCGAGAAATGGCCGCTTTGCTGGAACCTGCCTTGAACCTTCACATCAGCGATCCAACCAGATTTGATGCCAGCGATCTGGAGGGGAAAAAAAAGGTAAGCGACTTCGTGAATAGCGAATTGGAGGCCTTGGGGCTTGCCGCCCAATGCCCAAATACCGGTTTACCCGCGAAGCTTAAAGCCACGTCCGGGAGTTTGATCGGGGTCGGCCGTTTCTATTTCGAAATCTATGTGGATGGCAAGCAGAAAAAGTCAGCTTACTCCGACACTCTTCCAAACTTGAAATTAATGGATGCATTACCCCGGCAATCGAGTCGGAAACTCCTTGGCAGGATCACGTTGGCCCAAAGACGGGGCGATTCGGCCGCAAACTTTCCTGATTTCCTCCGGCGAATTTTCCCCCACCCCATTGCATTCGTGAACGCTGTGGACTAAATTTAGTCCTAGACGCGGTTAGGTTCGCTCGACACACCTTCCACCGCGTAACCAGCCGTTCGTAAGCGACTGCTCCAGGAACCGTATCGCGGTTCTGCGGTCGCTGTACGTACCCGATCACCTGGATTTGGGTCCAGTCCTCCACTTTTCGCGTTCAAACCTGCCCGTGCGGCTGGCCGGTCGCCGCACGTCCCGCATCCCCGTACCGGCTTGGCGTTTCGCCAAAGGAGCGGTTTCCATGAGTCTGCTTGGAGCGATCTCGAAGGGCATCGCCAGCGTCACCAGCAAGTCCACGCTGGACCGGCTTTGCCGGGAAAACGGCTATTCGATCTTAGCCGCCAGGGCGACAGCATCGCCCTGGAGTTCAAAGGCGATGCCGCTCGCCGCACCGTCACATCATCGTGAGGCGTCCCGAAGGCGACCCGCTGATGGCTTCACCGCCCTCTGCCGGCGAAGTTGCCCGCCCGCTCGATCCCCAACGGCATGCTGAAGGGCCTGCTCGAACACAACGACGAATTGCCGCTTGGCGGCTGGGCTATTGAGGAGGAAGACGGCGCGATCAGCTTCAAGCTCAAATACACCGCCCTGGCCGCCGGGGTCGATGCGGAGTATTTCGGCCGCCTCTGCACGATGATGCTGATCGACGTGGCGAGCATCGAAGCTGAAATGCAGGAAAGGGGCGTGCTGTAAGCCCCCGCTGACCCTGCCGCCGCTGGCGGCTGCCATCCTGTATTTGTGCCGTCGTGGCGGGCCGTGTGGCCTGCGAACGTTCGCGGTGCGTACCGCGTCGTCGTTCTTTGACAATCCGGTTCCGGGGCCGCTGTATCGTACGATGCAACGGCTTCGGGGAGACGTATTCATGCCTGAAACGTTACTGCGAATTCCCATCGGGGAATTGTCCCCGATCCCAATCAACCCAGGCAGGTGTTCCTGCCGGAAGCCCTTGACCGGCTGGTGGCCTCCATCAAGAGCCGGGGAATCCTGCAACCGCTGCGGGTGCGGCGGGACGCTGAACGCGGGGCCTGGCGGATCGTCGCCGGGGAAAGCCGGTGGCGGGCCGCCAAACAGGCGGGCCTTGCCACGGTGCCTTGCGTGGCCGTGGAAGGCGAGCTGAGCGAAACCGACATCCTCGCTGACCAGATTGTCGAAAACCATTGCCGCCAGGACCTCCGGCCGCTCGACCTGGCCAGGGCAATGGCCAAGCTCAAGAAGCTCAAAGCCTGCACGTCGCAAGCCCTGGCTGTCGAGCTGGGGCTTTCCGGGGCATCGATCACGCGGGCGGAAGCCTTGCTGACCCTGCCCGGCGATGTGCAAGCGATGGTCGATGACGGCCGGTTGACCGAATCGGCAGCTTACGAAATCTCCGCACCAGGGATGAGGACGCCATGCGTGAGCTGGCCAACACGGTGGTGCAAGGTCGCCTCAACCGTGACCAGGTGATCGAGGCCGTGCGTCGGCGGGTCGGCAAGAAGCACGTCCAGCCGAAGGCCGGGAGGGTGGCTGGCAAGCTCGAAGGCGTGTCCTTCTCTTTCTCGTTTGCCTCCGGGCAGTTGACGCCGGAAACGCTGCTCAAGGCCATCGAACAGATTCGCGGCAAGCTCAAGGAAATGCAGAAAGGCGACGTCCAGGACGTTGCCGCCCTGGCCAACCTGCTGCGTGCGTCATAAGCATTCGTCAACTTCAGTCCCGGCGCCCGCGAGGGGCCGGGACTTCATCCGATCGGACAACCGCCATGCTGTTCCTCGGTGCCATTTTCACGGCGATGTTCGCCAAAGGGCTGCTGGTCCGCAAGCTCCTCGACGCCCTCAAATAACCCCTTCGAGGTTCCCATGACCAACGTGATTCAGACGACGCTGCTGGTCGGCGGTGGCCTTACCGCTCTCCTGCTGGTTTTGCTGGCCATGCCTCATTCAAAACTTCGTGACTTCTTGATGCCTATCGTCAGTTGGTGCTTCGCCCTGGCGTGCGGTGCCTACATCCTCCTGCCCATCGACCTGGTGCCGGAAATCGCCCTGGGGCCGTTTGGCCTCATCGATGACGTCGGGGTGTTGGTGGCGGGCATCCTCGCCGCACGCTCGGCTATGCAGCAACGGCAACTCCATTAACCCACGGGGCATTGATCGCATGCGATTTCGCCTACTCGTCCAAGAATTCCTGCCGGTCGCCATGATCCTGGCCATCCTGGCGGGCCTGTATCACTTCGACCTGGGCATCGTGCGGGCCGTGGTTGGCTCCTGGGCCGACGTCCTGGGGAGTTCTGCGGAAATGGGTACGTTTCCCTCCCCGCTGCTTGATGACGGCGTTTGCTTCGCCGTGCTCGTGCTGGTCATCCTTGTGGCTTCCTGGGTCATGCCGCTGGAGGACGCCTGTTCGCGGCTGATGGCGAGGATCAAGGCATCCGCGTCAACGAGCACATTGCCGCCCCAATCAGCTTCGCCTTGCTCGGTCTATCCGCGTGGCATGTTGCCGACCATGACACCGGCACCGTAGGGGTGGAATCGTCCTTGCCGTGGATGGCCTCAAATGGCTTGCGGCCCATACGAACCCCCTGCCCGCACCGCCTGCCTCGCACCCGCATCCCATCTGCCCATGCGACTTGAACCCGCTGGTGGATGCTCCGTGCGACGCCATCGCCCTGGGCGTCATCATGGCCATGGTTGCCTGGGCGTATCTCGACTTCCTGCCAGTGCCTTGGTGGCGACTCAAGCGTTTCGCCTGCCCTTTCTCCCCGGTTCAGGGAGCTTTAGCCGTGGCACAGATCGTACACACCAGCATCATCGTATTCGGATGCCTCACCGCATTGCTGGCCGTGCTGCTGGCGATACGGCTTGCCGCCTCCGCGAAGTGATTTACCGCCTCGCCAACACATCCGCCGCAACCCCCGGCAACTGGATTGAGTTTGGCCCGGCCTGGTCGTTGTTCAGGCCGGGCACGTTCACCCATTTAAGTCGCTGGAGATCTACGGTGCTACACTGGGCGAGCGGCACCCCGACACCATAGGCGGCTACAATAACATCGCCAACGTCTATCAAGAGCAGGGTGAGCCCGCCAAGGCCCTTCAGGTGGATCTCAAGGTGCTGGAGATCCGCCGGGCCGTCCTGGGCGAACGCCATCCGGATGTCGCCGACAGCTACAATAACATCGCCAACGTCTATCAAATGCAAGGTGAGCATGCCAAGGCCCTGGAGGCCCACCTTAAGTATCCGTCATACGGACCCCATCTTGATGGCCGTGGTACGATCCCCTCGGACCGATCCTTGCGTGCCGAGGGGACCAGAGCATGGCGAAGCGCGGTGGCAAGCGGCGTGACCCCGCCAGGGAGAAGTTCTGGCGGCGGACGATCCGACGGCAGCAGCGCAGCGGGCTCACCGTCCGCGACTTCTGCGGTCGAGAAGGACTGAAGGACTGGACCTTCCGCTGGTGGCGGCAGGAGCTGGTCCGCCGCGACCGGCAGACCTCGGCGGCGCTCAGGGGTGAGCAGGAGGGTGAGCCGACCGAAGCGGCTCCGGCCTTCCTGCCTGTGCGGGTGGTCGACCTGGAGGCGGTCTCGCCCCGGCCCGTGCCCCCGATCGAGATCGTGCTGACGACCGGCCTGGTCGTCCGGGTCCCTTCCGGGTTCGACCCCTCCACCCTGGGTCGAGTCTTGGCCGTGCTGGAGGGTCGCCCATGCTGAGCTGGCCCCCGACCGTGAGGATCTTCCTCGGGGCCGATCCGACCGACATGCGGAAGGGGTTCGATTCGCTCGCCTACCTCGTCGAATCGTCCATGGCCCTCGACCCTGCTCTCGGGCCACCTGTTCGTTTTCCGGAGCCGTCGCGGCGATCGGATCAAGATCCTTTGGTGGGACAGGGACGGATACTGCCTGTGGTATAAACGACTGGAAAAAGGCTGCTTCCGCTTCCCGGCCGCGGCGGCGATGATCGCGACGAAGGGCGTGGAGGTCAAGGCGGCGGACCTGATGATGATCCTCGACGGGGTCGACCTGGGCAGCGTCCGGCGGCAGCGACGCTATTCCCGGGAAACCGTCGAAAATCCTCGATGAAGGGCCCTTTTCGAAAGCATTCGTGGCCGTATAATTCTGGCATGTGTGAATCACGCCTCGCCACTCCCCGACGACCTGGCCCTCTGCCACGAGATCATCCGCCAGCAGGCGGACACGATCCGGGAGTCGCAGCGGCGGATCGAGCAACTGGAGCATCAGGTCGAGTTGCTGCTACCGTCGCCAGTACGGCCCACGGCGGGAGAGCGTCGATCCCAACCAACTCCGGCTGTTCACCGAGGATGCACCGGAGACGTCGCCGCGGGGACCTCTGAGGAATCCTCCGGAGCTCGGAGGACGCGAAGCCGAAACGGCGATGGCGGCGACGGGGACGGCAGACAGCTCCCCGAGAGCCTGCCCCGCAAGCGGATCGAGTACGAGCTGTCCGACGAGGAATTGCCCTGCCCGGACTGCGGAGGCACGCGCACCAAGATCGGCGAGGAGCTGAGCGAGCAGCTGGAGTACGTCCCGTCGTCGCTCTTCGTGATCGTCCACGCGCGATTTCGCTATGCCTGTCGCGCCTGCCAGGAGCACGTCGCCCTCGCGGACAAGCCGCCGCAACCGATCGACAAGGGGCTGCCCGGCCCGGGTCTCCTGGCCCAGACGATCACGAGCAAATATAGCGATCATCTTCCGCTCTACCGGCTCGAAGACATCTTCGCCCGTCACGGGGTCGAGCTGTCGCGGGCCACGCTCTGCGGCTGGATGGCCTCCTGCGGCGAGCTGCTCACGCCGCTCTACGACCTGATGGTCAAGCGGGTCTTGCTCTCGATCGTCATCCACACCGACGACACCACCGTGCCGGTGTTGGACCGGACGCTGCCCAAGACCCGCACCGGCCGGTTCTGGGACTACATCGGGGATGTTCGCAATCCCTACGTCGTGTACGACTACACGCCGCGCCGGACGCGAGACGGTCCGGAGCGGTTCCTGAAGGGATTTCAGGGTTATCTCCAGGCCGACGCCTTCTCCGGCTACGACCGGATCTGTGCCGGTCCCGGCGTGAAAGAAGTCGCGTGCTGGGCTCACGTCCGGAGGAAGTTCTTCGAATCGCGGACCTCCTGCGCCGGTGCTGGCGCACGCGGCGTTGGCGCGAATCCGGCAGCTCTACAAGATCGAGACCGCCGCCGAGAAGTTCTCGGCCGAGGACCGTCGTGCCCTCCGCCAGCGGGATTCGGTCCCACTGCTGACGGCGTTCGGGGAGTGGCTGACCGAGCAGGAACGCCTCGCGCTGCCCAAGAGCCCGATCGGTCAGGCGATCGCCTACGCCCAGTCGAACTGGGCGGCGCTGTGTCGCTACCCCGAGCACGGGGATCTGAGCATCGACAATAACCTCGCCGAGAGGATGCTCCGTGCCCAGGCGATCGGACGCCGGAACTGGACGTTCCTGGGGAGCGACCGCGGCGGCCGGACGGCGGCCGTCCTGTATTCGTTCACCGGGACGTGTAAGCACCACGACATCGATCCGTTCGCGTACCTCACCGACGTCCTCCGTCGCCTCCCTTCCCAGCCCGCCGGGCAGCTCGAGGAACTGCTACCCGATGTCTGGTTCGCGTCGCATCCCTCAGCACGACGAAAGACAGCCGCGTGAGCTGGCTACGCAGGGCTCGGAGCCGCTGGGCTGCCCCCCGGAAGTTGGTCCACCTGAAATGGAAGTCCCTCGGTAGACTTGAACCGGGAGGGACCCATGAGCAAGCGACGGACCGACGACGAAGTGACTCGATTGCTGAAAGACGCCGACCGCGGCCTGGCCAAAGGCCTGACCGTCTCCGACTTCTACCGCAAGGTCGGAGTCGCCCAGACCACCTACCATCGCTGGCGACAGCGGCATGACCCCGCGCGGGTCGATTCCGATCGTCGCTGTCGTCAACTCGAGGGCGAGGTCGAGCGTCTCAAGCGGCTCGTGGCCGAGCTCCTCGTGGATAAACAGATGCTCCAGGATGTCGCCAAAAAAGTGGTGACCTTGCGCCAAGAAGCTCGGGAGAGGAGGACAGCCTTCAACAAGCTCGAAACCTCTCGTCGGAATCCTGCGGGTAGCCAATCCCGCCCGGTAGAGCTGGGCCAGCGGCCGGAAGCGAGTCTTGCGTGGTGGGTGGGGAACTGCCCCTGCGAAGCGTAGACAGCGAGATCAAATGCCGTGCGATTGAACCCCGAAATTTCGTCGCGTCGAGCCCCTGCCTTGGTCACCCGCAGGGGCCGCGTCGGGCAGACTAACCCTTGGTCCCAAAGAGTCTGTCCGGTCACGCCGGGGTCGGAGAACAGGGCGAATGATCACGAGGGTTCCCCGGGAACTTGGGAGACCCCGCCGTCTCCATCGAAATGCCGGTCGGAGACCCGGCTTACCAACTCCAGGATGATCCACGGCCTCCTGTCCTGGGCCGATGGGGACGAACCAAGGGACGCAACGATGGTATCGCCAAACGAAGGAAACGAAGTGCGGCGAGATGGGCGGTGGGGAGTCGGAGCGTCTCATAGTACCGTCGAGCCGGGGGAACCGTCCCGAGGGACCCCGGGGAGGGAAGGAGACGCCGTCTCATGAACCGTTGGAGGGAAACATGACAGGGACGCCGAGCCCTGAGGCCGTGTTCACGAAACGACAACGGATCGCGGAACTCGCCAGGAACGCCCCGGACATGGCGTTCACGAACCTGGCGCATCACATCGACCTCGACTGGCTTCTGACGGCGTATCACCAGACCCGCAAGGACGGGGCGGTCGGCGTGGACGGACAGACCGCGGGCGACTACGAGGCCAACCTGATGGGCAACCTTCGGGACCTCCTCGACCGCGCCAAGTCCGGCACGTACGTGGCCCCGCCGGTGCGACGTGTGCACATCCCCAAGGCGGGCTCGCCCGGCGAGACCCGGCCGCTGGGGATACCGACGTTCGAGGACAAGCTCCTCCAACGCGCGGTGCTGATGGTGTTGGAACCCGTATACGAGACGGACTTCCTGGACGTCTCGCACGGATTCCGACCCGGACGCGGTGCCCACGGGGCCTTGGATTCGCTCTGGAAACAGGCGATGAACCTGGGATGCTGCTGGGTCGTGGATGTTGATCTTCGAAAGTTCTTCGACACGATCGACCACGGCCATCTGCGGGAGTTCTTCAAGCGTCGGGTGCGTGATGGTGTGATCTTGCGTCTCATCGGCAAATGGCTCAACGCCGGGGTGCTGGAGGGAGGGATCCTCACGGCTCCCGACCTCGGCACTCCCCAAGGCGGCGTCGATTAGCCCCCTCCTGGCCAATATCGTCTTGCACTACGTGCTCGACGAATGGTTCGAGAAGGAAGTCCGACGTCGCCTGAAAGGAGAGGCGTTCTTGATCCGTTACGCGGACGACTTCGTGATCGGGGTGGCCCGAGAAGACGACGCTCAGCGGATCATGGACGTCTTGCCCAAGCGGATGAGCAAGTACGGTCTGACGGTCCACCCGGAGAAGACCCGGCTCGTGCGGTTCCATCCGCCCGAGGCGGCCGACTCCGACTCCGAAGGACGGGGACGAACCGAACCTCGAACATTCGACTTCCTGGGTTTCACCCATTACTGGGGACGGACCCAACGAGGCGGATGGGTGATCAAGCGTCAGACGGCGAAAGGCCGACTGAAGCGGGCGCTGCAAGCGTTATCGACGTGGTGCCGGGAGAACCGACACGAGCCGATCGAGTTTCAACACCAGACCCTCAATCAAAAGCTGCGGGGGCACTACGGGTACTATGGGATCACTAGGTAACTTCGCCAGCCTCCAGAACTTTCTGGAGGGTTCGCGGCGGACCTGGCGGCGATGGCTCTCGCGTCGCCGTCGAGCCGGACCACTGGCGTGGTCCGACTTCCTTCGCCTGGAGAGACGTTACCCACTCCCAAGAGCGCGAGTGGTCCACGGCCTGCTGAGTCGCGCAGCGAAGTCATGAGATGACGAGCCGGATGCGGGAAATCCGCACGTCCGGATCTGTGGGAGCCCGGGGAGAGCGATCTCCCTGGGCGACCCGGCCCAGGCTCCTCCAGCTTGCGTTGCCGGTCGGCGACACTCAATCAAAACGAATATCCCTAGCAATATAAGACACATTCCCGTTTTTAATTGTTATCCATCTTCTATAAAAATTGTCGGTGTCTTCCCGATGATCGCTGTATTTCCATAATTCAAATTTAGAACCATCTCGCCCCAAAAAAAGATTTTTTTTCAGAGGCAGACCCAGCAATGCTTGTACTTTCTTGTCGGTCATTCCAATTCGAACAGCTTTGAATTTTGATTCGCTATAATTGCTTGAATATAACGTACCAAAATGCAGAGACAATAGAAAAGGAAAAACGCAAGTAATAAATAAAAGCAATATCATTGATATAAATAAAACAACGACAAAAAAACTCTTTGATTCTGCGAATATTTTGTTAATTTTAATCATTTTATTATATAAATATTAAATATGTTGTTAGTGATACATAATCAGTCAGAAAACCTCGTGACGAGCCCGATCATCACAGGCGAAACCTCTTAAGGCAATCTTATGACCGGAAGGCTTGCAAAAAGAAGCAGCCGGGAGTACTCAAGATATAGTATAGTTGAAAACTAGGCCGTGTGGACAATAGTTGGGAAGGTTGCAGTGTTTGGGCTACAGCAGCAATATCATGATCGCAGCCACATGGACGAACCCCAAGAAGTTCCGGGCCGTCTTCTCGTACCGGGTCGCCACACGCCGATATTGCTTGATCCGGTTGATGAACCGCTCGGCAAGGTTGCGTTCCTTGTAAAGGATCTCGTCATACTCTCGCTGGAAGATCCGATTCTTCTTCGGCGGAATCACGGCATCCGCGCCGGAGGCCACGATCGCCTCGACGAAATCATCTCCGTCATATCCCTTGTCCGCGATCACCGCATCGGCATCATGACCCTCGATCAATGCCTTGCCCTGATTGATGTCGGCCTCCTGTCCCCCCGTCAGGATGAACTCGACGGGGTTCCCCAGGCCGTCGACGGCGATGTGCAGCTTGGTCCCGAAACCGCCCCGCGAGCGTCCCAAGGCCTGGTCGGAGCCCCCTTTTTACCGCGCCGGCGGCGTGTTGGTGGGCTCGGATCACGGTACTGTCGAGGATCAGCCACTCGAGGTCGGGGTCCTTCAAGGCCTCGAAGACCCGGAGCCAGACCCCCTTGGCGGCCCATCGATCGAACCGCTTCCACACCGAGTTCCACTTGCCGAAGCGTTCGGGGATGTCACGCCAGGGGCGCCGGTCTTGCCGATCCAGAGCACGGCATCGACGAAGAGACGATTGTCCGTGGCGGTCACGCCGGGGTCGCCGGCCCGGCCGGGGAGGAAGTCCTCGATCCGCTCCCAGTGTTCATCTGCTATCGCGTGGCGATACATGGCGCGTGCTCGACGGGTTCGGAATCATTCAAAAGATTACCTGTCTTACGAAAATCACCCAGATATTGTCCACACGGCCTAGGGTGTTGCAAAGTGGAAGTTGAGCCAAGCAAAGGCAAAGGGTGCGAAGCCGGGATCCTCTCAGGCAATTTCTGCTTGACCAGGCCCCGTACCGTCAAAGAACTTACTGAAACCTACCTAGTACTACAGCGCCAGGTTGTACAGGCTTGAATCGCTGGCCACGACGAAACTATGCTCGTCTCAAAGGCTTATGGAGACACGAGCATGAACATCCCCCAGATCCGATCGCTCAAGCCCAAGCTCAGGTCGTTTCTCAAGCGGTTCGATGACTGCTTCCCACGCAAGGACACCCGCGACCACCTGCCCACCTACATCTCCGGCCAGATCTCCGACATCCCCGAGAAGAGCGTCGAGCCGATCGCCCTCAACGCCGGCGTCGCACCACGCACCCTCCAGGAGTTCCTCAGCCAGCACCACTGGGACCACGACCTCCTGCGCGACCGACTCCAGCACATCGTCCGCGATGAGCACTCCGGGCCGCATTCCATCGGCGTCATCGACGAGACCAGCGACGTCAAGAAGGGGGACAAGACGCCGGGCGTGCAACGCCAGTGGTGCGGATCGCGGGGCAAGACGGAGAACTGCCTGGTCACGGTCCACCTGGGGTACGCCCGCGACGGCTTCCACTGCCTGATCGACGGCGAGCTGTACCTGCCCCAGAGCTGGTCGGACGACCGTCCACGCTGTCGCGAGGCGGGCATCCCCGACTCGATGACCTACCGCCCCAAGTGGCGGATCGCCCTGGAGCTGTATGACCACGCCATCGGCCATGGCCTCCACTTCGACTGGATGACCTTCGACGAGGGATACGGCAGCAAGCCCGACTTTCTCCGGGGCCTGAACGCTCGCGGTCAGAAGTTCATGGGCGAGGTCCCCCGGAGCTTCACCGGCTGGCTCGATCCGCCCCGCGTGGTCACCCGTCCGTACCGCAAGAACGGGCGTGGGCGGGGCCGCAAGGTCCCTCGCCTGGCCGGCGGCAGCCGGCCGGCGCGACGGGTCGATGAGCTGCTGAACGAGCGGGCATTCGTCGATCAGGCCTGGCAACGCTGGCGGGTCAAGGACGGCGAGAAGGGGCCGATGATCTGGGAGGTTAAGCACGAGATCTTCACCCCCAAGGGCGAGGACGGTCTGCCGGGCGAGCTGATGCACCTGGTCGTGGCCCGCAACGTCCTGGACCTGAAGGAGGTGAAGTTCTTCGTGAGCAACGCCCCCCCGGAGACGCCGGTGTCGAAGTTGTTGCTGGTGGGGTTCTCGCGATGGCGAGTCGAGCGTTGTTTCGAGGACCAGAAATCGGAGATCGGGCTGGATCAGTATGAAGGGCGTCGTTACCAGGGGTTGAAACGCCACCTGATCCTGAGTTGCGTGAGCTACCTGTTCCTGGCGCGGATGCGAGAGGAGTTCGGGGGGGAAAAATCCGGAGTTGACGGAGTGCCAGGTGCACACGGCGATCGCGGCGATGATCCCGTCTTGGTGGCTGGGCGAACGCCCCTCGCTGAAGCTGTTGGAGCGGACGGCGGCGAAGATCGAGCGGACGCAGGTGAGGAATGCGGCGGCCCGCAAGAGCCACACCAAGGCGACGCGGAAGAAGTTGCGGGCTTTGGGCATCAAACTCACTGGGCTCCCTCGCTGCTCCTGGGGAAAGACTTCGCGCTGTAGTACTAGGTAACTTCGCCAGCCTCCAGAACTTTCTGGAGGGTTCGCGGCGGACCTGGCGGCGATGGCTCTCGCGTCGCCGTCGAGCCGGACCACTGGCGTGGTCCGACTTCCTTCGCCTGGAGAGACGTTACCCACTCCCAAGAGCGCGAGTGGTTCACGGGCTGCTCGAGTCGCGCAGCGAAGTCATGAGATGACGAGCCAGATGCGGGAAATCCGCACGTCTGGATCTGTGGGAGCCCGGGGAGAGCGATCTCCCTGGGCGACCCGGCCCCGACCAGCAGCGAGCCATCGCGGGCTACCTGGCCGAGCGGTACAAGATCTCGCAGCGGAGAGCCAGTCGCGTGATCGGGCGATCGCGATCGACCTTGAGATACGATCGGAAACACCGATCCGACGAGCCGCCGCTGGTCCGGGAGATCAAACGCCTGGCCCGGCGACACCCCCGATTCGGATACCGGCGAATCCACGCGATGCTCGACCGCGGGGGCTGGTCGGTGAATCTCAAACGGGTCCATCGGCTCTGGATCGAACTGGGGCTGAAGCGGCCGATCGAGGCGGAAAAAGCCCAGGAAACACGGTGCCAAGCCGGGCGTCGGGGGCAACAGTTGCGCCCGGAAGCCGTCCCGATTCAAGAACGATGTTTGGACATGCGATTTCATTCATGATCGGACCGCCGGAGGACGTCCGCTCAAGTGGTTGACGGTGGTGGACGAATACACTCGGGAGTGCCTGGTGCTCCATGCGGCCGGTTCGATGACCGGGGCCGACGTGCGAAGGATCATGGCCCGGGTGGTCGGTCGGCGACGGGTCGCCGACGCGAATCCGCAGCGACAACGGCTCGGAGTTCATTTGCGGGGTCCTGACGAACTGGTGGAAGGAGGTCGGTTCCGAACCGATCGCGGTGGAGGCGGGGAGCCCCTGGCAGAACGGTTACATCGAGTCGTTCCACAGCCGACTGCGAGATGAGTTCCTGGAGCGAGTGGAATTCGAGAGCGTGCCGGACGCTCGGTCCAAGGCGAGCTGGTTCCGGCGGGAATACAACACGATCCGGCCGCACAGCTCGATCGATTACAAGACGCCGAGAGAATTCAGCGAGGAATGCGAGCGGAAGGATTCAGGGAAGTGGCCATCGAATTCCGAGCATGAGCAAGATGGCAACCGTTGAGGAAACTCCCATTTCGTGTGGACCAAATCGCGGGGAGCAGCCCACGCGGCGTCGCTTCTAGGCATAGAGGCGGTTCGCCCCCGATTTCCGTCGCCGGCCGGACAGGCCGACGAAACGAGTCTGTCGCGACCCATGAGTCTGCTGAGGGCCCTGTACAAAGCCAGAACCCCGGGTCCCGCCGACTCGGGGTGTTTCGTGTCATCTCTTACGGTGAGAATGGCCTGACAGGTCGGCCCAGGGGAAGTCGGGCGCCTGATACGTCGCCCCCGTCATGGGTTCGGACTCCGTCGCCTGGGACGATGGGGTCCACCACATAGGGTCCAACGTCGGCACACCGACCGAGCCCGCGGCCAGGAGGCCTTGCAAGGAGGGGGAAGCTCCGGGAATCGGACTGTTAGGGCTTTCCACGGTTCCGTTCGTCGCGCCGCTCGATGCCTGAGCCCGGGCCGTTGTCGTCGTGGGCGTCAGCAGGAACGCGTGCTCGTGCCCGTTGATGGTGCCCCAGCCGGCGATCTGCCCGGCGTCATTGACGGCCCTCGCTTGGTTGAGGATCCAGCCGGAGCCGGCCGGGATCAGACTGTTGAGGTTGGTCATCTGTCCGTTCGTGCCATTCGGGCTCGTCGGGGACCAGATCCAGGCCAGAGATTGGCCGTAGCCCGTGTTCGAGTCGCCGACGACGACTCCGGAGGTGTTGATACCCGAAGCTTCCGAATCGACGTAAACACCGCCGAGCGTCCCGATGTTGTACATCTGCCCGCCGGTCTCCAGGATCGCGGTAGTCCCTCCGACATTGCTTGACGAGCCAACCACCTCGTCGAGCGCGTTGATGGCGGAGGCGCTGCTCAATAACCCATAGGCGGTGTTGAGCACGCCCAGGTTCGTCATCGCCCCCTGGGTACCGTCCGGGGTCGTGGGCGTCCAGAGGAAGGCGAGATTATCCGGGTAGGAATCCTTGGTCGGAGCGGCGCCGACCACATGACCGGCGGCGTTGACGCCTAAGGCCTGGGCCGGAGTCAAGGGCGATGTCGCAGGTCCGCCGAGCGTCCCCAGGTTGGTCGCGACCCCGCCGGTCCAGAGCGTGGGATAACCCCCCGAGGTCCCCACCACCTCGCCGGCGCCGTTGATGCCGGAGGCCGAACCGTCGCCCAGCCCCTGGGCCTTCAGTGTGCTGCCCCACGTGACCGCGTGGTCCGTCACGACGTACTCGACACCAAGCCATTTCCCGAGACGCACCTTGACCGGGGCGGTCGAGGACGTCCCGGCGACCTCGCCCGCGCCGTTGATGGCGACGGCGACGCTGCTCTGATCGCCGCCGAGCGTCCCGAGGTCGCGCATCCCGTGGGCGCTGTCCCAGATGAAGCCGTGAGTGATGAGGACACCGTTTGCCGCAGCGCGGCCGGTCTGCCATTCGCCGACCACCTGGCCGTTGTTGTTGAGGCCGAAGGCCTCACTGCCCGGTCCTCCGAGCGTGCCCAGGTCGGTGATCGTGTAACTGAGGAGGGAGCGTCCTTCCAGGCTCTCGAGGACCGGCAAGGGGCTCCGTCGCCCGCGGGCGACGGAGCGGCGCAGTGCCCGGCGACGACGCGTCGTCTGACGGAGGGGGTTTCCATGCGACATGACTGCATCTCCTCAAGGTTTGTAGGTCCGATCCGATGAACTCCCGCGAAGGCGATGCGGATGCAACCTCGGCGCGCGGGCCGAGCGCCCGGTCGCTGCCGGTTGATCGGGGACAAGGTCCGAGACGCGAGTCAAGGCGATGGTCGGCCGGCTCGGGGGGCGCCCGACGCGTGGGGCTCGGAGATCAGTAGGAGGCGGAGTCGATCACCTCGCCGCTACTCCGGGTCGAGAGGGCCTGGTAGACCGGGAACCGCGTCCCGGGAACGATGTTGACCTTGCCCGCGGCGTCGAAGGTGACGCCAGAGGGCAGCCCCGTGGCGGGGTCGATCGTCCAGGATTGGATCGAATCCCGGAGGAAGCGGACCGAGCCGTCCAGGAACGCGAAATTCGCCCCGCCCGGGTGCCGGCTGGACGCCGCCACCGCATAGGCCTCCAGGCTACCCGCTTTCGTGACATTGGCCGTCGCCCGTTGCGGATTGATCGGGTAAAGAGTGTTGAACAGGGTGTCGCCGAAATCCCCCGAGGGCCACCAGTGCCATCCAACTTGATCATCGGGGTTGAGGATCGCTCGTGTGTGCTCGCCGTAGGCGAACGTCTGGCCCAGGCCATCGGTGACCATCGCGAGCGTGACGGAGCCTTCGCCGAGGAACGGGCCGTTCATCAGGAAGTTATACTGCGGCTTTATCCCCCAGGTCCCCAGGTTGCCCGAGTAGCTCGAATAGTACATCGTGAAGGGCCCGGGGTCGTAGAAGTTCCCGTCGGGCAACGTCTGGGGGTCGCCGACCCCGGGGTCGCTCGGACACCAGAGGGTGTTGACCCCGGTGGCCGAGATCGTGGCGTTGATCGCCGTGAAGACATTGACGTCGAAGTTCATCGAGTCATAGAGGGGTTTTTGCTCCATGTAGGGCAGGATCGAGAGGAACATGTTGCCTGAAATGTTCAAGCTGCCATCGGGGTCAGTGAGGCCACCCCCGGCCGTATACCTTTGCAGGAAGCCCCCCCGGGGCAGTGTGGAACCAGACGGCCTCGTAGCTGAGCGTCGCCAGTGCGATCTGCTTCAGGTTGTTCACGCACTGCATGCGGCGGGCCGCCTCGCGCACCGCCTGGACGGCGGGCAGGAGCAGAGCGACCAGCAGGCCGATGATCGTGATCGCGACGAGCAATTCGATCAGCGTGAAGCCGCCCTGTAGGCGCGTTCGACGAGACCTGCGTGACATCGGGCGTCTCCTTGGGGGATAGGGACTTGGCCGGGGCCGCTCGTGGCGCCTACCTGGGCTCCGGCTGGGGCGTCATGTCCCAGATCCGGACGGCTCCGTCAACGCAGGCGGTGGCGAGCTCGCGGCCGTCGGGCCGGAAGGCCAGCTTATTCACCGTCGCCGTATGGCCGAAGAGGCTGAACAGCACCGCGCCGGAATTCGCGTCAAGCAGCTTCACGGTCTGGTCGTAGCTGGCCGAGGCGAGCATGGTGCCGTCGGGGCTGTAGGCGACGGCCGACGTCTCGGAGTCGTGGGGGCGGACGGTGAGCGTCTTCACCCATCGGGCCGCGTCCCAGAACGTCACACTGCCATCCCCGACGGCGACGGCGAGCTGCTTGCCGTCGGGGCGGAAGGCGACGCCCAGGACGCGACTGTTGTGCGGGCGGAGGGTGGCGACCAGCCCGCCCGTGCGGACGTCCATCACCGCGACCGTGCCGTCGATGCTCCCCGTGGCCTGGACCCGGCCGTCGGGGCTGAATGCGACGCAGGAGGTGGCGCGGCTGAAACCTTCGAGGCGGTGGATCTGCCGGCCGGTCTCCGCGTCCCAGAGGCTGACCGCCCAGTCCCACAGGCCGGCCGAGGCGACGAGCGTGCCGTCGGGGCTGAACTCCAGGGCGCCGCAGGTGGCCACGCCGTCGCGGTTGACATGCCCGCGGTACGTGTGGAGGACGGTCCAGGTCGTCGTATCCCAGATCTTGATCCCCTCGTCGTTGTCCCTGCTCCCCGTGGCAAGCCGGCGGCCGTCGGGGCTGAATGCCAGGGCCCACACGTACCCGGGGTGCGCGCGGAACGACCGGACCAGGGCCCCGTCGCCCGCCCCGCGGACCACGACCCGGCCCTGGTCGTCGCCGGTGGCGAGGAAGCGCCCGTCTCTGCTGTAGCCGACGATGAGCGGCCGGGCCGTCGCGTCGAGATATTCGCGGAGCTTCCGCCCCGGATCGTCGGAGGGGGCCGAGTCCCAGACCTTGAGCGTCCCGTCGATCCCCACCGAGGCGAGCCTCCGGCCGTCGGGGCTGAAACTGGTGCCGTTGACCATGTCCGGGTGGCCGCGGAGGGAGAGGGTCTCCAGGCCCGTCTTCGTGTCCCAGATCCGGACTTTACCATCGTTGCCCGCCGTCGCCAGCCTCGAGCCGTCGGGATGGAACGCCACGCGATTGGCGGAGTCGGTGTGGGCTTGCACGGAGAAGAGCTCATCGCCGTTCTCCAAGTTCCAGAGGTGCAACTCACCCGGCCGGAAGCGGAGGGGCTCCCCCGCAACTGCGGCGAGGCGCGAGCCGTCGCGATTGAAGGCCAGGTTCATCACCGTGAATCGCTCGTCCCGAATCGCCAGCGTCCGGAGCAGGGCGCCCCTGTCCGCGTCGAGGATGAAGACGGCCCCACCGGCCTCCTGTCCCACGGCGATCCGTGTGCCGTCGGGGCTGAACGCCAGGCTAGAGAGATTCGAGGTCCCCTGGCGGATCTCCCGGGCCAGGCGGCCCGTCGCGGCGTCGTATAGTCGGACGCTGCCGATCTTAGTCGGCCCGGCGATCGTTCCGGAGAGGGCGATCCGTGTGCCGTCGGGGCTGAACACCACCGACCCCCCGAGTTCCGGCGGCATCTCCGGGATGGTCATGCCCACGTGCCCCGTCGCCGTGTCCCAGACCCTCACCGTCAGGTCGATGCTCCACGAGACGAGTCGCGTGCCGTCGGCGTTGTAGGCCATCGAATCGGATCGCTTGGTTTGGCCAGAGAGAGTGCGGACGGGTGCAAGCGTGGCCGCATCTCGGATGACGATCGTGGCGTCGGGACCCTCCGTGGCGATCCGCGTACCATCAGGGCTGTAGGCGAGGGACTGGTCGCCGGACGAGCTGCCGACGGAGACCGTCCGCACGTTCCCGTGCCGCGCCCGCTTCAGCAGCGCCCACTCCCAACCCCGCTGGTCGGCCGGGCACTCGTCGAGGACCTGATCGGCGCGGGCGAGGTTGTTCGCGGCGATCTCCCGGTCGGCCAGGGCGATCTTCGTCAGGTAGACCGATTGGCGGAGCTGGGCGGCCTTGCGGTCGAGCTCCCTGACTTTGCCGTCCAGCTCCTGGTTCTTCCCGGCCAGCGAGACCCTGGCGAGTGCCGCCTGCCTCCACTGCGCCTGCTGAACGCGAAGCCCACGGTGCTCACCAATGCCACGAGGCAGACCATCGCGGCGATCGCCGGACGCCGCCGCACCCACATCATCAGCCGCTCGGTGGGGCCGCTCCGCCGTGCTCGGATCGGTTCGTGGTTCAGGAACCGCCTCAGGTCGTCGGCCAGGTCGCGGGCCGAGGCGTAGCGCCCCGACGGGTCTTTAGCCATCGCCTTGAGGACGATCGTCTCGAGCGCGACTGGGATCGCCGGGTTGTGCTTTCGTGGCGCCGGCGGCTCCTCGAAGGCGATCCGCCGGAGGATCTCCTGGCGATCCCGCCCCGTGTAAACGGGCAGGAGGGTCAGGACCTCGTAGAGAGTCACGCCGAGCGAGTAGATGTCCGTCCGGTGGTCGACGACCACCCGCTTGGCCAGCGCCTGCTCGGGGCTCATGTAGCGGAGCGTGCCGAGGAGGTCGCCGGTCATCGTCAGCCCGGCGTCGCCCTGGATGCGGGCCAGGCCGAAGTCGGTGACCCAGAGGTTGCCGTGCGCGTCGATCAGGAGGTTCGAGGGCTTGATGTCGCGATGCAGGATTCCCTGCTCGTGCGAGTAGTCGAGCGCCTCGGCCGCCTGGAGCCCGAGGCGTGCCGACGTGCGGAAGAACGCGGTCGTGCGAGTCGAGCGCTCGGTCGTGCCTCCCTCCCGCGCTGTTGGCGAGGCCGTGCGTCTTCTCGACCCGCGGCGGGGCGTGTACGACAGCGTCGGCGCCTCCTCCACGCCCCGCCGCGGGTCGGGGCTTAGCCGGCCCGAGGCGAGTTCTGCGGCCAGGGGGAGGACGAGCTCGTCCTTCGGATCGGCCTGCGGCGGGGCCTCGCCCTCCCGATCCAGCCGCCTCAGTTCGGTGATGGCGGCCGCGAGCGTCCGCCCCTCGATGAACCGCATCGCGTAGTAATGGACGCCCCGCTCGCAGCCCACGGCGTAGACGGGCACGATGTTGGGATGGCTCAGGTGCGCTGCCGCCTGCGCCTCGTTCTTGAAGCGCTGGAGCGGCTTGTCGCTCAGGACGGGCGCGAAGGGCAGGACCTTCAGTGCCACCTGGCGGCCGAGCGAGACCTGGGTCGCCTCGTAGACGACGCCCATCCCGCCTCGGCCGATCTCGCGGATGATGCGGAAGTCCCCCAGCTCGCCAATCGCGGCGCCCGGCTCGGCGTCCGCGAGGGCGGCCAGGTGCGAATGCCCGCCGGTGACGCTGCCGAACTCGGCCATGGCCGCGATAGCGGGCCAGAGAGCCCGCGCCCGATCGACCCGATCGGGGTGGTCCCGGGCGACGACGTCCCAGTCCACCGGCTCGCCCGCCTGGTGACGGTCGGCCAGCTCGTCGATGAGCTGGACCATGTCGGGATCGGCCCCGCCCGACACGGCGGAGCCTTCGGCGTGCTGGTTCATCGGAGGCTCCCCGCGTCCCCGTCGTCCATCCGGCCCCGGAGACGCTCCAGGGCGCGGAGATGGCGTACCTTGACGGCCCCCTCGGTGATCCCCAGGACCTCGGCGATCTCCCGGTTGGAGAGCATCTCAAGGTAGCGGAGCACGAGGACCTCGCGGTCGCGCACCGCCATCCGGGCCAATTCTTCCCGCACCCGTGCGCGGATCTCCTCCCGGACGAGGTGGCCGCTCGGGCTGGTGCCCCCGGCGATGAGACGTTCCGCCAGGTTCGCAGCCGACTCGTCAGGCAACCGAGGTCCCGACGGCAACCGCTCGCGGTCGACGCTGCGCCGACGGGCTCCGATGTGGTGCCGGTGGACGAGGAGAAGGCGATCCCAGGCGAGCTGACGCAGCCAGGGATAGAACGCCATCGGGCGCCGTCGCAGATAGTCGGGCAGCTCGCGGGCGGCGTCGGCCAGCGCCTCCTGGACGACGTCGGACGGGTCCAGCCTGGCTGCCAGGCGGCCATCCATCCGCACTGCGATCATCCGCAAGAGCCGCGAGCGGTGCTGGTCAAGTAGCCTCCGGCGGGCCTGCTCATCGCCGTCGCCGGCTAGCTCCAAAAGCTCCTCGGTCTCCGATCCGTTCTGAGTCATGTCGCGGAACTCCCCTACCACAAGACCTACGGGTCGGCGGGAAAAGTTACACGATTCCACTCGTCGGGACGGAGGTCGAACTCCTAACCTTGAGAATTGAGAGTATTTGCGGAAGGGACCGTGTGCGAGAAAATTCCGGAACGGCGTGGGGAATTCCCGGCGCGGGCCCGACGGCTCAGGGATGGCATGAGCGGTACGTCGCGTCGGTGTCGTTTGCTAAACGGATACGGAAGGCCGATATCAAGGAGCCGCGGCTCGCCTATCCGGCGGACAAGGAGCCGCTCCAGCCGGGATACGTCTATCGCTGGGAGGTGACCGACCAGGACTTCCGCCAGGTCGCCTCGGGCGAGTTCACGATCGCGACGGCCTCCGAGTTGGCCCAGCTCGATGAGCTCAAGGCTCTGGCCGGCTCGGGCGACCGGGCCGATGTCCATTCGGCCGCCCTGGCCTACCGGCGGCTGGCGGCCTACGACGAGGCGATCGCGGCCAACGAGCGGCTCGGCCGTGAATCGCCCGATGAGCCCGCCTATCGGATCGCCCTGGCCGACCTCTACCGGATCGCCGGCCGGGCCGCCCAGGCCGAGGCCCTATCCAACCGAAGGTAAGAAACGGTCCCCTATCCGTCCGGGTGATGAGAGCAAGGCGTCGAGCGGCCGACTCGCGAGGTCCCTCGCGCGACTCCCGAAGGGATCGAGATCAGGCCGTCTCCAACCCTCGCATGGTCGACCGCCCGGTCGAGAAGGCGCCGGCCTCGATCTCCATCCGCTGGAGCATCGAAACGTAGAGATTCGAGAGCGGGTAATTGTTGTTCGTGTCGAACGCAAGGTGCTGGCCGTGGCGGAAGCCTCCCCCGGCGAGGAGCACAGGTAGGTTGACGTTGCTGTGGCTGTTGGCGCTCCCCATGCACGTCCCGTAGAGGACCTGGGTCCGGTCCAGGAGGGTCTCGTCGCCCTCGGGGGATCGGGTCAGGTCGGTGAGGAAGCCGTTCAGCGCATCGAACTGGCGCTCCTCGTGGCCCCTCAGCTCGGCGACAACCTCGGGTCGATTGCCGTGGTGGGTGATGTTGTGGATCACCGTCGTGTCGATGAACAGCGAGATCACCCGGGTCGAATCCGTCTCCAGGGCCAGCTTGATCAGGTCGAAGAACTGGCGGGTCCTGGCGACGAATTGCATCGACTCCTGGACGTCCTCCGGAGCCTTCGCGGCGACGACCGGCTTGGGCTTCTGCTCCCAGTCCTCGGAGGCGTGCATCCGCCGCTCCAGCTCGCGGACCGATGTGTAAGTACTGGTCGAGCCGCGAGCGGTCGGCCGCGGAGAGCGAGCGGTTCAGCCTCGCGGATCTCCTCGCCGAGGAAGTCGAGCATGCTTCGCCCCTGCTTGAGGGCCTCGACCGTCTCGGCGACCTCCGCCGGGTTGCCCTGGACGAAGAGCTTCTGGAACAGCTTTCTCGGGCTCTTCTCGGCCGGGATCGGGGCGCCGTTGCGAGTGTAGCTGAGCGTCTGGTTCTCGGAGCGTCATCGCCAGGACGAGCGACGGATGCCGGGTCCGGTTGCCGACCTGCTCGGCGGCGAACTGGTCGAGCGAGATCTCGTTGCGGAACCCGCCCCGCTCGGGGTGCGGCGTGCCGGTCAGGAAGCAGCGTTCCGCCTGGTGGCCGCCGGTGACGCCGGGCAGGCTCACGCCCGAGAAGACCGTGATTCGATCGCGGTGGGCGGCGAGTCGGCTCAGGTACGGCGTGGGCTCGTAGCCCCGGCCGGCGGACTCGGGGAAGAAGAACTGGGGCATGATCCCCTGGTTCGTCTGGATGCAGACCATCCGCCTCGGGACGCTCGCGGGCTGATCCGAGGCCCGCGCCGATCGGCCGAACGCGGGGGTCATCGCGTCGAGCATCGGGAGCGAGAGCGCGACGCCCGCGCCACGAAGGAAGGCTCGGCGGCTGAGGGCGGGTCGGGCGACGTGCGTCATGGCTTCCTGGCTCCCTGGATCATTTGCCGGCCTGTTCGGATAATGAATCGAGGACGTCCACCTCGGCCTTCTTCAAGGCGGCGACGAGGGCCTCGCGGTTGGTCTTCGAGGGGTCGACCCGGGCCGTCACGATCCCTAGTTTGAAATCGACGGTCGCCCGCTCGACGCCATCGAGCTTCGCCAGGGCGCGATAGGCGCCGAAGGCGCACCCCTTGCAGTCGAGGCCGGCCACGCCGATCCGGATCTCCTGGCGGCGATCGGCCGATAAGGTGCTCGGCGGGAGGGCCGAGAAGGTGCCCTTCGAGGTGTTCCGAAGGAGGTGGTCGATCCGCTCGCGGACCTGTTCCGGCCGGGCGTTCTTGAGGGGCCGGGCGTCGGGGTCGTAGGCGAAAATGGCCTCGGCGTTGTCGTAATCGACCTCGACCAGCTTGATCTCCGCCGAATCTTTGCCGTCCCCGAGCCGGAGCGTCCCGCACTGGCGGCGGAGGTCGTCGACGCGGTCGGGCTGGAACAGGCCGGTGATCCGGCATTTGACGCGGGCCTCAGCCGCCGACGCGGGGCCCGCGGCGAATCCGATCAACAGGGCTGGGATCAGGGCGAGGGTGGATTTCATCAACGGGCCTGGAAGAGCGGGTCCTGGATGACTTCGAGGAGGAGCGAGCGGACGCCGCCGCCCCGCTTTCTCCGCCCGGGACGCGATCGCGTCGAGGGCCTTGCGGTCGCGGAACGCGGGCTCGCGGCCGGTCGCGTAGACGAGCCATTGCCGGGCGAGGTTCTTCAGCAAGATCGCCCGGTCGTCCGCGAGCCGGGATTGCAGCTCGCGGATGTCGTGGAACGATCGGCCGTCGGGCATGGTGCCGCTCGGGTCGACCGGTGGGCCGAGCTTGAAGCCGATCCCGATGAACGGGTCGATCTTCCCCCGAGGCGCGGGGTCGCCATTTTCGAGCGAGCGATACCGCGTCCGGAAGCCGCCGATGACGTCATAGCTCTCCAACGCGAACCCGGGCGGGTCGATCTTGGCGTGGCACCCGGCGCAGCTCGAGTCGTTCCGGTGTTTGGCCAGTTGCTCGCGGATGGTCGTCGCCCCCCGGACGTCGGGCTCGACCGCGGGCACCGACGCCGGCGGCGGTTCCGGGGGCCTGCCCAGGAGCCGGTCGATCACGAACGCACCGCGAGGGACGGGCGAGGTCGTCGTGCCGTTGGCCGTGATCTTGAGGATCGACGCCTGCGTCAGCAGGCCCCCGCGCGGGCAATCCGGCGGCAGGGAGACCCGGCGGATCGTCGGGCCCGCTCACGCCCGAGATCCCGTAGTGGTCGGCCAGGGCCTCGTTCAGCATCGCGAAGTCCGAGCGGACCAGGTGGCTGATATCGAGGTCTTGATCCAGGAGTTCCCGGAAATAGGCGTGGGTCTCGGCGACCATCGAGTCCTGCAGATACGGGTTGAACTCGGGGTAGAGCTTCCGGTCCGGGTCGTTCGCCGCGATCGAGCGGAGCTTGAGCCACTGGCCGAGGAAATCGGCGAGGAACCGCTGCGATTTCGGGTTGGCGAGCAGCCGCTCGGCCTGGGCGCGGAGGACATCCGGCCGTCGCAGTTCGCCCGAGGCCGCGAGCGATCCGAGCGTCTCGTCCGGCGGAGAGTTCCACAAGAAATACGAGAGCCGGCAGGCCAGCGCGTGGTCGTCGAGCCGACCCTCCGGCTCGACATGATGGAGGAAGTCGGGCGAGCAGAGCGCCGCGAGGTACGCCGATCGCATCGCCGTCTCGAAGCAGTCGCCGGCCTTCAGGCGACGCTCGACCCGCTCGACGTAGCGTCGGCGGACCTCCTCGGCGACGGGCCGGCGAAACGCCCTCGGCAGGAACGCGGCGAGGAGACGGTCGAGCGTCGAGGCTCGGGTCCTCGCTCCGGACGGTCCAGGTGCCGGCGACGGGGTCGGGGTGGTTCTTGCCCAGGTTCCCCAGGCCGAGCCAGCGCAATTCATGCCTCGAAGGCTTTGCGAACCCCCGGATTGCGTTCGGCCTTGAACTCGTCGATCGGCAGGTCGCCGAAGAGGGCCTTGTGCGACCGGGGCGGCCAGGTCTCGTTGATCGGCCCCTCGACGTCGACCCAGTCGACCGCGATCCCGGGCCCGGTGAAGGCCATCGCGTGGCCTTTGCGGTTGTAGTTCGCCACCGGGGCGAGCGAGGCGACGTCGAACCCCATGATCTCGTTGCGGTTGAGCCAGACGGCCAGCTCGTGCTCGGTCGGGTGCCAGCGAGGGGGCGTCGTAATAGCCCAGGGTGTAGCTCGGGTGCTGGCCGCCCCGGCCGTCGCCGGTGAGCTGGACCACCGAGAGCCGGGCGGCCTCGGTCCGTCGGGCGGGGAGGACTTGCCCCCTGTCCCACTGGAACGCCCAGAACGAGGCCCGGACGCGATATCGGCCCGGGTCGAACGTGGTGTGCCCTCGGAAGTAGTGGCTGACCGACTCCTCCTCATGCCGGAAGACGCCGACGGTGCTCCCGGTCTCGAACGAGCCCATCGCCTCGTGGGCTCCCTGGTCGTGGTGCTTGTGCTTGCCGGCCGGCGGGTACTCGGGGTCGGGCTTGCCGTCGCGGAGGAGGACGGCGTCCCCTTGCATCGACAGGTAGGCGTCGAAGCCCCCGCGGTCGACCAGCGAGAGCCGCGATTTCCGGACGGCCGGGGCGGTGGGCCGGGTCGCGATGGCGAGGTCCGAGGGTGTGGTCGGCGGCCTCGATGTACCTGGCGAGGTTGACGTGCGAGAGGCTGAGGGCCTCGGCGTTCTTGTCGAAGCCGTGCGCCGAGCCGTCGGGCGGCAGGAGGGCCGAGAGTGCGGCGCCCGGCAGGTCGAGGAGGTCGCGGACGGTGTTCTCGTACTCCGCCCGGGTCAGGCGTCGGAGCGCCGAACGTCCCGTGGCCGCGAGCCTGGCGTCCTCCGCGTCGGTCAAGGACCGATCGAGCCAGTCGAGGAGCGCCCGCGACTCGTCGAGCGTCGGCCGTTCTCGCCCTTTTGGCGGCATCTCGCCGGATTCGACGCGATCGTAGACCTTCGCCCAACGCGAGAAGCCCTCCGCGTCGGTGAGGTTCAGCTCGGGCGCGGACAGGTCGAGCCCGCCTTTCCGAGAGGCCCCGTCATGGCAGCCGAGGCATCGAGCTTCGAGGACGTCGCGGACCGCCGGGGGCAGCTCACCCGCGAGGCTCTCGGCCGCGCCCCACGCCAGCCAGGCCGACAGGCCGGAGGCGAGTGCCATCCTGATCGAGATCCTCCTGGACATCGGGCTCTCCGCCGGGCGCGAGTTGTCGCGAGGGTACGCGAGCGATCATACTCTCAAGCTTGGCCTCGATGCCAGGATCTTGCCGAAAATCTCACGTCTGGTTTCAGGGTCCCGAGAGTACGGTTCGGCGGCGGCATCGAAGACCCCGGCGCCCGAAGGCGGAGGCCGCGAACCCCGCCAGGGCGGCTCGGGCTCGGGGCGTCGAGAATGGGTTGTTACCGAAGTGCGGCTCGAATCCGGCCCTCTGCGACATAGGCTGGAGGCCCTGGGCCTGCTCCGTTCCTGACCACCCCGCGACCCATCACGAGTTTCGATCGGCGGGGATTCCCGCCAATCGGGTTCGTTCCGTCACGGCGCGCCGGGTTGGCTCGACGACGACCGGACCGCCGATGGACCGGGCCCCCTCGGCGATCGGGTCGAACGGCCCCGGCGTCGGAGCCGGGTCATCGAACCGAGCTTCGAGTTCATCCAGCCAGGCGGAATCGTCGATGTCACCCCGGGCGCTGAGCCAGTTGGCATACTGCAACCGGATCGCGGCCGCTTCCGCGAGCGTCGCCCGACGCTCCTCCTCTTCTTCGAGGGACAGGGCCGGGTCGATCACCGTCCGCTCGCGGACTTCGGGGCTTGCCTTGACGATCGGGGCTGGAGGGGCGACGACTGGCGGAGCGCCCGGGGTCGGGTTCGGGGCTGGCGTGGGGACGCCGACCTCCCGGATCGATTCGCGGTAGCGCCGCCAGGCCTCGCGCTCGTAGCGGAGCACCAGCTTCGCCGGTCTCGACAGCAGGGCGACGTCGCCGGCCAGCGCCTGGCGGCGTTCCATCTCGTCGAGCGGCGACAGCGCCTCATCGCAGAGCGCTTCGAGCCGGTCGACCTCCTCCAGGGCCAGCGCCCGGCGGAAGGCGACGGCGTCGGACTCTTCGGGGCCGTCGATCGGCGTCCGCCCCGAGCGCGTGTCGGCCGCGACGCCGAGCAGGTCGAGCGCCTTCGAAGCCTCCGACTCCGACCAATCCTTGCCGGTTTGGAGCGTGGCAATCAGCCCGAGCCACGCCTCGACGAGCAGCCCGGCCCCGGCCAGGGTCAACTGGAGCTGGCGGGAGACGAGCACCGGGTCCCTGGCCAGCCGGCTGGCGAGCGTCGCCGCCTCGACCGCCCGGTCCTCGTCCCAGGCCAGCCTCGCCCGTTCACTGGCGGTCGCGGTCAGATCGTCCATTGCGCGCTCGCACCGCTCGATCCGGAGCGACGCGGCGACGGCGCGGTCGAGCGCCCATTCGGCGGACTCGCCGACCGGCCGGTGCTCCGCCGCCCAGCTCGCCCGGCGCTCCTCGAACCCGGCGGAGAGCCCCGCCTCGACCCCGGCCGACTCGGCGGCCAGGCCATGCTTCGTGGCATTGGCCCGGCTCCGGGCCTTCCCGGCCTCGGTCCTCGGCCCCGTACTCCGCGCCGCGTTCCGCCGATTCGCCTCGATCTGTCGCTCGGTCGCCATGGCAGGGTGCTCCGCCGGGTGTGGTCCGTTGACGCGCCGTCTATCCCTTAAGATCGTGTCTGGGAGCCTCGATTAACCGTGTTTCTCGGAAAATGGCCCAGGATCGATCGAGGATCGAGCGGAGCCCCCAGCATTCACGGCAATTCTAACAGGTAAATGAAAATCGATCTGTTGCCAGCCGATCCGGTTCGATACGCTCGAAGGCCGCCCGGTAGACGCTCGAGGCGGAGGGCCGGACGGTCCTGATCCTGGCCCTCCGCCAGGACAGGACGCCGTGGACAATCCACCCGGTTCGTGACCGGGAGAAGATGATCTGTCCTCGATCCGGATCGACGACGTTCGGTGATCTCGTGAGGAACGAGTCCCCGAGCCGGCCATCCGGTTGGAAGGCCCTCGGCGAGATCAAGGCCGGCCCGGGTGGGTCGGCCTCGGCCGGCTCGTTGCCTCCGTCGAGATCGAACGGAGAGGTCCGGCCATGCAGTTGGCGATTCGTTGCATGCTCATCCGTGGCGGCACGTCGAAGGGGGCGTTCTTCCTCGCCTCCGACCTGCCCGCCGAGGTCCAGGTCCGCAACAAGGTCCTGCGGGCGGCCCTCGGCTCGCCGGAGCCGAGGCAGGTCGACGGCATTGGCGGGGCCGACCCGCTGGCCAGCAAGGTGGCGATCGTGGGCCGGTCCCGCCGGCCCGAGGCGGATGTCGACGACCTGTTCGCCCCGGTAGAGCTTGCAGTCCGTCCTCGGATCACGGCACGATCACCTCGAATCGGAATGCTGAGGCGACGTGGGAGTGCCCCTCGACGCAGCGGTCATCTGGAAAAGCGGGAGCGACTTGACCACGCTCTGGACGACTCCCCATCCCAGTGGGATCAGGACAAGAATCCAGGAGGCCGCGATCATCAGCTTCGATGACTTCTTGTCAGAGCGATCCATGGTCTCATTCCCGCTCGGGCCTGGTTGGGAGATGATCGACTTCCGAGTGGCTGAATCGATGCTGACCGATCATCAATCGATGGGGGTTGACGTCTCATTCATCAGTCATCGCTTCGTTGGCCGTGCTGGTCCCAGTGACATCTGACCGGCCAACGCTTACGGGAGGGCGGCCTTTCGGTGATGGAACCGCTCATCGACGGGGCAGACCAGGAGGTTGCAGGACAGGCCGACCAGCAGAAGGCCGGCCATCAGATACATGGTCAAATTGTAGGCCTCGGCCCTCGGGACACCCTGATCGATCCGGTAGGTCGAAATATAATTGACCAGTTGCGGGCCGAGGACCGCGGCCATTGACCACGAGGTGATCAGTCGGCCGTGGATGGCGCCCAGGTGCATGGTGCCGAACAGGTCGCGGAGATACGCGGGGATCGTCGCGAATCCGCCGCCGTACATCGAAATGATCAGGGCCGTCAGGAGGACGAAGAGGGCCACGCTCTGAGACTTCTGGGCCACGGGGACGAGGCTATAGAGGACGGCGCCAAGGAGGAAGAAGACGCAGTAGATCGCCTTGCGTCCGGTCAGGTCGGACGTCGAGGACCAGAAGATCCGGCCGGCCATGTTCGAGAGGCTGAGCAGGCCCGCGAACCCGCCGCCGACCGCCGCGGGCACCCCGAACATGTCCTGACACATCAGCGAAGCCTGGCCGAGGATGCCGATCCCGGCCGTGACATTCAGGCAGAGGACCACCCAGAGGAGCCAGAACTGCGGCGTCTTCCAGGCCCGGTCCACGGAGACGTCCGCCTCGGTGACGAGCCTTCTCGGGGTCGAGGGCGCGACAAATCCCTCCGGTTGCCACCCCGGCGCGGGCACGCGAAAGGTGAACGCGCCGAACATCATGCAGGCGAAGTAAGCGCACCCCATCACCAGGAACGCTTCCTTCACCCCGATCGAGGTCGCGGTCTTGAAATGCCCCATCAGCTCGACGCCGAGCGGGGCACCGATCAAGGCGCCGCCGCCGAAGCCCATGATCGCCAGGCCGGTCGCCATGCCCGGCCGGTCGGGGAACCACTTGACGAGGGTCGAGACCGGCGCGATGTAGCCCAGGCCCAGCCCGATGCCGCCGACGACGCCGTAACCGAGATAGATCAACCAGATATTATGGAGCGAGACGCCCAGGCTGGACAGCCAGAGGCCCCCGCAGAAGCAAAGGGCGCTGGCGACGATCGTCTTCCTCGGGCCGACGCGCTCGACCCATCGGCCGAGGACCGCGGCGGAGAGCCCGAGCATGATCAGGGCGATCGAATAGATCCAGCCGACCTCGGGGATGGTCCAGTCCCGACCCTCGATGGACCGGGTGACGCCCACGACGCGGGTCAAGGGCGCGTTGAAGACGCTGAAGCCGTAAATCTCGCCGATGCACAGGTGGACGGCCAGCGCGGCCGGAGGGATGAGCCAGCGGTTGAATCCGTCCGGGGCGACCGTGCGCTCACGATCGAGGAGGCTGAGAAGAGGCATGGTCGATCGTCCGGCTTCCTGGGAACGCATGAGATCACCGCACGACTGCGAACCGACGGATCAGGATAACCGAGGAGGGGGATGAGACGCCAGCGACCCGACGACCGGGTCGCCGATCGCCTCATTCTTGAAAACTCTCAAAGACCCCGCCCGTCTCGAACTTGCCGGCGCCGCCGATCGCCGCGTTCTCCCCGATTTCTTCGATTCCTCTCCGGTCCACTTGACTTGGATAACAACGCTAACTAAATTAACATCGTTAAGACGATAAACGAAGTTAACCAACTGGGCCAGGATCGGGTCGGGGGAGGGGATCGTGACGGCGAGGTCGCGTCGCAAAGAGGAACAGGATGCGTTGCGCAAGAAGATCCTCGACGCGGCGCGGGCGTTATTTGTCTCGCGTCCTTACGAGGGGGTCACGTTGCGCATGATCGCCGACGCGATCGAATACACCGCGCCGACGATCCTGAACCATTTCGGGAGCAAGGAGGGTTTGATCCACGCGATCTGCGATGAGGACTTCCGGGCGTTGCGGGCGAAGTTCGAGCGGATGGCGAAGGTCGCCGACCCCGTCGAGCGATTACGGAAGACCGGCCTGGCCTACGTCGAATTCGCGACGGCCAACCCGAACCATTACCGGTTCATGTTCATGACGCCGCATCCGGTCCCCGGTCCCGGCGATCTCTCGATCGTTCGGGGCGACCCGGGCCAGGACGCGTACGCATTCCTCCGCGCGACGGTCGCCGAGGCCATCGCGGCCGGGCGGTTTCGCGAGGATTGCGATGACCCCGACATGGTCGCTCAGATCCTCTGGAGCGGCGTCCACGGCCTGGTCTCGCTCTATCTGAACAAGGGGGAAGACCCCTGGCTGTCATTCCGCCCGATCAAGGCCACCGCGAAGTTGCTGGTCGACGCGAACGCTCCGGGGGCTCCTGAAAGAGGAGAAATGAGCGATGGTCGATCTCGCGCGAAAGATCCTCTTCCACGACAAGGTCCGGTTCCTGATCACGGTGACCGGCGTGGCGTTCGCCGTGACGCTGGTCTTCGTTCAGGTCGGCCTGTTCGAGGGGTTGCTGGCCAACGCGTCGGTGACGATCGAGCGGATCGACGCCGACCTCTGGGTCTCGGCCCGCAATACGCCGAACGTCGACTTTTCGAACGCCTTCTCCGAGACGCTGGTGCAGCGCGTTCGCGCGGTCCCCGGCGTGGCCAGGGCGGATAACCTGATCGTCTGGTTCAGTCGCGTCGCGTTGCCCACCGGCGCCACCGAGAACGCGGTCATCTACGCCGTGGAGGACTTCACCCGCTGGAATCTCCCCTGGCGGATCGACTCGGGCGACGCGCGGAACCTCCGGCGTGGGAAATACGTCATCCTGGACGACTCCGCGACCAAGCGATTCGGGAAGTTCGACGTGGGTAACTACCGCGAGTTCAACGGCCAGCGGCTCAAGATCATCGGCCGGACCGCCGAAGCCCGCTCGTTCACCACCAACCCGATCGCATTCATGGATTACCGGGTCGCGCAGTCGCTGGACCGGCAGAGCCTGCACAACCGGACGACCTACATCCTCATCAAGCTCGCCCCGGGCACCGATACCCAGGCCGTCCGCTCGGCGATCCGCGAGCGACTGCCGTACAACGACGTCTGGACCCGCGCGAGTGGGCAATCCGGTCTCGATCGTACTGGACCGACAACACGGGGCTCGGCCTCAACATGATCATGACCGTGTTCCTAGGCTGTCTCGTCGGCGTGGTGGTCGTGGCCCAGACGCTCTACACCTCAACCATGGAGCACATCAAGGAGTTCGCAACCGTCAAGGCGATCGGCGGGGGTAACGCGGAGATCTACGGGATCATCGCCAAACAGGCCGCGATCGCCGCGTGTGGTTGGTTTCGCTCTCGGGGCGCTCATGGCCTACGGCCTCCGCCCGATCATGGCCGGGATCGACCTGAAGTTGATCCTGACCCCGACTCTCTCCGTCGTTGTCTTCGTCGGAACGCTCGCGCTTTGCCTTTCGGCCTCCGCGATCTCGTTCCGAAGGGTGGCCTCGCTCGACCCGGCCCTCGTCTTCCGGGGCTGACCGCCGGCCGAATTCGTTCTTCTCCGCATGTTCTCTCACGGAGGCCAGAACGTCCGCGCATCAAGCGGGCCCGGGTTCTCCGTCCGTACCGACACATCGATTCGACGGGGCGAAACTCACCATTCCAGAAAGGAAGCGACATGAAGATTCATGCGATCCAGACCGGGACCGTGCAGGTGAAGGCCAGCCAGCGGGTCGGCCGGGGCCAGTTCCGGGTGTTGACCGTCCTGATCCACCAGGAAAGGACTGGGACCCCTGCCACCCACCGACGAGCCCAAACCGCCTATCCATGATCCGAAGGGACACCCTGATGAACGTTCTGGAAGCGACCGACGTGACCAAGACATTTCGGGAGGGTCAGGAGTCGGTCTCCGTCCTGAAGGGAGCCTCGCTGGACCTGGCTCGTGGTGAGATCGTGGCGCTCGAAGGCCCCTCGGGGTCGGGCAAGACGACCTTCCTGACGATCCTCGGCTGCATGCTCACGCCCACCTCGGGGCGGGTCGCGATCGACGGCCGCGAGGTCGACCCGACGCGGCCGGAGCGCCTGCCGAGCTTCCGACGGTCGTCGATCGGCTTCGTCTTCCAGCAGTTCAACCTCTTCCCTGCGCTGACGGCGGCCGAGAACGTCGAGTATGCCCTGAATCTCAAGGGACTGCGCGGCAAGACGGCGAGGGCCGAGGCCGCTCGCGTGCTCGACGCCGTCGGCCTTTCCGACCGAGCCCGGTTCCTGCCTCGAGACCTCTCCGGCGGACAGAAACAGCGGGTGGCGATCGCTCGGGCGCTGGCCGGCACCTCGCCGATCATCCTCGCCGACGAGCCAACCGCCAACCTCGACTCGCAGGTCGGCACCCAGATCCTGGAACTCTTCCGCGAGCTGGCCAAGCGCGAGGACCGGGCGCTCCTGATCGTGACCCACGACCCCAAGGTCCGCGCCGTGGCGGACCGAGTCGTCCAGATCCGCGACGGGGTCATCCTGAACTGAACCAGGCCACATCCAGAAAGGCTTGATCATGACGGCGCGATTGCTGATCCAGATGGTCGTGCAGCGCTTCCGGATTGCTTCTCACGACGGTCTTCGCCGTGCAGAGCGGGACGCTCGACAAGCTCGCCCGGTCGGCGGCCGGAATCCGACGACGTCAGTCCGACCCGGCGAAGATGGTGGCGCGGATCGGCCGGAACCGACCGCGGTGTCTCACGTGATCGCCGAAGGACGTGTGGTCGCGTACCCGGGCGCCGAGGTCGTCGTCGGCACCGAGGCGTCCGGTCGGATCGTCCGCCTGGAGGTCCAGGAGAAGTCGTTCGTTCGCAAGGGGCGACCTGATCGCCGAGCTCAACGCCGAGGACCTCAAGGCCGACGAGGCCCTGGCCATCGCGCGGGTCATGGAGGCGGAGGCCGACATCCGCTTCTTCGACCGCGAGCATCGTCGCGACTCGTCACTGATCGCCCGGAACGCGGGGACCTCGCAGAACCTCGACGTCAATCGCCGAGGGCTCGACGCATCGCCGGGCTCGTCGCGCCGCGGCGCTGGCCGAGCGCGACCGGATCGCGGCCCATGCTCGACAAGACCCGGATCATCGCCCCGATCGATGGCGTGATCACCGCGCGGCACGTCCAGCCCGGAGAGACCATCGAGGTCGCGGCCCGGATCGTCACGATCGCCGATCTGAATCGGATCCGGATCGAGGCCGAGGTCGACGAGTTCGACACAGGCCGCGTGACGCTCGGGTCCGACGTTCTGATCACCGCCGAAGGGTTCCCCGACGCGCTCCTGGAAGGGGAAGGTCGAAGAGATCCCCGATTCCGTCGTCCCTCGGCGTATCCGTCCGGAAGATCCCGGACGCCCGATCGACGCCCGCGTCCTGCCGGTCAAGATCGTCTTCAGCGAACACACGCCCCTGAAGCTCGGGACAGAGGGTCGAGATCGAGATCCTGGCGGAGGATCGTCGCTAGAGGAAGCTTCGGAGCTGGGTCGAGACCCAGTTTACTTCCTTCCTTTGATTCGGAGCCTATCGTGTTATGATCTCCGGCGCCCGGCGGGTCAATCCGCCGGGCCTGGGCGGCGGCCCGCTCAGCACGCATCGTTGGCATGCTTCCCGGAGGCGTCATGAAGGTGTTCGCCGTTTCCACCGTCATTCAGGCAAGGCCGGAAGTGATCTGGGGCATCCTGACCGATGGAGCCGGGTGGACCTCGTGGAACCCGACGATCGAAAAAGTCGAGGGTTCGATTGTGTCGGGCGGAAAGCTCAAGGTGTTCACCAGGCTCAGCCCCGGCCAGGCGTTCCCGGTTCACGTCTCCGAATTCACCCCGCCTCGACGGATGGTCTGGACCGGCGGGATGCCGCTCGGATTATTCAAAGGGGTCCGAACGTATACCCTGACCCCCAAGGACGGTGGGATCGAGTTCGCCATGCGCGAGGAGTTCTCGGGGCTGATGGCCCCACTCATCACGAAGTCCATCCCGGATCTCCAGCCGTCTTTCGATGAGTTCGCGGCGGCCCTGAAGCGGCGGGCCGAGAACGGTCCGGCGTGAACCCCGCTCCCGGTGGTGAACGTCAACGCGATCCCGGCCCCTCGAAGATTCTCCTGAAGCACTCGAAGGAATCCACGCGATCGTGTGATAATCCTCGCGCCGGGATACGATACTATTTCGGATCAGCCCGCAACCGATTGGCCCGTCAGCATCCAGCGGGCTCGATCGCGCCCGGGATTGGGTTCGTCTTTCTCCAGGGCATGGCTCCGTATGCGTTAGCCGACGGAGTCGGACCCGGTGACAGATTGGCTTTGTCTTGGAATTCTCGACTCGTTGGGTTTGTCTGCCGAACTTCGCCCGATTGGTTTTGTCTTCTGGTGGTGCTCGTTCATGGCCCAGGACCCCCTCAACCTGCTCTGCGTCGAGCCGCACTTCCCGGGGCGGCTGGGAGGGGTCGCGGACTGGCTGGTCCGGAAGCGGGGGTATCGTTGCCACTTCTTCTGCCATGTCGGCGGGGCCGAAGGAGTCGTGGCCGGAGTCGACGGGCCGGGGGATGGATGTCGTCTCGTTCGGCGTCGGAGGGGTGGCCCGCGAGGGGTCGGTGGCGTGGCAGAGGTCGCTGGAACGCTCGCTCTGCTATGCCTTCGGGGCGTGGGAGGTGATCAACCACCGACGCCCCGGGCCGATCGACGTGGTGCTCGGGCGGTCGGAGGGGTTGGGTTCCTCTTTATTCATGCCGGTGTTCGTCCCCCGGACGCCGGTCGTCCAGCTTTTCGATTACTACTACCACGGCCGGAAGCATGACCTGGCCGACGAGGCGGGGCCGGAGACCCCCGCGGCCTATTTTCACTGGCGGAAGGCAACCAACGCGATCGACTTGCTCGACCTGGAAAACGGCGTCGTCCCCTGGGTCCCGACGGCCTGGCAGCGCGACCTCTACCCGCCGAGTACCGCGACGACTTCATGGTCCTCCACGACGGGATCGACGTCCGGACCTTCGCCCCAGGCGCGACCGAACCCGGACGATCGCCGGGCGGATCGGTGGGCGAAGGGACCAGGATCATCACGTTCATCGCGCGGAGCCTGGACCGATTGCGAGGGTTCGACCGATTCCTGAAGCTGGCCAATGCGCTCGTGCGGGAGCGGTCGGACGTGGTCGCGGTGGTCGTGGGGGACTCGAAGGTGTCCCGGTCGCTCGACGTGACGTTTCATGGCCGGAATTACACCGAAGAGGCGTTGAAGCTCGACCCTCCGCCCGACCCCGACCGGCTCTGGCTCCTGGGAACGGTCGCGCCGGGCGTGGTTGCCGACTTGCTCGCGAGCAGCGACCTGCACGTCTATCCGAGCCGGACGTATCCCGTGTCTCGGTCGCTCCTCCATGCGATGGCCGCTGGTCGGGTCGTGCTGGCGAGCGACGACGAGCCGGTTCGCGAGGTGATCCGGCCGGGGGTCGACGGGCTGCTCGCGAATCCTCGACGATCCCGACGATTGGGTTCGTCTGGGATTAAAGGTGCTCGATGATCCGGCCGGGCACGCGGCGCTCGGGGCGTCGGCCTCGGCGCGGGTCCGCTCCCTTTACGATCGGGACGTGACGCTCCCTCGGCTCGCGGAGCGGCTCAACCAACTGGCGGGACTGGGAGGCTAGCGACTCGTGCGTGTGCTGTTCCTCCACGATGCGTTTCCCGCCCAGTTCGGCCACGTGGCGCTGGAGATGACCCGCCGTCATGGCTGGGAGTGCCACTTCCTCGTCGAGGCGGTGTCGAACTGCCCGACCCCCTCTCAGGAGATGATCGACCGGCTCGACGTCCGGAAGTACCCGCTCTCGGAGGAGTACCGCAAGCGCGCGCCGACCCCCTGGCCGCAGATCTACGGCAAGTTCCTCGAACTCTGCGAGGCGGTTTACGAGTCGATCCGGAAGCGGCCCGAGCTGAAGCCGGACCTGATCGTCGGCCACGGCGGCCGGGGGCGCCGACGGCGTTCCTCCGCGACCTGGTCGACTGCCCGATCATCAATTATTGCGAATATTACTTCGGCGTCAGCCACCGAGACATCTCGTACCGGGTCGACCTGCCGCCCGCCGAGCCGGCGCCCCACTTCCCCCGGTGCATCAATGCCCCGGTGCTGGTCTGCCTGACC
The DNA here is from genome assembly GCA_963756475.1 of uncultured Planctomycetota bacterium. Taxonomy (GTDB): domain Bacteria; phylum Planctomycetota; class Planctomycetia; order Isosphaerales; family Isosphaeraceae; genus Tundrisphaera. The sequence continues at coordinate 100,978 of CAVWND010000011.1, forward strand.
GACTGCGACTCGGGCTACTCGGCCACGCACTGGCAGCGGAGCACGTTCCCCGAGCGGTTCCAGCACAAGATCGAGGTCCATTTCGACGGGATCGACGACCAGCTTTACCGCCCAGGCCCAGCCCCTCGCGAAATCCTCGGCCGGTCAATCTCGGCGGGGACGAAGGTCGTCACGTTCGTCTCGCGAGGGCTGGAGTCGATTCGCGGGTTCGACATCTTCATGGCCGTCGCCCGGCGGATCGCCCGGGAGCGGGCCGACGTCCTGTTCGTGGTCGTCGGCAACGAGGAGACCTATTACGGCTGGGACAAGCTCCACATCGGCCAGCCCAGCTTCAAGAAATGGGTGCTCGACCGGGGCAAGTACGACCTCTCGCGGTTCCTCTTCCTCGGCCACATCGAGCCGATCCATCTGGCCGAGGTCTTCCGGTTCACCGACCTGCACCTCTACCTGACCGCGCCGTTCGTGCTCTCGTGGTCGATGCTGAACGCGATGTCCAGCGGAGCCGTGGTGCTGGCGTCGGACGTCCCGCCGGTCGTCGAGGTGATCGAGCCAGGCGTCAACGGCCTCGTCGAGCCTCTCTTCGATGTCGACCGACTGGCCGAAACCGCCCTCCGGGTCCTCGCCGACCCGGCGGCCTTCGCCCCACTCGGGATCGCGGCCCGACAGACGGTCGAGGCGAGATACTCGAACGAGGTGGCCCTCCCCGCGCTCAAGGACTACTTCGAGCGGGTCGCTTCGGCCGGGTCACGGTTTCGAAATTAGTTAAATATCAGGATCTTATAATGAAACGGGTCGCCGAACTCGACTCCCTGAGGGCGCTGGCGGCGATCGTTGTCCTGTTCTTTCATCTCGACCCGTTCCGGTACGTTCCCGGCTGGAGTGGCGTCGACCTCTTCTTCGTCCTGTCGGGTTACTTGATCACGTCAATCATCATAAGAAATGGTGAAACTCGCGGATTCTATCGGAACTTCTACGCGAGGCGAACGCTCCGGATCTGGCCGACCTATTACCTGACCGTGTTGGTGCTGGTCGCGGTCAACCCGTTTCTGCCCCGACCCGGTTCGTTCGCGGACCTGCCCTATGTGCTGACCTACACGCAGTATACGCCGATCTACTGGGGGAAGGAGCCGCCGCCGAACTATCCGGCGCTCAATCATACGTGGACCCTGGCCATCGAGGAGCAGTTCTATCTGATCTGGCCGGCGCTGGTGCTCTGGGTTGGCCGGAAACGGCTCGTGCCGCTCTGCCTGATGACGATTGGCCTGGCCATGGCAGCCCGCGACGGTGGGAATTTCCTGATCCCGAAGTATCCCCAACTCGTCCTCGTCTCGAGGTGCGACGGGTTCGCGATCGGCGGCCTGCTGGCCTGCTCGTTTGAAGAAGGCGGCTGGGCCTGGCGGCGTCAAAGGCTCGCCGGCTACGTGTTCGGGGCCGCCGTCGGATCGGCCCTCATTTACTTGATCTGGGGTTCCCGGACGTTCGGCGCGCTCCACTTCATCGGCCTGCCGACCCCGATGTATCCGGCCGAGGTGATCTTCGCCTTCGGGGCTCTACGGGGGGATCATCGGCCTGGTCGCGCTGAACGCCGGCGGCCGATGGCTCTGGCCCCTGCGGCTTCGCTGGCTGGTCTATCTCGGTCAGATCAGCTATGGATTGTACCTGTATCACTATGTGGTCTACTGGGCCGTTAACGGGTGCGACCCGAAGGTTGCCGTCAAGACCGGCCAGCCCTGGACGATCCAGGCGGAGAAATTGCTGCTGACGTTGGCGGTAGCCGTGGCGTCCTGGCATCTGATCGAGCGGCCGATCCTGGCGTGGAAGGATCGATTCCGCTATCGGGCTCCCCTGCCCGGCCCGTCCGGCGTCGGCCTGGCCGAGGTCCCGGCTGGTTCGCGCGGGGAGTCGGGCGTCGAGGCGTCCTCGACGCGATCGAGCCGGTAGCGGCCGTCGGCGGTCCGGGCGATCTCGCGGATCGAAAGGCCAGGCTCGGCGGCGAGGGCGGCGCGCTGCGGAAGGTCAAGGTCGGAGGAGGCGCCGGCCTCGTTCTCGCCCCGGACCAGCAGGTAGAACGGACGGCCGGGGACCTGGTCGCGCCAGAGCTTGAGGCGGCTGATATCGCCCGACCGGTTGAGCAGGACGGCCTCGTCCTCGACGAGCGGGACGACCGTCCGGCCCGTGTGAAGGTAGACCATCTCAGGCCAGAACGCGGCGACAACGGCGTCCGGCTCGGTCCGCTCGCGGATCAGTTGTAGAGCTTCGGAAAGGCTTTGCCTGTGGCTCGCCCCCGGCCACTGGCGACCGTGGGCGTGGAACAGCGAGGCGGCCCGGAGCACCACGCTCGCGTTGCCGGCCACGACCAGCGCGAGCCCCAAGGTGACCAGCACCCGACGCCCCTTCGGACCCACTCCCACCCATCCGGCCAGTCCAGCGATCCCCCGGGCGAACGCCAGGACAACCATCGGGATCATCGAGAGCAAGAATCGGTCCATGATCCCGGTCCAGGGCCAGGCCGAGAAGATCGCCATCGAGCCCAGGACATGCGCCCAGGCCGGCAGGTCCGCCCGGCGGGTCGAACGGACGAGCGAGACCACCCCCGCCGCGACGATCAAGGCAATAGCCCCCCGGAACGCCAGCGAGACCGCCGGCCGGGCGGCCAGGAGCTTGACGATCGGATCGGAATAGGTGCTCGGTGACGCCAGGACCCGCGCCGGGAAGTCCAGAGCCATCGACGCGGCGTTGGTCGCCACGATCCGGAGCCCGGCCTCGGGCGACGACCAGCCCGACTTCAGTTCCAGGAGGTAGCTATTCGACGGGACGACCCGGGGATGGAGCCCCGCGTAGTGCGAGGCCGGGACCACCGCCAGGACCAGCCCCGCCAGACAGGCGGCGAGGTTCGAACGGCTCCGGGGGCCGAGCGCCGCCGCGACCAATGCCGCGAAGGCCAGGGTCACGCCGTTGCTCCGGAGCAGGACCGCAAACCCGGCGATCACTCCGTCCACGAACGCCCGACGCCCCGCGCCTACCTCCGACGCTCCTTTCCGCCCAGCCCAGCGGTTGATGAGGACGAAGGCCACGCCCGCGAACGGCAGATCGGCGAAGATCGTGATCGCCCCACCGACCAGGACGATATGATGATACGCCGTCGCCAGAACGATGGCGCAGGCCGCGCAGGGGTGGACGCCGAGCTTTCTCAGCCAGGCATGGGCCGCCAGGAAGAACGTCCAGGCCCCGGCCAGCACGATCAAGCGGCCGATCGCGACCTCCCGGTCGAGCGAGGGCGTTCCCGGGTCGAGCTTGAGCGCCAGCGCGATCGTCGCCGGCAGGCCGATCGGGTACTTCGGCGGCGGCTCGCCCGGCCGGCTCGGCAGACCGAACCCCTTGCCGTCGCGGAGCGACCGCGCCGAGGTCAGGTAAAGTCCGTCGTCCTGGAAGACGCCGAGATGGCCGTTGTCCAGGCTCGCGGCGAGCGCCGTCCAGCCGATCAAGGCGGCGATCAGGACCAGCCACCAGGTTCGCTCTCGGCGTGTCAACCTGCGCAACGTTCCGCTCCCTACCGTGCCGAACCTCGGGCCTCTCTTGAGAGTCGAAACTTGGGGAGATCGGGCGTCAAGGCGGGCTGATTTCGGCCTCAATGGGGCCTGTCTCCTCTCGTAGGGTAGGGCTTGCCCTGCCGAGGCCGAATTCGCGGCAGGGCAAGCCCTACCCTACGGGAGATCTCGGCTAGCCATGATCGACTCGCGCTGTGCGGGCCGATCCGGGGCGGTAGACTGGATGTCCCGGCGATTTTCGCCCTCCAAGCCCGACCCCCGAGCCCATGCCCTTTTTGCTGGACGTTCAAGCCATGGACAACCCTCCGTTAGAGCTGATCCGCAACATCGGGATCATCGCCCACATCGACGCCGGCAAGACCACCACGACCGAGCGGATCCTCTACTACACGGGCGAGGTCCACCGGATGGGGGACGTCGACAAGGGGACGACCACCACCGACTACCTCGAAGAAGAACGCCAGCGCGGCATCACGATCGTCGCGGCGGCGATCACCTGCAAGTGGAAGGACGTGACGATCAACATCATCGACACGCCCGGCCACGTCGACTTCACCGCCGAGGTCGAGCGCTCGCTCCGCGTCCTGGATGGGGCGGTGGTGATCTTCTCGGCCGTCGAGGGGGTCGAGGCGCAGAGCGAGACCGTCTGGCGGCAGGCGGCCAAGTATCACGTCCCCCGGATCTGCTTCATCAACAAGATGGACCGGATCGGCGCCGAGTTCGACCGCGTCTTCGGCGAGATCGCCGAGCGGCTCGAAAGCCACCCGATCCCCGTCCAGATCCCCATCGGCGCGGGCCCTGAAGGGACGATGGGCGAGTTCAAGGGGCTCATCGACCTGATCGCGATGCGGGCCCTCTACTACAAGACCGAGGACCAGGGCTCGACCGTCACCGAGGCCGAGATCCCCGAGGATCTCCTGCCCGACGCCGAACTCTGGCGCGAGAAGATGCTCAACGCCCTGGGCGACTTCGACGAGACTTTCGCCGAGCACTACATGGCCCACCTCGAAGGCGGCGAGCTGGCCGAGGCCGACATCGTCGCCGGGCTCCGCCGGGCCACGCTCACCGGCCGGGCGCAGCCGGTGCTCTGCGGCTCGTCGTTCAAGTACGTCGGCGTCCAGCGCCTGCTCGACGCCGTCTCGGCCTACCTGCCCAGCCCGCTCGACAGGCCGCCGGTCGTCGGCCATCACCCCAAGAAGGGGACCGAGATCGTCCGCAAGCCCGACCCCGACGAGCCGTTCTGCGGCCTGGTCTTCAAGATCACCAACGACGCCCACGGCGACCTGTCGTTCGTCCGGATCTACTCGGGCGTGATGAAGTCCGGCAGCCGGGTCTACAACCCGGGCCGCGACAAGAAGGAGATCTGTTCGAGGCTCTACCACATCCGGGCCGACGAGCGGGTCAAGATCGAGGAGAGCGTCGCGGGCGACATCGTCGGCGTGGTCGGCCTGAAGGACTCGGTCACGGGCGACACCCTCTGCGACGCCGCGCACCCGATCCTGCTCGAAAAGATCGAGTTCCCCGAGACCGTCATCAGCATGTCGATCGAGCCGGTCAGCTCGGCCGACAAGGGGAAGCTCGCCGACACCCTAGCCTCGCTCGCCCGCGAGGACCCGACCTTCGCCTACAAGGTCAACGAGGAGACCGGCCAGACCCTGATCTCCGGGATGGGCGAGCTTCACATGGAGATCCTCAAGAACAAGATGGTCCGCGACTACAAGCTCAAGGTCCACGTCGGCCGGCCCCGGGTGAGCTACCGCGAGACGATCAAGAAGAACGTCAAGGGCATCCTCGGCACCTGCGTCCGCCAGACCGGCGGCTCGGGCCTCTACGCCAAGGTCAAGATCGACCTGGAGCACCAGGTCCAGCCCAAGGGCGGGCCGACGCTCGTCTTCGTCAACAAGCTCAAGGGCGGCGTGATCCCCAACGAGTTCATCGCCCCGATCGAGGCCGGCCTGAGGGAAGAGGCCAAGTCGGGAGGTCGGACAGGGTTCCCATTGGTGGACCTCAAGGTGACCCTCACCGACGGCGACACCCACGACGTCGACTCCAACGAGATCGCCTTCCGCTTCGCCGCCTCCGACGCCCTGAGCAAGGCGGTCCACGAGGCCGGCTCCGTGCTCCTGGAGCCGATCATGAAGGTCGAGGTCGTCACCCCCGAGGACTACCTCGGCGACGTGATGGCCGACCTCCTCTCCCGCCGCGCCCAGATCGACAAGATGTTCGAGCGCGGCAAGCTCAAGGTCGTCGAGGCGCGGGCCCCGCTCGAAAAGATGTTCGGCTACTCGACCGCCGTCCGGAGCCTGAGCCAGGGCCGGGCGAGCTACTCGATGGAGCCGCTGGAATATGCGGCGGCGCCGGATGAGATGTTGGAGAGCTTGGCGGGGGGGTGAAGCTCCCGAATGCCGACCGATGAACTGACGCTCGGTTACTCGTTCGCCCTGACCTTCATTCGATCAATTCGATCGTCCCGCTGAGAAAGGCTGATAATTTGGCGGCCGGGCGGGTGAATATGATGTCCGAACGGGGCACAACCGTCACCCGAAGTTTGGCTTTGCTGAGCCATTTACTGTGGTCGTCGGCTGGTCTCGACACAGCATCAAGCAATCGCCGGGTCGAGATCCAGCCTATTGGACAAGGAGATTATGAATCCCGCCGATCGAAAGTGTAACTTGCTCGATATGATGGTGCTGACCGCGGCATCCGCGATCGGTTTATCGGGTGCCATGTTACTCTGGCAAAGTAATTGTTTGTTCAATTTTACAAACAATCGAACTGTGCCACGAGGTCTTCGCGACATTCCCTGGACCTTGTATTATCTTTACAATTGGTTGTTCATATTTTCGCCGCTTGGGGCTGCGTGGACCGTGGCAGTCTCACTGCTCGCCCTGCGAAGGCCCCGACCGATCATCAGTGAGCTTGCAAACCAGCCCGGAATAGCCGCATGCTGGACGGCTACGATGGCCATGGCAATTGCATGCGGATTGTCCATTTGGACCGATTATCGAGGGGGGAATTACGGCTGGGAGATCTTCCAAAAAATTCGACCGGATGAAACCGATACAATCTTGTCTGATGTTATCTATTGGGTGATTGATGATGCGTTTCGCCCGATCGGATGTTCCGTGTTTTGTGTCTGGGCAATAGCAGTCTTGGGGAAGCGATGGACGCCCGCGGCGAACTGGATCGATCGCACGGGGATTTGTCTGGGGTTTCTCTGGATTTTTTTCATGGTTCTCTTGGTCGTCGAAGAGCCTCTTTAGGCCTACGAGACCTGAAAAGGCCAGGCCAGTAGAGGTAGGGTGCGTCGAGTCCTCGAAGACGCACCATCGACGAGAGCGAATGTGGTGCGTCTTCGAGGACTCGACGCACCCTACCTCTACTCGATGGAGCCGCTGGAATATGCCGCGGCGCCGGATGAGATGCTGGAGAGTTTGGCGGGGGGGTGATGATGTCGAATCCCCTGATGAGGATCGGAACATGGGATACTACGGCTCGTTTTACCAGGCTATTCCCGAGAACACCGGCCTCTTTCGACTGCTGAGGGATGACCGGAAAGCCGAGACGGTGCTCGCCTTTATGTTCCCCCGTTGGGATAGGCCGCTCGACATCCGATTCGACTTGAGAATCAATCAGGTCGAGTTGATGGAGGATCTCTTCCGATCGATGGCCTTTGACGAATCCACTCGGAGAGACCGTGAGGAAAATCGCTCCGCCCTCGAGAACAACGATCTGTTCCGCAAGATTAAGGAAGACCCGAATGCCGGGGTCTTCACAGCCCATCTTCTGGGTGACGATGGCCCACTCTTGGAAATGTTGAGGAACATGGTATACACGCCCGGGGATCTCCTCGACCAACTTCTCGCAAAATCGAACTTGTTCGACACGCGGCCGGACGTCGAACGGTCCTGGAAGTCGCTTTCGGACGAGATCGACCGGGCATGCGCAGCCCATCCCGGCCTGATGGACCGTTCGGCGCGAGTGGAGTCTCCGATGGAACTGATCGAGGCACGGCTCGTGCAACGGGACCATCGGGAGATCCAGGCCCGGATCATCGGCCAGGACGGGTGGTTCTTCGACGCGGACACTTCTTTCTCGGAGAGGGAACCGGACCAGGGTTCCAACCGCTTCGGAGTCGTCATCCCATCGACGGTCAAGCTCGTCTCGGACAACCTCGAAAACATGGAGATGGTGCCCCACCCCTACGAATACGGTGACTGCGTGTTCAACGATTATCAAGTCCTGAAGCATCTTTATCAGGAAGCTGCCGGCCTCGGCGAGGCGATCATCATCTTCAAGGATGATTACGATGTCGAAGAGGTCTGATCCTGCAGGATTGGCGTCGGCTGGCGGCGGACGCCTACACCAACGACTTCTGGGGCGCGGCATACACCAGCAACGGCGGCGCCTCCGATGATGGCTTCTACTCCTTCCGCTGCTGGCTGATCTGAATGGGCCGGGAGGTGTTCGAGGCGGCGGTTGCCGATCCCGACAGCCTCGCCGACGTCGTCGGCCCGAATATCGACGCGGAGGCCGAGACCTAAGCCGGTCACCCGGCCTGGATGGCCGTGACGGGCAAGTAGAAGTAGAGTGCGTCAAGTCCTCGAAGACGCACCATCGGCGAGGGCGAATGGGGTGCGTCTTCGAGGACTTGACGCACCCTACCGGACTGAATATGTCGCAGCGACGGATGAGATGCTGGATGGCCTGGCGGGGGGGTGAGTGACCTCGCGGGACCTTGGGGAGGATGACCGATGGGTGTTGCGTACTTCATCGTGCCCGAGAGGGAGGTCGAGGGGCTGGACACCTTCGTCAACGGCAAATTCCTGGCGCAATGCAAGTATCTCAATGGGCTTGCCGCCGAGGCAGGCGTCCGGCCGCTCATGGACTACTTCAGCATGAGCCCCGAAGACATGAATGACCTCCTCGGGTCGGAGGAGGAAGATCAGCCGACCGGCGACCTGGAACCGGAAAAGTGGTTCGAGGCCGGGGAGGGACTTGTGAGCGTCCGAGGGCTCATCGCCTGGCTGGAGGCCGGGCCCGTGGACCTTCCGGACGATCCTGTGCCCGAGGAATACGCCGAGTTGGCCGAGGACTTCGACGGGCTCTCATCGGACCTGCCGGCTCCCGGGCAGTCGGACGTCATCGAGGACCTTCGCGAGTTCGAAGACGTGTTAACCCGTCTGGCCTCGGAGGGAGTTCGCTGGCACATGGCCATCGATTTCTGAAGATGGATGACTTCAGATTTGATACTCATGCTCGACGAGGCCGGGCGATTCCCCGCTGACGACACTGATGGCCGGCCGGTCGGGGGCGAAGGCCAGCGACTTCAGGGTGTCGTTGGCCAGCTTGACGCGGATCGGCATTGTCCGCGCTCGGGTGTCCCAGAAGTAGGCGGAGCCGCTCTCCTGGCCGATCGCGAGCAGGCCGTCCCGGGGCGAGAAGGCCAGGCAGGCGGGGGGGCGCCTGGAGCGGAGCTGGTACTCCTCGGAGGTCCAGTCCGACGCGTCCCAGACCAGCATCCGCCCCTTGCTGGCAATGCTCACGACCCGGTCGCCGCCATCGATGGCGCAATGGGTCCAGTGCTCGGAGGGGTCGCAGAGTATCGTCCGGACGGGTTTCCACCCGTCGGCGTCCCACTCGAACAGCTTCTGATACGTGCCGGTCAGGAACCGCCGTTCGCCCCTGGAAAACGCGACGAAATCGACGTTATCCTGGCGAGGATGGCCGCGTTCGACGATCTCGCCCGTCGCCCAGGTCACGACCTTCAGCGTGGAATCCGAGCACCCCAGTGCGACGGTCGCCCCGTCGGCCGAGGTCGCCACGGCGCCGATGTGGGTCGCCTTCAGCAGGTGGCCGGCGACACTCCTGCGGTAAGGGTCGGGCAGGATCCTCAGCCTCGCCAGACGCCGGCCCGAGTCCATGTCCCACGACTCGATCCCCTCCGAAATGTAGCCCGAGGCCAGCAGGGTCCGCCCGTCGGGGAGGACCTTCAACATCCCGATGGTCCCCTCGTTGGAACGGATTGACGACCGGATCGCGAGGGTCGCCGCATCCCGGACGGTGATCACTCCCGCCTCGTTGATGAAACCGCCGCCGTGGACGATCTCCGCACCGGACGGGGAATAGGCGACCCGATTGATCGGGTCTTCGGGCCCGCTGATCGCCCGGCTGGCGACGATCTTCATGGGTGCGTCCCGCAAACCCCCCGGAACAGCCCGATCATCGCCGCGAACGCCTGGTCCGTCGCCTCGGGGTCGTGCCTCGCACCTTCGTCTCTCATGAAGGTGTGCTCGGCGGGATAGAGCTGGATTTCGTAATCGACCTTGGCGGCTTTCAGGGCCTCGTCGATCGTCTTCCGGCCGTCCTCGGGGATGTGGGGGTCGAGGGTGCCGAAGACCATGAGCAGCTTGCCCCTGACTTCGCCGGCCCGCTGGAGGGCGTCGGAGGGGTCGGAGCCGAGCTTGCCGTTGTGGATTCCGGTCCCGTAGAAGCAGACCGTCGCCTTCACGTCGGCCTGGAGCGCGGCGCGGAAGGCGAGGTGCCCTCCGAAGCAGAAGCCGGCGGCGAGGAGCTGGCCCTCGGCGACGCTCGGGTGACTCGCGAGGAAGTCGAGCCCGGCCCGGATGTCGGCGTCGAAGGCGACGACGGGGAGCTTGCCTGAATCGTCCAGGGCCCTCGCGCGGTCGGCCTCGAAGTCGAGGACCGTCCCGGGTGGCTCGATCCGGTGGTAGATCTCGGGGGCGAGCACGACGTAGCCGTAGCCGGCCAGGCGGCGAGAGATCCGGAGCATCGGGCCGGTGAGCTGGAAGATGTCCGAGTAGAAGACCACCCCCGGATAGCGGCCCTCCGCCTTCGGCCTCGCCAGGAAGCAGCGCATCGGCGAGCCGTCCACCGGGATGTCCACCGATTCCGTCGTGATCAGCATCGAGACGTCCTTTCGGGTCGAGGTCGGGTCCGGTCGGGGATTGTAACCGGCCCTCGGGGCTGGTGCGACGGGGGTCCTTCGCGGAACAATGGTCGGGGAGGAATCGGGCGGTTCGATGGCTCGGGGCGATGTCGATGATGACAGAGTCGAAGGTCCAGGTCGCGGGCAGTCTCAACACGCCGGCCTACCGGTGGCCGCTCCAGGCGGGGATCATCTGCGTTGCGCTCTCGCCGGTGGCCCTGGCCCTCCGGCGGGTCAGGAGGCGTCGGTGGGGAAGGTTCGGAGGGATCGTCGCGATCCTGCGCTATCTCGGCCCGGTCTTTCTGCTCGGAAGCGGCCTGGCGGGCCTGGCGTTCGCGCTGGCGATCCGCCAGATCCTGGCCGCCCGGCGGCGCGACCTGCAAATCGGGCCGGAGGGGTTCGCGGTGATCGACCGCCAGGGCCGTCGCGAGTTCGCCGACTCCGCCGTGGTGGCCCTGGGGTTCCGCTCGCGATCGGACCCCGTGAGCCTGACCACGACCCGGCACAGCCGGGCCTCGGTCTGGGTCGAGACCCGAGAAGGTCCGGAACGGCTCGAACTGGTTTGGGAGTATCCCGATGGGGACGCCGACCCGCTCGCCGGGCTCATCGGCCGGCTCGCCGACCAGCTCCATGCGAAGGCCGTCAAGGCGATCGACTCGGGCGGGGCGATCTCCGGCGAGGGCTGGGAGCTGTCCAGGCTCGGACTTCAGGCCGGCGAGAGCTTCGACATCCTTCCCTTCGCCGACATGACCAAGGCCGAATACCACGATGGCCGGCTCAAGGTCTGGAGGCAAGGCCAGGCCGAGCCGGCGGTCGAGATCCCGGAAGGGTCGAGGAACGACGCGATCCTGCACGCGATCCTGATCGAGCGAATCCCCTCGGATCGATCCTCGAAGCGGTCCGAGGACCCCTTCGAAACCGGCGCTGGGCCTGGTCCTCTTCGAGCGTCGGGCGAGCCTGGCCGATCGCATGGGACTCTGGCTCCTGGCGGTGATCCTGGCCTCGGCCTTCCTGGTCCTGGCGGTCATTCTTCACCATCTGGGGCGGCCCGCGATTCTCTCCATCGTCGCCGTGGCCGTGGGATTCCTGGCCTTCTTGCCGGCCCTGATGCGCCAGGTCTGGGTCTTCCGGTTCCACGAGCGGGGGGTGGTCCACTCGGGGCTGTTCGGGACCAGGGAATTGCCGTTCGACGACCTGGATCGGGTCAGGGTGAAGGTCGCGACGGGAGCGTCGATGTTTAAAGTCGTCTTCGAGCCCATTTCGGGCCGGGGACGGCAGAAGGTGGTGCTCCTGACCCGTCCAGGGGACGAGGCACTGGGGTCGATCTCGGCTTACGTCCCGGGGAAGATGTCCTTCGTTTGAATCGTCGCCGCAGGATCATTCCCAGGTGCGGGTGCGAGGCGAAATCGGGGACTGGCTCCGCAGCGCAGCGGAAGTGCCTGTCCCCGATTTCGCCGGGGAATCGGGACGGGCAGTCCCGATTCCCCTCGCCCTACCGACTTTTGAACAACCCTGACCGTCGCCGATGGCGGGACGCCAGACCGGTTGCTACCATGATCGTGGGTGATGGGTCGACTTCGACGGCGAAACAGGGCCGAGGCACGGCGATGGCACAGACCGACGTCCAGTATCGCCTCGTGGTCTTCGACGAGCTCGACGACCCGCACAAGGTCCGCGACCTCTTCAGCGAGGTCACCGGAGCACACCCGACCGACGCCATGCAGTGGCTCTCCCGGGTTCCCGGGATCTGGCCCAAGCTGCTCGACGAGAAGCAGACCCGCCGGCTCCTCGACGGCCTCTACGAGCTGGAAATTGCCGCCGAGGCCTGGCGGGTCGACGCGTTTCCGGACATCAGCCGGCCCCGGACGATCCATGAGGCCGCCTGCCTGGACGGCGGCTTCCGCGTCACCGGGCTCCGGGGGGAGCCGACGCACTGGGTCCCCTGGAACCGGATCGAGCTGATCGCCGCCGGCAAGATCGCCGTCGACGACGAGTTCCGCGAGGTCACGCCGCCCGGGTGGGTCAACGCGATCTCCACCGGCTTCCGCGCCGCGATCGGCCGGGCACCGCGGACGGCCCGGAAGTCGCGGGCGATGCGAATCCCCCGCGACCCGATCGGCGAGGTCATCGTCGTCCGCCGCGACCCCCGCGTCGCCTTCCGGATCGTCGAGAACAAGATGAATTACGGCTACCTCGGCGACCGGCTCCGCCCGTCCGCCGCCGAGAACTTCCCGCAGCTCGTCGGCGACCTCCGCCGGCTGGCCCGGTCGGCCTTCGTCACCCCCACGACCGACGCCCTGCTCGACGGCGGCGAGCCGGACGAGTTCGAGTTCGACAACTCGCAGTCCCTGATCGACTACGCGACCCTCCGCCTCCTCTGGAGCTGGTATCGCCGCGACCGCGAGGCCCACGAGGGAACGGACGAGTACCCGATGCTCCCCTGATCGGGATCGATCCCGGCCAGCCCCACCTCGTCGAGATCTGAGATCCTTTCCCGGTTTCCTTCATCCGGGCTCGTGGAACGAGCGCGGGTCACGGTCGGTTCCCGACGCCTTGACCCAGGAGAGCCCTTCTCCCCCCTCAAATCGACCATCTCCGTTCCTATTTTCCCTTCGATTCTGCCGGCTTCGACAGGATTTCGGCATCGGACCACAATTTCCTCCAGGCCTCGCCTTCAGCCTCGGGGAGTTTCGCGAGTGCGTCCGGATCTCGAAGGCTCGCGAATGGGATGACTTCTCTCCAATGGAGGAGGCTTCGCGACACGGTCGCTCGGTCATCATCCGCCCCGGCTTCGACCAGGCCGGCCATCCAGTTGAGCTCGGCGCGGAGCCATCCGAGCGCCTGATGCCGGAGTGACGTTCGTTCGTCCATATTGGGCGCGGGCTCATCCCGGCCTCGACCTGCGGCGGCGAGGACAGCCGACCGGGCGGCATGGGTGCGATTTTCCGCGTGAGAAACCACAGCAAGCTTGGGGTCGGCGGCGAAGGCGTCGGCGAAGAGTCGCGCCGACCGGGCATACAGGCCCTCGTCGAAGGCGGCATAGGCCAACCTCGCGATCTCGACGGGATCTCGCGTTGGATGCTCGCCTCGCAAGAAGGCCGGGAGCAGAGAGGCGGGATCGGACGACCGGCCCTCGATGAGCACCTCGGCCTGACGGAGCAGGATCAGGAATTCCTCGCGATCGTGCCAGACCGGGATCAGGGTGGGAGCCAGGCCGAGGGCCCGGTCTCCCCTGACTTCTCGGGCCTTTCGGAGCCATTCCTTCGCCTCCCGATCGTCCCCGAGGCGGTGATGGGCCATGGCGAGCACCGGCCAGTTCAACTGGAAGGCATCCCAGGTGGGATCGACCATTCCCGACCGATCGAGCCGATCGATCGCCCGCCGGAATTCGCCCGCCCGGTAGAGCCCGAGGCCCGAGACGTATCTCCACCAGGAGGCCCGAGAATCCCGCTGAAACGCGAACTCGGCCAGTCGCCCGGGTATGGCGAGATCATCCCCTGGATCGGGATCGAGGAAACACGCCCGGGCCGCCTCGGAGACCAGCTTGTCCTCGGATCGGGCGAATCGCGCGACCGTCGAGAAGGTGGCCCGACGGTAGCCACCCCGGTCCCCCGATCGGATCAGGGCCACGGCGAGCCGATGCATCGAGCTCGGATCGTCGGGATTTCTCTCGACAGCCTGCCGGGAGAATTTGACAAGCTCGTCCCAGGCTCCCTGCTCGACCAGCAAGGCCGAGAGGCTGGCTTTCATGTCATAGTCGTCGGGCTTGAGCCGGACGGCCTCGCGGAGTTCCGAGAGCGCGTCATCCGGTTTGTCCCTCGACTTCCAGGCGAGCCCGAGCCGGTAATGGGACATCGCGTCGTCGGACTTGAGCCGGATCGCCTCGCGAAGGATCTCGACCGCGTTTTCCGCCGGGTTGTCGCGGCCGCCCATCAGGGCCATGAGATCGGTATGGATGGACTCGTTTTCGGGCTGGAGGCGGGCCGCCTCGCGAAGCTCGATGATCGCATCGCCGGGTTTGCCCTGGTCGCGGAGGGTCAGGCCATAGAGCCAGTGGGCCACCGCGTCGCCGGGCTTGAGCCGGATCGCCTCGCGGTATTCGGCGAACGCCTCGTCCATGCTCCCCCGGCCTTTCAGCGCGTTCGCCAGACCGTAATGGAAATAGGCCTCGCCGGGGGCGAGACGGATCGCCTCCCGAAAGGCGATCAGCGCCGCGTCGACCTTACCCTGGGCATTCAGCGCCTCGGCGAGGCCGTAATGAATCCACGCCTCGCGGGGCTTGAACCGGGTTGCCTCGCGATAGATCGTCTCCGCCTCCTCGAATCGCTTCAGGCCAACGAGGATCGAACCGAGTTCGCCGATGGAAACCCCGGCGTTCTTGCCTTCGAGATGAATGGTCTCGCGGAATTCGGCGATGGCTTCTTCCAGATGACCCTGGGCTTTCAGGGCGCTGGCGAGGCGGTGATGCGCATTGGCGTCATCGGCCTTGATCCGGATCGCCTCGCGCAGGGATTTCACGCCGTCGTCGGTCGGGATCGGTCGCGGCCCCGAGAGGGCCATGAGGTCGGAATGGATGGACTCGTTGTCGGGCTGGAGGTGGGCCGCCTCGCGAAACTCGATGATCGCATCGCCGGGTTTGCCCTGGTCGCGGAGGGCCAGGCCATAGAGCCAGTGGGCCATCGCGTCGCCGGGCTTGATCCGGATCGCCTCGCGGTATTCGGCGAACGCCTCGTCCATGTTCCCGCGAGCCTTCAGTGTGCCGGCCAGCCCGTAATGGAGATAGGCCTCGTGGAGGCCGCGACGGATCGCCTCGCGATAGGAGGCCACGGCCTCATCCGGCTTGCCCTGGGCATTCAGCACGTCGGCGAGGTTTTGATAGACCCAGGCCTCGGTCGGGTCGATCCGGATCCTCTCGCGATACGCCGCCTCTGCCTCCTCGAATCGCCCCAGTTCAACGAGGAGCGAAGCGAGATCAACGATGGCGGAACCGAGCTGGTTGCCGTCGAGCCGGACGGCCTCGCGGAATTCGGCGATCGCCGCTTCGGATTCCCCCTTCTTTCGGTGGGCAAGCCCCAGGCCATAATGGGGGATCGGGTCGTTGGGTGCGAGGCGGATCGCCTCGCGGAATTCGGCGAAGGATTCTTCGAGGTGCCCTTCGTCCCTCAGCGCGTTACCGAGGCAGTACAAGGCCACCGGGTTGCCGGGCATCAGCCGGACCGCCTCGCGATATTCGACGAAGGCTTCCGGGATTTTTTTCTGGTCTCGCAAGATGTTGCCGAGGGCGTAATGAATCCAGAGTTCGTCCGGCTTGAGCCGGAGGGCTTCGTGCAATTCGATCGGCGCCTGGTCGAAATCTCCCTGCGCCTGGAGGGCAAAGCCGAGCGTGGTATGGGCCATCGGGCTCGCGGGCCGGATCGCCACCGCCGCGGTCAGATGACTGACCGACTCCACGGGTCGGGGGAACACTTTATCCACCGCACCTACGTCGACGCCATGGACCATTCCCAGGGTCCTCTGGGCCCAGAAGTCGGACGGGTGGCGCGAGACGGCCCGTCGCAGGACCCGGGCGGCCCGTTCTCGGTCCCCGACCGCGACCTTGAGCTGGATGGCGAGCAGGACCAGGCTGGTCGCGGGCTGGGCGTCGAGGGACTTCTCATCGTCGGCCAGCCGCTGGAATTCGGCGATGGCCAGTTCATCCTTCGTGCCGGCCTTCGCCCGCAGGGCATCCCTCCAGGGATCGCGGTCCGCCGCCCTGGCTGCGTCCACCAGCCGACGCCAATCGGCCTCGGGCCGTTTCTCCGCGCGACGGACGTACGCCCAGTCGTCGAGATATCCGACGAGCTCCTGGGATTCCGACCGCGCCGCCAGCCATCGGCCCGATATGGCGGCCCCGGTCTCGTCCAGGTCGAGCCCGGCCTTCCGGAACGCGGCGGCATATTCGGAATCCGTCTGCTTCCAATCCACGAGATCCACCCGATTGACCCGGATCAATTCCAGCTCGACGAGCAGAGCTCGGTCGGCCACGAGGCGTCTGGCCTTGTCAACGGCGGCGAGCTGTTCGCGGACGAGTTGCTCCAGCAGTCCGGCCACCCGACCGCGCAGCGAGGCATCGGCCTCGCCTTGCGACAACAGCCCCTCGGCGCGCTGGCCGCCGAGAGTGCCTCGTTCCACGGGCCCGTCGAACCGATCGGGGCGGATTGCGCCTCGCCCCGGAGCCGGGAAGCGTCGGCCAGCGCCTCGTCAACCGCCCGCGCCGTCCTGGCCAGCCGCTCGGACTTCTGCTGTTGGTTCCAGACGTAGCCGCCGCCGCCGACCACTCCCAGCAAGATCAACCCCGCCGCGGCGAGGGTCGTCAGTCGACGGCGACCGCGCTCCTCGACGCGGCTCCAGCTCGGCCCTGCGTAGCTTCTCCTGCACTCCGGTCAGGTAGGCCGTGACCCCGGCGGAGACGACGCCCGCGTCGCGGGGCCGATCTTCGGCCTCTCGCGCCAGGCAATGCTCCGCCATCGCGATCAATTCGGCGTCGGCACCGCATGCTCCGAGGCGGGCCGTTGCATCGACCAGGTCCCCGAGGGCCGCCTTGCGGCCTGGATCTCGCCCGAGTTTCGACCCACGAAGACCGGCTTACCGGTCAGGATCTCGCAGAGGATGGACCCCAGGGCGAAGACGTCGGCCCGCTCGTCCACCCGGTCGATCTCGCCCCGGGCCTGCTCGGGGGGCATGTAGGAAGGCGTGCCCAGGACCGAACCGGCGCCGAGAGGTCCGAATCCTCGGAGCCGCTCCTCGCGATGGCGATGACGGTCTCCTCCTTGGCGACCTTCCCGGCCGTCGCATCGTCAACCACCCCGCCGCGCGGGAGGACTTTCGCCAGCCCCCAGTCCATCACCTGGACCTCGCCGAACGAGCCGACCATCACGTTCGACGGCTTCAGGTCTCGGTGGATCACCCCCCGGGCGTGCGAATAGGCGACGGTCTGCGCGATCGACTCGAAGATCCCCAGGAACCGTGGCAACCCTTCAGACGGGATTTTCCGATCGTCGAGTAATTTAGCGAGCGTGTCGCCCTTCACCAGCTTCATCGCGAAGAACGGCCGTCGATCGCCGAAGACGCCCATCTCATAGATGGGCACGATGCCCGGATGCTGCAATTGCCCGCCGATCTGGGCTTCCTCGACGAAACGGCGGACCATATCGGGGTTGTCCCGGAAGTCCTCCCGCAGGACCTTGAGCGCGACGTCGCGGCCGAGATCGGGATCGCGCCCCTTGAGGACTGAGCCCATGCCGCCGCGAGCGATCTCGCCATCGATCCGGTAGCGGGTGCCTGCATTCGGGTCGGCGCCCCCGCTCGGGCGATGGATCGGCGGCTCGTCGCCCCCATCCGTGTCCCGGAGGAGTACCCGAGGGACGGAGCCGGTCGTCAGCGCGATCGTGTCCAGGACACCTCTGCCGGTAGGCCGAAGGTCAACCGTCACGCGGGTTTCATCGGCACCCGGAAAACTATCGGAGTCGCTCTCCAGACCCACCGAGAGCAGACATCGCGGGCACAGGCCCTCCGTCGAGCGGACCGGCAGGTGGGAGCCGCAACTCGAGCAGACGCGAGGGTCAGGCATCACCGGTCCTCATAATCGCCAGGGGGAGGTCACGACTCTATCTACCGGATTTCCTGCCGGACCATACAGGCGACCGGAAATAATCCATCCGATCCCCGGCGCAAGGCCCGAGGGCGATGAACAGGAGATTCAGTTCGTCTTCGACCTCGCACTCCTCGGCGAGCGTGGCGACGATGGCGGCCCGGAGGATCGCGCGATACCGCTTGCGGAGCCGATGGACGGCCACCTGCGCGGCGGCCTCGGTCGTGCCCAGCCCGATGGCGAGTCTGGAATGGGGAATTCGGCGCGATCCCGCTTCCAGGACGGATTTCAAGACCTCGAAGGTTGCACCACGACCCGATCCCTCATATTCCGTCCGGAGAGAGGCCAGTACTCCTTCGAGCAAGGCTAAGGCCCAGTCCCTCTCGAAGAGTCGTTCGGGAGTCTCTTCGTGAAACGGTTCTCGGAGATAGCGGCCCTCGGCATCCCTGATGTCGATCGACAAGGGCGACATCCCTCTCCCTCGACGAGCCGACTGGTTGCGTTCTCGCTCGTGGGCCATGAAATGCGAGCAGTCGGCCAGCAGGAAGGACCGGAATCGGCCCCGGGAGGGGTCGGCCGCCGCGACGACACCTCGTTCGAGAAGTCGGGCGAAATACGCCTGCGTCAAGTCGTGGGCCTGCTCCGCCCCATGACCCTTGCGACGGACGAACGCGTAGAGCGGAAACCAGTAGGTAGCACAGAGTTCGGCGAGTGCCTCGTCCGCTCCGGGCTCATCCTTCTCGCCGGCCGCGACGACGCGGCTCCATCGAGTCGTCGGGAAGCCGAATGGCGGAGGTATTTCGTTCGAAGTCGCCACGGCGTCGCTTCGAAAGCCATTCGGAGGGACTTAGCGCTTTCCGCATCCAAGCCTAAACAATTCCGAGAAAATTTACCATTCAGGCATCTCTATTTAACTGAAAGCCCGAAAATGGGAGCCGGAAAAGGCCGGGTCGCCCGGACAGGAGCCGGAAAATGCCGAGGCCGGAAAATGGGACTTTCTTGCTCTGTAGAAAACCTGCGAACTCTCTCCGATGCGGCCACGTACTATGATATGTGACGACCAGCAAATCTCCGCGCCGGGTGCTCTAGGTCGCGTTCGACGCCGCCCGGGTCGTCTCCGCCCGCCTCGCGGCCTACGCTCGACTCCCATCCCGACCGCTCCGCCGTGGCCTGGGTCGCGCCTTCCGTTCTGGAGGGGCCATAACGGCGGATCGACCGAGAGCCGGGGATGAGGAGCCGAGCTTGATGCAAGAAGGGTCAACCGGCAGGGGCGACGTCATCCCCTGAATCGCCCTCAATCCTGTTGATCCTCGGCGCCCACCCATCCTGAACAGTTCCCGCTCTTTTGGTTTGTATCGCAAAGTGGTCCTGAGTCACCCGGAATTTGGCCGAATTCGGACGGTTTTTGGGCGATTTCGACCCGAAACAGGGTCATTTTGACCCCATTTCGGGCGTTTTGAGGGTCGAAAAAGGTCGCTTTGCGGTGCCAAGTCGGGCCGGTCGGGGTCCTCCGAGGGGTCGTTCCCGGAGTCCTCGGGCGCGATCCGACCTGGGACCGATCGGGCGGTTCCCGGCGGGGCGGTCGGTCGGTGTCCGGGGATTGTCCGGGTCGGGTCGGAAAAAGTGTGTTCGAAGGGATTCGGAAACGAGATGATTTAGAAGATCGGCGCCGATCGGAACTCGCCCATTGCGAAGGGTCGACGGCCGGGGTCGGGCGGGGCGTTGTTGGCGTCGCGCGGCGTGGTGGGTTCGTCTGGGAGGGTCTTGAGTGGGCGAGGGTCATCCGTTGGGTTCGTGTTGGCGGGCGGTCGGGCGATCGCGCAGGGGGGCGTTGGGTTCGTGTTGGAGAGGGGCCTTCGGGTCGGTTGGGTTTGTGTTGGCGGCCCGATCCGGGGGAATTGGGTTTGAATGAGAGGGCCGGTCGAGGCCGGTTGGGCTTGTGTTGGCGGGGTTGCGGTCGGGGATTGGGTTAGAATGGGACGGTCGGGGCTCGACGGGTTGGGTTTGGATTTTTCGACGGCCGGGCGACCCATGAGACGGACGCCCGACACGGATCTTCGATCGCAAGTCCTTGTCTTGAATCAGCTTTCGCCGATTGGTCGACAGGAGGCGCCGTCGGCAGCGTGGCAGATGTGGACGTCGGGGACCAGGCCAGTCCGGAGGTCGTAGCCGGTCCGGACCGATTCGGCGAAGGCTTCGGCCTCGCCGGCCCGGACAAGGTTGACGGTGCAGCCGGCCCAGCCGGCGCCGGAGAGCTTGCCGCCGAGGAAGCCGGGCGACTCCTCGGCCGCCTCGAAGAGGGCGTCGAGGGCCGGCGAGCTATTCTCGAAGTCGTCGCGGCTGGAGGCGTGCGAGGCGGACATCAGGGCCCCGAAGCGGACCTCGTCGCCCGAGCGGAGGGCCTTGGCCCCTCGGCTCACGCGGTCGTTCTCGGTCAGGATGTGCCGGGCGCGGAGCCGGCCGACGGGGTCGAGGTCCTCCCAGGCGTCTTCCAGCTCCTCCAGCGTCACGTCGCGAAGCTGACGGATCGATCCGATCTGGTTTGTGGTTGCGGAAATACTCGACGACCCGCTCGCACTCGGCCCGGCGGCGGTTGTACATCCCGTCGGCCAGGCGTCGCGAGGTCTTCGAGTCGCAGACCACGATCGCCGGGGCGGGGTTGCCCAGCGGCAGGAGCTCGTGGTCGAGCGAGCGGCAGTCGAGGACGAAGGCGTGATCAGCCCGGCCGAAGAGGGCCGAGAACTGGTCGAGCAGCCCCGAGGCGACGCCGACGAATTCGTTCTCGGACCGTCGCAAGGTCTGGGCCAGGGCCATCTTAGCGGCCTCGTCGGGATTGGCCCCACCCGGTGACGCGGAGAGCCCCGCGCCGGCCAGGAAGAGGGCGAAGGCGGCCTGAAGGCTCGCCGAGCTGGACAGGCCCGCGCCGATCGGAACGTCGCCCGCGATCGCGGCCTCGAAGCCGGAGGCCAGCGGGCCGAAATCCTTGCGGATCGCCCAGGTCACTCCCCGGACGTAGCGTCCCCAGGCGGCCGTCGAGTCGCCCGGCTCGATCGAGTCGATGGGGAAGCTGTCGGACTCGCCCAGGTTAGCCGATCGGACCCGCGACAAGCGACCGTCGAGCGCTCGGCCCGACGACCACCGTCGACCGGTCGATCGCCGCGGCCAGGACGAGCCCGCCGTTGTAGTCGGTGTGGTTGCCCAGCAACTCGACCCGGCCGGGAGCCCGCCCGAGGGCCGACGGCTCGCCCCCGAACGCCTTGATGAACTCGGCGCGTGCGATGTCTTCGGGCCTCATGGACATGGGTGGCCACCGGAGAGAGGGCGATGGGCAACTCTCGCTCAGAAATCGCAGATTTCCGGGCGGAAAGAAAGAGGGTGACCCAAGATTTCCGATTCCGGACCCGAGAGATCTCAAATCTGAGATCTCAAATCCGAAATCGGAAATCTTGGGTCCGCGATTCTTGCCCGGGTTCAGGCGACCGCGGCGGCGCCGGCGGCCTGGCGGAGGGCCTCGGCGTGGTCGGTCTTCTCCCAGGTGAACTCGGGCTCCGACCGCCCGAAGTGGCCGCCGCTGGCGGTTTTCCGGTAGATCGGCCGGCGGAGGTCCAGGTGCTTGATGATCCCGGCCGGGGTCAACGGGAACGTCTTGCGGACCAGCTCGGCGATCTGTTGGTCGGGGATCTGGCCGGTCCCCTCGGTGTCGACGTGAACGCTGACCGGCTCGGAGACGCCGATGGCGTAGGCGAGCTGGATCTCGCAGCGGTCGGCCAGGCCGGAGGCGACGATGTTCTTGGCGACGTGCCGGGCCATGTAGGCGGCCGAGCGGTCAACCTTCGTGGGGTCCTTGCCGCTGAAGGCGCCGCCGCCGTGACGGCCCCGACCGCCGTAGGTGTCCACGATGATCTTCCGGCCGGTCACGCCCGCGTCGCCGTGCGGGCCGCCGACGACGAACTTGCCCGTCGGGTTGATGTGGTACTTGATCTTGGCGTGCGAGATGTCGGCCGGCAGGACCGGCTCGATCACCTGCTTGATGATCGTCTCGCGGATCGTCGCGTGCGAGACGTCGGGGGCGTGCTGGGTCGAGACGACCACGGTGTCGACCCGGATCGGCGTGCCGCCGTCATACTCGATCGTCACCTGGCTCTTGCTGTCGGGGCGGAGCCAGGGGATCGTGCCGTCCTGGCGCAACTCGGTCAATCGGTTGATGATCCGGTGCGATAGCGCGATCGGCAGCGGCATCAGCTCGGGCGTCTCGTTGGAGGCGTAGCCGAACATCAGGCCCTGGTCGCCGGCGCCGATCTCCTTGCCCCTGGCGGCGTCCTCATCGACGCCCATGGCGATGTCGGGCGACTGCTTGCCCAGCGCCACGAGTACGCCGCAGGTCGTGCCGTCGAAGCCCATCTCGCTGGAGGTGTAGCCGATGTCGCGGACGATCTGGCGGACGATGCTCGGGTAGTCGACCATCGCCGTGGTCGTGATCTCGCCGGCCAGGCAGACCAGCCCGGTCGTCAGCAAGGTCTCGCAGGCGACCCGGGCCTTGGGGTCCTGGGCCAGGATGGCGTCGAGGATGCCGTCGGAGATCTGGTCGGCCATCTTGTCCGGATGGCCCATCGAGACCGACTCGCTCGTGAACAGGTAACGATCGATGGACACGGAAGGGCGTCCTCCTCAGACAATGGGACGAAGCGGGGCCGACCGGGCGGGCGTCGCCCCAGGGCGGGCCGAAGGACGCGACCAGTCCACGTCCGACCGCGAAATCAGTCGAGTTGGAGTTTAGCAAGGAATCTCGAAAAATGTAAAGCAAGGTTGCGGCCGGGCAGCACCGGGGGACGCCAGAAGTCGGCACCGCCGGGTTTGCGGATCAACCCCCCTCGCCCGTTCCGCCCTTGCGGGAGACCTTGACCGGAAAAGGCGACGCCAGGGCCTCCAGTCCGGCGGCCTCCTCGATCTTTAACTGATAGGCGTCGTTGCCGTTGCGGTCGATCGAACCGACGGGCCAGGTCGACCGCGTCCGACTCCAGCCACGAGGCGAGGTCCGCCGTGGCGTACTGGCCCGATTCCTCGAACCTGGGGAACGCCTGGGGAAGACGGAGTCGGATCGTGTCCTTGCCCGAGGCTCGCAGTCGGTCGAAGAGGATTTTCGTCCGGAGGACGAAACCGAACCGATCGCTCGGGTCGTTCGTCTCCAGCGCCCAGGGCAGGTGCGACTCGAACAGCTTGACCCCCTTGGCCAGGTTGTCCGTCAGAGCCAGGAACTGGATGTGCTTGCCCGTCTGGACGATATGGTCGCGATTCCGGGAGATCAGGCGGTAACCCTTCAGGTGGATCGCCGCAGCCTCGGCCAGTCGGCCCAGCCGGACCAGTGGCAGGAGGAGCTTGGCCAGCGTCACATGGGGGACGACCCGACAGCGCATCGACCCGTTGAGGATCGGCCGGGCCCGCTCGAACGCCTCCTCGTCGCGGCCGGAGCCGGCGAGGTATTCGACCTCGTCGTCGAGGTCGCACGCCGAGCAGTCGCTCAGCATCCCCCGGGGCGATTTGACCCAGCGGGCGTACGCTTTGTTCGCCTCGTCAAGGTCTCCCATATCGAGGGCGGCCCGGTAGCGGAGCTTGAGGATCGGACGCATCCCGAATCCCGCTCGCTCGACCCGCCGGGTGAAGTCCGCCAGCGCCTGCTCGATCTTCTCGCGCGAGATCTGCGGGAACGACGCCAGGCTGCCGATGACCCACTTGTATTCCCAGAGGATCGTCCGCTCATCGAACGCGGTGGGATCGCGGTCGAACTGGGCCAGGCACCACGAGAACGCCACCATCGACTTCTCCGGCGCGCCGGAGAACTGGGCGGCGTCGATCAGCCGGGTCCGGGCCTGGTATCCAAGCGGGACGTCGGCCAGCATGTCGGCCAGACGGACGGCCTCCTCGAAGACCGCGACCCTCGTCGGGCCAAGGTCGAGCGATTCGCCCCGCTGCATCAGCTCCTCGATCGTCGAGCGGTCAATCGTCGCCATCGGCGTCCCTTTCCCGAAGCGGAGATGCCCCACTCGATCAGGCCGGTCAGCCCCGAGTTCAAGAGGGCCATCTCCTTCGAGCTGAGCGGGTGATGCCCCAGCAGGAGGGCCTGGACGTAGAGCATCTCGACCGACCGGCGGATCAAGGCCCGGTCCTTCAGGTCGGCGATCTTTCGGACCAGGGGATTGCGGAAGTTGAAGCAGAGCGTCGCGTAAGGGTCGGTCGAGGACGACCCGCTCAGGTTGCCCAGGACCGACGACCAGAGCTCGTCCGCGACGTCCCTCGATTGCTCGATCGACCGAAGGAAATTCGCGTCCCGGGCCGTCGTGTAGAGGGCCGGCATGTCCTCGGGGAGGAACTTCCTGGCGTCGGCCCCGCACCGGAAGGGCTGGAGCGCCAGGTCGGCGACCCGGACGAGCGGATAGGCCCGTTCCTGCTCCTCGAGTTCCAGATCCTCGAAGGCTTGCGAGAGGGTCGAGCGGTCCACGACCTCGACGCGGGCGTCGGGGAAGATCTCGGGCAGCTTTTCGAGCAATTCGGCGTTGTAGGTGTACGCGCCGTTGATGACGCAGACCGATTGCGCGGCGGCCACTGCGGCGACCTGGCGGAACTGATCGAGGTTGGGGACGTAGCGGACGACATCGTGCTGAGAACGGTACTCGCCCAGGGTCATCGGGCCCGTCGAGGTCTCGAACGGGAGCCAGTCGGCGAAGACCCGGAAGGCCTCGTCGTCGTCGACCGCCAGCGCCTTGATCGAGAGCTGATGCAGGGCGATCAAGGCTCGGAGCCGGTCGGGGTCGCTCGCGGCGAGTTCGACGAGGTAGTCGCGGAGGCAATCGCCAAGGGCCTCGCGGGTCGCCTCCAGCGTCTCGTCGTCGCGGAACGACTCGCGGGAGGCGGTCGGCCGGAGGTCGTGGGCGTTGACCACGCACTTGACGAAGAACGCCCAGTCGGGCAATAACCCCTCGGCCGACTCCGAGAGGAGCATGTCCTTCAGGTAGACCCGGTGCGTCCGCTTGCTCGCCAGGCTGGGGGAGTAAGGCAGGACGTAGGCCACGCCGTCGACCTGGCCGGCCTCGGATCGGAGCGGGATGGCGTCGAGAAAGTCGTCGCCGAGCGTCCGCCGGCCGAAGTCGAGCAAGGCCTTGACCTGGGCCTTGCGCGAGCGGAACTTCCGACGCCAGGGGACATCCTCCTCATTGACCCGGCGGACGTCGTCGCCGTCGACGACGGTGACCGGATAGGGCAAGAGGCCGCCGAAGTGCCCGGCCAGCTCACGGACCCGGGCCGGCTCGAAATAGGCTTCGGACCCCGGCTTGGCGGTCAGGTAGACCTGCGTCCCGGTGGCGAACTCACCCGAAAGGGTCTTGACGGTGTACGTCCCGTCGGGCCGGCCACGCCACTCGATCGCGGGCGAACCTTCGAGGACCGAGCGGGTGACGACCGCGATCTCGTCGCTGACGATGAAGCAGGAGAGCAGGCCGATGCCGAACCGGCCGATGAAGTCCTCCGGGCGCTCCCAGAATTCGCCCCCCTTGGAGCTGAGGCCGATCGTGGCGAGGAAGCGGTGGACCTCCTCCTCGGTCAGTCCGACTCCGTCGTCGATCACCGCCAGCATCGGCGGTCCCTTCCCCCGTCGGCCCATCCTCTCGATCCGGACCTCGCCCCGGTGGCCGGGTTCGGACCGTTGCCGGGCCCGGATCGCGTCCACCCCGTTCTGGAGCAACTCGCGGAGGTAGACCTCCGGGCCGCTGTAGAGGTGGTTCGAAAGCAGGTCGATGATGCCCCGGAGGTTGATCTTGAACTGATAGTCCACGAAGGGCCCCTCGGCTGAGAATCGATTCGGAGGCGAGTGTCCATCCCAGATCAAAGATGGCCTGGATGACAGCAAGGTTCAAGGGTCATCCGAGGAAACTGACCGCCCCGAGAAAGGTTGGCATTCGGCAACCCTCGCGGCCAAGATGGAAGTCGACCGCCCGATGCCTCGCGTCTTCTTATCGGCATGAGCCAGGATTTTCGATGGTCGATATCTTCCGATCGAGTCCCCTTCCCCTGCTGGTCGGCCTGCTTCTGATCTCGCCGCTCTCTCCGGCCGGGGGTGACGACGGCCGCCCGGCCTCGAAGCCCTCGGCCGACGCCGTCGAGACCCTCGGGCCCTCGAAGGAGGAATACAAGACCCGGCGCCGGGCCTTGATGGAGAAGGTCAATGAGGCCGAGGCCGGCGCGAGGCGCTCCGAACGGCGATGCTCCGGGCCGGTTCGGGGGCCGAACCGGCGCCCGGATCGGCCGGCGTCGTGATCGCGCTGGTGGGCGAAGGGGAGCCGGGCGAGGACGCGAAGTTCCATCAGAGCAACGACTTCGCTTATCTCACAGGTGTCCACGTCCCGCATGCCGCACTCCTCCTCTGGCCGGAGTCGGGCGAGGAAGCGCTCTACCTCCCGCCCCGCGACCGGTCGATGGACCGCTGGGTCGGCCCCCGGCTCGGACCCGGCCCCGAGGCGGCGACCCGGACCGGCTTCGCCCGGGTCGAGTCGTCGGCCGCGTTCCTCGCCGATCTCTTCCGGGCGATCGGCGACCCGAGGGCCGGCGGGCATTCCCCGGCGGCGACCGTTTACCTGATCGAGCCGTCCCCGAAGGCCGCTTCGGCGACCCCTGCCGCGCGGTTTGCCCGACTGGTTCGGGACGGGGCGCCCGGAGGTCGTTTCAAGGAACTCGCACCTCTGGTCCACGAGATGCGCAAGACAAAGTCGGACGCCGAGGCCGCCTTGATCCGCCGGGCGGTCGCCGTCACCGGCGACGCCCAGCGCGAGGTGATCCGGACGATCCGGCCGGCCTTACCCGAATACCGGCTCGAAGGGGCGATCCTCGGCGCGTTCGTCGCCGGAGGGGCCGCGCGAGCGGGATTTCCCTCGATCGTCGGATCGGGGCCAAATTCGACCGTCCTCCACTACGACCGGAACTCGCGGACGATCGAGGATGGCGACCTCGTCGTCGTTGACATCGGCGCCGAGGTCCAGGGCTACACCGCCGACATCACCCGGACCTACCCGGCCAACGGCCGCTTCACGCCTCGACAGCGGGACGTCTACCGGTTGGTCCTCGACGCTCAGACCGCCGCGGTGGCCGACTTCAAGCCCGGCGTCAGTACGATCTCCAGCCTGACCCGGGCGGTCCGGGACGTCTTCCGCGCCAGCCCGCTCCGGGCGAAGGACGAGGACGGGGTCGAGCAGACCATGGACCACTTCTTCACCCACGGGCTCGGCCACCCATGGGCCTGGACGTCCACGACGTCGGCGACGCCACCCGGCCGCTCAACCCCGGCGAGGTCTTCACCATCGAGCCGGGGCTCTACCTGACCGACGAAGCTCTCGGCGTCCGGATCGAGGACGATTACCGGGTCACCAAGGACGGGCTGGAGAAGCTCTCGAAGGAGATCCCCGTCGATCCCGACGAGATCGAACGGCTGATCGCTCAGGCCAGGAATGGAACCGCCGCCATTCCCTCGAACGTTCGTTGATCAGGCCGGGGAACGTTCCAGCGGACGTTCCGGCCTCTTCAGGACCGTCGTGTCACCCGTTGAACCGCCAGGATGGCGTGTTCTTACGGCTCGTCCCCTCGCGGACTCTCACAAAAGTCCTTCAATGCCCTTTGACATGAGATCTCCAGAATAAATACGCCAAGAATTCACTTAATTTGAACAGTTTGTAAACAGGGCCCGACTAAAATCACGCCGTGTCTCATCCTGCTTTCGCCGAGAATCTCCGACCTGACAAGGTTTCCCTCCATGCGTCCCTTCCGCAAGGCGTTCACGCTGATCGAGTTGCTGGTGGTGATCGCGATCATCGCGGTTCTGATCGCCTTGCTCCTGCCGGCGGTCCAGGCGGCGCGCGAGGCCGCCCGGCGCTCGCAGTGCGTCAACAACATCAAGCAACTGGCGCTGGGATGCCACAACTTCGAGTCGACCAACGGGACCTTCCCCAAGGGAAGTAACATTCCCTACCTTAACAACGGTCTCCCGACTCTCAGACCAGCGACGGGCTGGTCAGCGATCAGACCGAGCCGTTCGGCCCGAACTGGGCGGTGATGATCCTGCCGTTCATCGAGCAGTCAGCGCTCTACAACATCGCGAACATCGGCAGCTATCCGGGCTGGGCCGGCCCTTATGCCGTTGCCGAAGGCCAATACCGCCCCGAACGCCAAGAGTTACAACATGAGCTGGGCCAGCTCGACGCTGATCTCGACCCGGCTCGCCACGTTCGTCTGCCCGACCGACGCATACAACCAGTCGGGAGCCTTCTTCTTCACCGCGAGCGACGCCGCGAATTATCCGTCCTTCATCCCGGGCAGCAACGCAGGTGTCCAGTTGATCAACTGGGCGCGGGGCAACTACGGCTCGATCCAGGGGGCGACGGATGCCGACCACACGGTCAACGGCGACGACGACCCCACCGCCTCGCCGTTTCCCGGGGCCTCGAAGACCGGGATGATCGGAGCCAATTACGGCCAGACGATCGCCGCAGGTGACCGACGGCCTCTCCAACACCGCCATGATCGGCGAGCTGCGGTCGGGCCTGGTCTCGATCGACATCCGGGGGACCTGGGCGATGGGCTTCGCCGGCGCCAGCATGGCCGGCCACGCCAAGAACTACAATCCCGACGCCCAACGACAACGAACGGCACCACTGTCGGCCAGAAATGCACGGACGGCGGCGACGAACTCCAGATGACCGCGCAGTTCGCCGCCATGGAACCCAACGCCGGCCAGCAGCGGATGGGGTTCAACTGCGGCGGCGGGATGTACAACTCGGGCGGTCAGGTCCGCAGCCTGCACCCGGGCGGCGTCAACGTCGGCTTCGGCGACGGCTCGGTCAAGTTCATCAAGAACACGATCTCCAACCAGATCTGGTTCAACATCCTGACCAGCAAGAACGGCGACATCCTCAGCGCCGACCAGTACTGAATCGATTCGTTCCAAATCGACCTCGCGATGGCCGGCCGATCACCCGAGTCGAGGGGTCGGCCGGCCCGTCTGAACCGATCGATCTCAAGACGGGAACCCCGATGAAACGCCTACGACTTGCCCTCCGCCCTGCTCCTCACTTTCGCTTCTGCTCCTCGCTTTCGGGATGCGGCTCGGGCCACGATCGGTCTGGGTGACCGGAAAGCTGCTCAAGGGAGGGGCGCCGTACAAGCCGCCCGAGGGCCAGAACGTCACGCTCACCTTCTACGGCGATCGAGACCCTGGATGCCGAGGGGAAGATGACCAAGGACACGACCGTCCACCAGGCGATCCTCAACGAGGACGACGGGTCGTTCAAGGTCCCCGGTCCCGAAGGACTGGGCATCCCGCCGGGAAAATACCGGGTCGCGGTCACCCAGCGGCTGACAACCGCGAGGCCTTCGAGGCGACTGCCGAAGCCAAGCCCAAGGGGATGGTCCGCGACGACGACATGCTCAAGGACCAGTTCGGCCCAGACCACCTCGCCGATCGTCCGGGAGATCAAGGGCCCGATGCGATCTGGTCATCGACCTCGACAAGCCGACCGAGGGAGCGCCGGGAGCCTGACGGCCCTCGGACGGCTCAGAGCATCGGCAGGTCGAGCTTCTCCTCGCCGGCGATCTTGCGGAGCTTCTCCTGGGCCCGCGACTCGATCTGGCGGACGCGCTCCTTGGTGATCCCCAGCTTCCTTGCCGAGCTGCTCCAGGGTCTTCTCGCTGGCGCCGTTGATCCCGTAGCGGCTGACGATGATCCGCCGCTCGCGGTCGTCGAGCCGGCCGAGCATGCCCTTGACGGCGTCCTGCATCCGCTTCTGGGCGCTCTCGTACTCGTGCTCGTCGGTCCGGTTGTCGGCGGCGGCCTCGAACATCTCCTCGTGGCCGGTGACGAAGCGGTCGCGTCGGTAATTCTCCTCGGGGATCGTCCGGGCGAAGTTCTTCATGATCGCCCAGCTTGCGTAAGTGGAGAACTTGTTGCCCCGGGCGTAGTCGAACTTCTCGACGGCGCGGATCAGGCTCATGTTGCCGTCGGAGACCAGGTGGAAGAAGTCGTTCGAGGGGCCGACGTGCCGCTTGGCGATCGAGACGACCAGGCGGAGGTTGGCGCTGATGATCTGGTTCTTGACGGCCAGGGCCTCGTCCTGGAGCCGCTCGACCTCGTCGAGGTCGGACGTCCTGGCCCTGGTGGGCTCGATCGAGTCGCGGAGCTTGCTGGCCTGGTAGCGGAGGAAGTTCATCTTCCGGAACAGGTGCCCTTCCTGCTCGCGGGAGAGGAGCGGGACCTCGTAAAGGCTGGCCAGGTAGGGCGGCAAGCCCCTTGGGGGCCTTGGTCTTCCGGGGGGGCTTGCCGTCGAGCGGCTCGGGCATCGGGCCGAGGATCTCGTCGTGGGCGGCGGGGTCGTCGAAGCTGGGATGGGGCATGAACTCCAGCTTCGACTCCTTCAATCGCAAGGCGCGCATCTCGTTGAGGACCCGGTAGATGCTCGACCGGGTCCGGTCGAATTGCACGGCGAGGTTCTCGGCCGAGACGCCTCGCCCGTGGTTATAGAGGCGATAGATCTTGGCCTTGGTCGCCTCGTCGAGAGGGGCCGTCGAGGGCGGGAAGATCGCCCGGTCGGGATGCTCGGCGTCGTAGGTCTTCGAGCGTCATCCGGATCGTTTCGGTGGAGCGTTCCATTTTTCGAGCAATCCTCCGGGCGATCTCGATCAGGCCGGCCTGGCCGATCGGGGCCATGCGACGGGCGCGACGGATGATCTCCTCACGCTCCTCGTCGCTGAGTTTTTGAAACCGCGAACCCCGCTCGACCTGCTCCCGGTGCGCCTCGACGAACCTCGTCAGGCTCGACTCCAGGAAACCGACCTTGGGCCGGCCACCGATCAGGAACCGGCGGGCGACCAGCCCTTGACCTCGCCAGCGGGTGATCGTCCGGGTCGAGACGTTGAAGCGGCGGCTGACCTCCTCGACCGTCAGGACCGGCTCGGGCGTCTGCTCGATCGGCTGGCAGATGGTGGCGGAGAGATCCTCGACGAATTGCTTCAGGTCGGCCCGGACCCCGGCGCCGTCGAGGACCTGGGCCGCGGTCGCCTCGGCCCGGAAGCCAGTGATCCGGAAGAGCAAGTAGGCGTAGGGGTAACGTTTCTCCGTCCTCGATCTCCCCGAGCAATTTCTCGGCGCGGTTGATCTGTTCGAGGAGCCGATCCTTCGGCGCGAAGCGCGACTGCTGCTCCTTGAGCTCCTTCAGCGCCGGATGCCGATACAAGCTCGCCATCTCCACTCCCCTGCCCTGTTTTTCCAGTCTTGGATCAGCCTCTCCGTTGGAGAACTTCGCCCTTAAGGAATTCGCCGACGGTGCCCAAATCTTCAAATTCCGGCTCTTGGAAGACTCTCGCATCGTCGCCGAGGTTCGCCCCAGTCCAACCTGGGGATCAAGGATCAAAGTTAACCTGTGCAAATCGAGTGCCTGACATCAACGTTTTCCAACTTCGTCCCCTTGACACCATTCATACACCGTTGACAAGTGGACCATCGGCAACATTCGCTCTGACAGATCGTCCATGGTGGGAGGGACTGGCCGACGGCAGCGTTCAGGGTGTACAAGTTGGACGACCAGATCCCCCGATCTGTTCCCGGCGAAAGTCATCGACTTCCTATTTCAACAATAGCCGATGAATGGTCTGGAGGCGACGAATCGGCACCGATCGGCCGGTCAAGGTTCGATGAGCGTCTGCTGAAACCGGCTTTTGAGTACGCAACCTCTGCCTCTCTCCCTTCTGAGCGTGATCCCTGCCCAAACGGGACGTGAATTCCCCCCGGATTCCTGGATCGGGACGAGCGCACTGCTGCCGATTTCTTGATGTCTTGCCAGATCAACACGAATCGGTCGCGCAGTATTCGTTCTCGTCGCCCGAAAGGATAAGATCCCCCGACGGAACCCTGACAAGTTTGCGCCGGGTTCTCGAAGTTGAGAAACGGCTCACGTTCAAGAACCTTCGCCGAGGATCAGACGAGATCTCACGGTCCATTCCGCAAATGGGAAATGGATTGCTCAAAGCATCCGTCCGGTCTGTCGGGAAAATGGAGCGAGGTTCGATAAGATTGGGAAAGTCGTCGGGGACTCTCTCGCGAGGGATTCGCATCTCTTGGGCGGGTCGAAAGGAGCCAGTGGATGGGCACGATCGGGGTGGCGATCTTCCTCGCGACCGCATGGACAGCGGCACCCGCTGAGCGGGCGACGCTCCGGGAACAGGACCGAACCGTGGACGCGGCCAGGGTTTCGGTCGAGCTGAAGGCCGAAGGGACGTTCCAGCCGTCGGTTCCTCCCGGCACGCCCGAAGCGAAGCCGCTCGTTCTCAAGGTCGAGAGTCGACTTGTCTTCGCCGAACGTGTCCTGGCCGTCGACAACCAGGGTCAGCCCCGCCGCTCGATCCGTCAGGTCGAGCAGGCCGCCGCGACGATCAACGGCGAGGTTCGCCCCTCGGCCTCCGCGCTCCGGCCCGAGGTGGCGTTGCTGGTCGCCGAGCGTCGCGAAAGCTCGGTTCTCGTCGCGAGTTCGGGCGGACCGCTCACCCGCTCGGAATTAGAGCTGGTCCAGGGACCTGGCGACTCGCTGGCGCTCTCGGGGCTGCTCTCGCCAAAGCCGGTCGCGGTCGGCGATCGGTGGGTGATCGGCGACCTCGCCGCCAGGAACCTGAGCGGTTATGACGCGCTGGCGAGCAACGCCCTGGAGGCGACGCTGGAAGCGCTCGATGAAACCTCGGCGAGGGTCCGCCTCCTCGGAACGATCCGGGGCGCGGCCCTGGGGGGCGAGGGCTCGATGGCCTGCGACGGCTCGTTCACCTTTGACCGGAAGTCGAACCGGGTCAGCCGCCTGACCCTTCGTCGGGCCGAGACCAGGAGGCCCGGCCCGATCGAGGCGGGGCTAGACGTCAAGAGCGCCCTGACCGTCACACGCGACCCGGCTGACCTCGCTCGCCCGCTCGACGATGACGCCCTGATCGCCCGCGCCGCCGAGCCCTCGCCCGGCCGGGACCTCCTCCTGTTCAACGCCCCGGACGGCAAGTACGCTCTGCTCCACGACCGGGACTGGCACCTCTTCTGGGATGACTCGCGCCAGGTCGTGCTGAAACGGCTCGACCGGGGCGAGATGGTCGCCCAGTGCAACCTGTCGGTCGGCCCGAACGCCGGCAAGGGGCGGCACCAGGACCTCGGCCAGTTCCGCGACGAACTCCGCAAGGCCCTGGGCAACCGGTTCATCGAAGTCGTCGGCCAGGGGGAGGTTGACGGCGCCCCGGCCGGTGGATTCCGCTACAAGATCTCGATCCGAGGGAAGCAAGGTGACGCGGGCGTCCTCTGGCATTACTATCTGATTGCCAGTCCCGAAGGCGACCAGCTCATCGCCGCTTTCACCCTCGGCCTCGCCCAGCAGGCGCAGTTCGCCGACCAGGACCTCCGCCTGATCGGGTCGCTGGAGTGGAAGTAGTGGTCGGTGGTTCGTGGTCAGCGGTCAGTCAATGAGGAGACGACTTGTGAAGCGCTTCCTGTTTTTTTCGACCACTGACCACTGGCCACTGACCACTCTCCTGATCGCGGCCATGCTGCCCGGGTCGGCCCTGGCCCAGGGGACGCCGGCCGGCGAGGCCCCGGTCGCCTCGACCCCGGCGAAGACGCAGAAATACGCCGACCTGACGAACCGCTATCGGTTCTCCGAGCGCTACACCCTGGTCGATGAGAAAGCCGGATCGGGGATGGTCGGCACTTGTCGGGTCGGCATCGTCGAGGTCGTCCGAGATTCCTTCGACAGCGCCCAGGGTGCCCCGACCCGGACGGAGACAACCCGACAGGCGATCCTCACCGAGCGTCCGGCGGAGGTCAACGGCTCGGGAGGCGTCACCGCGGTGAGCCAGACCTTCGAGCGGTTCCGGGTCAGGCCCGAGGACCCGTCCCGGACGATGGGGCGCGGCCGCTCGAAGGGCTCTCGGCCTTGATCCGGCCGAAGCTGGGAGAGCTTCCGTCGATCCTCAGCCTGACCGAGGGCCGCCTGCTGACGGACTACGAATTCGAGGTCGCCGCTCGTCAGGTCTACGTCTCCCAGCTCGCGACGCTCCTGCCCACCCAGGCCGTCCGGGTCGGCGACACCTGGCGCGTCCCCCGGCGGGCCGCGCAGGCGATGCTCGGCGACCCCTTCATTCAGAGCGACACGCTGTCCGGCAAGCTCGCCGAAATTCGTAAGGAGGTCGAGGGGCCGAGGATGGTGGCCACGATCGCGATTACCGGCAAGGCGACCGGGCCCGGGGGCGAGTCGGCCGTCAACGCCGAGGTGGTGTTCACCTTCACCCCGGAGTCGTCGCTCAAGGCGTTCACGAGCACCAAGCCCACGTTCCCCCCTCGGCCGACCGAGGACGTCATCGAGGCCCGGGGCGCCATCACCGAGCTCCGGCTCGGCCGGCTCACCAGCGGACCACTTCCCGGGACAGGCCGCCTCCGGTTCCAATCGAACCGCGAGGTGATTCTCCACAGGCAGCTCGGCCTCGGCGCCGGGGCCGTTGCCCCTCCCAAAATGGAGAAGCCACCCGAGGCGACCGAGGCCAACGCCTGGCTCGTCCACGTCGACCCGACCGGCCGCTACGCCTTCCGCCACCCGCAGGAGATGCTTCCCCCCGAGCGTTCGCAGGTCGCCGCCGAGCCGAACACGACCCTGCTCGTCCGGACCCGCCGCGAAGGCCGGGACATGCTGCAAGTCGAGTTCGTCGCGAAGACCCTGACCCCCGAAGACCTCAAAAAAGAGCTGGCCGAGAAGATCAGCGTTTTGAAGATGGAGGTCATCAAGGGGACCGAGGGATGGCTCCCCGACGAAGAATGGCCCAAGATGCGGGTCCACCGGATCGAGGCCGCGCTGAAGGTTGATCCGAAGGCCGGCGCGGGGACCGCCTCGACACGCATCCACTTCGATGCCTACCTGATCCAGTTCGGCCAGTCCGCCAGCATCATGGCCATTGCCACGACCTCGCGGGATGCCGCCGGACCATTTCGCCGTGAGGTCGAGCAGGCCCTCAAGTCGATCCAGCTCGACCCGGCCCGGCCGGCGGTGGATTGATCGCTCCAGATTCAGGCCGGGGTTTCTTCAGGAGATCTGAGATTTCAGATCTCCGATCTCGGATTTCAGAGCCGCCGCCACGTCTCCGGCGAGCCGGGCGTTGGCGACGATCAGCACACGGTTCGCCGCCAGGCTTCGACCTTCCGTGGCCAGGCGGAGGTGGTCGAGCAGGAACGGCGTGACCGCCTTGCCCGTCACCCCTCGGGCCTCGGCCCGTCGGAGCCCCTCGGCGAGCGCGGCCTCCATCAGGTCGCGGTCGAGGGCGTCGCGGTCGTCGACCGGCTGGGCGAGGACGATAGCGCCGGGAAGGCCCAGATCACGATGGGCCCGGACCAGACGGGCGGCCTCGGCGGACGTCTCGACCCGGGTATCCAGCGGCAGGCCGCTGGACACGGTCGTGAAGGCGGGGAAGGTGTCGGTCCGGTAGCCGACGATGGCCACGCCCCGCGTCTCGAGCGCGTCGAGGGTCGCCGGCACGTCGAGGATCGACTTCACCCCGGAGCAGACCACCGCCATCCCGTCGGCCCTGGCCAACTCGTCGAGGTCGGTTGAGATGTCGAAAGTGGTCGACGCCCCCCGATGGACCCCACCCAGGCCGCCAGTCGCCAGGACGCCGATGCCGGCCTTACGGGCGATCCAGAGCGTGGCCGAGACGGTTGTCGCGGCGTCGAGCCCCTTCGCGACGGCCGCCGAGAGGTCGCGCCGGCTGGCTTTGAGGAAGTGATCGGAACGGGCCACCCGCTCCAGCTCGTCGGCGAGCAGGCCGACCCGGACCTGTCCGCCGATGACCGCGACTGTCGCCGGGACGGCCCCGGCCTCGCGCACCGCAGTCTCGGACGCCCGCGCGGTCTCCAGGTTATCGGGCCAGGGCAGGCCGTGGGCGATCAGGGTCGACTCCAGGGCGACGACCCCTCGTCCCACCGTGAATGCCTCGACGACTTCGGGCAGGATGACAAGCATGCGATAGCGCACCTTCGGGGGGATTCGATGAAGGATCGGACTTTTTTCCGAACCGGCCGGCCATTTTCGTGCCAGCGTGCGTAGGTTCAGTATAATCGAGTGACACTGGGACTGAGGATGGGTCGGGAGACGATGCGAGTTATCTTGGATGTAGTCCAGGGCCCTCGACGGGGCCAGTCGTTCGTCTTCGATCGCCACGACACGTTCATCGTGGGGCGTTCGCGGTTCGTCCATTGCCCGATGCCCGAGGATAATGCCCTTTCCCGCGACCATTTCCTGGTCGAGGTCAACCCTCCTCGCTGCGAGCTTCGCGACCTGGGCAGCACAAACGGTACATTCGTCAATGACGCCAAGGTTGACCGGATTCGCCTGAATCCCGGCGACAAGATCGCGGCGGGCAACAGCGTCTTCTCGATCCGGATCGAGGGGGCGACGGTTGACGGTGACGGCCGGGACGAAGCACCGGACGGTCGCCCTGGGTGTGGCCGGCCCGGGTTTCACCTGCGCCGGGTGCGGGGCGAAGGCGCCGCCGGGCGTCGACATCGCCAGCGATTCCGACGCCGCGGCGGGGACTCGATCCAGTGGCTCTGCGACCTCTGCCGGGGGGAGATCGCGACCTCGCCGCAGCCGGTCCCGACCTACACCACGATCCGCCAGCTCGGCCGGGGCGGGATGGGCGTCGTCTTCCAGGCGAGGAACAACCAGACGGGCCGGATGGTCGCCCTCAAGCTGATCGTGCCCGAGAGTGCCGCGACCAGGTCGGCCATCGACCGATTCCTCCGCGAGATGTCGGTCATCAGCCAGCTCAAGCATCCCAACATCGTCGAGTGGCTGGAGCAGGGGATGACCCGCGGCCAGTTCTGGTTCACGATGGAGTACGTCGCCGGGACGAACCTGGAGGCACTGGCCAACGCCGAGCCGGGCAAGTACCCGATCAACCAGGCCTGCCGGATGGCCAGCCAGGTGCTCAAGGGGTTGGAACTGGCCCACTCGCTGGGCTTCGTCCACCGCGACATCAAGCCCGAGAACATCCTGATCGGCCAGTCGCCGGCCGGCCTGATCGCGAAGATCTCCGACTTCGGCCTGGCCAAGAGCTTCCGGGGGCTCGGGCTTTCGGGCCTGACGTTCTCCGGCGAGATGCGCGGGACCGTGCCATTCATGCCGCCCGAGCAGATGCTCGACTTCAAGGCGGTCCAGCCGATCGGCGACCTCTACTCGACCGCCGCGACCCTCTATTACCTGATCACCGGCCAGTTCATCTACGACCAGATCGGCGAGGGTGGCGACCTGATCCGGATGCTCCTCGAGGAACCCCCGGTGCCGATCCAGAATCGCCGGCCCGAAGTCCCCACCGCCCTGGCTAACGTCCTGGCCAAAGGGCTCGCCCGCGACCCGGCCGACCGTTACCAGACCGCCTCGGCTCTCCGGAGGCGCTCCGGCCGTTCTGCTGATCTCCGGGAGGCCCCAGCTTTGCTCGAACAGGTGGGGCGGATGATCGCCAGGCTGCCCGGCCTGTTCATCGGGATCTTCGTCGCCTCGGCGCTCATCAACGTCGCGATCCTGGCGTCAAACGCGTGGCTGCGGCGTCAAAGCTCACTGCTTTTCGCCTTCGGGGGCCTCTTCGGCGCGCTGGGTTTCCTGCTCACGCCAGGCCTGAGGCCCTATGCGTGGCTGCCGCCGATTCTCGAGCCCAGTACCCTCCTCTCCTTCTTCGGACTCGCCTCGCTCCTCCGCGAACTCAGGGCGACGAGCCGTCGCAATCTCCTGGAACGCTATGTGGGCCGGCGGGGGATTTCGAACGGTAGACCTCCGCCTGTTCCGCCGGGGTGTCTTCACGATCCGCCAGTCCTTCGCCCGGACCCCGGATCAATCCGGGATCATCGAACTCTCGCGGATCGGCGACTGGCAGCGGCAGGGCGACGGCCGGATCGTCCTGAGCCTTGGAGAGGAGACGGCCGTCTTCGAGGCCGAACCGGCCGAAACATCGCCGACGATCCGACAGATCGCCGGATTCCCGTCGTTCGAGGGCGACCCCGGGCTTTCGCTCGCGGATCTCGAACTGGGCCGCGATCCCGACCTCTCGCCTCATCTGCCGTAGCCATTGAACAGCACGACCCGTCTCGCCGGCCCCGGCATCTCGATCCGCACGAAGTTGACCGGGTCGGGCGGCATCGGCTCGGGTCGGAGGGACAGAGGAGGGTCGGACTTCCAGGTGTCGAGCCAGTGCAGGCTCAGGACGACGGCCCCGCCTTCGGGCTCGACGTCCGCCAGCTCGACCCGGTTCGGGCCGGCGGCGACGATCCGACCTTTCCCTTTGAGAAAGTACGACCGGGGCCGCTCGATCCGGTAGATCGCGTACTCACGCTCTCCTTCGAGCAGGTAACGCCTGGCGACATCGGGGCCGACTCGACGGGCCATCGCCGAAGCCTCGTGGTCGTTGACCGAGACCGGACGGCCAGGCGTGGAATAGCGGGGGAGGGTCGCGACCCTCCGCGCCGGCCCGAAGCGGTCGAACCAGAACCGCGAGAGCGGCGACCAGCAGACGACCCAGCCGACGTTGTAAGTCCGGCAATACCGCTCGACCTCGCCCGGCGTCCACTCGTCGAGGAACCTGTTTCCAAGCTGGAAGTCGCCGAAGGCGGCCAACTTGTGGTGTTGGATGAAGGCGGTCTGGTACAGACCACCGACAAATAATCGCTGCTCGGGCCGGAGCAGGAAGGGAAGGAGCGGCGTCCAGTGGACGCTCTCCGCGTCGGTGTTTTCGAGGAGCCGGAGTTGATCCTCGAACAGGATCCTCCCGGAAAGGTCGGTGTTCTCCTTGATCCAGTTGACCATCATCCGCATCTCGGGCTTGATCCCGACCAGCAGGGGGCGATCCTGGGCGAGCCACGACCAGCTCGCCGGAAGAAAGTCGGCTCGATCCATCCCCACGCCCCCAGGATCAAGATCCAGAGCAAGCCCACCCCGAAGGCGCCTCGCCGACGTCCGCCGATCCATCGAGCGATGAGTCCCGACCCCAAAACGACCGCCGAGCCCGCCGGAACGGCCAGCAGGAACAGGAGTCCGACGCGGAACCGGAGTGGTTCCAGGTTCCTGGTCGGTTCCCAGAGGCTGCCGAACCCGG
This sequence comes from uncultured Planctomycetota bacterium, assembly GCA_963756475.1. Taxonomy (GTDB): domain Bacteria; phylum Planctomycetota; class Planctomycetia; order Isosphaerales; family Isosphaeraceae; genus Tundrisphaera. The sequence continues at coordinate 140,288 of CAVWND010000011.1, forward strand.
TCAACACGATCAAACCGACGATGGACCCACCGAACGCCGCCGCCGCTCCTCGTCGCCCGGTGAACCACCACGCGACCAGCCCGGCCGTTCCCAGGACCAGCAACACCAGCGCGGTCCGCCCTTCGGTCGACGGCTGGAGGAAGTACTCGACCAGGTACCATGCCGAGTTGGCGGTCATGAACAGCCCCGAGCCCGTCCGGATGCTTCGAAACCGCCAGAGCGAGACCAGCCAGGGCAGGTTCGCAACCACCGCGAGCCCCCCTGCCCCGCAAATCGCCGCGTGCCACCTCCAACCATGCCGCCGCGCGACCGTCGCCAGAAACGCCAGAAGACCGCCGATCGCCAGGATCGGCGTCGTGACGTGGACGAAGAACAACAGGGCGCCAATGACGGTCAAGGCGACCCACCCGGCCATCGTCGCCTTGAAGTCGAACCGGACGCAGAGCCCCAGGAGCAGGCCGACGCTCGCCGACGCCAGGACAAACGCGAACAGCCCACTCCGCCAGAGCGTGACCGGAAACCCGACCCAGAAACTGAACCAGGCCAGCCCGGTGGCGACCGCGACCTCCGCCGTTGTCTGCCCCGCCGCCCAGGCCCCGCCCGCGATCGCCACCAGGAGCAGGATCGATGAGGCGAACAGCCCCACCTTGTACGCCCGGTAATCCTCGGTACCGCCGATCAGGTCGAAGAGGATCGACGGGTTGCTGCTCGAATCCCAGACCGGCGTTTCGGGGTATCCCGCCATGAAGGCCGGGTCGAACCCCCAGCTCGTCCCGGCCTCGCGGCAAAACCGCGCGCCCAGCGCCCCGTGGTACTCGTGGATCGCATGGTCGACCACGACCACCGGCGAATCCCGGTCCACGATCGACCGCAAGCTCGGGAAAAGCCGGATCGCCTGAAACGAGTGGATCCCGAAAATCAGCAAGAGCGCCAGCCAGGCCCACCAACGCCCGGCCGGCTTCGGGTTCGTCTCGATGTCCGCGGGCTTCGACATGGCGGGCCAAGCTACCAGTCTTTTGTCCAGTTCTCAAGGTCCCAGGATTCGTCGGGCCGATCCTTCGACGTCGGAATGCGGGTGATTTGCCCCGAGCGCTTGCGTCCACCACCCGATCGGCCGAGACTTGGGGGTCGATCGGCGTCGATGGCGCGTCGAGGGTGATGGTCCGTCCTGGAAGAACCGAGGTACGTCGATGTCCGAGGCCGAGCCGTCTGGACCCGGCCGAACGCAGGTCGCGATCGCGGGCCTGGCGATCGTGGCGATCGCCCTTCACCTGCTCCTTCGCTTTGGCGTGAGGGCGACCGGCACGTTTTACGGACTTCCCGTCTCCCAGGTTCCGCTCGTCGTTGGCCTGGTCCTCGGCGGGATACCTCTCTTGTGGGAGCTGATCGCGAAGTTGCGCCGCAAGGAGTTCGGCGCGGACCTCCTGGCGGGGCTCTCGATCCTCACGTCAGCCTGGCTGGGCGAGTACCTGGCGGGGACACTCGTGGTCCTGATGCTCTCGGGCGGAGAGGCGCTGGAGGTCTACGCGATCAAGGGGGCGTCGTCCGTCCTGGCGGCCCTCGCGGCGCGGATGCCCTCCGGGGGCCACCTCAAGCGCGGGGCCGAGATCGTCGAGATTCCCCTGGCGGACGTGGCGGTCGGTGACCTTCTCGTCGTCTTTCCCCACGAGATCTGCCCGGTCGACGGCACGGTCGTTGAGGGGCGAGGGGTGATGGACGAGTCGTTCCTGACCGGCGAGCCCTACCAGCTCGCCAAGGCGCCGGGCTCGTCGGTGATTTCGGGCGCGATCAATGGCGAGTCGGCCCTGACGATCCGGGCCGACAAGCTCGCGGACGACTCGCGGTACGCCCGGATCATGGAGGTGATGCGAACCTCCGAGGAACGTCGCCCCAGGCTCAGGCGGCTGGGCGACCAGCTCGGGGCCTGGTACACGCCGCTGGCCGTGACAATCGCGCTGGCGGCCTGGATCGCCAGCGGCGATTCGACCCGGTTCCTAGCCGTGCTGGTGGTCGCCACCCCCTGCCCTCTGCTGATCGCCATCCCGGTCGCGATCATCGGGTCGATCTCACTGGCGGCCCGTCGGGGGATCATCATCAAGGACCCTGCGGTCCTGGAGAAGATCGATACCTGTCGGACGGCGATCTTTGACAAGACCGGGACCCTCACCCACGGCCGGCCGACGCTCGATGAGGTGATCCCGGCGCCTGGTTTCGATGCAGACGAGGTGCTCGGTCTGGTGGCCAGCCTGGAGCGTTACTCGAAACATCCGCTCTCGGGAGCCATCCTCGACCGGGCGAAGCTGGCCAATTTGACCCTCAAGGTAGCGACCTCGATCGGCGAGCGGCCCGGCGAAGGTCTGACGGGCTCGGTCGACGGCCGGACGATCCGCGTCACCAGCCGGACCAAGCTGGAGACGCAGCGGCCGGAAATCGTGGCCGGATTGCCGCCGCTGGCCGGCGGCCTGGAGTGCGTGGCCCTGATCGACGACCGATACGCCGGAACCCTCCGCTTCCGGGACGTTCCCCGGGCCGACGGCGCCTCGTTCATTCATCACCTCAGCCCCCGGCATCATTTCGACCGGGTGATGATCGTCTCGGGCGACCGCGAGTCCGAGGTCCGCTACCTGGCCGATCGGGTCGGGATCAGCGAGGTCCACGCCGGCCAGTCTCCCGAGCAGAAGCTGGAGATCGTCCGGGAGGCGACCCGTCGCGAGAACACCGTCTACCTCGGCGACGGGATCAACGATGCCCCGGCCCTGACCGCCGCGACCGTCGGAATCGCCTTCGGCCAGAACAGCGATATCACCGCCGAGGCCGCCGGCGCCGTCATCATGGACAGCTCGCTCCAGAAGGTCGACGAGTTCTTCCACATCAGCCGGAGGCTCCGGACCATCGCCCTCCAGAGCGCCGTCGGGGGAATGGCGCTGAGCCTGATCGGGATGGCCTTCGCCGCGGCCGGCCTGCTCCCGCCCGTGGCCGGTGCGATCACGCAGGAGGTGATCGACGTGCTCGCCGTCGCCAACGCTCTCCGGGTGGCGATCCCGCCCCGGTCGCTGACGGACTATTAGGAAACAGCCCATCCCGAGTCCTGTTCCCGGGGGCCGCCGCTCTGTTACCCTGGAAGAATACCGAACCAAGGAGGTCCGCATGCGGCGCTTGCTCTTGTTGACGGCGGTGTTGGGTGTCTTCACGCAGGTCGCCAGCGCGGCCGGGCCGGTCGAGGTCCAGAAGGCCCGCGACTTGTGGAAGGTCGGCAAGTATGCGGAGGCGCTCGAAGCCTTCGACGCCCTGGCCAAAAAGCCCGATCTCACCCCGGCCGTCCGCGACGCCATCGCGCTGGGCCGGGCCGACGCCCTGGACAGCACCGGCGAGCCCGACAAGGCGATGACTGTCCTCCGCGAGGTCGCCGAGGCGAAGGATAACAAGGCCGATAACCCCGACGTCTGGGCCCGCCTGGCCGACATCCAGTTCTCCCGAGGCGACTGGGACGGCGCGGAGACCTCTGCCAAACGAGCCCTCAAGGTCAACGCCGACCACCTCCTCGGCCGGTGGGTTCAGGCGAGGCTCCTCGACGCCCGAGGTCAGGGCGAAGCGGCGATCACCGCGTTCCAGTGGTTCATCGACTACCACAACGCCCACCGGGATGATTTGCTCGCCGACCCGCCGTCGCTCCTCCTTGTCGGCCAGGCCACCGAGCGCTACTCGAAGGCCACGCTCCGGGGCGAGGAACTCCGCGACGAGACGAACAACATCATCAACGAGATCTACGAGCCGGCCATCAAGGGCGACCCCAACTGCTGGCAGGCCCACTGGCTCGAAGGCCGGCTCTTCCTGGCCAATTACCAGGAAGGGGACGCCCGGAAAGACCTGACCAAGGCCCTCCGGATCAACCCGTCCGCCGCCGAGGTGATCGTCACGCTGGGGCAGGCTGATTTGCAGGGATACAAGCTTGCCGACGGCCGGAAGAAGGCCAACCGGGCGCTGGAGATCAACCCCCGGATGACCGCCGCGCAGATCCTTCTGGCCGACCTGAACATCTCCGACGAACGCTTCCTCGACGCCCGCGACAACGCGAAGAAAGCCGTCGCCGAGAACCCCCGCGACGAGGACGGCCTGGCCCGGCTCGCCGCCGCCGCCCGGCTCCTGGTCGATCCGTTGGGGGCTCAAGCGGTCGAGTCGCTCGTGCTGGCGAACAACCCCCGGCCCGCCACGTTCTACGCCGCCTTGGCCGAGCGCCTGAGCCGACCGGCGGAAGTACCACGCGGCCGAGCGGGCGTTCCTCCGGTCGATCGAGGCCGATCCCGGAACCGCGCCGATAGCCGGATCGGCCTGGGGATGCTCTACATGCAGATCGGTCGCGAGGCCGAGGCCCGCGACCTCTTCGACGCCGCGTTCGACGCCGACCCGCTCAACGTCCGCGCCAAGAACATGAGGCTGATCCTCAACCACATGGCGTCCTATCGCCCGGTCGAGACCGCGCATTACACGGTCCTCTTCGACCCGACGCAGGACAAGCTGCTCGCGAAGTACATGTCCCGCTACCTGGAGTCGATCCACGGCGAGCTGGTCAAGAGCTTCGGCTACGAGCCGCCCGGCCTGACGCAGATCGAGATCATGAAGGACCACGAGAAGTTCTCCGGCCGGACCGTCGCGCTACCCTTCATCCCGACCGTCGGCGCCTGCACCGGCAAGGTGGTCGCGCTGGCCAGCCCGAAGACGAGCCGCGACACCGTTCAACTGGGCTCGGGTGATGAAGCACGAGGTCGTCCACGTCATCACGCTCCAGCAGACCGAGTTCAACATCCCCCACTGGTACACCGAGGCCCTCGCCGTCGAGTCCGAAGGCTTCCCCCGGCCCCAGCCATGGAACAAGATGCTGGTCGAGCGCGTGCCGACCCGGCGGAAGCTGCTCAACCTCGACACGATCAACCTCGGCTTCATCCGTCCCGACGAGCCCGAGGACCGCCAGCTCGCCTATTGCCAGGCCCAGCTCTACGCCCAGTACATGCTCCAGCGGTTCGGCCCCGACGCCCTCATCAAGATGCTCGCCGCCTACAAGCGAGGCTTGACGACCGACCGCGCCATCGACGAGTGCTTCCACGTCGCCAAGCCCGACTTCGAGGCCAAATACCTCGACTTCCTCGACCAGGTCGTCAAGACGATCCAGACCCGCGCCGGCGAGGAGAAGCCGGTCAAGTTCTCCGAGCTGGAGCGTCAGCTCAAGGCGAACCCCGAGGACGCCGACCTCAACGCCCGGATGGCCTACGAGCACTTCGCCCGTCGCGATTACAAGCTCGCCAAGCCGTTCGCCGACAAGGCGCTCAAGCTCAAGCCCAACCACCCGATGGCCAGCTACGTCCGCGCCCGGATCTTCCAGGCGTTCGGCTTCGACGACGAGGCCCTCGCCGCCGTCGAGCCCGCCTTCGACCCGGTCAAACCGGATGTCCGCGTCCTCGACCTCCTCGCCGAATTGAAGATGAAGGCCGGCAAGCTCGACGAGGCCGAGAAGCTCTACGAGATCGGCCGGAAGGACGACCCGCAGAACTCGAAGTGGGTTGCCAGCCTGGCCCGCGTCCACCTCCGGAACAAGGACCCGAAGGTCGTCAACGAGCTGGTCGAGCTGGCCAACAACGACGCCGACGAGCTGACCCTCCGCAAGGAGCTGGTCAAGCGGTTCACCGAGATGAAGGACGCCGCGAAGGCCGAGCACTGGGGCCAGGAATGCCTCTACGTCAACGTCTACGACCCCGAATGCCACACCCTGATGGCCGACGCCCTGGCCCTCGGCCAGAAATACGAACCCGCCGTCGAGGAGTTCGACGTCGCCCTCTCGCTCAAGCCCAAGAAGCCCGAGCTGATCCAGGTCCGCCGCGCGAAGGCCCTCCACGCCGCCGGCAAGATCGCCGAGGCCAGGGAAGCGCTCGACGAGATCCTCAAGAAGGACCCCGAACAGCCCGAGGCCAAGGCCGCCCGCGCCGAGATCAAGTGAGGGTGCTGAAGCTTTGTGAGGAGACGTCGACCATGCCCGTCATCGTCGTGAGGACACGCCGGGTGCCACCCGGCCTGAACGTCGCCCTCCTCAGCGATCTCGCCGCTTCGTGAGTCGAAGTCGCTAATACGGGCCAGGAGTCTCTCGGGCGAACAGCAAGCGGAGGTGCCATGAAAGTCTCACGGGCCCAGACCCCCATCCTGTTGTTGATTTCTCTCGGCCTGTCCGCGAGCCATGCGTACGGACAGAAGCCTCAAGACGAGGCCCGGAAGATCACGGTCACCACCGTCCGATCGAAGGTCGTCACGCTCACGCAGCAATATGCCTGCCAGATCCACTCTTGCCGCCATATCGAGGTCCGTGCCCCGTCGGAAGGGTATCTTGAGGAGATCCTGGTCAAGGAAGGCCAGGCGGTGAAGAAGGGCGATGTGATGTTCGCGATCGGGCCGATTCTTCACCAGGCGAGGCTGGACGCCGAGGTGGCCGAGAGAAACCTCGCGCAACTGGAGTTCAATAACACCAAGAAGTTGGCCGAGAAACAGGGTGTCTCTCAATTAGAGGTGAAACTGTTCGAGGCCAAGCTGGCGAAGGCCCAGGCCAGGGCGGATCTGGCGTTGGCCGAATTGAACCTGACCAGGATCAGAACACCCTTTGACGGCATGGTCGGCCGCCTGCCCCGCCAGGCGGGCAGCTTCGTCCTGAAGGGCGAGATCCTGACGACCCTGTCCGATAACAGCATGATTCGAGCGGAGTTCAACGTCCCGGAAACTCGATACCTCGAATCCATGGCCGAAACTCGGCATGATAAGGAGGGTCAGGAGATCAGCCTCCTGCTGGCCAATCGCGGCAGGTTCCCGCAGCCCGGCCAGCTCGAGGCGATCGGGGCGGAGCTGCATGCCGGAAACGCCGCCTTCCGCGCGGACTTTCCGAACCCGGACGGCCTGCTGCGTCACGGCCAGACCGGCACCGTGGTGATCCGCCAGGTCCGGAACGAGGCCATCGTCATCCCTCAACGGGCGACTTTCGAAGCGGGCGACAAGCGGTACGTTTACGTCGTCGACAAGGACAACGTCGCGCATCGGCGCGAGATCGTCATCCAGGATGAATCGGAGGACCTCTTCGTCGTCAAGGAGGGGGTCGGAGTGGGCGAAAAGATCGTCCTCGATGAGGGCATCCTGGTCCGAGACGGTGAGAGGGTGGAAACCGAGGATCGTCAACCGAAGTAGGTTGTTGGAAACCTGAAAATAACAGTTAATGTAGGGCAGGGCTTGCCCTGCCGTCCCCATTCGATCGGCAGGGCAAGCCTCCATTCTGTCCCTCGTTCCCACGTTCCGCGTGGGTCCATGTTCAGCGTTCCGAATGAGGAGAGATCCCGGTTTTTGTAGGGGACGCTCCGCGTCCCGTGGCGCCCGATGCGGTCGACGGCGGACGGGACGCAAAGCGTCCCCTACGAAAAACCGAGAGCTGGCACGCTAAACACGTACCCGCGTGGGAACGAGTGTTTTTGTGTGCAAGTAACCCGAGACGCCCCCGAATCGACGAGGCCCCCCCATGACCTGGATTGCGGTCTTCCTCCTCGCCGTCGCGACGCCGCACGCCGAGCCCGAGCCGATCGTGATCCCTCCGCCCGCGCCGGTCCATGGCCTCGTCGTGGACGAGGAAGGCCGGCCCGTCGAGGGGGCCGAGGTTTTCCTGAGCGGCGCGCGGGAGGATCTCAGCACGCTCAAACGGGTTTCCGGGACGGGTCGCACCGACGCCCAGGGCCGTTTCGTGGCGGACCCGTTCGACCTTCGGGCTCGCCGGGGTCTCGCTCGTCCCGGCGACCGAATCGATCACGGCCTTCCGGCCGGGGTCGAGGCCGATCACGGCCCGAGTCGGTCGGCTCAGCACATCGCCGGACAATCCCCAGCGGCTCGTCATCCGGCCGGTCGCCGCCGCTGGCATGCCTCTGAGGGTCGTCGACCCGGAAGGGAAACCCGTCGCGGGGGCCAGGATCCTCTACGATCGCGATGTGGCCGACGTCGGATTATTGCCCGACGTCTTGCTCGAACGTCTGTCGGCCACGACCGGCGCCGATGGCTGGGCCAACCTCTCGGCGTTCTCGCCGGAGGATGTCGCCGGTGTCACGATCGAGTCGAAGGCGTTCGGCACGCAGCGCCTGAAGACCGACCCGAAGGCGAAGGGCGAGCAGACGCTGACTCTCGGCGCCGTCGGCCGGCTCTCCGGCCGCATCATGGTCGAGGCCCCCGAAAAGGCCGACGGCCTGAGAGTCTGGGGCATGACCCGGACGGGGCTGGCCTACGGGGAGACAGGTCCCGTCGGCCACTTCGAGGTCGCGACCGATACCGAGGGCCGGTTCGAAGTGCCCGCTCTGGTCGCTGGCTCGGTCATGGTCGTGATCTTGAATTCAGAAAAGCATCCAAATTTGATCCGCGATCGATCGCGGGAAAAGCCGGTCGTGGTCGTGGCCGGGAAGCTTGCCGAGGTCGAGATTGCGATGAAGGCCGGAGTCCTGGTCCGGGGTGTGCTTCGCGAGCGTGGGAGCCGGAGGCCGCTCGCGGGGGCGATGGTCCGTTTCTCCACGACTGGGGGTAACATCCGGGTGGGTCACAGTGTCCGGACCGATCGTTCGGGCCAGTTCAAGAGCTTCTTCTTGCCGGACGATCTTAAGATCTCGCTCACGCTCGGCGATGCAGGTCCCTACGTGCTCGCCCAGGAATCGCCGATCTCGCTGGGGATGCTCATGCTGGTGGCGCCGATCAAGGAGACGTCCCCTCAGGAACCGCCGATCAAGCGGGAAGCGCCTCCGGCACCGCCAATCAAGTCGGACACGCCCCTTGTGGCGGGTGACGAATTGGACGCGGGAGTGGTCGAGGTCGTTCACGGGGTCAGCGTCCGAGGGGTCGTCCGCGATGAGCAGGGAAAGCCCGTGGCCAGCGCCGCGATCGGCGGCTGGGCCTCGTCCAACGGCAGGTCCGTCTTCTCTCCCCTGGCCACCAGGGCTCCGTTGTCGGATGCTCGGGGCGAGTTCGTGATGGAAAACCTGGTGCCGGGCCGCTCGGTGGAGGTGACGGCGCGGCTCGGCGAGGCGGCCACGGCGACCCCGACCGTCGTCATTCCCGGTGAGACCCGGGACGTGACGCTCGTCGTCAGCCCGGCCAACACGGTGAGCCTGGGCGGTCGGGTGGTCAACGAGTACGGCAAGCCGATCGCGAACGCGAGGGTGGGCGTCCGATCGCGCTGGAAGACCTCGACAGGGGCCGAGGTCAGGGAGACTCCTTATGTTCTCCACGCGGCATCAAAGATCGTCACCGACGCCGAGGGACGGTTCCAGATTCCCCGGACACTGAGTCGCCACGCCCAGCACCAGGCCGAGGCCCTGGCCCCCGGTCGAGGGCCGAACACGACGGTATGGTTCGCGTCGACGACCCCGACGTTCTTCGACCTGCCGCTCTTTCCGACTTACCCTCCCGAGCAGTCCCAGATCTGGGCCGACCGCGACGCGGGCTGGGCCGCCAACAACATCGGAGATTACGCCGAGGCCGAGGTGAAGTTCCGATCGGCCCTCAAGGGGGCGTCCGAGAAGAAGATCTCCGACCCGCTCCTGCTGGCCTGGCTGCATGAAGGATTAGGTTATGTGCTCTTCAATCGAGGCCAGATCTCCGACGCCGAGCGGGAACGCCGGATCGTCCTGGAACTCCGCGAGAAGGCGCTCCCGGCGGACCATGCCGAGACCGTCAAGGCCATGCGCTGGCTCGCCAGCGCCTGCATGCGGCAGGAGAAGTACGACGAGGCGGAGAAACTCCTGGGCCGGGCGTCGGCGATCATGGAGCGCCGATCGAGCACCGACCATCCGGAATTCGGCTGGACCTTGTTCGACACCGGCCACCTCGCGATCCTCCGAGGCCAGAACGCTGACGCGGTCCCGCTCCTCGAACGCGCCTGCCGGGTCCTGGAAACGGCGTTCGGCTCCGACAACCCGGATCTGATCGACTACCTGGACAATCTCGGTTATGCGCTGGCCGAGCTGGAACGGTTCGAAGAGGCCGAGGCCATCGACCGACGGGCCTTGAAGCTCGCCGAGACGGTCGACGGGATGGGAGGGCCGAAGACCGCGAATGCCCTCGCCCGACTCCTCTTCGTCCTCCGGAAGCAGGGGAAAGACGCCGAGGCGGACGAGCTGGAGGCCCGACCCCGCCGGGTTCCCGATCGGTGAGTGACGACCGTCCGGGTGAGCAACGGATTCCGGCGTGGGGTGGAAGTCGCCCGGGAAGGGATCATTTCCCGGAGGGTCGGGCCTGCCCTGCCGAGATCCGGGTCTCGGCGGGGCAAGCCCGACCCTCCGAAATTATAGTTTGTCCCGCAAAGTAGATTTCTGGCGCGGATTTCCGGCCCATTCTGGTCGGTTTTGGCTCCATTTCGACCCCAAATCGGGCCGATTTTCGCGATTTTTCGGGGTTTTGCGGGTCATTCCGGGTGACTTTGCGATGCCAAGTGGCAGGGTCACCGTCGAGAGTCTCGGGAAAACCGCCCGGCCTCGAAAATCGGCTGATAACCGTCCGCGCCGGGAGCGATAGTATCCAGGCCGGCGTGTCGCCTGGGCCTGGAACTCTTGCCAGGTGGGGTGGTCGCGTGATTGAAACTATGAGGGGGGTGGAGGTCGAGCCGACGGCCGCGGGTGCCCTGAGTTCGTGGCAGACTTGAGGTGCTTACAACCCTCTGGCCCGCAGAATCGGAGCACTCCCGTGAACTACGTCGGCATCGACCTCCACAAGCACTCTATCGTCACCTGTGTCATGGACCAACACCGCAAGATCATCGGCCGTCGCACCCTGGCCTGCTCCCAGGTCCAGGACATCCGCGCCTACTTCGAGTCGCTCCGGCCCTTCCAGGCGGTCGTCGAGGCCACCGCCAGCTATGAGTGGCTCCTCGAGCTGATCGAGCCGACGGCCGAGAAGGTCGTCCTGGCCCATCCCGGCAAGCTCCGCGTCATCGCCGAGAGTGTCAAGAAGACCGACCGCCTCGACGCCCAGGTCCTCGCCGAGTTCCTGGCCCGCGACATGATCCCCACGGCCCATCGCCCGACCAAACGCCAGCGTGAGCACCGCACGCTGGTCCGACACCGTCAGTTCATCCGGGGTCGCATGACCGCCCTCAAGAACAAGATCCGCCGCTTCGCCGCCGACTACAACGCCGACCGCAAGGACCTCTTCACCCCCGCCGGGTTGGAGTCGCTGGCCAAGCTCGAGCTGCGCGACGCCGACCGCTTCGTCCTGGGGCGGCTCTGGGACGACCTGGAGCACGAGAAGACGCAGCTCCGGGCGGTCAAGACGAAGCTGGAGGAGTTCGCCAAGAAGGCCCCGACGGCCGAGGCCGAGGCCCGCGCCGTGCTCGGGACGATCCCCGGGGTCGGGGCGGTGACCGTCGATGTGATCGTCAGCGAGCTGGGGGACATCTCGCGGTTCAAGAATGCCCGTGCGGTGACGGCCTACGCCGGGCTGGCGCCCGGGGTCCGGCAGTCGGCCGGCAAGTCGAAGGAGATGGGGATCAGCAAGCAGGGCTCGGGGCTGCTGCGGTGGGCGTTGGTGGAGTCGGCCTGGAGGCTGGTGGCGCGGTCGGGCCGGTGGAAGGTGGTGTATGAAGGCATCAAGAAGCGTCGCGGGGGCAAGAAGGCGATCGTGGCGGTGGCCCGCCGGCTCCTGGGGGTGATGGTGGCGATGCTGAAGACGCGGAGTCCTTACCGGCTGATCGCGTGATCGGCCCGAGCGGTTGAAGACCCAGAGACCCGTCGCAGAGGGGAGATGGAGTCGAGCGGAGGCGGGTGGGCGTGACGAACCACGGGATGACCCCGGCTCAAAGCCCGGCGAGGACGAATCTCGTCGATCGCCGAGCGATTGAATGGCGGCGTCCCCTGGATTGAGTTTCCTGGCGAGGCCCGGGTGACCGGGCGATCCCGAATAGATGGTTGGATGCGTCACGTTGCGTCGGCCTGCGTTCGATGAGATGGGATGGCCGTGGGAGCGTCTCCCTCGGCCTGTGGCTCAGGGGATGCGTTGTGGGGGATCACGATCACCTCGACGGAGGCGGGACGACGATGGGCCAGGTCAACCGAAGCCGAAGGCGAGGGGGATGCGTGGGGAACCCCGCAACGAGAACCTGCACCGCTCCGCTTGACAAGATCCCCCTCATAGATGGCTTTGAGTTTCTTCGAGGAGGTTGCGTGGCGTGTCTCGCGGTCGGTTGGGTTGGTCTGCCGGGCCTCAACGCTTCGAGACGGCGAAGAGCAATCGGGTTTGAATTTTCGGGCAGGCCCTCGCGCGGGCTGGTCGTGGGATTGGGTTTGAGTTTTTGGACTGGTCGGTGGCCGGGAGGGTGGGTTTCTTTGAAGGCGTCGATTGGGTCTGAATTCTTGAGACTCATGGCCGCAACGTGGCGGTTGGGTTCGTTCTTGCGAGGGCGAGGGCCTGGATCGGCGCCGAATTCCTTGGTGGTCCCTGGAGACGGGTGGGGCGGCCGGTTAAGATAGGGGCGACCTGGATCGGCCGGGTCACCGGCCCTTGACACCCGACGGCGGGCGGGTCATCCTGGATTTCCCCGGGAAATCGCGCGATTTCCCGGGAAGATTCGGCCGCAATCCCTTGCTCGACTTGATTGTCGGGCGATCGGAAGAAGCCCGCAAGAATTCGGTGTCATGAGCGAACTACCCGCGGGCGGATTCACGATCCGCGACCTCCAGCGCCGGATCTTCGAGCTTTACGGGGCGAAGGACGAGGCGCGGGGCGACTCGGCGACGTTTCTCTGGCTGGCCGAGGAATTCGGCGAGCTGGCCACGGCCCTCCGGTCGGGGACGGCCGAGGAGCTGGCCCTGGAGATGGCCGACGTCCTGGCCTGGCTGGCGACCCTGGCCAACATCCGGGGGGTCGACCTCGAAGCGGCCGTCTGGCGGAAGTACGGCGGGACATGCCCCGGCTGCGACTCAAACCCTTGCCAGTGCGACCCTTCCGAGAAACCCTGACCTTGAACCATCACGCACCCGAGACCCGAGCGATGCAAGACCGAAGCGGATGGCGATGGCGAGCCCGGTTGGCCTGCGTGGTCGTCGCGGCCTTCGCGGGGGCGGTCGGCGAGTCGGCCCAGGCGGCCTCGCGCGCGGTCGAGGTCGAGAACATCCGGGTCGGCTTCCAGGAGCGGTACAAGGTCGGCACCTGGACGCCGGTCTGGATCCAGCTCCGGGGCGGGGTTGACGGGTTCAGCGGCTATCTCGAAGTGATCGCCCAGGATGAGGACGGCACGCCGACGACGATCCGCCAGGTCGTCCAGGTCGTCCCGGGCGCGACCCAGCGGGTGACGGCGTACGTCCGGCCCGGTTCGCAGGACCCCGACTTCGCGACTCTCCGCTTCATCGACGGCAAGTCGCTCCGCCGCGTCGCGCCCAACGTGGTCATCGGCAATGAGTTAAGCTCGAAGCCGCCCGAGCCGCTGTCCCAGGAAGATTATCAGGTTCTCGCGCTGGGCCATCCGTCGGGGCCCGAGTTGATCCCGGACCTGCCCGGCTTCAACGCCAACAAGACGAACAATGCTGGTCGCCGGCGGCCGGGCCAGGGAAGTGCTCGTGGCCCGGCTCCAGACGATCGACGACCTCCTGCCCGGCCGCTGGTACGGGTTCGACGCGGTCGATGTCGTCGTGGTCGACACGAACGACAAGGAGATGCTCGCCACTCTCTCCGGCAACCGGGGCGAGGCGCTCAAGCAGTGGGTCCAGCGCGGTGGCCATCTCGTGGTCGCGGTCTCGTCGAACTGGCAGGCCGTCAACGACGGGCTCCTCGGCGAGATGCTGCCGGCCCGGCTCAACGGCCAGATCCAGGTCACGCCGTTCGACTCGCTGGAGTCGTTCACCGGCGGGAGCCACCAGGTCGCCTTCGAGAACGTCGCCGACGCGGGTCGCGAAGCTGGAGGACATCGAGGCCCGAGGGGGCAAGGTGATCGCCTCGACCCTCTCGACCCCGCTGGTCGTCCGGGGGCCTTACGGGTTCGGCCGGGTGACCTTGATCGGCCTCGACGTCGACACCAAGCCGTTCGCCGCCTGGCCCGATCGCGGCCTTGTTCTTCGTCAAGGCGCTCGACCTGAAGGGGACCAGCTCGGCGGTTGACGCCCAGCAGGCCCAGCGCCGGATCATCACCCAGAACATCAGCGACCTCGCCACGCTGATCCGCCGGGCGCTCGACCAGTTCGCCGGGGTCACGCTGATCCCGTTCGCCTGGGTCGCCGGATTCATCGTCCTCTATATCCTGCTGATCGGCCCGGGGGACTACTTCTTCCTCAAGAAGGTCCTCAAGCGGATGGAGCTGACCTGGATCACCTTCCCGACGATCGTCGTGACGGTCAGCCTGCTGGCGTACTACGCGGCCTACGTCGTGAAGGGGACCGACCTCCGGATCAACAAGATCGACGTGATCGACATCGACCAGGAGTCGAAGGTGGCCCGGGGGACGAGCTGGGTGAACCTGTTCAGCCCGCAGAACCGCGATTACTCGGTCAAGGTCGTGCCGATCTCGCCCGACCGCGAAGCCCCCGGCCGACTCGCAAGACGGTCGCGACCCCTCCGCCGGGGACCGAGGTCCTCCTGAGCTGGTTCGGCGCTCCGGAGGCGGGCCTCCGGGGGATGAACACCCGAGGGCAAGGGATGGGCTTCGGCGGCGGCGGTTACAGCTACGCCCCGGTCGGCAAGGCCGAGGAGCTGGAAGACGTCCGGGTCAAGATCTGGAGCACCAAGAGCTTCGTCGCTCGCTGGTTCGGCCCCGCGCCGGCGGCTTCGGCCGATCGTCGACTCCGACCTCCAGCCCGTCGGCACCGACCGACTCTCCGGCACGATCACCAACCGCCTGCCCGTGGCGATGACGGACACGATCGTCGCCTTCGGCAAGCAGGTCTATTACAACGTCGGCACGATCGAGCCGGGCGCGACCGTGGACATCGAGAAGACCCTCGACCGCGCCCTGGCCAGCTACATCCAGGAGAAGCGGCAGACCTTCATTCCGGTGAACTACTGGAACCAGGCCGAGAAGGTCAACCGGGCCAACCTGATCCGCGAGATGCTCGTCCACGACAGCGACGCCTCGGGCCAGGAAACCGTCCCGAGCCGGACCCACCACGAGCTCGACCTGACCGGCCAGCTCCTGCTCGGCCGGCCGATGCTGGTCGCCAACATCAACCGACCGGGCACCCAGCTCGTCCTCGGCAACGCCCCCGGCGAGGCCAAGACCGACCAGGTGACGGTGCTCCGCGTGATCTTGCCGCTCAAGCGGGAAGAAGCGGCGAAATCGAAGTAAATCGAGGCTTTGATGGGACCGCAATTCCTTCTGTGGGGTGTTGGTCGGAGCTATACGTGGGACATCTTCTTGGAGCGTCTTCGCCGCGGCGAACCCGACGCCTATCTCATCCTGATCGGAATCTCGCTGGGAATCGCCGTCGCCCTCTGGGCCGGGGCTAACATGATGAGGAAGGAAAGACGCCGATGATCGAGACGAACGACCTGACCAAGATGTACGGCGACCTGTACGCCCTGAACCGGCTGAACCTGACCCTCAACCAGGGGGACGTCTACGGGTTCATCGGCCCCAACGGCGCCGGCAAGACGACCACGATGCGCATCCTGGCCACGCTCCTGAACCCGACCTGGGGCGAGGCCACGGTCTGCGGCTACTCGATCTACACCGGCGCCAAGGAGATCCGCCGGGCCATCGGCTACATGCCCGACTTCTTCGGCGTCTACGATGACATGAAGGTCATCGAGTACCTCGAATTCTTCGCCGCCGCCTACCGGATCAAGGGGCCGGCGCGGAAGAAGATCTGCGAGGAAGTGCTCGAACTGGTCGACCTGACCTACAAGCGCGACGCCCTGGTGACCAGCCTCTCGCGCGGGATGACCCAGCGGCTCGGCCTGGCCCGCGTGCTCCTGCACGACCCGCAGGTGCTCCTGCTCGACGAGCCGGCCTCGGGCCTCGACCCCCGCGCCCGGATCGAGATCCGGGCCCTGCTCAAAGAACTGCGGTCGATGGGCAAGACGATCCTCGTCTCCAGCCACATCCTGCCCGAGCTGGCCGACATCTGCAACAAGATCGGGATCATCGAGCAGGGCGTCTTGCTCGTCAACGGCGCGGTGGTCGACGTGATGAAGCAGGTCCGAACCGACATCGTCCTCAACATCGGCGTCGCCGACCGGTCGACCGACGCCGCCAACATGCTCGAAAGCCAGCCCGAGGTCGAGACCGTCCAGGACAAGAACGGCGTCCTGATCGTCAAGATGAACGAGGGGATCACCCAGTACAGCTTCCTCGTCCCCCGGCTCCTCGAACAGGGCTTCGAGGTCACCCTGTTCAAGGAAGACGAGATCAACCTGGAGACCGCCTTCATGCACCTGACGAAGGGGATCACGAGTTGATCCGATTGATTCATAAGGGCCGATGACCGATCGTTGAAGATCGGCCATCGATCATCAATCGTGATCATTTGTCGTGATGATCACGGAGTGGCATTGCCCTTGACCAGGACGTTACCCGACCCGATGATCGCGATGAGGTTGGATTCGTAAGTCGAGAGCGGGACGCCACTGACGGTCCAGCTCGAATAGCCGGAGAGGTTGCCGTTGATGAGAACGCCGAAGGCGATGTTCCGGCCAATCGACACGGCACTCCCCGGCGCGATCGTGAAGTTCCCGTTGACGTAAAGGCCCTGACCGGCGTTTCCGGACCCCTTGGCGGCCTGGAAGGTCAGGCCGAGGTCCCGGCCGAGGACCATGTTGGCGCCGTTCTCGACCGTGAGGTTGCCGCCAAGCTCGAACCAGTTCAGGTCCTGCCCGACGAAGAGGCCGGCCGACTTGCTGAAGTCGGCATTCGTCAGGACGTCGAGAGTATCGAGGTCTCCGCCCACGCTGATCGACCCGCCCGGCTGGATCGACTGGAACGCAATCCGGTTGACGGGCTTGGTCCCGGCGATCGTGATCGGGCCCGACAGGACGGCGTCGCGGTAACCCTCGATCGAGTTGATCAAGCCGCTGGTCACGTTGATCGAGGCGATGTTCAGGATGCCGGTCTGGGTCGAGAGATTGTTGTTGAAGGTATGAGCGCCCTTTGTAGGCGAATGCATCGGGATGATCTGGTTGATCTCGAGCAGGGTGTTGACGGTCGAGCCTTCCACGATCAGGTTGACCCGTCCCCCGGCGCCGGGGTGGCCTGGATCGATCCGCCGCCGATCACCGAGACGTAGAACTGCTGGCCGTCGGTCTTGGTGATCACCACGGCCTGCCCCGCGGCGGCCGTCTGAGAGGTGATCTGCGCCATGCTGCGCCATGAAGAAGCGCGTTTCGAGCCGCCCATCGAGGGTCGGCTGGAAGGCCCGACGATCCGGCCTTCGGCCATCCTTGTGTCCCCGCGCCATCCCTGTAATCCTCCCGGATCGGCCCGAGGCGAGAGTCGAGGCCGGGCCGGTCCGGGCTCGGGCACCTCTCCACGGGTCGTTCGCATGGCCTTCCATCGGAACCTGATCTCAACTATCGGCGAGCCCGAACCCCGGTCGCCGTCGTTTCAGGCCGTCGAAGGTCAAGTCACTGTCGCGCAAGCCGGTTGGATGGGCTCGGCCGGTTGGATCGATCGCGCGGCGCGAGCCAGAGTTCGCCCCTCATTCCCGAGCTGGCGTTGCATGGAATCCCCACGCCGGGCGAGAATGTCCGGGCCAGGACTGCCCCGATTCGACCCGCCTCCGAGGCCCCGACCCGATGCAATCCCCCCTGCTCTCGCAAAAGTCGTCGCGGTTCACCGAGAGCGTGATCCGCGGGATGTCGATCGAGGCCGCCCGGCATGGGGCCGTCAACCTGGCGCAGGGGATGCCCGATTTCCCGGCCCCGGCCGAGATCAAGGCCGCCGCTTGCCGGGCGATCGAGGCCGACATCAATCAGTACGCCATCACCTGGGGCGCCACCGACCTCCGCCAGGCCATCGCCGAGCACGCTGGCTGGTACCTCGGCCTGGACGTGGACCCCGAGACCGAGATCACCGTCACCTGCGGCAGCACCGAGGCGATGCTGGTCGCCCTGCTCTCGGTGATCAACCCGGGCGACGAGGTGATCCTCTCCCAGCCGTTCTACGAGAATTACTGGCCCGACTGCGTGCTCGCCGGCGCCACGCCCCGGTTCGTCCCGGTCCGCCCGCCCGGCTGGACCTTCGACCCCGACGAGCTGGCCGCCGCCTTCAACGACCGGACCAAGGCGATCATCCTCTGCAATCCGAACAACCCGACCGGAACCGTCTTCACCCGCGAAGAACTCGAGCAGGTCGCCGCGCTCTGCCGGAAGTGGGACGTGATCGCCATCACCGACGAGATCTATGAGCACATCCTCTACGACGGCCGACCGCACGTCGCCCTGGCGCGCTCGGAGGGGATGCGCGAGCGGTCGGTGACGATCGGCGGGATGTCGAAGACCTACGCCGTGACCGGCTGGCGGGTCGGCACGATGATCGCCCCGCCATCGCTGACACACGCCTTCCGGCAGGTCCACGACTACGTCAGCATCGGCGCCGCGGCGCCGCTTCAGGCCGCCGGGGCCGTCGCCTACCGGCTCCCTCGCGACTACTACGACCGTCTCGCCGCCGATTACCAGGCGCGCCGCGACCGTCTCTGCAGGGCGTTGCTCGAAGTCGGCTTCGACCTCGAAATGCCTCAGGGGGCCTACTACGTCATGGCCGGCATCGACGCGTTCGGGGCCATCAACGACGTCGAGTTCGCCCGCCATCTCGTCCGCGAGGTCGGAGTCGCCACCGTTCCCGGCTCAAGCTTCTTCCGGGACAAGGAACTCGGTCGCCGCTACGTCCGGTTCTGCTTCTGCAAGAAGGACGAGACGCTCGACCTGGCCATCGATCGGCTGAGAACGCTCCGGGTGGTGGCCTGAACCGATGGCCTCGATCAGCGTGGAAATCCCCGCTTGGTGCATTTGACCGATCCGGCTCCAATCTCTATGATATCTTCTTGAACCCTTAACAGGAGACACGATGCTCCGTCCCCTGGCCTGGATCTGCCTGATTGTCGCCCTCACCGGCCCCGCGCTTGCTCACGCGGAGGCGGCCGATGATCTCGCGCGATCGCTGGTCGGGATTCTGGACGAGGGGCAAGTCGCGCCGATCGACGGAGGGGTTGGCGACGATCCGATCGAGGTCTCGATTGGACCTTCGGGTTCGGAATTGTGCCACGGTCAACCGGCCTGGTCCACTCCGCCTGATCTCGCCACGGTGCTCGCTGTCGAGCAACTGCGGACGGGTCCAATCTCGACCTACCTCCGCCTCTGGGCCGAATCCTGGCCTTATCCCGCAACCACGCGGCGGCATGTCTGGCTCCAGACCTTCCTGATTTGAAGACGAGTCGGGAGACATTGATCGACCCTCGGCCACGCGATTGATCGCGGCCGAGGGTCGACCCGTGCCAACCTCGTCTTCGAAATCATCCCGGAAGAAGGAGTTATGTCATGCGCAAGATGACTTCGCCGCGTGCCATTCGCGGATTCACGCTGATTGAACTTCTGGTCGTCATCGCGATCATCGCGGTGCTGATCGCCCTGCTGTTGCCGGCCGTCCAGGCGGCACGGGAGGCCGCCAGGCGTTCCCAGTGCATCAACAACCTCAAGCAGATCGGGCTGGCGCTGGCGAATTACGAGCAGGCCCAGAAGGTCCTGCCGCCCGGCTACATCTCGAATTTCGACGCGCAGGGTAACGACACCGGCCCCGGATGGGGCTGGGCCTCGATGATCCTGCCCCAGTTCGAGCAATCCCCCCTGTTCAATTCGATCAACTTTGGCCAGGCCATCGAGGTCCCGAGCAACCTCTCGGCCCGGCTCACGACGATCAACAGCTTTCTCTGCCCGTCCGACCCCTCGCCCGCTCTGTTCTGGGCGGCGAGTCGCGACCTCTCGACGGGGGCTCTGATTGCCAACATCTGCCAGCTGGCGCCTTCGGATTATGTCGGGGTCTGCGGGTTGAGCGAACCGGGGCCGGACTGCGAGGGGATCTTCTTCCGTGACAGCCTGGTGGCCCTGCGGGACGTGACCGACGGCCTCTCGCAGACGATCTTCGTCGGCGAGCGCCCGAATCCTCAATGATGCCACCTGGGTCGGGTCGGTGACAGGGGATGTAATGTATCCGTCGAGTCCCACGAACGTAGGCCGACGCGTCACCGAACTGGCTCCGGGACTGATCCTCGGCCACACGGGGGAACACATCGGGCCGGGCGATCCGAACTCGGAGCCGAATCAGTTTTATAGCCTTCACGCCACGAAGGGGGCCAATTTCCTCTTCGGGGACGGCCATGTCGTTTATCTGAGATCGACGATCAACTATCAGACGTATCTCGCCCTGAGCAGTCGCGCCGGGGGGGAAGTTGTCTCTTCCGACAGTTTCTGAACCCGGAGGGTGGGATGATGCGGATCAAGACGTTTGCGATCGTGTTGCTGTTGGTTTGCGGCTGTGGCGAAGGCGCGGAGACACTGGAGCCGGTGGCCCTGGACAAGCTCCCGTCCGGCTCGATGGAGGAGGCGACCAAGGCCCTGCCCGATGTCAAATTCGACCGGGCGAGGAAGATCCGCTTGAACGGGCAGGACGTCTTCGAGATCATCGGCAAGGACAAGCGTGGCAAGGTCCGCGAGGTGGAAGTCTCGACGAGTGGAAAGCTCATCGCCGTCGAGTGATCGGGCTTTCGGTGTTGAGAGAGACCGGCCCCGGGCGACCAGGGCCGGCCCGCTCAAGTTCAGCGAATCTCTTCACCCGGCCGAGGGTTGGAGAGCGGGTTGCCCTCGGTGTCGAGGACGTTGATGACCTTGGCGAACGGTAGATCCTTGATCGCCGATTCGACCTTGGCTCGGTCGCCGACGATCAGGATCGCCATCCGGCTCGGGTCGAGGTACTTCCGGGCGACCCGGTGGACGTCGGCCAGGGTGACGGACTCCACCCGATCGCGGTAAGTGGTGAAGTAGTCGGAGGGAAGGTCGTAGAGGACCAGCTCGGCCAGCGTGCCGGCGATCCCGCCGCCTCCGCCGCCACGCCGCCCTCCGCCGCCGATCGACTCGAAGCGGGCGGGGAAGCCCTTGATGACGCGATCCTTGGCGAACGCCAGCTCGGCTTCAGTCGCGGGCCTCGGGCCGGTGATGTCGGTCAGCTCCTTGATCAGCTCGATCAGGGCGGGGCTGGTGTCCTCGGTCTTGACCGGAGCGCCGGCCTCGAACGGCCCGGGGCCCTTCGAGAAGGCGAAGCTCGACCGGGCACCGTAGGTATAACCCTTGTCCTCGCGGAGGTTCAGGTTGATCCGGCTGGAGAACTGGCCGCCCAGGATCGCGTTCATGATCGTCAGCGGGAAGTAGTCGGGCGTGCTCCGAGAGACGCCGACCTGGCCGACGGTCAGGATCGACTGCGCCGCGCCCGGCTTGTCGATCAGGTAGACCGTCACCGGCTTCGAGGACGGGGGCTCGGGCAGGCTCTGGGCGACCGGCGAGCCCGGCTTCCAGTCCTTCAAGGCCGACTCCAGGACTGGCATGATCGCGTCAGGCGTGATGTCGCCGACCACGATCAGGGCGGCGTTGTTGGGCACGAAGAGGGCTTTGTAGAACGAGACCACGTCATCGCGGGTCAATCCCTTCACCGACTTCGGCGTGCCGCTGTTGGGCCGGCCATAGGGATGAGAGTCGCCGTAAAGCAGCTTCGGGAAGACCAGCCCGGCGATCGCCGGAGGGCTGTCGACCAGGCGAAGCAAGGCCGCGAGCCGCTGGGTCCGGAGCCGCTCCAGTTCCTTCTCAGGGAACGACGGGATGGAGCAAGACATCCGTGTAGATGTCCAGGGCTTTCGGAAGCTGCCGGGTCAGAGTCGTCAGCGAGAGGCTGCACGACTCGGGGCCGCCTCCGCCGTTGATCGAGGCCCCCAGCTCGGCCAGTTCACCGGCGATTTGAAGTGAATTCCGAGAGGTCGTCCCCTCGGTCAGGAGGTCGCCGGTCAGCGAGGCGAGCCCTTCCTTGCCCGGCGGGACCAGCGTCCCGCCTCCCTTGACGACCAGGTTCATCCCCACGATCGGCAGGTTGTGCCGCTCGGCGATGAGCACTTCCAGGCCGTTGGAGAGCCTCCGTCGCTCGACCGGGGCGGGGCTGAAGACCGGGTTCGGGCCGGGCTTGGGCTCGACCGAACGGTCGAAGGTGTCCTTGATCGGCGTCGACGGCCACGCTCGGCAGCGGGGCCTGCGCCGAGCGGTTGACCGGGGTCTCCTCGGGACGAGGGGTCTTCGGCCCGGGGTTCACGTCGAGGCGGACCCGGTGGGCGATCAGGTACTTGTTGGCCACCCGCTTGACGTCGTCGGCCGTGACGGCGTAGGCCTCGCGCAGCTCCTTCTTGTAGGCGAGCGGGTCGCCGTAAGTGACGTTGTAGCGGTTGAAGAAATCGGCCTTGGCCTGGGCCGTCTGGAGCCCGATGACGAACCGGCCCTCGATCGTGTTCTTGACCTTACGGACCTCGTCCTCGGTCGGCCCATCGGCCTTGAGACGGGCGATCTCGGCGTCGGCGATGGCGATCAGGTCGTCGAGCTTCTGGCCCTTCTGAGGGGTGATCGTGACGCCGAACGTGCCGGCCAGGACGCTCGTGAAATGGAACGCGGCGACGTTCGCGGCCAGTTGCTTGTCGTACTGGAGGGCTCGAAACAGGCGGTTCTCGTTGGGGAGCTGACCGAGGATCGCCGCCAGGGTGTCGAGCGCCGCCTCGTCCTTGTCGCCGATCGCGACGGTCGGCCAGACCAGCTCGGTCCGGGAAAGCTGGACGGCGTCGGTCAGGGCCAGGGTCTTCGACTCCGTCAGGACGGGTACCCTCGGCTCTAGCTTGGCGACTTCCGGACCCCTCGGGATCGGTCCGAAGTACTTCTCGACCAGCTTCCTGGCCTGCGCCGGGTCGATGTCGCCGGCCAGGGTGAGGCTCGCGTTGTTCGGGCTGTAGTAGGTCCGGAAGAAGGTCGAGACGTCGGCCAGGCTCGCTGCGGACAGGTCGGCCATCGAGCCAATCACGGAGTGGTGATAGGGGTGGTCGGGCGGATAGAGCAGGGTGTCGAGGCGTTCCTCGGCGATTCCGTAGGGGACGTTATCGACCCGCTGCCGGCGCTCGTTCTTGACCACGTCGCGCTGGTTGTCGAGCTTGGCCTGGCTGAGTGCCGGGAGCAGGAAGCCCATCCGGTCGGATTCGAGCCAGAGGGCCGTCTCCAGGCCGTTGGTCGGCAGGGCCTCGTAATAGTTGGTCCGGTCGGTGCTGGTGCTGCCGTTGATCTGGGCTCCGAGCTTTTCCAGCGGGCCGAAGTACTCCTTGTCGTGGTGCTGCGAGCCCTGGAACATCAGGTGCTCGAACAGGTGGGCGAAGCCGGTCCGGCCCGGCTTTCTCGTCCTTCGAGCCGACCTTGTACCAGAGGTTTACTCCGACGAAGGGCGTGGTATGGTCCTCGTGGAGGATCACGGTCAGGCCGTTGGGCAGGGTGTAGGTCTCGACCTTGAGGTCGGGGATGGTCCGGGGCTTCTCCTCCTCGGCCGACGATCGGGCGGGCAGCGAGGAGCCGAGGGTCAGTGCGGCGATCGCCGCGAGGGTCAGTCGTTTCATGTCTCGATGCATCAAGGTGTGCTCTCTTGAAGGGGACCGAGCGGTCGGGTGTGGCCCCGAGGTGATTTCGGGGGCCGTCGGAGAATGCCCCCCTTTTACCCGCTCCGGAGGGGGAGCGTCCAGGGTCCGGCGAGCCCTCGGAGTCCTCCGATGGGCGGTTTTTCCCCGTCACATCAGGGGGATTCCGCTCGTAATCCCGCGTCGAGGCGACGAAAGGCTCGAAAAAAACAGCAAATTGACCTCGAAAACCGCACTTCCGGGACGACCGTGCCCAGCGGCATCGTCCGTGCTTTGGACTTCGATCGACCGCCCTCGAACTCGACACCCTCTGAGCGAAAAGGATCTCGTGATGGCCACCACGAATGCTCTCGACCTGTTGATCTTGCCGATGCTGCAATGGACCGGAGGCATTTACGCGGTCATGGCCGCGATCCGACTGGTCCAGCTCGGTCTCGACCGCGTTTTTCGAGGTTTCGAGCCTCGGTCGGAGGTCGTGTCTCTCCGCCGTTCGTCGTCCGTGTTTGCTGACCGCCCGGCTTCGTCCCGATCCGCCCGGCCGCCCGCCCGGGCCTGGAGCCTTTCACGCTGATTTCGATTTCGAAGAATTATATTAGATAGTGTGATGATCAGATGACATAATCGCTCTCGATCGGCTCGGACTCACGGCGGTCCTCGAAGACCTTCCAGTTCCTCGGGACGACGTAGAGGTCGTCCCCCTCGGCCAGGCGGAGTTCCTGGGAGCGTTCGCGGGTGAGCTGGACGAGCAGGTTGGTGCCGTCGTGGAGCTTCAGCTCCAGCGCGGACCGTCCCGCCGAGGGGGGCGAGCCGGCGGACCCGGGCGAACCAGCCGGTTCGGCCGTCGCTCTCGCGGGTCAGCTCCAAGTCGTGGGGCCGGACGTAGGCCAGGACTCGACCGCCGTTGTCCGGGCAGGTCGATCGGCAGCGGGCCTTCCTCCTGCATCGTGTCCATCGAGAGGACCGAGTCGAGCGGCAGGACGTTGACCGCGCCGAGGAACTCGGTGACGAACGGCGAGGCCGGGTGCTCGTAGAGCTCCTGCGGCGGCCCCATCTGCTCGATCTTCCCCTTGTTCAGCACGACGATCTGGTCGGAGACCTCGAACGCCTCCTGCTGGTCGTGGGTGACGAACAGGCTGGTGACGTGGACCTCGTCGTGGAGCTTGCGGAGCCAGGTCCGCAGCTCGTCGCGGACCTGCGAATCGAGCGCCCCGAACGGCTCGTCCAGCAGCAGGACCTTCGGCCGAGGCGCCAGCGCCCGGGCCAGCGCCACGCGCTGCCGCTGGCCGCCCGGAGAGCTGCGACGGATACCGCTCGGCATAGCCGGAGAGCTGGACCAGATCGAGCAGCTCGTCGACCCGCCGCTTGATCTCGGCCTTCGGCGAGGCGCTGGACTTCGAGCCCGAAGGCGATGTTCTGGCGGATCGTCATGTGGCGGAACAGGGCGTAATGCTGGAAGACGAACCCAACCCCTCGGCGCTGGACCGGCAGGTTCGTCGCGTCCTCGCCGGTCAGCTCGACCTCGCCCGAGTCGGCCGGCTCCAGCCCGGCGATGATCCGCAGGATCGTGCTCTTGCCCGACCCGGACGGCCCCAGGAGCGCCACGAGCTGTCCCTCCGG
Source organism: uncultured Planctomycetota bacterium (assembly GCA_963756475.1). GTDB lineage: Bacteria > Planctomycetota > Planctomycetia > Isosphaerales > Isosphaeraceae > Tundrisphaera. Next base: position 165,568 of record CAVWND010000011.1, read on the forward strand.
GACCTCGAAGGAGACATCGTCGACGGCCTGGAAGTTGCCGAACCGCTTGGACAGGTTCCGAACCGCGATGCCCACGGAAATCTCCAATTCAAAGCCAGCTGTCAACGATCAGTGGTCAATGGTCAGTGGTCAGTAAGAGTATCGTGGATTCGAGGCCCGCTTAGCATACTTTCCTCCGGCTGATCTCTGATCGCTATTCACCGACTTCCGCCCGCCCCTTCTCCTGGGCCTCGACCCGCTTCCGGACGAGTTCCATGCCGATCAGCAGGACGAACGAGACCCCGGCCAGGGCGACGCTGGCGGCGTAGGCCCCTTCGGGGTGGAAGCCCTCGATCGTGTCGTGGATGTAGAGCGTGGCGGTCTGGGTCCGGCCGAGGATGTTGCCCGAGACGACGAGCAAGGCGCCGAACTCGCCCAGCGAACGGGCCACGGTCAGGGTCACGCCGTAGGCCAGGCCCCAGCGGATCGACGGAAGCGTGACCCGCCAGAAGGTCCGCCAGCGGCCGGCGCCGAGCGTGTAGGCGACCTCTTCCTGGTCGATCCCGAACTCGCGGAGGACCGGCACGACCTCGCGGACGACGAACGGCAGGGTGACGAACATGGTCGCCAGGACCATCCCCGGCCAGGCGTAGACGACCTTGAACCCGTCCGCCTCCAGGTGCGGCCGAGCCAGCCGTTCGGGCCGTAGACGATCACCAGCATCAGCCCGGCGATGATCGGCGAGACGGCGAACGGCAGGTCGACCAGGCCGTCGGCCAGCGCCCGGCCCCAGAACCGCTGGCGGACCAGCACCATGGCGAACGCCAGGCCGAACACCGTGTTGACCACCGTCGCCAGCAGCCGTGATCCCCAGCGTCAGGCCGAACGCCCGCCGGGCGTCGGCCGACATCAGGGCGTCCCAGAACGGCCGGAACCCGCCGGCCAGGGCCGTCTGCACCAGGGCCAGCGTCGGCACCAGGATCAGGAGCGGCGAACCAGCCCACCACGACCGCCACGAGCAACGGACCGAGGAGTGCGGACTGCGGCACTCAGATCTTCGGCGAGCAGCCGGAGCCATGGCACGATCCTAAGTCCATGAGTCCATGACTCCCCGCCCCGGCGCTGGATGCAGGTTCAAGGCGATCAGGATCCCGAGCGAGCAGGCCAGCAAGCACGACCGAGACGACCATCGCGCCGTGGCGGTTGCCGCTCTCGATCTCGCCGAAGACGTACATCGGGCCGGTCTTCGTCTCGAGCGGGCGGTTGCCGGCGACCATGACCACGCTGCCGAACTCGCCGAGTGCCCGGCTGAACGCCAGCGCCGTGCCGGTCAGGATCGACGGGCAGAGCGTCGGCAAGCGTGACCCGCCGGAAGATCGTCCAGGGCGCTGGCCCCAGGGTCGCGGCGGCCTCCTCCTCGCCCCGGTCGATCTCCAGCGAGCACCGGCTGGACGCTCCGGATCACGAACGGGTAGGTCACGAACAGCAGGGCCAGCACGATCCCCGGCTTCTGGTAGATCACGCCCAGCCCGTGCCGGCCGAGGATCGTCCCCAGCACGCTCGACGGCCCGTAGAGCGCCACCAGCATCAGGCCGGTGACGACCGTCGGCACGGCGAACGGCAGGTCGATCAGGGCGTTCATGACCCCCTTGCCCGGGAACGTCGTAGCGGACCAGGACCCAGGCGGTGGCCGTGCCCATCACGGCGTTGATCGCGACCATCACCAGGGCGGTCGCGAACGTCAGCTTGAGGGCGTGCCAGGCGAACGGGTTGACGAGCGCCTTCCAGAACGCCGACGGGCCCGGCTCGGCCGCCTGGATCGCCAGGACCACGCAGCGGCAGGACGACCATCACGCCCAGGTAGGCCAGGGTCGACGCCCGGAGCGGCCAGCGCGCGGGGCTCGTCGCGGATCGGCGTCGTCATCGTCGTCACTTCCCCCCGGCCCTTCGGGTGAAGAGCGAGTCCCAGACCCCGCCCGGGTCGAAGACCGTCTTCTTGACCTTCGGCCAGCCGCCGAGGTCGCGGATCGTGAACAGTCGGGGCGGCAAGGGGCGGCATGTCGGGCGTCTTGAGCCGCGGGTTGAGCGGCCGGAAGCCGTAATCGGCCAGGATCGTCTGCGCCTCGTCGGAGAGGAGGAAGGCGAGGAACGCCTCGGCGACGCTCGCGGTTGCCGTGGCGGGCGATCGAGGTCTCGACGAGCGCCGCGGGGCTCTCGATCAGGAGGGTGGCGCGGGGGATGACGTAAGGGATCGGCCTGGCGCCGAACTTGCTTGCGGAGGAGCAGCTCGTTCTCGTAGGTCACGACGGCGTCGCCGGTCCCGCGCTCGAAGGTCGCCATGCTCTGCCGGCCCGAGCGTCCATGTTCACCACGTTGGCCTGCACCTTCGCCAGCAGGTCGCGGGCGGCGTCGGGATCGGGCTTCTTCGGGCCGCCGAGCAGCCCCGCGCCCTAGATCGCCGTTGATGTTCCAGCGGGCGCCGCCGGAGGTCTTGGGGTCGGGATAGAGGACGCCGACGCCGGGCCTGGCCAGGTCGGCCCAGTCGTGGATCTCCTTCGGGATTGCCGTCGCGGTACGCCGATGACGACCAGGCTCCGCGTGATGATCCCCTTGGTCGGGCCCGGCGTTCCAGTCTTTCTTGACCAGCCCCGCCTTGACCAGCCGGTCCATGTCGCCTTCGAGCGAGAGCACGGCGATGTCGGCGTCGAACCCCGAGGCGATCGCCCGGGTCTGGGCGCCCGAGCCGTTGTACGACTCCTCGAACCGGACGTCCCGGCCGGTCTCGCGCCTTCCACCGCTCGGCGAAGGCGGGCAAGACGGCCGTCGTGGAACGCCTCGCGGACGACCGAATAGGCCCCGATGGTCAAGCGTATCGGTGGCCTCGGCCGAGCCCGCCAGCTCGGACGGCTCGCAGGACGGTCCCGAGCTCGCCAGGACAAGGCCCAACGCTAGCCAGGAGATCGACCGCCCGCCTCGTCCCATGCCTTCGCGTACTGCCCCTCTCGGATCGGATCAGATGGTCCAGTCGCCGACGTATCCCCGGTTCCGCTCGCGGTTCTCGCGGATCAGGTCGGCGAACGTGGTCCGGTCCACGACGTCGGAGATCGCCTGCCGGACCCGGCCCCAGAAGCCGAAGAAGTGGCAGTCGCCGTGGAACTCGCACTCCTTGGGCCGCGACTGGCTCACGCAATCCACCGGGGCGATCGGCCCGTCGACATACCGCATGATCTCGCCGATCGTGATCTCCTCGGCCGACCGGGCCAGGCGGTAACCCCCTTCGGCCCCTCGACGGCTCCGGACGAACCCGCCCCCCTTGAGCTGGCCCAGGATCACTTCCAGGAACCGGATCGGGATCTGCTCCCGCTCGGCGATCTCGGCGATCTTCAGCGGCTCGGTGCTCGCGTGCTCGGCCAGGGCATAGATGGCCCGCAATCGCGTAATAACACTTCGACGAAACAGCCATCGGCGCGGCCCCGCTCCGGTCGTGAGTCGAATCATCTCCATTTCGACCGCGAAAGTCAAGATGGGACGAAATGAGAGGGAAAACCCTATCGTATGGCACGGAGCACGGCCGAGGAAAGGGCTGGGCGGGACTTCGCGATGAGACCTTCGACGCGGGCCTCGGCCGACGAAGGGACTCGGATCGGCACTGCGCTCCGTTCCCGTCGCGAAAGATCGGCGAATGGGGACCACGGGCTGGAATTGCCCTCGCGTGAGCACGGCCAGGTTCCCATTCGCGTGTCCCGCCAAAAACTGCTGCCCGTCCTCACTACCTGGGTAATGAGCGTCGCCAGTGGAGGGCGGACCCGGTCAGGTTCCGGACGATCTCGGGCCGACTGGCGGCGAGGTTGACCGTCTCGCGAGGGTCGGAACCGAGGTCGTAAAGTTCGGGGTGGCTGCCGTCGTCGTTCACGAGCAACTTCCAGTCGCCCTGGCGCATCGCCACGTTCGGGCTCCGATTCCTGGCCACTTTCGGGTAGGCGAACGAGGCGTTGTTCCGGCCGTATTCCCAGAAGAGCGGTTTCGACCGCCTCGTCTCGGTATTCCCCAGGAGAGCCTCGCTCAAGTCCTCGCCGTCGGGTTCCGAGCCTCCGGGGACGGCGGCCCCGGCCAGTTTGACGAGGCTGGGAAGGAGATCCACCGAGGAGATCACCGATTCCCGGTTCGTCACCCCCGGCCGGACCAGGCCGGGACCCCAGGCGAGAGCGGGCACGCGGATTCCTCCCTCGTACAGGCTCAGCTTGCTTCCTCGGAGGCCGCCGGTCCGCCGTTGTTCGAAGGTCGGCAGGGGCCCGTTGTCGCCGAGGAAGAGGACGAACGTCGGCCGATCCGATTTCCGCTCCCGGATGGCCTCGATGAGCCGGCCGATCTGGCTGTCCATCGCCCTGGTGACCTTCTTCAGCGCTCCAAGGCTTTCGGGCTGCTTCTTCTCCTGGTCCTCGGCCGAGGGCACCCAGGGCGTGTGCGTGTCGTCGAGCCAGAGGTTGATGAAGCAGGGGCGAGCCCGGTTTTCCTCGAGGAACGCGAGCGTCTGGTTGACCATCCACCGCGTCCGATCCCACCGCTTGACCTTGTCGTCGTCGGACCAGATCCAGTCCTTCGCGGTGAGGTCGGGGTGAGGTTCGGGGCTCTCCCAGGTGCCGAGCCCGCGATCATATCCGTAGGCCGCGAATTTGGGCGCGTCCCGCACGTCGCGTCCCCCGCCGAGGTGCCACTTGCCGATGTGCCGCCGTGGCATAGCCCGCCGTTCGCAAGGCCCGAGGGAGCGACGGCGCCGCCGGGTCCAGGAAGTCGGCCATCTCGCACGCCTTGTTCCCGGCCCTGGTCTGGAGGTAGCTGTTGATCCTCCAGCGCCCCGGAAACTGGCCCGTGATGATTCCACACCGCGACGGCGAGCAGATCGGCGACGCCACGTAGAACTGGGTGAATCGGACCCCTTCCCGGGCGATCCGGTCGAGCTCCGGGGTCTCGACGACGGTCCCGCCATTGCTCGCGAGATCGCCCCAACCGAAATCGTCGGCCAGGACGATGACAATATTGGGCTGGCGCGGTTCCTCGGCGTTCACCGGAAGGGTCATCGTCGCCACGAGCGCGGCGATCCCGAGCAGACATCGAGTCATCGGCCGGTCCCTCGGAGGAGCAACGGAGGAAGAAAATCGAGAGAATGGCGCGTGATCTCGCCCGATCGAGTTCAAGGCTCGAAATCTCCCGTGTTGCGCCGATAGACTCCCGGGCCTTCCTCGTCCCCTTCCTGGATCTCGACGACCGGCACGGGGTCGCGGAGCCCCTTGGGGCGGTCGGAGAGCAAGCCTCGGCGCTCGGCGCAGGCCAGGCAGAGGCGTTCCTCGTTGTTATGGAGGTAAACCTCGCCGTCGAGGAGCCGGTGGTAGTATTCCTGGCCGGGAGCCATCGCGTAGCAGAACTCGCGCTCGCTGCCGATCTTGAGCGCGACCATCCAGCCGGGCTCGTGGAGGAAGAGCCGGTGCGGCGTCGGACGCGTTCGAATTCGGCTTCGGGGTCGGATCGGTGCTCATCGAGTGACCTTCCCGGGCTGGGCCGAGGTCGGCCGCGCCTCGCCCGAGGGCCGACCGACGGGCGGGTGGATGCCGCAGACCTCGTCGGTGCAGACGAAGTCGCGCGGACGGGTCGAGGCGATCTTATTGTAAACCCGACGCCCGACCAGGGATACACCGGGCACGAACCGGACCAATGCGAACGGCTTCGACAGCGGCGTCCAGGCCAGCAAGGTCATCACCGCGTCGTATCCGACCTCGACCCGGCCGTCGCGTCGGACCAGGTGCATGGCCTTCAGGCATTCGTCCTTCGTCAGAGAGGGATGGACCTTCGCGACATCCACGGCGGTCAGGTCGATCGGCTCGACGACGTGGTCGGGGTCGCCCGCCATGATGAACGCCATCGAGGCCCGGCAACGGGGGCAGGCTCCGTCGTAGAGGACCTTCCCACTGGGCTGTTCGAGGCCGCTGACCAGGCTCCGGAGCCAGGGGCCGGAGACGAACGCGAGGTTCGCCGCGAGCATCGCCGCGGCGAACTCGAAGAGGCCCAGGGTCAGGCCGATTCCCAGGTGCATCGCCGCTACTCCGGCCAGGACCAGGGGCCGGGCCGGCTTGACCCAGATCAGGGCGGGATAGGTGGTCTCCAGCAAGAGCGCGCCGTGGGTCATGGCGTTGAGGAGGAGCGGATAGGCCGCGAGCCAGGTCAGGTCGAAGAGGCGGAAGTCGGCCGAGGCCAGGGTTCCCCAGATCGCCGTCCCGTTCCACCAGCCAACGTCCATGAACTTCGAGAGCCCGGCCAGCCCGTAGATCAAGGCCAGGTGGCACTGGATCAGCCGGAGCCCGATGTTGGCCGAGACGGTGGGCGTCGGCACGCCCGTAGGGGCAGTCCAGCGCCCGTCCTTCCGTCGCTGGGCCAGATCCGCCCGATTTCGCTTCCACCGGGCGAAGAACCGGTCGAGCGAGACCGCCTGCCCGCTCGCCCCCGAGACGGCCAGGTAGAGGGTCCAGGTCGAGAGGATGTCATCGAACCCGTAAATGCTGATCGGCGCCCGGCGCGCCGTCGAGACCGACGATCGCCCAGGCGAGGACCGCCGTCGATCCGGCTCCAGAGGCCCAGGGTGAACGCGATCAGGCAAGCCAGGCAAGCGACCCAGACCGGTCGGAGGAAGGCGTCGGGGACGTAGGTCCAGAACGACCAGGAATAGGGCATCTGCACGTGGCGGAAATACTCGACGACATCCAGGTTCATCCAGCCGCCCCGGCCGAGGAACGCTTGCAGGTCGAGGCCGTAGACGAACAGGCTCCAGGTCAAGAGCGCCCCGACGGCGACGCGGATCAGGCCCAGCGGGGTCGGGTCGCTCGGCGAGAAGACAAACCGGTTCCAGCCCCGGCCGATCGACCGGGCCAGCTCGATCGGATAGGCCCCGAGTCCGTTCAGGAAGCGTCGCACGGGAAGACTCCGATCCGTTCGGGGGCGGTGGTGAACTCCTCGGCGTCGAGGTCGACCGGCGTCAGGGTCGGCGTGGCGAGCGACTGCTGGACGCGTTCGATCGGTCGGGACCAGGTGCATCTGGAGGCGGAGCGTGACCGAGGAACAACCGGGGTTGGTCCGGCAGAGATGTCCGGCGAACGCGCTGAGCCCACCGGCTCTGAGAGCCGTCGCCTTCGTGCCGGGCGGCCTCGAAGTCCTCCATCAGGCCGTGCGCCAGCGCGAGCTGCCGCTGGTACAGCAGGCGAGGCCGCAGGCCCCGCTCGGGGATGCGGACGACCTTCTCGGGGCGGCCGTCGGCGAAGGTCAAGGTCGCCAGCACGACCGGAGTCGGCGGGAAGGCCGTGCTGTAGTACCGATAAGAATCGCCCTGGTCGAGCATCTGATGATAGGGCCCGAAGAACTCGGCGAAGTCCTGCTCCAGCTTCGATGAGGGAGGTGCGCCCGAGCGCTCCGGCCAGGACCGCCGAGACGTGGAAGAGCAGGAGTCCGCTCACCACCCAGCGGGCCCATTCCGGCCAGACTTTGCCGGGTTGACCCGGATTATCCACGGTATCAGATTTGCCGCTATACATGCCCTGTCTCCCCTGGCCTGCCCATCCTTCGGATCTGAGCCGACCAGGATAGGTCACGCCTCCAGCCTAGCGGCCCTTCGATTTCACGACCAGCCGAACCCGGAGTGGTCACGTTCTCAGTTCGGAGTCTTAGTAATATCGCAAACTACCCGAACGATTCTTTTACCGCGAATTTCCCAAATTGACTTGCGAGTGCCTGCTCTGGGGTTTAGAATCTGCGGTAACTGAAGAAGAAATCCGGATCGAAGAGGAAACAACGCGACGGGCGATTAGTGGCGATGCGTGGCCGTTTCGGCCTGCGTCATTGCGTGCCCGTCCATTTGATTCGTCGCGGTCGCGACCGAGCCGACCGCGCGTTCTGTTCGACACCGCCATTGAATCCGCGAACAACTGGGGAGGACTGACATGCAAGGTACGGTCGTGATGCTCCTGGCCCTTTCCGGCCTGGGCTGCCACCACAAGCAGTCGACGGCCTACGCCGGCTCCTGCTACTCGACGTGCTACAGCAGCGGGTGCTACTCGAGCTGCTACAGTGGCGGCGGCTACGGTGGCGGCTGCTATTCCAGCTGCTACTCGGGCGGCTACGGCTGCTATTCATCGTGCTACTCGTCGTGCTACTCCGGGGCGGCCTACTCCCCGGCGATGTACAGCTGCTACTCGTGCTACAGCAGTTGCTACAGCACCCCGCGGCATCACCACGGGCTGTTCGGCTGCAAGCGGAAGTCGTGCGCCGCGTGCTGCGCCCCGGCTCCGGCCCCGCCGGTCTGCGATACCTGCATGCTGGGCAGCGACCTGCCGGTCTACGGGACTTACACCCCGACCTACACGTCCGGGCAGTACATGGGGACGACCCAGTCTTACTCCTCCCCGATGATGAGCGCCCCGGCTCCGGCGGGTGACATGGCTCCGGCCGCGCCGGCCGCGCCCTCGCCGGGCAATCCCGCTCCGCCGGCCGCTCCGGTCCCCGTCGAGCCTCCGGCGGCTCCGGCTCCCGTCACGCCGCCTCCGGCCGCTCCGCCGGCCGCGGGCTTCTGATCGAGAGTTTTTGACGGGGTCTAGACCCCATCGGGAAACTCGGGACCGCCGGCGGATCGATCCGTCGGCGGTCTTTCTTGCGCGAGGGCGTCGCCGAGCCTGGCTTCTTTCCGACAATCCTTTGGCTTATCATCCCCTCGCCGTCGGATTCCGGGGCGACCCGGTATCACGGAGAACTCGACCGACAACAGGAATCGCTTCGCGTCCTGAATGGAGGCTATCGTCGCGATGTACCCCCAACCTTATGCGTTCCGCCAGGCGCCCGTGCCGGCCGAGGTCGAAGACATGGACGCCTTCCCGCCCGAGGATGAGGGAGAACGGCTCGACTGGCTGTTCCGGACCCTCGGGGAGGGGATGTGCCGGCACCTGGGCATCTTCCGGGTTCCCGAGCAGATCGTCCTCTCGGTGGTCATCCCGGTCTACAACGAGCGGAACACCATCCACGAGATCCTCCGCCAGGTCCGCGCCGTGCCGATCAACAAGCAGATCATCCTCGTTGATGACTGTTCCAAGGACGGGACGCGAGAGATCCTCAAGGAGATGAGGGAGACCGAGCCGGATCTGACCATCGTCTTCCACGAGAAGAACCAGGGCAAAGGGGCGGCGCTGCGGACCGGGTTCCAGCACGCGAGCGGCGACATCGTGATTGTGCAGGACGCCGACCTGGAATACGACCCGGGGCAGTACCCGCAGCTTCTCCAGCCGATCATCGAGGGGAAGGCCGACGTGGTCTTCGGTTCGCGGTTCATCGGCGAGTCGCACCGTGTGCTGCACTTCTGGCACTCGATGGCGAACCGGATGCTGACGCTGCTGTCGAACTTTTTCACGGACCTGAATCTGACGGACATGGAGGTTTGCTACAAGGTCGTTCCGTCGTGAGGTGATCCAGGGGATCACGCTGAAGAGCGACCGGTTCGGTTTCGAGCCGGAGGTGACGGCGAAGGTGGCGCGGTTCCAGGTACCGCCGCTGGAGGGTCGTCCGGGTCGTCGCTGCCGGATCTACGAGATTCCGGTGAGCTACAATGGTCGGGACTACAGCGAAGGGAAGAAGATCGGGATCAAGGACGGTTTCCAGGCCCTTTACTGCATCGTCCGCTATGCCTTCGGCGACTGACCGGCGGTGCGGTCGGAGAAGATGATCTCCTGGGCGAGCTCGCCCCGAAAGTCGCCCAGGATGTCCCGGCTCGCCTGACAGGATCCGGCTCGACCGGAGGCCCATCGCGATCTGACAAACTCACATGTTTGGGCCGTGCGATCGAAGAGTCGGCGCCTGTCCATCGCGGGCAGGTATCCCGACGATCTCGATTTGGTCGGCTCACTCTCTCGAATCGAACAGAGTCGCCAGGGTCATTCAAAAAGGTCCGTGAGTGATGTGAGAAGGGGGACTGACTCCGCAACGAAGCGGAGGCACCAGTCCCCGTTCTCGCCTCGCTTTGCGACCTTTGAATGGCCCTGGCAGGATTGCTCGAACTGTTGACACCAAGGAGCCTCGTTCGATAAGATCGCTCCCAAACTCGATTCGCCAATCTGAGCCTAAGTCGATTCCACAAAAAAACATGACGAAGCGAAAAATCATCTTGGCGGTCGGGATTTTTAGTTTTGTCGTGCTGACGAGATTGTCCTATTTTTTTTATCTGAAGCCTCATATCACCCCGCCTGGTGGTTATCGCGGCATCTGGGAGACGGAGCGACTGGGTGACCAGATCGCCCGGGGCCGTGGGATGGCCAATCTCTACTCGGAGGATAGTGGTCCCACCGCCCACCTCGCACCACTCTATCCTTGTTTCCTGGCGGGAATCGATCTCCTCGTCGGTCTCGATCCCGTCCGGTATCGTTTCGGCCAGGGGATGGCGGCGATCTTCTCCACGGCCATGTTCGCGGCAATCTTGCCCTCCCTGGGGCGACGCGCGAGGCTGAGGCCGGGTGTGGGCGAGGCGGCGGGGATCGCGGCGGCTCTCTCGCCGCTCGGATTCAACTATGAGATCAAGGGCGACTGGGACGTGACGTTCATCCCGCTCGCCCTGGCGGCCGTATTCTGGTGCCTCATGGCCTTGCACGACCGAGGGTGGCGAAACCTCGGCCTCGCCGCGTGGTCAGGAGTGGTCCTCGGTCTCGCCACGTTGCTCAACCCGATCGTCGCCCTGGGGGCCGGGATGGCCCTCTGCGGGGAATGGATCGGCGAGCGTTCGCGTTGGGTCGTCGCCTCGAGTCTGCTCCTGGTCGCGACGAGCCTTCTGACGATCTCGCCCTGGATTTACCGCAATTATCGGTGCTTCTCGGCCTTCGTGCCGATGCGTTCGAATTTCGGGATCGAGTTCGCCATCGGCAACAACCCGTACTCCGATGGGACCACCTTCCATCCCGGCCCGTCGATCCTCCACCCTTACGGTGATGTGGGAGAGGCCGCCAAGATCAAGGCGATGGGTGAGGTTGCTTATAATCAGATGAGGCAGCGAGAGGGTATGGATTGGGTCCGTTCGAATCCCGGCCGCTTCGCCTCCCTGACAGCCCGCAGGGCCGTCCTCTTCTGGTTTCCCTGGAACCTTTATGTCTGGGGATCGCGGACGTTCGTCCCGATCTGGGCCAAGACCGCCCTGAATGGCTCGATGACCCTGCTGGGCTTCGGCGGCATGGCCTGGCTCTTCGTCGCCCGACACCCATACCGCTATCTCTTTCCGGGGATGCTCCTCGGCGTGTCGATCCCCTACATCATTACTCATGTTTTTTTTCGATACCGATATCCTCTGACCGGGTTCCTCTTACTCCTGGCCTTTGAATGCCTGGCGAGGGCCCTGGCCTGGGTCTCCCCCCATCTCCGGGGAGCCGGCGGTGGAATCCCAGGAAATTCGGTGCCACTTCGAGCCGGGCCCTGACCGATCGACCGATCCGATCATCGCCGCCGCGACACGCCGGCTGTCGGAACATACCTCAAGTTGATGAAATCTAGAGAATCACGACTCAATGTATACTATTCCGCCCGAAGATGAAGCCGAACGGCTCGACTGGCTGTTCCGGACCCTCGGGGAGGGGATGTGCCGGCACCTGGGCATCTTCCGGGTCCCCGAGCAGATCGTCCTCTCGGTGGTCATCCCGGTCTACAACGAGCGGAACACCATCCACGAGATCCTCCGCCAGGTCCGCGCCGTGCCGATCAACAAGCAGATCATCCTCGTTGATGACTGCTCCAAGGACGGGACCCGAGAGATCCTCAAGGAGATGAGGGAGACCGAGCCGGATCTGACCATCGTCTTCCACGAGAAGAACCAGGGCAAAGGGGCGGCGCTGCGGACCGGGTTCCAGCACGCGAGCGGCGACATCGTGATCGTCCAGGACGCCGACCTGGAATACGACCCGGGGCAGTACCCGCAGCTTCTCCAGCCGATCATCGAGGGGAAGGCCGACGTCGTCTTCGGTTCGCGGTTCATCGGCGAGTCGCACCGGGTGCTGCACTTCTGGCACTCGATGGCGAACCGGATGCTGACGCTGCTGTCGAACTTTTTCACCGACCTGAATCTGACGGACATGGAGGTTTGCTACAAGGTGTTCCGTCGTGAGGTGATCCAGGGGATCACGCTGAAGAGCGACCGGTTCGGTTTCGAGCCGGAGGTGACGGCGAAGGTGGCGCGGTTCCAGGTACCGCCGCTCGAGGGTCGTCCGGCTCGTCGCTGCCGGATCTACGAGATTCCGGTGAGCTACAATGGTCGGGACTACAGCGAGGGGAAGAAGATCGGGATCAAGGACGGTTTCCAGGCCCTTTACTGCATCGTCCGCTACGCCTTCGGCGACTGACCGGCGGCCGGCCCGACGGGGGCGGTCCCGAGGCACCACGAAGGCACCAATCGAGGGACCTCCCGATGACTCGCCTCCGAATCTGCCTCCAGTCGAGCCTCGCGACGGTCGCTGATCCTGGCGCGAGATTCGCCCGAGCCTCGCCCAGGAAGCCCCCCCGCCCCAGCCCAGGCCGAGCCCAAAGTCCAGCCCAGGACGAAGGCCCGTCGCGACCCGCCCGGCACCTACATGGGCCGGCCGATCGCCCCGGTCATGACCTATCAGGCGGCCGACTGGCTCTTCCGCGACTCGCGAGAGGCCGAGGAGCAGCCCGAGCAGATGCTCGACGCCCTCAAGATCAAGCCGGGCGAGACCGTCGCCGACATCGGAGCGGGGGCCGGCTACACCAGCCTTCGCCTGGCCCGTCGGGTCGGCCCGACCGGCACCGTCCTGGCCACCGACGTCCAGACCCAGATGCTGGCGATGCTGACCGACAACGCCCGCGCCGCCGGCGTCACGAACATCAAGGCCGATCCGGTCCACCCAGACCGACACCAAGTTGCCCGAGGGCAAGGTCGACCTCGCGATCATGGTCAACGTCTACCACGAGGCCTCGAATCCGGAAGCCCTCCTTCAAGGGCTCAAGAAGGCCCTCAAGCCCGGCGGGCGACTGGTCTTCGTCGAGTTCCGCGCCGAGGACCCCGAGGTCCCTATCAAGCCCGAGCACAAGATGAGCCTCGCCCAGGTCAAGCGTGAGGTCGAGCCCCAGGGCTTCCGCTTCAAGGAGAGCTTCGAGTTCCTCCCCTGGCAGCACATCATCATCTTCGAGAAGCCGACGGACCCGCCCGCCGAGGAGAAGAAGGCGAACTGAACGCCCGGCCCGTGGGTAGGAGGAACGATCTCCGCTAGAATGGGGCATCCATTCGCTCGAAACCCGGAGCATCGATCATGGCAAGTTCCTCCGCCCCCAAGGCCGACGGCCCGCTCGCCGACCTCGACGACTGGGAGTCGGCCCACGACGCCGACGAAGCCCGAATCCGGCTTCCGCGACTATCGCTCGAACGTCCGGCCGGGCGTCGTCGAGTTCTATCGGCTGAACCATACGCACCAGACGCTCGACTTCGTCCTGGAGAAGAAGCGGGAGTACCTCGCGAAGTCGCGGCGGCGGATGAGCATCTGGGAGGCGATGGAGTACCTCAACACCCTGGTCGACGACAGCGACCCGGACACCGACCTCTCGCAGATCGAGCACCTCATGCAGTGCGCGGAGGCGATCCGGGCCGAGGGACATCCTCGATGGATGATCCTCACCGGCCTGATCCACGACCTCGGCAAGATCCTCTGCCTCTTCGGCGAGCCCCAGTGGGCCGTGGTCGGCGACACGTTCCCCGTCGGCTGCCGCTACTCCGACAAGATCGTCTTCCCCGAGTTCTTCGCCGAGAACCCCGACAGCCGGGTCCCCGAATATCAGACCCCCGAGGGCATCTACTCGAGGCATTGCGGCCTCGACAACGTCCACCTCTCGTGGGGCCACGACGAGTACCTCTACCACGTCGTCAAGGATTACCTCCCCGCCGAGGGCCTGGCGATGATCCGCTACCACTCGTGCTACCCGGTGCATCGCGAGGGCGAGTACGCCCACCTGATGACCGACCACGACCACCGGATGATGGACTGGGTCCGCCAGTTCAACCCCTTCGACCTCTACTCCAAGGGCCACGAGCGTCCCAACGTCGAGGCGCTTGCGCCGTACTACCAGGAGCTGATCGCGGAGTTCTTCCCCGCGACCCTCTCCTGGTAACCGGGGGAGGATCAACGTCGGATCAGGGGCCGGACCTCGATCTTGCGGAAGAGGATCTCGGCCCCCTCGGACTGGAACTGGATCTTCCCCTCGGTCCGGCTCGCCTTCGTCCCTTCGTTGACGACCAGGCCGTTGACCAGCGCCACGATCCGGTCGCCGTCGCAGATCACCTCGGACAGGTTCCACTCGCCGAGAGGCCGCTCGACATCCCGCCGGCCCCGGAACCCGAGCTGATCCTTCCAGGCGGGGTCGCGGCCCCACCAGTTGATCCGGCCCCGGTCACGGGCAACGGCCGGGGCTCCCTTCTCGAAGTAGGGCTGGCCGTCGGGGCCGGTCCGGGCCTCGGAGGTCAGGCTCGGCCGTCCCCGGCCGGCGACGAGGAGGAGGTCGCCGCAACCCCCCTCGATGATCTGGTACTCGATCGACTCCATCCACTGGCCGCCCGCCGCGCCGTCCGGGCCGGTGCAATGGAGCAGGATGCCCGAGTCTCGGGCCGCCCTGGCCCGGCTCCCCCAGGTCTTCTCGCCCCACTTCCACTCCACGACCAGGTGATAGTCGGAGAAGCTCCCGCCGGTGGCCAGGCCGCCGAAGTCCTGCCCGGAGACGTGAATCATGCCGTCGCGGACGGTGAAGACGTGGTCCGGGTCCTCGTAGCCGTGGGTTGTAGTGAAGGCGTAGAAGCCGGCCAGGTCCCGGCCGTTGAACCGGAAGATCGGCTCGCCAGATCGGATCGAGGGCCGCTCCCGGGCGAACGACGGGACGTCATCCTCCTTCGTGGTGGGCACGTCGCGCAAGGCGGCGACGATCTCTCGATATTCGTCGCTCGCGACCCAGTCGGCCCCGGCGGCGGCCGCCGCGAGCCAACGGACCCGGGCGGACTCGTCGTCGGGGAAGCGGTAGCTGCTCCCGGGGGCCCCGTGTGGCCGTTCAGGCAGTAGAACCGGACCCGGAAGCCTCGACGATGGGCCAGCGACACGAGAACCCCCAGCCGATCGGCCTCGGCCCGGGTCCATTCGCCGGCCGAGGCCGGACCTCCCTGCTCGATCGCGCCCCAGTGGAAGGCCAGGAACCGATGGTAAGGTGTGGAGGAATCGGGGACGTATGCCGAGACGTCGGGCTCGTATCGGGCTACCGCCCCGAAGACGCGGTCGCGGAAGGCCCGATAGGTGCCTCCCGGCTGGATCGAGGCATCGTAGGCGTCCTTCGCGGCCTCGCTGCCGCTGAAGCAGACGGTCAAGCGGCGGGTCGTGAGGGGAGACTCGGTCGACTTCGGGGCCGAGGAGAACCAGTCGGGATGGGCGTCGAGCAGGTCCTTGAACTGCCGGACCGCCTCGGGCCGGTCGGTCTTCCAGTCGATCGTCAGGACCGTGGTCGCGCCGTCCGACTTCGCCAGGGCCTCCAGCGCCGGGATCAGCGACGATTCGAGCCGGGGGTAAGCGATCCCGGCCCGGGGCGCCGCGTCATGGCCGACGATGAGTTGCTTCGCCGAGTCGTCCCAGCCGAGATCGATCTCGATGTTGTCGATCCCCAGCCCCAGCGCTTCCGCCAGCCTCGGGTTGTCGGTCCGGTTCTCTGCGTAGCAATTATGGGCGGCGATCGGCAGCGGCCGGGACGGGCCGTCGAGGGGCGCCGCCGGCGACATGACGAGCCCGAGCAGGAGGGCCAATCGGGCGAATCCAGCGATCATGATGACATCCTTCGGGGATCTCGGCCGACCACGGGTCGGACTTCGACAGAGACACCATAGATAAGCCGAACGACGGCTTCACGATAGGGGCTGGTCCCTGACCCTGGTTGGAAGAGGGTGCGCCAACGGATTCTGGCACCAGCCCCGATCGAGCCTCTTCTGGCGAGCGGAGCAAGCGTCTGGCCCCCTCTCCTTGCGGGCTGACCGACCGACACTTTTCGACAGACCGCCCCGCGAGGCTCTTGCTGCCTCCCTCTCCCTTTGGGAGAGGGCCGGGGTGAGGGTGGTCGCCGGGCGAGTGAGTCTCGATGAGCCTTTTTTCCGGCCTGTTCATTGTGAGACGCCCCTCACCCCCGGCCCCTCTCCCGGAGGGCTGACCGACCGACACATTCGGGGCGAAGCCCTCCTGGAGTGCGGGAGCTTGCTCCCGCTCTGGCCCGCGGAGCTTGCTCCGCGCCGACCGACGCGGCGACCTCGGCTCGCGGAGCAAGCTCCGCGGGGGAAAAGCGGGAGCAAGCTCCCGCACTCCAGGGGGGAATCGGACCCGTCCGAAAAAGTGTCGGTTCGTCAGCCCGGAGGGAGAGGGGAGGAAGATTGGCTCGCATGTCCCGACAGCTCAGCGAAAGAAAAAGTGTCGGTCGGTCAGCCTTGCGGGAGAGCGGGCCTGAAAATGCCAGAATCCGTTCGCGCGCCCGTTGGAAGACGCCTTCTCCGCCGGGTAGACGAGTCGGGCTTGACGCGATCGGGCGGGTCGTCAAGATGTGGGCCGAAATTGTGACAGGGGCCGGCCCATTGGCGCGAGGGGGGATCAGGCGATGAGCGGAGTGCGAGTCCTGGTCGGCACGCGCAAGGGCGCGTTTCTCCTCACCTCGGACGGCAAGCGTCAGCGCTGGGAGATCGACGGCCCCCACTTCGCGGGCTGGGAGGTCTACCACGTCAAGGGCTCGCCGGTCGACCCGAACCGGCTCTACGCGTCGCAGTCCAGCGGCTGGTTCGGGCAGATGATCCAGCGGTCCGACGACGGCGGCCGGACGTGGGCGCCTGTCGGGAACAAGTTCATCTATGACGGAGTCCCGGGGACTCACCAGTGGTACGACGGCACGCCGCATCCCTGGGAGTTCAAGCGGGTCTGGCACCTCGAACCCTCGCTGACCGACCCGGAGACTGTCTACGCGGGCGTGGAGGACGCCGCCCTGTTCCGCTCGGCCGACGGCGGGACAAACCTGGGAGGAACTTTCGGGGCTCCGCGGCCACGGCACGGGCCCGAAGTGGCAGCCGGGCGCCGGCGGGATGTGCCTGCACACGATCCTGCTCGACCCGGGCGATCCCCGACGGATCTTCATCGCCATCTCGGCCGCGGGGGCGTTCCGGACCGACGACGCCGGCCAGACCTGGCGGCCGATCAATCGCGGGCTGAAGTCCAACTTCATCCCCGACCCGGACGCGGAGGTCGGCCACTGCGTCCACCGGATCGCAATGCACCCATCGCGCCCCGAGGTTCTGTTCATGCAGAAGCACTGGGACGTAATGCGCAGCGACAACGCCGGCGATTCCTGGCATGAGGTCAGCGGCAACCTGCCGACCGATTTCGGCTTCCCGATCGACGTCCACGCGCACGAGCCGGACACCGTCTACGTCGTCCCGATCAAGAGCGACTCGGAGCACTACCCTCCCGACGGGAAGCTCCGCGTCTACCGGAGCCGGACCGGCGGCCACGAGTGGGAGGCGCTCACGAACGGCCTCCCGCAGCAGGACTGCTACGTCAACGTGCTCCGCGACGCCATGGCCGTGGACTCGCTCGACTCGTGCGGCGTCTATTTCGGCACGACCGGCGGCCAGGTCTACGTCTCGCCCGATGGCGGCGATCACTGGTCCGCGATCGCCCGCGACCTCCCGTCGGTGCTCTCCGTCGAGGTCCAGACCCTGTCATGATCCGGGTCGTGCTCCCGCTCCACCTGCGGACTCTGGCCAAGGTCGGCTCCGAGGTGACGCTCGACGTCGAGGGCCAGGTGACGCAGCGTTCGGTCCTCGATGCACTCGAAGCTCATTATCCGATGCTGAGCGGGACGGTCCGGGACCACGTCACGCAGCGGCGCCGGCCGTTCTTGCGGTTCTTCGCCTGCGAGCTCGACCTATCGCACGAACCGCCGGACGCGATCCTGCCCGACGCGGTCGCGACGGGCTCGGAGCCCTTCCTCATCGTCGGCGCCATCGCCGGCGGTTGAGCGGGCCGATCCGCCTCCCAAAGCGCGGCGGGGGCGGGCCCGCCAGGCTCGGCGGTCGATCGGGGGTCGGAAATGGGTCGTCCCGGACGCTCCGGGCCGGGTCAGCGGGGCCGACCGACCGTGATCGGCACGTTGACCCTGGCTCCGATCGGCGGGAGGAGGGGTGATCCGCCCGGCCAGGAGGACGGGGGCGTGCCGAACCGGGCCATCGCGTCGGTCGCGGCGTCCGTCTTCAGCCAGTCCGAAAACGAAGCCATCATCTCGCGGTCCAGCGACGCGTCGTCAGCCTTGGCGGCGGCCTGTTCGGCCCGCTGCCGCCGTTCCAAGTCCTTGAGGCAGCGGAAGAAGGCTCGCTCGGCGGCGGCCTCGTACTTCCGGGCGAGCATTGCCTCCTTCGACGGGTCGAGCATGGCGATCCGGACGGCCTCGTCCCGGAGCCGGGCGGTTTCCTCGGCGGAGACGCCCTCCGGGGCGACGAATTCCGCCTCCACGTCCCGGACGCGCCGGGAGAGGGCGGCGGTCTGCTGGTCGGCGGCCCGCTCCATCCGGACCGAGTTCAGCGCCGCGTGTCGGGCCAGGGCCTGGCCGATCTCGCCCTGGGCGTTGGTCTCGGCGGCGAACGCGGCGGAGCGCGCTCGACCTCGGCGGCGTCCCGTTCGGGCAGGACGACGCCGGCGCCA
Organism: uncultured Planctomycetota bacterium; assembly: GCA_963756475.1. Taxonomy (GTDB): domain Bacteria; phylum Planctomycetota; class Planctomycetia; order Isosphaerales; family Isosphaeraceae; genus Tundrisphaera. The sequence continues at coordinate 184,320 of CAVWND010000011.1, forward strand.
GTCAGGCCGTGCTTGAGGGCGTTTCGCCGCGACTGCTCCTTGCCTTCGGGGGTCTTCGGTCCCGTCGATCGCTGGGCGTTCCGCTGGTTCGCGAGAATTCGGGCTTCGCTGGCGGGCATGATGACGGTCCTCTCAGAGGTCGGGTGCAGGTCGCGTGGCCGTGGTCCGGCGTCTGCCCCTTATATTCAGGATTGCGCCCGCGCGATTATTCGTATTTCTCCCGAAATCCGATGGGAAAGGTATACTAAATAGCCAGTTCGCTCCGCGAGCTGGCCAGTTCATATGACCGGGATGCTGAGCGGCAGGCTGCCGTCGATTTATACGAGGACTAGTGGACCGTCAACTCTAAAATGGTGGACTAACGAGGTGGGCAGTGCCCACCCTACGAGATTGCCGTCAAAGGGCTTGCGTAGGGTGGGCACTGCCCACCTTTCCCTCAAGTTTAGAGTTGATCGGCTACTAGAGATGCAGAAGGCCGGGCCCAAGAAGAATTGTTACCGCCAGTTGACCAGTATGAGCGGATAGCCGAGCTGCTGAATACGCTGGAAATGAGCCGTGTTCCCCGTAACCAGTTCCAACCCTTGGGTCAATGCGATGGCGGCTATCATTGGGTCGGCCAGGCCGATGGGACGGCCTACTCGCTCCGGTTCACCGGCAATCCTCCCGGCCAGCTCGGCGGCGGCTTGATCGAAGGGAATTACCTCTTCCGACACAATGGCGGCGAGAAAGGCTTGGAGTTTGTTCCATGCCTGCCTCTGCTGGTAGCCCCGGATTACTTCCATGAAGGTAACGGATGAGATGGTGTAGCGGGCGAAAGCGACGCGGTACGCACGAGCATTGGCCGCGACAGTCTGATTCACGCCCTTGATCATCTCCGAAAGGAGATCCCTTTCTCTTTTTCGTGGTTGTGTGATTGTGTTGATGGGTGAAATTGCATGGAGTCGCAAGGTCGAGATTGACAGGATTTACTCTGATCCTCATATTCCGAACTTGAAATTGACTTCGGCTGACTTCCAAGGGAATCGTGCCGTGACCATCTCAACCGTTCTTCGGATCGTTCGCCCGGCTTCTCTTGCCTTGGCAATGTTCATTGCCACGAGGGCGAACGCCGCCTCGATGTTCACCCTGACGGATCTGGGGAGCAGCTACACGCTCCAGCAGGATTCGTCGGGGGTGACCGACGCCGTCACGAGCGGTGACGGGAGCCATACTTATGCCTTCGAGAAGGCACCCATTTCGTTCAATTTGTCCTATCCCACGCCGCCCCCATGGGGGAGCGATGTCAGAGCGGCATTTACGTTCTCCTCGAAACCGGGGGTGGCAATTACCTTTTATCAATTGGACATCGGATCTGGGTATATAAATGAAGTAACCCCAAATTGGGAATCCGTTGCTCCTCGCTTTCCGATCCATGACTTGAACTCTTCTGGACTTGTGGTGGGTCAGCAATATGGCTTTAATGCCGTCATCTACCAGATCAATAATGGGTCAGATAACTTTGTCCCTGTGGATTTGAACGGCGAGATTGCCAGTTCGTTGAGCATCCATCTCACCGATGCCCTAAGTATCGATGATCTCGGCGACATCATCGCCGAGGGGACGCTCAACGGTCAGGATCAATACTTCCTCCTGACCCCGAACGGACAGCCCACACCCGCCCCGGAGCCATCGACGCTCGCAATCTTGGCTGTTGGCGTGAGCGCTCTCGCTGTCCGTTCGGCTCATCGGCGATATCAGCGGCTCAAGGCGACCGTCGCTTGATCTCGGCCCAAAGAGGGGAAGTGTCTACCTTTCGGAAAAGATGTCGGTATCGATGAGGGCTTTGCTCAAAGCTCAAATTCCCGCCACTTGTCCTCACGCCGGTTCCGATATGCGTCGGCAACGATCTCGTCCATCAATTCGGGGTCATCACGCATCAAGCCAAGGATCGGATCAGAAGTCGCCTCGCCTATCTTAGCCTGTGAGGCCATCGAGCGGGAACGTTGCTCATAGTCCCGCACCAATTTGTCAATCATCTCGTTCAACGGACGCGAATTGACCGCTCTGTACCGCTGCGTCAATCGCTCTTTCCACATCTTTGGACACATTAATTGTCATAATGCAATCTCCTTAATCTTCTTCCATTTTCCGACACTCGGCCGGATTAGCCAAGCTGGTCATTGCCGGAGTTCATCCCGGTTGCGGAAGCCTGGCGAGCCTGTTATTGTAAAGAATTCGTTGGATCGAGAAGTAACCGATCCCGGCCCCCCGCCGCGACATCGGACCCCGGCCAGAACCCGCCTGATCTCCTCGACCGGATCGAACATCATGCCCAGGCCCACGAAGTCGATCGCGGCCCTGTCGTGCGTATGGCTCCTGGCGTTTGCCGGGGTCGAATCCGGCGCCGCCGACGTGGCCCCTGGCGCCGACGGGATCGCGTTCTTCGAGGCGAAGATCCGCCCCGTGCTGGTCGAGCGTTGCTACCAGTGCCACAGCGCGGGCTCGGAGAAGGTCAAGGGTGGGCTCCGGGTCAACCACCGCGACGGCATGGTCAAGGGGGGCGACGGTGGGCCGTCCGTGGTGCCAGGCAAGCCTGAGGACAGCCTTCTCATCGAGGCGATCCGCTACGGGGACGAGGCGCTCCGGATGCCCCCGAAGACGCCGCTCTCTCCTCAACAGATCGCGGACTTCGAGGCCTGGGTCCGGATGGGAGCCCCCGACCCTCGCGAAGCCGGCGCCTCGGGCGCCGGGACTTCTGCTCCGAAGATGGACATCGAGAAGGCCCGCTCCTTCTGGTCCTTCCGTCCGGTCTCCGACCCGGCGTTGCCCGAGGTGAAGGACGCGGCCTGGCCGAGGAACGACGTCGACCGCTTCATCCTGGCAAAGCTCGAAACCGCCGGGCTGGGCCCCGTTGCCGAGGCTGACAGGACCACGCTGATCCGCCGGGCCACGTTCGACCTGACGGGCCTTCCGCCCACGCCCGAGGAGGTCGACGCCTTCCTGGCCGATCGGGCGCCGGACGCCTTCGGGAAGGTCGTCGAGCGGCTCCTGGCCTCGCCCGCTTATGGCGAGCGCTGGGGTCGGCACTGGCTCGACCTGGTGCGCTACGCCGACACCGCCGGGTGCAACTCCGACTTCCCGGTCCCCACCGCGTTCAAATACCGCGACTACGTGATCGCGTCGTTCAACCGCGACAAGCCGTATGACCGCTTCCTCCGCGAGCAGGTCGCGGGCGACTTGCTGCCCGACGAGTCCGGGGAGACCGAGGCCGAGCGGAAGATCGCCACCGGCTACCTGGCCATCGCCCGCCGGTTCGGCTCCAGCCCCACCGAGTTCCACCTGACGCTCGACGACGCGATCGACAACATCGGCAAGGCGTTCCTCGGCCTCAGCGTCAGTTGCGCCCGCTGCCACGACCACAAGTTCGACCCGGTCCCGCAGGCTGATTATTACGCCCTCTACGGCATCCTCGACAGCTCGAAATTCGCCTATCCGGGGCTGGAGAACGCCCGCCGGGTCAAGGACTTCGTCGCCCTTGGCCCGCCCGAGGAGGCCGAGGCCCTCCGCAAGCACGAGACCGAGGTCTACGACCTCGAAATCCGGCTCCGGAAGCTCAACAAGGAGAAGAATTCGCCCCTCAAGGAAGGCCGGACGGCCGAAAAGATCAATTCCGAGACGGCGGAGGTGAAGGCGAGGCTGAAGGAGCTCGACGCCCACCCGCCCGCGATCGAGAAGGCCTACGCCGTCGCCGAGGGAAAGCCGCACGACGCGCCTGTGTTGTACAAGGGCGATCCCGCACACCCCGGCGTCGCGGTCCCCCGGGGGTTCCTCCAGATTCTCGGCGGTCAGAAGCTTCCGGAAGGCGCCTCGGCGAAGGAAAGCGGGCGGCTGGAGCTGGCCGGCTGGCTCGTCGACCCGTCGAATCCGCTGACCGCCCGGGTCATGGTCAACCGGATCTGGCAGCATCACTTCGGCCGGGGGCTGGTCGCCACGCCCAACGACTTCGGCGCCCGGGGAAAGCCGCCGACCCACCCCGAACTGCTCGACCACCTCGCCTCCCGGTTCGTCCGGGACGGCTGGTCGATCAAGGCGATGCATCGCCGGATCATGCTCTCGCGGACCTATCAGCTGGCCGCCGCCGAGGACTCGCGGGCCGCGTCGATCGACCCGTCGAATGAGCTTCACTGGCGGCACGACCGCCGGAGGCTCTCGGCCGAGGAGATCCGCGACGCCATGCTCGCCATCGCCGGGACGCTCGACCGCTCGCCGGCCGGGCCGTTCCCGCTCCCGCCCGAGAGCGAGTTCCGCTACACCCAGCACGTCCAGTTCGTCGCCCCCGAGTCGTTCGACACCCGCCGACGGACCGTCTACCAGATCCAGCAGCGGCTCCGCCGCCGCCGGATCCTGGAGGTCTTCGACGGCGCCGACCCCAACGTGACGACGCCCGACCGTCCCCTGAGCACCACCGCGATCCAGGCCCTCTACCTGATGAACGACCCGTTCGTCCACGAACGGGCCGGCGAGCTGGCCGGCCGGCTCATGGCCGATGCGGCCGACGGGGGTGGGCGGATCGGCCTGGTCTATCGCCTGGGCTTCGGTCGCCCTGCAACCGCCGAGGAGGTCGCGGCCGGCCGAGCTTACCTGGACGACGCCCGATCCGCGCTGGCCGAAGCGGGCGTGCCCGAGGATCGGCTTCCCCGGGCCTCGCTGGAGAGTCTGGTCCGCGTTTTGTTCGCCAGCAACGAATTCCTGTTCGTCAATTGACCTCGTCCCTCTTGCCCCCTCTCCCCTTGCGGGAGAGGGTTGGGGAGAGGGGTTCCGGGCTTCGGCCGCGGTCAATGACCCCTCACCCCAACCCTCTCCCGCAAGGGGAGAGGGGGCAAGATCGACCTCATCCCAACCAGCCGCAACCTCCGACCGCCGAGGGCCGCCATCATGGAAACGAACCGTCGCCAGGTCATCCGCTCGCTCGCCGGGGGTTCGATCCTGTTTCCAGGCCTGCTCACCTGGCTGCTCGCCGAGGACCGGGCGCGGGCCGGCGAGGTCGACCCGCTCGCCCCGAGGTCGCCCCACTTCCCGGGCAAGGCGAAGCGGGTGATCATGCTCCACATGAGCGGCGGCGTCTCGCACATGGACACGTTCGATCCCAAGCCCCGCCTGACCGCCGACGCCGGCAAGCCCTCGCCCGGGGGCCGGCCGTACCTGGCGACGCCCTGGAAGTTCGCACCTCGCGGCGAATGCGGCACCGAGGTCAGCGAGCTGTTCCCGCACGTCGGCGACTGCATGGACGACATCTGCCTGATCCGCTCGATGAGGACCGACCACAACGACCACACCCAGGCCACGCTGGGCATCCACACCGGGTCAGTCTCGGTCACCCGCCCGAGCCTGGGTTCGTGGGTCAGCTACGGTCTGGGGACCGAGAACCGCGACCTGCCGTCGTTCGTCGTGCTGGCCCCGCAGATCCCCTACGCGGGGACGCAGGCCTGGGGCTCCGACTTCCTCCCCGGCTGCCACCAGGGAACCCGCGTTCTCGCCGGCGCCGAGCCGATCCCGGACCTCAACCGCCGGGTCCCCACGGCCCGGGTCCAGCAGGCCGAGCTGGCCTTCCTCGACCGGGTCAACAAGAGCCACCAGCGCGACCGCTCGGCCGACCCCGCGCTCGCCGCGCGGATTCGCTCGTATCGAGACCGCCTTCGGGATGCAGCAGGCCATGCCCGAGGTCCTCGACCTGGCCAAGGAGACCGACGCGACCCACGAGCTTTACGGCCTGGAACGGGGCAGCACCAAGGGGTTCGCCTGGCAGTGCCTGATCGCCCGTCGCCTGGCCGAGCGCGGGGTCCGGTTCGTCGAGCTGATCGACGTCGGCTCCTCCAACAACTGGGACGCCCACGGCAACCTCAGGTCGCACGAGAAGCACGCCCGGAACGTCGACAAGCCGATCGCCGGCCTGCTCAAGGACCTGAAATCGCGCGGTCTGCTCGAGGACACGCTGGTCGTCTGGACGACCGAGTTCGGTCGGACCCCGCACACCGATTCCCCCGACGGCCGGAGCCACCAGAACACCGCGTATTCCTCCTGGATGGCCGGGGCCGGCATCAAGGGGGGCATCGTCCACGGCAAGACCGACGACTACGGGGCCAAGGTCGTGGAGGACGAGGTCCACGTCCACGACTTCCACGCGACCATCCTCCACCTGCTCGGCTTCGACCACACCCGGCTCACCTACCGACACGCCGGGCGAGACTTCCGCCTCACCGACGTCGCCGGAGACGTGGTCAAGTCGATCCTGGCCTGATCCTCAAACCATGCCCTGGGTCGGGTCGGGCGGATTGACCGGGGGACACGAGTGGCGGTTGACCGACGGTCCCGGTCATCCGTCCCTCTTGGCGCGGTCCCGGTGCGCCGGGTGTCGACAACCGGATCGGTCGAGGTTAGGTATGGGACGCCCGGATCGCGACGGCCGCCCGGCCGCGCCCGGCCCCTCCGACGAGGCCGCGACAACCCATGAGCGTCCAACCCACAGAGACCGGCCCGACCGGGGGCCGGACCCACGCCCGCTACAAGGTCCTGGCGATGACCGTCGCCCTGGCGGCGATCACCTACCTGGACCGGGTTTGCATCGCGCACGCGGGCGTGACCGCCTCGATCAAGAGCGAGCTGGGCCTGTCCGACAAGCAGATGGGTCTGGTTTTCAGCGCCTTCACGCTGGCCTACGCCCTCTTCGAGATCCCGACCGGGGCCTGGGGTGACCGGGTCGGCACGCGCCGGGTCCTGACGAGGATCGTCGCCTGGTGGTCGTGCTTCACGATCGCCACCGGCTCGGCGGTCGGCTTCCGCTCGCTGCTGGCGATCCGCTTCCTGTTCGGGGCGGGCGAGGCGGGGGCGTTCCCGAACGTGGCCCGGACGTTCTCGCGCTGGTTCCCGGTCGCCGAGCGGGGCACGGCCCAGGGCATCTTCTTCGCGGGGGCCCACCTCGGGGGCGGGCTGACGCCGATGCTGGTGACGGCCCTGCTCGGGGTCCTATCCTGGCGAGCGATCTTTGTCCTCTTCGGCTCGGTCGGGTTCGTCTGGGCCTGGGCCTGGTACGCCTGGTATCGCGACGACCCGGCTCTCCACCCTTCGGTCGGGGAGGAAGAGCGGAAACACATTGAATCCGGCCGGACGCCGATCGCGGGTCACGGGCTCGACGCCGCCACGCTGCGGGCGGCTCTGACCGACCGGAACCTGCTGGCCCTCTGCCTGATGTACTTCACCCAGGCTTACGGCTTCTACTTCAACATCACCTGGCTGCCGACCTACCTGGCGAGGGATCGCGGCCTGACGCCCGAGCGGCTTGGGCTGATGGCGGGCGTGCTGGCTGGTTTGCCCCTGATCCTCGGCGCGGTGGCCGACGTGACTGGTGGCCTGACGACCGACCGGCTGACCCGGGCTCGAGGCCTCCGGGTCGGTCGCTGCGGCGTCGGCGCGGCGTCGCTGGTCGTGGCGGGCGTGGCGCTGATCGCCGGGGCGACAACCCGCGGCGCGATCACCTCGGCCCTCCTCATCGCCCTCTCCGGTGCCTCGGCCAGCTTCCTCCTGGGCTCGTCCTGGGGAGTCTGCCAGGACATCGCGGGGCCGCACGCCGGTTTGGTCGCCGGGTGCATGAACACGGCCGGACAGGTGGGGGCCGTGCTCAGTCCGGTCATCCTGCCGTATTTCAAGGACCCGGCCGTGCCGCTCTGTATTGCGGGCGGCCTCTACCTGGTGGGGGCCGCGTGCTGGCTGCTCGTCGACCCCCGAAGGCCCATCGTGGTTGAGATCGCGTCGGGCCCGGAGGAGCAGCCCGCCTGAGGCCGAGGCCCCGGCGCACAGCGAGCCTCCTTCCCGCGAGGCCGGGACGGATCGCCTCGACCGCAAGCCCTGATCCGCCCTGGAAATGCGAGAGGAGGGACTTGAACCCTCACGCCTTGCGGCACAGGAACCTAAATCCTGCGTGTCTGCCGTTCCACCACTCTCGCTTTGGTCTTTGGGGACGCGGATTTGCGGCGCAGTTCAGGTCGCGGTCTCACCCAACGCTTCCTCCGGGTCAACCTGGTCCCTCGCTGATGGAGAATCATTCTACAGATCTGATCGGACTCGGTCCATCAGCGCGAGACGGCGGGTGCTTCCGACGGCGCGAGCGTCGGGCGCATCCCAGGGCTCGATAGAGCCGGAACTGGGCCCGGTTGTAGGCGAGGACCGCTTCGAGATAGTCGGTCCTCGCCTGGGCGAGAGCCTGAACCGGCTGAAGCACCTCGATCGGCCGGGTCGCTCCCGGTAGGCCCGCCCCCCTTCGGATATTGGTGAGGTTCAGGGCGAGCGAATCGCTGGCCTCGGTCACCGATTGCCGGGCCTCTTCCATCCATTCCGAGGCTGAGACGCGTCCTTTGAAAGCCGCGACCACGTCATTTGCGACCTGGGCCTGGACCCGGACGAGGTCGATGTCCGCGACTCGCTTCTGGGCCTCCGCGCCCCGACGGACCCCTCGGTCGATCAGGCCGAGTCCGCGCAGGTCCCAGAACAGGCTCGCGGCGAGGTCATTACGACCCCCGAAGTTGCCCAGGACAGCGTTCTGGCCCCCGCCGAAACCAGCCCCGGAATACGACAGCGCGAGGCTCGGGACGAACGGGCGCAGCTTCGCCTGCTTGTATCGGAGCACCGCCGCCTCGACCAGACCCCTGGCCCTGTCCAGCTCGGGTCGGTTCCGCCATCCCTGGCAGATCAGGTCGTCGAGCGGCAGACTGTCGTCGGACAAGCTGGATGACCGTCTCGGCCGGTTCGACCGGCGCGATGACGACGTGGGGATCGAGGAGAAGCGGCCGGACCAGGTTGGCCGAGGCGACCTCGAAACGGCCGGTGGCGGCCCGGATCGCGCCTCGACGGCTCCTCAGTTCGGTCAAGATCCGGCGGTGGTCGGCCTCCAGACCGGCGCCGGATCGGGCGTAAGTGCCGGTGATCTCTGACAGTTGCTCTGAGTTGCCGGCGGCCTCGCGGGCGATGGCCAGCGAACCGGCGGCGAGCTGGAGATCGAAGTAGGCCTCGGAGACCGCCAGCAAGCGCGTCATTGGTCGCGACCTTGACCCCGGCGTCATTCGCGGCGATCACCCGACGCGCGGCCCTGGTCCCGTAAATGGCGTCGGAGAACCGCAGCACTCCGCTCAGGCTGTTCAGCGGAGGGTAGCCGCTCCCCGGCGGCGGGGCGGGAAAGCTGTTGGCGAGGGTGGCCGTCGTGCCGAGCGAGAGCGAGTCGCGATGGACCGTCTGGACCTGGCCGTTGATCGCCTGGACCTGGCCGTCGAGCCGGTAATAGGTCGGGCCGGTGAAGAGGCTGGGCAGCCACAACCCTCGGGCCTGGTCCAGTTCGCCGAGGGAGCGCAAGACCTGTTGCCGGGCCGTGGCGATGTCCAGGTCGCGAGCCCCCGCCAGGCGAAGGGCGCTGGCCAGGTCGATCGGCTGGATCACCTGACCGGGGACCAGCGGCGTCATGAGAGTTGATGCCGGTGGCAGAGGCGGGGTGGCTTGCTCGGGCACTCGACTGGCTTCGGGGAGGGCTTGCGGCAGCGGCTCCGGCCCGGAGGCGCCGATCAAGATCAAAGCGAACGCAGGCCCGATCAGCCCGGCCTTTCTCGACGGGTTCCCGCGCGTCATCAGGCCCTCCCTGGCCGACTGTGGTTCCGGACTTGCTATCTCTTTCGATTCCTCCCACCAGACGGCTTGATCCGACCCGGGCCGGAGCATCGTGAAACGTGGCGAATGCGCGGGTTGGGTCAGCTCTTCGGCTTCGAGGCCGCCGCCGGGGTCTCGACGGACTCGACAGTCTGGCCATCGGCCAGCGAGGCGGCGTTGACTTCGACAACCATCTCATCGGGCCCGAGGCCAGAGACGACCTCCATTCGTTTGCCGTCGACGAGTCCGAGCTTGACCTCTTTCCTGCGGGCCTGACCTTTCTCGACCACCACGCAATAGGACCGTCCGCCCTCGGTGATCAAGGCCGTTCCAGGGACGGTCAAGGCGTCCTTGTGCTCCTCGGCGATGATGGTCGCGTAGGCGTAAAGCCCCGGTCGGAGCAAGTCGTCGGGGTTCGGCAAGTCGATCTCGGCGCGGAGGGTCCGCGTCGAAGGGTCGAGGGCCCAGGAGGTCCGGGTGACTTTTCCCTCGAAGGTCTTTCCCTCCAGCGGCCTGGAGCCTGACCAGAGCCAGGTCGCCGGGGGTGACGAACGGGGCGTCGGTCTCCGGGACGCCGACGCTGATCGTGACGATGTCCGAGCGGGCGACGACGAAGAGCAGCTCGCCGGTCGCGCCGGGCGTCGTGAGATGGCCGATGTCGACCCCTCGGCGAGTCACGACCCCGTCGAACGGGGCGCGGATCTGGCGGTAGTCCGCCATGGCGCGGGCGTGCTCGGCCTCGAAGCGGGCGACCTCGACGTGTGAGGTCGCGGTCTGGACGTCGGATCGGGCTTTTTCCAGGAGCGCCTTAGCCTCGACGAGCGCGGCCTCGGCCGACTGGACCTGTGCTCGGACTTCTTCCTGGGTCGCCTCGGCCGCCTTGAGCTTGTTCGGAGGTCTCATCGAGCAGGCTGCCGGTCTGGGCGCGTTCGCGGACCAGTTGCTCGATCCGGCTGAACTCCGATCGCCAGCGAGCGACGTCGGCCTCGGCCCGGCGGATGCCGGCCTGGACCTCGCGGAGCTTCGCCTCGGCGGTGGTGACCCCGGCCCTCGAAACCTCGACCGTCGCTTCGGCCTGCTTCCGCTCGGATCGGGCCTGATCGATCATGGCCCGCTTCTGCTCGAGATCGGCCTCAACCTCCGGCATCCGGAGTTCGGCCAGTACCTGCCCTTTCTTGACCTTGTCGCCGATGTCGACATTGACGTTCTCGACATAGCCGGCGAGCTTGGCATAAATCGGCGTCGTCTCGGCCGCCTCGATCTGGCCAGGTTGCTCGACCGTCCGGCGGACAGTCATCTGCTCGGGCTTGACCGTCGTGACCCGTGCCACCGGCGCTGATCCGGTCGCGTCGCGTGAGACTCGACGCTCGGCCGGTCGCAACCCTCACCCGGCAGAGGCAAGCAAGGCGAGGCCGGCGATCGCGAGACGTCGGATGGGCGGCATGGTCGGTGCTCCGTTCCGAGGGCGCTGAGGGCTCATGGGCGTTGCCCCGACTCGAAAGGCTCGGGAAAGCCGCCGATCTCATCGAGCTCGTCTTCCGTGATTCCGTTCGTCGAGGATTCGTGTCCGGAAGGCTCGGGATGGTCGAAGTAGCGGCTCTCCGGATCGTCCGGGTCGACGGACGCGGAGTGCCGGCCGGTTCCACCCTGGACCAGGGCGAAGATCGAGGGGAGCACGACGAGCGTGGCGAGCGTCGCGGCGACCAGCCCGCCGATGACGGCGCGGCCGAGCGGGGCGATCTGCTCGCCGCCGTGGCCCCAGCCCAGGGCCATCGGGCACCATCCCGGCGGTCATGGCGCAGCTGGTCATCAGGATCGGCCGGAGTCGTCCCGTCGCGCCGACGAACCGCGGCGTCGGCCGCTCTGACGGAGCCTTCGCGACGATGCCGCTCGGCGAACGTGACGAGCAGGATCGCGTTGGCGACCGCCACGCCGATGGCCATGATCGCCCCCATGAACGACTGGATATTGATCGTCGTCCCGGTCATCCAGAGGGCGAGCGACCACGCCCGCAGACGACGGCCGGGGCGGTCGAGACCGTGACCAGGGCGAGCCGGACCGACTGGAAGTTCGCGGTGAGCAGCAGCAGGATCACCACGATCGACATCGCCAGCCCGACCGAGAGCCCGGTCAGCATCTCGCGCATCGGGCACGATCTGGCCGCGAATGTCGACGTTCACCCCCTTGGGTGGCGTGCCCGCCCGCTGCAATGGCCTCGGAAACGCGGCCGGCGACTCGCCCCAGGTCCTCGCCGACGATGTTCGCCGTGAGGCTGATCGACCGCTTCATGTTGTAGCGGTCGTACTCGCCGGGCATCGTCCCCCGGCGGACCTTCGCCACGTCGCGGAGCAAGAGCGACGGCCCGCCCGAGCGCTGGACCGGGATGGTCTCCACCTGCTTCACCGAGTCCATGAGGGCGATCGGGATCTCGACCTGGACCTGGTAGCCGATGCCGGTCTTCGGGTCGGGCCAGTAGTTGGGCACGACGAACCGGCTCGACGAGGTGGCCGGTGACGAGCGACCGCGAGACTTCCTCGGCCGTCACGCCGCTGATCCCCGCGCGCTCGCGGTCGATCTCGACGCTCGACGGTCGGGTAATCGAGCGCCTGGGCGTACTGGAGGTCGCGAAGCGAGGGGACCTTCGCCAGCTCGTCGCGGACCTTCGCCGCGAAGGCCCGGTCGTCCGCGAAGTTCGAGCCGCTGATGGCGACCTCGACGGGCGTCGGCGAGCCGAAGCTCATGACGTCGCTGACGATGTCGGCCGGCTCGAACGAGAACTGCACGCCCGGCATCGCGCCGGTCAGCTTGTCTCGGAGCCGGCGCTTGAGCGCCTCGACATCAACCCCGGCCTCTTCGTGGAGGGCGACGCGGAGGAGCACCTCCTCGGGCCCGCCGGTCCACTGATAAATGGCGTTGATCGGGTAAGCTCGACGGGATCAGGCCGACGTAGCCGACCGAGATCTCGACCGCCTTCGGGCCGACGTCCTCGCCGGATGGCCTCCAGCGCCTCGCGGGCGATCTGCTCGGTCTTCTCGATCCGGGTCCCGGCCGGGGCCTTGATCCGGAGCTGAAACCGCCCGGCGTCGACCCTCGGGAAGATCTCCAGGCCGAGCTGCCGCCCGACGCAGACGATCACCAGCCCGGTCGCCGCGAGATAGGCCGGGACGACGAGCCAGCGGAGCCGGACCATCGGCTCCGAGAACTCGCCCGTAAGCCGTCGCGGAACCGATCGAAGAGCGAACGTCCCGGCGGGGCTCCTTCAGGTCGGCTCTGATGGCGGAGCAGCCAGACCGACAGGACCGGGACAAAGGTGCTCGACAGCAGGTAGGACGAGACCATCGCGAAGCCGACCGCCAGCGAGAGCGGGACGAAGAGGGCCCGCGCCGCCCCTTGCATGAAGAACGACGGGATGAAGACCGCAAGCGATGCAGAGCATGGCCAGGAGCCGGGGGACGGCCGTGTCGAGGTTGCCTTGCCGGACCGCGCGGGGGATGTTCTCGGTACGCTCCATCTTGGCGTGGATGTTCTCGATCTCGACCGTCGCCTCATCGACCAGGATGCCAATGGCAAGGGCCAGGCCGCCGAGGGTCATGAGGTTGACCGTCTGCCCGGTCAGCCAGAGGGCGACGATCGCCCCGCAGAGCGCGAACGGGATGTTCAGGACGACGACGATCACGCTCCGCCAGTCGCGGAGAAAGATCAGGACCATCAGGCCGGTGAGGATCGCCCCGAGAGCCCCTTCGGTCGCCAGGCTCGTCATCGCGTCGGTGACGGTCGGCGACTGGTCGAACTCGAAGCTGACCTTGATGTCGTCCGGCAGGACCGCCTGCATCGATGGCATGGCGGCCTTGACGTTCTCGACGACCGAGAGCGTCGAGGCGTCGGCCCGCTTGGTCACGAGGATGTAGACGGCCCGTCGGCCGTTGACGAGGGCGTAGCCGGTCGTGATGTCGGAGGCGTCCTTGACCGTGGCGACGTCGCGGAGGTAAACGGTCGGGGTTGCGCCGGGCCGGATCGGGATGGTCTTGAGGTCGTCCACCTGCTTGACCAGGGAGTTGACCGGGACGATCGGCATCTCGTCGCCGATCCGGACGTTCCCCGACGGGCTGATCGCATTGCCGGAGGTGAGGGCCCCGATCACCTCGTCGGGAGACATCTTGTAAGACCGGAGCCGGTCGGGGTCGACCCGGACGACGACGGTCCGCTGGCTCCCGCCGAACGGCGGAGGGGCCGAGACGCCGGGCAGGCTGGCGAACATCGGCCGGACCTTGAACAGAGCCTGGTCCTGGATCTCGCCGATGCTCTTCGTCTCGCTGGAGAGGACCAGATAGCCGACGGGGACGCTGCCGGCGTCGAAACGGGTGATGAACGGCGAGACGGTCCCCGGCGGCATGAAGGCCCGCGACCGCGTGACGTAGCCGATGGTCTCGGCCATCGCCTGGGCCATGTTCGTGCCCGGGTGGAAGTAGAGCTTCATCAGGGCCATGCCCTGGATGTTCTTCGACTCGACGTGGTGGATGCCGCCGATGTAGAGAAAGTGATATTCGTAGTAGTTGGTGAGGAGCCCTTCCATCTGCGCCGGGTCCATGCCCCCGTAGGGCTGGCAGACATAGACGACGGGCAGATTGAGGTTCGGGAAGATGTCGATGGACATCCGCGAGCGCGGCGAGCCCGCTGCCCAGGACGACGGCGACGACGGCAACCATCACGGTGAGCGGTCGCCTCATGGCGAAGACGATCGGGTTCATGGACCTCTTGACCCCTCCGGGACGGCTTGCCCGTCACCTTCCCCTCACGAGGAACCTCGATCGCGGATACACTGGCTGGGAAGACGCATTCGGCCCGCGGAGCGAGAATCGATGGACGGACGACGCTCGATCGCCTTCGAACGACTCGACCAGGTGATCCCCGAGGTCGACCGCCTCCTGGGCGGTCATGTCGCCTCGGGACGATGGAGCCTTGGACAGATCCTCCGTCATCTGGCTTCGTCGATCAAGCTGCTCGTGGAAGGGGGGCTTCCCCCGCTCGATCCGCCCGATCCCGAGATGGCCCGACGCTTCGAGATCCGTCGCCGCCGCTTCTTCCAGCACGGGAAGTTCCCCGAGGGAGTCGCGATTCCCATCCCGGCGCTCATCCCCCCGGCCGATGTTGACGAACGGGCCGAGGCGGAATCGCTCCGCCTGGTTCTTCGGCGATTCGAGGATTTTGACGGGCCGTTTCCCGCGCACCCCGTGTTCGGGCCGATGTCGAAGGAAGAGTGGGGCGACTTTCATCGGCTCCACTGTGCTCATCACCTGGGATTTGTCCGGCCGACCTCGGCCGAAGAGGTATCCTCATGAGGTTTTTTCAAGCCACGTTGCTGCTGGTCTTCCTGGCGTCGGTCGCCGCCTTCGCCCTCCAGAATAACACGCTGGTGTCGGTCAAGTTCATGGTCTGGGCGATCACGGCCCCGCTCTCGGTGCTGATCGTCGGAGTCTACGTGCTGGGGATGATCAGCGGCGGGGCCGTCTTCGGCTTCATCCGGCGGTCGATCCGTCAGGTTTCGGACCACTCGCGGTCGACTGGGGAATGACGGTCAACAGTGCGGAGGGTCTGCCGTGGGGGCCGCTCCGCAAGCCGGGATTCGAGCGGCTCCTACGGAAACGTCAGTCTTTCTTCCTCGTGAAGACAAACAGGGTCGGCGGCCCATCCGTGCCGGCCTTGAACTCGGTCGGGCGCTCGCCTCCGGGACCTCCGATGCAGATCGTGATCTTATCACCCTCGATCGTGTAGATCCCCAGGCTGTCCTGGACCTCCTCGCCGTCTCCCTTCTTGAAGTGGAAGAAGTCGACGGTCCTGGGATTGGCCTGGTCATTCACCCGGAGTTCCCCCTTCAACTCCAGGTCGTCCCCGTTCCCCTCGACCCAGTGCGCGGTGATGGCGTTCACCTTGATCGTCAACGTGATCTTGACGTCGTCGTTGGCCCCGCCCTTGGCATTCCACGAGCCCTGGAACTTGCCGAGGTCGCCCGCGATCGGCTTCTCCTCGGACTTGACCCGAGTCCAGGTTGTGAGCATGGGCGGGCCGCCCTCGCCGGCCTTGAACTCGGTCGGGCGCGGTTCGTCGACTGAAGCCGAGCAGACGGTCCAGGAGTCGCCATCGAACTTGTAGATTCCTCGGGCACCGGGAGCTTCGTTGCCCTGTGGGTCGGTGAACTTGTCCCAGTCGATCGTCTTCGGGCTGGCCTTATCGTCGAGCTTGATCTCGCTCTTGAGCTTGAAGTCGTCACCGTTGGGGCGAGTCCAGGTAATCTCGACGGCCGAGTCCCTGATGGAAAGCGTGGTTGAGATGTCCTTGTTCGGGCCGACCTTGGCGGTCCAGGACCCTTGAAGCTTGGCCAGGTCGCCCTTGGGCTCGTCGGCGGCCGAGGCAGGGTCATCGGCGGCCAGGGATGACGCGACGATCAGGGCGAGGCTCGCGATCAATCTCATCGAGGAATCTCCAGAGGGCGGACGCTCGTGGAACGAGGCGGACGGCCGGGATACCCGACTGAGCTGGCCTCGGTTTCGTCGAAAGGTCGGTCAGTCCCGCGTCTCGGTGGCGAGCCAGGCCTTGAGATCGGCGCGGAGCCTGGCGGCCAGCTCGGGGTGCTCGGCGATGGCGTTCCGGCGCTCGCCGGGGTCGCCTTCGACGTCGTAAAGCTCGGGCCGGCCGTCGTTGGTGATCACCAGCTTGAACTTGCCCCGCATCGCGGCGACCTGGTTGCTCCCCTCGTCCCGCCACTCCCAGAACAGGGTCCGCTCGGGAACGTGCCCCTTGCCGAGCCACGCGGGCAGGACGTCGAGGCCGTCGACCTTCCACGCGGGATCGGGCTTCGAGCCGGTGGCGGCCAGGAGGGTCGGGAAGAGGTCAGTCATCTGGATCACCTCGTCCGAGACAACTCCACTCGGGACGTGCCCCGGCCAGCGGACGACGCCGGGCACCCGGATGCCGCCCTCCCAGAGGGTCCGCTTCTGACCACGGAACGGGCGGTTGCTGTCGAGGGCGTTGCTGGTGCCCTGGTTGCCCGACTCGAACGTGGCGCCATGGTCGCTGGTGAAGACCACGATCGTGCCATCGGCCAGTTTCAAGTCATCGAGCGCGGTCAGGACCCTCCCGACGTTCCGGTCGAGTCGAGTGACCATCGCCGCGTAGGTGGCGTTGAGCGGCTTGTCGGGGTCGGCCTCGACGAACTTCCCCTTGTGCAGCTCAACCTCGTCGGCCGGGGCCTCGATGTAGAAGTGGGTGGCGATGTAGGGCAGATAGAGAAAGAACGGTGAGTCCTTGTGCCGCTTGAGGTAATCGACCGCCCGGTCGGTGAACAGGTCGTTGGCGTAGCCCGAGACCGGCTCGACGCTCCCGGCCCTCGTAAAGCTCGTCGGGGAACTGCTCCCAGGCATGCTTGGCGTCGGTGAATCCGAAGAACTCGTCGAACCCCTGATCCATCGGATGAGCTGGCGGCGGCGCCGTTCGCGGAGCCCCCCGGTGCCATTTGCCGAAGAGGGCCGTCGCGTAGCCTTGCGCCTTGAGGGCCTCGGCCAGCGTGACTTCGCGGGCAGGGAGATCGTCATTGTTCCGCGAGACGCCGTCGTGAATCGTTGCCTTGCCGGTCAGCAGGGCGCCTCGGCTCGGGGCGCAGACCACGGCGGCGGTGTAAAACCGTCGGAAGATCGTCCCCTGGGCGCCGAGGCGGTCAAGGTGGGGTGTCGACCACTCCTTCCGGCCGTTGAAGCCGACGTCGCCCCACCCCAGGTCGTCGGCGTAAATCAGGATGATATTCGGGCCTTTCCGCTCCGGGGGCTGGGCCGCGTCGGCGCCGGCCGAGAGACCGAGCAAGAACAGCAGCCCTGTCGCGATCGGGCTTCGGAAGTCATTCATTGGTCGATCCTTCACGTCATGGCCGGGCCGCATGCCCTGGTCGAGAGCGGCCGGGCCCTCCCCTCGATCCCGATGAGGGTAGCGAGATCGACCTTCGCTTTCAACTCGCGAGGTCTCAAGCAATGAAGGGAATGAGCCCGCCACCATCGGAGTCAGGGAGGGAGCCGTCTAGGAGCGTGAGCCGGCTCCGGAGGTCGACGGGTCGCGGAGGAAGGTCGCAGGCGTGGGTGACGAGGTTTCGACCTTCCGCCTTGGAATGGTAGAGCGAGCGGTCGGCCTGTTCGATCAGGGCGATGGCCCGCGCGACCCTGGGCGACATCGTGGAGACGCCGAGGCTGATGGTGATCGGTCGAAGCGGCCAGTGATGCTGCTCGATGGAGGCCCGGAGCCGTTCGCTCAGGATGCGGCTCGCCTCGACATCGGTCGCCGGCAGGAGTACGGCGAACTCCTCGCCGCCGTAGCGGGCCACGACATCGTGGTCCCGGACGTTCTCGCGGAGCAGCCGGGCCACTTCGCGGAGCACCTCGTCGCCCGCCGGGTGGCCGAAGCTGTCGTTGAACCGCTTGAACTGGTCAACGTCAAGCATCACGACCGAAAGCGGCATTCCCCGCCTTCGGGCGAGTGAGAATTGCGCTTCGAGCGACTCGCGGAAGTAGCGGTGGTTCTTCAGGCCGGTCAGCCCGTCGCTTGAGGCGATCTCGGCGAGCAGGCTGTTCCGAAGTTCAAGCTCGGCGTGCATCCGTTCAAGTTCGGCCGATCGGCTCCGCAACTGCTCCTCCATGGTGATGATCCGCCGGGCGACATTGAGCCTGGCGAACAGCTCGGCGCGGTCGAGCGGCTTGGGAAGCAGGTCATCCGCTCCGGCCTGGAGCGCCTTGAGCCTGTCGTCTCTCGAATGCCGGGCTGTCAAGAGGATCACATAGATGTAGGGTCGCTGGACACAGAAGGCACGGACCCTCCGACAGAGATCCAGACCGTCTAGGCCGGGCATCATCCAGTCGGTGATGACGACCTGAGCGTCTTCGGATCGCAGGTATTCCCACGCCGCCTCACCGTCGGCGAAAGCAGCGACCTCGAAGCTCAACGCTTCCAGGGCCTTGACCAGGATCATCCTGGAGGCGTCGTCGTCCTCGGCGATCGCGATCTTCATGCTTGAGCAGTCCCCACGCGTCGTCCGATTCGGGCTGGCGGCTCGCCAAGATTCGCTAGACCATCCCGCCTGGTCCGGTCCACCCCGGAAGATCGATCACCTGAAATCTAGGTCGCGATCAACCTCCTGTCGCGGGAACGTTTGTCGGTTCTTCGACGCGATCGCGCCGCGCCAGGCCCCGAAATCGAGGCCGGATCGCTCCGGCTGGCTGAATCCGGCCAGGTGCGCGGCGGGATCGCCGACCGGGAGCACGACCGAGCCGACCTCGAATCGCGTGATCCAGGGCCTCGGGTCGGTCCAGATCGAGTCGATCAGCCCAGGTAGTGCAGCCCGTCACCGTCGGCCAGGTAAGGCGGGTCGCCTGTCGTCGCCCATGCGATCTCGTGCGGTAAGCCCGCCAGCATTGCCCCGATGAAAGTCAGGAGGAAGAGCGCGTGAACCGTGGAGGGTCTGCGCCAGGATGACGGTCGCACCTCGTTCACCATCAAGGCTTGCCTCGATCCAGGCTCGCCCCGTCTCCGCAACGACCCACGAAGCCCAGACTCGGCATGGCGGTTCTTTCCGACCTCTTAATACTACAGCGCCAGGTTGTACAGGCTTGAATCGCTGGCCACGACGAAACTATGCTCGTCTCAAAGGCTTATGGAGACACGAGCATGAACATCCCCCAGATCCGATCGCTCAAGCCCAAGCTCAGGTCGTTTCTCAAGCGGTTCGATGACTGCTTCCCACGCAAGGACACCCGCGCCCACCTGCCCACCTACATCTCCGGCCAGATCTCCGACATCCCCGAGAAGAGCGTCGAGCCGATCGCCCTCAACGCCGGCGTCGCACCACGCACCCTCCAGGAGTTCCTCAGCCAGCACCACTGGGACCACGACCTCCTGCGCGACCGACTCCAGCACATCGTCCGCGATGAGCACTCCGGGCCGCATTCCATCGGCGTCATCGACGAGACCAGCGACGTCAAGAAGGGGGACAAGACGCCGGGCGTGCAACGCCAGTGGTGCGGATCGCGGGGCAAGACGGAGAACTGCCTGGTCACGGTCCACCTGGGGTACGCCCGCGACGGCTTCCACTGCCTGATCGACGGCGAGCTGTACCTGCCCCAGAGCTGGTCGGACGACCGTCCACGCTGTCGCGAGGCGGGCATCCCCGACTCGATGACCTACCGCCCCAAGTGGCGGATCGCCCTGGAGCTGTATGACCACGCCATCGGCCATGGCCTCCACTTCGACTGGATGACCTTCGACGAGGGATACGGCAGCAAGCCCGACTTTCTCCGGGGCCTGAACGCTCGCGGTCAGAAGTTCATGGGCGAGGTCCCCCGGAGCTTCACCGGCTGGCTCGATCCGCCCCGCGTGGTCACCCGTCCGTACCGCAAGAACGGGCGTGGGCGGGGCCGCAAGGTCCCTCGCCTGGCCGGCGGCAGCCGGCCGGCGCGACGGGTCGATGAGCTGCTGAACGAGCGGGCATTCGTCGATCAGGCCTGGCAACGCTGGCGGGTCAAGGACGGCGAGAAGGGGCCGATGATCTGGGAGGTTAAGCACGAGATCTTCACCCCCAAGGGCGAGGACGGTCTGCCGGGCGAGCTGATGCACCTGGTCGTGGCCCGCAACGTCCTGGACCTGAAGGAGGTGAAGTTCTTCGTGAGCAACGCCCCCCCGGAGACGCCGGTGTCGAAGTTGTTGCTGGTGGGGTTCTCGCGATGGCGAGTCGAGCGTTGTTTCGAGGACCAGAAATCGGAGATCGGGCTGGATCAGTATGAAGGGCGTCGTTACCAGGGGTTGAAACGCCACCTGATCCTGAGTTGCGTGAGCTACCTGTTCCTGGCGCGGATGCGAGAGGAGTTCGGGGGGGAAAAATCCGGAGTTGACGGAGTGCCAGGTGCACACGGCGATCGCGGCGATGATCCCGTCTTGGTGGCTGGGCGAACGCCCCTCGCTGAAGCTGTTGGAGCGGACGGCGGCGGAGATCGAGCGGACGCAGAAGAGAAATGCGGCGGCCCGCAAGAGCCACACCAAGGCGACGCGGAAGAAGTTGCGGGCTTTGGGCATCAAACTCACTGGGCTCCCTCGCTGCTCCTGGGGAAAGACTTAGCGCTGTAGTATTAACTTCCCTTCGAGATGGGATCCGAGCTGGAGCTTCCGCCCGGTCGCCCGCGACTCTCCCTTGGCTTCGGGGCGGCCGTTCCGGCTGGGGGAGTGTTCTGACCAATTCGATCCAGATCATAGACGAGCATGCAAGACCCGATGACATCGGCCGGAGCCAGGTCCCGCAACGAGCCGAAACGATCCAGCTTCTCGTAAGGGCCGGCGATCACGACGGGGCTGACAATCAGGAGACCACTCGTCGGCAAGGGCGTGTCCTCGTTCAGCAAGGCGACGCGATCGCCCAGGTAGTATTCAACCACGTTCACGCTGGCCTCGGCGTTGACGTTCCCGAAATAGCCAAGCGTCACAGGGCGATTTCCGGGAGGGTGTTCGTCGAGCCAGGCCCGGACCTGCTTCAGCGATTGACCCCAATCCACGTTACTGTCCGAGATCGCCAGGTAAGCCTTGTCCCGTGGAAAATTCAGATAGCTCAGGTAGTCGGGATGGTAGCTCGCCGAATGCAGCGCGACCGCCAGGACCGCCCCGAAGCAGGCGATCGACCAGGCCCGTCCCCGCAGGGCAAAGCATCGAGTGGAAATCATGATCAAGAAAAGGTAACACGGCAGGAAGTGGCGAAACCCGATGCTGATTCTCGAACTCATCAGGAATCCGGCCCAGGCGATCGCGGGGAGGGCGAGGCCCCACTCGTCCCACTTCGGGGGCACCTTTCGCAGCGAAAGCGGTGTCAAGAGCATTAGGAGCCAGAGGCCGAGCGGGACCTTGTACAGCGCGACCGCGGGCTGATAATACCACCATCCTCGTGGACTTTTCTTGCCGAAGAGATAGCTCGGGTGCCCCGTCTTTCCGTGGGAGTACGCCTGCAAGAACGAGTGGACGTAGAGACCAGCCGGCCACGGCGAGTTCAGCCTAAGAAACCGCCTGAGCCTCCGGATGACTAGTATCCGACCGAACGACTCCTTTGTCGAAGAACAGCGGCGGCGTCCGCACGTCGAAAAAGGTGAACGCCCAGAGGAAGAACGCCGACGAGACCGCCAGGAGGGCCAGAGACCGGGCTCGCCCGAGGAACTCTCGGAGGCCCAAGGTGAAGTCGCGCGACGCCAACCAGGGGAGGCGGAGCCATCCAAGCCCGACGAAGGCGACCACGACTCCGGGAAGTATAATCGATGTATGTTTGATCATAAGCGACATCGCCACCGCCGCCCCGACCCCGACCGCCCGCCTCGCCGACGGGTTGCCGCCGAATTCCCAGGCGAGATAGCAACTCAGCAGGATGGCCTCGGCCCCAAGCACGTCCAGGGCGGGGATCGGGACATGCGCGGCGAACGTCGGTTCGAACAGCAGGATCGCCGCGGCCATCCAGGCCGACCGCAAGCCGTAGAGCCGCCGGCACCAATGAAAGGCAAGTCCGATCGCCGGACAGAACAGGATCGATTTCCAGGCCGCCAGAATCAGTTCGACCGACTCTCGGCTGAGCGGTTCTCCCTCTCCGCCGTATTCGGCCTGGGCTGCTCCCGCGAAGCGATTGACAAGGTAGATCGGTAACGCGATGAGACCTTCCCCGAGGGGAGGATCGTTCAGGATCAGGTCTTTCTGGATGATGGTGCCGGTCAGAAAAGCGAGACCTCGGCGGACATGATACTCGTCGTCATACGATTCGCTGTGCACCGCCGCGATCGCCAGTGAGCGAGGAATCAAGATCGCCGCGGCGATCAGGATCGTCAGCCAGGGAGACGAACCCACACGGACGATCCAGCTTTTCGAGGTGTCTTCGATGGGTTCGGTAGACAGCATCGCGGGGGGTCCTCTTTGATCGAGGGGAGTCGAAGGAGAGGCTCAAGAGTCGAGGGCTCGCTGACCCTCAGTGCACTATGGTCGTCTCGGGCGGGCCGGCGAAGAAGTCGGCTACCCGGCAACGGAAGCCGGGGAGGTCGAGCCGGTCTCGCTGCCGGTCGCAGACGTCGTTGAGGACGTAGACAGCCAACGCCGAAAGGCAGAACGCCGCGAAACTCGCGAACGCCTTGGCGACTGCGATGGGCTGGACCAATCGGCCAGAGAAGATCAGGACGGCGAAGCAAGCCAGCTTCTTGGTGCGGTAATGAGGTCGCGCCGCGAGCCACAGGCCGGCCAGCCACCGCGAAGGCTCGGGGTGTCCTCTTGCCGCGGTTATCGGATCGCCCTCGTCCCGAGGAGTCGCGATCATGGGCCTTCCGGTCAGGTTTTGTGAGACGACCTCCGGAGGTCGATCAGACTTGCACCAGGATACGGACACGGCCAATGTTCGGCAACATTCGTGAAAGACTCGTTAGAGGTTACTCCTGAGACGGTTCGGGCACCGCGAAGCTCAGATGATGGGCGCAATGGATGCAGTGCAGGCGACGCCATTCCGCGACGGTGAGCGGCCCGAAAAACGGATGCGCTGCCAGCGGCCCAGCCTCGGTCTCGAAGAGTCGCAGGGCGGCGCGGAGCGCCTCGGCCTCGGCCCGGGCGTCGAGGCCCGGCAGGGGCGTGAATCGCTCCGGGAGCCCGACCCCCGTCGGCACTTTGCCCGTCGAGAGGACTCTCCACTTGGCGACCGGCCCGAGCAGCGTACGGATCGGCCAAGGAGCCTTGTAGGGGAAACCCTCGACCGAGAGCCGGAAGGCTTCCGAAAGGTGGCTGCAGATCTGCCCCAGCGACCAGTTTCCGATCGTCCGGTGCCCCGCCAGGAGGCGGTCGACCTCGGGCATCACCTCAGTCAGGCTGGAGAAGGCAAGCGTCCTCCGACCGTCCATCATTCCGATCCTCGGGCGGAAACGGGAGGGTTCCGACGAGCCCAGACCCGCACCGGCCCGTCGCGGAAGGTCGGCTCGTACCCACGTGCGTTGATCGCGTCGAGCCTCGGGTCAGTCGACGACCCCCATTCCAGTATCACGTCGATCGCATCATCGTGCTCGTTGAGCAGGTCCGCCCAGCGTCCGGCTCGCTGGACTGCCTCGCCAGGGCCGTCGAGCAGGGCGATCTGTTCGAACACCAGGGCCGGAGGGTGCTCGACTGCCGGGCGAACCTTGACCGGGAAATAATAGTGAACCGTCTCGTAATTGTTCCAGATCACGTCGTCCCGCTCGACCCCGAGCAAACAGTCGGCATGGAGGATCGGATTGGCACGGAACCGCCCCTTGATCCCCACCAGGAGCGTCCCTACCCGCTGGTTTGGCCCGATCGAAGGCCCGGCCTTCAGGAGCGAGCCGACCGCCGAACGGCAGGTCAAGGCGTAATCCCAGACGAACGTCGACTGCACGGCCAGGGCAAACGCGAGGAGACCGGTCGCGACTCGCGGCGAGCGCCGGTTTCCCGCCAGGTCGAGCCACGGAACCAGGACCACCAGGCCCAGCAGCGCGACTCGTTGCGGCAGGTAATGTCCATGCTTGACCCCCAGAGTGTCCGGTCCAAGCAGGCCCCCAAGCAACAGCAGCCCCGCCAGGACGAGCCAGCCCCGACGGTCCCCCTCCCTGCGTCGCCAGGTCGTCAAGGCGAGCAAAGCAATTCCGGCGACGGTCCAGAGCGCGGGGGAGATCGCCCCGTTCGCGGCGGAGGTCGTGGCCCCGAAGGGCCGGAACGTCTTGGCGGCCAGCGAGATCGGGTCAATCCAGCCGAGCTGAGCGACCCACGAGCGGAGCGACCAGGGGTTCGCCAACTGATCCCAGGTCGGCTCCAGGCCGCCTCCGGATCTGGTCATCGGCCCGATAAGCCAGGCCGAGCGGGACCAGCGGCAGGAGGCTCGCAACCGTCCAGAGTCCCCGGCGGCCGTTTTCCAACCCAGGCGTTAACAGGGCCAGGATGCCCAGACCGACGACAGTCAGCCCCAGGCTGATCGGGTGGCAGAAATAGCCCAGCACGAGCATGGCCGAGAGCCCAAGGGCACGGATCGGCCCGAACCACTCGCGACCGCCCCACCAGAGGGCCAACGTGGCCGGCATCAACGCCGAGCCGAGCAGGAAGCTGGTGAACCCGAGGAGCCAGGTGACGTTCAGGGCCAGCAGCACCGCCAGGATCGAGGCCGTGGCCAGCCCCTTTGACCCCGCGACCGCCCAGCGGAGGCCGACGACCGAGCAGGCGAACACGACAAGAGTGATCGCCGTCATGGCCCGGCCGGCCGCCTCGGGCGGGAGCATCGCGACCAGCGCCATCGTCCCGAAATGCCCCGCCCAGTTCGGCAAGGGCTGCCAGGCGACCGCGAACGTCCCCGAGAACGGCGAGCCAGGCCGCAGCGACTCATTCAGGATTCGCGCGTTGTAAAGGTGAGCCGGGCCGTCCTGGGTGACGAACTCCGGAATCGCGGCGATCGCCGCCAGGGCGGGCGCGAGCGCCAGAACCAGGGCCATCAGACCTCGGGTCAGCTCGCGGTTCGGGCCGGACTCGACCCGGGTCGGGTTGAGAGGTTGTGCATCCAAGCTCGTGGATCCATCCGTGAAACCTATCCGACCCTTCCGGGAGGTTTCGCCTCCCGGAAGGGCCGGCATCGGAAGCGTAACAACCGGACTGACGCCCGAATAAGGTTCCTTCGAAGCCCGGAAGTGCCGGGCGTTTCAGGTCGGGTCGCAGCCGCTGACGGTGCGCGGCAAGGTCCTAAATCACGCGGTGCGAGCGTCGGGAACTGGTGGCCCGACCTGGCGATGGTGGTAATCTAGCCTATGATCGCCCGATTCGCAAAAGATTTCCTCAAGAATTGCGATCCAGGCGGGACCGCCGACCCGGAGGCTGATCCTTGAACCCAAAACTCTGGCTTGTCGGCTATGGAGCCTGGCCCGCATCGAGACGCGCCGCCGGCTTGGTCGAGACTCTGAAGGCCCGGGGCGTGACCCGTGTCGTCAACATCCGGCTCAGCCCGAGCAGTTCCGACCCGGAGGAGGGTCGGCCGTACGGCCCGAAGCCCTGGAACTTGCAGGCCGGCCCGGCCGGCCTGGTCGGCCTCCTCGCAGATGCGGGGATCGGCTACGAGTGGGTGGTCGAGCTGGGCAACCCCCAGCGTCGCGACAAGGAGATGACCATCCTCCGCTCGCACCTGGCCGACCCGCTCGGGAAATGGCCCGTGCATCGGGGGCTCGACCGCCTGGCCGCCCTGATCCGGGAGCCCGGCCAGGTCGTCGCGATCCTCTGCGCGTGCGAGGATGACCGGACATGCCACCGGACGCTGGTCGGCCGGGCCCTGGCCGAGCGGGACTTCGAGGGGCGACTCGCCCTCCTTGACGTCCGAACCGAAATGCCCATCCCCGATCCGCCTACAATGAAACCGTGACCGATCGACGCATCGCCGAGAGGAGAGCCCCGATGAGCATCGCCATCCTGGAGAAGAACTCGGAGACGGTCCTCGCACGCGGCGAGGAGGGCCAGCAAGCCCTCAAGTATGAGGGCAACTGGTACTTCGATCCCTCGGCCGTCGACCAGAAGTCGTTGGTCGTGACAGACCGGACCTACACTTGCCCGGTGAAGGGGACCTGCCAGTGGGTCAACTTCGTCGGGCCCGATGGACGGAGGGTCAAGGACGTCGCCTGGGTCTACCCGAAGACCAAGTGCGGTCATGAGGCCATCGCCGGCCGTTATGGCTTCTACGCTGGATCTCGGGGCGGGACCAGGCAGGAGGGTTGATCGGGGAGATCGGTCGCTTGAGATATGCCATTCTCTTTACCCTGCTGACGATGGCCCTCGGAGGGTCGGCGTGGTCATCGACAGGGCAAGGCGGCTGGTGTGTCGCTGCTGTCAAAGTCTACCTCTCGCTTGGCCTGTTCTCGCTGGCGATCGCTTATGGGCTGAAGCAGGTGGGATTTCCAGTGGAGGAGGTCGTCTGTCAGCCCAGGTGGGCATTCGCGGCGTGGGTCATCCTGGCTCCGTACCGGATACTCGGCTGGCTCACACTCGGCCTGATGAGGCGAGTCGACGAAGAAGCAGCGATCTCCCGGGTCGCCCCCGGCCTGTTCATCGGCCGTCGTCCTTCTCAGACTGAGGGACGGCATCTCTCCGGATCCGGGATCGATGCGGTGCTCGACCTCTGCGCCGAGTTCCCGCCGCAATACTCCAAGCTCGGGCTGAATTACCACTACGTCACGATCCTGGACGGGTCGCCCCCTTCAAACCGCCAGTTTCGTGAGGCGGTGGAGTGGATCGGGGCGAGACGGGCGGAGGGAAAATCAATCCTGATCCACTGTGCCCAGGGCCACGGCAAGAGCGCGAACGATCGCTGCCGCGGCGCTCGGCTGGCTCGGCCTGACCTCGGACGGAGACCGGGCGTTTGAGCAGGTCCAGGCGGCCCGGCCGAGGGCTCGACCGTCAGCCGAGCAGCGATCGGCGACGATTCGCTTCCTGGCGTCGGTTGAGCCGGCTGGAAATGGCAAGGGGCGGGACTGTACGCCCGCCCCCTGGAAAGGTTCCGAAGGTCGTCCTGGTCTCAACGGCGATCGTTGAGCTTGCGGAGCAACTGGAGGATCTCAAGGTACAGCCAGACCAGGGTGACCATCAGGCCGAAGGCGCCGTACCACTCCATCGACTTCGAGAGCCCGGCCCGCGATCCTTGCTCGATGAAGTTGAAGTCGAGCAGCAGGTTGAACGCGGCCAGACCGACGACGAAGACGCTGAAGGCGATCCCGATCGGGCTGGAGCCGAAGACGAACGGAACCTGGATGTGGAACATCGAGAGGACCATCGTCACCAGGTAAAACAGAGCGATCGCCCCGGTCGCCGCCATGATGCCCGTGGCGAGCTGGCCCGTCACCTTGATGATCCCCGTCACGTAAACGAAGAGCATCAAGAACGTCACGCCGCCGGTCAGGGCGATCGCCTGGAGGGCGATGCCGGGATAATGCAAATCGGTGTACTGTGAGAGGCCGCCCAGGAAGATCCCTTCCAGGGCTGCGTAAACCGGGGAGGTCCAGGCCGCGAGGGTCGGCTTGAAGATCGTGATCATGGCCACCACGAAGCCGCCGATCAGCGAGCCGAAGAGGAGGCCGGGGGGCAGCGTTCCGTTCTGGGTCCCGACCCAGGCGTAGGAGGCGGTGGCCATCAGGATCGCCAGGAGCACCATGGCCTTCAAGGCCGTGCCCTGCACGGTCATCGTGGTGCTCTTGACGCCCGCGTAATCGAAGTTCTGAGCGAAGGCCCCGGAAAAGGCGGGGTTGCTCGTCTGCATATTCAGGTTCAAGGGATCAACCTCCGACAAAGGCAAGTCGTCTGCGAAGGAGGGTCGCCATCGGCCCCCTTGGCGCGGCACGCCCACGCTCTACATTACGATGCATTGTGGCCGATCGGCCGAACTTTGACAATGAATTCCGCCGGAGGTGGGCCGGTTGACTCGATCCTCACCGGGCCGCCGACCGTGTCCGGACGTTCGATCGGGAAAGAGACCCGACGATGTCGTCATGGGCCCGGATCAGGGCCTTGACGTTGGTCAGGCTCGTGAACAAACCGATTTTCCGTCCCTTGAGCAGCTCGATCCGGCCGACGCAGACTCCCACGAGAGCCCCGTCATTCCGGAACAGGCCGCCGCCCGACCGGCCGTGCTCGGGAGGGTGCTCGGTGATCAGGAAGGGCCGGTCGCCTCCACCTCGGTCCATGTCGATCCGCTCGACCGACTTGATCTTCGTCGAGAAGCCGATGATCTGCTCCCCCTTGTCGAAACCGATGGTCGTCACCGGCGTGCCGGTCGGCGGCGGGACCTCTCCCTGACCGAGCCGGGCAACATACGGGAACGCCAGTTGACCTCGGACCCGGAGAATCGCCAGGTCGGCGTCGATGTCGCGGGCCGCGACCGTCGCGGCGATCTTTCTGGGAAACCCCGAGGCATTCCGGGTCCGCTCCAGCCCGACGTTGAACCGGAAGAGCTCGACGTGAAGCGGCCCAGGCCCTTCGACGACGTGCGAGGCGGTCAGGATCAGCGTCTCGTCCTCGACCGACGAGATGATCGTCCCGGACCCGAGCGAGGTCCCTTTGCGGATCATCACCGTGGGCCGATAGGTCGCGTCGTCTCCGGGCTGGGGTGCGTCGAGAGCCCCAACGGCCTGGGCGAGCACCAGCCAGACCGCGATGCCTAGCAAGGCACCGGACTGGCCTCGGAGGCGCCAGAGGCCGCCCATCGGTCCCATTCGTCACCCCTCCGGTGTGGCCCGAGGTCAGCGATTTAGCAGATTGATCTCTTTTTGTCGTCTCAGGTTGCGCGCGGTTGCCTCGTCCCATTCGATCGTCTCTTCGAGGAGCCAGGCGACGGCCCGTTCGCGCCACTCGTCGGGGATCGGCACGCCGAGCTCGGCGTGGCGGACGACCACCCCGGCGAAGGCAAGCCGCTCGACCTCGTCCCACTCCTCCCAGGGACGATCGATTTCCCGGCGCAGGGCTTCGACCGAGCTCGCCAGGGTCCGGGTGTCCGCTAGCATTTTCTGGATCTGCTCTGGAGTCAAGAACGTTACGGTCATCCATCAGGTCGTCGTAAACCGATCCGTGCGTGGCCTCGAATCCCGCGTCGAGGGCGTCGTGCGCCTCGTCGTTCTCGTAGCTCTTGACGCCCCAGTGACCCATGCCCGGCCCTATCCCTTCGCGATCCGACGTCCCAGGCGATCCCGGCTGGTCGTCATCGTCCCGATCGCCTCGCTCAGCGGGCCGAAGGCCGAGATTCCGACCGGCGGGCTATTCAGGTAAATCGTCTCGATTCCCTGTCGTGGGACCAGGAATGACTCGTGATAGATTCCGAAATCTTCCCGATTTCTCATCCTCTCCAGAGCCTCTCCCCACCAGTCCGAATGCGGCGGTCGGTGCGACCACTCTTCCAGCGCATCAAAACTGACCCAGTATTGCAAGACTCCGAAATGTCCCCACTGGATGGTGAATCGCTCCGACCGGAGCAAGCCGGCCCGGGAGCTGATCGCCTCCTGGGCCGATCGGCCGATCGCCCGGCCCATCCGGGCCGCGAAAGGCCAGGCCGCGAGCTTGCGGACGACCAGACCCAGCCGGACCAGGCAAAGTTCCCCGACCGACTCCGGCAGCGTGGCCACGACACGATCCATGACGAGACGCTCCTCCCCGGACGATCCCGATTCTATCCGGAGGATTAGGTCTCGGGAAAGCGGGAGTGCGAACCGTCGCGGGAGGACGCTGTCAAAAACGAACTCAACCCGTCCGATTTAAAACACGAAGCCAAACTTCCCATCATAAAAAACGCCGGCGGCTCATCCCGAAAGATGAACCGCCGGCGCCGGAACAGAGAAGAGGCCGAGTTGGTGGATCAACCAACAACCTGAATATAAAAAGAGTCGCGTTCTCAGTCAAGACTCTAAAATAAGGAAATCTTTAGGTTTGTCCGAGATTCTTCGATTGTAACTTTCTTGATGAAATTGTCTCGCTTTTAATGTAAACGCCACAAAAGTTTCGGGAACGGTTTCTGGCCTCGACCCGGGATCATCCCCCAAGGGTCTCGCGAAACCTGGTTGCTCACGGACGCTTCCTCTGAGTTCGTGAAGAACAGCCGACCTGGGGTAGGAAAAATGTCCAGGGAATGTCCGTCAACGGACAGACGGACGGGTGTTCTCTGGGTAACGATCATCAACTTCGCAGGGCCGGATCGACTGGACCTCGCCCGATTCGAGTATGATGAAGTGATCCTCCCCGGAGCACGGGCCGAACAGGCCCGGACCCGTCGGGCTGGACCTATTGACCGAAAGTCTCCATGTCAGTCTCTTCGATCTGGCGCAATAGCGGAAACAATCTCCTCGACCAATTGCCCGCCGACGAGTTCGACCCCCTGGTCCCGATGTTGCAACGGGTCAACCTGGCCCTCAAGCAGGTTGTCCATCCCTTCGACGCTGACGTCACCCACGTTTATTTCCCGACAACCTCCCTCATCTCACTCATGACGGTCCTCGAGGACGACAACCCGGTCGAGGCGGCGACCGTCGGCCGGGAGGGGTTCGTCGGCGTCGCAGTCTCTCTGGGGATCGAAGCGAGCCCGCATCAGGCGCTCTGCCAGATGAGCGGCGACAGCTTCCGCCTACCGATCCACTCGTTTCGCGAGGCGATGGGACGCAGTCCTCGGCTGAGTCGGCTGATCCATCGTTACATCGCCTTCATGCTCCGGACGACTGGCCAGGGAATCGCCTGCAACGCCCTGCACGCGATCGAGGCGCGGGCCAGCCGCTGGCTCCTGACGATCCACGACCAGGCGATCGGAGACGAATTCGCGATCACTCAGGAGTTCCTCGCCTACATGCTGGGCGTGCGCCGCCAGACCGTCACGGTCGTCATCGGCACCCTCCAGAACGCCGGCCTGATCGGCGCCCGCCGGGGCTTCATCAACGTCGTCAACCGGGCGGCTCTGGAGGAATCGTCCTGCGAGTGCTACGCCACCATCCGGGGATACTACAGCCGGATCGTTTCGTGATGACGGCGCGGGTCATGCAAACCAAGCAAGTGTTGGGGGAGAGGGATTCTGGAGAAATCGGCGAAAACGTCCGCTAGCGGACAGACGCCGGTCGTCATTCGCCTTTACCTTGCAACTCAACAAACGAGGCGGTTCGACGAAACCGCCTCGGGCTGGGCTTGTCCGTGTCGCCGTCGCAGCGTGCTTTCGGAACAGAGAAAGCTGGGCGGCGGCACGGACACCTAACCACCCTCGATCCTGATTGCAGCCCCTGAGCTGAGGCTGACCGGGAATAAAGGTATGGTGACCGAACGGCAGATTCAGGAGACCGTCGCCCGATGTGTCTCGACGATGGTCTACTATCACAACTGCGAGCGGTCTCATCCCTCCAACGAACGCATGACGGTCGAGGTCCAGGTCATCGCCGGCTTCGTGGAGGAATGGAAGTTAAAGCCGACCGAGGTCAACCGGAGAGTGATCCGACCGCTGGAGGTCAACCTGATCGCCCGCTTCGGGCACGAACTCGGTCCGAGACTTCTCCTCGAGTTTCTCCGTGCCTTCGAAACCATCCGGTCGTTCCGCTCGTAAACATCCCAACCCAACGCGACCCGTCTACCTGACCCCGAGCCCGGTCGCCCGATCGTTTCCGAATAGCGCGACGGCGGCCGCGGGATGGTTGAACATCGCCGTGTGGTCATGGGCCACGCCGGGAGCCTCGACGAGCCTCCAGCCGAAGGGCCAGCCCTTGCGGCGGGCGAGCGCCTCGGCCGCCTTGTAGGCGTTCCGGCCACGTTCGAGCCGGTTCTGGCCCTGGCGGTCGGCCTCCGGGCTCTTGTCGAGATCCTCGTCGCGGACGGTGTCGCTGGTCCCGAGGTAAAGGGTCAACGGCTGGGCGAGGTAGCGGCGCAGGTGGGCCTCGTCGGAGATCTCGGCCGGGAGATTGCCGAAGCCGTAGGGATAATCCATCTCCCGATCAGGAAAGAGGTCCGACCCCGGGTTGGCCGCCACGATTCGCGCGGCGCCGGTCGGCTCGAACGACGCCAACCGGACCAGGAACTGCCCGCCCCCGGAATGGCCGATCAGGTAAAACGGCAGGTCGGGCTTCCCTTCGATCTTGCGCAGCTCGTCGACGATCCGGGGGACTAGCGCCCAGGTCCGCTCGGCTCGCGGGACGACCTTGCCCTCGCGGAAAAGCCCTCCTTGCTGGTACATCCCCGCGCCGAACTGCGTCGAGTCGAACCGAGGAGCGACCACGAGCATCCCGAAGCGGTCCGCCATCGCCCGGGCGTCGTCGCGGTACTCGTCCGCGTTCCGGAGGACGCCGTGAAAGACCACCAGCATCGGCCCATCCCGATACCCCGCCGGTTTGTAGGTGAAAACCTCGACCCTGGCCCGGCCCAGATCGACCTCAATGCTCGAAGAACCAGCCGGAATCCCGGCCTGGACGACCAGGACGCTGGCGAGCAGTAGTGAGATCATGACGAAGGCTCGGGTGGTCTGTGGTCAGTGGTCAGTCGGTGGTGGTCAGTGGTCGGTGGTCGGTGGTCAGTGGTCAGTGGTCAGTCAGAAAGACTCTCCCCTGCTATGCACTGACCACTGACCACTGACCACCGACCACTACGATTCACCGGTGATCTTGTACCGGACGTAGGCCAGGGTCTCCTCGATCGACTCGGGGCCGATGACGACGACTTCGCCGGGGATCAGGCTCTGGAGGGCGAGGTCGACGGCGGCGAATTCGCCCCGGATCTCGATGGTCTCGGCGACCCGTCGGCCCTGGGCCAGGCCTTGGCGGAGGAGGGCGAGGGTCTCGCCTTCGCCCCGGTCGTAGGTGGCGCCGTCTTCGTAGAGGATGACCCGGTCGAAGCCGTCGCCGAGGATCGTTCCCTGGCGGACGATGTCGACATCGCGGCGGTCGCCCGCGGCCGAGTAGACCATCGTCCGCCGACCCGGCGGGAAGGCCCCGAGTGCCTTCGCAAGGGCTTCAAGCGCCGAGGGGTTGTGGGCATAGTCGACGATCACCGTTGCCTCGGCGTGGTCCAGGACGTTGAACCGGCCGGGGACCCGATCGGCGTCGGAATCGAACGAGGCGAGGGCCCCGGCGATCGTCTGAGTGTCAATCCCCAGCGCCCAGGCCGAGGCTGCCGCCGCCAGGACGTTCTCGACCTGGAACGCCACCCGGCCGCCCCGGGTCGGCTTGACCCGGTCGAGGTCGACCAGCGTGGAGATTCTCGCCCCCCTCGGCCAGGATCAAGCTCCCGTCGCGGGCGAAGGCGGCCCGACCTCCTTGCTCGGAGGTGCTCGGCCAGGACCGGCTCGTTGAGGTCGGTCGCGAAGTAGATCACCGGGGCCGAGGCAGCGCGGGGCCATCGCCGACCACCAGCGGGTCGGCCGCGTTCAGGACGACCGCCGCCGTTCGGGTCGACCACGCTCGACGACCGTCCGCTTGACGTCGGCCAGTTCCTCCAGGGTCTCGATCCCCCGGAGGCCGAGGTGGTCCCCCTCGCCGATGTTGGTCACCACGGCGACGTCGCAGAGGTCGAATCCGAGCCCTTCGCGGATGATGCCGCCTCGGGCTGTCTCGAGCACGGCGGCGTCGACGCCCGGGTTGAGCAGGACCGACCGGGCGCTCTGCGGGCCCGCTGCAATCCCCGCGACGATCCGCCGGCCGTTCGACATAGATGCCGTCGGTGCAGGTCAGGCCGACCGACCGGCCCGAGGCTGCGAGGATGTGGGCGATCAGCCGCGAGACGGTCGTCTTGCCGTTGTCGCCGGTGACGGCGACGACCGGGATCCGGCCCGTCTTCGCCCTCGGGGAAGAGCATGTCGACGATCGCCTCGCCGACCGGCCGGCGGTCGCCGGACGAGGGTTCGAGGTGCATCCGGAGCCCAGGCCCGGCGTTGACCTCGACCACGGCGGCGCCGGTCTGTTCGAGCGGGCGGTCGACGTCCTGGGCGACGAGGTCGACGCCCGCGATGTCCAGGCCGATCACCCGGGCCGCGTCCACCGCCCGCGCGGCGACGTCGGGGTGGACGCGGTCGGTGACGTCCTCGGCGGTCCCGCCGGTGCTCAGGTTGGCGTTCCGGCGGATCAGGACCTTCGACCCGGCGGGCGGGACCGAATCGGGCGAGTGCCCTTGCTCGGCCAGGACGGCCAGGGCGATCGGGTCGTCGAGTCGGATCTTGCGTCAGGACGGAGGCATGGCCCTCGCCCCGCCGGGGGTCGCGATTGACGACCGTCGACGAGCTGGGCGACGGTCGAGATCCCGTCGCCGACGACGTGCGCGGGGTCGCGCCGGGCCGCCGCGACGAGCTTGTTCGCCGATGACCAGGAGCCGGTAATCCGCCCCTTTGATGAATTTCTCGACCAGGATGCGCGAGCCTTCCAGGATCGCGGCGGCGTAGGCGGCCTCGACCTGCTCGCGGGTCGTCAGGTCGGTGGCGACGCCTCGGCCGTGGTTGCCGTAGAGCGGCTTGACGACGACCGGCGGCGCCGATCGACTCGGCGGCGAGCCAGGCGTCCTCGGCGGAGTCGACCGGCCGCCCCTCGGGAACCGGCACGCCGACGGCCTGGAGCAGCATCTTGGTCGTGTCCTTGTCCTGGGCGATCGCCTCGGCGAGCGCGCCCGTGCGGTCGGTCTCCGCCGTCCTGATCCGCCGGGCCTTGGCCCCCTGGCCCAGCAGGACGAGGCTCCCGGTATTCAGTCGGCGAACCGGGATGCCCCGCGCTCGCGGGCGGCCTCGACGATCGATCGAGTGCTCGGGCCGAGCCGGACGTCCTCGGCGATCTCCTTGAGCCTGGCGACCTCGGCGTCCAGGTCGAACGGCAGGTCATCGAGGCTGGCCAGGCAGAGGTCGCGGGCCGCCTCGAGCGCGGCGCGGACGACGGCCTCGTCCTCGTACTCGATGGCGATCTTGACCACACCCGGCTCGAGCGTCGTCCGCTCGCCGAGGAACGCGACCGGCGAGCCCGGCCAGGCGCTGAAGCTCCAGCGTCGCCAGCCCAGCCCCCGGGCCGGGGTCGGGCTCCTCGACTCCGCCCAGCGAAGGCAGATGGGCGCGGAGCCGCTCGGCGAAGCCGGGGAAGGCGTCAACCGGCCGATCCCTTGAGCGGTGAGAGGTCCAGGACCACTTCGAGCACGGGGAACCGGGCCCAGACATTCGGCCCTCGCAAGGCCCAGACCCTTCGGAATTCCATGCCGATTCCCTACCCTTCACCGCGAATCGTCCGAACCTCCCGCACATGATCCCTCACAGGGCGGGCCCTTGCCAGACCAGTTGGGGGGAGGTCAGAACGACCTGGCCGTTTTGAGGAGCGCCTGAGCCGCCCTGGAGGCGCGACGAAGGTAGGCATGGCGATCGGAGTCCGGGCGACGAACTGGGACGGGGTGAGATGCTCGCCGTCGATCGTCGCGAAGCCGGCGCCCGGCCTCGGAGGCGATCACGGCGCCGGCGGCGACGTCGTGGGTCGCCTCGCCGAGGAAGGTGCAGGCGACCAGCCGGCCGCAGGCGACGAACGCCTGCTCGCAGCAGGCGGTGCCGAGGTCGCGGAGCCGGCCGGGGAGCGTCCGGGGGTCGAGGGCCCGCAAGGCGTTGGTGCCGACGCAGAGGTTGTCCTGGGGGTGGAACTCGTCGGCGTCGGTGGCTCGGATCGCGACGCCGTCTCGCCAGGCCCCGCCCCCCTTGATCGCCCAGTAAAGCTCGCCCAGGGGCGGGATGGCGATCACGCCGAGGACCGGCTCGCCGTCGTCGATCAGGCCGATGCTGACGGCCCAGAGCGGCAGCCCGTGGACGAGGTTGCCCGTGCCGTCGATCGGGTCGATCGACCACCGACGCCGGCCCGATCCGCCCGATGGTGCATACTCCTCGCCGGTCAGGACGTCGTCGGGGAACGCCTCGGCCAGTCGGTCCCGGATGAGCTGTTCCAGGTCGCGGTCGAGGTCGGTGACGAAGCTGAGGTTGGCCTTCTCCTCGGGCGTGACCTGGCCCGCTCTCGATCGGGCGAGCGCGGCGGCCTCGACCGCAAACCCCTTGACCAGCTCCAGGTCGGCTTCGAGCGTTCCCATCAAATCGATTCCCAATCATCGAACAAAGGTGAGAGACGCCGTGGCTGGCCCATGCGGACAGGATAGCCGATTTCGCGTCGGGTCGTCCAAGAGTCTGGAATCGAGCGGCTTCGATCGGGTATAATGCGAACCGTCACGGATGGCCCCGCCTTGGTGGCCTCATCGATCGAACGAGGAGACTGCCCACGGTACTCGCCCTGTCTCAGGACGGGCGAGGAGGCAGTGGGGCGGGCGGTCGTCACGGACTGGAAGGCCGCCCTGTTCGCTCCTCTCGAAAGGTCCCCGACCGCCTTGGTCCCCGAACCCCCGCCCACGATCGATCCGTCTGGACAAGCTGGTCGCCGAGCGGTTCGGCCTGTCGCGTCGAGCCGCGCAGGAGGCTGTCCGGAATGGGCGGGTCGACCTCGACGGCGAGGTCTGCGACGAGCCCGGCCGCGAGGTCGCGGTCGACGCCGCGATCGAGTTCTTCCCGAATCGGCCCCAGGCCCGGAAGGTCGCCGGCCGGCTCCGGGTCCTCCACGAAGACCCGCACGTCCTGATCGTCGACAAGCCCGCCGGACTGCTCACTCAGCCGACTCCCGACCGCGAACGCGACACCCTGGTCTCCCGGGCGACACGCTATCTCTCGCTCCGCCACGGCGGCGGACGGACGTTCCTCGGTGTGGTCCACCGGCTCGACAAGGACACCTCGGGTGCCCTGGCCCTGGCCCGATCGCCCGAGGCGATCCGGGCGTTCCAGAAACTCTTCCGCGAGCACGACATCGAGCGTCAGTACCTGGCCGTCGTCGAAGGGCATCCTCGGCGCGAGTCGGGCACGATCGACAAGGCCCTCGTCACCGACCGGGGCGATCTGAGACGAGGCGTCGCCCGGTTCGAGGGGGAAGGTCAACGCGCGGTGACGCATTACCAGGTCGTCGAGCGATTCGGCCCGTCGCGTCGCTGCTCGCCTGCTGGCTGGAGACGGGCCGGACCCATCAGATTCGCATCCATATGGCCGAGATGGGCCACCCGGTCGTCGGCGAGAAGGTCTACCGACCGATGAACCAGCCCTCGTGCAAGGCCCGGTTCCACCGACAGGCACTCCACGCCCAGACCCTCGGCTTCGTCCACCCGATCCTCGGTCACGAGGTCAAGGTCGAGGCGCCCCTGCCGACCGACATGGACGCCTTGATCGTCGACCTCCGCAATCGCTACGGGATCGAGGGGGCCGGCGGATAGCGGCCAGTGGTCAGTGGTCAGCAGAACTGAGGCTCTACCGGCTGGAAGCCGGTAGGTTCGCCAGTCGGCTGAAAGCCCGACCAAGGAGGCAGAGCAGCGGGATTCCAGGCCGAAGGCCAACACGTTCCTTCTGCCGCAGTCACAGGCCAAGCGTCCCGTCGATCAGCTTCACCCGGGATGCGATGCTCACTCCAACGTACTCGAAGTGGCCGCCTGAAGGCGGGGGATTTTAGATCCCAGGAATGGACATTAATTGAACAAGGTTCCGACGACCATCGCCACTCGCTGAGATCCCCGCTCTGACCACTGACGACTCAACCTCACTGGCGGCTCAGTGGTATCTTGGTCGCCATGCAAGCCTTGCCGTCCATGAAACAACCCCAGTCGGATTCGACTTTGCCGGCTTCGAGGAACGTGATCCGGAGCGAGTGGATGTGCATGTCCTTGGCCGGGTCCAGGTTGGAGCCGCCTTCGAAGACGAACGCGTAGACATCGGGTTTCGAGCCTTCGCGGTCCAGCTTGAGCCGGGGCTGGTTTCCCGCCGCGCAGTAATGCGTCATCTTGAGGTCGTCGCCATCGAGATGGTACATCGTGACCATCTCATGCCCGGTGCCCGGGAACTGGGTCTCCATCAGGGTGGACCCGGCCGCCGTCACCTTGTAGATCACCTTCGAGTCCTGGTGAGTGCCGTCACCGGTCACCTTCCACTCCCCTTCGAGCGTCTTCAATCGGGCGAAGGCCGTCTTGGCATCGACACCAGACTTCTCCGCCGCGATCGAGTCCATCGCAATCCAGAATCCCAGCAAGACGGCGCCGAGCAAACCACTCGGATTGTCGTCTTCATCATCTGCTCCTTCATGAGTCACAAGGTCACCGATCTCTGTCGAGAGAACCGACGTACACTATATCGGGGCTCTTGACGAGGTGACATCAATTCGAAATCTGAGAAATCCAGGAAGGAAGGTGAAGCCCTTGAGTCCGCCGGATTCGGCTTGAGATTTGCCACATGGGATCGTTGAGATCGAGACAGCGTTAGTGACGGCCGGTCCCTTCCGCCCCGGCCGGGCGAACTTCCAGGAGCATCGGGACCCATGGCGACCCAGCAGAAGTCAAAGACCCGTCAGTTCTCGACCCACATCGACATCCCCGCCGATAAGCGGGCCGAGCTGATCGAGATGCTGAACCAGAGCCTGGCCGACACGTTCGACCTGTACTCCCAGGTCAAGCAGGCCCACTGGAACGTCAAGGGGACGGACTTCTACCAGCTCCACCTCCTCTTCGACGAGATCGCCGAGCGAGATCGAGCCGTTCGTCGACCTGCTGGCCGAGCGGGTGACGCTCTCTGGGCGGCTACGCGACCGGCACCGCCCGGATGGCCGCCGAGAATTCCGAGCTTCCCGAGTATCCGACCGACGCGGTCGAAGGGCTGCCAGCACCTCAATGCCCTGGTCGAGCGGTTCGGCGCTCTATTGCGGGCGGATTCGCCAGGCGATCGAAGACTCCGACGAGCTTGGCGACCCGTCGACCGCCGACCTCTACACCGAGATCTCCCGGGTGGTCGACAAGCGGCTCTGGTTCCTCGAAGCCCACATCCAGAAGCAATGGATCATGAGGCGCAGATGTTCGCGATTTGAGCCGGCCCGAATCGGGTCGGCTCGTCGACTTTCGAAGGAACCGGAACCTCGTCCTCACCTCGACGACCGGAAGCACGTTGATCGTCAGCCAGAGCCCGAGGAGGAAGGCGATCGTGAAGCCAACGTAGCCCAGCGAGATCGGGCCGACGCCGGATCGGATGATCGAGCGATGAGCCGACGATCAGGCCGGCGATCACGATCCCGGCGGCCAGGACGTGGCTGGCCCGGGTGAGCTGGTGGACGAGCTGCTCGAAGTGCTGGAGGTCGAACTTGACCGTCAGCTCGCCTCGCTTGATCGACTCCAGCGACTGGCCCAGGACGTCGGGCAGAAGCGTGGCG
Organism: uncultured Planctomycetota bacterium; assembly: GCA_963756475.1. Taxonomy (GTDB): domain Bacteria; phylum Planctomycetota; class Planctomycetia; order Isosphaerales; family Isosphaeraceae; genus Tundrisphaera. The sequence goes on from CAVWND010000011.1 coordinate 223,778, forward strand.
ATCCGCTGGAGATCCTCGGCCGTCCGGGCGGTCTGGGCCAGGAGCCGGCGAGGGCTGAAGCGTTTGGCGGTTAGCTCGCGGAAGAACGGCCGGACCTGAGCGGCGATGTCGAAGTGTGGGTCGAGCGTCCGGCCCACGCCTTCGATCGTCACCAGGGCCCGGATCAGGAGGACCAGGTCGGACGGGATCGCCAGGTGGTGCGCCCGGATGAAGCCGACGAGGTCGCGCAGGAGCAGCGAAAGGTCGATCGCGTCGAGCGTCAGGTCGCTGTACGAGGCGACCAGCTCGCTGACGTCGCGGCGGAGGGCGCGGGGGTCGACGTGGTCGCCCCGGATCTCCAGGGCCTCGAGAGCCCGGAGGACCCGGTCGGTGTCCTCGGCGATCAGGCCCATCAGCAGGTCGACGATCCGTTCGCGGGTCGGCGCGTCGATCCGGCCGAACATCCCGTAATCGAGCGGGGCGATCACGCCCCCTTCGAGGACCCGGAGGTTGCCCGGGTGGGGGTCGGCGTGGAAGAAGCCGAACCGGAAGATCATGCCGGAGCAAGATCCGCGAGCCCGTCACCGCGACCTCGGCCGGGTCGACCCCGAGCCGACGGAGGCCCTCGATGTCGTTGACGGTGACGCCGCCGATCAGCTCCATCGCCAGGACCTTCGAAGTCGAATACTCGCGGAAGACCTCGGGGATGTGCGCGGTCGGCTCGCGGGCGAACTGTCCCCGGCAGCGCTCCATCGTCCGGCGCTCGATCGAGAGGTCCAGCTCCCGCTTCAAGGTCCGCTCCAGCTCACGGGCCAGGGCAACCGGGCCGTAGGGGACCAGCGCGGGAATCCGCCGTTCGGCGAGCTGGGCCAGGTTCTTGAGGATGTCGAGGTCGGCCTGGACCGTCTTGTCGATCCCCGGTCGGCGGATCTTCAGCGCGATCATCCGGCCGTCCGCGGAGCGTCGCGCGGTGGACCTGCGAGATCGACGCCGAGGCGAGCGGCTCGGACTCGATCGAGGCGAAGACTTCCGACGCGGGCCGGCCGTATTCCTCGGCCAGGATCGCCTCGACCTCGGCGAACGGGAACGGCTTGACGTGGTCGCGGAGCATGCGCCAGCTCGGCGATGTACGCCTCGGGGAGCAGGTCCGGGCGGGTGCTGAGGATCTGGCCGAGCTTGACGAAGGTCGGCCCGAGGTCCTCACAGACCATCCGGAGCCGCATCGGCCGGTCGTGCGGCGGGACCTCGTCCCCCATCGCCGCTCGCTCGAGCGGCCGGACGAGCGTGTCGAGATGGAGTGCCGTGACGACGTCTCGATAGCCGTAGCGCATCAGGCTCGCCAGGATCTGGCGGTAGCGCGGGAGGTCGCGGAGATGGCCGACGGTTTCGCGGATCAAAGCGAGACGCGTCCCTCGGCCTACTGCGGGGAATTCGAGTCGCCCTTGCGACCCCGACCCAGCTTATCCGTCGACCCCCATACCCACAACGGGCCCCTCTCGCCTCGTGGCCGTCCGGGCCGCGAGTCTGATCGTCCCGGCCCCGATGGTACGCTCTTGCAAAAACGGACGTGGATGCGATACAGTCGATCGCGTAATCGTTGAAGCCGCACGAAGTTGTGAGCGAGGATCGACTTATGCCCGTCACGGATCAAGTTGGCGTCCGAACGCTCGATACGCCCGATGACTTCGATGAGATGCGACTGGGGGCCATCGGATACGTCTTCCACGGGAACTTGCCGGTCGAGGGAGCGAAGAAGGCCGGCGGCCAAGGCGGGCACCAATCTCCTCCACTTCGCCCGATGCGCCAAGCTGGACAAGGCCGGCGAGACCGAGGCCAAGATCTGGTTCCGCACCATCGGCATCGCCAAGCAGCACCTCGACGAGAAGGTCGGCACCGAACGCTGGAAGTGGTGCAAGGTCTGCGAACGCGAGATCACCCAGAAGATCCTCAACGAGCGTTAAGTGTCCCGGAGACGAGCCGATGGGCGTGTCCGAGGACATCATCTCCGCTCGAGACGGCATCGTTCACTGTGGGCTGTCGTCGCACGCGTCGCCCTCAATCCCCGATCTTGCGGCTGAGTTCGGGCTGGACGGCGCTCTCGCAAATTATAGGGAAATCGAGGCTCGCCGCTGCCCGCCGGTTGATTCAACTCGTTCTGAGCCAAGATTTGGCGTACAACTCCGAAATTATGCCGGCTGACCTCGCCGTTGAACTGACCGGCCGGTTTCTTGACCAGTTCGGCAATGAAGGGGTGCGGTTCTACACAAACGGGACATTTCACGAGACGTCGGGATCTCACCTAACATGGTCCGGCGTAGTTGGAATCCTGTGACCGAGGCTACGTTTGACACAGGAGTGTTGGTCGTCGGTCCAAAGTGCTCCGGCTGCCTGTGGTTTGAGGACGAGGACTGACGCCTACAGCGGTTCTCGACCGCATCGCACACGACGGACGAAATCGGGGCCTGGCTCCCGGCCCTGTCTCAGCACCGATCTCGCTCAAGTAGTCGTAGGGGGGACGAGCCTTAGGCGAGCCTAACCACGCATTGTTGGTGGGGCTCGCCCGAGGCTCGACCCACCCTACGGACTCACTACGGACGTGATGCCTTTGCCCTTCCCATCCGACACACGATTCCACGAACAATTTCAGAAAAAATGCTTTGACAAGATCAACTTGAGCACCCTATAAGGATGCCTCGTAACCTGTGCGCCAAGGATCGGCTACAATCTCGATTCGAGAGTGGGGCCGATCGTCCCCCACTCTCGAGTCCTCGACCATGAATCGGCTTGTTCTACCGCTCGCTGTCTCCGCCCTTCTGCTCGCCGGGATGACCCACCAGGCCAGAGCCGGCTTCTCCACTTACCTATCGATCGGCGATTCGCTGGCCTTTGGTGTCGAGGCGAATGACACATCGACCGACGTCTCGAACGGCGATCGAGGCTATGTCGCCGATTATGCGAACATCCTTGCCGCCAACAACGGAGGCGTTCGGCCGAACGTCATCAACCTCGGCGTCAGCGGCGAGACCAGCTCAAGCTTCTTCGGCTACGGCGTGGGGCTGGATGGTCCGAACGCGTCGAGCCGGAACACCAACTATACGGGCAGCACGCCGCCGTCTCAGGACGCTTTGATGCTCTCGACGATCCAATCGCAGCTCGCGGCGGGAAACACCATCTCGACGGTAACGGTCTCGCTCGGTGCCAACGACCTCTTTGTCGCCCTGGCGCAAGGGGCATCGTTCCCCAGACCCTCGCGGCCTTTCAGATGAACGAACTCAACCTCCTCACCCAGATCCGGACGCTGCTGCCGAAGACAAACCTGGTCCTCCTCGGTTATTTCGACCCCTACGCGCCCTTCTTCAACCAACCGAACAGTCCGTTTTATGCGACCGCCCAGGCCAGCGCCCAGGCGATCCCCGCCATCAACCAGTACATCGCGGGAGACGCCGCGGCATTCCAGGCGAGTTTCGTGAACCTCCAGCCGCTCTTCGTCGGGAACGAATTGAACTATACCTATGTCGCGACGGGGAACGTCCACCCCAACGACCTGGGCTATCAGGTGATCGCCGACGCCCTGGCGGTCCCCGAGCCTTCATCGGCGATCCTGGTCGGGCTGGGGCTGGTCGCCGTCATCGGCCGGCTGCGCCGACGCAAAGCCCGAGCCATCTGATCGTCATGCAGGATTTACCGGGGCCGGAGCGATTTCGCCCGGCCCGTCCGATCCAGCAGCACGAAGACGACAATCCCCAGCGTCGGGATCGCGAAGAAGATGGGGATCGTGACCCAGAGCCGCCAGTCCTTCCAGCTCGAACGCTCGACAAGCACCAGGGCAGCCCAACCAGCCGTCAGCGTGAAGTCGAGCATGGCGAGGTCGAAGACGCGATCGGTCCGGAGCAGCTCCCAGAGTCGGGGGCTATCCAGGCCGATCGTCCGATGGATCTCGTAGAGGAGCCAGCCGCCCACCGGCGCGGCGATCGCCAGCATCACCCAGGCGGTGAGCGGGCGTCGGCTCAACTCGACCCGGGGTGTCGATTCGTCCGATCTCGTCGGCCCGGCCATCGTCAGTTCCCGGTCGGCTCGGCCAGGCTCGGGGCGGACGAGTCGGGCTTGTGGGTCATCAACTCGGAGAGCTGGAAGGCGTGGTACGGCTGGTTCGCGGCCGGCTCGCCTGCGGGCGAGGCGTTGGCGACCCAGAACCGCGTCGTCGTCGTCTCGAACAGGACGCTGTGGAGGTTCGACTTCATGGCGACCGGCCGGTCCATCAGGTGGCGGGCCGATTCGGCGTCGAACTTGCCGTGACCGGCCTGGACGCGCCGGGCCAGTTCCTCATAGCGGTCGCCGGCCGACATCAGGACGCCGTCCTTGACGGGGTGCGGCAGCCTCGGGTCGGACTCGCCCATCTTGATCACGGAGAAGACGTCCCACGACGCCTCCATGCCCACCCCTCGACCTGTCTTGCCGTCGGCGACGACGTAGAAGTACTGGCAGGTCCGGGGATGGTCGCGGAAGACGGCGACGGCCTCGTCGAGGTCGTCGGCCTCTTCCAGGGCCATCCGGACCAGCAAGGCCATCGGCACGCCTTCCCAGTGACCCAGTCCACTGCCGCCCATCTCGCCGATCGAGACCTTCTTCGCGTTCATCCCGGTGACGCTGCCGATGAAACCGGCATAGGTCACGTTGACGAACGGGATCGACCCCTCGGGCTCGGCCACGACCAGGATGGCATGCTCCTGCAGCTTCCAGTCGCAGCCATAGTCGAGAATCCGCCCGTGGTAGAGCGTGCCGTCCTTCGTCGCCGATCCGCTCAGGGCGAACCCCGAGCAGTGGAACATCTCGGGGATGAAGTTGGCGGCGACGACGTCCTCGACCTTCATCCCGGCCCCTTCGGCGATCCCGGCCAGCTCCTCGTAGTACTTCGCCGGGGTGTACTGGCGCTGGCGTTCGGAGATCGAGAGGATCAGCCGCTTGACGTCGACCGGGATCTTGACGCCCTAGACCTCGGGCTTGAACTCCTTCGCCTTGACGTCGAAGAGGAACCGCACCTCCTCGCGGATGTCGTCCTTCAGGAGGGTGCCGTGCTGGAGGCCCATCTCGCGAGGCGTCCCCTTGAGGTGGAGGACCTTGGTGCCGTCGACGTCTTCCAGGAACCCCTGGCCGCAGCGGGCGACCGTCTTCGAGTCGGCCCAGCGCCGGGGCGACGGCCATGAGCAGCTCAGGATCGTCGCGAGGACTCGGAGTTGCCGGTCGAGGCATGAGGCCATCCTCCGGGAAGGGTTCGAGGGGAACGTCGGGCGATGAGAGAGTCTATCTCATCCCCGCTTACCCCGCGAGCCGAGCCTCGGTTTCAGGCCGATGGCCGGAACGACTCGCCGGCATTCTCGTAGGGTAGGGCTTGCCCTGCCGACACACTTACATTATCGACGATCGAGCTGATCCCGGATTTTCAGGCCGATCGGCTGACCGACCTCTCAGCGCGACACGCTGGCCGGAAGCGGCTCGGGCTTGAGCCAGCGTGACGAACCAGTCAAGAGCCGCGGCGTGCTGGGCGGGGGTGACGGTGTGGCCGGAGCCTCGGGCGACCATGATCTTGAGGTGGTCGTCGGCCCTGGCCTCGTGAAACGCCTGTCTGGCTGAGGTGAAGGCCAGCTCGGCCCCTTCGATCGGGCAATTCGGGTCGCGCTCACCGCTGAGGATCAGGAGCGACCGGCCAGCGAAAAGGCGGACCATGCTCGGGCCGTCGAAGTCGTCAAGGATGCCCGGGATCACCTTCGACCAGAGTTCCCGGCAAACCCGGGCGTTGACCTTCGGCTCGCCCAGTTCGGCCGCGACCGCCTCGTGGGCCTCGCGGATCGTGTTGGCTCGGGCCTGCCAGAGTTCGTTCTCGAGGCTCCAGCGGAAACTCTGCATGGCGATCGCCGGGACGGCCACCTTGACCCGCTCATCGACCGCTGACGCCAGCCAGGTCTCGATCCCACCTTTACTGATGCCGATCATGCCGATCCGCTCGGGGTCAACGTCGTCGCGAGTCTGGAGGTAGTCGATGGTTCGCCAGACGTCCCAGCAGGTGTCGTAGTAGAACGGGTGGGACTGCGGCTCGTCTGGCTTGCTTTTCCAGGCCTCGACAACCGCCGCGTTGTAGGCCTTCGTCCCCGGCAGGCCCCCGGCCCGCTCGCCGTGATAACGCCCATCGATCGCGATGGCGACGAATCCTCGCCGGGCCAGATCGTCCAGCCAGGACCGGAGCCCTTCTTTCTTGCCCCCCGTGCCGTGCAGGATGAGCACAGCCGGCATCTTCAGGCCGTCCTTCCCCCGTTCGGGCCGGACGACCAGCGCCGGGACACGTTCGATCGAGCCATCGGGGCGCTTCTCGACCGCGAAGTCGACCCGCTGGCAGGTCAGGCCGCGTTCCGCCGGTTTGGTCTCCCCGACCTGGACATCCAGCGGAACCCGGGGCCGGTCGAGCAGCTTGAGGAACGCCGCCTTGACCTCCGATGTTGGTTTCAACCCTCGGGCCGGAACGTCCTGCGCGGGGGAAGGCCGGACGACCAGGAACAGGCCGATTAGTGCCAGGGCGTGTTTCATCAATGCACCTCGATCCTCGGCGACGTCGTGAAAACACCGGTGGCCGACACATTAACGGATCGAAAGATGGCTCGCCAGCAAAAATCACCGGACACGACCGATTTGCCCGATCGTTCCAGGGCTCATCGCGTCTCCCCGACCCCGCGCTTGAGCCGCTGCTGGAGCAGCGCCACGACGGCTGCTTCCTCGGGCTGGAGGCCGCTCAGCCCTCCGGATAGTTCCTGCTCGGCGAGCTGACGGAGTGTCCTCAGCATCGAGCCGTCGAGATAGGATTCGATGATCTCGGGATGGACGTAGCATTTCCGGCAGACGGATGGCGTGTTGCCCAGCCGCTCGGCGACGTGCTCGATCGCCCGGACGATGTTCTTCTTGGCCTGGGTTTCGGAGTCGAACGACTGGAACTCGCGGAGGGCGAGCGACGCCAGGACGGTCCCGGCCCAGGTCCGGAAGTCCTTCGCGGTGAACTCGCGACCGGCAACCTCGCGGAGGTAGTCGTTTACGTCCGCCGAGTCGATCGTCCGGGGCTGGCCGTCCTCGTCGAGATACTGGAACAACTCCTGGCCCGGCAGGTCTCGGCAACGGCCGACGATACGCGCCAGCCGGGGGTCGGCGAGGTTGATCTCGTGCTCGACCCCGCTCTTCCCCTTGAACTCGAACCGGATCGACTTCTTGCCGACGCGGACGTGCCGATCGCGCATCGTGGTCAGGCCGAAGGATTTGTTCGTCCGGGCATATTCCTCGTTGCCCACCCGGATCAAGGTCGTCTCCAGGAGCCGGACGACCGCCGCGAGCACCTTCTCGCGGGGCAATCCGGGCCGCGCGAGGTCGATGTCGGTGCGCTTGCGGATCTCGGGCAAGGCCGAGGCGAACGCCATCATCCGGTCATACTTCGACTCGTCGCGGACCGCTCGCCAGCGCGGGTGATAGCGATACTGCTTCCGCCCTCGGGCGTCGCGGCCGGTCGCCTGGAGGTGGCCGTCGGCCCTCGGGCAGATCCAGACCTCGGTCCAGGCCGGCGGGATCGCCAGCGACTTGATTCGCCCGAGGTCGTCCGGGTTTCGGAGCGGTCTGCCGTCGACGTCCCGATAGGCGAATCCCTTGCCCTTGCGGACTCGGGTCAGCCCCGGCCGGTCGTCGCTGACATACCGTAAGCCTGCCGCCTTCGCCGAGACCAACGGGTCGACCCGGAGCTGAGGCTCTTTCTTGCGGCGGCTTTTCGCGAGTGTGACCATGCGAGTTCAGAAAGCAACTCGCATGCCCATGGCATCGACGCGCAAAAAAGCGTGGGACGACGTCGCGACGGCGTCCCACGCTCTCGATCATCTCGGATTGGAAATCTCAGATATGAGATTTCAGAAGATGGAACCGATCCGGGTTGCTCAGCCAAGGAGCCGGTCGACCTCGGGCAGGATCTTGGCGAAGTCGAGCTTGTGGTGGCAGGCCTCGCGGGCGGCGTCGAGGTCGGCCCCTTGCCAGTCGCGCTCGGCGGCTCCGAGGGCGGCGTACTCCTCGCGGGCCTTGCCCCGGATGCCGTGGTCTTCATGGTAGGTGTAGAACCGGGCGAGGTCGCCGAGCCGGGCCTTGGTGCCGGCGGCCTCGGCGCACCGGCCGTCGCAGCCGGGGCAGCAGGGTCGGGCCGGAGGCGAGCACGGCGTCGCGGAGCTCGAGGATCTCGGCCAGCTTCAGCGGCTCGAACCGGCGGGCGGCGTCGGCGTTCTCGAAGACATGCTCGATCGATGTTGCAGGGTCACGCACGAGGCGGAGAACCGCTCGTCGGTCCAGATCGCCTGGAGCAGGCCCTGCGCCGGGGTCAGGTTCTTCGCCTTCGAGCGAGGGGATCGTTATCCTCGGTGAACTGGGTCTGGCCGTCGAGCTGCTTCATCGAGACCAGGCCGATTCCCTTGGCGTGGCAGGCGTCGAGCGCCTTGTTGAGCTTCGACTCTCTTGTCGAGCCAGGGGGTGAACTTGAGCATGATCACGTCGATGAACCCGCCCTCGGCGGCGTTCTGGATCTGCTCGGCGATCATCGCGTCGTGGGTCGAGAAGCCGACGAACTTGACCTTGCCGGTCTTCTTGATCGCCTCGGCGGCTTCCTTCATCTCCTTGCTCTTGGGCCAGTCGGTCTGGTCGGTGCTCGAGGCCGTGGAAGAAGAGGAGGTCGATGTAGTCGGTCTTGAGGCTGGCGAGCCGCTGGTCGAGCTTCTTGATCATGTCGCTCGGGGTCTTCACGTGGCTCTTGGTGGCCAGGAAGATGTTCTTGCGGACCTCGGGCATGGCCGTCAGCCAGGCACCGATGAGCCGCTCGGCCCGGCGTTCCGTAGCCCTCGGCGGTGTCGAAGTAGCGGACCCCCTCGCGATAGGCGAGGTCGGAGGATCCGGTCGAGCGCGGCCGGCTGGCCGACGGTCCCCTGGTTGAGCAGCGTGACCTCGACGCCCGTCTTGCCCAGCTTCCGCTTGGGGAGCACCGGCTTGTTGCCGTCCGGCTTGGCGTCGTCGGCCGCGAGGGTCGAGCCGGAGCCGACGGTCAGGCTGGCCGCGGCGGCCGTCGCCACCACGCCCGCCTGGAGGAATTCGCGACGATCGACGTTGGGCAGATTCGAATCGGGCATCTTCCTTGTCCTCCTACCTGGGCATTGTGGATGCGAGTTCGGCGAGAGGGTGTTTGTTCAACAATTCTCAAGGCTACTCCGGCTCTCGCGATCTGTCCAGTCGATAGCAGGAGTCCGATCCGGAATCCTCTTGGCGACCTTATCGTCTGGGCGGTTCAATTCTCTTCACGGACTGGATAAGATCGGCTCTTCGTCCTGCCCTTCCTCCCGAAAGCAATCTCAAAGGCGCGGAGCTCTCCACCATGTCGGCTGAATCCAGTGGCGGATCGATCACCAGCTTCCTCAACGAGAGCCGCGTCTTCACGCCACCGGTCGAGTTTGCCCGCCAGGCGAACGTCCCCAGCATGGAGCGGTACCAGGAACTCTGGGACCGCGCCAAGGCCGACCCCGAGGGGTTCTGGGGCGAGATGGCCCAGGTCCTGACGTGGGGCAAGCCGTGGGAAAAAGTCCTCGACTGGCAGACGCCGCACGCGAAATGGTTCGTCGGCGCGACGATCAACGCCTCCTATAACTGTGTCGACCGCCACTGCGAGGGGGCGAATCGGAACAAGGCCGCCCTGATCTTCGAGGGGGAGCCGGGCGACCGCCGGGTCCTCCGCTATCAAGATCTCCAGCGCGAGGTGGCCACCTTCGCCAACGTGCTCAAGGGGCTCGGCGTCAAGACCGGCGATGTCGTCGCGATCTACATGCCGATGATCCCCGAGGCGGTCATCGCCATGCTCGCCTGCGCCCGGATCGGGCGCCGCACACGGTCGTCTTCGGCGGATTCAGCGCCGAGGCCCTCGCCGGTCGGATTCAGGATTGCTCGGCCAAGGTGCTCGTCACCGCCGACGGCGGGTTCCGCCGAGGGAAGGTCGTCCCGCTCAAGGAGAACGCCGACGGTGCCGTGGCCCATTGCCCGACGATCCAGAGCGTGGTCGTCTACAAGCGAACCGGCCACGAGATCGCGATGAACTCGGGACGCGACCACTGGTGGCACGAACTGGCCGCCAACGCCTCGGCCGACTGCCCGCCCGAGCCGTTCGACAGCGAGCACCCGCTCTACATCCTTTACACCTCGGGCTCGACCGGCAAGCCGAAGGGCATCCTCCACACCACTGGCGGCTATCTCCTGGGCGCGACCCTGACCTCGAAGTGGGTCTTCGACCTCAAGGACGACGACACTTATTTCTGCACCGCCGACGTCGGCTGGGTCACGGGGCATTCGTACCTGGTCTACGGCCCACTGGCCAACGGCGCGAGCGTGGTTCTCTACGAAGGGGCGCCGAACTGGCCGGACGAAGGGCGGTTCTGGAAGATCATCCAGGACTACCGGGTCTCCATCCTCTACACGGCCCCACGGCGATCCGGGCGTTCATGAAGTGGGGCGAGCATTTCCCGAAGAAGTATGACCTTTCAAGCCTCCGCCTGCTCGGGAGCGTCGGCGAGCCGATCAATCCCGAGGCGTGGATGTGGTACCACAACGTGATCGGCGGCGGCCGGTGCCCGATCGTCGACACCTGGTGGCAGACCGAGACCGGCGCGATCATGATCTCCCCCCTCCCCGGCGCCACGCCCACGACACCCGGCTCGGCGACTCGCCCCCTGCCCGGCATCGTCCCCGAGATCGTCACCAAGGACGGCACGCCCGTTCCGGCCGGCCACGGTGGCTTCCTCGTCATCAAGCAGCCCTGGCCGTCGATGCTCCGGACCCTCCACGGCGACGACGACCGCTACAAGGCCACCTACTGGTCCGAGGTCCCCGGCGCCTACTTCACCGGCGACGGCGCCCGGTGCGACGCCGACGGCAACTACTGGATCATGGGCCGCGTCGACGACGTCCTGAACGTCTCCGGCCACCGGCTCTCCACGATGGAGGTCGAGAGCGCCCTGGTCAGCCACCCCAAGGTCGCCGAGGCCGCCGTCGTCGGCAAGCCGGACGAGCTTCGAGGCCAGGCCATCGCCGCTTTCGTCACTCTCGAATCGGGCCAGATCGCCAGCGATGCCCTCAAGAAGGAGCTACAAGCCCACGTCGTCAAGGAGATCGGCGCACTGGCCCGTCCTGACGACATCCGGTTCACCGACGCTCTGCCCAAGACCCGCAGCGGCAAGATCATGCGCCGATTGCTTCGCGACATCGCCGCAGGCCGAGAGAGCGCCGGCGACACCTCGACCCTCGAAGACCTCGCCGTCCTGGCCAAGCTTCGCGAAGACGATGAGGTCTGATGCCGAGATCTGATAGGATGGGGATGATCCCGATCGACCCGCGATCACCTGGATTCCCGGAGGCGAAGCATGGCCACCGCGACCGAACCCGAACTCGTCGAGGCCGAGGTCTCGACCCTCGGGCCATCTGAGCATTACGAGGTCGTCGACGGCCGGATCGTCTCCGAGCATTACGAGGTCGTCGACGGCGTCGTTGTGGAGGAACCGCCCTTGGGCGCGTCGGAAGTATGGATGGCGTCATTCCTCGCCCAATCGATGGGCTATTTCGCGACCTCAAACCGGCTGGGTCGGGTCGTCGTCGAGATGCTTTATGTCCTCGTCGCGGAGCCTCGATTGCGACGTCGCCCCGACCTAGCCTTCGTCTCCCGGGAGCGTTGGCCCCTGAACCGTCCCGTGCCATCCGAAGCCGCCTGGAACGTCGTGCCCGACCTCGCCGTCGAGATCACGAGCCCGACCGACCTGATCGACGATCTGATGGACAAGATCGAAGAGTATTTCGCCGCAGGCGTCCGGCTCGTCTGGGTCGTCTACCCCAAGCACCGCCGGGTCTACGTCTACGACTCGCCGACGAGCGTCCGGATTCTCCAGGTCGGCGACGAACTCGACGGCGGGGCGGTCCTGCCGGGTTTCCGATTCCCGCTGGCGGGGTTGTTTGAAACGCAGGAAGACGGGCCGACGCCGGTTGCGTGAGCCCGTCTCCGAGAATTCCAAACGAACCCAATCCGTTCAGATCGGGTAGAGGTTCTTCAACTCGGCGCGGGCCTTGGCGCTCCCCTTGGACGCCTTGATCAGCGGGAAGGTCTGGACCTTGCCGTCGACTTCGAGGGTCAGCTTGCCCGTGCGGATGACGGAGGTGGCGACGGTCACGTGGGTGGTCTTGCCGTTGGGCAGCCAGACGTGGATGCGCTGCAAGTTCGGCTTGAACATGCGCCGGCTCACGCCGGTGCACTTGATGCCCACGCCGCCGAGGTACTTCGCCTTGCCCCGGGTGGTGATGTGGTTGCCGAACGAGGTCTTCTTGCCGCTGACTTCGCAATGACGTCCCATGGGACGGGCTCCTTCAGGCCCCGGGGCTTTCGGGGCGTTGATTCAATTCAAAGGCCGGAGAATCCCGACCGAGGTTCAGACTTTTTCTTTGTCCCGGGCCGTCGGATTGTGGGGCTTGGAGCGCTGGATGTTACCGCACTCCTCGACGAGATGGCAGACCTTGTGCGGCGGGACCGCGAGCTTGCACTGCGGGCAAGTGTTCAGGGCCGGCGCGACCAGGAAGTCGTGGGCTCGTCGGTTACCCTTGGCTGACTTGGATTTCCGTCTCTTGGGTACGGCCACGACTCACTCTCCGGAATCACTGCGGGTTCGTTCTGTCGGAAAAGAAAGAATTATCCAAATTCCCGCTCGGTTTGCAAGGCCACCAGCCAAGGTTCCAACCGAAAATCGATTCACCCCGGGTGCGCGAACGGATTCTGGCATCCCTGTAGGGCGGGGCCTGCCCTGCCGCAAGCCGGGTCTCGGCAGGGCAAGCCCTGCCCTACGGGAATTCGCCCTTTGCAGGGCGATCCACGCTTGATGCCCGAATCCGTGGCGCAACCCCCTTCGAGAGTTGAGCTGGCTTGGTTTTGTCGCGAAAGCGATTTAGGATCAGCCGTTCCGCATCAAATCCAGAGGTTTCGCATCGAGGTTGGGGGTCGGTGAGTTTCGGAGTTACTCAGGCTCGGGCGAATCGGTGGCGACGGGGAGCCAGGGGTAGCGGGCGGCTCGTTCATATTTGGCCTGGAGCGACTTGTAATGGGCGACGATGGCCGGGACGAACGGAGGGCGGGCCGGCCATGGGAATTCCGCGGGCCTCCCCTCTCGCTGCCTCGTCCATCGGGCCTCCCAGTAGGCGGCCTCCTCGGGCGTCGCAACATAACGCACTGCCATCGATGCGTAGCCCGAGGCCCGACTCCGATAGAGCCGATGCAACCGCCAGAACTGGGCATCCCGGTGATGATCCCGATGATCGCCACGGCGACCATCAGCCGGCGCACGGTGAATCGGGGGAGGAAGTCGGATAGGCGCATGAACGTCTCCTTTCGGCCACCATCTTAACCAGTCCATCCGAGGATTGGCGTCGGAAACGGTTTGGCATCAGAAGTTTCGCGTCAAGTCGAGGTTTAGCAACAAAGCCAACTGGCTTCGTTTTTCAGGACCGGGGCGACCGGCCTGGGGTTGGGTTAGAATGAACGCCAGGAACGGCAGGCAATTCTTCGGAGCGTCGGGAGTACACGATGAGCACGGTCAGTGACCCGGTCCGGAAGATCGATCCCCGGGTCAACGGGGTCTCGGATGTTCCCCGACGCTGGGGGTTCATCGGCGCCGGCAAGATGGCGACGGCCCTGATCCGGGGGATGATCCGCGACGGGACGCCGCTCGATGCGATCTCGGCGAGTGACCCGAACCCATTCGGCCCGCGCGGCGCTCGTGACCGCGACGGGGATCTGTACGCACGACTCAAACCTTGACGTGGTCAAGAATAGTGACGTCGTCGTCCTGGCCGTCAAGCCCCAGACGATGTCCGCCGTCCTGGCTGATCTCCGACCCGCCATCACCCGCGATCACCTGGTCGTCTCGGTGGCCGCCGGGGTGACGCTGGCGACCCTGGCGAACGGTCTCGGGGCCGACCGCAGGCTCGCCAGGGCGATGCCCAACACCCCGGCGCTGGTGGGCGAAGGGGCGGCGGCGTATTGCCTCGGGCCGGCGGCCCAGGAGGGGGATGAGGCGATCGTGGCGGCCTGTCTGGACGCCGTCGGCAAGGCGTTTCGCGTGCCCGAAAGCCAGCTCGACGCCGTGACCGGCCTCTCCGGCAGCGGGCCGGCGTTCATCTATGTCATGATCGAGGCCCTGGCCGACGGCGGGGTCCGCGTCGGCTTGCCTCGCGAGATCGCCCTGGCTCTCGCGGCCCAGACGGTCCTGGGCTCGGCGAAGATGGTCCTGGAGACCGGCCAGCATCCGGGCTACCTCAAGGATCAGGTGGCCAGCCCCGCCGGCACGACCATCGCCGGCCTCCACGCCCTGGAGCGAGGGGGCGTCCGCGCCGCGTTGATGGACGCGGTCGAGGCCGCTTACCGGCGCTCGGTCGAGCTGGCTTCGCTTGCCGCGAAAGCCGAGAAGCCCGGATGAAGCTCGGCCTGATCTCCGACATCCACGGTGATTTTGTCGCCCTGGAGCTGGCCTGGTCGCACCTGATGATCCTCGGGGCCGACCGGATCGTCTGCGCGGGGGACCTCGTCGGCTACGGGCCGTTCCCCGACAGGGTCGTCGCCTTCCTGGCCGAGCACGGGGTCGACTCGGTCCGGGGGAACCACGACCGCTGGGCCGTCGAGCGAGCCGACGGGGTGCCTGGTGTCCCGAGCACCTTCGGCGGCGGCATGCCTTCGGCCGAGACCGTTGAGATCCTCAGGGGAGTACCGCCGCACCGGCTCATTGCCGATGGTCCGAGGGTCGGCGTGATCACCCACGGCTCGCCCGGTGACGACATGGATTTCGTCACCCGCAAGACGCACCCGCCGTACCTGCTCGACCGCTGGCTGAAGGAAATGGACGCCTGCCTGCTCGTCATCGGCCACACCCACAAGCCGATGCACTATCGATCCGAGTTCGGCCTGGTCATCAACCCCGGCTCGGTGATCTCGGCCCCAGTGGTCTCGACCTCGCGGACGTTCGCCTTGCTGGATTGGGAGGCGCACGAGGTGACGTTTCACGATGTCGAGAGCAGCGAGCGTGTGGAGGTCGTGGCCTGGGGGTATGAGCCAGAGTGACCCCGATACTTGAACTCGATGTCGGGAAAACATCGGGCTTCACCGAGATCCTGTGTTCGAAACCGGCTGAAGTCGCTGAATATGAGATCGTCGAGCGGTTGTCGCTGCCGTCGACTTGCGATTTCCCGAGGGCCTTTGGCTTGATACACTGGCGTTTTGGTCCTGGCCCGACTTCACTTTAGGTCCCGTCACTTCATGGATCGCCCCGAACCCGCCGATCGCCCCGTCCTGGTGCTCGACTTCGGCTCGCAGTTCGTCCAGCTCATCGCGCGGCGGGTCCGCGAGCGGCATGCGTTCGCAAGGATCGTCCGGCACGACATCACTCCGGAGCGGGTCCGCGAGCTGAACCCCCTGGCCTTGATCCTCTCGGGCGGGCCTTCGAGCGTCTACGAGCCGGGGGCGCCCGCACTGCGACCCTCGCCTCTTTGAAATGGGCGTCCCGGTCCTGGCGATCTGCTACGGGATGCAACTGGTCTGCGAGGCGCTGGGGGGGAAGGTCGAGCCGAGCCCCGCCCGGGAGTTCGGGCGGGCGGAATGCCGGGTGATCGACCCGGCCGACCCTCTGTTCCACGGCGTGCCCGAGACCTCGACCGTCTGGATGAGCCACGGCGACCAGGTCCGCGCACCGGGTGAGGCGTTCGTGCCCGTCGCGGCGACCGCGACCTGCCCGGTCGCGGCCGTCCGGCACCGGACCTTGCCGGTCTATGGACTGCAATTCCACCCCGAGGTCGCCCACACACCTTACGGGGCGCTCGTCCTCGGGAATTTCCTCGATCGCGTCTGCCAGAGCCCCGGCTCGTGGACGATGGACGCGTTCCTCGATCGCGCGGTCGAGGAGATCGCCCGGCAGGTGGGTTCGAATGACCGGGTCGTCTGCGGGCTCTCGGGCGGGGTCGATTCGGCGGTCTGCGCGGCCTTGCTGGCGAAGGCCCTCGGGCCGCGGGTGGTCTGCGTGTTCGTCGATAACGGCCTGCTCCGCTCGGGCGAGCGGGCGAGCGTCGCCGAGGCGTTCGGCGCGCACTCGTCGGCCGAGCTGCGGGTCGTCGACGCGGCCGACCGGTTCCTCGGGGCGCTCCGAGGGTGTCACCGACCCCCAGGAGAAGCGGGTCCGGATCGGCCACACCTTCATCGACGTCTTCCGAGACGAGGCGAAGTCGATCGACGGCGCCACGTTCCTCGCGCAGGGGACGCTCTACCCCGACGTGATCGAGAGCGGCGGCGGGGTCGACGGCCCGGCGGCGACGATCAAGCACCACCACAACGTCGGCGGCCTGCCGGCCGAGCTGGGCTTCGAGCTGATCGAGCCGCTCCGCGACCTCTTCAAGGACGAGGTCCGCCGGCTCGGCCTGGAGCTGGGCCTGCCCGAGAGCCTGGTCTGGCGCCACCCGTTCCCCGGCCCCGGCCTGGCCGTCCGCTGCCTGGGCGAAGTCACCGCCGACCGCCTCGAAGTCCTCCGCCAGGCCGACGCGATCTTCCTCGAAGAACTGGTCAACGCCGGGCTCTATCGCCAGATCGGCCAGGCGTTCGCCGTGCTCCTGCCCGTCCAGTCGGTCGGCGTCATGGGCGACGGCCGGACCTATGAAAACGTCATCGCCCTGCGATCGGTCGACACCGACGACTTCATGACCGCCGACTGGTCGCGGCTCCCGCACGACTTGCTGGCCCGCGCCTCGACGCGGATCATCAACGCGGTCAAGGGGGTCAACCGGGTGGTCTACGACGTCACGAGCAAGCCGCCGGGGACGATCGAGTGGGAGTGATCCGGGTCTCGACAGGTAAAGACGTGAATTCTTCGTAGGGTGGGTCGGGAGAAACGAGCCCCACCACGGTTCGGGAAGGCTGGTGGGGCTCGTTTCTCTCGACCCACCCTACATATTTTAGATCAAGCAAATTTCAAATTAAAAATTCATCGCGTTTGAATTTTTCGGTTGCCGTGACCCGTATCAGGATCGCGAACAGGACGACCAGCCCGACGTTCCTCGCCGCCAGGATGACAACCGCGTCGTCCCGGAAGGTGAGAAGGGCACCGAAGCGGTCGGGAAGATCATGGTCGTCAGGACGCAGCAGGCGAGGAAAAGCCAGCGAGCGGCCGTCGCCTTCGGGCCGTCGAGCGCGGCCAGGAACGGGAAGAGCCAGATCAGGTATTGCGGCGAGAGGACCTTGCCGAAGACCAGGAACGCCAGCAGGGCGGCGGCGGCGAACCGGAGCGAATCGGAGGGATCGGCCTGGCGTGCCCTCGCGGCGACGAGCACCAGCAGCGCGGCCTGGATGATCGGTGAGAGCCGGGCCGCGTCGCCGATACCCGGGCCGGACAGGTTGAACCCGCCGTGGCCGAAATAGCTGAAAACCAGGACCCCGGCCAGCTTGTGGGCGACCATGTACGCCGAGGCGGCGAGCGACTCGATCTCCAGTCCACGCTCGCCGTGATAGCGGATCGACCGCAAGAGACCCTCGCCCCCGAGCCAGAACCAGGCCGACCCGCCCACGGCCAGAGTCGCGACGAACGTCGCCAGGCCGATTGCCTTCGACTTCCAGGGGGTCCGGATCGCCAGGAGCGGCGGGACGATCACCAGGGGAACCAGCTTGACCAAAACTCCCAGGGCCGCGGCGAACCCGCCCCGGACCATCCGGCCCGAGGAGAGGCAGCAGGCGGCGGCGAACCCGAGCAAGGTCGGCACCAGGTCGAACCGGAGCACAACCAGCGGGCAGAGCGCGAGGAAGAACGCTGAGTACCAGGCCAGCCGTCGGGGGACCTGGCCGATTCCCGCCGAAGCCTCGACCCGCCTCGCGAGCAGGTACGTCAAGAGGGCGTTGACCAGGAGCATCTCGACCACGAAAGCGTATTTATAGGTGGAGAAGTCGCGCCCGGCCACCAGAGGAGCGGCGAAGACCGGGATCGAGAGGATCGGGTACTCGACCGGGTAATCGCGGTAGGGCCACCGGCCTTCGAGGATCGGGCTCGCGAATCCGTGATAAAGGACGATGTCGTCGAAGGCGAAGTTCTTCCCCTTGGCGACGTATCCGGAACGCGCCGGGAACGCCAGGGACGCCACCACGGCCAGGGTGTGGATCGCCACGGCGACGGCCACGCAGGCCAGGAGCCGGCGTCCTGATGAGGGTCGTCCCGGGTCGATCAAGTCGCCTGCCTCCGCTCCGATCGTCGGGTCCGGACACGGTCGAAGTCTAGGACGAGGAGGGCCGGGCGGTCAACTGGGACTTTCTTCATCGACTCATCCTGGCCGTGACGAAGTTGACCGCGACGTCTCATGCCCGCGTAATTGACGAGGGGCGACCTCCAGATCTCGGCTCGCTACGATCGACGCCAGGTCCAGAGGAACGTCCAGGCCGGAGGACGCGACTTTCGGTTCCAGCAACCCGACACATCAGTCTCTGGCGGCAACTCGATGGCTGGCCGTGGGTTGTTCAGGCGTTCGGGAGGAGGAGGGTCGGGCTCGGCAGGCAACCATGGGTAGTCGGAGAGTCGCCAGTATTTCTCAGCGAGCTTGCAGGCCCAAGCGTCTTGTCGCCGTGTGTCTTCGTTTTCGCCTATGCCAATCCATCTGACCATCTCTCATTAAGATGCCGCTGCCCGATCGCGCCGTCATCCAGCCAAACTCCCAGGCCCGCCGTTGGTAAGCGGCCGAGCGGGCCCGCATCTCGACGACCCACCGGACCGCCCCGAGCGATACCGCAAGGATCGCCACGGCGATCATCAGCCCACGGACCGTGAATCGCGGCCGAGGCCACTTCATGCGACGAGCCTCCGAGGAGCGGGCCGGGAGAGCCCTGACCTACCGGCTCAACCTGGCCGCGGGGTAGTTGACCAGGTCGTTGCGCCCTCGGGCGATCTCGGCCAGCCGGTCGAGCCGGCCGACCGACTGGCAGAGCTGGGCGATCGTCGGGCAGGCCAGGGCCGAGTCGGGGAGATGGGCCAGGTGCTCGGCGGCGACCTCGAGCGCCTCCTCCGACCGGCCGAGCCGGACCAGGAGCCGGACCAGCACCTGCGCGGCGATCGCCTCGTCGCGGCCGTCGGGGTCGGGCGCGGGGAGCTTGGCCCGGAAGTGGGCGATGGCCTCGTCGACGTCCTGTCCGAGCAAGGCCCGGAGGTAGATCGCCGTGGTCGCCGTAGTTGTCCTCGAACGGCGGGTCGCCCTCGTAGCGGTGCCGCTCGGAGAGGCGTCGGCCGTATTCGGTCAGGCCGACGGCCAGGGCGATCGTGGCGGGGTCGGTCAGCAAGGGGGAGAGCCGGACGGTCGCGGCGAGGTGGGAGACGTCGAGGTGATAGCCTTCGTCGACGAACAGCCAGTCGCGGCCGGTGACGAGCTCGCCGATCGACGTCCCTTCGGGCGGCAAGGGCTGGCCCCGGCGGGCGATCTCGGCGCGGAGGTTGGCGGTCAGGTCGTCGTGGAGCCGGCGGACCAGCCGGTCGGCGCAGGCGATCGCGGATCGCCTCGTCGGCCGGCAGGGCCTCGAAGGCCGAGATCGCCGAGCAGGTCCCGTAATGGTCGAGGATCAGGCCGAACCCCTTGCGAGGGTGGACACCCTGGTTGAACGCGACCTCGACCACCTGGCCGAGCCGCTCGTCCATCTCGGCCGGCTCGTAGGCCTCGATCGCCTCGGCGACGGGCTCTTTCTCGGCGATCGCCCGGTAGTAGGCCCAGGCCGCGCCGATCTCGCCGATGTCGAGCAGGCGGCGGCCGATGTCGCGGATCGCCTCGACGTACCGTTCCTCGTACTGGGTCCGGGTCGGCTCGGGGATCTCGGCGAGCGACCCGGACTGGACCAGCGGCAGGCCGAGGTCGTGCCTGGCCTTGAGCAGCCGGGCGTCGAGCAGGGCGCGGAACTCGCCCCGATCGGCCAGGAGCTGGATGAGCTGGTCGAGCGTCTCGGCCGGGCTCGATGTCGTCAGGGCCCGGTCGAGCGTCTCGAAATCGGCGTCGGTCTCGGTGGTGCTCATCGGGTGGTCATCCGGGACGGGTGGGTGTCGTTCGATCGAGATCAGGTCACTGGGCGTCGGACTTGGACGGGTCGAGAGCCGTGGCCGGGGCTCCGGGCGGGTCGGCGTCGATCTTGGCTCCTTCGGACTTCTTCCAGGTCGTCCAGCAGCGCGTACTGGTAGCAGTCGACCAGGATGTCGCGGGCCTCCTCGACCGAGTCGGTCACGATCAGGAGGTTCAGGTCTTCGGGCGAGATCGTCTTCTCGGCGAGCTGGGTGTCCTTGATCCAGTCGAGCAGCCCTTTCCAGTAGGCCGAGCCGAACAGGACGATCGGGAACCGGTTGATCTTGCGGGTCTGGACCAGCGTGAGCGACTCGAACAGCTCGTCGAGCGTGCCGAAGCCGCCGGGGAAGATCACGAAGCCGTTGGAGTACTTGACGAACATCGTCTTCCGCACGAAGAAGTAGCGGAAGTTGATCGAGAGGTCGGTGTAACGGTTCTGGGACTGCTCGAACGGAAGCTCGATGTTGCAGCCGATCGAGAGCCCGCCGGCCTCGTGGGCGCCCCGGTTGGCGGCCTCCATCAGGCCGGGGCCGCCGCCGGTGATGACGGCGAAGCCGGCCTCGGCCAGGGCGCGGCCCATCTCGCGGGCCTTCGCGTACATCGGGTGGTCCTCGGCGAACCGGGCCGAGCCGAAGACCGCGACCGCGGCGCCGACCTCGGCCAGCGCGTTGATCCCGTGGACGAACTCCCCCTGGATCCGCAGGACCCGCCAGGGGTCGGTGTGGGTGAACGCCGCCAGCTCCGGCGCCCGGGCCTTCGGCGACGACGGGACCGGCCGGTTCAGCAGCTCCTCATCCTCGGTCGGGCGGGGCTTCGCGGCTTGCGCCGGGCGGCGGCAACTCGCCGGGCCAGCGACGAAAGGGATGTCGGGGGTTGGTCCGGAACCGTTCCGGAGGAGTGGGAGCGGGGTTGACCCTCGCGGGAAGTCCGATTCTCGTCTCGATGCATGAAACTTCGCCTTACGGAATCTCAGGAGAGGAGACGTCGACGGGCCACGAGGCCCGGCCGAGCGTCCTTGCGACCCATCCGACGACAGTGGCACATTCTATCCAGGCTCGTCAGATCGGCCTACCCCGTTACTACGATGGCCGATGGGTCGAAGGTCGCAAGACGTCCGCGTTTCATCGAGATACAGATCGTCGCCGACGGACTACCCGAACCTGGCTGTCCCGATCGTATGATAGCTCCGGATTTCCCGACCCGACCTGACCCGAGTCTCGCATGGCCACCGCCACTCCCCTGCCCGACGTCCTCCGCGATAGCCCGTTCCTCAAGGCTTGCCGCCGCGAGCCGACCGACGTCACGCCGATCTGGCTGATGCGGCAGGCGGGCCGGTACATGCCCGAGTATCGCGAGGTCCGGTCGAAGGTCTCGTTCCTGGAACTCTGCAAGGACCCCGGCTTGGCGACCGAGGTCACCGTCACCGCCGCCGAACGGCTGGGGGTCGACGCCGCGATCCTCTTCGCCGACATCCTCCTGATCCTCGAACCGCTCGGCTTCGACCTGGAGTTCGCCAAGGGGGAAGGGCCGGTCATCCACAACCCGATCCGCGAAGGCGGCCGACGTCGACCGGGTCCGCCGGCTGGTGGACGTCGAGCCGCTGGGCTACGTCATGCGAGGCGGTCTCGTCGATCCGCTCGGCCCTACGCCCTTCGACTCCGCTGATCGGTTTCGCCGGCGCCCCTTTCACCCTGGCCTGTTACGCGATCGAGGGGGGCGGGTCGCGGCACTACGAGAAGGCCAAGGCGTTCATGTATCGCGATCAGGCGGCCTGGGACGACTTGATGACGATCCTGGTCGACGCGACGGCCCTCTACCTCAACGCCCAGGCCGCCGCCGGAGCGCAGGCGCTCCAGCTCTTCGATAGCTGGGTCGGGGACGCTCGGTCCCGACGACTACCGGCGGTTCGTCCAGCCTCACATGAAGCGGCTCTTCGACGCTCTCGACCCGGCGATCCCCTCGATCCATTTCGGGACCGATACCTCGACCTTGCTGGAACTTCAGCGCGACGCGGGTGGGGACGTGATCGGGCTCGACTGGCGGATCGACCTCGGCGACGGCTGGGACCGGCTCGGCCCGACGGTCGCCGTTCAGGGCAACCTCGACCCGGCCGTCCTGTTCGCCCCGTTCCCCGAGATCGAGCGCCAGGCCCTCCGGATCCTCGAACGGGCCGCCGGCCGCCCCGGCCATATCTTCAACCTCGGCCACGGGATCATGCCCCATACCCCGGTCGATCACGTCCTGAGGCTTGTCGACTTTGTTCATGAACATTCTCGGACAATGACCTCGCATTGACGCCATCTTCATAATTTTTCTGCTTTTTTAGTTTTCGACCTTGCTGATTCGATGATTGCGCGTAACAATCAGTTTTGAAGTGCGTTCGCCAACTTCTCCCTTTCGTTGCCCGACGCACGCAACTCTCGGTCCCGCCTATTCACCATTCAGGTTTGTCGATCGCACCGCCCGACCAGCGATGGCTCTTCAATCGTTGATCAGGGTCGGCCATGTGCGCTTAGTTTTGACCGTACCCACCATTTTCTTGTTTAGATGAGGGATCGTCCGATGGGGAGACAGCGTCGATTGCGCCGAGGCTTTACTCTGATTGAGTTGCTGGTCGTGATCGCCATCATCGCGGTCCTGATCGCGCTCTTGCTCCCGGCGGTCCAGGCCGCTCGAGAAGCCGCGCGACGGTCGCAATGCGTCAATAATCTGAAGCAGATCGGCCTGGCTCTCTCAAACTATCAGAGTAGCATCGGGGCCCTGCCAATCGGTACGTTCTACGGCTCGCCGACGGACACCGCCGGGGCTTGCAAGGGCTATCGTCTCTACAACATGTTCGAGTATATCCTGCCCTACATGGAGCAGACCTCCCTCGCGAACTCGATGAATTACAACAGCCAGCAAGGCTACTACGACGTGGTCCACTATACGGCGTTTCAGATCAAGGTCTCTTCTTACGTCTGCCCGTCCGATCTTCCGAGCAACCCGAGGAGTCTGGGCGTCTACCCTCAGACCCCGCAATGCTCCTATGCCATGGTGGCCGGTGTGACCGATAGCGTGGAGTACAACCTGGCCTCCACCAATCCCAACTGCGGCGCCATCCAGCCGGATGGTCTCTTCGGGCAGAACTGGAACTGTGACTTCCGGGACATCCTGGACGGTCTGAGTAACACCGTGACCGTCGGCGAGGCATCGCGGTTCCGGAACGAGCCCTCGGGCTATTTCAACACCTGGTCGTACGGCGGTGTGTTCTTTCAGCCGGGCACCATGAACGACACTCGTCCCATGTGCATCGCGTACACCGTCCCACAGATCAACACCCAGGCCCAGCAGTATCTCATCTCGACCGTCTACCAGCCGTCGGTTCTCTCCGACCTCCAGACCTGGTGGACCAATCCGCTCTCGATCACCTACGGCCAGTATGGTTTCCGGAGCCAGCATCCGGGCGGGGCCAACTTCGTGTTTGCCGATGGCTCGGTCCGGTTCCTCAAGCAGACGATCAACCTGGTAACCTATCGGTGCTCGGCACGAAGGCGGGCGGAGAGGTCGTCTCGTCGGACTCGTACTGAGCCCGGTCCTGCTCCGGATCGTCCTTCTCAATCAGGAGTTGTGATGCGTTCTTTCCAGGTCTTCACCATCCTCGCCGCCTCGATCCTCATCGCCGGCTGCGGCGGAGAGGAGGGTCCGGGCGTGGCTCCTCCCCCCTCGAACGTCACGCCACCGGCCGATCAAGTCGGGAAGATGGAGTCGAAGTCGTTGGGTACCGATCAGACCAAGACGTTCAATCCCTGAGCCGAGACTCGCCCCGGATGGCTCGGTCAAAGAGATCGGAAGGGATGGCCTCGCCGCGCGAAAGCCGGCGGGGCCACTTCGGTTTCTGAGACGAGCTGACCCGGGGTGCGCCAACGAATTCCGGCACCAGCCCCGATCGGGCCTCTTCTGGCGAGCGGAGCGAGCCTCTGGCCCCCTCTCCCCTCGCGGGAGAGGGTTGGGGAGAGGGGGCGGTGGCACGATCAATCGGCCGGGGTCGAGTCTGGATTTGAGAGACCGGCCACGAATCAAGGTCGGCTCCACGCCGACCCCCCCTCTCCCCAGCCCTCTCCCGCGAGGGGAGAGGGGGCCAGAGGATGCCAGAATCCGTTGGCGCACCCGCTGACCCGGGGCCGTCCGATTTTCGAGGAGTCGGACGTTTCCCGAACACCACATCCTCGGTTAGGATACACAGAATACCGCTCGGGGATTCGGGCCGAAGGCCATCGATCGTGTGTTGTCGGAGGTTCGGCGCTCAATGACGGTGGGAGATCGATCCTTCAGCTTGCCTGGAAATCGAGGCGTCATGGATGTTTCGGAGCGTCCAGCGATCCGCGATCGCGTGGTCGTCGTGGGGGGAGGCATCACCGGCCTCGCCACGGCCCACCGCCTCGTCGCCCGAGCTTCGGCCGCCCGACGACCGATCGAGGTCGTGCTCCTGGAGGCCAAGGACTGGATCGGAGGCGCGGTCTGGACCGAGCGAGCCGACGGCTTCGTGATCGAGGGCGGGGCCGATTCATTCATCACCAACAAGCCCTGGGCGTTAGAACTCTGTCGGGAACTGGGTCTGGCAGACCAGGTCATCGGGATCGACGAACGAAACCGCCGGTCGTTCGTGGTCAAGGGAGGCAAGCTCCTGCCGGTGCCCGAAGGCTTCGTGCTGATGGCCCCCGATCGCCTTTCGCCGATCCTGACCTCGCCGATCCTCTCGATCCGTGGCAAGCTCCGGATGCTGATGGACCTGGTCATCCCCCGGAAGACCGACGACTCGGACGAGAGCCTGGCTGCCTTCGTCCGTCGCCGGCTTGGCCGCGAGGCGCTCGACCGGCTGGTCCAGCCGCTGGTCGGCGGGATCTATACTGCCGACCCGAACGAGCTAAGCCTCAAGGCGACGCTCCCGCAGTTCCCGGTGATGGAACGCGAGCACGGCAGCCTGATCCTGGCCGCGATCCGCCAGGCTCGTCAGGCCCGGTCGGCCGAGCGTCTGGGATCGGGGGCCCGTTATGGGCTGTTCGCCAGTCTCGCCGACGGAATGGACACGCTCCCGAAGGCCCTGGCCGCCGCCCTTCCGCCCCGGACGCTCCGGCTCGGCACCCCGGTTCGGCGGATCAGCCGGCCCGACCCGGGTAAGCCCTGGCGCGTGGAACTGCTCGACGGACCACCGATCGAGGCCGGCGGGGTCGTCCTGACGACCGAGGCTCACACCTCGGCCCGTCTACTCGACGGTTTCGATCCCGAGCTGGCACTTCAACTTCGTTCGATTCCGTACGCCTCTTCGGCGATCGTCACGGTCGCTTATCGGCGCGACCAGGTGGCCCACCCGCTCGACGGGTTCGGCGTGGTCATCCCCGCGATCGAGGGCCGGTCGATCCTGGCCGTCTCATTCCTCAGCGTCAAATTCCCGCGCCGAGCACCCTCGGGAACGGCGTTGATGCGGGTTTTCGTCGGTGGGGCCACTCAGCCCGAGCTGTTCGACCTGCCCGACGATGAACTCAAGACATTGGTCCGGGGGGAACTCGCCTCGCTGCTCGGGGCCTCGGGAGAGCCGCTCCTGATCGGGGTCGCCCGCCACGCTCGGGCGATGCCGCAATACACGCTCGGCCATCTCGACCGGGTCTCGGCGATCCGCCAGCGATCCGCCAGGCACTCGCGATTGATCCTGGCTGGAAACGCCTTTGAAGGCGTCGGGATTCCCGATTGTGTCCGTTCGGGCCAGGAGGCGGCCGACGCCCTGCTCCTGGCTCTCGCCGATCCCGCCGCGCCCGCCGCCGCTTGAGCCTCCGTCCGGTTCGCCAACCAAGGCGCAAGACCATGCCCGTCCAAACCCCGCCCGATGCCCGAGAGGTCGACCGGATCGAGGCCCTCGTCACGGCCGACGATTCCGACCGGGCTGATGACCTCCTCGCCCGGTGTGTCCTGGGCTCGACCTGGACGGCCTTGATCCGAACTGCGGAGGTCACCGCGACGGTCGTCGCCCGCAACCCCCTGGGTACGTTCGACGAGCGGGTCTGTACCTGCCTGAGCCTTCGGCTCGCCCTGCCGGTCCCCGTGGAACCTGGCCTCCGATTCCGGATCGTCGCCGACGATGGGACGGATCTCGGTGCATCGGGCGTGATCCGGCCCTGGGACGGGTGAGGCGATCTCCGATCTCAAATTTGAGACTTCAGATTTGAGAGTTCCGATCCCATCCCTCATCCCGCGTCAAGCCCGCCTCCGCGAGCACCTCGGCGGGGATCGACTCGAAGCGGGAAAGCAGGAGATCCCGACCCCAGTCCTCGTTCTCGATCGCGTCGAGCGGCGGGAGGTCGGACTGGCCGAAGCGTTCAGTCAGGATCGCGTGCGCCTCGGCCACTCCCAGCTCGACGATCGGGGTCAGCTCCATGATCGGTCCCGTCCCGGGTAAACATGCACCATGATCGGGACGAGCCGCCAGACGCCGTCGCCGCCGCTAGCCCATCGGAAGCCGGCCGGAGGGGGCGGGATGTTGACGAAACCGTCGGGGACCCCGCGTGGGCGACCCTCGGCCTGAACCTGCCTCAGCTCCATCGAGCCGGCCAGGTAGACGAAGAGCGCCAGGATGGCTGGCTGGAACATCCCGTTGAGCAGGAAGAGGGTTCCGCCGACCACCGCGATCGTCCGGCCGATCGAGGCCGCGACCTCGGTCGCCCGGACCCGGCCGAGCCAGCCGCTCAGGGCCGCCCGGAGAACCCGACCACCGTCCATCGGGAAGATGGGCAGGAGATTGAACAGGCCGAGGACCAGGTTGATCGAGAGCACGACCGGCAGAATCTCCGGGACCGGCATCCCCAGGAAGCCAGCCATCCCGAACACGGCCGCCAGAGCCATGACGATCGCGAAATTCACCGCCGGGCCGGCCAGGGCGATCAGAAGCTCCGGTCCCGCCGAACGCGGCATCCGTTCAAGCCGGGCCACGCCGCCGAAGATATAAAGAGTGATGTCCGCCGTTTGAATTCCGTAGCGACGAGCCATCAAGGCGTGGCCCAGTTCGTGGAGCACGATCGAGCCGAGAAGCGCGACGCCCAGGGCGATCGTCCCGAGCATGTCGGGCATGACGCCAGCAACGAGGAAATAGACCAACAGGGCCGAAGGGTGGAGGAACAGATCGATGCCGGCCACCCGGCCCAGATTCCAGGACAGACGCATGGGAGATGTCATCCTTTCCCGAGGGGGAAAATCCCCCCTCTTCCCAGTCATTCGTCCTTGACCCCTCCAATGTTCAGCGGAAAAGCCGGGCGGTGAGCTCAGATTATCGTTCCAGGATGGCCGGTCGGGGGATGTTGTAGCCCTTGACGCAAACCTCGACCTTGGGCCAGTTCTGAGCCTCGGTGACGACCTCGAAGCCGCGGCCGTCGATGATCACCGTGTCCTCGGATCGGGCGGCACCGACGCTTGGGCTCCAGCAGAGGGCCGAGCCGGTCTGGAGCGGGATCGGGCTGTCTGGCAGCAACGGGATCTCGCGAGGGGCATAACCGATCACGGAGCCCTGGTAGTCGAGCGTCCATTCGTGAGGATGGTCAAACTTCTCGTAGATCCGCCGGGCTCTCCGGAAGACCTCGGAGACCGACTCGCCGGGGCGGGAGAAGTAGATGCAGGTGGCGTCAACCATCGACGCCAGGGTATGACAGGTGCGGAAATGGTCGTCGACCGGCCCGAACGAGACCGTTCGGGTCACCGAGGCGCAGAGACCGAGCCGCCGGCCGGTTGCGGCGATCGTCGCTCTCCGCTGGATCTCGGCGGCCTTGAAGCTCGGCTGGCGATAGCGGGCCAGGCGGTCATCGCTGGCGACCCGGAGCTCGACCGGGACGACTCCTTCGCGGATCAGGCGGTGGGCCAGGTGGCCGGCCACGTCCGCCTCGGTCTCGCCCGGCATGAAGTTTCGGCAGGTGGCCTCGACCGCCAGCGCGAGCGTCCGCCCCAGGGTCCGGAGCGATTGTCGTTCGAGCACGGTCATCGGCCGTCGGAGGGCCTTGAGCCGTTCATGTTCGAAGGATAGCCCCGGCAGGTGGGCATCGGCCGCCGCGTGCTTGTTGTGTGTCAGTTCGGCAACAACCCGAAACGGGTCTTGTTGCCAGGGGCGTTCCTTGAGCTGGAATCCAAGCCCGGCCAGCTCCTCCTCGAAGATCCGGGCACTCTGGACGTTATCCGCGAGCACGGCGCGGGTCGTCCCGTTGATGAACAGGGCGACCGAGCCGGATTCAGAGGCCAGATCCTGGCCGACATCCCCTCCAGCGGTGAACCAGGCGATCGAATCGGCCCGAGTGAGCAAGACCGAGTCGTAGCCGAGGGACTGGAGGAAGGCCACAATCCGGCGATGTTTCTCATCAACGTCGGCCCGGCGGCGAGCGACTTCCGGCCCGACGTGGTCGGCCGCCGGGTCGACCAACGCGGGCAGCGAGTCTTCCTCAGGTCGATCCTCCGCCGTCGCCATGACCCGGTCGAAGGTCGGCAGTTCGGCACTGCTTCCCATTCCGAGGTCGTGGGCGAGCGACGCGGGAAGGACGTTGATCTGGACTTCGGAAGCCAAGAAGACACCTCCCCCAGCCCATCCAGGGCCGAGACGGTGCGAGGGGATATTCCCGCCCTGGATCGAAGGCGGGGATCGGGCGGCACCTGTTTCGAGCGATGCTCAACACATCGTTCCAGGACTTCATCGGAAATGCAAGACACGATCACGATTCCCGGGATTCTCACGGACTTGACGGACCAAGAAATGTTTGTAGGCCAATCGAAGCAACGAGCAAGAAGCTGTCTTCAGGCGCAATTTTTGCATGGCAGTTGATGTGTTGAGGCCCCTGTCTCTGTGGAGGGCTTCGATGTGTGAGGAACCTCGAGGTTTTGCTCAGGGTCGGAGTCTATCGATTGTGTGGCTGACCATGAAACGGACGCTTCGTGTCTTGCTCGTCGAGGACGCCCCCTTTTTGCGCTATGCGTTCGGCCGGCTTCTGCGCATGCAGGGGTTCGACGTCAAGGAGGCCAATGACGGCCAGGAGGCGCTCGACTGCCTGGCCGATTTCCGGCCTCATCTGGTCCTCACCGACCTGATGATGCCGGTCATGGGGGGTGTCGAACTGATCGCCCACATCCGGGCGAACCCGGAAACTTCCTCGTTACCCGTCGTGGCGATCACGGCCGATGCGACCGATCACGGCGAGCGGATGGCCCGAAACGCTGGGGCCGTCGACGTCATCACCAAGCCGATTGACCTGACCTCCCTGCTCGATCGGCTCAAGGTTCTGGTCCCTTGACCGTCCCCCCGTCATCATTCCGGATCATCGAAGGGACAATCGGCCGGATCGCTCGAATTCACGAGCGGTTCGGCCGATTTCATCCTCCGCAAACCCGGCTCTGGCTCAAAAGAAGCTCTCCACGAGCTTGTAGATGTCCTTGCCGTTGATGAAGACGATCAGGCCAAGGACGAAGACGACCCCGGCGATCGTGATCCGGTTCAGCGCCGCCTCGGGCAAAGGGCGGCCCTTGACCTTCTCGGCGACGAGGAAGCAGAACTGGCCGCCGTCGAGCGGCGGGATCGGCAGGAAATTGAGCACCGCCAGGTTCACGCTCAAGATCCCGAGGAAGTGGATCAAGGGCACCCATCCGGTGCTGGCCGAGGAGTAGGCGATCTCCGCGATCGGGATGAAGCCGCCGAAGGCGTCCCCGCCAACCCGGCCCTGGAACAGGTTCCGGAAGATCCCGAAGATGCCGACGACGTTTTCAACCGTCTCCTCGAACCCCCGGCGAACCGACTCCGCCAGCCCCAGTGGAGGCATTTCCCGGATCAACGGCAGGAAATCCAGCCCCCGGATCGGGTGATAGCGATCCGGGTCGACCTCCGGCTTGATCGGGATCGGCTTGTCCGACTTGTCGGTGGTCAGCTCGACCGAGGTCCAGGGGAGCACCTGGAGGGCGGCGAATGCCGTGGACCAGCCGGGGGTCTTGCCGTCAAGCTTGACTGTCAACGGCTTGGGGCTCGACTTCTCGTCGGGGAGCTTGGCCCGCCTGAGCGTCAAGGTCCGGAGCGAGTCCCCGGGCTTGATCCCGGCCTTCGCCGCGGGAGATCCCTCCGCGACTGCCTCGACTTTCGGCCCGACCATCAGCGCCAGGCCAAGGCCCGGCACGTCGAGCGGGAGCAGCCGGGTGATCGCCTCCGCCGGGTCGACCCAGATCGGCGAGTCGTCCGGGGTGACCTCCAGGTCGAGCTTCGTGGTTTTCCCCGCCTCCATCCGCTCGACCGTCAGCTTGATCGGCTGGCCGGCGAGCTTCCGGCAGTCGTCGGGCAGGCTCATCGGGTCGAAGTCGGTCTTGCCGTCGAACTGCACGATCCGGTCCTCTTCTCTCAACCCGGCCTTCGCCGCGGGGGAGTCGGGGCGGATTCCTGCGATCGGGCCGGCGGCCAGCCGGAGACCGAAGTCCACGAAGTGGTGCGGCGGGACCGTCACCTTCCGGCGAGTCGGGTCCTGTTTGCCCGGTTCCGGCTTCTTCCCCTCGACCTCGATGACGATCGGACCTTGTCGGAGGGGCTCGATCTTGCGGAGGTAGTCGTCATGGTCGGCTACTTCTTTCAGCGGAGCCCCTTCGGGCCCGACCGCGACGACCTTGTCGTTCCCCCGGAAGCCGCCGTCAGGCTTTGGCCGGGTCGACCGACTCGCCGGGAGGGGCTAGGAACGGGGCCTTGGAGGCGAGTTCCAGACTGCTGGAGAAGTAGATCCCGATAGCGGGCAAGGGGGCGCCGTCCTCGCGAACCGGTTCGATCTCGAAGGTCTGCTCGGGTTCGAGACCCGGCCGCTTGATCGTGAACCGGACCTTCTCGCCGGCACCGCTCAGCCTGACCCGATTCAGGACGTCCTTGAAGCCGACGTCGCGCTGGCCGTCGATGGCGACGATCTCGTCCCCGGTGCGAATCCCTCCTTTATAGGCGGGGGAACCGGGCAGGACACCGCCGACCTTGGCCGGGATATCGGGATACCCCTGGGTGAAGTAGAAGGTGAAGCAAACCAGGCCGAGCAGGATGTTCATGATCACCCCGGCCGTGATGATCTGCATTCGGGCCCAGACCGACTTGTTGTGGTAGGCCCTGGGGTCGCTCGACTTCTTGACCTCGTCGGTCGATTCCTCGATGTTCTCGCCGAGCATCTTGACGTAACCGCCGAGCGGCAAGGCGGCAAGGATGTATTCGGTCTCGCCCCAGGTCGGCGGGTCGCCCGGCCCCGGAGGCCGCGAGCCGGTGCCGATCCGGAGGCCGACGCCCCTCCGCCACGAGGCCAGCGTCGGCCCGAAGCCGATCGAGAACTTCTCCACCTTCACGCCGTTCCACTTCGCCAGGAGGAAGTGTCCCAGCTCGTGGAGGAAGATCACAAACCCCAGGCCCAGGGCCACCTTGAGCACATTCCGACGGCGAACATCACGGTTTCCAACGGCTTACCTCCTGCCTGGCCCACGCGTCGACCCGCCAGAGGGCGTCGAGGGTGGGCCGGGGGTCGAACGGATGATGGTCCAGCGCCGAGCGGCAGGCGCGGGGGATGTCGAGGAAGCCGATCTCATGGGCCAGGAACCGCCCGACGGCCGCCTCGTTCGCCGCGTTCAGGGCCGCCCCGGCGGTCCCGCCTCGCCGCATCACCTCGAAGCCGAGGTCCAGCGCCGGGAAGGTCTCGCGGTCGGGCGGCTCGAAGTGGAAGGCCATCGCCCGGGTCAGGTCGAGCAGCGGGCAAGGCCCGGCGACCCGGTCGGGATACGTCAGGGCGAGCTGGATCGGCAGCCGCATGTCGGGCGGCGAGAGCTGGCGCCAGGACGCTGCCGTCGACGAACTCGACCATCGAGTGGACCACGCTCTCGGGGTGGACGACCACCTCGATCTGGTCCGGCTCCAGCCCGAACAGCCAGCGGGCCTCGATCACTTCGAGCGCCTTGTTCATCAGGGTCGCCGAGTCGATCGAGATCTTCGGCCCCATCTTCCAGGTCGGGTGCCGGAGCGCCTGCTCGGGCGTGACCTCGGCCAGCTCCCGGGCGGTCTTGCCCCGGAACGGCCCGCCCGAGGAGGTCAGGATCACCCGGCGGACCTCTTTCGGGCCCGCCGCAGGCCATCGCCTGGAAGATCGCCGAATGCTCGCTGTCAACCGGCAGGATGGTGGCCTTCCGCCGCCGGGCCAGGTCCATGACCAGCGGCCCGGCGACGACCAGCGTCTCCTTGTTCGCCAGGGCGACCGTCTTGCCCGCCTCCAGGGCCGCCCAGGTCCCTTCGAGCCCCGCGGCGCCGACGATCGCCGTCAGGACGCGGTCGGTTGACGGGTCCGTGACCATCCGGGCGATCCCGTCCCGGCCCGAGAGCATCTCGACGCCCGACCCGCGCAGCTGCGCCGTTCATCTCGGCCTCGGCCGAGGGGTCGGTCACGGTGACGAACCGGGGTTTGAAGGCGAGGGCCTGCTCGATCAACTCGCCCCAGCGGGAATGGGCGCTCAGGCCGAAGGCCCGGAGCCGGGCGCCGCCGTCATGCTCGACCACGCTCGAGCGCGCTCCGGCCCACCGAGCCGGTCGAGCCCAGGATCACGACGTTCTGTAGCTCGCCCGGCGGCATCCGTGGGTCGGCCTCCTCGCCATCGGCGGTCCCCGCATCGAAGAGCTTACTCTAAACGATCATGCCGGTCGGGCGGAAGGGGTGTTGGCCCCGGTTGCGCGGGGAAATTCGACGGTTTCCCGGTCTTAACCGATTCCAGAGTAAGGAATTGCGGTTTGCAATTTGCGTCGGACCCGTGGGCTCGATCGACGCGTGGAATCTACTCAACCCGTCCGATCCCCAGGCGGAAAAGACAAACCCGATCGTCAAACTTCCCAAACAAGACCGGCCAACTCTCCGAAGCCCCTCTCAGTCAAAGCCAACCCGTCCGGAGAGGCGCATCCCAGACAGAGCCAATCCCGACAGCGGTCCCAGAAACTCAAACCCAATCTCACGGTCGATGGTCAACGCCCCAAAAAGACAGACCCACCTCGAGCATTCAAACCCAATCGCGTCGCGAACGTCGTCTCCCACTCGAACCCAAACTCTCTCGATCGCCTCTTCCCACTCAAACCCGATCACGCGAAACCACTCGACGGTGCGTCATGAATTCAAAGCCAAAGGTGGAGTGCTCGCCGATCGCGATCCGCCCTCCATCGATCCGAGGGGCATCCCGACGCGGAAACCCTTCCTGAATAAGATCGCTCCGGGGACGCGGCATTAACACACGATCCGAAAAAGATCGCGACGGATAACCCGGGCCCGCCCACAGCCGTGTCGATTCCCGATCGAGAGGCCCATCGAGCCGGCACCCTCCCACCTTCGACCGGCCCCTCAGACCCGGTGCCGATCCTCTCCCACTCGGGCATGCAAAACAGGTCAAAATGGCCCCGCAACACCCCGAAAAACGGGGCAAATGGCCCGGTTTTCGGTCGAAATCGGGTCGTTATCGGCCGACTCGCGAAACCGCATCGCTGTGGCCGATCGCGCGGCAGGCCCGGACACGCCATACCAGGCTGCTTGGAATTCATGAAGTCCATCCTGTCGGACATCGATAACCCAATCCGATATGTGACATGTCGACGCCCGAATTCCGTGGGGAGCCCCCCGCGACCCGGACGGGTCGCCACCCCGGATGCCGCGTCGATCGATCGTCCAAGGATGGACCCGATGAGTCGCTCGAGACGCCCCGCCGGGCAACGGACGCCCCGAATCCACCGGCCCTCGGTCCTCGCCCTCGAAGGCCGGACCCTCCTGACCGCCTCGCCGAGGCTCGACTCGTTCGCAGTGCCCTCCCCCTTCGCCCAGCCGAACCAGATCGTCAACGGCCCCGGTGGCGACCTCTGGTTCAACGAGCAAGGCAGCGGCACGATTGGCCGGATCACCCCGCGGGGCCACGTCACCGAGATCCAGGTGGCGACGCCTTTGGGCGGCCTTGATCCCTCACTCTCGGCCATAACCGCCGGCCCTGACGGCAACCTCTGGGCGATCGACACCGCCAACAACACGATCGACCGGATCGGCAAGGACGGCCAGGTCGCAACGTTCCCCATCCCCGCCAACCAGTCGGGCGGCACCACCGGGTCGATCGTCTCGGGCGCCGACGGCAACCTCTGGTTCACCACCGGCCTCAATCCCAGCGGCTGGGATCCCACCCAGGAGATCCCCAACGGCACCGTGCCCGGAACGATCGACCGGATCACACCCGAGGGGGTCATCACCCCGTTCGCGATGCCCCTCGGCGGCGGGGTCGCCACGGCGCTCGCCGTCGGACCCCACGGGATCTGGTTCACCGACCCGCTCGCCGGCCGGGTCGGTGAGATCGATTCTAGCGGCCACGCTGTCGAGTACCCCGGCCCTGCTCCGTATCTCGACCTTAACGAAAGCCCCCTGGTCGTCGGACCCGACGGGGACGCCTACTACTACGCTCAGGGGGATGGCTCCAACTCGTACCTCGTCAAGGTTGCATCCGGTGGGGCGATGACCACGATCGCCCTCCCAGGGAGCAACTCCTCGAGCTCAAACCTGCTGAGCGGCTCGGACGGCATCTACTTCCTGCTCCAGTCTACCGATGGGTCTTCAGTGATCGACCGGCTCAACCCCGATGGGACCTTGTCGACGATCTCGACGGATTCGGGACTGTTCACAGCCTCCGGACTCGCCTTCGGCCCCGACGGAAACCTCTGGTTCACCGAGACCTACCCGGCCATCATCGGTCGATTCGACGTGTCCCCCGCGCCGGAGCCGGTGCCTGGGCCGACGCTGGTTGGCGATGGCCTTTTCTCCCCCAGCCCGATCGCGCCCGTCGGTGAGGCGCCGACATTGGACCTGGCCATCGTCCGCACCTCCACCGGCGTCACGGTGGACTCGGCGACGGTCAACTGGGGCGACGGCTCGGCGCCGACCGCCGGCACCTTCGCCGACGTCCCTTTTGGAGCGTTGCCCACCACGTTCGGCGGCGGCCTGGTCTCGGGGTCGCACGCCTACGCCAGGGCCGGCTCCTACACCGTGACCGTCACGATCGACGGCACCGGGCCCACCGGGGCGGCGATGACGACTTCGGTCGTCGAGACGGCCACCGCAGTCGACCCCACGCTGAGCCCCGAGCCGCCGCTGGTCCTCCAGGCCGGCAAGTCGATCGATGATCAAGGGCCGTTGGCGATCTTCTCGACGCCGCCGCACGACGCCTCGGGGTCGGACTTCACCGCGACGGTCGACTGGGGCGACGGCTCGGCGCCGACCGCCGGGACGATCGTCGGCGGCGACGAATTAGGAAGCCCCCTGACGGCCTCGACCTTCAACCCCACCGGCGGCCGGGTGACCCTCTTCGAGGTGTCGGGCGACCACACCTACGCGACGGCCGGCACGTTCCCGGTGAAGGTCACGCTGACCGACCAGTACGGCCATTCGGCGACCGAGTCAACCTCGATCCAGGTCGTGCCCGGTTCGCTGGCGATCGATCCGACGTCGCCGATCCTCGTGACCGCCGACCCGACTCCGGATTCCTCCGCCCCGAACCGGGATTCCATCAACCTGGGCTCGCTGACCGATTTCACGGGCACATTCCCCGGCCGGCCCGTCTCGATCACGGTCGACTGGGGCGACGGCTCGGCGCCGACCGCCGGGTCTCGGGGGGTCGAATCCGCCAACAACACCGTCACCGAAGGCATCCTGGGCACGCACGCCTACGCCAAGGCCGGCACCTATCCCGTCAAGATCTCCGCCGACGACAACCAGGGCGACCAGATCGAGGCGACGACCACCGCCCAGGTCTCGGCGGCAGGGCCCGCAACGCTCGCGGTCAGCCCCCTGGGATCCTTCCCTTCGGGCACGGCCGGCCAGCCGATCTCCGACCAGCCCCTGGCCACGATCGAGGCCCCGAACCCCACCGATCCTCCTTCCGACTTCACCGCGACGATCGACTGGGGCGACGGCTCGACACCGACCGCGGGCACGGTCGCCACGATCGCCGAGACTGAGGTCACCACGGCGACGGGCGTCTCGTACAGTCACTTGCAGGTCTCCGGCGGCCACACCTACGCCGAGCGTGGCGTTTACCAGGTGACGGTCCACGTCAACGGCCCTGACGACTCGACCGCCCAGGGCACCATGATCGTCTTCGTCTCGCCGGCCGGCGAGATGTCAAGCCCCTTCCCCGCGACCCCAAGCTTCACCGCCGACGTGGCGAGCACCCCGACCGTCCTGGGGAGCTTCAACTCGACCAGCGGCAGCACCGCGGCCGACTTCCAGGCGACGGTCAACTGGGGCGACGGCTCGCCCGTCCAGTCGGCGACGATCCAGCCCGCCCCGTTGAACCCGTTGGGCAGTCCTCCATTCGGGGTCCCATTGGCCCCTCCTTCCGAACTGGCCCCCTTTCCGGGCTCTCCCGAATTCAACGTCCTCGGCAGCCACAACTATGCCCAGGCCGGCTCTTACACCGTGACCCTCACCGTCCACGGAGGAGCGGACGTCCTCCCCGAGGTCATCACCAGCCAGGCGACTGTCACAACTCCCGCCACCGTCACGGTCTCGGCCACACCCCCGCCCGTCGTCACCAACCCGACACCCACGACTCCCCCACCCACGCCGATCACTTCGTTTCCGCCCACGACACCCCCACCCACGCTGCCCACGACTCCCACCCCCACCCCCACCCCCACCCCCACCCCCACCCCCACACCAACAACAGCAACAGCAGCATCAGCCCCAGCACCGACCCCGGTCGTTTCCCCCTCGGTTCCGGGCGTCGTGATGGGGCCGTTGTCTCCCATGATCCTGCCGCGTCGCTTCCCGGACTTCGAGCCGACCATCGCCTGGCATTCCAGGCCGGTCGCGCACCACAAGGCCGCCCATCCCAAGGTCGTCCACCACGCCGCGAAGAAGCCGGCCAATGCCACGACCGCGAAGAAGCACCCGGCCGGTCCTGCTCGGCTCGCCAAACCCGGGAGCTGAAATAGGAACGGAGATAGTTCTCAAATCTTAGATGCGATCAGGAATTATCTCCGTCCCCATTTCTCGCGCTCAATCGGAAAGCCAATTGGCATCCGAATCGGCCTTTTCGTCATTAAGGTGTGTAGGAGAATCCGGCATCGGCCGCCGGAATCCTGGCCTCCGGACCGTTCGATCGCGAAGGGTCGGGCTCGACTCGCGCACGATGACGAAGAGGAGTTGAGGAAGATGCCCCAGTATTATGACAAGATGGAGACTCACAGCCCGGCCTGGATCTTCCAGACCTGGGCCTCGTTCGCGGCCTCGGTGGCGACCACCTCCATTGGCATCGCCTATCTGCCGGTTGACCACTGGATCCAGGCGTTCCTCGGCATGGGGCTGCTGTTCTCGATCGGCTCGACGTTCAACCTGGCCAAGACGGTTCGCGACCTCCACGAGGCCAGGCGGCAGGCCGCCAAGAGCGACGGCCTGGCCTGATCGCTTGAAGTCGGGTTTCCATCCCCCCTCATGCTGGAGCCGACCATGAACCGATTGCCGCTGCCCGACGAGTTGCCCTATCATTTCCAGCCGCCCCGGGTCAGCCCCTTCTGGGTGAGCACGACCCGGTTGCTCGTTCGCTACCTGATGCGCCGGGTCCAGTGGCTCCGCGAGTTCGAGTTTTCCGGCCTGGAGCACCTTCGCCCCCTGCTCGGACGGGGCGACGGAGTGCTGATCACGCCCAATCATCCCGACTTCTCCGATCCCGGGGTGATGTTCGAGATGAGCCGTCGGCTGGGGCAGTCGTTCTGCTACATGGCCGCGTACCAGATCTTCGCGGGGAACGCGGGGCTCCGTCGGTACATTCTTCCCCGGATCGGCGTCTTCCCGGTCGACCGCGAGGGGGCCGACCGCGCCTCCTATGCGGCGGGTCTCGATCTCCTGGTCAAGGGCCGGCACCCGCTGGTCATCTTCCCCGAGGGGGAAATCTACCACCTGGCCGACCGTCTCACCCCCTTCCGGGAAGGGGCCGCCGCCATGGCCGTCTCGGCCGCGAGGAAGCGCGCCGAGACGAGGAAGACGGTCTGGATCGTCCCCGTGGCCATCAAGTACCGCTTTCTGGACGGCTACGATCCCTTGCCGGAATTGCACGACCTGATGGACGACCTGGAGGCTCGTTTCAACTGGGCGGTCGTCCCCGGCCGACCTCTGATGGATCGGATGTATCGCTACGCGGAGGGGCTGCTCACTCTGAAAGAGCTGGAGTACTTCAACGAGCCAAGGCCGGGCCCGCTGAAAGAACGGATCGCGAACTTTCTGGCACAGATCCTCGACGAGATGGAGGTCCGCCACCAGATCCCGCGCCGCAATGTCCCCGCGCCGATCCGAGTCAAGGAGCTGCGGCGGTCGTGTCTCAAGGCGCTGGCCGATCCGCAGACGACCCCGGAGCAGAAATCGAGACTCCGGCTCGACCTCGAAGCCCTGTTTCTGGCGATCTCGCTCTTCAGCTATCCGGGCAACTATGTCCGCGAGTGTCCGACCGTCGAGCGGCTCGCGGAGATTCTCACGAAGTTCGAGCAAGACACCCTCCGGGTGAACCAGCCCGCGCCCCGGAGCCCGAGAAGGGCGGTGGTCCGCCTGGGTGAACCGATCGACGTCGGCCGTCGCCTGGAACCCGGCGGACGGAGTCCCGGCCTCGGCGCGACCCTGACCGCTGAGCTGGAGTCGCGAATCCAGTCCCTCCTCGACGAGATCGGCCCTGGTCGCCCTCTCCCCGAGGCGATGATCGAGGCTCCCGCTTGATTGGATTGCGGGATGGCCGAACCCAGGGCATCGAGCCGGCCCGACCGAAAGCGAAGGATGAAGGCCGACTACGGCGAAAAGACGGTCGGTGATGGCTGAGACGCCGGTCTTCGATGCCACGAAAGGACGATTCGGATGTAACGATCCGCTCCGGCTCCAAGCTCTCGCCAAAGGCCATTCTTTGAAAACGAGGGGTGCGCCAACGGATTCCGGCATCGAGCTTGGATCTCCGAAAAAGGTCTGCCCCGACGTCAGTCTTCGTACCTCTACCCGCAATGGCTCGGGGCGTTCGTCATCTGGTCCGCTCGACGTTGCCGCCGGATGAGACGACCGAATCGCCGCTCCCGGCCCCGGCGAACCGCCGCCGGAGCCTGTCCCCGTTCCCGGGCGGAAAGATAGCATTCCGGATAGCCTCTGAGACGTCCGTCGTCGCCGTTCTCCTCGGAAGTTGCGCCGACTGGATCGCGACGACGATCCGAGGGATGACGCCGCGTGGCGATCTCGGCCCGTTTACGGAATCGATCATGGTCAATGAGACGATGATCGATCGAGGGATTTGATGCTTTCGACCGTTGACCATCGACTCATTGTCCATCCTTGAGCCACAAGCGTCTGTCAAGGCGCGCTGACAGCAGGCTGAAAATCGAAACATTCATCAACGAATCAACCAACTCGTCCTAGTGTGTTGTAGGCAAACGGATTCGAGGTCGCTAGGATCTGAATTCCTTAACTCCTCGCTTCATGAGCAGGCCGCGCCAGATGGGGGCGTCTCAACCCTCTTCGATCGCGCTTTTCCACGCCTGCTCGTGGCCCGTCCCATCACAACTCAGGGTTGTCATTTAGAATGGACATGACCATTTCGATCTCCCACCTCGTTCGAATCGGAATCTTGATCGCCTCGGCAGCGGGAATCACGGTCGCGATGCCGTCGAGGTCGGCCGCGGGCACGAACCCCAAGCCGATGCGTGTCTCCACCACCGCGGAGCTGCAGCAGGCAATCTACGCGGTCGTCCCCGGCTCCACGATCCTGGTCGAGCCCGGCAACTACACGGGCGACGTCTATGCCCCCAACCTCGAAGGAACCGCGGCCGCCCCGATCGTCATCGAGGCCGCCGACCCTGGGCAGATGCCGGTTTTCCAGGGAGGCACGAATGGAATCTATCTGACTCAGTCGAGTTATGTGCATCTCCGCAACATCATCTTCGATGGCGCCTGGG
Source organism: uncultured Planctomycetota bacterium (assembly GCA_963756475.1). Classification (GTDB taxonomy): domain Bacteria; phylum Planctomycetota; class Planctomycetia; order Isosphaerales; family Isosphaeraceae; genus Tundrisphaera. The sequence continues at coordinate 263,931 of CAVWND010000011.1, forward strand.
AGGGCCTGAACATCGACGACGGCGGCAACTACGGCACCGCGCACGACATCGTGCTCGAGGGCCTGGTGATTCGCAACGCCGGTTACGTGAGCTTGAAGATGGCGGGCGTCGACAACTTCCAGTTCAAGGACCTCACCGTCGAGAACTGGGCCGAGTCGGGCCTGGGCATGGACCTGGTGGGCTGCCACTTCGGCACGATCTCCGGATGCACCCTGAGCTGCACGGACACCGCCTATTTTGGCCTCACCGTGAAAGGGGGCAGCACCAACATCGTCATCAGTGGTTGCACCTTCAACCACGCCGGGGCCCGGGCCATCGAGATCGGAGACCTGACTGGGCTCGAGTACTTCCGCCCTGCCTTCCAGGGCTATGAGGCCAAAGATATCACGGTGACGAGGAACGTGATCATCGGATCAGAGGCAGCAGTCGCCTTCACCAGCATGGATGGCGCGATCGTGACCGAGAACACGATCTATGAGCCCACTCAGTGGGTTTTCCGGATCTTGCAGGAGGACACGTACCCGGGTTATATCCCGAGCAGCAATGGCGTGATCACCAAGAATATCATCGTTTTCCGATCCGACGAGATCTACTCAACGTTCAATATCGGGCCCGACACCGCGCCCCAGACCTTCCACTTCGCGCGCAACTGGTGGTACTGCCAGAACAACCCTTCGCAAAGCGTGCCGTCCTTGCCGACGCCGGAAGTCAAGGGCACTTACGGCGTGGACCCGGGGTTCGTTGACGCCGCGTCAGGGAACTTCCATCTCCAGCCGAGCAGTCCGGCAAGCGGGTTTGGTGCGTATCCCAGGTGATCGAGGCGGCGCCGAGGACGGGACGCGTGAGACAGGGGACGATTCCAGGGGGAATCGTGAATTGGGTTTGAAACCGGACGGGCGATCGGTTCCAGTGGAGGGTGACCGCCCTCGATCGGCGGCATCGACGTGGTGCCGAACGATGTTCTGACGCCCGATTTTCCGGGGAGAAGCTCGATGATGTCCCGCTTGCTCGCGACTTTCGGACTGTTGACCTTGATGGTCAGCCTCGTCTCGGCCCAGGACAAGCCGTCGCTGCTCGACAAGCCCACGGCCGAGGGCGAGGTCCAGAAGGCGCTCCAGGCCGCCGGCGACGACCTGCCCAAGGCGATCTCGATCCTCGACAAGGCGATCAAGCAATTCCCCGACAACCGCGAGGTCCTCTTCCTCCTGGGCGCCATGTCGGTCGTCCAGGGTGAGGAGGTCAAGGACAAGGTCGAACGGATCGCCCTGTTCCACAAGTCGACCGCCGCATTCGCCCGGCTCGCGAAGCTCAACAAGGACCTCAAACCGAACGAGAAGGCCTTCATGGGCCGGAGCCAGATCGGCGAGGCCCGCGCGCTCGCGCTCGAAGGGAAGGTCCAGGAGTCGATGGCGACGATCCAGCGGGCGATGGCCCTGGGGTTCGACGATCTCGATGCTCTCGAATCCGAGAAGGATCTGGACGCGGTCAGCAAGCTCCCCGAGTTCCGGGCCTCGGTCGAATCCGCCTACAAGGCGAGCGTTGCCGCGCAGAAGAAGGAAGTCACCGAGGAGATCGCCCAGACCAAATCCTTCCCCTTCGACTTCGAGCTGAAGGACACTGATGACAAGACCGTGACCCTGGCCGACTACAAGGGGAAGGTCACCATCGTCGACATCTGGGGAACCTGGTGCCCCCCCTGCCGCGAAGGAGATCCCCCACTTCGTCGATCTTTACCGGCAATTCAAGGACAAAGGGCTGGAGATCGTCGGGCATCAACTGCAACGAGAGCGAGGAAGGCGGGCTGGACGGCAAGAAGAAGACGATCAAGGAATTCGCAAGACAGAACAAGATCGAATACAAATGCCTCATCAATGATGAGAAGACCGAGTCCAAGGTCCCCGGCTTCCAGGGGTATCCCACGACCTTGTTCCTCGACCGCTCGGGCAAGGTCCGGCTGATGCTCGTCGGCTACACGCCGAAGGCCCGGCTCGAAGCGATCGTCACGACCCTCCTGGACGAGCCGGTCAAGACGGCTGATGTCGAAGAGCAAGTGATTCCCGAAGCTGTCGCCGACTCTCCGACGGTCGCGGAAGCACGTCAATCACCTCTCGTTCTCAATCGTCCAACCTCCTCTCGGATCTCAGTCGGATTGACGCTCCGGTCGAGATTTCCTAAAGTCCCTGACACTCAGGGACGAGACGGGTCGACCGCGAGCGTCTCCCGGGCTCCGGGGGCGAGGAGGTGCCTTTGAACTGGCGATGGACCGCCTACCGACTGGCCATCTCGGCCTTTCTGATCGCCCACCTCTTTGCGGTGGGGATCATCAACATGCCGGACTCGGCGCTCCGGCAGCGATTGATCATGCCGGTGCTCTATTACCTGCTGCCGATCGGTCTGGACCAGGCCTGGGGAATGTTCGCGCCCAACCCGGCGATGCATCCGATGACGCTGGAGGTGATGGCGGTCGACAAGGACGGCATCCAGCGGCATGTACGCGTTCCCGAAGATGACCGACTTCTCGATCTGGCGGGCGATTCCCCGGGTCCGGCACTCGAAGTTCGCGAGCAACTGCGGGGTGGAGGATCGACCGGACTATCCGCCTGAGTTCGCGGCCCGATACGCGATCCGTCAGCTCAAGATCCCGGCGGAGTCATTCCCGGTCCAGGCCGAGGTGCTCTACCAGGTCCGCGAGACGCCGCCGCCGGGCGAGCCGCTTCGCGACCCGATGAAGCCGCCGGTCCCGCAGACGCTCCAGACCTTCAGATTCCCGACGGCAGCGGAGGTCATGCCGTGATCCATCCGATCCGCGCCTGGAACAGGTTCTTCTTCCGGCCCACCTCGGCCAGGCCGCTGGGGGCGATCCGCATCCTCTTCGGCCTGCTGGCCCTGGCCAATCTGGCATTCACCTCGGTCGACCTCGATTACTGGTTCACCGAATCCGGACTGCTCCGGGGCGGACGACGCCTGGATGATCGCCGGCCGCTTACCAGCACTCGCCGCTCCACTGGTTCCAGGACGGGACCTCGGTCCGGATCGCGTTCGCCTTCACCGCCGTCGGCCGCGGTGCTCTTGACGATCGGCTGGCGGACGCGGCTGATGAGCATCCTGTTCTATCTCGGGATGCTCTCGATCCACAACCGCAACCTGGTCAGCTCCAGCGGGGCCGACGTCCTGCTCATGACGTTCGCCTTCAACCTGATGCTCTGCCCGTGCGGGGCCGCCTACTCGGTCGACGCCTGGCTCGAAGTCGAGGCGACGGGGGACGCTCGCCGAACCCTTGATCGTCCCCTGGGGCGATGCGGCTGATCCAGATCCAGATCAGCCTGGTCTACACCTACGCCGCGGTCCTCAAGATGGGCGGCAACCTCTGGCTCAACGGCTCGGCGCTCCATTATGTGCTGAACAACAGCGAGGTCTACCGATTCGAACCTCAGCTTCCTGACGCAGTACCCGATCCTGATCAACCTGATGACGTACTCGGCCCTGGCGATGGAGTTCGCCCTGGCCTTTTTGCTCTGGTTCCGGTCGGCCCGGCCTTATCGTGATCTGCCGTGGGTTTGATGCTCCACGCTGGCATCCTGGTCACGATCAACATCCCGATCTTCGGCGAGCTGATGTGGGTCGGTTACCTCGCGTTCCTGACCCCGCCCGAATTCAACGCCCTGCTCCGCGCGATCGACCTCCGCCGCTTCTTCCGGCGCCCGTCGTCCGAAGCCACTTCCGAGGCGCTGCCGGAACTGGCCCCGATCTTCCGCCCGGCCTCGATCCTCGTCCGGCTTGAGGCACCTTCCTCCCTGATGGGGCCGTATCGGATCGACGTCGTCCCGCCCCGAGCCCTCGACGAGGCCGAGGTCCGGATGGCCCATTGACCGATTCAGCCCGCTACAGTGGTTCACATTCGAACGGCGCACGATGGAGGAAAACGGGGACTGGCTCCCGGCCCTGGTTGGGGCGCCGAGTCCGCCTGACGGCAACGCGGGCCGGGTGCCTGTCCCCGTTTTCCGGCGCCTCCCGGAGTGGCCCGTTTCCTGACGGCGAATCTCGCTGGTGATGCGTCCCGAGAAAGGGGACAGGCACCCGGCCCGCCTCGTCTTCTCCCGGTTCAATGGTTGGAGAAAGGGCCGGGAGCCAATCCCCATTCTCTTCCGTCCTGGGCGATCCGTGCGTGAACCGCGGTAACCGTTCGCGCGGAGATTGCGACCTTCGAGGGCATGGGTCCTTCTCTCCGGACTCGTCCCCTCGAAGGTCGCGCATGCCCAGCAAGAACGAAGACCTGCACGGCAACGTCCCCGACAAGTCGAGCGTCGCCCTGCTCCTGATCGACCTGATCAACGACCTGGAGTTCCCCGAGGGGGAACAGCTCCTGGAACACGCCCTGCCGATGGCCGACCGCGTCGCCGAGCTGGCCCGTCGGGCCCGCCAGGCGAGAATCCCGGTGATCTACGTCAACGACAACTTCGGCCGCTGGCAGTCGAACTTCCATTCCCAGATCGAGCATTGCCTGAACGACGACGTTCGCGGTCGGCCGATCGCCGAGAAGCTCCGGCCCGAGCACCAGGATTACTTCGTCCTCAAGCCCAAACACTCGGCCTTCTTCTCGACCACCCTCGACATTCTGCTCGACTACCTGGGGGTGCAGACCGTGATCCTGGCCGGTGTCGCCGGGAACATCTGCGTGCTGTTCACCGCGAACGACGCCTACATGCGGGACTTCGACCTCGTCGTCCCGGCCGACTGCGTGGCCTCGAACACCGAGGAAGAGAACCGCCACGCCCTCAACGAGATGGCCAAGGTCCTCAAGGCCGACACTCGCCCCTCGGCCGAGGTCGATCTGGAAGCCCTCAAGAACGACCCCCCCTGCCCGCCCAGACCCAAGGGGCAGTCGCGCCAGTTCGCGAGCCGGTGAGTCGGGCGACCGGGGTCATTCTCCACGGAGGAGATCGGAAAGCGGTCGACGAGTCGCCCCGGGATAGCACGAATCGACGAACGACTTCAGGGCTTGTTTCAGATAATGTCTCGCATCCATCCAGTCGGAGCGAAGCATTGCCGCGATTGCTCGTCCAACGCAAGCGGACTTCGCGTCGGGGAACGGCAACCAGTCCAGTGTGATCCGAAAGATAAGGTTCGGGGCGATCTCCGAGCTGGCGCGAGTCCGGCCGACGAGATAAGCCGCGAAGTAGGGGTTATGGAGGAACTGGCTGCGTGCCTCCTCCCCCTTCAGGATCACCAGGGCGAAGCGGAGGTTGGGAACGGTCCGGCAGCGTTCATCAAACTCGGCGACGGCCCGATCGTGCTTCGGATGGAGGCTCAGGCATCTGTCGAGCGCAATACCGAACTCGAATTGAACTCCTGGCTGGAGTTTGATGGCCTTGTCGAAATCGGCGGTCGCCCGATCGAGATCATGTTTCAGCAGGAAGGCCCACCCCCTTCCCGTGAAGGCCCAGTAGGTTTCGTCGTTACTCTCGATGGCGCATGTGAAGTCATCAATCGCAGCGTCAACCTGCCCCTGGGCCAGACGGGCCCAGCCCCGTCCTTGCTGACAGTCGCCGCAATTCGGGCACAATTCCATCGCGCGTTCGTAATCGGCCTGAGCAAGTATGTACTTCCCAAGGGCGAAATTCGACTTGCCCCGCGAATACCATCCGCTCTCGGTTGGATGAATCGCGATGGCTCGGTCGAAGTCGGCGATCGCTCGTACGTGCTCTCCCAGCTTCGCGAGGGATTGGCCTCGCGTCTGGTAGAGTTTCTCATCGGCCTCCACGCCCAATTCAATCGCCCGGTCGAGGTCATCCACCGCGAGTTCGTGATCGCCGTGGAACGCCCGGGCCACTCCCCGGTGATAGTGGGCGGTTGCCCGCTGGTCGTTTCCCACCGATTGGAAGAAACCAGTGTCGATGTCGCTGAACCCTCGCACGAAATCTCGCTCCAGACAGTACGCGTTGCCACGGGCGAGGAAACGATCCGCGCTAGGATCGAGCTGGATCGTGGTGGTGAGGTCGGCGATCGTCCGGCGAGGAAGCTCCATCTCCGCGTAAATCTGGCCCCGATATTGGTAGACTTCGGCGAGATTGGGGTACAGTCGGATCGCGGCAGTCGTCTCCTCAAGCGCCCTCTCGAAGTCTTTCTCCTGTCTGGCTTGATTTGCCCGTTCGGCGTGAGCTATCGCCTCCTCTTCCGCCTGCTGGGCGACCTGGAACGGGGCGGGATGGTTCGCGCTGTGCTCCGAGCGGCCTTGCCGGAAGGCGTCCCCGGCCTTCAAAGAGTTGGGATCGAACATCTGCTTGAGAGATGACTTCTCTCCCTCTCGGGAGCCGGCCTGCGCCGGGGCTGGGGTCGAGCCGATGGGCATGGACTTTGGCCCCTCGACGATCTCGATCACCACCCGAGTTGCCCCTGCATCGCGTCCCTCGACGAGGTTCACCTCAGCCGCCGTGTAGCCTCTCTGCCGATAGAGTTTGCGGATCTCTTCGGGCGCATTGACGACCCGAAAAACGTCAACCTTGGCCCCCTTCTTCAGACCGGACCTGGCCTCGATCTCCGCGAGTCCGACGTTCACCCGGCCCCGGAATTCGACTTCGGTCAGGACCGACTCGGCGAGGACGTCGGGCGGCGGGCCGTCTTGACCTCGGGCCGGGCTCCCGGCGAGGATGGCGAGGAGGGCGATCGAGGCGACGGCGGCGAATCGATCGTTGGCGGGTCTTGATCGGTGATCCGTCGTGTCGGGCATCGGGCCGCCTCCTCGAAGTCCGTTTGGATTTGCTGCCGGGTTGATATCGCAAATCCTCCGATGCGTCAACGCGGAAGGCCATGACATCGGCTCCCCCTCCCGCTCATGGACCCCAGGGAGCGGATCGCGGGGATGGGCCTCTCGGGAGCCGGCATGGTTGCCGAGATCGAAAGGAGCCCGGGGCCCTCCGGCCCCGAGGTGAGCCCAGGTGGGGATCCCTTCGGAGGAGATCTGACCGGGTGCCCCTCCCGATTTCGGCATTTCCCGTAGGGTAGGGCTTGCCCTGCCGCGAGCCCGGTCGCGGCAGGGCAAGCCCTACCCTACGAGATGAACGGTCTACCATGGTCCGGCTCGCTTTGCCATGCAAAGCGAGCCTCGGCGACGATTTTTCGACCGATTCTGGTCGATTCTGGACCCGTTTCGACCCGGAATCGGCCTCTTTTTGCCCCTTTTCGGGGGTCACAGAGTCGATTTTCCGATGTCTTTGTGATGCAAAGTCTAGGTGGCGGCCGGTCAGGAAATCTGGGCCGGTCGCGACAAACTGTGTTAAGCGGATGGTTCGGAAGCGATAGTATTGAGGCCGCATGCCCGATCGGAGACGAGCCTCGCGGGTCTGTCGCCCGGGGAGACGGTCGAGGCATTGGGTTCGGATTGGAGAATCGCTTGGGTCCAAGTTGGAGGGCCGTTTGGGTTCGGATTGGAGAATCGATTGGGTGCGAGTTGGAGAGCCGATTGGGTTTGGATTGGAGAATCGATTGGGTCCAAGTTGGAGAGCCGATTGGGTTCGGATTGGAAAGGCGATTGGGTTCGAGTTGGAGAGGCGATCGGGTTTGAGTTGGCGAGCCGATTGGGTTTGCATTTCCGGCCTGGTTCCGAGGCTTGGCGTCCGACCCGCCCACGGGAAAGTTACCCCAGATCCCCGATCTTTTCTTTTTGGCTCCGGAAGGCTCCGAAGTTGGGAGGAGCATCCCATGTCATCATCTCGAAAAGGAGCCGTCTCATGATCGAGTCCGTCTTGCGGTCGCTGGGCCTCGGAGAGTCGAACGGCGGGGTCTGTGGCGCGGGCTGGGGCTCGCCGGGCGGGGCGGAGGTGGTTTCGCTCAACCCGGCGACGGGCCGGGAGTTAAGTCGGGTCCGGATGGGCTCGATCGACGATTACGGGCGGGTCGCGGAGGAGTCCCGGACGGCGTTCGAGAGCTGGCGGAGGGTCCCGGCCCCGAGGCGCGGGGAGGTGGTCCGGCAGCTCGGGCAGGCCCTCCGCGAGCGGAAGCGGGAGCTGGGCCTGCTCGTGACGCTGGAGACGGGCAAGATCCGCTCGGAGGGGGAAGGCGAGGTCCAGGAGATGATCGACATGTGCGACTTCGCCGTCGGCCTGTCGAGGCAGCTCCACGGCCTGACGATCGCCAGCGAGCGGCCGGGGCACCGGATGATCGAGCAATGGCACCCGCTCGGGCCGGTCGGGATCATCACGGCGTTCAACTTCCCGGTCGCCGTCTGGGCCTGGAACGCGGCGGTCGCCTCCGTCTGCGGCGACTCGACGATCTGGAAACCCTCGCCCGAGACCCCCTTGACCGCCCTGGCCGTGCAGAAGATCGCGCATGAGGTTGCCGAGGCCAACGGTTGCGCGGGGGTCTTCGCCCTCTGCGTGGGAGGAGCCGAGATCGGCGAGGTGATCGCGGCCGATTCTCGGTTGCCCCTGGTCTCGGCGACGGGGAGTTGCCGGATGGGCCGCGCGGTGGCTCAGGCCGTCGCGGGTCGGCTCGGGCGGTCGCTCCTGGAACTGGGCGGCAACAATGCGGTGATCGTCACGCCGAAGGCGGATCTCGACCTCGCCGCTCCGCGCGGTCGCCTTCGCCGCCGTCGGGACCGCCGGCCAGCGCTGCACGACCCTCCGCCGGCTGATCCTCCACGAGTCGATCGCCGATCGCTTGATCGACCGATTGAAACGGGCCTACGCGAGCATCAAGATCAGCGACCCCTGGGAAGACGGCGTCCTGATGGGGCCGCTGATCAACGAGCGGGCCGTCGAGACGATGATGCGGGCGCTCGACTCGGCGAAGTCCCAGGGCGGGACGGTCCTTCATGGCGGCAAGCGAATCGACCGGCCGGGGTTCTTCGTCGAGCCGACGATCGTCCGGGCCGAGCCTTCGATGCCGATCGTCGCCGAGGAGACGTTCGCGCCGATCCTTTATGTGATGACCTATCGCGACCTCGACGAGGCCCTGGCGATCCAGAACGGGGTCGAGCAGGGGCTGGCGTCGTCGATCTTCACCGACAGCGTGATCGAGTCGGAGCGGTTCCTCTCGCCCGAGGGGTCCGACTGCGGGATCGCCAACGTGAATATCGGCACCTCCGGCGCCGAGATCGGCGGCGCCTTCGGCGGCGAGAAGGCGACCGGAGGCGGTCGCGAGGCGGGTTCCGACGCCTGGAAGGCGTACATGCGACGGCAGACCTGCACGATCAACGGCGGGAAGGATCTGCCGCTGGCGCAAGGAGTTCGGTTCGAGATCGAGGCGGGATGAACGGGGGCGGTGTTGGCCGCCCCCCATTCCATACAGAATCTGAGATTTCAAATTTGAAATCTAAGATTTGAGACATTTAGATTTGATCGCGAACTAGTTCCCCGCCGCCGAGGTTGCGGCGGTCGGCTGGGCCGGCGCGGGGGTGGGGGTCGTCGAGGTCGGGCCGGTCGTCGAGGTCGGCTTGCGCGGGAGCTTGTCCTCGCGGTTGGCGGTGTTGAGGACGAAGGCGGCCATGATCGCGGCGGCCTGCTTCATGTCGTCGGCCTGGATCCGGTCGAAGACGTCTTGATTCGAGTGGTGGGTCCGGGCGTCGTACTCGACGACGTCCTGGATGAACTGGAAGCCGGGCAGGCCGATGCCGTCGAACGAGAGGTGGTCGGTCCCGCTAGTATTGCTGATCGTGAGGGTCGAGGCCCCCATCTCCTGAAACGGCGTGAGCCACGGGCGGAAGACCGAGCGGACGGCCTCGTTCCCCTGAAGGTAGACGCCCCGGACCTTGCCGGTGCCGTTGTCGAGATTGAAGTAGGCCGAGAACTTGTCGTAATCCGGCTTGGTGGTCACCTTGGGTCTGGGGCCGTTGCCGCCGCCGGGCCCGCCGGTCCTGGCCGGCCGGGTGCCGTCGCCGACCTGGCCGAAGTGCTCCTTGACGTAGGCTTCCGAGCCGAGCAGGCCCTGCTCCTCGCCGCTCCAGAGGGCAATCCGGATGGTCCGCTTCGGCTTGAGGTCGAGCGCCTTGATGATCCGCACGGCCTCCATGGCGACCGAGACGCCGGCCGCGTTGTCGGTCGCGCCGGTGCCGCTGTGCCAGGAATCCATGTGGCCGCCGAGCATGACGATCTCGTCCTTGAGGTCGGTCCCGGGGATCTCGGCGACGGTGTTGAACGTATCCACGTTCTCCTGGGATTCGACGGCCAGTTCGAGCGCGATCTTCAGGGTCTCCCCCTGGCGGATCATCCGGAGCATCCGGTTGTAATGCTCCTTGGCGACGGTGATCTGCGGGAGGATTTTGGGGGCATCCTTGTCATAGGCCGAGACTCGACGAGCCGGCGGTCCTCCGCCCGGACCACCCCCCTCGCCCGGCAGCGGGCCGGCGGGGACGCTGGCCTGGGCTACGAAGAGAGTGCCGCCGTCGCCGTTCGAGCTGCCATCGATGACCGCGACGGCCCCTTCCTCCATCGCAAAGGTCATCTTCTTGCGCTGGAGCTGTGCCCGCTCGCGCTGCTCGGCCGTCATCTGGCCACGTCCACCGGGACCGCGAGGGGCCGGCGCGGCACCGGAGGCCGGGGTATTGGCGGCGACGGCGGGGCTGGCCGAAGGACTGGCCGGTGTCTGCGGCGGGCGTTGCGCGACGAGGCCGCCGCGCGGCGGGCTCGGCGGCGTTGGCCAGCTCCAGGAGTTCCTTGTCGGTCAGGCGGGTCGCGAGCGGCTCGAAATGGGCCTCGACGGTCAGCGGCGGGCTGAGCAGGATGAAGGCCCCTTTGAGCTTACCCTTGAGCTTCTCCAGGTCGGCCTGGGTCTTGATGGCGTCGAAGTCGAACACCTCGCCGACGACCGTGCCCTCGACGCCGGGCGACCAGGCCTTGGGGAACGCGATCAAGGGGACGCACTGGGGCTCAACGACCTGGATCGAGAACTTCTTGAGAGCCCACCCTTTGCCGAACGTGCCCCACTTCTCCAGGTGGGCGTTCTCCAGGCCCCAGCCGGCGAGCTTGTCGCGGGTCCACTCGTTGGCCCGCTTCATGTTGGGTGAGGCGGTCAGGCGCGGGCCGATCACGTCGGTCAAGTAGCTGAGCGTCGCCATCACCTGCGACTTGTTCAGCGCCTCGATCCTTGATCCGTTCGATCGGATCGGTCGGGGGCTTCGGAGGCGCGGGCTTCTCCGCCTCCTTGACAGCTTCCTTGGCCGAAGGCTCCGTCGCCGGATTCGGCTGCTGGGCGAAGACGGCGAGGCCTGAGTAGGAACACGTCGCGAATGCGAACAAGAAGGCAAGCTGGACACGGCGCAACATGGGGATGGTCTCTCCGCGAAGACGATCGGAGTGATAGAGGGCGATGGTCGGACGGGAGAGGTCCGTCGGCCGTCAGGCATGGGGAATTATTGTAGCTCGAACTCTCACGATCGACAGTCCCCATCGACCGGTCTTGAGATTTTCCGGAAGTCTCCGTCCCACCTTTCGAAAACAAAAGGGCCGGGCGAAATGGCCGCCCGGCCCTGGAGGACTCAAAGAGAGGGTCCAAACACTCAGACCCTGTCGCTGATCGACTCGCCGTCGGCCGCGCCGACGCGTTCCCAGGCGTCGCGGGAGGCGTGGCGGGCCTCCTTCCAGTCGAGCCGGGAGTTGCCTCGGCGCTCGGCCCAGCCGCTGGCCAGCTCCGACTCGATCTCGTCCCACGACTTGTCTGAGTAGAGCGAGCGGGATTCCCAGCCGTAACGGTAGGCGGGGCGATAATGCTCGTAGTCGACCGACTTATCGTAATAAGGGCGGTCGCGGTGGTTCTCATTCCAGTAGGCGTCTTCCGCGGTGGGATCGATCGACTCGGCGATCGCCTTGCCGCCGAGTCCGCCCGCAACGGCACCGACGACTGCGCCGACCGCGGCCCCGACCGGTCCGGCGACGGCACCTCCCGCCGCGCCCGCCGCGGCACCAACCCCCGCGGCGCCCAGACCGGTCCCGACCGGGTGGGCGCCGGGCTCGCCGCTGATCGGATCGCGGTTTTCATCCCTCACTTCGGGCGCGTTTTTCTTCGACGTGGACATAACGGTCCCTCCGGGTGTCTGATCGGATCTGGGAGAGTGAGATCAAGACTCGCGAGAGTCTCGATCCGCAAACCCGATGCCGACACTCGTCGAAGGGGCCAACCGGCTCAGGCCACGCCGCCCCGGCTGGCGGCTTGCGGCTGCATCAGGCCATACTTATACAGCTTCTTGTAGAGTGTCATCCGGCTGATTCCCAGCTCGCAGGCGGCCCGGAGCCGGTTGTTGCCGTGCTTCTCCAGCGCCTCGATGATCCGAGTCAGCTCGGCGTCCCGCTTGATCTGGGCCAGGGTGCTCTGGGCGATGGTGGGAAGGATGACGGCCGGGGCCGTCACGACCGGACGGGCCTTCTCCCTGGTGGAAACCTTCCGGATCGTCTCGGGCAGGTCCTCGACACGGACCTCGTCTCCCGAGCCGAGGGCGACGGCCCGCTCAATCAGGTTGCGCAGCTCGCGGACATTGCCCGGCCAATCGTATTCCCCGAGAACTCGCAAGGCATCCGGGGAGATCTTCACGGGCGTCCGGCCATTCCGAGTGGAGAACTCGTTCAGGAATCTCGAAGCCAAGGAAGGGATCGCCTGGGGACGCTCCCGGAGCCTCGGAATTTGGAAATGGATCACATTGAGTCGATAGTACAGGTCGGATCGGAACCTTTGCTCCTCAACTTCCAGGTCGAGGGGTCGGCTGCTCGCCACAATCACTCTGGCCCGGAACACCTGAGGCTCGAACGATCCGACCGGCTCATAGAGACGCTCCTCGACGACCCGGAGCAATTTCGCCTGTGCTCTCAGGGGAAGGGACTCGACCTCGTCAAGAAACAGCGTCCCCCGACCGACCTCGGCGAGCTTGCCCGGCCGATTGCGATCGGCGCCGGCGTTCACGTCGCGCAACTGGCCGAACAACTCAGCCTCGAAGTGATCGGCCGAGAGCGAGCCGCAGTTGATCGTCAGGAATGGCTCGAAGCGTCGGTCGGAGAGGTCGTGAATCACGCGGGCCAGCCGGGTCTTGCCCGTGCCGGTCTCGCCTCCGAGCAGGATCGACGCGTTCAGGGGAGCCACGCGCCGGACCTGCTCCATCAAGGCCTCGATCCCCGCCATCTCCGCATCAAGACCGGCATCGATCGAGGACCGCCGAGTCGCCTCCGGCGCCGGGCTCGGTCCCTGCTCGCGGCCCCGGATCGTCAGGACGTCGATCAGGTAGGAAAGCCTCGAGAGATCCAACGGGAGGCTCAGATAGTCCGCCACCCCCTGCCGGAGTAATTCCAACGCCTGATCGGGGTCGGGTTCCTGGGCGATGACCAGCATCGCGACCCGCCGTCGGTTCGCCGAGAGCATCCGCAGGAGCCAGCTCACCTCGGGTGCGGGGCCTCGCCGAGCCAGGTGAAGGATCACCAGGGCGACCCCATCCCACGATTCCATCGCCGAGGCCGCCTCGATCCCTGGCAGGACGGTCAAATTCATGTCCCCGATCGACCGGACAACCGGCCCGATCGTCTCGACGAGGATTGGGTCGTCCGTGATCAGGATGGTCAGTGATTCATGCATCGGATTCGACCCCTGTTCGGGCCCCTCGACGCCCCATCCGCGGCCTTCTTCCGCGACACAAGGCTCAACGGACCCTCGACTGACAGTTGAGATCGCTGCCGATCTCGACTACCTGGCCAGGCTGCCGGAGGAGATTCGAACCGCCGACCACGGCCGGCCATTCGACACTTCGCTCCAACCACCGACTCTGAATTTTTAATAAAACACGATCCGGGATGGTTCCTGCCGAAGAAACAACTTAATTCAAGCGAAAGGCGAGGGAGGATGTGGAGGGACGGAGGGGGGGACCTCCTAAACTGTCTACGGGAAGGCAACTGATTTCGTGACGCTCTCGTCGAAAAAAAATAAGAAATGAACAAGTTGTAGGTGCGTGGGAGTTAGGGTGGCATCATGCATTTGCTTTAACATTCGTCGTACCGCAATGGCCTGAGTCGGAACTCTTTGGTGAATGTAGGCAGAGGATCGAGCCGGTCCTTGCCGGCCCCAGGCGGTTCCATTATTCTCCAATGACCTTGATCAGGACCCGTTTCGGCCGCCGGCCGTCGAACTCTCCGTAGAAGATCTGTTCCCACGGGCCGAAGTCGAGCTTGCCATTAGTGATCGCGACGACAACCTCACGTCCCATGATCTGCCGCTTCATGTGGGCGTCGGCGTTGTCTTCACCGGTTCGGTTATGATTGTAGCGCTGGGGGGAAGCGTCGAACGGGGCGAGCCCTTCGAGCCATGCCTTGTAGTCCTGATGCAGACCCGGTTCGTCGTCGTTGATGAAGACGCTGGCCGTGATGTGCATGGCGTTAACCAGCACAAACCCCTCGGCGACGCCCGATTTCCGAACCGCCTCCTCGACGCTCGAGGTGATGTTGACGAATCCCACCCGGCCGGGCACGTTGAAGGTCAGATACTCCGTATGCGCCTTCAAGGAATGGCCCTCCTCGGATGAGATCAAGCTTGCCTGCTTCAAATCAGGCGAGCATGGCGACAAACATCAGCGTAAATCGACTCCAGTTCGAGCGGCAGGCAAGGCCCCCGCCGGAGAAACAAAGGAAGGGTCGGCAGCGGCTCGCCGACGTGAATCCGTGCCAGCCAGGCGTCGGTCGCCTCCTCGGAAAGGCGGCGAAAAGGGTGATAGGCCGTCGCGTAAGTGGTCACCTCGTCCGACATTTTGAACGCGTCGCCGAGTTCCAGCAGGTCGATCAATTCGTTGTGCAAGTTCGCGCTCCGGCTCGTCACGATGTCGACAACCACCACCCCGATCCCCTCCTGGAGGTACGTGGCGCACTTCGCGGCGAATGCTCGCCGGGTCTCGGGCCGGTCCTTGTTCCCTGGGCTGACCAGTTCCACGGCGACCGACGAGGACCGGCCCGGCCTCCTCGTTGTAGACCAGCATCTCCACGATGTCGGGGAAGACGGCGGGAAACCGCAAATCCGGCGCGGGAGGGGTCCAGACTTTGACCGGGGCGAGCAATGTCGCCACCGAAGACGACGTTTCCTCCTCGGCTCGATCCCTCCGGGTCAGAGGATCGCTGTCGAAGGTCCCGATGTCCACTTCCACTCGACCGCCAACATGGACCTGAACCTCGGCGAAATAGCCTTGAGGGAGCAAATCGACGTTGAACCGCGCGGCGAGCGAACCCGCCCATAAGGCATGGAACGACTCCCAATGGCGGGCGCCAAGTAAGGGTGGATGAAAGTGATCGAGTAAGGGCATCGTGGGAACTCCGGAGCTCCTGTTGACTCCCAACCACTCTACGACACGTCGTCCCTGGTTATCCACAGAACCGGCAGATCCGCGCCAGCTCGTCCACGCGGGCTCGGCAGACGGTCCCTCTCCGATCCGATCGTTCGCAGGCGGCGCCCCGAACCGCGAAGAGGTCGGGCCGGAGTGGTGCGAGCCGGGTGATCGTGGCGAGGTCCAGGCCCCCCGCCAGGGCGACAAAACGGCCGGATTGCCGGGCCCGTTCGATCCAGGCGGCCCATCGCGCGGTCATGTCGAGTGAGTTTGGCTTCGTCTTGTCCCAGGTGTCAACCAGCACTCCGGCGCACTCCGGGATGAGCCGGGCCTCGTCGAGAACGGCGTCAGGATCAGGGCTTCCGGCCGATCGCCAGTCGGCATACGCCACGGCCACCCATCGTGGCCCCTGCGCGTCGGCCGCGCCGGATCTCGGCCCAGTCGGCTCGCCAGTCCCTCCCGGCCCCGGCGAGCCCCAGCTTGCGGAAGGCGATCCCATTCAAATCGCCCTTCCCCATCCCACCCCAATCGCGCAGCTCCCCCAGCGCCACACTGACTGGGATAGCCGGCGGGACCACGTGACGGACGGCTCGCCAGGTCGCGGCCGAGGCCCGACCGAGCGGCCCTCGGTCGGGCTCCTTGACGTCGATTACCGTCGCCCCACCCTCGACCGCGGCCTTTGCTTCCTCGGCCGAGCGGACGCTCACCAGCAGGCCCGCCATCGATCAGGACTCCGGTGAGTCGAGGGTCGACGACGGCATAGCTCCGGACGCGATCGAGCCGGAACTCCTTTTCTTTGCGGTCGATGTGGCAGATCGCGACCAGGTACGCCACGCCCCCCTCGGTTCGAGAACCGCCGGGGGGTGACATCGCGGGCCGCGAGCCCTCGGGTCCCGCCCGTGTACTCGATCCGGAGGATCTGGTCGCGGCCGATTGCCTCCTCGACCTGGCCCCAACCCCTCGGCGCGGGGAGGGGGCAGCGGGCGTCGAAGATCGGGTAGGCCAGCGGCAACTCGCCGGCCTCGGGCTTCTGAATCAAGGCCAGCCAGAGCCCCCGGACCCGCCGGCTGTCGGCCAGGGCCCGGTGCGGCCCGTGTGGGTCGAGGTCGAGGCTCCTCGCGAGGAAGTCAAGCTTGTGGCTCCCCAGCTTCGGCCAGCGTTTCCGGCTCAACGCTAGGGTATCGACGACCACGTGCCCAGGCATTGGCCGGCCCAGCCTGGCCAGCTCTCGTCCCAGAAACCCGGCGTCAAAGGTCGCATTGTGGGCCAGGAGGGTCGTCCGGTCGGGGTTTCCGAGAAACGTAAGGAACTCGGGAAGGACGACTTCCGCCGTATCGGCCCTCGCAAGTTCCGCGTCGGAGATCCCGTGGACCGCGCGGGCTCGCGCCGGAGGGTCGGAGCGGGTTGACCAGCCGCTCGAACTCGCCGACGATCTGGCCTGAGGCGTCAAATCGCACGGCGCCGACCTCAACGATCCGGTCCGATTCGGCCGAGAGGCCGGTCGTCTCCAGGTCGAACGCCACAAACTCCGCCTCGGACACCTCGCCCATCTCGCGCTGTCACTCCCACCGGGAATCGATCGAGTCATCCGGTCGGGAATCGGCCGGCCTTCGCGACTTCTTTATTATGAAGTTGCCGGGTCACCTCGAATAGGTTGATCGGGGGAATGGCTAGCGGGACGGCCGGCCGCCGGCCGAACAAACCGAGCATGAGACGCTCGCCCTACCGACGGTTTGCGATCGTGGCCGCCGCGCTCGCCTCGGCGTCGGCAAGTTCGTGCGTCGAGCCCCGGTCCAATCCGGTTCCGATCCCCCTGCCCTCGCCTCGCCGCGAGGTGCCCGAAGCGACGGACGTGGTCGGGCAAGTGGTACAAGCCCACAACGAGCGTCGGGCGAAGGCAGGCCTTGATCCCTTGACTCTCAACCCGGAACTGGAGGCCGCGGCGAGCGAGCATGCCCGCGACATGGCCGCTCGCCGGAAGATGGCCCACAAAGGGGGCGACGGGTCCTCGCCTTTCGAGCGGATGAAGCGCCAGGGATACGAGTTCCGGATGGCGGCGGAGAACGTCGCCTATGGATTCGACGATGTTGAGTCGGTGATGACGGGGTGGATGCACAGTCTGGGCCACCGGCGGAACATCCTCGGCAAATACTCCGAGATCGGCGTCGGCCGCGCGATCAGCAGGGATGGCGCTTCCTATTGGTGCGTCACATTCGGAACCCCGCTGAACCGCTGATTTTTTCAAAGCTCGCCAGTCGTGGGTTATCCTTTCATCGAGGCGCCACGTCCCGGCCCGATCAGGGCCGCGTCGCGTCGGAAAGGATTGGCTGACTCATGCGTGGACTCCAATGGACGGTGGCCGCCCTGCTGGCGGCTTTGCTGGCGGCCGGATGCAGCGGAGGCCCTTCCAAGCGGACCCTGGCCTCGACCGAGCCCGCCTTGTCCACAGTGCCCGGCGACGGCGGCACCACCGTCGTTGCCAAACCGGTGCCGAGCACGGTCACGGTCGTCGACCGCCACCCGCTTTTCTCCAAGCCTCGTCAGTATTACGAGAGCACCGGCAGCAACAAGGTCACGAAGACCGCCGCCGCGACCCTCATCGGTGTCCCGGCCGGCATCTACGGCGAGCTCAAGCAGATCGTGGTCGGCGTCCCGCCGACTTCGACGGCTTACTGACGGCCCCTCCGATCTCGGATTTCAGATCGGAAATCTCAGATTTAAGATTTCCTATTTGAGATCGGAAATGGGATCGCTCAAACCGATCCGCGCCCGGCTTTCGACCGAGCAAGAGCCGGCCGACCATGGGGTCATACACTGAGTCTGGCAAGAGCCGGACCAGGCCGAGCAGGCCGGCCATCCGCCTGGGAAAGTCGACACGCGTCCGCCGGGCCGCGATTCCCTTGAGGATGATCCGAACGGCGGGCTCGACGTCCATCAGGAGCGGCTGGAAGTTCTTCTGGCCTTCGGTCATCGGTGTCCGGACGTAGCCGGGATGAACGGCCGTGACAGCGATATTCATCCGCTTTAGCTCGGGGCGGAGCCCTTCGAGGAGTGCCGTCAGCCCCGCCTTGGTCGCGCAATAACCCGCCGAGCCGGGCAGCCCTCGATACGCGGCCAGGCTGCTGATTCCGACGATGTGCCCTCGCTGGAGCCGGATCATCTCCGGGAGCACCGCTTCGATCGCGTATCCCGCGCCGATCAGGTTGACCCGGACCATCCGTTCGAAGGTCTCGCCCGAGAACTTCCCGGCGGAGGTCCCGAGGCCGACGCCCGCGTTGGCGACGAGCAGGTCAACCGGCCCGAGCTGACGGGTGATCTCCCCGAAGGCCGAGCGCGTGGCCTCGGGATCGCCCGCGTCGGCCACGGCGACGCAGGCGGTGCCCCCTCCGGCTCGGATCGACTCGGCCACGGTTTCTAGCTCGTCGAGGCGCCGGGCGGTCAGGCCGACTTTCAGGCCTGCCCTGGCCAGTTGCCGGGCCATCTCAGCCCCCAGGCCACTCGACGCTCCCGTCACGACCGCGACTTCCCCCATGATCCTCATAACGCTCAGTCCGGACCCGTCAAAACCCCCGGATCGCCTGATCTCGACCCCCCGAGCGGGCCGATACCGATCCAATCCGAATCCCCAACATCATGGCGGGTCTCCCCCTTCGAGGACAAGTCCATGAGGCGGATCGTCGTGGAGATGGAGAGGGGGCGAGGCCGGGCGATCCTGGCCGCTTCGATACTCGGGCTCGCGCTCGCCGATCAGGCTCCAGCCGGCGATGGCGACGGGCCGGATCTGACGCCCCCGACCGAGATGCCGATCGTCTCCCGACCGACCACGCCCTCGGCGAAGCCGACGGTCCCTCGGCCGAACGTCAACGCGCCCGGCCAGCGGGCCGTGCTCGCCGTGCCGGGGATTTTGACGCCCTCCGCTCGTCCTCCAACACCAGCGGAAACGTCGACGACGCCTCTGGAACCGTTGAACGGAGAACTCTCGCTCGAAGCGCCGATCGAGATGCGGGCCGTCCCGTCCCCCGCACCAGGCCGGACGCCTTCGAGCAATCCCTCGGGCCGTTCGGCCCGTCCGCTGGTTCTCGAATCGTCGCCCATGGGGGACGAGCGACCCCTCGAAGATCCTCGGTCATCCACGAATCCGTCGACGAAGCAACCATCCACGATTCGACCCCAACCTCAGCCACTGCCGGGCCGCCGCTCGCGGCTTTTCGGGCTCCTACCGGCCCCGCCGACGTCCCCCGCCCCGTCCTCTTCAAGGACCACTGCCCCGGCCCGTCGAGGTGTAGAGGATCTTCGGGACGACCCCGCGACCGAGTCCGCCCTCAAGCGGAGGGTCGAGCGTCAGGCTCGAGAGGCCGTCGGGAACCGCGCCCAATCGGTCGAGGTTCGCGTGATCGGCAAGGACGTGTCGATCCGCGCCACGGTGTCCGGTTGTTGCAAAAGCGATCCGTCCGCAAGTCGCTTGAATCCCTCCCCGCGCTGTCCGGCCTGCGTTCGGTGATCGAGGTCGGGGATTGAGGACGACGGACTCCGGCCTCGACACACGTTCTCCAATGCCTCTCTCCAAGGGTTGATGAGCCGAGACTTGCACCGGTCGAGGTCGGCCGATCGTCCCGATCCGCTTGGAGTGCGGGAGCTTGCCCCGGCGAATAATTCCCAAAAACGCCTCGTTCTTGAGGTCCTCCTTCAAAAGGGGAGGGGTGGACATCGTACACTACTCGAAGTTGCTCCTCGCCGATCTCGATTCGCATGACCATCACGCGGATGATGTCCTGAGGCGCCTTTCAATCGCAGACCTCAAGGTCCCAACGCAGTTGTCCGGCGAATGTCTCCAGGTGACCGATCACTCGCAGTGCCGACTCATTCCCGAAGGGCATCGGCCCACCTTGGCCCGGTCTCACCGGACCAACTCGTAAAGTTTCAGGTGCTCCATCAGGTCGACGATCCACGGGTGGCTCCAGGGGGACCGGAGGGCGTAACCAATCGAGAGGACCGAGAACGCCAGGGCTGTCAGTGAGAGCCACCGAAGCCCCTTGCGGTCCTGCCCGGCGGCCAGCCCGGTCGGGAGCACGACCAGCCAGAACGGGATCAGCCAGAACAGCCAGCGAAGGCCGGAGGTCGAGCCGCCGTAGTTCCTCGCCTTCGGGTTCCAGGTGTAGAACGCCAGCATCGCTACCGTCAGCAGGAACGTCAGCCACGAAATCGCCTCTGAGCGGCCGACCCCGGCCGAACATGTTCCGCAGGCTCGCGTAGATCGAGAACAGGAAGATCGGCGTGAGCGAGAAGACGCCGTGATGGCCGAACGTCATGTGGAGCAGGTACAGGCCCTTCGGCTCGGGGTACTTGTTGAACCAGTCGAACTCCAGCGGCGTGTTCCAGTAGCTGCCTTCATAATTGTATGATTTCGTGCCGAATTCCTCATAGACCGGCTTGAGCTGGCCGAAGGCGAGGTACTGCGTCGCGAAGAACGCCGCGAGCGGGACCACCGCGGCCGGGACGAAGTAGAAGAGGGTCTGCTTCGGGGCCTTCGCCACGAGGATCAGGAACAGCAGGCCGCCGAAGAGGCCGGCGGGGATCTCGTTGCAGGCGCAGAAGGCGCCCCAGAACCCGGCCATGACGAAGTGCGACCGGCCGACGCCTTCTCCTGCCGTCGAAGATCCTCGACAGGGCGTAGATCGCGAAGAAGGCCGAGTACGCGGCGACCGTGTGGTTGTTCAGGCTCGCGTTGAAGACGACCAGGTAATTGCCCCAGGCGGCGGCGAAAAGGGCCAGGAACCAGGCCCAGTCGTTGGGGGCGTAGCGGTCGAGGAGCCGGGCGTAGAGGACCAGGAAGAAGGCAGAACGGAACGACATTGAAAAGCATGATCACCGGCTTGAAATAGAGGATGTACGCCTTGCCAGATCACCGGGGGCGGGGTCTCCTGGACGAACTCGGTCTTGCCGGGCTCGCCCGGGACGGCCTTCTCGACGTTCCGCTCGACGCGAACTTGCTCGAACCTTGAGTCGAGCGGCATGCCGGTGAGCTTGCGGAACGGGTAGATCACGCCGGCCATCAGGGTGGCGAACAGGGGCGGCTTGCTCGAATAGAAGTGCTCGGGCGCGGGCGATCTCCTTCGAGAACGGGTCGGCCTTCTTGACCTTGTCCTGGGTGTCCTTGGACCAGGGGCATTCGTCGATCGCGTAGGTCCCGCGTTCGAGGAGCGACCAGACGGTGCAGTACCGCGAGATGTCGTTGGCGGTGAGCTGCGTCGGCATCTGAGGGCCACCCCGAGCGACTGCGCCGTCGCCGCCGCCGATCACGATCAGGGCCACGAACCGTCGGGCCTGCGGCCGAGCGTCGGGGTCAGGGGCTGGTCCATCGAGGGGTCCTTGCAAAAATGCGGAGCTTCATTTCAAATTTCAGATCTCAAATGTCATTTCAGATTTGAGATATCAGACTCGGGGATTCGTGCTCGGCGGGCCGGTACGGTTCCAGCCGTCTCGGCCACGCTGAAGGTGTCGGTGTCGCGGATGTTGTAGGCGGTGACCATCTCGGCCAGCACGCCCATGCAGACGAGCTGGGTGCCGACGGCGAGCAGGATGCCGGAGTAGAACATCAGGGGGCGGTCGCCGATCGGTCGGTAGCCCTCCACCCAGTAGCCGATGACCCAGATCACGGCCAGGTAGGTCAAGCCGGCCGCTCCGAGCGCCAGCATCGCCAGGCCGATGGCTCCGAGGACGTGCAGCGGGCGCTGGCCGTAGCGCGAGAGAAAGTGGACGGTCAGGAGGTCGAGCAGCCCCTTGATGAACCGGGCGATCCCGTACTTCGAGTGGCCGAACTTGCGGGGGCGATGGTTGACCACGATCTCGGAGACCTTGAAGCCACGCTCGAAGGCCAGGACGGGGACGAACCGGTGCAGCTCGCCGTAGAGCGTGACCTCGTCGAGGACCTCGCGGCGATACGCCTTGAAGCCGCAGTTGTGGTCGTGGAGCTTGCAGCCGGTCAGGCTGCTGACCATCCGGTTGAAGATCCGGCTGGGACCGACCTTGTGCCAGGGGTCGTGCCGGGTCCGCTTCCAGCCGCTGACGACGTCGAAGCCCTCTTCGAGCTTGGCCAGGAACCGGGGGATCTCGGCCGGGTCGTCCTGGAGGTCGCCGTCGAGGGTGAAGACGATCGACCCCCTCGCCGCTCGGAAGCCGGCGGTGAGCGCGGCGGCCTTGCCGAAGTTCCGGCGGAACCGGATGCCCCGGGCCCTCGGGTCGGACGCGGCGATCTTCCGGATCACGGCCCACGAGCCGTCCCGGCTGCCGTCGTCGACGAACAGGAACTCGACCGGCCCGAGGTCGTTCGACTCGAACGATCGGTCGAGCTCGGCGTGGAGCGTGGCCAGGCTCTCGGCCTCGTTGTAGAGCGGGATCGACGACGCTGATCATGGCGGGCTCGGTTCCGTCGGGGCAAAGCCGGTCGGATCGCGGTCAAGACGCGCGGCGGCGAGCACCTCGCCGATCACCCAGGCCAGTCGGAGCACCAACGCGGCGACGACCGCCAGGTCGCGGTCGATCGCCGACGCCAGCGCCGTCCAGAGCACCCACTCGCGGACCCCCAGACCCCCCGGCGAGATCGGCACCACGAAGCCGGCAACCGTCGCCAGGGCCACGCTCGCAATCGCCAGGGTCCAGCTCGAAGGAGGCAGGCCGTCAGGCGCCAATCCCCGGATCACCGCAACCTGGCTCAAGCCCAAGCAGGACCCAGCCGAGGGTCGACCACGCCAGCCCCTCGCCCAGCAAGCCGAGCGAGAACCGGGGCAAGGCATCCGGCCCGACGTTCGGCAATGGGACGCTCGCCAGGCCGGCCAGCCGGGGGAAGACGGCGGGCCAGACCACGACCAGGAACGCCAGCCCGAGGCCGAGCGCCAGCGAGGCCAGCGGAGCCTCGACCTCCCGGCCGCCGAACAGCGGCACGGGGACCTTGGCCGAAGGCCCCGAGCCGATCGCGAAGCCGAGGCTCGCCACCAGGCCGCCGGCCGCCATCATCACCAGGGTTTCATAGAGGGTCGCGAAGGCCGCCGTCGCCGGCCTTGCCCCGTAGGGGACGACCAGGCCGGCCCTCATGACGACGACCATCGCCTTGCCCGGGACATATTTGCCCAGATGGCTGATCAGATAAGCCCGGAGCGCGGGGAGGGGCCGTGTGGGGTTCTTGCCGGTCCCCATGATCCGCCAGAAGAAGAGGCCGAACGCGGAGAGCCCGGCCAGGTAGAGGCCGACCGCCAGGCCGCGACCCAGGCCCAATCGATCCGAGGGGCGTGGCCGCTCCGATCGAGCTTGCGCCAGGTCTCGTCGACGTGGTGGCCGACGAAGGCCAGGACCAGCACCGTCAAGGACGGCCTTGATCGCGAGCTTGACCCGGGATTTCGTGAGTTTGGCCGGCATCCGGAGGCTTGCATCCCGTGGGACCGAAGAGGGCTCGCGCACGATCATACCGTCCCACGGGCGAGAGGCCACCGGTTACCGACCGACTCAGACCTCCAGCTTCCAGGGCGAGCGGTATTCGCGGGAGACCATGGCGTTGGCCTTGTCGGCGTCGGTGCCGACGAACTGCTCGGCCTGGGGGTCCCACCGGAGGGGCCGGCCGAGCCGGAGCGCGATGGCGCCGATGTGGCAGACGGATGGCCGATCGATGGCCGATCTCGACGTCGCAGATCGGGCGACGGCGGGTCCGGATGCATTCGAGGAAGTTGGCCATGTGGTTGTCGTTCGACCGCCGGGTCGAGCCGGTGTTGTAGAGGCGGGTCGGCGTTCTCGGGCAGCGGCTCGTCGAGGAGCTTCTTGTCGCTGGCCTCGATCCGGCCCCGGTTGACGAAGATCCAGCCCTTGTCGCCGAGGAACCGGTTGCCGTTCTCCCCCTCGGAGGTCGTGACCAGCCGGGTGCCGTCGTCGTACTCGTAGGTGACGGTGAAGTGGTGGTGGCAGTTGTAGTTGTGGGTGGGGTCGAATCCTTCGGGAAGTCCGAGCCGACGGCGGTGATCAGCGACCGGGCCGGTCTCGTCCTTGCCGAGGCCCCACTGGGCGATGTCGTTGTGGTGCGCGCCCCAGTCGGTCAGCTTGCCGCCGGAGTACTCGTACCACCAGCGGAACTCGTAGTGGCACTTCTCCTTGATGTAGGGGACGTCGGCCGTCGGGCCCTTCCAGAAGTCCCAGTCGAGCCCCTGCGGGACGTCCGATTCCTTGAACGGGCCGCCCTTGGGGTTCTCGCCGATCCGGGCCTCGACGGTGTGGATCTTGCCGAACCGGCCGTTGCGGACCAGTTCGCAGGCCAGGCGGTAGACCGAGTCGGACCGCTGCATGTTGCCGGTCTGGAAGACCCGGTCGTACTTGCGGGCGGCCTTGACCATGGCCTGCCCCTCGGCGATCGTCAGGGCCAGGGGCTTCTCGCAGTAGACGTCGAGGCCGGCCTTCATCGCGGCGATCGAGGGCAGGGCGTGCCAGTGGTCGACGGTCCCGACGATGACGGCGTCGAGGTCGTTGCGGCCGACCAGCTCGCGGAAGTCGTTGGTACTTGGCGACGTCCTCGGCCTTGAGCTGGCCGCCGTTCTTGGCGACCTCCTTGACGAGGTCCTCGACCGCCTTGTCGCGGCGGCCGGCGTCGACGTCGCAGACCGCGACGAGCCGGACGCCCTTCTGCTTCAGGGCGACCTTGGTGTCGTACATCCCCTGGCCGCCGCAGCCGATCAGGCCGATGGCGATCTCGTCGTTCGGCCCGACCTTCTTCTTCGACTCGGCCGCCTTCTTCTCCTGGTCGTCGGCGATCACCTCGCGGGCGAACCACGCCGGGATGCCGGCGGCGAGCATGGCCGCCGTCGAACGGTCGATGAAGCCTCGACGAGACAGATTCCCCTCGGTCATCGCGATGTCTCCGATGGAAGGCGGTTGGTCCGAAATGCCTCTGCCTGGGGCGTGCGTGTGGGATCTCAGAATTGCGATCTCAGATCTCAGATTCGAGTTTTCCGATCGGAGACGGTCGATCCGACAAGGGAGCGGCAAGACGCGGTCGGCGTCCGCGGCATCCCCCGGCGATCCGCGATCTGGCATCGGAAGTCGAAGATCCGGACGACCCGCCCCGGGTCCGGCTTGAGCGTTCCCGATGTTAACACCGCCCCGGCCGGTCCGAAACGAGGTATCCCCGATTTGTCGGAGATTTCTCCGGAGAGGGCATGTCGGCACCGGAGTCGAACCGGCCCGCGAACCCTTGACCGGCCTCCGGGTCCGATGGAAAGTTTGGTCGTTCTCCTCGAATCCCAGCCTCCGCGGATCATTCGCCATGCCGCAACGCATCGTCCAGGTTGACGCCTTCGCCGACCGTCCGTTCGTGGGGAACCCGGCGGCGGTCTGCGTCCTGAACGGGCCGCGAGCCGACTCCTGGATGCAGGACGTGGCCCGCGAGATGAACCTCTCGGAGACGGCGTTCCTGGTCCGAGGAGGAGGGGGGATTCCACCTCCGCTGGTTCACGCCGACGGTCGAGGTCAACCTCTGCGGCCATGCCACGCTGGCCTCGGCGCACGTCCTCTGGGAGGACGGCCACCAGCCGTCCGACACTCCCGCGATCTTCCGGACCCGGAGCGGCACGCTCTCGGCGACGAGGGCTCGACGGCTGGATCACCCTCGACTTCCCGGCCACGCCGGTCGAGAGGACGGTCGACCCCGGGCCGGTCGCCCGTGCACTCGGGCGTGCCGGTCGATCGTCCGCCGGGATGACCCGGTTCGACGTTCTGGCCGAGGTCGAGTCGGAGGCGGTCGTCCGGTCCTTGGCCCCCGACCTCGCGGCGATCGCGGCCTTCCCCGCCCGGGCGGTGATCGTCACGAGCCGGGCCGACTCGCCGGGTTTCGACTTCGTCTCCCGGTTCTTCGGGCCGAGGGTCGGGGTGCCCGAGGACCCCGTGACCGGCTCGGCGCACTGCGCCCTGGGGCCTTACTGGGCCGGGAAGCTCGGCCGGTCCGAACTGGTCGGCTACCAGGCGTCGAGCCGAGGTGGCGTGGTCCGGGTCCGGGTCGAAGGCGACCGCGTCCTGCTTGGCGGCCAGGCGGTGACTGTCCTCCGGGGCGAGCTGGTCGATCGGGCTCGAGCCGATGCCGCGGTGAATTCTCGGGCCTTCGACCGGGAAGAGTCACCCTTGGGCCGCGAGACAGGTTACAATCGGGAGATCGGGGGCGACGCTTGCCCATCCGGGGCGACGTGCGAGGGTCGAGCGATCCGAAGATTTCGCGGCCGGTGGCGCAGTACCTGGGGGGTGGCATCATGAGCAACGCCGTATTCACGAGCCTGGCCGACATCAAGCCCGAGACCGTCAAGTGGCTCTGGGAGGGGCGGATCCCGTTCGGCAAGGTGACGCTCCTGGAGAGCGAGCCCGGCGTCGGCAAGTCGTCGCTGGCCCTGGAGCTGGCCGCCACGGGTCAGCCGAGGGGCGCCGATGCCGCTTGATGAAGACCCACGCCGATCCCGCCAACGTCGTGATCTTCAGCGGCGACGACGGCCTGGCCGACACCGTCCGGCCCAGGCTCGACGCCGCCGGCGCCGACCTCTCGCGGATCTGGGCCGTCGACCGCGAGATCGACAAGGACGACGTGGCGAAGCTCAACCCGGCCCTGATCATCCTCGACCCGCTCTCCGGCCTACATCTGCCTGTCGTGCGAGCGGAACCCCGTCGAGGTCATGCGCAACCTCGGCCACCTCGCCAAGGACACCGGTGCCGCCATCCTGGCCATCCAGAGCGTGACCGACGAGCTGAAGGAGGAATGGACCCCCGAGTTCTACAGCGTGCCTCGGGTTGTCCTCCATGCTCACCCCCGTCGGCCACGGCGGCCGGAGGCTGGCCCTCTCCAAGTCCAATCTCCGCCACCTTCCCGACGTCCACCCGCTCGTCTATTACATCGACGACGAGGACGGCCAGGCCCGGATCGTCAACTGGTCCGACGGCCGCTGATCGAGCCGATCGAGGTCCGCCATCGTTCGACTCGGACGTCCGACCATCCGAGACTTCATGCTTCAGGTCCTCGGCCGTGATCCGCCCGTCGTGGAGGGCCGAGCCGACGAGGCACTCCGTCGAACCCGGCCCTGGCCAACTCGCGAATCTCCTCGATCCCGGCGATTCCTCCGCCGACGATCCATTCGACCCCATGCATGGGTAGAGAGCCTCGGCGATCGCGATCCCCCGGCCTGGTGCCGACCCGGGCCAGGTCGAGATGGATCAGCGACAGCACTCCCAGGTCGATCGCCCTCGACGCGATCTCGGCCGCGCCGATCGGTCCCCCAGGCCGGCTCGGGTGTCGATCATCGGCCGGCCTTGATGGAGGTCGAGGCTGAAGACGACCCGATCGGCCCCGGCCTCCTCGACGATCTCGGCGAGGGCCTCGGGCCCCCGGACGGTCTCCAGGCCGACGATCACCCGATCGACCCCCGCGTCGACGAGGCGCCGGCACGTCTTCCGGGCCCCGGACCCCGGCGTTGACCCAGAGGGTCAGGCCGAGGTCGCGGAGGGCCCGGAACAGGGGCCGGTTCGCGGGCGACTCGCCGAGGATGGCGTCGAGGTCGGCGAGGTAGAGGTCGGGCAAGCCCCAGGCGTCTCGCCCGGCTCTGGCGAGGGCGACAGGGTCGGTGCCATCGTGCAAGACGCTCCGGAGCGGCCCATAATGGGCACGGTCGCCGGCCACGGCCCGGACGGCCTGGCCGCGTCGGATGTCGAGGACGGGGATCACTCGCATGAAGGGCTCGACAACGGTCCTGGTCTTCGAGTACGTCACCGGCGGAGGGCTCGCGGGCCGCGAGATGCCGGCATCCTGGGCGGTCGAAGGGGCCGCGATGCGCCGGGCGATCTCCGAGGACTTCGCCGCCGTGCCGGGTGTCCGGGTCGTCATGACCGCTCGATGCCCGGCTGGTCCGGGAGGGCGATTCTGAGGCCGACGCCCGGATCGTCACGGCTCGCGACGGCCTCGGCCTGGCGGTCGATCGTGGCCGAGGTCGATTATACCGTGCCGATCGCCCCGGAGACCGACGGCATCCTCGCGGACCTGGACCCGGTCGATCGCTACGACGTCGGCGGCCGGTCGCTGGGCTCCGATCCCGAGGCGATCGCCCTGACCGCCGACAAGGCGCGACTCGCCTGCCACTTCGAGGCTCTGGGCATCCCGACTCCTCCGACTCGGATCGATCGATCCGTTCCCGAGGGCTTCCCGCCGCTCTGGGCGGCCCGATCGTGGTCAAGCCCGGTCGACGGCGCGGGGTCGCTCGACACCTTCGTGGTCCTTGATCCGACTGCCCGCCGTTTGGCTTCGAAGCCTTGATCGGCGCCGTCATCCAGCCCTTCCTGCCGGGCATCCCGAGCAGCGCCAGCTTCCTGGTCGATCGTCGAGGGGCGGGCCTGGCCGATCTGGCGGTCGGCCGCCAGCGGATCGAGGTTGACGAGCGAGGGTCGGGTCCGTTATCGAGGGGGGACGATCCGGCGGTCATGGTGCCCACGGCCGTCGACGTGGACGGTCGCTGGAGTCGTCGCCGAGTCACCTCGGTCCCAGGGCTTCGGGGGTTCGTCGGGGTCGACTTCCTCGAAGGCCCTCGGGGTGAGGTCACGGTCCTGGAGATCAACCCGAGGCCGACAACCTCCTACGTCGGCGTGGTCCAGCTTTTGCCTCCGGGGACGATCGCCGGCGCCTGGCTCGGCGTCGGTCGAGCGAGGGCTCGCCGGGACCGACTGGCCCGCCCGGCTCCGGGTCGCGCACGGATGCTCCACCTGTGACCTTCGAGCCCGATGGCTCGATCCTTTCGGATGGATGAATCGTCATGAGCACCCCCCCCACCTGGCTGGCTCTCGACATCGGGGGCGCGAACCTCAAGGCTGCGCATTCCTCGGGCCAGTCCCGCGCCCTGCCCTTCGAACTCTGGAAACGCCCCGACGATCTCTCGCAGACCCTGGCCTCGCTGGCGGGCACCCTGCCAAGGGCCGACCGCGTGGCCCTGACGATGACGGCCGAGCTTTGCGACTGCTACCCGACCAAGGCCGTGGGTGTCCGATCGATCCTCGGAGCGGTCCGGCCGGGCGATCGACGGCCACCCCGCGCTCGTCTGGGGAATCGACGGCCGGTTCCACGAGGTCGAGGAGATCCAGGAGACGCCCGCGCTCGCCGCGGCGGCCAACTGGCTGGCGCTGGCGATGCTCGCCGCCCGGCTCATCCCCGAAGGACCGGGGCTCTTGATCGACATCGGCTCGACGACCACCGACCTGATCCCGCTGGTGGACAACCGGGTGGCCGTCCGGGGTCGGACCGACACCGAGCGGCTCCAGACCGGCGAGCTGGTCTACGCCGGGGTCCGGCGGACGCCGCTTTGCTCGCTGGCCCACGAGCTACCGTTCCGGGGTCGGCCGACCGGCCTGACCGCCGAGCTGTTCGCCACGACGCTCGACGTCTACCTGACGCTCGGCGAGGTCCGCTCCGACCCACTGGACCTTTCCTCCGCCGACGGCCGCCCCGCCACGGCCGACGCGGCGGTCGACCGGCTCGCCCGGATGATCGGGTCGGACCGCGACGGATTCAGCTCCGAGGACGCGTTCGCCTTCGCCGAGGCCGCCGATCATGTGCTGATGGCCCGACTGGAGGAGGCCGCGAATCGGGCGACCGGGGCCGCGATTGGCCGCCCTCGGCATGCGGTCGTCGCCGGATCGGGAGAGTTCCTGGCGCGTCGGCTGGCCGGTCGAGTGTTCGAACCGGGCGGGAGAGTGGTCTCGCTGGAGCAAGCCTGGGGCCCGGTCGCATCGAGCGCCGCCTGCGCCCACGCCCTGGTCGATCTGGCCGAGGAGTGGGCCGAAGCGGGCGGATCGACATGAATCGACCGGTCGTCATCAAGGTCGGCGGGAGTCTGCTCGATTGGCCGGGGCTGCCGGATCGCCTGGCGGCCTATATCGAGGCGCGACGGGCCGACCGCCTCGTGCTGGTCGTCGGCGGTGGTCGGTTCGCCAACGCCCTCCGTCACCTCGACTCCACCCACTCGCTGGGCGAAGCTCGGTCACACCAGCTCGCCCTGCGCGTCCTCGACGTTACGGCCTTGGTTCTTGCAACGATGGTTCCCGGCCTGGTCGTGGTTGACGAGATCCAGGGGATCTCCGACGCCTGGTCGCGAGGGGTCGTACCGGTCCTCGCCCCGCGCCGGTTCCTCGACGACGACGACCGTTCGCCCGACCCCCTGCCTCACTCCTGGAGCACGACGACCGACTCGATCGCCGCCCGCATCGCCGTCCGCCTCGGGGCCGGCGAGCTCGTGCTGCTCAAGAGCGCTCACCTGCCCCAGGGTTGCAACCGATCTGACGCCGCCCGGCTCGGGCTGGTCGATCCGGAATTTCCCGGGGCGTCGGCGGGGATACCGGTCGTGACATTTCACAGGATCCGCCGGGACTATCTCGGGAAGGACTTGAGACCATAGGACGGGCCCTGCCCTTCGCGACCTTCGAGACGGGTCGGCCGTCGAGACGCCCCTCGGACCGTGAGGGCACCGGGCGAGGGAGATCAGTCGGCCTTGGTCCGGACAATCCCCAGGCCGCTGGAGTAAGGGACGGTGTGGCTCTCGAGCGTGTTCGACAGCCCGGCCCAGAACCGGCAAACGTCCTCGAACACACTGTTGACGTCGTGGAACATCACCAGCCCCCCGGGCCGGACGAGCGGGCCGAAGGTCTCCCAGTCGTGCTTCACGGCGTCCCAGGTGTGCAGGCCGTCGATGTGAAGGAGGTCGATCGGCGTGGCGACCTTGTCAAGGGCCTCATCGAAGTACATCTTCAGGGGGACAATCGTGTCGTCGAGCTTGAGCTGGCTGCGGCGTCGGAGGAAGGTCTGATAGACCGTCTCGCCATAGTGGCCGGCTTGTGGGTCTCCTTCCCAGCAGTCGACGGCGAACAGCCGGCCGCCCTCGCCGAGGTCCCGGAGGGCCAGTCCCATCGAGAGGGCCGAGAGGCCCATGTGCGTTCCCAGCTCCACGATCACCTTCGGCCGATAGTGTTGGACGATCTGATAGGCCAGCCCCTCCAGCCCCAGCCAGGCTGAGGACCGCATCTCCTGGAAGTCCTCCATTTCCCGGAGTGGCTGCGCTGAGCTAACCCGTTCGAGTCGTAGGATCTCACGGCTCAGCGGCGTCTTGAACGGCCAGGTTACCGTATGATACAGCGGGGTCAGGCCACGCTTGATCGAGCGACGGGCCTCGACCGGGAGGAGCGATTTCGCCAGCGTTCGAGGCAGGGACATCTCGCCCCCTCTAGAGGAAGTAATCGGATCGACGGGTTTGAGGCTTTGATCAGAGTTCGTGGCTTCACCAAGGCGTTGAGATCGGCCCAACAAACCAGGCTCTCGATAGGCCAGTCATGACTATGGGGATTCGAGCCTATAAATGCAAGAAGAGGTCCGGGCGGTTCGTCGATTCTGTTGAGTCGTGATGCCTTGATGCAACGGTCCTCGCGTAGATCCTCGACAAGAGAATGATTCAACGGAGGAACAGGTCCTCGACCCTCCCGATCTGTCCGGATTGTGCCGCTTCGAGGAACGGCGCGACGGGGCGGAGGATGGTCGTTGAGCTCTCGCCGGGAAATCGTTCGGCGTGGTCGATCTCGCGGGTGCTGGTACGAATCAGGACCGCTCCTTCAAGCCAGGGGAGTCTGGAGAGGTTGGCGGCGTAGGCGGCGAACCGGCCCGAGCGGAGCAGGAAGAACTCGACGTCAGAGGCGTAGAAGGCCGAGACGGCGAGACCTCGACGGCGGAGCCAGGCGGCGAGCGCGGGGAGGGCAGTCGGGCCGGCGAAGTCGCCGACCAGGGGCAGGAAGCGGTCACCGAGCTGCGCCGACCGGACGGCCTGATACCAGGACTCGCGGGCCAGGAAGTGCGCGGGGCGTCCGAGCCGGTCGCGGGATCGGATGAGACGGCCCAACGTGGGGTACATCGGCAATGCAAGGAACCGGGCGTTCAGGCCCGGGCCGGCGAGTTTGGCGAGGATCGTCGAACACCTCGGGCCACTCGCCGTCGACGACCAGGCCGAGGGGTCGGAGGTAGCTGCGCGGCGTCGGCGATCGTCGCGTCGAGCCGGCCTCGGTCGAGTCTCGGACCCTTCGAACGCGGCGGCGAGCTCGTCGGCCGTCGGGTCCTCGGGCAGGGGTCGGGGCGTCCGGGCGGTGAGCCTGGCCAGGTAAGAGACGCGATCGGGCGCGTGGGCGAAGACGGCCTTGTGGGCCAGGTGGAGAAGGGCGTTCCGGCGGCGGAAGTCGAGCACGAACGCCAACCGTGGCCGCGCATGGGCGATGTACGTGAAGTTCTGGTCGGGCCCGACGCCGAGGTAGACGCCCCCCGCCGGCGCGTGGCGTTCGAGGTCGGCGGCGACCCGGGCGAACGAGTCCTCGTTCGTGATCAGGTTGTCCGCCGGCCGGCCGGTCTCGGGCTCGGAGAGCCCGGCGACGACCCGGTCGATGTCCTGGTCGCGGGCGGGGAAGACGACGTCCATCAGGTAGTCGATCATCATCCTTGCCAGAATAGCCCGGGCGGTCAGGACGGCTCAATCCCGGAGAATCGACCAACCTCGGAGGGCCTCGGCGGCGTATAATCGGTATCGACGAGACACCGAGGGAGCGTCAATGACCGTCGACCATGCCTTCTCCCCGGACTACCGGACCGCCCGCGACCGATTTCGCTCGGCCGCCACGTCTCGGGGGTTCCGGATCGAAACCCACCCGATCGAAGATGAGAGCCTGACCATCGACGTCGCCATCGGCGGCGACGAGCACCCCGCGCGTCTGGTCGTCGTCTCATCCGGCCTTCACGGTGTCGAGGGGTTCCTTGGCTCGGCGATCCAGACATCGATCCTCGAAGGCGACCCGGACGCCTGGCCCTTCCCGAGCGGTTCGGGACTGCTTCTCTTGCATGCGCTCGATCCCTTCGGCTACGACAGGCTCCGCCGGTGCGATTCAGCAAACGTTGACCTTAACCGCAACTTTCTCCTCGAAGGGGCGTCGTATTCCGGGAGCCCGGCGATCTATCGAGAGATCGACTGGCTGCTCAACCCCCGGACGCCGCCGGGGCGGTTGGACCTGCTGACGATCGAGTCGATTCCGACGATCCTTCGCCACGGCCAGCACGAACTGAAGCGGGCGATCGCGGGCGGGCAGTTCGACTTTCCGCTCGGCCTGTTCTTCGGCGGTCATGGCCCGTCGCCGACCCGGCGATTCCTGGAAGACCAGATGCCCCGCTGGGTCGGTGGGGCCGACTATGTCCTCCACCTCGACGTCCATACCGGACTTGGTCACTGGGGTAACCTCGCGCTCCTCCTGGAAGACACGGTGACGCTGGAGCGGGCTCGTTGGCTGGCCGACCGTTTCGGCTCGGACCGCGTCGAGTGGTGGGGCGAAGGGATCGCGTATCCGACCCGCGGTGGACTGGGCTCGTGGTGCCAGGCCACCTTCGCCGACCGGACGTACGACTTCCTCTGCGCCGAGTTCGGCACCTACAGTGGGACTCGGGTCCTCGCGGCACTCCGGGCCGAGAACCGGGCCTATCACTGGGGACGCCCCGAAGACCCGTCGACCCATCGGGCCAAACTCCGTCTCAAGGAAGCGTTCACGCCGGCCGACCCGGTCTGGCGATCGATGACCCTCAAGGAGGGCCTTGCGACGGTTCGCCGGGCCTTCGAGGTTTGCTTCGAGTCGATCGTTCAGGCATAAGCGGGATCGGAAATCTCAGATCTGAGATTTCCAATCTGAGATGACGAGATCCGAGATCGGAGAGTCTCGCTGGGTCCTGCGCCGAAGAGATCGCGTCGATGGCTTCGAAGAGCCGCGAAGGTTCGACGCAATCGGTCTCTCCGGACAACAACTGTGGATAACCGACGCAATCTGAGCCCGGCCTCTCTTGCCAAAGTTGATATAATTGGGTAATAACTCTTAGCCGGCTCGACATTGTCAAATCGGTGTCGGCGCATCATCACACATCCTGGTCGGGGGTCCGAATCCAATGGCGGTGAAGAAGACGACCAAGAAGAAGGACGAGTCGGCGACGCCGACCAAGGCCGAGGCGAAGGAAACCGCCCCCAAGAAGTCGCCGAAGAAGAAGGCGGCCGCACCCAAGGTTGCCGCCGTGGAGCCGGCTCCGACGCCCGAGCCGGCCCCGACCCCGGCGCCGTCGCGGAGTCGCCCAAGCCGAAGGCGACCCCGAAGAAGTCGGCCGCCCCGAAGAAAGCCACCGCTCCCGCAATCAAGCTCACCGCCAGCCAGGGTGAATTGCTCAAGAAGGTCGGCGGGCCGCCGAAGCCGGATACGCCGTCGAGAAGAAGGTCGAGCAGCGCTCGATCGATTCACTTCTGGAGAAAAAGCTGATCAAGAAGGGCGCGAAGGACAAGGCGACTGGAGTCGTCCGCTACCACATCTCCAGCGCGGGCAAGAAACACATTTCTTGACCAAACGATGGTCGCTCCGCTGGTGTAACGATTGTGGGATTTCCAGGCCCGACCGGAAGCTACCGGCCGGGCCTGCTTCGTTGACCGAAGATGGCCCGATCAGGCCGTATGTCCGACGACTACTTGCGGTGGGTCGTCGGTGTCTTCGGCATCGGGACCCGATAGGTTCCAGGGAAGAACTGGTTGCCGAGGGCATAGAGTTTGATCGGCTTCTTCTGGCCGGCCAGCATGAACCCGCCGGGCTTCGCCGACGTGATGCCAACGATGACCGCGTGGGGCACTTCTTCGTAGACGTAGGTCGGCTTGACCGAGCCCGGAGGAGGCGGGGTCGAACTCGCGGTGACCGGCGCCGCGGGGATGACTGTGTTGTGGACAGTGGAGAGAAAGGCCTTGAACTCGCTACCAGGCTGCCCGTCGCCCGAGGGGAAGACGCCGGAGTACGCCCCGTCGACGGGGCGTCCCGCATTGTCGAGGATCGCGGCCGAGTTGATCTTGAAGACGTAGATACCGTCGCGGATTGGCTGATTGTTGTTGATCGAGATGATGAGCTGCTGGGGGGTGCCCGGCTTGGCCCAGATCCGTGAGCGTGGCCCCGGTGACCTTGAAGGTCGGGGCCAGTACCACACCCGCCGCGGGCCTGGATGGATTGCTGCTCGGCAGCTTCTGATAGTTTGTAACGGGGGTGAAGCTGTAGTTGTCCGGGTTGGTTAGGGTGCTCAGGTTGTAGCCCGCGAGGTCTCCTGTGAAGGAGACCAGGACGCGACCGGTCAGCGGCTCGAGCTGCACGTAAGCGACCCGAGGCCCGGGTGTCGCGCTGACCGGCGGCAGAACCATCGCCGGCGGTGCGCTGGGAGGTGAGGCGATCGGTAAAGGCCCCGGAGCCGTCGCCATCAGGCGACGGCCTTCCAACTCCTCAACAACCGAGATCGCTCGACGCGTCGGTCGGAACCGTGCAGGCCCGAGGATCATTGATAGGGTCGAGTCGTGGCGTCTTCGCCGAGGGGGATTGCGCATCGTGCTACCCTTCTGAGAGCGGGAGGCGATCTCGATCAGTAAGGCGACCGGAGAGCCCTCGACGGATCGGCCGGCCGTCACGTCTGGCGCAACGATCGGGGGGAAACCCCGCGATCGGACCAGCCCTCTCGATGACGAGACCCTGACTCGAAACGTCGATTCCAAGGGTGAGAGTCGATGGGTCTGCGGCAGGGTCCGGTCGGGACGTCGGGTCCCGATCGACTTCGTGGGCCGGCGATCAGTTCGATATGATTATGAACCGTGAATCCTGAAGAGGGGGAAAAAAAAGAACTCGCCGCGATCGTTCGTAGGAGAATCAGGGATTACGCGGCTTATGCCTCCGAGACCAGGACGATCATCGAGCGAGCCTCGACCCGGTATTCTCGCCCGACCAATACAACCGGTCCCTGATCAAGCTCCAGTGCGTCTTCGGGCGAGGGCAGTGCCGTGTCCACAGTCCGCCGCCAGGCTCGACCCGAGGGGGAAGCCGGCACATGGAACTGTAGCGGCTCCCAGAACGCATTCATCGCGACGTAGATGTCCCGGTCGACCTCCGGACGGTCGCCCCTCCGGCCGTCCAGCGCGAAGGCCAGGGCGTGGCTGTCCCTGGAGAAGTTGGGCTGGCAAGGCCAGATCCCGTGCCAGATGATGTCGGGCGTCTGGCCGGGTTCGTGGCCGAAGAAGGTCCGACGCCTGAGCACGTGATGCCGCTTGCGCAGGGCGATCATCTCGCGGACGAAGCGATGGAAGCCGGCGTTCTTCTCGACGAGCGACCAGTTGACCCAGCTGATCTCGTTGTCCTGGCACCAGGCGTTGTTGTTACCTCGCTGGGTTCTGAGCATCTCGTCGCCGCCGAGGATCATCGGCACGCCTTGCGAGATGAGGAGGGTTGCCATCAGGTTGCGGGCCTGTCGGGCCCGGAGCGCGAGGACCTTCGGGTCGTCAGTCGGACCCCTCAACGCCGCAGTTCCAGCTAAAGTTCGCGTCGCAGCCGTCGCGGTTCCCCTCGCCGTTAATCTCGTTGTGCTTCTGGTTGTACGAGACGAGGTCGGCCAGGGTGAATCCGTCGTGGCAGGTGATGAAGTTGATCGAGTGGAGCGGCCCCCGTCCTCGGCAGACGTCATCCGAGCCGCAGAGCCGGGTCGCCAGGGGCGAAGTCATACCGGGCTCGCCCTGCCAGAACCTCCGAACGTCGTCGCGGAACTGGCCATTCCAGACCGACCAGCGATGACCGCCCGGAAAGTTGCTCACCTGATAGAGCCCAGCGGCGTCCCAGGGCTCGGCGATCATCTTGGTATCGGCCAGGAGAGCATCCTCCGGTAATCTGCTCGATCACTGGTGGCTCGACCAGCACGTTGCCCCGCTTGTCGCGCCCGAGAACCGACGCCAGGTCGAACCGGAAGCCGTCGACGCCCGACTCTGCGACCGCGTTTCGAAGACAGGAGAGGATCAAGGACCGGACAATCGGGTGATTGCTGTTGACGGCGTTTCCACAGCCGGCGAAATTAAGGTAGTTCCCCTGGTCGTCGAGCATGTAATACATGCTGTTGTCGAGACCTCGGAAGTTGTAAGTCGGGCCGTTCTTGCCCCCTTCGGCCGTGTGGTTGAAGACGACGTCGAGCACGACTTCCAACCCCGACTTGTGGAAGGCCGCGACCATCCGGCGGAACTCCTCGCGAGGCGCCCCCCTTCCCAGTGGCTCGAATAGGCCGCCTTCACCGCCGCGTAGGCGATCGTGTTGTATCCCCAGAAGTTCCGGTGCTTCTCGCCGGTCAGAGGATTGACGAACGGGCAGTCGGTCTCGTCGAACTCGTCGATCGGCAGGAACTCGACAGCCGTGATGCCCAGATCCTTGAGGTATGCAGATCTTCTCGGCCAGTCCGGCGAAGGTCCCCGGGTGGCGAACCCCCGACGAAGGATGGCAGGTGAACCCCCGGACGTGCATTTCGTAGAGGATGCTGTCTTCGCGAGGGATGCGCGGGTTGAGGTCGTCCATCCGGTCGCCGAGGCTCCGGGTCAGCAGGCTCCGGCGCGTGGCTCCGAACGACTGTCCCCACGGTCGGCCGCACGATAGCGCCCGGCAGGCGGGGTCGAGCAGGACGATGCTCGGGTCGTATCGATGCATCGGGCCCCCGAGGGCCGTCGACCCGGTATCCGTAGCAGAACTCATCAGGCAGGCCAAGGATCCGGACGTGCCAGTGGTCGCCCGTCCGGAAGAACCGAGGGCCGAGTGGGATCTCGGTCTCGATCTCCGGGTTGCAGGGTTCGGAGAGAACCAGGCGAACCGACGTGGCGTGCCGGCAGATCAGCACGAAGTTCACACCGTCGGGGGTCCGGCTGGCGCCAAGCGGTAGAGGATGACCGCGGGTGACTTTGAGCGGGTGGCCGCGGAATTGATAGCGGGGGCCACCGTCCAAAGAACGCTCGGGGGAGGTGATTGTTGACATGGGCATGTGGGGCCTTCGGTCGCCGCGGGGCCGGATCGCGGATGGGCCACGAATCCCGACAGCCGTTCCCGGCTTCCATTCATAAGGGAGATCGATACCTCGGGCAATGGGCTGGCGCCGGCGGCCCTAGCCCTCGACATTCACCGGGACGGGTCGGCGCCGGCCCATCGTCGAGTGCTCCTCCAGGAGATCTTCGACCGGCCCGGTGATCAACCTTGAGCCCCGGTCGTGAAACAGGTAAAGCCATCCCCATTCGAGCATAACCAGGACCCGGCTCCGGAAGTTGATCAGGAAGAAGACATGGATCAGCGACCAGGCCGCCCAGGCGATAAAGCCCGAGAGATGGAGCTTGCCGATCTGGCCGACGGCCGCGGCCCGCCCGATCGTGGCGAGCGAGCCTTTGTCGAGGTATCGAAACGGCTTGTGAGGCTTGCCGCGCAGGGTCGCGAGAATTGTCCTGCGCCGCGTACTTCCCCCCCTGCATGGCGGCCGGCGCGACGCCCGGCACCGGCTTGCCGTCCTGCTCGAGCGCCGCCAGGTCGCCGATGACGAAGATCTCCGGTGCGCCCGGGATGGTCAGGTCGGGCTCGACCAGGACCCGGCCAGAGCGGTCGAGCGGGACGCCCAGGGTCTTTGCCAGCGGCGAACCCTGGACCCCAGCCCCCCAGAGCACCGTCCTGGCGGAGATGGATCCTTGCTCCGTCGTCACTCCTTCGGCCTCGATCCCGATCACCTTGGTGTCGACCCGGACCTCGACGCCCAGACATTCCAACTGCGTCCTGGCCTTCGCCGAGAGGTCCTCGGGATAGGTGGGAAGCACCCTTGGACCGGCCTCCAGCAGGATCACGCGCGATCGGGCCGGGTTGAATCGATGGAAGTCGTGGATCAGGTCGTGCCGGGCGATCTCAGCCAGGGCCCCGGCCAACTCCACGCCGGTCGGCCCGCCACCGACGACGACGAAGGTCGTCCACTCCCGCCGACGCCTCGGGTTGGGTTCGCGTTCGGCCGCCTCGAAGGCCAGGAGGACCCTTCGGCGGATGTCGAGCGCAGTCCTCGATCGACTTCAAACCCGGGGCGTCATCGGCCCATTCCTCGTGGCCGAAATAGCTATGGGTCGCCCCCGTTGCGACGATCAGGTAGTCATAAGCGGCCTCGCCGTCGGTCATCCTGACGACCTTCGCTGGGACGTCAATCGCCTCGACGTCTCCGAGCAGAACCTCGACATTGTCCAACCCCCGGAGAATCCGACGGATCGGGCTGGCGATGTTGGCGGGATTGAGGGCCGCCGTCGCGACCTGGTAGAGCAACGGTTGGAAGACATGGTGATTCCGCCGATCGATCAGCGTGACCCGCGCACTGGACCCGCCGAGCGTCCTCGCTGCCTCGATCCCGCCGAAACCGCCGCCGATGATCACCACTCGGGGCCGACCCTCGGACCCGTGCTTCGCCGCATGCGCCTGTTCCGACATGGTCATCTCCCGCCCGATCGCCAAGTCCCCGATCCGACGCGACCGATCCGCTAGTTCAATAGTCGGGAGCACTTCGCCCGCTCAGCCCCTCGGGCCTTCTTAATGTACGACGCGAGGCTCCTCCATGGGAGAGGGTCGCCCTCGATTGTCCGATCGACCTTCGCAGTGTCGCGACGACGTGTTTCGGTCGTCTTTCTCTATTTTCTCTCCTCCGTCCCGATCGGATAAGACGCGGGGTGGAATTTTTTTCAGCCGCCGGTCTCAGCGCCAGTTCGCCTGCGAGTTTGTCGCGGACAAGCCCCTTCATCGGGCTTTTCCCCTCTATTATCCGCGATTGCCACCAAGAATGCGTGTTGACAATTAAGCATGGAAGTGCATTGTTAAGATTGCGTGAACGATTAATTGGGATCTCGCGTGAAGAATTCCTATTGCCATTTCGGGCCAAGGCCTAATCATTGTGGCAGCAACGACGGACTCATGCATGTCGGCTTGGGTTGTCTTGTTCTCCGCGATCACGGTGCCGTTGGGATCAGTGGGAGCGGGGTACGTACGTCTTGGCTCACATTTTCATCGAGGTGGAGTTCATGAAACGGATCTCTCGACGTGGTTTCACCCTGATCGAGCTCCTGGTGGTCATCGCCATCATCGCCGTGCTGATCGCCCTCCTGCTGCCGGCGGTGCAGGCGGCCCGGGAGGCGGCCCGGCGCACTCAGTGCGTGAACAACCTCAAGCAGATCGGGCTGTCCATGCACAACTACGAGTCGAGCAACGGCGCGTTCCCGCCCTCGGGGATGGCGCTGAACTTGAGTGGGGGCACGGAGACCCTGCCTCCGATCTTCAATGACGGTGGCTTTGGAGTCTTCCCCCGACTGCTCCAGTACATCGAAGGCAACACGCTCTTCAATTCGATCAACTTCTACGCTCCTTATAACGCAACCAACTTTCAGAACACGACGGCGTTCACTTCGGTGATGAATTCGTTTATCTGCCCGAGCGCGGTTCGCGGCTCGGGCAGTGGCCGAGAGGGCTCCGGGAGCCCTGATTCCGACAGTGCGGCGACCGGCGGCGTCGGCGGCTACGGGGTGAGCGACTATGTGCCGACCTCATACACCGACATCGGGGCCGTCAGCGTGGGAACCTATCCCAACACCCCTTTCCGGAGCCTCGCGCTGGCCGCCAACGGGATGCTCAACACCGGCAAGACCACGATCGCCCAGATCACCGACGGGACGAGCAACACCATCGCGTTCGCCGAGGACGCCGGTCGCGACCCGCGCTATCCTCAGCGCTTATGTCACCACCGGCTATCCGAATTTCTCGTACAGTTCCACGTCCGCCTCGGGCACGGCCGTTCGTCCCTGGCGATGGGCTGACCCCGCGTGCGCCATCGACGTCTCGGGCCAGATCAACAATCTCGTCCGCCCGATGTTCACCACGGCGTGGGGGGCTTCAGCCGCCGGTTTGATTGATGCCGGGGCCAACGACGAGATCTACAGCTATCACTCCGGCGGGGCAAACTGCCTCTTCGGCGACGGCAGCGTGAAGTTCCTGAAGGCCACGACCAACCTCTACATCCTGAGGTCTCTGGTCACGCTCAACGGTGGCGAGGTGATTTCCGCGGACCAGTATTGATCGACGACATGGCCGGGGGTTCATATTGGGCTCCCGGCTTGGTTCGATCGATCTTTATGTCAATCGACCCTCACGAACGGGCGGATCTGCTCGATCCGTTTGGTCCCCACCCCCGAGACTTTCGAGAGCTCCTCGACCGACCCATAAGGGCGCCCGTCGAATGATCCGCCCGGCCAGCCGGGCACCGATTCCGGGCAGACACCGCAACTCTCGCTCGCTCGCGGTATTCAGCGAAATCAAGCTCGGGCTGATCGACCGACCAGATTCGCTACTGTGCGAAGGAGGGCCACGGATCACGACGGTCGAGGGCTTGAGCGACCAGGTCCGGCCGTCCGTTCGGATCGCGATTGGGCCTGATTCATCAGTCCGGCTCAAAGGGATATCGAGCGACCGGAGCAGGTCGAGCGTCTCACGGTGCGGGTGGCCGAATTCGTTGCCGCGTCCCAGGCTGGCGACGGCGAGCCTGGGGCGAGTCAGGCCCAGCCAGGCAGAGTCGGTTCC
Organism: uncultured Planctomycetota bacterium; assembly: GCA_963756475.1. GTDB lineage: Bacteria > Planctomycetota > Planctomycetia > Isosphaerales > Isosphaeraceae > Tundrisphaera. The sequence goes on from CAVWND010000011.1 coordinate 305,716, forward strand.
GTTCCGGCTCCCGTGGTGGGCCAGCTTCAGAATGTCGACGTCGGCGCAGAGGCTGGACGCATTCTTCATCCACCAGCGGCGTTCGGCACGCTCCGCGTCGCCGGTCAGGAGGGCGGAGAAACCGCCGAAATCGACCCGGATGCCGATGCTGTTGTTGTTCTCCTCCTTCTCGTCGGCGGGAGCCTGCGGAAAGACCGTCAACCGGACAGAGCCCAACTCGATCCTCCGGGGCTTCGGTCCCGCCCGGATCGCCGTGATTCCCTCCTCCTTGACCGCGCGGAGCAACGCCAGGTAATTCGGCGTGACGTGGGGCGAATCCGCATCGAGGAACACCCGGGGCCGGAAGGTCCGGACGACCTCGGCCATCCCTCCGTAATGGTCAATGTGGTGATGGCTCACGATGACCAGGTCGAGCGACCTGATCCCCCGAGCCCGAAGCTGCTCGACGATCCGTCTCGACGGCCCAGCGTCGACTAGACCCGTCTTTCCTTCGGGCGAGCGGATCAAGGTGGCGTCTCCCTGGCCCACATCGAGGAACTCGATGCTCGCAACACCCGCCGAGATCCGAGGCAGCCGGCCCCGACCGGATTCCCAGAATATGGCCAGGCAGACGAGAAACGCGACCAGAGCCAGCGCGGCGATGAAGGAACGTCTCATAGTCGGATGTCCCCTCCAGGGTCAGTCCTGTCCAACTCCTCGCGGAGCGCCTTTGCCCGGCGGGCGACCTCGGCCGTGGCCTCAATGTCTCGCTCCAGAGTGATCGAGAGTATCTCGCCGGTCCTCGCGCCGCTCGGCAAGAGGTCGCGAGGCCAAAGGATCGACCGGCCGTCCTCTGTGAGCAGCACGGCGATCCTCTTGCCGCGACCCTCAAAACGGTCGATGGAGAGTCTCATGACAGCAGGACCCAGGACTCAGGACTCAGGACTCAGGACTCAGGACTCCATGGTGTCATCTTACTGTAGGACAATCGATCTCGTGGGTCTTGATGATCCCGGTGACTATTTCGTCGGTCCTTCGAGCGTTAGACTGATTGCGTGACCTGAAACCTCAGTCCTGAATCCCGAGGCCTCCCAGGATGGATGAGTTGAACGCGGATTCCGGACCCAAGGTCATCGAGCATTCGACCTGCCTGGCGTGCGGCTGCCTCTGCGACGACATCCGGGTCGTCGTCGAGGCGGGCCGGATCGTCGAGGCGGAGCACGCTTGCTCGATCGGTTGGCCCTGGTTCTTGACGCCCCGGCCCGTCGCCGGATGTCCTCCGTCCCTGATCGATGGGCGACCGGCCGGTCGTGACGAAGCAATCGAGCGGGCGTCGGAGATCCTCCGTGGTGCTAAAGCCCCGGTCGTCTGGGGTCTCACGGGAACGACCGTCGAGGCCGTCGCCTCCTGCCTGGCGATCGCCGAGAGGATCGGTGCCGTGGTGGATTTCGGCGGGTTCGCCGGAGGATTCGAGAAAGCTCCGGACGTTCCAGAGGGTCGGGCAGGTCTCGGCCTCGCTCGGCGAGGTCAAGGACCGCGCCGATCTTGTGGTCTTCTGGGGCGTCGACCCGCTCGATACCCACCCAAGGCACTGGGAACGCTACTCGGTTGAGCCTCGCGGCCGGTTCATCCCCGAAGGTCGCGCGGGGCGATTCGTGGTCGTCGTTGACTCAGAGGAGACCGAGACGGCCAGGGCGGCCGACCTGTTCGTCCGGATCGATCTCGACCGCCAGGCCGAGGCCCTTGCGGTCCTCCGCGCCCTGGTCCGGAAGGTCTCGATGGACCCCGACCGTGCGGATCGCTCGGCGTGCGTGCCGTTCTCGACCCTGGAAGCCCTCGCAGTTCGTCTGACGAGCGCCCATTACGGGGCTTTCTTCTCCGGGCCGTCGCTCGGCCGGGGACTCGGCGGCGCGAGGGCCTGCGAGGCGGCAATGGCCCTGGTCCGCGACCTGAACGACGGTCGACGGTTTGTCACACTTGACATGGGAGGGCCTGGCAATGGCCCGGGAGCGTCGGGCGTTCTGTCCTGGCAGGCCGGTGCCCCATCGAGCGTCGATTTCGGCGAAGGATTCCCGCGCCATCTCCCCGGAGAGGCGACGCTGATCGCGAGGCTGGAGACTGGCGATGTCGATGTCGTCTTGATCGTCGCCGACGACCCGGCGGTCATGCTTTCTACGGAGACGCTCGAACGGCTGGTGAAGATCCCCGTCGTCGTCATCGCGCCTAGTGCGACGGCCTGGAACCGACCTTCGGCCGTCGCCTTCGACGTCGCCCGGCCTGGCATCGAGGCGGGCGGAACCGTCGCGCGGATCGACGGCGTGATGCTGCCGCTCCGACCGGCCATCGCAAGTGGCCTTCCGACGGATCGCGAGATATTGGACGCTTTTGAGAAACGTATGGCGGACGTCTATACTGTTTCTTCAGCGTCCGAGAACGTCGATTAGACGGATGTGAAAAGGACCGAGCTTCCCGCCATAGTTTCCGGCCGTGATCTGGACCACACCCGGTCTGGCGCCGGCTCGAAGGCCCTGCGCGGTCGCCTGCTCGACGGCTTCGAGGGTCAGGCCGTCGATGACGATCTCGTAGGCGCATTCGACTTCGGCTGGAAGCTCGGTGGGGACGAGCCCCCGGAGGGTCGGTGAGAAGGCGGTGTTGGTGCTCGCGCGGAGGGCCTTGTATTTGCTTCCGACTTTCGAACCGGAACGGGCGATCCCACCGGGGAACGGGAGGATGACGCCGGGGACTTGCCGCATGGCGACGACTGCGGCCTCGGTCGCGGCCAGGGTCGCCTTCGACTCCGTCCCGAGCAGGATGATGTTGCCGCCGGCCACCCCCTTGGTCGTGCCAAAGGTCTCCTCGCAGGTGAACTCGCCGTCCATCACCGGAATTCGCCAGAACCGGCGATCTTCGAGCCGCTTGGAGATCTGCCAACCGTCGCCGAAGTAGCGGAGCCGCCCGCCGACGTTGATATTCTTGTCGGTGACGGGCAGGCCATTGTAGCAAGCGGTGGTCGGGCAGGTCATGACGCACTGGCCCACGCGGTTGCTCAGCGCCTTCTCCAGCGCGTCGCGGCTGAACGCGAAGAGCAGGACGGCCACGCCCGGTCGGCCGTCGGGCGTCTCGTCGGGGCTCAAGGTCCGCTCGATACTTGCCTCGGCGTCGCAGGCGATCACGCTCGTCGCGTACCCTGACATCGTCCGCCCCGCGATCTCGGCCCAGCCTGGCGAATCGGCTGTGATGATCGCCCGAGCGGCGGTCATCGGGAAGGCTTCGGCGAAGGTGTCGGCGATGACGACGCCGTCGATGGTCAACGGTGGCAAGCTCGAATCTCCTCGGATGCCCGGATCATCTGAAGAACAGCAGGATCCCCCAACCGATCAGGTACATCGCGACCCATCCCACCCCGAGAATCCGACCCAGCGCGTCGATCGGCCCCCTCTCGAACCGCCAACGCTGACCAAGACACAAGGTCAGCCAGGCCACGATGACGGCCGGCCCGGCGAATCCATCCAGGTAAGCGAACGCTTCCCGGAAGCTCTGGTCCGGGTAGAGTGACAAATTTCTGTACATATTGACGATAAGGCCGAACGTGGTCATGAGGGCGGCCGAGCAGGAGGCCATCATCCCCGGCTGCCGCGCGAGCTTCCGCCGCGAAGGACGCGGATTGCGGAGGCGGATGATCAGCAGGGCGTAGGTCCAGGCCAGCCAGGTCGGGTTGACTCCAAGCGCGAGGACGCGGCGAAGTTGGTGGATGTTGAAACGCGGGACGGGACTCAAGCCGTACAGGTAGCCTGGATTACGCCCGGCGATCGCGTCGCCGAGCCATCCCGTCCAGCCCGAGGGAACGATCGACAGTCCGACGGCCGTCGCCGCCACCAGGATCATCGCGTCCGCCAGGTTCAGATTCCGGCCTCTCGGCGACTTCACGGTCTCGCCTCCCCGCTGGCAACAACCGTCGGGTTCGTCACCTCTTCATCCCGGACCGGATAATTGGCGAACGACATCGAAGACGACCGCTCGAACCATTCCGCGATCTCTCGATCGGCTTCGATTTCTCCGCCTGGGGCAACGTGGAGGGTCCGCCCCTCGGGCCAGAGCCGGAGCTCGCCGTCGTCGAGCACGACCTCGCCCTCCTTGATCAGATAGCGGGGGAGCGAGAACATCCGCTCCTTATCATCGTCCGGCGCGTAGATCGTCACGTCGCCGTCGGCACCGGGGCCGAGGTGGCCTTTGTTGGCCAGGCCGAGCATCCGCGCGGGGCGGCTCGGGTGATGATGGCGATCTCGGACAGGGAATACTCGCGGGCGAGGTCCCCCAGGCCCGATCGGGTCCGGACCTTCTCGGGGAGCCGGTTGAGCGTGTCAAGCCGGTGGCCCCGATCCATCAAGAGGGCGATGATTTGAGGGTAGGCCAGGAACGAGCCGCCGTTGGGGTGGTCGGTGCTCATGGCGATCCGCCAGGGGTCGTCGACGCGAAGATACCACTCCAAACCGATGGCCCACTGGAGGGCGTGGACCGCGTTCCGGTCGTCGTAGGTGATCGGCACGATCCCGCAGCCGGTTTCCAGCTCGAGGTCGTGGCTGACCCACTTCCGTCCGAGGACTTTGTGGAGGAACTGCCCCACGGCGGCGTCGGCGGTCATGCTGGTCGTCTCGCCGAAGAGGACCTGGCCGACGTCGACGGTCAAATTCGGGTGGTCGTTGACAAAGTCGGCCAGCGGCCCGGCCTGCGAGTCGAACCGGCCGAGGTCTCCGGGGTTGCCGCCGTAGCTGTGGAACTGGATGTGCGCGAGGTGGGCCCGGTGGCCGTCGAGGGCGCGGAGGGTTTCGAGGGTCGTCGACGCGTTGCCGGGCAGGCCGAGGTTCAGCCCGTGGAGGTGCATCGGGTGGGGCAAGGCCAGATCGTCGACGGCCCGCGCGATCTCGGTGAGGATCTGCCGAGGAGTGACCTCGAAGTGGGGGACGACGTCGTCGAGCGTCGCCACGTTCCCGCCACCTTGCTTCCAGGTCTCGACCCCGCCGGGGTTGACCACCTTGACCCCGAAACCCTTGGTCGCCCCGAGCATCCAGGCGACGAACGCCTTGAGCCGCTCGCGTTCGCCCAGTCGGATCCGGTCCATCACATAGTGGTTGTTGCCGAGCAGGATGAGGAACGCCTTGTCGATGATCGGCGTGTCGCGGAACTCGTGATGGGTCGGCCGGGCGCCGAGGGGGGCGATGGCGGCGTCGACGGCCGTGGCGTAGCCCAGTCCCGCGTATTTCGCCCCGGTACTGAAGCTGGTCGGGATGCTCCCGAGTGTCCCTGAGCGAGCGCCGGGCGCGCCGGACCTCGCCAGCGAGCCGAGCCGGGCTTCCTCGGGCCGGAGTGCTCTCGCCGCGTTGACTTTCGGCCCGGCGATGTGGCAGTGGATGTCCACCCCCGCCGGCATCACGATGTAGCCGCGTGCGTCGATCGTCCGATCCGCCCGGACCTCCGGGTTGACCGGCGCGGCGATGACACTTCCGCCCTCGATCCAGATGTCCGCCGGCCCGTCGACGCCGTTGGCCGGGTCGACGATATGCCCACCCGCGATCAGTAGCCGGGTCATCGGGGAAGAACCTCGGTCAGACGGACCTCGAAGCCTGGTAGGAGTGGAGTTGTGTAGAGATCCGCACTCGTCAACACTTGTTCCTGGTAGGTCCCCTCGACGAGCGTCAGGACGGTGACCTTCCTCGCGAACCGGTTGACGATCACGTACTCGCGGACGCCGAGCTTCTCGTACTCGGCCCGTTTCTCGACGTAGTCACGTCGCTTGTCTTTCTTCGCGCGGCTGACGAACTCGAAAATCAGGTCGGGAACCTGGTCGGGAATATTGAGGTCAGCCAGAGCCCCGCCGAGGTAGACGCCGATGTCGGCGATCCGGTCATTGTCGGCGTCGAGCCGAATCCAGGCCTGCGAGACCACGGCCTGGACCACGTCCGGGTGGTCGAGTGCGTAGGCACCCAATCGACTGTGCCAAGGTACGCTATTGACGACGTGACCGGTTCCCTCGGGCGACATGACGACCAACCTCCCGCCGATCCGCTCATAAGTCCAGGGTTCTTCGTAAGAGGCGTCGGCGAACTCGTCGGCCGAGGTCGGCCGTCCGTCGTCGAGCCGGCCCAGGCAGAGCTGGTCTTCGGTGCTCGGTTCGTGCGGGGCCATGACTGGAAGTCCCTTGAAGAGCGAAATCGGCCCCGATCTGGTCGTCCGGCCTTCACTCCCTCCCCGTCAGAATAACCGGAAGAGAAAAGAGACGCGACCAGGGACCTCCGGCGGCATCTCAGAGGACCCGCTACGATCAGTATCGCCGCCGAGCCCGGGGAGACGAGAGTAACGTCCTCAGGCCGCAGACTCGGTCGCTCGATCGTTCTCGATGCGGCTGGTGATCCGCCACGCCTGCGTGTCTTGCTTCCGAAAACCCATATCCCTCGAAAATCGGGAAAAAGCGTTTGCCAAATCCGAACCAATTCGATCTATTCTTAAGGCTACCCTCTCATTTCTTTTCTTCTCATCATTCGCGAGGTGCGACAGAAATGGTTTCGATTTCGTCTTTTCGCGGTCAGGCTTCAACCGGTTCTCGTCGTGGATTCACCTTGATTGAGCTTTTGGTCGTGATCGCGATCATCGCGGTTCTGATCGCGCTTTTGCTCCCGGCGGTTCAGGCGGCACGCGAGGCGGCCCGGCGGTCTCAGTGCGTCAACAACCTGAAGCAGTTCGGGATCGCAATCCACAATTATCACGACTCCGCGGGCTGCATCCCGATGGGGGCGTTCGACATGAGCAACGGCTGTCAGCAATGGGCGTTCCTCGCGATGATCTTGCCGCAGTTGGAGCAAGGGAGCGTCTTCAACGCGACCAATTTCAACAACATCGGCGGGGCGTGTACCTCGGGAGGCAACGCCGCTCAGAACACGACGAGCATCCGTTTGACGATTGCCGTCTTCAACTGCCCGTCCGATGTCGATCGGCTCGTGAACGTCGATGGCCACTCAAATTACTGCGGCAACTGGGGTTCGAAGCCCTTCCGCTACTCGGCGATTCCGAGTGGGCCGTTCGTGACGGCGACCTTCAATTTCGGTGGTGTCACGGGCGGGGTCCTGAAGCCGCTTAACCTCGCCTCCATCCTGGACGGGACGAGCAACACGGCGGGCGTCAGCGAGCGGGTCAAGGGTGTCGGTGCCGGCAATGGTCTTGGAGCGCAGATGACGAGCCGGGATCCCAACAAGCCGGCTGCCACGCCGCTCGCCCTCGCGGCGATCAGTGCCGCGGACTCAGACACGAGTGCCGTGAATTATTACCCGGCCTGTCTCGCACTCAACCCGACCACGGGCGCACTGGCCTCGACCGGCATCCCGGGCGGGATGTGGAGCCAGGTTCTGATGGGCGATACCTGCTACAACCACGTCATGACGCCGAACGGCAATACCTGCGATTACGGAAGCCCGGATAACAACCACCCCCAGGGTGCCCTCACCGCGACGAGCCGGCATTCGGGCGGGGTCAACGTCATGATGATGGACGGCTCGGTTCGGTTCGTCAAGCAGACGATCAATCCCACCACGTGGTGGGCCATTGGAACCCATGCGAACAGCGAGGTTGTCTCGGCCGACCAGTTCTGATCCAAGAAAGGCGCGGGCCTCATGCGAGGCCCGCGTCCTCGTCCGGTCAGGGCTCGCGCGGCGCTACCAGTTCGATGTCCTTGGTCGAATCCCCGGCTGGCGCGTTGTAGTTGGACGACGCGGTGGCCGCCTGGAAATCCTGCTTGGAGAGGTTGGGCAGTCGGAAGCTGATCGTGTTCTCGCCCTGGAGCGTCTTGATCGTGTAAGTTCCGTCTTGTCCGATCGGCGCGGAGACCATCTTCGCGTCCTTGCGCTGGATGTTGGCGGGGTCGAAGACAATCTCACCCTCCGTCACCGGTTGCCCCTTGTACGTGACCTTGCCATGCACGGTCACCTCGGTACTCGAACTGGAGACCGAAGGGGCAGAGGTGGATTCGCAGCCGCTCAGGGCCAGCAGTGCAGCGAGCGTCGCGATCCTCGCCGCGAATGCGTGATGAATCAGGGGTCGTCTCATCAATGGGCTCTCTTTCAAGGATGTTCAAAAGCTGGTCCTGGGGTGTTCCCCACAAGTCCAAGGTCTCAGATCATTGCCCTGATCGCAACAGCCTGCCCGTTAAAAATTGGTCAGAAATGATGATCCTTTCGTTACTGGATGAGGCTGTTCCTCCTCCGGGCTCCTCCTTCCTGACTCTCTGCTGATCATGCCCCTGACACTGACCTGGAACGGCCCGAGCGGATGCCCCGTGCGAGGGGGATGGCCTTCGCCCGGAGACCCTGGGCAACCGGGCGGCCGAGGTCGCCAGGCTTCGTGTCCCCGTAGGCAACGGTTCGGTCGAACTGGGGGAGTTGTTCCGCCTCGAAGGGGACGGCGGCGACGGTCACCTGATCTTCGAGGGGGACCTCAGGCCGGTCCGCGGGCTCGCTAGCGGCATGGTGTCGGGTCGGGTTGAGGTCCGGGGCGACGTTGGGCCGAGGCTGGGCTCGGGGATGGTCGGAGGCTCGATCGAGGTCGAGGGCTCGGCCGGCCACTGGGCCGGGGCCGAGATGAGGGGCGGCTCGATCCGAATCCGAGGTCATGCCGGCGACTTCCTCGGCTCGGCTTTGCCTGGGAGCCGGCTCGGGATGCGCGATGGGGTGATCCTGGTCGCCGGCTCGGCCGGAGATGATGTCGGGCTGGCGATGCGCCGAGGGCTGATCGCGGTCGGCGGCAAGCTCGGCGAAGGGGCCGGCCGGGGGATGGTCGCCGGCTCGATCTTCGGCTTCGGCGCGGTCGGTCGGGGGCTCGGCGCCGGGATGAAGCGAGGGACGATCGCGCTCTTCGGCGTCGACGAACCCGGACGGCCTCGAGCTGCTCCCGACTTTCGAGCCGAGCGGGACGTTCCGGCCCCACGTCCTGACGATCTACCTCCGGAAACTCCGATGCCCTCGGTTTCTCCGTGCCGGAGGCCGCTTTCACCGCCCCGATCCGGCGATACAATGGGGACCGGATCGAGCGGGGTCAGGGCGAGGTCCTGGTCGCCTTTTGAGCTGGCGTAGACAGCGAAGGGATGTCGCGATGGATCTGAACGCGACGGGCTCTCCGGCGGGTCGAGGCGCTCCGGGCCGTGCTCGGCGAGCGTCGGGTTGCCGAGCAGGCCATCGAAGGGGGCGGCCGGTTCTTCGATTGCGGGATCGAGGCCCGAGGCGGGCTTGGCTCGCCGGGCTCGAACTGGCCCGGATCTGCCTGGCCGACCTCGCCGAGGTCGTCGATCGTGCCCGGGCGACGTCGGCGGTCGACCCTGCCCGTGCGTCCAGGTGACGACCGACCACCCGCTCGCCGCCTGCCTCGGTAGCCAGTACGCCGGCTGGGCCGATCTCCGAGGGGAAATTCTTCGCGATGGGCTCCGGCCCGATGCGGGCGGCCTACGCCCACGAGCCGCTGTTCGAAGAGTTCGGCCTCGGCGAACGGCCGGACGCGGTGGTCGGGGTCCTGGAAGGGCGGAAGCCGCCGACCCTCGGCGGTGGTCGCCAAGGATCGCCGAGGCGTGCCAGGTCGCCACCTTCGGCCGTGACCTTGCTCGGTGCGCCCGACGGCAAGCCTCGCGGGGACGTTGCAGGTCGTCGCCCGGTCGGTCGAGACGGCCTTGCACAAGCTCCACGAGCTGAAATTCGACGTCCGCCGGATCATCTCCGCGCACGGCGTCGCCCCCCTGCCCCCGGTGGCGAAGGACGACCTCGCCGCCATCGGCCGGACCAACGACGCGATCCTTTATGGGGCACGGGTCGTCCTTTATGTCACCGGCGACGACGCCAGTCTCGAAGAGGTCGGCCCGAAGGTCCCCTCCGCCGCCTCGCGCGACCATGGCGAGCCCTTCGCCGCGATCTTCGCTCGCTACAACCACGACTTCTACGCCGTCGACCCCCACCTCTTCAGCCCCGCCGAGGTCGCCTTTCAGAACCTCGAGACCGGCCGCGTCCATGCGTTCGGCAAGCTCGCGCCCGAGGTGCTCGTCCGGTCGTTTTTCGCTCAATAGCGGGTCGTGGTTCGTCAGGGAAGACATGAAACATCTCGTCGCGCTCGTCTCCGGCTTCGGCTGGCACGTCCAGGATCTCCGGCGGGCGGCGAGGTCGGCTCGGCATGAAGCTCGACGCCGTGACGCTTCCCGAAGGTGGTCGGATTCGTGGGCAACGGACCGGCCCGGGTTGAGGCGGGCGGGATCGATCTCGGTTCCATCTGATGGCGTGCTCGTCCGGATGATGCCGCCGGGGAGCCTGGAGCAGGTCGTCTTCCGGATGGATGCGCTCCATCGGCTCGACGGATGGGCGTGCCGGTCATGAACCCACCGAGGGCCGTCGAGGCGGCGGTCGACAAGTACCTGGCGCTGGCGATGCTCGACGCCGAGGGGGCTCCCGGTGCCCGAGACCTGGGTGGGCGAGTCGGCCAGCGAGGCTCAGGCCGCGTTCGAAGCCCTGGGCGGCGACGTGGTGGTCAAGCCGCTCTTCGGCTCGGAGGGTCGAGGGCTGGTCCGCGTCTCCGACCCCGAACTGGCGCTCCGGACTTTCCGGACGCTGGAGCGTCTGGGTTGCGTGCTTTACGTTCAGAGGCACGTCAAGAATCCCGGATTCGACGTCCGGGCCTTCGTGCTGGCGGGCCGGGTCCTTGGCTCGATCCGCCGATACGCGAACGAGGGAGAGTGGCGGACGAATGTGGCGGTCGGCGGTCGCCCCGAGGCTTGCGTCCTTGATCCCGAGGCCGAGCGGCTGGCGATCCGCTCGGCGAAGGCCGTCGGCGCGGTCATGGCGGGGGTTGACCTCCTGCCCGACTCGACCCGAGGCGGCTGGATGGTCCTGGAGGTCAACGCCGTCCCCGGCTGGAGGGCACTGGGGGCGGCGACGGGAGTCGACGTGGCCGCCGCGATCCTGGCCGAGCTGCGGGACGCGGGCCGATGAACGGCGAACTCAAGCTTGAAATCCGGCCAGCTCGCCCAGCTCGCCTGCATGCTCGAAGCGACGGCGCAGGAAGCCGGGGAATGTCCACCGGTTCCGGGACTTCGACGACGCCCATTATCTCGACTTTCTCCTGAGTGCCGCCGCGATCGCCGGGCCGCTCGACAAGGCTGCCGAGATCGGGGTGGGCCGGTCGATCCTGTCGGCCGTCGAGGCGACCCGTGCGTGTGGTCGCGACGAACACGAACCTCGGGATGATCCTCCTGCTCGCCCCGCTGGCCGCCGTGCCGATCAGGACCGACCTGCGCGAAGGGGTCGAAGTGGTCCTCCAGACAACCACGATCGATGACGCCGCGATACGTCTACCGGGCCATCCGTCTGGCCAGGCCCGGCGGGCTCGGAAGAGCCCAGGACCAGGACCTCGACGACGAGCCGACGGTCAATCTCCGTCGAGGCGATGAGGCTTGCCGCCGATCGCGACCTCGTCGCCCGCCAGTACGCCCTCGCGTTCGCCGACGTCTTCGACCGCGTCCTGCCGTCGCTCCGGGCCTCGATCGACGAGGGAAGGCCGCTGGAAACCGCGATCGTCTCCGCCTACCTCGACTTCCTGTCCGATCACCCGGATACCCTGATCGCCCGGAAGCGGGGCGACGCGGTCGCGCTCGAAGCCTCGCGCCGGGCGTCCGAAGTGCTGGCAGCCGGCTGGCCCGACCGGTCCGGAGGGGTCCGGGCCCTCGATGACTTTCGACGACTGGCTCCGAATCGACGGCCACGCCCGGAACCCCGGCGCCACCGCCGACCTCACGACGGCCGCCTTGTTCGCCGCCCTCCGAGATGGGACAATCAGGCTACCAATCGAAGGGGTCTGGAGCCACGGGGCGGGTGGTCAGTGATCGGTGGTCAGTGGTCAGTCAATCAGCGATGCTGGTTCGCTCACGCTCTCTCACCTGGAACACGGACCGCTTCAATTCCCCGTTGACCACTGACCACTGACCACTGACCACTGACCACTGACCACTGACCACTGACCACTACCACTGAAGGCAGTCCGCCGTGCCTGGCTCACGATACAAGGTGCGTGTCACCAAGGATTACCTGGTCTTCTGCTCGGGCCACTTCATCACCTACGCAGGTGACCAGTGCGAGCGTATCCACGGCCACAACTACCGGACGGCGGTCGAGGTCGAGGATGACCTCGACGTCAACCACTACGTCTTCGACTTCATCGCCCTGAAGGACCTGACCCGTAAGATCGTCGACGAGCTCGACCACCGGATGCTCCTGCCGACGCGGTCCGACCTGATCCGCCTGGAGGAGGACGGGCCCAACTGGCGGGTCCGCTACCAGGATCGGTACTGGAGCTTCCCCCGGGACGAGTGTGCCGTTGATCCCGATCGCCAACACCACGGCCGAGCTGCTCGCCGACCACATCGCCGCCCGGCTTCGCCAGGAGTTCGCCTCGAAGGGGCTGCCGACCCCGCGCGTGCTCCGGGTCGAGGTCGAGGAAAGCTTCGGCCAGTCCGCCGAGGTCGAGTGGCGCCGGGATGGCTGAGGTTCGAACTTTCTCCGAGAGTCCATGACGATGAAGACCGCTTGTTGGCCCTTGCTTCTCGCGGCGATCGTCCCGTGGATGGCGGTCGCCGATGACCCTCCCTCGACCGAAGACTCCTTCCGCGCCTCCAGGAGGCTGGGCCGGGGGATCAACCTCGGCAATGCCCTCGAAGCCCCGAGCGAGGGGGAATGGGGCCTGACGCTCAAGGAAGAATATTTCGACCGGATCAAGCAGGCCGGCTTCCACTCAGTCCGGATTCCGAGCCGCTGGGCCACGCACACCGGCCCGTCGCCGGATTTCGCGATCGACCCGAAGTTCTTCGCGCGGGTCGACTGGGCGATCGACCAGACGCTCTCGCGGGGGCTCGTCGCGATCATCAACGCGCACCACGATGACGAGCTTTACAAGGAGCCCGACAAGTACCAGGGCCGCCTGGAGGCGACCTGGCGGGCGATCGCGTCGCGGTACAGGGACCGGCCGGATGGGCTCCATTTCGAGCTGCTCAACGAGCCCAACGGCGGCTTGACCGACGAAGCGCTGGCAGGCGATGTTCCCGAAGCTCCTGGCGATCGTCCGCGAGTCGAACCCGAAGCGGCCGGTGATCGTGGGGCCGGGTCACTGGAACAATGTCGACCATCTCGCGAAGCTGGAGCTTCCCGAGGCCGACCGGATGCTGATCGCGACGTTCCACTACTACCGGCCGTTCCACTTCACCCATCAAGGGGCCGAGTGGTCGCAGGGGAGCAACGCCTGGCTCGGCCAGACCTGGACCGGCACTCCCGAGCAGGTCGCGACGTTGAAGAACGACTTCGCGAAGGCCGCGAAGTGGGGAAAAGACCACAATCGCCCGATCTACCTCGGCGAGTTCGGGGCGTATCAGAAGGCCGACATGAACTCGCGGGCGGCCTGGACCGCCGCCGTTGCCCGGGAGGCCGAACGGCTCGGGTTCTCCTGGGCGTACTGGGAGTTCGCCGCGGGCTTCGGGGCGTTCGACAAGGACGCCGGGCGCTGGCGAACGCCGCTGAAGGACGCGCTGGTCCCTCCGGAATCGAAATCAACCCAGTGACGGGTCGAGCGATCATGAGTCCAATCGCGTGAATTGTCCGGCATGCGGGTCGCGGTGCTCGGCTCGACGTCGGGGATCGGCCGGGCGGTCGCGCTCCAGTCTCGGCGAGGCGGGCGCCGATGTGATCGTCCACGGCCGGCGCTCGCGCGAGGCTGCCGAAAAAGTCGCCGAGACGATTCGCCAGGGAGGTTCGCGCTCGGCCGTCCTGATGGCCGACCTCGGCGATCGAAGTGAGGGAGACCGCCTGGTCGAAGCGGCCTGGTCGCTCTGGGACGGCCTCGACGCCTGGCTGCACCTCGCCGGCGCGGACACCTTGACCGGCCCCGACTCGAAATCGCCGTTCGACGAGAAGCTCGACAAGCTCTGGAACGTGGATGTCGTCGCCTCGATCCGCCTCTGTCGGGCGGTCGGCCGGCGGATGAAGGAACGAGGCCGGGGCTCGATCGTGACGATGGGCTGGGACCAGGCCGAGACCGGCATGGAGGGGGACTCGGGCGAGCTGTTCGCCGCGACCAAGGGGGCGGTCATCGCATTTACCCGGAGCCTGGCGCCTCAGCCTCGCGCCCGAGGTCCGCGTCAATGCCGTCTCCCCCGGCTGGATCAAGACCGCGTGGGGCGAGTCGGCCCCGAAGCACTGGCAGGAGCGAGTTCTCCGCGAGACCCCGCTGGCCCGCTGGGGTCAGCCGGAGGAGGTAGCCGAGGCCTGCCGGTTCCTGGTCGGGCCCGTCCGCAAGCTTCTTCACCGGGCAGGTCGTGCGGGTCAACGGCGGCGCGGTCCGGTGAGCGACGGGCCGGAACACATCCTGTTCGTGACCGGCCGGCTGGCCGAATTCGCCCTCCGGAGGGTGCTCGACGACCTCGCCCCTCGGGCCGATTTTCGGGCCGAGGTCGCCGTCTTGCCGATCTCCGTGGCCGCGCTCATGACCCCGAAATGGGTCGCCCGACATCTCGAAGTCCCTGACGGGAATTGACCGCGTGATTCTCCCCGGCCACTGCCGGGGCGACCTTGTCCCAGATCGAAGCCAAGGCCGGAGTGCCCGTTGCCCTCGGCCCCGATGGACCTGCTCGATATCCCCCGCGCCCTCGGCCAGGCCGACGACCGGCTCGAAGGCTACGGCGCCCATTCGATCGAGATCCTCGCCGAGATCAACCACGCCCCCCGGCTCTCGCTCGACGATTTCTTCGGCCAGGCCGCGCCGCTTCATCGCCGAGGGGGCCGATCGGATCGACGTCGGCTGCGACCCCGGCGGCCCCTGGCTCGAGGTCGGATCTTACGTGTCGGCTTTGATCGATCGCGGCTGGAAGGCGTCGGTCGACAGCTTCGACCCGGCGGAGGTCGCCTCGGCGGTGAAGGCCGGCGCGGACCTCGTCCTGAGCGTGAACGCCTCGAACCGCGAGCACGCACCCGACTGGGGCGTGGAGGTCGTCGCGATCCCCGACGTCCCCGGCACGCTCGATGGTCTCGACGCGACCGTCAACTTTCTCGAATCCGAAGGCGTCCCGTACCGGCTCGACCCGATCCTGGAGCCGATCGGCTTCGGCTTCGCCGCGAGCCTGGCCCGGTATGTCGAGGCCCGTCGCCGCTGGCCCGACGCGCCGATGCTGATGGGGATCGGCAACCTGACCGAGCTGACCGACGTCGACTCGGCCGGCGTGAATACGCTGCTCGTCGGCTTCTGCCAGGAGATCGGCGTGGACAGCGTCCTGACGACCGCCGTGATCAACTGGGCGAGGTCGTCGGTCGTCGAGGTCGACCTCGCCCGCCGCCTGGCCTATCATGCCGTGACCCGCAAGACGCTCCCTAAGCGCATCGAGCCCCGCCTGGTGCTCCTCCGTGACGACAGGCCCCCGCGCTTCGGCCCCGAGGCCCTCGCCGAGCTGGCATCCCGGGTCAAGGACCCCAACTGGCGGATCTTCGCCGAGGACGGGCAGATTTACGCCTTCAACAATGCCCATTACCTGGTCGGGACCGACCCGTTCCTCATCTTCGACCAGATGGGCGTGACCGACCCCTCGCACGCCTTCTATCTCGGCTACGAGTTGATGAAGGCGAAGACCGCGCTCACCCTGAACAAGGCGTATCGCCAGGACCAGGCGCTCGACTGGGGGTACCTGACCGAGCCCGAGGTCAGCCACCGATCGACCCGGATCAAGCCGAAGGCCGAGCCATGATCCTCGAAGCGATCGTCACCACGCTGGCCGCCGACGGCACCCTGAACATCGCCCCGATGGGCCCGAAGGTCGGCCGAGACCCGCGCCGGTTCGTCCTCCGCCCTTACCGGACCTCGACCACTTACCGGAATCTGAAAGCGACGCGGCGAGGGCGTCCTCCACGTCACCGACGACGTTTTCTTGCTGGCCAGGGCCGCCATTTCGAAGGTGACGGACGTTCCTACCCTGCCGGCGTCTCGTCATCCAGGGCCGAATTCTCGAAACCACCGGCCGCTACCACGAATTCCGGGTCCTGGACCTCGACGACCGATCCGACCGGACGACGATCACGATCGAGTCCGTCGCCGAGGGCCATCTGACCCCCCTTTTCGGCCTGAACCGGGCCAAGCACGCGGTCGTCGAGGCCGCCATCCTGGCGACCCGACTCGACTTCCTGCCGCTCGAGCAGGTCATGGCCTCCTATCGAGATCTGGCCATCCTCGTCGAGAAGACCGGCGGGGCCGACGAACGGCTCGCGTTCGGGCTCCTGGTCAACCGCGTCCTCTCCGTGGCCCGAGATCGGGGGATCGACCCGGAAGAACGCCGATAATTTCCTTGCTCGTCCCCGCGGCCTCCGCGACGATTTAGGCGCGGTCCGGGCCGAGGCCTGGGTTCCCGATCAGCCGGCTTTCCTCATCAGAGGAGGTGCAACGTGAGCATCGCGGTCGAGTCTCCGGCGGCGCCGATGGACCTTCGCGCCCTCCACGAGCGGATGGGCCGAGTGAACCACCAGCCGGTCCGCGTCCACTCGTTCACCAACAAGCGGTTCACGGTCAACTTCCGCGTCCCGCTGGAGCAGCTCCGCCGGATCGTCCCCGGGCCGATCGACCTCGATGAGATCGGCGAGACCGGCCTGGGGATGTTCAGCATGTGCGCGTGCGACTTCTGGGTCGGGCGGATCGGCTGGCTGCCGATCCCGCCGGTCCGGAACAACGACATGCTCTGCCGGGTCAGCACGAAGGTCCGCAAGGCCGGCGCTGTCTACAGGGCGTACTACACTCTGCGCTCCGACTCCTCGTCGAGGCTCCTCGGCTTTTTCGGCAAGCGGTTCTCGCACTTCCGCAAGCAGGTGGCCGATTTCGAGCGCGTCGAACGACGGGACGACCTACAGCCTGGAGAACAAGGCCGCCGATCCCCTCTGCCGGGGCAAGTTCACCGCCGTCATGGCGTCGATCACCAAGGATCGACCGGCCACCACGGTCTTCGCCGACGTCTACGCCGCCAGGGAATTCGTCTTCGACCTGGACGGAAGTTGCGGATACAGCTACGAGAAAGGCCTGCGTTCGTTCCAGAAGATCGACTATCCCCCGTGGGATATGTACTTCTGCCACGAATACCGCTACGAATTCCCGCTGATGGATTACATCAACGCGACGTTCGGCCTCGAGCCCGAGCTGGACTGCGTCCTCTTCATGAAGGAGACCCGGCAGACCTGGGGGACGTCCTGGCTCTACCGCGACTGACGGGGGACCTCGGCCCCATCAGATCCACCCTTCGCGTCCAGGCTCGCCGATCTCTCGGCCGGGTGGCACTGGTAGTCCTCTACCAGTACCGTCGGGCGATGGCCCCGGAGCACGGGTAGAGGACTACTGGCACCCGGTCGAGGCCAATGAGGTAATCCTGAGGGATGGGGCGAAATAGGTTATTCGGTGAAACTTGACTAATGGGCAGTCGGCCCGGTTCGCAACCCCCCGGCTCAGCTTGGTTTGTCATGCAAAGTGAGATTTCCGGGCCGATTTTTCGCCCATTTTGGTCGATTTCGGCCCCATTTCGACCGAAATCCAGGCCGATTTCGCGCCTTTTCAGGGTTTTCGGGGGCCGTTTCGACCGACTTTGTCTTGCCAAGTAAGCTCGCCTCTGGCTGCAACAACGTCAAACTGGCAAATTTGCTTAATTTGGGTCGAACCTTGGGCGAGCCCAACCACGCCGGATCCGTGGGCCTCGCCCGAGTCTCGACCCATCCTGAGAGGTTCACCCAGATATCCAGGCCGCGACCATTCGGCGCGAGATCTCGGTCAAGATTTCGCCCTCGGCGACGAAAACGCCTCTGGGAGAAGGTGGGCCGGAGGGGGCCCGCGATCGTGTGGCATCGAGGGGTTGTTCGATGAATGCTCGAATCATGGCGTCGATGGCACTGCTCCTGTCGGTGGTCTCGGGACTCTGCTACGTCGCCGGGTTTCCGGGCTTCCAGATCCTGCCGTGGAAAGTCGCCAACTTCGCGGGGATGACCGCCGGAGCCCTCGCCGGCCTCGGCTGGCTGGCCGCCGCTTCCGGCCGACACCGGGGCCGGGCGTCGATGCGGGAGGTCGGGAAACCCACAATCGGCCACCCGGACGACGCGACGCTCGCCTGACCTCGCGCCGGGGCGATCGGCACGCACGTTGAATGTGGTGATCCGCGGGTCTTCTCCGCGAATCCGTGTTCGAAGGTCGGCCCGATGGGGGATATTATTAGCGGTGGTGATGCCGGCTCGCCGGCCCGACGAATTGGGTTCGTTTTTTCCGGGGAGTCGTCGCGACACGTGAGGTTAGGTTTGAATGATCGGTGGCCGGTCTGTCGTTGTTGGGTTCGCTTTGATGTGGGCCGCTCGCGGGCCTTCTCGATGGGAGGTCGGGCGATTGGCCTGGTTATTCCAAGTCGAATTGGCTTCGTTTTTTCCGGAGGGTCGGGCCGGATCGGGGCATTTTGACGGGGGCGGGGCCAACGCAATCGGGTGTCGGGCCGGAACCTGGTAGGATCGAACAGAGACGATCGGCCCTCGAATCCTCGAAGCGTAACCCCATGACTCGAATCAACATCCGGACGCCCAGCCGGCTCCATTTCGGATTGCTCTCCTGGGGCTCGAAGGCCCCCCGGCAGTTCGGCGGGGTCGGCCTGATGGTTGACGCCCCTGGCCTGGAACTCCTGGCCGGCCCGGCGGAGACCTGGCGGGCCGAGGGCCCGCTCGCGGGCCGAGCCCTGGAGGTCGCCGAGCAAGTCGCCGGGAGATTGGCAAATCGGGGGATTTCGGTCGGGCCGGTAAGCCTGGAAATCCGCAAGGCCCCTCCCGAGCATGTGGGCCTGGGGGTCGGGACGCAACTTGGGCTCGGAGTCGCCCGGCTGCTCTGTGAATTGGCCGGGCTCGCGGAACCATCGGTCGAGGAGCTGGCCGGGCTGACCGGCCGAGGGCTGAGGTCGGGAATCGGCCTGCACGGGTTCGCCCACGGCGGCCTGATCGTCGACGGCGGCCGTCGAGGATCCGAGGGCATACCCCCCCTGCTCGCCCGGCTGGAGTTCCCGACCGACTGGTCGATCCTCCTCGTCATCCCTCGGCGCGAGCCGGGCCTCCATGGCACTGGCGAAATTCAGGCCTTCGCCGAGTTACCCCCTTCGCCCGTTGCCTTGACCGACCGCCTCTGCCGTCTCGTCTTGCTCGGCCTGCTGCCGGCCGTCGTCGAGCACGACCTCCCTCGATTTGGCGAGGCTCTCGAAGAGATCCAGCGGCGGGTCGGCCAGGGCTTCGCCCCCGCTCAAGGGGGAGTTTTCGCCCGCCCCGAGCTGGAGGCGATTGCCGAAACTCTCCGATCCGAAGGGCTGCATGGGGTCGGCCAGAGTTCCTGGGGTCCGACCCTCTACGGTTTTAGCGACGCCCCGGCCGAGGCGAGGCTCGACCTGCTCAACCGGCTCAAGACCCGCTTCCATTTCGGCCCCGACGAGGTCTTCTGGACCTCGGCCAGCACTCGAGGGGCGTCTCTCCAGACCCTGGATGACTGATCCAGGAAGCTCTCCAGTCAAGTCCAATCCCGTCCAGGGGTTCGAAAGTCCCTTCCCGAAAATCGTCGTTTCCGATAGACCGGCTCCCGGTCCTGAGGATCGCCCTGCGCCTCGGGTCGATGACCCTCCTGGGACGGGAAAGGTGGACGATGGATCGTGAGCCTCGGCCAAGCCGATCGCGACCTCGGGGCGTCTGGTCCGCCGGCCTGCTCCTCCTGGCCGTCTCGGTCGGATGCGCGGGGGTCAAGGCCCGGGACACGGTCGTCCGGAACGCGATCCGCAATTATCAGGAAGTCCGAGAGGCCCGCGCCGAGCCGGCCGACCCCTGGGCCTCGGTTCTGGTCCGAGAGAAACTCCTTGATCTGGCGAAGTCCGACCCCGCCGCCGCGGCGACCCGGTTGGAAAAGCGTCTTCGTGATCATCCCGAGCCTGAAGGCGCCCTGGCGCTGGCCGAGCTGTCGTACCGAGCCGGGTTGGCCCGCCAGTCGAAGGACGCCGACGAGGCGATGGCCTGGCTCCGCGACGCCGCCGCGCTGGCCTCGATCGCGCTCAAGGAGCCGGCGACGACCCGGCCCGACCTCGCCATCCAGGTCCATAACCGCTCGGTCGCCCGCCTGGTCCGGATCGCCCAGGCCGAGGGACGGCGGCGCGAAGGGGGATGGCAAAAGACCCTCGGCGACCATGGGATCGTCCTCGCCAGCCCGACCCTGGACCTCGCCCCCGCTCGGTTCGAGGATCTGATGCCGGTCGAGGATGTCCGGGTTGAGGGGATGCAGCACATCTACCGGAACGACGGCCTGGGCGTCACGTTGATCGCCCACCGACGGGTTGACCCTCTGGCCTCGCCGGACCCACTCGACCGCTTCCATCCCCGCGAGCTTCGCCTGCCGGCAACGGCCGTCGTGACCTCCGCCGGGACCTTGAAGGACCAGGCTTGGCGGCGCAACCCGGCCACTCTCGCCCTGCTGGACCCGTTCCTCGACCAGACGGTGAAGCTCGGAGAGCAAAAAGTCCCGCTCGCGGGCGACCGGACCACGCCGATGGCCGTGCAGGTCGCCCAGGGGAGCCTGCCGACCCTCGAAATGACCGGCCTCTTCGACTCCGACTTCAAACGCCCGGGTGTCCAGGCCGGTCTCTACCTCCTCCGCCCCTACGAGCCCGGCAAGATCCCGGTTGTGCTGGTCCATGGCCTCTTTTCCAGCCCCCGGGCCTTCCTTCAGACGATGAACGAGCTGGAAAACGACCCCGAGATCGCATGCCGCTACCAGTTCTGGGTCTTTCTCTACCCGACCGGTCAGCCGATCCCCGCCTCGGCGCTGGAACTCCGGGGCTCGCTCGAACGGGTCCGCGACCAGCTCGATCCCAACTTCTCCGACCCCTCGATGGATCGGATGGTCCTGATTGGCCATAGCATGGGCGGGCTTGCTCGCGAAGATGATGGCTCAAAATACCGGTTTGACCCTCTGGGACGCCGCCTTTCAGCGGCCCTCCCATGCAGTTGAAGGCCCTCCCCGAGACCAGGAAGATTCTCGACGAGTCCTTGATCTTCCGGCCTGTCCCCTTCGTCCGCCGTATCATCTTCATCGCCACCCCGCACCAAGGGAGCCCGATCGCCGACCAATGGTTCGGCCGGACCATCGCCAGCCTGATCCGTCGGTCGAGCCAGCAGGCCGAGATCGGCCGGGAGCTTGTCGAGCTCAACGGCCGCGACCTGATCGCCCCCGAACTGCGCAAAGATGCCCCTGAACGCCATCGGCAACCTCCGAACCGACAGCCCGATCCTCAAGGCCCTCAACGAGATACCCATCGACTCGAAGGTGCCTTATCACTCGATCATCCCGCAAATCGGCGGCATTCTCCATACGGATGGAGTGGTTGAGTACGCAAGTTCGCACCTCGATGGGGCCGTGTCGGAGCTGATCGTCCCTGGCACCCACTCCTCGCAGCAGGACCCCGACGTCACCGCCGAGATCCGCCGGATTCTCAAACTCCACCTGGCCACACCATAACGTTCGAGGATCTGACCGGCATGAACGACGAGGCGCGGTCCTTGAAGATCGTGATCCCGGGCGGCTCGGGGCAGGTGGGGACCTTGCTCGCCCGGGCATTCCAGGCGGAAGGTCACGAGGTCGTCGTGCTCAGCCGCAAACCGAAGCAAGCTCCGTGGCGGGTCTCGACCTGGGATTCCGGCGAGATCGACGGCTCGGACGTGGTCATCAATCTCGCCGGCCGGAACGTCAACTGCCGCTACAACGCTCGGAACCGTCGAGAGATTCTCGAATCACGCGTCGAGTTCGACGAGGGAGGTCGGTCAAGCCATCGCCCGGGCCGACCGACCGCCGAAAGTCTGGCTCCAGGCGGGAACCGCGACAATCTACGCTCATCGATACGATGCTCCGAATGACGAGGCAACAGGCATTCTGGGAGGCTCCGAGCCCGAAGTCCCGGAGACCTGGCGATTCAGCGTCGAGGTCGCCCGCGCCTGGGAGCAAGCGCTGGTTGAGGCCGATGTGCCCCTTACGCGGAAAGTGATCATGCGGGCGGCGATGATCATGAGCCCCGATCCCGGCGGCGTCTTTGACGTCCTGCTGGGCCTGGTCCGGAGCGGGCTCGGCGGTCGAGCCGGCGATGGCCGGCAATATGTCTCATGGATTCACGAAGTTCGACTTTGTTCAGGCCATCCAATACCTGATCGAGCACAACGACCTCGAAGGCCCGGTCAACCTCGTCTCGCCCCACCCCTTGCCGAACGCCGACTTCATGCGGGACCTCCGCGAAGCCTGGGGAACGCGGCTCGGATTGCCGGCAACCCGATGGATGCTCGAAGTCGGCGCTCTGTTCCTGAGGACCGAGACCGAGCTGATCCTGAAAAGCCGACGAGTCGTCCCGGGACGGTTGCTGGATTCGGGGTTCCTGTTTCAGTTTCCGAACTGGCCGGAGGCGGCGAGGGATCTCGTTCAACGGTGGCGGGAGGGTCGTTGATTTGGTGCGGCGCCATATTGGGCTCAGTCTCATCTCGATTCGTCGAATAACGAGACACCTGTGACGATTCGCCAGACGAAGGCGAATGCGGAGGCAATGATGACTCCTTCGAGGGCGGCGAAGATGGGTCCGGCGAGCAAACCGAGTAACCCCCCCGAGAAGGATGAAATCGGTAAGTCGAAAAGGATCGGACTGAGAGTGCCGAATAGACTACCAACGATAGGTCCGGGGATGAGAGCCCAGCCGAGTATCACATCGAGAAGAAAGGAACGCTTCTTCTCGCTCAATCGTCGGGCCATCTGACGGGCTTTGGGCATGCCGTGATAGGCGCGAAACAGACTCATGACGAGCCAGATCGCGGCGGAAATCGGCGACCCGTCAACAATAGCAATGATGACTGCGCAAATCACTCCGACGATGATCCACGCGAGACGATCCCCATCGTTCCATTCAGTGTCATCAGCGGCCACTGGCTTGTCGATCTCAGAGGAATTCATGACAGCGTCATTCGACAGACGATCGCCACCAGATGTCAGATCGATGATGGCAGGCTCCGGGGGGACAAGCAAGTACCGAGAAGGAGAGAAGATATCTTCGAAATACACCCGCCCCCGCGATCGTTTCCGATGCGGGGGCGGGTGGGGTTGGAGGATCCGGCGATGACCGACTTTCGCGCCAAGGGCACTATCATGGGCCTGGCGGGCTTAACGGCCGTGTTCGGGATGGGAACGGGTGGGGCCCCGCCAGTATCGTCGCCGGAATTCGGCCGGGAGGGCGGTCAGGCCCTTCCGGTCGCGGTGGTTCCGGTGTCGGGTCACACAGTCACTCATTCAGGAACACAAAGCGTGGTAGCTTGAGAATCTCATCCTCAAATCATGTACGCCCCAGAGATCTCAGGGTCGTCGATTGAGGGAGCTTGGTCGTTCGATACGCGGTCGCCTTGGATTTCTGGCGACGGCGGATCGGGGTGGTCAAGCCGCTTGGCTGTTAGGACCGGTCGGCTGCGGCGGTCGCCCGCCGTGCACTCCCGGCCTATCGACCTGGTCGTCTTCCAGGAGCCTTCGTATCGATTGATACTGGAAACCTCGTCTTGAAGAGGGCTTCGCGCTTAGATGCCTTCAGCGCTTATCCTTTCCCGACCTGGCTACCCGGCGATGCCCCGAGCGGGACAGCCGGCACACCAGAGGTCGGTCCTCCCCAATCCTCTCGTACTAGGGGAGACCCTTCGCAAGTTTCCAACGCCCACGGCAGATAGGGACCGACCTGTCTCACGACGGTCTGAACCCAGCTCGCGTACCGCTTTCATTGGCGAACAGCCAAACCCTTGGGACCTTCTCCAGCCCCAGGATGCGATGAGCCGACATCGAGGTGCCAAACCTCCCCGCCGCTGTGGACGCTCGGGGGAGATCAGCCTGTTATCCCCGGAGTACCTTTTATCTGTTGAGCGACGGCCTTTCCATCCAGCACCGCCGGATCACTAAAGCCGACTTTCGTCCCTGCTCGAGCGATCGCTCTCGCAGTCAGGCACCCTTGTACTTTTGCGCTCGTGTTGCCCGATTGCCGACCGGGCCGAGGGTACCATGGCGCTCCTCCGTTACGCTTTGGGAGGAGACCGCCCCAGTCAAACTGCCCGATGAACACGGTCCCGATCCGGGCCACGGATCGGTGAGGACTGACGCCATTTCAGGGTGGTATTTCACCGATGGCTCCCCGCCGGCTGGCGCCGGCGGATCGTTGCCTCCCACCTATGCTACACAGAAATGCCGTCAGGCCAGTGTCAACCTGCAGTAAAGGTTCACGGGGTCTTTCCGTCTGACCGCGGGTACGTGGCATCTTCACCACGGCTACAGTTTCACCGGGTCCCTCGTGGAGACAGCGCTCCAGTCGTTACGCCATTCATGCAGGTCGGAACTTACCCGACAAGGAACTTCGCTACCTTAGGACCGTCATAGTTACGGCCGCCGTTTATCGGGGCTTCGGTCGCCAGCGTCGCTTGCGCTAACCGGCTCCCTTAACCTACCGACACCGAGCAGGCGTCAGACTCTATACGTCCTCTTGCGAGTTGGCAGAGTCCTGTGTTTTTGATAAACAGTCGCTAGAGCCGATTCACTGCGGCTCGGGTTGCCCCGAGCACCCCTTATACCGAAGGTACGGGGTCATTTTGCCGAGTTCCTTCACGAGGGTTCTCCCGAACGCCTTCGGATACTCGCCTAGCACACCTGTGTCGGATTGCGGTACGGGCCGATGAGTCGTCCCTCGGGGGCTTTTCGTGGCCGGGTGAAGAAGAGCTTCCAGATCGAATGCTGTCGCCCTTGCGGGACGGGGGCGTCTATCACCCCGACTCTTCAGTTCCCGGCGTCCTCCCGAGTTCAACCTTCCCATCGGGTGACGGAATATTAACCGTCTGCCCATCGGCTACGCCCTTGGGCCTCGCCTTAGGACCCGACTGACCCTGGGCGGATTGACCTTCCCCAGGAAACCTTGTGCTTTCGGCGGACGGGCTTCCCACCCGTCTTGTCGTTACTCGTTCCGGCATACGCACTCGCCAACGCTCCAGTGGTCGTTACCGTCCACCTTCGACGCGGTTGGCGACGCTCTCCTACTACTCGATTTCTCGAATCCGCGACTGCGGCACGACGCTTGAGTCCCCGTCATTTTCGGCGCGGGATGGCTCGACCGGTAAGCTGTTACGCACTTTTGAAATGGTGGCTGCTTCTAAGCCAACATCCCGGCTGTCACCGCGATCC
Source organism: uncultured Planctomycetota bacterium (assembly GCA_963756475.1). Classification (GTDB taxonomy): domain Bacteria; phylum Planctomycetota; class Planctomycetia; order Isosphaerales; family Isosphaeraceae; genus Tundrisphaera. Next base: position 331,012 of record CAVWND010000011.1, read on the forward strand.
CACTTCCTTTGCCACTGAGCGTCGATTTGGGGGCCTTGGTCGGCGGTCTGGGTTGTTTCCCTCTCGAGCGTGAAGCTTATCCCCCACGCTCTGACTCCCGGGGTCCGGCACGCGGTATTCGGAGTTGGGTTTCGGCGGGTAGGCGGGAAGCCCCCCGGCCGAATTCCGTCGCTCTACCCCCGCGTGATATGTCCCGAGGCTGGCCCTAAAGCCATTTCGGAGAGAACGAGCTATCTCCAGGTTTGATAAGACTTTCACTCCTCCCCACGGGTCCTCCCCCAGTTTTTCAACACTGGTGGGTTCGGTCCTCCACGGCCGGTTAGGGCCGCTTCAACCTGCCCATGGGTAGTTCACCTGGTTTCGCGTCTACTGCGTCCGACAATGTCGCCCTGTTCAGACTCGGTTTCCCTGCGGCTCCTCCCCTGAAGGGATTAACCAGGCCGGGCACAGTAACTCGCCGGATCATTATGCAAAAGGCACGCGGTCAGGCCGGATAAAGCCAGACGCCCTCCCACCGCTCGTAGGCACGGGGTTTCAGGTTCAGTCTCCTCCCCTGGTCGGGGTTCTTCCCACCGTTCGGTCGCCCTACTGGGTTCGCTATCGGTCGTCATCGAGTACTTAGCCTTGCGGGAGGGTCCCCGCCGATTCAGGCCGGGTTTCACGTGCCCGACCCTACTCGGGTACCGGATAGGGGCGTCCGCATCGTCGCCTACGGGACTTTCACCCGCTCTGGTGCCGCTTTCCAGCGGACTTCGGCTGACGCTCGCACATCCCATGACTCCGGCCCCACGACCCCGGGTGGTGTCCCACCCGGTTTAGGCTGGTCCCCGTTCGCTCGCCGCTACTGAGGGAGTCTCGGTTGATTTCTTTTCCTCCGGGTACTGAGATGTTTCAGTTCCCCGGGTATCCAGCAGGTATTCCGGGATCGACGCTCGTTAGGCAGCTCCCCCGGACCTATCGCGGCCTTCCACGCCCGCCATCTGATGACGCCTAGGCATCCCCCCCGTGCCCTTAGGAGCTTGACCACGCCGATCCGGCCTCGCCTCCGGCCGTGCCTCTCGAGAGAGAGACGGCCTTCAGAGCGACCGGGAACCGACGCGGATCATGATCCCATCAATTCGAAGCCGGGCGCGTCTCGCGACGCTCCGAGGCTTCAGAGTAACGACCCTCGCGAGGCCGGTTTAAGCCTCGCGTTGATCCGTAAAGGGTCCACGTTCGTGGATGAAATTTGCCACTACCACACTGCGCACTTGAACTTGCTGCGTGTGTGACCCAACAACCAGATTGTGAAAGAACCGAAGAGAGACCGAGGTCTCCCCTCAACTGGCCACCGGCCAGGGGGCGGGGCAGCACCCGGATGGGCCTGCCGCGCCCCCCACTCGGGGGGCGAATCAGGAGTGGTCAGTGACCGGTGGTCAGTGGTCAGTCAGTAAGGATTTCACCCTTTACTGACCACTGACCACCGGTCACTGACCACTCCTGAACGTGGTCGATCGTCTGTCTCAATGCAAAATCGAAGCGAAGCAAGCCCCCGCGGGGAGCCGGCGTGAAGCAGCCGGCTGTTTGCGGGCGGGGCCGATGTCGCCTCGCGATCCGGCACGGAACTGGGTACGGGACCCGGTCCCGCGTGTACTCCGGCGCGGGCGAATTTCCAAGGTATCCTTAGAAAGGAGGTGATCCAACCGCAGGTTCCCCTACGGTTACCTTGTTACGACTTAGTCCCCATCACGGGTTTCATCTTCGGCGCCTGCCTTGCGGCTCCGGCGACTTCGGATGCCCCCCGCTTTGGTGGCTTGACGGGCGGTGTGTACAAGGCTCAGGAACACATTCACCGCGGCATGCTGATCCGCGATTACTAGCGATTCCGGCTTCATGCGGGCGGGTTGCAGCCCGCAATCCGAACTGGGGGACGGTTTGTGCGATTGGCTTGACCTTACGATTTTGCGTCGCTCTGTCCGCCCCATTGTAGTACGTGTGCAGCCCCAGGCATAAGGGCCATGAGGACTTGACGTCATCCCCGCCTTCCTCCGGCTTGACGCCGGCGGTCTGTCTAGAGTTCCCGGCTTTACCCGCTGGCAACTAGACACAGGGGTTGCGCTCGTTAGGGGACTTAACCCAACACCTCACGGCACGAGCTGACGACAGCCATGCAGCACCTGTGCACGTTGTACCTTGCGGCCTCACCGACGTTTCCGCCGGCTAATCCGTGCATGTCAAGCCTGGGATAAGGTTTTGCGCGTAGCCTCGAATTAAGCCACATACTCCACCGCTTGTGTGAGCCCCCGTCAATTCCTTTGAGTTTCAGCCTTGCGACCATACTCCCCAGGCGGGGCACTTCACGGTTTCCCTACGGCAGGGAGCCCATCGGCGAGCCCCCTACCCAGTGCCCATCGTTTACGGCCAGGACTACCGGGGTATCTAATCCCGTTCGCTCCCCTGGCTTTCGCGTCTCAGCGTCAGAAAGGGTCCAGGACCTCGCTTTCGCCACGGGCGTTCCTTCCGATCTCAACGCATTTCACCGCTCCACCGGAAGTTCCAGGTCCCCCTACCCCCCTCGAGGCCGCCCGTATCGGTGCCCGTTCCCCGGTTGAGCCGGGGGATTTCAGCAGCCGACGCGGCGGCCCGCCTACACGCGCTTTAAGCCCAGTGATTCCGAATAACGTTCGCACGGTTCGTCTTACCGCGGCTGCTGGCACGAACTTAGCCCGTGCTTCCTCCAGGGATCGGTCAACCTTGCGGCTTCCTCCCCCTCGACAGGAGTTTACAACCCGAAGGCCTTCATCCTCCACGCGGCGTCGCTCGGTCAGGCTTGCGCCCATTGCCGAAGATTCTCGACTGCAGCCTCCCGTAGGAGTCTGGGCAGTGTCTCAGTCCCAGTGTGCCGGGCCACGCTCGCACGCCCGGTAGGCATCGTAGCCTTGGTGGGCCGTCACCCCGCCAACAAGCTAATACCACAACGGCCCGTCCCGAGACGATAAATCTTTGGCAAGGAATCGATGCCGACTCCTTGCGTCGCTGGGAATTACCCGGAGTTTCCCCCGGCTATGCCCAACCTCGGGGTTGGTTACCGTCGCCTTACTCACCCTTCCGCCACTGGCCTTGCGGCCCGTTCGACTTGCATGCCTAATCCACGCCGCCAACGTTCATTCTGAGCCAGGATCAAACCCTTCGAGATGGGACGATGTCCGAAGACACCCTCCAACCCTCAAGTTTGAGGATTCTAGCTAACTAACTTGGTCGCCGCGGGCCCGTGTTCGAGAGGAGATAAACCCCCTGCCCCACGCCCCGCGACAGCATGAACCGCCCGACTCGACGAAAGAGACCCGAAGGCGTCCGTCATCGAGCACCGAGCCGATCCACGCCGGCTCCCCTCAAGGGCTTGCTCACTTCGTTTGCGTGTCCGCAGACGATCGACCGGATTGTCAAAGAAGGCGGCGGATCGTGATCCGACGCGACCGGCCGGGGCGACCCGTCCTCAAGTGGACGAAACCCCGGCCGCATGTTCCCATCGGAGTCAGGAGACGACAAAGCGACCCTCAAGGGGTCGCCGGCCGGCACCGGGCTGTCAGGAAACTTCAAGGAAGCCAGCGACTCCGTCCGTTGCGTTTCGCGTCGGCGTCGTCACCAGCGACAAGGGTTATCCTACCGGGATTTCATCCGTGGTCAATAACCTACTCTGGAAATTCTCGAAGATTCGCGAAGGAGGGCTTCTCTTTACATCCAGGCGGCAGCCCGCCTGACGAGTTCGAGTGCCTTGACGGGCCCTGCGAACCGTCCTTACGATGAGGCCCTTCCCCATGTCTTTATTGCTTTCGAAGCCTCGACGGAGGTTTGCCCGTGGTCATGAGATGCGCCGTTGTCGGGCTCTGGGCCGTTGCGTTGGGCGCGGTCACCTCGGGTTGCGGCGGGTCGTCGCCCGAGGGGGCTGGGTCGAAGCCGGCACCGGCGAAGCCCGTCCACTTCGTTGCCTTCGATGTGAGCACTCGCCTGCTGGAGGCCCTGGAAGAGGGGCAGCTTCAGGGGACGGTGGCGCAGAACCCGTTCAAGATGGGTGGGCTGGGCGTACGGACGGTGGTCAACGTCCTGGAGAAGAAGCCGGTCGAGTCGAAGATCACCACGGGCGAGACGCTGGTCACGCCCGAGAACCTCAAGGAACCAGCGGTTGAAGCGGTGCTCCATCCTCCTCGCGTTGACTCGCGGGCCGACGCGACGCAAGAGTGGCGCGAAGTCGAAGAAGTGGCGGGTGATGGTGATTCCCAAGGGGACGACGCACGAGTTCTGGCAGTCGGTCCACGCGGGGGCGTCGAAGACGGCCGAGGAGCTGGGAAACGTCGAGATCGTCTGGCAAGGGCCGCCGCGCGAGGACGACCGGACCGACCAGATCAAGCTTGTTCAGAACGCGGTCGCCTCGGGCGTCGACGGGATCGTCCTGGCGCCCCTGGATGCCCGGGCCCTGGTCGAGCCGGTCGAGCAGGCGATCGCCAAGGGGATCGCGGTCGTGATCATCGACTCGGCGCTCGAGTCGGACAAGATTTCCAGCTTCATCGCGACCGACAACTACCACGGCGGCGTCCTGGCGGCGAAGCGTCTCGGGGAGTTGCTCAAAGGGGAAGGCAAGATCATCCTCCTGCGCTACGCAGTGGGCTCGGCGAGCACCGACGAGCGTGAGAAAGGGTTCATCGACACGATGAAGGCCGAGTTTCCCGAAGGTGGTTTTCGTCTCCGACGACCAGTACGCCGGGGCGACATCCGACCTGGCCCAGCAGAAGGCGCAGAACCTTCTGACGCGGTTCCGCGGCCAGTTCGACGGAGTTTTTTGCCCGAACGAGTCGAGCGCCGTGGGGATGCTCCGGGCGCTCGAAGGGGCCGGCTTGCTGGCGAGGCACCCGTGAGCGGCCCGTTGTTGTCGATGCACGATGTCGCCCGGAGCTTCGGAGCCAGCCGGGCGCTCGACGGAGTCTCGCTCGATCTGGAGGCGGGCGAGGTGCTCGCGCTCCTCGGCGAGAACGGCGCGGGCAAGAGCACGCTCATGAAGGTTCTCAGCGGCGCCATCCGGCCCGACTCGGGTTCGATGACGCTTGGCGGCCTGCCCTACGCGCCCAAGGGGCCGAGGGACGCGCTCGCGCAGGGCGTCGCGATGATCTACCAGGAGCTGACGATCGCCCCGCACCTGACGGTTGAGGCGAACGTGATGCTCGGCCAGGAGCGGACGAAGGGCGTCTTCGTCGACCGCCGAGCCCACCGCCGGATCGTGGCCGAGGCTCTGGCGACGCTCGACCATCCCGACATCCGGCTCGACGCGCGGGCGGGCGGTTTAAGCATCGGGGCGCAGCAGTTGATCGAGGTCGCCAGGGCGCTGGTTTCGGAAGCCCGGGTGATCGTCTTCGACGAGCCGACCAGCTCGCTGACCGAGCGCGACGCGAACCGGCTGTTCGAGGTGATCGATCGCCTCCGGGCGAAGGGGCTGGCGATCGTTTACATCAGTCACTTTCTCGAAGAAGTTAAGCGTGTCGCGCAACGCTATGTCGTCCTGAGGGATGGTCGATCGGTCGCCTCGGGTCGGCTGGCCGAATCGTTGCTTTCGACGATCATTGCGCAGATGGTCGGGCGCGACCTGACCGAACTGTTCCCGAAGATCATCCGGGTCCAGGGGGAGTTGGTCCTCGATCTGTCGGCGTTTTCAGGTCGAAAACTTCCCCGGAGGGCCGATTTGCATCTCCATCGGGGCGAGGTCCTGGGGATCGCCGGATTGGTTGGCGCGGGTCGGACGGAACTCCTCCGCGCGGTCTTCGGGCTCGACCCGGTCAAGAGCGGCGAGGTCCGCGTCGCCGGACAGATTGACACGCGGTCGAGCCCTCGACGGCGGATCGCGCAGGGGGTGGGCTTGCTCAGCGAGGACCGCAAGGCCGAGGGGCTGGCGCTGGCGCGGTCGATCGAGGACAACCTGACGTATTCGGCGCTCGGGCGTCACGCCCGCTGGGGCTGGCTCGACCTGAAGGGGCGACGGCTCGACGCCAGGCGCTGGATGGAGGCGCTGCGGGTCAAGGCGAGCGGACCGGGCCAGGCGATCGGTTCGCTCTCGGGCGGGAACCAGCAGAAAGTGGCGCTGGCCCGGTTGCTCCACCAGGACGCCGACGTCTTGCTCCTCGACGAGCCGACGCGCGGGATCGATGTCGGGGCGAAGGCCGAGATTTATCGACTGATCGGCGAGCAAGCGGCCAAGGGCAAGGCCGTGCTGATGGTCAGCTCCTACCTGCCCGAATTGATGGGCATCTGCGACCGGATTGCCGTGATGACCCGAGGCGTCCTGAGCGAGGCGAAACCGGTCGAAAAGTGGACCGAGCACGCGATCATGGCCCAGGCAACGGAGTTCAATGGATAAGGCAGGATCATGTAGGGTGATACCGAACCTCGGCGAGGCTCACCGTCCTCGGCGTGGTGGGTCTCGCCGAGGCTCGGCACCATCCGATCGGTTCTTCCTCGGCCTCGATGCCTACAACGGTAAGAGAACAATGACCAGTTTCAGTAGTTTCAAAATTGCCCGGGATGACGAAGGGCCGAGTTAGATGGACGCAAACCCTCTCTGAAGAATGAATCTTGGCAACGAGGTCTTCACCGGAGGGAGCCATTCGCCGAAATCATTGTACCCTCGACCGCAATCAGGTCCATCGACTGGCCGCCCTGCACCTTCAAGCCCCCTCCCAGTTCAAGGTCTACCTACGCAAGGTCACCGCCAACACCCTCTGGGCACTCCTCCTGGCCGCGGCGGCCCGGATCACCGCGCTCTCCGACGCCTGCCAACGCCTGCTCGACGGCCCCGCCGACGAGATCGCTCGCAAAGCCCTCCTGGCCACTTAGCAAGTTGACCTGCCGATTTTGGATTTACTGAAACTCGCCCTGGGCCTCCTCCATGGCCATGATTTCCCGCTCCAGCTCCTCGGTCGGCCACATGTCTTCGAGGAAACGAGTGATCTCGGCCGGCGTGAGCCGCCGGGGGTGGACGATCCGGGCGGGTTCTTCGTCCTCTTCGACCTCCTCGGGCTCAACCTCACCCACTGAGAAACTCGAACCCAACTCCGGCTCCGGCTCGGCTGGATCTTCCGTGAACGCCTGGACTTCCTCCAGCTCGCGGAGGGTCCGGAAGAACTCGCGGCTGGCGGCGGCCTCGTACTTCCGGGCCAGGGTTGCCTCTTTCGAGATATCGAAGAGGACCCGGTCGAACCGACTTCGCCCGCTGCTCGGCGATCTCGTCGAGGTCGAAGGTCTCGCGGAGGGCCCGGAGCCGAGCGATTTCCTCGTCGATCGATCCGATCAAGCGAACCCTCGCCCAATCTTGCTGGCTCGGGAAGTCGGCGCCGGGCTCGTCAACGCTTTCGAGGAATTTGATGTTTCCGCGCATGACCTGAAACAGGGCGTAGGTCCGCGAGATCGGCAGATCGGCGACCTTCCGGCCGAGCAGGTTCTCGGCCATCTCCATGTGGACCTCGTAAGGCCGCATCGGATGCGAACGTCCGAGGTCGTCCTTGATCCCGAGCCACGCCCGGATCATCAGGTCAACCCCTTCCATGCTCCGCTGGAGCTTGCGGGCATTGACGGTGGGCGAGGTTGCCAGGCCGGCCATCAGCGCCTCGGCGTCGCTGATCCGCTGTTCGTCGAAGTCGGCCTCGGCCTGGATCACCTTCTCGGAGAGCAGGGCCGATTCCTGCCGGGCGCAGCGGTCGATCCGGACCGAGAGCAGCGCGGTCCGCTCGACGAGATAACGAGCCAGCCCGTTTTTCGGGTTGAGGTCGGCCTCGAAGTCGGTGAACCGGGCGGCAATCTTGGCCTCATCCTCGCTCGGCAGGACGATCCCCGCGCCGGTCATCCCGTGCTTGAGCGAGTTCCGCCGCGATCGGGCCTTGCCCTCGGGCGTCCTGGGTCCTGTCGATCGCTGGGCATTTTGCTGGTTGGCGAGCAAGCGGGCGGGCGAGCAGACCATCGGTGCGTCCTCGAAGGGTGCGGACGGCGCGAGCCCTGGTCCGATCCCCTCGACCGGCCGGCTCGCTCCGCCCTTCGAGGTTTACTATCGTGTTGCGAGGGGCGTCGTTAACCGGCTTTCTCGACGGAATCTCCTGGTTCCCGAATCTCGTTCCCACGCTCCGCATCGGAATGCCGTCCTCGACGCTCCGCGTCGTCTTCCGCCGGGCTGTTCGGAGGGAAAACCTCGACTCGGTCGGCCGGGATCGCGGCAGATCCCGCTCGGCCTCGCATCAGATGGTGTTCCGAGCGGGACGACGTGGGGCGTCGAGGACGGCATTCCGACCCGGAGCGTGGGAACGAGTCAAGAACCCGACGCACCCGACTTCCCCCTTTTACCGCGCGGGCGAAGCGGCGTATCGCTCTCGTAAGTAGGCACGGTCGCTCGGGTCCTTGAGGGACTTCCACCGCCGCGTGTCAACCTCGATCAAAGTCCGGTTCCAGTGATCGGCCGAGGACAACGACTCGGCGACGATTGTCTCTGGGCCATCCTGATTCGGCCAACCACCGAAGTGCCGAAGCCTGACAGCGTGCTTGGTCGAGTCGATCGGATCGGGTAGGAGCAAGAAAGGACCGCTCCACTCGGGGTTGAGGCGGCGCCATCCCCTTCGGGCCGATAACGCGTCTACTTTGGAAAGGTCGCTCGGACCACCACCAACGAGAATCTCCTCGCCGCTCAAGGCATTCATTGCGTCTTCCTGAGACAGAGGCTCGACCCGATCCGGGCCGAGTCGGTAGGTGGGCCTCGGGGCGTACGCGGGATTCTCCAGGAGATAGAAACCGTCCGGGAGTCGAACCACAGCGTAGAGGTTTGTGTTGAAGGTGATGTGACCCTCAAGGTCGGATCGGAGGACCGTCCGCTCGACGCGGCCATCGGGGAGAACGTCGATTCGAAGGAATGCGGCGGCGTAGTTGTGTGGTGCCCTTGACAGGAGGCCCGGCCACTTCATCGCTCGCTTGACCTCGACGAACGGGACGACCCGGTCGGGGCCCTCAAACACCTGGACGTGGCCGATGCGATGCCAGTAGGTGTTAGGGAAGCCGACTCCCACGCCAACGATGTGGATTATGACGAACTCGACGGAGCCCGCAATGAGACACCCAGGCAGGCAGCCTCGACCGCGCGAAGGCCGATGCGTTGGCGGGCCATTATCCCCGGACGAGGGGCCGTCGGATGCGTGCCATGGCCGGGGATCATTAACCACCTGGAGTGCCCCTTACGGTCATCCCGAAGCCGGACTACCACGACTGACAACGACGCGACTGGCAAATCTGGATCAGACTTCACACGAGCCATCGGCGGCGAAGTCAGTCTTCCTCGTGGTAACACCATCCTCCGATGAGAGAGACATGATACCAATCTCCCCTGAACGGTCGGAAGCAGCTGTACGGCCCACTTCGCGGCCCTCGATTTCGGACAAAGCCGGAGGGCCCGCTCGGGTCCGTGTCGATCATCAGGCCGACATTACCCGAAGCAGGGTCGACGGCCGATCCAGCGATCAAGTAAGGGCCCGCCCATTGCGGAGCCGTTATGGCTTGCCCGGCCGCCACCCGAACCGCCAGGCGTTCCAGGGCCGGCCTCGCCATCAGGAAGCGCAACTGGAACGGCCAGGCGGTCCCGGCTGTCACGAGCGGCATCAGCGTCAAGGCCAGTACCGACAGCCAGGCCCGGGAAGGAGAGTATCGGCTGTCCCCGTCGCTTCGTATGGCCAGCCGGGCCCAGGCGATTCCGAAACCGGCAAGCGTGGGCAGGACGAGGGCGAACCAGGCGACGCAGAGCAATAAAAGATGAAGTCCTGGAATAATACTCAGTATGGTATAAAGAACGTTGATAAAGATCGCCGGGATCCAGAAGCAAAATCCAGCGTTACCCAGGAGACCTTGGGCATAGAGCCACCGGGCATAGAGCAGTGCCAGGCAAGGGAGGGACAAAGCGAACGCGAAGACGCGCCACGGATCGGGGAGAGCAAGCAATCCGGCGATCACCCCGATCGCGATCAAAAGGCCACGGATCGTGAACTGTACGTGGGGCATCCGCATTGTCAGGGGCCTCGACCAGACTGAGTGGCAGGAGTCTGCGGAACTCCGCAACCTCGTTTATCTCGCGGAGATCCGGTGTTCCGAAGACGGAACCCCTGCCACCCGGCCAAAGACGGAACTCCGGCCACCGGGCTGCGGAGCGTGGGAACGAGTCAAATTGTCACAGTTAGGCAGCGTCCGGAAATAAGTTCGCCATTTGGGCGGATTTGTGATTCGATGGCCTCATGATCGACAGCGACCCGATCCGTGACAAGTATCAAGCTCTCCGTTCCGTGCTCAACGAGCGAGCCCGTCGCCTCTGGGCGGCCGCCGAAGCTCGCTCCTTGGGCCGTGGCGGGATCAGTGCCGTCGCCGCGGCGACGGGCATCGCTCGCGATACAGTACGCCTCGGGATCCGCGAGCTTGGAGAGCTATCCGGTCAGGGCCAAGCCGACCTATCCCCGTCGCGTGCGCGGCATCCCGGAGCGGGGCGTAAGCCGCTGACTTCCCTCGACGCCTCACTCCTGGCGGACTTGCAAGCCCTGGTGGAATCCACGACCCGAGGCGACCCGATGTCGCCCCTCCGCTGGACGTGCAAGAGCACCAGGCGGCTCTCCCAGGAGTTGCGTGATCAGGGACATCGGGTCGGCCGGACCACGGTCCACGAGCTGCTGGAGCATCTGGGCTACAGTCTGCAATCCAACCGCAAGACCAAGGAAGGCGAGTCGCACCCGGATCGCGACGCCCAATTCGAGTACATCAATCGGCAGACCAAGCTCTTCCAACGGCTTGGACAGCCGGTGGTCTCGGTGGACACAAAGAAGAAGGAGTTGGTCGGGGATTTCAAGAACGGCGGGCGGGAGTGGCGGCCGAAGGGGGAACCCGAGAAGGTGCGGGTCCATGACTTCCCGGACCCCGCCCTGGGCAAGGCGATCCCCTACGGCGTCTACGACCTGGCAGCCAACCGAGGCTGGGTCAGCGTCGGGGTGGATCATGATACGGCGGAATTCGCCGTGACGACACTCCGCCGTTGGTGGTCGATGATGGGGCAGCCGCTCTACCCCCACGCGGCGGAATTGCTCGTGATGGCCGACAGCGGCGGCAGCAACGGGTCGCGGAACCGACTCTGGAAGGTGATGTTGGCGACGATGGCCCGGGAGACGGGCCTGCGGATCAAGGTCTGTCACTTCCCGCCTGGGACCAGCAAGTGGAACAAGATCGAGCATCGGATGTTCTGCCACATCACGCAGAATTGGCGAGGGCGGCCGCTGGTGAGCCACGAAGTGATCGTCAACTTGATCGACTCGACGACAACCTCGAAAGGCCTGGAGGTCCGGGCGGAGTTGGACAAGGAGGCGTACCCGAAGGGGAAGAAAGTAACCGACGAGGAGTTGTCCCGAGTGAAGATCCAGAGAGCCCGCTTCCACGGCGACTGGAACTACACGGTATTACCTGAACCAGCTTGAATTGGCGAACTTATTTCCGGACACTTCCTTAGGGTACGTCGAGTCCTCGAAGACGCACCTCATAAGTCCCCGTCGGACAGTGCATCTTCGAGGACTCGACGCAACTTACTTCCTCCATCTCGTTTTTAACATTTGTTTTAAAATTCGATATAATACTCACCGAATTTAAGAGTAACGATTTTTAGATCTTTGGAAGGGTCCTGGAGATCTTTGCTGAGACATAAAACGACTTTGACTGCGATTTTCGTCCCCTTGGCTTGAGCTCCGAGTCGCTTTCTGAATTTCGTGGACAAATCAACTGAGCCAGCGATAGTTTCCCCAGGCTCCAATTTAATCCAATTACCAATTGACCCATGCGCCATCGGCAAAATAGCCAAAGCATTTTCATCAGTATGTACTTCTACTGACGTTAGGCTCTTCCATGGGAGATTGTTCTCGCTGAGCAATATTGGTAGCTTTGATTGATTCCGAATGACTATGCGAACATTACACCTTGCTGACGAACGATGTAAGCCTTCGAAGGCAAGATCAACGGCAACTGCTTCGTTGGCAACTGCTTCATCCAAGGTGGATTTACGCGATTGTACATCCTTTGCAATGCCAGGCGTTCCAATAACGACAGATTCGGTATTTTGAACATGACGATAGAATAAAATCACAAATACCACATTGCATGTGATTACCATTAATGCGATCGAGAAAATACAGGCAATTATGCTGTTTTTTAAACACTTTTTGATTTTATTCACGTAATTGACTAACCATTTTCTTTAGAAGTTGAAGTAGAGTGCGTCGAGTCCTCGAAGACGCACCTCATAAGCCCCCCAGCCGGTGCGTCTTCGAGGACTCGACGCACCCTAATTCCCCAACTCAAATGATCATTCCAGGATCAAATACATCGTCTCCGGCGGCAGTGTCGAGGGTGATGCCGGTCCTCGCCTTGGTGACGGGCACGTTCTCGGCGGGCATGCCGGCGGGGTCGAGGCGGGTGGCCTTGGTCAGACCGGTGTTCTTGACCGAGAGGCCGATCTCGGTATCGGCGACCATCCAGGGGGATTTGCCGGTGTTGACGACCTCGTAGCCCTTCGTCGGCCTGTCGCCTTCGCCTTTGAACTCGGCGTCCTTCGTGGCCCAGCCGGTGGGTCGGGCGGCGGTGCCGACCTGGATCAGGATCTTCTTCGAGGTCGCCAGCGGCTGGTCGTCGAGGGGGACGGCGAGGAGCGTCGCGTAGGCGTTGTCCGACCTGATCGCGATTGTGCCGAGGCGGATCAGGCCGGCCTTCTTGAGGAAGCCGCAGGCCCCCTGCGCCTTGGGGGCGTCCACCGTGCAGAGGCCGTCGCCGTAGTCGAGCGTGACCTCGCCGGTGATGCTCTTGATCGGTCTTCTTGTCGAGGTCGATGTAGCGGGCGAGGTCGACAACCTTGTTCTTCGAGGGGTCGCCGTCGTACTTCACCTCGACCGGGCCGACGAGGAAGGCGAGCGGGTCGACGACGGTCGCCTTCTCGCCCGGCCGGGCGCGACGGGCGGGGCCTTGTCGCGGTTGGGGTCGAAGGCGGGGTCCTCGGCGATGATCGGGCTCTGTCGCTCGTACATCGACCTGAGCGTCCGCTCCTCGTGGACGACCGTCTCGCCTTGCTTGACGTACCCCTTGCGGAAGAGCAGGGCCGCCGCCGGGAACTCGCCCAGGATCGTCGGGATCGAGGCCGACCACTTGAGCAAGGGGTTGCTGCCCCTGGACCTGCTGGTAGGGGAAGTGCGTCTGCGTCGTGTAGTCGGGCGCGTCGGCCGAGAACCAGTAGAAGGCGTCGACGCCGGTCAAGCGACTGATAGACCGAGACCAGGAACGGCCCCTCGGACTGAAAGGCGAGCGGGGCGACCCAGGTGCTCTCGGTGACGATCATCGGATGGCCGACGACCTGCTTGAGGTTGACCGGCAGCTCGCGAGGGCTGGTCAGCGCGGAACGCTGCGAGAAGTGGTCGCCCGGGTCGATCCTCCAGCCGTTGTTCGGGCCGACGTGGGCGCCGCCGTTGTAGTAGCGGTTGACCGCGATCACGTCGGTCCGCCGCGTAAGACCAGCGCTCGGAGTCGTCCTGGAGCGCCTGGTTGGCCGACCGCCAGTTGCTCGCGTTGATCAGCTGGCCGCAGCCGAGTTCTTCGCGATAGAACGTCTTCATGTCCGGCATAAAAATTCCTCTGCGTCTCGACGAGGAACTGGAACTGGTCGGTCGCGCGGACGCCCAGGCCGCCGGGGATCGGGCTTGAGGAACTCCCAGGGCTGGAGGAGCCCGGCCCGGCCGTGGGCGAAATCGTCGTCGCCTTGCTTGGCGCCGCCCAGGCTTTGGGCATCGATCCCGACTCGCCGTACTTCGCGGCCAGCCAGTCGGCGAACTTCCGACCGAGTTTGGCTTTCTGGGCCGGGGGCAGGCCGGATCATCGTGTAGAAGAGGAGGCTGTCCTCGTTCTGGACCTGGATGATGGCGACGGCCGGGTCCTTCGCCAGGGGGATGCCGGTATAAGGGTTCGGCCGGGTGTAGAGGGCCGCGGCCCACGCTTTGTAGCCTTTCTGCAGGGTCTCGTCGAAGAAGAGCAGGCCCCAGAGGCCGCCGGGGGCGTTGACGCCTTCGATCCCCCAGCGGGTCGCGTCGCCGTGGTGCGCCCAGTAGGGGGAGATGGTGACATAAATGCCCTTGCGTCTTGGCCTCGGCGACGAACCGCCAGATGCCGTCGATCTCCTTCTCGTTGACGTCGGTGAGCTTCGAGTTCGGGCCCGGCGAGCAGATCTGAGCGTGAAGCCGGACCATGTTCACGCCGATCCCGGCGAGGAACCGGACGTGCTTCTTCATCTCATCGGGCGAGCCCTGGAACATTCCTGAGCCGATCGCCCAGAACCGCGCGGGCGTGCCGTCGCCGAGGACGAACGAGTTCCCATCGTCCGAGAGCCGGATGAAGCCCGACTGGCCGGCGACCGGCTCGTTGAGCGAGCGGAGGTCGATCGGACTCTTCGCCGACTCCGCGCGGCCTGGATAAACGAACGCCCAACCCTCTTCCACAAGCGGATTCGCCTGGGATTCGTCAACGGGCGCGGCGCAGGCGCCGAGGAGCATCGCGAGCAGGGGAAGGGTCCGGCGCGGGCGGGTCGCATGGCGGTGGTCCTTGGATTGACGGTCTTGCACACCGTTCTGTCTCCCCTCTCCCTCTGCGAGAGGGGCCGGGGGTGAGGGACGCCTCATCACCAGCGGGCTGGCGAGAGGGCTCGATCGAGAGCCACTCGTCCGGCGACCTCCCTCACCCCCGCCCTCTCCCAGAGGGAGAGGGAGCCAGAAAAGGCCCCGAGAGGCGGCCCGTTGAAAAAAGTGATGGTCGGTCAGTGCCGATGGAGAGAGAGTCTGAGGGAGCCTCAGAACCCCCGGCCCCTGGTCGTCGTCTTGACCCGGCCGAGGTACATGTCGGCGGTGATGTAGAGGGTCGAGCCGTCGTCGCCCCAGCCGACGTTGGCGGTGGCCTCGCCGGTGTTGAGCGTGCCGAGGTGGGTGCCGTCGGGGGCGAAGATCAGGACGCCGCCCGGTCCCGTGGCGAAGAGGTTGCCGTCCTTGTCGACCTTCAAGCCGTCGGGGAGGCCCTTGAGCGTCTTCGACCCCGCGGGTGGCGTCGAAGAAGACCCGGCCGGTGCCGAGGGTGCCGTCGGCCTTGAGCGGGAAGGCCATCCAGATCGCCTTCTCGGGGTCGGAATTGGCCACGTAGAGCGTCTTCTCGTCGGGCGAGAGGCCGATGCCGTTGGGGTAGGTCATCTCCTTGGTGAGCAGGGTCAGCTCCCCTCTGGGCGAGAGCCGGTAGACGCCGTTGAACGGCAGTTCCTTCTTGGGGTCGTCGTTCTTGCCGAGCAGGCCGTAAGGCGGGTCGGTGAAGTAGAGCGAGCCGTCCGAGTGATAAACGCCGTCGTTCGGGCTGTTGAGCTTCTTCCCCTGGTAGTTGTCGACAAGAGTCTTGAACGAGCCGTCGCGATTCGAGCCGGGCGACCCGGCGGTCGCCGTGCTGGCAGAGGACCAGTCGGCCTTGCGAGTCCATCACGAGTCCGTTGGAGCCGGGCTCGCCGCCTCGGGGGACCGTGCCGGTGTAGCCGCTCGGCTTGAGGAAGACCTCGGGCTTCGCCATCCCCTCCTTCCACTTGTAGACCGTGTTCATGGGCACGTCGGAGAAGAGCAGGAAGCTTCCCTTCCTGTCCCAGACCGGCCCCTCGGACCAGTCGATACCCCTCGGCCAACTTCTCGACCTTCGCGCCGGGCGGGATGAGCTTGTCGAGCCGGGGGTCATTTCGCTCGATGGTTCCCAGGGTCGAGGACGACGGCGGGGCGAACTCCTGGGCAACCGCCGGGGCAACCGACCAGGGCGACGGCCCAGCAGGCGGCGATGAATCGACGAAGATGGGACATTGGGCTGTTCCGATCGGTCCAGGGGAATGGGAAGGGGCCCCGCTCAGGCCCGAGGGCTCGGCAACCCCGCCGGCGCGGTTCCAGACAGGGTAGTCGGAGGGCGACCTTCGGGCAATGGCCCGGGAGTCTCCGGCGAATGGCCGGGGTCGCGATTATAATGGATCGCCGCGACGGACAGAGATCCAAGGACAGGTCAGGAGGCGACTCGCGATGGCCAGGTCGACGACGAGGAGCCTCTTCGACGATCCCGAGCCCGAACCCGAGCCGGTGACCGAAAACCTCAATGCGCCGCTGGCGGAGCGGATGCGGCCCAGGAGCCTGGACGAGTTCGCTGGCCAGGCGCACCTGGTCGGCCCTGGGCGATTGATCCGGAAGTTGATCGAGGACGGTGGGTCGTTCCCCTCCTTGATCTTCTGGGGAGGACCGGGCACCGGCAAGACGACGTTGGCCCGGTTGCTCGCGGGGAAGGCCGGGGCCCGGTTCGTGCCGCTCTCGGCCGTGCTCTCGGGCGTCAAGGAACTCCGCGAGGCGATCGCCGAGGCCCGCGAGGCCCGGCGCAAGGGTTTGAAGACGCTCCTCTTCATCGATGAGATCCATCGCTTCAACAAGGCCCAGCAAGACGCCCTCTTGCCGGCGGTCGAGGACGGCGCGGTCTCCCTGATCGGCGCGACAACCGAGAACCCGTCGTTCGAGGTCAACGCCGCGCTTCTGTCCCGCTCGCGTGTCGTGACGCTCCACCCGCTGACCGAGGCCGATGTCCTGGCGATCCTCCGGCGGGCGTTAGCCGATCCGAATCGAGGATTAGGAACCCTCCGGCCGAATATCGCCGAAGAGGTCCTTGACCGCCTTGCGCGATCCAGCGGCGGCGACGCCCGGGTCGCCCTGACCGCGTTGGAGGCGGCCGTGCGGCTCGACTGAATCTGATGCAGTCGGGTCTCCGCCGGGTCGATGAAGCGGCCGTCGCCGAGGCCCTGGGACGCGCCCGGTTCGCCTACGACAAGGGGGGCGAGGAGCACTACAACCTGGCCTCGGCCCTGATCAAATCGGTGCGGAACTCCGATGTCGACGCCGGCCTATACTGGCTCGCCCGCCTGATCGAAGGAGGTGCCGACCCGCTTTTTATTGCTCGGCGACTCTGCATCCTTGCATCCGAGGATATCGGCCTGGCAGACCCCCGGGCGATGGAGCAGGCCGACGCGGCGGCCCGGATCGCGCACCTGATCGGCCTTCCCGAGGCGCTCTATCCGCTGGCCCAGGCCACGATCTATCTGGCCCGAGCACCGAAGTCCAACGCCGTCAAACGAGCCTATCAGGCAGCGCTTCTTGACGCCGCCTCGACCGCGAGCGAGCCGGTCCCGCTCCACCTCCGGAACGCCGTCAGTCGCTTGATGGCCGACTCGGGATACGGTCAGGGATACCGTTATGTCCACGACGATCCCGGCGCCCGCGAGGAAATGCCCTGCCGGCCCGAAGAATTGCAAGGGCGGGTCTACTTCGAGCAATGAAGCGTCAAATCATGGAGTCTCAACGATTTAAGTTGAGGCCGATCGATCGATCCGCGGGCCTGATCGGGTCGCCCGATTTTTTTCCAGGGAAATGACTTTGCACGGACACCCGGTCGGACCATACTGCTTCTATCCTGGGCCGAGTGGGCGGCGACCGGGCCGTGGTGAAAATCGAAAAACTTCCTCCGGCACCCTGAAACTCTCGATGGTACCGGCGGGTACTTTCTTCGGGAATCTCCACCTAATTTCTTTCATTTCACGTCCCATCGAACGTCGGCCCCCGTATCCCATCACGGATTGAAGCGGATCGAGCCGGCCTGTTTCGCGCGTGCGGCCACGGAGAGCGGGCCGCTTCCATTTCCCATTGTGCGATCTTCGTCCCGATGATCGAAGATGACGACCGGGTCTTCGGAGAATTGGGTCGGCCAGGGACGGCCCAGGGCGAAGGAGCCCCAGGACATGATCAAGAATCGTCTGGAAGACCTCTGGAATTCCGCCGACGACGGGGCTTCCTGCCCGATCGGCGCCCTGGCAAATCGGTCAGAGGCTGAGTTCGAGGAATTGCTCGACGCCTGGTACCTCGAACGGCAAAATAGCATCGAATTCGAGATCTTACTGCAGGAGTCTCGCCGTCTGATCGAGCGGCTGCTCGCCGAGACGGACGTCTCGGAGTCGAGACGCAAACGCGCCCGGCGACTGCTCCGAACGATCAAGGAGACCATCCGGACCTCACAGGCCGAGTGAGGCTGGGCCTCGACTCGACGAATGAGACTCGCTTCGGGCCGGCCTCGTCCCCTCTTGGGGCTCGCCAGTGCCTCGACGATCGGCGATGATGGAGGCGTCGGAAGACGACGTCCGATCATTGACGACCCGGGGGAAGCTTGCGTGTTCCATTCCGAAAGCTTCACCGTCGGCACGAAGGGACGCGGGACCTCCGAGATCACCGAGCCAGGTCGCCCGGATCGTCCGCGACTCGGGGATCGAGCGGGGGCTCTGCACGGTCTTCGTCCACCACACAAGCGCCTCGCTCATCGTCTGCGAGAACGCCGACCCGAGCGTCCGCACGCGACCTCGAACGCTATTTCGCCCGCCTCGTCCCCGACGGCGACCCGGTATTCCGCCACACCGCCGAAGGCCCCGACGACATGCCCGCGCACGTCCGCTCGGTCCTCACGGCGACCTCGCTCTCGATCCCCGTCGACCGCTCGAAACTCGACCTGGGGACCTGGCAAGGGGTCTACCTCTGGGAACACCGAACCGAACCGCATCGCCGCAAGATCACCGTCTCCATCGTCGGTTGAGGAGGCCCTCGTCCGGCCGAATCGCATCATGTTGACCTTCATGACCGCACTCTCATTACTTGGCGTGCTTGGTTCCCTGATCTGGCTCGGTCATCTGGCTCATCTGGTCCGGCATCGGGACAAGGCATTGTTCCTCTCCGAGCTTCGGGACGACCCTCCCAAGCGAGGGTTGGCCGACGCTCGCGGTGGTCTTCGCGGCGAGGGACGAGGCTGGCGGTGTCGAGGCCGCCGTCCGGTCGATGCTCGCGCAGGATTACCCGAATCTGGAAGTGATCGCCGTCGACGACCGATCGACCGACGGCACCGGCGCGATCCTCGACGCGATCGCCCGCGAGGATGACCGGCTCCGAGTGGTCCACGTCGCGACCTGCCGGCCGGCTGGCTCGGCAAGACCCACGCGCTCGAGCTCGGCTCCGGCGGCGACCCGGGCCGACTGGGTCCTGTTCACCGATGCCGACGTCGTCTTCGAGCCGCGGCGCCTTAAGGAGGGCCGTCGCTTACGCGGAGAACGAGAGGGTCGAGTTCGTCACGGTCGGACCGGAGGTCCCCACCGAGTCAGTCGGCGAACGAGTATTCCTGAGCCTCTTCGGCCTGCTGTTCACGATCAACGCCCCGATTGGTCGGATTGAAGATCACCGGAGCAAGGCCCACGCCGGAATCGGCGCGTTCAACCTGGTGAGGACCTCGATCATTCCGCTCGATCGGCGGGTTCCGGCACCTGAGCCTGTCGGTCGACGACGACATGAGGCTGGCGCAGGCCCTGAAGTTCGCTGGCTACCGGACGAGGTTCCTGCTGGGCCGTGACGCGGTCTCGGTTCGCTGGCAGGTCGGGCTGGGAGGAATGGTCCGGGGCCTGGAGAAGAATTTCTTCGCGGTACTGGGGTTCCGTCTCGAACGGGTGCTGGTGGTCGTTCCGGGCCTCCTGGTGGTCGGGGTCGCTCCCTTCGTCGGCCTGTTCGTCGGCCCCTGGTGGGCCCGGCTGGTCTGCGCCGCCGGGATCGGTGCCGTCGCGATCACGCTCGGGGCCTCGTCGAAGCACAGCCGGATCGGCTGGTATTATGCGCTCCTGCTCCCGGTCGCCTCGGTCGCGGTCCTGGTCTCGCTTCTTCGTTCGGTGGTGCTGACGCTTTTACGTGATGGCGTCCGCTGGCGAGGGCATCACTACCCGCTGAGCGAGTTGAAGGCGCACGTTCAGGTCCGCGACGCATGGGCCCGCGAGGTCTGGAAATCAACCCGGTAACGAAAAGCCAGGACCATGAAGCACAGATTGACGATCGGACTCTGCAAACCACCGTTCCTGGCTCCTAGGGCCCGGGCCGCCACTGACTCGGAGGCGAGCAAACCCATCGACGTCTACCTCATCGGCGGGCAATCCAGCGCGAACGGCCAGGGATATCTCAAGAATCTGCCGAAGAACTTCGCGCAGGATGCCCGTAGCTTGCTGTTTCATTCGGGAAGGCCCCACCTCTAACAGCGGGTCGACGCCGGGGACGTGGATTCCCTTGCGTCAGGAGTCCGAGTCGCCCGATCGCTTCGGCACCGAGCTGGACTCCGGCAACCAGCTCCAGGAGCTGATGCCCGGCCGGAAGATCGCCCTCATCAAACACGTGCACAGCGGCACGAACCTCTATCAGCAATGGAACTATGGCTAGAATGACGCGGCCGACTCGCGCACTTCCGGGCCGCAGATCCAGACCTTCGTCCAGACAATCGAACTCGGTCTAAAAGGGCTTCGCGAGCAGGGGTACGTGCCCACGATTCGCGGGTGATCTGGCAACAGGGGGAGAGAGACAGCAAAGGGACGCGGCCAAGGCTTACGGGACGAACCTCGGGCGCATCATCGGTCGGGTCCGGGAGCAGTTCCGCAGTCCCAATCTGGTCTTCGTCCAAGGTTTCGTGCCGCCACCGCCGAACCAGGGGACCGGCCGGTACCTCGTGCGAAAGGGTCAGAAAGTGGTTGACCAGGGCTCGGGATCGACCCTGGCAGTGAAACGAGCTTTCGTCGTCGAGACCGACGATTTCAGCCAGCGAACGGATGATCCCAACACGCCCCTGCCGAAGGGCCACGTCCATTTCGGGACCGCCGGCACGCTCGAAACGGGGTTGGCGGATGGCGGAGAAGCTGGCGGCGTTTCGGGATTCAAAGTAAATCGACCAAAGCGCATCCGTTCTTGGATTACGGGAGGATGCCGCCGCTCTTGGGCCGCGAATCTTGCTCCCGGCCACCACACACAATGGTGTCGGCTCGCGGAGCAAGCTCCGCCTCGCTAAGCGGGAGCAAGCCCCCGCACTCCAGGTAACCGGGGGGTCGCCAGGACTGGCCTGGTGCCAAGCGGTTGCGTCGGGGCTCCGGTCGTGGATAATGCGTCGAAGCCCTTTCTTCCTCGCGACCGGAGGTCCGCCCCATCGAGGTCGCGGCCCCGAGCTTCGGAGAATCCCCGGATGAGATCCTCTCGATGGTTCCTGGCCATCCTGGCGCCTGGGCGTGCTCGTCGGCGGGTCCGCGACCCTGGCCCGACCCTTCGCCGACAAGAAACACCCCGTCGAGGTGGCTGGGCTGACCTCGGGCGACAGCGAGATCGAAACGACGATCTCCTTCGTCAACAAGGCCAAGAAGACGGTGAAGGTCTACTGGCTCGACCACGACGGAGATCGCGTCCTTTACGCGACCCTCGAAGAGGGTGAGACCCACGAGCAGCCAACCTTCTTGACCCACCCTTGGCTGATCACGAACGAGGACGGCGACTCCTGGTCGGTCTACTTCCCGGATGCCCAGCCAAGGACTGTCGATATCGTCGAGCCGGAGAAGAAATGAGCGGATCGGGTGGGCGGGCGGACAAGGATTGCGGAGGGACTGGGCGTGAGCGTCGCGGGCGTGGATGAGGTCGGTTTCGAAGCGCGGCGGTCCCGGCTCCGGGGGACGCTCGGGATGGGTCTGGACGGTGCTCGGGCCGTTCTTCGGCCTGGTCCTGATCGCCTGCCTGTTCGCCTGGCTGACCCGCGACTCGGGCTCGTTCATGACGGCCTATAACTGGCGGACGATCGCCGTGCAGACGGTGATCGTCGGGACCGCGGCGCTGGGGATGACCCTGATCATGATCTCCGGGCGGGATCGACCTCTCGGTCGGCTCGACCGTGGCGCTGGTGACGGTCGTCGTGGCGATCCTGGTCCGCGACTATCACTGGCCCGGTGCTGGCGGCGCTGGCGGTCGGCGTTCTGCTGGGAGGGACGCTGCGGGCTGTTCAACGGCGGGCTGATCTCGGGGCTGGGGGTGGTGCCGTTCATCATCACGCTGGGGAGCCTGAAGGTCTTCCGGGGGCTGGCGAAATGGCTCTCGGACAGCACGGCGGTCTACATCCCCGGCAAGGCGAAGGGCTGGTGGTTCCACGAGGTGATGGCGGTCGAGCGGCCCTCGCCGGGGTGGGCGTCGGGGCTCTCCGGCCGGTTCGGCGAGGTCGTCCGCGACCTGACGATGCTCGCGCCCGGGGTCTGGCTGCTGCTGGTCCTGAGCGTGGTCGTGGCCCTGATGCTCCGGTCGAGCTTGCTGGGGCGCTATGCCTACGCGATCGGCTCGAACGAGGCGACCGCCCGGCTCTGCGGGATCAGCGTCTGGCGGGTCAAGCTGGCCGTCTACGGGCTGGCGGGGCTGCTGACCGGGTCTGGCCGGCGGGCTCCAGTTCCTCTTCCTCGACGGCACCGGCGACCCGACCACCGCCGATGGCCTGGAGCTGCAAGTGATCGCGGCCGTCGTGATCGGCGGCGGGAGCCTCAGCGGCGGCGAGGGAACGGTCCTGGGCACCTTGATCGGCTGCCTGATCATGTCCGTGTTGAACAACGGCTGCGTCCACGCCGGCATCCCCAACGCCAGCCAGGACATCATCATCGGCGCGATCATCGTCGCCGCCGTGGCGCTCGATCGGTTCCGGAGGCGGGTGGCGTTCTGAACGAATTCAAGTCGGGGATCTTGTAGGGTGGGCACCGCCCACCGGCCAGCGCGGTCATGGTGGGCGACGCCCACTCTACGGAAAAGCCCGACTCCGACAAGCAACCCGGCCCAAACGATCCCTGATCCGATCGTCAGGGCGAGCCCGAGTCTGAATCCCGGAGGATCGTAGCGGAGGCGGACCTCATGCCGGCCGGGTCCGGGCAATGGAATGACCCGCTGGGCCCGGTTGCCTTTCAGGATGGGCGCGGGCTGTCCGTTCGACCTCGGCCGTCCAGCCCGGCATCCAGGTGTCGGCGACGACGAGCAAGCCGGGAGCTTCGGTCGCGACCCGGACGACGACCCGGTCGGGGTCGTCCGAGACCCACTCGGCCGGGGTGAAGGGCTGGCGGCGCGACGGATCTGGTCCAAGCGGGTCGATTGGCATCATGACCGCCTGACGCGGGTCGAACTTTCGGGAACCGGGCGACGGTCGAGAAGTCATCGGGCCAAAGTTCCACATGTGGGACGACGTAGGCCCGAGGCAGGGCCGTTGGGTTGCGCAAGACCGCGAAGGCCGAGCCTTCCCATGCCCCCGAGGCGACCATCGGCCAGGCAGGCAGGGGCTCCAACTGATCCGAAACGAGTAGCGACACGCCCATCCGGTCGAGAACGCCCTGGCGGATCGCCCGGAGGTCACCGGCGACGGCGTCGTGGTCGAACGGGCTGACCTCGAAAGAGGTGGTAGAGCGTCCGGTAGAGATCCTCCGCGTGCTGGACCTGGAACGAGTCCCCGACGTTGGTCTTGCTAAACCCGATCTGCCCGGAGCGGAGGTCGTCGTACAGGGTATCCACCACCCTGATCCGGGGCGGCTCGCGGCCTGGCGGATTGAACCGCAGGAGGGCTTCGCTGATCGGGTCCGGACCGAGGAACCGCGAGGCGGGCGTGGTCAGGATCAGACCGCGGCCGTGATAACCCAGCTCGGCCAGACCCAGCAACCCGAGCGCGGCGGCGATGGTTCGCCGATCTCCGGGCCTTCGCCATCCGAGGATCAAGCCGCCCGTCATCGCGCCGAGCGAGAGCCAGAAGCCCGGCTCGACCGAGAGCCTGGAGAGGCCCATCAGCACCCGGTCGACCTCCGGGATGCGGCCGGAAGGTCCCAAGGTCGGCGACCGAACGGCCAAGCCCCGGCCCGAGATGACCATCAAGGCCACGATCGTCGCGAAGAGTCCCAACCGCCGGGCGAGGCGTTCCCAGGACTCGCCCGACCTGCGCGCAGAGCGCCTCAACGCCGAGGCCCGCGAGCATCGACGCTCCCAGCGTCGCCAGGAAGAGGGATCGTCCCGGCACGCGGAACCGATCCATTCCTGGCAGGACTTCGAAGAGCACCGCGAACAGGCCGAGCTTCCGCCCGGAGGCGAAGATCAGGCTCGCTGCGACCAGGATCAGCCACCCGCGAACCGCTCGGCGATCGGGCGACCAGGCCACCGCGACCATCGCCAGGGCCAGAGGGATCAGGCCGATCGAGGTGACGGTCTCCCAGTAGTTGTCGTGCCCGAAGTAGTCGGCCGGCCCGCCCAGCGCCCTCGGACTGAGAAGCTGAAGGGCGTTAATCGGATAGAGGTGATACCGGCTCGCCAGCTTGAGAGGGAGTCTGGCCCCTCGAAGACCCCACTCCTGCGCCATAGCGTCCGGGATCAGCTCGACCCCGATCAGCCCGATCGCCAGGGCCAGGATTCCTGCCCAGGCGAGGCCGAAGGCCCTCGCCTCGCGCCCTTGATCCGCCTTGATGGCGGTGAAGGTATCCCACGCCGCCCAGCACCCAAGGGCAACGACCAGGTAATAGCCCTCCTGCGGGTGCCCGGCGAGGAATGTCGCGGCCAGGATCGGGGGCAGGGACAGGAGGGCGGACCAACGGCCTTTCACGTCGGCGACTTTTCTGACTCCCTCTCCCTCCAGGAGCGGGCTGGGGTGAGGGGGGTCACTGGGCGTGTGACTTCCGTTCAATTCCTCCTCGCAATCCACCCCCGATGCGACGCCCCTCACCCCCGGCCCCTCTCCCGGAGGGAGAGGGGAGGAAGAGAGACGCCGGAGCCGGATTGCCGCGTCGAAGGCCCAGGGGTACCAGCAGGCCGCCCAGACGTGCGGATAATGTCCCTCGAACGTCTGGGCCAGGACGTAAGGCGACGCCTGGACACACCCCGCAGAGACCAGGCTTCCCCAGCCGCCCATCCCGAGCGTCCTGGCCAGCCGATACGTTCCGATCCCCGCCCAGAGCAGGTGGGCGACCGTGATCCAGCCGAGGCTCGAAGGGGCACCGGACCACCAGGCGAGCCAGGTCGGCGGATAGAACAGGCCGGCCTGCGGGTTGCCGACGAGCGGCCGGCCGCCGAAGCCGCGATCGTCCCAGCGCGGGACGTGCCCGAGCCGGGCGAGCGACCGTGCGATGCGCCAGGTGATGGGGCAGGAACAGCCGGGTCAGGTCGTTGCCGGCCGTGGGTTCGTCGAACCGTCGGGCGTGGTCGACGCTCGGATGGTCGGCGTCGACGA
The DNA here is from genome assembly GCA_963756475.1 of uncultured Planctomycetota bacterium. Classification (GTDB taxonomy): domain Bacteria; phylum Planctomycetota; class Planctomycetia; order Isosphaerales; family Isosphaeraceae; genus Tundrisphaera. The sequence goes on from CAVWND010000011.1 coordinate 356,224, forward strand.
TCAGGGCGGAGGGATCGGCCACGAGCCGACGAAGCAGGCCAGCAGCAGGGCCGAGAGGACGATCCCGACGCCGAGGTGTCGCCGACGTCATGATGAGGTCCGAGGCTCCGACGATGCTCAGGCCGCCCCACTGTCCTCGGCCCGGCCGATCCTCGCGGATTCGGGGTGATGCGTGGCGAACTTGGGCCGGGGCGGGGTCGCGTTGGCCCGCCCTGCCTTGATGCCCTGGATCAGCGCGAAATAGCGGTCGAGGTGCGCGGTCTCGGACCATTCGCCGATCCTCATGGCGTAGCCTCGGTGGGCCAGGTCCTCGCGGAGGTCGTCGTCGTGGACGAGCCGGCGCATGGCCAGGAGCAGCTCGCCGTCGGTCTCGATAGCCGAGCCCGCCGCCGCTCTGCGACGCCGGTCTCGCTCGATCGCCCCGCCGCCTTCGTGGACGATCACCGGCGTCCGGACGGCGAAGGCTTCCAGGACGACGTAGCCGAACGTCTCGGGGAAGAGCGACGGGCACGACCACCGCCCTGCGCTCCGTGGAACAGCCTGGCCAGGCCCTGGCCGCCGAGCAGCCCCTCGAACTTGACGTTCGGCACGTCGGCGGCCAGCGCGCGGAGCTTCGCCTCGTAAGGGCCGGTGCCGGCGATCCGGAGGTCGACCTCGGGCAAGTAGCCTCATCAAGCGGGATCAGGCGCTGAAATCCCTTCATCCGGACCAGTCGGCCGGCCGCGGCGAGGTAAGGCCGGCGGGTCGGACCTCGGGCTCGTCGTCCTCGATCCCGCTCGGACCAGTCGTCGGGGAGGAAGTACGGCAGGTGGACGAGCGGGGCGCCGATCCCTCGGCGGCGGTGCTCCTCCAGGGCGTGGCGGCGACGGGAAGACCAGGGCGTCGAGCTCCTGCGAGCCCCGGCTGATCGCGTCGGTCGATCGCCAGGCTTGCGGCGGCCGACCCCCGGCGAGCATGCACCGGATGCAGTCGGGGCCGTCGCACGCCTTCTTGCCGTACTTCCAGAGCAGGTGCATCGGGCAGATCAGCCAGTGCTCGTGGGCCGTCATGATCCGGACGGCGCGGCGGCCCGAGGTGGAGCACGCCCGGCCCGCCGACGAGCGAGATGTTGTGGAAGTGGACGACGTCGACGTCGACCGAGTCGAGGGCCTCGCGGAGGACCTCCGCCTTGAAGTAGGGCTGGCCGGTCATCTGCGTGGCCAGCGGCGAGAGGATGCCGAAGCGGCTCTCGAGCGGGTGGACGTGCAGACCCGGCGGCGGCGAATACGGCCGGAGCGGGTGCGACCCCTGACCGAGTTGAAGGCGTCCACGCAGTGGAAGACGTGGACCTCATGCCCGCGTCGGCAGAGGGCCCGCGAGAGCCGGTCGACATACGCCGCGTCGCCCCCGAAGCTGTGGGCGCCGAAGAACGTGGTGACCATGCAGAACTTCAACGGCGACCTCCTGTCCCGTCCGCTATCGAGGCGAATCACAGGACGTTCTAACCGATCCGAACCGATCGTGCCAGTTGAGTTGGGCGGGGCGATTCCGGCCTCTCTCCCAGAAACACGATTAACGATTGCGCTCCGGAGCGATAGTAATTACGAGTCGGATGTTGCGGCATGCTGGTCGATCGAAGTGTTTGAATTGGCAATTCGCTCGATGAGAGACCGTGTCAGTCGCGAAGGCCCCGATCCCATCGGTCCTGCCAGATCATCTGTTCGCCCAGGTTCCATGTTGTCGAGTACGCGACCATCAAGGTACCTGGCTGAGGATCGGACGGACCGAGATCGATCCGTCCGACCCGGGTGATCGCGTCGGCTTGCGCCTTGTGGGCTCGGGCGGGGCACCAGGCCTGCGCCAGCCGGCCGTCGTAGGCGTGATGGGTCAGGCGGAGCCAGTCGCGGCGCTCAAAGACCTCGAGCGCGGGCGGCACGGGGTCGAGATAGCGGACCAGCCCCAGCAAGTTCGAACCGTCCTCCTCCTCGTCCGATTCGGCAACGCCAATGACAACGGCTGCGGCGTATCGGCCGTCGGAGAGTCGGAGGGCCAGGCAGTCGCCCGGTCGGTAAATGGCCGGCACCGTCCGACGCTTCCGGGCCTTTTTGGGTCGGCGAGGCTTGGCTCGCGGAACTGATAACTTCTTGAGGAACTTGTCGAGGACCTTCCGCCGCTTCTCGGAATCGAGCGATTCCCACAGTTTCAGGTCGATCCCCGAGGCGATGATCTCCCGAACACGATCGAGCACGTCATCCTGGAGAACGCCGCATCGCCACTGCGCCTCGGCCAGGCCGAACCAGAAGAGATGGCCGTCGACGGGATCGGAGAGAAACTCCTCGTTCCCCTCGACCAGCGCCTCGCGGATCGACTCCGGGGCCTCGCCCCGGTCGAATCGTTCGAGGAATTCCTCGTAAATGTCGGCCGGCCCATCGTCGTCGAGGATCCCATAACCCGACGCGCCCATGCGTCATCCCCTTGCCATTCAATCGCGTCCAAGCACGATCCGCAGCTCCGACCAGCGGAGCCCGCCGATGGCCGCGAGGGCGACGGTGTAGGCCATCGCCCCGCCGATCACGGCGGCCAGGACGTGCCAGCGGAGCAGGATCAGGCAAACCGGGATCATCACCGCCGAGGCGGCGATCGGCCGGGCCAGGTGATGATGCCAGGCGGGCTGGCGACCTTCGCGGGCCAGGCAGCCGTAGCCTGCGATGACCAGGCTCAGGGCGATCAGGCACGATCGCGAACGCCGCGCCGGTCAGGCCGAACTTCCAGAGCATCATCGCGACCAGCGGCCCCGACCCCAACGCCCCGGCCGCCAGGAGCCGGACGCCCGCCGACTCGCGGTTCTGGGCGATCAATGCCGTCTGGTAGAGGAATGCCAGTGTCAGCAACGGGGCTCGCCAGATCCCCAGGGCCAGCAGGACGCTCGCCTCGGAATACGACTCCGGCAGGAGGAACCGGACCAGCGGGCCCGAGAGGAACGTCGCCCCGAAGGCCAGCGGGACCAGGCCGAGCGTCAGGACCCGGACCAGGGCGTCGAGCGACCTCCGGCCCGAGGTCGGCGTGTCTCGCCAGGAGCGGGCCAGCGACGGGAAGACGACCTGCTGGAAGATCATCCCGAACGTCAGGGCCGCCGTGACCATCCGGTGCGGTGCCCCGTAAAGGCCGACCTGCTCCCAGGTACAGAGCAGAGCCCGACGACCATCAGGTCGACCGAGCCCAGGACCGTCTGCGCCACCTGGATCATCAGGACGGGCCGGCATCGTCGGAGGAAGACGGCCAGGAACCGGCCGCTCAGGATCGGTCTGGGGAGGCCGAACTCGCGGGCGTACCGGGTCCAGACCAGCGCGATCCCGCACGCCTCGCCGGCCGCGAGCCAGGCCGGGACCCAGGCGATCCGGGTCGCGTCGCCGACCCAGAACCAGACCCCCAGCGCGTAGACCGCCGTCCGGATGTAGAGCGAGAGGGCCACCAGGCCCATCCGCTCCATCCCCCGGTAGACGAAGTCGAGCCCCATCGCCGTCGTCAGGAGCATCAAGCCGTAGAGAGCCAGGAGCTTTCGGTCGGCCGGGTCGGAGAGCGTGGTCGCCCCGACGATCACCAGCCCCAGGAACAGGATCACCGCCAGGGCCACCTTGATGAAGAACAGGTGGTTGACCAGCGGCCGGACCAGCCGGGGATGCCTGGCCAGCTCCCGGGCGGCGATCACCTCGCAGCCGTTCCGGACCAGCAGGACCAGCCAGAAGACGACGTTGAAGGCGAACTCGATCCGCCCGTAACCGGCCTTGCCCAGGCACTTCGCCAGCGAGAGCGTGACGAGGACCGAGGTCCCCCGGCAGGCGATCTCGGCGGCGCTCAGCGAGAGGAAGTTGGAGGCGATCCGCCGAGGGGCCTGCGATGCAGGGAGGTCGAGACTCGACGCGAGACGGGGTTCGAAACGGGGCGGATTCGGGCGGGCGGCCGGGTCATGAGGGGCGTGGTTGCCATGCGAGGTCGGACTTCCCTGGGATCGGGCGGATGACGTCCTCGTCCGCCCGATCGTTCCGCCCTCGACCCTCCGAGGGGCCATCCGCCCCATCCTGAGGACGACGGCGCCAACGTCGGGGCAACACTCCGGTCGCGGGGCGTGACCACCGATTCCGGCCCGAAGGCCGAGGCTCCGACGCCCCACGATCGATCGCCGTCGAGACCGCGATTCTCCCCGTTCCCGAGGGAGGGACTCGGCGGCGCGGACGGATCGTAGTCGTGCGTCGGAAACCTGTCAATGGCTAGGATCGGCCGATCGCCCGCGACGGCTTGAGCCGATCTCCTCCGCCCGATCCGATCAGGCCCGCTCCGAGAGCCGACGGAGGCCCGTCGCGTCGACGACCGACGGGTCGAGCCACGGGTCTTGGGCTGGACCTTCGGGGCGTAAACCCCGGACTGCGTCGGGCCGGAACCGGAGGACATGGTCGAGCTTCTCGGCGATCCGCCCGCCTCGGCCGGTCCGGAGCTTGGCCAGGACCTGGGCGTCGTCGCCCAGGAGGTCTGCCTTCCGGAGGACGCCGGTCCGGAACGCCTCGCGGATGGCGTCGGCGAACTCGTTGTAGATGTAAGCCTCGGTCGGGCTGGCCCACCAGTCGCGGTTCATCACGGCGAACCGCTCGGCCGCCTCGCGGGCCACCTCGGCGTCGGTGAAGGCGATCGTCGTGCCGACGACCGTCAGGTGCTCGAGGAACCGCGGCGACCTGCTCGGGCGTCGTCACCGCGCAGGCCAGGCTGTCGCGGAAGAAGTAGTCGAGCCGGTCGGCGCAGAGGCCGGGCAGGGGCTGTTCCAGGAGCGGATAGATCGAGTCGTCGTAGAAATCCTCGGGCTGGAAACCCATCTCGGCGAGGGCCGCGACGATGTCGGGCCGGTGGAGGAACTCGGGCTTGAGCCCCTCGTGGTGGTCCTGCTCCTCCGAGGCGAAGACGAAGTCGACCGCGTGCGAGAACGCCGTGTGCGAGATGTCGTGGAGGAGCCCGGCGATCTGCTCGCGACGATCGGCCCCGAGCTTGCCGAGCAGGATGTAGACCCCCAGGCTGTGCTCGAACCGGGTGACCGTCTTGAACGGGAACGCCAGGGCCGACGGCCCCGCCTGCCTGATCCCCTGGAGCCTCCGGAACGTCGGGCAGTCGATCAGGGCGTGCGCCCCGGGATCGTCGATCGTGACCTCGCCATAAACCCGGTCGTCCCAACGCATCAACGCCATCGTCCCTCGCCCCTCCGGCCGCGTCCTCCCGCCAGACATCGATGATCGGACGAGTCGGCCGTCGATTGCAAGGGGGGATCGGCCTCATCGGCCGAAAGGAGGTTTAATCGGGACGTCGGGATCGGGACCGGTTCCCCTCGGGCGTCCGGGCTCGCTAAGATCAGACCGGTCGGACATCTCGACCGATCGTCTTCCCGGATCAACCGAACGAAATCGCAGACGCCCAGCGGGCGAGGGGGCCTTGTCGTGGATCGATCGTGGACGAAGCGAGCGCGGATGGGCTGGGCCCTGGCGGCGCTGTCGGCGCTGGTCGCGGCCGGTTGCGGCGGCCCCGACGCCGAGCACGGCCAGGACAAGGGCCGACGACCGGCGACGGGCGGCGCGGGCTCGGGCCGGATCGTCCTGGTCACCAACGGCAACTCCGACTGGTGGTCGGCCGTCGAGAAGGGGATGAAGGACGCCGGGGCCAAGTTCTCCGCCGACGTCGAGATGAAGCGGAACGAGGGGCCGGGATCGAGGGGCAGATCCGGCTCCTGGAAGAGGCCCTGAGCACCTCCGACGTCAAGGGCGTGGCCGTCTCGGTCGTCGAGGCCGAGGCTCCCGGGATCGCCGACGCCATGCGGAAGCTGAAGGAGGCCGGCAAGTTCGTCATCACGATCGATTCGGACATCTCCACCGGCGCGGCCGAGACCCGCCGCTTCTACATCGGGACCAACAACACCAAGGCGGGCGAGGTCGCCGGCAAGGCCGCCGCCACGCTCCGGCCGCAGGGCGGGACGGTCGCCGTCTTCGTCGGGACCGCCTCCGCCGCCAACGCCCGCGACCGGCTCGAAGGCTTCTACGCCGGGGCCGGCGCCGAAGTTCGTCAAGCCTCCGCTCGAGATCTTCGAGGACGCACGCCGACACGAACCGGGCCCAGTCGAATGTCGAGATCGCCATCACCAAGCACCCCGACGTCGGCGTCATGCTCGGCCTCTACTCGTACAACGCCCCGAGGATCGCCGACGAGGTCGCCAAGGTCCCCGAATTCCGCAAGAAGACGAGCGTCGTCACCTTCGACCTCGACGAGCAGGCCGTCGAGCACCTCGAAAAGGGCGACATCGACGTCTCGGTCTGCCAGAACCCCTACGAGATCGGCTACCAGGCCGTCCGCCTCTTCTCAAGGCCCTGATGAAGGACGACAAGGCCACGGTCGAGGCGATGTTCCCCAAGGGGGCGACCACGCCTCGACACCGGCGTCCGGGTGATCGTCCCGACGGCCGACTCGCCGGTCAAGGGTGAGCAATGTCGTCACCGATCGAGGAGATGAAGAAATGGCTGGCCAGCAAGGGACTGAAGTCGTCCTGAGCCGAGCCCGATGGCGGTCGTGCGATCCGGATCGGTTAGCGTGTGGTTGCGATTCCGGGCGCGGACGAGGCGATCGATCTCGGGCCGTCCTCCTCACCGAAGAAGACGAGGCTCATGGGCTCGAACAGCGGCAGGGTGCGGATCTCGGCCATCCTCCGGTCTCCGGAGTGGGGGCTGTTCGCCAGCATCCTGCTGGTCCTGGGGCTGATCTACCTGCTCGACCCGACCCGGTCGTTCTTCCACGCTGGCGACCGGCAGGCTCCTCTTCCACCAGATCGGCCTCTACGGCGTGCTGGCCGTCGGGGCGGCGGTCGTGATCATCTCGGGCGGGATCGACCTCTCGGTCGGGGCCGTGGTGGCGCTCTCGTCGGTCGTCTGCGCCAAGCTGATGACCCAGTGGCTCCACGACGGGCACGACCGGCACCCCCCCTTCCCTGCTCGTGATCGTCGCGGCCGATCGCCCTGACCTTGCTGATGGGGCTTGCTGATCGGGCTGTTTCACGCCTTCCTGATCAACAAGTTCTCGCTCCCGCCGTTCATCGCGACCCTGGCGACGATGTCGGGGCTGCGGAGCGTGGCGTCGATCATCTCCGAGAACCGGACGATCAACGTTCCCTTCCCTGAATTCCGGGCGCTGGGCCGGACGCCGACGACGACGTTCTGCGACCTTCGCGGTGGTGGCCGTCGGCGGTCAGCGTGATGATGGGGGCGACGGTCCTGGGCCGGCACCTCTTCGCCCTCGGCGGCAACGAGGCCGCCGCCCGGCTGAGCGGCCTGAAGATCCGCCGTCTCAAGGCGTTCGCTTATGGGCTCTCGGGGGTCCTGGCCGCCTTGGCGGGCATCCTGTTCGCCGGCCGGAGCGGCCAGGCGAGCCCGCAACTCGGCATCGCCTTACGAGCTGTTCGCGATCACCGCCGCCGTCGTCGGCGGTTGCAGCCTGGCCGGCGGCGTCGGCTCGGTCCGGGGGACGGTCCTCGGCCTGATCCTGCTCCAGATCCTGATCCGAGGGACCGGGATGGTCGTCCGCAAGATCGACTTCTTCCTCGGCAAGACTCACGTCGTCATCGAGCTGAACAGCACGCAGGTCGAAGGGCTTGTCCTCGGGACCGTGATCATCCTCGCCGTCGCCATCAACCAGCGATTCCGGCCCAAGCTCTGACCTGATCGGTCCAGGGCTGACCGTCGCGATCGCCTCCGAATCCTCGACGATCGGTCCTCTCCCCGACCTCTCGCCTCAGACCTACCGGGCTTTCCGTCCATGTCCTCACTGAATGCACGATCCACGGCCGCGCCTGAGTCGGCGACGGCCCGCGAACTCAGGGCTCTGGCACCGGGCGTCGATCCGCCGGATCGCCGTCGGGCTTCGCGCGGCGTGGCGGGGGTGATCATCTTACGGCGTGCTGGGCTACATGCGCTCGGCTGGACCTTCTTCGACGCCCTGTTCATGGTGGTCATCACGATCTCGGGCGTGGGCTTCGGCGAGGTCCGCCCGATGGCCACGACGGTCGAGCGAATCCACACGATGATCGTCATCGCGCTCGGGCTGGTGGCCGTGGCCTACACCGTCGCGGGGTTCGTCCAGTTCCTGACCGAAGGCGAGATCCGCAACTACCTGGGGCGACACGGATGAAGCGACAGATCGACGGATTGAATGGTCACACGATCATCGTCGGCTTCGGCCGGGTCGGGGCGCTGGTCGCGCGAGGACCTGTCGCGCTCGGGGCCGCCGTTCCTGGTCATCGACCGGTCGCTCGACCGTGCTGCCCGAGGTCGAGCGTCGGGGGTATCTCAACCTCCAGGGGGAACGCGATCGAGGAGGAGACCCTGATCGAGGCGGGCCTCATGCGGGCCAAGACCCTGGTGACGGTCATGCCCGACGACGCGGCGAACGTCTTCCTCACCCTGACGGCCCGCCAGATCGCCCCGAACGTCGAGATCATCGCCCGGGCCGAGCAGCCGGCCACGCTCAAGACGCTGCTCCAGGCCGGGGCCGACGACGTGGTGATGCCCGCCGCCATCGGCGCTCACCGGATCGTCTCGCTCCTGACCAACACGTCGTCGATCGAGTTCGCCGAGATGGTCTCCCGACGCGTCGAACCTGGGGATCGAGATGGAGGAGATTCCCGGTCAAGGAACGAGGTCCGCTCGACGGCCTGACGCTCCGGAACGCCGACATCGGCCGGAAGACCGGTGTCATGGTCATCGCCGTCAAGCGGCTCGACGGCCGGGTCGAGTTCCCGCCCTCGGGCGACGAGCCATTCGCCGCCGGCGATTGCGTCGTGCTCCTCGGCCGCCGGCAGAACCTCGACACTGTTCCGCGAAAGCTTCCAGGTCTAGCCGATTTCGCACGGCGATGCCGGGCCGTGACGCTCAGTGCATGGGGCCCGGATCGTCCGCGGGCAGCTCACGCTCGATCCGCTCAAGGTAACCAAGTTTCTTGATCCATTCGCGACGTGTCGATTTCAATCGGATCGAGACCCTCGAAGCGAGAAACAGAGGCGAACAGGGGGAGTCGATATCGCCACGCCTGCCAGCGATACCAAAAGGCGAGCCTCCGATAGGCCCTGGCTCGCTTCAGGTCTCGCCGGGAAGGTGGTTTTTGTCTTCCGGAATCCGGATCGATCGGACGATCGGGGTCGAGGCGAGTTGACCCGTTCAGCCTGGCCGCCACCCATTCGAGATCCTGCGCGGCCAGGTCATGGTGCTTGATAAGGGCCTCGCGGGCGTCTCCGAGCCGGAGGGCCTCGCACACCCACAGCGAGGACGACGGCGAGGACAGCGATCTCGATCTGAATCCGACGAATCCCCCGCCAACCCTTCCGGCACGGGACGAGGGAATCGGAGGGCGCCGATGATCGCCGATCGACCGATTGCATGGATAGCGATGATCCAGGAACATCCCACCGAGCGACAGGAAAATGTCCCTGTTCGCGCGATGTTCGACTCCCGCTCAAGGCGAACCGCCATCCCTCGCCCAGTCGGGTGAGGGTGGCGGCGAGTCGAAGCGATCCGCTCGGGCCAGAAGGCTCAGCGCTTGCTGAACTGGAAGCTCTTGCGGGCCTTCTTGTGGCCGTACTTCTTGCGTTCGACCATCCGGGCGTCGCGGGTGAGGAAGTCGGCGTCGCGGAGGGCGGGCAACAGGTCGGGCCGGTGCTCGGCCAGGGCCCGGGCGAGGCCCAGGAGCACGGCGCCGGACTGGCTGTTCTTGCCGCTCCCCTTGACGTTGACGAAGACATCGATCCGCTCGCCCATCTCGGTGATCTTGAGCGGGCGCGGACGTCGCTCCGCTGGGTCTCCTCGGTGAAGTACTGATCAACTTCGAGCTTGTTGATCAGGAACTTGCCGGTGCCTTCGCGGATCCGGACGCGAGCGACGGCGGTCTTGCGCCGGCCGGTGCCCCAGATATACGGATTGATAACGGCCGCCATCGTTGGTTCGATCCTCAGCCCGATCGGGTCAAGTCAAGTCAGTCGCGGTTTCGATCCCCGCGAGGCGAGATCACGCCTGCGCGGGCCGGAGGGACGTCGGTTGTTCGCGGCGAACGGGCCTCGCCCGATTCCGCGGCATTGGCCTACTTACTCGGCGGCCGGCTCGGGCTCGGTCTCGGCGCGTCGGCCGGCGGGGGCAACTGGGCCTCGTGCGCCGACTCGGGCGGGGGCAACTGGGCCTCGTGCGCCGACTCGGGGGCCGGAAGCTGGGCCTCGACGGCGGGAGCCGTCACGACCTCGGCCTTGGGGGCCGCCGACCGGGACTTGGCGACCTTGGGGGTCGGCGGGACCGCGTAGATCGCGCCGGAGGCCGAGGGGCGGCCGTCGATCGCCTCCAGCGGGATCGGCGACTGCGCCTGGTGCTCGTGGATCGGGCCGGAGTAGAGCTTGAGCTTGCTCATCATGTGCCGGCCGATCTTGTTCTTGGGCATCATCCGCTGGATGGCCAGCCGCAAGATCCGATCGGGGTGGCGCTGGAAGAGCTTCCAGGCCTGTTCGTCCTTCTGCCCGCCCGGGTGGCCGGAGTAGCGCTGGTAGAACTTCTGCTGCCACTTGTTGCCGGTGAAGACGACCTTGTCGACGTTGGTGACGATCACATAATCGCCGGTGTCGATGTGAGGCGTGTACGTCGGCCGGTGCTTGCCCATCAGGATCGGCGCGATCTGCGCGGCAAGCCGGCCCACGACCGCCTCGTTGGCGTCGATCACGTACCACTGCTTGGCCAGCTCGCCGGCCTTCGCCTGATAACAATTCATGGACGGGGCTACCTAACTTCGTGTCTCGAGCGCCGGCCTTGCCGGCCGCTCCTCCTCCATCGGCGAAACGACCATTCTAATGGCCCCGTCGCCACCGTCAAGGCCGGTTTGCGCGGTTCTGCTCCAGTCGCCGGACGAAGTCGGCATGCTCGGGGCTCTCCAGGCCGAGGCGGAGGGTCGCTACCAGGGCCCGACTTTCGCCCCGGACGAAGGCCGCCTCGTCGAGCCAGAGGCCGGGAAAGGCCCGTGATCGAAAAAGACCATCGGCATCGATTTCCAGCGGCTCGAATCGGCCATCCCGGAGGGCAAACCAGTGGAATTTCCGGTGTGGAACATCGAAGACGAGGTATTCGAGGGCCCCAGCTTCCTCATAAACCTTCTTCTTGGCGTTCAGGTCGAGCCGGAGGCTGCTCGAGGAGACCTCAACGATCAATTCCGGGGCTTCGATCGTCATTCCCTTGGCATCCTTCGTGGTCCGGCCGCCGCACGCCGGGTCGATCAGCAGGCAGCAGTCGGGTTGGACTTCGGTTCTCGGTCCGAGCTTCGTCGACGCGTTCGGGCGGAGGATCGTCCCGGCTGTCTCAATGTTGTAAGTGAACAGAAAACCAATCAAGACGCCGTCCGGCTCCGAGTGATCCGCGTACAGCGGCATATTCATGAGATAAACCACCCCGTCGATCAGCTCGGCCCGGAAATCCTCGGGACATCGCGAGTAGATCTCGTGAAACGTCGGTTGATCGAGCCGTTGGCCATCGAACAGGAGAGGTTCGATGACAGTCGGCCGACCCTCATCCGCTCTCAGCGAGTCGCGATCGTCGAGCGTTGCCATCGTTCACCTCCTCGACGAGTCTCACCCACCGAGCTTTTCCTGGACGAACGCCACGGCCTTCTCGAGGGCGGCGGGGATCTGGTCGGGGTGCTTGCCGCCGGCCTGGGCGAGGTCGGGCCGGCCGCCGCCGCCGCCGCCGACGATCGGGGCGACGGCCTTGAGCCAGAGGCCGGCGTTGAGGCCCCGGGCGATCAGGTCGGGGGTGAGCCCGGCGGCGAGGTTGACCTTGCCGTCGACGCTCGACGCGAGCAGGACCGCCAGCCCGGCGGGCTGCTTGCGGCGGAGGACGTCGATGAGCTGGCGAAGCTCGTCGGGCGAGGCCGAGCCGACCGAGGCCGGCGACGACCTGTCGCGTCGTCCACCGGCGAGGCCGACGGCCAGCAGGTCGTCGGGCGAGGTCGTGGGGGCCGATTCGGCCTTGCGCTGGGTCGGCCTGCTTCTTGAGGGCCTTGATCTCCTCGATCAGGGCCGTCGACCCGGTCGGCGACCATCGCCGGCGGGACCTTGAGCGCGGCGGCGACGTCGGCGAGGGCCTGCTCCTCCTGGCGGATCAGCTCGAGCGCGGCCTTGCCCGTCAGGGCGGTGATCCGCCGGGTCCCGGCCGAGACCGACTCCTCGCCGATCACCTTGAACAGGCCGACCTGCCCGACGTTGTCGAGGTGCGTCCCGCCGCAAAGCTCGCGGGAGAAGTCGCCCATCGAGACGACCCGGACGATCTCGGGGTACTTCTCGCCGAAGAGGGCCATCGCGCCGAGCGACTTCGCCTCGGCGATCGGCATCGTGGTCCAGGAGACCGGCTCCCCCTTCAGGACGCGCTGGTTGACGGTCTGCTCGATCGGTCTGGAGCCGGTCGCGGCCGACGGCCTCGGGGTTGGCGAAGTCGAACCGGAGCCGGTCGGGCTCGACCTTGCTGCCGGCCTGCTGGGCGTGCTTGCCCAGATGGATATGAAGGGCGTGGTGCAGGACGTGCGTCGCCGAGTGCGCCCGGCGGATCGCCTCGCGACGCTCGGCGTCGACCTCGGCCCGGACGGCGGCGTTGAGCGGCGACGGTCCCCTCGGTCACCTTGCCGACGTGGAGCGTGAAGTCGTTTTCCTTCTTCGTGTCCGTCGACCTGGAAGACGAACCCCTCGCCCCGGATCGTGCCGGTGTCGCCGACCTGGCCGCCGCTCTCGCCGTAGAACGGGGTCCGGTCGAGCACCAGGACGATCGGTGGAGCCCTCCGGGCTGGCCGTCGCCGACTCGGCGAGCCGGTTCTGCTCGACGATCCCGATCACCTTCGCGTCGGCCGAGGTGCGTGTGTAGCCGAGGAACTCGTTGCCGTGGTGGTACGACTTCTTGAGCGCGTCGAGCGGGCCGGTCGTGAAGACGGCCGCGGCGTCGGTCGAGCCACGCGAGACTTCGCGAATGTCGCTTCCATCGCCGCGTCGAAGCCCGGCCTGGTCGACCGCGAGGTTCTGGTCGGCGGCGAGGCTCTCGGTGATCTCGATCGGGATGCCGTGGGTCGCGTGGAGGTCGAACGCATCCTTGCCGGGGACGACGTCGGAGCCGGCGGCCTTGGTCTTGCGGAAGGTGTCGTTGAGGAGCTTCAGGCCGTTCTCGAGGTTCCGGAGGAACTGCTCCTCTTCCTCCTTGATGACGGTCTGGATCCGCGGGACGCTGTCGAGCAAGCTCGGGATAGGGCCGGCCCATGACCTGCGGCGACGGTCGGGACGATCTGGTAGAGGAACGGCTCGCGCCGGCCCATCTGGTAGGCGTCGAGGACGGCCCGGCGGAGCAGGCGGCGGACGACGTAGCCTTGCTTCTCGTTCGAGGGCTTGACGTTCTCGTGGATGCGTGAACGTCAAGGCGCGGGCGTGGTCGGAGATCCGGCGGATGCGGATGCCGTCGGGGCTCTTGGGGTCGTAGTTCAGACCCAGATGCTCGGACGTCGGCGGCGACGAGCGGCTTGAAGAGGTCGATCTCGAAGTTCGAGGGGACCTTCTGCATGCACGGCGGCGAGCCGTTCGAGGCCCATGCCGGTGTCGATGTTCTTGGCGGGCAGCGGTTCGAGCTGGCCGGGGCCGACGCGGTTGAACTGGGTGAAGACGAGGTTCCAGATCTCGACTTCTTCGATCCCGTCGCCGTGGTAGAAGATCTCGGAGCAGGGGCCGCAGACGCCGTCGGGGCCGTGGGTCGGGGCGCCGGCGGGCCAGAAGTTGTCGTCCTCGCCCATCCGGGTGATCCGGTCGGGGGCGAGGCCGATCTCCTTGTTCCAGATCCCGAACGCCTCGTCGTCGTCGAGGTAGACGGTGACGGTCAGCCGGTCGGCGGGGATCTTGAGGTTCCTGGTGAGGAACTCCCAGGCCCAGTGGATCGCCTCGCGCTTGAAGTAGTCGCCGAAGCTGAAGTTGCCGAGCATCTCGAAGAACGTCATGTGACGGGGGGTCTTGCCGACGTTCTCGATGTCGCCGGTGCGGATGCACTTCTGGCAGGTGGTGGCCTTCTTGAAGCTCGGATCGCCCAGGCCCATGAACTCGCGCTTGAACTGGTTCATCCCGGCGGGGGTGAACAGCACGGTCGGCGTCGTTGGGGACGAGCACGTCGCTGGGTCGGCGGACGCAACCCTTGGAGACGAAGAAGTCGAGGAAGGCGTCGCGGATATCGTCGGTGGTCATGAGCTGGCCATCAAGGTCCGTCGGAGGGGGCGTCACGTTTCGGAGGGTCGGCACCGCGCGGGGAGCGGCTTCGCGTCCCGAAGGATACGATACCCGAAAGCCGGGCGCACTCCCACCCCGAGGCTGGCCGAGCCGGGGGCGAAAGGTCACCCGAGTCTTCGAGTTGCGCCCGTCCATGATCAGGGCGAGGGCGGCAACGGCGGTGGTGGCAAGAGCGGACGAGGGCTGGCCGCGTTCCCCTTGGGCGCTGGGAGCGCGACATCAGGGTGGGCTGCTCGGGCCTCGGCCAGCATCTGCTCGGCCTCGACCAGGAGGTATTTCACCTTCAGGGCATCTTCCGATCGCCCCTGTCCTGTCCGGGCATAGTCGGCCGCAGTCTTCGCCAGGAACCGCACGCGCTCCACATGGGCCTGAATCGCCCCGAGCTTCTCGACCGGGGCGGGGTTGAGGCGGAGCTGGTCCTCCATCCAGCGTCGAGACCACGAAGCAATCTCGTCGAAGGGCGCGGATTGATGGGTTTCGACCAGTCTGATCATCTGTTGCTCGTAGATCTCGCGAGCAGTCTTGATCCTCTCCTCGATCAGGCCCTTGACGGCCGGATCGAGTGGGGCGGCCGGTATCGCAACGGGATTGGCCGGCCTTCCTTCTTTCTGGGCACCGCCCCCTGACGCCTGACCGAGCCATCCCAGCCCGACCGCCACGATTCCGATCACGAAGAGGACGCTCATCTTGCGGAGAGACATGGCAAGCTCCCAGGAGGTTATGCGCCTTCAGATCCGAGGCGCTGCGATCGGGATCACCGGACGGTGACCGTCTGCTCTCCCTCGGTGGTCAGGCGGACGGAGCCGGTGAGCCCTTCGATGGCCCTGGTGAAGTCGCCGGGGGTCTTCACGGACAGGCCATCGACCTTGACGATGCACTGGCCAACTTTGAGTCCGGCCTCGTCGGCGGCGGAGCCTGGGACGACCTCGGTGACGAGCACGCCTCCCTGGGCCATCGCCTTGAGCACGGCCGGGCCGTAGGAGACCCGAGGGTCGGTGCTCAGGAAGTTGACCCGGAGCCCTCGCCAGGGGGCCGGTCGGTTGGTGGCGATCACCTCGCCGGTGATCCGGAGCTTCGAGAGAACGACGGTCTTCTCGATCTCCTCGCCATCGCGGCGGACCAGGAGCTTGATCGGCAGGCCGGGGCTGAAGGCGTTGACGGCCATGACCAGCGAGTCGGCGTCATTGACTGGAATCCCGCCGATCGAGGTGACCTCGTCGCCGATCATCAGTCCGCCCTCGCCGGCCGGGGTGCCGATCTGAACGCTGCCGATCCGGTTCGATCCGTCCTCGGACAGGCCGATCCCGAGAAAGCCGTACTCAACCTCACGGCCCTGCCGAAGGGCCTCGATGGCTCGTCGGGCCAGGGTATCAATTGGCAAGGCGTAGCCGGCCTGAGCATCAAAGCCGCCCGCATTGGCCGCGTTGGTGGTCAGGCCGATCAGCTCTCCTTTGAGGTTGACGACCGCCCCGCCGCTCATCCCCAGGTTGAGCTTGGCGTCGAGCTGGAGGAGCGTTGGATAATGGCGAAGCTGACGTTTATTCGGCTCGAAGCGGAGGTGCATTGAGTCGAGGCGACGGGCGATGTTGGCCAGGATGCCCCAACTCGCCGAGGCCCGGCCATCCCGCCCGGCGTTGAATGGGTTGCCGAGGGCGAGAAGGAACATCCCCTTGCGGACCTTCGACCCCTCGCCTAGCGGGATTGGCCGAAGCGCCGGCCGATTCAAGCCGGGGGCCTCGCGAGGGACGATGACGGCCAGGTCGCTCCTGGGGTCGGCGGCAAGCACCTCGGCGTCGAATTCCTTCACGCCGGGGGCGCGGACGAGCAGACGACTCGCCCCCTTGACGACGCTGAACGTCGTGAGGATCTCTCCCTTATCACCGATGACGACGCCCGAGCCATAGTCGGAGGCGACGTACTCGACGTTCTCCAGGTCATCGAATCCACCCCGAAACACGCCGAAGCCGATCGGCTGGTCCTGGATCGCGGGAGGCGCGGGCCATCCGGCCCCGGACGGCGGTCGTCTCCTCGGTCTTGCCGTCCTTCTCGCGGGCAATCGCCACGACCGATGGTTCGGCCCTGCGCGATTGCCTCGACAAGCGCCGTTTCCAGGGCCGAGACAACGTCCATCGGGGAGACTAGCTGATCAGGGGGCGCCGGAGGATCGGCCAGGGCCAGGAGGACGAGAACGACGGGGGCCAGTTGCGGCATCGGCGGTCACTCCGGGGTGATCCTCGACGTTCTCCAGGGAACTCGCCCCGGACGACTTTTCATACACCCTCCATCTTTCCCATTCCGGCCGTCCGGGGCAACCCTTCCTGTCCGAAGGACTCAGGACTGGAGGACAGAGGACTCACAGCAGCCTTTCCGATGAATCCTCAGTGCTCAGTCCTCGACCTCGCCGTCGTCATTCGCCGCCGGGGCCATGTGGTGGCTGCTGACGCGGGTGGACATGACCTTGTCGGTGATCTCCTCGGCGCATCGCGGGTTGTCGCGGAGATACTGCTTGGCGTTCTCGCGGCCCTGGCCGAGGCGAAGGTCGCCGTAGTTGAACCAGGAGCCGGACTTCTCGATGAGCTTGTCGGCGAGGGCCAGGTCCATGAGATCCCCTTCGCGGGAGATCCCGCCGGAGTACATCATGTCGAACTCGCAGACCCGGAACGGCGGGGCGACCTTGTTCTTGACGATCTTGACCTTCACCCGTGAGCCGACGACCTCTTCGCCTTCCTTCACCGGGCCGATCCGGCGGACGTCGATCCGGCACGAGCTGTAGAACTTCAACGCCCGGCCGCCGGGAGTGGTCTCGGGGCTGCCGAACATCACGCCGATCTTCTCGCGGATCTGGTTGATGAAGATCAGGACGCACTGCGACTTCGAGACCCGCCCCGTCAGCTTCCGGAGGGCCTGGCTCATCAAGCGGGCCTGAAGGCCGACGTGGCTGTCGCCGATCTCCCCCTCGATCTCCGCCCTGGGCACGAGCGCGGCCACGGAGTCAACCACGATGATGTCGACCGCGTTGGAGTGGACCAGCATCTCGGCGATCTGCAAGGCTTCCTCGGCGCTGGAGGGCTGGCTGACCAGGAGCGACTCGATGTCCACGCCCAGCCGCTTGCACCACGACGGGTCGAGCGCGTGCTCGGCGTCGATGAACGCGGCCACGCCGCCCTTCTGCTGGGCGTTGGCCACGGCATGCAGTGCGATCGTCGTCTTGCCGCTCGACTCCGGCCCGAACAGCTCGATGATCCGCCCCTTCGGCAGCCCGCGACCGCCCAGAGCGAGGTCGAGCGAGATCGCCCCGGTCGAGATCCCCTCGACTTCCAGGCTCGACCCCTCGCCCAGCTTCATGATCGCCCCGGCGCCGAACGCCTTCTCGATCGAGCTGATCGCGTGGTTCAAGGCACGCTCGTCGGCCGTCAACGTCGGCGAGGCCTTGCCGTTACTCTCGACCGCCTGCTTCTTGGCCACGGCGCGCTCCTTCCCTACTGGGGAGACCTCTTTATTCTGATCTGTACGCAAGGACAGTAATCTATCATGGATTTCGGAGACAAGTCAAGCGTCCGTTCACGATTTTTCCCCCCGGAGCGGCGCGGTGGCCATCGCCATGTAAGCCGGCCCTTCGGGTGTGAGGGTCGAGGAGAATGTGACGACCCCGGAGACGCTGAAATTGCCGGCCGACCAGGTCCGGTAATGGGCGACGAGCGGGGTGATGTCGAGGTCGTCCCCGCGTCTCGGCTTGAGCCGGCCGAGGGTCAGATGGGGCGAGAATCGATCGTCTTCGGGGGGATAACCGGCCTCGCTAACGGCCCGGACGACCGACTGCTGGAGGTCCGCGAGGACTCCGAGCCCAGGCCCGGTCACTCCGACCCAGACGATCCGCGGTCGCGACGGGTCGGGGAAGGCCCCGAGCGATTGAAGGTTGAGGGTGAAAGGTTTGAAGCCCTTCGACGCCTCGGCGACGGCCCGGCAGACGACATTGAGGTCGGTGTCGGGGACGTCGCCGAGGAAGGCAAGGGTGACGTGGAACATCTCCGGCGTGTTCCACCGAGCGTTGGGGATGTCGGGGGCGATCAGTCCTTGAAGGCGTCCCAGACGGGTGCGCTGGACGTCGGGGATGGTGAAGGCGACGAAGATTCGGCTGGTGCTGGCCATCGGAGGATCACGCCCAATCCGGTTGTGGTGAGACCTTGGCCCTGGCCAGATGGTTCCGGCGGATCGTGGCCCAGATGGCAAGCCCTAACCCGCCGAAGAAGGCCGAGGCGTAGGCCGCCAGGTGGGCCCAGAGGTCGGCGAGGAACGCATTGTGTCTGGACTCGGGGATGGCAGAGGCAAGGTCCCCGACCAGCCAGACCCACCGCTGAGTCGCCGCGTAATAACCCGAGAGCCCCGCCAGGAGCGAGGCGACGGCCATCGACACCAGGAGGTAGCCGACAGGCCTGAGGAGATCTCTGGCCGTCAGCTTCGGTTTCCGGCCGACCCTCGACACCAGGGCCAGGTAGATTCCCAGGCCAAGACCGACCCACCAGGTCGCCAGCACGCCCCAGCCCAGGGCCAGGAGCGTGGGCGAATTCGTGCCGAAAATTGGCCGATGGCCGATCGTGAAGTACTCCACGCAGACGCGGGCGGTGACGTTGTCGTGGGCGATCCCGTAGGCGATCGCCGCGACCACGCCGAGCCCGACGATCTTGAGCGACTCGACCACAAGGGCCGTCCTTCCGTCAACGGGCCGCGTGAGTCCCTTCGAGGAGCGAGTTGACCTCGTCGGACTCACCGAAGTTCGATCGATACCGCTCGACGAACTCTTCAATCGTGTAGTAATGATGCTGGGTTCCGGTGTGCTCGATGGCGTAGACGGCCGTCAGGGCGCCGAGCCGACCGGTCACGGGCCACGAGAAGCCGTGGGCCATCCCCTTGACCAACCCCGCGCGGTAGGCATCGCCGGCGCCGGTGGGGTCGAGGACGGTCGTCGGGCTGGCGGGCGGGATCTCGTATTCCTCGCCCTCGACCGTGATGAGGGCCCCGGCCTCTCCCTTGGTGACGACGGTGATCGGCACGCGGCGGCGAAGCTGGGCCTCGGTGATCCCCAGCTTCTCGGCCATCATGCCGAACTCGTAGTCGTTGCCGGTGAGGACCTTCGCCCCCTTGAACCCGGCCTCCAGCTCGACGGCGGTCATCCGTGGGGCCTGCATCGACGGGTCGTAGAGATACGGGATGCCCAGCTCGGTGCATTCCTCGGCGTGGCCGGCCATCGCCGCCGGGTCGTTCGGGGCGATCAGGACGAGGTCGTTCTTCGTCAGCCCGGCGTCCTTGAGCGAGATGGAGGCGGCGTGCTTCATCGCGCCCGGGTAGAAGGCGGTGATCTGGTTGTGCTTCAGGTCGGTGTTGATGAAGCACGACGCGGTGAAGTCCTCGGGGATGACCTTGATCCCGTGCGTGATCACGCCTTTCTCGTCAAGCCAGGCCCGGTATTCGGCGAAATCCTGGCCGACGGTACCGACGACCTCGGGCCGCTCGCCGAGGAGTGCCAGGTTGTACGCGATATTGGGCGCGGTCCCCCCTCGGAGCCGCTTCATCGAATCGACCAGGAACGACACGCTGAGGATGTGCATCTTCTCAGGCAGGATGTGGTCCTGGAAATGGCCCGGGAAGACCATGACGTAGTCGTAGGCGATCGATCCGGTGACGATGATGCGCATGGACGGGTACTCTCAGGGCTTATCGATCTTGCGTCTTGCAGCCCCGGAGGGGCGACCGTCAGTAGCCCCGGGTGAAACCCCGGGACTGTCTTCGATCGACAGTTTAAGGAAATCCCGGAAACAGCGTAAGGGGTCGGATGAGATCGACTTCCCTCATCCGATCCCCAGCCGCGCCAGCAAGTCCCGGATCGTGCTCAAGGGGAAGCCGGGTGAGGTCGAGTGCTTGAGCAGGACCGGCTCGTTGGGCGGACCGGCCTCGAAGGTGTATCGCTCGGTGGCTGAGAAATCGATCGAACCGAGTCGGGTCGTCAGACTGCGCCGAGCCCCGTCGGCGGTCGTGAAGCTGACGATTCCCAGGTAGGTCGCGAAATGGTCGCCCTTGAACGTGAAGTCGGGGCGCACAACCCGAGTGGTCGAGCCGCCTGGCTTCAGCTCGGGGGCCGTGAATTCGCCCCCCGTGTAGATCATCCTGATCCCGGTGATCCGCTCGTCCGAGCGATTCGAGATGGTGATCGTGATCGCCCGGAACTGGTAGGCAATCAGCTCCAGGATCGGGAAGGAGATCGCGACGATTCCCAGGAAGAGGAATCGCCGGTTCCGCCGTTTCCGGAGGGCTTCCGGGGTCAAGCTCGGCTTCGCCTCGACGTCCTTGGCTTCGGCCTTCACCCGGTCCTTGTAACGCTCTCGTTGTTTCCTGGCCATGAGAGATCAGGCCCCGGTCTGGAGCATGGCGAGGGTCGCCGCGATCCGTGCCCGGCATGACTCGCGGCCGAGGATCACCAGACAATCGTAGAGGCCCGGTCCCACCCCCTGCCCTGTCGTTGCGACTCTCAGCGGGTTGACGACCTGGCCCATCGGATGGCCGTGCGACTCGGCGTAATCGTGCACGGCCTTTTCCAGGGTCGGAAGGTCGTAAGGCTCGGTCGTGGCGAGCACTTCATCCAGCTCGGCCAGCAGCATTGACACGCCGTCCTTGCGGAGCCGCTTCTTGACGGCGTCCGGGTCGTGCGTCAGCGTCTCGGTGAAGAAATACCGGCCGAGCGTGAGGATGTCCGAGAAGACCTTGAGCCGATCTCCCAGAGCCACGACCACGGCGGCGACCCGCTTCCGGAATTCGTCCGAGACCGGCTCCGAGGCGAGCCCCTCGCGGATCAGATAAGGCAGGGCTCCGTCGACCTTCTGGTCCAGAGTGAGCGTCTTCATCCACTCGCCCTGGATCCAGAAGAGCTTGTCCGGGTCGTGGCTGGCCGGGGAGCTATTGACCCGGTCGAGGCTGAATTTCTCGATCAGCTCGTCCCGGGTGAAGATCTCCTGGCTGGCGTCGAGGCTCCAGCCCAGCCGGGCCAGGTAGTTGAGCATTGCGTCGGGGAGATACCCCTTCTCGATGTACTGGTTCAGGAGGACGAAGATGCCACGCTGGGCGTATTCCTCGGTCTTCCGCTTGGAGAGCTTGGCCTTGGAGCCGACCTCGGCCACGAACGGGACGTGGGCGAAGGCCGGCAGCTCGGCCCCGAGGGCCTCGAAAAGCAAGAGCTGCGGGAAGGTGTTCGAGAGGTGCTCCTCGGCGCGGATGACGTGGGTGATCTTCATCTCGACGTCGTCGACAACGCTGGCGAAGTTGTAGAGCGGCATCCCGTCGGGCCGGACGATCACGAAGTCGCCGATCTCGTCGGACTTCTGCTCGACGTCCCCCTTGATCAGGTCGTGGATGACCATCGACCGGCCGAGCGGCACGCGGAACCGAAGGCCGAACGGCCGCCCCTCGGCTTCGAATGCGGCGCGGTCGGCGTCGGAGATGGGCTTCTCGCGGAACCGGTAGGCGACCTTGTGCGACTTCTGGGCCTCGCGGTCGGCGTCGCGCTCTTGCTGGGTGGAATAGTCGCGGTAGGCGTGACCCGAGGCGACCAGGGCGTCGGCTGCCTTCTTGTAGATCTCCGATCGCTCCGACTGGAAATACGGGCCGAGCGGCCCACCCTTCTCGGGTCCTTCGTCCCAGTCCATTCCCATCCAGCGAAAGCCGTCGAGGATCCGCGAAAGGGCGTCCTCGACGTGCCGCTGCTGGTCGGTATCGTCGATCCGGAGGATGAACTGGCCGCCGAAGTGCCGGGCGAGCAGCCAGTTGAAGAGGGCCGTCCGGACCCCGCCGATGTGGAGGAACCCGGTCGGGCTGGGGGCAAAACGCGTGCGAACGCTCATGATGACGGAGGCCGGGCTTGTGATCGAAACCGCTTACCATCGAACGGATTAGGAACACAATAGGCGGATTCGTCGCGGCTGTCAACCGGCCCGAGCCGCAGGAGCGAGCTCCACTCAATTCGGGACACCCGAGGACTTGCCCGTGGAGGCGAGCTGCTCGGGCTTCTCGTAGCCGAGGTCGCGGAGGACTTCGAGAACCTCGCTCCAGGTGGGGAACATCCGGCCGCTCCGCTGTTTATAGTCGTGCATGGCCTGCATGAACTCGCGCTCGGCGTGGGAGTAGTCGCGGTCGCACGTCGTCGGGATCGACGAACCGGCGACGACCGCTGCTGTTCCGGGCATTGGCCGCGCGCAAGGCCTGGGCGGTCGCCTTGCGGTCGGTCCAGTCGCGGCTCTCGTCTTCAACCGGCTCGTCATCCTGGCGAATCGTGGTGGGATTCATGATGTCCTAGCTCCTCGTGCGAGCGTCTCGACCAATCGATCGAGACTCCGCCCTCTTCTCGGCGAGTCCTGTCCGAGAAGGAATCTAAGACATCAGGTCCGAAATGAGGCCGATTAAGGCACGATTCAGGCCTCGTCCCGTTGATTTTTCTCAACGGAACCTGACAGGTGACCCGATCAGTCTCCGGCTCGGTTTGGCGAGACGACCGAGCTTTCCAGGAGCTGGTGCTCTCGACGAACCGGCCAGGTGTGGGTGTGGTTCCGGAAACCGGCGACGCGTCTGCGACGGATCGGCGCGGGCTGCCCTTCGGCGGGCGTGGGCCGATGGCCGAAGACGAACCAGCGAGCCATCGAGAAGCTGATCCCGGTTGCCGCCACAATCCCCACCACGGCCGCCGCGAGGCGGTGCCGTCGGAAGAAACCAATCGTGTTTGGCAGGAGCAGCCGGAGCGTCAGACTCACTCCGATCCCCAGCAGGTTGCTCAGGACGTAGCGGAGGTACTGCCGTGCGATCGACCCCTGGCGAGCGTCGTTGAAGGTCAGCCGGCGGTTGAGCGAGAAGTTCCAGGTCAGCGCCGTCGCGATCGCCAGAATCGCCGCCACGGCCAGATAAAGCGGCCCACCCACCAGAGGGGCTTCCCGCTCCGCCAGTGAGGTGTTCACCAGCAGGGCCTGGAGCAGGGCATAGCAGGTCAGGTCAACGATCATCCCGGAGGCGCCGACGACGCAGAACTGCAGGAGCCTCGAAATGTTGCCGAAACGGTCGTCGGCCAGGCGTTTGAGCTGCCGGAGGTCGCCAAGCGGGGTCGGCTTCATGGGGCTGGCGGCGACCGGCCGAACCGGCACGTCGGCCCGCCGGCCGGCGACTCTCGCCAGCAACTCCAGGGTGAATCGGGAACCCACCGGGGCGAACGAGTCATCGGCCTCGATGGCCCCGGCCCGGGTGAGCCCGATCAGGCCGGAAGTTGGATCGGTCGTCCCGAGAATCCTGCGGGCCAGGCCGCCGGTCAAAGGCTTTGGACGGCTCGCGACGACCAGTTCGGCCTCTCCGGAGGCCAGTTTGGCGACGATCGCGAAGACGTCGTCAGGGGCATAGGCCATCCCCAGGTCGAGAAGGACGAGGAAGTGGCCCCGAGCGGTTCGCAAGCCGTCAATGGCCGCCTCGGCCAGGCCGGGCGAGCCGGCGACGATCGACTCGCACCAGGGCTCGTCGAGCACGTTCCTTGGGCCGGACGAGGGGTCATCCACGACCAGGACCTCGACGGCGTAACCTAGTTCTTCGAGCCCCGCCCGACAGGCGGCCAGGCGTTCAGACGGCCAGGCGATCCCGGGCGCCCTGAGGAGAATCAAGCTGACTCGGGCCATGTGCGGCGAGGCTCCCACTGATGTCGGCCGATGCGCCGGTCCTCGGAAGCATTTGAGGATCCGGTGGACGTCAAGAAGGGTCGGCGGATCGGCAATCCACGCGAGCCTCGGTGCGACCTGACTCCCTCAATCTGTTGTAGGTCAAAAGGTGCATGTCGGGCGAGCGGAATCGGGGGTGCGTGGTCCCGGGGAGACCCAGGCCACGTCGTCCTGACGAGCCCGATCCGGGACGCGAAGCTCTTCGAGAGTTTAGGGCAAGTCTCCGATCTCGTCAAACTCAGTTCGCGAGCCGGACTGGGCCACGTTGATCCGTCACCACAAAATCGACAATTCGGGTCCCCCCAGCCGAGCGATTCCGGGCGCGACCGCGCGACGATTTGACGGTCGATCAGGCTGGGCGGCCAATATCTTCGGATCGTGGATAGATCTTGTGACGGGGCGCATTCCGGAGGATCTGCGACCGGCCCCAGGCTGTCACCTCGCGGAAGGCGTCGGAGCGGATGAAGCTATAAAAGGCGTCCGCGTCGTCCCACTCGCTGATGATCGCGTACGAGTCGGGGTCGTCGACCCGCTGGTAGAGGAAGCTCGACTTGTGCCCCTCGCCGCTTCGGAGGGCCTCGATAACGGCCTCGAACTTGGCCTGAAACGTCGGCCCCTGGCCGGGGAGGACGTCGTAATACATGCCCACGGTCACCATCGACAGAACCCTCCGGGTCGTGGTCTTTCAGCGTGCGTCGAGTCCCCGCTCAATCCAGCCGCCGCCAAGGAGCAGGTCGCCATCATAAACAGCCACGACCTGTCCCGGCGTCACCGCGGCCTGGGGTTCATCGAAGATCACCCGGGCCTGGCCGTCGTCGAGCGGCTCGACCACTGGCGGGGACGGCCTTGTGCCGGGCGCGGATCTGGGCCAGGCAGCGGGTCGGGCCGTCGGGCGGGGCGACGTGCCAGTTGAACTTCGAGGCGACCAGCCCCGCCTTGTCGAGCGACGATCGGCGGCCGACCGTCACGGTCCGGCTACTCGGCTCGATCTGGACGACGTAACGGGGCTCGCCCACGGCGATTCCCAGCCCTCGCCGCTGGCCGATCGTGAACCCCTCGATCCCGTCGTGCTCGCCGAGCTTCGCGCCGTCCTCGTCGACGATCGAGCCGGAGGTTTCGAGGTCGGGCCGTCGGTCGCGGACGAACCGCAGGTAATCGTCGTCCGGGATGAAGCAGATTTCCTGGCTGTCCGGCTTGTCGTGGACGGGCAGGCCGAGGTCCCGGGCGATCGCGCGGATCTCGGCCTTCGAGTAGCCGCCGACGGGCAGGAGCACGTGCGGTAGCAGCTCGCGGCGGAGGCCGAAGAGGACGTAAGACTGGTCCTTGACCGGGTCGAGCCCCCGGGCGATCCGCGGCCGACCGTCGGGATCCTGCGCGATCCGCGCGTAATGGCCGGTGGCCACGAAGTCGGCCCCGACCTGCTTGCCGTAGGCCCAGAGCTTGCCGAACTTGAGCCAGATGTTGCACATGACGCACGGGTTCGGGGTCCGGCCGGCGGCGTACTCGTCGGCGAACTGGTCCATGATCCGGGCGAAGTCGCGCTCGAAGTCGAGGGCATAGAACGGGATATCGAGCCGGTCGGCGACGTTCCGGGCATCGACGGCGTCGGTGGCCGAGCAGCAGGTCTTGGCCCGGCGTTCGAGGTCGTCGCCGTGGGCCCCGGTGCGCATGAACAGGCCGATGACCTCGTGCCCCTGCTCCTTCAGCAGGTGCGCGGCCACCGAGCTATCCACCCCGCCGCTCATCGCCAGCACGACCCGACTGCCCATCGCTTGATCCGCCTCCTCGACCGATCCCACCGCCCGGTCAACATCTTTCCATCTTCAAGGATAGACGGGGCGAGCGGGAATCGGCAAGTCGAGTCATTCTTCGAGTGTGCTTGAACCAGGAAGGTTTCAACTATGAGCAAACAAGCAACATATTGCGAAGTTCTCTGCTTGACCGGGAACGGACAGACATGGTTACGACCGGGCGATTGCTCAATCGGTCGAAGGTCGCCCTGGTGGACGGGATCAGGGGGATCTGGGAAAACAAACCCGTTGGAGCGAAAGCCAGATTTTGATGAAACTTGCGTCACGAACGCTCGCCGAGGAGATCGTGAAGACAGGATTTCCAAGACAAAGCCAATTCCAGACAATCCCTCGAAATAGCGAAGCCAACTCGAAGGTTCTCTCGAAAAAGCAAACCCAATCGGCCTGCTTGAGCCTGGAATCACAAAGCCAAGGAGAACTTGCTCGGCGAAACACGAAGCCAACAGACCCTGCACTCTCAGACGAATTCGAAGCCAATGAGGTTTTCCCCGATCAGGACCACTTCGTCTCCTAGCATTCATTATCGTGATCAATGCCGGGCATTAACCGGTTTTTTTGAGAGAAAGTTGTATTGGTCGGGCCACTCGACGCAGAACATGGGTGAGGTCGGACAACGGACGACGATGCTCATCGGGTGGTCGGGATCATGGCGAAACTAAGTGCAGTGGGGTCCTTCTCGAAGGACCTGGCCGGGTTGTTCGGATCGGGCACGGCCCTGGGCCTGGACGAGGGGCGGCTGATCGAGCGGTTCGTGGCGTCGAATGACGCCTCGGCTTTCGAGGCGATCCTGGCGAGGCACGGGCCGATGGTCTGGGGCGTTTGCCGGCGGACGCTCCGCGATCGGAACGATGCTGAGGACGCGTTTCAGGCGACCTTCCTGATCTTCGCCCGCCGCGCCGGGTCGATCCGTGACCCGGGCCGGCTCGGGGGCTGGCTCCATGGCGTCGCCTGCCGGGTCGCCGCCCGGGCGCGCCGCGATGCCTCCCGTCGCCCGACGTTCGAGCCGGGCGACCTGGCCGATGCAGGGGCGGATGCGGGCGAGTCGCTGGAAAGTCGCGAGCGGGCCGACCTGCTCCACGGCGAGATCGAGCGCCTGCCCGAGCGCTATCGCCATCCGATCGTCCTCTGTCACCTCGAAGGCTGCACCCACGAGGAGGCCGCCGAGCGTCTGGGCTGGCCCGTGGGCACGGTCCGCGGCCGCCTTTCCCGGGGCCGCGACCGGCTCCGCGAAGGGCTCTCGCGGCGGGGCGTGGCCTCGTCTGCTCTACCGGCGATCATCCCCCAAGTTCCCCCGGCGCTGGCCGGGATCACCGTCAGGGCCGCGACCTCAACAGTGAGCGGCCAGGTCGCAACCGGCCTCGCCTCGGCGCGGGCGGTTGCCTGGATGGAAGGAGTCTCCCGGACGATGACCACTCTCAAGTTGAAGGCGACCGCCTGGAAAACCCTCGTCGTGACTCTCGCCGCGACCGGCGGCGTCGGGGCCTTCGCTCTGTCTCGGGGCCAGGCCGAGCCGCCCCAACCTGCTCCACAGCTGCCCGCCGCTCCCGCGCAGGCCCCGGCGACCTCCGAGATCCCGAGGGCCAAACTCGCGACGCCGGCCGGCTGGGGCGGAGGGGGCGAGGGGTACGAGCTGGGCGTCGATGAGACCGTGAAGTTCTCCGGCAAGTCGAGCGGCTGCATCCGGTCAACCGACGATCCCGGCCCGTTCGGGTCGCTTACCCAGGGATTCATGGCCGCCCGGTATCGCGGTAAGCGGCTCAGGCTGTCCGCCCAGGTCAAGGTCGACGGCGTCGAGCAGCAATCCGGTCTCTGGATGCGGGTCAACGGCAAGACGCCCAAACCGCTCGCCTTCGACAACATGGGCGACCGGCCCATCACCGGCACGGCCGACTGGAAGAAGTACGAGGTGATTCTCGACGTCCCCGAGGAGGCCGAGCAGATCTACTTCGGCTTCCTCCTGGCGGGCAAGGGGCGGGCGTGGGTTGACGACATCGCTTTCGAGGCCGTCACCAAGGAGACTGTCCCGACGCAGCCCGCCCCGCGTGGCGCTTCCTTGCCCTTCGAGCCAATGAACCTGGGCTTCGAGACGAAGGAAGCAGACGAGCCGGTCGCGGCGGCCCCCAAAACGAGCCGGCCTCGTCTCAGGACACCATCCGGCTGGGGCGGCGGCGGCGAGGGCTACGACCTCTTCCGCGACGAGGCCGAGAAGCACGCCGGCAAGTCGAGCGGCTGCATCCGGTCAACCGACGATCCCGGTGTGTTCGGGACCTTCACTCAGGGCTTCCAGGCCGCCAAATATCGCGGCAAGCGGCTCAGACTGTCCGCGCAGGTCAAGGTTGACGGCGTCGAGAGGCAATCCGGTCTCTGGATGCGGGTTGACGGCAAGGAGCGGGGTGGCCTGGCGTTCGACAACATGGGCGACCGGCCCATCACCGGCACAGCCGACTGGAAGAGGTATGACGTGGTCCTCGACATTCCCAACGAGGCCGAGGAGATCTACTTCGGCTTCCTGATGGCAGGGAAAGGTCGGGCCTGGGTCGACGACATCACCTTCGAGGTCGTCGGCAAGGACGTCGCCGCGACCGGGATGGAGGTCGAGCCTCAACACCGCGAGGGAGCCTTCCAATCGAGCCTCCCCGCCGAACCGAGGAACCTGGACTTCGAGAGGTGAAATCCGGGAGGCACGGGGTCAGAGAGGTGGGACGGTCGTCTCGCGAAGGCATCAGGGCATGAACCGATTTCCTGCGACGTGAGCGTCCCATCGACCTACCGATCGAGAGGCCGATACCCGAAGAAATGTCGCTCCTTGATGAGGTCCGCAACAGCGGCCGGCACCATGGTTTCCCAGGACGCGTCGTTGTCGCGGATCTTCTTCAGGACGTCGCGAGAGAAGATCTGCAAGTAGTCTTTGTTATAGAAATCGATGCTCTCGATATAGCCGTTCGACGCGAGGTGGTCGTAGAGTCCCTGGAGGCTCGGCGAGACCTTGAGCTTCTGCACGGTGACGAGATGCCGCGTCGCACGCGTCAAGGAGGGGATAGACGTAGAGGCGGAGGTCGTTCCGGAAGAGCTTCCCGAAGGATTCGAGGATGCCGCCTTCGAGGTGCTCGTAGTACTTTTCGTCGAACAGGTCGTTCAGGCTCGGGATGCCCATCGTGATGCCGATCGGCATCTTGGTGTAGCGCTCGAGGTACGCGGCCAGCCGGTAGTACTCGAAGTAATCCGAGATCAGGACGGTGGCCCCCGTCGCGGCCAGCACGTCGGCCCGGGCGAGGAAATCGGCGTAGTCGATGTCGCCGTCCTTGCTCGCCGGTCGCGAGCAGGTTGCGCATCGTCAGCTCCATCAAGCGAGACCACCTCCGGCTCGGCGGTCGCTCCCTGTCGCTGTCCGACGTGCTGGACGAACTGCTGACGAGCCGAGTGGATCATGTCGACGTTGACGTGCGTGACCGGTCGAAATGACCCGCGCTCGACCAGGATCGGCTTCTTGTAGAGGACCTCGGACGGCTGCAAGACCTCGCCGGTGGCCGAGAACATCGCCGCGTCGCTGAGCCCGAGCTGGACGAGCTTCAA
The DNA here is from genome assembly GCA_963756475.1 of uncultured Planctomycetota bacterium. Lineage (GTDB taxonomy): Bacteria > Planctomycetota > Planctomycetia > Isosphaerales > Isosphaeraceae > Tundrisphaera. The sequence continues at coordinate 385,668 of CAVWND010000011.1, forward strand.
GGCTCATCAGGCGATGGTCGACCGCGCGGAACTCGGGCCCGGAGAACTTGATCATGTCCACCTCGATCCGCGAGGCGGAGAGGTCGTCGATCAACGAGTGCATCAGGTCGTCGGGGTCGAGTCGAAATGGTAGAATGCGCCATGGATCAGGTTGACGCCGACGATTCCCAGGGCCTGCTGCTGGGAGACGTTGTCCTTGTCGAGCATCCGGACGTGCACCAGGATCTGGCACGGCTCGGCGCCCGGCGTCGCCTGATACTTGATGCCCATCCAGCCGTGGCACTCGTTCGTCCCGTGGAAGTTGCGGGCGGAGACCGTGTCGGCGAAGACGAAGAAGTCGGTGTCGGCCCCGCGCTTGGCCTGCAGTCGCTCCAGGAGCAGCGCGTACTCGTACTCCAGCATCGTCTCGAGCCGGTCTCGCGAGACGTAGCGAGGCGACGGGCCGTAGATGGCGTCGCTGACGGTCATGTCGTAGGCCGAGATGCTCTTGGCGATGGTCCCGGCCGCGCCGCCGACCTGGAAGAACCACCGGACGACCTCCTGGCCGGCGCCGATCTCGGCGAACGTCCCGTACTTGCGCTGGTCCAGGTTGATGGCCAGCGCCTTCTGCTGAGTCACGAGGTTCTTGCGGTCGGTCTTCGTTTCCAAGATCGCCTCCATCCTCGTCGATGTCCCTGGCGTCGTTCAGGCCGGATATTGTATCAAGATCAGACACTCAGCGACTCATTTCACGCGGCTCCGGGTAAGCCAAGGGATTTTGGGATCGCCGTCGGGCCGAGCTTGCCCTTATCTCGACCCGGGTCTGGGGGGCCTTCATTGGTCGGGTCGTCGGAGGCGTGCTGTTCCCCATCGGCGCGATCTCGCCCTTGCTGATCCTGCACCGCTTCAAGTTCGATGACCGGACGCGCGAGTGATCCCGAGGAGCCCGGTCACTGGGGAGGCGCGGGGATTTCGCCCCGGCGGAGGGCTCGCTTTTCCTGCCTTTGCATCCTCCGCTCTTGCGGCGTGAGCCGGGGCGGGGGCGGGGGCGCGTCGGGGTCTTTCGGCCTCGAAAGACGCATCAAGAGTTCCATCGCGCCTCGGGTTGCCCCTCGGGCCAGGAGTGTCTTGCCCAGCTCTTGCATGTTCGACTTGAAGGCGTCCTTATCGACCACGGGATGGTCGAGCGTCCCGCTGATCGGCAGGCTGACGCGGACGCCTGAAACGATGTCGGATAGGAGCGGGTTGTTGCCGAGCATCGCCGGAGTCACGGGCAGGCTCGCCGTGAGGGCAAGATTCCGGTCGAAGTTGACCCAGCCGGCCAGTTCGATCCGGGTGAGTTCGCCGATCGGAATGGCCATGCCTCGCTGGTTGATCCGGCCATCGGCGATCGTCAGGGTCACGGGCTGGTCGAGCTTGAGCGTCAGGTCCTGCCGGCCAATCGTGCTCAGGAGGTCGTTGGCGAGCGGGCCGGGGGCGAACTCGACATCCTCGAACACGACTGCCCCTTCGACCTTGGCCTGCCGACCTCGGCCGGGGCCGAGGGGGAACTCGGCGTGGTCGAGGTTGACGCTCACGAGGCCGCTCGCCCTCGTTGCCTGGTCGAGCACCGGCGCGACGTAGGCCAGGACGCGCTTGGAGACCTCGTCGTTGATCTCCGCCTCGCGGATCGTCGAGTTCTTGGCCAGCCGGAGGATGGGTCCGCCGGGGGCGTCGAGGTCAATCTCGGGTTCGAGCCGGACGTGTCCCTCGTTGAGCGTCGTGCTGATCGGGTCGAACGTGAGCTTGCCACTCTTTGCCCGGAGCACGACCGGCGAGGGACCGAACTTCATCCCGTAGACATCGGCCCCGATCAGGTCGAAGCCCACCTCGGCGTCGAGCCCCTTCCAGCCGCCCGAATTGTCATCAAGAGTTCCGGTCGCGCGGAAGGCTCGGGGCCGGCCGTCGACTCTGGCTCCGGGTTCGATCTTCTGGACGAGGACCGCGTTGATCGCCGCGAAATCGGGTGCGAGCATCCCCTTGAGGTCGACCCGGCGCTGCCGGTCGGGTCTTCGAGCCGACCCGAAGCATCGAGCGTCCCATAGGCGGTTGAGGCCGTGAACTCGGCGAGGTCGAGCCGGTCGAGCTTCGGCGAATAATGGGCACGGACGGCCAGCGAGGTTGGACGAATGGGCTTCTCGGTCGATCCGTTCGGCAATTCGAGCCCGAGCTTGCCGGCAATCTGCAAGCCGTCGGAGTCGCCTCGGGCGGTCGCGATCGCAGACCAGCGGCCCGTGAGTCCGAGAGGTTGTCGGCCGGACCACTCCGCGAGCTGGGAGTCGACGGTCACCGCGTCGGCCGTGAGGCTTCCTTCGAGCCGGAGGGCCGACAGTTCTTTGCCGATCCCGGAGACGCGGATGCCGTCGGCCCCTGGCGAGATCGAGGTTGCCGGTGAGCCTGGGACGGCTTCGAGGATTAACTCGCCGGTGGAACGATCGAATCGGCCCTGGGTGAGTAATTCAAGGTGGAAGTCGGGCGGGGGCGGGTATGGTCTTCCCATCCCGTTTCGAGCCCACGTCGAGGCGCAGGCTGTCGATGGAGAAAACCTGGCGGCTGGAGGACCAATCGCCGACGAGCGAGAGTCTTCGATTGAGATCGGACGCCATCCCGAACGGAAAGTCGGCCAGGAAAGCGTCCACGTTGATGTCCCGGTCCTTTGACTCCAACTTGACCCTGGCTCTCGTCCTGTCGCGGCCGATCCAGGCATCAACATGGTCCCATCCCGTGGGCCACCCGGAGCCTTCGGCCGGGCCATCGACTTTCATTGTCAACGTTTCACCGTTCCCAGGGAGGAACTGGTCGATGAAGCGGTTGACGTTGAGGTCGCGAAAGGTGGCCTTCAGTAGGTTTTCGTACTTCGAGCCGGTTCTTGGCCCGGTAAGTCCCCGCGATCTGACCCCCGGCCGGCAGTTCGATCCCACCGAGGTCGACCCACTCGGCAAGCTGGCCCCGGAGCTTGTCGAGGTCGAAGGAGGCTTCAGCTCGACGCCATCGACGAGCCGGCCCCGAGCCGAGGCGTCGAGGAACGAGGTCTTGACCTCGAAGCGATCGAGGCTCGACGCCTGGCCGTCGCGGATGACGTGGGCGTTGACGGTGGCCGGGTCGCGGAGGGTCAAGGCCCGGTCGTGGTCGCGTGCGGCGAGGTCGGAGACCTTGGCCTCGATGTCATAGGTGGCCTTGTCGGAGACGGATTCGACGTCGATGGTCAGCCGGGCCGAGCCCCGGTCGACGGCCAAGCCGTCGCGGAGCCGGAGGGCATGCGGAAGCTGGCGGGCGACCTCGGCGAGGTCGACGCGGCCCTCGATCCGCTGTCGGGCCAGGCCTGCGGTGCCCGTGATCTGCCCTTCGGCCTTCAGGTCGGCGAGCGGGCTCTTGATCGAGAGGCGGCGGATCGTCCATCCCGAATCCCCCTCGGCCAGGTCCCAGCCGGCTTCGAGGCGGTCGAAGAGCCAGGGTGTCGCCGAGCAAGGGTTTGCCTCGGGCGTGGAGTCCGAGCAAGCGAGCGTCGCCCGAGAGGACCCACTGGCCGTCGCTTGCGGGTGAAGTCGAGCGAGCCGTCGAGCCGGCCGGTGGCGTCGAGCGCCGGCGGTCCTGGCCACGAACGGCCATCGCTTGCCGACGACGCCGATTTGCAAGCTCGGGCGTTCGGGGAGGGCCGCCCTTCGAGAGCCAGCGGTCGAAATCCCCCTGGACCTCAAGCGCGGCCTCGCCTCGGCCGAGCTTCAACGTCCAGGTGACCGGGTTCGGGCGCAGTGGGGATGCGGAGGGTCAGGTCGAGGTGTTCGGCGGTCGAGGGCTCGGCAAGGAATGGGTCCCGGTAACGGAGCGAGCCGTTGACGACCCGGATCGTCAGGTCGCGGTCCGGGTCGGGGCTGGCGATGAGCGTCTGGAGCGCCTGGGCGAGGTTGATCGTGCCGTCGGCCGAACGCTCGACTTCGAGCGACGTGTCTTCGAGAGTCAGGACCGACGATCCTCGGGTCCCGAGGATGAGCTGGACGAGGGTCCGGTCGAAGTTCGCCGAGCGGACCCTGGCGACCGTCTGTCCCTTCGGGTCGAAGAGGGTGACCCCGGAGAGCCGGGTCGGCCCGAACCAGGAGAGATGGAGCCTCGTCGAAGGCGAGTCGACCGGGGGCGACCTTCTGATTCAGCCCGGCGAGCACCCGTGATCGGGCCGGGCCGGTCGAGAGCAGCCAGGGGAGCCCCGCGAAGACGACGAGGGCGAGGACCACGACGATCGCCAGGGGTTTCCGCCAGCGTCGAAGAGGGCGAAATGGGGGCGAATGGCTCATCGGTGCTGGCTCCGTGTCTCGCCGAAAAAATTCGTGGTCCTTCAAAAAATCGATGATAGCCGCGTCAAGAGCCGGGCGATAGGCGATCTCCGATCGTTAATCGCCTTGAAGTGACGTCGATCCGACCGTGATTCCAAGCGATCGGGGTTCGGCCGATCGGCCGTTGTCCTACAATTTGTCCGGGAGATCGATCGAGAGTACCGAGGGGGGCGGATGGACGCGGACGTGCGGGTGAAGGGGCGGTTGGCGGGGATGATGGCGCTGGTGTACTCGGTTCAAGGGGCGTTCTGGCCCCTGCTCTCGATCCACCTGGTCGACCTGGGGATCTCGGAGCGGGGGCGAGGGTGGATCTTCGCGACGATGGCGATGGCGTCGTTCGCGATGCCGCTGGGCGCGGGCAACTGGTGGACCGGCTGATGCCGACGCAGAAGTTCCTCTCGTGGAGCTTCGCGGCCGGGACCGGCCTGCTCGCGCTGATGGCCTGGGGGGTCTCGGCGCATGTCGGCTGGCTGTTCGGGCTGTTCCTGGTCTACTGGCTGATCATGGCCCCGAGCTACTCCCTGAGCAACTCGCTGGCGTTCCGGAACCTGGCTAGGCCGGCTCGCGACTTCGGCAAGGTCCGGCTCTGGGGGACGGCCGGCTGGATGGCGGTGGGCTGGATCGTCTCGGGCGTGATGGCCTGGTCGGGCTCGACGGCCGGCCGAGGGGCGTTCGAGGCGTTCGGGATCGCCGTGGTCCTCTCGGCGATCACCGCTCTCTACTGCCGGACCCTGCCCAACACGCCGCCGGTCAAGGTCGAGGGCGGCGGACGTCGAGCTTCAGCGACGTGGTCAACTTCGCCCGGACGCCTTCGATGTCGGTCTACCTGATCCTCGCCTTCGGGGTCAGCCTGACGACGCCCTTCGTCTACCAGGTGATGCCCAACTACTTGCGGTCGATCGGGATGGATCGCGCGTGGGTCTCGACGGCGATGTCGCTCGGCCAGTGGCCCGAGATCGCGATGCTGGCGGCCCTGCCCTGGTTGATCCGCCGGCTCGGGTATCGGCTCGACGCATCGGTCTGGGGATCGCGGCCTACGCGATCCGGTACGGGACGCTGGCCTTCGATCCCCCGCTCTGGCTGGCGACGGCGGGCATCCCGTTGCACGGGGTCGGGGTGGCCTGCTTCTCGGTCGGCGGCCAGATGTTCGTCGACAGCCGGGCGCCGGGCGACCGGAGGGCCAGCGCCAGTCGATCAACACCGTGGTCACCGGCGGGCTGGGCTCGCTGCTCGGGTGCCTCCTGGCCGGCGAGGTGGTGGCGACTGTTCCCCGGCCGGTTCGGCCCGGTCTTTCTGGTCCCCTGCGTGATCAACGTCGGCCTGATCCTCTTGCTGTTCCTGAAGTTCCGCCCGGAGCCGCGCCGGCCCGCTCCCGGTCTCGGCTCTCCGACCGTCTGACGACCCGAACCGGCCAGTCCTCGCGTCGGCGACTTGACACGGCTGCAGCTGGACGAATGATCTGACGCTCTCACGGACGGATCACGCCCAGGTTCAAGCGTCGTCGGGCTTCCCCTCGGTCGAGGCCTGCTGGGTCAGCTTCTTGGCTCGGGGCTTGCGCTTCCGAGGGGCCTTGGCCGGAGGCGGGGGCGGTCGGCTCGGCGCGTGGCCTCGTCGAGGGCGTCGGCCGACTGTTCGAGCTGGGAGACCAGGAGGCTGAGGAAGTGGAGCCGGGTCCCCTGGGCTTCCAGGAACTCGTTGAACAGGAACCCGCCTTCGAGCAGGTCGTCCTCCTGGGCGAGAACCTCCTCGGCCAGCGATTCGACCAGCGAATCCCGACCCCGCTGGAGCACCTCGATGGCCGCGCGATATTTATTGAAATGATTGTGTGGCATGGGATTACGGCCTCCTTGGGGACTTCGCGGGCTCGGGGCGATCACAGCCGGGTCGGCGAGTCGAGTCGCGTGGGCCAGTCTCCCATCGCGAGGCCAGCCAGCAGACAGATACGGGAGTCGAGCCAGCGACGGTCACCCCGCCATGCTTTACGGCTCAGATAGCCCAGATGCCCTCCATGAAGGGATCAATTCCAATGCCAATCGCGGAAGGAAACGCGATCGAACGGAACGGCTCGGCAGGGATGAACGGGTCGTCCTCGGCGTGGATCACCAGACCGGGCACCTCGATCCGGTGGAGCATCGGCCCGGCGCTGCTGCGGGCGTAATAGTCGGCCGCGTCGAGGAATCCATTCCGGGGGGCGGTGTAGAGCTCATCGAAGTGGATGCAGGCTCTTGGCCCCGGAGAGGTCGACCGGCTCCAGGTCGGGGAAAGTGGCGTGGAGCCGGCGCGACCTCTCGTCGGAGGTTGCGGACGAAGTTGCGGTCGTAGAGCCGGTTCTTGCGCCCTGGATCATCCGGCAGCAGGCGTGAAGGTCGAGCGGTGGGTTGGCGGCGACCACGCAGTCGAAGCCCTTCGACCGGCCGGTCGGCCGCCTCGGCCGCCAGCTTCAGGACGAGGTTGGCTCCGAGCGAGAAACCCACCAGCGCGATCGGCGAGCCGGGAACCCGGGCGGCGAGCCAGCCGGCGACGGCCCGGAGATCCTCGGACTTGCCGCTGTGGTAGAACGACCGGGCCATGCCGAACCCCGGCCCCGCCCCTCGCAAGTTCATCCGGACCACCCGGACCCCCTGTCCGACCAGCCGCTTGCCGACCCGGACGACGTAGGGCGAGCGGGCGTCGCCCCCTAGGCCGTGGACCAGGATCGCCGACCGGGTCGCCGGGCGACCAACCCTCCGGGATCGACTCCAGGACACTCGTCCGGTCGCCGTCGCCGAGGTCAACTTCGGCATAGGTCGAGGGCAGCCGGTGTCTCGGCCAGGGCCAGAACCGTGCGACGATGGTCTGAACGTGCGCACCCTTGAGCCAGGGATGCGGCTCGAAGGGGGGAACGGCTTCGTCGACTCGGGCGGTTTCCGAGGTGCTCCAGCGTGCTCGACATTGGCGTCGTGTCGATCCCAGGATGACTTCGGCCAATGGTGTCCTGATGGATAGGTATTTTACCAGATCTCATCCCGGAAATCGAGGGGCAAGATCGTCTCGATTGACACGCCGGAGTATAGTGATCACGGGATGGATTCCGATAGCAACGGGCTGTTGCGCATGGCTTTCGGGCGTCTTCGATCGTATGATGATTCATCGTCGACGACATCGGACGGCGCATTTCTCATCGGGGCGACCCACCCAGTCAGGGAGAAGGTCCGGGCATGGCCGACATCGTGCTGATCAATCCGAGGTTCGAGGTTTCCTACTGGGGCATGGAGCACGCCCTCCCCTTCATGGGAAAGCGGGCCAACCTGCCGGTCGCCTGCCTGCCGCTCCTGGCCGCGCTCACGCCCGCAGGAGCACACCGTCACCCTGATCGACGAGAACGTCGAGGCGATCGACTACGAGCGCTGCGCCCGGGCCGACATCGTCGGCGTGACCGGCATGAGCGTCCAGCGGTTCCGGATGAAGGAGATCCTCGCCGAGCTGAAGCGACGCGGGGTCTTCACCGTCGTCGGCGGGCCGCTGGTGACGGTCCAGGAAGACTACTTCGAGGGCCTGGCCGACGTCATCTTCATCGGCGAGGCCGAGGAGACCTGGCCGCAGTTCCTGGGCGAGTGGAAGCACGGGCTCCACCAGTACCGGTACGAGCAGGCCGAGAAGTCGGACATGAGCAAGGTGCCGACCCCCCGGTTCGACCTGCTCAAGATGCGGCATTACGCCTTCGGCAGCCTCCAGTTCTCGCGAGGCTGCCCGTTCCAGTGCGAGTTCTGCGACATCATCGTGACGTTCGGCCGTCGGCCGCGGTCTGAAGACCTCGGAGCAGGTGATCGAGGAGCTCGATGCGCTCTGGGCTCAGAAGATGCGGATCGTCTTCATCGTCGACGACAACCTGATCGGCAACAAGAAGGCGATCAAGGCGGTCCTCCGGGACGTCGACGGCCTGGCAGGTCGAGCACGGGCTATCCGATCACCTTCTTCACCGAGGCGTCGATCGACCTGGCCGACGACCCCGAGCTGATGCAGATGATGCTCGACGCCAACATCATCGCCACCTTCATCGGGATCGAGAGCCCGAACGAGGCGTCGCTCCGCGAGACCAAGAAGTTCCAGAACGTCCGGTCGGGCGGGACGATGCTGGAGAAGGTCCACCGGATCCAGGACGCCGGGATCGAGGTCTGGTGCGGGATGATCATGGGGTTCGACAACGACGACGAGACGATCTTCGACGCCCAGATCGAGTTCGTCCGCGAGGCCCGGATCGCGCATTCGATGTCGGGGATGCTCTACGCGATCGCCAAGACGCCACTCCACGCCCGGCTCGCCGCCGAGGGGCGGCTCGACCCGGCCGACCAGCCCGAGTTCGGCACCAACGTCATCCCGCTGAAGGTCAGCCGCGAGGAGCTTCGCGACGGCTACGTCAAGGTGATGAACGAACTCTACGACGCCCGAAGCCTACTTCGGCCGGCTCGAAGACCTCTACATCGACAAGAACTTCGACATCGGCCCGAGCCGTGCCAGATACTGGAAGAAGCACCCGCTCCAGCGGCTCAAGATGGAGTCGATCTGGCTGGCCCAGGCCGCCGGCCTGTTCTTCCGGTTCATGACCATGATCCCCGAGGCGCACCTTCGCCGCGAGTACCGCAAGCGGGCCTGGCGTTACCTCAAGCATCGCCAGAATCCCGGCATGGTCTTCACTTACATGATCAAGATCGCCCAGCATTATCACGCCTACACGATGGCCACGCAGATGAAGTCGGGGGCGACCCAGGTCTATAACTCGTATTGATTGAGCGGGGCTCCAAAACGATCGGGCCGGCCGGCTTCCTCTTGGGAGCCGGCCGGCCCGTTCTCGACGAGCGGACCTCAGGTTCAGAACAGCGTCGGGTACAGAGCCATCGCCTGGGCCTGCGCGGTCAAGCGCCCTTGCGATACCCCTGCTTCTCGCTGATGACGGGCACGGACTTCGTGGACCGAGCGTGCTTGGCCTCGGCCGAGTTGTAGATCTGATTGGCAACATCCTCCTCGGACGTCCCATCAGCCAGCACGCCGAGCCAGTAGACGTAGCCATAGCTCTCGGCCGGTCGGCCGAGGAAGCTCTTGTACAGCGAGTTCACGAAGGCGACCGCGCCGGGGTTGGGCACGATTGCGACGGCCCCCGGCAGATACACGACCGAGTAGTCAGAGTCGGCCACGCCGCTGGCGATGATGTAGTAGACCCCCACCGGGCTGTGCTGGTTCGCGTTGACGGACAGGCTGACCGGTGAAGTCAGGCTGGCCGAGGTGTCGCCGTTGACGAAACCGCTGTAGATCGCCGTCAGCGTCGGGAGCGTGAGCCCGTAAGAGTTGATCACGTTGACCGGCATCACGTCGAGCACGGCTTGAGTGACCGCGAGTTGCCCGTTGACCAGGGTGATCGTGTAATCACTCGAAGTCGCGCCGAGGCGGTGATGGGATAGGGGCTGCCTGAGACATGGCTGGCGGCGGTCGCCGTCGTGCTCAGGGCGAGCGGCGTGGTCAGGCTGGCCGACGTGTCGCCGTTGACGAGACCGGTATAGGTTGCGGTCAATGTCGGCACGGCCGCACCGTAGACCTTGGACAGGTTGTTGGCGGTGATGGTCAAGGGAGCGGGCGTGACGGTCAACTTGCCCGGAACGTAGCTAATCGTGTAATCGCTATCGGCAGCGTCGCTGGCGGTGATGGGATAGGGGCTGCCGGCGACGTGGCTGGCGCTGGTTGCTGTCGTGCTCAGAGTGGGCGGCGTGTTCAGGCTCGCCGAGGTGTCGCCGTTGACGAAACCGCTGTACGACGCGGTCAGGGTCGGCACGGCCGCGCCGTAGACCTTGGACAGGTTGTTGGCCGTGATCGTCAACGGGACCGGCGTGACGGTGAGGGCGCCTGGGAGGTAGCTGATCGTGTAATCGCTATCGACCGCGCCGCTGGCGGTGATGGGATAGGGATTGCCCGAGACGTGGCTGCCGGCGTTGGCCGTGGTGATGATCGTCGGCGGCGTGGTCAGGCTGGTTGAATCGTCGCCGTTGACGAATCCGCCGTAGGTTGCCGTGAGCGCCGGCAGGGCGGCGCCGTAAAGTTTCGTCTGATCGTCGGCGGTGATCGTCAACGGAGCCGGCGTGACGATCAGCGAGCCCGGGACGTAGGTGATTGAGTAATCGCTGCTGGCCGCGCCGCTGGCGGTAATGGAATAGGGGTTGCCCGAGACGTGGCTGGCCGCCGTGGCCGTCGTGCTCAATGTGGCCGGAGTGGTCAGGCTGGTTGAGTCGTCGCCGTTGACGAAGCCGCTGTAGGTCGCCGTGAGCGTCGGCAGTGCCGCGCCGTAGACCTTGGACTGGTGATCAGCGGTGATCGTCAGCGGTGCGGGGGTGACGGTCAGGAAGCCCTGGACGTAGGAGATCGTGTAATCGCTGTCGACCGCGCCGCTGGCGGTGATGGGGAAAGAGCCCCCCGCGACGTGGCTGGCGGCGGTCGCGGTCGTCGTCAGGGTGGGCGGCGTGGGCAAGCTGGCCGAAGTGTCACCGTTAACCAGGCCGGTGTAAGTCGCCGTGAGCGTCGGCAGGGCGGCGCCGTAGACCTTGGTCTGATCGTTGGCCGTGATCGTCAACGGGACCGGGGTGACGGTGAGCGTGCCGTCCACGTAGCTGATCGTGTAATCCGTATCGGCGGCGCCGCTAGCGGTGATGGAGTAGGGATTGCCCGAGACGTGACTGGCGGCGGTGGCCGTAGTGGTGATGGTGGGCGGCGTGGTCAGGCTGGCCGAGGTGTCACCGTTGACGAACCCGGTATAGGACGCGGTGAGGGTCGGCAGGGCCGCGCCATAGACCTTGGTCTGGTTGTCGGCGGTGATCGTCAGCGGTGCGGGGGTGACGGTCAGGTTGCCCGGCACGTAGCTAATCGTGTAGTCCGTATCAACGGCGCCGCTGGCGGTGATAGGATAGGGGCTGCCGGCGACGTGACTGGCGGCGGTCGCCGTGGTCGTGATCGTGGGAGGTGTGGTCAGACTGGCCGACGTGTCGCCGTTGACGAAACCGGTGTAGGAGGCCGTCAGGGTCGGCAGGGCCGCGCCGTAGAGCTTGGTCTGGTTGTCGGCGGTAATGGTCAAGGGGGCGGGCGTGACTGTGAACGTGCCGGCCACGTAGCTGATCGTGTAGTTAGGATCGACGGCGCCACTGGCGGTGATGGAGTAGGGGTTGCCCGAGACGTGACTGGCGGCGGTGGCCGTGGTCGTGATCGTGGGCGGTGTGGTCAGGCTGGCCGACGTGTCGCCGTTGACGAAACCGGTGTAGGAGGCCGTCAGGGTCGGCAGGGCCGCGCCGTAGACGTTGGTCTGGTTGTCGGCGGTGATCGTCAGGGCGCCGGCGTGACGGTCAGGTCGTTGGAACCGCTCGAGGGATCGAAGTTGGCATCCCCGGCGAAGCTGGCCGTTACGTCGCCTGTGTATGTGCCAGCGTTGATGCCTGCCAGTGAAGCCGCGGGAATGGTGGCATCACCGTTGACGTCGGTGGTCACGGGGCCCAGGTCGGTGGCGCCGAGCTTGAGGTCGACGCCTTCGCCTGCGACGGGTGTGCCGCCGCTCGACAAATTGGCCGTCACGGTGGTTGTGCCGCCGTAGATGCCCATCGCGGCGGAGACGGCGAGAACCGTCGGAGCCGGCGCCAGGACAAGACGATCCTCAAGCAGTTCCAGGGCCGTGAACCGGAAACGCGTTCGGCTTCTCCGATCGCTCCGGATTGCGCCCAGCGTTTGCTTGCTCTTTGCCATGCGGTGAATCTGGAACATGTGAAGACTCCGAGGAGAGATCTGGCGGCAAGAGAACGGGAAGATCAGGAGAGCTTGTGGCTCTTGCCCAACTGGAGTGTAAAGGGGAAATGAGACGATTGATAGGGTCTGGGATGTCTGGGCGAATTTTTTTGTTCTCCTCTTTAAAAGGAAAAGGTCGGTCAACCCCTGGGGAGGGACGACCGACCTGTCTCAAACGGAGTCGTGGTGGTATCAAGCCGTCAGTGCCTTGTCCTGGGCCACCAGAGCCAGGCGATACGCCTTGTTCTCGGTGATGAAGGGCACCTTGTGACTGGCGCGGGCGGCGTTGCCTTCGGGGGAGTTGTAGATCTGGCTGGCGACGTCAGACTCGGACGTGCCGTCGGCCAGCGTGTTGAGCCAGAAGACAAGGCCGTAAGTTCCGGGGTCGCGGCCGAGGATGTTCTGGTAGAGAGAGGAAATGAAGGCGACGCCGCCGGGGTTGGCGACGATCGCGACGGCTCCCGGTGCGTACTGGATCGTGTAATCGGGGTCGGCCGCTCCGCTGGCGTTGATGTAGTAGACGCCGACGGGGCTGCCGGCGATGGCGGCACTGCTCAGACTGAGCTGGGTGGTCAGGCTGGCCTGAGTATCTCCGTTGAGGAAGCCGGAATAGGTGGCCGTGAGGGTCGGGACAACGAGCCCATAGGCGTTGATCACGTTGACCGGTGTGATGGTCAGGACTGCGGGACTGATTGTGATAGCCGCGTCGGTGAACTGGATCGAGTAGTCGGCCGAGGTCGCGCCGGAGGCGGTAATCGGGTAGAGCCCGACGTGGCTTGCGCTGGTGGCGGTGGTGGCCAACGAGACCGGAGTCGTCAGGCTGGCGGCCGTGTCGCCGTTGACGAACCCGGAATAGGTGGCCGTCAGGGCTGGGATCGGCTGGCCGTAGGAGTTGGTCACGCTGACGGCCGCGATGGTCAAGGGAGCGGGGGTCACGGCCAGATTGCCGGCGATCTCGTCAATGGCGTAGTCGGTGGCGGTCAATCCGCCGGGTGTGATGGCGTAGCTCCCGACATGGCTGGCGACGGTCGCCGGGCTGTTGATTCCGAGGGTCCCAGAGAGGACGCTCGGACCCTGGCCGAGGACAAATCCGTTATAGGTGACAGTGAAGGCGGGGTTGGCCTGGCCGTAAACCTTGGTCTGGTTGTCGGCGGTGACAGTCAGCGGGGCCGGTGTCACCGAAAGTGTGCCTGGCGTGGCGGTCGTGACCGAGTAATCGCCCGCCTTGGGGCCCGAGAGCCCCGTGAAGGTGATCGGATAGCCGCCGGTCACGACGTCGCTGGCGAGGGTCGCCGTGGTGGCGTAATTGGCCGAAACGGCATCGCCGTTGAGGATTCCCGTGACCGTACCCGTCAAGGTTGGGTTGGCCTGGCCATAGACCTTCGACAGATTGTTCACGGCGACGGTCAGCGGGGCCGGCGTCACCGAGAGTGTGCCTGGTGTGACGGTCGAGACCGAGTAATCGCCCGCCTTGGAGCCCGTGAGCCCGGTGAGGGTGATCGCGTAGCCGCCGGCCACAACGTCACTGTACAGGGCGGCGGAGGTGGTGTAGTTAGCGGAGACGGCGTCACCGTTGAGGATGCCGGTGATCGTGCCGGTCAAGGTTGGGTTGGCCTGTCCGTACACCTTGCTTTGGTTGTTGATCACGACGGTCAAGGGGGCGGGCGTGACGGTCAGGCTGGCCGGAACGTAGCTGATGGTGTAGTCGGTATCGCTCGCGCCGCTGGCGTTGATGGCGTACGGGCTGCCGGCAACATCGCTGTACTGAGAGGCGGTCGTTGCGACCGTGGGTAGAACGGTCAGGTTGGCCGAGGTGTCGCCGTTGGCGAAACCGCTGTACGACGCGGTAAGCGTCGGCAAGGTCGCGCCGTAGACCTTCGTCTGGTTGTCGGCGGTGATCGTCAGCGGCGCGGCGATCACGGTCAGGTTGCCGGCGACGTAGCTGATCGAGTAATCGGTATCGACCGCTCCGCTGGCCGTGATGGAGTAGGGATTACCCGAGACGTGGCTGGCCGCCGTTGCCGTGGTGGTGATGGTGGGCGGCGTGGTCAGGCTGGCCGAGGTGTCACCGTTGACGAACCCGGTGTAGGACGCGGTGAGCGTCGGCAAGATCGCGCCGTAAACCTTGGTCTGGTTATTAGCCGTGATCGTCAGCGGCGCGGCGGTGACGGTCAGGCTGCCGTCCACGTAGCTGATCGTATAATCGGTATCGACCGCGCCGCTGGCGGTGATGGAGTAGGGATTGCCCGAGACGTGACTGGCGACGGTCGCCGTGGTGGTGATGGTGGGCGGCGTGGTCAGGCTGGCCGAGGTGTCACCGTTGACGAACCCGGTATAGGACGCGGTGAGCGTCGGTAGCGCTGCCCCGTAGACCTTGGTCTGATCGTTGGCGGTGATCGTCAGCGGCGCGGCGGTCACGGTCAGGCTGCCGTCCACGTAGCTGATCGAGTAATCGGTATCGACGGCTCCGCTGGCGGTGATGGAGTAGGGATTGCCCGAGACGTGGCTGGTCGCATCGGCCGTGGTGGTGATCGTGGGCAAGGTCGCAAGGTTGGCCGAGGTGTCGCCGTTGACAAATCCCGTGTACGACGCGGTGAGCGTCGGTAGCGCTGCCCCGTAGACCTTGGTCTGATTGTCGGCGGTGATCGTCAAGACAGCGGTGGTGACGGTCAGGCCGCCCGGGACGTAGGTGATCGAGTAATTCGTATCAACGGCCCCACTGGCCGTGATGGTGTATGGGCTGCCCGAGACGTGGCTGGCCGCCGTGGCAGTGGTCGTGATCGTGGGCAGTGTGGTCAGGCTGGCCGATGTGTCTCCGTTGACGAACCCCGTGTACGAGGCGGTGAGCGTCGGCAGGGCGGCGCCGTAGACCTTCGTCTGGTCGTCGGCGGTGATCGTCAAGGGTGCCTGGTTGACGGACAGGTTCCCGAGGTCGTAGGTGATGTCGTAGTTGCCCAGCCCGGTGCCCACAGCGTTGCTGGGTGTGATGTTGTAGGGTGAGCCGGCCACGTCGGCGGTGGCCGCGGCTCCGGCGCTGCTGAGGGTCACGCCGGTGACCGTGTCGGAATTGTAGAGGGTGGAGGTGGTGAACTCGGTGCCGGTGAAGGTGACGGTGGCGCCGTAGGTCTTGGACGTCGAGTCGGCGGTGATCGTCAGCGGCGCCGGCGTGACGGTCAGGTTCCCGACGTCGTAGGTGATGTCGTAGTTGCCCAGGCCCGAGCCGGTCGCCGCGGAGGCGACGATGCTGTAGGGTAAGCCGGCCACGCCGGCGGTGGCCGCGGCGCCGGCGCTGCTCGAGGGTCACGCCGGTGACCGTGTCGGAATTGTAGAGGGTGGAGGTGGTGAACTCGGTGCCGGTGAAGGTGACGGTGGCGCCGTAGGTCTTGGACGTCGAGTCGGCGGTGATCGTCAGCGGCGCCGGCGTGACGGTCAGGTTCCCGACGTCGTAGGTGATGTCGTAGTTGCCCAGGCCCGAGCCGGTCGCCGCGGAGGCGACGATGCTGTAGGGTGAGCCGGCCACGTCGGCGGTGGCCGCGGCGCCGGCGCTGCTGAGGGTCACGCCGGTGACCGTATCGGAGTTGAACAGCGGGGTCGCGGGGCTGACGGTGAACTCGGTGCCGGCGAAGGTGACGGTGGCGCCGTAGGTCTTGGACGTCGAGTCGGCGGTGATCGTCAGCGGCGCCGGCGTGACGGTCAGATCGGCAGAGCCGTTCGACGTCGCGTAGTTCGAGTCGCCGGCGAAGCTGGCAGTGACGTCGTTCGTGTAGGTCCCGACGCCGAGGGACCCAAACGAGACGTCGCCGAGCGTGGCGAGCCCGTTGACGTCCGTGGTTGCGTCGCCGAGGTCGGTTGCGCCGATGTGGAAGTCGACCATCTCGCCCGAGACGGGGCTGCCGCCGGAAGT
Source organism: uncultured Planctomycetota bacterium (assembly GCA_963756475.1). Taxonomy (GTDB): domain Bacteria; phylum Planctomycetota; class Planctomycetia; order Isosphaerales; family Isosphaeraceae; genus Tundrisphaera. The sequence continues at coordinate 401,709 of CAVWND010000011.1, forward strand.
CAGGGTGGCCGACACCGTCGTCGTCCCGCCGTAGGTGCCGGAGGAGCCCGAGACCGCCAGGCTCGTGCTGGCCGTCTGGGTCTGGAAGGCGCCGATGTCGATCAGGTCGTTGACGACGCGGGGGAAGCCCACGCCCCGCTGGTCGTACGGGAGCGGGTCGCCCGTGACCAGGTCGACCGCGTTGGCGATCAGGCCCGCCCCGAGGGCCGGGCTGCCGGGCGTCGGCGCCAGCGTGTCGCTGTCGCCCCCGTTGTTGGCGCGGGCAGCGAGGTTCGCATGGAGCGGCGACACCGAGGTGCCGATCTGGTTCCCCTGCGAGCCGTCGCTGATCCCGCCGAGCGTGGTGTTGCCGATGAGGTTGTAGGAGCTGGCCGCGTAGAAGTTGGTGGAGCCGTCGACGTCATCTTCGACGGCGCCGGCGAAGTTCTGGGCGACAATCGTGTTGTAGAAACCGGGCGTGATGCCGGAATTGGCGTTGTAGTAGCCGGCGCCCGTCGCGCCGCTTCCCGAGAGATTGTTGGCGATCGTGTCGTCCGTGAACTTCGCCGAATAGTCGGATGCGATGCCGCCGCCATCGCTCAGGGCCGTGTTCGAGTCGATCGTGCTGTTTTCGATCAGCAGGTCGGGCGTCACCACTCCCATCCCGACTTCGGAATAGATGGCGCCGCCGCTGGTCTCGGAGAGGTTGCCGGCGAACTCCACGCCGTCGGCGAACAGGTAGCCGCCGTTGTAGCCGGCACCGCCGAAGTCGCTCGCATTGTTGTTCAGGAATGACCCGCCGTTCAGGACGGCGCTGTTGAAGTCGAACAGGGCGCCGCCGACGCCGTTGGCCGAGTCGTCGTGGAAGTTCGTCTGGTCGGTGGTGAGATAACCTTCGGAGTCGACGAAGACCGCTCCGCCATTGCTGGCCGACGAGTTGCCCAGGTCCGAGTTGTCGAGCGTCAGCGTCCCCTCGACGTCGAGGATGCCTCCGGTGCCCGAGCTGTGGAAGTTGGTGAAGTCCAGCCCGTCGATGGTGGCCGTCACCCCGCTGTTGATCGTCAGGGCGTTGAAATCCGAGCTGGGCCCACCGCCTTGCACGACGAACGAGCCTGGGTTGCTGTCGGTGATGGTCGAGTCGACCGTCAGGGCGGGCAGGGAACTACCCAGGGTGTCGGTGCCCGAGGCGGTGATGATGATGTCGCCGGTGTGAAGGTTGGCCTCGGTGATGCAATAGCGCAGGTCGCCAACGTTGCTCGACCCGGAGCCGGTGTCGGTCAGCGAATTCACGAACCACATGATGCCCGAGAGCAGTCGCCGGGGCTCGACTATCTCCAGGGCGGGACGGTATCGCCTGGCGAGATTGGTGGCCTTTCGGAGGGGCGGGCGGGCGGATCGACGCGGGGGCAGCTTCGACGCCATCGGAGGTCCTCTTGATGCGGGGTGGGAGTCGAATTCGACCTGTTTTCGGGCGCCATGCCGCCTTGAGCTGGGCACCGACGAAAGGAATGTAGAACGTCTCAGGCGAAAATGGGCCGATCTTGGCGAGGACTTGCGGGGTCTGGGCGAAGTTGCGTCCTGGCTGGTCGTGATTGTCTCCCGACGCCTCGACCCGGCGAACTGCCGCTGACCCCCTGGCCCCGATCGGTATAATGAGCGGCGTTACCACCCCTGAATTCATTCGAGCGGGCGCCATGCCGATCATCCGGGCCGAGGGCCTGACCAAGACCTATCGCGTCTTCCAGAAGAAGGACGGGCTCCTCGGTGCCTTCAAGGGGCTCTATCACCGGGACTACAAAGAGGTTAAAGCGGTCGATAGCGTCAGCTTTACGATCGAGCCGGGCGAAATGGTCGCGTTCCTGGGCCCCAACGGGGCGGGCAAGACGACCACGCTGAAGATGCTCTCGGGGCTGATCTACCCGACGTCCGGCTCGGCCGAGGTGCTCGGTTTCGTTCCCTGGAATCGGGAAGATGCCTTTCGCCGTCAGTTCTCGCTTGTTATGGGCCAGAAGAACCAGCTCTGGTGGGATCTGCCCGCCGCCGACAGTTTCCAGCTCCATCGCGAGATCTACTCGCTCCCGGCGGCCGAATTTAACAAAACCCTCGCCGAACTGACCGAGCTACTCGGCGTCGAGAAGCTGACCCGCCAGGCCGTCCGCGAGCTATCCCTGGGCGAGCGGATGAAGATGGAATTGATTGCCGCCCTGCTTCACCAGCCCCGTCTCCTCCTGCTCGACGAGCCGACCATCGGACTCGACGTGGTCGCCCAGGTTGCCATCCAGAAGTGCCTGCGGGACTACCACGCCCGCCGAGGGGTGACGATGCTCCTGACCAGCCACTACATGAGGGACGTCGAGGCGCTCTGCGACCGGGTGCTGGTGATCACTCACGGGACGCTCGTCTACGACGGTCCGCTCTCGGGGATCACCGACATGTTCGGCCGATCGAAGCTGGTCCGGCTCCAGTTCGCCGAGGGGATTCCCGCCGACATCGAACGCTTCGGCGAGGTGACCCGCCGCGAGGGGCCGACGGCCGACCTGAAGGTCGAGCGCTCGAAGGTGGCCGAGGTTCTCGCCGCGATCCTCGACGAGCACGCGGTCGACGACGTGAGCGTCACCGATCCGCCGCTGGAGCAGACGATCGCGCGGGTCTTCCAGGAGGGGCGACCGACCCATGATGCCGCCTGATACCGAGCTCGCGAACCGCCTCGGTCGCTCCGTCCAATGTCCTGCCGATGGATGTCTTCGACGAGCCGATGCCTCGCCGGACACCCGGGCGGGGACCGCTGGCGACCACCCGGAAGTACTCCAACATCTTCCGGGCGTCGCTCAAGGAGCGGATGGCCTATCGGGGCGACTTCCTCCTCGGCACGGTCCTCCGCTTCCTGCCGATGGTCACGACGATCCTGCTCTGGAGGGCCATCTACGCCGGTTCCGGTCAGTCCAGCCTGGCGGGGTTCGACTACCGCGAGATGATCGCCTACCTTCTGCTGACCCACATCAGCCGGATGTTCTCCAGCATGCCCAACCTCGCCGGTGGGATCGCCCGGGACATCCGCGAGGGGACGCTCAAGCGCTACCTGATCCAGCCGTTCGACATGATCGGCTACCTGATCTCGTACCGGGTGGCTCATAAGGTCGCGTACATCGTGACCTCGGCCTTGCCTTACGGCCTGCTCTTCTTCCTCTGCCGTGGGTACTTCAAGACATTTCCCGACCCGACTACTTTCGCGGCCTACCTGCTCTCGTTGGTCCTGGCGTTCCTGGTCGGGTTCTTCTTCGAGACCTGCGTGGGGATGGTCGGCTTCTGGTTCCTGGAGGTCACCTCCATCCTCTATATCGTGATGACCCTGAACTTCTTCATCTCGGGGCAGATGCTCCCGCTCGACCTCCTGCCCGAGCCCTGGGTGACGATCCTGAAGTGGTTGCCGTTCCAGTACATGGCCTATTTCCCGGCCGTCGTTTTTCTGGGCAAGGTGACGGGAATGGAACTCGTCAGGGGGCTGCTGGCCGAGGCGGCCTGGGCTTTGGGGTTCATGATCCTGGCCCGGGTCCTCTACCGGCTCGGCCTGCGGCGCTACAGCGCCTTCGGGGGTTGATCGGGCCATGCGAAACCTCGCGGAAATACGTCCGGTTGCTCGGCAGCCTCGCCAAGTTCACCTTGGCCCGCGAGATGGCGTTCCGGGGGAATTTCCTGGTCAAGGTCTCGGTCGAGGTGATCTGGCTGGGCATCATGCTGGCGTTCTACGAGACGGTCTTCGCCCGGACCAAGACGGTCGCCGATTGGCCGAAGGACCAGTACCTGTTCTTCGTCGGCTGCTTCTTCGCCTTGAACGGGCTGATCGAGATGCTCTTTCTGGAGAACTGCAACGACTTCGCCGAATTGGTCCGGACCGGCGACCTCGACTTCCTCCTGGTCCGGCCGATCGACGAGCAGTTCCTGATCACCTGCCGGCGGGTCGACTGGGCGACGGCACCCAACGTCCTGATGGGAGCCGTGGTGATGGGGATCGCGCTGGCCCGGATGCACTGGGCGTTCGATCCGGTCCGGATCGCGGCGTTCTTCGCGACGTTCGCCTGCGGGACGGCGATCGCTTACAGCTTCATGCTTGTCCTGACGGCGTTCTCGGTCTGGATGGTCCGCAACCAGAGCCTGATGGAGATGTGGTGGCTCTTCTCCAGCCTGGCGAGGTATCCCAAGGAGATCTTCCTCGGCTCCCGGGCCGAGCCGCTGGGTTTCCTGTTCACTTTCATCTTGCCGATCTTGCTGGTCGCCAACGTGCCGGCCAACGCGATGGTCCGATCGCTGAACCCGCGGATGATCGGGTTCACCTTGCTCGCGACGGCCGTCTTGCTCTGGGCGAGCCGGAAGTTTTTTCAGCACGCCCTGCGTTCCTACCGGAGCGCGAGCAGTTAGGCTCAAGTTGCCGGACCCGTCCAGCCGATACAACCGGCACAGGTTGTCGAGGTCGGACGATCGAGGGCCGGGCGAGCCTTTCATGAAACGACGGCGTCTCCACATTCGGCCGGGAGTCGAGCCGCTGGAAGGGCGAGCCCTGCTCTCGACGGCCCACGTCCACGCCTCGGCGACGAAGGTCCCGGCCGCGTACAAGCCACCGCCCGACGCGAGCCTGAAGTTTCCCCCGTATAGCATCAAGGCCGTAGATCGACCCGACCAGCGACCCGACGTATACCGGGAACGTCTTCCAGGGGGACGTGCTGGTCACTGGTCTGGCGCCGCTGGACTCGACGATCTGGCTCGCTCAGGGAACCCGGCCCGGCTACTTCACTAACGTCACGACCGCGATGAGTACCGGAACCGGCACCAATGGGTCCTACTCCTTCAAGATTCCGGTTGGATACGGGTCGACCGTACTCCAGGTCTTCGGGGAGAATGGCGGCCAGGACTACTCGAACGTCACCCTTTTGAATGTGACGCGCGGTAACGCCATCGTCGCCTGGGACTCCTTGGCGCTGGTGGCATTCCAGGATGAGGGAACTTCGGCCGCCGAAACCGCGCGGGACCTGGCGATCCTGCATGCCGCCCAGTATGACTCGCTCGCGGCCTTTGATTTCCCGAACTCCGCCTATCAGGTCCACCTCCCCGCGCCCAAAAGAGCGTCGGCCGAGGCCGCAGTCGATTCCGCGTCGTACACCGTGCTGAATAACCTGTTCCCGTCGTTGAATCCGGCGTTCGCCACCGCGTATCAATCGGCCGTGGCGGGGTTGGGGCATAACAGCACCGTGACGGCGGGCCTGAACTTCGGCATCAAGGTCGCCTTGCAGACGTTCGTGAACCGCGCCAGCGACGGCTCGAACGCGAGTGCCGTCGACTCGCCCTCGGGTATCCCGGGTCTCTGGCGGTCGACCCCGCCGAGCTTCGCCCCGGCCGTCAACCCGCAATTCGGCCGGGTGACCCCCTTCGTGATCTCCCGAGGCTCGGAGTACCGACCCGCGCGCCCCCGGCGGTTGGCACCGCCGCCTACGACAAGGCGCTCGACGGAGGTGACCTCACTCGGCCAGTCGAACAGTTCGAGCCGGACGAGCGACCAGACCGCCGCCGCCCAGTTCTGGGCCGACGGAGCCAACACCAGTCCCGCCCAGTGGAACCAAATCGCCGAGGAGATCTCCGTCAAGCGGAAGGACTCGCTCGTCCAAGACGCCCGGCTCTTCGCCCGGCTCGATTTCGCCATGGCCGACGCCGGGATCGCCAGCGCCGATGCCCAGTACAACTACAATGAGTGGCGGCCGGTCTCCGCGATCCAGCAGTTCGACCCGAGCTGGAGTCCGCTCCAGACGACCCCAGCGTCTCCTGGTTACGTCTCCGACTCTGCCGCGTACGCCGGGGCTGCCTCGACCGTCCTGACCTCCGGATTCGGGTCGAAAGTCCCCTTCCCGATCAGCGTCGAGGGCTCAACAGGCCCCACTCGGTCCTTCTTTACATTCGCCGCCGCTGCCACCGAGGAAGCCAACAGCCGGGTCTGGGCCGGCGTGAACTTCTCGTTCGACTCCCAGGCGGGGCTGACGCTCGGCGAGAAGGTCGGCCAGGCCGTCCTGACCGGTTTCCCCAAGGGCAAGTGAGCCGAGACCGTCGCGGTCGCTCGCCTTGGCCCCGGTCGTGAAACGCCTTATGATAAGTCGCTGTCTCGACATCCAGGAACGACCCAAGGCGCCTTCATGACCCCCGGCCGGACATCACTCGAAGCCATCATCGCGGGGTGCGGGATCGCCCTCGACCGCGCCCAGCTTGACCAACTCTGGGCCTACCATCGGATGCTCCGCTCGGCCAATGCCGAGCTGAACCTGACCCGCATCCACAACTTCGAGAACATGGTACTCAAGCACTATGTCGACAGCCTGCTCGTCCTGAAGTTCGTCGATCTCCCCTTCCCCTTGATCGACATGGGCTCGGGACCTGGTCTGCCAGGAATTCCGCTCAAGATCGCGAGGCCGGGCCTCTCGATGATCCTGGCCGAGCCCCGAGGCGCCCGCGCCGAGTTCCTCGAAGAGGTCTGCTCAAAGCTCAAGCTCCCCGATGTTGAGGTCTTCGCCGGCAAGGTCAACGCGAAGTTCCCGAAGCGGGTTCAAGGGCGTCATCACGAGAGCCGTCGCCTCGATCCCCGAAACCCTCGATCGCGTCGCCAACTGCCTCGAAACCGGCGGCAGGATGATCTTCATGAAGGGGCCGGACTGCTCCGAAGAGATCGCCCAGGCGAAGACCTCCCACGCCGGATCTTTCCGACTCGTCGCCGACCACGCGTACCAGATCCCCGGCACTCCGCACGACCGCCGGCTCGTCGTCTATGAACGACTCGAAGGCAAGACGACCGAGCAGGTTGCGGCGACAGCCCATGGAGGCCCGGTCCGCGACGTGGCCAGCGAGTCGAATCCTTCTTTCAAGCTGGCCCTCGACCTCTTGACCGGCAAGGGCATCCGCAAGCACGGCCGGGCGCTGATCGCCGGCCCTCGAGTGGTCGCCGAGATCCTCGCACGCTTCAACGACCGGGTCGAAGGCTGGCTGACCGATTCCAAGGGCGCTGCCCCGCCCGAATCCGTCCCTGGTCTGACCTGGTTCCGACTCGCCGATCCGCTCTTCCGGACCCTCGACACCGCCGGGACTCGCTCGCCCTTGCTGCTGGTCCACGTGCCCGAGATGCCCGACTGGTCGCCCGATGGTCCCTGGCCCGAGGGGTGTACCCTTTTCGTCCCGTTCCAGGACCCCGAGAACGTGGGGGCCGTGATCCGCTCGGCCGCGGCCTTCGGAGTCGCCCGGGTCGTCCTTCTCCGCGAGGCCGCTCACCCCTTTCATCCCAAGGCCGCAAGGGCCGCGGGCACGGCTCTTTTCCAGGTTTCGCTCGAGCACGGACCGTCGATTCGCGACCTCCAATCGAACCCAATTCCTCTTCTGGCCCTCTCCGCCGAAGGCCCCGACATCGGTTCCGAGCCCTTCCCCGAGCGATTCGGGATGGTCGCCGGGATCGAAGGCCCCGGCCTCCCCGAGCACCTCCGGCTCGGCCCCACTCGCCGGATTCCGATGGAACCTGGGGTGGAGTCCCTCAACGCCGCCACCGCGACCGCCGTCGCGCTCTACGCCTGGAGGCAGCAACTCACCGGAAAAAACGAACCCAGGACACCAGGCGAGCAATAACGCCGGCTGATGGTTATGATCGGGCGATCCGGGCGGGCTTGATCCTTCGGGGATTGGAAACATGAACTCCGTGATCGCGGTCGGTTTGATGGTGGGAGTCCTGGCCGCACCGCCGGCCGACCGGAGGGCCGTCGTGGTCACAACGGACATCGGCGCCGAGGTTGACGACCAGTGGACGCTCGCCCACATGGCCCTCTCCCCCGAGCTTGACATCAAAGGGGTTGTAACGACCCACGCTCCGAATCTCACCGCACCGGCCGCCGAGACGGCGGCGACCTACGCCCGGGAACTCGTCGCCAAGCTCCCGGCGCAGGTCTCGTCCACCGGTTATCGTTGGGTCGAGCAAGTCGTTGCTCAATGATGGGAAGCCGCTTCCCGGCGCCGGGGTTGACTTCCTGATCGAGCAGGCGCGTGGCCGAACTGCGGAGAATCGTCTGACAGTGGTGATCCTGGGAGCGGCAACCGATGTCGCCTCGGCGCTCCTGACCGATCCGACGTGGGCCGAACGGGTGACGATCGTCGCGATGGGCTTCAACGGCTATCCCCAGGGGGGCGACCCCTGGAATGTCAAGAACGACCCGATCGCCTGGCGGATCTTGCTCGATTCCCGCGTCCCGATCGTCGTCGGCGACGCCGAGGTCACCAAGCGACTCCTCCGGATGACCCCCGACCGGGCCCACACGCTCCTGACCATGCTCCCCGACCCGGCGCCACTCCTCCTAAACCGGTTTGATGCCTGGATTGCCCAGAATGCCAAGATTGCCCAGGGTGAGACCGGCTCGGCGATCGTCTGGCCGATCTGGGACGAGGTGACGACCGCCTACTTGTTGGGCATGGCCACGGCTGAGTCGCGACCACGTCCCCGGCTCCGCGACGACCTGACCTTCGACCTCGACCATCCCAAAGGTACGATCGAATGGGTCACAGCGATCGACGAGGCGAAGCTCTGGCCCGACCTGGTCGCGAAGATCAAGGCCGCTCACCAATGAGCCGGCCGAAGACGAGTCCTTGCCGGAGAGTTCGGCCAACGGTTAAGATTTCGCCTTGCCTGGGACGGGCCGACTTCGTCCAAGCAGGGACGGGATCAGGCTAGACAGCCAGACAGTAGACGCGACGGGAGCACCGATGGCGCAAGGCGAGTTCGACACCTCGACCGTGGCTGATGACCCGGAAAGCCGGCCGGGCGGCATCCCGCTTTATGTCTGGGTGATCGGCGCGGCCTTGCTGGCCGTTCCCGTCGGGCTTTACGCACCCCGAGAGGTCAACGGGTTGAAGGTCGCCGAGCAGCTTGACCTGTTCCCCAACCTGATCATCCGGGCCTTGAAGGCGCTGGCGACGCCACTGGTCGTCCTGGCGATCCTCAGCGCAATCGTGACCAACGACGTCCGGGGCCGTCAGGGAGCCCGGATGATGTTCTACTACCTGGTCAACACGATCGTGGCGATCACGATCGGGCTGGTCGCCTCGAACCTGATCCATCCCGGTGTGGGCGCGAAGCTCTCGGAGGCACCCGCGCCCTCCGCTCCCGCGGCCCCAGCCCCGGGGGCCAAGCCGGAGCCAAAAGGAATCACCAAGCTCCTCTACGAGATGGTGCCCGAGAGCATTGGCGACTCGTTCGCCAAGAACCACCTGGCTCAACTTGTCGTCGTAACGCTGGCGCTGGGGATCGGCCTGGCGAAGATCCGGGACGAGCAGCGGGCCCGGGGCGAGAACTCGGTCCAGGTCGTCATCGACCTCGTGACCGTCGGGTTTGAATTATTGATGCGGGTCCTGCTCTGGGTGGTCGCGCTGGTGCCCCTGGCCGTGTTCGGCGTGGTCGCGGCGAACATCATGAGGAGCGGCCTGGGGATCTTCCAGTCGCTGGTCTGGTTCATCGCCGTGGTCCTGGGCGGCCTGGCCTGCCAGGTGACGTGGTACCTGATCCAGCTCGCCGTCTTCGCCCGGATGTCGCCGGTTCGCTTCCTCCGAGGAGCGGCGAACGTGATGGCCACGTCGTTCAGTACCGCCAGCACCGGCGCGACGATGCCGATTACCCTCAAGGCGTTGCAAGGCCCGCTCGGTGTCTCCCGGCAGTCGAGCCAGCTCGCGGCGTGCGTCGGGACGAATTTCAATAACGACGGCACTGCGCTCTACCAGGCGGCCGTGGTCCTGTTCATGGCCCAGGCGCTCGGCCGCGACATGTCGTTCATGGACCAGATCGTGATCGTCCTGACGACGGTCGTCGCCAGCATCGGCGCGGGATGCATCCCCTCGGGCGGGTTCGTCACCCTCCCGCTGATCTTCGCCGCCGTCGCCCTCCCCGCCGAGCAAATCCCCTTTCTGCTCACGATCGACTGGTTCCTCGACCGCTGCCGGACCAGCTCCAACGTTCTGGGCGATATGACAGTCGCCGTGCTCCTCGACCGGACAGCGACCAAGGAAACGCCGGTCGCGGCGGCGGTTGATTGATTCGAGGTCGGGACGAATTCCGGACGTTTTGTCTGGCCATACGAAGGTGGGAAGTCGCTATAATCTTTGATACTCTCCACCGGTCGCCTCGCCGAGCCGGTCGTGCCCGCCTGAAGTTGGTCTGCGGAACCAAACCGTGACGTCAGCCCCCCCTGCCCGATGGATCTCGTCGACGCGATTCTTGCCATGCCAACGGCTGGCATTGGCCGCGCTGTTCTGCGTCCTGGTCTACCTTCCCGCCCGAGCCTCCGAGCCCACCGCAGCCGCCGCGCGATTCCGCGAGCAGGTTGAACCGATCCTGGCCGATCATTGCTACGGGTGCCACGGCAACGGGATCAAAAAGGGGGGCGTCACGCTTGACCAGTTTCCGACGGACCAGGCCCTGCTGGGCCGCAAGGAACTCTGGCACTCGGTCCTCAAGAACGTCCGGGCGGGCCTGATGCCGCCGAGGGACAAGCCTCGGCTGTCGGCCGAGGAGATGAAGACGCTTGAAACCTGGATCAAGCGCGGGGCCTTCGACCTCGATCCCGATCGACCCCGACCCCGGCCGCGTGACCCTCCGCCGGCTTAACCGGGTTGAGTACCGCGAGACGATCCGCGACCTGATGGGGATCGACTTCCGGGCGGACGAAGAATTCCCCGCCGACGACACGGGTTACGGCTTCGACAACATCGGCGACGTCCTCGCGGTCTCCCCCCTACTCCTCGAAAAGTACATGCAGGCGGCCGAGACGATCGTGGCGACCGCCGTGCCGATCGTGGCCCGGGTCGTAAAGGTCCGGACGATTCCCGGCAGCGACTTCCGTTCGGAGGGGAAGCCTTTCGATCGGCTCAGCCTTTACAAAGCCGCGACCCTCGAACACTCCGTGAAACTCGAACGAGGTGGGAGCTACCGGCTGTTCCTGGACATGTCCGCAAGGGGCCAGTTCGACTTTGATCCGGCCCGGGCCAAGGTGATTTTCCGCCTCGACGACAAGGAGCTGGTGGCCGAGGAATTCGGCTGGGGCGACGCCAGGAAGCCGGCCCGCGAGATCGCCCTCGAACTGCCGCCCGGTGACCACAAGCTGGCCATTCGAGATCAAGCCGCTCGTACCGGTCGAGCAGAAGCGGGGCGACGTCACGTTCCGGATCAACTCGGTGAAGCTCGAAGGGCCGACGGCCGAGGCGGACTGGGTCCGCCCCGATAACTTCGACCGCTTTTTCGGTCGCGACGATCCCGGCACGTCGGAAGAGCGCAAGACCTTTGCCCGCGAGGTCCTCTGCCAGATTCGCCTCGAAGGCGTTCCGCCGACCGGTTGACGTCCGGACGCTCGACCGCCTGGTCAAGATCGCCGAGGAGACGTACTCCTTACCGAACAGGAACTTCCAGCAAGGCGTGGCCCAGGCGATGATTGCCGTGCTCGCTTCGCCCCGGTTCCTCTTCCGGATTGAGGAGTCGGAGTCGACCGGCTCGCCCCGAGGGTTCGCCTTCGTGGATGAGTTCGCCCTGGCGTCCCGCCTATCGTACTTCCTCTGGTCGACGATGCCCGACGACGAGTTGACGGACCTGGCGGCTCGTGGCGAGTTGCGGAAGCACCTTCCGGCGCAGGTCAAGCGGATGCTGGCCGACAACCGTTCGGAGGCCCTGGTCAAGAACTTCGTGGGCCAGTGGCTCCAGGCTCGCGACTTCGAGCACTTTCCGGCTCAGGCCCGGGGCATCCTCCGGCAGGACAACCTGCCCCGCCTGATGGACGGAGAGGTCGACGAGCTGAAGAGGGCCATGAAACAGGAGACCGAGGCCTACTTCGGCCACATCCTCCGCGAGGACCGTCCGCTCCTGGAGCTGATCGACAGCGACTATGCGTTCGTCAACGCCCCGCTGGCGAAGCTTTACGGCATTCCCGGCGTGGACGGTCGCGAGATCCGCCGCGTAGCCTTGCCCGAGGGAAGCCCGCGAGGCGGGTTGCTCACGCAGGCCGGGGTCTTGATGATCACCTCGAATCCGGGGCGGACCTCGCCGGTCAAGCGAGGTCAGTTCATCCTGGAGAACATCCTGGGCACGCCGACCCCGCCGCCTCCGCCCGACATCCCCTCGCTGGAGGAGGCGCTCAACGGGATCAAGGGTCGCGAGCCGACGATGCGCGAGGTGATGGAGGTCCACCGGGCCGACCCGCTCTGCGCCTCGTGCCACAACCGGATGGACCCGCTCGGACTGGCGTTCGAGAACTACAACGCCCTGGGGATACTGGCGAGACTCGGAGCGCAAACAGCCGATCGACGCCTCGGGCAAGCTGGTCGACGGCCGGACTTTCAAGAACGCTCGCGAGCTGAAGCAGATCCTCAAGATTGAGCATAAGCTTGACTTCTACGTCTGCCTGACCGAAAAGCTGATGACCTATGCCCTGGGCCGGGGGCTCGACTATCATGACGTGGAGACGATCGACCAGGTCGTGGACCGGGTCGAGCGTCAAGGAGGTCGGTTTTCGAGTCTCCTGACCGGCGATCATCGAGTCGGCCCCGTTCCAGAAGCGCCGGAACCTTCCCTCGGTCGCCTCCAGACCCCCCGTATCGGGAGCGAAACCATGACGCCGCAAGACCTTCCGGCCGATTCGATGGCCCAGCAGAGCCACGTGACGGCGAGCCGTCGCCGGTTCCTCCGGGGGCTGGGGCTGGCCGTGGCCTTGCCCGCTCTCGAATCGCTCCTGCCGAGCGGGATCAACGCCGCCGTGGCCGGGGCGACCCGGGGGCTGGGGACCTCGCCGACGGGAGCCCCGCTCCGGATGGCCTTCCTTTACTTCCCCAACGGCGCCAACCAGAAGATGCTGGTGGCCGACCGGCGAAGGGTCGGATTTCCAGCTCAACAAGACAATGGAGCCGCTGGCCTCGCTCAAGGACAAGGTCCAGGTGATCGGCGGCCTCGACCACATGAACGCGACCGCCGGCAAGGACGGTGGCGGCGACCACGCTCGGGCCAGCAGCACGTTCCTCACCGGCATGCGGATCAAGAAGACCTCCGGCGCCGACATCCGGGCGGGCGTCTCGGTCGACCAGCTCGTCGCCCGGAAGATCGGCCACCTCACGCGGTTCCCCTCGCTGGAGCTGACCTGCGACGGCGTCCGGAAATCGGGGCCCTGCGACACCGGGTATTCCTGTGCCTACGACTGGAACATGTCGTGGAGGACCCCGAACACGCCGATGGCTCCCGAGCCAAACCCCAGGCTCGTCTTCGAACGACTCTTCGGCTCCGGCTCGGCCGGCGAGCGTCAGAAGAACTATGCTCGACGGCTGAAGCAGCAGAAGTCGATCCTCGACTTCGTCCTCGACGACGCCCGCGATCTCGAAGGCCAACTCGCGACCCGCGACCGCCAGAAGCTCGACGAGTACCTGACCAGCGTCCGCGAGATCGAGGCCCGGATCCAGCAGGCCGAAAAACTCGGCGAAGGCCCCGACCCCGGCGGCGAGACCCCTTCGGGCATCCCAACCGGCCACCGCGAGCACATCCGGATCATGTGCGACATGATCGCGCTGGCCTTCCAGACCGACTCGACGCGGATCGCCACGCTGATCCTTGCCCACGACGGCAGTAATCGGGCGTTTCCCGAGATCGGCATTCCCGAAGGGCACCACTCCCTCTCGCACCACCAGGGACGGGCCGACCGGCTCGAAAAGGTTGCCCAGATCGACCTCTTCTATATGCAGGAATACGCCCGACTGCTCGAAAAGCTCGATCAGACCAAGGATGTCGACGGCAACTCGGTTCTGCACAACTCGATGATCGTCTACGGCTGCGGCAACGGCGACGGCAACCGCCACAACCACGACAACCTACCGTTTGTCCTCGCCGGCAACGGCGCCGGGACGCTCTCCCCTGGCCGCTACTTCAAGGCCGGTTCCCGGCCGATGTCCGACGTCTTCCTCGCCATGATCGACCGCTTCGGGATCAACGGCGTCGACCGCTTCGGCGACTCGACCGGCCGGCTCGACTCAATCTGAAGCCGGGTTGACCCGTCAGGGATTGAGGATCGGGAACGACGGCCCGGAGGCTGAGAGCCTCGGGTCGTCGTAAGCCTTTGGCGAGCGCGAGGCCGGGACTGGCATCGTGGGCCGGCTGCTCCGGAGCCGACTCGGGAGAGTGGCGGTCAGGTCGGGCAAGGTCCGGTCGACGAACCGGCGCAACTCCCGCGTGGTGATCGTCCCGTCCCGGTCGAGGTCAGCGTTCGGGGTGTTTTCGAGGACCGCGACGGGCACCGGGGGTCGCTCCAGGTCCGGGTCGCCCAGGCCCCGGAGGAGCACGTAGGTCAAGAGCCCGTGCCGGAGGGCCGGGGCTTCCTCGGCGGGTTCGCCCCGGCGGGACGCGAGAAAGTAGCTCGTCCTTGATTGCCTGGTCTCGCGATCCATCACCTTGAGCTGCTCGACCAGGCGGACACCCGGATCGTCGATGATTGCCTCAGCCTGGCAGGCGTTGACGATGACCAGACGTTGCAAGGCGTCGAGCGAGGTCAGGTCTCGATAGATCGTCGAGTAAGGAAGGTACGCGCTTTCCGGAGGCCTGATCATGCCTGCCAGGTCCGGTCCCCGGAGGAGCGCCTGCGCGGGGTCGGTCTCCGGGAACGGGAATTTCGCCAGCAGCAGGCTGTACCGCGACTGGCCGTCGGGTGTCGCCAGGACATCGGTATGCCCGGCGAGAAAGACGACGACCGTGTCCTCGGGGTGGCCCTTGACCTCCTTGCGGAGCGTCGCGAAGGCCTCACGGACCTTCCTGGTGTTCAACCTTGTCGTCCTCCAGGACGATCTTTCGGCCGACCGCCCGGCCGGCGCCGGCGGCCTTGCGATGGAGATAATCGGCGATCTCCTCGGCGTCGCGAACCGGGAACTGCAAGGCGTTTCGGGCGTACCGACCGACTCCGAGCGCGATCACGTGCATCCGCCCCGGGTTATCCGGCCCGGCGTGAAAGAGGGTCAGGTCGGCCGATCGGGCGTTAACGTCGTCGAGTCGGCTGGCCATTGCATAGAGCCGATTATCGCCACGAACCAGGTGGACCCTGGCGACGAACTCGCCGGGGATGCCGGTCTTCTCGAAGTCGGAGCCGTCGCGGACGGGCACGTCGTTCTGGTAGAGACGCAAGTCCTCGGCCTTGAGGCTGAGGTCGCCGAACGCCACCTTGATCTCGGCCTCAGCCTGCGCGGGGGGCAGATCGTCGGGGGCCTCGATGACCAGCGGTGGGGGTGGCTGGTAGGGTCTGCGCGGCGTTTCGAGCCCCCGGCGGAACTGGTCGGTCAGGAGCGGGTGGAAGAGTCGGGGGGCGTACTGGTCGAGCGGATCGACCTTCCGGCCGTCACCGAAGGTGACAAGCCGCTCGCCGTCGAGCGAGGCGTCGTAGACCCCTTCGGGCGTGTAGGCGACCCACGGGGCATCGGCGCGGGGCCCGGCGCCTCGGCTGGTGCGCTCGCCAAAGTCCCCAGGAGCCGGAGCGCAGCCTTGCCGGGCGCGGGGGCCGGTTCGATCTTCCAGAGGCGGAGGGTCGAGTCGTCGGAGGCGCTGACCAGGCTCGGCCCATCGGTCAGCGGCCATGCGAGCAGGTCGTTGATGGTCTCGGTATGGTGGTGAGCTGTCTCCGGCCCGATCCGTCCCGGCGAGAGTCGGACCTCTCGCTCCTCGGGCTCGGCCCCGGCGATCAATTCCCAGATCCGGAGACGCCGATCTTGCCCGGCGGCGGCCACGAAACGACCTCCGTCCAGGAAGGTTACTGCCAGGACCCGACCGGGGAGCCGGCCGAGCGTCGCCGCTTTGGCCCGATCGCTCGCCCAGTAGAGAACCAGGCTCTCATCCCCGGGCGTCAGGCCGGCGGCGACGATTCGCCTGGGTGCATTCGGGTCGAGCCGGGCGGCGGTGATGGCGTTGACTTGCGGCATCCGATACTCGGCAACCGGGGCCTTCACCGCCTTCGCGGTGAGGTCCCAGAGCCGGACGGAGCCATCCTCGGCGGCGGTGAGGAGCGTGTCGCCGTCGGATGAGAAGTCGAGCGCCGTCAAGGGGCGATCGTGGGGTAAAAGTATCCGGAGATCCCCTTCGGGAAGATCCCAGATGTGGACTTCCTCCGGCCGACCTGGAGCGGTCGACGCGGCGACACGCCGGCCGTCGCGCGAGGCAACGACCCGAGCGTAGTCGCCGCCCACTCCATCGGGCCGGGCCAGCTGGACGCCGGGGACCTCCCGGCCTTCGGACGCCTCGACGATCACCAGCCCGCCGCCGTCATCGGGATGGCGGGCCAGGGCGAGACGGCCGCTCGGCAAGAATGCCCCGGCGGACCAGATCCCGCCCAGCGTCCGGACGTTGCGACCCTCCCTGAGATCCCAGACGAGCGCGGCGCCGTCCTCGGTAATCTGAAGGAGCCGTCGGCCGTCGGGGGTCGCGCTCAATTGTCGGACCTTGCCACGATGCGGGGGCATCCTCGGGAATTCCTTGAGGCTCTTGAGGTCCCAGCGGCGGATTCCGCCATCGTTTTCTCCCGCCGCGAGGATCGGCGAGGACGAGGCCGGGCCGAAGGCGAGGCAGGCGAATTGACCGCCATCGGACGCGTTGAGCTTCACGGCCTGAGGGGGCCGCCCCTCTTCGAGCTTCCAGACGAAGAGGTCGCCAAGACGGTTCCGGGCGGCGAGCCAGCCGCCATCGATTGAGAACTCGATGGACTCGACCGGGTCGGCTCCCGCATCGAGCCGGACGGCCAGGTCAAACTGATCGAGCGGGAAGAGCGAGAGACTCCCCACGACACCAACGGCCAGGAGCTTACCGGGACCGAATCGGACGGCGGAGACCATGCCGACGAGCGGGGCTGGCTCGAATTCCACCCGGCCGGTCACGAGGTCGATCAGCTTGACGGCCCCGGATTCGGTCCCGACCACCGCGCGGCGACCTTCGGGGTTGACCTCGAGCGCCGATGGCCGGCCCCCTTCGATCGAGATCGGCGAGAGCGTCGGACGGGAGGCCCGGTCGAAGACACGTAGCAGTCCGTCGTCACCGATCACCGCGAACGCCGAGGGTCCCGCCGGCCGGGTCGCGGAGGCCATCCGGAGGTTCTTGACCCGGGGCATCGGCGCGGGACGGTTGGTCAAGGTCCGCCCGGCGATCTCCCAGACGACGCAGCGGTCGTCCTGCCCGATCGAGACGAACCGGCTCGAAGCGGGGGCACCCCGAGGGGGCGCGGGCTCCTCGGGCAGGAAGGCTAGGGCCTTGATAAGGTTGCCGTGTGCTTTCGGGCCGTTCCGGATGATCGGCCGGGAATCTGGACCCGAGAGGTCCCAGGCCATCACCTCACCCATGCCGTCGCCGCCGGCCAGGTGTTTGCCGTCGGTCCCGAGCGAGAGGGCGGTCACGCTGTTGAGGAACTCGGGGAGAACTCGGAGCAAGGGACGCCGCGGCGCGGTCGGGTCCCAGACCCGGATGGTCGAGTCGTCGCTGGCGCTGAAGCATCGTCCGGCCGTCGGCCAGGAACGCTAGAGCCGAGACCCGCGCGGCGTGCCCACTCTGGACGAGCAGATCGATCCGGCGCTTCCGGGGGGGCTCGAATCGCTCTCGGAAGAGACTCAAATCGGCGCGGATTCCGCCGAGCTGGCGGAACCGGAGCCCGCGGGCGTCGGCGTCGCGATCGAGGGTCGAGAGCGTGGCAAGGAGTGGTTGTGGAGTCTCACCGAGAGCCGCTCGGAGTGCCTCGGCGAAGGCCGGGCCGGTTGCCGGGCGTTCGCCCGTCGCCATCCAGACCGACGAGCCTGGCCAGCGGGCCAGTCGGTTCAACAGCCTCTCGCCGTCGTCGGCTAGTTTGCCGCCTGGACGGAGTGGGTCGAAGACTGGCGCATCGACCCAACAAAGTACTGAGGAACACTGATAATCGCGAAGCAGCCGCTCGACCCAGCGCTCGGGCGACCAACCCGGGGCGTCTATACGGGCGTCGATGGGCAGAAGGGCCTCGCTGTTCGGGCCGGCGATCGCCCGGCCGGCGAAGGCGAAGAGGACCACGTCATCCTTTGAGACCCGGCCAGGGTGGGTCAGCCACTTCTCCATCGCCCAGTCGAAATTCGCGGCCGTCGGCCGGAGCGGTGGCGATCGGTCTCCGGGTTCGCCCGGACGAGGGTCGCCGTTGTCGTTGAGCTGGAGGATCTGGCCCGGGTCCCAGCGCGCTTTCTCGACCATCCAGCGGGCGAGCAGACGGCTGTCCTGGTAGACGCCGGGCCGCTTCGGGATCGGGTCGGCGTATCCCTCCACGCTGACGAGGATCGTCCAGAGCCGGGCTTCTCTCCGGGTTGGCGGCTGGGCGACGGCCGAGGTCGAGAACATGAGGAGTGCGAGAACCAGCGTCGCCCGCACCGGAGATGGGCGCGAGACGACGCGGAGTGTCGAAGACGGCATTCCCACGCGGGGCGTGGGAACGAGATAAAGACACTTGGGTTGCATGGTCTGTCCGACTCTCAATTCTCGGGGCATTCGAGGACCATCCGGAAGCCCACGTCGTAAGGAACTTCCTCGGAGATCCGCAGCTTCTTTCCCCGGTGAGTCACGAACCGGGAATCGGAATCGAGGTTGAACGAGCCGCCCCGGACGACCATCTCCGTGTCCGGGCTCGGCGACTCGGGAGCTGGAGGCGACCCGGTGGTGGGGATCTTGTCGTAGTCGATCCAGGGGTCGCGAGTCCACTCGCGGACATTGCCGGCCATGTCCATGACCCCCTGGCGGGTCCGGTCGAGCGGGTACGAGCCGACCTCGGCCGTCCAGAGCCCGTATTTCGGGTTGGCCTGATCGAGGTTCGCGAGGTCGTAGGCGGGGCTGGCGCGGTCCTTGTCGTCGTCCCAGACGAGAACGCGGGCCGACTCGCCGGACCTCGCGGCGTATTCCCACTCGGCCTCGGTCGGGAGCCGGCCGCCTCGTTTCCTGGCGAAGTCGGTCGCGAGCGCCGAGGAGACCTGGCGGGCCGGATGCTTCGCGGCGAGGTCGGGATTGAGGGGAGGCTCGGAGGCGCCCTTGTACCAGGTCATCCAGGACGCGGGGGCGGAAGGGTTGGTGAACTGGTCGCCGAACGCCTTGACGTAGGCCAGCAACTCGCCGTTGGTGACCTCGAACTTCTGGATGTAGAAGCCCGGCAGTGTGACCTCATGGGCCGGCTGGTTGGAAGGCTCGGCGTCCGTCCGGTCGGCTTCGAGCCGGTCGCGGGCTCCCATCCGGAGCTTGCCGCCGGGAATACGGAGGAACTTCACGCCGTCGAACTTGCGTACGACCTCACGGGGCCAACCGTCAGGGGCCTCTTCGTAATCGACGGAGGGCTCGTAACCATCGGGCAGGTAGAACTTCCCCTTCCAGAGTGTGAATGCCCGGTCATGCCAGAGGATCTGAAGATTCCGGTCCTTCAAGGGCGAATTAATGGTTGGCAGCGTCGGCTGGGCGTTCTTCGAATTGGACTTGAGGAGCGTCGGGACCGAGAGGAAGAGCGCGAGGGTGAAGGTGGCCAGGCCGACGGCCGCCGCCGCCATCCACGAGTGTCGGCGCGTTGTTTCCGAGGGTTCCACGACCTCCGAGTGCGGGGTAGGCTTCGACGTGTTTTGGCTGACGTACTCGACCGTTGGCACAGCGGCCCGGAATTCTTCGAGCAACGCCGTCGCCGACTGCGGTCGATCCTCCGGTTTCTTGGCCAGACAGCGCATCACGACCCGCTCGATCTCCGGTGGGACGTTCGCCTCGGCATTCACATCGGCGAACGGCGGCGGCTCGGTGAACATCGTGCTGGCGACGACGAACGCCGGACGGCCCGAGAACGGGCGGCTCCCGGTCAGGAACTCGTAGAGGATCACGCCAACGGAATAGATGTCGCTCAGGGGGATGGCGTGGCCGCTGGCCTGCTCGGGGCTGGCATAGGGCGGTGTGCCGATGAACGCTCCATCCATCGTCCGAGCATCCTGCGGAACGTCCTCGGCCTGGAGGATCTTGGCGATCCCGAAGTCGAGCACCTTGAGCTGGTCGCGCTTCGAGGCGGTGTTGACCAGGATCAGGTTAGAGGGCTTGAGGTCTCGGTGGATGATCCCCTGCGAGTGGGCTTCGTTGAGCGCGTCGCAGAGCTGGGTCAGGACATGGAGGGTCCACTCGACCGACATCGGGTGGCCGGGTTTGATGACCTTCTCCAGACTCCGGCCGGCGACGTACTCCATGACAATGTAGGCGACGTCCTGGTTGTCGAGCCGGGAGTCGTGCACCGCGACGACGTTGGGATGAGTGAAACGGGCCATCGCCCGGGCCTCGCGACGGAACCGGGCGCGGGCTTCGGGATGGAGCGCGGTGGCCTGGGTGATCATCTTCAAGGCCCGCTTGACGTCGAGTTCGACGTCGCGGACTAGCCAGACCTCACCCATTCCGCCCCGACCGAGCCGCTCCAAAACTTCATACTTGCCGAAAATGACCTTACCCGGCTCGATAACGACCGGGCCGGCGAAGCTCGCCGAGCCGTTGTCACCTGGCGAGCGGCTCAGCGGGTCGGTTGTCAGCGGTGGCGCGGTCGAATTGCTCGCTTCTTCCGGCGCGACGGGCACGCCGGTCGCGAACGGGTCTAAAGCGGTCCTGTCTATCCCCGTCGAAGGAGTTGCGGACGTTCCCTCGCGAGGCAAATTCGTGTCGGGCCTCGTCTGCTCATCGGCTCCCGGCCATTCTCGCGCCATGAACTCCACCTCCGGCACGTCGGTCGAATCTATCCTCATCGTAACAACAACCAGATGCCGGAGCCCGAAAAAACATTCGCTACTGATCGGCGCGAAGTTCGATCCGGTGAAACCCGCGGAATCGCCCTGATCCAGAGAATCTACGCAATCGGCTTATGTCGTGACATTCTCGCAGCCGATAGATTCGGTGCGATGCCTCCGGATTTGTCGTCGGCTAGGCCCTCTGGTCCCGCTACGTCAGGAATCGGAGACCCGATCGCGATCCTCCGGGCCATCATTATTCCAAGCCAACCGACGGAGCGGGAGACTTCGATGCGGCCGAACCCTAGAACTCTCCGGGCCGCGCTCGCCGCGCTCTGGCTTTTCGGCATGCCCCCTGCTGTTCGGGCGGGGGATGGATCGGTTCGGCTAACCCAGGGAGATCTCCCCCCTCCGACGGAGGCCGCCGTCGCCCAGGCTTCGCCGCAGTCTCCAGGCGGATTGCCGCCCCTGCCCTCAACTTTGACCGGTGGAACGCCAGTCGGAACGTCGTCGGCGATGGCTCCGTCAACCTCATTCGCGGCCCCCGGGATGGCGGGTTCCGGGTTCCAGCCGTCGGATGTTCCCGGATTGCCGGGCTCAAACGCTTCGGAGGCACCCGCAGGGACTTTCGGAGGGTCCGGCGGCGCGCTTTCCAGCGGGCTGGGGGGCGTCGGCGGGGCTCCCTCGAGCGCGTTCGCCATGATCGGCGACGCCTCGCCCCCGGTTGGGATCATCAGGGCCTCAGCCGCGCCCGGACCGCCGACACCGCCGCCTCCCGGCGCAAGATCGCAGATCGCTCCGTCCGTCCGCGGGTTCAAGATCGCCGAGAATCAGTCACCCGTCCCGCAGGACCGTTTCTATTTCAATATGAACTACTTCAATGACGTCAACAAGACCCTCGATCGCGCATTCCAGGCCCCAATCCAGGGGATTGAGATCTACCGCTATGTCTTCGGGTTCGAGAAGACTTTTAACGGAGGAATGGGCTCGGTCGGCATCCGGGTCCCGATCGACAATGTCTTCGCCCGTTCGGCGGTCTCGGGGCTGAACCAGGGCGGGAACTCCACGGCCATGGGGGATCTGACGGTCTACATCAAGCATATCTTCGCCATCAACAAAGTGACCGGGAGCGTGGCTTCGGGGGGTGTTGCAATCAGCCCTCAGACAGCCCCGGGCCGGTTTGGCGGCGCCCCGTTTCTGGCGCCGAGCAACAGTACGAGCATCCAGCCTTTCTTCGCGTTCCTGATCAACCACGATCGGTTGTATTTCCAGGGTTTCACCGCCATCGACGTCCCGGCCGACCCCGCGCAGCCGACCCTGATCTACAACGATCTCGGCCTGGGCTATTACCTCTATCGCGACAACCAGTCCAACCGCTTGATCACGGCTGTTGCGCCGACGGTCGAGGCCCACATCAATACGCCGATCAACCACACCGGCGCTTACAACGCTTTCGACAAGAACGGCACGCCCGATATCGTGAACATCACCTCGGGCCTGAATACGAGGTTCCGACAGAACTCAATCTTGACGATGGGCGTCGTGACTCCGGTGACGGGGCCTCGACCGTTCTCGATCGAGGGGACCGTGCTCCTGAACGTCTACTTTGGCCGATCGAGGCGAAACCCCGCCGCGCCGATCATCGGCGGCTGACCTTCTTGCTGGGAGATTTGACCGGCGCGATCGCGGGGACGGTCGACGGCTCGGGAGAGCCCGGCCCGGTGTACTCGCGGTAGTTGGCAATCCGATTCCCCGAGATCCGGTTCGCCGAGCGGCCGGACTGCGGGACGCCCGGGATGTTGCCCGACGAGTTGAAGAGAAGCACGCCGTAATCGCCGTTCCACGGCCCCTTCGGATGGTTCACGCCGACGATCACGTTGCCGGTGACCGCGTTGTTCAGGGTCGATGCGAGCGTGCCAAAGTTGAAGAGATAAACGCCGACCTGGGTGTTGTCGCGAATCGTGTTCTTCGACACGAGATTCCCCTGCCCTGCTTCGATATAGACGCCCGAGCCGAAGATCCTCGCACCTGGAGTGATTGAAACTTCGAGGACCGTCTGCCCGTCCGGGCTCAACTCCGCGTACCCGCCGTTCGAGCCGATGAAGTTCCCCTGAACCGTGTTGCTATTCGCCGAGCCACCCACGATCGCGACCCCGACCGACAGGTTGCGGTCGACCGTGTTGGCGAGGATTTGGTTGCTTTGAGTGTTGTTGGCGTAGATCCCGTAGAAGTTCCCCAGGCCGTTGACGTTCGGCGACCCTTCGACATAAGACCCCGACGCGGGTCCGATCGCGTTGTACGCGATCAGGTTATTGATCGCGGTGCTCCCGTCGATCTCAACTCCCACCTCGTTGCCGAGGAGGTGGTTGAACGCGATCGTATTGGCCGTCTGCCCGGCGCCGTTGATCCAGATACCGAAGTTCTGGCGAGCGCCGATCGCCCCTGTCGCCGCGTTCGACGTCGAGTAGACGTTCGGGCCGAGAAATGGGTTCGTGATGATCGGGGCCGTCATCGACCGGTTCGAGCCGATGATGTTGGCCGTGATCGAGTCGCCGTTGGAGCCGATCCCGAACAGTTCGATCCCAGCCTGATGGTTGCCCGAGATCACGTTGCCGACGAAGTTATCCTTCCGTGAATTGAGAACGAAAACGCCCACGTCGTTGAGCGAGGAGGAGAAAGTTACCGGCGTGTTGCCGAGCGGGTCCGTCCCGATGAAGTTGTCTTGCACGAGGTTGCCAGTCGGCGAGGCTGCGCTCGGGGCGTTACCCGAGACGTAGATGCCCGCGACCGAGTTGCCCGTGATCGTATTCGCGCCGACATCGAGGGAGCCTCCGCCGATGACGTTGCCGTCGACCTGATTCAGAAAGATGCCAATCGCGTTGCCGTGGGGCGTCGCCGTGCCAAGGTAGCCGATCCAGTTATTCTGAACCGAGTTAAAGCTTGCTCCGGTGCTGATCTCGATCCCCGCCGCCGCGTTGTCGATCAGGATATTCGGGAAGGTCCCGGCGATCCCAACGTTGTTGAACGCCGAGTTCTGCTCGACACGGACCCCGTCCGCCTCGTTGCCCTCGACGATATTACTCTGGAGGTTTGTCGAGACCGACCCCAGCACGTCCACGCCGTCGCCCAGGTTACCCTGGACCGTATTCATCGTGATCGTCGTGCCGTTCGACCCGTTCAGGGCGATGCCGTCCGACTGGTTGGCCTGGGCCGTCGAGCCCCCGCCGATGGTATCGCCCAAAATGGTCGTCTCGTTCGACCCGACGACGTTGACGCCGTTGGCCGAGTTGCCCTGGATGACGTCGTCCGCGATGGTGGTCCCATTTGAGCCGATCACCCCGACGCCGTTGGAGAGGTTGCCGAGGATGGTATTGCTCGCGTCGATGGAAGTGCTCGTGGAATAGGCAACATTCACGCCGTCGAGCTGGTTGGCCTGGATCACGTTCGACCGGACGAAGTTCGAGCTGGCCAGGTCAATGGCGACGCCGTTGGACTGGTTGCCCAGAATCAGATTGCCCGCGATCGTGCCGTCGGGGCTCGACCCGATGAAGTTGTTCGTCGGGTCGGTCTGGCCATTGGGGTCGGAGGCGGTCGAGCCGGAGATGAGCACGCCGTCGAGCTTGTTGCCGAGCGCGGGGTTCGAGGTCGTCGCCCCGAGGACGTTGCCGAGGATCTCGTTCATCGTCGAATTGCCGAAGACCTCGATTCCCGACTGTTGGTTGGCGGTGATGATGTTGCCCTGGCCAAGTACGGCGCCCCCGATCGTGTTCCCAGAAGAACTGACGACATGGACGCCGTCACCCTTGTTGCTGTTCGGATTGCCGACCTGGTCGATGCCGATCAGGTTGGCCTGGACCGCATTGCCGGACCCGTTGAAGATCCCCACCCCATCGGTCCCGTTGAGCCCGACGATGTTGCCGGAACCCTGGGCTCCGATCTGGTTGCCCGACGTATTGACGAGGAGGATGCCGTCGAGCTGGTTCCCCAGGATCGAGCTGCCCAGGACCTGGTTTCCAAATCCTCCCGAGATCACGAGCCCGTGCGAGTGGTTACCCCAGATCGCGTTGCCGGGCTGGACGACCGACCCAGAGGTGTCGCTGATGAACAGGCCGTAATTGTTATTGCCGAGGCCGGTGTCGCCCTTCGGGTCGGTGCCGATGAAGTTGCCCGAGACGACGGTTCCCGGCTGGGTTGATGAGATCAAGAGGCCGTTGTTGGCGTTGAGGATGATCGTGTTGCCGACGATCGCGTTGCCGCCGCCAGCCTGGAGGATGGTCACACCGTCGTTCCGGTTGCCCAGGCCGACCGCTCCGATGATGTTACCGCTCAGGCTGTTGCCAGAGGCACCCAGGCCAGAGATCAGCACGCCACTGTTGTGATTGCCGGCGATCGTGTTTGTCGAGACGACATTGCCCGACGCGTCGCCGACCGCCACGCCTTCGATCGCCACGCCGTCGCCGATGTTGCCGGGGTCGGACTGGCCAGGGTCATCCCCGATGACGTTCTCGCTGATGAGGTTGCTGGCCGACTGCCGGATGTGGATTCCATCCGCCTGGCTGGTGAAGATCTGGTTACTGGTGACCGAGTTCCCCATGGAGGCCTGAACGATGGCAACCCCGTCTTGCTGGTTGCCTGCGATCAGGCAGGACGTGATGAGGTTGCCGGCCGATCGCTCGACAGAGACGCCCGCGCCGTTGTTCCCCTCGATCTCGTCCCCGGTGACGACGTTGTCCGATGAGAGGTGGTTCAAGACGTCGGGGCCGATCTCCACGCCGTCGGCGCCGTTTTGGTCGATCTGGTTATTCGGGCCGATCTGCACCCCGGTCGAGCCAGCGAGCTGGATACCGTTGACCCCGTTGAAATTGACGGTGTTGCCCATGACCGTGACGCTCACCGGCCCGATCGAGGGGTCAGGGCTCGCGTCAATGTAGATTCCGTCGTCCTTGTTTCCCACCTCGTGACCGTTGACCTGGACGCCGACAAGGTTCCCGACCAGCGTGAGTCTGGCCGAGATGCCACCGATCTCGATACCCTCTCGTCCCTCGTTGAGGATCAGGTTTCCCTCTAAGGTCGAGGATTCGACGTGCTGGAGGTTGATCCCTTCCTCCTGGTTCCCCAGCACGGAGACGCTCGTGGAGTCGGTGCCGATGAAGTTATTCGCGACGGATAAGCTCACCAGGTTCGCGGCGAAGATCCCGTCTCCGGTGTTGTTGCCAACGGTGTTGCCCGCAATCGCGACGCCCGAGCCGCCCGCGATCGAGATCCCCGGGCCGATATTGCCGAGGCTGCTCGCCAGGTTCGGCGCGGTGCCGATGAAGTTGTTCGAGACGGTCAGGTCGGAGCCGGTGTTGACGATCCCGGCTCCCGTGTTCGAGTCGATCTCATTGCTGACGATCGAGACGCCCGAGGCCCCGAGGATCAAGATTCCGGCCGCCGAGCCGTTTCCGCCGATCCCGTTGCCCAGGCCGGGGGCGAAGAACAAGTTTGTCCCGATCCAGTTGAAGGTGATGGTGGCCAGGGAAGGGCCGGTCGCCGGGTCGCCGTCGAGCTCCACGCCCGAATGCTGGTTAAAGGCGACGATGTTCCCCGAGACCGAAGCGGAAGTCGTGTCCATGAGATGGATGCCGTCCAGCGTGTTGCCGAGCGACTCCGACCCGGTCGATCCGCTGCCGAAATTGTTCGTCTCGATCTGAGGAGCGACGGCATTGTTGACTTCAAGCCCGTCGCCGAGGTTGGACGAGATGATGTTGCCGTTCAAGGTTCCGGAGACGTGATCCAGGACCACGCCCGAACCTCGGTTCCCGCGGGCGAGCTTGCCGAGCGAGTCGGTCCCGATGTAGTTGTTCAAAATCGCCACCTTGGTGGCAAGTGTCCCATCGGTCGCGGGATCTGACTGTCTCACGAGGAGCCCGAATCCCCCTGGGCCGGCCGCTGGGCCGTTGTTCGCGATTGTGTTCCCGCTGATTGTCACTCCGTGCGGGTCGAGAATCATGACTCCGCCCAGCCCGTTGCCGAGCGGCACGGCGCCGTCGAGTGTTCCGGCGTCGTTCCCGGCTCCGACATCGTTATTCTTGATCGTCAGAGCATTGGAACTGCTGCTCAGGAGGCCGATCCGGGCGTTGCCGGCGATGATGTTCGAGGTAACTAGCGCCTCCGAGGTGGAGAGAAGCTCGATTCCATCCATCGAGTTACCCAGGCCCGAGCGGTTGGCCGAGTCGGTGCCAATGAAGTTGCCCTGGATCACCAGTGCGAGGCCGGGGTTGCCGGTGACCATGAGTCCATCGAGGTGGTTGGAACCGAACGTGTTCCCGACGATCGAGAACGAGGTCGCCCCGACGCCGGTCGCCTCCAGGCCGTTCGCCAATGTGCTGAAGGAGAGGACGTTGCCGGTCACGACGGCCACGGCGACATGAGCGAGGAACAACGAGTCGCGGGAGTTGCCCAGGTTCTTGGTGCCGGTGGCGTCGCTGCCGATATCGTTTTTCTGGATCGAGACGCTGCCGATGTTCACCAGATCGACGCCCATGCCCCTGTTGTTGGCGACGACGTTC
Source organism: uncultured Planctomycetota bacterium (assembly GCA_963756475.1). Taxonomy (GTDB): domain Bacteria; phylum Planctomycetota; class Planctomycetia; order Isosphaerales; family Isosphaeraceae; genus Tundrisphaera. Next base: position 429,029 of record CAVWND010000011.1, read on the forward strand.
CCCTGGATCGTGACCTCGGGCGAAGCCGTGGTCGCGGCCAGGTCGTGGACGTAGATCCCATCGCCCAGGTTCCCTGCTCCCGTCTGTCCCGAGGCGATCGTGCCGATGAAGTTGCCCTGAATCGTGATCGAGGTCGAGCCCGCGCCGGTCACCTCCACGCCATGAGCGATGTTCCCGGTGATCACGTTCGAACCGTTCGGATTGCCGACAACGGTCCCCGGCGCGTTCACCAGGAGCACGCCGTCGAGGTTGCTTTCGGAGATCACATTAGCGAGGACCTGCGTCCCCGAGACGCCGTTGACCTCGATCCCGTTGCGGCCGCTCTGGCTGATGGAGACCGCCAACACGGTGGTGGACGTCCCGCCAAGGATCGCGATCCCGTCCCCTTTGGTCCCGGTGATCGAACCTTCCGAGACAGTTGTCCCGGTCGTGTTCGGCTGTCCCGAAACCCCGCCGAGGATCAGGATCCCGGAGCCATTGAGCGTGGTGGCGATGCTGTTGACGACGAGCTGGGTCTGCTGGCGCCCCCCTTCACGACAATGCCGTCGCCGCCGCTGCTGTTGACAGCGAGGGACATCAGCGACGCCCCCGACCCTCCCGTGATCGAGACGCCCTCCACATGACTCCCAGTGACCGTCCCGCCTGTGAACAGAGTCTCCGAATCCGTCGAGAGCGTGATGCCGTTGCCGCCGCTGCCGGTAATCGTTGACGTCGTGATGGTGGATCTCGTCGAGCCGAGCACGGCAAACCCATCGCCAGTTGACCCGGTAACCGATGCCGCGTTGACGATCGTGTTGGTGTCGCTTGATAGCGAGATCCCCGCCCCTCCGCTCTGGAGGACGCTTGAGGTATTGATCACCGTGCTCATCGAGGAGACCACCGAAAGGCCGATGGCGGCGGCCCCGCTGACGGTCGTCCCATCGATGGTTGTCGAGGAGTCGCCCGTGAGGAAGATCCCGGTGCCGGTTGCGCCCTGGAGGGTCCCCGTCATGCTGACCGAATCGTTCCGAAGAGTGGTCCCCATGACGTTCGCCAGGGAGATCCCGATGGAGCCGCTCTGATTGATCGAGGTGCTGTTTACGGTCGTGCCCACGCCACCGCCGATCGAGATCCCGTCGCCGGAAGGCTGGGTGACGGTGGAATGATCGATCAAGTTCCCCGAGCCGCCGAGGATCGAGATCCCCGCTCCCGCGATCCCGCCTGCCGTGCCGGTGATGCTGACCGAGTCGCCGAGAAGCTGCGTGTTCGACCCGCCCGGGTTGATGGCGATGCCGTTGCCACCGCTCAGATTGACAGCGACTCCGGAAAGCGTGGTGCCGATCGCCACGCCCACGTCAACGCCGTCGCCCCGGCTGCCCACGATTGAACCGCCCGAGACCAGCGCGCCCCCGGCACCCTCGTCGATCTTGAGGCCGAACACACCACTCGAAAGGATCGAGTTTCCCGAAAGCGTGGCCCCCGCCGCGCCCAGGATGTCGATCCCGTCGCCCGCCGACCCGGTCACGGTCGAGCCGTTGACCAGGGTCGAGCCCCCCAGAACCGCGATTCCGACGCCGGTGCCTCCTGTGATGCTGATCAGGTCGCCGACGACCTGGGTCCCCGTGGCGGCCTGTCCAATGGAGATCCCGTCACCACCGCTGTTCTCGATCAAGGCGCCGAAAGAGTGGCACTTGTCCCTCCGACGACCGAAACCCCATCCCCGGCGCTTCCGGTGATCGTCCCGCCGCTGAGCTTTGTGCCGACCGAGAGCGGGCCGATCGTGATTCCGTTGCCCCCCACTCCAGTGATCGAGGGTACGGAGATGGACGTGCCCGTCGAGCCGACGACCGAGATCCCATTTAAACCGCTCGATGAGATCACCACGCCGTTGATCTGGGTGTTCATGGCATTGCCGGAGACGGCGATGCCGTCTCCACCGTTGCCAGTGATCGAGCCGCCCGAGACAGTCGCGCCGATGGCCCCGACAGCCGAGATCCCGTTTCCCTTGTTATTGGCGATGACGTCGAGGGTCACGGTGACGTTCGTCGAGCCGGTGATTAACAGGCCATCGCCCGAGTTGGCGAAGCCGCCGCCTACCCCGAGCGAGCCGGTTGCGTTGACCCCGATGAAGTTCGAGTTGAGCTGGATGTTGTTCGAGCCGGTCAGATCGACGCCGTCCGCGATACTGGAGACGATCGAGTTGTTCTGAATCACGATCGGGTTTCTCGCCGAGGCACCGTCGAGAAAGATCCCCTGACCGTTCCCGTGGCCAATCGCGCCAATCGTGTTGCCGTTGATATTGACCGAGCTCGTGTCGCCCGGTGCCGTCGGAGAGAGGTTCCCTTTGAGCTGGATGCCGGGGCCGGTGCTGGCCTCGATCGTGTTGTCGAGGATGCTGACACCGGACGCACCATTGACGAGAATTCCGGTCCCGTTGGCGGCTGTCGTCAGACCGTTCCCTTCGAGGCCGAAGTTGTTCCCCTCGATCGCGATGCTGGACGTGTTCGGCCCATCGACCTCGACCCCCGTCGCGTTCCCGGCGAAGAAGTTCCGGTCGGCGGCAGTGGTTCCGCCGATCACCAGCGAGGAGACAGAGGACAGGGATGAATCCACCTTGACGCCGGCGCCCGCGTTCAGGGCGGTCGAAGATCCATCCTTGTAGCCGAACGCATCTCCGGAGATCTTCGAGCCGGTCCCGCCCATGACCTCGATGGCCGGGACATTTGTCTGGAAGTCAATGAAGCGGAGCCCTCGGATCGTCGCCGAGCCCCCGGCGCCGATCGTCAGGCCGTGCGCCGATCCTGATGAGAGGTTCGAGCCGTCAATCGTGACGACGAAGATCGGCGGGCTCGAAACCGTCCCCTGTGCTGCGCCCGCCTGGGTGTAACCGTCGATCAGGACATTGTTAATGATCACGGGCAACGGGTTGGCGCTGCTCAGGGCGATGGTTGACTGGCCGGCGGGAAGGCGGAAGACGATCGAGCTGGTGGCTTTCGGCCCCAGGCTCGCCGCGACCTGAAGAGCTCCAAAGAGCGAACCGGGGCCCGTCGGATTGTTGTTGATGACCTCAAGGCCCGACGAGACGAAGATCGGCTCCGAGAACGGCGAGGTGTCCTCCACCGTGGCCGGAGCCGTCGAAGGCGGGATGGGTGTTGCCGTCGCGGTGAGGAACTGACCCGCCTGGACGAGAGACAGCAGAGAGGTTGGCAGGCCGGTGTACGTGAAGACGACGGAGGTACTCGGGGTAAAGTCGAAGCTGCCGAGGTAGACCTGTCCTTGCGGCTCGGGCGTCAGCTCGCCGATTGGGGTAGGTGTCCCGTCGGTCTGCGTCGGGTTGAGCACTGCCTGAGTATAAAGATCGATCCGGTAGGCCTGGCTACTCGTCACGCTTCCCAGCGATCCCTCGATGGTCAGCGGCGTCGTCGCGTTCGTGATGAGGACCGCGCCGGCGAGCTCCACGGTCGGGGTGCTCGACGCGACCGTCCGGACGATTCCGTAGGGCACGAAGATGCTGTTTGGGTCGGTCGAGTTGATCGCTGGCCCGTTTTGAGAGATCGCGTTGCCACGAATCGTGTTTGGCCCCGCCGAATTGTCCTCGATTCCGCTGGCGGTATTGTTCGCGATCGTGTTGCCGAGGATCTGCGACTGGGCGTAAGCGTCCTGAGCAGAGGTTCCGGCATCGATACCGATCACGTTTCCCACCGAGCCGGAGTCGATCTCGATGCCGATCGAGTTCCCGGCTCGGGTGATCGGGTTGGTCGAGCCGATCACGTCCCCCTGGAGGAAGTTCCCCGAGCCGGCGAGTTCGACGCCCACGGCGACGCCCGAGATCTGATCGTTGTCGATAATCGCTCCGGAGGCCGAGCCGTTGACGAGGACGCCATCCCCGGCTGCGTTCGGGATCGGGCCGAGCCCGTTCGCCGAGCTGCCGCTAATCACGTCGCCGAGGATCTGGTCGCCGGTCCCTCCCGAGATCTCGATCGCCGTGTTCGCCCTCGTCGTGAACGCGATCGTCTGGATGGTCGAGCCACTTGTCCCGAGGCCGAGGGTCAAGGGCGATCCGCCCGAGTAGCCGCTTCCTTCCAGGAGATCGACCGCCAAACCCTGCGCGATTCGCCCGCCGATGATCGACACGGGTCTTGTGATCACGGGCAGGGGTGCGGTCAACGCGATCGTCGAGACACCTGAGGCGAAGCTGATCGAGACGATGGGCTGACTCGTCGTTGAACGTCAGGTTCGCCTGGTTGATGACGAATGGCAATGAGCCAAACAGCGTCGGGTTGTCGGAATTGTTCGTCACTGTCAGCGAGGCCGAGACCTGGCTCGTCACGGACGCCGAATTCGAGGCGTCGACGTTGACCGCGTCGGAGAGGCTCGTGATGGTGACGACATTTTGCAGGGTCCCGCCCGAGGCCGTCGTCAGGACCTTGACCGGGATTGTCAGCGTCGCCGTGCTGTTTGGTCCGAGCGTGAAGGTCGAGACGCTGCCGACCGTGCTGAACTTCGGCGAAGGATAAGCGGTCGAGAGGGTCGGGGTGCCGTTGGCCTGCAAACCCGATGGGAGCGGGTCGGACAACATGATCGCGTCGGCGGTGCTTGGTCCGGCATTCGTTACGGTGATGAAGTAACTGAACGTCTGGCCCGACTGGAGCATCGCCGGGGGTTGCTGGATGGATAACTTCAAGTCGGCCGACGGCGTCACCGTGACCGGCACTGTCAGCGGGTCGCTGACCACGGTACCTCCGCTAATCGTCGCTGCCGATTCGACCGTGAACGAATAATTTCCCTTCCTGGCCGAGTCGGCACCGTTCAGGTCGTAGGTCGCCGTGGGCGTGAAGACCAGCGTGGCGGCCTCGGTCGGCGAAAGCGGATATGGGTTGGTCGTCTGGAGCGTGGCGGAAGAGATTGTGTTCGATCGGCTGTCGGTCGGATCGGGAATGTAAGTCAGCGTCCCCTGACTCAATGCGGTCACATCGATCTGGGTGACGTAACCGCTGTCGCGCGAGTCGGGGGCGATCACGATCGTTCCGCTCGTCGCGGTCTCGGTCGTGGCGACGGGGGCGGCGAGCGTGGGCGCAAACGGGGGGATGACCGAGACCAACGTCGTGACGGGAGTGCTGAAAACCGTTCCCTGGCTCGCCGCCGCCTCGACCGTGAACGAGTAGGTCCCCGCCCGGACCAGGGAGGCCGTGTTCAGGGCCGGGTTGGAAGTGAAGGTAAGCGTGGCGGCCTCGGCCAGCGAGAGAGTGAACGGATTGGTCGTCTGGAGTGTCGTCGAGGTGATCGTGCCCGTCCTGTTGTCGCCGACGTCGGGTGTGAAACTGAGCGACCCACCGCTCATCGCGGTCACGTCGATCTGGGTGACGTACCCGCTGTCACGCGGGTCGGGCGCGATGTCGAGCGCGGTTGTCGGCACACCTGCCCTGGTCGGGAGCACGGTCGGGACGAGTGGCTGATAAGGCCCGGTCACGCCAACGGAGACCGTGAGGCCGCCGCTGGTCACGCTGTTGACGACACTCTTGCTGTTGACGTCATGGGTCGATCCCGACGGCTCGAACGCCGAGTAGGCGACAAACGAGGCCGATCCTCCCGAGGCGCTCGTCAGGAAGGTCAGCGCGTTGGGAGTGGCGAAATCTGAAAGTGGATAAAACGTATTGGCCGCGAGGGTCGACGTCATCCCGCCGATCGTGTCCTGGAGGCTCCCCCCGGCGATCGACTCGAAAACAAAGCCGTTGACGTAACCGGAGTCGCCCGAAGCGGTTTGGAGCGTGATCGCACCAGTTGACTGGCCCAGTCTGGCGGAGATCGGGCTGGCCAGGGAGGGCGCCGAAGGCGGCGTCACGGGAGCGACGGTGATCGTCTCTGGGGCACTGTAGGCCGCGCCGACGCCGGTCACAACCGCCGCCGCGTCCACCGTGAACGAATACCGGCCCGAGGCGGTGACGTCGGAGGCCAGGGCATTGGCCGACGTGTCCGGGGTGAAGACCAGGGTCCCGGCCTCGGTCAGGGTGAGCGACTCGGCCGACGGATGATTGGGATAGGTCCCGGCCCCGATCGTCTGCGTCCCGCCTCCGTCGAGCGTGTAGCTCAGGCTGCCGCCAACGACGGCTGTCACGTCGATGTTCGTGACGTAACCGCTCGACGAGTCGCCGGCGCTCGGCGCGACCTGGATCGTTCCCGTCGGCTGGAAGGCTCGGGTCGCGAGGGTCCCGGTGACAGTGGGCTGGTCGGGCGGCGTGACGCTGATACTCACCATCGAGCTGGACCCAACGTCCGTCGTCATGCCGTCCATCTCGGTCGGCGACGCGGCGACGTTGAATCCGAAGGTGTCGCTACCAGGGTCGTTCGAGTATTTCCCAGGGGTCGGGACGAAGATCAGACCGGCCGAGGCTTGTGTCGGGGTGATGTAGAAGTCGGACTGTCCCGAGGGAGGATTGAGCGACGAGCCGTCACTCAACTCCAGTGTACCGCCCATGAGCGATGTGATCTTGTAATAATTCGGCGTTCCCTGCTCCTGGGCATCGCTGTCGGTAATGACAATCCGGCCCATCCCGGCGTCGCCCGCCGTGCCGATCGGTAGGTTCTCGCGGGTCGAGAGCGTGCTCGATGGACTGATGGTCGGCGCCACGTCATCCACGGTGATGGTGACCGTTGACGGTGCGCTGGAAAGCACGCCATCAAGGATCTTGTACTGGAAGGAATCCGTCGAGGTGGCCGTCTTGGGTGTATAGACGAAGGAACCATCCGAGTTGACCATGAACCCGCTCGAAGCGCCCGGTGGATTGCCTCCGACGAGAGCGGTCGTCACAGTCGGATTCACGCCGAACAGCGTGTCGCCCGAGAGAAGATCGGTTGGGTTGAGGGTTGAACCTGCGTTGACTGTGTACGAATGATTAGAAGCCAGCGGGGGTTGAGGCTGATACGCCACGATCGCGGCCGCATAGGAACTCTTCGAAGCGAGCATGGCCGCTGCGGTTTGATCCTTTGAGCTACTGATGACCTGATAGTCAGGGAAGAGTGAGACCCCGGGGTTGCTCGGGTCGGGATTGGTTGACACCCCCGAGAATGTGCCCGATAAGTTCGATCCGCTCGTGTCGGCGGAGATCATGTCATTCGAACCGACGGCAAAGGCCCCGAGGACCAGGTCTCCGGCCGGAACGGATCCCTGGCTCGCGACATTCGCCGAGATCGATGAGCCTCCCATCTTCGTGTTCGAGACGTTCGAATCCGCCGGGCTCGGATCGAGTAGGCCGGCCACGGCGATGAGGCTAATGGCCTTGGCCTGGACCCCAGCAGGAATGTTGATCAGGACCGAGGCATTGGCCATCGGGTCGGCGCTGAAGGTGAGCGGGGAGGTGAGCCGTTGCGAGAAGACAAACAGCCGAACCGTGGCGTTCATCGAGGCGTCCGAGGTCATCGCGTCCGGCACGGTCACGCTGCCGGTCGCGCCTGCGTCGCTGACGCTCGGCACCGCCGCCATCGGGTCGGTCGCATTGGCGTCGGTGGCCACGAGGACGATGAGCGTTTCGCCCGCCGGTACCGTCTCGGTGACCGGAACCGCGGTCGAGTTCTCGTTTGCCGCGTCGTCGGCGAACTGTCCCACCAGTGCGGGAGTCCCGATCGAGAGGAGTGTCCGGTCCTCCAGCCATTCTGTCGCAAGCTTGATCGGTAAGTGGTCTCCAGACGGCCAGAGAAGGCGACCGAGTTTCCCGCGGCGCATATTAAGATCGCGACGACTTCGCCGGCCAGTCGGTAACGGGCCCGCCGAGTCCAAATCTGAAGACATCGATGATGACCTTGGCGAGAGGGAGGAGATTGGAAGCGAGGCGTGAGGCAATGGCCCGATTCTGATCCGGTGCATGACAGATCAGGGACGCCAATCCTGGGGGCTTGGATCGGGCCGGTTTTCTTCGACCGCATTGTTTCTACGATTACTCGGCGAATGATCCTGGCAATCTCGGCTATGTCCCGGATAAGCCTCGCCTGCCCGATCGATCAATTCATCGGGAAAACCGAAGGATGAAAACGGAATATAGTAAATTGTATCGATTGGGAGTTTTTTAGCATACACCTCAAATCGAATCTATCAGCCAGGACGCCCTTGTCAATCAGATTCCGGTAGAACGCCCAGGACGACCGGATGCGAGCGTTCTTTTCGATGCCATCGTCACAGGTTCGGCATTCGGAATGGGTCGATGAGCGTTGCAACAAAGCAACACCCGGTCGCCCCTGCCCATGTTGGTCATTCAGGCTTCATGGTCTCAGGACGTGGAAAAGCCGAAGGCCCTCGACTCGCCTGACGAGTCGAGGGCCCCGGTAAGAGTCACGGAAAGAGGGATCGCTTCCGATCCGGGTTCCGAATCGATCAGTTCGGTTGACGGGCCCCGCCGCGTCCGCCAGCACCCCCGCGCCCCCCTCGTCCCGCGGCGCCCTGCCGTTCGGCCATCGCGGTGACCTCGGCCTTGTCCAGGAACCCGTCCTTGTTGGTGTCAACCCGGTCCATCATCGCCTGGAGGTTCTCGGGCAGCTCGGTCTTGCTGATCTTGCCGTCCGCGTCCTTGTCGAAGGCCATGAAGCGCGTGACGCGCTCCTCGGTCGTGCCCGCGCAAGGAAGCCACCGCGCCCACCGAAGGCGCCAGCCGGTCGCAGTTCCTCGGTCGTGAGCTTGCCGTCATTGTTCTTGTCGAGCTTTTTGAGCGCGGCCGTGGCGTTCTCGATCTCCTTGGTCGAAAGCTCGCCGTCGCCGTCCGTGTCGAGGGCCGCGATCACGGGGGATTGAAACCCTCGGCCACCGGGTCCGCCCGTGCGCCGGCGCCGCCAGGGCCTTGGGCCAGGGCCGAGGACGAACCGAGGGCCAGCAGGGCAACCGACATCGTCAGGCAAAAGCGTCGCATCAAGTTCTCCTGGATCGGGCGAAAGAGACTGGGAATTGGCAGGTCGGCATCGGCCAGCATCGCGAAACTCGTCGCGATCGGGCTCACATTCGAACAAGCGTTATTGCTAGTAGAACTGTCTCGGAATTCTGCGGCGAACAGGTTCTTTTCATCGCCAGGCGGGACTCAACGTCTCCGCCTCGATCGATCGGAATCCGTTCCCTTCCCCCTCGGACCTGCCGATCAGGAAACGATCGGGCCCCGTCCGTTCCACGAGCCCTCGGGAGATTGCCACGCGGCCGTCGTTGGCGAAGAGTTCGATCGACCCCCGGTCGACCAACGCCCGGAGCTTGATCGTCCCATCGACTGGAATTAATGGGACCGAAACGCCGTTGCAGGCGAGCACTTGTCGAGACGCGTCGTAGGTGATGGCCACACCCGGCGAGTTCAGGGTCAGTTTGCCCGATGGGCCGGCGTGGGCCTCGGCCCGGATCTCCACAAGGTCGCCGATCGGGCCGAGCCGATCTTCCCCGCCGCTGGCCCGAGGGTTGACCGAGTTCGTCGTCCCCGCCTTCGTCCCGGTTCGGAGCGAGTCGATCTCGGCCACGGGCCGGGCGAACATCCGGACGCCCTCCCGGGTCCGGCGCAGGGTCAGCTCGGTAGGAACGGTCATCTGCTGGTTGAACGGCATCCCGCGAAACGTGATTCCCTGAGCCCAACCGATCTGGATCCGTCGCCCTTTCGGCTCGTCGCTGAAAGTCTGGGCGGCGTAGAAGTTGCCGTACCAGACCCGTTGCTTGCCGCCCGGTTCAGGGGTGAACGACTTGCCGTCGAACCGGCCGAGGAGGTACGCGCCATCGGCGGCGGAGAGGACCCAGAGCTTCCGCCCGGGCTCTCCCTCGACGGGAAGCTCGAAGAAGTCGGGGCACTCGTAGAAGCCGTCGACCCGGCTCTCAAAGGTCCAGGATTTCAGGTCGGGAGACGAGTGGAAATCAATCGATCGCCGACCTTCCCCCTCGTCGTAGACCGCCATGATCCAACGCTTGGTCGGTTCGAACCAGAGGAGCCGGGGGTCGCGGCCCGAGTGTTTGACGACAGGATTCCCGGTGAACTCGGTCCACGTCCGCCCCCGGTCGAGGCTGTAAACGATGCACTCTCCCCGGCCGGTGCTGGTGTAGGCCGCGACCAGCGGCGGGGCCGCCTTGGTTCCAAAGCCCGAGGAGTTGCCCTGATCGACGACCGCGCTTCCGGAGAAAGCCCAGTCGCCATGCCGGCGGGGATAGAGCGCGATCGGCAACTCGGTCCAATGGAAGAGGTCGGGACTGACGGCGTGGCCCCAGTGCATGTTTCCCCAGTCCCAGCCATAAGGGTTGTGCTGGTAGAAGAGGTGGTATTCTCCATCGAAGAAGACCAGCCCGTTAGGGTCGTTGAGCCAGCCGCGACGCGACGTGAAATGGAACTGTGGCCGGCCCGACTCTCGATAGAGGTCGGCCGCGTCGGGAAGGTCGTCGGCCTGGCTGATCGCCTCCAGCGCCTTCGTGTCGGCGGGCAATCGAGTCTCGATCCGGATGGTTTTTCCCTGGAACGGGGTCAGGTCGAGGAAGGTTGCGAAGCTTGGCTTGTCAAGGGCCAGCTTGATGTCGAACTCGCGGGTGATCTGACCGTCGACTTCGACCTTCACCCGACGGATTGGCGAACCTTCGTCAACCGGCAGGTGGAGAAAGCGTTTCTCGGCAACCATCTCGCGGGCAAGCGCCACGAGGCCCCGGTTCCGGTCGGACTGGATGATCTGGTCGACATTGATGTGACCCCAACCCCCCTTCCGGTGATCGACGATGCGGAGGACAGCCGACTTGCCGATGAGGTCGGCCACGTTCCAGGAGGCCCAGTCGAGCCGCTCGGTGCCACCCGGCCGGTCGTTCGGCCCGGTTGCCGAGCGGACGACAGAGTCATCGACAATCAGGTCCAGGCACGTCTCGCCGGGATACTTGCCGCCGCCGATGAGGAAGTTGAGGAACGGCCGCTCGATCGGGAACGGCGGCGAGGTGAGAGTGCCGGTCGAGTCGTCGCCGCCGACGAACGAGTTGACCAGCCCCTTCCCTTCAAAACCCGAAACCGCCATCTGGCCGGGCAAGGCTCCCCGGGCCGGACCCGCGCCGAAGGCGTTCCCCTGGGTCGTCCAGGGCCGATAAGTCGCCCCCTCGAAGTCGGCGACCAGCCGATCCGGCCGATCCTGGCCGTTCGCGATGAGCGTCATGAGAGTGAGGAAAACTCCCACTCGGAAGCGTGGAAGCCCGGAGCGCCTGGATCGTTCCTGGAGAGACGCGCAGGCTCATCGGGGCCCTCGTTGGTGAGAAGAATCGCTCGGAAAGGGCGAGGCGGTCGCGACCCAGGACTCTACTTTGTTCGATCTCAAGTGGCTGGACGGTGAAATGAAGCCGAGAAGCCTTTGGGTTTACGAGCCGGGCGAGGCTGGGGGTTCGAAGGCCGCCTCGGCCTTGAGGATCATCCGGGCGATCTCGACAAGCTTCTGATTTCCGTCGCGGGCAAGTCGGCGGAGCCTCTTGAAGGCTTCTTCCTCGTCGAGCCCGGCTTTTTTCATCAAGACGCCCTTGGCCCTCTCGATGAGCTTGCGGTCCTCCAGCGCCTGGCGAAGCTCGCCGGCTTCACCTCGGAGCGTCTGAAACTCGTCGAACCGTTGCATGGCGATGGCGATGGCGGCCTTGAGGTCGTCTTGCTTGATCGGCTTGACCAGGAAGCCGAAGACGTGTCCCTTGCCGGCCCGCTTCAGCAACTCGTCGTCATGGTAGGCGGAGACGAGGATAATGGGGACGGGCTCCCCCTTACCGATCTCGACGGCGGCGTCGATCCCGTCCAGGTCGGGCATCTTGATATCGGTCAGGATCAGGTCGGGCCGGGCGGCCTTGCAGCCCTCGATCAACTCAACTCCGTTGGAGGCCGCGATCGCGACCCGGTGGCCCATCCTTGCGAGGGCCTCCCGATAATAATCCCGCATCCGGGGTTCGTCATCCGCGACGGCGATATTCAGCGTGGCGTTCATGCGTCGCCCCTTGGCAAGATAATCAGGATCTCGGCTCCCGGGCCGCCGATTCCCCCGGCGACGATCGAGCCCCCGTGGGCCTCGACGATCCGTCGGGCGATGGCCATCCCGAGGCCGGTCCCCTGGGTCTTTGTCGTGTAGAAAGGCTCGAAGAGGTTGCGTCGTTGCTCGGACGAGAGGCCCGGCCCATTGTCTCGCAAGGCGACGCGGATCGCCGGACGGTCGTGCAGGTCGATCGGCGACCACTCGGCAGTCACGACCACTGGATCGTGGCATGCGGCGATCGAATTGTCCAGGATGTTTCGAAAGACCTGCGCCAACCGGGGGCCGTCAGCCTGACAAAGATCGTCGATTTCGCCACACTCGACCAGCCGAGCATCACGCCCGCGGAGCGACCACTCAAGCTGCACCCAGGCTCCCCGGAGAATCTCGCCAAGCCGGCACTCTCGGCGCTCGATGGTCATGGGAGCGGCGTAACAGCGGACCTCCTCGTAAAGCCTCTGCAAGTCATCCTGGGCGGCCTGGATGCCGGCTGCGAGGTCGAGTGCCTCGGGACGATCTTCGAGTCGGTAGGCCAGCATCTCCAGGCAGGCCTGGCTTCTCTGCAGCGCATTACGGCTCTCGTGGGCCAGGCCGGTGACCATCTGGCCGATGGCCGCCAACCGCTCGGCCTGGACAGCGCGGGACTGCGCCTCCTTGAGCTCGGTGATGTCGTGGCCGATGGTGAGCACCCTCGCGGGCTCATCGGGGCCGCTTTCGAGCGACCGGTAAGTCCATTCGATCTCGCGTTCCCGTCCGTCTCTGGCGAGGATCGCATGGGTGACCTGGCCCCCTTCCGGGTCGCGAAGCCCGCGGCGGAACGCCTCGCGGGCACGGTGACGGTCGCGGGCGGGAACGAAGCGGGCGAACCAGTCGACGCCTCGGACCTGCTCGGGCCGCTCCCCGGCGACCCGCTCCAGGAACGGGTTGACCTGGTCGATCCGGCCCTCGCGGTCGAGAACCAAAATCAGGACGTGCGCCGTCTCGATCAGCCCCTCGGCGAAGTCTCGCTCGCGTCGGAGGGCGTCCTCGGCGCACTTCCGGTCGGTGACGTCCTCGACGGTTCCAACGAAGCCGATCGGCTCTCCCCGATCCGAGAGCACCGGAGCACACTGGTCATGGACCCAGCGGACCCGGCCATCGGGGCTCCGCGTTCGGTATTCTTGCGAGAAGGGACCACCGAGTTGAGTGGATCGCATCCATCCTTGCAGAACACGGCCGCGGTCATCGGGGTGGATGAACCGGGCCCAGCCATCCCCCAGAGCCTCCTCGGGTGTGAACCCGAAGATTTCCTGGCATCGGGCATTGGTGTAGGTGGTCCGTCCTTCGATATCGGTCAGGAAGATTCCGATGGGTGAGTAGGCGCAGAGCGTTCGGAACCGCTCCTCCCCCTCCCGGAGAGCCTGTTCGGCCCGCTTCCGCAAGGTGATCTCGGTGGCGATCCCACCGATCGCGTAGACGCTTCCGTTCTCGTCCAGGACAGGAAACTTGACCGAGAGGAAGGTATGAAGTCCGTCGTTGAGCTGGATGGTCTCCTCGGCCTCGATCGACCGCCCGAGCTCCAGGACGGCCCGATCATTGGCGTGCAGCGGGCCAGCGATCGGGGGAAGGAACAGGTCGGTATCGGACTTGCCGAGGATCTCGGGGACCGACCGCTGGGTCAGGTTCTCGAACGGGCGGTTGGCCAGCATATAGCATCCCGAAGCGTCCTTCATCCAGATCGGTGTTGAGGCGTTTTCGAGGATCGCGCGGAGCCGGGCCTCATTGCGGCCCGACGCTTCGCGGTAGCGTTCGGCCTCGCGAGCATACCGTTCGGAGGCCCGACGGGCGGCATGGAGCATCTCCATCAAGACACTCAGCAGGACACCCTCCAGCGCGAAGACCGCGATTCGGAAACGATCGACTGGCGACGGGATCGTCAGCGACCCGATCGGATCAATGTCGAAATAGACCCAGAGCAGGCCGCTCAGGACGATTGCCGCGAGTCCGGGGGCAAGGCCGCCGTACCAGGCCGCCAGTGTCACCGCCGGCAAGTACAGGATCGGCGAGGCTCCATCGCCGGCCCATTTTTCGATTGGCGTTCGGAGCAGGAAGACCACGAACACGAGGCCCAGAGAGATCCCATAACGAGCGAGCAATGGGCGTGGCATGCGTACTACCGGATGGGGAAGATGGGGGTCGATTTGGCCGGCTTCTTCTGGGTCAGTCTCGACCATCAGCCTCGGGTTGACATCTTAACGGATCAGGAGAATAATGCGACCGTTCTCGACCCGCTCATGATGGCGGCTCGATCCCGGCCATGAAGCCTCATCTGTGCGCCTTTCCCGGCGTCGATGGGGCTTTTTTCGTTGGTCGAGCTTCGGGAACCCTGATTCAAGCCGGCAAGTCGCCCCAATTCTCGGGCCGGCTTGCCCGATCTCGGTAACTCGCGGAGACAGATTCTCCCAAAGTCGGTAAAAGATCCGGGACCGAACATCCTGGAATCTCGCTGACTTGCATCATTGTGCAACCACGTCGGCAACCTGGCATGGATGCCAGCCCAATTCCAAGGAAGGAAGATCATGATCCTCTTGACGGTGGTTTTCGCCTATCTCGGGCCGGAGACGATGCTCCCCATGACCTCGGTCCTGGCCGGGGTGGTGGGTATCTTGATGATGTTCGGCCGGAACTCCTGGCTCTGGGCCAAGGGGATCTATTGGCGTGTCGTCCCACGGTCCAAGGTTGCCCGGCCGCTCCGCCGGATCGGCACTGGGCCGGTGGGGCGGATCACTCCAGAGACGTCACGAACCCGGGATTGATCGGCCTGGACCGGTCGTTGACCAATAAATCGCCGATTTCGCGGCTCGCCCGGACTCCTCTCGACGGCGCCGGGCCGTGCTTCTCTGGAGGGAACCGGTATCAAACGGGTGATCGTGATCGGCCTGGATGGGCTCGAACCGTCGATCGTCAGGCCAATGCTTGACGCCGGCGAGTTGCCCAATCTCGCCCGGATGAGGGAACGCGGGGGATTCTCCACGGTTGCGACGACGTCGCCCGCGCAGACGCCCGTGGCCTGGTCCTCATTCGCCACCGGTACGAATCCGGGTGGTCATGGGATCTTCGATTTCCTTCGCCGCGACCCGAGAACCTACCGGCCCGATATTGCTCTGAGTCGCTACGAGCCCGCCGGGGCCTTCCGGCCTCCGAAAGCAGTCAATCTCCGGCGTGGCACCGCCATATGGGACCTGCTCTCGGCACGAGGTATCGAATCCACCGTTCTCCGCTGTCCCGCCAGTTATCCACCCGACTCGATCCGGGGGAGGATGCTTGCCGGTATGGGCGTGCCCGACCTCCGGGGCGGGTTCGGCACCGCCACGCTCTACACCTCGGCCGATTCCGCGGAGTCCCTCGAAGGCGAGCGGCTGGTCCAAGTCGAACTGCACGGCGACGGTTCGATATCCACCGATCTGATCGGACCATTCAGCCCGTCTGACCGTTCCGACCTCAAGTTCCCGATCGCCATCGATCTCGATCTAGCCGCGAGATCGGCCACCATCCGCTCAAACGGGGCTCCGACGAGCCTGAAGGTCCACGAAGGGGCCTGGAGTGACTGGCTGAGCGTGAGCTTCAAGGCCGGGGCGTTCCGGACGATCCGGGGGATCGTCCGATTCTATCTCGTCACGGCCGGCCCATCGTTCGAACTCTACGCTTCGCCGGTGAACTTCGACCCGACGTCGCCCGCTTTCCCCATCAGCCATCCGGCCGAGTTCTCGCGCGAGATCGCCGAGGAGATTGGCCTGTTCCACACAACCGGGATGGTCGAGGACCATGCCGGTCTGAACAATGGCCGACTCGACGAGGCCGGCTTCCTCGACCAGTGCAACCTCGCCTGGCGCGAACGCGAGGCGATGTTCCTGCGGTCGCTCGACGAGTTCCAGGAGGGATTGCTTTACTGCCTCTTTGACACCCCCGACCGTGTCCAGCATATGTTCTGGCGCTACCGAGACCCCGCCCACCCGCTCCATGACGACTCGTCGATGGCCGGTGTGATCGAGGAGCAGTATCTCCGATCCGACGCGATGGTCGGCCACGCACTGGAGGCGGCTGACAACGAGACGCTCGTGATCGCCCTGAGCGACCACGGGTTCGGGCCGTTCCGGCGGGGGGTCCATCTCAACTCGTGGCTCCTGGAGAATGGCCTGCTCGCGCTCAAGCCAGGCATCCAACCCGGCGAGGAAGCCGGCGACCTACTCCGAGGGGTCGACTGGTCGAGGACGAGGGCCTATTCGCTGGGCCTTGGCGGGATCTATCTGAACCTCCGCGGGCGCGAGGCCGAGGGAAACGTCGATCCGGTGGACGCCGAAAGTCTCAAGAGCCAGATCGCCCTCGGGCTCGATGGACTGGTCGATCCGATGGACGGGTCGGTGGCGATCCGGGGGGTCAAGACCCGCGAGGCGCTCTATTCCGGCCCGTACGTCGAGGAGGCTCCCGACCTGCTGGTCCATTTCTCGAAGGGTTACCGGGCCTCGTCAAGCACCTCGATGGGGGGCGTGGCCGAAGCCGCCTTCGAGGACAATCGAAAGAAGTGGAGCGGCGACCACATCGTCAACCCCGCTCTCGTACCCGGCGTCCTGTTCATGGATCGGCCGTTCCGGGGCGATTCCGCCCGGCTCGAAGACCTGGCCCCAACGATCCTCGAAGCGCTCGGCGTCCCGCAAGGCCCCGCCATGGAAGGGAGTTCGCTGAATCGATGAAAGTCCTCGTTATCGGACTCGACGGCGCCGCGCCGGAAATCCTCCTCGAAGACGACCGGCTCGCGAACATCCGATGTCTCATGGAGGCCGGCGCCTTCGGGAAGCTGGAGAGCATCGTCCCACCGATCACCGTACCGGCCTGGCTCTGCATGTCAACGTCACGAGACCCCGGATCGCTGGGCGTCTACGGCTTCAGGAACCGGGTCGACCGATCCTACGACAAGCAAGCGATGGTCGAGTCGAGGACTGTCGGCGACCTGACGATCTGGGACCAGGTCGCCCGCGAAGGGAAGCGCTCGATCGTCATGGGCGTGCCGCCGGGATATCCGGCGAGGAAGGTCAACGGCGCGGCCGTGGGCTGCTTCCTCACGCCCGACCCGGCGCGGAACGTCTACACTCACCCGGCTGACCTCCGCGAAACCATCGCCCGGCTCGTCGGCGACTATCCGGTCGATGTCACCGGCTTCCGCACCGGCGACAAGAAGAAGATGCTCGCCGACGTCAACGCGATGACTCGCAAGCAGTTCACGGTGCTCCGGCACCTGCTCCAGAATGAAGATTGGGACTACGCCCAGTTCGTCTCGATCGGCCTGGACCGGCTCCAGCACGGCTTCTGGAGCCACCACGACCGGTTACACGTCCGCCACCCGGCCGATTCCCCCTACCAAGAGGCGATCCGCGACCATTATCTCCAGCTTGACGACGAGATCGGCCGGCTTCTCGACCTGATCGACGGCGAGACGGTCGTGATGGTCCTTTCCGACCACGGCGCCCGGCGGCTCGACGGGGGGTTCTGCATCAACCAGTGGCTCGTCGAGCAAGGATTGCTGGCTCTCGGCCACGTCCCCGAGCAGGTCACTCCGTTCGGTAAACTCGACGTCGACTGGGACCGGACCACCGCCTGGAGCGAGGGGGGCTATTACGCCCGAGTCTACCTCAACGTGAAGGGACGCGAGCCGAGAGGTACGATCGACCGGGCGGATTACGAACGGGTCCGCGACAACCTCAAGGCGAAGCTCGAAGCGACGCTCGACGCCGAAGGGCGACCGATGGGAACGCTCGTCTTCAAGCCGGAGGAGGTCTACCGAGAGGTCCGGGGCATCGCACCCGACCTGATCGTCCACTTCGGCGGCCTGGCCTGGCGATCGGTCGGCGGTGTCGGCTATCCGACGCTTCACGTCCAGGAGGACGAGACCGGGCCGGATGACTGCAACCATTCCCAGCATGGCGCGTTCGTGCTCGCCGCTCCTGGGTTGGGGGCGATGGGCGAGATTGAGGGAGCCCACTTGCTCGACATCGCCCCCACGTTGCTGGAACTGGGGGGCTATGACGTCCCCACTTCGATGCAAGGAAGGTCGCTCGTATCGGGCCAGATCGCCAGGATCGCGGCTGGTTTCGACGGAGCGACGGATGATGATGAGCTGGTTCGCTCCCGACTCGGCGGACTCGGCTACCTGTCTTGATGATGGATCATTCCCCCCGGGAGATCCTTCTCCTCAACCGGATCGACGCCCCCCGGCGATCCATCACGGATGATCGAGAGGAGTCGAGAGATGTCGGATGTCGAAAGAGTCGCGGCCGACGCCGATCGGACCAAGCCCTCGCCTGGCTATCTCGCCTCGGCGGCGTGGCTTGGGCTCGTCGTGGGCCTGGTGGAAGTTGGCTTCCTGCTGATCCAGAAGTATCAGAATCAGGTCTCGATGATCGGGGCCCTCCGTCTGAATCGCCATTATCCCTGGATGATCCCGCTTTCGTATCTGGCGGTTTTCGGGGCCTTCGGCCTGATGCTGGAACTACTCCGTAGGGTCTGGCCGCGATTCTCGCGAAGGGTCGCTCCGGCCGCTCTGGGGACGCTGGCCCTGGTCTCGCTCCTGCTGCGGATTCACGGACTCGACTCGATCGCGTGCGTCCTCCTGGGCTGCGGGGTTGCCTCGCAGACGGTCCCGAGACTGGGGAGGGTCGGCCCTTATTTCGCGAAGGTCGTCCGGGTCAGCCTGGTTCCACTCCTGGCGGTGCTGGTTCTCGTGATCGTCGGCCGTCACTCCCAGTTCGCCTGGGCGGAGTACCGGGCCGCGAACAAGCCGTCCGTGAAGGGCTCGCCGAACGTTCTGTTCATCGTTCTGGATACCGTCCGGGCCAGGAGTCTGAGCCTCTACGGGTATGGTCGGCAGACCACGCCAAGGCTGGAGAAGCTGGCAAGCTCGGGGGTGAAGTTCGAGCAGGCACGATCCTCGGCGCCCTGGACTCTCCCATCGCACGCGACCATGTTCACCGGCCGATGGCCGAGCGAGCTGTTCAAGTACCACGAGCAATGCCTCGACTCCGCCGTGCCGACCCTCGCCGGGTTCCTTGGCCGGAACGGTTACTCGACGGGCGGGTTCGTCGCCAACACCTTCTATTGCAATTCCGGGTTCGGCCTGAGCAACGGCTTTGACCACTACGAGGACTTTTACGAAACCTTTGACATCTCGCCCGCCGAGGTCCTGCGGAACTCCGAGATGGGCCGTCGCGTGTACACGCTGCTCGGGGAGAATCTCGCCCC
This sequence comes from uncultured Planctomycetota bacterium, assembly GCA_963756475.1. Taxonomy (GTDB): domain Bacteria; phylum Planctomycetota; class Planctomycetia; order Isosphaerales; family Isosphaeraceae; genus Tundrisphaera. Next base: position 448,256 of record CAVWND010000011.1, read on the forward strand.
CCGGCCCGACGGTCGGAAAGACGCGGACCAGATCAACAACGACTTCAAGTCCTGGCTCTCGACCCAAAAAGGAAGACCGTTCTTCGCCTTCCTGAATTATCTCGACGCGCACGCCCCGTACATTGCCCCCGCCGGAGCCACCCGGCACTTCGGCCGCCGGCCCGAGACCCCCGACGACATCAAGTTCCTGACCGCCTGGCAGAAGCTCGAGTATTTGCCCGAAGATCCTCGCCAGGACCAACTGGCCCGCGATGCCTACGACGACTGCATCGCCTATCTCGATGACGCTCTCGGGCGGTTGTTCGACGATCTGGAACGGGAAGGGCTCATGGAGAATACCCTCGTCGTCGTCACGGCCGACCACGGCGAGGAACTGGGCGAGCACAGACTCGTCGGCCATGGTCGAAGCCTTTACCACGACGAGCTGCACGTTCCCTTGCTGATCGTCAAGCCGGGTCGCGTCCCCTCGGGGCAAGTCGTCGCCGAGCCGGTCAGCCTCCGCGATTTACCCGCGACGGTGGTCGATCTGGTCGGCCTCTCGGATCGCGCCCCATTCCCTGGCCGGTCCCTCTCTCTCCTCTGGTCGAACGGGCCCGACCTGGAGAAACCCGGTCCCAGCCTGGTCCGCTCCGAGGCGTCGATCCGACCGAAGACCTCGCGAAACGGGTCCAGACCCCCTGCCCTCCGGGGGCCGATGGTCTCGATCGTCGCCGAGGGGCTGTCCTACATCCGCAATTCCGATGGCGCCGAGGAGGTCTATCGACTGGCCGAAGACCCGTTGCAGGAACACGATCTCTCCCGAGATGTCGCGCTCCGCCCCACTCTGGAGCGGCTTCGTTCGCTTGCCGGGCCTACGGCCTATCAGTGACCAGGTTTTCGATGAAAAACTCCATCATCCGATCGCGTGAGATCGCGGAGTGCCCGGCGTCGGGTCCAACCTGCAACTCGAAGCTCTCGCCCGCCCTCTGGAGAGCCTGGACGAGTTGCAACGTGTTCGATGGATGGACATTGTCGTCGGCCGTCCCGTAATAGAGCATCAAGCGGCCCTTCAGCTTCTCGGCGAGCTTCACGGCGCTTCCTTCGTCATACCCTGACTTGTTCGCCTGGGGTGTCCAGAGGTAGCGCTCGGTGTAGATCGTGTCGTAGTGCCGGTAATCCGTCACCGGGGACGACGCACAGGCCGCCTGGAAGGCGTCGGGATGGCGGAGCAGGCAGAGGATCGAGGCGTAACCGCCGTAGGATGTGCCGAAGATCCCCACCCGCTCCGCATCGACGTACGACCGATCTCGCAGAGACCGGACCCCGGCCGCCTGGTCATCGATCTCGGTCTGCCCGAGCTTCAGGTAGATCGCGTCGAGGAACCGCTTCCCCCGGCCCGCGGCGCTCCGGGAGTCGAACGAAGCGACCAGAAAGCCTAACTCTGTCAGCGGGTTCGGCGTTCCGAAGGTCTCGCGGGCTCCGTTCGTCTCCGGGCCGGCGTAGACCGAGACCAAAAGCGGGTACTTCTTGCCCGGGTCGAAGTCCGATGGCTTATGAAGCAGCCCGAAAAGCTCGGTTTGACCGTCGGCCGCCTTGAAGCGAACCAACTCCGGCCGTTTCAGGCCGAGCGACTCGAATTTGGAGAGGTTGCTCTCGGCCAGCGTCGCAATGACCTGGCCTTCCGTGTCCATCAATCGGGTCACGGGCGGGAATTCGTGCGTCTGGGCGACGTCGACGAAGTGAGCGCCACCGGGCGAAATGTCAACCGAGTGATGGAACGCGGGATCGGTCAGCCGGCGGTCGTCAGTCCCGTCGAGCTTCACCCGGTGAAGCTGGAGCTTCATCGGATTGTCTCCGTCGTGCGCCAGGTAGTCGAGGACTCCGGCGACCTCGTCGACCCGGACGATCCTCTGGGCATCGAAATCGTGATTCGTGACCGCGGCGATCCGGTGGCCTTCGAGATCGTAGAGGTCGTAATTCTTCCAGCCTTCGCGCGTGGTGGCCCAGAGGAAGCGCTTTCCGTCCTTGAGGAACCGCATCTCCGGGTTGTTCTCGACCCAGCTCGCGGGCCATTCCTCGCGGACGACAACGCGGCATCGCCCCGTCTCCGGGTCGGCCGCGGCCAGCTCCAGAATGTTCTGGCGGCGGTTGGTCCGGTGGAGCAGGAGCGACTTGCCGTCGGGTGACCAGGCCACATTGTAGACGTAATGACCGACCACATCGTCCGCGAACGGGTGGCCGTCGCGGATGTCGATCTTCACCGTCTTCTTGGATTTGAGGTCATGGAGGAAGATCTCCGCGACCGGGTTGGCCGTGCCCGCCTTGGGATAGGGCTCGACCGCAAGCTTGTCCTGGACCTTGGATTGGTCAAGCTGGAGGTAGTAGTCGGCCACCTGACTCTCGTCGAACCGATAATAGGCGATCTTCTTGCTGTCGGGTGACCACCAGAACGCGCTGGTCTGATTCAACTCCTCACCGTAAACCCAGCTTGCCTTGCCGTTCTTGATCCGATCCTTCTCGCTGCCGTCGGTCGTGACGGCGACCTCGATCAGTCCGTTGGGATCGCTCACGTAGAGGTTACGGTCGCGATAAACGGCGCGGAGGGTACCGTCGGGCGAGAGCGCCGAATTCGCCTGCTGTCCCCGGCCGGGACCGCCCCCTCGGCCGGCTCTCCCTCCTCGGCTCGGGGCTTCGGCCTGGCCGGGCTTGACCTCCTCGGCCTTTTTCGAGGCGATGTCGAAGCGGTAGGACTTGCCGTCCTTGCGATACTCAAAAGCCTTGCCGTCGTCATGCCAGGTGACGGTCAGGGCACCCGACTTGAACGATCCGGGGATCTCCTTGCTTTTCTCCTGGAACCTGGCGTAGCCGGGCATGGTCTTGAGTCGATCCTGCCCCTCGGCGACGCCCAGGGTCCAGAGAATCGCGAGCCATCCGAACGAACAGGTCCCGACGAACCGTCGCCGCTTCATCGACGAGTCTCCTCGATGGTGCCCGTCGGCCGGAGCTCGATCGAGCGGAGATTCATGACGGCTCCCGTCCCACGGATGGGCTTGAGTGCGACGGTGTAATCGCCCTGTCGAGCAAATCTCGCCCGTCCGAGCGGGATCGAGGCGAAGCGCTCCCAGTCGCCGGTTCCGATGACCCGACCGGGAAGGTCCTGCTGGCCGACCTGGAGCAAGAACTCGTCCGAAGCATCGGCCTCGGGGCTGGCCAGGGTGATCGAGACCTCGTACTCGCCGGACCTGGGAACAGAGAGGGCCCACTCCAGCCAGCTCGCGCGGTTGGTCCACGAGCCGAGGTAATCTTTCTCGGCGTCGAAGGTCGGAGGCCGCCCCGGCCCGAGGAGCTTCGCGGTCGCCGGGCCGAGGACGATCTGATCACCACGCTCGACATCCACCTTGATGGGTTTCTGGTCGCGCGAGACCTCCAGAGTCACCCTGGGGCCGGTGGCGGCTCGCCAGGCCTTGAGGAGTTCGGGGTTGGAGTCGGTCGGCTTGCCATCGAGTTTCAGGATCACGTCGTTGGCCTTCAATCCCGCCTTCGAGGCGACACTTCCCTCGGAGACCAACTCAACTCGCACCCCGAGTTCGCCCGGCAGCCCGGCGGCCGAGACCTCTCCGGGGCCAACCACTTCTTTGAGGCTCGCTCCGAGCCAGATCAGCGTCCGGCCGTTCCGTTCGACTCGGTTCACCACGGCCCCCGGCTCCATCGGGCCAGGCAACTCGGGCGTCCGAGCCAGGGCCTTGAGTCTCGGGCTCTGAACGCCGAACTGATCCATCGGGAAGTTCACAAACCCGACTTTCAACGCGGGCGAGTCATCCTTGACGCGGTAATCGCCTTGAGCCGGGTTGACAAATCGGGCATCGGCCATCATCGAGTGTTCGTCGTCGCCACTCAGGTCGCGGAGCTGCGTCGCGGTCACGGGGGATCGCCAGCCGCTGACGTGGAGCAGGTTAAAGTCGACCTCCTTGCTGCCCCAGGGGGTTTTCATCCCGATCGGACGATATGCTGAGAAGACGATATTGCGGCGAAAGACATCCTGGCTGTTCTGATACCAGACGTGCGGGTGGAACGAGTTGTTCACGATGATATTGTTCTCAACCACCCGGTAAAACCCCTCGCGGAGCTTGAGGCCGCCGTTGAGGCAGAGGTTGTTGGTGATCCGGTAGTTGGTCGAGCCGTCATCGAGATCGATGTCCCAGCCGTGGTCACATCGCCAGCGGTTGTTCCGGAGCGTGATCGGCTTGACGACGTCGAGCAACGGCAGCCGGCGGTTGACGCCGAAAGTCACGGTGTTCAGATCAATCCCGGTCAGACCCCAGTAGCGATCGCGTCCCCAGGAGTTGAACGAGCCGTGATCGCCCGTCTCCTTGACCGTATCGAAGACGTCGCAGAACTCGATGACGTGGCCGCCCCAGGTCCCCTCGGAGATGTTGATTCCGGCGCGAGGGACGTCGTAGAGCGAGCAATGTCGGATCGTGATGTCCTGCGCCATCGAGATCTGGACGGGTGCCGTCTGCTTCTCGAACCGGCCGGACTGCTCGATCAGGCAGTCCTCAACGAGGCAATCGGCTGGGTACTTGTTCGTCCTCGGACCCGGCGTCTTGTCAACCGTTCGGAAATCCTGCCGTTCGCCGTACTCGAACAGGGGGCTCCGGACGGCCCTCGGGTCGCCCACGAAGGCCACGCCATTCGCGCCGGCCTTGGTGATCCGACAGCCTCGGATCGTGACGCGACGATTGTAGTTGTTGACGAAGACCCCGTTCCCCCCGACCTGGTCGATCGTGAGTCCATCGAGCGCGCAGTCCTCGGCATCATCGAAGAGGATCGCTCCGCCCCGATAGGTCGTCCAGTCGCTCCGGAGCAACGGCTCTCGGTTGTCCATGAAGGTCCGCGCGGCGAGCCGGAAGGTCAGGTCCTTCAGGGTGACGTGGCGAATTCTCCGCCCGCCGGCTCCTCGGAATTCGACCAGGTGGCCAAGCCGAACCGCCTCGACGGTCGCCTGGCGGAGGTCCACTCCCGTCGGAGGGAAGACGTAGAGCTTGCGAGTCTTCGCGTCCAGGAACCACTCGCCGGGTGCGTCCAGTTCCTCGAAGACGTTCTCGACGAACCGGATCGAGTTGTGCATCCCGAGCCGGCGGTTGTTCTGCCAGCCCCCTTCGAGCGAGATATTCCCTTCGGCGTCCTTGCCGGTGATCAGGTAATGGAAGTCACCCCAGAGGTGCTTGTGCATCGCGTGAACGAACCCCCCCTTGGGGTCGGTCCAGCGGGCCGCTCGCTCCTTGCTGAAAGCGTCGGCCGCCGACCCGCTGAAGTACCGGGCCGAGGGATCGAAGTTCGGAAAGCGAGCCATGTGAAGCCGCTCGCCGTTGACGAAGATCTGGTCGGTCGTGAACTTCTCGGGAATCGTGGCCTGGAAGATGCCGTTGTTGAACGGCTCCCATTCGAGTTTCAGCGTCAAGCCGCCACTGATGACGGCCGACTCACCGGGGGCCGACGCGTAGATGATCGGCGTGTCCTTCGAGCCCGAGTCTTCCGCGTTCAAGACAAAAGTCGAGGGCAGCTCATACGTTCCCGAGTGCAAGTAGACCATGACCGGACCATTCGACGCGGCCTTGATCTTTCTCACGGCCGCTTTTGCCGCGTTCAGGGTACGCAAGGGGCGTTCGGCCGAGCCCGCGCGCGGTTGTCGCCGAGCGGGCTCAGATGTAACTCCGAGGCGAGACTTAGCCCGGGTCGGGCCAGCAGGATGAGAGCGAGCAGGATTGATGATTTTACCATCAGATGATCTTCTTTCTGGCCGAGCGTGATCGACCTCGACCGCGACATCCGTCCCCCCGCGCCGTTCTCAAGGGACGGGGGACGCGATATTGTCGACGAGCAGACCGGACTGTGACAAGGTGGTCCGAAAACTTTCAGGAACGCCGAGATGACTTCCGACATCACCGGGAAGCCCTATCGCGTGGTCGACTTTTCGCGGATTCCCGGAGTTCCCTGCCCTTGCGGGACAGCCCGCCGGGCCTTCGCCGATGTTCACGAGTTCCCTGGTACGATCCATGTCACCGAGATTGATCTCGATGCCAGGCTGCATCATCACCGAAAACTGACAGAGACCTATTACATCCTGGAATGCGAGCCCGACGCTCGGATGCAGCTCGACGACGAGATCATCCCGCTCCGGCTCGGCCTCTGCGTGATGATCCCGCCCGGGGTCCGCCACCGAGCGATCGGTCGGATGAAGGTCCTGATCGTCGTCTTCCCCAAGTTCGACCCCGCCGACGAGTGGCTCTCCTCAGAAGAGGATTCAGGACTCGGGACTCAGGACTGAGGACTGAGATCGGAACCCCGACTTCAGACGCGCCATTCTGAGTCCTGAGTCCCCAGTCCTGAGTTCTGGAGTTGAGAATGCCTCTGCTTCGCCAGATCGCCCAGCTTGGCCATCCTGTCCTTCGTACTCCTGCGGACCCGGTCGCCTTGCCGGCGAAGGAGGGCCTCCGGGCGTTCGTTGACGACCTCATGGCAACGATGCTCGACGCCGACGGCGTGGGGATCGCCGCGCCTCAGGTTTACGAGTCCTTGAGCCTGTTCATCGTCGCTTCAAGGCCCAATCCCCGCTATCCGGACGCCCCCCAGATGGAGCCCGAGGTCGTCATCAACCCCGAGATCGTCTGGCGCTCGGAAGAGACGGTCAAAGGGTGGGAAGGCTGCCTCAGCATTCCCGGCATCCGGGGTAACGTCCCCCGTCATCGGAGCATCAAGGCTCGCTTTCAGACCCTCGACGGTCTCAAAGTCGAGCGCGAGTTTGCCGACTTTGTCGCCCGCGTCTTCCAGCACGAGGACGACCATCTCCGCGGGATCGTCTTTCTCGACCGTCTCGAATCGGCAAGGGACATCATCACCGAGAAGGAGTTTCGGAAGTTGGAGCCTCGATGACGGAACGGAGAGCGGTTTTCGCCTCTCTCCGTGATCTCCGTGGTCAGGCATTTGAGTGCATGGTTGCGGCTCCGTGCGCGACGGGCACCGATTTCGGAATAAAGCGATAGGTAGTAGCCGATCAACTCTAAACTTGTGGGGAAGGTGGGCAGTGCCCACCCTACGCAAGCCCTTTGACGGCAATCTCGTAGGGTGGGCACTGCCCAGCTCGTTAGTCCACCATTTTAGAGTTGACGATCCAGTAGGGTGGGTCGAGTGAAACGAGCCCCACCACGCATGCATGGTGGGGCTCGTTTCACTCGACCCACCCGACAAGAACCGATTTTCGGGAAAGTGTGATAACGCGGGCTCGATCGACCTGAATGTGTTGGGGAACAGGCAACCTGCCGAGCACCCTCGAACACGAAAGGTCCGTCACGATGGCCACCGAAGCCCAGATCCGCGCCAACAGAGAAAATTCGAAAAAATCGACTGGTCCGAAAACCCCCGAAGGAAAAGAACGCGTCCGCCGGAACGCCCTCAAGCACGGCCTGACCGGCTCGGGCGTCGCGTTGCCCTCCGAGGACCAGGCCGAGATCACCCGCAGCTTCCTCGCCCTGCAGAACGAGTTACGGCCGAGCAACGAGCTGGCCGAGAAACTGGTCCGTCGCACCGCCTTCCTCTTCGTCCGGCTGGAACGGTGCGAGAAGCACGAGACCTCCGAGACCTCGAAACGGGTCCGTCATGCGGTCGAAAAGTTCGACGATGAACGACTCGCTCTCGTGGAAGAACTCGTCTCGAAGATCGACCGCGAGCCGGCGACGACCTCCCGGCGACTTCAGATGACGCCCGAGGGGATCGACTGGCTGCTCGACCAGTGGGAGATCCTCTATGAAGAGCTTTTCATGAAGGGCCATCGCCTCTACTGGACCAACAACCATCGCGCCCGCTTCGAGTTGCTGCTCGGCCGCAATCCCGCCGACTGGCGATTGGGCCGGATCGCGATCCTCTCCGACGCGGTGGCCGGCTTCTTCCTGAACCTTGAAAAAGAGGACGGACCGGGCCTCGAAGGCGAGGCCCGCGCCGACTGGGCGCGCGGCGAGCTTGGGAGGATGATCGATGAGGAGATGGCGCGATTGAAGGACGTGAGGGTCAACCTCGACCCGAAGGCGATCGAGCAAGACCGCGCCGAGGCGGTCGACCGCGCGCTGTTCGATACCTCGAAAGAGGCGATCCTCGCCCGCAAGTACGAGGCGGCCACCGAACGAGCCCTTTTCCGCACGCTCAAGGAGCTTCGCCAGGTCGAGGCCGACGCGGCTCAGGGAATCAAGACAGAGATAACCGTTGACACGGAAGAAACTTACGACAATTCGGCTTTGAATGAACGAGAGGATGAGCCGGAGACATCAACGGCCACTGAAACAGCCCCTCCGACCATCTTCCCGCTGCTCGAACGGGTGAAGGAGGGGCCGATTTCGGTCGAGACGACCGAAAAAGAGGTCGGCTGAGGCTCAAAACGGCTCGTCCGGAGGATTGAGACGCCCGATCGCGATCGGGTTGGGGGTGGTCCACGGACCTCGCGGGGCATCCGGGCGTGAACCGCTTTCAGCATGAGCCGGTCGGTCAGATCAGGCCGACGGGAAACGGCACCGCACTTCTCTCCCGCATCGCCTCATTGCCGATCAGGACGGTCGCGGCATTGACCAGCCCGGCGCGGGCATCGCAGAGGGTGGCAGGGTCCTTGCGCCGGACGTTATCGAGGAACGCGACCAGTTCCGCGCGGGTGTCGTCGCCGGTCGCATCGATCTCGAACGGCTTGCCTCGATGGGCCCAGGGGTCGTTGGAAAGTTTGAGTGTCTTGCCCGACGTGATGATCGACGCATCGCGCTCGACCCGCCCTTCGCGGGCCGCCCAGTTCGGGTCGTCCACGCCCGACTCGCGATAAAACAGCCCTTTCGATTGGGTGAGCAGCAGCGTCCCCTTCGTCCCGAGCACCAGCTCCGACGCCCCCTCATACGCGTTGTTCTGGATCGATGAGTACGTGACGCGGACCGTCCGGCGTCCGGCCCCCTCGCCGACTTCATACTCGTAGAGGCAGAAAACGTTATCGAAGACCTCGCGACCGTCTCGCCAGTGGTCGATGCCGCCGGAGCCGATGACCCGTTTCGGGGGACCGCCCAGGAGACGGTTGGTCACGTCAAGCTGGTGGCTGGCCAGTTCGGACATCAAGCCTTGCGACGAGTCGCGATAGAGCCGCCAGTTGAGCCGTCGGTCGAGCGAACTCCAGCGAGAATCGCTCCGCGGGACCGGCACCGGGCGCCGCCAGTTGTTGTTGCGGTGCCACTGGCACTCGATCGCGGAGATCTCGCCGAGCATCCCGGATTCGACCATTGCCTGGGCCTGTTCATAGATCGCGTTCGCCCGGCGCTGGAGGCCGACCTGGAAGACCGCCTTGCGGTTTTCGACGATCCCCGCCAGTTCCCGGGCCTGGTCGATCGAGTAGCACATCGTCTTCTCGCAGAAGACCGCGCACCCGGCTCCGAGGGCTTCCCTGGCCATCGCGAAATGACGATCGAGCGGCGTGGCGATCACGACGGCGGTCAGGCTGATCTCCTTGAGCATCGTCGCGAAGTCATCGAACCCGCGAGCCTTCGGGCCAGCGTAGGACAGCCCGCGTTCGAGGTGCGGGGCGTAGTCGTCGCAGCCGGCAACGATCTCAGCGCCGTCAATGGTCGAGAGGGCACGGATCAGATCGCAACCCCTCGCCCCCGTGCCGACGACGGCCACGCGTACGGGCGGCTCATCGGCCCCGGCCCCGCTCAGAGCGAGCGCGGCCGATCCGATCAAAAAGCTTCGCCGGTCGGTTCGAGGTCCGTCCATCTCATCCTCCCAGGATTTCGCACGAGACCCGATCGCCATCTCGCTCGATCCAGAATACTCGATCGATCGGAGAGCCACGGCGCACGAAATGAGAAGCTCGACTCTTGCCCATCGCCAGCAAGGCCGTAGAGTAGACCTCCGCGACCGTCGCCGACGATGTGACTACCGAGCAGGCCGCCGGCCGATCGAGCCTCCGGGACGCGATCGGGTCGACGATGTCCGACCGGGTCGAGCCGGGGTCGAAGACGGCCGAGGTCGACACGGCCGCGTCGTTGAGCCGAAACACGTTAACCACGCTCCCCGATTCGGTCTCGAACGGGTCGCGGATCTCCACCCGCCAGCAAGGGCCGTCCTCCGGCTGTCCTCGGGCGAGGATCGAGCTGGTCCCGCCGTGGAGCCGTGCCGAGCAGACGCCGAACTCGTCGAGCACCCGGGCCGCGACATCGAGAGCGTACCCCTTGCCATAGCCGCCGAAGTCGAGCCGGGCCGCCGGGTCGAGGAACGTCACGGAGTTCGACTCCTCATCGAGCCGGACGACCTCCCCGAAACGCGGCGAGCCGGGCCCGCCGCTCGCGCACAGGTCAAAATAGCCGTCGGTCCGGTCGAACCAATCGTGGCAATTGGCCAGGATCACGAACAGCTCGCGGTCAACCCGGACGGGATGCGAGGCGGCCTCTCGGTTGACCCGCGCGACCTCGGAGGCCGGGTCGAATCGCGAGAGCAAACGCTCGATCCGGGAAATCTCATCGAGCGCCGCCTCGCCCACGACCATCAGGTGCTCCTCATCGTCGCCGACGAGCCGGGCCTCGAAGCGGGTGGCCATCGCGAGACGAGCGCATCGGACGATCATGCGATCAACCGTAACACCGGACTTCATAAACCCGCGCCTGCTCCGACCCGTTGGTCGCCAGGACCTCCAGTCGGATCGATTGGACCTCGACCGGGGCGAAGTTGTGGCGGCGGAGCCTCTGATGGTTGCCGGTCACTTTCGCTAGCTCGATCTCCTTGCCGTCTTTCCTTTTGGCCAGGATCGCGTAATCGCGGACCGTCTCAGGCTGGGGGGCGCGGACCATCTGGGCATTGTGCGAGTCCGAGGAGGTCAGCGTCAGCTCGCGGTGGAACCCGGAATCGAAGGTGATCTGGACCTGACGGATCGTCTGCGGTGAGTTCCAGGCCAGCTCGATCCAGGACTTGCCGCCGGACATCGGCCCGGCCCAGCGATGTTCGAGCGAGCCGACAGCGTCGCGGACCATGCCGTCGAGGACACTCTCGGGTTTGGACCCTTCGGCGGCGGCCGAGGCGCTGACGGTGGCTGTCTTCGCGAGGTCGCGCGGGTCTTCGTTCCGGAGGTTCTTGATCGTCTGATCGTCGCGGAGGAGGGTCTGTTGCAGCTCGGTCAATCGGCTGTCGGACTCGTAGAGCTGCTTCGGAGAAATCCCCTCTCGGACGCAGAGCGCCGCGGCCGTCCCCGCGGCCTGGCCCATCACCGCGCAGGTGGCCATGACCCGCGTCGAGGTGAACGCGACGTGGCTGCAACTGGCGTTCCGGCCGGCCATCATCAGGTTGGCGAGGTCCTTCGAGTAGAGCGATCGGAGCGGAATATTGTAGACGTCGGGCAGCTTGGTGGAGACGAACGGACGCTTGTCGATGTCATCGAAGCCGCCGGGCGGGTGCTCGTCGAGCCCCCAGCCGCCGATGCAGACGGCGTCCTTGAAGTCGCCGTTGAGGCCCATCAGGTCTTGCTGGGTGAGGATGTGATCTCCCTCGATCCGCCGGCTCTCGCGCTTGCCGGGGACCATCCCCGCCCAGTCCATCGCCCAGTTCACGGCCTTGGGGAATTTGCCGCTGTTCTTGATGTAGTCCCAGACACCCGTGACGATCGCCAGAAGCTCGAACCGAATCCGCTCGTTATCGCGGATCGTGTCGACCGCGCCTCCCCACTCGATCCACCAGAAGCCGTACTCGAACGAGGAGATTGGTCGAAATCGCAGGTGTTTCTCGTCGATCTTCCGGGCCCACTTCGGCGCCGTGTAAGGCATCGGCTTGCCGAAGTCGCGCGCGGTGAACAAAACGCTGCTGCCGAGGGTCTCGCGCGAAGGTTGCGGCCACGCGAGCGGCTCCTTGAACTCCGATCGTGACTCGTGGCCCCAGCGGATCGTGGCGCCGGATTCGAGCGCCAGCCGGCTATCGCCCGTGCAGTCGAGATAGAGCTTCGACCGGACGCGGTAGAGGTGCTCGGTCTTGTCGCAACGGGCCATGACCCGGCGGATTTGCCTGTCCTCGACCTCGGCGGCGTAGACGGTCGTGTCGAGCAGGAGGGTGATGTTGGGCTCGCTGACGACCTTGTCGTAGAGCAGGAGGTCCCAGAGTTCCCAGGAGCGCTGGGGGTTGTTGGTGGCGTCGTCGAGCCGGAGTTCCTCGATGATCCCGCCCTCGCGCCAGCCCGGGCCGACCGGTGTGGTTGTTGGCGCCGACGACGTGCATCTTGACCTCGGAGCTGGAGTTGCCCCCGAGCCTTGACCGGTCCTGAATCAACAAGACCTTTGCCCCGTTTCGCGCTGCCGCCAGCGCCGCGCAGACGCCTGCGGGACCGCCTCCGGCGACGAGGACGTCGCAGGTGAGGTCAACCAGCGTCATCCTCGGCTCCCCCTCGAACCGACGGGCGTTCAGAGCCGGGTCGAGGGCGCGATCTCCCGGAACGAGTCGCGGATCTCGGCCGGAGATCGTTCGGGCGGAGAGGCCTCGGCCTGACCGTCGGCGAGGACCAGGAGCGAGTAGGTGGAGAGCCCCGCCGCCGCCAGAAAGTCGCGTCGGTTCGTCCGGCCCGATGGCTCGTTCATGCGTTTGGTCCCGGAAAGAGGGGTCCGATTCGCGGGTGGATCGTCCTTGAGGATACCATCCTCGACGCGATTGAAAAGCATGTCGATCTTGGCGAGCCGGGGCGGAGTACGTCGGATCGCGACGATCTCGCAGGACGGCTTCGAGGAATCCAGGTCGCCCCAATCACGTCCATTCGGCCCAGGGTCTCACAGGGAGGCGAACCGATGCGGCTGCCCAGGATCAGGTTCACGATGAGACGCAAGTGGCGGAAGGCCGCCGCGAACGTCCCGCCGGCCCGGCGGAATCCCCCGACGTCTCAAATCCGGATTAAGAGTCGAGGAAGTCGCTCGCTTCTGTCGATGGATGGAGAAGCGTCAAGTCCTCGCGACGGTGTCACTCGATCTCTGACGGAGCGGAGGTCGGGGTTGGCGGAGCCAGATCCGGGCGAGGATCTTCAGCGGGGTCATGCCGTCGGGACCCCTCATCAACCGGGCCGAGTCGAGTGATCCGATGAATCGAGACCAGTCACGGGACTCTCGCGGCTTCCGGCCGATCACGGAGGCGATCGAGACCAGAATGCTCCTCAGCGGAGTCTCGGTCGGGACGGACCCCTCCTTGCTGGCCCGGCCGAACATCCCGGTCGCCCCTTATGGAGGGGCATCGAGCACCATCAGCTTCATCGACCTGACTGCTCATGTGACCAATGGCGAGCGGGCTTCGATCGGCCAGAAGTCGCTGGTCGGCCCCTACGCGATGATCGACGCCCGGGGCGGGTCGATCCTTATCGGCGACGGCTCGGCGATTCTCGATAACGCGACGCTCGTGGATTCTCCCGGCGGTGGCGTGAAGCCGGGCAGCATCCTGATCGGGAACAACGTCGAGGTAGGCTTCGGCGCCACCGTCGAGGGGCAGAGCACGATCGGACTGACGTCTTCGAACAAGACCTCAACGACGCCGACCGCGATCGGCCCGAACGCCCTGATCGATAACGCCACGGTCCAGACCGGGGCGATCGTCTCGGCGCTGGCCAGGGTCGGCCCCGGGGTCACCGTGCCGACCGGCTATGTGGTCCTGCCCGGCGCCAACGTCACCACCAACGCTCAGGCGTCCAACCCCGCGCTGGGGAAAGTCCGGTTGATCACCGCGGCCGACCAGACGCTCGTGACGCAGGAACTGGCCCATGACTCGCTCCTCGCGGCTGGATACGCCGCGCTCGTCGGCGGCGATTCCTCGACGGGCGCTTCGCCGGCCGCCACTCTCAAAAGCGTTTACAACCAGAACTTTACCGCGATCACCGGCATCAGCCTGGAACCCGGTTCGGGCAACGGCGTGACGTTCGAGCCCGCCAAGACGACCAGCCCGCAGTTCCAGTCCCCCACCCAGGACCTCGCCCCCGGCACGCTCTACTCGTTCCCCGACCGGATTACCGGCCAGGCGGAGTTCTCGACTTCGCCGACGCTGGTCAGGTCCCACCTCAATCGGAGGGATTCGATCCGGGCCGACGACGGCCAGCCGATCACGTTCGCCACGGCTCCCAAGACCGGGAATGCTGTCACGATCAACTCGCCGGCCGGCAGCACCACGACCACCAGCAGCGCGGGTGTCACCAGCCAGGTGACAGGCGGGGCGATCAAGATCGGTGCCAACATCCAGGTCGCCGGCCGCGTCGTGATCCTCGGCGGTCCCAACCCCACCGCCACGCTCACGACCACGGTCGTCACCACGCCCGTCACCACGGCAACGACGACGGTCACGACCTCGCCCAGTGGCTCGGTCACAAGCACGACCAAGGACAGCACCACGCCCTCGACAACCACCACGACCACGAACTCGATTACCCAGGTCGCCGCGCCGAGCTATACCTTCGGTAACGACGTCACCATCGGCAAGGGCGCGGTCATCGATCGCTCGTCGATTGGCAACGGAGCGAGCATCGGCCCGCGGTCCTACATCGAGGGCTCGACCATCCCCGCCGGCGCGGTGATCCCCGCCGGGACCATCTACGTCAACAACAAGCTCAAGGGGACGATCCAGTGGTGACCATCCCTCCTCGGGCCGATCGCACGCAGTGAGGCGGGACGCTCAATCATCGTCATCCTCATCCGCCTGCCCCGGCGCCTCGCCCGGCCGATCGGGATATGGTCGCGATCCCTTATAGATGCTGTACCAGTTGATCCGGTTCAGCCAGTAGGGGTCGGGGGAGTCGATGTGGCTCCAGTCGAGCTCCTCGGTCTTCTCCATCCAGTAGCGATCGGCCGCGCTCAGCTTCCGGCCGGAGGGGTTGCGCTCGTCGAGCGCGACGTTGTTCCTGACGGCGAAGAACGGCGTCAGGTCGGGCTCGTCGGCGAAGCAGTCGACCATCGGGTAGGCCAGGGCGTCGAACCTGTTCATCGGGTCGAGACCGAGCATCATCTCGATGGAACGGATCATGCTGATCGTGGTGTAAAACGTCGAGTCAAGATGGCCGCGCCGGGTGTACGGGCTGATGGCCATGAAGACTGTCCGGTGGCCGTCGACGTGGTCGGGTCCGGCCTGGGCGTCGTCCTCGATGACGAAGATGCAGGTTTCCTTCCACTGCGGGCTCTTCGAGATCGCCTCGACCACCCGGCCCAGGGCCAGGTCGTTGTCGGCCATCATGGCACGTGGGGAGGGGTACTTGGGGCTGGTCCCCTCGGCGTGGTCGCAGGGCAGACTCATGATCATCAAGTCGGGCACGGTGTCGTTCTTGCTGAATTCCTCGTACTCGCGGATGAAAACATCGGCGCGGAACTGGTCACTCTGGAGCAGCGGCCAGTAGAAGACCTCGGGGTTGATGTAGGGTCGGATACTGGGGACGTCGGTGGTCGCCTTGAACCGGAACTTGTTCGTCTTGTTGATCCGGTCGTTCCAGACCTCGAACCAGTCCCTCGGTGCCGGCTCGATCAGCGCCTTGTCCTCGTCGCAGAACTCGCCCCAGACTCGGAGGGTCTTGCCCTTCTTGAGCGAGGCGTCCCAGATCGCGCCGGCGCTGGAGATCGCCATCGGGTCTTCTCCTTCGCAGGGGTAGGTCCGCGAATAACCGACGTAGAAGTGCTCCAGGTATTCGTTCGCCAGCGCCTGGGTTGAACCATGCGTGGCCGTCCGCCGAGTTGGTCCCGCTGACGTAGCCGTTGTCAAAAAGCGTGAACTCGCGTGCGATCTTGCGGTGGTTGGGCATCACCTTCTCGCCCAGCGAGCAGAGCTTCGGGTCGCCATTACCCATGGGCATGTCGCCGAAGACCTCGTCGTAGGTCCGGTTCTCCTTGATGATGTAGAGGACGTGCTTGATCGCGCCGTGGTAGACCTTGAGGGCCGGCTTGCCTGGGTGGGCATCCCAGCGGTTATTCCGCGCGACGATCTCGGTCTGGGCCGCGAGGTCTTTCGAGAGGTCGAGGACGGAGACGGTCCCCTGAAAGTCGTGGGCATTGCCCGCCTTGCCAAGAGTCGTCTTGGCGACCGATCCGTTACCCTTCGTGTTGAGCACGAACGCCTTTTTGCCGTCGGCCGCGAGTGAGAGGGCGGTTGGGAAGTAACCGGCGGGGCGGAAGCCCTTGACCTTTCCGGACGGCAGATCGACTTCGGCGACGGCGTTGTCGCCGCCATCGGCGACGTAAAGCGTCTCGCCCCGGACCGCCAGCGCGTTGGGCATCGCGCCGAGGATGCCGAGGGTGCCCCACCGGATCGGGATCGTCCGGACCACTTTGGCCGACTCGATGTCAACCTCGGAAATCGTGTCGCTCATCGCGTTGGCGACGAACGCTCGCCCACCCTGGACCGCGATGGATGTCGGGTGCAAGCCGACCTCGACGTGCCGGGTCTCCCCCGTTTCCCGGCTGATCAGACTGAGCGAGCCGGAGGTCACCGTATTCCGCGAGTCGACGACGACGTCGAGGTCGTCGCTCTTGGAGGTCATCTCGCCCTCCCCGGCGAGGTGGCCCGCCCAGTTGCTCACGATGATCGTCTTCTCGTCCTCGGTGAGCCTCGGCTCGAACGGCAGGTTCTGGACCGGGTAAGACCGGATTTGGGCTCGGGTCGCCAGATCAAACTCGACGACGGCGTTGAGGTTGGCCGCCGCGACGAACAACCGCGAGCCGTCCCGGGTGATCACCATCCCGCCGGGAACCGGGTTCGTATTGAAACCCCGCGATTTCGGGAACAACTTCGGCCCTCCCGACAGCTTGCCGCCTTCACGCCGGATCTCCTGGATATATCCCTTTTCGTTACTGGCGAAGAGTCGCGAGCCGTCAGGAGTCCAGGCAAGCCCCCGGAAGCCGGCGTTGTTGTCGAGCTTGAGCGAGGTCCCCTGTCGGACACCCTGGGCGTCGGCCAGGAAGACGTTCGTCTTGTTCAGGACGGCGAAGAACTCGCCGGTCGGATGCAAGGCCAGGTCGATCGGCCGCCCGTTGAACGAGATCGCACCCCCTTCCACCCGCTGTCCCGTCGAGACCAGGAACGACCCGTCCGGCTGCCGGCCCATCCAGAGAACCGCCCGCCGCGCCATGCCGGCGATCCCAACCGCCGTCGCGGCCAGGAGGAAAACGACCATCGTTTTTCGATGCCGGTTCCATGCCATCATGATTGATTCGCCCCTCGATGGTGCTGAACGAAGTGATTCTGCTGCCACTTCCAGCCGATCGCGACGACATCCTAGCCTCGCCGACGTCGTGGCGACACCACTTCGCGCGACGGATTTCGAACGGGTCCTCGAAAACGCACAAGGCACGGCCAGAAAGGCGGTTAATGACCGGGCTCGAATGGTGATAATAAGTCCGACCGGTCACTCGGAACAGGATTGGGTTTCGCCCAATTGGCTTTGTCATCTGGCGAGGCGGTCTGAATGGCGTCGGCGCAGGGTTTTGGTTTTGAATTCTTGTGAGCTGGAGTCCAGGTTGGCTTTGTCTTTTGATCCAGGGTTCGAGTTCTTGGGAGCGGAGATGAGATTGGCTTTGTCTTCGAGTCCTTGGGTTCGAGATTTGGGGACCAAGCGTCCTGTTGGGTTTGACTTCCCGCGATCGATCGATGACATGGGTAGGAATATCAGGCGAGTCCCGATCCTGGGTTCGTTTTTTCCCACGGGCTTGCCCAACCGGGGCGAGCATCTGGCATTCGCCCGGGATCGGTGTAACATGGCCCGATCGGGGGGAGCGTCCCCGACCCTCCTACCCCTCGCCCGCTGAACCCTGAACCCGGAGTGCCGCACCGATGCGACGTGGCGTGATCATCGCGGTGGCGAAGGCCCTGGTCTTCCTGGCCGCGCCGATCGGAGGAGCGGAGATGGCCCTCGCCGGTTTTCCCGAGGTCTCGGAACTTCCCTCCCGGCCCGAGCTGCCCGACCCCCTGGTGATGTTCGACGGGAGCCGGGTTGTCTCGCCCGAGCAGTGGACCGAGAAGCGCCGGCCCGAGCTGAAGGAACTGTTTCAGCATTATATGTATGGACGAATGCCGACACCGGCGACTCCGGTCAGTCCGGCGTTCGAGGGGGAGGATCGAGACTATCTCGGCGGCAAGGCGACCAAGAAGCTGGTTGCCCTGACCGTCGGCCCGGCTGGGACCCCGAGAATCCACCTTCTCCTGGTCATCCCAAACAAGCGGACAGGACCGGCTCCGGCCTTCCTTGGGCTGAACTTCAACGGGAACCACACGGTCCTGGCCGACCCGACAATCGCCCTGCCGACCGTCTGGATGCCGCCGGGCTCGCCGGGAACGAAGGACAACAAGGCGACCGACGCCGGACGCGGCAAGGACGCGGCCGTCTGGTCGGTCGAGAAGGTCATCGATCGCGGCTACGCCCTGGCGACCATTCTACTGCGGCGACATCGCCCCGGACCACCCGGGCTTCGCCGACGGCGTCTTCCCGTCCTATGGCCGTGAGTCCCTCGCTCCGGACCTCCGAACGAATGGGGGGCGGTCGCCGCGTGGGCCTGGGGGCTCTCGCGAGCGGTCGATTACCTCCGGACGAACGGTGATATCGACAGGGACCGGATCGCGGTCGTGGGACATTCGCGGCTCGGCAAGGCCGCACTCCTGGCCGGGGCGTTCGACGACCGGATCGCCCTGACGATCGGCCACCAGGCCGGCTGCGGCGGCTCGGCGCCGAGCCGGGGGAAGATCGGCGAGCAGGTCAAACAGATCAACGACCGCTTCCCCCACTGGTTCGACGGCGAGTTCAAGAATTCAACGACCGGGTCAACAAGCTTCCGTTCGACCAGAATTGCCTGATGGCTCTGGCCGCGCCTCGGCCCTTGCTCCTGACGAACGGGGACGCAGGACACCTGGGCCAACCCCGCCGGCCAGTTCGACGTGTTGAAGGCAGCCGACGGCGTTTATCGGCTGCTCGGCGTGAAGGGGCTCGGGGACGAGTCGATGCCCGAGCCGGGACGGCTGGTCGGCGATCGCCTGGCCTATCACATCCGGCCGGGCAAGCACGCGATGCTGCCCGAGGACTGGGATGTGTTCCTCGAATTCGCCGACAAGCATCTGAAGAAGTAATTTAATGTAGGGTAGGGCTTGCCCTGCCGGATCGCGATCGAATCGGCAGGGCAAGCCCTACCCTACGGGGAATTCCGATACCTGGGGATTGATGACGATGAGCCGCATCCGGACTACTTTCGCCCTCCTGGCCGCCGCGTTGGCCTCGGCATCGGTCGCGAGGGCCGACCTGATCGAGATCAAGCCGGGCGATCACATCTCGATCATCGGCAACACCCTGGCCGACCGGATGCAGCACGACGGCTGGCTGGAGACGATGCTCCAGGCCCGATTCCCCGAGCACAAGCTCGTCATCCGCAACCTCGGCTTCTCCGGCGACGAGCTGACGACGCCGGCTCCGCTCGGCCGACTTCGGCACGCCCGACCAGTGGCTGACGAAGTGCCAGACCGACGTCATCTTCGCCTTCTTCGGCTACAACGAGTCGTGGGCCGGCCAGGAAGGGCTCACGCAGTTCAAGAAGGACCTCGACGCCTTCATCAAGCACACGCTGGCCCAGAAGTACAACGGCAAGTCGGCCCCGAGGCTGGTCCTGTTCTCGCCGATCGCGATGGAGCCGCCGCGCGGGCCGGGATCTTGCCCGACCCTACGGCCACCAACGAGCGGCTCAAGCTCTACACCGCCGCGATGGCCGAGGTCGCCAAGTCTGACGGCGTGGCTTTCGTCAACCTGATGGCGGTGTCCGCCAATGTCTACCCGATGAGAACCGCATTGAGTGTCGAGGCGGAGCCGAAAACGATTAACGGCATTCACCTGACCGACCTGGGCAACAGTCAGCTCGCCGGAGGTGATCGACCGGGCGCTCTTCGCTCGTCCGTTCCGCTCGACCCCGGAGATAGGGGACAAGATCCGCCGGGCCGTCCTCGACAAGAACTTCTACTGGTTCAACCGCTACCGGACCGTCAACGGCTACTCGATCTTCGGCGGCCGGGCCGACCTGAGCTTCACCGACGGCCAGACCAACCGCGTGGTCGCCCAGCGCGAGATGGAAGTCCTCGACGTGATGACCGCCAACCGCGACAAGGCGATCTGGGCCGCCGCGCAGGGCAAGGAATACACGGTTGATGACTCGAACACGCCCCCGTTCATCCCGGTCAAGACCAACAAGCCGGGCGCGGGGCCGAACGGCGAGCATATCTTCCTGAGCGGCGAAGAGGCCATCGGCCAGATGACCGTCGGCAAGAACCTCAAGGTCAACCTGTTCGCCTCCGAGAAGGAGTTCCCCGAGCTGGCCAAGCCAGTGCAGATGTCGTTCGACAACAAGGGGCGCTTGTGGGTCGCCTGCTGGCCGACCTACCCGCACTGGAAGCCCAAGGAAGAGATGAACGACAAGCTCCTGATCCTGGAAGACACGGACGGCGACGGCAAGGCCGACAAGCGGATCGTCTGGGCCGACGGCCTGCACTGCCCGACCGGATTCGAGTTCGCCAACGGCGGCGTCCTGGTCGCCCAGGCTCCCGACCTGATGTTCCTCAAGGACACGACGGCGACGACAAGGCCGACGTCCGCGAGCGCGTCCTCTCCGGGCTCGACTCGGCCGACACCCACCACACCGCCAACAGCTTCCAGCTCGACCCGGGCGGCGCCCTCTACTGGCAGGAGGGGACGTTCCACCGGACCCAGGTCGAGACCCCTTACGGCCCTCCGGTTCGCTGCGCCGACGCGGGGGTCTTCCGCTACGAGCCAAAGTCGCAGAAGTTCGATGTCTATATCTCCTACGGATTCGCCAACCCCCACGGCCACGCCTTCGACCGCTGGGGCCAGGACATCGTGGTCAACGGCACCGGCTCCGTGCCCACCCACGGCACCCTGTTCTCGGGCCACGTCGATTACCCGATGAAGCACGGCGGCCCGCCGCAGGTCTACCAGCAGCGAACCCGCCCCACGCCGGGCGTCGAGTTCCTCTACTAGCCGCCACTTCCCCGAGGAATTCCAGGGCAACTTCCTCGTCCCCAACGTGATCGGCTTCCAGGGCATCCTCCGCTACAAGATCGACGAGAAGGACGCTAGCCTCGCCGGGACCGAACTGGAGCCAATCCTCTCGTCCCGTGACCCGAACTTCCGGCCGTCGGACATCGAGGTCGGGCCGGACGGCGCGATCTACTTCCTCGACTGGCAAAACCCGATCATCGGCCACATGCAGCACAACCTCCGCGACCCCAGCCGCGACCGCATCCACGGCCGGGTCTACCGCGTGACCTATGAAGGCCGGCCGCTCGACAAGCCCGCGAAGATCGCCGGCGCAGTCGATCCCCGAACTCCTCGAACTGCTCAAGAGCCCCGAGGACCGCGTCCGCTACCGGGCCAGGACCGAGCTGGGGGCGCGGGATTCGAAGGAAGTCATCGCCGCCGTCAAGACCTGGGTCGCGAAGCTCGACAAGGCCGATCCCGACTATGAGCACCAGATGACCGAGGCCCTCTGGGCGCACCAGTACCAGGACGTCGTCAACGTCGGGCTGCTCGACCGGTGCTCGGCTCGCCCGACTTCCACGCCCGAGCCGCCGCGACCCGCGTCCTCTGCTACTGGCGAGACCGCGTCCCCGGCGCCCTCGACCGGCTCAAGAAGCTGGCCGCCGACCCGTATGCCCGCGTCCGGCTCGAAGCGGTCCGCGCCGCGAGCTTCTTCCCGGTCCCCGAGGCCGTCGAGGTCCCTTTGATCTCGGCCGACCACCCGACCGACGAGTACCTCGACTACACGCGTGGCGAGACGATGAAGACGCTGGAGCCGTACTGGCGGAAGGCCCTCGCCGCAGGCCAGCCGATCCCGGTCACCAGCGACGCGGGCACCCGGTTCTTCCTCGGCCGGATCAGCACGGATGAACTCCTCAAGATGAAGCGATCGAAGGGCATCGACCTCGAGTTGCTCCTCCGCAAGGGGGTCCGCGACGAGGTCCGTCGCGAGGCGCTCGCCGACCTGGCGAAGCTCGAGAAGAAGCCCGAGTTGAGGGTCCTGCTCGACGCGATCAGGGCCCTCGACGACCGGCCCGGCGACGGCGACGACGCGGTCGCCTTCGACCTCGGCCGGCTCCTGACCGGCCGCGAGCCGGCCGCGCTGACCGGCGTCCGGGGCGACCTGGAATCGCTCGCGACCGCCGGCCACAAGCCGATCACCCGGCAGCTCGGCTACCTCGCCCTGATCGCCGCCGACGGCGGAGTTGATAAGGCGTGGGCCCTCGCCTCGAAATCGGCCGGGTCGCTCCGCGACCTCGTCAACGCCATGCCCGCGATCCGCGACCCCGGCTTCGCGCCAGCCTCTATCCTCGCGTCCTGCCGCTCCTCGACGGGCTGCCGAAGTCGCTCGGAGGGGGCTCGAAGTCGTCGAAGGGGACCGAAGGGCGGTTCGTCCGGATCGAGCTTCGGGGCCGACGGACCCTGACGCTCGCCGAGGTCGAGGTCTTCAGCGACGGCCGGAACGTCGCTCCGCTCGGCAAGGCGACGCAGAAGAACACCGCGTATGGAGGCCCCGCCAATCGCGCGATCGACGGCAACAAGGACGGTTCCTACGGCGGCGGCGGCCAGACCCACACCGAGGAGAACACCCCGAACCCCTGGTGGGAGGTCGACCTCGGCGCCGAGTTTCCGATCGACTCGATCGCAATCTATAACCGGTCCGAGGGGGACTATTACACGCGGATGGACCACTTCACCCTCAAGGTCCTCGACGGCGGGCGCAAGGTCGTCTTCGAGGCCGACGACCAGCGGGCGAAGCGGACGCCGGTCGCCATCGAGGTCGGCGGGACCGGGCCCGAGGGGGCCGTCCGCCGCTCGGCGATGCTCGCCCTGACCTCGGTCCGCGGCAAGGAGGCCGAGACCTTCAAGGCCCTCGCCAAATTCGCCCGGGGCGAAGGCTCCGACCGTTCGGCCGCGATCCGGGCCATCGGGCGGATTCCCGCCGCGTACTGGCCGGCCGACGAGGCCGAGTCCGACGCTCGACGCCCTGCTCGCCTACGTCAAGACCATCCCCGTCCGGCGATCGGACCTCGGGCAACGCCCTCGACGCCCTCCAGCTCGCCGACGCGCTCGCCGGGCTCCTGCCGCCGGATCGGGCCCTGAAGATTCGTCGGGATCTGGGCGACCTGGGC
This sequence comes from uncultured Planctomycetota bacterium, assembly GCA_963756475.1. GTDB lineage: Bacteria > Planctomycetota > Planctomycetia > Isosphaerales > Isosphaeraceae > Tundrisphaera. Next base: position 471,434 of record CAVWND010000011.1, read on the forward strand.
GTCCGGGTGATCCGGCTCGGGACCGTCACCGACCAGATGCTCTTCGACAAGGACCGGATCGCCGCGCAGGCGGGCAAGCCGGTGGAGGTCGTCTTCGAGAACAGCGACATCATGCCGCACAACTTCGTCGTGACGAAGCCCGGCTCGCTCGAAGAGGTCGGCCTGCTCGGCGAGTCCTCGGCCACGCAACCGGGTGCGCTGGAGCGGAATTACGTCCCCCAGACCGACAAGATCCTCGTCGAGCAGCCGGCTGCTCGCCCCGCGCGAGTCGCAGAAGATCAGCTTCACCGCGCCGAGCAAGCCGGGCGTCTATCCGTATGTCTGCACCTACCCCGGCCACTGGCGGCGGATGTACGGGGCGTTCTACGTCGTCGAGGACATCGCCGCGTATCTCGCCGACCCGACCGGCTACCTGGCCGCCCACCCCTTGCCGATCCTTGACGACCTGCTCAAGAACAACCGCCCGCGCAAGGAGTGGACCTTCGACGATCTCGCCTCGTCGGTCGAAGGGCTCGACCACGGCCGGTCGTTCGCCAACGGCAAGCAGATCTTCGAGGTCGCGAGCTGCGTCTCGTGCCACCGGCTGAACGGCGTGGGCGAGCAGGTCGGCCCCGACCTCGCCCAGCTCGACCCGAAGATGACCCGGGCCGACATCCTCCGGAGCCTGCTCGACCCCTCGGCCAAGATCGACGAGAAGTACCAGACCCACGTCTTCGCCACGAAGGCGGGCAAGGTCGTCACCGGGATGATCCTGGAGGAGACGCCCAGAGGATCAAGTTGATCGAGAACCCGCTGGCGAAGATCCCAGCCGGTGCTGATCGACAAGGCCGACATCGAGGAGCGATCGAGTCGCCCCCAGCTCGATCATGCCCAAGGGCTTGCTCGACAAGCTGACCCGCGAGGAGATCCTCGACCTGATCGCTTACATCGCGGCCAGGGGCGATGCCAAGTCGCCGCTGTTCCAGGGCCAGCATGACCACGGCCATTGATGCAGTAATGAATGTAGGGTGGGTCGAGCGTGGCGAGACCCATCAGCCATTCCGATGTGGTGGGGCTCGCCACGCTCGACCCACCCTACATTTGCAGGATTCATCCGAGACCTCATGAATCGACTCGCCCGAACCTTGCTCCTCCCAGCCCTGGCATTGATGTTCGTCTCGACCGCCCTCGCCGACGACAGTGGGTCGTCTACAAAGGCGGAGACGGGCCTGGCAAGGGAAAGAACGTCGTCCTGATCAGCGGCGACGAGGAATACCGCTCGGAGGAGGCCCTGCCGCAACTGGCCAAGATCCTGGCCAAGCATCACGGCTTCAACTGCACCGTGCTGTTCGCGATCGGCAAGGACGGGTCGATCGACCCCAACCGGTCCGACAATATCCCGGGCCTGGAAGCCTTGCGCAAGGCCGACCTGATGATCATCGCCACGCGGTTCCGCGACCTGCCCGACGACCAGATGAAGGAGATCGTCGACTACGTCGAGTCGGGCCGGCCGGTCATCGGCATGAGGACGGCGACCCACGCCTTCAACATCAAGGGCGACAAGAAGTACGCCCGGTATTCCTGGTCAACAGCAAGGAAAAAGGCTGGGAGGGCGGCTTCGGCCGGCAGGTGCTGGGCGAGACCTGGATCAGCCACCACGGCAACCACGGCAAGGAGAGCACGCGCGGGATCATCGCCCCGGGCGAGACCGGCCACCCGATCCTGCGGGGGATCAAGGACGGCGACATCTGGGGGCCGACCGACGTCTACGGGGTCCGGCTCCCGCTGCCCGGCGACAGCAAGCCGCTGGTCCTCGGCCAGGTCGTCGAGGACATGACGCCGACCGGCAAGCCGGTCGAGGGCAAGAAGAACGACCCGATGATGCCGGTCGCCTGGGTCAAGACCTATCACCGGCGAGTCGGGCAAGCCCGCCCGGGTCTTCACGACCACGATGGGAGCCGCGACCGACCTGGAGAGCCCCGGCATGCGCCGGATGCTGGTCAACGCGGTTTACTGGGCGGTCGGCCTGGAAGACAAGATCTCGGCCGAGAGCGACGTCAACCTCGTCGGCGAGTTCAAGCCTCGCCCGTTCGGCTTCAACGGGTGCAGCCAAGGGCGTCAAGCCCGAGGCCCACGCGGTCCATTGAGCGAATTGGATGGAGGGTGGTGCCGCGAGCTCGGTACCACCCTCCACGCTGCTTCAATCCTTGGGCGGATCGGTCCGGAACGGCACGGCGGGAAGTCCAGCCTGGTTGTAAAGGTTGCAGATCGGATTATCGGCCCAGGCGTAGCGGACGTGGGCCGGCTTCTCGACCTTCGGCGACGAGACCACGATCGAGTCGCCGTCGATCACCGCGTCGGCCCAGACATATCGGCCATCCTCGCCCGCGATGGCGAACCCTTCGATCTTGTCGGCCCCCTTGGCCACGAGGCCCCCACCGAGGTGGTCGAAGGTCAGCTTGATGGCGTTGCCCTTGACTTCCTTGGCCTTGAAGACCGGGCCGGAGAACTCGACGTCCTGGCCGTAGGCGATCGCCAGGGCGTTCAGGGCGAGACGCCGGCCGACGTCCTGCTTGTTTCTCGGGTGGATATCGTCGGCGTCACCGATGTCGATCGCCAGTCCGATCCCGACATTCGGAAGGGCCTTCGTGGTCAGGAACTGAGCCTCGCGGAGCTGGGCCCAGGCCGTGTCGACCGGCTCCTGCTTGATCTGCATGAAGTTGGCGAGCTGGACGATCAGGAACGGGAAATCGCCGACCTCGAACTGGCCTCGCCAGTCGCGGACCAGGGTCGGCAGGAGCCGACGATACTGCGCGGGTCGCCCTGCGTTCGACTCGCCTTGATACCAGATCGCCCCCTTGATCGGGAACGGCTTGAGCGGGGCGATCATGCCGTTATTAAGGACCGTCACCTTGTTCGGATTCGACCCGGCCGGCTCGGGCGGCGAGGAGAGCCGGCCCATCGGCGTCGAGTCCTTGTACGACCAGTCGCCGGCCAGCGCGATCGGCGCGGCCTTGTCGACCCCCGCGGCGACGAGCCTCATGTCCTTCGCCTCGCCCGCGAACCCACCATTGCCTCCAGTGTCGAGCACCCGCACGGCGATGACGTTCCGGCCGTCCTTGGCCAGCCCAGCCGGGACCTTGTAATCGCGGCCGGCCAGCCAGTTCTCCTTGTGGCCGACCTCGACGCCGTTGAAGAACGTCGTGTCCCGGTCGTCGATCGGGCCGAGGTGAAGCTCCAGTTCCTTGCCGTCCCACCCATCGGGCAGGTCAACCTCCTTGCGGAACCAGACGATGCCGTCGAAGTCGTCCAGGCCCTTGTTCTCCCAGATCCCGGGCAGGTTCATGGTCTTCCAGCCGTTCGCGTCGAACTTCGGATCGGACCAGGTCGGGACGTCGGCCGAGCCGGGGTCGTTCCTCTTCCACCAGGCGGCCATGGCCTGCTCGAACTTGACGGGTGGCTTGCCCTCCTCGGCCTTTTCTTCGCGGATCTGAGCCAGGGCGTCCTTGAAGTCTGGCATTGCATCCAGTGAACCTGCGCTGACCCAGGCCTCGGCGATGGTCCCACCCCACGAGGAATCGATCAGCCCAATCGGCACGTCCAGCTCGCGATAGAGATCGCGGCCGAAGAAATAGCCGACGGCCGAGAACTGTCCAACGGTCTCGGGCGAGCAGACCTCCCACGAGGCGTCAACCGTGCTCGTCGGCTCGATCGCGACCTTCTTGGGCACGGTGAAGAGGCGGATTCTCGGATAATTGGCCGCCGCGATCTCTTCCTTCGCGTGATTCGCGGCTTCGACTGGCCACTCCATGTTCGACTGGCCGGAGCAGATCCAGACGTCACCGACGAGGATATCCTTGACCTCGGCCGACTTCGGGCCGGCCACGGTCAGGACGTGCGGGCCGCCCGCGGGATAGGGGCCGAGCTTCGCCAACCACTTCCCCTGTGCATCGGCGGTCGTCTCGACCGACTGACCAGCCAGGGCGACCTTGACCCGCTGCCCCGGCTCGGTCCAGCCCCAGACGGGAATCGGCTTGTCGCGCTGGAGGACGACGTGATCCGTGAAAAGAGGATGGAGGAACGGCCGGCCCTGGCCCTCCTCGGCCATCGGCCCGGCGAGCAGGGCGAGGGCGAGCGTCAAAGTCCCGATCATGGCGCGGTGGTCCTCGTTGGCGACATCCAGGCACGCCGGGCCTTTCCCGATCGCGTCGGCCGTCGTCCGTGAAAATAGGATAGATCGGGCCGGAGGGGCGCCGCAACGGGCTCGCGGGATTCGAGGGCGTTCCCGCTCAGAACCAGGCCGGTTTGCGCTCTCGGGTCTGGTTGTAACAGGCCGCGAGGAACCGCGAGGCGGTTGGGCCGAGCTGCGCCGAGAGGTTGACGAAGGCCGGGTTGACCAGGAAGTGGTGAAAGGTCCGGCATAGGGCGACCCGGAAGGCGAACCGGCGGCGCCACTCATGATGACAGGCTGCCTGGATCGCTTTGGTGATTCCCTCGCCCGAGGCCAGCCCGCGTTCGACGAACGGCACGAGCATCTCGGCCCCGAGCAGGGCCATCGTCATCCCCTGGCCACCGAGCGGGTCGACCGTTCCCTGGCAATCTCCCGCGAAGAGGACGCCGGGCCGGGTCGGGACCGAGACCTTGACGACGATGTCCGCGACCGTCTTCCACTCGCCCGCCGGCTCGCTCGCCTCCAGGAGCCTCGCCAGAGCAGGGTTCTGGCCGAGGGATTCCCTCGCGACGCGGTCGAGGTCCCCGCGCCGGTTCTTGACCTCGCGGGCGGGCAGCATGGCGCACAGATTCGTGATCGAAGATCCCTCGATCCGGCAGGTCCCGCCATACCCTCCCCGGACGACGTGCAGGCCGACGGTCCCCTCCGCCTCGTCGGCCGCCGGGTCGTGGACGGTCAGGTGGCGTTTCAGGCCGAAATACCCGGGGCGGAAGAGACTGCCCCCGGATGTCTTGCCGGCCTGCTTCACCAGCGAGGAGTGTCGGCCGTCGGCGGCGACCGTGATCCGGGCACGGATCTCCTTCCTCTCTTTCGAGTGGACGGCGACGCCGACGACGCGGCCATCCTCGACGACCGGCCCGACGACCCTGGTCCGCTCGAAAACCTCGACTCCCGCCCGCCGAGCCTCGCGGACGATCCGATCGTCGAGGAACGATCGGCTCAGGCCGATCCCGGGTAGGCCGTCGGGGCCGACGACGTCGGCGATCACCTCGCGCCCCTTCGGCGTCGAGATCCGGACCCGGCGGATCGCGTGATAGCCCGACCGGCGAACCCCATCGGCCAGGCCCATCCGGTCGAGGACGCCCCAGGCTTCGGGGCTGAGGAACTCGCCGCAGACCTTGTCGCGCGGGAACGCCGATGCGTCGAGCAGGGCGACTCTCGCTCCCCGCCGGGCCAGCCCGAGCGCCAGCGAAGCCCCCGCCAGCCCCGCCCCGGCGATGATGACCTCGAATTGATCGGGGTGGTCACTTGTCATCTCGATGGGCCTATCTCGAATCGAAGAGTTTAACCGCCAAGACGCCAAGGTCGCGGAGGAAGAAGATAGGAGGAGAGAAAGACGGATACATATCAATAATACAAGATGAAGTTTATTTAACTGAATTGATGCTTTTTTGAATTCCCTCTCCTCCTGTCTTCTTCCTCCGCGACCTTGGCGTCTTGGCGGTTAAACTCTTCGATTATTCAAAGAGCGCCGCCTCGATCGCCAGACCCGGACCGAAGGCGAGCGAGACGCAAGGACGCCCGGCCCTCCGGCGTCGGAGCCGGTCGAGGATGAACAGGACCGTTGGCGACGACATGTTGCCGCAGGTCGAGAGGACGTCGCGAGACTCGCTCGTGGCCGAGCGAGGCAGGCCGAGGGCCTCCTCGACCGCGTCCAGGATGCGCGGGCCGCCGGGATGGATCGCCCAGGAGGCGACATCGGCGATGGTCAGGCCGCGAGGGCGCAGCCAGCCTTGGAGCCAGGGTCGGAGGTTCTCGGCGATCAGGCCGGCGACGCGGGCCGAGAGGGTCATCTCGAAGCCGTGGTCGCCGATCTTCCAGCTCATCGCGTCGGCCGTCTCGGGCATCAGGGCCGAGCCGCTGGCGACCAGCCGCCAGGCATCCGGACCACCCGGAGACTCGGCCCGGCCGACGACGGCCGCCGCGCCGTCGGCGAAGAGGGCGTTGGAGACGGCCAGGTCGGCATCGTAGCCGAACTGAAAATGGAGGCTGCAAAGCTCCGCCGCGCAGAGGAGGACGCGGGCCGAGGGATCGCTCGCCGCGAAGGCGCCGGCCACGCGCAGGCCGTTCAGCGCCCCGTGACAGCCCATGAACCCGACGTGTGTCCGCTGGACGCCCGGGTCGAGACCCAGGCCGGTGAAGAGCGAGAGGTCGAACCCCGGCGCCGCGAACCCGGTGCAGGAGACAGTGACGAGGTGCGTGATCTCGATCGGCGAGATCCCGCTCGACGCCAGCGCCCGGCTCGCGGCCTCGCGCGCGAGCGGCCGGATCGCCTCCTCGTAATGCTCCATCCGCGCCCGGGTCGAGGCGCCGGGCGAGCCGTCGGGCTCGGCGTTGACGTCGAGCCGGTCCAGGAGCACGACCTGGCGCTTGCGGACTCCCGAGCGTCGATAGAGCGCCGCGAGTCGTCGGGCCTGCTCGGCGTCGTGGCCGGAGACCTTGCTGGTCAATTCGGCCGCCAGTTCCTGGGTGATCGAGTATTCCGGCAGGGCGATGCCCAGTCCCCAGATCGCGAAGCTCATCGGCAAGCCGCCCCCGCCAGGATGTTCCTCGAAGGGCGGTCGCCCCTCAATCCTCTAGCATAGGCGGCACGCACCCGATCGGGCATCCCCCGACCGGAAATCCCCGGGTCGCCCCCGTCCCGTCTGCCTGGGCCCCAGCCCGGCCAACGAGGGCGAGTTGGCCCCTCCATCAGGATCATCGGCTCGCGCCCACCGCAGGGGCGATCCCGCCCCTGCGTCAATAAAATCGCTCGCGGTGCGAACAATCATTGGCGTGGGTGTGGAGTGGAGGAGATAGAGGGCCGGATCATGAAACTGCACTCCGGAGCGGAACTGGGCCACGGGTCCGGCCTGCTTTGTCGGCAGTCGCGGCTGTGGGGGACCGTGGGTGGCCTGTTCGTGTGCGCCTTCCTTGTCGGGATGGTCCTCCTCTTGCGCCATCGGGGAGCCCCTCGGTTGATGTGGGTCGGGTGCACCGTGATGGCGGCCGTGTGCGTGCCGATGTTCCTCCGCGGCATCCTCGCGAAGTTCCGCTCGACGAACTGGGTGCTGCGGGTCGATCCCGATGGCCTGTGGATCAATCTCCGTCCGCTCCAACCGCTTCCCGCCGCTGGGGTTGCCACCGCCATCCACCTTAGATACGCGGAGATCGCCCGCGCCCATCGGCACATCGACACCTGGTCCACGCCATCCTACGAGGCCGGGTCCGACAGACTCACTTACTGGAAGCTGGAGTCCCTTGACCTGCATCTGGCCTCCGGCGACACGCATGCGCTCTTGCCGGCCGTGGTCGAGGCGCGGCGCCTCCGGCAAGGGTCTCCCCACATCGGTGATGTTGCCCGCCCCCGGTCTGATCCGCATCGCCTGGCGGGCGCACAACCAGGGCGTTGTGCCCGGGCTCGGCCGGGTGCTCGCCGAGATCGGCCGGCGCGTGGCGGTGACCGACACGACCCGGACGGACCGGCCCAACTGGCACGAGTTGAGCGATGGCGACCTGGATGAGCTGATCGAGCACCTCGTCCGCTGTGGAGACCAGTTAGAAGCCGGCCTGCTGATCCGCCGCCGTGGCTGCTCTTCGACCGAGGCGCACATGCTCGTGACGGAGTTATCGACCCGGGTCTGATCGGGGTGGGGCGGGAATTGGGGGACCTGTCGGCGTGGATTCTGGAGGGCCCTCCCGAAAACCCGACTAATCCGACTCCAGGATCGCGATACTATCGACGGACTGGCGAGATCCGGGACCGAGAGGGGTGTTTGAGTGGAAGATCGCGGGCGTTGGCTTCGAATTCCGGTCACTACAACGGGCCCGGGAGATTTCTCGACACGGGAACGATCGCGGGCCCCCGAGGATTGGGTTTGTCTATTGGCGGGGGCCGTGCGGTCGTTGGGTTCGTGTTCCGGGGGCGGGCGCCGCGCCGGGGTTGGCTTCGACTTGACGGGCAAGAGGCTCGGTCGTTGGGTTCGTCTTCAGCGGCCGGTTGTCGAGCTGCGATTGGGTTTGAGTTTGTGCGCCAGGCCAAGTCTGGTGGGTCTTGTCAGTTGAGAGGTACTGACCATGGGAATTGCTCGTTCGCCATGAAGCTAGCCGGCGGCGTCACGGGTGACCGTGCCGTCGAAGCCCGGCGATGCGACGACGTCAGCCGTAATGCGAAAGCGTGAACCCGATTCGGCCTCGTTAAACCCTTTTCCGAGAGTGGCCAACCTTCAAATTCGGGCCAAGCCTGACACCAGCCGCGAAGTAACGAGCACTCGCAGCGGCTGGGCTCTCCGGGGTGGTTGGGGACGGCGGGCGTCGAGAGATCCATCGAGGAACCTGGGAGACCCGATCGAGCGGACGGACTCCAGGGCATGGGGTCGGACCAACTGACGAGGGGAATGAATAACCGGCGTCGGGCTCGATCGGGAGTCGGAGGGGGTCGTAGTAGCGGGGAAGCGGGGTAATTCCCGGGGAGCGAAGGACCCCTGCCGAATTCGTGCTGTCTTCAAAACGTGAGGAGATCCGCTTGGACAACCGTCCCACTACGGAAGAAGCGAACCAGGTCAATCCCGACACCCGCCGCGTGAGACCGGAGGTGAAGTCGGGGGTCGCCCTGCCGCCGAAAGTCTCCGAACTGAGAAGCAAGCTGACCCACAAAGCCAAGCAGGAGCCGCGATTCCGGTTCTACGCCCTGTCTGACCGGATCTTCCGGCTCGACGTGCTGACGGCCGCGTGGTGGTTGGTCCTCAAGAACGACGGCGCCCCGGGAGTGGATGGCGTGTCATGCCGGGACATCATTGATGGTCCGGGTGCCACGGCGTTCCTCCAGGAGTTGCACGAGGAACTGCGGACCAAGACCTACCGGCCCCAGCCGGTCCGGCGTGTCCAGATCCCCAAGCCGGATGGCCGGTTGCGACCCCTGGGCATTCCCACGGTTCGTGATCGGGTCGTTCAAACGGCGGTGTTGCTGGTGATTGAGCCGATCTTCGAGGCGGACTTCCTGGACAGTTCCTTCGGGTTCCGTCCGGGCAAGAACGCGCATCAAGCGATCGACGCGATTCGCCATCATCTTTCCGCCGGGCTTGTGGAGGTGTACGACGCGGACCTTCAATCGTACTTCGACACGATCCCTCACGAGCACTTGATGAAGTGCCTGGAGCGACGACTCGCCGACGGCGTGGTCTTAAGGCTGATCCGCCAGTGGCTGGAAGCTCCCGTGGAGGAGACCGACAACCGAGGTCGAACGACCCGGACCCGACCGAAGCAGGGGACGCCGCAAGGGGGAGTGATCTCTCCGTTGCTGGCGAACCTCTACCTTCACTGGTTCGAGAAATCGTTCTACCGAGGCGACGGCCCCGGGACGTGGGCCAAGGCCCATCTGGTGCGTTACGCCGATGACTTCGTGGTGCTGGCGCGTTATCAATCGAGGCACCTGGTCAACTGGATCGAGGGGAACCTCGAAGGACGATTCGGGCTGACGATCAACCGCGAGAAGACACGGACGGTGAGACTTGTCGAACCCGGTGAGAGCCTGAGCTTTCTGGGGTTCACGCTGCGGTACGATCGGGATCGTTTCGGACGATCGCGGCGTTATCTCAACGTGTTTCCCTCGAAGAAGGCGATGGCGCGAGCCCGAGCCAAGATCCGGGAGTTGACCGAGCGTCGGCGTCGCTTCGTGCCCGTCGTGGAGATGGTGTGCGGGGTGAGTCGTTGGCTTGGGAGCTGGGGGAGATACTTCCAGCACGGCTATCCGAGCGAGGCGTTTGGCGAGTTGAACTGGTACGCCTGCGAGCGGTTGAGACATCACCTGAAACGCCGGAGTCAGCGTCCCTACCGAGTTCCGGAGGGTCAGTCGTATTATGCCCATCTCGTGACGCTGGGATTCCAGCCCTTGAGAGCCCAATCGACCCGACGCTGACTTCCTGTGCCTGCGTTGTGGGGAAGGAATTCGGGTAAGCCGGATGCGGGAAATCCGCCCGTCCGGTTTGAAGAGGGCGGAGGAGGCAGCGTCCCTGCCCCTCCGCTACTCGACCATCGTTCCGATCCCGGGCCGTTCAGGAGCCGTCGGTCGGGGAGATCGAGGCCGGCCCTGGGCGGAGTCGGTCCCGATTTCCCGTCGCGATTTCCTGGCGAAAACCATGATGGGAACTGGCGTTATGTCGTGAAGAGGGCCTGATTCTTGGCAGCGATTTCCCGGGGAAATCGGCGTCGGTTGGCCTCCAGGATCAGGCGGGGCACTCGGGATTCCCGGTCGTTCTCTCCCCGGGGATCGGAGATCATTCCTCGGCCGGACCGGGCAGGAGGTCGTACTCACGGATCTTGTCGAAGAGCTGACGGCGGCTGATCCCCAAGCGTTCGGCGGTTCGGGTCCGATTGTCGCCGCAGGCGGTCAAGGCTCGACGGATGGCCCGGCGCTCGACCTCGGCCAGCAAGGCCCTCAGCGGCAGTTCTTCGAGCGGGTCGCCGGGGGTGGGCAAGGACGGGTCGCCGGACTGGTCGGCCTCGATGTGCTCGGGCAGGATGGCGCGGCCCCTCGCGGCGATCGCGGCGCGGGCCAGGGCGTTCTCGAGTTGGCGGACGTTTCCCGGCCAGGGATTCGTGCGGATCTCGGCCAGGGCCTCGGGCGAGAGCGAGAGCCCGGCCCACCCGTATTTCCGCTCCAGCCGGCGGAGGACCTGCTCGGCCAGCGGCGGGATGTCCTCGGGGCGGTCGCGAAGCGGCGGGATTGCGATCCGGACGACGTTGAGCCGGTAATAAAGGTCCTCACGGAACCGGCCGGCGGCGACCTCCTTCGGCAAATCCCGGTGCGTGGCCGAGACGACCCGGGCGTCGGCCTTGAGGATCTCGGTCCCGCCGACCCGCTCGAACTCGCGCTGCTGGAGGACGCGGAGGAGCTTGGCCTGGGCCGATGCGGGCAGCTCGCCCACCTCGTCGAGGAAGATGGTCCCGCCGCTCGCTCGCTCAAACCGGCCGGGGCGCATCCGGTCGGCACCTGTGAAAGCTCCGCGCTCGTGGCCGAACAGCTCGCTCTCGATCAGGCCTTCGGGCAAGGCCCCGCAGTTGACCCGAACGAACGGCCCGGCCCCGCGCTTCGAGTGGCGATGGAGGGCCGAGGCGACCAACTCCTTGCCCGTGCCGCTCTCGCCGACGATCAGGACCGGCTCCTCGGTCGCGGCGGCCCGACCGATCGCCTTGTAGACGTCGCGCATCGCCGCACTCTCGCCGACCATCTCCGGAGCTGCGTCGGCCGGCGAGCCGTGCTCCTCGGCCTTCGACCTCAGTTCGCGGACCTCGGCGGCCAGCGCTCGCTGGCGGAGGGCCCGTTTGAGGGTCAGCAGGACCTCATCAAGATCGAACGGCTTGGTCAGGTAGTCGTAGGCCCCGCGTCGCATCGCCTCGATCGCCGGAGCCGAGCCGCCGAAGGCGGTCACGACGATCACCGGCAGGTCGGCGAGCCTCGGGCCGAGTTCTTCGAGCACCGAGAGGCCATCGCGCCCGGGCATCTTGAGGTCGAGCAGGACGGCGGCTGGCGCCTCCGAGCGGATCTTCGCCAGGGCGTCGTCACCGTCGACCGCCTCGCTCGCGCGATACCCCTCGGCCTCGACCAGCCGGGCCAGGTTCCGGCGGATCGTCCGGTCGTCGTCGACGACGAGGATCAGGTCAGGCGAGTTCGGCATCGGCGAGGCTCCCAGGCTTGACGAGCGGTCCGGACAACGGGAGGGCCAGGACGAACGAGGCTCCCGGCGAGCCGGGACGCGACCCGGCCCGAATCTCGCCCCGATGCGCCAGGGCGATCTCGCGGGCGATCGCCAGGCCCAGGCCGGTGCCGTTTGCCTTGGTCGTGTAGAACGGTTCAAAGAGATGTGCAAGCACCTCGGGGGACAGCCCCTTGCCGGTGTCGGCGACCGCCAGCTCGACCCTCCCCCGGGCCGGGTCAAGCCGGGTCGAGATCCGGAGTCGGCCGCCGTCGGGCATCGCCTGGATGGCGTTGGTTGTGAGGTTCCGGAGCACCTGGATCACGGCGGGCGGGGCCATCGGGATGCTCGGCAGGTCCGGAGCCAGGTCGAGTTCGATCTGGATGCCTTGAGCTTCGGCGGACGGTCCGGCCAGGCGCGCGGCCTCGGCGGCCAGGGCGTTCAGGTCGCCCGGGACCATCTCCTGGGCGTCGGCCCGCGAGAAGTGGAGGAGCCGGCCGACGATCCCATCGAGCCGGTCGACCTCCGAGAGCAGGTCGTCGAACGACTCGCCATCCGGCCCGATCCCGCGTTGCCAGAGCTGGACCGTCGATCGGATGCCCGCCAGGGGGTTGCGGACTTCGTGCGCCACGCCCGCCAGGAGTTTGCCCAGCGCCGCGAGCCGCTCGGACCGGCGCAGCTCGGCCTGGAGCCGGTCGCGCTCGACTTTCTGCCTGCCGACCGTCCGTGCCAGGTTGAGCGTCAGGAGGAGCGCCAGCGCGATTCCGCCCAGCGCCAGCCCGGCCGAGAGCCGGTAGCCCCGGAACGAGCGGTCGATGAAGATCGGGTCGACGAGCCGGGTCATGGTCCAGGTCGCGGCGACGATCTGGCCGTCGATGACCACGGGGGCGGTCCGAATCGCCACGGTGCTCGGCGGCACGTCCTCGACCACGAAGAATGGCTGATTCCGCCGGATCGCGGCATCGGCCTGGATTTCGATCAGATCAATTTCGCGAGGAGGCGGCCCCTGCTGGCCCTTCCGGTCGCGGACCTTTTTCGACTTCGGCCTTGCCTCGGTCGGAAACGCGGCGCCAAGAAACCGCTTCTGGTCTCGGAGGAAATAGCCTCCCTCGACTCCGTCGAAGCCCTGGAGGGCGGTGGTTGCCTCCTCCCCAAGTTTCCGGTCGAGCTCATCCCACTCGTCCTGCCCGACCATGTCGAATCCCCGAGGGGTGGTTGCGAGCCATCCCTCGCCTCGACGAGTCAGGGCGACCCCAGCGCGGGCCAGGACACCGCCGGCCGAGGCCCGGCGGCCCTCTCGGGCCATCACCGAGGCCCCGGTGGTCCATAAGCAGGCGAGCGCGGCGACGAACAGGGCCACCACCGCTCCGACCTGGATCTTTAACGGAACTCGCATGCGGCCTTCGCCCTCCGAGTCGATCTTGATCGATGGGCTTCCCTCAAGCAACCGCCGGGCCGGGGGCCAAGGAGACGAATCGTCGGGCGATTTCCGGTCGGAAACGCCCGCGACCCCGAGGTGATCTCGACCATCGGGCTCCGGTCGGGCGGGAAGCCCCCGTTCGCCCGGGGGAAATCCGCCCAGGATTGAACGATATACGGTCGAAAATCGACGAAATCCGCCCACTTTCGTCCCGGCACGTCCCGTGCAATATCCCTTCCACGACGCGGCGGCATCCGCCGCATCCAGTTGATCGAATCCAACAAATCCGGGAGGACGAAGCATGACCTTGTTCAAGATCCTGGCCCTCGGCTCGTCGAGCCTGCTGGGTGTGGTGCTCGCCGCGGCGATGCCGCCCGAGCCGCCCGGGCCTCAGGAACCGCCCAAGGCGAAGAAGAAAGAAGATCGGGGACCGGGAGGCGAGATGAAGAAAGCGTACGATCTGCTCCGCCGGCTCCGATCCGATGGCCGGAACGTCGGCCGCCCCGAGGAACGACTCAAGGACTGGACCGAACGCGCCACCCGAATCTATCGGGACGCCGTCCGGGCGTTCGAGAAGGGAGACGAGCGGAAGGCCCGCGAGTACGGGGTCGCGGCCCATGATCTGGCCAGGGCCGTCGACCACGCCCGGAACGCCGCGATGTTCGAGCTCGACGACGACCTGCCCCCGCCTCCCGACGTCCGCGGCCCGGAGGACGAGGACGAGCGGACCCGTCGCGACCTCCGCCACGCTTACGACCGGATTGCCGACCTGAGGGATGAGGCCGAGGGGGCGGACGTCAGGTTCTACCTCGACGCCTCGAAGGACCTTTACAACGCCGCCCGCCGCGACGCCGTCGCCGGCCGGAAGGAGCGGGCCGGAGAACTCGCCCGAGCCGCCGAGGCTCTGACGCACGTTCCGGAGCATCTCGCCCGCGCCACCGACCCGGACGACCGGCCCGAGCCCAAGGAAAAGAAGGCCAAGAAGGACCGCCCCGAGCCCAAGGAGAAGAAGGACCGGCCCGATCTCAAGGAGAAGAAGGAGAAGAAGGACCGGCCCGAGCCCAAGGAGAAGAAGGACCGGCCCGACCGCGAAGAGGACATCCCTCCGCCGATCGAGTGACGGTAGTCGCTGAAGTCCTGAAATCCCCCGGCCCGACCTTCCGGGCTGGGGACCTTACACCCTTCGAGATCGAAATCATCATGGACCTGCGGAATCGGATCGGCCTTTATGGCTCCTATTTCCTCGGGATGGCGGGGATCGGCTTCACGCTACCGTATCTGCCGCTCTATCTCGGCCAGCTCGGCCTGTCGGACCGGGCGATCGGCATGGTCTCAACCCTGGCGGCCCTGGCGGGACTGGCCCAGTTCCCGGTCGGTCTCTGGTCGGACCGGATCGACGGACGCAAGCCGTTTCTTGTCATCGCTCTGGCGGCGGTGGCCGCATCAACCTGGCTCATCCGGGATGCTCACGGCCTCCTCTGGATCGGATTCATCGTCATCCTCTTCGCCGAAAACGGCATCGGCCGGGCCATTGTCGAAAGTTTGAGCGGCGCGGAAGCGGCGTCGCTGGCTCCCCGAGGGCAAGTCGGCGCGGCCCTCGGGCGCCCTCCGCTTCTGGAAACCGATCGGCATCGTCCTGATGACCCTCTTCGGCGGCTGGCTGGCCGAGAGACAGGGAGTCGGCTCGATCCTCGTCCCGCTGTTCGTGGTGCAATGCCTGGCGGTCGTCGCCGCTCTGCTGATCCACGAACCGGGCGTCAAGAAGGAGACGAAAGCGGTTGATTTCGAGGAAATCGCCGGTGAGTCCTCGATCGAGAAACCGAAGGGCGGCTGGCTACCGAAGGACGCCGGGCTCTGGGCCTTCGTGGCGGCAATGGTGCTCTACCACGCGGCGAATGCGCCCGGGGGTGTGTATCTCGGCCTGTATATGAAGCGGGAATTGCAGGCTCCCGATCGAATGCTTTCCTATGCCTTTGCCGTCAGCATGGTGGCCTGGATGATCGTGGTCTGGCCGGCGGGCTGGCTGGCGGATCGATGGGGACGAAAGCCCTTACTGATCGCCGGCTGGTCGATCATGGCCCTCCGCCTGGCGCTGGTCGCCACGCTTCGGAATCCCGAGATGATCGTGGCCAACCAGGCGCTCGACGGCCTGGGCAACGGACTCTTCGCGGTCCTGGCGGCGGCCTGGGTCACCGATCGTCTTGCCGATCCCCGGCGATCGGGCGAAGCCCAGGTGATCGTCGGCTCGTGCCTGGTCCTGGGCTCGGCGATCGGCCCTGCTGTCTCGGGCTTTCTGGTCGAACCGCTCGGCTATCGGGGGCTGTTCTGGGTCCTGGCCGGTGTGGGCGTGGTCGCCACGCTCATCGTCGCGATCCTGGTCCCGGAGACCTTGAAGACCCACGAAGAGATCACCGAAGGCGGCCTGGTGGACCCGATGCCCGTGACGTCCGACCTCTCAACGACCGCCTGACCCAAAAGGAACCTGGCCCGTGACGACTCCTCCCGCTTCGATCCCTCTTGTC
Source organism: uncultured Planctomycetota bacterium (assembly GCA_963756475.1). GTDB lineage: Bacteria > Planctomycetota > Planctomycetia > Isosphaerales > Isosphaeraceae > Tundrisphaera. The sequence continues at coordinate 487,259 of CAVWND010000011.1, forward strand.
TCAACCATCTTCGGTTTGACTTATCTGGCCCTGGCCATCGGCAAGGTCCCCGGCCTGCGGATCGACCGCTCGGGGATCGCGCTGGTGGGCGCGGCGGCGATGCTCGGCTTCGGCGTCCTGACCCTGCATGATGCGGCGAAGGCGGTCGATTACGAGACCTTGATCCTTCTGTTCGGGATGATGGTCGTCGTGGCGTACCTCCGGATTTCTGGCTTCATCGCGCTGGTGACCGAGCGGATCGCCGCGCAGTTCTCCTCGCCCAGGCCGCTCCTGGCGGTGACGATCGGGCTCTCGGGCGTCCTCTCCGCGTTCCTGGTCAACGACGTGGTCTGCGTGGCCCTCACTCCACTGGTGCTCGACCTCACCCGCCGGCTGAAGCGACCACCGATCCCATACCTTGTCGGCCTGGCGACGGCCTCCAACGTCGGCTCGGTCGCGACGATCACGGGGAATCCTCAGAACATCATCATCGGGTCGCATTCCCACATCTCTTACCTCCGCTTCGCGGCGAGGCTAGCGCCAGTGGCGGCGATCGGGCTTGTGATCACGTTCCTGGTCGTTTACGTCGTCTATCGCGAGGCGTTGGACCAGCCGGAGAACGACTCGGCCGAGCCTTTGCCGAGCCCCCTTATCGATCGCGGCTTGATGGCCAAGAGCGTTGGCGTGGCCCTGGTGACGGTTGGCCTGTTTTTCGCGGGGTATCCGATCGCGCTGGTGGCCCTGGGGGCGGCGGCGGTCCTGCTGCTCGGCCGAGTGAAGCCCGAGGAGGTCTATGAGTCGGTCGACTGGCCGCTCCTGGTGATGTTCGCCGGATTGTTCGTGGTGGTCCACGCCTTCGAGGCGGTGGTCGTCCGGACCTGGGGGATCGAGCACTGGCACTCGCTACTGGAATCGCCCGTCGTGATGGTCAGCGGGCTATCGCTGGTCCTGTCGAACCTGGTCTCGAACGTGCCGGCGGTCCTGCTGTTTGAGCCCTTGATGAACGCGATGGCCGGATCGAATCGCGAGCTGGCATGGCTCGCGCTGGCGATGTCGAGCACCCTGGCCGGCAACCTGACGGTCCTTGGCTCGGTCGCCAACCTGATCGTCGTCGAGAACGCTCGACGCGTCGGGACCGAGCTGAGCTTCGTCGAGTACCTCAAGGTCGGCGTCCCGCTGACGATCCTGACGACCCTCGTCGGCGTGGCGTGGCTCTACTTCACCCATTATTGAATCGGAGACTCTCGATGGACGACAAGAAGCCGGAGCCGAGCCGGCGGAGCCTCCGGGCGCTCGACGCCTTGAACGTCGTGCTGGCCGACGTCCGCGACGGCCTGGGGCCTTACCTGGCCATTTTCCTCACGATCAAGCACTGGGACCCATCGAGGATCGGCATGGCGATGTCGGCGATGGGCATCGCGTCGGTCATCGCGCAGACGCCTGCCGGGGCTCTGATCGATCGGACCCGGCGCAAGCAGGGCTGGATGGTCGCGGCGTCGGCCTTGATCGCGCTCGCGTCGATCGCGATGGTCCGGATTCCGACCTTGCCCGTGATTCTGGGGGCTCAGGCCGTCCTTGGTGCGGCCTCGGCGATCTTCGCCCCGGCCATTGCGGCCGTGAGCCTGGGGCTCGTCGGGCACGCCCGGATGTCACGCCGGACCGGGCGGAACGAGGCGTTCAACCACGCCGGGAACGTCGCCGCGGCGGTCCTGGCCGGGCTGATCGGCGATCATGTCTCGTACGAAGGGATCTTCTACCTCCTGGCCGCGATGTGCGTCGGCTCGGTCATCGCCACCCTGGCGATTCGCCGCGATGAGATCGACGACGACCTCGCTCGGGGCGGCGAGGCTGGCGACTCGAAGAAGGAACTGGCGCCGAGGATCGCCCCGATCGGCGAGTTGCTCGGCGACCGGCGCATCTTGATCTTCGCCGGGTCGATCATCCTCTTTCATTTCGCCAACGCGGCGATGCTTCCGCTTGTCGGCCAGAAGATGACCACCGGCAAGACCGACGGTGTGGCCGGTTACATGTCGGCCTGCATTGTCGCCGCGCAGCTCGTGATGGTTCCCGTCGCGATCGCTTCGAGCCGGCTAGCGGATTCGTGGGGACGCCGGGCCACGTTCCTGGTCGGCTTCGCCGTCTTGCCGGTCCGGGGATTGCTCTACACCCTCACCGTCGACCCCCGCTGGCTGGTCGCGATCCAGCTCCTGGACGGCATCGGCGCGGGGATCTTCGGAGTGGTCGGCATCCTGGTCATCGCCGACCTGACCCGCGGCACGGGCCGATTCAACGCGATGCAAGGCGCCCTGGCCACGGCGACCGGGATCGGGGCGTCGGCAAGCCACTACCTGACCGGAGAGATCGTCTCGCGGTTCGGCTTCGACGCCGGGTTTTTCACCCTATCGGCGATCGCGTGCGTCGCTCTCGTCTTCTTCGGCCTGGCCATGCCCGAGACCCGCCCGTCCGCTCAATCAATTGAAGCGGGGATTTCCAACCCGATCGACCATCACCTTTCACCGGCGAGAACCTGAACGATGAGCCTCATCGAGGATCCCGTGACCTTCGTCGTCCCCGGCGACCTGCACCTGACCGAGGCCGGGCTCGACAACCATGACGTCGCGCTCCGGGCTATCGAAGAGATCAACACCCTGATCCGGCCCGACTTCGTGCAGTTCATCGGCGACAACGTCCAGGACGCGACCGAGGATCAATTTCGCCTTTTCGACGACCTCCGCCAGAGGCTTTACTGTCCCCACTTCGCCCTCGTCGGCGACCACGACGTCAAGGACGACCCGAACGCGACCGGGTTTCGCTCTCACGTCGGCGCGACCTTCGGCTCGACCTTGCTCCGAGGGTTCCGCTTCCTCCGGCTCGACACGCAACAGTCAAAGCCGCTGGGGCTCTCGGCCGAGCAAATCGACTGGTTTCTCGCCGAAGTCGGCTCCGCAATCGCCTCGGGCGAGCGGCCCGTGATCTTCCAGCATAATTATCCGTTCCAGATCTGGGAGAATTTCGATGGTCCCGGGATCGACGACTGGAGGGCCATCGTCCAGACCAACCGGATCACCGCGATTATCTCAGGCCATACCCATTACTGGCAGATTGGCAACGACGGTCGGAACGTGGCCGTCGCGGTTCGGTCGATCGGCGACCCCGAGGGTGGGCCGCCTGGATATCTCGTGGGCCATCTGAGCGGCGACGACTTCGCGGTCGCTTCTCGGACGCCTGGCGACCCCGCCCCTCTGGTGATGGTGACGCACCCTCGCGAGGCGATCCTGGCCACGGGTCCGGCCCACGTCGTCAAGGGCGCCGACCGCCTGGAAGTCCGGACCTGGTCGAACTCGCCGGTCGCCAAGGTTTCTGGACGGATCGACGGTGGCGAATGGTTCCCCATGGAGCCGGTCGCTCCGGGTCGATGGATTGCACCTCTGCCGGGGCATCGGCTCTCGAAAGGGAAGCACCGATCCGAGGTCCGGGCCATCGATGGGCGAGGGGTCGAAGGGCGCCGGACGACCGAATTCGCGGTCGACCCCACGGGGAGATATACGGCCGTCCCGCGGGCCGTGCCACTGGTCGAGGCGACGGAGTTCTGCTGACCGATCGTTGAGCGGCCCCTCAACGTGGGCCGTTGGCCAGCGCCCCGAGGGCGAAGGGCGTGGCGACGAGCGGGTCGTCCTCTTTCGAAGCGGAGAAACGGTTTGACCACGTCCCGTCAGGTCGCTGGCGACGGATCAATTCGTCGGCGATCTCGGCGGCCCAGTTGACTTTGCGGCCGTTCGAATCGAAGGTCCGGACGCCCAGCGATCGGAAGGCATGGGCGATCGACCAGCAATAGTAGTAATAGGTTGCCTCGCGTTCGTCCTCGCGAGGGCCTTCGAATGTCCCGGGGACAGTGTTTGAGCTGAAGTTCTGCTTCAGCCAGCGGAGGCACGACGCCACCCGGGGGTGGTCGGGGGGCAAGCCGCAGCGCAGAAGCGCGCGGAGGCCGTCGGCGGTCGCTGAGCCGTAGGAGTGGAAACGACCGACCTTCGATTCGCCCGCCTTGTTCCGCGCCGGATCGGTCGGGGTCAGGAAGAAGCCGCCGTCGTCGAGCGTGGGATCACCCGTGTTGAAGTTCTGGCAGCGCTCGATGAAACGGAGGGCCTTGCGGATGGCCGGGTCATCGACCATCGCACCGCCCAGGCGGAGGGCGCCGACCGCGAACAAGGTTGAGGACAGGTCGGCATCAACCTCCCGGCCAACGTCGCGTTTGATCGAGGGCTCAACTGCGTAGCCCCAGGCTCCGTAAGCCGGGTCATCGGGCGCCCAGCCGAGCGGCTCGACGAGCTGTCTCCGACGAAGGTCAGCCAGGCATTCCGAAAGCGCCTCTCGACCGCCGGGAACGTAGACCTTTGACAGGGCAAGGGTCGTGGCGGAATCGAAGTAAATCGGGTAGAGCCGTCCCTCCGCTCCAACCTGGGCGGCGAGATAGCGGGCGCCTCGGAGCCTGGTGTCCTCGCTCCCTTCGACCGTCGGAGCGAAGACGACGGCCTTCAGGACCGAGGGGGTCAGGGAAGGCCCATCCTTGAAGGCACCGTACGTCTTCGACCGCCAGGCCCCGTCGGGTGACTGGGCGGCGATGAGTGCGCGTGTGGCCGAGGCGACCGCGCGGTGGACCCGATCGTCAGCCTGGCCCGACTCGGCCAGGCTGACGACCGCCAGGATCGCGACGAGGAACCGGCTCATTTGTCGGCTGGCTTGTCCTTGGCCTGGGCTGGGACGGGAGTCCGGTCGCAGAGCAGGACGAGCAGGGCGGTCGAGGTGCAGAAGGTCCGGCCGGTGATGCAGTGATGGCCGGACCAGCTCCCGTCGTCATTCTGGACGCGGTTGAGGTTCTCGGTCATCGACCTGTCCCACTTCTTCCACTCGTCGCCCCCCTTGAGGACCAGGCTCTCGCCGATGTTCATGTAGCTGAGGAACTCCTCGCCTCCATTGGAGCCGAAGCCGTTCACGAACGACTTGTCTTCGAGCCGCTCCACGACCGCCTTCTGGGCCTGGTCTCGGGCTTCACGGGCCTCGCCGAACCGCCTGAGCGAGTCCTTGGCCTGGGCGACCTCCTTCTCATCCTTCGACGTCTCGACCTTCTTCTTGAGTTCGGCCTCCTTCGAAGAGTTTGAGTTGACCGAGTCGGAGAGGACCGAGAGGCTGGAGGCGCGGTCGTAAAGCTCGACCCCGGCCGAACCCGCGCCGCCGGTAGCCCTCCCGGCGCTCGCGCTTCGGAGGCTGAAGGACGCGACCGGAGCGGATGTCGCTGGCCCGCCGACGGGCGCGGCGGCGACGGCCGCCGGGGGCGTGGCACTCTGCGCAAGCTGGACCTTGGCGTAGTCCTCGGTTCTCGACAGCAGTCTCGCATCGACGTTCGCCCCGTTCTGGGCGGCGCGGTTGATCCCCTTTCCGGCCATCGACTGCGCCAGGATCGGCGCCCAGCCGGTGCGATTGTCCCAAGTCCCGTCGGCCTTCTGGTGCGCCTTGATCTTGCCCAGGACCTTGTTCAGTGCCACGTCGAGCGTCTTGTTCTGCTCCGCCTCGGGCATCCGGCCCTTGGCCTCGGCCAGGAGGAGTGAGGCAAGGAAGGTGTCGATGTTCGGGCCGAGCTTCATCTGGACCCGCGTCCCCTTGACGGTCGAGACGTCGAGCGAGGCCGAGTCCGACGAGTCCACCGACGCCTGGACGTAGCGGACGGCCTTGGCGACGGCGTCCTTGTAGGGTCCGCTGCTCGGGGTGCTTCCGGAGCGGATCAGGGCGAGCGCGGCGATCGAAGTATCGGCGATGTTCGGCTTGTCGCGAAGCTCGGCCCCTCCGCCCATCTGCTTCGACTCGTCCCCCTGGCCCCAGCCGCCGTCCTTGAGCTGGTTCTCGACCAGCCAGTCGAGCCCCTTCTTGACCGAAGCCGTGATCGGCTTGGGATCGACAGCCGTCGTCCAGCCGACCGGATTCTCCGGAGCCGCCTTGGACCGGTTGTCGTCCTTGGGACTCCCGGGTCCGCCGGGCTCTTGGGCTGCGTTGACCGCCCAGACCCCCAACGGGAACATCATCGCCAGCGCCATCCCTCGGAAATGCTCGCGCATCGCGGACTCCTTCAAAACGGGACGGGAAAGCTTCTGCCTCGCACCACCGCCTTGGACGCGGCGGGCCACTCCGAAGTTCCTCGGATTCCGTCGAAGCCGGGACTGACGGATCGACCCACCTTCTTCGATCACGTCCGAGCAGGCGATTTCTTTGGGCCCGCGAATGAATTCCATCCGTCGGGCAGGGCTCGCCCCGCCGAGACCGGCATCGCGGTCGTGTCAGTCCTGACTTCCGGCGAAGGCGCGATGAGGGGGCTCACTTGGCACATAACTTGTAGAACTTCTCTCTATTCGATCGGAACAAGAGCAGCCTGGAACGCGGGCCCGGTACCCGCGTTTCGCGCATGGGATGACCCGGAAGCGAGGAGGGACGATGGCCAGGACCACGGCGGACGTGCTGTTCGAGCGACTCGCGGATTGGGGAGTCGACACGATTTTCGGCCTTCCCGGTGACGGGATCAATGGATTCATGGAGGGCTTGCGGAAGATCCGCGAGCGAATCCGGTTCATCCAGGTCCGCCACGAGGAAGCCGCGGCCTTCATGGCGTGCGCGTACGCCAAGTACACGGGGCGTCTCGGCGTCTGCATTGCCACCAGCGGTCCGGGAGCCATCCACCTGCTCAACGGGCTTTATGACGCCAAGATGGACGGGGCGCCCGTGCTGGCCATCACCGGGCAGACTTACCATGACCTGATGGGGATGCGCTACCAGCAGGAGGTGAACCTGCTGGGGCTGTTCCAGGACGTGACCGTCTTCAACCAGGAGGTCAACGGGCCGATGCATGCCCACGCCCTGGTCGATGCCGCCTGCCGGGCCGCGCTGGGGGCCAAGGGGGTGGCGCACATCAACTGCTACAACGACTGGCAGGACAAGACCGAGGTAGACCGCTCGCCGATGGCCGTCAAGGGGCACACCTCGGTGGCCTGGACTCCTCCGATCGTCGTGCCTCAGGCCGAGTCGCTCGCCCGCGCCGCTGACTTGCTGAATTCCGGGAAAAAGACTGTCATCATGGTGCGGCCACGGGGCCCGGGGGGCGGGCGACGAACTGGAGAAGATCGCCGACCTGCTCGGGGCGCCGATCGTCAAGTCGTTGCTGGGCAAGGACGTCGTGCCCGACGACAGCCCATATTGCACGGGCGGAATCGGCCTGCTCGGCACGCATGCCGTCCGAGAAGGCGATGGAGGAATGCGACTCGCTCTTCCTGGTCGGCACCAGCTTCCCGTACATGGACTACCTGCCCAAGCCTGGCCAGGCCAAGGCCGTGCAGATCGACCGCGACCCGGCGCGGCTCGGCCTCCGCTACCCGATCGACATCGGCCTGACCGGCGACGCTCCGGCGACGCTCCAGTGCCATGCTCCCATTGCTCAAGCGGCGGGCCGACCGCTCGTTCCTGGAGACGGCCCAGAAGCGGATGAAGGAGTGGTGGGACCTGATGCGGACCCGCGAGACTCGGTCCGAGTCGCCGATGAAGCCGCAGGTGATCGCGGCGGCCGTCAACGAGTACCTCAAGGAAGGGGCGATCGTCTCGACCGACTCCGGCACGATCACCACCTGGGCCGCGCGGCACCTGCACATGAAACGTGGGATGCGGTTCTCGTGCTCGGGCAACCTGGCGACGATGGCGCCGGGCCTTCCCTACGCGATCGCGGCGCAGGTCGCGTATCCCGACCGCCAGGTCGTCGCGTTCGTCGGCGACGGCGGTTTCACAATGCTGATGGGCGAGTTCGCCACGGCGGTCAAGCACAACTTGCCGATCAAGGTCATCATCGTCAAGAACAACGTGCTCGGGCAGATCAAGTGGGAGCAGATGGTCTTCCTGGGCAACCCCGAGTACGGCGTCGAGCTGCAACCGATCGACTTCGTCAAGCACGCCGAGGCGTGCGGCGGAGTCGGCTTCCGCTGCGAGAAGCCCGAGGAGGTCGGCCCGGCCGTTGCCGCGGCGTTCGCCTCGAACAAGCCGGCGATCGTCGAGGCGGTCGTCGACCCCTTCGAGCCCCCCATGCCCGCGCAGGCGACCGCCAAACAGGCCCTCCACTTCGCCGAGAGCCTGGCTCGCGGCGAGCCCAATCGCGTCAAGATCGCCACCACGATCTACCGCGACAAGGTGACCGAATTTTTCAGTTAAGCGGTTGGTGGATGGGTGCGTCGAGTCCTCGAAGACGCACCTTGGGTTGACGGCTGAAGGTGCGTCTTCGAGGACTCGACGCGACCAGCCAGATCGGGGGGAGTCATGAAGATCGAATCGGGAGGCGTGCCGATCGAACGTCTGGACGTCTCCGCTTACAAGATCCCGACCGACGCCCCCGAGTCGGACGGGACCTTTGCGTGGGACGCCACGATCTTAATCGTCGTCGAGGTCCGCGCCGGTGGCAAGGTTGGCCTGGGGTATGGCTACGCCGACGCGTCGACGGCCACATTCGTCAAGGAAGTCCTCATGCCGATCGTGCAGGGGCGCGACGCGATGGCCGTACCGGGCACCTACGAGGCAATGGGCCGTGGCGTGCGCAACCTCGGCCGGGTCGGCGTCGCGTGGATGGCCGATCTCCGCCGTTGACACGGCGTTGTGGGACCTCAAGGGGAAGATCCTTGACGTGCCGCTGGTGACGCTCTTGGGCGCGATCCGCGATCAGGCGGCGGTCTACGGCAGCGGCGGTTTCACGTCATATTCGATCACTCGGCTCAAGGAACAGCTCGGCGGGTGGGTTGCCTCGGGCATCACTCGGGTGAAGATGAAGATCGGCACGAATCCGAAGGACGATCTTGACCGCGTGAAGGCCGCCCGCGACGCGATCGGTTCCGGGGCCGAGTTGTTCGTCGACGCCAACGGCGCGTATTCGCGCAAGCGGTCCCTGGCGATGGCCGATCGGTTCTCCGAACTGGGCGTGACCTGGTTCGAGGAGCCGGTCTCGTCCGACGACCTCGAAGGGCTCCGCCTGATCCGCGACCGAGGGCCGGCAGGAATGGAGATCGCCGCGGGAGAATATGGCTACGCCCCTCCTTATTTCCGGCGAATGATCGACGCCGGTGCCGTCGATGTCCTGCAAGCCGACGCGACCCGCTGCGGTGGCGTCACCGGCTTCCTTCGCGTGGCCTCGCTCTGCGAGTCGGCTTGCCTGGATCTCTCGGCCCATTGCGCCCCGAGCTTGCACGTGTCGATCGGCTGCGCCTCGACCCGGTTCCGTCACCTGGAGTATTTCCACGACCACGAACGGATCGAGCATATGCTCTTCGACGGGGCCCCGACACCCATCAACGGTGCCTTGCGGCCCGACCTGACACGCCCTGGGCTCGGCCTGGAATTCAAGCAACGCGACGCAGCCCGCTTCGCCCTCTGAGCGAGCCTTGGGCCTCGATGAAACTCAACGGAATCGAGGAGGAAGCGCATGACGATTGCGACCCGGGAGAAGTTCGAGACCCACGCACGGGCCAACAACGTGCCCAGGGGGATCGAGTTCATCGACGCCTCGAAGCTCGAGGCTGATCTGAAGCGGCTCGATCAAGGGCGAGGTCCGCTTCGACCGGGGGAGCCGCGCCCTCTACGCGACCGACGGCTCGAATTACCGCCAGGTCCCGATCGGCGTCGTCATTCCCGAGGACATTGATGACGTGATCGCCACCGTTGCGGCCTGCCGCGAGCACGGTGCGCCGATCCTGTCGCGAGGTGGCGGTACCAGCCTCACCGGCGGATGTTGCAACGTTGCCGTCGTGATGGACTTCTCCAAGAAGATGTACCACGTCCTCGAAATCGACCCGGGGCGGAAGCTCGCGAGGGTTCAGCCGGGGACGCCGCTCGATCACCTTCGATTCGCGGCCGAGAAGCACAAGTCTGACCTTCGCCCCTGATCCCTCGACGCACCAGTATTGCACGCTCGGCGGGATGATCGGCAACAACTCATGTGGTGTCCACTCGCTCATTGGCCTCGGATCGGGGCGGACGTCCGACCAGATCGACGAACTCGACATCCTGCTCTATGACGGCACTCGGATGACCGTCGGAGCGACGTCCGAGGCGGACTTGGAGCGGATTATCAGCGAAGGCGGCCGTAAAGGCAGAGATTTACGCTCGCCTCCGCGACTTCCGGGACAAGTACGCCGACGAGATCCGCCGCCGTTATCCCGACCTCAAGAAACTCCCCCGGCGCGTCTCCGGTTACAATCTCGACGACCTCCTGCCCGAGCGTGGATTCCACGTTGCGCGGGCCTTGAGCGGCTCCGAAGGGACTTGCGTGACCATCTTGGAGGCGAAGCTCCACCTCGTGCCCAGCCCTCGGGCCAAGACGCTCCTGGTCCTCGGCTACAAGGACGTCTATGAGGCCGGCGACCACGTCCCTGAGATCCTCGAAGCCAAGCCGATCGGCCTGGAAGGGCTCGACGACATCCTCGTCCGCGACATGAAGAAGAAGAACATCCACCCCAGGGACATCACCCTCCTGCCCGAAGGCGGCGGCTGGCTTCTGGTCGAGTTCGGTGGCGACGATAAGGACGAGTCCGACGCCAAAGCCCAGGAATTGATGGAGCCGGCTCAAGAAGCTCGACGAATCCGCCGAGCATGAAGATGTTCGACGACGAGGCCGAGGAGGAGCACCTCTGGAAGGTCCGCGAGTCGGGCCTCGGCGCGACCGCCCGGATTCCCGGCGAGCCCGACGCATGGGAAGGCTGGGAAGACTCGGCCGTCCCGCCCGATCAGGTCGGCCCGTACCTTCGCGAGCTGCGCTCGCTGTTCAAGAAATATGGATACAATTGCTCGCTCTACGGCCACTTCGGCCAGGGTTGCATCCACACGCGGATCGACTTCGACCTCAAGACGGCCGGCGGCGTGGAGCACTTCCGCAAGTTCCTCGGAGACGCGGCCAACCTGGTCGTGAGCCACGGGGGGTCGATCTCGGGCGAGCACGGCGATGGGCAGTCGAAGGCCGCCCTCTTGCCGAAGATGTTCGGCGACGAGATCGTCCGCGCGATGGGCGAGTTCAAGGCGATCTGGGACCCCGAGAACAAGCTCAACCCTCACAAGGTCGTCGATCCGTACCGACCCGGCGAGAACCTCCGGCTCGGCCCGCACTATCACCCGCCACAGGTCGAGACGCACTTCAAGTTCCCCGACGATCACGGCAGCTTCGCCTACGCCACCGAGCGCTGCGTGGGCGTCGGCCAGTGCCGCAAGGACGACACCGGCGCCATGTGCCCGAGCTACATGGTGACCCGCGAGGACAGCGACGCGACCCGAGGCCGCGCCCATCTCCTCTTCGAGATGTTCCAGGACAACCCGATGAACGAGGGCTGGCGGAGCGACTCCGTCCGCGAGGCCCTCGACCTCTGCCTGGCCTGCAAGGCCTGCCGGTCTGAATGTCCGATGAATGTGGACATGGCCACTTACAAGGCCGAGTTCCTCTCGCATTATTACGAAGGACGGCTCCGCCCTCGCCACGCCTACGCGATGGGCTGGATCTACTGGTGGGCCAGGCTGGCGTCGATCGCGCCCGATATCGTGAATCTCATCACGCATCTGCCGTTCGTCGGCAAGGCGTTGCATGGCGCTCGGCGGGCATCTCGACGAAGCGGCACATGCCGTACTTCGCGCCCGAGACGTTCAAGGAGTGGTGGCGACGCCGTGAGCCGCGGAACCAGGGCCTGCCGCGGGTGATGCTCTGGCCCGACACCTTCAACAACCACTTCCACCCGCAGACGGCGATCGCGGCGGTCGAGGTTCTGGAAACCGCCGGGTTCCAGGTGGTCGTACCGGGGCCGTCACTCTGCTGCGGCCGACCGCTCTATGACTTCGGGATGCTCGACGCGGCCAAGCAGCTCTGGCGGGAGATTCTCCTCACGCTCCGGCCGGAGATCGAGGCGGGTACGCCGCTGGTCGGCCTGGAGCCGAGCTGCGTGGCCGCCTTCCGCGACGAGCTGCTCAACCTCTACCCGATGGACGAGGACGCCAAGCGGCTCTCAAAGAACACCTTCATCCTCAGCGAGTTCCTGATCCAGAAGGCGCCCGACTTCGAGATTCCCCGGCTCCGCCGCAAGGCGATCGTCCAGAAGCATTGTCATCACGATCACGTGATGACCTTTGCGGACGAGCAACTGCTCCTTCAGAAGATGGGACTCGACTTCGAGGTCTTGAACTCCGGCTGCTGCGGGATGGCCGGCTCGTTCGGTTTCGAGGCGGACAATTACGATGTCTCGGTCGCCGTCGGCGAGCGCGTGCTCTTGCCCGCCGTCCGGTCGCTCGACGCCGACACGCTGATCATCTCCGACGGTTTCAGTTGCCGCGAGCAGGTTGCCGACCTCACCGGCCGCGGGGCGTTGCACCTGGCGCAGGTCCTTCAGATGGCCTTCCGCGATGGCCCCAGAGGGCGCTTCGACGGACCGGTTGAGTCGGCCTATCAGCCGCTGGGGAAGTGGGCTCCGAAGCCCTCGACCGCGGCGATCACGGCGACGGTCGTTGGTGTGGGGCTCGTTGCCGGACTTGGGCTGGCCTGGGCCCTGACTCGGCGCCGCTCGATTTCCTGAACCTCGAACCGTTCAAAGAGAGTAGAGGAGAGGATACGATGGCCGAAGAGGGTCAGAAGGGCGAAACGAAGTGGCACAAGATGGGTCGGGTCCAGGTCTACGCTCGTCGAGACGCCGCGGGTCGGCCGGTCAAGGCCGACGCCATCGACGAGGACGAGGCCGCGATCCGCAGGATCGTCGACCGGCTCCAGAAGGCGGGTTACGGCGTCCTCCGCGAACGCGTTCCCCGCGCCGGGCGGGTTTATTATCGGCTCAATGCCCTCTGGACCGGCCAGACTGACCCGCCCGAGGATCCATTCTCAGACAATTGAAGGAATGTCTTCCATGAAATCAAGGTTGATCCACGAGGCCGAGGGTGAGCGGACTTTCGCGCTCATCTTCGAGACCGGCGACGAGGCCATGAAAGGGCTCGTCGCTTTCGTCAAGGAACACAAGGTCAGCGCCGCCCGGTTCACTGCCATCGGTGCCTTCCATGGCGCCACGCTCGGCTATTTCGACTGGGAGAAGAAGGATTATCGCAAGATCGAGACGAGGGAGCAGGTCGAGGTGCTCTCGCTGATCGGTGACGTGGCACTCAATGACGGCGAGCCGGCCGTCCACGCCCACACCGTGCTCGGCCGCTGGAACGGCTCGACCCTCGGCGGCCATTTCCTCGAAGGCCACGTCCGGCCGACACTGGAGGTGATCCTCGTCGAGTCTCCGGTTCACCTCCGCAAGAAGCACGACCCCGAATCGGGCCTGGCGTTGATCGATCTTTCGTCGTGACATCCACGGATCAGATCGAAGCATTCAGGCTCCGCGCGTCTCGTGCCCAGAGCAGGGCGAAGGCCGGCAGGAGCCCCAGGCAGGCCCACTGATAGCCGGTCAGGCCCAACGCCAGCCCCGGCTCGGGGCGGAGAAACTCGGTCGCGAACCGATAGATCAGGTACGACATGATATAGAGCTTGATCAACTGCCCTCGGAACAGCCCCCGCCGCTGAAGGCTCGCCAGCGACGACCGCCGCTGTCGCGTGAAAAGCCATCTCATAAAGTTGTGTCGGATGGCGGCGGACACCGTCGCCGAAGTTGACGCCCCAGGGCAGGTTCGTGGCGACCCCGTGACAGCAGCCCGGCCGCGAAGCAGGCCAGCCGGCCCACGGCCACCGCGCCCGCCACTGGCACCGCGAACCCGTCGCCCGTCTTCACGCGGACCCCGAGCATCGCCTTGGCCAGCTCGACCCCGAGATAGCCGCCGACCATCCCGAAGACGATCGTCTTGCCGTTCTCGAACCAGGCACGCCCGTCGATCAGGCCGTGCCAGTCCGACAGCGCGAACGGCAGCTTCGCCCCGATCATCGCCCCGCAGAACGCCCCCAGGCCGATCCCCAACCGCTGTCGAGACGTCAGGCCCGACGGCTGCGGTGTCCGGGAACGCAACGCGAGCGCCGTCGCCAGCGAGGCGAGCATGATCCACGGATAGATCCATGGGACGGTCAGACCCATCGAAATACACCTCAAATCCCGATCATCTTGGAGTGCGGGAGCTTGCTCCCGCTTTTCTTCGGCGGAGCTTGCTCCGACGGTGAGGCCGGGGCCGCCGGGCTCGGGGCAAGCCCCTCGAAGAAAAACGGGAGCAAGCTCCCGCACTCCAAAAAGCCCTTCACCCGCCAATCGCGACCACTCCGGCCTCACGAAGCGCCGGCAAGGCGGCGTGCCCCTCGCGATAGAGCACGTTGTACGCACAGAATGGGATGACGTGCCCGCTCGGCAGGACGTGGTGAATGCAGCATTTCATCAGGCGGCGGACGTCGAAGTTGTACGCGTCCAGAAACGAGGTGATCGTGATCCGGAAGACGTCCGCTTGCGAGAGCTGCTCGGCAATCGCCTTTGCGAAGAACTCCGACGCCGCAGCCTCGGTCGGATCACTCCGTTCTCCGTTGCCCACGGGGAAGCAGCCGATCCCGCAGCCGCCGACCATTGCGAGGTATTTCTCGATCAGCGTCGCGCGCGGCGTTCCGAGAGAACAAGATGCCGTTGGCGAGGATGTCCAGATGCTTGCGTGCGTCGATGAACCGCATCAGCGGAGTGACCTTTCCTTCCGATCGAAACGCATACGTCAGGCTGTGGCAGTTGGGATGGGCACAAGGCAAGGGCATGAAGTCGTCTTCGCGAAAGATCCCGTCGGTCTGCTCGGCGATGGCCTTGATGACGTCGGGGAAGGTGATGCGTCGCTCCAGCTCTTCGGGCAAGACGTGCCGGCCGGAATATGTCGCCGGCTGGAAGCTGATCCCGGTAATCCACGGTCGCTCGATCCCGAACTCGACGAGCTGGCCGATTTCATGATCGTTCACGCCGGGGTGGAGCGTGCAGACGAGTGACGTCTTGATCCCCCGGCGCCCGAGGGCCTCGACCGCCTTGAGCTTGGTCTCGACCAGCCGCTCGCCCCGGAGGACCTCGGCCCCCCGGTCTTCGAAGCCGTCGAACTGGAGGTAGACCTCGACCCTCGGCCCGTGCGCCGCGACCGCGTCGAGCATCGCCTCGTCGTGGGCGAACCGGATGCCGTTGGTGTTGATCATCACAATGTCGATCGGCTGCGCAACGGCGTAATCCAGGACCCGCAAGAAGTCGGGGTGGATCGTCGGCTCGCCGCCGGAGAGTTGCAAGACCTCCGCGCGGCCCTCGACCGCGACCAGCCGGTCGATCGACCGGACGCACTCGTCGAAACTCAGGTGCGACCCGCCCGGCCCGCTCGACGCGTAGCACATCGGGCAGCGGAGATTGCAAGACGACGTCACTTCGACGAGCCCGATGCAGGTGTGCTGCTCGTGCTCGGTGCAGAGGCCGCAGTCATACGGGCAACCCTTGTCGGGCTCGACGCCGTACTCGGGCGGGACCTTGCCCGGCAGGCTGTACTGCATCTGGTCGTAGAGCGAGACGTCGGAGCAGATGAAATCCTCGCGGACCCCGTGCGTCGGGCAACGCTTGCGGAAGTAAACGCGCTGGCCTTTGACGATGATCTTGGCCGGCACCAGAGCCAGGCATTCGGGGCAGAGGCTCTGGGTCGTGCCGAGAAACGTGTGGTCGCGGAGCTGGGTCATCGTCTGTCCTCTCGGGTCATCGATACGATCCAGAAGGCGAACGCCAGGACGAGCCCACCCGCCGTCAGGCCCGCCGCCGTCGCCCAGATCAGCGTGCCCGACGTGTTGAGCGTCGCCGTGCAGATAACAAAGAAGGCCACCACGAAGGCGACGAACGTGACGATCACGACCAACGTCCACCCGATCACCTGAAGAAGGCAGCCCAGGAACGAGGTGTCGGGTTCGCGTCCTGCGCACTTCTGGTCACCCTTCTCATCCAGCAGGCGTGCTTCGAAGGAGGGAGGGATCGACACCGGGTCCGGTTTGAGGATCGAACCGCCGACGGGTCCGGCGAAGTGGTAGCCGCAGCCCGAGCAGACTTCAGCCCCGGACGGGTTCAACGCCCCGCAGCCAATGCACGCGAATCGGAACTCGTCGGGCTCGGGCATCGCCGCCCTCTCTTCGTCTTATTGCCAGCGGATCTGATCGCGGGCCCGATCGCTCTCGGCGTGCTCGCGGGCGATCCTGAGAAAACCCACGCCAACCCAGACGGCCGCGACGATCGCGCCGATGACCCCGATGAACAGCGAAACGGGGTTGCCGTTGCTGATCATCCCGACCGGGAAGCAGGTCGCGAAGAAGCCGATCCCCGCCGAGATGACGATCGCGAACAGGCTCAGGATCGTGAAGCAGAAGGTTCCGACCTGCTCGCCCAGCGTCATCGGTCGTCCCTCGGCCTCTCGACCGGCCGAGACGAACAGGGTCCGGATCGTGGCCGGACCAAGCGCGAACAGCGCGATGATCCCTTGACCCGTGCCGGCCGCGAACGCCGCCAGGCAGAGCGCGATCACGGCGATCAACGCCATCATCGTGCCGATCCGGAACGTTCGAGGGGCGACGATGGGGGCCTTCGGCGGCTCGTAATACGGCTCGGGCGAGAACGGGCGACGCTCGGGCGGGACCACCGGTCGAGCCGGGGCGGGCGTCGAGACGACATCGGTCCCGGCGAAGCGGTGCCCGCAGCCCGTGCAGGACTCCGCGCCGACCGGGTTCAAGGCCCCGCAGCCGATGCACGCGAATCGGATCTCTTCGGGCTCGGCTCCGGACATCGGACAGGCTCCTCATCGAAAGCTGAGAGTGCATTGTCAGCGAGTTGAGGGGGCGCCGTCCAGAAGGTAGACCTAACCGAATCCAGCTCGTCGGGTGCGTCGAGTCCTCGAAGACGCACCACACGGGTGATGGCCGATGGTGCGTCTTCGAGGACTTGACGCACCCGACTCCTCTACACCGCATCGGCCCTTCGAGGCTATGATGTGCGGATCGCGCCCTTCTCCCCGCCGGAGGGGCGACATCGTGCTTTGCCGAGGGACCTAGCGTGGAACTGGAAGCCGAAACCAAGGCCGACCTCCGACCGAAGCTCACGCCCGAGCAAATCGCCAGGCTGGAGCCTTATGGGTCACGAGAGTTTCTTTCCAGGGAGTCAATTCTCTTCGATGAGGGAGACACGGAGATCGACTTCTTCGTCGTCCTCTCGGGGATGGTTGATATCCGCCAGTACACGACCGAGGGGTTCCGGTCGATCGTCAAGGAGGGGCCGGGCGAGTTCGTCGGCGACACCTCGACCCTGACCGGCCGCGCGGCGGTCGTGCAGGCGGTCGCGGACGAGGACTCGGAGGTGCTCCGGATCACTCCGGGCAAGCTCCGTCGGGTGGTCGTCGAGGACTCGGAGCTGAGCGACCGGATCTTGCGGACGTTCCTGGTGCGGCGGTCATTCCTGATCGAGAGCGGCCACTCGGCGATCAAGGTCATCGGATCGCGTTTCTCGCCCGAGACCCACCAGCTCCGCTCGTTCCTGACCCGGAACAACCTGCCGTACAGTTTCCTCGACCTGGAGAACGACCCGGGGGTCGCGGCGCTCCTGGATCATCTCGGCGTCAAGGTCGATGAGACGCCGATCCTCATGCACCGCGACAAGGACATCTACAAGAACCCGACCGTTGAAGATGTCGCTCACTGCCTCGGCCTGGACGTTTTGGCGGCCGACGACCTATGTGACGTCGTGGTCGTCGGCTCCGGCCCGGCGGGCCTGGCGGCGTCGGTCTATGCGGCTTCGGAAGGGCTCTCGGTCATGGCGATCGACACGACCGCGCCGGGCGGCCAGGCCGGGACCAGCTCCAAGATTGAGAACTACCTGGGCTTTCCCACCGGGATCTCCGGCGCCGAACTGGCCGCCCGCGCGACGGTCCAGGCTCAGAAGTTCGGCACGAGGATGGCCACGCCGATCCGGGCCGTCCGGCTCAGCCGCGATGGGGCCAACTACGAGGTCGCCTTCGCCGACGAACGCTCCGTCCGGGGACGCTCGGTCGTCATCGCCACCGGCGCACGGTACCGGCGGCTCGACGTGCCCGGTTCCGACCGGTTCGAGGGCTGCGGAATCTACTACGGCGCGACCGCGATGGAATCGGAACTCTGCGTCGGGTGCGACGTCGTGGTTGTCGGCGGTGGGAACTCGGCCGGACAGGGGGCGGTCTACCTCGCGAAAGGGGCCAGGAACGTCCATATCGTCTTCCGCCGCGACGACCTCTCCGACACCATGTCGCGCTACCTGATCCGCCGGATCGAGGAGACGCCCAACATCCACTTGCACCCCCGTTCCGAAATCACTGGCCTGATCGGCGACGAGTGTCTGAAGGCCGTCGAGATCACCACCAAGGGCGAGTCCGTGCCCTTCCGCCTTGAAGCTCGCCACCTGTTCCTCTTCCTGGGGGCCCTGCCCTGTACCGACTGGCTGCAAGGGACCGTGGTCATGGACGACAAGGGGTTCGTCAAGACCGGGCCCGACCTCGCGCCCGAGGAACTCGCCCACGCCGGCTGGCCCGACCATCGCCCACCGACCCTTTTCGAGACGAGCCTTCCCAGGGTCTACGCCGTCGGCGACGCCCGGAGCGGCTCGGTCAAGCGAGTCGCCTCCGCCGTCGGCGAAGGCTCGATCGTTGTCCAGTTCATCCACCGGGCACTGGAAGAGGGGCAAGTCAGATCGTGATTGATAATTTTGTTGTAATTTGTTGAATTTCTTTGATCGTCCCCACGCTCCCCGCTCTGCATTACCCACAAGTTTTGTCGTAGGCGGTCACGACCCTGTTCCGTCGCATTCGCTCTCAACCCTGAAACGATTGCGGCTTCCGACTCCCTCTCCCCTTGCGGGCATCGGTATGGACACAACTTTTCGACCTGGGTAGTTTCGATCGGCATGGCTATCATTTCGGCCACCTGGACAGCCGTCACCAGGATCGGTATTGGAAGCTCGTGAGCGAGCATTCGCACGCGGTCAACGCCCTCGTGACGGGGCTGTCCGCCCTGCCGGGTACGGCCCGGCCCTTCGCCGCGACTCGGGCCATGAGCCGCTTCCTCAACCATGAGGACATCCCTTTCCACGCCTTGGTCGAGCCCGCCCAGGATGCCGTCCGCGCCGCTTTGGCCGGCTGCCCGGAGCGGTTCGCGCTGGTCGTCCACGACTGGTGCATGTTCAACTTCAACGAGCACGAATCGAAGCGCGACCGCTATGTCCGGTCCCACGACACCGATCGGGGCTACGAGTTGGGCACCGCCCTGGTCGTCGCCGCCGCCGATGGCCGCCCGCTGGGGCCGATGGAGTTCCGCCTCCGCACCGCCGAGGGCATGCTCTCCACGCGGATCGGCGGGGCCGCCCTGCCGCCGGGGCACGTCAACGAGCTCGACGAGGTGATGGCGGCGGCGGGCCGGTGGGGGTTGGGCCGCACGCTGATCCACGTCATCGACCGCGAGGCCGACTCGGTCGGCCATTACCGCCGCTGGCAGGCCGCCGGCCATCGGTTCGTCGTCCGTGCCGACCGCGAGCGGGTCGTCCTGCACGAGGGCCGCGAGTGCAAGCTGGGCGAGGTGGTCACCGGCCTGGTCGGCTCGTTCACCGACGTGCTCGACGCGGAGGGCCGGCCCGAGGTGGTCACGATCCGGGCCGGGACCGGGACGGTCCGCGTCGCCGAGGCGGCCGTGGTCCTGCACCGGCCGGCGCGGCATCACACCGGCGAGAAGACCGCCGGCGGCCACAAGAAGCAGATCGAGGTCCCCGGCCCGCCACTGCCCCTGCGGATGGTCGTGACGCGGGTGGTCGACGAGGCGGGGACGGTGTTGGCCGAGTGGTGGCTGCTGACCAACGTCGTCGGCAAGGACGCCGACGCGGCGACGATCGGCCGTTGGTACGCGTGGCGGTGGTCGATCGAGTCGTATCACAAGTTGCTCAAATCGGCCGGCATGAACGCCGAGGCGTGGCAGCAGGAGACCGGCGTGGCGTTCCTGCGGCGGCTGTGCGTGGCGAGCATGGCCTGCCTGACCGCCTGGCACCTTCAGCGCGACCGGTCGCCGGCCGCGACGCGGCTCCGCGTCATCCTGGTCCGGCTGTCCGGGAGGCAGATGAAGCATCGGGTCGAGTCGACGGCCCCGGCCCTGCTGGCCGGGCTGGAGCGGCTGCTGGCCATCGACGACCTGATGCAGGTCGAGGACCTGGAAGAAGTCCTCGCCTTGGCCCGTCGCCAACTCCCTCGCCTCTTCCCTGAACGCTCCGGTTGACCAACTCGAAAAGTTGTGTCCATACCGATGCCTTGCGGGAGAGGGCCGGGGAGAGGGGTTCTGCTCTTGGGCCACGGTGGTCAACCCCTCTCCCCCAACCCTCTCCCGCAAGGGGCTGACCGACCGACACATTCGGGGCGAAGCCCTCCTGGAGTGCGGGAGCTTGCTCCCGCTCTGGCCAGCGGAGCTTGCTCCGCGCCACCGACGCGGCGACCTCGGCTCGCGGAGCAAGCTCCGCGGGGGAAAAGCGGGAGCAAGCTCCCGCACTCCAGGGGGGAATCGGACCCGTCCGAAAAAGTGTCGGTTCGTCAGCCCGCAAGGGGAGAGGGGGCCAGAAAGACCGTCCCGGCCATGCCTGGACGCCGAGGCAAGGGGTGTCAATCTCGACCCACCCTGAAAAACTTGTGGGTCATGCAGAGCGCTCTCCGTGGGAACGAGACAGAGAACCGCTGATCTTGTGAGAAAACCTTGTCGAGTGGGTCGAGTCTCGGTCGAGCCCCACCAATTCAATGTGGTGGGGCTCGCCCCACCCGACCAGTTGGCGATTACGACGAAAAAGTATGCTAACGACGGCTCACTTTTCCTGAATGTAAAGGGCGATCGCTGTGTCGTCCCTTAACATCTTTAGGCGAAGGCCGAACCGATGCCAATCTCCGAAGCCAAATTACTCGCGAACCGAAAAAATGCCGCAAGGTCCACGGGCCCGAAGACCCCAGAGGGCAAGGCCCGATCCCGACAAAACGCCCTCAAGCACGGCCTGACCGGCTCAGGCGTCGCGCTCTCGTCCGAAGATCAGGCCGAGATTGCCGGACGATTCACTGACTTGCAACTCCAGATGCAACCCAAGACCGACGCGGGCGAGCAACTTCTCCGTCGCTTCGCGTTCCTCACCGTCCGGATGGAACGATCCGAGCGCCACGAGACCGCTCAGACGGCGATGCGCGTCCGCCACGCGATCGAGAAGTTCGACGACGAACGACTGGCCTTCGTCGAGGGTCTGGCCGCCAAGATCTATACCGAACCGGCCACGTCGACACGCCGGCTCCAGATGTCCTCCGAAGGAATCGACTGGCTCCTCGTCGAGTGGGAAATTCTGCGCTCGGACCTGCTCAACCCCGACCGGAATTGCTGGACCGGCGGTCATCAGATGCACTTCGACGCGCTACTGGGTCGCAACCCCGGCGGCTACCGGATGGGCCGGGCCAAGGCGCTGACGGACGCGATGGACGGCAGCTTCCACCTTCTCGAGAAGGCCGACGGCGAAGGACTGGAGAAAACGGCACGGGCGGCATGGGCCAAGGCCGAGCTGACCCGTCAGATTGACGCCGAGATGGCCCGTCTGAAAGAGGTCCGATCCCGGATCGACATGGATGCCATCGCGATGGACCGCGCCGAGGCGGTCAACCGGGCCCTCTTCGATCCCTCCCCCGAGGCGATCCTCGCGCAAGTACGAGGCGGCCACGGAACGAGCGATGTACAGGACCCTCAAGGAGTTCCGCCAGATCGAGGCCGAGGCCGCGGAGGTCAAGATCAACGAATGTCAGGTCGAGGACGACGACCCGGTGGGTTCCAATTTCGAGGAACCCGAGGAAGCCGCCCCCGCAGTCGAGCCGGCCCCTCCGAGCGGGGATTTCGACCAATCCGCCCTGACATTTATCGATTTTTCGATCGGAAAACGCCCCGAAAGCGCCTTGAAGGGCCCCGAAAGCCCCGGTCAAGGCGTGGCCTGAGCGGTTGAGAGGGTCTTGCGGCGAATCTCCGGGTGGAAAATCCGTAGTCGCTCAGGGATCAATCAGGATCGGGCCGCTCGAAGGGCTTCCATCCTGTCGAAAACGGGCCGGACCCAGCGGTCGGCGGCCTGGCGGACTGACTGATCGGCCTCGGCCTGCTTGGCCCGGGTGTCATCGAGGAACGGCTGGCCGGGATTCTTGGTGTCGAGCCTCGTGGCCGACTCCATCAAGGCCACCTCGTCGGCGGACCAGTGGACGCCGAAGTGATCCGAGACGGCATTCCAGATGATTTCAGGCAGGTCTCGATAGTTGACGAACATCCCGCCTCCAAGACCCGCATGCTCGACCGCATCCCGGCCGATCACCCCCAGGACCCGGGCGATGTATTCCTCCGTCGGCATCACCAACGCCTCGACGAGATCCATCTGGAACCACGCGGGAGGCCGGACACCCGGCATCATCTGGGTCGCGACCTTGCGGAGATGCGAGACAATCACCTCGACCGGCTCTCGGTAGACGAAGACCCATGGGACCTCGGGGAAGGCCCGACGGATCAGGGGAAGGGCCGGCGTGTGCCAGCAGTCGAACTTGACGAACAGCCGCGATTCCCCCGGATTCCGCTTCTGACCCAGGGCATGGACCATCCCTCGGAACCAGGCCAGATGCTGGTCTTCCTCAAGGTTCGGCCATCGCTCCGGGGCGCGGAGGACCGCGTCGAGCGGGCCGGCCTCGGAGATCACGACGTTGCCGGGCAAGGCCGCGAACGCCTGGGCCAGCAGGGTCGAGCCGCATCGGGAGAGGTGGAAGATAAAGCCCGTCGGACGAGCAGCTGTGGCCTCGACTTCGGGGTGGGTCAGGGCGTCGATGGGGGTGATCCGGCGGAAGGCCGCCGCGAACGGTCGGGTCATCATCGAGGCGAGGGTCTCCTCGTAGAAGGGCTCGGAGAGCCGCCGGGCGCCGAATCGGCACCACTGGACCTCGGGCTCCGGGCCGTGCCAGTCGACCCGGAAGGGCAGCCAGCCGGCCAGCGGGCTGGAGCCTTCGCCAGTCAGATCCACCGTTCGAGCCAGGCGCGGCGGCCGGCCCCGATGGCGTCTTCAACATCGAGACGCGAGAACTTGAACCCTCGCTCGCGGCCCAACCGCACGGCGGTCAAGGTGAAGGCGGGAGCCTCCTCCACGGCGGCCAGCCTCTCCTGGAGCTCAGGATCGTCCAGGACGACCGCGCGGAACCGCTCGAACCCCTCGCGGCCCGCCGCCGCGAACTCGGGAGGAAACTGGGACCGGAGCCAGCCGTTGACCACGCAGTCGACCACAAGGTGCACCCGGTGGGTCACCCCCCGGTTCGTGACCCGGTGCGGCAGGTTCAGGTTCAGATACCAGCACTCCCCCGGCGCCATCGGGACTGGCTGGCCGTCGAGGACGAACTCGACCTCAGGACTCGTGGAGACCGGGACATGAAGGCGGACCTCGCCATCCTCGAAGGCCAGCTCGTAGTCGCGATGCTCGCGGATCGCCGATCCAGGGGCCAGGCGGAGGAGCCTCGCCGAGGTCTGCGGGCAGCGGATCTCGCTAAGGACCTCGGCGAAATAAGGGCAACGGTCGAGCCAGGCAGTCGGCGCGACGGTCGGGGCAGCCTCGGGATCGGGGAAGAGTCCCGAGGCATTACCCCCGGCCGACTTGAGCGCAACGCCACTCCAGCCGCCATCATGATAGTGGATGTTGAAGTGAGGGACCCACGCCTCGGGCGCGATCTGACCAAGATCCGTCTGCAAGCGATCGGGGTCGAAGCTCAGCGGGAGTCGGAGGGTGGGGGCCATCGAGACATCTCTCAGGGATCAGTTCCCGGGCCGTCGACGGCTCCAGGCGAGCGCCAGCCCCCCGACGGCGAGTCGCCTGCCCGACGAGCACGAAGGCTGCCGGCTCGGGGACGGGCGTGACGGCCATCACCAGGTCCACGGCGATCCCGAATCCGAGCTGGCCGAACGCCGTGCCGCTGCCGGCGGAGCCACCGGAGAGGATCGTTCTCGCCCCGGTGGTCGGGTCGACCTGGAACAGCTCGGTGGGAGTATTCGTGAGACGAGTCGCCCGCGTCGGTGACGTAGATCAGCCCGAGGGGACTGACCGCGAGGTCGTAGGGGTTGGCGAAGCTCGGCCCCGAGCCGATCGCTCCGGCCCCGCCCGAGATCGTGGCCTGCATCCCGGTTCCGACGTTGAGGTTGACCAGGCTCGGCGGGCCGGCGAACGAGGGAAAACCACCGCCTGCGTTAACGGTATCCACCGAGCCGGCCGGGCCGAGGATGATCCCCCGGACGTTGTCGAGGCTCCCGCCCGAACTGATCAGCGTCCGCTGACCGGAGATCGGGTTGACCGAGAGGACCGAGCTGGCCGTCGCGAAGTCTCCCGAGTCGGTGACGACCAGCTTCCCGTTGACGAAGGCGATCCCGCCGATATTGTCGAACACGGTGCCCAGACCGACGCCGTTGCCCGAGATCACTGTCCTGTTTCCGGTCGTGGGGTTGACCTCGAAGACCTGGCCGCCGTTGCCGCTGAATCCCCCCTGGTCGGCCACGTAGATGTTGCCCGCCGCGTCGGTGGTGAGGCCGATCGGGTTGTTGAAACCCGTGCCCATCCCGTGCACGCCCATCTGGGAGAGGATCGTCCGGTTGCCGGTCGCCTCGTCGATCTTGACCAGGGCGTTGAGTCCCGAGTCGGCCACGACGACGAACCCGAGCGGGTCGAACGCGATCCCCTGCGGCGAGGACAGGGCCACGCCGGTGCCGGACACGCCGGACTCGGAGAACACGGTTCGGGCGCCGGTGGTCGGGTTGACATCGAAGATAGCCGCCTTATCGGTGTCGGAGACGAGGATGTCGCCGAAGGTCAGGCCCGCCTGGGCGTTGCCCGTCGCCCCGAGGCCGATGGCCAGCCAGGCCCCGAAGGTCAGAAGCTCGCGTCTCATGGTCGAGAAACTCCCATGCCGATCCGTCGCCGCGATCGGCCGTCAATTCCGAGAGGGAAAGATCCCCTGGAGCGCGATGATGTAACTTATGGCGAGGTAAGGGGGTCGGATCGAGAGTGGCACGTTGCTCCCTGTGAACCCGATCGCGGGGGGCGACCCGAGGGTCGTGTTGCTTCCCGTGGCGTAGATCCCGTCCTTGGCGGTCAACCTCGCGGGAAAGGTGCCGGGCCCGGGCGTCGCGGTGGTGCCCGGGTTGGTACTGGCGCCGGTGCGCTGGCGGTGTGGGTGTGACTGGGCAGATTGGGAATTTGAATCGAGACATTCTCGCTCCCCCCCGCCTCGCCGATCACGAACGGGCTCAGGCCGAGGCCATTACCCATCCCGATCGGGCTGCGGCCCTGGAGATCAGGCAACTGGAAGGTGCTGGTCCCGTTGCCGCCGTAAAACGTCCCAAGGAGCGAGAAGAGGGCGACATTCTGGGCAATCGACAGGGTCTGGCCGTTGCAGAAGGCGTAACCCCTGGGGGCGAAGTTGCCCGCGAAGAGGCGAATCTCGCCGAGGATTGGATTCGTGGCCATGGATGTCTTCTCCGTGGTGGTGGTCTCGGGTCAGCCGAAGATCGCCTCGTATCGCAGGCCGCCGTCGCGCCTCGGCCCGATCGGCACCAGGAATAGGGTGATCGTGCCCAGGGCCGGATGGATCAACGTATAGGTGCCCTGCGGTAGGACAACGCTCTCCGGGCCGAGGAACAGGAGCGAGAACGGCTCCCGAAGGCCCGAGCCCTGGCCGCCGGGGACCCCTCGAAAGCCCAGCCCCTCGGCCTTGAACAACTCCAGGTCGGCCACCCCCTCGGGGCTCCCTTCCAGGGTGAACCGGCTCCCAAGGTGAGGGGCGAAATCGGACACGGTCACCTGGTCCAGCATGATCATCCTCCGGTTTTGCGGGGCGATGGGGGGCGTCCCGGCCGCTCCGACTGTCATGGGCAGGCCGACGAGCGCGGCCGCGCCGCAGGCCAGCACGATCCGTCTCGAGATCGCTGGGGTCTCCGCCATCACGCTCCTCCTCGGCAATTCCGCCTCCGGATGGAGGCAGAGACTGCCTCGATCCACCCGATCCATGAGAATTCTCTTGATTTTTCCATTGCTGGTGTTCCTCGGCGCATCAATTTAGAGGTGCCCAGGGTCACCGTCAACCAAATTCGCCGCGTTTCTTCGACCAACGCATCGGCCGCCCCGACCGATGGTGATTCTGGTCAACAGCCCGTGTCGGAGGGCGCGGGACCTGAACATCCCCCCTGCTCCAGTCTTCCACCCCGGGAGAGTCGGGGAGGTCAGGGACGGAGCCTCGTCCCGGGAGGCTCGGGGTCGGCCTGGTCCCGGGAAGCGGGACGATTGCCCCAATCGATCCGACCGGAAGCCCACCACCGGCCGATCCCCGGCCCTTCGTCGAATTCTTCAAAGAGACCATCCGCCCGGCCGATGGATAAAGGCATCGAACTGCGAGGATGGAGAGTGGTCATGGATCGACTGGCCGGAAGAATCTTGGCGATTGCGCTGGTCGCGTCGATCCTGTCGACAGCTGCGGCGGGGGGCGACCCCTCGTATCGTGAAGTCCCGCCCAACGCGGTGCAGCCGCCGGGGGCCAGCTTCGAGAAACACGTCACCCGCGCCGCAGAAGGTTCTTCTGGTCAAGGATCTGATCCGCGCGACGCTGGCCCAGGTCGGCCGCCAGCCAGTCCGCTCGACCTCGATCGGCGCCCATCGTCTGGCCGAGCGGCTGGGAGTTCGCCTGGCCGAATCAATCCCGGTCAGCCCGGTGCCGCCCGGCCACCAGTCGGTCGAGGTCGGTGGCCCTTGCACCCCGGCCCGTTTGACTCCGCTGTTTGACAGCCGGCCGGCGTATGACGCGCTGATGGCCCTGATCCCCTCGGCTCGCTGTCGGATCGACCTGATGATCTTCGGCTGGGACGACGACGAGGCCGGCCGACCGGTCGCTGGCGCCCTGATCGAGCGGGCAAGGGCCGGCGTGCCCGTCCGCCTGATGGTCGATCGCGGAGGGTATGTCTCGGGCGAGGGGAATGCGAAGGTCGCGCGAGGGTGCCCGACGTACCTCGACGCCCTCAAGGCCGAGCCTAATATCCGCCTCATCGAGACGCCTGACGCCTGCGTCCGGTTCGACCACCGGAAGGTCGCCGTGATCGACGACCGGATCGTCTGGACCGGCGGCATGATCCTGACCCGCCCGGCGCTCTTCCGCTGGCACAACTTCGCATTCCTGGCCGAAGGACCGATCGTCCCCCAGTACGCCGCGCTCTTCGCCGAGCGCTGGGCCGAACTGGGCGGCGAGCCGATGCCCACCTGTCCGGCCGCTTCGGAGACCGCCCTGGCCGAGCCCAACGCGGCGGTCCGGATGGTCCGAACCGACGTCGGCCACCGCTCGCTCAAGGAGGCCGTCTACGGCGCGGTCGATTCGGCGAAGCATCACATTTACATCGAGAACCCGTACTTCAGCGACCAGATCCTGGTCAAGAAGCTGGCCGCCGCCCGCGCCCGGGGCGTGGACGTTCGGGCCGTCCTGACCATGCGGGGCGATGTCCGGGTGATGAACAAGCTGTCCAACGTCACCGCCAACCACCTGCTCCGCGCCGGGGCGAGGGTCTACCTTTATCCGGCGATGACCCACGTGAAGGCTCTTTCGGTCGACGGCACCCTCGCTTACATCGGGACCGGCAACTTCGACGAGCTGAGCTTGCGGAACAACCGCGAGGTCGCCTTGACCGTCCGGGGTCCCGACTTGATCCGTGAGATCGACGAAGGCTTGTTCCTCAAGGACATGGCGGATTCGGAGGAGTTGCACGTGCTATTGCCGCCGCCGAAGGGCCGGATTCTCCTCGAAGCCATGTCGGTCTGGTACTGATCCGACGGGTCGATTTCCCAGTAGGGTAGGGCTTGCCCTGCCGAGACCCATTTCTCGGCAGGGCAAGCCCTACCTTACGAGGAAGGCTCATTCCTGGGACGTTCCCGAGCGATCGACCACGACCAGCCCCGCCTTGTCGAGCCGGCTCAGCACGACCGGCCAGTGCCTGGCCAAGCTGTGGGCCTCCATCGTGTGAGTGCATTCGATCGTCTCGCGGTCGAACCGGCCGATCACCCTGGCTCCGCCGGGGGCCCGGTCGAGGGCCCTCCGGACGGCGTTCACGCTGGCGGCCTTGACGTAGAAGCGTTCCATGATCCGACCCTCCCGTTCGACCTTGACCCGGTCGCGTGCTATACTCGCCCGATCCTTCCACCCCGAGCGAGCCGAGGTCCATGACCGACCCACCGAGCAACATCCGGGCCTTTTCAGGCGAGCAGATCCTGGAGCTGACCTGGGATGGCGACCGGGTTGACCGCCTGCCCTACCGCTACCTCCGGGGTGAGTGCCCGTGCGCCACCTGCCGCGACGAGTGGACCGGCGACCGGATTCTCGACCCGAATACGATCCGGCACGACCTCAAGCTCGAAGGGATGGAGCCGATCGGCAATTACGCCGTCCGGCTCGTCTGGAACGACGGCCACTCCTCGGGCCTCTACACCTGGGAGACCCTCCGGAAGCTGGCCGACGCGGCGCCGGAGTGAGAGCTTGGACTCCGGATCGGCCATCGGGGTTCACATCATCCCGCCTTTGGAGCCCAGTCCGCCCGCCGTGCCGGGGGCTGGGGGGGTGGTCTGATGGTCGGCACGGCCCTGAGCTTCCCGGAAGAGGTTCAGCTCGGCCCGCAACAGCCGGACCTCTTGGCGGAGGGCCGAGAGGTTGTCGAGGATCAGGGAGTTGGCATCGACCTGGCCATCCTCGTCGTCCTGGTTCGTGATATAAAGCAGCCCATCCTGATGGACGCGGTAGACCAGGCCAAGCTGGGCGAGCGCCAGCTTCAAGGTTGTCGCCAGCGGAATACCCTTGAGGTCCAACGTCACCGTCGATTGGGGCGTCTTCTCGGCCTCCTGGAGGCCGACCGGGTTGAGGTAGACGGGGATGCCTTCGGGAAGGGTGTGCTTGTCGATCGTGGCCGATTGGATGTACTTCAGCACGTCCTCCAGAGGCGTCTCGTTCGGAAACTGCATCGCGACCTTGTCCTGGAGCTTGAGCCAGACCTTCGTCGCCTCGGGCGACATCGGCCTAGCCGCCAGGTGGACGACCGATGACGATGGGAGGGGATCATCGCCGATCGCGTTGACCGCGCCTCCGAACGCCCCGCCGACTGCGGCGGTCGAGACGATCGCCGAGGGCTGGCTGGCCCGGATCGAGGGGCGATTCCCCATCGAGAGGGCAACGAGGGCGACCAGGGCGATTCCCAGCGAACGAATCCAGGTTTTCCGACTCATCGGCGAGGCTCCAGGGCACGAGGATCTAGTGGGTGTCGAGATGACGAGTCCGACGTCAAAGATCGCCGATTCATGATCTGCCACGCAAATGATTTTTCTTCGGTTCGAGAACGAGCGTCTACGCGCGGCTCCTGGCGGCTCAGCGAAATCCGCCGCCGGGCACGGTACTGCCAGGGAGTGCATTCGCCGGGACCTGCGTCGGCCGATCGGACTTCTCTCGACGGAGTGCGCGGACGTCCTCCCGAAGGGCCTCGATCTCCTGGCGGAGCATATCGAGAGACTGCCAACTGGCATAGTCGTCGGGCACGGGCTCTCCATCGTTGCACCCGCTCGACGTGATGACCAGCAACCCATCCTTGTCGATGTCCGCAACCAGACCGAGCGGCCGGATCGCCAGCCGGAGCGTCTTTCCCAGTGGCATCCCGTCGAGGTCGATCGTGACCGGTGCGTCCATCGTCGTGTCCACGTCCTGCAACCCCTGGGGGTCCACATAGATTGGGATGCCCTTGGGGAAGCCGGAGTTGGCGTCTCGGGTTCGACTCCCGGATAAACTTGACGATGTCCTTGAGTGGAGTCTCATCGGGGAAGTTCATCGGGACGACCTTCTGGAGTGCGAGCCAGGTCTTCGTCTCGGCAACCGTCCTGGGTGGTGCCTTGACGTGGTAGAGGTTCGGCAAGACCGAATCGAGATCACCCGGGCCCTCGGCCGACTCCCGAGGCGGTAATGGAGGATGTGCTCCCATCGAGAGGAGCACAACAGCGACAAAGGACACTCCCAGGACTCTGGGAAGGCGACGTGGCCGCATCGGGAAGTCTCCGGAAGATTGTGAGAGAAGATGGGTGTCCGAGGTCCCGGTCTCTCGGGGCCGTTGACCAGTTTAGACGTCGCGCGACGAAATAACATTCCCGGAGGACCCAGACCTTTGCCCGCCCCGCCCCGCCTGACCGTCGCCCTGCCGACCTGCAACGGCGCCCGCCATCTCCGCGAGGCCCTGGCCGGCATCCGGGCGCAGACGGAGGTCGATTTCGACCTGATCGTCTCTGACGACCGCTCGGATGATGAGACCCTCGCGATCGTCCACGATGCGGTTGGAGACCGTGCCCGACGTCTCGATCAACCCGGAGCGACTCGGGCTGGCGGGGAACTGGAATCGGTGCGTTGAAATGAGCCGAACCGAGTGGGTCACCATCTTTCATCAGGATGACATCATGCGACCCGGCCACCTCGCGGCGCACCTCGCGGCGTTCGAGGCCGACCCGACAGTCGGACTGGTCGCCTCGGCCTCGGGCGTGGTGGACGCGGAGGGGCACGCGGTCCCGGCGTCGGTCGTCGAGCCGGGAGGGTGCGGGCCGGTCGATCGCGTCTTCTCTCTGGGCGAATTCGTCGCGGAGTTGGCGGTCGGCAACCCGCTCCGCTGCTCGGCCGTGATCGTCAACGCAGACGCTCACGCCGAGGTCGGCGGCTTCGACCCGTCCTATCGCTACGTCGTCAACTGGGATTATTGGCTCCGGGTCGCCCGACTCCGAGCCGTCGCCTGGCTCGCCCGTCCGACCGTCGACGTCCGCTGGCACCCGGCCAGCGAGACCCACCGGTTCTCATCCGGCACGGCCGACCTCGAGGAGACCGCCCGTTTTCTAGAGAAGATTGATGAGATCGACGGCCCGACCTTGTCCAACCATCGTCAGCTCCGCAAGCGGGCCGATAAGCGGCTGGCGAGGGCCTATCTCAACCGGGCGTATGTCGCCTCAAAGGCGGGAAATCCTCCGCTGGCCCGGCGTTGCCTGGCCCGAGCGATCCGGCTCTGGCCCGGCATCCTGGGGACAATCGCCCTCGACCCGAGGCTCGCCGCGAGACTGGCGCTGGCGACGGTCGCGCCCGGCCGATCAGGCGAATAGGGCGGCGACGTCGCAGCGGAAGCCGGGGAGGATGTCCTCGCCGTCGAGAATGTCGCCGACCTGGAGGCGTTGCGCCGAGCCATTGCGGCGGTGGACCAGGACGGATTTCGACTCCGGGTAGGCGACCCAGATCAAGGGAACTCCCGCCGCGAAGAAGTCAATGATCTTTGATTCCAGGTAATCCCCCGAATCATTGGGCGAATTCACTTCGATGACCAGGTCCGGGGCGACCCGGCCGTGCCCTTCGGCCGGGCCGCCTTTCGGTAGCCGTACCTTGCGTGTGAACGAGACGTCGGGGATGCGGACCTTGTCGGGATCGTCGGGGAAGATCTGGTAACTCCCCTGGGCCCCGTTGACCAGGCCCAGATCATGGTCCTCGACATAGTTGCCGACCCGTCGGCCGATCCTGAAGTCGATAGCGTCGGCTTTCTGTCCCATTACTCGCTCCACCAGCTCGCCATCGACCAGCTCCGGCATCGGCCGATCCCGGATGGTCAGAAGATCCTCGGGCGTGTATCGGACTTGCGTGTCGGTCGCCATCGGTCGGAACCCCTGTTGCCGAGAGACGTAGGATAGGTGCATAATAACGGATTGGGAATGAACTGTCTCCCGGAATGCGCCGCCTCCTCATGAACGACCTCAAGTCCGCACCCCCTTGCTCGACCCGGAATGCCGGGCCGAACGTCGCGCCGACGCAACTGCCGGTGCTGCCGGTGGTCACACTCCCGCTGCCGCCTCTGCCCGCGACCCGGGCGGAGATGGACGCGCGGGGGTGGGACGCGGTCGACGTCGTGCTCGTCTCGGGGGACGCTTACGTGGACCATCCCGGCGTTCGCGATGGGAATCCTGGGCCGGGTCCTGGAGGCGGCGGGGTTCCGCGTGGCGATCCTGAGCCAGCCCGACTGGAAGAGCGCCGATCCCTGGCGAACGTTCGGCCGGCCGCGCCTGTTCTTCGGCATCAGTGCCGGGAACATGGACAGCATGATCAACCATTACACGGCCAACAAGAAGGTCCGCAACGACGACGCCTACAGCCCGGGCGGTCGGATCGGCCTGAGGCCCGACCGCGCGACCCTGCCTTACTGCCAGCGCGCCCGCGAGGCGTTCCCCGGCGTGCCCGTGATCGCCGGGGGGGTCGAGGCGAGCCTCCGGCGGCTCGCCCATTACGACTACTGGAGCGACACCGTCAAGCGGTCGATCCTGCTCGACTCGAAGGCCGACCTCGTCGTCTTCGGCATGGGCGAGCAGCCGATCGTCGAGATCGCCCGACGGTTGAAGGCTGGCGAGACCGTCCGCGACCTCCGCGACATGCGAGGCGTCGCCTACGCCCTGGGTGCCAGGGAAACGCCGCCGACGGGCGCGATCACCCTGCCGAGCTTCGAGGAGATCAAGACCGACCGCTTCGCGTTCGCCAAGGCGACCCGGATCATCCACCAGGAGACGAACCCGCTCAACGCGAAGGCCCTCGTCCAGTATCACGACCGCCAGGCCGTCGTCGCCAATCCCCCCTCGCTGCCGATCAGCGAGGAGGACATGGACCGGGTCTACGGTCTGCCCTACACCCGCCGGCCCCACCCGATGTACAAGGGTGAGAAGATCCCCGCGTTCGAGACCGTCAAGGACTCGGTCACGATCATGCGCGGGTGCTTCGGCGGCTGCACCTTCTGCTCGATCACGGCCCATCAGGGGCGGATCATCCAGTCGCGCTCGAAGGAGTCGGTCCTGACCGAACTGGCCCGGATGGGGCAGCGATCCCGGCTTCTCGGGGGTCGTCTCGGACATCGGCGGCCCGACGGCCAACATGTACCAGATGCGCTGCACCCGGCCGGAGGTCGAGGCCAAGTGCAAGCGGCTCTCGTGCGTCCACCCGAAGGTCTGCAAGCTCCTCGGCACCGACCACGGGCCGCTGGTCGAACTGATGCGGGAAAGCCGCGACGTGCCGGGCGTCCGCAAGGTCTTCGTCGCCTCGGGCATCCGGATGGACCTCGCCCAGCGCTCGCCCGAATACATGGAGGAACTCGCCGAGCACCACGTCGGCGGCCACCTCAAGGTCGCCCCCGAGCACACCGACCCCGACGTCCTGAAGCGGATGAAGAAGCCCGACCAGGACGACTACGCGGGCTTCGCCGACGCCTTCCGCGAGGCCAGCCAGAAGGCGGGCAAGCCCAAGCAGTACCTCGTCCCGTATTACATCGCCTCGCACCCCGGCAGCGACCTGGACGCGATGATCGACCTGGCCCTGTTCCTCAAGCGGAACGGGTACCGGCCCGACCAGGTCCAGGACTTCATCCCCGCGCCTTTCGATATCGCCACCTGCATGTATCACACGGGCCTCGACCCGTTCACCGGCGAGGAGGTCTACACGGCGAAGCATCTCCGCGACCGCAAGCTCCAGCGGGCCCTGCTCCAGTTCTTCAAGCCTGAGAATTACTTCGAGGTCCGCGAGGCGCTCCAGAAGGCCGGGCGGCAGGACCTGATCGGCTCGGGTTGCGATGCCCTGATCCCCGCAAACCCGCCGAAGGTCGCCCTGCAAGCCCGGATGGCGAAGGCCAACAAGTCGCTCGCCGAGGGCAAGTACGTCCACACGATCCCCGGCGAGTCGAAGGCCAGGGAACAGGTCAACCTGCCGAAGTCGGCCGGCTATCGCCCGCATCGCAAGTCGGCGAACCGTCGGCCTCGCTGATCCATCGCCTCGGCGTACGAGGTGACCTTGCGGTTCGGCGAATCGACCTCCTCTCACTCTCAAGAGGATGAAACATGAGCGAGCGTAACCTAACCCTGGTCGCGTGTGTCGTGCTGGCGTGCCTGACCGGGACGGCCAGGGGACAGCGGGACGGCGAGAACCGGGATGAAAAGGCGGGGAACCCGCCCGGCCCGGTCATCAAGGACGTTTACAAGGACGACTTCCTCATCGGCACGGCGGGTGATCTGCCCGGAAACTACTCCGACGTGGAGCTTGGTCTCGTCAAGGAGAACTTCAATGTCGTGACGCCGGAAAACTGCATGAAGCCGGGCCCGGTTCACCCCAGTGAGGAAACCTGGAGATTCGAGCGGCCCGACGCCCTCGTGAAGTGGTGCGTCGATCACCAGATTGCCATCCACGGTCATACCCTGGTGTGGCATGCTCAGACGAACAACTGGTTCTTCCGCGATGGCGACAAGGCGGTCGTCACCCAGCGACTGAAGGACCACATCAGCACGCTGGTCGGGCGCTACAAGGGAAAAATTCAGGGCTGGGATGTCGTCAATGAAGCGATCAGCGACGGCGGCAACGCCGAGACGGCCCAGACGGAAAACCTCCGCAACTCCTCGTGGATGCGTACCGTGGGACCGGAGTTCCTCACGCTCGCGTTCAAGTTCGCCCACGAGGCCGACCCGGACGCCAGGCTCTATTACAACGACTACAACATCGAGATCGGTCCGAAGCACGCCAGTTCCCTGGTCTTGCTCAAGCGCCTGATCAAGGACGGCGCGCCGATTCACGGCGTGGGAATCCAGGGGCACTGGAGCACGTCCAACGTCCCCTACGCCGCCATCGACCAGGCGATTGCGGACTATGCCGCGCTCGGCCTGAAAGTGAGCATCACGGAGCTGGACGTGACAATCCGCGGGACCTCGGGAGGCCAGCTCGGTCCTGGTCCTGGTCCTGGCCCTGCTCGTGGTGCTGGTCCTGGTCCTGGCCCTGGCCCCGGTGGCGGGAGAGCGGGCGGGGGCTCGCCACCGTCCCCGCAAGATCTCAAGGCCCAGGCGGACGCTTACGCAAGATTGTTCGCGATCTTCGACAAGCACAAGGACGTGGTGGAACGCGTGACGTTCTGGGGCCTGAGCGACCGCCGATCTTGGCGCTCTCGGCAGAACCCGCTGATCTTCGACGCCAACAACCAGCGAAAGCCAGCCTATGCGGCCATCGTCAACGCCAAACTCCATCCGAACCCTGAACCGGCAGCACCGCGATGAAAGGTCTCGCCGTTGATCGGCCGTTCGGCCGCCGCAGGAGATCGAACCATGTGCCGTTACGGCTACCATCATTACAAGGAGCACTTCGCCTGTTTCGAATGCCGAAAGGCATTCAAGCGGCATGAGAGCCTCGCGTTCTGGGATAAGCCTGAAGGACGAGGGTCGAAGGGGTCGTGGAGGCTGATCTCCTGTGGCCTGGCCCGCTGCCCCGAGTGCCGGCGACCGATGACCGCCATGGGCCTCGACTTCCAGGCCCCTCGCCAGGTCGACCGCAAGCAATGGCGGAAGGTCGAGATCCTGGCCAGGCACGGCATCCGGTATACCTCTTGCGGCTGCAATGGTCCAGGGCCCCGACCCCGGACTCTGGCCGAGGTCGGGCCGTTTCTGGCCTCCCAGCCCGCCCGATCGCCAGGCGAGACGTTGCTCCGGTCGTTCGGCCGCAAGGATCGCCAAGCCTGAATTCATCCGAACTCCGATCGAATCTTCCCGAACCTACGAAAGCCGGCATCGCCGATCCGATGAGTCCACCCAAACGATCTCCCCGACGCCCCGGCTCCCCCTTGAAGGGGAAGTCGCGTCCCCGACCGTCCGCCTCGAAGTCGGCCGTCCGCCGGCCAGGCAAGCCCGACCCGGCGATGTTCCGCAAGGCCGAGGGACCCTCCTCCGGACCAGGTCCCCGGACGGTTGCCAACGTCGTCTCGATCGAGAAGCTCGCGGGCTCGGCGGTCAACATCGCGCTGGACGTCGAGCGGGCGGTCTTCGAGGAGCACCGGCGGGCGGATCGAGCAATCGCGTTCGCCCTGAAGAACCGTCGCGACCTCGCCGCGCCCGATTGCCGGTTCATCAGCCGTGCGGTCTTCGCCCTCTTCCGCTGGCGAGGCTGGATCGAGACCTTGCACATCGACAATCCCGAGGCCCGCTTGCTCCTGGCCTGGCTGCTCGACTCTCCGAGCGTCCACCCGGCGTGCAAGGTCTGGGCGAAGTCGATCGGCCGCGACCCCGAGCGCCTCTTCGCCTACGGGGGCGCCCCGAACTGGACCGCTCGTGGTGAGGGCTGGAAACGGCTCAACGAAGGCCGGATTGTCTCGGCCGACCCCTGGCGGCTCTTTCCCGACTGGCTTCGCGAGCACCTGCCGCTCCCGCCTGGCGGGGGCTCGCCGAAGATGAAGTACCTCGAACTCCTCCAGGCTATGCAAACGCCCTCGCCGCTCTGGGTCCGGGCTCAGGGAACGGACGAGCAGGCGACGTGGGACGAGCTGATCTCGACCGGCCTCAAGCCCTGGATTCACCGCAAATTGACGAGAGCGGCAAAGCTCGACCCCGAGGCCGACGTCCACCACCTGCCGGCTTTCGAGCGGGGCGATCTGGAGATCCAGGATCTGGCCTCGCAAGCCGTCGCCCTGGCCTGCGACCCCGACCCGGGCGAGCGCTGGTGGGACGTCTGCGCCGGGGCCGGCGGCAAGGCGCTGCACCTCGCGGCGCTGATGAAGGGTAAGGGACTGGTCGTGGCGACCGACGTCCACGAAACCCGGCTCAAGGAGGCCGCGCGACGGGCCAAACGCAGCCCGTTCCGAAATCTGACGACCAAGGTCTGGGACGGCAAACACGTCGTCGGCAAGGCCGGAACCTACCACGGCGTGCTGGTCGACGCCCCCTGCTCCGCCGTCGGGACCTGGAGGCGGAATCCTGATGCCCGCTGGACCCTCGGACGCCGACGCCGTCCCGCGCCTGGCCGAGCTGCAAGCCCAGATCCTCCGAGCCGCCGCCTCGGGCGTCCGGCCCGGCGGGACGCTGGTCTACTCTGTCTGCACCTTGACCCTCCCCGAGACGCAGGGCGTGATCCGGGCCTTCCTCGCCGACCGCCCCGAGTTCAAGCTCGACCCGTTCCCCCACCCGATCACCGGCGCCGAGACAGACGGGACCCTCCTGATCTGGCCCCAGGAATCGGATACCGACGCCATGTTCATCGCGCGGATGGTCCGGTCGGGATGACCGGGATCTGTAGTTGCTGTAGACTTCGAAAGCAGGGGCTGCTCCGCGGCCCGTGTTGACTGCCCGGAACTTGGGCTGCACAACAACTCTTATGGAAACCTGCCCGGGCCGATCGAGCGGTGTCGCCGATGCAATACTTCACCCGAGCCTGGGCGAGGGGTGAGTTAGTCCCCGAGACGACCGAAGAGGTGTGTCGCGCCTACCGGTCGCACGTCGAGGGCCTCGTCGGGCGACCTGCCGGCGGCTGTTGAGGAACTGGCGACGGCGGTCAACCTCCACGATGCGCTCATCCGGCGGGTCACCGTCGACCGTCGGGCTGCGGTGCTGAGGATTGAGTTGCGTTGCGGCGACTTGCAGGCGGGCTATTTCGACGCCGTTCTCCGGTATTCTGGGGTATTGCTTGAGAAAACGGATCTCGTCACGTTGGAGGGTCGAGCTCACGACCCCAGGACTGAAGTGCTCTACGATGAAGTGGATATGGATGTTGATGGCCACCTATGCCATCGATACCTCTTCTGGCCGGATGGCGAAGTGGAGGTCCGATTCACGTCCTTCGCTATGGCTCGGGTGAAGAAGGACCGTCGTGTCGAGCCGCGGCCTGAGGACGCCTACTGGGAAGGGCCTGTCGATTAATGTCCATTCCTGGGATCTAAAATCCCCCGCCTTCAGGCGGCCACTTCCAGTACGTTGGAGTGAGCATCGCATCCCGGGTGAAGCTGATCGACGGGACGCTTGGCCTGTGACTGCGGCAGAAGGAACGTGTTGGCCTTCGGCCTGGAATCCCGCTGCTCTGCCTCCTTGGTCGGGCTTTCAGCCGACTGGCGAACCTACCGGCTTCCAGCCGGTAGCGCCTCAGTCGTGACCCGGTCACTTCATACAATTCGAGGATTGGTTATGCGGCAGGGGCATGGAGCGACCTGTTGAATAATACCTCGATCCCAGATCCTGCCAACCGGAGGGCCTCAGTATGAATGTTGTCGCCGAGAAGATGCTGCTGACACCGGACGACCTGCTCAGGATGCCGGACGCGAAGGATTTTGAGTTGGTTGACGGTCAACTCCTGCGCGGAACGTGAGCCTGCTGGCGAGTCGGATCGGCGGGCGGATCTTTGAACTGATCCAGGGCCACGCCAGGCAGGCGGCCATAGGTCGGGCGTTTCCCGGCGATCGGGGCTATCGTTGCTTCAACTGCCACCCCAATGCCGTCCTGAAGCCCACGGTTTCCTTGATCCGTTCCGATCGCTTCCTGATCGGGCACCTTTCTCAAGGTGATCTCCGGACCGTTCCCGACCTCGTGGTCATGGTCCATTCTCCGAAGGACCTGGCCGAGACGGCCGAGGGAAAAGTCGATCTCTTCCATCGAGCAGGAGTCCCGCTGATCTGGATCGTCAGCCCCAAAGTTCGGGTCGTGCGGACCCTCAGGGCGGATCGTACGGGCTGGTATCTCCGCGATGGCGATTCCCTCTCCGGCGAGGACGTCATTCCCGGCTTCGCCTGCCCGGTCTCCTCGATCTTCCCGACAAGGCCGGCAGAGCCGGTCGCTGAGGTCGCGCCGATGGCCTGAGGCCGGTGAGGATTCATAATGGGTCCTGCCAGAATTTGCTAAGGTACAAACGACATCGTTACATCACTGAGGGACCAAGCCGACCTGCGTAAGCATCCATCGATTCTATGTCACTGAAGACTGGGCATCCCCTCGATTCGACGAGTGCAACGCAATAATCGAGCAAATCCTCATCGTCCTCCAACAGAGTCCAGGCTTTTCCATCCCGATCCGAGTAGTGGATCAAGCCTGGAGCCGTGTGCTCGGTCCGATAGATCCAGAAACGTTCCAGCGAAGCGAATTGCCTCAGATGGACCTCAGCCCTGAACTCGCTTGCCATTTCACCCTCCTTCTCTCACCTAACATGACAAAGCTCACGGGAGTTGCAAGCGTCGAACGGTGAAACGAGGTTTTGTCAGGGCTTATTAGAATTCGCTCGCAAGTTTTCCGGGCTCGCGGCAACCTTCAGTTGTCATGAGCGACGGAACGGAACCTTCCTCACCCGATGGCTCGCCGGGAAGCCCGATCGACTGGGCCCTGGCGCTCGTCCGCCATGACCGCTGGCTCCGGACCATCGTGGCGGCCCGGCTTGGCGAGCGGCAGGCGGTGGACGAGGTCTTGCAGGAGGTCTCGCTCGCGGCCGTCGGGACGAAGGTCGTGATCGACCCGGCCCGCGTGGCGGGCTGGCTTTATCGCCTGGCCATCCGCAAGACCTTGCTCTACCGGCGCTCCCGAGGGCGTCAGCACAAGCTCGCCGACCGCTACGCCCGGAAGGTCCGCGAGGAGGGGGCGAGCCCGCCCGACCCGCTCGGCTGGCTCCTGCTCGACGAGCGGCTGGCCCTGGTCCGAGAGGCCCTGGCGAAGATCCCGGCGCGGGACGCCGAGATCCTGCTTTTGAAATACACAGAGAACTGGTCCTGCCGCGACCTGGCCCAGCACCTGGGCCAGACCGAAGCGGCGATCGAGTCGCGACTCCACCGGGCCCGGCGGAGGCTCCGCGACGAGCTGGAAGGGTCAAGCGTGATCGAGGTCCGACGATGAAAGCCCCCGAAGACCGACCGAACCTGACGGATGAACTCGCCATCGACCGCCTGGTCGACGGCGAGCTGGATGACCTCGAACGCCGCGAGCTGCTTCTCCGGCTCGAAAATGATCCTGACGGCTGGCGCCGCTGTGCCCTGGCGTTCCTCGAAGACCAGGCCTGGAGAAAGGCGCTGGGCGGCCTGGCCGCCCGGCCGGAACTGGTCGGGGTCGTCGCCGGCTCTGCCGAAAGCCCGACGGGGCTGGGCTCGGCTCCTGGCGGTCGCGGCCTCGGTGCTCGGGGCGACCTTCGCGGCCGGTTTCCAGGCCGGCGGGATCGCGCGAAGTCAAGGCCCGGTCGAGATCGTCCGGAGCGTCCCCGCCGAGGCGGTCAAGACGACCTCCACTCCGGAGACCTCGCCGATCAAGCAAGTCGGCTGGCTCAACCTGGACGACGGCTCGTCCGGGGAATCGCCGAGCAGGCGTGTCCCGATCCTGTCCGGCCCCGGCCTGGACGACCGTTGGCTCCGTGAACAGCCCCCGGCCGTCTCGGCCTACGATCGGGCGCAGCTGGAGCGTCGAGGATACCAGATCGACGAGCGCCGGCGGCTGGTCTCGGTCGACCTGGAGGACGGCCGGAGCGTGGCGATCCCGGTCGATGAGGTCGCGGTCGAGTATGTCGGACAACAACCCCTCTAGCCTCGTGGCCAGGCGAGGGTTCCCCTATTTCGTCGGTGACTTTGGGAGGACGCGATGATCCGCTTCAAACTTGCCGTGGCCGGAATTCTGATCGTCCCCGCCCTGGCCCCGGCTCAGGAGCCGAAGCCGGCCGGGTCGCCGCCGGCCGAATCGAAGGCAGACCGGCCCTCGAACGGCCAGGGGGCGTTTTATCTCGAATCGGACCTCGTCCCGTTCGGGCACTATTCGGTGGCGCGGCCAGGCTCGGGGTTGGACCTCTATACCCCTTTGAAGCCGACTTACCATCAGAGCAAGCCGGCTCAAGACGACCCCCTTCAGGCGAACTTCGGCCTGCAACTCGCACCGGCCGATGAAGCTCTCCGGGCTCAACTCGAAATCGCACCGGGCCGGGGCGTAGTCGTCCTCGGAGTCAAGCCGGGGAGTTTGGCCGAGCAGGCCGGTCTCAAGCCCAACGACGTCCTGGTGAAGCTGGGCGACCAGGAGGCCGACGGAGTCGAATCGGCGACCAAGGTGCTCCTGGGCCTGGGCAACAAGGCGCTCGAGGTCAAGCTGATCCGCGAGGGGAAGCCGAGCCGGATGAGCCTGGTCGGCCCCGAGCACGGATTCCCGCCCGAGGCGGCGGAATTCTGGATCGGTGTCCCGGTCTCGCCGGTCGACCCGACCCTCCGCTCGCACTTGCCGAGCCTGGAGTCCGACGTCGGCCTGATCGCCAACGACGTGGTCAAGGGGAGCCCCGCCGACGCGGCCGGCCTGCTCAAGAATGACATCCTGGTGGCGATGGGAGGACAGTCGCTCAAGAATGCGGATTCGCTGATCGAACAGATCCAGGCGACCAAGGGAAAACCAACCCCGCTGGAAGTCCTCCGGGCGGGCAAGGCGACCACGCTCAGCGTCACCCCCGCCCGGCGGGCGCACCCGACGACGATCAATCTGCCCGGCAACCGTCCGAAGAACTGGGTCTACCGGCTCGTCGAGCCTCATGTGGCCGTGGAGGTGAATCCGAAGGCGGCCCAGGACGGTCGCCCGCAAGCCCCATCCTTGCCCGACCTGACGACCCTCGGGGTCCGGAACTGGAGCCGGACCGGTCCCCTCACCTACCGATACCAGCCCGACGTCAAGTGGGACGCGATCGTGGTGAACCCCTATCGGGTCAACGGCGCCAATCTCGGCAACCCCGCCGAGCCTCAATATGATATCCACCTCCGGATGGCGCCGAGCGTCGAGACGCCCGACGCGACGGCCCGGATCGAGGCCCGATTGAACGAGATCTCGACCAAGCTGGAGGAGATCCACAAGGCCCTCGTTGGGATCAAGAAAGCGGATGGGAAGTGAGCGATCTCCGATCTGAGATCTCCGATCTGAGATCTCCCGATCCGAGGTCTCTCCGCCTTCACCGCTCGTAGGATCGGACGCCCCGATGGCCGTCGCCCCCGGCGGAGACGGCCTCGACGGCGTCGATCTGATAGAACTCCCGGCCGGCGGGCGTCGGGTAACGTCCGGTGACGCAGGCCCGGCAGAGGCGATCCGAGGAAAGCCCGACCGAACGGGCGATCGAGTTGACGGGAAGGTAGCGGAGGCTGTCGGCCCCCAGTTCCTTCGCCATCCGCCTTTGGGCCGCTTCCGAGACACCGCCGTCGGGCAGGTCGGCGTACTTGGGGGCGAAAAGCTCGTCCCGACTCGACATGTCAATCCCGTAGAAGCACGGGGCGATGATCGGCGGGCAGGCGATCCGGAGGTGAATTTCCCTCGCCCCGCCCCGGTCGCGGATCTCGTGGACGAGGGCCCGCATGGTCGTCGACCGAACAATGCTATCTTCGACCAGGAGCACTCGCTTGCCGGAGAGGACCTCGGGCAATGGCGTGTACTTGAGCCGGGCCTTGGCAGCCCGGTCGGCGGTCCCTTCGATGAAGGTCCGGCCGACGTAGCGGTTCCTCATCAGGCCTTCGACGGACGGCAGCCCCAGCTCGAAGGCCATCGCGTCGGCGGCGGCCTTGGCGGTGTCGGGCACCGGCACGACGAT
Source organism: uncultured Planctomycetota bacterium (assembly GCA_963756475.1). Taxonomy (GTDB): domain Bacteria; phylum Planctomycetota; class Planctomycetia; order Isosphaerales; family Isosphaeraceae; genus Tundrisphaera. The sequence goes on from CAVWND010000011.1 coordinate 529,694, forward strand.
CGTCCCGGCGTCGCGAGGGACGTCCTCCATCCTGGCCAGCTCCTTGCCCAGCGCGGCCCGGCTGAGGTAGACCGAACGATCATCGAGCGTGCTGGCGACGTTGGCGAAGTAGATCCACTCGAAGAAGCAATGCGCCTGCTTGGGCGAGGGTGCGTAGCGTTCGGTCCGGACGCCGCTGGCTGTTGACCACGGCCAGCGTGCCGGGCTCCAGCGAGCGAATCCCCTTGAAGCCGAGGTTGGCCAGAGGGACGCTCTCGCTGGCGGCGGCGAAGAGCGGGCCGTCCTCGGCGATGCAGAGCGGCCGGAACCCCAGCGGGTCGCGGACCACGACCAGGTCCCCCAGCGCCGAGAGCAGGACCACGTTATACGCCCCGTCGAACCGGTCCGAGAGCCGGGAAAACACGCCACGCCAGTCGATCACCGGGCCCTCGTTCTGAAGCTCGAAGCTCAGCGAGTGCATCAGGATCTCGGTGTCGGTGTCGCGCTTGAGGTGGTAGTCGCCCTGGTCGAGCAGCTCCTGTCGTAGCTCCTTGTAATTGGTCGAGCTGGCCATTGAAGGCGAAGGCGAACCACTTGGCCTTGCGGCCGTGCTCGCGTTCGAAGGGCTGGGCGTAGCTCTTGTCGTCGGCGCCGCAGGTCGCGTAGCGGACGTGGCCGATCGCGGCCGGGCCGTCCTGCCCGCGCATGATCTTCTCGAACTTTTCCTTGTGGTTGAGCCGGAACCCCTCGGCGACGGTCCCCAGCTCCTTGTGGGTCGTCAGGATCGCCTTGCGGTCGGCGTTGTAGCTGGTCATCCCCGAGGCGAGCTGGCCCCGGTTCTGCATGTCCAGGAGCATCCGGGGGACCAGCCGGCTCACGCTGTTGACATCGCCCGGGATCGGCGCGAGCGAGGAGACCGACTCGGCCGGCGCCGTGGTGGTGGTAGACGGCGGCCACGCCGCACTCGTGGTTCAATTCGCCCATGGGCTTTGGTTGGACCCTGTTAAGCTCGACCCGTCGACTCGACCCGGGTCGGGGAAGAGGAGAACAACGAGCACGGCACCGGCAGGGAAGGCGAGTTCGACTAGTCGAATCCGCCGCCAGGATTATAATGTCGAATTCCCCTACCGACAACCTTCACGGTCGAGGCGCCGGGTCGATCGCCCCGTCGGGACGGGATCATTCCTCACGATCCGGAGCCGGCACAAGACCCCTTTTTCGATTTTCGCAGGGCGAATTCCGTTGGATTTCCCGTGGAAAGGTCGATTCTTCGATGTCCCGCGACCTGGTCCGCGACGACGTGGTCCTCTCGGCGAGGACCTGGGTCGTCAAGGTCGGGACGCAGCGTGCTCACCGGCGCCGACGGGCGGCTCGACCCGGCCCGGATCGGCCACCTGGCCGAGCAGATCAGCGCCGTCATCGCCACCGGCCGGCGGGTCGCCCTGGTCAGCTCCGGAGCCGTCGGCGCGGGGATCGGCCAGCTCGGCCTGAAATCGCGGCCCGACAACCTCCGCCAGCTCCAGGCCGCCGCCGCCGTCGGCCAGGCTTACCTGATCCGCGCCTACGACGAGGGCTTCCGCCGCCACGGCCGCCACGCCGCCCAGCTCCTGCTCACCCACGAGGACTTCGACAGCCGCCCCCGCTACCTCAACATGAGGAACACCCTGACGGCCCTCTTCGAGTACGACGCCGTCCCGGTCATCAACGAGAACGACACGATCAGCGTCGACGAGATCAAGTTCGGCGACAACGACCAGCTCGCCGCCATGGTCACGAACCTGCTCCAGGCCCCCTTGCTGGTGATCCTCAGCGTCGTCGACGGCCTCTACCGGGCCGACCCGGGCACTTCGGGCCTGGGCGAGGTCGTCCCGCTGGTTCCGAACCTCGACGAGAGTCCTCGGCCTGGCCGGCGACAGCCGGAGTCGCGGAGGGACCGGCGGGATGCGGAGCAAGCTCCGGCGCGGCCGGGCTCGTCACCCGGGCCGGCGGCTCGGTCATCATCGCCTCGGGCAAGAAGCCCGAGCCCTTGACCCGAATCCTGGCCGGCGAGCCGGTCGGCACGCTCTTCCTGGCCCGAGGGGCGACCCAGGGGGCCCGGAAGCGCTGGATCGGCCTGACGGCCCGGCCTCGGGGGCACCTGGTCGTCGACGCCGGGGCGCGGGTCGCCCTGGAGGCCGGGCGACAAGAGCCTGCTGGCGATCGGGATCGTCGAGGTGGTCGGCGAGTTCGACAAGGGGGACGTCGTCGGCGTCCGCGACCTCGAAGGCCGCGAGTTCGCCCGGGGGCTCTCCAATTACCCGACCCCGGACGCCCGGCAGATCCGCGGGCTCCGGACCGAGCAGGCCCGTCAGGCGATCGGCTCGGCCCTCTATGACGAGGTCATCCACCGTGACAACCTCGTCCTCACCCGCTGAATCCGGGCGAGGATCTCAGGGGATCGGCACATCGCGGAACTCGAAGGCCACTTCGGACGGTGCCCGGACGATCCCGTAGTAGCGAATCATCGCGGGGACCGCCGGCGCGCCTCGGTGAGATCAGGGTCAAGGTCAGCCGGGTATCCTCATCCTCGTAGAACGTGCCCGAGGGGAACCAGGAGATGGCCTTCCCCTGGGCGTCGAGGATCTCGATCTGACTCTGTGGCGACTCGACCCGATAGCCCAGCGGCTCCCCTTCGCCAGCGTCGACAGGACTTCCAGGCGATCCCTAGGGCCTGATCGTCAGCTCGAGGGTCGGCGGCTGGTTGTTCCGGGCGGGCCGATATTCGCCGACGGTCAGGTTGACCTCGTGGTTCCGGAACGTCTTTCCGGCGGCCGAGGCGAGTCGAACCTCGAGCGGGTCGGGCTTCCGGGCGGCCACGATAATGGGGGATGACCCCTTGAGGAGCCGGATCGTTCGTCCCGATGACTTCGGATGAATCGAGGTCGACCCGGAGCGATCAGGTTGGCGAGAGGGTTCATCCCGAAATAGCCGGCGGTATGCTGGAATCCGGCCTGGGCAGAAGGAATCAGGAGCGATCGACCCTGGTCATCCGTCGCCGCCTCGAGCCGGACGGGTCCATTCTGGGTGATCGAGAGCCGAGGCTCCGCGGCCACCTGCAACTCAAGATAGAACTGGCGGATCGGAAGGGATCGGGATCTTCGAGCCGGCTCTCCGGCGAATTGCCCGGCCGACTCCCGGGGATCGCTGCGGCCGCGACGAGGCAGCCAGGTCGATCTCGCTCGTCGTAGTGGAGGCTGTTCAGATGCACCCGGAACGGCCCGCTGTCCGAGATCGGCTCGCTCGAAGGGCCTTGCCCGTCATAGAGCGGGAAGTGACCCTCGTCGATGATCGAGCGAATGGTGACTGACCGGCGAGTAGTAGACCTCTCCCGCCTCGCAGAGCCGGTCGATCGCCTTCCAGAACGGCAGCGGTTCGGCCGACTGGAAGGTCAGACGGCGATTTGAGAGGGTCGGGGTCATCCTCGGGTCGAGAGTCTCAAGGCGAGCCCGGTCTGCCGGTTGATCCGACGATGGCCTCGGCTGATCGGAACGTCCCGGAAGTCGAGGGAGATCAGCGTCGGCTCGAGCAGCTCGAGGTTTTTTCGAGGTCGGCCAGGATCGTCAGGGCCCGGGTCCGGACCTCGGCGTCGCTATCTCGGCAGGGCCGAACGGAGCGCGCGGGAGGGCGCGCTCCGTCCGAGCCTCGACAGTTCCACGCCGGCCGCCTCTCTCTGGGAGTAACGGGGCGAGCCGAGCTGGCGGACCAGGGCCGTCGGGTCGGGCGACGGGGTTTGTCCCAGGACGACAACGGCCAGGACGAGGGTCGCACCGAGCATCAGGGCTCTCCGATGGAGACGGTTCCAGACAACAGGGACCTCGATCGACAGAGCCTCCCTGCTCCCGACCCGGGCACGAACCGGGTCCCCTCATCATAGCCCACTCCCCGTGCAAATCCACGACAGCCTCGTCGATTCACCCGAGTTGAAGGCGATTTCCGCGGCCATTCACGGGACAAAAGATTTTTTTGTGGTGGGTGGGCGAGGAGAGTCCGTATGATATAATTCATGATGATGAGGTCCGTGACCGGATGGCGTCTGGCACGACCTTGCAACGATTTGGATGGAAGAGATTGGCCATGGTGGGTGCGCGAGATCCCCGATCCGCGCCCTGGAAGACCTCGGGGACGGAGGGAGACCTCTGATGATCGCGAGGATTCGTCGGACCTCGCCCGTGGCCCTTGGGACTGCTCGGCCTCGATGGCGGTCCCCTCGACCGTCCTGGCCCAGGGTAATGTCTTCAACCCCTACGGCAATTCGGGCTACGCGGACTATCGCGAGTTCGGCCGGCCGGTCGAGACCGACTTCGCCGCCACTCCGATCATGCCTCGTCAGGCGGTCAACGACTATGAGCCGATCATCGGCCGGCCCCGGGCGAATTCCTTCCAGGAGTACACGAACGAGCTGAACGGAGTCGAGAGCGACCCGCGGGCTCCACGAGGACGAGCTGCCCGAGGCGTCCCTTACTTCCAGGCCTATCAGCAGCTGAACTCCCGTTACAATCGCGTCTACCGTCCCAACGATACCCTCGAGAATCGTAAGTTCGAGGAGCGTCGGAGACTCCGGGAAGACGCCTACGCCAAGGCCATGACCGAGCGCGATCCCGGCCAAGAGGGCGCAGTTGCTCCGGCAGGTTGAGCGCGAGAGCCTGGGCTCACCGGCTCAGCCGACCCGCCCTGGAATTACCGACAGATCGGGTGCTGCGTCGGCGACCCGGAGCGACCCGGCACCCTCGCCGCTCAGCCGGGCTCCGTCTCCCTATTCGACTTCGGTCCCTCCGTCTCCAAGCGAGCGGCGGACACCCGCCCCGTCGCCGTTCCCGAGCCGCCGACAACCCAGCACCACCGGTCCCAGCACTCGCACGGCCCCATCCCCCTACCGGGTCCTGAGACCCGAGTCCGAATCGTCGACGCCCCGATCTGGCACGTCGACGACAAGCCCTGATCCCTCGACCGAGCCCGCGCCGGACCCTTCGAGCATCCCGATCCCGCCGCCCCGGTAACGGCCTCGATCGGATCGGCGCGGCCTCCCCCTTTGACGGCTCGCCCCGATCCGAACTATAACAATCCTCCGGGCATGTCGTGGTAGGAAAGTTCGAACCCGGTGCCCCCTTGCGATCCCGCGATTCCGCGCGTATGATCGTGTCCATCGCCTGACGGCATGATCTCCCGGCCCAATCGCTGGGATATTTTCGGTCCGACTTTGTGAAACTCTTCACAAAGCGGTCGAGTCGGCACGGTGTGGGCGTGGGTAACATCCATGGGTACGGAATTCACGCCGATCTTCCTGTTCATCCTGGTCGCGGTCTTCACGGCGATCGGCATGATCGTGCTGAGCGCGATCCTGGGCCCCGGAAGACGACGGCGGTCAAGCAGATGCCGTACGAGTCGGGCATGGACCCGATCGGCGACGCCCGGCAGCGGTTCGACGTCCGCTATTACCTGGTGGCGATCGTCTTCCTGCTGTTCGACGTCGAGTTGCTGTTCCTCTACCCCTGGGCGGTGGCGCAGTACAGCGTCGACGCCGGCGGCGGCCGATCGCGCGGCGGCCTGCGGTCATGGCCCCTCGGTCCCGTCGCTCGCCGGGCATCGGCATCCCCGCGGTGTTCCGGGGGCTGGTCTTCGTCGAGATCCTGGTCTTCATCGTCGTCCTGGCGGCGGCCTTCGCCTACGCCTGGCGAAAAGGGGTGTTCGAATGGCGGTAGGCATACCCGACGACGGGCGGGCCCGGCTCGCCCGCCGCGAATCGCGACCGGGTCGATCGCCGGCCTCGAAGTCCGGCGAGAGTCGAGGTCCCCGAGAACACGATCCTGACCACGCTCGACGACGTCGTGAACTGGGGCGTCAACTACGCCGCAAGAACAGCCTCTGGCCGATGCCGTTCGCGACCGCCTGCTGCGGGATCGAGCTGATGGCCGTGGGCGCCAGCCGGTTCGACATCGCCCGCTTCGGCGCCGAGGTGATGCGGTTCAGCCCCCGGCAGTGCGACCTGATGATCGTCGCCGGCCGGGTCGCGATGAAGATGATGCCGGTCCTCCAGCGGATCTGGCTCCAGATGCCCGAGCCGAAGTGGTGCATCAGCATGGGGGCCTGCGCCTCGACCGGCGGGATCTTCGACACCTACGCCGTGGTGCAGGGGGTCGACCGGTTCATGCCGGTCGACGTCTACATCCCCGGCTGCCCGCCCCGGCCCGAGCAGATCCTCCGGGCCGTGATGGACCTCCAGGCCAAGATCCAGAAGGGGGGCTCGCTCTTCGGCAACAACGGCCTGCCCGAGCTGCCCGAGCGCGAGAAGATGCTCGCTCGAGAAGCAGATGCTCCCCGCCGGCTTCGCCCTGGCCGGAGAGCGCGGCGACGAGGAGCGGTTCGGCTACCGCCTCCCCGGCGGGCCCGGCCTGCTCGGCCGGGACGAGACGAAGTGAAATCGGGATCGAGTGTCGAACCGCGAGAGACCACTCGAGGGACCGAGACGTGACCGAGGCCGCCGCGACCGCCACCGATGCCCACGCCCCGACCCTCGCGACGCTGACCGCGCATCCTCGGCGAGGGGGCCTTCACGACCTCCGGTTCCGCGACAACCTCCGGGTCTACCTGCCGCCCGAGCGACTGATTCCGGCGCTGACGGCCTTGCAGGACGAGTGCGGCTTCGCCTCTTCTCGAAGTCGGCGGGACCGACTATCTCGGCTATCCGGGGCGAGACGGGCAGCCCGGTTCGAGGTCCATTACGTCCTCCTGAACCGGGACACGCACGAGCGCCTGGTCGTCAAGGCCGGCGTCGACGACCCCGAACCGACGCTCCCCTCGGCCGTCCCGCTCTGGCTGGGGGCCGACTGGATGGAGCGCGAGGTCTTCGACATGTACGGCATCAGGTTCGCCGGCCACCCCGACCTCCGCCGGATCTTGATGCCCGAGGAGTTCGCCGCCTTCCCGCTCCGGAAGGATTACCCGCTCCGAGGCCGCGGCGAACGGCACAACTTCCCCCGGCTGACCCGCGACGAATCCTGAGTGGATTCGCCCTCGGATCGCGATTCTTGAGATTGAGTCACGATTCTCGGGACGACCGTCAGAAATCGCCCCGAACGACTCGCCGCCCAACGCAGGTGCCAAGACCATGCCGGCCAACTTGCTCGACGAACCGAAATCGGCGTCGAGTCGAGCGGAAGGAGTTCCACTGGACGCTCAACTTCGGGCCGCAGCACCCGGCGACCCACACGACCCTCCGGCTGATCCTGGAACTGGACGGCGAGCGGATCGTCAAGGCGACGCCCGACATCGGCTACCTGCACTCGGGGTTCGAGAAGCTCGGCGAGCACCTGAACTTCAACCAGTACGTCACGATCGTCGACCGCAAGAACTACATCAGCCCGCCGATGAACGAGGTGGCCTGGCACCACGCGGTCGAGAAGCTGCTCGACGATCGAGCTGACCCCGCGCTGCCAGTACATCCGCGTGATCATCGGCGAGCTGGCGCGGATCAGCGACCACCTGCTCTGCACCGGGGCCGCGGCGCTCGACCTGGGGGCGTTCACGGCGTTCCTCTTCGCGTTCAACCTGCGCGAGCTGATCTACGACGTCTACGAGGAGATGTCGGGCTATCGCTTCCACCCCGGCTACACGCGGGTCGGCGGCGTGCTGCACGACTTCAACGACCGGGTGATCGACCGGATCCGGACGGTCCTCGCCAGCTTCCCCAAGGTCTACTCGCGACATGGAGAAGCTCGCTCTTCCGCAACCGGATCTTCCTCGACCGGGTCCGCGGCGTGGGCGTGCTGACGCAAGGAGGACGCGATCTCGCTCTGCTGCACCGGGCCGATCGCCCGGGCCAGCGGCGTGACCTACGACCTCCGCAAGGACGAGCCGTACCTCGCCTACCCCGACTTCGACTTCGAGGTCCCGTACGCCACCGAGGGGGACTGCTACGCCCGGTTCCAGGTCCGGATGGAGGAGATGCTACCAGAGCGACCGGATCATCAAGCAGGCGATCGAGAACCTCCCGGGCGGGCCGGTCAACGTGCCGATCGCCGAGAAGTTCCCCCTGCCCGACAAGGGGACGGCTTACAACAGCATGGAAGGGCTGATCCAGCACTTCGAGCTGATCATGCCCAACCGCGGGATGGAGATCGCCGGTCGACGAGGTCTACGCGGCGATCGAGAGCCCCAACGGCGAGCTCGGCTATTACCTCGTCGCCGACGGCAGCCAGACCGCCTGGCGGACCCGGACCCGGCCCCCCTCGTTCATCCACTTCCAGGTCTTCCCGCACATCATCAAGGACCACCTGATCGCCGACATCGTGGCCGTGCTGGGGAGCCTGAACATCATCGCCGCCGAGCTGGACCGCTGAGGCCACGTCCGATGGCAGATGCCATGGAAATCCGGATCCGATCTGCGATCCGACCGGAGAGACTCCGACCGATGGCCGCCGACGACGACGCACGCCGATGCTCTCCGAGGCGATCCGGGAGAAGATCCGGGCGCTACATCCCGCGCTACCCGAGCAAGCGGGCGGTCACGCTGCCGGCGCTGCACATCGTCCACGAGTACTTCCGCTGCGTGCCGTTCCAGGCGATGGCCGAGATCGCCGAGATCCTGGAGATCACGCCGGCCGAAGTCCACGACACGATGAGCTTCTACGGGTTCTTCCCGCAGGCCCCGATCGGCGACGTCCGGCTCTGGGTCTGCCGGTCGATCTCGTGCATGCTCACCGGCGGCGACGAGATGCTCGAGCACGCCTGCAAGAAGCTCGGCGTCGCGCTCGGGCCAGACGACCGCCCGACGGCAAGCTGACCGTCGAGTTCGCCGAGTGCCTGGGCATCTGCGACTTCGCCCCCGCCGCCCTCGCCGACGACGGCCGGATCTTCGGCCCGCTCGACGCCGGAGAAGGTCGACGCGATGATCGAGGAGTTGAAGAAGGGCCCGGTCGCCGAGGCGAACGGCCAGGTCCGCGAGCCCGTCGACGCCGGTCTGAGCGGCTCCGCACGAGCACGTCCCGATCGAGCCGGGTCGCCGGAGACCGAAGTCCGCGCCTCGAAGATCCGATGACCGCCCCGGCGAGCCTGGAGTCCGAACCGTGGCCGACTTTTGAACCCGTCCTGACGCCGCAACTGGAACGTGCCCGACAGCCACACGCTGCAGGTCTACGAGTCGCGCGGGGGCTACCAGGCGTCGCGCAAGGCGCTGACCGAGATGGACCCCGACAAGGTCGTCCAGGTCGTCAAGGACTCCGAGCTGCGCGGCCGGGGCGGCGCGGGGTTCCCTTGCGGCCTGAAGTGGAGCTTCCTGCCGAAGGATCGGAAGGAAACGTTCATGTGCGTCAACGGCGACGAGAGCGAGCCGGCGACGTTCAACAACCGGCTCCTGATCGAGCGCGACCCGCACCAGTTCATCGAAGGGATCCTGATCGCCTGCTTCGCCACCAAGGCGGCGACCGCCTACGTCTACCTCCGGTTCGAGTACATCCACGCCTTCCGGATCATGGAGCGGCGATCGCCGAGGCCCGCGCGGCCGGGCACCTGGGCAAGAACATCTACGGGTCGGGCTTCGACCTGGAGATCTACTGCCACCGGGGCGCCGGGGCGTACATCTGCGGCGAGGAGACGGGGCTGATCGAGAGCCTGGAAGGGAAGCGCGGCTGGCCGCGGATCAAGCCGCCGTTCCCGGCGATCGAGGGGGCCTTCCGCAAGCCGACGGTCGTCAACAACGTCGAGACGCTCTGCTGCGTCCCGCACATCATCGAGCGCGGGGCCGACTGGTTCAAGTCGATCGGCACGCCCAAGAGCTACGGGCCGAAGCTCTACTGCGTCTCGGGCCACGTCAACAAGCAGGTCTGCGTCGAGCTGCCGCTGGGCGTCACCGCCCGCGAGCTGATCGACGAGCACGCCGGCGGCGTCTGGAAGGGGCGGAAGGCCAAGGCGGCGGTCCCGGGCGGGATCAGCATGGGCGTCATGTCGGCCGACGAGCTGGACACGAAGCTCGACTTCGAGGACATCCGCAAGACCGGCTGCCTCGGCCTGGGCACGGCCGCCGTGACCGTGATGGACGACCAGACCAGCATGGTCGACTACCTCTACAACACGCTCCCGGTTCTTCGCCCACGAGAGCTGCGGCCAGTGCACCCCCTGCCGCGAGGGGACGGCCTGGATGTACAAGACGATCAAGCGGATCAAGGCCGGCGGCGGCCGGCTCGAAGACCTCGACATCCTGCGGCCAGATGGCCAACAACATGGGCATCATGCCCGGCACCACGATCTGCGGCCTGGCCGACGGCGCCGCCTGGCCGATCAAGAACGCCCTGGCCAAGTTCCGCCCCGAGCTCGAGGAGTACATCAAGACGCACCAGGCCCCCAGGCCGCTGGTCACGCCGCTCCAGGAGGCGATCGCCGGCCGGGACGTCGTCCGCCGAGCCGACCGGCGCTCGGGGCCGGATCTACTCCCAGCCCGCCAGCCGCGCATCCGGTCGCCGCACGAGTCCTGAACGCGAGCGAGATCGACCATTGCCGAGTCTCCGCACTCTGGCCTCGGTCAGTCCGAGGTCCTCGAAGGAACCCGATGGCGACGATCATCATCAACGGCCAGGACCACACGCTCCCCGAGGGCGAGAAGCTCAACGCCATCCAGGCCGCGCAAGCTGGCCGGGGTCGACATCCCCTACTACTGCTGGCACCCGGCGCTCTCGGTCGTCGCCAACTGCCGGATGTGCGAGATCGAGGTCGGCAGCAAGGACCCGAAGACGGGCGAGATCAAGATGATCCCCAAGCTCGTCCCCGGCTGCCAGACGCCGGCCAAGGACGGGACCGTCCTCGTCACCGACAGCGCCAAGGTCAAGGAACACCAGCGGATGATCATGGAGTACCTCCTGATCAACCACCCGCTCGACTGCCCCGTCTGCGACCAGGCCGGCGAGTGCGGCCTCCAGGACTACAGCTACGAGTACGGCCAGGTCGAACCACCGGTTCGTCGAGGAGCGGATCGGTCAACCCCCGCAAGGACGTCTCCGACGCGATCCAGCTGAACCAGGACCGGTGCATCATGTGCACCCGCTGCGTCCGGTTCACCCGCGAGATCACCCAGACCGGCGAGCTGCAGGTGATGCAGCCGCGGCAACCACGCCGAGATCGACATCTTCCCCGGCCACCCGGTCGACAACCCGCTGGCCGGCAACGTCGTCGACCTCTGCCCCGTCGGCGCCCTGCTCGACAAGGACTTCCTCCACAAGCAGCGGGCCTGGTTCCTCTCCAAGCACGACGCCGATCTGCACCCGCTGCTCGACCGGCTGCAACATCAAGGCCGAGGAGAACCGAGGGGCGGCTCTGGCGGTTCACGCCCCGGTACAACCCGCTCGTCAACGACTACTGGATCTGCGACGAGGGGCGGTCCAGCTACAAGGCGGCCAACGACCCGGCCTGCTGACCTCCTCCTACGTCCAGGACCGGACGGCAACCTGCGCCTCGACCCCGATCGACCAGGCGCTCAAGCTCGTCGCCCAGGCCCTCGGCGCAGGTCGCCCGCGACGGCGGCAAGGTCGCCGGCAGTCCTCTCGCCGTTCCTGACGGTCGAGGAAGCCTACCTGCTGGCCTCGCTACCTCAAGGGGCTGAACCCGGAGAACGTCCTGGCGCTCGGGCCCGATCCCGACCCGCGGCGAGGACTATCACCTTCACGCCCGACCAGACCAAGGGGCGGACCGGCGACACCAGCTTCGTCGTCCCCCGGCCGTTCACGATCCACGCCGAGAAGTGCCCGAACCGCCGGGGGGTCGAGGCGGTGCTGAGCCCACTTCCAGGGCGAGGTGATCCCGATTCGACGCGATCAGCAGGCGGGTCGACCTCGGGCGAGTTCCAGGCCCTCTTCTTCACGTCCGACGCGATCGACGCCTGGGATCGCCGAGGCCGAGGCGAAGGCGCTCCGGCGCGGGGTCGAGTTCCTGGTGGTCCAGGACACGCTGGTCACGCCCGCTGGCGCAACTCGGCCGACGTGGTGCTCGCCGGGGCCACGTTCGCCGAGAAGGCGGGCTGCTACGTCAACGCCGACGGCCGGCTCCAGTACGCCGAGGCGTCGCTGCCGCCTCGCGACGGCTCGCTTGCCCGACCTGGACATCTTCGCCGATCCTGATCGGCCGGCGCCGGCGGCCCGGTCCGCTCGCGCGACGTCCTGGCCGAGCTGGCCGGCGCGATCCCCGCGTTCTCGGCCGCCGACGGGGGGCAGTCTTGCCCGAGTTCGGCGTCGTGACTCGGCCAGAGCCAACGGCCAGGCCGCGCGATCCGGCCGGGGCCGGCGGCCGGTTCGACGACCCCTGGCAGGTCCCCCGCGGCCTCAAGGGGGACCGGCCCGGTGAGCCGAGCCCGAAGGGCGGCAAGAATGCTTGACGCGATCGGCAAGCTGGTTGACGAGTTCCCCGAGAACATGAGAAAGGCGATCGGCCGATGACGCAAGGCTCAGTTCTGGGAATCGTGATCGTGCTGGTCAAGATCCTCATCGTCGTGGGGATCACCCAGGGGACCGTCGCGTACCTGATCCTGGTCGAGCGGAAGATCGCCGCCTGGGCGCAGGACCGGCTCGGGCCGAACCGGGTCGGGCCGTTGCGGGCCTGATCCAGCCGCTGGCCGACGGGGCCAAGATGCTCCTCAAGGAGGACGTCATCCCGGGCTACGTCGTCAAGCCGCGTCTACATCCTGGCCCCGGCCATCGCGATCATCACGGCGACGATCGGCTTCGCCGTCGTCCCGTTCGGGCCGGTCGGGCCACGACGGCGCCCCGACGCTCATTCGGCTACCGGATCGACGTTCCAGATCGCCCCGGGTGTTGACATCGGCATCCTCTACATCCTGGCGATCGGCAGCCTGGCGGTCTACGGGGTGATCCTGGCCGGGTGGTCGTCGAACAACAAGTATTCGTTCCTCGGCGGGCTCCGCTCGAGCGCCCAGATCATCAGCTACGAGATCCCGCTGGGGATGTCGATCCTGGGGATGGTCCTGATCGCCGGGTCGCTCGACCTGAACGGATCATCGACTGGCAGGACCGGCACGTCTGGGGCGTGGTCGCCCAGCCGCTCGGGTTCCTGCTCTTCCTGGTCAGCGCCTTCGCCGAGACCAACCGCCTGCCGTTCGACCTGCCCGAGTCGGAGCAGGAACTGGTCGGCGGGTTCCACACCGAATACTCGGCGATGAAGTTCGGCATGTTCTTCCTCGGCGAGTACCTGAACATCATCACGGTCAGCTTCCTCACGGTGATCCTGTTCTTCGGCGGCTGGGACCTCCCGTTCGTGACCAGCGCGGACCAGACAGGCTGGCTCTGGGCCCTGGTCAAGCTGGCGATCATCGGCGGCAAGGTCGGGTGCATGATCATCTTCGTCATGTGGATCCGGTGGACCCTCCCCCGGTTCCGCTATGACACGCTGATGGACATGGCCTGGAAGTGGATGATCCCGCTCGCCCTGATCAACCTGACGGCGACGGCCTCGTCATCCTGTACGTTCTTCCGTGACATCCTCGATTTCAAGTTCTATTGATCCCAGGGTCCGGGCGACCTCGAAGATTCGGAGGGTGCGACGTGAAGGCCGACGACCCGAACCTGAAGCGAGTGACCCCGCCGGTGCTGACCCGGTTCGAGAAGACCTACCTGCCCCAGATCCTCGGCGGCCTGGTGGTGACCGGCAAGCACATCCTCGGCGGCGGCCTTCGGCAAGGGGGCGAGAGGTCTCGGCAGCACCGCCGTGACCGCTCGTACCCCGAGGAGCAGCACGTCCCGAGCCCGAACTACCGGGGCGTCCACCGGCTCAACAAGGACGATCAGGGGCGGGTCAAGTGCGTCGCCTGCATGCTCTGCGCCACGGCCTGCCCGGCGCACTGCATCGACATCGTCGGGGCGACCGCGCCCGACTCCTGGCCCGACCGCGAGAAGTACTGCGAGAGCTTCGTCATCGACGAGCTGCGCTGCATCTATTGCGGGATGTGCGAGGAAGCCTGCCCGGTCGAGGCGATCGAACTGACCGGGCTCTATGACTTGACCGGGCCTCTCCCGCCAGCAGATGATCTTCGACAAGACCAAGCTCCTCTCGGTGTTCGACCTGACCAAGGACGCCGAGCCGATGAGGTACACCAACCCGCCGGCCCGGGCACGCCGACCTCGACCCAGGTGATCCCGACCAAGGTCACCTCCGGGCCGTTCGACCAGTAAGCCGAGACCCGTCGTCAGAAACCCCGGACCACCGACCCGTTTGCAGGACGACCGAGACCGTGGACTCACTCAGCCGACTCGACCTCTATACCCTGTTCGCGGTGATCGTCCTCGGGGCGACCGGGACGTACCTGCTCCTGCCGCACAGCCACGGTCGGACCAAGCCCAGGCTCGCCCACCAGATCGGCTCCGTCCTGGCGACGCTCTCCGTCCTCGCGATGATGCGGTTCTGGAAGGCGGCCGTCGAGATCGTCACGAAGGCCTTCTTCTACATCTTCGCCTTCGGCGCGGTCCTCGCCGCGATCCTGACCGTCACCAGCCGCGACCCGGTCCACAGCGCCCTCTGGTTCGCCGCGGTGGTGCTGGCGACGTCGGGGCTGTTCCTGCTCTCGGGGCGCAGTTCCTGGCGGCGGGCACGGTGATCGTCTACGCCGGGGCGATCATCGTCACGTTCCTGTTCGTGATCATGCTGGCCCAGAAGGAGGGCCGGGCGATCTACGACCGGATGGCCCGCTCGCCGTTCCTGGCGACGCTCGCCGGCTTCCTGCTGATGTTTACGCTGTTCTACTCGCTGATCGGCATTCAGGCCCAGGGCCCGATTTCCGCCCTGGCGGCCGACCACATCTCCGTCGGCGGCCGACGGATCATCCCGGCTACCGAGCGGTTGGACTCGACCAAGTCGCTCGCGCCCGATCAGGCGAAGGTTCTCAAGCGCGCTCTGACACTTGCGAACCGTCTCCCCGAGCTCACGCTGAAGGAAACCAGGGGACCCACGTCTCCGACGGGACCCACGTCGCCGGCCTCGGGGCGGCCCTCTACACCGATCACCTGATCATCGTCGAGCTGGCCGGCGCCTTGCTCTTCGTCGCCCTCATCGGTGCCCTGGCGATCGCGACCCCACGGGCCCCGATCCGGCCGGGCACGCCCATTGTCGTGTCGAAGACCGGGGCCGAAGTCCCGGTGGCCTGACCCGACTCGCCGACTCGATCGATCTCGGATTTCCCGAGAGTCTCGCCCATGCCCAACGCCTTCAGCTTCGAGATGCTCACGAATTACCTGATGGTCGGGGCCGCGCTGATGGCTCTGGGCATGCTCGGGTTCCTCTCCCGGCGGAACATGATCGTCATGTTCCTCTCGGCCGAGATGATGCTCCAGGGCACGGCCCTGACGCTGGTCGGCTTCGGCCGATTCCACGGCAACTGGACCGGGCAGGTCTTCACGATCGTGATCCTGACCGTCGCCGCGTGCGAGGCGTCGATCGCACTGGCGTTGATCCTGGTCCTGTTCAACCGCCGGTCGTCGCTCGACGTCTCGCTCTGGCAGGAGATCCGCGAGCCGGGCCAGCCGCCGACGATCGATTCCGAGAACCAGGCCGAGCCCGAGCCGGTCTCACACGGTCCCGAGACGTATCCGCACCTCCTGACCGCCGGGGTCGAGCCGCCCCACCCGACCGAGGCCTGGGCCAACCGGCGGGACTGATGCTGATTGTCCATCGAACTGATCGCGGCCATTCGATTGCCAAGATTTCGGGAGCAGCGTACTGATGGACGCCTTCGTTCGCAACGCCTGGCTCGTGCCTTTCCTGCCGCTGCTCGGGCGGCCTGATCGCGGCCGTCGGCGGGAAATGGCTCAAGGAGCGGTCGCACCTGCCCGTGGTCGCCGGGATCGGCCTGGCGTTCGTCGTCTCGCTGGTCCTGGTCTCCTCGGTCGGCAACACGGCCGCCAAGCCCGTGCCGATCGACTGGCTCACGATCAGCGGCCTGGTCGTGCCGATCCAGTTCCAGGTCGACGGCCTGACGACGATGATGCTGGCGATGGTCACGTTCGTCGCCACGCTGGTCGCGATCTACGCCTCGGGCTACATGGCGGGCGACCCCGGCTATCCTCGGTTCTTCGCCATCGTCGGCCTGTTCGTCTTCTCGATGACCGGGCTGGTGCTCTCGGCCAACTACCTGCTGACCTATGTCTTCTGGGAAGGCGTGGGCGTCTGCTCCTACCTGCTGGTCGGCTTCTGGTATCGCAAGCCCGAGGCGGCGGCGGCGGCGAAGAAGGCGTTCCTGGTCAACCGGGTCGGCGACGTCGGGTTCGCGATCGCGATCTTCTGGATGTGGACCAGCGCGATGACTCCGGAGAACCCCGACTCGTCAGCAAGCTCGACTATGCCCACTTCCTTAGCCCGACGAACCTCGAAAACCTCCGGGACGTCTATCCCGCCGCGCTGATCGGCATCCCCCTCCTGCTCTTCTGGGCGGCGACGGCCAAGTCGGCGCAGGTGCCGCTCTACGTCTGGTTGCCCGACGCGATGGAAGGCCCCACGCCGGTCTCGGCCCTGATCCACGCCGCGACGATGGTCACGGCCGGCGTCTACCTGGTCGCCCGGTCGACCCCGCTCCTGATCGAGGTGCCCGGCCGTGCAGTTGACGGTCTCGGTCATCGGCTGCGTCACGGCCCTGCTCGCGGCCTCGATCGCCCTGACGCAGACCGACCTGAAGCGGGTGATGGCGTACTCGACGGTCAGCCAGCTCGGCTACATGTTCATGGCGCTCGGGGCGGGCGTGAAGGGCGTGGCCGAGTTCGCGATCATCGCCGGGATGTTCCACCTGTTCACGCACGCCTTCTTCAAGGCCCTGCTCTTCCTCTCGTCCGGGAGCGTGATGCACGCGATGGGCGGGGTGATCGACATGCGGCAGTTCAGCGGCCTCCGGCACCGCCTGCCGTACACGCACGCACTTTCGTCTGCGGGGCCTGGCCCTTTGCGGGCTGCCGATCTTCGCCGGGTTCTTCAGCAAGGACGAGGTCCTGACCAGTCTGAAGATGGCCGCGGGGCCTCGAACAGCTCGGGAGGCTCCGGCTGGGGATGGGTCTATTACGCGATCTACGGGACGGCCATCCTCACGGCGTTCATGACCGCGTTTTACACGGGCCGGGCGTACTTCATGACCTTCTGGGGCCCCGAGAAGCTGCCCGATCCCTCGATGATCGAGGCCCATCACGGGTCTGACGAGCCCGAGGCCGCGCACCATGGCGGGGCGGCCGATGACCACGGCCACGCGGCGGACCACGGGCACGGTCATGGCGACGGTCACGACTCCCACTTCGGCCACGAGTCGCCGCCGGTCATGACCATCCCGCTGGTGATCCTGGCCGTCTGCGCGGTGGTCGTCGGGCTCGCGTTCGGGCCGACGGGCTGTTCGAGCACCACCTGGAGCAGACCCATGGCCTGCGTCCCGTTTTGTCGGAGCACATCCTCGAGCACGGAGGGAACGAGGCCGAGCACTCGCCCGACTATGCGACGATGGTCGTCGGCACCCTGGCCGGCTTGCTCGGCCTGGCCTTGAGCTACACCATGTACTTCAAGCCGAGCCCGCTGCCGGCCCGGCTGGCCAGCCAGCTCGGGCCGCTCTACCGGGCGTCGCTCCACAAGTTCTACATCGATGAGTTGTACACCAGCGTGATCGTCTGGCCGACACGGCTCCTGGGCGTGACGGCGAAGTTCTCGACAAGTCCTGATCGACGGCTGGTCCAGGGCGTCTCGTGGGTCCCCCGGCTGGTCGGCCGCTACCTCCTCGGGCCCGATCCAGAACGGCCTGATCCAGTACTACGCGGCCGTGACCGCCCTGAGCGTGGGCGCGTTGCTGCTGATCCTGTTGTTCTACGTCTGATCGCGACTGTTCTGTCCGAGACTCAGATCTGAGACTCCGAGATTTGAGATCCGGATCGCACCTGTACCGGCCGAGGACCCCTCGATGGCTATCTTGTTGGTGTTCACGGTCCTGCTGCCGCTCGTCGGGAGCCTGGTCCTGTTCGCGATGCCGCAGCTCCCGACGAGGTCGGCGAGGTCGTTCGCGCCTGGCGATCACGCTGGTCGACGATGGGACTGTCGCTGATCCTGCTGGTCGGTGTTCCGAGCCGGAGGTGGTCGGCCCGCAGTTCGCCTTCGAGAGCCTCGACGGTAAGCTCGGCCTGGGCTGGATGCCGCGCTACGGCGTCCGGTTCGCGCTGGGCCTCGACGGGATCAGCCTCTGGCTGTTCGTCCTGACGTCGCTGCTGATGATCACCGTCGGTCTTCGCCTCGTGGGAGTCGGTGACCGAGCGGGCCCCGGCCCATTATGGCCTCTTGCTGGCGCTCCAGACGGGTCTGCTCGGGCTGTTCGCCAGCCTCGACGTGGTCCTGTTCTACATCTTCTTCGAGTTCACCCTGATCCCGCTGTTCTTCCTGATCGGCCTCTACGGCGGTCCCGAGCGTCGGCGGGCGTCGGTGACGTTCTTCCTCTACACGCTGGCCGGGAGCCTGCTGACCCTGCTGGGCGTGATCGCCCTGGTCGCGGTCCACTACCAGCACAGCCAGCCGCACGTCCTGACGTTCTCGATCCCCGAACTGACCGAGGGTCTGAAGCACATCCCTGGGACGAGTGGACCACGCCCCGAACCTGGGGCGACTGGCAGCGATGACAGGCCGTTCTGGATGACGCCGCAGGTCCTGATCTTCCTGCTGCTGTTCGCCGGGTTCGCGATCAAGGTGCCGCTGTTCCCGTTCCACACCTGGCTCCCGCTGGCGCACGTCGAGGCGCCGACGGCCGGCTCGATCCTTCTGGCCGGCGTGATGCTGAAGGTGGGCAGCTACGGGTTCCTCCGGTTCAACATGGCGATGACGCCGATCGGCGCCCAGGCCCTCTACCCCTTGATGGCGACGCTCGCGGTCATCGGCATCCTCTACGGGGCCCTGGCGGCCCTGGCGCAGACGGACGTCAAGCGGCTGGTCGCCTATAGCTCGGTCAGCCACATGGGTTTCATCGTCCTCGGCCTGTTCTCGCTGAACGCGACCGGGATCGACGGCGCGGTGATCCAGATGATCAACCACGGCCTGACGACGGGTGCCCTGTTCGCCTGCGTGGGGGTGATCTACGAGCGGTATCACACCCGCGAGATGGCCGAGCTGGGCGGGCTCTGGAAGCGGCTGCCGCTCTGGGCCTTCTTCTTCATCCTGGCGTCGCTGGGCTCGGCGGCCCTGCCGGGCCTGAACGGGTTCGTCGGCGAGTTCCCGATCCTGCTCGGGATGTTCCGGACCAACCGGACGTTCGCCGTGCTCTCGGCCCTCGGGATGATCCTCGGGGCCTATTACCTGCTCTGATGCTCCAGAAGGTGGTCTTCGGCCCGCTCAAGGAGCCGGCGTCGCATCACGATCACGGCGCCCACGACGCGGGCATGTCGCACGGCGCGTCCGCCCGGTCGGCTGGCACGAGATCGCGGGCCTGACCCCCTGATGGTCCTGATCGTCCTGATCGGGGTCTATCCCAAGCCGTTCCTCGACCGGATCAAGCCGCCGCTGGTCCCGATCGTCGCCCAGCTCTCCAAGGTCAAGGCCAGGTCGGCCAGGCGAAGCCTCGTCGCCCGTACAGGCGGCGATCCCGGCCCCGAAGGCCGTCTTCACCATCATCGGCGACTGAAACTCGTCCCCACAACCTTCGAGGTCCGCCCGTCGATGACCGCCATCGAATCCGCCCGGCAGACGCTGCTGATCCTGCTGCCGGAAGTGCTGATCCTGCTGTCGGCGATCACCATGATGACCGCCGGGGCCTTCGTCGCGCCTGCCTCGGCGGGCCTGGTCGATCGCCTCGGCGGCGACCTTGCTCGTGGCCTTGCGTGGCGCTGGTCGCTGCTCAGGAACCAGGTCACCGATCCCTACGGCCGGCCGCCCTCAACGACGCCATGTCGGGCTACGGCCGGCTCGTTTTCCTGCTGACGGGCTTTATCCTGCTCGGCATGGCGCACGACCAGGTCGACGACGCCCGGGCGCCGGAGTTCTTCGGCTCGCTCCTGATGATCAACGCCGGGGCGATGCTGGTGGTCGCGGCCAACGAGCTGGTCTTCCTGTTCGTCGGCCTGGAACTGGTGAGCATGCCGACTTACCTGCTGCTCTACCTGTCCGAGCGGAACGCGGCCACGCAGGAGGCGGCGACGAAGTATTTCTTCCTGAGCATCTTCTCGTCGGGCCTGCTCCTGTTCGGCCTGGCTTATCTTTACGGGTTGATGGGGGTGAGCAACCTCAAGGCCCTGGCCTTCCTGACGCAGGGTGTCCCGTATGTCCCGGGAGCAACAACGGCTCCGATCATGGGGCTGCCATACACGCCGCATCCGATCCTCGGGCTGATCGCCCTGGTGTTCGTGATGGCGGGCCTGGGGTTCCGGGTCGCCGCCGTGCCGTTCCACTTCTACGCGCCGGACGTCTATCAGGGGTCGCCCACGGTGATCGCCGCGTTGCTGGCGTGGGTGCCCAAGGGCGATCGGCTTCGTCGCGATCCTCCGGACCCTGACGGCGGTCTGGCCGACCGGCGATCCGGACAACAGCCTGACGCAGCAGGCCGTGGTCCTGTCCTGGATCATCGCCGTGGTGACCATGACCCTGGGCAACACCGTCGCCCTGGCTCAGACCAACCTGAAGCGGCTGTTCGCCTATTCCTCGATCGCGCACGCCGGCTACTTGATGATCGGCGTAACGGTCGCCTTCCGCAACGGCGACCTGGCGACGCGGATTTGCCGGAGGGAGTGACGCCTTCCGAGCTGGGCAGCGAGGCCGTGCTGTTCTACCTGGTCTCCTACGCCTTGATGACGCTGGGGGCTTTCGCCGTGATCATCGGCCTGAGCACGCCGGAGCGGCCGGTCGAGACGGTCGACGACCTCGCCGGGCTGGCGAAGACCCACCCGGTCCTGGCCGTCTCGATGGCGATCTGCCTGTTCAGCCTGGCGGGCATCCCGCCGCTGGCCGGGTTCATCGGCAAGTTCAACCTGTTCGTCGCCGCGTTCGCCGCGTCGAGCGGAGACGACGCCCGGATGTACCAGTCGCTGGCGGTGATCGGCGTGGTGAACTCGGCGATCGGAGCGTACTACTACCTCAAGATCGTCGTGGCGATGTACTACCGCGACCCGACTGGCGCTCCGCTCACTCCCCGGCTCACCTGGCCGACGGCGGCGGCCATCGGCACCTGTACGTCCTTGACGCTCCTGCTCGGGATCTGGGCCCAGCCGATCTACAGCGCCTCGCGGGCGTCCGCCGTCGCCTTGGCCGTCCACGATCCGGCCATTGCCATCGTCGCCTCGAACGAGAACGACCGCTCGTCCGCCGAGAAGCGGTTGCAAGCGGAAGAGGAAGCCAGGCGTGAGGCCCGGGCCAGGCGGGGCCTCCGCTGGGCACCGCCGGTCCGGCAGACTCCGTGATCGGATTGGATGGTCGGGACTGACCAACTCGACCCACCGCGACCGGGCCACTCCACCCGTTCTCGGTGGTTAGGAGGCGGTGGTCGAATGAGCCGCGAGGTGATCGAAGGCGGCGAGTTCGACTGGTTCGCGGTGGACGGCGTGGGTCACGTCGGCCATTTCGCCACCGCCGGCTTCGGGCCCGTCCCCACCGCTATCCTGGCTCGACTCGGTGAGCTACGCGAGTTGAACGAGAGATTCATCGCACTCCCTGCCATCGGAGACGCGACCGGGCACCTGCCGGGCCAAATTGATGACTGGCTGGAGATGGCTCGGCGGGGGTTGTTCGCTTACGATTGGCAGCACTGGTCTGGCCCTTATCGGCGGGCAGCGACTCCGAGCCTGCCAGTCCAGGTCGCCGAACTCCCCCCCGTGTTTCGTCAATCATTGTCGGTGATCGTTTGGCCGGGTGTCCGGTTCGCGGAATCATGGGCACTGCGGCCCGAGGAGCTTTGTCCCTGTGGGTAACCGACACGCCTCACCGCGAGTTGCGGCGGACCACGGCTGCCCTTGCGGTTTCTGGTACAATCAAGCCGGTTCTCGGCGACCGGGTTCGCTGAGCTTTGTCGGTCGGTCCCCTTGGACCGGTTCCTGGGATCACTCGAAATTGTCTGCTAACGATCGTCCCGGATCGCGATAGTAATTCCGAAGACTTGACGATCGAGGTCAGCTCAGGTCATCGGGCGAATTGGCTTTGTCTTGGAAGGAGAGATCGGGATGCCATCCTCAGCCGTTGGCTTCGTGTTCTTGCTGACGAAAGATCGGCATCGTTGGGTTTGTCTCCTTCCCGATGTCAGCGATGGCGGATCGTTGGGTTAGAAATTCGTAGCGTGGGTACCGGCCACCTCAATCGAGACGGAATAGTGGGCGGTCTCCACTGCGTAACTCCTGGGATAGACGATCGACGGAATCATTGGCTTTGTCTTCGAGGTGGGTATTCGCTTCGTCTTCGAGATGGTTTGGCTTCGTCTTCGAGGTGCATGGTGGGACTCGCCCGAGACTCGACCCACCCGACAAAAGGCTCGATTTCCCGGGAAATTCAGCAGCGGTTTCCCCGGGAAATCGCACGCCGAGGCCCCGTGTTTTCTTGGCGTCAGCGCCCGAGGCAGACCGATTGGGTTCGCGTTTCCCGAGGCGAACATTTAGCGTAAACAGTAATGGGCTCGGTAGATCGGGCGGCCTTCGATCCGGTACTTACGTTCGAAGTTGGTCAGGTAGTCGTGCTCGTGCTCGGGATCGTGGGGGACCGGCTCGGGCTGGACCTCGAAGCGGGGATGGGTCGCCATCAGGGCCTGGATGACTCCGAAGTACTCCTCGACGTCGCTCGCAACGTGGAGGTCGCCGCCGGGCTGGAGAATCCGTTCAAGGTCGAGGACGAGCGGTTCGGCGAAGACCCGGCGCTTCTTGTGGCGGGCCTTCCACCAGGGGTCGGGGAAGTAGACGTGAACGGCCTGGAGGCTCGCCGCCGGGACGTATTTGGCCATGAACAGCAGGGCGTCGCCGGGCAAGACCCGGACGTTGGTCAAGGTCCGCTTGGCGACCCGTTCGGCGGCCTTTCTGGCGTACTTTCTCGAGCAGCTCGATCCCGAAGAAATTATGGCCGGGATTGGCCGTCGCGGCGTTGGCGAGGAACAGCCCCTTGCCCGAGCCGATCTCGACCTCGACCGGGTGGTCGTTGCCGAAGATCTCGGGCCAGGCGATCGGGTGCGTCAACGCGGGGTATTCGACGGAATAAGGGGTTACGTCGATCGGCTTGCTGGGCATGGGTCGGGCGATTCAAGGGCTCTTGGGCAAGGGGACGCCGATGATCCGGCCGTGGTAGACCATGTTGGTGCCGACGAAGCCCTGGGTTTCAAAGATGGTCTGGCGGCGGTGGACCCGGCTGGCCTTGGAGACGAGGACGAGTCGGTCTCCCGGTCGGACCTGGCCCCGGAAGCGGACGTCTTCCATCCCGCCGAAGCCGATGAAGCTCCCCTCGGCCAGGTTGATGACGTGGCAGTAATAGCTGGCCAGCTGCGCGGCGGCCTCGCACATCAGGACGCCGGGCAGCAGGGGATAGCCGGGCATGTGGCCTCGGACCCAGAACTCGTCGGGCTCGACGTCCTTGTAGCCAATGACCAGATGCTGGTTCGGGTCGAGATGGATAATCGCCGTCAACTGCTCCATCTCGAACCGCTGGGGGTTGCCCCGGCGAATCGCCTCCCGGTCGGCAATGACACGCGAGGTGTCGAACGTCGCGGGATCGACCAAGGCAACAGGCGGCATTCCCAATCTTCCTTTCCCAACAGACGGAATCCCGCGGCGCCATCTTTGGGCCATCGGTACGGTTGCGGGCAAATCGGCCGCTCCCCGGCGGCGCGAACCGGGGCGGACTCGGGTGGCCGGATCGGTCGACGTCTCGCTATCATGCCTTGCCGACCCACCGAGGACAAGAGGGATCACCCCTCGGGCGGCGCAAGGACCGACCCCTCATGACGATAGCAACCGAGATCCGTCGCCCTCTCGGGACCATGATCGCCTATGGATTCCCCAGGGGCGACGTTGAGGTCGATCTGGCGATCGCCCGACAGCTCGGGGCCGAAGTTCTCGAAATCCTCCCCGACTGGCGGGCCTTGCCCGACCCGACGCCGCTCCGGAAGCGCGTACTCGACCTCGGTCTCCAGGTCCACAGCGCCCACGGCTGCTGGGGTGGGCGGACCATCCGCGCGGAACGGGTCGACCTGGGCCATCCCGATCCACGGACCTGGTCGGCCAGCGTGGACGACCTGAAACGGTGCGTCGACTGGCTCGAAACGGCCGGCGGCTCGTGCCTGGTCGTCCATCCCGGCGGCCTCTCCACGCCCGAGGACCTTCCGGCTCGGTGCGATGCCCTCGCCCGGGGCCTGCTCCTCCTGGCCAATCATGCCGAAGGCAGGGGAATCATCCTCTGCGTCGAGAACATGCCGCCGGGCGTCTTCCCCGGCAGCCGGATGGCCGATCTCTTGGATCTTGTCGAAGCAGATCGAACCGGCCAGAGGTCGCCCTGGCCCTCGACACCGGCCATGCGCATATCTCGGCTGATATCGGCTCGGAAACGCTGAGCCGCCGGAGGACGGCTCCGGACGACCCACGTCCACGACAACGATGGCCGGGCCGATGTCCATCTCCCGCCCGGCCTCGGCTCGATCGACTGGGGCGACTGGGTCTCGGCACTGGACGCGATCGACTATCGAGGGCCTGTTCTCCTCGAATGCATCAAGCATCTCCGCGACCATCCGGAGAGCCTGACCGAGGAATTCCTGACCCGGTTACGACGGTTGACCGGGCAGGATCGATGATGCCGGGATGAGCCGCTCGGACAGGCTCCGACGGCTCGATTCTCGGCCTCCGGCCTTCCGATGAGACGAACGTGATCGTCGATCCGTCGCCAAGGAGGGCGCCCTTGTGGACCTCAACCTGAACCGCCGCGAGGCGCTCGGGGCCCTCGGGGCCCTCGGAGCGGTCGCCTCAATGGCCCCGCGCCGGGCTGTGGCCGATCTGCCCCCCGCCCTGCCGGACCCGATCCAGGAGCGGGCCGTCCGAGGTCGACTGACCGGGAGCCCAGGCGGCCGTCGCGCGCTCTCTGCGTCGAATGTGGTCCCGTGCGTCTTCGGCGTCCCTGGCGCCCAGAACAACGAGTTCTGGGACGCGATGAAGTCGGCCGGGATGCCGTATCTGCTCGTGACCAACGAGTCGTCGGCGAGCGTCATGGCCGACGCCTCGGCCCGGGTCACGGGTAGGGTGGGGGTCTTCAGCGTCGTGCCGGGTCCAGGGATGACCAACGCCTTGACGGGGATCGGCGAGGCCCTGCTCGATAGCGTGCCGATCGTCGGCCTGGTCACCGACGTCGACCGTCGTCCGGCGCGCCGACTCGTTCCAGGTCCACTCGACGCCCAACGCCACGGTCCTCCGGCCGATCTGCAAGGCGGTCCTGGAGATCAAGCACCAGGCCCAGATCCCTTTCGTGATCCACGACGCCTTCCGGCTCGCCCGCTGCGGCGAGCCCGGCCCGGTCGCCGTGGTCCTGCCCTTTCCCTTCCTGACCGAGGCCTGGGATTACGACGGCATGGCCCCGCCCCCCTACCCCGCGCCGTTCGACGAGCCGGCCTATCGGCGGGCGATCGGCGTGCTGTCCGATCGCCGGGCGCGGGTGGGGATCTACGCGGGGATGGGCTGCCTCGACGTCGGTCCGGCCTTGGCGTGCGCCGCCGAGATCCTCCAGGCGCCGGTGGCGACGTCGGTCAGCGGCAAGGGGGCGATCCCGGACCGGCACCCGCTGGCGGTCGGCTGGGGTTACGGGGCCCAGGGCACCCGCGCGGCCGAGAAGGCGTTCAAGGAGGTTGACATCGTCCTGGCGGTCGGGGTCAAGTACAGCGAGAACTCGACGGCCAGCTACGCGATCCCCCAGCACGACAAGGTGATCCACGTCGACGCCAGCCCGAACAACATCGGCCGGAACGTCCCCGCCTGCGTCGGGGTCAACGCCGACGCCCGGCTCTTCTTCGACCGCCTGATCGCCGACGCCGAGACCGTCCGACGTCCGGCCAATCCGGGGCTGGTCCGGCGGGTCGCCCACTTCCGCGAGCTCGACCGCCGGGAGAACGCGAAGGTCCGGATCACCGAGGGGGTCGATCCGATGACCTTCCTCCTCCAGCTCCGCTGTGCACTCGGTCCCGACGAATTGATCTTCGTCGACGTGACGGCCGCGACGCACTGGGCGTCCGAGGCGATCGAGCTGGCCGGGCCGAGGCGTTACTTCACTCCGGCGAACAACCAGAGCATGGGCTGGGCGATCCCGGCGGCCCTCGGGGCGCAGAAGGTCCGGCCGGATCGGATCGTGGCGTCGATCTCGGGCGACGGCTGCTTCCTGATGTCGGGCCTGGAGATGTCCACGGCCGTCCGGGCGGCGCTGCCGGTCAAGTTCTTCGTGCTCGACGATGGCGCCTACCACTACATGCAGATGCTCCAGGAGCCGACCTTCCGACGGACCACGGCCACCGAGCTGGCGAGGGTCGACTTCGCCGCCTACGCCGCCGCGATGGGCCTGGCCTACAACGTGATCTGCCGGAACGAGGATCTTCCCGACGGGGTCGCGCGGGCGGTCGGCCATCCCGGGCCGATCCTGACCCGGGTGGTCGTGAGCTACGAAGGGCGCGAGATCCGCTGGCTGAACGCCGCGAAGTCCGCTTATATCAAGCATCTTCCCGGCGACCAGAAGCTGCGGATGGCCTCCCGGATCGCGGCTCGCTCGCTCGATCGCCACGAATACAACGATTGAGAGATGCGAGCGGAATCGTCAAAGAAGCTCGCCTGGAGACGCCGATGAGAGGAGGGTTGACCGAAGTCAACGGCGTCCTGAACCTCTGCCCCGATTGGACTTTCCCGATCTCGGGAAGCACATTATGATGCCCCGCCGTCGCTGGCCGGGCCGAGGTCGGTCGATGCATCGACGCCTCGCGACGAGTCTCACGGATGAGGCACGATGAACCAGGTTCGCACCAGCCCCTCGATCCCACACACCGAATACTTTCCCAGCCCTCGCTCGGCGAACGGGCCGGGTCGCTGGCTGGCGATCGTCAGGAACGACGCCCTGGAGCTGGCGAGGTTCTGGCCGGTCGTCCAGAACATGGTCGCGCAGGAGCTGCGGATCCGCTATCACCGATCGGTGCTCGGGTTTCTCTGGACCCTGCTCAACCCGATCCTGATGATGGCCACGCTACGGCGGTCTTCTCGCAGGTCTTCGACAAGCAGGACTGGAAGGAATACGCGATCTTCCTCTTCGCCGGCCAGGTCCCCTGGTCGATGTTCTCTGGGCAGCCTCAGCGAGTGCTCCTCCTGCATCGTGGCGAACGAGGGCCTGATCCGGAAGATCTACCTGCCAAAGCTGATCTTCCCGCTGTCGAGGGTCCTCATCAACCTGACGACGTTCGTCCTCTCGCTGGCCGCGCTCTATTTGGTGGTCGGGCTGCTGGGAGCGAAGATCACTCCTGCGATGGCCTTCTTGCCGGTGGTGATCGCTGCTCTTCGCGGTCTTCACGCTGGGGCTTGGGCCTGGTCCTGGCGGTGGCGAACACGTTCTACCGCGATACCGGCCACCTGATCCTGGTGGTCCTCCAGGCCTGGTACTTCGCGACGCCGATCATCTGGGGCGAGAACGGCCTGCCGAAGACGCTGGAGACCCGTTGCTGGCTCAACCCGGCCTATCCGTTCATCCGGATGTTCCAGCTCATCATTCGTGACGGCCAGTGGCCGAGCCCGACCTTGTTCTTGGTGGCCGCCGGCCTGGCCTCGGTGAGCCTGGGGATCGGATATGTCACGTTCAAGATCCACGAAGACAAGCTGGTCTATCCGCCTCTGACGCCGAGGGCGAGTCGTCGGCCGTCGCGAATCCGGCCGAGCCGCTGGTCGAGCTCCGCGACGTCTCGCTCAGGTTCGTCTCGTACCGCGACAAGCAGTACTCGCTCAAGCGATCGGCGCTCGACCTGATCCTGCGCCGGGAGACCCCGCCGGTCTCGAACGAGTTCTGGGCGCTGAGCGACGTCAACCTGAAGATGATGAAGGGGGAGCGGATCGGCATCCTCGGCTTCAACGGTGCGGGCAAGAGTACCCTGCTCCGCCTGCTGGCCCGGATCTACACGCCGACCGGCGGCGAGCTTGCCATTCGGGGCTCGGTCGCCCCCTTGATCGAGATGGGCGCCGGGTTCAATCCGGAGATGTCCGGCCATGACAACATCATGCTCAACGGCGCGATGCTCGGCATCAAGCCCCGCGAGATGCGGAAGAAGGTCGAGGGGATCTACGAGTTCACCGGCCTCCGCGAGTTCGCCGACCTGCCGTTGAAGTACTATTCGAGCGGCATGTACGCCCGGCTGGCTTTCGCGATCGCCACCGAGGTCGACCCCGAGATCCTCCTGATCGACGAGTCCCTCGGCGCGGGCGACCTGATCTTCGTCGAGCGGGCCAAGGACCGGATCAAGAAGCTCCTGGAGCGGTCGAATCTGGTCGTGATCGTCTCGCATGATCTCGGCGCCTTGCACAAGATGTGCACCCGGGGGATCTGGATGCATGAGGGGCGAGTTCGCGCCGATGCTCCGATCTCGGAGGCTCTCACGGCCTACCTGACGTTCACCCAGGCGATCGACGCCAAGGCCGCGGCCGCGGCCAAGACCGCGGAATACGCGGCCTCGGCCTGAACGGCCGACCGACCCTTTTTCTCTCGATGACCATCACGTTCGACCAGGAGGGTCTGACATGTTGATCGGAATCGACATGCTTGGTGTGCAGTCGTCTCCGGGGGGCGAGCGAGTCTCGGCGCGACTGGCTCGCCAGTTCGTTGGGGCCCTCCTGGCCCACGATCCGGATCATCGCTACGTTCTCTACGCTCACGAGGGCTTGCCGACCGACCGGATTCCCTCGTCTTCGAACGCTCAGCAGGCGATGCTCGCCCCGGTTCCTGGCGGCTCATATCGTCTCCGTCCGACCATCCAGCGCCTGCTCGACCAGAATCCCGACGGCCTCGACTGGCTCATCCTGCTGGACCCCTTCGACGAGCTTTACGGCGGGCTCCCGCCCGAGGCGCCGCTGGGCGGCATGAAGGTCGCCTCGGTCGTACTCGACCTCTCTCCGGGGGTCGCCGACGATCGGAGGATCGCTCCCCTCCGGCACCACGACGCCGTCCTGGCGTTCTCAGAGCCAACCGCCGACCTCGCCCGCCGCCGGCTCGGTTCCGCGTCGTGGCGAGTGATGACGCTCGGCCTGGCCTGCGATGAGTCGCTTGCGGCTCCCAATCTGACCGAGCGGCTGTCCCGATCCCCGAGCGAGGAAGTCGAGCGACTAGGAATCGAAAAACCATTCATCTTCGCGAGCCTGACCGATCGCTCGTCGCGGGCGAATCTCCCCTTCCTCCTTGAAGTCTACCAGCGGCTTCCGATCGAGATCCGGACGTCTCATCAACTTGCGATCGCGGGTCCGATCGATGATCCCTGGAGCGCTTTCAGCTATCTTCACGAGCGAGGATGCGCCGAGGGCCTGGTCCTCGTCGGAGAGATCGACGAGAGGGCACTTAGCACGCTCTATAGCCGCTGTTCCGCCTTCCTCGGACCCTGGATCGAGGCGGATTCAAGCTTCCCGGCGATCGAGGCAATGCGGTGCGGAGCGCCCATCGTCACCAGTCGATCCGAACTCATCGGCGAGGCCGGTCTCTTTGTTGATTCCTCCAATCCAGACGAGATCGGGGCCAGGCTGGCAGCCCTGCTCCTGGATTCCGACCTCGATCTTGAGCTTCGCCAGCGATCCCGCGAACGCGCGGCCCGGTTCTCCTGGGGACCGGTCGTCAAGGAAACGCTTTCGACGTTGGGTCGGGGGGCCGAGCCGTTAACACTCCGGCCCAACTTGCGGATCGACCCGGCCCATGTCGCCCGGCCCCGGATCGCTGTCTTTCCCGACCTTCCACTCGAAGAACTCGCGGAAAAAGTCCCGGCCTCCTGGCTCGGTGCGTACAACGTCGATCTCTATCTGGATCCCGAACATGCCTCGCTCGTCGACGGGCTTCCCGCTGAATGCGGCGGTTTCGACGCCCGTCAATTCGACCGGAACGATGCAATCCTCGGCTATCACGCGGTCGTGCACCGGGTGAGTAATGCCATTGAGCTCGAATCGAAGCTCGCCGGGCTGAGAACCCGACCCGGACTCGTCTTCTTGCTCGACGAGGCATTTCTTGACCGGGTCGGGGCCGACCCGATCGAGGACGAGGAGGAAATCCCGGCCGCGAATCGCCTGCGCGACCTCTTCCTGACCTCCTCGAAGGTCGTTGTTCGATCCGATCGGCATCATCGGGCGATCAAGACCGTCATGCCGGAGTTCGCTGGTCAACTCATCCAGCTTGCCTCAGAACCACCGGTCAACCTGGTCGAACAATGCGCCAAAGAGCTGCCCCGACCCCAAATCCGTCGCCGCCCGGGTCTGCAAGTGGGCTCGAGGAAACCGTCGGCCACTCCTCACTCCCGACGATCCGCTCCGATCGTGGATGAAGTGCCTTCCCATGGGCGGGCGAGGGTGGGCTGAAACGGCGGTTGGACGAATGGGGATTCGCCCACCGGCGGGGTTGACCCATCGGCCGAGGTTCGTATGATGCCAGGCGCGACTCTTCGTGAGCGGCGCGAGGATCGCGATGCTTCCCCCGGGGTCGATGGAGTGACCCGCCCATGATCGCGGCCCCCCTGACGATCGCCCTGGCCCTCGTGGGCTTCCCATCGGACGTCTCCGTCTCTCCGAGTCGGGGAGATCGGCCACAGTCGTTCCAGCGGAGCCTCGCCGGGCTCGACCGGCCGAGCGAACGGACTCTCGAAACGTTGAAGCGTTTCGCCCTGGATGGCCGCTATCGCCGCGACCCCGCGGCGATCATCGAGACCCTGGACCAGCAGGCCAAGGCCAACCCCGATCCCGACATCGTCTACGCGCTGGCCGAACTGTCTTGGGTCGAGAGCCGGAAGCACGAGCGGCGGCATCGGGCCGATTCGAACGCCCGACTCCTCGATGTCCTCTCGTATTCCTACGAATACCTCTTCGGTCCCGATCTGGCCTACGCTCGGCAGCCCTCCGACCCGCGATACCGGCTGGCCTGCGATCTTTACAACGGATCACTCGACCGCCTGCTCCGCGAGTCGCTGGCCGGCGGCGTGAAGATCGAGCCCGATGGCGAGTTCATCCTCAAGGTCACGGGACGAGACCAGGTCTTCCGCGTCGCACTGCGTGATTCGCCCTGGGCCGCTGAAGACATCGACCAGATCATGCTGGCCTCGGCCTTCGACGTCTCCGGTCTGCCGACCATGAATTACCAGTACGGCCTGGGCGTCCCCCTGATCGCCGTCCGCCGCTCCGATAAGAATGCCGAGGGGGCCGAACGGTTCTATCCGCCCGAGATGGCCTTTCCGCTCACTGCCTTCGTCACGCCGCCCTCCAAGCTTCGCGAGCCGGCTCGCGGCGAGGAGAACCGGGGGCTGACCCTGGAACTGGTCGACCCGCTCCGGACCCGGACCGTGGGCAACTCGCCAATGCCCATCGAGAGCGACCTGACCACGCCGCTGGCTTACATGTGGTCGCGATCCGACCTCGATCGTTACCGCTGGACTGGCCTGCTCCGACCCGGCCCCGCCGCCGGTCGGGCGGGCTTGATGCTGATCCGCCCTTACGAACCGGGCAAGATCCCGGTCGTGATGGTCCACGGCCTCGCCTCGTCGCCCCTGGCATGGGTCGCGATGGTCAACGACTTACTCCTGGACCCGAGAATCCAGGAACGTTACCAGTTCATGCTCTACATGTACCCGACCGGCATCCCCTTCCCGATCGCCGCCGCGGGGCTCCGCGACACGATGCAGCAGGCCGAGCAAACCTTCCGAAAGCCCGACGGACGGCCCGACCCGGCTTACTACCAGATGGTCCTGCTCGGTCATAGCATGGGCGGGTTGCTCAGTCACGCGCTGGCCGTCGACAGCGAGCAGAAGTTCTGGGAGCTGAATACCTACGTCCCGTTCCAGCAGATCAAGGGACCGCCCGAGGTGCTTGACGAACTTCAGCGGTACATGTTCTTCGACGCCCAGCCGTTCGTCAGTCGGGTCGTTTTCCTCGCCGTTCCGCACCGGGGGTCCAGCCTGAGCCGCGCCTTCGTCGGTCGGGTCAGCTCGAACCTGATCAGCGCCGACGACCACGTCAGCACCCTGCTCACCCGCCTGGTCCGCGACAATCCCGAGGCTTTCCCCCGGCGCTTCCGCCGGGTCCCGACGAGCATCGAGACCCTCGACCCCGATTCGCCCTATCTCAAGGCCCTGCTCACCATGAAGCCGGGCCGGGGCGTGACCTTCCACTCGATCATCGGATCGGAGCGGCCCGAGGGCAAAGAGAACACGACCGATGGCGTTGTCCCCTACCAGAGCTCGCACATCGACGGGGTCGCATCGGAGGTCATCGTCCAGTCCGACCACGGCGTCCAGAAGAACCCATACGCGATCATGGAAGTGCATCGGATCTTGCTGGAGCACATCGGGATGGTCCAGCAGGCGTCGGCGCTGCCCCCGGGCCGTCCGGGCGAGTGAGACGGGTCGGAAAAGATTCGCGGGTTGGACGATCCCGAGGTGGGGCGGTTATGATGCCGCCTTCACCCTCTGGGACGGAGCGGACCCGACGATGAGCGAGACCCTGGCCGATCGGTTGGCGGATTTCAACTTGGCGACCCGATTCGAGAACCTACCCGAAGCCGTGGTGATCGAGGCTAGACGCCGGCTGCTCGACGCCTTCGCCTGTGCCGCCGGTGCGCTCCACGAGCCGGCTCCGACGATCGCCCGGAAGGCCGCTCGGGCGGTTCGATCCGAGCCTGGTTCGGCTCTCTTCGGCGGCGGGCGGTCTTCGCCCGACTGGGCGGCGTTCGCCAACGGTGTC
The DNA here is from genome assembly GCA_963756475.1 of uncultured Planctomycetota bacterium. Taxonomy (GTDB): domain Bacteria; phylum Planctomycetota; class Planctomycetia; order Isosphaerales; family Isosphaeraceae; genus Tundrisphaera. The sequence goes on from CAVWND010000011.1 coordinate 562,582, forward strand.
CACATCCGCTATCTCGACTGTAACGACACCTACCTGTCCCTCGAACCGGCCCATCCCAGCGACAACTGGGCCGCCGTGATGGCGATCGGCGAGCAGGCCGGTGCCGATGGCCGCGACTGGATCACCGCAGCGGCCGTCGCCTATGAAGTCCAGTGCCGGCTGGCCGACGCCGCGAGCATCCGGGCTCGGGGATGGGACCACGTCACCTACGGGGCGTTGTCAACCTCGCTCGCCGCCTCGAAGATGCTCGGGCTCGATCACGCGAAGACGGTCCACGCGCTGGGGATCGCGGGGACGACCTCGGCGGCGCTCCGGCTCACGAGGGCGGGCGAGCTGTCGATGTGGAAGGGTTGCGCGTTCGCTCACGCCGCGCGCAACGGCGTCTTCGCGGCCATCCTGGCCCGCGAGGGAATGACCGGCCCAGCCCCGCTCTTCGAGGGGGACATGGGCTTCTGGCAGCAGGTCTCCGGCCCGTTCACGATCGCCCAGCTCGGCGGCCCGTCCGCAAGCGACTGGATGCTTCCCAAAACGTCGATCAAGTTCGTGCCGGCCGAGTATCACAGCCAGTCGGCCATCGCCGCCGCGTTTGAGCTGAGGCCCCAGATTGGTGACCCGTCGCGCATCCGCTCGATCGAGATCGCGACGTTTCGCGTGGCGGTCGAGATCATCGGCCAGGACCCCGAGAAGTGGCGGCCGAAGACCCGTGAGACGGCCGACCACAGCCTCCCCTACTGCACGGCAGTCGCGCTGGTCGACGGGGCCGTCACCGCCGATCAATTCAGTCTGGAACGGCTGGCCGACCCCGCGATTCTCGACCTCGTTGCGCGGACGACGGTGGTCGAGGACCCCAAGCTCACCGCCGGCTACCCGGCCGGCATCCCGAACCGCGTCACGGTGAGGCTCGACGACGGCTCGACGCTGGTCTCCGAGATGGCCTTCCCGCCAGGCCACGACAAGAACCCGCTGACCGACGCGCAACTCGCGGTCAAGTTTCACGGCCTGATCGACCCGGTTCTCGGCCGGGAGAGGGGCGAGGCGATCTGGGCGAGGCTCTCGAAGCTCGAATCCGACCCGACGCCTCACGAGGCGATCGAGCTCCTGGACATCTCCGCCTGAATCCTCGATTGCGGTTGACCCATCCGCCAGAGTGGGTTAATCCATCACCCGTCCCGAGGCCGGAGATCGATCCGCGCCTCGGCATCGAGACGGGAGAGAGAGCATGGCCTCGACGTTTCCGGCCGAGGTTCCCACCGGACCAGACAATCCTTGCGTCTTCGTCAACGCCGGGCCGTTCTCTTACAGCCGGCTCACCGGCCTGTCACGCTACACGGCGAGGTTGACTCTCGCGCTGGCCTCGAAGGCTCCCGATCCGGTTCTTCTGCGACGGACATGAGCTGCTGGCCCCCCGAGGGCTCAGCTGGTCGCAGGACCAGGACCTGGCCCGCTGGTCGCGTAAGGTCTGGCGGAGCCGCCGGACGCCACTCGGGCCTGCCCCGACGAACAGCCTGGGGCTCTATTGCACACTCCGGCCGCTCGACCGTCATTTCAGTTTGAGGTGAGCGTCCTGCACGACTTTAGCCCGTACACCGTCCCACACACTCACCTGGAATCAACGCGCAAGATGTTCGGAGGCTTCTTCTCGAAGAGCCTCCTGTCGTCGGACGTCGCGATCGCGGTCTCACATTCGACCAGAGCCGACGCCGCCTGGCTCTCGCCGATGGACCCCGACCGTGTCGTCGTCGCGCACTCAGGGCCAAGTCTCTGTGTGGGCGGGCATGGGCACCGGCGGTCAAGTTCGGCGGAAGACCAATGTCGGGCTGGTGGTCTCGACTCTTGAACCGCGAAAGAACGCCGAGTTTCTCTTCGAAATGGTTCCAGGACTCGAAGTCCCTCCCGGCGGATGCCGAACTCTGGTGGGTCGGCCCGCTAGGCTGGCTGACCTCTCGTCGAGAGCTGAAGAGGCTCCAGGGATCGGGCCGACGCATCCGCTTCCTCGGCGTGGTGAGCGACTCGGCGCTCTGCAAGCTTTACCGGACGGCCGGCTGGTCGATTTATCCATCGCTTTACGAAGGGTTCGGCTTCCCGGTCCTCGACGCCCTCCGCCATGGGACGCCTGTCCTGGCCAGCGGCAACAGCTCGATCCGCGAGTTCGACTCGCCGGGACTGCACCTGTTCGACCCCTGCGACGTCTCGACCGTGGACGACGCCTGGCGGGCCATGCGTGACGAGGGACCGGTCGAGATCCCCCAGGAACCGCTCGATCGGCTCTATTCCTGGGACAATGTGGCTCAGACCTTGCTCGATGCTCACCGACGATCGATGAGCCCGGGGAATCTCGCCTCATCGCGGGCGGCTTGAAGGAGATTCGACGACGGGCTGAAAGTTTGTTGAATCGTCAACTGCAGATCGACCGATAACCGGATGGGCTCTCCCGCGCCCATCGCGGTTCACATGCCGTCGATGGAAGATCGCACCGGCGAACCTGGCATTCTCAAGGAAGAGGCCGAGACATGCTGTTCAACACGTTTCAGTTTGCATATTTCTTCGCGATCTTGTTCCCGACCTACTGGGCGTTGCGCTGGCATTACAAGGCGCAGAATCTGTTGTTGCTGCTGGCTGGTTACTTCTTTTACGCCTGCTGGGAGCCGAGGTTCCTTGCGCTCCTGATCCTGTCGACCGTGATGGACTTCGCGTGCGGGCTTGCGGTCGACCGGATCGAAGCCCCCCGGAAGCGAAAGCTGTTCGTGCTCCTGAGCATGGCCCTGAACCTGGGGATGCTCGGCTACTTCAAGTACATGAACTTCTTCGCCGCGTCGATGCAGATCGCTCTGGCGAAGGCCGGTCTGAACATCCCACTCTGGCACATCCAGGTCGTCCTGCCGATCGGTATCTCATTCTATACCTTCCAGTCGATGAGTTACGTCATCGACGTCTACCGGAAGGACATCAAGCCGACGAAGAACCTGCTGGAGTTCGCGACCTTCGTCTCGTTCTTCCCGCATCTGGTCGCCGGACCGATCATGCGGCCGACGACTCTCTTGCCGCAGATCCAGTCGCCGAGAAAGTTTAACCTCGACCAGTTCTACCAGGGCTGTTACTTGATCTTCTGGGGCCTGACCAAGAAGGTCGTGGTGGCCGACAATCTGGCACCGATCGTCAACGACCTGTTCGGCCGCTGGCAGACGATCGACGGCGGTCTGGCCCTGCTGGCGAGCTACGCCTTCGCCTTCCAGATCTATTGCGACTTCTCGGGCTACACCGACGCCGCCCGAGGGATCGCCAAGTGCCTGGGGATCGAGCTGGCGCTCAACTTCAACCTGCCATACTTCGCCACCAGCCCGCAGGACTTCTGGAGCCGCTGGCATATCAGCCTTTCGAAGTGGCTCCAGGATTACCTCTACATCCCGCTCGGAGGTAGCCGGGGTGGGACGTTCAACACTTACCGAAACCTGATGCTGACGATGATCATCGGCGGCCTCTGGCACGGCGCGGCGTGGACGTTCATCATCTGGGGTACTTATCAGGGGGCGATCCTCGTCGGGCATCGACTGGCGAAACCGCTCCTGGCGAAGATCGACCCGACCGAGCCGATTGACCAGGCCTGCTGGAGGGCCGTCCGGATCATCGCGACGTTCCACATGGTCTGCCTGGGTTGGCTGATCTTCCGGTCGATAGGCTCCCCGCCCGAGATCAAGACGGGGGCGTACTCCGGCGTCGAACAACTCCTCGGGATGCTCGACGCGATCGTCTCGCGCCCGGCGATCCCCGCGTCGGCGTACCTGCTGCCGGTGATGGTCACGATCATCCCGCTGATGCTCGTCCAGGTCCTCCAGTACGTCACCAAGGACCTCGATATCGTCCTGCGGACCCCCTGGTATGTCCGGAGCGTCTTCTACACCGCCTGCTTCTACGCCTTCGTCCTCGGCGGCGAGTTCGGCGGCGGCAAGTTCATCTACTTCGATTTCTGAAAGGCTCGCTTCATGGCTGATGGAGTCAAGGAAGCGAGCCCGGCCAGGCGTCGGGGCTTGCCCTGGGGATTTCTGGGGATGGTCGGGCTCGTGCTCGCGATCGAGGGGAACCTCGCGCGCCACGACCTCGACTTCACTGCCCCCTGGCACTGGGACTGGCGAGTCATCGGCAAGGCGGCCACCCGGCCCGACCGCGTGAAGGGTCGCGATGTCCTGCTCTTCGGAGACAGTCTGCTAAAGTTCGGCGTGATGCCCCGGGTGATCCAGCGGCACTCCGGCAAGACGGCCTACAACTTCGCGCTCCATACTGGTCAGACGTCTTCGAGCTACTTCATGCTCCGTCGGACGCTCGACGCCGGAGCCACGCCCTCGGCTATTGTGCTCGACTTGACGCCCCATATGCTCATGCACGAGCCTCAGATCAACAAGCACCTCTGGCCCGAACTGCTGACGTCCAGGGAGTCGTTCGACCTCGCTCGGTCGATGCGAGACCCCAGCTTCTTCGCCACGATCACGCTCGCCAGCGTGTTGCCCTCCTACAAGGAACGGTTCGAGATCCGGGCCAACCTGATGGCTGCGCTCCAGGGACAGAGCGTCTCGCGACGGCACGAGATCCCGATGTATCGCCGGAACTGGAAAGTGAACGACGGGGCCCAGCTCATGAGCGATTCCCCAGCCCCGGCGATCGATCCGGTCGGCTGGGCGAACATCCTCTATCCTCGATGGAATCCTCATCCGGTCAACGTCGCCTACCTTGACCGCTTCCTCGCCCTCGCGGCGTCGAAGCAGATTCCCGTCTACTGGCTCCTGCCCCCGATCGTGCCCAGCGTTCAGGCCAGAACCGAGGAAACCGGCTTCGACGCTGCTTACTCGGGGTTCGTCCGCGACGTCCAGGCCCGGTTTCCTGGCGTGATCGTCGTCAACGCGAGGCACTCTGGCTTCGCTCCCGATCTGTTCATGGACGGGGCTCACCTGAACCGCCGGGGCGCCTTGAAGCTCAGCGCGGCGCTGGCCGAAGTGCTCCGCGAGCCCGTCAGGACCGCTGAGTCGAGCCGATGGGTCGCTCTTGACCGGAGTCAAGCACGGCCGGTCAATCTGCCGATTGAAGACGTGCTAGGCTCGGGATTCGCCTTGAAAGTCGCCGGCGCGAAGACCCGCCGCTGAGGGCTCAGAACTCGACCATCCCCCCAGGCGAGTGCCCATGCCGAGAATCATCGCGCCCGCCTCGTAGTCGGTAATAGGATGACCACGAGCCTACTCCAATGATCTGCCCTGGAAAGCTCTTGTCGTTCGACCCGGGCTCCATTTCCTCCCCAGGATAAGGTCGGAGCCTCGGCTCATCTCAGGAAAACGAGATATGGAAGTCTCTGAGCCCCGGGCTCCGGAGGGTCGTTTCCGACCTTTTGGCGTGCTCCGAACCCTCGGTCTCCTGGTCGCCCTGTACTCGGCTTGCTTGGCCGTCGCGACCTATCCGACGATCTGGACCTTACGTACGAATCTGCCCACCATTGTCGATCCTCTGGTCCACATCTGGACGATGCGGTGGAATCAAGCCTGTTTGCTCCAGGGCAAGCTCCCGACGATCTGTCCGGAGCTGCAGTATCCCGTCGGCGCGCCGCTCGGTTATCTGCCCCCGATGCAGCTCCAGACGCTGATGTTCATGGTCCTGTCGCCGATTCTTCATAACGACATCCTGGTCTTCAATATCCTCTGGATCTTCGGCTTTCTCCTGACGGGGGTCGGAACCTACTGCCTTGCCTGGCACGTTGTCCAGGACCGGCGGGCCGCGTTCCTGGCGGGCCTGCTGGCGATGTTGAGCGGGCCGATGATGTTCTGGTCACACTCGCAGCTCGAGCAGATTACCTTCGGCTGGTTCCCGCTATTCCTCGTCGCCTGGCTGCGGTTCATTGACCGGCCGAGTCTTCGCGGGCTGATGGTTTCAGTCGTGGTTTATCTGTTGCTCTCGATGAGCGCGCCGTATTTCGTCGTCTTCGGAGTGATCCCGGCCGTGTTCTCGGCGGTCTGGCAGTCGAGCACGGGGGGATGGCGAGGGATCTGGGCGTGGTGGTGGTCGCGGATCGGGTGGTTCTCGGCGTTCGTCGGCCTGACAGGCCCGGTCCTGGCTCTGGGCTTCTCCAGCCAGATCTGGGCGATGACGCACGGATTTCCCATGACGAGGCACTCGAAGGAGTACGAGCTTTACGCGGCCTCCTTCTGGAGCTACCTCATCCCGATGCCCCAGCAGCTCTTCGCGAAGGTCCTGCCGAACTTCTACGCGGAGGCGACGGGTCGTTCCGGGGTCTCGTCGTATCTCGGCATTGTGACGTGTTTTCTGCTTTACCTTGCCCTGAGCCGACGCGTCCGGTTCGCCCGGTCCTGGTTCTGGTGGTCGATGCTCGGGGCGATGCTGGTGCTCTCGCTGGGGGCCTACTGGACGATTGGGTCCCATCAGGTTCCGTTGCCAGGCCTCTGGCTCCGGAAGTATGTCTTCGCGTTCCGACCGATCCGAGTCCCCGCGCGTTTCAACCTCTTCGTCGCCGTCTGCGCCGCGGTCGTGGCCGCGGCGGGATTGAAGCACCTTCTCGCCAGCTTGCCGAACCGGGGCTGGCGTGCCGTTGCGTTCGGCGGGATCGTCGTCCTCGCGCTGGCCGACCTGTCGAGCGTCCCGTTTGGTTCCAGTCCGCCCCCTCCGATGCCCGCCGCCTACGATTACGTTCTCAAGCGAGACCCCAGGGCGGCGATCCTGGAGTCGCCCCAGTGTAACTATGGTTTCCACCTCCCGGCGGCCTGCACCTACTGGCAATCGACGCACGGAGGCCGGACCTCGGCGGGATATACCGCTTCGCTCAACCTCCGGCAGGAGCACCTGCTGGTCGAGAACTCGCCATTCACGGCTGCCCTGCTCGCGAAGCCGGAATACCTCGCCGAACCTCGGATCGCGATGCTCGACATCGTCCGCGACGTCGATTTCAGCGATTACGCATGGCTCTACCTCAACTATCATGACTTCCGCTTCGTCGTCCTCCACCAGCGATCCGGCTCGTTCCCCGAGGCGCCGGTTCGACTCGACCGGATCAAGGAGCGCATGGCTCCCGCCCGGGTCTTCGAGGACGAGGCAACTGCGGTCTATGACGCGAGTCTCTTCAAGCCGCCTTCCCGCCCGACGGCCCTGTGCACCGAGGGCTGGCGTTACCGGGCCGATTGGAAAGGGAGACACGTCCGGTTGACGGGTTCTTCCGCACGACTGGCCATCTACAATCCCGATCCCGGCCGCGAATTGTCCTTGATCCTGGAGGCTGTGTCATACCGCAAGCCTCGACATGTCAGGCTGGTCGCCAACGGGGTCGAGGTTGCGAGCTGGGAGGTTGGCCCCGGCGAGTTCAAGACCTTCGAAAGCCCGTCGTTCGCGCTCTCAGCGGGAATCCAGGAAGTCAAGATCGAATGCGACGGGGCGGAGAGTCCGTCGAAGCCGAGGTATGCCCCCGCCAACGAGGACATGACGCCGATCAGCCTACTCGTCGGAGCCGTCGAGATCAGAACCGCTTCTCCCGTCGGTGGAGCTGGACTCGCCCGAGGCACGGGCGACGATCCGTCCCGACGTTGATGTTGTGATCAATATCCGACTTGAGAATGGGCCGATCTCCCGGATTCGGCCCACTCGCTTTTCCAGGCTTCATCGCGAGGCGTGGAAGACCTGTCGGCCATACTGATTCAGATGACTCCGTCCGACAACGGGATAGGCCACTGGCGTCACCGGAAACGACTTGATCGTCTTGAACCCGGCCATCCGGAGCATTCCCTCGACGGCCGCCTGGTTCGGGCCGCACCAGTTCGACGGGTCGTTGGCGCACTCGTCGTGGGGATAAAAGGCCATCGCTGGGACCTTGTGCTCGATCATGTCAACATGGGTCTCGACGATGATGTCCTGGGCCGCGACCGAGGCTACCTTCATGAACGAGGTGACAGGGTCCGGCAGGTGGTAGAGTACGCCGAGGAAGAGGACGAGGTCAAAGTGGCCGAGCCGCTCGACGGAGATCTCGGAGACCTCCATCTCGGCGTCCTCGACCTTGGAGTCGAGCACCTTGCGGGCGAACTCGAAACCCGCCTTGCCGATCGAGTCAACCCGCCAGACGCCGCCGTCGAGCGCGACCACCCGCCGCGCACCTCGACGCTCGGCTTCAAACGAGAAGAAGCCGTCCCAGGCCCCGATGTCCAGGACCGACTTGCCCGAGAGGTCGGCCGGCAAGCGGACCTGGCTCAGCTTGGTCGGCGAATCGTCGATCCCCGGAGTCGTGATCCCGTTACCCAGGTTGATCCGGTGGAACCAGTTGATCTTCTTCAACTCGTCCTGCAACGTCGCCGTGGCGCTCATCCCTTTCCTCCTTGAAAGCGAGCCCCGAGGGCCATCCCGTCGGCCGGAGGCTACGCGAAGGGGTCGTTTCGGTCAAGCCGCATCAGTTCAAGACGATGGGTGCGTCTGTCGATATTGGAATTTCGAGAGGGCACCTCTCTGCGATCTCTCAGGCCGCCTCGGCGGTCTCCGACCTGACCGGGGCTTTCTCGCACGCGTCGAGCAAGACCCGCGCGACGTTATCCCAGGAATACAGCCGGTCCAGGGGATCGCGGGGGATCTTGACCGGCCCATCGTCCTGGAACGTCCGCCAGGCGTCGTCCACGGTCGAGGCGTCGCACGGGTCGAAGAAGTGGAGACCGGGCGAGGAGAACTCGCGGAGCGAGCTGTTGAAGCTGGCCAGGACCGGCGTGCCGTGTCGGAGCGCGTCGAGCACGGGGAAGCCGAAGCCTTCATATAAAGAAGAATAGATTGACCATCCGGCCGTCCGGTAGAGCTTGCAGAGGGCCGCGTCGCTCACCACGCCGAGGAACCTGATCCGGCGATGACTCCCCGGCCGGCGCTCGAACTGCTTGAGATCGCGCCGGGAGGTCAGCCAGCCGATCGAGCCGATCCACCAGAGTTCGGCCTTCGACGGCAGGACGCTTGATTCATGGAACCAGCGGAAGAGGAACTCCGGGTTCTTCCTCGGTTCGAGGGTCGAGACGACCAGCCCGACCTCCGGCCGACGAGCCGCCCGACCCGGGTGGGCGTGCCGGCCGACACAGAGGCTCGGGCCGGAATGCGCCACGGTGATCCGCGCTGGGTCGATCGCCGTCAGCCAGGCCGCGTCGCTCGCCGTCGAGTGCGAGACCGCAATCGCCAGGTCGGACGAGGGGATCGCTTTGGAGCAGAGGCCCTGAAAGTGGGATCGCGTCACTTCTTTATGCGTCTGCGGCAGGATCAAGGGGGTCAGGTCGTGGAGGATGCTGACCTCGCGGTCGAACGTCCGCTCGATCGGCCTGAGCATCGGCCAGACCCCGATGCTTCCCTCGGCCGGCTTGCCGAGCGGGACTCTTTTCCCGCTGATCAGCTTGCGTGCCCATGTCCCGAGATCCTGATCCTGCGACATGTCCAGCCCAGCCGGAAGCAGGATCGCCCGATCCTTCGAGAAGAAGCGGACCTCGCGGCGAGTCGCCATCGCCAGGGCCAGCCTGGCCGCGTAACGCCCGATGCCGGTCAGGTGCCGGTCGCTCAGCGGATTCGCGTCGAAGTAGACCGGCGGCCCCGGCTCGAATCCCGGGGCGAAGAGTAGGCTGGTCTGCGACATGACAATGGTCCGATATAACAAAATATCTAAAATATCAAATTTCAGATTTGAAATCTGAAATTCCTTGTAACTGAGGCTCTACCGGCTGGAAGCCGGTAGGTTCGCCAGTCGGCTGAAAGCCCGACCAAGGAGGCAGAGCAGCGGGATTCCAGGCCGAAGGCCAACACGTTCCTTCTGCCGCAGTCACAGGCCAAGCGTCCCGTCGATCAGCTTCACCCGGGATGCGATGCTCACTCCAACGTACTCGAAGTGGCCGCCTGAAGGCGGGGGATTTTAGATCCCAGGAATGGACATTAAATCATGAAATTACGACGATGTCATGACGCCCATGCAAACCGACCGGTCTCGACCTGAGGGAGTTGAGAGAGGGCCGCGCGAGCGCCTCCTCGACGACCTCGCGGCTGGCATAGGCGGTCATCCGGGCTCGCGCGATTTCAGCCATTTCTCGGTAGCGTTCGGGCTCGTCCTCGATGAGCCGGGCGCTGGCGAGCAGGTCGTCGCGGAGGTCGGTCCAGACCATCCGGTTCCAGTAGGTCTCGGTTTTCTTCTCGGGGTCGTGTGGCCAGTAGGTCGGCTCGGGGTGGGTCCGGGGCACGAAGCCAACCTGCTCGTCCATGAAGTCGGCCATCGCCGAGTGGTCGGGCGCGATCGACGGCCGGCCGGCGGCGAGCGACTGCTGGAGGGGCAGGCACGCGCCCTCGGCCCGGCTGGTATTGACGTAATAGGTCGTCACTCGCATCAGCTCGGCCATCTGGGCGTCAGTGAGGAAGTCGGTGATCACCACGAGCCGGCACTTGTGCTCGATCCCCAGCTCCTCGTACATCTTGCGGAAGATCGTGATTTCTTGATGTTCGCGAACCGGGTTGGTCGCCAGCTTGATGACCAGCGTCACGTCCTCGCGGTCCCGAAACGCCAGCAGGAAGGCGCTCAGGAGGTCGTGATGGTTTTTTCGCCGGTCGCCGAGGTTGAAGATGCTGGTGTAGAGCAGGCCGCCGAGGGTCAGGGGCGTCGAGGGCAGGAGCGGGTCGGGTGCCATCACCGCGTCCCGGCCGAGCATCCGGAGCGTCTTGACCTTGAGCTTGCTGATCTTCTCGAGCGCTTCGCGGCTGAGCCAGGGCTTGGCGTGGATCCGATACGCGTCCCGCGCCATCGCGTAGCACATCCGACCCATCCCCGGCTTCGCGCCGGGCATCGGCTTCATGGTGACGTGGTGCAGGCCCGCCGAGGTGAGCAGGTAATGCCGGGTCCGGGCGATCCGTTCGAGCGTCCTGGTCCCGAGCCAGGGATAGACCTTTCGGAAGACCCCCCGCGCGGCCAGATAAGCCCGACGCTTCAGTCCCGGAGGAACGGCCGGCCCTTCGGCCTTCGGAGCGGCGTCCACGGTCGCGCCGGGATCGTCGGTCGTCTTGGGTTCGTTCGATTCCGTCTCGGGGTCGCCCCAGGAGACGTGTCGGCATTCGAGCGTCCACGTGTGCTCGGGGTCCCAGTCGGGGACCTCGAAGTGTTCGGGCTTGAGCGGGACCGGGATGACGCCGATCGGGCAATCGATCCCACCTCGACGAAAGGTCTCGCGGGTGAAGTTGCAGGCCGTGAAGATCATGTCGGCCCGCTTGCAGATCCTCGCCCAGTTCTGACGGGTGTCGTACTCGAAGTCGCGGTCAGGGATGTCTGGGAATTCCCAGAATGGGAAGATCACGTTGGGCAAGGCCGGCGTCAGGTAAACGTCCTGCGGCGGGTGGAGGGCCAGGTGGACCGGCTGGTAACCGTTGGCCTCGGCCCGAGAGGCGGCGAACGGCAGGCTACTCTCCGGGTGGTCGATCAGCCGCCAGGTCCCCAACTTCTCCAGCACTGGAGCGAGCGCTTCGAGCACGAAATAATACGAATAAGCCGCCGATCCGAGCGAGTTGCGGATGCCTCGGGCGCAGCCGGTAGTGCTCACGAGGAAGGCATAAGGGCGCGTCGAGCCGCCCCGGTTCGGGGAGGACAGGCGATGGGGGGTCGGTACCATCAGGGTTCTCTCCGATCCGTCGACGGACCGCCGAATCCATTCGGCCGGGCGCGTCGAGGGTTTGGCCGGGAAAGTAGCCCTCACTTCTCCATCGGTCAATGTCAATCCCCCTCGTGAGCCCGACCCGATCGCCCTGGTGGATCGAATTCGAACCCAATCCAGGTGTCCCCATTCCCAGGCAAGCCGGGCGGACCAAGGGGGACTGGCACCTCCGCTGCGCTTCGGAGCCAGTCCCCCTTGGTCCGCCAAGTCGAGAATGAAACCGCCCTGCCCTCGTGAGCCCGACCCGATCGCCCTGGTGGATCGAATTCGAACCCAATCCAGGGTCGATCGGTGCCAGATCGCCGCTTCACAGACGAAGCCGATTGCACAGCCTTCTCTCCCGCAAAGTAGACAAAGCCAAACGATCCCCGTGGTACTGGCGTGGACTTTCCAGCAGACAGAGCCAATCGGGGCGCGAACTTCGACCCGGCAAGGCCGCCCGGCCGGCGCGGGTCCACGCTGAGGTCGCCAGAAACTCAAAGCCAATCTCACACCGATCCACGTCACGACCCGCCCTCCGCGATGGCCCGGGAAAACTCAAACCCAAATTCGTTCGAAGGGCGTCGCCCGATCCGGACGGGCCTCCGAACATATTCAGCTCGGTGTCTCGAGTTTTATCAGCCTTTCGCCAGAATTCTGTCCGGATCGGAAGCCGGGTAGAATGGAGAAGTTGATCAAGACTTCCGAATCGTGGTCTCGATCAGGATTAACTCTTCGAGGACCTGACACTGATGCCCTCACCCGGCGGCCGATTCCGAGCGGCTTGGACTGACCGGCCCATCATGATCCCCGGCGTCTTCAACGCCCTGACGGCGAAGATCGCCGAGCGGTTGGGCTATCGCGCGGTCTACCTTTCCGGCGGGGCGCTCTCGGCGGGCTGGGCGGGCGTTCCGGACGTGGGTTTGCTCACCTTGACCGAGTTCGCCGAAGCGGCGAGCACTCTGGCCAACGCGACGACCCTCCCCCTGCTCTGCGATGCCGACACCGGGTTCGGCGAGGCCGTCAACGTCGAGCGGACGGTCAAACTGTACGAGCAGGCCGGCGCGGCCGGATTACACCTGGAGGACCAGGTCTTGCCCAAGCGGTGCGGGCACCTGACCGGCAAGGCGGTGATCGAGCCCCGGGCGATGGCCGAGAAGATCCGAGCCGCCGTCGGGGCTCGCCGCGACCCGGGATTCGTCATCGTCGCCCGAACCGATGCTCGCTCGGTTGAAGGGTTTGAATCGGCGGTCGACCGAGCCCGGCTCTACCTCGAAGCTGGCGCTGACATGATCTTTCCCGAGGCTCTGGAATCGGCCGAGGAGTTCGGCCGGTTCGCCCGGGAGGTCCCCGCGCCCTTGCTCGCGAACCTGACCGAATTCGGCCGGGGGCCGCTACTCGACTTCGACGAACTGGCCGAGCTGGGCTATCGAGCGGTCCTTTATCCCCTGACTGCGTTCCGGGCGGCGATGAAGGCGGCCGAGGAGACCTTGATCCACCTCCGCGATCACGGGACCCAGCGAGACTTTCTGGGTCGGATGCAGACCCGCGCCGAGCTTTACGACCTCCTGGGTTACGCCGATTGGGAAGCCCGCGATCGGGCCTATTTCGGCCGGGGCGAGCCGGAAGACTGATCGAGGTCGGCCCCGGGTGGGGTTCGGTGTCGTTCTCGGCATCGGGATTTCGAAGCTCGGAACAGGGGGGCGTGACCTTCCTCGGTCCATCCTCGGCGACGTGGTCGTCGCCGGGGCCGATGGTACCGGGCGGCCCGCCCTCCGACGACGGAAGGCAAGCCGGGGCCCGACGCGATCGAGGCCCCGCCCCTCCCCCCGGTTTTCCTCGCCGCGCCTCGGAGGTCCGAGGGTCCGACCCGGATGGTCGAGTCCCTCGGAACTCACTCCGACCGCGCGAGCCCCGGCCCCACGAGCTACAGGAGTCGTGCCCGATGACCGTCCGATGGAAGCCCCTCTTGATCCTCTCCGGCCTGTTCGTGGTCGTCGCCCTCTTCGGCTTGATGACGATCGCCACGGTCCTGGGCTCGCGCGGGACCGCCGACATCCTGGCCAGAGCCAGGGCCGAGCGCAAGGCAAAGCAATTCGACAAGGCGAAGCTCGACTACCTGCGGGCCCTGAAGCTCGACGGCCGGAACGCCTCGCTCCACGAGGAAATGGCCGACCTTTACGAGGAGTGGTCTCGCGAGGCACCGCCGGAGAAGCGGGCCGAGCTGAGGGGGCTCTTCCTCGCCTCGCTGAACTCCTCGGCCAACATCAACAAGAAGCGGCCCGAGCCGAGGCGGCGGATGCTCGCCGAGGCGATTCGCCAGGATGACGTGCTCGAACAGGTCCGCAAGGCGAAGGAGCTGGTCTCGCTCGACCCAACCAACCGCGACGTCCACTACGTCCTGGCCGCCGAGGGGCTCGAAGGCTCTTCACCCAACCTCCCCGAGATCCGCCGGCACCTGAAGGTTCTCGAAGCCGAGACGCCCCGGCGGCCCAGGACCGAGTGGGTCGCCGCCCGGGTCGCCGCCCTGGCCAACGAGAAGCCCCAGCTGCAGGAGGTCCTCAAGAAGGCCCGGGCCCTGCCGCTCCCGCCCGAGGCCGACCCGCTCGACCGGATGGCCCTGCTCAAGCTCCGGGCCATCGACCTGGCGAACACAGAGGACATCGGAGCCCTCGCCGGGCCGATCGAAGCCCTCTCACGCGACGCGGTCGCTGCCTCGGATGAGCCGGAGATCCCCTCGACCCGGATCGCCCGGATCAGCCTGCTTGATCGAGGAGGTCCAGCGGTCGTTGATTCGCCGGGGTCAGGAGAGCCCCGCGGCGCAGGATCGGCTCAAGGCGGATGCGGACAAGCTCGACGTGGCCGCCGAGGCGATTTTCCAGAAGTCGCTGGACGTCAAAGGCGGAGCGGACCTGAACGTCTACCTGGCGTATGCGGACCATCTCCGCTTCCGCGACCACCGGGACCGCTGTCTCACGGTCGGCACTCCAGGCGTTCAAGTCGCCCGGGGCGGCCAAGCAGGCGGGGACCGAGGCCGCAATGGGCTTGCACGCCCTGGCCGTCGAGTCGACGCTGGCCCGCCTCGACGACAAGGGGCGTTACGAGGCCGCGGCCCCGCACATCAAGGCGCTCCTGGAGTGCAAGCACAGCCGGTTCCAGGCCCTCGGCCACCTGTTTCAGGGGGCGATCGACCTGGAAAAGGCCGGGATTGGTTGCCGACGCCAAGCCGGGCGACCTGCCTCGGGCCGAGCAGGCCAAGCTCCGCGCCTCCGCCCTGGGCCATCTCAAGACCGCCTCCAACCAGCTTCCTCACCTGGCCGAGGCCCAGGCGCGCTACGGCGTGGCCCTGATCCTCAACTCCGAGCCGGCGATGGGACGGCAGTACCTCCAGCTCGCCCAGCGGCTCGGGAACCTGGAGCCGCAGTATTTGATCTGGGCCGCGTGGTCGGTCGTCCAGGCGGGCTATCCCGAGGACGCCGAGCCGATCGTGGCCCGGATGATCGAGGAGATCAAGCAAGGCCGCCTTCCCCGGTCGCTCGAAGGGACGCTCCACCTGCTCAGCGGAGAGATCCACCAGGCCCGCCGGTCGCCGGCCGACCTCCGCAAGGCGGTCGAGGAGTACGGACAGGCCTTCGCCAACGGCCAGGACGCGACCCCGGCGGTCGAACTCCGGCTGGCCCAGATCGAGATCATGCTCGGCCGCCCCGCCGACGCCCTCAAGCGGATCGACTGGCTCGTCTCCAAGGGGAAGGCCGGCGCCGCCGCCGAGAACCTCGCCGTGCTCACGCTCCAGGAGCTGAAGCGGGACGACGACGCCCACAAGCGGCTCGCCGAAGGCCGCGTCAAGTATCCCGAGAGCAGCGAGCTGGTCATCCTCGAAGCGAGCCATGCTGGTCAAGGAGAAGAAGGCCGAGGAGGCCGATCGCGTCCTCTCCGATTTCCTCGCCAAGGTCCCCGACAGCGTCCCGGTCGTCCAGACGCGGGCCCAGATCCTGGCGCAGGACCTCGACCGGCCGGGCCGAGGCGCGCAAGCTGCTCGCCTCGGTGGCCGAGCGGGGCGACAACTCGGCCCCGCTGGTCCAGCTCGCCCTCCTGGAGCTGGCCGCGAAGGACTTCGACGCCGTCTCGAACTCGATCGCCAAGGTCCGGGCCCGATGGAAGGATGCCGCCACCGGCGACCTGCTCGACGCCCAGCTCGCTCTGGCCAAGAACGACCTGCCGGCGGCCTCAAGCTACTTCGATGCCGCGCTCAAGAAGGACCCGAACAACAAGATCGTCCAGTTCTGGAAGGCCCAGCTCGACGGCCGGGCCGACCCCGAAGGGGCGGCCAAGGTCTTCGAGTCGCTCGCCCAGGGTGACTCGGTCAAGGAGGTCGACACGGGTCTCTCGCTGACGACTGCCTCGCAGTCGGCCCTGGCGGGCATGGCGATGGAGAGCGGCGACCTTGACTCGGCTATCGTTCGCTACCGGGAAATGCTCAAGGACCCCTCGGCCGCGGGGCTCTCGCGTTCGATCCGCTGGCAGCTCGTGGCCGCCCAGGCCGCGAAGAAGGAATGGCCCGCCGCCAAGGCCGAGCTGAAAGCCTTGCTCAACGATCCCAAGTCACCCGCGACGTCCGAGGAGCGGGTCCGGGCGGCGACCTTCTATCGCCTGAACAAGGAAGACGGCCCCGCGCTGGCTCTCTCTGACGAGGTCATCAAGGCTGACCCCACCTATCCCGGAGCCGTCGTCACTCGCGCCGAGATCCTCGCCAGGACCGGCAAGCACGCCGAGGCGATCACCACGATCCGAAGGGCGATCGACGCCTCAAGCTCCGAAGGCAAGAAGGCCGCCGGACGTTCTCTACCTGATGATGGCCGCAGTCGAGTCAACGGTCCCGCCGACCAATGAAGGGTTCCAAAGGGCGCTCGTCGTGCTCGATCGGGGCTCGAACTCACGCCCGACTCGGTCGAACTGACGCAGGCCAAGTGCAAGGTTCTGACGATCACGCAGGGGGCCAAGGCCGGCTCGGCGTTCGTCGAGGAGAAGGCCAAGGCCAATCCGCAGGGGCCGTTCCGCCGGATGCTCCTGAACATCCTCGCCGAGCAAGGGGACTACGCCGCCGCCGAGAAGGTGGCCGCGGACCTGGTCAAGGAAAACCCCGCCGACGCCTCGGCCGCCGGCTCGCAGGTCCGGATGATCCTGGGCCAGTCGTTTGAGGCCGCTCGCCGGGGCGAGCGCCGCCGAGGTCAAGCGGCTCGACGAGAAGGCCTCGGCCCTGATCTACGAGTGCCGGAGCCGGTTCAAGTCCGACCCGAACTTCATCCAGCTCGAATCCGAGCTGGAGCTCCGCCGTGGCGACACGACCCGCGCCCTCGCCCTGACGCAGGAGATCGACGCCCTGGCCAAAGGTTCGCCCGTCGGCCCCCTGCTCCGGGCCCAGATCTTCGCCTCGAAGGGTCAGCCCCGCGAGTCGGCCGCCGCCTATGCCGAGGCCCTATCGAGGAACCCAAGGCTCCCCGAGGCTCGTCTCCAGCTCGCCCGTCTCAGCCTCCGGAATGGCCAGACCGACGAGGCGCTCCGCCAGGCCAAGTACCTCCTCGACGCCGACCCAGACAAGCCGACCGGCCTGGCCGCGCAGCTTGTCGAGGCCCGAGCCATCGCGTCGCAGACCGGTAACCCGGCCCAGGTCCAGACAAACCGGGCGCAGGCGGTCGAGAAGCTCGCGAGCGTGGTGAAAGCCAGGCCCGACTTCGCGGACGCCTACTATCTGATGGCCGACATTCACATGCTCGGCGGCGATCGGACCAAGGCTGTTGCCGCCCTCAAGGACGCCCTCAAGGTGAACCCTGAGGACACCAACGCCCTCACGATGGCCGTCCAGATCCTCGCCGAGCCGAAGGCCAAGGGTCAACCGGCCTCGAAGCTCGACCTCGATCAGTCCATCGCTCTGGCCAAAGCGGCGGCTGACACGGACGACAAGGGCGGCCGGATGCTCGCCGTCTCCACCGGCTTTTCTCGGGCCGGTCAGATCGCCCTGGCCATCCCCTGGGCCGAGAAAGCCGTCGCCAAGCTTGAATCGAACGCCGCGAGGCTGAACCTCGGCGACCTGCTCCTGACCCAGTCCGAGGCTCAGGCCGACCCCGACAAAGCCCGGCAGCTCCAGACCCGCGCCCTGGCCGAGTACGATAAGATCCTCGCCACCCAGCCCAATATCGTCGAAGCCGTGAACAACAAGGCGTGGATCTTGCACCGGTACCTCGGCCAGAGCAAGGCCGCCCTCGAACTGGCCCAGAGCCTGCTGCAGAGGGTCGACCCGAGCACACTACCCGGTGAGTTCTACGACACGCTCGGTTCGATCCAGGAGGAGCTCGGCCATCCGAAGGACGCCGAAGAGTCGTACAAGAAGGGGCTCGGCAAGTCGCCCGAGCATCCCGTCCTCAACTACCACATGGGCCGGCTGATGGCCGCCGACAAGGCGAAGGCCCCCAAGGCCGCCGTCTACCTGAAGGTCGCCCAGGCTGGCAGCGACCGTCTCCCGGCCGACATGGCCGGAAACCTTGGGTCGCTCCTCAAACAGGTCGGCCAATGAAGTGAGCGGGTCGCAGTCAGGGGTAGCGGGTAGTGAAGAGGGGTGAGGAGGCGGGGATCTGTCCCGCGACCTCGCCCCTTTTTGCAATTTTTGATCTGACTACCCGCTGCCTGCTACCCGCTATCGAGCTGCCCGCTACCCGCTACCCGCTACCCGCTATTCTGTGCTAGATTCGTCCTCGATCACGCGAGACGGCCGCCAGACCGTCTACTCCCCTTCTCTTTGAGGTGTTTGACCGCCATGCGACACGGACGACTGCTGCTCTCGACGGTTCGGTTCCTGGGCGTGCTGGCTCTTCTCTCGGCGACGATGATGGTCGGCGGGGCCTCGGCCGCGCAGGGGAAGGAAGACGACCATCCGATCGTCGTGCTCGACACCACGGCTGGGCCGATCACGCTCGAACTCGACCGCGCGAAGGCGCCGATCTCGGTCGATAACTTCCTCAAATACGTTGACAAGGGGTTCTATGACGGCCTGGTCTTTCACCGGGTCATCCCCGGCTTCATGATCCAGGGAGGCGGGATGGAGGAGGTCAAGAATACCCTCCAGGAGAAGAAGCAAGGGGCTTTCCCGCCGATCAAGAACGAGTCCCGCAACGGCCTCCGTCACTCTCGGGGGACGCTCGCGATGGCCCGGACTCCGAACCCGGATTCGGCGACCTCGCAGTTCTTCATCAACCACGCCGACAACGTTGGCCTCGACCGGGCGCCGGGGGGTTACACGGTCTTCGGCAAGGTGATCGATGGTATGGACGTGGTCGACGCCATCGCCAAGACCCCGACCACGACCAAGCACGACGCGTCAGGCAACGATCATGAGGACGTCCCGGTCAAGCCGATCGTCATCAAGAGCGCCCGTCGGAAGACTCAGTCCTGAGCGGGAAGCTCGCGCGACTGGTGCCGTCGGCTTGAGAGCAGGGCTGTTTCATTCTCGATTTTGCCTGGGAATCGGGACAGGCTCAGGCTGTACTCGGCCGGTGCCTTGTATGTTCGCAGAACACAAGCCGACAGTGTTCCGGATCGGGGTTTTCCGCTATCCGACAAGAGTCAAAGACCCCGATCCGGAACACAGTCGCTGTCCCGATTCCCAGGCAACACGGGTGAACCGAGGGGCACAGGCACCTCCACCTGCGCTCCGGAGCCGGTCCCCCTTGGTCCACCGCGTCGAGAATGAAACAGCCCTGGGCTTGAGAGAGTTCGCCTGGCGTGGGACAGCCATTTGGATTAAAGTGTCGGTCGATGACGGACGACGAACCGGCCGACCCCCCTGGCCCAAGCTCGTCCGTCCCGATCGCGGGCTCGACTTCCCCCCGGAGCCGAGGCATCTTGACGGGCCGTCAACCTCGACGGCAAGGATGATCCCTCATTCCAGGTTGGCCCCGAGACTTATCGACGCCTCAATCCCCCCGCGCCCAACTCCAGATCGACGGCCCCGAGAAGCCACGACGCTTCCGAGGACTCCTCGCCTTGAGAGCGAGACCCGTCGGCGACTCGACTCGCCCCGAAATCGGGCAGTCCAGTCGGCTCGTCGCGGACAACCGCGAAGGGATTGACGCTATGTTCAATCAAGGACGAAACTCGTCGAGGGTCACGCTCGCCCCCGCCAGGGTCTCTCCAAGGATCGGTCCGAGGAAAGGAGTCTGAACCGATGCAACCTTGGCTCTTCGAACTCTCGACGGGAGCTTTCGACTCGCCCGCCTTTTTTTTCCTGGCTTACCTCGACCCGGGCACGGGCAGTTATGCCATCCAGCTCCTTCTGGCCACGCTGTTTGGCGGGATGTTCGCCCTGAAGCAGTCGTGGTCCCAGATCAAGGAGTGGGCCACCCTCCGATTCGGGGGACGAGTCGATCGAGGTGAACCCTCGGTGGATCGTCCTGAGATCGGAATCAAGGTGCGTCCAGCGATCGCTTCGAGGCCGAGGACTCATGGGCAGCCGACCGCCGAGATCCGCTGACGACCGCCGGACCCCCGGGTCGTTCCGCGACCCGAGTGGGTTCGTCTTCGAGCGTGACGGGGCCCTCTATCGCCAGGTGAACCTGGCGTATCGGGCCGACTACGACCGCCAGGTCGCCTCGGGGCTCGACCGCTCCTTGATCGACGAAGGGTGGCTCATCCCCCACCTCGTGGTCGACGAAGAGCCGAGCAATCCCCGGAGCGCCTACAAGGTCCTCCGGCCCGATCGGGTCCCGTTCGTCTCCTACCCTTATGAGTGGTGCTTCGGCCAGCTCCAGGCCGCAGCCCTGCTGACACTGGAAATTCAGCGGCGGTCGCTGACGCACGGGATGTCCCTGAAGGACGCCAGCGCCTTCAACATCCAGTTCCTGGGCGGGCGGCCGGTCTTCATCGACTCACTCTCATTCGAAACGTATCGAGAGGAGGAACCCTGGGTCGCGTATCGACAGTTTTGCCGGCATTTCCTCGCCCCGCTGGCCCTGATGGCCCGATCCGACATCCGCCTCGTCCAGCTTTTCCGCCCGAGCCTTGATGGCATCCCGCTCGACTTGGCGAAACGGCTCCTCCCCTGGCGAACCCGGCTCGACCCTCGCCTGTTGATCCACATCCATCTCCACGCAGGGGCCGAGAAGGCGTACTCAGGCGACCGGGTCGCGAAGCCCCGTCCGTTCTCGAAAGGAGCGCTGCTCGGCCTGATTGATAGCCTGGAGGGGTCTATCAAATCGCTCCGCTGGGAACCTCGGGGGACCGAGTGGGCCGAGTATTATGCTGAGACCAACTACACCGATGCCGCGACCGGGCGGAAGCTCGCTCTCGTCGGAGAGTTCCTCGACCTCGTGCGTCCCTCGACGGTCTGGGACCTTGGCGCGAACACCGGCCGGTTCAGCCGGCTGGCGAGCGTTCGAGGTGCGTCGACCGTGGCCTTCGACGTCGACCCGGCCTGCGTCGAGCGGAATTATCGGGTGGCCGTCGAACGGCGCGAGAACAACCTCCTTCCGCTCTGGCTCGACCTGACCAACCCCAGCCCGGCGCTCGGTTGGGATCACGCCGAGCGGATGTCACTGATCGAGCGAGGTCCGGCTGACCTGGGGATGGCGCTCGCTCTTGTCCATCATCTGGCGATCTCGGGGAACGTGCCGCTGGATCGGGTTGCCTCGTTCCTGAGGCGGGCTTGTCGGACCCTCATCATCGAGTTCGTCCCGAAGGAGGACTCACAGGTCCGGAGGCTCCTGGCATCGCGCATTGATGTTTTCGACGACTACACCCGGGACGGGTTCGAGTCAGCGTTCGTCGAGCATTTCGCGATCGAGCGGGCCGAGCCGATCCTGGACAGCGAGCGGACGCTGTACCTGATGCGTGCGAGGCCGGAATGACGAAGCTTCCCCGGGCGTTTCACCCCTACCTGGTGGCCCTCTTTCCGACCCTCGTCCTCTACTCGCGGAACCTCCATGCGGTCGACGCCTCCGAAGCCTTGTGGCCGGTGGCTCTGGCCCTGGGAGCCGCCCTGGTTGTCTGGGGGGTCCTCCGGATTTGCCGACTGGATGCCCCGAGGGCCGCGTTGATCGTCTCGGCGGCCCTGATCCTCTTCTTCTCGTTCGGCCTGGGAGTCAAGCTGGCCACTCGACTGAGGATCGGCGGGGATCAACTGGTCAGGGAGCGTGTGACTCTGGGCCTGGAGGCGCTGGCGATGCTGTCCGTGGTCGGGTTCGTGCTCCGGAAGCCGGACCTGGCCCGTTCCCTCACTGGGCCGGTTAACGCCTCCGCGATGGCCCTTGCGGGGTTATCGCTCGCCGGGGTCGCCTCCCAGGCCTGGGGAGATTCGCGACCTCGGCCACCGGTGGTTGCCCCGCCGATCGTTCCGAAGGTCTCGGCGGGGTCGCGTCGACTGCCGGACGTCTATTTCCTGGTGCTGGACGCCTACGGCCGGTCGGATGTCTTGAAGGAAATGACCGGCTTCGACAACTCCGGGTTCCTCGATCGCCTGGAGCGGAAGGGGTTCTTTGTCGCCCGGAAAAGTCGGTCAAACTACTGCCAGACGGCTCTCTCGCTTTCGGCGACTCTGAATCTTCGTTACCTCGACGACCTGGCCGGAAGCCGTTCGCCGAGCCGGCTTCCCCTCAAGCGACTGATCACCGACAACGCCGTCTTCCAGGCATTCCGCGAGCAGGGCTATCGGATCGTGACCTTCGCCTCGGGGTTCGACGCGACCGAGTCGGTCGCGGCTGACCTGACGCTTGGGCCACCCGGGAATCTGAGTACTTTTCACGCGCTGGTGGCCGATCAGACCCCGCTCTGGCTCTTGCTTGGCCAGCGAACCGAGCACGAGCCACACCGGCTGCACAGGGCGCGGATTCTCAAGGTCTTCGATGAGTTGCCCGCCGCCTCGCACTCGGCGGGTTCGCCCACGTTCACGTTCGCCCATGTCGTCGCACCGCATCCTCCGTTCGACTTCGGGGCCGATGGCCGCGACGTCTCGGCCCGCGAGGGAGCGTACACCCTGAACGACTCCGAGGGCTGGTGCCGGATCGAGGGGCACGGCAGCCCGGTCGAGTACACTCATCGCTACGCGGAGCAGGTCGCCTACCTCACGGAGAGGGTCGAGGAAGTGGTCGAACGGATTCTCGCTTCCTCCGCAACGCCGCCGATCATCCTGATCCAGGGAGACCATGGCCCTGGGTCGCACTTCGACTCGGGAGCCGACCTTCCCAACGACCTCCGCGAGCGGATGACCATCCTCAACGCCTGCTTCCTACCGGGCGAGGGCCGGGAACCTCTCCACGACGCGATCACGCCGGTCAACACCTTCCGGGTGGTCCTCGACGCCTGCCTCGGGTCGAAGCTGGGGCTCCTTGAAGACCGGAGTTATTACTCGCCGTATCAGACCCCTTACGACTTCACCGACGTGACGGACGCGATCGAGGGGCCGGTGAAGTAAGCCAGGCGGGCATCAACGTTCGAGCATGGGCCGACGCCGCCAGCTTTGACTCGCGGCGGCCTGGACCGCCTCGGGGTCGGTTCCCGTCGGGACGAGCGGGCCGATGACGCCCAGCGATCCGGCCGAGTCCTCAGCCGGGTCGGCCGGAACCGGGATCGTGCCTCGTCGGGATGGGATCGCGCCATCGACGTTCATCGGTACCGATTCGGGCTGCCCGAGCCGGACTTCAGAGCGCGGCATCGACTCGTGGACCCACGACGAGGTGGCTGTCGGCGGGTTGCCCAACCGGGCCAGGTCCAGCCGGGTCGCCCCGGCGATCGTCGGCTCGGTGAAGAGGGCGACCTTTCGGTCGTTGGGGAACCGAGGATTGATCGTGACCGAATCGCCGCCCATCGTCACGTCGAGCGTGAACTTCTCGACGAGCCATTCCAGCCGGAATCTCTCGGGCAGCTCGATCCGCGTGGTCGAGCCCTCCTCTTCACTGGCCTTGAGATCCTTGGCCAGATACTGACTGACCGTGGCGCGGGCCAGAAGCTCTTTCTTCGCCCCGGCCCAGAGCCGGTGCTCGACGATGTGGCCGGTGGTCTCGTCGACCACGGTCTCCTTGGTCAGGGTGTCGCCTTTGGCGTCCTTGCGGAACTGGGTCAGCAGGAGGGTGCCCGGCTTGTCCCCGGGCTTGGCGCTGATGGTGTCGGCCTCGCGTTTGGAGATCTCGCGAAGTCCCATCGCCTCGAGAATCCAGTCGGGCTGTAAGGTGATGGCCAGGGGGCTGGCGTTGACGTGCTCGTGGTCGCACACGTAGATCGCCTTGTCCTTGTTATCCTTGATCCAGAACCAGAACCCCTGGTCGTTCGAGCCGATGTCGGCAATCTTGCCCGCCCCCGTCGCCTTGAGCACGAGGTTGAAGTTTTTGGGCCGCTCCATCGCCATCAGCCCACTGACCCGACCAGTGCGACCGTCGCCGGTGACCTCGATCCGGGGCGAGGCCTGAAGCGATTGGATCGCCTCGGCGTTTCGGTTGTGCTGGGCGATGAAACGGGTCACCGTCACGGTGTTCTTCGAGAGCGGTGGGTCCTGCCGGGCCAGATTCCCCGACGTCCCGGCGTGGCACCCGGCGCACCCCAGGAGGGCCATTACGACGGCGATGGCTCGGCGGCGGACCATGACGGAATCCTCCCCGATCAAGCCCGGCGAGGGCGACCGGCGTGGGTCGAGGGGCCATCCTGGTTGCTGGGGCGCGTGGGAGAGGCTCGATAGGGCCGGAGGAGCATAGTCCATCCGGCCCGACCGGGCAAGCTCGATCCCGAGGACTCCTGAGATCCTCGTATTCGTATCGGCTGAACGGGGCTCAGCCCCGCAGGAAACCCTCCAGGGCGTCAAAACCCCGTTCCAGGGTCTTGATGTCCGTGGCGAACGAGAGCCGGGCGTATCCCTCGGTCCCGAAGGCCGACCCCATCACCATCGCCACGTGAGCCGAGGCCAGGGCCGAGAGGCAGAACGACGTCGAGTCCTCGACCTTCCGCCCGCCCAGGGTCCGGCCGAAGTGAGACGAGACGTTCATGAAAGCGTAGAACGCACCGCCGGGGGGGACGCAGGTCACGCCGGGCAGCCGCTCGATCCGCTCCAGGACGTAAGACCGGCGCTTCGTGAACTGCTCGTGCATGGTCTTGACCGAGTCCTGTGGCCCGACCACCGCCTCGATCGCCGCGTACTGGCTGATCGAGCAGGGGTTGCTCGTCTCCTGACTCTGGAGGTCGCCCATGAACTTGGTGACGGCCGTCGGCGCGATCGCCCACCCGATCCGCCAGCCGGTCATCGCGTAAGTCTTGCTGACGCCCGAGATTGTGATCGTCCGCTCGGGAAGCCCCGGCCGGAGGGTCGCGAAACAGGTTGGCTTCGCGTCACCGTAAATCAGTTGCTCGTAGATCTCATCGGAGAGGACGCCCGCGTTGGTCGTCAGGACCGCGTCGGCCAGCGCCTCCAGCTCCGCCCGGTCGTAGACGACGCCCGTCGGGTTGGACGGACTGTTGATCATCAGAAGCTTGGTCCGGGCCGTGACGGCGGTCAGGAACTGCTCGGGCGTCAGCTTGAACCCCTCCTCTTCGGTCGTCTCGATCACCACGGGCACCGCGCCGGTGAGCTTGACCAGATCGGCATAACTGACCCAGTAGGGAGCCGGAATGATCACCTCGTCACCCGGTCCGCAGACCGCCATCAGGGCATTGTGGATGGAGTGCTTGGCCCCATTGGAGATGAGAACCTGGGCTGGCTGGGTCGGCAAGCCGATCTTCTTGGTGTAGTGATCAGCCAGCGCCTGCTTCAGTTCGGGGATGCCGGCCGGGGGCGTGTAGTGGGTGTGCCCTGCCTTCATGGCCCGGATCGCCGCTTCTTGGATATTGTCCGGCGTATTGAAATCGGGCTCTCCGAGCGCGAAGTCCAGGACGTCAACCCCCTCCGACTTCAGCCGCCTCGCCTCGGCGGCCATCGCCAGGGTCGCCGAAGGGGCAATCAGACTCGACCGCTCCGCCAGTGTCAGGACCATCACGCCCTCGAACTCGTTCCGGACGGTTCGACCGCCCAACTGGACCTCGATCTTCCTGGAAGCTTGCATGACCAATTTATCAACAACTGGCTGGCTCGTCACGACCCCTCGATCAGGCACGTTCTCGGCCTGGGAGTTGCTGAACGTGTTTCACCTGCCCAATCGTGATAATCGGCATTCATGACGTAATTTCCATCGAATTGCCTATTTTATCCATGTTACTTGATCCTGACGTACTAGATGGTAGGATAATGGCAGACACCTTGAGGATGTTGACGGTCGAGGCCCTGGCGGGGTTCGCGGCTGTTGAGGTGGGTGTGTCAGGATCTCGCGGCGACACCGATTGAGTCGGCATCTTGGGATCGAGCGGTGGGGGATCGTATGCGTCGCGTTGTCGTGACCGGCATCGGGATCGTCTCGCCCAACGGCATCGGCCGCCGGGCGTTCAGCGAGGCGATCGTCGAGGGGCGTTCCGGCGTGGGCCTGATCGAGAGCTTCGACACCTCCGGCCAGGCGATCAAGATCGCCGGCGAGGTCAAGGGGTTCGACGTCACGCCCTACCTGGGCGATCACCGGAAAAACCTCAAGGTGATGAGCCGGGCCGTCCAGTTCGCCGTCGGGGCGGGAGCTCTGGCGGTCGAGGATTCCGGACTCGACCCCGATAAGCTCGACCCCGCCCGGTTCGGCGTGTGCATGGGGACCGGGATCACCCCGATGGACGTCGCCGAGCTGGTCGGCCCGATCTCCAAGGGGATCGGCCACGACGGCGGCTTCGACGTCGGCCGGTTCGCCATGGCCCAGTCCGAGTCGATCTTCCCGCTCTGGCTGCTCAAGCACCTGCCGAACATGGCCGCGGCTCATCTTTCGATCCTTCATCACGCGATGGGGCCGAACAATACAATCGTCACCGCCTGCGCTGCCGGAACCCAGGCCGTGGGCGAGGCATTTCGCCTGATCCGTCGCGGAGACGCCGACGTGATGCTCGCCGGGGGTTGCGACAGCCGGCTCGACCCGCTCGATGATGGTGGCCTACAACGCGATGAAGGCCGTCAGTCGTCTCGACCCGTCCCCCTTCGCAGGTCTCCCGACCGTTCGACGGCCAGCGCGACGGCTTCGTCCTCGGCGAAGGGGCGGCCGTCCTGATCCTGGAAAGCCTCGCCCGCGCCAAGCGTCGGAAAGCCACAATCTATGCCGAGGTCACGGGTTACGGCTCGTCTTTCGATGCTTACGGGATCACCCGGCCCGAGCCTGAAGGGAAAGGCGCGGCCCTGGCGATCCAGGCGGCGCTCCGCGAGGCCCGGAAAGACCCCGCCGACATCGATTACATCAATGCCCACGGGACGAGCACCCGGCTGAACGACCTGATGGAGACCGTCGCCGTCAAACGGGTCTTCGGCCACCGGGCGGCGAAGATCCCGATGAGTTCGCAGAAGTCGATGGTGGGCCACCTGATCGGCGCATCGGGGCCCTCGAAGCCGCCGCGACCGCGCTCTCCCTGGAACGGGGCGTCATCCCGCCGACGATCAACCAGGAGACGCCTGACCCCGATTGCGACCTCGATTACGTCCCCAACACCGCCCGCGAGATCCCCGTCCACACCGCGATCTCCAATAGCTTCGGCTTCGGCGGCCAGAACGCCTCGCTGGTCATGACCCGATTTTGAGGCCTCTCGAAGGCGATTTCTGTCCGTCAGCTGGCGCCATTACGTCCAGAGTGTCGGTGCAACCCGATGTCTGGACTGGCGGAATCCCCCGAATTCGTTAGACTCCGCCCGCCCCCCGCTGACCGAGGAATTCTCGGGACGGTCCATCGTCCCTTCCTCCGGCCTGTCGAAGGTTCACCGGGAATCCTGCTCTTGGATCGACGGCGATGGATCGCCTATGGCCTGCTCGCGATCGGGCTCTGCGGGGCGTCGCCCTCGACCGGGCCGATCCCGGCCCGCGCGCCAGACTGCCAATCCCCAAAGGCCTGCCCCGCTATGATATGGACATCCGGATCGACGTCTCGAACCGTGTCGTTCATGCCAGGGAACGGGTGACGTTCACGAATCCGACGTTCGAAGGACGTCACCGAGCTGGTCTTCCACGTCTACCCGAGGCACCGGGTCGAGGAATCCGACCGGCCGATGGTGGCCAAGACCCTGGAAGTCCTTCGGCTCAGCCCCGAGGAGGCGATGGACGCCGATGGCCGGCGGATCACCGTCAATCAGGCGAAGGTCGACGGCAAGGATCTGGCCATCGCCTTCGACCCCAAGAACGACACCGTCATGATCCTGCCGCTGGCGAAGGCGGTCCCGCCCGGGCAGTCGGTAACGGCGGAGATCGACTTCCTCGTCGAGCTTGCCCGACAAATGGGGGCGGTGGGGGCATCATCAGGGCGTGACGTATCTCCTGAACTGGTACCCGGTTCTCGCCCACGTTGACGACCGGGGATGGGAGCACACCCCGTTCGTCCCCTGGCACCAGCCCTGGCACCAGGACGCCGGGCTTTACTCGGTCCACCTCGACGTTCCCGAAGGTCAGGTGGTCGCGTCCTCGGGGAAGATCACCGAGGCGAAGCCATCGAAGGACGGCTGGCAATCGCTGACGATCGTCGCCAGCCCGGCCCGCGACTTCGCGTTGGTCTGCTCGGCCCGGTACGAGGTCCTGGAGCGGATGGCCGGCGACGTGAACGTCCGGATCGTCGGATTCCCGGAGGATCATGCCAATTCCGCCAAGGCCCTCGATTACGCCTGCGAGGTCATCCCCCAGTACGAACGCTGGTTCGGCCCGTACTTCGACGACGAGTTCGAGATCGCCACCTCGTTTTTCGGCTGGAACGGCAACGAATGCTCGGGCCTGGTCCTCCTCGACGACCGTGTGACGAAGCTCCCGGCCGCCGGAGCCCGGTACATCGAGCACCTCGTCACGCACGAGACCATGCATCAATGGTTCTGGAACGTGATCGGGACCGACGGATACGCCGAAACATTCATGGACGAGGGGATCGTCAATGGTCTGACGGCGAAGCGGCTGGACGAGAAGTACGGCCGGAACGCGCCTCTGATCGTCTGGGAGGGTTGGCTCTCGTGGATGCCGACAATCGGGCGAGAGGATCTGCGGATGTCCGGTTATTACGGCTGGAGGGCCCGAGGGAGTGGCGGGTCGGTGATCCGGAACCTCGACCAGATGGGCAACCTGGGCGCCGCTTTCAGTCTCGCGTATGACCGAGGCGGCAAGGTCATCAACATGATCGAGAACCGGCTCGGCACCGAGCGGTTCCTCGTCTTCATGAGGAAGATCTACCTCGATTACGCGTGGAAGACGATGAGCTTCGCCGACTTCCGCCGCGAGCTGGTCGCCTTCGACCAGTCGATCGATTGGAACGACTTCCTCGATGGCTGGCTGATCGAACATCGCGACCTCGACTGGTCGGTAGAGACTGTCGAAGTCGGCACTTCGGGCGAGTGGGAGCCCCACTTGCCGGTCAAGATCAGGCTCCGCCAACGCGGGGTGATGATCGAGCCGACAATCGTCATGTGCAAGGTGGGGGATCAGGAGCTGCGCGTGCCGATCTGGCCCGATCGCGGCTCTTACGACATCCCCGGCGCCCACGTCGAGCGGACCGGGGACGCCGACTGGGTCGTCTCGGTCCAGTCCCCGGGCCGGCCGACGCAGGTCGAGGTCGACCCCGACCATGCCTTGCTCGACGCCGTGCCCGACAACAACCGCTGGAAGCCCGAGGTGGCCTGGCGAGTCACCCCCCTGATGACTCCCCTGGATGAGTCATCACAATTCCAGGCTTACGACCGCGTCTCGGTCGTCTCCGGGCTGTTCGTCGACCAGTACGAGCGGGGCGGGGCCAAGGTCGCGATCCAGCGACTGGAGAAGTTTCAGTTAACCTTCTGGGCCGGCACCGAACCGGCCCTCCGCGAGGCGATCTTCGGCGGCCAGCTCCAGTTTCCCCACTTCCCGAACCCCAAATGGACGTCGGGGGTGTTCTACGAGGAAGGTCTCTACAACTTCTACAACGACAAGCAGCACTCGGGCGGCCGGTTCTTCTCACGATACCGGTTCCTGGAGGCGTCGAGCTTTC
This sequence comes from uncultured Planctomycetota bacterium, assembly GCA_963756475.1. Taxonomy (GTDB): domain Bacteria; phylum Planctomycetota; class Planctomycetia; order Isosphaerales; family Isosphaeraceae; genus Tundrisphaera. Next base: position 592,313 of record CAVWND010000011.1, read on the forward strand.
TGGTCGACGACGCCGGATTTGCTGAGCTGTATTATGGTTACGGCAATGAGTTCTGGGCGGGAGACAACGGGCGGCCGGTGAGCAAGCCGTTCGCGGCGATCGGCGGCCGGTTCCGGCTGAGCACGCTGTTCCCGGTCTGGAACCCTGTCGGTGGCAAGCTGATCGAGGCGACCGCCGAGTATGGCAATACCGCGCTCGGCTCGACCTACGACTACGTCCGGATGTCGCTGGAGTACGGGATCGTCCGACAGCTCCCGCCGGGATTCGGCTACATGTCGAAAACCCGGCTGGCCTTGCGAGGTTTCGGCGGCCTCGGGTTCCCGGACAACGTCCCCTATTTCCGGCTGGGCGGCGGCACGAGGCTCCGGGCGCTCGACCTGAACCAGAACATCGGCAGTTCGGTCTGGCTCGGCTCGGTCGAATGGCGGTTCCCGATCTGGGAAGAGACCGACATCCAGGCCCTCGACCACGTGGTCCGCGGGCGTAATATCAACGCCTCCATTTTTTACGACTTCGGCCAGTCGTATCTCAATGGGAGGTTCAGCCCGTTCGTCAACGGGGTGGGGGTGGGGATTGGCGTGGACGTGGCGCTCTTCTCGTTCCTGGAGCGGGCCAACCTCCGCGTCGACACCGCCCAGCCTCTGATCGCTGGTCGGGGCCCGGTGATCTGGTTCGGTCTCAATCAATCGTTCTGAACGCATCCGGATTTGACAATCCGAGCAGCATGACCAAGGCTTTGGGTATCTGCGTGTGTCCGCCCGGGCGAAGGCCCGCCGGGCATTCCCAAGCCCGCATCGTTGACCGAGCGGAGATGATTGATCATGTCGTCATCGGATCGTCAAGGCCCCGTCGATTCGACCCCCCGAATCGCCACACGCTACGAGCCGACTCGCCGAGACGCCTGCCTCTCCTGGTGGGAAACCTATTCCGAGTCGTCTGCCGAACCGATTATCGACGAAAACCCGGACGAGGCCGAGCCCCGCCATCACTTTGCCCTTCTGCTCGACATTAGCCATACCGGCGCGTCGGTCGCCCTCGACGAGGTACCCGAGGAGGATTCCGACGTCTGGCTTCGTCTCGAAGGGGAGAGCGTGACCGACTGGTCGCAGGCCAACGTCGTCGGCGTGACCACGACGTCCCGAGGGCCGCACCTGGTCCGTCTCGCCTTCCGCTCCCCTTGCCCCTTCGAGACCCTCCGCGCGGCCGTCTGCGGGTGAGCCGCCAGCAGGGCGAAATTCGATAATTCGAGGAAAATCACGGCCTCACGGCCGTGCCCCGGAGCCTTAAGATCTCGGCCTGGGCTTCCTTCAGTTGACCGAACTCATGGACCAGGCTGGCCTTCGAGAGATAGCCGCGCTTGTTCATGCGCTCGGCCCAATGGACCCGCTCCTCCCTGCGTCGGAGTTCGAGCGTGAGGAACTCAGGCGCTTGCGTCGCTCGGTCGCTACCCATCCGAAGAACCCGGCGAAGACGGCCACAAGGATCATGGCCGCCAGAAGGCTCATGCTCCGTCGACGCGAGACCTTCATCTCCGATCGTCTCCGGCGAGTGCCCGCCTTCTCCGTCAGCTCGCGTTCCGCTGCTCGGCGATCCGCTTGAGGCTCCGGCGGGCCTTGGCGAGGATCGGGCCGACGGAGTTCTCGGGGATGCCGAGCTGCTTGCCGATCTGGCGGTAGTTCAGGTACTTGAGGTGGTAGAGCCGAACAACCTCGGCCTCGCGCTCGGAGAGGTGGGCGAGCATCCGCTCGACCTCTTCGGCGGCGATGATCGGCTCGGTCTCGACGTGGTTCTCGTCCTCGACGCTCGCCCGATGGGCCGTCGTGTGGCCCAGTTCCGCCTCGCGGAAACGCTGGATGATCGCCCGGACGCCGACCCGCCGCGCGATCGACCGTCAGGTAGGTCGGCAGCGAACTGTTCCCTTTGAACTGGCGGAGCACCTTGTAATCGTCGTCGACGATCTCAAGGAAGATGTCGGCGGCGACGTCCTCGACATCGGCGTCCGAGAGCGAGACGCTCCGGGCATGGGCGACGTGGTGGATGACGTGGTAGATCAGGCCCATGTAGCGGTCAACGAAATCGTTCCAGGCCTTGGGCTGATGGCTCAGGCAACGATCGAGCAATTGTTTGTCGATCTCGCGAAGCGGCACGGACGGACCTCCTCATCCTAGCAGGGGATGGGTTGCCTCCGCCGGTCGGTCATCCCTCGGGGGGAACAAATCCCATTTCCTTATTCTACATCACGGGCGGGGGAGGACAAGCAAGCCGAAAAGGAAATAATAGCAATCACGCAACCATCACAATGATGAGGAGTCGACCCGAGGCGAGGGATTCTGGGTGGAGACGTCGCCGATTCCGATTCCGGTTCGATCGGGCGGGCGGTTAGAATCGGCCGAGTAAGGCGTCCCTCTCGACGCAAGAGCCTGGCCAGTATCCCGATCGCGCGTCGGCAATTTCGAGGAAGACGGGCGCGAGCCGGTGGCCATAACCAGGAGCGTTGCCTTGGATCTTCCCAAAGGTCCCCCGAAAATCCTGATCGCCGACGACAACTTCCAGAACGTCGAGCTGCTCGAAGCGTATCTCGCCGGGGTCGATTGCGAGATCCGAACCGCGATCGACGGCGAGGACACCTTGCGGGTGGTCGAGGAGTTCCATCCCGACCTGCTCCTGCTCGACGTGATGATGCCGCGCCTCTCCGGCTTCGAGGTCTGCAAGAAGCTCCGGGCCAACCCGGCGACTCGCGACATCCTGATCCTGATGGTCACCGCGCTGAACGAGCCGTCCGACTTCGAGCGTGGGGTCCAGGTCGGCACCGACGACTTCCTGACCAAGCCGGTCAACAAGGTCGAGCTGCTCTGCCGGATCAGGAGCCTGCTCCGGGTCCGCCACCTCAAGAGCCAGCTCGACCGGACCCTCGCCTACCTCGCCGAGGTCGAAGGCTCGCGCGACGAAGGTCCTTGAACCCTCAACTTCCGCCGTCCCCACGACCGAAAGACCGACACCGATGGCCAGCCTCTCCCGCGTCGTCATCAAGCCCAGACGGGCGCGCCCGTTCTTCGCCCGTCATCCCTGGGTCTTCGTCACCTCGATCGACCGGGTCGAAGGAAACCCGGAGCCGGGCGACGAGGTGGCCGTCTTCAGCCATGAAGGGCAGTTCATCGCCCGAGGCCTGTTCAACCACCGGAGCGCGATCCGGGTCCGGCTCTACCGCTGGGAAGACGCCGCCGATCGACGACGAATTCCTCGGCCGAAAAGCTCGCCATGGCGACCTCGATGCGGTCCGATCTGCTCGGCCTGGGAGGCCCGAAGATCGGCCTGCCGCGGCTGGTCTTCAGCGAGTCCGACGGCCTCTCCGGCCTGACCGTCGACCGCTTCGACCGCTGGCTGGTCGTCCAGTTCACGAGCCTGGCCCTGTATCGAGAAGCGCGAGGTATTCCTGTCCGGCGACTGGCCGAGATGACCGGCGCCGGAGGGGATCATCCTCCGGGGCGAGAAAGGCATCCCCTCGCAGGAGGGCTTGAAGGTCGAGGAAGGGGTCGTCTTCGGCACCTTGCCCGAAGGACCGATCGAGATCAGTCGAGAACGGCGTGACCTACGCGGTCGACCTCACGACCGGCCAGAAGACCGGCTTCTACCTCGACCAGCGCGACAATCGACGGGCCGTCGCCTTCTACGCCAAGGGGCGTCGCGTCCTCGACCTCTTCTGCTATACCGGAGGCTTTTCGCTCAACGCCCTGATCCTCGGCGAGGCCGCGTCGACACTCGGGATCGACTCGTCCGAGCGGGCCATCGACCTGGCTCGTCAAAACGCCATCGCGAACCATGCCAGGACCGCTCGCTTCGAGGTGGCCGACGTCTTCGACACGCTCGAAAGCCTCCGAAGCTCCGGAGAGAAGTTCGGGATGGTGATCTGCGACCCGCCCAAGTTCGCCCGCCACCCTAAGGCGATCGAGGATGCCGTCAAGGGCTATCTGCGGCTCAACCGCGCGGCGGTTGACGTCCTGGAACCCGGCGGAGTGCTCGTCACCTGCTCGTGCTCGGGGCTGGTCGATCGGATGTTGTTCGCGGACATCCTCGGACAGGTCGCCGAGCTTTCCGGCCGGCCGATCCAGATCCTGGAACAGCGCGGGCAGGCGCCCGATCACCCGGTCTCGGCGTCCTGCCTGGAGACCGAATACCTCAAGTGCGTGATCGCCCGGGTCGGATAAGGCCCAGGCTCAAGCGACGGGTTGACGATGACGACCCGACGGGATTCGGTTATGGTGCCGGCCAGCAGGAATTCGGACCCGAAGCGGGACATCGTTTTGAAACGCGCAAAGGAGTCGCCGTGGCCCTCTCGCCCCGCCGCGAGCTGTTCGGCCTTCGCGGTCGCGCTGGCCGCGATCGTGGGCGGGTTCTTCGCCGGATCGCTATTCGGCGGCCGGATCCTGAGCCCGGCGGACGTCCTGTTCGCCTCGGGAAGCTTCCAGGACGTGCGCGGGGCGGCGTATGAGCCGGCGAACCGGCTTCTGATCGATCCGGTCTTGCAGTTCCAGCCGTGGCTTGGAGTTCAACCGGATCGATGCTCCGGTCGGGCCGGTTGCCGCTCTGGAACTCGATGGTCGGCTGCGGGGCGCCGCACCTGGCGAACGGCCAATCGGCAGTCTTCGACCCGTTCCATCTGATCGCCTACCTCGGCAGACTGCCCGACGCCCTGGCATGGATGGCGGCGGCGCGGCTCTGGTTCGCGGGCCTGGGGATGTTCCTGCTGGCGAGGGCCTGGGGCTTCGGCCCCTGGGGTCGCTGGTTCTCGGGCCTGGCGTTCCCGTTCTGCGGGTTCCTGGTCGTCTGGCTGCTGTTCCCGGTGACGAACGTCGCGATCTGGCTGCCCTGGGTCCTCCTGGCGACCGAGCGGCGTCTGGGATCGGCCGACGGCACGGAGCGTCGGCTGGCTTGCGGTCGCGGTCGGCGGGACGCTCCTGGGCGGGCATGTCCAGACCAGCGCCCACGTCTTGCTCGCGAGCCTGGCATACTCGGCCTGGCGATTCTGTCGGCGAAGCGCTTGAAGTTTCGAGGGCTGCTGGCCTGGTCGGCGGGCGTGGCGCTGGGCGTCGGGATCGCGGCGGTCGAGGTCGTGCCGCTCGGGTTCTACCTGGCGAAGAGCCCGGTCTGGGCCGACCGCGAGCGCGAGCGGACGCCGCCCTGGCAGCTGTCCCGGCCTCGGGTGCTCGATGCCGCGTGCACCGCCCTGCCCTATCTCTACGGGAGCCAGCGGCGAGGCCAGCCCAACCTGGCGAAGGGCGCTGGGCGTCCACAACCTGAACGAGTCGGCCGGCGGGTTCGCCGGGCTGGCGACCTTGATCTGGCTGGCCCCTCTGGCCTGGTCGGTCGAGGCGTGCCCAGCCCAGGGTCAGGTTTCTCGTCGGCCTGACGGCATTCGGCCTGCTCGGGGCGTTCCGGCTCCCGCCGGTGGATAACCTGCTCCGGGCCTTGCCGGTGCTGGGCGTGACCGACAACCGCCGACTGACGCTCTGGGTGGCGTTCGGGCTGGTGAGCCTGGGCGGGATCGGGCTGGATCGGCTGGCGGCGACCCGGCGAAGCGGGGCCTGGGGGCGCTGGGGCTGGACCTGGGTCGCGGTCTCGGTCGCGATGCTGGGCGACGGCCGGCGGCCTGGAGCGGTTCGCTCCTTCGATCCGGGCGAAGGCCGTCGCTCACTACCGAAGCGCGGCCGAGGCCACTCCGGGAGCCGACCCGGAGGTCTACCTCGATCGGGCCGAGCGGCAGGTCCGCGAGACGCTCGACTTCGTCCCGCGCTATCTCGGCCTGGCCGCGTCTTCAGGGACTCGCTCTCGCCGGCGCTGCTCTGGGCCGTCCGTCGAGGACGGATCGGCGACGACGCCGCGCGGGCGGCCTTGCTCGGGCTTGACGATGGTCGACCTGATCGGCTTCGGCTTCGGGCTGAACCCGGCGATCGATCGCGCCGACGACCGGCCGGAGACTCCGGTCCTGGCGGCCTTGCGGCGCGAGGTCGGTCGGTCGGGTCGGATCATCGGCCTGGGGGCGGAATTGCCGCCGAATACCTTGATGCGTTACGGCCTGGCCGACGCGAGGAATTACGACTCGGTCGAGGTCGCTCGCAGCCTCGAATGGCTCGAGCCCCTCTACGACCCGTCGGTCGCGTCGAAGGTCGAGCCGTCGCGAGATCACCTGGGCTCGGGTGCTCGCGAGCCCGCGAGCGGCTCCGCGAGGCGTCAGTGCGGGCGGTCGTCGGTCCGACGGCCCCACCCGCCTCGAGCTTCGCGCGGGTCGAGAAGGTCGGCTCGGTCTGGGTCGCCTGGCTCGACGCGGCTCCCGCTCGTCGAGCTGGAAGGAGCCGGGACGCTCACGAAGTCTCGAGGGCGACCACGGGCGGATCGTCGCGGAGGTCGAACGCGAGGCAAGACATGAAGATCGTCTTTCGAGAGACGTTCGACCCCGGCTGGCGTGCCGAGGTCGATGGCCGCCCGGCGACGGTCGAGCCGCATCTCGGCGTGTTTCAGGCCGTCCGAGTGCCGGCGGGCACTCATCGAGTCGTGTTCGATTATGATCCCATCGAGGTCCGCGTTGGGCTCCTGATCTCTCGGCAATCGCGGCCTTCATGGCGGTTTTCGCCTTGACGGACTTCGGCCCCTTCCGATCTACTCGAATTGTGCTCCACCGGCTTGGACGGACCCAAGCCATCGGGTTAGAATCGGAGTCGTGACCCATCCCCGGGCAACCCGACCGGCGAAATCACCGAAGGACAACACGCTGATGGTCCACTTCACGTGTGATCTGTGCGGCAAGGATCTGACCGCCTCCGGCGATCCCCGCTACGTGGTCAAGATCGAGGCCTACGCCGGCTTCGATCCGACCGAGATCACGGAGGACGACCTCGACGAAGATCACATGGAAGCGGTCTCGCAGCTCCTTCAGCGTGACGAAGGGCTCAGCTCGCAGGAACTCGAAGCCCAGGCCCGCAAGGGCTTCCGCTTCGACCTCTGCCCCACCTGCCACGGGAAGTTCCTCAAGGACCCCCTGGGCCGCGAGTATCTCCGCTCGTTCGATTTCAGCAAGAATTGACGTCGACGACCATCGACGAACACGAAGAGCCCGCGGACGATCCAATCAAGGATCGTCTGGCGGGCTTTTCGCATGGATGCGATGAGCTGCCATCGCCCTGATCTCGTCTGTCGCGGCACGATTCAGCGCGTGAGCAGGACGAGGATGTTGGTCAGCAGCGAGAGGCCGAGGAACGCGGCAAGGGCGGCGATGATCGTGTTCCGGCTGTTGACGTAGGCGGCCATCTCGACCCGTTCGGCCTCGGTCACCGGCGAGGCGTGATCGTCCTCGTCGTCGGAGACGTCTCCCTCGGCAAGGCCGGCGAGGGAGTCGGCCTTGCCCGCCGGCGATCATCGGGCTCTCGCCCTGGAGCAGGCACTTGAGGTCGAGGATCATGTCGTCGGGATTGCGGTATCGGTTGTCCCGGTTCTTGGACATCATCGTCTCGACGACGACGCCCAGGCCGCTGGAGAGCCGGGTGTTGACGTGGTCGGGCGGGACGAGCATGGGCGTTCTTGTCGACGTGCTTCCGCATCACCTCTTGCGGCGTCTCGCCAGGATAGGGGACGCGGCCGGTGACCATGTGGTAGAGCGTGGCGCCGAGGCTATAGATGTCCGCCCGGATGTCGACGTCGACCTGACCCCGGACCTGCTCGGGGCTGATGTAATACGGCGTGCCGATCGCCATGCCGGCCTCGGACATCGCCCACTTCTCGTCGGCGGTCAGCCGGGCCAGGCCAAGGTCGGCGAGCTTGACCTCGCCGTCCTTGGTCAGGATCACGTTCTCGGGCTTGATGTCGCGGTGGATCAGGCCGCGCTCGTGGGCGTGCTTCATCGCCTCGGCGACGGCCATGACGATCTTGAGGGCGACCTTCTCGTCGAAGACCTTGTTCTTGTCGAGCTCGTCCTTGATCGTCGCCCCTTCGACGTACTCCATCACGAAGTAATGATGCCCTTCGACCTCGCCGGCGTCGATCGCGTTGACGATGTTGTTGTGCTGGAGCTTGGCGGCGATCTTGGCCTCGCGCTGGAATCGCTTGATGAATTCCTTGTTCTGGGCCAAGCGTGTCGAGCAGGACCTTGACCGCGACGATCCGGTCGACGCTGGTCTGCCTGGCCTTGAAGACCAGGCCCATCGACCCCTTGCCGAGCCTCTCGATGATCTCGTAGCCGGGGATCGCGAATTTCTTCACCGACTCGTTGCCGACCTCCTTGAGCAGCCGGATCGACTGGCTCTTGGTGAGAACCTTGGCCTCGACCATGATGTCGATCAGGCTTCGGGACGCGTCCTTGGCCGCGAGCTTGGCGCGGAGGGCCTTGCAGGCTTCGACTTCCTGGGCCGTGGCCAGCCCTCGTCGGATGACCGATTTCTCCAGGTTGAGCTCGGCCACGCCCGAGAGCCCCCGCCCATCCTTGGCGGGAGGAGTGCTCGCGCCCTTGACAGGAGGAGTGCTGGCGTCCTTGGCTGGCGGGTTGCTCTCGATGGATGTGGCCATGGGGCCATCTCCCTGGAAATCAAGGGGACAGGGTGACGCGGCCGAATGGCCGCTTCGCGAGATGGCGATGGGACGCTGCTTCGAAGACGACGGACAGGAGGCGACGGAATTCCGGTTACCAAGGAATTGTCTATAAGAAACCAGTATGGTGCGCCGGCGCAACTTGTCAACGGTATTCCGCTCGCGTGTCTTCCTGAACTCGAATCCGCCGAACAAGTTGCGTCCCGGAACCGTTGCATTCCGTCTCGCCATTTTTGACAGGCATCGACAGCCGATTGCAATGAAGACTCGTCATCAAATCATCGTCAAAGATCCGTCCGGCGGTGCCAACGGGGACGGGCACGGAGTTTGCACGCCGCCCGGCCGCTCCATCGGCTTGACCTCGTCGCCGGGTCGGTTATAGTCGATCTGACGTGATTCTCTACGAAGGCGGGCTTCATTCGTGACAGCACGCATGGAGCCGCCGCACGATGGGCGGTCTTTCGGGTGTCGGAGGCGGAATTGGCGAAGATCGGGGTAATCGCGGGGGATGGAGTCGGGCCGGAGGTGGTCCGCGAGGGGTTGGCGATCCTGGGCGACGTCGCCGGTCTCGACGGTCTCCGGCCGGAACTGGTCGAGTTCGACCTTGGCGGAGAGCGTTATCTCCGAGACCGGGGAAGTCTTGCCTGATCTGGCAATCGACGAGTTGCGGCAGTGCGATGCGATTTACCTGGGCGCCGTGGGTCATCCCGGCGTGGCGCCGGGAGTTCTTGAAAAGGGAATCTTGCTCCGGCTCCGGTTCGCGTTTCACCAGTACATCAACCTCCGACCCGTCCGGCTCTTTCCCGGCGTCGAGACGCCGATCAAGAACAAGGGTCCCGAGCAGATCGACATGGTGGTGGTCCGCGAGAACAACGAGGATCTCTACGTCGGCGCCGGCGGATTCACCTATAAGGGGACGCCCGAGGAAGTCGCGATCCAGACCTCGATCAACACCCGGGCCGGGGTCGAGCGCTGCCTCCGCTATGCCTTCGAGCTTGCCCGAACACGCGGTAAAGGCCGTGTTTTCCCCGGTTTGACCGCCGACGACCGAGCCAAGGGGTTTGTCGGCCAGGTGACGATGGTCGCCAAGACGAACGTTCTGACGTTCGCCCATGACCTCTGGATGCGGGCCTTCACTGAAGTTTCGCTCGACTATCCCGAGATCAAACCGGACTATAACCACGTCGACGCCTGCTGCATGAGGATGGTGGTGGCCCCGGAGCGTTACGACGTGATCGCAACGACGAACATGTTCGGCGACATCATCACCGACCTCGGGGCCGTGCTCCAGGGGGGGATGGGCCTGGCCGCCTCGGGAAACCTGAACCCCAACCGGACGGCGCCGAGCATGTTCGAGCCAGTCCACGGCTCGGCCCCGGACATCGCCGGGCAAGGGGGTCGCTAACCCGATCGCGGCGGTCCTCTCGCTCGGTATGCTGCTCGATCACGTCGGAGCGCCCAAGGGAGCCGAGGCCGTCCGACGGGCCGTCGCCCGGGTCCTGGCCGCCGGCTCGCCCCGGACACCCGATCTGGGTGGAAACGCAACCACGGCCGAAGTCGGCCGGGCCGTCCGCAAGGCCCTGGAGGACGACACCCGATAGAAACACCCGCCCGAGCCCACACCAACGCTCTCATGGATGGGCGATGTGAGGAGGGACGATGGCCGTGATCTCGAAGGTCTCGATCACTTATTGACCATTACCTCATCGTCCATGCCACAGACAAATAGCTCGCGTTGCTGAAGCTCTCGCGGGTCGAGCCGTATCGCCGACGACGTCCGAATCGACCGTCCGCACGCGTGCGTCCCACCTCGATCCGCCCTCGCCCTCGACGGGAGAGCTTCCGCTATGAGTCTCGGCGCCTGCCCCGCCCTGGATGCCAGCGTCCTGGTCCTCAATAAGTGCTACATGGCCGTCCACATCATCCCGGTTCGTCGGGCTTTCTGCCTGCTCTTCAAGGAGCTGGCCGAGGTCGTGACCCTGGATGATGGCCGCTATCTCTCGCACGACTTCCAGAGCTGGCGCGAGGTCTCCGAGGCCCGGGCTCGCTTCAAGGACCCGGATGACGATTACATCCGGACCATTCACTTCGAGATCCAGGTCCCCCGGGTCATCCGGCTCCTGACGTACGACCGGCTCCCCCGGACCAAGGTCAAGTTCAACCGGCGGAACATCTTCGCCCGAGACGGCAACCGCTGCCAGTACTGCGGCAAACGGTTCCCGACCGGAGAACTCTCGCTCGACCACGTCATGCCTCGGAGCCGTGGAGGCGGCACCGACTGGGAGAATATCGTCTGCGCGTGCGTCAAATGCAACGTCCGCAAGGGAGGCCGGACCCCGGCCGAGGCCAACATGAGGCTCACCCGGCCACCCGTCAGACCCAAGACAAGTCCGACGCTCGGGCTCAAGCTCGCCAACCGTAAGTACCAGAGCTGGAAGACTTTCCTCGACGATGCCTACTGGACCGTCGAGCTACGATGATGGACCTGGAACTCTTTGTAAGCGATCATGAAAGAGTGCATCACGAATTCTTTGGGGGGAGTGTGGCGGAAATCCCGATGATCGAGTAACTTGGACATTGGGGGCCGTCATTCCGTCGCCGAGTTCCGCCTTTCATAACGAGGGATCTTCCATGTCGCGAAGAACCGTGGTCCGTTCGAGGGCGGCGTTCACGCTCATCGAATTGCTGGTCGTCATCGCCATCATCGGCGTCCTGGTCGCCTTGATCATGCCGGCCGTTCAGTCGGCCCGCGAGGCGGCGAACCGGACGCAGTGCATCAATAATCTCAAGCAGATGGGGCTGGCGTCGCAGGAGTACCACGACTCGTTCGGCTCATTCCCGGGCGGCTGGTACTGCGACCCGACCGTTGACACCAATTGCGTGCCAACGGTCGCCCAGTCCTACATGTGGAACGGTCTCTCGGGCCTGTTCCTCAAGCTGGAGTTGGGCAACGTCTATAACACGCTGAACTACAGCTTGCCGACCAACGACGTCTCGAACTCGACAGGCGTGCGGACGACAATGAACGTCTTTGTCTGCCCCTCGAACCGGCGGGCAATCACGACGGCCAGCACGAATACGGCGAACACGGTCTCCAAGCTCGGCCCATCGGATTACCGAGGAAACATGGCCGCTGGCTACAACGCGGGGATCACCCCGTCCTACACGGCCGGGACGACCGACCCCACCAATACCGTGGACCAGAACGGCCAGCCATTGCTCGGGATCTTCGACAACGGCCTGACTTACCTGAACTCGACGGTCAGTATCGCCGACTTGACCGACGGCACCACGAACACGATCATGATGGGCGAGACGCTCACGGGCACCTGGGCGGAAGCCAGCGCCGTGCTGCGTCCGGACGACGATCGACCGCCAAGTGAACAAGCCGATCCAGATCGCCAATGTGAACTATTATACCTACTGGATGAGCAAGCACCCCGGCATCGTGAACTTCTTGAAGTGCGATGGCAGCGTCTCGACGGTCACGAACCAGATCAACCGCCTGGTCCTGGTCAAGATGATGACTCGGAACGGTGGCGAGTCCCTCTCCTCTGATCAGATGAAATGATCCGTCACGGGTCGATTCGAGCGACCAGGCTAATGAAAGACCCCAGCCGATCTGGCTGGGGTCGATTTCGTGTTCGGAACCCGAAGTAGTCGCGACGACTCAGGCTTTTTTCTCGCAGTTTGCCCCTTCGAGGCGCTCTTTTTCTCGGTGATCACCGGGCACTTGGGGGATTCCTCGGCGTTCAAGGCCGTGAAGTCCTTCCAGTCGTCGGGCAGGTTGTCTTCGTGGAAGATCGCCTCGACGGGACACTCGGGGACGCACGCCTCGCAGTCGATGCATTCCTCGGGGTGGATATAAAGCATCTGCGCCCCTTCGTAGAAGCAGTCGACGGGGCAGACGACAACGCAATCGGTGTACTTGCAATCGAAACAAGGCTCGGCGACAACGTGGGACATTCCCGACTCCTCAGTGGGCTGACCGATCCCGTGGACGGCTATCGGCCGCCCGAGGCGGTTTGACGGCCGATTGCCTCACCATCTTAAGATGATGCCCGGCAAGGGGTCAAGCCGAGGTCCGGACACCATCCCGCGCGGTCCGGCTCAAGTCCGGATTGTGTCCCAACGGGCCACGGCGACGGTCCCGAAGAGCATCAGCGGGGCCCACGCCGCCATCTCGGCTGAGTAGATCTCGTGGCCCCCGAGATACTGGCTCATGAAATTGACCGAATAGAAGATGCCGGAGGTCCCGAGCGACATCCCCAGGTTGACGAACATGTTCCGGCCCGCCCCGCCCAGGACCAGTGGCAGACTCAGGAGCATCAAGTTGAACGCCAGTAATGGCCGAATCAGCCGCGAGTGGAGAAAGACCTCCATATCGGCCCGCTCGGCGACGTTCGAGGGGTCGGACAGGGCGCGGATCAGCTCGATCGTCGGGGCGAAGTGGTACCACTGGCGGCTCCTTGTGATCGATGAGAACGTCAGGTCGGTCTTCAGGAAGTAGACCGGGATACCCGGCTTGCCCGCCAGCCTGTCCGTCGGCCGCGGGAAGCGCGACGGGTCCTCGACTTCCGAGAGCACCCCCTTGGTGAGCGCGTCAAGCGACTTCGAGGATGGCACTGTGAGGAACTTTGCCCCCCAGATCAGCCAGCCTCCCTTGTTGGGGACGGTCGCGTCATCTTCGGTGAAATAGCGGGCCTCGCGCGCCTGGATCTCGATCAACTCGCCGGCCACGCGGACGGGGATCGTCGCCGAGAACTTTGTGACTGACCGCCGGACCCGGTCGGCCTGGTCGCCCGAGATGAAGACGTCGTTGGCGTCTTGCCGGGGGTAGACCTTCACCAGCTGGAGGCCATCGTCATCGGGGGGCTTCTGAAGCTCCTCGGCGTAACGAGGCATGATCAACTCCTGGTTGATCACCCCCAGGCTGCTGATCCCGATGGCCGAGATCAAGACCGGGCGGATCACCCGGTGTGTGCTGATTCCCGCGGCGAGCATGGCGAGAAGCTCGTTGTTCTTCTGCATCCAGGTCACGGTGAAGATCGCCGCCATCATCGTGATGACGCCCGAGATCTGGTCGTAGATCAGGCTCATCTTGACCAGGTAATAGCGCCCCATGTTCCGGAAGAGGTGGAGGGTCGAGTCGGACACCTCCTCGAATTCGTCGAGGTTGCTGAAGGCGTCGATCACCACGTAAAGGCCGACCAGCGTGAGGAAGCAGATGAAGTACGCCTTGACGAACGACCAGTACCGCTCGCGATCCAGGATTCGCATCGTTGGCTCGCCTCCTTCGCCCTGCAACCCGCGATCGGTGACCTGTCTTGGGTCGAGTGGGCACCGCCCACCATGATCAGGCCGGGATGGTGGGCGGTGCCTGCCCAATTGGGAATCAATTTGAGATGCGGGATCGAGATCAGTGCTTCAAGACCGGCGGCAATGCCCAGAGCCCGGCGGCGAGCCCGAGCACGCCGTTTCCGCACCAGACCAGCTCGGGGGGAATGATCCCTTCCTTGCCGAGGTTCACGCCGAAGAGCATCAGCGGATAGTAGACGATGATGATCGGCATGAAGCAGGAGATGAACGCGCTGAGGAAGTCGCGGCGGGCGAAAACAATGCCGACCGGAGCTCCCAGGATCACGAAGAACAGGCTCCCCCAGGCCATCGCCAGTCGCATCTGGATCTCGGTATCGAACTTCTGACACTCCGCCTGCCAGTAGTCGTACTTGACGAAGGCGTACTGGATCTGGTCCCACTTCACCAGGCTCGGGCGGCCCGACCCGAGATACCACGCCGCGGCCACGGCCTGGCGTTTCCGCTCCATCGCGATCTTCTCGATGTATTCGGCCTTCTTGGCGTCCATTTCCTCGACCGTCATCTCCTCGATCATCTTGCCCGTGTCGAGGTTCCCCTTGCCGGGGATGTCCATGACGATCGTGGTATCCCTGATGTTTGCGTCGTTCGACTCGACATCGCCCTGCTGTCGGACGTTGGCGTTCTCGAAGTAGACGTTGACCTTCTCGTGCTCGAAGTCGAATTTGATCCGCGCCCGGTCGGCCTGGATGACCATGTCGAACTGGACGGGCTCCTCGGCATCGGGCGAGCGAGGCAGCAATGCGGACAGCTCGGGCTTCTCCGACCGCTTCTTGAAAGTCGGGCCGATCATGACGCGGCCCTCGACGTCCTTGACCTTGATCAGGAACGGCCAGGCCTTGATGTCGAAGACCCGGTCCATCTTTAGTTTCTTGTAAAAAAAGTCCTCGACGTTCTGGAAGATGACCTTCTTGGCCGAGTTGTTGGCCTCGGGAATGAAAGTTGCGCTGAGCTTGCCGAGGGTCACGCTCAGGATCAGCGCCATCAGGATCGACGGCCAGATCAGGACCATCGCGCTGAGGCCGGCGGTCTTGACGGCGATCACCTCGTTGTCCGAGGCCAGGCGGCCGTAGACGACCGTTGCGGCGAAGAGCAGTGAGACCGGCACCGTGTACGGCAGGCTGCCCGGGATCATGTACGGGATGAGCGTCAGGATCTCGTAAGGACCGAGCCCGATGCTCGCCGCCTTGGTCATGACCGTCAGCAGCACAAAGACGCAGGTGATGGTCAATAAGGCGAGTGAGAAGGCCCGGAAGACCTCGCCCATCACGTAGCGCTGGAGGATTCCGAATCGCAGATTGCGCCGCAGGGTTCCCGCAAGCACCGGCGCCTCCTTCGAGCATCCATGCCCCGGTCGGGCCGATCCCCCCTCGCCTCGCGGCCGAATCGTTCGGCCGACTCGATCAGGCGACGGGGTGCATGCACTCCGCCAGAGCGGCGGCAAGCCGCCGGACTCCCTCAACCAATTCTACCTCGCTCGGGACGCCGAAGCAGATCCGCGCGAAATTCGTCGGCACCGGACCCGGTTCGACTGGGAAGGCGAACGAGCCGGGGATGTACAGGACGCCATGCTCCAGGCATCGGGCCAGGACGGTCCCCTTCGTCCCGAGGTCGATCCCTTCCGGCACCGACAGCCAGAGGAACATCCCCCCCTTGGGCTTCGTCCAGCGCACCGAGCCGTCAAAGGTCGCGAATTGCTCCTCCAAGGCGTCGAGGATCGCCGTCGCGCTTCCGCCGATACATTGACTGATCAAGTCCAGGACGTGTTTGTCGTAAGAGCCGTCGGCCAGGACCCTCGCCAGGATCTGCTGGGTCAGGTTCGTCGTGCCGAAGTCGTGGTTCCCCTTCAGGCTGACGACAGGCTCGACCAGCTCAGCCGGCAGGACGCCGAAGCCGAGCTTCATCCCCGGGCTGAACGTCTTGCTGAACGTCCGGGCCAGGATGACCGTCTCCCCTTCCGGGTCGTGTCGCCAGACGCTCGAAGGCTCGTCCCCTTCGTAGTTCAGGCCGCGATAAGCCGCGTCTTCGAGGACGTAGATCCGGTGCCTCTTCGACCACCGACGGGCCAGCTCGACCAGCGGCCCTCGGCGTTCCTCGGCCAGGCTGATCCCGCTCGGGTTGGAGTGCTCCGAGACCGTGTAGATCATCTTCACCCGGTCCAGCTCACCACGGGCTTCGAGGCCCGCGAGAGTGGCCTCGAGCGCGTCGAGCTTCATCCCCCCCTCGTCGATCTCGATCCCGATCGCCCGGGCGCCGCGCGTCTCCAGCACGCCCAGGAAGACGAAATAGGTCGGTGCCTCGACCAGCACGATGTCGCCCGGGTCGAGCAGCGCCTCGGCGACCAGATAGAGGAGTTGCGCCGAGCCGGTCGTCACGACGATCCGGGGCTCCAGCCCCTCGAACGTCCCGGATTTGACGCGTTCGTTCCGCTCCAGCAGCGAGACGAGCTGCCGCCGAAGTCGGCTGTCCCCGATCGTGGTCCCGTATTGCAAGGCCCGACGTCCCTCGACCGGGTCGCCCAGGATCTCGGCCGTGATCCGCGCCGTGACCTCGACGGGCAGGCTCTGCTGGTCGACGAACCCCGCGGCCAGCGAGACCAATCCCGGATTGGCCAGCGCCGTCTGCATGAACTCGCTGATGACGGGTGGTTCCGTCCGGGTCGAGGCCGCGCTCAAGGGGATCTTGGGGGTCATGGGAAGATTGCCGGATCGAATTCGAAGGGGAGAAGACCGGAGGGGTGCGCCGCGTACTCTAACGGCTGTCCGGGGTACGTCAAGGTCGACGGCCGATCGGCGCTTCGCGACGATCGTCCAGGTGAGAACAACTCAAGCTTCCTCTTTGGGGGTTCGTCGTTTGACGAGAACAATTTCCGTAATGTTCGGGACATCGAGGATGATTACCGACTCGTCCTCGGGCATCACGACAACGGTATTTCCCCCGGGTGTCTGGCTCATCGCCTCGGGATGAAAGACGAGATAACTCTCTCCCGACGCCGTCTGGATCTTGAAAGCCTGGTATGGGCGTTTCTTATGGGCGTCCCGTATTGGTTGCGGGTACATGACGGCCTCGTTGAACGACCTCGTTCCGCCAAATTCCGACAGTTGGTCCATTCTATGGGTTCGGGAAAGACATCGGGAGGGGGCAGGATCGAGGTTCGACCTTCGCGACCTCAAGGCCGGCGGATCGAAGGGTCCGGCATCGATCCGGGTGACGACTCGCCGACCGGTCGCCGTCGGGTTCCAGTCCGGCCGGAGGAACGGATCACGCGTCCCGGCGAGGTTGCGTGTGAGAAGTTGGGCGGTCGGGTCGGCGGCGAAGCGGTCGGGGGCAAGCTTCGGCAGCTTCCGGTTGTACTGGAGGGTCACGACGGCCTTCGGCCGCGACCCTCGGTGACGCTCGATTTCACGAAAGATCTCAGCGAGCGGTTTTCCCTCGACCACGAACCGATAGATCCCCATCCAGGCCGGCGAACGGTCCATGCAGCCGTGGCAATGGACCAGGATCGGCCAGGCGTCCGGGTCCTGGGCCAGCGCCAGGGTCTCAGCGAGGAACCGATCCGACTCCATCCCGTCGGACGGGCTGCCCAGGTAGCGGAGGCCGTGCTCGCGGACGAAGCGGATCTCATCCTGATGATAGGGGCTGGCCTGCGTCGAGGCTTCGTCGAACAGGTTGATGATCGTCCGGAAATGGAGCCGGTCCTGCTCGATCTCCAGCCCGCGAGGGCCGGGCATCGCGCTGATGTAGATCTTTCCCGGCACCACCGCGTGGAGCCGGCGCGAGCGGCCGGTGATGGATCGTCACCGCAACCCCGACGAGTACCAGCAATCCCCAGGTCGCCGCCAGGGCTGAGAGTCGGCCGGATCGCGCGATCCCTTCGAGCGGCCCGCGACCGGATCAGGGCGAGCCCGAAGGCCAGAGTGCCCATGTCAAACGCGACCCTCGGCCAGTACCCGACCGGCTCGATTCCAGGGAACTCCGCCTGCCGGAGCGCGACGAGCACCCCCGCCGCCGCGAGCAATCCCCGGATGCGAAGCTCGCGTGATCGGGTCGCCCAATCGCCTCGGCTCGACCCGAGATTCGCCGCGATCACGCCCAACAGGCAAGCCGCGAACGCCGCCAGCGCGAGTCGGAGTCCGAGAGGAGCGGCCGGATCAAGAATCGACCCGCCAGCCCAGGCCGTGCCAACCGTCGAAAGTCGGCCCCGGCGTCGAGGCATGCCAGGTCGCAGCCAGTCCCAGTGCCAGCGCCGTCGGCCAAAGCCCGACCGGGTTCTTCGTTCTCGCCCTCTGGACGAGCGCAATCAAAGCGATGGCCGAGGCGCCAGCGGCCAGATACAAACCGATCCGGTCGAGCGTGTCGCCCGGCTCGGCCAGTCGGTAAGCAGCCGGCGGCAAGGGGTTGAAGAACGGCCGAACGATCCGCGGGAAGTCGGTTTCGGCGGCCTCGGAGAAGTCGAGGACATGCCAGACCGCGATTCCCGCCATCACCGCCAGGACCAGCCAGGGCCATCCGACCCGCCAGGCTTGCTTCAACCGCCCTGAGAACATCCGAGCAACCCTCCCTGGTCGCTGATGAACGGCCGGCCCACGACCCGGCCGGAAGGGAGAGGTCTAACCGCTCCGACGTGCGCGGGCAAGGGCAGTTCGGCCAGGCGTCACGTCGATATAGAGTTATCACTCGTCGAACGATGCCACCAGCCAACGGGAGTGAAGGAACGAATCAGCAGGCCAAATCCCGCACCGGCCGCGATCAAGAGGCCCCCGGTGACGATCGTGATGACGAATCCCCCGAACTCGCTGAGAATCCGGTCGGGCCTACTCTCATCGCCGAAATCCGCCAGATCCAGGGCCTGACCGACCCCCATCCCGATCAATCCCGCGATCATCTGAAGTATGGGGAAGAGTTGAGCCAGGGCGACAAATGCCGCGCCGCCGATGAACGGGGTCGCGAAATCTCGGGCGACAGAGCAGATGCACCATCCCATGGCCAGGAGCAGCGACGCCGCCGCCATCATCCCGATTCGCCCATGCTCCCTGGTCAATGACCAGCCGAAAAGAAGCGGGAAGGCCATATTCAAGACGAACACGGCGACCCAGGCGAGAAGGATGCGACGACTTCGACGCTCCTCTTGACCCTCCTGGAGCGGGGCCATCGGGGCTTCGTAGGGATTACGCCCTTCCAAGGGCCGATCTCCGTCAGAGAGCGATTCGACCGGAGTAGGGGACCACGTCTCCGCCGACTTGATTCAGAGCAGATCGCGGAACTCGTCGATGCTCATGCCGGCGTTTCGCACTATCCGGCCCATCGTGTAGGCATTCACCGGGTTATTCCTGGGTATCGTAACCGTTCGTGACCCGGCCGACATCACGATATGCTTGCCTTGACGGATGATCCGAAAGCCGGCTTTCTGTAGCGCGCGAACCGCATCCAGGTGGTTGACGCCCGGGAGGCTCGGCATGGCTATCCGGTCACCTCGACCTCGCGGACCAGGACCCCGTCAACCGACTCGGCGATGGCTTCCAGGTATTCATGGATCGCGTCCGCGATGTTGGCCAGGGCTTCTTCCTCCGTCGCTCCCTGGGAGCAGCAACCCGGGAGGCCGGGCACCCAGACGTCGAAGCCTTCTTCCGATTGATGGAGGCACACTTTGTATTTCATGGTGGTATCACGAGTTCAAGGGTCGGTTCGGGACGGCGGAAACCGGAACCCATCTCCCGCTCACGCCACCCGGCTCAGGCCGATCTCGGGCCTGGGCCAGGTGAAGTAGTCGTTGCTCTGGTCGGGATGGCGGCGGACCTGCTCGGCGACGGCGTCGAGCCCTCGCTGGACGTAGACGGCGGCCTGGCCGTTCCGGGGGGCGTCGGCGGGGACGCGGAAGGAGGGGAGGAATTCGAGGGCGTAGCGACCCCGGCCCTCGGGCCGGCAGAAGACCGGGACCACCGGCGCGCCGGTCATCGCGGCCAGGACGACCCAGGTCGTCGAGAAGAGATAAGTCGAGCCGAGGAAGTGGCCGGGCGCGGTGTGGGCCCCTTGCCAGCGGACATCGCCGGCGATCTGCAAGATCATCCCCGCGTTCAAGATCCGCATCGCCCGGAGGATCGAGCCGGCGGCCTCGGTGGGCGTTGACCTCCGCGAGATGAACAGCTTCTCCTGCCCGAGCGGGCCGTCGGTCTGGAATTGCCCGGTCATGTACTTCGAGACGTGCCGGGGCCGCTCCATGAACAGCCGGAGCGGGTAACGCTCGCGGAAGAGCCAGTGCGATGGGTGCAGGTGCGCGCCGAAATGGTTGCCGAGCAGGATCACCCCTCGCTTCTGGGCGTAGGCGTCGTCGAGATGGTCGCGCCCCTCGACGTCGAACCGGCGGAGGGCCTGAGCGTCGGTCAGGCCGTCAAGGAGACGGTCGCGGCACCGCCAGTGGACCAGTCCCGAGGCGAGCCGGCGGGCCAGCGCCTCGGTCGTCCCAGTCCGTCGCCAAGCTCGTCCCGGACCCGGTCGACGGCCCGGTCGTAGATCGCCTGATTGCCGGGCACGAGCCTGTAGTTGACCCAGCCCAGGCCCTCGATGACGGCCGCCGAGACCGGGGCCGGGGCCCGGCGGAGGAACGGCATGAGCACGCGCAAGGCTTGCTTCTGCAGATCTGGCCTTGAGTCGTCCCATGTCCTTTGCCCCCGCCTCTCGGTCCGACGTCCGTTCGATCCCGACCCGGCGGCTTCAGGCCGCCGCGGCGCTTCGCCGGGTGGCCACATAGGCCGCCAGGTCGCCCACCCGGTTCAGGTCGGGCATGTCTTCCACGTCGATCACCAGGTCGAATCGGTCCTGCACCGCGATCAGGACGGCGAACAGGTCGAGCGAGTCGATCCGGAGGTCGTCGACCAGGCAGGTCTCGGCTGTGATCGGCACCTCCCTGGGGATGCGGCCCACCTTGCGGACGGTCGCGCAGAGCTGGGCCATGAGGTTCGGATCGTTCATCGGTCCCCCCTTGTCAGGATCAGGGCGTTATTGGTCCCGCCGAATCCGAACGACGCGCTCATCACGGTCTTCACGGCCGAGGGCCTGGCCCGATCGGGCACGTAATCGAGGTCAAGCTCGGGGTCGGCCCGGTAATTGATCGTGGGGGGGATGACCTGCTCGCGGAGCGTCCGGACGCAGACCGCCGCCTCGATCGCCGACGCCGCGCCCAGGCCATGGCCAAGCGCCCCCTTGATCGAGCTCACCGCCAGCTTGCCGGCGTGGCCGCCGAAGACGTCCTTGATGGCCTTCGTCTCGACCCGGTCGTTGACCGGCGTGCTCGTCCCGTGGGCGTTGTAATAGTCGACCTGCATCGGGCCGGACCCCCGATCGTTCGAGGGCGGTCGTCAGGCACTTCGCGATCTTCGCTCCGTCGGGCATCGCCATGTGATATCCATCGGAATTCAAGGCCCATCCGGCCAGCACGGCCTGGATTGGCAGCCCGAGCCGCCGGGCGATCGACTCGCGGGCCAGCACGACCATCCCCGCCCCCTCTGCCATCACGAATCCCGCCCGGTCGACGCTGAAAGGCCGGCTCGCCTGACCGGGGTCGCACCGAGGATCGATCCTCCGCCTCTCCGGCCGACCAGGGCCTTCATCGTCGCGAACCCATTGACGATCATCGGCGTGAATGCGCTTTCGGCGCCACCACAGACCGCGAGATCGGCCTCTCCGGACCGGAGGAACATGGCCCCCATCGCGATCGAATGGCCGCCCGAGGCACACGCATTCGCCGGCGCGACGCTCGGGCCGAAGAGCCCGAGGTGCTGCGCCACCTGCCCGGCCATCTGGTTGATCAGCAGGCCGGGGACCAGGTAAGGGCTCGCCGAGAGACTCTTACGCTTCGACGACTTGATCTGTTCGGCCTCGTAGAGGTCCATCCCGCCGAAGGCCGACCCGATCGCGACGGCCACGCGGTCGGGGTCGAACTGGCCTGCCAGCCGGTCGAGCCCCGCGTCGGCCCAGGCTTCCCGGGCCGAGGCCATCGCCATGTGGATCGAGCGGGCTCCGAGTCGCGAGACGGCGGGATCTTCGGTCGCCGAGCCGGGGCCGAAGTCCTCGACCATCCCGGCCAGGTCGACGAGGTAGGAGTCGGACGGGAGCGAGGCGTGCCGCCTGATCCCGGAGCGGCCGGCGATCAAGCCTTCCCAGGTCGCGTCCATGTCGCGCCCCAGGCAGGTCACCGCGCCATGTCCGACCACCACGATCCGATCCGTCATCCACGCCCCCTCGTTTCGCCTGACGCCATCCCGACCCCTTCGCCTCTTCCGGAGTCGGCGACAGAAACCCGCATCACCCGGATTATCGCTCAAATCGGCCAAAAACTTAAGGGTTGTTCCCGAAGTGACCGACCTTGCCGTCCCGACAATCGGCCAGCCGTTGACCTCTTGGCTGCCTTCCGGTTACGAATGAGCCGTATCTGGCCTTCGGCCGAACTCCCTCACCCGACGGACTCTAACTCTCATGCGGATCGCCAAGTACGCCAGCGAAACCGGCTCCTCGACCCGGCTCGGGCTCGTCGAAGGGGACCGTCTCCGGCCCATCGGCCCGTCCGATGCCCGATTGATCGACCTTCTCCATGCCGACGACCCTCCCGACGCTCGTCGATGACTGGCTCAAACAAGGGAGCAGCGAGGCCGATGTCGCACTCGACTCGGTTCGCTTGCTCTCGCCGCTCGATCGCCAGGAAGTCTGGGCGCCGGGGTTACTTATGAACGAAGCAAGCAAGCCCGGCAAGAGGAGTCGGAGCAAGGCGGCTCGTTTTACGACCTGGTCTACCGGGCCGAGCGGCCCGAACTCTTCTTCAAGGCCACTCCCAGCCGTGTGGTCGGCCCCGGCGAGCCGATCCGGGTCCGCCAGGATACCAAGTGGTGCGTCCCCGAGCCCGAGCTGACGCTCGTCCTTTCGCCGAAGCTTCGGATCGTCGGCTACACGATCGGCAACGACGTCAGCGCCCGCGACATCGAGGGCGAAAACCCACTCTACTTGCCGCAAGCCAAGGTCTACGACGCCTGTTGCGCCCTCGGCCCGGTCGTCACCCTGGCCGAGGCCATGCCGCCGCTGGCCAACGTCGAGATCCGTCTGGAGATCGAGCGAAGCGGGAAGGTTGTCGTGAAGGAGACCACCTCGCTCAGCCGGATGGCCAGGACCCCTGAGGAGCTGGTCGGCTGGCTCGGCCGCGACAACCGTTTCGCCGATGGGGCATTCCTCCTGACCGGCACCGGGATCGTCCCGCCCGATGACTTCTCGCTCGCCCCCGGCGACCTCGTCCGGATCAGCATCGATGGGATCGGCACCCTGACCAACCCGGTGGTCCAGGGGCCGCTCGAGTCCTGATTCCCGGACCAGAAGACAGGGGTTCCGGTTACGGAACCCCCAAGTCCACAATCATTTCGGAGTTTCAGCCTTCTTCTCTTCCGGTTTGGCTTCGGCAGCCTTGGCTTCGTCTTGCTTGGGGTCGTACTTCGTGGTCGCGGGCAGAGACGGCACGGGGGACGGCTGGACTGGCCCGGGAGGGGCGATCGGACCGGGCCTGGGGGTTTCATCGTCGATGTCGGGCGACACGGGCGTCGTGCCGGGTGTATCGTGCCGGGCCGGGGCACCGGGGTTCGTCTCGGATGGGCCGCAACCGCTCGTGGCCAGCGCCATGGCGAGCGCCGTCAAGACCGACTTCATCGGAAACTGATGGTCCACCGCGAGGCTCCTTCGATGAATTCCTGAACTCCGCGGGCTGGGTCTCGGCAACTGTCCCCAAATCGGCCGAGCCTCGAAGTCCCCGCTCATGGCAGCGGATTGTAGCCGCGCACTCAAGCGCTCGCAAGCGTCGCCGTCGATCGGTAAGTCAACGGCTGAGCCAGACCTCTGGACGGAACACCCTGTCATTCTTACGCGGAACCTTGTAAGAATCGCCGACGGTTTATCAAGTTCGCGACCGTGCGCCCGATCCGCCGCAGTGCCGAGTTTCGCCAGGGAGCCCAACCTAATTCAATGTAAGGTTAAGAGTTCAGAGAAACGAACCGCACGCCATCAACGATCTCTCGAGCCATTTGTACGTCTTCGGCGCGGATCTTGCTGACCGCTATGGCTCGAAACGCACATCTCTCCCAGATCTCCAATCTTCTAAAATCGCTGAAATGGGCGGATTCGGGCCGGACGAGGCCCGAGGCCGTCGGCCATATCGACGGCAAGGAAGCCGTCGGAGGGTCGTGGGGGCGCCATGACGGCGGGCACCGCATGGGCCACGAACAGGAGGTTCGCGATGTCCCGCGTGAAGATCCTCGCCCTTGGCGTCCTGGTACTGGGCAGCGCGGTCGGTTCGGCCCTTGGCGGGTCGATGAATACGACGGCCGACAGCCCGAGCCGACCCGCCTGGTGGATCGAATCGCCCGCCGCTCAGAACCTCGCGAATTCTTCCCACAGCCCCTTCGAGGGATTGACCTACGTCGGTCTGGCTGGCAACCTCTCAAGCCCAGGCGGTCTGACCCTGGGAGTCACCTCGTCCGAATCGCTCCAGGGATCTGCTCCGGCCGTTGCCTCATCGACGGCCACCGGGCAGACCTTCAACGGTTCGTCGGCCGCTCCGCCATCGAGCCCACCTACGGCTCCGACTGTCGCCGACGCTTTCATCAATTTCGGCGCCGGGCCTTATCCCGAGGCGAGCAGTTTGATTGCGGGCAATCCGCAGCCGTTCTTCACCAGCCCGACCTTCACCCACCTGTTCGGGTCGGGCGGCCCGACTTCGGCCGACATCAGCAACTTCGAAAA
This sequence comes from uncultured Planctomycetota bacterium, assembly GCA_963756475.1. Classification (GTDB taxonomy): domain Bacteria; phylum Planctomycetota; class Planctomycetia; order Isosphaerales; family Isosphaeraceae; genus Tundrisphaera. The sequence goes on from CAVWND010000011.1 coordinate 617,036, forward strand.
CGAGGTCCTCGCGACGATCCAGCAGACTTACAACCGCGCCGGGCTGTCGATCGACCTGACGACCGATCCCAAGGCCCTGGCCGCTCACACGATGAGCGTCGTCTCTGGTGCCTCGTGGACCGGAAATGCCAACGCGATTGGGATCACCGACGTGGGGCACGATGGCTTCTCATTCATCGACAAGTTCTCGCCCGCGACGAGCGTCGACCAGCTCGCCACGGCGATTGGGCATAACCTCTCGCACGAGCTGATGCATGCCTTCGGGATCGCGAATCACCCTGAGCAGTCCGGCCCTTTCGTGGACGCCGCAGCCTCGACGTTCCAGACTCTGGCCGACCCGAGCACCTCGTTCAGCCCGGTCGCCGGGCAGTTGCTTTCGACCTTGGACTTTCAGGCGGTCGGTACTTCGGTCACAGCGGGAACTCAGAACGTTGACGGCAACCAGATCCTCCTGTCCGACCCGACTCCCGTCCCCGAGCCCTCGACGGTGGTTCTCTGGGGACTCGCCGGGGGGCTGATCATCGCCCGGCGGCGCCGGGCCGCGGCCTGTAACTCCGTGCCGACAAAGTGAAGATGGCTTGCGTTCCCCGGCCTGATGGCGTTAACTCGCCGGGACGCCTCGACCCTACCCCGTTACGCCCGTTCGGACCCGTCCCACGATGACTGTCTGGTTTCTGCTCGCCCTGTCCGCCCTCCTGCTCGCGCTTCCGGTCATCTTCAGGCCCGGCACCCAGCCACCCTCGGAGTTTCGTGGCCTGCTGGCGTTCTTCTGGTATCTGAACGCCGTCTACTGCGCAGTGGTGCATCGCCTGTCGACCGAGCGTGCCCCGTTGCCCGAGTCGGGGCCGGCGATCCTGATCGCGAATCATACGTGCAATATCGACAACTTTCTGCTCCAGGCCGGCTGTCTCCGGAAGCTCGGTTTCATGATCAGTCGCGACTATTACGACGTCTGGGCGTTCCGGCCGTTCTGTCAGTTGGTCGACTGCATTCCGGTCGACAACAATGGCAAGAACACCGCCGCCACGCGCGCGGCACTCCGGGCCCTGAAGGAGGGCCGGGTCCTTCCGGTCTTCCCCGAAGGCCGGATGTTGACGACTTCAGGCCGGGAGATCGGCGAAGCGAAGCCGGGCGTGGCCTTCATCGCGATGAAAGCCCAGGTTCCGGTGATTCCGGCCTACATCCGGGGCACGCCGGAGTCGAGGATTCTCTGGAGGTCGTTCCTGACCCCCTCACATTCACGGGTCCTCTACGGCGACCCGATCGACCCGTCCGAGTTTCCGATGCCCGAGGGACACGAGGCCGAACGGGTCGCGTTGGCCGCGACGACCGAAAAGCTGATGGGAGCGATCAAAGCTCTCCGCGACCGCGCCGAGCGTCGAAGAAGCCGACCGAGCGGATCGATGAATGCCCCCTGGAAGCCCGTCCTCGATCGCTACCCGGCTTCGATCCGCCCGACCTCGCCACCGAGACCGCTTGGCAATGCCGGCGGGCTGAGCGGGGCGAGACTCTGGCGATTCGACTCCGGCCGAGGGCCTCTGGTCCTCCGATGCTGGCCGACGGATGGCCCGGATCTCGCGCGATTGGAGTGGATTCACGCCTGCCTGGCCGCGGCTCGGTGATCTTGGCTTTGTGCCGGTCCCGATCCCAGCCCTCGATGGTCGGACGATCGCCCTGGTCGATGGCCGGCTCTGGGAGGTTGCACCCTGGATGCCGGGCGTCGCGGACCTCGACCGTCCTCCGGCGCGGGAACGGATGCAAGCGGCCTTCGCCGGGCTTGCCGCGTTCCTGGCCCAGCTAGCTCCGATGCGAGTCGCACGGCCCCAGCCCCGGCCTCTCCGCCCGGATCGCCGAGATCGACCGGCTCCAGTTCGGCGACTTCGAAGCAATTCGGGCCGAGCTCGATCGATCTCCTGGCGATCCCTGCTCGCCATTGGCCCTGGTCTGGCTCGAACGGGCGGTGAAGCTGGCCCCTCGGGTCAAACAACGACTTCATCGAGCCGCCGGCCGTATCCTATTTCTTACAACCCTGTCTCCGCGACGCCCGGCCCGATCATTTTCTCTTCGAGGGCAACCGCCTCGCGGGTCTGGTTGACTTCGGTGCGATGGGAGCCGACACCGTGGCCGGAGACCTCGCGCGCCTGCTCGTCGAGTCGGTCGGCCCCGACCGGCTTGCCAGGGCCGACGCCCTGTCCGCTTTCGAGGCGGTCCGTCCCCTCTCGGAAGCCGAGGCCTTCGTCGATCGAGACGTTCGAGACGGCCAACGCACTGCTCGGAGCCGGCCACTGGGTCCGCTGGCACTTCCTCGAACGACGAGATTCGACGATCCTCAAGCCGTGATCCGAGGGCTCCGCCGGGGGCTCAACGGCTCGACGAGACGCCTCTGGGAGGCTGATCAGCGAGCAATCCGCCGATTCACTTTGAGAGATCCCCGGTCATCAGCCGCTGCGTCTCCTCCTGATTGATGGAGATCCGGCGGATGCTCTAGGGCTCGGCCGGAGGCCGGATCGACCGTCACCAGAGCGCCGCAAAGTCGAGGGTCGCCGGTGGCGACGTCGAAATGGTGGGGGACGTTCGTTAAGGTCGAGGCGAGAACCCGGTCGTAGCGGCGGCCGAGGATCGAGTCGTAAGGGCCGGTCATGCCGACGTCGGTCTGGTACGCGGTGCCGGCGGGCAGGATCTGCTCGTCGGCGGTCGGGACGTGGGTATGAGTGCCCAGGACGGCGGAGACCCGGCCGTCGAGGTAGCGGCCGAGGAGCTGCTTGTCGCTGGTCGCCTCGGCATGGACGTTGACCACGATCACCTTGGCCGATCGCTGGAGGTCCGACACGATCCGATCCGCGGCGCGGAACGGGTCGTCAACCGGCTTCATGAACGTCCGGCCCATCAGGGTGAAGACCCCGACCGGCGTCCCGTCCTTCGCCTCGACCAGGACCGATTCGCCGCCGGGCGCGTCGCCCGGGTAGTTCGCGGCCCGAAGGATTCGGTCGCTCCGGTCGAAGAGGGTGAAGACCTCATCTTTCCGGTAGACGTGGTCGCCCAGGGTGAAGACGTCGACCCCGGCGTCTTCGAGCTCCTCATGGCACTTGATCGTCAGGCCCGACCCTCCCGCCGCGTTCTCGGCGTTGCAGACGACGAGGCCGAGGTCCCACGCCCGGATCAGCCGGGGCAACGCCTGCGAGACGATCTTCCGACCGGGAGAGCCGACGACGTCGCCGATGAAGAGGATGTTCAGGGGCATGGGAGGCCTCATCGAGCGAATTCGACCGTCCGGGTCTCCCTCAAGACCGTCACCTTGACCTCGCCCGGGTAGGTCAACTGCTCCTGGACGGCCTTGGCGATGTCGCGGCAGAGCTTGGCGGCGGCCTCGTCGCCGAGTCGGTGGCTGTCGGCGATCACCCGGATCTCGCGGCCGGCCTGGATCGCGTAGGCTTGCTCGACGCCGGGGAAGCCGCAGGCGAGGGCTTCGAGGTCTTCGAGCCTCCGGACGTACTTGTCGAGGGTCTCGCGACGGGCGCCGGGACGGCTGGCGCTGATGGCGTCGGCGGCGGCGACGAGGACGGTGTATGGGGTATCGGTCCGGAGGTCGTCGTGGTGGCCGAGGGCGGCGTGGATGACTTCCTTGCCCTCGCCGTAGCGTTTGGTCAGCTCGGCGCCGATCAGCGGGGTGGCCGCCTTCCATCTCGTGGTCGGCCGCCTTGCCGATGTCGTGGAGGAGCCCGCAGCGCCGGCCCAGAGGCGCCGTTCAGCCCGATCTCCTCGGCGAGCAGGCCGGTCAGGTAGGCGACCTCGATCGAGTGCTGCAGGACGTTCTGCGAGTAGCTCGTCCGGAACTTGAGCCGGCCGAGGTAATCGAGCAGCTTGTCGTGCAGGCCGGGGACGTTCGCCTCCTGCGCCGCGACCCGGCCGACCTGGCGGATGTGCCGTTCCATCTCCTCCTGGGTCTCGGCGACGACCTCCTCGATCCGGGTCGGATGAATCCGGCCGTCGAGGATCAGCTTTTCGAGCGCGAGCTTGGCGGTCTCGCGGCGGATGTTGTCGAAGGCGGAGACGATGACGATCCCCGGCGTGTCGTCGACGATCACGTCGACGCCGGTGGCCTTCTCGAAGGCGCGGATGTTCCGCCCTTCGCGGCCGATGATCCGCCCCTTCATGTCGTCGGTCGGGATGTCGACGGTGGAGACGGTGGTCTCGGCGGTGTGGCCGGCGGCGTAACGCTGGATGGCGGTGGCGAGGATCTCGCGGGCCTTGGCGGCGGTGGTTTCCTTGAGGTTCTGTTCGTGCTTGAGGATCAGGCCGCCGACCTCGTGGCTCAACTCGTCGTGGAGCCGGCGGAGTAGCAGCTCGCGGGCCTCCTCGTGGTTCATCTGGCCGATCCGGTGGAGGGCCTCGCGCTGGTCGACCAGAAGCTGACGGACTTCCTGATTCCGGCGGCTCAGCTCCTCCTGCTGCTCGGCCAGGTAGCGCTGGACGCTTTCGAAGTCGCGTTCCTTCTTGTTGATCATGTCGAGCTTCTGGTCGAGCAGGTCGCCGCGCTTTTCTAGCCGTTTTTCCTGCTCGCGGAACCCTTTGCGAGCGTCCTCGGCCTCGTCGTCGAGGCTCGACCCGGCGACGGAGGGCCTCCTCCTTGGCGAGATATTCGGCCTCCTTGCGGACGTCCTCAGCCTGGCGTCGGCCCTCGGCGAGGATCACCTCGGCCTGATCCTTGGCGGTTCGCAACCGGAGCTTGGTATAGATCACCAGACCGCCGAAGCCGCAGGCGATCCCGAGGATCAGCCCGATGAGGCCCGCCCAGGTTTCCCCAACCACGTCCGCCCTAGCCTTTCCATAGGTTGAGCCGCGGCCCGCTCCGACGAACGGGGCGATCGGCCCGACCGGGGTCGGACCCCTGGGGGCGGACACTCCGCGAAGGTTTCAACGCCGTCAAAAAACACCGGCGCGGCGGCACGCCGGCCCTGCTCGTCTCGAGGTCGAGGGAAGCGGCCGTTCGAACCGAGCCGGGCGCCGGCGTCCTGACCGGCCCCACGGATCGTCCGGCCATCGACATCGTCGGTGGCCGGGAGGCGACGCAAGGCCGATCCCCCCGCTCACTCCTGTCAGTTCGAGTGTCGAGGCCGATGCTGGCCGGAGTCGTGGAACCGATGGCCGACCGAGGCGCGCGGAAACCCGGCTGATCCAGCCGATCAGCACCGCCAGAAACGTCCAGCCGATCCAGGTCCCAAGAAACGCCACGCCGAACTTCCTTCGAGTCAGGAGGGAGCAGAAGTGTTGTTTTAAGCGTCGACCCTTCACGAAGGGAATGGTCGGGGACCTGTCTTCGGAACCCAAAGTCCGTCCCAAACCGGCACACCCTTCGAGGCCGAGCGGTCGAAATGCAAAAAATGAGCAGCGATTTCGATCAAGCCGGACTTCGACCAGTAGGCCGAAGCAGCTCAATCAACCGGACTTCTCGACATCCCCGCTTCATCGCCTGGCGATGGTTAACGGGATAATCCAGGATCTTACCAGAACCGGCAGCGCAATCAACGCCTCGCCGGGTCTTGATCGAGATCGCGCTCAGCTAGTCGGAGCGAAAAGATCATCGGATGGCACGGCCTCGGACGTCCGAGGCCGTGCCATCCGATGATCCGGCCGAAAGATTGGGTTGTCTCAGATTCTTCTCAACGGCGGACGATCGCGGACGGGGCGAGCAAAGCCTCGATCCGATCCGGCGCGGGGGGGGAAACATTCGAGAGCTGGGCCGCGGCGGAAAAACGCCGGGGAAGTCGGCTGGCCAGGCTCGTTCGAGCCCGGCAGTGGGGACAGGAGGTCCGCTCGGCCAGATCGACGTTAGCGTAACGCTCCGGGTCCTTCACAAATCGGTCACGCTCGGAGCCGTCCTTGAACAGGAAGAGATGCCCGTTATAGACCACGCCCCAGCGAGGGTCACCCTTGTGGAAATCGCCCCGGTCGACCTGGCTGACCGGGCATCGGCCGTCGTTGGCCGGAGCGAACGAATCGGGCCTGGTTCGGAACGCCTGCCGCTCGAATTCACCGGCGAAGCGGAAGATCTTGCCATCGTGCTCGACTGTCAAGTCGGGTCGGCCTGGCACCAGTTTCCGTTCCTGGAGCAGACTGACCGGACAATAACCGGCCAGGCCGACTTCGCCGAGCGCAGCTTTCTTCGCCCTGGCCGCAAGCTGCTCGGGCGAACGACCTTCGCGACGAAGAACGTCATCGAGAGTGACTTCGAAGGTCTCGGGCTCGATATAACCCTCGTATTTCTCAACGACCTCACCATTGGGCCGGACGATGACGGTCGAAGGGAGGCTGCTCAGCCCAAGGCTCACGGCCAGGGCCTCGTGCTCGTCGGAGCGAAGCTTGAGCGGAACGAACTGTTCACGTGAACGGGAGACGACCCCAGGATAGACAAAAGTCGCCCGGTCCATTCGTCGGCAATTGATGCACCAGGGGCCGGTGAACTGGATCCAGAGCAAAAGGTCGCGTGACTTCGCCTCAGCCTGGGCTTGTCCCAGGTCCTCGCGCCAGTTGATTTTATGAAGTTCGTCGGCAGCGATTGAGAACTGAGTGCCGAAGCAGGCGAGTAGTCCGAATGCCAGGCAGGCGACCCGGCCGTCCCGGTTCATCCGGGGAATGCGGTTTATCATCAAGCGTCTCCGTCATTCGGCGGCTGGGATGGGTGGGAGAGCAGACTGAGGAGCAGCAAGCATCGTCAGCGTCGGCGACGCACCCCATCCCTGGAGCCACCGCACGCGGGGCACGCGTGCGGGCCAGACCGTCGGCGGAGAAATCAAATCGGAGATTTAGCCAGCCTTTTCATCGGTCGAAATCCTCCCGGGCCTCAAGAAAAAAAATCGGACGGCCGAAGATCGGCCGTCCGTCGAGGATTCTGGAGGAGCTGGGCGAATCGGTCGGTTATTAGCGATGAAGACCACTCCGTCCGCGAAGGGCCAGCGGAGGCTGGAGCAGTTCGTTGACGATGAAGGCCTCGCGAAGCCGGAACGGGTCGGCCATGAGTCGGGTGAGGGTCGAGGCCGTCACGACGGCCGAGGTCTTTGAAGGGGCCGACGGAGCATTCGCCAGGTCCGACCCGGTGGCCGTTGCCATCGGGGCGATGGTCGTCAAGGGGGTCAGGTCGATCGGCCTGGCGAGTTGCTGGTTGACGTTCTGGCTGACTCCTCCGAGCTTGGGCCGGGCCGAGATTGCATCAACCTTCTTTGCCGGAGGAGGAGTGGGCTTTGTCTTCGACGACCGCCGACCGCTCGTCCCCTGGGTTGGACGCCCCTGCCCCGGTCTGACGGGTCGAGCGGGATCGTTCTGGATGATCAGGATGTCGTTGTCGCCAATCGGCACGCGACGGACGACGCCCGATTGCGAGGATGCCGGGGGAGCCCAGCGCATTGACGGTTCGCCCGGCCTCGGTCCCATCGGGGGCGTCGAGCCGGGCTGCCGTGCGGGAAAGCCCTTCGACTCGCGATTGAAGAGGGCCGTCAACGCCCAGATCGCCACGAACGTCAGCGGCACGATCGCCCGGATCAGTGGATCCCATTTATTCATGGTCGAGCTCGACGAGTTTTCAGAGGTCCAAACGACCGGTCAGGAGTTGACCGGCTCTCGACGGGCGTTATTGGGGCTGGTCCCTGCGATCGACGATCGCATCTCGGTATCGGCCTGGATGTTCCGGAGCTGGTAATAGTCGGTGACGCCCAGGTTCCCCTTGCGGAAGGCCTCGGCGATGGCGAGCGGGACCTCGGCCTCGGCCTGGATCACCTTGGCTCGATTCTCCTGGACGGCCGCCAGCATCTCCTGCTCCAGGGCGACGGCGAAGGCCCGCCGTTCCTCGGCCTTGGCGCGAGCCACGCGGGTGTCGGCCTCGGCCTGCGCGGCCTGGAGGTTGGCGCCGATGTTGTCGCCCACGTCGATGTCGGCGATGTCGATCGAGAGGATCTCGAACGCCGTGCCGGCGTCGAGCCCCTTCTCCAGGACGCGCTTGGAGATCGAGTCGGGGTTCTCCAGCACCAGATTATGGGACTCGGCCGAGCCGATCGTGGTGACGATGCCCTCGCCAACGCGGGCGATGATGGTTTCCTCGGTGGCACCGCCGACGAGCCGGTCGATGTTGGTCCGGACGGTGACGCGTGCCTTCACCTTGAGCTGGATGCCATTCTTGGCGATCCCGTCGATCGTCTGGCGGCCCTTGGTCGGGTCGGGACAGTCGATGACCTTCGGGTTGACGCTGGTCTGGACGGCGTCGAGCACGTTTCGCCCGGCCAGGTCGATCGCCGCGGCCCGCTTGTACGAGAGTGGGATGTCGGCCCGGTTCGCGGCGATCAGGGCCCGAACGACGTTCGGCACGTTACCGCCGGCCAGGTAGTGAGCCTCAAGGCTCCGCGTGGTCAGTCCGTCCTTCTCGCTCAGGCCGGCCTGGATGGCCATGATCTTCGATCGGACGATGATGTGCGGGTTGACCTTGCGGAGCGTCATCCCGATCAGGTCGATGAGCGTGACCTTGGCCTCGGAGAACGAAGCCTGGATCCAGAGGTTGAAGTACTTCGCCATCAGGACGAAGACCACCAACGCGACGAAGCCCATGACCGCCAGGAGCGCGAACAGGGCGATTTGAGAGCCCGAAGCCGCCGGGGCCTGGGCGACGAGCGGAGAGAACATGGAAGATTCCTTAATGGTGGACGAAGGCCCGGCCGTCGATGCCCGATTTCAGCGACTCTGGTGCACGACAGGACCGGTCTGTCGATGGGCAGTCCTTCGGGTCGTCGTCGAATGAAGGCCCACCCCCGACCTCGTTCAATTCTAAAGCTCGGCGCGGCGGCAAGCGACCCCGCCCCGGAGGGAATTCGCGAGGATCGGGCAAATCTTGACGTGAATAACACGTCCAGGCGCGATCAATCAGCCGATGTCCGGACGATTAACCGGCCCGAACGGGCCGCAACGATCTGCACGATCGTTCCCGATTCGATCAGCCCCTGCTCGGCGACCCCCTCGATCCGCCGGCCGTCGAATTCCAGTACGCCCGATGGCTTCAGCGGCGTAATGACCTTCGCGTGGAGCCCGACGTACCGGTGCAGGTCCGGGCTCGCATGGCTGACGGAGACCTCCTCAGGTTCGGGAGGCCGGAGGTAGACCCGACGGCCCAGCGGCGTTCTCGGAATCACAAACATCGAAGTCAGGTAAACTACGGGGCCGAGAACAAGCTCGCCGAACAGGAATCGATAGCCCAGTTCCGTCGAGAGCGTGAACCCCAGATAAATCACGCCGATCAGGCAACTGATCGCCATCACGACGAAGGCCCCACCCGTGGGCAGTACGTCCTCGACCACCAGCAAGGCCAGGCCGATCGTCAGCAAGAATACGAGCGTCAGTGCGCTGACCACGGCGAGCCTCGATCGATCGGTTGGCCATGCTCGATGGCCCGAGGAGTCACGCAACCGGCTTGACGATTACCCTCATTCCCTGGACGTCAATGACCTCGATCAAGGAGTCGCGATCGATATAGTAGCCGTCGGCCCGGACATCGACCAGCAGGTTACCGAACCGGGCCTTGCCCGACGGCTTGAGGACAGTCGTCGTCCGGCCGGTCTCGCCCATCAGGAACGCCAGCGACTCGTACTCTTCCAGCGGCGGCGGCTTCTCGACCGGGTAACCGCCCTCGGTCTCCTCGACCGAGCCCGTGTAAGGCTCGGGCTTGAGGACCATCCGGTTCAGGATCGGCAGCGAGGGTAAATAGCGTGCCGACGAGCGACGCACCCACCCCCACCCCCACCATCACCGCGACCACCTGGAATAAGGTGCCCGCCATCTGGCGATACTCGTAATCCTGCGTCGGCCAGATGAACGTATGGCTCGCCATCACGATCGAAACGACGATCAGGAGGAACCCGCTCATCCCGAAGACGCCGAAGCCAGGGAAGACGAACAGTTCCAGGCCCAGGCAGATCAGCCCGACAAGGAACAGGAGGATCTCGAACTGGTCGGCCGTCCCGCTCAGGTAGCGGCTCCAGAAGAAGAGGAGGAACGCCAGAGCCGAGGTGATCGCCGGCAGTCCGACGCCGGGCATCTTGACTTCCAGGATCAGCATGAAGATTCCGATGAACAGGAGGACCCAGCTCACGAAGGGGTCGTTGAGCGTCGTCACCAGCCCATCGACCCAGGTCGGGCCGTCGACCCGGATGTTCTTGCCCCGGAGACCGTAAAGGGCCTTGAACGCCTCGTCGTTCTCGACCTCCTGGCCGAGACCGAACGTCGCCGCCTCACCCGACCGGATGACCAGGAGCTTCCCCGGCTCCTTGACCGTCGAGGGGTTCAGGTAGATCTCGGGATTGGCCTGGACCTGAGATTCCAGGACCAGCGACGGCGCCCCGGTGTTGACGTTGGTGGCCTGGACGATCCGGGCGGTTCGGTCGACCATCGCGTGGGCCACGGCGGCCGGGTGCCCCTTTTGGGCCGCCAGCCCTTCGGCCCGCTTGGTTAGGCTGTCGATCTGCCCATCGGTCAGGTCCTGGACCTGTCCGTTGCCCCCGGTAATGATCTGCTGGACGCCGCCCATCATCGCCCCTCGGCGGAAGACGATGTCGTCGCAGGCCAGGGCCATCAGGGTCGAGACGCCGGTGGCCCGGTCGTCGATGTAGGCGACCGTCTTCATGTCCTTGGTGTCGGCGATCAGCCCGGCCACGTTGTTGGCCGCGGTGATCAGGCCGCCCTGGCTGTTGAGCTTGAAGAAGATCAGGTTGACCCCTTCGCGGCGGGCCTGCTCGATCCGGCGCCTGAAGATACGCCTCCTTGATGGGGTCGATCCGCCCTTCGATGGCGATCCAGACCGGCTTGGGCTCCTGGAGCAAGGTCGGGTCGTTGGAGAGGGCCTTCGTAGCCGATCCGGTAGACATTCGCGATCTCGGCACGGTCGGAGGCAAGCAGCTTGGCGAATCCTTCCTCGCGGCGCTCTGGCGGCGGTGAGGACGCCCGCGCTGCCCCCTTCCCAGGCGGGCTGGACGTCTTTTTCGTCGACCTGGTTCGCCTTGAGAAAGTCGGCGAGGTTCTCGGCCAGGACGTAATGGACCTGGCGGTCGGCGGTCCTGACGAGCTTGAGGTCGGCGTCGCGGTCGAGCAGGCCGACGAACAGGTCGGGCTCCTTCCCCTTGCGGCGGGCGAGGATGCGGATCGGCTCCCGGTAGTCGACCTTGACGGTATCGCCTTCCGGGCGTGATCGGTCCGATCGAGGCGTCGGGACCCATGACGATCTCGTCGCAGGCGAGCGCGGGCAGAACGGCGTAGCCCTTGAGGTCGCGGGGGACGTAGGCGACCGTCAGCTTGGCGCCGGCCAGTTCGGTCGAGATGTAATTGGCCAGTTCGAATGAGGTGCCGAAACCGCTGGAGCCAGGCTGGGCTCGGCCTGGGCGAATCTCGAAGATCAGGATCGGGCCGGGCGGTCTTCTGAGCGATCGACCGGGCGATGAGCTGCTTGGTCGACGCCTTGATCCGTTCGAGAACCTCGCTATCGATCGGCTCCTCGATCAGGAAGAACTGGCCGGGGTTGGTTTCGGGAACGGCGGGAGCCTGGGCCAGTGTGTTCGGGGGGGCGGTCGATAGGAATCCTGACAGAAGAGCCAGCGTCGCGAGGAGCCGGCGAGCGGGAAGCGATCCGATCATCTGAGATGGACTCCCTCCGTCGATCAGCCTTCACTCGGCGAGGTCGCCCGATCGGGTCGAACGATCGTCGAACCGGATCGGAACGGCCTCCGAAGCAGACGGCCTCGGCAAAGGCCCGGGAGGGCGGGACCGGGAAGGCGAGCGAAGGGCGGTTCACTCCGTCCGGTGCCGACCTGTCTGACCGATTATAAGCCCGCCCGACTCCCTTCGTCAAACGTCGGGGAGATCGCGCGGGCCGGTCTGACTCTCGGTTCCATCCGACGGCGGGAATCGTTACTGAGGGCGGGCGGACGGACGCATCGCCGGCTGGGCTGTGACCCGCTTTTGCTACGGCGCCCACCTGGAGCCGGCGCGGCGTTCGCCGCCGGAGCCTGGCCACCCTCGCCCGCCGGGTTGATGATCACCTTCCAGCCCTGGATACGGGTGAAAGTGAAGTAGTTCTTGTCCATCGAGCTTCGTGTTGGCTCGGATCGCCGACTGCTGGCCCCTGAAAAGGTACTCAACCGGTGTCCTTTCCGCCCACCGGGTAGAGCACCAACTTGTTGGGCAGGAACGTCTCCTTGCTCAGCCAGAGGAACGCCTTGGTGAAGTTATCACTGGTCGATCTGCTGCGTTGGGCACGATCCCGATGAGGTATTCCTTGTCGTTCTGCTTGATCAGGGTCATGCTGTACCGCTGGCGGGCCTCGGCCGCCTTCATATTGAAGAGGAAAGGGAGCGGGCCTTGCTGGAGGGCCTTCTGCCGGTCCTGCTTCTCGAGCGGGAAGACGATGATCTTCTGGTCGTCCCAGGTGTACTGAAGAACTTCCTGGCCGGTGCAGACGATCCGCTCGTAGGGGAACTTTTCGAGTCTGGGCGACGGGCTTGCCGTCCTTGTCAGGCTTCATCAAGGGCTTGCGGTTCTCGTCGAGCAGAACCTTGCGGAACTCCAGGCAGGCCAGGTCGGGGCTCTGGAGCATGGCCCGGCCCTAGATAGTACTCGTCGCCGAAACCCTTGTTATGCTCGATCTTCTCGAAGGCGACGTCGAGCGAGACGACCTTCTTGCTGGTCTTCTCCCACTGGGCGAGGACGTCGTCCATCGCCTGGCGGTCCTGGATATCGGCCTCCTCTGCGCCTTGCACGGGGCCGGGTCGACCGGCGCCTTGGCGGCCTTGCCGGCGGGCGCCTGAGGTCTGGGAGCGGGTTGAGTTCCCTGCGCCGAGGCCGATCCGACGGCCCAGGCCCCGAGTCCCAGCGTCAAAGTCCAGGCGATGAGCGTTCGCATGGGCGTCCTCCTCCTTGGTTGGCCCGAATCCTCCGGCCGATCGGACCCGCCCCGCCAAAAATTCAAACCCGATGACGGCGGTCCGCTCGCCTCCGGCCGGGAACCATACCAGAGCCGCCGCGAAGCGACCAGACCAGCCGCCCGGCAAGGCTCTTGAGGTTCAACCGATACTTTCCCAAACGAAGCCAAACCTGTCGTCGAACGAGTGTCCCAAAATATCACTCATCCACGTAGTGAGGCTAGTGTGGCTGCGATGTCTCATCATGAGTCAAACACGAAGTGGGTGAGGGGCGAAAGACCGTGAGGCTTCCGCCCGCCAGGCTCGGAAAATCGAGAGAAACTGATGTCGGTTTTCGTCCTGCAAAAGGATTCTTTCAGAAGATTTCGACAAATGCCCGTGCTCCGGTCGGCGAGACGAAGCCATCGACGCCCAGGTTTGAGGCATGGGGAGTAAGACCTCCCCATCAGCCGGGTCAGGCGGTGGCGATCCGCGGCGAATTCTCGATCGCTTAACTCTAGTCCGACGCACTAGTAAAGGGGAGTGGTCCCTCATAAAACAAACGTTAAGTTTCCGTGATGGAACGTTGTTTGCAGTGCGAACCTTTCGGCCGATCGCAATGTCCAGAGTTTAGTTCACCGTTTCCTTCGACGAGACCAGACCCATACGAATAAAGGACCATTCCAATGAGTCGGAAGCCCCAGCCCCCCCGAGAAGCCGCCCCGCCCGACTGGTCCCTACCCCTGATCGCCTGCTCGCCGCGGGGACCTCGGCGTACGGCTTGACGCGACCGATCGGGCGGTTGAGAATATTGATCACGTTCGAGGGGCCAAGTGGCCCCTCGATCACCGATCGACCAACCGGTTCGAGGTTCGTGGATGGCGACGCTCGAACGTCCCAAGCTTCGACCCCTCTCCGGACGGCGGGTCGAGCATCAAGGTCAGTCATTCGTTGCTCTGGAAGACTCGCTTGGCCTTCTCAACGGGCCCGTGCTGATCCCACTCGAAGGTTTTCAACACGTTGTCCGCCATTTCGACGGACAGACGACGTTATCCGAGATCCAGTCCCGACATCATCGTGAGACCGGCCAGGCTCTCCCGATGGCCGAACTGGACCGACTGGTCGCCCAGCTCGATCGAGCGATGGTGCTCGAAGGACCGACATTCACCGCGTTTCGCCATGCGTATTCGCAAGCGCAGGTGCGGCCCGCGGTCCTGGCGGGCCGGTCGTATCCGGCCGACCCGGCGGCGCTCCGTGACCGACCTGGCCGAGTTCTTCACGCATCCGAAAGGCTCCGGGCCGCCTTCGGATCGATCGCCCGCCGCCGCGACCGACCTTCGTGCCGTCCTCTGCCCGCACATCGACTTCGGCCGGGGTGGCCCGGTGTATACATGGGCCTACCGGGAACTTGTCGAGCGGTCCGACGCCGACACGTTCGTCGTCCTGGGCGTCGCCCACCAGTATTGCCGACATCGCTTCGCCTTGACCCGCAAGGAATTCGAGACGCCGCTCGGGACGGTCAAGATTGACCGGACCTTCGTCGACCGGGTGGCCGACGCAGCCGGAGAGCACCTCTTCGAGGACGAGCTGGCCCATCGGACCGAACACTCGATCGAGTTTCAGGCCGTTTTCCTTCAATATCTGTTAGGTGGCCGGCGCGACTTCACGATCGTGCCGATCCTGGTGGGTTCGTTTCACGACCTGATGGAGTCGAAGGTCGAGCCGATCGGCGACTCCGAAGTTGCCCGGATGGTCGAGGCCCTCCGGTCGGCCGAGGCGGCCTCGGGAAAGAAGGTCGCCTATATCGGCGGGATCGACCTTTGCCACGTCGGCCCTGAGTTCGGCGACCCGAAGCCAGTTGACGACGCAACTCTTGTCAAGATCAAGGATTTCGATCGGGCTATGCTTGACCGTGCTTCGGTCGGCGACGCCTCCGGCTGGTTCGGCACAGCGGCGGAGGCTCGAAAACCGTTAGCGGGTCTGCGGCCTGGCGGCGACGTACACGATGCTCCACGCGATCGGCCCGGTGCACGGTCGGCTCCTGAGCTACGACCAGGCGGTCAACCCCTCGCGGTCCTGCTGCGTGACCTTCGCCAGCGTCGCCTACGAGGCCGAACCCAACGCGACCCTCGCCGATGACTGAGCCCGCGATCGACTTCCGCGCCGAGGTGGCCGAATACGACCGCCTGGCCGAGGTCAGGCACTGGAATGGTCCTCGCCACCGGATGACGTTCCGGATCCTCGGCCAAGGGCCGACCTTGATCCTGGTCCCCGGCCTCGCCTCGACCTATCGAGGCTACGCCCCGACTCTCCTCCGCCTGGCCCCCTGGTTCCGGACGGTCCAGCTCGACTATCCGGGCGAGCACCCCGACGACGGTGCCCGGCTCGACCGGATCACGCACGACGACCTGGTCGACGACCTGTTTGGGCTGGTCGACCATCTCGGCGAGGCCGAGGTCTATCCGTTCGGCCTCTCGTTCGGCTCGACGATCACGCTCAAGGCCCTCCACCGGAGACCAGAGCGTTTTCCGAGGACGGTCTTGCAAGGCGGTTTCGCGTGCCGGAGGCTTCGACCCGAGGAGCGCTTCGCACTCTCTCTGGGTCGACGAATCCGGGGAAACACATCGGGCCTTCCCTTTCACGAACTCGGGCTCGCGAGCAAGAACAAGCGCAATTTCTCGTCACAGAATCCCGACCGCTGGGCCCATTTCGTTGAGGAGAACGGCCTGACGCCGATCGCCTCGCTCTCCCACCGGCTCGACCTCCTCGACCGGCTTGACCTCCGCCCGATCCTCCCCGAAATCCGGCAGGACGTGCTGGTCATCCACGGGACGGCTGACCGGATCGTGCCCTGGAAGTACTACGAGGAGTTGCTCGCCGGTCTGCCGAACGCGAAGGCCCGCGCCGATGGCCGGGGTCGGCCACCAGCCGCACTGGACCCATCCCGCTGAGCTGGCGAAGTTGGTCGGTGATTATTTTTGATCCAGTTCGTACATAAATTCGACCTCCAAGCTCATCTCACGCCTGGAACCCTGTCATTTGTCAATCCTGTTCGAAAGACCCTGGAGTTCACTCATGACCCACGGTCTGCCCGTGGCCGGGACCTCATCGTTGCTTTGCATGACGGGCTTCGCCTCGTCGCGATACTTCCAGGCGGCACAACCCGAACCGGAGGCGAGCAGGACCATGATGAAAAATATCGGCATCCTTGCCATGTTTGTTCTCCTCTCTGATTCTGGAATCAGATCGAGGCTGTTTTGAAGTCTTTTCCGGTTTCTTGTCAACCTGAATCCATTCTCTTCTCTCATTTCCATTGGGATGCATTGTGACATGCTCTTGACAGGCGTCGTTGATCCGGTAACGTGATCGATCGTCACGGAATATCATGACAGGATGCCCATCAAGGAGGTTGGAACATGGGGTCACGGATCGCCCGAAACATAGGGTTCGGCTTGCTCCTGCCGATATTGTCCGGCTTGTGTGGCTCTCGGGCCATTGGCGCCGCGACGTACACTTACTCTTCCCTCGGGGCACTCCCGGGCGATAGCAGCACCCAGGCAACGGGAATCAACGCGTCGGGGGAGATTGTCGGCACCTCTCAGGGCCCTTCGGGTGTTCGGGTGTTCCTCTATCAAAACGGCGCGATGTCGAGCACGGGGATCTACGGATTCGATGCTCATATCAACGATGCCGGACAGATCGCCGCAACGAAGGAAACCGGCACGGGCGGACAGAACATCGTCTATCAGGACGGACAGATCACGCCACTTCCCGACAATTCCCACGGGTCGCCGGTCGCGATCAATAACTCGGGCGTGGTCCTCACTCAGCTCGGCGCGACGAGTTCCACCGATGGCCACTCGGTGACCGCCGTCGCATTCCCGCCCGGCTCCTTCGAGGGGAACCCGACCTCGATCAATTCGTCGGGCCAGGTTGCCGGGACGATCGAGATCCCGTTGACCTCTGAACCCCACGCCTTCGTCACGACCAACGGAGTGGCCACTGATATCGACAAGCTCCTCGGCCCCAACGGGGGCGGGTCGTTCGGCGTCGGCGTCAATGACTCCGGCCAGGTGCTGGTCAATCCCGCGATCGGCATCAGTCGGTCCACGGGCTACCCGGTAATCTTCGACAGCAAAACAGGCACGTCAACGCCCCTGGGAACGCTCCCGGGACTCCAGAATCTCCTGGGTTACGCGATCAATAACCTGGGACAGGTCGCAGGGTCCGGCTATGACACGGCCGGGGGCGTTAGGCACGTCTTCCTGTACAGTCAAGGCACGTTGACCGACCTGACGAGCCTGATTCCAAGCCTCGCGAGCCTGAGTTACGTCTCCATCACGGGGATGAATGACGCCGGGCAGATCATCGGGTGGGGGTCCACCGGAACCTCCAGCCAGGACCAGGCATTCGTCCTGACCCCGGATGGCCAGACGGTCACGACTCCTCCTTCCTCTCCTTCGCCGGTCCCCGAACCGAGCACGATCGCCGTGTTCGGGCTGGGCCTCGTCGGGTTGGTTGCGCTCAAGCGAATGGGCGCAAGACGCTCCCTGTTTCGATCGGGTGAAGGGCCGTGGTTTGGTCCCCTCGGCCTCGTTACAATGCGGGCGAACCTTCGAGAGGACCGAGTGAGGCGATAACGTGGGCGAAGCAACCGGCAGGCTGGTGATCGTGGGGATCGGCGACGACGGGCTAGCCGGCTTGACCGAGTCCGCCCGACGGATCGTCCAGGAGGCGGACGTCATCCTCGGGGCGGGCTCGACTCTCAGGCTCGTCGAGGGGGTGCCTGGGCGAAAGGTCACCCTCGAAGCCGATATGCCCTCGGCGCTCCGGCAGGTCCGCGAGGCGCTGGCATCCCGCCGGCCCGTGCTGGTCAGCGGTGGCGATCCGCTCTTCTACGGAGTCGCCCGCTACCTCTGCGACCGGCTGGGCAAGGACCAGTTCGAGGTCGTCCCGCACGTCAGCAGCATGCAGCTCGCCTTTGCCCGGGTCAAGGAAAGCTGGGACGACGCCTACCTGACCAGCCTGGCGGGCCGGCCATTCGAGGCGATCGTCGACCGCGTCCGGACGGCCGAGAAGGTGGGTCTGTTTTCGAGCGACGACAACCCGCCCTCGAAGATCTTCCGCGAGCTGCTCGACCGAGGGATCGACTACTTCAAGGCTTACGTCTGCGAGAACCTCGGCTCGCCCGACGAGCGCGTCACGCAAGGGGAGCTGGCCGACCTGGCGGGGCTGGAGTTCGACCCGCTCAACGTGATGATCCTGGTCCGCAAGCCGAACCGGCCCGATCGGGCCAAGGGGGGGAGCCGCTACCGACTCTTCGGCAACCCCGATTACCTGTTCGCCCAGAGCCAGCCCAAGCAAGGGCTCATCACGCAGGCCGAGGTCCGCTCGATCGCCCTGTCACAGCTCGACATCCGGCCGACGAGCGTCGTCTGGGACATCGGCGCCGGCTCGGGATCGGTCGCGATCGAGGCCGCGCAACTGGCGAGCCAGGGGATGGTCTACGCCGTCGAGCCCGAGGCGGGCGACCTGGCATTGATCCAGGCCAACGCCGAAGCGTTCGGCGTCCCCAACGTCCGACCCGTTAATGGCCGGGCCCCCGAGATCCTGGCGAGCTTGCCCGACCCCGACGCCGTCTTCGTCGGCGGGACAGGCCGGCAGGTCGATACGGTCCTGAGCGCCGCGTTCGCCAGGCTCGGTCCGGGAGGGCGGCTCGCCGTGAACGTCGCGACCATCGACGGCCTGGCCACCGCCCATCGGACGCTCAAGGCTCTGGCGGGCGAGGTGCAGATCTGGAACGTCTCCATTGCCCGGGGGATCGAGCAGATGGACCGGGTCCGGTTCGAAGCGGTCAACCCGACGTTCCTGCTCGCCGTGACCAAGGCGGCCGAGGTCAGCGACTGATCGAGGTTTACCCTTCGGAGCGAGAATCTCGTTCCTCCAGGAGAGCGCGGAGCCTTTTGACCTCGGCCTCCAACGTCTCGGCTTTCTGTCGTTCGGCGACGGCCTTTTTCGCCTCGCGAGCGGCTTTTCTTCGCTCTTTCTGACGCTCTTTTTTCTCCTCGGCGAGCTGCCGCGAGAGCCCATCCGCAGTCCGGGCCTTGTTGGCGATCTCTCCGAAATTGGGAACGATCTGACCCGTCTCCGGGTCGAACAGGCGGACCCTCCGGCCGATGGCGCGGAGTCGGAATCCGAGTTCGACGCTCTCTAGACCTCCACTTGGGTCGGGTTGGATCGCGACGTAGCACCCATGTTCGAGCCGATATCCTCGGAGAGGTGGATCAAGGTAGTCTCGTAATGGGTCGAAGAGATAGTATTCCGCGACGCCGAGCCGGGCGTAGAGGTCGAGCTTGACCACGGCGTCGTCTCGACGGGTTTCGTCCGATGTGATCTCGAAGATCACGTTCGGCACGCGTTTTTCGACCCAGAGCTTGAACGTGCGTCGCTCCTCGACATGAGGGACGTCCTTGATGACCATGATGTCCGGAGCCTTGACCGCCCGAGGGTTGCCCTCCTCGTAATAGAAGAACATGTCCGAGGCGACATAGACGCTAGGATGATCCTTGTAAATGGTCCATTTGAGCGTCTCGAAGAGCTCGATCGTCGTGTTGACGTGAATCCCGGTCTCGCCCATGGGCTGTCCGTCCGATTCCGGATAGTGGACCTCGGCCGGCGTCTTCGCGGATGTCGTGGACATTCGGCCCTCCCGGTTCGACCTTGCTACCCGATTTCTCTTTTGGATGAATCCAAGCATAGCCTCATCGGACAGATCGCTCCATGCCGGCCGTAGTCTGGCTGGCGATTCCGCGAGGCGTCCCTGTCGTTATCGGTTTTCTGCGATTATAATAGCGCATTAGTAGACGTTCGATCCGGGGCCCGGAGGTGAGACGGCATGGCCGAGGTGGGCGAGATCGAGCTGGACGTGATCGCCGTCGGGGCTCATCCCGACGATGTCGAGATCGCCTGCGGCGGTACGCTGGCCCGACTTGCCCGGCAAGGTTACAAGGTCGGGATCGTCGACCTGACCGATGGAGAGCCGACGCCGCTCTCGCCAGGCCCGGACGTCCGACTAGAGGAAGCCCGGCGCGCGGGGAAAATTCTCGGGGTTCACGCGCGGATCAACCTCAACCTGCCCAATCGCCGCCTTTTCGATGACTTCGAAGCCCGCCTGGCCCTGGCGAAGGTTTTTCGGAAGCATCGGCCCAAGCTGGTGATCGGTTTCGGCGGTAAGACAGTGCTGGCTTCGCCCGACCATTTCCAGGCCATGCTCATCACCGACGCGGCGGTCTTCTACAGCCGTTTGACGAAGTGGGACGAGTATTTCGACGGCCTGCCAGTTCACACGATCTCGAACCAGCTCGGGTTCCCGATCGCGCTCCATTCGCTGGAGACTCCGGAATCGGCCGGATACATCATCGCGGACATTAGCGATACCCTGTGCGACGAAGGTCGAGGCGATCCGGTGTTACGCGACGCAGTTTCCCGCGAAGAAGGCGGGGATTTTTAGCGCAATCGAGACGATGAATCGGTATCACGGACTGACGGCCGGCTTCGAAGCGGGAGAGCTGTTCATGACCTACCGCTCGGTCGGCGTGGCCGACCTGATGCGTTGGGCTTGCCCCGGGCTCACACGACCATGAACCATCCAGGTGGCCCGATGCGGCCAACCGAGAAGCTGGCTCGCCCGCCCACCCCGGTTGATGACCGGGCGGTCAGCCCGCCCTCGCCGTTTACGGGCGAACTTGCCGAGCCGAGGGCGACGGAGCCCGGGCGCGTGGTGCTCCCAGAAAAGGTGGACGCGGTGGCTAGTCGATCGTCCTGGCGCAACCTCTGGCGGAATCTCTGGCAGGGCCTCACGGGTCCACCCTCGTCCTCCGATCAGCCCAAGAGCCTTGTCGCGACGGGGGAGCGTCCCCGACTGCTCCGGGTCGGCGTTGTCTCAACGGTCGGCAACTATCGCGAGCACAACGAAGATAACTTCTATCTACCCACCCTCGCCGGCAAGGCCATGGGCGGAGGGACGGGCTCGCGTGACGCCAGCATGGAGATCAAGATCGAGGAGGGGATAAGCTATCCCTGTGTCGTTGCCGACGGGATGGGTGGCCAGCTCGCCGGCGAGAAGGCCAGCCAGATGGCCGTCGAGATCATTCCCAAGGAACTCTCCCGGCGGATCGCCTCCGACGAATCCGATGACAAGTCGGTCCAGCGGGCCATCAAAGACGCCTTCGCCGCCGCAAATCAGGAGATCCTGGGGCTCTCCGTCGTCCAGACTGAATTTAACAACATGGGGACGACCGTCGTCCTCGCCCTCTTTCGCAACGATCGTGTCTACTTTGCCGGCATTGGCGATTCACGGGCCTACCGGTTTCGCGACGGCCAGGTCGAGCAGCTCACCAAGGACCACTCGCTGGCCCAGGCCCTGCTCGAAGCCGGGACGATCACCGCTGAAGAGCTGCCCAATCATAAGTTCAACCACGTCCTCTACTTGTACCTCGGGAGCAAGGACGCCCGGGGAGGTCCGGAGGACATCCGGTCGGCCGAGGTCAGGGTGGGTGACCGTTTCCTGCTTGCCTCCGACGGCTTGACCGGGGTCGTCTCCGACGCCAAGCTGGCCGAGGTCGTGACCGACTCGGACGACCCACAGGTCGCCGCCAGGACCCTGATGAAGATGGCCCTCGACAATAATTCCAAGGATAATGTGACTTGCCTGGTCATCCACGCGATCTGATCTCGTCCCCCTGGGGTTTGATGGAAGATCGGTCGCGTTTCGGCCTCGCCCGCAACCACTGATGGATTCACCGATCCGCGCTGGGGTCGGCAGGTCCCGATCGACCGGATGGCCCAGGGGTCTGGCGGCCGTCTTCGCTGAAGGGTGAGGCTCTCGGGCATGGCTCGGCTCGAAGAATTCGTCGCGAACCTCGCGAAAAGCGGGCTGGTCGCTCCGCCCTCGCTGGAGCGAGCCCGCGCACAGCTGCCCGACGGCCCGCCGTCCGATGCCGCTGTCCGCCTCGCCCGACTCCTGATCAAGCAGGGGGCCCTGACCACCTACCAGGCCCGAAAAGTCCTCGCCGGCGCGACCAAGGGGTTCTTCCTCGGCGACTATCGGATTCTCCGAGCCCTCGGCGAAGGGGGGATGGGGAAGGTCTACCTCGCGGCCAACCAGAAGGACGGGATGAGGGTTGCCATCAAGGTCCTGCCGCCGAGCAAGGCGGCCGACGGCGGCCAGGCCCTCCTCCGGTTCCGCCGCGAGATGGAGCTTTCCCGGAGGGCCAACCACCCCAACCTGGCCCGGACCATCGACGTCGGCCATGCGGGAAACGTCCATTTCATGGTCCTGGAGTACGTCCCGGGCGAGAGCCTTTACCAGCTCGTCAAACATCCCCGAGGCGGGCCCGCTCCGCGTGCCCGACGCCGCCCGGTTCTTCCTGAAGGTGCTCGACGGCCTGGAATCGGCCCACGACGCCGGGCTGATCCACCGCGACATCAAGCCCTCGAACCTGATGGTCACGCCCGACGGCGATGCGCGGATTCTCGACCTCGGCCTGGCCCGAGCGATGGACGAGGAGAGCCCTCTGACCCGGCCGAACGTCGTGATCGGCACGCTCGACTACGCCAGCCCGGAGCAGCTCGGCAACGCCTCCGGCGCCGACCGCCGGAGCGACCTCTACAGCCTGGGCTGCACGATGTACTTCGCCCTGGCGGGCCGCGCCCCGTTCGAAGGGGGAGACGTCGTCAACAAGATCTTCAAGCAGCGGATGGACGACCCCGAACCGCTGGAGCGGGTGGCCCGGGGGGTTCCCTCGGCGTTCGCGGCGATCGTCCGGAAGCTGATGGCGAAGGACCCGGCCGACCGCTACCAGGACTGCGCCGAACTCCGGGCCGACCTCGCCCGCTGGGCCGACCCGGCGGTCGTCCACTCGATCCTCGGGTCGGAGGCCGACGCCGCTCATGCCTTCCGCCCGCCGCCGCCGGAACTCGACGAGGATGACCTCCGCCTGCTCGCCGACGAGGACGGCGGCTCACTCGGATCGACGCTCCGCGACCTCGGTTCGGCCGAGGCTCCCCCTGCACCCATGCACAAGCCCCCCCGCCCGCCCCGGCCGGCCGTGGTCCTCCCACCGGCCCGATCGCCGGGCCTACCGATCGACCACGTCGACGAGACTCGATGGCTGATCCGGCTTCATCGCATTCGCGCTGATTCTGGGCGTCCTGGTCATCGTCGCCGTCGCCATCTTCCAGTGGCGCTCCTGACTTGGCCTGCAAATTGCTTCATGTCAGTTTCGAGAACGTACGCAAACCTGGGATGACGTTCAGGAATTCCGATGAATTCGAGCACGATCGCTTCTTTTATGAGTCACAACCGCATCCGAACCGAGGCCCGGCGAAACGGACGGTGTCGTCGAAATTGGCTTGCTCCTGCCCGCTCAGCGCGCAGCGGCCTTGTTGCGGCTGGCCCGCGACCGTCGCGAGAGCGTCGGACAAGTGCTCCGCAAGCTGATCGACCGCGAACTGGCCGAACGGGCCGAACGAGTCTGACGTCCCGCGCCCGAGGGTCCGTCCCTCCCCAAGAAGCATCACTCCCCGACCCTCACTTCGCGCACGTCTGTTCAGGTTTCCTCTTGCGGTTGGGACCTCGAATCGACCAGAATGAAGCTCTTGGCCGCACGTCAATCGGGCCGAGGGGCAAAACTCATTCGATGTCCTTGAATCCTGACGGATTGCACGTTCTGCTCCCGGCCGTCGCGAAGTGGTTTCGAGATCGCTTCGGCGAGCCCACACCGCCTCAGAAGCTGGGCTGGCCGGCGATCGCTTCGGGAAAGAACACCCTGCTCTTCGCGCCGACCGGCTCGGGCAAGACCCTCGCAGCCTTCCTGGCCTGCCTCGACCACCTCTGGCGCAATCCTCGCAGCGCCGAGGGGTCCGTATCCTCTACGTCTCCCCCTTGAAGGCCCTCAACAACGACATCTTCCGCAATCTCCAGCTTCCTCTCGAAGGGATCCTGGAGACTGCGGAGTCGTCCGGCGCCCCGTTCCGCGCCGCTGACCGTCGCCGTCCGGACCGGCGACACCCCCCCGAACGAACGTCAGCGGCTGCGTCCGGAAGCCGCCCGACATCCTGATCACGACGCCCGAATCCTTGCACCTGATGCTCACGAGTCGGGCACGATCGACACTCGATTCGCTCTCTCACGTCATCGTCGACGAGATTCACGCCCTCTGCCCGAACAAGCGAGGCGTCTTCCTGGCTCTCCTGCTGGAACGCCTCGAAGCGATCAATCCGGCCGGGTTCGTCCGGATCGGGCTGTCGGCGACGCAACGCCCGCTGGACGAGGTCGCGCGCTATCTCGGAGGACTGACAAGGACGGCGATGCGTCGAGCCGGTGACGATCGTCGACGCCGGCCGCCGGAAGGATCTCGACCTGGAGGTGATCGCCCCGTTCGAACGCTCGGGCCCTCGCCTTGAAGGCTCGATCTGGCCGGCGATCGAGCGGCGGCTGCTCGACCTGATCGGCGAGCACCGATCGACGATCGTCTTCGCCAACAATCGCCGCGTCGTCGAGCGGCTCACGAGCCGCCTGAACGAGCTGGCGGAGGCGGAGCGGACTCCGACGGACGAGCCGGATGCCCCGGCCGAGGTCGTCGCCCGGTCGCATCACGGGAGCCTGAGCCAGGAGGAGCGGCGCGCGACCGAGGAGGCGCTGAAGCGGGGCGAACTTCCCAGCGTCGATCGCGACGGCCTCGCTGGAACTGGGGATCGACATGGGGGCGGTCGACCTGGTCTGTCAGGTCGGATCGCCGGGCGGCGTCGCGCGCGGGCTCCAGCGCGTCGGGCCGGGCGGGGCACGTCGTCGGCCGGGTCAGCAAGGGGCGGCTGATCGCCCGGACCCGGCCGACCTGATCGAATCGGCGGCGCTGGCCCGGGCGATGGTCGCCAACGAGGTCGAGACGCTCCGCGTGCCGACCAACTGCCTCGACGTCCTGGCCCAGCAGGTCGTCGCGCTGCGTGGCGATGGAGCCCTGGGACGTCCCCGCGCTCTTCGACCTCGTCCGCAGAGCCTATCCCTATCGCGACCTGTCGGCCGAGGCGTTCGAGGGCGTCCTGAAGCTGGTCTCGGGCCGGTTCCCGACGTCGACCTTCCGCGACCTTCAGCCCCGGGTGAGCTGGGACCGGGTCCGAAACCGCCTGCATGCCCTGCCCGGCTCGGCCCGGCTGGCCGTGACCGGCGGCGGGACGATCCCCGACACCGGGCAGTATCCGCTCTATCTCGGCGAGGACGGCCCGAGGCTCGGCGAGCTCGACGAGGAGTTCGTCCTGGAGCGGCGGGTCGGCGAGACGTTCGTGCTGGGCACGTCGACCTGGCGGATCGAGGCGATCGAGGCCCACAAGGTCGTCGTCTCGAAGGCCGAGGGGCAGGCCGCGATGATGCCGTTCTGGCGAGGGGAAAGCTCGCCGCGGACCGCCGAGCTGGGCGAGAAGGTCGGGGCCCTCTGCCGCGAGGTCGCCGGGCGGCTCGACGACCCGAGCCTTGCTCGACTGGCTCCGGTCGGAATGCCGGCTCGAGCCGGGCGCGGCGACGGCGCTTGCGCGACCACGTCGCCCGGCAGATCCGGGTCGCCGGGGCGATCCCCGACGACCGGACGGTCCTGATCGAGACGTTCCGCGACCCGGCGGGCGAGGTCGGCCTGGCGGTGCTCTCGCCGTTCGGCGGGCAGGCTCCACATGGCCCTCAAGCTGGCCCTCCAGGGCCGGCTCCGCCAGACGGCTGGGGATCGCGGTCGGCCTGCCTCCACGGCGACGACGGCCTCCTGATCCGCCTGCCGAGGACCGACGACCCGCCGCTCGACCTCTTCGACGGCCTGACGGCGAGCCTCGCCGAGGAACTCGATCCGCGCCGAGCTGGGGGATAGCGCCCTGTTCGGCCTCCGGTTTCGCCAGAACGCCGGCCGGGCCTTGCTGATGCCCCGGCCCGACCCCTCGAAGCGCACGCCGCTCTGGCTCCAGCGGCTCCGGGCCAAGGACTTGCTCCAGGTCGTCCGCAAGCTTCCCGACTTCCCGATCGTGGTCGAGACCTACCGCGAATGCCTGGTCGACGACCTCGACCTGCCCCGGCTCCGGAGCTTCCTCGAGGCCATCGAGGCCGGGACGATCCGGGTCGTCACGCGGGACGGCGAGATCCCCTCGCCGTTCGCCTCCGACCTGATCTTCCGGTTCACCCAGACGTTCCTCTACCAGTGGGACGAGCCCCGCCGCGACCCGCCCGCCGGGGGCGACCCGGTCGACGTCGAACTGCTCGACTCGTTGCTCGAACCCTCGGCGATCGGCCGGGTCGAGGCCGGCTCCGGGGCTCCGGCCATCCCCCGCGGACCGTCGACGAGATGGCCGAGACCCTCCGGCGGCTCGGCGACCTCACGCCCGGCGAACTGTCCGGGCCGATGGCCGGGTTTCGTCGCGGAACTGGAAGCACAAGGGCGGGCGATCCGGATCGAGATCGAGGGGACGGGCGAGCCGATCCGCTGGATCGGCGACGAAGATGCGCCGTTGTACAAGTCGGCGTTCGGGGGTCGGTCCTCCTCCCATCTCCCTTTGGGAGAGGGGCCGGGGGTGAGGGGCATCGCATCATGTACGGCTCGGAAAAGGGCCTTGACGACCTTAACTTGAAGGCAGACGCCCTTCAACCAGGCCCTCCCCCAAAAGGCGGGATGGGGCCAGGACAGAGGCCCGCTAGTGAAGCGACGCTCCTCACTCCCGACCCCTCTCCCGGAGGGAGACGGGAGGCAGAGTGGGAAAAGTCGAAGGATACCGCCATCACCACCATCGTCCGCCGCTTCCTTCGGGCCCACGCCCTGATCGGCCTGGACGACCTGACGGCTCGCTACCCGATCGGTCCGGCGCTGGCGACGGACCTGCTCGAACGGTTCGCCGACGAAGGAGGCCTGGTCCGGCTCGACCCGGTCGAAGGGGGCGACGCCCCTCGCTGGGCCGATCGGCAGAACCTGGAGGAGGTCCGCCGGCTCTCGATCGCGATGCGGCGACGGGAGAGCGTGGCCGTTCCGCCCGAGGTGTTCGCCGACTTCGTCGCCCGCCGCCAGCACGTCCACCCGGGCACCCGGCGCGAAGGGGATCGCGGCCGTCGGCTTGACTCTGGAGCAGCTGCAAGGGTTCGCCGCACCGGCCGAACTCTGGGAGTCGGAATTGCTCCCGCGACGGGTCCGCGACTTCCGGCCCGCGTGGCTCGACGAGGCGCTCGGCTCGGGCGACTGGACCTGGCGGGCCGAGGCGATCCGGCGCGGGCGAACCCGGTCGCGGCGATCGTCGCTCGGGATTTCCCCGGCCTCTGGCCGGTCCGAGAGGATCTTCCCGAGCCGACACCACACGAAGCCATGGTGCTCGACCATCTCGCCCGTCGAGGGGCGAGCTTCGCCATGGACATTGCCCGGGAGACCGGCCTCGGGCCGGTCGCGGTTCGGCAGGCCCTGGACGGGCTGGTCCGGAAGGGCCTGGTCGACCAACGACCGCTTCGACCCGCTCCGACCCGGCGGCCAAGCGATGGTCGAGGCACTGACGGCCGCGTCGAGACCGGCCCTCGGACGCGGGCGAGGCTCGTTCCGCCGGCCGGCATCGCGGCGGCCCGAGGGGCGCTGGGCCTTGATCCCGAAGACTTCGCCCGACGATCCCGAGGCGGCCCATCTCGCCTGGGCCTCGGCCTTGCTCGATCGCTATGGCGTCCTGACTCGTGAGACGGCCGGGCTCGACCCGTGGGCACCCCCCTGGCGGGACCTGGCCCCCTGGCTCGCGCGGGCGGAGATGCGGGGCGAGCTGCGCCGGGGGTACTTCGTCGAGGGGCTCTCCGGGGTCCAGTACGCCGAGGCCGAGACCGTCGAGGGGCTGGCCCGAGCGGCCTCCGAGCTGTCGCGAGTCGGTCGAGCCGGTCCTGCTCTCAACGCTCGATCCGGCCAACCTGTACGGGTCGGGCGCGCCGCTCGATATCCCCCTCCTGGAGGGGGGCACGGCGCGGCTTTCCCGGAATTCATCAAACTTTCTCGTGCTGATCGCGGGCCGACCCGTCCTGATCATCGAAGGCACGGGCAAGCGGCTGACCGGTCTGGCCTCGGCGTCGGAAACGAGCTGAAACAGGCGATTTCCCTGCTCCCGACGCTGGCCGGCCCGCATCGGCGGGTGCTCAAGGTCGAGACCTACAACACGGCCGCGACCCTGGCGAGCCCCGCCGCGCCCTGGCTCGCCGAGGTTGGATTCGTCCGCGACCCGCCCGGCATGGCGTTTTACGCGGGATGGTGACCCGGCTTCGTGTTACAATTTTGGGCGTCGGAATTCCGACCGCGTTTCCGACCCGTCTTAAAGGCCCGACTCGAGCCCGCGACGAACTCCCGGGAACCCGCCCGATGTCCGACCTCTCGACCCTCCCGAACACCGACGACCGGGCCCTGCCCTACGACTGCATCGTCATCAGCGACCTCCACCTCGGCAGCGACATGTGCCAGGCCAAGCTCCTGGAGGAGTTCCTCGACTGGGCCGCGGCAGCGGACCCAGGAACTGGTCATCAACGGCGACGTCTTCGACGACCTCAACTTCAAGCGGCTCACCAAGCGGCATTTCGCCTGCCTGAAGGTGATCCGCCGGAACTCCGACCGCGACGATTTCCGCCTGATCTGGATCAGGGGCAACCACGACGGCCCGGCCGACATCATCAGCCACATCGTCGGGGTCGACATCCTCGACGAGTACGTTTACGACAACGGCCAGGTCCAGCTCCTGATCCTCCACGGCGACCAGTTCGACACGTTCATCACGCAGTACAAGCTCTGACCGACGTCGCTTGCGGGATCTTCTACTGGATCCAGAAATGGGCGCCGCACAAGACCGCCCGCTGGATCCGGCGGATCACCAAGAAATGGCAGCGGAACAGCCAGCTCGTCCAGCAGCGGGCCATCGAGTATGCCAGGAGTAAGGGTTATCGGTACGTCACTTGCGGCCACACCCACCTTCCCCTGACCGCCGAGGTCGACGGGGTCCGATATTTCAACACAGGGACCTGGATCGAGCCCCCCCCCTGCCCGTTCCTGGCCGTCAGCGGCAGCGAGGTCCGCCTGGAGACCTTCCCCCCTGCGGGCTTCGAGTCGGGTCGCGCCCGCGGCCGACGATCTCGAGGCTCCCGCCGAGCCCGCGCTCGGTCGGAACGCTTGATGGATGATGCGTTTGGCCGCTCGGGTCATCGAAGTGCGGTTGACAACCCTCCTCGGGTCGAATCTGCTAAGGGTAACCGCCGCTCCCGCTCCCCGGTTTCGGCGGCGCTATTCCCCGTATCGTTTGTCGGAGATTCCAGGCGTGGCCACGTCGACGTACCGCACCGAGAAAGATTCGATGGGGGCGATGGAGGTCCCGGCCGACGCCTATCTACGGCGCCCAGACCCGTCGGGCCGAGCTGAACTTCCAGATCAGCCCGCTCCGCGCCCCTCGCGCCTTGATCCGCGCGATGGGCCTGATCAAGAAGGCCGCGGCCCAGGTCAACATGGACCTCGGCCTGCTCAACCCCGACCTCGGCGCGCCGATCGTCCAGGCCGCGCAGGCCGTGGCCGACGGCAAGCACGACGACCAGTTCGTCGTCGACATCTTCCAGACCGGCAGCGGCACGTCGACGAACATGAACACCAACGAGGTGATCGCCGGGGTCGCCAACGAGAAGCTCACCGGCCAGCGCGGGGGCAAGTCGCCGGTCCACCCCAACGACGCCGTGAACATGGGCCAGTCGTCCAACGACGTGATCCCGACGGCGATCCACGTCGCGGCGCTGGAGGGGGTCCGCAAGAAGCTGATCCCGGTCCTGGAGAACCTCCAGAAGCTCCTGCAAGCCAAGGCCGAGGCGTTCGATCAGCGTCGTCAAGATCGGCCGGACCCACCTGCAGGACGCCGTGCCGATCCGCCTGGGCCAGGAGTTCTCCGGCTACGCCTCGCAGGTCGAGCACGGCGTCCGCCGGCTCAACCAGGCCAGCGCCGTCGCTGGCCGAGCTGGCGATCGGCGGGACGGCGGTCGGGACCGGGATCAACACCCACGCCGAATTCCCCCAGAAGATGGCCGAGCAGCTCGGCCACGACACCGGGCTGGAGTTCCGCCCCGCCGCGAACTCGTTCGAGGCGATGGCCAACCGCGACGCCGCCGTCGAGGTCTCGGGCGCCCTCAAGACGGTCGCCATCAGCCTCTCGAACATCGCCAACAACATCCGCTGGCTCGCCTCCGGGCCCGCGCTGCGGGATCGGCGAGATCAAGATCCCCGAACTCCAGCCGGGCAGCTCGATCATGCCGGGCAAGGTCAACCCGGTCATCCCCGAGGCGGTGATGATGGTCGCGGCGCAGGTCGTCGGCAACGACGCGACGATCGCCTGGGCCAACGCCCTGGGGTCGAACTTCGACCTCAACGTGATGATGCCCGTCATCGCCTACAACCTGCTCCAGTCGATCGACCTGCTCGCCAACGCCGCGAAGCACCTGGCCGAGAAGTGCGTCGACGCCGAGAAGCATCTCGAGCGGCAAGAAAGTCGAGGGGGTGGTCGGGATCGAGGCCGACGAGGCCCGCTGCCGCGATCTGATCGAGCTGAGCCTGGCGATGTGCACCGCCCTGGCCCCCCGGATCGGCTACGACCTCGCCGCGTCGGTGGCCAAGCGGGCGCACAAGGACGGCACGAACGTCCGGCAGGTCGCGCTCGAATTGATCGCCGGAAAGACGGTCGAGGACGTGATGACGAGCTTCGACCTGGCCGATCGCCCGGCGATCCTGGCGAAGCTGGGTGTTCCCTCAGCCTCGGAAATTGAGTCTCTCCTGGAACCCCGAGGTCAGACCGTCCGGGGAACAGGCGTTGGCGGGAGCGCCGGGGGCTGACGGATCGACCAGACGGACGGACGGACGGAGGGGGGTGACCGATGCTCGAAGAATTTGACGGTCGGATGATCGAGATCGGCGATCCGACCGAGGAACCATCCGCCCCTGAGCCGCCCCCACGCGTGGTCATCGAGTACCGCGAGCGTGGCGTTCCCTGGATGCTGATCCCCCCCTTGCTTGTGATCTCGGCCGTGGGGGCGGTCCTCGCCTATCACAAATTCGCCCCGCCCGCTCCTCGGTTCATGACGAGGGCGTCCGAGTCGGCGGTCGTTCCATCCCCGCCGGACGACAACGACGAGCCAGCCCATCCGATCAAGCCGGAGCCGTCCGTCGTCAAGCCGACCCTGCCCCCGAATCCCCCCGAGCCCGCCGCTCCGCCGATCATCCCGAGTCCGCCGTCGGTCGTCGAACTCCCTCCGATTGAGCCCGTCAAGGAGCCCGATCCCACTCCATTTCCGCGAGTTAATGGGCTCGGCTTCGACCCGAAGACGCTCGAACCCGGCGCGAAGACCGAGGCGCCTGGCGACCGGGCGATTGCTCCCGCCGCCCAGGGTGGACGTCCCGACGAGCTGGGTCGTGGGATCGACCGCGCCGCCCCGTCCGACCTCGTCGACCAGCCCCGCGAAGTCGACCCCGAACTGCTTCCGCCCGATCCCAAGCTGGCCCGGGAACGTCGGGCGAAATGGATCGCCCAGCAGAGGGAGGAGGCCGAGGCGGATCGTGGCCGCTTTCTCGCCGAACTCCGTGAAGTCTGCCGGAGGTCTCGAGACCGATCGGGTCGAGAAATCCTCAAGCTCATCAAGCAGCACGATACCGCCGTCGAGCCCGCTATCCAGCAGAAGGCCGCGTTCCTCCTGGGGAAGACGGGGCCTTACGCGGGCATCGATCGGGTGGATCGGATCAAGCTCCTTCGCTCGCTCGGTTATCCCGAGCCGGCGATCCTGGGAGACCTCTTCGACATCGACAAGACCAGCATCGGTGAGCGGGATGGGCCTCGCGACGAGTTCCAGGCACTCTACTTCTCCGCTCGGTTCCTGCTCAGGAATCCGCCGCCGGGTATCGCCTCAACCACGCGACCGGTATCATCAAACACTTCGGACAAAGCGCCGGGCGCTCAGGGATCGCGAACCCAGGCGGGCCCCGACCGATAGCCGTCGAGGAGAGCGAGGCACAGGCTCTCTCACGCTCCTTCCCGAGAAACCCCACCATGATCCGCCAGTCCGCGTTGATCGTCCCGCTCCTCGTGTCCCTCTTCGTCTCGACCCCCGTCCTGGCCGATGAGCTTCCGGCGAGCGTCGAGCGCGGCAAGGAACTCCTCGGCGAAGGAGACACGCTCGCCGACCGCAAGGAGCCGACCGAGGCGGTCCTGAAATACAAGCAGGCGTTCGAGCAGCTCCTGCCCGGCATCCGCCAGCTCAGGTTCAAGCACGAGGTCAAGCGCGACGTGACTAATCGCGAAGACCTCAAGGCGCTCCTGCTCAAGGAGATCGACGAGGAGATCACGCCCGCCGAATTCCGGACAAACGAGCTGGGCATGAAGGTTCTGGGCTTCATTCCTCGCGAGATCAACTGGAAAGAGACGATGGTCCGGGTCTACTCGGAGGAGATCGCCGCCTTTTACGACCCCAAGACCAAGACAATGCACCTGATCAAGGAGCCCCCGGCGGCCGAAGCGAAGAAGCCCGGGTTCCTGGAGGCGCTGCTTGGCGGCAAGAAGCAGGGGTTCGACAAGGACGAGAACAAGACCGTCATCGCCCACGAGCTGACTCACGCCCTGGCCGACCAGAATTACGACCTCGACAAGATGCAGAAGGCCGCCGAGGCCGACGACGACCGCTCACTGGCCCTCTCCTCGCTGATCGAGGGCGAGGCGACCCTCGCCATGATCGGCGCCCAGATGGACGACTGGGACGGGTCGCAGATCGGTGCCATGCCCGCCGCCGGGCTCGACCGGACATTCAGCCTGCTGATGCCGTTCATGTCGATGGGCAGCGGCAAGGCCCTCCGCGAGGCGCCGCCGATCCTCTCCGAGAGCCTGATTTTCCCGTATCTCCGAGGGATGGTCTTCTGCGCCTCCTTGACCAACCAGGGGGGCTGGAAGGCGC
Organism: uncultured Planctomycetota bacterium; assembly: GCA_963756475.1. Taxonomy (GTDB): domain Bacteria; phylum Planctomycetota; class Planctomycetia; order Isosphaerales; family Isosphaeraceae; genus Tundrisphaera. Next base: position 649,961 of record CAVWND010000011.1, read on the forward strand.
TCGACGACGCGTACAAGAACCCGCCGCAGTCGACCGAGCAGATCATCCACCCTGAGAAATATCGCGACAAGCCCGACCCGCCGACGGCGATCGACCTGGGCCGGCTCGAGCCCGGCGAGGGTTGGGCCGAGGTCGGCCGGAACGTGATCGGCGAGATGCAGCTCGGCGTCCTCCTCCGCCGCCACGGCGGCAAGCCCGCCGCCGCGGGCTGGGATGGTGACCGTTTCGCCGTCTTCGACCGCAAGGACGGCAGCCTCGGGGTTGTCTGGCTCACGACCTGGGACACCGAGGACGACGCCCGCGACTTCGCCCGTCAGTACACCCGGTTCCAGACGACCAAGATGGGCGAGGGCGTCAACTCGCCCGAGGCCTTCCCCGACTCGATCCGTCGCCCTCACGCCGGCAGGGTCTTTGCCGTCGAACGGCGGGGGAAGGACGTCGCCGTCGTCGAAGGCTTCGCCACCGAGGCGACCGAACGGCTTCTCGAATCGGCCTTTAAGGCCGGCAAGACGGAGTTGGAACCGATCAAGAAGTGATCCTCGCTCATTCCGATCTGAGATCTGGGATTTCAGATCTCAGATCGGGATCGGATCGTTTCCGCGTCGAGTCCCGGTCGATCCCGTTGTAATCGGCCGACCGGAAGCGCCCAACGCTGGGTTCGTCTACGTGGGCCTCTTCGGGGTGCTCGGCGAGCCCGCGCTTGAGCTGGCTCCGCCGTCGCTTGCCGCCGGCCCGCTTGATCTCGCGCTTGAGCTGCCTCAGCTCTCGCTTCTTGTCCTGGTCCACGACGGACCTCCTCGAAGTCTTCCCTGGGACTTTCGAGAAAGGACGACACCTCACCCGACCTTGAGGTTCATTCTTCGCCCGGTTTCATGGACTCTGTCCAGCCAGCGAACCAGGTCGAGCGCGTATCGGGATGGGTCGGGGTCGAATTCCAGGGTGTGGTGCCCTTCGGGATACTCGATCACCCGAGGATCCGTCGAAGCCAGGGTGTTGAAATACTCCCGCGTCCGCGTCATTGTCGACGATCCGGTCCTTCCCCGCCAGCATCAACAGCGTCGGTTGATGGATCTTCGACGGGATGCGCTTGACCGCCCGATCGATGAGGAAGCTGGCGGCGAGCAGGCGCGCCGTCGCGGCGCGGAGACCGAGGGGGTCGTTGGCGATGAACTCCTGCCCGGCGTGGCTGTCGGTGAACAGGGCCGGGTCGCTCAGCGGGATCGGGAACGTCTTGCGAGGGCGGAAGAAGTACGCCAGCGCGATCTGCCACCGCTCCGCCCGCGAGACCCCGACGCGCGGGTGCAATCCCGGACAGATCAACGCCAGCGCATCGACCAGTTCGGGCCTCTTCCCCGCCGTGATCACCGCGAGCTTGCCGCCCCAGGAGATCCCCGCCAGGGCAATCGGGCTCGAAGATGGCTCCGCCCGGAGCTTTGCCAGGTACTCGGCCACGTCCTTGAGCAATCGTCGATCCGAGGGCGTGTGCCCTCGGTCGACCCGGTTCGCCCCCGAGCCTCGACGGTCCGGAAAATGGGCCTCGAAGCCCGCTTCGGCCAGGACTTTTCCCAGGTTGTGATACCAACCGCCGTGACTCTGGACTCCGTGCAGGATCACCACGCGTCCCCGACGGGGAGCGATCGTCGGCCAGACCGCGACGTGGATCGGGTAGCCGTCGGAGGCGTTCCAGGTCTCGACCCGGGGCAGGCTCTCAGTCATAGCGGATCTCGCGATGCTCGACGGTCATCCGTGTCAGCGCCTCGGGCAAGACGGTCACGCCCAGCCCCGGCCCTCGGAGCGGCTTCGCCCGGCCGCCGTATCGGAAGGTGATGTCCTCGGCGATCAGGTTCCCGGCCAGGACGTGCCGGTCATACGACCCTTCGAGATACCGGATGCTTCGGACCTGGCAAGCAACCTGCCGCCCCGCGGCCGAGAGCAACCCCGTCTCGCCAGGGTGACAGCCGAGCTGTACCTGTAAGCCCGAACGATGAGCCAGGGCCATGATCTTCAGTGAAGGGATGATTCCCCCGCACTTCGAGAGTCGGACGTTCAAGAGATCGGCCGTCTTCCGCTCAACGGCCCGGACCGCGTCGGGATAGCCGCACAAGCGACTCATCGAGCATCACCGGGACGCCGATCCTCGGCCGGAGATCGGCCAGGGCGTCGACCTCGGCATGCGGGACGGGTTGCTCGATCGCGGTCGGGTGGAACGCCCGGAGCGGTGCCATCTTCGTCGACGACCTCATCGGCCGACCAGGCCTCGTTGGCGTCGATCCGGATGTCCATCTTGCGGCCGAGGATGCGCCGAAGCTTCGCCAGGCGGGCCGGGTCGTCCTGCCCTGCGACCCCCACCTTGACCTTGACCTGATGGAACCCGTAAATCCACATCTTCCAGGCCGAGATGACCTCTTTCTTGGGGTCCTCGGCCGTGATCGCGCCGCTGTAGCGAACCGGCGTAGGGGCCGGCGTAAGCAGGTCGCGGCTCGATTCGACCATCCGGACGGCCTCACCGACGGTCTTCCCCTCGCGACGGGCGTAGGCGTCGAGCAAGGCCATCTCGAGGGCGCACCGGGCCGAGTTGCCGGCCATCCCGCGAGGGTCGGCCTCGGTCTCGGGCATCGTCCAGCCTTCGAGTCGCCGGACCAGTCCGGCCAGGTCGGGCGGCTCGTCCAGGATGTGCGGGAGGTCGAGTCTCGCAAGGCTGGCGAAGGTCGATTCGATCGTCTCGCCCGTCACATAAGACCGAGGGACCCCCTCACCATGCCCGACCGTGCCGTCGCGCCAACACGACGCGGACGACGAGGTTGTCCGACGACGACCGTTCGAACGAGGCATGCCTGATCGGCTTCCGGAGCGGGACCAGGACGTGATGGAGGTCGATCGAGCGCGGGCCTGTCATGTCGGTTTCGATACCCTTCCCGCCGTCAAACTGGGCGGTCCATTCTGCGCTATGGTCCGAGGGATGGGTAGCGCGACCCGACCGGACCTCCGGCGTCAACGGCAGCCCCTCTCGATCCTGGCGAGCCATCCGGTGGCGATTTCCCGGGGAAATCACGCCGGATGATCAGCGCCATCCGATAGCGCAACTCGATTTTCTGAAGATAATTACGCCGGGAAACCACGCCGGGAAATCGGTGACGGCTCTGTCGGGAGCCGGACCGTACCCACCCCGATCCCGCTCGCCCGACGACTCTCGAACCGCCCGGGTCAGGAGATTCTGAAACGAACCCAAGGACCGCGGGGCCCTCGGCCACCAGGACGAAGCCGACGACCGGGGCGAGCCTGACCGCGAAATTCCAACCCAACCGCGACTCGATCCTTGATCCGAGCAGACAAACCCAATCTCCGAGTCTCCGCCCGTCCAGGACGAACCCAACCACCGGACGACTCCCGATCCGGGCAGACGAAGCCATCGACAACGCGGTCTCCGGAAAAACAAACCCGAATTTCGGGCCGCGCGATCGTTTCGCCGGGGGCACTGCCGAAATTCCAACCCAACTCATGATCTTCCACCCGAATACCAGTCTCGGTCCCGGCCCTCGCCGACTCTTGAATATCATCCGGATTTATGAGGTCGATTATTCGGGTTTTTGGGAGAACGCTCCCGGAATCCGCGCCGACGACAAGAGCCGGATTGACATTGACGCAATCATCCATTTTTTCTGCCGATCCTGACCCTTTCCCTCCGTCGAGGTCATCAGATGATCAGAAAGCGTTACCACCCCCGGAAGATCATGGACGTGAAGAATCCAACGATGAAGACCCCCAGGAACAACCAGGCCAAGACCGCGAGCTCCGACCATTTCTCCTTCTTGGTCAGATCGGACCAGAAGCAGAGACGGAGCCATCGTGCGACTCCGAGCGCCATGACGAGGCCGTAGACGGTGCCGAAGACCGAGACATTCTCTCGAAAACTTCGATGTGACCGCGAGTCCAATCTTAGAATATCGTAATGAACATAAATTATGAGAAATATCATATCAGAGCACCCAACCACCAGGAGAGCTTTCCAGAACATCCTGAAGAACCGCCCAACGGTGATCCGCGAGGAGTACGACCGTCCGGGCTTTGGGTTCTCATCGAGTTCTCCCGTTTTCAGGAATGCCATCATCAGGACACAGAGCACGAAGACACCAAGAGCCGATCGGCCGCGTAACGCTCCCATCACGAGGGCGGCGAAGGCGACCAGCATTATCAAGGTCTTAATGGTGATCCGCGGCATCGACATTGAACGCCTCGATGTCGAGTCCAGACGAGTTGCGGACCATCGCCCCACCCAGGATTCAAATGTTGAGGAAGCGGCAGGCGACATTGATGAGGTAGGTCAGGATCAGCAACATGGCCGAGACGCGATACACCCATTCACGACTGTCGAGAGTTGAAACGGGGGCAGATCTGGCAATGTATCTCGTAAAGCCGAATGCGAGGATTCCGTAGGAGGCGATCTGTATGAAACGACGAGCGGCATCTCGGTGGAGGGAGCCGAGGAGGTAATCCCAGGAGGGCAAAGGCCATCGCCCTGTCAGGCCGAAGGTGATCCAGCCTCCGGTCGAGAAGATGTAGCTCAGGAGGATGAAAGCGGCCAAGGTGGACCAGATCCATCGTCCTGGTCCCCAGGAATGGGGAGATTTGTGACGCGCGGCCTCAAGCCAGATCCCGAGCCCAAGAATCAGGCCAGATCCAGCGAAGAAGTTGTTTCCCGCCTCGAAGATCCAGTCGCTCCATGTGGGGTCAATCCGGTTCATCATCGAGCGGGTCAAGCCGAAGCCGATCGCAATAGCCACGATGAATTCCATCAGGAATCCCAGTGCCATTCCGTTTCTCCGCAAGCGATCTGCTCAAGAACGGAGCAGCGAAAGCCCGATCGCCGCCAGGATCAGGCCTCCGGCGATCCCCAAGCGCCGGCTCCAGCGGTCGTAGCCCTCGGTTCGCTCGAATGCGGCGCGGAACCGGCTCGCGGCGGCTCCGACCGCGACCAGAACACCGGCCATCCCCAGGCTGAAGGCCCCGAGCAGGACCAGGCCGAGGGCGAGCCGACCAATCGCCTCGGCGAGGATGATCAGCGCGACGGCGTCCCAGCATGGGACGATCCCTCCGGCGAGGGCAAGGGCCAGGAAACTCGCGGGTCCCATGGGAAATCGCATGGGCCGACCCGTCGTGCTCGCCGAAGCCCGCCAGGTGCCGGCCGAGCCTCCAGAAGCCGATGGCGGCGATCGTGAAGCCAGCCGATCGGGCCAGGGCCAGGTGGAATTCGCCGAGCCGCGAGGCCCGGGTCGCCCAGAGGACGGCCGCGATCAGGCCCGACGCTGGCGAGATGGACCGTCGCGGTCGCCAGGCCGAGCAAGGCCCCCCGGAACGGCCCGCCGCCGGCGCCGAGCGACGACGCGGCCACGATCGTCTTGCCGTGCCCCGGCTGGATCGCGTGCGCCGCGCCGAGGGCGACCGCGACCAGAATCAAGGCGGGCCAGGCCCGATCGGCCTGGTCGTCGAGGAGTCGCGATAATCCGCTGGATGGCGGCATGGGAGCCGATTTGATGGCCGGGGCCTCCGAGGTCCGGTCCGGCACCGGAGTGTAGCCTGGGGCGATATTCGACCTTGAGGCTCCGGGTCCGGCGCTCCTCGGCGTCGCTCAGTTGCCAGACGGGTACGATCGGGATCGAGGCCACGTCCGAGGGCAAGGAATCACCCCGGACCGAGACCCCGCCGCTCGATTTCAAAGCCAGCCGACTGGTCCCCTCGCTGGCGACGTAATTTGTGTCGTTGAGCGTAAGTCGTCCCTTCGCGGGGACTTCCGCCTCGAAGTGGAACGTGTATCGCGGGTGGCTCTCGATCTCCAAAACGAAGCCAATCGAGTTCAGGTCGATCGGCTCGCCGTCGACGGCGACGAGCAGCCCTTTCGCGTCGAGTGGGCCGAGGACCCGGCCGTACTCCTCGAACCAACCCTTGCGTTCGGCGCCGGGAAGCTCGCCGATGAGCCTGCGGAGATCCTGCGTGAGGGTCAGCTCGGAAAGACTGACCTCGTAATCAACCCTCAGCCGGCCAGGCGAAAGCGTCGCCTGGATCGACCGGTCCACGCGGGCATTGGGGATGTCGTGACCGACGACAAGCGTCGGTGCGGCCAGACTCAGGAGCAAGACACGCGATGGCCCGACGCATCGGACGGGCGCTCAATAGAACTTTTCGAGCGCCCGACGCACGATGTAGATGACCAGGCTCTTGCTTACCGGCTTGGCGAGCACGCTATAGGCCTGAGCGGACAGAGCCCGGCGCATCAGGCTCTCGTCCTGGTCCGCCGAGATCAAGATCATCGGCAGCATTCCCTTGATCTGGCGGACGATCGCCATCGTCTCCAGACCCGAGAGCTTCGGTAGGTGCATGTCCAGCAGGGCAATGTGCACGTCGTGCCGGTGTACGATGTCGATCGCTTCCTCTCCGCTCTCGGCGAGGAAGGTCCGAAAGCCGACTGGTTCGAAGATCTCCCGGAACGTCTCCCGCGAGGCGGGATCGTCATCGGTGACCAGAATCGAGTACGGACGTTCCGGCGACATAACCGACCAGTCTCGCACGTCCAGGAGCGACCGTCCAGGGAATCTGGCCAAAAATCGTATGCAACTGCCGGGCCGCTGTTCGAGCGAGGCGATCAGTCGCCCGCTGCAAAAGCGTAACTCTCTGCTTGGAATCGATTTAGTGAAATCGCCCCGGGCTGCTCGGGGAATTCCTTGGCGAGGACGGGTGCCTCCGTCCTCGCCAGAATGGCAGTTAGCGCGGCGAGGCCGTGGAGTCAGCCGTCTTGCCCTGGGCGATCCGGCCGAACAGACCCTTCGGATGCGCCCCAGCGTGCGGTCGGGTCGAAGGCGTCGGCGGCAGCGAGTTCGGGCGGGTTCGGCCGGACGCTCTGGAACACGTAGCGTTCGAGCAGTTCTCCCTTCGCGTCGATCGCCTGGACGAGCGCGGGGAGGTGAGTTTCCGGATCGATGTAGATCTTCCAGCTCTCTCCAGCAGCGGTCGTCCGAGCAAGGACGAGATGAGGCTGATCGAGACCGCTCGCGCGTTTCGGGGCCTGAGCAGGTCAGTCCGATACGCCTCGGGGGCGTTGAGGGCGTTCTCCAGCCCCTCGACCAGCGAGTCGAAACCGGCCTCGGTGATCGGGTGCCGGCTGTTCCGCATGACCATCGGGCTGTCGGGAGCGAGGTTGAGCCGGGGCAGCGCCGGGTTGGCCATCTTGATGTGCATCTGCCCGCCAGGCTCATCGGCCCGGTAAAGGACCTCGCGTCCCTGGTTCGTGCCGCTGGGCCAGGAGAGCCGGACGGCCCGGGGCTCGCGGCGGACGGCGAGCACGACGTCTTCCTCGGGCTGGAGGGTCCCGCCGGCCCGCTCCTGGCGATGCATGGCCACCTCGTACGAAGTCATCGCGTTGATCGCGGCGCGGGCCTCGGCGACGACCTGGCGGGCACCGGGGGTTGGCTTCGTGTCGGATCGCCGCTCGCCCGAAGCCAGGAGCCTCGCGGCGTTCGGGACGCCATTGCTGGTCGAGGCCAGGGCCGTCGGGGCCTGGAGGGCGACGCCGCTGGCGGACGGATCGAGGCTCGCTTCGGCCGGTCGGATCGCGGTGCCGACCTCCTCGACCTGCGCGACCATCGGAGCTGGAGTCTCGGTTTCGGTCTCGGTCGCGAGGAGCGGGGCTGGTTGCCGTGGCCGTGGTCCGCGTGCGGTTGGCCTGGGCGTAGATGTCCTGGGTGTCCATCGTCTGGCCGAGGACTGCGGTCGGCTTCTCGTTCCAGAGCCGCGATTTCAACTGGGAGCAGCCCGTTTCGGTCGGCAGAATGCCAGACCGAGGCCGAGGCCGACCCAAATCCGTCGCGCGGGTGTTTTCGATTTGCGATCCATCGCCGGGACCATGTCTGGGTCTCCCCCTCATTGGGGATTCGATATTGTCCTGATTTCGGGGCGTGCTCGGAATTTCGATCGCGGGAAATCCTCTCCCGACGGGCTGACCTCGAACGTTCGCCTCTCATGCATGGGCCGAGACCCGAGGCCCCTGGGGCCGGAATCCTTCGATCGCTTCGAGGTCGGACAGCAAGCACGGCTGCTTATATTGTTCGACGGTTCCCCCGCTCCGCGAGAGCCGCCGTCGCTGGAAATCGGCCCACGAACCGGCGGGAATGCGGAATGGCCGGATCGCACCGAGTCGGAGGGTCTCGCGCTTGTTCTCGTATTCGAGGTTCACGCGCCTGAGCTGCTCCTCGACCTCGGCGGCCAGCCGCTCGGCGAGGGAGTCGTCGGGGACGTCGGTCTCCTCGACGAGCAAGTTGTAGTGCGGCGGTTCGCCCCAGCTCGGCAGGACCAGGAACGACTTCAGCGGCAAGCCGAGCGCCTTCTGGGCCGCGTTGACTGCGGCGACAACCTGATACTCGCGACAGCTTCTCGCCGGTCAAGCTGGAGAAGTGAGCCCCCTTGTTCAGAAACTCGATCAACGGGGCCTTCCCCTCGAACCCGGCGCAGCGGACGAGGTCGTGGATCATGTACCGATAAAGCCCGCCCGACGTCGTCGGGACGAGGAAGTAGCGCCGGCCCTCGACCAGGTCGGCGGCCTCGACCACCTCGGGGTCGTCGCGGCCTTCCTGGTCCTCGGGGATGAACTCGAAGTAGTGGCGGGCGATGTCGAGGACGCCAGCCGGGGTGCCGTCCTCGATCGGGATCGTGAAACGCCCCTCGGACGCGATCAGGCCGATGTCGCGGACGGGCCGATCGCCGAAATATTCGGGATAACCCCGGAGATACGCTCCCATCGTCCCGCCCGTCCAGTTCGCCAGGAGCTGGAGGTTCGGCCAGTAATCCTTGGGCAGGAGCCGGCCGGTCCGGTTGACGATCGCTTCGAGCCGACGCGCGGTCCAGGTCCGTTTCCATCGGGTCCGGAGCTTGACGGCCTCGCGAACCTCCTCGGGGATCGCCCAGCGGGGGTCGATCGTGCCGTCGGCGACGTCGCGGATCAGCGTTTCCTTCTCGCGATCGCCGAGCCGGGCAATCGCCAGGATGGTGCTCGGGTTGGCGGCGATGGTGGCGCCAAGGTCTCGGTAGACCGAGAGCCTGAGGGCCAGGTAGTACTTTGACTCGACGTCCTTGATCTTCGACGCCGAGGGAGGCATGCAGTAGGTGACTCGGACCAACGGGCTCTGCATGTGGGCCGTCAGGCCGGTGATGGCGCCGCAGGGGATGCCGGCCGGGGTGAAGCTCTCTCGCCAGTCGCTGGCAAGCTGGAGGATCGGCATCATCCCACAGTGGAGCATGTGCGGGTGGGCGTCGAACGCCTTGATGCCCCAGATCGTCCAGCCGTCCCGGTAGTCCTTGAGCGACTCTCGAGTGACGGGAATCGTCTTGGGCCGGTTGGTCGTGCCCGAGGTCAGGGCGAACATCAGGACCTCGGTCCCCGGGCCGAAAAGGGCACTTGTGTCCCCCTGGCGGACCTTGTCGATGTAGGGCTCATGCCGGTCGTAGCCGGCGACAGGTACGTGCTTGCGGAAGTCGGCGGGGGACCTGATCTCGGCGAAGTGGTGGTCGCGACCGAACTGGCTGTCGGCGTGGCGAGTTAGGCGGGCCAGCAAGAGGTCGCGCTGGACCTGGTCGGCGACCTTCGTCTGACGGAGGAAGGCGTTGGCCCTGGCCCGCGAGCGCCAGAGGAGCGGCAGGCCGATGGCCTTGCGGGTCAGGTTGAACATCGAGGGTCGTCCATCCTTCGGGTCCGAGGGCCACCGAGCGGCCGGCCCGAGCCTCCTCGCCTGTCCGTCGCGAGGAGCATGCGCGTCCGAATCTAGCCCGATCCCCGAAAGCTGTCAATCGCAAGGGATTACGAGCGAGGCTCGGCGGCGACCACTCCGATCGTCCGACCCACGACCTGACGTGACGCCATGTCGACAACCCCTCGGCGAAGGTGAATCCCGGACGGACCCGTCGGGCGTTCCGACGAACCCGGCGCGAGCCTACTCCAAACGGGGGAATCGGGCGACGCCAATTCGCCCGCGAAATCATCCAGCGACGGGCACGCCCAGGTCGCGCGAGACCGAGACGTCGGCGAAAGAGACGGCCGTCAAGGGCTCCGCTTCGACCAAGACCTCGGGCGGGTTCGCCGGCGGACGCCGGGGAGCATCGCGCTGGATGAAGTCCGCGACCCGGGCGACGTAGGCCGTCGTGTCCTTCTCGCGACAGCGGTTGTGCTTGGCCCCCTCGACAATCCAGAGTTCCTTGGGCTCGCCCGCTCGCCCGAAAAGCCCACGGGCGATGTCAACTCCGATATAGGCGTCCTTCTGGCCGTGGATCGCCAGCCAGGGGCGCGGGGCGAGTCGGGCCGCCCCCTTCTCGACGTCGGCATAGCGGCAATGGAGCTTCATCTGGGTCCTGAGACGGGAAGACCAGCCGAGGAAGTCGAAGATCCAGATCGGCATGGCCTTCCAGAAGAAGGGATTGCCGACGTAGATCTCCGCCCAGCGGAGGATGTAGGCGAGCATCGTCCCTCGGGTGGGAAACGCCCCGTCGGTGATCACGCCCCAGACCCGGGGCTCGCGGCCCGCGACGCAAAGCGCCGTGCCTCCACCCCGGCTCACGCCGAAAAGGCCCACACCCGCGGAGTCGGCGTCGGGACGCGACCGGAGGTACGCCAGGGCGGCCTGGAGATCATAGACCTCATGCTCGGTGACCCACTGGAGCGGGCTATAATCCGGGTCCTTCGGGCTTTCGCCGTGGTTCCGGAAGTCGAAGGTGAAGAGGTCGAACCCCTGGTCTCGAAGGTGGTCGGCGTAAGGGATCGCGCTCCAGCGGTCGCTGAGATACTCGTGGCAGAAGACCATGACGCCCGCCCTCGTCGCCGTCCGGGCCTTGAGGTACGTCCCGGCCAGGGTGAGCCCGTCCCGTGTTCGGAACAGCGCATCCTCGCCGCCGTCGATCGGGGCGACGCGGAGCGGCAGGAACATCGGCTTCTCCTCGAAGATCCGTCCGACGATCGGCGAATACTTGATGACCACGTAGGTCAGGAACCCGGCCACCGTGGCAAGCGCCAGCAGGGCCGAGATAAGGGCGATCTCCGGGGCGGAACTGGGCACGAGTGGACTCCGATGACGTCGCTGCGGGGTGGTGGAAGCCTGGTGTCTCGTCGAGCGAAGGAGGGTTGGATGGCGATCGATCGATTCGAGGCGTCAGCCGGCGAAGCGCCGGAGGATCAGGGCGATGTTCTGACCGCCGAACCCAAAGCTGTTCGAAAGCGTCACGTTGACCTTCTTGCGACGGGCCTCGTGTGGAACGTAGTCGAGGTCGCAATCGTCGCCGGGGTGGTCGAGATTGACGGTGGGAGCGATCACGCCGTCGCGGATCGTCAGCAGGCAGACGATCGCCTCGACGCTGCCGGCCGCGGCGATCAGGTGGCCCATCATGCTCTTGGTGCTGGAGACCGGCACCTTGTATGCGGACTCGCCGAGACTCCGCTTGATGGCGAGGGTCTCGATCGAGTCGTTGACCGCGGTGCTGGTGCCGTGGGCGTTGATGTAGTCGATCCGGGTGGGGTCGACCTCGGCGTCGGCCAGGGCCTCACGGATGCTGGCGATGGCCCCTCGGCCTTCGTCGTGGGTGTCGGTCAGGCGGAAGGCATCGGCGGTCGAGCCGTAGCCGGCGACCTCGCCGTAGATCGTCGCCCCGCGAGCCTTGGCATGCTCCAGCTCCTCCAGGACGACCATACCGGCCCCCTCGCCGAGGATGAAGCCGTCGCGGTCGCGGTCGAACGGTCGGCTGGCTCGGGTCGGCTCGTCGTTCCGGGTCGAGAGAGCGGTCAGGAGGTTGAAGCCGGTCACGCCGAAGGGGTGGATCATGCTGTGCGTGCCGCCGGAGAGCATGACGTCGGCGTCCCCGCGGCGGATGATCTCGGTCGCCTCGCCAATCGCCTGCGAGCTGGCGGCGCAGGCGGTCAAGCAGTTGGCGTTCGGCCCCCGGGCGCCGAAGATCCCGGCGAGGTGCCCGGCGGGCGTACCCGGCTCCTGCTCGGCCTCGTGGATCGGGTGCAGCTCCTTCAACCCCTGCCGGGTGAAGCTTCGACGTGTCAACGTGGCCGCCCTTCGACGAGGCGTGGACGAGCTTGACGAACCGGGGGAAGTCCTGCTGCCCCTCGCCCGAGCCGAGGTAGACGCCGAACCGAGAGCGGTCGAGCTCGGCCATCGTCTCCAGGCCCGAATGGTCGATCGCCATCCGGGCGGCGGCGATGGCGAACTTGGTGTTCCGGCAGTGCTCGACCCAGCGTTCGGCGTCGTCGACGTAGTCGGCCAGGTCGAAGCCGGAGGCCTCGGCGGCGATCTTCGTCGGGAAGCTGGAGGCGTCGAAAAGCGAGATCGGTCCGACGCCGCTCCGCCCTTCCTGGAGCGACGGACCAGGTCGACTCCAGGTCGCGACCGACCGGGGTGACCATCCCCATCCCCGTCACGACGACTCGGCGTTGCATGGGACGATTCCTCTCATGATCGACGAATAATGATCGAGGGCGGAGAGGCCGAACCGGGCGGCGCCGGCCAACGTGCATCGGCCATCGGACATCGGCTATCGATCATAGTATGCTCAATGGTCAAGTCTGACCTGGGTTGCCCCGGACGATCACGGCCGCGGCCTGGCCGTGGCGGGTGAGGTTGGTATTCAGGAAGGTCGGGTTGTCGGTGGGCCGGGGCGAGCCGGTGACGAGGTCGATGCTCCGCACGCCGGGTCGAGGTCGTCGCAGTTCAGGGTCGGCGGGATCAGCCCGCGATTGACGCCGAGCAGGCTGGCGATCAGCTCGACGGCCCCGCAGCCCGGAGACGAGATTGCCCATGTAGCCCTTCAGAGCCGTGACCGGAACGCCAGAACCGGCCCCTTCGCCGAAGACCCGACTGAAGGCGCGGGCCTCGGCCAGGTCGGAGACGACGGTCGAGGCCCCATGGGCGTTGACGTGGCCGAGTTCGGCCGGCGAGAGCTTGGCGTCGCGGAGGGCGGCCCGGATGGCGATCTCGGTGCCGACTCCCTCGGGATCGAGTCCGCCGGCCGGGCTGGCGTCGCAGCCGGAGCCGAAGCCGAGGATCTCGCCGTAAATCTTCGCTCCGCGAGCGATGGCGTGCTCGCGCTCCTCGAGGATGATGATCCCCGCCCCCTCGCCGGGGACCCAGCCGTCGCGAGCGGCGTCGAATGGCCGGCAGGCCTTGGAGGGTTCGCCTTTCCAGCTCGACATCTGATCGAGCAGGCTCATCCGGACCAGGCTCAGCGGGTGGATCTTGGAGTCGGCCCCGCCGGTGATCATCACGTCGGCCCGGCCTCGGGCGATGATCCGCGCGGCCTCGCCGATCGCCACGTTCGAGGCGGCCTCGGCCTCGGTGATGGTGTTGCTCGGCCCCTGGCAGTCGAGCAGGATCGAGATGTGGCAGGCCAGCATGTTGGGCAGGTACTTGAGCAGCCAGATCGGCGTGATCATGCCGATCCCTTCGCGGGCGTAGGCGCCGTAGTCGAACGTGCCGTTCGACTGGAACCCCGCGTCGATGGCGGGCGCCAGCTCATCCAGCTCGGTCGAGATCAGGCCGGCCCCGAGGTCGACGCCGATCCGGGTCGGGTCGACCCCGCCCCTTCCAGCCCGGCGTCGAGGAACGCGAGCTGTGCCCCGGCCACGGAGAGCTGGATGTCCCGGGCCATGAAGTTCATGCTCTTGCGGAGCGGCTTTTTGACGCGAGGTAACGCCAGGTCGATCATCGCCTTCTTGTCGAGGCCCGGGACCTCGCCGCCGACGTCATTGGGCAGGCCGTCGACGGCGAACGCCCGGATCTTTCCGACCGCCCCGCGGCCCTCGGCCAGCGACGGACCAGAACGGCTCGGCCCCGATGCCCAGCGGCGTGACGAGACCCAGTCCGGTGATGACGACTCGTCGTTCGGTACGGGGCATGGGGTTACTCGTCACTCTCCAGCGGACTTGGGCGGATCAATCGGCGCGGATACGAAGGCGATCGCGTCGGCAGAATCATGGCCAGGGCTCACGCCTGGTCAGGCGATCCGTCGTGGGGCTGCGCCGTTCACGGAGACCGGCGACGGCCGTCGATGACGCCAGGGCTTCGGCTTCCTGGGCTCGGGCCTGGGCCTTGGCCAGGTCGAGCACGCCGAGCAACTGTTGCGTGAACACGAAATTCTTCGGGCCGAAGATCTGGTTCGCCCGCGAATTATCAAGGTGGGCGAAGAAGATCTCGACGTCGGCGAGCAATTCCCCTTCGAGGAACGCCTTGGCCTCGACAACCGCCCCCTCGGCCCGGAGGTCGGTCAGCGTCACCTCGTAGATGAGCTGGTCGCCGGCGCAGGCCACGCCGAAGAACTCGGCTCGGGGGATCTTGGCCAGGACGACCTTCTCGACGAAACCCCCGGCCTCGCCGACCAGGATGCCGCCGGTCTGGGCCAGCCCCTCGATGATCAGCGAGGCCGGCATGACCGGATAGCCCGGGATAATGGTCGTGCAGGTGCTCCTCGGCCAGCGTCAAGTTCTTGATCGCCCGGGCGAACTTGCCGCTGCGGAATTCGAGGAATTTGTCGATCCAGATCCATCGCATGTGATGGACACCCGCGAAGAGAGGACGGACGACGGCTCCGGTAGACGGCCAGGCCCGGAGCACTCCGGCTCGCCGCCGATCTGGTCGACGAGCCCGGAAAGTCGCCCGAGTCCCCGTCTCGACCGCCCGCGACCGCTCAGGCCGCCAGCTTGCTCGAAACGTACTGGACCAGCATGTCCACGGTGTAGAGGTCGCCGATCCGCTCGACGTCGGGGTTGGCGGCGAACGTCGGAGAGGTCGGCGTAGGGCATCCGGGCCTTGAGCTCGTCGAGCCCCTTGGCCGTCAGCTTGCCGTCCTTGATCATGTCCGGGTCGGTGACGACGTTCTCGGGGAACAGCTCGCCGCGAGGGATCTTGATCCCGAAGTTCCGCTCGAGCCGGAACACGATGTCCAGGAAGTCGATCGACTCGGCGCCCAGGTCGCCCTGGAGCGTGGCGTCCTTGGTGACGTCTTCCTCGTCCACACCGAGGGCGTCGACCAGGGTGGCTTGAACTTTCTGATAGATCTCGTCGTGCGTCGGCATGTCATCCTCGAAAGTACGGGAACACCAATCCGAATCCCACGATGGGGACCATCCTCCGCCCGCCGGATGCGCGGCCTGACTCGATCAATCGTCGGCGATTCCTGGTGGACGACTTCAATCGGGCCGGTACGAAGCTCGCGGGTGCGGTCGCACGGTGGGCGGGGTCGGTCGTGGTCAGCCAGCGTTCCATGCGTCGAGACCCATCTTGATGAATTTCGTCAAACCTTGCAACATCATCAGGACGACCACGACCCGGAGAACCGACCAAATCCGGAATCTTTTACCCGCCTGCCTGCTCGACCAGGGCGATCTCGGGCTGAGCCGAGGGGGTTTCCTTGAGCATGGCCCGGGCACCCACGGACCCCTTGCGGAGCGTGGCGTAAAGGTCGCGGAGCCCGGCGACGATCGAGGCGTCGGTCTTGTGGAGGGCGGGGTCGCGGTCGCGGAGGTTATACCGCGTCAGCGTGAACTGGCCCTTGACCATCGACTGGCCGTCGATCGTTCCTTCTCCCTTGAAGCTCGCCTCGCGGTCGTCATGGGAGACCAGCGTGACCTTGAGCTGGAGCTGTCGGCCCGGTTCGACGAAGCTGCCGTACTTGATCATCTTGGCCTTCTTGAGGACGACCACGCTGTTGGCGAAGTCCTCCATGTCGCGGACCAGCCAGGCCCCGGCCTGCGTCAGCGCCTCCAGCATCAGAACGCCCGGCATGACCGGGAATCCCGGAAAATGGTCGGCAAGATACTCTTCCGCCAAGGACAGATTCTTGACGGCGACGAGCGATTGGCCGGGCTGCAAATCAATGATGCGATCGACGAGGACGAATCTCATGGAGGGCCCCGGAACAGGCTGGCGACGATCCCGAGTCTCGAGAACCGAGGGTCACGCCAACAAACTCGGTTTTCCGCAATCCCATGGCAAGTCGGACATTATAGTGATCCCCCTCGCGGCTCGCAAGGGAGACCACCCGATGAGCCGACCTGCCCCAGGCCGCCCGATCACTGCCTCCAACGAGAGTCTACAATCTCGGATAGTATCGTCAAATCAACCCGCCAGGTTTACCCATTTTTTCCATCCTTCGCTCGCGAGCCATTCGCTCCGCGGAAACGGCCGAACTGAATTCGCGGGCGTGGTCCGTATTCAATCGGGTCGAGCCGCCCTATACTGGAGTGGATGCAAGGGCGTGACGCCGTCGCTTCGGTCGGCTCGATGCAACTCGCCCGGACCAGGCCTGTTCCCTGGGGAGACTTCCCAGCCGATGAGGCGAAATCTGCGAACGGCACTCGCCGTGGTTTCGGCGCTGACGCTTGGCGGTTGCCTGCATGCTCCGATGCCGTGGTCGCCGGACGGAAAGTGGCTGGCGTACGTCGTCGAGGTCCGCCCGGTCGATCGGATCCTCAAGCCGGGCTGGCTGTTCGAATCGCCGACAACCGCTCCAAGCGTGGCGACTCCGCCGGGCCGTCCGACCGCGTACCGGCTCTGGGCGAGCCGCGGCGACTCAGGAGCTTCGGTCCTCCTTGAAGAGTCGAGCCACCCGTTGACTGCGCCCGGCTGGAGTCCCGACGGTCGGGCCCTGGCGTTTGGCCGTGTCGTGGCCGAGGCGGATGGCTCAGGCCGGTTCGAGGTGGTCGTCCTGGAAGGGCCGACCCGTCGACGGGTGGTCGTGAGCCGCCCATTGCCCGAGATCGGCGCCGAGGCGGCCCGGCTCCCTGGCCAGGCGATCGCCTGGAGCCCCGATGGCCGCTATCTTGCCATCCCCCAGCTCAACCCGCTCGGCCTGGCGATCATCCGATCCGACAACGGACGCCTGGTCAACTCATCAACGATGCCTTCCTTCCTTCCTGGTCGCCCGACGGGTCCCGGCTTGCCTTCTTCCGGAGGGGGACCGGCGACACGCTCCATTGCGTTGACTCGGCTGAATGGCACGCCCCGGCTCCTGGCCGAGGTCGGCCAGGCGGGCCAGGCGGCGGCCTGGACCCGAGACGGCCTGACCGTCGTCGTCGTGGCCCGGAAGACCGTTCCTCGAGGAGCCGAACCGCCCGGCTGATCAGCCGGATGTGATTCGGGTTCGGGTCGACAACGGGCATGACGGAGACGATCCAGGCCCTCTCGCCCGACATGGTCCTCGCCCGTGACCGCTCGGTTGAGGGAGTCTCGATCGCCTTCGACAGCGAGGGCGACAACCTCTTCTGCACAACCGTGGTTGAGGGGACGCCCAACCAGATCACCTGGTATCACCCTCGCGAGAAGATGGTCTACAAGAAGTTCCAGATGGTCGACTTCACCACCCCCATGGGCTCGCTCTCGCTCTCGCCCGACGGCCAAACTCTCGCGGCCCGGATCGGCTCGGTCGACCGGATCACCGCGCCGGCACTCTGCGACCTCTACAGTTCCGACCAGCGCTCGCGGTTGCTCGCGCCGGACGACTCTTCGAGGATCGAGTGGATCGCCACTTTGCTCTCCGCCGCGAAGCTGACGCTGGCCGCCTTGCCGACGGCCTCGACCGATCCCAAGGTCCCGGCGACCGACCGCCTGGATCGTCCCACGCTGCTTCCCATCCTCGGCGAGTTCGAGTCGAATTCCGAGGCGGCCTTCCGGCTTCGGAGGATCGGCCGGATGGGGCGACCGCTCTGCGACCGGCCGGAGGATGCCCCGCCCGCCGAGCCCGAAGTCGCCGCGCTTCTCGACGAGGCCCGGCTTTTTTTCGATTACCTGACGGAGAATTATACGGCCGCTCTCGCCTCGCTGGAAGCAATCGAGGAACGATCCGACTCTCCCGACCGTAGGCTCCGACTCCTGGCCATCCGGGCTCAGATCTACATCGCCCAGGGCAAGGTCGAGCGAGCCTTGCACACGGCATCTTATCTCAAGGAATTGGAACGTTCACCCGCCCGGCGCATCGAGTGGACCGCCGCTGGTTACAGGGTGACAGAGACCGAGCCGGTCGTCGGCCAGGGCTGGCCCGAGTATCTCAACTGGCGGGCCTCTCAGGTCCACGCTTTGCTCCATGACGAAGCGGCCGAGAATCACTTCAACCCCGACGACCCCCGGGCCAACTTCGGCTTCGACCCGGTCCTCCCCCGGGGCAATGTGATTTTCCCCGATCGTCCCTTCTTCCTCGAACAGGTCCCGGCGCCGCCCTCGACCGAACCGAGAGCCGCCGGGCGGCGTTCCCCGGCTCTGACCCGGTCCCTTCGTTCAGAACACGGTGAACAGGATGACCTGCGCCGTCCGGGCAATCCTGGTCCTCTCGCCCGGGGTCATCGAGCCTCTTGCTGCGATCTCGTCGATCGAGCGAATCGTCTGCCCCATCAGCGCGACCTGATACGCGCCGATTTTGAGGGCCTCGCGGTGCTCCAGGAGCGTCCGGAGCACGTCACGGACGGCCAGGGCCTCGGCAACCGGGTAGTCCGGGACTGCGGCCCAGGCTGGCTCCAGCGGCCCGTTCGTCGCCTCAAGGACGACTCCGTGGATGATCCGGCTGATCGCTTCGAGTTTGGGATAGTCGATCGTCTCGGCGATGTCCCTCGGGGAGTGATAGAGCGGGTTCTCGCCGGTCGTGAAGAAGAGATAGGGGATCTTCCGCGATCGGAACGGGCCGTAGTCGCTCCGGTCGATCACGAGCATGTCCGATCCGAGCAGGCCGACCTTCACCGGTTTGCTCTCGGCGGCGCGGTTGATCCAGGGTCGGACCTCGGGCTCGTGCTCCGAGCCAAGAACGAAGACATAGGGCTCGCAGACCCCTCCGAGCGACCGGCCGATCATGTCGGCCGTGACGAACAGGGCGACCTTTTCGAGCGGAATCGGCGAATGCCGGGCGAAGAACTGCGAGCCTCGGAGCCCCAACTCCCCGTTCGGCCCACGCTCTTCCAGGTCGAACCCGACGAACGCGATGGATCGTCGCGGCTTTTCGGTGGCTTCGACGATCGATCGGGCGACTTCGAGCATCATCGCGACGCCTGAGGCGTTGTCGTCGGCCCCGGGGTAGATCACGCCCCCATGAGTGCCCAGGTGGTCATAATGGGCACCGAGGATCACCCACTTCGCGGCGAGGTCGGGCTCCGAACCGGCGATCTTGACGCCCACATTGACCCCGAGCACGTCGTTGGGCCCCTTCCCGGTCACGTCCTGCGTGAACGAATCGCCGAAGAGTGGCGCCAGGCCGAGCTTGCGGAATTCCTCGATCAGGTAGGCCCGAGCCTTCGCGGCCCCGTCGTCGCGGCGTCCTCCGAAAGCCGGCGAGGCCAGGATCTCGACATGCGTCTTGAGCCTGGCCAGTTCGGGCTCCGACGCGAGGCTCGCCCCCGAGCAGCAGACAGCGACCGTCACGACCCATCCCCACCGCGCGATCCGTCGAATCATCGTCATTCCGGCCGATCGGGCCGGCCTCCTTTCCCTGGTCGGTGGCATGACCGCGATGGCCCGCGCTTTCCCGACAACCCGTCCTTGCCCCGGGTAAAAAATCCTGGCATTTCCGACGCGCCGCGGATTCGTGTGTCATGATAACCCACGTTCGGGAATGGCGTCCCTACACGGAGGTGGATCGTGTCGCGAGGCTCACTGCTCAAGTCCCTGATCCTGTCGACGGCCCTGCTCGGTCTGTCGGGGATCTCGGCCCAGGCCCAGGATTGGTCGGATTACCTGCACTGGCCGTATGTCCCGCCCCAGAATCCGGGCACCGGGCACGATTACAAGGCCCTTTACGACGGCTGGTATCTTTACCCCCGCGAGCAGCGGATCGTCCCGCAGATCCAGGGGCCGTTTTACCGGAACTACTACGGCGGCACCCGCAAGGCCGGCCTCCATCACTACGCCGAGGCCCACCACCCCTGGTACAAGCGGAAATTCTACCACGGCTACCACTACTACCTCGACGTCTTCTGAACTGAGGTCGAGCGTCGCTCTACCCTTGAGACGCACCCACGGGCCCGGCGATGTTGCCGGGCCTGGTCGTTTCGAAGGCGACGCACTTGCCCTGGCTCATCCCAGCTCCCTGCGCGATCTCGAAATACATCTCCGAGGCGAGCCGGACCTGGTCGAGTTCGACCCACTCGTCCTTCGTGTGGGCCTGGGCGATGTCCCCCGGCCCGAAGACGACGCACGGCAATCCGGCCTCGCCGAGCGGCCCGGCGTCGGTCCCGTAAGGGACGCCGATGATCTCGGGCGTCCGGCCTCCGACGCGCCCGATCGGCCGACTGGAGGGCTGGCAGGAACGGCTCCGACCGCCCCGCGACCAGCGGCGGCATGTTGACCCAGGGCGGGAGGAACTCGACCCGCTTCAGGTCACCGAGCCGTTCGCGGAGGAAGTCGAGCGACCTTCCCCGGGCATTCGGACGCCCGTTCGCCGGGGATGACCCGCCGGTCGATGTCGACCTCGCACCAGTCGGGCACCACGTTGGCGGCCACGCCTCCTTCGATCCGGCCGACGGAAAGGCTGGGCGGGCCAAGGACCGGGTCGTGCTTCGACCTCGCCAGTTCTCCCGCGTAGTCTTCGAGAGCTGAGACCACGCGGGCCATCGTATAGATCGCATTGTCGCCAAGACTGAGGTGTCGAGGAGTGGCAGGCGACGCCCCGCGTCCGGAGCTTCCAACGAACCGCCCCCTTGTGGCGGTTGACGATGTTGAGCAGGGTCGGCTCGGCGACGATCGCCAGGTCGGCGCCATGGCGGCCATCGGCCAGTCGGGACGAGCCGGTGTGAGTGAACTCCTCGTCGACCGTGCAGGCCATGATGACGGTGGCCGAATCGGCGGGCCGTCTCGCGGACAAGTCGGGCGAAGGCGGTGAGCATCGCCGCCATTCCCCCCTTGATGTCGCAGGCCCCTCGCCCGTAAAGGCGTCCGTTGCTCAACACGGGCGCGAACGGGTCGATCGTCATGCCGTCAGTCGGCACCGTGTCCTGGTGGGCGTCGAAAAGGAGCGTCCGACGGTTTCGGGGCGACTCGTACCGGGCGATCAGGTTGTCCCGGCCCGGCGAGACCACTTGCCGCTCGACGATCAACGCCGAGGGCGCGGAACCAGCCTTCAAGATAATCGGACAGCCCGACCTTCCAGGAACCCGGGACCGGACAAGCTCCGGCCCATCGGGTTGACGCTGGGAATCGCGACGAGGTCCGAGAGCAGGCGGGTCACGGCGTCCAAGGCTCGACTCCGGGGAAGGATCGTCCAAAGCCCCCCGATCTTAACCCCGCCCGTGCCGATCCGGAAGGATTGAGGAGCGAGAATGGCGAATCCGAATATGTAGGGTGGGTCGAGCCTTGGGCGAGCCCCACCACGTCCTTTTCGACGGTCTGCGGTTAATTCCGATCGAGGAACCAACCCCGTCATATTTGAAAAATGCAACTCGCCCGATATTCCGCCGCGCAACGTGGTAGATTGCATCGGAGGCGTCCCTTCTCGACCGATCTCGCGGTCATTTCGCCCGGATTCTGGGACTTTCCGCAAGACTCCCGAGGTTGGCACGTCGATCGCTGGGATTCGGGCCGGCTCGGCCGGGAGAATGCGGATTCTTTCCCCTTGTCGAGAGGCAGATGTCTTAGAATCAAAAAACCTCTCGGGGTCCGAACGGTCGTCCGGGCCCCACTCACTTCTCTCCGAGGGTCAGGCAAATCCGATGAGCGATCCCGCGGGCGCAGCGTCCCCACTCGTCGACATCGCCTCCGGAACCGAGTTTCCGGACGGCGACGAGCCTCCCAGTTCCAGGCACACCCCGACCACCCCTCGACACCCCGCCTGGGAACACGTCCCCGACCATCAGTGGACCGACTGGCGCTGGCAGGCCCAGAACGCCGTCCGCCACGCCAGGCAACTCGCCGACCTCCTGCCGTTCTCGGCCGAGGAACGCGCGGCGCTCGACGTCCTCACGACCCAGTACAAGCTCGCCATCCCGCCCTATTACTTCTCGCTGATCGACCGCGACGACCTGCACGACCCGATCCGGCTCCAGTCGGTCCCCTCGCCGCTGGAACTGCTCGGCGTGACCGGGACCGAGGAGGACGACCCGCTCGACGAGGACAAGGATTCGCCCGTCCCCGGCCTGACGCACCGCTATCCCGACCGGGCCTTGCTGGTCACGACCCACGTCTGCACCATGTATTGCCGGTTCTGCACCCGCAAGCGGGCCACGATGAAGCGCGGCGGCTGGGACGCGGTCTCGCGCGACGATCAACGGATGGTCGAGTACGTCCGCGACCATCCCGAGATCCGCGACGTGATCGTCTCCGGCGGCGACCCGCTCACGCTCCCGCTCGAGAAGCTCGCCTTCTTCGTCGAGAACCTCTCGGCGATCGAGCATCTCGACGTGATCCGGATCGGCACGCGAGTTCCCGTCACCCTCCCGCAGCGGCTCTTCGACGACGAGGTCGTCGAGATCCTCGGCGCCTCGGACAAGATCTGGATCCAGACCCACTTCAACCACCCGCGCGAGGTCACGCCCGAGGCCGCGCGAGCCTGCGCCCGGCTGCGGATGGCGGGGATGCCGATCAACAACCACGCCGTCCTGCTCAAGGGGGTCAACGACAGCCTGGCCACGCAGAAGGAGCTTTGCCGCGCCCTCCTCCGGATCAAGGTCCGGCCTTATTACCTGTTCCACTGCGACCCCGTCACCGGCGCGGGGCATTTCCGGACGCCGGTCTGGAAGGGGATCGAGATCATCGAAGGGCTGCGCGGGCACATCTCGGGCCTGGGCGTGCCGACCTACGTCGTCGACGCCCCCCGAGGCGGCGGCAAGATCCCGCTCATGCCGAATTACCTGCTCTCGGCCTCGAACGATTCGGTCGTCCTCCGCAATTATGAGGGGATGATCGTCCATTATCATCCGACCGGCGAGCCGCCCGAGGTTCCGTCGAAGGTCGAGACGCAGGGCGTCAGCGGGCTCCTCGAAGGGAAGGCCGAGGTCTTGATCCCCGAGGGCAACCCGCGCCATGCCCGACGTCCCAGCGCGACCGCCCTTGAACGGCAACGGACATCGCCTCAACGGGAACGGCAACGGCAACGGCAACGGTGAACGGCCACGCCAAGCGGGGGACGGGGTCGTGAGGATCGGCATCGCCTTCGACCTCGCGCCGACCGATCCGGCCCTTCGCCTCGAAGGGCCGGACGACCGGTTCGAGGAGTTCGACAAGCCCGAGACCGTCGAGGCGATCGCCGAGGTCATCCGAGGCGAAGGGCACGACGTCGTCCTGCTCGGCGACGGCCGCGACTTCCTCAACAGCGTCCTCGCCGACCCGCCCGACTTCGTCTTCAACATCGCCGAGGGGGAAGGGATCGGCCGGTGCCGCGAGTCCCGCGTGCCGGCCGTCCTGGAGATGCTCGGCATCCCGTATT
The DNA here is from genome assembly GCA_963756475.1 of uncultured Planctomycetota bacterium. Lineage (GTDB taxonomy): Bacteria > Planctomycetota > Planctomycetia > Isosphaerales > Isosphaeraceae > Tundrisphaera. The sequence goes on from CAVWND010000011.1 coordinate 673,385, forward strand.
CGGGGTCCGATCCGCTCACCCTGGCGGCGAGCCTCGATAAACGGATGGCCAAGCGACTTGTCCAGTCGGGCTCGGACGTCAAGTTTCCAAGAGGATGGACTCTGCCGGGCGACCTGGCCGAGAACAGCGAGGGGATTCTCACGCTCCTGTTCGACGAGTCGGACCCGGTCGGACGCTGGGCCGATTCGGAGTCTGCCACCGCCGCTGATCCTCAAGCCGGCGTTCGAGGGGTCGAGCAAGGGAATCCGGGGCCGGTGCATCGCCGAGACCGCCGAGGAAGCCGATCGCGATCTACCGACGACCTGGCCCGCGACTATCGAGCAGCCGATCCTGGTCGAGGAGTTCATCGCCGGCGACGAGGTGACCGTCGGGCTGCTCGGCAATAATTCCTCGCTCCAGGGAGGCAACTCGTTCGTCATCGGCTCGATGCGGATCCTCCCCAAGCGTCCGGAGGAGCAGTTCGTCTACTCGCTCGAGGTCAAGCGCGACTGGCGGAACCGCGTCACTTACGAGGCACCCGCCGACCTTCCCGACCCGGTCGTGGCCGCTCTCACGATCGCCGCGCTCGACGTCTCGGCGGCGCTCCAGTGCCGCGACCTGGCCCGGATCGACTTCCGCGTCCGCGACGGCGTCCCCTACTTCATCGAGGCCAACCCCCTGCCCGGCCTGGCCCCGGTGACGAGCGACCTCGTCATCCTGGCCGAAGGGCATGGGATCGAGCTACCCTGACCTGATCCGCCGGATTCTCCACGTCGAGCCTGACGAGGGTGGGGTTGAAGACGTGAGCCGACGCCGGACGAGGGTCGCGGTCCTGTACAATGCCCCGATGCTCCCGCCCGACCACCCCGACTCGGCCTCCGAGGCCGACGTCGCCGAGGTGGCCCGCGTGGTGGCCGAGGGCCTGGTGCGCCACGGATTCGACGCCTGGCCATCGCCGGCGGCGCCGCCGGTCGGGAAGGTTCTCGGGCAACTCGCCAACCCGACCCCGGACGTGGTCTTCAACCTGATCGAGGGGTTCGGCGGCCGCAGCATCGGCGAGGCCCACGTCACGGGGATGCTCGAACTGCTCGGCCTGCCCTACACCGGCTGCCCGCCCGAGGCTCAGGCGCTCTGCCACTCGAAGGCGCGGACCAAGGCCCTCTTGAGGGGCTTCGGTCTGCCGACGGCCCCCTTCGACGTGGTCCGGTCGGGCGAGCCGGTCCCTCGATGGAGTGGACCCTGGCCGGCGATCCTCAAGCCCGAGGCGGAGGACGCGAGCCTGGGGATCGACCAGTCGAGCGTGGTCCGGACGCCCGAGGCGATCGTCGAGGGGGTCGCCCGGCTCCGGGTCGAGCCACGGCGGCGACGTCCTGATCGAGGCGTATCTGCCCGGCCGCGAGTTCAACGTCGGCCTCCTGGCCCTCCCCGAGCCCGAGGCCTTGCCCGTGGCCGAGATCGTTTACACGTGCCCGCCGGCTCGTGGCCGATCCTGACCTACGCCGCGAAGTGGGCCGAGGGCTCGGCCGAGGACCTGGCCAGCCGGCCGCGATGCCCGGCGGAGGTCGAGCCGGGGCTGGCCGAACGCCTATCGACCCTCGCCGTCGAAGCCTTCCGCGCGACGGGCTGCCGCGACTATGCTCGGGTCGACTTCCGGCTCGACGCCGAAGGCTCGCCGATGATCCTGGAGGTGAACCCGAACCCCGACATCGGCCCCTCGGCCGGCTGGGCGCAGGGCGCTCCGGGCGTCGGGACGCGACTACGAGGCGACGTTGGCGGCAGCTGGTCGAGCAGGCGAAGGATCGGAGGGCGGGCGATGGCCGCTGGTGACGTCTCGCTCCGCGACTTCAGCCGGCGACCGGCCGGCGATCGCCCGCATCCTCGAATCCTCGGGCGCCTTCCAGGCCGCACGAGGTCGCCATCGGCCTGGAGCTGGTCGACGAGAGCTGAACCCCGGACCCTCGACCGATTACCGCTGGTTCGTGGCCGAGCGCGACGGCGGACGTCGTCGGCTTCGCCTGCTTCGGACCGGTCCCGCTGACGGTCGGGACGTTCGACCTCTACTGGATCGCCGTCGCGCCCGAAGCCCGGGGCACCGGCGTTGCAAACCAGCTCGACGAGGCCGTGACGGAGGCCGTCCGGGCGCTCGGAGGCCGTTGGCTCCTGGCCGAGACGTCCTCGACCTCGCCCTATGCCCCGGCGCATGCGTTCTACGCCCGACGCGGTTATCGTCTCCTGGAGCGGATCGAGGATTTTTACCGGACGGGCGACGACAGGCTCACGTTCGGCAAGCGGCTGGACCAAGGATGACCTCATGTTTCGAATCAGCCACGTGCTCGGGACGCACCGGGAGCACGACCGCCGGTGCATCGCCGAGGTCCAGGCCCTGCTCGTCGCCGCCTTTCCCGACCTCGCCGACGTCCCCGACTACGTCGAGCACAAGCTGGCCGAGCAGACGACCCGGAACTATCCGACGGTCCTCCTGACCGCTCATGGGAACGGCGAGCGGGTCCTGGGATTCGCGCTGGCCGACTACTTCGAGTGGATCGGTTACGCCTACCTCGACTTCATCGTCACTCAGGCCGAACAGCGCGGGCGCGGGCTCGGCGGCGGCCTTTACGAGGCCCTCCGCCAGGACATGATGGCCCGAGGCGCCAAGGGGTTGTTCCTCGAAGTCCCCACCGACGACCCCGCGCAGGTCGCGACCGCCGCGAACCTCAAGGCGAACAAGAACCGGCTCAAGTTCTACGAGCGGTACGACGCCCGGCCGATCATCGGCACCCTCTACGATCAGCCGATCCGGCCCGGAAAGCCGCCCGAGCCCCGCCTGCTCTACGACCCCCTCGACCGCGACGAGCCCCTTGAACCCGACGTGGTCAAACAGGTGATCGAGGCGATCCTGACCCTCCGGTACAACTACGCGCCCGACTCGGAATACGTCTTGCAGGTCGTCGCTTCGGTCAAGGATTCGCCGGTCAAGATCCGCAGGCCGCTCTACGTATCGCCCGAGGAGAAGAAGTACAAGATCCCCCGGCGGCTGCATCCGCTCAAGGTCTTCTGCTCGGCCAAGCACTCGCTACACCACGTCCGCGAACGAGGATATGTTGAGCGTCCGGCGCGGGTCGACGTGATCCTCAAGGCGATCCAGGACCTGCCCGACGTCGAGCAACTGCAGGTCCGCAACTTCGGCGAAGGGCCGATCCGGGCCGTTCACGACGCCGATTTCGTCAACTACGTCCGAGACTACTGCCAGGAGCTGCCCGAGGGGGAACTCGTCTACCCCTACGTCTTCCCGATCCGCCGCGCCGACCGGCCGCCCCACGACCGACGCCGGCGGGTGGGTTATTATTGCATCGACACGTTCACACCCCTGAGCAAGGACGCCTACAAGGCGGCCCGCGCGGCGGTGAACGTCGCGCTCTCGGGAGCCTCGGCGATCGTCGACGGCGAGCCGCTGGTCTACAGCCTCTGCCGGCCTCCGGGGCACCACGCCGAGCGCGACACTTACGGCGGCTTCTGCTACTTCTGCAACGGGGCGATCGCCGCCCAGTACCTCCGGACGAAGCTCGACGGGCCCGTCGCGATCCTCGACGTCGACTACCATCACGGCAACGGGGCCCAGGATATCTTCTGGGATCGATCCGACGTCCTGACCGTCTCGATCCACGGCCACCCGAACTTCGCCTACCCCTATTTCTCGGGCTTCGCCGACGAGGTTGGCGAGGGCGAGGGCAAGGGGTTCAACCGCAACCTCCCCCTGCCCGAGGACGTCCACGACGGCCGATACCTGGAAGAACTCGACGAGGCGCTCGAGATCGTCCGGAAGTTCAAGCCCGGTCGCGCTGGTGGTCTCACTCGGCCTCGACATCGCCAAGGCCGACCCGACGGGCTCGTGGAGCCTGACTCCCGAAGGGCTGTTCGAAGTCGGCCGGCGGATCGGCGCGATGAAGATATCCCACTCTCCTGGTCCAGGAGGGCGGATACAACATCCGCTTTCTGGGCCGGAATGCCGCGAGGATGCTCACCGGTGTCTGCGCCGGTGCTCTGGGCCGGCGGACGGGTCGAAGAAGCGGGTAGCAGTCAGCGGGTAGAAAAGAAAGCCCAAGCGGATCTTCTCCCTCTTCTCTACCCGCTACCCGCTGACTGCTACCCGCTGCCTGCTCACTTGACCCGTTCGACGTACTCGCCCGTCCGGGTGTCGATCCGGATCTTCTCGCCGGGCCCACGAAGGGCGGGACGGTGACCTTGAGTCCCGTCTCCAGGGTCGCTTCCTTGTACTGATTCGTGGCTGTCGCGCCCTTGATCGACGGCGGCGTATCGATGACGGTCAGGTCGATCGAGGCGGGGACTTCGATCGAGACCGGCTTGTCAGCGACGTGCATCACCATGACCTTGCTATTGGGCAGCAGGTACTGCATGGCGGTGCCCAGGATCTCGGGCGAGAAACTGATCTGGTCGTAGGTCTCGGTGTCCATGAAGACGTGTTCGTCGCCCTGAGGAATACAGGTATTCGTATTCCTTGGTCTCGACATAGGGCACCTCGATCTGGTCCACCGAGCGGAGCCGCTTGTCGATCAGCGAGCCACTGTTCATGTTGCGAAGCTTGGTCTGCACCATCGCGCGAAGGTTGCCCGGGGTGTGATGGGCAAAGTCGACCACGACGAAGTTGACCCCTTCCATCGTGATAACCATCCCTCGGCGGATGTCGGTGGCCTTGATCATCATGGCGTTAAGCGATGCCCCCGGAATGCTGAGCTGAGCGGGAAACCTCTCGAAATTGTCGGGAGAGACACCCTGCGACACTAACCGAACCAACGCGGCTTGACCAGACCATTTGTGACCCGGGCGATCGGCGGTCGGGATTCAACGGTCAGCAATACTATCGCGGAATTGATGGTCTAATTATCAGCGTTTTTCCAGCCGGTCTCGATTCCAGGCTCGATCGTGCGGGGCCCGTCCCTCGTTCAGGTCTCTCGCATCCGGAAATCTCTCCACCGCCCGTCCTGGCCGAGAGTCTGGTTGGGCACGAACCGAGCCTTGTAGGCCATCGAGGGGCAGTCGGCGATGTAGTAGCCCAGGTAGACGTGGGGCTGGCCCAGGTCCTCGGGCGTAGTCGATCAAGGCGAGGACGTTGTAAGTCCCGAGCGAGCGGTCCTGTGAGCCGGGTCGTGGATGAAGGTGATCGCCGACGGGCCGATCGTCAGGGGGTCGACGTAGCCGACACCGACGAGCGTCGGGCCCAGGTAATAGCGCCACTCACGAGTTGCGAATGGATTCTCGACGAAGGTCTCGCGGTATTCGGCCGGGGTCTCCTCCCGGCGGGAGGGCCACTGCTTGGCCACTTCCTGGTGGGCGTGGTAGCGGAGGTACAGATCGAGCTGATCGGGGCCGGCGGCGGGATCGGCGATCTCCAGGCGGAGGTCGGCCGCGTTCGCTTTCCAGGCCCGGCGTTGCGATCGGTCGGGACGGAAGCGATTGACATCGACGCGGATCGGGCGGCAGGCGACGCAGGTCGGGCAGCGGTTCCGGAAGAGGGTCCGGCCGAAGTGCCGCCAGCCCTGGAGGAGCCAGTCGGCGTACTCCTCGGCCGAGAGGTCGAAGGCGAGCCTGTATTCGAGCCGCCAGTCGCGGTCGTGGAGATAGCCGCAGCGGCTCGGTCGGTCGGAGAACGGGGGGGAAACGTGCATGGAGCATCCCGTCCCGAGGAAATCGATCGGCGATGGGCGGAGGTCGATCGCCTCGGCCCGAGATTAGCAGGTGCCATACCTCTGGGCAACGATCTGAACGGGCTCCGGAGAGGAAAGAACGATGCGAGCGCTGACCGTGATCCCCGAGAAGTCCGGCTCGGCCCGGCTGGACGACGTTCCCGAGCCGCCAGAGGAGGACGGATCGATCCTGGTCGAGGTGATGGCCGTTGGCGTCTGCGGGACCGACCGCGAGATCATCGATGGTCGCTATGGATGGTCTCCGCCCGGCCGAGACCGGCTGATCCTCGGGCACGAGTCGCTCGGCCGGGTGATCGAGGCACCGGCCGAGTCGGGTTTGACGCCGGGGCGACCTCGTCGTCGGGATCGTCCGTCGGCCCGATCCGGTCCCCTGCCTCGAACTGCGCGGCGGACGAGTGGGACATGTGCCGGAACGGCCGGTATACTGAGCGAGGGATCAAGCAGCGGGATGGATATTGCTCGGAACGATACCGGATCGAGCCGAAATTCGCGGTCAAGGTCGACGCCAGGCTTGGGGTCCTGGGCGTCCTCCTGGAGCCGACCAGCGTGGTGGCCAAAGCCTGGGAGCACGTCGAGCGGATTGGCTGGCGGGCCGAGTGGTCGCCGAGGCGCGTGCTCGTCACCGGCGCCGGGCCGGTCGGCCTGCTGGCCGCGCTGCTGGGCGTGCAGCGAGGGCTGGAGGTCCACGTTCTCGATCGGGCGACCGACGGCCCCAAGCCGGGCCTGGTCCGCGACCTCGGCGCGACGTATCACGCCGGCAAGCTCGGCGACCTGGGCCAGGCCGCCGACGTGGTCCTCGAATGCACGGGTTACGGCCCGCTGATCTTCGACGTCATCGCCGGCACGACCCCCGACACGATCATCTGCCTGGCCGGCGTCTCCTCGGGCGGCCGGACGCTGGAGATTGACCCCGGTGCGATCAATCGCTCGATGGTCCTGGGCAACGGCGTGGTCTTCGGCTCGGTCAACGCCAACCGCCGCCACTACGAGAAAGCGGCCGCGGCCTTGCTGAAGGCCGACCGCCAGTGGCTCGGCCGCCTGATCACCCGCCGGGTGCCGATCGAGAACTGGCACGAGGCGATCGAGCGTCGGCCCCACGACGTCAAGACAATCATCACCTTCCGCGATTAGCCGGCCGCCCGACTCGCTCACGGAGACGCCCCGAACCATGCCGTCACGGATCGAGGATTACGCACTCATTGGCGACTGCCTGACCTCCGCCCTCGTGTCCAGGGACGGCTCGGTCAACTGGCTCTGCCTGCCCCGGTTCGACTCGCCCGCCTGCTTCGCGGCGCTCCTGGGCGGGGCCGACAACGGCCGGTGGCGAATCGCGCCGAAAGGCGAGGTCCAGTCGACCCGCCGTCGCTATCGGGGGGACACGCTGATCCTGGAGACCGAGTTCGAGACCGCCGAAGGGGTCGTCCGGCTGATCGACTTCATGCCCCCTCGCGGCGAGGCCCCCGACCTGATCCGGATCGTCGAAGGGGTCCGCGGCCGTGTCCCAATGCACCTGGAGCTGATCCTCCGGTTCGACTACGGCTCGATCGTTCCCTGGGTTCTCCGGACCGACGACGGGCTGACCGCGACCGCTGGCCCGGACATGATCCGGATGGTCATGGGAAGTCCCTTCCACGACGCGAACATGTCAACCGTCGGCCGACTTCGAGGTCGCCGAGGGCCAGCGCAGTCCCGTTCATCATGACCTGGTTCCCCTCGTACCATCCTCGAGCCCGCGCGAGGTCGACCCCGAGAAGGCCCTCCGGGAAACGGAGACGTTCTGGTCCGACTGGTCGTCGCGATGTAACTTCGAGGGCTCCTGGCGAGACGCCGTGGTCCGATCGCTGATCACGCTCAAGGCGCTGACCTATGCGCCGACGGGTGGGATCGTGGCCGCGCCGACGACCTCCCTCCCCGAGCAACTGGGGGGCGTCCGGAACTGGGATTACCGCTTTTGCTGGGTCCGCGACGCCACGTTCACGCTCTCGGCACTCGCCAACGCCGGTTACCTGGAGGAGGCCGCCGCGTGGCGGCTCTGGCTCCATCGGTCAGTGGCCGGCACGCCGAACACGCTGCAAATCATGTACGGCCTCGATGGGACGCGTCGGCTCCCCGAGCTGGAGCTACCCTGGCTCCGGGGCTACGAGGGGTCCACGCCGGTTCGGATCGGCAACGCTGCGGCCGAGCAGTTTCAGCTCGACGTCTTCGGCGAGCTGGCCTCGACCATGTACGAGTGTCGCCGAGCCGGGTTGGAAGTGGACGACGAGGGCTGGAAGGTTGGCATTGCCCTCTACGAGGAGCTGGAGAAGTTCTGGCATGAGCCGGACGACGGGATCTGGGAGGTCCGAGGCCCTCGCCGCCACTTCACCCATTCCAAGATGATGGCCTGGGTCGCCTTCGACCGCGCGGTGAAGGCCATCGAGGAGTTCCACCTCGAAGGGCCGGTCGATCGCTGGCGGTCCGTCCGCGACGAGATCCACGCCGAGGTCTGTCGAGAAGGGTTCAACGAAACGCGAGGAGCGTTCACGCAGTTCTACGGCTCAGACCTCCTGGATTCGAGCCTCTTGATGATGGCGATGGTCGGCTTTCTCCCCGCCAACGACCCCCGCGTCAAGGGGACGATCGAGGCGATCGGCCGCGAGCTGATGACCGACGGCCTGGTCGCCCGCTACTCGACTCGCCAGGAGGTCAACGGCCTGCCGCCGGGCGAAGGGCGGTTCCTCCCCTGCTCGTTCTGGTTCGCCGACAACCTCAACGCCCTCGGCCGGAAGGAGGAAGCTGTCGCGATGTTCGAGCGGCTGATCGCCCTCCGCAACGATGTCGGCCTGCTCTCCGAGGAATATGACCCGGCGGCCAGGCGAATGACGGGCAACTTCCCCCAGGCGTTCTCTCATGTCGCTCTGATCAACGCCGCCTTCAGTCTCGCCGGGCATCGAGGCCCTACCGACGGTCACGCCAAGAGTTGATCGGGCGGCCGTCTGCCTCATTCAATCCGTCACTTTGACTCCGGGCAGGACACCGCAATGGATCAGAGTCGGGATGATCTCTCCGGGGACGAGGCCCGCGTCCTTGAGCCAGGTCCGGTATTCCCGGGCGGAATAGGCGCGGCCTTCGGTAAGGCGGAAGAGCGCGGCGGAATAGAGGGCGATCGGCAGAGGGCCGTCGAGTTCGTCGTTGAGGAAGACGTCGTGGATCAGGAGCCGGCCGCCGGGCCGGAGGGCGGAGGCGCAACGGGAGACGATAACCCAGCAGTCGGAGATGTCCCAGTCGTGCAGGACGTTCGAGAGCAGGATGGCGTCGGCCCCCTCGGGCACCGGGTCCTTGAACATGTCGCCGGGCCGGGCTTCGAGCCGGTCGGCCACCCCAAACGCTTCGGCCATCTCGACGGCCACTTTGAGAACCTCCGGCCGGTCCCAGACGATGGCCCGCAGCTCGGGATGGCGGAGCAGCCAGGCGATGCTATAGATCCCCGTGCCACCGGCGACGTCGAGCAGAAGCCGGGCGTTGTCGAGCGGGCATTGCTCGGCCAGGACCGGCGCGACGTTCTTCGCCCGACCGGCCAGGGCCAGCGTCAGCGATCGGGCCGACGCCTCCGACTCCATTGCCGACTCGATCCCTTCCTTATAGATGAAGGCGGCCCCGTCCTCGTCGTTCGATGAACCCGCCGGGCGATTGGTCCGGAGGCGCTCGACCATCTCGACCACGCCGGGCGACTCGCTCGCCAGGCCGACGTAGCCGCTGACGTCGAAGTACGCGCCGGGCGTGAGGTGGTCGCGGGCCAGCTCGGTCAGGCCGATCCGCCCTTCCTCGTCATCCGCGAGCAGCCCGAAAGCCCGGAGCGCCGTGATCAGGACCACCGCCGGCCGTTCGGCCAGGACGAGGGCGCGCCGAAGCTCACTGAAGGTCATCGGCCCATGCGCCAACCGTTCGAAGATCCGGAAATGGGCCACGGCCGCCGTCAGGAGTTCTGTCCCGTGGTTGCCCCGGAAGATCTCGAAGATTGAGGTCGGGTCGAGCATCGGCGAAACCATCGGGGGATGCGTCATGGGTGATGATCCGAGTTCAATCCTGCGTGGTCCGTGATTGGTGGTCAGTCGTCAGTATGTTAGAAACTGTCTTCGCTGACCACTGACCACTGACCACCGACCACTTTCTCTGTTCAATTCTTCGGCAACCGCAATTCGACCGGCTCAGGCGAGGCGATTTCGAACGACGCTCGCGCGTCGTGCTGGCCGGTGCCGTCGATGGCGATGATCAGGAGGTTCCAGCCGGGCTGGAGCGGCAGTCGGGCGAGGTCCGGTAGCGGGGCCAGGCCGCCCTTCGACGGGCGATCGAACGCCCCTCCGAGGGTCGACGGGTCGCGTTCGGCGACGTCTGCCACCTTCTTTCCGTTGAGGTAGACCCGCGCCGACCCTTCGGCTGCGAACCGGAGCACGGCGCCTTGCTCCCCCTCCGATCGAACCTGGACCGCCAGGAAGGTCCGTGACGGCTTCGTGCCCAGTTCGCCCCGGAGGTTGAACGTCCCCCACGCGGTCGCTTCCAGCGACCCCCACCGCACTGACACCCCGTCCAGTCCAGCGGACGGTTTCGACAGATCAATCCGGTCGAGCGGGAGCCGGAGCCGATCGGCCCCGGGCGCGAACGGGCCGATCACCAGAGCCCGGTCGAGCTTCATTGGGCCGTGTTCGAGCGACGCCTGCGCCGGTTGCTCCTGAGGAACGCCACCAGATCGGCCAGCTCGGTGGGCGTGAAGTCGAGGGAAACGGTCGAGGGCATCGGCGAGGTGATCGAATCCTGCCGCGACCCGCGCGGCCGGCTTCGCGTCGGTCGCCGCCACCATCCGGGCGACGGCTCGCCCGTCCTTCTGGGCCGTTCGAGGCGGGTCGTATCGTTCGGAGATCTCTTTCGAGGGGTAGAGGATCGACTCGATCAGGTGACCGGCCGGCATGGCCGTCTCGCCCATGGTTAGGTCGGGGCCGATCGACCCGCCCCGGCCGTTGATCTGGTGGCAGGTCGAGCACCGGCTCGATGATCGGTAGAAGACACCGAGCCCGGCCCAGGGGTCGGCCCCCTGCCCGAGCCGAGCCCAGATGTCGTCTGGTCGGATCGCGCCGGGACCTCGGGAGGCATCCTCCTCAATCGAGGCCACGAGCTTGCGGACCTCCGCCCCTTCCTGTTTTCGGAGCGACCTGAGGATCGCGGGCAGTTCAGCCCGACTCAGGCTCCGATTCAGGATACGCCTTGGCGAGCAAGGTCGCGGTCGCGGGCGACTCGCCGAGGATCTGCACGGCCTCAGTGCGGAGGGCAGGGTCGGGGCCGGAAACCGCCGATTCCAGGGCGGGGGTCGCCTTGCTCCGATCCGCGTCGGCCAGTCGACCGGAGCGCGGCCCGGCGGATCGCGGAGTCTTCGGACGCGAGGTAGAGCGCGTCCAGAGGCGCGAACGCCTTGGGGCCGGCCGATCGCAAGGCCCGGACGACCGCGAGCCGCTCGACGTCCGAGGTGGACTTGTCGGCGAGCCGCTCGACGAGCTTCTCGACGGCCCCCGGCGGACGCGACCATGCGGCGATCCGGGTCGCGGCCAGCCGGACCGACTCGTCCTCGTCGTCGAGCATGGCGAGCACCAGCGTCGAGGCTGGGTTCCCCGAGAGCCGGCAAGCGTCGAGCGCGGCGACCTTGACGGCCGGGTCGGCGTCGGAGTGCTTCTCGACCCACTCGGCTAGCCCCTGCGTGGGGACCGGGATGTCGAGCGGGATGTCCTGGAAATGGCGGATCAGCGCCAGCCGCTCCGGGCCAGTCAGGTCAGGCACCTTGACCAGCCCGACGAGCTGGTCGGCCGCGTGGACCGATCGGAGGCTCGCGAAGATCGCGACGGCCGCTTCTCGCTCGACCCCCCGGCGGGTCCGGACGGCGAGCGCGACCTCCTCGACCCCCATGTCGCCCAGCCGTTCCAGGCCCCGGATGAAGGCGTCTCGAACCGTCGCTTCCGCCTGAGGGTGGGCGAGGAGCCAGCGAAACAGAACGGCCGCCGCCTGCTGGGGTTTGGGCTCGGCATGCCGACCGATTGCCAGGGCCAGTTCCCGGAGGACCCGAGCGTCGGGGTCGTCGAGCCGCGCGACGAGCTTGGGGACCAGCTTCGGCTGGGACGCCTTCGGCTCCCACGCCAGCGCCTGAGCCGCGAGCCGGCGGATCTCGGGCTGGGGGTCGGCCAGCAGGGCGACCATCGCCCCCTCGACCTGCTCATTCCAGAGCTGACGGGCCCCCTGGATGCCGAGAAGCCGGACATGGAGCGCCGCCGATGGGTTCGCGGCCCAGGACAGCAAGGGCCCCAGGGCCTTGGGGCCCCGGTCGAGCAGCTCCCGGAGCGCCCGGTCGGCCTCGGCGAAGTCGGCCGAGGCGAGGTGCTCGAAGATGAGCTTGTCGTCGGTCGCCTGGACTAGCCGCTTCCAGTCGTTGGGCCGGGGCTTGGTGGGAGTGAGTCTCGCCGCCTTCCCACGTGAGCCGGTAGAGCCGGCCCGTTTTCCCTTCGCCCCAGGGCGGGCTCTCGGCCGGGTCGCGCCCCCGGCGGTCGAGGACGTAGATCGCCCCGTCGGCGCCGATGCTGGCCTGGCAAGGGCGGAACTGGTCGTCCTCGGCCGACAGAAGGGTCAATTCTCCCTTCAAGTGATGCGAGCCGCCTTTGGGCTCGACCTGGTAACCACGGACGATCTGTCTCGAAGGGTCGGGCTCGATCAAGGTGCCCCGGAGGACCTCGGGAAGGCTCGTTCCGTTGTAGGCCACGACCCCGGAGGGCGACCCTCGCCCAAGCCTGGCCAGTCCCGGCAGCTTGCCGGACCGCTCGCCGTTCATCGCCGCCCGGTCGAAGTCGGCCGGCCCGCTCGGAACCCCCGGCCGGAGCCGCCAGCCGTAATCCCCCTCCTCGGCCGGGCTGATCAGCCGGACGCCCTGGAACTTCGAGCCGTCGTCGTCGCCGCCGTCGAACAGGAACGGGGTGAATGAGCCGTCGAAGGCCAGCCCCCGGTAAGGGTTGCGGAGCCCCATCGCGAACAGGTGCAGGCTCGACCCGTCAACCTTGCAGCGGATCACGCCGCCGGTCCTCGATGAGCGTCACCCGCGATCCGTCGGAGCCGACGACGTGGTTGTCGTTGTCGCCCGTCGTCAGGTAGAGCCAGCCGTCGGCCCCCATCGTGAGCCCGCTCAGACCCCGGCGGTCGATCGCCGCGAAGCCGTCGATCAGGACGGACCGGGTCTCGAACTTTCCGTCGCCGTCCTGGTCGGCCCACTTTTCCAGTCGCCCGACGCAGGTCATCAGGAGGCTGTTCTTCCACGGCAGGATGCAGGTCGGCATCTCGCAGCCGTCGAGGACGACCTCGGAAGACTCGTAAACGCCGTCGCCATCGGCATCCTTGAGCCGCTTGACCAGGTCGAGCGACGCCTTCCGGCTCCGTCGGACGCGAGTCGAACCGCCTTCGGGGAGGGCCAGCATGTCCCAGGTCTCGACCGATCCGGTCGGCCGGCTTCCACTCGGCGACGAAGAGGTTCCCGAGGTCGTCGAAGGCCATCGAGGCCGGGTCGACGACCGTCGGCTCGGCCGCGACGATCTGGACCTTGAACCCCTGAGGCGACGTGATACCCCTTGAGCCGGGGGTCGACCCGGCCGTCGGCTCGGCCGATCCGGCCCCGGTGAGGCCGAGGGCCAGGATCGCGACGACCGCCAGGCCCGAGGGCGCCGGACGACGTGCCGGAAGAGGACCAATCTCCTGCTCATGGTCGATCTCGCGGTGGTCGAAGGGTTCGGGACCGGACAGTCGTGGCGCGGGCGTATCCTAGCAAACCTCGGGGATCGCACAAGTCCGGCCGCGAGCACGAGGATTCGGCGGGCTCGCGGAACGTTCGAGATCGCCGGCCGACATTGACCGTGACTTTCCCAATTCCTAGAATCGACCAGAACTGTCAAGACATTCAGGAATGACCTTTCCGATCCTCCGGGCGAGGCCGGGTCGGACGACAGGCCGCCCTTTCTTTCGCCAGGAGCGTTGACCGAGGATGGCCACCGATATCCGGCTCAAGGAGTCGCTCCCGGCCCTGACGGAGCGGATCGTCGAGACCTACGAGGAGTGCGGCCGGCTGCACCACCTGGGCCACTCGCCCCTGCCGAGCTACCGCGAGGTCGTCGAGATCCTCGCCGACCTCCGCGAGATCTTCTATCCGGGCTACGGCCGCCGCCAGAACCTGCATCATGGGGAACGTCGGCTACCACGTCGGCGACCTGATCGACAGCCTGCACGACCGCCTGACCGTCCAGATCGCCCGGGCCTTGCGGCACGACTGCAAGGCCGCGCGCGACCTGGAGACCGACTTCGAGGGCGACGCCCAGCGAGACGGCGATCCGGCTCCTCGAATCGATCCCCGAGATCCGCGGCATCCTCGCCGACGACGTCCAGGCCGCCTTCGACGGCGACCCGGCGGCCAAGGGGCTCGACGAGATCCTCTTCTGCTACCCCGGCGTCTCGGCCATCACGGTCTTCCGGATCGCCCACGAGCTGTACAGGCTCGGCGTCCCGCTGATCCCCCGGATGATGACCGAATACGCCCACGCCAAGACCGGCATCGACATCCACCCCGGAGCCACGATCGGCCGCCGGTTCTTCATCGACCACGGCACCGGCGTCGTCATCGGCGAGACGACCCAGATCGGCGAGGGGGTCAAGGTCTACCAGGGCGTGACGCTCGGTGCCCTCAGCTTCCCCCGCGACGAGTTGACCGGCGAGCTGCTCCGGGGCATCAAGCGGCACCCGACCATCGAGGACGAGGTCGTCATCTACGCCAACGCCACGATCCTCGGCGGCAAGACGGTCATCGGCCACCACTCGGTCGTCGGCTCCTCCGCCTGGATCACCCGGTCGATCGCCCCCCACACCGTCGTCACCATCGAGGACCCGAGGCTCCGGATTCGCGGGCCCGCGCCGGATGCCCTGGTCGGCGGTTTTGATTATCAGATCTGAGCGGAGGACGTCTCGATGATGCCCGAGCATTTCGGCGACCTCCTGACGCTCAAGGATTTCCTCCGGTTCCCCGAGTGCCGGCCGCCCTGGAGTTCTTCGGTGGGCGTTCCGTCCAGAAATGCTCGGGCGGGCTGGTGCGAAGCATCCTCCTCGGCGAAATCATGATGCGTCTTCATGAATTCGCGAGGTCCCGCGAACTGGGCGGTTTCTGCCTCGGTCTGCGATGCACCTTCGGCGGCGTCTCGCTCGTCCCGGATCTCTGCTATTTCGCCAGGGGTCGGCTCCCGAAGATGGTCCGAGGGGAAGAATACCCCGACGTCCTGATCCCGCCCGATCTCGCCGTCCAGATCCTCTCACCGGGCCAACCTGTTGCCGAACTGCGGATGAAGCTCCGGCGGATGCTCAAGCATGGAACGAAGTTGGGCTGGTTGATCTATCCGAAGCGTGAAAAAGTACTGGTTTTTCGGGCCGATCGAGAAGTCGAGGTTCTCCGCGTTGGGGAAACCCTCTTCGGCGAGGACGTTCTGCCTGGTTTCTTCCTTCCCATCGATGAGATTATTTTGCGACTCAGAAAAGCTTGAATTTCATCGATTATCTTTATCTTTGGACCAAAGCATAATAACCTTTCCGTAGCCCGCCGATGCGAGTAACCCATTCGCGGGGGAATAAGCCATCGAGTTGATCTTCTCCGATTGTGTTGCAATTGATTGGGTTTCTTGCCAGTCGCGAGTCCTCCAGATCTTGATCGTCGAATTGTAGCCAACCGTCGCGATCGCTGCATTATCATCGATAAAATGAATAGACATAATCGCTGATTTGTGGCCTTTCAATGTGCCGACCAGAGCCCCATCGTCGAGCCTCCAAATCCTCGCTGTATTATGAAGGCTTCCACCGGCGATGAGCTTCCCATCTGTCGAGAAGGTGACCGAGTATATCGGCGGTTTGTCGTCATTCTCGCCATCCGCAGAAAAGGAGAACGACTTCCTTGTCTCTCGTGCGATGTCCTCGACGAAGAGGTCAAGCCCCAATCCGCTGAAAGCCAACCGTTTGCCATCGGGGGAGAACCAAACATGGCTGATCATGGCTCGATCGCATGGGATAGGTCGGATCGTCTCAAGACTCTTCGAGTCGATGAGATCGAGTTTTCCGGCGAGCCTCGCAACGCCTGGGGCGACCGGAATCGAGTCCCTGAGGGCGGCCGCAATGATCTCGTCCCGGGGTGGTGAGAATGCCAGCGACCTGATGCCGTCCATCCGCCGAGAGATCAATTGTGTAAATCCATTCAAATTATATTGACATACAGACAACTTCCCTGTGAGTGTTCCGATCGCGATCTTCGACCCTTGCGAGGCGAAAGCAAAACAGCTTATCTGGTCAGATTCCTGAAAAGTGGCGACAGGACGGGCAGATGCGACGTCCCACAGTCTTAGCTTGCCACCGAGGCTGAGCGAAGCGAGGAAATGACCATCCGGCGAAAAGGCGACTGAACGCACGCTGAGATCGTCGACGGGCAAGCGCGCATGCTCGTGATAGGTTTGACCGACTGCGACGAGAATAATCACGGCGCGAATTATCATTCCACTATCCTCTCAAGTAGTTGTCGGGCGATCTATTGATACGGGTCCGTGTGTTTTTCCCGGGCTCGACGCTCCGCGTGTGGACGAAGAAAAGGACTGATCGTCACCGGGCATCATTCGACTTGACCCTCCAGGTGAACTGCAAGAGCGAAACCGACTGTCTCGGCATCTCAATCTGCAGATCAACCTTCCCCTTTTCAACCTTGACCCATTCGGGCGATCCGAGCAACGCCAGTTGCCCCGCACCTTCAAGCTTCGCCTGCTGCTCGGGCGTGGGTTTCGCGGGCGAGCCCATCGACTTCCAGACCTCGAAGGCGTTCGAGTGCTCGGCGTCGATCCGGTAGTGGTGGAGCAGGATCGGGCCATCGGTGTCCATGTGTTCGATCGTCAATTCGGCTGGGCTCGACGGGGCCGGGACATCGTCGTCGTGGTAATTCCAGATGAGTAAGGATAATTCTCCGTCGCGGCGGCTCGCGAGGGCGGCCACGTCGGGTTTTTCGCTGCGGACGCCGCTGCGGAGAATCGCGTCGAGCGGGATTTCGCCGGTGCTCTCGACGGCCAGGCGGTCTCCGCCCATCAGGCCGAACATCCGGAAGACGTTCAGGACGGGGAGGTCGACGCCGTTGGTCGAGAGCACGCGGAAGCCCGCGAAATAGGGCTGATCCTCGAACTCGAATGCCCAGGTCACGGCCCCGAGCAGGTTGACGCCTCGGCGATCGGCCAGGGCGTACTTGCGGGCGAACGAGGCGGCGGTGTAGCTCGCGTACAGGGTCGAATTCCGGTAGCCATTTTGCGGGTAGAGCGACGAGGGGCATGCCGCGCAGCCGTCGGGGTCGGACTCTCCGATCACGATCGGCTTGTCTTTCAGCTCGGGGAAGCTCGCGACGACGGAGAAGCCGCCGTCGATGTCTCGGAGCTGGTTCGAGATCCCCATCCGGACGTGGCCGTCGACGACGGTAGGGCTTCCCTTGGCGTGGAAGGCGACGAAGTCGATCGGCGTTCCGACCTGGCCCGTCGCGTGATTGGTGCCTCGGAGGCAGTGCTCGAAGAAGGCCCGGGAGAACCGCATCCCGCCTGGGCTGCCGCCCCCGGCGACGTGCGGGCCGCCGACCTTCGCGGTCGGCAAGGCGCGGCGGGCGCCTTCGACCGCGTAGTCGTACATCTTCTGATATTCCTCGGGCGTCCCTCGCCAGTAGAGGATATTGGGCTCGTTCCAGAGTTCCCAGTACCACGACTCGACCTCGGCTCGACCGTACTTCTCGACCGAGTGCTTGACCCACTGGAAGACCAGCTCGCCCCACTTCGCGTAGTCCTTCGGCGGATAGGCCCAGCCGGTCGAGATCGACGCCCGGCCGCCGGGCTTCCACTCATGCTGATAGGGCTGGGGCTTCGTGGAAAGGGCCTCGGGCATGAAACCGATCTGCATGTAAGGCTTCATGTCGCGTTCGAGGTAGGTGTCGACGATCCGGTCGACGATCGTCCAGTTGTAGACGGGATTGCCCTCGCGCGTCCTCGGAGTAGGCGCCGGTCGAGCCCCACTTGAGCGCGGGGGTGCCATCGCCGGAAGTGAGCAGGTTGTGGACGCGGACGTAGACCGGCTCGGGGCTGAGCGCGGCCAGCTCGGAAAGGAGTTTCTTGCCGTCCTTCATGTAAGTGTAATTCGGCTCGTCGTAGCCGAAGAAACGCCAGATCGGCCGCATCGCGCCGACGGGCTTCGCCGCGTCAACCCGGATGCGGACGGACTCGGCCTGTTCCGGGGCCGCGCTGATGAGGGCGAGGGCCGCGAGGATGCACGCGAAGCTCCTCGTTCCCACGCTCCGCGTGGGAATGCCGTCTTCGACGCTCCGCGTAGAACGAACGGACGCAGAGCGTCCAGGAGTGCATACCCACGTGGAGCGTGGGAATGAGCGTAAAACCGCAGCCAGGATACGTCTCGAAGGTCGCATCGATCACCCTCCCTTTCGGCTGAGGAACACGATCCAACCGCCCGCGCGGAACCCGTGACCGAGCCACGGGAGCGTGATTGGTCCTTGCCCGGACAGCGTCGATGGGCAGGACCTCGTCGATCCGGAACCCGACCGCGCGGAGGTCTCGGGAAAGCTCTCTCCAGGTGAAGAGGTGAACTTCCATCCCGGCGATCCCTCGATACGTCATGCGCCGGTCGCCAACCCCCGGCCGTCCTCCGAGACGCTTGAGGGCCTGGTCCATCAGCCAGAATCGCCCCTGGGGGTCGCGGAGGTTGAGCCACGCATTGTGGGCATGGAGCGCCATCCGACCGCCCGGCTTGAGGATTCGAAACGCCTCGGCCAGAGCCCGCCTCCGGGCCGACGCACCACGGATCATGCCGAGTGTGCTGAACATCGAGAGAGCATACGAGAATGTCTCGTCCGCGAAACCGAGCCGGCAAAGGTTCGCGCGGACGCAATCGACCTGGAGCTCATCCTTTGACGCCTTCGCCGCGACCACGTCGAGCATCGCCTCCGAGAGGTTGACCGCGACGACCGAGAACCCCCTCTGCGCGAACCGGATCGAGTGCCGCCCCGCGCCGCAGCCCAGGTCGACGAGCGACCCGGGGAGCTGGAAGCGTGCTTCGAGCGCCTCCGCATCGACCCGGAAGAGCGGGTGGCCGTCGAAGTACGCATCCTCCTCGCTCGCCAGCCGAGGGGTGTGGGCATACTGCCAGAGCGCGGGGTTGACCCCCTCCGGCAATCGCCAGGCGGGGGGCGGAGTCAGGTTGTTCATTTCAGAAGCGTTCACCTCGGCTCCGGGGGGTCGGGCGGGACGGATCGCCAGGGACGGCTCATGGCGTGCTCGTATTTTTTCCGGAGCGACTCATGATAGGCCAGCCGAGGCGCCAGGATGGCGAGGTTTTTCCGGCCGACCGCGATGACCTCTCGGAGTCTGGCGTCCAAACTGGAGCGAGGGATTTTCCAGACACGGAGGGCCTCATAATCGTGAGAATTGTATAAAAAATGCTCATAAATATCATGAATTAGTCTGTCCAATATTTCGATTTCTCCGGCCTTTCGCTCCTCTGCGTTCTCCTTCTGAAGCTTGGTGGCCCTCGCGACGACATCGGTCCAACTGTCGTGGATCCTCCGGGCCTGCCTCTCACGCCAGGTCTCTTGCCTGGCCTTCAGGCGGTACGACTCCCGTCGTGAGGCGATCTCGAACGTCCACCCGGCGGCTGCGAGGGCCAGCACGGCGAGCATCAGTTTTCGGACGGTGATCCGAGCGAACTTCATGGGTACACCGCGCACTGAATCAGATCCACGTTGATTCTTCGAAAAAAAAAGCGGGTTATTGAACATCGTCAGCTCATTTATCGAACCCTCGGTTTTGTCGGCATGGGGGGATCGGGCTTGACTTTTTGCCAGGGGCGTCTTTCGGCCCGCTCGTATTTTTGCCTGAGTATTTCATGATGGGCCAGCAGCGGTTCCAGGATGGATCGGTTCTTCCGGGCCGTCGCGATGATCTCTCGGAGCCGGTCGTCCACTCCGGAGAGGTCGGTGTTGACCATCAGGCCAATCATCTCATAATCTATGGATGTGCATGATTATCGTTCGTAAATATTATCGATTAATTTATCTAATTTATGAACATCCTCGACCTTTCGCCCTTCCTCTCCCTCGGTGACCAGTTTGTCGGCCCTCGCGAGCACCTCGATCCAGCTTTCCTGGAAGCTCCGGATCTGCGTCTCGCGCCGGGCGTGAGATTTGGCCTTCAGGTGGTACGACTCCCGCCGGGCCGCGGTCTCGAACGCCCACCAGGTGGCGGCGATGCCCAGGACGGCGAGCATCAGGTGTCGGACGGTCATCCGGGGGACCTTCATGGCGCACCGCCGGGGTCGCGAAGACCCTCCCGGAGCGAGGGGCCAGCTCGACCCGCCGGAGCGAGCCCGACTCGACCCGGATCGACTCTCGGGCCCAGACCTCGTCGAGCCCGGTCCCATCGGCCAGCTGGGGAGTCGCCGGGATGTCAATCCGCGTGCTCTGCCGGCCCGTGTTGAAGGCGACGACGATCGACTCGTCCCCGAGCTGACGCAAGAACGCAGACGCCTCACCATCGGCGTAAAGGAACGTAAATGAGCCTCGACGCAACGCAGGACGCTCGTTTCGGAGCGCAACCATCTTCTGGAATTCGTGGAGGAGGTCGGTGTCCCAGGTCTCGGGGCGGTCCCAGCGGAAGGCGCGGCGGTTGTCGGGGTCGTGGCCGCCGGTCATGCCGATCTCGTCGCCGTAGTAGATCGATGGGGCGCCGGGGAAGGTCATCTGGAAGAGGGTCGCCAGGCGGAGGGCCGACTTGTCGCCGCGCGCGAAGTGGAGGAACCGGGCGAGGTCGTGGCTACCCAGCAGGTTCATCATCACGGCGGTCGTGTTCGGGTGATAGTGGGTCAGGAGCTTCTCGACGTGCCGGCGGAATGCCCCGGCGCCGACGCGGTCGATCTTGTGGAACGAGGTCCGGGCGTATTCCTCGTGGTCGATCGACTCGCCGATGAAGTAGGCGAAGCAGATCCGCGTGAACAGGTAGTTCATCACGGCATCCCAACAATCGCCCCGGAGCCAGCGCGTGGCCTCGTCTTCGAGGTCGATATCATCCACGAAATCGGTCAGTTGGTCGAACGGCCTGGCCTCCCAGACTTCGCCGACGATGTAGGCTTGCGGGTTGGCCGAGTGGACCTGGCGGCGGAATTCGGCCCAGAATGAGCGGTCGTCGATCTCGTGGGCGACGTCGAGCCGCCAGCCGTCGGCGCCGAAGTCGATCCAGTGGCGGCTGACGTCCCAGAGGAACTCGCGGACGGCCGGGGTGTCGGTGTTGAACTTGGGCAGAGCGTGCAGCCCCCACCACGCCTTGTATCCCGGCTCCTGGCCCTGGTCATAGGCGTTCATCGGCCAGCCGTGGACGCTGAACCAGTCGAGGTAGGCCGAGTCCTGGCCGTTCTCCAGGAGGTCGTGGAACTGGAAAAAACCCCGACTGGCGTGGTTGAACACGCCGTCTAGCACGACCTTCATCCCCTTCGCGTGCGCCCCATCGATCAGGCGCCAGAGGGCTTGGTCGCCACCGAGCATCGGGTCGACGCGGAGATAGTCGTGCGTGTGATAGCGGTGATTCGAAGCCGACTGGAAGACCGGCGTGAAGTAGATCGCGTTGACTCCGAGGTCGGACAGGTAATTGAGGTGTTCAAGCACTCCGACGAGGTCGCCCCCCTGGTAGCCGTGCGGGGTGGGCGGCGAGCCCCAGGGTTCGAGGTAGCTCGGTTTGGGCACGCTCAGGCTGCGCGCGAAGCGATCGGGGAAAATCTGATAGAAAATCGCGTCACGAACCCAATCGGGCGTCTGGGGATCGAGCATCGGCGAGTCCTGGCGTCGAGGTGGCGTCACGTGTCGTCGTCCTCGTCCGATATTATCTGGATTCTGGACGAAGATTATCGCACTTCTTCCGGAATGACACGGATTGTCGAATCCGGGCGAACTGCGTGCCAGACGCGTCGGGCTCTTTGAGCGCTCACCTTCCCCTGGGCTTTGCGGGGGCCGGCCAGGATAGCTTGAAGAAGTAGAGTTGCTGGCGGTCGCCCCGAAAGCGGAGGTCTTCGAGCATCGGGCCGAACTCGGCCGGGACCATGGCCTTGTAGATGGCGGTCCTGTTGACTCGGACTTCGACCTTCCGCTTGAAGTCGATCAGGCGGGGGCTGAGCCAGATGTCGAGCCGGTTGATGCCGGTGGTGGTCAGGTTGATCAGGTTGCCCTGGACGCTGGAGCGCATCTCGATCCGGGCGGGCCGGATGTTCTTGCCAAAGTAATCGGCGGCCACGGGGTCGATGTTCCGCCCGGGCGCAAGCTCGCGAACGACGACGCCGAAGAAGCGGTCGTCACCGTCGCGGGCGGTCGAGACCTCGAATGCCTTGGGCGCCGGGTCGCGACGGCGACGGTCCATCCAGTCGAAGAAGACGGGGACTTCCTCGGGAAGCTCCTCCAGCCCCCGCTTGATGTAGTCGACGTAGGTGACGTCCTTGACGTCCGTGATCAGGTTCTTGACGTACTGGTCGAAGACCACCTCGCGGGCGGCGGGGGCCTGCTCGCCCAGGACGACGTAGAACGGGACGTGGTCGAACTGGTCCTTGTACTTGTAGGCGTACCGGGCGGGGAAGCCGGAGATCGAGACCACGCCGGCGAAGAGGTCCGGGTGGGCCAGGCCGAAGTCCCAGGCCATGTTGGCCCCTTCGAGCTGGCCGGCGAGGTAGACGCGGTCGGAGTCGATCGAGTATCGTTTCCGGGCGTCGCGGAGCGAAAGCTCGACGGCGGCGTGCTCACCGGTCGAGTAGTGGTAGGCCGTCCCCTGGCCGGGGATGTTGTACTCGGGGGCGATGACGATGTACCCCCGGCGGGCGGCCTCGGCGGCGAGCCAGTCGATCGCGGCCCTTGGCCCCTGCCCGGCGTGCAGGGCGACAACCGCCGGGTAGCTCCGCGCATGGTGGTATTCGGGGGGCAGGAGCAGGGCGTACTCGGTCGGGACCGGGTTCTCGTCGTCGACGACCCGGTGGATCGTCACGGCTCCCGGTTTCTCCTTCGAGGGGTCGGGGTCGCGGAGCGGCGGGTCCATCCGTCCGACGATCAGGGCGAGCTTGTCGAGGTCCAGCGTCTCGATCTTCCGGAGGTCGTCGAGGAGCGAGGCCCGGGCGTTCTCGTCCTTCGAAGCCAGGTAATCGCAGGCGATCGACCGGGCTCGCCAGAGCTCTGCGGCGGCCTTGGTCGAGTCGACCGCCGCCTCGGTCCCGACCACCCAGCCCGACATTGTCAGCGCGAACCGGGCCTCGGGCGAGGCAGAGGCGTCGGACTTGGTCAAGGCTTCGAGCCGGCCGCGCGCGGCCTCGGGTGCTTTGGCGAGGACTTCGAGGACCTCGGCGATCCGTCCTTTCCAGTCCTTGCGATCGCCCTCGGAGAGCTTCTCGGCGAGGTCTCGGAGCGTGTCGCCCAGCAGTCGGTCGGAGACGGCCTGGTCCTCGTCCTTGCGGAGCTGGTCGCGGACGTCGTCGAGGATGTCGCGGGGAAGCCCATCGGGCGGGAGCGCTCGGAGCCTGGCCCGGACCTCGACCGGCTGGAGGGCCTTGCGGCGAATCGCGACTTCCTTCAACGTCACCCGAGCCTCCAGCTCAAGGACCAGCCGGCGAGTGTCGGTGACGGCGTCGCGGAGGTTCTTGTCGTCGGGGAAATCTTTGATGAGGGCGTCGAGGGCGTTCATTGCCTCGGGGTACCACTCGGCCTGGATCAGCCAGCGAGTCACCTTGAGGCGCTCCTCCTGGTCCTGCTGGTTGACCCTCGCGAGAAGGCCGAGGATCACGTCCTTGGGGACCTGGCTCGTGGCGATCTGACCTTGCCAGAAGCCGTCAATCCCCCGGAACCGCACCATGTATGGCCGAATGACGTTGATCGCCTGCTGCATGGTGACGGTCTTCTGGCGATTGTTCACATAGCTGAACATCCGCCGCCCCTTGGAGTCCCACGGGGCCGCCTTGATGTTGACGGCGGCCGGGGGCATGATGCCGGCGTGGACCTCCAGCGGCTGGCTGATCTCGAACCCTTCCATCTGCGAGAAGCCGGTGTCCGAGTCGACCTTGGCGATCTTGGAGTTGTAGAAGATCGTCCGTTTAAGGTTGTCATTGACGAAGACCAGGGTGTTGTCCTTGTCGACGGTCCCCTTGTAGACGGTGCCGTCCTTGAGGAGGACGGAGTCGCCCCGGGCGGCGACCGAGCCGAGAATCACCGAGGTCGCGACGAGGGCGGCCGACAGGGGCCGGAATCGAGCTGCGAGGGCCATTTCGGAAAGTCCTTGCGCCGGGATCAGGTCCGTCGATCGCCGAGACGGGCGACGCGGAGGTGCTTGCCCCACGATCGCCCAAGCTCCATTGTGACACCCCCTTCGGCCGGGTCAAGCGCCCCCAAAGGGTCCGCCCGGCCCTTGGCCGGTCCAGACCGGTTCGCGTAGGCTGGTGGGACCTTGAAGGCAGGTCGGGTTGTTGGGGAGACGTTCGGGATGGCCGAGTTGTTCAAATTCCGCTGTTACGGCTGCCAGAAGCTGATTGGCGCCCCCCCTTCGAAGTTCGGCAAGGTCGTCCATTGCCCGCGTTGCGGGGTTGAGCTGATCGTCCCCTGGCCCGAGACCGAGGGTGAGGGCCCCGGCGAGCCTGAACCAGACGCCGACTCCTTCCGGCCCGAGGACTTGGGGCTGAACCTCGAACTGGCTCCCGAGCGGATGGTCCGGCCCGAGGCCCCGTCGGCCCGGCCGCTCGAACTGGGCGAGCCCAACCCGATCGCCTTTCTGGAGCAGGTCGCGGCTTCCGAGGCTCCCGAAAGCCCCGAGCCCGAGGCCCAAGACGAACCCGCCGCCTCGCAGAACGAACCCACCGAGGAACCGGTCCTTCCCGAGCCGGAGGAGGAGCCGCTGGTCCCTCGGAGACGTGGTCAGAGGCCATTTTACGCAAACGAACCCACTTTTCGGGCCCGAGACGTCGTCTTGCCCCGAACCGCGGCGGTCGCGTGGGCGATGTTCGGCCTTTTCGGGCTAGCGTTCGCCTTCACCGCCGGCCTGATGATCGGCCATTACCTCTGGAGGTGAGCGGAATCGAGGTTTTCGAGGCGTTCCGCGCGCACCGCGAACGCCCCTCGGAGGTTCTCTGAGGGTCGTCTGGAGATCAGAACACGATCAAGGTCCGCTCAGGCTCAGGGGATGAACCGATAGAGCGACCTCGGCGTATTTTCGTGGAAACCGGAGTTCGAGCCAGGGGCGCCCCCCGAATCGACCGGTGCCGGCTCGATGGGCGACCGGGTCGCGTCGGGGCTCTCGTTCGATTCAACGTCATCTTCGGCCTCGTCCTCCGCTTCGATCGCTTCCGACACTTCTTCAGCCACGACCTCCGGCTCGTCGGAGATCTCAACCTCGATTTTTTCGACCTCGACCACGACCGACGGGTCGGCCTGGACAGCGCGGAATTCCTTGAGCGCCTTGAACAGACCGTGCTCGGTCGCCGCCTCGTACTTGCGGGCCAGGGCCATCTCGGGCGAGGGGTCGAAGAGGGCGCGGTCGACCGCCTCGGCGCGGTCCTGCGCGATCAGGTCGAGGTCGATCGCGTCGCGTTGTTCCTTCAGCAGGGCGATCTCGGCGTCGATCTGCCGGGTCAGTTCCGCCCGGGCCCAATCTGCGCGTTCCTTGCCCTCAAGCCCCGCGCCGTCGGCCTTGTCAAGGAGGTGGAACGAGCCGTCGATGGCGTCGGAAAGGGCCTTCGTCCGCCCGATCCGGTATCCGCCCGGGTTCCGGCCCATCAGGGCGTCAAAGTGCCCTCGGTGGTTGCCCGTCCAGCAATTCCGATCCGGGTTGAGCAGGTCCTCGCGGAGCGTGGCCCATTCTTCCAGGAGCCAGTTGATCCCCTCGGGCGACAGCCGGAGCCGCCGGACCGTGGTGGCCGGTTCGGCATAGAGCTTCGCGGCCTGTTCCTCGACCTCGGTCCGCCGCTCGTCGTCGAACTTCGCGATCGCGTGACGGGACCGCTTGCCGATCGTCATCGTCTCGAACCGCTCGCAACGTTCGAGCCGGTACGACATGAACGCGACCCGGTGGACCAACTGCCTGGCCAGCGAGCAGTTCGGCCGAAGTTCCTCCACGTAGGCTTCAAACCGACGTTCGATCTCGGCC
The DNA here is from genome assembly GCA_963756475.1 of uncultured Planctomycetota bacterium. Lineage (GTDB taxonomy): Bacteria > Planctomycetota > Planctomycetia > Isosphaerales > Isosphaeraceae > Tundrisphaera. The sequence continues at coordinate 699,351 of CAVWND010000011.1, forward strand.
TGGTCCTCGCTGGTGAGGACGACCCCTTCTCCGGTCAGCCCATGCTTGAGCGAGTTCCGGCGCGACCGGGCCTTCCCCTCAACCGTCTTCGGCCCGGACGACCTCAAGGCATTCTGTCGATTCGCGGCAATCTGAGCGGGCGTGCAAGTCATCGAAGCAATGTCCCAGAAGGTTTGACAAATTCGATCGGTGGATCGCCCGAAAAGGGCGATCGATCCTGGATATCATCGTGTTTTCGGAGGACTTCGAACCGCGCATCGGCCGGTTTCTTCGAAAAGCCGCTGAATTTAAAGACGTAGTCAACTGACAACTCTAATCTTGTGGGAAAGGTGGGCAGTGCCCACCCTACGCAAACCCTTTGGCTGCAATCTTGTAGGGTGGGCACTGCCCGCCTCGCCAGTCCACCATTTTAGAGTTGATCGGCTAGTAGTACGCCGCCAGGTCGAAGATGGTGGGTCTTGCGTGTCACGCGGTTCCGTCTTCTGATTGACCGTAGGCATCGGCGGTCTGTCAGGCTGCGACATCATGAGGGAAACGCAATCGTCCTTATCGCTCCGATTCGGAGGACCAGATGGCCCGGATCGCTGCCTCGTCGCCGAAGCCCTCCGGGACCGCCTCGCTCCGGCGGTTGGCGAAGTACCATCGACTGCCGTCTAATGGCGACCTCAGGGTGCGGCTCCCCGGCATCTGGAGGTGGCCGTTCGGGTCATTCTCCCGAATCCAATCCCGGGCGTATCGCAGCCACTCGGCGCGATACCCCGCGGGTTGGTGCGCGAACCAGGTGATCTCGTCGTAGCCCCAGACCCAGATGCCCCCCTGCCGGGGTTCCCCGGGGTGCCTGCTTGCCCCCCAGTTGTCGATTTCCACCAGGTAGGGCAGGTGCTCGCACGACCAGCCGCTGGGCGATGTCCCGCCCTTGCTCCGGACGTAGATCCCGTCGGAGAACCCCAGGGCGAGGACCGCCTCCTGTGGTCTGTCGGGGACCTCCTTGATTCGAAGCGGGAACGAGTGGAAGTCCATGAGCAGCTTCCCGTCTCGGACCAGGCCACCGCTGGGGACGTGGGAGTCGCACAGAACCATGTGTCGGCGGGCGTGTTGAGACGCGTAGGCGCGGATCAGCATCAGCACTTCGGAGTAATGGACGAGGTCGCGGTCGTTGGCGTTCATCAACTCGGTCTGGCCGAAGTGGATCGCCTCGACACCCATGTCGATGTACGACGCGGCGAGGAAGTAGAACCAGAGCCTGGTCTCCGGACGGCTCACGTCCGGCACGGACTGTCCCGACCTCCAGTGGTCCACGCGGCGGCCGTCGGGGTAGAGCATGTCGGCGTATCGGAAGTTCCGCTTCTCCACCGGCAAGCCCAGCGCCACAAACGCCCACTCCGGCACGGGGACCTGCTCGACCTGCGTGGTCACGATTTCGAAGATGCAGGCCTGCAGAATCATCTCTGGGTCGGCGGCGTGGACCCTGGGGATCTGCTCCCTGGCACGCTCGAAGTTGCGGAGCAGCGCCGCTTCGTTCCCCCAGAGGCAGAGGGCACGCCCGATGAACTTCGCACCAGTCTCCTTGAGCATCCGGATGTTGTCGTCGAGGTCGCCCCGGCCGTTGAGCATGCCCTCCATCGAGATCGCCCGGGACAGATAATTCTCCAGGACTTCGCGCGAGATCGTCCGGTCGAAACGGAAGTCGCGAGGCTTCGCGGTCGATGGCTGGGGCGTCTCCGCTTGCCGGGCGAGGAGGAATTCGACGACCGGCCTGGGGTCCCTCGGCGCCATCGGGTAATGGCCGCGTCCCTCATCGACGATCACCGTCATCTTGCCGCCGAGCTCCTTGTACCGCGACTCGACGACCCGAGTTTGGCTCTCGAGCCAGGGGTCGAGCCCGCCGCAGGCGTGGATCAGCGGCACCCCCGCCATGACGAGGACGTCGAGGTGGTCGAGCGGGGGCTCCTTCGCCATGAGGCTGCGCAGCGCCGGGTTCTCGCCGTAGATGCAAGAGACCTTGTCAGGGTTCGCGATGGCCCAGGCGTAAGCCTCCCCGGCCGCAGTCCCGGCCCCTTCCAGCACCGGCTTCCTCGAGAATCCCTGGTCGACGAGCTTCTTGTAGACGTCGTCCCACTGCGCCCGCACGGGGCCGGCCTGGGCGGTGAGTGGGGCGACGACGATGTGGTAGCCCCTCGCCAGCAGGGCCTGGTCCACCACCGCGTCACGGCCGATCGGGTCGGCCCGGAAGACCCATGGCTTGCCCGCGGCGGCGGCCTTTGGCACGATCACCGCCATTCCCGCCACGCCCCACGGGCTGTCGGTCCTGGCGTCGTAGCGGTCGTAGCACTCGGTGAACCCGGGCCCGCGGCAGGTGGCGTACGTCTTCTCTTTCTCGAGGAGCGTGTACGTGTTCCCGAGACCGTAGTAATAGGACCTCGTGAAGCCCCCGTCGGCGAAGGCGGGACGGTCGCCCGGGGGACGAGCGTGCTCGACGATCCAGTCGGCGATCGGCTTGGGGTCGCGGAGGCTGTGGGGGTGGTGGGCCGGGCCGTCCTTGATCATCACGGTGATCCGGCCGCCGAGCTGGTGGTAGCGGGCCTCGATTGCGAGCGTGTGCCGCTCCAGCAGGAAATCCTGGCTCCCGCAGACGTTCAGCAGCGCGACGTCGTTGCCGGCCAGGTCGCCAAGCCTGGCGAAGGCGCCCGGCCGGATCGCCGGGTTGTCGGCGTAGATGCACGAGACCTTGTCCGGGATGGGTCGAGGCCCAGTCATAGGCGTTGACGCCGCCCTTGCTCATGCCGACGAAGGCGGGCTTCATCGAGAGGCCGTGCTTCTCGGTGAGATAGGCGTACCAGGCCTCCCAGGGCTTGCCGGGGTCGGGCGTGACGAACGCGACGTGGAAGCCGCGTCTGAGCAGCTCGACCTCGGTCTGGGGCTCGTGGTCCCAGTACTGGCCCCGCCAGGACCACGGGTTGCCGGGCGCCGGCTTCTTCGGGACGACGACGAGGCAGCGACGCTTACCCTTCTCCGGCGTCTTCACACCGAATCCCTCGCCCTCGGGCCGACGGAAGGGCGAGATCTCCAAACTGGCCTCGTCCATCAGGAAGTCGTAGCGATCGAACCCGTCGTGCCAGGCGGTCTTCTCCCCCTCGAATGGAACGTAGGCGTCCGCCGCGCGGACCATCGCCGGGCCTTCGAAGACCGCGGCGGAGAGAATCCCCACGAGGAGAGCTCGCGAGAGAGGTTTCATGGCATTCGAGGCCCCGAGATTCGATCGGCATGAAGTGAGCACGCAGCGACTCTTCCCCCAATTCCGCATCGGCTCTCCCATTGGACGAGCCCGCGTGTCTGGGGTCAAGTCGGTGACGGGACAACTTGTCGCGGACGACGGGTCAGCGAAAACGAGCCGCCGAACAGTCCTGAGCGAGAACCGCGATGACGGGAGAACAGGAAAAATCAGTTGCCGCGGAGCGTCTCCGCCTTCCACAGGTAGATGTCGAACTCGCCCAGCTCGGTATGAACCACGATCTGCTCGTCCGGCTTGACGTCGGCCATCCGATGCGCGACCGAGATGACACGTGCGCCCGGCGGCAGCTTCCGGAGTTGCGGCAACAATTGGGCGTTGAGGCGCGGCAGCAGATAGAGCGTGACGACGGTCGGCCCTTTGCTCAAGTCGAGCGTGAAGATGTCGCGGCGTTCAATCGTGACCAGCCGCTCCACGCCCTGCCTGCGCGCGTTGGCAAGGGAATCCTTGACGCGTTGGGGATCGATGTCGAAACCGTACGCCATGCAGGCGTACTCCTTGGCCGCGGTCACCGGGATGCGTCCGTCGCCACAGCCAAGGTCCCAGACCACGTCCTTGCTGGTGACCTTGGCCAGCCGCAGCAGCGCATCGACGACCTTCCGTGGCGTTGGCTCATATTCGACGTCGGTTATGGGGCGATGACCCGGCGCGCGCAGGTCGATCGATTCGAAGTCGCCCGGCCGAACGTCGAGCCGGCGCGTGACAGTTTCCGGCCCGTTTGGTCCGGGAATGATCGCCTTGATGGTGTAGGTGTACTTGCCCGGCGGCAGCGGCGGCGACACGAAACGGCTCATCGGCGACTGGGACCTCGTCTCCCGACCCTCGATGAACAGCCGGGCGCCCTCCGGCAGATAGACCTCGACCGTGACGGACATCCGCCACTCCTGCGCGGACGCGCCGGTCAGGATCAGGCACACGAACAGGCCCGCTCCCAGAATCAAATTGCGACACATGGAAACACCACCTCATTGTTGGGAATTCTGTACGGTTCGCCCTGCGAACCGTGGTCTCCAGGGTGACTGCTTGGGAGACGATCCGCGGAGTGGACCCGACAGGAATCGGGCTCTTCGAAGCGAAACACGTACGATCGATCGGGGGATCAGGGTCGATGACCGGCCGAACCCGGGGCGCCCTCGGCGGCGTCACGGAGCCAGGCGTAGAGGGTCCGGCGGGTGACGCCAAGGATCTCGGCGGCACGGCTCTTGTTGCCGCCGGCCTGGAGAAGGGCGCGTTGCAGTTCCTGACGCCGGACCTCGCCGGGGACAGTCGGGGCGCGGTGGGCCGTGGGCTGAAAGTGATTTCCCGCGAGGACGAGCCCGTCCTCGAGCATCACGGCCTGAGTGAGCACGTGCTCCAGCTCGCGGACATTCCCGGGCCAGGTGTGCTCGCGCAACTTCCGGGAGAAGTCCGAGGAGACGCCGCGAAGGTTCCGGTGGAACTGGACTCGGAGGCGTCCCAGGATGTGCTCCACCAGGAGTGGCAGGTCGTCGAGCCGAAGGCGGAGCGGGGGCAGCGCGAGGGTGACCCCATTGAGGCGGTAGTACAGGTCGGCCCGGAACCGGCCCTGGTCGACCAGCTCGGCCAGCGGGCGATTGGAGGCGGAGAGGATCCGGACATCGACCGGACGCGGCTGGTCGCCGCCGACACGTGTGATCTCGCGCTGCTGGATCGCGCGAAGCAGCGCGACCTGACCGTGTGGGCTGAGGTCGGAGACCTCGTCCAGGAAGAGGATACCGCCGTGAGCCAGCTCGAACTTGCCCAGCCGCCGACGGTCGGCGCCCGTGAAGGCCCCCTTTTCGTGGCCGAAGAGCTCACTCTCCAGCAGGCCGTCGGGAATCGCGCCACAGTTGAGGGTGACGAACGCCCGATGCCGGCGAACGCCCAGGCGGTGAAGCTGGGCGGCGACGAGTTCCTTACCCGTTCCGGACTCTCCCTCAATGTAAACGTTGACGTCGAAGGGGGCGACCCGCTCGACCCGCCGGTGGACCTCGCGCATCGCGTCGCAGACCCCGACCATCGTCCCGAAACCACCGGGGTGGGCCACATCACCGGCACGGAGCAAAAGCCCCTTGTAGCGACGGACCAGCGACGTGAGGGTGTTCTGAAGCGGGAGACGTTCGAACACCGAGCCACCGGCGAATCCGTCAATCGCGGAGTGGGCGAGCACCTGTTCCAGGTCTTCGGGTGTCGTGATCGGGCCGCCAAAGGCCAGGCACGGAGGTGCCGGGTCGCGCCCTGACCGGCGGACGTCGTCGAGCATGGCATTGAGCACAGTGGTCGACCCCTGAAGTTGGTCGCGTCGCTGGCGGATGTCCTCGATCTCGTGGGTCAATCCCAGGCCCAGGATCAAGGCGTCGGTCCCCGCCGCGGCGAATCGCGACGCGGTTCGGTCGCCGCTGACGACGAAGCCGAAGGTCGCGAACCCCATCTCGCCGGCCCTCAAGAGCATGGCGAGCTCAGCTTCGGTGCCGCACCCCTCGGCCTCCAGGGCGGCGCGGAATCGGCCATCGACGAAGCCGACCGTCGGCCAGTTGATGACCCCGTCGACGCCAAGCCGCTTGAGCCGCCCGAGCCGTTCCTCCAGCGGACAGGTCGGGTCGCCGGCCATCACGCCAGCGACGACCGGGAGCGGGCCACGGCGGGGCAGAATATGCTCGCGAAGCAGCGCCTCGGTCTGGTCGTTGGCGTTGCCATAGGGGAGGAACGCCGCGAACGAGCCGCTCCCCAGGTTTCGGTAGAGACCGGCGTTCATCGCGAACAGCAGATCGGCCCCCGCGTTGACCGCGCCCCGCGTCACCAGACCCGAGCCCGCGACGACTCCGATCAGCGGCGACGTCCGGCCGACACGACCCGAGAGGACCCGTTGAATTGTGGTCATGGCCGCTGGCCTCGCGACGACTGTCCCGGCCCGCAAACATCGATTGTATACCTGGCCGGATACCGCTATCCAGATTCAGCGCGCCCGTCATCGCTCGGGTCTCTCCAGGATAATTCTCTTAAATCTCTATAAGAAAGCAGTTTGTGGTTATTCGTCGGATCTCCATGTCAATCTGGCACAAGTTCTGCGATACACTCTCGGCGACGCCGGAATCACCACGGCGCTCCGTCTCATCTTACGTCTCCGACCACCAAAATAACGATCTCAGGGACATCGACCCGCCGAACCTCGGCGAGGAAGGCGTTGATGGCGTATTCCCGTTTGACCATCATGAAGCGGCTCCGGGCCAAGGTCGAGGCCGGCCTGCCGATTATCGGAGCGGGGGCGGGCACGGGGATCTCGGCCAAATCCGAGGAAGCTGGCGGGGTCGACCTGATCGTCGTGTACAACTCCGGGCGGTTCCGAATGGCCGGATGCGGCTCACTGGCCGGGCTGCTCCCCTACGGCAGCGCCAACCAGATCGTCAAGGAGATGGCCCCCGAGATCCTCTCCGCCGTCAAGCGGACGCCGGTCCTGGCTGGGGTCTGTGGGACCGATCCATTCCTGCTCCGGTCTCATTTCCTCGGGGAACTGCGCGACCTCGGCTACTCGGGCATCCAGAACTTCCCCACCGTGGGCCTGATCGACGGCCAGTTCCGAAAAAACCTCGAAGAGACGGGGATTCGCTTCGACCTGGAGATCGATTGCGTGGCCGAGGCGCACGCGATGGACCTGTTGACGACTCCCTACGTCTTCGACCCCGACCAGGCCCGCCGGATGGCCGACGCGGGGGCCGATCTCCTGATCGCCCACATGGGCCTGACCACGAGTGGCACGATTGGCGCGGCCACCGCGAAGACGCTCTCTCAGTGCGTCGACGAGACCCGCCGGATCGCCGACGCCGCCAAGGCCACGCGCCCCGACGTCCTGGTCCTCTGCCACGGTGGGCCACTGGCAATGGCTGAAGACGTCCAGTACGTTCTGGACCGTTGCCCCGAGGTCGTCGGCTTCTACGGGGCAAGTTCGATGGAGCGCCTGCCCACGGAAGTCGCCATCACCGAACAGGCCCGCTCGTTCGCGAAGGTCACACTGGCAAAGGGCCGCCGCAAAGGATCACCTCGGGTCGAGCCGGCCGATCCTGAAGACACCTCGACCACATTCGATGGCGACCTCCACATCGCAACGGTTGACTGACCACGCCAAGCCGCAGGTTCATGGACCTCGCGGCGGCACCTCGCCGATCCCGATCGATGCTTTCGGATCAACGCCCGGGGTTCGGGGGATTCCCGCGCCCCAGCCGCCCCAGATCCCGGGGCGAAACCAGGTTCTTTTGTTCGATTTTTCAACAAGAGGAGAGACGGATGAGACCTTACCGACGTTCTGGATTCACCCTGATCGAGCTGCTAGTCGTCATTGCCATCATCGCGGTCCTGATCGCTCTGCTATTGCCCGCCGTGCAGGCGGCTCGCGAAGCCGCGCGACGGGCGCAATGCGTCAACAACCTCAAGCAGCTCGGCCTCGCCATGCAAAATTATCACGACGTGCAGGGGACCTTTGCCCTCGGGACCCGAACCGCCTTCGGCGTGGCGGCCCCTCCGGGCGGCTGCACGGCCAACTGGTACGACGATATGTCGTGGTATTTCGGCATCCTACCTTATTACGAGCAAACGACGATCTTCAACGCGGTGAATTTCAACCTGACCATCAGCGCTCCGGATAATATCACGGCCCGCAGCCTCAAGATCAATTCGCTGGGCTGCCCGTCGTCCGGGCTACAGACCGATGAGGCAGGTGTGGCCTGCTGGTCCCGGATTCGGTGCAACTACGCGGTCAACTTCGGCAACACCAACTACGGCCAGCAGAGCAACATCGCTGACCCGTTCGGGGGGCCGAACCTCACATTCAGGATGGCCCCGTTCACGATGGGCTACTCGTTCGGCATCCGCGACATCGCCGACGGGACGAGCAACACCATGATGTGGGGCGAGGTCATCTCTCCCACCGACTCGCCGGGCTGGGATGGTCCCATTGCCGAGACCCAGATCGGTATCGGAGGGGGGAGCTTCGAGGCGATGTATCCTCCCAACGCTCCCTACCCCGACCTGGTGGTCCGGCAATGCCCGCCCCCGCCCCTGAACGGCATCTACGGATGCACGGTCATCGGCCAGGCGGGCGCGGAGAAGAGCCAGGTCTTCATCGCCAAGAGCAAGCACTCTGGCGGTATCAACGTCGGCCTCTGCGACGGCTCGGTTCGCTTCATCAAGAACACGATCAACGTGAACAACTTCCGCGCGATCGCCACCTCACAGGGAGGCGAGGTCGTCAGCGCCGACAGTTATTGAGCGGCCCGCCCCGCCTGGATTCCGGCCCGGCTCTTTACTTCGCTGGCTCAGGGTGGCCAATCTCTTCACGGCCGCCCGGGCCAGTCATGCCGCCGCGCCATTCCTCGTCCTCATTCAGCGGAATCAGCCGCCGGAACGCCCTGGCGTTCGGAAGCCGTGATCCCCGTTTCCGGGCACATCGCGAGGGTGAACCGCTCTGGGGCTGCAACCACCATCGGCCCGGATGTTATAATCGCTCGGATGTCTCTGGCGTCCCGCTCCGAGGCCAGGACTCCCCTCGAGCGAGCCCTTTTCATGGCATCCCAAGCCCCTCGACTTCGTCTGTTTGTCCTGCTCGTGTTGGTCGCGCTGATCGGTGTGGGGCTGTGGGCCTGGTCCGACTATCGCGACCCGAAAAAGGTTTGGAGTCGGGCGATCCGCTCCCCCGATGCCACGATCCAGGCCGCCGCCTGGGCCCGACTTCAGGAAGACGAGGCGATTTGGGGGCTCGATCGCGAACAGTCGGTGAAGGAAGTCTTCACCCTGTTGGACGACCCCGACACTCCGACAAGGCTCCGTGCCGTCTCGGTGCTGCCCCGACTCCATCCGGACCCGATCAAGGCCGTCCCCCGGCTGGCCGATCGGCTGAAGGATCAGGACTTGCAAATCCGGCTCAAGGCGGCGGAAGCCCTCGGCGAGGTGGTCTCGCGAGGTGGGCCCGAACGGGAGCGAGCCGTCGAGGCGCTGGCAAAGGGGCTCGACGATCCCTCGCCCGAAGTCCGAGCGGCGCCGTGAACGCCATCGGCGCGGTTGTCTTCAAGGGCGGCAAGTCGGACGACCCGCTCCGGAGCGGCCGGAAGGACGATCCCGCGCTCGATCGGATCGCCCCGAAGCTCAGCGACGTTGACCCGAAGGTCCGGGTTGACGCGGCCTTTGTCCTGGCCTGTAACGATCGGGGTGAGCAGGCCGTCTCGATGCTGGCCAAACTCGTCAGCGAACAGCCCGAGGCGAAGCCGCTCGATTACCTGGCAAGTCGAGCCATCCTGAGTTTGATGGTCCTGGCGGTGCGATCCGAGAAGGCCACCGAGTTCCTCGTCTCCGAACTAGGCAAGACCCGCGACGGCTACCCCGACCGGCTCCGCGACTGTCTGCTCTGGGACGTCAAGCAGTCGAGCGAGGCCCGCGAGCGCATCCTGAAGCAGTTGACGGCCGCTCTCGGGTCTGATGAGCCGAGCCTCCGGCACAACGCCGCGATCTTGATGCATCGGATCGGCTCGGGGCAGACGGCGGTCATTGAACTCGTCGAGGCCCTTCAAGACGAGTCGGTCCCGGTCCGGCTCCAGGCGATCGAGGCACTGCTCGACATCGGCCCGATTGACCCATCGATCCGCCCGGCGATCGAGGACGCCGTCGAGGACACCGACGAGGAGGTTCAGTTCCGCGCTCTGGGTGCCTTGCAAGCCTTCGAGCTGAACGCGGCCGGGCCGCCCGTGGTGCCTTGAGTCTGGTAGGCTGGGTCTCGACCCAATACCGTTTAACGAGCCATAACCACAGTCTCCATAAAGGTCTTCTTCATGGGAGGCAGGTGCCTGTGCTCGGGTCGCTTCGTCTTCCATTTCGATCGCGGTTGCTTGATGACTCGCGGATTGATTCGGTTGCGTCGCGGCTCCGTTTGTTCCTGCTGCATCTCCCAGAGCACGCCTTCGTACCACTGCTGGGACTTCGTGGGGGACTCGCCGGGGCATTCCGAGAGTCGGCATCTCAGGATCTGGAAGCATCCACAAAATGACAGCCGATCCGGGTCGAGCCCCGTCGTCTCGGCGGACTCGAACATCAGCGATCGGATCACGAAATGAGCGATCGATAACGCATAAAGTTCCTGGATCACTCCCGCTGGCGTCTCGCTCCTCAACTGGGCCGGCTTGCTGACGCGTTTGGGGTCCTGGTGCGTCTTCTGTTCGTCGAAGGTGATCTCATGTTCCCATCGCTCATGATAAAGTTCGATCAACTCTCGCGCGGGATAAAGAGTCTCATCAAGGAGGTTAGTGATCAGAACATGGACCTCGCCGTGGCCGACGCGTTGCGGGTCGTCGAGCGTGTAGCGGATGACACGCACCACGACCCCCTCACGGTCCTTGTTCCGGTTGTACTCCCCCTTGTAGATCTTCGCCAGGTACGACCCGTCGGGCAGCGCCTGGATCGGACATAAGATCATCTGCGTTGTTGTCCTCGCAAGGACATTCACCCCTCGTTTCGCCAGGTCCCGCCAGAGGTCGTTGCTGAAAAACCCCTGGTCCAACAGGAGCAGCATCTCGGGGTTGAGATGACGGAGCAACGCCCCGACCATCGACCGCTCGCCGCAACGGATCGCCTTGAATACCATGCCGATCTCGACGTGAGTCCCCAATTCGACCAGGCTGAGCTTGCGGATCTGAGGGAAGGCCCCGACGCCGAATGGTCCCGAAGGCCGGCCGAATGCGGCGGCATTGGCGTCCGAGTCGGGGACGTTGAGGACCGTGCCGTCGATGCCCATCAGCCGCATCCCGCGATAGAACGAGCCCGGCGTCTCGAGCTTGGCCAACGGCCGAGCGATTCGCTCGAACAGATGACGCACGGGTGCGACCCCCAGCCGCCGGCGTGCCACGCAGAGGCTGGAACGGTGGGGCGAGCGCTCGCCGGGGCGGAACCGCCGGCACAACTTGAACACCTGACGGATCGGCACCTCGGTGAAGATCCCCATCGCCAGGACGATCCAGAGAACGACCTCGTGAGTCAGCAGACACGGTCGCGAATCGACACGGTCGGTGGCCGCCAGCGCTTGTCGGAGATCCTCGGGTCGGATAACCTGAGCGAGCCCGGCGATCCGATCAAGAACCCGGCCCGATGCGTCGGCCGGCAGGATGCATTGTCCGTGTGACATGTGAGTCGTGGCCTCCTTGTTGCCTCGGTTGTGGTAAACCCAAGGTAACAGGAGGCCGTGACTTGCGCCGATTCAACGGTATTGGGTCTCGACCGAACCTACTCCGACTTTGCATCGAGAGGCTGATGATGCGTTGGCGAATCCCGAGGCCCCGCTTCCGGATGGCGATCCTGCTCATCCTGGTCGTGGTGATCGCGCTGAGCCTGGCCGGCTGGCGGGTCTTCTGGAGCCCGAGCTGGGTCTGGCGGCGGGCGGTCCATGGTGATGACCGTATGGCCCAGACAGCGGCGTGGGAGCAGGTCGTGAAGGGTCAAATTGCCGGGATGACGAAGGAGGAGACCGAGAAAGAACTGGCCTCGGCGCTCGAGGACACGCACTTCCCCGTCCGGTTCGGGGCCGTCAGCGCCATCCGCTTCTCCGATCGGGACTCCACGAAGGCGATACCGCTCCTGATCCCCCGGCTCGTGGACGAGGACTCCCGAATCCGCCGGGCCGCCGTCGCGGCGATCGGCCACACGGTCGAAAAGGACGGCCCGAGCCGCGACCTCGCCGAGCCCGCGCTTCTCTCGCGCTCGACGACGAGGCCCCCGAGGTCCGCCGCCAGGCCATTGATGCGATCGGGACCGTCGTCTCGAAGGCCCGACGCATGGACGAACCCCTGATCAAGCGGATCGCCGCGATGCTCAAGGACCCCGACGAGCATGTCCGAGTCAAATCGGCGTTCGAGCTCGTCCGGCTCGGAAAAGGGGATGACACGCTCCCGATGCTCAAGGCGTACGTGACCGAGCATCGTGGCAAGCTTGACGACGCGGAGACGGCCGCGAGCGTCGAGCGCGCCCTCTTCGCCCTCTCGAAGCTCGCCGAGGGCTCCGACGACGCGGTTGACTTTTTGCTCGACGGGGCCTACCGCAAGGACGAGTCTCTGGAGAACCCGACCTCCTTCTCGCTCCAGATGGCGACCCTCGAAAAGGGTCATGATCGCGTGATCGCCCGGTTGCGCGAGGCCCTCAAAGGGAAAGACCTCAACGGCAAGATCGCCGCGGCGCTGGTACTTGAACGCGTCGGCAGCGCAGGCGAGACCGTCCCGACCTGGATCGAGGCGCTCCAACTTTCCGAGGATCGCCAGGTCCGGCTTCATGCCATCTTCGCCCTCCGGAACATCCAGCCGCCCGACCCGAGAGCCCTGGCCGCCCTCAAGATCGCTGCGAAGGACGGCGACCTGGAGGTCGCGAATCACGCCGCCGAAGGGGTCAAGTTGCTGGAACAGGCCAAAACGCCGTGAGCGACCGAGGGTTTTCCGCCTGTCTCAGTGGGGAACGCGGGAACGAGCGGGAATCGAGGGCGGCGCCCTGAGCCGGCGATCTGCGACCTATGATATCGACCCGGGTCGATCCCATCGCGGTTGAGGGCGTCGTCGTCCGCTCTCGACAATCTCGCGTCCGTATTCCACGGGAGAAATCCAATGTCCACCCCGCGAATCGTCGCTCTCCTGGCATTGGCATCGGTCCTGGCGCTGATGGCCGGGGGCCCGGCGTCGGCCGGGTCGTACTACCTCTCGATCAATGCCAGCGCGGGCGATCTCGCCTTCAACAACTTCAACCAGACGACGTCCGGGGGCACCGTGACTGCGGGCGGCGGGTCGTTGACGGACACCGGCGGCCTCTCCGTTGACGGGGAGTTCAGCGCCGTCGTGACCGCCGCATCGTCGGTTAATATCGGCAGCTATGTCGCCGGCCTCTCGGTCTTCCCCAAGGTCAATTTGCACCTGGCAGCCTTGGCGAGTTACATGGACGAGGGGGCCGGTGATCTGGAAAGCGTGGGCGCGACCGCCTCTCTGAGTTACTCCGACCAGCTCCAGGTCTCCGTCCTCCCGATCGATATCGTGGGGATCGCCAGCCTCACGGCCCTGGCCCGAATCGGGGTCACCGGGAATGTCATCGGTGATGGCTCTCTCTCCCTGGCCTACAATGGCGGCTCGATGATCTTGACGCAACAATACACGGAAACCACGATCACCGCGCAATTCCCGATCTCTTTCGGCGAAGGCAGCCTGCTGTCCACGACGATCCCCATCAGCATCACGGCCAGGGACACGGCGACGGCCAACCTCGCCGAGCCCTCCACCGTGGTCGATTTCAAGGACTCGATTTCGCTCCTCGGTTTCGAGCTGGTCGATCAGAACGGGGATTACGTCCCGGCGACGTTCACCTCGGACGAGGGCTTCAACTACGCGGACGTCGGCGCCCTCCCGGCCGCAGCGGTACCCGAGCCCTCGTTGCTGTTGCTCTGCGGCGTGGCGGGCCTGGGCCTCCTGACCTGGAGGTGGGCGAGGAGGGCCGGGCTTGGAAGGGCGGTTTCGGCCGGATAAGATAGGGGCTTCCCCCTTGCGAGCCGAAAGTCTCGACCGAACCCCGAACCCGGACTCCTCCCATGCCCGCCGAACCGAACTCCGCCGTCCCCGTCATGCGCTCCGACACGATCAAGAAGGGGGACGCTCGGGCCGGGCACCGCAGCCTCCTCCGGGCCACCGGCGTCGGCGAGGGAGACTGGAACAAGCCGTTCATCGCGATCTGTAACAGCCACGTTGACATCATCCCCGGCCACGTCCACCTCCAGGCCGTGGGCAACTTCGTCAAGGAGTGCGTCCGCGCGGCCGGCGGCGTGCCGTTCCTGTTCAACACGATCGGCGTCGACGACGGGATCGCGATGGGCCACAACGGGATGAAGTACTCGCTCCCCTCGCGCGAGATCATCGCCGATAGCGTCGAGACGATGATCGAAGGGCACCGGTTCGACGGGATGATCTGCATCCCGAACTGCGACAAGATCGTCCCCGGCATGTTCATGGGCGCGATGCGGGTCAACGTGCCGACGGTCTTCGTCTCGGGTGGCCCGATGGAGGCCGGCAAGACGGCTGACGGTAAGGCGGTCGACCTGATCGACGCCTTCATCGCCGGAGCCAAGCGACAGAGTGGTCAGATCTCGGCAGAGGAACTCGAGGAGATCGAGAAGGTCGCCTGCCCGACCTGCGGGAGTTGCTCGGGCATGTTCACCGCGAACAGCATGAACTGCCTGGCCGAGGCGATTGGCATGGCCCTGCCCGGCAACGGCACGATCCTGGCCACCTCCGCCGACCGCAAGGCCCTCTACGAGGCCGCCGCGAAGCGGGTCGTCGAGATGGCGCACGACTTCGGACGACTGGGCGAAGGGCATGGGCTGCTCCCTCGCGAGATTGCGACGCTTGCGGCGTTCGACAACGCCATGGTCCTCGACATGGCAATGGGCGGCAGCACCAACACGGTGCTCCATATCCTGGCGATCGCTTATGAGGCGTGCGTCCCGTTCACGCTCGACCGAATCAACGAGCTTTCGCGCAAGACGCCGAACATCTGCAAGGTCGCCCCGTCGAGCCACTATCACATCGAGGACGTCGCGAGAGCCGGCGGGATCCACGCGATCCTGGGCGAGATCGCCCGCGGGCGACCGGGGCTGCTCGACCTGAGCTGCCGGACAGTGACCGGCAAGTCCCTGGGCGAGAACATCGCCGAGTACGACATCCGCTCCTCGACGGCCGCGCCCGAGGCCCGCTTGATGGCCAGGGTCCGGCCGGGCGGCGAGCGGACCTCACAGGCCTGGACCGTGCCGAGCGTCGCCGTCCCGGCGAACTCTCAGGTGGCCGGCCTGGCCTTGCTCGAAGCGGAAGGGGAGGACGAGGTTCCCATCGGAAGCAACGGGAACGGAAGCGGCCCGGGCTCGAACGGATTCGACCCCTTCGACGTGATCCGTCCGTGCGACCGGGCCTACTCGAAGGAGGGCGGGCTGACCGTACTCCGGGGCAACCTCGCTCCCGAGGGCGCCGTGGTGAAGACGGCGGGGGTTGACCCGAAGATGCTCGTCTTCACCGGCCCGGCGGTGATCTTTGAGAGCGAGGAAGACGCCTACAACGGGATCGTGTTTGGCCAGGTGAAAGCGGGCGACGTGGTGGTGATCCGGGGCGAAGGTCCCAAGGGCGGACCCGGGATGCAGGAGATGCTCGCGCCGACGACGGCAATCAAGGGCGTTGGTTTGGGCGAGAAGTGTGCCCTGGTGACCGACGGCCGATTCTCCGGAGGGACCGCCGGCGCCTCGATCGGCCACGTCAGCCCCGAAGCCGCCGTCGGAGGTCCGATCGCCCTGCTTCGCCCGGGCGACCTGATCTCCATTGACATCCCCGCCGGCCTGCTCTCGGTAAATCTCACCGAAGCGGAGCTATCCGCCCGGAGACGCACCTGGACCAAACCCGCCCCGCGCTTCACCAAGGGCTACCTGGCGAAGTACGCCGCCATGGCCACCAGCGCTCACACCGGGGCCATCCTTCGCTGGGATTGAGCCGGAATATCGGGTTGATCGAGCCCTAGTAGGCCACGTCCTCCCCTTGCATCCCCTCGTTCGTCCCGTTATCCTGGGATTACTCAAAAAATCAGCCGGGCGGCTAACTCAGCGGTTAGAGTGCCATCCTCACACGGTGGAAGTCGCTGGTTCGAATCCAGCGCCGCCCATTAGGCCGTGTGGACAATAGTTGGGAAGGTTGCAGTGTTTGGGCTACAGCAGCAATATCATGATCGCAGCCACATGGACGAACCCCAAGAAGTTCCGGGCCGTCTTCTCGTACCGGGTCGCCACACGCCGATATTGCTTGATCCGGTTGATGAACCGCTCGGCAAGGTTGCGTTCCTTGTAAAGGACCTCGTCATACTCTCGCTGGAAGATCCGATTCTTCTTCGGCGGAATCACGGCATCCGCGCCGGAGGCCACGATCGCCTCGACGAAATCATCTCCGTCATATCCCTTGTCCGCGATCACCGCATCGGCATCATGACCCTCGATCAATGCCTTGCCCTGATTGATGTCGGCCTCCTGTCCCCCCGTCAGGATGAACTCGACGGGGTTCCCCAGGCCGTCGACGGCGATGTGCAGCTTGGTCCCGAAACCGCCCCGCGAGCGTCCCAGGGCCTGGTCGGAGCCCCCTTTACCGCGCCGGCGGCGTGTTGGTGGGCTCGGATCACGGTACTGTCGAGGATCAGCCACTCGAGGTCGGGGTCCTTCAAGGCCTCGAAGACCCGGAGCCAGACCCCCTTGGCGGCCCATCGATCGAACCGCTTCCACACCGAGTTCCACTTGCCGAAGCGTTCGGGGATGTCACGCCAGGGGGCGCCGGTCTTGCCGATCCAGAGCACGGCATCGACGAAGAGACGATTGTCCGTGGCGGTCACGCCGGGGTCGCCGGCCCGGCCGGGGAGGAAGTCCTCGATCCGCTCCCAGTGTTCATCTGCTATCGCGTGGCGATACATGGCGCGTGCTCGACGGGTTCGGAATCATTCAAAAGATTACCTGTCTTACGAAAATCACCCAGATATTGTCCACACGGCCTAGCTTACTGAGAGCAAAGATAACGAAAGACTCTTGCCCGATGCCAACCATGACGTGGTCGAGCCAATCCCAAGGGTTAGCGGCGAGTGTCAGCGTGTTTCACTCGAGTCGGCCACCGATAGGGTTGCCTTTCGGACCGAGAAACAATCGTCGCCGGAGAAGACCAGGTAGGCTATCTTCCCGTCACTGCTCATCCATTTCGTCGGGAAGCCGCATGTCTCGCCCGGCCCGACGTCCCATTCCTCAGTGAAGTACGCCGTGGTCCACGGTCCCCAGGGCTCGGGGGCGTCGTAGATCCCAAAACCGCCCCGGAAACGGGCATCACCGGGCAAGGTCTGGCACCAGAGATATCTCTTGAGGCCGGCATCGTAACTGATCGCCGAGCGGCAACATCCTCCCGGATGGTCGAAAACCGACCTGCGCCCGGCGATGTCACCCGTCCAGAACGAGGCCCCGTCCGGGCTCATACCCTGGAAGAACTCGTACGCCCCTCGCTCGGTGATCCGGCCCTTGGGCACCCTCGCCAGAACCATTCGGTCAGCGGACTGATAGGCGCTGCCGCCGTCTGGGGAGTAAGTGTAGACGTAACCGTCCCTGGCCTCGGTACAGTCCCTGCCGATATTCAGGAACGTCGGGCAGCCGAAGCTCGATTCGAACTTCCAGTCGCACCAGGTCCACGTCCTCGCATGGTCTGACGACCAGGCCAGCCGAGAGTTGTCGGCGTTCCTGCCCCAAAGGTACAGCACGCCGCCAACCGAGAGTATCCCACTCGCCTTCTCACCCTTTGCCCCGTCCCCCATCCTCTCGCCGGTCGCTGAGCGGATGTTGATCCCGGCGAAGTCCTCGGGCGACCCGTCGACCCTGGCGAGACCCAAACTCAGCTTCTCTGGAACGAATGGCTCGAAGCCCTGGCCGTCGCCGAAGGCGGTGTACTGGGTGTTGTCATCGGCCCAGGTCATCGGCCAGGTATCGCTTCCCCTGGCCTTGCGGACGATCGTCTCCTTGGGAGCCCATCGAATCTCACGGATCACCGAGCTTGGAGGATAAGGGGCCTTGCGGCCGGTCGAGACCGCCCGGAGCACGGGGGCAACCACGAACCGATCCAGCCCCTCGTTGAAAGGGAGCGTCGGGTCGAGCCGCTCGCCGTTGCGGACGACAATCAAGCCCAGGCTCGGCACGACCAGAAGAAACTGATGACCGGCACCGGCGCCCCCGAACGCATCCTCCGGAGCCGACTTCCAGAGGCGGCTCCCGTCCAGATCCTTGTTCACCCACCAACCCAGCCCCGAATGACCCGGCGGGCCGCTGGGCTTTAGTGCCGCCCCCACCACCGACCGGCCGAGCAGTTCCTGACCCTCCCAACTCCCTCGATGAAGGAGAAGCCGGCCGACCCTTGCCACGGCGTCCGGGCTGTAGGAGCCACCGCCCCAGGTCGCCACCAGGGGTAGGCCGTCCACGGTGGTCGTCGAGCCGTAGCCCACCGACCATTCCGCATCGGGCACGCCCAGCGGTCTCATGATCCGGCGTCTCAGGAGGGAACGGAGGTCCGCATCGCCCGTTCCCCGGAGGCTCGCCGTGACGCAGTAGCCGAGCATTGCCATGCCGGGGTTGCTGTAGCGCTCCCGGGTGCCGGGCGCTTCGAGGATGGGTGCGGTGTCCCTGGCAAGGGTGAAGGGGTCGAGCGGCGTCGGCAGGCGATTCCAGAAGTCCCCTTTCCATCCGGTCAGGCGGTCGTGCGGGAGGCTATCGGCCTCGGCGTCCTCGATCCCCGACGTGTGGGTGGCGAGGTGGCGGATGGTGATTTCACGCCTCATCGGATCGTCACGCCAATGGGGCACATGAAGGCGGGCCGGGTCATCGGGCTTGATCCGCCCCTCGCCGATCGCCACCATGAGGCTGACGCCACCCACAAGGGCTTTTGCCAGCGACGCGGTGCCATGAGGTTTCTTCCTGGAGTAGCCTCTGGCGTAACGCTCGAACACGATCCGGTCGTGGCGAATGACGAGCAAGGCGCTAGTCCGGCGGTCCTTCAGGGAGGACCAGGCTGATTCGAGCGCGGCGGCATCCATTCCCTGGCTCTCGGGAGACGCCGTGACCCACTCCCAGGATGGCTTCACCTGGGGTTCTTCGGCCCGGACGATGGCGGTCGCCACGATCCAGAGACAGGGGGCCAGGATCATTGAATGAAGGCGTCCGAGGCTCATCATGGGAACTCCAGCATTTCAGACCAAGCGAATGGGGATTCCGAGTTACGACAGCGATTCCCATTCGCAATGCGCCCGGTCGGTTTTTGTAGAGTAGGGCTTGCCCTGCCGATCGAGCCGAGGACGGCAGGGCAAGCCCTACCCAATGTATGCCATCCGCTCGTGATCCGCTTTATAGACCATCGAACGGCGGGGGATACCGGATATCGCCCTCGACGCCATCCAAGGCCCTTGGCACCAATTCCAAAGCCATGAACGCCGGTCCCGAGAACGGCGACCTTAGTCGATCGGCCATCTTCGCGGAGAAGCCGAACCGGGAGTAAAACCCGGGGTGCCCCAAGACGATGATGATCCGATGCCCGGCATTCCGGCTGATCCGAAGCCCCTCGCTGACCAGCGAGGAGCCAATGCCTCGATTTTGATGAGAGGGGACCACCGCCAGCGGGGCCAGCGAGAGGGCAAGGACAGTCCCCGAGGCCGTCAGGATCGAGAGGTCACTGAAGAACACGTGGCCGACGATCTGGCATTCACACTCGGCGACCAGCGACAGCCGGTCATGGCCCCCAAGCCTCAGGGCATCCACCAACCGGGCTTCGGCTTCCCCAGTGAAGGCAAGCCGGTTGACCTCTCGGATGCCGTCGAAGTCGGGAGGTGCTTCGGCTCGGATGATCAGGTCAACTGGATTCATCATGTCATTTGCCCCACACAAAAAAGATCTTTTGGGTGGGGATGTTTCTCGATTCACGCTCTGAGCTGCCGGAACTCAATGGCTCAAATCAGCGCCGCCCCGTACAAGCGGCTCTTGAGATTGACGTCACTCTCGCCGGTTCGTCTCAAGCTAGCAGATCCTTGAGCACCTCTCCCTCAACATCGGTCAGCCGGAAATCTCTGCCCTGGGAGCGGTAGGTCAGCCGTGTGTGGTCGAGGCCGAGGAGGTGCAGGATCGTGGCCTGGACGTCGTGGATGTGGGCACGGCCCTCGACCGGGGCGAAGCCGAATTCGTCGGTCTGGCCGAGCGAGGTCCCCGGCCGGATGCCTCCGCCGGCCATCCACATCGTGAAGGCGTCGACGTGGTGGTTCCGGCCGACCTGCTCGCGGATCTCGCCCATCGGCGTCCGGCCGAACTCGCCGCCCCAGACGACCAGAGTCGAGTCGAGCAGCCCTCGCGATTTCAGGTCGCGGATCAGTGCCTGCGCAGGGCTGGTCGACCTCGCGGCAGACCTTGTCGAGGTCTGAGCCGAGGTTCTCGCCCGGCCCGCCGTGGTGGTCCCAGTTCGTGTGATAAAGCTGGACGAACCGGACGCCGCGCTCGACCAGCCGGCGGGCCAGCAGGCAATTGTTGGCGAAGGACGGCTTGCCCGGACTCGGCGCCGTAGAGGTCGAGGGTCGCCTTCGACTCGCCCGCGAGGTCGATCAGCTCGGGGCGCTGGACTGCATCCGGTAGGCCATCTCGTAGGAGGCGATCCGGGCGGCGATCTCGGGGTCGCCGGTGGCGGCGAGACGCTCGGCGTTGAGGTCGCGGATCGCGTCCAGTGCCCGGCGCTGGCGAGCCTGGTCGATCCCCGAGGGGCTGGCGAGGTCGAGGATCGGCTCGGCGCCGTTGCGGAGCGGGACGCCCTGGAAGGTGCTCGGGCAGGAACCCGTTGCCCCAGTTGACCGCGCCGCCGCGCGGCCCCCTCGGGCCGGACTGGAGGACGACGAAGCCGGGCAGGTCGTTCGCCTCGCTGCCGATCCCGTACGTGACCCACGACCCCATGCTCGGCCGGCCGAACTGCTGCGAGCCGGTGTTGGCGAACAGCTTCGCCGGCGCGTGGTTGATCGGCTCGGTCACCACCGCGCGGAGGAACGCCAGGTCGTCGACGACTTCCGCCGTGTGCGGCAGGCACTCCGAGACCCAGGACCCGGTCTCGCCATGCTGGGCGAACTTCCGCTTCGTCGCCAGGAGCTTGGGCGGCTCCTTGGAGAAGCGTGTTCATGAAGGCGAACCGCTTGCCGGCGACGAACGACTCGGGGATCGGCTGGCCGTGATATTCCTGGAGCTTCGGCTTGTGGTCGAACAGCTCGAACTGGCTGGGGCCGCCGGCCATGAACAGGTAGATGACGCTCTTCGCCTTCGCCGGGAAGTGGCCGGGCCGGCTCGCCAACGGGTTGGAATCGGCGGCCGCTCGGCCCGGCCCTCGCCGATCAGCGAGGCCAGGGCCATCGAGCCGATGCCCAGCCCGCAGCGCTCGAAGAAGTGGCGGCGGGTCAGGTCGAGCAGAGGGTCGGGGAAGGGCATGGCTCAGGACCTCTTCGATCAGGGATGGTATTCAGCCCTGGCTCACTCTCGCGGTGATGAACTCGTCCAGGTTCAGGAGGACCCGGGCCACCGTCGTCCAGGCGTCGGGCTCGGGATCGGCTGTTCCTGGCGTCGGCGAGCAGGTCGGTCAGTCTCCGCGTCTCAGTCCCCGACGGTGGCCTTGCCAGCGTCAGGCGGAAGGCATGAGTCAGTCGATCCGGGTCGTCGGCCGGGCCTTCGCGGAGCACCCGAGCGGCCAGGCGCCTCGGCGAACTCGAAATAGGCCGGGTCGTTGAGCAGCGTGAGCGCCTGGAGCGGGGTGTTCGATCGCATCCGGCGGGTGCAGGCGCGGGTGGCGTCGGGGGCGTCGAAGACGACGAGGGCCGGGTGGGGCGTTGCCCGCCAGAAGTAGGTGTAGAGGCCGCGGCGGAAGCGGTCGGGGCCGGTGCTCGGCGACCCAGTCGCGATGGATCTGGCCCAGCGTCATCACGCCGTCGGGCTGGGGCGGGAAGACGCTCGGGCCGCCGATCGTGGGCGAGAGCAGGCCGCTGGCCGCGAGCCCCGAGTCGCGGATCAGCTCGGCCTCCAGCCGGAGCCGCGACTGCCGGGCCAGCCGGCGGTTCTCCGGGTCGAGCCTGGGCCAGGTCCGGTCGGACTCGCGAGGCCTGCCGGTACGTCGCCGACGTCACGATCAGCCGGTGCATCGCCTTGACGCTCCAGCCGTGCTCGGCGAACTCGCGACGCGAGCCAGTCGAGCAATTCGGGATGCGACGGGGGCGACCCCTGCGTGCCGAAGTCGTTCTCGGTCTCGACCAGCCCCCGGCCGAAATACGCCTGCCAGAGCCGGTTGACCGCGACCCGCGCCGTCAGCGGGTTCTCGCGGATCGACGATCCAGCGGGCCAGGTCGAGCCGGTTCGGCGCGGCCGAGGTCGGAACCGAGCGGCGGCAGGGCCTTTGGCACGCCCGGCGCGACGGGGTCGCCCGGGCGGGTGAAGTCCCCCTTGATGAAAACATGCGGTCTCGCGGGGCTTCGTCCGCTCGCGGACGACCATCGTCGTGACGGCCTTCGGCGCGGCCTTCCGCATCGTCGCGACGGCCTGGCGGGTCGATTTCGCGGCCGGGGCCTGGTCGACGAAGGCTTCGAAAGCGATCCGTCGCTGGGCCTCGTCGCGATCGTCGAAGAGGGTGCTCATGACCCCGCGGAACGCCTCCGACTGCTTCTGCCGGCCGGCCATGTCGAGGCAGTCTTCCCAGGCCCTTTGCGCTTCCACGAGCTTGGCGTCCTTCTGGCGGACCTCGTCGAGATAGTCGCGGATCTCGGCCTCGACGCGCTCTTGCCGGGCGATGTCCTCGGGCGAGGCGAGCGTCAGGTCGGGCTCGTCGCAGTTGTTGAAGAAGGCGAAGAACTGGAAATACTCGCGCTGGGAGATCGGGTCGTACTTGTGGTCGTGGCACTGGCAGCAGCCGACGGTCAGGCCGAGGAACGCGGTGCCCGTGGTGTTCACGCGGTCGATGACCGACTCGATCCGGAACTGCTCGGGGTCGATGCCCCCTTCCTGGTTGATCGGCGTGTTCCGGTGGAAGCCGGTGGCGACCTTCTGGTCGAGCGTCGCGCCGGGCAGGAGGTCGCCGGCCAGTTGCTCGATCGCGAACTCGTCGAAGGGCATGTCGTCGGTTCAGGGCGTCGATGACCCAGTCGCGATACTTCCAGATCGAGCGCGGGGCGTCGATGCTGTAGCCGTTGGAGTCGGCGTAGCGGGCGAGGTCGAGCCAGGGCCGAGCCCAGCGCTCGCCGAAATGGGGCGAGGCGAGCAGGCGGTCGACCAGCCGTTCGTAAGCGTCGGGCCGGTCGTCGGCGAGGAACGCGTCGACCTCGGCGAGCGTCGGCGGAAGGCCGATCAGGTCGAGCGAGACGCGGCGGACCAGCGTGACGCGGTCGGCCTCGGGCGATGGGGCGATCCCGTCGCGTTCCAGCGGGGCGAGGATGAAGCGGTCGATCGGGTTGCGGACCCAGTCGGGGTCCTTGACCTCGGGCGGCTCGGGTCGTCGAGGCGGGATGAAGGCCCAGTGGACCGGTGGAACCGAAGGGACCTCGTCGACCGGCGCGACGGCTCCCGGCCTCGATCCAGGCGCGGAGGATCTCGATCTGTTCGGGCGGAAGCGGCGGCCGCTTCAAGGGCATCCGTCACCGTTTCCCCTTCGCCGATGACGGCGAGGTAGAGCGGAGCTCTCCTCGGCCTTGCCGGGGACGACTGCCGGACCGGCTTTCCCTCCCTTGATCGCCAGGGCGGCGGTGTCGAGCCTCAAGCCGGCCCTCGGCCGCTCCTCGCCGTGGCACGAGACGCAATGCTTGGCCAGGATCGGCTTGACGTCGCGCGTGTAATCAACCGGGTCGGCGGCCGAAGCCGTTCCGGATAGCAGCCCCAGGCTGACCAGAGAGGCGGGCAAGAATTTCATTGGGAGGGCCTGAGCGATCCTTGTCGGGCGAGGGTCTCGATCCGACCACCCTCGCGGATTCTGGAGCCAACTCAGTTTACCCGAGACACCGGGATGGGTTCCATCGATTTTTGACGATCCACGGGAAATGAATTCCCGACACGCGCGGGGCTGGCCCCCAGCCCCGAAACGGGTAAGCTCTGCGAAAACTCGGCCCGATCCTCACCGAAAGAAAGGCGGTCACTCGATGGCCTCGGAGAATCCCAGAGTCGCGATCGTCACCGGGGCCGGTTCCGGGATCGGCAGGGCGGCTGCCCTCGCCTTGCTCGGAGAAGGCTTCTCGGTCGTCCTCGCCGGTCGGCGAGCCGAGGCCCTCGAAAGGACCATCGTCGAGGCGGGAGCGCCCGGCACCCGATTGCTCGCCGTACCGACCGACGTGACCGATCCTCTCTCTGTATTGGCCCTCTTCGAGACCACGAGGCGGGCCTTTGGGCGACTTGACCTGCTTTTCAACAACGCGGGCCAGGGCGCCCCGGCCGTCCCGCTGGAAGACCTCACGGTGGAGCAATGGCGTCAGGTCGTCGACGTCAACCTGACGGGAGCTTTCCTCTGCACCAGGGAGGCGTTCCGGATCATGAAGGCCCAGGACCCCCGGGGCGGCCGGATCATCAACAACGGGTCGGTCTCCGCGCAGGTCCCCCGTCCGAATTCGGCACCCTACACGTCGACCAAACACGCGATCACCGGACTGACGCGGTCGGCCGCGTTGGATGGACGAAAACACGACATCGCCTGCGGTCAGATCGATATCGGCAACGCCGACACCGAACTGGCCGCCAGGATGAAACAAGGGATCATCCAGCCCAACGGTCAGATCGCCGTCGAGCCCACCATGGACGTCGACCACGTCGCGCGGGCCGTCGTCTACATGGCCAGTCTGCCACTGAACGCGAACGTGCTGTTCATGACCGTGATGGCCACCCAGATGCCGCTCGTGGGCCGAGGGTGAGTCGGCTCGGTTCAATCAACGGTCAGTCCCTTCCGTGCTCGGCGGATCGCGCTGTCGTAAGCGTCAGGAAGCTTGCTTCGGCCGCCGTCCTCGGTCCACCAGCGAGGGGTCTCGGTGTAGATCCAGACGAACTCGTCGCTCCGTTCGAGCGCCTTTCGAAGGCTCGTCTCGAATCCCTCGGGCGTGAAGTAATTCCGCGAGGGGTCGGCCGCGTCCCAGCCTTTTTTCCTCCAGTCGAAATCGAGCCAGAGGCCGAACCCGGCGGAGACGGAACGGCCATATTTTTCGCGGTTGGCGACGATCGGCAGGACGCCCTCCCTCATGAGACGGTATCCCTCATCGAACCGGGCCGGTTCGCGGTAACCGTAGGAAATCTCGAAGCCGTCGATGATCCTCGACCCGTCGCGGGCCTCGTCAAACATCCCGTCGAGAAAAGGGGCGAGCAGCCCATAGTCGGTTTCGGCAAGTGGCTTCTTGCCGTGCTCGGATTCCTTGCAAGGCAGGCTATGTCCGAACGTGAGGAAGACCGTCAGGCCAGGGAATCCGTCTTGAAACGCATTCATGACTTCGCGGCCCCGGCGCCTTGCCTGGCTTGCGTACTCGTCCCACGTCTTCGTCTTTCGGTCGCGCTGGTGCTCGTAGGTGAAGAGCTTCCCCTGGTATTCCTCGGAGTCGAACAAGAGTCCCACGCATCGGCCCTCGCGAGCGAGCTTCGCCGCGAGCCGGGCATTGCTCAGGATAGGGTCGTGGTCGTCGAACCAGTCGAGATCGGCGGGTGCCGTGTTGAGCCGCAGGAAATTTGTGGTAAGTCGGCGTGGATGAGTCGCCCTCAGATCTTCGAGCGCGGGTTTGAGTTCCTCTGCCGTGAAACGTCGCTTTCCCCAGCCGAGCCAGGCGAAGTTTCCCTGCTTACCTTGCGAGTCGATTGCCGTGACGTGGAAGACGCAACCGTCAAAAGGCGTTCGATCCATCTCCTCGATGTGCCGTCGGAGGAAGGACGTATCCGGCTCGTCCCAGCCGAATTCGATCAGTCGGCGGGCCGGGCGATCCGGACCCTGGGCAGGCTGTGCGTGGAGAGTCGGCGTCGCGAAAAGGCACACGGCGAGGATTTTCCCGGGGATTCCCCATCTCACTCCCTGGACTTGCGGTCGATCGTCCATCGGGGGAAACTCCCTTGGTACCGGGGCGTCTTCGGCTCCGACGAAGACTGATTGTACATCCGGACTCGAAGTCCGAAACTGGTAACCGATGTCTGGCCGGTCTCCGACCTCGTATGATCGAGGAGTTTCGACGAAAGACGTCCTGAGCGGTGGGGGTGTGACATGGAGTCCGAGAACGTCCGGCTGGCGAGACGATGGTTCGAGGAGGTCTGGAATCAGCGGCTGGAGGAGACCATTGATGAGTTGCTGACCGATGAAAGCGTTTGCCGAACCGAGACCGAGATCATCCGCGGACGGGAACAGTTCCGTGAGGGCTTCTACTGGCCGATGATCGACGCCTTCCCCGAACTTCGCGTGGAGGTCGAGGCGACACTGGATGATGGTGATGAGGTGGTGGTCCGGTGGTCCGCGACCGGGACTCATCGAGGAGGCGGCCTGGGGTTCGCGGCGACCGGCCGGGAGGTCCGGATGCTGGGGATGACCTGGCTCCGCTTCCAGGACGGAAGAATGCTGGAAGGCTGGCAGGTCTCGAACCTCGAACAGGTCTTTCGATCCTTGCGGGAATCGGTCGATCCGGTCCCAACTCTTCAAGCAAGCGTCGGACGCTAAACTCCCGCCCCTCTCGGGATGTCCAGAAATCGTCTCGCGGTCGTCGGTGGCCCAGCGCGGAAGTTCGATCCACTGAGGTTGACCCCCCTCGAAGATCGAACTGGGTAGGAATCGATCCGCGAGACGCACGATTGACGTTCCTTCCGGCTCGCGATTAAATGAGATCAAGCTGTTCGCCCGGTGCGATCACGACGGATCAATCCTCCCGACCGATTTTTCTTTGAGTCGCTCCACCAGAACGAACCCAAAGCGCTCCATGCCCTCAACCGCCCGCAAAGCCCTGGTCTCTCTGCTGATCGCGCTTCACGCGGCGATCATGCTGTGCGGCCCCGGCTTGCACGCGGCGACCGGCCTGGGACACCTCGGGGCGACCGAAGCCTCATCCAGGCCCGATCGAGCACCCGACCAGATCACAACGGTCTCCTCGGCGGTCGAACACTGCCCCCTCTGCGACTTCCTCGCCCAGGGGCAGTTACCGATCGACCCCGAGATCGTCGTAGCGGATCGGATGGTCGATCCGGTCGATCCGGCTTCGCCGCCCCTCTCTCCGCCTGCCCCATCCCTCCTCTCGACCCAATCCCGCGCCCCGCCCCGCCGCGATGCTCGGATCGTCTTGCCGACGAACCCGGGATCGAACCTCCTTCACGCCTGACGCGTCGTCGCTCGACTCCCGTTCCGTCGCGAACCGGCGCTGTCTCGACAGAGCGATCGATCGATTCTCCGGGTGAACCGTCGGCGGCCTGGCCGTCGCCCGGAACCATCACGCGCGAATTCCGCCGCGTCATCGATCCCCCTTGAGGATCGCGCGGTGGATCTCTGGCTCGCCGGCCGTTGACGCCCCGCGCGTCAACGAAAGCGCATCAGGGCGGCAGGTCGGCATCATGGCTCGTCCCAATCCACGCAATTCTCCGGATCATTCACTCGCTTCTCTTCAACCCGAGGTAACTCCATGCTCAGAAGATCGTTACGAACTCGACGGCCCGGCTTCACGCTCATTGAGCTGCTGGTCGTGATTTCCATCATCGGCGTCTTGATCGCGCTGCTCCTGCCTGCCGTGCAGGCGGCGCGCGAGGCGGCCCGCCGCGCCCAGTGCGTCAACAACCTGAAGCAGATCGGCCTCGCGATGTTCAACTACGAGAGCACTAACAACGTGTTCCCTCCCGGCTATATCGACGCCCAGAACATCGCCACCAACTATCCCGACCTGGATAAGGGACCGGGCTGGGGCTGGGCGGCCCAATCGCTCAGCGCCATGGAACAGCAGAACGTCTTTAACTCGATCAATTTCAGTCTCGCGATCCCGCACATCAGCAACACCACGGCCTCGCGGACGGTGTTGACCGTTTACCAGTGCCCTTCGGATGGGAATCAGCAGTCCGTCGTCCTCTACGACAGCACGTTCAGCAACCCCATCGCCACGGTGGCGCACTCCAACTACTTCGGCGTCTGCGGCTGGGAGGAATGCTTCATGAACGCCACCGGCAACCCCCAACCCTTCTACGGCACCACCACCGACGCCAGCGGCGACTCGGACGGCGATCCCGCCGACGGCCTCTACGGCAGCAGCGTGGCCTGCTCGTTCGGCTCGGCCGGCATCGGCATGTTCTGGCGCAACAGTAACACGCGCATCGCCAGCGTCACCGACGGATTGAGCAATACGATGGTCATCGGCGAGCGCTGCGCCGCCCACGCCCCGGTCACCTGGGCCGGCGCGATCGCGGGGGCCAGATGCCCAGCGTGGATGGCTACCAAACCCTGGACGTCCCCCTATACCTCTCCCTCCGCGTGCCAGGATACCGGCAACGGCACCCCCTACGACAACGCGGACTGGGGTGAGGCACTGTGCCTCGGCCACGGCAGCTACACGCACGTGCCCAACAGCGACGACCCGCTTGTCGACCCCGATACGTTCTGGTCGATGCACCCGGGAGGTTGCAACTCGCTGTTCGGCGACGGCTCGGTGCATTTCATCAAGACCGGCATCGACCCGCGTACTTGGCAGTACATGATGACCATCGCCGGCGGCGAGATCACCACAAATTACTGATCCCCGGCGATGGCCGCATCCGCCCGCTGGTCGGCTCACCGGCCGGCGGATGCTGGCCATTGACCCTGTCGTTCGCCCCTTTTCAACGGAGGGCCTAGGCCATGCGTGGGCAGAAGATAAGTTGGATCTTGATGCTCTGCATCCTGGCGTACGCCGGCTGCGGTCAAGAGAAGTCAACCGATGACTTGATTGAGGACTTGAAGTCGGGCAGAGAGGACGCAGGCGTGATCGCATCGCGCACTTTGCCGCTTGGAAACCGCGACGCGGCCAAGGTCATTCCGGCATTGACCGAAGCCCTCACGCATAAGAGTAGTGACGTCCGTCGCAGTTCCGCCCTGAAACTGGGCCAGTTCCGCGAACAAGCCAAGGATGCCATCCCCGCGCTCCAGAAGGCGGAGCACGACGACCCGGACGCCAGGGTCCGCGAAGCGGCCGGCATCGCCCTTTCGCGAATCGATCCGGCACGATTTCCCTACACGCCCAAGGTCGGTGGTCGACGGTAGCTTCTCAAGAACCCTATGCGCGGCCTCATCCTGACCGCGGAACTGGACGCTTTTCTCGTATGGGAAACGTGGTCGCTGATCTTTCCGTTGGCGGGCACGGCTTGGCGGTTGGAGGCGGTGTTCTGTCGTGCTCTCTGGCGGATCAGGTCGGCGAGGCGGGGGATCTTGGCCAACCTGCGAACTCGATCTTGCAGATTGTCTCAGAAGCCACCCAAGGACCCTGACCAGATCTCCGGAATTGAGAACGACACTCGACCTCTCGTCCAAATTCGAGGCCGAGGGGACCCTGCCGTTCGACTCCCGGCGACGATTGATCTAGCATCGGTCGGGATGCCTGTGCCCCGGTTCTCGTCGGGGCCTTCCCCGGAAAGGCGGGACATCCAGAGGATTCGCCATGAAGACCTTCCAACGATTTCCGAGACTCCGGGCGCTCGTCGCGGGCACGGCGCTCGCGGTGCTTGCGATGGGGGCCGGGGCGGTCGACGCCCCGCCGGTCTCGAAGGGGACGACACTGGTCCTCTTCGACGGCAAGAGCCTTGACGGCTGGAAGAAAACCGAGTCTTACAAGGCGGGTGCAGTGAAGGTCGAGGACGGGGCAATCGTGCTCGAGATCGGCGGCCCGATGTCGGGCGTCACCAGCACCCGGACCGACCTGCCAAGAACCGACTACGAACTGAGGTTCGAGGCCAAGCGACTGGCCGGGAGCGACTTCTTCGCCGCCGCAACCTTCCCCGTAGGCAAGTCTTACATCACGCTCGTCAACGGTGGGTGGGGTGGGAGCGTAACCGGTCTCTCCAGTCTCAACGGCTCGGACGCCTCGGAGAACGAGACGCGCCGGTTTGTCAAGTATCAGGACAACGTCTGGTACAGGTTCCGCGTCCGAGTGACCGACCAGGTGATCCGCTGCTGGGTCGATGATAAGGAGACGATCGCCGTCAACTACCAGGACCAGCAGGTTGGCACCCGGCTCGAAACCAGGGCCAGTCAACCCCTCGGCTTCGCCTCGTGGAGGACCGCCGGAGCCATTCGCGAGGTAACGATCCGCGGCCTCTCGCCCGCAGAAGTTGCCGAAAACAACAAACTGGAGCGCTAGTTCTCGTCTGCTCGTCTTTGCTGACTTGACGTTCCACGATTTGACTCCACGCCTCGACGATGATGTCCGGCATCGGGCCTCGCCGTTTTTTATCATCCACTGGACCCGTTCGCACGACCGTTGTTTAATGTCCATTCCTGGGATCTAAAATCCCCCGCCTTCAGGCGGCCACTTCCAGTACGTTGGAGTGAGCATCGCATCCCGGGTGAAGCTGATCGACGGGACGTTCGGCCTGTGACTGCGGCAGAAGGAACGTGTTGACCTTCGGCCTGGAATCCAGCTGCTCTGCCTCCTTGGTCGGGCTTTCAGCCGACTGGCGAACCTACCGGCTTCCAGCCGGTAGAGCCTCAGTTATTCCATGACTGAACTCATCATGGTCCACGAGACGTTGGTCGATGATCGGTCGGGGCAATTCAAGCCTCGATGAGCGGTTCTCGACTCATGGACCAGGCTGGATACCGTCGGATCGCTGCTCTGTCGAAGCGAGCCCAGTCCACCACTCGCGATCCAAGAGGGAAGGTCCGTAGGAACGACGCCGGTTTAAAGCTCAATTGCTTGCATTAACAAGAAATAAAGGTAAGACTAAGATTGGAAGAAGATTTAAGGCACTTCTCTCGCCTTTTTTGAAACAAATCAGGATGTCGGCGAGCATCTCATAGCTGTGCTCGACGGATCAAGGTCGCGCTGGACCTGGATCTGGACGTAACGTATCGATTGAGAGGAAGTTATCAGAGAGTGTGGCCGGGTATTCCCCGCAGCGAGTTTGGGGGATTCCGAGATTGGTGATCGTCTGACGACGATCGATGGGTGGCGAAGCGGGGGGAGGGGGGCCGAACGGACTCGACGATGCGTCCTGTCCGGCTTGACTCCCCCGCCACTCCTTTTGAGCTCGAATCATTCGCGAGCCCAGAGGCTTACTTCACGGGAACCAGCTGAACCTCGTCGAGCCCGAAGTGGTAGCCGGACGACTTGGGATTCTTCCCGAAGACGGTGATGGTCAGCTTGCGCTTCCCCTTGTTGAGGGCGAAGGTCCCCATCGAGAGGAGCTTGGTCGGCTTGACTTCCTGGGAGTAGAAGTCGATCTTGGCCCCCTTGTAAAGGGGCTTGCCGTCGAGTTCGAGCTTGGCGATCGCGTAATCGGGGGCCAGGGTGAACTTCGCCTTGACCTCGTACTTGCCGTCAGCGTCGACGGGAAGCTCCAGTGCGAGGGCCTGACCGGCCTTGTCGTTGCTCCAGAGGAGCTGGCGATTGTCGGACCACTCCCCCTTGTAGTCGGCCATGTTGGTCTGGGGTACAGCCGGGGCGTTCTCGGGGCTGATGACTCTCAGGCCCGCTCCTTCGAAGATCCGGGTCCCGTCGTCGAGCTTGACCACGCCGCTATCGACCAGCTTGGCCATCTTGAACGGCTTGGGCTCGATCGGTTGACCTTCCAGCGTTGTGAGCTTGAAATTCTCAAGCTTCGCCTGATAGGACCTGGTCGAGAGGTTCGCGGCGGCGACTCCGACAAAGACTTCCTGCTTGAAGTTGACCGCCATCTCCTTGAGGACGACCAGTTGCTTGGGCGTCAGAGCGAAGAGGAGCTGGATGCTTCCCCCCTTCCGGATCGCCGCCAGGCCGATCGGGATCTCGGGGACATCGATGTAATAGTGGAGCGCTTCGCGGCCATTCTTGTAGACCTCGATGAGAACGCCGGTTGACCATCGAGATCTTGCCGTCGGACCCCTTGCTCCGTTCGAGACGGACGAAATTGCGCTCATCCTGCCAGATCAGGATTCCGGCCGACTGGAAGCTGAACGGAAGCTTTTTGCCCGTCGGGATCATGATCCCCTCACCGCCTGGGTCGAAGGTATTGCCGACCTCGACCGCCGCCAGGAAGTCGCCGTTGACTCGGACCAGGCGCACGGGGCATTGAAGAGGTTGTACTGGGGAGCGTTGTTCATCGGAACGTTGGCAGGCAATTCGATCGTCGTCGTCCCTGGCCGATGGGTCATCTTGACCCCGTCAACCATGTTCGTCTCGCACGACCATTTCGCCAGGACCCTCACCCGCTCCTGCTGGTCGAGCCCGGTGATTCGACCGGGCCGGTCGGGTAGGGAGGCGTTCATTGGCTTGGTGGTGATGACCCGCCCGAGCGTGTCGGTCGCGACGAACTGGAAGACCACCTTGCGATCCTCGGGTTTGGGGATCGGCAGGGCGAACTGGCCGCTGGCCTGGCCCCCGGAGACCATCAAGGCGACAGTCGTGCCGTTGGGGATCTGCGGATAGGCCCCCTTGGCATCGGGTTTCATCGTGTCGGCGGGCGCCGACTGTCGGGCATAGCGGATCGAGACATTCTTTAGCTTGTTCAAGGGGTTGACCAGCCGGACGGCAAGCTTCATCTGGGTGTCCGGTCCGACCGAGCCAACCAGCTCGGCCGCGACCACGTCGCCCACGTCACCCGCGAGAAACGCGGCGATCACGCTGGGCGGAATCGCGAAGCCGACGGCCTCGCCGCGAATCCGTGAAACGACGACGCCGACCAGCCGCCCCTTGGCGTCGACGACAGGTCCGCCGCTGTTCCCCTCGATCATCGAGCCGGCGAACTGGACACGGGCCAGCCGTTTCGCCTCGTCGCGCCGGAGGCTGCTGATGGTCATCATGTTGACCGTGATCGCCGGGTTCGATTTCACGTCGCCCGCGACCTGCTGAATCTGCCCGCCAAGCGGGAAGCCCAGGGCGTAGGCCTGCATGGTCTCGTAATAGTCGGACTCCGCGGCGGTCACGTCAGCCGGGATCGGCGCGGGAGCCTGACGGACCCCCCTGGCTTCGAGCACGGCCAGGTCTCGGACCTCGCGTTCATCATAGGCCAGGAGCTTCGCGGGGACCTCCAGTTCCTGGGGCGTGCCGCTCCGGAAGACCACCGCCAGCTCCGGCTTGGCGCCGCGAGGCAACTCGGACGGGTCGGGCGCCGCGACATGGCGGTTGGTCATGATCAGGACCGTGTCGCCGGTGACCCGCATCGCGAAGCCCGAGCCGGTCGAGTAGAGACGTCCCCCGATCTTGAGCTTGATATAAACGGTCGCGTCCTTGACGCGCTGCAGCACGGCCTGGTCGATGGCCTGCCCTCGGCTCGAGGTCGACAGGGTCATCAGGATGACGATCACGGCGGCACATCGACCCACGATCCGGGCAAGGATTGACCCGGATCGGTGACCAACCCGGGTTTCGGATTCGAGGACAAGGCCGTTCCGCAGACGATCACGACCGGCGCAGTCAAAAATCATGGCACACCTCGGGAGAGGAAGGATATAGGGGTGAGATCGCGGTAGAGCCCGACCTGGGTATTTGAACCGACTTCGGCGGCCGGGCAATCCAATCAACGGATCACCGAA
Organism: uncultured Planctomycetota bacterium; assembly: GCA_963756475.1. Classification (GTDB taxonomy): domain Bacteria; phylum Planctomycetota; class Planctomycetia; order Isosphaerales; family Isosphaeraceae; genus Tundrisphaera. The sequence goes on from CAVWND010000011.1 coordinate 732,918, forward strand.
CAATTCATGGTCGTCAAGGATAACCCGGAGGAGTCGATGATTCCGAATGAATTCCCGAGTTTTTTTCTGACAGTGCGGGTTCGCGCGTTCGGCCTGGTTTCTCGCCCGGAAAACAATGGCCAACCTGTCCAACCGGGAGCAGGTTAGACGCGAAGTCTCTGATCACTTAGACAGATACCAGGGTACGTTGATCACCACGACTCGCCGGAAGCCGCTCAGCAGGACATAAGCCTTGATGATGGCTGCCGTTTGATTGTGCAGGAGGTAATGAAACCAACGGGTCCCGACCAACTCAGGGACGATCACGGCGAAGTCCCGGTTGGGGTGTGCTTTTTGTAAGTCTGTGATGATCTGCTTGAGTGGAGAGTAGAGTCGTCGGTAGGGCGAATAGACCACGACCAACCGGGGCGGCTTCCGATCGGCGGCCCTCGCGGGCTCGCGGACATTCCGCTCCCAGCCGTCTTCGAGTGCCAACATCGTCCTCTCGTCGTCGGCCACATGGAGCGCATAGACGTCGCGGGAGATCTTCAAGGCAAAGCGAAGGGCCTTTCGGCTGATGGCGCTCCAACCACGGATCGGCAGCAGGACCACCGGCGGTTCGAGGTCCTGAGCGTCCATCGGTTCGTTGGCCGCGACCTCCCGGGCAACGGTCCGGTAGTGCGTGTGCACGGCGTAGAAAAGAACCAGCAACAGGGGTAACAGGAGGACCGTCACCCAGGCACCTTCGAGGAACTTGGAGACAAGTACGACAACGAGCGTCACCGTGGTACAGACGGCTCCGAGGGCGTTGATGGCCATGGCCTTGAGGGAATGCGGGCCGCCGAGACGCCTCCAGTGCTCGACCATCCCGACTTGCGAGAGGGTGAACGCGAGGAACGCACCGACGGCGAAGAGAGGGATCAGGTTGTCCGTGATCCCCCCAAAGGCAATCAGCAGACCGGCCGACAGGGTTGCTAGCAAAAGGATCCCCTGCGAGTAGACGAGCCGACGTCCGCGGTGTGCCAGGCCGTTTGGGAGGAAGCCGTCTTGAGCGACGACCCGGCAAAGTCGAGGGAAATCCGCGAACCCAGTATTCGCCGAGAGGGCCAGAACGGCGATCACCGAGCCGATTGTGACGTAATATGCCCAGCCTCGGCCGACAACCGCCGCCACGATCTGCGAGAGCACGCTTTCGTACCCGGGCCGGCCGGGTTCGGTCGCGCCAATCCCGTAGACGTGGCACAAGTAGGCGATCCCGGCGAGGAGCAGTCCCAGCAGCGCGATGATCGCCGTCAGGGTTCGTCTGGCGAAGGGGACTGTCGGCTCCCGGAAGGCCGCGACACCGTTGCTGATGGCCTCGACCCCGGTCATCGCCGTGCAACCGCTGGCGAAGGACCGCATCAGGAGCCAGATCCCCCCCGAGGAAGCGGCGGCCGGCAGGATTGGCGGCGCCAGTACCGGCGTCGGGTGCCCGCCCGCCAGGGCCGACTTCACAATCCCGATCGCGATCACGGACAGCAGCGAGGCCACGAAGAGATAGGTTGGCACCACGAACGCCAGACCCGATTCGCGGACTCCTCGGAGGTTTACCACCGTGATCAGGGCCAGGGTCGCCAGACAAAGAGCAAGCGTGTGGGGCTGGAGCATCGGCAGGGCCGATACCAGCGCCTCCGATCCCCGCCGAGATTCCCACGGCGACGACCAGCACGTAATCGAGCATCAGAGCCGCCGCCGCGAGCAGCCCGGCCCACGTTCCCAGGTTCTCCCTGGACACCGTGTACGACCCGCCCCCGAGGGGGTAAGCCGCGATCGTCTGGCGGTAGGAGATATAGACGATGAACAACAGGGCGATGATAAGCGTGCTGATCGGCCCGATGGCCGAGACTCCCGCCGCACCGAGGGGAATCAGGAGTGTGAGTGCAGCCTCCGGGCCGTAAGCCGCCGAGCCGAGCGCATCGAGCCCGAGCATCGGGATGCCAGCCCAGACGCCGACTCGCTGGTCACCCTCTTCATAGGTCGCCAGCCTTCGGCCGAGTAGATAATCACTCAACGCCATCGTTGAATCCCTCGGTTCCGCTGAAGCAGGTCCGGAGGGCCGGTCTGGCCAACGGGCTACTATCGCACAGAACATGCCTCCGGTCGAAGGCACCGCGAAAATCCAAGTACTCGACGACGCCACCCGCTTCACTCGCGGGCGTGAGGTCGTTTCTCAAGTCATCCGACACTGAACGCGATCAGCAGTGCCGGCTTCACGACCTTGCAATCCGCCACGATCTGACGATGGATCGTGCATCTTGAAAGATCGGGACGTCGTCAAATTCCAGGAGTCAGCGCGGACAATGGACTGCGGGGTTGCGGTCGGTCGGGGTCACGGCTACCTTGGCGACCCTGGAGTGGACTCGCGCCGACAGGCTTCGGGTCAAGTTGACGGATTCGGCCTCTGGGGAGGATCGAGGAAGATGACTCATCGAATCTGGCGGTTCGCGTTGCTCGGACTGATCGAACTTGGCCTGGTCGCCGGATGCGGCGCCAAGGCTCCCCAGCAAGAAGTCAAACCGGACCCCGCGCTGGCCACCAAGCCCTTCCCGAAGGTGGGGGACGCCCCGAAACCTTGACTGGCAACGGTCTTGATCGGAGCGATCCAGGCCGCGGATGGAGAGCGTTAGATCGAGCCCAAAGCCTCGGCCATCGCGAGCATGGTCGGGTATCGGTCGATGATTTCCTTCGCCATCGCACGCTGGCAGATCGCCTCCAGGCGAGGGTCGAGGTCCGGCCGGTGGGTCGAGGGCGCGGGGGCTCGAAGAAGAGGATCTTCCCAAGGACCGACGCGAGCGAGCCGTCGAACGGGCGGCGGCCAGTCAGCAACTCGTACAGGACGACTCCGAGGCTGTAGATGTCGCAGCCGGGCCCCATCAAGCGGACGTCGCCGTTGACCTGCTCGGGCGACATGTAATGCGGGGTGCCCAGGACCGTGCCACTCTTGGTCAGCCGCGACTCGTCGGGGACGGACCACCAGGCCAGGCCGAAATCGATGACGACCGGCTCTCCGTCCGGACGGAGGATGATGTTCGAGGGTTTCAGGTCGCGATGGATGATCCCCCTGGCGTGCGCCTCGGCGATGGCGAGGGCCACCTTGAGCATCAAACGGGCGGCCGACCCCTGATCGAATGGGTTGGCGCAGTCGCGAATCTGGGTCGAGAGCGGTTCGCCCTCGACGTAGGCCATTGCCAGGTAAGAGAAACCATCGACCAGCCCCGCGTCGTAGACCGGGCAGAGGCCGGGATGGTCAAAGTTGGCCGAAGCCAGGGCCTCACGACGGAACCGCTGCAAGCCCTCCGGGTTGTTCTGCCCATTGCGTCCATACCGTGAGAATTTCAGGGCCGCAAGCTGACCTCGGTGGCTGTCCTCGGCCAGGTGGACCTCGCCCATGCCGCCCTCACCGAGGAGCTTGATTCTCCGATAGGGGCCAAAACGGTCGGGGATCGAGAGTCGGGCTGGAGCGTCTGGAAAACGGCTCTCGAACCCGGCTTCCTCGACCTGGGATCTCGTCTGCGGAACGAAAGACGCCATCCGGTCCTCCAGTCTTTCCTTCCCGGGGGGTCGAACGAGACGGCCGAGCCGATCCTCGACCATTCGGAGCGGTCAACCATCGAGGCGGCGTTCCCGGAGATCGCCTGGATCTCGCGATCCGAGAGGCTCATCTCATGGATAGTCCCGCCAAGTCGCTCCCAGCGCGCGCGGATTTTTTACAAAACTTTGCTGGACTGCGATCTTGACGCTTCCTGGCCACCCGTCGTTGACGCTCATTGAGGATTGGTCCCGATCGTTTCATTTGCCGATCGGGATCGCTCAGCCTAGCGGTTCCTTGACTGCGCCATAGACAGCGGCGAGGTCGCCGGTCATGAGCTGGAAGAGGCCTGAGAAGTTCACGAAGACTCCCGGATTGTCGGGTAGCTCGAAGCGAGGTGGGAATACGGACGGGGCACGGACGCGCTGCTCGTCGGTCGGGTTCCGGACGATCACGCCGCACGGGAGCTTCCGGGGTGCCGAGGGGCCTCCGTCAAGGAAAGTGATGGCCCAGATTCGCACGCCGTTCAGCTCGATCAAGGATGACATACGGAACTGTTATTCCGTGAGAAAGTGAATCGACCTCGGTCCTCGTCGCGAATTATAGCGAGCCTCGACCGCCTGGACTATTGACCAGAGGTCATCGTGGTCGGTTTGCAAGAATCACCGACCGTAATTTGTAGCGATGACAACAATCATCCGGGCAAGTCCGTCCCGCCCGAGACGGTAACGGATTGACGGCTAGGTCTCTAGCCCAGCCAAGAGAAGGATTTGCGTCAAATGACGGAGAGCTCGTGGCCAACTCAGTCCATTTCGGCGCGGAACATGCATTTCCCGCATCGCAACCCTCCTCTGTCAGAGCTTTTCGAGAGAGTTCGGACGGGGATCGGCCATTGAAGTCGCCAGGATGGCGGCTCTTCGACGCCTGAATAGGAGGTTGGCGCATGCCCGAATCGAGGATCTTGGTCCTGGCCGCGATCATGGCGGGCCTGTCGGGAACCTCGGTTCGAGCGGATACGATCCTTACCCTGGGCGTCTTTTCGAGCGGCTCCACGGCGACCTCCCCGGCCTCAACGTCAAGCTCGTCGGGAACGGGTTTCACACTCGGGCAAGCCACGGTCTCCGGCCCTTCGACAACCTCCTCGGGGTCGAACACGAGTGTCAACCTGGCGGGGTCCGGTTCGACCGACTCTTCGATCACTCCATCCGCCTCGACCTTTACGGCTCTTTCGTCCGTCTCCACCCCATCTCAAGCGACCTACGATGCCTTCATCAACCTGGGGGCCGGGCCCTACGCGAACGCGTCGTCACTGACGACCGGGAACGCCCTGCCCTGGTACGACAGCTCGCCGGTCATCGGACTCTTCGGCGGCCAGCCGACCGTCCAGCAGCGAACCGATTTCGACAACGTCGTGCTCCAGAGGGTCGAACAGACCTTCAAGCTCAGCGGCGTGCCGATCACCCTGACCGACGATCCGAAGGACTTCGCCGCCCACACGATGAGCGTCGTGTCCAACACGGTGAACCCCAATCTCGGCAACGCGATCGGGATGACCAATCTCGGGGGCAACGGCTTTCACTTCATCGACAACTCGGCCACGGCCGCCCGGTCGGTCGATCAGCTCGAATGGATCGTCGCCCACAACGTCGCCCACGAGCTGATGCTCGCCTTTGGGGTGCCTGAGACCCACGACCAGTCGGGCAATACGGTCAACTCAACCATGGGTCAGCTCGCGATGTTCCTCAACCCGAAAGCGACCTTTAGCAAGGGCGCGGTGCAAGACCTGCTCTCGAAGGACTTCCTCGCCCAGGATTCCCTGTCGCTCACCTCAAGCCCCCAGTTGATCGACCCGGCCACGGTCCCTGAGCCGACGACACTGGTTCTCTGGGGCCTGGGTGCCCTGACGGTCCTGGCCCGAAGATCCAGCGGAATCCGCCGGAAGTTCCGGTGCATGGGGCTCGCCGCGTCTCTATGATGGGGGACGTTGGACGCACTCCCACGCTCGGAAGACAGGGACCCGGAACGTCATGATCCACGTCATTGCCGACATCGAACTTCAACCCGGCCGCCGTGATGACTTCCTGGGCGAGTTCCGGAAGCTTGTTCCGCTGGTCCTCGCCGAGGCCGGCTGCATCGAGTACGGCCCCGCCATCGACGTCCCGACCGGACTCTCGGCCCAGCAAGCTATCCGCAAGAACAGCGTGACCGTAGTCGAGAAATGGCAGAGCGTTGAGCACCTCAAGAGGCACCTCGACGCTCCGCACATGCATGATTATCGAGCCGTCGTCCGGGAGATGGTCGTCTCCACGAGGATTTTCGTCCTCGAGCCGGCCTGACGGCGAACCCGATGGAGTCCCATCAGAGAAAACCGCCGAACCCACCGCAGAGGCTGTAGCCCCCGTATCCGCCGTACCCCAGGCCATAGCCGCCGTACCCCAGGCCATAGCCGCCGTATCCGCCATAACCCAGACCGTAACCCCCGTACCCCAGGCCATAGCCCCCATAACCGAGCCCGTATCCGCCGTAGCCCAAGCCGTAGCCAAGACCCAGCCCGAAGCCGAATCCTCCATAGCCGAGGCCATAACCGCCGAGTCCGTATCCTCCGTAATACCCGCCGTAACCCCGGCCGTAGCCGAAACCTCCGTATCCGAACCCGCCGTGTCCGAAACCTCCGTATCCAAACCCGCCGTGGCCGAATCCTCCTCCGAACCCGCCGTGGCCGAATCCTCCTCCGAATCCCCCATGCCCAAATCCTCCGCCGAACCCGCCGTGGCCGCCCCCGTGCGACAAAGCCGGACGCTCGGCATCGAGTTCGGTCCCCTTCCAGCCGTCCGATCCGGGCTGGACGGCGAGGGTCGCCGCGGCTCGGTCGAGGGGGTCCGTCGCCTTGACCACGGCCAGAGTCGATGTCTTCCGGCCGAATTCCGCGTCGAGCTCGCCGGCCAGGAGTGGCTTGCCCGCGATCAGCACCAGGGCCACGACTGCGACTTGCCGGATCATGGGAACCTCCTGACGGACGAACAGATGCAGAAGTTCGAGTCCTTCTCTATTCTACACTCCGGTTGCCTCGAAAGAAGCGGCCGACTCGCGGCCTGACCGATTGTGAGCGCGGTTCACGGCCGAAGGTTCTGTTCGAGGTATCGGGTCATCGACTCATAGAGATGCCGGCTCGTGTTGGTCCCCTCGCTGATCGAGTGGGTCCGGTTGGGGTAGGCGAGCATCGAGAACGGCTTGTTCACGGCGATCAGGCGGTCGACCAGCCGCTCGCAGCTCTGGTAATGGCAATTGTCGTCGCCGGTTCCGTGGATCAGGAGGAGGTTGCCACGCAGGTTGCCGGCGAACGTGATCGGCGAACCGTCTCGATAGCCGTTGGGATTCCCGTCGGGAAGACCCATGTACCGCTCTTGATAGATCGTGTCGTAAAGGCGCTGATCGCTGATGAAGGCGACTGCCACGGCGGTCTGGTAGAGGTCGGGGTAGCGAAAGATCGCGTTCAGGCTCATCGACCCGCCCCCACTCCATCCCCAGATCCCGACCCGATTTGGGTCGATGAACGGCCAGCGTTTCTCAAGGGCCCGAAGGGCCTCGGCCTGGTCCTTCGAGGCGAGGATGCCGATCTGGCGATAGATGCTCTTACGCCAGGCTCGCCCACGAGGACCCGGTGTCCCTCGGTTGTCGATGCTGACGACCACGAAACCGTGCTGCGCAAGCATCCGGTGCCAGAGTCCGTTCCGGTCGCCCCAGCGGTCGAGCACCGTCTGCCCGGCGGGCTCGCCGTAGACGTGGATGAGGAGCGGATAGCGCTTGGTCGGATCAAAACCCGGCGGCTTGAGACACCAGCCGTCGAGAGGCGTGCCGTCCTCGACCTCGACGCGGAAGAACTCGGCCGGGGTGGACTTCAGGGCATCGAGCTTTGCCCGGAGCGCCGCGTTATCCACGAGCGTCCGGATCACCTGATGGTCGGGCAGACGCACCAGCTCGATGACGGGAGGCCGCTCGAAGGTTGAGTAGGTATGGAAGGCCCAGCGGCCGTCGGGCGAGATCTGATAAGAATGGGTGCCGGTCTGCCCCTCGGGCGTGAGCCTCCGAGGCTTCGAGGAGCCGTCCAGCGGGCCCCGAAATAAGTAGCGGGCCTTCGGGTCATCCGGCGAGGCGATGAAGTAGGCCTCGCCCGATTTCTCGTCAACCCGGATCACGTCGATGACGTCGTAAACTCCAGACGTGACGAGCTTTGGATCGCCTCCCTCTCGACTCGCGAGGTAGAAATGCCGCCAGCCGTCGCGTTCGGAGATCCAGGTGAAGCGACTGGCTCCCTCGACCCAGTTCAGGTCGTCGACCACCTCGACCCACGACTCGTCCCGCTCGACCAGGGCGGTCCGGACTTGCCCCGATCGGACGTCGGCGAGAAGAACCTCGTCGATATTCTGCAAGCGATTGAGGTGCTGGATCACCAGTTCCTTCGAGTCGCCCGCCCAGTCCATCCGGGCGATGTAGTGATTCCTGGGGTCGCCCGGCACCTCCATCCAGCCGCGTCTGTCCACCGCTGGCCGAGACAACTCCGACCCGGCTCGCTGGGTTGGTCTGGCCTACCTTCGGGTAGCGGATCGAGGTGAGCCTGGGATACAGATCCTCGGTCGTGTTGACCAGCGTGTACTCGCGCATCCCGGTCGTATCCATCTGCCAGTAGGCGATGGATTCGCCATCTGGGCTCCAGCGGAACCCGTCGCGAAGCGAGAATTCTTCTTCGTAGACCCAGTCGAACGTGCCGTTGATCCGCTCGGATGTGCCATCTTTCGTGAGCGTCTGGACTGATGCGTCGGCAAGGTTCTGCACATAGAGATTGTTTTCGCGGACGTAGGCAACTCGCTTCCCGTCGGGCGAGAACTTGGCGAACATCAACGAGGCTGGGGGGGCATCTCCGCCGATCTTGAAAAGGCGGGAGGACTTGCGGTCGAAGGTCCAGTAGTCGCCCCGGGTGTTGAGGCGCCAGACCTTTCGGGTGTTGGTAAAGAGCAGAAGGGTTGAGCCGTCCTCGGACCAGGAGTAATCGTCGATCGAGAGTGGCTTCTGGCCCCCCTCGAGCTGCAATTTCGAGGCGGGAATGAGGACTTCGCGATGGCCGGTCGTCGGGTCGTGGCGGACGATGTCCCTCCCGTGGCCCGACTCGGAGGGTTCGAGCGTCGTGTAGCCCGAGCCGTCCTTGAGCCACCGAGCGGGTCCGAAACCTTCTGCACGGAACTCGCCCGAGCTGATGATCCGATCGAGACTCAGGAGGGAAGGGTCGGGCTCGGCGGCGCTGGAGAGCCACGTCGAAGCAAGCAGGGCCAGCCAGGTTCGGGCAAGGGTCTTCCGACTCATGACACCTCCAGGGACCGAGGGAACTAGGCTGAACAATTCCAACCCAATCCGATCAACCGGGCAAGGACCCGGATCACCAAACACTGTCAGGCGTCAAAGAGGTGACCTGATTCGAGACAAGATAACCGACCTTGCTCTTGTTACCCATTTTTCCTGTCTGATAGAGTTAGCCCTGGTCCGAGATTTGATAGTCTCTTGCCTTGACCTGTTTCGCCTCACCAATTGACCAGCTTCGGGAGATTCAACAACAATGCGTGGACGAACGGCTCGGTTCCTGATGGCCTCAGTGGCCGTGTTGACCTTCTCGGAGGCCGCCACGGCGTGCCATACCTGTCACAAGACGCCTTGCGTCCTGGCCCCGGCCCCCGCGCCAGCCTATCAGTGCGTGACGGAGATGGTTCCCTACACGGTGTACCGCCAGCGGACGCGAACCGAGTTCCGCCCCGTCACCGAGACGATCATGGTCCGCGTTCCCGAGACGACCTACGTCGAGCGGCAGCGGACCATCTGCAAGCCTGTCTGGGACACGACCTATGAGCAGCGTGTCGTCAACGTCTGCCGGCCGGTCACCGAGACGACCGTCGTTAACCAGGAGATCGCCATCTGCAAGCCCGTGACCACCACCCGCCAGGTCACCGAGTATTGCATGCAGCCGACGACAACCCTGGTCACGGTGCCGGTGGCCCAGAAGTGCGGCCACTGCGGCAAGGTCAAGCCGTCCTGCACCTGCCAGGTGGTGGCGCAGACGTGCTACACGCCGGTTCCGGTCGTCCGCGACGTGGTCGAGACGCAGATGGTCCGCGAGGTTGAGGTCCGCCCGATCAAGGTCTTCACCACGCACATCGAGCGCGAGCAGAAGGTCGTGAACGTCCCGATCCGGCACTGCCGGATGGTCCAGGAGGTTGTGACCGAGCGCATTCCGCACACGACTTTCCACTGCGAGCCCAAGACCATCACCCGGCAGGTCCCCTACCCGTCTGCGAGACCGTCGCCGAAACCTGCTACCGCCCGGTCCAGCGGATGGTTGCCGTCGTTCCCGCTGTCACTCCCGCACCCCAGGCCGCACCCGTGGCGACAGAACAGGCCGCCCCCTCGAAGCAGGGTTGAGCGCCGACCGATCGGCGGCCGATGCCTAGAATCGGCCGCCGAGGTAGATGTGCTCGATCAGCAGATAGGCGATGGTCGCGACCAGAAAGAGAGCGGCCATCGCCGACAGGTAGAGGCCCAGCAAGGCGACGCGTCCGATTTTGGCTTTGAATTTGTGCGCCAGGCCAAGTCTGGTGGGTCTTGTCAGTTGAGAGGTACTGACCATGGGAATTGCTCGTTCGCCATGAAGCTAGCCGGCGGCGTCACGGGTGACCGTGCCGTCGAAGCCCGGCGATGCGACGACGTCAGCCGTAATGCGAAAGCGTGAACCCGATTCGGCCTCGTTAAACCCTTTTCCGAGAGTGGCCAACCTTCAAATTCGGGCCAAGCCTGACACCAGCCGCGAAGTAACGAGCACTCGCAGCGGCTGGGCTCTCCGGGGTGGTTGGGGACGGCGGGCGTCGAGAGATCCATCGAGGAACCTGGGAGACCCGATCGAGCGGACCGACTCCAGGGCATGGGGTCGGACCAACTGACGAGGGGAATGAATAACCGGCGTCGGGCTCGATCGGGAGTCGGAGGGGGTCGTAGTAGCGGGGAAGCGGGGTAATTCCCGGGGAGCGAAGGACCCCTGCCGAATTCGTGCTGTCTTCAAAACGTGAGGAGATCCGCTTGGACAACCGTCCCACTACGGAAGAAGCGAACCAGGTCAATCCCGACACCCGCCGCGTGAAACCGGAGGTGAAGTCGGGGGTCGCCCTGCCGCCGAAAGTCTCCGAACTGAGAAGCAAGCTGAGCCACAAAGCCAAGCAGGAGCCGCGATTCCGGTTCTACGCCTTGTATGACCGGATCGACCGGCTCGACGTGCTGACGGCCGCGTGGTGGTTGGTTCTCAAGAACGACGGCGCCCCGGGAGTGGATGGCGTGTCATGCCGGGACATCATTGATGGTCCGGGTGCCACGGCGTTCCTCCAGGAGTTGCACGAGGAATTGCGGACCAAGACCTACCGGCCCCAGCCGGTCCGGCGTGTCCAGATCCCCAAGCCGGATGGCCGGTTGCGACCCCTGGGCATTCCCACGGTTCGTGATCGGGTCGTTCAAACGGCGGTGTTGCTGGTGATTGAGCCGATCTTCGAGGCGGACTTCCTGGACAGTTCCTTCGGGTTCCGTCCGGGCAAGAACGCGCATCAAGCGATCGACGCGATTCGCCATCATCTTTCCGCCGGGCTTGTGGAGGTGTACGACGCGGACCTTCAATCGTACTTCGACACGATCCCTCACGAGCACTTGATGAAGTGCCTGGAGCGACGACTCGCCGACGGCGCGGTCTTGAGGCTGATCCGCCAGTGGCTGGAAGCTCCCGTGGAGGAGACCGACGACCGAGGTCGAACGACCCGGACCCGACCGAAGCAGGGGACGCCGCAAGGGGGAGTGATCTCTCCGTTGCTGGCGAACCTCTACCTTCACTGGTTCGAGAAATCGTTCTACCGAGGCGACGGCCCCGGGACGTGGGCCAAGGCCCATCTGGTGCGTTACGCCGATGACTTCGTGGTGCTGGCGCGTTATCAATCGAGGCACCTGGTCAACTGGATCGAGGGGAACCTCGAAGGACGATTCGGGCTGACGATCAACCGCGAGAAGACACGGACGGTGAGACTTGTCGAACCCGGTGAGAGCCTGAGCTTTCTGGGGTTCACGCTGCGGTACGATCGGGATCGTTTCGGACGATCGCGGCGTTATCTCAACGTGTTTCCCTCGAAGAAGGCGATGGCGCGAGCCCGAGCCAAGATCCGGGAGCTGACCGAGCGTCGGCGTCGCTTCGTGCCCGTCGTGGAGATGGTGTGCGGGGTGAGTCGTTGGCTTGGGAGCTGGGGGAGATACTTCCAGCACGGCTATCCGAGCGAGGCGTTTGGCGAGTTGAACTGGTACGCCTGCGAGCGGTTGAGACATCACCTGAAACGCCGGAGTCAGCGTCCCTACCGAGTTCCGGAGGGTCAGTCGTATTATGCCCATCTCGTGACGCTGGGATTCCAGCCCTTGAGAGCCCAATCGACCCGACGCTGACTTCCTGTGCCTGCGTTGTGGGGAAGGAATTCGGGTAAGCCGGATGCGGGAAATCCGCCCGTCCGGTTTGAAGAGGGCGGAGGAGGCAGCGTCCCTGCCCCTCCGCTACTCGACCTGAGCGACGCTCCAGCCCAACCAGGCCAGCACCGCGTAAGCCGCGAACCCGAAAGCCGCAAGTCCGATCAGGACCGGCTCAGTCCGCCGATGGTTCTGGATGTCGACGATCGCCAGGGCCACGAAGGCGACCAGCAGGCCGAGATGCCAGATTTTGAGCCGCGAGCCTGCCGTCTTGGCGGTCGAGAGCATTGGGTTTGTGTTTTCGAGACTCGCCATCGTGATTCCTCCGGCTTCAATCGCCACTTGGCTTCGTCTTCGGTCCTGAATCGGGACCGGCCTCCGCCGGATTGGCTTTGTCTTTCTCGGAATGTCGGAGGAGCAGGATCAGCGATTGCTCCAGCTCGGCCGGCTTGAACCCGAACGGTCCCCGGCCGCTCTTGTAGGCGACCTTGCCGTCACGGTCGATCAGGTAGAACCGGCCGGGCATCCCGCTGTACCTCGCCCCGACGGCGTCGTCGATCGTGTCGACCAGCATCGGGAAGCCGAGATCGAGGGCCTTGCCGCAGCGTCTGGGCGATCTCGACCCGCTCGCCGTAATTCCTCGGGCTGGCGAATCGAGACGCCCACGCGGTCGTTGCTCTCCATCTGCCAGCCGTCGGTCGGGTGGGCCTCGCGGACGTAGACCATGACGAAGGTCGCGCGGTCCTTGTAGCGACGGTAGAGCTTCTCGATGTTCCCCGCCTGGCTCCGGAACGGCCCGCAGGTGAAGTTGCCGAAGACGAGCACGACCGGCTTCGGTCCGACGAGCTTCGAGAGCGTGAGTTCCTCCTTCCCGTCGACGGTCTTGAGCGTGAAGTCGGGCGCCGGATCGTCGAGCTTGGGGCCGGGCTGGAGCGAGCCGATCTCCTGGCGGAACAACCCTTTGACGAGGGTTGCCTTCGAAGGCCCCGGAGGGTCGGGCGACCGGGATTCGCGGGCGAGGCGGCGGTGCGAAGAGCCTTCTCAACTCGTCCTGCGAGAGGAAGCCGAGCTCGTCGCCGTCGAGGGACCGGAACAGGTCCTCGAACTCTTCCTTCGTGACCTTGCCGTTGCCGTCGAGCGTCGGCCCGGTAGTAGAGCGAGGCGCCCGGCGAGGGGGTCAGGGCGTGGGGCGAGAAGTCGAAGTCGGGAGCGGTCAGCGAGCCGTCGCGGTCGCGGTCGAGCCGGGCGAAATCGGCGTCGGAGCCGCCGAACTCGGCCTCGGAGATCGCCCCGTCGCCGTCCTTGTCGAAGGCCGAGCGGGTGGCGTCCCAGGTGAACCGGGTCTGAGCGACGGCCTTCCGGAACCAGCCGTCCTCCGGGCCGAGCTGCGAACCTCCGAGGATGTCCACGAGCATCGCGACCCACTCGGGATGGTCGGGCCAGGCTTTTTCGAGGACCTCGATCGGCCGGAGACTTCGGGAGGGTCGTCGGCCCGGGCGGTCGAGCCCGACGAGGATCGCGAGCGCGACCAGGCGCAGCGAGAAGGCCCTTCGACTGAAGTCTGGGCTTCATCGGAGCAACTCCTCGGGTATTCGACGATCCAGCCGTGTTGGGTTCGATTTTACCGAGAGGCCCTCGCCCAGGTCTGCTCCGCGAGCTGGAGAACCTTGGCGAACGGGACCTCGGCGAAGGCCGCCGAACCGGGGGTCGCGGGTCAGCTTGGCCCGGCTGGTCGCGGGCGAAGGCGAGGCCGCAGAGGAACCGGGCGAGCTGCCGGGGGGTCGCCAGGGCCTTGTGTCCCTCGGCCCGGACCGATTCGGCGATCTCCCGCTGTTCTCGGCCGAGTGACCGTTCGCGGACGCTCGGGGAGCGGTCCGACCGCCTGGCCGAGGCAGGGGCCGCAGTGGCCGCAAGGGCCGTCGATTTCCTCGCCGAAATAGGCCGTGAGCCGGGCCGTCAGGCAGGCGGGATCGACGGCGAACTCCAGCATCCGCCGGACCCGGTCGACGTCGCGGGCCTCGCGGTCGAGGAACCGCCCGACCAGCCGGTCGACCAGGGCCGCGCGGTCGAAGTCGGCCCGGAGGAGCCGGTAGCCCGACCCGCGAGGCCGGTCGCCTGGACGGTCAGCTCCCCCTGCTCTTCCAGGTAGCCGAGCGCCGCGACGATCCTCGACCGAGGCTCGCCCAGCGCCTTCGACGCCGCCTCGACGTCCAGGGTCGACCAGATCCGGCTCCGCGTCGCCCGGTCGAAGACCCTCGCGAGGAACTCCTGTCGCTTGCGGGTCGAACCCGGCGATGATCTCGCTCGATCGGCCGGTCGGACTTGAACTTGTACTCGGCGTAGAACGGCCCGGTCGCCTCGATCGATCCCTTCCAGCTCCAGGTAGGTGAGCAAGGTCTGGACGACCAGCGGACGGACGTCGTGGGCTCTGCGAGAGGTCGTAGGTCGAGAGGTCGAACTCGGGCCCCTGCCCCGTCACCTCCTCGACCAGCGAGGCGACGGCCTCGGGCGTCGGGCGTGTCGCCGAAGGCGAAGTTCTCCAGCGTGGTCACGTCCTCGGCGCAGGCGAAAAGCTCGCAGCGGGCGGGTAGGCCGTCGCGACCGGCCCGGCCGATCTCCTGGGCGTAGCTCTCGGGTCCCTTGGGCAGGTTGTAGTGGAGCACGGTCCGGATGTCGGCCTTGTCGATCCCCATCCCGAAGGCGATCGTCGCCACCACGATCCCGTCGGTCGAGGCCATGAACCGCTCCTGCACCGCGTGCCGGACCTCGTCGCCGAGCCCGGCGTGGTAAGCCTCGGCGGGGTAAGCCTTGATCGGCCAGGAACGGCGGCGATCTCCTCGGCGGTCTTCTGGAGCGTCACATAGACGATGGCCGGGCCGGGCAGTCGATTCGCCATCCGGTCGAGGAGCAGCTCGCGGCGGTCGTCGGCCCGGCAAGGGGTGGCGTGCAGCTCCAGGTTGGCCCGGTGGAAGCTGGCGAGGACGACGTCGTCGGGCTCGATCGCGAAGGCCCGGGCGATCGAGTCGGCGACCTCGGGCGTGGCGGTCGCGGTCAGGGCGAGAACGCGGCCGACCTGGAGCCGCTTCGCCAGCCGGGCGAGCTTGAGGTATTCGGGCCGGAAGTTGTGGCCCCACTCGCTGATGCAATGGGCCTCGTCGATCGCCAGCAGCGACGATGTTCCGTCCGGCCAGGCTCGCGACGAACCGCTCGCCGGCCAGCCGTTCGGGGGCGACGTAGAGCAGCTTGAGCCGGCCCGGCTCGGAGGTCTTCATGGACCCGACGGGCCTCGGACGGCTCGAGGCTGGAGTCGAGCCGGGCGGCGGCGACCCCTCGCGAGGTCAGGTCGTCGACCTGGTCCTTCATCAGGGCGATCAGTGGGGAGACGACCACGGTCAGGCCGTCGAGCAGGAGCGCCGGGAGCTGGTAGCAGAGGCTCTTGCCGCCGCCGGTCGGGAAGATCGCCAGCGCCGACCGGCCATCGAGCAAGCGCCGAGATCACCCGGAGCTGGCCGGGGCGGAACTGGTCGAAGCCGAAGACGTCGAGGAGCGTCCGGCGGGCGTCGAGGAGGTCGGGCATGGACGAATTCCGGAGGGACGTCGGCGATCCGGGGTCGAGTCGATGTCAGGCTCATCATCCCAGGGGCCGGCCCGTCGAGGGAAGAGGGTCGGAAGTCATGTCCTGGAGAATCGAGCCGAACGGCAAATCATGTCGCTCAGTACAATAACTGCTCGCCTTGCCCGCCGCGGAAGGCCGAGGTATGATGGACGAATGTTTGACAAGGATCGGGCCGACCCGCCACGACTTCAATCGGCCGTTCGGGGATCGCTGATGCCCTCCACCCACCACCACGCCTACGGGATTGTCCGCCGCGAGTTCCTACAGGTCGGATTCTCAGGCCTGCTCGGGCTGGGCCTGCCGGGCCTGCTGGCAGGGCGAGCGTCGGCCGGGGCGGCGACCCCGGGCGAAGTCGATGATCATCGTCTTTCTGACCGGCGGCCTTGGCCATCTCGACTCGTTCGACATGAAGCCGGACGCCCCCGAGGGCATCCGGGGCGAGTTCAAGCCGGTCGCCACCAAGGTCGAAGGAGTCCATTACTGCGAGCACCTTCCCGGCCTGGCCTCGCACGCCGACAAGCTGGCGATCGTCCGATCAATGTCGCACAAGTACACGAATCACCTGAATGCAACACATGAGATTCTCACGGGCCACTCACAACCCGGGGCGTTCTTCGACAAGATCGCCTCGCGCGACGATTATCCGTGCTACGCCTCCGCCCTCGAATATCTCCGCCCGCGCGGTGATGGCATCCCCAGCGGCGTGATGCTGCCCACGTACCTCATGGAAGGGCCACTAACCTGGCCCGGCCAGCACGCCGGGTTCCTCGGACCGAAGTTCGACCCGCTCCAGATCAAGCAGGACCCCAGCAAGCCCGACTTCCGCGAGGAAAGCCTCTCGCCCCCCGTCGGTTTCAGCATCGAGCGGATGAGCCGGCGGCGCGAGCTTCTCGAAGAAATTGCATCAAGTCGCGATTCGCTCTCGATCGCGACCGAGAACGACCCGATGGCCGAGCAGCGCGAGCTGGCGTACTCGATGCTCCTCTCCGGCAAGGTCGCCCGGGCGTTCGACATCCACCGGGAAGACCCCAGGACACGGGATCGCTACGGCCGGAACATGTTCGGCCAGTCGATCCTCCTGGCCAAGCGGCTGGTCGAGGCCGGCGTTCCGATCGTTCAGGCCAACATGGGACGGGTCCAGAACTGGGACACCCACTCGGGCAACTTCAAGCGGCTCAAGGGAGAGTTGCTGCCGCCGCTCGATCGCGGCGTCTCGGCCCTGCTCGACGACCTCGCCTCGACCGGCCAACTCGACGAGACGCTGGTGATCGTCACCGGGGAGTTCGGCCGGACCCCTCGGATCGGTAAGTCGACCGGCAACGTCAACGGCCCGGATGGCCGCGATCACTGGTCGAAATGCTTCTCGGTCGCCTTTGCCGGCGCGGGCATCCAGGGCGGCCAGATGATCGGCCAGTCCGACCGGATCGGGGCTTATCCCGCGAGCCGACCTTACGGACCCGGCGACTTCGCGACGACGATCTACCGGGCTCTCGGGATCGACCCCGAGACCGAGATGCGTGACCGCTTCAATCGCCCGATCCGCCTGGCCATCGGCGAGGAGATCTCGTCGCTCTATACCGGCTCGACGGGCTGAGCCTCCGGGTCAGCCTTTCTTTGGGTCGAGTTCGAGTGAGACGCAGTTGATGCAATAGCGGAGACCGGTCGGAGCGGGGCCGTCGTCGAAAAGGTGCCCCAGGTGTGCGCCGCAGTTCTTGCAGGTCACCTCGGTTCGGTCCATCCCGTGCGATCGGTCGGCGTGCTCCTCGATCTTCGAGTCGTCCAGCGGCTGAAAGAAGCTGGGCCAGCCCGTCCCCGAGTTAAACTTGACGTCGGATTCGAACAGCGGCTCGCCACACCCGGCACACTTGTAGACGCCGGGCGTCTTCTCCTTCCAGTATTTGCCGGTGAATGCTCGCTCGGTCCCCTTCTGACGGAGGACCTGGTATTGCTCGGGCGTAAGCTTCTCGCGCCACTGGTCCTCGGTCAGCTTCTCGGTTTCAGACATCGGAATCTCCTTGTCGATTGAGTCAGAGAGCGAACGAGAGCCGTCGGCGGTAATCGATCGCCAGGTCGGAGTCGGGGGGCAGGAGCTGAAAGACGGCGAGCATCAACTTGCGGGCCGGCTCGCCGGTCACCTTGCGGTCGGTCTCGACCAGATCGAGCGCCAGCCCGAGTGCCTCGTCGTATCTTCGAGCCGATGCCAGGGCCTCAGCGAGCTTGAGTTGCGTTCCTTGTCGCGAGGGTTGGCCGAGACGGCCGCCCGGAGGGACTCCAGGTCGCCGTTGGCGTCTGAGCCTCTCTCGAAGAGTCAGTTCGGCCTTCAGGGTCTCGGCCTCGGGTTCGAGAAACCCGCGACGCTCCAGGTCGATCCACAACGGATCGGGCTTCCTCGGGCCGTCCCAGCGCCAGGGCCACCCGGCCCAGGCCGATCTTCGCCAGGGGTCGGTCGGTGCCAGCGCCAGGGCCTCGCGATACTTCGCCCCGGCAGCCTCGGGTCGGTCGGTTCCAGTTTTGCGGCTTCCGCCAGCAGGATCTCGGCCGGGGTCGGCATGATCCCGTCGAGCCAGGCCCGGACCGCGGCCTCGGGCAGGACCCCGACGAACGAGTCGACCACCTTCCCGCCCTTGATCCCGAAGACCGCCGGGATCGACCGCACGCCAAAGCCCGAGGCGAGTTCCGGCATCTGCTCGGTGTTCGCCTTGGCCAGGATGAACTTGCCGTCGTACTCAATCGCCAGCCTCTCCAGGACCGGGCCGAGCATCCGGCAAGGCTGGCACCACTCGGCCCAGAAATCGACCACGACGGGGACCTGATGCGACCGCTCGATGACTTCGTTGACGAAGTTCTCGGCGGTCGCCTCGAAAAGAAACGGGCTGGACGCAGTCATGGACTTCGGTTCCTCGGCTCAGGTTCGTCGGATCACTCGCCGATAAAGTCATGGTATTTGCCGGGGCCCTCGGAGGCAAATCAGTCCGGTGTCAAGGTCGTTCAAGCGTCGGCTTGCGGGGCGTCCACGCTCCGGATGACCCGGCAAGGGACCCCGGCGGCCACGACCCGGGGCGGGATCGATTTCGCGACCACGCTCCCGGCGGCGATCGTCGACCCTTCGCCGATCGTCACGCCCGGCAGGATGATCGAGCCGCCACCGACCCAGACGCCGTCGCCGATCGTCACCGGGAGCCCCAACTCTCGGCCCGAGGCCCGGGCCGATCGGGTCGACCGGATGGGTCGCCGCGTAGATGTGGACGCCCGGCCCGAATTTCACGTCCCGGCCGATCGTGACGAGGTTGCAGTCGAGGATCACGCAGCCGAAATTGGCGTAGAAATTCTCGCCGAGCCGGATCAGCGAGCCGTAATCGCACCGGAACGGCGGCTCGATCTCGCAATCGCTCGCCGATCTGGCCGAGCAATTCGTGGCAGGATCTCCCGGCGTCTCTCGGGCTCGTCCTCGGTCGTCGCGTTGTAGAGCCGGGTCAGCCGCCGGGCGTTCCGACGCTCCTCGACGAGGAGGGGTCGGAGGCGAGATACGGCTCTCCGGCGAGCATCAGGGCCTTTTCGGCGTTCATTTCCATCGTTTCGAGCCTCTCAGATCGGTTGAACCGGCCGGTCCCGAGCTGTCAAGAGTCTGGCGTTGAGCCGGAGATCGATCCTAAACTGACCGATCGCTCGCCGCCATCGTTCGACCTGACGCCGAAGGGCCAGACTCGCCATGACCAGGAAATTCGCCCGATCGGCACCGATGGCCTCGATGCTTGCCCTCTCTCATCTCGACCCGGCCCCGACCATCGAAGGGGGCCGACCTCGAGAAGTTCACCCCGCACCACGTCGCGAGAGATCCGGGCGGTCACCTCGGCGGCGATCTCGCCCGACGGGTCGAAGGTCGCCTACGTCCTGGCCGTCCCCCGGAAGCCGGGCATCGAGGAGGACGGCCCGGCCTGGGCCGAGCTGCATGTCGTCGGGCCGGACGGGAAGTCGCGGCCGTTCGTGACCGGCGAGGTCAACGTCGCCGAGCCGACCTGGACCCGCGACGGCAACTGCGATTCTGTTCCTCGCCAAACGCGGCAAGGATGAGCATAGGTCGCTCTACAAGATCGAGGCGGAGGGGGGCGAGGCCCGGCGGGTCGTGGCGTTCGGCTCGGACATCGCCGGCTTCGCGATCAAGGCCGACGGCAAGCGTGTCGCCTTCCTCGCGACCGAGCCCGAACCCAAGGCGAAGGCCGACCAGAAGAAGAAGGGCTTCAGCCAGATCCTCTACGAGGAGGAGTTGAAGCCGGTCCGTGTCTGGCTGGCGACGATCGACGACCCGGCCCCGCCGAAGGCGATCAAACTCCCCGGCTCGGCGTCCGAGCTTCGCGCGAGCCCGGTCGGCGAGCAACTCGCCGTCGCGCTGGCTCCGAGCCCGAGCGTGGACGACAGCTTCACCAGCCGGAAGGTCCACGTCACCCTGGCCGGGCCGGCCGGGCTGGTCCGGTTCGACAACCCGGGCAAGCTCGGCAAGGTCGCGTTCAGCCCCGACGGTAAGTCGCTGGCGATGATCTCGGTCGTCGACAAGCACGACCCCGCGGCCGGCCGGCTGGTCGTCGGCTCGGCTCGAGACGGGCGAGATGAAGGACATCCTGCCCGACTATCCGGGCCACGTCGCCGACATCGCCTGGGCCGACGCCGACACCGTCGCCTTCGTGGGCGATGAAGGGACCGGGACGGTGATCGGTACCGTGAACGTCGACGGCTCGGGGCTCTCGGCCTCGCCGACCGGCGACCTGGTCGTCACTCGTTCTCGGTCGCCGTGGAACGGCCGGACGGCCGCCTACGTCGCGCAGTCGCCGAAGCATCCCGGCGAGCTCTTCCGGGCCGAGATCGGCGATCGGCCCAAGCCGGACCCGGCTCACGAACAGCAACCCCTGGCTGGCCGACATGGAGTTCGCCCCCCAGGAGGTCGTGACCTACAAGGCCCGCGACGGCCTGGAGCTTCAGGGCGTGCTGATCAGGCCGCTCGGCGTCAAGGAAGGGAGCCGGGTCCCGCTGGTGCTCGACGTCCACGGCGGCCCCGAGTCGCACATCCGAAACGGCTGGCTGACCAGCTATTCCCTGCCCGGTCAGGTGCTCGCGGCCCGAGGGGATCGCCGTCTTCCTGCCGAACTATCGGGGGAGTACCGGGCGAGGGCGTCGAGTTCTCAAAGCTGGGCCAGGGCGACCCCGCCGGCAAGGAGTTCGACGACCTGGTCGACGCCGTTGACCACTTCGTCAAGGTCGGCCTGGCCGACAAGAACAAGGTGGGCGTCACCGGCGGCTCCTACGGCGGTTACGCCACGGCCTGGTGCTCAACCCGCTACTCCGATCGCTTCGCGGCCGGGGTGATGTTCGTGGGGATCTCCGACAAGATCTCCAAGACCGGGACCACCGACATCCCCGACGAGGAATATCTCGTCCACGCCCTCCGTCGGCCCTGGGATGACTGGCAACTGCTCCTCGAACGCAGCCCGATTTACCACGTCGACAAGGCCCGGACGCCGCTCCTGATCCTTCACGGCAAGGAAGACCCTCGCGTCTTCCCCGGGCAGTCGATGGAGCTTTACCGGTTCCTCAAGATCCGGGGACAGGCTCCCGTCCGGTTGGTCCTCTATCCCGGCGAGGGCCACGGCAACCTCCGGGCGGCCTCCCGGCTCGACTACAACCTCCGGATGGTCGCCTGGTTTACCCACTACCTCCAGGGCTCTGGAGGGTCGATGCCTCCGGCGGATGTGGACTACGCCTCCCCGAAGCCCTGACTCCTCGCTCGGTCCGTCCAGCAATGGCCGATGGTCAATGAACGATGCGTCGAGACCCGCATCGTTCACTGACCATCGGCCATCATCCATTGGATCTTGCGAGAACCGGCCGATCAGACCTGAGTGTACGTCGGCTGGTCGTGCTCCTGGACGACATCGACCTCGTGTTCGCCCGAGGGCTCCTCGACGACGTCGGGTTCGGTGTGATGGCCACCCCCGAGCGGGGGGACGACCCGGCCGTGATCGCCGGAGACGAGGTCATTGACCCACTGGATCACATAGTAGAAGACGGGGGTCAGGAAGATGCCGAACAGAGTGACGCCGAGCATCCCGCCGAAGACGGCCGTGCCGAGCGCCCGCCTCATCTCGGAGCCGGCTCCTTCGGAGAGGACTAGCGGGACGACGCCGAGGATGAACGCGAGCGAGGTCATCATGATCGGCCTGAGCCGGAGGTTGCAGGCCTCGAGTGTCGCCTGGTAGCGGGGCACACCCGCCTCGCGCCGGGCCTTGGCGAACTCGACGATCAGGATCGCGTTCTTGCACGCCAGGCCGACGAGCACGATGAAGCCGATCTGCGTGAAGATGTTGATGTCCATCTCCGCCATCTGCACGCCGACGACCGAGCAGAGCAGGCACATCGGCACGACGAGGATGACCGAGAACGGCAACGACCAGCTCTCGTACTGCGCCGCGAGGACGAGGAAGACCAGAACCACGGCCAGGGCGAAGACAATCATCGCCGTGTTGCCGGTCTGAAGCTGGAGAAGAGCCAGTTCGGTCCACTCCATCCGCATTGACTGCGGGATCTGATTCTGAACGTTCTGCTCCATCAGAACGATGGCCTGGCCGGAGCTGATGCCGGGGCCAGGCATGCCGTTGATCATCGCGGCGGGATACATGTTGTAGCGAGGGATCAGCACCGGGCCGGGTCGGGGTTCGATGCTGGCCATCGTGCCGAACGGGGCCATCCCGCCGGCCAGGTTGCGGACTTTGAGGAGCTTGAGGTCCTCGATCTGCTTGCGGAAGTTGGTATCGCCCTGGACGTTGACCTGCCAGGTTCGGCCGAACCGGTTGAAGTCGTTGACGTAGAGCGAGCCGAGGTAGACCTGCAAGTGTGTTGAAGACCTCGTCCATCGAGACGCCCATGGAGTTGACCTTGTCGCGGTCGATGTTGAGGAAAAGCCAGGGAGTATTGGCCCGGAAGCTGGTGAAAAGGCCCTGCAATCCCTCGGTGTGGTTGCCCTCGAGTACGGTGTTCTCGGTGACTTGCTGGATGGCGTCGAGACCTGAGTCGCCCCGGTCTTCGATCACGACCTTGAAGCCGCCCGCCGTGCCGAGTCCCTCGACCGGCGGGGCGCCGAAGACGTTGACGAGCCCCTCGACGATATCTTCCTGAAGCGCGGCCTGAAGCTTCTCTGAGATCGCCTCGCCGTGCAGCTCTGGCTCGGTTCGTCGGTGGAAATCATCCAGCATCACATACATCGCGCCGAAATTCGGGGCATTAGCGTTGAGCAGGATCGACTGGCCGGCGATGGCCACGGTGTGCTTCACCCCAGGCATCCTCTTCGCGATCGCTTCGACGCGACTCATCACCGCCTGGGTCTTCTCGACCGACGTGGAGTCCGGCATCTGGACGTTGACGAGGAGATATCCCTTGTCCTGGGAGGGGATGAAACCCGTCGGCGTCTGTTCGAAGGCCGAATAGGTGAGGTAGAGCAGCCCGCCGTAGATCAGAAGCACGGCGAAGCTACCCTTGAGCAGCAGCCCCACGATCCACGTATAACCCTTGGTCACGGCGGTGAACCCGGCGTTGAACACGCCGAAGAACCAGACCAGGAACCGGTCCACCGGCCAGCCAATGACCCAGCCTAAAAGTGCGCCGACAAGCACCGCGACCACCGCAGCCAAAGGTTCGGGGGCCGAAGAGAGCCTATCTGCCAGGTCTGGGGTCAGGAAGTAATAACCCGCCGCCCCGCCCGCGAGCGCGTAGGCCAGACGGGGCAGCGCCTCGGGCTTTTCCCTGGACTTCGGCTTGATGAGGATGGCGGCCAGTGCCGGGCTGAGGGTCAAGCGAGTTGAAGGCGGAGATCACCGTTGATGTCGCGATGGTCAGGGCGAACTGGCGGAAGAACTGGCCGACGATCCCGCTGATAAACGCGCAGGGGACGAAGACGGCGGTGAGGACCAGTCCGATGGCGATGACGGGCCCGGAGACCTCGTCCATGGCGCGGATGGTGGCGTCTCGTGGTGCCATGCCGTGCTCGACGTGGTGCTCGACGGCCTCGACGACGACGATGGCGTCGTCGACCACGATGCCGATGGCGAGCACCAGACCGAACAGGGTCAGGTTATTCAAGCGAGAATCCCATCATCGCCATCACCGCGAAAGTGCCGATGATGGCGACGGGGACGGCGATCAGGGGGATCAGGGCCGACCGCCAGTTCTGGAGGAAGAGGAGGACGACGACGGCGACGAGGATGACGGCGTCGCGCAAGGTCTTGAAGACCTCGTTGACCGACTCGGTGATGAACGGCGTGGTGTCGTAAACGATCGAGTAATCGATGCCGTCGGGGAACCGCTTCTTCAGCTCCTCCATCTTGTCCTTGACGAGGTCGGCGGTCTTGAGCGCGTTCGAGCCCGGCCTCTGGTAGATCGAAAGGGCCACCGAGGGCTGGCCATCGAGGGTACAGGTCTGGTCGTAACCTTGTGCCCCCAGCTCGATCCGGGCGACGTCCCGGAGCCGGACAATTCGGCCGTCGGTGTCGGTCTTGAGGATGATATTGGAGAACTGCTCGACGTCTTCGAGCCGGCCCAGGGTGGTCATGGTGTACTGGAAGACCTGGCCGTTGGGCACCGGTGGCTGACCGATCTGGCCAGCGGCGACCTGGATGTTCTGCTGGGCGATGGCCCTGGAGACGTCGGTCGCGGTCAGGTTCCGGAACGACATCTTGCCCGGGTCGAGCCAGATCCGCATGCTGTAGTCGCGCTGGCCGAGATAGGTGATGTCGCCGACGCCTTCGAGCCGGGCCAGCTCGTCTCGGAGCTGGATGGTCGCGTAATTGCTGAGGTAAAGGTTGTCGCGCGTGCCTTCGGGCGAGAAGAGGTTGACGATCATCAGGATGCTGGGCGACTTCTTCTTGACCGTCACGCCCCGACGCTTGACCAGGTCGGGCAGGATCGGCTCGGCCAGGCTCTCGCGGTTCTGCACGAGAACCTGGGCCATGTTCAGGTCGACGCCGGGCTTGAAGGTGACGGTCAGGGTATACATGCCGTCGTTGGTGCACTGCGAGGACATGTAGAGCATGTTCTCGACGCCGTTGACCTGCTGCTCGATCGGCGCGGCGACGGTGTCGGCGACCACCTGGGCGTTGGCGCCCGGATAGTACGCCGAGACCTCGACCGTCGGCGGCGTGATGTCGGGATATTGCGCGATCGGCAACGTCCAGACGGCGATCCCGCCCGACCAGGGTGATGATGATCGAGAGCACCGACGCGAAGATCGGCCGATCGATGAAGAAGCGCGACATGAATTAGCCCTGAGGTCTCAATTCTGCTCCACCAGTTCGCCTTCGCGGTCGGTGACCGCGACCGTTGAACGGCGCCGGTTCCAGCTCGGGGAGCGGGGCCGGCTTCTTGGCCGGACTTCCGACGATCGGGCGGGATCCGCCTACGGAAGAAGAGAAAGATAAGCGAGAGCGGGAACGCGAGGATGAAGATCGCGATCAGGCCGGCTCGCTGTACGGACGGCGAGGCGAAGAAGCGCGTCTCGCCCAGCCAGTCGATCACATAGAAGAACACGGGCGTCAGGAAGATCCCGAAGAGGGTGACGCCGAGCATCCCGCTGAAGACGGTCGTGCCCGAGCGTCCTCCGCATCTCGGCCCCGGCCCCGTGGCCGGTCAGCAGCGGGAGGACGCCGAGGATGAACGCCAGCGACGTCATGATGATCGGCCTGATCCGCAGGGCACAGGCGTCGAGCGTCGCCTGACGTGCGCGACTCGCCCGCCTCGCGCCGCTGCTTGGCGAACTCGACGATCAGGATCGCGTTCTTGCTCGCCAGACCGACCAGAACGACGAATCCGATCTGAGTGAAGATGTTGATGTCCTCGCCCGCGATCCTCACCCCGATGATCGCGCTGAGCAGGCACATCGGCACCACCAGGATGATCGCCAGCGGCATCGACCAGCTCTCGTACTGGGCCGCGAGCACGAGGAAGACCATCACCACCGCGAACCCGAAGACGATGATCGCGGTGTTGCCGGCCTGGAGTTCCAGGTAGGCCAGCTCGGTCCACTCCGTCGCCATCGAGCTGAGCAGCCCCTGCGTCGGCCAGGGCCTGCATGGTCGCGATCGCCTCGCCGGAGCTGACGCCCATGCGCGGCCGAGCCGTTGATCGGCGCCGCGGGATACATGTTGTAACGGGTCAGCACCAGTGGCCCGTTCATCTGCTTGAGGCTCGCCAGCGTGCCAACCGGGACCATCGTCCCCAGGGAGTTTCTGACTTTCAATCGCGGGACGTATTCGATCGCGTTGCGGAACTGGCTGTCGGCCTGGATGACGACCTGCCAGGTCCGGCCGAAGCGGTTGAAGTCGTTGACGTAGAGCGAGCCGAGGTAGATTCGCAGGGTGTCGAAGAGATCCTGAAGCGAGACGTCCTTCGTCATGCATTCGGCCCGATTGACGTCCACATAATATTGAGGGACATTGGCGCGGAACGTGGAAACCGCGCTCATGAACGCCTTCTGCTTCGTCACCGGATCGACGTATTTCTTCGCCTTGTTGACCAGATTGTCGGTCTGGCCCTGGAGGGTGCTCAGCGAGTTGTCGCCCCGATCCTCGACCATCAGCTTGAACCCGCCCGCCCGCCCGACGCCGCGAACCGGCGGAGGTCCGAGGACCGTGATCACGGCTTCGGGAACCTCGACGGCGAACCGGTCGCGGAGCTTCTTGATGATGTTCTCGCTGTAGAGGTCCTTCGTCATCCGCTTATCGAACGGGTCGAGGATGCAGAACATCGAGCCGAAATTCGAGCCGTTGGCGCTCGAGCAGGAGGGACTGGCCGGTCATCGCCTGAGTGTGCCGGATTCCCGGCGTCGTCTTGGCAATCTGTTCGCAACGGTCCATGATCTGCTTGGTCCGCTCCAGCGAGACGGAGTCGGAGAGCTGGACGTTCGCCAGCAGATAGCCCATGTCCTGCGTCGGGATGAACCCCTTCGGAGTCTCCTGGAACATGTCGTAGGTGAGGTAAATGAGCCCTCCATAGACCAGCAACGCCGCCAACGAGCCGCGCAGGAGGATGCGAGACCGTCCACGTGTAGCCCTTCGTGGCCAGGCGGAAGCCCGCGTTGAATACGCCGAAGAACCAGACCAGGAATCGATCGAGGACCGAGCCGACCACCCAGCCCAGGCAGGCGCTCCGAAGATCGAGAACCCAACCTCGATCGCGATATTGGTCTCGAGCCCGAGTCGAGTCCTTGAACCGGCCCGCCAGATCGCCGCTGGCCAGTGGGGCCAGGACATCGATATCCCGTCCCGCCTTCAGGGCCCAGGATCGGGTTCAAGTTCCTCCCAGAAATGCCCGAGGAACAGCGGGGCCAGGAACGAGTAAACCGAGGTATCCGCCGATGATGGCATAAGCAAGCCGGGGCAGGGCAGTCTTTGCGGATCGAGTCGGATCGCTGGGCTTGATGAGGATGGCGGCGAGGGCCGGGCTCAAGGGTCGAGCGAGTTGAACGCCGAGATCAGCGTCGAGGTCGCGATCGTCAGGGCGAACTGGCGGAAGAACTGGCCGACGATCCCGCTGATGAACGCGCAGGGGACGAAGACCGCCGTGAGCACCAGGCCGATGGCGATGACGGGGCCGGAGACCTCGTCCATCGCCCGGATGGTGGCGTCTCGTGGTGTCATGCCGTGCTCGACGTGGTGCTCGACGGCCTCGACGACGACGATGGCGTCGTCGACGACGATGCCGATGGCGAGCACGAGCCCGAACAAGGTCAGGTTATTGAGCGTGAATCCCATCGCGGCGAGCACCGCGAAGGTCCCGATGATGGCGACCGGGACGGCGACAAGCGGGATCAAGGCCGACCGCCAGTTCTGGAGGAAGAGCAGGACGACGACGGCGACGAGGATGACGGCGTCGCGCAAGGTCTTGAAGACCTCACCGATCGACTCGCTGATGAACGGGGTCGTGTCGTACCGGATCTCGTAGGCGAGGCCGGGAGGGAAATCCTTGGCCAGTTCTTCAATCTTTTGCCTTGACGATGACGGCCGTGTCGAGGGCGTTAGCGTCGGGAAGCTGGAAGATGGCCAGGCTGACCGACGGCTTGCCGTTGACCGAGCAGCTGATATCCTGATTCTTGGGACCGAGCTCGACCCGGGCGACGTCCTTGAGCCGGACGATCCGACCGTCGGCCGACTTCTTGATGATCATCTGCTCGAATTGCTCGGGCTCGACAAGCCGGCCGAGGGTGCTCAGGGGCACCTGGATTTCCTGGCCGGCCGGGATCGGCGGCTGACCGATCTGCCCGGTTGCGACCTGGAGATTCTGCTTACGGATCGCGTTGGCGACATCGGAGGCGGTCATGTCCCTTGACGCCAGTTGCTCGGGATCAACCCAGATCCGGATGCTGTAATCACGCTGGCCGAGGACGCCGATGTCGCTGACTCCCGGCAGTCGAGCGATTTCGTCCTTCATGTGCATCAACGCATAATTGCTGAGGAAGAGCTGATCGTAGAAGGGCTTCCAACCGGGCTCGTCGTGCCCCACGAGCGACGTCACGTCGGCAATGATGTCGCCCTTCTCGCTCTCGATCAACTCATGGGGTGGCCACAGGTTTTCGAGTAACTCCTTGAGCTCCTTCGTCGCTTCGGGAGGCCCGATCAATCGCTTTTCGTCGGTGTCCACGGCCAGTTTGCCGTCGCGGTCGAAGACGCGAAAGTGGAGTTCATGACCCACGTCCGCGACGATGACCTCGCCCTTGCCCGCCTTCGGGAACTCGCTCACGCTCTTCGCCGAGGGGATCAGGTTGACATCGTAACCGTTGGGCTTCTTCGCCTTGGAATTGATCGCCAGGGCCAGCAGGATATCGGGCGACTTCTTCCTCGTGGTCACGCCGGTCTGCTTGATCACGTCGGGCAATAGTGGGATCGCCAGGCTGACCCGGTTTTGGACCAGGACCTGCGCCATGTTCAGGTTGACGCCGTGCTTGAACGTGACGGTCAGGTTGTACGCACCATCGTTGGTGCACTGGGAGGACATGTACAACATGTTCTCGACGCCGTTGACCTGCTGTTCGATCGGCGTCGCGACCGTCTGGGCGACCACTTGGCGCTGGCGCCGGGGTACGTACAGTCGACCTGGACCGTCGGCGGCGAGATAGGCGGATACATGGCGATCGGCAGGTTGACCAGCGCGATCCCGCCCCCGAGCGTGATGACGATCGACAAGACCGACGCGAAGATCGGGCGATCGATGAAGAAGCGCGAGATCAAGGCCGATTCTCCCGTGGGCTTGGATGAGACCGTTTCATCGCCGGGCGGATCGAATCTCGGCTCAGTCCGCTCGGCGCCGGGCAGTCCGCGCGGAGGCAGTTGGTCAATGGGTCGAGGACTGTTTGACAGGCGCCGGATGTTCCGGGCTGGTGGCCGGATGACCGATCGCGTCGGCCTCGGATTTCTTCCGGAGCCGTTCCTGATCCTCCGGTGTGATCGCATCAACCACGTCACCGGGCTTGAAACGCTGCATTCCGCTGATGATGATCTGCTCGTCTCCCTTGAGTCCGTCGAGCACAACCCTCATGCCGTTATTGAGCGAGCCGACCTTGATCGGCTGGGCGAACGCGACCTCTCGAAGAACCTCCATCGGCTTGTTGGTCTTGGGGTCGATCTTGGGTTTGCCCGTCTTCGGATCTTTCTCCGCGACCATCGCCTTCTTGACGACGAAGACGGATCGGTTGCTCTGCTCCGACGCGATCGCCTGCTCCTTGATCAGGATCTGCTTCTGAGGCTCTCCGACTGGTAGCCTGATCCTCACAAAGAGTCCTGGCGAGAGCAAACGAGGCTTCGGATTATCCACGACACCCCGGACCCTGAGCGTGCCTGTACCGGAGTCAACCTTGTTGTCGCTGAAGTTAATCTTGCCCCGGTGGAGGAAGAGGTAATTCCCGTCGGCGTCCTTCTCGTCGGCGACGCTGACCAGGACCGGGACTTCGGCCTCCTGCCTCGACTTGATCTTGCCCGCGGCGAGCAGTCGGCGGAACTTGAGCAGGGTCCGCTCGTCGATATCAAAGTAGACGTACATCGGGTCGAGCGAGACGATCGTCGTCAAGGCCGTCTCGTCGGCCTTGACCAGGTTGCCGGGGTCAACCATCCTCCGGCTCAGGCGTCCACTGATCGGCGCGGTGACGCTGGGTGAATTCCAGGTCCAACTTCGCCCGGTCCAGGGCCGCCGTGTAGACTCCGACGGTCGCTTTTCCTTCCTCGTAATCGCCGTTGATCCGGTCATACTCTTCCTTGCCGATCGCGCTGCGAGACATCAGGCTCTCGGCCCGGTAATGGTCCAGTGTCAGGCGAGTCAACCGGGCCTTCCCTTGCTCAAGGGTGGCCGCGGTTCGGTCGAATTCCGCCTTGTAGGGACGGTCGTCGATCTGGAACAGCAAGGCACCCTTCTCGACCTCGTCGCCGTCGTTGAAGTTGACCTTGTCGAGGTAGCCCGTGACCCTGGCCCGGACCTCGACCGAGTAAACGGCGTCGGTGTGTCCGATGAACTCCTCATATTCGGTGACCTCGGCGGACGTTGGCTTGATCCAGATCACCTTCGGCACGGCCGGAGGCGCCTGATTGGCCTTGGTCTTGGTACAGCCGGCGGCCGTGAGACAGGACAGGGCCGCCGCGATCCACAGGTCTCGTCTTCTTCGCATACCAGTCCCAGCCTCCGGTTCGCTGATCGCCTGATGAAGACGCCAACGGACGACGATCGCCGACGTCCCTCGCCCGATCCGGGCCGCTCCTGACCCCGAGATTTCAGACCTTGACCTCGGTCGAATCCTGGCTCGACCGATCCGTCGGCCGACGACACCGCTCCGACTCGGCGAGTATCCCGTGAAACACGATGTCGAGGATGTCCCTCGCCTGCTCGTCAACGGATCGGCAGCGGCCGGTGAAATAGTTGGTGAAGATCGTCCCGTAAGCAAGGTCCATGAAGACCGTGGTGATGCGTTCGACCGGCATCTCGCGGATTCGCCCTTCGACGATCAGGGCGCGGTAAAGGTCGTGCCACCGCAGTTTGTTCCGCTCACGATGGACGAAGAAAGTCGGCGTGGTCCGGTCCTTGAACAGGGCCCGTTCGAGGATGAGCAACTCGACGAACTTCGGATGTTCCGCGAAGAACCCAAGAAACGCCTTTGTTCCGGCCTCGACTCGATCGAGGGGGTCCTCGACGTCCTCGATCGACGAGTCGATGTAGACCCTAAGACGCTGCATGACTCGATCGGCCGTTGCCAGGAAAAGGTCACGCTTACTTGGAAAATGCCGGTACAGCGTCCCCTTGCCGACCTGAAGCTTGTCGGCCAGGTCCTTGGTCACCGCGTCGGAATAGCCGAATTCGGCGAACAAGTCTGTGGCCGCCTCCAGGATCTTCTCCCGACGGCTCAGTGTTCCACGACGGACCTGGCCGGGTTGGATCGCTTGTGAGCACGATGACGCCCACGACGATCACCACTCTCTTCCCGGTAATCAGACGCGACTTCTCCGTGAAAGTCGGGCGCCGCCGAGTCGCTTCCCCCACCGCGCAGGTGCTCGGAAGGGCAATCGGGTTTCAGTTCATCCGATCTCACCGCGAGGGTCGGCCCAGCCCGGTGCTCGATCACGGTCGGCAGGCTCACCCCACGGCCTGCTCGGCGGACTGACCGGTCAGTCCGCACAAAAATGATAAGCACCGTGTCGTTTCAGGTCAAATTGTCCATACCGGATTGTCGACACAATGCGTTTGATTTTCGTAATTTATGGACGCGGCGGAATTCTCGGAACTGGTGAGTTGGCGAACGAGGGATTATGATCATCTTCATGGATCGCGGCCTTCTCGACCTCCCGATGGAGACAATCTCGATGATCTGCCTGGCGGTGACCTACGTCATGAAGCCTGGAACCGAAGACGAGGCTGTCGAGCATCTGCGGATTCTCACCGCAGGCCACCCGAGTCGAGCCCGGTTGTCGGATGTACCAGTCGCACCGCTCGACAAGCGACCCGAGGAAGTTCTTTCTCTACGAGCAATACGAGGATCAGGCCGCGCTCGACTTCCACCGGGCGTCACCGCATTTTGCTGAACACGTCACCGGGGGCTTGCTACGGATTGCCGAGAGCCGAAGCCCCGAACTGTACGCCCCGTTGAGTGACTGACCGATGGTCCCGCGAATTGGGCACGAACTCGAAAACCTCGAACCGTTCGAGAATCGCGGGCCGACCGGGCTCGGCAAGGTCAACGAACTTCGTCATTCGCCGACGTAAGTTATAGGCATGACTCATCGATCCGAGCCAGGCTTGAATCTCCGGGGAGTCTGACTCTGGCGCGACCTCGAGGACGCAACGGAGCGGCCGGTCAGCCGTGATCAACTCCCAGCTTCGGACCTCCGGCACGCCGAGATGGGGAGTCGATTGCCTCGTTGCAGAGAGCCACCGCGATCCCAAGTCGGATCGAATCCCATTCGGCGACTCCGAAATCCCAGCGGAGGCTGGCGACCTCGGCCCCTCGTTCGACCTCTGTCCAGAACGTTCGGGCAAACTGACGGGCAGCCTGGGCCTGGTAAGCCCGGTACGGGCGGACCAGCGCCGTTCCCAGCGGGGCGAAGCCG
This sequence comes from uncultured Planctomycetota bacterium, assembly GCA_963756475.1. Classification (GTDB taxonomy): domain Bacteria; phylum Planctomycetota; class Planctomycetia; order Isosphaerales; family Isosphaeraceae; genus Tundrisphaera. The sequence goes on from CAVWND010000011.1 coordinate 765,226, forward strand.
ACCGCGATCAGACTCACACAGCCCAAACGTAGCAACCGAACCCGATGTTTCTCGGATCGAATCCTTTCCAGGGACCACGACGTCCCTGTGCCGATCAAGAGACAAAGCCCCGGCGCGGCGTACTGCATGATCCTGGCGGCCGACCCGTGTGGGGCTGGTCCACCGTAAGGATAAAGCCGGAACGCCGCCGCCGCCAAGCCCAGGGCCAGGGGGGCGAGCAAGAACCCCAGCACCGTTTGCCGGCCGCTTCGCCAGAAGACGGCCGCTCCGACGAGGCAAGCCAGCAAGCTCAGAACGCTGGCGCCCCCTTCCCCGCCGCAGGGGTAAGCCAGCATGTCGCCGGAATGAACCACGGCTAGCCAGCGAACGAGTTCGGTCATCGAATGGAGAGGAGGAAACGAACGAAACCACATCTCGCCGCATGCCCGGAGAAGCTGCGGATGCTTGCGCTCTCGTGAATAGAACATATATCGCGACATAAGTCGCCACCATCGCCGACCCGTAGGCTCCGAACGCGGCCCGTACGCTCCACTTGCGCGACTGCCAGGCTGGGATGGCTAGCACCAGGCCGATCCCTCCCGCGACAAAGACCGCAGGATGCGAAAGGAGCAGGCGCAAGCGGGACGAAACCGGCGAGCATCCAGACCCGCGCGGCCCGATCCGGTCGGCGCCAGCACTCGATCGCGAGCCACTGGAGGGTCAAGGCGACGAGCAAGTCCGAGGCGTAAGGCTTGACGTCGGAAGCATGCCGGATCGGGTGGACGGACACCGCAAAGATCGCGACCGCCAGCAACAATGCCCGACCCCGAAGCAATCGACTTGCCGCGATTCGGAAGATCACCACGCTCGCCAGGGCGCAGGCGAGGGGAAAGAGTCGCAGGGACCATTCCGAGAACCCGAGCAGCCGAACCGAACTCAACTCCGCCCAGAGAAACAGGAGCGGGCAAACCTGGCCATAATCGAGCGACGAGAGAAGGTCGCCATAGCCTCGACGAAGCAGGTTGACCCCAACGAACGCCTCATCCCACCAGAGGGGGAAGTCGAGCCCATAGCCGATAAACCTGAGGATCAGCCCCAAACCGACGAATTCCCAGGCCACCCACTCCAGCCGAGGGAGATCTGGCGATGCGGCCTGGCCCAGGTCGATCGCCTCCCTGGTTTCGACCATCCGTTCACGAGCCTTGGGCGTTTCCAAGAGGGGGTGAGCCTTCCCTGAATCGTCAGTTCGATCCGGGATCGACCCGGTCGCGACGGATGGTAGTCAGGGGACCGATCGAGGGCAAGCCCACTCGGCGGAATGACCTCACCGCCCTAATCCCTGCCGGGACCCGGCGGCCCGACTTCGTGTATCGGCCCGGCGGATCGCCAGGTTTCCCACGATGATGAAGACGATTCCAGCAATCGAACCGAGGATGAGGGCGCCCGAAGGTCACCTTGCCAGCGATCGGCAAACGACTGGTAGCCCTCCGTCAACGCCCAGATGGCTAGCGAGAGGAGGAGGATCGCCGCGAAGGATTTGATCGCTCGTGCCCGCGTCATCGCGTAGCCCCTCGATAAGTCAGTGAATCACGGCCCGATCGAATCGCAGATTTGGCCAGCACATCCTGATTTTACCAATATCTTGAGGCGATGCCATCTCTGCCTGAGAGGCTTTTTCATTGATTGCGATCGCGGGAGCGTCTCGAAGAGCATGTAGACGGTGGCCCACGCGATCCGTATATCGTGAGGGATGACCGATCGATCGGGCCGGTTTTCAATCATCCCTCGGGGCCTGAAAAGAATTCTCTGGAGCGACTCCGTGACGCGATCCAATATCCGATTCATCTCGCTGACCGCTCTGGGTCTTGCCATGCTTTTCGGGATCAAAGCCCGGGCGGGAGACGGGAAGAACCTCATCAAGAACCCCGATTTCGAACGGGCGGGCTCCAGCACCACGCGTGCAGCGTCATTCGACCTGACGGGCGACGCCACCCGGACGTTTGCCGGCACCGCCTATGAGTTCTCTTCGATGGGAATCGCTCTCGACTCGGCCCTCGACCTCAACGCCGACGGCCTGCATCAAGCTTCGGTGGCGCAGGATATCCCGATCGACTCGACGCTTGCCGGTCGCTGGTTCCGTTTCACCGTCCGAGGGTTGCCGGAAGACGGTTTCGCCTTGAAGGGCGACAACCTCCACCTCAAAGTCGACTTCTTCGCCGATCACGGCAAACGGGCTCTCGACGGCGTGACCCGTAAGATTTATCCGATCATCGTCCAGGAACGGCAGAACCTGTCCGTCAACGGAGTCCGCCAGAAGGGCGGAGCAGCGACATGGAAGACGTATGCCTTCGAGTTTCGCCTTCCGTTTCCCGAGATCGACCAACTTCGGGTCAGTGTTGGCTTTCGGGGGGGTGAAGGCCAGGGAAGGTCGGCCTCGTTCCTCGTGGACGAGATGGCGCTGGTCGCGATCCCGACTCCCGTCGACGCCCCCCAGAGCCCCTCGATCCGCCCTGCCGGCCCGGTCGCCGTCGACCCCTCGAAGCTCATCCCGATCGGCGGTCGGTGGTCTTATCTGCCGATCGAAGGTGAGAAGGTCGAGATAGGGGGCAAGGGACTGGTCGTGACCGAGAAAAACGCTGACCGCCTCCTGCTCGACGATGGCAACGGTCACCATCTCAACCCATTCGCCGAGAACATGTCGGCCTGGCTCAGGAAAGGGTTCCTCGACCTCTCGGGAAAACCCGTGACCGAGGATCAGTTCAGGCCCGATAACGTGACGATCACCTTCGACGCGTCCTCGATGATCGTCCGCGCCCACAACCTGCCGAATCACCCGACGGGAAAATTCCCGGCTCCCCGAGGCTCCGGCGACATGAACCCGAACTACATCCAGGAGAAGGATCGTACCTATTACTTCCCCCTGAAGCCCGAGCGCAACCCCGACGCGAAAGCCATGGAGAACCGGAAGAACACCAACCGGGCCCTCCCCATGGGGACGATCGGGATCGCTGTCAACGGCGTGGCCTTCTTCAACCCGTTCGACATGGATGGGGTCGACGCGACTGACCTGATGGACCGTTGCTGCGGCCATCCCAGCCCCGACGACAGCTACCACTACCACAAGTATCCGGTCTGCGTGAAATCCCCCTTCGGCGATGAAGGGAAGGAGCACTCCCCCCTGATCGGCTGGGCCTTCGACGGCTTCGCGATCTACGGCCCTTACGAGGGAAACGGCCTGATGGCGAAGGATTTGAAGGAGAACCCGCTGAACGCCTTCAATGTTCACCAGGACGCTCAGCGCGGCTGGCACTATCACGTCACCCCCGGACAGTTCCCCTACATCATCGGGGGCTACTGGGGCCAGGTCGACCCCCGCAACCTCCGCCGAGGCGGTGGGATGTTCGCCGGCGGAGGTCCAGGAGGTCGCGGTGGACCCGGCGGCCCGGGAGGTGGGCCGCCTCTCGTCGTGACGGCGCTTGACGCCGACCATGACCGCGAGATCTCCGCCGAGGAGATCCAGAACGCCCCAGCGTCGCTCCAACGCTTGGATCGCGACAGGGACGGAAGTCTCTCGCGCGAAGAAGTTGGGTTACCGGCCGGTCCGGGTGGCCGCAGAGGATTCGGCCCTGGCGGCCCAGGTGATCCCGGCGGCGGACGAGCAGAAATGCGCGGACCTGGGGGTCCCGGAGGCCCGCCGGGCGGACGGGCAGGTGGGCCTTTCCGATCGCCGATCGTTTCGGCTCTAGATAAGAACGGTGACGGCGAACTCTCACCGGCTGAGATCAAGGCCTCGGCTCAGTCCCTGAAGAACCTCGACAGAAACGGTGACGGCAAGCTCCTCGGCGAGGAGATTCACCCTCCAGGCCCTGGACCCGGCGGCCCACCGCCTCGCTGAATAGCAGGGAACCCGGAAAATCCGGAGGGCCCTGGCGTTGGCGGAAAACCCCGCTCGCCAGGGCCATCTCATGAAATCTAGCCCCGGTTGGCTCCCGAGATTCCTCAACAATACACTTGGGGACGGTCGCAAATAGCGGCGGTGGGATTCGAACCCCCGACACGCGGCTTATGAATCCGAGGCTCGTTTGACGCATCCATCTTAAACAGCAACGCTTTAGGTTCGGCCGGTTCGACGGCGGTAGCATTCTGGTCAGCACTTGGGGCGGCATCGGCGATGGCGGTAGCGATCCGGCCCGAATCGGTCCCGGTGGCGGCCAGGGGTTCGGCGGTCTTCGGCCTCGGGGCCAGGTCGGGAAGGGATTCGGCGGCCCGTTCCAGATCGGCCACCCGAGGGCGGGTGTAACGGCCGGTCAATTCGAGGGTCGAGTGACGCATCATCCTCTGGACAACCCGAGGGCTCACTCCCGCTTGATCGGCAAGGGTTGCGCATTGGCATCGTAATGAGTGGAAATCAAAGACCTGTCCGGCGTCGTCGCGGTAGGGGATGCCGGCGGCGGCCAGGTCGATGCGGAGCATGGCGGCTCCCCGGTCGGGCAAGCGGGAAGACCCGACCACCCCGAGGGGTCGAGGCAACGAACCCGGCCAGGTCGGCGGCCAGGTCGGCGGGAAGCGGGAGTGTGGCGGGCTCCCCGTTCTTCGTGTAGCCGGCGGCGACGGTCACGGTGGGCCGGTCCCCGTCCAGGTCGAAGGATTCGGGCGTGATGCTCTTGATCTCCGAGAACCGCAAGCCGGTGGCGATGGCCAGCCGATAACAGAGGGCTCGGGTCGGGCCGGTCATCTCGCGGTAGGGAGGCCCCCGGTTGGCGGCATCGATGATGAGTCGAAGCTCATCGACGGCCAGGGTCCGGCGGTCATGTCGGCGGTCTTCCTTGATGTTGAACCCGCCCACTCCAACCAAGGGGTCGTCAACCGTCCGGCCGGATCGCCAGGCCCACCGCGAGAAACCGCGAATGGCGGTCCTGTGATGGTTCAACGTCTGGAGAGACAACCCCTCGTCTCGGAGGGTCGCCAGGACAGCTTGAACGCGATCGGCGGTCAGGTCGGCCAGGCGGGCGGACTGGGCGAACTTCCCGGCCCGGTCGAGGAAGGCGTCTCGATCGGCGGTCTTGATCCGCTTGGGGGGAACGACCGTCGCCCATGTCGCTCCCATGACGAGCGCGACGACCCGCCGGGCTCTTTCCAGGGCCATCCCGACATGCTTGGCGGTCGCTCCCTTGGCGATCAGGTGAGCGCGGTAGGCTTCCAGGTGATCGGCCAGGGGGCGGGCGGCATGGGTCATGCGGACGTCGGTCTCGGGGGTCGATCACCCCCCGGCGGCGAAGCTCGACGTCCGATTCCAGCTTGCGGGCGATTTGCTCCGTCACCCCCCGGTCGGTCGCTCCCTTGACCCGGTGACGTTTGCCGTTCTCATCGAAGTAATCGATATACCAGGGCGCTCCCTTGCGGTGTTCTTTCTTGAAGATGCTGGCCATCGGTTCCCCCTACTTGGTTTCGGTCCCCTACTGATCAGACGTGTATTGTCGCATGATGACGGGTCAGGGCGCAGATAGGACGGGTCCGGGATTCCAGGGCCAGCCGGCGGCAGCTCGGGTCGGGCCAGTCGATGACGATTCCGGGGGTCGCATCGGCTGCGGCCGGTCCCCATCGCATGCCGGCCAGGTGATCCCACGAGTAGGGCTTCCAGGGACCCCCGAGGCGATCCGCCCACCATCGACGGAGGTTGACGCCAGCTCGGGCGGAGTCGGTCCAATCCTTGAACGGCTCGGGCGGTCGGACCCGGCGGGCTCGGGTCGATTGCCAACGAGCGGCGGCCTTGTCCCCCGCGTCGTCGCCATCGGTCGCGACGAACCATCGGGCGGCGGGCAACAGGCTCCCGAGGATATCGGGCTCGGGCTTGCTCGATTCGGTCCCCCCGAGGGTCACCACGGCGGCCAGGTCGTCAAGCTCCTGGCCGAGTAGCAAGGCGTCAAACTCCCCTTCGACGATCACCAGCGGGCGGCCGGGCCGGATCGCGTGGCGGTCGGGATAGAGGCTCGGTCGGTCCCGGAACGCTTCGACGTACTTCGGCTGGTCCCCCTCGGTCTGGCGGAGCTTGACTAGCGCAAGGCGGTCCCCGTCGAACCACGGAATCACCACCCCTCGGGCCGAGTAGGTTCCTCCGTCCTTCGTCGCTAGCCAAACCCCCGGTGTCCACCCGAGGCCGGCGGCCCGGATCGTCCCGAGGGTCAGGCGCCGGGGGCCGGTCAGATAGGCCAGGGCTTCCACCCCTCGGGGGACCACAGCCGGGCTTCGGATTCCACCACGAGGGCCAAGGCGGCGGCCTCGGGCAAACCTCTGGGAGCCTCGGTCAGCTTCGGCTTGGGCCCGGCCTCGCGATGACGACCGTTCGACCCGGACGGGGGGCGAGACAACTTATCGGGCCAGGGCAGCGGGTTCGCCTTTCCCGATTCTAAACCCGATGCGATTGTTTCCGGGATCTCCCCTTCGTCAAGGCCTGCGCAGTCTGGCGGCCACGGTCAACTCGGCCTCGATTTCGGCCTCGGTCAAGTAGCCATGATGGACATACCCTCCGAGGGTGTAGGCGGCTTTGTTGAGGGCATCGTTTCGATTCCCATCCGAAGCCATCGCCACCTTGCCTGCCGCAGATGCGAGGATCTGGCGAAACCACACGCTGGCGTGGTCGGTCGCCGCACCGTTGGTTGTCGCTCGGCGGACGATGGGCGAGTCCTTCGACCGGGTCATGGCGCGTTCCAGCAGGTAATGAATTGCGGTCTCGGGAAGCTTGGCGATCGTGTCGCATCCGTTCCATCGGCGGGGCGTCCCATCTATCCCGAGCGTCGGCGGGCAGGCGGATTGCGTCTGCGATCCGAACTGTCCCGTGCGGATCTCCAGGCCGGGGAGGTCGGGCAGCTTGATCGTCGTCTTCCCGAGGCTGGCTAAGCGGTCATCCCACTGAAAGAGACCATGCGGACTCCGCCGGCTCGACCACCCCATCGTCTCGGGCATTTCCCCGCCCATGAGTCGGGCTCGTGATTCTTCCCACCCGGGGCCGTCGCCTTCGATGTCAATGACCCCACCCTCGGGGCCGAGAAGCAATCCCACCCCCGCGCCGGGATGATTCCGAAACATCGTCTGGATCGAGGCTACGGTGTGTCGTTTCTTCCCCCACCCCCCGCCAAGGGGTTCCTTCCCCGTGGCAATCTTCTTCCCTTTCTTTTCCCGGATCTCCGCCCCAAGGGGCCAGAGAGGTATGGGCCAGAATCCTCGCCTCAAAAGCTCCAGAGCGGTATCGAGGGCCGACAGGTCGTTTCGCATCAGGACACCGCCTTCGCACCCGGGTCGATCTGCTCGCGCTCGGCTGGCCAGTCGATCCGGTCGCGAGTCACGGTTGAGGTCATCGAGAGTGCCTCCTCTTGCATGCGAGCATGGCGCGAAAAGGACCATAGATGGCATAGATGGCTTAGTTGACTACCGTCCGGGAGCCTGCCATCTATGCCATCTATGGGGCGTGGTCGCCATCTATGGGGATGATCTCCGGGCTCGGAGCCGAGTCCTCCCGGCTCGTGCCCGACAGTTTCCAAACCCACTTCGACCCCTTCCCGAACCCGATTCGCTCCGACGTCGCGATTCGTTCCTTGGCCCTTCTCAGTTTGTCCGGGTTGAACCCGGCGGCTTCGCCAGCGGACTCGATTTCGCGCTGTTCGACCGGGCCATCAGAGAGGAGTTCGCGCAACCAGTCGTCGCATTCGCGGGACTCGCTCCGCCCGCGACCGGCGCCGTCATCGGGGGCAAGGGCCTGTTCGACCGTGACGTTCACCGGGTCGGACTCCCACTCGACCGCCGGGCCGTCGCCTCGGTCCATGATCTGGTAGGCCAACGTCGGCACGTCTTCGGCCAGGTTGCAGCCGTTGGCGAGCATCAGCACTCGACGGCCGGTAGGGTCGTCCCGGTCGCGGACGAACAGGAAGTTAGCGCGGCACGCGCCGACGTAAGCGATCGACCCCGTGACGCGGTGCTTGCCGTTGGTCCCCGATGATTTGTTCAGGTGCGTGACGAGGGAGATCGCCGCGTCGGATCGCTCGGCGAGGCCCTTCAAGGGCGTCAGGACACTCCGCAATTCGGCGTTCTTGTGGTCGTCGGTCCCACCCAGGTAGGCGCTCACCGGATCGATGACGACCAGTCAACAGTCGCCGATGCTCGACACGGTTTGCTCGATCTTCTCCGCGTCGACGCGTAGGCTGGGCAGCGCCTCGGAACCGTCGGCCAGGTAAACGGATTCGAGAATGTGAACTCGACTCAGGTCGGCGCCGGCCGCCCTGAGTCGCGGCACGATCGTCCTGGCAGGGTCATCCTCCGCCGAGAGCAGGATGACGCTTCCGGGCCGATCCGGCGGATCATCGCCGGGAAGGGCCACGCCACGCGACACGGCGGCGGCCATCGCGATTGTGACGAAGCTCTTGCCCAACTTCGGGTCGCCCGCGAACAGGGTCAGCATCCCTCGCGGCACGCGGTTGCGCCAAAGCCAATCGACCGGACGACAGGTCACGTCGGCGGCGCGAGTCAGCTTGCACGGGGCACGGACCCGGGCCTCGGGAGCCGGTCCCGAGGGATCGACGGCGGCCAGGGCCAGGATGATTTCATCTCGATCATCGCGGCCGTCCAGGAAGGCTTCCCATAGGACTTGGCGGTGTTCCAGTGGATTGCTGGCCAAGCGTCGGGCGATGGGCTGGAAGGCCCGCGAAACGGCGTCCAACACGGCGTCAACGGGTAGGCCGGTCAAGAGGCGGCCGAGCACCCAGGCGTCGAATGGGGTGGGTCTCAACATCCACCCCTTTCGATCCATGCTCGGATCGTCGAGGCTCGCCATCGGGGCGATTTGCGGCTCCCGGTGCCGACAAGCAAATCCGGTTTCGGGAACGCTCCGGCGGCTCGGAGGCGGAGGATGGTCCGGTCGGAGCAGTTCACGACGCGCGGCAGGTCTTCATTGCGGAGCAGCGGCTCGATAGCCGATGCAAGGGTCAAGCCGACCAGCTTCGTCGTGTCTGGCTCAGGACGGGGACTCTTGGGGCGGCTCATTGCCCACCCCCTTCCGGCTTGCGGGCTTTGCGGTACCTAACAGACCACCCGAGGCGAGCCAACTCCTGTTGAGCTTCGGCGGCGCGGCGGAAGTCGCTTCGATCCTTCGCGAGAATCAATTCGCCAAACCAGGCGATCGGCGAATCCTCGTATCGGTCTGGGGGGTTCTCAGACGGGGTAATTGGAGGCATGTGCCGTACTCCGGATAGATTGGCCACCGTCTCGTTCGCGGCGGCATTAACCTAACCGGAGGGCATGGGGTGTGCTTGGGGTCTAGTTTCCGAGGCTTTCCCCGTGATTTCAGCCAAATAAAAAAAATGCGTGGGGTCTTGATGTGGGGTGTGGGGTCTAGTCTTCGGCCTCGTCAACTGCGTCCAGGTTGCCAGTTCGCCTGTCAGTAGTCGCACGATGTAGGGACCAATTGGAAAGGGCAATTCTTCGAATCGTCTCGACTGCCTCGGGAAAACGTTTTCTCACGTTCTTTCGACACACGCGTGGCGCTCGCAGGCGGCTTTCAACGTTACGGGCTGACCCTCTCTTTTCAATTCATAGGCGGCGGCGATAGCCTTACTCCCCCGTGTTAGCTCCGGTTTCTTTTGATCCTTAACCGGCGTTTCCGACGTTAAGGTGGTCGGGAGGCCGGTTGCTTCGTAGGCGGAGGGCAAGCCGGCGACGGGGGCAGGTTCGCCAGTGGCTCGCTTGGCTATCTCGATCAACCGTTCAATGACCTTAATCGAGACGAACCGGGCGTCTTTCGACGGCCACATCAGGTAATAGCCGGGCGGCTCGTCCGATTGCAGGGAGAAGACCCTCCAGTATTCATCTATTGACTTAAAAATTTCGATATCTTTTCCCGTTCTGTGGTCGTGATCTGCCCTCCATCCCAATGAAAAAGTGAAGGATGGATCGACGAGCCTCATCAGACAAACGAGATCAATCCAGGGGCAACGAATTGAAGTCTGTCCACTAAAGATTGGGAGTCGATTCCAGTGCTGATAAATCCATTGATCTAAAGAATCAACCTCTTCCTTAAACATCCTACCTGGAACCGATCCATTCTCGGAGATGAAGATTGCCCGAAGGAACTTGCTATGAATTGGCCGATCTTTCTTATCACGATCGGGGCCACGGCGAGCGTATGCACTCCCGGCCCAACTGACGAGGAGCCTTGGCATCTGAATCCAACGCCCAACATGATCCCAAGTGAGGTTCCATGTCAGATTTGGAGCTTCGGGGTAAAAACACAATTCCGCTGCCGAGGTTCCCGGTCCCTTGAAGCCGGTCTGAAATCCGCACACAAAGCGAACCTGAAAATCGGGATGCGTAACGAACGAACGCTCCATTTGTTCGCGAGCGTGCTCAAGAGCGCCAATCGAAACCGACGACATGTTGCCCCCTACAGGCATGGGTGAACCCGGCGGCCAGAGCGGTAGGGGTCGCTCCGGGCCGCCGGATCCATGTGGCCGGTGATCAGCCGGCCTTCCAATTCATTTTAACTGTCAGATTGGGCGAGCCAAGCTAGAGGCAAGAATGCTGCATACTCAAGACTGACTGAATCCGGCTTGCCCGGTTCAGGTGACCGTTACTCTCGACAGGCGTTGATCTCGACCACAAGTCAGGGTTCTGGGTCCGGGGGTTTGAGAGGGCTCGGAGTTTTTGCGTGGATCGGCGCGAGCTTTACCAGGGTCCCGTTGATAATGAGTGCGACCCGGTTCCCCGAGAACTCGGCGTAGTCCATGTCAACCCCGATGACAGCATTGGCACCCTTCTCGGCGGCGCGAAACTTCAGCGTGTCCATCGCGGTTTGCTTGGCTGTCTGAAGCTTCGTCTCGAACGCGGTGGACCGGGCGCCGAAGAAGTCGGAAACCTCCCCACTGATCTCCGAGAAGATTCCAGTGCCGATGACGAACTCCACGCTCTCGATGCCAAGGTAGGATGCGGCGTAATATCCATCCACCTTAGGCGTTGTCGTGACAATGACCGTCTCGGCAATCTTCTTGAGCCTTCGAACCTCCAACGCCCGGTCTCGCTGCTCCTTCTGCTGCTCCGCCAGCTTGGCCTGTTCGCAAGCCGGACAGGTGTAATCTCCACTTGTGAGGTCGGTCGTCAGTATTCCCAGAACGCCCGATCTGGCACCACATCGCCTACAGACGGGCATGGCCTGCACCCCAGTTAAGACGCCCTGCGTCCCCCGGCCGGACGTCGGCGGGGCATCGCGAGATTCCTCATGGTAGCAGAGTGGCCACCGATGGTCCCCGGGTATTCAGGGGGCGAGCCTTGTAGCGCTGGCCGTTGATCCGGAGCGTCAACCCACACTGCCCGTCGGAGCCTTCGGGGCGGGCTTGCTCGTCTTCTTGCCGGTCGTCGTCGCCATCCTTCGAGCCTCCATCGCGGTGAAAGAAGAGGGGAGCGACCCGTTGTCGCTCCCCGACGGGATGGCTCAAAGCCAGGAGTAACCGGAGCAAACCACGTCGAGCGCGTGAGCGTCGTCGGCCCGGCGGTCCCATTCCGCGTCGCTCGGCTCATCGTCGCCGTTGAGCAACTCGGCGGCCTCGGCCTCTTCCTCGGGGGTGGGAGTGAAGTCGGGGCCGGCGGTCGGGCGGAAGTCGTCGGCCTCGTCGGTGTCGGCGGAGAAGTCGAAGTTGACGGCGACGGCGGCAAGGGTCAGGATAGACATTGAAGCTCCAGGTCTGATCTGGGGTTTCACCGGCTCGCGAGTGTTACCAGCACTCGCGAGCCATTTTCGTTTTCGGGTTGACCATCAACCCGACAACCTAATGATATCCAGTGGATAACCTAGAATCAAGGGGTATGATCGTGGTTTTCTTCATATTTCTGGCGATTCTTCGGCAATAAGTGGATTGTCTTTTGTTATCCATTGGCGTATAATCTGGGTGTGGGCCAAATGTCGTGCCAGGGATCGAGGGTCGAATCGTGGGAGCCGAGTCGATGGCCAAGAAGAGGGGCGAGAATAAGGGGGAAGAGGCCGAAAGTCCGACCGTGCCGAAGAAGGGGGAAGAGTCGCGCGTCAGGACCGGCGTGATCCTGGTTCGTGGCGTGCCCGAGTGGAAGGCGTGGGCCGAGGAGCTTGCCGACTTCGACCGGGCGCCGTCGATGAACGACTTGATCGACCGCGCTCTCGTCGCCTATGCCCGGCAGGTCCGGTTTCCCAAGTCGGCCCCCCGGCGCTGAGAGTCCGGCACTCCCCCCCCGGCCTTCGACGGTCGGGGGTGGGCGCTGGAGGGGGGGGCGACCCCTCGAACAATCGCACCATTTTTTCCAGGTTTCTGGCATAAACGGCTGTTGATAGAACCCCCCCCGATCTTAAGGGGGACTATAGGGGGATGCGCTTGTCAGGGATAAGATGGTGGAGAGGGCCTCGGCTCTCGCGGACAAGTTGCCTGGCACGGTGCCGGCGGTGCTCGACCATCGGAGCGACCACCAATGAACTCCATCGAACTCGATCCGGCGCCGTCCGCCGGGCAGGGCCTGGCGATCCGGGGGGACCAGGCCGGGGTGATCGAGAAGGTGCCCACCCGGCGGACCAGGACCGTCGTGCGCGACCAGGTCAACATGATCGAGATCGCGGCCGGGGTCATCCTCAAGGGCGGCGGCCCGATGCAGATTGCTCGCCGGCTCCGGTGTCCCTACCCGACCGCCGCGAAGCTCCACGACAGGATCTATGAGGAGGTGATGGGGCGCATTCAGGATGACTACGACCCCGAAGTCCTCAAGGCGCTGAAGCGCGAGAAGCGGGAGTTGCTCCTCCGCGAGATTCACCGCTGCGAATTGGCCGTCGCCAGATCGTTCAAGGACGGGAAACCGAACACCCGGCCCTACGCACACATCAACACCGCCGTCAGATTGCTCAACGGAATGGACGGCCACAACGCGCAAGAGCTGTTCGAGAGCCATAACCTCCACATCGTCGCCGATCGGGAGTTGCATAATGCGCTGTTCGCCAACCCCGAATATCAAGCACTGATGTTGCGGATGGAGGCTATCGAACGTGATACCATCGCCCGGAAACAGGGCCTCACGCACCCCCAAACATGAAGGACGGGGGAGTCATCTGACGTGCCAGAATCGCCTGGCTTTGTTGCTAAACCTCAACTTGATCCGAAACCCCTGATGCGAAACCCTGCCTGATGCTAAACCTCGATCGCCAGCCCAGCCCCGAACCACGCGAATCCCCGCCCCGCCCCTAATCTTTCGGCTTGGTATACGAAAAGCCACCCACGCGAGGACGGCGCACGACCCATGCCATCCTGCGAATCGGGGGTGGAGGCGACGTTCTGGAAGACAGAGAACAAGCCCCTTGCTGCGGAGAATCTGGCGATCCCAGAAGATGGATTTGAAGCTTGGAAATGGGTCTAAGGTCTAATCGATTTGCCGACCGGCGACCGTTGGTTTATATTGCTCACATCGGCCCGTGCCCATCACCACGGCGCCTAACCCGAGCGACGTGAGGCTTCGGCCTCTCGTTTCAGCCCCGCCTCGGAGTGTGATGGCTCCGAGGCGGGGCGCTTTGATGCGCCATGTTCGACTATTTTCGCTCCCGCCTTCGCGTCATCGAGGAAGAGTTCGGAACGAGTTTTCTGGAACGCAAGGCTGACCACGAACTGCGCCCAGCGGGGAAAGGCCAGCATCCGGTTCGTTTCCACTGGAGAACCGCGAAGCGATTCTTGAGAGGCTTACACCCAGGCGAAAGAAACCTGATCAATCCGAGCCTGGCGATCGCGGTGGAGTACGCTAACACCCTCGAACTAGCCAAGCAGATCCCCGGTTTCCATGCGGAATTCGTAGTTCGTGACCGTTTGAAGAATCCGGTAGAGTGCGAAGCCGCATTCTACGAGATGCGGCTGGCGTGCCTCCATCGAGCGATAGGCAATGTCGAATTTGTCCTGCGTGAGGATAGCCGAACCCCGGATTTGCGGGTTTGTCGCGACACGGAATCGGTCTATATCGAGTGCCAATGGAAGAACCGAGTTACACCAGCGCCAGAGCCTGATCACTTTAAGGGTCGTCTCGCCGTGTTGCAGGACCGGCTACTCAAGAACGAACAGCCAACCTTCGATGTGTTCATCATGGTCATCGGAAACGACTATCAGACCATCCTCGAAACAATACAGGCCGCCGAGTCAATGCTGGCAGACGGCAAATCAGGCGTTGTTCGGGATTCTCGAAAAGGCGCTTGTCTGATCGTGGATTGTGCCCCGGTCAATCAGGCCATACCGGAAAGGACCGCTGGCGTATCGTTTCCAAGGGGGCTCGCTATGGGGAAGGCAACGTTTTTGACTCGATTCAATGATCAGGGCCAGTGGGAAATGAAAGGATTGAGGCGTGTTCAAATATTCACATTTGATTCCCACTCGTTCAACAATATCCTGAACGGTTTCAATGACAAGCGGCAAAGCAAGCAGATTCCGGATGGCCAAAATGCGATGCTAAGTTTCGACGTTGACCTATCGCGCTTGCACCCCGAGAACCAATGGCGTTACCTAGACCTCGTAGGCGACCTACTGGCAGAGCGAGCTTGGCGCGGTGGAGAGAATACGCGGATCGGGGCATTGTGTCTCACGGGGCAAGTTGTGAGAGAAGTGCAGGATAACGGCTGGAGTTTTCTTCATGTCGGGACCCTGGTCAAGTCTCGTCTCAATCTGTCGCATCCTGCGCCGCGTTGGATTCAGGCGTGGCCCGATCACAGACCTTCCGCGACATAGCGGCAACCATCCGTTCCGCCAGCTCTCGCGATTGCTCTGAACCGTCCCAGTGTCCACGCATTGCATGGATGACGAACGGATGATAGACCTGCTGCACCCTCCAGTTCCGGAGCCATTTCGTTGAAATAACGATCTTGAAGAGTTTCGGGCCTCCCCCCCGATGCCTGCCCAAAACCCAAATCCGTTCCCCACCGTCGCCCCAACGCATAGGGCAACAGTACAACCGTGCGCCGGGGCAAAATGCTTGGTCCCAAGTCGCATCTGGGCGTCTGCTCCTTCGGGATGAGGCGCCCGAGTGACGTTGCCGACAACGCACCAGATCCACGGTTCTTCTTGGTTGCAATCACTCGGGATTGTAGGATCGATGGGGCCGGTGGGAGCGAGACAATCGGCTAAACTAACGTCGGTCGGCGAATGCGGCGATTCAGCATCGCCGGGGGCTCCAGTCGCACTTTCTCCCCGGTTGATGCTAAACCCGCCCGTTTGATGCGAAACCTGCTCGGTGGACATAGGTTTAGCAACAAAGCCGAATCGCCCTAGCGGTCGTTCCGCTTCTTGATGGGGTCGAGTTTCAGAGTCTCGAAACTCCGAAACCCCATGGTTGGGGACTTTCGAGACTCAAAACCGGGACGCCTAAGTCCGCTTGGATGGAAGCTATCGACCAGCTTCCTTCCCCGAGGCAGCCCGGATCATGGCCAGGGCGGCGGCCCGGATCGGCTCGGGCAGGGTGGGCCAGGCGTCGATGATCTCGGCCAGATCCGACGCATCTAGATACGCCACGGTAGCATTCTGGTCAGCACTCAGGGGACGGATCGGGGCGGATTGCGTCGGTTCCTGGCGGGAAGCCGAGCCGACGGATTCGGCTCGGGCTTGACGCAAGTCGTTGAATGGGACGGGTTTAGACGGGTTCTGACGGTTACTGTCGCAAATAGCGGCGGAGGGATTCGAACCCCCGACACGCGGCTTATGAATCCGCTGCTCTAACCAACTGAGCTACGCCGCCTCGCTCGATGTCGCCGATCTGCGGACGGTCTTCCGTCGCGCTGGAGGGCTCCGTCTCGGGGGAAAGAATAGGATAGCGGGCACCAGCACCTATTGCAAGGCGGCCCGCTCACTTTCAAGGTCTCGGCACCTCGGGACATCAGGCCAGAAGGGCCTTGATGACGTGGGCCTGCTCGACGCCGGTCAACTTCTGGTCGAGCCCCTGATAGCGGTAGGTGAACCGCTCGTGGTCGAAGCCCAGGAGTTGCAGGACCGTCGCGTGGAAGTCGCGGATGTGGACCGGGTCCTTGATGATGTTATAGGAGAAGTCGTCGGTCTCGCCGTAAACGGTCCCGGGACGGATGCCTCCGCCGGCCATCCACATCGTGTAGCAGCGGGGGTGGTGGTCGCGGCCGTAGTTGTCCTTCGAAAGGCCGCCTTGCGAGTAGATCGTCCGG
Source organism: uncultured Planctomycetota bacterium (assembly GCA_963756475.1). Lineage (GTDB taxonomy): Bacteria > Planctomycetota > Planctomycetia > Isosphaerales > Isosphaeraceae > Tundrisphaera. The sequence continues at coordinate 781,400 of CAVWND010000011.1, forward strand.
CCGAACTCGCCGCCCCAGATGACCAGCGTCTCGTCGAGCAGGCCCCTGGCCTTGAGGTCCTGGATCAGACCCCAGCACGGCTGGTCGACGTCCTTGCACTGGCTGGGCAGGCGACCTTTGACGTTGCCGTGGGTGTCCCAGTTGTTGTGGTAGATCTGGACGAACCGGACGCCGCGCTCGACCATCCGGCGGGCCAGGAGGGCGGAGTGGGCGAAGCTGCCGGGCTTGTCCTTGGCCTCGGAGCCGTAGAGCTCGAAGGTCGAGGGGGGCTCGGAGGCGAGGTTCGTCAGGTCGGGGACGCTCGACTGCATCCGGAAGGCCAGCTCGTACTGCTCGATCCGGGTGTGGGTCTCGGGGTCGCCGACGACCTGGTAGTTCGCCTCGTTGAGGGCCCGGAGGCCGTCGAGGGTCTTGCGGCGGACCTCGGTCGGGACGCCTGGCGGGTTGTTGATGTAGAGGATCGGGTCGCCGCCGCTCCGGAACGAGACGCCCGCGTGCTCGCCGGAGAGGTAGCCCGACGACCAGAGCCGCGCCGCGATCGCCTGGATCTGCTCGGTGTTGGAGGGCTTGGCGACCAGCACGACGAACGTCGGCAGGTTGTGGTTCTCCGAGCCCAGGCCGTAGGAGACCCACGAGCCCAGGCAAGGGCGGCCGGTGACCATGTTGCCGGTCTGCATCAGGGTGACGGCCGGCTCGTGGTTGATCGCCTCGGTGTTCATGCTCCGGATGAAGCACATGTCGTCGACCATCTTGGCGGTGTAGGGCAGCAGCTCGCTGACCCACATGCCAGATCTGGCCGTGCTGGGCGAACTTGAACATCGACGGGGCGATCGGGAACCGCTTCTGCCCGGAGGTCATCGTCGTCAGCCGCTGGCCGTTGCGGATCGAGTCCGGCAGGTCCTTGTCGTACATCTCGTTCATCTTCGGCTTGTAATCGTACAGGTCCATCTGCGACGGTCCGCCGAGCATGTGCAGGTAGATGACGTGCTTGGCCTTGGGGGCGAAGTGGGCCAGGCCGGGCAGGCCCCCTTCGAGCCCGAAGGCTTTCGAGGCGACCCGATCCTGGCCCATCAACGAGGCCAGTGCCGCCCAGCCGACGGCGTTGACGCCCCGGCCGAGGAACTGGCGGCGAGACTCGGACCGGACGTATTCCTGGAAGCGGATTCATGGCGGATTCCACCTCGCTTCGGACCTTCGGAGAGATCGGGCCTTCGACGCGCTGGGATTACTTGTTGAGGACCTCGTCGAGGTTGAACAGCTCATTGTCGAGCATCGTCCAGGCGGCCAGGGTCGGGACGTCGAGAGCGGGGTCGGCCTTCGAGTCGCCGACGGCGACCAGCTTCGCGGCGTCCTCGGGGTGGGCCTTGTAGTAGGCGGCGAGCCCTTCGAGCGACTCCTTGACGACCTTGGCCTCATCGGCCCGGAGCGGCCGGGCCAGCAGCTTCCGGGCGACGAAGTCGATCCGCGAGTCGTCGGAGTCGCCCCCCTGCTTGAGGACGACCTCGCCCAGGCGCCGGGCCGCCTCGACGAACTGGATGTCGTTCAGAGTGACGAGGGCCTGGAGCGGGGTATTGGTCCGATCGCGGCGGACGGTGCAGACCTCGCGGGTCGGGGCGTTGAAGATGTCCATCGAGGCCGGCGGCGCGGCCCGCTTCCAGAACGTGTACAGGCTCCGTCGGTAGAGCCCTTCGCCCTTGTCTTGTTTGATAGTTACGGGTGTCGCTTCCGGGCATCGCGACCGCCTCCCAGACCCCTTCGGGCTGGTAGGGCCGGACGCTCGGCCCGCCGATCTTCGGGACGAGCAGGCCGCTCGCGGCCAGGGCGTAGTCGCGGACCATCTCGGCGTCCATCCGGTAGCGAGGGCCTCGGGCGAGGTAGCGATTCTGCGGGTCCTTCTCGACGGCCTCGGGGGTGGTCGCGGCCGACTGCCGGTAGGCGGCGGACGTGACGATCAGCCGGAACATCGCCTTGACGTCCCAGTTCGAGTCGCGGAACTCAACGGCCAGCCAGTCGAGCAACTCGGGATGGCTGGGTAAGCTCGCCGCTCAGGCCGAAGTCGCCGGCTGTCTTGACCAGGCCGGTGCCGAAGATCTCCTGCCAGAACCGGTTGACGGTCACCCGGGCGGTCAGCGGGTGCTCGGGCCGGACGAGCCACTGCGCCAGGCCGAGCCGGTTCTTCGGCAGGTCGGACGGCATCGGCGGCAGGATGTCCGGCGTGTCGGCCTTCACCGGGTCCCGGCGCTTGTCGTAGTCGCCCCGGAACAGGACGTAAGCCATCGGCGGCTCGGTCTTCTCCTGCATGACGTGGGCGATCGTCCCTCGGGTCTTGATCTGGGCCTGCTCGCGCTTCCAGCGTCGCGACCTTCGAGCCGATCTCGCGCGAGGGCGGGTCCTGGCGTGGCGAGATACCAGCCGAAGGCCGCGTCGACCTCGGGCGCGGGCCGCTTGTCGGCCGGCTTGGCAGGGAGATAGGCGGCCCTGGATGCGTTGACCAGCCGGTCGACCTCTTCGGCGGCGAGAGCGCCTTGGCGAAGAGCCGGAGGTCGTGGTAGATCGCCTCCTCGACCTTCGACCCGACGCTCCGCTGGGCGAGCTTGAGCGGGGACCTTGGTCCGGATCGTCCCCTTGAGCTTGTCGACCTCGACCCGGTTCGTCCGGAGCTTGCCGTCGAGGTAGATCTTGATCCCGGCGGCCTTGCCCGAGCCGTCGTAGACGAGCTGGACGTGGCTCCAGACGTTCGGCTTCAGCTCGCCGTCGGAGACGACCTTGAGGGCGTCGTCTTGCCACTTGTGGATGATGTGCGAGGCGACCTTGCCGCCCTTCGACCCAGAGGTCCCAGCCTCGGTAGTCGTCCCCCTCGTCCATCCGGGCGAGGAGGGCCCCGCCGAGGTTGGCGCGGGCGGGCTTGACCCAGAGGCCCGCCGGAGAACGGCTGATCCTTCTCGAAGTCGCCGATGTCGGCCAGCTCGATCTCACCGGCGGTCGTCTTCTTGGCCGTCGAGTCGCGGCTTTCGAGGGTGGTCCGGAGCTTCTGGGCTCCTTCGGACGAGGTCATCCCGAGCGAATTCCGGGCGTCGCGGCGGCGAGCCACTTGTCGAACTCGGGCCGGGCGGATCTGCTTGCGGGCCTCGAACTGCTCTTGGCCTCGGCCAGCTCGGCGAGCACGGCGTCCCAGCGGCCTCGGTCCTTCTCGCCGGGCACGAAGACGATCGGCGGCGTGTCCTTGACGTTGCCGTCCATCGCGTTCTGGGTCGTGTTGTTGAAGAACGCCGCCAGCTCGTAGAACTCCTTCTGGCTGATCGGGTCGAACTTGTGGTCGTGGCAGACGGCGCAGCCCGGCGGTCAGGCCCATGAAGACCTGCGAGACGGTCTCGGTCCGGTCGCGGTCGTAGAGGACGAGATATTCCTCGTTGATCGCCCCGCCTTCGCTGGTCGTGATGTTGCAGCGATTGAAGCCCGAGGCGATCTGCTGTTCGAGCGTCCGGTTGGGCAGGAGGTCGCCGGCCAGTTGCTCGATCGTGAACTGGTCGAACGGCATGTTAGCGTTGAACGCCTTGATCACCCACTCGCGATACGACCAGATCTCTCGATAATTGTCGATGTGGATGCCGTGGGTGTCGCCGTAGCGGGCGGCGTCGAGCCAGTAGCGGCCCCGGTGCTCGCCGTAGGCGGGCGATCGCCAGGAGCTTGTCAACATACCGCTCGTAGGCGTCGGGGGCCTGGTCGTTGACGAAGTCCTCGACGTCGGCCGGCGGCGGGCGGGAGGCCGGTCAGGTCGAGGCTCAGACGGCGGGCGAGGGTCCGGCGGTCGGCCTCGGGGGAGGGTTTGAAGCCCTTTTCCTCCATCTTGGCCAGGAGGAACCGGTCGATCGGGTTCTTCGACCCAGGCCGCGTCCTTGACCGCGGGGGGCTCGACCTTCTTTGGCGCGATGAACGACCAGTGGGGCTGGTACTCGGCGCCCGAGGCGACCCACTTCTTGAGCAGCTCTTTCTGGCTGGGCGTTCAGAGAATGCTTGAATTTGGGCGGTGGCATCACCTCCTCGGGGTCGTCCGAGAAGATCCGGGCGATCATCTCGCTCTCGTCGAGCTTGCCGGGCGTGATGGCGCCGGCCTCGATGGCCTGGTCGCGCTTGTCGAGCCGGAGGTCGGCCTTGCGGGCGGCGCTATCGGGGCCGTGGCAGCGGAAGCAGGTCTCGCGGAGGATCGGCCGGATATCGCGGTTGAATTCGACCTCACCGGCCGCTCGCCGAGGCTCCGGCGAGGAGCGCGACGCCCAGGGCGAGGAGCACTAAGGGCCTCCCCACGCATCGATCGCGGCCGACGGCAGGTCCCGGTCCCGTACTGGCTCATCGAGGCTCTCCCTCCGAGGCGACCCGAGAAATCGGCCCGTCTCCGACCCTTCCAGCGCCGATGATCGCTCGCAATGACCCTTCGGCGGCGGGCTCCGATCCGGGGAGATCAACAAGACAGGGCAGGATCGGAGGGCGGGAAGGCATCCGCGACGACCCGACGTCTCGCCGGTTTCGAGGAAGGCAAAACCCTCGAAAGGCGAGCGCATCGGATCATGGACGGCTTGGGGTCGAGTCTGGGCGTGGCTGACTGACTGAGGAACAACGAGTCAATACTAAACCAGGTCAACTCGTCTGGTCAAGCATCAACATGAAGGTTTAAGGTCGAAACACAACCTTCCCCGGCGCGTGGAATGGCCATCGCCGGGCTGAACGGCGGCCAGACCACCCGGCTCGACCCGATTCAGCGGACCCGGCCAATCGTGATCGGCACGTTCGACCGAACCCTTGAAGACCGGGTTCCAGGCCGGAAACACTGTTTTGGTTGACTTCCTGGCCGGCTCGGCGGCCGGATTCGAGGCTGGCGGGGGTGTTGGGGCGGCCGGCTTGATCGGGGTCGGGGCCGGCTTCGCCTCGGGGAAAAACGAAGCCGCCTGCTCGATCGACTTCCGGATCGCGGTCGCTTCCACTTTCACGTCCGAAACCTGGCCTGGCTTCTCGATCTGACGCAACTCTCGAAGTGCTCGATACATGCCTCGTTCCGCAGCGGCTTCGTACTTGCGGGCGAGGGTGGCTTCCTTCGAGGGGTCGAAGAGGGCGATGTTACCGGCCTCGATGGGGTCTTCCCCCTTCGCCTCGGCCTCGGCCTGGGCTTCGAGCACCCGGGCGTTGAGCGTCGCGGTCTCCTGGGCGACGGAGCGTTCCATCCGGACGATGCAGGTCGCCACACGCCGGACCAATGCCCTGGCGACGTTCCCCGACGGACGCAACTCGGCTTCCAGTTCGGTCGTCAGCCGTTCGACCTCGGGAGCGTCAACGGGGCTGAGGACGATTCCATCGCCGGTCAGGCCATGCTTGAGGGCGTTGGCCCGTGAGCGTTCCTTGCCTTCGGCGGTCTTGGGGCCAGTCGAGAGGGCGGCATTCCGACGATTCGCGAGGATCTGAGCTTCGGAGGCGGGCATCGGTCGGTCCTCTTTTCATAACGGGGTGGGGGCGCGGTCAGGCGTTCCGCCCGTTATATTCAGGTTCGCGCGAGGTTCCTTATTCCTGTTTCTGCCGAAATCGCCACCGATTCGAGGATTTCCGATGAGCGAGCGGATTGTCATGAGGACCGGCGAGGCGCTGGTCGAAGGGGCCGAGGACTACATGGCGGCCGAGCCCGAGGTCGTCATCGGCGAGCTGGACGGCCCGGTCGGCCAGGCGCTGGCGAACCTGATCGGCGGGCAGGTGAAGGGGCACACCAAGGTCTTCGCGATCCTCAACAGCGATGTCCAGGTCCGCCCGGCGACTCTGATGGTGAGCAAGGTGACGGTCAAGGACACCAAGTACACGAACATCCTGATGGGCACCGTCCAGGCCGCGATCGCCCACGGGGTCCTCGACGCCGTCCGATCGGGGGACATTCCCAAGGAGAAGGTCAACGACCTGGGCATCATCTACTCGCGTCTGGCTCGACCCTAGCGTGACGAAGGTGAAGGAACTCGATCACGCCGCCCTCTTCGCCGTCCACCGTGAGGCGACCGCGAAAGTGATCCGCAAGGCGATGCGAAACGAGCCGAGGCATCGACTGGTTGTTGGAGAACCAGGACAAGGTCGAGCACTACTTCCACCAGCAGGGGCTGGAGGGGAATCTTTGAGTACTGGTTAGCGTGGTTGGAACCGAGATTCGTCCTCTGCTGGGCCACGGCTCAGCCTACTGGACTCAGAGGCTGTGAAAAAACCTGATTGACGTCGGTTTGGGCCTGCATCTCGGCCCGGCTGGCGCTAGAGTGGATGTATGACAACTCCTGCCGCTCCCAAGCCCGATCGCCCCGAGCAAGCTACCCTCTTCGAGCTCCCGGCCGAGCCGGACCTCGAGATCGGGGCGGTCCCACCATCGCTGGGCACCCCACGACTCCGACGGGCCCAACGCCATCAGGTCGCCTTCCGCTCCACCACCCTCGATGCCCTGCTCGCCGACGACCATGACGCCCGCATCATCTGGGCCTACGTCGAGGGCCTCGACCTCAATCCCCTCTACCAGGCCATCGGCTCGGTCGAACGCGGCTCGGGGCGGCCCGCCGCCGACCCCAAGATCCTCCTGGCTCTCTGGCTCTACGCCACCGTCGAGGGCGTCGGCAGCGCCCGCGAGCTCGACCGCCTCTGCCGCGACCACATCGCCTACCAGTGGATCGCCGGCGACGTCTCGATGAATTACCACTCCCTGGCCGACTTCCGCACCCAACACGTCGGTTTGCTCGACGACCTCTTGACCAGGAGCGTGGCCGCCCTCATGGCCGAGGGCCTGGTCGAGCTGAACCGGGTCGCCCAGGACGGGATGCGGGTCCGGGCCAGTGCCGGGGCCGCCTCGTTCCGACGCCGGCCCACTCTCGAACAGGCGCACCAAGAGGCCAAGGACCAGGTCGAGGCGTTGCGGAGTGAACTCGACGCCGACCCGGCGGCGACCACAAAACGCCAGAAGGCCGCCCGCGAGCGGGCCGACCGCGAGCGGGCCGAGCGGATCAAGCAGGCGTTGGATCGGCTGCCCGAGCTCGAGGCCAAGAAGAAGCCCGAGGAGGTGAACAAGGCCCGGTGCTCGACGACTGACCCCGACGCCACGGTGATGAAGATGGCCGACGGCGGATTCCGGCCGGCGTACAACGTCCAGTTCGCCACCGACGTCGCCAGCCAGGTGATCGTCGGGGTCGATGTGATTACCTCGGGCAGCGACGCCGGCCAGATGTCGCCGATGGTCGAGCAGATCCGACAGCGGACCGGCGTGGTGCCGCCGGAGATGCTGGTCGACGGCGGATTTGCCCAGCACGAGGAGATCGACGCGGTGAGCGACCCGAAGGTGGGCGGCACGGTGTATGCCCCGGTGCCCAAGCCGAAGGATCCGAAGGTGGACCGGCACGAGGCCAAGCCATCCGACAGCAAGGCGGTGGCGGAGTGGCGGGCGCGGATGGCAACGGAGGCGGCCAAGTTGATCTACAAGGCACGAGCGGCGACGGCGGAATGCGTCAACGCGTTGGCCAGAGGTCGAGGGTTGATCCAGATGGCGGTGAGGGGCCTTGTGAAGGCGAAGGCGATGGCGTTGTGGCAGGCGTTGGCTCATAACGTGATGCGAGGTGCGAGGCTGCGCGTCGCGGCGGCCGGGAAGGGATGAAGAGGAGAATGGGAGGTCGAGATCCTCTCGAATTGGCTTGAGAGCCTACTCGGGGGGGCCGAAACGAGCCGATCGGTCGATCGGACGGCTCGGAGATCGGGAAGATGTCGTTTGACCACATCGGATCATGAGAACGGCAACTCGATTCGAGGTCCCCGCGAACAGGGTGATTCCTTCACAGCCTCTCAGGACACACAGTTGCGACTTCACCAATTCGGCTTCCCGACTCGTTGTTTGGCGCGCTCACGGACAGCAGGGTCGTGGTCAGCTTCCATCTGGACCAGCAGTTCCTCGGCTCGAGAGTCTCCGGAACAATCCACCCCGACGACGGCGGCCCTTCTTACACGCGGGTCGTGGTGGTCGAGAGCCGCGGCAAGAGATTCAAAGCCTTTGGGTCCGCAACGGCTCAGAGAGAGAGCCGCCGTGCCGAAACTTTGATCGAGGGGGTTCGACGTGTCCAGAAGCACGCCCAAGAGCGTCGGCACGGCTCGCTCGTCCCCGAGGGCCCCCAGGGCAGTCATGGCATTCTCGTTGACCATGGCCTTTGCACGCGAGTTAACCTTGGCGTCTCCTCGAGACTCGATGAAACGGCAGAGCGGTTCGAGCGCCAAGGGATTGGGGAAGTAATGCAGGGCGGAGATGCCGGAAAAAACGACCCAGGGATCGCAGTCGGAGAGCGATTCCAGCAAGAGAGGTGGCGGCTCGACTGCCAACTCAATGATCGCGGTGACACAGACGGATCGGACGCCGGCGTGACGCGATGAGTGAAACAGGTCCACCAGGACGGGGACCAACTCGGGCCGACGGATGGCATACGGCCTCCCTTTCAGCTTTCCGCCGAATGTGCGGAGTACCCGATCGAGGGCCTTTCCCTCCGATTCTCGCATCTGTTCGATCAGTTCATCGATCGTTGAGACATTGGCCACCTTCTTCCGAGTGCGTTTGGCCGGAACACGGGGGATCTCAGGCCCCGGGACCGGGAGCCGCGACAGCTCAATCGGACTGGCCGCCTGCTCCAGCCCTGCAAACGAGAGATACTGCTGGAGCATCAGATGCAAAAGTCGGGTATCGGATCGCACCGGGGACCCAGTTCGCAAAGAACCACGCCTCCCACTCACCATCGGGGGTAACTGCCTCCGGATTGAGGAGATAGACCCCATCCTCGACATCCGAAATCTGCACGAGGGACTTCAAGTGAACGGAGCGATGGTCGGACGCACTGCCCTTGGGGTAGTCGTAGTACGCTTCGTCCGGGAGATCGGAACCGTGCTCCGAATAAGCGTCAACCCAATGCTCGTTCTCGACGCGAAACCACTCGACTTCCGCTGCCGGGCGAACACGGTCGATTGCGAACGTCGTGCGACGCCAGCCGTTGCTCACCATGAGAAACGATCTGTACGACGGCGGCAGGCTCATGCCAAGGCGGTCTTCAAGTCGCTTGAGATCACGCTGACTGGCCGGTTTGAACCCCAGCCAGTCGTGCGATCGAGGCGGGGGAGTCACGCTCCCTGCGAGCTCGCCGGCCATCAGTTCCGATGACCAGCGAGTCATAGAAGGCGCCAAAATTGCTCATTCATATCATCGTTGCTCGGTGAAGCAGGCACGGTCGCGACCTACGCGCGGTTCACGTCCGATGCTGGGTCGCGAATCATCCTACGCCGGGTGCCACGGGTTCGGTACTCCGACCCCGTGACGTGAACGACCGCCGTCGGGGCACGGGGTCGGAGTACCGAACCCGTGGCACCCGACTCGGAGCTGATACTGGACTGAGGTCCAGCCTCGACGATTCAAGGACGATCCAACCTTACCATCGGGCGATCAACGACTCGTCGCGGGTCGCCTCCGGGTGGCGTAGGCACCTAGCCCGGTCAGCCCGAGGCCGAACGGCGCCAGGCTGGTGGGTTCGGGGACCGTGGAGACGAAGGTCGCCCCTCCGACGTTAATACCCGAATTGCTCAGGAAAGTCCCGGCACCGGAGGAGCTGAACCCGGGGATTGCGTAAATGCTGCCATCGGTGGCGAAGGCGACGAGCCTGCCCGATTGGTCGAAATCCAGGCCGGGGAAAAACTTGCCGCTGGCAATCACGCCTTCATCGACCGACGTCTTCGCGCCCGAATCGAGCCGGATGAGATGATCGCCCCCGGAACCCTCGGCCGTCGCGTAGAAGATGTTGCCACCCGCATAAGCAACATCTCCCTCATAAACGAAAAACGTGTTGAAAACGAGCGTCGCCGCCCCAGTCGTGGTATTGATGCTGTAAAATCCGCCATTAGTCGTCTGGTCAACGCCATAGAGAGTGCCGTTCGACGCGAAGTCGAGGCCGACCATCGAAGTGGTCGTCCCGAAGGAGCCGATCAACGACGATGCCGCCGTCGTCGGATTGATCGAGTACAAGGATGTCGGCGATGAACCGAAAAGAGATCCATTCGCCGACGAGGCAAGGTCGGTCATGTTCCCGATTCCCGTGGATCCGATCAGGGTCGATAACCCGGTATCCGGATTCACGGAATACAATCGTGAATTTGATTTCGAAGGTGTTCACAAGGAAGCCCGCGTTGGCGGCCGACATGGCGCCGAAACGTCGAAACGACGAAGAGAAATGTGAAAACAGAGCGTTTCATGTGAAATTGAAGCATGTTTGCACGACCTCTTTGAATGCCAGGAATATACAATGTTTTGATTCCGGAAATGATCCGAGCGATGAATCATCCGTGACATCGAACGACCCTGCAAGGGTGTGATGCCAAATCGCACAAAATCACCATGGATGACCGCGAGCGAAATCTGGTACAAGCCTGATTGCAAGGAGTCGGTGTCGAACAGGGTTAGGCGGAGTTTTCAGGAATCATGGCCTGACAAGTGCCTTTTGTTCTGCCTCTCGAGCGATTCACAACCGGCCAGCCCACGAGGGAAGAGAATGGGGACTGGCTCCCGGCCCGTGGACCGACCATCGAAGCAGGAGAAGATGAGGCGGGCCGGGTGCCTTGTATGTTCGCAGAACACAAGCCGACAGTGTTCCGGATCGGGGTTTTCCGCTATCCGACAAGAGTCAAAGACCCCGATCCGGAACACAGTCGCTGTCCCGAATGCCGCGAAGTTAAGGCGCAAACCTCTGTGGTTTTAGCCTTGCACCGAACCTTCATACGCAGCTTCTGGTTTGTCCCGGATCGGATGATTGCTGAATCCTCGTGTTCCGCAAGGGGCGGTCTCCGGAGACGGATCGGCCGGACCTCGGACATCTCGAACGCAAATCAAGCTGACCTGAGCATTTACGCCTTAACTTCGCGGCATTCGTCGCTGTCCCCTTTCTCGGGACGCACCGGGAGCATGACTCGCTGTCAGGACGCGGTTCCCACCCGGGATGCGGCCGGAAAACGGGGACAGGCACCCGGCCCGCGTGGCCATCGGGCGGAATCGGCGGTTCAACCAGGGCCGGGAGCCAGTCCCCGATTTCCTCCCTCATGGGCCATCCGAGTGTAAACCGCTGACATGGCTGCGGCGGCTCGCGTCTTGGTCAGCGGGGTGACCGTCGAGGACACCACGCACACCAACACGAGGAAGGCTGTCAAGGAAGTCGATCTTGAACCCCGGAGGAAGTCTGGCGATGGCCATCCAGGTCCGGTACGCGGGCGAGGTCGTGGTCCTGAGTGGGATCGGGCGGCTGATGAACGACCCGAGGCATTTTGATGCCGCTCGGGACGTCCGCGAACTGCTCGAACAGGGCTGGCGCCGGTTCGTCCTGGAGCTGGGAGGGGTCCGCGAGACCGGCCCGACGGTCCTCGGGCTCCTGACCACTCTGACCCGACTGGTCCGGAACGAAGGCGGCGAGCTCGTGCTCGCCAACGTCGCCCGGCCCGTCGAGGAGTTCCTCGAATCAATGCGGATGGATAGCTACTGGGACATGTTCAGTGATGCCCACGAGGCGGCCGACTTCCTTGATCGGCGAGGGGTCCGGAACCCTGCTTCCTCGTGATTTGACTTTCGACCGAGGATCCGCCTTCCGGGCCATTTGTCTTCGCGGACAGGATCGCGCAGGACAAAACCCAGGATCGAGGAACGATACAGTTCGGGGTCCGCCTCGGCGTAATGGAGATGCCCGGCCTTCTCAAAGACGACGAGCTTCCCGTGCGACCGGACGCGATCGAAGACCGCCTCGACCTGCTCGGGGCGGGACTGGCGGTCGAGCCGGCCGACCATCAGCAGGACTGGGATGTCGTCGGGGATTCCGGCGATCGCGTCTCTCGGCGAGATCTTTTCGAATTCGGGCAGGAACAGGGGCGCGACGGTCAGAAGGCCCTGGTAGGCGATCCATTCGAGACCGATCGGCAGAGCGTTGCTCGTCCGATTCCGGACCGCGACCCGGAGGTCTACGTAGGGGGCTTCCAGGATGTAACCGGCGACCCGATGACCGAGCTCGGCCGACGCGAACGTCGCCGCCGCGGCGCCGAGGGAGGAGCCGAGGACGACGATCGGGCGGCCGGGCCGGCGTCGTTCGAGGAACTCGACGGCGGCCACGACGTCGTGCCGGCCCGAGTAGCCGATGTCGTTGAAGTAGCCGGAAGAGTCGCCGTGGGCCCGGAACGTCACCGCAAGCACGGAGCAGCCGTCGCGGGCGAGCAACTCGGCCCTCGAGAGGCTATGGCCCCGATGCCCCTTGTTACCGTGAAGGAGAAGGACTGAAGGGGCGTCATCCCGCCCCTCGGCATACCAGGCGCCGAGGTCGTGGCCGTCGGTCGTCGCGAGCCGGTGCGACTCGAAGCTCGCCCAGGCCACGCGAGGGACGGGCTCCTCGAACCGGGGACGGGCACCGGCTCGTCGAGCCGGTGGGCCACGAAGAGCGACGCCAGCAACCAGAGCGGGACCAGGGCCGCTAGACACAGCGAGAGACGGATCAGGCGTCGGCGGTTGAGGAACCTTGGGCGAGGCCCGGCGGTCGAGGTCGAGTTCGAAGCGGAGGACGATTCCATCGTCGGAGCGGCTCCATGAGTTTCCATCGGCTCGGCCTCATTATGGCAGGTGTCGGGATTCCGGGGAAGTCCGGGCGATCGTCCCGGGGGTTGACTTCAAGGGGGCGTCTGCTCATAGACTTCGTGCACCCGGGGTTCGCCTTGGTACATCGTCATTTCGAGGAGATTTCGCACCATGCAACGTCGAACGCTGGGCAAGTCGGGGCTGGAAGTCTCCGCGATCGGGCTGGGCTGCATGGGGATGTCCGACTTCTACGGGGCCCGCGACGACGCCGAGTCGATCGCCACCATTCACCGGGCCATCGAGCTGGGCGTCACCTTCCTCGATACCGCCGACATGTACGGGCCGTACACGAACGAGCAGCTCGTCGGCAAGGCGATCGCGCGACCGGCGCGACAAGGTGGTGCTCGCCACCAAGTTCGGCATCCTCCGGTCGGCCGAGGACCCGACCTTCCGGGGGATCTGCGGCAAGCCCGAGTACGTCAAGTCATCGTGCGAGGGCTCGCTCAAGCGGCTGGGCGTCGACCACATCGACCTTTATTACCAGCACCGGGTCGACCCGAACGTGCCGATCGAGGACACCGTCGGGGCGATGAGCGAGCTGGTCCAGGCGGGGAAGGTCCGATATCTCGGGCTCTCCGAGGCCGGCCCGGCGACGATCCGGAAGGCCCACGCGGTCCATCCGATCGCGGCCCTCCAGACCGAGTATTCGCTCTGGAGCCGCGATCCCGAGGACGAGATCCTGCCGACCTGCCGGGAGCTGGGGATCGGGTTCGTGCCGTACAGCCCGCTCGGCCGGGGGTTCCTGACCGGCCAGTTCAAGTCACCGGCCGATTTCGCGCCCGACGACTATCGCCAGCATTCCCCCCGGTTTCAGGGGGAGAACTTCACCAGGAACCTCGCAACTGGTCGAGCGGATCAAGGCGATCGCGGCCGAGAAGGGAATCACGGCCTCTCAACTCGCCCTGGCGTGGGTGCTGGCCCAGGGAGACGACATCGCGCCGATTCCGGGGACCAAGCGGCGGTCGTACCTGGAGGAGAACGTCCGGGCGGCCGAAGTGACGCTGACGCCGAGGACCTCGGGCGGATCGACGAGGTTCGCCCCCAAGGGGGTCGCGGCGGGGGATCGCTACCCGGCGGCGATGATGGCGGCCGTGAACCGCTGAAAACGCGCCCCGGCTTGACGATTCGCCGCGAATCCCTACGATATCGCCAAGACATTAACAGGGAGAGCGGACGATGGGCGATGCCGACGAGTGGAGCCAGGGCGAATGCGAGCCGGGAGCGGGCCGTGCTCTTCACGCTGGCGACCGTGCAGTTCACGAGCATCGTGGACTTCATGGTCATCATGCCGCTCGGGCCGCAGCTGCGGCGGACCCTGGCGATCACCCCCGCTCAGTTCGGCCTGATCGTCTCGTCGTACACGATCAGCGCGGGGATCGCCGGGGTGCTCGCGTCGTCGATCGTCGATCGGTTCGGCCGAAAGGCGACGTTCCTCGGGCTCTACGTCGGGTTCCTCGTCGGCACGCTTTCTGCGGTCTGGCGCCGAATTACCCGATGCTCCTGGCGGCCCGGGTGGTCACCGGGGCGTTCGGAGGGGTCCTCGGCGGGATCGCGATGGCGATCATCGGCGACGTCTTCCCGGACGAGCGTCGGGGGCGGGCGACGGGGATCTTGATGTCGGCGTTCTCGCTGGCATCGGTGCTGGGCGTGCCGTTCGGCCTGTTCCTGGGGACGAGTACGGCTGGCACTCGCCGTTCTTGATGCTGGTCGCTCTCGGCTTGCCGATCCTCGGTCATGGGGATCCGTGTCGTTGCCGCCGCTCCGCGAGCACATCGGCAAGGTCAAGTCTCGGCCTGGTCGCGGATCGTGGAGACGTACAGCCACCCGAACCATATCCGGGCGTTCGCGCTGGTGGTCTCGGTGATGCTGGGCACGTTCATGGTCGTGCCGTATCATCAGCCCTTATCTCGTGTCGAATTCAGGGTTGACGGAGGAGGAATTGCCCTGGATTTACGTCGGGGGCGGTTTGATGTCGCTCTTCTCCTCGCCACAAATCGGGCGGTTGGCCGACGAGTCCGGCAAGCTCCGGGTCTACCGGATCATCGCCCCGGGTTCGGCCTTGATGATGCTGGCCTTGACGAATCTGCCGAGGGTCGAGCCTGCTGGTCGCTGTGGGTGCGGTGTCGCTCCTGATGGTGAGCAACGCCGGTCGGATGGTCGCGGCGCTGGCGCTTGGTCAACAACAGCGTCGAGCATCGGCTTGCGCGGTGGCTTCATGAGTGCGTACTCGTCGGTCCAGCATATCTCCTCGGGTGTCGGGGCGTTTCTGGCCGGGCTGATCATCGCGGAGGCGGCCCGGCGGCATGCTCCTCCATTACGAGTGGGTGGGACTGATCGGGGTCGTCCTCACCCTGATGAGTCTCTGGCTCGCCGGGCGGCTCCGCCCGCCTCGAAGCCGCCCCTGCCGGATGCCGACCCGCTGGATGAACTCATCGAGTCGGCCGTCCCGGCGGCCGAGGCCTTTTGAACGCACCAAACTTGGAGATGGTGGCCGCCCGTGATCAGAGGTACGATACACTAGGCTGAACCTCGATCGTTCACCGGGAGGCACCTCGATGATCTCCGTGGCCCTGGCCCTTGCTGGCACACTCCTCGCGGCCAATCCACCCGAGAAGGTTGACTCTCGAGATCCCCTCGGCCAGACGGCTCCCGCCAACTGGCGAGAAGCCGGGCTCCGTGGCCTGATCTACGACCAGGGGCGCTGGGTCTCGCCCGACGAGGTGGTCGAGCGCGACCGGAAGGACGCTCGCTTGTCGCGGCTCCGCGCCGAATACGACGCCAGGCGGATAGCGGCCCGCTCGACGGCGGAAAGTCAGCTCGCGCTGGCCCTCTGGTGCGAGGACGTGGGGCTGAAGGCCGAGTCGATCGCCCACTTCCAGGCCGTCGCCCGGCTCGACCCCGACGACTTCGACGTCCACCGGAAGCTCGGCCAGCGGCTTCGCAACGGCCGCTGGATGACCGAGGCCGAGATCAACGAGGAAATCGCCGACGAGGACGCCCAGGCGAAGTCTGACCGATTCTGGGGATCGAAGCTAGCGGACTGGCATCAGAGTCTCGCCGAACCCTCGCGGAGACCCGAGGCAATCAAGGCCCTCGCCGAAGTCAGGGACGCGCGAGCTGTGCCCTCCGTCCGCCGAGTTTTCGGCCAGGGGGAAGGCTGGGAGCAAGCCTGGGCCGTCCAGTTGCTCGGCCGGATCGACGCCCCGCAGTCCTCGCAGGCCCTGGCCGAGATGGCGGTCTTCGCGGCCGAGGAGAAAGTCCGTCATTCGGCTCTCCAGAAGCTCATCCCACGCGATCCTCGGCCGTTCGTCGGCCTGCTGATCAACTGGCTCCGCGAGCCGATCCGTTACGAGACGCTCAGCCGAGGGGCTTCGGGCGTTCTCCGGGTCGAGGGCACAAGCGCGATCATCGAGCGATTCTACTCGGCCTCGCCCAGACCAGGAGCCGCGAGCTTCACCACCGGAGGCAACTTTGGATTCAACTCCGGTGCGGGCCAGACCGCCGAGGCTCGCAAGGCGATCCTCGACCGCCAGCTTCGCGACACGCGGGCGATCGACCGGGCCAATTACGCGAATGAGCAGACCAACCTCCGCGTCGAGAAGACGTTGATGACCGTTACCGGGGTCGACCTCGGCAAGGACCAGCAGCGCTGGACCGAGTGGTGGACCGGCGAGCTCGGTTACAGCTACCAGAGCCCTCCCCCTCCCGAGCCCAAGCCGGTTGTCCAGGAGACCGTGGGCGTGGTCTACGTGTCCCCGCCCCCGCCGCTTGTCATACCGACCGTCCCGGTGGGGGGATACAGCCATCACAATTGCTTCGGAAGGGGGACGCCGGTCCTCACGCGCACGGGCTCCCGGCCGATCGAGGATCTCCAGGTCGGCGACCAGGTCCTGACCCAGGAGCCGACGACCGGTGAGCTGAAGTTCCGCCCGATCCTGGTGGTCTATCACAACAAGCCGGCGGTGACTCTTCGGGTGAACCTGGAGAACGAGACGATCGTCGCCACGCCGATCCATCGGTTCTGGAAGGTCGGGCAAGGCTGGGCGATGACCCGCGACCTCCGACCGGGCGACCGTGTGCGGACCCTGGGAGGCCAGTCCGAAGTGCTTTCGATCGGCCGGGATGTCGTCCAGCCCGTCTTCAACCTCGAAGTCGCCGAGGGTCACAGCTTCTTCGTCGGCCGAGGGCGGGCGCTGGTGCACGATAACAGCCTGGTCGCCCCCACGCCGGCGCCTTTCGACGCGGAGATGGTGGCTCTGAATGGATCGACCCGATGATCCGACCTGATTCCCCGAGAGGGTCATGCCACTTCTCGACCATTTTCATCCTCCGCTAAGCCGGACCCATCCCTGGCGAGGGTTCCACGGGGCCTGGGCCGCCGCGATGGCCCGGCTGCTGAACGGCGGGGTGCTACCGGCGGGCTATTACGCCGTGCCGTTCCTTGACCGAGATGGGCCGGTCGAGGTCAACGTGGCGGCACTCCGGGAGTTCGATCCGGTCGGGAACCGAATCGAATCCGGTGAGGCTCGGGTCTGGACCCCGACCGCGCCCGGCCTGGCGATCGCCGTCGAGTGGCCAACACTCGATGATGTGCGGGTCGAGGTCTTCGCTGATGAGGGAGATCCCCGGCTCGCTTCGGCCGTTGAACTGGTCAGCCCTCGAAATAAGGACCGGGCGAGATCGCGAGCCGCCTTCGCGGCCAAGTGCGTCGGCTATCTGACGAGCGGTTGCGGTCTAGTGGTCGTCGACGCGGTCACGACCCGGCGGGCGGAACTGCATGCCGATCTGCTCGCGGCCCTCGGGGTGGGAGATAGCCCATCGGGGCCGGGTGGTTTGTCGGCCATCTCTTATCGGGCGATCGGGAGGGAAGAGGCCGGCCAACTGCTGGCCTGGCCGGTGGCGCTGGGGATCGGCCAGCCCCTGCCAACCGTCCCGCTCTGGCTCGGCGGCGACCTCGCGGTCCCGCTCGACCTCGAGGCCAGCCACACGGCCGCCTGCGCGGATCTGCGAATCCGCGTCGCGGGATAACGCCCCGGCCGTCGCCTGGGCGATGGCGCGGAGCACCGGTTCGCAATCGTCTCAGACCAGCCCCGACAGCGGCCCGTCGCCGCAGAAGTCGGGGTTGCCGAAGCGGTCGATGTGGTGGCCCATGCCGTGGGCCAGGGCGAGCGAGCAGGCGGTTGTGCGGGACCTTCGGCCGAACTTGAGCGACCGGCCCATCTGGAAGTCGAGGCCGTTGCCGACCAGGACGAACGGGATGTTGTCGAGGGTGTGCGAGTTCCCCTTGCCCAGCTCGTTGGTCCAGACGATCGTCGTGTTGTCGAGCAGACTGCCGGTGCCGCCCGGCTCGGGCGTCTCGGCCAGCCGCTTCGCCAGGTAGGCGAGCTGCTCGCAGAACCATTTGTTGATCTTCGTCAGCTTTTCCTTCGATTTCTCGTCGCTGTCCGGGTTGTGCGAGAGTTCGTGGTGCCCCTCGTTCACGCCGATCCAGCGCATCTTGGCGCCGCCGACCGAGTTGGTGTACTGGAGCGTGGCCACCCGGGCGAAGTCGGCGGCGAAGCTGTTGACCATCAGGTCGATCTGCATCTTGCTGATCTTGGGCATGTTGTCGTTCTGTTCCTTCACGCCCTTTTCCAGCTCGGGCACGGCATGGCCGAGCGACTTCGTCGCGCGTCCTTCAGCTCCTGCTCCATCTCGCGGACGAACGTGGCGTGCTCGTCGAGGAGTTGGCGGTCCTCGGGGCTGACCTTCGCGCCGAGGATCTTGAGGTCGTCCTGGAGGTCGTCGAGGACGCTCTTGAGGCTCTCGCGGTCCTTCATCCGGCCGTAGAGCTTGGCGAACATCTGGTAAGGGTCGTCGATCGGCGCGATCGGCTTGTTGGGGCCGGAGTAGACCATCCGGGTCCAGGTGTCGGCGTGGTCGGGGACCATGACGCCGAACTCCAGCGAGCCGAACCGCGTCCGGGTGGCGGGGTCGGCCTGAAGGTGGTTCTTGATCTCCTGGTCGATCGACAGGCCGCTCGCCCAGCCGGCCGGCGTGTGCGAGCCGCCCTGGACGTTGCCCGGGAAGAGTTCGACGCCGGTGAGCAGGCAGCCGATCCCGCGCATGTGGTTGTCGCCGTCGCCCCGGACCTTGTCGCAGACGCCGTGGAGGGTCAGCATCCGGTCCTTGAACGGCTCGAGCGGCTTGAGGCTCTCCTTGAGCGTGAACTCCGAGCCCTCCTCGTCGGGCCAGAAGTTCGAGGGGATGACGCCGTTGGGGCTGAACATGACGACCAGCCGCTTCTTGCGGGCTTGCTGGTTGGCGAAGCCCAGGCTGGGCAGGTTCAGAAAGAACGGCAGGGCCGCCGCGCCGATTCCCAGGTCGCGGAGGAACTCGCGTCGGGATTTTGGATCGTGGCCATGTCATCACTCCGAGGGGAAGGGCGACCGGGGGAATCGGGCGTCGAATGCCGGGATCGGGTCGGGAGGGCTGGCCGAGGCGGAGGCCGTCGCGATCTCGACCAGAAGCGACCGGATATTAAACCCATGATCGGCGAACGAGCGCCGGATGTCACGCTGTTGCTCGGGACCGAAAAGGCCCGGATCGGCTGCTGGACCATGTGGTGGAAAAGCTGCTCGACGAAGGCGTTGTGGGTCTCGTCGCTGGCGGCCAGGATCTCGGCGAACTGCCGGGCTCCCGAGAACTTTGCCGACTCGCCCGATGGGGCCTCGTAGACGCCGCTGGGCGTCGATCGGCTTCCCTTTTTCTTCGAGACGGAACCGGCCGACGGCGTCGAAATTCTCCAGGCCGAAGCCCATCGGGTTGATCATCGAGTGGCAGGTCACGCACGAGTTCGGGCTGGTCTGAAGCGTCGACGCGCTCGCGGGTCGTCAGGCTCGGCGTGCAGGTCGGGCGCCAGCGGAGCGACGGCCTCGGGCGGCGGCCGGAGCGACCGGCCGAGCAGGCTCCTCGCGACGAAGACCCCCCGATGGATCGGCGAGCTGGTCGAGGTATACGCGAAGTTCGCCAGGAGGTAAGGATGGGTCAGGACTCCGGCTCGCTGGCCGGGGTCGAGCTTGACCTTCGGAACGACGAATCGAGCGGGAGGTCGACGCCATAGAACGTGGCCAGCCGGCCGTTGAGGTAGACCGAATCCGCCAGAAGGAGCTGGCGGAAGTCGGACGAGTCGCCCCAGACCACGTCGTCGAGGAAGAGGTCGAGCGAGGTCCGGAGGTCGGAGGCGACCGAGGCGTCGAAGCCCGGATACTTCGAGGGGTCCTTGGCCATGTCGGGGACATGCTCGACCTTGAGCCACTGGAGGAAGAACTCGCGGACCTTCGAGCGGCACCGGATGTCGGTCAACCATCCGCTCGGCCTGGTGCCGGACCTGAGCCGGTTCCTTGAGCTGGCCGCTGGCCGCCGCCTTCCAGAGTTCCTGGTCGGAGATCGAGTCCCAGAGGCCGAACGAGAGCCGGGAGGCGACGTCGAAGGCGTCCGGGCTGTCGACCTCGCGGTAGAGGAACCTCGGCGACTTGAGCACCAGGATCAGGACCCGCTTGACCGCCGTCTCCGGGTCGCCCCC
This sequence comes from uncultured Planctomycetota bacterium, assembly GCA_963756475.1. Classification (GTDB taxonomy): domain Bacteria; phylum Planctomycetota; class Planctomycetia; order Isosphaerales; family Isosphaeraceae; genus Tundrisphaera. The sequence goes on from CAVWND010000011.1 coordinate 801,649, forward strand.
CCGGGCGAACTGGCGAGCGACGTACTTTTCCTTCTCCTCGTCGCGTCAACGGTCTGCGGAAGGCCCGTTCGGCGAACTTGAGGCAAAAGTCGCGGAGCTTCCCCTCGCGTTCGGACGAATCGAACCCGACCCCGGCTAGCTCCTTAAGGTGAGTCGCGACGTAATCGGCGACTTCGAGCGCCGCGTCGGTCGTGGCCTGGTCCCAGGCCTTCGAGACGGACGTCCCGCGCTCGTATCCCACGCTTCGGTCGTCGGGCGGGAAAGGGGTCGAGGGGACGAAGACCTCGGAGAATCGGCCTGGCGAGAGATTTCGCGCCGGGATGACCTCGGCGGGTCGGAGCGGGAGCTTCCACTCCAGGGCGATGGACGCCTTGACCACCGGAGCTTTCTCCTTCTTCTCCTTCGAGTCGGCCACCCCTTGCTTGGCCTTGGAGAACTCCAGACGGATCGGGTAAGCCCGGCCGGCGAGGAGGTAGATCGATCCCCGGAACTCGGTGTCCTTGCCCGACTTGACCCAGGCGTCGATGAGCGGATGCTCGACGTCGTTGACCCAGAGCCGGATGGAGTGCTCGGTCTTGACGATGAACTCGTAGTCGCCCGTCTCGGGGGCGAGGACCGCGCCTCGCCAGCCGATCGAGAATTCCTTGGGGTCGAATTTCTCGGGCTCGGGGGCATTCAGGCCAAAGTCAAAGTTCACCTCGGGGTCAGTCCGGGCGATCAGGCGGTCGCCGGTGCGCGATGCGACCGGTTTTGTAGTATTCCCCGCGAAGACCGCGCTCTTTCTGGTCCCAGCGTGCCCGGCTCGCGGAAGAAACCGACCAGGTCGGCGACGGCGTTCCGGTACTGGCGCACCGTCAGGCGGGAAAGCTCGATTCGGGCCGGCTTGAGCCGGGCCTGGGCGGTCTTCGAGTAAAACGCGTCATAGATGTAGGCGGCCACCTTGTCGGCGTCCTCGCCGACGCAGGTGCCGGGGTCATCCTCGGGCATCGTCTTCGCGATCAGCCGGGAAAGCTGGGCGGTCGAGCGGTTGCCGACGAGCGGCTTCGCGTATTCCTTCGAGCCCTCTCCCGACGCTCCGTGGCAGGAAACGCACTGGGCTTGATAGATCTGCTCGCCGGTCCTGGGACCCGGCTCGGCGAACGCGACCGGCAACATCACGAGCCACGGCCACAAGACGTTGGCCAGGCGGTGGCGAGGACCGGGCTTGAGCGGGGGAGGAGTCTGCATCGGTTAGGCAACCCTGACAAGGCAGGTTCTTGACCGGGCCGGAGGCATGAACGAACGGCCCGATCGGTGGCGGGAGGGAATTCGGCGGATTCGACGCTTACCTATTCAACATTATTTGTACCCTATCCCTACCTATCGGACAAGACCTCGACCTTGCAAGATCGAATTTCGTGCCGATTGGCTGGAGACCAGGGTGTTGCACGACAGGGGAATAGGCGGCAAACTCGGCGCCGATGGGGCGGAATTCTTCGAAGATTCGCCGGGAGAACGCCATGAGTCGTGCGATTGATCCGAGACTGGCACTGATCCTCGCCGGGTGCCTTTTCTTGCCGGTTCCGCGAACAATCGCGGGTGAAGGCGGCCGGGTCAACAATCTGAAGGTGCTTTCGGACCAGGTCGACGACGTGTCCAGTGTCGAGGCGATTCTCAAGTCGTTTCTCCATCCGGGGATGAGTGAGCAGGAGCGAGCCAGGGCGATCTGGACGGCCGCGATCAAGTACCGCCACCAGTCAATCCCTCCCAACGAATTCCTGGCGGCCGACTGGGAGGCCCACGACCCGGTCAAGATCTTCAACGTCTACGGCTATTGCATGTGCTGTTGCAGCTCGGCCATCATCGAGGCGCTGAACCGCGCGGATGGCCGGGAGGCGCGGGGGCGGATCTTGAACGGGCACAGCGTGCCGGAGGTCTGGTATGGTGGGGCCTGGCACATGGATGACGCGTCGCTCATCACGTACTTCCCGAAGCCAGGACGCGGGGTAGACGCGTCGGTCGACGAGATCGCGAAGTCGGTCATTGACTGGTACGCGGGCCATCCCGGATTCCGCGAGGATCGCTCGAAGCTCGCGGAGTTGATGAGGCGTGACGGTTGGCTCGGCTGGAAGGCCGACGGCCCCGCGCTCCTGGCGGCCTGCCCCTGGTATCGCCTGGGATTCTTCCCGGCCGGGACGCACGGCTGGAACGACACGATGGTCGAGTACGACCGCAAGTCGGAAGTCTACGAGTACGGCTATCAGGTCGGCCACCGGGCCGTCTTCTCGCTCCGGCCGGGCGAGTGGTTCGACCGCCGCGCGGGAAACTGGGGCCTCCACATCAACCGGGAGGAGATGCCCGACTGGGATGCCCTGAAGGCCAGGGCTCCCGAAGGCGACCTCGCCTACCTCAAGGATTTCCTGCCCGGCTACAAGGGCGGCGTGGTCGGCAACGGCACGCACCGCTACGAGCCCGACCTGGCCTCGGGCGGGCTGGCGATCGGCTCGGAAGTTTATGAGAACCTGGCCACGGGCGGCCGGCCCGCGATGCACCTGAAGGAGGGCGGTAAGCCCGGCGTGGCCGTCGTGCCGATGATCTCGCCGTATGTCTACCTGGGGGGCCGAATCAAGGTCGAGGCGGCTTGCCGGCGACCGGGGGATCGGGTCCAGCTCTCGATCTCGACCGACAACGGCCGCTCGTTCCGGCAGATCGGGTGGTTCGACGACCGATCTCGACCCGAGATGACCGTCATCGATATCTCCGATTCGATCATCAGGCGCTATGCCTACTGGCTCCGGGTCGAGGTCGAGTCGTCGACGGTCGACGGCGCGGGGCTCGTATCGCTCGCCCTCGAGAACGACATCCAGCACGCGCCGCGGACCCTGCCGCGACTGGCGCGAGGTCGGACCACGATCACCGTCGACGCCGACGGTGACCCGGCGATGGCGACCCGGACCATCTCCTGCCGGATCACGGCCGACCCGTCGTTCCGCAAGAACGAGACGGCCAGGGGGATGGGCGTGGTGCTCGACAACGTCCGCGAGGAGCATGACGCCTACTGGTGGAAGGGGGGGACGGCGACGGTGACGGTGCCGATCGAGGTCCCCGGCGACTTGCAGGTGCTCCGGTTCAGCGCCCAGGTCCGCGCCCGGGGGTCGAAGGATCGGGTCCGGATGCTCGCCAGCCACGACGGCGGCCGATCGTGGCGCGAGGTCGGCCAGATCGTCGGCCCGACCCAGGGGAAGACCGGATCGTTCCGGTTCGCCGACTGGCCGAGCGGGACCCGGTCGGCCCTGCTCCGATTCGAGATGACCGGCGAGAACACCGTCGGGGTCCTCAGCTTCCGCGTCGACGCCGACCATCGCGACCCGATCGCGTCCGCACGCTTCCGGCCGTTCCGTGTCGTCCATTACTGGATCGAGGATGGGATGCGAAAAAGCCACGCGGAGGTCATCCGCCGGGTGCCGATGACCTACTCGATCGAGACAAAGTCCGACCCGGCAACGGTCTCCGTCTTGTACGGCATGCCCGTCGGTCCCGAGCCTTGACCCGAAATCGGCCCGCCCAGGGGGGGCGGGCCGATCCATGTCGGATTTATTTCTTGCTCTTTGGGCCGCCCTTTTCGAAAATCTGTTCGGTCTGCTCGGCCGAGAGGGCCTTTCCGGCCTCCTCGTGACGAGAACGAAGCCGAAAGAGCGTCACGGAACGGCCCTGTAGATCGTAGATTTGCTTGGCCTCGTGAAAGCTCGATTCGGCCAGGGGGTCGGCAGTGTCGATCATCCGCTCCCAGTGGCGATCGGGCTGGTGGACTGGGAGGGTGAACGGGATCGACTCGTGGTGGGCGTTCAGCATGATCACGAGCGTCTCGCCGACGATCGGGTTTCCGTCCTCGTCCACGTCACCGATCAGGTCGCCGGCCAGGCGGACACCGACGCACTTGACGAACCCGGCATCCCAGGCCCCCTCATCCATCTCCTCGCCCGAGGGGGCGAGCCAAGAAATGTCCTTGACGCCTCGGATCGGCCGCCCTTTGAAGAATCGACGGCGCTGGAAGACCGGCTGAGTCGCGCGGATCTGAATCAGCTTGGCGACGAAGTCAAGGAACTGCTTCCTCTGGTCGTCCAGGTTCCAGTCGAACCAGGTGATGTCGTTGTCCTGGCAGTAAGCGTTATTGCTTCCCCCCTGGGAGTGACTTAGCTCGTCTCCCGCGCAGATCATCGGCACTCCCTGGGAGAGCAGGAGTGTTGCCATCAGGTTCCGCTTCTGCCGCTCGCGGAGGGCGATAATCCCCGGGTCGTCGGTCGGCCCCTCGGCGCCGCAGTTCCAGCTCCGGTTGTCGTCGGCGCCGTCGCGGTTGTCCTCGCCGTTGGCCTCGTTGTGCTTGGAGTCGTAGCTGACCAGATCCTGGAGGGTGAAGCCGTCGTGACAGGTCACGAAGTTGATGCTGGCGTAAGGCTTGCGGCCGTCGTCCTGGTAGAGGTCGCTGGAGCCGCTAAAGCGTGTGGCGAACTCGTTGACGATGCCGCCTTCCCCCTTCCAGAAGTCGCGGATCGTGTCGCGATACTTGCCGTTCCACTCGGTCCAGAGGACGGGGAAGTTGCCGACCTGATAGCCGCCGGGCCCGACGTCCCAGGGCTCGGCGATCAGCTTGACCTGCGAGATCGTCGGGTCCTGGTGGATAATGTCGAAGAACGTGCCGAGGCGATCGATTTCGTGAAGCTCGCGGGCGAGCGTGCTGGCCAGGTCGAAACGGAAGCCATCGACGTGCATCTCGGTGACCCAGTAGCGAAGACTGTCCATGATGAGTTGAAGGACCCGCGGATGCGACATGTTTGGGACGTTGCCGCAGCCCGTGAAATCCATGTAATACCGGCGGTCCTCGGGCGAAAGCATGTAGTAGGAGACGTTATCGATCCCCTTCATCGAGAGGGTTGGCCCCAGGTGGTTTCCCTCGGCCGTGTGGTTGTAGACGACATCAAGGATCAGCTCGATCCCGGCCTGGTGCAGGGCCTTGACCATCGACTTGAACTCGCCGACGGGGTCCTGGCCGGAGTAGCGGTAGTCCGGTGCCAGGAATCCCAAAGAGTTGTAGCCCCAGTAATTGACCAGATTCTTCTCCTGAAGGTGCCGGTCGTCGATGTGATAATGGACCGGAAGCAGCTCGACGGCGGTGATGCCCAGGCGGGTCAGGTGCTCGACGGCCGCGTCGCTGGCCAGGCCGGCATACGTCCCTCGGAGCGGCTCGGGAACACCGGGCATCTTCTTCGTGAAGCCCTTGACGTGGGCCTCGTAGATGATCGTCTTGTGCCAGGCGGTGCAGGGCCGAGCGTCGTTCCCCCAGTCGAATGCCGGGTCGATGACACGGGCCAACGGGGCGTACGGGGCGCTATCGCGGTCGTCAAAGGCAGCATCCTGGCCAGGATCGCCGAGCTTGTAGGCGAACATCGCGTCGTCCCAGCGGACGTCGCGGCCGATCGCCTTGGAGTAAGGGTCGAGCAGGACCTTGTTCGGGTTGAACCGATGTCCGTTCGCGGGCTCGTAGGGGCCGTGGACGCGGTAGCCGTAAAGCTGGCCCGGGCGGACGTCAGGCAGGTAGGCGTGCCAGACCTGGTCGGTCTGCTCCGGCATGACGATCCGTTGCGCTTCCTTCGGGGAATCGGTCGAGTCGAACAAGCAGAGTTCAACCTTCGTGGCGTGCTCGGAGAAGAGAGCGAAGTTCACTCCCTTGCCATCCCAGGTCGCGCCCAGAGGGTAAGGATGTCCCGGTTTCGTCTTCATCAATTCCTCGGAGGGAGGGGCGGGGTTGCGTTCGCGGCGGAAGAGGAGCTCGGATCGGACACGATCGTCGAATGCCTCCGACGAGTTGATCGATTCGTTCGTGGTCGTCATCGTTCAGCAATTCCAGTGCCAACGAAAGGGTCTCCGAGATTTTCCGGGGATAGTCTCGAAAGCCCTGCCTCACAGTTGAGCCAAGTCGCTCACTTGAGTATGACGAGGGGTCCGATTGACGCGTCGATTTGGGGGCTCGCCCGGTTCCGAAATGTTGACGTTCAACTTGCGTGGATGGCATAATCGATGCATCGTGCTCGTGCGATAAGTGCTTTTGTCTATTAAAGTTGCCGTGCGTGTATTTTCGCTAAACATGAGCCATTTTATCCCATCAGGAGTTTTGCATCATGAGTCCTCGGCTCGATCGAAGGCTGGCGCGACCTCGGCCCCGCCGAACCGTCATCGAGATCCTGGAATCGCGAGAGCTACTCAGTTCTGGCCTGTCCAACCCGGAGGTGGTCACGACAACGGCGGAATGGGGAACCGGCTCGCTCGGCCAGGCGATCTTGAATGCGGATGCTCAGCCCGACTCGACTCCGATCCGCATCTCTTTCAACCTATCGACAACCGATCCTGGGTACGATCCTGAAACAGGCGATTGGACGATTTCGATCACCTCGGCATTGCCGGCCATCACTCATGCCGGGGTGACGATCGACGGAACGACTCAACCCAATTCGACGCCCCGAGCGTTGCTGGGGACGGGTGGCGGCGTCGGAGTGGCGGGCACGCCGCTGGGCCAACTGGCGGCCCCCTCGGTGCAGATTGTCAACGCGGCGTCCGGGCCCGACGGTCCCGATTGGTCTCGATCTTCAAGCCGGTTCGATCCGAGTCGTCGGTCTATCGATCTACGGCTTCGGCGACTCTTCGAATGACGATTCGAACGCGGACATCCGCGTTGACACGGCGGCATCGGGCACGCTGATCGAAGGGGACCTGATCGGGGCCCCCACGACCGGGCCGTTCGATATTCCCCCGCTCGGCGACGGTGATGACGTCCGGGTCGTCAATTCCGGTTCGGGGGTCCTCCGCGATTGCTTGCTCGTGGAGAGCCGAGGTAAGGGTGTGGAGCTTCACCAGGGATCGGACGGCTGGCTGATCCAGGGGAACGAGATTCGGGCGAATGGTTTCGATTCGTATAACCTGGACGGCATCGATATCGAGGCGGGAAGCGGCGACGACACGATCAGCGGGAACCTGATCGTCGGCAACTGGGCTTGCGGGATCGACTCTTTTCTGAGCTTCGGTGGCAACACGATCAGCGGGAATACGATCAGCGGCAATGGGATCGGTGTCTTCTCCATCCAGGAATCGCCCGGCATCCGGCTTTACGGAAACGGCAGCCTGGTGGAGTCGAATGTCATCGACAATAACTATGGCGCGGGGGTCCTGGTTATCCCAGGATCGCTCCAGGATACCATTACCCGAAACTCGATCGATGGCAACGGGTCCGTTACGAACCTGGCCGGCGCGGAGCCGAGCGGTGAGATCGGGATCGATATCCTATCTCCGACCGATAGCGCTTCGAGCGGTACGGCGCCCTATGTCACGCTGAATACGTCGGATGTCACGCGAGACGGGATTCACGGACCCGCCAATTTCCCGGTTTTCACCGGTGTCCAGGTCCAGAATGACCAGCTCACGATTTCCGGCTTCGCCCGTCCAGGCGCCTTGATCGATCTTTATCTGGCCGACCCTTCTTCGAACGGATTTGGCCAGGGAACAACATATTTAGGTTCATTTGTTGAAGGGTCGCCCGCCGACACCGACGGCGGGACGGGGAGTTATGGTCCGATCGTGAACGGCGTCACCGTCGGGTCGGACACAACCAATCGTTTCTCGTTCACGATCCCGGCGCCGGCGGGGCTCTTGCCCGGTGCTTACGTGACGGCGACGGCGACGGAGAACGGGTTGACCTCCGAGTTCGGGCCGGTCGCGCGGGTCGTCGCCGCGAGCGGTCCGTTGACGTATCAGCCGACGGGGACCGGCCCGCATGCGATCACCCTACAGGTAGACTCCTCAAACATCGAGATCCTGGACAACGGCTCCGTCGTGGCCCAGGAGCCAATCTCGCTGGTGACCTCGATTCAACTCCAAGGATTGCCAGGGGATGGCGACACACTGGAGGTCAATGACACGGTTTCTTTCACGGAGAATCTGTCGATTTCCGGCTTCGCCTCGACGTCGATCCTGATCGGTGGAGATTTATCGGGCCAGATCACCGCCTCAACCTCCACCACCATCCAGTCGGTGGAGATCGATGGCTCCGTTGACCCCGGCGCTTCGATCACAGCGGGGGCGTTTCAGGCTGCGATCGGCCAGTCACCCCCATCGGTCTTGATCAAGGGCGACCTCGCAGGGACCGTGGGCGCAGTCGAAGTTCAAGCTGTGAGCGGCTCAGGGGTTCTCGGTTCCATCGAGATCGACGGCAACCTGCTCGCCTCTGGAAAAGTCCAGGCCGGTTCCATCGGCTCGATCACGGTCAAGAAGAACCTGTCTGGACAGGTCCTGCGCAGGGCGCGGGAACGATCGGGGACGTCGATGTCGATGGGGATTTGACCGGGACGGTTTCGGCTCCTCCGGATGACAACATGGGGTCGGGTTCGATTGGGATGGTGAGCGTGACCGGCTCGCTCTCGGGGTCGGTGTCCTCGGGCGGGATTTCGGGAGTGATGGTGGACGGTGACCTTTCGGGAACGGTTTCGGCGACGGAGATGATGGCGGGGACGGGCGTGATCGGCGGTGTGAGCGTGACGGGGACGCTGTGCGGTTCGGTTTCGGGGGGTTCGATCTCGGGGGTGATGGTCGGGGGCGACCTGTCGGGGACGGTGATCGCGCAGGGGGCGGGAACGATCGGGAACGTCGATGTCGATGGGGATTTGACCGGGACGGTTTCGGCTCCTCCGGATGACAACATGGGGTCGGGTTCGATTGGGATGGTGAGCGTGACCGGCTCGCTCTCGGGGTCGGTGTCCTCGGGCGGGATATCGGGAGTGATGGTGGACGGTGACCTTTCGGGAACGGTTTCGGCGACGGAGATGATGGCGGGGACGGGCGTGATCGGCGGTGTGAGCGTGACGGGGACGCTGTGCGGTTCGGTCTCGGGGGGTTCGATCTCGGGGGTGATGGTCGGGGGCGACCTGTCGGGGACGGTGATTGCGCAGGGGGCGGGAACGATCGGGAACGTCGATGTCGATGGGGATTTGACCGGGACGGTTTCGGCTCCTCCGGATGACAACATGGGGTCGGGTTCGATTGGGATGGTGAGCGTGACCGGCTCGCTCTCGGGGTCGGTGTCCTCGGGCGGGATATCGGGAGTGATGGTGGACGGTGACCTTTCGGGAACGGTTTCGGCGACGGAGATGATGGCGGGGACAGGGGTGATCGGTGGCGTGAGCGTGACGGGGACGCTGTGCGGTTCGGTCTCGGGGGGCTCGATCTCGGGGGTGATGGTCGGTGGTGACCTTTCGGGGACGGTGATTGCGCAGGGGGCGGGAACGATCGGGAACGTCGATGTCGATGGGGATTTGACCGGGACGGTTTCGGCTCCTCCGGATGACAACATGGGGTCGGGTTCGATTGGGATGGTGAGCGTGACCGGCTCGCTCTCGGGGTCGGTGTCCTCGGGCGGGATTTCGGGAGTGATGGTGGACGGTGACCTTTCGGGAACGGTTTCGGCGACGGAGATGATGGCGGGGACAGGGGTGATCGGTGGCGTGAGCGTGACGGGGACGCTGTGCGGTTCGGTTTCGGGGGGCTCGATCTCGGGGGTGATGGTCGGTGGTGACCTTTCGGGGACGGTGATCGCGCAGGGGGCGGGAACGATCGGGAACGTCGATGTCGATGGGGATTTGACCGGGACGGTTTCGGCTCCTCCGGATGACAACATGGGGTCGGGTTCGATTGGGATGGTGAGCGTGACCGGCTCGCTGTCGGGCTCGGTGTCCTCGGGCGGGATTTCGGGAGTGATGGTGGACGGTGACCTTTCGGGCACGGTTTCGGCGACGGAGATGATGGCGGGGACGGGGGTGATCGGCGGTGTGAGCGTGACGGGGACGCTGTGCGGTTCGGTTTCGGGGGGTTCGATCTCGGGGGTGATGGTCGGGGGCGACCTGTCGGGGACGGTGATCGCGCAGGGGGCGGGTCAAATTGGGACTGTCATGGTTGTAAAGAACTTGACGGGAACGCTTGAGGCAGATGTTGACAATAACGCGACGTCGGGTGAAATCGGGTCTTTCACGGTGAACGGCTCCGTCATGGGGAAGGGACTGATCAAAGCAGGGCATGAGATCGTCACGGGTTCAGTCAATTCGGTCGGTTCCACGGGTTCGATTCAGGTTGGCGATGTGACAGGGAGCCTGTCGGTCACCTCGAGCAGCGGAAGCATCTCGGCGAACAACGTCACGAAGTTCGTGGGCACGACCATCGGAGGGGCCGTGACGGTTCAGAACGTGACGAACCTATCGCTGGCGAGCCTCTCGGGGGTCTTCCGAGTCACCGACACCCTTGGGTCCGGCTTGATCAGTGTCTCTCAGATCACGTCCATGGGCCACCTCATCGCCAACTCGACGGGCGGAACGGTGTCGCTCGGCACCGTCCAGGGTTCGGTTGAGTACACCTCCGTGGCTCAGGGCAGCCAGATCAGTGCTACGAGCTTTACCAGCCTGACCATCGACCAGGACGTGGCCGGGTCGATCAACGTGACTGGAGACATCCAGACTCTCATCGTCGGGGGATCAATCGACTCGACCGCAATGATCCAGGCGGGATGTCTCGAAACGGCGATAGTCGGCCTGAACATGGCTGGTCAACTCTCCGTGAGCGGCACTCTCGGCAGCCTGGCGGTTGGCGGGGCGACCCCGGGCTCGATCAGCGCCTTGCATATCGGGACGATCTCGGCCGGCGCCGGGACCGGTCCGATCGTGCTCAACGTCACTGAGAACGGCACCCACCGCCTTCTTGAAGCAACCTCAGCGAGCAACTCTCTCCCGCTGCCGAGCCAGCCAACCATGACGGTCGCCAACGCTCCAGCGACTATTTATTACGACTTCCTGTACGAGTCCGACTCCGGGGCACTCGGCAATCCCCAGTTGACGTTACAGGTCATCAATCAATCGGGAAATACCTCGGCCGATCAATTCGACCTCAGCCTGATCGTCTACAGCGACACAGCCAAGTTCAACCTGGCTCGGCTCGATGCCAAGGGTGTCTCGGGAGTTCGGAATGTTACCGTCGAGGGGGACATCTTGAAGAATGCCCCGACGGCGGCATCGGTCGCGGCTTTTGCCTGCGACACAAACCCGGCCGGCATCTACCTGCCCTCCGACAATATTGCCGGGGTCGAGGTCCGCGATTTCATCCCCTACGGTGGATCTATCAGGGCGTCCAGCATCCAGGCCATCGCGGCGGGCTCGTTCGGTCGCAGCGGTGGCCAGCCCGTCATGGGTGCCTTGGCAAACCAGAGTGACGCCCAGAACGTTTTGGCCACGGGCACGAAGATTGTCCAGGCGTCCGACACCTTCCTCGTTCCTTTCGCCGATAATCCCAATTCCCAGGTCGGATTCTTCCTCGACGACAGTACCTCGGGCGGTTTCGACTGGAGCAGCGTGGCGTTCACCGTTCAGACCGACGTCACGGTTGACTCGAACGGGAGCAGGTTGGTTGTCCCGAACAACATCGCGACGAGGGGCTCGGACGTTGCCGCGATCAAGGTCGTCAAGCTTTCGGGGAATCAGGGATCTCAGATCCAGGGGCTCAATATCCTTGGCGATGGCGCATCAATCTCGACCCAGCAATGGATCAACGGCCCGATCTTCAGCGCCGGTTCGCTCGGCGACCTCTCACTGCTGACCTCCCAGCCGATCGGCAACATCACCGCGGCCACGATCTTCGGGACGATCACTTCTTACGGGACGATCGCGGGCACGATCCAGACGACCGGACTGGAAACGGACCCGATCACCGGACTGGTCTCCAGCCCTGTCGGCGCCGGCGACTTTGGCCGGGTCTATCTCAACAGCTCGCACAAGCTGACGATGACCGCGCTCACGGTCAACGGCGGTCCGTTCGCCGGACAGATTCTCGTTCACGGGAACCTGCTCAATACCCTCACCTTTAACGGTAGTTTCACCAGCAACGCCCTGATCGCCGCGCAAGGAAACCTCGGTGCGGCTTACGGTTCCACGAGGATCGGCGGCGTGACGATCAATGGCACCGATAGCGGTACCATTTCTGGCCTGGGAACGATTGTTGGTGACGTGACCGTCAACGGCGGCTTCTCCGAGGGCGCCTCGATCGAAGCCGGCGGAGACATCCTCGGCAACACCACGATCAACGGTTCCGACAGCGGCTTGATCCTGGCGCTCGGTACGATATCCGGCAACGTCGTCGTCAATGGCGGGCTCTCATCCGGTTCCCCCATCGCGGCGGGCGGAAATATTCTGGGCAATGTGACGATCAACGGCTCCGACAGCGGCGTGATCGTGGCGCTTGGTTCGATCACGGGCACAGTGATCGTCAACGGTGGACTTTCATCCGGGTCGTCGATCGCCGCCGGAACGGGACTTCTCGGCAATTCGACGATCAACGGCGGGATCGCCGCTGGTGCCAGTATCGTCTCAGGAGGCGCCATCGGCAGCACAGCCCTCCGGACGAAGCTGACCGTCAATGGCAAGATCAGCGGGCTGATCGTCTCGGTTGGGAACCTTAACAACCCGAAAGATCCATCGCAAACTCTGGACTTCGCGTTCGGCACACCCAACGCTTCGGTGATCGATGAGATCTTCGCGCGTGTGAGCGGACTCGGTACGCTTCCAGGAAACTTGGCAGGCCTCAGTGAGATCATCACGGAGTTGGCGGAGCTTCAACTCGGCAAGTACGGCAAGCTGAGCGACGGTTCGGGAAATACCTGATCCCTTGCTGAACCAGAGCTAGAGATCACGTGACCGGTCAAGGCCGCGATAGGACGAGTCGTTTCACCTCCGAGCGTTCCCGGATCGACGCGAGGGCAGGGTCCTCGGCCATCCGGTTCTTCTCCTGGTAGCTGAATTCGTGAAATCCGAAGCGGAGGGCCTCGGACAGCAAGATCGTGGCCCGTTCGGCCCACGCTGCGGCCTTTCCCCCGTCCCCGTTGGATAGTGCGGCCCCGGAGGCAAGACTCCAGACACAGGCGGCGGCGTACAGGACATGGCCGTCGCCAGCCGGGGCGGATTTGAGAAAGCTGTCGGCCAGTTTGAGTGCCTGCTCCGACTCGCCCCGGGCCGCAAGGATCCCACAACGGACCAGACCCGCGAGCGCAGCGTCACGACCCGCATCGAGCCCGGCCGCCGTGTCGGCCTCGTGAAGGGCCTCATCCCACCAGCCGAGATCGCGCAGGGCTTCGGACCTGAGGAGATGTGCACGCACGGAGTTCGAGTTCGCCGCGACCATCTTGTCGTACCATCCCTGAGCAGCATCCGGCCTGCCCCGCTTCTTCTCGATCAAGGCGAGGCAGACATAGGCGTCAACCTGCTTGGCGTCGAACGCGATCGAGCGGCGGCCGTCCTTCTCGGCGTCATCGAGTCGCCCAAGCTTTCGATAGAGGTCGACTCGATCGTTGAGGTAGTACGCCTTGGTCGCCGCGTCGAGCTTGGAGGAATCCAGCTTCTGGACCACGCGATCGATGTCCTTCAAGGCCGTCTCCGAGTCGCCCCGCCTGTTTCGGATCTGGGCCCTGGCCAGGAGAGCGAGAGCATATTCAGGGTCAACCGCGAGGCAATCGTCGAGCGCCCTGAGAGCCGGGTCGTCTCGGCGAAGCCCCATGTTCAGGACTCCGATCCAATAACGTGACTCCGCATCTTTGGGAAGCAAGCTGGCCGCGGTTGACCAGTCGGCGAGCGACGCCTCGAAGTCCTTCAACTCGTAGTGAGTTTTGGCTCGGCTTTTGTAGGGGCCGGCCCTGTCGGGCAAGAGAGAGACGACCGCGTTGTAGTCGTCGAGGGCCTTCCGGTAATCCTTGGCGCGGAAGTGGATTCGGGCTCGATCGAAGAGGAGCTCGCCACGCGACGGTTCCAACCGGATCGCGTGATCGAAGTCCGCCAGGGCCAGCGCATTCTGGCCGAGGATCTGGTAGTACTTGGCCCGGCTGATCAAGGCGAGCGAATAATCGGAATCGCGCTCGAGGGCTGCGGACTCGTCGGCGATGGCGTCCTCGTATTCCTTGAGGTCGGCGTGACAATTGGCACGGTCGTGGTAGGGCCAGGGAGCATCGGGACGGAGCTGGATGCAGGCCGTGTAGCCGACAATCGCATCGTAGGGGTTTCCCAGTCGATTCAGGCAACCAGCCCATTCAAGGTAGCCCCAGAAATGCTCGGGCCGCGCCTGAAGCAGCTTCGCGAACTCGATCCTGGCCCGGTCGTAAGATTGCCTGGCTGCGGTGATCTGCTTGTTTTTCACGGCCTGATCGGCTCGGTAGCGATCCGCGATCCCTCGCCAGAAGTGGTTGACCGGCGAGTTGGGGACGATCGATTCGCCCCGTTTCCGATCCGCCTCGGCCCCTTCAAGGTCTCCGATCTGCTGCTTGTAGAATTGTCGGCGGACGTAAAGAACGCGAGTGGGAGGCAGGAGCTTCTCGGCTCGATCGAGCCAGGGGATCGACCGACGAGCGGCCTCGCGCTTGGCCTCGGGATCGTTTGTGGCCTCGCCGTAGTTGTACTCGACCTGGGACGCGACGAGAAAGGTCTCGAAGACGTCCTCGTGGAAGAGTTGAAGCTGTCGAGGCGAAAGCGGAGGCAAACCAAACCGTCCTCGGCCCTGCTTCGCCTCGATCTCTCCCTGGATCGCGAATAACTCGTGGAAGTCGTCCTTGGCTTTGGCGAGTTTGGCCTCAGAGCCGAAAAACCCTTCGTAGCGTGCGCGGTCGAGAAGTCGTCGGAACTCGGCGAACGTCGAAACCTGAACGCGAAGCCTCTCAAGGTCCTTACGGACGTCGGCGAGCGTGGGTGTCCGCTCGACGAGTGGGTCTGGCTTCCCGATCTGATCGAGCGCCCGGCGGTAGTCGCCCCCAGCGATCGACTCCGTGGCCTGCTCGATCCGCTCGATGGCGATCCGGCGCACCTCGGCGATGTTCTGCCGCTCTCGTGACAAGCGGATGGCGGTGACTGTCCCCACTCCAATCAGAATCAAGACCAGACCGATGATCGAGCCGCTGAGCGCCGCGACCTTTGGGTTTCGCCGGACCCAGCGCCAGGCGTGCTCGGCCCGGCCGACCGGGCGGGCCTGGATTGGCTCGCCGTCGAGGAACCGTCTCAGGTCATCGGCCAGGGCGGCGGTGTCGGCGTAGCGCTTGACCGGCTCTTTCTGAAGACACTTGAGACAGATCGTCTCCAGGTCGCGTGGGATCTTGGGCTGGAGCCTGGTTGGCGGGACGGGTTCCTGGGACCGGACCTGATCCATCGTGTCGAGCAGCGTCGCCCCCTGGAACGGAGGCCGGCCGGTCAGCATTTCGTAGAGGATCGCTCCGAGCGAGTAAAGGTCTGAGAGCGGCCCGATCGCGTGGGTGTCGCCCCGGGCCTGCTCGGGGGCCATATAGCTGGGGGTGCCCATCAACGAGCCGGTTCGGGTCTGTTTCGAGTCGGATTCGACCCGCTTGGCCAGACCGAAGTCGGTGATCTTGGGCGTGCCGTGGACCGTCATCAACACGTTGGCTGGCTTGAGATCGCGGTGGATCACCCCGCGCTCGTGGCAGTTCTGGATGGCCCGGGCGAGTTGCTCGGCGATGTCCGCGGCTTCACGGGGCGGCTGCGGCTTGCCGTCAATCTTCTGGTGGAGGCTCCCGCCGTCGATGTATTCGAGCGAGAAGTAAGGGAGCCCGTTCTTGTCCCCAACCTCGTAGATCTGAACGATGTTGGGATGCTGGATGCTGGCGACGGCCTCTGCCTCGGTCTTGAACCGGGCGAGGTCGTCCTCGCCCGCGTGTTCGCCGCCGAGAACCATCTTAATTGCGACGAGGCGGTTGAGACCCTTCTGCTTCGCCTTGTAGACGACCCCCATGCCGCCCCGGCCGAGCTCGCCGACTATTTCATAGCCCTTGACGCGGGGCTGGCCGTCATCTTGCATCTCAGCTGAACCGGGCAGCGAGAGACCGTCTGGCCCGACCGCGATGGTCGCCAAGTCGTGCGGTTGCATCGAGGACGAGGTACCGCCATCGGGCGAGTTGGCCTCGCCTGTCCAGGGTGAGAGCCCGATCGTCACCTGATTCGGGTCGGGAGCGATCGATTCCTCGATCAGCGACGATCCGGGGATCGACAAGGCGAAGGATCCACCACTCGAGGCAATTGGGAATTCGCCGGGGCCAACGGTCTCGCTCGAGTCGTTCCGGGAGACCGGCTCGGGATGGATCAGGCAAGTCTCACCGGACGGTTGATCCGTGCCTGTCCAACCCGCTTCCAGCGAGATGGTCCGGGCGGCTCCGAAGGACATCTGGACCCGGTAGGAGCGTTCGATCCGGAATAACTCCTCCCGGATAGAGGATCGATCAGACTCCTTGGCCGCCTTGAGGTAATCCTCGGCAACAGGGATCGGTCCGCCCCGGAGCGCCTTGTCCCAGGCAGCCTCGAATCGGCTCGCCGGCTCGCTCCGGGGAAACTGATCCGGAGAGAGGGTTGCTTCATTGTCTGGCTCGGTCATCGTCGGCCTTGCCCCTGATCGCCCGAGATTCGAGTCTCCTCGCCATTCGAGATCATCGATTGTGAGGTATCGGGGCTTGCGAATCCAGCCAATTACCGGACGATCCGTTCATCTGACCCGGCGCATTCGGTGATACTGAGGGGTCCACCATTGGGCGTCAACCTGTCTGGATAGCTCGTCGGGCAGCCTCGGCCTGGCCAGGCCGAGCCGGACGGCCTCGACACCAACGGCCACGGCTATCCTCCGCGAGACTGCATTAATGGCCTCCCATCGAGGGAAAAGGCCGGCATCGGGTTCGGATCGGCAGGGTGAGCCGTCGGCCAGGACCCGCGCCGCCGCAAGGAACATCGAGTCGACAACCCGTTTTGAACCGGAGGCCACGACGCCCATGCCGACGCCTGGGAAGATGTACGCATTGTTGCACTGCGAGATCCGGATCGTCCGACCCTGGTACTCGACGTCGTCGAAGGGGCTTCCGGTCGCAATTAGGGCTCGGCCTTCGCTCCACATGAGCAAGTTGGCCGGAGTCGCCTCGCTCCGGGAAGTCGGATTTGAGAGAGGCAGGATGGTCGGCCGTTCGACGAGACGGGCCATTGTCCGAATGACCTCCTCGGTGAAGGCACCGGGCTGGCCCGAGGCGCCGATGAGCGTCGTCGGGCGGACTTGCTCGACCACCTCTCGTAGAGGAATGCCATTCTCGGCAGCTCGACGCCAGCCCTGGGTTCGGTGGCGGTCCTTGGAGAATCGTTGCTGGAAAGGCTGCAAGTCTGGTGTCTCGTCGAGGAGGAGCCCCAGGCGATCGACCAGCCAGATCCGATCGAGGGCCAGAGGCTCTGTGAGCCCTTCGGCGACCATCGCGGCGACCAGCCCATCGGCGATCCCGGAGCCCGCCGAACCCGCGCCAAGGATCACGATCCGCTGTTCGATCAGCGGGATCGAGGCGACCTCACCCGCCGCCATTACCGCCGAGAGTGCGACGGCCGCCGTTCCCTGGATGTCATCGTTGAAGGAGCAGAGCCGGTCCCGGTATCGGTCGAGCAGGCGACGGGCGTTAGGAAGTGCGAAATCCTCCCACTGGAGGAGTGCGTCGGGTAAGGCCCGCTGGACGGCCTGGACAAACGACTCGATAAAATCGTCGTACTCCTCGCCCCGGAGTCGGGGATGCCGCCAGCCGAGGTAAAGCGGGTCGTCCAGTGCCTCGGCGTTGTCTGTCCCGACGTCGAGCGTGATCGGCAGAGTCTTCGCCGGATGAATACCACCGCAAAGGGTGTAGAGAGAAAGCTTTCCGACAGGGATGCCCATCCCGCCCACCCCCAGGTCGCCCAGGCCGAGGATGCGCTCGCCGTCGGTAACGACGATCACGTCAACCTCGCGGAACGGCCGATTGGCCAGGATCGAATCGAGGTCGTCGCGCCGCTCGGCCGAGAGGAATAAGCCCCTCGGGCGCCGGTAGATCCGGCTGAAGTGGCGGCACGCCTCGCCGACCACCGGCGTGTAGATCAGCGGCATCATCTCGGCGATGTGCTCGCCGAGAAGCCGGTAGAACAGGACCTCGTTGCGGTCCTGAAGGTCGCGGAGGTAGACATGTTGTTGGAGTTCGGTACGCTTTTCGAGAAAGTCTCTGTAGCGTCGCTCCAACTGCTCGTCGATCGAGCCGACGTGCGGCGGCAGAAGCCCGTGTAAGCCGAATTCGGTTCGTTCCTCCTCGGAGAAGGCGCTTCCTTTGTTGAACATCGGGTTGTCGAGCAAGGCCAAGCCGGACAGGGGAAGCTCGAGGACGGCTTTCCCGGAACCGCCCTCGGCGATCTCCGCGAAATTCAACATGAGGTCGCCCCGTGAGCCATCGAGGCTGAGTGCCGAGGCCAACCGAGGCCCGGAACTTCCCGCTCAAGGAGAGTCCGAGCCTACCGCCTTCTGGCACATTCGGCAACGCGACGTCGCCTGCGGCCGGCCCGTCAATGGATCGAGCACCCAGCCCGTCCATGCTTCTCCAGGTAGCGCTGGTGGTACTCCTCGGCGCGGTAAAAGGTCGAGGCAGGCGTGATCTCAGTGACGATCGGGCGACGAAACCGGCCGCTGGCGTCGGCTGCGGACTTCGACGCCCTCGCCTGGGTCTCCTGCTCGGGGTCATGGGTGAAGATGGCCGAGCGATATTGCGTGCCGACATCCGGCCCCTGCCGATTGGGCGTGGTCGGGTCATGGATCGACCAGAAGACGTCCAGGAGCTTCTCAAACGAGACCTTCCCGGGATCGTAATCGACCTCGACGACCTCCGCGTGGCCGGTCCGGCCGGTGCAGACGTCGCGATAAGTCGGGTCGGGGTAGGCCCCGCCGGCGTAACCGACCGCCACGTCCGAGACGCCGTCCACCTGGCGGAATGCCAGTTCCACGCCCCAGAAGCACCCGGCACCGAATGTCGCTTTCTTCATGAGAAGAACCTCCAAAAATGACAATCGCGGGCGGAGAGCAATCCGTCAAGGCTCTCGATGGACCCGGCGGCAACTCACGATCTGAGCAAGAGTTGCCGCGTTACCTCGCGCGTTCCGTGGGGACACCAGGGCCTGGTATGTCAGTTGCGTCAATGTTACCGTTTATCCCGTTGGAAAGGAAAGTCGGACGCCAGGACGATCGACCGACTCGCCGTCCCCATCTCTCCAATGAATCCTAGACCCGAGGTGAATCATGAAGACCCATCGTCCCGGAATCTGGCTCGTCGTCGGAATTCTCTTCAGCCTGGCCCTTCGTTCGGCTCACGCCTCCCAGGTGGAACAACTGTCCGGAGTGGTCAGCTCTGTCAATCTCGATGCCAGGAAGATCGTCGTGACTCCCACGGCGAAGGATAAGGATGTCGAAGTCGTCGTCAACGACCAGACGGTCATGACAACCCAGGATGGCAAGACCACCGTCCTTTTGAAGGATCTCAAGCCCGGCGACGGCCTTGGGATCGCTCACACAGGCGGAGTCGCCTCGAAGATTCTGGTCGCGTTCAAGCCCTCCGAGCTGACCGGTCACGTCAAGACGATCGGATCGAACCTGAAGACCTTTGTCGTGACCGAGACCGGCACGACAACCGACGTGACCGTGGCCGTCACGCCAGAGACCACCATTATCTCGACTGACGGCAAGAAAATGGATCTGAAGGACCTCAAGAAGGGGGACGGAGTGGGGATCTCCCACCTGAATAGCGTCGCCTCCAAGGTGGTCGTGAACGTCAAGCCGATCAATTAACCGTCGGCATGTCCGAGGATGGCCGATGATGCGAGGATGAATGGGAGAATGCTCGATTTTCCCGATCGACCATCAACCATTGTCTCATCGGCCATGATCTCGTAAAGAGAGGGAGTTCGAGCCGATGACCCATCCACCTGGCCGAGCCACCCCCCTGCCCGCCTCGACGCATCGGCCGGTGCCGTATCTCGGACCCTCGCGTGAAGAGGTTCTGGCGATGCGTCGCGAGCATCTCACGCCAGGCCTGTTGACCTATTACCGCGAGCCCTTGCTGGTCGTTGAAGGGCACATGCAGTACCTCTGGGATGAGAGGGGTAAGCAGTATCTTGACGCCTTTGCCGGGATTGTGACAGTGTCGGTCGGGCACTGCCACCCGAAGATTGTCGAGCGAGTTCGAGAGCAGGTCGGCCGGCTCCAGCATACGACGACGATCTACCTTCACCCCGCCATCGCCGAGTTCGGCAAGAGGCTCGCCGAACATATGCCCGACGACAGCGGACTGACGGTCAGCTACTTCACAAACTCAGGGAGCGAGGCGAACGAGGTCGCGATCCTCTCAGCTCGCGAATTCACCGGGAATACGGAGGTCGTCGCCCTCCGGAACGGCTATCACGGCGGAACACAGGCGACGATGGGTCTCACGGCCGTCGGGACCTGGAAGTTCAAAACAAACCCGAGCTTGAACGTCAGGCATGCAGCGCCTGGCTACTGCTACCGCTGCCCATTCGGCCTGGAATATCCCAGTTGCGACCTCAAGTGCGCCCACGACGTCAAGAATCTGATCCGCCACGAGACCTCGGGCGAAGTTGCCTGCTTCATAGGTGAGACGATCCAGGGGGTTGGCGGGACGGTCACCCCACCTCCCGAATACTTCTCCATCGTCTATGAAATCGTCCGCGAGCACGGCGGGCTTTGTGTGGCGGATGAGGTCCAGACGGGATTCGGCCGGACAGGGACGGCCTTCTGGGGGTTCGAGAACTGGGGAGTGACGCCCGATCTGGTCACGATGGCGAAGGGGATCGGCAATGGAGCCCCACTGGGTGCGTGTGTCACTCGGCCCGAGATCGCCAGGATGATGAAGAACCGGGTCCACTTCAACACCTTCGGCGGTAACCCGATCTCGATGACGCAGGGCCTCGCGACCCTGGACGTGATCGACTCTGACGGCATCCAGGAGAATGCCCTCAAGGTCGGCGGTCATCTCAAGGCCCGACTCCTCGAACTCCAGGACCGGCACCGGCTCATCGGCGAGGTCCGCGGAATGGGACTTATGTTGGGTGTCGAGCTGGTCCGCGACCGGGCAAGCAAGGAGCCAGCTTCAACCGAGACGGCGGAACTTCTGGAGCTTTGCAAGGAGCGCGGTCTCCTCCTCGGCAAGGGCGGCCTGGCCGGAAACGTGCTCCGGATCAAGCCGCCGATGTGCCTGACACGAGACGACGCCGACTTTCTGACTGATTGTCTCGATGATGTGCTCGGCCTGATCGAAGGTTGGGACACGTAAGAATTGAAGTTGTCCCATCGGCTGGGTCGCGTGAGTCGGTTGTGCGGTTCAACCCGATCCTTCATAATCGGTTGCCGTGACGTCCCTTCGACCCCAATCCCAGAGCCCTCGCCATGCCCGACCCTCGCTGGGATGAACTCGCCGAGATCCTGATTTCCCACTCGACGAAACTGGCGTCCGGCGAGATGCTGCTGATCGAGTGCTTCGACCTGGAGGACGGCACTCTGCCACGTCTCCTCGTGCAGAAAGCCGCGCGTCGAGGGGCGTTCGCCCTGGTCGAGACCAAGGAATCGCGGATGACTCGCGAGCTGATCCGCAACGCCTCCGTTGAGCAGATGAAGCTGATCGGGGAGACCGAGCTTTACCGGATGTCGCGCGTCCAGGCGTACATCGGCCTTCGGGGAGCTCGAAACATCAACGAAATGGCCGACGTCCCACCCGATAAGATGAACCTGTTCAACACCCACGTCTTCAAGCCGGTCCACATGGATTGCCGGATCAAGAAGACGAAGTGGTGCGTCCTCCGGCTCCCCAACGCGAGCATGGCCCAGCAGGCTGGCATGAGCACCGAGGCTTTCGAGAATTTCTACTTCGACGTCTGCAACCTCGATTATCCTCGGCTCGCCAGGGCCCTCCGGCCCCTGGTCGAGCGAATGGAGGCGGCGAAGCAGGTTCATATCACCGGACCGGAGACCGATCTGCGGTTCTCGATCGAGGGAATCCCGGTCGTGCCCTGCTCGGGAGAGATGAACATTCCCGATGGCGAGGTTTTCACCGCCCCAGTTCGCGAATCGGTCGAAGGTGTCGTCCGGTTCAATGCACCGACGGTCTATCAGGGGACCTCGTTCGACGGGGTAAAGCTGGTCTTCCGCGCCGGTCGCGATCGTCGAGGCCGACTGCGCGGGGGGCGACGTCAAGAAACTTCGGCGTATCCTGGACTCAGACGAGGGCGCGTCGTACATCGGCGAATGGTCGATCGGCTGCAATCCCCGCATCCTGCAACCAATGCGTGACATCCTTTTCGACGAGAAGATCGCCGGGAGCTTCCACCTGACCCCGGGAAACGCCTACGACGAAGCCGATAACGGCAACCGGTCGAAGGTCCACTGGGACCTCGTTCAGATTCAGCGCCCGGAGTACGGAGGCGGTACGATCGCCTTCGATGGAGAACCGATACGGGTTGACGGTCGGTTCGTGCCCGAGGAACTCCAGGTGCTCGATCCCGAGTGATCGAAGGCGAGAAACACTGACGGCGGCCGGGAAGGATCGACCCTCCCGGCCGCCATCTTGGGTCGAGAGCGGAGTAATCCGGCTCTCAGTTCTTGAGGCTGCTCGGCCCTTTCGGCGTCTTCTTGGTGGTCGTGACGACCGAAGTCGTCAAATCGGAGAGCGCCGAGATGTTCAGGCTCGCCGCGCTGACGCTCGACGTGCTAACCGGGGCATAGGCGACATAGAACGACGGCGTGGTCAGGGTGCTATACACGTCGCCGAACTTTCCGAGTCCGATGATCTGGCCGATATTCGTGTGGCCGGTGGCGTTCTTGGTCAGCTTCTTGACGCTGCCCGAAAGTTTGCTCTTGCGGGGGACGATCCCGTAGAGGGTGATCGACGTGGCATTCCCGTTGGAGCCCAGGTAGATGCCCATCGTTCCGCCTCCAGTCAGTTTGATGTTGACGGAGTTGTGATGGGCATCGACGTATGTGAGGTTCGTCCCCTGGCCGTAATAGACGTCGTAATTGGAATTGGGGCCGGTAGAACCGGACAGGATGTTCCCGGAGGTATCCGTCAGGGCGAGCCCGTAGGTCCCGTTTGCGATGATATGGTAGAAGTGGTTGTTCGGCAGCGAGCGGGTCGGGACCAGTGTCACCGAATTGTTAAACGGGTCATAGAGGGCGGCAGCCAGCGGAACGGGCGTCTGCTTGGAACTCCCGTTCGTCTCGAAGATGTAGTAGTTGCTCACCATCGAGGCCCGAGCCGGGTCCATCGGCTTGTCGAAGGTGATCACGAACCCGTTGATTGACGAGCCGTTTTGGATCGCAATGAGTCCGCTCACCATCGGCGGGGTCGTGTCACGGTCGGTGTTGGTCACGATCACCGCGTCGATGTCGGAGCGCCCAGAGTTGCGCCGCCGGTCGGGTTGCTCAGCGTGACGAAGAAGCCGTTGTCGCCGTTGACCACCATATCGTCGAGGACCGAAATCGTGATGGTCGCGGTGAGTTGCCCATCGAGGAACGTGACCGTCCCCGAGGAGGCAACGTAGTTGACGCCCGCCACGGCCGTGTAATCCGACGTGGCGTAGTCCACCGTCACCGTGCCCTGGCTCCCGTTGGTCCTGGTAAGCGTCAGAGTGACACTGCCGGCATTCTCCGGGACGTAGATCAGCGACGAGCCGAACTGGATCACGCCCGGTTGATTGATCACGCTGACGCTGGCCGACGCGCTGTTGTTGGAGCTGTTCGTATCAAGATTGTCGGATGTGACAGCCGCGGTATCGACGGTCGTGGCCACGACCGTCGGCGTCACAACAATGGTCACTGTCGCCGACGCCCCTGGCGCGAGGTTGCCCAGGTTGCCCGACAATGTCGAAGAATTTGTGAGCGAAACCGAACCCTGCGTCGTCGTCACCGAGCCGAAGATCGACCCGGCGGGCAGGAGGTTGTTGAAGAGCACGTTCGTGGCGACCGCCGGGCCGTTGTTCGTCACCGTCACGACGTAAGTGAGCGGATAACCGGTCAAGGTGGGATTCGGCGAGCCGGTCACCGCCACCGCCAGGTCGACCGGGCTCACCAGGTTGGACGTGCTGGACGTGTTGTTGTTCGGGTCAGGGTCGTACTGGTCGGTCACCGTCGCCGAGTTTGAGAGCGTCACCGAAGCCGTCGGATTGACTGTGACTGTGAAGGTCTCAGTGGCTCCGACGTCCAGGGACCCGATTGCGATGTTGACCGTGTTCCCGGAGACGAACCCAGCGGACGCCCCGACGATCGTTGCGCCTGGTCCGACCGTGTCGATCAGGTTCACGTTCGTGGCCGTGTACGGACCATAGTTGGTCACCTGGATCACATAAACGGCCTGAGTTCCGATGAAGAGCGGATCGGATGGATTCTGGACCGTCACGCCGACGTCGGCCGGGCTGACCTGGGTCGGAGTCACGACCGTGTTATTCGTGGTATCGGTATCGATCTCGTTGGTGTCGGTGACGGTCACGCTGTTGAAGATCTGGGAGGGAACCAACGGGATCACGGCGATCGTCACCGTCTGGGACCCACCGACCGCGATCGGCGCGAGGGTGGCGGTCAGCACCCCGTTGACGACGTCGGAGAACATTCCCCCTTGCCCGGCCGCGGAGAGGGTCGGATCGAAAGTCACGTTCGCCGGGAGCGTATCGGTCAGGACCGGGTCGCTCGCGATGGAGGGTCCGTAGTTCGTCACGACGATTGTATAGATCAGATCCTGGCCGACCATCACCGGCTCGGGATTCGCGGTCACGCTCAATCCAAGGTCGGAGGCGGGGACCACGTTGACCGAGGCCATCGCGGTGTTGTTTGTTGGGTCGGGGTCGGACGTGCCGACGTTGCTCACTGTTGCCGTCACGTCCTGCTGTCCGAGCGCCAGCGGCGTCGCGGTGATCACGATCGAGCTACTGAACCCGGCCGGGAGGATGCCGGTGTTGATTGTCACATTGTTCAGGGAGTTGACCGAGTAGGACCCCTGGTCCGGGTTCACCAAGATGTTCGTGAAACTGGCCGGCAGTGAGACGGTCTCGGTGGTATTGTTGGCCGTGCCCGATCCGATGTTGAAGACGTTCAGGTAGAAAGTCACGGGTGAGTTGAGCGCGGTCTGCGTGACGGCCGAAGGCGGCTCGGCGGTGAGTGTGACGCCGAGGTTGGCCGGGGACGTGACCGACCAGCTGGTCGTGCTCGTGTTGTTGGCGATGATGGGATCGAAGGAGTCGCTGAATGCTGTCGCCACGTTGGTGAACGGAGGCCTGACGTCATTGGGAGTGACGGTAATCGTCACCGTCACCGACTGCATGGAGGCCAGGCTACCGAGCAGATAAGTGAGAACCTGGCCGCCCTGGGTGGTGAAATTCGGGCTGGAGCTGTCGAGGCTTGAGTTCGTCGGAATCGTGTCGGTCAGCACGACATTGGTCGTGTCCATTGGACCGTTGTTCTTGACGGTGATGGTGAAGGTGAAAGGCTGGCCGAGCAGCGGTATCCCTGTCGTCGAGTCTGGCGACGTCGTGACTATCAGGTCACTCATGCTGGCCTGGACTGCCATGACGTTCTTGGAGAACTGAGAGGTGTTGTTGACCGGAACAACGGCATTGGGCGCTTGGGTCGCCGTGGCGCTCACCTCCTCCGTAACAATGTTGCCCGCCGCGAGCTGGGTCGAGAAATTGGCTTTCCCGTTGCCGTCGGTGGTCAGGTCGTAATCCCCGAGGAAGGTCTGGCCGTCGCCCGCTCCGGAAGCGTTGGGCATCAAGTTCGCAAAGAACTGGATGCGATACGTGGTGTTCGCCCGGCCTGCGTACGAGCCCGTGATCTGAGTCTTGCCGCTGGTCGAGTCATACTGGACGCTATTCAGCGTGGGTGGGGTGATACTCTGATTATCCGTCAGCGTATTCAGCCGGATGCCGAGGCTGAAGTTGTTGTAGATGCTGTTGGTCAGGATGGCGTCGTGACTTCCCCCCGAGATTTCGACGCCATAGGGGCCTGGGGTCGTAAGAGTGGAAAGGAAACCATTAAAGGCGATGATGTTCGCGTAACCAGGATTCTGAGGATCTCCCGCCGCGAGGGTACCACCCACGGTCACGTAGCTCGCCGAGGTGATGAACACACCCGTCAGATCATTCCCAAGCTGGGTCATCCCGTCTGAGCCAACCCCGATGTCGTTGCCCTGGATGAAGATAGAGGGTTGAGTCGGTTGAGTCGTCCCCTGATTTGTGATGAAGACTCCGTAGCCATGGTTGCCCGAGATGACGTTCCCGGCGCCTGAAGTCGTGCCGCCGATCGAGACGGACTGGACGCCGGTGAGGGAGATTCCCGAGTAACCCATGAGGTCCGTTTGTCCGTTGGGGATCGCAAGCAACCCCGTGAGGTCTGTCCCGATGTCATTGCCCTGAATGCTCGTGCCTGAGCCCTGGCCCATGACATTGATGCCGCCGACGCGTTGCCCGAGATCAGATTGCCGGAAACACGAGGTCCACCCGTGGTGCCGATCACGTTCCCGGACGCCTCGTCGTCGATACCGTATTTCAAGTTGCCGAGGCTGAACGCGCCGGTCGCGTCGGTCCCAATGTAGTTATGTTGGATCGAGTTCCCCGTCGCTCCGTTCTTGTTGGTGGGAAGGATCTGGATGCCGAAATTGTCCCCAGAAATCACGTTGGGGGTGAAAGCCGGGTTGCCGATGGTGTTGCCCGAGGAATTGATGAGAATGCCGACTCCGGCATTTCCAGTGCCGTGACCGAGTGCGTTACCCGCCTTGTTCGGCCCGATGTAGCAGCCTTGGATTGTGTTATTGCCACCCTGAAGATCGATCGCATTGTTTCCGAAACCGTCGAGGACCAGACTACTGATCGTCGTTCCAAGGGCCCCGGCGTTGCTTCCGGTGCGATTGATCTGCAGGCCCTCAATTGGGCGATTGTTCCCGTAGATCTCGATTTGAGGCGTCTGACCGTTGGCATTGAAGCCGAGGGCGGTCGTCCCGTCGATTGCGTTGACGTTCGTGAGTGTAGGAAGCTGCGCGACGAGGGTGATCGTCTCTTCATTCACCGGCAGAGCGCCGAAGATGTCGCTGAACACGATGATGTGGGGTGAAGTTGTCCCGGGCGTGGAGGGCATGTTGGCGGCAAGAATCTCTCCGCGCAACGACCCGTCTCCCGCTGTCACAGTATTCGGGTTGTCCAGATTGTTGGAGACCAGGTAAAGCGTTGTCAGCAGTGTGCGGTTCTCGAACTGCTCGAAGGAAGCCCGGCGAGCATGGTTGCCGGACTTTCCCGAGGGACCCCGTGCGGCAAGACCTCGTCTCTTCTTCATCGGATCACTCTCCAAGGTGGGACGGGCTACGAGCGGTATGTCATGCCGTCCGGGGTATATGCAAAAACAGGGAGGTCTGTTGAATCTGGGAAGGTTGTAGAAACTAGTCTACTAGAACGATCCCGTTTGTCAAAAAAACCTGGAGTCACCAGGCGTCTCGTCGATCCAGCGTGATTCCAGATCCGACGGAGAGCCGGTTTTGGTCGTGAACCAGAGAGAATGGTCACCGATTAAGGTCAGATATCCATCATGATAGAGTGAGTGCTTGGAGGCAAGCAAGCAAAAAATAGAAAAAAGCAATCTTTCGAAGCCCCGGAGTGAGAATTAGCCAAACTAGTCAATTTAGTTTATTTATGTTCATTTTTTGAATATTCCATCCGCTTGCACTAGAACTCGATCCGGATTGTGGAACCGAACTCATGCGAGGAAGCGGAGGAATGTGGTCATGCTGAGAGGCTGGGTCGTTGCTTACCTGCTAGGATGACGTCTGGCGGTCACCTTCGCAAGAATCAAGACGGTTGACTGCTTCGACAGGGAGCCGAGGCGAGATCGACGCCTCGGACTTATGCGGCACGATCCGAGAGTGAAGTTGAAATTCCTTGGGTGCATGGTATAGAGTGCTAGTGTATCGCCCGGCTGAATTTTCGAGGGTTCGAAGATCGGCCGAGGGCGTGGTAGGAGGAGAGAGTGAATGTTGGTTGAAGCCACTCCCCTGGAGGATGAGATTTGCCTGGCTCGATCACTTCGGGTTCTCGCGTTGCGAGCTCGTCAGATCCTGAGAAGTCCAGCCGACGCCGCCGAGACTCGAGATTTGCTTTTGGCGATTGCAAATCTTGAGAGCGATACCAGGGTTCACTCGGCAACGGACGTTGCACGTTGGCTCTCCAGCTTGCGCCGTCGAATCGAGAAGCACACCCGCCCGTCGGCTTGATCGAGGACGATCGCCGACCCGCCTCGATCCCGAGCCTCCAACCGACACGACTCCCTTGCCACTTCCCGAACTTCCTGAGACGATCCGTCTTGCCGAGCGGATTGTGGGAGGCATTGCGGATGATGGGACGCAAGGTAATCACGATGTGTCATTGCCTGCGCCCGGATTATAGCCGAAGGGTGCTTCACGCCCTCGGTGAATGTGTCGGAATCGCCGACTACCTGATCCTTCCGCACGTCGAACCTGCCTCGGAAGAGGTTCGGGCGGAGATCGAGGCCATCGACTTCGCCGAGTGCCTGCCGACCTTTAACGCGTCGAGACTCGGCGTTAACCGAAA
Organism: uncultured Planctomycetota bacterium; assembly: GCA_963756475.1. Taxonomy (GTDB): domain Bacteria; phylum Planctomycetota; class Planctomycetia; order Isosphaerales; family Isosphaeraceae; genus Tundrisphaera. The sequence continues at coordinate 830,154 of CAVWND010000011.1, forward strand.
CACCGAGAACGCCCTCCTTGATGGCTTTGCGTTTGGCGATTTCGTGATCCACGTCGAGGATGACATCGTCCTGGCGCCTGACGCGCTGCTCTTTTACGAGTCAATGCGCCGAGCGATATCGGAGGGACCCTCGGGTGTTCTCGGTGACCTCTTACAACCGTCGGCTTGAGGCGGCCGATCCTTCGGACTACCACAAGGTCTCGCTCCGACGCTGGTTCCACCCGTGGGGCTGGGGGACCTGGCGCGATCGCTGGGAGACCTTCAGCGGGACGCTCTATACGAGTCCGACGACCTGGGACGTCCTCCTTAACATCGTTCACTGCGTCGGTGGAATGAACGACCGTTGTCACGAGGTCTATCCCGAGCTGTCTCGATCGCAGAACATTGGCGAGATCTCAACGATCTGCAATCGGTCGGTCGAGTATTATCGGACGAATCACCTGCTCAAGCACTGGGCGGGTGACGTCGAGGTCCCAGCCGGAGCGTTCCAGGAGTGAGCTCCGAAGTCGATCAATTCCACCGGTCGTAAAGCACGATCTGGCTGGGGTTCAGGTAGAGTTGGTCGAAACCGAGCTCCCTCATGTTTCGATGAAGAGTGACGTGCTCGCAGTCGTCCCCTTCGTAGCGAGCCTGTAGGCAGGCCATCCGGTAAACTCCGAGACCGCCGAAGCAGGAAAGGACGCGCCGGAGGGGCTCGCCCCGCTGGACCGACAGCCGCTGTGAAGTCAACTCACCGGGATCGATCGACCGATGTGCCCAGGTGTCGTAATATATCGGTCGGCCCCGTCCGAAGGGACCGGTCATCAGACCATTCGACCCGACGAAGTCCCAGTTGTCGAGTCCGAAGGAATGCGCGATTCCCTCGAAGCTCCAGCCCCCTTCAGTATCGGTGTCAACGACGATGACGTGGTCGAAGTTGCCAAAGTGGGTGAGGGCGTACTCACGATAGGCGTTCCGGCAGGCGGCGAGGAGGGCCGCGCGTTCCAGGCTCACGACGTTGGCGAATCGTCGCGAGCCCTTTCGCTCGATAATCACCCGGATTGATGGGTTGACGTCGGACCAGTGCCGCAGGAAAGTGGCCGTGGCGTCAAGTGAGTCGTTTTCATAGAAGACCGCCCGGTATTCGCGGAACATCGAGCCCAGCGCTCGACCCGGGCGGCGACCTCGGGCAAGGTCCGGACGACGTCCCGGCAGAGCCCGCAGATCACGACCGACCTGCTGCGCATTCGGGCTGTCCCCAGGGCAACCGTCTCCCGATACACCGTCTCGTATTCCTGGACGCATGGGAAGGCTGCCTCATCGAATTCTCCGCGACTCACTGTCGGGTGTTGAGTCCGGAGGTTGAGGTCGCCCGCGAAGGGGCCTTCCTTGCGATTGCCCGCGATTCTCGCGCCGAGCCAGAGAGTACTGGCGTGACCGATGTGTCGGCAGAGGCTTGGAGTGGGGAAGCTGATCGGCGACCCATTCCGGTAGGCCCACTCGCCAACCACGGTGTCAACGTTCGCCAGGCCGTGATTCGCCCCCGCTTTCCGATGTGCCAGTACAACCGGGTCGCTCAGGAATCGCCGTATCAGATCACCGGGAAAAACGAAGGCGTGTGCCCCAAGGAACCAGGGTCGCTCATGTCTGGCCCATCCCGTCTCGGCCCGAGCGGCAATTTGACAGCTGTAGAGGGAGACTGGCCCAGGAGAGTTGCCCGGCCAGAGGATCGATTCGAGGAATTCGCGAAGCTTGACGCCATCGAAGAATTCGACGTCGTCCTGGACCATCAAATAAGCATCGGCCTCCGGGTCGCGCATCATCAGCTCGGACAGACCGAGAAAGAAGTTCGGCCAGGCGCCGATCCTTGGCTCGCGGTAGGTGACCGGGCATCCGGCATGGCGGTCGGGGATGGTGACCGGGCCGTCGAGGAAGAGTCGCGGTGTGTCCCAGCCGGCCCGAACAAGCCCGTCGAGCGTCCATTCCAGGGTCGGGCGTCTTCGGAGCGTTGTCGTCACGCCGACTGACCAGGTCCGGACCTCAGGCCCGCATCGTGACTCGGGTCGGGGGAGGAATCGCCCGAACGGGTCACGGTCGAGGCCCGGTCGGTCGGTCCAGTCGAGACATCGAGAACATCCCTCCTCGGTCGTCTCGCGGTGATCCGGATGATGACAGAGGAAGACCTGGTCTCGGCCAAATTGACCGTTGGGGCGGCCAAGCCGGAGCCCGATTGCGGCCCCGAGATGGTAGCAAGTGCGGGACGATCGGAGTGGCCGATAAGTGGAGTCGACTTCGCCGGGATCGTGGTCAAGGTAGGCTTCCGCCCGAAGCTGGAGGGTTGCTGCTTGTCCGGAGGAGCAACCCGCGACGCCGCCACGTTCGATGACCTGACGTGTGAGGCCGTGGAGCACCGAGGCGAGGACCGGGTTCAGATCGTGGGGGCTGGTAGTGAACGATCGAACACAATACCGACAGGCATCCCGTCTGACGTCGCAGAGGCCGGGCTCGACAATCCCCGTGATCTGGACGAGGAGTCGGCATTCGGCGACCTGGCTGTCACCCTCACCCCGGGGCGTTTCCCGGAAACGGCATGAGTCGATCGTGTCATCCTCGGTCATGAGGGGCTCGGCTCGACTCGGGTCGGAGGATCTGGAGGAGCTGGGTCCGCGCCGAAGGCCAGGAGTGACAACTCTCAACATACCGGCGGGCCTCAAGGCTCGCTTTCGAGATGTCGGACCCGTGCAATTCGCACATGATCCTGGCCAGGTCAACCGGGTCGACCTCGTGGGAGGGGACGCCTCGCCGGCCATAGAGCCTTGCCTCGGTGACGTACGAGCGGGCGACCCGGAACGGCCGGTGCTCATTCATCGGCGATGCGTCGGCCGTGACGAGCGGCAGTCCACGAGCCTGGCATTCGAGAAGTGAAAGGCCCAGGCCCTCCCACCGGCTGGGCTGGAGGCAGACATCCCCCTCGTCGTAGAGATTGGCCGGGTCGAGCATGTCGCCGATGACGACCTCGACGTTGGGCGGTAACGGCGGTAATTGATCGGTCTGGGACCGGACCAGGATCGGGACGTCCGGAGCCAGTCTCGCGGCCTCGGCGATCACTCCGACCCCCTTGCGTCCGTCCCAGGACGCCCGAACCGGCTCAGCCTCTCGCCCCACCGTTTCCGTTCACGAACAGGAACCGCTTGCAGACGCTCCGAAGCCGGAACGGATAACGATCGACGTCGATCGGCCAGGGTAGAATCTCCACCTCCCAGGCGAGTCCGAGCCGCTCGCGCGTCCGGAGCACGACGTCGAGACAAATCCGGGTCGGGCAGATCATTAGGTCCACAAGGCGGACCCAGGGCGCCATCTCGTCGAGATATTCCCACATCGGGATGCACGCTACAGTGACGCCCATCCGTAGGGCCATCGGCACAATCGACGGCACGTATGGGTGCTCGCAGAAGACAAGGGTGTCGATGCCTTCGAGAAAGCTTGCAAGGTCGTCGCGCCCCGTCCCTCGCCAGACCGAGCAAGCGGGTCTCTCCTCAAGTTCCCGCAGGACCGGATGGGGAGGAATCAGCCAGCGGTCGACCGGGAGGTGACGCGCGAGATCGCGGTTGAGATGACCCAGGCCCGACGGCGTGTTCCAGCCGATTAGACCGACGCGAGGGGGATGATCCGGCTCGCGAGTCCTGGACCTTACGTTTAATCGACCACATTCTGGGGCCAGGCCATCGCTTTCAAAGCGCAGCGCCAGGTCACTTTCGGCAATCCGGGCGAGTTGCTCGGCACGCTCCAAGGTACAGCCCGGGACGCCGCCGGCCTTGGTAACGCGCCGGGCCACACCATAGATGAGCGAAGCCAGAGTGGGGTTGAGGCCCGTCGAGTCTGGGAGTCGTTCCTCGCAACAGGCGACGCACGCTTCACGGCCGATATGGAGCATCGAGCGATCCTGGACACCCGTGATCATCCGGACCAGTTGGCATTCGGCGACATCCCTTCCCGCTTCCGCTTCAGGAAACCGATGCGGGCAGGATTCGACGTCGCGGATCATGGCTGTCGGACACTCCGCTCTTTGTCGTTAGATCAAATCAATCCCGCTTGGGTACGCAGGCCCATCGGACGGTCTGACCGTGAAACCTGCCCGGACCAGTCGGGCCGAGTCCGATCTCGAAGCCGAACTCAGATCGATCCTCGATCAAGAGCCACGTTGAGACCGTGATGTCCCAGCTCCAGATCCCGTGTCCGTGCACCTGGGAAAAATTCGAGTGGGATTGAGGGGGCTCGGTCCCTTCCTCAGATTCCAAATCATCAATGTCATCCGGCGCCGGCGACATGGGATCAGACATGGAGCACTCCTCTCTAGAATAATCAGACCTGTTCAAAATTCACTTCAGGGTCCGGACGACGCGAAATCCGAGGTACTCACTATTGTTGAAAGTCCAGGTCGAATGACGACTTGCGGACCTCAACTTGTCAGAAAACCAATGAAAGGCGCCACCTCGAATCACCCGTGATGAGTCCTCTCTGAACGATTCGCAGGGGATTTCTTCGTCGGGGAGCGGGCCTCGCTGGTCGCTCGGATACTCCTGGAATACGTCGTGACAACGATCGTACGCGTTGCCCAGCATATCGAACAGGCCGTACTGATTCGGCATAGTCAGGCCGACCGGATGCATGGTGGAATTGGAGTTGTAAGCATTCCACGAGAAGAGGTTCAGCAGGCTAATACTCGGGTCGGAACCATAAAACCGTGAAGCCGTCGAACCGGCACGCTCTGAGGCCTCCCACTCGGCTTCCGTCGGAAGCCGATAGCCCGGTCGCTTCAGGTAATCGGGCTTCATCACCATGCCCTGGACGATTTGATCGACCGGTGGATAGCACATCTCCTCTTCCTCCATCCCGGCCAACTCGCTGAGCTTCCGACAATATCGGGCGGCGTCGAACCAGGTGATCTTGTTGATCGGGCAATCATCGCTTGGCGCGACCTTCCGGTCGTACTCGTGGCCGGGACAGAGTTTGAGAAATTGCCGGACAGTGACCTCTTTCGAAGCGATGGCGTAGGTTCGATCGATCCGGCGGTTGTGGCGAGGGTTCTTCTCGTTCTCCCAGACCGGATCTCGGGCGCTCCGGCCCATACGGAACAGCGTCGGTCCGGGAACGATGACCATGGTGTCTCCAGCCACATTGACGAACCAACGTTTCGTGCCGGGGTTTTCCCCTTCCGCCTTGAGCGATTCGACGACGGGGCTGAGTCGGTCTCCGATTCCCCACTGCCGGAGCAGCCACTCGACTGCCGAATGGACTCCGGGATCGGGGTCTCGCCGGTAGATCTCGACAAAGTCAGGGACCAACGATTCCCGACGGGCGACCGGGAGCTGATTCTCGGGATAACCGCCCAGGCCGAGTACGATGGCCTGGCGAACCGTCGGCTCCTGTTCGAGGCGAAGCTGCCGGAACGCCTGCTCCGGTGAGATCCCGCATCGGCTCATCGCTCGGATCAGGTCGGTTCGGGTCCGGGGGTCCTCGCCGGCCTTGAGAAGAGGCCAGAAAAGCGAAGGTCGGCCCAGGGCCCAGAGGGCCATCGCAGCGTTAGCACGATGTCCAGCCCTGAGGCTTTCCACATCCACTGACTTGCCGGGGGGCACGAATTGAGGCACTTTCGCCTCAGCGTCGAGTTCGCCCCGGGCAATCCGTGTCAGCACATCCACGAGCGGCCCGACAGCCGGCTCACCCTGCGTCTGCGCCAGGTTCGCAATGAGTTCGATCTGACGGGACTCCGCCGCGATGATCAGCGAAGCAAGCAAATCGGGCTGATCAGCGGCATATTTCGCGAACAAGGTCGCGATGATGTCACCCCTGGTTCCCGATGAGTCTCTCAGAAACGCCGCCTTCAGGGCCGGCAACATCGGAGTCCGAACCGGTTCGAGCAGCTCCGACCAGCGGACGATCGAAAAAAGATCCTCCGCCGCCAGGGCTTCCACGATTTCCGGCGCGATCGATGACCAGCGCGAGTCGCCAGGGGAGAACGCCGCCAGGGCGGCACGCGGCCCGGACCTTCCGGCTCCCCGACGAATCCTCATCGAGTAACTCGTCCCAGAACAGTTCGCTTACCGAGGATGCTCGTTCTTTCAGAAAGCGCAGGATCACCGGAATGTCTTCGGGATGGGCCGTGAAGACCTGTCGAGCCAGTGGCTCGGCCAGTGAGGGCACCGTGGGCAGGAGGGCGAGTTGGTAACGGAGCGCCTCCCGCGAGTTTAACGCCGTCCGAGCCAGCAGAGAACGAAGCGAGGGATCAATCCAGATTCGATACGGGGCCATCTGCTCGACGACACCGGTGACGTGGGAGGCGTCGGCCGTTTTAAGGCCCGCGAGCAATGCTTCGGATCGAAGCCGGCCGTTTCCCGCGATGCCAAGCAGGACGAGGATTCCGACGATCAGCGACGTCAAAAGGGAACCGGCCACGTAAATCCGGTCGGTCGCCTTGATCATCGCGGCCTCGTGCTTGTCCCAACTGCTCGGGCGCGTGTACAGCCGGATGCACAGCCATTCGAGAAAGGTCGGCAACTGCTTTCGCTCGTGCCGGGCGTTCCAGAGCGAGGCTCGCTGGGTCAGGCAATACCGCGCCCGACCCTGCCGGGTTTCACGGAGCTTGCGAGTGAGCCATTCCCGGAGAGAGGGGACGAGGTAGTCGTGAGTGAGCTGGTAGCAAGGCTCGCCCGCCGCCGCCGGGTCAACCGGGGTGATCAATCTTAACTCGTGGTCAAGTAATCGTTCAAGCCCGTCGAAATCCTCGGGCCGATCCGCGTAACCCGAGACCTGGAGAAGCTCGGAACGGCGCCGCGTCGAACCCTTGATGTCCGCGCCGGGGCCCGGGAGAAGTGCCTCCAGCACGGCGCGGGCCGCCTGCTGGTGCAGCCGGTTTTCGATCGGGGAGGACTCGCTCGCGAACATCTCTTCGAGGAATGCAACCCCAACCCCCTGGGTCCCGCCCAGTCGTTCCAGCGTGCTCGGGACCCAGGTCTTCGCCTTGACCATCTCGGCGAAGAGGCTGAGCTGGACCGGGATGACTTTTCCGTCACAGGTTAGCCCGGCAATTGCGCCGTCGAGGAAGGCCTCCTGATCGAACGAGAGTTCTCCAGGGTGCGCCGGCAAGGTCTCGAAGGCGCGTCCGAATTCCTCCATGACGCGCCGGGCATGCTTGGGATCGAAGAGGTCAACCGCGGCGCTGTTGCTGCCTCCCACGAGTGGAATGTCAAGCTCGCGAAAGAACCGTGTGATCGACATCCAGAAGTCGACCCGGACGATCAGCAGGCAACGGACCCGCTTGCCGTCGCATTGCCGAAGCGCCTCAGCAAGCTTCGAGAACTCCGAATCGGTCTTGGCGTGGAGGTGTTGCTCGAACTGATCCAGGACGATTAAGAGCTGGTGGCCATCCGGCAGTCCTTCGCCGCCTCGGATCCAGGACAACATGTTCGGCAGGTCGGCGATGGGAAACTCGGGGAATAGACGACTCAGTCCAGCGACGAGCCGGGACTCAGTCCCGTCGGGCGTCGCCTCCACAAGTAGCGGCATGATTCTTCGGGGTAGCAGGGGGATGAGCCCCGCCTTGACGAACGACGACTTGCCGCACCCCGAAGGTCCGTAGACCAGACCGACCCGGAGCGTGTCCTCCTCGTCGGGCCCCGAGACTCGATCGAGCCAGAAGCTCAGGCTGTCGGGAAGCCCGTCGCGGTTCCTGGCGCCCGGCAGAAGCTGGAGATAGGACTCGGCATCCCCAGCCTCGAACGACCGAAGCCCTTTGGGAACGAGCCCCGGGGCTCGCTCCGTACCACCATTGACTACAGACGTTCGGAAGAGGAAGTGCCGGAGGTCATCCCCCATCGCTCGGGCGGAGGCGTATCGATCGGAGACCCTCTTGCAGAGGGCCTTCAGGCAGATCCGTTCCAGCTCGATGGGAATCGTCGGGTCGATGTGCCGTGGAGGACGGGGCTCCTGCTCCTTGATCAACTCGACGGTCTCGCGCCAGCCAGCTCCTTTGAAGGGGCGCGTGCCCGTGAGAAGCTCATAGAAGACCACGCCCAGACTGAAGATGTCGGATCGGCCGTCGACCAGGTGTCCCTCACCCCGGGCCTGTTCAGGGCTCATATAGTAAGGAGTTCCCGCGAAGCTCGGCCCGGTCCCGTAGTCAACATCGCGGAGCGCCGCGCCGAAGTCGGCCAGGTACGCCCGGCCGGCGTGGTCGAGCAGCAGGTTCCGAGGCTTGATGTCCCGATGGACCAACCCATGCGTGTGTGCATGTTCGACGGCCTCGGTCACCTCGGCGAGGAGCGAAGCGGCGGTTTCGTGCGGGAGTGGTTCGAGGCGGATCTTCTTCGAGAGGTCGCCCCCGTCGAGGAACTTCGAGACCATGAAGCAGAGGCCGTCGTCTGTCCGTCCGAAATCATAGACCGGGACGATCCCGTGGTGGTCAAGGCTGGCGACGATCTGGGCCTCGGCCAGGTAGCTCTCGATGTCGCCGGAACGGGAGACACGGCGAAGGTGGGGCACTTTGATCGCGACGGGGCGGTTCAACTCGCCGTCGAAGCCCAGGTAAACCCGGCCGTATCCGCCGTCTCCGAGAATCGAGTTGACCCGATAACGGCCTACGCTCGCCGGGACCAGAGAGACGATCACTTCGGGAGATTTGAAACGACGCGTGGATTCTTCGGCCTGAGCGGTCGTGCCGATCCGGCCATTGACGCCATCGGGGATCAAAGTACCCAGGGGGGAGCTGGGCACATAAAGGTCCGTCGCGAAATCGAGCCCGGCCTCGGCCCAGATGGCATCGACCACGCCCAGGTCGTCGGGAAAGCGGGCGCGATACGCCTCGCGATCGGGCGACTCACCCCGCTGGAGCCGAAAGTCAATCTCCAGTCCCAACAGTTCCAGGAGAAGGGATCGCCGATCCTCTTTTCCAAGATTATCAAGGAAGTCCTCGATCCGAGGCGGCTGACCCTCTTGCCAGCCGGCTCGGAATCGATTGGTTGCGTCAATCAACTGAAGGAGCATCGACGTTGACAACGTGGCCCCCTCTCGTGTCCGGACGCTCATGATATGCGACTCGACGCTCGGACCCGGGCGGATGATCTGAAGTCCTTGACAACGCGGTCGAACGGTCTCGGGAATCCGGATCGCATGGGTCCTCCCGACGCGTCGTGGGCGCGATCAAGGCCAGGATTGGGACGAGTATAACCGAGCCCATTTGCCATCGCATCTCTCTTTCACCAAGCAAATACGCAAAAAGACGATTCTTTCCATCGATCATGCGATCATCCTGCGACCAAGCATGTCCTTCTTCGATTTCACCGGATCTCCCACCTGCTCCCACAAGGAATCTGAGAGAATTCGTTCGACTTGACGCCCAGGTTATTTCAAAATGACGCGGGGACAGTTCTTGTGCCGGTGATCGGCACCTCACGTTCAGGACTCGGGAGTCAGTCGATGCCGGTTCGGTGCCTCGGGGTGCTCGTCTGGTCGCTGACACTCGCCTCGGTCGTGATGGGTCAGGAGGACCCCATGGGATCGACTCTCCCAGGCGTCAGCCGCGCCCTGATCATCGTCGGATTGCCGGGTGACCCGGAGCACGACGCCCTTTTTCGATCGACTACCCAGCGATGGCGAGACTGGCTCACCAGTTCCCTCGGATTCGCTCCGGGCGAAGTCCGCGTCCTCTCGGGCCAGGCTCCGGACCATGGTTCCAGCGACGCTCCTTCGACCCGTGATTCCCTCCGTGTTGAGATTGCGGCGATTCGAAAGGTGCTGAAGCCCGAAGATCGGCTCTGGGTCTTCGTCCTGGGCCATGCGAATATCGAGGAGAATCATGCGTTCCTCCACCTGCCCGGCCCCGACCTCCGCGACGACGAATTTGCCGCTCTCTTCCGGGGCATCTCCTGTCGCGAGCAAGTCTTCTGGATGACAATGGCCGGCTCGGGATCGTTCCTCCCTGGCCTGTCAGCGCCCGGTCGCGTCGTGGTCGCGGCCACCGAGGCCACCGGCGAGGTTAACGAGACCGAGTTTCCCCACGCGCTGGTGGATGTCGCTCGCAAGCCGTCGGGAATCTTGGACATGAATAAGGACGGTCAGGTCTCGGTCCAGGAGGTTTTCCTCGCGACGGTTGACTCGGTCGAGTCCCGCTTCGCGAGCGACAAGCGGCTGCCGACCGAGCATGCCCGGCTCGATGACAACGGCGACGGAGTCGGCACCGAGCCCAAGGACCAGCATCCGCCCCCGAACCCTGACGGGGCGCTGGCCTCGCGGACTTTCTTACCAACCCCTCCGATCCGGAGCGAAAATGGATCGAACCGAATCGTCCCTTCCGCCCGGTGACCGAGACGAACAGGCCGTCGCCCGACTCCAGGAGGCCCGGTCTCGACTCAAGGCGGAGATCGCCCGTGTCGTCGTCGGCCAGGATCTGGTCCTCGACGAGCTGTTGATGGCTCTGCTCTGTCGGGGGCACGTCCTGATGCTCGGGGTGCCCGGCCTTGGCAAGACCCTGATGGCCAAGACGGTCGCCCAGACCTTGCGGATGGACTTCAATCGGATCCAGTTCACGCCCGATTTGATGCCCTCGGACATCATCGGGACCGATATCGTCGAGGAAGATCCCGAGTCAGGCCGACGACGACTTAACTTCTTCCAGGGCCCGCTTTTTACCAAGTTCCTCCTGGCCGACGAGATCAACCGGGCCCCACCGAAGACTCAGTCCGCTCTGCTCCAGGCGATGCAAGAGCGCGAGGTCTCGGTCGGCCGGCGGACCTACAAGCTCGACCCGCCGTTCTTCGTGGTCGCCACGCAGAACCCGATTGAGCAGGAGGGCACATACCCCCTGCCCGAGGCGCAGCTCGACCGCTTCATGTTCAACATCCCGGTCGTCTATCCGACGCCCGATGAAGAGGTTGCGATCGTCAAGTCGACGACGGTCAACCTGACGGCCGAGGCGCGGCCCGTGCTGGACGTCGACGAGATCCTCCGGCTCCAGGAGCTGGTCCGTGGAGTTCCGGTGGCGGACTCCGTGGTCCGTTACGCCGTGAACCTCGTCGGCGCCTCGCGTCCCGGACCGGGCAAGGGGCCGCTCCGTGAGCAGGTCCAGAAGTTCCTGACTTACGGGGGAAGTCCCAGGGCCTCGCAGTACCTGATCCTGGGGGCCAAAGCCCGAGCGATCCTCTCGGGGAAGTTCCACGTTGACTTTGCCGACGTTCGGGCAGTCGCTCATCCAGTGCTCAGGCACCGGATCGTCCTGAACTTCCAGGCCAGGGCCGAAGGGATCGGCGCCGATGATCTGATCAAGCGCCTCTTCGAACTGGTGCGTGAGCCATGAACCTGAAGCTGCCGGATCAGGCCCGAGAACTCGTTCGACCTCAGGTTCTTCGCCTCGATCGAAGACCTGGAGTTGATCGCGCGCGGGGTGGTCGAAGGCTTCCTCCACGGCCTGCATCGGAGTCCCTACGTCGGCTTCTCGGTCGAGTTCGCCTCGCACCGCGAGTATCGCCACGGCGACGACCTCCGGCACCTCAACTGGAAGCTCTACGCCCGACACGAGAAGCTTTATGTCAAACAGTATGACGCCGAGACGAACCTGGATTGCCACCTGGTCCTCGACGTTAGCGGCTCGATGGACACCAGCAACGCCGGACTCAGCAAGCGGCGCTACGGAGCCATCCTTGCCGCCGCGATTGCCCATCTCGCCCTCAAGCAGCGCGATGCCGCGGGCATCACGCTTTTCGCCGACAAGGTCCTGGCCCACCTCAAGCCCCGGGCGCAATCGACGCAACTCGATGAAATCCTCCGGACGATCGTCGCGACGCCAGCCAACCCCCCATCGGCGACTCTGGACGCGCTTCACGAAGTGGCGACGCTCATGCCCAGGCGCGGCCTGGTCATCCTCATCAGTGATCTTTACTTCCCGAGCGACGACGTCTTCTCCGCCCTCGACCATTTCCGGTTCCGCGGCCATGACCTTCTGGTCCTCCAGGTTCTCGACCCGATCGAACAAACGATGCCGCTCGACGGGATGGTCCGATTCCACGACCTGGAGACGGGCGAGGAGCTGCTGACCCGCGCCGAGGAGATCCGCTCGAGCTATGAGGCGGCCGTCCGCGCATGGCTGGGCGAGCTGGAGTCGGGCTGCGTCGGGCGGGAGATCGAGCGGGCGGTCCTCACCACTGAGGAACCACCCGACCGCGCGCTGGTCGAGTATCTGGCCCGGCGATCGCATCATTTTTGATCGAACTTGGAGAAATCCAGAATAATGGGCGGACTGGGGGTGATCTCGTCGGGATATCTGGCGGCCGGCGCGGCGTTCGCGGCCGTGCCGGTCGTGATCCACCTCTTGTTCCGCCGCAAGGCCCCCAGGGTTGACCTCGGTTCGCTCCGGTTCCTCCGGGTCGCGATCCGCGACAATGCCCATCGCCGGAAGGTCCGCCGCTGGTTGCTCCTGGCTCTCCGAATGGCTGGCGTGCTTCTACTCGGCCTGCTATTCGCCCGTCCTTACTGGGCTCAGCCAGAGATACCCGGCGAGGAACGCGAGATTGCCATCCTGATCGACCGATCCGCCAGCATGGGAGCCGGCGAACCAGGCCGAACCCCCTTCTTCCGGGCCAGGGACTCGGCATCGAAGCTCCTCCGGACTTTGCCCGAAGGTACAGCGGTCCACCTGGCGTTCTTCGACGAGTCGGGCGTCACGCCCGTGCCCTCCGACAAGCTCGACGGTTCGGTCAATCTGCCCGGCTCCGGAGGGACCGACTTCGCGAAGGGATTAGCCTGGGCTCGCGACCGGGTGATCCAGTCGCGCCGGAAGCTCCGGCAGGTTCATCTTTTCACCGACCTCCAGCGCTCGGGCCTCGACCATCCGACGCCCGATGGGTTTCCGGAAGGGATCGAGGTCGAGGTGGTCGACGTGGGCCGGACGCTCAAGGGGAACCTGGCAGTCGAGCAGGTCCAGGCGATTCGCACCGAGATCCGGCCCGAGAACCCTCCCTTGATCTCGGCGACGGTCTTCAACGCCGGGTCGTTCCCGGCTCGCAACGTCTCGGTTCGGCTCGTGCTCGAAGGGGACGGCGTGACACTCAACTTCTCGGAGACGATCACTGTAGACGGCTCGGCGCGTCGGGAAGTTCGCTTTAGCCCCTCGATCAAAAAGCCGGGACTTTATCGAGGCTCGGTGGAAGTCGTCTCCGACGACGAGTTGCCGTTCGACAACCGCCGCTGGCTGGCCTTCGAGGCGAAGATGCCCGATGTCGTCATGCTGGTCGATGGCGAGCCAGGGGCGACGGTCTTCGCCAACGAGACCTATTACCTGGAGGCCGCCCTTCGGCTCCGCCTTCCGGACGCTGGCCCTTCGGCCACCGCCTATGAGCCCAAGCGTATCGCCTGGAATGGTGGCGCCGGCTGGCCCGACCTGGCCGGGACACGGGTGGTCGTGCTTGCCAACGTGCCAGACGTACCCCCCGAAGTCGCCGGCTCGCTCAGGCGATTTGTCGAGTGCAGGGGGCCGGCTCGTGATCTTCTCCGGTTCCCGTGTCAGGCCGGGCTCGATGGGTTCGCTCCGGGAAGCTGGCGTTCTGTCGGCCGAGGTCGAGGGAACGGTCGACGGCTCGCTGCGGTTCGGCTCCTGGGAGACCGACCACCCCCTCCTCCACCCCTTCGGCGACCCCCGGCATGGAGACCTCCGCTCCTTGATGTTCTTCCGGTTGGCGAAGCTCAAGCCGCTGAGCGGCTCGAAGGTCCTGGCCTCCACGAACCGTGGTGAGCCCTTGCTCGTTGAGGCCGGGCTCGGACCAGGACGCGTCCTCCAATGGGCTGCCCCGGCGGATAACGAGTGGGGCGACTGGGCTGTCCAGCGCTTGTATCTTCCGCTGGTTCATCAGATGATGGATGACCTGACCGGTCGGCTCCCCGGCTCCGGTCTCGTCAAGATAGAGCCAATCGGCCCCGACGACTCGCCAGGGATCGAGAAAACGCCTCAAGGCGTGGTTGTCCGGAACGTTGATCCTTCCGAATCGCGGATCGATCGAGCCACTCTCGCCGACTTCCGCTCATCGCTCCGGCTCCCCGACGCGAAAAAGAAACCCAAAGCGGACGAATACCCTGGGGAGATCAAGGCACCCGTGAGGGCCTTGAGGCCCGGCGAGTTCTGGAGGCTCGTGGCCTGGGCCTTGCTCGTCGTCCTCGTCGCCGAGACCTTCGTCGCCAATCGGACCTACGCTTGACCGGGAATTCACGGAGTCCGTCGCTCATGCCGCTCTTCCTGGAACCGGAAACCGACCAGATCACACTGAGAACAGGCCGAGTCGTCGAGGCATTGGAGGCGACCCGCCGCTCCATGCGGCGCTACCGGGCGGCGATGGCCCTCGTTGGTGCGGCCTTGACGGCGATCGGATTGGCAGTGGTCGAGGTTGTGGCCGATGTTTCGTGGGTCTTACCGAGCCTCGGCCAGGACTGTGGCCCTCGGATTCCTGGTCAGTTCAGCGCGTAACGGTGACCGCGCGGGGAATCCTGGCGAAGCGCCGTCGATATGGTAAGGGTGAGGCGGCCTCCGAGGTCGAGTCCGCCTTTCCCGAGCTGGGCCAGAGGGTTCGGACGACTCTGGAATACGCCGAACCAACTCCGACCACCGCGCCAGCTTCTCCTTCGCTGGTCGGGGCCCTCTTCGTTGATACCGAACGGCAGGCCCGTGGGCTGGAGTTCCCGGCCGTCGTTCCCTGGGGCAGATTCGCCCGGAAAGCCTGCGGCCTGTTTGCGATCGTCTTTGTGGTGCTAGTCGCCCTCGCCTATGACCCGACCCTGCGGATCGCCGCGCAAAGGCTGTTCCTCCTGCCGGCGCATTACACGAATCTCTCGGTCGAGCCGGGGGACAGGACGCTCAAGGAAGGTGCCGACTTCACCGTCCGGGCGACCTTGACCGGCCGACCCGTGGCTTCAGCTCGGTGGCTCCAGCGTCCCGTTGGGACTCAGGATGCCTGGACGGAGACCTCGCTCGCTCCCGCGTCGCCGGCCGGTGCCCCACGGAAACTCCTGATCGGCACTCTGGAGGCCGTCCGGAAGGATTGTCGGGCCGACTTCGAGTACCGGGTCGTCGCCGGTGAGGTCGAGAGCGACGTTTTCCGTGTGAGTGTGACCCATCCCCTGACGCTCAAGTCGTTTGAAGCCGCGATCGAGCCGCCCGCTTACACCCGCCGCAAGCTTTCGGTTGCGAAGGAGGGGAATTTCCGGGTCCCCGAGGGGTCGAAGGTCCGGTTTCGGATTGCCCTCGATCGAGCCCCTCTCTCCGCTCGGATGAACTGGACGCCTGAGGGGTCGAAGACGCCACAGGTCACTTCCCTGAGGGTTGACGGGAACAAGCTCGCGGGCGAATTGCCGCCACTGGTTAAAGATGTCCGTTACGAGATTATAGCGACGGCCTCGGACGGGATGAAACTCGACCCCGCCCGGTTCCTGATCAAGGTCCAGCCCGACGAAAAGCCGAGCATCCGGTTCCTCAAGCCGCCGGAGACCTACGCGGTCATCGCGACGACCGAGGTCCCCATGAAGGTTGAGGCAGGCGACGATTACGGGATCGCCCAGCTTGGGATCAGTTATCAGATCAATGACGGACCGGAGGAGACGCTTTACCTCGACAACCCCAGGGATCAGCCCCCCTCGGCCGAGGCTCTCACGACTCTCTACCTGGAGAAGCACAAGCTCTCCTTCGCCGACAGCCTGACCTATCGAGGATTTGTCGAGGACAACCGGGCCCCCGAACCGCATCGGGTGAGCACCGAGTTCCGGTTCATCGACCTCCTGCCGTTCAAGCAGGATTACCAGTTCCAGAGCGGGGGAGGCATGCCACCGAAGGGCTCCTCGGTGACCCTGGAAGAATTGATCCAGCGACAGCGGCGGACCTTGAACCGGACCGTCGCGCACGAGGAGGAACGGCCGATCGACGCGAAGGTGGCCGACCGGCTCTCGAAGGAGCAGGCCGAGTTGGCGTTCGTGACCGGTGAGTTCGCCCAGAAGCTCGGTTCTGAGTTCGGGACCATCTCACCGCTCGACGAGGCCGCCCGTGCCATGGAATCGGCGACGGTGACGCTGGCCTCTCGCGACGTACCGGCATCCATTCCGCTGGAACAAACCGCAATTGCCTCGCTGATCAAGGCTCGCCAGAACCTCCGAAAGCTCCTGAGCGACAGCAAGTCGGCCGGCCAATGTCGGAGCATCGACCTCCAGCAACAGCAGAAACTCCGCAAGCCACCCGCTGCTGAAAAGTCCAGGGAGGCCGAGCTGGCGAAGCTCGAACAGGACATCAAGAAGCTCGCCGAGGAACAGAAAGCATTCGCTGAGGAGATCGACCCGAAGAGCGGCAACGGTCCCCAGCTCGAACAGAAAAACGAACCCAACGACGACCCGCCCTCAAAGAGTTCTCGAACGAAGCCAGGCCCCGCCCAGAGGCAAAAAGCCTCGGCCAGTGAAGCCGAGCGGCTCCGTTCACTGGCTCGCGATGACCGAGCGTTGACGGACCTGGCGATAAACCGGATGGAGGTGGCGGTCGGGGAAGTCAAGGAAGCCGATCAAGCGATCCAGGCCGATCGCCCTCGCGAGTCCGCGAAGGCCGCTCGATCGGCCGCCGAACACCTCGATCGGCTGGCCGAACAGGTCGCCGGGCTCAAGGCGAAGGAATTGCCCGCCCGGCTCGCCAGGGCGCGCGACCTGGCCCAGGCGACAGCGAAGTCGGAGCGAGATCTCGGCCGGAAAGGAAACCCCGTCGAGCCGGGCGAGGCCGTGGCCGAGCAGCAAGGGCTGGTCGAGGAAGTGAGGACACTCGCCGACCTCCTCAATCGGATCAAGGAAGACGCGGTTGAGGAGGACCGGACCCTGGCCCGCGCTGTCGCCAGGGCCTCGGAGGCAAACTCGCCAGCCGAGGTCGAACAGGTCATGAGGCAGGCCTCGGCCGCACTCGCCTCGGGCGAGCCCGCGAAGTCGGGACCCGCGATGGTCGAGGCGTCGGGCAAGCTCGAATCGCTGGCGAAGGACCTGGAAGCGGCCCGCCGCGAGTACATGCAGCCGAAGCTCCAGCAGCTCCTCGCTGCCGAGAAAAAGGCGGCCGAAGTTCAGAAGGCCCTGGATTCCGCGACCGACGAGTCCAAGAAAGCCGAGGCTCAGAAGGGGCTCTCGGAACTCTCGAAGGCGGTCGACGCTCTCAAGGCCGGCGAGGGCTCGCTCAAGAAAGCAGCCGACGTTCTCGCCGAAGCCGTCCAGGGGAGTAACACCACCATTTGGACACCGCCCCAAAAGGGCGGCCTGCGACCCGGCCTTTTCACGCCGCCTATCGCCACGACCAACGCCGTCCGGGAGATCGCGAAGGCCCTCCAGGCGAAGATCCAGGAGATCATCCTTAACGACGCGATGGTTGACCGCGATGGAGCCGTGCCGCCCGGCTTCGAGGGGAAGGTCCGCGACTATTTCCGCGTGCTCTCCGAAGACTTGCGCTGACAAGGAACCGCCCGATGGAGTGGTCTCGCCCTCACGCGATCGAGTTCGCCGCCGCAGTCGGACTTGGCCTTCTCGGCCTGCTGATGCTTGCTCGTCGCACGGCGCGATCGCCCAACGCGAGATCGCTACTCCTGATGGCGCTTCGCGCCTCGGCGCTGGGCATCCTGGTCCTGATCCTGCTCGACCCGATCCGAACGGTCGAGACCACCATTCCCGGCGAGCGGCCGACGGCTGTCTTCCTGATCGACGGCTCGCGGAGCATGGGGCTCGAACGGCCGACAACCCGGCTGGACCGGGTGACTCGCGAAATCACCCGCGCGGAATCCTCGCTGGACTCGACCCGGATGCCGAAGATTGACCGTTATCGCTTCGGTCAGCGGCTGGCGGCGCTCTCCACCGGCGAGCCGATCCGGGCCATTGATGACGAGTCGAGGCTGCGAGACGCCCTCGAACGCCTGCCGTCGCGGTTCGGCGAGACGCCCCCATTCGGCGTCTTTCTCTTCTCCGACGGCCGAAGCTCCGATCCTGGTCGGCTCGACGATCTCGCCCAAGGTTATGCACGGCTGGGCGTGCCGATCCATGTCCTGCCGGTGGGCGATCCCTCGATCTCGGGCGACGTGGCGATTCGTGATCTGGTCGTCCCCCGCGACGCCCCGAAAGGGAGCAAGATTCCGGTGAAGGTTCTTGTCGGGAGCCGTGGGTTCGATGGAAGCCGCGCCGAGGTGATCATTCGCCCCGCAAGCGGGTCAGACGTCAGGCCGCTCGCGTCTTTGCCTTTGACCCTGGTCGACGGCGATCAGCCGACCGAGCTGGTGATCGAGGCCGATCGGGCCAGGACACCGCTCGTGGCCGAGGTCTTGCCTCTACCTGGCGAGGCCGTCGCGGAGAACAATTCCGTCCCGTTCCAGGTCGCCTCGAAAAGCAACAAGATCCGCGTCATTTACATGGAGGGCTCCCCCGACCCGGAGTACGCGTTCATCCGCGATGCCCTGGTCGAAGATCCAGACATCGAATGCGTGGCGATGGCGGTTGACTTCCAGAACAACTTCCAGCCCCGCCTGCACCGCGTGGACGACCCGTCCAAAGCCTATCCCACGACCCGAGAAGAATTGCTGGGCTTCGATGTCGTGATCTGCAGCGACATTGCTCGAGCCGCGTTCACGCCCGATCAGATCGCCTGGACTGTGGAACTCGTCGCCGAACGCGGGGGCGGGTTCGCGATGATCGGGGGTCACACCAGCTTCGGCTCGGGAGGATGGGATCGGACGCCCTGGGACGGGATGATCCCGATCGACATGAGCGGAGACGGACCGGGTCGGGCCTCCCAGTTTTACAACGGAACCTTTCGAGTCGTGGTTCCGCCCGAGGTCGAGATGCACCCGATCTGGCGGATCGTTCGACGATCCGGTCAAGAACCGCGAGATCCTCGACCGCATGCCATCGTTTTACGGCAGCAATCTCACCGACCGGCTCAAGCCCGCCGCGACCCTCCTGGGTCTGTCCGACCACCCACTGGCGGGGCTCTCCTACAGCACGCCCGCCCGCGCCGGCCAGCGACAAACCCCGAGGACTCCGACCCGGACCGGCACGCCGATCTTCTCCGCGCAGACGTTCGGCCGGGGCCGGTCGTTCGCGATGTCCACCGACTCGACCGTGGCCTGGGGGACCGACTTCGAGCGGAACTGGGGTGAAGGGGATAACCGCTATTTCCGGAAGTTCTGGCGAAACGTCGTCACCTGGCTTGCCGAGAACTCGTCGGGGTCCAACCGTCGTCTGGAACTTGCGACCGACAAGGTCATTTACCGGCCTGGCCAGCCGATCCTCGTGACGGCGAAGTCGTACGACGAGAAGCTCCATCCCACCGATCGCTACCGGCTGGAATCCCGCCTGCTCCGGTCGGGCAAGACGGGCTCGAATCTGGCGGCCCTTGTCTCCACCTCGCCGCTGGCGTTCCGACCCGAGATGAGTCAGTTTTCAGGCTCGATGACGGTCCCCTCGGCCGACACGATTCGCCTGGCCAGCGGAGCCAGCCTTCAGCAGGCGACGGTTGAAATCGTGGCTTACGAAGGAGATCGGCCGATCGCCCGGTCGAAGCTGGACGTCCAGATCCTCGACGACTCCGACGAGTACCGCGACCCTCGACCCGATGCGGCTCGTCTGGTTGCCCTGGCCAGGGCGACCGGCGGCCGTGTTCTCAACGGATCGGACGACATGGTGACGCTGCTCGAACAGTCCACCGAGGCGGTCGACAAGATCGTGACGACCCGGGCTCCGCTTTGGGACTCGCCGAGGGTTCTAGCGTTGGTTTTCACCCTTCTGGCGGCCGAGTGGATCATCCGCCGCGGGAAGGGGCTGGCCTGAGCGTGGATCGAGGAGCCTATTTCGGGGCGTAAGGCTCAAGATCTTGCGCCAGATCGCCGATCAAGTGACGAGACTCGATCCGCCCCGATCCGGATCGAGTCGGCATCCGGCTATCGCACCCGAAACGAACTCATTCGAGGCGCACCATGATTTCGGCGATCGCCGTGGTTTTCACGGCCGCCGCGACGCTCTCCTGGGGTGGACCGCGCGAGGCTCCGCTGGTCCGTAGAGGGGGAAGTCCCGCTCGCGGGGTCCTTGTCAATCGCACGCCCGGCTCTCGGCCATTCGACCCGCCAGACCGGACGCTTCCGACCGTGGTCTTCGTCCACGGCTTCAACCCCGCGCCCCGGGTCGTGCATTTCGAGATGGCCCAGCAATTGGCCGAGTCGCTCGCCCGTCGAGGGGGGCCTCGGGTCAACGTGCTGGACTGGGATTGGAACGCGGCGACCTTCGAGAGTCTCCATCCAGGCGTGAATTCCGAGGCCGCCGTCCACCAGGGGCATCACCTGGCACATGCACTCTGGCACGCGGGGGTTGACCCGTCGAGAACCCACCTGATCGGCCATAGCGCGGGGGGATGGTGGCGACCTCGGCTGCCTGGGTCTTCGCCAGGAGGATGGGACGACCCGCCGCTCAGCTCACGTTGCTCGATCCGGCCGCCTATTACCATGGAATCGTTTTCGAACGGCTCCAGGCCGGCACGCTCTGCCCGGTGGTCGAGAATTACTGGCTTCCCGGCCCGAGTGCTTATGGTCGAGAGTCGCCCACGCCCGGCGTTCGGAATTACCGGATCGTCGGTCCCGCTCCGTACTCCGGCGTGGTCTGGCCTCTCCGTTCGGATCATCTCTTCATCGTCCGATGGTATCTCGGCACCATCGAGGACCCGCATCGCAACGCGGGCTTCAACACAAGCGTGCTCCTTGCCTCGCCCGTAGGTTGACACTTTGGGACTTACTGAGATCCGGGAGCGGATGCGTCGAGGGTCTCCCGGGATTCTCGTGAACGACTGGACACCCGACGACGTAGAATTCTGGTCATGGAGAATACTGGACGGTTCTCGGCCACTGAAGAAATGGCCGGGAGGAAAGGATCGGTGAATCCCTTGGCCACGACTCAGACTCTACCCGTACTGCCCTTGCGCGGGACGGTGGTTTTCCCCGGTCTGACGGTCCCCATCGCGGCGGGACGCCCTGGGACCTTGCGAGCGATCGAGGCGGCCATCAAGAATGATGGCTATGTCTTTGCCGTCGCGCAGCGCAGAGCCGGCGGACGAGCCCTCGCCCGAGCAACTTTATTCAAATGGTGTGATCGCCCGGATCGGGCAGATCCAGCGCGGACTGGGGGGCGTCCAGCTCCTCCTCCAGGGAGAACGGCGAGCCCACGCGCTCCATTATGACGGTTCGGAAGGCTTCTTGAAGGCGACCGCGTCGCCTCTGGCCGAATTGGAGCCGGCCGACCCGGAGAACTCGGCGTTCGCGGCCCTGTATCGCGAGACTCGCGAGCGATCGATGGAACTGGGCGAGCGCCGGGGTTTACCCGAAGAGGTGCTCCACCAGGTTTTGGACTCCGTCACCAACCCCGGCCAGTTCGCCGACCTCGTGGCCGGTTACGTCGAGCTTTCGGTTGAGGAAAAGCAGAATCTACTCGAAACCCTCGGCGTCGAGGACCGGCTCCGCCGCGTCCTGATCCTGGTCCAGCGCCAGATCGGGATGTTGCAGGCGCAGGACCAGATCAAGTCGCAGGTCCAGACCGAGCTGGGCGAGCGTCAGAAGGAGATGTACCTTCGCGAGCAGATGAAGGCGATCCAGAAGGAGCTGGGTGACGACGACCAATCGCGCGAGACCAAGGAACTCCGCGAGAAGCTCGCCAGGCTTGAACTTTCTTCCGAAGCCCGGGCGGAGGTCGAACGCGAGCTGGGCCGACTGGAGCGCTCCGGTCGCGAGTCGATGGAGGCCCAGGTGATCCGGACCTACCTGGAATGGGTCGCGGAACTCCCCTGGAACACACGATCCGACGACGATCTCGACCTCAACCACGCCTCGAAGGTGCTGGATGAGGACCATTACGGGCTCGAGGACGTCAAAAACCGAGTCCTCGAATTCCTGGCCGTCCGCCAGCTCAACGCCCGGCGGCTCGCGAAAGAGGTCGAGACCACCGGCGAGGCTCAAATCGTCGAGGCGGAGGACGTGGAGCGACCTGTCAAGGACGCCACCGAGGCCAAGGCCCGCGCGATGGCCCGAGGGCCGATCCTTTTGTTCATCGGACCTCCAGGCGTGGGCAAGACGTCCATCGCGAAGTCGATTGCGCGAGCCCTCGGCCGGAAGTACGTCCGGGCCGCGTTCGGCGGCGTCCGAGATGAGGCCGACATCCGAGGCCACCGTCGGACTTACGTGGGAGCCATGCCCGGCAGGATCATCCAGGGGCTCAAGCAGGCCGGGACCAAGAACCCGGTCTTCCTGCTGGACGAGGTTGACAAGCTGGGCGTCTCGCACCAGGGCGACCCCGCCAGTGCGTTGCTCGAAGTGCTCGACCCGGCGCAAAACGATTCGTTCACGGACCACTACCTGAACGTGCCGTTCGATTTGAGCGATGTCCTGTTCATCGCCACGGGCAACTTCCTCCAGAACATCCCCGGGCCGTTGCTCGACCGGATGGAGGTGGTCGATTTTTCAGGCTACACCGAGCGAGAGAAGGCCGAGATCGCCAAAACTTACCTGATCCCGAGGCAACTCCACGAGTCCGGTCTGGCGGACGAGCAGGTGACGTTCACCGACGAGGCCGTGATGGAGGTCGTCAGCCGGTACACCCGTGAGAGCGGCGTCCGCCAGCTCGAACGGCAGGTCGGCGCGGTGGCCCGGAAGCTGGCCAGAGGGATCGCGGCGGGCGAGGCGGTCGATCGGATCGTCACGCCTGATCGAATCCGCGAGATGCTGGGCCGGCCCAGGGTCCACCCGGAGCATGCCGCGACGGCCAACGAGGTGGGTGTGGCAACCGGGATGTATTACACGCCCAGCGGCGGGGACATCATGTTCGTCGAGGCTGCGGTCCGCAAACTTTACGGCCGGAAACTCATCGGAAGGCTCTGCGGGGTTCGGCGGCCTGGGGAACGTCTCTCTGATCCTCACCGGTCAGCTCGGCGACGTCATGAAGGAGTCGGCGCGGGCAGCGACGACCTACGCGGCGACCCACGCTCCCGAGCTGGACATCCCGCCCGATCGGCTCGGGTCGATCGAGGTCCACGTCCACGTCCCGGCCGGAGCGATCCCCAAGGATGGCCCCTCGGCGGGCGTCGCGATGGCCACCGCGATCATCTCCGCCATGTCAGGTCGACCCGTTCGACGTGACGTCGCCATGACCGGCGAGATCACTCTTCGGGGACGGGTCTTGCCGATCGGCGGGGTCAAGGAAAAGGTGCTGGGAGCCCATCGCGCCGGCTGCACTCATATCCTCGTCCCCAAGGACAACGAGGCTGATCTCGACGACCTGCCCGAAGACATCCGGCATAGCTTGACCTTCCATTGTGTCTCGACCCTGGACGAGGCGCTCGAGATCACCCTGGCGCCCTCCATCCTTTCCGGACCTCCGATCCGGATGGACGAAGGACAGGATTTCGTGAATCGACGGATCGCGACCCGGGCCTGATCGACAGCCTTGATCGGTGAATCCAGAGAAACCGCCCGTCACACATCACGAGTGTGACGGGCGGTCTTCGTACATTGAGGGGGAGATCACGGCTTCCCGTTCTTCTCCCTTGGTGTGTTGCCCGAAGCAGAGGGAGCAGCCAGGCCGCGTGATTCGCGCAGGTAGGCGACCATGCGTTGTTCGTAAGCGACCATCGCGTTACCTGTCGCCGGGAGCGCGTTCATCGCCGACAGGTAAGGGGCAATTTCGTCACCGGACCAGTCGATGACGTTGAGGGCCATCAGACTCGCCGGGGAATGCTCCCGCAACATACCGGCCAGGGCCTGCCTGGCCTTGGCCTGACTTCCCGTCGAGAGTAGCGCCAGGGCCGAGAAGGCGCGGACCTCGCCGCAAGGGTCATCGAGCACAGTCGCCAGGGCACTCTCGATCTTGAGATCCAGCTTGCCCAGGATCAAGAGCCCGACGACGCCCCAGTAACGCATGGCCGAATCTTCGTGCTTCAGGAATTCGACCAACCGGGTCCCGTTAGCGGGGTCCCTGGCCAGCGCGAGGCTCTCGGCATCGAGATAGGCGGGCAGGTCGTAGAGCTTCGAGTCGCGGACCATCGCG
The DNA here is from genome assembly GCA_963756475.1 of uncultured Planctomycetota bacterium. Lineage (GTDB taxonomy): Bacteria > Planctomycetota > Planctomycetia > Isosphaerales > Isosphaeraceae > Tundrisphaera. The sequence goes on from CAVWND010000011.1 coordinate 854,244, forward strand.
TAGATGGTCGTCTTGTTCTTGCTCGCGCGGCGTTCACGCTCGAATTCCGGGAGCAATCCCGAGTCGCGGACGGACAGTTGCCACTCGCGGAGCTTCGCACGCATCGTTTCCAATCGCTGCCGATGCTCTGGGTTCCCGGCAAGGTTCACCACGTTGTCGGGGTCCGCGACCGTGTCATAGAGCTCCTCGACCGGCTTGGAGCCGAAGAACCGGCCGGTGATCTCGTCGGTCCGGCCGTGTTTATGAGCGTCTTCCCAGGATCGGGTCGCTTGCATCAACCAGAGGTAGTCGAGGTGCTGGCCCCAGGGAACGAACGGCATCAGATTCCTGATATAGACAAACCGCTTGTCGCGAACGGAACGCTGGCTATCGAAACGCTCGTCCATCCGCTCACGGAAGCCGAAAACGTAGGTGGGTTCGGGCTCGGCGGCCGGGCCGAGAAAGATGCGTCCTTGCATGACTTCGGGGATCTCCGCGCTGGCCACGCTCAACCAGGTCTTCGGCATGTCGAGGAAGCTGACCAGCCGTTCCACGGTCGAGCCCGGGGCGTCCGCCGGCCAGAATTGCTTGAATTTCTCGGGAATCCGAAGGATGAGAGGGGCATGGACCCCGCTGTCGTAAAGGAACCGCTTGCTGCGCGGCATGACGCCGCCGTGGTCGGAATTGAAGATGACGATCGTATCTTTGGCGTGGCCCGCCTTTGCCAGTTCTTCGAGCGTCTTGCCGACCTCGGCGTCCATCCGATTGACCGCGTCGTGGTATTTCGCGTAGGTCTGGCGGATACCCGGCTCGTCGGGATGATACCTCGCGAGCGTCACGTCCTGAGGTGAGTGGCGGGTCCTTGTGACGTCGCCGTGGGCCGAGCTTTCGTGCGACGAGTTGAAATTGATCACCTGGAAGAACGGCTGACCCGCCTTGCGGAGGTCCCAGGCGTTGGCCTTGTTGCTATCCCAGCACGCGCCATCCGGACGTCCGCCAATGTTGTAATCGGTCTTGCTGTGGTTCGCCGTGAAGTAGCCAGCCTTCCGGAGATAGTCCGGGTAATACTTGATCGTGTCGTGGGGGATCGGGTAACGACTGCGCATGGGCTGGGTGCCCGTGGAGACGGCGTTGATTCCCGTGATCCAGGTGCTCCGCGACGGTGCGCAGACGGGAGCGCTGGCATAGGTATGCGTATAGCGAAATCCTTCGCGAGCCAGGGCATCGATATTGGGGGTCTTCGCGTGAGTCTTGCCGTAACATCCGAACCAGTCCACGCTCGAATCCTCGCAGACCAGCCAGAGGATGTTGGGAGCCTCGGTGGCCCGAGCGGCCGAGGTCGCGAGTGACATTGCGATGCCCAGGGCGATGCACTTCATCGCGTTCCTCATCGTGACGAAAGGAGGAGTCATGAGATCAGTCTCATAGGCCTCGTTCGCAATGGCTCACTTTCCCGGTTTCGACTTCGGGGCCGGCGGCAGGTCCCGGCTCGCGAGCTGAGTGAATTCATCGAGGCGTCGGCTCCAGATCGCCGCCAGCTCGTTCACCTTCTCGGGCCTCTCCCTCGCGAGGTTCTTGCTCTCGGATCGATCCGAGCTGAGGTCATAGAGTTCCCAGGCGCTGTCTTTCCCCGCGGCGACGATCTTCCAGTCGCCGGCTCGAAGAGCCCTGTTGCCTTCGTGGAGCCACCAGAGAGGATCGCGATCGAGGGCACCGTCCGATGTGAAGAGCGGGACCAGGCTTTTGCCGGGTGCCGGTGGCACGGGTTGGCCTTCCCATCGCTCGAATGGCTTCGCGCCGGCGGTTTCGAGGATCGTTGGGACCAGGTCAATGACATGCCCGGGGGCGTGCCTGAGTTCGCCCCGCGCGGCAATCCCCTTGGGCCATTGGACGATCAAGGGTGTCGAGATCCCGCCTTCATGGACCCACGTTTTGTGCCGGCGGAACGGGGTGTTGCAAAGGCTCGACCAGCCTGGGCCGATGCTGAGGAATGTGGCTCCGGTTCCGCATTCGGCGGCCGGGTCGTGGCCATCGCCCCGGACCATGATCTCGGCGCTGGCGCCGTTGTCGGACAGGAAGAAGACGAGCGTATTCTCCCAGGCTCCCATGGCTCGAAGCTGGGCGAGAATCCGGCCGATCTCGCGGTCCATCCGGTCGACCATCGCGGCGTGGACCGCCATCTTGTCTGCCTGGAACTCACGCTGTGCAGAGTTGAGATCCGTCCAGGGGAGCGGCCGGTTCAATTCGTTCGGGCCGAGCTTCTTGATGGCATCGGGGAAGGCATAAGGCGGTCCCAGGTCGCGCTCGATCGGTGCCAGCGCCGTCCCGGCGAGACCCGAGACCTTCAATCGTTGCCATCGTTCTTCCCTCATCGTGTCCCAGCCCGCCTGATAAGCTTTCCGACGGCGGGCGATGTCTTCGGGCGGTGCTTGAAGTGGGAAGTGGGGGGCGGTGAAGGCGACGTACCCGAAGAATGGTCTCTCGGCGTGATGCTCGGCGTGGTCCTTCAGGCATTTGATGGCGTGGTCGGCAATCGCCGTGCTCGTGTAATAGCCGCTCCCGGGTTCAACCGATGGGAGTGGTTTGCCGTCTTCGGAGTGGGCCCGAGGCGCGAAATGCCGGTCATGATCGTCGAGGCTGTAAGAGTGATCGAATCCGTTCGCCATCGGCTTGCCGTCCACGTGCCACTTGCCCGAGTGATACGAACGGTAACCGACTGGCCTGAGCATGTCGGGCAGGAGCCGGGCCCAGGCCGGCCGAGTTCCCTGAGCACCGCTCTTGATTCCTGGGAGGGTATCCCGACGAACCTGCTGGGCATAATAGCCCGTGAGCAGGACGCCACGTGTCGGCCAGCATCGCGCGGTGTTGTAGAACTGGGTGAAACGCAAGCCATCCTTCGCGAGGCCATCGAGATTTGGCGTCGCGATCTCGCCACCGTAGCAGGAGGCATCGGAAAAACCCATGTCGTCGGCGATCACGATCAGGATGTTCGGCCGGGCATTCTTGTCAGCCGCGAAGATCATGGACAACGGGGCCAGCCAGAAGGCCAAGGCGAAGCGGATCGTGAATCGTCGTTTCATCTGGATGAGTCCCCTGACGGCTCGGAAACCATCGCGCCTGGCCTTGTCCGAGCCGATTTGCGATCCTCGCGATCGGACGATGACCTGGTGTTCGACTTCGGTGAAGCGAATTTGGCCGCGGACGCGATCCGCCCCCGCGGATTCTCGAAGCAAGTGGATCGAACCTTCGCCTGGCATCAAGGCGGCGATTCGATATCTCCGGGAAAAAGCGTGGGACTGACAATCCGGATCACTCGGGTGATCCGTCAGCCGAAGCGCATCGTCGAGCGCGACCGAGGATCAGTCTGACCTGAATCTTTGGGCCAAGCAAGACGCGACTCGCCCGTGCTCTGGACGATAGTGCTTAGCCGTTCACTCGCTTCTCAGGGCATCCACGCCACGAACTCCGTGATCCCACCTCGCGGTCAGGTTCTTCGCGCGGTTCTCTCCGCCTGGAGTCCATGTTGCGACATTCACCTCGCTCTTGATCCTGGACGGCTTGACGACTTCGAGGTGTTTGAGCGACGATTCTTGTTTAACATGCCTCGACGGACGGACCGAGCCCGACCACTCCGGGAGATTCTTCATGGTCCTCTGCTTGCCACGGTCGATTCTGGTCGGCCTCGTTTTCGCGACCGGCCCGATCACTGCCGCGGCTCAAAACGAACCTCCAGCACAAGCTGAACCTCAAGAATCAGGGCACTGGGCTTATCGATCTCCCAGGCGTCCCGAGCTTCCCGAGGTGACGGAACCGGAGTGGGTCCGGAGCCCGATCGATCGGTTTATCCTGGCCGGGCTGGTATCGGTCGAGCTCAAGCATTCGCCCGAGACCGACCGTCTGGCACTTCTCCGACGGGTCACGTTCGACCTCACGGGACTTCCGCCTACTCCCCAGCATGTCGAGCAATTCCTCAACGACTCACAACCCGACGCCTACGAACGGGTTGTCGACCGCCTTCTTGCCAGCCCCCAGTACGGGGAACGCTGGGCTCAGCACTGGTTCGACCTGGCCCATCATGCCGACTCCAACGGGTTCGAGCTCGATGCCGAGCGGCCCGACGCCTGGCGATACCGCGACTGGGTGGTGAAGGCGCTGAACGACGACATGCCTTACGATCGATTCGTTACCCTCCAACTCGCGGGCGACGAGGCCGAGCCCGACGACCAGGACGCTTTGATCGCGACTGGTTTTGGTCGTGCCGGCCCTCGCGAGGTCGTGAGCGGGAACATCGATCCCAAGGTAAAACGGCAGTCGGAGTTGACCGAGATCACCGGCACCGTCGGCTCGGTCTTCCTCGGCCTGACAATCGGCTGTGCCCGCTGCCATGACCATAAATCCGACCCCATTCCAAGCGCCGACTTTTACAGTCTCCAGGCGTTCTTCGCCGGGTCGGGGCTCGTCGATGTTCCAATCGCCTCGAAGTCGGAAATTGAAGATTACGATTCGGCCAAGAAGGCCGCCGAGGCCAAGACCGCCCCGCTGCTCAAGCGCAAGGCCGAGATCGAAGCTCCGTACCGAAAGGCCCTCAAGGACCAGAAACACGCAAGCCTCACCCCGCTCGAACGCGAATTGATGAAGATCCCCGCGAAGGACCGGACCCCCGCCCAGAAGCGTATGGCCGAAGGGCTGGCAGCGACCCTCATGATCCGATGGGAAGAGGTTGCGGAGGCCGTCGCCAGGGACTCCGGGCCGCACGAGGAGCGTGAGCGTCTCAAGAAGGAAATCGACGCGATCGAGAAGACCGTGCCACGTCCCCCGGCGTATGCGCAGGCTCTGATCGACCAGAATCCCGAGGCTCCCGAGACCTTCGTCCTTCGGCGGGGCGATACCAAGAACCTCGGCCTGAAGGTCGAGCCCAGGCCACCGGGTATCCTCCTTTCCGCCCAGCCCCCCTCGGCCTTCGCCGCCGATCAGATCCGGCCGACCAGCTCAACGACGGGTCGACGCCTTGCCCTGGCGCATTGGCTCACCCGGGCAGACAACCCGCTGACCGCCCGAGTGATCGTCAACCGACTCTGGCAGCATCACTTCGGTCGGGGAATCGTCGCGACATCCAGCGACTTCGGAGTCCGGGGCGAGCCCCCTTCGCACCCGGAGCTACTCGACTGGCTGGCGACCGAGCTGATCGCGCAGGGCTGGAGGCTCAAGCCCCTCCACCGGCTGATGGTGACCTCGGCCACGTATCGACAAACCTCGTCCCTTCGAGGCGAGGTGGCCAGGAAGCAAGCCGACGACGACGCCGAGAATCTCTATCTCTGGAGAATGAACCGCCGACGCCTCGACGCCGAGGGTCTCCGGGACGCGTTGCTTTTCGTCTCGGGAGAGCTCAACCTCAAGCCGGGTGGCCCCGGCGTGCTCGTCCCGATCGAGAAGGAAGTGGAGGACCTGATCTTCACCGAGGCCGAGGTCGTCGACCTCTGGCCCGAGACACCCGACCCTCGCGAGCGGGCTCGCCGGTCGCTCTACCTCTTTCGTAAGCGGAACGTCCGCTACCCGATGTTCGACGCCTTCGACGCTCCTGACACCCAGACGGTCTGCCCTCAGCGGACGGTCAGCACGCATGCCCTCCAGGCACTCGTGCTCCTGAACAGTGACTTCGCCGATGGTCGCGCCAAGGCCCTGGCGGGCCGGCTCTTCCTCGAAGCAAAGGGTGGGTCTGTTGAACAGATCAACCTGATCTACAAGATTGTCCTGGGGCGCGAGCCTCGGGCGAATGAAGTCGAACAGGCTCAAGCGTTTCTCAGTTCCCAGACGGGATTGCTCCGCAAGCTCGCCGGGGAAGGTCATTCGCTCGCTCGACCCACATTCGCCGCCGAGGGAATCGAGCCGCCGCTGGCCGCCGCCTGGGTCGATTTCGCGAGGGCGATGCTCAATCGGAACGAGTTCCTCTACGTGCCTTGAATGCCCGCCTGAACCCACGCTCGGAACGCCCAAAGATGACCGACTCACGATTGCCCTCGCGATGCCCTGGCCCATCGGCGATGGCCCCCACTCGCCGAGATTTCCTCCGCGTCGCCGGCAATGGCTTCGGACTCCTCGGCCTCTCGGACTTGCTCCAGAGACAAGGTCGGGCGGTGGCGGGAGAGGTCCCGTCGGCGGTGAATCCGCTGGCGGCCAGGCCCGGCCACTTCCCAGCCCGGGCGAAACGCTGCATCTTCCTGTTCATGACCGGCGGTCCGAGCCATCTCGACCTGTATGATCCCAAGCCGCTCCTGAACAAGCTCGACGGCCAGCCGCTACCTCCGAGCTTCGGGAAGATTCACAGCCAGTTTCTTGAGAGCGACCCCCTTTGCCTGGGGAGCCATCGCAAATTTGGCAGGTACGGCCAGTCGGGTATGGAGATGTCGGACCTCGTGCCGCACATGCACCAGCACGCCGACTCGATCGCCTTGCTCCGGTCGTGCGTGGCCGACAACGTGATCCATGCCCCGGCGATGTACCAGATGAACACCGGGCGCGTCTTCATGGGCTACCCTAGCCTCGGGAGCTGGGTCACCTACGGTCTCGGCTCGGAGAGCGACAACCTGCCGTCCTTCGTCGTGATGACGCAACCGGAAGGGACTCCTGAAGGAGGCGCCCCGTGTTGGGGAGCGGGTTTCTTGCCGGCCCTTTATCAGGGCACCTTGCTCCGTAACGGCCCGTCGCCGATCATCAACCTCAAGCCATCCTCCGGCGAGTTCAGCCTCGCCCAGCAGCGCCGGACGCTCGATCTCTTGCGGTCGATGAACGAGCAGGACCTCGATCCCCAGGACTCCGAGCTTTCGGCCCGGATCGCCTCCTATGAGTTAGCGTTCCGGATGCAAAGCGCGGCGCCCGAGGCAGTCGACCTCGCGAGCGAGCCCGAAACAACCCGCGAGCTTTACGGACTGAACGATCCGAAAACCGTCGAGTTCGGGACTCGCTGTCTGCTCGCCCGTCGCCTGGTCGAGCGCGGCGTGCGGTTCGTCCAGCTCTATTCCGGGGGCGGCCCGGTCGCCATGCAGTGGGACGCTCACGATGATCTGGATGCGAATCATGAGAAGATGTGCGGTCTCACCGACCGGCCCGTCGCCGCACTCCTGACCGATCTCAAGCGCACCGGGTTGCTCGACGAGACCCTCGTGATCTGGGGCGCTGAGTTCGGGAGGACTCCCGTCAGCCAGAAGGGTGGTCGCGGCCGAGATCATAACGCGACCGCCTTCACCATGTGGATGGCCGGCGGCGGAGTCAAAGGAGGAGCGACGATTGGCACGACCGACGAGATCGGACTCAACGTCGTCGAAGATCGGGCCCACGTCAACGACATTCACGCGACGATCCTGCATCTGATGGGTCTCGATCACAAGCAACTCACGGTCCTCCATGGAGGCCGAGACGAGCGTCTGACCGATGTCGGGGGCAAGGTGATTCGGAATCTGATCGCCTGAAGGATTCAGGAACATGATCGGGGCGGCGCTCTTGGTGACCGGAGTGTTCCAATTTGACCGACCTGGAGCGGTTCACGTCCAGATGACACCACCCGGTCCATGAGGTCCGTGGACCGCCCCTGGCCCGATCGCGATCGGGCCTCTCGGACCTCCGGACGACCCCCTTTGAGCCTCAGACGACCACTTTTTCGGCCGTCCCGACCGAAATCGGCCCCTCCTTCGCCCGCTCGGACAGCGGGAAGATGGTCGGAGGGGCCGATTCGAGGGCCGGCGAAGACTCCGGCTCGTCCTCCCGTTCATTCAAAGCCGAATTGTCGTAAGTTTCTTCCGTGTCAACGGTTATCTCTGTCTTAATTCCCTGGGCCGCGTCGGCCTCGACCTGGCGAAGCTCTTTCAAAGTCCGGAAAAGTGCCCGTTCGGTGGCCGCTTCGTACTTCCGGGCCAGGATCGCCTCTTTCGAGGGGTCGAAGAGCGCCCGGTCAACCGCCTCGGCGCGGTCCTGCTCGATCGCCTTCGGGTCGAGGTTGATTCGGACGTCCTTCAATCGAGCCATCTCCTCGTCGATCATCCGGCCCAGCTCGCCGCGCGCCCAGTCGGCGCGAGCCTCGCCTTCGAGACCCGGCCCATCCTCTTTTTCGAGGTTCAGGAAGAACCCGGCCACGGCGTCGGAGAGGATCGCGATCCGGCCCAGCCGCCAGTCGGCGGGATTTCGGCCGAGGAGCAGCTCGAACCGGGCTCGGTGGTTGTTGGTCCAGTAGAGGCGATTCCCCTTCATGAACAGTTCCTCATGGAGGATCTCCCACTGGTCGAGCAGCCAGTCGATCCCTTCGGGCGTCATCTGGAGCCGTCGCGAGGTCGTGGCGGGCTCGCGCTCGATCTTTGCGGCCAGCTCCTCGACGGCCGCGAGTCGTTCATCATCGAACTTCTCGACGGCGTGGCGGACGCGCTTCGAGGTCTCGGAGGTTTCGTGCTTCTCGCAGCGTTCGAGCCGGACGAAGAGGAACGCCGTGCGACGAACCAGCTTCTCGGCCAGCTCGCTGCTCGGCCGTAACTCGTTTTGCAGGGCGAGGAAGCTGCGCGTGATCTCGGCCTGGTCTTCCGACGGCAAGGCGACGCCCGAGCCGGTCAGGCCGTGCTTGAGGGCGTTGCGGCGGACGCGCTCCTTGCCTTCAGGGGTCTTCGGGCCGGTCGATTTTTTCGAATTTTCTCTGTTGGCGCGGATCTGGGCTTCGGTGGCCATCGCGACGGACCTTTCGTGTTCGAGGGTGCTCGGCAAGTTGCCGTGGTCTCTCACACATTCAGGTCGATCGAGCCCGCGTTATCACACTTTTTCCGGAAATCGGTGCCCGTAGGGTGCGTCGAGTCTTCAAAGACGCATCAGTTCACGTTCTCACAGCGCAGTTCTCGAGGACTCGACGCACTCGACTCAAGCTACTCACGCTTGGTCCCCATTGTGCAATTACGGGGCTGCGGCCTGGAGTCGCGGTCGAGTGACGCGCAAGAGGACCGGTCGGCTGGAGACGCCTCCGCCCGCCGTGGTGGTGAGATGGAACGGGCGGGTCTGGTCGGGGGTGCTCCGATCCGCCGTGACGAAGAAGGTGCGTTCCTCCTGGCCATCAAGGACCAGGAGCCCATTGAGGCCGAGGTTGTCAACGATCGCGCCGAAGGGTAGGTTTCGCCCGGAGCCTTCGTTTCCGAAGGGGACCTGGCCCTTGAAGCCAAGGCGCTCGACCTTCACGTTCAAGAGGATCGTCTGGCCGGGCTCGATGGCGAATTCAAGGGGACCGTCGGCGGAATCATTGACGGGTTTCGCCCCGCCCTTGGCCGGTGCGATTGCGACCCGGAGTTTGGGCGCGGGGTCCAGCTTGATCGATCCCAGGGAATTGACCTCGTGCGTCAACTCGACTCCCTCCACCTGTGCCGACGCCTTGACCGCGATCGACCTGGCTGAGTCCGCCGAGGGCGGCTGGGCGTCTGGTTCGGCGGTGATGACTCCGAACGCGTCGAGCTGCCCGGCTTCGATGATCAGGGGGCTGGTCACGCGGAAGCCGGGTGGCACTCCGGCGACGTCCACCCGGATCGGTCCCTCGAACCCGTCGATCCGTTTCGCGGACACCTTGAATTCCCGGGCACTTCCGGCTCCCACCGTCGGGTTCGCGCCAGCCAGTGTCACTTTGAAGTCGGGACGGCGCTCGCGGGCCGTCAAGACGTAACGGAAATCGGCCCCCTGGAGACCCCGGACATCGCGGATCTTGATCAGGTACTCGCCGTTCCTGGGGGCGGTGAAGAAAAGCTCGAAGTCCTTGCCCAATTCCCGGTGAGCGTCGTCGTCATTCTCATTGTAGAGCGTGAAGGTTGGTAGGCCGTTCTGGAGGAGCTTCGTCCCCGGCGGGTGGGGCTGGACAATGTAACAAGGTTCGTTCAACGCATGGGAAAGTGGCGTCGTGTCAAAGTAGCCCCATCGGCTCCCCTGCCCTGGATACACGAAGAATCCTGAGTCCGGACCTCGGGGGTAGAGCCAGAGCCGGACCACCTCGCCATTGGCATAGAGATACTCGTTGATTCCCATTTCTTCCCAGTTGAAGAGACGAAAATCACCGCTTTCCGTGCCGTTCTTTCCTCGGAAAGTGAAGTAGGAGTCCCGGACGGCCTGCAAGAGGACCCGCGGAACCCGTTGACCTTGATCGTCCAGGACTTCGAGGAACGAGTCCAGCTTCGACCCCGAACGGGCCGCGTCCACCTCGAAGACCCATTCCTCTCCGGCCCTGGCCGAGAACCGATAGACGTCGGAATCGAATCGTCCGGTTTCGCCACCGGCGATGGCACCCTTGATCCTGGCCGGGAGACGGATCGGGTTGGCTCGGCCGGGGAGATCGTTGGGCTCCGCCTCGGCGACTTCCTGAACGGAGGATGAACCCCGCGCCGCGACCGAGACCGGCCTTCGGATCGACGGGCAGGGAATCCTCGGGAGGCATGACCGGCGTGGGATAGGTCGCCAGCGTAGCCATCCATCCGCCCCACGTCGAACGAGGAGCCATCGGGGGCGAACGCAAGTGCTGTCACGACGTCGGGCTGGCCTTCCCAGAGCTTGATCTCGGTGAGGTCGCTGGATCGCCAGGCCTTGACGGTGCGGTCCTCGGCGAGCGAGACGAGCCGTCGAACCGTCCGGGCGAGAAGTCGAGCCGGACGATCGCCCCTTCGTGGGCGTATCGTGCCGTGACCATCGGGTTGATCTCGGGCTTCTCGCGCGAGACGAACCGCCAGACGCGGATGTTGTTGTCGGCCCCTCCGGCCACGATCGATGTTGCCGTCGGGGCTGAAGCCGGCAGGTGTATTCGGCCTTGAGCGGCTGCGGGAGGGTATCCATCCGCAAGTCCGTCCTCGACCCGCCAGACCTTGCAGGTGTCGTCGCGCACTGGCGCTGACGAGGAATCGGCCGTCGGGGCTGAAGGCCACGTCGTAGACGGCCCCGGTGTGACCTTCCAGGGTCCGCAAGAGCTTGCCGGTGGCGGCCTCGCGGATCTCGATGATCTTGTCGTAGCCGCAGGTGGCCAGGACGCGTGCCGTCCGGAGAGAGTTCGGCGTCGTAGAGGAGGTCGCGGTGCCCCTCGAAGGCCCGGACGAGCGTGCCGTCATCGACGTTCCAGATCGACGCGACACCGCCCAGCCCGGCGATTCCCGAGGCGGCCACGAGCCGCTTGCCGTCGGGGGTGAAGTGCAGCGGCCGTGACCTGGCCCGGGAATCGTGCCGATGGACCGCCCGGCGATGTTCCCGCCAGTCACCTTCTCGCCGGTGCCCTCGAAGAGCGTGACCTCGGTGTCGCGGGCGATGGCCGTCCATCGGCCGTCGCGTGAGGCGTCGAGCGCCGACGACCGGCCGGACCTTGGCCCTCGACGGGACCTTGGGGACCAGCAAGGCGAGCCGCGGCGGGCTCCTCGCCTTGAGGCCCTTGCGCCCCGGAGGCGATCCAGGCCTCGATGATGGCGATCTCGTCCGCGTCGGGCTCTCGGCTCGTCCTTGGGCGGCATCGACGGCTTCGACGGCCCCGGTCATGACCCGGAGCATCAGGCTTCCCTTCGAGTCGCCCGGCAGCAGAGCGGGGCCGTGCCCCGTCCCTCGCTGCAGCGAGGCGTAGCTTTCGAGGGAGAACTTGCCCTCGCGATCCTCGTCGTTGTGGCAGCCGGCGCAGTACTTCTTGAGGAGCGGCGCGACCTGCGTCTGATAGTCGGGCGTCGCTCGGCGTCGGCGGGCAGGGCCGGGAGGGCGGCGACAGGACCGCCAGGATCATCGGGCTGGGCATGGCGATCTCTCCCGTCAATGGTTGAACAGGAACTCGCGGCTGCTCATCATCCCCCAGAAGATGTCCTCGACGACCTCCGCTTCGGTGGCATCGCCCGGGGGCGGCAGCAGCGCGAGCAGCGAGCTCCGCTCGGCCTCGGTCGGGATATCGCGACAGGCAGGCCAGGTAGATCTCGTCGACCATCGCCGCGTCCGACATCCCCTCGCGACGGAGCCTGAGCAGCTTCGCGAGCCGGTTCCCGGGCGCCTTGAGCTTCTCGTTGAGCGTCGAGCCGTTGGAGAGGTGGAGCACCTGGACCATCGTCGGCTCGTCGGACCGCTCGCATTCGCAGACGATCCGGCGCGGGTTCCGGCCGAACGCCTGGAGGAAGTAGTTCTCGACCGCCGCGTCGTAAAGCTGCACGGCGCGCGTGCCGAGCGGATAGAAGTCGGTCTTCTCGTGGTCGTTGCCGGGGAAGCCGATCGAGTCGAACTTCGTCGGGACCTCGGTGACCTGGACGATCGCGTCGTGGAGAACCTCGGCCATCATCCGCCGTGGGTAATACCGCGAATAGAACCGGCGGTCCGACCGATTCCCGGCCAGGGGATGGCTCGACCGCTGATAGGCGTTCGACCGGAGGATCGCCTTCATCAGCGCCTTGAGGTCGAACTTGTTCTCGACCACGAACGCCGCCGAGGCCGAGAGCAGGGCCTCGTTGCTCGCCGGGTTCGAGGCCCGCATGTCGTCGACCTTCTCGACCAGGCCGACGCCGAAGAAGTTGGCCCAGACCCGGTTGGCGATCGACCGGGCGAAGTAGGGGTTCTCGGGGGCGGTCAGCCAGCTCGCCAGGCTGGCCCGGCGGTCGGCCGGGTCGTCGAAGTCGAGCGGCTGGCCGTCGAGCGGCGTCGGCGGCTGGGGCTTGCCGGTCCTGCGGCTGGACCAGCTCGCCGGACTCGGCGACGTAGAGCGTGCGGAGCCCGTCGCCCGAGCGCCCTTCGCCGCCCCAGCCCTTGGCCCTGACCCTGGCGAACAGGCTGGCCATGCCGTAATACTGGTCGTTGGTCCATTTCTCGAGCGGGTGGTTGTGGCACTTGGCGCAGCCGATCGAGAGGCCGAGGAACGCCTGGCTGACGTTCTCGGTCATGTCCTCGGGCGACTGGCTGAGGGCGTAGAAGTTGGTCGCCCCGTTCTCGAGGCTCTCGCCCGTGGCCGTGACGATCTCGCGGACGAACCGGTCCCAGGGGACGTCGTCGGCCACCTGCTTGCGGATCCACTGGTAGTACGCCTTGAGCGCCTGGGGCCGGAGCCGGGTGCCGTTGAGCATCAGCAGGTCGGACCACTTGTAGGTCCAGTAATCGACGAACTCGGGCGCGGCGAGGAGCCGGTCGATCAGGGCGTCGCGCTTCGTTCGCCGAGGGGTCGGCGAGGAAGGCCCGGGTCTCGTCGACCGAGGGGAGCCGGCCGATCGTGTCGACGGTGGCTCGGCGGAGGAACTCGGCGTCGGCGCAGTCGGGCGAGGCGGGCAGGTTGAGCCTCGCCAGTTGCCTGTCGACCTGCTCGTCGATGAAGTTCCTCGGCTTCCGCCGGTCGACGACCGCCTTCGACCGGCCGGAGCCCGTCGCCATACGGCACGGTGATCCGGGCGATCGCCAGCTTGCTGGCGAACCAGGCGACGACCGACCCCTCGCCCGGCCCGATGACCTGGGCCTTGCCCTGGTCGTCAACCCGGCAGACCGACTCGTCGGCCGACGACCACTTGACCCAGCGGGTGACGTCCTCGGCCCGGCCGTCGGAGTAGTGGGCGCGGACCAGGATCTGCTGGGACTGGCCGACGTGCTGGAGCGAGCGCTCGGGCAAGACCTCAAGTCGCTCGACGCGGCGCCTCGTCGTGGCCCGGCGTCGCGGCGCCCCGGCGGCGATCCACCGGACAGGATCCGGTATTCGAGCGAGTCGGTCGAGAACCGCACGCCCCCCTTGTGGGCGATCGCCCCGGAGGGCTTGGCGAGGAACAGGCTCCGCCCGGGGTCGCCCAGCTCGACGCGCCGGCCCCGGTCCTGCTTGACGATGTTGAAGTAGTCGGCCTCCGGGTCGTAACCCTCGGAGCGAGAGCCGGAACCCCCCCTTGCCCGCCAGGGCGCCGTGGCAGGCCCCGGAGTTGCAGCCCTGCTTCGCGAGCACCGGCTCGACGTGGTTCCGGAAGCTCCAGTCGAAGCCGCGATCCATGCCGGTCACCTTGACCTCGGCGGTCGCCGACCGGCCGCCGGCCTTCGCCGTGATCGTGGCCTCGCCGTCCTGCACGGGGCTCACGACGCCCGTCGGCCGACGGTGGCGACGCTCGGGTCGCTCGACGACCACTCGATCGGCTCGGTCACCTGGCGACCGACCTCGCCGCGCTCGACTTCCTGGAGGATCAGCCGCTGGCGGCTCTCCGGGGTGCCCAGCGCGGACTCCGGCGGGAACAGGACGAGCCTGCGGCACGGGCCGGCGTCGCCGACCAGGCCATCAGGAAACATGCGAGTACGGAGAGCGGTCGAGTCATGATCCGGATCACCTCGTCGGGCGGATGGGCCGGGGAGCTCAGAAGAGCTCGCGGATCTCGCGATGGCCGAAGTCGACGAGCGGGAACGGCCGGCCGGCCGGGCCGGGGAGCTTGGTCTCGAGGTCGAGGCCCAGGCTGTGGAAGATCGTCGCGGCGATGTCGGCCGGCTCGACGGGCCGGTCCGCCGGCACGGCGCCGATGGGGTCGCTGGCCCCGACCACCCGGCCGCCCTGGACGCCTCCGCCCGCGAAGCCCACCGTGAAGCAGAGCGGCCAGTGGTCGCGCCCGCCGGCCGGGTTCACCCGGGGCGTCCGGCCGAACTCGGCCAGGTTGCAGACGAGCGTCGAGTCGAGCATCCCCCGCCGGTCGAGGTCTTCGACGAGGCGCGATGTACGACTGGTCGTACATCGGGCAGACGATGTCCCGCATCCCCTCGATCGAGGTGAACGGCTTCGAGCCGTGGATGTCCCAGGTGATCTCGTCGAACACGGTCAGGAAGGCGTTGATCGTCACGAACCGCACGCCGCTCTCGATCAGCCGCCGAGCCAGCAGGCAGCTCTGGCCGAACCGGGTCATCCCGTAGCGCTCGCGGGTCGCTGTCGGCTCCCGAGACAGGTCGAACGCCTCGCGAGCCTTGGTGCTCGTCATCAGCCGGAAGGCCGACTGGAAGTTGCCGTCGAGCAGAGCGGCGTTCTCGGAGGCCTCGAAGGTGGAGACGGCGTCATCCACGAGCTCGCGGATCTTCCGCCGACGATCGAGGCGGACGGTGCCGATCTCCCTGGGCGGGAGCAGGTCGGGGACGCGGAAGTCGGGCTTGGACGGGTCGGCGTTGAGCGAGAACGGGTCGTGCGCCTTGCCCAGGAACCCGCCGGCCTGGCCGTTGGGCAGGTTTCCGCCGCCGCGGCCCATCAGCTCGGGCAGGACGACGAACGGCGGCAGGTCGGTCTTCCGGCCTTCGAGATAGCTGACCACCGACCCGATATGCGGCGTGTTGACCCCGCCGGTGAAGAGCCGGCCCGTCTGCATCATCTGCCAGCCGGCGTCATGGACGGCCGCGCCGCCGTGGTGGACCGACCGGACCAGCGAGATCTTGTCGGCGATCTTGGCGTGTCGGGGGAGGATCTCCGAGAACTGAATGGCCGGGAACGGGTCGCGATCGGCTTGAACGGCCCGCGGACCTCGGCGGGGGCGTCGGGCTTCATGTCCCAGAGGTCCATGTTGCTCGGCGCGCCGAGGTTGAAGATCATGATGCACGACCGGTCCGCAGCCTCGGGTCGGACGGCCCCGGCGGAGGACGCCGCGAACCATTGCGGGAGCCCGAACCCGAGAGCCCCGAGCATGCCAACCTGCAAGAAGTCGCGGCGGGTCGCTCCGTTGCAGGTCGAATTCCGACCATCCCCAGTGAATTTGAGCATGATTTGACTCCGGTTCGACCTCGACGCCCTTCGACTGCTGGATCGAGGATACCGTCGCCTTGAGCCTGGAGCGAGACTCGGTTAGCCAAAGTGTCGCTTTATCGAGCGGGCGGGGGATAGAGGGCGGAGCCGGAGACAGTCAGCGGAACCTTGTAGATCGACTTGCCCGCCGTGACGTGGAGCGTCTTTCGATCTGGACCGCCAAAGGCCAGGTTCGTGCACAGGTCCTCGGGGATCGGGATCCGTCCCAATAGCTTGCCGCCGGGCGTGATCGCGTAGAGACCCGGCGGCACATCGGACGTCTCGCCCGAGTGTCGAGGAAACATGATCCCCGCGGCCACCCAGAGGTTGCCCCGTTCGTCCAGCCGGAGGCCATCTCCACCCCGGCCCTTGCCGAAGTCGAAAACCTGGCGACGGCCGCTGAGGCTGCCGTCCGGGGCCACGTCAAAGGCCCAGATCTTGCGGTTTCCTCCCGGTCGGGAGTGACTGTCGAACCAGGTAGAGTGTCCGGCCGTCGGGCGTCAGCGCGAGCCCGTTGGGACGCTCGACATAGGGTTGCGAGACGACACGAGTGACCGTGCCGTCCGGGTCAATCCGATAAACGGCCTCGGCGTCCATCTCCAGCGATGTGCGATCATCTCCGTAGAACGGGTCGGTGAACCAGATCCGGCCTCGGGCGTCGGCAATAACATCGTTGGGACTGTTATACCGCCGGCCTTGATATCGATCGGTCAGGACCTCGACCTTCCCCGTGGCCAGGTCCGTCCGGACGATCCGACGGCGCCCTCCCGGACCTTGCTCGGCCCCCTCGCAACTGATCAGTCGTCCTTCCGCGTCGAACGTGTTGCCGTTGGTCCGGCCGCTGTCGGATCGAAAGGTCGAGACCTTGCCGTCAGGTGACATCCGGTAAATCCGGTTGGCAAAGATGTCGCTAAAGAAGAGATTGCCGTCGGCGTCGAAGGCCGGCCCCTCGAGAAGAGCAACGCGGGCCGAGACGCTGACAGCCCCTGCGGGATCGAGGAATCCCGGTGGTGGAGGGACCTTGGCCAGCTCGGACTTGTCCTGAGCGTGGAGAGAAGTCGCCTGGGTCGCAAGCAGGGTCGCAATCCGGACCAGGATCGAGCGGATGGCCATCGTGAAGACTCCGGGAGAGGAGGAAGTCTCAGAACTTCGCTTGCAAAACCATTCTGATCGATGCCGTCGTTCCACTCCAGGAAGCTCCCCGCCATTGGTCCCCTGAAGTTGCCCATTTCGCGAACGGGCCGCCAGGTCCCCGAGTGACTTCCCGCCGATCCTTTCATTCCGGAGCGATCTCGCCACAGCCTCGTGACACCGGGGTGTCTAAAGTATGACCTGCCATGATTTAAGAACGATTCAGACTCCAGCTCTTCGAGGACCCAGATCTGGATCTCGGGCACCGGCTGGACGATCAGCGAACGCTTTGATGAAGAAACGTCAGTCAACCCGATTATTTGCGCTCAATTCGAGTCGATTCAAATCATAAACCTCGCAAACCCAGCAATGATTAGGGTTTGCGAGGTTTAGGCTAATTCAGCGGAGAGGGCGGGATTCGAACCCGCGGTACGTGTTACCGTACACGGCATTTCCAGTGCCGCACCTTCGGCCTCTCGGTCACCTCTCCGGGATCGAGCTGGATAATGGAAGTATTATCTTACCGCAAGACTTCGCGGGGTCAACCGTCCGGAGCCTCGGGAGAACCATCGAGCGCGTCAACCGAGGATGAATCCCTCGGTTTCGGCGAGTCTCGGGCTCTGCGATCGGAGAATTTCTGGAAGCGGGGTAATCTCGATCGCGGTCCGTCGAATGGCTGTTAACACGAAGCGGGCTGGCCGCGGTCGCTGTCGGGCCCCCTACGACTCAGGCTCCGGGGACTTTCCCGGGCGTTTGCCCGGCGGTACGATGCCGTTTCGATCTCGGCCGCCAAGGTGCGTTGTCACACGCTCGAATTCGGAGCGAGTTCGCTCGCCCCGACTCATGACTCTTTCCACGAAATCGATCCAGGAGTTCGCCGCAATGGCCTCGGACCCGAAAGCACCCCCCCCCGCCGCGGCGCCGACCCGGTTCGCGAGAAGGGGGTCCGCATCTTCACCTATCCCAAGATCATTTTCATCTTCCCGACCCTGATCATGGCCCTGATCTGCTGGATCGGGATGTACATGATCCCCGACGTTGCCTCGTTCAACAGCGCCCGCGGAGAAGGAGCGGCACGAGGCCAAGCTCAAGGCCGAAGCCACCGCGAAAGCGAACGCCAACAAGGATCTGCCCACCGTCGCGGGAGACGACCGACTCCTTCCCATCGAGTCCGACCCCGCCCGCTTCAAGCGGAAGGAGAACCTGCTCGGCCTGTTGTTCCTCGGCGTGTTCATGTTCAATCTGATCGTGCTGGCGATCGACTTTCCCAGGTTCACCATCTTCGCACTTCTGCTCCTGGGCACGACGGTCTTGTTCTTCATGCTCTGGCTGGGGATGTACATCAACGTGCTCGAGCCGCTCTTGCGGGTCGTGGAAGCGGTTTATGTCGTCGCCAACGCCCAGTTCTACCTGATGGTGGCGGGGGTCCTGATGGTCGTCTACGGGGTGGTCTTTATCACCCGGTATCTCGACTACTGGGAGATTCTTCCCAACGAGATCCTCCACCACCACGGGCCGCTGAGCGACCTGGAACGGTATCCGACCCTGAACCTGAAGTTCGACAAGGAGATCCCCGACGTCTTCGAACACTTGATGTTCGGGGCGGGCCGGCTGGTCCTGCACGTCTCGGACGAGCGGAAGGCGATCGTCCTCGACACCGTGCTTCACGTCTCTCGCAAGGAAGAGGCGCTCAAGAAGCTGATGAGCCGGCTGGAAGTTCGCGTCACGACCGACCAGGAAGTCGCGTCGCCCTGAGCGAAATAGGCCGGCTCCACTCACGCCCCTCGCCCGGCGTTCCTCGCCGGGGCGGGGCGGTGTGAGGTCTTGGGAGTGCTCACGATTCGACGGGAGCGGGGAGGAGAGCGGCAAGACCTCGCAAGACTCACCACGTTTCAGCTCGTCGAGGATGGCAGCCGTTGAGAATCTCTTCCAGGTCAACGAGCCTTCGGGCGACATAGGCACCGTCAAGGACCCGGTGGTCGTAGATGATCTTGACCGTGACCTTGCCCCAGGCGTCGATCGGGCCGAAGGTCAGCGTGGTCGTGAGAGGTGAGAGTGGGTGAATCTGCTCGACCCCGCTGCCTCCGAGGGTCGTGACGCCGAAGGTTCCGAACCGCTTGGCCCGGGCTCGGCCGGAGACGTTGAGGCTGGCGGACCAGAGGAACCGGCGGATCGGGGTCGGGCATTTGCTAACCCGGATCATCCGACGGAAGAAGCCGATCTCCTCCAGCGGGGCGTTCTTGAACTCGATCAGCGAGCGTTGAAGTTCGCCGATCGTCTGCCCTTCGGGAGCCCGGAACATCCCGAAGAAGACGCCTTCTTCGCCGTCGAAGGTGCGCTCGATGGCCAGCGAGCAGTTGGTCTGAGGATGTTCGTAGATCCGGCCGAGCGGCCATTCGAGCAGGGCCCGGCGGAGCGGCGGGTGCTCCATCGCGACCTTGGCGTAGGCCTTCATGAAGATCACCGACCACGACGGCCGGGCCGGATGAGCCCTGCGGGCCGCGAGCAGGGCCGAGACGTCCATCATCCGGCTGAGCGGGATCGACGGCACTCGACGGGCAAAGTGCAGCAAGTCGGCGATCAGCCGCCTTGGCACCGAGAGCGGGAACACGACTCCCTTCGGCTCGCGCATCCTTGCACCTCATCGAGTCGAAATCCGATTCCCCCCAGTCTCACTCGACGCATGGGTCCGGACCTGGCGGCGGGCAGAGTTGGGAGGTGGGCGATAACCTACTCCAAAAGCCGGGGCGGGGAAGCCGAAGTTCGCCGAACCGTCCCGAGGGACGATGAGGACTCCCCAAGCGACCGCCCGTCATGCCATAATCATCATCGAAGGCTCCCGACGCGAGGAGTCCCAGGAGACGCCGCAAGTAAGGTTGACATCGCCGATGCCGCTCCGACCGCCGGTGTACGTCCATCTCCTGCCCGCCTTGATCCCGGCCGGGGCCCTTCGAGGAGGCGTGGCGGTGGTGATCGACGTCCTCCGAGCGACCACGACCATGATCCATGCCCTGGCGGCCGGCTGCGACGCCATCATCCCTTGCGGCGAGATCGACGAGGCCCGCCGAGTCGCCGGAGTGCTGCCGGCCGGCTCGGCCCTGCTTGCGGGCGAGCGTCAAGGGCTTGCCGATCGAGGGGTTCGACCTGGGCAACTCCCCCGGCGACTGCACGCCCGCCATCTGCTCGGGCCGAACGATGGTGATGACCACGACCAACGGCACCCGCGCCATCCTGGCGTCACTCGAGCGCCGAACGGGTCCTGATCGCCGCGTTCGTCAATCAGAGTGCGACGGTCGAGGCCCTCAAGGTCGACGGTCGTCCGATTCACCTGATCTGCGCCGGGACCGACGGCTCGGTCAGCCTGGAAGACTCGATGTTCGCCGGCGCGATCGCTCACGAGATCGATACCTGGGCCTGGCACGAGTCGGAGGGAAAGCACAATCCGACCCCTCGAGATGACGAGCTTCCTCCCGACACCCTTCTGGCCAACGACGAGGCCGAGATCGCCGCCTCACTCTGGCGGGAGACCGAGTCGATCATCGAGGAGGGATATTCACTCGCGGATGCCCTGGGCGACGGCAAGGGTGGTCATCGGGTCCTCGAACTCGGCCTCGAAGCCGATCTGGAGGATGCCGCGCGGGTCGACCGTTTCCCGTTCGCTGCCGAATTGCTCCGGGACCCACTCCGGATCGTCCCGGCCAGCGAAGGAGCCGGGCCAAGGCTCCGCCTTTTCGGGGCGACGTGACGGAATGGTCCTGGCCATGATGAGGAAGATCGGGAGGAAGTCGGCCCGGACTGTTCGGGTCTCCTCGAAGCCGAATTGTTGAATTCTTTCTCTCTCGAATCCCGGAATGACCGGAAAAGACGGGGCGGGCCCTGCCAAGGTCATGCCCCAGGAAAGGTGACGACGCGATGGACATGGACAAGCTGGTCTCGCTCTGCAAGCGCAGAGGCTTCATCTTCCCGTCGAGCGAGATCTACGGCGGCCTCAACGGCTTCTGGGACTACGGCCCGCTCGGGGTCGAGCTGAAGCGGAACATCAAGGAGGCCTGGTGGCGCGACAACATCACCCTCCGCGACGACATGGTCGGACTCGATTGCTCGATCATCATGAACCCCAGGGTCTGGGAGGCATCCGGCCACGTTGGCGGGTTCAGCGACCCGATGGTTGACTGCAAAGCGTGTAAGTCACGCTTTCGGGCAGATCAGCTTATTGGGATCGAGATCCTCATCGATAGGTTCGGGGACACGAAGGGTGGACCCAAGCATTTCTATCTTTCTGGAATCGGATCGGAGCAAGAGGTTTTCGAGAAGCTCAAAAAGAAAATTGAGAAGTTGGTCAAGAACGCGGACGGAGGACAGCCCGGCATCGTCGCGATTCCGTTCGAGAAGATTCCGGTCGAAGCACGAGCCCTGGTGCAATGTCCGGAATGTGATCAGACGGGCCAACTGACCGAGCCTCGCTCCTTCAACCTGATGTTCAAGACCTACGTCGGTGCCCTGGAAAGCGAGTCGAATATCGCTTACCTCCGGCCCGAGACCGCTCAGGGGATCTTCGCCAACTTCAAGAACGTGGTCGACACCGGCCGGGTCAAGATCCCGTTCGGCATCGCCGCAGATCGGCAAGAGCTTCCGGAACGAGATCAATCCGCGCAACTTCACGTTCCGGTCGCGCGAATTCGAGCAGATGGAGATCGAATTCTTCTGCCGACCCGAGGAGGCGGCCGAGTGGTACGCCTACTGGCGGAAGACCCGATTCAAGTGGTACGTCAACCACGGCCTCCAGTCCGACCGGCTCCGGCTTCGCGACCACGACCCCGATGAACTGGCGTTCTACTCGACGGCCACGGCTGACATTGAATACGACTTCCCCTTCGGCGTCAGCGAGCTCGAAGGGATCGCCCACCGAGGGGATTACGACCTCTCGCAGCATCAGAAGTTCAGCGGCAAGGACCTGACCTACTTCGATGAGGAGAAGAAGGAACGCTACTTGCCCCACGTGATCGAGCCTTCGGCCGGGGCCGACCGCGCGACGCTGGCCTTCCTCTGCGAGGCGTACCAGGAAGACGAGGTCGGTGGCGAGACGCGGACGGTGCTCAAGTTCCACCCCCGCTTCGCGCCGATCAAGGCGGCCGTCTTCCCGCTGGTCAAGCGCGACGGGATGCCCGAGATGGCCGAGAAGATCTATCGCGACCTCAAGCGTCACTTCAACGTCTTCCTCGACGAGAAGGGGGCGATTGGCCGCCGTTACCGTCGCCAGGACGAGGCGGGGACGCCGTTCGGCATCACCGTCGATGGCCAGACGATCGCCGACGGGACGGTCACGTTCCGCGACCGCGACAGTTGCCGACAGTGGCGCGTCCCCTCGGCGAACGTTGTCCAGGCCCTCCGCGACCTCCTCGAAGGCCAGTCTGTTCCTGCCCCAGAGCAAGCTTGAAAACCGAGATCTCAGATCTGGGAATTCAGATCTGAGATCCGCCATCCCCAAGGACCGGACCCCGATGAAGCCCTGCATCAGCCAGGCCACGACCCTGAGCACTCCCTTCGAGATGGACGTGGAGTCGTATGCCCGGGCCGGGTGGTCGGCGGTGGAACTCTGGCTGACGAAGCTGGAGACTTACCTCCAGTCGCACACCGTCGCCGAGGCGAAGACCTTGCTCGCTGAGCACGGGATCACGGCCGTTGCCGCGGCGTCTCAGGGGGGGCTCCTGCTCTCCCGGGACGCAGAGCGGGCCGCTCACTGGGACCTGTTCCGGGCACGGCTCGACGTTCTCCGGCAACTGGAGGTCCCGACGCTGGTCGTCGCGGTCGACTTCGTCCGCGATCTGGTCCCGGAGGACTATGGACGCGCCGCGGAATCGCTGGTCGAGGCGGCCGGGCTGGCGACCGGAGCCGGTGTCCGTCTGGCCCTGGAGTTCCAGAAAGGGGCGAAGTTTTGCGCTAGCCTCGACACCACGCTCGCCCTGATCGCCCAGAGCGGGGCCGAAGGAGCGGGGCTGGGGGTCTGTCTCGACCTCTTCCACTATTACACGGGACCAAGCAAGTTCGAGGATCTCGGCTTCCTGACGCTGGAGAATCTTGCCTGGGTCCAGGCTTGCGACCTGAGCGGAGTGCCTCGGGAGCTGGCCGGGGACTCCGACCGGATCTTGCCCGGAGAAGGGGATTTTCAGATTGGGCCGATCCTCGACCATCTGGCCTCGATTGGCTACGACGGGTATGTTTCGTTGGAAGTGCTGAACTCGCAACTCTGGGCCATCCCGGCCGACCGCGTGGCGGACGCCGGACGTCAGGCGATGGAGCGGCTTTTGACGCGCCGTTCCCCCTCGAAACACGAACCATCGTGGGGCGTCTCGTGAGTCTGTCCGTCGTTGCCATCCAGCCCCCGGCGGCCATCTACCGCGAAGAGCAGCGGTTCGGTTGGTGGGTCTACGGACTTCTCGCGGTCTTGATGGCGCTGGCCTGGGCTCTCTTCGAGGGTCGGGGTCCGATCGTGGCTCCGCCGGTCGGGCAGCATGGACACCGTGTCGTCGTCGGGGTTGCCGCCGGGCTCCTGCTCTCGCCAGTCGTCATCCTGGTCGGGCTCCTGCGGATGACGACCGTGGTGCTCCCGACGGAAGTCCGCGTCTGGTTCGGTTTCATCCCGACGTATCGCCGGTCAATCGCGATCGGGTCGGTCAGGCGGGTCGAGATCGTTCAGTATCGTCCGATCGTCGATTACGGAGGTTGGGGCATCCGGTTCGGCCGGGACGGTGAACGCGTCCTGAACGCCCGGGGGGATCGAGGCGTCCGCCTTCACCTCATCGACGGTTCGAAGCTCCTGATCGGCAGCCAGCGGCCCGAGGAACTCGCCCTGGCCGTTGAGGGGGCCCTCCGCCCGGGGCATTGAGCGGAGTCTGAGGTATCAGACCCCGATGACCCGGGCTCGGGCCTTGACCTCCCAGCGGTTCACAACCTCGCCACCTTTGATCACATAAACCCAGGAATGGAGGGCGCATGTGGGGCAGATGTGGGTGGGGATCGCCAGGAGCGGCGTTCCGGGAAGGAGATTCTCGGTTCCTGGAGCGTTCGACCACGAGGTGTTCCTCGCTCTGCCCCTGAAGCGTCGCGCCGGGGAGTCCGAGCAGGGTCAATCGAGCGCCGACCGGGTCGGCGGCGACGGCCTTGTGGCCGAGGTCCAGGCAGATCCGGCCTCGCCTTGGTAAGCTCACGACTCGGGTGAACAGCACGGCCGCGGGAGTGAACGGAAGGTCCGGGAACTTCTCCGCGTACCCCGCGTCGTGGAGCACGCAGGTCCCCGGCGAACATTCGATGCCGGGCGTCCGGACCTCAGCATGGACCGGAAACGTGGGCGTGCCGCCCAGGACAAGCCTCGGGACGGGAAGACCCATCGCCAGCAGCCGTTCCCGGAGCGCATGCACGGCCTCCAGCCCCGGCGCGGCGGAGCGTCGACGATCGGCGAGTTCCTTGTCCCGGATCTGGCCGTCGTAGGCGTGCAACCCGTCGGGGATCAAGTTCGGCAACTCGGAGACGAGAGCATAAAGCCTCTCGGCATCGACGCCCGGGGCGATCCCGGTCCGACCCATGCCGACATCAAGGTCGAGCAGGACTGGAGTCGGGCGGTCGGTGTGAGCGAGGGCGGCCGAGAGAGCCCTGGCCGACTCGGGATGGTCGACCGTCGCCCGGAAGGTGGTTTCTGGATAGACTTCGACGAGCCGGGCGAAGCGAGCGAGGTTCGGCCCAACGATCGGGTACCCGATCAGGACATCCGATCCGCCTGAAGCGGCGACCATTTCCGCCTCGGCGATCGTCGCGCACTTGTGCTTGTGGATGCCCATCGACTCGACCAGTTGCACCAGCGCGGGCATCTTGTGCGTCTTGACGTGCGGCCGGAGCTGGTCGGCACTTCCGGCCATCGCGATCATGGCTTCGACGTTGCGCCGGACGGCTTCGAGGAAGATCAGCAGCGAGGGGCTGAGCAGATCGTCGGGCCGGTGGATCGGATAGCGTGGATCGTCGATCATCGGCCGGCCTTCTCCGCATGGGGTGGAAGCAAGCCGACAACCGCGGCCGTCATCGCCCGGACTCCGACCCGGAGGCTGGGCGAAGCGTCGGGATAATAGAGGGCCGAATGGAGCGACGGCAACGGCTCGTTCGCGGCCTTGGCGGCGGCCACGCGGTCGGAAGGGATCGTGCCGAGCCGGAACATGAAGGTCGGGACACCGCCCTGGCCGAACAGCCCGAAATCCTCCGCTCCCATGGTGGGCTCGACCTCGACGACGTTGGAAGAACCCAGCTCGTTGGCGAGCATGGGCACGACCCTGGCCACGAGGCCAGGCGTGTTGATCGTTGGCGGGGTGCTTTCGCCGATGGTGACCTCGGCTGATGGCGCCCGATGGGCCTCGGCAAGCCCCCTGGCCCTCCGGCGAATCCCCTCGACCAGTTGCTCGCCGACCTCGGGGCGGAAGGCCCGGAGCGTGAGCTGGAGCCGGACGTCGTTGGGAATGATATTGTGCTTGGTGCCACCGTGGATCGAGCCCACGGTGACGACGGCAGAGTGGATCGGGTTGACTTCGCGGCTCACGATCGTCTGGAGATCGAGCACGAGCAGGGCCGAGAGGACGATCGGGTCGACGGTGTTGTCGGGCTTGGCGCCGTGGCCTCCCCTGCCCTTGACCACGATGTCGACCGAGGTCGAGCCAGCCATGGCCGGGCCGCTGGTGTAAGCGACCTTGCCTGCCTCCAGATCGTGGGCCACGTGGAGTGCGAGGGCGTAGTCGGGCTTCGGGAATCGGGTGTAGAGCCCGTCGGCGAGCATCTTCTTGGCCCCGCCGATCTTCTCCTCGGCGGGCTGGCCGATGAGAACGACGGTCCCGGCCCATTGTCCTCGATTCTCGGCGAGCCACCGGGCCGTCGCCACGAGGTTTGTCATGTGGATGTCGTGCCCGCAGGCGTGCATCACGCCGACCGGATTCCCGGCGTCATCGGGGGCGGTCACCTTGCTGGCGAAGGGCAGGCCAGTGGCCTCGGTCACGGGCAGGGCGTCGAGGTCGGACCGGACGAGCACCGTCGGCCCGTTGCCGTTCTTGAGCACTCCGACAACGCCGAGCTTGCCCACGCCCGTCGTCACCTCGGCTCCCGCCTTCTTCAACTCCTCGGCGACCCGGGCGGCGGTCGCGACTTCCTTATAGGAGAGTTCGGGATGACTATGGAGGTGCCGATAAAGGTCGATCAGCTCCCCCTCGTGCTTGTCGAACCAGTCGGCGGCCTCGTCGGCCCTGGCTGCGAGGCCCGAAGACAAAGCCAATACCATGCAAAGCCAGCCCGATTCGCGGTCGCGTCATCTCCGCCACTCCCGAGGATGAGGAAATCAGTCGAGCCCATGCTGCCGGTTGAAGGCCAGGGCCTTGGCGTGCTCGGCCTCGGCGATCTTGCCGCAGCGCTGGTAAATGACGGAGAGGGCAGTATAGCTGAACGTGTCGTCGGGCTCGAGTTCGACCACTTTCTTGGCGTGGGCGATCGCCTTGTCGGACTCGGCAATATCGGAGTAGAGCTTGGCGAGCATCCCGTGCCCGATGACGAAGTTCGGGTCGATCGCGATGGCCTCGTCGAGCTTCGCGATGGCGCCGGGTTTGTCGCCCGCGTCGCGGAGTTCAACCGCCTGGTCATAGAGCTGGTCGGGGGTGGGCATCGTTCAAGGGCTCCGGCATGGGTTCCGGCCCTCGGTCGGGACCGAGGACTCTGACGAAGTGATCATTCTAGAGTTTCCGGCGGCTTCCACGCCAGGGTCCGGCAGGAGTGCGACGGAATGACGACGCCCCGACCGGGAAGGTCGGGGCGTCGTCCACGGTTCAAGAGTGGGTCCACTCGCTCAAGCTCACTCGATGAACCGGAAGGAACGCGCGCCGCCCGGAAGGGACGAACCCAACGTCGAAGTCTGGGGGACGTACCGACGGAAGGAGACGACAATCGGATCGGAGTCCTGCTTCACCCGGGAGCTCACGGCCCGGACTGGCAAGGTTGACGTCGAAACCGCGGTCGTCGCGGTGACGACCTCAGAGGAGGCTCCCAAGGTGCCGGAAGTTGACGCGGACGCCTGGAGGAAAGACACTCCGGAGGAGGGAGAGGCGAGCGCCGGGCTGGCCGAGGCGGTGGATGACGGCGAGAACGTGACATCGGCCCAGAAGTTCATCCCCGAACCGTTGAGGCTCGGGAAGGCACCGTTGCCCGAGCCATAAACCCCGTCGCCACCCGGGACGCTGTTGCCCAGGGCCTGGAGTGGGCCGTTGGTCACGCCGCCCGAGTTGAAGTAGCCGCTGGTAATCCCGAAGTACCCGCCGCCGGTCGAGAACGACACGATGTACGTGGTGTTGGCCGCAATCGCCACCGGGCTAGAGAAGTTGACCTGCTGCCAGCCGTAGGACGACTCGCCGGTGAAGGTGGCCTTCGCCAGCATCGATCCGCTCGAAGACCAGAGGTAACCGACGTGCGTGTAGCCGCCCATCCAGGTCTGCTTGTAAAAGCGGGCCCCGGTGACCGTTCCGGCCACGGCCGGAGTGAACTTGACCCCCACATCGTAGGAGCCCGAGGCGTACTCGTTCTCCGAGGGGGTGTAAGAGTTGCTCCAGATGGTGTCGGTCGTTCCGGAGGTCGTCGCGGCGGACGTGGTCGCCGAGGCGGTATTGCTAAAGCCCGAACCGTTCCCGCCGTTCGCCTGGACCCGATACTCATAGGTCGTCCCGGCGGTGAGGCCGGTGTCCTGATAGGTAGTGGTCCCAGCGGCGGTGGTAATGACTGAGGTCCAGGTGCTTCCGTTGTTGGTGCTCCGCTGGACGGTGTAACCCGTGGCTCCCGTGGAGCTGGCCCAACTCAAGTTGATTTGCGAGGTCGTGACGGCTGAGGCGGTCAGGCTGCCTGGGGCGGCCGGGCTGACGACGATCCCCGAATCGGTCGCGGTGGCTTTGTTTTGATCGGTGGCGGTGATCGATTGGGCTGCCGGCGGTCTTGAGCGTCACGGTGAAGGTGTGCGACCCGGCGTCAGCCGCCGTGAAGGTATAGCTCGCCGGCAGGCCGGCCTGGGCGTCGCTGCTGGTAAGCTGGACCGTGCCCGGTATAGCCGCGTCCGTCCCGCTGCGAATTCTGGGCGGTGACGGTGACGCTGAACGACGAGCCCGCGACGTCTCGGTCGTCGGCCGAGGAGATCGTCAGGGTGTCGGGCTGAGCCGGCGGAGTCACGGTGCCGTCGAGCGACTGGACGACCAGGTTGGCCAGCGGGCGAGCCGAGGCCGGTCACGTAGTCGTAACCCGCGCCGGCCGAGTAGTGGGGCTGCCGGTGCTGGTGCCGGTGGTGACGTCGTGGAAGTCGCCCGAGGTCGCGTTCTGGTACAGGATCGTCATGCACGTCCTGCGGGCTCGTGCTGTCGAGCGGCGACTGGCTGCTGAGGGCACGGCCCTGGTCGGCGATGGCGAGCAGGGCGGCCCACTGCGGGCGCCCGGCGCTGGTGCCGCCGACCTCGATCCAGCCGGAGTTGGCCGATAACGAGTCGTAGACGGCGAAGCCGGTGGACGGCGAGGCGTCGTAGGCGACGTCCGGGTTGGCCCGCTTCGTCGTCTGCGTCACCACGCCCGTCTGGTAGGACGGCTGGGACTCGTAGGCGCTGGGGCCGCCGCCGCTGCCGCTCCAGCCCGACTCGCTCCCGTAGGATTGCTCGAGCCCAGAGTCAGCGCCGTGCCGCCGACGGCCAGGACATTGGGCGAGGCGGCCGGCCACGAGATCGGCGCCCCGTTGTCGCCCGAGGAGGCCACAAACGCCACGCCCGCATGGACGAAGGTTGCCGTCGTAGCTCGATCCCGTCTCGCCCGAGAACTCGCTCGCCGCCCCAGCTCATCGACACGACGTTCGCGTGGTCCGCCGCATAGTTGACGGCTGTCAGCAGGTCGGAATCGCTCGCGGAGCTGGCCTCGACCAGCATGATGCTCGCCCCGGGCGCGATCGGCGTGAGCCCACTCGACGTCGAGCGACTCCTCCATCTCCCAGCCGCCCGTCGAATCGGTCGACGGGATAGCTCGTCCCGCCGGTCTCGTTGACCCGTTCGACCGTCGTGGTCGGGCAGGCCGAACTGGGAGTCGAACGCGTTCAGGTCGGACTGGATGTTCGGGTCGTCCTGGGCGTCGACGATGGCGATCGTCTGGCCGGTCCCGTCTCCCTTGACGGAGCCGAACTGAATCTGGTTGAAGCCGTAGGCAGACTGGATCTGGCTCGGCGAGAAGCCGGATGGCGACGAACCCGAGGTCATCGGGCTGACCTCGAACATCGGATGGATGACGGTGCCATTGGTCAGGCTGTCAACCGTGCTGAGAAGTTGCCTCGATTCCAGGGTGACTACGTTCGGCGAGGCAGGCGCGAGGCTTCGAAGAGACCCGTGGGCGGGAGTGGCGGCGAATCAAGGATGGAAGCTCCTGGTAGATGCGGCGGCCTTGCCGCATCGGGTGGCGATCAAGTTGAGTGCCGAGAAGGGGCTGACAGGGTGGTCATCGGGGTGCCGGAGGGCCGGTCGGCCGCGGCCAGGATCTTACGCAAGGAGACTCGGGAAGGTTCGACCGAAATGCTTGAAAACAGAGCCGTCCAATGCTCGATGGGCGAGGCTGGACGGAGATCGACGAGGACCGATCGCGAAGCGGTCGGTCGAAGGAATAGAGCGGAATCAAACAGAGATCACGAGGTGGGATGCCGGGCGTCCCACATCAGGGTTGATGGGTGCCTGACCGGCCCTCGTTATTGAAGGTTGTAATATTCTAAGAAGTAATTTTTCTGATGTCAATCGAAAGGGAAGGAATTCCGAAGAAACTCCCAGGCTCCCAGCTAAGAATCGCTCAAGTTGCGGGCCATTCTCGCCGAGAAGTCGCCGTTGACTCCCCAGGTCGCCCGGAGTACCATCCCGCGCCTCTCGGAATGGTTCTCAAGGATTGACGAACAAGGCACGAGGCAAGGAGGTCGGCTCATGGGAACGGGAACAGGTCTACTCGCGTTGGCGATCCTGGCGGCCGAGGGCCCGCGGGTCCCCCTGCGGACGCAACCACCTTTCAGGTCAAGGTGATCACGCTGGACGGACTGGAATGGCGTTCAGCGTCTCCTCAGCAGCTCCACATGGTGGGTCGTCAAGGGACGTCAACGATCTGGACGGCCGACCAGGCCCTGGTCTCGTCGATGATCGTTCGGGCCAGGAACGTGGGAATGTTCCCGAAGGTGACGACCACCGACAACGCGACTCTGACCACGAAGAACGCGGTCCCGTACGTGGCGGCGGTCGATCGCGTGACCGATGGGCCGGTCAACCAACCTGGCACGGTGGCCTTCGTCCCCCGAACCGATCGCGTCGAGGAGCGGTTTTCGGCGACGATCTGCGGACGGAGGATCGACCAGGGTGTGCTGGCTCGCGTCGCGCTCGAAGATTTTCACGTGAAGGCGATGCACAAGTTGCAACAGACCGAGACCGTCCGGGCCAAGGTCGACGTCGATTTCGACTTCCTCCCCGGCGGTCTGGGCAAAGTGGCCTCGGGGCTGGTCTCGAAATGCTCGTCGGAGCGGCTGACGACCTCACTCGGGGTCGCGGTTCAGGAGATCGAAGTTCCCGAAGTCTCCCAGGCGAAGGTCGAAGGGGAGTGGTTGATTCCCAGCGATGGCGTCCTGATCGTGAGCCTTGGGGTCGAGACGGTTGCCGATGAGAAGGGGATGGCCGTCCTCCGCGAACGGGTTGCGGTCTTCGAGGTCGACTCCCCGCAGGGATGGCGACTTCGGTCGAGTTCTCCAAGGTCGAGGCGGCAGCGCCCTCCGCTCCTTTCCAGTACGCCCGGCTGCCGATGCCGCCGAGCCCGGCCCGCTCGATGCCCCAGCCCTTCGACCGGAACGGCAAACTCGTCAACCTTCCGCCGCTGCCCGAAGCCGTCGCCTCGGCCGACCTCGACCGGATCAAGCCGGCCCCGAACCAGCCGAGCCCCCAGGCGCCGGTCTTCGCGTCCCCCTCCGCGCCACCCGGTCTGGATACCGAATTGGCCCGGACGAGCTTCGACGCGGAGACCCCGGTCCTCAAACGGCCTCCCTCGTTTCAGGGCTCGGACACCCAGACGAGGATCGCGCTTGCTGGAGCGGGCGTTGAGGCCCTGGAGAAGGCCAGCCTGGATCTCGATCTTGAGACCGTCGAGGTCGACTACAAGGAAATCCCCCCCGTTAAGGGTGGCTGCGCAAAGTGCGACGCCGACGAAATGGAATGCCCTCTGGCCGGGGCCTCGGCGATCGCTCCCGGCGGTCTCAAATTGGCTTCCGAGACGGCGACCCAGATCGACATCACCGTCAAGAAGCCGGGCGCGTCACCCGCCCCGACGGCGACCGCCGACCTGTCCGAGGCCCTCAAAGCCCCCGGCCGGATCGAGACGGCCGTGATTCCGCTCGGCGGCAAACTCTCGCTGGAGATCAAGGCGAGGGTGGTGCCCGCGGCGACCGAGAAGGCCGTGGGCGAAGAGATGAAAGCGGTCTCGCCGCCCTCGACTCGCTAAAACGTGACCGCACGATGCGAAGGGCGGGCCGGCCTTTCCGGGGCCGGCCCGTCCTTTTTCGCATTCTGTCCGGGATTTGGGAAGAAAGTGAGCAAATCAGCCCCGCATCCGAGCGAATGTATCGAAGTCGTCAGGGAGCGCATGATCGACTTGAGAAGGCATCCCCTGGGTGACGTCGCCGTCTTCATCGGAACGAAGCCGTTCCATCTTCGCGGTGAACTCTCAACGTCGCCGAGTTTGACCATGATCCGCAACCTGGTGTACGGTAACTTCCTCATTTCATCCGCCTTCGACGAGCATCGGAAGGGACGGTCATGGGTCTGACCCATCAGGCGCACCTGGCGGCGGCCTCGCTCAATCAGACGGTGGGCGACTGGGCGGGGAACGAGCGGCGGATTCGCGAAGTGATCGGCCGAGCCCGCGAGGTTGGGGCGAAACTTCTGCTGCTGCCCGAGATGTGCGTGCCGGGCTACAGCCTGGGCGACCGGTTGCTTCGACTCGGAACAATCGAGCGGTCCTGGGACCTGGTGATCCGACTACTCGACGCGACCGAGGGGATCGCCGTCGCGGTCGGACTGCCGATCCGGTTCGAGGGGGTCCTGTTCAACGCAATGGCTTTGATTGCCAACGGCAAGCTCGTCGGTCTGGCGGCGAAGGAGAACCTGGCGACCGGCGACGTCGAGTACGAGAACCGATATTTCCTCCCCTGGCCGCACGGTCGGCGGGTCGACTTTCAGGGCCCCGATGGGACGATCACGCCACTCGGTACCCAGATGTTCGACCTGCCGGGCCTGGGAATGGTCGCCTTCGAGATCTGCGAGGACGCCTGGAAGGGGCTCCGGCCCGGCTCGACCTATGCCCTCGCTGGGGCCGAGATCCTGCTCAACCCCTCGGCATCCTGGTTCACGATCGGCAAGCATCGGACTCGTCGGCGGCTGGTGGCTCCAGGTCAGCCAGGAAGATCACTGCGTCTACCTCTATACGTCACTCCTCGGCTGCGACGCGACCCGGCTCATCTTCGACGGGTCCGTCTTCATCGCCGTCAACGGGCGGATCGAGGCGGAGGGGCGGCGATTCCTGTTCACCCAGGATTACGAGCTGGTCCACCGGGTCGTCGACCTTCGCGAGATCCGCCACGTCCGGATGGAAGAGGGCTCGTGGCGCGACCAGAATTCGCGAGCCCAATGGGGGGCCTATGGCGAGGCCCCCGGAGTGGTTACGGCTCCGGGCGATTTTTCGACCCGACAGGTCGCCCCGACTCCCCCGCCGTACTGGGTCCCGCCCGAGCCAATCCATCCCGACCCTTCGCTTCGCTACCTCGAAGAATCCGTCTTCCACGGCCGGAAGATCGGCGAGCGCGACCTCAATCACCTTGAACTCGAACTGGCTTTGTCTTTGGCCCTCCGCGACTACACCCAGAAGACCGGCATCAAGACCTGTTGCCTGGCACTCTCGGGGGGGCGGGATAGCTCGATGGTCGCCCTGCTGGTCCAGCGGATGCATCGCTACGGCCGGCCCGATCTCGACTCCGAGGCACTGGCCGCCTTGCTCCGCGATCGGTTCCTCTGCGCCTACCTGGCCACGGAGAACTCCGGCCAGAAGACTCGCGAGGCCGCCCGTGCCGTGGCCGAGGAACTGGGCGCGTCGTTCATCGATGGCAAGATCCAGCCCGCCCTGACGGCGGCCCATGAGGTCGTCGAGTCGATGACCGGCGAACCTCTCAGTTGGGATAACCCCCGGCACGACATCACCTTGCAGAATATCCAGGCGAGGGTCCGGGGGATGCTGATCTGGACGATCGCCAACCTGCACAACGCCCTCTTGCTGGTCACGAGCAACAAGAGCGAGGCGGCGGTCGGCTACACGACGATGGACGGCGACTCCAGCGGCGGCCTCGCGCCGATCGCCGACGTGCCCAAGAGCCTGATCAAGCTCTACCTCGACTGGGCGGCCGACTTCCACGGGCTCCGCTCGCTGGAGAAGATCAAGGCCATGGAGGCCAGCGCCGAGCTTCGACCCCCCGGCCAGGAGCAGACGGACGAGGCCGACCTCATGCCCTTCCCCGTCCTCGACCAGCTCATGTACGCCTTCGTCCAGCTCGCGCTCGACCCTCTGGAGATTCTCCGGCGCTACTGGCCGGTCATGCGCGACTACTACGCCAATGATCTTGCCCGGTTCGCGGCCGACGTCCGCAAGTTCGTCCGTCTCTTTTGCTTCGCCCAGTGGAAACGCGAGCGGTTCGCAATCAGCTTCCGCGTGACCGCGTTCGACCTCGACCCCAAGACCGGCTTCCGTTTCCCGCCCGTCCAGGCCCCGTTCACCGAGGAATTGGCGGAGATGGACCGATATGTTCAACGGATGCTCGCGGGAGAATCTAGCACTTGATTGGTGGGCTCGACCATCCGCTCCCATCCAGACACAAAATTTATCGATAAACACCGACTTATTGCAATTATTGATATTGCCCAGACTCCGACCAGCCCGCGCTCGGCCGCCCGCATCCACGTCGGCCAGTTCCCCGCGAAATATCCCGAGGAGAGATCGAGGACCCACCCCTTGATGAGCAGTGACCGGCCGAGGATCGCGACGGCGGCCGAGGTCGCCGCCGCCCACTCGATCCAGGTGAGCTTTCGGCCCGCTTGGCGGCCGCAGAGGGCGGCCATCGCCAGGGTGCCATAGAAGACCGCCCTAGGTAACTCGCCCAGCCTCATGCAGGCTTCCCGGTGGAGATAGAGCGCCGCGTCGCGATCGGGCCCATACAGGCTCGCGGGCGCGAGCAGGTCCACCACGCGATATTCGAATTCCCAGAGCGGCCCCGCCAGGGCCAGCAGGCCCACGCCGGCCAGACCGACCGCCTTGAGCCACGCCGGCAGGATGTCCCGACCCGCCCGGATCGCCGCGAGGCCGATCGCGGCAACCGCCAGGTAGATCGCCCCCTTGATCCACCCCAGGGTCACCCAGGAGAACCGCTTAACCATCCAACCCGAATAGAGATAGGGGGCGATCAGGTACTCCGGCCATTCCCGGAAAGGCCAGAGGCCCGCGAAGACGCCCAGCCACTCCGCCGCGCGGGGCAGCCGCCGATACGCCATGACCCTCGCCAGAACGACCGCCGAGGCCGCCAGGGCCAGCCCGTGCCCGGCCCGTTCCAGTTCGCATCCCCAGAAGACCCGGGCCGTGACCGGCCCGCCCATGACCAGGTACGGCATCGGCCAGCGGGACACCAGCGCGAACGCCCCGGCCGACCCCGCCACCAGGGCCATCGCGTTAACCAGTGTCATCGATCGGGGCTCGGCGCGGCTCATGCGGGTTCCCGCTCCTCCTCGCCGATCCACCGTCGCCAGGTCGGCCCGAGCCGGATGAGGATCGTCCGACTCAGAAGCAGGACGAGGATCGAGCCAGGCCAGGACCATCGCCACCTCGGTGAGCCAGCCCCATGAGGGGATCGGAAATTCGTTCCGATCCAGGATGAGAGAAATCAGGCCCATCGTGAGCGACAGGCTCGCCCCGGCCCAATCGGTCCAGGACCATCGACGCCCTCCGATCCGCTCAGCCAGCGTCTCGAAGGCCGGGATTCCGAACAGCAACCCCACCGGAATCTGAGCGGCCAGCCAGCAGGCCTTGCGGAGCAGGATCGGTCCGACCCCAGGGCCAAATCCTTCCGAAGGCGTCAGGAGGTCCGCCCCCTGGAGCCCGCAGACGGCCAGCGGACCCGAAATTGCCAGGATCGAAAGTCCGAAAAGGGCAAGACTCTTCGACCAGGCGGAAAGGCGGCGTCGAGCGAGCCGAAGGGCTCCCAGACCCGTCAGAAGGATGGCCAGCTCCCCGCCCGCGATCACCCAGCGCCAGCCGCCGAAGTCGATCTTCGAGTCACGAGTGGTTGGAAATCTCGCGTAAAGCCAATTGACGTATCCGTCAACGTTCCATTCCGGCCGCCCGGCGAGCATCGACCCCGCCACCAGGATGGCCAACCACTCCGCCGGGCGAGGTATCCGCCGAAACCGGACCAGTCGACCCAGAATCACGATCGAGAGGGCCAGAGCAAAGCCCTCAGTTATCTGGATCAGGCCGAAGAAGGCCAGAACCCAGACGGCCGGGACCTGGAGGAAAAAAGTCCGGCCCGGAGTCGCCGCAAAGGCCAGTGCGACCCCCAGGACCAGGGCCATCGCGTCAACCAGCGTCATCGATCGGGGCTCGGGACGCCTCATCTCTTATTGCCCGGGACCTCGGTGGGCCGGGTCGCGGGTCGGGAGCATCCAGGGCTTGGGGTACGGGAGGTGTCGACCCGTGCTCCAGTCGTCGGTATAGGGGCTCCGGTTATAAGGCAGTGGCTGAGAATAATAGCCACGTTGGGGGTACACGGGAGCCGTCCGCTGGAAGAACCGGGGCCGGGCAGGCTGGACATAACGGTAGGTCGGAGTCGGGGCGGGTGTGGTCTGATACTGGCCAAAAGCCGGCCCACCCCAGCTCAATGCCAGAAATCCAAGGACCGGGGCCGCGATCGACCTCGTTGAGTTGCTCTTGTGATGACTCATCGCCAGATCCCCCTGGAGAGAACGAGCCGAGAGGCGGAAGTCACCCCCCGGAAATCTTGGCCGAGTGACCAGCCTCGAGGACGGCGAGGATGGCGTCGGTGTCGTAGACACAACCGCCCCAGGTCCCGCCGCCGATCGACTGCAAGGCGGCCCAGAGCCGTGTGTCGTCGGGCAGGTCAGGGTCGGGTGACAGACCGGGATGGGGGGAACGCCCGGAGAGCAAGAGGGCGGCGTCTTCGGGCGAAAGGTCGCGTCCTCCGGCCCCGACGAGGTCAACCGAACCCTCCAATCTAACACGGTCCACGACGATCCGGATCAAATCGCCATCGCGGACCCGGCCGATCGGCCCACCCGCGAGGGCCTCGGGCCCAACGTGTCCGACGCACGCGCCAGTCGAGACCCCGGAGAACCTCGCATCGGTCAAGACCGCAACTTTCTTGCCGAACGACAGATGCTTGAGGGCCGCCGTGATCTGGTAAATCTCTTCCATCCCCGTTCCCAGCGGGCCTCGGCCGATCAAGACAAGTACGTCGCCCGATCGGATCGGGTTCGCTCCTTGCCCCTTGATCGCCGAGATCGCATCCTTCTCACGGGTGAAGACCCGGGCCGGGCCGGTCTTCCGGTAGACGCCATCGGGGTCGACGACGCTCGGGTCGATTGCCGTACTCTTGATGACCGAGCCTTCCGGCGCGAGATTCCCTCGCGGGAAGGTCACGGTACTGGTCAGACCCCGTGAGTGGGCGCGATCGGGGTCCATGATGACGTCGTCGGGATCGACTCCGTCCTGTTCCCGCAGTCGTTCGCGAAGCCGGCCGCGCCGGTCGCACTCTTCCCACCACTCCAGGGTACGCCCGAGCGGTTCACCGGTGACAGTCAGGGCGTCCAGGTCGAGCAGACCTAGCGATCTCAGGTGGAGCATGACTTCGGGGACGCCGCCGGCCAGGTAGGCGCGGATGGTCGGATGATAACTCGGGCCGTTGGGAAGGACATCGACCAGCCGTGGGGTCCGGCGATTGACGCTCGCCCAGTCCTCGACCGTCGGCCGCCTCAACCCGGCGGCAAAGGCGATGGCCGGGACATGGAGCAGCAGGTTCGTCGAGCCGCCGAAGGCGGCGTGGACGGTCATCGCGTTGCGGATCGAGGCATCGGTCAATATGTCGGCCGAGGTGAGCCCTCGGTCGGCCAGGTTGACCAGTGCTCGGGCGGATCGTCGGGCGACGTCCTTCCAGATCGGCTGGCCTGATGGGGCGAGCGCCGCGTGGGGGACGGTCAGGCCGAGGGCCTCGGCAACCACCTGCGAGGTCGCCGCCGTGCCGAGGAACTGGCAGCCACCGCCGGCCGACGCGCACGCCCGACAGCCCAGCTCGGAAGCCTCCTTCAGGCTCAATTCGCCGTGCGAATAACGAGCACCCATCGACTGGATCTTGCCCGCGTCCTCACCGTGGCGAGGTGGGAGCGTGACGCCGCCGGGCACCAGCACCCCTGGCAGATGTTTCGAGCCCGCGAGCGCGAGGAGCATCGCGGGGAGACCCTTGTCGCACGTCGCGACCCCGAGCACGCCCTTCCGACGCGGGAGCGAGCGGATCAGCCGGCGGAAGACGATCGCCGCGTCGTTCCGGTACGGCAGGCTGTCCATCATCCCCGTCGTGCCCTGGGTCCGGCCGTCGCAGGGGTCCGAGACCATCCCCGCGAACGGGGCGACCCCGAGCGCGGTGAGTTCCTCGGCCGCTTCCTGGACCAGCAGGCCGACCTCCCAGTGTCCCGTATGGTACCCCAGCGCGATTGGCGTTCCGTCGGGGGCTCGCAACCCTCCTTGCGTGCTGAGGATCAGGAACGGGTCTCGGTCAACCTCGTCCGGCTTCCAGCCCATCCCGGCGTTCTGGGTCAGCCCGAACAGGTCGCCGGAAGGCCACTCGCGGAGCATCGAGTCGGTCAGGGGGATCGACCCGGCCGGCCCCTCGGCCTTGGTCTGGACTTCGAGGATCGAGGGATTGGGAGACTCGACGAGGTCGGTGAAAGTCGGGCGGTGACCGCTGCGGACGCTGGGCATGGCGACGCTCTCGGAGGGAGGAGGGCTCCGCCTCGCGCGGGGCCGTCATCTCTCGATCAGACCACGATCCGGCGCATCCCGCAATCGAGAGACCCTCTCCGACTGCGATCTCGACAGGGCTGAGTCCGCCTTGTCGAGATCGGGGGTCGCCGCTACAATCCGCCGACGGTCGCCTTCGATCGGGGCATGGATGCCAAACGAGGGGGAGCAGGGATGCGGAGCCATCGCGGTCGATTACCTTGTCGTGGCCTTGGCCCTCGCGGCGAGCTGTGGGCTGTCGGGCTGCGTCGAGCGGCGGTACACGATCCGAACCGATCCGCCCGGCGCGGCGGTGATCGCCAACGGCGAGTACATCGGGACCACGCCGGTCTCCCGGAGCTTCACGTTCTACAACGCCCGCTCCTTCCGCATTATCAAGGAAGGCTACGAGACCAAGGATGTTGTCGAGGAGTTCCGGGCTCCGTGGTACGACAACTATCTGACCGAGTTCTTCACCGAGAACCTCAACCCGTACACTTTCCGGGACGAAGTGGAGTTCAACTACAAGCTGGAACCGGCGCGGCCAGCCGATCCCAATGACGTCCTGAGCCGCGCCGAGGTAACCAGGGCCCAGGGTCAGTCGGGGCCGGTGCAGCGTCGTCGGGGGCTCCTGGCCTATCTTGGCTTCTGAGCGGATCGGAATCGGCGGATTGGTCTGGGCAGAAATCGGCGGAAGGGATAGCCTGCGGCCCGGCTCCGGCGACCTGGAACGGGAAATTGGGATTTATCGCCCATTTCCGGATTTAGGCCGTAGGAGACCGGCCCCGACGTCCGAAACAAATTCCTAGGGTCACACAACGGCCCGCGACTTGGCCCCGCGAGGGGTCCGTCGCCCTCAATCGAGGGAGATGTGGCATGAAAATCCTGGCCGCGGCAATCCAGATGCCGTCCGAGCCCTTGAACGTCGCCGCCAACCTGGCGAAGGCGGACGCCCTGCTCCACCAGGCCCACAAGGCCGGCGCCGGCGCTGGCGGTGCTGCCGGAGATGTTCAACACTGGCTACGGCCTGCTTCCCGACTACACGCCCGCCGCCGAAGGTCGCGACGGCGCGACGCTCCGGCACCTGGCGATGAGGGCCAGGCAGTGGGACATGGCGATTGCCGGCGGTTTCGTCGAGCGAGAAGACCATCACCTCTACGACTCGATCGCCTTCGCCACCCCCGACGGCCAGCTTCAGATCTACCGGAAGCGGAACCTCGTCTTCTGGGAACGTTTCCGGTTCAAGCCCGGTCGGAAACCGCTCGTCGTGGCGACCCCCTGGGGTCGGATCGGCTTCGCGGTCTGCGCCGATATGATCTACCGGAAGGTCTGGGACGATTATCGAGGGCGGATCGACCTGGCGATCGTCTGCTCGGCCTGGCCGGACTTTGCCGATCGGCAGACCGGGCGGAAGCACTGGCTGTTTGGGCACGTCGGTCCACTTTCGGGCGCGATCCCGGGCAAGGTCGCGGCTGACCTGGGCATCCCGGTCGTCTTCGCCAACCAGTGCGGACACACGGAGACGGTCATCCCGATCCTCAAGACCAGGATCACCGACCGCTTCGCCGGGCTCAGCAGCATCTGCGACGGCCTGCACGACGGACCGACCATCGCCGGGACTTCCGAGGAGGTCCTGCTCTCGACCCTGACCATTCACCCCTCTCAAGGACCCCGGACATGGCGTTCTACGTCAAACTCGGCCCTCGTGGCCTCGTCTTCCGAGCCGGCACTCTTCTGATCGGCGTCCTCGGCTCGTGGGTCTACTGGCGAGCCAGCCGTCGACGTGGCATGATGACGGGGGCGGAATTGGTGCCCGTCCTGGTCGAGAATTGAGGGGCCTGACCACGAAGAGCGTCTGTTCTTCTGCCTCCCTCTCCCCTGGGAGAGGGTTGGGGTGAGGGGCGTCTCCGATCGTGCGACGCTCGAATTCCGTCGATTTCGAAGCCCAACCGCAACCGCGACGACCCTCACCCCAACCCTCTCCCAGGGGGAGAGGGAGCCAGACTCAGGACGAGTCGCGTGCATCACCGGAACAATGAACTCGCGCGATCCGCGATCGCCCCGAATCCTGGGAGCTTGAGAGAACCATGTGTGGAATCGCCGGGGCCCTGGATCGGGTCGATCGCCGCGAGTTTTCCATCCCCCGGCTCCTGGCGATGACCGGCGCGATCGCTCACCGAGGGCCTGACGACGAGCAGTTTCACGCCGA
The DNA here is from genome assembly GCA_963756475.1 of uncultured Planctomycetota bacterium. Taxonomy (GTDB): domain Bacteria; phylum Planctomycetota; class Planctomycetia; order Isosphaerales; family Isosphaeraceae; genus Tundrisphaera. Next base: position 894,437 of record CAVWND010000011.1, read on the forward strand.
GCCGGGCGTGATCCTGGGCGCCCGGCGGCTCTCGATCGTCGACCTTGCCGGAGGCCGGCAGCCGATCGCCAACGAGGACGGCTCGATCTGGGTCGCCTTCAACGGCGAGCTCTTCGAGTATCCCGAACTCCGCCAGGAACTGCTGGCCAAGGGCCACACCCTCGCCACCCGTTGCGACACCGAGGCCTGGGTCCATCTCTACGAGGACCTCGGCGAGGGGATGTTCGCGAAGGCCCGCGGCCAGTTCGCCGTCTCGCTCTGGGACGTCGGAACAACACGCTCATCCTCGGCCGCGACCGGGTCGGGATCTGCCCGCTGTATTACGCCGAGCGCGACGGCTGGCTGCTCTGGGGCTCGGAGGTCAAGGCGCTGCTGGCCTCGGGGATGGTCCCGGCGCGGCCCGACGTCAAGGGGATCGACCACCTGTTCTCGTTCTTCTGCGCGGGGACGACGCGGACGTACTTCGAGGGGGTCAAGTCGCTCCCGCCCGGCCATTACCTCAAGGTCGAGGACGGCAAGATGTCGCTCCACCAGTACTGGGACCTCGACTTCCCCGACGCCGGCCAGGAGCGCCGGCTGGACGACCCGGCGCCGCTCGTTGACGAGCTCGAACACCTGATGCGGCAGTCCGTCGAGCGTCGGCTCCGGGGCGACGTGCCGGTGGTCAGCTACATCAGCGGCGGGCTCGACTCGACGGTGGTTCTTGGGCTTGAGTTCTCGCGAGCGGGGCAAGGCCGTGCCGTCGTTCACGATCGGTTTCGACAAGGCCGGCCCCGACGAGCGGGCGCACTCGACCGAGTCGGCCAAGGTCGCTCGGCTCGCCGCTGACGACGGTCACGATGAACCAGCTCGGACATCGCCGCGTCCTATCCCGGAGCTGGTCCTCGCGGCCGAGGGGCCGGTGATGGACACCTCGTGCGCCGCCCTGATGAAGCTGGCGGCGGCCGTCCACGGTCAGGGCTACAAGGTCGCCCTGACCGGCGAGGGGGCCGACGAGGCGCTGGCGGGCTACGTCTGGTTCAAGACGCAGGCGATCCGCGACAGGATCAGCAAGCGTCATCGGCACCGGCCTGCCGATGCTGACCCGCAAGTTCCTCCTGGCCGTCGGTCGGAGGCGGCTCGGCCCATCGGGCCCCTCTGCTGGGGATCGGCGGGGTCCGGACGGCGCAGCAGGACATGTACGAGCTGATCGGCCAGGCCCGACCGATCCTCTATACCAATGACATGTGGCGATCGGCTCGGCGACCACAACCCCTACGACGACCTCAACATCACCGCCTGCGACCGGATGAAGCGCTGGCATCCGATGAACCAGTCGCTCTACGTCGGCTACAAGGTGATGCTCGCCGGCCTGTTGATGATCTCCAAGGGGGACCGGATCTCGATGCACTCGTCGGTCGAGACCCGCTACCCGTTCCTCGACGACGACGTCATCAAGTTCTGCTCGGAGATCGCCCCCGAGTACAAGCTGCACGGCCGAACCGAGAAGTGGATCTTGCGGCAGGTCGCCGCGAAGACGCTCCCCCACCAGATCGCCAACCGCCCCAAGACGATGTTCCGCTCGCGGTTCTCGAAGACCTTCCTCGACCCCGGCCATCCGACCTGGGTCGACCAGCTCCTGACGCCCGAATCGCTCCGTGCAACCGGCTACTTCGACCCCGAGATGGTCAAGCGCGAGCGGATGAAGCAACTCGCCCTGCCGAGAGTGACCGCCCGCCGGTTCGTGATGGACATCGCCCTGACCTGCGTGGTCGCCACCCAGCTCTGGCACCACCTCTTCTTCGGCGGCCTCTGCGACCTCCCCACATGGACCCCGCCGAAGCTCGACGAGTATGTCCCGTCGAGTAACGGGCAACTCGGCAGCCCGGCGAGCGTGGGATGAGGCTCTTTCGTTGACCCGTCAGCCCGCCCGAAAGCTGTCGATCCTCGACGGGATGATCCTGGTCGCCGCCACCGCGATCGGGCTCGCGCTGGCGAGGTGGGTGATTTCGATCGAACCGAGCGGGTCGTGGCATGGTTACATCCAGTGGTTGCCCCCGATCCTTTTGTGCTGGTCGGCGGCGACCCTGGCGATCCGGCTTCGTCCCCCCCGGCCATCGCTGCGCCGGGTTTTCCGGCAGCCGGGCGCGGCGAGCCTGGTGATGGCGTTGGTCGTCTTCTTCCTGTGGTCGAACCTCATACTGCTCTTGTACCTCAAGTCAGGAGCGTTCGATTTGGCCTTCGCCACGGTCCCAACGGGCTCGGCGGTGGTGGCGTCCTGGGCGGTCCAGTGGCTTTCGGGCGCGTTCCGGCCCGAGCCCGGGGCGATCGACCGGCTCGGTCGCCTTCTCGGGCTCGCCTGGGTGATCGTGATGGTGCTGTTCCTCTACGACGCCTTGGCGACCTGAGCGTCTGGGCCGTCTCGATCGGGAGATCCCCATGCGGGCCGTCTTGCAGCGAGTGAGCCGGGCGTCGGTCGAGGTCGAGGGCCGCCTCGTCGGCCGGATCGGTGTGGGCTGGCTCGTGCTGCTCGGCGTGGCGAAAGGGGACACAGACGACGAAGCCGACAAGCTGGCCGAAAAGGTCGCCGGGCTCCGGGCGTTCGAGGATGAGGCGGGGAAGATGAATTTGGCCGTCGGAGACGTCGGCGGCTCGGTGCTCGTCGTCAGCCAGTTCACCCTCCTGGGCGACTGCCGGGCCGGTCGACGCCCCAGCTTCATCGACGCCGCCGACCCCGCCGAGGCTGAGCGGCTTTATCTGAGATTCTCCAGCCGACTCCGAACGCTCGGCCTGACGGTCGAAACCGGCGTCTTCCGCGCGGATATGAAGGTCGAGCTACTCAACAACGGGCCGGTGACTTTGCTCGTGGACAGTCGGAAGGCTTTCTGAGCGGTATCGGATATGCTAGGGATGTTCGGTCGAATCATCACCTGATACCGTAAAGGGAGACCTTTCGATGCCGACGAGCGCCAAGCCGCTCAAGCCCGAGATCCTCACCGATTCCCAGGTCCAGAACGACCTGCTGCTCCAGGGGCTGGAACGCCTGGCCTGGCTGATGGACCGCGCGTTCGTGATCCCCGGGACCAACATCCGGGTCGGCCTCGACGCGATCCTGGGTCTGCTCCCGGTCGGTGGCGATTTCCTCACCGGGCTGGTCCAGACCGGCCTCGTGCTGGTGGCGTTGAAGAATTACCGGGTGCCCAAGCCGGTCGCGGCGCGGATGGCGGCGAACGTGCTGCTCGACATCGGCCTCGGCTCGATCCCGTTCGTCGGCGACGCCTTTGACGCGGTCTTCAAGGCCAACACGCGGAACCTCAAGCTGCTGAGCGAGGTCCGCGAGCACCAGTCGCGCGGCGAGCCGATGCCGGCGGCGCCCTCGGTGATGTTCCTGGTCGGGATCGGGGCCGTCCTGGTCTTCGCCCTCGGCCTGGTCTTCGTCGGCATGGTGACGGTCGCCGCGCTGATCTGGAAAGCGATCGTGCACCCGGGGGCCTGAACCGTGTTGGAGATCACGATCGGGGTCGAGGAAGAGTATCAGATCGTTGACCCGAAGACCCGGCACCTCCGCCAACGAGCGGGCCGGATCTTGCACGACGCCGAGCGGGTCATCGGCGACGAGGTCACGAATGAGCTTTTCCTCTCGCAGATCGAGGTCGGCACCCCGGTCTGCCTGACCCTCGCCGAGGTACGGGCCGAGTTGATCCGGCTCCGCCGGGCGGTGGTCGAGGCGGCTGATCGCCAGGGCTGCCGGATCGGCGCGGCGGGGACGCACCCGTTCTCGAAGTGGCAGGACCAGTTCATCACGCCGAAGGACCGTTACGACACGATCCTCCAGGAATTCCAGCAACTGACCCGCGAGCAGATCATCTTCGGCTGCCACGTCCACGTCGGGATCGAAGACCGCGACGAGGCGATCCGGGTCATGAACCGCTGTCGACGTTGGCTGGCGCCGATATTGGCTTTGTCTGCCAACTCGCCGTTCTGGCTCGGTCTGGACACGGGATACGCCAGCTACCGGACCGAGCTTTTCGAGCGGTTCCCGATGGCCGGAGTCCCGAAGGACCTGGCCTCGCGGGCCGAGTACGATCATCTGGTCGAGGACCTGGTGAGCGTTGGGAGCATCGAGGACGCCTCGAAGATCTACTGGGACGTCCGGCCGTCGGTCCACTTCGAGACGCTGGAATTCCGGGTCGCCGACGTCTGCCTCTCGATTGATGAAGCGGTGATGGTCGCGGGACTCTGCCGCGCCCTGGCGGTCGCCTGTCTCGATGCTCCCGAGCTCGACGCTCCCGAGAACCGGGTCCGCCATGAGCTGCTCCGGTCGGCGAAATGGCGCGCCGCGCGGTTTGGCCTCGAAGCGGAGTTGATCGATCTTGAGAACAAGAGGCTCGCCCCCGCGTCCCGGATCGTCGATGCGTTACTGGTCTTCCTCCGCTCGACCCTCGAATCGCTCGGTGAGTGGGATGAGATCTCGGACCTCGTCCGACGCACCCTCGCGCAGGGTAACGGGGCCACCCGCCAGCGACTCGCGTATCGGAAGAACGAGAGTTTCGAGGACGTTGTTCGACCTGATCCTCGAAGAAACTTCGCGGGGACTCTGATAATTCTTCCGCAATTTCACGATAGTATTGACGTCCTCGCGAGTGGCGTCGCGACGACAGACCTGTGCGGTTTGTGTGAAGTCTCTTGTCGGCTTCGTGTTGGGGTGTCATCGGAATCCGACCACGGCGGGCCCTGTCGCTCTCCTTCGAGTCTCCGAAGGGTCGGCAAGTCCCGCCGTGGCTCGTTGCGGATCTCGCTTGCTGAGGCCAGCATGATCGATGGGGTGATGGTCGATGACCGACCGTGGGCTTGGTCACCCAATCCATCGACCATCGACCATCGTCCCATCGACCATCTGAAACCCAATAATCCTCGACGGTTCCGGACGAATGCCTGTATATTGGAACTCAACGGACTTCCTTCGAGCGGCGATCCGGAGCGGAGGCGGCGCGACCATGCGACGCGAGATGACTCGGTGGCGGGCCCTGGCCAACGCGACGTTCGTCCTGGCGGTCCTGGCGATTGCCGGCTACGGATTTCGCCAGGTCTCCAGCCGGAAGTGGGGCTGGCAGCCGACGTTCCGCGTCAAGGCGGGCTTCGCGTCGATCGGCGGCGTCGAGGTCGGCGCCAAGGTCCGCTACCAGGGAATCGACGCGGGCGTGGTCGAGGCGATCGACCCTCCCGCCAAGCCCGGCGAGCCGGTCGTTCTCTGGTTCCGGCTCGACGAACGACTCCATCCGCTGGTCAGGACCGACTCGACAGCCCGGATCGTCCCGCAGAGCCTGGTCGGCGCCAAGGTCGTCGAGATCGCTCCCGGCAAGCCCGACGCGCCCGTGGTCGCCGATCAGGGCTCGATCGCCGTCGAGACCCCCATGGAGTTGACCGACCTCATGAAGCAGGCGACCGCCTCGCTCAGGCGGCTCGATGCCGTCGCTGACGCCGCCGAAAAGGGCCTGGGCGAGTTCAACGCCATCGCATCATCAATACGCGAGGGCAAGGGAAGCCTCGGCAAGTTCGTCCGGGACGAGGAGGCCTACCAGAAGTTGGTGGCCCTGAGCGACCACGGTGCCAAGGCCGTCAACGCGCTGGGAGACAACCTGGCTGCCCTGAAGCGGACCTGGCCGCTCTCCCGATACTTCGACGACAAGGGGTTTTACGACCGCGAGCGCGTCCTGTTCAAGCCGGGCTCCGAGCGCGATAGTCGGACCATCCGCGCCGAGGACCTGTTCGAGCCGGGCCGATCGGTCCTGACGGCCCCCGGCCGACAGCAACTCGACGACGTGGCCGCCTGGTTTGCGAAGACAAAACGGCCCAAATCAGAGGTCGTGATCGCCGCCTTCACAGACGACGGCCACGACCCGGACCTCGCTCAGATCCTCACCCAGGAACAGGCGGATTCGGTTCGAAAGTACCTCGTCGCCAAGCATGGCATCGACTCGGCCGGCTGGTTCACGAGCCGTAAGGTCGCCGCCGTTGGGTTCGGATCGCAATCGCCCCGGTCGATTCCTAATGACCCGGGAACTCCGCCAAGGCGGGTCGAAGTCATTTTGTTCACGCCTCAGGCGTGACACGTCGGCCAGTTGCTGTTAGGATTCCGCTCGAATCTTGTCCACCTGTATGACTCGATTTTGAGAGGGGATTTCAGGCATGGGAAGGCCCGTCGTCTACTTCGAGATCGCCTGCCAGGATCGGCCGAAAACCGAGGCTTTCTACGCCGAGCTTTTCGATTGGGAGCTGAAGCCTGACGCCATGTCCACGGGAGTGACGGCTGGCGAAGGGGGCATCGGAGGTCATATCGTTGCGTTCGGGCATGAACCGCTTCGACAGACAATCTTTTACGTCAACGTCGAGGACTTGCAAGCGACGCTCGACCAGGCTCAAAAACTGGGCGGTAAGACGCTCGTGCCCCCCGTTGAAATCCCCGGCAACCGGGGCAGCTTCGCCTGGTTCGCCGACCCCGAGGGCAACACGATCGGGATCTATCGCAATCCCAAGCCGTTGACATAGGATTCCGCCGGCAGCCGACAAGGAATCAACGACGGCTATCCGAGGTCGTTGACGGGCTTCTGGACTGGGGATAGCTTAGGTTTTCGGGAGGTTCGTCCACCGACGGGGTTGTGGGGGCAGTTTCGTGGCCTCGCTGTTCATCATCAAAGGAGCTGACAAGGGGAAGCGGTTCGAGCTGAAGGCGAAGGCCGTCGGGCTGGGCCGCGACAACTCGAATCCGATCCGGCTCCACGACAACGAAGTCTCCCGCCGTCACGCCGAGGTCCGGCGCGTCGATGACTCATTCCGGGTCGTCGACCTCAAGTCGGCCAACGGCTCCTTTCTCAACGACGAGCCGATTGACCAGGCCCCCCTCAAACCGGGCGATCAGATCCGCGTCGGTCAGACGGTCCTCCTCTTCCAGGACTCGATCACCGAGGCCGGTCGCGAGCTGACGGCGCGGGTCGACGTCCTCGGCAGGGCCAGTCCAGAAGACCGCTCGGCGATCCTCCGGAGCATTCCGGCCGGTGAAGGCTCCCGGATTCTCCAGGCCCCCGAAAATGTCGGGGACTGGCTCAAGGACCGCCTGCTCAACCTCTCGGTGATGTACAAGGCGACCCAGGCGATCAGCCACGTCGTGGACATCGACACTCTCCTGCCTCAGATTCTCCAGCTTGTCTTCGAGTCGATCGGTGCCGATCGAGGTGCGATCCTGCTCAAGGAGCCCGATGGCGAACTCGTCCCCAAGGCCGTTCGCTGGCGAGGCCCAGCCGAGGTGGACGAGCGGATGTCGATCTCCCGGACGATCATCGACCACGTTCTTGGCCAGGGGGAAGGTGTCATCACCACCGACGCCCCGGCTGACGCCCGGTTCGGCCCGGCACAGTCGATCGTCAACCTCGGCATCCGAGAGGCCGTCTGCGTCCCGCTTCAGGGCCGGCACGCCACGCTTGGTGTCCTCTACGCCGATGTTCGCGCCGTGCCCGAGGTCGGCATCTCCTTCGAGAGCATCCAGAATGGGCCAAAGAGCCGGTTGACCAAGGATCACCTGATGCTGATGGTTGCCATTGGCCACCAGGCCGGCCTGGCCATCGAGAACACCGCGCTCTACGAGGCCAAGCTCCAGGCCGAGCGGTTGGCGGCCGTCGGCCAGACCATCGCCACGCTCTCGCACCACATCAAGAACATCCTCCAAGGCATCCGGGGCGGTAGCTATCTGATCGACATGGGGTTGAACGACAAGGACGACGCGATCGTCCGCCGAGGATGGGGGATCGTCGAGAAGAACCAGGCCAAGATTTACAACCTGGTGATGGATATGCTCTCATTCTCCAAGGATCGCGAGCCATCGCTGGAGTCGGCCGACCTCAACGAAACTGTGGGTGACGTAGTCGAGTTGATGCAGTCGAGGGCCAAGGAACTGGGCGTGACGCTGGCGTGGGAACCAGCGAAAGACCTGCCCCAGGTCCAGATCGACGCCGACGGCATCCACCGGGCGGTGCTGAACATCGTGACCAACGCCATCGACGCTTCCGAGGACGTCGAGGGCGGCAAGGTCACGGTCTCAACCGCCTGGGAGGCCGAATCGATGACCGCCCGCGTGGTTGTGACCGATAACGGGACGGGCATCCCAACCGGCGAGGTCGAGAAGATCTTCGAGGTCTTCGCCTCGACCAAAGGGTCGCGCGGAACCGGGCTGGGCTTGCCAGTCTCTCAGAAGATCGTCCGCGAGCATGGCGGACAAATCCGTATCGTCTCGGAGGTCGGCAAGGGTTCGACCTTCACCGTCGAGTTGCCGATGCGCAAGTTCGATCCGATGCGGGACTCGTCGGAGAGCATGCAGACACTCTCATGACTCGAAGGGCTCGGTCGAGCCCAGGGTCAGCTCGACCCTGGCGATCTCATGCGGCGTGAGGTCAACGAGCGCGGCGTCCCCTTCGGTCACGAGGTCAACGACGTGCTCGCCATGGCCGTCAACTTGCCTGGCCCGAATTGGGTCCTTGAAGGCACGGAGTCGACAGCGGGCGGACTTGCCGGAGGTTTCGATGAGGTCGGCGATCAGTCCGAAGCCTTGACCATCGCCCGCTTTCGACGTGAAGACCAGCCCGACAATCGCCACCGCCTTATGATCGACCTGGATCAGCCATCCGGTCGGGCCGGATCGGGGCGGGCCGTTTCGTTCTGGAACGACAAAGGCCGGGGTGGACAGGTCGAGCACTGCGGGAAAGGGATGCTCCAGGTCAAGAACGACGCCCAGGTTGAATATCCGACCAATCTCGGAGCCGGCGATCAGGAGGGTGTCGAGCATCCGTGCCCCTTGTCGTCGATGGTGGGCCAGACCACCGAAAAGGAGAGCGGTCCGGCGCTGCCTGGAAGTAATATCCAGGGCGTCGGGCGTCTCGGGTCGCTCGGCCTCGGTGGAGAACGGGGCGAGCAGGCTGGTCCGTCGGAGAGTCGCTTGCTGGTCGGGCCAGGCCCAGCGGCAGGCGAGGTATTGGGACCAGGGATCGGACCCCGCGACTTTTTCAAGCCAGCTCGGGTCGATCTCGGAGAGAGTGATCTCGATTTCGAGGGTCGTCCGGCCGCTCCAGAGTCGAAATCGCTGCCGGAACGAGGCAATCCGGCGGTCGTCGCGAGGGTCGTGGAGCGTGCCGGAGGTCGTCGCCTGGGCGAACGCGGGACCTCCGTAATCGGCCTCGAAGGAGGTACAGCGCATCTTGCTAGCGGCTGGCTTGCCATCGGTGCCGACCAGTCCCGTGATCGTGAGCTGTTGACCGAGCCGCGCTGTCTCTTCGCCGATGGCCTGAAGTCCGCGAATCCCGCCGGTGACAGGGTCAATCGCGACGGTCATTGACTCGTTCGACAGGGTCTTCTCCCGGATCGAGACTCCACCCGCAAGTGTGGCGGGGCGCTCGGGATTCGAGTTGCGAGGGACCCAGGCGAACCCAAAAGGAGGCAAGTCGACGACGGCCTGGACGCCCTCCTCGGTGAACTGAGCGATCCTCAACGGTCCTTCGGGGCGGAGGTCAGTCGCCGCGTCCTCGAGCAAGACCTTCGCCCGCCGGGTCACACCGCAAGGGTTGAGGACGAGGTATCCAGGCCGACCGGGAAACTCGGGAGCGATGATCTGATCGGCCAGGTCCCCTGCTAAGGAGGCCCATTCGCCGGGGTTTCGGACAGGCTGGCCCGTCTCGACCTCTTTCTCCAGGGCTTCGGTCGAGCCACCGACCTCGGAGCCCCGAAGCGCCGAGGCGAGGGCCCTCGTCGCGATCACGGCATCGAGCCAGGAACGAGATCTTTGATGTCTGACCCGGCCAGAGATCGGCGCAGGATCTCGGCGACCCGCGGCCTGGGCCAGATAGGCGGGGGCGTAGTCGTCGAGGGTCGGCTGGATCTCCTCGAACGGGCGGTCGGACCGATGGAAGAAGTCGTTCACCGTGACCCAGCGCGAGAAGACCGGCGAATACGCGGCCGAGCGGCGAAAGTCCTCGAACCAGGGGGCGACCGGGCTCGGCCAGTGAGCCATTGACAGGGTCGCTGAGGAGTCCTCCCGCATCGATCGGGCGATCCGCCACGCGAGCTTCGCCCCTTCCACCGGACGGTCGGCGGCGATCGGCGGGCGCGAGATCGATTCCAGCGTCGAGCCGTCGGGCGAGGCCCAGAGACGCTTGGCGTCAACCAGCAGCGGGAATCGTCCGGAGTCGAGCGCCCCGTAAAGGGCGAACCGGAGGCCAAAACGGCGGGCGATCTGCGGTAGCTGGGGATAGAGCCCGTATCGGCGACGGGCCAGGGTCTCAACGTTCCGATCATCAAGGTGCCGGCGGTATATCGCGGCTCCCTGGCGGAACTGCCAGGCGATCGATGACCAGGGTAGGAACGGCTCGTCAACTTCGGAGTAGACCCCGCCGATCACGTCGAGCCAGCCTTCGGTGATCGCCACGCGGACCTCGGCGGCCCGCTCCGGCTCGCGCTCGGCGAACACTTCGATCGCGATCCCCGGCGTAAGCAACGTTACAGGCGTATGGTGTTCGAGCACGGAGGCCAAGGCGCTGGGCGGCGAGGCGGGATCAACCAGGCAGAGGTCAAGGAGGTAGCCGTCGAGCGGGTAGATCCGCTCGCGGGCCTCGGTCAGGAGCTCGAATCCGGCCCGGAGACGATTGGTCGCGGCCGTCGGGTCGCCCGATCGCCAGGCCTTGGCACCATTGACGACTTCACGGAGCAGGCTGGAATGGGCCAGGGTGTCGACATGCCCCATTGCAATCGTCAGGTCGCGAAGCCAGCCGAAGGCTGCTCCGAGGGCGAAATAGTCGCGGGCGACGGGGTCAAGCGGGTCGAGATCCATCGGCCCGTCGGGGGACCTGGCGAGGATCGCGCGGACGGTTTCGATCCGATCGTGGCTCGCCTCGATGAGAGGAACACCCGCCGCCTCAGCCCGCTCACGGATCTCGACCGGAATCCGCGAGAGCTGGCCGGCGGCGACGAGGAACAAGTCTCCGGCCTGGGGATCGGAGGGGGTCGAGACCTCTTCGGTCCTCGGTACGGCGTCGGCGAGGGCCAGGAGCGCGGGATGCCATGGGGCGGTCGAAGCACACCAGGCGGCCTCGGCTTTCGCGTCGGTCAAACCGGCTGCCGGTTCCTTGCCATCATCGGCCAGCAAGGAGATGATCCGGAATGGGACGGCTGGCTCGGGCGGGGTTGCGGCGTCGTCGGTCGAGTGGGGCGGCGTCTCCATCGGCTCAAGCCCCTTTCCAGGGTTCGGAGGCGACTTCTGAAAGGAGAATCACGCCCCGAGGGCCGATTTCAACTCGTGGACTTCCGCGGCCAACAGTTGGACTTGCTCGCGCAAGGCTTCGAGGTCAGCCTTCAGGGCCGCCAGCTCGTCTGGCGCGATCGTCGTTGCGGCTTCGAGGCGAGGCATTCCTTGCCGAGCGGGCCGCTCTGGCTCGTCCTCAACCATGGGAGCCGCCGCCTGCCGGGCGCGTTCGCGTGCCAGCTCCTCAGGCGGGTAGAGGTTGTGGGTGACGACCACCCCACGCCGGACGCCCGGGGGCGAAAGATAAACGACCAGGTCCTTGGCCACCAGTGACTCGATCACAGATTGAAGAGCGACGAGATCGGGCAGAGGCTCCATCCGACTGGCCCGGGCGCGGAGATCTCCCTCGGTCTGCGCCCCTCGGAGGAGTAGTTCGGCAACGACGGCCAGCTCAACTTTCGTCACCTTCAGCCAGTCATACAGCGTGTGCTTGTAGCGAACGACCCGGCCGCCCGCCTCCACCATCACCACGGCGCCTTTCTTGCGGAGCGTTTGGAGTATCTCCTCAACATCGTCGGCATCATAATTTGTGACCGGGTCTCGGTTCGACTTCTGGTTGCAGCCGGTCACGATGGCGGCGATGGTCAAGGGGTAATACTCGGGCGTCGTCTTGGCCTTCTCGACCAGGACGCCGAGGACCCTCCGCTCTCGATTATTGAGGGGGATCCAGGTTTTCTCGACCGGAGCGTTCATGCGGCCTCTCATCCCTCGCCCGGATCGATGGCTTCGCGAATCATCCTCAGGAATCCCGAACCGGGCGAGAATTCCCTCGGATTCGTATCGTAGCCGGGGACGGTCCGGGCCTCAAGGCCGCGTCGAGTAGGGAGATCAACTGGATCACTCCAGCCCCTCCCGACACCGGCTTGTCATGAGTGGGTTTACCTTGGAATGCCCAGCGTCGGCGGCCGGTTTTCCCGAGGTCGAGTTGTTTATCGGCGTCCTCTGTGTCAGATTGTTAGCTAACTCTTTCTCTCAAAGACCGGCGGCTCCCGGCCCGGTGGTTCTCTGACGATGAATTTGGTCTGGATCGCGATCATCGCCCTGCTGGCGGGACTTGAGGAGCGGCCGCCCCTCGAAGTCCGGGATCTGGCGCGTCCACCGGCGTTCCTGACGGCCAATCCAGGCGAACCGGTGCGCTCAAGTGGACTTTCGACGCGTCGAAGGCTGGACCACCGCCCTCGTCCAGCACCCTGGACCTTGCCTGGCCTTGATGAGTTTGACACCGAGGAGATCGACGAATCCTGGATTGTCCAGCTCGACGCACTGTCCGGCATCCCGATCGCAAGCCTGACCTGGACCCCGACAAGAGCCTCGACCCAACGGAAACCGATCGAGATCCTCGATCAACCTCTTCTACAGTACTTTCCCCTGCGTTGTTGAGTCTTCGGGATTTGCGCGTCCGTCGAATCGCCGGTCCGATCCCTGACCGCCCGAGCGGTCAGCCAAGGTTTCGGGTCCGCGACCCTCGTCGTTTCCTTTCCGTGATTCTATTCCCTCCGAGCTCAACCCACGGGACCGAAGCTCATGGTTCGTTTCATCATTCTGTGGAGCTTACATAATCGGCTCCTGGTCATCGCGGGCGTGCTCGGCCTGATCGCGGTGGGGATCCACTCCGCGAGCAATCTCAACGTCGAGGCCTATCCCGACCCGACTCCGCCCCTGGTCGAGGTCATCACTCAGGCCCCCGGCTTCAGCCCCGAGGAGATGGAGCGGCTGGTCGGCATCCCGATTGAAACGGCCCTCAATGGGATGCCGGGCCTGGAGAGCCTGCGGAGCACGTCGGTCGGCGGCCTGAACGACATCAAATGCCAATTTGCCTACGGGACCGACTACTGGTCGGCACGGCAGGAGGTGATCAACCGGATCGGGTTCGTTGCGAACCTGCCTCAAGGGGTCACGCCGGGACTTTCTCCCTGGAGCCCAACCGGCGAGATCGTTCGTTACGTGCTCGAAGGGCCGGGATACACGACGAACCAGCTCAAGGCGGTGCAGGACTGGGTGCTGCAGCGCCGACTGAAGACGGTGCCTGGCGTGATTGACGTGACCGGTTATGGCGGGACGGTCAAGCAATACCAGGTGTTGCTCGATACGCGGCTGCTCAAGCAATACAACATCACGCTGAAGCAAGTGGAAGACGCGATCGATAATTCGAACGCGAACGTGGGCGGGGACATTCTGACGCTGGGAAGTCAGGCGCACTACGTCCGTTCGCTCGGCTTGCTCGGACGCGGTGTGGACCCGCTCGACCCGGTCAACGTTGAGAATTCTGATCAGATCGTGGCCAAGAAGCTCGAGGACATCAACAACGTGGTTGTGGCCTCGACCAACGGCATCCCGATCTTTGTCAAACAGGTCGCCCAGGTTGTCGAGAATCATCGTCCCCGACTCGGGATCGTCGGCCGGAGGCTCAAGGAGAAGGATGGCCAATCGGTCAACATTGATGAGGACGATGTTGTCGAGGGGATCGTGCTGATGCGGAAGTACGAGAAATCACTCGTCACCGCCGAACTGGTCGAGAAGGAATTGGAGAACATCAAGACCTCCGGAATCTTGCCGAAGGGGATGACGATCCGCGTCTTCAACCAGCGAACCGACCTGGTCCATGTGACGACGCACAACGTCTTGCACAACCTGGTGGAGGGGATGATCCTGGTGGTCCTGATCCTCTTCATCTTCCTCGGAGACCTGGCCAGCGCGGGCATCGTGGCGATCATGATCCCGCTGGCGCTCCTGTTTTCAGTGACGGTGATCTACGTCCAGGGAAAGTCGGCCAATCTGCTGTCGATCGGGGCGGTCAACTTCGGGATCATCGTGGACAGTTCGGTGATCATCGTCGAGAACATCTTCCGACACATCACAGCCGCGCACTCGGATCGGAGCCGGCCGATGATCGACCGGATCGCTGAAGCCTCAAAGGAGATCGAGCGAGCGTTGTTTTTCTCGACGGCAATCATCGTCTGTGCGTTCATTCCCCTCTTCGCAATGACCGGGCCGGAGGGGGCCTTGTTTGGCCCGATGGCGAATACGTACGCCTTCGCGATCTTCGGCGCGTTGATCCTGGCGCTTTCGCTCGCGCCGGTGCTTTGCTCCTTCTTCTATCACAATAAGATGGAAGAGAAGACCACGATCGTTGATCGGCTGATGAAGCGTGGCTATCTCAAGGCGCTCAACCGTTACCTGAACTACCGCTGGCTGACCCTCGGCGTCCTCACGGGGCTTCTGGTCTTCACCTTCGCCCTGGTTCCCGGACTGGGCGGGGAGTTCATGCCTCAGCTTGAAGAGGGAAATCTCTGGATCAGGGCGCTCTTGCCGAGGACGGTCTCACTGGAGGCCGCGGAGCGAATGGCGCCCCGGCTCCGCGAGGTGATCGCCTCGATCCCCGAGATCAAGAACGTGATGTCGCACGTCGGCCGGCCCGACGATGGGACCGACGTGACCAGCTTCTTTAACCTCGAATTCAACGCCCCGTTGAAGCCGATGGAGAAGTGGCGCAAGGGCATGACTCGCGTCAAGATCGAGGACGAGTTGATGAAGAAGTTCAAGGAGTTCCCCGGAGTCACGTTCAACTTCTCTCAACTGATCCGCGACAATGTCGAGGAGGCCCTTTCGGGCGTCAAGGGGGCGAACTCGGTCAAGCTGTTTGGCAACGACCTCCACGCTCTGGAGGATGCCGGGCAGAGAGTCGTCAACGTCCTGAGACGTGTCAAGGGCATCGAAAACGTCGGCCTTTTCCACATTCTAGGCCAGCCCAACCTGGAGATTCAAATCGATCGCCAGGCGTGCGCGCGTTATGGCGTAAATGTCTCCGACGTTGAGACCGCCGTGCAGGTTGCCATCGGGGGTAAGTCATTCTCGCAGATGGTCGAGGGGGAGAAGCTTTACGATATCATCTTACGCTTGCCGGTCGCGCTCCGGGACGACCCGACGGTGATCAATCGCATCCCGGTTGACACCCCCGGGGTGGATGGCAAGGCGGGAGCTCGCATCCCTCTTGGACAGCTTGCCGAGATCGACCCACACGTGCCGGGCGCCTCTTATATCTATCGGGAGAACAATCAGCGTTACATCCCGATCAAATTCAGCGTCCGGGACCGCGACCTCGCCTCGGCCATCGAGGAAGCCCAGCGAAGGGTGAATGATACGAAAACCGGAGCGATGTTGCCCAAGGGATACCGGATTGAGTGGACCGGCGAGTTCGCTCAGATGCAAGCGGCCAATGGCCGCCTGATGTGGATCGTGCCGCTCTCGATCGGCCTGATCATGGGTCTGCTCTACACCGCGTTCAACTCCTTCAAGGACGCATTGCTTGTCATGGTCAACGTCGTGGCGGCCACCATGGGCGGGATCTGGGCCTTGCGACTCACCCATACACCGTTCAGTATTTCGGCGGCAGTGGGGTTTATCTCGATCTTCGGGGTGGCAGTCCAAAACGGCGTGCTGTTGATTTCGTACTTCAACCAGCTCCGAGCGGCCGGTCTTCCCGTTCGCGAGTCGGTTCTCCGAGGGGCCGAACTCCGCGTCAGGCCCATGGTGATCACCTCGCTGACCGCCGCGCTGGGGCTCGCCCCGGCCGCCTTCGCGACCTCGATCGGCTCGCAGGCCCAAAAACCGCTGGCGATTGTGGTCGTCGGCGGGATGCTTGTCACGCTGGCACTGACCCGTTACGTCATGCCCGTGCTCTATTCGTTCTTCCCCGCCCCGGCTGGTGACGGGGAGCAAAACGAAGAGCTGATCGCCGGTTCGCACTACACCGACGCCATCCTCCGCCAGAACTACGAGCAAGAATGAGGCCCGGTTGATCGCAACCCGACTCGCCTTCTGGAGTTGTTCACGCTCGGATGGCGCACGACGGAGGAGAACGGGGACGGGCTCACGGACCGGTTGGAACCGCCGTGTCCTCGCGAAGACTGTGTGGGCCGGGTTATTGTTCCCGCTCTTCGGGCGCATTGCCGTTGTGTACCGCTGTAAGGCCCTCGTTCGGGCGGCGCTTTCCAGAGAGTTAGTCACTGTCACTTCGGCGGAAGGGAGTTCGAGACGAAAACCCAGACAACTCGAACTCTTCACTTCGAATCAGCGTAAGGGCGGAAGAGATCGATCGGGCCAGTCTCTCGATGCCGGTGAGGTGGGTGCCGACCTCCCTCCTGGATACCGTCGCAGCCACGATGCGCCGAGTCGGTATCTCGAACGAGGAGACGGGTGTTCGGGCGTCTATTTCATCGGGAATCTTCTTTTCGCTACCTTAAGTTGTCGAGTCGGCTTGTACGGACGACTTCGTACCCACTCCCAAACTCCGGCTGAAATCGCCTGACGATGGGTCAAGCTTGGGCCGGGGTATCGATGGCACGTTGATCGATCATTCCTGAGCAGAGCGAGTTGGGCTCGTTAGCCGGGAGCGAGCGTTGACCGTTCTTCGAAACCAAGGCATTCGCCGGTTCCTTCGAACACAAGAGTTGTTTGTCCGGCCCGAATCTGTCAGATTAGTTTCTGGCTGACACCCTCACGCCGGGGTCTGTCGGCCCGCTGGTCCCTCAAGATGAACATGGTCTGGTTTGCCATTCTCGCCCTGGTGGCGGGTCTTGATGGACGTCCGGCTTTCCGGGACCACGAGGTTTTGTGGTCTTCCGCTAGCCAGGTGGTCCAGAACGTCCCGTCTGCGCCTTCGAGAGCTCTTTCAGTCTCTCGACGGGTTGATCACCGTCCTCGACCCTCACCCGGGTCGTCGCCGGGCCTTGATGAATTTGACATCGAGAAAGCAGACGATTCCTGGATCGTCCAGCTTGATCTTCTGTCTACCGTGCCGATCGCCTGGCTGACCCTGGTCCGGCCCCGATCGTCGATGAAGTTTGTGCGGATCGAGAAGGCGAACTCACCCCTACTGCACCATTTCCCGTTGCGATGTTGAGACGTCGGATGTCCCCATCGTATCCCCGCGATATGAACCTCGTTCGTCCGAATGGGCGAACCCAAGGCTCGTGTCGGCGGTGTCGATGATTGGTCGTCCGATCATTCCCTTCATTCACCTCAACCCACGGGACCGAAGCTCATGGTTCGTTTCATCATTCTGTGGAGCTTACATAATCGGCTCCTGGTCATCGCGGGCGTGCTCGGCCTGATCGCGGTGGGGATCCACTCCGCGAGCAATCTCAACGTCGAGGCCTATCCCGACCCGACTCCGCCCCTGGTCGAGGTCATCACTCAGGCCCCCGGCTTCAGCCCCGAGGAGATGGAGCGGCTGGTCGGCATCCCGATTGAAACGGCCCTCAATGGGATGCCGGGCCTGGAGAGCCTGCGGAGCACGTCGGTCGGCGGCCTGAACGACATCAAATGCCAATTTGCCTACGGGACCGACTACTGGTCGGCACGGCAGGAGGTGATCAACCGGATCGGGTTCGTTGCGAACCTGCCTCAAGGGGTCACGCCGGGACTTTCTCCCTGGAGCCCAACCGGCGAGATCGTTCGTTACGTGCTCGAAGGGCCGGGATACACGACGAACCAGCTCAAGGCGGTGCAGGACTGGGTGCTGCAGCGCCGACTGAAGACGGTGCCTGGCGTGATTGACGTGACCGGTTATGGCGGGACGGTCAAGCAATACCAGGTGTTGCTCGATACGCGGCTGCTCAAGCAATACAACATCACACTGAAGCAAGTGGAAGACGCGATCGATAATTCGAACGCGAACGTGGGCGGGGACATTCTGACGCTGGGAAGTCAGGCGCACTACGTCCGTTCGCTCGGTCTCCTTGGAGGAGGCGTGGACCCGCTTCTGCCGGCCAACGTCACCAGTTCCGACAAGATCGTGGCGGAGAAGCTCGAGGACATCAACAACGTGGTTGTGGCCTCGACCAACGGCATCCCGATCTACGTCAAGCAGATAGCCCAGGTCGTCGAGAATCATCGTCCCCGACTCGGGATCGTCGGCCGGAAGCTGAAGGAGAAGGACGGCCGGCCGGTTAATATCGACGAGGACGATGTTATTGAGGGGATCGTGTTGATGCGGAAGTACGAGAAATCACTCGTCACCGCCGAACTGGTTGAGAAGGAACTGGATAAGATCAAGACTTCGGGCATTCTGCCCATCGGGATGACGATCCGCGTCTTCAACCAGCGGACTGACCTCGTTCATGTCACGACGCACAACGTACTTCACAACCTCGTCGTCGGCATGGTGCTCGTGATCGCGATCCTCTTCATCTTCCTGGGCGATCTGGCCACGCGGGGATTGTCGCGATCATGATCCCGCTGGCGCTCCTGTTTTCAGTGACGGTGATCTACGTCCAGGGAAAGTCGGCCAACCTGCTGTCGATCGGGGCGGTCAACTTCGGGATCATCGTGGACAGTTCGGTGATCATCGTCGAGAATATTTACCGCCATATCACCGCGGCCAACTCGGATCGGAGCCGACCGATGATCGACCGGATCGCCGAGGCGTCGCACGAGATCGAGCGAGCGTTGTTTTTCTCGACGGCGATCATCGTCTGTGCGTTCATCCCGCTCTTCGCAATGACCGGGCCGGAAGGGGCACTGTTCGGGCCGATGGCGAACACCTACGCCTTCGCGATCTTCGGCGCCCTGCTCCTTGCGCTCTCGCTGGCTCCGGTGCTCTGCTCATTCTTCTATCACAACGGGATGGAAGAGAAAGACACGTTCGTAGATATGTTGATGAAGAAGGGATATCTCCGGGCCTTGAATCGCTATCTCAACCTCCGCTGGCTGACTCTCGGCGTGATGACCTGCCTGCTGGCCTTCACTTTTACCCTCGTGCCTGGGCTGGGCGGGGAATTCATGCCCCAGCTTGAGGAGGGAAATCTCTGGATCAGGGCGCTCTTGCCGAGGACGGTTTCGCTGGAGGCGGCCGAGCGGATGGCGCCCCGGCTCCGCGAAGTGATTGCCTCGATCCCCGAGATCAAGAACGTGATGTCGCACGTCGGCCGGCCCGACGATGGGACCGACGTGACCAGCTTCTTTAACCTCGAATTCAACGCCCCGTTGAAGCCGATGGAGAAGTGGCGCAAGGGGATGACCCGCGAGACGATCGAGAACGAGTTGATGGCCAAGTTCAACGAGTTTCCGGGGGTGAACTTCAACTTCTCGCAGTTGATCCGCGACAACGTTGAGGAGGCCCTTTCGGGCGTCAAGGGGGCGAACTCGGTCAAGCTGTTCGGCGACGACCTCCAGACACTGGAGGCAACTGGCCAGCGTGTCGTGAACATCCTCAAGACGGTTCGAGGCATCAAAAACGTCGGCCTCTTCCACATCCTGGGCCAGCCCAACCTGGAGATCAAGATCGACCGCCAGGCGTGCGCCCGGTACGGTGTGAACGTCTCCGACGTGGAGGCGGCCGTCCAGGTGGCCATCGGCGGCAAGGCGTTCTCGCAGATGGTCGAAGGTGAGAAGCTCTACGACATCATCCTCCGGCTGCCGGTCTCGCTCCGGGACGACCCGAACGTGATCAATCGCATCCCGGTCGACACACCAGGCACCGACGGGAAGACCGGCGCGAGGATCCCACTCGGTCAGCTTGCCAAGATCAACCCGCACGTTCCGGGGGCGTCTTATATTTATCGGGAGAACAATCAGCGTTACATCCCGATCAAGTTCAGCGTCCGGGACCGCGACCTCGCCTCGGCCATCGCCGAGGCACAGCGCAAGGTGGAAGACCCCAGGACCGGCGCCGGGTTGGGACAGGGTTCCTTGCAAGGCTACCGGATCGAGTGGTCGGGCGAGTTCGCTCAGATGCAGGCGGCCAACGCTCGCTTGATGTGGATCGTGCCGCTCTCGATCAGCCTGATCATGGGGTTGCTCTACACCGCGTTCAACTCGTTCAAGGACGCGTTGCTGGTCATGGTCAACGTCATCGCGGCGACGATGGGAGGGATCTGGGCGTTGCGGATCACCCACACGCCGTTCAGTATCTCGGCGGCGGTGGGGTTCATCTCGATCTTCGGCGTGGCGGTTCAGGACGGCGTGCTGTTGATCTCGTATTTTAACCAACTGAGGGCCGCTGGTCTTCCGGTCCGCGAGTCGGTTCTTCGAGGGGCCGAGTTGCGAGTCAGACCGGTCGTGATGACCTCTCTGACGGCCGCACTCGGGCTAATGCCCGCGGCGGTGGCAACCTCCATCGGCTCACAGGCCCAGAAACCGCTCGCGATTGTGGTCGTCGGCGGGATGCTCGTCACGTTGATCCTGACCCGATACCTGATGCCCGTCCTTTACTCGTTCTTCCCTGCTCCAGCGGGCCACGGCGAGCAGCATGAAGAACTGATTGCTGGCTCTCACTACACGGATGCTATCCTCCGAGAGAACCACGAACGCGAGTGAGCCAGGCTCAAACAGGGTGCTCAACGCCGCCCGGGCCGCATCTGGCCCGGCGCTTGAACTTGGGCGAGGGATCAATCACTTTTCGGTGAGCGAGCTGCGGGGATACTCGATCTCAGAAATCCGGGAGCCCAGGGAGACATGACGATGCGAAAGACGATGGGCTCGACCATGGCGTCGATATTGGTTGTCTCGTTCCATGCTTTTTCCCTGGGCGACGACAACACGACGATCAAGGGCAGTGGCGTCTCGAAAGAGGTGACACGGAATCTGCCCGATTTCCGCTCGCTGGACGTCTCGTCATCGTTCGAAGTGGCCGTCACGATCAGCCCGAAACAGAGCGTGACCCTGAATCTCGATGACAACCTCTTGCCCTTCGTCGAGACCGAGGTCGTTGCCGATGTGCTCATAGTGAGGCTAACCGAGGGGCGCAAGTACGAGTGGGCAAGCCCCCAGAGACTCGCGATCGTCGTGCCCAAGCTCGATTCCATCAAGGCGAGGGGAGCGTCGAAGGTTCACGCGAAGGTCGGGGCCGAGACGAAGTCACTCCGGATCGAGGCGGAAGGCGCCGGCTTCGTTCGCGTGACCGGCCTGACGTTTACCTCGATCGACGTAAAGGCAAGGGACGTCGGGCGGGTTGAACTCTCCGGACGGGGTAAATCGCTGAAAATGAACCTCTCTGGCGCCTCGAATTTGACAACGAAAGAAATGCCGGCCGAGTCGGCTGTTGTATGGATGGAAGGCGCCACCCGGAGTGAGATCCGCGTGATGGATTCGATCGAAGGAGCACTCTCGGGCGCGGCCAAGCTGACGGTGGATGGGAGTCCCAAGGAACGGAAGGTGAAGACTTTAGACGCTTCGAGCGTAACTTATCCGAAGCCGCTTCGAATTGAGGACATGATTAAGGGATCTGAATAAAAAAAGGGGCGAGCCGACCTCGCCCCTATCTCAGAAGCTTGGACCTCATAGCGGATCAGAGTGAGAAGTGGAAGGTCTTGGTCAGCATCCGCCAGAGCCACCAGGCCAGGGTGCTGTGGCCGGCGTCGATCTTGGCGAACCCTCGGAGTCCGGGCTGGAGCATCAGCTCAGGGTTGTCGATGGGGATGATCACCTCAAAGACGGCGTTGATCGGCTTGGCCTGGCCGGTCTTCTGGTCCTGCTTGGTGGCGATTTCGCCTTCCGCGGCGTTCGACAACTCGGGCGGGATCTCCTCGCTGTTCCGGCTGGCGACCTCGCCGACGTAGCTCCGCCAGGTCGTTTCCGAGGTCCCGTAGACCTTGACCCAGGCCCTCGCCTTGCTCGACGGCTCGGCCGCCTTGATGAGGTCGACGTCCGACTGGTCGAGGATCATATGGGCTTCGAGTTTGTGCGGGTCGCCGATCTCGAAAAGAGGCTTGCCCGGCTTGAGGTACTGGCCAACCGTCGACTTGTGCGGTACGCCGATCACCCAGCCGTCGCGCGGTGCAACCAGGTTCAGCTTGCCAATCTGCTCGGCGATCTTCGTCAGAGGAGCTTCGAGTTGCTGCTCCATCTTGCGGTGTTGCCGCTCGTTGGCCCGGCTGTCGAGGTCGGAGCAGGTCGCGTACCAGACAGCCTTGACGTAGTGGCCTTCCTGCTGTTCGAGCAGTTGCTGATACTCGAGTTGCTTCTCGGGGTTGGACATCGTCGCCAGCAAGGACCCGGCTTTGACATATTCGCCGTCGACCACATTGAGCGACTCGAGCCGCCCGGGGACCTCGGCATAGATCTCGGCCGGCTTGGCGACCGTCAAGGAGAGCGTTCCCGAGACGCGCAGAGGCGTCGGGATCAGGAGAATTCCGGTGACCAGCGCGACGGTCACCGCGGCAAAGACCGCCGCGCGTACCTTTTTCACCTTACGCATCCTCCCCGGCTGACGAATGAATTTGACACCCTGGTAGAGCGGCATGAACAGCAGCGGGACCAGCGAACCGCCGGCGATCATGTAGCTGATCGACTGGAGCTTGTACGGCTTGAGGAACTGGCTCAGGAAGTAGAGGATGCTGAACGTGACCACCCAGCGATACAGGTAGCTGGCGATCGCGTAAGTCACGAAGAGAGTTCGCCGCGAACGCGGCATGTAACTCTGGACCGGGATCTCCAGCCCAAGCACCTTTTCCTGGAACAAGTAGGCGAAGAACTGCGTGCTTTTGACCCGGAGGTTGGGGATCTCCAGGTAGTCGGACATGACGTAGTAGCCGTCATATCGGAGGAGCGGGTTGGCGTTGAAAAGGATCGTGTTGACCGAACAGATGAACATCGTGGCCAGGCAGAGGCTGTTGAGCAGCCCCTGCTCAGTGTTCCACCAGACGAACGTCGCCAGGCTCGCCAGGAAACACTCGACGTAGATTCCGGCGGCCGAGATCCAGATCCGTTTCCACTTGCTGGGCAGGAGCCAGCTATCGGTCACGTCGCAATAAAGCGCCGGGGTGAGGACGAGGAAGAGCATCCCCATCTCGTGGACCTCGCCGCCAAAGTGCTTGGCGGTCAGGCCGTGGCCGAACTCGTGGATGATCTTGATGATTGCCAGGCTACACCAGAAGTAGACGATGGAGTGCCAGTTGAAGAAGCTCTGGAAATCGGGAAGCCGGGCCGAGAACGTCTGGTACTGGCTGGCCACCAGGGTCAAGGCCGCCAGCATCATGCCGACGCTGAACACAACGAACCACGTCGTGTAAATCCAGCGGAAGTAAGGATACATCCCCGAGAGCATCCGCTCCGGGTCGACCACCGGGATCTTGATGTAGAGGATGTTGGCGAGGAACTGCCAGACCTTCTTCCACTGGTTCTTCTTGCGGCGACGGACCAGCGCCTGGGCCTGATCGGGGCTGTCGATCAAGGCGATGCCGGCCTCATGGAGCTGCGAGGCGAAGCGGAGCAGGTCATCGACGGTAATCGTCTGGGGGCGATACTTGCGCTCGAAGGCGCGTTTGACGTCCTGGAGCGTCTGCTTGCCATCGAACTGCTGGAGCAGGAAGTATTCTTCCACTTTGAAACGGAAGTACTTCAGGGCGATCGGGTCCTTGATGACGTAGTGCGTCATCCCCTCGTAGAACTGCGGCTGGACGATCAGGTCGGGGCGCAGCTTGACCTTGAGGTGTTCGGCGGCCTGCCCCACGGGCAGAGACGGGGCCATGGTGGGAGCGGAACTCATCGGTCGGCAGCCCTCGCGAGAGACTCGGTCGGTCTCGGTCCTGGGGTCATTCCGTCGCCGCAGTCAAGAACGCGTCATTTAGAGGGACGATGCTTGATGGTTGATGGACAAACATCGATCATCAGTCGTTGTCCATCCTTGAACTGTCATCTTGAGATTCAACGAGGCAGGGGCGGCAGCTCGGCCTGCCGGGCGCCGATGCCTGTCGGAACGTTGGCGGCTTGATTGTTGGGGCCTGGTGAGGCCAAAGACGCCGTCCCCTCGGGCTTGAGGTAGATGACCATGGTCGCCTTCATTCCCGGGCGGAGTTCATGCTGCGAGTTGTCGAGGTCGGCGTAGACGCGGACAGCTTCCTCGCCGATGGCCTGGAGAGACTGGTCAACTGCGCTGATGACACCCTTGTACTGCTTCTTGATCTTCATGTTGCCCAGCCGGGGCTGGATGATGATCTCGGTCGAGGGGGTCACGCGGAAGGCGTACTGGGCGGGAATGTAGGCCCAGACCCGGACAGTGTCGAGGTTGCCGAGCCGGACGATCGGCTCACGTGCCGAGACACTTTCTCCTTCGTGCTTGAACTCTTCGAGAATCTGGCCAGCGAACGGGGCCCGGATGATGTGCTCCTCGGCGGCTCGCTCAGCCGTCTTCAGCTTGGCGGCGGCCAGCTTTCGTGTGTCCTCGGCCTCAACCACAGCGGCATCGGCGACGGCGAATTCGGCCTCGGCCTTCTGGTATTCCTCGCGTGAGACGTAATTCGGGTTAATCTTGTTCAACGCCTTGTTGCGGAGGACGACGGCCGCCGCCAGATCCTTCTGAGCCATGGCCTTCATGACGGCCCCCTGCCCTTCGGCCTGGATCCTGGCCTCGGCAACGGCCAGGTCGGCGGATTCCTTATGGAGATAGCCGATCACGTCCCCTTTCTTGCCGACCTCCTTGCCGATCCGCAGCTCCATCCGATCGATCACCCCTTCGCGGAGCGCCGAGACGTCGGACTTCTGGAACCAATCAACGGTCGCGTCCTCGATGACGAGTTGCGAGTCGGGGGCGGCCGACTTCTGGGGCTGAGCGATCGTCGCGGCGGAGAGGATCGCGGAGAATCCCAGGGAGAGTGCGACGGCTTTCCGGGTCAGGGGCATGGCGAGGCTCCAAGGCTGAGGGACGTTATCCTGAATGATCGCAAAGGATTATGGTCTGACACGACCGTTCAACGGATGAACGGCCAGCGGAAGAGGATCGTCTCGTAGAAGACGTGGACCACGTCGCGGAGCAGGACGTAGGCCAGCCGGGCCTCGCCGCACTGGACCCGGGCACGGACTTCCGACCCGGGACGGAGTGCCCGGTTCCTGGCCAGGAAATCGTCGCGGACCTTCTCGGTGAAGCCGACGGTCACCTTGACGACGTGCTTCCCTTCGACCGTTTCCGCCTTGGCCGCGATCCGCCGGACGAAGCCGGGGTAGCGATGCTCGGGGTCGGTCGCGGTGACGAAGTAAGCTTCCAGCATCGAGCCCGGCGGCTTGGTCCCGGCGGCGATTTCCTTTTGAAGCTTGTTCTGAGAGTCGAGAATCGGCCCCATGTCGTCGTCGGGGACGTCAACCTCCATCTCCCACTCACCGGTGGTCGCCGCGACCTGGAGCAACTCGGTGCCGATCTCGACCGGGCGGCCGGTCAGGGTCTTTTGCGGCTCCCAGGTCGTGATGATCCCATCATGGGGGGCCCGAATGCTCATCGAATCGATCTGTTCCTGGATGATCTTGATCTGCTTGTCGGCACTCTCGGCCTTGATCTTGGCCTCTTGCACCTGGCCCTTGAGCGAGGCCCGTTCTTCGTCCTTGAGGTTGTTGTTATTCGCCTGGAGCCTGAGGTGCATCTGCTGCGTCTCGGCCGCCTGTTTCTCGGCCACGAGTCGTTTCCACTCCTTCTCCAGATCCTTGCTCTCCAGGACGCAGACCACGTCTCCTTCGTGGACAACCTGACCGTGGTTGACGAGGACGTTCTGGACGATCCCCGCAACCGGGGCGTAAAGGTTCCGACGATTTTCGGGCAGAAGTGACCCTCGCCCTTCGATCGTGAGCGTCCAGGGAACAAACGTCAGGACCAGAATCACCGTGACGATCGCCAGGAGGACCGCGATGATCTTGGCGAGAGTTCGCCCTCGGAAGAACCGCCAGGGGGTGCCGATCAGCTTGAGGACGGGCAGCAAGGCCCGGTCGTACTCGGAGGCGTTCCAGAGCGCGGTGGACGAGTGTCGGGCGACGACCTCGCAACGGGCGTGGGCGTCGGTCGGGGCCATTTCGTCGCCGATCTGCTCCGCGACGACGCAGCCGAAAGCCACCTTCTCCTTGGTCTGATCGAGCTCCGGCTTGTGCAGGAGCGTGACGATGATCGCCTTCGAGCCCGACTCGTCAACGTAAGCTTCTAGGCAGTCGCGGAGGTCCGGGGCGAACCCCTCGGTGTTGCCGGTATAAACCAGGTCTTCACCCGAACGGATCACGGCCTTGCAGAGCTTGGTCAGCTCGCGGATCAGGTTGGCTCGCTGTTCGACGACTTCCTGGCCGCTGACGGCCTCGACCATCGTCCGGCCGCCGACCTTGAGGGCAACGCTGAGGCGGTCGCAGGCGACCAGCCGCTTCCCGTCGTTGACGACCGCGAAGCAGGCTTCCTTCAGGTCAAGCGAGCCATGGATCGCATGGGTGAAGGTTTCAAGCTGATTCCAGAGCCGCTGTTGCGACATCATCTGCCGCATCTGGCGATTCTTGAGATACTGACCAGCGAGGTCGCAAAGGTCGCCGACGAACCGCAAGGTGCTCTTCTGCTGGGCCGCCTTCCTGGTCGGATCCATGAGGATCTCGATCAGGCCGACGACTTGCTTGTCAACGATCAATGGAGCGATGATCAGAGAGAAGCCGGTTGGGTTGCCCGCGTTGGGTACACCCTCGATCGTCGCTCCCGGCGGGATGATCGTGGCCTGAGAGGCCTGGATCATGCAGCCGAGGAGAGCGTCGTGAGGCTGGGTCCTGACCCGGCCGTCAAGCAGGCCGGTGAGGCGGAACTCCAACTGGTGCTGCAACTTGATCCCGCCCCGGCCGTCGAGCAGCCAGAGTGCCGCCACCCGAGGCCGCCACGGCCGCGACGACGCGATTGAGGAACTCCACGTAGAATTCGTTCGGCTGGATGTCCGACTCGGCCAGTTCGGCGATCTCGGCCACCAGCTTGCGAATCTGCGTTTTTGTCTGCTCGAGCAGACCGGCATCGATTGTTTCTTCCGGCATGGTGGTTCCGGTGGTTGGGGAGCCAGCGTCCGATTCGCCGTACTTGGCCGCCGCGATCCGCTCGAATGCGGCATAATGACAACGGGACGCGCCGGGCTTGACCTTCCCCCGATTTTTTTTCGAGCCGCTTGACTTTCTCCGGAACTCTGCGAATCATCGTCCCCCTCCTGAACAAGACGGATCGCCGGATATTCTTCCCTACAATCGACTTGAGCCCGACTCCCGGGAGCCCTGGTGTGTCCACCGCATCGCGATCCACCCTGAAGCTGGTCACCGGCGCGACCGGAATGCTCGGCAGCCACATCGCCGAAAAGCTGGTCAAGAAGGGAGACAGAGTCCGGGCTTTGGTCCGCGCCGGCTCTCGGACTGAATTCCTGGAGTCGCTCAGAGTCGAGCTGGTCGCAGGGGACCTGTCCGACGCTCGATCATGCGAGAGGGCGGTCCAGGGGGTTGATACGGTTTATCACTGTGCCGCGAAGGTAGGCGACTGGGGACAATGGGCCGAGTTCCAGTCGGCCTGTCTGGACGGGACCCGAAACCTGGCCTTATCCGCTCTCGACGCGAATGTCGTGAGATTTCTTCACATCAGTTCGACAAGCGCGTATGGTCATCCCACCGAGGGCGGCCCTCCGATCGACGAGACCAACCCGCTCGGCCAGAACCTCTGGCCCCTCTGGGACTACTACACCCGGAGCAAGGTCGATTGCGAACGGCTACTCTGGGATCTGGTCGAGCATCGAGGGCTTCGGCTCACCGTCATCCGGCCGAGTTGGCTCTACGGCGAGCGTGACCGGACGACCCTCGAACGCCTGGTCGGTCGACTGAGGGCCGGCAAGGTCCCCCTGATCGGGCCGGGGGACAACCCGATCAGCGCGATCTACGCCGGCAATGTCGCCGATGCCGCGATCCTGGCCGCCAACCACCCGAATTCCATGGGCGAGGCGTATAACATCACGCACCAGGGGCAGATTACCCAGCGCGAGTTCCTCGAACTCTTCATCGAGGCGATCGGCGCTCCTCCGATCCGGCGGACGATCTCGTACCGCTTGACCTTCGCCGCCGCTTTTCTCATCGAAGCCATCGCACGGATCAGGGGCCGGAAGACCCCGCCTCTGATCACCCGTTACGCCACGTGGCTGATGGGGCGGTCGCTCTCGTACAGCACGGAGAAGGCAGAAACAAAGCTCGGCTGGATACCGACGCTCGGCAATCGCGAGAGCATTCAGCGGTCGGTTCGCTGGTTCCTTGAAAGCGAGCAAGCCCAGAGGCGATCGTCGATGGCCGATCGCTCCCCGACCGAGCCGTCAAGCTCGCCCCGACCGGCCTGAAATCGCCCGATCCGTCTCTTGTCGGATGGAAGGCAATTGATCACCATGAAGAAACGATTCGGATTGCGCAAGGGGTGAGGGCACGACGTCCAGGCCCCGAGCCATATCGACCGCGATTCAATCCGCCGAGAGCGATCATCCCGCCACGTCCCTCGTCAAGAACCCGCCCTTGACCCACCTCGGAGACGCACCATGACGCCTCGCAGTGCCCTGGCCTGGAGCCTCGTACTCCTCCTCGGTTCGGCTTTGACTTTATCCGTCGCGGCCGACGAAAAGCCATCCCCGCCGCCGAATGCGACACCGACCAAGTCGGAATACGACATGTCTCACTCGCGGGGAGGAGGCGGGGGCGGCCCGATCGACGCGAATGATCCCAAGAAATATCATGACTTCGCCGACGTGACAGCCGGCGCGATCCGCCACGAGGGGCTTTATACGCTCTATCAGAAGGACGAACACCTCTACGCCGAGATCAAGCCGTTCCAGTTCGAGCAGCCGATTCTCGCTCCGATCACGATCGCCCGCGGGCTGATGATGGCCGGCAACCCGCTCAACTTCGGGGACGAGTGGGTCCTCGTGTTTCACCGGGCTGGGGACAAGGTGCAGCTCATCCGCCGGAACATCCACGTCAAGGCGCCGTCGGGCACGCCGATCGAGAAGGCGGTCAAGCAGAATTACACCGACTCGATCCTCATGGCCCTGCCGATCGTCAGCCTTCATCCTGGGGGCGGGATGAGTGTGTTGATCGACCTCTCGGACATCTTCTTCACCAACTTCGCGCAGCTCCCCCTGGGCTATCTTGACCGAAACCGGACCAACTGGGCGAAGGTCAAGACGTTTCCGAACAACCTGGAGCTCGAAGTCCAGGCCACCTTTAGCGGTGCCGGTAACCGAGGGTCCGGATTCGGCGACGAGGGCGTGATCGACTCGCGAGGCGTGACGGTCGTCATCCATTATAGCCTCGTCAAGCTTCCCGATAGTGGCTATCACCCCCGAGCAGCCGATGACCGCGTTGGCCATTTCCTGAACGCCACCAAGGACTTCGGCTCAGAAGATCCCGACGGCAATATCGCCCGATACCTCAACCGCTGGCGGTTGGAGAAGGCCGACCACAAGGCCAAGCTCTCACCGCCCAAGAAACAGATCGTCTGGTACATCGAGGACACCGTCCCGATCGAGTACCGACCGGCCGTTGAGGACGGCATCCGCGAGTGGAACAAGGCCTTCGAGAAGATCGGCTTTCGCGACGCCATCGCGGTTCGCTGGCAGGAGCCCGGCGCGACGACTTCGATCCCGAGGACATCAATTATTGCACGTTCCGCTGGATCGCCACCACAAGCACCTACGCGATGTCGTGCCTCCGTTCGAACCCGATGACCGGCGAGATGATCGACGGTGACGTGATCTTCGACGCCAGTTGGATCCGGGCGTGGAAGATGGAATATGCCCAACTGACCGGGACATCGACGGCCTTGGACGGTCGGGGCGAGGTTTCTCCCCTGGCGGTCGCCGAGATCATCAGCCCGATCCTGGCGACAAAGCGTGGGTTCGGTCAGTTCGATTTCGGCTCGACAGTCGGAGTCGCGGGAGGAAAGGAGCTGTCGTTGGTTCCGGCGGAATGGTCGGGGCTCCGTCGCGACCTGCTCCAGCGTCTGGCGACCGGCGAACGAGCGTCATGTCGGTTCAGCACCGGGATGAGGCCCGAATTGGGACTCGCCGCCCTGGCGATGGCTGACGGTGCCAAGGCCGAGCCCAACCCCAAGCTCTCCGAGGAGTTCCTGGGCCAGTTGATCAAGGAAGTCGTGATGCACGAGGTCGGCCATTCGCTCGGCCTCCGGCACAACTTCAAGGCGAGCACGATGCTCGACGCCGACCAGCTCAACAACCCGGAAATCACCCGGGTCAAGGGGATGACTGGCAGCGTCATGGATTACAACCCGATCAATATCGCTCCGAAGGGTCAAAAGCAGGGCGATTTCATGACCACGACGATCGGTCCCTATGATTACTGGGCGATCGAGTACGCTTACAAGGAAGTCACGGGGGACGAGGCTGGCGAACTCAAGAAGATCGCCTCCAGAGCCCCCGAGCACGATCTGGTCTTCGCGACCGACACCGACATGATGGTTGGCAATGACCCGCTCGTGAACGTGTACGACCTTGGCTCCGATCCCTGCCGGTTCGCCAAGGACCGGCTCACTCTCGCCGCGCAACTCATGAAGGAACTCGATGCCAAGGCGGTCAAGGACGGCGAGTCGTGGGCCCGGCTTCGAGTGGCCTTCTCCTACCTGATGGGCCAGTACGGCAACGCGGCGGATCTGGTCGCCTCACACATCGGCGGTCAGTCAATCTCCCGCGACCACAAGGGGGACAAGGATGCCCGCGACCCGATCGTCCCGGTCCCGGGAGAGAGACAACGAGCCGCGCTGGCTTTTCTGGTGGAGAACGTCCTGACCGACAAGGCGTTTCAATTCTCGCCCGCCCTGCTCCGCCGTCTCTCAAAGGAGCACTGGGACATGGGAGTCGGCGCGAGCGAGAACGGTCGGGCGAGCGATGTCTCCGTCAATGACCGCGTCCTGGCGATTCAGAGAATCGCACTCTCGCACTGTCTGAGTGGCTCGGTTCTCACCCGGCTTCAGAACCAGGAACTCCAGTCCGATCCTGGCTCCAAGCCCCTGGCCATCGCCGAGGTCTTCCGGACGCTCAGCGACGGCATCTTTTCGGAAGTGAATGCACCGGCCGAGGTCGAGGGCAAAACAAAGTCGGTCGGCTGTTCGACGATTCGACGGAACCTTCAGCGCGAATATCTCCGGAGACTCGCCACGATCGTCCTTGGCCAGGGCCGCAATACCTACGGTGACGCCTTTCCGTTCGTCATGTTCAGCGGCTCGGGCGGTTATCCCGCCGACGCACGAGCACTGGCGCGGCTCCATCTCAAGGAACTTGCAGAGAAGATCGGCAAGGTCCTCTCCGCCAAGGACATCCAGCTCGACGACACCTGCCGTGCCCACTTCGACGACCTTGGTATGAAGATCGAGCAGGTCCTTGATGCCGACATCAACGTCAACGAGCCCTGAACGGGCGATCGACTCTCGTCGGTCAACAAGAGGTCGAATCTGCGGAGGTCCCCGCTCCGATCTCGGTTGGAGCGGGGGACTCTTCTGCGCGACCCCTTCATGACGATTGGCGGCGGGGATCAATCAGAACGGGACGACGCCTCCCGGGAGTTTGGGCGGCGAGTTCGGAGCGGGAGCGGTCGGGCTCGCGGCGGGTGCCCCTTCAACGGACAGGGCTCCCCGGAAGCCGAGATAAGGGAGCCGGGTCTCGGTCTTGAGACCTTCTCGCCAGGTCAGGATGCCGGATTTCGAGCCGCCTTTGACCGTCATCTGGGCGATCTTGACAGGGCTTTCCTTCGGCCCGGTTGGGTCAGTGGCCACGTTTCGGAATTGCTTGTAATACTTCGAGTCATAGTACTCCGACGTCCACTCCCAGGCGTTGGCCGCCATATCGAAGGCCCCACAGGGAGAAACGTCGGAGGGAAGGGTCATGACCGACTCCATCGGCCGCGTTCCTTTGGGTGGGTCCTTGCGCGGCAACTCGCCGTTCCAGTAAGAGATCCGACCGTCGGTCGACGCGCGGCGAATTCCCACTGGGCTTCCGTCGGGAGCTTTCGATCGGCCCAATGACAATACGCCTTGGCTTCGCGGGCACTCAGATTCACCGCCGGAAGGTCTTCGATCGCGGGCGGGTCGTTCGTGTCGCGGGAGATGAGTTTCGCTGCGTCAACTGGGCGGCCAGTCTCCTTGAGGAACTTGACGAACTGGCGGACGGTGACCTCGTGGAGGTCAATATAGTAGGTCGAGAGGGCCACGAGGTGCGCCGGGCGCTTCCTCGGGGTCTCCATCCTCCCGGCCCATCAGGAAGGTGCCGCCTGGAACGAGGACCATCTCAGCGCCGTCACGCTCGCAAAGGATCCGTGTCGGCCAGCCCGAGGGATGTACGGCGGTATCGGCCTTCGGCTGAAAGCCCCTCGGCAGTGACTTGAGAGCGACCGATGGTGTGATCGTCGGTGGAGCAATCGGCTGAGGCGAAGTCGGTCTGGTGAGCGTTGGAGTCGAAGAAGCAGGGCTCGGAGTGGTTGGTCCAGCGGTCGCCACCGAGGGTGCCGCTGCGGGAGACGGTTTCGTTGGGGGCGACGGTCCAGTGGGTGTCGCTAATCCCGTGCCGGTCCCCTTGGATCGGCTCGCCAGGTTGGGATTGTTGTTGTCGAAGAGCGGCAAACTCTGGCGATTCCGATCGATGGCGTGCAGGGCCTCGCGCACCGCCGCGGTCCCATGGTAATTCTTCACAAGCTTGTTGAGCAGGTCAAGCGCCACCTGGCTCTTACCATTTCTGTCTGAGAGCTTTGCGTTGTTGAGGACATTCCGTGCCTCAAGCTCAAGATTTGGCCGCGCGACGTTCGCAATGACGAGCGAGGGGGGCTCGCCCTCGCGGATTTCTTCTTCCCCACTCCCTCGAAACGCCTGGAGGATGATGATCAACGCGATCGCGCCAATGGCCGTGAGAAGCCCGCTGATGATCCACCGAGCTCGCTGACGTGCCTCGTAAGTGTCGAGGACTGGCGTCTCTTTGAGCTTGGTCGCGCCCGTGCCGTCGTCGATGGCCGGCTCGACCTTTTTCTTCTTCTTGGCCTTCGGTTTTGCCGAAGCAGTTCTGGCTTCCGCCTCTTCCGCCAACTTCTTCTTCTTCGAAGGCGCGACTTCTTCTTCCGGTTCGGGAGGGGATTTCCAGAGTCGGGGCAGGTAGGCGGGCGTCGTGGGCTGGGGACGAATGGGTTCCAGGGGCTCGTCCATGCACGCGCTCCCGATTATCTTTGATCGCCGGGTTCAGGCCGCGAGAGGAAGAGGTCGCTCGACGCGAACCACGTCTTTCAGACTAACGGCCGAATCGACCAGCGGCAAGGGTACTTACAGCATGGAGGCTTCGAAGGCACGGGCTGTCAACACGTCCTTCGGCTTGCGATCCAAGCCGACTCGCGTCAAACTGGAACATCGACCGCTTCTCCCCCTTTTTCGCCAGGGATACCTGATGGACCAACCTCAAGTTCGCCCCGGCGTCGTCCACGAAGGGCCGAGACTTCCCCGGGTCGTGGCGTTTTTCCACAACTCAGCCCAGGGTAACCTGGCGATCCAGATCCTGACGGGTCTCGGCATCCCCAATGACCGCCTTGGCGTCACCCCACCCGAAGGGATCGTGGGGGCACAAGGGATGGTCCTCTCGGTCGCCTGCCCGGATCGGCTCAGGTCGAGGGTGGAATCGGCTTGCCAGGCGCTCGGGGGTCAACTCCACCGGATGTCGGGTTAGACGCTCGAATGAGCCAAGGATGCTCCAGCGATGCGAAGCCAACTCCGCTCCTTCGTAGTCTCCTTTCTCTTGATGGCCCTCGTCGGCGAGCCGACCCGATCCGGCGAGATTCCCGCTTACGCGAAGAACCTCTCGTCTGTCCAGTCCGAGCCGCCGGTTTTCTCCTTCAACGGCAAAAACCTATCCGGGTTCTATACCTTCACCCGCTACCACCAGTATGAAGACCCGTACCGGGTCTTCACTGTCCACGACGGGATGGTCCACGTCTCGGGCCAGGAGCCCGGTGGCTTCGCGACCCGCGACTCCTTCTCGAACTATCACCTGATCGTTGAATGGAAGTGGGGCAGCGCGACCTGGCATCCTCGCCGGTTCATGGCCAGGAACTCGGGGATCATGGTCCACTGCGTCGGCCCGGACGGCGACGCTCTGGCTAGCTGGATGGAATCGATCGAATGCCAGATCATCGAGGGTGGAACCGGCGACCTGATCGTCGTGCCCGGCAAGGGAAAGCCTCCCAGCCTGACCTCCGAGGTCAGGATCGGGGCCGACGGCCAGCCCTACTATCAAAAAGGTGGCGAGCTGAAGACCCTCCAGAGATTTCGATTCAACTGGTGGGGTCGCGATCCTGAATGGAAAGACGTCCAGTGGTTCCGCGGGCCGAACGATGTCGAGAAGCCGGTCGGCCAGTGGAACCGGATGGAAGTGATCTGCGATGGTGACACCATCACCTGCCTCCTGAACGGGGTCCTCGTCAATGCTTCGAAGAATTCGAGCCTGACTTCAGGCAAGATCCTCTTCCAGTCCGAGGGGGCCGAGATCTTCTTCCGGAAGATCG
Source organism: uncultured Planctomycetota bacterium (assembly GCA_963756475.1). Lineage (GTDB taxonomy): Bacteria > Planctomycetota > Planctomycetia > Isosphaerales > Isosphaeraceae > Tundrisphaera. The sequence goes on from CAVWND010000011.1 coordinate 929,037, forward strand.
AAGTCCGGCCGCTCAGGAAGTGAGAGGATGACGATTCCGATCCCTCGCCACGGTCAACCCACCGTTGTAAGATAATGGATGATGGCACATCATAAAGAGATTTCCTCGGACCTGGTCCGCATGACTCGCCTCGAGAAAGAACTGGCTTCGTTTTTCCTCGCGGTCGTCTCCGCGCTTGTGATCACTCCGTCAACAGCCAGGGCTCAGGTCAACCCGATCGTCTCCCGAGGAGTCCAGTTCCTCAAATCGGGAAGCCGAACCACGGGGATCGGCGGCGGCGGAGTGGGCGAGGCGTCGATCGTGGCTCTTGCCCTGCTCAAGGCAGACGTCCCAACGTCCGACCCGGTCATCGTTCGAACCCTGGGGTTGATCCAGCAGCGGATCATGGAGTCAACCTGGATTCCTGAGAAGGGAAGCGGCGTCGAGATCTACGAGGCGGCTGTCGTCATCCTCGCCCTGGCAAACATGGATGCGGCGGCCCACAGAAGCGAGATCGGCGCGGTGGCGCAGTTCCTGCTCAACAATCAGAACGCGAACGGTTCCTGGGATTACCAGGGAAGGACTTATGGCGACTCGTCGATCACCCAGTACGCACTGCTTGGGCTCTGGGAGGCGGAAAACTCAGGCGTCTCTGTCTCGCCGACCGTCTGGGACCGCGCGGCTCAGTTCTACCTGTCAACCCAGCGTCCGTCCGGGGGATGGACGTATCATCCTGACGGCGGCGGAGGCGCCGAAACCATCGCGATGACGGCGGCGGCCGTCAGCAGTTTGCTCATCTGCGACCGCCAGCTTAACCCGTACCGGGTGGTCGTCCGGGCGGCTAACCCGTTACTCATCCCCCTGGATCTTGAAGCCGAGCGGAGGAAGTACTCACCGGAGGTCTCTCAGAAACGGATCGCCCAGGCGGTCCAGGTGGGAATGGCCTGGATCACCGCCAACTTCTCGACCAGCAACACCGCAATCATCGGACCTTGCCCAAATTACGCTCTTTACGGAATCGAGCGGATCGGAGCCCTCGCCGATAAGGCAACCCTGGGCTCGCGCGACTGGTATGCCGAGGGTCGTCGCTATCTTGCCGCAACCCAGTCCGCTAATGGCAGTTATGGCGGTTCCTACGGTGATGGTCCGAACACGGCCTGGGCCGTGCTCTTCTTGACCAAGGCGACGGCCAAGTCGATCCAGAAGATCCAGCTTCGCCGACTTGGCGCGGGAACCTTGATCGGCGGTCGGGGTCTTCCCAGGGACCTGAGCCAGATCTCCGTCGCGGGAGGCCACGTCATCGCCCGGCCGATGGACGGGGCGGTCGAAGGGATGCTTGCCGTGCTCGAAGATCCTCGGGCCGAGGACGCCGCGTCAGCTCTCGCCGGGCTGGTCGTCCGCTACCGGACTGAAGGTCCCAAGGCGCTCAAGCCTTATCAGGATCGGTTTTTGAAGCTCTTGACCGATCCCGATCAAGGCGTGCGGAGGGTCGCGGCATGGGCACTCGCCAGGACCGGCGATATCGCAATGGCCCTCCCGCTGATCCAGGCGCTCCGGGACCCCGATGAAGGGGTAGTGACCGAGGCCCGCCAGGGGCTCCAACTTCTCTCGCGGAAGGTCGAGCCCCTCGGCCCGTCCCCCTCGGCGACCCCGGAGCAGAAACAGGAAGCAATGGCGAAGTGGCGAGCCTGGTACGAGGCCGTCCGGCCGATCGCCGCGACCGCTGACGAGACTCCCGCTGACTCCAAGTCCAGGATGGACCCGACTCAACGGAGGAGCCCATGAGCCAGGCGAAGAGCGCACTGGAAAAGGCTCCTGAGCTGTATCCCGCAAAGATTTATGGTGAATCAGCCTACGACCGTGTGACTTCGCTGCTCCTGGCTGTGGTCCTGGGTGCACTCCTGGTCTTTGGCTGGCTCTCGATCATCGCGGCCACGACCTCGGCCTACCAGGCGAGGGTCACTCATCCCATCGAGGTGATCGAAGTCGGTGGCGGCGGCGGCGGTACTCCCGAGGGCAAGGTGGCCAGCGTCGAGGAGATCAACGTGCCGGGAGGGGAGCAGGCCGACCGGGCCTCGAATAACGAGGAAGACGCCAGTGAGTTCGAGCAGCCCATGGTGGAAGCACGGCCCGCCGCGATGCTCGATACCGTGGCCGAGACGGGACAGGACCTCGCTGAGGTTGACGTCTCGTCCGTGATGCCTCGGGGAGAGCGGATCGCCACCGGGAAGCGACGGTCGAAGCTTGGCAACGGCGGCCCGGGCTACGGCTTTGGGCCGGGTGACGGCGGAGTCCGCCGCGAAGACCGCTGGAGCATCCTCTACAAGACCGGTCAGACCGCAGACGAATACGCCCGTCAACTCGACGCGCTCGGGGTTGAGCTGGCGGTGGTCGTCGGCAACCAGCTCGTCTACGTCTCGAACTTCTCCCAGACCCGGCCCACCCGGCGTACCGGCGCGGGTTCCGACGACAAGCGACTTTACTTCGTCTGGCGAGGCCAGGGACGAAAGGCGTCCGACCTGGCCCTGCTGGCCAAGGCCGGTCTGGACGTGGGCGAGGGGTTAATCTTCCAGTACTACCCCGAGCGGATCGAGTCGATACTGGCGCAGCTCGAAGTTCGTTACAAAGGCAAGCAGCCCGCTGAGATCCGGAACACCCGCTTCGGAGTGGTGCAGACCGGAAGCGGTTACGGGTTCGAGGTTCTCTCGCAAGAATACCTTCGCTGACCAGAACCGAACCGATTCGGGCGGCCGACCTTCGGAGACGCTGGACGACTCATGGCCACCCTCGAAATCCACGACGGGCGAAATCAGGTCAGACGTGTCCGGATTACCCGGGACAACCCGGTCATGTTCGGGTCCGATCCGATGTGCGACGTCGTCCTCGAGGGGGCCGGGGTCCAGCCTTTCCACGGCCGGATCCGCTGGAAGTCGCGTCGGTTCAAGGCGGACGCCTCGCCCGAGGTCCCCTGGATCGAGGTCAACGGTCTCCAGGTCAAGTCGAAGAGTCTCTACCAGGGTGACGAGATCCGGGTCGGCAACTGCCGGATCTTCCTCATGAGTATCGAGGATGGTCCCGATCACGGCGAGAAGACCGTCATCCGCGAGCCACCGATCGGCCGCGACCGGCCGGCACGTCCCGCCCCCGTTGAATTCCACCGGATGGAGATGGCTCCCCCTTCGCTCGAAGAGCCCGAGCCGGCGTCCCCGGGGAGCCCCGTCCGCGAGGAACCCCTCCGACGAACTCGATATCGTTCCCGAGCCGATCTCGAGGCCGAGGAAGCGGCCGATTCCGGATCGGGCTCTCTGACGGGCATGATGAGGAAAGTCCGCGATCAGTCGGCTGAGTTCGATCTCCCTCCCGAGGCGACCCGGAAACGATTCCGTCGGGTCGGTCTCCCGATCCCGTCCTTCGAGCGAGCCCCGGGGGATGATCGCGTTTTGACCTCGCCGATGGTGATCGGGTTGATCGGCACGTTTGCCGTCCTCGTCCTCCTCAGTTTCCTGCTCTGGGGCATGATCGTCCGGGCCAACGCCTACCGCCAGTTCAACGTTGCGACGGAAGACATGGAGGCGGGGGATTACCTGAACGCAATCAAGGGATTTGACCGCTTTCTCGCCGCCAATCCCGATGACCGGCGAGCCAACAAGGCCCGGGTCCTCCGGTCTCTGGCCCGCGTCCGTCAGCACACGGGGAGTGTGGGGGCCTCCTGGGGCAACGCCCTTCTCGAAGCCCGGGCGATGGTCGAGGAGGTCGGAACACTCGAAGAGTATCGAGACTCCTCGCTCGACCTCGCCGAGGATATTCGCAAGGCTGCCGAGGGGCTTGCCGAGCGATCCGGAGACCTCGCCGATCCCAAGATCCTGGCCCAGGCCGAGTCAGCCGTCCAGCTCCACCGGAGGGTCGCCGGCCCGGCGGCCGGTTCCTTGATCGAGCGATCTCAGGTTCCCCGACTGCTCGACAAGGCTCGTGCCGCGATCCGCAAGAGCCAGGACCGTGCCACGGCCATCGCCTCGATGGACGCCGCTCTCAAGGCGAACCGGCCAGGCGACGCCTACTCGGCCCGTCGAAGCCTGGTGATTCACTATCCCGACCTCGCACTCGACAAGGAGGTGGCGTCCCGACTCATCCTGGCCAACGGTCAGATCCGAAGCGCGGTCGTCTACGATTCGTCGGCACGTCCCGCCGAGACCGAACCTCGACTTGAACCTCTCGGGCCGGCGACGAGCCTTGTCCTCCGGCTCGAACCGGGGAAAACCTTCGCGAGCGGCGCAACTTCGATCGCCTTTGCTCTGGCCGATGGCTTTGTCTTCGGGCTGGACGCATCGACGGGCTCCCCTCGATGGCAGGTTCCCGTTGGCGTGGCCAGCCCGTTCCCGCCCCAGGCGGTCGCGGGCGAGTCGGCGTCGTGCCTGGTCGTGGATGCACGATCGAACGAGCTGGTCCGAATCGATGGTCGAACCGGGGTCCTGATCTGGCGGCAAGAGCTGGGAGGCCCGGTGGCCGAGCCCCCCTTGATCCTCGGCAATCAGATTTTCCAGCCGACCCTCGACGGTCAACTGCTCCAGATCGACCTGGCTTCGGGTGGACTTCGGGGGACGTTGCGACTTGGCCGAACGCTGGGGACGACGCCGGTTGCTGATGACTCGGCTCAGCACCTGTACCTGCTGGCCGACGAGGATTGCCTGTTCGTGCTCGATCTCGACCCGTTGACGTGCGTCGCGGTCGAATACCTCGGCCAGGTCGCGGGCTCGGTCGTCTGCCCGCCCGCCCGGGTCGGCCGCTTTTTCGTGCTCCCGGAGAATCACGCGATCGACCAGGGACGATGGCGAGTCTTCGTGATCGACGAGGCCGGCACGAAGCTTCAGCAGGTCCAGGAAGTCGCAGTCGGCGGCTGGACGCTGGCAACGCCCGCGACGTCCGGCCCGGTGATCTGGTCGAGCAGCGACCGGGGCGAGCTGATGGCGTTCGCGATCGGGCTTTACGAGGCCAAGACGCCGTTGACGCTCATCGGACGGATCGCTCCCGGCACCGATCCCGAGGGCCCCGCCTTTCCAAGGGCCAGGACAGACCGCGAGTTCTGGATTGCCTCGTCGCGCTCCGGCCGGCTCGAGCTCGACCTCGAACGCGGCCGGATCACGACGAACTGGACCCTTGGGCGAGCCGGACCGGCGCTGGCTCCGATCCAGGCGTTCGACCGGTTGCTCGTCTTGACCCAGCAGCACGACGAGGGGCCGGGCACGTCGCTCTGGGGGGTCAACCCGCTCTCGGGCCAGGTTCAGTGGCGGACCGTGCTGGGTTCAGCGTGGCCGATCGATCTGGTCGGCTCGGCTTCAGGCGACGCCATCTCGATGATGGGCTACGATGGCCGGAGCATCCTGGTCAGCCGCGATCGGTTAAGGTTGGGCGGCTTTATCGAGCAGTCCTTGCCGAAGGCCGGGACCTTCCGGATCCCGCCGTCAACCTTGGATCGGCTGGAGATTGACGGCGCGACGTTGATCGTCCCCGAAGCCGGTGCAAGCCGGGTGCTCATCCGGGCCGATTCGACCGAGTTCCGGGCGGTCGAGTTGCCGGCTCCCCTCGCGACGTCCCCCATCATCCTCGGCAAGAACTTGCTTGTCCCGGGCCTGGACGGTCGAATCTACCTGATCGACCCGAAGACCGGGACCTCGGCTGCCGACCCTTACATCCCTCCATTCGATCGCTCGCACCCGATCCACTGGCGAACCCCCGTGCTCCTCGACGCCGGAGCGGTCGCGCTGGCGGATTCCGAAGCGACCCTCCGGCGACTCACTGTCGATTCGAAAGCCGCCCGAGGCTGATCTCGACCGCTGAGCTTAAGCTCGACAAACCGCTGGCGAGCGACCCAGCCTCCACCGGCTCCTCGATCCTGATCGCGACGGCCGACGGCAAGGTCCGCTCGCTTGCCGCGCGCGACCTGAGCCCTCAAGGGAGCTGGTCGCTGGAGTCCCCTCGCCTTTTCGGCCCAGTCGTGGTCGCCGAGCACGGCTTCGTGGCCGACTCGGCCGGGAACGTCATCGCCTTTGCCCCCGACGGCCGCCGGCTCTGGTCCTCCAGGATGGTCGGCACGATCGCCGCAGGCCCACCCGCGCTCCTCGAGCCGTCGGCCTGGTTCCTGGGCCGAGACGGCTCGATGCAGCGATTCTCGTTGGTTGAACGGCACACCGCAGTCCCGAACCGCTCTTGAAATCCTTCCGGCCGGTGGCCCGCTCGTCGCTGGTCCGGATCTGATCGTGCCGGTCGGCCTGGGAACGGTCCGCGTCCTCAACGGTAGGGCTCCCGATGGCTCTGGAGTGCCGACGCCATGATCACGAAGTCGGAGGATCGCCGAGCCCTTGCCGTGGTGGCGAGTCTCGCGATCACGATGGTGGCCTCGCTTGGAACGCCAACCGTCGGGCTGGGGCAAGCTCCCGCCACGGCCAAAGCAAGGCCAGCCGACCTGCTCAAGTCGGCACCGTTTGACCGGATCACGCTCATCGACAACTCCGTCCATGACGTCGAACCTCTCTCGCCCCGACCCTTGCCACCAATCGACCCGAAGAAGCGGTCGCGGAGTCTGGTCAACCTTGACGAGGCGGCTCGCAAGGCCGAGGAAAACCGGCCGAGACGCGGCGATCCCTTCATCAGGAAGGACGTCGACGAGTCCGAGCAGTTCGTCATCATCCACATGCTCGAAGGGGAGCCCCGCGACTTCAAGGTCAAGCGGGCATCGATCAAGAATGTCGATTATTTCGAGGACATGCTTCTCGCTGAAGGGGATCGTTTCCTCAAAGATGGGGATTACACGCGGGCCTTTGAGCGTTATCTCCTCGTCCGGTTCCGGGACCCGAACTGGAAGGGGCTTGCTGAGCGCGTCAACCGCCTCCTTTTTGAGGAAGGGTCCGCGGCGCTGGCCGAGGACAACGCTCGAGGGCTCCGGCTCCTGACCGACCTTGCCGCCCGCAAACCCGACTACCCGGGCCTGGCTGACCAGATGGCCAGCTCCTACGCCCGGCGGATCTCCGGCGCCTTCGAAGCAGGTGACTTCCTCGTCGGCCGCCGATTGCTGAGAGAGCTGGAGCAGGTCGCCCCCAACCATGGCGAAGCCCGCTCGGCGCGAGCCCGGTTCGTCAACCGGGCAAAGGGACTCATCGATCAGGCGATGAAGGCCAACGCCTCCGACCGGGTCAACCGTCTCGCTGAGGCCGCCCGGATCTGGCCCGAGTCCGAAGGCCTGGAATCCGCCTATCTCGAAGCCTTCCAGAATGAGCCGACGCTGACGGTCGCTGTCGCCGACATCGCCGGACATGTCGGCCCCTTCCCAGACTCACCGGGTTCGGAACGGATCGCCCGGCTCCTGTACCTGCCCATCCTGGCATCCGACGACGAGTCGGCGACGCGAGGCGAGGCACCCGGCCAGCTCCTCGCCGGACTGGAACTGACCGAGCTGGGCAAAGGGATCAAGATCAGCCTCCGGAGCGGTCCCATCTGGTCGGATGGGTCGAGAGTGGTCTCGGCGATCGACGTCGCCCGGTCGCTTGCCGACCGGGCCTTGCCCGCCTCGCCCGGCTACAACGCGCGCTGGGCGGACCTGCTCGACCGGGTCGAGCCGGTCGAACGAGACCCATCTAGAGATCAAGCTCACCCGGTCGAGCATGAAGCCCGAATCCTGGTTGCTCGCCCCCGTCGGCCCCGCCCACGCGGGGGCCGACGGCTGGGTCTCGTCGCTTGGGTTGGGCCGGCGGCCGGTCGGCGACGGACCTTATCGATGGGAGTCCTCGGCCGACTCGGTCGCCCTACTCCACTCGGTTGCAAACGGGTCAAATGGGCCGAAAATCAAGCGAATTCGCGAGATCCGCTATCCCAATGCGGTCTCGTCGGTCGAGGCGCTGCATCGAGGCGACATCGCCCTTCTGGAGCACGTTCCTCCTGATCGCCAAGCGGACATTCGGAAAGATCCCGCCCTGAAACTCGGACGGTTCTCGACCCCGAGCGTGCACCGGATCGCCCTCGACGGTCGGACCCCCGCGCTCCGGAACCGGCAGCTCCGGCGGGCTCTCTCGATGGCCATTGACCGGCGTTCGTTACTCGAAGATGTCGTGCTCCGTCGACCGCCCGGCGGCCTCAACGCGGTGGCCGACGGCCCGTTCGTGAAAGGGAGTTTCATCGACGCGCCGGGAGTCGAGCCGTTTGAATACAATCCGCTACTCGCCAAGGGGTTGGTGGCCGCGGCTAGAAAGGAGCTGGGGGGAAATCCAATCCGCCTGACGCTCGAGCATCCCCCGAGCCCCGAGGCTCGCGCCGCTTGCCCCAAGATCGCCGAAGCATTCGGCTTGATCGGCGTCGAGGTCCAGCTTGTCGAGAGGTTCGAATCGGAGCTCGAGTCGGGACTCCGAGCCGGTCGTCGTTTCGACCTGGCTTACCGGGTCTCGCGCCGATCCAGCCGCTTCATGACGCCGGGCCGCTGCTTGTCCCCGGATACGACGCACCGCCGTCGGCCGACGCTCTCGCCTCGGCGGCCAGTCCGAGAATCCTCCAGCTCCTGATCCAGCTCGATCGAGCCCCGGAGACCACCTCGGCCCGGACTCTGGCCATGCAGATCGACCAGGAGTCTCGTGACGAACTTCCTGTGATTCCCCTCTGGCAAGTCGAAGACTACTACGCATGGCGGAGCAATCTCCGGGGCCTTTCGGAGGAAGTCGCTCACCTCTACGAAGGTATCGCCGCCTGGGAGGTCGAACCGTGGTTCGCCAGGGACCAGCCGTGATCCATCTGGCCGTGCTTGCCCTCACATGGATCTCCGCGTCCGCCGCTTTGGGACAGCTGGCGGCCCCGAATCCCCTGCCGATCGACCGAAAACCTTACTCGATCCGTGTCTTGATCGATTTCGATCCCGGCACGCGGGTTGACCCGGCCCGACGTTCGGCCATCCTTGATGACTGGCTCGGACTGGCTCGTCGGTTTGTCGGCGAGCCGTGGTCGATGGAGGTTGTTAGCGACCTGGGGACGCTCCCGGCGATCCCGATCGAGAACCTCAAGGCCGATGAACTGAAATCCGCCTCCGAGAAAGCCGCCAAGGTCTGGGCAATCCGGGTCGAGGCCAGGAAATCTGGCTACCGGCTCGAAGGGCGAGAGCTCGACGTGGCGACCGGCTGGATGGGTGAAGTTCACGCCCGCGACGTCTCGTTTCCCTCCGACCTCCCGCGAGAACTGCTCTGGCTGGCCCTGGCGATCTTCGCCCCTTCGGCGGAGGTCGGCGAGTCGAAGGCGGGGGGTGTGACTTTTTTGGTTCAAGGAGGTTCGTTGCCGGTCGCCAGCCCACTCGGCGAGGTTGCCCCGGTCGGCTCGATCTTCCGGGCCTTGCGTGTCTTTCCCAAGGAGGACGGATCGGCTCCTGAGATTGTGGAGGTCCGCTACTCCTATTTCCGGGTTGAGACCCGGGACGGGGCCTTCGCCCGCTGCGAGATCATTCGAGGGCTGGGCGACCCCTTGACGAATCGATATGCTCGCAAGAATAAATTGGTTGCACTGGGAATCAAGCCGTCCTCCTCGCCCACGAGGCTGCGGTTCCTGCTCAAAGGAGACCGATTGCCGGCCGCCGGTTACCGACTGACCTGTCGCCCGATCCCACCCGGACCAAGGCCGACCGAACTTGGCATGACCGATCGCGAAGGTCGGATCGTCCTGGCACCTGGATTCGCCGAGGGGTTGGTCTCTCTTAGACTCATCGCGGGGAATGAGGAGCCGATGCTCGACATCCCGGTCATGCCGGGTGAGAGTCCTGAAGAGCGGACCATCGTCTTCGAGCCTCGCCCCTTGACACTGGCGCTCGAAGCCAAGCTCGACGCTCTTCGCGACACGATCATCGACCTGGTCGCGGCCCGATCCCGGATCGAGGCTCGGATGAAGGCCCGGCTTGATGGAGAAGATTGGGCGGGGCTCGATGAGGCCATCCAGGAGTTCCGGAAGCTCACGCCTCGCGAGCGAATCGAAGCCAGGCTGGACCGAATCCGCGCTGAGGGAGAACGGCAGGAGAACGAGTCAAAGACGCTCGTCCTCACCCGAACCGCCCGGGCTCAGCTCGACGAGACCAAGGGGCTCATCGACCGCTACCTCGACGACGATCTGATCCGCTCCTATGAGGACGCCGCCCAGCGGTCCAAGGCCGAGCGGGCGAAGCCCAAGACCACGAAGAAAACGGCAAAGTGAAACAGCAAGCTCAGTCCTCGACGCCTGAAGTCGCTTCCGACGGCTCGGGTTTGCTTCGAGGTTCGCCGCCGAACAACCGGGCCAGCCCTGCTCCTCCCTTGAAGAGCGCCTGGAGAGCGGAGGTGGGCAGACGGTCGATCTGGCTGTACCAGGCCGTGACCATCCGGACGAAATCGAGCATCTTGACCAGCTGCTGGCGGGTGTACTCGTCGGTCGGACCGCCCGACTTCGCCTCGCCGACGCAGTGCTCGAGCAGGGCGATCGTCGGGTCCATCTCGCGGCGCTTTCGCTCGGCCATGATGACCCGGAAAGTGTCCATCACGTCCTTGAGTGCCTCGAAACGGTCACGACGGTCGCCGATGATGTGGACCCGCTTCACCACTCCCCAGGTGATCAGCTCACGGAGGCTGGTCGAGACGTTCGACCGGCTCACGTCGAGCAGACGGCTGATCTCCTCGGCGTCAAGGGCCTCGGGCGAGACGAACAGGAGGGCGTGGACCTGCGCCATCGTCCGGTTGATGCCCCAGGCTTGCCCCATCTCGCCCCAGTGCAGGACGAACTTCTGGGCCGCGGGCGTCAGCTCCATGATTCCTTCGCCTCCGCCAGTCATGACAGTCGCTACAGAAATCTTACTCCAGGGGATGGAACGTCAAAGGAGCGGATCGCCGGAGTCGGGATTTCCGGTCCGAAGCCAGAAATCGGCCCCGATGCGGAGCCGGGGCTTGCGATCTTTCGATTAACGATTTAGGATTGCTGGTATTCCATGACTCCTGTCGTGGCCGGGCCCTGTCGGAGCCTGAGCAGGGAAAGGGTCGAACCTTGACGCGACATGCCCCCCTCTCGATCGCGTTGATCTCGCCTCTTGACGATGAGCAGCGGCTGCGGCCGGGCACCGTCCCCGCCCGCCGTCCCGGGACCTCCGCCAATCGCGGTCGTGAAGAAAGTTGAGCCTCTTGCCCCTCCGCCGCCCGTGATCCGGATTCATCCCGCCAGAGCAACGCTGCTCGCGGGAGATCCCGGCTTGCAGATGATCTCCGATCCCTTCCCCCTGAGTCGACGGCTGGAAAGACTGCTCGGCGGGCGACCTCGTGGGCGGTCGAGCCGGCCGGCGTGGTCGAGGTCGACTCGTCCGGGTACGTCCGGCCGATCGGGCCGGGTCGAGCCAAGGTCCGGGCCTCGTTCTGCTCGCTCGGGGTGACGATCCCCGTCGTCGCCGAGGCCGAGATCACCGTCGACGGCGCACCTCGCGCCTGGGATTTCGGCCAGGACATCTCCCCGATCCTGACCCGAGCTGGTTGCAACACGGGCGGCTGCCACGGCAAGGGGGAGGGCCAGAATGGATTCCATCTCTCGCTCTTCGGCTACGATCCCGAGGGGGATTACCGGGCCTTGACCCGCGACCTCGGCGAGCGCCGGTTGTCGACGTTCCGGCCCGAGTCGAGCCTGTTCCTGGCCAAGGCAACGGGGACGATCCCGCACGTCGGCGGGCCGAGGATCAAGGTCGGGATCGGACGAATACCGGACGCTCCTCGCCTGGCTCAAGGCGGGCGTGCCGTACTCGACGCCGAAGAACCACGGCAAGCTGACCGGCCTGACCGTCGAGCCCGGCGACGTCCGGCTCGAGGAGCCCGGCCTCCAGCAACTCCGCGTCGTCGCCCACTTCGCCGACGGCCACGAGCGCGACGTCACCCGGCTGGCGACCTACAAGGTCAACGACGACTCGGCCGCCTCGGTCGACCCGCGGGGCCTCGCGAGGCTCATCCGCCGGGCCGAGGCCGACCTGATCGTCCGCTACGGCTCGCAGGTCGTGTTCGACCCGACTGGCGACCCTGATCAATCCCGACCTGAAGTACGACTTCGCCGGCCGGACCCGCCGAAACTTCATCGACGATCAGCTTTTCAAGCGGCTCGAATCGCTCAAGGTCCCCCCCAGCCCTCCGGCCAGCGACGCGGTTTTCCTCCGGCGGGTTTCGCTCGACCTGACTGGCGAGCAGCCCTCGCCCGACCAGATTCGCGAGTTCCTGAAGGACCCGGACCCCAAGAAACGGTTCGAAGCTGGTCGATAGCCTGCTCGCCAGCCGCGACTTCACCCGGTTCTGGCAGATCAAGTTCGGCGACATGCTCGAGATCACCACCGCCCGGCCCGACCTCGGGCAGGTCCCGGCGATCAACTACCAGACCTGGCTCGAAAAGCAACTCCTCGAGAACGCCCCGTGGGATGTCGATGGTCCGCGAGCTGCTCACCGCCGTCGGCGACCCGAACGACCGGGATTCCGGCGGCGGTCGCCTACGCCCTCGAAGGGCTCGACCCCAAGGTCTCGGCCGAGAAGACCGCCCAGCGGTTCCTCGGCCTCCGGATCCGCTGCGCCCAGTGCCACGACCACCCCTTCGACGTCTGGACCCAGGACGACTATTTCGGCCTGGCCGCCACCTTCGCCAAGGTCCAGCGCTCCGGCGGGCCAGGCCCGGCGGAATGATGAACCGGATGGTCGTCAAGATCGAGCCATCAGGGAAGATCGAGCACCTCCGGACCAAGAAGCCCGCCGAGCCCGAGGCTGCTCACGGGCGAGCCGATCAAGGTCGCCGAAGCGGAAGACCCACGGGTCAAGCTCGCCGAGTGGATGACCTCGCCCGACAACCCGTTCTTCGCCCGGGCGATGGCCAACTGGGTCTGGGCCCAGTTCTTCGGCAAGGGGATCGCCGACCCGCCCGACGACCTCTCGCGCTCGAACCCTCCGGTCCACCCCGAGTTGCTCGACGCCCTGGCCAAGCACTTCGTCGAGCACAAGTACGACATCCGCGAACTGATCCGGACCGTCGCGACTTCGGAGGCCTACGCGCATGGCCTCGACGACCGTGCCGGGCAACGAGCAGGACAACCGGCTCTTCTCGCACCAGATGCCCCGGCCGCTCACCGCCCACCAGATGGCCGACGCCCTGGCCCAGGCGACCGACGTCGTCAACCGGTTCCCGAACAAGGCCGGCCGGGAACCCGGGCCATCGAGATCACCGACCCGGCCACGCAGAGCTCCATCCTGGAGACGTTCGGCCGCTGCTCGCGGGTCAACGGCTGCGCCTCGGTGGCCAACCCGGCCGCTGAGCCTCCGCCAGTCGCTCCTGGTGATCGGCGGCAACGTGATCGAGGAGAAGATCTCCAGCCCCCGAGGCTATCTGGCCAACCTGCTCGAACTGAGCCCCGAGCCCGACTCGATCGTCGAGAACCTGTACCTGCGGACCATCTGCCGGCCGCCGACCTCGGAGGAGCTGGCCCACTGGACGGCCGAGCTGTCCCAGGCCAAGTCGCTCCGCGAGGCGGCCGAGGATCTGTTCTGGGCGTTGCTCGAACTCGCGGGAATTCGCGTTCAACCACTGATCCCCGAACCGGAGGATAAGCCGTGGCCCATTCCAGCAAGAACCATCCGCGAGCCTGCCCGGGGCCGAGCCGCCGCTCGCTGCTTCGGGCCGGGATGTTGACCGCCTTCGGGCTGGGGCTCGACGACCTGTTCCGGCTCCGGAGCCTCGCCGGCGGGCTCGGGCGGGATCAAGCCGACGAAGGTCAAGCACTGCATCCTGATCTGGATGGCCGGCGGCCCGTCGCACATCGACACGTTCGACCCCAAGCCCGACGCCCCGAGCGACGTGAAGGGGGAGTTCAAGCCGATCGACACGGCCGTCCCCGGCCTCAAGATCAGCGAGGTCTTCCCGAACCTGGCCAAGGTGATGGACCGGGTGACGCTGGTCCGGAGCGTCACCTCGCCCGAGGCCGATCACGACCGCGCCGCGCACCACCTCCTGACCGGCTATCGACCGAGCCCCGCGCTGGTCTATCCCAGCTTCGGCAGCGTCGTCTCGAAGACGCTCGAGGACACCCGGGGGGCCTTGCCACCTTACGTGGCGATGCCCGACGCGCCGATCTTCGCCTCGAGCGGCTACCTGACCCCGGCCTACGACCCGTTCGCGGCCGGGGGCGACCCGAACACTCGAAGGGTTCCGGGTCCGCGAACCTCACCCCGCCCGACCAGGTCACGCTCGACCGGCTCAACCGTCGACGGGGGATGGTCAAGACGCTCGACGGCTTCGGCCACGACGTCGCCCCGACGACGCTGGTCACCAGCCGCGACCAGTTCGCCGACCGGGCTTATGACCTGCTCACCTCGTCGAAGGCCCAGGCCGCGTTCCGGATCGGCGACGAGACGCACCGAGATGAGGCAAGCCTACGGCCGAACGACCGTTCGGCCAGTCCTGCCTGCTGGCCCGTCGGCTGGTCCAGGCGGGCGTCTCGTTCGTGACGATCAACAACCGAGGGGCCGGGCAGCTCCAGTGGGACACCCACGCCCAGAACTTCCCCTCGATCAAGACCAACCTCGCGCCGCCGCTCGACCTCGGCCTCTCGACCTTGCTCGACGACCTGAAGCGGCTTGGGCTGCTCGACGAGACCCTGGTGATTGCAATGGGCGAATTCGGCCGGACACCCAAGATCAACCCGATGGCGGGCCGCGACCACCACGGCCGGGCCAACTGCGCGTTGCTCGGCGGGTGCGGGCATCCCGAAGGGAGCGGTCATCGGCAAGACCGACGCCAAGGGAGACTCGCCGGTCGACCGGCCCGTCACGCCGGCCGACCTCGCCGCGACGCTCTACACCGCGCTCGGGATCGACCCCAACTATCAATTCGAGACCCCCGACGGCCGCCCGGTCCGGCTGGTCGACGGGGCAAGACCGCTGCCCGAGTTGCTCCAGGGTTGAAGTCTGTCGAGAGTCTGGCTCACTTCGCCGCTGATTCCGCGCCCGACTTTCCAGCGGCGAAGTCGATCCCCTGGATGATGAACTTGAGCAAGTTCGCGTTGCTCAGAGGGTCATACTGTCCCGGCTTGTAACCTTTGTGTCCGAGCGAGGTGTGGAAAACACGGCCTTTTCCGTAATTCCAGGTCCAGGCGACTGGCCAGGTTGTCCCTTTGTATTCGATCGTCGCCAGTGGCTTGACCTCGGGCAGCATCTGCATATTGGAGTAGAGTTCGTCCTGCAACTCGAAGTCGTCGAGCCCGGCGGTGACGGGGCTTGATTTGTCCGCGATTTTGATCGTGTATTTGCCCATGATCGCCTTGCCGTCGGGCTGGCCGACGTGGGAGTAGATCCCTCCAAGCATCTGCTTCCATTCGGGAATCCAGTCGGGCGGCGCGTTGTCGGCGCCGTGGATCGAGACGTAACCGTGACCCTCCTTCACGTACTGGAGCAGGGCTTTCTGCTGTTCGAGGGTGAACTTGTGCTCGGGCTCGCGGCGGTCGGCGTTGACGATCAGGACGTCGTACTTCTTCATCGCGGGCGTTTCGAGAATCGCGGCGTCCTCGCAAATTGTGACCTGGTAGCGGCGGGTGTCTTCCAGGGCCGAAGCCAAGTACAATGCCTGGTCGCGGTAGCCGTGGTGTTCGCGTTGGCCACCAGTCAGGAGCAGAACCTTGGTCCCATCGGGGGCCTTCTTCTGGGCCGCTGGCCGTTGACGGGACGAGGATCGCCAGGGCCAGGGCCGCGCCGAGGACTGGAACGGTTCGCACGGGTGCAACTCCGAAAGGGATCGGGATGGGGATGAGGCCGAGGGCTTCGTCCTCGATGGTTCGCATCGTAGGAAGACCCCGGCCTCGATCGCAAGCGGTCGGGCGGTCTAACAGGACCGAAATCGCCATGAGCAAGAGCATGATCCACCGAGTCCTGGCCGTCGGCCTGGTCGCCGCGCTCGTCGGGGTGGCTGCTCGCAGCCCAAGATGAAACGCAGACCATCAAGGCCGGCGCGCTCAGCTTTAAAGCTCCGACGAGTTGGAAGAAGGAGACGCCGAAGTCCTCGATGCGTCAGGCTCAGCTCAAGATCGAGCCCGCCGCGGGCGACGATGAGCCGGCCGAGTTGGTCGTGTTCGCATTTCCCAACGGCGCAGGTAGCGTGGAGAGCAATATCGATCGCTGGGAAAATCAGTTCATCGACGCCGACAAGAAGACTCCCAAGGCCAAGGTCGAGAAGAAGAAGGGCCTGAACGTGGACGTGACCCGCGTCGAGGTCACCGGCCGTTTCGTCGCCCCGGTCACACCAGGCGCGGCGGCTCGTAACGACAAGGCGAACTACCGACTCCTGGGTGCCATCGTTGAGACCAAAGACGTCGGCTATTTCTTCAAGCTGACGGGTCCGGACAAGACGGTTTCCGCCGCCTCGAAGAGATTCGACGGGCTGATCGAGTCGATGAAGCTCGACAATTGATCGGGGCCGGGTTCGTACCAACTCGCGAGATCAAGCGGTCATGAGAGTTTTCCTGATCTCCTGTGCCAGGTGCACGACGGGAAATCACCCGTTCGACCCGGTTCTGCTCGGGCTGCGGCCTGCCCCTTGGGGCGGCCGAGGCCGACGCGGGGGCGGCTGTTGACGCTCTGGGGCCGTATGAGGCTCCCGGAGCCAGCTGATCCCGACGCCAACCGCTTGATCCGAGATCTCGTCGCCCGGACGGGACTTGAGGCGACTTCCTCCGGCCATGGCTGGAGGATGGTCGTCCCCCTCGAGCTCGACCGGAAACAGGCCGTATACATTGGCTACGCGGGGATCGACCCTTGCGGCCGGTCGATCGTTTCTCTGGTTTCGATCTGCGGGACCGCGAACGAGCGCGACCCTCGGATCTTGCTCCAGATGAACGCCCGGATGGTCGAAGGCCACTTCGCGATCAAGAATCTCCGGTGCGAGGACTACTTCGTCGTCATCCAAAATATGCCCGTCGAGGCTGCCGCGTCGATTGACTCCGGTGGGCTCGTTCGCCGGATCGCGCTGACCGCCGACAGTCTGGAGGACCGCCTCACCAGAGGTCGGGACCTATTCTGATCCCGTCAAGTCGGCCGAGCGGTCTCGATCCGGCGTCCTTCCTGGTTGCTCTTCTGGATCGCGAAGATCAGCCGAGCGACGGCGATCGAGTCGTCCCATGTCGGGGCCATCGACTGGGCTCCCCGCACGAGCCGGTGGAAATGATCGTTGAGCATCTCGCCGACGCTTGGTTCGAGCGGCAGGCGCTCTTCGTGTGAGCCCTCGGAATCGGTCCACTGGATACGGTCGGGCAACTCGAGCCAGGCAACCCCGCGCTCGGCGAAGACTTGGATACCCGGCGAGGGGAGGAACCGACTGGCATCGCCCCAGTTGTCACGATGATAACGCCCGGCCGCGACCTGAGCGACCCCACCGCCCTCGAACTCCAGCATGTACGTCACGAAGTCAGTCTCTTCTTTCCCCTCAACCGGGAGGATGGTTCCGGCCCATCCCTGGACGGCTCGTGGCTCGGCCTGGAATACAAAGCGGCACCAGTCAAGAAGATAGCTGCCGGGGTTGACCAGCAAGGAGGCCGGGGCGATCTGGGTCGAGGGGCCGGGTTGACCGTATCGGTCGAATCCAAACAATCGCCCGTGGCCGACCACCAGCCGTGGCCGGCCGAGACGCGTCGCGAGCAGTTCCTTGAGCCGGAGCGAGGTCGGATAAAACCGTCTTGCGAACTCAGGCATGACCGGCACGCCGCTGGCCCTGACCAGTCCGTCGAGCCGTTCCAGTTCATCGGCTACGTCGGAAACGGGTAATGCGCAGTAAATCGCCTTACCCGCGGAGCAGGCCACCTCGATCGATTGGAGGCCGAACCATTGGGGAGTGAGCAGGTAGACGACATCGACATCAGGCCGGTCGATCAGGGCGATCAGGCCATCGACTGCCTTGCAGCCGACCTGCCCAGCCTCGATCTCCGCCCGGTGCGCGACCTGATCATAGACGGCGGTGACCGTGAAGCGATCCTTCATCTTCGCCAGAGCCGGCTTGTGTCGGGCCTCCCAAAGCCTGCCGAGACCGACGACTCCGACCCGAAGCCGGACATGTTTGGAACCTGGCAAGAACGCCTCCCGACCGTCCGACGGGTGGCTCCGGCAAGTCCCTGGCCGCTCCACCGCCGTCTTTTCAACACAAGACTATCAAACCCTTTCGGTTTCGGCCACCCGTTTCCAACCTCCCCCCTGGTTTAACAGGTAATCTTCGACTCCGGATCGGAGCCGATTCGCGTATAATCCTCAATTGAATATCGCAGATCCCTTCCCCTGGGGAACCCCATGGCTTCGGAATCCTTGCAACCCTCGATCGCATCCGACCCCGAGGACGAACCCGCCGACGCCATGCCTCCGGTGCTCGGTGAGCCGCTGACGCTTCCCAACATCGATAGCAGGGAACGTGCCCTACCGATTCGCCCTGGAGACTTGACTCGGCTCCTCATGGCCCAGCCGGATCTGACAGACGATGAGCGGCAGAAAATGGGCAAGCTCGGCCCGCTTCTCGGGGCGGTCTTCCACAGCGAATTCTTCGAGCGGCTCCGTGTTCTGAAGGAACTTTATTCCCCGCTTGACCCCGACTCCGACTACATCAAGCTGGCCGGTCATTCGCGTGTCAGAACCGAGGAGTCCGACGAGGAATTCCTCGCTCCGTTCGAGGCCACGCTGGAGAGGGCCAACTACCGCCAGCTCGACGTGGCAATCATCCAGCAAGCAGTCATGGCGCCCAACGAGATGGGCCTGACCTACGTTCCCAACTTCAGCCAGTTCGAGCATCTTCGAATCTACGCTCGGGGCTACACCCAGATTTCCCGGGTCTTCCGAAGTGCCCGGACCAAGTTTCGGAAACGGACGATGCTCCTGGACGCCTACCAGCGGCTCGTGATCGCGCTCAAGTTCCGCGATGACCTCGATCTCGGCCCGTTCATCCGCTCGGATGTGATCTACCTGCGGATGTTCAAGGACGTCCCTCACGTTGACATGGAGATGCACCTGCCCGAGCAGGGGACCAAGGTCAAGATGCGCTGGATCGACAAGGCCCAAATTGCCTCGCCGGTTGTCATGGGTCTGCCGACCCTGGCGATCAAGCTGCTAGGTCTTAGCTTCGCCACCCTTGGCAACCCGATGCTCCTGGCACCGCTCATGGCCGTGCCAGTCTCGGCCGGGATGAACTCGTTTTTCGGCTTTCACCGGGCGAAGCACAAGCACCTCTCGGCGATGATCCGTAACCTTTATTATTTGACCCTGGCCAACAACGGAAGTGTCCTGACCCGGCTCGTCGACTCGGCCGAGGAGGAAGAGTACAAGGAGACGCTGCTCGCTTACTACTTTCTCTGGCGGAGACTAGGTGAGACCGACGAATGGACGATGGAACAGCTTGATTTGCACGTCGAGAAGTTCCTCAAGGGTCTCTCCGGCGTGGAGATCAACTTTGAAATCTCCGACGCACTTGGCAAGTTGTTCCGGCTCGGCCTGGCCCGGCGCGACGTCCATGGGCGGCTCCACGCCGTATCGATCGACCAGGCCCTCACCGCCCTCGACAAACACTGGGACAGTACCTTTCATTTTCCCGATCAACGGAATCGTTAAAAAACAGTCTTGACGTTCAGCGAAAATTCAACAAAATTCACACAGGTCGGCGAGGTTGATGACGTCTCGAGCGAAGGCCGGGTGATTGATCCTCGGGCGAATTCATGCCCACAGGGGATCGTCGAGCGTGCGAGGACGGTCTCCTTGGGATCGTCTGGCCCGTTTTCGCCGGTTTGGCTACAATCAATCTGATACGCGAGACCAATCGCAGGGCCGACCAGCCCGCCCGCGGCCCCACCCTCGACGTCAGCCCCCTCGATAGGTGCCCGAACATGGCGACAGCCACCCGGAAGAACCCGCCTCCGCCGCCACCCAGGAAGGTCGACGAGCCCAAGACCGCGCCGAAATCCGGCGGCTCGCTCGTTGTCCGGGCGTTCGACGCGGTCTTCCGATTCCTGGCTTCGGTCAAACTGGCGGTCATCTGCCTGGGCACGCTCGCCGCGACGCTTGCCTACGGCACCTGGTTCAACAGCTCGTATGGGCAGGTGGCCGTGAATGATTACGTTTATAACACCAAGGGTTTTGCACTCCTCCTGGCCTTCCTCGGCCTGAATATTCTTTGCGCCGCCTTGATCCGCTATCCCTGGACCAAACGGCAGACCGGCTTCCTGATCACGCACGCGGGCCTCTTGACCGTGATCGGCGGCTCGTGGTGGGCGTCCTGGGCGTCCGATGAAGGTCAACTCGGGATGCTCGAAGGGGAGACCTCGAGCAAGTTGATTCGCAATCACAAGCCAGTGATGTATCTCAAGCCGATCGACCCGCATACCGGCAAGGAGACCGGGACCTACGCCATCCCGTTCTATCCCGGCTCGTTCGACTGGCCGGCGGGCAAGTACGAGGTCATCTCCAAGCCTGGCCAACCGTTCAAGCTGGCGATCAAGAAGTTCTACGCCGCGTCGATCCCCAAGACGATCTTCGTCCCCGACCCCGCCGGGTCGCCAATGATCAAGCTCCGGCCCAAGGTCCTCCCACCGGGCGGTAAGGTGCCGGTGGACGTTTTCACGTCCGAGGAGGACCGCTGGTTCGCCGTCGAGCCCCGGGGACTTCCCCGGGTCTTCCGAACCGCCGGGCCGGCCCAATTCATCTTCTCCTACGTCGATCGCCCGGAGATCTTCGACGACTTCGCCAACACTCCCGATCGACCCCGGTAAGGAAGGCGTGGCCCGCCTGATCTACGTCGATAAGACCGGCAAGACGCGGTCTTTCGAGGTCAAGATCGACGACGCTCAGCCCGGCAAGCCGTTCCCATTGCCCGACAGCGACCTCAACGCGTCGTTCGTCAAGGTCGACCACGAGCCGATCGAATCTCCGCGCATCCAGCAGTCCCTCGGCGAGAACGTGATCCACATCGCGCAGTTCAAGGTCAAGAAAGGGGACGGGCCCGAGATCAAGCACAACGGGTACGCCGGCCTGCCGATGGCCCCGACCACCGTCCCCGAGTCCGAGGAGAAAGGCGCCGAGCCCCCACAGCCTTTGCTCTTCGTCTCCTATTTCTATCCGCCGGTGGTCGATCCCGAGGTCAACCGTCGCTATGGGCAGATCGAGATCATGGGAGACGACCAGGGACGGCTGGCCTACCGAGTCTTCGAACGCGGGACACCCGCCAAGGTCCGAGCCTCTGGCCTACTCAAGTCCGGTCAAGAGATCACCGCCTTTGGCGGCAACTCGGTCTCGCCGATGACGATGACCTTCAGCGTCGAGGATTTCCTCCAGCACGGCAAGTCGGAAGACACCGCCGAGTCGGTCGAGCTGCCGCCGAGCAAGAAGGACGACGGACTCGCCGCAGTTCTGGCCGAGCTGACCGTGGGCAACGAGACCCGGGAGATCTGGCTCCGGAAGTCGCCCACATTCGACCCGTCCTACCGGCAGGTCACGTTCCCCGACGCCATGTACGACGTGGCGTTCGATGTGGACCGGATGGACCTGGGCTTCTCGCTCAAGCTCAACGACTTCGACGTCGGGTTCGATCCGGGAACCTCGACTGCGTCGAGCTACCGGAGCGAGGTCACGCTTGACCGACGAAGCCAAGGGGATCAAAGATAAGCCGATCTCGATCTATATGAACCACACGCTCGATCACCGAGGATGGCGGTTCTTCCAGTCGAATTACTCGAGGCACGTCGACCCCAGGACGGGGCGGGAGACCGGTGAATTTATCTCGGTCTTCCAGGTCGCCAAGAATCCCGCCCGCGAGTTGATCTACTTCGGCTGCATCATCGTCGTGCTCGGGGCCTTCGTCCAGTTCTACATGAGGGCGGGCATCTTCACCGACGGTGGCAAGCGCCAGCACGAGCGGGCTGATAAGGCTCGCCAGCGTCTCGAAGCCAAGCTTGGTAAGATGTCAGCCGCACCGACCTCGCCCAAGACGCAAGATATCGAGCCTCTTTGATGGAACCGAAACATTCACCCACCCGAGGCCCATCCCGGCCGGGAGCTAGACCCATGCGACGTCCACTCGGATGGCCTTGCCTGATCCTGGCCCTCGCGGCCTCGGCGGGGCTCGCCCGGAGCGTTCCGGCGGCCGAGAAGCCGAAGACTGAGAAGGTCAGTGTCGGTCACACCAGAACCTATGAGATCCTCGGCGAGCTTCCGTTGATGCACGAAGGGCGGATCAAGCCGCTCGACACGGTTGCCCGCGAGGAAATCAAGCAGATTTACACACGTGAAACGATCAAGCTTACGAGCGAGGACGGCAAGACCGTCACGAGCTGGGCGCCGGTCGCCGCATTCTTCGACTGGTCTGTCAGGCCCAAGTTCTGGGACGAGCAGCCGATCATCTCCGTCGAATATCTGCCACTCAAGCGATTCATCCTCGCCGAGGAGATCAAAGCGGCTCTCGAAGCGATCGCCGGCAAGGCGGCAACCTCCGAGCCGGACCGCGTCCGGCTCAAGACGCTGATCGCCCTCCCCGAGATTGACGCCGCGTCGCTCCGGTCGGCCGTCCGCGTGGGCAAGCTGGCCGAGGACGACGCCCTGAAGGTCGAGAAACTAGCCTCGAAGGTCGGTGAAGAGACCAAGTGGCTCTCGCCGGAGGACCTGGAGTCGGCCGAAGTCACGGTCGATGGGAAGAAGACTCTGTTCATCAACTGGCTCGACGAGTTGTCCAATCGAGGCCAACGGGCTGGCTCGATGCGATCCGGCAAGCCCAAACTGACCGATGTCGAGCAGAAGGGCTTCGACGTCGGCATGAAGCTCGCCCATTACCGCGCGATCCGCGACAAGGAGACCTTCAGCGCGGTGCCGCTCCTTGTCGCCCCCCACCCGGCCAACCCGGCGACGCTCAGCTACACGGCTGAAGCCTACAAGAAGGCGGAGGAGCAAGGCCCCAGGAGCCTCGCCCCGCTCGAACTGGAAGCGGCCAATACCCTGCACAAGTACCTCAACGATATCCCGGGCAAGGACCGGGCGTTGCCCGGCGAGAGCCGCGAGTTCGACGCTCGGTATACGGCCTGGCTCAAGGAAAAGTCGGCCTGGGTTCCCCTGGGGGTGATCCGCGAAGTGGCGATCGATGAGCTGGCGAAGTCGGGATTTCCCGCATCGAAGGTCCAGGCGTTCCGCGTGGCGCTCAAGGGGATGGAAGATGAGGAACTGACCAACCCCGGCCGCGCGGCCGAGCTGCCGGCCGTCGCTCTGATCGATGCGGCGCGGGACCTTGGCAACTCCGTCAACACCGCCTTCTATCCTTCACCGAACGACATGGCCCGCGAGGTCCACTTCAACGAGTTGGCCCCGTTCTTCAAGGCACCGATGGCCTACGGTCTGGGGCTGCTCGCTCTGATCTTCAGCCTGGTGGCGACCAACTTCGGCGTCGCCATGAGGATGGAGTCGACCTTCGGCAAGCTCTCGCAGGCTCCTCTACCTGGCCGGGATCGCCAGCTTCGGCGCCGGGATCGGACTGGAGGTTTACGGCTTCTTCCTCCGGATCAAGATCTCCGGCTGGGCCCCGGTCACGAACATGTATGAGACCGTGATCTGGGTCTCCTTGATCACGGCGGTTCTGGGACTCGTCCTGGAGGCGATCTACCGGAAGACCTGGGCCGCGCTCGCCGGCTCGGGAGTCGCCCTGCTGGGGACGGCCTTGGCGGCGACCGTGCCGATGCTCGACCCGGACATCAAGCAGCTCCCGCCTGTCCTCCGCGATAACTTCTGGCTGACGATCCACGTCCTGACGATCGTCTCCAGCTACGCGGCGTTCGCCCTGGCGATGGGCCTGGGTGTCGCGGCGACCTCGCTTTACCTGACGGCGACCTACAAACGATCGGCCAGCTTTCTCGAGCTGGCCTCGCCGATGGTACCGGGACTGGCTTTGCTCGGTCTCGGGGTGGTCGGCTGCATGGCTTCGTATGGCCGGTTCGGCGCCGGTGACGTCTTTCAGGCTTATGGTTTCTACCCGTCCTTGGTGGTCGCATGCATTGGCGGGGTTGTCTCGGCGACCGGGGCCTTCGCCTGTGTTGGCGAGATGATCAACCGGGTGGCCTTCCGCAAGTCGCTCGAACTCGACGACGCCTCGCTCGCGGGAGACGAAGCCCCGGTCGAACTCGGCCCAACCCAAGCCGACCGCCCGGACCCTGGCCATGCAGGCGACCGCCGCGCAGATCAAGCCGATCTCGAATTTCATCTACCGATCGATGCAGGTCGGCATCCTGCTCGTCTCGGCCGGGACGTTCCTGGGCGGCTGGTGGGCCGACGTCTCATGGGGCCGGTTCTGGGGCTGGGACCCGAAGGAGGTCTGGGCGCTCATCACCTTGCTGGTCTACCTGATTCCCCTCCATGGTCGGTTCGCCGGGTGGGTGAACACGTTCTGGCTCGTGATCGCCTCGGTCGTCTGCTTTCTTTCGGTCCTGATGGCTTGGTATGGGGTAAACTTCGTGCTCGGCGTCGGGCTTCACAGCTATGGGTTCGTCGAGGGGGGGTCACAAGGGACCGTCGGCGTGGCCACGCTTGTCGTCCTTTCCTTCGCCAGCCGGGGCCTTCTGGCGCCGGCACCTGTCACAGAAAGTGATGACCATGACGGTCTGATTGGCTGATTCGATCGAAACCATCACGCCTGGCCGTCGCTTGAGCGATGGCCAGGCTTTTTTTGTGGAGAGAGAAGATCAGCATCGACCGACAGATCGTAGAAACTTCCCAAATGTTCGTGGTAGGTTAGGCCTCTCATCACGCGAATCTGGGGTGGTCCATTGGTCGATTCGGCATCCTTGGTCCTGATCAACGCCGTCGGCCTCACCGGGCGTCTGCTTGCGATGGCTCCCAGGCTTCGGGCTCTGGCCGACCATGGTTGGCATACGCCCACTCGGAGAGGTCATCCCCGCCGTCACCTGCTCGGCCCAGGCGAGCATCCTGACTGGACTGCCGCCTGAAGGGCACGGGATCGTCGGCAACGGCTGGTTCTTCCGCGACACTGGCGAGGTCCGGTTCTGGCAGCAGGCGAACGCGCCTGATCCAGGCCGAACCTCTCTACGTGACCGCCCGTCGGAAACTCGCCGAACGTGGCAAGACGTTCACGGTGGCCAAGCTGTTCTGGTGGTTCAACCAGGGGGCGGCGGTCGACCTGAGCGTTACTCCGAAGCCGTATTATGCGAGCGACGGCAACAAGGCCTTCGGGATCGCCGGGACGCCCGACGGTCTGACCGACCGGCTTGAAGCGGGAACTTGGCAAGTTTCCGTTTCACACCTTCTGGGGACCCTCGGCCGGACTCGCCTGCACCCACTGGATCGCCCGCTCGGCGGCGAGCGTGCTCCGCGACGAGCGGCCCGACCTGACGCTCGTTTACTTGCCTCACCTCGACTACGATCCCCAACGCTTCGGCCCGTCCGGCTCGGACATGCCGCGGCTCGTCAAGGAACTGGACGACGCCTGCGCCCCCCTTCTCGACGCAGGCCAAAGCTTCGGGCGCCCGGGTCTGGGTCGTCAGCGAGTACGGCCATTGCGACGTCTCCCGGTTCGTCGAGCCGAACCGGGTCCTGCGCCGGGCCGGCCTGCTCGGCGTCCGCCCCGGTCCGTTCGGCGAGATCTTCGACCCGTTCACCAGCCGGGCCTTCGCCGTCTGCGACCACCAGGTGGCCCATGTTTACGTCCGGGACCCGGACGATCTCGCGCGGGTCCGCGAACTTCTGAAGGCCGAGCCCGGCGTGGCTCGTCTGTATCTCGGGCGAGGCTCGGGGCGAGATCGGCCTCGACCATCCGCGATCCGGCGAGATCGTCGCCCTCTCCGAGCCCGACGCCTGGTTCGCCTATCCCTTCTGGCTCGACGACGA
The DNA here is from genome assembly GCA_963756475.1 of uncultured Planctomycetota bacterium. Lineage (GTDB taxonomy): Bacteria > Planctomycetota > Planctomycetia > Isosphaerales > Isosphaeraceae > Tundrisphaera. Next base: position 954,899 of record CAVWND010000011.1, read on the forward strand.
CCTGGCCCCCGATTACGCTCGGACGGTCGACATCCACCGGAAGCCGGGTTACGATCCGTGCGAGCTGTTCCTCGATCCGAAGATCGCGCTGCCCAAGCTCCGGATCGCTCGACGGCTGCTCCGCAAGAAGCTGGGGTTCCGGACACTCTTCGACGTGATCCCCCTGGATCCGTCCTTGGTCCGAGGGAGCCACGGTTTGCGGTCGCCTTTGGCTGAGGACCGACCGATCCTGATCGGCGACGGTACGGCGCCGGCTGGATCGACACTCGAAACGACCGATGTCCACCGACTCTTGCTCGAAGCCCTCGTCCCCGGATGAGCCCGAAGCCAGGAGTTGAACGATGACGATTCCGACCGACGAGGGCGAATTGAAGGGGCGAACGCTGCTGAAGCAACTTCTCGGCGAGCGGAATCAATTCACAAATCGTATCCCGGAAATCGATGCGAAAATCCGCGAGTCTTTCGAACGGACGGTTGCGGTCCTCGTTCTCGACATGGTCGGCTTTTCTCGCCTCTCACAGAAGCACGGAATTATCTACTATCTATCGATGATTGCGCAGATGGAATCCGCCGCCCGGCCGGCGGTCGAGGAGAATGGTGGGACGGTAATCAAACAGGAGGCAGACAACCTCTTCGCGGTCTTCGATACCCCGGATGACGCCCTCGAAGGGGCTCTCGATATCTTCCGAGGCTTCAACGCGATCAATGGCGTCGTCTCCGACGACCGCGACATCTTCGGGAGCATCGGCATTGGGTACGGCCCGACCTTGGTGATCGGCGACGAAGATCTGATTGGCTGTGAGGTGAACCTGGCATCCAAGTTGGGGGAGGACATTGCTGGTGCCTCGGAGATCATCCTGACTCGGGCGGCGCATGACGCCCTGAAGTCCAGTCATCGGTATCGCTTCGATCCGAAGACCCACGCGATCAGCGGCCTTGACCTCGACTGCCACTACTTTCAGGCCAAGGTCACTGCCGAAGGCCGGGAAATTGTCTCTCCCCAAGCCACCGTTTGATCGCTCGACCAAGTCCCGCCTCGCACTGACCGTTTTTCAAACCTTGAGGACTCTCTCCATGCCATCGCTTTACTACCGCCCGCGACCGCAATCGACTGCCCTCGCCGTCCTCGCCCTGGTCCTCGCTCTGGGATGGGCGAGTCGCGAACACTCCTTCGCCGCCCAGAAGGAAGCGATCCTGAAGTCGCAAACCGTCACGCTCGATCAGGTCAAGATGACCGATGTACCGACAGGGGAAGCGTCATCGGCAAGCTAGGGATCTATCTGGCCGGCGACACGCCCGGCAGCTCGAAGTTCGTGACCGGCCGGCTCGTCCTCGACCCGGGCAAGACCCCGCACCCGCCGCACACTCACGTCGAGGAAGAGATCATGGTCATCGAGCAAGGCCACGGCGAGATCTTCGTCGATGGCAAGATCACCAAGGTTGGTCCCGGCTCGGTGATGTACACCACGCCGAATGTCTCCCACGGGATCGTCAACACCGGCGACACGCCGATCGTGTTCTACTTCGTCAAGTGGTCGGGCAAGGACAGCAAGTGAGAGATGTCCGATGCTTGATGGACGATGACCGGTCATTCGTCGGTCGCCGTCCATCAATCATCCTGGATCGATCCTCAACCGAGGATCTTGTCCATCCGACGGACGACGTCCTTCATCGCCTCGAGGTCGCCAAAGCCGACCTCGGCGGTGATCCAGCCGTCGTAGCCGACGTCGGTCAGGGCTGAGCGGACGGCGGGCCAGTCGATCTCTCCTTCGCCGAGCGGGTAGCTGAACCGTTTGGCCTTGGCGTACTCCTTGATGTGGATCTTGAGGATCCGCTTGCCGAGTTCCCGGATCCACTCCTGGGGATAGCCGTACTCGACGACATTGCCGACGTCGAAGTAGGCCCCGACGGCGGGCGTCCCGAACTCGTCGATGTAGCGGGCGAACTCGGGGGCGCTGAGGAGGAACTTGTTCCAGACCTCCTCGATGGCGATCTTGATCCCGGCCGCCTCGGCGTCGGGGATGAGCTTGCGGATGTTGGCCTGCGAGCGCGTGTAGGCCTCGCGATGCGAGACCTTCGGGTTGACGACCGCCGGGACGAGCAGCACGGTCGTGCCGCCGTAGGCCTTGCAGTCGGCGATCGACTGGCGGATCGCGGCGAGCCCCTTCTCGACGACGGCTGGGTCGGGGCTCGACAGCGGCGACGACCAGTGGACCGAGCCCTGAGACGCCGTGGATGACCAGGCCCGGTCTCGTCGCGGGCCTTGAGGACCTCGTCGCGGTCGAGCTTGTTGGGGCTGAGCAGCTCGACGCCCTCGAAACCCGGCCTCCTTCAGGAGCTGGAACTGCTTGAGCACCGGCCCTTGCGAGGTCGCCGAGCATGAACGCCTTCTTCCACTTCGATCTTCGGCCTCTTGGCGCGAGTGCGAAGTGGTCGCCAGGGTCGAGGCGGCCAGGGTTGCGCCGGCGGCTTTCAGGAAGTCCTGCGGTCGGTCGAGGTGCATGAGGCGTTCGCTCCTTGGGTTCGATTGGGTTGTTCAGCCGGCCAGCTCGGCGAGCTTGGCGTCGAGCAGTTCGCCGACGAGGGCGGGGTCGGCCTTGCCGCCGGTCTGCTTCATCACCTGCCCTCGGAGGAAGCCCTTGACGGCCTCGGGCTTCTTCTTGCCCCCCTTGAGGTCCTCGACCGCCTTGGGGTTGGCGGCGAGTGCGGCCTCGACGGCGGCGAGCGATCGCGTCCTGGTCGGAGACCATCCCGTAGCCGCCGGCCTCGATGATCGCCTCGGCCGGCTCGCCGGTCTCGATCATCTTGGCGAGCACCTCGCGGCCCTGGTTCGTGTTCAACTCGGATCGGCCGACCCGGTTGATCAGGTCGGCAAGAGCCGACGGGCCGACCGGGAACTCGCCGATCGGGATCTTCCGCTCCTTGACGATCCGGAGGACGTCCTGCTGGACCCAGTTGCTCGCCAGCTTGAATGCCCCGGTCGCCTTGGCGACGGCGTCGTAATAGTCGGCGACATCCTGCCCCTGCTCGACGAGGACGTTGGCGTCGTAGTCGGAGAGGCCGTACTCGGTCGAGAACCGACGTCGGCGCTCGGAGGGAAGCTCGCCGATCGACGCCTTGATCCGGGCGATCCAGGCCTCATCGACCACGACGGGGACGAGGTCGGGCTCGGGGAAATAGCGGTAGTCGGCCGCCGTCTCCTTCTCGCGTTGGACCTTGGTGATCCCTTCGGGGTCGCTCCAGCCACGGGTCTGTTTTGGGGCATCCTTGATCGTCTTGCCGTCTTTTTTCCACTGCTCGTACTGACGTTCGGCCTCGTACTGGATGGCCCGCTCGACCGAACGGAAGCTGTTCAGGTTCTTGATCTCGACGATCGGCGTGGCGACCGTCTTGCCGTCGACGTTCGATGTGGATGTTGACGTTGGCGTCGCAGCGGAGGCTCCCCTCCTGCATCTCGCAGTCGGAGACGCCGAGGTAGCGGAGGGTCAGCCGGAGTTCTTCCAGGCAGGCCTTGGCATCCTGTGGACTGCGGATGTCGGGCTCGGAGACGATCTCCAGCAGCGGGATCCCCGCCCGATTCAGGTCAACCTCCGAGAAACCCCCTGCCCCGTGCGTCAGCTTGCCGGTGTCTTCTTCGAGGTGGACGCGAGTCGAGCGGCACATCGACCGCCGCCCGAGCCGTCCTTCTGAACGGGGATCTCCAGCCAGCCGCCGGTGCTGAACGGCAGGTCATACTGGCTGATCTGATAGTTCTTGGGCAGGTCGGGGTAATAGTAATTCTTCCGGTCCCACTTCGTGAATTGGGCGATGTTCGCGTGCAGGGCGACGGCCGTCTTGAGGGCCAGCTCGAACGCCTTGCCGTTCATGACCGGCAACGTCCCCGGCATCCCGAGCGAGACCGGGTCGGTCTGAGTGTTCGGCGGCAGGCCGAAGTCGGTGCCGCACGCCGTGAACATCTTGCTCTCGGTAGTGAGCTGGACGTGGACTTCGAGGCCGATGATGATCGTGTAGTCCATGGGATTCGCCGGGTCCGCTCAAGCCACTTGGTCTGGTCGATCTGCCCTGGAATCAGCCGAGGTCCGGCCGTCTGGTGTGCCAATCCGTCGCCTTCTCGAACACTCGCGCCGTCCTCAGGAGCTTCTCCTCCGCGAAGGCCGGAGCGAGAAGCTGCAGGCCGATCGGCAGGCCGGATTTCGTCAGGCCGCAAGGGATGCTCAGGCCGGGGATTCCCGCGAGGTTGGTCGTGATCGTGTAGATGTCGGAGAGGTACATCGCGAGCGGGTCGGCGGTCTTCTCGCCAAGCTTGAACGCGGCGGTCGGTGTGGTCGGGCCGATCAGGACGTTGACGTCTTTGAAGGCGGCGTCGAAGTCGTTGCGGATCAGGCGGCGGACCTTGAGGGCCTGGTTGTAGTACTGGTCGGCATAGCCGGCGGAAAGGGCGAACGTGCCCAGCATGATCCGCCGCTTGACCTCGGCTCCGAATCCCTCGGCGCGGCTGGCCATCATCATCCGGATCAGGGGCGGGAGCGACTCTTCCTCGGGCGAGGTCGGCGAGAAGTCGGCCGCTCGGTGGCCGTAGATCGTCCCGTCGTAGCGGGCGAGGTTGCTGGAGCACTCGGCCGGGGCGACCAGGTAATAGGCGGGAGCACCGTACTTCGAGTGGGGAAGCGAGACTTCCTTGACCGTAGCGCCGGCGGCCTCGTAAACGCGGATGGCCTCGCGAATGGCGGCCTCGACCTCGGAGTCGAGCCCTTCACCGAAGAACTCGCGGACCAGGCCGATCCGGAGGGTTTCGGGCGGGGTATCGAGCGTACCGGGGTAGTCGGGGACGGGTTCGTCGACGCTCGTGGCGTCAAGCGGGTCCTTGCCGGAGATGACTTTGAGGAGCAGTGCCGTGTCGGCGAGGTCGTGCGAGAAAGGGCCGATCTGGTCGAGCGAGCTGGCGAAGGCAATCAGGCCGTAACGGCTGACTCGGCCGTAAGTCGGCTTGAGGCCGACGATACCGCAGAGCGCGGCGGGCTGGCGGATCGAGCCGCCGGTGTCGGACCCGAGCGAAATCGGTGCGAAGTCGGCGGCGACGGCCGCGGCCGAGCCCCCCGACGAACCGCCTGGGATTCGGTCGAGGTCCCAGGGATTTCGGGTCGGTCCGAAGGCGCTGTTCTCGGTCGACGAGCCCATGGCGAACTCGTCCATGTTCGTTTTGCCGATCGGGATCGCGTCGGCGGCTTTCAGACGATCGATGACCGTGGCATTGTAGGGAGGACGGAAGTTTTCCAGCATCCGGCTGGCGCAGGTGGTCGGCTCGCCTTTCGTGCAGAGCACGTCCTTGAGCGCGATCGGCACGCCCGCGAGCGCTCCCAAGGGTTGCCCGGCCCGCCGACGTGCGTCGACATCGCGGGCCTTCGCCAGCGCGACATCGGCATCGCGGTGCAGAAATGCCTTGATCTTCCCTTCGAGTCGGTCGACCCGGTCGAGGTAGGAGCGGGTGACTTCCTCGGCTGAGATCGCCCCCGCATTCATCTGGGCGAGCAGTCCCACGGCGGTCGAGCGGGTTGGATCCATCATGAAATAAGGCTCAGGACGTAGGACCTAGGACTGGATCGAAACTGAGTCTGAGCTTCTACAGGGCAAATTCAGAACTGAGGCTTGAGATCTCAGTCCCAAGACCTTTCTGGGCTAATCGAGGACGGCCGGAACCAGGAAGCTCTCGGTATTTCGCTTGGGAGCATTGGCCAGCGCCTCTTCTCGGGGCAGCGATGGCCCTCGAACGTCGTCGCGGAAGACGTTACGGACCTCGACACCGTGGGCCAGGGGCTCGACATCGACGGTGTTTAGCTCACCGAGCTGCTCAACAAATCCGACGATCGCGTTAAGTTGGCCGGTGAAAAGCTCCAACTCACCGGGCGCGAGACGGAGACGTGCCAGCAATGCGACCTTGGCCACCTCTTCGGCGGTCATGCTCACGGTCGAGGACTCCTGTCAAGTTATCGGGACTGCAGGTCATCGGGCCGAGATCCCGATCGAAGGGCTCAGTTTGCCAGAAGTTCGCCCCGCATTCAAGATTTGCGGGGCGGGCGATCCGGATGTCGGTTTGACGGTATCGACTTCCGCTTCGTAGAATCGGCCCCGGCGCCGAGCGGAGTCCGGTCGGGCCGGCCGAGTCGAATCCGAGGGTCGAGTCGCATGCAAGGACCGGTGGCGATCATCCTGGCGGCCGGGCACGGTAAGCGGATGAAGTCGGATCGGGCCAAGGTTTTGCACGAGGTCTGCGGTCGCCCGATGATCCGCTACGTGGTCGAGGCGGTCCGGGGGGCCGGGGCGAAGACGATCGTCGTCGTCGTCGGCTACGGCGCCGATCAGGTCCGGGCGAGCCTGGCCGACGAGCCGGACATCCACTTCGCCACGCAGGAACGCCAGCTCGGCACCGGCGACGCCGTCCGTGCCTGCCGGCCCTTGCTCACGGAATACCAGGGGCCGGCCCTCGTCCTGGTCGGCGACGAGCCCTTGATCCGCCCGCAACCCCTCGCCGACCTCCTGACTCGACGCGAGGCGGAACGCGCCTCGTGTCTGCTCGGCACGGCCATCGTGCCCGATCCGACCGGCTTCGGCCGGATCTTGCGGGATAGCGCGGGCCGATTCCTTCGGATCGTCGAGGAGCGCGATTGCAGCCCGGAGGAACGGGCGATCCGTGAGGTCAACCCGAGCTGTTACGCCTTCGAGCTTCCCGGCCTCTGGGATGCCCTCGACCGGCTCGATACCGGCAACGTCCAGGGAGAATACTACCTGACCGACGCCCCACAACTTCTCCAGTCGATGGGTCGGCGGGTCGTCGCCCTGCACTGCCTGGAGCCCGACGACATTCTCGGTGTCAACACCCGCCAGCATCTGGCCCAGGCCAACGCGATCCTCCAGGCGCGGATTCAGCACCGCTTGATGGACGAGGGGGTGAGCATCGTCGACCCCCGGAACACCTACATCGATGGCCGGGCCACGGATCGGTCGCGACTCGGTGATCTATCCGTTCTCGGTCATTACCGGACGAGTCGAGGTTGGCGGCGGCTGCAAGGTCGGCCCATTTGCCCATCTCCGCGACGGGACGGTTCTCGAAGACGGAGCCGAGGTCGGGGCGTTCGTCGAGGTGAATCGCTCGCACCTGGCCAGAGGGGCCAGGGTCCGGCATCTGGCCTACCTGGGTGACGCTCGCGTTGGCCGCTCCGTCAACGTCGGCGCCGGGGTGATCACAGCGAACTTCGACGGGCGGGAAAAACACGTGACTACGATCGGCGACGACGCGTTCCTCGGTTCCGGGTCGATTCTGGTCGCGCCGGTGAGCATCGGGCCTGGCGCGACTGTCGGCGCAGGAGCGGTTGTCACGAAGAATCACGATGTCCCCGCAGGTCAAACAGTGATCGGAGTTCCCGCCAGACCGCATTCACATCGGTCGGGATGAGAGGAGACTTCGGCGTTGAGCGTGCAAAGAGTTGCTTCATGATCAGGGAAATCCGATCGGAGCGACCCGAGGACGTTGAGAAAAACGCGTTCTAAATCGAGAATTTGAAGACTCGAAGAGTGACCAAGTTCTCGTCATTCGATGGATTGGACGCTGAAGAAAAACCGCGAGATTCCTTCGGGGACCACTATCCTCCACCGCAATTCTTTCTACACTATCAGTCGGCAGACCTAGGCTTTGAATCACCTGTCTTGAGTCCTCCTGATGAAAGTCCAGCCAATCCGACGCCCGCTCGCTTTCATCGAAGCCGACGTTCTTGCCATCGGTTTGTTTGATGGAGGAGCCAGCTCACCCCCGGCGATCCAGAGTTTGGCCTTGGCCGGCGTGATCGGCCGGTTGGTCGAGTTCAAGGAACTCTCCAGGAGCGTGGGTGAGGTTGTACCACTGCTCGGATTGCCTGGCGGCGAGCTCAAGGCGACTACAGTCGTTGTCTTTGGCTTGGGCTCCCGGGAGAACTTCAACGCGGGCGTGGCGTTTTCGGTCGGGGTGGCCGTGAGCAAGAAACTCGCGAGCCGGCCGAGAGGTCATGTCGCCGTTGTGGTTCCCGAGGCTGGTGAGACGGATTCGATCACATCGGCTCTCGTGGAAGGACTCATCGTCGGAACCCGGGGGCCTGACCTCCGCAAAACCGAGCCGGCGAAACATCCGTTCGAGATCCTTTCGATCGTCGCGCCGCCCGAGAGCACGTCTTCGTTATCCGAATTGGTGCGGAGGGGTGAAATCGTTGGCGAGGCGATCAATCTGGCCCGCGACATGGTCAACACCCCGCCAGCCGAAAAGTCACCGACAACCCTTGCGGCCAGGGTCAAAGTGGCGGGCGAGTCGGCTGGCCTCACCGTCACGGTCTGGGATAAAGCCCGGATCGAACAGGAGCGATTTGGTGGGTTGCTCGGCGTCTCCGCTGGATCGGACGAACCACCCGCGTTTGTGACCCTGGAGTACAGGAATGCGGTGGATGTTGCGCCGCTGGCCTTGGTCGGTAAAGGTGTGACGTTTGATTCAGGTGGACTATCGATCAAGCCGAGCGCCTCAATGGAAGACATGAAGAGCGACATGACGGGTGCCGCAGTGGTACTTGCCTCGATGGTGGCGATCGCTCGGCTTGGTTTGAAGGTGAACGCCGTCGGCTACTTGGCGATCACCGAGAACATGATCAACGGCCGCGCGATGAAGCTTGGCGACGTCCTCACGATGCGGAACGGCAAGACTGTTGAGGTTCTCAACACCGACGCTGAAGGCCGCCTGATCCTTGCCGACGCTCTGAGTTACGCCGCGGAACAAGAACCCGCCGGGATCATCGACCTGGCTACCCTCACTGGCGCAATCATCGTCGCATTGGGAACCAGAGTGGCCGGGCTGTTCAGCACGGATGATGACCTGGCGAACTCGGTCGCGAACGCCGCTCGCTCAGTCGGTGAGCGTACCTGGCGGATGCCCCTGGACGACGACTACCAAGAACTGATCAAGAGCAACGTGGCCGACATCAAGAACGTCGGCGGGAAATGGGCTGGCGCGGTGACGGCGGCCAAGTTTCTCCAGCAATTTGTCGGTGGCCGACCTTGGGTTCACCTGGACATTGCCGGACCGAGCTGGGCGGAAACCGAGAGTCCAACTCGCGACGCGGGTGGAACTGGTTGCTTCGTCAGATCTCTGGTCAAACTCTTTGAAGCTTGAAGCATCCCCAGCTGGCTGGTGACGCCAAAGGTCCCATCAAGAACGTGGGCCGTTCGACGGCCTCAGAAGACCGGGGGAACGACGATTGGCATGTGATGTAGAGTGGAGGATTCGTTAGCCGGCCTGGGAGAGTCGCGCTTCGAGGAGGCACTCGATCCGTCGACTATTGATGTCAAGAGTCTCGAGGATATCGAGTACCTCCGACATTTCCAGTTGCTCGTCGATCGCCCAGTTGAGGATGTCGAGGTTTTCCTGACCGGTCTTGAGCCGCCAGAGGATCTCGCCGATCAAATCCGAGTCCTGGAAAGATCTCTGGAGCAAACCGAAGTCGTCGTGATCGAGCTCGATCCAGAAAGTCCGGCCTTCGAGGTGCTCGAGCCACTTTTCGCGAAGAAAGCCATTCCAGTGTTGACGGACCCAGCAGCGGATGGCCCATTCTCCGAGATCTCTCCCGGCCTTCTCACTCTCGATCCATTTATGCCGTTGAGCTTCGGCGGCCCCTCGGTCGTGGACACTCATCCGGACGCTGGGCCTGACGGTGCCATTGATTTCGGTAGTACATGGGCCCATCGAGTCCTCCAGGCCAACTAACAAGACATCGTGGTCCGATATACTCTCGGAACGAGACGGAAGCGAGTCCGAACCAAATGAATCATCGTCACGAAATCCAATCGAAATTCTACTGCAAATCCGAGACGCACAGCGAGGTCATTCTAGCTTTTCTACGAAATCCTCAGAACAGATCCTGACAATAATCTCGAAGAATTGACGAGAAATGTCGCTTTTGTGGATTCTCGGCATCATTGACTCATCGGGTTCGCTCTATTGTTGAAAACCAGGCGAGAGACTTCCCGATCATGACTGCAGTTCCCTGCCTCCCGGCGGCCACTGGCCCGAGAGTTGCCTCGGCGATGGCCCTCCAGACGACACGGCCCGAAAGGTCGGTGCAAAGCAGGTGGACGCCTTGCCGGACGATTCTGAGCGTCTCCCCTCGCGATCCCTGACAGAAGGCTTCGGGCACGCCGTCGGCCCGACCCTGCGTCAGGGCATGTCCAGACGAGTCGAAAGCGATCGTCCGTCCATCAGGTGCGACAACCACCGCCGACGAACCTATTCCTACAAGTTGCCAGGCTTCCCAGGGAATGGGCGATTCCCAAACGATACGGCCAGATCGGTCGTGGCCTCGGAGAACCTGTGCTCGTCGAGTCAACGTCATCCAGGCTGCGTGAGAACCTGCCGGAGCAGCAATCAAGAGCGCGGGGTCAGAAGCCTCACCTCTCGATTCGCCGGCCACGGCACCAGCTGAATTGTAGACCCGGAGGAAGCCATCCTCGGTCGTCAGCGCGGTCAATCCCTCCGCGTCGATCGCCAGATCCTCCACAGGCGAGCTGAGTTCGGTCTTCCAGATCCACCGTCCCGCGGGCGTGGCCCGTCCGACCCGGTCGCGCTCCTGAACGAGAGCGATACCGAAGGAATCCGGAAGGATGGCCAGGTGGGTCAACTCGGCCAGGCTCAGGTCAAGTCGCTGGGCAAGATTTCGCCTGAGGTCACAGAGGACAATCCGGCGATCCGTGGCCGCCGCCATCCAACCCGGTGCTGTCCGGACGATCCGGCCCACACCGTCGATCTCGGGGGCCTGCCCCAACCGTTTGCCGTCGTCTCCGAAGATTTCGAGTCGATTCTGATGAGTGATGACGCCGATCCGGAGCGGGTCATCACAAACGGCAAGAACGGCGAACTCAGCCTGATCCTCATGGGCGACGACCTCGGCAGTCCAATCGGGCACTCTGACCTGGGCCGACCCGATTCTCGACTTTGACGAGTCGCTCTTCGATGCTGTCGGGGTCGTTGAAGCAACTCGGCCACTCGACTGGAGATCGAGGCGGACGATCTCGCCCGTGGCCTGACCGTAAACGACGTAGCGGCCGAGGGCGTCGGTCTCGAGTGCCATCGCCGGGCGGTTGAGTCTCGTCCGCCATTTGACATTCCCGGCGCCGCTGAGGATCGCGAGTTCCCCTTCGAGAGTCGAGACCGCGATCGATCGGCCCGCGAAGTCGGGAACCGCCTGGCGGCGGAGCCTCCCAGATGATAAGCCCCTTCGGCCCGTCCTTCGATGTCGAATCGTTGGATACCATGGGTGAAGCAGGCGATCAGGATCATCTGGCCGTCGCCGGTCGTCGAGAGCCGCCCCACGCCTGACATCAACGCTTCGTTCCAGACGATCGCGCCATCAAGTGTCCCGTTCGATCCTCGGGGGACCAGAGCAATCCCGACAATCGATCCGTAAGCACCGATCCCGATCATGAAATGCCGATCCGGAACGAAGACCAGGCTCGAGAGAGGCTGGCGGGTTGCGAACTTACCGGCGAGCTTGGCGTGCCTCGAGTAGAACTGAACGACGTTCATCTTCGAGCCAACCGCGATGTACCGACCGTACGGATCAGTAGCGACTGAGAGAGGGTCGGAGATGACCGGCCGTTCGTGGATCAGTTCAAAGTCGCCGTCGAGTAGCCAGAGCCGCGAGCCTTCACCCACCAGCGCGACCAGCGAGCCGTCATCGCTCACGTCGCCGAAGAGGATCTTTCCCGGGCGCCCTTGCGACCGACTGGAACTGGCCCCGGGAATCGACCCGATAGAGTTGGTCCGCCTCGTCCCACGCGAAGACCGATCCGGCCTCGCGGGCGAGCCTCATCCCCTTGAGCGGGGCATCGGTCACCACGGTCCAAGCCGGGGCAGGGTCGAGCCGGGTCGAAGGTCGGACGGGGGAATTGTTCATGGCGATGAATGAATTCTAAGAAGATTTCATCGCCAAGTCGCCTGCAAAATCGCTACCGAATCTGGATGCGGGGGAGATTGTTCGCCAGGACAACAAGCAGTGCAGCTTGGTCAGAACGAATTGAAAGGGCAAAAATCAATAAGATTGATCTTCTTTCTCGATGACTCATTCTGATCCTGGTCTTCTCGCCGTCCTGATGACTCGATCGCTTCACCGAGCCGCGGTCAAAGTGCGAAGGGCCTGCTGGATGGCGAACTCCAACACACGGTCATTCCGCGGGTCGCCGAATTCCTCGGGGTCGGATTCCGGCTCGGCATCCGCGACGGGCTTGGCCCGGTGGATGACGGGGATGTCGGGTGTGACGCCTTGCTCGCTGTACGGCCGGTTCTTTGGTGAATAGAACTTGGCGGTCGTCAGCTTCAGCCCGGCCGGGGCGGACCTGCAGCTCGAAGATGCTCTGGACCGAACCCTTACCGTAACTTCGGTCACCGATCACCACGGCACGCCCAAGTTCCTGGAGGGCCCCAGCGAGGATCTCACTGGCGCTCGCACTATCGCGATCGATCAGGACGGCGACAGGCATCGTGTAAGGTTTGTCCGGTCGAGCCCGGTAGACTTGGGTCTGGCCGGGGGCTCGCCCTCGGGTCGAGACGATCACACCCTGGTCGAGGAAGCGGTCGGCGATGTCGACCGCGACGTTAAGAAGACCGCCGGGGTTTCCTCGGAGGTCGAGAACCAGATAACGCATCCCTTGACGTCGAAGTTTGGCGATGGCTCGATCGAGTTCCTCGGTCGAGGTCTTCTGGAAACCGGTGAACTGGATGTAGCCGACCCCGGCGATTGACTCGATGATCCGAGCCTGACCGACGCTCTCGACCTCGACATGGCGTCGGATCAGTCGGAGCGTGGTCGTCGTCGAGTCGGTTCGGAGGACCGTGATATCCACTGTCGTCCCTTCCGAACCCTGAAGCCGCCCGGCAGCCTCATCGAGTCCAACCCCCTTGACCGAGACACCTCCGACCGACACGATCCGATCGCCCGGCTTCAGCCCGGCCTCAGAGGCCGGCCCGCCCCGGATCACACCGACGAGCTTCAAGCCCGCGTCGTCCTGCTTGAGTTCGACGCCCAGACCGACGAAATTACCGTCGATCATGGCGAACATATCGTCGAGCTTGTCAGGCGTCAGGTACGCCGTGTAATCGTCGAGCACGTCGCAGCAGCCAAAGACGAACTCCAAAATCACGGCGGCCGGGGGGATGTTGAGCGACCTGGCGCGACAGTTCGCAGGCCGCGGCGACCTGATCGCGGGCGGTCTCGCGATCGGGAACGATGAGTTGATCGCGTCGGGCCCGTAGTTGCTCACGGAGCCAGGTGACCCGCTCGGGCGCAGCGATTCGGCGCGTTGAGCTCCAGGAAGGCGAAGCTCGGGTCGCGGAGGGCGACCTCGAGGTTGTCGTACCCTCGGCGGATCAACGGCTCCAGCGGGACTGCAGTCGACGTAATGGACATCGATCCGCTCGACGAGTTCGTCGAAAAGGTCAAACGCCTTCTCGCGAGGGAGTCGGAGCAGAACGTTCCGGAAACTGGCGTCCTGGTAGCGTCGGGCCAGCCGCTGGTGCATCTCGGAGAGGCGAAGCCGCTGCTTGAACTCAGACCGGCTGGGCCACTTCTCCTTGGCGTCCCGGTAGACCTGGACCGCCGCCGACCAGTTGTGCCGGCGCTCGAAGTCCAGGCCGCGTTCCAGAGATGCCGTGGGATCGCCCTCGATCGCCCGGAACTGATCCTTCGTAGTCTTGATGGGGGGCGAGGCGGGAGGATCAACGAAGGCGAATGCCGAAGCCAGGGGTGAAGCCCCCATTGCTAGCAGCAGCCACCCCGTTCGGAGCAGGGCCAGGGCTCTCATCGACGACGATCCTCCCGAGGAGGAGCGTCGCGGGCTGACCATGGACCACACGTCTGGTCGGAGTTCCGTTAAAGGGCGTCGAGGAAAGCGAATGCCTCGACCGTTCTTTTACTTCGATGCTCCGACCGAGGCGATCTGGATCTGCCCGCTTCGCTCCTGGGTTGCATTTTCGATTGGTTGCTCGATCCATTGAGAGGTGGAACGACAGGGATGAACCATGCCCAAGGCGAAGGCCAAACCGAGTCGATCCGTCAAGGGTCAGGCCTCCAGCCCAACCCTCTGATGAAACTATATCACAGTCTGGCAAGCGCCGAAGGACTTCTCCGCGACGAGTTTGGGGAGCGGGCAGACGATCGTAATTCTTACAAGCCCAGGGCACCCGCGCAAGTCCTTTTTCGCCGCCCTTAACTTGGATTCGACGAATCGCATCCGTACTTTTTTTCAAAATCAAATGGTCGGCGGTTTTTCCGCGTTCGGCGGCGCCCGGCTCGACAATCTTCAGGGTCTGACCTGACCTGACGTCCTGTCAATTCGCTGACGTCGCGCCCGAAGGCCAGACGACGATCACTCTTTCGGCCTTTGTCGCACGTGCCCAGCCCGAAGGTCAGCGGATGCTCGACCGACGAGAGATAACCCTTGGCGAGGAAGAGCTGCCGCTTCGAGACGCACCCTTCCGGTCTCGACTGTGACCTTCGCCCCGATCGCGTCGCGGTTCGAGGCGACACCCTTGAGGTCGAGCCGGAGCCAATGGTTCTTGCTCCCGCCATCGTTTCGGAAGAGGTGGGCAGGGCCGCCGTTCTCGGTGAGGAGGACGTCAAGATCGCCGTCGCCGTCGATGTCGGCGAAGCTGCTCCCACGGCCGACGATCGGCTTGAGGAGGTCGGGGCCGACCTTGTCGGCGCCGACCAGGACGAAGAGCTGTCGACCGATCAGGCCAGTATTCCAGAAGAGCTGGGCCGACTGGGCATAGGTTTCGGAAGCCTGCGTCTGGGCGATGTCGCTCTCCAGGTGGCCGTTGGCCGAGAGGAGGTCGAGCCGGCCGTCGAGGTCGTAATCGAAGAAGAACAGGCCGAACTTGAGCGGAGGCTGGGTCGGGGCGCCGAGGCCGTAGATGTTCGCCAGGTCGGAGAAGAGCAGGCTGGGAGGATCTTCGGTGACGTAAAGCGCGGTCATCTCGTTGGCGAAATTGCCGATCGCCAGGCCGAGAGTGCCGTCGTTCTTGAAGTCGCCCCAGTCGATCCCCATCGCCGCGCGGGTCGAGCCGGACTGGTCGAAGGCGATTCCGGTGGTCAATCCTATCTCCTCGAACTTGCCGCCACCGAGGTTGTGGTAGAAGAAGTTGACGACCGTGTCATTGGCGACCGCCAGGTCGACTCGGCCGTCACCGTCCACGTCGTAAGGGAGCCACGCCGAGCGCCTTGGCGAGCGGGGCCTTCTTGTCGGGCGATCGGACCTGGATCCCGGCCGACTCGCTGACGTCGACGAAGGCTTCCGCCGTCATTCCGGAGCAGCAGGCAGTTTGACCCGTTATAGAGGGCCGGTGGGTCGTAGGCCTTCCCCTTGCCAGTCCCGGTGAGCTGGGTGGAGATCCCTCGGTCGATCGCCGGCAGACCAGGCGACATAACAGCAGGCGAAGAGGTCGAGGTCGCCGTCGTTGTCCATGTCGAAGAACGCCGCGCTGGTGAACCAGCCGTCACCTCCCCGGGTCCTTGCTTCGGCCGTCACGTCCTCGAAATGGCCCCGGCCGTCGTTCCGATAGAGGAAGTTGCCGCCGAGGGCCGTGACGTAGAGGTCCGGGTCGCCATCATTGTCATAATCGCCGACGGCCACGCCCATGCCGAAGAACGTCTTGTCGAGACCCGCCTCCTTAGAGACGTCGTCGAAGTGGCCCTGGCCGTCATTCCGGTAGAGCGCCTGGGTAGGGTGGATTTCGAGCTTCGATCCGGGCCAGACGTCGGAATTGACCAGGAAGAGGTCCTGATCGCCGTCGCCGTCGTAGTCGAGAAAGGCGGCGCCGGATCCCATCGTCTCGGGCAGTAGCTTCTCCCCTTCGGCGGCGTTGGTGTGACGAAACCTGAGACCCGCGTCCTTCGTCACCTCCACGAACTGGACGTCGGGAACGGCCGACATGTCGAAGCTCTTGAGGAACAACCGGAGCCCTGGCTGGAGGGATCACGGCCGGCGGCGGTGCCGGCTTGCAGCCGGACACGCCGATGAGCAAGAGGGCGAGGATCACACCAAGGACTGACCGACCCACCGGCGTCGAGAGAAACCGGGATTGATTGACAAGAGACAGTGGATTCATTCTTGGTTCTCCCGCGTGGCGACCTTCTGGTCGTCGGTTCGAGGCCGGGGGCGCCTGGTCGGTGGAGGGGGTGAATGACGATCGACTGGGCGTTCTGGTCGGCTGCGGGGTTGTTCTTGCGGGCGATCGCGGCGGCCCGGCCTTCGGCGGTCTCGTCGGGCTTGAACATCGCGTGCAGCGCTTTATGAGTCGTCGAGAGCGTCTGGGCTAGCTCCACGACGAGCTTCGGGTCGGTCTCGGCCGGGAAGACCGGACCAAGCGCTTCGACTACTTCGTGGAGCGGGTCGAGCCTTGAGGAGTTGGACTGTCGAGAGGCAGTGACGAACAAGGTGATGGCATTCCGCAACTGCCGAGCCGAGGCGGCCCGCGATTCAACGGAAGTTTTGCTGTCGGTCGAGGCCTTCGTCATTGCTCGGATCGCTTCGACATCAGCCGATCCGGAAGAGGGTGCGTCCACAGGGTTGTTGAGACTGTTTCTCGCCAGATCTGCGTAGGCCAGGCCGAGGCCATGATGGGCCGCGACGTTTTCCGAATCGATCGCGATCGTCCGTCGGTAGGTCTCCACCGTCTTTCTCAGGAAATCGAGACGGGCCGGGCTCCCAAGCGGCTCCTGCCGGGCACGGGCATAGGTCGCGGCTCCAAGGGCGTTGATCACCTCATAGTCAAGACTGAAATCGAACCCACGCTCAGGAATCCGGGTGGCCAGTACCGATTCGAAGCGGGCGATCGCTTCATCCAGATAACCGTTTCGCTCGTCGATCTGCCCTGAGAGCCACGCGATCACCCAGGGAGCGGCTCTGCTTGGGATGCTTTGACGCTCGCTCCAGGGCCTGGCGGGCGTCGGGAATCCGGCCCTCACGAAGATAGATTCGGGCCAGGTTCACGTCTCCGTCGGGCACTCCCAGTTCGGCGACCTTACGGAAGACCGGCTCAGCCTGGCGAAGCTCCCCTTTCTGGCTCCCGAGCGAAGCCCCTTCGAGCAGGAGCCCGATCCCGTAATCATTCCAGCGCTGCCAGACCGGATCGATCGGCGAGGGTTTGTTTTCGACCTTCGGTCCCCCTTCGATTGGCAGTGTAACTTCGTCCCGGGCCATCACAACCACGGGCAACTCCGGACCTTGACTCGGCCCGAAGATATAGTCCATGTACTTTCGATCAAACTTTCGGTAATTGACCTTGGCCTCCAGCGTGATCGATGATCTGAAGGTCCTCCGGCACGTCGAGCCCGAAGTGGACACCTGCCCCGCACCAGGAGGGATCTGCTTGTTGTAGAGCGGGACGAAGATGTCTTGCGGGTTCCGGCGGTCGATCCGGTTACCGTCTTTATCGAGCATGTAGACGTTGATGAAGTGGGCAGAACGGGTCGACCGTCCCGTCCGCCCCGATCCCGCCCGACCGGCCGATCACCCGGTCACCTGCCTTTGCGATCAGCTCGACCCAGATCTCGTTCGAGTCGACCGTCCCCTGGCTGAACGGATGGCCGAGTCCGAGGGTCCGGACCACCGCCTCGACCAGGTAAGGCTTTCCTGGTTTGAGCAAGGGAACTTCGGGACGCAGAGGGCCAAGCAAGGAGCCGTCGATTCCTCCTCCTTCGCGGAGGGCAAAAAGGTCGATGCGGATTTTCTTGTCCTTCAGATACTTGGCGTGAATCTCGGCAACATCCGGCATCTTCAGAAGAGTCGGCAGGCCGGTGTTCGCGGCCGGGAAAAAGTGGTTGTGAATCTCGCGACCGCCCTTGCCGTCGAAGTCTTTGGCGCCGAAGTCGTTCGAGGCGATGAAGTTCATGTGGCAGTCGATGCATTGCCCCTTCGCAACCGGCGGATAGTAGAAGCTTCGCGCCCCGTGCCCGGACACGCCGGAAAGCAGAAAGGTATCGTAGTGGTTCTGGCCCCGGAGGAAGTCCTTGTAGTGGTTCAGGGCAAAGGGAAGGCTGACCTTGTGGCAGGTCGAGCAGAACTTCGAATCCTTGATCGCCGGCTTGAGGAACGTCCGCTTGTGCATCTCGGGCTTCGCCTTCACCAGCGTCTCGTTGATCCAGCGCAGGACCGGATTCTTGCTGGAGGCGAACGGGTAATGCTGAGGCTCCTCGATCGTGAAGTCGGCGTTTCCTCGCGTACTGTTGACGTTCGTGATCGAGTGGCAGACCGTGCAGGTGATCCCCGCCTGGCTCGTCGGATTTTTGACATCGTCATACTTCGGGTCGTCAAACTCGCCCGAGAAGAACGGGACCGGGTCATGACACCCGGCGCACCATCGGGCCCCGTGAGTGTCGCCGTCCCTGGCGAGTGAGACCTTGCGGGTCTCCCGGACGCTCGAAAGATAAGCCGGATTGTTGAAGGAGCTGAAATGGTGCGATGAGTGCTCCCAGCTCTTGTACGCGTCCTGGTGGCAGCGGAGGCAATAGTCGTCCATCATCAGGGTCGAGGCCGGGATGAAATTCCCGGTCGATGTGACGGCCTCCGACGGGAAGAAGTATCTGGCCCCTTCGCTCGGCCCTTTCACGCCATAACGCCTGGGCTCCATCGAGTGGAGAAAACCCATCGCCAAGACAACCACTCCGACAGCCGCCCCCATCCACCGAAACCAGACCCAGCGGATTCGAGGACCTGCCAGCCTGTGCTTGATGTAAAGAGCCATCGCTACCAGGGGCGCGATGACGTGCAGCCAGTAACTTACGGATCGAACCCGAGGGTCGCGGACCTGGTAAACGTCGAAGACCCGGATGAGGATGATGCCGGAGACGAGGACCACCAGCGAACAGGCCAGCAACGCGAGGCCATACGTTATGGCCGCCTTGTTGGGTCGGTTCCAGGAAGTGACCAGATGGGCGAATCCGAAGACCAGGACCGGGACAACGATCGCCAGGCCGAGCAGGAGGTGCAGCCCAACCATCAGCATGTAAAAGAAAGTTTGTTGGGTCACTCCCGTCGCCCAGGTCATGATGGTCACGCTCGACAGATAGGCGCCGTTCGCCGCGAGGAGCGCGAAACCGACGAGCAAGATCCAAAGCAAGATACGGAGCCTGGTGCCGACTGCTGGCGTGTAGACTCGCCCGCGTCGGTCCTTCAAAGGCTGGACGCTGGAATGCATGACGGCCCCTCGATAAAGGCGCAAGACCAGGCGTACGGGAGATTCCCGACGCGGCTCATAAGAAAGATTGAATGAAATTGGAAGGATTACTCAACCGGGAAGCCCCGGCGTGGAGGACGATCAGGCAGGGCAGGTAGATCGAGGTGGGCGTTCCAGGCGAATCGCAAGTGACTGCGGTGTCCAGTGGTGCTCGGGAGCAAACCAGGTGGCCACTACCGCGACCGGCGGAACGAGCCGCGTTGGTTGTGGCAGTCCGTTCTTTTGCAGAGTCAAGCGACTTGTCAGACCAGGAGAATCAGCCGGACATGGAGTCGAACGAAGCCGTGGTGAAGACTTTAAGGAGTCGATTTGAACCGATTGCGGAAACGTCGCTTCTCCGTCCCACGAGAAGGAAAGCCCAAGCTGAGGCTTCTCGGAAACGTGACAGGACGACGCTTCGGTCCTGCTCGCCTGAGAGAAGAAACTCAGGAGAGCGAGACAGATCAGCGAGGAAAGCTGAACTTTAGGAGCCGAGATCAACCCTGACACGACGAGAGGGCTCCCGGTCAAGAATCGAATGGGATACTTCATTTATTAGAAGAGTGACCGATTCGCCTGTCAAGGCGATCAATCCGGTCAATCGTGCTCCGGAAGCGGGAGCAAAGGAAAATGGTGCTCCGGACAAGCCCATAACGTCCGCCTGAACTGTTTTGGCTGCTTTGATCGCAGGAGGCTCAATACAATTCGGCGGGAAAGAGCTTGGGGACAGACGAACCGGCCCCCCTGGGTTTAGCGTGGTCGCCGGGTTACAATTAACTCTCCTCCAGAGCATGGGAGACAGGGAGTCTTCCGACCCCAGCAAAACTTTTGTACTGGGTCGGTCCAAGCCTACTTCGGTTTTCGCCGAAAATGTCGAGACGTTCGATGAACTGAGGACGGACGTCGCGCATTCGTACCCAGTTTTCACATTTCAGCTGTCGGAGATTATCCGTTGTTCGCCGGACCGATCATCGCTCGAGAGTTCTTGACCGCGCCCCGGCCAAGCCGGTTCTATGTGGCCCGAGCCTCCTACGTCGGGCTCCTGGTCATCCTGATGTGGACCGCCTGGCAGTCTCAGGTTGGACTGACCGAGGTCACCGAGGTCGGCATCATCGCCTATTTCGGTCATCTTTTGTTCAGGCTCTTCGTCCTGTTCCAGCTCACTCTCATGCTCTTCTTCGCGCCGTTGTCGGCAGCCACGGCGGTGGCTCACGAGAAAGATCGACGGACCTTCGTGCTGCTGCTCATGACCGACCTTCGCGACGTCGAGATCATTCTCGGTAAACTGGCGGCCAGTCTGCTCCAGATCCTGACACTCCTGGCCACCTCGGCACCCGTGTTCTTCCTTTGCGTCCTTCTCGGAGGGGTTTCCGCAGAGCAGATACTCGATGTCGTTGGAGTGACTGCCGCGGCCGGACTGCTCGGCGGGTCGCTCGGGTTGCTGGTCGCCTTGGGACGAGACCGGACGTTTCAGTCGCTGGCACTCACGGTATTGACGCTGGTCCTGGCGATCGCGGGAGTCGAGGTCGTGGGTTATCTCCTTCCCGGATGGCAACTTCTCGGCGTTCCGATCGCCCAGGCTCTCGACCCGTTTCAGACAGTCTTGACGATCGTGGACCCGGTCTCGGACGCGACCCGGACGGGGCTACGTCCCGCGATTGTGTTCATCCTGGCAAGTTCGACGATCTCCGTGGTTCTGCTGACTTTTGGAACCGTGATGCTTCGGGTCTGGAATCCTGGCCGTAACGAGCCTCGAGAACAGCGCGAAGGCGTCGAGGGCGAAGAGGGAGTCGGTGAGATCCTCATTGAGGTCGAGCCGGAGCCATTACTCGTTTCTGCCGGGGAGTTGGAGAAGCATGGTCGGTTTGGCGGGACGGCGACTCTGGTCGAGGCAACGGCCTCGTCGTCGACAGCCATCCAGGAGACCGACGCAGGTGCGACGACCGGCCTGCACGTTCCGAGACGAACTCACCGGAGGATTACTCGGGGACCCGGCGCCTACCGACGTCCTTGGACAAATCCGATCCTCTGGCGAGAGTTGATGACCCGCGCCTACGGGACCAAGCCTCTGATCATCAAGGGGGCTTATCTGCTGGCATTCTCTCTGGGCGTCGCCTATATTCAGCTTGCGCCGGACCTGGCGACGGCATCGTCGCGATCGACTTGGGCCTTGATTGGCCTGGGCGTCCTCAGTCTGATCCTGGTGAATGCCCAGGGAGTGACCTCGCTGACGAGCGAGCGAGACACGGGGGCGCTCGACCTCTTGCTGGTCACCGAGCTTTCACCCAAGCAGTTCATCTACGGAAAGCTTTACGGGGTCCTCTACAACACCAAGGAAATGGTCGTTCTTCCCTTGCTGATGGTTGTCTGGTTCGGCATGAACGGGACGATGAGTCTCGAAAACGCAGTCTATGCGATCATCGACGGCCTGCTCCTGACCCACTTCTCGGCGATGCTGGGGATTCACGCCGCGATCACCTACACGAACAGCCGGGCGGCCGTCGCCAACAGCCTGGGAACGATCTTTTTCCTGTTGATCGGGATCGGCATCTGCGCGGGGCTGATCGTGCTGAGCGATCGCCAGTTCGCCCGCCAGTTGCTCAGCTTCATGATCTTCATCGGGGCCGGAAGCGTGGCATTGTTCGCTTCGCTGGGTGCAAAGAACCCGTCGAGGGCGATCGCGCTCGTTGCTCTCCTGACACCGTTCTGGTCGTTCTATTGCGTGATCAGCTTGATCAATCAGGACGTCTTGGCCGCATTCCTCTTCAGCGCGGGGATCTATGGGTTCGCGCTGCTTGCCATGCTCGTTCCCGCCGTGAGCGACTTCGACATCGCCCTTGGCCGAACCAGTGCCATCCAGGGCTGACACCCTGCCTGTTCTCCGGTCGTCTTGCATGTGACAAAGAAAGAACCCGGCGGTGAAGTCAGTAACCTCACAGCCGGGTTCGTCTTGATTTCGTCCTGTCTCCAGTCGACGGTCAGTTCGCGGGATTAACCCGGACGGGAGTGGAGGCAAGAACCTTCCGGCCCAGAGTCAGGTAATCGCCGACGATATTCAGGATCTCGTCGTTGTAATAGTTAGGCTCCCAGGCCGGGTGATCAGCAAGCCGCTTCTTAGGGCCTTTCATCTTGGTCTTGGCCTCGTCCTTGTTCTCGTCCTCGGAGACGGTCTCGGCCCGGAACTTCGCCTCGTTCAAGGAGATCGAGTGTCGGGCCTTGCTCTCGATGATCTTCTTGATGGCGGCTTCTCGCTTCTGGAACTTCTCGCTCTCGATCCGACGCTTCTCGGAGCGATCGATCAGCCGAGCGGTCAGGTCGGCGGGGACCCGGTTGTACTGGTCGTGTGGCCGTTCCTCCACGTGATCGAACTTCAGGGCATTGTCCATCTTCCCTTCGCCGAACTCGTCCTGATCGAACAGCGAGGGGATGTGGATGTCGGGTTCGACGCCGCGAATCTGGGTGCTATCACCGTTAACCCGATAGAACTGCTGGATCGTCAGCTTTAGGGCGCCCATGCTCGGAACGTTCGCTCGGCGGAAGAGGGACTCGCTGATCGGCTGGATGCTCTGGACTGTTCCCTTGCCGAAGGTGCTGACGTCTCCGATGATCAGCCCTCGTCCGTAATCCTTGATCACGCCCGCGAAAATTTCCGAGGCACTCGCGCTATGGCGGTCGATCAACAGAACGAACGGGCCTTCCCAGGCCGTCCCTTCCTCGTCGTCATCGAGGTGCTTGACGCCATTGACGTCCTTGACCTGGACAACCGGCCCTTTGTCGATAAAGAGGCCAGAGAGCGAGATCGCTTCATTCAGCAAGCCACCGCCATTCCCTCGGAGGTCGAGCATGACGGCATCGACTCCCTTGGCTTTGAAGCCTTCGATCAGCTTCTTGCAGTCATTGGTGCAACTCACGGCATCGACCTCGCCCTTGGCGACGGCCTGGGTATCGCCGTAGAAGGCGGGGAGGTTGATCACGCCGACCTTGACGGTCTTTCCGTCGGCCTTGGTCTCGATGATCTGCCCCTTGGCGTGGGACTCGCTCAGCTCGACCTTCTGGCGAACGATATCGTAGACCTTCTTTTCCTTTGTGTCGTGCGGCTGGATGATCAGGCGAACGTGGGTGTTTGCCTCGCCCCGGATGTGCTTGACGACGTCGCGGAGCCGCTGCTCGACGAAGTCGGTGACTCGGTCCCATCCTCGTTCTCGATCCCGAGGATCTTGTCCTCTGGCTCGATCCGACCGTCTTTGTCGGCTGGGCCGCCCGGGATCAACTCCTTGACGACGGCGATAGCCGTCTTCAGATTGAAGCGAGGCGCCGATCCCGGTCAGGGAGAGCTGGAGCGATTGCTGGATCAGGTCTTCCAGCGAGTCCTTGCTCATGTAGGTCGTGTGCGGGTCGAAGGTCCGGCTGAGGCTGCTCAGGTAGAATTCGAGGAGGTCGCGAGTTATTGAACTGGTGGAACATCCGGTTCCGGTCGCGATATTTGATCGCCAGCTTCTTGATCGCGTCGTCTTCCTTCTCATCATCGACCTTCGCCTGGAGCAATTCGAGTTTGATCCGCTTACGGATCCGCTCGCGGGCCTCGTCGTCGTCCTTCGGGTAGTCGAGCTTTTCGGGATCGTCCGATGATCGACTCGTCGACGGTGAAGTCCGGCTTCTGTTTGAGGATCTCCTGGACCATGGCCAAGCGTTCGTCGGAACGCTTGAGGAAGCGATCGAAGACCAGCTTGGCGAAGTCGAGGTTCCCCTCGTGGATCTTCTCGTCGAGCGTCGTCGCCTGCGGCATGAACTCGTCAATATCGGCCTTGAGGAAGTAATACTTCTGAGGGTCGAGATCCTTCAGGAAAGTCTTGCACCACTTCTTGGCCGTCTCGTCATCGATGGTCGGCTTGGCCATGTGGCTCCGTTCAAGGAGCGTGACCACGATCTTGGCGATCTTCCCGTCCTGCGTCGTGGGAACCGGCGCGGCGCTTGGGCGCCGACGACCAAGGCCACGATTCCCAGGAGCCCGAACGCCGCAAGGGGACGGAACACGGATCGGGACATAGATTTGAGATCCCGTGGTTCGAAGGACTGTCGGTCTGGGTGGGCGAGGCCCGGCCACACCGAGATTATCATAATCCAATCGCCCGCCGCCCACAAGGTCGGCAAAACCCGGACTGGCCGGCCCAGATCGCAACGATCGGCGGCAGCAAGCCGTTGCTACCTCAATCCTACGAAACCGGAAGCAAGTGGTTCGGTCCTCGGCTCAGGTTGACGGCCGATCCCATTCGATCCGCAGGGGTGATAGGATGGATTGCGGGCTCGTCGCGGCGCCGACCTGGACTGGCATGGGGACGAAATGGAGCCAGAAATCGAGCGACTTTGGCTCCTTCCACGGGGCATCGACCGTGGAAAAATCGCGGGACAGGCGAAATCGACCGCCGGCCTTAACCGCAATCCGGTCGCGAGCCTTCGATCGGCCGAATCCAGAAACAGCTAAGGCCGAGCATCGACGGGCGTCCATGATATGAGCCCAGCCCTCGGCCAATCGGGGTGTGGCGGGTGTCGAGGCTGCGAAAATAGGAGGAAGATCCCCTTCCCCCTGGCGGACCACCCAACCTTGGCAGAGTTCCCTGCCTGGATCCCCGGCGGACATGCCAGCGCAAAGTTCCATTCGCTGCTGGCCTTTGATCTGGCCGTAGATCGTCGAGCTGGCTCCGATGTTGACGAGGGTTGGCGAGCTTTCAAGGAGAAGATTGATGTCTAACGCTAGACCGGCAATTCGATCAACGGGATCTTCGACCCTCCAGGCGGCTTGAATCCAGCTCTTGGAGTGAGGGACGGTGAGTTCCAATGCTGAACAGACTCCCGATGGCCCGGTCCAGTCGAATCGCAGCCCGACCGCCAATGGCCCCTCGCGGGTGATAGAAGAACGGATGGAGAACCGTGAGTCGTCCCCCCGAATGACGATTGGGTCAGTCTTCCCTCGTTCGAGGAAAGAAAACCCGGCAGAATCGTTCTTCAGGTAGCCGAGCCGAGAGCCACCGACACTTCTTAGTACTACAGCGCTAAGTCTTTCCCCAGGAGCAGCGAGGGAGCCCAGTGAGTTTGATGCCCAAAGCCCGCAACTTCTTCCGCGTCGCCTTGGTGTGGCTCTTGCGGGCCGCCGCATTTCTCTTCTGCGTCCGCTCGATCTCCGCCGCCGTCCGCTCCAACAGCTTCAGCGAGGGGCGTTCGCCCAGCCACCAAGACGGGATCATCGCCGCGATCGCCGTGTGCACCTGGCACTCCGTCAACTCCGGATTTTTCCCCCCGAACTCCTCTCGCATCCGCGCCAGGAACAGGTAGCTCACGCAACTCAGGATCAGGTGGCGTTTCAACCCCTGGTAACGACGCCCTTCATACTGATCCAGCCCGATCTCCGATTTCTGGTCCTCGAAACAACGCTCGACTCGCCATCGCGAGAACCCCACCAGCAACAACTTCGACACCGGCGTCTCCGGGGGGGCGTTGCTCACGAAGAACTTCACCTCCTTCAGGTCCAGGACGTTGCGGGCCACGACCAGGTGCATCAGCTCGCCCGGCAGACCGTCCTCGCCCTTGGGGGTGAAGATCTCGTGCTTAACCTCCCAGATTATCGGCCCCTTCTCGCCGTCCTTGACCCGCCAGCGTTGCCAGGCCTGATCGACGAATGCCCGCTCGTTCAGCAGCTCATCGACCCGTCGCGCCGGCCGGCTGCCGCCGGCCAGGCGAGGGACCTTGCGGCCCCGCCCACGCCCGTTCTTGCGGTACGGACGGGTGACCACGCGGGGCGGATCGAGCCAGCCGGTGAAGCTCCGGGGGACCTCGCCCATGAACTTCTGACCGCGAGCGTTCAGGCCCCGGAGAAAGTCGGGCTTGCTGCCGTATCCCTCGTCGAAGGTCATCCAGTCGAAGTGGAGGCCATGGCCGATGGCGTGGTCATACAGCTCCAGGGCGATCCGCCACTTGGGGCGGTAGGTCATCGAGTCGGGGATGCGCGCCTCGCGACAGCGTGGACGGTCGTCCGACCAGCTCTGGGGCAGGTACAGCTCGCCGTCGATCAGGCAGTGGAAGCCGTCGCGGGCGTACCCCAGGTGGACCGTGACCAGGCAGTTCTCCGTCTTGCCCCGCGATCCGCACCACTGGCGTTGCACGCCCGGCGTCTTGTCCCCCTTCTTGACGTCGCTGGTCTCGTCGATGACGCCGATGGAATGCGGCCCGGAGTGCTCATCGCGGACGATGTGCTGGAGTCGGTCGCGCAGGAGGTCGTGGTCCCAGTGGTGCTGGCTGAGGAACTCCTGGAGGGTGCGTGGTGCGACGCCGGCGTTGAGGGCGATCGGCTCGACGCTCTTCTCGGGGATGTCGGAGATCTGGCCGGAGATGTAGGTGGGCAGGTGGGCGCGGGTGTCCTTGCGTGGGAAGCAGTCATCGAACCGCTTGAGAAACGACCTGAGCTTGGGCTTGAGCGATCGGATCTGGGGGATGTTCATGCTCGTGTCTCCATAAGCCTTTGAGACGAGCATAGTTTCGTCGTGGCCAGCGATTCAAGCCTGTACAACCTGGCGCTGTAGTATTAGGAAGCCAGTAAGGTTCTCGGCGACCTCGAAGGTCAGCGAGCTTCCTTGAGAGATCTGCCACATTCCACCACGCTTCTCGACCTTGAGTCCCGTGATCGGCTCGGGACCAGGTTGAACTTCGGGTCCGAAATGGACCTCGTACCGCGAAATCTCGAGCGGCCCAGGGCTGGCGTTGAAGTCGATCTCGACGACGTTCATACCATCCGGTCTCGCCACGGAACGGAACTGAGCGGGTATTGATCGATCGTCGCGGACGAGGCGGAAGTTTCGTCCTCCCTAGACGTTGGGCACGATCGCATGGACTGGGTACCCGAAACGCCTGAGCCCCTCCGGCTCAATGAGTTGGAATGCTCGAACCCCCCGGGATGGGGGAACCGCCAGGCCCAGACAGAGCGGTGTAGCGAGGGCCGCAAGCCCGGCTATAAGGGCTTCGCGCCGACGGAACCCTTGATTCGGGTCAGAGCAGGCGCTCACTCCGATTTGACCAGATCGATCGATTGGTCTTGGCATGAGAATTGTTTACGAAAGCGAGTTGAAGCGATGAAAGACCCGAGACGTCGGCCTCGAAACCCGATCGTCGGAAGTGAGCCAAGAGTTTGTCAAGAGTCGCCACGCCAACAGGCCTCGAACGAGTCCACAACTCGAATGGAGCCAGAAAAATGAGACAACACCCCCGCATCGCTCTCACAGCCTCGACGCTCCTCGGCGTCCTCGCTGTTTTCGGGCAGACGAATGTCCGTGCCCAAGGCCCCAGTGCCGGTCTGGGAGGAATTCCTCGAACCGAGGACGAGCGGATCTTGACGGAGAATCCGACTCCTCCGCCCGCCAACTCGCTTCCCAACCGGGTGGCCAATGGCGAAGTCATTCCGGCTGTTCCGCCCGTTCAAGGAGCGGTCGACCCTGCCCGGAGCTTGGGCACAACCGGAGTGGACGGTGCTCGGGCGATGGACCCTGCCTTGCGGCTGCCTCCGGCACCTCAGCCCCTCACGCGGGCCGGGGCCTACCCGCTCGGGATGGATTCCGCGATCCTGGCTGAGCACGCGCTCGGCATGGCGATCGAGGGTTCGGCGTTGAGGACCATTGCCGAACGATCCAGGGTCGGAGCAAATGCTGAGCAACCTGCCCGGACGCTCCTCACCCACGCTGACCGACTGAGGACCGAGAGCCAGGCGCTTCTCAATCGAGCGGCCGGCGACAGTCCAGACGTCGCAGCGAGTTTGCCGGCTCGGAAGTTCAATCTGGCGGCCCGCGACTACATCGCGACCTTGGCCGCCCTCGAAGCAACGAACAACGTCGAGAAGACTCAAGTCGCCTTGATCAACCATGCTGTCAAGCAAGTGCTCGACGCAGATCACATTCGCCAGATGGGCCGGGCGGTGTCTGGTAGTCCGGCGATGCAGCAGCTCATGACGCATGCTTCGAACATGAAAAACGAGGGAACCCAGACCCTCCTCAAGCTAGGCCGTGTGGACAATATCTGGGTGATTTTCGTAAGACAGGTAATCTTTTGAATGATTCCGAACCCGTCGAGCACGCGCCATGTATCGCCACGCGATAGCAGATGAACACTGGGAGCGGATCGAGGACTTCCTCCCCGGCCGGGCCGGCGACCCCGGCGTGACCGCCACGGACAATCGTCTCTTCGTCGATGCCGTGCTCTGGATCGGCAAGACCGGCGCCCCCTGGCGTGACATCCCTGAACGCTTCGGCAAGTGGAACTCGGTGTGGAAGCGGTTCGATCGATGGGCCGCCAAGGGGGTCTGGCTCCGGGTCTTCGAGGCCTTGAAGGACCCCGACCTCGAGTGGCTGATCCTCGACAGTACCGTGATCCGAGCCCACCAACACGCCGCCGGCGCGGTAAGGGGGCTCCGACCAGGCCTTGGGACGCTCGCGGGGCGGTTTCGGGACCAAGCTGCACATCGCCGTCAACGGCCTGGGGAACCCCGTCGAGTTCATCCTGACGGGGGGACAGGAGGCCGACATCAATCAGGGCAAGGCATTGATCGAAGGTCATGATGCCGATGCGGTGATCGCGGACAAGGGATATGACGGAGATGATTTCGTCGAGGCGATCGTGGCCTCCGGCGCGGATGCCGTGATTCCGCCGAAGAAGAATCGGATCTTCCAGCGAGAGTATGACGAGATCCTTTACAAGGAACGCAACCTTGCCGAGCGGTTCATCAACCGGATCAAGCAATATCGGCGTGTGGCGACCCGGTACGAGAAGACGGCCCGGAACTTCTTGGGGTTCGTCCATGTGGCTGCGATCATGATATTGCTGCTGTAGCCCAAACACTGCAACCTTCCCAACTATTGTCCACACGGCCTAGCCGGCAACGGACCAATTGCCGGCAGCGACGGGACGAACGCCACGACCCTCGCTCGTCGAGGCCGTGAAGTCATCGACGCCGCGGGTGAACTTTCGGCCGTCCTCGCCGCCCAGGTCGAACCCGATTCCCGCGGTCTTACCACCGGTCGGGCCGAATCCTGGCCGATTCCAGGACAACCGGCCCGAAATCATCGGCGGGACGTTTGGCAAGAACAGCCCGACAGCCAATACTTACACTGGTCGGGGCGACCCATTGAATCCCGCGGGAGTGCCCAAGATCCAGAACAGCGGCTCTCCCGTCCCGTCGCCAGCGGATCGGTCCAACTCAACCACATCCAGCGGAGGCCTTCCGCCCCGTTGATAGGATGGCACGGCGAGTCATTCAAACGAAGCGGGAAGCCAGACCTGAGTCTGGCTTCCCGTTTTTGATTACCCCGAATTCCCTCAAGCTTCGGGATCAATCGGGTCGATGGAGTAGATACGTCACCTTGAATCCGCATCCTCACCTCGACGCGGGAGCCATGAGGCATGAATGAACACGCCGGGCCTGCCTGCGCCCTGAGCGTCCTTATTGTCGGGATTTTCGCTGTCTTGCTCCACGAGAAGGATCAGTCTCCAACGCTCGCGAAGCCTCGGGCTCCTGAGCCCGGAGTTGTCAAGGAGCACCATCGCGAACCACAATCCCCAAGGGGGGAATCGATTTCTAGAAGCCTGGAGACCTCGCCCGGCTCGTCGCCACCATCGACCTCGATCCAGTTGCATGAGGCCGGCTCGAAGGGGGATCCGAGTCGAACTTTTCTAAACACCGCGTCCGCCTCAACGACCTCGGCGTCGAGTGCGAACCCTACGAACCGACCCGTCAAGCTTCCAAGCAAACCGAAGCCACGCCTTATTCGCCCACGCTCTCCATTCACGGTCGTCGGGCCTGGCGAGAGTCTGGCCGATGTCGCGACAAGGGTTTACGGCTCGCCCGATGCGAAGGAAGCGATCTGGAAGGCCAATCGAGATCAGATCGCCCAGGTTGACTCTCCGTTGGTCCGGGGAACGCTATTGAGAACGCCTTGAGTCGTCGATCCGAATCTTCTCAAGGTGGAGGCGGGCCTCCAGCGCATCGAGCCTGGCCGTCACATGCTCATGGTCATCCTCGCGGATGGTGTGGTCTCCGAACCGAATCCGATAAAAGGCATCCACGACCAACGGCGGGACGTCGGCAACGGTCTCGGTGCCGGAGCCATGTCCTGCGAGGAAGATGGCGGCTCGGCGCGCGAATTCGCGAGGAGTTTCTGCTGGGGGCCGTTCAAGGCCATATTCGGATAGCAGTTGGAGTAACCTCCGATAGAACTGGACTCCGGCCATCCCCGTCGAGTTTCTGGCTTTCGATCCCGAGATCCGCCGGACCAGCCCGCGGATCGTCCAGGACCCAAGTCGGATCAAGCCGACGAGCAACAAAAGGATGCCGAAGCTAACGAGGAAGCCTCGAAGGCTGAAAAAGCTCTCGACGCTCGGGAAGTGGAAAAGGCCCCGGATGTGATCGCCCATGATCGCGAAGCCTCGCTTGGCTTCCTTGATGAGCTCGCGGATCGGGCCATAGAGAAAACGGTCCTGACGCTCGGAATTGAATCCGACGATGTAGAAGACCCAGACATACCGGACAAAGTCGGTGATCTGGTAGAAGTGGCTCGCCATTCCCCCGACCCGGGCGACAGACTCGTTCCTCTGGTCTGAGGGTGTGGGGTCGAG
The DNA here is from genome assembly GCA_963756475.1 of uncultured Planctomycetota bacterium. GTDB lineage: Bacteria > Planctomycetota > Planctomycetia > Isosphaerales > Isosphaeraceae > Tundrisphaera. Next base: position 985,824 of record CAVWND010000011.1, read on the forward strand.
AGTTAACCAGGTCGGCAGCGAATCGTGGCCCGCAGTTCGTCCGACAAGTGCCTCGACCCAGCTATGGGCATGCTTCTGGCGGACGGTCGTGATCCCCGCCATCGAGTTATAGTCGCCTCCTTTGAAGCCGTTGATAATCGGCAGGGAATTTCGATCGAGCGAAGAAGCAACGCCAAGGCGCTGGCGAAGTATTCGCAGTGGCCAGTCCTGCGATTGATCAGGAAGTCCTGGACCGGATCGAGGTTAGGATCACGGGGCTCCTGGACGAGCGAGTAACGGAATTCGCCAGAGTCACGAAGATAACCCTCGAGGGCGGCCGCCCTGCCCCGGAGATCGTCCTCCGAGATTCCTTCCACATGCGCCAGGGCGATTGGACGGAGCACGGCCTTTAGCTCGTCAGAAATCGAGATAAGGCGGGAGCGATAGCCGAGATTGGGATAGGACTCGCCTGGCTGCTCGAGATCGGAATTGTCGGCCGATTCGACCGTGTAGTCGAAATGAAACCGCTGTCGAGCTATTCCGGAAGAGCGTCCCATCAGACTCGTTGAGTTCGGGTAGAAATCGCTTATCGACAGCGTCGGCGTTGAGGACCGGGCGAAGCCCGAAGAGGACCGGGCTATCTGTCGGCTCTAGCTTGATCTGTTGGCGGATGATCCGACTTTCCCGCCAGCGATCGGTCAGCCCAAGGGTATAGCCATTGGTCTTGAACCGGAGACGATACCATCGGCCCCTTTCATAACGGTCCATGGTCACTCCGCGCCAGCGATAATCGCTGTCTGGATCCTGGGGCAGTCTGCGGCCTTCGACATCGAGCAATTCGATGCTCATCACCGGCGTGTCGTTCTCGAGGATCTCGCCGAGCTGGCCGAGCTGGATCTCGTCATCAAAGCCAGTTAGGTGCTTGGCGACTGTCCCATTGCTCTGCGATGTTCCCATCGAAGGCCGCCGAGGCATCGCAAGGAAGATCAGCCCCCCAAGCGCGAGCGTCGTTGCGGCAACTCGGGCCGTCGAGAACACGAACGGTAAATCGATCAGCCCGCGATACGGCTCCGAGAGATCGCTTCTGGCATTGATGGAGACGGCCATCGGCACGACTTTCATCCGCAACGCTTCCCGATGCAGTGCGAAGAGTGTGAGAACCCAGAGCGCCAGCAGCGCCCAGGTGAACAGGGCGATCCCCACCTTATCGCTCTGGCTCATCACGCCGCCGACGAGAACCTGCACCAGTCCGAGAAGAAACAGGAACCAGTCATCCTCGATTGTTTTGGGCAGGAACATCTTCACAAGTTGAAGATAGACCAGCCAGTGCGCCGCGGAGAGCAGGAGCAAGTTATGATCCTGGCTGTACTCAGCCACGCTAAGTCCTCCCGAGAGGAGTGCCAGGACACTGGCGGTCGTCCGAGAAAGCCCAAGCCTCGGGTCGCGGTCGACGGTTAAGAATGCCACCAAGCTGGCGACCGCGATCGCCAGCGGGTAGAGCATGGCGAATCGGTTATCGTCGGTCGCGTCGATGCTCAGGACCAGCGTCGCGAACGTCAACATCAGGTAGAAGCTGGCTCGATAGATCGCCTGGAATTTCATGGGTTGACCTTTTGACCGTTCTTCGAGGAGTCGGCCGAAGGCCGAATTGGCCGGTCTTCGTCAAGAATTCGATGGTGGTCTGTGCCGGCTCCCGCGACGACTCATCCGCATCCGCCGAGATCCCACGCCTCGATTTCGAGCATTCCGCCTGTTTGATCGAATCGGATCAGGTCGGCCAGGTCGCCCTTCGAGGCATCGAGGAGCGTCACCCGGCCGAGCAGCCCTCGGAGTGACGAGGCCGAGAGCCGAGCTCGAGCGTTCGGCCTCTTCCATCAGGTTGATCGGCCGGGTCGAGACCACGATCAGGAACGACTCGCGAAGGGTCGAAGGGGGGATGACGTCGAGCAGTGCCGAGAGATCTCCCTCCGATGAAGAGCGGAGCGTGGCGAGTTGTTCGAGGAATTCGTGGAGCAGCTTGACCGAGGCGGGACCCTGGCGGACGCCGGGAGTCGCCCCGGTCCAGCCGAGCAGGAGCCGTCGGCCGGGATGACGGCAGGTCTCGAAGCAGAGGGTCGCTGCGAACTTGATCGCCTCCTCCAGGACGTCGCGCTGCTCGGGAGTGATCTTGGTCCGTGGGAGCCAGGGGTCGAGAAGGATCGCCAGGTCTTGCTCGTGCTGCTGCTCGAACTCCTTGACCATCGGTTGGCCCAGACGGGCCGAGGTCCGCCAGTGAATCCATCGGGGGCTGTCGCCCGGGCCGATAGTCGCGGAGCCCGTGGTATTCCTGTTGCTGGGTCGAGATGTCGTGCCGGGTTCCCCGCCGGGTCTCGCTAGCCTCGCGATGGATGTATTGCCAGCGACGGGTTAGCTGGCCGATCGCTGGGTAGACCGTCAACTGGGCGGGATCGCCGATCGCGACTCGACGTTCCAGGAGGCCGAAGGGGGAACGCGTGACGAGCTCGAGCGTCCGGAAGCGATACTTACCCCGTCTGGGGGCGACCCCCTGCCAGCGGACCCTCGCCCGCGACTGACCCGCGACCCTGGGGAAGAACGCCAGGGGGATCAAGCTCGTCGGTCCGGAGACCGAGCGGTGGACCGGAGCTCATGTCGTCGGTCAGGATCAAGGCCAGTGCGGCCGACCATCGTCGGTCGTTGTCCAGCGAATAATCGATCGCCAGCGGCTTCGCCTGAGAAGACGTAGGTCGGAATTCGCCTCGAGATCCGTAGTTTCCGCAACATCGCCGCGCTGACAAAGATCGAGCCGACCATCGGCCCAGCCGCGAGGCCAGCCACGAGCAAGATCAGGTTGATCTGCTGCTGCAAACCCGTCAGCAGGAGTCCGACCCAGACGGCGAAATAGACCACTCCCTCCCGGGTCCAGCGAAGCCGCTGGTTCGGCCAGAGGCTCCAGATCACCCATCGAGCGAACCGGCGGAGCGGAAATCGATCGTCGGGCATTTCAACCGTCCTCACAACGTTGCGGAGAACAGGCCTCAGGCTATGGTCCGTCAGAAAACCGGGCGATTTGTGAGGGATCCGCCACCAGGATAGGATTCGAGGAGGCTTCGGATCGACCCGCTCACCGAGACCCGCCACCTACTTCAAGAAGGGACCCGGAGCCGATCGACGATATCTCGGATGATCGCCTCGGCGGCGCCGAACTCTCCGGCCTGGAGGAACGACTTGCCGACGACCCGGTGAGAGAGGACGGGGACGGCGAGTGACTTGATGTCGTCGGGCACGACGTAGTCGCGCCCCGAGACCAAGGCCAGTCCCTGAGCGGCCCGGTAGAGGGTCAGGGCCCCTCGGGTGCTAACCCCGACGTTGAGTTCATCGCCATCGCGGGTCGCGTGGACGATGTCAAGCAGATACTCGGTGATCGAGTCATCGATCCGGACCTGTCGGACAGCCTTTTGGAGTCGCCGAACATCCTCGCCCGTCAGGACCGGCCGGAGCGACTCCACCGGCTCGCCTGATCGGTGGGTGGACAGGACCCGACGCTCCTCGGAGCGGAGCGGATAGCCCATCCTGAGCCGGATCATGAACCGGTCGAGTTGGCTCTCGGGCAGGACGTAAGTCCCCTCGAACTCGTAAGGGTTCTGGGTCGCGATCACAAGAAACGGAGGTTCGAGGATATGCGTCTTCCCCTCAACCGAGACCTGACCGTCACTCATCGCCTCCAGCAGCGCGCTCTGGGTCCGGGGTGTTGTCCGGTTGATCTCGTCCGCGAGGATCACGTTGGCGAAGATCGGGCCGGGTTTGAACGTGAACTCACCCGAAGCCGCGTTATAGACGCTCGAACCAAGGATATCCGAGGGAAGTAAGTCTGGTGTGAATTGGAGCCGGCGAAAGGAGCAATCGATGCTCGCGGCCATCGCTCGTGCGAGCAACGTCTTGCCCACTCCCGGCACGTCCTCGACCAGGACATGCCCCTCGGCCAGAAGTGCAACCACAGCCAGCTTGATGACTTCGGGCTTGCCAAGGACCACTGACCCGACGTTTTCCAGGAGCCGGCTCAGGAGGGTCGCGAGATCAGCCGAACCGAGATCGGATCCCTCGACCAGAAGCGGAGAATTCATGCAAAGTCCTTCGATATCGGTCAGTGTCCTCGCGGATCGGGACACGGTTAACCGAAGTATAAGCGAGGGACGGGCGCTTTTCCAACGGTTCGGAGGGTTCGGCCCTTCATTGTCTGAGTGTCTCGGCTGTCCCGAGCTGGACTTTTCGGCTAGAGTCGGGTCGAAGTCATCGATCTCGACGTTCGCGCAAGCGCTGAGGACGAGCCGATCATGGGCGAACTCGGGTGCGACCTCCTCTTCTTGGCCGATCACCTGAGAGTGAAGGACGAGGTGCAGGCCCTCCGGGGACTCGTCGAGCGGCTCGAGCGGCTCGGCCATAACTCGCTGGTTCTTTGCCGTTCGACGGTCGCCGACCACGGGATCGCTGATCTCACTGAATGCCCAGGGCTGGGCCGGCGCTGGCAACGACCCTGGACAATCCGGGGGCTCGACCTGGCCGACGGTTCCGGACGACCTCGGCTGCTGCACGTCCTCTCCACGAGTATGGCCGAAGCCGGACTCGAGATCGCCGAACGCTGGTGCCTACCGTATCTCCTTTGTATTGATGAGTTTCCGCGGAGGAACAGTCGGCTCCGACTGAGTCGGAACTGGTGTCGTGGGCTGATCGCGACAAATCCCGAGCTCGCCGACTCACTCCACCGCGACTACGGCATTCCCCGACAGTCGATACAGACCATCCCCCGAGGGGTCAGTGAGCCGACCAGTCCAGCCCAACCATCGAAGGAAGGTCGGGTTCCGGTCGTCGGCGCGGCCGGACCACTCGCGGCGGGTTCGGGCTTCGCCACGTTGCTCAATGCCGCGCGGAAGGTGATTGATGCGGGCCTCGACGCCGAGTTCCTCATCGCCGGTCACGGGGACGATGAAGGGGATCTCCGGAGAAGAGCCGAGCGGCTCCGGATCGCCGAGCGGCTGACCTTTGCCGACGAGATCCCAGTCGGCCTGAACTTCTGGGACGTCCTGGACATTTACTGCCAGACCTCGGTCGTCCCGACCGTCGGCCGCCCTCTCGAGATGGCGATGGCGAGCGGCGTACCATCGATCGTGGCCGAGGTCGAAGGACTCCGAACACTCGTCAAGGATGGCCAGACAGGTCTCAGAATCCCTCATGGAGATGCCAACGCCTTGGCCCAGGCCATCATCAATCTGCTTTCCGATCGCGAGCGAGCCCGTAAGATGGCTGAAGCTGGCCGGCAGGCAATTCTCGTGGCCCACCACCCTGACTCGCGAGGCCGAGCGGCTCGACGCTCTTTACGGAGCGATCGTCGAGGCCGGCCTTGGCCCGCTCGATTCAGGGGTCGCCGGTTGGGTTACCTGTCAGGACGCCGCCACCGGGCTCGACGCCGGCCGGGTCGTCGGCGAGTTCGCACTGACGGCCGTCCCATGGCTCGGGCGTTGGTCTTGAGTATTCAGGCTCGACTCGTAGACATTCGCCCAGGCCAGGAAGTCATAAAACGCCAGGAGCGAGCAGAAGACAAGCCCGGGCTTGCCATCGAGGAAACCAAGCCGGACGACATACGCATAGACAAACCGAACGACCGGACGCATCGGCAGGCGGAGGTAGATCTTCTTTAACAGCCGTTTGAACCGTTTCCCTCGGCCGATGTTCGTTGGGATCGGCTCGCGGAGGAAGCGCTCGTACATCGCGGCTTCCCAGACCGCGTAGCGATTATGCTTCTCGACCCAGACCGCGATCGACGGGTACGCGTGGTGGTCGAGCTCGTGGACTAGCCTGAGCGCCCGGCCTGCGAGTTCGACGTGCTCGTGGGCCTCGTTGTCGCCCGTCTTTGCTCCCGGCGTGACTGGCATCCGCTCGTAACGGCCGAGCCGGTGCTTGAACAGGCGGAGGTTCCACGCCTCGGCATAGCCGCAGTGGCGGATTCGGCGGCCGAGGAAGAAGTATTTCATGTTCAGATAGAAGCCGTCCGCTTCGTCGAGACTCGTCCGTCGCGTGATCTCGTCGGCCAGTTCGGGGACGACCACCTCGTCGGCGTCGACGATCAGGACCCACTCGTTGCGGAACGGCAGGTTATCGAGCGCCCAGTTCTTCTTCTTGGGAAAGGTCCCGTTGAAGTGGAACTGGACGACCGACGCCCCATGCTCGGCGGCGACCAGGGCGGTTTCGTCGGTGCTCTGGCTGTCGACGACGAAGATCTCGTCGGCCCAGGCCAGAGCGGGCAGGCAGCGCCGGAGGTTCTCGGCCTCGTTCTTGACGGGGACCAGGACGCTCACCTTGGCCTGAGCCGCCTTTGGAGCATGGTTCATCACAGTTCGGCTCTCGTGTTCGGAGATCTCAGATCGACCGGGCATCATCGACCGCTTCCGGTGCCGGTCCTCCTCCGGCGACCCACTCGTAGACGGAAGTCAGCCGAGCAGCCTGGCGGTCCCAGGTGTACCGATCCTCGACCAGTGCCCGGCCATTCCTGGCGAGGCTCACTCGCTGGTCGATCGGTTCGTTCCAAGAGTTCGCGGAGCCCCTGCGTCACACCGTTGGCGGTTGGCTCGACAACGATCCCGCCGTCGGCTCTGGCAAGTTCAGGAAAGTGGCAGGCGGTCGTGACAAGCGAGGGGAGCCGGCAGGCGAGCGCTTCGAGGATCGCCATGCTGAACCCCTCGCTGTAACTCGGCAGGATGAAGGCGTCGGCGGCGGCCCAGACCTGTCGGGCTCGCTCGCCCGAGACGTGGCCGACGTGGGTGATCCGGTCGGACACACGCTCAGCCTTAGCCATCTCCAGAAACGGAGCCAATGCCCCATCGTCGTTGCCGGCCAGTAGTACGTGCAGGTCAGGATAGTCGGATTTGACGGCCCCAAGGGCCTCGGCCAGGAGGTCGAGCCCTTTCTTGACGTGCAACCGACCGAAGAAGAGAAGGACGAACTTGCCGGCAAGCTCTGGGAATTCGGCTTCCAGGACCGACCGAGGGGGCAGATCGTCGAACGGAGCCAGGTCGACGCCGTTCGGAACAACGCAATCGGAGTTCGGGGGGCGATGCTCGGAGATGGCCGACCTCGGGTCTGGCCAGAGCGTGCAGGCAGGAGGCTCGCCGGAGGTTCTTTCCTTCGACGAGCGCCGTGTAGAGCTTCTTCTTGAGAGCCTTGTGCCGCAAAGCCCAGGGCTCGGCCATCCCGTGAGCAGCCATCAGGTAAGGCACGTTCGCCTGCCGGGCTGTTTTGGCACCGCGGCGGGTGTGGCCTTGCCAGAGGCCGTGGAAGTGGACGACCTCGGCCGATCGGATCGAGCGTTCGAGGTCGGTCTCCGGGCCGAGGAGGTGCACGCCGGCAGGCAGGCTCGTGCCATCGAGCCGCGAGGGCGTCGGTGTGACGATCGTGATCGGCTCCCCCCGGCGCGCGAGAGCACCGGTCATCCCCAGGATGCTCGGGACCATCCCGCCGTCGCGGCGCGGGTCGAGACCGTTGCAGCAGTGCAGCCAGCCCGTCGAAGACGGCGTGGAGGTCTCGCGAGGGGCGAGCCGGGTGGGTGCCAGGCCACTCATGATCGGGCTCCCGAAGCCTTGTGGATGAGGTCGCGATGGAAGTTGTGGCCGATCTTGGTCGCTTCGAAGTCCAGGCCCGCGAACGACAGGGCCTCGATTGTCCCTTGAGCGAACCGGTCGGGGCCCCAGTCGCCGACGAACTCGGCGGCGCCGACGGCCCATCGATCGACGATCGGGCTCCGACAACCCGGATATCCAGGCGAGCGAGGCCGTTAGGTCGTCCTCGTCGCGCGGGTCGAACCTCCGGCCGGTGGTCCCGGCGGGCTCGGGGACCAGGGTCTCGACGCATCCCGACCGATCCGAGACCAGCAGCGGCAGTCCGCACGCCGCGGCCTCGTTGACGACCAGTCCCCAGGGTTCCATCAGGCTCGGATGGACGAACGCCGAGGCGTGCGCCAGCCACGGTGCCATTGCCTCGGCCTGGAGGAACCCAGGCCGGTGAATCGCTTGTTCGAAGCTGCTTGATTGGATGACTGCGTCAATCTCGTCGGCCGCCGGCCCGTCGCCGCAGAGAACGAGATCCCAGGCCTGGCCCGACGGGGCATCCGCTCGATAGCGGGCGAAGGCCCTGACAAGTCGAGTGAGGTTCTTCTCGGGGACGAATCGATTCACCGCCAGGAAATAAGGAGCCTCAGGCAGACCTCGGCAAGTTGAAGAATCAAGCCGGGCAAGCTCGGCTCGTTGGGCGAACCCGTGGTTGTCGACCGCGTTATAACCCAGCGCGATCCGATGTCGGGGCATCCCCAACTTGACCAGGTAATCGCGGTGTCTCGGCCCTCCGACCAGCCCCGCCGAGAACTTCCTGACCCGCCGACTCTTGACCGCTTCCTTCCACCAGAGGCGGGGATGGTCGATCTCCTGACTCTCCGACATCAGGACTGTCGGCCGATCGTGACGCGTGGCCCAGTTAAGGGCCGCCATCGACTCGGGCCGGGCATAGCCAACAATTCCCAGCGCGTCGGGCCGGTCGCGCTCGAGGGCCCAGGTCATCGCCCGGATGCAGTCCTCGCGTGGGATCGATTCGAGTGTCCGACCGGGGAAGAGGGTCGTCCAGGTGAACGGCTCGGCACCGCGATTCCTCACCCAGGGATAACGTCGTTCCTCGTCGGCGACCTCGTAGGCGAAAAGTCCATGGCCCGTTCGGGCGAGCCGACCCGCGAGGGCCCGGAGCCTGGCCAGGTGGTAGGGGCCGAAGTTGGTGAAACAAACGGAGTAAATCATCGGAGTCGGTCCCCCCTCACCGTGGGATTTCGAGCCTTGGGGTCGAAAGAGCACGAAGCCGCGGGTCCGGCGACTCCTTCAACCGCTTCAAGAACCCGGCGCGCCAGGACATGATCGGCCTCTCAGCGAGCCAACCGAGGGAAATCCCCGACCCCACGCCCGTCGAAACGAGTAAGAGCCAGCTCACTCGCCAGTCGAGCTTCAAGCCGCTCTGGGAGATCCCCGTCGCGACCAGGAGCAGGATCGGCCCGTGGAACAGATAAGTCGGATAGCTCGCGAGGCCCAGCAGTTTCGCCGTCGAGGACAGCCAACGGGGCGCCTCGCGTGAACGCGAACCCTCCAACACTTCGGCGGCCTGGAACCGGAGCATCATCATCGAGAAGGCGACGCCGAGGATCAGGTAAACCACCTGGAGCGGGCAACGATTCTCTCCCCACAGGATCGCCGCCGAGCCAAAGACCAGGGGCCACGCCCGCGCGAGGTTCCGGACCGAGCGGTATCGGACGGCCTCCGGCCCGTGGACCGAGACGAGCGCTCCCATGAACCAGATCGCGCCCAGGCCGAAGATCAGGCCGGCGTGCAGGGTGAACCCGTTCTTCCCGCCGTTCACGTAAAGGAACTGCATCAGGCCGCCGATGGCCACGCAGAGTCCCATCCCAAGCCACGAGGGCCGGAGCTTGAACCTCGGCGAGAGCGCGGCAAGAAGCCCGAAGAAGATGTAATAAAAAAGTTCATATGTGATGGTCCAGGACGGCGCAAAGGAGCCGAAGGTCTGGAAGAGCCGCTGGGCGAAGACGACCTGCGCGAGCCAGCCTACGTGATTCAGCCCTTCGGGATAAAACGACGGCCGGATCGGGGCGACCGAGACCTCGACCAGGAGCGTGAAGAGCAGCCCGGCGTAGTACAGGGGCATGATCCGGGTCAGCCTGGCCAGGAGGTAGACCCCGAGCGAGAAACGCCCCGACTCCACCTGTCGGCCCACCGAGAGCTGAATGCAGTAACCGCTGATCACGAAGAACCCCATGACCCAGTAGAAGCCACACTGGAGGGTGAAGAAGAGAACGTGGCGAACGGATTCAGGGAGGGCCGCCAGGGCCTCGGGGTGGATGACATAACAGACGTCGTAAGAATGCGCGGCCACGACGAGGAAGGCGAAAAGACCCCGGCAGATGTCGACCTTGCGGATCAGCGACTCGCCCACCTCATGTCGGGACGCCTCGACGCGATCGGCCCGTCGGTCGGTCGTGCTTACCTCATCCTTGGGGTGGTTCAGGGTCATCGAAGTTCGTCCTCGGGATCGAAAATGGGCGGCGGGTCGGATCGGCCGCGGCCCGCCTCAGGTGGTGTGACCGCCCTTGTTGAGGAACCAGAAGAGGACCAACGGTGGAAGTGTGGTAAAGCCATAATTATAATAAAACCACGTCAGAGGATCGTCCCCCACCGTCATGAGCCAGGCATTGAAGTAGATCAGGGTCCACCAGGCCTGAGCCCAGGGGAGAGTCTCATATCTCCGGAAATATTCGTAACCGACCCGAAGAGCAAGACCGATGATCCCCATGACGATGAAGGTGCCCCACGCTCCGCCGTTGAGTTGGGTGGCCCCGAGGATGCCGATGGATGGCCCGGTGAAGAGCGTGTCCCGCTTGACCTCCGAGCCGGCGATCCACGCGGCGATCCACTGTTCGCGGCCGAAGACCGGCTTCTCCGGCCATACAAGTCGGGGGATGTAGGTCGAGAAGATTCGAAGGTAATTCACGCCGTAGTCATAGTCGGACTTCGATGGAACGGTGTCCATCATCAGGAGGAACCCGCCGATCTCCTCGGTCTCGTGCGAGACCACGGAGTCGGATGATGACTCGTGTTCCTTGATGTTGATGCTTTCGAGTACCGTTTCCGGGTCGAACGTGGTGACGAAGTCTAGGAATTTCGAGTACGAGCCGTATGTCCCGTGGCTGTTCGAATAGTACCGCCAGCCGATCGAGATTCCGACGGCCATGGCTCCCGCGACTGCCGTCAAGGCCAGGACCGGGTAGGACGGGCGCTTGAGTCTCGGAATGTAGAACGAGCAGACTCCGGTCAGGACGGCCACGAGCGAATGGGACCTCTTCCCGTTAAACATCCAGATCAGCAGGTAGAGAGTCACGGTCGCGACCCCCGCGACCGTGAAGGCCGGTCGAGGCCTCGACGGCTGGCGACCGGTCACGATCAGCAGCACGCCGGCCACGAGCATAACCATTGGGAAGGAGAGGATCAGGCTGGCCTCGGCTGAAGGCGGCGAGCCGTCGTCGGCCCCCCGCGAGACGATCCCCGAGCAGATCAAGCCCCAGAGGACGAACAGCGGGCAGAGCATGGTGACCGGAGTCGTCGACCAGCGATTGGGCGGGGTGGGCAGGATTTTCGCCAGCCATTTCCCGGGGCCGAGATAATAGACGAACATCAGCCACGCCAAAGCCCAGAAGGCGCGGAAGTTCGCCGAGGTGACCAGATCCTCGCCGCGGATCGAGAGGGCCCAATCGTGGTAGGAGATCGCCTGGATGACATAGATTTGCGCATAACCCACGCAGAAGAGCCAGATCGGCGCGAACGGGTCGAACTTCCTCGACAGGACCTGGATCGCGAAGGTCCCGACCATCAGTCCCGCCGTCGCGTAGACATAAATCAGGTCGTTCATAGAGTCCCCGACGGCAGCGCGTCCGCCCGCGCAAACTCCGCCGTGGCGCCGGCCACGGGCCTTGCGGTTCGGCGATACGAGAAATGCCCCTTCAGCGAGAGCAGCGGTCGCTCGAGCAGGCGCCACGAAGCCGCCGCCAGGGCAAAGCTCGCCGTCAGCTTGATCGAGTCCAGAGCGAGCCGGTTCGAGAACCCGTGGGAATCGGCGAAATCCTGAACGAAGTCGAACAGAATATAATGATAGAGATAGATGCCATAACTCATCTGACCCAGCTCGACCAGTCGCGCGTCGCGGAGCCAGCCGAGATGGCGATGGCCGTTGAAGACGACAAGCAGGCCCGTCACGCCGAAGAAGAGCAGGTTGAGGGCGAACATCCGAAGGCTGCCCAGGACCTCTGGCGTGGCGAAGCTCGACCAGAAGTGGTCCGCCGTCCTCGGCAAGATCAGGCTTGCCGCCACGAACGTGAACGAGCAGGCCGCCGCCGAGATCAGCACCCCCTTGATCGTTCCGAGGGTGATCCGACCCGATTCGAACGCGACCATCAACGCGGCGAGCAAGGCCCCGAGCGCCAGCCCGTCGCATTTTGTCATCGAGATCCAGCGCGAGAATCCGGCCATCCGCGTTCCCACCGACAGGACGATCAGTCCCACTGCCAGGGGGACCAGCGCCCGCCGACCGAGGAGCACAAGCGTTACTGGCCAGACGAGATAGAATTGCTCCTCGATCGCCAGGGACCACGTGTGGTGGAATCCGTGAGGAAACGGCGGGGTCATCGAACCCCAGTACTCCGGGACGTTCTGGGTATAGGTCATGAACCAGAGGAGCCCGTTCGTCGGATAGGGCGTGGCGAGCGTCGAGTTGATCGCGAGAAAGACGATCAGACTGAGGTAATAGATCGGCCATATCCGGAGAGACCGGCGCATGTAGAACGCGACGAGGAAACCGGGCTGGTCGCCTTGTTTGAGGATGATCGACGTGATCAAGTAGCCCGACATCACGAAGAACAGGTCAACCGCAGTCCCCAGGAGCCCCGAGTGAGGGAACCAGAGGTGATAAACGACGATCACCACGGCTGCCAGGCCGCGCACTGCATCGAGCTCGGTCATCCTCCGCATGGTCCCCTCCTGAAACTCCCTTCGAATTCCCGGCACGAAGCCGACAGGTCGGCGGACGTCAGGCCAGGAATCATGCTTCCTTCATCTTCGAAGGCCGGGCGATCCGGCGAGGACCCCGATCAGGGCCGCGTGGTAGCGAGTCCAGTCGAACTCCTCGGCGCGTCGACGGGCATTGCCAGCCATCGAGGCTCGAAGTTCGGGATCGTTGCCGATCCGCTCCATCGCCTCGGCCAGGGACTCCGAGTCGCCGGAAGGCACGATGAAGCCGTCGGTGCCTTCCCGGACGACCGAGCCCGCCTCGGCCGTGACGATGCTGGGCAGGCCGCACGCCAGCGCCTCGTAGGTCACGACTGCCGAGCCCTCGAACAGCGATGGGAAGACGAACACGTCGGCCGCCGCAATCCTCGTTGGCATCTCGGAATGGGCGACCCGGCCGAGGTGCTCAACCTCGGGCAAGTAAGCGACGAGCGGCCCGGGATCGCTCGGCAAGGCGCCGAGGAGTTGGAGCTTCCAGCCGGGCCGCCGAATGAGTCGCCAGGCTTCCAGGAGGTACTTGATCCCCTTACGCTGAGTAATTCCGCCCGCGAATAGAAACGTACAGGAGTTGCCGTGACGCTTCTCTGGAAGTGGCGTGAAGCGTCTGGTGTCGGCGGCGTAGGGTACGACGCTGATTCGCTCACGCTGCGTGCCATGTAAGGCGAGCGTCTCCGCGATGTGGTCGGAGGGGACGAGGATCTGGTCGGCCCGATCGATGTCGCGAAGCCGGCGTTCATGGAGCCAATCCAGGGCCTCGAGGTCGAGCCGTCCATCGCCAAGATAGATCGGGAAGAAGTCGGGGGCCTCGGCGGCCTCTCGTTCGAGGACCGCCTTTTCCTCGCGGACGTCGCCATGGACCATGCTGAGGATCGAGGTCACGCCGAGCCGCTGGCAAGCAGGAAGGGCGTGCTCGGTGCCCACGTCGCTGAAGATGAGTGCGGCTTCGGGCTCGCGCCTTTCGATCGATCGTGCGACGATCCGATCAAACCGGCGAGTCCGCCATCTAGCGACCGCGTGATGGGCCGAGGGGGTGCGGCTCGCCAGTCGATTCTCAGCCGCCAGCGCCGCGTCGAAACACCAGTCAGACTCAACCAGTGAAGCGGGAATTCGACGGTCGTGTCGCCTCCGGAGCGTCCGCCTGAGCCGCGCGAACTGACACGGGACGAGTTGCCTGGCCAGTTCGGACGCTGTCCCATGGCCGCCGTAGTAGAAGCCGGTGACGAACCGATCGAGCAAGCCCGCCTCGGCGAACCCGATCACGGCCTGATACGCAGGCGGGCGAGCGTCCGGACAGGCGACGAGGACCGAGTTGGGGCTCGACATTGACCGCGAAGACACCGAAAGACGTTCGATGCGAGGAAGCGCGGTGGTGGACACGGGATCGTCCTTGATCGAGGTGTGCATCCGATGCAGGATAACGCGAGGCCCGTTCCACGAAGCCCCGCTCTTTCAAATCGTCAAGAGAGCGCCGGCTCATTCGAGACTACGGGCGTGATGACGTGACCCTGGAGATCACCTGGAATCTCTAGGCCGAAGAGGGCCAGGACCGTCGGCGTCAGGTCGCGGATTTCCAGCCCAGGGCATGGTCCCTGCGCGGGGACGTCGGGGCCGGCGATGATGATCATTCCGTCCTGGGCGTGGTTGGCGTCGTCGGGGCCGGTGTCGTTCTCGAACGTGTGGATCTGACCCGGTTCCGACGGTCCCGACCGATCGCCAGCGGAGGTCGCCGAAGTAGACGAACAGGTCGGGCGGGGCCTGCCCTCGGATGTGTGTGGTAGAGCTCTTCCGGCTTGAGGACGCGCGGTCCCGATCGGTCGACCCTCGGGGTCGCCCAGAGCTTCGAGCTCGCGCGATCAGTCTGTCGCGGGTCGCTTCGTAATCCTTCGGGTCGATCAGTCCTTGCGGCTCGCGCCCCTTGACGTTGAGGAACAGCCGGCCGTAGTAACCGCCGGAGCCCCAGGCGGTGGTCTTCGCCCAGTCGACCTTGAGGGCTTCGAGCCGGGACGGCACGGTGGGCGGCTCCTGGAGGACGAGGTAACCCTTCTGGACCAGCCACTCGTTGAGGGCGATCCCGCCGTCCATGCACTGGGCCCCGTGGTCGGAGACGACGACGACATGGGCATCGTCGGGCACGACCTCGAGCAGTTCGCCGATCTTGGCGTCGACGTGCTCGTAATAGTCGGGAATCACGCTCTCGTAAGGGTTACCGGGCTCGTAGCGGTGATGGGCCGGGTCCATGTACTGCCAGAAGGCGTGATGGACGCGGTCGGTCCCCATCTCGACCATCATGAAGAAGTCCCAGGGCTTTGTCTTCATGAGGTGCCGGGCCAGGGCGAACCGCTTGTCGGTCATCCGGACGAGGGCGTCGCGGATCTTCCCCTTGTCGGGCGTCCGGAAGTCGCTGACGTCGAACTCGTAGGGATGGACGTCCGGCAGACTGGCGATCTCGTCCTTCAAGGCTGGGGGATGAGTGTAGTTCGAGGCGATCGAAGGAGTCAGGAAGTCAGTGACCATCAGGCCGTTGACCGGCCGGGGGGGATAGGTCTGCGGGACGCCGAGGAGGATGACCTTCTTGCCCGCCCGGCCGAGGTAATCCCAGAGCAAGGGCTCCTTGACCGCCAGCGACGGTGGCCGTGGTCATCTTCTCGTAGGACCGATCGGCGCGGTTCCGGAAGCCGTAGTAGCCGAGCGTGCCGGGGTCCTTGCTCGACATCATCGACATCCAGGCCGGCACGGTGATCGGCGGGTCGCAGCTCCGGAGCTTGCCCCAGACGCCTCGGCTTGCGGAGTCGAGTCAGGTTGGGAAGCCGGTCGGCGTATCGGTCGAAGACCAGGCTCGGCTCGGCGCAGTCCAGGCCGATGATGACCACCTTGCTCGCCTGGGCTTGAGACATCAAACCGCTCCTCTCCGTGGTTTCGATCATCCTCGGCGATTCATGAATGAGGTCGACCGCTCAGGACCTTGTAGCCGAGGGCGAACTTCTCGCGACGGGCCAGCTCGAGGTCGTGCTCGACCATCATCCTGACCAGCCCGTTGAAGTCGACCTCGGGCTTCCAGCCAAGCACTTCGCGCGCCTTGGTCGGGTCGCCCAGAAGGACGTCGACCTCGGACGGGCGGGTGTACTTCGGGTCGAACTCGACGAAGTCGTGCCAGTCGAGGTCGAGATGCCGAGAAGGCGAGCTCGAGGAACTCGCTGACGGAGTAGGTCTCGCCCATCGCGACGACGAAGTCGTCGGGCTTGTCTTGCTGGAGCATCAGCCACATGGCCCGGACGTAGTCGCCGGCGAAGCCCCAGTCGCGCTTGGCGTCGAGGTTGCCCATGACGAGCTTCTTCTGGAGCCCTTCCTTGATCCGCGTGGCCCCCAGGGTGATCTTGCGGGTGACGAACGACTCGCCTCGGCGGGGGCTCTCGTGGTTGAACAGGATGCCCGAGCAGGCGAACATCCCGTACGCCTCGCGGTAGTTGATCGTCTGCCAGTGGGCATAGAGCTTGGCGCAGGAGTAAGGGCTTCGTGGATGGAACGGCGTGTCGAGACCTTGAGGTGGCGGAGCCGAGCCGTACATCTCGGAGCTGGACGCCTGGTAGAACTTGACTGGCTGGCTCCGGTTGAGGTGACGGACGGCTTCGAGAATTCGGAGCGTACCCAGGCCGACGACGTCGGCCGTGTAGAGGGGCTGGTCGAACGAGACTCGGACGTGGCTCTGGGCACCGAGGTTGTAAATCTCGTCGGGGCGGACCATGTTCGACAATCTGCGAAAGGCTCGACGCGTCGGCCAGGTCGGCATAGTGGAGCTGGAATCGATCGCCGACCTTCGGGACGGCCCGGAAGATATGGTCGATCCGCTGCCGGTTCAGCGTGCTGGAGCGTCGGACGAGGCCATGGACCTCGTACTCCGGCTTGCCGAGCAGGAACTCGGCGAGGTAGGAGCCATCCTGACCCGTGATCCCGGTGATCAACGCACGCTTCATGAAATAATCCTCATCTCGGTCCCGGAATGGCCAGCGGGGTTCGACGGGCTCAAGGTACATGATAGACAGCCTGGTCGTCGGGCAGTATCGGCCCGATTTCGCCCAGGAGGGCCCTGGCAAAGTCGCGGAATGCTGTCGAATCGGGCTCTCCCTCGCTCGACCAGAAGACTTCAACAGTCATCCCCGATCCCCGGGTCGTCCGCCCGTGGCTGCTCCGGCTCGTGATCGGAAGCGTTCTGACCCAACGCTCGATCCCACTTTCTCCAAAAATATAGTACCAGAAACCGATAGCCTGGACCAGTTGATCCTCACCTTGAGTGTACGCCAGCTGGCTGACAGTCAGGTCCGTGCCGCCGGGAGCGGGGATCGTCAGAACTTGGGTCATCGACTCGATCTTGTTGCTCCCGTGCATCGGCAGGCAAGTCTCCGGGGAATGCCGCATGTTCCCGCCGAACGAAGAAAAGTTGATCCAGAGCGAAAGGACCACACCGGGAAACCTCGGGTTGGAGTAGGTCCGACTCAGGCAATCGGTCGCCTCCGAGACGGCACGGATGGCCGGGTTGATCTCCTCGTCGCGACCGGACCAGCCGCCGAGTTCCAGCGGTATCGTCGCCAGCGACCGATGGAGCAGGGGCCGCTCAATCCGGCTGACCCTCTCCAACCCTGTCTGCGCCACGACCCCGGCAGAGAGCAGGCCCAGACAAAGCGTCACTCGGCCGATCGCATTCATCGTTCTGATTTCCTTGGCGGCTGGCGATAAACCCTTGTCGAACTCGAGATCGAGGCCGACTTCCCGACGTCAAGTAGATTGTCCGGCCGAACTCGAATCAGTCGGTCGAAAGAGCGAAGCCAACTGTTCGAGTCCCCAACTGAAGGTGGCGAGCATGACCAGACCCAGGCCCATCATCGCCAACCCCTCAAACGTGTGAAACGCCCCCGAGGCGTACTTCGGGTCGAGACCGTAGGTGATGACGCCGGTAAGCGTAACCCGGACCACGTTGGCCGTCATGGCGATCGGGATCGAAGAGCCGACCAGGAGGACCCGCACCCAGGCCGGTCGGGCCGAGAGATAGGTCCATGCGGTCGTCAGTGCGAGAAACCCAGTCAACTGTCTCATCCCGCTGCAAGCTTCGGCGACGAAGAGCTGACTTCCGCCGGCCAGAGTGATCATGTTCCCCTCGCACAACGCCGGGATGCCCAGCACGTTAAGCATCGAAGATGCCACCTGGCTGACCATCAATTGCAGCGGGTTGGCGATTAGCGAGTAGAGCGCAACCGGCAAGGGGACCAGGAAGACCAGGAAAAAGAAAGCAAACCAGAACCGTCGAAGCGCGTCGATCCCCGCGATCAAGGCGCAACATCCGGCCAAAGCGATGAGGAGACCGTAATCGCTGGCGACCGGGAATGGGATCAGGATCGTCGAGAGCTTCACGAATAGCCCGAAGGCGATCATCGCCGAACCGAGCCCGATACCCGACCTCACCCCGACCGCTCCCTTCCTGGCGACCTCGTTCGCAAAATAGAGGCTTATGAACGGAACCAGGAAACCATGGCTGTAGTTCTCGTCAGTCGCCCAGACCACGACGAAGTGACGGATGTTCTCCCAGAAGATCACCCCCAGTAGGCCGATCGACATCATCGCCCCGATCGCCGAGGGACGAGACGCCGGGTCTTCCCACGCACCCCTGAGAAGGTCAACGAGAGGTGGGGAGTGAGGACTGGCCGATGGCGTTCGCTCTCGGGACATCTCGGCGGTCGCCATCGGTCGGCTCCTCGGTTCGGGTCTGGCTTTTTGCTGGGGGTTCGGAAGATCAATCGTTACGATCCGAGCTCAGCGTCGAGGGCCGTTCGAAGCCATGCCCGTGAGGCTTTGCTGATATTTCAGGGCTCTGCGCGTGATCTCGTCGGCCGAATCAGGGGCCTTGGCCGCCTCGATCGCCCTGGCCCGCCCCGCGGTGTCGTCAACGCGAAGGGCCAGTTCGGCCAGATTGAGCCACCACATCCGACGAGTCGAGTCGTCCTCGGCGAGGTCGATCGCCCGGCGATATTGCTCGACGGCGTCGGTCCAGCGGCCGCGATGATTAATGCCTCGGCGCCGGCCGCTTTCTGCTCGGCGGGATCAAACCCTGGTAGGGTTGGCCCCGCTGCTTGCCCGATCGCGAGGTCGGCCAAACGGTCGGACTCGGCCTTATTGCGTCCTGGCCAGGACCCGCGATGCGACCAGGCTCGCCAGGGCGGAGGGAGGTAGCGCCTCAGCCCACTGCTCGCGGGCCCAATCGCCCGCCTCGACCATGCTCGCGGACGACCAGGGTCAGCAACTCCTCGCGCGGCAGCGCATAACGGCGGACCTGCGGGTCTTCGTTGAAGCCTGGCAGGTCCGATCCGTCCCAGACTGCCTTCGAGGCAATTTCCATCGCCGAGCGAAAGACCCGAAGAGACGCCTCCGGCTTGGCCGCCTTGCGGAGCCGTCGGGCTGTCCAGACCAGGGTGACGACGTCTCGAGGCCGCCCAAGATGCGACAGGTCGGAAGGAACGGCCCCGTCCGCGATCTCCGCCGGCTCCAGAAGAAACCTGGCCCTCGCCGCGAGTTGCGAAGTGCCTCGGGCCGATTCGAGGAGCGACCGAATTTCTTCGGAGTGGTCCTGGCCGTCGTTCGACCGAGCCTGGGCCATGGCCCAGGCGGTCAGGTGTGAGGCATTCGAGATCCACCACCCTCCTCGGGGGATGGCGGCAACATCGATCGGCCCGGCGTTCGCTTTCTCTTCGCGGAGGGCTAGCCCCATCGCGAAGTTGGCCGCGTTCGACTCGACCGCCCACGCATAAGCCAGTGCGACGCCCCCCGTACCGAGGACGAGCGCGAGCAAGACAGTCGGGAACCACCCGATCCAGAGAGGCATAGTCCACTGGGCGGGGGCCAACGCGTCGGTCGGCTCGGGCTCAGCGGCCTTCCGACGTCTCAACCTTGCCGTTTCGACCCTGGAAGAGCTGGCTGTCGGAAGTGGACGCTTTCCCTGGGCGGCGAAGATCGCCCGCGCACTCGGCCATTCGGCGTTCGTCCCTGCTTCCCGGATCGGAGCTGGAATCGGTGTCGGCCTGGCCGGCTCTGAAGTGATCATCGGCCCAGTCGGCTCGACGGTCCCAAGCGGTTCCAGTTCCGGTGTTCTTAGCTCCTCGACCCAGGTCGAGGACTCGTCGATCGACGACGCGGCAGCGGGCGGCTCGACCGGCTGGATGTTGATCTCGTCCAGGGTCTCCGGTTCATGTTCCTCGACGACCGACTCTGGAACCTGTGCAATCTCAGAGACTGGCCCAGATTCGCGCGGCGCGGTTTCCACCAGGGGCTCGATCGTTGACCCCCGAGAGTCGATCTCGAAGTTATGTTCGATCTCGGTTTCAAGTAGTGGCGGCTTGGCGAGAGGGTCGGCGGCGGCCTCCGGTTCCTTGATCTCTTCGAGGGTGCGAACCTTCGCGATTGGCCAATCAACTTGCGTGGATGGGAGAGCGACAAGGGCCCGGCTCGGGGCGGCCCGGCTCCGGTCGAGTGACCGGCTCAGGTGGAGTGAGCCGCTTTCCGATCGGATCGGATTTGATTGTCACCCGGACCCGGGGTGGGATCGGCTGCTTCGAGAGCGGGGAAATCGCCTCGGCAGTGGGACGGATCGGAGTTCGAGGGGGTATCGGCCTCGTCGCCGTCTCGGCGACCCGTCGGAGCGGCTCGGAATGCCGGGGTTCGATGATCCGGGCAACCGGGGGCATGTGTTGAGGTCGGGGTGGCGACTTCGAGGGTGCGGCCGGCGGTGGGCTAGTCGGCCGGATCGGAGTGTGGCCTGAGGGGACGCCTGGTTCGGACCTGGAGCGAATCGTCTCGCCGGCCGCCTTCCATCGGGCCTCCCAGCGGCGCTCGTCCTGCCGGTCTTTGAGCCACCGTTCGCGCTGTTCGAGCCGAGCTTGCCAGCGTTGAAGCCGTTGTTCGTCAGACTCGGCCGTCGAGGTGTTCGAGGGACGAACGGGCTCGGTGGCCGGTCGGGTCACAGGACCCGTGGTCGATGGCTCGATGGTGATGGGCGTCTCGAAGGAGCCCCAATCGTTGTTTGCGCTATCGGCGGGTCGGAGGGTCAGCCAGTGGTTGCCCACCCGGAACGGGACGCCGAGTGCCAGCGGACGCTGCTGGTCGGCAGGGCGACCGTCGATCCAGACATGTCCGGGCGGCCCGACCGGCTGGAAGTGCCAGGTGTTGCCCCTCCGGCGGAGCATGCACTGGACGTCGCCAAGCTCGGGCTCCCCGAGTCGGACCTCGCAATGTCCTCCCCGGCCGATCCGAACCGGCCCAAATGGCAACTCGATCATTCGGTAGGCGGCATCGCCTCGACCCTGGATTTGCAGGAACGTGGCTTCCGGCATCGAGTGGTGGTCTCCTGCCTGCGATTCCGACGAATTTCGGTCGAGAGACCCGGGTGGCTGACATGGTGGGGCCTCCTATCCTGGTGCTTGTCCAAGGGTTGAGATCAGGCTCGGTCGACAAACAGGTCGGTTCCACCAGCCAGCCAGCGATTCGCGGTGCCCGCCACGGCGGCGGCGGCGAGGGCGATGGCCGACAGCTCGACGGTCCAGTGGACCATCGAGAAGAGGCCAAAGCAGAGGAGTGAGCCGAGGAGTCCGAATGCCAGAGCCCGGTCGGCCGTCCCCACTCGATGAATTGCCCCGGGTAGCCGGATCAGGCACCAGAGCACTGCCGTTGCAAGCAAGCCGAGACCAACCGCACCCGACTCAACGGCCCATTGCAGGACACTGCTCATCGCGGTATTCCGTGCCCCGTCCACGGACTTGTAGTAGGGGTGGACCACCGGGAAAGTGCCCAGCCCCGTACCGAAGACAGGAAAATCACGGAGGATCGGCAGCGATTCAGTCCAGGTGACCCTTGCTCCCACCCAGTCGAGTCGGGGTAAAATGGCTCCCGCGACCGCGTCTTTGTCCGCGTGGTCGGCAACGGCGACCCCGGCGCTGATTGAGCCCAGGACCAGGAACGTCAGGGCCAGCCCGGTCTTCCGGATCCCGGAGGACCAGGTGCCGGGCACTCCCGTGACGACCAAGCCAATGGCGAAGATCAGACTCGGCCAGCGTCCAGCCATCACCCCGACAAGCACCGAACCGGCAACGATCAGCCCGAGCATCAGCACGACCAGGCTCCCCTGCCCCGAGTCGCGAAGCCTCGCGAGCAGGCCTTCGCGGTGTCCCCGTGGTGACATCATCTGAAGCATCAACCCGAAGGCCAGCGGCAAGGCCAGGCTCGCCAGCGCGAGGAACGCCCCAGGTCCCCCCATCAAACTGCCAAGAAGGAACGGCCGATCGGGCCGGGCAGCAGCCAGGACAGGACGACCCGGCCCAACCTCGCCCACGGGCCTGAGCAGAATCATCGAAGGGGCATTCATCGCGTCGTCGAGGGTCGGTCCCCATGCCGGCGACGAGCCAGGCACGAACATCCCGTAGAGTCCGCTCGTATGGTTCGCGATCTGAACTCCGCCCAGCAATGCGTTGACAAAGAATGCCGCGACCACGCTCCCCCAGATGACTTGCGCCTTCCGGAAGCGGTCGGAATGGTGCGAGGCGACCACGAACAACGCCAGGCACGCCAGCGCCCCGACGAGCCACCGGAGCGTCGCCGGGCGGTCGAGCGAGAGCGGCGATCGGGCCAGGAACGGCGGCGGAAGCTCAGCCGTCGGGTCGTCCGCGAGCACCTGATCCGGGATCAGCCCGAGCGCAGTTAACCGTCATCGACCGGGGTGAGACTCGCTCGACCACCCCCGCCGGGAGTGGCAGGAGCTGCGCAACCGCCAGTCCCAGTGCCATCAATCCCAGCGCTGTGAGCGGGCTCTTGAGCACTCGCCAAGGGCCGACGAGCGCGACTCTTACCAGCCAGGCCAGCACCAGCGCGGAACTGAGCCCGCAGATCGCCAGTCTTCCCCACCAGACCCCACCACCGAATGCCAGCGAGCTGCCCAGGAGTAACGAGGCGAGGGCCAGAGCCAGGAGCCGATCGAGGCCGCTCACAAGCTTGATTCTCAAAGTCAGCACCGATGAGTCTCCGGCATAGAAGCTTTTCAAATAGTTGAGGATTAATGAATGATGGGCGACTCTACTGGGCCGAACCCGCCGCACTGAACATCAGGTCTCATCGTCCATCGACCATCCGCCTTGAACATCGGGATCTCAAAGGACTGCTGCCGCCAGCTCCTCAAGCCTCGGCCGTGGTGCCCGCCATCAGCGCCGCGGCCCGGTGATTCGTTGCGTCAAGGCCCCTTGATGAGCCGCCGGCCCGGGCATTCGAGAAGTCGAGATTCGATTCGAGCAGCGGATTCGGACCGTAGCTCGACCAGTTCCGCAGGTCCTCGCTCAGACCGTTGAAGATAAGCCCGGCGATGTGGACCTGCGATTGTTCGAGCATCGCCTTGGCCCTCTGGAGCGGCCGGAGCTCCTGCGAGCCCGATCGGACGACCATCACCGCCGCGTCCACGATCCGGCCGAGCATCCGGCAATCGGCCAGGCCGAGGACGGCCGGTCCATCGAGGATCACGCGGTCATAATGGTGCTCCGAGAGCGAGATCAGAAGCTGCCGGAGTTCCAGGCTGCCAAGAACCTCGATTGGCACGTCCCTCGTGTCGCCGGTGGGCAGGAAGTCGAGGTTCGGCAGGTCGGTCTGCACGACCGTCCTTTGCCAGGGAAGGTCTCCACGGAGGACGTCGACGAGGCCGGTCCCCTCGGCCCGGGAGAAGACGTCATCGAGGCTGGGACGACGGAGGTCCACGTCCATCAGGAGGGTCCGCTCGCCGGCTCTGGCGCAGGTCGCGGCCAGGTTGAGGGCGGTCGTGCTCTTTCCTTCACCCGCCTTGGCGCTGGTGACAAGCAGGGTGATCATCGGCTTCGAGCCCAGGCTTGCTCCGAGCAGGCTGGCGCGGAGGTTCCGGTAGGCGTCGGCCTCGACCGAGTCCGGTATGCCGGGCGTCCAGAGGTGCCCTCCCCGGTGGTTCCGGGCGTTCCGGAGCATCCGTGGTACGACACCGAAGAGAGGCAGGCTCAGGCCGGCCGTCAGGTGCTCGGGCACCTTGACCGAGTGGTCAATATGTTCGAGGAAACAGACCAGCGCCAGGCCAAGCCCGAGGCTGGCGATGATGAACCCCATGATATAGGCCGAGCGGTTGGGCCGGAGTGGCGAGGTCGGCTCGGAGGCCTGATCGACGATTTTCACGGGGGGCTTCTGCGTGGCGGCCAGCATGCTGAACGCGGCAAGTTTCTCTTTCAAGTCGGCCACTTGCTTGAACTTCTGTTCGCGCTCGCTCATCAGGGTTGTGTACTTGTGGAACTCCGGCATCGCCTGCTTCATGTCGGTCATCGCGGTGGAGAGATGCTCTTCGGTCGCTCGGATCTCGCCGAACGCGTCGGCCAGGATCCGATCGTAGACCTCGGCGGGGGAGGGCTCGTCGATCGCCTGCCCTTTGTCCTGGAAGCGGGCGAGCGACTCCTCGACCTCCTTCAGCTCCTTCCGTGCCATTACGATCGCCGGGTCGTCGGGATCCTTCGCGATCCGTTGGGCCTGTGCTAGGCGCTTGTTGAGGTTCTTCTTCAGCCCTTCCAGTTCGGCGATCCTGCCGTCCGCCGGGTTCATCGCGCCCTGTGCGGACGGCCTCGACGCAGCGAGTTGGGCGTCGCGCTGCAGGCCGGTCGCCTGCTGCCGCTGGAAGAGGAGGTGTTGCCGGATCGTCTCGTACTCGGCCTGTTTCAGATTGTTGCCGCCTGGGGCGAGGCTGCTACTCTTGAGGATGTGGTTCGTGAGGTCTTCCTCGATGAACTTCAACTGCTGGATGTAGGTCGTCATCGTCGCCGAGGCCTGCGAGGCCGCCTGTTCGCTGGCGTCGCGACTTTCGCGGTCGGTCCGGGCCTGGAACTTGTTCAGGAGAAAGTTGAGCGTCCGCGTGATCCGGTCTGGGTCGCGGCCTTCGAGAGTAACGGTATAGAAATTCGACTGGGGAATCTGGCGGTATTTGATCTTGGACATCAGGTCTGCGGCCGGATCGCCTTCAAGCGCTGAGGGTGGCAGCCCAAGCGCTGGGTCGTTGACGACTTCCTCGGCCAGGCTCTTGCTGTTGAGTAACGCCAGAGTATTCGGGATGTACTTCTCGTCGGCCGCTTCGCCTGGAGAGGTGTCACCCCGGGCAATCAGACCACGGATGTTCTGGTCCACACGAGGCTGCTTGATCTCGATCGAGGACGAGACCGAGTAGACCGGCTGCATTCGTAGGACATGCATCGTCCCGGCAGTCGCGACCGGGATTGCCACCGCCAGAATTAGCCAGAACCGCCGACGAATGGCCCGGAGGTAATCCGAAGGCGTCTTGATCGCCGAGGGAGACGCCCCCGGTAAGTGGGCGGTGGCGACGAGGTGGCGTTGTCCACCCGTATACGTTTGAATTCCATCCATGGATCAATCGCCTCCGGTCATTCTTCTCCAAGCGATCGGGCCGGGACCGTCGGGGCCGAGGACTGACCCAGGACATCCCGGAGCCAGCTCAGTGAGGGCCGGTCCAACCGGAAGGGAGCCAGTTCCAGGGCCGCCGAGCCAGAGCCGCCAGAAGCTTGGTCGATTCGACGGGACATCAGGGATGACGGGACCAACCCGTCGGACGACTCCCGGGCTGGCTCGGCCGCCATCCGCTCCCGTCCCATCCCCAAGGCCGAAGTCTTCGAGAACAGCCGCTCCAAACGCTCGGCCGTGGCCAGCGAGAGCCGCTGCATGAACCGGAACGCGATGTCCGCCTCCAGGGTGGAATCTGCGGTCTGGTGGAGTGAGACAAGCAAGAGCAAGTCGCTCCCACTCGACAGTCGGAAAGTCGCCATCGGCCCCGACAGGCCCTCGTCAGCCTTTTGCCCTTCCGGGTCGCCTTCCAGGCCTTCGAAGATCGATCGCCCGTCGCGCCGGCAGGTCAAGCAAAGGTGGTCGCACCCGAGCTTGAACGTCGCTCCCCGAATGATGGCCCAGATCCCTTCGACCGACTCGCAGAGCTCGATCCGCTGGATCGCCTCCCAGGTCACCTTGGCGGCGAATCGCTCCTGCTTGCCCCTGGCCAGCCGCGACGCGAAATCGGCCCGGAGCGTGGCCAGCTCGTCGCGGCGGCTGGTCAGGATCAACAGGAAGGCCGCGCAACCGGAAAGCCCCATCACCAGCGCCAGCCCCTCGTTCTTGAACACCACGCCCAGCAAAACCACGCCGCAGAGCCCAGCCGAGAAGCAATAAAGCAAAGCCGCCGCCTGACGCGGGTTCAGCCCCAGGCCGATCAACAGGTGGTGGATGTGCCTCCGATCGGCCGATGAGAGCGGAAGGTTACGAACCCAGCGCCGGAAGATCGCCATCGCGGTGTCGGTGATCGGTAGGCCCATCGCCAGGATTGGGAAAAGGATCGAGATCGTCGCTCCCTCCTTGAGCGACCCCTGCACGCCGACGACCCCGATCAACAGACCGATCAGCAGGCTCCCGCTATCGCCCAGGAAGATGCAGGCCGGATGCCAGTTGTAGAGCAAGAAGCCGGCCAGGCCGCCGGCCAGTGACGCCGCCATGATCGCGACCGTTGGGTTATCCAGCCAGATCGCCACCAGCGCCAGCGTACCGCTGACGAGCAGGCCGACCCCCGAAGCAAGGCCGTCCATCCCGTCGATCAGGTTCCAGATATTCATGCAGGCCAGGAACCAGAGCATCGTCACGAGAAGGCCCGGTAACGCGATCCGGATGCCGTGTTCCCAGATCAAGACCGTCATCGAGGGACTATCGAGCGGGATTGTCTGGCCCAGGACAGTCACCGAGTCGATCCTGATCCCGCCAAAGTAAAGCACCAGGACCGCCGAGGCCTGGCCAAGGAGTTTCACGCGGGGACTCATCTCGCGGGTGTCGTCGGTCACGCCGACCGCCAGGATGATGGCTGCGGCCAGTCCGATCGGAACCAGCGATCCGAGCCATCGGTCGTACTCCGCCCAGTCCTGGAAGTAGCCCCCCAGCGCGGCGATCCCGATCCCCATCGTCAGGCCGAAGGCAAGTCCCAGCCCACCGAGCCGTGGGGTGGCCCCCTTGTGAATCCGGCGGAACTGGTCGGGTCGGTCAATGGCGCCGAGCCAGGTCGCGACCCGCGTCACGAGGGGCGTGACCAGCACGCAGCCCATGAAGGCGACGGCGAAGATCAGCAGATAGGTATTCGAAGTTAAGCATGGGTCGGACGAGCCTCATCGACCTGATTCGATATTCGACCGGTAAATCCTGGCTCAGGGAGGGATGACCCCTCCGAGCCCGGGCGACGGAGTATCAACGATCGACGAATTGAGGGCGTGAGCGATCGCCCGGCCGATTTGCCTTGGACCGGGTCCGGAAGAGAGTGTCTCGACCCGATCCAACCGTGGCTTTACGCCTTCCGGCGACCAGGGGGAGGCCTTTCGAGGTAGGATACTGAGGACGAGAAGTCGGCCTCGTCTGACTTCGTGAACAGTTCAGGCAGGGATACGTCGCCGGAAAGGGGGAGCCGCCGGGCCGGTCTGGGTGTGTCATTCAAGGAGGTCCTTCATGGAACCCGTGGCAGGGCGATCCGTGCGCGTCACAGTATCAACCCTGCCAGCCCTCCGGTCAAGGTGGATTCCAGCGCTCGGCTCCAAACCTTTGATCCGGAGGATGAGCGATTTCAGAGCGGTCCGAAGTCCCAGGCGATCCTTCGTAAGGAGGAGTCCGATAGGCGGATCACTCCAGTCAACTTTTCTGCTCGAATCGATCGAATTAAGCTTTGAGCCCAGCTCTGGCCATTGAGCCCGGGGTTTCGAGCCTTGCCGAAGCTGTTTTTCGGACGACCATTCGGGCGGGATCGGCTCGCCCAGTCGATTGTGAATCCCGCTATAAGGCGGTATCGTGGTCCCTCGCGAGTCCGGAAGCCCATCCTGATCGACCCGATGACTGAACTTGCTGGCCTTCGACCCGATTCCGAGGAGCTTGGGACATGCGATTGTGCCGTTTCCATCTCGACGAAGTCGACCTGGTCGGGTTCTACAGGGACGACTCGATCATCCCGATCCAGCAGGCGGCCGAGTTGTATGCCGAGCAAGTCGGGACCGATCTGCTCCTGCCAGCGAGCGACGAAATCCTGGAATTCTTGCCTCCCAACGGTTCGGCGTTCTCCGCCGCCCAGGAGTTATCCAGATGGCTTGAAACCCTGGATGACGAACAACTCGCTGAACTGTGCGTCTTGACCGAAGAAGTGAGCCTACTTGTCCCGCTACCTCGACCTCCCAAGATTCTTCTACTCGCCGGGAACTACGCTGCCCATGTCATTGAACGCGGGGGAATGGCGGTCGAACGGGCCGAAACCTTCCCTTATGTCTTCATGAAGCCGGCATCGACCACATTGAACCATCCAGGCGGAACGATCCTGATTCCCCGGTGTTCGCCCGATCACATCGATTACGAGGCTGAGCTCGGAGTGGTGATCGGAAGTCGCTGTCGCAACGTCGAGGAAGCCAACGCGCTGGATTACGTTGCCGCTTATACCGTCGTCAACGACATCACCGACCGGAAGTACATGCCCAACCCTGGTCGAAAGTCGCGGGAACGAGACAGGTTCTTCGACTGGCTTCATGGAAAGTGGCACGACACGTTCTGTCCGGTCGGCCCATGTCTGCTCTCGGCCGATGCGGTGCCCGACCCGCAAGCTTTGACGATCCGGCTGTTGGTCAACGGCGAGACGAAGCAGGAGGGCAGCACCGGGCAAATGATCTTCCCGGTCGCCGCCGTGATCTCGTTCATCTCCCGGTTCGTGACCCTCGAGCCCGGCGACCTGATCTCGACGGGGACGCCATCTGGCGTCGGCTCGACGACTGGCGTTTATCTCAAGCCGGGCGACCTCGTCATCGCGGAGATCGAGGGCATCGGCCGGTTGGAGAACCCGGTTGAGGCAGAGCAGGACTGATATCCGGCCGATCCGGGAGGGTTAGGAAGGCCGCTACGCTGGAGTATTTATGAAGTCACTGGTAATGTCGGTCATCGAGACGGTCCTTTTCCTGGAATTCTCCGGCGACGATGTCGTTCATCCCGACTCCGCCGTAAAAGCAATGGAACACGTTGGGTATCGGCTCGCGACAAGCACCGTCGCGGAAAGGATCGCCCTGCGTGATGCCGCTCAAGGAGTGCATCGAGGAAGAACGATCAGGATCAGCCGATCGCCCACCGAGTACGGAAGCCATCGCATTCTATGAATCCTTCATGGAGAACTTCGGGCTCGAGAAGGATTGAATCGTGGTTTCGCCCTCCGCGTGGAGATCGACTTTGCATACACTGGTCAGGTCGTGCCAGGGATAGGAATCGGCGAGGACATTCTCACCGGCTTCTCCTGCTCCTTGAGTAATCTGTTCGCCTGGATCTGACTTCGACCCGCAATCTCCCCCTCTCTGGGATGGTTTCATGTCCGAGATCCGCAAGCTGCTGGTGGCCAACCGGGGCGAGATCGCCATCCGGGTCTTCCGCTCGGCGCACGAGCTGGGCATCCGGACGGTGGCGATCTACTCGCACGAAGACCGCTTCGCCATGCACCGACTCAAGGCCGACGAGGCGTACCCGATCGGCAAGCCGGGCGAGCCGATCCGGAGCTATCTGAACATCGAGGCGATCGTCCAGCTCGCCCGCGAGAAGGGCGTCGACGCGATCCATCCCGGCTACGGGTTCCTCTCCGAGAACGCCGATTTCGCCCGCGCCTGCGAAGCCGCCGGGATCGCCTTCGTCGGCCCGAGGCCCGAGCTGCTCGACCAACTCGGCGACAAGGTCGCGGCCCGAAAGCTCGCCATCGAGGCGGGCGTGCCGGTTCTGGGCGGTAGCGACCAGCCCGTGACCTCAGGGACAGAGGCTCATACGCTGGCCGAGTCGCTCGGCTATCCCGGTGATCGTCAAGGCGTCGATGGGCGGCGGCGGCCGGGGGATGCGGGTCGTCGAGTCGGCCGAGGGGCTGGACGACGCCATCGACCAGGCCCGCCGCGAGGCCGGCGCGGCGTTCGGCGTCCCCGACGTCTTCCTCGAAAAGTTCATCAAGCGGCCAGGCACATCGAAGTCCAGATCCTCGGCGACAAGCACGGCCACCTCGTCCACCTGTTCGAGCGCGACTGCTCGATCCAGCGACGGCATCAGAAGGTCATCGAGATCGCCCCCGCACCGAACCTCGACCCCGCCATCCGCAAGGAGCTTTGCGACTCCGCCGTCCGTCTGGCCAGTCACGTCCGATACGAGAACGCGGGGACCGTCGAGTTCCTCTACGACACCGACGCCGCACGGTTCTACTTCATCGAGGTGAACCCGCGGATCCAGGTCGAGCACACCGTCACCGAGATCATCACCGGGGTCGACCTGATCAAGAGCCAGATCCTGATCACGCAGGGCGCTGAGCTGGGCGACCCGGAGATCAACCTGCCCGAGCCAGGACGCGGTCCACGCGCAAGGGTTCGCCTTCCAGTGCCGGATCACGACCGAGGACCCCGAGAACAAGTTCACGCCCGACTACGGCAAGATCACCCACTATCGATCGCCCGGCGGCCTCGGCCTCCGGCTCGACGGCGGCCTGGCGACCACCGGGGCGATCATCACGCCGTTTTACGACTCGCTGCTGGTCAAGGTCTGCGCCAGCGGTCGACGGTTCGTCGACGCCGCTCGGCGGATGGAGCGGGCCTTGCGCGAGTTTCGCGTCCGAGGGGTCAAGACGAACGTCCCGTTCCTGCTCAACGTCATCGACCACCCCGATTTTCTCGAAGGCCGGACCACCACCCGGTTCCTCGACGAGACGCCCGAGCTCTTCCAGTTCCCGGTCACGCAGGACCGGGCGACGAAGCTGCTGACCTTCATGGCCGAGGTCATCGTCAACGGTTTCCCCGGCGTGACTCAAGACGCCCGAAGGGGCGCGCACGGATCGAGCCGGCCCCGCCGAGCTTCGACAAGACCATCGCCGCCGCCCGAGGGCTCTCGGCAGATCTTCAAGAAACTGGGGGCCGAGGGCTTCTCGCACTGGGTCCGCGAGCAAAACCCGCTCCTGCTGACCGACACGACGTTCCGCGATGCCCACCAGTCGCTGCTGGCGACCCGGGTCCGGACCCGCGACATGCTCCGCGTGGCCGACGCCTACGGCCGGCTCTGCCCGAAAATCTTCTCGATCGAGATGTGGGGCGGCGCGACCTTCGACACCTCGATGCGGTTCCTCAAGGAAGACCCGTGGGACCGGCTCGACCCAGCTCCGCGAGAAGATCCCCAACATCCTCTTCCAGATGCTCCTCCGGGGGTCGAACGCCGTCGGCTATACGAGCTACCCGGACAACCTCGTCCGCGCCTTCGTCAAGGAGGCGGCCGTCGCCGGAATCGACCTGTTCCGGGTCTTCGACGCACTGAACTGGATTCCCAACATGGAGGTCGCGCTCGACGCCGTCCGCGAGGCCGGCGCGCTCTGCGAGGCCGCCATCTGCTACACCGGGGACATCCTCAACCCCTCGCGGACCAAGTACAACCTGGCCTATTACGTCAACCTGGCCAAGGAACTCGAGAAACGCGGGGCGAACATGATCGCGATCAAGGACATGGCCGGGCTTTGCAAGCCTTACGCCGCCGAGACCTGATCAGGACGCTCCGCGACGAGGTCGGAGTGCCGATTCACTTCCACACCCACGACGTCGGTGGGGCCCAGGCGGCCAGCGTCCTGAAGGGGGCCGAGGTCGGGCTCGATATCGCCGACGGCGCGGTCTCGTCGATGTCCGGCCTGACCTCGCAGCCGAGCCTGAACGCCATCGTCGAGTCGCTCCGATTCACCCCTCGTGAGACCGGCGTCGACCCCGACGCACTGGTCGAGATGAGCCGGTACTGGGAGGAGGTCCGGACTCTCTACTCGCCGTTCGAGACGGCCCTGAAGGCCCCTTCGGCCGAGGTCTATGCTTACGAGATGCCGGGCGGTCAGTACACAAACCTGTTCCAGCAGGCCAAGGCGCTGGGCCTGGCGTCGCGCTGGCCGGAGGTCTGCAAGGCGTACGCGGACGTCAACGTGCTCTTCGGCGACATCGTCAAGGTCACGCCGACGTCGAAGGTCGTCGGCGACATGGCTCTGTTCCTGGTCGCCAACAACCTGACGCCCGAGGACACGGTCGACCCCGAACGCGAGTTGGCGTTCCCCGAGTCGGTCGTCGAACTCTTCGAGGGTCGGCTCGGCCAGCCGCCCGGGGGCTTCCCGCCGGTCCTCCAGGAACGAGTGCTCAAAGGGCGTCCCGCCACGACCGATCGCCCGGGCAAGGATCAGCCACCCGCCGACCTCGACGCCGGCCCGCGACAAGGCGAGCGCTTTTCTCGGCCGACCGGCAAACGAGCGCGACGCGCTCAGCTACCTGATCTATCCCCGAGTCTTTCCCGACCTCGCCGCGCACGAGCGTTCCTTCGCCGACACGTCGGTCCTGCCGACGCCGCTATTCTTCTTCGGTCCCGAGCCGGGCGCGGAGAACCTCGTCGAGATCGAGCCGGGCAAGACCCTGATCGTCAAGCTCTTGACCGTCGGCGAGGCCCACGCCGAGGGGAAGCGAACCGTCTTCTTCGAGCTGAATGGCCAGCCTCGCGAAGTCGTGGTCGTTGACCGCTCGCTGGCCTCGGCCGTCCGAGAGACGCCCAAGGCCGATCCCGTCCGACCCCAACCAGATCGCCGCCCCGCTGCCCGGACTGGTCGTCGGCGTCGCGGTCGTCGCGGGCGACCCCGTCCGCAAGGGTCAAAAATTGCTCTCGATCGAGGCCATGAAGATGGAGACGACCCTCTACGCCGAACGTCCCGGGCGCGTCGTCGAGGTCCTCACCTCCGTCGGCAGCCAGGTCAAGACCGGCGAGCTGCTGATCCGGCTCTCGGCGGAATAGACCCGAATTCTGTTAGAGTAGAGCGTGGCGGGTCGGGACAGACCGCTCCGTTGACGCGGAGGACGGTGGAAACAATGCATGAGCTGGCAAACGATCGAGTTGCTCCTGAATCTCTCCTTCTCCGTGGCGGTCGTCCGTGGCGCCCTCCGCTCCCCCCATCCGGTAATCGCGAAGGCCGAACACGATGGCTCACTGTACCTCGCCGCCCTATTTAGGGTCTTCCATTGGGGCGGCGTGCTCGCGATCGTGGCCGCTCTCTGGTTTGCTTCGCCTCACCTTCGGGATGGGATCTGGGCGTGCGTCGTGATTCTCTGGATCTACTCGACTTCCTGGTATCGAAGGCGTGAGCAGGGGTAATTTGAAAGCTTTCATGCGATTTGATCCGCTCCAAGGTCATCCCGCCCGCTTTTCTTCGAACCGTCCGGGAGACGAAGACTCGGACATGCCTTTCGTAAGGTCGATCCTCCGCGTCGAGGAGGTCAACTCGACCAGCGACCTCACGAAACGACTCTTCGAAGCCGAAGAGGTCGAGACTCCCGCCTTGATCTGGGCCGATCGCCAGACCCGGGGCCGTGGCCAGCGCTCGAACGTCTGGTGGTCCGACGACGGCAGCCTGACGGTGACGCTCGTCATCGACCCTCGGGACCACAGACTGAGCCTGGAGCATGGGCCGAAGGTCGCCCTGACCTCAGCCGTTGCCATCATCGAAGCCATCGGCTCGCTCTATCCCACATGCCGGCCGGGAATCCGCTGGCCGAATGACATCGAGGTCGGCGGGCGGAAACTCGGGGGCATCCTGCCCGAACGGGTCGAGTCGCCCGATGGTCCGAGGTTGTTGATCGGGATCGGCCTGAACGTCCGGACCCGATTGGATCAGGCACCTGTCGAGATTCGTCGGATGGCGGCGAGCCTCGTCGATTGGGCTCTGAATTCGACTTCGGTAGACCCCATAGCCGAGCTTATGAGGGCCATCCTCGGCCGGCTTGGAGGACAAATCCGAGACCTGACCGAGAATCGTCCCGAACTGGTAGAAAAATGGAACCGGCTCGACACACTGACCGGCTCGACGGTACGGATCGAGGTCGGCGCCGAGCCAATCGAAGCCATCGCCGCCGGTATCGACGAGTCGGGCGGCCTTCGAGTTTTCCAGAACGGCCAATCGCGAATCATCCACGCCGGGCGAGTGCTCCGCGATTGAGATCGACTCAACCACGGAAGCCCTGCACCGCGCAACGCATGCGATAAAACGAAGCCACACGCCGGATTGGCGGGTGGCTTCGTTTTTCGCGGCATCGAGGGCGAAATCCCCGTGAAAGCCTGCCGATCTGGCAGTTGGCTTTCCCTTTTTCAGCGGGAGCTGACCAGTTCCTTGCCCTTGTGAGGCATCTCGACGGCCTTGCGGTCCCAGTCGATCAGGATCGGGCTGGCGATGTAGATCGTGCTGTAGGTTCCGCTCAGGAAGCCGACGACGAGCGAGAAGGCGAACCCGTGCAAGCCCTCGCCGCCGAAGAGGTAGAGGATCACCACGACCAGCCAGGCGGTCAGCGAAGTCAGGATCGTCCGGCTCAACGTCTGGTTGACGGCATCGTTGATGATCTGGCTGGTCAGGATGCGGTGTCTTCCCCTTCAGTTCGCGAATCCGGTCGAAGATCACGATCGTGTCGTTGACCGAGAAGCCGA
This sequence comes from uncultured Planctomycetota bacterium, assembly GCA_963756475.1. Classification (GTDB taxonomy): domain Bacteria; phylum Planctomycetota; class Planctomycetia; order Isosphaerales; family Isosphaeraceae; genus Tundrisphaera. The sequence goes on from CAVWND010000011.1 coordinate 1,020,041, forward strand.
TCAGCGTCAGGAACGCGGCGATCATCGGCAAGTCAATCTTGAACGGTTCGAGGAGCAAGACCTCGCTCAGACCGGGGATGCTCGAGAGCCAGTAAGTGACCGCCACGGCGCCCAGGGTAATCAGAACGTCGTGGACGACGGCGATGATCGCCGCCAGCCCGTAGACCAGTGACTTGAATCGGAACCAGAGGTAAAGCGCGATGATCACCCAGCTCGCGATGGTCGCGATGATCGCCAGGCTCCGGGTCTCGCCGGCCACGGTACTGCCGAAGGTCTCGGAACGCTCGAAGAGAAGGTTCCGGTCGTTCTCCAGTGAGGTCCCGAGTTTCTTGAGCTGAAGGACTGGGCGAGTCGGCTTCGAGGTTGGTCCGGAGGGTCAGGACGGTCGAGTCGGCGACGGTGGAGGCGCCGGGGATCGCCCTCGGGTTAATGATCTCGAACCGGGAGTCGGGGTTGTTGACCCCGTTATCGGAGAGCACCTTGCGGAGCGAGGTGGCGATCTGGGCGGCGGACTGAGGTACGTTGAAGTTCAGCTCATACTGCCGACCGCCCGCGAAACGGTCGCTCGTCGCGTCCTTGGTCTCGTCTTTGGGCTTCTCTTTCGCCTCCGCTTTCGCCGGCTCGGCTGGGGCGGCCGCGATGGTGGTGGGTGATCCTATCTTCATCACGACCCGCTGGAGGGCCGAGCCGAACGATTCGAGGACGGTTTGCTTGACCTTCTCGATCTTCTGCTCGGTCGTCCGGATGTTGAAGCGCTCGCCCGACTTGTCGCCGCCGACGCTAAGGCTTTCGACCGTCACGTCAGGCAGGAGGCCGGCCTTCTCGCGGACGAACGTCGTCCGCCCTGACTCGGAGAGATCCTTGACCTTGGGGTCGGTTTCGTCGAGTCGGATCGTCACCAGCGTTCCGCCGGTGAAGTCGATGTTGTACATCCCGCGGCCGCGGAGCCCGGTCGCGACCAGACCGAGCGCGATCAGGATGACCGAGACCGTCATGCAGATCTTGCGCGGTCCGATGAAGTCGATGTGAGTCTTGTCCATCATCTTCAGCATCGTGACCTTCTTCAGCCAGCCCTGGTCGTACCAGAACTCGAAGATCACCCGGGAGACATAAACGGCCGTGAACAGGTTCCAGATCATGCCGATGATCAGCGTGAGGGCGAACCCCTTGACCTCGTCGGTCCCCACGGTGTAGAGCACCAGGCCGGAGAGGAAGATCGTGACGTGAGAGTCGAAGATCGTCACCCAGGCCCGGTTGAAGCCGTTACGGATCTGCTGGGCCATCGACGCCCCACGCTCGGCTTCTTCCCGCATTCGCTCGAAGATCAAGACGTTCACGTCAACCGCCATGCCGATCGTCAAGGCCAGCCCCGCAAGGCCCGGAAGCGTGAAGCTCGCCTGGAGGAAGGCCATCGAGGCGATCAGGAGCAGCAGGTTCAGCATCAGCGCGACGACAGCCACCACGCCGGCGAACCGGTAATAGACGATCATGAAGACGGGCACGACGATCATCGAGATGATGATCGCGAAGATCCCCTTGGTGATGGTGTCCTCGCCAAGGGTCGGCCCAACGTTCTCTTCCTGGAGCGGCTCGGGGTTCAGGCTCGCCGGCAGGCTTCCCGATCGGAGCACCGTGATCAGAAAGTCGAGCTCCTTGGGCGAGAACCCGCCCGAGCCCCCCTCGATGATCCCCGAGTCGCGGATCTCCGAGTTGATCGATGGGGCCGACTGCACCACGCCGTCGAGGAGGATGGCGAGCTGGTAGCGGAAGCTGCCGTTCTCCTCGGGGAGGTGCTCGCTGGTCAGGATGCCGAACTTGCGTCCGCCCTGGCGGTTGAAGACGAATCCGACCGCCGGCTGGAAGTGGTCGTCTTCCTTGACCTCGGCCTTGGCGAGCAGCTTGCCGGTCACGTCCTGGCGGTCGACCTTGTAGAGGATGTAGCGCTCGGTGTGGCCCGGGGCGACCTTCTCCTCGCGAACGATCGGGTCCATCGGACGGGGGTTGTCGGGGTCGCCCGCCGTGATCCGGCTGGGGTTGAACTCGATCCGGTAGGAGGTGATCGTCGCGAATTTGTGCGGGGTCTTGAGCTTCAACTGATTGATCGTGTTCCCTTCGACGGTGAACGCCTCTTCAGGCTGTTCCAGGCCGGTGGAGGATTTGCCCTTGAGGTAAACCGTCCGCCCGGCATACGCATTCTTGACCCAGCGCTGCGAGGGGTCGGTGATCGTGCTTCCCTGGGAGTCGGTCGTCGGATTGGATCCAGTAATCGTCTCGCCGAGCTTGGCCCAGCGGTATTTCGGCGGCGGTCGGTGTAGGCCATCCCGGCTCATCGCTCGGGCGATGGCCGTATCGTCGTGCTTGTGGTTCGCAAGGATCCGGAACTCGAGCGAGCCGACGTTGGTGATTTTCCGTTTGACTTCCTCAACCTCGTCGGCGGACTTCTTGGGCAGGACGATCTCGATCCGGTTATTGCCGAACCTGACGGATCGCCATGTCCTCGACGCCTTCAGGGTTGAGCCGGCGCTTCAGCGCGGTGATCAGGTCGTCGAGGTTGACGGTTGCCGGCAGCGGTGCTCGACGGATTGACCTCGTAGACCAGGATCGTCCCGCCCGAGAGGTCGATGCCGGTCTTGAGCTTGTCCTTGGGCGGCCAAATGGAGATCAGGCCGAGCAGCGTCAGGCCGATGATAAGAGCGAACTTGCCACCGAACTTTTTCATGGTCGTTCCCTGCGGCCCGGCGGTCGCAATCCTCGAAGAAAGCCGATCGAATCGCCGAAGGAAACCCGGCCCCTCGACGGGGACGACGTCCCCTCTCTGCTCCTAGTCCGGGTCGACTTTGCACGATCGTCGCCCGGGTCATGCGTTCACAATGCGAACGGGTCCGAACTGCGTCGGACCCTTCCAGTCGCGAGTCGCGCCCGGCCGAGATCTTCTCGAATCCATCGACTCGAAAAGCTCGAACCGACCCTCAGTTGGTCTCGGCCGGATCGTTGACGACCCGGACGATGCTCGCCTTGGTGAACGTGACCTTTACCTTGCCGTCGTCGTCGAGCCGAAGCTGGACCCTGTCCCCCTTCTCGTCGACCGAGAGCACCGTCCCGTACATCCCGGCCGCCGTCAGAACCTTGTCGTTCTTCTTCAGCTCGTGATCATCTCCTTCCGCTTCTTCTCCTGCGCCTGCTGCGGGCGGATCAGCATGAAGTAGAAGACGAACGGGATCGGGAGAGGGCAGGTACTGGATGAGCGGATTCGCTTCCGGCTTGCCGGCGGCGGGAGCGGCCTGGGCGAAGAGGGTCAGGAAGGGCGCGAGCGAGCCAAGCATGAGGATCAATCCGGATCGTTCGAGGAGGTTCGATGCGAGAGACAGACGGGGGCCGTGGCGCCAACGACCGGCCGGACAGGCCGGGTCCGATCGCACGCCGTTGAACGCACTTTACCCTTTACGGCCCCAACGCTTCAAGCACTTCCGCCCTCAACTGGACGAATCGACCCTCGCGGATCGCCTCGCGGGCCTGACGAGTGAGCCTCTGGAGGTAAGTTAAGTTGTGGATCGAGGCCAGGATCGGTCCGAGCATCTCGTTGGCGATGAACAGGTGGCGGAGGTACGACCGGCTGAACCGGCGGCAGGCCAGGCAGTCGCAACCCTCCTCGATCGGCCGGGGGTCGCGCCGGTGGGCGGCGTTGCGGAGCTTGACCGTCCCGTGCGCGGTCAGGCAGGTCGCGTTCCGGCCGTTGCGGGTCGGCAGGACGCAGTCGAACAGGTCGATCCCGGTCGCGATCGCGTCGAGGATGTCCTGCGGCGGCCGACTCCCATCAGGTAGCGGGGCCGGTCTTCGGGGAGCCGGTGGGTCGTGACCTCCAGCGCCAGCCGGACCTGGTCGCGCCCCTCGCCGACGCTCACGCCGCCCACGGCGTAGCCGTCGAAGTCGAGCGCGATCAGCGCCTCGGCGCACTCCTGCGCGGAGGTCGGCGTGGCTCCCGCCCTGGACGATCCCGAAGAGGGCCTGATCGGGCCGCGTGTGGGCCTCCTTGCAGCGCGCGGCCCAGCGGACGGTCCGGTCGACGGCGTCGGCGATCGTCTCCTTGCTCGGCGGGCAGGGCCGGGCAGACGTCGAGGCACATGGCGACGTCGGCCCCGAGGTTCTGCTGGATCGCAACGGCCCGCTCGGGGGTCAGCTCGAGCAGCCGGCCGTCGAGGTGCGACCGGAACGTCGACGCCGGCCTCGGTGATCTTGGCCCGGGCGGCCAGGCTGAAGACCTGGAACCCGCCGGAGTCGGTCAGGATCGGCCCGTCCCAGCCCATGAACGAGTGCAGGCCGCCCATCGCCGCGACTTCCTCGTCGCCCGGCCGGAGGGCCAGGTGATAGGTGTTCGCCAGGATCATCCGGCTGCCGGTCGCCCGGAGCTGCTCGGGGCAAGATCCCCTTGACCGTCGCCTGGGTGCCGACCGGCATGAAGGCCGGCGTCTCCAGCGAGCCGTGAGGGGTGTGCAGGACCCCGGCCCGGGCCGAGGTCGAGGGTCGCGGGCGGTCGACTCGAAGCGGACCGGGCGTGGCAAGGGGGTCGACCTTGGCTCGGATGGGTCGAGCTGGTGAATGGCCGATGGCTCGACACGGCAAATCCCAGCGTCGAGTCCATCGACCATTGTGCGATCGCCGATATCCGGGATCGAGCGCGCCGTCACTCGTTCTTGAGCTTCAGGTTCAGCTCGCGGAGCTTCTCGCGGACCTCGTTGAGCGAGGTGACGCCGAAGTTCTTGCACTCCAGCAGCTCGTCGCCGGTGTGGCTGAGCAGCTCGCCGACGGTCTGGATGCCGAGCTTGGTCATGCACTTGCGGGCCCGGACCGAGAGGTTGAGGTCGCTGATCGGCTTGGCGAGCATCGCCCGGTCTTCGGCCGAGAGCGACTCGCGGCTCGTCGATCGGCGAGGCCGACGACTGGCGCGCCCCCTTCGAGCGCCATCCCGAGCCGGAGATCCTTGGAGGTCATCATCTCCTTGATCTCGGGGAGCGAGGTCTCGCCGAAGTTCTTGCAGGCCAGGAGCGCGGCCTCGGTGGTCCGGGTCAGGTCGCCGAGCGTCCGGATGTTCATCTTCCGCAGGCAGTTGCGGCTCCGGACCGAGAGCTCGAAGTCGGTGACGGGGATCTCCATGAGCTGCCGCTTGATCGCGATGTCCTTCTCGACGGTCTCGTCGTAGAACATGTCGCGGCTGGCCCGGCAGTCCTTGAAGAAGAGCGCGGCGCGGGGGTGATTCCGGTCGTGGGCGAGAACCTGCCGGTAGCAGTTCTCGGCCTCGCGGAAATTCATCCGGTCCTCGTAGAGGACGCCGAGGTTGATCAGGGCGGCGAGCGGGACGGGCGGTCGCTTGACGCAATCCTTGTAGAAGTCGAGCGGCGACGTCGTCGTTGCCGTGGAGGTCGTTGATGTACGCCAGCTCGAAGAGGGCGTTGGTGTGGTGGCGGTCGAGCTCGATCGCCTTCTCCAGCTCGGCGGAAGCGGCGACCAGTTCCCCTTCGGCGGCGAGCAGGCTGCCACGCTGATAGTGGAACTCGGCGGAACTGGCACCGGCCTTGGCAAGCTGCTCGAGCATCGCGCGGGCTTCATCGGCATGCCCGGCTCGCCGGAGGGCCCCGGCGCGGTGGAGGTCGGAGTTCTTGGGGTCGTAGCCGGCTTCCGCGGCGGCATGGAACGCCTTGGCGGCCTCGTCCCAGCGCTGGAGGTACTCGAGGGCGAGGCCCCGGAAGAACTGGGCCAGCCCGTTCTCGCCGAGCTTGCCGAGGTGTTCGAGGCCCGAGGTATATCGCCCCAGAAGGACATCGCCCACGCCGAGGCGAAGGTGGATGTCGGGCGTGACGGCCCCCTTGGAACGGTCGCGAAGGGCCGCGACGGCGTCGCGGAGGGTCGCGTAGCGGGACGGGTCGCGTCCCAGGACTTCGCGAAGGTCGGCCACGGCCGAGGCGTCGAACGGATTGCGGTCCAGGAGCGCGCGAACATCGGTCGTCATCAACTCGGCCATCCGACTCTCTCCTCCGACTTCCACCGACAAGACGGCGTTGCGCAGAGACATCCCGATCCCTGGGAGGGCCTAAACACAACCCCCGTCGAGATCGGGAATGTTCCGCGACGGTAAACCGCCTATTGTACAGTTTCGTCGCGCTTTGGCAAGGGCAGGCGGAGCGTTCTCACGATCGATCCGCCGGGATCGTTGCCTCACGCCGCGCTGGAGGCCAATTCCATTTCTCGAACGGGCTCGGGAACGCTGGGAACCTCCATCGGGCCAAGGTCCAGCGCCGTCTCGCCGTGCTGGCTGAGGTCGAGGCCAATCCTCTCTTGCTCGGGAGTGACACGGAGCGGGATGATCAGGTCGGTGACCTTATAGAGAAGCATCGAGCCGAAGAACGCGTACAACGAGACGATCACGAGCGCGAGAAGATGGTATAGGAACGTGGTCGGGGAGCCATGGACCAGGCCGACCTCCTTGGCGAAGATGCCGGTGGCGATCATGCCGACCATCCCGCCAACCCCGTGGCAGGGGAAGACGTCGAGTGTGTCGTCGAGCGTCGACTTCGACTTCCAATGAACGGCCAGGTTGCTAATCACGCTCGCGGCCAGGCCGATCACGAGGCTCTCGCGAATTGTTACGAAGCCGGCGGCCGGGGTGATGGCGACCAGTCCCACCACCGCACCGATGCAGGCACCCAGGGCGGAAGGCCGGTTGCCCCTCATCCAATCGAAGAAGATCCAGCCGAGCATCGCGGCGGCGGATGCGGTGTTGGTCGTTCCGAACGCGATCGTCGCCGTCCCGCTCGCCGAGAGGGCCGAGCCGGCGTTGAAGCCGAACCAGCCGAACCAGAGGAGGCCCGTCCCCAGCATCACGAACGGCAGATTGGCGGGTGAATGGGCATGGCCATTGATGTGGCTATCCCGCCGGTTGAGAAAGATTGCACCAGCCAGAGCCGCCCAGCCGGCCGACATGTGGACGACGGTCCCCCCCGCGAAGTCCTTCACGCCCCAACGATTCAGGAACCCGTCCGGGTGCCAGGTCCAGTGAGCCAGCGGGGAATAGATGAACACGCTGAAAAGGATCATGAAGAGGATATAGGAGGAGAACCGGACCCGCTCGGCGAATGAGCCGGTGATCAGGGCCGGAGTGATGATCGCGAACTTGAGCTGAAACAACGCGAAGACCAGAAGCGGCACCGTGGCCGAGAGCCGAGGATGGGTCGCCTCGCTGACCCCGTTGAAGAACGGGAACGTAAGCGGATTGCCGATCAGCCCCCCGACGCTGTCGCCGAAGGCCAGGCTGAAGCCGCCGCAGACCCAGACGATCGAGATCACCCCCATCGCGACGAAGCTCTGGAGCATTGTCGAGACCACGTTCTTGAACCCGACCATCCCTCCGTAAAAGAACGCCAGCCCGGGGGTCATCAGCAGGACCAGCGCCGCCGAGGTCATCATCCACGCCACGTCGCCCGAGTTCATCGCCTCGCCGCTCGGAACCTTCGAAACAACCGAGCAGAACAGTCCGCCGATCGCCAGGATTGTCAACAGTACGAAAGGAACGGGTGTCGCTCGTCTCATGGGTGATCACCTCGGGAGGGGAAGATGGGTTTGGAACCCGTCGGTTGGGAGAGGTGGGTCAAGTCGTCAAATCCGGACTTTGAAAAATGACCGGAGGATCAGGGCGTTGGTTGGCTCATCGAATGATCGCGGTCGCCGAATCGGAGAATTCAAGGGAATCTCGGGAAGGAATTCAGCAGTCATGCGAGTCCGGATTTTGCGGTACTCTCGACGTCTGTGAAAGCTCCGGCATTGTCTCATTGAGAAGCTGGGGCGACTAAGCTGACACGATAATCTTTGCCATCGAATAGTTCATCGAGTCTAGTAGTAGCAATCCTAATTTCGAACCACTATGACTTGCTCTCCTCGAATTGCAAGAGTCCAGTGCCCGGAAGTCTCTGAACTTCAATCCCTGCGCAAAAAAAGCCCGCCATGGCCTGTAAGACCTGGCGGGCACGACCGATTCCAATAAAAATCGAGTTCAGGTCAGTAAGATCGACGTCGATCTGCCGACGCATCCTGGTCTGGATGGATGTCACTTCCGATTGGTGGTCTCGATTAGTCCCATGAATCCTTGACGGCCTCTTCCACCGTCGGATAGATATCGATCAGCATACTCAGCCGCATCTGGTCGAGGACCGGCTTGATTTCTTTGCTGACCCGGCAGACCCGCATCACCGCGCCCTTGCGTTCCAGCCCCTGGTAATGGGCGAGGAGGACCCCCACGGCACGGCTCGAAAGATATCGAGTATTGCCCATGTCGATGACCATCCGGCTCGGGATGATTTCTTCGTCAAGCATGCGAGCGAAGCTCGTAACGGACTGGGCTGACCGTCTCCTCCTCGTTCAGGTCGGCCGAGAGGATGGTGACCACCATCACGTCGTCAACCATCTCGCAAGCCAGCGCCCGACGGTTGGGCAGTTTACCCAGATTTGGCAACGCGGGAGAAATCGAGGGAGTCGCCGGCCTGGCCGGGGTAACGACCGGGGCCGGGGCCTGAATCGGAGCACTGGCGGGCGCGGATTCGACGCTCGATGCCGCAGTCACGGGCTCGAGGAGAGGGGCTGGCCGGGGCTTGACGAAAGGTTCGGGCTTCGGCGACCGGCGGATGAGGCGTCGATGTGTGACGAGTCACGGGATTCGGGGTGTCGAGCTTCTTCGACGCGGCGCGGAAGAGCTCTTCCGAAGCGTCGTCCAGGAAGGGCCAGCCGACCGGCGCGGTGGTCAGAGCGTGATGATAAGGATCATCAGGCTTGGCTTTGATGGACATCGTCAGGACCATCGGTCCAATCTGGATCAGGTCGCCGTCGAAGACTTCCGTCTCGCGGGCGTGGAGGACCCGGTCATTGATCCCCGTGCCTCCTTCGGCACCGAAGTCCCGAAGATAGACCCGCAAATCCCGTTGCTCGATCAAAGCATGGATCCCGGCGAGGTCGGGAATGTCGGGGCGAATCTGGCAGTTATCGTGACGGCCGATAAAGAACTTCGCGGCCTTGATCTCGATGGCCTGGCCCTGAGCCCGGCCTGTCGTCGCGACCAGCTTGATTTCCATGGACACCTCACGGAGACGGAGTCTCATGACCTCAAGACGTATCACTTCATAAACCCGGAACTGGCAGTCTCGTATCGGCCGGCGAGGAACCCTGGACACGAATCATGTTCTTCGGCCCCAGCGCTCAGGGTCATGGCCAATTGTCACTATAGATACGGGTCTCAGACCTGACAACGAAATTCCAAGCAGACTTTAATGATTCTGGATCCGAGCACCCATGAGGGCGTGTAGTTGACCGGCCATCAGGATCTCCGTCCGAGCGCGCGGCTTTCTTGATGACCTGAAATCCCGTAAGCCGAGGCCGTGCGGAATCTCGGCGATTGCTCGTGAGGGACAGAGGGTTTACGTTGGAGGACTGTCCGGAAGGGAAAGGCTTGGGCCCCCTCGCGATCTGGAGCCGTCGGTCACCGGGATCATGATTCACATGAGACGTATCGGGTTTCTCGCCGCGATGATGGCATCGATCACAATGACGGCCTGGGCCGGTTCGCCGAAGCCCGAGGAATTCCGCGACTTCGACGTGGTGATCGCCGGCGGGACGACCGCCGCGTTCGCCGCCGCGGTCTCCTCCGCCGAGTCCGGTGCCCGCACGGCTCTGATCGAGCCGACGGACTGGGTGGGTGGTCAGCTCACTGCGTCAGGCGTTCCGGCCGTCGACGAGGCCTGGCACAAGGTGACCGATCCCAGAACGGGACAGATCCTCAACGTCTCGGCGATCGCCCGCAAACGGGAGAACATGACGCCCAACTTCCGGGCGATGCTCGAACGCGACCGGTAACCCTGGCGGCGGTTGGGTGAGCAACTACTGCTTTCAACCCAAAGATTTCCTCGATCGCCACTTGCTACCACTTGAAACGAAGCTAAAAGACAAACTGGTCGTTTTCCGGGACTCCGTGATCAAGTCAGTTGAGGCAGACCCCAGGAGGCCGGATCCGGTCGATCACCGCGATCCAGAGGACTCCCCGAGCCGGGGTCGGATGGGGCGGCTACGACCGGTTGCTCTCGGAGGACCTCGCCGACTGGTACTCGCCGACTGATTCCGAGCGGTTCACGAAGAGAGTCTTGAAGTTCGTCGAAGACGACCGGCCCGGCCACAAGACCGTCTTCATCGATGCGACGGAATGGGGCGAGGTGCTCGCGCTTTCCGATGCACCGTATCTTCAGGGGGTCGAGAACGTCGATGGAGGTCGGGACGGGAACGACACCTGCGGCCAGGCCACGGTGATCGACTTCGTCGAGCGGATCAACGCCGAGCCGATCGAGGAGCCGCCTGGGCCGGTGGGGGTCAAGAATCTGGGATTCGGCAGCTACCGAAAGTTCGGCGACGCCTGGGACCGGATCTGGACCTACCGGCGGATCAAGGGCAAGGGGACCAAGCCGGCCGTCGGCGATCTTTCCCTCCAGAACTGGGGCTACTCGGGGCGGGACAACGAAGGAGGCAACGACTACCCGTTCGGCTACCTCTTCAAATCCAAAGCGGCCACGGGGGCCGAGCGGGCCGACTGGAAAGGCGGGATCGACCTCGATGTCCTCGTGGCCGCCGAGCGTCGGGCACTGGGCTGGCACGACTGGTTCAAGGCGAACGTTCCTCCACCGTTCGTTCCCGAGCAGTTGACGCTCGACCGGGGCGTGCTCGGCACCGGGACCGGGCTAGCTAAGATGCCGTATATCCGCGACACCCGACGCTCGATCGGGCTTGGCGGGTTCATCCTGAAGGTTTCCGACCTGGGAGGCAACCCGGCGAACCTGACCGGTAAGCGGTTCCGCGATCGCATCGCGCTGGGGGCTTATCCGGCGGACATCCATCCCGTGACGACCTGCGATTTCCCTCGCTACGTCTTTGGCGGGCACGAGACGCTTCCGTTCTGCATCCCGTTCCGGGCCTTGACTAACGAGCGGTATGGCAACCTACTGGTCGCCGGCAAAACGATGGCTCAGAGCTTCCTGGCCAACGCCGCGACCCGACTCCACCCGATCGAGTGGTCCACGGGCACCGCGGTGGGAGTCGCCGCCTCGGCGATGAGCCGGAGCGAATGGACCGCACTTCAGGCGTTAGAGCACATCGCGGAGGTGCAGAATCTCGTACGCGTGAAGACACCGATCGACTGGACGATCAACGGGGTAATCTATCCGAAGGCGGATGAGTTGACGGAATTCTGAGCCGGTCACGTCCACGGTGATCCGCGACCTCGACTTGATTTACCTGGGGGACGGCTTGGGCACGAACCCGTCTGCGGGCGGCTCGGCCGGGGCCGGCTTCGCCGGGTCTTCGGTTCGGGTCTTCGCACCGGAATCGCAGCCCGACAAACTGGCGAGGAGAGCGGTCAAGGACGCACAAATCAAGATTGCACGCATCTCTTTGGACACCTGGGTTTGAAAGCGTGGGACCTGGTTCTCGCATCAATATTGATCGGAACTGACGATCTCGCGTCCGTTTCGCGTTCCGAGGGCCCACCAGGTTTGTAGGTTAATCGTATCCTTGATGAACTTCACCGAGCCGTCGGCAAAGCCCACGTTGACCCCACCCGAATGATAGCTTGATGGCGGACTCGTTCCGAGCAAGCTGGGCCAACTCGAAGTGATCGTGTCCGAGGAATTGACGCACGCCAGCGTGTTTGGCGTCCCGAAGTGGTTGTAGCTCAGGTTCGATGTGTACCAGGGATAACCGATTGTCCAGTTATAACCCGCCGCGTTGGAACGGACGGAATTGGCCCCTGCGCCGATCGACTGACAGCTCGTGACGAAGGCGGTCGGGTTGGAACCCGGAGCACCGGACGCGCCGGCCGCGAAGACGGCCCGCCTGGCGTTCCCTGAGGGATAAGTGACCGTTGGCCCGAGGGTTGTCCCGTCCCCCAGTCCGATCAGATGCTCGCTGAACAGAGCCGTGTTGGAAAGGCCGTCGGTGATCGAGCTGAAGCCGACCGGGCCGACCGAAGAACCGGCGGTATTGTAGGGGGCATTCGGGGCGGTCCCGCCCACCATGATGAGGGTGAGGGGAATGATCGTGCCAGAGCCGATCTTGATGACACCAGGACCCCCGAAGTTGCCTGCGTAGTTTGCCGTCCCGATCGGGTCGCTTGGCTTCGCTCCGATCCCGTCGGACGGGCAGAGATAGGCGGCCAGGGTTGAGTATCGAACCGTATTCTGCGAAGCGTCGCCGGTAGCCCCGAGAGAGAAATTATAAGAATTGAACATCGCCTGCTGTTCCAGACCCGGCAAAATCGCGATCGCCCATCCATAGCTGAAGCCGCCACCGATTGCGGCGTTCGTCGGGTAGACCGTCTGGGCCGGGAGGACATTATTCCGGTCAACGTAGTTGTGAGCCGCCAGGCCCAACTGCTTGAGATTGTTCGTGCACTGGGCTCTCCGTGCCGCCTCTCGTGCCGCCTGGACCGCCGGCAGCAGCAGTGCGATCAGCACGGCGATGATCGAAATCACGACCAGAAGCTCGATCAGGGTGAAACCTCGCCGCCTTCGCCGTTTTCTCATGACGTCGTTTCCTGAAAGGGGAAGAGACCGGAGCCCTGCTGGTCAATTTCGCTCAGAGCCATGGGTGGGAGTTGATGAGGTGTCGGCGGCCGGGAGGCACTTCACCTCCTTCATCGCTCAATTGAAGCCAGCGAGGTTCGGAAACGGAAATGATACGGTCAACTGAGAGGTCGGGTCACCGCTCGAGAATTCCATCGTCAATCGATGCGATCGGGAGACACGACGGGGCGCAGGCCTGCCGACTTGTCTGCCGTGCGGAGTTCGTTATACTAGGTTCCAGGCGCCCGTAGCTCAACGGATAGAGTCGCGGACTTCGAATCCGAAGGTTGTAGGTTCGAATCCTACCGGCGCGCTTCATTTGAACGGTCGTGAGAAACTTCGATCGATTTTGTATATCGTTTTCGATCACGGTTGTCTTGTCCAGAGTCAGCATCCCCCTTTTCGAGATCGAACACCTTGGACAAGAAGACGACGGCCGCTCGCGGCTCCCTCAAGGGGACATACTCGTTCGTGAGCCTGGGCTGCCCAAAGAACCTGGTCGACTCGGAGCGGATGCTTGGCCTGCTGGCCCAGGACGGCTACGTGCTGGTCCCCGATTCGAACGCGGCCGACCTGGTGATCATCAACACCTGCGGCTTTATCGACGCGGCCCGCCAAGAGTCGCTCGGCGTGATCCGCGAGATGCTCGACCGCAAGCGCGAAGGCCGTCTCAAAGGAGTGATCGTCGCTGGTTGCCTGGCCGAGCGTCAGCGCGAAATGCTTCTGGAGCAAGTGCCCGAGGTTGACCAGATCGTCGGCGTCTTCGGCCGCGAGGAAATCGCTCGAGGTCGCCGACCGGATCATGGGGGACCTCCACGAGCAGCGAACCGTTTTCCGCCCCGCGCCCGGTCCAGGCGCAGGACGACCGGGCCAGGCTCCGGATCACCCCCAAGCATCTCGCTTACCTCAAAGTTTCCGAGGGTTGTGATCGGCTTTGCACCTTCTGCGCCATTCCTTATATGCGTGGAAAGCACGTCACCAAGCCGATCGAGAAGGTGGTGGAGGAAGCCCGTGAGCTGGCCGCCGACGGAGTTCGCGAGCTGAACCTCGTCGCGCAGGACATGACGTATTACGGGATCGACCTCTACGGTCGTCCCCGGCTCGCCGAACTGCTTCGCGAGCTGGAGCAGGTCGACGGGATCGACTGGATCAGGGTCCTCTACAACTATCCGAATCACTTCACTGACGATCTGTACGAGGTGCTCTCGGATAGCTCCAAGATCCTGCCCTACCTCGACATGCCGCTCCAGCACATCAATGACCGGATGCTCAAGGTGATGAATCGTACGGCATACCCGAGCCGAGACTGAGGCGATCATCGCGCGGCTCCGGACTGAGGTGCCCAACCTGGTGCTCCGGACGACCTTCATCGTCGGATTCCCGGGCGAGACCGAGAAGGAGTTCGAGGAGTTGCTGGCCTACGTCGAGTCCGCCCGGTTCGAGCGCCTGGGCGTCTTTCCCTACTCGCTGGAGCCCGACACGCCAGCGGCCCGCCTGCCCGGCCACCTTTCCGACGAGGTCAAGTCCGAGCGTCGAGACAGGGTGATGGCGGCCCAGCAAGCGATCGCCTTCGAGTTCAATGAGAGTCTCGTCGGCCGGAGCCTGGATATCTTGATCGACGGGCCGGCGCCGGATGCTGACGCCGGCGACCTCTGGATCGGCCGGAGCTATGCCGACGCGCCCGACGTGGACGGCCTGGTCTACGTGGCCTCGACAGACCTGGAGCCGGGCGATCTCGTCCACTGCTCGATCCTGGCCGCGGACGGTTATGACCTGATCGCTCGACCTGAAGCCTCCTCCCCTGCTCGAAAGCGCCGGTCTCGTCCGAAGCCGAGGAAAAAGCCCACCTCACCGCTGACGATTCTTCAGTGAGGCCGAAGTTCGATCGTCGATCGGGGAGAACCGAAGGGATGCACGAGACTCCGGCCGCGAAGATCCTGGAGTCGCCGAAGCCGTCGACACCCCTCGGCGAGGACTTCTGGAACGTCCCGAACGTTCTGACCCTGAGCCGACTTGTCCTTTCGGTCGTCGTCTTTGCCCTCGTCGCGAACGAACGGTACTGGTCGGCATTGATCGTCTTCTCGGTCGCCGCATTGACTGACGCCCTCGATGGCTACTTCGCCCGTCTCCTCGACCAGGGGACGGCGATCGGCCGCCAGCTCGACCCTCTGGTTAACAAGGTGATCGTTTGCGGCTCGTTCATCTACCTCTTGACCGTGCCCGACACTGGACTGGCTCCCTGGATGGTGACGACCATCGTCGTCAGGGAACTCTTGATCCAGGGACTCCGAAGCCACCTGGAAGGGGGCGGCCAGGCGTTCGGCGCCAAGACGGCGGGTAAGCTCAAGACTCTCGCCCAGTGCCTCTCGATCGTGGCGATCTTGATCGTCCTCGGCCTCCAACCTTCCCCTACCTGGAAACGCGTACGCGATCTCATCACCTGGTCGGCCGTCGGCCTGACCGTCTACAGTGGAATGGGTTACTTCGTGCTGGCCTTGCCCCGGCTCAAAGGGCGCGCACCCTCCTCCCTTTCCTGAAACCAACCCATCCCACGGGACATCATGGACTGGATCGAATCCCTCGTCCTCGGCGCGGTCCAGGGGCTCACCGAGTTCCTGCCGATCTCCAGCGACGGCCACCTGACGATCACCCAGCTCGGGTTCGAGCATTTCACCGGCAAGAAGACAGCTGCCGCCGACAAGATCTTCTTCGACGTGATGCTCCACGTCGGGACCTTGATGGCCATTCTCCTCAGTTACCGAAACCAGATCGCCGCCGGGGCGAAGGGCCTTCTCGACTCGGCGTCCGAGGTGTCAGCAACCGTATCAGCGGCCGTCCGTGATCCGGACGGGAGTGCTCGCCGTGATCGCGACCCTGCCTTTGATCCCGGACAAGCTGTTCTTCATGGAACTGATCGAAAAGACTTTCGACAGCTTGACTTATGCCGGAATCGGCTTTCTGATCACTGCCGCGATCCTCCTCCTCACTCTCCGTCTCAAAGGGGGCGAGAAAGGCCCTGCGGAGACGACCTGGCTCGATGCCTTGCTCATCGGACTTGCGCAGATGTTCGCCCCCCTGCCGGGGGTCAGTCGGAGCGGCCTGACCATCTCGGCGGCACTCGCTCTCGGATTCTCCCGAACCTGGGCCGTGAACTTCAGCCTGATGATGGCCGTGCCCAGCCATCCTGGGCGCGACCGTCTTCGAGCTGCGCAAGGTCGATCCGGCCACCCTCACCACCGAACGGGTTGCTCAGATCGTCGCGTCCGCGGCGTTGGCCGGAGTGATCGGCTACCTGGCGATCGTCTGGCTGCTCCGGCTTGTCAAATCGGGACGTCTATGGTATTTTTCTGTATACCTGGTAGTGCTCGGGACCGGGCTCATTGCGGTCGGATCAGCTCAAAGGGAGGCGAACCGATGCCGGGCCCACGCAAGCTCTGGACCGGCGCCTTCGGGATGGCGCTCCGAGACCGGGCGATCGAGCGGTTCTCGGCCGAGTCGCCGTCACTCTGGCTGGTTCCCTCGCCAATCGCCCGCGAGCAGATGACCCGGCTGCTGACTTTGGGAACCAGATCGATCGAGCCGCCCAGGGTCTGGTGCTGGAAGGACGCATGGGAGGTGATCGCTCGTAGACTCGATGACCCCCCTGCCCGGCTCTCGAAGGCCGGACAGACCGCCGTCCTGACCGAAGCGATCGAACGGGCGTTACGAGCGGGTGATCTGGTCCTCCTCAAGGATGCCGTCCGCTGGGCTGGCTATCGTCGTCAGCTCCTCGGCCGATTCGCCGCCTGGACTCGCATCGAGCGGCCTATCGAGGCCGCTCCTCCCAGCGACTCCCCGTTGGAAATCGAGGAATGGGCGCTGTTCGGTCATTACCGGGCAATCCTCGAACAAATCGGGGCTGACGACCCAGAGAGCTGGGTGTCCCGAATTTCGCGGCAGCTCTTGATCAAGCCTCCGTCCGAGCTTCGGAAACCTGGTCAAGTTGTCGTGATCGATCCGGCTGCGCCGGGGCCGGCGGGATGGCGGCTGATCGAGTTTTGCCACCGGCGGGCAAGGTCGATGATCGTCACCCTGCCCTTCGATCCCGATCCTGCCCTGGCCGAGTTGTATGCCTGTATCGAGCCGATCCGCCAACAGCTTCTCACCTTGGGGTTCGTCGAGGAGACCGAGAAGCCCAACTTGCTGAATCGGCGACCCCGGGGGCTCGACGCGATCGAGCGCGATCTGTTCCGGGCCGACTCACACACACAGCCTGGACTGAACATCCCGGCCGACCAAGGTCTGAAGATCCTGGGCGGTCCGCAGGGCGATGGGATTGGCCTGCTCGTGACCCGTGAGGTCCGCGACCATCTCGACCGGGGCATCCCTCCCGAGGAGATCCTTGTCCTCTTCCCTCGACTTGACGAGGAAGCCGAGCGAATCCGTGACGCCCTGAGGTCCTGGGACCTACCCGTCGGACCGGGCCGCGAACGTCGGCTGGCGACGATTCCCGCTCTCTCGGCGCTCCGGATGGCCATGCGGCTGCCGGTCGAAGGCTGGGAGGTGGCGACACTCGTTCAACTGCTCCGCAACGGCCAGATCCGCTGGACCGATCTCGAAGCGGCCTCACCGTTTGCGCGGTTCGAGGCGGCGTCGGTGCTCCAGGCGACCCGGATTTTCCGCGACCGGGAGGCTCTCCGGGAGGCGCTGGCGCGGGCGGTCGAAGACCCGAAAGCGGACAGTCGAACGACGAAGCTCGGCCTTCGGGCGATCGATCAGCTCTCCGCGGAAATCGACGTGATCATCGGCTCGGGTCCCTGGAACGCCCAGGTCGCTCGGGCCCGACGGCTTGCCGGGGCGCTGGGCCTGAACCTGGCTCGAATTGGAGCCGCTCTGGGATGGGCTCGACGATCAGGGCTGGGTGAGGGACAGGCTCGGCGCGGCGATCGCCGGCGAGTTCCTCTCGTGGGCCGAATTCGTCGACAAAGTTGACGCTCTGGTCTCCGAAATCTCGACTCCGGCCGGCCATTCCGAACCAGGAACGATCCGGCTCTCGACCGTGGAGGACGCCGAGGGGGCGAGAGCGGAAGTCATCATCCTGGCGAACCTAGCCGAAAGAACCTTTCCCTCGGATGAGGCTGTGGACATCAATGCCATCGGTGGGCCGGATCGCCAGAACCTCGCTTACTCACGGGAAATGCTTCGATTCGCACAGGTCGCAGGCTCGGCCGATCGTGCAGCTGATCCTGGCCTTCCCGACGACGGATGTCAAAGGCGAGGAGCTCCTGCCCGCCGGGTTCCTCGACGACCTCATGCGTCGCCTCGCTTCCGGATCGATCCAGGCCTGCGTCGAGACACATGCCCGCTTTGACCCGGTCCTGGCCGACCAACCATCGCTGGCCCAATCGACTGGCGATGCGCGGGTCCTGGCGGTCGCCCGGGCCTGCCGCGACGAAGGCCTCGGGGAGTTGCGTCGACTCGCCTCGCTTTCCGAGCACGCTGAGGCACTTCTGGGAGCGGCCGACGCCTTCGAGGTGGCTCATCGCCGCCGGCACGAAAAGACCTTCGGACCCTATGACGGCCGACTCCTCGACCCCCGGGCCATCGCGAGGATTCGTGAAGAGTTTGGACCCGATCACGCCTTCAGCCCGAGCCAGCTCGAGTCGTTCGCCCTCTGTCCGTTCCAGTTCTATCAGCGATTTGTTCTCGGGCTGAAGGTCATCGACGAACGCCAGGAACTGGACGAGGATTACGCCGGTCGTGGAAGCGAGGTGCACCAGGTTCTGGAGCAGATCCATCAGCAAGCCTCGGCGGAGGGAGCGTCCAACCTGATTGACCGGCTGCGCGTGCTGATCGAGACTGTCATGCGCGTCGAGCTGGAACGTCATGAAGTCAAGGCTGCTGATGTCCCCCACGTTCTCAAGGAAATCGGCGCCAGAAGGACCGCCAAGGCCCTCGGCCGCTACGTTGCCCAGTATCGGGCCTACGCCCAGAAGTCCGTTACCGAGCCCGAACCTCACCGGTTCGAGGTCGAGTTTGGAACAGACGAACCTGGCGAAGGAGCGCATCCTCACCTGACGATCGGAGAAGGCGAGGCCTCGATCAAGCTCCAGGGCAAGATCGACCGGATTGATCTCATCCGTCAGGACGGCAAGCTCGGTTTCCGAGTGATCGACTACAAGACCGGATCGAACCCGTCCAGCAAGGATGTGAAGTCTGGGCTGGCCTCGCAGTTACCCCTGTATGCCCTGGCGATTGAGCAGCTGGTTTTCCCTGGAGGAGAGTGCGAGTTCGAGGACGCGGGTTACTGGAGCCTGTCAAAAAACGGCTTCAAGAGCGTGAAGCTTGAAGACTGGCCGGCCTATCGTGAATTGTTGATCCAGTTCGTCCTTGGACTCGTCGCCGAGCTTCGAAACGGGGCCTTTCCCGATCGCGTCGCAGAAAAAAGAATGCCGCAATTATTGCGACTTCCACGCGGCTTGCCGGGTCGGTGAGGTCCGGATGGTCGAAAAGGTCTGGGGCGGTCGACCGACGCTGGAGGCCGATAAATGACCGAATCGAGGCCCGATCGGAACGCCCCGACCCGGGAACAGGCCAACGCCCTGAACGTGACCGGCGCCAGCGTCGCCCTCAGTGCCGGGGCGGGCTGCGGCAAGACGTTCGTGCTCGCCGAGCGGTTCGTCC
This sequence comes from uncultured Planctomycetota bacterium, assembly GCA_963756475.1. GTDB lineage: Bacteria > Planctomycetota > Planctomycetia > Isosphaerales > Isosphaeraceae > Tundrisphaera. The sequence continues at coordinate 1,039,345 of CAVWND010000011.1, forward strand.
GCGCCCTGGAGGGTCCGGATTTCAGACCCCTGGGCCGGATCGTGGCCCTCACGTTCACCAACAAGGCCGCGCGCGAGCTTCGCCAGAGAATTCGCCGCGAATGCCGGGCACGGCTCGAATTCGGCGAGCGATCCCGAACGCTGGCGAATGGTGCTCCGTGGTCTGGAAGGAGCCCGGATCGGTACGTTCCACTCCTTCTGCGGCGAGGTCCTCCGTCGGCAGGCGATCGAAGCCGGAGTCGATCCTGGCTTCACCGTCTTCGATGAGCCGATCGCCCTATCGATCCGGGATGAGGCGCTCGATTTCGCGCTCCGCGAACGTCTGGCCGCTCGCGATACCGACCTGATCGAGCTGGCCGTCGAGTACGGGCTCGGGATGGTCCGCCAGTCGCTGGAAGACCTCATCGGCAACCGCTCGGCCGGCGAGATCCGCGAGTGGGCCGACCATGAGCCACGGAGCCTCGTCGACTCTTGGGTGAACCTCTGGAATCGCGAGGTCTTGCCCGCCATGCTCGCCGCGTTCCGGCGCGAAGCCCGGGCTTGCCTCTCACTGATCGAGTCGAACGTCTTCGAGAACGAAAAGGTCCGAAGCCGGCTGGACGAGTTCCGATCTCATCTTGCCGACCTTCCCGATCGAGGCGATCCGACGCCGGGTTTGACGTTGATCGAAGGCTCGGCCGTGGTCAAGGGTCTCTCGCCCAGGCTCTGGCCCTCGCCCGAGGTCTACGAGGCGATCAAAGGCGAGTTTGAGTCGATCCGAAATGCATCAAAAAAGCTCCGCAAGAGTGCTCGGATGGGACGATCGGACGTCGCTCACGGCGGCCGATCAGGGGTTGAAGTTCGCTCGCCTGGCCGTCCGCGTCCGAGAGGCTTACGACCGCGTCAAGCGGTCTCGAGGCGGGGTCGACAACGACGACCTGCTGCTCGATGACCCGCGACCTGCTCGCCGATCGTTCGGAAGCCGTCCGCGAGTCGCTCGCGGGGTCGATCGACCTGGTCTTGGTGGACGAATTCCAGGACACCGACCCGATCCAGGCTGAGATCCTCGAATTCCTCGCCGGGCCCGGCCCTGCTCGACGGCAAGTTGTTCCTGGTCGGCGACTTCAAGCAATCGATCTACCGCTTCCGGGGTGCCCGGCCCGACCTCTTCCAGGACTACCGCGAACCGGTTTCCCGCGCAGGGCCGGCTGGCGCTGTCCGAGAACTTCCGGAGCGTCCCGGCCATCCTCGACTTCGTGAACGCCCTCTTCGCCGACACGTTCACCGAGCCAGATTCCGCTCTCCGAGCCGGGCGGAGTTCCACGTCAGCTCGGACGGTCCTCCCGCCGTCGAATTCCTCTGGGAGTCGTCCGACGTCCCCACCGGCCGCTGAGAAACCTGATGCCAACGCCCGCCGGAAGGAGGAGGCCCGTCGAATCGCCCGACACCTCAAGGATCGGCTCGATCGAAGGCTGGATGGTCCGCCGCGAGAAGTCGAGTGAACTTCGTCGGGCGACACCGGGCGACGTCGCCTTCCTGTTCCGCTCGCTCTCCGACGCCTCGGATTACGAGCAGGCCCTCGTGGCCGAAGGGTTGGATTACCACGTCGTCGGCGGTTCCGGGTTCTTCGCCCAGCAGGAGGTTCTCGACCTGATCAACGTGCTGACTGCCGTCGAGAACCCGCTCGACGGCGTGTCGCTCGCTGGCGCCTTGCGGAGCCCTTTCTTCTCGATCAGCGACGACGCTCTTTACTGGCTCTCCACCGAGACGGATCGGCAAACCCTACGAAGGGTTGGAGCGGTGCGACGAGGTCGATGCTCGAAAAGCTGCCCGAGGCCGACCGTCCGCGGGCCGAGCGGGCCGCCAGACTGCTCGCGGGATGGCGGTCGATCAAGGATCGAGTTCCGATCGCGACGCTGGTCGACCGAATCTTGTCGGAGTCGGGATACGAGGCGGCCTTGATCGGCGAGTTTCTCGGCGACCGGAAGCGAGCAAATGCTCGCAAGCTGGTCCGGATGGCCCGGCGGTTCGACGAGCAGGGTGGGTTCACCCTCGCCGACTTCGTCGAACGCCTTCGCGCGGACCTCCGGGCGGCGACCAAGGAGACCCAGGCAGCGACGACCGACGAGAAGGGTGAGATCATCCGCCTGATGTCGATCCACCAGGCCAAAGGGCTGGAATTCCCGATCGTCGTCCTGCCCGACCTCGACCGCAAGCGACCTGGTGAGCTGAAGCGGGTGGCCTTCGATCCCGACCTCGGTCCTCTCGTCAACCCGGTCGTCGAGGAAGAGGACGAGTCAGACGACTCCGACCCGGAGGTCAGCCTCGGTTGGACGATTCATCGCTTCCGAGAACGGGAGGCAGACGACGCCGAAGCCCTCCGACTCTTCTACGTCGCGGTGACCCGGGCGCGGGACGCCCTGGTGCTCTCGGCGGCAAGCGACCCCAGCCGGCCGCCGAATTCCCCGGCCTTGATCCTTCTGGATCAACGTTTCGACCGCCTGACCGGCCAACTGAGAGACGAGTTGCCCGAGGGTTGGCCCATCCCCAGGGTCCATGTCGTTGCCGACAGAGGCATGGCCAGTCAGGGTCGGTTGGTCTCCGGACGCCATCGACCACGATTGCTGGAAGTCGCACGAGTGATCCGCGAGGGGCTGGAGCGACCGGAACGGGCAGCCTCGCGCTCGATCAGGCCTCCGCGATTCGTCGATCTCGAACCGTGCTGGGGCCTTTCGACCACCTCGGGCCGCCTCGACCATCTAATCCGAACGATCCTGGCCGATCCTCGATCGCTCGAAGTGGGTCGGCTCGAAGCGATCGCGCATCGGGCGGCACGCCTCCAGAACCCGGTCTCTCCACGTCACCTCGTGGACGAGGCAATCGACCGACTCTCGCCCTGGCTCCGATCACCCTTGGCGCGAGAAATCCGCAAGGCCAGCGAAGTCCGGAGGTCATTCCCCTGGGTGATCAGCAGGGCAAGTCAAGACGAACCCACGGTCTTTCAAGGTCGGGGTGATTTCCTCTTCCGACAGCCGGACGGTGACTTCTGTCTGGTCATACTGAGCGATCCCGCCGCGTCCGGGACTCGGGAACGGCTTCGACTTCTCCTGTCCGTCCAGGCATCCGAAGCTCTCGGAATCGGGCCGATCCGACAAGCATGGTGGGTTCGTCTCGGGCCGGGCGGTGGCCTGGCGGGGTTCGAGGACTTCCAGAACGAAGCCGTCGACCAAGCGGTTCATGACGTGCTAGGGCTCTCCGCCGTCCTCGACTAGCGGACCCGGAGATCGGGGCCGTCCGGCCGTCCGACGGCTGTCCTGGTCTCCGTCCTCGATCGGGCGAAGGCTAGCCAGCGATCCTGGAGATCGGCGTATCCATCGATTTTGTAGATTCGCCGGAGCGCGGTCTCGTAACCTTCACGCTGCGCTGTCTGAAGGAACTGAAGCATCTGAGCCGGAGTTCCTTGCTCGGTCAGGAAGCGGGTCAGAGAGACGCTCTGGGCGTAGTAAAGGCCCCAGTAGCGATTATCGGGATAGTCCATGCTCATGAGGGTTTCGACCGGGAACAGCCGATTGGCGGCAAGCGGATTGATGAGGTCGGCGGCCCGTCGCTGCTGTTCGTCAACGGGCTCGGAGAGTACGGCCAGGCCCTCGTCGGCCCAGCGGGGGATTTGCTGCATCGTGAAGAAATCGGCCAGGATCACATGCGTCACCTCGTGAGGCAGGACCGCCTCAACGAGCCCCGGGTGATCGGCCCGGAGGTTAACCCTCCGGGAGATGATCCGGCCGGCGTTCATTCCCATCGTCGAGAATCCGGGCGAATCCTCGGGTTGACCGGTCATCTGGGCGTACTGCGCGGCGGTCGGGTAGAGGTAGATCTCGCAAGCCGGCTGCCAGGCGTTCCGGGGTGCCTGACCTGCCCAGTGCTTCGTCTGCTCGAGCCGCACCGCTTCGGCGGCCTGGGCGACCTTCGCCGCGAGGACCGGGTCGACGTGGTAGATCCGGAAGTTCGTCGAATCGCGGACCTGCCAGCGTCCGACCCGCGAGGCTGCGCCCGACGTGTTCGAAGCAAGCTTTACAGGAGGAGTGGTAGGCGGGGCCTGCGGCGACGTTTGATGAGGGACGGGCCTGCGTCGGGACGATGGAGGGCTCTTCGGGAGCTTGGCCCCGGACGACCATCGCGTTGGCCGGCTTTGTTTTCTTCTGGCCAAGCCGCTCCGAAGCGAGGTTGCGGAGGTATTCGCCCAGCCAGTTGGTCGGATTCATGCCGCGGATCTGCTCAATCTCGGCATCGATGGCGGCCCACTCCGCCGGGGTTTTCGGGCGAGCGTTGATCCTCTTGACGACCTCGAACGACCGGCAGTAGATCCAGTGTTCGCGACGCTCGGCGGGAAGTCGCCCCTCCTTGGCGAGGGCCGCGTAGATCCGGCCGGCGGACTCGTAGTCCTTGGCGGCAAAGGCGGCGTCGGCGGAGGGAAGATCGGGTCCGGGTGCAGCGACTGGCATCGGCAGCAGGGCCGAAGGTTCCACACTCGGGGGCAGAGATGGGTTGGCGGACTCGACGGAACTTGTGGGAGCCGAACCCTTGACGGGTAGGATAGGCTCGGGGCCGGCCGGCACCTCGGCCGGCGGAGTCGGTACGTCGGGAAGGAGGGTCGGATCGGCGGGTGGTTCGATGATTGGCGCGGCCGGAGTCGCTCGAGGCAGGGATGGCCTTCCCCGATCTCGACTTTCCGGGCGAGGATCTTGAGGTTCTCGCGGTAAGTCTCGGCATCCCGGAGCCGCCCCGCGTCCTGGGCTTGCTTCGCCGCGACCTCGTAGGCCTGACCCAGCAGTTCGAGGACGGTTTCCTTGCCGGAGCCGGCTTTGGGGAGGGCATCCTCAAGGATCGCGACGGCCGCGACGCCGTCGTTCTGGTCAAGTGGCGACGGGCTTCGGCGACGGCGTCCGGGTTTCCGGCCATTGAGGCCGGGGTCAGTCCCAAGCAAGGCCACGACCAGCAGGGTCGCGAGCGAAGGGCCATGCATGACGTTCCGTGTCCTGCGTAAGGGTCGGCTTCGAACCCGATCGATCGCCCCGATGTCGACGATTCCAGGAGAAGGCCTGGCGCTGTCGAGATTCGCGACCGTTCGATCGGTGGAAACCGGCCTCATCCTTGAGGATCGTCCGTGATGGCGGGAACCGTCGGCGTTGTTCGATTCCTTCGCCCCGTTGACGGTGGAATGCGTACTCTTGGAAGTCGCATCGAAGATTCGTCGAACGGCGGCCGGAGTATGGTCCATGACGCGGGTCGGGTCAACCCCGAACCCGAGCCGATGGAACCGTCAGCCAAGACATCGTCTCGATGCTCAGCCGAACTTGAGGATCTTTCCAAAGAAGACGGTGGTGAGGGCTTCGACTCCTCTGAGGATCATCGATCAAGATCGGCCCGGGTTGATGTTTTCGCCGCCTGCACTCGTTAGAATTTACCTGGTCGAGTAGACGTCCTGGGGAGTTTGCCTTCCGATGCGGATCATCGCCGGCCAGCGACGGGGCCACAAGTTCGACGGGCCTCGCGATAAGGTGACCCGGCCGACCAGCGACCTGGTCCGCGAGTCGATGTTCAACATCCTGGGTGAGTCGGTCGAGGGTCTGCTCGTGATCGACCTGTTCGGCGGGACGGGGGCCCTGGGCCTGGAAGCGCTGAGCCGAGGGGCGGGACGGGCCATCTTCGTCGAGCGAAACCGCGAGAACGCGGCTCTGATCCGCCGGAACATCGCGACACTCCGCTACGAGGACCGTTCCCAGGTGGTCCTGGCCGACGCCTACCGCTGGGCGAAAGTCGTTCGTCCCGCTCGACGCGCGAGCCGATCGTCGTCTTCATCGATCCCCCTTACGCCGACTTCGAGGACCATCCCGAGCGGCTGAACCGGCTCCTCCGAGGGCTAGCCGAGACCTTGCCCGACGGCTCGATCATCGTCGCCGAGTCGAGCCGCAAGCTCGACTCGGAACTTCTGCCCGACCTCGACGCCTGGGACGTCCGCCGCTACGGCGGCACGCAGGTCGCGATCCGGACTTTGGGCGAGTCGGCTGAGTCGACGGCGGATGGGACATCGGACGAGGGGATTCGAGCGATGTCGTCGAATGAGCCTCCGCCGGGACTTCGCCACCGAGGTCGTGGCCCGGCTCAGGGACGCGGGGTTCCAGTCACTCTGGGCGGGCGGGTGCGTCCGCGACCTGATCCTCGGGCTCGAGCCGACGCGATTACGACGTGGCCACCGACGCGACGCCCGAGCAGGTCATCGGGCCTGTTCCGGAGGACCGTCCCGGTGGGGGTCAGCTTCGGCGTGGTCCGTGTGCTCGGCCAGGGGGCCGCGGCCGAGGTCGAGGTCGCGACGTTCCGGAGCGACGGGGCCTATGTCGACGGCCGGCGGCCCGAGTCGGTTCGGTTCGGCGACGCCCGGCTCGACGCCGAGCGACGCGATTTCACGATCAACGGGATGTTCCTCGACCCGTTGAGCGGCGAGGTGCTCGACTACGTCGGCGGCCGGGCCGACCTCGACGCCCGGGTCCTGCGGGCGATCGGCGACCCCGAAGCCCGGTTCGGCGAGGACAAGCTCCGGCTCCTCCGGGCTGTCCGGTTCGCCGCTCGGTTCGGGATGGCGATCGAGCCCCGGACGCGTTCGGCGATCGAGGCGATGGCCGACCAGGTCCGCGTCGGTCTCGGTCGAGCGGATCGCCCAGGAACTCCGCCGGATGCTCGTCCATCCGACCCGAGCGAAGGCCATGGACCTGGCCATGGACGTCGGCCTGATCGCCGACGATCCTGCCTCCGCTGGTCCGGACCAAGGGACTGTTCCAGGGCAAGCCAGTCCAGCCCCAGGGCGACCTCTGGGACCACCTGCTCCTGGTGCTCGACCTCCTCCCGTCCGATCCGAGCTTCCCGCTCGCCTTCGCCGCGCTTCTGCACGACGTCGGCAAGCCGGACACGAAGGGCCTGAGGAACGGCCGGACCACCTTCCACAACCACGAGCAGGTCGGCCGGGCGATCGCCGACCGGATCTGCCGCGACCTCAAGCTGGCCAACGCCGAACGCGAGCGGGTGACCTGGCTCGTCGAGTATCACCAGTACCTCGGCGAGGCGACCCGGCTCCGCGAGTCGAAGCTCAAGCGAATCCTCGCCGAGCCCGGGATCGACGAACTGCTGGCCCTCCACCGCGCCGACGCCCTGGCCTCGACCGGCGACGCCAGCCACGTCGACTACTGCGAAGCGCTATCTCCGCGAGCAGCCGGCCGGGCCGATCAACCCGCCGCCGCTCGCTCAACGGCCACGACCTCGCTCGCCACGGCCTGAAATCCGGCCCGCAGACCAAGGTTCAGCTCGAAATGGTCCGCGAGGCCCAGCTCGACCGGCTCATCCACAGCAAGAAAGAAGCCCTGGAGTGGCTCGACCGCCAGCTCGCCTCGATGGAGGCGGAGACCACCTCAGGCCGACCAGCGCTGAACGCCGTCGGCATGGACCATCTCGATCGTCGGCCGAGGATCGCCCGCCGCGAGCTGGAAAGTCAGCGGGACGACCTCGCTGACCAGGACGTTCGGGTGTTCCAGGTCGGACTTGCCGACCAGGACGAGCACGCCGTCCTGGAGCCGGTAAAGTTCCAAGAGCCCAGGGCTCGCGGTCGACCAGGAGCAACTCTCGCGACGCCGACCTTCGCGTAAAAGTCGAACTTCTTCCGCGATCGGTCGTCGGGGACTGATGATCTCGACGGCGAAGTCGGGGCCGCCGAGCCAGTGGGTCCCCTTGTTGATCGCCGTTCGTCCCGTTGAGGAAGACGGCGACGTCGGGGCATCGGAAATTCTTGGTCCATTTCTCTGTCGCGATCGCTGACATTCGACCCCCGAGCTGGACGAGCCCAAGCCCAGCGATACCTCACGGAAGTCTGCAAGGCGTAGCAGATCGTGTCCGTCAGATCCTGATGCTCGTTGTTCGGCAGCGGGTGACATGACATAGACTCCTTCCCAGACTTCATCCTTGCGATCGATGCCTCGAGCCCTCCGCTGGCGGATGAGTCGTCTGGTCACGGCGGGATCGCTGATGAGTACGTCCACGTCGAGGATCTCCCGAAGTCGATGATCGGTGTCCGATCATCCCTTCGCATCCGGCGGGATGATGCTGGGCAGTTCGAGGTCGGCTCGCCCCGGGCCCCTTGAGCATCTGGTGCTTGGCCTGGGTGGTCTGCGAGAGCCCGTGGATCTTGATGAACCCCTGCGCGGCCGAGGAGTCGTACTGGTCGCCCTCCTCGTAGGTGGCCAGCTCGTGCCGGTAGAGGCTGTGCTCGCTCTTGCGGCCGACGATCATGGCGTGGCCCTTGAAGAGCTTGACCCGGGCGACGCCCGAGACGTATTGCTGGTTCGAGACGACGAACGCCATCAGGTCCTGATGCAGGGCGCTGAACCAGAGGCCGTTGTAGATCAGGTCGGAGTATTGCTGGCTGACGAGGGTCTTGAACCGGAGGGCGTCCTTGGAGAGCGTGAGGAACTCGATCTCGCGATGGGCCTCGTGGAGCACGATCGCGGCGGGGGCCTCGTAGATCTCGCGCGACTTGATGCCGACGAGCCGGTTCTCGATGTGGTCGATCCGGCCGACGCCGTGGCGGCCGGCGATCTTGTTCAGCTCCTCGATCAGCTCGGCGCCGTCGAGCTTCCGGCCGTTGAGGGCGATGGGACGGCCTCGGTCGAACTCGATCTCGACCTCCTCGGGCTCGTCGGGGGCGTTGCGGGGGTCGACGGTCCACTGGAAGGTCTCGGGCGGGGGCTCGACCCAGGGGTCTTCGAGGATTCCGGCCTCGATCGAGCGGCCCCAGAGGTTCTGGTCGGTGCTGAAGATGCTCTTCTTGGTCGCCTCGACCTCGATGCCGTGGTCGGCGGCGTATTGCAGTTCCTGGGTCCGGGTCCACTTCCACTCGCGGACCGGGGCGATGATCTTGAGGTGAGGCGCGAGGGTCTGGAACGTGACGTCGAACCGGACCTGGTCGTTCCCCTTGCCGGTGCAGCCGTGGGCGACGGCCACCGCGCCGTGCTCCTTGGCCACCCGGCACATCAACTGGGCGATCAAGGGGCGGCCGAGTGCCGTGGCGAGCGGGTACTTCCCCTCGTAGAGGGCGCCGGCCATCAGGGAAGGGAAGGCGAAGAAGTCGACGAAGAGGTTGCGGACGTCCTCGGCGATCGCCTCGACCGCGCCGGTCTTGAGGGCCTTCTCGCGGATCGCGTGGATGTCCTGCCCCTGGCCGAGGTCGCAGGTGTAGGCGATCACGTCCAGGCCGTACGTCTCGTTGATCCACTTGACGGCGACCGACGTGTCGAGCCCGCCGCTGTAAGCCAGAACCACCTTGTCGCGTGCCACGTGTTGGATTCCTGGGACTCGTAAGGCAGGGCGTGCCCTGTCGAGACGATTTGAACGGCAGGGCAAGCCCTGCTCTACGGTTATGGCACAAAGCCGGACGTTATTCCACCGCGAGGTCGAACGACTTGCGGAGGTATTCGAGCGCTTCCTGGCCCCGGTCGTGGTCGGTGGCGACGTTGATCCGGACCTCGCTGGTGTTGATCAGCGCGATGTTGATGCCGCCGTCGGCCAGGGCGGCGAACATCCGGGCGGCGACGCCGGTGTGCGTCCGCATCCCGACGCCGAGGACCGAGAGCTTGGCGATTGCCGGCTCGACCGAGACGCTTCCTAGCCCGACATCGGCCGCGGCCCTGGCGGCGCGTTCGGTCTCGTGTCGCGGGACGGTGAACGAGAGATGCGTGTTGCCCGCCGTGCTCACGTTCTGGACGATCATGTCGACGAAGACGTCCGCCTCGGCGATCTTGCGGAAGACCGAGGCGGCATAGCCCGGCCGGTCGGGCACGTCGAACAAGGTGATCCGTGCCTGCCCCTCGTCGAGCTCGACGCCGGAGATCACCAGGTCTTCCATTCCGCCGGGGACCGGAGGATGAGCGTGGGCGGACGATCCGTTGAGCGTGGCCGGCGTCCGTCGTGAGGCGAGGGTCGCCGACCAGTCCGATGTGATGCGGTGTCGGGAGGTCCGCGACGGGCCGGTCCAGCTCGAACGCCTCGATGGACGACACGAAGAGCCTCGGCGGCCGATTCACGGGCGACCAGGACGCTGATCTTGATCTCGCTGGTCGTGATCATCTGGATGTTGATGCCGGCCTCGGCCAGGGCATCGAACATCTCGCGGGCCACGCCGGTATGGGTCCGCATCCCCAGGCCGACGACCGAGACCTTGGCGACCTCGGCGTCGTGGGTCACGCCGGTCGCCCCGACGGCCTTCGCGGCCTCCTCGGCAACGCCGAGGGTCTGCTCCAGGTCGTCCTTGGCGACGGTGAAGCTGACCTCGGTTACGCCATCGGTCGCGACGTTCTGGACGATCATGTCGACCACGATGTTGGCCGCGGCGATCGCGCCGAAGATGGTCCGGACCACGCCCGGGCGGTCGGGAACGCCCAGGATCGTGATCCGGGCCTCGTCCCTGGCCAGGGCCGCGCCGGTGACCCGGACACCGAGCCGTCGCGCATCTCCCTCGGCGACGATCCAGGACCCCTCGTCCTCCTTGAACGAGCTGCGGACGTGGATCGGCACGCCGTATTTCTTGGCGAACTCGATCGACCGCGAGTGCATCACACCCGCGCCAGGCTGGCCAGTTCGAGCATCTCGTCGAAGCTGATCCGGTCGATCTTGCGGGCCTCGGGCACGACGCGGGGGTCGGTGGTGTAGACGCCGTCGACGTCGGTGTAGATCTCGCAGGCGTCGGCGCCCAGGACGGCGGCCAGGGCCACGGCCGTCGTGTCGGAACCACCTCGGCCGAGGGTGGTGATGTTGTAGTTCTCATCGACCCCCTGGAATCCGGCGACGATGACGATCTTGCCATCGTTGAGGGCCTGGACCATCCGCTCGGTCGAGATGTTCCGGATCCGGGCCTTGGTGTGGTAGCTGTCGGTGACGATGCCGATCTGGGCGCCGGTGAAGCTGATCGAGGGGACGCCCAGCGAGTGGATCGCCATCGCCATCAGGGCGACGCTGACCTGCTCGCCGGTTGAGAGGAGCATGTCCATCTCGCGAGCCGGCGGCCGTTCGATGGATTTCCTTGGCCAGCTCGATCAGCTCGTCGGTCGTGTGCCCTCGCGCCGAGACGACCACCAGGACTTTTTCGCCCCGATTGTGGGCCGCGATCGCCCGGCGTGCCGCGGCGAGGATCTTCTTCGAATCGGCGACGCTCGTCCCGCCGAACTTCTGCACCAAGAGGGCCACTGGCAACGCTCCAAACAAGGCGGGCGGGGAGAGAGCGGGCTGCGGGTAGCGGGTAGCGGGTGGAAACGTCTGGATGACTACCCGCTACTCGCTGACTGCTACCCGCTATGAAAGGAACTCGGCCATCAACTTGTATCCTTGCTCGAACGCCGGGCCGCCGGCTTCGAGGGCGGAGGCTTCGTCGTAAGGAAAGGCCGACCCGGTCAAGCCGGCGCCGGCCATGGCCCAGGGGACCCAGGCCCGGTCGTGGGCCTTGGTCCGGACGAGCGTGGCGTGGTCGGGCGAGACGAGGATCCGGCCGCCATGGGACGCGATCGCCCGGCGGAGCGGGGCGACGATCTCGCGGTCGATCCGTTCGAGGGCCTCGACCTTGGCGTCGGCCCGGCCTTCGTGGCTGGCCTCGTCGGGGGCCTCGACGTGGACGCAGACGATGTCGTGATCGTTCAGGGCCTCGACCCCGGCGCGACCCTTGGCGGCGTAATCCGTGTCGAGGTAGCCGGTTGCGCCAGGGACGTCGATCCGGTCCCAGCCGGCGAGGATTCCGACACCCCGGACCAGGTCGACGGCCGAGATGATCGCCCCCTTCAGGCCGTGGAGCACCTGAAACTTGGGCAGTCGCGGGGCCTTGCCCTGGCCCCAGAGCCAGATGGCGTTGGCCGGCGGTTTGCCCCGGGCCAGCCGGTCGCGATTGACCGGATGGTCGCGGACGACCTCTGCACCGGCGGCGATCAGTTCGCGGAGCAATTCCGACCCGGTCCCGCGCGGGAGGTAGTCGGCCGCCGGCTGGTCGGGCTGGTCGTGCGGAGGGGTGGTCAGGGTGTCGTCGGCGAACGGGTGATGGCCGACCCATCCCTCGATAGATCATCAGGTTCCGGTAGCTGACGCCGGGAAAGAACTCGATCTCGGGGCGTCCGAGCTTCTCTTCGAGGGCCTCGATCAGGGCCCGGCCTTCCTCGGAGGTGATGTGTCCGGCGGTGAAGTCGCTGAGGCGGCCATCGCGGATCGTCATCAGGTTGCAGCGGACCGCCCAGTCGTCCGGGCCGAGCGTGACGCCGGCCGCCGCGGCTTCGAGCGGAGCCCGACCAGTAAAGACCTGCTCGGGGTCGTAGCCGAAGAGGCTCAGGGTCGCCACGTCGCTACCGGGAAGGAACCGGTCGGGGACGTTCTTCGACCGGCCGAGGACACCCTCGCGTGCGATCGCGTCCATCTCCGGGATCTTCGCCGCCTGGAGCGGAGTCTTGCCGCCGAGCGATTCAAGAGGCTCGTCGGCCGCCCCGTCTGGGATCACGATCGCGAATTTCTGGGCCATGGCGAGATCTACCCGACCGAGAGGACGTCAGAGGAACAACGATCGGGGCGGACGTCGACATTGTCGAACCCCCGACCGAAGCGTCCCATCTTACCGATTGCCGCCCACACGTTTAAGGGGAAGTCGCCGGACTGTGGCCGGAACGCACCGATTCCCGGATCGGGACCGCGCAAGAACGGGGGACGGCCGTTGCCGCCCCCCGTCACTGGTCAAGTCATCGGGTCGGATCAGAGTTTCAGGCCGCCCGGCCCCAGGGCTTTGTCGAGGCTGCTCAGCAGGCTCCCGAGCAGCCCGCCGTTCGGGTCGGCGTAGAGGTTCAGGTCGATCGTGCTGGTGTTAACGTGGAGGCCGAGCAGGTTCAGATGGATCGGTGCGAGGTCCAGGTTGACCAGCTCGGTGTCGCCGGCCGGAATGGTGTCGGTCCCTGTCGCCCCGTTGTGGTGCCGGAGCCGCCGGCTCCGCCCGTGAGGTCTCCGAGAATGCCGTTGAGCACGCCGGTCAGAGTGCTGAGGTCCGATCCGGTGAGCCCGCTCCCGGAGAGGTCGGAGAGCAGGGTACCGAGAAGGCCGCCGCCGGGCACCGCAGAGACGTTGACGGTCACCGGTCCGCCGCTGCCGTTGTCGAGTCGGACGTGCAGGCCCAGCAGGTTGAGATCGGGGATCTGGAGGCTGAGCTGGAGGATCTGGGTCGCGGCGGGGGTGGCGCCGGTCGTCGCGGCGAGAGCGGCGGCCGATGGCGACGTGGAAGAGACAGCGGAAACGGTCACCGGCACCAGGATTCCCGGCAATGTGACGTTCTGGCCCAGCAACTTGCCGGTCAGCGTGACAGTCGCCTCGAGGGTGTTGCTGGCGGTCTGGGTCAGGCTGGTGACGGTGGCGCCGGTGACCGTCAGCAGCGAGTTCGCGACGTGACCGGGGGGAGCCGGCGGAGCCGGCGGAGTGGCCGGCCCGGGCGGGCCAGGATGCACTGTCGGCGGGGCGACGATCGGGGCCGCCCCGACGGACATGACGGTCCTCAACTCCAGCGCCTCGATCGTGGTGGCCATCGACGGGCGGAACGAGAGGGACTTCCGGTGGGCCGACGCCTTGACGTCGCGGCCAAAGGAGGCTCTCAAGCTGCTCATGGTGATTCTCCCTGGTGCTTTCCGAGAAGTGGTGACGCACCTTCCTCGCCACCCGGCTCGAGCCGGGCCGAAGGTGTTTCACCGGGACCGCCTGACATTCATTTCCGAAGGACCGGGCGTATTCTCCGCCTCGCGATCACCCAGATTTGTCGGCGGGACGTCCGGAGGGCAACGCAAGGCTCGTGCCGCATTTCGTCGAGCATGAAAGTCCATTCTTATTTAACAGCCCCGATGAATTCTCCGGTGGGTGACGTTGGCGTCGTTGTAAACCCAAAAATAAATGGAAGTTATGATCGGCTTCGATGAAGAACGACGGAATCGCCTCGCCCGAGTGTGCGAAAAGTTGACATCAGCCTGGGGACGATCGGACCTGCGCATTCGCTTTCGCAAATCTTTTCATTTCATTTCACCCCGGCCCGAAAGGCCCGCCCATTCTCGCGGAGACTGAGGGGCATGAAGGTCGAGATAGGCCCGAATCTGGGTAAAATCGGCCAAAGCTGGAAAGTGGAGACGCAGGGGGATTCGGCGTCGCCCCGGATCGGACGATCAAGAGGAGGATAGCGAGAGGGGGTCGACCTCACCAGTCAATCCTCGACGCCCAGGCAGACGCTCGGCGCCCGGACGACGTCGAGATTGTCGATCTCGCGGAGCGAGTTGAGCAGGTGGGCCTCCACGGCCAGGTGAGTCATCATCACCAGGGGCACGGGAGCATCGGGCGCGGCGTCGTCGCCGGGGTCGTGCTGGATCAGGCTGGCAATGCTGATCTTGTGGTCGCCGAGGACCCTCGCGATAGCGGCGATTACCCCAGGTCGGTCGGCAATCGTGAACCGGATGTAATAGCGGCTCCGGACCTGGTCGTTAGCGACCAGCCGGGGTCCGGTTTCGTCGAGAGACCAGAGATTCATCGCCCGAAACGTCAGCGCGGCGCGGCCGACGACCACGTCAATCAGGTCCGCGACCACCGCCGAGGCGGTCGGCATCGCGCCGGCGCCCCGACCATAAAAGAGGGTATCGCCGACGGCGTCGCCGATGACGCGGACGGCGTTATATGGGCCGGAGACGTCGGCGAGCGGTGTCCCTCGACGGACCAGAGTCGGGGCGACCCGCAGTTCGAGGCCAGCGTCGGAAAGTTTCGCCAGCGCGAGCAGCTTGACGGCGTAACCCAGCTCTGCGGCGTAAGTAATGTCGGCGGGCTGGAGTCGATCGATTCCTTGACGGGGAATCTCGGCGGTCGTGACGCTCGCGCCGAAGGCGAGCTGGGCGAGGACCGCCAGCTTGTGCGCGGTGTCGGTCCCGTTGACGTCGAGCGTGGGGTCGGCCTCGGCATAGCCGAGTTCCTGGGCTTTGGCCAGGGCGTCGGCATAGAGGAGGCCGTCGCGGGTCATCGAGGTCAGGATGAAGTTGCACGTCCCGTTCACGATCGCCGCGAGCGCCTGGACCTGGTTCGCCGCCAGGCCCACGCCGAGCGACTGGACGATCGGAATCCCGCCGGCCACGCTCGCCTCGAAGGCGATCGCCCGGTTGTAACGCCTGGCCTGGGCAAAGAGTTCCGGCCCGTGCTCGGCCAGCAGCGCCTTATTCGCGGTGACAACGTCCTTCCCGTTCGCCAGGGCTTCGAGCAGGATGTCGAGCGTCGGTCGGATGCCCCCCATGACCTCGACGACCACGCGGATTTCCGGGTCGTCGAGCACCCTGCGGACGTCCGAGACGACCCGATGCGTCGGGATCGTACAGTCCCTGCTCCGGCCGATGTCGCGGACGACGGCCCACTTCACCTCGACGCGCCGCCCCGAACGCCGCGCGATCCGTTCCTTCTGCTCGGAGAGCAGGCGGACCACGCCCGACCCGACGGTCCCGAGCCCCAGTAATCCCACGAACACTCGTTCCATTCGTCCCCTCGGTACGCCCCATCGCGGACCCGCTCTCAACCCGACGTTGATGCAAGCCCACGCAAGACCTCGGCCAGCCCGTCCTTGTCGAGCCGGCCTTCGGCGACGGCCATCGTGGTATCGTAGAGCAGAGCAGAGGGATCGGCCACGACAATGCCGTTCAACTTCAAGAACGAAAGAGCCGTGACCAGACCGGCCCTCTTATTCGCGTCGATGAACGGGTGGTTCTTCACGATATGGAAAAGATACGCCGCGGCCATCGAGAAGATGTCGGTGTGGAGATACTCCCCGCCGAAAGTGGCCATCGGCTGCATCACCGCCGATTCGAGTAGATTTCGATCGCGAATCCCCGCTAGCCCTCCGTCTTTCGCCAGTTGCTGCTCTTGGATCATGATGACATCTTCGACCCGGATGAAGAGAGGATTCATTCAGCCAGCCTCGAAAGAGTCTCGGAATGGATCTCCATCATTTCGAGAGCAGCTCGCCGGACATCGTCAGAGGCCGCGAAGCGGATCGGTCGGATGTGGAGTCCATCGTCGTCGGAAGTCACCACGATTGGAGTTTCCTCGTCGATCCCGAGCTTTTCCAGCGTCGGGCGATCGATGAGCAATCCGAGCTTGTCGCCGATGGCCGTGAATGTCGTCATCATCGGGAATTCCCCTTGAGGAGTCAGTCGCGATCATTTTCCGCGCGATCGAGCTTCGAGGCAATCGGACCTGTCTTCAAGACATCCCCGGTGCATCAGAGGATCGCCAGCGCCCCTCGCGTCACCCCATATTTCCCGGTCGCCTTCAGCTCTCGCCAGAGAGTCCTCGGGTCGCGACGGCCGGTGATCGCGTCGGAATAAAGACCGATCGTCCGGGCGACGGCCTCGGGCGAGTCGTCGAGGAACTCGACCCGCAAGTGCTTGACACCCCGGGCGATCAGCCGTGGGAGATACTCGGCGGCCGTCTGCGGGACGGCGTTGAAGAGGGTGTTCCGGCAGCCGACGTCGGCCTTGAGCGGGATGCTCCATCCCGACCCGGTCGCGGAGCTTGACGTCGTGGCGGTCGCAGGGCCGGCCGCAGTTGGTCTTGTCGGTCCCGGGCGAGAGGAACGCGCAGAAGACGCAGTGCTCCATGTGAAACATCGGGATCTGCTGGTGGATCACGACCTCCAGCCACTCCGATGGTACCGCTCGGAGCAGGTCGTCGAGCTGATCGAAGCTGAGGTCATACGAGGCGGCGACGCGCAGGGCCCCTCGACCCTTGAAGAAGCCGACCGAAAGCTCGTTCGCGGCGTTCAGGGAGAAGTCGGCCACGAACGGGATGTCTCGCTCGGCGCAGTAGAGCAGACCGCCCGCGTTGCGGACGAGCAGGCCGTCGGCACCCTTGCTTGGCCAGGTAGCGGAAGATGTTGGCCTCGCCGGGCTTCTGGATCCGGGGCGTGGCCAGGAAGATCGACGTCCCTTCCACCTTCCGGGCGGCGGCGACGGCCTCCTCGTAGAGCTTGATGTCCTGGTAATCGGCGTAGATCGTCGTGATCCCGGCGGCGACGGCCGCCTCGATCTGCGCGGTCGTCCGGCAGAGGACGGAGAGCGTCGGGGGCGAGTCGCTCGATCCTGGGACGGCGAAGCGGAGGCCGTAAGGACGGCAAGACTCGATCCTCGGCGATCGCCTGTCGCGGGACCAGAGAGACGGCCTCGTCGAGCCGCTCGACCAGCTCGCGCCGGAGGGCGTTCAGGACGCTCCGGGGGACCAGCGGGCCGCCCTCGATCTCGGCCGAGAACCCGGTCAGCGTCGTAGATCGTGCCGCCGAGCCGGTCGAACTGTTCGCGCAAGCCGTCGAGAGTCGCGGGCTGATTCTCGGCGAGGTTCAGGGATGTCCTCGGACGCGACCTCCGCCGCCGAACCGTTGGCCGCCTTTCCGGACAGGTGGAGCGGCTCGCCGACGACGGCTCGGATCTTGATGTCGAGAGCGACTTTCCGTCGTGGCGGCCCTTCGAACGACTGGCGGAGCCGGCGGGTCAGCTCGGGGTCGTCGGTCTTCCAGACGCGCTGGCCGGGCCGGACCTGGCGGACGTCGAGGTCGTGTCGGCCGAAGCCCAGCTCGGCCGGGCCGGCGGAGAGCCCCTCGGAACCGACGGGCGTCGAGGTCGACCGCCCGTTCCGGTTGGACAAGACCCGGGCGACCTCGTAGACCCGCCCCCCTTGCTCGGGGATGCCGGCCGACTCGTCGCCGTCGAGGACCAGGCCGTCGCCGGGCTTGACGGGCGCGGCGAGGTCGAGCCGGATTCGCGAGCCGACCACCGAGGTGACCTCGCCGACGAAGACGCCGCGCTTCTTGGCGTAGTCGCCCCGGACGAGCACCTTGTGGTTGTTGCCGTCGAGGAAGCCGTGGCTGAACCCGCGCGAGAAGGAAAGCTCCATCTCCTGGACGTCCCGACGTTCGAACTCGACGGGCGTGCCGAGGACGGCCCCGTCGATCGCCTCGCGGTAATGGCGGGTGATGTTGGCGACGTACTCCGGGCGTCTTGAGCCGGCCCTCGATCTTCAGGCTCGCGACGCCGAGCTCGATCAGTCGTGGGACCAGGTCGAACGCCGCGAGGTCCTGCGGGCTGAGCAGGTACTTGATGTCGGCGAGGTCGAGGACCTCGCCGTCGCAGACGATCTCGTAGGGGAGCCGGCAGGCCTGGGCGCATTCGCCCCGGTTGGCCGACCGGCCGCCGAGCGCCTCGCTGGTCAGGCACTGGCCGGAGTAGGCGACGCAGAGGGCGCCGTGGACGAAGACCTCGACGGGAAGGTCGGAGTCGTCGCGGATCCGGGCGATCTCGCGGAGGGACAGCTCGCGGGCCAGGATCACCCGCGAGCAGCCGAGCTCCTTCGCGAGCCGGACGCCCTCGGCGCTGGTGATCGACATCTGGGTCGAGGCGTGGATCTCCAGGTCGGGCGTGACCGCCCGGATCAGCCGGGCCAGGCCAACGTCCTGGACGATCACGGCGTCGACTCCGGCCTCGGCGACGAGCTCGGATCGTGGATTCGAGTTCGTCCAGCTCGCTGGGGAAGGCCAGAGTGTTGAGCGTGACGTAGCCTTTCACGCCCCGTCGATGGAGCAGGGCCATCACCTCGGGAAGCTCGGCCGCGTCGAAGTTCACGGCCCGGGCGCGGGCGTTGTGGCCGCGAAGGCCGAAGTAGACGGCATCGGCGCCGTTCTCGATGGCCGCGATCAGGCAGGTCCGATCGCCGGCCGGCGCCAGGAGTTCGGGCTTGGCGAGCGATCATGGGGCGATCGATGGGAGGACGCTTCGACGGTCGACACGGGAGAGCATTCCGGGAAGGAATCGGGTCGTCATGGATGCAGAAACTCATTATCCGGTCTGAATGCTCCTCGAGGACAAGGCGACCAGCGACGGACCGAACGTTCCGGCCAACCGTCCGTCGGTGATGCTGCGGCCATTCTCGATTGAGGCGAAAATCGCGGTTGACACTCCGGGCCAAGCCGGTTTTAATCACCCCCGCTCCGAACCCGTCCGTCGTGAACGATGGATCGGGTCGACTCGAAAGACGCTCCTCAAAGAATGAGGCATGCGTGGCCCCAGGAGTAGGCAAACCTCGGAACGGATTCCGGATGGTCCACCACCCCATCTCGGCCGACACCCACGATTGACTCGCCTGAATTCCGCCCGGCCCCTCACGGGGCCGACGTTCCCGAGTCGCCTCGTCGTCACCCTCGCCCTTGATTGGCCTCGAACCGCCGGCGCCCGGAGGGCGTCCGCCTGGCACCGCGCGAGACTTCGCGCGATCGGCCAGGTCCGGTCAGGTTCGGATGAGTCGGACCATTTGCCGTCGCGCCGTGTTTCGCATCTTTCCGTCGAACGTTGATCAGCACCGGGAAAGATCCGATCGACGGCCTGCTACAAGGAAGAACCCACCATGCAACGGATGCACAGCTTTGCCATCAAGTTCGGTCTGACCGCGCTGATCTCCGCGTCGGCTCGCGATCTACGGCCTCCGCGGCCTTGCTCCGGCCCGACGACACCCGCCAGTACCCGGACATCACCGCGTTCGCGAACGGCTACCAGAGCTATTCCTACAATCAGGCCACACAGACCGGGGTGTTCACGCTCTCCAACGTCCCGTTCCTGCTGACCAGCGGGACGACGACCGGCGGGGCATTCATCGAATCCCCCGTGACGGCGAACCCCGACAGCTCGCAGTCGCAGACGTTCACGGCGGTCCTCGACTCCAACGGCAACCTGGTCGCCAGTCCCCTGAATTCGTTCCAGATCGTCGGCACGGTCGTCATCAACGGCCAGAGCTATTCGGGCGTCCTGCTGTCCGGGACCCCGACGGCGTTCGGCTCGCAGACCTTGAAGCCGCTCGTCGGGAACGAAGACCTCTTCGACCTGACGCTGAAGATCACGGGCGGCACGCTCGCCTCGCTCTATGGCCCGGAGGCTTATGTCCGCGTGACCTCCGAGGCGAACAGCAAATTCGACGGGTCGTTCACGACCGACTTCTCGAGCGAGAAGATCCTGACGAATACCCACTCGCTTGCCTCGCCCGTCCCCAGCCCCGCGCCCGAGCCGACCGCCCTGGTCGTGCTGCTCGCCTGCGGTGCTGGGCTGTTCTATCGGGGGCGCCGGCGGATCGCCCTGGCCGAACTCGAAGCGCTGAGCCTGCGCGGCCGCCGCCGGGTTCGGGAGCACGTCAATTGGTTGCTGGGTGGCCGGCGGCATCTTCGAGAAGATCTGGGCCGTGCTGCAGTCCCGTTCGGGGGGGAAAAAGACGGGCAAGAACCCCACCGACCGCGGGAAAAAAGGGACCAAGAAGAGTCTGCTGACCGACGGCGACGGCGGCCCGCTGGGGGTGGTGATCGCCGGGGCGAACGCCGTGGAGCAAAAGCTCTTGAAGGCGACGATCGAGGCGATCGTGGTCGAACGGCCCGACCCGAGCGAGGAGGAGCAGCACCTGTGCCTGGACAAGGGGTACGACAACCCCAATGGTGAAGAGGCGGCGGTCGAAGCGGGCTATCACCCGCACATCCGTCGGATCGGCGAGGAAGCGATGAAGTGTGACCGTTCCCGAGGTCACAAGCCGCGACGCTGGGTGGTGGAACGGGCGTTCGCATGGCTGTCGAAGTGCCGTGGAATCCTGGTGCGCTACGACAAGAAAGACGGCAACTACCTGGGCCTGATCCAACTGGCCTGCGGACTCCTCTGGTATCGTCGCCTTCACCGAATGGGCCGATGTGACGCAACCTAGAACGTCACATGAGCATTGCAGCAGTTCTCGGACAGTTTCTAAGTCGGATCAATGTGGAATCCCGAGGTCGCCCGGGGCAACTCTGGCTCCGAGCGACTTCGCGATCCGTTCAATCCGCGTGGAAGGCGGCGGAGAGCTTTCCAAGCGCCTCGTTCTCGATCTGTCGGACACGCTCGCGGGTCAGCCCCAGGGATTCACCGATCTCTTTGAGGGTCTTGGGCGGGGCGTCGTTGAGGCCGAAACGCATCCGGAGCACGATGGCCTCGCGCTTGTCCATCTCATCGAGACGGTGCATGACCAGTTTCAGGTTATCGGCCTCGACCATCTCGACGTCCGGGGCTCGGATACGCTCATCCATGAGCATCTCGCCCAGGCTCCAGCCGTTCTCGGGCTGGTCGGTCTGAGGGACAAGGTTATAGACCTTGATCGCCTTCTTGACGATCGCCAGCTTCTTCTTGGGCAGTTCCAGCGCTTGGCCGATCTCCTCGACGGTCGCTGGGCGGCCGAGCGAGTCCTGGAGATCGGCGGCCATCCGCCGCCACTTGCAAAGCAACTCGACCATGTACGCGGGAATCCGGATCGGCTTGGCCGTGTTGACCAGAGCCCGCTTGATCGACTGCTTGATCCAGTAGCTTGCGTAGGTGCTGAACCTTGTGCCGACGTTGGGATCGAACCCCTCGACGGCTCGGAGCAGGCCGAGATTGCCCTCCTCGATCAGATCCTGCAGGGCCAGGCCCTTGCCGACGTAGCCCCTGGCGATGTTGACCACCAGTCGAAGGTTGGCTCGGACCATCCGATCTCGGGCAGTCCGGTCGCCGTCGGAGATCCTCCGAGCGAGCATCTTCTCCTCGTCCGCGGTCAAGAGCGCCGTCTCATTGATCTCCCGGAGGTAGGTCTCCAGGGGGCTCTGCACCGTGTCTCGGCGGTGTCGGCGAATACGGGCCATGAAGATCCTCGTCGTCGGTCGTTCGTGAGTGGGTCCGCCCCAGGGAGTCGGGTCGTGCCGGCCCGACAGGGGTCCACGGGGTGATCGCCACGATGCTCACAGGCGAGCCGTCCGCTCCACGTCGGGCCGCGAAATCCCGAATTCCAGCGCGAGTCCCGCCGGTCGTCGCGGCCTCCACCGCCGACCCCGGGTCGCCCTGCCGTTCCGCTGTCGAAGATCGATCGAACCACCTCACCGAACCAGATCGAGGACCCGAACAGGCGGCATGATCCGCCCCGAATCCTTGTGACCTCACCGGCCCATGGCCCTCAACCAACCTCAACCTGCGATTGGATATCGTCAGTAAATCCTGGGAACTTAAGAAGGTTTGGAAGTATGGGAGTTATTGGGGATTTGCATAGAAAAGGGAAAATGCGGGATAAGCTGGTCGATCGACATTGATCTGACGTGACGGATCGTGGGGAAGTGAGGGTGGGGTAAGAAAAAGGCCGTCGGGCCCGAGTATCCGGGACCGGCGGCCGAGATCATTGCGTGTCGAGACGTTCGCGCGGATTACTTTTCGGGATGTTTCCGTCTCGGAGGATTCCCCGCCCATCGTGAACAAGGGACCTCGGCCACCGAGCCCGCCCTTCAGCTCTTTCGACTCTGGCTTGGCTACGGGCTCAGAGCTAGAGGACGTGATGGCCGGGGAGTCCACGGCTTCCGAGGATTCGCCCTCGTCATTTTTGGTCCCGTGGGCCTTCTTCCGGGAAAGTCCGATCTTCCGCTCGGCGCGGTCGACTCGGAGGATCTTCACCTCGATGTCGTCGCCGACGTTGACCACTTCCTCGGGACTATCAACCTTGTGGTCGGCCAGCTCAGAGATGTGAAGGAGCCCTTCGAGCCCCGGCTCCAGCTCGACGAAGACGCCGAAGTTGGTCAACTTGGTGACCTTGCCAGTGACCACGTCGCCTGAGCCGTATCTGTTTGGGATGTCGGTCTCCCAGGGATCGTCCTTCAGCTGTTTGAGGCCCGAGCGCGATCCGCTTGCGTTCCTGGTTGACGTTGAGGACCTGACAGCGGATCTTCTGCCCCTTCTCCAAAACCTCGTTGGGGTGTCCGATCTTGCGGGTCCAGCTCATGTCGGAGATATGCAGGAGGCCGTCAATCCCCTCCTCGATCTCGATGAACGCCCCATAGTTGGTCAGGTTCCGAATCGTCCCCTCGATCATTGTGCCGGGCGGATACTTGTGGGCGACCTCATCCCAAGGGTTGGTCTGCGTCTGCTTCATCCCCAGCGAGATTTCCTGCTTCTCCCGGTTGATTCCGAGGACGACAACCTCGATCTTATCGCCGATGTTGACCAGTTCGCTGGGATGGTTGATCCGCTTGGTCCAGGACATCTCGGAGATGTGGACCAGCCCCTCGATCCCCTCTTCGAGCTTGACGAAGGCGCCGTAGCTCATGACATTGACGACCTCGCCCATGACCCGGGTGCCAACTGGGTACTTGTCGGCGACGTTCTCCCAGGGGCTGGCCGACTTCTGCTTGAGCCCGAGCGCGATCTTCTCGCGGTCCCGGTCAACGTGGAGAACCATGACCTCGATCTGGTCGTCGATCTTGACCAGGTCGCTTGGGTGATTGATCCGACCCCACGACATGTCGGTGATGTGGAGCAGGCCATCGATCCCGCCGAGGTCCACGAAGGCACCGAAGTCGGCGATGTTCTTGACGATCCCCTTGCGGATCTGGCCCGGCTCGATCTCGTAGAGCAGATTCTTCTTGAGCGTCTCGCGAGTCATCTCGATCAGCTTGCGCCGACTGACGACGATGTTCCGTCGGCTTTCATCGATCTTCAGGATCATGCACTGAATGTCTTGATCGATGTAGTCGGCGATGTCGGATGGGCGACGGATGTTAACCTGGCTGGCGGGCAGGAAGACGTTGACGCCGATGTCGACCAGCAGGCCCCCCTTGATCTTGCGCGTGACCTTGCCTGAGACCACGTCGCCTTCGTGGTACCTGGCGATTACCATCTCCCAGGCCCGCATCCGGTGGGCTTTTTTCCGCGAAAGGACGATCTCGCCGGTCTCGTCCTCCATTCCCTCGAGAAGGACCTCGACGCTTTCGCCCGGCTGGGGCGGTGGTTCCTCGTCCTCCCACTCGTTGAGCGGGACAAGCCCTTCGGACTTATAGCCAACGTTGACGATCACCTGGTCGCCGACGATCTCGATGACCATGCCGCAGACGATTCCGCCGACATCAAAGCTCTGGCCTTCGCCGACGAACCGATCGAAGTCGCTGGAGCCGTCCTCGCCGACGATCAAGGTGCCCAGTTCGTCGTCGGAGACGTCGAACTCGCGTAAAAGGTTACGATCTACCATGTTAGGTGTGAGTTTCGGTCACTCCCCGCCGAGCTGAACGGGGAGAACTCGGGCCGGTTTCGCAAGAGCCGGAACCCGAATCGCGGGCCGGGAGCCGTACCGGGCGTGGAGAACCGGGCCGGTGGCCGCTGGGTGGTCCAGGGTTGGAAAAAAGACCCGTCCCCTCCACGCGAGGGACGGGTCGCCGCAATTAGCAATTGTAAAGAGACGTACCGCGAAGACAAGTATCGTTGCGAAAATCGGGATCGATCTGAACGACCTCCAATTTGCCCGGAAGTGGGTTCTCCTGGAGGAGAGTCTCTCCGTGAAAAGCGAACCCAACCTCGCACCGAAGATCATCGCCAAGACAAAGCCGATCGGCGAGGTAAATTCACTTTTCGGTCGAATTGACGGTCGTTCCAAAACGAGCCCAAATCTCGAGTGGCTCTCCTGGTTCCTGGAAAAACGAAGCCATTTTCAAGCCCCTCACGTCGCCGTTCAGCGAGCGGGCCGTCTTTCTCATGCAGGATCGGACGTTGTCCTTCCATAGATTCGTTTTCAGGCATGTCGATAAACACACTTCCGCGGGTTCCTGTCGATTTTTTTCGGACCTGGTCTTGAACCTCGCTGGCAATGTCCAGGTGCCCCCTTGCGTCAAGGGGTCGTTCCGCTTAGGGAATGATCAACCGGTTCGAATCGATCGGGTTCGATCGTGGACGGCCTCCGTCAAGGACAAGGATCGAAATGATTTCGTCAAGAAACATGCTGTCTCCCACCGGGCTGGTGTTCGCTGCCCTGGCTTTGTCGAGTACCGCATTCGGGGCCGAGCCGGTGACGGTCGCGGGCTTGAAGAATCCCGAGTCGGTGGCCGTAGGGCCGGGTGGGAAGGTTTACGTCACCCAGATCGGAGAGCGCGACAAGAAGGGTGATGGCTCGGTCGTGATCGTCGACCCATCGGGCAAGATCACCACCTTCGCATCGGGCCTTGACGACCCCAAGGGGCTCGTCGTGGTTGGTGATACGATGTTCGTTGCGGACGTGACAAAGGTCTGGCGGATCAGCGACAAGGGAAAGGCTGAGGTCCACGTCGACGCCGACGCCTTCCCTCGCCCGCCCCTGTTCCTCAACGACATCGCATCTGACGGTCGGGGCAGCCTTTACGTCACCGACTCCGGAGATCGGGCGGGAAAGAAAGGGGCTGTGTATCGGATCGATGCGAGGAGGAGAGTTGTGATGGTTCTCGACGGAGAACTGACCTCACCCCGGATCGAGGTTCCCAACGGAGTCCTCGTCGACGACCCCGACCACATCCTTGTGGCCGACTTCGGTCAGGGCAGCCTCTTCCGCTACGACATGATCACCAACACGGCGCAGCAGATCGGCGGCGGATTCGGCGGGACTGACGGGCTGGCGCGGGACGGACGAGGACGTCTCTTCATTGGCGACTGGAAGAACGGCCGGCTGTTCCTCGTGACATCGGAACTCCAGCCGCCGTTCTTGATCTCCGACAAGTTCCAGTCGGCGGCCGACATCGCGCTGACACCCGACGGCCGGACCCTACTCGTCCCGGACATGAAAGCCGGCACTCTCACCTGGTTCCCGGTGCCCTGAGCCTCAATCTTCAGCGGGTTCCCGCACCCCGGTTCAGGGATTCAGGAGCAAGTCCGGAACCGGGCTCTTTTCTGGGGTGGCCGGCTTCCCCGGCTCGGCGGGAGCTTCCGCTGTCGAGGCCGAGGAGTCTTTCTTGTCGGCGGCGAGCCACGCCTTCGCCTGTTCGACCAGATCGGCGACGTCTGGATAGGGGTCAAAGCGGTTGACAAGGTCGTTCAAGGTCTCGCGAGTGTACCGACGGGCCGAATCGTTGCCGGCGAGTTGTCGGGGGATCGCGGCCTTCGTCAGGAGCTCCACAACCGTCTTCCGACGCAGCTCGATCACCTTGGCCACGGCCTCGGCCTTCGATCGCGCAATCAGGACCCACCCTCGGTTCGCCCTGCCTTGCTCGGCGGCGAGTTGCTGTTCCATCGTCCGCCAGTAGCCCTCGGCGTCGCGGTCGTGGTGGATCTTGAGAGCGGCGTCGGCCTGTTCAAACGAGTAGCGATAAAGCGCTTCGGCCTCAGTCTTGGGCTTGCTGAAGGCGGCGAGATTCGGTTTTTCCAGGACATCAGCCCGTCGCTCGGCTTCCCGAAGGTCGATCCGGTCTCGCCAGGCCTCGGTCTGCTCGTGGTAGGGATGCTTGGGGTATTTTTGATCGAGCGGGTCGAGGAACTCGTCGCGCGCCTTGATCCAGTCGAGCGGGTCGGTGGACTTCATCAGGGTCTCGGCATGAGCGTAGAGATAGCCCGCGCTCTTGGGCCATAGCAGATATCCGATCAGCCCGGCGACGAAGACGAGAGCGGCCACCAGCCCGACGACTTCCAACCTCGATTGCTGAGCCTTTTTCCGCTTGCTTTTCTTCGTCTTGGCGGGCGACATCTCGGTCGGATTGAGGACCTCGGCGCGGGTCGGCATCGAGGCCAGCGTCCCCTTCTCGGGCCAGACCATCGGGATCGGTTCTTTCCGATCCGACTTTTCCTTGAGCCCCTTGAGAATCTCGCCCACGGCTGTCGCGTCCCAGGGTCGGTCCTGCGGGGCCTTCGCCATCAGGGTAACGACCAGGTCGTCGAGGGCCTTGGGGATCTCCTCGACCTTGTCACTGGGACGCTTGGGCGGCTCGTTGATGTGGGCGTGCATCAGCACGAGGGCTGTCGACACCCTTGAAGGGCGGGTCTCCCGTCAGCATCTGGTAGAAGACGGCGCCGAGGGCGTAGAGGTCGGTCTTGTGACTGATCTCCGGCGTGCCCCGGATCTGCTCGGGGGCCATGTAGGCGGCCGTGCCCAGGGTCCGGCCAGTCCCGGTCAGGGCCTCGGTGGCGTCGAGTTGCTTGGCGATCCCGAAATCGGTCAGCTTGAGCTGCCCGGACTCCGTGACCATCAGGTTGGAAGGCTTGAGATCGCGGTGGACGACCTGGTGGTCATGGGCGAACTGGAGGGCGTCGCAGAGCTGGATGCCAAGTTTGACGACATCCCTCCAGGGCAACGGTCCTCGATCGCGGAGCACCTTCTCGAGCGTCGGGCCCGTGATGTACTCCATCGCATAGTAATACTTCCCGCCGGAGACTCCTCCGCCGACGATCCGGACGATGTTCGGATGGTTGAACTGCTTGAGGATCTCGATCTCGCGCTTGAAGCGGTCGAGGGCCTTTCCCTTGCCAACCTGCTCGGCCGAGATCACCTTGATCGCGGCAGTCCGGTTCTTGACTTTGTTGAAGCCACGATAGACGACTCCCATCGCGCCGGAGCCCAGCTCCGCCTCGATCAGATAGGAACCGAGAGTCTCGCCGATCATGGAAACACCCTGGGTCGCCGTCCGCGGTCGATCAGGAGCCGGGCTCCGGTCGAAATCCCGTCCGATCGCAGAGGAGCCGGATTAAGATCGAGGCATCGCGCACGAGGCTCCACCGGCGGCCGGCAGGTAGCTGCACTGAACGTAGTCCATGACCATCCGGTCGGAGTTGAACCGCCACGCAAGCGAGCGGAGCGCCGATTTTTGCCGGGCGATCCAGCCCTGGGGAAGCCCTGACGCGTCTCGATCATAGAAGAGCGGGACCACTTCCTTCGTCAGGGTCTGGATCAACGACTCATGGTCTCGTTCGTCCTGGATGGACGGGACCGAATGCCCTGCGCCATGGCCGATTGCGAAACCATTTGTCCCATCATAAGCCTCGGCCCACCAGCCGTCGAGGATCGAGAAATTGAGGCCGCCATTGAGCAGAACCTTCTCGCCCGAGGTGCCGCTGGCCTCCTGAGGACGCCGGGGGTTGTTAAGCCAGACGTTGACCCCCTGGACGAGGTGCCGGGCGACGTTCATGTCGTAGTCCTCGACGAAGACCAGTCGGTGCTCCAGCCGGGCGTCGCGGGTCAGCTTGATGATCCCCTGGATCAGCTCCTTGCCGTACTGGTCCTCGGGGTGGGCCTTGCCCGCGTAGATGAACTGGATCGGTCGGTCGGAGGCGTTGACGATCCCGACCAACTGCTCGACGTCCCGGAGGACCAGCCCCGCCCGCTTGTACGTGGCGAAGCGGCGGGCGAAGCCGATCGTCAGGCTGTCCAGGTCGAGCGCCGTCGGCGCACCGCTTCTTGAATTCGTCACTATCGCCCCTCCGCTCCGCCTGGGCCAGAAGGCGTCTGCGGACGAAATTGATCAGTTCCGCCTTCAGGACCTGCTGGGTCTCCCAGAGCTCGGCGTCGGCGATGTGGTGGATTCCGGCCCAGTGTCTCGGGGTCGCTCATCCTCTGGTCCCAGTCGGGGCCGAGGTGGCGGCTAAACAGCAAGTGCATCTGCGGGGCCAGCCAGCTCCGGACGTGGACCCCGTTGGTGATGTGGCCGATCGGCACCTCTTCCTCGGGCCGGTTCGGGTAGAGCGGGTGCCACATCTGGCGCGAGACCTGTCCGTGCAGGGCGCTGACACCGTTGGCGTGGCGGTCGAGCTTGAGGGCCAGCACGGTCATGCAGAACGGCTCGTTCTGGTCGCCAGGATAGACCCGACCGAGCCCCATGAAGTCCTCGTAAGAGAGGTGAATCGCCTCACGGATCTTGCCCAGATGCTCCTCGACGAGCGGGGCTGGGAACCGGTCGTGGCCGGCCGCGACGGGTGTATGGGTGGTGAATACGGTCATCCGGGCGACGTGGCGGACGGCCTCGCCGAACGGGATGCCCTCGGAATCCATCATCATCCGGATCATCTCCAGCCCCGCGAAGCGCGCTGTGCCCTTCGTTGAGATGGAGGACCGAGGGATGGACGCCGAAGCGCATGGACCGCGCGAACTCCGCCGACCCCGAGCAGCAGCTCCTGTCTGATCCGGACCCGAGCGTCGCCGCCGTAAAGCCGAGAGGTCAGGGCCCGGTCGGATTCGGAGTTCTCCTCGACCTTCGAGTCGAGCAGGAGCAGGGTCGTCCGGCCGACCTCGGCGCGCCAGACCCTGGCGTGGAGGACGCCCAGCGCGCGTGTCGATCGAGATCCGGATCGGCTGGCCGTCGGGTCCGATCGCCGGCTCGATCGGCAAAAGTTCTGGGTTGTTGTCGGAATAGGTCTCCTTCTGCCAGCCGTTGGAGTCGAGCGACTGGCGGAAGTAACCCTCGGCATAGAGCAGTCCGATGCCGATCAGCGGAACGCCCAGGTCGCTGGCGCTCTTGAGATGGTCGCCCGCAAGGACACCCAGGCCGCCGGAGTAGATCGGCAGGCTCTCATGGAGGCCGAACTCGGCCGAGAAGTAGGCCACGGGCCTGGCCCGGAGGCTGGACGCGTGGAGGTTGCCCCAGGAATCGGTGTTCTTGAGATACTCCAGAGAGCCGCCGGAACGCGTAATCGATCCGCGAGTGGAGGGCCGCCTCGCCGGTCAATCGCTCGACCTGCTCCGGCGAGATTCTTGAGAAACTCGATCGGGTTGTGCCCGGTTTCTCGCCAGAGGACCGGATCGATCTCGCGGAAGAGGCTGATGACGTTCGGTTGCCAGGTCCACCAGAGATTCCGAGCCAGCTCACGCAGCTTGTCGACGACTTTGGCCTGACCGAGCATGCTCGTACCTCGGAATCGTTTGGATGGAGGCTTCCCGACCCGCTCCGGTCGCTCTCGGGAACGCAAGGGCGATAGTATGGCGTTTTTCCGCCGAAATGCCAGACCCTGGTCTACTCCCTGACTCGGGAAGTCGCCGGCCAACCCTCACGGCATTCGACTTGGTCCATGAATTGCGGGAACACAGTCAGACGGCTCCGGGCGTGAATCGCAGCCCGGCCGGATCATGCGAAACGGGAGATGAGTTCATGGCCTCGACCCAATCCAGTCCGTTCGGAACCCCGACTCCGGTGACGACGGTCTCGACTGCCTCACCTCGGCCAGCCGCCGGACCAGGATCGCTCCAACTGGAGAAGATGCACTCTACCCAACCGGAATCCCCGAGCCAGCGGGAACCGAGCCGGGAGAGGAAAATCGCGGTCCAGCAGGGCGAGAACACTGATCCCGACCACGGGCACCGGCGTCGAAGGGGAGGTCGTCGTCTGGGAATCACGTTACTCGAAGCGGAACTTCATCGGTCGGATTCTCTGGCGAGTCGTGCTCACAGGGGCCTGGATCGCGCTGGCGGTCTATACCTGGGGTACCGGCCACGAAAGCCTGGCCAAGCCGGCCTGGATCGCCTTGGCCGTCGTGGTGGTCCTCTGGCTCGGGCTCGTCTACCGAATGATCCAGGCCCATTACAGCCACTATTACCGCCTGACCAATCGGCGGCTGTTCGTCTCGACTGGAATGTGATCCACCGGCGTCGGGACATGATGGAGTTGCTGACCGTCAAGGACGTCTTCACCCGCCAGCAAAGCCTGCTGGAACGCTGGCTGAGTTTGGGAACCGTGGTGGTTGTCCCGACGCAGAAGGATGCTCCGACCTTCTACGTGACCGGCGTGGACGATCCCAAGGAAGTCATGGACCTGATCTGGCACCACGCCCGTTCCGAGCGTGATGTCAGGACGGTGAAAGTGGATGAAGTCTGAAAAGAATCCCGAAGCGAGGAAGTGATGCCCGACAGGTCAGGTCCCCGATAGCTCCATCGGGGGAACCTGACCTGTTTGCCTTCCGCCACGTGATCGAATCTCCAGACGCCTTGTCGTTGTCCGATCGGGTCATTAAGCTTGGGCGTCAACGAGTCGAACCTTTTCCGACCACTTCGAGGAAGAATCCAGCATGCCTATCGTCACGGTCGAGGGAGCGAATTCGTTCGAGGTCGATCCCGGCAAGAAGCTGGTCCTGGCGATCGAGGACGCCGGGATCGACATCCTTCATCGCTGCGGCGGCAATGCGCGGTGTACGACTTGCCGGGTGCAAATTGTCTCGGGCGACCCGGGTCCGATGAGTGAAGTGGAGAGGGAACGGCTGGCTCGCGAGGCGTCGCTCGGGCCGGACATCCGGCTGTCATGCCAGATTCACGTTCAATCCGACCTGACAATCCGCGTGCTGGGAAGGGCCGCCGAATCTGGGATGACGCCCGGCCCTCGTCCGCTCGATTGATCGGGGGGGCGATCAAGGTCTGATCGCCCCGCTCTGAAGCCGATTAACGTTGGGCTTCGCTGCACTTCTTGCAGCGGAAGGAACGCTTGCGGATCGCGCCGCCGCACCGCTTGCACTTGTGATACTTGGCCTGGCGATCTTTCTTCTTGCGGGGGCGGAACGGCACGGGGCACCTCGTCTCGATGGCGAGAAAGCCCCGGCGACCGGGCCGGGGCGAAGATCCAAGAGCTTAACGCACCCAGCGCCCCGTTGGCCAGAGGATTTAAAGGAGATCGGCACGAGATGCTCGACGCCTTGGTGATCGCCCCCCACCCCGATGACGCCGAGTTGGGCATGGGCGGGACAATCGTCCGGCTGATCTCCCAAGGCTGGTCGATCGGGATTCTCGACCTCACAAGCGGGGAACCAACGCCTCTAGGATCGCTGGAGATTCGGGCTCAGAGAGACGGCCGAGGCGACATCAGCCCTTGGCCTACCTTGGAGGCGAAACCTCGGATTCCCGAACCGAAGCCTGCAGCCAACCTTGCTCCACCGCCGTGCTCTGGCGGCCGTCTTCCGGGAGGTCCGTCCCCGACTCCTCTTCGCCCCGTACTGGGAAGACGCCCACCCCGACCACACGGCCGCGACCAAGCTCGTCGAGGACGCCCGTTTCTGGAGCAAGCTATCCAAGAGCGACATCCCGGGCGAACCATTTCACCCGTCGCGCATTCTGTATTACTTCAGTGTCCACCTCAAAATCGTCGAGCGGCCGAGCTTCCTCGTTGACATCTCGGAACAGGTTGAGACCAAGGACCGGGCGTTGCGGTCCTATCGCTCACAACTCCTAGACAACCAGCCTGAGGGACGACCCGGCGTGCTCGACTCGGTCCGTGACCGGACGCGATTTTGGGGCCACACGGTCGGAGTACTTCACGCCGAGCCATTCGCCAGCCGGGAGCCGATCGGCCTCTCCGGACTCGACCGACTCCTTCTTTGAAGAGAAGACGAAACTCAGCGGGTGCCGTTGAGGTTGGCGAGATATGGGCTCCTGGGATATTCCTGCTTGAGCCGTTCGAGCGATTCCTCGGCCCGATCAGGACGATTGAGCTGGGGATCTTTCCAGAGCTGAGCGAGCTGGGCCAGGGCCCGGGCGTGCTCGTCCTTCTCCTTGCTAAAGAGAAGGTCAGTGTGAAGGTAGGCGTAGAGGGCTTCTTTGGGACGGCCGGCGGCTCGTAGACAGTCGCCCATGCTATTGTACGCAGTCGCCAGGGTCGCGGCATCCTCGGGCGAGGAGCCCTTGATCACCGCGTTCAGGAGCGCCTCGGCCTCGGCGAACTTCCTTTGCCCCACGAGGATCTCTGCCTTGGCGAGCTGGGCGTCGCGCTTCTTGTTCGAGCCCTCGGTGCCCGAGGCAATGACCTTGTCCAGCTCGCCGATCGCCTGGTCGGGCTGCCCTTTCTTGGTGAGGATCTTGATCCGGAGGATCGAGGCCCGGTCGTCCCCGCCCGGAAGTTTCGCGAGCTGGGCGAGAGTCTGCTCGACGCCCGAATAGTTTTCCTTGGCGATCTGCAATTTCGCGAGCGATTCCAGAGCCTGGCCGATGTGACGGCCGGCCTTGTAGGTCCGGGAGAAGGTTTCCAGAAGGGCGGTCGCTTCAGCGGCCTTAGATGGGTCGTTCGAGCGCCAGTTCGGTCATGACGCGGGCCTGACCAAAAGCCGCGTCCTCGGCGATGAACGGTTTGCTGGCGGCCTCGGCCGCCGCCTTCTTGTACAGGTCGGCCGCCTCGATCAAGGAATTCGCTGACTCTTTCGTCTGGCGCCTGTTCGAAGCTGGCTGGCTGGCCGTCGTACTTGATCGAGACGATCTCGTTGGTCGGGATCGGGGTGACGGTGTTGCCGAGCTTGATCTCGACCTTGGTGGTCGACTCGCTAATCACCGTCCCCCGAACCGTGTTGTCCGAGGCGCCCTTGGTCTTCGCGTCGGAACTCAACGTGACGATGTCGCCCAGGCTGAGCGTGACCGAGGCAAGCGGCAAGATCAGTGAGACGGCCAGCGTTGCGAAAAGGTGAGAACGTCGGTGCGGCATTTCGGGTCGATCCTCCTGG
Organism: uncultured Planctomycetota bacterium; assembly: GCA_963756475.1. GTDB lineage: Bacteria > Planctomycetota > Planctomycetia > Isosphaerales > Isosphaeraceae > Tundrisphaera. Next base: position 1,072,640 of record CAVWND010000011.1, read on the forward strand.
AGAGGGATTCCGTTCGTTTCGAGGACAAGAGATCTCGGATCGGAGATCGGACCTCACCTGCCGAGTTTGTTGAGGAGATTCTGGTATTTCGCCTTCATCTCGGGACTGCCGAGCGCGGGCGAGAGCTTCATGACACTGGCGAGCGTGGTCCTGGCCAGGGCGTGATCGCCATGCTTATCCAGGGCCTCAGCGGCCTGATACCAGGCTTCGTAATACTGAATTGGTTTGGGATTCATATTGGTGAGCTTCATGGCGAGGCCCTTCCAATGGGTATAAGCCTGAATCCACTTTCCGTTTCTGGCCTCACCCTTCTTGATCGCGGCCTTGCGTTGTCCGGCTCCAGAACCGTTTTTCTTGTCTGCTTCCTCAGCCTGGGCATCGAGCAGGTAGCCCAGCTCCATCTGAGCTTCGAGCGAGCGCTTGTTCTCCTTGATCACCTCGTTGAGCAAGCTTTCGCTTTCCGACAGGTTGCCCGACTCCCGGAGCGCGGCCACCTGCTTGAGTCGGACCACCATGAGCATTTCAAGAGCGTTTGGGTTCTTGAGGAAATCGGAGTCCTTCGAGTAGGTATTGATGATGGTCGTGTAGACTTCATTCGCTTCCCTGGCGGAGCCAAGCTTGAGCAAGTTGTCGGCCGCCCAGCGGAGTGACTGGAATGTCTGGCCCGATTTACTCGCGACGAGCGATTTCAGGAACATCTCGTAGGATTTCTGGGTCCGTTCCAGCCCAGCCCGGTCGTTCCGCTTCTTGAGGGACTCCATCTCTCGTTCGAGCAATCGGCTCAGTTCGTAATAGAGCTGCGCCGCGCTGTTGCCGCGCCTCCCGCCGATTCGAGGGTCTTCATGTCGGTGATGGCCAGGTCAACCTTGCCGGTCGCGACGTGCCCCCGGAGGATGTTGGAAAGCACCCTCGAATAGGCCGTGTTGAGTGGGGCGGATCGATTGGGCGTGGAGGCCAGCTTCTTGGCGATCGGGTCGAGCAGGGCGAGTGCCTCGGCCGCTTTGTTGGTCTCCAGGTCGATGATGGCCAGGTCGCACGTATTGTTGATCAGCCCGATATCGGTCTCTGGAGCGTTGGCGTCTCGGCGGGCCTTGAGCGAGAGGTTCAACTTGTCGACGGCCTTCTGGACCTCGGCGTCGGCCTCCTTGGCCTGGCCTTTCTCGCGGAGAACCAGGCTCTGCTTCCAGTGGGCGTCGCCACAGGACGTCTGGGCATCGACCCACTTCGACGAGGAAGAACGGACGGATTCCAATGCCGCAATCGCGTCGGCATACTGGCCCCGACCGAGGGAGACGAGTCCCAGGGTCAAGCGTCCCGAATCCCCCTGTTCGGTCTCCGGCCAGGTCTCGGCCGTGTACCTCGCGAGGTCGACAAGGCGATCGAGGTCGGCCGCCCGGTTGCCCTGGGTGAATGAGTTGTACGCCTCGACGATCGCCTGCATCGCCAGGTCGGCCGACTTCGCGGCCCAGTCGTCGCGAGGATAACGTCGAGCGACGTGTTCGGCGACCACGGCGGCATCGTAATACCGCTTGTTCATGATGCAGCAGTAGGCCAGCAGGAAGCGAGCTGAGTTCGCCTTCGCGATGTCCCGGCGCGGGTCGGCCTTGCGGATGGCCACCTTGAGCAAGGCGATGCCGTTCTCGTAGGCCATCGTCGAGATCGCCTGGTTCGCCTGGGCCAGGGCGTCGTCGAAGGTCAACTTGGAGATGTCGGCGGCATTGATCGCCGCGCTGGGACGGTATTTCTGGAGTAACGCGATGGCTTCAGGCCGGAAGGGGGAGACGACCCTGACGACGCTCGTCAGGTTGTCGGTCGCGATCCGGATCGCCTTGTCACGGTCGGCCCCTTCCAGGCCGGGCAACTGGGCGATGATGTCCTTGGCCAGCTCGAACTGGACCCCCAACGCCTCGTAGCTCCGTCGATCCTTCGGAAACATGTTGAGCCAGTTCACGCACTCGTCAGCGGCCAGCGCGAACTCCTTCCGCTTGCCCATGACGATAATCCGGAAATAGTCGACCTGCTTCTGGAGTGGGCGAAGGCTGGGGTCGGGGTGGTCGAGCAACTCCTTGTAGATCCCGGTCGCCTCGCCGAGCTTCCCTTGTTCCTCGAAGCACTTTCCCTGCCACATCCGGGCGTTGAAGCCGGCCATCTGATTCCGATAGCGTTTGTAGATGTCCTCGAAAGCGATCAGCCCCTTGTCGAGCAGATCCATCTTTTCTTTCGCATCCGGCGGGAAGGTTTGGGCCTCGTAATAGTCAACGACTGAGCGCTGCAACTCGGCCTTCATCAAGGAAGCGCGAACACGCTCCCGTTCGACTTTGCGCCGATCGTCAGGCGGGATGAACTTGGGATACGCAGCGAGTTTGGCATTAAGTCGCTCGAAAGCCCGATCGTAGGCGTTCCGGGCGCTGTCGTAGAGGACACGGGCACCGGCGAGTTTCGTCTCCCTCTCCGATGCCCCTCGCGCATCACTGGCGAGGTCGACCTCCGTCACCCCCCGTTCATAGAGGAGGTGGGCCAGCTCGACAAGGGCATCGGTCGTCTGGGGAAGGTCCGGGTTCGCCTTGACGAACGCCTCGATCTTCACCTTCGCCTGGTCGAGCTTTCCTCGACTGATCTCAGGATCGTTGGAATGCGTGGCTTCCTCGATCAGCGTCCGGCCTTCCTCATATTCGATGGTTTTTTTGAAATCGACCGGGGTTTCGGGATCGTTTCGGAGCTGGTCGAGGTACTGGAGGGCCAGATCGTAATAGCCCTTCTCACGCAGCCCCTGGAGGAAATCAGAGGCGAACCGCGGGTCGTCAGCTCGAGCCCCGGTGATCGCGACCAGGATCAGCGTCGGGGTCAGAGTGGCTCTGAGGATGCGTCGGAGCATGAACGGCTCCATCGGGGAAAAACCAGCCGTCCGCCTCGGGGCGAGGGCGACGGCCGAAATCGCGAGATTGGATGCTCTCAAATCACTTTACGACGCTCGCAATGGCCTCGTCAAGCGAACGAACTTTCCTGAGAGAGGGCACAATTCCCGACGGTTTTTCGCCGGGCCAGGTCAGTTTCAGAACGAATCAAGTCATTTTTTTCCGAAGTGTGACCCAAGTATCCGCATACGGGCCGACGGATCGTCGGCATCTTGCCTCCGCTCACGAACCGACCGTATCCTGAGGCACTCGATCGGCACCGACCGCTTACCCCTTGGAGAACGCCCCATGATTCGCCCGTTCGCGATCACCGCCCTTCTCGCCGCCTTTGTCGCTCCCCTTCTCGCCGACGACAAGCAGGACGCCTCGCCCGGCAAGGACCGCGTCTTCGAGATGCGGACTTACTACACCCACGAAGGCCGGCTCCCGGCCCTCAACAAGCGGTTCCGCGAGCACACCTGCGATCTCTTCAAGAAGCACGGGATGGAACTGATCGGCTTCTGGACGCCGGTCAACGAGAAGGACGGCAAGAACGACAAGCTGGTCTACATCCTCGCCTATCCCAGCCTGGAGGCCCGCGAGAAGTCCTGGAAGGCGTTCCAGAGCGATCCCGAATGGAAGAAGGCCGCCGCCGAGAGCGAGAAGGACGGCAAGATCGTCAAGAAGGTCGAGTCCGTCTACCTGAACCCGACCGACTACAGCGCCATCAAGTGAGCGATCGGAGCAGCCTGATGAAGACCGAAGCCGCGCCGCCGATGCCCCGAGTCCTCGATGTCAACGACATTCGCCTGGCATCGGAACGGCTGGCACCCTGGATTCATCGGACGCCCGTGATGACCTCGCGGACGCTCGACGATCGGTGCGGCGGCTCGGTCTTCCTCAAGTGCGAGAACTTCCAGAAGGTCGGCGCCTTCAAGATCCGCGGCGCGATGAACGCCTTGCTCCAGCTCGGCGAGGCCGAGCGGGCCAAGGGGGTCGTGACCCATTCCTCGGGCAACCACGCCCAGGCGCTGGCCCAGGCGGGCCGGTGGCTGGGCGTGCCCGTCACGGTCGTCATGCCCAGGACCGCGCCCGCGATCAAGCGGGCCGCCACCGAGGGCTACGGCGCGACCGTCGTCTCCTGCGAGCCCACCCTGGCGTCGCGCGAATCGACCGTGGCCGACCTGATCGAACGTCATGGATTCACGCTGATTCATCCCTTCGACAACTGGGACGTGATCGCCGGCCAGGGCACGGCCGCGTGGGAGCTACTGGACCAGGCCGGGCCGCTTGACGTGGTGGTCTGCCCGGTCGGAGGGGGCGGATTGCTCGCCGGGACCTGTGTCGCGGTCAAGGGACGGTCAAGTTCGACCCGCGTCATCGGCGCCGAGCCCAGGGCGGCCGACGACGCCCTGCGTTCCCTGATCTCGGGCCGGATCGAGCCGTCCCACGATCCCAGGACCGTTGCCGACGGCCTGCGGACATCGCTGGGAGAACGGCCTTTCTCGGTGATCCGAGGGCAGGTTGACGCGATCGTCACGGCCACCGAGCCGGAGATCCTCGACGCCATGAGGTTCGTCTGGGAGCGGTTCAAGATGATCATCGAACCTTCCTGCGCCGTGCCCGTCGCACCGATCCTGAACCGGCAACTTCCGGTCGAGGGCCTGAAGGTCGGAATCATCATCACGGGCGGTAATGTGGATCTGGATCCGCTCTTCCAGGCGCTCGCGGAAAAGTGGCTCTGAGCGACGGGTGAGGAGCAGGGCGCGGGATCACTTTCCGAGGTGTGACCTCGGATTGATGTGGCCTGAGTCGCTACAGTTCAGAAGCCGATTTTCGACTGGACGGCGAAGCAACCGTCAACCGCCGTTTATGCTTCACCAATGCCAATTATTTCGCTTCCAGCAGGTCACTTCTGTTCGTAGAGCGGCTGCCCCCGCCGCTTATTCAGATTGCTCTCGACGATGACCTTCTTCCCGAGTCCGGAGATGAGTAGCTCGCCATGCTCTCTGGAGAGCAGAACCATGGCGAGTATGCCCTTGGTTGGGATCAGGGCCTCCTGAGGTTGGCCCGCGATCGAGGATTGCCAACATCTGGGGAACACGCCACGCACGACGTGACGGGCCAGCTCGTAAGCCCCACTGTCCGATGATTTGACCCGCTTCTCCGGCGGCATAAACCTGGCCGCATCCTCCGGATTGAATCGGAGCATCGCCGCCCGGAAGTGCCCCTCGATGGGCTTCCCATCGGGTGGAGAGAAACGATACGTTCCATCCCCGATGAGCATGGCACCGGTGACACCGGGTTCACAGGAAATCGGCACGACCACGACCGGCCCGGACCTTAGCTCCAGTTCTCGGTAATCAATTGAGAACTCTGGGTATTCATAGACCTCCTCCGGAGAGAGCCTGATCGGATAGGAGGGCATTCGGTCGATGGGCGGGTCTTGGGCCGGTGACGCCGAGACGATCACTATGAGTGCAGGCAAGGCGAGAAGCTGGGTACGCACTCGATGCTCCTCCCGTTTGTCAAGTTTCGCCGCTACATCACCCGCGACAGTTTTGATTTGACGTAAGTCGGGAAACGATGGATCAAAAACCGCCATCCCGAAGGGGGTCATGACCCTTTACCGTTTCGACGACTGTCGGAGTGCCCTATTTTAGCCGTGCCCAAGTTCGTCCACAATCGTTTATCGTCCCTGATCGAGGTCACATTGATCCGAGGTCACGCCCACTTTCCGGCGAGCGGCTACTCATGTCAGCGGAGAGTTTTATCGCTCCAACAGATTTCGGGCTGGTTGGATCGGGCCTCCTCCCGGGTCTCGACCTCGGCGAGGGATGCATGACCGGTAGGGCATGATCCGAGTGACCATAGATGTGCGAATACCAATATTACGAGTTTCGAGTGATCGACCGCCCTCTCGGTGAGGAGGAGATGAAGGAACCGCGGCGATTGTCCACTCGGGCCGACATCACACCGACGAGCTTCACGAACACCTATCAATGGGTCGACTTCAAGGGCAACCCCGAAGTCCTGATGCACCGCGACTTCGACGCCTTGGGAATGGGCTGGGAAAAACTTCCCGGATTCTCAGCCTCCGGGTGGCAGGGGTTACGGTACTCCGTAAGCCCGGTTTTCCAGCGACAACTCGTTCCACGGAAAGGGGTTACGATATACCGTAACCCCTGCCACCCGCCCGAACGGCGCACAAGGGAGGAGAACGGGGACAGGCTCCCGGCCCCCGGTCGGAGCGCCGACTCCGCCCGCCGCCCACGCGGGCCGGGTGCCTGTCCCCGTTCTCCGGACGCATCACCGGTGCGTCCGGACAGGGTATCATCAAGTAAGCGACATGTCGGGTGGGTCGGGTGAAACGAGCCCTACCATGCATTCGTGGTGGGGCTCGTTTCACTCGATCCACCCGACAAGGACCGATTTCGGCAGAAAGTGTGATAACGCGAAGTCGATCGACCTGAATGTTTTGGAGGAACGGGCAACTTGCCCAGCACCCTCGAACACGAAAGGTCCGCACCGATGGCCACCGAAGCCCAGATCCGCGCGAACAGAGAAAATTCGAAAAAATCGACGGGTCCGAAGACTCCCGAAGGCAAGGAACGCGTCCGCCGCAACGCCCTCAAGCACGGCCTGACCGGCTCGGGCGTGGCGCTGCCCTCCGAGGATCAGGCCGAGATCACCCGCAGCTTCCTCGCCCTCCAGAACGAGTTGCGACCAAGCAACGAGCTGGCCGAGAAGCTCGTCCGACGCACCGCGTTCCTCTTCGTCCGGCTCGAACGCTGCGAGAAGCACGAGACCTCCGAGACCTCGAAGCGGGTTCGCCACGCGGTCGAGAAGTTCGACGACGAACGCCTGGCCCTCGTCGAGGAGTTGGCCGCGAAGATCGAGCGTGAGCCGGCGACGACCTCGCGGCGGCTCCAGATGACCCCCGAAGGGATCGACTGGCTGCTCGATCAGTGGGAGATCCTCCAGGACGAGCTGTTCAAGAAGGGAAATCGCCTCTACTGGACCAACAACCATCGCGCCCGCTTCGAGCTTCTCCTCGGTCGAAACCCGGCCGACTGGCGACTGGGCCGGCTCGCGATCCTCTCCGACGCGGTCGCCGGGTTCTTCCTCAACCTCGAAAAAGAGGATGGAGCGGGGCTCGAAGGCGAGGCCCGCGCCGACTGGGCTCGGGGCGAGCTGGGGCGGATGATCGACGAGGAGATGGCGCGATTGAAGGAGGTGAGGGTCAACCTTGACCCCAGGGCGATCGAGCAGGACCGGGCCGAGGCGGTCGATCGGGCTCTCTTCGACGACTCGAAGGAGGCGATCCTCGCCCGCAAGTACGAGGCGGCCACCGAACGCGCCCTGTTCCGCACGCTCAAGGAGCTTCGTCAGGTCGAGGCCGACGCGGCTCAGGGAATCAAGACTGAGATAACCGTTGACACAGAAGAAACTTACGACAATTCGGCTTTGAATGGGAAAGAGGACGAGGCGGAGTCTTCGACGACCCCGGAATTGGCCGCTCCGATCCTCTTCCCGCTGCTGGAGCGGGCGAAGGAGGGGCCGATTTCGGTCGAATCGGCCGAAAAAGTGGTCGGCTGAGGCTCAAGGCGGGTCGTCCGGGGGTTCGAGAGGCCCGATCGCGATCGGGCCGGGGCCGGTCCACGGGCTTCGTGAGCCATCCTGACTTCAACCCCTCTAGAAGGCCCGACCGGGTGCGTCAACGGATTCTGGCCTTTCCGTAGGGTAGGGCTTGCCCTGCCGAGACCCGGGACGCGGCAGGGCAAGCCCTACCCTACGGGAAATCTTCCCTTACGGGACGACTTCCGCCCGATGTCGGAATACGTTGCCGCACCCGGCCCGACCGCGAGAGATACCTCGTCTTCATCGATTCGGTTATACTCGCCCGGTGAGGCGGTTTGATCCGACCGCCATCCTTGAGCCATTTCTGTCCCGTCAGCGGAGCATTGCCTGCCGTGGCCGACAATCATGCCTTCGACATCGTGAGCGAGGTCAACACCGCCGAGATGCACAACGCGGTGGTGCAGGCCCAGCATGAAATCGCCGTCCGCTACGACTTCAAGGGGACCAAGGCGTCGATCGAGTACGACAAGAAGGAAAACAAGCTCACCCTCCTGGCCGACAACAAGGGACAGCTCGACACCGTCGTCCAGATGCTCAAGGAGAAGATGGCCAAGCGCGGTGTCGCTGTGAACGCCCTCAAGCGCGGCAAGATCGAGGAAGCCACGCACGACTCGGTCCGGGAGGTCGTCACGCTCCACGTCGGGATTGAGACCGACGACGCCAAGAAGATCGTCAAGCAGATCAAGGGCCTGGGCCTGAAGGTCCAATCGCAGATCATGGACAGCAAGGTCCGGGTCACGGCCAAGAAGATCGATGAGCTTCAGCAAGTCATCGCCTACCTCAAGGAGAACGGGCCGGAGTACCCCTTGCAGTTCAACAACTTCACCTGACCGGCAAGGTTCGCTGGACAAGAGCCCTCGACATTCGGCCGATCCTGCGCGTGGGGAAACGATCGAGCCTGCTTGTCTCCCGGTCGATCTAGACCTCTGGCAAGGCCCGTGGGGGGCGTCGGTTCGCTTTGACCCCGCGAGGCCCGGCATGAGGAGGGCCGACATGGGCTTCTTGAATGGTCGCGTGACGTATGTCCGGTTCCGGGTCGGCGGCGATGGTCCCCTCCCCTTCGACGAGGATCTGCTCGAAAAGGCCGCCCAGCACGCCATCGGCCGCCACGGTGCGGGGGAGCCGACCGATGGGATCTCGGTCGGCTGGGCGGGCGGCGACCACGTCCTCGACACGACCCTCGAAATCGGCAAGAACGTCGTCAACGACGCGCTGCATCTGGCGATCCGGGTCGACACGGACAAGATCCCGGGCACTCTCCTCCGGGCCTATACCAAGATCGAGACCGACGCCCGCGCCCGGATGAACCCGAGCGGCTATCCGACCAAGGCCCAGCGCCAGGAGGCCAAGGAGGCGGCGAAAGCCCGCGCCGAGGCCGAGGCGTCCGACGGACGTTTCCGCCGGATGGCCCATTATCCGGTCCTCTGGGACGGCCAGTCGAACATCCTCTACGCGGGAACCGCCAGCCTCTCGGTTCTGGATCGACTTCAGACCCTCTTCCGCGAGACGTTCGACCGCATTCTGGAGCCGATCAGCGCCGGGAGCCTGGCTTGCTCACTGGCCGAGGCCCGGGGCGAAGGATCACGGGTCGAGAACCTCGGGCCGATCGGTTTCATCGGCGAGGATGGCCACTCCTCGGTCGCCTGGTCCGACACCGATGCCGCCCGGCCCGACTTCTGGGGCAACGAGTTCCTGATCTGGCTCTGGCACGTCCTCCAGGTCGATGGCGACACCATCTCATTGCCCGACGGGTCTGAAGTGACGGTGATGCTCAACAAGACCTTGACCCTCGACTGCCCGAGGGGCGAGACCGGACGCGACCAGCTCACCACCGAGGGGCCAACCCGCCTGCCCGAGGCGTTCCGGGCGATCCAGGCCGGCAAGCTCCCTCGCAAGACCGGACTGATCCTGGTCCGTCACGGGTCGCAGTATGAGCTGACCTTGCAGGCCGAGACTCTGGCGGTCTCTGGCGCGGCGTTGCCGAAGATCGAAGGGGCCTCGGGCCACGACCTCCACGTTGCCCGGATCGATGCACTTCGGCATCTGGTCGAGACCCTCGACCTTCTGTACGATGCCTACGGCCGACGCCGGACTGGCCCCGACTGGACCGGCGAGCTGGGCCGAATCCGCCGCTGGTTGCAGGCGGCTTGAAAGCGATTGGCTTTCAGCGGTCAGCTTCTGAGTTTGCACTCTTGCTCGTCATCGGAAAGCTGACCGCTCACGCTTCATGGGCAACTACCGCCAGCACATCACCTTCGCCTGGCTTCTGGGCGTCTTGTACTCGGTCGGGGCGTTCCTCCTCATGGGTGTCCACTGGTTCTACGGGACCGTGGTCACACTCCTGACCACCTTGAGCGGCCTCTTGCCCGATCTCGACTCGGCCTCCGGCGTGGAGTTGAAGGGGTTTACCGGTATCCTCGGCGTCCTGGCCGCGCTGGCGGTCTGGGAGTCGTTCGGCAATGTCCAGCCCCGGCCGATCTTCGAACTTCATCTCTGGTCGGTCGTCCTGGCGTACATTCTGGTCCGGCACGGGCTTCGCCGCGTCCTCTCCCGGCTAGCAACCCATCGTGGGATCAGTCACAGTCTGCCGACCTGCGCCGTCTGGGGCCTGCTGACGTATCTCTATTACCCGAGTTCCTACAACGGTTTGCGGATCTTGATGGCGTCGGCGGTGACGCTTGGTTTCCTTTCGCATCTTCTCCTCGATGAGATTTGCAGCGTCGACCTCAAAGGGGCCCGGGTCAACAAGGCGTTCGGCACGGCGATCAAGCTCTGGGCACCTTCTCCGTGGTCAACCCTGGGAATGTATGGCCTGCTGAGCTACCTCACATGGATCGCGATCCAGCGTTGGCCGGCTGACTCCACAGCCTTCGACATCCCGGCGCTCGACATCCCGATCCAGGAATATACGAAGGCGATCGTCGAGAAGATCCGCGCGGCCTCGAAGCCCTGAGGGAAATTGGCGCGGCGGAAAATCGCCATGATCGATACACTCGGAGGGTCCGGGTCGAGAGGCGACCCTTATTGATGAAGGAAATCGCCCCCAGCAAGGGAGATGCGTTCCGATGCGACAGTTCGTCCGATCTGGCCTGATCGCCTCGATCGTCGTTGTGCTCGCGGCGGTTGTCGACGCCCAGGCGCCGAGTGCGGCCCAACCGGGAACCCCACCCGCCACCAAGACCGCTCCCCCGGCCCGCCCCGCGATCCTCGACCAGGTCCTCGCGACGGTCAACGGCGAGCCGATCACCCGAGCGGAGCTCTACCGGCTCTTCGACACCGTCGGCGTCCCTCCCGGCAACGATGAGCAGGAAGTCTATCGGTCGGGCATCGATCAGCTCGTGAATAACAAGCTGGTCAAGCAATATCTTCTCAAGCAGGCCTCCCTCGTGATCCCAGAGACTGCCGTTGACGCCGAATTCGCCGGGGTCGAGAAGAAATTAAAGGAAGACGGTCAGGACATTTACGTCGTCCTCGCTTCGAACGGCGTCACCGTCTCGCAGGTCCGCGAGGACATGAAGGTCTCGCTCCGTTGGAAGAAGTACCTGGAGGCTGTCTCGACCGAGAAAAACCTCGCGAAGTTCGTCGAGGCCAACAAGGACGTCTTCAACCGGACCCAGGTCAAGGCGAGTCACATCGTCTTGCGAGTCGAGCCGGACACCCCGCCTGCCGAGAAGTCGAAGATCAAGGAGAAGCTCGCGGCGATCAAACGCGACATCGACGCGAACAAGATCACCTTCGCCGACGCGGCGAACAAGTATTCCGAGGACGAGGGGAACAAGGTGAGCCCCTCGGGCGGCGACCTCGGTTATTTCATGCGGCGGGCCTTCAACGAGCAGTTCACGGCGGCCGCCTTCGCCCTGAAGAAGGGTGTGATCTCCGACCCGGTCGAGAGCCCGTTCGGCTTCCACTTGATCCTGGTGACCGACCGCAAGGAAGGAACGCCGATCGACTTGAAGCAGAACGAGCTCCTGATCAAGTCCGACTACGCAGCCGACATCCACGAACGGATCATCGCCGAGATGCGAAAGACGGCCAAGATCGAGGTCAAGCCGATGCCAGCTGACCTCTTCCCCAAGGCCCCGACACCGCCGGCTGGGACCGCGCCCGCCGCCAAACCAGCGGCTGAGCCCGCGAAGCCGTCCACGTCGTCGAAGCCGGCCGCGCCGAAGTAATCGCCCTGGTTCCATCCGTGACAAGCTGAGGCCGGGCTCCTCAATCGAGGGGCCCGGCCATTTTCCTAGACTTCCAGGTCAGACAAGTCGAGCCTGGCATGAGCCCGAAGGTCGTCAAATCGGCGGTAAGTCTCGCCGACTCCGCTAGACAGACTGGTCCTCGGCAATGGCCCGAAGGCAGCCTCCAGCCGAGTATCGTCCAGGTCCGGCGCGATCGGCAATTGCCGGTCACCGAAGGTCACGCGGTCGACGCCGGAAACCTCGCGGAGGGTTGCAACAAAGGTCTCCATCGGCACGACCGAACCGCGGACGTTGAACGAGTCCGCACCCTCAAATGGGGTGTTCAAGGCACGGAGAAAAGTTGCCGCCACATCCGGGGCATACTGGAGATCCTGGAGCCCACCATAACTGATTGCGAAGCTCCGACCACCGGCGACCGCCTTGATGGCCTTGGTTGGCTCGCTCGAGATCCCGAAATCACGTCCCACTCCATAGACCGTCCAGGGGCGAAGTCCGACGCTTGTGATCCCCCGGTCGAGCCAGTAGACCTTCGCGTTCAGCTCGTTGCAAACCTTGAAGGCCCCGTAATGGGTGAGTGGGGCCAGGCGGACTTCGTCGCCGAGCGGGCCGGGTAAATCGGGATCGGCCGGCCCATGGACCGCCGCCGAACTGGCGTAAACCACTCGTTCGATCTGCCCCTTCAACGTCGACGCCGCTTCAAAGACCGAGAGGGTCCCAAGCACGTTGACCTTCGCCCCGAGCAGTGGGTTGGCCCGGCAAGTCGGAACCTGAAGCCCAGCCAGGTGAAGGAGATGCGTCGCCTCCACTTGCTCAGCGGCGGCAAGTAACGCGGGAGCGTCAGAGACATCGCCGGGTAAGAAATGAACGTGCGATTGCTCCTCGTCATCGAGCAGGAGCTCAAGCCGGTGCCTGTCCTCCTTCAAGTCGAAGACCCAGACCTCACGTCCCTCATCAACAAGTTGCTTCGCCACCCAGGAACCAATGCAGCCATAACCACCCGTCATCAGGACGCGCACCCGGATATCTCCATTGGACTAGGCTAGGATCGATCGAATCATGTCGCCTCTAGCGGGGACGGTCGCGGATCTCCGCGAGGGCCGCCTCAAGCTTCTCCCAGGTCACTGGCTTTTCGAGGTAACCGTCAACTCCCGCCTCGCCGATCCGCTGCTGATTCACCACCGAGACGTCGCCAGTGAGCGCGAAGATCGGGAGTTGGCGAAACATGGGATCGCGGCGGAGGGCGATCGTCGTTTCGACGCCGTCCATCTCGGGCATGTTCACGTCCATCAAGACGATCATTGGCTGTTCCTCGCGGACGAGTTCGAGGACCTCACGTCCGTTGCTGGCTTCGAGAACGCGGTAACCCATACGTCGGAGGACCTTGGCCAGAGTCTTCCGACTGTCGGCATGATCCTCGGCGATCAGGATGGCGCCAGCGAAATCGCGGCGCGAGGTAATCGCCTGAGTCTGTCCAGAGGCCGGCTCGGTGGTGAGTACGCTCGTCGGGAGTGAAAGTGTGAAAGTACTTCCCTGACCAGGGACACTCTCCAGTAGGATCTCCCCTTGAAGCAGGTTCGCCAATCTCCGGCAGATCGCCAGACCGAGACCGGTCCCCTCGCCCCTCGGGCGGTTGGGGTGCTCCAGCACGGCGAATTCATCGAAGATTCGCTTCTGATCCGGCTCGGCGATCCCGACTCCCGTGTCTTCCACTCCAATCAGAATTCTCTGATCAGTTCGATTCGAAAAGAGTCGAATGTGGCCCTTCTCGGTGTACCGGAGGGCATTCGAGAGGAGGTTGGAGAGGATCTGCTTAAGCTTCGCCCGGTCGGTTTCCAGGAGCACGTTAATCAGGCCGTCCGGTTCGAGACGGACGTCGAGCCCCTTGGCCCGAGCCTGGGGCTCAATACTAGAGAGGCATTCCGCGAGCGTGGTCTGGAGCGAGAATCGGGACGATTCGGCCAGGGTTGCCCCAGCGTCGATTCGGCTCAGGTCAAGCAGGTCGCTGAGCAAGTCGAGCACGTTCTTGACAGCGTGCCGGATCGTCTGGAGGCATTCCTTGACCTCGGGATCGTCCTGGTCCTTGACCTGCGACTCGAGCAGCTTGGCCGAGAGAACAACGGCGTTGAGCGGAGTCCTCGCATCGTGCGAAAGGGCTGACATGAGCCGGCTCTTGTGCTGCGATTGCTGCTCCAGTTTTGCCTCCAGCTCGACCCTGGCATTGATGTCCATGCAGGAACCGAGGAATCCAAGAAAGTTTCCCCGGTCGTCGTAGTAAGGAGAGCCGCGATCGGTGACCCATCGATATTGACCCGTGTGATCGAGCAATCGATAGACAATCTCGAAAGGTTCCCGGCTGTCGAATGCCTGGCGGGACTTCGCCAGACATGGACCGAGATCCTCCGGATGAACTCCCTCCGCCCAACCCTCGTCGTACTCCTCGTTCTCTTCCCGACCCCGAAATTCTAGCCACGTCTCGTTGAAGAAATCGCGACGATTGGACAGGTCGGCTCGCCAGATCATCACTGGAGACTTCGCGACAATCCCCCGCAGTCGAGCTTCTGAAATGGCCAGCTCGTCTTTCAGCCGTTTCGCGTCGGAAACATCCTGAGCCACCACCACGGCGCCGAAGATTTCACCTCCGCCCGTGGTCAGAGGGGCGGCATTGACAGTGATGACTCGGGTTCTGCCTTTCGACGGCCAGATGCAGTTTTCCTGAGTGATCGTCTGGCCCCTGAGGGCTCTCGCAATCGGGAGATCCGATGCGGCGTATTCGGTCCCGTCGGGCCGGAACAGACGATAGACCGGAACTCTGGCCAGGACGTTGACACGGCCGATTGTTTCCGCTTCTCCGAATCCTTGAAGGCGTTCAGCTTCTCGGTTGATACTGACAATCGTGCCGGCCACGTCGGAGACCCAAACCCCGATCGGCAGATTATTGAGCAGCGTCTGAAGCTTGATACTCTGGTCTTCCGCTGCAATCTTGCGCTCCTCGAAGGCATCCAGCATCGACTGATTCAGCGAGCGGCCGTCCTCCTCGAACTGGCGGACTGACTCAGCCATCGCCTCATCGAAGACCTGGTGAATCACCTTCATGGTGGCTTCGAGACGATCCAGGTCGAACTTGTGCTTGCGCGAAGGCGAAGGTGTCTTGGACGAGCGTCGAACGGAGGTGCCCCAACTCGCTGACTACTTCAGCGATCTTGTAGCCCTGGCTCCAGCGATGCTGGCCGTGCTTCTGAGCCACGACGCCGGGGTCAGCGTCATGTCCCCTCAAGCGATCTGCCAGACGGTCGAGTAGCTCGGGGATGTGATCGACAAAATCGCGGTATGTCAGGCGCTCAGAGTCGGGAACATTGCCATATCGCTCAACAGTCAACTTCCAGACCGCGAGGATCGCCTCGACCTGTTGATCGATATGGTCCGCCAGCGTGGCGGTATCGCTCATGGGTGACTTTCGTTCGAGACAGCGTCATTGCTGGATACGAAGTTGAGGCCCGGTGGCCCCTGACATTCGCTGCCGGAGGGACTCCCAAGTATCCTGATCGAGTCGGGGGCGTGTCAAGGCGAGCAAGAAGGAGAGAAGGGTTGCCCGATCACGACGGACCCGCTCGCCGACAAGGATAATTCTTTTTACCCGATGAGTAGGGAAACGGTACGAAAGTGGTCCCCAACTTACACCCGTGGTTCCTGGCGACGGCGAGCAACGACCTCGATATTTCCTGCGACAGAATCGGAGGGGTTTGGCCCTTCAACGCAAACGCCCCAGATTAGCAGAATTCGCGGTCGCTCCGTCATGTTCCCAGTTTGTGGAACACGGTTGGCTCGATGATAGGCAAGCCGAAGAGGCGGTCGTGCAGCGACTGTTCGTGCCACTCCGGGTCACCGATCATTGTCACCGCCGCCAAGGAATCGGACGGGGCGTCTGATCGGTCGGGATAGGATTGGATCATCGCAACCCTATCTGGAAGCGGAGGATGAGGCGAATCGCCGGACTCGTGGTTGAACGTCAAAAGCCGAAGCCTCATCGTCTCCAGCAGAGACCCGGGAAGCCGTGCCCATAAGGCTCGAAAGCTCGCGTAAAGGTTCGACGCGAGGGCGCGGTCGGGATCGTGTTGTGAGAGGACCTCGCGGAAAAGCGGTTGAACCATCGCAACCTTGATCAACGCCGACGCCGCCACTCGCCCCCCAGCAATGTTCGCGGAAGCGCGATCCGCACGTGCTTCCTGGCCCCTCGAAATTGGGCCGACCAGCGAGACCGCAAGTCCCCGAAAAACCCGGGCCCAGAGTCGGAGCGGACCCCAGGACCGCCCTGCCGGATCGTCAAGCGCCCGACCGAGCCCCTCGACAAAACGAAGAGAACCGGCTGACCAGGTGGCGTCGCCCCGGGCCAGGTGAGCCAGTTCGTGGGCAAGAATAGCCCGAAGTTCAGCAATGGTCAGCACATGGAGCAAAGGCAAGCCGAGCAAGAGAGCCCGGGATCGCTTCCAGGCGACGACACCGCAGCACGGCAGGAACGCCAGGCGAATTTCCTCGGGAGGGCGGACGCTGAGTCGCCGGGCGACCTCGGTGACTTCCTCGAAGAGGGTTGGAGCGTCGACTCTCCGCAGGATCGGTCCAAAGTCGTTATCCGGGTCTCGGCTCTCGGAGGCGACCCAGATTCCTCCCATCTTCTCAACCACATCCTCCAAACTCTCGACTCGATCGCTCAGCCAACCGCGGATCACCGGGATGAACCCGCCGGACACGAACGAGACAACCATTCCCAGCGCCACTCCGGCGTGGTAGATCGGCGGGATCATCCGGAGAATGAGGCCACGAACCGCCAGATCGAGGCCACTTATGGTGGGGGGACCTTGGCTTTGAGGCCGATCGCGACGAAGCCGAGCTCTGTAGGTCTCACCGCATTCAGGACAGTACAGTCTGTGGACCTCGGCCGGCCCGTCGCTCAACGGCTCGAGCCCCGACCCGCAGCCGGGACAGGTCAATCCGAGCGGGGGCCGGACACCACGCATCGATCCGACTCCCCGTCAGCTTCAGGACGCGGATCGCCGTATTTCACGACAGTTGTCCGATCATCCCTTGACGGCCGGACGACACTTGTCTTAGGATACATTGACCGGGTGCAATGGTCAACCCGGCCCCACCCTTGGCGACGGCCCTCCCGTCTGCCGCGCGAGCCCTCGGAAGCGAGACGATTGATCATGGCCAAGCCGCCTCTTTCCATTCCCGATTCCGAGTTGGACGTGCTCAAAGTCCTCTGGGACCGAGGGCAGGCCACGGTTCGTGAAGTGCTTGAGACGCTCCGTGAAGCCGGGCATGTCGGCAACAAGGATGGCAAGCCCTGGTCCTACGCCACGGTCGCCACCCTGCTTGACCGGCTAGAGACCAAGAAGGTGGTCGAGAGCGACCGGACTGACCAGGCCTTTACCTATCGGCCAATCGTCTCGGTTCGGGACGTCCAGCGGAAGCGGGTCGACAGCCTGGTTGAGAAGCTCTACCAGGGGGAACCGGGGCTGCTGGTGCTCCATTTGCTCAAGTCGCACCCGCTCGACCCTCACCAGGCGAGCGAAGTCCGCGCTCTTCTTGAAGAGATGAACGCGAGCCCGTCTGGTCCGTCAAGGATTGAGAACACGGAGTCCGCCCCAGGGTCGATCTCCTGAGCCATCCACCCGACCCGTCCAATTGGCCCGCTACGGAGACCTGAAGATGGCCGAAGCACGCCGATTCCGGCCCGCGCACCTGATCGCGCTGGTCCTCCTTGCGCCGCCGATCTACAAGCTCGCGGAGTGGGCGTGGCCCTCGGCCGGGCCGAAGAAGCCCAGCGTCCGAGCGGTCGCAGCGGGTCGCGACCTGTTCGAACATGAATGGTCGGTGAACGATCCGCTCAGTTCCGGCGATGGCCTGGGGCCCGTGTTCAATGCCCGGTCGTGCGTCGCGTGCCATAGCCAGGGAGGGCCCGGTGGTGGTGGACCAGTTGAGCATAATGTGACGGTCTACGGGCTTTCCCCGACACTACTGCCCAAGGACGGAGTGATCCCGCCGATCGGAGTCGTCCATTCTCACGCGATTAAACCGGAGTTCCAGGAGTTTCTCAGACACGTCAACCCGGCACTCCCGGGTACTCCCTCGATCGCACTGGAACATCTGATCGACCGTTCGAGGACAGTCTTCCCGACGGGGATCACCGTGACCCAGCGAAACACACCCGCCCTCTTTGGCGACGGGCTGCTTGACGCCATCCCGGAAGATTCTCTCCACGCCGAGCAGCGGCGGAATTCGGAGTTGGCCCGGTTTGCCGGGTTGAGCCGAGCGAAGGACTCGAAGATCCGTGGCCGGGTCGCCCGCCTCCCCAACGGTCGCCTTGGTCGTTTCGGATGGAAGGCCGAGTTCGCTTCGCTCGATGACTTCGTCCGGGCGGCCTGCGCCAACGAGTTGGGATTATCGAATCCCACGCGCAGCTCAAGCGACCTCGCTCGCTCGCCGCGATTATCAGCCGAAGGGGACCGACCTGAGCGACGCCCAGTGCGTCTTGATCGGCGATTACCTCCGCGATCTTCCCGCCCCGGTCCAGGTGATCCCGGACGAGCCTGGGGAGAAGGCTCGAGTGTCGAACGGGGCAGGTCATTTCGCCTCGATCGGCTGCGCCGACTGCCATACGCCCGACCTCGGCCCGATTCACGGTTTCTACTCGAACCTCCTGCTCCACGACATGGGCTCGGAGACTCGCTTCGAGCACGGGATACTATGGTGAGCCTCCCGCGGCTCCTGGTAGCAGCGGTGAGGATGCTCCTCCGGTCGCCAACGAGTGGCGGACCCCGCCGCTCTGGGGCGTGGCCGACTCCGGCCCTTATCTTCACGACGGCCGAGCGAAGACACTGGAACAGGCGATCGCCCTTCATGGCGGAGAGGCATCCGACGTCGCCGCCAGGTTTTCCGCACTCCCCAGGTTGGACCAGGACAATCTAATCGCGTTCCTGAAGACTCTCCGGGCGCCGGAACCGTCTGGCTCCCCGCCGATCGCCAGAACTGCGGCGCGGTTAAGCCGGATCGAATGAACGTTCCGACCCTGGACTGCCAGTGCGGGATGCGTCTGAGGCTCCCGGGCGCGGTGCCCGGGCGCGCTGGGCAAGTGTCCGCGCTGCGGATCGCTCATCAGGATACCGGGAGGAAAGGGCGAATCCGAGGAAGCGAGGTCGGTCGAACATTCTGAAGGTCGGCCCTCGTTCGTCAAGGTCCGGACTCGGGATCGGGGTCGTCGGAAATCATCGGCGACTCTCTCCGACGGTTTTGTCCCGGTTCCCTCGGTCGCCGAGAGCCGATTCCGGGATAGCTTGCTCTATCCGCTTCAGAACGCCTCGGGACTCTCGGTTCTGGCGTTCATGCCCGCTGGATTCTGGTTCGCAACGGTCCCGCTCTTTGCCCTCGTGCCAACTTTTCGGTCAGGTTCTCCGTTCAGCCTCCTGGGTTTGATCCTGCTCGTTCCCCAGTTTCTCCTCTTGTTCGTCGTGGCAGGGTACACCCTCTCGTTTCTCGGCCAGGTGCTTGTTACCAGTGCGCTGGGCGAGGTGGCTCAGCCACGGGCGCCAGCCTGGAGCCTTTCCACGATCAGCGGGGAACTCGGCCGGTGGTTCTGGTCTCTGGCCATTGCGGTTGGGGTCGGCGGCATGCCGACTCTGGTTTACTGGATCAACTGCGGCGACGTGGACTGGCTCGACCGGGTTGTCCTCGTCAACCTGATCGTTCCCGGCCTGGCCTATGCTCAGATGGCTCTGCTGGCGGCTTTGATTTACGAGTCGCCGCTGGCCTCCAACCCGTTTACTGTGATCCGAGCGATCCGACGGATCGGCTGGGCGTATGTTGGGCCTTGCGTGATGACTGGCTCGGTGCTACTGATGCTCGTGGGTGGTTTCGTGGCCGTGCTCCAGATCAGCGATCCTCTAGGCCAGACGATGGCTTACTGGGCGTTCTGGCTCGTCGCGATCTATGCGTCGATTGTCGTGCTCCGTCGCCTCGGTTTGTTCTGCTACCGGCATGAGGTCGTGCTGGAGTGGTTTCCAGAGCGGACGAGGCCGACCAGCTGATGGTGGGAGATTCGGCTTTACCAGAGCCTGGCGCGTCCGATACAACAGTTCTGGAGCGACCTCGTTCGCTTGGGTCGATCCGACACTCCAGGTTCTCTCCATGGGACAGGGGATACAGGCCAGTCGAAAAGTCTCATCGATCCCGTTCGGGTTCGACCGGAATGGTCGTCCGTTACGAGTCTGGCGCCGGCGAAAGGACGTGACGCTTCGGGAGTGCTGGCTCTATCCCATCGTTGACGGACCGGGCATTGCCTTGCTGATCTTCCTTCCTCCCCTCCTCGCCATCATGGCTCTGCCGGTCTTCGACATGCTGGTCCACATCAAACCCGGCAACGTCCTCAATCCGATCAACTTGCTGATTCTCCCGTTTACCCTCCCTCTGGTTTCAAGCTTCGCATTCACGCTCGGCTACGTTCTGATCTTCTTCGGTCGGGTGCTCTCGGACTCGGCGCTCGGGCGAGACGACCACCCCCGATTCCCGATCTGGGATCGGATGGAAATCCTGGAGGAGTTGGGCCGGTGGGTCTGGGCGGGAATGATGGGTCTGGTCATTGGCGGCATTCCGGCCCTGATCTACTGGATCGGCTGTGGCGACCTGGATTGGCTCGACTTGTTTTTGTTCGCCGATCTCGCGATCCTGGGCGTCTCGTACGCTCAGATGGCACTGGTCGCTTCACTCCTGCACGAGTCGCTGCTTGCCGCGAATCCTGTCACCGTACTCCGCGCAATCTCCCGGATCGGCTGGGACTATGTGGGCCCTTGTCTGATCACCGGATTGGTTCTGATCGTCGATGTCACGGCCTGGACGCTCGTCCTGCTCCACTCACCTAACCTGACCATGGGGATGATCGGACTCTGGGCCTGTTGGGTGTATACGCTCTACGCCTCGGTCGCCGTCTTCCGGATGCTGGGTACCGTTTATTACCGACACGAGAGGCATCTGGGCTGGTTCAAGACCGCCCACGCCTGAGAAACCGGTCCCGGTCTAACCGCGGGTTGCCGATCCGGGACCTCTCCCTAGAATCATTCGATATTCATGCGTTCCCGCGACTGTTGAGCGCGGTGTGGTCACCTTCTTGTGAGGACCTGCTGGGCATGTACCGAGTCACCCGAGAGATCGCGTTCTGCTACGGACATCGACTGCTCAACTACGACGGGAAATGCCGGCACCTTCATGGACACAACGGTCGGGCCGTGATTTCACTGGAAGCCTCAGGATTGGACGAAAAAGGGATGCTTGTGGACTTCTCGGAGATCAAGCGGCACGTCCAACGCTGGATTGACGAGAATCTTGACCACAACCTCCTGCTCTGTGAGCAGGACCCGCTTCTGCCGCTCCTGATCGAGCGAGGGGAGCGGGTCTTCGTCATGCGGGAGAACCCAACCGCGGAGAATATCGCCCGACTGATCTTCGAGCAGGCTTCTCGATCCGGGCTACCCGTCGTGGAGGTTCTCCTCTGGGAGACGGAGAATTGTCACGCGTCTTATCGAAGAGACGCCTGACTTCTCCCATCAATGGCTGTGGCCGTGGCCGTCATCAGCCTGTTTGACGGTGGCGACGGTCGAGGAAGGCGTGTACGGAAACTGGAGCGTTTCAACCACCCAGTCGTAGGGACCTGCTTGAGGACCCTTTACGATTTGCAGGAGCGCAAACTGCTCTTTCTCTGGGAAGTCGGCGCTTCCCGGACCGTCAAGTTCAAGCAAGGCGTGGGCGTAAACGTCGAGCCCGTGAGTGACCTTCGACTCGATCTTGACAAAACGAATCGACTCACCCTGCCCTTTGAGCCGCTCTCTGATAGAGACGATCGATGCCGATCGTTCTTTGAAAGGATCGGGACCCGATGAACTCTTGGCTTTTTTCAGTTCCTCGACGATCTCATCCGGAGACTTGGACTTCCGGTAAGCAATTGGCTGCTGGTACCAGAGGGCCTCGGCAACGGTCTTGTCCTTATCCTTGAGCAGTTCGACGTAATGTTTGGCGAACCAGCTCGCGTCCATGTTCACGATGATTTCCTGGGCAACCACCCTCGTCAGCGCCGTCATTCCAAACAGGAGCGCGATACCCATCCCGATCCGGGCGAAGACCGCCCCGGTCAGGACATCTGGCAGTCGTCGAACGTTCCGGAGAGCGACCAGGCCCGCAATCACTGACGCGGCGACGACGACCAGGAACCAGAGGTCCGCGTAGCAGAAGACCGAGGCGAGGCCGAGCACGAGGCTCAGGATCGCCGCTGAACTGATCGCGCGATACGTCGCGAATTCGTTTTCGATTGCCGAAACCGGCGACTCAGGCGTGGTGGGTGAAGGCGTCTGATCGATGGCCACGTCGCGATCTCCTCCAGATGTGGCGGCTCAACGCCCCCGGAAAACGAGCATATGAGAATAGTTAAAAAAATGGCTCGCCGAAAGCTCGCCTTCTCGTCGAAGGTAATCGCCAGGTCCGGCCGTCGTCAAGCTACGAGATCGAATCACCGCATGGCGAGTCCAAGCAGCCGGTCGGGGACGAGCGTCGATGCCGCCATCGCGACCCAGAAGAGTCCCAGAGTCCATCCCATGACATTTGTCCACGACCAGTTCGAGCCGGCCACTCGGCATCGCCAGGCCGCCAGCAGGACCGCCAGGATCGTTAGCCCCATCGGTTGATAGCCGAGAGGGGTCGCCCACGAGATGTTCCGGAAATCACCCCGGACGACGGCGGCCAGGTCGAAAACCCAGACCACCAGTCCTCCCGCCATCCAGATCAACTCGCCGAGCCCGACTTCAGACGATTCGCGACGATGGAGAAGGATCGGCCCGATCAAGGCCAGGCAGCCCGCCACGGTAAAGGTGCTGGCGAGCAGTTGCGTGGGAGGCCATGAGAGCCGTCCCCGGGCGAACAAGGTCCCGATCCCGTAGCACAGTGCGGCGCCGAGCAACAACGCGTTGGCCAACGGGGGAGCGGTGGGGGACGACGCGGAAGTCTTCGGCGTCACTCGTTTGGTGGCCATCGAGGGTCAAGTCCCGATCGAAGTGGATGGATCGAACGTCCGCGACGGTCTCGAACCGCACGCGAACAGGCGTCATCCGAAAGATCGGTCGCGTTACACCTCACGAAGAGAGGATTTTATTCCTCTCCGAACCGTCTTTACCGGGCGATTCAGCACGTCCGATTTTGAGGGTTCCTCGATCCGATCCCGATCATTGCGCTGGGATTTGAGGTTCTTCTGGGGGCATCGTGAAATCTGGATTAACCGTTGAATCCGCCCCATTCTCCCGGTCAATATGGACGACGAGCGATTCGAGGGCGTCGATCTTGCCCGGGTCAAGGACAACTTCGTCCCCTTCGTCGAGCCCCTCAGTCACTTCCAGGAGGTCGCGACTCGACCGGCCCAGAGTGACCGGCCTGCGTTCGAGGCCATCGACTCCGGCCACGTAACAGACGTCGTGCCCTTGCTCGACGGCGACCGCCTGGGGAGGAACGGCCAGAACATCGAAGCGACGGTCAACGTCAAATTCGACCTCGGCCGTCATCCCGGGCCTCATTCCTCGGGGAGCTGAGTCGAGCTTGACCACCGCCACAAAGTACTTGACCTCATCGCTGAACCAGTTCCCCGCAGTCGTCGGGAGCGGGGCAACCGACATCACCTGGCCTTCGAGCGTCCGGTTGGCCAGCCCTTCAATCTTGGCCCTGGCCCTCATCCCCTCCTGAACCCGTCTCGCGACCGATTCGTGAAGGTAGGTCAGAACTTGCATTCGGGCAAGGTCAGGTAAGAAGAACAGCTTTTGGGATTGCCGAACCGTCATGCCCGGCTCAATGGGAGGGGCACCTCGGTGGTTTGGGTCGACCGCATAGATCAGGAATCCGTCATGGGGTGCTTTGATCGTGCACTTTTCGACCATCTTCCGGTAATACGCCAATCTCTCCGCATTTCGAGTGACCCGCTGGGTGTTGGCGATCACTTCGAAGTGACGCTTCTCAACCTCGCTGTTCAGCTCCATCAACGTCCTGGGATTGGTGAAATCCTGAAAGTTCCGGAAGTCGAACCGGGCGGTCTGGAGGTCGAAGCGGCATTGGTTCAAGACTCGTTCGGCGTTCGCCCTCGCGGCGACAGAAACGTAGCCTTTCTTAAGCATCTCCTCGGTCCACTTGAAGCGGTCGACTGCTCTCTCCAGGTCCGATTCGTTGAGGATGATATAGCCTTCGAGTTCCTGAAGCGTTTGCTTGTAGAGACCCTCTTGGTACTCACGAAGGGCGATCTCAGCCACCTCGAAGCTGAGTTGGGCTTGCTTGAGAGCCGCACTGGCCTGTTCGCTCTTGATCTCCTGAATGCGAACGAGTTCTTCGTAATCCGAGGAATCCAGGGTGCAAAGAACCTCGTCCTTCTTGACCTCCGACCCTTCATCGACAAGCCAAAGGATTGAAGATGCTCCCCCAGAAGCGATCCTGGTCCCTTTGCTGCCGATCTCTAGCCGTTCCAACTCGCAACTGATAATTGTGTTGCGCGAACTTTCGACCCGCCCCGACGCCGTCAAGACCGTGCTGAGGTCCACCCGGGCGACGGTCCTCCTAGGAAGATGCTCCAGGGGAGTCTCGTTTCGCCAGGCTCCCGATCGTATCGACGACCAGCCAACCAGCGCCGTCCCCACTAGGAGGCCGAGGCCGACGAAGAACACAATCCCACCCAAACGAGACGGACACTTCGACGGTCGCTCGATTCGATTCGAGGCTGGAGTGAGGTTTGACGACCGGAGTACTGAATGCTCTCGGTCGGCGACCAGACAGCCAAGCTGATCCGGGAGGGTCACGGGGGTTAAGACTCCAAATCCAGGCCGTACTGGAACGAGGATGGTTGGGGAAGGTAGGGTGGGAGATCGAGCATGAACTCTGCGGGTGGCTTTCCGGTTCTGTCAGCACGACCGAAGGCATCGAGGCGGGGAGAACGGTTGTCATCACCATCCCGGAAAATCGGTCGAAGACCAAAGCCAGATTGATTGTAAAACAATTCTTGGACGGGGCAAGCCCGTCCTCTCGCAAAAATCATCAATCAGCCTTGGTCCAATCTGTGAGTTTGCCGCGTCCCCATGTCGAGACTACGATGAACTCAGGTCGAAGCTCCACCAGTTCATCCGAGGGGCACAAGCGGTTGTTCCAGAAACAATTCCGGATTCTTGCTCTCGACGTGGACGGGACGTTGCTGGATCGAGAGGGTACATTGCGACCCCGGACGATCGAAGCGGTCTCCCGCGCGGCCCGAGTGGGGATCAAGCCGGTTCTTTGCACGGGCCGAAGATACCGCCGAGCCTTACCAATTGCCGAGCAGCTTGGCCTCGCCGCGCCCCTGGTCTGCAACTCCGGGGCGCTGGTCAAGGACCCACGGGGTGACCGAACACTCTGGCGGGCCGATCTGGCCCGCGATGTCGTTTCGGAGGTCTTTGAAGTCTTTCACGGACAGAACGAACCGGCGGTCTCCTTCACCGATCGCTCGGTGGTAGACCGCGATTTCGTGGTTGACTCCGGACGGACGGGTCGGCACCACTTCGACGATTACCTCGAACAGAACCGTCAACATGTCGAGATTTTCCCCAACTTCTCTCGCCGTATGGACTTGACCCATTACCACCTTTGCGCGATCGGCACCCGAAGGGCGATGCTCGACTTCGAAGCAGGCAATCCAGGGTCGGGTGCCCGGACTGGTCCAGACGTTTGTCCAGAAGAGCCCAAGGTATTCCGGGACGATGTGCGAGATCCTTCGGCATGACGCCAGCAAATGGTCGGCCTTGCTCCATCTGGTGGAACTCTGGGGCGTCGCTCCCGAGGAAGTCTGCGCCGTGGGGGATGACGTGAACGACATCTCGATGTTGCGAGGCGCGGGGCTTGGCGTGGCGATGGGCCACTCTAAGGACGAGGTTCTCGCCGCCGCGGACCTCGTGACCGGAGCCGACGACGAGGACGGTGTCGCAATGCTGATCGAAGACGTTGTGCTCGCTTGAACCTGAGACCTTGACGGGAGTTAAGAGATGTCCGAGCCTTCCTGGGCGCCGGAACCAGAGTCGAACAGAACAATCGAGGAGAACTGGCTGTTCCGGCTGAATCGCGAACGCTTCCGGTCGCGAAGGACCGGCCACGCACACGACTTCTACGTGCTCCACCTGGCCGACGCCGTCAGCGTGGTGGCGACGACGGCGGATCATCGCGTGATTCTTGTCCGTCAGTTTCGAGCCGGCTCGGTGAAAGACAGTCTGGAGACGCCGGGCGGCCTGCTGAATTCTGGGGAAGATCCGCTCACAGCGGGAGCTCGCGAACTGCTCGAAGAAACTGGGTTTGTCGGCGACCCTCCCCGGTCGCTCGGAACGGTCTGGTCTAACCCCTCGCTCATGACATCGAAAATCACGACGATCCTCATAGAAAACGCCCGCAAGGTCGTCGAACCCACTCCCGACCACGGCGAGGAAGTTGACGTTGAACTCTTTGATGAAGGTGAAGTCCCCTCCCTGATCCGGGAGGGGCGAGTGGACCACGCACTCTCGGTCATGGGCTTGTTTGCCTGGGTACTTTCGTGCCAGCGAGAAGGCTGAAAAAAATCATGCGCATAATTAATTAAAAGACATAGAATTAATAGTTATCAGATCCGTCGCGAGTTGCCTTTTTTTATTGCATCACCTGACACAATTTACGGCATACCTGGACTGTTTCCCCCCCGTGCGTTAGAAGTCAGGCAAGAATAGTTCAAGTATTTTCCGAAGATAAGATGCGGTGATTCCGAAGTCATTCGATGATGGCCGAAGAAGAACGGCGGAGGAACCGGTTACTCACAAGTGGACAGCGTTCCTCTCTCTGGATGGCTGTTCGCTCCCGCGCTTTTCATGGCATGGCATTCGCGAATTCTTGAGGCCTGTCGACGTCAACGGATGCCTGCTCTCCCTGGGCTACGGGATGTCGTTTTCTGCCTGGCTTTGTGTTTTCCCGCGTGCTCGATGGTCTGGGCCATGCTAGACGGATGGGCGTTTTGCCTCTCCTTCATTCGTCGCCAGTCCCGGTTTCTCTCCAAGAGCGCACGGATTTCGCCCGGCCGTCTTCGACTCAGGGGAGAATCATGAGCCGTCTCCAGTCTGAGACCTCCTCCAGCGATCGCTGGTATGTTCTTGCACTGTCAACCATCGCGTTCACGCTTCTCTTCAGTATCTGGCTGATGATCGGGGTCCTGGCGATCAAGATCAGGCCAGAGATGCAGTTCAGCAAGTCGCAGATGGAGTGGTTGATTGCGGCGGCGATCCTCGCTGGAGCGTTGCCAAGGATGAATTTCGGGATCTGGGCTGACCGATTCGGTGGCCGGACGGTGATGCTCTGCTTACTCGTCTTCTGCTCGATCCCCACGTATCTTTTTAGCCGGGCGCAATCCTACTCCGAGTTCCTTGTCTGTGCCTTGATGTTCGGACTCGCTGGGAATTCGTTCACTGCGGGAATCGCCTGGAATTCGGCCTGGTTCCCCAAAAACCTGAAGGGGCTCGCGCTCGGTGTTTTCGGAGGCGGGAACGTCGGAGCTTCCGGGACGAAGTTGCTCGTCGGTCTGATGCCAGGAGTACTGACACTCATCCCGGTTGCGGGATATTTCGGAGGAATCATCCCGGGAGGATGGCGGTTCATTCCATTCATTTACTCAATTCTATTGTTGTACATGGCTATTGCTGTCTACCTTTTCACTCCTTCGGCCGACAAGAAGCCGGGCGAAGGCCGGACCATGCGACAACTCCTCCAACCGCTCAAGCAGGTTCGTGTCTGGCGGTTCAGCCTCTATTATGTCGTGTTTTTCGGGGCGTATGTGGCCCTTTCCGGCTGGCTCCCGACATTCTACCACGACATTTACAAACTGGAGATCCGAGATGCAGCTCTCTTGACTGCCCTGTTCATCTTTCCGGCGAGCCTGCTGCGTCCGCTCGGCGGCTGGCTCTCGGATCTCTACGGCCCTCGAATCGTGACCTATTCCGTTTTTATCGTGATGATCCTGGCCCTGACTCTGCTTTGCGTTCCCGACGGCACGCACTTCGGCATCCCGTACAAGCCAGGGCCGGCGATCTTCACGTTTTTGATGTTCGTGGTTGGTTGCGGGATGGGGATCGGTAAAGCTTCCGTCTACAAATATATTCCCGACTATTACCCGAACGATGTCGGGGCGGTGGGCGGAGTAGTCGGTGCCCTGGGAGCACTCGGGGGTTTCTATCTTCCCCCCCTCTTTGGTTTCATCGGCCGAACGACCGGAACCCCCCGGACCTCGTTCGTCGCCTTGCTCGCTCTGACACTCGTCAGCCTCGCCTGGCTCCACGCGACCGTCCTTGCAATCAAGACCGAGGAGCGGAAGGCTCTCGGGAGAGACCTAATGCCCGAAGGGTCTCCATCCTGATCCGTGTCCCTCTCTCGGATCAGGCGATCCGCCGTTGTCCTCGATGATTGAGGGCGACGGCGGCTCTGTTATTCAGGCAAGAGTTTACTGGGGCATCGCGGGCATGAAACCCGCGTCAATCTGGTCGCGGAGCATGACCGAGTCGGGAACGGCGTCCCTCGACAGGAGCGGCTGGCGGGGCTTGTCGTCCTTCGAGGGCTCGACGGCTGACGGCGGAAGTGGCATGGTCCCGTGTCGAGATCCGATCCTGTCCAGCATCGCGCGGGTCAGAGGCTCGTCTCCGAGCCAGCCGATCTTCGCCGAGACGGTCGAGTTGGCTCCGGACCTCTGAATCGTGACGCGGGCTTTCCGGTCGTCGACGGTTTTCCCTTCAAGGATGATCAGGCCGGAAGGGTCTTCGTTCTGAATGATCGAGTGGATTCCAACATCGGACATCGCATCCTTGACGTCTGTCATCAGCGTGTTCGAGGTCGGGAACATTTCCATCCCACGACCTCCGACATAAGAAGGTCCGACCGGCAGGGCCAGCTTCTCGCGACCGAAGGGTCCAGTCGTGGAGCAACCGGCGCTCAATCGAGACCGCGAGGATCATCCCGGCCATCCTGGTTCGTCGCATCCTTGACCTCCCTGGCCTTTCGAGGACGCCATCCCTGAGCGACCCGATCGGGCGGCAGGCTAAACCTTTATGATTCTCCGGTCAATGGCGATCACTGCATCTACCCGTGAGCTTCGTCCCATTCGGTTGACTGCGGGACACATGTGGGTTAACATTGGTTTTACCCTTCGTCCCGTCGAGGCGTTCGAGAGCACTTCGCCTCGCCTTTCCCCAACCATTTTGGCCGTTCCTGGCCCAGAGGATGGTGATGCCCCACCCCCGCGTCCGCTACATCGGGAGCCGAGAACTGCACCGCGATTTGCCGAAGGTTCTCGAGTCGCTCGAAGATCCTTCTGCCCGGTATGTACTGACGATTCATAGCAAACCCAAGGCTGTACTGATCGGAGCCGAGGCCTTTCTCAGCCTGCTTCGGGGTCACACCCCGGAGGACCGCCTGCTTGCCTTGCAGTTGGGTGCCCTGGTCCAGGGACTGGAAGCTTCCACATCTTCCGACGAGCTGACCGAAGCCGACGACGAGCTTCGGGAGGATCTTGTCGCCGCCGGCGTCTGAAACGGGACGGACCGTCCCATTTCCCCCTTCTCGACGCCCTGACTTCCCCACCGATCGAGATCGTCCCGAACGGCCGTTACTGGCCATCGGGCCGATCTCGCGTCGTTTCACGGTTGCGACGATCCGCCCGACGTTAATGCCGAGAAAAGGTTCGGCGACCCTGGATTCCGCCCCGAGATCACCCGATCTGGGAGTCAGGATGCGGCCCAGTCTTGGACAACCGAACGTTTCCTGGTAAACTCACATGAAACGCCTGTTCACTGTCGCCAGCCCGTCCTGATTGTCCAAGCGCATCGAGGACTCGACCCGACCGAGGTGACTGATGTCGAGCCGGCCGTTCGTCCACCTGCATTGCCACAGCCATTACAGCCTTTTGGACGGGGCGAGCAAGATCCCGGCCCTGGTCAAGCGGGCCAAGACGTTGGGGATGCCTGCCATTGCCGTGACCGACCACGGCAACCTCCACGGAGCCGTGGAGTTTCTCCGGGAGGCGAAAGCGGCCGAGATCAAGCCGATCATTGGCATGGAGGCTTACGTCGCGCCCGGTCGACGGACCGAGCGCTCCGGCGGGGGGTTCTCGGGCAACGAGCACAACTTCCACCTCACCTTGCTGGCCCGGAACGGTGAGGGGGTCCGCAATCTGATGCGGCTCTCCTCGATGGCGTTCCTCGAAGGGTTCTATTACAAGCCCCGGATCGACAAGGAGATCCTCGAACGCCATTCGGAAGGGCTGATCTGCCTCTCGGGCTGCGTCTCGTCCGAGTTCTCCGACCACATCCTCCACGGCAAGCGCGAGGACGCCGAGAAGCTCTGCGCCTGGTATCAGAAGATCTTCGGCGAGGAGAATTTCTACGTCGAGATCCAGTGCAACGGCATCCAGATCCAGAAGGACCACGAACAGGCGGCGTCCGACCTTGCCCGCCGGATGGGCCTGCCCCTGGTCGGCACCAGCGACGCCCATTATTTGATGCAAGAAGACGCCGAAGTCCACGATATCCTGCTCTGCATCAACACCGGCCGGACCTTCGACGACCCGAACCGGATGCGGTTCGAGAACGACCAGTTCCACGTCCGGAGCCCCGAGGAGATGTACGCGGCGTTGCCGGACCACGCGGAGGCGCTCGCCACCTCGGTCCGGATCGCCGAGATGGTCGAGGAGAACTACAAGAGCCTCAACCTGGGCAAGCGCCAGTTTCCCTCGTTCCAGCCGCCCAACGAGAAGTCGCCCGAGGATTACCTCCGCGAACTCTGCGAGCAAGGGCTTCGCGATCGCTATGGCGAGAACCCGTCTCAAGCCGCCATCGATCGGATGGAGCATGAGCTGGGCGTGATCAACCGGATGGGCTTCGCCTCGTATTTCCTGATCGTCTGGGACTTCGTTCGTTACGCCCGAGAGCATGGAATCCCCAATTCGGCCAGGGGTTCGGCCTGCGGAGCCCTGGTCAGTTATCTCCTGTATCTCAGCCATGTCAACCCGCTCATCTACGACCTCCTTTTCGAGCGTTTCCTCGACCCGAACCGTTCCGAGGCGCCCGATATCGATATCGACCTCTGCAAGGATCGACGAGTCGAGGTGATCGCTTACGTCCGCGAGAAATACGGCGCGGAGAACGTCGCGCAGATCGGCACGTTCGGCACGATGGCCGCCAAGGCGTCGCTCAAAGACGTCGGCCGAGTCCTCAGCATCCCGCTCTCTCGGGTCGACCAGGTCACCAAGCTGATCCCGACCCGCTTGAACATCTCGCTCGAAGAAGCCTCGACGAGGAGCCGCAGCTCAAGCGGCTGCTCGGCGAAGACCCCGAGCTTCAGCGGATGTATCGATTTCGCCAGGAGGCTCGAAGGCACGGTCCGGAACGTCAGCACCCACGCCGCGGGCGTCGTGATCGCTGACCGGCCGCTCCGAGACATGGTGCCGCTTCAGAAGATCTCCAACAAGGACAAGGACAAGGAGGTCGTCAGCACTCAGTGGGAAATGGGGGACGTCGAGAAGGCCGGGCTTCTGAAGATGGACTTCCTCGGCCTCCGAAACCTCACGAGCCTTGATGCCGCAGTCCGGCTGATCAACGCCCGCCATCCCGACTCACCCATCGACCTGAACAAGCTCCCGCTCGATGACCAGCCGACGTATGATCTGCTCCAGCGAGGCGAGGCCAAGGGGATTTTCCAGCTCGACGGCGCGGGGATTCGCGACCTCCTGGTCAAGATGAAGCCCGACCGCTTCGCCGACCTGATCGCCATCCTTGCCCTCTATCGCCCCGGCCCCCTCAACGGCGGGATGGTCGACGAGTACGTCGACGTCAAGCGTGGACGCAAGCGAGCCGAGCTACGAACACCCGGTAATGAAAGACGTCCTGGAAGAGACCTACGGCGTGATGGTCTACCAGGAGCAGGTGATGCGGATCCTCAACCGACTGGGAGGGATCGAGCTCTCTCAGGCGTATGCCTGCATCAAGGCGATCTCCAAGAAGAAGACCGAGGTCATCGCCCAGGGCCGCAAGCAGTTCATCGAAGGGGCGGTCGAGCGCGGGCTGGAGAAGGAACGCGCGACGAAGATCTTCGAGCTGATCGAGTTCTTTGGCGGCTACGGGTTCAACAAGTCGCACACCTGCGCTTATGCTCTCGTCGCATACCAGACGGCCTACCTCAAGACTCACTTTCCCAGCGAGTTCATGGCCGCCCTGCTCTCCTCGGAGATGGACGGGGCGGAGCGCGACAAGTACTTCGTCGACCATATCGACGATTGCCGGCGGATGGGAATCGAGGTCCTTCAGCCCGACATCAACGCGGGCGAGCTGGCCTTCAGTGTCAAGGAGCCGGGCAAGATCCATTTCGGCCTGGGGGCGATCAAAGGGGTCGGCACGAAGGCGATCGAGGCGATCATCAAGGCCCGCAATGAGGGCGGCCCGTTCCGCTCGCTTGATGACTTCTTCGAGCGCATCCCGCCAAACGCCGTGAGCCAGGGCTGCGTCGAGACCCTGATCAAGGCGGGGGCCTTCGACAGCCTGGGCGCGAGACGAAGCCAGTTGCTGGCCATCCTGCCCCGGGCCGTCCAGGGTGGCCAGGCACTGCAGAAGGTCCGACAGAGCAACCAGAAACACATGTTCGACATGTTCGACACCTCGGCATCAGCTGCCATCGACGGGCCGTCAACGGCGACGATCCCCCTGCCCGACATCCCCGAACTACCCGACGCCCAGCGCCTCGCCGAGGAAAAAAAAGCCCTCGGCTTCTACATGACGTCCCATCCCCTGACCCGCCACTCCGCCCTGCTCCAGGCCCTGGCATCACATCAGGTGGCCGACCTGGGCGGAGTGGGCGATAAGGTCGAGATCGTTCTGGGAGGGATGGTCAGTGGCCTGCAAGTCAGGAATGTCCAGAAAAGTCGCGACGGCGGGACCCGCATGGGCAAGATGACCTTCGAGGACCTCAGCGGCACGATGCCCGCGATGCTCTGGCCTTCTGATTTCGCAAAGTATGAGTCGATCCTCAAGGAGGACTTCATCGGCTTCGTCAAGGGGACGCTCTCGCGGCGGAACGAACCCCCTGAACTCGTCATCACCAAGGTCATCCCGCTCGATCGGGGGCCCACCGAACTTTCGAAGGGCGTCATGGTCCGGCTCCACAAGGGGAGCACCCAGCCGAACGACCTCGATCGACTGCTCCGGACCGTCCGAGCCTACCCAGGCAATCTCGATTTGTATCTGGAAGTCCTCGGGCTTGCCAGGGCTCGTCGGGCCATCTACAAGGCGGGTGCGAACCTCAAGATCCGCCACGAC
Source organism: uncultured Planctomycetota bacterium (assembly GCA_963756475.1). Taxonomy (GTDB): domain Bacteria; phylum Planctomycetota; class Planctomycetia; order Isosphaerales; family Isosphaeraceae; genus Tundrisphaera. The sequence goes on from CAVWND010000011.1 coordinate 1,105,769, forward strand.
GAACGCATGCTCTCTGATCTGGAATCGGCCTTCGGTGCGGAAAACGTCCGCCTGATCGGGCACCGAGGCACTGCGGGCCGGGTGGAAGCTCGGGCCAGCACCTCTCTCCTTCCAGCCTCCGACGAACCGGACGACGATCTGCGAATGGATCTCGACGAGACGTGATCGGGTCATCCGGGACCTCGGCCGCGCCGGGAGATCCAGTCCCAAAAAATCGCCGGACCTCATCACGCAATCACTCATCCTTCACAAAACCCTCATCTCGATCTGCTAAAACAGGACTCCGTAATTCTCAACCGAGGTTTACTGTCACTGAGGAAAGGTTCACTGTCCTATGATTTCGTCGAGGTCCTTGACCAATCGGCGCGGTTTCACCCTGATCGAGCTTCTGGTCGTGATCGCGATCATCGCGGTCCTCATCGCCCTGCTCCTTCCCGCCGTTCAGGCGGCACGCGAGGCCGCTCGCCGCAGCCAGTGCGTCAACAACCTCAAGCAAATGGGACTGGCACTGCACAACTACGAGAGCTCCAACAGTTGCTTTCCCCCCGCCGGTGAATCCACCAACTTCGCTACCAATCCGCCTTCGTCACAGTTCGCCGACGGCAATTACGCGGTATTCCCCAGGATCTTGCAGTACATCGAGGGGAATACGATTTTCAACAACATCAATTTCAATTACGAGTACAACAACACAGGGTTGGGAAACGTCACGGCGTTCTCCGCCGTGATGAACGTCTTCCTTTGCCCCAGCGCCGTCAGCCAACCAGGCGGCGGTCGTGAGGGTGCATCCACCGCAACGGACACTGAGGCGAATGCCTACGGTGGATACGGCCGCCAGGACTATGGCCCGACCTGCTACACTGACATCAATCCGACCGGCTCGACCGCGTTCAGCGCCGGCTATCCCGCCACTCCCTATCGGAACAAGGCTGCCCGCGCCAATGGGCTGCTCAAGCAGAGCAAGACCGCGATCGCCGAATGCACTGACGGCCTCAGCAACACCATTGCAATCGCTGAAGACGCCGGTCGCGACCCTCGTTTCATCAGTCCGTATACGCGTGGTACCTCTCCCGCCAACCTCCCCTTGTATTTCGGAGACAGCGGCGCAGGCACGACCGCGACCGACAAAGGTCTTGGTCTTCGGTACTGGCGTTGGGCCGAGGCCGATTCCGCCTACGGTGTTTCGGGCCAGATCAACAACAAATACCGCCCCATGAACGAACAGTCTCCGTGGAATGCCCCGCCTGGCCCCCTCGGCACCGGTGGCAATAACGCCGGAGCGAATGACGAGATCTTCAGCTACCATCCCGGTGGTGCCAACATCCTCTTCGGCGATGGTAGCGTTAAGTTCATGAAGGAGACGACTAACATCGTGATCCTTCGTGGCCTCGTCACGCTGGCGGGAGGCGAAGTCGTCTCCGCTGACCAGTATTGATCCCGTATCCCGCTCCATTTCCAGGCACGGAATGACAGATAGGTTCTGTATCATGTCGATCCAGGACCTATCTTTGTTTTTGGCCTCGATCAGGTTTCCCTCGTGGCCGATCGAGTCGATCACAAACTTTTCAAGTATTCGATCAAGTTCTCGCGGTCCTGATCCGCGAGCGGATCGCCGAAAGTATGCCCGCCGTTGCCGAGTCCGAACCGAGAGGAGTCGAATAGGTTGCGTTTTTTCTCAGCCTGAACCGGCGATCCCTCGTTGTCATCGGGAATCTCGAACTTCCAGCCAACATTCGCCGTGTCGTAATTCGAGAAGTCCGTCGAAGCCGGCCGGTAGAATCGCGCGGGACGATCTGACGATTTCAGGAGCGTCGCCAGAGTCGGCACCGACCCATTGTGCAGGTAAGGGGCGGTGGCCCAGACTCCATCAAGCGGCGGGGCCTGATATCCGGTTAGCTCCTCGTCCACCGGGTAATCCTCACCGAACCAGGTCGAGTTGTAGTGGGCGACGAAGCGCGGGGAGATCCCCAAGGCCCGGGCCGGGTCGGTCCCGATCGTCTTGAGATCGACGATCCGGTTGGGATATTCGACGTCAGGTCCATAGGTTCCATGGCATTTTGCGCAGTTCTTGACGAAGACCGTTTTCCCTCGATCCGCCCTGACCTGGTCGATTGGGAAGGGATACTTCGGCGCCTTCAGGCTCTTGAAGTAAGCCTGAATGTCTCGGAAAGTGGGCTCGAGTTCCTTGAACTGGGCCAGGGTCTTCTCACCGAGCATGAACTGCATGTTCGTTCGGACTGATCGCGCATCGGTCCGGCCGTCGTAGTACATGGTGGCCTTCTTACCGAGCAGCCACCAGGCCGGCACATCCAGCTCGGGCAGGTTCGCGCCGAGCGGAAGCGGGAACTTGCGGAAGGATAGGTCCGGGTTCCGCAAGCTGAGCAGGACGACCGAGAACATCCCGGCGTTGACCGTCCCCCTTGAGGAATTGATCACGAAGGTGCTGGGCGGTAGTCGCCGGCCTTCGACCTTCATCATCTCGTTGAATAGCAGCGTCATGTCGAGTTGGGTATTCCCCAGACCGACGTAGCTGGTCCCGCCGATCGAGCCGCCGTGGCAGACCATGCAGTCCATCGCCAACCCACCCTTCAAGCCATCGGGCTCGTTCCCTTTCCGGAGGCCCATCGGCAATCCGTCGTTGGGGTAGGGTGCGGGATTCAGACCGTAGCGCCGATCAAAGGCCGAAGCATAGGCGTCTGGCTCGCGCTCGGCATCGGGCGCGGTGATTCCCCAGACTTTGGAGACGTTCCGGTAAGATTCGGCCGACCACGCCGGTCTGAGGTAGCCGGTTGAGGTCAATGCGATCCGGCCTCGCTCGGCCGCCTCTCGGTCCTCATCTCCGCCCAGAGTGGCCGACCAGGAGCCCGCTAGCCCCAGGCCTACCCCAAGAATCAGTGTCCCGATCGACCGTCCCATGAAGACCTCGCTTGCGAAGGGGAGCCTGGCCGTTCTTTCACCAATTTGCCTTCATTCAGCATAGGCAGCCCAAGGGCATTCGTGAATGGCCGGGGATCTCTATCGGGGTCGAACTCAGGGAGGGTCATACCCCCCAGGGTTCCAGGGATGACAGCGCAGGAACCGGCGGAGCCCTTTCCAGAAGCCCCGGATCAATCCATGTTTTACGACCGCTTCAATCATATAGCGGCTGCATGTCGGCTCGAACCGACAGGCGGGTCCAAGGAGCGGGCTGAGCGTCCACTGATAGACCCGGATTACCCCGATCAAGATCGCCGTCGCCGCCCGCTCGACGGCACGGCCGGCGCGAGCGATCACGGCGACGACTTTGCGACTTGAACCCCAAGCCGCCGGGCGACGGAATGAGCCAGGATCGGAAGCGACCGATGGGCCTGCTCGAAGGTCAGCGCCGGCCCCTTGGGGACGACGATCAAATCAATTCCCGGGGGAAGTTCGGACTTTGAGAGCCGGAATGCCTCCCGCAGGAGTCGCTTGACCCGGTTGCGGTCGGAGGCCTTTCGGACCTTCCTCTTCGAAGCGGAGATGCCAATCCGTGAGTGATCCAGGCCGTTCTCGACCCCATAAACGATGATCGACCCGTCAGAGGCCGACGCTTTCGCTCGAACGCCCGGCGAAAGACGCCGGAATCGTTGATCCGCTCGTAGGGCCGGAACGTTGCGGGTCGCATGATGATCCGATCAGACGGGGGGATGGCGAGTTTGAGTCGTTTTTTCAGATTCGGAAAGAGAGACAACTTTAGGGGGGTTGAGGTTCGCCCGCAGGACACGTCCTCGACGGATCAGGTGCCAGAGCCCGAGGAGTCCAAGCACGGCCGAAGCGACCAGGCCCCAGCCCAGCAGTGAGACCACGGCTCGACCAATCCGGAGTCGTTCCTCGGGCTTGAGATCGGGGCGCTCCAGGAGGGGTCGGCGATTTTTTTCCTTCTCCCGCGGCGGCGTCTCACTCATCGGCATCTGGCCCGAATTCGTCGTCGAGCGTCTTTCGGAGAGCCAGGGCCAGTCGATCGAGCCGGGCTTCGGTTGCTTTCATCTCGTCTCGGAGGCGAAGAATCACCTCGATCCCGGCGAGGTTGATCCCCAGATCGCGCTGGAATGTCACGATCGTCCAGAGACGGCGGATCTCAGACGGCCCATATCCTTCGACTTCTCCCTCGTGAACGGCACGCACCAGTCCCATCCCTTCGAGACGAATGAGGGTCGAAGTCGAGACCGCCAGATTCTGGGCCACCTGAGCTCGCGGGGCAAGATCCTTGGATTCATGGTCGTCGACGGTTGAGCCGCCTCTCTCACCAAAGCCCTTCTCTCGGTCGTGACGCGTTGTGGATCGCGAACTGTTCGATGAGCTTTCGGCTCTCTTCGTCGATCGACCGAGGGACGACGACCTTGGGGACGATGTAGAGGTCGCCCGCGGGATGATTCTTCGAGGCCGGAACCCCTTGTCCCCGGAGCCTGAGCTTCTGGCCTGAACTGGTCCCCGGCTGGAATGGTCATGCGTCTTGAAGCCGTCGAGGGTCGGGACTTCGATCTTGGCTCCCAGGATCGCCTCGGCCACGCTGATCGGGACTTCCACGGAGAGGTTTCGGCCCTCCCTGACGTAGTACGGATGGGATTCGACCGTCACTGTGATGATCAGGTCGACCTGTCCCGAGGGATCGCCCTGACCTTTCAAGCGAATTTTGGCGCCCGATTCGAGACCGGGCGGGATCTTGACAACCTTCGACTCTCGGCGGCCGGGCTCGCGCTCCAGTTCGATCGTGGTTTCGCCACCCGCAACGGCTGTCAGAAATGGGATCGTCAGCGAGGCTTCGGCAGCCTCGGGAGACTGGGAAGCTTTTCGGTGACGTCCTCCACGTTCCCGCCGCGCATCCGGGTGATGATCTCGTCGAAGATCCCTCCGCCCCCGAGATCCTGGGCACCGGGGCCGAACCCCGGCCCCCTCCGGCCCTCGGGCCGAAGAATGCGCTCATGTCGATGTCTTCGAAGCCGCCCGCGCCCGCCTGCTTGGCCGCCCATTCCGAAGCTCCAGACCGAGGACCCGCCGGCCCGAACCCTTCGAACGCAGCCATGCCGAACTGGTCGAAACGAGCTTTTTTCTCGGGATCGGAGAGGATGTCGTAGGCGTTCTGGATCTCCTTGAATTTCGCCTCGGACGTCTTGTCGCCGGGGTTCGCGTCGGGGTGATGCTTGCGGGCGAGCCCTCGATAGGCCTTCTTGATCTGGTCGGCCGTTGCTTCGCGAGCCACACCCAGGACCTCGTAATAATCTCGATCGGCCATCGCGCCCCCCGGAACAATCATTGACCGTCCGGCCTCGTCTATTCGGACCCTACCGGATCGTCGATCATTCACTGTATCTTATCCGCGAACGCTCCGGCGATTCAAGGAACCCGTAGCAAGGTCGCCAGGCCCCTCGCCGGGGGTTCTCCCGATTGCTAAGATGAAACTGACGAGTTCGCCCGAGACTCTTAACCCAGGACGTTTTTCGAGCCGAGCAGATTCCGGCATGTTACCTCAAGCGGTGATCATCCACGAACGACTAGCAAACTGGTCGAGACAACTCCGACCGAGGTTTCGAGTGCTCCTCGATCCAGCTGGGCGGAGACTCGTTCGACGGCGAGTCTCGTCGAGGCCGCCAGAACGTCGGCCTGCCCGATCCTCTTGATCGATCTCAAGGATCGCCCGGTCCGGGGGATCGAGGACCTCGACGCTGCTCTGGAGGTCGCGCCCGACGACGCTGTCCCTGGTGCTGGAGCATCAGAGCCGTGTCGAGGTGATTGCCATGGCCCTGGAGCTGGGTGCGACCCAGGTCTTGACCGGAGTCGTGGTCCCTCCCCAGGTCGAGGCCGTGATCTCGCGATGGCTTCCTCTGGCTCGTCATCGAGCCGAAGCCGAAGGTTGGTGGCCGACGCTCGAACCCGGACCCGAGCCGTGGGAACGTCCCGAACTTTTTCTCCCGACTGGCAGGACCGGCCCGAAGACTGAGCCGACTCCCGACCCGCTCGCCCCCCATTCACTGCAAGGACTCCGTTCGATGTTCGGCAAGAAGAGCCCCAACCTCACCGAGCAGGACGTGCTGGCCGCCTTGAAAGGGGTGAAGGACCCCGACATCCAGCGCGACCTGGTCGACCTCGGCATGATCAAGGACATCCGGATCGGCGACGGGTCGGTCGCGCTGACCGTCAACCTCACCACTCCCGCCTGCCCGCTCAAGGCCAAGATCGAGGCCGACGTCCGCCAGGCCCTGACCAGCCGGCTCGGCACCGAGCTGACTTACACGATCAGCATGTCCGCCGACGTTCGGGGCAAGGGGATCGCCGAGAAGGGTGATATCCCCGGCGTGAAGAACGTGATCGCCGTCGGCTCGGGCAAGGGAGGCGTCGGCAAGTCAACCATGGCGGCCTCGATCGCCTTCGGCTTGCAAGCCTACGGCTCGAAGGTCGGCCTGATGGACGCCGACGTCTATGGCCCATCGATACCGCACCTCGTCGGGGCCAGAGGGACGGCCGATGGCGGTCGGCGAGCGGATCGAGCCGATCGAAGCCAATGGCCTGAAGTTGATGTCGATGGGGTTTCTGCTCGAACCCGAACGCGCCGTGATCATGCGAGGGCCGATGCTTCACGGAATCATGCAGCAATTCCTCCATCAGGTCGAATGGGGTCAGCTCGACTACCTCGTAATCGACCTGCCGCCAGGGCACCGGCGACGTCCCGTTGACCCTCGCTCAGAGCCTGCCCTTGACCGGGGCGGTGGTCGTCTGCACGCCGCAGGAAGTCGCGTTGATCGACGCCGTCCGTGCGGTGGCCATGTTCCGCCAGCTCAAGGTGCCCATCCTCGGGATGATCGAGAACATGAGCTTCTTCGACGTCCAGGCGTACCTCCGCGAGCGAGGCGGGCCCGAACGCCCGCGACGCCGCGTCCTCGAATACCCTGTTCGAGACCCCCGGCGACGAGCGGGTCTATCTTTTCGGCCGAGGAGGGGCGCGTCGCAAGGCCGAATCGATGGGCGTTCCGTTCCTGGGCGAAGTCCCGCTCAACATCCTCCTCCGCGAGAGCGGCGACGACGGCCGGCTCCGCGACGCCCTCGCCCCCGGTTCGCCCTCTCGCCCGTATCTGCTCGGCGTCGTCGAGCAACTCGCGGCCCAGATCAGCATCCAGAACATCAAGTCGCCCAAGATGCCGAAGCTGGAGATCCTCAACTGAAGCAATGCGAACGGTCGTTCCGCCCGACGAGATGTGGGCGGGACGACCGTTGCGTTGTGAATTCTTGATCAGCTCACTGCCTCAATTCGTCGCGTTCTCCTCGGCCATCGCGTAGGCGACGCAGGTCCGGATATCTTCCTCGCACAACTCGGGGTGGGAGCGAAGGATATCGGCCCAGGTCCAGCCGTCGACGATCAACGAGACGACATGGCCGACAGTGATCCAGGTCCCCTTGACCACCGGCGAGACGTCGGAGACGTCAAAGTCGAAGACCAGACGATCACGCCAGCTTGGGGTCTCGTCGCCGGGCTGTTCATCCTCGATCGAATCGTGCTCGAAATCGTCTGAGGGCACGATCGGCCATTCGTTGGACTCATAATCCAGTTCGAAGACATCGGGCTCCGGGCTCGGAATCGGCTCGATCCGTCCTCGGCGATTCTGAATGAAGTCGAGCGACTCCAGCGCGTCCCTGACCGAGCGTGCCGCGCGGTCGGCCGTTGCGCTGGTCTGGCTGCCTTTCCCTTCCGCCTGGATCTCGGTATCGACTTTGAGGTTGCGGGCGATCTGCCGGTCGAGCGTGCCCTTGAGTCGCCAGGCCGAGTGGACGACATGATCGGCCATCAGCCGTTCGAGCGGGCCTCTCGGGTTGAGATCGCGACGAAGGTCGTCGGCGAACGCGGCGAACTCGGAGGCCCGGGCTGAGCGATTGACGCTCCGAGATCGGGGATCGGTCCGGTCGATCGTGCTCTTCTTGACTTTGGGTGGTTGGCCGGGCCGTGGGCGGGAACCGGTCCCCAGGTGACGTTCGCTCTTGACGCTTTCCATGTCCGGGCTCCCCATGTTGCGAACCATGTTGTGTCGATCCGGCGGACACCATTCGCGGTGCCCGTCATTCGTCGGACAACAACATCATCGTGTTCTGGAGGGGGGCCTTAACACACAATGTAGGAAATCTTGAGCAGAAATGCGCCAGATCGAGCAAAATTACCCCCGACGGAGTGCCCGACCGGGCGTCTTGCCGGTCGGTTCGCCATCTTCCAGGGCGAGCGTGCCGTTCACGATGACGTGACGAACCCCATCGGCCAGGACTCGACCCGTCGCGTAGGTCGAGCGGTCGGTCACCGTCATCGGGATCGAACAGGGCGAGGTCGGCCACATATCCGGGACGGACAAGCCCCCGATCGGTCAGTCGGAAGCGCCGGGCGGCATGAGTCGTCAGGTGGGTGATGGCCTCGGGCCAGGTGTAGTCGCCGAGCGGCGGGTGTGATAGCCAAGGTAACGGGCGAAGGCTCCCCAACCACTGGGATGAGGGAAACCTCCGCAGAAAATGCCGTCGGAACCGGCCATGTGCGAGGGATGTCGGAGGATCGCGCGAACGTCTTCCTCCGTCCGATCGTTTGCCCGGAAATTGACGACGCCGACTGCCATGTTCGACGCGAGTAGGATCTCGCAGACGAAGCGACCCGGTGCCTGTCCGGCCTTGCCGGCGGCTTCGGTCACGGTCATCCCCTCGGCCCAACGCCAATCGGGGTGGGCGACCATGGCCAGGTGCATCTTTTCGAGCGGGTATTGCGGAGGCGACGGGAACCATTCCGAATCGAGCCGGGCGCGGACCCTGGCATCGGCCAGACGTGCCAAGGTCGGCTCGATCCCGCCTTCCTGGACCCAGGGAGGTAATGCCACCATCCCCAGGATGGTGCTGCCGGCCAGGTATGGATAGGTGTCGTAAGTCAGATCGAGTCCCATCTTTAGGCCGCGATCGATCAGCGGCAAGAGGATGTCGGCCGGGCCATTGTAGTGCGAGATGTGAGCGGCGACACCCGAGGCCCGCGCGATCTCGTAGACCTCCTCCATCCCGATCGGCGCATTCTGACCGTAGGCCCTCATGTGGGTCACGTAAACACCATCGTCGGGGACGATCGCCTCGCAAGGCGCGGCGATCTCGCGAGCGTCGGCGTGGCGGCTCGGGAGATAGTCGAGCCCGGTCGAGACGCCCACGGCGCCAGCGTCCATACCTTCTCGGACAATCCGCCGCATCGCTCTCAACTCATCGTCCGACGCCGGTCGAGGATCGTGGCCCATGATCTCCATCCGGACGTTGCCGTTGGGGATCAGGTACGCCACGTTGATGGCGACCTGCCCGTCGAACCGGCCAAGGTACTCGTCGACGCTGTTCCAAGTCGGATTCCACTGACTCAGGATTACCGTTAAACCCGGCGGTGTAGCGCCGCATGTAGTCGATGGTCGCCGCCGATCCCGGCGCGAATGAGGAACCGTCCTGGCCGATGATGTAGGTCGTCACCCCCTGCCGGAGGGCCGGTAGGTGGATCGGATCGGCCAGGAGCATCAAGTCGCCGTGGACATGAGCATCGATGAAACCAGGAACGACATAAAGTCCATTGGCATCAAGGATTTTCTTCGCGGTCGAGTCTCCAAGATGGCCGACTTCGGCGATCTTCCCGTCCTGAACCGCAACGTCCGCCCGGAAGGCCGGCCCACCACTTCCGTCGATCACCCAGCCACCCTTCGCGATCAGGTCGAATTCCACGGTGGGCTTTCTTGAGAAGAGAAAGTTGCGGAGAAGGGATCGTCACGTCACTTACGGTCGGCGGTCAGAAGTATCTGGCCAATTTCTGAAGGGCCGCTGACCATTTCCGGATCAATTCTGATTCGCTTTTGGGTTGTCGATCTGCTCCCAGAGATACCACATGGCCACGGTCCGGTAGGGTCGCCAGGCTTCGGTGAGTTCGCGGCACTCGCGAGGGGTCGGGAGGTCTTCCAGCCCGTGGAAGTTCCGGAGGCCCACCTTGATGCCAAGGTCGCCCGGCGAGAGGACGTCGGGCCGTCCCAGGGCGAAGATCAGGAACATCTCGGCGGTCCAGGATCCGATCCCCTTGATGGAGGTGAGCGCGGCGACGATCGCCTCATCGTCCCAGTCGTGGACCTCGTCGAGCGGAACCGAGCCGTTATGGACGGCCTCGGCCAGGTTCAGGACGTATCGGGCCTTCACGCCCGAGAGGCCGACGCCCCGCAGGGCTTCCTCGCCCAGCCTGAGCAAGGGCTCGGGCGTGTGGGGCTCGCCGGCCAAATCGCGGAGCCGCTTGTCGATCGACGCGGCGGCCTTGGAGGAAATCTGCTGGCCGATGATGGCCCGGACCAGCGTGCCGAACCGGTCGGGCCGGAGCTGGAGCCGGCAAGGGCCGACGGCCTCGATGATCGCCTCCCACTTCGGGTCGAGCCCGCGGAGGTGATCCACCCCCTCGGCCCAGGGGTCGACCGCCTCGTGGGCGCCGGCGATGATGATCTTCTTCGTCCGAGCGGGTCGCTTCGCGGATGGCACCAGTTCCCTCCGGGTGCGTTCAGGAGTTCGGTAAAGGGCTCTCGAAGGACGAACTCGGGCCGATTCGACGAGGAATCTCGCGACGCGGTCGATCCGGGTCAGGGCATCGGGCAGGAAGGCGAGCGCCTGGTCGATCCGCTCGTCGGGCTCGGCGCAGCTGAACCGGAGGAACCCGCGCCCGGCCTCGCCGAAACACTCGCCACCCAGGCAGGCGACGCCGAAATCGTCGTCCGCCCCTTCGAGCAGATAAAGGGCCAGGCCATGCGAGGTGATGCCCAGACGGTTGCAGATCGGCCGGACGTCGGGGAAGACGTAGAACGTCCCGGCCGGCCTCGCGACCTTCATCCCCTCGATCCTCTTGAGACCCTCGGTGAGCCGTTCGACCTTCCGGCGGAACCGCGCCATGTAGTCGTCGCGTGTCGCCGCGTCTTGCTCCAGCGCCGCCGTCGCGGCCCGCTGGACGAACGGCGGGCTGCATGACGCGGTCGTGTTGATCAGCTTGCCCATCGCCTCGATCACGATCGGATGGGCGACCGCGAACCCGATCCGCCAGCCGCTCATGCTGTACGACTTGCTGAATGTGAACGCCGAGACGACGTGGTCGAGCATCCCCGGCTCGGTCGCGATCGACTCGTGCCGACCTTGCCAGACCATGTGGCAGTAGGGCTCGTCGGAGAAGACCATCAGGTCCGTGCCCCGGACGACGTCGGCGATGGCTTTCAGGTCGGATCGAGTCGGCGACGCCGCCGGTCGGGTTGTGCGGCGAGTTGAGGAAGATGCGCTCGCGGCCTGGGATCGGTCGCCAGGAAGTTCGCGACGTCCTCGGCCCTGGGTCGGAAGTCATTTTCGACCGGTCAGCGGAGCCAGGACAGCCCGAGCCCCGCGCGCTTTCCAGGTTGGGGACGTAGGTCGGGAAATGAGGGCTCCAGATCAGGACGCCGTCGCCGGGGTCGAGCAGGGCCTCGGCGAAGTATTGCTCGAACGGCTTGGCCCCCGAGGCGACTACGATATTTTCGGGATCGACGTCGAAGCCGAACTCCGCGTTGACCGACCGGGCCGCAGCGGCTCGGAATTCGGGCAGGCCGAGACTCGGGCCGTAGCCGGTCTGGTTCTCCTCGATCGCCCGGATTCCGGCGGCCTTCGCGGCGGGAGTGCTCGGGAAACGGGCTATCGCCGATTTCTAGCTCGACGACATCCTTTCCCCGGGCTTTCAAGCCTCGGGCCATCGCCAGGACGGTAAAGGCGGTTTCGGCCTTGAGTTGGCTCGCTAGATGGCTCAGTCGAGGCATGGTTCGAGGGCTTCCCGGAGGCTTGATGGGCGACCCGGGTAATTATGACGAGTCAATCCCGCGAACGAAAGACCGCGGCTCACGAACGCGACGAGATCGCCCGGGCGAGCGGCCGGACGATCCGGGGGACGACATGGTTCCGGACGATCTCCTCGCCGATCGCGCTCTGCGAGCGGAACGAGTCGAGGAACGATCGGTCGGGTCCGTTTCCCCAGTATTGCCGGACCGTGAAGTAGACGCTGATCTGGTCGTCGCCGAACTCGCCGGTGCGGACCTGGAAGGCGTTGGTTCGGGTCTCGATCGAGAGCCGGGCCTGGAGCCGGCACGAGTCGTCGAGGGCCATCGTGATCGAGGGCTCGAAGTTGAGCACCTTCGAGCGCGAGACCTCGGCCAGCCCCTCGAACGCCGGGCCGACGCCGAGGGCCTCGGCGACGATCTCGTCGTGATTCCCCTCGAAGTCGAAGTCGAAACCGTACATGACGTCGAGCGCCTCGCAGTCGAGGACGCTGATCGTCAAGAGGTGCGGGGCCAGCTCCAGAACCAGCTCGTGCTGGGCGTAGGCGTCTTCGAGAGTCTCGGGATTGACGTGGCCCGAGCAGAGCCGGCGGGGCTCGATCGCCAGGCAGCGGTAGGAGAGTTCCTCCTTGTTGCCTTCAAGAACGAGGTCGCCGTCCTCGCGCGTGTAGAAGTTCCGGAGGTCCGGGAACCGCTTCTTCATCTGCTCGAAGAAGTGGAGCACGGTGTCGCGGCTGGTCGGCAGCTCCATCTCAGTGTTCAGGTTGACGTTGACGTAGAAGTCATCGCATTCGGCGAGATATTTATCCATCTTAATAGGTCCTGCTGGGGCCGGCTCGACCACCCGCGCGACTTGCTCTCCTGAATTTACGACACGAACAGAATTCGGGCGGGACGCGGGTCGAAGACCTGTCCCGCCCGATCGTCGGCCACGATTGGGATTATTGACTCGGGCATGGACGATGATCGATCGAGAGGGATCGTGTCTCAACTCGAAGATGGATTCATCCCGGAGATCAGCCAGCCCCACTGCGTATGGCCTTTGGGCCGACTTTTTTCTCAATCTCAAACGGACTTTGCCCCTCTTTGGGCTTCGGGAGGTGGTGCTCGATCGAAGACCTTCGGAACGAGGGCACGGGAGGATCGGGTTCGACCGGGAGCCAGGGATGCGAAGCCGCGTACTCGTACTTTTTCTTCATCTCATCGAGCCTGGCTATGTGCTCAAAAGGGGGGTAAAAGGCGTAATAAGTGGTCAAGGCTCGCACTTCCATTTCGCGCTCGGACGCGATCTTCAGAAATCGCCGGCTGCGTTCCTGGAGCGCGAGCGTTGCCCAGAGCATCCCCGCCACGACAGCCACGATGACCATCATCCGCCGAATCGTGAACCGGACGCTGGGCATTCGCATCGCCACGACCTCCTGAATGGAATGGTCTCAGCTGATCCGGTTCGGAAACGTCGTCCATCAACCATCGTGTTATCGGCCTTGCCCGAGCCGATGGAGGCCGATCCTCGCTCAGCTCTTGATGATCTCGCGGACCGTGCCTCCGGCCGGGATCATGGGCAGGACGTGCTCCTGGTAGGGGACCAGGACGTCGAGCACATAGGGGCCGGGGTGGGCGATCATCTCCTTGAGGGCGGGGATGACGTCCTCCTTGCGGCGGATCTGCCTCGACTCGATCCCGAACCCCTTCGAGATGGCGACGAAGTCGGGATAGGTCGTCTCGTAGAGCTCGCCGGACCCCTCGCCGGTGTACTCGGGGTGCTCGACCGGGCCCAGGTAGGTGTGGGCGCGGTTGCCGCCGTGGAAGCGGTCCTCCCACTGGACGACCATCCCCAGGTGCTGGTTGTTGAGCACGATCACCTTGACCGGCAGGTTCTCGCACTTGACGGTGGCGAGTTCCTGGATGTTCATCACGAAGCTGCCGTCGCCGTCGATGTCAACCACCAACGCGTCCGGGAAAGCCGCCTGCGCGCCCATCGCGGCGGGAAGGCCGAAGCCCATCGAGCCGAGGCCGCCCGAGGTGACCCAGGCTCTCGGTCGGTCGAACTTGCGTCCACTGCGCGGCGAACATCTGATGCTGGCCGACGCCGGTGGTCATCAGGAAGTTGCCCCGGGCCATCTTCGAGAACTCGTCGATGACGTACTGGGGCAGGATCGCGTCGTCGCGATCGGCGTAGGTCATCGGGTCACTCTCGCGCCAGGCGTCGATCTGCTGGTGCCAGTCGCGATAATCGCCGGCTTCGACGATCGGATTGAGCAGGGCCAGGGTCGACTTCACGTCGGAGTTGACAGCGATGTGCGCCGTCTTGTTCTTGTTGATCTCCGAGGCGTCGATGTCGACGTGGACGATCCGGCCGTGCTTGGCGAACTCGCTGAGCTTGCCGGTGACCCGGTCGTCGAACCGGACGCCGAGGGCCAGGAGCAGGTCAGCCTCGTTGATCGCGTAGTTCGAGTAGACCGTCCCGTGCATCCCGAGCATCCCGAGGGCCAGGTAATGGTCGCTGGGGATCGCGCCGAGCCCCTGCAGGGTCATCGCGACCGGGATTCCGGTCTTCGTGGCGAACTCGCGAAGCTCCTCGGACGCACCCGAGGCGACCGCCCCGCCACCACAATAGATGATGGGCCGGCGGCTGTTCTTGATCGCCTCGGCGATCTGGCGGACCTTTTCCGGCGAGGGCGGGCCGGGCAGGCGATAGCCGGGCAGGTCCATGGCGACATCGTAATCGGGGTCGGGCACCAGGGTATTCTGGATGTCCTTGGGCATGTCGATCAGCACGGGGCCGGGCCGGCCGGTGCTGGCGATGTGGAACGCTTCCTTGACGATCCGGGCGACGTCACGGGCGTCCTGCACCAGGTAATGGTGCTTGGTGATCGCCCGGCAGACCTCGACCATCGGCGTTTCCTGGAAGGCGTCGGTGCCGATGACCTTGGTCGGCACCTGCCCGGTGATCGCGACGATCGGCAGCGAGTCGAGCTTGGCGTCGGCCAGGCCGGTCACAAGGTTCAGGGCACCGGGCCCGGAGGTCGCCATCACGACGCCCGGCTTGCCGGTCACGCGGGCGTAACCCTCGGCCGCGAAGATCCCACCCTGCTCGTGGCGCGGGAGGATGGTCCGGATCTTGTCGCGGTAGTAGGTGAGCGCCTGGTGCATCGGCATGCTCGCCCCGCCAGGATAGGCGAATACGACGTCGACACCATGACGGACGAGGGACTCGACCAGGACGCTCGCCCCGGTGGTCGGTGGTCGTTTGATCGCGGTCGCGGTCGCTCGGTCGTCGATGGTGGCCACGTCTGGCATGTCTCCCGGTGCGAGGCAGTCCTGTATGATGCAGGGAACGGAACAGACCATTGTAAACATTCTCGACCCGCCGAACAACCGCGAAACGAGCATTCGCTTGATCCAATCGTCCTCCGGATTCTCACCAGACCACCCCATTGCCCTCGTCACCGGCGCCTCATCGGGCCTGGGGCGGGAGATCGTCCGGCAACTTGTCATGGACCGAGGGATGACGGTCCTGGCGACCGCCCGGAGGCTCGACCGCCTCCAATCCCTCCGCGACGAGCTCCCCGCAGGCTCGGTCGCCGTCCTCGACGGCGACCTCGCCGATCCGTCCTTCCGGGAGCGGCTCTGGACCTGGGCCGAGGGTCAAGCCGGCCGGGTTGACCTCCTGGTCAACAACGCGGGAGTTGGGAACTACGCGGACTTCGCGGATCAGGATTTCGAGGCGATCCGGCGGATCGTCGAGGTCAACCTGTTGGCCCTGATCGACCTGACCCAGCGAGCGATTCGCCACATGAAGCCGCGCCGATCGGGCCAGATCCTCCAGATTTCCTCGACCGTCGGGTCCGTGGGGATGCCCTATTCGGCGGTCTATGTCGCGACGAAGCATGCGGTCAACGGGTTGGTCAAGACGATCCGTTACGAGCTTCGAGGCTCGGGCGTCCGCGTCTGGGCGGCCTGCCCCGGCCGGATTCAGACCGAATTTCGCCAGGTCGCGCTCGGCGAGGGCCGGCCCGATCACGCCTCGCCCGGCGAGCCGATTGAGAGGGTCGCCCGAGGCATCTTGCGGGGGATGGATCGGCGCGGGGGATTCCAGATCCCGACTCCGACGGCTCGCGCCATCCTGACGATCGCCCACTGGCTGCCGGGACCGTTCGAATGGTTCATGATCCGCTGGGCACCGGACCATTTTGCCAGGGAGATCGGCCGGGAAGCGCCGGAGGTCCGTCAAGGAGTCGGAACAATCACGAAGTCAGGCTGATCCGCCGGCGATCAAGCCACCGCGCCAGGATGGCCCCGACCCACGCCATCGGCAGGCAGATGGCCATCAGGACCAGGCTTTGCGAACTCCGATAATCTTCGAGGATCTCGATCATCGGGTCACCGAAATCGATGGAGGCGAGCGGGGAGGGGACGACACGGCCGACGTATCGCTCGAAGCCCAGACGATGGAGCCGGTAGGCCGCCTCGTGGAGCGGCCAGGGCGTCGAGACGGGATCGAGGAAGAGACCCCAACCGTGGCGGGTCGCCCCGATCAGGAGGTTGACGCCGCCGACGAGGGCGAATCCCCACCACCACGCCCGCGACGATCCCGGACCGAACGAGGCCCGCAGGGCGGCGAAGAGGAGCAAGCCGGCCAGCGCGTTCGCCTCGACCGCGACCCATCCCGAGGAAGGGTGCTTCGCGGCGGCCAGGATCAGGCCGATGAGCGCCAGGGCGACCATGAACCGCCCGATCGACGATTGGACCCGCAATCGGGCGAGCCAGCCCGGCCCGGTCGCCGACCCGAGCCGGCAGGCCAGCCTCGCCGCGACCGTCCCGAGGTAAGCCACGGGCAGGAAAGCCGCCTGGGCCGCCCAGACGAGTCCCGACTGGAAGAACAGCCCCGTCGCGTGGTCGAACAGGATCAAGCCCCGGATCGTGACCGCCGGCATCTGACTATCGCTGACGAATCGGAAATAGACCCACTGGAACAGGTCGCCCGCCCATCGGGTCAGCAGGATCGGCGTGAGGGAGCCGCCATTGCTCAGGAGATAGGACCCGCCGAAAAGGGCGAAGCCGAGCCACCACGGGCGTTCGCCCTCGGTCGCGAACCGGGCCTCGAGCGCCGCGAAGAGGACGGCCAGAAGCTCGATGTTGAAGAGCGCGAAATGGGCCGCCTCGCTGCCCGGACACGTCGGGAACCAGTCGGCAGGGGCCGGTTCGGGATGAGCATGGAATGCGAACGCGGCTCCGATCAGGACGGTAAGCAGGTAGAGCCAGCCGAGACCGAGCAGCGGACATCCTCCCGGCCGAGCGAGGGTCAAGCTCCGGGTCGTTCTCCGCCGGAGATGGCTCGCGACGAGCCCTCCCATTGCGCCGAACGCGAGGGCCGCGAAGAGTTTCGTGGTCTCGCGTACGAAAGGCAAGTATTCGCGGGACGGGACCCCACCCCGATCCACGATGATCGAGGCCATCCATCGGCCGAGCGGCGTGAGGTCCCGGGGACGAGATCCGTCGGTGGAAATGACTCCCAGCAGACGATCGCCGATCCGATCGATCACCGCGCAGGTCATCGGCCCGGCCGATTGATTCGACCTGGCCACGACGAGATGGATCAGCCCGAACAACGCGAAGCCGGTCCAGTAGTCGCGGGCTCGCTCATTCGCTGCGAACCGGCCCCGGAACGCGGCAGCGAGCAGGAGCAACTCGATCACCGCGAACGCGATCCCCGCCCAACGGTCTGAGGCCGCCCAGAGCGTGGTGAGCCATCCCACCGCGACCATCGTGATCCCGAGCAGGGTGAAGGCCACGCCTCGGACGCGAGGGCTCATGGATCCGGGCCCCTCGGCGAAGACTCGACGGACGCCAACATGAGCCAACCGGCCGGCCCCGCCCTGCTCTGTCGATGTGCCAGTCTCAAGCTGAGGCACTAAGAAACTGTCCGAGAACTGCTGCAATGCTCATGTGACGTTCTAGGTTGCGTCACATCGGCCCATTCGGTGAAGGCGACGATACCAGAGGAGTCCGCAGGCCAGTTGGATCAGGCCCAGGTAGTTGCCGTCTTTCTTGTCGTAGCGCACCAGGATTCCACGGCACTTCGACAGCCATGCGAACGCCCGTTCCACCACCCAGCGTCGCGGCTTGTGACCTCGGGAACGGTCACACTTCATCGCTTCCTCGCCGATCCGACGGATGTGCGGGTGATAGCCCGCTTCGACCGCCGCCTCTTCACCATTGGGGTTGTCGTACCCCTTGTCCAGGCACAGGTGCTGCTCCTCCTCGCTCGGGTCGGGCCGTTCGACCACGATCGCCTCGATCGTCGCCTTCAAGAGCTTTTGCTCCACGGCGTTCGCCCCGGCGATCACCACCCCCAGCGGGCCGCCGTCGCCGTCGGTCAGCAGACTCTTCTTGGTCCCTTTTTTCCCGCGGTCGGTGGGGTTCTTGCCCGTCTTTTTCCCCCCCGAACCGGGCCTTGCCCAGCATCGCGTCGGCACTCTGCCACTCCCACTGCACCCCGCCGAGTTCGTCGCATTCGGCGACCAGCACGGCCCAGATCTTCTCGAAGATGCCGCCGGCCACCCAGCGTTGGAACCAATCGTGGACCGTGCTCTTGGGGCCGAACCGCTCGGGCAGTTGGTCCCACTGGCAGCCGCTCCGCATCCGGAAGATGATCCCATTGAGCATCTTCCGCCAGTTGGCGACGTGGCGTCCGGTGGCCTTCCTGGGCCAGAACTCCTTGAGAATGGGCTCGATCCGCCGCCAGAGTTCATCGGGGATCTCCCAGATCGTGCCCAGCGGCTTGGGTCCAGGCTTGCGGCGGGTCATGGCTCGGGCTCCTCTCGCGATGCACGGTGATGAGGTGTCTTGCTACAACCTCCTTCAAGCAAAGGGTGTTCCAGGCCTTCTCGGATAGTTTCTAACCTCCGGCTCGATCACGACCCGTGGGACGCTTTTCGGCGCCTGATCAACCCATCATCTCCTTAATCGACCGGACGAAGTGCGCACCCCTTCCCCTTGGCTTTCAATTCGGCGGCCCGGGCCTCCGCCGCGGCTTTCTCGGAGTACTCGAAGGTCTGGACAGTCCGACCCCCGATGTCGCAGACGGCCCAGACGACGCGCATCCGCGCCGCGGGCTCGGGCTTGGGCCGACGTTCTCTTGGTTCGGATTTCGGCTTTCGATCTGTCGGCG
The DNA here is from genome assembly GCA_963756475.1 of uncultured Planctomycetota bacterium. Lineage (GTDB taxonomy): Bacteria > Planctomycetota > Planctomycetia > Isosphaerales > Isosphaeraceae > Tundrisphaera. Next base: position 1,124,762 of record CAVWND010000011.1, read on the forward strand.
TGTTCAAGCCGAGGGCCTCAGCCGCCTCGGCGGCGGCACGCAACTCGCGGAGATTCAGTGTTCGACGTGCCATTGGATCCGGTCTTCGGTCGGGTGGACTAACAAGGAGCTCCGAGAGGTCTGCCCATCTCCGGGAGACAAGCCAACCTCATCTTCATTCTATGTAGCATGCGAAGTGGGGGGCGGACAGACCAACTCTGACGATCCGATTCAGTGAGGACCAGGGCGTCGAAAAAGCGTTGTCGAGCCGACCGGCTCGAACCCGAGCGATTCGTAGAGACTGAGCGCGGGAAGATTCGTCGAGCGGGTTTGAACCGAAACGACCTCCCCCCACTGACCCCGACAATGGCGGAGGATCTCTGAAACCAGGAGCCGGCCGTAGCCCTTGCGACGCTCGTTGCTTTCCACCTCGACATCGATCATTCCGATTCTTGCTTTTCCGTCGAGCCGGCCGAAGGCGGCCATGTCCCAGATCAAGGCCTGGGCCAGTTTTCGGTCGTCAATCCGTGCTAGGATCCGAAACCGGGTCAGTTGGGCGTGGCCGATTGCCGCAGCCTCCCACCAGGTCGCGGGGATCGTGTCTTCCTCGATCTCAACTCGCGTCTGCCGTCGCGTTAAAACGGCTTTCGGATCGCGGCTTTCTGGATCGGAGAGATTGGCTTCGAGGAGGATCGTCCGGGCGACCGGTTCGTACCCAGCCGAACTCGCGGCACGCTGGAAGGCAACATGATCATCCAGGATGCCCGAGCACTCGCTCCCCCCGTAAACCCCCCAGTAGAAAGAGCTCAGCTCCGACTGTCCCCCGGCGTAAAGCACCTTGGCGCCCCGGCCACGTAGGTAGGTCTCGGCCCGAGCGACGAGGTCGAGCCCCAGAGAGTGATCGTCTCGTTCTGGGTCGACGACAAGCATCGCAATCGTGCCCAGCTCGCGATCGATCTGATGTGACGGCCCGCCCGGCGAGACGGGCCCAAATCCGGCGTGGACGAAGCCGACGAGACGTCCTTCGTCTTCGGCGAGGATCAACCCGTCCGCCTCGAAATCGAGCCGCGTCAAAACCTGCGCGTCGAACTCGTGGGGGCTCAGGGGACGCACGACCCCTCTCTCGGGTAGGCCCCGATTCCAGAGGTCGGCCAGGGCGGGAGGGTCGCCATTACGGAACGCTCGGAAGCGGATCACCGGACTTTCGGAGGTTGAGGAAGGATGACGTCCACCCGAACGGGGCGGTCGTCGGGCAAAAGTAGATGATCGGTCATCCCACCGCCACGAGAACGTCCCGACCCTCCACGCGGACCTCGAAGACCGGTTGCTTGAGTCGGGAGTTCAAGGTGGAGCGGCCGGTCTTGACGCAGAATTCCCAGCCGTGCCAGGGACATGTAACGTAAGTCCCATCAATCGGCCCGTCGGCGAGAGGACCGCCCTGGTGCGGACAGAGGCCATCGATCGCCGAGATTACGCCATCGATATTAAAGACCGCGAAAATCCGGCCGTCGTGCTCGACTTCTTTCGAGCCGCCGACCGGAAGGTCGTCCAGGGTCGCCAACTTGACGAATTTCGACATGACGAGAACCCCTGACGGCGGGTCGCTGTCGGGCGACTCCGTGGCGTCTTGTACCAATCTATCACAATGGTCAAGCTTGGCGGTATGTCGGTTTTTCAGGATGACGATGCCGGAGGAATACAATGACTCAGGTTGACTCAACCCTCCGTCTCTTCCCGACCAAAAGTCAATAGTGATGACAGAACATGAAGAGTTCGATCTCGTGGTGGTTGGCGGGGGGATGGGGGGGCTAGCCACGGCCGCGCTGGCTCGTCGGGAGGGTCTGCGTGTGGCGTTGCTCGAAGCCCATACCAAGTTGGGAGGGTGCGCTGGTTACTTTGGGCGAGGTCCTTACACGTTCGATGTCGGGGCCACGGCGTTGATGGGCCTGAATCCGGGCGAGCCTATCGGTGAGTTGCTCGCGCGGATGGGAGTCAATTTTGAGGCTGCATTGACACCCGTTTACAGGGTACATCTCCCGGATCGAGTCCTCGACATTGGCCCGGACTCTCGCGCCTTCGAGGCGGCCTTGGCCACGGCGTTCCCGGGAAAAGACACCGCTCGCCGCCTTTTCTGGCGACTCCAGGAAGCCATCGGCTCGAAGTTGTTCCGGGCGGCAAGTCGGGTCCCGCGACTTCCGATCCGGAGTCTCGGAGACATCCTCCACGACCTCAAGATCCTCGGTCCGGGTGGACTCCTGGCGGCTTCGACCTGGGTTCTCACCGTGCAGGACGTGCTTCAAATGCTCGATCTCGACAGCGACATCCCGTTTCGGTCGCTGGTCGGGATGCTCCTTCAGGACACAGCGCAAGCGGGACCCGAGACGGTTCCGTTCGCCAACGCCTCGGCTTGCCTTCAGGCCTATCGACTCGGGATGAGCCGGCCTCGAGGAGGGATGCGAGCCCTGACCGAAGGGATCGGCCTGGCGTTCGCCGAGCGTGGAGGCCACCTCTGGACCGCGACAATCGCGGACCGAGTCGAGCCGCTCGAATCCGGCGGGTTCCTTGTCACCACCCGTCGCCGACAGCGACTGAGGACGCGACAGGTGGCTTTCAACTTGCCCCTCGACCTGACTTCGAGATTATTGAATCGGCCGCTCGAAGGACGACTCAAGCCGCTCGAAGAGAAGTCGAGGGCGGCCTGGAGCGCGGTCACGGCCTATCTGGCGATTGACCGCCGAGCCGTGCCGGACGACTCCCCGCTGTTTCACCAGGTCTTGCAGGCTTACGACCGCCCGATCCACGACGGAAACAACGTGCTGGTCTCGCTCTCACCGCTCGAAGACCCCGGTTATGGGCCTCCCAATGTCCGTGTTGCGACACTCTCGACCCATACCAACCCTGACGCCTGGGCCGGACTCAAAAGCGACGAACTGGCACTCCGAAAGGCCGACTATCGAGAACGCCTACTTCGCGCACTGGGACAGGCCTTGCCCGAGGCTCCCTCGGCACTCGTCCACGCGGAACTCTCGACACCTCGGAGCTTCGCCCGATACACACGTCGGACGCTGGGAGCGGTCGGCGGTCCTCCGGTCTCCCGGAGCAATAGCACTTTCCTCGCGGTCAACGCCGGGGTCCTCGGCCCCGGCCTCTGGATTGTCGGCGATTCCGTCTTCCCCGGCCAGGGAACGATGGCCACGATCCTCTCGGCGATCCGGGTGGTCGAGCGGATCACCGGGCAATCGTGGGATCGGATGGGGGGCGAGGCAAACGGCTGGACGTTCCTCTCGCCCTACTCAACCCGGATCGGGCCGGGGTGCCGGCCCGAGGCCGTCCCGACCGGTTCCATCGAGCACCGCTCCTGAATCATTCGGCTTTCAAGGCCCGGATCAGGAATGCCCAGCGGTCGGCGGCCTCCTCGATCAGCTTTGAGGTGGGCTTGCCCGCGCCGTGGCCGGCCTTGGTCTCGATCCGGATCAGGATCGGTGCGTTTCCGGACTGGGCGGCCTGGAGGGCCGCGGCGAACTTGAAGGAGTGGGCCGGGACGACCCGGTCGTCGTGGTCGGCCGTCGTGACCATTGTCGCGGGGTAAGCGGTGCCGGGCTTGATGTTGTGAAGCGGCGAGTAGGCGTTCAGGGCTTTGAATTGCTCGGGATCGTCGGACGACCCGTAGTCGTCGACCCACGCCCAACCGATCGTGAACTTGTGGAAGCGGAGCATGTCCATCACGCCGACGGCCGGTAAGGCCGCGCCGAAGAGGTCGGGCCGCTGGGTGATGCAGGCCCCGACGAGCAGCCCGCCATTCGACCCGCCGCCGATCGCCAGACTGCGGTGTCGAGGTCACTTTGTTCCGGATCAGCCACTCGGCCGCGGCGATGAAGTCATCGAAGACGTTCTGCTTCTTGAGCTTGGTGCCCGCCTGATGCCAAGCCTCGCCATACTCGCCGCCCCCGCGTAGGCTCGGCTGGGCGAAGACGCCCCCACGCTCCATCCAGACGAGGTTGGCCGGGCTGAACGCCGGCGTCAGTGCGATGTTGAAGCCGCCATAACCGTAGAGGATACGTCGGGTTCGAGTCCCGTCGAGCTTCAGCCCCTTCTTGTGGCTGAGGAACATCGGGATCTTGGTCCCGTCCTTGCTGGCGTAGAAGACCTGCTTCGTCTCGTAATCTTCGGGGTTGAAGTCGACCTTCGGCCGCTTGAAGACGGTGCTCGCGCCGGTGGTCATGTCATACCGGTAGATCGTCGTCGGGGCGGTGAAGGTGGTGAAGGCGTAGAACGTCTCCTTGTCCTTCCGCTTGCCGCCGAAACCCGATGCGGTGCCGAGCCCGGGGAACTCGACCTCGCGGACGAACTTGCCCTTCAGGTCATAGAGCTTGACCTGCGTGTGTGCGTCCTTGAGGTAGGAGGCGATGAACGTGTCGTTGACCAACGAGACGCCACGGAGCGTCTCGGCCGCTTCAGGGATCACTTCGACCCATTTTTCGGGCGCCGGGTCGCGGGTGTCGATCGCGATCACCTTACCCCGCGGGGCGTCCTTGTTCGTCTTGAACCAGAAGACAGGGCCTTCGTGTTCGATGAAGCTGTACTCGGCGTCGAAGTTGTCGATCAGCTCGACCGGCTTTGCGTCAGGCTTCGTCGAGGTCATTATAGAGGATGCGGTACTTGTCGTCGGTTCCCTTCGAGACGGTGATGACCAGGTACGTCCCGTCCTCGGTGACGTCGGCTCCGAACTGCCATTCCTTCTGGTCGGGGCGTTCGTAGACGAGGACGTCCTCCGACTGAGGGGTGCCGAGCTTGTGGAAGTAGAGCTTCTGGAAGTAGTTCGGGGCCTTGAGGCTGGACCCGGCTCAGGCTCGGGAAACCGTCCGTAGAAGAAGCCCTTGCCGTCCTTGGTCCAGGACGCTCCGGAGAACTTGATCCACTTGAGCAGGTCGTCGCGGTCCTTGCCGGTGGCGACATCGCGGACCCTCCACTCGTTCCAGTCGGACCCGGCCGAGGCGATCCCGTAGGCGATCAAGGAGCCGTCGTCGCTGACCGACGTCCCCGAGAGGGCCACGGTCCCGTCGGCGGAGAGCGTGTTGGGGTCGAGCAGGACTCTCGGCTCCGCTTCGAGGGCCTCGCGTCGTATAAAGGACCGCTTGGTTCTGGAGCCCGCTATTCCGGGAGTAGAAGTAGCGTCCGCCCTGCTTGGACGGGGCGCCGAACTTCTCGTAGTTCCAGAGCTTCCTCAGCCGATCCTTCAACGCCGCCCGAGCTGGGATCGATTCCAGGTAGCCGAAGGTGATCTTGTTCTCGGCCTCGACCCAGGCGCGTGTCTCCGGCGAGTCGGGGTCTTCGAGCCATCGGTAGGGGTCGGCCACCTTGACGCCATGATAGACCTCGACCACGTTCTCCTTGCGGGCGGCCGGGTAAGCAGAGCCGACTGGCCGGTTCATTCGGGGCGTCGGCGAAGGACGCGGACCCAAGGCTCATCAGGACAACTCCGGCCAGGCTGGCGAAGACTCGGTGACGGATCATGAATGGGCGACTCGATTCGAGTGGGCGATTCGTCCGGGCGCTCGGGGTCGATCCGCGCCTCAAGGGCCTTCATGTTACGGAAGCCGGCCCGGTCTCGCCACCGCTTCCCCGCTCGATTTTGGTGGAACGTCCGTCGCGGTTTCCCCGGGAAATCGGGCTCTGTCTCATTCCGCATTTCGAGTGGTTGACAGTCTTTGCGTCAGTTCCTTTGGATTGGTCTGGAGCAGCGTCCAGAAGTCGTACGTGGGCAAGCCCAGGCCCAGAGTCTCGTAGGGGCCGGCTTTCTTCCGGGGACCGCTCCGGAATCGGTGGCAGTTCCAGTAGAGCCGCTTCAGGTCGAGCATCGGCTGCGTCATCCGCTTGTGCCGCGACTGCTGCATCCTCAGCACGCTGTTCATGCACTCCACCGCGCTGCTGGCCCGGAACGTGTCCCGAAGCACCGACGACACACGGTCGTAGGACGCCTGCTCCTCACCGTCCAGCACCCGGTCACGTCCTACCGCACGGATCAGTTTCATCAGCGGCTCGGCGCACCCCACCCGGCGGTGCGCCAGCCACCAACGCCACGCCATCGCCTCGCGCCACTCGGGATCGGGCTCGGCTTCCGCCAGTCGCCGACCCATCCGGTCCAGGTAGCTCAGGCTCCGGGGGTCGCTCAGGAAGTTGCGGACCTTCGACCACTCCGGGCCGGTCAGCCCCTCGAGGGCCTCGGCGATCTCGGCTTGAGCGTGGCCACGGTCGTTGAGCCGGCCGTCGTCCCGGAACAGGTCGAGCGCCGCGTGGGCCCGGCCCCAGGCCGCTTCGAGGTGCTCGACTCGCTCCAGCATCGCGGTCGCCCGGGTCCAGGCGGCCTGGGCGTCTTGGCCACGCTCCGGGCGTCGATCCCCTGCCGCTTCGAGCGGGCGACGTCGAGGTCGGCGGCCTCGGCCTTCTCCCAGGCCGCCTCGACCGCCCGCCAGTGCTGGGCCAGGACACGTTTGGCTTCCATCGTGGTGTGGAAGACGTCCAGGCCGTGCTCCAGGGGCGGGGCCTCGGGGTCGTCGAGGCGGGCCCGGGCCAGTTCCGAGACCGCCTTGCTGATCCCCCCGGCGGCGTCGGAGAGGGCGAACTCGAGGCGATCGAAGGGGGCCAGTTGTTTCTCCCAGGTCTGGGCGTTGCGGTCGGCGGCGTTCTGGCAGAAGACGGCGGTCATGCTCGCCGGCTCGATGCCGACCAGTGTCGGTCGCCCCCAAAAAAGATCTCGTTGACGGCCAGCGTCTGGACCTCGGGGACGCACGCCGCGTCGAGGGCCTGGAGGACGGGTTTGGCCTTCCGGGCGGCGTCGGCGATCCAGCGGGCGATGGTGGAGTGATCGGGAGCGTCCTCTCCGAGGAGGACGCGGAACAGGTCTTCGATCTGACGAGTGCTGATGCCCATGGCGAAGGCGTTGACCGCGAAGCGTCGCCGGGTGGGCTCGTCGAGCGAGGGGGTTGGCGGAAGGACGGGGACCTCGACCGGGGGCGTTGCGGGGTCGGGGGTCTGCAACCGCCGCTCGATCTGGTGAGCATGTTGGTAGACGGCCTGCCGGCTGCATCCGGCCTGTTGAGCCCGGCCGGTGACGGCGCCGTAGATCCCGGAGAAGACGGCGTCGGCGTTGCAGACGGCGTCGCGGATCGATAGCGTGTTCATGGGGGAGGCCCTCCGTGGGGTTGGTGATCTTGGTCGTGATCCAGTCCAACACGGAGCGGCCTCCTCTTCAAGCCAAACTGTCAACCCGACAAAGTCATTTTCAGCCCGATTTGCGACAGAGCCGTGAGTTGTAGGTTCGAGTCCTACGGGGGGCACTTGACAGCAAAAGACTTGTGGCGAGTCCTGGTTGTCTGACAGCGGTTGTCAGAGAATTTGAACGGAGAAGTCTCGCCCCACGGACCGCCATCCGGGGGCGAGACTGCGAATCTTCCGGCCCACCCGTGATCCGCACATGCCGCACTATCCCAGGCCGTTCTTCCGCCCCCTTCGCGGGTTCTGGTATGTCCAGATCGACGGCCGCCAGGTCAACCTCGGCCGCTATCGCGACGAGGCTTTGCGCCGCTACCACGATCTGATGGCGCGAGGTCGAGATGATCCGAAACCGGCGAGTAGCGACGCCGGCTTGGGCCGAACCCGAAGACTGGACCATTCTCGAGGCGAATTACTCTTGAGGGGCAGCGTGGGCCGGTCCGCGAAATCGGTGTCCTTCGGGCAGGCGTGCATAAACGGGCCGCCCGTGCCGACGTGAAGGTTCGACAGCCAGCGTTGAAAGGTTTCTCATTGGCGACCATGACCGGTGAAGTTAACTCAACGAACGCAGGTCCGTCCGACCGCGGCGGGGTGGCGGCCGCCTCGACCCGTTTCTGCACGCTGTAGAAATCGAGGCCGAGCGCTGCGGTGGTGCGACTGACGCCGTGCTCTTTCGCCAGCCGGACCACCAGCGTCCAGAGCGGTTGGGGAATCCGCTCGCCGACCTTCCGCCGTCCCCGCCACGCCTGAAACCGGCTCCGCGCCTGCAACAAATCGGCCGGCAACGGTCCACGTTCAATTGCGCCCATCGCGATCCTCCAAAGACGAGGATCGCCACGCTAACCAATCCGACAGAAGGATTCAGGCAGCCTTGCCGGAAGGACACGAAAGTGGGGCCGGTTGCCCGGCCCCGGTTGGGTTAGCCGATGACCTGACCCAGATCGGCTGCCGTGAAGTCGCTTCCGTCGGACTGCGTCTTGTACCAGTTGCCTTTGTCGTAGATGAATCCGGCGGCTTTCAGCTTCTGGCGCGTGATGACGTCGGGCATGGTCTTGAAGGTAAAGGACATGGTGTATTTCTTGTGGGCGATTCCAAGTGTTTCCTGATTGGTCATAACGATTCTCCTTTGTTCTGCACTTTCCGCAACTTTATGTATGCGGATTAGCCTGGCCACAGCTCTATTGCCGACGACTCTTCACCTCTATGGCCCTTCGAAGGTCACTTCTACTGACCAATCCGCCTCGACCGCAAATTCCATGATCGGTGTGCCAACCTCGGCGAACTGCGGCCCGAGATTGTTGATCTCGGCGTAAGCACCCATCAGCCGGTCCCATCGCGCAGTAGTCGCAAGGCTGGGTCGTTGGAGTCGCGTCAAATTGCCGAGCCAATTCGACAGCCGCCTCGAAGACAGGGCGATATGGCTCGAGTCCCGGACCAGCCACAAATCGGCCGAATAGCTTGCACGGATACCGCTCGATGACCGTCACCGTCCCGACCGGGCCGCCCATCGATGAGGACGGTCAGCGGCTCGAGGCCCGACGATACATCTGCCATCGGATCGCTTCCGTTGCGTGATGGGAGTCGAGTAGACGGGGGCCGGCCCTGTCGGGACGATGGCGGTTACCACACTGCCTGACACCCCGAGCGGAGCCGGCCCCCGATGACATCCTCGCATCCCACACCCGCCCCGTGCCAGTGGTTCCCTTCGCTTGCCGCCGCCATCGATCGTCGGTCCGCCCCGAGGCTCGCCCTGCTATTCCTCGGCGCCGTCCTGGCCCGGGGCCGGCGGACCGTCACGACCTGGATCAGGGCGGCCAAGCTCAGCGATCGGTTCCAGTCCTGCTACATCGCCGTGGCCGCCGCCGGCAAGAAGGCCGACATCATTGCCCGACGCCTGCTGATCGAGGTGGTCCGGCCGCTGCTCAAGGGGGCCGAGCGCCTGACACTCGCCCTGGACGACACGCCGACGAAGCGGTATGGGCCGCACGTCCAGGGGGCGGGCATCCACCACAACCCGACGCCCGGCCCGGCCGGCTCGCCCTACGTCTACGGCCACGTCTTCGTCGTGTTGGCCCTGCTCGTGGCCCACCCGGCCTGGGGCGTCGTCGCCCTGCCGCTGCTGGCCCGGCTCTACGTCCGCAAGAAGGACCTGCCGGGCATCGACCCGAAGCACCGGCCGGAGTTTCGCACCAAGCTGGAGCTGGCCGTCGAGTTGCTGAGGTGGGCCAAGCCCTGGCTGGAGCTAATGGGGTTGCCGATCTGGGTGGTGGCCGACGGGGCCTATGCCAACGCGGCCTTCCTCAAACCGGCCAAGGCCCTGGGCATGACGGTCGTCAGCCGGCTCCGCAAGGACGCGGCCCTGCGGACGTTGCCCGGCCCCCGGCTGGCGGGCAAGCGCGGCCGGCCACGCACCTATGGGCCGGACGTGATCGACCTGGCCAAGAGGGCCGGCCAGCGGCGAGGCTGGTCGTCCGATACATTCGAGTTGTACGGGGAGAAGGTGGTCAAGAAGTACAAGACGTTCCTGGCGACCTGGCGTCCGGCCGGCGGAGCGATCCGGGTGGTGCTGGTGGACGAGCCGACCGGCTGGCGTGCGTATTTCTGCACCGACACGCAGGCGAGCGTGGCCGACATCCTGGGGATGGTAGCCGACCGCTTCAGCCTGGAAATCACCTTCCGCGAGTGCAAGCAGGTCATCGGGGCCGGGCAGCAGCAGGTGAGGTTCATCTGGGCGAACATAGGGGCATTCCACGTCTGCCTGTGGACCTACACGATGACCGAGGCGTGGGCATGGGACCGCAAGGACGAGGAGTTGGTGAACCGCTCGGACTCGCCATGGGACAAGGCGTCACGCCGCCCGAGCCACGCCGACAAGCGGCTGGCATGGCGTCGGGAATTGCTGGGCGAGGAGATTCGTGCGGTTCTACGCCCGGGGGCTACCCAGGCGGAAATTCAGGCCACGGCCGAAAGGCTGCTCAGCCTGGCCGCGTGACATATACATTCTCCCGGAAAGTACAGTTTGTTGTGAGACACTTCATTTCGTCCGTGGGCAGCTACAGAATCAGGCCAAACGTGAGCGCAGCGACGGTCAAGCGAAAGGCCGAGGGTCCACGAAGTGGAAACGGCCTTGGCAGCTTTACCGGCACGGCGACTGATTCAGCTTGCCCTCGAAGGACGCTTAGACGCGTTCTCGCTCAGGAGAGATTTGTGAGCGATTCAGGGGCAGGCGTTCGCGCACTGATGCCATGTCCTGGATTCAGTAAGCCGGGCAGAGTAACTCCGTCAGGCGAAGGCCGGCGATGCGGAGAGAATGGGTGGAATGCTGGCAGCCGGTTGACGCGTGGACGTGTCTGGCCAGATACTGGGAGCATCAGGTAGCCGGTGCTCGGTCGAGGCTAAGAATCTCGAAACGCGTGGTTCGACTCCGCGGCCTGGTATTCCCCGCCCGTCAGACACGCCCCATCTTCGAGGCCGACCGGATGTAGCCAGTCACGGCACCGGCCACGAACCCGACCGCCGCCACGGGCAGGCCGCCGAAGAAGGTGAGCAGCACCGCCATGGTAAACGCGGCATCGAATCCGGGCTCATAGGACCCGTAAATCGGGGTTGGGTGGAACCCGAAGAACAGGCCATGGATCGCGGCGAAGAGGATTAGGGCCAGCACGGAAGCCACGGCGCCGATCAGCCCGCTCTTCAGGACACGCCACCACTGCCGGGGTGATTCCTTCGCCGGGACAGGAGCCCAGTCATCGATCTCGCGGGGCTTCATGGTTCGGGCTGCCGGTCAACCCAGCCCCTCCCGCACTGCGATCCCAGACTCTATTCGGTCCACTTCGACCTCCATGCGTTCGAGGCGGACGATGGCTTGCCGAATCTCCGGAGCGTCCTGTGGAGCCGCCTGGAGCGTCTGGCGGGCTTCCACGATCCGCGCACGGGCTTCGTCGAGGTCTTGGCTAACCGTATCGAGCACGTTGTCCATGGCGTCGATCCTCGCCGGAGTCGGTGGAGATCCAGCCCCATTTTACGACAGATCGGCGCAAGCGGTTAACTGCACATGGGTTTAGATGGAGCGGCGTGCCGCACGAGTCGTTCAACCACGTATTGGTCGGATGGCCTAACACCAGATGGTCACAGACCCTGGAGGGATTGTCCCTTGGCCCACTTGGGCGCCGAGGGCCTTCCAGCGGAGCAACAACGCCAGCCGGATGCATCGGCATCAAGCAGATAGAGCGGTCTTTGGACCATAATTTGCTTATCCGATTCCTCCGGAGGTGTCACATGCCCCCCGAGAGTCCGAGACGCATCTTCGGTCGCACGTCGCTCGCCCTGGCCGCAGCGGCCGTCATGGCCCCCGTCGTCGGCTTCCTGATAATCCGCCACGACTGGGCGGGGCACGACTTCAGCTTTGAACTGGCGGCCGAGGGTTTCGTCGTAACGATGTTCGCGATAGTCGCGGCGGGCTTCTTTGCCCTTTGCGCCCTGATTGCCGGCGGCATCGGCATGGCCCGCCAGGAGCCCGACCGTTGGGCCGGCGGCGTCGGCCTGACCCTGGGCGGACTTGTGATGGCCGCTGTGCTGGCTGTAGCCGCGATCGCCTATTCGTCTCCCAGGAAGAGATCTTCTGAGATGAAGCCGGCCAGCGCACGCCGCGTCCGAATCACCCGTCATACCCAAGCCGGCTGAGGAGACAAAGGCGGCGAAGTGAGCATCGAACAGTGTGGGAGGAGCCGAAACGACCCCACAGCCGGTTCGCTCATCCGAGACTGAATCGAGTTATTGCGGCTGCAGTTCTCGGGCCACCTTTGGATTTTCAGCCGATCCTCCACTTCGCCTGCCTCAGCACGGCTCGCGGCGAGCCCTGCATCACCTCATACCAGACGCTGACGAGCGTCCAGTCATCCAGCTCGACCGTGCTCGGGTACCCCAGGTCCGTCCCGGCCCCGTCGCCGTCGCCGTCGAGGCCGTCGAGGCGACCCTCGCTCACCTGCCAAGGCAAGTCGCGGCCATGGTCCGGATCCAGTTGCTGACCGGTTGCCGGACCGGGGAAGTCGTGGTGATGAGGGGCCAGGACCTGACGGTCGGCGAACCGAACTGGCTCTATCATCCACACCAGCACAAGAATTCCTGGCGGGGACAGGAGCGGGTCATCATCCTCGGGCCGAAGCCCCAGGCCGTCATAAAGGAGTTCTTGAAGGACGATCCCTCGGAGTGGCTGTTCAAGCCGGTCGACGTCGTGGCCGAGCATCATGCCCGGCGATCCGAGAAGCGGCCGTCGAAGCCCACGCCCTCGGAACTCTCACGCCGCAACTCGTCACCGGGCCAGTCTCATGCCCCGAGATACGACCGGAAGACATACCGCCATGCGATCGTCAGGGCGTGCGACAGGGCCGGCGTCCCCCGATGGTCTCCGCTGCAACTCCGGCACACCGCCGCCACGCTGATCCGGACGAGGTTCGGCCTGGAAGCGGCCCAGATCGTCCTTGGTCATGCGAAGGCCGACATCACACAGATCTACGCGGAACGCGACATGACCAAGGCCCACGCCGTCATGGCCGAGGTCGGGTGAAGGGATCGGACTCATCGGGAGGGTCTGTCGATCGTAGGCAATCCAGGCACGACCCTCGCAGATTGATCTTGACGGGCCAAGGAGAAGCTTCGTAATTTGCCTGTTGAGAACCACTCGTAGCGAGCCAGATTGGATGAGGGACTGGCCCGAGTCCAATCTGAAAGTTCGGTAAGGATCGACTTTGTCCGACCTTCTTCCCGGCCCATTGTCTGGACGGCTATAGCGTCTCAGGAAAGTAATGTCAGTGGACACGGGAGTGGGAGATCCGAGGCATGCCAGAGGCCCCGCAACAACTCCTGATCGTGCCGGATCGCCAACAACTCGCTGACCACGCACCCGTCGAGTTCGATCGCGTCTTGCGGGGCGAAGTTGCACAACCGCGAATACTTTAACCAGCTCCATACCGGTTCCACCGGGGATAGTTGCGGCGAATAGGGCGGGAACTTCTCCAAGCAGAGTCGATCCCCCATCAGATCCTGCAACTGGTCAATCGGGTCCCCCTTATGCATGCTGCCCCCGTCCCAGATCACCACGACCCGGCCGGGCAACTCGCCGCAACAACGCCTCCAGGAATGCCGCCGAGGTCCAGTTGTCGAAGTAGTCGTTGACGAGCGTCTGGGCAAACAACCCCGATCGGTCCCGCGACGGAGACAGCCATACTGCGGCGGCGACCGAGACCTTCTCCCGCGTGCCGCTGCGTTGGGCCAACTTGGGCGTCTTTCCCCGCAACGCCCAGGTGCGGCGGACCAGCGGGGCCATCAGCAGGCCACTCTCGTCGATCACGGCGAGGTAGGCCCCTTGGCGGCGGGCCTTTTTTTGATGCGCGGCCATTGGAACTTGAGCCAGGCGGCGACCTCTTCGGGGTCGCCCTCGCGGGCGACTCGCTGGGGCTTCTGCGGGGTGAAGCCGCGGGCTCGCATCCAGGTGCAGAGGTACCGCTGGTTGAGGCGAATTCCGAATTCTTGTCGGATCAGTTGGGCGAGGCGTGGTCCGGTCCACAATTCGGTGGCGAACCCATGCTTGGTCGGGTTCTCGGTCAGCCATCGTCGGATGATCTTCTCTTGCGTCGTCGTGAGCTTGGGCGGCCGGCCGGGTACAGATCGCGACGAGAGCCCCTCGGGGCCTTGCTCGTGGAACAAGGCCAACCAACGCCAGACTGTCCGTGGTGTGACGCCGAGGAACTCGGCGATCTCGTCGGCGGAGTATCCATCGAAATACCGTTGGACGGCGAGTTGCCGCCGATGTTCGAGTTCTTCGGGCGAGCCTCTGGTTCTCATAAGCCAGAGTATAAATGAACCCGCTGGTCGACTGACATTACTTTTCTGAGCGTCAATAGCTCAAGGGTAATTCAGAGAGGGTGCCCCTCTCGATTTTGGAGTCATCAGGTGGTATGAGAGATGACCAGGAAACCTGGGTTGTCTTGAAAGGATTGCCGATGCCGACGCTCACCATCGAATATCGCGACGAAAACGAACGGCTGGCCTTGGAGCAGGCTATCGCTTACATCAACGATTTGCGTCAACTCGCCCTCGACGCCCCCGCCGGGGCCGTGCTCGACGCCTGCGAGAATCTCGCCCTCGACAAGGGCCGGGCCTTGCTCCGGTCGACCCTCGCGGCCGCCTTGCACAGCCGCATCGCCGTGGCCGAGCAAAAAGGGGGGACGCTCGCACCTGCCCCGAGGCGCACCCCGGACGCTCCAAGGGGCCGCACCGGCGGACCATCCTGACCGCCGTCGGGCCGATCACCCTGGAACGCCGCTATTTCTCCTGCCCGGCCTGCGATCAGGGCGACTTCGGCGCCGATCGCGTCCTCGGCCTCGACGGCTACGTCACCCGCGGGGCCTGCCGGATGGCCTGCCTGCTGGGCGTGCAACGCTCCTTCGAGAAGGCCGAGGTCGCCTTGCTCGAGGTGGCCGGCTGGGACCTCGACGATAATACCATCCGCCGGCTCTGCCACGCCACCGCCGCGCGGGCCGGCTCGACCCGCCAGCAACGGGCCACCGCCGAGGCGTTCGCCCGGGCCGAGGGCGACCTGGAGTTGCAGATCGACGCCGGCAAGGTCAACACGACCGACGGCTGGCGTGACGTCAAGGTCGCGGTGCTGGACCGCCGCGAGCCGGGCGAGCCGATCAGCCCGTCGGAGTGGGACGAGCGCGACCTGCCGGCGCCGTCGGTGCGTTCGGTGGTGGCCGCCGTGGAGGAGGCCGAGGCGTTCGGCGAGCGTTGCGCGGCCGAGGCGACGACGGCTGGGGTTGGACGATCCCAAGCGGATCAGCGTGCTGGGCGACGGGGCCGAATGGATCTGGAACCTGGCGCAGCGGCGGTTCCCCGGGGCGTCGCAATGCCTGGACTTCTGGCATGGGGCGGGCCACCTTGGCGACGGGGCCAAGGCGGTGTTCGGGTCGGAGCGACGAGGCCGAGGCGGCGTTGGATCGCGGCAAGAAGAAGCTGCTGGAGGACGGCTACTGTGGCGTGGTGGAGTCGGTCGGGGAATTGGGCCTGGAGATGCCGGCCGGCGGCGACGGCGCGGGGCTGGGGCCGGTGCTGAACTACTTCGCCGGGCACCAGGGTCGGGTGAACTACGTGCTGCGGCTCCGTCGGGGGCAGTCGATTGGGAGCGGGCTGGTCGAGGGCTCGATCAAGCAACTGCTGAACGTGAGGCTGAAGCAGACGGGGGCGCGGTGGAGGGTCGAGCACGTCGCCCCGCTGGTGGAGCTGGGCGCGATAGCCGCCGGCCCGGAGTGGGAGGCGTTCTGGAAGCAAAAATGACCGGAGTCCAAAACCGGGAGGGGCACCCATTCAGAGATAATGCGGGCGAGATGTGCGGAAAATCGGAGTTACCGGGTCCGACCCGGCTACAACTTCCCGGCTATGAACCTTTCCGACGAAGAACTGATCGGCCAGTCCACGGCCAACGTCATCACGTCAGCCCCGGGGCTGGACGTCACCAGGGGAACGGCACCGGCAACCCGGAAGTTGAAGGCCAACTCCCGACAGCAAGTCGCCAAGATCCTCGAAGACGTCGAGAAGGTCACGGCGGTCCTCGACCTGAAGCTCGCCGACCACAGCCGAAGCCACGAGACCATCCGGACCATCCAGTGGGCCTTGTGCCAACGCCGCAAATTGACCGGAACTTACGCCAGGCCCTACGAGGAGAAGCCCAAGCGGCTGGAGCTACACCCCTATCGTCTCTGTCTGGTCAAGCAGGCCTTGTATCTGGTTGCCCGCACTGAAGGTTCAGACCAACCGCAAACCTACCGGTTGGCTCGATTCAAGACGTTGCGACCCCTCGACGCCCCCTCGGTGGTCCCCAACGACTTCGATCTCAAGACCTACTTCGGCAACGCCTGGGGGGTCTATCGCGGAACCCAGCCTTACCCGGTCAAGGTCCGAGTTTCCAAGGATGCGGCCGAACTGGTCACGTAAACCACCTGGCACTCCACCCAGACCATCGAACGCCACAAGGATGGCGGCGTCACCCTCAGCTTCACCGTCGATGGTCTCGATGAGATCGTCCATTGGCTTCTCGGCTGGTCCGGCCGGGTGACCGTGATCCAGCCACCAGAACTCCGAACGCTGCTCCTGGAGCACTTCCAGAAGGCCCTCACCTTGAATCAGGATTGATCGCGTCGCACCTCGGCACTCCAGCCCGGTTCGTCTCTTCTTTACCGAGCAATCTCCTTCCCGAATTCTTTCCAGGGTCGTCACCGAGCTGACCTACAGATGACATCCGGGCCCGAGAGAATCCTCTTGGCCCCACCTCAATATTCAGAATGCACTCACAGTGGTCCGCACAGCCTCCTTTCTCCACGAGTGAGGTCGTGTCGCGGCGGGTCGTCATGGTGTCGAGGATTGACGATGCGACTTCTCATCTCCCGCCCCCGAACCCAAAGGCAGCTGATCGATGTCCAACAACTCTGAAAGTCGAAACGTCAACGGTCCCCGCAGCGACCAGGTCCGCCTGACTCGCTTCGGCTCGGTGCCCAAGGGCGAGCACGGCCCCTCCTCGCTCACCGTCTACATCACCTCGACTTCCGGCATGCATGCCCGGATGAACGCCCAGGGGTCCTATCCAGGCTACACTGTGACGCACGTCACCTCGGCGTGAGACCCAGGCTGTCCCTTATCACCAAGGGAATCGGGTTCAGCCGGACATCGAAACTGAGATCCCAGCATGAGTGACAACAAAGTTGAGCCCGAGAAGGACAACCCCCAGGATTTCCAACCCGGTCACGAGTTTGACTCCAATTCGACGGTCCCGGCCTGACTTTCTGAAGACCCACCCTTTGAGAAGAAGTCCGGCTCCTCCCCCGAGCGACCTCACCGTCGCAAGGGGTTGACCGGTGGCTACTACTGGTTCCCAACCCCCGCCGCCAACGGCGTGACCTGGTCGGTGGTTACCTGCCACGATCTCGGCAAAGATTCCGTAGTCGGCCACAACAGACTCTGGCCGGACATCCTGGAGCACCTGGCCGCCGCCTGGGATCGAGACCCCAAAGCCCTCAAGCGTCGGCTGGGCCTATCTTAATACCGGCTTGAGTCGCGGACGAGTCACGCGATGGAAGAAGCTGTACTGCCTCAATCATGGCGACGACGCCCCCGTCCCCTCTCCCGACTGGCGATCCCTGGTCCTCGAGCGTTTCCACCTGCAGCTCGGCCAGGTCAAGCTGGCATTCGACGAGCACGAGACGCAAATCCCCGGAGACCGGGAAGCCTTCTACACCCACTTTGACCGGGTCCTCCCGAAGAAATCCGATGACTTCGGGAGCTGCTGATTCAACAAGGATACGCCCGAGGTCCCGACAATCGAACACCACTCTCCGGTGGACGTTCGTCCAACCGGACCAGATGTGTCATCACTTCTCGGGGAAGATGCTCATCGCCGGTCACACCCCGCAGGTTTCCGGAGACATCCTGGACTTGGGCTTCCTCAAGGACATCGACACCGAATGTTCACCGGCCGGCTGGCTGACTGCCCTGGAAGTCAACAGTGGAGAAGTCACCCAGACCAACCAAGGAGGTGAGATCCGTGTTTCTCGACGACCATTGTCCTGAGGGACCTGGGACCAGAAGTTTGAGCAACATCCTCTTATCGGAAATCGAACGAGCGTTCATCCGGCAGTTCAACGGAGAAGCTTTCTCGGACCGACCAGGCCCAGCTTTCTCCTGGCTCCTCCACAACGACCTGGCACCGGACCTGATGGTCGCGTTTCAGTGGGCCCTGTCTCCTCTAGGTCGGCTCCTCCCTGACCCGATCGACGACACGTCTTGCCAGATCCCGTTTCAGCCCCATGTCCCTCAGCGAGGGCGTTCAAAGCTCGGGTGAAGGAAATCGTCGAAACCTATCCCTGGCTGAAGCCCTACGTCCAGAGCGGCCATGCGTCCCCGAGCCAACAACTCAAATACCAATCGGATCTCACGGTCGAGCAGATCCTCATGTGCCGGCTGATCCGGGGTCGGTCCTACGTCGGGAGGGGTGTCAACGGCAACGTCGGCCGCTGGGATGGCCAGCACTTCCTGGTCGTCGCCGAGAGCTGCGAGTGTCACGTGATCAAGCACGAGGGCTACTACTCCGGAGCGTGGGGATGCTTCCAGCCCTTCCTCCTCATCGACGAGGGTCGGATGGTGGAACAGTTCGACGGAGTGGACACCGATCCTCCCTACGCCTGTCGCATGAAGTTCGAGCCCGGTGGGCCTCGCAACCAAACCCAGGACCGGCAGGCGTTATGAGAAAGCTTCTCGAGCGGCCCGGAAGATCGCCCCGAGCGAGGGCAAGGATAATCGCAGGAACCAAATCCACTTGTAGGAACTTTTAGTCCACGCATGGGCGAGGGAATGGACGGGAAAAGCATCACCACCGGGTCCATCAACAATGCTGGCGGACTGACGTGAACCAGGCTGGAATCAGATCTCACGGGAGACCATCCAGGCGACCGAATCGTCACAGATAATCGTCACAGAAATGATCGAGTCGCAAACTACTGCAGTAAAAGGATTTGGGAGTGGGCGATGAGGGGCTCGAACCCCCGGCATCCTGCGTGTAAACCGGCAGGTCTAGAAGTCCTTCGGTCAACCACACCGAAGCACGTAGCGCTCGTACCACGACCCTCGCCTCCAACCCTGGCACGCCCTCCGTTGTAAATGCGATGGAGCGACTGTAACATCTCGGTAGTTATCCCCAATAACAAGGATAAGTGACGAACCGCTCAGGGTCGCAGCATAGGCCGCCCATTTCGGGCTGCGCCTTGCTGGCGTGCGGTGAAAGGTCACCTCGACTCTCCGTGATCCGCATGGCGACCCCGAGTAGGGGAGTGTCGACGGCACTCCTGAGCCCCGTTCGCACGCAGGCCGGGCCTCGTCCTGAGGTCGGCCGCCGCTCTCGCCCCTTTCGCCCCGCGAGGGAATCTGCGCCATGAGTGTCCGTACCGACTTGGCTGCCGCGGCGCTCAGGCTTTCGGGTCTCCACCCTGGAGGCCTTTCCGCCGTCCCAAAGAGGAATCCGCTCGTCGTCATCCTCGGCGATAAGATTCTGCACAGCCGTACCCCGACCATTGGCAGTTCCCGTCGTAACCGAATGACTCCTGTCGCGCACCGCCATCCGCAGCGAGAGACGGGACGGTCACCCCTTCATCTTGTGTCCGTCGGACCGACCCCTGTTTCAGGGCAGAGGAGCACCGCCATGAGAGCAGCATCGATGGGTTTCGTGTTGCTGCACCTGCTGTCAGCCCGAGTCGCGATGGCGCAGGCCACGCAGCCTCAGGCCGCGCCGGCCCAGTCCGCCCCGATAGTGGAGGATTTCAAGCCGGCGACCTCCAACCAGGGCGGCAAGGAGTATCCCCAGGTCAACTCGGAGCGACGCGCCCGCTTCCGTATGGTCGCCCCCCAGGCCCAGAGCGTGCGGGTGCCCGAGTGGGGCGGAATCACCCTGACGAAGGGCGAGGACGGCGCCTGGGTCGGCACCACGCGCCCCCTCGACGAGGGGTTCCATTACTACCGGATCGTCATCGACGGTGCCGAAGTTCCGGACCCCGGCAGCAAGTTCTACTTCGGCGCCGGCCGCTCGGGCAGCGCCATCGAAATCCCGGCCCAGGACGAGGAGTCCTATGCCGTCAAGGACGTCCCGCACGGCCAGCTCCGCCAAAGCATGTACTTCTCCAAGAGCACCAACACCACACGCCGCTGTTTCGTCTACACCCCGCCGGATTACGACAAAGATCCCGGCGCGAGGTATCCGGTGTTGTATCTGCAGCACGGAGCGTTCGAAGACGAGACCGGTTGGGGAAACCAGGGGCGTGCGAATCTGATCATGGACAACCTCATCGCGGCGGGCAAGTCCAGGCCGTTCATCATCGTCATGGACAACGGGGGCAACAACTTCGCCGGCGGGCCGCGACGTGATGCTCGCCCCGCCCCCGGCGGCGTCCCGCCCCCGGCGGTGCCGGCGGGACGCCCGGCCGCCCGAGGTTCGACTTCTCGGCATTCGCGAAGATCATGACCGAAGAGCTGATTCCCTTCATCGACGCCAACTATCGCACGCTCGCCGACCAGCCGCATCGGGCGATGGCGGGGCTGTCGATGGGCGGCGCGCAGACCAGGCAGATCACCCTGGCCAACCTGGACAAGTTCTCGCACATCGGGCTCTTCAGCGGCGGCAGCATCGCGGCGAATGATCCGGCCCTGGCCGACCCGGCGGCGTTCAAGCAGAAGGTCAAGGTGCTTTTCGTCAGCTATGGCAGCCGGGAGAACACCTCCGCCGCGAAGGCAAACCAAGAGGCGCTGGAAAAATTGGGCATCAAGAACACCTACTACGAATCACCTAATACGGCCCACGAGTGGCAGACCTGGCGGCGGAGCCTATACCAGTTCGCTCCGCTGCTGTTCCAGGACGAGGCGGGCTCCCGGCCCGCGCAGGATCGCTGACGCCCCCTCGACCAGGAACGAGCGATGTTGTTGACCCACCGATCTCTCGCGGACGGCCGAGGTAGGGCCCGCCTTCGACCTCTCGGGATCGCGGCGCTGGCCCTGCTCGCGGTCGGCTCGGCGTGCGCTGGCACTTTTGACGACGACTTTGTGCGCGACCGCTGCACGAGCTGCCATGACGACGTCAGCCGGAAAGGGCAGCTTGACCTGACCGGCCTGGAGCTCGACGCGAGTGACCCCGCCAACCGGGCCATCTGGATCAAGGTGCACGATCGAGTGAAGGCGGGTGAGATGCCGCCCAAGGGCAAGTACCGGCCCGACGCCGACCGGCGTAGGGCGTTCGTCGAGGGCCTGGCGCGGGCGATCGTCTCCGCCGAGCGCGCGGACCTGGGCGGCGAGGGCCGGGCGGTCCGGCGCCGGCTCAATCGCCAAGAGTACGAGAACGCCCTGCGCGACCTGCTGGGCGTCCCGTGGGCGCAGGTCGCCAGCCGGCTACCCGAGGACGGCGAGGCGTATCACTTCAACAAGAGCGGCGAGGCGCTCGACGTCTCCTACGTCCAGATCGCCCGATTCATGGACTCGGCCGATCATGCCATGCGGCTGGCGATGGCGGCGCATCTCGAGCGTCCTGCGAGGACGACCCGCAAGCTCTATGCACGCGACGAGCGGAGCCTGCGCAACTGGTGGCCGCGCGAGAACGGGACTTTGCCGGACCGGCTGTCGTTCCCGGTCCTGGATTCGCACGCCCAGCCGGACGTCCGCGCCGGCCGCGCCCCGGCGACCAGCCCGGAGACGCGTGAACGCGAGGCGGTCGGCAAGGTGTCGAGCATCTTCAGCGACGCGGGCGGCTACAGCTGGGGCGGCTGGCGCGCGCCGGCCTCGGCTCGCTACAGGCTGCGGATCGCCGGTTACACGGTCTGGGTCGCCGGCGGCGGGGTGGCGCGTTGGTTCTATGAGGGCCAGGGGGCCGAGAAGGCGCCGGTCTTTCACACGCTCCTGTGGCACCGCCCGAACCTGGACGAAGTCTATCGCGGGCGGCGCAACGAACCGATCGGCGTGTACGCGCAGGCGGGCGGCCAGACCCGCCCGGTCGGGTCCGTCGATTTCACGCCCGATCCGACCGTGAGCGAGATCGAGGTATTCCTGCTGGCGAACGAGGTCGTGCGGACCGACGGCTCCCGTCTCTTCCGCCGCGGGTCAGCGGCACGGACGAGCAGTATGTCAACCCTCTCGCGACCGAGGACGGCATGCCGGGCTACGCCGTCCAGTGGATCGAGATCGAAGGACCGTTCTATGACGACCCCCAGGGCGGCGCGGGTTACGAGCGGCTCTTCGACCGGTTGCGGCTGTCGCCCTCGGAGGAACCGCGGACGGGCGTAATCCTGGAGACGGGCCCGGGCCCGTCGGCCGGCCCCGCGGGAGGCGGCGGCGGCCCGCGAAGACCCGGGCGGATCGCCGCGCGCGAGACGCTCCACGAAGTCCAATCCGCGGCGCCTCGGGAGGACGCCGAGCGGCTGTTGCGATCGTTCCTGAACAAGGCGTATCGTCGGCCGGTCGTCGAGGCCGACGTGCAGCGGTTCCTCCGCTTGTTCGACGATCAGTACCGGAAGGGTTCGGGGTTCACGCGGTCGATGCTCGCGGCCTACACGGCGGTCCTGGCGTCGCCGGGCTTCGTGTTCGTCAACGAGAAGCCGGGCCGGCTCGACGATTACGACCTCGCCACGCGACTGGCCCTGTTCCTGTGGAACTCGGTCCCCGACGACACGTTGCGGTCGCTGGCGGATCGCGGTGAGCTGGACAAGCCGGATGAGCTGCGTGCCCAGGCCGAGCGGATGCTCGACGATCCCAGGGCACGCCGCTTTGTCGAAGCGTTCACCGATTACTGGCTCGACCTCCGGAAGATCGACGACACGTCGCCGTCAACCACGCTCTACAACGATTACGAGCTCGACAACCCGCTGAAGCAGGCGGCCCTGCAGGAGACGCGACTCTTCTTCGCCGAGCTCCTGCACTCCGACCTGCCGGCGCGTCACGTCGTCGATTCGGACTTCACGTTCCTGAACGAGCGGTTGGCCGAGCATTACGGCATCCGCGGCGTCGCCGGCTCCGGATTCCGCAAGGTGAAACTTCCGACCGACGGCCTCCGAGGCGGGGTGATGACGCAGGCCAGCGTCCTCAAGGTGACCGCCAACGGCACGACAACCTCGCCGGTGCTACGAGGACACTGGATCACCGATCGCATCCTGGGGCTGGAGATCTCGCCCCCGCCGCCGTCGGTCAAGGCCGTCGAGCCGGACATCCAGGGCGCGGTCACGATCCGTCAGCAACTCGACAAGCACCGAGCCGACGTGAGTTGCGCCGTCCTGCCACAGCAAGATGGACCCGCCGGGCTTCGCGCTGGAGAGCTTCGACGTGATGGGCGGCTACCGCCTACGCTACCGGGCCGTGTCCGAGAAGGTGCCTCCCGTCAAGGGCTTCGGCCTGAACGGGCAGGCGTTCGCGTTTCATCAAGGGTTGCCGGTCGATTCGGCCGGCACGTTGCCCGACGGCCGGCCGTTCAGAGACGTCCGCGAGCTCAAGGGACTCCTCGTCCAGGACGAACGGCAGATCGCGAGGAACCTGGCCCGTCAGTTGACCGTCTTCTCCACCGGCGCGGCGGTGCGGTTCTCCGACCGGGGGGAGATCGAGCGAGTCCTCGACGCGGCGAAGGCCGGTCGGTACGGCGTGCGAAGCCTGGTCCACGCGATCGTGCAGAGCGACCTCTTCCGCAATAAATAGGAATCAGCCTCGATGAACGGGCAGACCGGCTCAGGATCCACAGGTCCCTTCGTATCCAGGCGACAACCGATCTCTCGACGCCGCTTCCTCCGCGGCTCGGCCGTTGCGATGGCGTTGCCATTCCTGGAATCGATGGCCGCGCCGTTCACGCGGGCGTCCGTCTCGGCGGTGCCGCGACGGATGTTCTGCATCTGCAACAACCTCGGCGTGCTGCCCCGACCGTTCTTCCCGAGCGACGTGGGCCGCGACTACGCCCCTTCGCCGTACTTGAAGCTGCTCCAGGAACACCGAGCCGACTTCACGGTTCTCAGCGGCGTGTCACACCCGAACGTGGACGGCGGCCACCCGTCGGACATCAGCTTCCTGACGGCGGCCCCACACCCGGCCAGCAGCTCATTCCGGAACTCGATCTCGCTCGACCAACTCGTGGCCGAACGGATCGGCAATTCGACGCGGTTCCCCTCGCTGACCCTGGCGGTCAACGGCGGCCGCGGGCTGTCGTGGACGCGCACGGGCGTCGCGATCCCGCCGGAGGGCCAGGCGTCCGGCGTGTTCAAGCAGCTCTTCCTTCAGGGGACGCCCGCCGAGATCGAGCGGCAGATCCGTGACCTCGACACCGGTCGGAGCATCCTGGACGCGGTCTCCAAGCAAGTTAAGGACCTTCAGCGGAACGTCGGCGCCCGCGACCGGGCCCGCCTCGACCAGTATTATTCGGGGGTCCGCGACCTGGAGTACCGGCTCCAGGAGTCGCGCGGTTGGGCCGAAAAGCCGAAGCCGACGGTCAAGGCCAGCCCTCCCATCGACCCGGCCAGCCCGGCACAGTATATGGCCAAGGTGCAGGTCATGTACGACCTCGCGCGCCTGGCCTTCGAAACCGATTCGACCCGCGCGATCACACTGATGCTCAACAGCGTCGGCACGCCGGTCGTACAGATCGCCGGCGTTACGATCACCGACAGCTATCACAACCTGTCGCACCACGGCATGGCCGAGGAGAAGTTGACGCAGCTCAGGGTGATCGACGAGTGGCACATGAAGCTGCTCGCCGACCTTCTCAAGGCCTTGAAGTCCGCCAGGGAGGACGGCGCGACGTTGCTGGACCGCACGATGGTCCTGTACGGCTCCAACCTCGGCGACGCGAACGCGCATTCGACGACGAACCTCCCGACGCTCTTCGCCGGGGGCGGCTTCCGGCACGGCCAGCACCTCGCCTTCGACCGCGGCCGCAATTACCCGCTACCGAACCTGTTCGTGTCGATGCTCCGGCGGATGGGGATCGAGGAGACGGGCTTCGGACCCTCGACCGGCACAATGACCGGCCTGGAGATGGCGTGAGCCATGACGCACGCCCGAACGATCCTCCTGGCAATCCTCGGCGGCCTCGGGACTCCGGCCGACGGCCCGACGAACATCAGCTTCGACGCGGTGGCGACCGGCAAGCCGATGCCCAGCTACTCGGATCGGGGCGTCGTGTTCGCCCTCTCGCGCCCGCCGGCCAAGAGCCGCGCCGCCGGGAAAGTGATGTTCTTCCCGCACCTGAAGACGCCCCGGAAGGGCATCCTCAACGCGATGGCGGACGAGTCGATCCCCGTCGAAATCCGCTTCCCGAAGCCGGTGGCGGCCGTCACCCTCGTGCTCTGGGGCTCGATTGGCAGCGAGGCGGTCGTAGAGGCGTACGACGCCGATGGAAACATCGCGGACCGGGCGTCCAGGGACAGGGTGCCGGAGCGGACCGGGCCGGAGCAGGCGATCCCCAGCTTCGAGATGACGGTGAAGGCACCGGCCATCGTCCGAGTGCACTTCTCGGGCGCACCGCCGGGCGGTTATCTCGTTTGCGACGAGGTCCGAGCCAGGCACGTAGTTGAACACCGCGACCGGGTCGCTGCGACAGGGCACCGAACGGCCGATTGCTCGTCGGCACGTCGCGTCAACTCGACAACCCGGCGCGAGCGGCGCTGGTCGCAGAGCAGTTCGACTGCCTCACCGCCGAGGACTAGTTCAAACCCATGGCCCTCCAAACGCGACCGGGCGAGTTCCGATTCACCGGGTCGGACAGGATCGTCAACTTCGCCGTTCGCCGTGTCGAGTACAGGGCCGCCGACATTGCTCGAGCACTTCTCGTCCCGGGCACGGGGGGACAAATTCCGTGCATTCCAGCCATTCCGATACAGGAGTCACCCGTCGAAAATGAAACCGGCATATCTCCTGCTCGCGGCTTTGTCGGTGGTCACGGTTACCACGAATACAGCCGCACGTGAGCCGGATCCCAACTTCCACATTTACCTCTGCTTTGGTCAGTCCAACATGGAGGGCTTTCCGGGAGTCGAGCAGCAAGACAAGGCCGAGGACGAGCGATTCCAGGTCCTGGCCGCGGTCGATTTCCCCAAACTAGGTCGGAAGAAGGGAAGTTGGTACCCTGCCGTCCCCCCCTGTGCCGGGAATCTGCCGGCCTCGGCCCCGCGGATTATTTCGGCAGGACCCTCGTGGCTCACCTCCCGAAAGGGATCAGGGTGGGCGTGGTGAATGTCTCGGTGGCCGGGAGCAAGATCGAACTGTTCGATACGACGACTTACGAGGCGTATGCCGCGACCGCCCCCCCCTGGATGGCCAATATCATCAAGGGATATGGCGGAAATCCTTACGCTCGCCTGGTCGAGATGGCAAAACTGGCCCAGAAAGATGGGGTCATCAAGGGGATCCTGTTGCACCAGGGTGAGTCGAACACCAATGACAAGCAATGGCCCGAAAAAGTGAAGGCGATCTACGACAATCTGTTGAAAGATCTGAATTGCAATCCCGATTCCCTGCCCTTGCTCGCGGGCGAAGTCGTGAATGCCGATCAGAACGGCGCCTGTGCGAGCATGAATTCGATCATCGCCGAGTTGCCGAGGGCAATTCCCAACGCCCATGTCATCTCTTCCGCCGGTTGCAAGAGCCGCCGGGACCGCCTGCATTTCACCGCGGAGGGCTACAGGGAGCTGGGGAAGCGATACGGAGAGAAGATGCTCTCGTTGCTGGGCCGCAAGATCCCCGGTCCCAAGGAGCCGGCAACCCTGAATCGATCCCCAGGAGCGGACGCATCGTGATCCTTGCCGAACTTTCGGCGGCCGGGTGGAAACGTTCGGCGGTCACGGTGTCGGGTCGATCGTGACATTCGCGTTGAAGCCGGGTGCTGAGACGGGGTAGGGCAAGCCGGTCCGTGACGCGGAGCCGGAAGCGGAGCTGATGACTATGATCGATGATCCCGAACTCGAAGTGATCGGCTCCGCCCGGCGGCGGGGGTCGGCATTCTCGTTGCCGGGGCTCCGCTGGTGGATGATGGCCCTGATCATGCTGGGCTCGATCCTGAATTACTTGACGCGTCAGACGCTCTCGGTGGCCCAGGTGCACCTCCAGGGGACTCTGGGCATCACGGAGGCGCAGTATTCGTGGATC
The DNA here is from genome assembly GCA_963756475.1 of uncultured Planctomycetota bacterium. Taxonomy (GTDB): domain Bacteria; phylum Planctomycetota; class Planctomycetia; order Isosphaerales; family Isosphaeraceae; genus Tundrisphaera. Next base: position 1,151,711 of record CAVWND010000011.1, read on the forward strand.
ACCGGTGCGTTCCAGCTCTCGATCATGCTGCAGCCCATCTGCGGCTACGTCCTGGACGTGGTCGGCCTCAAGGTCGGGCTGGCGGTCTTCGTGGCGGCATGGTCCGTCATCAGCATGGCGCACGCGGGGGCGGGTTCGTGGAAGGGTCTGGCGTTCCTTCGCGGGCTCATGGGCTTCGCGGAGGGCTCGGCGAACCCGGCGGGGATGAAGGCCACGGCCGAATGGTTCCCAGCGCGGGAAAGGGGGCTCGCCGGGGGGATCTACAACATCGGGGCGTCGGCGGGGATGATGCTGGCCGGGCCCCTGGTCGCCTTCTCGGTGTTTTACCTGAATTGGCAAAGCGCCTTCGTGATCAGCGGCGGCCTGGGCCTGGTCTGGGTCTGTCTGTGGCTCCTGCTCTTCGACCTCCCCTCGCGGCATCGGTGGTTGTCGGAGGGAGAGCGTCGCTACATCGCCGAGGGGCAGGAGAAGTCACTCGGATACTCCGGAAAGCCGTCCGTCCGGCAGATCATCCGGCAGCGGAATTTCTGGGGGATCGCGATCCCGCGCTTCCTCGCAGACCCGGCGTGGGGCACCTTGTCGTTCTGGCTGCCGCTCTATCTGGCGAAGGAGCGGCACTGGGACCTCAGGACGATCGCGGGCTTTTCCTGGCTCCCGTTCCTGGCGGCGGATTTCGGATGCCTCTTCGGCGGACTGCTGGCCGCGATGCTCCAGAAATATGCGGGCACGACGCTAATTAATGCGCGACGATGGGCGTTCACCGCGGGCGCCGGGCTGATGGTCAGCGTGGCCTTCGCCGGCCGGGTCAATGACCCGTATCTGGCGATCCTGCTCTTCAGCTTGGCCGGCTTCGCGCATCAGACCCTGTCGGTGACGGTCATCACGATGGCGTCGGACCTGTTCCCGCGGAGCGAGGTGGCGACCGTGGCCGGCCTTGCCGGGACGTGCGGCAACGCCGGGGTGCTCCTCTTCACGCTGATGGTCGGCGCGCTCGTGACTCGGATCGGCTATTCGCCGTTCTTCGCCTGCCTGAGCATCCTGGACATCCTCGGGGCCATCGTCCTGTGGACCCTCGTGCGGGAGCGGAGGGCCGCATGAACATCACCAATCCCATCCTGCGCGGCTTCAACCCCGACCCGTCCATCGTGCGCGTGGGCGACGACTATTACATCGCCACCTCGACCTTCGAGTGGTACCCCGGGGTGCAGATTCACCACTCCAGGGACCTGGTGCACTGGCAGCTCCTGACGCGCCCGCTGCGGAGGGCGAGCCAACTCGACATGCGGGGAGCCCCGGATTCCTGCGGCGTCTGGGCGCCCTGCCTCAGCCATGCGGACGGCCTCTTCTACCTGGTATACACGGACGTGAAGCGCTATGGCCGGACCACGGTCGGGGGCATCTCCAATGCCTCGCTGCGCGACTTCCACAACTACCTGGTGACGGCCCGGCAGATCGAGGGGGACTGGTCGGACCCGAGCTACCTGAACAGCAGCGGCTTTGATCCGTCGTTGTTTCATGACGAGGATGGCCGGAAGTACCTCGTCAACATGCTCTGGGACCATCGCCCGGGACGGGATCGATTTGCCGGCATCGTGCTGCAGGAATACTCGTCTGGCGAACGAAAGCTGATCGGCCGGCGGCGTCTCATCTTCCGGGGCACGTCGATCGGCTATACCGAAGGTCCGCACCTGTACCGGCGCGACGGCTACTATCACCTCCTGGTTGCCGAGGGCGGCACCTCCTGGGGTCATGCCGTGACCATGGCGCGGTCGCCGACGATCGAGGGGCCCTACGAGGTCCACCCCGATACCCATGTCCTCACGGCGCGTGCTCGCCCCGATTGCGTCCTGCAGCGCGCGGGTCATGCCTCGCTCGTGGAAACGCAAGGCGGCGAGACCTACATGGTCTATCTCTGCGGCAGGCCACTGCCCAACCGCGGACGCTGTGTCCTGGGCCGGGAGACGGCGATCCAGAGGATGGCCTGGTCGCGAGATGGGTGGCTCCGCACGGAGGACGGCCACGGCTTGCCGGAGGCGAGCGTCCCGGCGCCAACCCTGCCGTCGCATCCATTCCCCGCGCCGCAGTCACGCGAGGATTTCGATTCGCCGGAGTTGCCCGCCGATTTTCAGTGGCTTCGCACGCCTTCTCCCGAGCGGCTCTGGAGCCTGACCCAGCGCCCCGGGTTCCTGCGCCTCTTCGGCCGCGAGACCCTGGGGAGCCATTTCGAGCAGGCGCTTGTCGCTCGCCGCCAGCAGGCTCACTGTTTCACGGCTTCGACCCGAATGGAATTCGACCCCGAGCATTTTCAACAGGCAGCCGGCCTCATCCTGTATTACAACGCGACGAAGTTCCATTACCTGTTCTTGACCGAGGATGACGCGATCGGGCGCCACTTGCGCGTCATGTCGTGCCTGACGGATGTCGGCGACAGCTTCGGCACCCCAATCCCGCTGCCGGCGGGGACGGGAAATATCGAACTGCGGATGGAGGTGGATCACGAACGGCTGATTCTCGCCTACCGGCTGCCCGACGAAGCCTGGCGGGTCTTGCCACAGGTTTATGACGCCAGCATCGTGTCGGACGAGGCCGGTCCGCCAACATTGCCCAATTTCACGGGCGCTTTCGTGGGTGTCTCCTGCCAGGATGCCGCAGGAACGCGCCGGCCGGCCGACTTCGACTACATCGAGTATCACGAGCGAGACTATCGACCGCAGCTTACGTTTTAGGAATCAGACGCCGGAATGACCAATCAGCAGGACGCTGAAGACGTGGATCCCTTGAGTGCTCCGGTCCGCCATGCCGGACGGCCCTCGGGCGACGACACCGAAGGCGCAACGGGATCCTTCCACCGGATCGAGAGCTTCGACGTCCCCGAACTGACCCGGCGGAGTTCGAGCAGCAATGGCTCCGGGGGCAGAAAGTCTGGGCCCTGCAAAAACAGTGAGGTCAGGCGCTTGATCCCATCGTGGTGGGCCCGCTTAGGGTCGCCCGTTCGGGCGCAGGAACCGCCCGACCCCGAGGGTACGGAGTTCGCGGGCGACCTGGCGGCCTAAGTGGTTCATCCGCCAAGTCCCCTGACACCCGGGACGGCCGCGATCCCCGGCCGGCGCCGCGGCCAGTGGCGCCGGCGTCGGCCCCACACGAACGGATGCCGATGCTTGTTCCAGTAGCCCGTCGCCTCCCGCACCGCCTCGCACAGCACCTCGACCTGGGCCCGGTCCTGCTCGTCGGCCGGGGTGACGTGAAGGTCTAGCAGGTTTCCCATCGTGTCCACCGCCATGTGGACCTTCGACCCCCGACGGCGCTTGTAGCCATCGTAGTCGGCCCGCGGGCCGCTCTCGGGCGTGGACTGGAGCCTCCAGCTGTCGAGGATCATGGCGGTGGGCTCGGGCTCGCGACCGTCGGCGAATCGGAGCACGGCGCGGAGGTCGTGGACGATGGCATCGAAGCAGCCGGCGGCGAGCCAGCGACGGACCTGCTGGTAGACCGCCGCCCAGGGCGGGAAGTCGGCCGGGATGTAGCGCCACTGCGATCCGGTGCGGACGACCCAGCGGAGGGCGTCGAGGACGTCGCGGAGGTTATATTCGCGCTGGCCGGCGTCCTCGGGGAGCAGGAGGAGATAGGGTCGGACGAATTCCCACTCGGCGTCGGAGATGTCGCTGGGGTAGGGCTGGTGAGTGATCATGCCCTAAGTTACGACGCAGCCCAGGTTAAGGTTCATAACAGGCTCTAGCTTCCATGTTGGAAGTCAACCAAGCAGACGAGGGAACCGTGCCATTCCAAACGCGGCCCGATTCCTCCAGCATGTCCGGGCTGTCAGCTTTCCAACGCCTTGAGGTCATCAACGCAGGCAGGACGGCCAAAAACCTCGCCTTCGGCGGTATCCTGTTCCTCGACGGCGAACTTATCCCCCCGCGTACCTGGCAGGCCCAGGCCGACCAATTCTTGGTCCCCGACAACTGCGTCACCGTCGAGGTCAAATGCCGATATAGGGGCTGAATGATAAACTCTACCGCAGATTATAATGCTATCGAATGAATCATTCAGCAAGCGAGGCAAGTCGGTCTGGATGACCATCCCCAGTCGGTACTGAGAGATTCCCGACTCAGATTTCCATTCGTTGCGAGGGTAATTCAAGAGAATCGTGAACCGGAATTCCCGGGAATAGAGGACTCTCCAGGTCTCAAGCCGTCAGTGGGCCAGTCAACCCGGCACCACGCCTCGACTCCTGGACCGCAAGTCGCTTCTTCTTTGATTACGTTTGTTCATGTTTTCATTAGAATCAACCGAAACCAAGGCTGGGCCTGATCACCCAGCCCGCCCTCGGCGGGGCGCCCTAGTTCCCTCCGCCGAGGGCCAGAGACACCAGGAGCTAGGAACAGGAACTAGGCATATGAGTGACAAGCTCAATCCGGAGTCATAATATCTAAAAATATCTATATTGTCCGCAGATTCAAGCTCGATCGCCACCAGCCTCTTGGTGGCTCAATCCTCCGGGGCGGTCAACGCACTTCTCGCCAGGAAGGCTGCAATTCCTCCTGACCTCGGACCAGAGCTGAGTCAACGGGTCGACAACCGCTGGTTCATGGACGGTTTCCGTTCAATCCTGAACCGGAAGGTGCTGGAGTCCACGGAGGATCTCTTCGATCGTCTCTTCGAAGAGCTCAATCTCAGGGCGTTGACCGAGGTGCGTGGAAAGATCCGTGCCAACCTGAAGGAGGGGGGCACCTCTCCGGGTCACATTAACGCCTCACCCCTGGCTGTATTCGTTCTCAAAGAGTTCCTGGACTCCGGTGCCATAGAGGAGCACGGCCTGACGGGAAAAGCGATAAGTCAGCTCGCCTACCTCCTTGAGGAGCCGATCGCATCACTCCCCGTCCAACCACCTTCCGATGGAGAGCCGATCACCCGCCTCCCTTACGAGGAACCGACATCCTACTCTGCTTCCCTGCTGGCCGATCCGGACTTCGCCTCCCTCTCCGGACCGCACCGTGCTCAACTACTCAAGCTCACCCATTCGGTTTTGGAGATCTTCTTCCCCGGGGTGGTGAGGGTGGTACCCGCCATCGTCGAGTCACTCCGCCCCAGGGTGACCAAGATGGTCAACTCCCAGGTGGAGGAGTCGATCAGGTCGGTCCGAGAAAGGCCTTGGAGGCCCCATCCGGAACGGCCAAGCAACCCTTCCAATAACAAGCCGAGGCGACGCAGGCGTTCATGATTGGGGGTGCCGGTGAACGGCGCTGATTCTTAATCCGGACATGTTGCACTCTGACTTATGGCAAGGTCTGACACCCTGGCCTGCCCCCCGGAGGTCCGCTGATCCACCTTCGGGGGGCGAAAAGCATCCAGAATCGGCAGCAGAAGGTTAGCACCATGAGCAGAGGAAGATCGCCGACGACGAACCCGATCGAGAGCGTGTTCTCGACGGTGCGGCTGAGGCACGACAAGACGAAGGGGAGCGGGACTCGGGCGGCCTGCCTGACGACGGTGTTCAAGCTGAGGGAGAGTGCATCAAGGGGTTGGCGATCGTTGAACGGATCGCCACTGCTGGCCGAGGTCATCAAGGGGACGGTCTTCATCGACGGCATCAGGGAGAAGCCCGCCGCCTGAGAATTCTCCAAACACAACTCTCGACCATATCCCCATCCCGAGAGCCGGCTGCAATTCTCATGTAGGGCTGATAGTAGCACGAGGCAAAGGTCCAGGGCACAAAAACAGCCAGATCGTAAAAAAATTTACATGTGAATATCAATAAAATATACTGATTATAAAGTGATCGACGACGCTTTAATCCAAGTCGTTCTTAAATGTGAATAATATTAAACTAAATTGTCATCTAGTTTATTAAATTATTCTCATGATTTGAAAGCGTAAGAAATCGTTTCGTGCCACGGACTTTCTGGACCCCGGCCCGGGATGGATTCCATTCATCAAAGCCTATGATAACCCAAGATTTGCGAATAATAAATTAAATAAATACATTCGATCATAAAAGATAACGACAAAAGATTCCACAAGCGCACAGCGATTCGGCCACTGTGTTCCGTCCTCGCGAAGTCAACCGTGACTCGATCGATCCCGAGGATATCAATGATCGGAACGGAGGAAATGAATCCGGCACCCGGACTCGGAAGACCCAGCAAGGCAAACATCATGCACCCCAACGACACGCAGTCTCACACGTTGCCGGAACGGCCTCAGCACCGCTACAAAACACCTCCCGGACACCGAATCATCCACGCCGTGGTCGCCGAGACGACCTTCGTGCATGCCCACAAGATGGCCTTGGAGTCCGGGATGCGCTTCTCCCACTACCTGGCCCGTTTCTTGGAGGAAGCCTTCCCCTACCAAGACAGCACCAGCCCGACCTCCTCAAGCCCGGACCAAGCGAAGGACGTCGATAGGTAGTAGAACTTCCCTCCGACTTCGCTTCCATTCTTCGCCGATTTCCGCGGCCTGGAAAATAATCAAGCTTTCGGGAGTCAGGCCCCTCGGTTTTTCGGGGATTTCTTCATTCCGGTGCCCCGATCCTTGATTATTTTCCCGGCCCAAGCCGGGTCGGTCGGCTACGTATCTACATTCTAAGAACAGTAACTGTCTCGATGCATCCGGTGGCATTCCCCCTGCTTTTTGAGGTCCGATGCGGACAAGAAGTCGTGTCGGCACTGGTTCGGCCCTGGTTTTGGGGATACGCTCCACAGCGATTCCGGGTGCTGTATCCGTAAGCCGTGATAGGTAATTCAGCCGGGCGGCGGTGGGCACCAGCTCATCAGCTCCTCCATGCTCCAGATATGATCGGTCAACCCCGCCGCCATGGCCGGGCTCCGAGCAACCCAGAGGCGACCATGAGGCTCAGGGCTCCGCAACCTCAGGCGCAAGCTGCCGTGGGGTCGCACGAAGTTGTAGACCGCATCCTCGAAGTCGATGTGGAATTGAAGGTACTTCACCCGCTTGGAATGAGTAAGCGTCCGGTGAACTGCATCCTTGACGCTCGGGCGACCTCGGCGCATGGAACTGCCCCCGTCCGTCAGCCTGCGGCCAAGTTCCTCCGCACCGAAGTCCGGCCAATCCCCAATCGCCGTGCGATCTCCGAATGGCTCACCCGCTCGGCTTTCAGGCGGATCACTTCGTCGGCCTTGAGCGACGCCGTCCGAGGCCGCCCGTGCTGTCGGCCCTCCTTGCGGGCCTGGGCGATCCCGGCACGGACCCGCTCGCGGAGGATCTCCCGCTCGAACTCGGCGAACACCGCCAGCATCCCGGCCATCGCCCGGCCAGTCGGGGTGGTCAGGTCCAACGCCTCGGTCAGTGAGACGAAGCCGACGCCCAGGTCGGTCAGTTCGCGGAGCGTCACCACCAGGTCGGGCAGCGAACGGCCCCAGCGGTCCAGCCGCCAGACGACCACGACGTCGATCTCGCGGCGGCGGGCCGCCTTCAGCAGGGACTCGCGGCCGGGTCGGTCTTTCGCGCCGGAGCCCACGTCCTCGATCGGCTTGGCGATATCCCAGCCACGATCCTTGATGTAAGCCGACATCGCATCGACCTGCATCCCGAGGGTCTGCTGGTCGTGCGTGGAAACCCGAGCATAAACCCCGACGCGCATGGGTCGGCCCTCCCTGGCCAAAAACCCCCTCCCAACCGCCGCGGTCAAACCCCTTGTTTCACCGCGTCTCGACGGCCCTTTCCGGGGGTGGCCATTATCTATCCTTTTCGGTCAGGCGGGTCGGATCCTTCCGCCGGCTTCCAGTGGTCCGGCAAGAGTTCCTCGATCCGGCTGTTCGGGTGCGTGCTCACCCGATCGAGCACGTCTCGCAGATACGCGAACGGGTCGATCCCCCATTCCTTGCAGGTCGCGCCCAGGCTCATCAGCGTCGCCGCCGTCTTACCTCCCTCGTCACTCCCGGCGAACAACCAGTTCTTTCGACCGAGGGCGACCGGCTTCATTGCCCGTTCGCTGGCCCCGTTGTCGATCTCCAGGAACCCCGCCTCCCAGGGCCGGATCAGGGCCGCCCAGTGGTTCAACGCATACCCGATTGCCTCGCCGATCGGGCTCTTCGGCAACACCTTGGGCCGCTGTGCCTCCAGCCAGGTGTGGATCGCGTCGAGGATCGGCTTCGATCGCGCGATCCTCAAATCATGTCGATACGCGTGCCAGGTCGCGTCGTCCCACTCGGGGTGCGTCTTCCGCTGTTTCTTCGCGTCCTCCTCGACCTCGTAGAGCCCCACGACCCACGCCAGCATCAGGTGCGACCGTGTCGCGTCGCTGGTCCGGGCGTCGTAAAACTTCCGCCGCGCGTGCATCCAGCAGCCGACCTCGACGATCTTGCCATCGAGGAACAGGGCATCGTAGGCCGAATACGCGTCGGCCTGGAGATAGCCCTCGAAGCCCCGGAAGATCCGCTCGGGCCCGGCGCCGCTGCGGTCGGGCGTGTCGTCATAGACAATGAAGCGGTTGTTCGCGTCTCCGATGTGCACCCAGAGCCGGCCGGTCTTGATCCCCGGACCATCGTGCTCCTGCACGGGGACGGTGGTGTCGTCGGTCTGGACCACATCCGACATGAGCACTCGCCGGAGCATCGCCTTGACGATCGGGGCCAGCAGGCCGGCGGCGGCGGCCATCCAGTCGCACATCGTTGACCGCGACAGATCGACGCCGAATCGCTTGAAGATCCCTTCCTGGCGGTAGAGTGGCAGGTGGTCGGCATACTTGCTGACGGCGACATGAGCCATGAGCCCCGGGCCGGGCAGTCCTTTCTCGATCGGCTCGGGCAACCGTTCGGCGATCGCGACGTTAGCCTGGCAGGACTCGCAGGCATACTTGGGCCGGACGTGCTGGAGTACGATCAGCGAGGCGGGAACGTATTCGAGCTGCTCGCGGACCTCCTCAGAGAAGACCTGGCGGATCTCGCCGCAGTCGGGACAAGGCCGCTGTTCGGGCGGGACGTCGTGCACGACCCGCCGGCGGGGCAGGCTTGCCGGCAAGGGCTTGCGGCCGTGGCCTTGGGCTGGGGGCTTCGCTGGCGAGGGCGTCGCGGCCTTGGGCTCGGGCGTGATCTCGGGGCCGCCGGCTTCGAGGATCTCGCGCGTGAAGAGCAAGAGCTGGTTGGGGTCGAGCTTCTCGGACTTCTTGCCGTAGAGTTGGCGGAGGAGCTGTTCGAGCTGATGCTGGAGCTTTTCGTTGAGGTGGGTCTGCTGGTGCAAGCTGACCAGCAGCTCGCGGATGAGCCGGTGGGAGGACTCGACGTCGTCGGGCAGCGGTGTGTCGAGATCGAGAGTCGTCATACCCTACTTACGCGCGAAGACCGTCGATGTGACACCGAATCTTCAATCGAACATACGAAATGGATGAGATTTTCAGGCGGGTTGCGGCGTGGGCAGACAGAAGCGGGGGAGCCGTCGGGCGCGAGTCAGGTCGATCCCTTCGAGGACAGCGGCCATCTCGGCGGGAGTGACCTCGACGCGGCCGTCCTTGGCCTCGGGAAATCGAAACGTGCCTTTCTCCAGCCTCTTGAACCTGATGTCATGATGCCTCCTTTCCGGCGCGACGATCACCCTGTTGCGCGGCCGGCTTCGTGGCTTCCGAGGTTTTCCGATCCGCTCGACGAGGGCGAGGTGTGGTGAGTTCCGCCGGATAACCGTTCGATCCCACTTTGACGGCCGTTGCCAGTGCCCACAATCGTTTCTGCTCGTCCCGATCGGCCCAGACGATCCAGCAGCGTTGCCGTTTCGACCATCGTGAGTGGACCCACTTCCGGGCGACCCAGCGTCTCAGTGTCACGGCCTTGACGCTGAGGCGGTCGGCCAGGTCGTTCAAAAAGCTCTCGCCCTTCTCCAGGCGTTCGGGCTGTGTCCGACCGTAGTTCAATCCGATCTTGTGAAGCAATTCATGAACCTGAGCACGTTTGAATGCTTGCCGTTTTCGTGGCGTCCGGAACCCCGCGTCGTTCAATCGGTCCGCGATCTCCTGTGGCCGGCAACCCTCTTCATGCCATCGCCGCACGGCGGCGATCAGCCGGGGATAGTCCCGGAGTTGCTCGTATTGCCCGAGCGGCCGTACGATCGTGTGCCGGGTGACGTCCCCGCCTTGCCAGTGGATCGCGACAGCCGTGTGCTCGTTGTCCGGTTGCACCGCGACCACGACGCGCTCGACGAGGCATCGGACGATCTCCTTGCGGTCAGCGGCCGTGGTTTCCAGGGCGTGCCACAACGCCGGGATGTTCGCCGCCAGTGCGCGGATCCACGCTCGCTCCCCTTCGGTCAGGAGCGGAGGTGAGGCGTTCACGAATCGCTCGTACTCCTCCTCGACCTGACGCACACGTCGCAGCGATTGCTCCCATCGCTCCTCGAGGGTACGCGCCACGAGCCGGTTTGTGGGATCGACCGCCTGGTACTGTTGCTCGGCCCGCGTGGCCTCGTGGCGGCTACGTTCGCGTTGCTGCTGCCAGTAGCGGTCCAACCGCTCCCGCTCTCGACCGATGTCATCGGCGGCCTTCAGGCTCAGTTCCAGGGCCGCCGGCTCCAGGGCGCGCAGCACTTCTGCCGCGACAAGCTCGTCCACTGGCATCCGCGCAACCCGAAACAGGTCTGCTCGTGACCACGGACGAGGTGCCGTGGACAGTAGTAATAGGGCCGGGTCTTCTCGCTGCCGCGATAGGAGGTGCGGAGGCGACACCCACAGGTCCCGCAGGTGATCACACCGCCGAGCAGCGCGGCCCCGCCTCGGGGGACGCCCGGAGTCGTCGGCGTGGATTGGTTCTGTCTCAGCCGCTCCTGGTTGGCCACGAACTGCTCCCAGGTGATGTAGGCCGGCAGATGATCTCGCTTCAGAAACGGCACTTCGTCCAGCGGCACCCGGCGGCAGGCCGGCCCGTTCGGACTTCCCGGCGGACGACCGCAGTACTGATAGCGCCCGTATGTGTAAACACCAGCATAAATCGGGTGACGCAGCAGGCGTTCCACATTGCCTCGATTCGGACGCTGCCAGACCAACTGCCCCCGCCGCGGCCCCCGACTGGGACGAAGTCCCACCTGGATCCCGGAGTCCAGCAGGTAGTCAAAGGTGGCCCAGGCCGTGCCCAGTTCGTTGAACTTGTCGAAGATCAGCCGCACCACCCCACGGACCTGTTCGTCGGGATCCTGAGCGACCTCTCCGGAGGCGAGTTGAACGTATCCCATGGGCACGCCGTTAAACAGCTCCCCACGGGCGGCCTTGTTCTGCCTCCCGCGTTCCAGACGATTCCGAAGAGTGAACATCTCTGCCTCACTCAAAGTTCCCTTCAGGCCCAAGAGAAGCCTGTCGTTGGGATCGGTCGGATCGTAGGTCCCGTCTTGATCGGCCAGGAGAGAACCGCACAGTGCACAGATCTCGAGCAGGCGGTGCCAGTCGGCCGACGATCGGGCCAGCCGGCTCATCTCCAGTCCCAGAACGAGGCCGACGTGTCCCATGGTCACCTCGGCAAGCAGCCGCTGGAACCCTGTTCGATCCGCCGCCGAGCGGCCGCTCTGCCCCTGGTCCTCGTCGATCACGATCACGCGATCCTGCGGCCATCCCAGAGCCGCGGCGTGATCGGCCAGCGCGTACTGTCGGTCGCGGGATTCACGATTCTCACGAACCTGGTGCGGCGTTGACTGCCGCACATACACGACCGCCAGCCGATCGAGGTGACGATCGCGAATCTTCGCGGATCGCAGCGGTGGAACGACCCGGGCGGTGCTCGGCTCGTTGGATGTCGAACTCGATGGGCGATCGCTCGACTTATTCCGGGTCATCGGCCACCCCCTTTGCGGCGGGCGCCAACGGAAGCCGCCGGGCGACGAGTCGTCCGAGAACTTGCAGCGCCTTTTGTTGCCGCTCGGCCGGGAGTGCCGTCCAGAGGGGAGTCAGTTCTCGGCGTGGACTCGGGTTGCGCGGGGGGGACTGCAGCTTTGGTACGTCGGGACACGGCGAGCCTCCTTGGGGCGTGCTCGTTCGATGATCCTGGCACCAAGCCGCGAGGCGGATCAGTGCCTGCCACCTGATTATGGGCGCCGCCAGTGAGGGTGTGCCACCAGTCAGTTGAGGGGTAGTCTGTCGTCTGGTTCTTGTACCAGAGCGCGAAGCCGTCGCGGTCCCAGTAGAGGATCTTGATCCGGTCGCGCCTGCGGTTGCGAAAGACGTAGAGGTGCCCCGAGAGCGGGTCCTGGGCGATCCGGTCGCGGACGAGTTGTGACAGACCGTCGAAGCCCTTGCGCATGTCGGCGGGTTCGGTGGCCAGGAAGATGCGGAGCGTCGAGGAGAGACTCAGCACGGCTGATCCTCGAGCACGGCGAGGACCCGCCGCAAGGTCTCGGGGTCGAACCCCGCCCCGAGGACAATTCGCCGACCCGCCGAGAGGACGACCTCAACGCCGGTCCGATCGGCCACCGGAGGGGCCGCCGCCACCTCGGCGACGCGGATCGGCAGGAAGGCGGGCGATGGAGCGAGAAGTGGAGACGGGTCTCGACGGGGCGTCTCGGCGGATCTGGCCTGACGCCTGGCCTGCTCGACGGCCTGTTTGAGCGAGGTCTTGTAGACCCAGTTCTGCATGGTGCCGCGTTTGAGGCCTTGTTGCGAGCAGAAGGCGGGCAGGCTGAGGCCGCTGGCCCGCCATTGATCGATCAGCCTCGCCCATTCGGCGGCCGGCCGCCGGACCCTCGCCATGGTCGATCCTCCGCGATGGAAATCAGAGTTGTTCCATCATCGGGGCCGACCCGCCCAGCGAATAGATGCAGTTTACCGGACGGACACGGATCAGTTGGGCGAGGCGTGGTCCGGTCCACAATTCGGTGGCGAACCCATGCTTGGTCGGGTTCTCGGTCAGCCATCGTCGGATGATCTTCTCTTGCGTCGTCGTGAGCTTGGGCGGCCGGCCGGGTACAGATCGCGACGAGAGCCCCTCGGGGCCTTGCTCGTGGAACAAGGCCAACCAACGCCAGACTGTCCGTGGTGTGACGCCGAGGAACTCGGCGATCTCGTCGGCGGAGTATCCATCGAAATACCGTTGGACGGCGAGTTGCCGCCGATGTTCGAGTTCTTCGGGCGAGCCTCTGGTTCTCATAAGCCAGAGTATAAATGAACCCCGGGTTCGACTGACATTACTTTTCTGAGCGTCAATAGCGTGGTAAAGAGCTGTTTTTCAGGGGTTTTCGAGTGCCCGACAAGTGTAAGACCATTGTCCTATAAGTGTCAGATTCATACGAGACCCCTATTTTCATTCTGCGCGACACGCTAATACTACAGCGCCAGGTTGTACAGGCTTGAATCGCTGGCCACGACGAAACTATGCTCGTCTCAAAGGCTTATGGAGACACGAGCATGAACATCCCCCAGATCCGATCGCTCAAGCCCAAGCTCAGGTCGTTTCTCAAGCGGTTCGATGACTGCTTCCCACGCAAGGACACCCGCGCCCACCTGCCCACCTACATCTCCGGCCAGATCTCCGACATCCCCGAGAAGAGCGTCGAGCCGATCGCCCTCAACGCCGGCGTCGCACCACGCACCCTCCAGGAGTTCCTCAGCCAGCACCACTGGGACCACGACCTCCTGCGCGACCGACTCCAGCACATCGTCCGCGATGAGCACTCCGGGCCGCATTCCATCGGCGTCATCGACGAGACCAGCGACGTCAAGAAGGGGGACAAGACGCCGGGCGTGCAACGCCAGTGGTGCGGATCGCGGGGCAAGACGGAGAACTGCCTGGTCACGGTCCACCTGGGGTACGCCCGCGACGGCTTCCACTGCCTGATCGACGGCGAGCTGTACCTGCCCCAGAGCTGGTCGGACGACCGTCCACGCTGTCGCGAGGCGGGCATCCCCGACTCGATGACCTACCGCCCCAAGTGGCGGATCGCCCTGGAGCTGTATGACCACGCCATCGGCCATGGCCTCCACTTCGACTGGATGACCTTCGACGAGGGATACGGCAGCAAGCCCGACTTTCTCCGGGGCCTGAACGCTCGCGGTCAGAAGTTCATGGGCGAGGTCCCCCGGAGCTTCACCGGCTGGCTCGATCCGCCCCGCGTGGTCACCCGTCCGTACCGCAAGAACGGGCGTGGGCGGGGCCGCAAGGTCCCTCGCCTGGCCGGCGGCAGCCGGCCGGCGCGACGGGTCGATGAGCTGCTGAACGAGCGGGCATTCGTCGATCAGGCCTGGCAACGCTGGCGGGTCAAGGACGGCGAGAAGGGGCCGATGATCTGGGAGGTTAAGCACGAGATCTTCACCCCCAAGGGCGAGGACGGTCTGCCGGGCGAGCTGATGCACCTGGTCGTGGCCCGCAACGTCCTGGACCTGAAGGAGGTGAAGTTCTTCGTGAGCAACGCCCCCCCGGAGACGCCGGTGTCGAAGTTGTTGCTGGTGGGGTTCTCGCGATGGCGAGTCGAGCGTTGTTTCGAGGACCAGAAATCGGAGATCGGGCTGGATCAGTATGAAGGGCGTCGTTACCAGGGGTTGAAACGCCACCTGATCCTGAGTTGCGTGAGCTACCTGTTCCTGGCGCGGATGCGAGAGGAGTTCGGGGGGGAAAAATCCGGAGTTGACGGAGTGCCAGGTGCACACGGCGATCGCGGCGATGATCCCGTCTTGGTGGCTGGGCGAACGCCCCTCGCTGAAGCTGTTGGAGCGGACGGCGGCGGAGATCGAGCGGACGCAGAAGAGAAATGCGGCGGCCCGCAAGAGCCACACCAAGGCGACGCGGAAGAAGTTGCGGGCTTTGGGCATCAAACTCACTGGGCTCCCTCGCTGCTCCTGGGGAAAGACTTAGCGCTGTAGTACTAAACACGTACAGTACCATAACCCCTGCCACCCGGCCGTAGCCCCTGCCACCCGGCCCGCGCGCTCCAGGGGGCGGTTCGCTCATCGAGAAGGTCAACCTCACGAAAGCCGGCCCGGCCTTGCCACCCTTCCGGGATGGTCGGCGGTTGCTCCGCGAGGGTCTCCAGACCAGAATAGGACCTTCGACCCTGCCAGCGGTCCGACGCACCGTACTCTGAGACCCTACTCCATGAACCGTCGATGGATCTCCGCCCTCGCCTTGATCTTCCTCATGGCCACGACCCGATCGGCACGCGCCGACGACCCGCCGGTGCCGGTCTCGGAGCGGGCCCGCAAGGTCCACGAGTCGGGGATGCTCTTCGACGGCCATAATGACCTTCCCTGGCGGCTCCGGGCCGCGGGCGACATGGCGCTTGATTCGCTCGACCTCTCCAAGCGCCTCTCCTCGGGCCAGACGGATATTCCCCGGCTCCGCGAAGGGGGGGTGAAGGCCCAGTTCTGGTCGGTCTACATCCCCAGCGAGCACGCGAACCCGGCGCGGACCGTCCTCGACCAGATCGACCTGGTCTACCGGATGGTCGAGCGCTACCCCGACGACTTCGCCATGGCCTTCAATGCCGACGATGTCGAGCGGGTCGTCAAGTCGGGCAAGATCGCCTCGCTGATCGGGATCGAGGGGGGTGTGGCGATCGAGGACGACCTGGCGATGCTCCGGATGTTCGCCAGACTCGGCGCCCGCTACATGACGCTCACCCACAACACGACCCTCTCCTGGGCCGACGCCGCCAACGACGAGGCCAAACACGACGGCCTGACGCCCTGGGGCGAGAAGGTCGTCCGGGAGATGAACCGGCTCGGGATGCTCGTGGACATCTCGCACGTCTCTCCCGCCACGATGGCCGACGTCCTCCGGGTCTCCGAGGCGCCCATCATCGCCAGCCATTCGAGCTCCCGGGCCCTGGCCAACCATCCGAGGAACGTCCCCGACGACATCCTCAAGGAGATCACCCGGAACGGCGGCGTGGTCATGGTCAACTTCTACTCGGGCTTCATTGTCCCCGAGGCGGCCAGGCAAGGTCGGGAAGCACGTCGGGAGCTGAGGGCGAAGTTCCCCGACCGGGCCGAGTTCAACAAGGCCCTCGACGAGTACAACAAGACGCATCCCTCGCCCCGAGGGACGGTCAAGGACGTCGCGAATCACATCGACCACATCGTCAAGGTGGCCGGGATTGAGCACGTCGGGATCGGCTCCGACTTCGACGGCATCACCTCGACCCCCATCGGCCTCGAAGACGTCTCGTGCTACCCGAGGCTGACCGAGGAGCTTCTGAACCGAGGCTACTCCGAGACCGACATCCATAAGATCCTGGGCGGCAACGTCCTCCGCGCTTTTCGCCGGGCCGGGGAGGTCTCGCAACATCTCCAGAGGACGACCCGCCCCGCCGTGGACCCGGTGAAGGCGGAAAAGGACTGAATACGGACAAGATCGGTTCCCGTACGGTCGGGGAGTTTCCCCGTAGGGTAGGGCTTGCCCTGCCGACGACCCGTGACGCGGCAGGGCAAGCCCTACCCTACGGGAGAATCCGGACACTCCCCGACGACGTCTTGGCGGTTCGATCCCTCTTCGATCAAGGACGGAAAATGCTTCAACGTCTCGCCACTCTGATCCTACTTCTCTTTCCGATCTCCCTCCGAGCCGACGAGCCGCCGGTCCCGAAGCTCGACATCGAGTCGTACCGGCTCGCGAACGGGCTGAAGGTCGTACTCCACCGAGATCCCAGCGTTCCCCGGGTGACCGTCTGCGTCGCCTACCATGTCGGATCGAAGAACGAAAGCGTGGGTCGGACGGGCTTCGCGCACTTCTTCGAGCACATGATGTTCCGGGGCACGAAGAACGTCCCTAACTACGACATCCCGCTCCAGGAAACCGGCGCCCAGTCGAACGCGTTCACCTCGGAAGACCTGACGGTCTACTTCGAGACCGTCCCGACCTCGTTCCTCGACCGGGCCCTTTACCTGGAAGCTGAGCGGCTGGCATTCCTGCCCTCGGCGCTCGATCAGGAGAAATTCAACACCGAGCGAGAGGTCGTCAAGAACGAGCGCCGGCAGTCTGTTCGACAACGTCCCCTACGGGCTGGCGTCGGAGGTCCTCATGGCCAACGTCTTCCCGAAGGGGCACCCTTATTCCTGGTCCGTGATCGGCTCGATGAAGGATCTCGACGCCGCAACGCTCCAGGATCTCCGGCGGTTCTTCGCCGAGTTCTACCATCCGGGAAATGCCGCGCTCTGCCTGGCGGGCGACTTCGACCCGGCCCTCGCGAAAGCGTCGATCGCGAAGTATTTCACCACCATTCCGGCCGGCAAGCCGATCGAGCCGGTTGTCGCCCCGGCGTTGAGCCTGGCGAAGTCGTCGACGCTCGAACTGGCCGATAAGGTCAGTCTGCCTCGCCTGTACTGGGCCTGGCCGACGGTCGCCGACGACCATCCCGATGCCCCGGCTCTCCATCTCCTGGCCTCGGTCATGACCGACGGTGAGGCGTCCCGATTCCATCGGGCCCTGGTCAAGGATGCCCGGGTCGCGAACGACGTCGACGCCGGCAGCGACACCAAGGAGGCGTCCGGCCTCTTCACGATCGATGCGACCGCCGCCGAAGGCAAGACCATCGACGATGTTGTGAAGGTCCTGAACGCGTCGTTCTCTGACCTAACCGCCCGGCCTCCGACCCAGGCCGAGTTGACTCGAGCCCTCGCTAAATTCGAGAGACAGACGTACGACTCGTTGACCTCGCCACTCGGCCGGGCGATCAAGCTCGCCTCCGACTTTGTCGAGAAGAACGACCCGTCGTACTATCGGAGCGACTATGCCCGCTATTACAAGGTGACGCCCGCCGATCTCGCCCGGGTCGCGAAGGCGTACTTGACGCCTGAAAAGGTCGTTCTGACTATCGCCCCGACCAAAGCGGGCCAGCCGAAGAGCGAGGGCGTCCAGGTCGGGCCGCTGCCGGGGCCTTCGACGAGTCCCGCCGTCACGGACGGTCCCAGGACGCCCGCCGATCCGAAGTGGGAGGCCCTTCCCGGCCCATCACCCGCGCCGGCCTGGGAGGCGCCTCGTTTCGTCCGGAAGACGCTCTCGAACGAGATCGATGTCTGGGTCGTCCCCTGGAAGACCTTGCCGATCGTGGAGGCCCGGCTCTTGATCCCGGTCGGATCGGCCGACGACCCCGCTGGAAAGACGGGCCTGGCCAGCCTGACCGCGACGCTCCTGGACAAGGGAACGAAGACGAAAACGGATAACGAGCTGGCCGAGGAGCTGGAGGCGCTGGGGATCTCGCTCTCCGCCGGGGCGTCGCCTGACTTCACCTCCGTCAGCTTCTCCGTGTTGTCGAGGAACCTCACTCCGGCTTTTTCGCTTCTGGGTGAGATCTTGACCGCGCCTCGGTTCGATCCCAGAGACTTCGACCGCGAGCGGAAGCTCGAGCTCGACGCACTTCTTCAGGGTCCGGATAACCCCTCCTGGATCGCCCAGAGGGCTTTCCGCGCTTTGCTTTACGGAACGAGTCATCCTTACGGCAAGCCGGGCCAGGGTTACATTGAGACCGTGAAGTCGCTTACCCTGGACGATGTCCGGGCCTTCCACACGAGGTTCGCCGCGAATCGGGCGACCCTGGTTGTTGTGGGCAATGTCGACCCTTCCGCGCTGGTCGCGACCCTCGAATCGACCCTCAGCGCCTGGAAGACCACGGGCCCCGAGCCGACCGTCCGTCCGAAAAGCGAAGCCAATCCCGCGCCGGGGGTAATCTATCTGGCGGACAAGCCGGGCGCCGTGCAAAGTGTGATCGCGGTCGGCCGTCGGTGGGTCGACCGCGAGGACCCGCGCTACTTCGCGACCCTGATCGGCAACCATATCGTTGGCGCTGACTTCCTGAGCCGACTCAACGCAAACATCCGCGAGAAGAACGGTTACAGCTACGGCTGCGGTTCGAATTTCGGCTATCGGCGGACCGGGAGCACCTGGCAGGTCAGCACTTCGGTCCGGGCTGACGTCACGACCGAGGCCCTCAAGGAGATCCTCGGCGAGCTCGACGCCCTGTCGAAGGATCGACCCTTGAGCGAGGAGGAAATCGCCACCGCGAGGGACGCCGAGTCGCGCTCGTTCCCCGAGTCCTTCGAGGACCCGAGCAGTATTGCCGGGGTCCTGATCGGGCTCGCTCAGTTCGGTCTACCCGCCGACTACCTGGACACCTATCTCAAACATCTCCAAGACGCGCCCGACGACGTGATCCGCAAGGCAATGGTCGAGGTCGTGACGCCAGGGGATCGGACGATCCTGATTGTCGGAGATCGGGCGTCGGTCGAGCCCAAGCTCAAGGCGATGGGCGTGAAGGAGGTTCGACTCGTCGACCCCGATGGAAAGCCGATTCCTCGTTGATGGTTCGATTGTGTGATCGTCAGATTGAGGATCTTCGGAATATAAAGCGCGGGTCGCTCCTCGGCCCGCCGTTTTTGAGGTCTCGATCTCAGGCTCGTCGGTCGATCATCCAGGAAGCGCTGGCTTTGGTTTCTCCGGGAAGTTTTTGTTTGCGAGCCAGGGGACGTCTTGGGTTTGAATTCCCGGATCGTGGCGACTGGTTCATAAGGAGGGTTTCCGATGCGTCTCCCGTCGAGGAGGTGGCGATGGATCGGGTTGACCCTGTTCGTCGTGATCGTCGCGTTCGTCGTGGTCCGGACCTGGGTCGTGCGGGCGGTGATCCTCAACCAGATCCAGGCTCGGTACCAGGGGAAGGCGATCGTCGGAGACTGGTGGTTCGGACTTCATTCGGCGGGAGTCTCCGGGGTCGAGTTACACGAGACGGCCGACCCCGGTTCGCCCGTCTGGTTCGCCGCCGACCGTGTCTCGACCGACGTTTCGATCGCCCGGCTGCTCCATGGCCGGCTGATGCCGACCCGGATCGAGGTCGACCGTCCTCGGGTCGTGTTCCGCCTCGACGAGAAGGGACAACCACTGACCAGGATCCCGGTCGCCCCCTCGTCGGCTGGACAGGCCCCGCCTGACGCTTCGACCCTCCCTGTCGTTGTCACGAAGAACGGCGAGATCACCCTCCAGCAGGAGGGTCGGAAGCCCATGAAGATCACCGGCGTCAACGCCCGGCTTGCCCCCGTCGCGGACGGCGGCAAGCTCGACATATTGACCGATGACCCAACCTGGGGTCAGGTCAAGCTTTCCGGCCATTTCGACCCGACCTTCAAGAACGGCGAGTTCCAGATCGACACCAGCCCGGGGTTTGTCGCTGATCCCGAGAAGCTTGAGCGCATCCCGTTCATCCCGGCCGAGGTCTGGGCCAACATCGAGCCCCGAGGTCCGGTCGACGCCAAGGTCGCCATCAAGCTCGCGGTTGACTCCCCCAGGCCGGTCCACGTCCACACGGATATCACGTTCAAGGGGACTGACGCCGCTCTGAAGTCCCTCCAGGTCAAGTCGAGCGACACCACCGGCCACGTCATCGTCGACGACGCCGAGGTCAACTTGAAAGGTTTGCAAGGCAAGACCCTCGACGGATCGCTGGCCGCCGATGGCAAGCTCGACTTCAGCTCCAAGGTCCCCCGCTTCGACATCAACCTCCGGCTCAAGAACGTCGACGTGACGAAGGCCCCGAAAGCCTGGCAACTCGGCGAGATCGTCTCTTCGGGCCGGCTCTCGGGCCAGGTTGACCTCAAGGTGGCTCTCGCGCCCTCCGGCGCCGACCTGACGGGCACAACCGGCCAGGCGGTGATCGAGAACGGCATGTTCCAGGGCATTCCGGTCCAGTCGCTCGAACTTGGGATGAAAGCGGAGGGGAACGACCTCAAGTACGCGTCCGTTTCGGGAGGTTCGAATCCGGTTGTCCCCGGAGTCGACTCGAACCCGAAGAGCGAAGTCGATGGCCGCCGGGTCGAGATCTGGGAGCCGGTCCTGGCGGCCTTGCCTTTGATCCGACTGGCCGCGAACGATCACGGATTGATGGGCTGGGCTGCGTATGCGGTCTCGTCCGCCGTCGCATTCCAGGTCAAGCATGAAACGGCCGGAGAAGGCGGATTACGGCTTCCGAGGACGATCTCGACCCAGATCGAGTTTTCGGACGTCAACCTCGCGACGATCCTTCAGAAAGCTGAGAAGTTCGGCATCAAGATCCCTGTACCGATCGCGGGCAAGCTCTCGCTCAAGGCGAAGGCCACCATTCCGTTAGGGTCGCTGAGGGACCTCAGGGGGTACGCCTTTCAGGGGGACGCGACCCTCAAGGGCACTTCGATCGACCACGTAGACCTTGGATACGTCTCCGCCCACATCGAGCTGGTGGACGGCGTCCTCGACCTCTCGGACTTACGCGGTCAGCTCGTCGACAAGCCCTCGGGGTCCGATACGAACCCTCCCCGCCCGACGAATGCGGCACCGGTCTCCGACCCTTTACCTCCAGGCGCTTTCCGGGGAAGTCTCCACGCCTCGATCTCGCCCCGAGGCCCCGCGACGGTGAGCCTGGAGGGAGTGCGGTTGCCGCTCGGCGAGCTTCTTGCACCTGTCCTTCCCGTGCCGACGCCGCTCTCCGGCGAGCTGACGATGCGAGTCGAGGCGAAGGCGGATGTCGCCCGCCTCTCCGAGTCGAAAACGTGGTTCCTCGACGGACACCTCGACAGCCATCAGATCAAGTATCAGGACGCGGCGCTTGACGCCGTCGTCACCAAGGTCCAGATCAAAGATGGGCGACTTGAGATCTCCGACTTCACCGCGAAGCTCTCGGGTCAGCCATTCAGGGCCAGGGGAGGACTCGATCTCTCCGCTCCCTTCCGTTACGACGCAAAGATCGACGTGAAAGGCTGGGAGATCGCCGAGATCCTCAGGTTTGTCCCGGGCGTCCCCATGCCTTCCCCGGTCTCCGGAATCCTCGATCTCCGAGGAGACGCGGAAGGGGCCCTTCAGCCCTTCGAGATCAAGACGCAAGGCAACGCCAGGATCAACAAGGCCAGGTCGGGCCCCGCGCCTCTTGGGACGGTCCTCTTTCAATGGACCACCGACCACGATGACATCTCGATCACCGGCCTGGAAGTCTTCGCCTACGGCGGAAAGTTGAAGGGCGAGGCCCGGATTCCAACCAGGCCGGGTCGATCGATGGAGGTGACGGCCACCCTGAACGGGATTGATGTGGCGGCGCTTTCCTCCACGTTCCTTGACCGGAAAGTTGCCCTGAGCGGCAAGGCCGACGGCAGCCTCAAGCTCGACATGCCGCTCGACGCCTCGACGATCAACGCCGACCTTTCATTGACCTCCCCAAATCTCACGGTCCGCGAAAGGCCGGCTGAGGGAATCAGTGTCAGGTCGCTCCGCGTCACGGCGGTGGCCCAGGGGGGGACTGTCGACTACGAGGCGACCGCCGAGACCCTGGGAGGCAAGCTCCGATTTCACGGTTCAGCCCCGTTGAACGGGGATCTCACGAAGCCTCTGGCTGAGGCGGAAATGCTGGCTGTCGGCTTCCGGCTCCAGGACGCCTGGAAGGGGCTCGGCGTCACCGGTGGCCTGGCGCACCTCAAAGGCGTGGGCGCGTTCGACACGAACCTCCGCGCCTCGATCCGACCGTTCCGCCTCTGGTCGAACGGGACGTTCGAACTCCGGGAGCTGAGTTTCGGCGGAATCCCCACGAACGGCAACCTGCGGGCTGTTGCCTCGTTCTCGCCGACGAGTTGGCGGCTCGATCAGTTCCAGGGAGAGTTACTGGGTGGTCTGGCCAGCGGAGAGGCTCACGGAGAGATGAGACCTGGCGGATCGAAGACGGCGATGTTCGATTTCAAGGTCGATCGTGCGTCGCTCGCCCGGATGGCGGCGGGGGTCCCGAGCATCGCTCGCGAGGTTGAGGGGTTCGGGTCGCTTCGGTTGTCCGGCCGATTCGAGGAGGCCCTGATGGCAAACGCCGAGATCCTCGTCCCCAGGGGCAAGGCGTTCGGAATGCCGATCTCAGACCTTCGGTTCCCGACCGAGTTCGAGTTGAACCCCGCGACCGGGTTCGGCTCGGTTCGTGCCAGGCAATGGAGCGCTCGAATTGCGGGCGGCTCGGTTCGGGGCAATGCCGTGCTCCGGCTCGGCGGGGAGCGTTCGTTTCAGTCGGACGTTCAGTTTACCGGTGTTGACATCGAGGTCCTGTCTCGATTGCATTCCAACGGCAAGCATTCGGCCTCGGGGAAGGTCTCGGGAAAGGTCTCGCTGAACGGGCCGAATATTGAGAAGGTTGCCAGCACCCGAGGCAAGTTCGACCTCGACCTCGACGACGCGTCGCTCGTCGAGATGCCCGTTTTCAAGGAACTCGACCGGTTTCTTGGGTCCGCGCGGGGCGGTGGACTCTTCGAAGACGGGGACGCGCAGGGGACGCTCTACAACAAGACGCTGTTCATCGAGCAACTGACCTTGCGAGGCCGTCTCCTTCAGGTCCACGCCACAGGCACGATGACCCTGGACGGCGACCTGAACCTCGAAGTCCTCGTCAACACAAACCAGGTCATTCCCCAGTCCGGGCTGGCCCTGGTGGGCATCATTCCCGGCCTCGGCCAGGTACTCGGTCGGGGCGAGGAGGCGTTCATCCGGGTGGCGAACTTCCTGGAGAATCGCCTGCTCAAGTTTCGGGTGACGGGAACCCTGGACTCTCCGACTGTCCAGCTCGACGCAGGGGTCGCCGTCGGTGACACGGCCGTCGGCTTCTTCTCCAGCGTGCTCAAGGTGCCACTGGGAGCGGCCCGGTAAGAGTCCGTTCTCAAACGCATGAGACCGAGGAATGGAAAACCGCGCCGGACTTCACCCAGAATGGCTGGGGTCAGTCCGGCGCGGTTTGAACTTCGCCAGAGTCGAGTCAATCGGTCATCGGCGTTTGACTGTGTCATCCGCCGCGTTCTCCGCGATCTGGGGACGCCCGGTCATGGCGCCCGGGCGACGGACGGAGATCACGAGATCACGGAAGTTCTGACGAGTGGTCGCGTCGATCTGTTCCTGCCTCAAGACCACCGCGCAGGCCCAGTTCGGGTAATTCTCGACCATCCTGCCCATCAACGAGATGAACCACCCGGCCTCCTGCACCTGGTCTTCGAGGACTTTTTCGAGCAGCGGGCGGACGGTCTTGGCCAGTGCCTTCCAGCCCTTGGAATCGACCTTGACGTAGGCCTCGACATCATGCTGGATCCAGGGCTCACCGTTGACTTCCCGGTAATAGCCGGAGTGGACGATCAGGAGGATTCGCCCGCTGAGCCTCGCGGCTCCTCGGGGGCTGACGTAGTCGAGGTCACTTAGCAAGACATGAAGCTTGGGAGACCGATAGAGATATTCCCAGGTGGCCGTGGCTCCCGCGCCGTCGGTCCCCTGATACTTATTGGCGTCGATCCGCCGGAGCTTGACGGGCGAGGCGGCCAGATCCTGCCAGAGCGCCAGGGTCACGGCCGGCTCGTTCACGAGGCTCAGGTAGAGCTTCGAGTGGCACGGGAAGGTATCGGCGGGTGCCTTTCGGTGCATGGTATGGTCGCGGATGATCTCGACCACCGAGTCTCGATGCTCGGCCGGGATCTTGTCGAGCGGGACGACCTGAGCTGGGTTGACCGTTCGAGTCCCGGCGGGCGAAGCCTTCGGCGGGGCGAACGCGGCAAGAAAGCCGACGATGCCAAGCACGAAGGTCGCCACTTTGGGGCGGTTCGCGAGCGAAGTCATGAGCGCTCCCGGGAAGAATCGGGCGGTCCCATCTCCTCGGCCCGGGTTGTCCATCCCGAAACCGTCTTGGTCCGCTTCTCATTAATCGGCCCGCCGGATCGTTTTCCTGACCTTCGGGCGTTCGATTGACCCGATTCTCGGAGAAGTCCGGAACACCCCGAGAATCGGCGATGCGACCTCCCGGCCGATTGCGCGGGGAAGTGGCCTTGCTGGTTCGGAGGCCCTGACTATGATGTCGCGCCGTAGGTAGTGACGGAGTCAGGACCTGGCACGGAGGCAGCCATGACTGGGCGACGATGGACTTCGGTGGCGATCGCCAGCACCCTGGGCCTGGCGGTCGTGGGATCGGGATTGGGCTGGCGCTTCTTGACGGCCCGGCGCGACGGCCAGCAATCCGTGGGTTCGGCGACCTCGGTGAAGTCGCCCATGTTGACCCTGGCCGAGGGCCTCCATCAAGGTGACCAGTTGGCCCTGAAGGCCCTATGCGAGCGGGTGCTCGCCAAGTCAGATGAACCGCGGACGGCGATCGGCGAGCAAGAGGGAGCCGACCTCGTCGAAGTTCTTCAGGGTTTGAGGGTCGGCTTCCTGAAATTCGAGCCGGTGGGACGCTCCTCGGCCGTCGCCGTCGCGAGCCGCTTGCTCGACCGCTTCGGGGTCGAACCGGCACCCAACTCCTGGCTCGACGCCCTCCACCCGGTCCACGACCTCTACCTGGCCGGGCTGGCCGACGCCAGCGCCGACGTCCGGGCCGTGGCGCTCACCGAGATCGGTCACCGCTGGGGCTGGCTTCCAGGCCGAACGATGACCCCGTTCGAGGAAAAGACCCTCGCGGATTGGAAATTCTCCGTCTACCGGCCCGCGGTTCGTCGGCTCTCGGACCTTGAGCCGAAGTCAAGAATGGCGGCGGTGGTCTGCATCGGCTCGCTGCCGATCGACTCGATGGCGTCGGCCGCCCTCGCGAACCTCGAGTACCCCGATAGTGCTCCAGTTCGCTACCAGACCTTGATGACCTTCGCCAATCGCCCGGCCTTGCTCAGCGTTGACGCCGTCCTGAAGCGGCTCCACGATCCGGAGTTGGGAGTCCGGGAACTGGCCCAGATCATCCTCAAGGGGCGAGGCCTGACCAAGGAACAGATCTTCCTCGGGCGACAAATGTTCGACCCACGGCCCGAGATTCGAGCCTCGTTGATCCCACTGCTCAAGCAGAGGACCGACATCGACACCGACGTCTGGATGCTCCAGCTTTCGCACGATGCCGACGAGACGGTTCGGACCAAGTCCGTCGAAGCTCTGGTTGACCGCGACACGCCTGAGGTCGATCAGCGGCTCCGCGAGATGGCGGCTTCTGACACGTCGGCCTCGGTTCGGGCCGCCGCCGGTAAGCACGTCTCCAGATCCGTGGACGAGACCACGGCCGCCCTTCCCCCCCTGCCCGGCTCGACGAGACTGAACCCCAAGGCGAACTGAGGCCGTGCCCCGGGAACGCTTACAGCGGTTCACATTCGTGACTCGCACGGCCTGTTTTCGTAGGGTAGTGGCTTGCCCTGCCGATCGAGCCGGGCAGGGCAAGCCCTACCCTACGTGTGCCATCCGATCGTGAACCGCTGTAGATCCGATCGACGAGGCTGCTTCCTCGGACATTCGGCCTTGAGACCTCGGTCAACAAATCGGTTTTCAGTGAAAAGTCGGCTCGCTAAGTGGTTCAGATCCCCCGCCCAGCCTGGCCCGTTCCTGATCCTCGGGCAGGAAGCGAGAACCTCTCAGGTAGAAGATGCTGCTGAGAATCATCATCGGCACAACCGAAAGCATGCCGACGGTGAGGTTGGTCGGGCCGGTCGGAGAGGGCGTGACCCTGGCCCCGATTGACTCAAACATACGCCCCAAAGCCGACTCGGCGACGACCGGCTTGCCGAAGAGGTCGGAGACGTACCCGATCAGCAGCGGCGAGCTGATGTCGCCGAACAGGTGGACAAGGAAGATGCAGAGGGCATAGCCCGCCGCCCGTCGGTTCGCCGGAACCACGTTGGCAGTCACCGTGTTGCCCGGACCCAGCACCGACGCCATCATGATCGACGCCACGAAGAGGAAGGTCAGCGAGGCCGTGCGGTTGGAGTCGAGGATCGTGCCAACGATGCAGGGGACCGCGATCGCCACGGCCACTCCTGGCCAGATCAAATAGGCCCGCTTCGTGACCCTCAGCAAGGCATCGGCGGCCACGGTCCCGAGCAGGATACCCAGCAGTCCGGCCGTTGCGGTGATGATGCCGATCCAGACGCCAGCCTTCGCCCCGTCCATCCCCTGGACCCTCTGATAGAAGGTCACCGCCCAGACGGCGTAAGCTCCCAGCGCGAAGGTGACCGCGGCCTGACCGGCCGTGTTGTAGACAAAGCTTGGCGTCTTGAAGATCGAAAGATATTCGGAGAGACCCGGGCGATCCCCCTTGGTGGTCGGCTTCCCCTCGGACGCCCCCCGGCCAGGGTCATTCATACATAAGCCGGCAACGGCCGCGATGAGTCCCGGTACCCCGACGACCCAGAACGCATGACGCCAGTCCGAATGACTGGAGAAGTACCCGCCGATCCCCGACCCGATCGCGCCGCCCAGCGGCAGGGCCAGGAAATAAAGGCCCATCACCCGACCGCGATACTTCGGGGGAAAGAGATCGGCCAGGAGCGACGGGGCGATGATCCCATAACTTGCCTCGCCGATCCCCAGCAAGGCACGCCAGAGGAACATGTCGTAATAGCCGGTCGCGAAGGCCGTGCCGACTGTCGCCACGCTCCAGAGAGCGACGCCGAACGAGAGCAGGCGCCGCCGATTATAGCGATCACCCAGCACTCCCATGAGCGGCGAAGCGATCGTGTAGACAATCATAAACGACACGCTCAGTTTGCCGAACTGAGTGTCGCTGAAGTGCAGCTCGCGAGAGATCTGTGGACCGGAGGAGAAGAAGACATAACGGTTGACGTAGTTCAGCAGGTTCATACTGAACAAAACGACGAGTGCGAAATAGGGACTCTGGATCGGGAAGAGAGATAATCGGCCGGGGCCCGAAGCGACTGCTGGACCGATATCGGGGGAAGACATGAGGCGGATCTCGGATCGAAGGGCTGGGCCGGTTGACCCGGCCTTTTATACCCGCTGCGGCGTCCGCTGGCGAGACCTTCGCTCCCGATCAACCGGTCAAGACTGCCTCAAGAAGCGCCTTTGCGGCTCGATCCGGTTCGATCGCCCCCCTTCTTGTTGGCGATCTCGGCATTGATGACGACCAGCAATTCGGTCCCGGTGGGCACGGTGCCCGGAATCCTCATGTTGAGGAAGCCCCCCTTGTCCATCAAGATACCTGGCTGGATACCTGCGGAGATGATCAGCGTCTGACCCAGCGGCCAGTTCTTGATTGGCTGGTTGAGCCGGGTTTCCGAGACCTCAGGCACGTCAATCGTCAACTCGCCCGAACCGACCTCGCGAGGCGCAAGCACCTTGACCGGATGGAGCTTGCGGACGAGGTTCGTCGAGAGTTCGATCGCGGCGTCGAGTGTATCCCCTTCATAGCTCAGGAGCGGGCTGAACTTAAGAACCACCCCTTCCAGGAGGTTCTCGACCTTGGGCTGGAACCCCAGTCCGACCGCACTCTCGCGCTGGACGCCGCCGTTGAAGCCTCGGGCCTGGGTCTGGTCGAACTTGAGGGTCTGGCCGTTGAGCACCTCCACGCTGGTGTTGCCCAGAAGCTTGAAACCCTGCCAGACCTGCATCTGGCTGATGACCAGTTCCGCGTCGGCAACGCTGGTGTGCCAGATCTGCTGCCCTTGTGGGCCGTTGCCGATCGGGGTTAGCCGCTGATGGACGGCATACCGCCAGCGAGAGTCGGACGCGGCGATGAACCGGACCCGTACCGAGAGGATGTCAGCCTGTGCGTCGGTGAACCGCTCGACGACCTCGGCGACCTGTTTGAGGACCTTGACACTGTTATAGGCCCGGAGCTGGGTTCGACTGGCGCAAAGGACCGCGATCTTGTCGCCGTGCCAGGGAGCGGGGGTGGTCCGTCGGAAGATCCAGTCGATGATGGCCGTCTGCGGACTCGTTCCGCTCGGGTCGAGCGACGTGTAGTCGCCGATCGGAAAGTTTTGCCACTGGAACCCGGCCTGGTTCGGAAAACTCGCCGGCACCGACTCCCCGGCCGTTGCGTCGGGACCCGTATCGGGAGCGGCAGGTTCCGTGTCCTCGGCCAGGTCGCGTGCCCGACGTGGGGTGGTCGACGGGTCGGAATCGTCGGAGACGCGGCGACTTCTGGCTGCCTTGGTTGTTCTTCGAGCGGGTTCCTGGCCGAACAACCGCGCGGGGAAGGCGAGCAAGCGGGAGAAGGAAGAGAGAGCGGCGCTTCATGCCAGGGGCCTCCTTGCCGATCTGGCGGTGCGATCCTCGACACCCATTGATGCCGCGAATTCTTAGCAGAGCCTGGAGATTTCCTCAAGACCAACTCGCCGACGAGCCGATGTGACCCGATCTCTTCTCAATAACTGGGCAGGCTAGGGTCAACGTCCTTGATCCAGGCGAGGATGCCGCCGGTCAGGTTGGACAACTGAGAGAACCCAGCCTCTTTCATCAAGGCGATGGCCTTGGCACTCCTCGCTCCACTCTTGCAGTGAACGACCATCGGGATCGAGGGGTCGAGTTCGCGAGCCGGCCGGGAAGCTCGGGGAGTGGGATCACCGTCGACCCGGCGATCCGGCAAATGACGATCTCCTCGGGGTTCCGGACGTCGAGGATGAATGGTGACTGCCCGCGATCGATCTTCGCCTTTCAACTCCAGCGGGGTGATCGTCCCGTTCTCGCCGAGCGGAAACCTCAGGGAGCGGTCTCAACCCCGCGGACACCGCAGAATTCCTCGTAATCGATCAGAGCCGTTGATGGTCGGATTCGGGCCGCAGATCGGGCACTTCGGGTTCTTGCGGACCTTCATCTCGCGGAAGGTCATGTCGAGGGCGTCGTAAAGCATCAAGCGACCGATCAAGGGCTTGCCGACCCCCAGGATCAACTTGACCGTCTCGGTCGCCTGGATCACCCCGATCACGCCCGGCAAGATCCCCAGCACGCCCCCCTCGGCACAGTTGGGGACGAGGTCGGGCGGCGGCGGCTCGGGATAGAGGCACCGGTAGCAAGGCCCATGGGGCGGGAAGAAGACCGAAGCCTGCCCGTCGAACCGGAAGATCGAGCCGTAGACGTTCGGCTTGCCCAGAAGGACGCACGCGTCATTGACGAGGTAACGGGTCGGGAAATTATCGGTTCCGTCGACGATCACGTCGAAGCGGTTGAAAATGTCCGAGGGCGTTCTCGCTGTTGATCGGGAATTCGAACCGCTCGACGACGAGGTCGGGGTTGAGCGCCTGAAGTTTCTCCTGGGCACTATCGATCTTGGGTCGGCCGACGTCGGGCGTTGCGTGGATGATCTGGCGCTGAAGGTTCGAGACATCGACCACGTCAAAATCGACAAGGCCGATCGTCCCGACCCCGGCCGCGGCAAGGTAAAGGGCCAGCGGAGAACCCAGGCCACCGGCGCCGATGCAGAGCACTTTCGACGCCTTCAGCCTCGCCTGCCCGGCCATCGCCACCTCGGGCATGATCAGATGGCGGGCGTAACGCTTGATCTCAGCCGAGGAAAGCGGTTCGGCGGCGACCCGGCCGGCCAGCAGGTCGAAGGGCAGCGAAGTCATCGGAGCGGTCTCTTGGATGCGGAAAAGAATGGGCGCGCGAGGGGTGGAGTGGGTGCGAGCCCCTCCGCCCCCGATTGAATGCAGTTGCTCAGCGGGCCTTACCCGGATAGCGGCCGATGAGAAGGCTCGCGTTGTGGCCACCGAAGCCGAAGCTGTTCGACATCACATGATTGACCCGATGTTGTCGAGCGACGTTGGGGATATAGTCGAGGTCGCATTCCGGGTCGGGATTGTCCAGGTTGATCGTCGGCGGGAGCACGCCATCACGGATCGCCAGCGAGCAAGCGACCAGTTCCACTCCCCCCGAAGCTCCGAGCAGGTGCCCAAGCTGGCTCTTGGTGCTGGAAACCTGCAGCTTCTTCGCGATAAGGGCCGAAGACCGACTTGATCGCCTTGGTCTCGGCCAGGTCGCCCAGGCCGGTGCTCGTCCCGTGCATGTTGATGTAATCGACCGTGTCGGGCGAGCGTCGGGCGTCGGCCAGGCAGAGTTCCATGGCCCGCTTGCGCCCCGGCCTTCCTCGTCGGGTGCCGTGATGTGGGTGCCGTCGGCCGACATCCCGTAGCCGAGCATCTCGGCGTAAATCCGAGCCCCCCGAGCCAGGGCGATCTCCTCGGCCTCCAGGATCAGGATGCCCGCCCCTTCGGCCAGGACGAAGCCATCGCGGTCGCGATCGAAGGGCCGGCTCGCCCGAGGGGGGTCGTCGTTCCGGGTCGAGAGGGCTCGCATCGCGGCGAACCCGCCCAGGCCCATCCGGGTGATCGCCGCCTCGCTCCCACCGGTGATCATCACGTCGGCGTGGCCGAGCTGGATGTGCTTGAAGGCGTCGCCGATCGCGTTATTGGACGAGGCGCAGGCGGTCGCGACGGCCGAGTTGATCCCCTTCAGACCGTAGCGGATCGAGACCTGGCCGCTGCCGGCGTTCACCATCAGCTTGGGGATGGTGAACGGGCTGATCCTCGACGGTCCCTTGGTGAGCATCGTCTCGTGCTGGGTCTCGAACTCGTTGAGTCCGCCGATCCCCGATCCGATCAGGACGCCGCAATTCTCGGGCGGATACTTTGAGAAATCGATGCCCGAATCCGCGACGGCCGACTCGGCGGCGGCCATGGCGAACTGCGCGAAGCGATCGAGCCGGCGTGCCTCCTTGACCCCGAACCGGGCGTCGCCGTCCCAGCCGTGGACCTGGCCGCCGAAATGGACCTTGAAGTGGGTCGTGTCGAACAGGTCGAGGTTCGCGACTCCGCTCCGGCCCTCGCAGAGGGCCGACCAGAATTGGTCCAGCGAGTCGCCGAGGGCCGTGACCACGCCCAGTCCCGTGATGACGACGCGGCGTGGCATTACTTGCTATGTTCCTCGATATAACTGATCGCCTGGCCCACGGTGCCGATCTTCTCGGCCTCCTCGTCGGGGATGGTGATGTCGAACTCTTCCTCGAATTCCATCACAAGCTCGACGGTGTCGAGGGAGTCGGCCCCGAGGTCGTTCACGAAGGAGGTCTCGCGAGTCACCTGGTCCTTGGCCACACCCATTTGCTCGCTGACGATCTCGATCACGCGTTCTTCCACAGACACGGGCGAACCTCCTCACGCGGCCCTCGGCAAGACTCGACCACGCTCCAAATTCGGTCGGAACGTTCCCTTCCGGCAGTCGACCTCGGGAGAATTCGCGTCGGCTTTGATCAATCGGGCCAGAATCATCAAAGCGTCCGCCGGCCCGAGCCGACGACGCGATGGATCTCTCTGCGGTACTTCGTTCGGACGATCGCCCCCGCGACATTAACTCAAGTGCAATGGGGCCACCGCGAAGCGCTCAAGTTATCACCCTGCGCCGAATTGTCTACCGCTCCTCTTGCCGAAACCGCCAGACTTCTCGGATCATCCTCAAGCCGTCATCCCGCCATCGACTGCGATCACCTGGCCCGGTGATGTAGCCGGCGGAGGGGCTGGCTAGGTAAGCCACGAGGTCGGCGATGTCCTCGGGCTCGCCCAGTCGACGGACCGGGACGCGCTCCTTGACCTCGGTCTTGATCTTGTCCGGAAGGACATTGGTCATGTCGGTCGTGATGAAGCCGGGCGCGACGGCATTGACGGTGATCCCTCGCGAGGCGAGTTCACGGGCGATGGTCTTGCGTGAACCCGATCACCCCCGCCTTGCTCGCCGAGTAATTCGCCTGGCCGGGATTGCCCATCAGGCCCGAGACGCTCGTGATGTTGATGATCCGGCCGTATCGCTGACGCATCATGATTGCGCCCAGGGCCCGGCAGAACTGGAAGGTCCCCTTGAGGTTGACGTCGATCACCTGTTGCCAGGCGTCGTCCTCCATCCGGAGCATCAGGCCGTCGCGGGTTACGCCCGCATTATTGACCAGAATCTGGATCTTGGGATATTTCGCCTCGATCTCCTCGACCACCCGAGCCACGTCGGCGGAGTCGCCGACATTGGCGGCGAACCCTTCGGCGGTCCCGCCGGCCTCGCGGATCGCTGTCGAGCGTCCCTTGGAGCCCGTCCAGGCTCCGGGCCACGCCCGCGACCGTCGCCCCGCAGCGGGCCAGGTGGAGGGCGATCGCCCGGCCGATCCCTCGGGAAGCTCCGGTGACCAGCGCCACCTGGCCGGTCAGGTCAACTCGGACGCCCTCGGGCTTGGTTTTTTCCGCGTCGGCCATGATGGTTCCGTCCTCTTCCGTCGTTCCCGTGATCGAGCGGCGGGGCTCCGCCGCGAGCGTTATCATGCCGGCCGTCGCTGTCGATCGGCAATCCCAATTAGCGGGCCGGGATGCTGGTGCACGGGACCTTGCGGTCGATCCGCTTGAGCAGACCGGTCAGAACGCGACCCGGGCCGATCTCGTAGAAGGTGTCGAACCCGTCGGCGAGCATCCGTCGGATCGAGTCGTCCCACCGAACCCCTCGGATGACCTGGGCGACCAGCGTCCGGCGGAGGTCGTCTGGGCTCTCGTGCGGCGCGGCGTCGACGTTCGAGTAGACCGGGATTCGCGGCGACTCGATCGTGGAGGCGACCAGGACCTCGGCGAGTTGCTCGTCGGCCGGGTGCATCAGGGGCGAGTGGAACGCCCCGGCGACTGCCAGCGGGACAACTCGGCCAGCCCCCAGCTCGTTCGCGAGTCTGCTCGACCATGGCCAGAGCCGACGTCTCGCCCGAGACGACGATATTGCCCGGCCCGAGCATGTTGGCCTTCCAGAGCTTGCCGCTCGGCTCGACCTTCCGGCAAAGTTCGTCGATCTTGGCCTCGTCTAGCCCGATCACGCTGGTCATGCCGCTCGGTGTCGCCAGCGCGGCGGCCTGCATCGCCTGACCACGTCGTCGGACGATCTTGAGGCCGGTCTCGAAGTCGAATGAGCCGGCGAAGGCCAGGGCCGTATACTCGCCCAGGCTCAGTCCCGCCGCGCCGGCACAACTCGTAACGATTTCAGGGCTTGTGACCTTCAAGCCTTCGAGAGCCGCGAGGCTGGCGACGTAGATCGCCGGCTGGCTGACGTCGGTCGCCTCGAGCGCCTCGGCCGGGCCGTCGAAGCAGACGGACTTGAGGTCGAATCCGAGGATCTCGCCAGCCCGATCGAAGAGAAAACGGGCCGCCGGGATCTCCTCATAGAGGGCTCGGCCCATCCCGACGACCTGGGCACCTTGACCGGGGAACAAAAAGGCGATCTTGGGCATCGGCTCGGATCTTTGAGAGGATCTCGTGGGCAATAATCGGCACGGTGAACACGTCCGCGGCGTGGTTCGATCCGCTCATCCTCGCATGAGCTTATCAGGCACCCGGCAATTCGTCGAGTGCCGCCTTCAACTGCGAGGCGAACTGGGCATTGACATGATCCTCGGCCATCGTCCCGGCCACTCGCAAGGCGTTGCGAATCGCCCGTGCTCCCGAGGAGCCGTGGCAGATGATGCAAGCGCCCCTCGGAG
Organism: uncultured Planctomycetota bacterium; assembly: GCA_963756475.1. Lineage (GTDB taxonomy): Bacteria > Planctomycetota > Planctomycetia > Isosphaerales > Isosphaeraceae > Tundrisphaera. The sequence continues at coordinate 1,185,842 of CAVWND010000011.1, forward strand.
GCCGAGAAGCGGGCCGCCGCCAAACTCCTGGTACTCGAACCGCGTCTTCAATTCCTTGAACGAGACCGCCAGCTTATGGCTGGCCTCCGGACCGAGAACGGGAAGCAGTTTGCTCAACTCCTGCTTGAGGGCGGAAAAGAGGAACTCGACAGCTCCTTCGCCAGACTTGAGCAAGACGTTGCCGACGAACCCCTCGCAGACGATGACCCGCGCGTTCCCTTCATAAATGTCGCGGCCTTCGATATTTCCGACAAACCGAGCGGCATGCGGGCCGTTCTGAAACAGGGAGCGCGTCGTCCGTGTCAGTTCGTTCCCCTTGTCCTCTTCGGAGCCAACATTCATGAGGCCGATCTTGGGCTCGGCGATCCCGAGGACGTTCTCGGCGTAGATCGAGCCCATGATTCCATACTGGTAGAGATCCTCGGCCTTGGCGTTCATGTTGGCGCCGACGTCGATGATGACGATCGGGCCTTTGTGAGAAGGGAAAATCGCGGCGATCCCCGGCCGACGGACTCCGGGCAAGAACATCTTCGCGTTCATCAGGGCCGAGGCCACCATCGCCCCTGTATGCCCGGCAGAGACGACGGCGTTTACCTCGCCGGCTGCCAGCAGGCCCCAGCATTTCGAGATCGAGTTGTCACGCTTCTTCCGGAGGGCCTCGACCGGCTTCTCCTCCATGCCGATGACCTGGCTGGCGTGGACGATCGGCAGGCGGTTGCGGTCGCACTCGTGAGCCGGGCCAGCTCGGCCTCGATCCGTTCCTGATCGCCGACGAGCACGACAGTCAGGTCCGAGCGGTCGCGGACGGCCTCGACGGCACCAGTCACGATCGGGCCGGGAGCGTGATCGCCGCCCATCGCGTCCAGGGCAATCCGCATGGGGTCTCTTCTCCGAAAGTCTAGACGGAAAACGGCATGAACCGTGAAGCACGCCTTGAGGACAGGAGTTCCGTTCCCTCTCCTGCAAGGCCGTTCGCCATCGCATCGTAGAAAAGGGGGCTGAATCCTGTCAAGCATCCGGCAACGATACCTGATCATTTCGCAAGTCGTTCATGAACCGGACATAACGGTCGGACCGATTGCATGAATCGTTCAAGCGCAATCGACGTTCGCGCGACGGGACCTGGGGCGGATTGGGCCGTATTCGACGCGGACCATCGCCGAGGGGTCGATGTGGGTCCGAGCGGCTCGACGAACCTGTCGAGGGGTCACCTGGGCGATCCGTTCCGGCCAATGGAGCGGTGCGTCGAGGCCCAGTCCCCAACGTTCCAGCTCCATGAGCCGCTCGGCCCTCTGCTCGACCGTCTGGTAGTCGAAAACCCAGGAGCCAGCCAGGTAATGTCGGGCCCGGTCGACTTCTTCGTCGGAAAACGACCCTTCATGCATCAGACGGACCTGCTCCTGGACAGCCCTCACAGCCAGATCGGCTTCGTCGGGTCCGGTTCCGAGGTAGATTCGGAACATCCCGGCCTCGATGTCGGCCGAGTCGGTCATCCCCCCTCCAACTGAGTAAGCGAGGCCCAACTCGTCGCGGATCACCCGACTGAGCCGGTCAGTAAAACCCGGCCCGCTGCCGAGGATATGGTCGGCAACGGCCAGCGCCTCGAAATCGGGGTGTGTCCTGGGGACCCCAAGGTGGCCCATCAGAACGTGGACCTGCTCTCCCGGATACGAAACCCGACGGACCCTGGGACGGATTGCCCGGACCAGGCGGGGGACCACCGGGCCTGGGCCGACCGAGCCCGACCAGTCGCCAAATCGGACTTTTACGAGTCCGAGGAGCTTCTTGGGGTCGAAATCGCCAACCACGACCAGAAATGCGTTATCAGGTTTGAAGAATCGGCCGTGGTGGTCGAGTACGTCCCCTCTTGAAAGCCGGGCAATGTCGCGGCCGGCCCCGCGTGGGTCCCGGGAATACGGGTGATTCCCGTAAACGAGACCTCGGAAGACCAGATCGGCCTTGAACGTGGGATCATCTCGATCGGACTGCAACTCGGCGGCGATCTTGCGCCTGATCCAGCCCAGTCCTGCGGCGGGAAAGCTGGGATGGATCGCCAGATCGGCGAGCCATTCCACGGCCATCGGCAGATCCTCGGCGCGAACCCGGAGCGACGCTCCGGTCGAGCCGACTTCCAGGGCTCCGCCAACGTCCTCGATCGCCTCGGCCATCTCCTCGGCGGAACGCGTCGAACGTGCCTTCCTCCAGCATTCGGCCGGTCAGGTAGGCCAGGCCAGGCCTCGACTCGCGGAGCACTCCGGCGTCGACAAAGAATTCAAAGGCGACCACGCCTGTTCCCGGTCGGCGTTCGGTCAGTAGGCGCATCCCGTTGGGCAGTGTGAATTTCTGTGGCGAGTAATCGGTGAGCTTCGATGGTTCTGAAGGGATTTCCAGAGCGATCGGCTGCTCAGGAACGGGCGAGGCGGCTGGACGTTCCACCTTTTCTCTGGCCTCGGCCGGCATGAGGACGGTGATCGATCGAGCGGGACGCGGGATCGACCATCCGACCGTCAGGTTTCCCTCGGAAAGATAAGTCGAAGCGACACGGCGGATGTCGTCAGCCTGAACACCCAGGGCCGCCCGATGCTCGGCTTGCCACGATCGCCAGTTGCCGTTCAGGGCAAACTGGCCAAGCCCACTCGCGAGGCCGGCGAGGTCTTCCTGCTCCCAACGCCAGGCCGCCTCGAGCCGGTTCCTCGACCGTTCCAGTTCCCCGGGAGTCGGCCCTTCATCCGCGAATCGGTCGATCATCCGGGCGATCTCGTGGTCGATTTGAGCGGGCTCAACTCCTGGCACCGCTTCGACCTGAAGCAAGAACTGACCCGCTCGACGAGCCCCCTCCTGACCGGTTTCAACCCAGGTGGCGAGCTTCTCGCGCTCGACCAGGTGATCCCATAACCGGGAACGTCGGCCGCAGGACAACAGGTCGGAGAGCACGTCGAGAGCCGGGCCGTCGATGTGTCCCAGGGGGACGGTGTGCCAGCCGAGGAGACCCCGAGCGACCGATTCCGGCTCGACGAGCTGGAATTCGCGCCGGCCGATCTGCCTCGGCTCGTCGAACGGCTGAGGTCGTTCGAATCATCTCGCCTGGCCGGATGGCTGCGAACTGGGCCTCGGATGCGTCCAGGGCCCGGCTCGGGTCGACATCGCCGACGATGACCAGGACCGCGCCATCGGGTCGGTAATGGTTCTGATAGAACGACTTCAGATCGCCAACCTCGATCCGGGCCAGGTCGTCGGGCCAGCCCAGGATGGGGTTCCGGTAGGGATGGCGGACGTAGCTGGCGGCGAGGTGAGACTGGTCGAGCCGGGCGAAGGGGGATTCCTGCTCGCGTGCCCGTTCCTCGGCAATCACTTGCCGTTCGGCCTCGACCTCGGCCGGGTCGAAGGTGGCCCCTCGCATCCGGTCGGACTCGATCGCCAGAGCCAGCTCCCAGCGAGCCGAGGGGAAGGCGAACCAGTAGTGAGTACCGTCCTCGCTCGTCTCGGCATTCGACTGGCCGGCCGCGACGAATGCAAGCCGATCGATCTGTCCCTTCGGGAATCGCTCGGTCCCCTTAAAGAGCATGTGCTCGACGAAATGGGCCAATCCCGTCTTGCCCGCCGGCTCGTCGAACGACCCGACCGGATAGTAGAGGTCGCAAACGACCACCGGAGCGTGTCGTCTGGGAAGCACCAGGGCCTTGAGGCCATTGGCCAGGGTCCGCTCGAAGACCGGAAGGTCTCCCACCCAGGCAGGCGAGGGGCGGGCGGTCAATCGTCGGGCCATGGGCTGCCCCTTGTTTTTCGAGATGATTCAGTCGCGCCGCCCGCCGGCCGATCGGAGTCGACCCAATTCGGGGGTGCTCGGTGCGGTCAACGTTGCGAGGGGAGAACCATTTCGCGACGTGACACCATCTAGCTTACCACGTCTCGACGCAGGGTCGAGACCGATGATCTGATTCGTCGAACCGCCTATGGCCCAGCCCGTCAGGGGCTCCTCCCCCTCCAACCCTCGGAAACCTCAGAGGCTCGGGGACGTCACGGCGATGTTGCCCTTGCACGGGTCGGGTCGATCCTTCACAATACAAATTCCAAGCCCGACGCGATCGCGCGGGGGTCAGGGTGAGCCGGGGGGGACCCGGGCAATGGTGGCTTGCGAACCTGGTCAGGACGGGAACGGAGCAGCCATAAGCATCGCCTTCATGTGCCCGGGAGCACCTCCCCGGCTCTCCCCGACCCCTGCCTCCTCGGACGGATCAGTCGCCATTCCGAGGATGGATCCTTCCCCTTTTCAAGGCCCGACGGAGCGTGCCTCGTGTCCCGACCCCGGGGGACTATCTCGACTTCGCCCGACCCGGATCCGGTCGGCTATACCGTGGTCGCCCGGCGTTACCGACCCCAGCGGTTCGAGGACGTGGTCGGCCAGGACCACGTCGTCCAGGCCCTCAGGAACGCGATCCGCCTCAATCGGGTCACCCACGCCTACCTCTTCTGCGGAACCCGGGGAGTCGGTAAGACCTCGATCGCCCGGATTTTCGCCAAATGTCTGAATTGCGTTCAAGGGCCGACCGAGACACCCGATCTGACCTGCGACATCTGCCGAGCGATCGCGACCGGGGATGATCTCGACGTCATCGAGATCGACGGGGCGAGCAACAACGGCGTCGAGCAGGTCCGCGAGCTTCGCGACAAAGTCCGGACTCGCGCCCAGCCGGGCTCGGTTCAAGATCTATTACATCGACGAAGTCCACATGCTTTCCACCGGCGCCTTCAACGCCCTTTTGAAGACGCTGGAGGAGCCACCCGAGCACGTCAAGTTCTTCTTCGCGACCACCGAGCCGAACAAGATCCCGATCACCGTCCTGTCGCGTTGTCAGCGGTACGACTTCGCCGGGATCACGCCCGAGCAGATCGCCGAGACGCTGGCCGAGATCTGTGCCCGCGAGAGCGTCGAGGCCGATCCCGAGGCCCTGGGCGTGATCGCCCGGCGGGCTGGCGGCTCGATGCGAGACGCACAATCGCTCCTGGAGCAACTCCTCTCGTTCGGCGGCGAGCGGCTGACCGTCGAGCTGGTCCAGCAGCAACTCGGGATCGCCAGCGACGACCGGACGCTCGACCTCCTCGACGCGCTCTCGCGACGCGACGCGGCCGAGGCGATCCGGATCGTCGACCAGACGGCCTCGGCTGGGCGTACAGCCGACCGAGCTTGCTCGCCGGGACTCTGGAATTCCTCCGAGACGCAATGATCCTGGCGGTTAAGGCCCCGGTGTCGATGCTGGCCGCCGGCCCCCGGCAAAAGCCCCGGCTTCAGGCGATCGTCGAACGATGGTCGCTCGACACATTGCTCGCGGCGCTCCAGATCCTGGCCGAGGCCCGAGGCCGGCTCAGGGGTAGTCAGCACGGGCGGACCCTGGTCGAGATCGCACTCCTCCGGGTCGCGATGCTAGACGACCTGGGCGAACTGAGCGACGTCGTCGCGCGACTCGTCGCCCTGGAGTCGGGCGCGCCGCCGATCTCACCCGTCGAAAAAAAAAAGCTGACGCTCGCTGAACCGGTCGTCGATCGAACTTCACCGAAAGCCGAGGCGCGTCCTTCTCCGACTCGCCAGGAGCCGAGAGCCTCAGCACGGGACGATCCTGAGGACGACCCTCAAGATCTTGAATCGATCGCGAGCGGCTGGGTCGACTGGGCCGCCTCACAGCCACCCGAACTGGCCTCGAAGCTTGCCAACCTTCGTCCATCCTCCCTGCCCGAACCGGGGATTCTGGTCATCGAGCCCCTCCCTGGCTACAATTGGCTCGTCGACCTTTGCGAACGATCAGACCTTGCGATCAAGGTCGAGGTGGCCCTCCGTCAGTGGCTCAACCGACCCTTTGCCGTTCGATATTCCAGGTCAGTCGAGGTTCCCGCAACGCCCCAGGCTCGACATCCGTCAGCGGCTTGCCCGCGATGAGGGCCTTGCGGACGACCCGTTCGTGAAGTTAATCGTCGAGCGGTTCGAAGCTAAGGCGGTTCGCGTCGATCTGGACGACCCTTCCGCCGAGTCATGAAGGTCGATCGGAAATCTGGTTCCTCCCCATCCTCCTTCCATTCCATCATCGACAAAGGAATGACGTGTTCAACAATCTGGGAAACCTCGCGGACCTGATGCGCAACGCCGGCAAGATCCGCGAGAGCGTGGAGAAGGCGACCGAGGCATTGGGGCAACTCGAAGTGGATGGCACGGCGGGCGGCGGGGTGGTCTCGGCCAGGGCCAACGGCAAGATGGAGCTGCTCTCGGTCCGGATCGACCCCAAGCTCCTGGCCGACGGCGACGCCGAGTTGCTTGAAGACCTGGTGACAGCCGCCGTGAATCAGGCCCTGACCCGGGCTCGCGAGTCGGCAGCCGCAATCGATCAGTTCGATCGCCGGTGGCCTGCCGATCCCCGGCTTCTCCGGGATGTTCGGGCCAGGTTCAGGGGGGGCCTGATCGATGGCGGAGACCGCCGGCGCCGTGGATCGTCTGATCGACGCCTTCGGCCGGCTTCCCGGCCTGGGGGCGAAATCGGCCGAACGGCTCGCCTATCATCTTCTCAAGGCACCGGCCGAGGAGGCCCTCGCTCTGGCCGAGGCGATCCGGGCCGTCAAGGAAAGCGTCCGCTATTGCGAGGCTTGCTACCATCTCACCGAGGCCGACCAGCCACTCTGCGTTCTCTGCCGCGACCCACGGCGCGATCCCGGGGTCATTTGCGTGGTCGAGCAGACGTCGCGATCTCCTCGCACTGGAGAAATCCGGGACCTTCGGCGGCCTTTATCACGTCCTCCTCGGCCGGCTTGCCCCGGCTCAAGGCGTTGGTCCCGACCAGTTGACGGTCGACGCCCTGGTCAATCGTGTGCGAACCGGGGGTGTTCGCGAGTTGATCATGGCGACCAATCCGACTCTCGAAGGGGACGGGACCGCGCTCCTGGTCGCCAACCGCCTGGCCGATTCAGGGGTTACCATCACCCGGCTCGCCCGAGGCCTGGCCTCGGGCAGCGTCCTGGAATTCGCGAACAAGGAGATGCTGGCCGACGCTCTCAACGGCCGACAGCGGTTTTAATGCCACACCCCTTGCGATGCGCAGAGACTGGCGGCATAATATTTGCGTGGGATGACACGTCCGCCGATTGTCGCGATCGTTGCTTAAGCGGGTTAGTCGAGGCGGACGCGTTGTTTCTGTGCCCGTAGTATCTCATCACTCCGCGGCGGACCATTGGACCATGCGTCTCGATACCTCTCAGCATCAGCGAATGGACATGCGGCTCCGGATGGCGCCTCGCATGATCCAGTCGATGGAGATCCTTCAACTGCCGCTCATGGCGCTGCAGGAGCGGATCGACCAGGAGCTGATCGAGAACCCGATCCTGGTCGATCTCCGGGAATCCTCCACGCCGGCCGAGTCGGAGGCCGAAACCGAGGCCGAGCCGACACCCAAGGTCGAGGAGCCCTCCACCACCGAGTTTGACGAATCGGACGACTGGTCCGACGCCTACAACGAGACCCATCGCTTGAGCCGGGCGGCCCTGAGCGAAGAGGCCGATCGCAAGCACGACGCGATGCAAAACATGGCATCGCGTCCCGAGTCGCTCCATGACGACCTGGCCCACCAGCTCGGCTATCTCGAATGCGATCCGGTTGTGCGGGCCCTGGCCGAATACCTGATTTACAATCTGGACGACAGCGGGTTCCTCAACCTCGACCTGCGCGACCTGGTCCGGGATTACGGAGGAGACGCGACTTACGCCCAGGCCGAAGAAGCCCTGAGTCAGGTTCAGAAGCTCGACCCACCCGGTGTCGGCGCCCGGAATCTCCGTGAATGTCTGCTTCTCCAACTCACGCCCGAGGTCCCCTGCCGAGAGATCCTCCAGGTCCTGATCTCGCATCACCTCGATGACATCCAGCAGAATCGCCTGCCCTCGATCGAGAAGAGAACGGGAATCCCGATCGATGAGATCAAGGAGGCGATCGAGCACCTCCGCCGTCTCAATCCACGGCCGGGTGCTCGCTTCGCCGCCGCGAATTCGCAATATGTCATCCCTGACCTGATCGTCGAGGCGAACGATCAGGGCGAGTACGAGGTCCGGCTGGCCGACGACCACACGCCGCAACTGGCGATTTCGCGGCAATATCAGCGGATGCTCAAGAACAAACAGTCCGACCCGGTCACTCGCGAGTTCATCCAGAAGAAGATCCAGTCCGCCCGCTGGCTGATCGAGTCGATCGAGCAACGTCGAAGCACCCTCTTGAAGGTCGCCAGGGCGATCATCGAGCACCAGAAGAATTTTCTTGACAAAGGGCCCGAGTCGATCGAGCCGCTCAAGATGCAAGAGATCGCCGATCGTGTCGAGGTCCACGTCACCACGGTCAGCCGGGCCGTGGACGACAAGTGGGTCCAGACTCCTCGAGGGATTTTCGCCCTCAAGCGGTTCTTCGGCGGTGGCACCACGACGACCGACGGCGAGGAAGTCGCCTGGGAGACGATCAAGCAGAAGCTGTTCGAGATCATTGGCAAGGAAGACAAGCAGAACCCGCTCTCCGACGAGGAGATCGTCGAGGAACTGGGCCGTTCGGGGTTCCCGGTTGCCCGGCGTACGGTGACCAAGTACCGCAAGGCCCTCCGGATTCCTTCCAGCCGTCAACGCAAGCAGTTCTGAGGGATCCAGCTGACGCCAGGTCGATCAACGAGATGGCCCGGGATGCTCGAATGGGCATCCCGGGCCGCTTTTCTGGTCTTCGCGACGATCAGGCCGAGTTCGCCCGGCCATTCGCCGGCAGCGTGGCGACCGTCGGTCGCGAAGGCTCCGCAAGAGGAGCGACGATCGGCTTGCCTTCCAGGAGCCGGTTGGCCGCCAGCTCGTAACCCATGAATCGAGTGTTCTGAAGGATGTGGAAGGACTCAAGAAGCCCGATCTCGTGGACCAGACGAAGGATCGTCGTCTCCAGCTCGTTTGCTGACTCTTTGGGCAGATTCGGGTCGGCGTCGAGAGAGTCATCGGCCAGATAATCGAGAGAGACGCCGACGGCGCGGGCCAGAGCGATCGCGTTTTCCAGACCCGGCAAGGATTTCCCATTCATGATCCGTGAGATTTCCGAGTCACTCACGTCGGATTTCCGGGCCAGCTTCTGACCGTTGAGGCCGAGCTGTAAGATCTTCTGGGCCAGTTTCTCGCTGAAACGATTGCAATTCTTCCAGGTTGTCTTCTCAGGCATCGTTGCTCCTCCCCGTCTTGGTTCTACTCCAAGTATACGATCCGGAACCCCAATTTGTCTTCCGGATGATCCTAAATCCGCAAAATAATCCCAGATCGACAAGAAAATCTCCCGACCGAACTCACTTACATCTTCCGTACCTGGGATCGAGCGGAGGATTATGTCCGATCGGGTCGGGTGATGCAATTCACGAAGCCGCCGATTATCTTGGCGGGTCGGCCAGGTCGAGGGGAACGGTCCCCTGCCGATTCGGAACACCCTGATCCTCTCGTGGTATCGTCATGGCTTTCCTCGATCAACGCACGCTGGACCTCCTGGGACACGACGCTGACGCCCGCGAAGTCGTCCTACGCCGGACGGTAAAGGAACGACTGGCGGACCGGCCGCCGCCGGAGATGGACGACCACATCGTTGCCACCTACTTCTTCACATTCCGGACCAATACCCTCGCGAAAGCCGTCGAGGAGATCAGCTATCACGCGACCAGCGGGATCAAACATCCTCCCAAGGGATCGCTCCTGGAAGCCTGTTCCGCGCCGGCAGGCAGGAGTCGACGCATTCGACGCCTCCGGCAAGGTCGGACTGCTCCATGTCGCCTTTCCCCTGAAAATGATGCTCCAGCCTGACGGCCACCTGACCTCCTGCGACATCCTTCACACGGTCGCCGGGGCGGTCATCTTCGACATGTACGAGAACCAGGATGCCCGGCTCGTCGACCTCCAGATTCCCGAAGCCGTCATCCGATCTTTCCCCGGACCCGCTTACGGACCATTCGGCGCCCGGAAGCTCGCCGGGTTCGGCGACGACCAGCCGGCCTTTGGCACGATCCTCAAGCCGACGGCTGGGATCACGCCCGACGACGTTGAACGGCTCGTCGCCGAGGTGGCCGGCAGCCGGCTCCTGATGTTCGTCAAGGAGGATGAGGACCTCTATCCGAACCTGGACTACTCCCCGGTCGGCGAGCGGACCCGTCGGGCAATCCGATCTATCGAGCGGGCGAGGGAGTCACGCGGCGGGCTCGGCCTGATCTACGCCCCGCACGTCAGCGGGGCCCCTCACGAGATCCTCGACACGGTCCACGCCGTCCTCGAGGCCGGGGCCAACGGCGTCATGTTCAGCGAGACCTACGCCGGTGGGACCGTCCGGATGGTCCGCGAGGCCACCCGATATCTCGACCAGCCGCCCGCGATCTACGGTCACAATGCGGGAATCGGCGCCCGATCGAACGGAGCCATCTTCCGTGAGGTGATCGATCTCCTTGCCCGGCTCGACGGCATCGACTTCCGCCAGACCGCTCCCGTCCGGCCTGGCTCCCCTTACATCCGACCCTACGGCGACGAGTGGCTCGCCTCCGAGGAGGCCCTGACAAAGCCGTTGCCCGGGATCAACCCGACGATGATCACTCGCGCCGGGGCGCTCGACCAGGGGAATCTGATCCTCAACCTGATGGATGTCGAGGCCCGGGGGATCGTCCCCAACGTCCTGTTCCTGGCCGGATCGGCGATCAACACCATCAAGAACGCCAAGGGGGAGCCCGACCCGATGCTCGGAACCGAGGCGATGCTTCAGGCCCTCGAAGTGCACCGCTCGGGCCAGCTCAAGGACGTCCCGATCGAGGAGCACCTCGAAGCTCTGGCGAGCCTTGCCACTCGTGAGAAGCTCTCGGCCCTCATCGAATCGCTCCGCCAGCGTTATCCGGGGAAGGTGGCCTAAGATGGAGACCACTCGGATTGCCCGAATTCTCGACGAGATGGGCACTCTGCTTGAAGTCCGGGGCGAAAACGCCTTCCGGTGCCGGGCCTATCACAACGCCGCCCAGGCGCTGAAGGGGCTGCCGTCGGACCTCTCGGAGATGATCGCTGATGGCAGCCTCGCCCAGGTCCCCGGAATCGGCGAGACAATGCTCTCGAAGATCACCCAGCTTGCGACCACGGGACATCTACCTTCATTCGAGGAGTTGAGGAAGAAAACGCCGTCGGGACTGGTCGCCCTCCTGCGGGTTCCCGGGCTTGGACCGAAAAAGATCAAGGCATTGCACGACGACCTCAAGATCACCAGCCTGGCCGATCTTCGAGCGGCAGCCGAGTCGGGCAAGATCGCCTCGCAAAAAGGGTTCGGGGAGAAGACCGAGGCCAAGATCCTCGAAGGAATCGACTTCATTGAATCGGTCGGCGATCGGATCTTGCAGAGCACGGCTCGGCGGCTCATCACGCCAATCCTGGAGGCGGTCCGTGCCCATCCCGACGCGATCCGGGTCGAGGCGTGCGGGTCGCTCCGCCGGAGGGCCGAGACGATCGGCGACCTCGACATCCTCTTCAGTTCGGAACACCCGGCAACGGTTCTCGATCACTTCATCAAGCTGCCCGACGTCGCTAAGGTGCTGGCCCACGGGCCGACCAAGGCCAGCATCCGGCTCCTCGACGGAGTGCAATGCGACCTTCGTGGAGTCTCCGAGTCGCAGTTTCCTTTCGCGCTTCATTACTTCACCGGGTCGAAGGCGCACAACATCGAGATGAGGCGCCGGGCGATCGAACGAGGGATGAAGCTGAGCGAGTACGGTTTGGAAAGTCCAGAAGGCCCGGTCGTCTGTCGGACCGAGGCCGAAATCTACAAGGCACTGGGGCTCGCGTATATCCCTCCGGAGCTTCGCGAGGACCAGGGCGAGTTCGACCTCGCCGAGAAAGGTCCCCTGCCGCGCCTCGTGGAACGATCCGACCTGACCGGCACGTTTCACTGTCACACCGACTGGAGCGACGGCGGCGCGACTCTCCAAGAGATGGCCGAGGCCGCGATGGCCGCCGGGCTCTCCTATCTTGGGATCGCCGACCATTCGAGGTCAGCAGGCTATGCCGGCGGCCTCTCGATCGAGAGGGTCCGACGCCAGTGGGAAGAAATTGACGCCTTGAACTTCAAGATGGGCAAGGATTTCCGGCTTTTCAAAGGAACGGAGTGCGACATCCTCGCTGATGGCTCGCTCGACTTTCCCGACGACCTGCTCGCAGGCTTTGATTACGTCGTGGCAAGTGTCCATTCCGGATTCAACATGGATCGAGACGCCATGACCGACCGGATCGTGAGAGCGGTTCGCAATCCTCGGGTGACGATGCTCGGCCATCCCACCGGACGCCTACTCCTGGCCAGAGAGGGGTATGCGTTGGATCTTGACGCCGTGATCCAGGCCGCCGCGAAGGCCGGGACGATGATCGAAATCAACGCCAATCCGCACCGGCTCGACCTCGATTCCATTCACTGCCGGAAGGCTGCCGCGCTTGGGATCATGATCCCGATCAACCCCGATGCCCACGCGACTGAGGGCTTGAACGACCTGGAATACGGTGTTGGAGTCGCGAGAAGAGCGGGGCTCGGGCCGGCGAACGTCTTCAACGCCTCGGAACCGAAACGGGTCGCGGAATCGCTGGTCGCTCGGAATTCGCGATGAGGATGGCAGTGGAATCGCGGGGAGAGGCCGGCAGCCGCCCTTGCGGGGGTCTCCGGCGCTTCTATAATGAGTTCGTGAAGAAAGGTTTCGGGAGCGGTTCGCGATCGGTCATCGGACGGGTCGGCTCACGCCCGACCTGGCAAAAAGCTCAATCCTCGGATTGAACCAGCCACCCTCGCCCGTCGCCCCAGGCTCGCGCTCCTCGCGAAGCGGCCTCCCCCGACGCCTGATCGATCCACGAAGTCAGGCACCACACTTCTCCTCAAGGACCACCGTCATGGCCCCTCCCAATCCCGTCGAGGCGAAGCCAATCTCATTCAGTGTCGAGGAGGCGAACAGGGCGCTCCCGTTGGTCAAGGCGATTGTCGCCGACATTGTCCGCCAATTCGAGATTGTCAACGAGCTGAAGGAACGACTCGCCGCGGTCCAGAAGCCCCGCCGACGCCCGGCCGATGACCCGTACGCCGAGGAGACCGCCCAGAGCCAGACGGAACTGGACGCCGAGCAATCGAAGCTGGCGACCTTCATCGAGGAGCTGACCCGATTGGGAGTCGAGCTGAAGGGCCCCGACGGACTGTGTGACTTCCCGAGCCTCGCGCGACGGCCGCCAGGTTTACCTCTGCTGGCGGCTTGGGGAGCACGAGGTCACCCACTGGCACGAGAAAAATGCCGGCTTCGCCGGACGGCAGCCTCTGGATCGTCCATCACCAAAGGCCCCCTTCCGGGCGATCTGATCTCGGATCGAGCCCCCACGTCACCCGACCAAGTCTACCCAGGTTCGTCGATTTCGCCCTTATCACATTCCATACCGACGGCCCGGCCTCGAACTTGTTCGTGGTCGGGCCGATTGCTTTGATCAAAAACTTTGATCAGCTCCTTCATAAAAACTTCTTGTCATTTTTTTGAATTCCACATCTGCCTCGGTTAAGATCTGTCCTCTTTCGCCGAAGTTTCTCACCGCTTCTTTCTCGATTGACCCGTCGTTCCGAAGCGATGCGATACCCGATCCACTCGATCGGGACCGCCAAGTGTCAGCGCCGGGCCGGAGTTTCTCCCCATGCCTCGCCGGAATCGCCTCGCTGGTTTCACGCTCATCGAACTGCTCGTCGTGATCGCGATCATCGCGGTCCTGATCTCGTTGCTCTTACCGGCCGTTCAGGCGGCGCGAGAGGCGGCGCGCCGGGTCCAGTGCACCAACAACCTGAAGCAGATCGGCTTGTCCTGCCACAATTACGAGAGTACGAATGGCACGTTTCCCCCGTCAAACCTGATCTCGGGAACCGGGACGACCGTCGCCTTCACGGATAACTGGAGCGCGCTCTGGGCAAAATCCTCCCGTTCGCGGAGCAGGGAGCGATGTTCAACTCGATGAACTTTGCCCAGAAAGACAGCAACGCGGTCAATACCACGATCTGCGGGACCCTGATCAAGATGTTCGTCTGCCCGAGCGACCCCCAGACGACGGCCTACAACGACGGAGGCACCGTCTTCGGCGGCACGAATTACGGATCGAACGACGGCGACTGGTACGTCTTCAGCCTGCCCGGCGGATCGCTCCCTTACGCTGGCACGCCCTCAAGGAGCGCGTTCTCGGTCAACCTGGCCCGACGTATTTCCGAGTTCACCGACGGCACGACCCAGACGATCCTCTTTTCCGAGATCAAGTCGTTCCAGTTCCGTCTGAAGTGCTCTTCCCTGTCGACCGAGATCGGCAGCCCCAGCACCATCCCCGCGCCCAACGCCGCCCTTCCCGTAGAGTACACAGGTGGTGGCACCTGCTCGTCCCCCTCGGTCACCATGCACACTCGCTGGTCCAATGGAGGCGTTTACCACGCCGGTTTCACGACCGCCTGGCCACCAAACATGAAGACCTTCTACAACTACTCGGGAACTCCCGCGTTGACGCCCTACGTCCCACCCGGCGTTGTCAACGCCGACTTGATCTCGATCAACGAGAACGACGGTGGCCCAACCTTCGGTGCCTTCACCTCGCGGAGCTATCATCCGGGCGGTGTGAACGTCGGCTTCGCCGACGGTAGCGTGCATTTCGTCAAGACTCGGTGAACGGGAACATCTGGCGGGCCCTCGGCTCCGTGCAAGGGGGCGAGGTCATCAGCGCGGACGCCTATTAAGCGATCCCGGCTTTGCTTTGATTTCATTCGACGATCGCCCAGACGCCCGAGGCTTGTCCTCGGGCGTCTCCTTTGACCGTTCCGTAAAGGCCGAGTAGACTCTCACCTACGAACGAAGCCAAGGAGATCGAGGGCGTTCAAGCATGCCGAAGTGGAGGGTGGTAACGATTGACGGACCTGCCGGCGCGGGCAAGAGTACCGTGGCCAGGCGTCTCGCCGATCGGCTAGGCTGGCGGCTGCTCGACACTGGCGCCATGTATCGAGCGGTCGCACTGGCCGCTCTTCGGGGCAGCGTTGACCTCAACGACGATCAGGCTCTTGGCAAACTGGCTGGCCGGCTCCGCGTCGGACCTGCCTCCAGGCCAGGTGTTTCTGGACGGAGAGGATGTCACTTCCGAGATCCGGTCGATTGAGGTCACCCGGTCCACGCGTCATGCCGCGGACAGTCCGAGCGTCCGCCGGACGCTGATCCGCTGGCAAAGGGGCTTCGCCGAAGCTGAGGGCAATGTCATCACCGAGGGGCGTGACCAAGGAACCATCGTCTTCCCCGACGCCTTCCGGAAGTTTTATCTGACCGCCAGCAACGAGGAACGGGCCAGGAGGCGTCACGCCGAACACCAGGCCCGAGGCGAGTCGATCGCCCGTGAGGATGTCCTCCACGAGATCCTCGAACGCGACAAGCAGGATGCCTCCCGAGAGATCGCCCCGATGAGGCCCGCCGAAGACGCTCTTATCATCGATAGCACCGGGCTCGACCTCGACGAGGTCGTCAACTCCATCCAGCGAGACATCCTCGACTCGGCCGGCCAGACCCGCTGACCGATTCCAGCATCCAACGATCGTGCCGGAACTCGCTGGTCCGTCGAGGCCGAGGGCCGGATCGAGGAACGTACCCAAGGATCGACCCCCGCGATGTCCGACGATTCGCCCGAGAACCCGATCAACCCGACCGCAACGAACCAGGACGCCCCGTCCCGACGCGGGGAGCCTTCCCGGGAAGAATCATCCGATCGCTCCCGGCTCCGTCGGTACTGGTACCGGCTGGTCCAATGGTTCTTCAGCACGATCCTGGCCGCGACGTACGGGCTCCGGGCCACCGGTCGGAACAACATCCCGGGTCGAGGTCCGCTCCTGCTCGTCTCGAACCATCTCAGCCACCTCGACGTCCTGGTGCTCGGGATCCTGCTCCAGCGTCCGCTGAATTACGTTGCTCGTTCGACACTTTTCTTTTTCCCGCTAGGCCTTTTCATTCGCTCGCTCGGGGCTTTCCCGATCCAGCGAGATGGAATCGGGGCTCAGGGGCTCAAGGAAACATTCCGCCGGCTCAAGATGGGGGGGATCGTGACCCTCTTTCCCGAGGGGACCCGGACGACCGACGGAGAGCTTGGAGAGCTGAAATCGGGCATTGCCCTACTCGCGACCAAGGCGAAAGTCGCGATCGTGCCGGCTGGCATCGCCGGGACCTTCGAGGCCTGGCCGAAGTCCCGGAGCGTTCCCGTCGCACACCCGATCCGTGTCCACTTCGGATCGCCGATCCCGGCCGAACAGATCAAGTCGCTTCGCACCCGAGGAGTTAACCGCCCTCATCCGCGAGCGGATTCTCGAATGCCAGGCCGTCGCCCGCCTGGGGCTCGACCGCGAGCGCGGAATCCATGATTGGTGAACGATTCCTGGGAAATCTGACGTTGGCCCGAGGGTCCCGATCGAGTAAAGTCCGATCGCCCGGGGACCGGTACGTCCCGACTCCGGCGCGTCGCGCCCTCAACTCGGACTTCGCAACGCTCTTCCCCAGGTGTTGAGCCTGAATCGATCGGGCCGGCCTTCATCGGCGGCTAATCGGTTCCCGGCCGAGGCAAGCGGAGGACCGCCATGAGTCGAGCCCCCAACGTTCGTCGAACCCTCTGGATCATCGTCGCTGGGATGGGCCGGGTCCTCGGGCTGCATCCACAATCATTACTATGGGTCCTTGCCCGGCTGCCCGCCGGTCGTCGGCCAGACGGTCACGACTCAGGTCGGTTCGGTCTGCGAGGTTCCGAGCAACGGTCAGGTCATTGTTTCGGGGGGCACCGCGGGCGCGATCAGTTCAAACGTGACCGCCCGGTCCCCCGCGCAGTCCTCGAGCGTCGTCTCCAGCCCCTCGACGCGTGTCGTCATCAGCCAACCCGCCTTCGGAACATCAGGCAACCCGGGCAGTAGTCGGTTCAAGTGGCGAAAGCCCGACCCCGAAACCCTGCCGAACATGAAAGCTGAAGGCGCCCTTGACGACTCGACCATCCTCCGGTGACCCGAGGGCAACCGCAATGAACCGCCGAAGGTCATTCGATCGGAACGCGTTGCCTGGTCACCGGAGCCTCGTCGGGACTGGGTCGGGCCATCGCCTGTCAACTTGTCCAGGCCGGCGCGAGCGTCCTCTTGACCGGCCGATCGCTCGATCGACTCGAAGCGACCGCCCGGTGCCTCGTCGAAGGAGGAACACGTCGCGAGGCCGTCGTCGCTGTTGACGCCGACCTGACCGAGGAAGAAGGCCGGAGCAAGGTCATCCACGCCGCCGCCGAACGTTTCGGATCACTCGATCTCGCCGTCAACGCCGCCGGCGTCGGCGCCACGGGCCACTTCGATACGCACGACCCGATCGTCCTCCGTCAGGTCTTCGAGATCAACGTCTTCGCGTTGATCGAGATGACACGGGCCGTCCTGCCCCTCTTGAGGCGAGGTCATCGGCCGTCACTGATCAATATTGGCTCGATCGTCGCCCGACGCGGCCTCCCTGGACGGTCGGAGTACTCGGCCAGCAAGTTCGCGGTCGCCGGATTTACCGAGTCGATCCGCGCGGAGTGGTCCAAGTTCGGCATCCATGTCTTGCTCCTCAACCCCGGCTTCACCGATACCGACTTCGAGCGCAATCTCGTCGCCGATACCTCGCGCTACCCGACGCAGCAGAAGCGTGTCATGACCGCTGATCGGGTCGCCGCTCAGGCCCTTCGGGCCGTCCTCCGGAGAGACCACGAGCGTACCTTGACAGGGGAAGGCCGACTCCTCCTGCTGGTCAATCGCCTGGCACCTTGGCTGGTCGACGTCGGCTTCGCTCGCTTCACGCGCCAGGTCTTCCGGGACGTGGTGATCGAGTCGCGAGACGAAGGGAACCGATCCAGCAGGCCGGTCGCATGGTTGCCCCGACCTCATTTTGGCATTAGAATGCACCAAGGCATGAAATCGGGCGATTAGCTCAGCCGGTAGAGCGCCTGCTTTACACGCAGGATGCCGGGGGTTCGAGTCCCTCATCGCCCATTCGTCGCGGGACGGAACGTGCCCATCCTATCTTTCTCCAAGCCCGCCGACAGGCTTCTCCCCAGTCTCCCTCCGGTGTCGTACTGGATGTCGGATGAGGAGACGCGGTTCCTATGCTGGCTCGCGGACAGAACCTCGGGGGACCTTCTGGAGATCGGTTGCCGCGATGGCCAGACGACCCGACGGCTGGCTCTCCATAACCTGGCCAGGGTCATCCATGCGCTCGACTTCACGGGGGAGCCGACCATGTGCGCCGAGCAGCTTTACGAGAAGGTTGGCGAGGTCGCGGAACACGCTCGAGGCCTGCCGAACGTCCGAGTGTATGATGTCAACTCCCGAATTCTGGACTACACGGTCTTCAGCCCCCGGCAGATCTCGATGATCTTGATCGACGGCGATCACTCCTATGAGGGAGTCCGGGCCGACTCGGAAAAGGCCTTCGCCTACCTCGACGGTTGCGTTGAGGGCTCGATCGCCTGGCATGACTATGGGCACGTTCCCGGCCGAGCCGACTGGATTGGCGTCAACCGTTACCTCCATGAGGTCGCTCGGGAACGCTCGATCCGAATCGTTGAGGGGACCAACCTGGCGTTCTGGCATCACCCCTGAACACCGGGAATGATCGAGGCACTCGATCGCCCCGTCACGTTTTCGTCTTCAGCGGAACCGCCGATCGAACCTCAAGATCGGGTCCCTCTGGACATCCTGGCGACCTTCCAGATTTTCAGCGAATCGTCAAATCCGGCCGAGGCGAGAAACTGGCCGTCAGGGGACCATTCGAGCGACGTGATCATGCCAGAGTGCCCGTGGAACTGGGCCACCTCGGATCCCTTGACGAGGTCCCAAATGCTGATCGAGCCCTCTCGAGATGCCGACGCGAGTTGGGTTCCATCAGGTGAATAGGCGATCACGGAAAAAGACCGGGGCGTTGCGAAGGAAAAGGCCCGTTCCTCGCCCCCGCGGACATCCCAGAGCCTCGTTGGATTTGAGATCCCGCTCGCGGCCACAGTCAACCCGTCGCGGGAGAAGACGACACTGCGAACCCCTACCGTATGCGATCGTCGGACCCAGCGAGGCGTGCCGGTTGAGATGTCGAAGAGCTTCACCAGTCCATCAGGTCCGCCTCCGGCGATGGTCCGGCCATCGGGAGCGAATGCCAGGGTCGTGTGCTGACGAATTGACTCCTGAAGTTCACTGACCTTGTCTTCGTCGATGTCCCAAAGGCGGACTTTCCTGTCGAAGGAGCCCACCGCCAACGTCCGCGCTTCGGGTGACCAGGCAAGACTGCTGACCGGCGTGGAACCGGACAGGGTCGCGATTCTCTTCCAGGCCCCTACCTCCCAGAGCTCGACCGTTCCCGCGAATGTACCGACCGCCAGAATCCGAGCCCCTGGCGAGAAAGCAACAATCTCGGCGCATCGAGCGACGCGATCCAGACCGCTTGTGGTCATCAAACGGCTCGAGTGTCCGCAACAACTGGCCTGTCTCCGCGTCACGAATCTCAATGCCGGATTCGAAGCCGGCCGATGCCAGGAACCGGCCCGTTGAGGACCAGGAAATCGAAGAGATCACGGAACCCGCTCGCCCCCGGAAGACCGCCGAGGCCCGGACTTCAGGCAAGTCCCTCGACATCTTGGGAGCCGCCGCATAGGCCCCGACGACGACAAGCAACGCCGTGAAAACCGCCGTGGGACACCATGTCAGCTCGCAACCATATCGAACCATTCGGGCTGACGGAACCGACCACGTTTCGCGATGACGTCGGGACTTCGTCATGATCCTTCCTCCTCGACCAATCGCGGTTCAACGCGACGGGGAGATCAAAGACGAGGCAACATGACGGAATTCGCCGCGAACTGTCTCTTCTTTCGAAAGAAAAACGAATTCCTTAAAATTTAAGGACGGATCGCTTCCCTCGAGTTGCTCCGGACGAGGCTTGGGTTCGGTTTTCTTCCGTCGAGAGCCTTGGCGAACGTTCGTCAGGAGAGTTGCCAGGGCCGTCGATTCGAACTCAGGGCTCGATCGGGATCGTGTCAGAGGCATTTCGCTCGCGGCGGATCACCTTTGAGCCCTCGCCGGTCAGGCGGAGATACCAGTCACTCGGTCGCCCCTCGAAGGTCTCGAACCGAGCCTGGGAGGGCGGGTGATTGGTGACCTTGAAGATGGCGGTTGCCTCGTCAACCTCGTCGAACATGGCGACGTACGCCATTTCGACCCCCAATTCCGCCGCCTCGGTGAACTGTCTCCAGTAGAAGTCACCGCCCAACCGGGGTATGGTCGCCCCTCCGGCGCCTTGACCTTTGAGATGAGTCCATGAGAATCCCGGATACAGGACCGGCAGGAACTCCATCCCCGCCCGCCTCGACTCTTCCAGGTCTCCTTTCCAGGAACGCGTGGCGGCGACCCGTTTTCCGTCGCGTTGGGCGTGGTTTCCGACGTTCCACGGGCTGATCACATCGAATCGACGGAACGCTCGAGACCACTCAGGGTTCCTTTCGGATCTCCAGGACCAGGGACATCCCCCGATCAGGGTCGCCCTCTCTTCTCCCTCCTTCTTGAAGAAGTCGATGATCCGATGAGCGAGTTCTGGCCCGAAACGGTCGCTGTAGAACCCCCAGACGAAAACGACGGGCTTTCCTCCATGATGCAGGTAGCGTCCGTCTCGGGTGATTTTCGCTTCGCGAACCAGGCGTTTCCAGTCGTCGGTCAGCCGTTCGTAGATCCGCTCCGATGGTGTGCCGCTCAGGTCGTAGCCGATCGCGTAGACCCGCCCCGTTCTGGCCGCCGCGGATCGGACGTGGTCGAGGACGAGGTCGAAGGATGGGTCGCGGAGGTTCACGAGGAACCGCTGGAGGAACACCCCGTCGATGCCATACTGTTCCATCCAGCGGAAGTGGCGATCGACCGTCAATGGGTGGGTCGAACTGAAGAGATAGGCCGGCTGGCCGTTGGGGAGAGTAAAGCCGGGGGCTGGGTGAAGTTCGTCAGAGGTCAGCTCGGCCAGGTCGGGCCACATGTCAAAGGTGAGAGTTTCCGGGGTGATTCTTCTTGAGTCGCGACTCCAGTGGAGCCAGCCTCGGCCCGCCGAATCGTCGGGGCAGCGAAACCAGCCTTGATAGCCGCAGAGAACCTTGCGTCGGAGGGTTGATGCGTCGATGCTCGGCGGAGCGATTTCATCGCCGCGGATTGTCAACCTCTCCAGGAGACCTGGCCAGAGCATCAAGAACGCCACGAGCGTGATCGTCATTCCGGGTGATTTCACAGGTTGCTCTCCCGAAGTCAGCTCTGATCTTGCCCCAGCATACACGGGCCGATGGAGAAATTGACGATGACAGATCTGCTTTTGACGCTGATACCTGAGAGGAGAGCCAGCACGACGACGCCCACCGGACCAAAGGAAACAGCGGCATGAGACGACACCTCTTGATGTCAGCGGCCCGGATCACCGTCCTCATCGTCTCATTGGCGGGAATGGTCTCGTCGAGAGCGCTTATCGCGGGAGATATCCGAGAGGATTACGCCCGGGCCGACGGGCTCCGAGTGCGGACCCAGGGAAAGGTCTTCCGCGATCGGGTCTCGCCTCACTGGTTCGCCGGTAATGACCGCTTCTGGTATCGTGTCAACCTGCCGGTCGAGGCCCGCGAGTTCATCGTCGTTGACGCGATCAAGGGGACACGTCAGCCGGCATTCGACCACGCCAGGTTGGCGACCTCACTGGCGAAGGAGTCCGGGAACCCGTTCGAGCCCGGCCATGTGCCGTTCGACTTCATCCAGGTCGAGGACGACGGCAAGGTCCGATTCGAGGCCTTCGGATCAGGCTGGAGCTATGATCCCGCGAACGACTCGATCGCCAGGGCCGATGCACCGAAGCGGCCCACCGAGGAACCCGTCACTCCGAGGGGTCGTGGCGGCGAGTTCCGACCGAGGCAGGGCTCTCGACGCGGTTACGACTCGCCCGACGGCAAGTGGACCGTCTTTCTCAAGGATCACGACCTCTACCTCCGCGATAAGGAGTCGAAAGAGGAGTTCCTCCTCGGCGAGGACGGCTCCGAGAACGACTCTTACGAGACGCCAGCCTACTGGTCGCCCGACTCGAAGAAGGTCGTCGCCATGCGGACCTTGAAGGGGGACGACCGCAAAGTCAGCCTGATCGAGTCATCTCCAAGAAACCAGCTCCAGCCCCGGCTCTCCCACTACGACTACCTCAAGCCAGGCGACCGCGTGCCGATCTCAAAGCCTCATCTCTTCGACATCGAATCAAAGAAGCCGGTCACCGTCACCGACACTCTCTTCGATAACCCCTGGAGCATCGAGGAAGTCCGCTGGTCGCCCGACTCGAAGCGGTTCACCTTCCTCTTCAACCAGCGCGGCCATCAGGTTCTCCGGGTCGTGGCCGTCAACGCCTCGACCGGTGAGGCAACGGCCTTGATTGACGAAAAAAGCCCGACGTTCGTCGACTATTCCAACAAGACGTACCTCCACTTCTTTGACAAGACGGACGAGATTCTCTGGATGTCGGAGCGAGACGGCTGGAATCACCTCTACCTGATCGACTCGAGGACGGGCGCCGTCAAGAATCAGATCACCAGAGGGGAATGGCTGGTCCGCGGGATCGACCGAGTTGACGAGGAGAAGAACCAGATCTGGTTCCGGGCGCTGGGGATCGTCCCGGGCGAGGACCCCTACCACGTCCACTACGCCCGGATCAATCGGGACGGTACCGGCCTGGTCCTGCTGACCGAGGGGGACGGCAACCACCAGGTCCGCTACTCGCCCGATCGCCGCTTCCTGATCGACACCTACTCGCGGGTCAACCTACCGCCAGTCACCGAGCTGCGCAAGGTCGAGGATGGCAAGCTGGTTGTCGAGGTCGAGCGCGGCGACGATTCGACCTTGCGATCCGAAGGTTTGCCGATCCCCGAGCGATTCGTGGCGAAGGCCCGCGACGGCAAGACGGATATCCATGGCGTAATCTTCCGGCCGATGAATCTCGACCAATCGAAGAAGTACCCGGTGATCGAGCAAATCTATGCCGGGCCCCAGGGGGCGTTCGTCCCAAAGACATTCTCGCCGCTGCATCGGACCCAATCCCTCGCCGAGCTGGGTTTCATCGTCGTCCAGATCGACGGGATGGGAACCAACTGGCGGTCGAAGGCGTTTCATGACGTCTGCTGGAAGAACCTGGGCGACGCCGGCTTGCCCGACAGGATTCTCTGGATGAAGGCGGCGGCCGAGAAGTACCCTTACCTCGACCTGACCCGGGTCGGCGTCTATGGAGGATCGGCCGGGGGTCAGAATGCGCTCGGGGCGATGCTTTTCCACAGTGATTTTTACAAGGCGGCCGTCGCCGACTGCGGGTGCCACGACAACCGGATGGACAAGATCTGGTGGAACGAGGCCTGGATGGGCTGGCCGATCGGTCCCCATTACGCCGAGCAGTCGAACGTGACGAACGCCCATAAACTCAAAGGGGCCTTGCTCTTGACCGTCGGCGAGCTCGACCACAACGTCGACCCGGCCTCGACAATGCAGGTGGTCAACGCGCTGATCAAGGCCAACAAGGACTTCGAGCTGATCGTCTTCCCCGGAGCCGACCACGGCGCCGGGAGCAGTCCCTATGGCGAGCGTCGGAAGCGAGATTTCTTTGTCAGGCATCTCCGAGGGATCGAGCCTCCGTCACGGAACTCTTATGCCGAGAAGGAATTAGGAAACTGATGCGATGGCAAGTCTCGGTTTGCCCGCTTCGACCTCTCCTCTCAGCGACCGCACTTGACCTTGCTTCCTCGAAAAGCTAAAGTCCCGCCGTCGGGCCGGTTCGCCGATCGTGGCGGAGTCGGTCCCGGCGGTCGACGGCCCAAAGGATTGGGCCGAGCGGGTCGGTCAGAAAGCCCTTCGGTTCTCGAACGGGCATGACGGGGTTGTTCCCGGGCCGGACCCAAGGCGATGCAAGGAGGCAGGTCGATGCGGCGGACATCCCCCAGTCGCGCCTCGGTCCTCGGGGCCGCGGTTGCTTGCGTGGCCTTGATTCTGACCGGGGCGGATAAGAAGAAGAACAAGGATATCCCGCCCAAGGTCGACGAGACGATTGGCGATGTGGCCAACATCTTCGGGACCGACGTCCCGGTCGAGGGGGTCGGCCTGCTCCTGGGTCTCGACGGAACGGGCTCGGAGCCCCCGCCGTCCTGGCAGCAAAAGAAGCTCGTGGACGAGATGCAGAAGGCGGGCATCGAGCACGCCGAGAAGTTCCTCAAGAGCACGAATCGCTCGCTGGTGATCGTCCGTACGGTCATCCCCGCGGGCGTCTCCACCAAAGATAAATTCGACGTCGAGATCGAACTTCCCCCCGCCAGCGCCACTTCGAGCCTGGCCGGCGGCTGGCTCGTCTCCACCCGGCTCGCCCAGCGGGCCATGACCCGGGAAGGCGAGAAGGACGACAAGGTGATCGCCGTCGCCGTCGGGCCGGTGATGATCGGCAATGAGGCCAGACCGGGCGATCCCAAGGTCGGACGGGTGCTGGGCGGCGGCCATGTCTTTCAGGACTCACCCTACCTTCTCTCGATCAAGGAAGTCCGCCGGAGCGGCAAGACTTCGCAGTTGCTCGAGAACGTCATCAAGCAGCGGTTCCACGAGACCGTCGACGGCAGCAGCAAGGGGATGGCCGAGGCGAAGACCGATTCGGCTCTCGTGCTCCGGGTCCCCAAGACCTATCACCACAATCAGGACCGATACCACCTGGTCATTCGCTATCTCAACCTGATCGACAATCCCGCCCTCCGCGAGCAGCGACTGGAGAACCTGGGGCAAGGAACTGCTCGACCCGAAGAAGGCGGGCATGGCCGCGATCAAGCTGGAGGGACTGGGTCCGGTCGCCGGAACGGTCCTCAAGCAGGCGCTGACCTCGCCCGACGACACCGTTCGTTTCTTCGCCGCCGAGGCGTTGGGCTACCTTAACGATGGCGACGGCGCGTCGGTGCTCTATGAGATGGCCAAGAAGAAGCCTGAGTTCCGCTGCTACGCCCTCAAGGCGATGGGAGCGATGGACCAGTCGGCTTCACTGCTGAAGCTCCGCGCCTTGATGAACGAACCCGACTTCGAGCTTCGCTACGGGGCCTTCAACGCCTTGCGGACGCTTGACCCCACCGACCCCTTCCTCGGCAAGCTCCGCGTGATCGACGAATTGCCCGAGCCCGAGGAGAAGGACACGATGGCCTATCAGGTCGGCCAGACGCCCAAGCCCAAGGCCAGGGTTCGGCCCGAAGAGCCATTTTCGCTCTATGTCGTCGATTGCGAGGGCCCGCCGATGGTCCACGTCACCCGGAACCTCAAGTGCGAGATCGTGGTCTTCAGCAAGGGGCAGAAGATGCTCACCCCGATCGTGCTGGGGGCCGGCGGCCCACTCCTGCTCAACGCCTCCGACGGCGATCAGAAGGTCCAGATCTGCAAGATCACCTCAAGGAATCTCGACCGGCCTAATGCCAAAGTCAATAGCGCGCTCGATCTCCCCGAGGTCATCCGCGAGATGGCCAATCTCGGCGTCATCCTACCCCGATGTCGCCATGATGCTCGGAGCCGCGTCCGTGCAGAAGAACCTGCCCGGCCCGTTCGTCGTCGATGCACTTCCGCTCCCCAATCCCGCTTATGACCAGACCCAGCTCGCCAGCGCGGTGAATTCCAAGAAGGATGACGAACTGAAGAAGACCGGTGGCGAATCGAAGCGTTTGGGAGTTTTCCAGCGACTTGGCAAGATGATCGGACGTTGAGGATCCTGCTCATTCGCCTGATAATCCTTCCTTCCAGGGGCGGAACCCCCCGCCCCTCCCATCCTTCCCCTCACATCTCCTTTTTTAGGTCGAACCGGACCATTCGCCAGGCTCCTTGGGACCTGTCGCGACCCATCCTCAAGAAACGCGCGGCGAAACACGAAAATTAGTCTTGACGGTCAGGTTCGCTACGGCAAGGAGGCGAGCAGCGACCCCTTGAGTGGCCCCGGACCGGTCCAGCCCCTCGCGAACGCACGGGGGGTATCTCGTGCTCGGTGATCGGTCGACGGACGTCAAGTCCGGCGACCGCCCGCAACCTCGCCGATCGTTCGGGGCTGAGTCCCGGGCGGTCGACCTCGGGACGAGCACGGGAGCAATGGTGGGGCGTTCGCCCGAAAGGGCCGATCCGATCTCGCGTCGATCCGGGCATTCTGGTCCGGATCGGCTGGGTTCGGTACCCGCCACGGCGCCGACTTGGGTCCTACCGGAGGGGAGAGGAAACCTCCGAGGCCTCGCACCATTCCAGGGAGTGGAGTCCTCGATATGAAGAAAGTGTTCACAACCGGCCAGGTCGCGAAGATTTGCAAAGTCGCGCCCCGGACCGTGAGCAAGTGGTTCGACTCGGGCCGCTTGCGAGGATATCGGATTCCCGGTTCTCAGGACCGGCGAATCCCCCGCGAGCATCTCCTTCGGTTCCTCAAAGAGCACGGCATGCCGCTGGGCGACCTGGAGGCCGAAGTCTATCACAAGATCCTGGTCGTCGGCGCCGACGCTCCGCATGCTCGGCAACCTTCGCGAGCACCTTCGCGAAGGGGACGACTTCCGGATCGAGACCGCCGCCTCGGGCTTCGAGGCCGGCATCCGCGCCGAGAGCTTCCACCCGGATTGCATCATCATCGACCTGGCCGTCGGCCGGATCGAGGCCGGACAGATCGCCCAGAACCTCCGCAAGAGCCAGGACCACATCACCACGATCCTCGTCGCCCTGACCAGCGACGAGCCGAACGAGGACATCTACAACCTCGGGTTCAACGACGCCTTCAAGAAGCCGTTCGACGGCGCCCTGCTCGCCGAGCGGGTCCGCCGACTGATCTCGCAGAAGAAGGCCGACGAACCTTGATCCGCCTCCCCTGACCCTCGAAACCTCTGCGTGCCCGAGGCCGATCCCGTTCACGGGATCGGCCTCGGGTTCGTCTGTCCAGCGAAAATCGAACCCAACTTCAGCGCGGCCCGGGATCGCCGCCGGGACCGCCGGGTCCACCCCGCGGACCTCCACCTCCGGGACCTCCGGGCGGAGGTCCGCCGGGTCCTCGACGTCGGGCGGCTCGAAGCAGAGACCGCTGCTCCTCGTCAAGGATCTTTTCCAGGCGGGCGTTCGACCTCAGCCTGGAGCTGCTCCACCTGGGCCTTCTGCTCGACGGTGAGGTTCAGCCGATCCTGGAACATCGGCGAGAGAACCTCGCCCGGACGAGAAGGCCCGCCAGGACCCCCACCGGGCGGGCCGAAGCCAGGTCCGCCTCCACCACCGGGCGGCCCGAAGCCGGGTCCACCCCCGCCGAATGGGCCACCCTGGTCCTCGGAGTGCTCCTTCTCACCCAGCGCGATGAGTTCGGCCTTCGTGACGATCCCATCCTTGTCGGCATCGGCCCTTGCGAAGAGTCCAAGCAGGCGCTCGTCGGTCACTTCCTCCCGGGTCAACCTGCCGTCCTTGTCCGCGTCGAAGGCCATCATCCGTTTCTCGAGGTCGGTGGCGTCGGCCGACTTCGACAGCCCGCCGCCCGGCCTGCCTCCCGGTCCGCCGCCGGGTGGTTGCGCGGTCGCGACGGCGCGACCATCCAGAGAGATCCGATCACCGTCAGCCCGGTCATGATCCGCATGTGTATCCTCATTGGTGTGTGGGAATGAGCACGTCGCGAATTCAACCCGAGGTCAAAAGTTATCCCGGGAAGCCCGCTCGTCCGGGGTCCGACCGAGGATGATCTCGAACCTCGCGGCGAGTTCACCGATCTTCGAGCCGGGGATGGGTTTGAACTCGGTCTGGAGCAATTCGCGGTCGAACACGCCGATCCCTTCGAGGACGACGTGATCCACCTTGTTGCCCGGATGGCCGGCGATATTGATCTGTGAGGTGAGAAGTTCACGCTCACCCCGCTTCACCTTGAAATGAATGTGAGGGGCGGGCCGCCCCGGGTAAGGTACCGGCTTGATCGTCCGGAATCGGTACTCGCCGGTCGAGCCAGTGGTGAACCGGCCGAACCCCTGGAAGTTCTTGTCCTGCTGGTCCTTCTTCGACTAGCTGTCGCCCGTGTGCAGGTAGACCCGGTTCGCGTCGCACTGCCAGATCTCGACGGTCAAGTCCCGGATCGGGCTTCCCGAGGAGGTCAGGACCCGGCCAGTCAGGTGGGTGATCTCTCCAACCGCCGGCGTGAGGTGATCGTTGATGATGATCAGGTCGTTGTCCCGATCCAGCGGCAGTCGATCCGGGTAGAACGGGCCTTCGGTCCTCGACGGGGTTTCCGCAAGCTCCGCGGCGAAAAGACCACGGGTGGTGAAGAAGAGCCGCGCCGGTCGTGAGCGTCCCGAGGAAGGCACGACGGCTTCTGCGTGACAGATACAGACCCATGGAAGACTCCTCATCGAAGGGAGGGCCTTGAAAGCAGGCCCCGATGTTGAATTAGCGACAGTATAGGAGTCGTCAGACCCAACGCATCGTTTAGATTTGTGAAGTCGGAGGCCAACAGCCTGACTCGATCAGTCAGGTGTCGCGAGTCGGATGGAACTCATTGACCGCGTAGCATTCCCGGAACATCATCCCGCCCTCGCCCCCGAATTCGTTGATCATAACCCTCGCGATCAAGAACTAGTGTTGACCCAGAAAGACAAAATCCCCCCGTTTTGACTATTTTTCCTATATTTCACGAGATTCTTTCTCGAAATTCACCCATTTGTCTCGATGATTTGTCTATTATTCTGATGAGCAGCCTCATTTCTCCAAAGCCAGAGGTTGTTTGATGTCGTGAAGTACCCAAGGCATACGTCTTTTGGTGCGATGTCCAGGTCGTCCGTAGGGCGTCAAGGGAGGATGCGGGCCGAGGGAGTGGGTGGAGGCTTGCAACGGGAGCCTTATCCGATGAGTTGCCTCGCGACTGCGCCGGATTTGCTGGACGAGCCGATCGTCGAACCGTCCCCCGACCTGTCGTTTTCGGATCGGGCCGCTGCTGGCCCGGAAGCATCGTCGGTGATCGACCTTCCGCTTTGGTACGCCGCGCTCGTGGCCCCGGCGGTTCGTGTCGAGCCGGCTTCCCCGCAGTCCCATCCGGGGCTTTTCTGGCGAGCGATCGTTGCTCGCTGGCCGCTGGATCGCCGGCAACGCTGGGGCGATCGGGCCAACGAATTACAAGACGCGGGCTTCGACTGGAGAGAGGCCGAGCGCGTCGCTTTTGAAGAGATCACGGACGATCACGATCTGACCTCATGAAGTGACACCGAGGTCGAGCAGCCGACCAACCCACGACCGGAACGCCCTCGCATCCAGGGGCTTCCTGGTTCATAATCAACCCGGAAAACCGGGCTGGTTGATCGTTATCCGAGCGGATCAAGGATGTCCCAAACCCTCTTGATGAGCGATCGCGACCCCGAGGCATCCGGATGGCGGACCTCGAGCCGGCTGGCCTGGGCTCTGGGCGCGATCGCCTTCCTGTCCGTCCTGGCAACGCTGGTCGACCCTGGGATCACGATCGACGAGCCGCTCGACGTCCGGCCTGGCCGGACCTACGTCAGTACGCTCCGGGCCAGGGGCTTGCGTTTCTTCGAGCGAGCGACGGTGGATGCCGTCTTCCGCGACAATGCCGAGCATCCGCCACTGGGCCGGTGGCTCCTGGGGATCGCCTCGACGCTGGGCGAGCCGTTCGAAGTAATCTTGCGCGGGGGACCTGACCCGATCGGCCAGTACATCGTGTCGGGCCGTCTGGCACCGGCGCTGACGTTCGGGGCGCTGGTCGGCCTGATCTCGGCGACGGCGGGCCGACGCTTCGGTCGAGCCGCGGGGATGGTCGCGGGCCTCAGCCTCGTCCTGATGCCTCGTGCGTTCGCCCACGCTCATCTCGGGGCGCTCGATACCTTCATCGCCTTTTTTTGGACGTCTTTCCTTGCTCTCGGCCGTCCGGGCGATTGAGGGGCCTCGGCCACTTTTGGGGATGGGCCTGGCCGGGATAGCCTGGGGCCTGGCACTCCTCACCAAGATCCACGCCTGGTTCCTGCCGCCGATCGTCCTGGCCTGGGCCTTGAGCCGATTGAAACCCTTCCGCGCGGTCGGTGCGTGCTCGATCTGGGTCGTCGTGGGGCTCTCGACGTTCTTCGCGGGCTGGCCGTGGCTCTGGTACGCTCCGGTCGAACGGCTCGTGCTTACCTCGGCACTGGAGTCGACCGAATCTCAATCCGTGTCCTGTACTTCGGCCAGGTCTTCGCCGACCGCGACGTCCCCTGGCATTACCCCTGGTTCTACTTCGCGACCACGATCCCCATCGGTTTGCTCGCCCTTGGTCTCTGGGGACTGGTCCGGTGGGGTGACGCTCGCCGATTTGACCCCTTCGTCCTTCTCCTGGCCGGCTCGATCGCGCTCTTCCTGATCGTCTTCAGCACGAGGATTCCCGTTTACGACGGCGAGCGGCTGTTCCTGGTCGTTTTCCCGTTGTTCGCGATGCTGGTCGGTCGGGGTTTCGGCTCACTCTGGACCCGGGCGGGCCGGACGGGACGCCTGGCGCTGGTGGCATTGATGGTCGGCCAGGGATTTGGCGTGGTGATGATCCACCCGTTCGGCCTGAGCTACTACAATCTGCTCGTGGGCGGCCTGCCCGGCGCGGAGCGGCTGGGGCTCGAACTAACCTACTGGGGCGACGCCGTCGACCCCGTGCTGCTCGGAGAACTGGCGTCCAATTGATGTCCGATGGCGAGACTGTCGCGCTCGCCCCGACGCTCGCCCCCGAGCAAGGTAAGGTGGTCACGACTCGCCAGCTTCTTTCCCGGAACATCGTGATCAAGCGACCAGGATCAAGCCGGCGCGGCCGACTGGCTGATCGTTTCCCGACGATCCGCCTACTGCACGCCCGACGTCCGCGATCGACTCGCCCACGACCCCATGATCGCCAACCGAACCCGTCAGGGCGTCTGGCTTTCGGCGCTCCTGAGGCGTCGAAAATCCGGATTCCCCTAGCCACCCCGCACGGTTTCTCTATAATACTTTCAGTTTGAATTGAAATCCGGGAATGAACGAGGATGGGCGACGCTCTCGCATTTCGACGCCGGAGGCGCGAGCCGGATGGTTGACGTCTCGTCAAAGAACGTCACCGATCGCTCTGCGCGAGCCAGCGGGCTGGTGCGGATGGCTCCTTCAACCCTGGCGTTGATCCTGGACCGGAAACTGGCCAAGGGCGATGTGTTCGCCGTGGCCAGGCTCGCCGGGATCATGGCGGCGAAGCGAACCGGCGACCTGATCCCGCTCTGCCATCCCCTGGGGATCGACGGCGTGACCGTGGATTTCGAGCCGGTTGACGAGGCGACGGTGAAGATCGAGGCCACGGTGACGGTTCCAGGGGCGGACGGGAGTCGAGATGGAGGCACCTGACGGCCGTCTCGATCGCCGCCCTGACGATCTACGACATGTGCAAGGCGGTGGACCGCGCGATCGAGATCGACCAGGTCCGGCTGGAAGCGAAATCGGGCGGCCGGAGCGGGGATTATCGTCGAGGGGCGGAGTGAGCGGGTCGGACGATCTGCAAGGGGGAGGGGTGGGGATGTCGATCGCCGCGACGAGGAAGTCTGAGGACGATCGGCCGCAAGCTGATGGCTCTTTACGCACCGATCGCGACCGAGCTGGCCGAGGCTGAGAAGGTCTTCAACGCCGAACTGGCCAGCCACCACCCCTTCGTCCAGACTCTTGTCGATCACTGTGCGGATTTCCGGGGCAAGCGACTTCGCCCCGCCCTCGTTTTCCTGACAGCCAAGGCCAGCGGCGAGGTCAAGCCTGACCACGCGGTCCTGGCCGCCGTCGTCGAGATGATCCATACGGCGACCCTGGTCCACGACGATATCCTCGACGAGTCCTTGATTCGTCGCACACGCCGCGACCGTCAATGCCGAGTGGGGCAACGAGGCGGCCGTCCTGATGGGCGACTACCTGTTCACCCACGCGTTCCACCTCGCCGCCTCGCTGGAGACGACCCTGGCCTGCCGATGGATCGGCCACGCGACGAACCTCGTCTGCGAAGGGGAGATGCAGCAGGTCAGCAATCGAGGCAACTTCGACCTCGACGAGGCTGCCTATTTCTCGATCATCCGAGGCAAGACAGCCGAGTTGACCGCCGTCTCCTGCCGGCTCGGAGCCCACTACGCGGATGCGCCCGAGGCGACCGTCGATGCGATGGAGGAGTACGGCCGCGACCTGGGCGTCGCCTTCCAGATCGCCGACGACGTGCTCGACCTCTGGGGCGAGGAACGCGCGACCGGCAAGAGCCTCGGCACCGACCTCGAGAAGCAGAAGCTCACACTCCCTTTGATCCGCCTACTGGAGACCTCCGACCCGGAGACGGCCGCCTCGCTCCGGAACCTCCTGGCCGAGGCCAAGCCCGAGGATCGCCCAAGGGTCCGCGACCTCCTCGACCAGTCCGACGCCCTCCCGTATGCCTGGAGCCAGGCGGAGAATTACGCCGAGAAAGCCGCCGGCGCCCTCGACGTCTTGCCCGAATCCCCCTGCAAGAACGTCCTTCGTACGCTCACCCGATACGTGGTGCGCCGCTCGCACTGACGGGACGGGGGTCGAGCGATCGCGTCGTCACCGGAACGACGAGGCCACCTCGGGTCGGAAGAGGATCGCGAGCGACCAGACCCCGACCGGAATCCCCGCCATGCAACAAAAGCCCGCCCCTGCCATGATCGCGAAGCTGCCAGCGACCGAGAGCCAGTAGCCCCGGAGCCTGAGCATTCCGTAACCCGCCCAGACAGCCGCTGCGCTGGCCACGGAGAGACTCATCAGCGTGAAGATCGTCATGACGGCGGTCGCATTCTCCGAACTCCCGTTGACCGTCCCGATCATGCTCGGCCCATAACGCGGGTCCCCGAACCGGGTCACCCCGACGAGTGCCCGCTGGTTCTGAGTCTCGGTGGTGAGGGGCGTGACGAATCGGTCCACGTAGCCGAAGCCGGCGATGAACAGGTTCGAGAACAGGCTGATCAGGCCCGCGGCGATCAGCGTGGCCGCGGGGGCCTTGACCGCCCGCCGCGCGCGTTCGACGGCCTCGAAATCTTCGCTCGGTGGGGCATACCTCGCGATCGGCTCTCCCGGCTCGACGAGCCGGTCGACGAAGGCGAAGGACTGCAGCCGTCGGGGCCCCCGCGGCATCGGCCTTTCGAGCCGCCTCCTTCTTCACGTCGAGGAACTTGGCATACAGCGTGAGGAGGGCGGTCAGGACCCCGACGAGACTCGCGATCACCGCCAGGGCGTTCTTGAACGCTTCCAATCGGCACCTCCGTGTGGGACTGGTCCTTCTCCCTGGATCGATACGACATCGGTAGTCGGTTCCGACCATGTGTCGCCGGATGGCGACCCCGCGAGGATGCACATAGATGCCGCGTTCGAGACAAAACCGCAAGGGGAACGTTGACGTCAGGATGCCGCCGAAGCCGCCCTCAAACCCGAGCGGGTACGGGCCGCCATGTCCCCCGGGGGGCCAGGTCGCCGCATTCCTCCGGATGGATCGCCGCAGCGGCGATCCGGAGGCTGGTCTCCAGCCGGGGACCGGGCCGGGAGAAATAGGCCGAGCCGTCCGTCAGGGCGACCCGGCCGTTGCGGACCGCCTGGAGGTCTTGCCACTCCCGACGGTCGACCGAGCACGGCCAGGTCGACTTCGGTCCGCTCGATCGAGAACCCGCACGCGGAGATCAGGATGACCTCCGGGTCGGCCACGGCGATCTCCGTCCAGCTCAGCTCGCCTGGATGGCGAGCCGGATCGGCCGAGCACCTCGAGACCTCCCGCCAGGGCGATGATCTCCGGATTCCAGTGCCCCGAGCAGAAGGGCGGGTCGAGCCATTCGAGGAGCACGACTCTCGGGACCGGGCGCCTCGATCCGTCGGGCGATTTGCCTCGCCGTCTCCTGGAAACGTGCGATCAGAGCCTCGGCGGCCTCGGTCGCGTCGAGGAGATCGCCCACCCGACGGAACATGGCGAACAAGGCCTGGCAAGGTCGGTCGGATTGACGCTCTCGACCGCCGGCGAGCCCGGCAGCGTCGCGGCGATCCGGCGGACGGTCGCCTCGTTCACGGCGCAGACGTCGCACTGTTCTTGCGTCAGGATCAGGTCGGGCCGGAGCTCGGCCAGGAGGTCCTTGTCGAGGTCGTAGAGGCTCCCCTTCTGCTCCACGACCATCGCGTCGATCGCCGCGCTCGTGGCTCCCGAGGGAATCCGGCTCATCGACAGATGCGGGAGCAACTCGACGCCCGGCGGATAGTCGCACTCGTGGGTCACGCCCACCAGCTCGTCCCCCCGGCCGAGGGCGCAGACCAGTTCGGTCAGTGAGGGCAACAGGCTGACGATCCGCATGAAGGGAACCCTGATCCTGCGTCGATTACTCGGGGAAGAGTCGGGAGACTTCGAGCGCGACGTCGGGGAAGGCGAGGGGATGGATGGCCTGGCCCGGGGTGTACACGGTGACGCTCCGGTACTTCGAGCCCTCCGGATCGCGGTGGACCTCGACGCATCGGTCGTTGATGTTCACGATCCAGTAATCCCGGATGCCGGCCTTCGCATAAAGCCGTGACTTCGAGCCTCGGTCCTTCTTCAGGGTCGTGTCGGAGACCTCCACTAGCAGCAGGATATCACCGGGTAACGGCCTCTCTTGCTGATAGCGTTTGGGAGCCATCCAGCGCGTAGTCGGGCTGGGGCTGGCTTCCTAGTTGAGGGATGTTGATCGAGCCCCAGGCTCGAATCCGCACGGCCCCTCTCGGTAAGACCTCCTGGCTCCAATCGAACAGGATCGTCGACCGAGTCATCATGCGGCGGGTTAATGGGGCTCATTCGACTTTTCCCATAAACCGGCACGATCCTGCCGAAGATCAGCTCGACGCGATGCTTTTCAGGTGGGTTGAAGAGCCCCATCGGATCATCTCTTCGTACTGGTCGCAGCTGAACCGAACCTTCGATTTCATCGTTCCACCTCACTTCGGGGGATGGACGTCGGTCGTCGGCCCGACGGAGACGACGGTCATCGGCAGGAGCGGCCACGCCTGCAAGATCCGGCGGATGTCCGCCGTGCTCACCTTGCCGAACAACTCCAGCTCCTGATCAACCGGGAGGTACTCGCGGCGATAGGTCCAGTGGAAGCCGAGCGAGGCGAGCCGGCCCATCGGCCGCTCCGAGCGCAGGACCGTCCTCGAGAGCACCTTGTTCTTGGCCTGGGTCAGCTCTTCCTCGGTGATCCCCTGGGCCATCGCCTGGCCATAGACCTCCACGATCCGGCCGAGGTTCTCCTGGGTCTGGTCTGGCTCGCAGCTCAGGAAGGTGAAGAACGCTCCTGCCCGGTTGTAGTCCTGGTAGGAGACCTCGGCGCCGTCGGCGTGGCCGGGGTCGACCAGCGACCAGTAAAGCCGCGACCCGGTATGGTCGCCGAGGACCGTCGCCAGCAATTGCGCGGCGTAGCGGTCGTCGTCCTCAAGGGCCGGTGCGTCGGCCACGCCGATGACGGTCTGCTGGTTGTCCTCGGACCGGAGCAACGCCTCGAAGGCGCCCGTCCCCTTCGGCGGGACGGCCTGGCGTTCGGCCGGCGGGCCTTCCCAGTCGGAACAGTGACGCCTGGCCAGCTCGACGACCTCGTCCCAGTCGGTCTTGCCGGCAAAGGCCAGGACGATGTTGGCCGGGCTGTACTTCTTCGCGAAGTAAGCACGCATCTGGTCAACGTTCAGCGCGGTGATCGACTCGACCGTACCGATGATGCTCTGTCCGAGCGGATGCCCGCCGAAGTGTGCGGCCTTGGCGGCGTCGTAGGCGACGGACATCGGGTTATCCAGGTACATCCGGATCTCTTCGATGATCACCTTCTTCTCGGTCTCGAAGTCCTCCTCGCGAAGGCTCGGCCGGAGGATGTCGGAGAGGACGTCGAACGACCGAGGGCAGGTACTCGGGCAGGCAGGTGACATGGTAAAACGTGTCCTCTTCCGAGGTCTGGGCGTTGTGCTTGGCCCCGACCCGGTCGAAGTCGCGGTTGACCGCCAGGGCATCGCGGTTCGGCGTCCCCTTGAAGATCATGTGCTCCAGGAAGTGCGAGACGCCGGCCAGCTCGGGCGTCTCGTCGCGACTTCCCGCCTTGACGAAGAACCCCGACGCGACCGACCGCGCCTGGTCGTTCAGCTCGGCGATGACCTGGAGACCGTTGTCGAGGACAGTGTGATGGAATCGCAAGGGACGATCTCCGAGGAGAATTGAACCGCCAAGTCGGGGAGTTTAACCGCCAAGACGCCAAGATCGCAGAGAGGAAGAAGAGAGAAGAATGAGAGGAGAAAAAAAATAGAATCAAGAACTTATCATTATCAAGTCGTTTTGCATTTGATTCTGGCTCATGATGGATTCCGGGGTGGCGGCTCGAAACCCCGATCCGAAGACCCGATCGGGGTGCCACGGGTTGTACTCAACCCGTGAATCGGCCCACGTTGACGGAACGCGGGTTGAGTACAACTCGTGGCACCCAATGAAACCTCTTCGGCCACCACCCTGGAATCCATCATGAGCCTTAATTCTTTATCTCTTTTTTCCTCTCTCTTCTTCCTCTCTGCGATCTTGTCGTCTTGGCGGTTAAACTCCCCCCGTCTTTCTTTCTCAAATGGGAAGTTTCAACGCGGTCGGGCCGAGTGTCACGATAGTCATTTCGTCGGTTCGATTTTTGGTCGCGAATTCGCCCACGTCGGAGGGCGTCAGCGCGTCCAGCTCGCCAGCGATTTCATCGATCGGCCGGACCCGGCCGAGATAGAACCAGTCGGAGGCGAGCGAGCCGGCCCGGCTCATGCTCGATTCCTGCTGCATGATCAGCGAGGATTTCAGCCCGGCGCGCATCGTGTCGAGCTCCTCGCCGTCCACGCCGTCGCGGCTCAGTCGGTCGATTTCGGCCAGGGTCACGTCCAGCGTTTCCTGAGCCCGGTCGGTCGAGGTCCCGGCGTAGCAGAGGACCGCTGCGCGGTCTTTTTGACCTTCGTAGCTCGCGTAGACCGAGTAGCAAAGCCCGCGCTTCTCGCGGACCTCAGTGAACAGCCGGGCCGAGGAATAACCGCCGAGGATGCCGATCATCGCACGGGCCTGGTAATAATCGGGACTGTCCACGGTCACGGTCGGATACGCCAGCGCGATTTGGGTTTGCTGGGTCTCCTTGAGGAGATGATCTCGGCTCGGGCCTCCGGGTTTGACCTGGACCACCGGCTCGGACCTCGGCTCCCAGCGGCCGAAGAGGCGGCCACGGCCTCCTTGAGCCGGTCCCACTCGATCGCGCCGGCGACGGCGAGGATCGAGCCGTTCGGGCCGATAATGCGAGCGGTGGAAGGCCGGCGAAGATCATCGGGCGAAGCCTGGCGGACCCCTTCGACCGTCCCGGGCGATGGACGGCCCCAGGGATCGGGAAAGTGGCGGCGCCTCAGCTCGTAAATGACCTTCGAGCCGGGGTCGTCTTCAAGACTCTGGAGGTTCTGGACCGCCAGGGCGCGGATCGGCTCGATCTCCTCGTCGTCGAGGTGCGGACGGAGCAGGACGTCGGCGTAGATCTCCAGCGCCGGGATCAGGTTCCGACCCAGAGTCGCGGCCGAGACGCTCGTGTGCAGCGTCTGCGCCCCCTCGCCGTGGCTGACGCCCAGGTTGTCGAGCGCGGTCGAGGAGTTCGCGACTGTCGAGGTCCCCCGCGCCCCGGGTGATCCACTCGGCGAGCATCGACGCCGAGCCTCCCAGTTCGGCCGGTTCATACGCCGCGCCGGCGGGGAGCAAGAAGGAGAAGGCCGCCGACTGGACGCTCGGCATCGACTCGGCGAGGAGCACCAGGCCGTTGGGAAATTCGTGAGAGCGGACGGACGGTTCGGGCACGGGTGGACCTCATCGCTTCAAAGTCGATGGCGCACGGTGATCGACGGTTCCGATCGGAGCCGGAGCAATCGTCAGTATCCCCCAAATCCGGCCTCGCGTTAACGCCCGACCGGCCACGCCAGGGTCCTTCAAAGGTCCAGGAACGAGGCGAGACCGGGGACAGGCTCCGAAGCACAGCGGAGGTGCCTCTCCCCGTCTCGCCGGCAAACCGGGACAGGTACCGGCCAAAGACGCGGAGCCAGTCCCGATTTCCCTTGCCCAACGACCATTGAAGGACCCGACTGACCGCGCTTCAGCCATCGACGGCCTTGTACAGGGTCTTCGAACGCCGGAAGCCGACGGCCCGGTAGAGCTGGACCGCCGAGGCGTTCTCGGCGGTCACTTCGAGGTACGCCCGCCGGAGCCCGGCCTGGTAGAACCCTTCCAGGGCCTGGCGGACCAGGGCCTTGCCCAGCCCCATCCCTCGGTACTCGGGGACGACGCCCAGGTTCTGGATCGCCCCGATCGGCCCACGGTCCATGACCCCCTGGACCGTCCCGCAATACCCCTCGGGGCAGGCGATCAGCCAGGTTGAGACGGCCAGGAATCCCGGCTTCCGGCGGATCTCGCGCATCAGGCGCTGGCATCCGTGACGCTCCCCCAGGCAGGGGAAGACGTGCGAGTCGACCTCGTCGCGGAAGCTGAGATACTTCACCTCGGCATGCAGCTCGACCAGCGACTCGTCCCAGGCGACCCACCGGAATGGCGGGGCGAGCCGGGGCGGGGGCAGCGAGCCGTCGAGGTCGATCTCCATCCGAAACCGCTTGTAGTACGTGATCGCCATCGCGCGTGAACGATCCGAAGCGCAGGCCGCGAGGAGAGCATGACCGAAAGCCGATTCTAGGACACTGAACCGAGCAGGGTCAATGAAGATGAGACGCGAACACGCCAGGAAAGGGAATATCTTCTTCGGGCGATCCGTCCGATCAATCGTCCCCCTTCAATACTTCCTGCGGCCGGGCGATCAACATCGGCACGCTCAGACCGTGGCGGACCTTATCGACCGTCTGGCCGAAAAGCAAGTCGCGTACCAGGCCGTGGCCGTGCGATCCGACCACCAGCAGGTCGACCGGCTCGGCCTTGAGCTGCTGGATCAGCTTGGCGGCCCGGTCGGGGCCGAAGAGCAGGATCGAGCGGGCCTCGGAAGCCTTTCTTTTCGAGGACCTCGACCACGTCTTCCAGGTATCGCTCGTCGGCACCGGTCTCGCGGTCGGCGGCCTCCGAGCCGTAGACCACCGTCATCGGCGAGTCAACGACGTGCAAGAGGGTCAGCGTCGTGACCGCCCGGCCTCGGCCAGGCTCAGGGCCCGGTTGAGGATCTCCGCGTCACCGGGCCCTCGTTCCAGCGCGACGCCGATCTGGCCGATCTGTCGAGGCCGGAGGGCGTCGGCCCAGTCGAGTCCACGCTCGGCTCCGGCTTCCAGGCGTCCGAGGGCCGGACGAACGGCTTGATCATGACCCAGACCAGCAACACCAGCGCCGCCAGGGCAATCCCATAAAGCGCGAAGCCAACCAGCCAGGACAGCGGCACCGGTCCGAGCGTCCGGCCCGACTCGGCCGCCAGCCCGACCCACTCATCGATCTTGTCCGTGACCAGCTTCGCGTTCAGCGCCACGATGATCGAGGCCGAAGCCCAGGCCAGCACCTGCCCCCACCAGGGAGTCGCGAAATCCCCCATGTTCCGGCGGTCCGACGTGAAGTGAATCAGCGGGATCACCGCGAACGAGAGCTGCAAGCTCAGGACGACCTGGCTCGAGCACCAGCAGGTGTTGCGTCGCCTGCTCGCCGGCCAGCGCGATCGTCAGGACAGCGGGGATCAGGGCGACCGACCGCGTGATCATCCGCCGGAGCCAGGGGGAGATCTTGAGGTCGAGATAGCCCTCCATGATGATCTGCCCCGCCAGCGTGCCGGTCAGCGTCGAACTCTGCCCGGCACAGAGCAGGGCGATCCCGAACAGGATCGGCGCGGCGGCTCCAAGGAAGCCCGGCAAGAGCTCGATGCGCCTCCTCGATGCTGGCGACCTCCGCCTTGCCGTGGAAGACCGCCGCGCTCAGAACCAGGATCGCCGCGTTCACGAAGAACGCCACGTTCAACGCCAGCGCCGAGTCGATCAGGTTGTACTTGCACGCCTGCGCCTTGCTCGCCCGATCCTGCCGATCCTGCCGGGACTGCACCAGGGCCGAGTGCAAGTAAAGGTTGTGAGGCATCACCGTCGCGCCGAGGATGCCGATCGCGACGAACAGCGAGCCCGGCGGCAAGGTCGGCCGGAAGCCCAGGAGCATGGCACCCGGGTCGGGCCTGGCCAGCAGGATCTGGATCAGGAAACAGCCGCCGATCGTCACCACCAGGGCCAGGATCGCGGCCTCCATCTTCCTCATCCCGTAACTGCTGGAGCCAGAGCAGCAGGAAAGTGTCGAATGCCGTGACCACGCAGCCCCAGAGCAGCGGCATGCCGAACAGCAGCTTCAGGGCGATGACCGTCCCGACCACCTCGGCCAGGTCGCACGCGGCGATGGCGATCTCGGCCAGAGCCCAGAGGGCGAAGTTGACCGGTCGCGAGTACTCCGACCGGCAAGCCTGGGCCAGGTCGTGACCGGTGACCACCCCCAGCCTCGCCGAGAGAGTCTGCAAGATCACGGCCATCAGGTTCGACATCAACAGGACCCAGATCAAGGCGTAGCCGAACCGGGCGCCCCCTTCCAGGTCGGTCGCCCAGTTGCCCGGGTCCATGTAGCCAACGCTGACCAGATACGCCGGTCCCAGAAACGCGAAGAGCCGTTTGAACGGGTTCCCGTGAGACACCCCGACCGAACCGTGAACGTCCCCCAGTGACTTCCGACCGACCTCCGACTCGCCGATCGCCATCGTCCCTCGCCTCACAAGACTTCCGGAACCCTTCCGGATGATGAACTTTTCTTTGACTTGAGATGACCTTAGCACGAAACCGGGACGGCGACAAGACGATTGTTTGGCGGATTAGCAAATAAATTTTGAGACTACGATTTTTTAATTTTTGGTATCCAAAAACTGACCAATATTCTTTGGCATGAGATCTGCGTCTCAAACCTGGCTATTCGGCGGTCGTCAAGATCGTGCTGACAGTCAACAAACACATCAGGGAGAATACAAATGCGGACCTTGACCGGATTGGTGATGGTGGGCGGGCTTTTGCTGGGGATGACGGGCGAGTCGAAGGCCCAGTTCTCGCTCTCGATCGGAAACCCTTACTATGGGACCGGCTACGGGCTGGGCGGATACGGCTACTCGGGCCTCGGCTACGGGGGGCTGGGTGGCTACAATAACGTCTATAACACGGGCGTCTACAGCGGCCTGGGCGGTTTTTCCTACAGCTCGGGCTACGCCGGCCTCGCGGCCCCGGTCGCGCCCCTGAACACCTTCGGCTACGGGTATGGCGTCCGGCCGTACTACGGTGGCTACGGGTATCGCCCCTACTACGGCGGGTACGGATACAGAGGTTACGGCTACGGGGTCCGGAGAGGATTCGCTCCCTTCCGCGGTATTGGCCGGATGTTCCGTTGAGAATGGCCGTCGGATCGGACGTGGCGGCAAGTCGGGCGGGGACATCCCCGCCCTTCTTCGTTGACGGATCGCGACACGGGTCGAACGCGCGGTCTATAATGCGTTGTATCACCGCAATCGGCGACGGCGAGCCCGGGTCGTGGCCGGGGCGGCCGATTTCCGTCGATCGGGAGGGTCGGAGGGGATGAGATGCGTCACCTGCTGATGGTCGTCGCCGTCGGTTCTGCCCTGGCGATTCTGCCCGGGTCGGCCAGCGCTCAGTATGCCGTCGTGAGTCCCACGGCTCCCATCCGGATCAACGCGAGCATCGGATTGCCCAATCTCTACGGCACGAGTTGGGGTGTCGCGAGCTACGGCATCCCGCGGACCTACACCACCTTCTCATCGCCATACGGCGCCGGCTACGGTTATGGCTATCCGGCCTACGGACCGCTCCCGGGCAAGTTCGGCGTCGGCCTCTGGCGTCCCGGATTTGTCTCGCCCGGTTATACTTACGGCTCGGCCTACGGTTACAATACGTTCCCCTACCCCTACAAGCCGGGCGGCCCGATGTACGGCCCGTCAATCGGCATCTACGCCCCGGCCTTCGGCCCGGGTCAGCCGCCCAACTTCTTCGCCCAGTGAGCCGGGGATCAAGGAAACGGGCTCGACCCACTACAAAGACCGATTTCGACAGAAACTGTGATAACGCGGCGTCGATCGACCTGAATGTGTTGGGTGAAATGGCAACTTGCCAATCTCTCTCGAACACAATCAAGGTCCAAATCGATGGCCACCGAAGCTCAGATCCGCGCGAACCGAGAAAATGCCAGACGCTCGACCGGTCCCAAAACCCCTGAAGGCAA
Organism: uncultured Planctomycetota bacterium; assembly: GCA_963756475.1. Classification (GTDB taxonomy): domain Bacteria; phylum Planctomycetota; class Planctomycetia; order Isosphaerales; family Isosphaeraceae; genus Tundrisphaera. The sequence continues at coordinate 1,228,201 of CAVWND010000011.1, forward strand.
GGAACGCGTCCGCCGGAACGCCCTCAAGCACGGCCTGACCGGCAAGGGCGTCGCTCTACCGTCGGAAGACCAGGAAGAGATCGCGCGACGATTCTCCAACCTTCAGGTCCAGCTCGCACCCAGCAACGACCTCTCCGAACAGCTCGTTCGCCGCGTCGCGTTCCTCTCGGTCCGGCTCGAACGCTGCGAGAAGCACGAGACCTCCGAGACCTCCAAGCGGGTCCGCCACGCCGTCGAGAAGTTCGATGATGAACGCCTCGCCGCCATGGAAGAACTCGCCGCGAAGATCGAACGCGAACCGGCAACCACCTCGCGACGGCTCCAGATGACGCCCGAGGGGATCGACTGGCTGCTCGACCAGTGGGAGATCCTCCAAGACGAGCTTTTCATGAAGGGGCATCGCCTCTACTGGACCAACAACCATCGCGCCCGGTTCGAGCTTCTCCTCGGCCGGAACCCGGCCGACTGGCGGTTGGGCCGGATCGCGATCCTCTCCGACGCGGTGGCCGGGTTCTTCCTGAACCTTGAAAAAGAGGACGGCCCGGGTCTCGAAGGCGAGGCTCGCGCGGACTGGGCTCGGGGCGAGCTGGGTCGGATGATCGATGAGGAGATGGCGCGATTGAAGGACGTCCGGATCAAGCTCGACCCTCGCGCGATCGAGCAGGATCGCGCCGAGGCGGTCGATCGCGCCTTCTTCGACACGTCCCCGCAGGCGATGCTCGCCCGGAAGTACGAGGCGGCCACCGAACGGGCCCTCTACAAGGCCCTGAAGGAGTTCCGCCAGGCCGAGGCCGACGCCGCAGACCGACGGAAGTCAAATATAACCGTTGATACAGAAGAAACTTACGACGATTCGGCTCTGAATTTGAAAGAGGCCGAAGAGGAGACGGAGGAGGACGAGTCCGAGCCCTCGCCGACCGTTCCCAAGGCTCCTCCGACCATCTTTCCGCTGGTCGAGCGGGCGAAGGAGGGGCCGAATTCGGTCGAAACGGCCAGGAAGGTCCCTTCCTGAGGGTTAGAAATCTGAATTTGTTGATCTAAAAGACCCACTCGCGAACGGGTCGGGGGTGGTCCACGCTTTCTTGGAGTGCGGGAGCTTGCTCCCGCTTTTCAGGAGCGGAGCTTGCTCCGCAAGCCAGAGCGGCATCAAGCTCCCGCACTCCGGAAAGGGTCGCGACCGTTCACCACAAAAGAAAACCGTCCTCTCGGCGAGTTCGCGGGCTTTGCGGTAAGATTCGGAAATCAGCGGTCGGGTTGGTCTGGTCTCAAGGTTCCTCGGAAAGGGTGAGCGGCGATGTCATTCCCAACGGTGGCCAGGGTCAAGCAGTCGGTCCCTCAACCTCGGGTGGGCGACATCGCCGGGACGGTTCGCCGACTGATTCTGGAGAGCCGGATTCGCGAACGGGTGCCGGCCGGGGGGACGATCGCCGTCGGGGTCGGCAGCCGGGGGATCACCGCCATCCCGACAGTCGCCAAGGCGACCGTCGACACCCTCAAGGAGATGGGTTTCAAGCCGTTCATCGTCGCCGCGATGGGCAGCCACGGCGGGGCTACACGCCGAAGGCCAGCGCGAGCTGCTGGCCGGCTACGGGATCACGCCCGAGGCGATGGGCGTCGAGGTCCGGACCGACATGGACACCGTCGTCCTCGGGACCAACCCCGTCGGCCTGCCGATCTACTTCGACAGGAACGCCCACGGGGCCGACGGAATCGTCCTGCTCAACCGCGTCAAGCCCCACACCGACTTCAGCGGGACCTACGAGTCGGGCGTTCTCAAGATGCTGGCCATCGGCCTGGGCAAGCGCGACGGGGCGACCCAGATCCACAAGCTCGGCATCCCCGGGATGCTCAAGGTCCTGCCGGCCGTCGATGAAGTTCCTCGTCGCCAACACCAGGTTCGCCCTCGGCCTGGCGATCCTCGAGAACGTCGAGGACATGCCCGCCGAGATCGTGGCCCTGGAGCCCGAGACGATCGTCGAGGTCGAGCCGAAGCTCCTCGAAACGGCCCGCGGGCTGATGGGCCGCCTGCCGTTCGACCAGATCGACGTTCTGGTCGTCGGCGAGCTCGGCAAGAACTACTCGGGCTCGGGCATGGACCCCAACGTCATCGGCCGTCTGCTGGTCGAGACGATGCCCGACCTCCCGCGCCCGGTCGTGACCCGGCTGGCGGTGCTCGACGCGTCGGAGGAGACGCACGGCAACATCGTCGGCGTGGGATTCGCCGACCTGACCACCGAGCGTCTCGTCTCGAAGGTCGACCCCGAGCCGTTCCGGATCAACGTCCTGACCTCGTGCTGCCTGGAACGAGCGAGGATTCCGATCACGCTGCCGACCGACCGCGACGTCTTCGAGGCCGCGCTCGACACCTGCTGGCGGATCGACCCGACCGAGGCCCGGCTGGTCATCATCCCCAACACATTGGAGCTGAAGACCTTCTGGGTCTCACCCGCCCTGCGAGCCGAGGTGGCCGCGCATCCCCACCTGAGCTTCGAGACCGACTTCGGCCCGATCCCGTTCTCTCATGAAGGAACGCTCGACCAGGAAGGGATGTTCCCCGAGAGCGTCCGGGGCCGGAGGGCCGTCGGCGCCTATGCGGGTCATTAACATCAAAGAGAAACTTCTTCACAACTTGTTCCCACGCTCTGCTTGGGAAGACCCTCTTCGACGCTCCGCGTCGTCTCCAAGCTTCGTCCCAGCGTGTCGAAAGAGGACGCGGAGCGTCCGGGAATGCATTCCCACGCAGAGCGTGGGAACGAGACCATGTGTTTGCCCGCTTATGGTTTGGCCCCGTTGAACGGGAGGGTCGGAGGGACCTCGGTGGCCTTCGACTCGACCTTGGCGGGATCGGCCTTGGTCGGCCCGGCGTCCTGGGACAATCCTCGGGAGAGTTCCAGTTTAACCGTCGCGTGCTCGTCAATCGGCTCGCTCCGGAGCCGGGCGATGATGTTGAGGGCCGCTTGCCGGCCGACTTGCTCGACCTTCCCATCGACGTAGCAGGATTCGCTGGAGAAATTGAGCAAGGACGACTCGGCCCGGTAGCCGACGAAGCCGCCGACGAAGAACGTCGGCTTCCCCTTCAGCTCGACCCGGGCCTGGGAGGCACCGTGCATCCCCTCGCCGTCGGCGGTGAGGACCACGGCCAGATCGGGGTGGGCCTGAGCGGCCTCGATGACGGCCAGCTTCGCCGCGTTGGTGACCTCGCCGTCGTAGGTCACGGTCTCGGCGGGCTTGAGCCCGGCTTTTTCCGCGGCGGCCCTGAGCAAGGCGACCCGCTCGGCCGAGCTCGAATCCGGGTGCTTGTCGGTCACGATCAGGGCGGTGCCATCGCCCGGTCGGCCGGCCTTCTTCGCGTCGGCCAGCGTCGTCGAGACGATCCGTCCGGCCCATTCCTCGATGGGGGCGGGAGTGACGGAGGCAAACGGCGGCGAGCCGGGGGGTGCCGGGATCGTCCGGCCGAGCAGGATCACCGGCACGCCCTTCGCCTCGGCGTCGGCCAGGGTCTGGGGCAAATCCTTCGAGTCGTCCGGAACGACGATCAGGGCCGAGGCCCCGTCCCCCGGCGCCTTCCGGACCACCTCGGATTCGGTTGTGGTCGGTTCGGCCGGTGGCGGCCCCATGGCCCGGAAGACCAGGTGCTGGTCACTTGCCTCGCGATCGGCCCAGATCGCCCAGAGCTGGACTTCGTCCTCGGGTTTTCCCGGGATAATCATGAAGATGGTCTTGGCCGACTCGATCGTGGCGTTGGTCCGGGTTGGAGTCGGGCGGCTCGGGGCGGCGAAGGGATCGTGGCCGCAGCCGACCGCCAGGAACGCAAGGAAGCCCAGGCCAATCCAGGCTCCGGCCCGAAACACCGAAAGGGAAACACGCATCGACATCCGACCTCCCGACAAGTTCCCGCGTCCTTCTTCCACGCCCAACCAGGATATCCTAACTCTCCCGCCCTTGACCGACCACGGTCTCTCGACCCGAGAAAGGTGATTGCATCAACCTCCGCTTGACGTTAGGCTCTTACGGATCGCGATTCCACACCCCAACCCCGCCGACGTCTCCGGCCGCTCTCTCCTCGGCCGACGTCTCACGGAATTCTCCCCCATGCGCAAATGCCAGCTCCTGGCGGTGCTTGTTTTCTCGGCGGTGACCTGCCGGATCAGCCTCGGCGAGCCCCCGGCCATCGACGTCTCCCGATCGGTCGTCCGTGTGCTGGCGACCCAGCGACGGCCCGACCTTCATCGGCCCTGGACCCACATCCCACAGCGAGACGTCAATGGTTCCGGCGTCGTCGTCGAGGGTCGGCGCATCCTCACCAACGCTCAGGTCGTCAAGTACGCGAGCCGGATCCTCGTCGAGCCCGACCACACGGGCGAGAAACTGACGGCGACCGTTGAGTTCCTGGCCGACGACATGGACCTGGCCGTCCTCAAGCTGGAAGATCCCGTCTTCTTCGACAATCACCCTCCCCTGCCCCGCCATGCCGGCCTGCCGAAGGTCAAGGACACGCTGCTCGCCTATGGCTACCCCCTCGGCGGCGACAATCTCTCGATCACCCGAGGGATCGTCTCGCGGATCGAATTTGAGGAGTATTATTATGGGACCATGGGCCTGCGCATCCAGGTCAACGCCGCGATCAACTCGGGCAACAGTGGCGGCCCGGCCCTGATCGACGACCGGATGATCGGCATCATCTTCAACCGACTCGACGAGTCGGACAACATCGGCTACATCATCCCGATCGAGGAGATCGAGCCTCTTCCTCAAGGACATCGACGACGGGACCTACGATGGGAAGCCGCAGATCATCGAGACCCTGCAGACGGCCGAGAACAAGGCCCTTCGAACGGATTTGAAGCTCCCCAAGGACGTCAACGGCATGATCTGCCGGCGTCCAGTCGGCGACTGTGAAGGGGCGGGCCTCCATTCGATGGACGTCCTCACCGCGATCGGCGATCACCCGATCGACATCGCGGGCAAGGTCAAGCTCGGCGACGATTTTCGGGTCGATTATCGCTACCTCGTCCAGAAGCTGGCCAGGGACGGGCATCTCCCGGTGACGGTCTATCGAGGCGGCCAGCCGATCGATCTGGCGCTTCCGGTCGTCAGCGGGCCGGCCGGCAAAAAGGTCATGCCCCAGCTGATGGGCCGCGAACCTTCGTACTTCGTCTGGGGCCCGCTCGCGTTCGCGACCGCGACCGAGGATTACCTCGATGACTTCGACCGCGACGGGATGGCCTCGCGCTGGTATCCGTACCTGACGTACAACCAAAACCCGATGGTCTCCCGCCGGGGAGACTTCCCCCGGTACGAGGGGGAGCAGATGGTGATTGCCGTGGCCCTCTTCCCGCACCGGATCTCGAAGGGGTACACCAGCCCGGCCTCCCAGGTCGTCGAGACCGTGGACGGCGTCAGGGTCCGCAACCTCCGGCACCTGATCGAGCGGCTCCGCGAGCCCAAGGGAGAACGGATCGTTATCACCTTCGCGGACAAGAATTCCGAAGTCTTCGTCTTCGATCGCAAGGAAGTCGAGGAGTCCGCGGAGGAGATCCTCAATGAGAACGGGATCCGCGACGCGTTCTCGGACGACCTGAAGGACCTCTTCCGGGTCGGGCATTGACTCAGATCAGGATGGTTGATGCACGATGGCCGATGAACAATCGAGGAAGATCAGCCATCATCCGTCGGCCATCGAGCATCATTCATCGGTCATCGGCCATTGACCATCGGCCATCGGCCATCGGTCATCGGTCATCGGTCATTGACCATCGTCCATGGACCATCCTGGACGCGAGAAGGCCTTCCGAGCTTCCGCGAAATCTCCGGGCATTCCCCTTGCGATCCGTCGGGGCTCTGGTGATAATTGCCCGATGCGCGGCCCGTGGCTTCGGGCCGCGTCATCTCTTTTTCGATCGATCGAGCGGCCGGGGAATGATTTCCGGCCCGACCCCAACCCGGTCGGCGGGGCGCCTTGATTTTTCGAGGCGGAGCGCCCATGCCGGGTCACGAATGGGACAAGGCGAGACATGGCGGACGCGGTCAAGATCCGGGTCGAGCTGCGCGACCCGGCGAAGAACAAGGGAACGGGCACCAGGTTCGCCCGCAAGCTCCGCAAGCAGGGCCGGATTCCGGCCATCATCTACGGGCACAAGCAGACCCCCATGCCGATCTCGCTCGCGCGACGACTCGGTCTGGGAGATGATCAAGAAGAAGACCCACCTGGCCGAGCTCGAGATGGACGGCGGGGCGACCGAGACGGTCCTGGTCCGCGACATCCAGTGGGACCACCTGGGCAAGGAGATCATCCACCTCGACTTCGCCCGCGTCTCCGCCGGCGAGTCGATCGAGACCGAGGTCCCGATCGAACTTCGAGGCACCGCCCCCGGCGTGGCCGAAGGGGGCGTGCTCGAGGAGCTCGTCCACGCCATCGAGGTGACCTGCCGGGCCGACGCGATCCCCGACAACGATCAAGGTCGACGTCACCGACCTGCACCTCGGCAAGGCGATCCACGTCAAGGAGCTGAAGCTGCCCGAGGGCGTGACCGTCGAGGCCGACCCCGAGACCGCTGGTCGTCCACGTGACCACCAAGGCTCGCCGAGGCCGCGCCCGCCGAGGGCCGGTGAGGGGACTCAGCCCGAGGTCATCAAGCCCGAGCGGCAAGGAGAAGGAAGAGTGATCGGCCGACTCGACGTCGAGTCCGGCGCCGGAGGCGGCCTAGGGCATGTTCAAACTGGTCGTCGGGCTGGGCAATCCCGGGCAGCAAGTACGAGGGGACCCGGCACAACATCGGCTTCGAGGTCATCGACCGGCTGGCCGCGGGCGGGTCGGGGGCGAGGTTCTCGCGGAAGTTCGAGGGGCTGCTCGCCGAGGTCGAGATCGACTTCCGCCGGGTCCTGCTCCTGAAGCCCGAGACCTTCATGAACCTCAGCGGCCGGAGCGTCGTGCCGGCCCTGCGGTTCTACAAGCTCGAACCGGCCGACCTGCTGGTCGTCTGCGACGACCTGAACCTGCCCCTGGGCAAGCTGCGGCATCCGCGAAGGCGGCTCCGACGGCGGCCAGAAAGGGCTCCGCGACATCTCCGCCCACCTCGGGACCGAGGACTACGCCCGGCTCCGGATCGGGATCGGCGACCGAGGCCCGATCGACGCCGCCGACTTCGTCCTCAGCCGGTTCCGACCCGCCGAACGCCCGGTGATCGACGACGCCCTGATCCTCGCCACGCAGGCCGTCGCCGTCTGGGTCGCCCAGGGGATCGACGCCGCGATGAACCGATTCAATGGACCGTTGAAATAAGTGGTCAGTGGCTAGGTTGGGTCAGTTGGTCAGGCGAAGACGACGACGGCGATCGTATGCGACTCGAGCATGCGGCCTCTGCGACCTCTGACCACGACACTCACGCTACCACTGACTGACCACTGCTGACCACTGACAGCTGACCACTGCCAGCCGAGGAGAGAGCCCTTGCCAGTCAACACGTATGAGGGGATGTTCCTGCTGGACAGCGCCAAGGTCGCCGTCTCCTGGGACGACTCGGTCAAGCACGTCCACGACATCCTGGCCAAGCACAACTCCGAGATCGTCGCCAGCCGCCAGTGGGACGAGCGCCGGCTGGCCTACTCGGTCGAGGGGCACAAGAAGGGGACGTACCTCCTGACCTACTTCAAGACCGACGGGTCGAACCTCAAGGAGATCGTCGCCGACTGCCGCCTCAGCGACCTGATCCTCCGCGAGCTGGTCCTGAAGGTCCACCCGAAGCTCGTCGACCACCTGGTCAACCAGGCGATGACCTCGACGCCCGGCGAAGGAGAGGAAGCCCCTCGCGAGGAGGACATGGACGACCGCCCCCGCCGCCGCCGCCGCGACGACTGAGGCCCGGCCGCGTTCGGTTCATCGCCGACCTCGCCGACGGCCGATACCGAATTCCGTCCGGGCGTGGACGTTCCGAGATTGACGCTTGTCGCTCCGGTTGTGATATGGTAACTTTCTTAGGGAACAACCGTTTACGCTCGCCCGGTCGGTCGGTGTCCGACGGTTCCTTCGTGTCGAGGGAGGTTGAGGCGATGGCCCAGTTGAACAAAGTCTTCCTGATGGGTAACCTGACGCGCGACCCCGAGTTGCGCCGCATCGCCAGCGGCACGGCCGTCGACCGACCTCGGGCTGGCGATCAACCGATCGTCTACACGGGCAAGGACGGCGAGAAGCGCGAGGAAGTGACGTTCATCGACGTGACCGTCTGGGACCGCCAGGCCGAGACCTGCTGCCAGTACCTCAAGAAGGGCCGGGCGGTCCACGTCGAGGGGTTCCTCAAGATGGACACCTGGGACGACAAGACGACCGGCGAGAAGCGGTCCAAGCTCAAGGTCCAGGCCGACCGCGTCCAGTTCCTCGACCGCAAGCGACGACGCCGGAGGCGGCGGCGTCGATGTCGGCCCGAGCGACGACTACGGCGCACCGCGCCCCGCCGACGGCCCGGCCGCCGACCCCGAGGGATGGGCAACGGCCCGGCCCGGGGCGGCTTCAGCAACGGCACCCGCCCGCCGGCGCGACGCCCCGACGGCCCCCGGCGCCGCCCGTCGACTCCGAAGGCGACGACGACGATATCCCGTTCTGATCCGACCCCGAGCCCCGGCCGACGGCCGGCGGACCCGAGCGGGCCCGACCCACCAGCGACGACCGTCCCAGGAGTGAGTGCCGCATCATGGCCAAGATGACCGACAAGAAGCCGGGTAAGGCCAAGCCCAAGGCCAAGGCCGCACGTCAAGGCCAAGAAGTCCGCCGCCGCGAGCGACCAAGACCGCCGTGGTCGTCGCCGCCGGCCGTCCGCCAGCCCGGCGTCGAGCGGCGCAGGAACCACCCGACGCGCTCCAAGGACGGCCACATGCAGGTCCTCCTGACCCACGCCGTCCCCCACTTCGGCCAGCCCGGCGACCTCGTCAAGGTCCGCCCCGGCTTCGCCCGCAACTACCTCCTGCCGCAAGGGCTGGCCACCTTCGCCACCCCGCACAACCTGCGGATCGTCGAGAAGCACCGCGAGCGGCTCCGCCAGCTCGAAGCAGGCCCGCCGGGCCGACCTGCTGAACCTCGCCGCCCAGATCGCCCAGCGGTCGATCACCATCGAGGCCAACGCCAACGCCGAAGGGCACCTCTACGGCTCGGTCAACGCCGACCAGATCGCCGACGCCCTGAAGGCCGACAACTTCCCGATCGAGACCGACAACGTCAAGATCGAAGGCCCGCTCAAGGAGCTGGGCCTCTACACCATCAAGCTCTACCTCGGCCAGGACGTCGACACCGAGGTCAAGCTCTGGGTCGTCCCGACCCACGTTGACGAGCCGACCGCCTGATCTGATTGATCCGACCCGGAGGTCGAGCTTTCGCCTCCTCCGACGAATTTTTTCATGGCCAGGACGCGGGCCGGCCGATACCATTGTTCAGGTAAGGCCGGCCCGACGTCATTCCGTCTGCGCCAGTCGCGCGCGCAGTCTCGCCAACCCGCTCCGTGGCCGGCCGAAGTTCGCTCGACGGGCCAGGCGTCGCGACCGATGACGCGCGCCGCCGATCTCGGACGGAGTCTCGCCGGATCATGGCCGACTATACGAATGGCCACACGAATGGGAATGGCAACGGAAACGGCCACGGCCGATCGCGGAAGCTCACGGACCTGACTTCGCTCGATCGAGTCCGACAAGCTCCCGCCGCAGAACCTCGAGGCCGAGCTGGGCGTCCTCGGCAGCATCCTGCTCGACAACGACGACGCTCCACGACGTCGTCCCGCTGCTCAAGGTCGAGGACTTCTACCGGGACACCCACCAGGTCATCTACCGGGCGATCCGCGACCTCTACGACCTGGGCCGGGCGATCGACGCGATCACGCTCGTCGAGGAGCTGACGAAGCGGGGCGAGTTCGAGAAGGTCGGCGGCGACGAGACAGTTCGCAAGATCCTCGAAGCCCCCCCTCACGCGGCGAACGCCAAGTATTACGCCCAGATCGTCCACCAGAAGGCCGTCAGCCGCCAGCTGATCGAGAGCGCCAACCAGATCCTCCGCGAGGGCTACTCGAACAACTTCACGGCCGACGAGCTGCTCCAGTCGGCCGAGCGGCAGATCTTCGCGATCGCCGAGGACCAGGCGGCCGGCGAGACGGTCGAGCATCAAGGACGTGATCGTCGAGGCGATGGACCGGATCACCGCCCGGGCCGAGGACCGCCACGCCGTCACCGGGGTCGCGACGGGCTATTACGACCTCGACGACATCACCGGCGGCTTCCAGGAGACCCAGCTCATCATCCTGGCGGCCCGGCCGAGCATGGGCAAGACGGCGCTGGCCCTGAACATCTGCGAGCACGTCATCTGCGAGCTGAAGAAGGCCGTCCTCTTCGTCAGCCTGGAAATGGGCGAGCTCGAGCTGGTCGAGCGGCTGCTGTCCTCGCGGGCACGGGTCGACGGCTACAAGCTCCGGACCGGCAAAGGGCTCGGGACGCAGGACATGGCCCAGCTCGGCCGGGCTTACACCGAGCTTCAGCGCCACCCTGCTGTTCATCGACAACACGCCCGCCCGGAACATGCTCCAGATCACGGCCAACGCCCGGCGGCTCAAGCTCCGCCAGGATCTCGGGCTGATCGTCGTGGACTACATCCAGCTCGTCGACGCCGAGGAGTCGCGGGACAGCCGCCAGGAGCAGATCGCCAAGATCAGCCGCCGGCTCAAGCAACTCGCCCGCGAGCTGAAAATCCCGGTCGTCGCCCTCTCGCAGCTCAATCGGGCCGTCGAGAACCGCGAGGACCGCCGCCCCCGGATGGCCGACCTCCGCGAGTCGGGCGCCATCGAGCAGGACGCCGACCTCGTCCTCCTGCTCCACCGGCCCGAGTATTACGACCCCAACGACCAGCCGGGCGTCGCCGAGGTGATCATCGCCAAGAACCGCTCCGGGGCCACCGGCACGGTCAAGCTCCAGTTCACCAAGAACCTGACACGGTTCGAGAACCTGGCCCAGGTCGCCGACCCCCTCGGCGGGGCCTTCTGAACGGGGTCAGCCGATCCGCCAGGGGTCGATCGCGATCGAGGTCGAACCGTCGATCGCCAGGTCGGCCAGGACCCGGCCGATCAGGCACGAGAACTTGAATCCGTGCCCGCTGCAAGGGCTGGCGACGATCACGTCCGGGCGTCCCGGCAAGCGGGCCGAGCCGGAAGTTCTCGTCCTCGGTCATCGTGTAGAGGCAGACCTCCGTCCGGTCGATCGGGCGCCGTGGCCAGCGTCGGGGATCGTCCGGGACGAGGAACAGCGCGGACCTCGGCGATATACCCGGCCTCGATCGTCCGGTCGTCCAGGTCGGGGTCGAACTCGGGGCCGCCGTGCCGGGCCGCCTTCACGCCCAGCCCCAGGCACTCGGGCATCCCGTAGTAGGCGTCCATGCTCGGTCGCCCCCTTGTAGATGAAGACCGGGAATCGGCCGATCGCGAACCGCTCGGGGTCGACCGGCCGGAAGTACAGAACCTGCTGACGGGTCGGCCGGAGCGGGACCGCCAGGGCCGGCAGGAGCCGGCCGGTCCAGGCGCCCGCCGTCACGATCAGGCGATCGGCCGCGATCTGCTGGTCGTCGAGGATCAGAGTCGGCCGATCACCGTCGAGGTCGATCCGGCGAACCGGGACGCCTTCGAGGACCTCGGTCGACTCGCCGCCCCGATCGCCTGGCCAGGTCCACCTGGAGGGCGACCGCCCGTTGCGGCCAGGAGCATCCCGGCGTCGGGCTCGAAGACCACGTCGTCCGTCTCGGCCAGCCCGAAGGCCGGCGAAGCCTCGGTTCCACTCGCGGCCGGTCATCCTCCGATGAGGCACGTCGATGCTCGCCAGGCTACCGGCGACCCGTCCGACGTAATCGGCCGACTCCGGGCAGATCGAGACGCCGCCGGTCCGGATGTAGAGTGGCTGGCCGGCGTCGGCCTCGAGCTCTCGCCAGGCCCGGAAGGCGTCGAGCATGAGCCGGGCGTAGACGGGATCGGCGTAGGAGTGGCGGGTGATCCTGGCCGAGCCATGGGAGCTGCCCCGATCGTGGCCGAGGGCGAACTGCTCGACCAGGACGACGGGCTCGCCCCGCCTGGCCAGGTGATAGGCGGCGGCCGAGCCCATCGCCCCGGCCCCGAGGACGAGGTTCTTGACGGTGCGAGTGGTCATCGGTTTCAAAGTGCCGTGAGGTATCGACGAAGTTCCCAGGCTTCCACCTGGGCATGGTACTCCCGCCATTCCTCCCGCTTCAATCGGAGGAATTCCTCGGCGATCGGCCCGAGCCCGCTCCGGACGACCGGGTCGGCCTCGAATGCGTCGAGGGCCTCGGCCAGCGACCGGGGCAAGATCCCGAATCCCGCGTCCGGCCATCTCGCGCGGGGTCGGCCTCGTAGAGGTTGCCCAGGTTCGGCTCGCCGGGATCGAGCTTCCGGTCGATCCCGTCGAGGCCCGCCGCGAGGTAGGCGGCGAGCGCGAGGTAGGGATTGCACGCGGCCGAGACCGTCCGGTCCTCGACGTGCCCGCCTTCCGGGACGCGGAGCATCTGCGTCCGGTTGTTGTCGCCGTAGGCGATGTACGCGGGGGTCCACGTATAGCCCGAGCTGGACGCCGTCAGGGACGCTCCGGGCTGGAGTCGCTTGTAGCAGTTCACCGTCGGCGACGTGACCGCGCAGAGGGCCGGCGCATGCGCCAGGACACCGCCGAGGAAGTGGTAACAGAGACTCGAAAGGCCGAGGCCACGCCGGTCCGTCGCGTCGAGGAAGAGGTTCCGGCCGGTCTCGGCCTCGGCCAGATGATAGTGAAAGTGAGCACCCGAGCCGGTCCGGTCGGCGAACGGCTTGGGCATGAACGTCGCGATCGCGCCGAACTTCCGGGCGACCTGGCCGGCCATCATCCGGAAGAAGACGAGTCGGTCGGCCGATGGTGAGGGCGTCGGCATAGCGGAAGTTGATCTCGTACTGGAAGTTGGCGTCCTCGTGATCGACCTGATACGGCCCCCAGCCCAGCGAGTCGAGGCCGTCGGTCATCGCCTTGAGGAAGCCCAGCGCGGCCGAGAGTCCCTTGTAGTCGTAGCAAGGCTTTTCGGAGCCGGTCGACGCCGTCCGGGTCCCAGCCCTCGATCGAGCCGTCGGGGCGCCGGGTGACGAGGAAGAACTCGGGCTCGATGCCGACGTTGAAGGTGTAGCCGCGATCGAGGGCCTGGCGGAGCATCCGCTTCAGGTTCACCCGGGGGCAAAAGGGGTGGGGCTCGCCGTCGACATGGAGGTCGGCCGCCAGGCGGGCGACCCCGGGCTCGTAGGGAAGCGGGGTGTAGGTCGAGACGTCGGCCCGGGCCTGGAGGTCGTGCGAGTGGGGCCCTTGCCCGATCGCCCCAGACCGCCCCGCCGGCGAACCCCGCCCCGGTCTCGACAGCCGACCGCAGCTCTCGGGCCGGCACGAGCTTGACCTTGGCCGCGCCATGGAGGTCGACGAACTGGATCAGGAGATACTTGATGCCGTCTGTCGAGGATCTGCCGTTCGAGATCGTCGATCGAGTTGAAACCGTGTGCATGGCGAACTCGGGGGTAGGGTGGGCCTGGATCTTCGGCCGGCTGGTCAGGAACTGCCTTCCGAGGAACGATTGTTGGCGACAACGGTCGCCTGAGCCACTAAAATCAACCGCCGAGAGGCGTTGAGGCGGCTGAGAGCCTGGAGAGGGCGTTGGATCATGTGCGGCATCGTGGGATTTCTGGACAAGCTGGGTCGCCGATCGTATCCGACCGGCCGGGTGGTCCTGGCGATGCTCGAAGCCCTCGGTCGCCGGGGGCCCGACGGCGGCGGGGATCGCCCTGCTCCGCTCGTCCCGGGCCAATGGGGTCTGGCATGTCCGGGTCTCCTCGGCAAGCCGCGATCTCGACCTGAACTGCGTCGAGCACCTGGGCGGGACCGATCGCGAGGCGGCGGCCCGTCAGGGCGACACTCTGCGGTTCTCGCTGACGCCCGATCCCGGCGTCACGGTGGACGAGGTCGAACGGCGCTGCTCCTGGGCGGGCTGCCACCTCCACGTCGTCTGCGTCGGCGAACGGCTCGACCTGGTCAAGCAGGTCGGGACGCCGGCCGCCCTCGAAGCGACCTACGGCGTCAGCTCCTGGCAAGGCCCGCTGGCGATCGGCCACACGCGGATGTCGACCGAGAGCCGGATCGACCTCGACCACTCGCAGCCGTTCTGGGCCCACGGCCTGGCCGACGTGGCCACCGTCCACAACGGGCACATCACGAATTATCACAAGCTCCGCCGCCACTACGAGAAGCGCGGCGTCCGGTTCGCCACCGACAACGATTCCGAGGTGATCGGCGTCTACCTCCGCGACCGGCTCGACCGGGGTCGGACCATGGCCGAGGCGATGGCCGACTCGCTCGATGACCTCGACGGCTCGTTCAACTACCTGGTCGCCTCGCCCGAGGGGCTGGGCGTCGTCCGCGACCGGCACGGCTTCAAGCCCCTGATGGTCGCCGAGACCGACGAGTTCGTCGCCGTCGCGACCGAGGAGCAGGCCCTCCGGCGTGCCCTCCCGGGCGAATTACCGGGTCGTCGAGCCCCCTCCCGGCGTGGCCGTCCTCTATCCGGCCCGTCGCACCGGCTGTCGCCTGACCGGAGACCTCGCCCGTGCCGATGACCGAAGAGCCACCCCTCATCCTCGACTGCGACGCCCTGCCGATCCGGGAGATCCACCGCGCTGATCCGGTCGATGGTCGTCGAAGGGGGGTCCAGCCGGGTCCGATTGATCAACCCGAAGGCCCGGCATAACCTGGGCGTCGCGATGCCCGAAGGGGTTCACCTCACGATCGAGGGGCCGGCCGGGTACTACGCGAGCGGCCTGAACGACGGCTCGACGGTCGTGATCCGGGGCGGGGTCGGCTGGGGTCTGGCCGAGAGCATGAGGGACGGGACGGTCGTGGTCGACGGCGACGCCGGCAACGCCGCCGCCGCGTCGATCCGGGCGGGGACGGTCGTGATCCGGGGCAATGCCTCGACCCGGGCCGGGATCGCGATGAAGGGCGGGACCTTGATCATCGGCGGGAGACGTCGGCCCGGCGGCCGGGTTCATGATGCAGAAGGGCCGGATCATCGTCTGTGGCGATGCCGACGACGGCGTGGCCGACAGCATGTACGAAGGGACGATCTACGTCGGCGGCCGGGTCGGCGCGCCCGGCTCGGACGCGGTCGAGCATGATCTCCCGGAATCCGAACGGGCCGAGATCCTGACCCTCCTGGATCGCTGGAAAATCCCCCGACCCGACCGCTTCCGCAAGCTCGTCTCCGGTCGGGCTCTCTGGAACTTCCGCAAGGCTGACCTTCACGTCTGGAAGGCGGCGCTCTGACGGTCGAAGGTCGAGCCGGGAAGAGGTCCCCCATGATCGAGTTCGCCACCGCCTCCCGAGAGTTCCGCAGCCTGATCGGCCGCCGCCGCGAGTTGCAGACGCTGCTTGGCTCGGTGTTCGCCGGCCTGGGAATCTTCCTCCAGAACACGCTTCAAGGGGGTTTGCCGGATTCGCTCAGCTCGGTCAGGCGGCACCTGTTCGCCTTTTATGCGGTCTTGTTGATGGCTCCTTGTTTGATCCTGGCCCTCCGGATGGCCCGCTTGCATGGCGGGCTCGTGCTCAACGGCATCCTGATCGCCCAACTCACCCAGGGGCGCGACTTCACCCGGCCGCTGAACGTCCGGTACGCCGCCCGGCATAACTATTTCGGAGTGTCCTTCCTTCAATTCGTCCTGATGGATCTGATCGCCGGGTTCTCGACCACGATCCTGGCCCTGGCTCTGAACGCCAGGATGGCGGTTGCCCTGGCCTCGGGAGCCTCGATCATCGTCGTCTGGATGGCGCTGTACTTCCGGTTTCACCACCGGGCGGCCCGTTTCGCCCTGAACAAGATCAAGGCCGAGACTTGCGATGATTTCGATCGGGCCGACTGGGAGGCGCACATCTCCGGCAGCCTCGAAGACGCGAATCTCGGCCTGAACGCCGACGTCGGCTTCGTGGGCCTGATCGTCTTCTCGGTCTTCGAAACCCTCTCGGGGCTTGGCCAGATCAAGGGGGGCGAGACCGATCTCGCCCCGGATCTGATCCAGCGCTACGGGCCGACGGCCTACGTCGGCCTGATGCTCATAACCTGCCTGATGGGGATGGTCGGCTATCTGCGGGTCCGGGTCGCCATCGGCAAGTTCTCGCTCGTGCTCGACCCGACCGACCGGCCGTTCAAGCCGTTCAAGCTGACGGATTCGTTGCTCGGTTACATGATTATTGCCTTCCTGTTCACCGTGTCTCTTCATCTGATGCTAGGGCTGCGCTTCCCCGCACTCGGGCGGGACGATCCGACCTTGTTGATGATCGACGCCGCCGCGCTGGCCGTCTGTCTGGCGGCCGAGCAGTTGACGCTGGTCGTCGCCGGTCGAGTATCACCGCGAGTTGATGGTCCCGCCGGCTTCTCCCTCCCGGAGCGCATCTTGATGAATCCGACCCCCTCGGACGGCCCGACCGGAGACCCCGCCGCCGACCCCTCGCCGATGGAGCGCTCGGGCACCTTCTCGCCCGGCGTGATCGAGGACATCCAGATCAAGGCCGAGCTGGCCCGCTACCGGATTCGCGGGTTCGGCATCCTCCGGCCCGCGGACCTGGGCCACGTTCGACGACCTGACCTTCATCCCGAGCACGCTTGACCCGCATCCCGCTGGAAGGCTATCGCGAGGCGTGCAGCACCCAGACCGTGCTCGGCACCCGGTTCGCCGCCCGGCCGCTGGTCCTGGACATCCCGCTGATGGTCACCGGGATGAGCTTCGGCGCGCTCTCGAAGAACGCCAAGGCGGCGCTCGCTCGTGGGTCGAAGAAGGCCGGGACCTCGACCACGACGGGCGACGGCGGGATGATCGAGGTCGAGCGGGCCGAGGCCAGTCGGGTGGTCTGCGAGGTCCTGCCCAGCCGCTACGGGATCGACGTCCGCGACCTCCGCCGGGCCGACGCGATCGAGTTGACGATCGGCCAGGGGGCCAAGCCGGGGACGGGCGGATTGCTGCTCGGCTCGAAGGTCTCGCCCGAGATCGCGCGGATTCGCGACCTTCCGCCCGGGGTCGATCAGCGCTCCCCTTGCCGGCATCCCGACTTCCTCGGCCCCGACGACCTGGTCATCAAGATCGAGGAGCTTCGCGAGGCGACCGACTGGCAGATCCCGATCTTCGTCAAGATGGGAGCCTCGCGCGTCTTCGACGACGTCCGGCTCGCCGCCAAGGCCGGGGCCGACGTGATCGTGGTCGACGGCATGGAAGGGGGCACCGGCGCCTCGCCCGAGCTGCTCCAGGAACATACCGGAATCCCCACGCTCGCCGCCGTCTGCGAGGCCCGCGCGGCGCTCGAGGACATCGGCCTCTTCGGCGAGGTCCAGCTCGTCATCGCCGGCGGCCTCCGCCACGGCTCCGACTGCGCCAAGGCCCTGGCCCTCGGGGCCGACGCCTGCTACCTCGGGACCGCCCTGCTGATCGCCATGAACTGCAACAAGCCGCTTTACGTCGACGATTACAAGGCAATCGGCGCCGAGCCTTACGCCTGCCACCACTGCCACACCGGCCGATGCCCGGTCGGGATCACGACGCAGGACCCCGAGCTGGAGGCAAGGCTGGAGGTCGAGGCGGCGTCCGACCGCGTGGCGAACTTCTTTCACGCTCTCTCCTCCGAGATCCAGATCCTCGCCCGGGCCTGCGGCAAGAGCGACGTCCACCACCTCGAACCCGAAGATTTACGAGCCTTGACGCTCGAAGCCTCGATGATCACCGGCCTGCCTCTGGCCGGCACGAATCGCGTGTTTGGGGGTGGGCCGGGGTGGTAAAATGACAGGGTGATCAGACCTTTTTTCGGAGTTGAAAGTCATGGCCACGGTCTCCCGACACATGACCGAGGAAGAGTTTCTGGCGCTCCCAGAAGACGACGGAAACGAGCGTGAGTTGATCTGGGGTGAACTGAGGGAGCGGCCGATGACGACGCGAGCTTATGCCCATTGCATCATGATTTTCAATGTTGGTCATCATCTGAAGCTATGGGCGAAGGGACGGCCCGAGCCTCGTGGAACGATCATCGGCGGCGAGGCCCGTATCCGCCTCCGTCGCGACCCGCTGACCTTCGTCGGGGTCGATGTGGTCTACATCGCCCCCGAGGCCCGGCCCGATAACCCACGCCAGGCCGGATATGTCGACGGGCCGCCGGTGCTGGTGGTCGAAGTCCTGTCGCCCTTCGACAAGCAAGAAGACATTCTGGACAAGATCGACGAATATCTCGATGCCGGCGTTCCTCTCGTCTGGATCGTCGAGCCATGGCACTCGACCGTGACGGTCTATCGCCCGGACTCGAAGCCGCAACTCTTCAATTCCGACCAGGAAATCACGGCCGAGCCGTTCTTGCCCGGATTCCGGGTCGCGGTGGCGGACCTGTTCGAAGACCTCGATTGACGGAATCCAGATCTCGCCCGCTCAGGGCCGGTTCACTCGCCGCGCTAGCCCCTCGCGGAGGGTGTCGAAGGTGGTCTTCGCGTCCCGATCGAAGACGAACCGGGCGGGCAGGCCGACGACCCGGCTGGCTCCGAGCCGGAAGAGGGCCCGCTGGCAGGCCGTCGAGCTTCCTGGCGGCGATCAGGGCGGTGACCCGCCAGCCGGGCTCTCCCCGTTCGCCCCAGACCTCGCCCCGAGCAATGTGCTGGGCCCCTTGCTCGACGAGGTAGGCGGCGACGGCGTCGGCCGTTTTCGGGCCGGGCTCGGCGGGGCTGCCGACGACCTCGAGGTGGAGCATCCCTTCCGAAGCCCGGACGCCGTCCATCGCGTCGAGCAGCAGCGCGAGCGGGCCGGTCTCGCCCTCCTCGACCAGGGTCGCCAGGCTCGGCGCGTGGCCGATCAGGCAGGAGGCCGAGTCGAGGACCGTCCCGCCCTTGATCTCGCGGAGCCGGTTGTCCTTCAGGGTCGTGCCCGAGCTGGTGAGGTCGACGATGATGTCGGCGATCCCCAGGCTCGGGTGCAGCTCCAGGGCGCCGTCGGAGTCGATCAACTGGTAATAATAGATGCCCCACTTGCGGAAATGGGCCTGGGTCAGGGCGGGGTACTTGGTCGAGACCCGGAACGTCCTGCCCGAGTCCTTGAACTCGGCGGTCAGGTCGACCAGGTCGATGACGTGGGTGACGTCGATCCAGCTCTCGGGCACGGCGACGACCAGCCGGCAGCCGCCGTAGCCGAGGTCGTCGACCACGACCGCCGACTGCTCGGCCTCGAAGGCCCGCTCGGCGAAGAGGTCCATGCCGGTGACGCCGAGGTGGCAGCGGCCTTCCTCGACCTGCGTCACGATGTCGGTCGGCCGCATGAAGACGACGTGGAACCGGGGATGGCCGGAGATCGTCGCCTCGTACTGGCGGTCGCTGGCGCGGCGGACCTTGTAGCCGGCGGTCTTGAGGATCTCGACCACGCCCTCGTAGAGGTGCCCCTTCGAGGGCAAGGCGATCCGGATCGGGTCGATTTCGGGTCGGGGATTGGTCGTCTCGACACTCACGGCTTCAACTCCCCGACAGTGGCGGATTCGGCGATGATCCGGAGCAGTTCTTGCTGCGTGACCCGTTCAGGGGAGGGTTTCCGGCGGTCATACAAGACGAGCGAATCCTTCCCCCTCGCATCCCCCACGATCACAAGAGGGCCAGCTCGATACTGGCTGGATCGGTGTTCCGGATTCTCGTCCGGACTGACAGTTTCGAGAATCGTCCGGACCCCCTTGCTCCGTAGAGTCGTCGCGAGGCGGATCGCTTGCGGGATCGCCTCGGATCGGCTGGCCACGACGAGGATCGTGTCCTCAGTCCTTCGATTCGGAGCTGACCCCTTGTGCATCCAGCACCCGGGTCACGCCGCTCCAGGCCGAAGGCGAAGCCGACGCCGCGGTCGTCGCGGTCGCTGCCGAGCACGCGGGCCAGGCCGTCGTACCGGCCGCCGCCGCAGACCTCGACCGGGCCGTCCGGCGTCGGGGCGACGATCTCGAAGATCATCTGCGAGTAGAAGCCGATCCCCCGACCGAACCCCAGGTCGAGCTCCACGCGGTCGAGGTCGACGCCGAAGTCCGCCAGAGAACGGACCAGCTCCCGGAGCGACCCGACCGAATCCGGCGCGAGCGACTCGAAGTCGCGGGCCAGGCGGTCGAGAACCTCACTCGCCGGCCCTCGCAGGTCGGCCAGCGCCCGGACCTGCTCGCGAACCCCGTCCAGCGCCGCGAGCCAGCCGTGGCCGAGGTCCCACTTCCGGCGAAGCCGGTGGATGATCTCGTGGCCCGGGCGCCGGCCGTTGATCACGGGGACGAGCGTCCGGAACAGGCGGTCGATCCCGCCGTCGTCGGCCCCTTCGACCGGAAGCGAGACCTCCTCGGCGTCCGACGCCTGGCGGAGCCAGTCGGCGAAGTGGTCGAGCCCCCTGCCGAGCGAGCCGACGTCTCCCCCTTCGGCCGCGGCCTCGCTGAGCATCTCGACCAGGGCCGCCTGCGCCGTCGGGGCAGTCCGGAACGGCCGAGCAACTCCAGGGTCAAGCCGACGTGGCCGACCCGGATCGTTGCGTCCCGGACGCCAGCCTCGGCGATCGCCCAGTCCGCCAGCCAGATCACCTCGGCGTCGGCGAGCGACCCGGAATCGCCCAGCCGCTCGACGCCGACCTGATGGAACTCGCGGAGGCGGTCGGGTCGAGTCGGCGACTCGTAGCGGAAGGCGGGGCCGGCGTGGCTCACCCGCCAGGGGAGGGTCGGAGAGGGCTCGGCGGCGGTGTAGGCCCGGACGATCCCGGCGGTCAGTTCGGGACGGAGGCAGACCCGGCCCGAGCGAGTGGCCGGCAAGCTCGAACAGCTTCGCGACGATCCCCGCGCCGCTCTTGCGCTCGTGAAGCTCGATGGGTTCGAGCACCGGCGTCTTGAGCCGGATCGTATCCGGCCCGGGCGAATCGGTCGAGCAGCAAGGTTTCCAGGCCCGGCCAGACGGGTGTGATCGGCCGGCAGCCAGTCGGCGGTCCCTTTGACGAGGGAGATCGGTGTTTCGAACGCCGGGCATCGGCCGGTTGCGATGGTCATCGGCCGCCCTCCGAAGTCTGGCCCAGTGTTGACAGGATCACGGTTTCCAGGTCGTTCCAGGGGATCGACCTTGCGTTCCTGGCGGGTCGAGAGATCGCGGAGGTTGAACGTCCTCGCCTCCTGCTCGTCGGGACCGACGATCACGGCGAGCTTGTGACCCCGGGTCGAGCCGTATTCCATCTGCTTGCCGGCCTGGATCGGCGTCGGGATAAACCTCGGCCCCGATCCCGACGGCCCGGAGCCGTGACGGCGAGGGCGACGGCATGTCGCGGGTCGGCCCCCGGGAAGTTGGGAACCAGGACGGGAACGGTCGTCGAGGCCCCCTTGGCCCAGCCCGCCTCTTCCAGCAGGGCGAGCAGCCGGTCCAGGCCGATCGAGGCCCCCACGCCGGGCAAGGGCTGGTCGGTGAAGAGGCTGCGTCAGGTTGTCGTAACGCCCGCCCGAGGCGACGCTTCCGAACTTTTCCCAGCCGTCTATCGGTCGTCTCGAAGACGACCCCCGTGTAGTAGTCGAGCCCCCGGGCCAGGCCGAGGTCGATCTTGAGCCGATCCGCGGGGACGCCGGCGGCGTCGAGCAGGTCGAAGATGGCCCGGAGGTTGGCGATCCCCTCGGCCGCCTTCGGGATCGAGCCCAAGCGTCTCCTCGACCCGGGCGAGGATCTCGACTCCTCCCCGGCCGGCTTCGACGAAGTCGAGCACGCCGTCGGCCTGGTCCTCGGAGAGCCCGACTCCGCCCGGCCTCGCCTTCTCGGCCGAGCCCGCCCGTAAGTTCCTTCAGGACCCCCTCGCGGCCGATCTTGCCTAGCTTGTCGAGCGATCGGAGGATCGGCCCCGTCTTGTCGGCGAGCCCAAGCGTATCGAGCATGCCGTCGAGGATCTTGCGGTTGTTCAGGGTGATCGTGAACGCCGGCACCCCGATGGCCGACAGGGCGGAATGGATCACCTGGGCGATCTCGGCGTCGGCCAGGGGGCTCTCGGTGCCGACGGTGTCGAAGTCGCACTGGACGAACTCGCGGAACCGGCCCTTGGCGGGACGCTCGCCCCGGAAGACCGAGCCGATGGCGTACCGCTTGAAAGGCTTGCCCAGCTCGTTGATGTGCTTGGCGACGAACCGGGCGAACGGGACCGTCAGGTCGAACCGAAGGGCCAGCTCGCCGGGCTCGCCCCCCTTGTTGGTGACCGAGTAGATCTGCCGGAGCACCTCGTCGGAGCCGGCCCCCTTGCCGGTGAGGACCTCCATGCGCTCGATGTGCGGGGTCTCGATCGGCACGAAGCCGAAGTCGGCAAACGTCTTGCGGAAGGTCGCCAGCGTCCGCTCGCGCGGGATCATCGCCGAGGGGGGGATGTCTCGGAGCCCGCTGGCCACGCGGGGATCGATCATGTCCAGGGCGTCCTTCCGAAAAACCGACACCCGGGTCGGACCATCTCCGGCCCGGTTCCCCATGATAGCAAGCTCGACCTCGACAATTCAGGCCCAATTCCGGACCCTCGCGGGTGAAAGTCGCGATTTTGTCGGGAGGACTGCTGGCCGAAGGAAGGGTCAAGTCAAACGAGAAGGGTGTCCGAGGGCCTCGCGGGCACGCCTCGGACACCCTCTCGACCGCATGGGGGGAGATCACGCGGGTTGATTTGAAGTGGAGAGCCGCGAGCTGACATCGCTCGGAGGGCCAAAGGCTTCAGGGACTTTGATCGCCGAACCGGGCGAGTTTGAGATCAAGCTCCATCTTGGAGCGACCAGGAAACCGTAATTTGATTCCTCTCTCGGGCGACCCGTGTTTCAACTTTTCTGGAGATTGCTCAAGTTTCTCGCTTCAGCAGGTTCTGGAGAGAGAAACCTGGACACTCCCTCTCGACTGGATGGAGACAATCCCCCGATGGTACGCCAGGGGTCTGTGCCTTCGGGCTCGCCTGTCTCTATGATGGAATCGGATCGGAGGACGAGGCGATCATTCCCTAGGAGGTGCCAGGATGTGGCTTGCAACGGCGTTACTCGTCGGGATCATGTCACCGGAGAGCGTGCTGGACGGAGAGAAGCCAAGCTCCGAGGTCTTCCGCGAGTGGTTTGATGCCGCCGTGGATGACGATCTGAAGATCCCCGTTGCGATTGCCCGTAAAGCCCGTAGTTTCCGCTACGTCTTCATCGGTGGGTTCCGGAACGAACGCATGTCCGGATACTTCGCCCAGAACGCCGCCACTCTCCGAGCGCTGGGCGTCCCTCATCGACAGATTCATGTGTTCAACCCGAGTTCGAGCCTGTCGATCGAGGAAAATGCCGCTGAGATCCGGTCGAGTCTGCTGGAGATCGCGTCGAAGGGTCCGGAACGGCTGGTGATCGTGGGTCACAGTCGGGGCGCATGCGAGGCGATGGCCTTCGCTCTGGGAAATGCCTCATTCGTTGAGGATCAAGTGGAGGCCCTATTCCTGGTCCAGGGCCCATTCGGAGGGTCGGGTGTCGCCGAGTACGTGCTTGGCGACGGCGTGCGGATGGATCGCCGGATGCCTTTGCGTCATCGGGTTTTCGGTTACTTGCTGGGCCGCCTGGCCAGAGTGTCGGCCCGGAAGTCGGGGCTCGAAGTGGTCGAGGAGATGACTGCGCGAGGCGTCCCGGGCTTTCTGGGTCAGGACTCTGGAGACGCACGCCGATGCCGTCCCCGCGGTTGGACCGAAGATCTTTTATATCCGATCGTCGATCCACCCGTCACGGCAGCCTCTCGGCCGCCGGGCGATCGCCTGGTACCAGCGGATCTATCATGGGCCGGGCGATGGGATTGTGGCTCTGGAGGACCAGTTCTTACCGGGGATCGGGACCGTGATCGGGACGGTCGAGGCCGGCCACTCCGAGCTGACCTGTGGGCGCGGTGCGAAACGCAATGGAGATCGGAAACTGCGCAGGGCCTTGATCGAGGGCATCGTCATGATGGTCGGCCAGCCCGAAAAAGTATTGACCGCGACCGCGGATCGAAGCTCAACCCCGAGCCAGCCTCGACGTCGCTTCGATCTCGGCCAGGACACCGTCCCAGAGGGCAAGGCGAGCTTCGAGCGCCGTCTTCGCCGCAAGCCTGCGCGTCTCGCCAGTGCGCCGGGTCGTCACCGCAGACCGTTGAGAGCATCCTCAAGGCCATCGGTCCATGTTCATCCTCGTCAAGGTGGACATGACGGTCGAGATAATGGCGAAACAGGTGGAATCGACCCGGCTCCCGGGAGTCAAGGGTGGTGACCAGCCCCCGAAAAAGGTCGGGAATCAGTTCCTCGCGGCCGAGCGTGAACGCGGAGGCGACCGCGACGAGCGAGCCAGACTCGACGAATCTCCAGGTCGTCATGACAAACTCTCGGGCCGCGAGAGGCGCATCGGGCGCGTTCGAGTGCGGCTTCGATCGGCTCACGTCGCCGGATTGAGTCAATAAATGACTCGATCGCAGAGGTGTCGGCCTTCGCCTGTCGCATGGAGTCGAGGTAAAGCTCGAAGTGACTGGCATGTTCCCCCTGGCCGTTGTCGTCGCTCTCCTCGGCAAGGACGATCTCGTTGACGAGCCGTCGAGCCTGGCGATCTAGACTTGGGACCCAGGGGAGCTCGACGCAGGTCAACTCGCGCTGGAGGGCCTTGAGCAACGTCATGAAATCCCAGACGGCGAAGGCGTGGTGCTCCATGAACACTCCGAGGGCCTCGGCGGTCGTAATCGAGGCGTGGACTGGATGAGCGATCAGCCGGTCACGGATCGGACGAATAGACTCGATAAGATTGGCAAGTGGTATCATTAGGCTTCCTGATCGGAGGAATCGACCGGTCGTCGTCGCGTCAATTACTTCTTGAAGTTGTCGGTTCGTCCGGATGTTTTGGCCATCCCTCGGCCATCGCGGCGGCCTCGACGACCGTCTGGTAGTGGATCTCGACGGTATCCTCCACTTCCTCGGCATAGCCGCCGGCCATGGTCACGGCGACAGGCAAATGAGCGCGTCGGCACCGGGCAAAGACCATCCGATCGCGCTGGGCGAGCCCCTCCTTGGAGATTCTCAAGCGTCCCAGGCGATCGAAGATAAAGGGATCAGCCCCGGCGAGATAGATCGCCAGATCAGCCCCGGCCCGTTCGAATGCGAGTGAGAGTGCGCGGTCGAGAGCCTCGAGATAGGCGGCGTCCTGAACTCCGTCCTCAAGCTCGACGTCGAGGTCGCTGACTTGCTTCTGAAGGGGGTAGTTCAGGCCGCCGTGGATCGAGAAGGTGAAGACCGTCGGATCGTTAGCGAAGATCGAGGCGGTCCCGTCTCCCTGGTGCACATCGCAATCGATGATCAAGACACGCTGGGCTTTCCCTTCCTCCTGAATGACCCGGGCGGCGACAGCCGCGTCGTTGAAGAGACAGAAGCCCGCGCCATGGTCGCGATAGGCATGGTGGGTCCCTCCGGCCAAGTTAACCGCGACACCCTCGTCGATCGCAAGGCGAGCCGCCTCGATCGTGGCCCCTACAGACCTCCGGGAGCGTTCGACCAGCGGGAGCGTCCAGGGAAAGCCAAGGGCCCGGACCTCGTCGGGTGAGAGACCCCCAACCGTCGCCTTGCGGACAAATCCCGGATCGTGCGCGAGCCGGAGTTGGTCGTCGGTCGCCGAATCGGGTACGAGGATTTCTTCGGACGTGAGTAGGCCCGACTCCTCGATCCGCCGGCGAAGTCGGGCGTACTTGACCATTGGGAACCGATGCCAGTCGGGCAATGGAATCGGAAAGCGGTCGCAAGTGAAGGCTTTCAAGTGCGCTTCCGTCGTGGAAGGGTCAGTGCTTCTTGGACTCAACGGCGTAACCGTACTGGAGCGGCCAGGTCGTGGGTTTGTGGAGAGCCTGCTCGGCGTGAATCGCCCAGTAAGGGTCGCGGAGCATCTCGCGCCCGACGAAGACCAGATCGGCCGCGCCCGACGTGATGATCTCGTTCGCTTCCTTGGGATCGCTGATCAGCCCCACGGCGCCGGTGCCGACGCCGCTCTCCCGGCGGATCGTCGCGGCGAGGGGAACCTGGAAGTTCTTCGCGACCGGGATCTTTGCATAAGGGACCAGGGCACCCGAAGAAACGTCGATCAGCTTGACTCCGGCCTGGCAAAACGCCTTGGCAAGCTCCACCGACTGCGCCAGGTCCCAGCCCCCTTCGACCCAGTCGGTTGCCGAGATCCGGACGAATAGGGGAGATCTCTCAGGAAGCTCCGCCTTGACCGCCTCGATCACCCGGAGCGGCAAGCGGAAGCGGTTCTCCAGCGAGCCGCCGTACTCGTCCTTCCGATGGTTGCTGAGTGGCGAGAGAAACTCATGGAGCAGGTAGCCATGCGCCATGTGGATTTCGATGATCCGGAAGCCGGCCGAGAGGGCCCGGCGCGTCGCAGCCCCGAACGCCTCGACGACCACATCGATCCCTCGGTGATCGAGTTCGATCGGCGTGGGATCGTTCGGATTAAACGGGATCGGGCTCGGCGCCACGACGTCCCAGGCTCCTTCGTCCCGTGACTTCAGCCGAGCCCCTCCATAAAACGGCGGGGCGCAGCTCGCCTTCCGGCCGGCATGCGCGAGCTGGATACCAGGAACCGTCCCCTGGCTCTCCAGAAATCGAGCGATCCGGGCCAGAGGTTCGATGTGGTGGTCGCTCCAGATTCCCATGTCACCGGGTGAGATCCGGCCATCGCGTGTCACGGCCGTCGCCTCGACAAAGATCAACCCGGCCCCCCCAACCGCCCGGCTCCCGAGGTGAACGAGGTGCCAGTCGCTGGCCAAGCCCTCTTCGGCGCAGTACTGACACATCGGAGAGACGACAATCCGGTTGCGGAAGGTCACTCCTTCGATGGTCAGCGGGCTAAGGAGGTCAACCTCGGGAAGGGTCCTTGTGGGGTCCACGATGGCCGGACAACCGATCCGGACGTCAAGAGGAGGAGGGTTTGTAGTCTGGGTCCGATTCAACTCGCTCATCCGACGACTCCGCGCCGATCGTTTGGGTTAGCACCGGACGACTCGCGGCGAATCAGGCGAGCCTTCCGACGATATCCCTTTATTATCGGCGTGACCTCGACGACGACAACCCTGAGGCACTCCGCGGCCCGCGAGTTGTCGAAAGCCGAAAAAGGGCGGCCCGGTTGAGCCGCCCTCCCCAGACGTTCATCGAAGGTCGGTCAGTCTTTCATTTCCTGACGGAGCGAGGCGAGCGACTCCCTGGCTTCCGTTGGGATTGGCAACCTGGCCTGTTCACACTGGCGGGCCAACTCGGGCAAGAAGGCGAGCCGGGCCTGGCGATACCTAGCCTTGGAGGCCCGGAGCCGATCCTGGGCTTCGAGCAGGCTATCCCCCTTGAGGGTCGCCTCGCGGGTGTTGTATTCCTGGCGAACCTTCTCGGCCTCGTCGCGAGCCTGAATCATGGCCGCGTAAAGCACGAAGCCCGACGAGTTCGATTCTGGGGCATTCTCATTCCGCTGGCCCAGGTCGCGGACCCTGGCCAAAGCCGAGGAGAAAACTCCCTGGACTCCCGGGTCGCGGGCGAGCAGTGTCATCAGGGCGAGCACAGCGGCTGAGGCCCACTTGTGCGTCCGGATCGAACGGAACCAATCGTTGGTGCGAATCATGATCGTGTCTCCCTTCACAAGTTGGGCCACTCGTCCCGGCGCTCCTGACCGGTCGACAAGGGCCTCCAGTTCTCGATTGCTCGAATCCAGCCGATCCACTTCGGACTGGAGCAGGCCGGCCTTTCGGCCGAGCTGGCCGTGCCTGGTCTGAAGCGCCGCATGATCCACCTGGAGCAGGCGATACCAGGCTTCCGCCTCTGTCAGCGCGTCCCGAAGCCTCGTGTTCTCGGCGTCGAGACGCTCGGCCCGCCGTTCCGACTCTTCGACGAGACTCTCGCCGACCGGAGACTCTTCCCAGGTCTGCGCCGGAGTCCTCGCCGACGAGCCACTGTGTCTCGGCTCATGGGACCTCCGTCCGATGGGTCGTCAAAGTCCGCGACAGTCGCGGAGACCGGAAAGGAGGGGTCGAACCTCCACGGCCCGCCGGTGAGGCAGGCGGCCATCCACTGGCCAGTTCCCGATTCGAAGGATGGATGAAGACAGAGCAGTGGGACCAGAGGGGCTCGAACCCTCACATCCCGGTTAAGAGCCGGGCGTGCTGCCGCTAGCACCTTGGACCCATCGAGACGACTCGGCCCGGGGGGAGTTGAACCCCCGTCTGGCGGTTATCAGCCGCCTGTTCTTCCGTTGAACCACGGGCCAGCATGAGAATGGATTCGGAATTCAGGAGGCGGGCCGGGTGGCGCTCGAATCCACGTCCGCGGTTTTTCAAACCGCCGCTAGACCATCTCAGCTACCGGCCCCCGTCGCCGGTCGGTCGAAGAGACCTGGTCGTCCCTCGATCGCCCCGGCTTTCGCAAGAACAGACCCGGTCGATCCGTTCCGGGTTCGCGGAAATCGAAGAAAACCGCCGAATGGAGAATGGCGTGGGGGAGAGGTCAGCCATTTCCCGCGGCTAGCCTCATCAGTATCCTGACCTGGATGAGAGAAAGTCTGGCGAGTTCTCAGGAGCTGACACATAATCAATTTATATATCTATTGATATTGATTTCACTGGCGTTTATCGAGAGCTTCTTGAAAAGGTTGAGGATGTCGGTGTAAAGCTCGTCAAAATCGAATTGCCCGATTCCCGGCATCGATATACTCATCGGATCGCCTGATGTAATGGGCTGGAGCACGATCAGCCCATTCTTGACGACCTGGTTGAAGGCGGGCGGATTGTTATTGGCATTTGGACCAGACATCATCACCAGCTCGTAGAGGCCTCCCCCTCCATGGTCGGGCTGGGCGGTCACCGTCGTGTTCGGCGGCGCCACCGACGACGACGACTGCGTCAACGCCTGCGAACCCATGTCCACCAGCAACGCGTACGCTCCCGTCCCGTTCGCCAACACGCTCGAACCCGACACCCTGATGTAGTACGTCTGGCCTGCCGTCACGTTGTTCACCGACGCCGAGACCCACGCACCATACGTGCTCGTTGACGCCGACGCCTGCGACAGGCCCTTCAACGCCGAATTGTAAATCTGAACCTTCGGGCTCAACTCGCTCAGGTTCGACGACTGCGCCACCACCTGAAACGTCGAGGACGCGTTCGACGGCGTCGTCACCTTGAACCAGTACGTCTCGGTCGAACTCGCCACGTCCTGCGTCGGAAGCACAACCTCATTGTTCGACCCGTTGATGTAGCTCGTGATGTCCGCCGCATGCGCCGACGTCAGGTTGTTCGTCAACTGTTCGATCGCGTCCTCCGCCCGAGGGCCCCAGACCGACTGCAGACCGTTCACGTCGTCCTGCGCCAGCGTCTGCCTCAGGCCCGAGTAGTAAAGGTACTCCGCCGCCGTCGGGTCGGACGACTCGCCCAGACCGGCCACCGCGTGCCCAATCTCATGCACCGCCACCGTCTCCAGGTCGTACGTGTTGTTGATGTTCCAGACCTGCGACGTGTTGAAGAAAATGTCACCAGAGTTCGACCCCCCATTGGCCGCTGGCGGCAGCATCGTGAAGGCCAGGACGTTGGAGGACTGCGCGAAGCCGCCGATCCGGATGTCACCGAAGTTGGGGTTGCCCTGCTGATAGTTGCCCGCGTCGAACGGCTCGCCATCGTCGGAGACCTGCACGACATTGATGTTGCCGTAGTTCTCCCACTGCGCGAAGGCGTCGGTGATCGCCTTTTCCCAGACCCCGGCGCCCAGCTTGTTGTCGAGCGTTGAGACGAGGTTGCTCGTCACCGAGCCCAGGTTGGTCCCATCGGGCATGATGCTCCAGGTGATCCGGTTGCCGTAGGCGAAGTTGTCTCCTGTCACGGAATAGAGCAAAAAACGACCTTCGAGGCTTTCGACAACCGGACGCACGGCACGTTTTCTGCCCGCTTTCGCGGTGGATCGTGAGCGAACGACTCGGTCCAACATGCGTGATCCTCTCCGTGAACGTTGAAGACTTCGCGAAGACCGGAAGCTCAGCCAAGCTTCCTGGCTCATCTCAATCATTGGTCACGGGGACACACCCGCCAAATTTATCGTTATTAGACCAATAAGAATGTTTAATTTCTTGTCGTTTTGTTGAGATTCGTACGGGACCGTCAATTCGGATGGAACAATACGGATGTCTTAAATACATCGGCGATGTTCCTGGGCAACATCGCGACACTGTCAGCGATTTAGGCGGATTTGAAGTGGGGTCAACAAATAAGCATCCCGGAACTTCGATCGCAGCCATCCAACATCGTCGCGCGGTGGATACCGGCGTCAGCAAGGGTGAAGAGCTTCAGGCGCAAAGAGCCGGCCGATCTGATCGGCCGGCTCAAGAAAACGGCGGATTCGTCTCGGACTTGTTTTGAGTTCGATCACTTCTGACCAGGCTTGGCCGAGTCGTCTTGAGCGATGGGGGCAGTCCTGCGATAGATGTCGATCGGATGCGTGATGTTGACGTGGGTAGGCTTGTAGGTGGGGGTCGACAACTTCGTTGAGGTTCCCATCAGGAAATCGAGCGGGATCAGGACCGTGCCGGCGGAAGACGGACTGAGGCTATCGGCCGTCGGGTTGCCTGATTTCCTGGCGTCGGCCGTCAATTGGTAGGAGCTCCCTCCACCCTGGTCGGGTTGAGCGGTCACCGTCGTGTTCGGCGGCACCACCGACGACGACGACTGCGTCAACGCCTGCGAACCCATGTCCACCAGCAACGCGTACGCTCCCGTCCCGTTCGCCAACACGCTCGAACCCGACACCCTGATGTAGTACGTCTGGCCTGCCGTCACGTTGTTCACCGACGCCGAGACCCACGCACCATACGTGCTCGTCGACGCCGACGCCTGCGACAGGCCCTTCAACGCCGAATTGTAAATCTGAACCTTCGGGCTCAACTCGCTCAGGTTCGACGACTGCGCCACCACCTGAAACGTCGAGGACGCGTTCGACGGCGTCGTCACCTTGAACCAGTACGTCTCGGTCGAACTCGCCACGTCCTGCGTCGGAAGCACAACCTCATTGTTCGACCCGTTGATGTAGCTCGTGATGTCCGCCGCATGCGCCGACGTCAGGTTGTTCGTCAACTGTTCGATCGCGTCCTCCGCCCGAGGGCCCCAGACCGACTGCAGACCGTTCACGTCGTCCTGCGCCAGCGTCTGCCTCAGGCCCGAGTAGTAAAGGTACTCCGCCGCCGTCGGGTCGGACGACTCGCCCAGACCGGCCACCGCGTGCCCAATCTCATGCACCGCCACCGTCTCCAGGTCGTACGTGTTGTTGATGTTCCAGACCTGCGACGTGTTGAAGAAAATGTCACCAGAGTTCGACCCCCCATTGGCCGCTGGCGGCAGCATCGTGAAGGCCAGGACGTTGGAGGACTGCGCGAAGCCGCCGATCCGGATGTCACCGAAGTTGGGGTTGCCCTGCTGATAGTTGCCCGCGTCGAACGGCTCGCCATCGTCGGAGACCTGCACGACATTGATGTTGCCGTGGTTCTCCCACTGAGCGAAGGCGTCGGTGATCGCCTTTTCCCAGACTCCAGCGCCCAGCTTGTTGTCGAGCGTTGAGACGAGGTTGCTCGTCACCGAGCCCAGGTTGGTCCCATCGGGCATGATGCTCCAGGTGATCCGGTTGCCGTAGGCGAAGTGATCGCCAGTATATGAGTAGAGAAGAAGACGCGCCTCGAGATCCTCAAGGACCGGACGGACGATGCGTTTTCGGCTCGCTTTCGTGGCGAAAGAAGGGCGGAAGAGTTGTGCCAGCATCGGTGATCCTCTTCGTAAGCTATGTTGTCCGCGACGACCGGAGGCCCGTCTCAGCCTCGTGGTGATTCGCAGTATCGGTCGCGAAGTCGTCGGAGACAAGTTGATTAATCCAAGATTATTTTTCACAACGTTGTTTCAATCAATTTTGTTTATTATTGTTCAGAGTTGTTGAATTTCCGCGAACGAAATTGAACGCCACCGGACGACGATGTTGATCCGCGGCAACATGATCGCGTCTATTTTGGTAGCCGATCGAGACTCCTCGGACTCGTCGATTCGGTTCGCATGGAAAAAGTTACCGGGTCTGGAGCGATCGATTTGTCTATGATCTCAGGGAACGGTTCGGCCGGAACGTGGCCGCCGACCACCAACCGGTCCGGGAAAGAGAATGGTGTAGCTTGGCGAGACCCGAAAACCGAGGTAGCCGACGCCGCTTCGAGGGCTATCGGGCTGAGAGGCGATCGGATCAGCAGGAGAGAGAACCCAAAGATGAGGTCCGAGGAGGGACCCGGCACCGGTCGATCGGCGGGCTTTATCGAGAGTTATTCGAAATCCTCCGGGGAAACCGCGCCTCGGTTGCCGTGGCGCTCATCACGCTTTCGATTGCGACGACGCTCCGTCTGGTCCCTCCGGCAGCCACCAAGCTCGTGATTGACTACGTCTTGCTCGGCCGCGCCCTGCCACCGAACTTGCCGGTTTGGCTACCGATCCCTGAATCACCCAGGGGGCGACTTCTCGCGCTGGTTGGGACGGTCATGGTTGTGTCGGTCCTGGGGACTGCCATCAGCCTCTGGGGGCGCTGGCTGGCGACCCGGGCGAGCAAGCGATTGCAGGTAGCAACCCGTCGCCGGGTCTTCGAGCACGCGGCCCGACTCCCGCTCCATCGGGTCTACCAGCTCAAGGCCGGAGGCGCGGCGAGCCTGCTCCGGGAGGACGCCGGAGGCGTCGGCGAACTGATCTTCAGTATGCTCTACAACCCCTGGCGGGCTGTTGTCCAGCTCCTTGGCGGCCTTGTGATCCTGGCCTGGGTCGACTGGCGGCTCCTGATCGGGGCGATGATGCTTGCCCCGGGCGCGATACTTGGGGACCGGCTCTGGAATCGTCGGCTCCGGCCCCTCTACCGCGACGTCCGGAAGCAGCGACAGGAGATCGACGCCCGGGCCGCCGAGGCGTTCGGCGGAATGCGGGTCGTCCGAGCGTTCGGCCGCCAGCGCCGCGAGTCGGCCCGCTTCGTAGGCGATAATCACTTCATGGCCCGTCAGGAGCTGTTCGCCTGGTGGTGGTCAAGGATCGTCGAGGTGATCTGGGACCTCTTCCTGCCGGCCGCCTCCGGAACTTTGCTCCTCTTCGGCGGGTTGAGTGTCCTCGACGGCCGGCTCTCGCTGGGCGATCTGATGATGTTCCTGGTTTACCTCGCCATGCTCCTGGAACCTCTGGCGGTCCTGGCAACCAGCGCCACGCAGTTGCAGAACAACCTCTCGGGTTTCGACCGCGTGCTCGACCTCCTGGCCGAGCCTCGTGAGATGGTCTCGAAGCCGGGTGCCATCGCACTCGGTCGGTCCACCGTCGAGGGGAGCATCACACTCGAAGGGGTCAGCTTCACTTATCCGACCGGCGACGACCAGGTGCTCCGGGGAATTGACCTGGAGGTCGAGCCCGGCCAGGTGATCGCGCTGGTCGGCCGCTCGGGTGCGGGCAAGACGACCCTTTGCAACCTGATCGCTCGGTTCTACGACCCCACTGAGGGTGTTGTCCGGCTCGACGGAGTGGACCTCCGCGAGATTGAGGTCGAGAGCTACCGCCGACTCCTGGGGATCGTCGAGCAGGATGTCTTCCTATTCGACGGAACCGTAGCCGAGAATATCGCCTACGCCTCCCGACGCGCAAGCTTAACGCGAGGTTGAACACGCGGCGAGGGTCGCCAATGCCGACGAGTTCATCGAGGACCTTCCGGATGGCTACGACACGCTGATCGGTGAGCGAGGGGTCCGGCTCAGCGGTGGACAACGGCAACGCCTGGCGATCGCCCGCGCCGTCCTGGCCGATCCCCGGATTTTCATTCTCGATGAGGCGACCAGCAATCTCGATACGCAGGAGCGAACGCCTGATCCAGTCGGCCCTGGCGACCTTGATGCGAGGCCGGACATCCTTCGTGATCGCCCACCGGCTCAGCACGATCCGGGCGGCCGATCGGATCCTTGTCCTCGAAGGGGGATCGATCGTCGAGGCCGGCTCGCACGAGGAATTACTGGCCCGGGGCGGTCCTTATCGCACGATGGTCGAACTACAAAGCGTGGAAGGGCATTGAGTTCGATCGACCGAGGTTGAGTCCGTCCCTCGGTCGATCCATTGGTCGATTGGTCGATCAGACCTCGTGCTTGTGGCCGCCCATCGCCTTGACCATGGCCCGGCAAGACTTCTCGCACTTCTCCAGGGACTTTGTATAGCTCTTCATCTCGGGGGAATCCATCTTGCCGACGACTGCGAGGGTGTCCTTGCATGCCTCGGCGCAGGCCTCGCAGGAATGGGCCATCAGCGGACTGTGTCGGGCAATGTTGCAGGCCGAGAGGCGCAGAAACCTGCGCAGTCAGAGGCAAGCTGGAGCGCCTTGGCGTGCTCCTTCTTCCCCTCGGCGAGCTTGGTCAGGCAGTGGTGGTAGGCTATGTCACAGGCCTTGGCGCAGTCGGAACACGCCTCCAGACAGTCCTTGTGGACGGCGTCCAGCGTGCAGCATTCGTCTTCGGCCAGGGCCTCACGCCCGGAGAAAGCGGTCAATCCGACGGCTCCGGCCCCGAGCAAGCCGAGCATCTCGCGACGATCCATGGTGCGTCTCCTGGGTGTTCGTCCAGCGGATGAGAGTTTCATCCCACCTTGGGCGGGATTAGGAATTCTTCGCATTTCGCGGGCCTCTTTGGGGAGAATCTTCGGTGAATCCCCGGATGCTCCGGATCAGAGGTCCCAGACGCGGACGCCGTCGAGGAAGCAGGAGACGATTCCATCCTCGCTGACCTTGAGGACCGGACCGAATCGGCTGGCGATCATCGCGGCGGTCGTCCTTGCCCCCTCGGCGATCGTGGAGGACGACGCGGAGGGGTCGAGGCGAAGGATCGCCCCGAAGGCGAGCAGGCGGCCACTTCGATCCGTCGCGATCGCGCCGTCGAGCCCGGCAATGGCTTCCAGGACCGAAGGGTCCAGGTCGACCACCGAGCGTCCCCGAGCCAGGTAGTGCAAGGCCCTTTTGGCCAGCGGATCTCCCGGAGCGAGTTCGGCGGGCGGGCCGCCGGGGACCTCGTGGGCGAGCAGGTCGTGGGGCGAGATCAGCCGGCCGACGGCCGAATCGGGATCGTCGATCACAACGAAAAGCCCCCCTTGGCGGGACTCGACTAGATCCAGTGCCGTTTGAAAGAGTGTCCTGGCCAGGTCCGGCCGGGCAACGGCGTTCGCCCAGACAGCGTACTTGTGTGCAGGATCAAGAATCCGCCAGCGGCCATGGGCGAATGCAAAGGCCTGAGCGCCGTTGGCGAACAACTTGATCTCCTGGTTCGGGCTGAGGACCAGGCAGATGTTTCCCCCGGAACGAGTTGCCAGGGCGTGGCTTGTATAGTCGCGGGCGCAGGGCAAGTCTGGATGGTCGCTCTTTCCGATCCCCGACGCCCAGCGACCGATATCGATCACCTCGACGAGCTTGCCGCTCCGGTCCACGAGGAAAAGAGTTCTCTTGCCGTCGCAGAGTCGGTGGATGCTTTTGAGGGCCGTCAACTCGACTCCGTAAACAAGGGCGTCGCGAGGCGTCGAAGCATCCGGATCGTCGTCGCCCAGCAGAAGGGCGCCCGTCGAGACTCGACGGTTCTCGTAGGTGGAGAGCGCCGCGGTCCTCAGTGTATGGATGGTCGAGGCGATCCGGCTCGGTTGGGACGAGGTCAAAGCGTAAGCCCAGGGCTCTACGAAGGCCGCCACGTAGTGGTCTTCGGAGCCGCCACGATACAGCTCGAGCCGGGATGAGTGATTGATCTGGAACAGGTGCTGGTACCGGAGGCTCAGCACGGCCCCGACTGCCCGGATCATCCGGACGTCATATGCCGAGAAGCCGTGATCCTCGCGCGGATCGATCTTGTAACGAGCCCCAAAAAGAGCGACGGTCAGGCCTTCGGACGTATCTTGACCCAGGTGGAAGTTGGGGCCTATCGAGGGGTCGAGACGAACCGAATCCGGTTCGATGGGGATGAGTTGGGCCTGAGGATAGAAGGAACAGAGATCGCGACGGAATACACCAACAAAAAGTTCGGCGACCGCCTGGACGTCTCGGAGACCAGTCGCCATGGCGCTCGACGTTGCAGACGCCGTGGCCATCCCCGGAGGGATGTGGCTCCCGATTCGCATCCGGCGGTCCTCCGTGTCCGATCAGCAACCATCCTTCACCCGGAAATGATACTCCGAGAGACCCAAGAGGGGAAGAACGGCTTTCATGGTTCGGCGAGCCGTCGAGCCACGCTGTACATTACTGATGGTTCAGAAGTTGCCCAGGTCGGCCGCCCATCCCTGGACGCCCGGGTCTTCCTTGAGCTGAGCGATTGAGGCCGTTCGCCCTAGGTCCTGCTGGAACCACTCGGCCACCTGGGTTTCTGCCACTTCGGATAGTCCCTGGAAGTAGCGGAGAACCGTGAACGGGGCAAATCCCCCGAGCAAACCAGCCCAGGCCGCTTGTTCAGTCGAACTCGGATCGCGGTCGGCCAAGTCTAGATAGTAACCCCGGACCACCGTCACGGGAGTGGCTCCATGCCCGATCAGGTATTCCGCGGAGGACATGATCGCGGCCTGAACCGTATTATCGCCAATGCCAGCATCCAGGAGGTTGGCCCAACCGGCCACGCCTGGGTCGGCCTTGAGCGAATCGATCGAGTTGGTCCGGCCGAGGTCGGTCTGGAACCATCGAGCGACCTCCGTGAGCCTGGCTTCAGGCGTGGTCATGATCGTCAAGGCGATCTGATAGCGGCTGACGGTGCCCGAGTTGAAGAGTGCCACCCATCCCTGGAGGCCGGCCGCGTCAGGTGTGCGGTCAAGCAGGTTCTGATAGAGTGCCGTGATAAAGCCCACTGCCGTCCCGCCGTTGACCACGAGAAACTCGTCGGACGCCATGATTGACGCCTGGACCTCCTCGGGTGTGGAGAAACCGGGCGTGAGGAAGGGCATCCCAGCGATCGGGATTGTCGTGGCTGAGCCTGTCGTCGGGGCCGGACTGGTCGTCGGGGTCGTGTTGGTCGCGTCAACGATCATGGATTTGGCGGCCAGGACGGCGTTATAGGCGTCAACCATACCCCCGGAGATCGTCTTGCCCGCCAGGGAGGGTAGCGCCTTGGCCGTCGTATCGAGGATCTGGACAATCTGGGTCGCGGTGAAATTCGGGTTGACTCCAGCAACCAATGCCGCCACACCCGAGACATAGGCCGCCGACATCGAAGTGCCTGAAAGAACTTCGGAACCAGTAGGATCGATACTCGTTGGCACATCGCTCACGATATCAACTCCGGGAGCGGCCAGGTTGACCGTCGAGGAGCCGTAATTCGAGAAGCTGGCCAGGTTGCCGAACCGATCGACGGCCGCGACGCTCAACTCGTTGGGTAACTGGTAGCTGGCAGGATAGCTCGTGAACCGATTGTTGCTGGTTCCGTCGTTGCCGGCTGCCGTCACGAAGACGACGTTGTGGGAATTGGCATAGGCGATCGCGTCGCCCAGCGGTTTCGAGTAATCGACACCGCCCCAGCTCGCGTTGATAACCTTGGCGCCGTGGTTGACGGCATAGTAAATGGCCGTGACCGCATTGTCTGTCGTGCCGTTTCCGTTGGCATCGAGGAACTTCAGCGGCATGATCTGGACCGCCGGGGCGACGCCCACGGCGCCATAGTCGTTATTTCCGGCCGCCGCGATGATCGCGGAGACATGCGTTCCGTGGCCGTCGTCGTCCTGAACGTCGTTCGTGTTGTTGATGAAATTCCAGCCGTGGACGTCATTGGGATAGCCAACTGCGGCGTCGTTAATGGTGTTTGTCCAGATCTTACCGGCGAAGTCGGGGTTGGAGAGGTCGATACCGGTATCGATCACCGCGACGATGGTTGCGGTGCTCCCAATGGTGACGCCCCAGGCCTCGGGAGCGTCAATATCAACGTTATTGACGTTGTTCAAACCCCACAGCTGACTGAAAAGAGGATCATTCGGGTAAA
The DNA here is from genome assembly GCA_963756475.1 of uncultured Planctomycetota bacterium. Classification (GTDB taxonomy): domain Bacteria; phylum Planctomycetota; class Planctomycetia; order Isosphaerales; family Isosphaeraceae; genus Tundrisphaera. The sequence goes on from CAVWND010000011.1 coordinate 1,266,268, forward strand.
CCGGTGTCGAAGCGGCGTGGATCGTCGAATCGGGCGAGGCGTAGACGACCCCCGGCTCAGCCTGAAGTCGAGGGATCGCGACGGCGGGAGTCACTCCAACACCGAGCGAGATCAACTCGGGACCATCGGAATAGGAGGTCACTACGGAGCCGCCGACGGACAGTAGCGCTGCCTGCTGAGTACTCAAGGGGTCGGTCGGGGTGAAACGGACGAAGATGCTCGTGTCGGGGCCGGGGTTGGGAAGGGGCCACATCCCGTCAGGATTGCCGGACAACAGAGTCCGGGATTCAAGCGACTCGACGAACAAGCGTCGACGAGCGGCCGTGAAAGGGCGCGTCATGGCGGATATTTCCCGGTGCGAGGCGAGTAGGTCGTCCATCGGCAACGACAACGACCGTGCCGTCATGGGCATCTTCGCCGGGGGGAGCGTCGCGGCCCGAAGTGTTCACAATCGAGGTGAATTATAGCATCCCTGGCGAAAAAAACTCATCCGTCGCAGTCGATGTTGTACCGGATCATCACGCTGGATGCCCCGACGGACGACTCCGGTGGGAGTCACCTGAGACTCTGCGGATCAGCCGATCAGTGCTCGTGGGGGTGGGGATGGGAATGAGGATGCGGGTCCGAATGGTCGTGGGAGTGTTCACCCTTCCCCTGCTCGATCGGCATCACCGAGGCGAGCACCAGGCGTCCGGTCTCGACTCCTTTGGTCCCGATCAGGCCATCAGCGAGATCGCGGATGAGCTTGGTCGAACCACGGAGCATGATCACTTCAAGGCAGCGTTTGGCATCGAGGTGGACATGGGTCGTCGTGACCACCCGGTCCAGGTGGAGATGCTGGAGTTCGGTGAGCCGCTCGGCGACTCGGCCGGCGTGGTGGTCGTAGATCAGCGTCACCACGCCCATCGCCTCCCCGTCGTCAGCGGCGACGGCGTCCTCGATCAGGGCGGCGCGCATCAGGCCGCGCACCGCCTCGCTCCGATTCGGGTATCGGTGCTCCTCCCGGTAGCGATCGAACTTTTCGAGTAACTCGCCGCCGATCGCCACGCTGAACCGGACCAGGGGCTCCTTCACGTCGGCACCTTCCTCAAAGCTTCGAGATCGATCAGACGATCTTCGCGACCTCGACCCACTCGCCACCTTGCTTCGAGCTGGAGACAGCAGCCTCAATGAATGCCATGCCGGCCACGCCGTCGACGATCCCTGGGTGATCGAACGGAGCGGGAACCTTCTCCCCGAGATTCAATCGGATGGCCAGTTGCAAGCTCAGGTGCAGGTTTGCCAGCGCCTCGTGGAATCCCTCGGGGTGACCGGACGGAACGCGGATGTAGGGCTTGATTGACGCAGGGAAATAGCCGTATTCGGCACCCAGTCGATAGACTTTCACCGGCTGGCCGCCTGCGTACTGCTTCAGGACGTTGTGGTCGGTGATCGACCATTCGAGCGTGCCGGTCGTCCCGCTGACGCGGAATCCATTGTCATTCTGGGCGCCGATCGTGATCTGCGAGGCGGCGATGGTGGCGATCCCGCCATTCTCCAGCTCGGCGAGGACCGTGAAGTCGTCGTCGAGGGCTCGGCCCTTGACGAACGTGGTAAGCCGGGCGCTGAGTCGGGTGGCCGAGAGACCGGCGACAAACCGGACGAACTCATAGGCGTGAGTCCCGATGTCGCCACCACAGCCCGAGGCGCCCGCCTTGGCCGGATCAACCCGCCAGGAGGCCTGCTTCTGCCCTTCGGCTTCAAGGTTCGTGGCGAGCCAGCCCTGCGGATACCAGGCCTCAACCTTGCGGATCTCGCCGATCGCGCCATCCTTGACCAGTTCCTTGGCCAGCATGACCATCGGGAACCCGGTGTAGGTGTAAGCGACAATGAAAGGGGTTTTGCTCTTCGAGACGACTGCGTGCAGCCGTTTTGCCTCGTCGAGGGTGGTCGTCAGCGGCTTCTCGCAGAGGACGCCGATACCGGCCGAGGCCGCGGCGTCGGCTGGTCCATAGTGGGCGTCGTTGGGGGTGACGATCGTGACGTAGTCGATTCGCTCGGACGCGGAGAGCGCGGCCTCGGCCTTCATCATCGACTGCCAGTCGCCGTAACCTCTCGCGAAGAAAAGATCTTTGGCCGATTCGATCGACTCCTCGGGCTTGCTCCGCAAGGCGCCGGCGGTCAGCTCGGCTGAGTTGTCCATCAGGATGGCCCGGCGGTGGGGCGCCCCGAAGAAATTCGCCGGCCCACCGCCTCCAACCATCCCCACGCGCAGCTTGCGTTGACTCATCGCGTCAGACTCCCCCATCAGAATCCCGGGTGGCTTGTGGCTCGCAAAGCAGTGACCCCGTAAGAGAATACTCAACCGGGTCGCCAGCCACTAGCCACAAGCCGCTCAGTCTTCCACGGCTTCGAGGACCCGCTTGACGAGCTGGTCCTCGAAGTTCCTGGGATACTGGCCGCCATCGCCAAGCCTCACGAAGATCAGGTCCTTGCTCGGCAGGACGAAGCCATCGTTGTGGTTCCGGCCGGAGGTCATGACGAGGTCGCGTGGAGCCTCCTTCCACCGAGGATAGACCCACCACTGGGCGCCGTAATTTGGGTTGGCCGGCGAGCTCTTCCAGGCGAAGTCGTAGTAGCTGGCCGCAACGATCCGCTTGCCGTCCCATTCGCCCCGGTGGAGGGCCAACTGGCAGAAGCGGGCGTGCTCGCGAGGGTTCGTGTAGATCCCGCTGTAACCCTGGCTATAAGGCCCGATCGCGCCGTCGCCGCCGATCTGCTGCCAGCGGATTTGCTTGCTGCCGATCGGCTCGAAGAGCTTTTCCTTGAGGAACGGATAGAGGTCGGTGCCGGTCGCCTGGTGGAAGACCAGGACCAGGTGCGTGACCCCCGCGTTGCTGTAGTTGAAGACCGTGCCGGGGTCGCCCTTGAGCTTCGCAAAGGGGGAGCCCTCGACGTGGCCGAGGGCGTACTCGAACGGCTGCTTCATGGGCACGGCCTCGGTGCCCAGGCCGGAGGCCATGTTGAGGAAGTTCCGGACACTTGCGTCGGCCTTGCGGGGGTCGGGTAGCGGAAGCGACTCGGGGAGCCAGTCGGAGTTACAAACCTTCGTGTCGAGCGTCAAAACCTTGCCGCTCGGCGTGGCGCCAGCACCGAAATCGGACAGAATCAGGCCGAACGCCGTGCTGGTATAGGCTTTCGAGCTGGAATAGATGTTGTAGCTCGGTCTTCCGGTCACCCCCGCGATACCACTCTCCGACGATCACGCCGTGGCGGATCACCAGGAAGCCGGTATTCCCTGGGGACTCGGCGACATGCTCCCAGGCCCTGGCGAGCTTGTCCCAATCGACACCGGCCTGTCGGCGGATCTCGGCCTTCCCGGCGGCGTCGGGAATCCCAGAATCCGGGAGGAGGGTCTTCCAGCCACCCTGATCCTCGGGGAGCGGAAAAACCTCGGCGAGTGGGGGCTGAGCCTTGTCGGACGGCCCTTCGGCGATCGTCAGGAGTGGACAGGCGAGAACGAGGCAGGCGGGCAGGGACCAGAACCAGGTCGCGCATCGCATCCCTCCGGGTAGCCCGGGCCGGCGGGAAAGTTCGCCGGCCGTCGACGGGCTCCGCCCAGGATACGACGCGACCCGCCGGATCGCCAAGGGTTGCCGATGGGATGGGGAAAGAAGATCGAACTGAATCGCAAGGACGCCAAGGCCGGAGAGAAACTGGACGATTCTCAGGCTCCTCGCCGAACACCGGGGGAATAAGATCGAATCAGGCGGACACGGGTCCGTTTCCGCCTCCAGGTCCAGCCCAGGCCGACCAGGCCCGCGATGCCGCAGAGGGCCAGCGACGATGGTTCGGGGACGGCGGCGTTGATCTGAACGAGCCCGGAGTAGGTGCCGTGATTGTCCGGGTTATACGAATCGTTGACCGCAACGTAGAGGCTCGTTCCCCCCGTGGGGATGACGATCGTGGTGCCGTAGCCGATGAGGAACCAACTGCTCCGAGTCGGGGTGGCGCTGAAGGTCCCGACCACCGCCCCCAAACGGATGTCCGCCGGATTGGTGGTGTCGGTACTCTGAAGCCCCGCGAACCCGTAGCCGCTCCCGGTGGAGTCGTAATTTGCACCGCCGCCGACAAAGTGGTTAATCCCATCACCTCCGTTGACGGTCGAATACGGCTGACCCGGATTGGCGAACGTATACGGACTCTGGGCCGGGACGAATAACGAGCCGTCGGGGTTGGTCTGAAAGGTGGAGTTGACCAGGTCGCCGTTGCCGCTCAGGGAGAGCGTCAGGCTCGTGCCGGCCGCGAAGGCGCCGAGGTCGAGCGCATTCGCGCTCCCGGTCGTCAACGGAAGCGAAAACGAGAAGTTGGCGTTGGCGACCGACGGGGCTAGCATCAACGCCGAGAGCAAGGCCATCGATGGCAAGAATTTACTACGAGTCACGATACTAATCGCTCCATTCGTCCATGTCCCCGCCGGGGCCGATAATCGACTGACGATCGCGCCAGGCGGGCGATTTCTCAATCTTCCCTGCCGTCACCGTCGCAGCGATTATCGCGATCGAGGAATCGTTCATACAAGAGGTGTCTTTAAAATCAAACGTGCGTCATGCACGGTTGATCTCCTTGTCTGAACTAGGCAAGCCCGGCGTCCCGTGGGAGACGCCGGGCCTGCAGGGCTACGGGTCAACAATGGCGGGAGGTTCGTCGCGATCGAACCCATCCGCGAGGACATCGGTCTCGATTATCCCACGCAGTTCACCGGGCCGAAGAACCGTCCCCTTAAGACGGTCAGTCGAGCCAGGCGTAATCGCCGATGGACTTCCCGATGAGCCGGCGAACCGGGGGGAAATTGCCGAGAGTCGTCAGTATCGGTGAGCGGCCAAAAAGGTTCCGGATTGGGTTCAGACCGATCGGATGATCCGACCGGGGGCGCCGCCAGCCGGGGGAGTCGGGCGTCAACGTTCTGGCTTCGCGGATCTCGATGCCGGATCCAAATTTTTCGGGGGCGATCAAGGGGCGGATGACGGCGTCCACCTTCCCCTCACAGAAGGCCCGCTGGAGTGTCCGATTCCCCAGGACGTTGGCCACCGAAGCCATGATCATCCCCTGGTCGATTGTCAGCTCGCATTCGGCCACCCGTCCGCTGGCGACGTCCACCGAGTCAAGGAAACCGTGAGGCCCGTAAGCCTTGAAACGACCGGCAAGAACCTCCATGTTCGCCAGTGCCTCGCGAGGAGCGTATGGCAAAGCCAGGAACGAGGCGTGAGGTGTCATCACGGTGTCGCTAGCCGATTCCGCCTTGCGGCCATCAACGCTCAGGGCTGGCACACCATAGACCCGGTACCCCCCCCCGGGGATGCTCGAAGGCGAGGCACCCCACGCCGGGAGTCGAACGTCCTGAGTGGCGTTCTCGATCGACGCCCTGACGTAGAGAGGATGGTTTACACCCCAGCCATTGGGCGCCCAGTCAGCCTCGGGGACGAACAGGGCGACCATGAGGGCCTCGAACATCGAGCCGTCCCAGCTCGGCACAACCCGCAGTCCACGATAGGTCCGGTACCCCTCGTTGACCGGCACGCCGAGATACTCTCGAACCGTGCCCCGGTCGGTCGGCATCCGGGAATCGTATTCGGGCGGCCTGGCTCTGGACATCCGGTAGTAATGATCCGGCGGGAGCTGACCCTGGGCGATCCCGACATAGCTGGCGATCCGGGCCTCGGTGTTGAGCATCCCGTAGTGGAATGTGGCGAAACTGTTGCTATCGACGAAGAAACCACCCCGGAGGAGCCCCGGGTGGACTCCGGGATTCGTGGCATCGTAGGGGTCGTAGAAGAAGGCGAAGTTCATCGGACCCAGCAGCGCGTCAGCCTGGTCGCGAAAATCGGGCCTGACGTTGCGGACCATCATCAACGCGGCGGCAAGCCAGCCGTTATCGACGGTCGAGAGGAAAGGGCGAACCGGCCCTCCTCCCGGCCAGATCTTGAGCGTCGAGCCGTCCCGTGGATCGTACCAGTTATAAAAGAATCCGTGCGAGCGTTCGAGCTTTTCGAGCGCACCGAGCGTTCGGGAGAGGCGAACCGTTGCCTCGACTCGGTCGATGATCTCAAGATCCTCGGCTGCCAGGGTGCTCCAGAGGTAAGCGGCAATGTCGGTCGGAGATGTGTAAGCTGCCGTCGACCAGCCGTCGGCGGTCTTGGAGAGCATGTCAGACGGCAGGCCGCTGGGCAACGCCAGGGCGTCGAACGACCGCCAGGTATCCCTCGCGTATCCGCTGAGGAGCGCACGATCGGCGGGACCGAGATCGGGCGATCCCGCCCTCAGGCCCGAGGGGCAGGTCAGCAAGATCAGCAAGGCCGAGAGCCTTCGCCATTTCATGGTCGAGTCCTCCCCACGCCTTATTGTACGACGCGGAGGAGCTCGGAGCATTCCCACCCGACGAGACGACCGGTCGGGAGCGAATCCCCTCGCCCACGCGCCACACGACCTTTGATCTTCATCGGACGTTCGTGCATGCCTCGATCACACGTCGTCCAATCACAAGTACGTCAGGGAAGTAAGGCCAGTTCAGCTCGCCTCTTACGATCGGCATCATCCCTCGACATCGATCGTGACGACTTCCCGGTCAGGCTCGAATCGGCCTGAGAATTTGCAAGAAAGAAATGTCGGGACGCGTTGAAGACGACCCCTCGACTCTGACGCGTCTTCCCTCAGACATGACCATCGGCTCAAGACCAGAACGGCTGAAACCGATCGTCAAGGATTCATGAAGAATCTATTAGATTGTGCGCGACGAATCGATCAGGGGCAAGGGGGTTTCACGTCGAATCGAGGGAGTGGCGAAAGTGGGACAAGCTCGCTATTCTGGTCCTTTCGGCCGAACAGCTCACAATGGAAGGGTTTGGGGCGAAACCATCGCGAGCTCGCCTGCCCTTGCCCGGTGATCAGGATGTTGATGCCACGCATCATGCGAGCAATCATACTCGCCAACCGGCCATCGAACTGGCGAATCCTCTGATACAAGCCGCTCCAGTTGCCACCTTGGGCTCGAAAAATGGCTGAATCTATCCAGGGCTTTTGGTGATGTCCGATGAGGTTCAGGAAAGTTCGTAGCCGTTCACCATTGGGACCTGCTTTGGTCGGATCGTTGATGGTAGAAATTGATCTCCTCCAGGACTCAGGTTTAGAAGCCGTAGGAGAGTTCTAACGGCCGATAACCCGCACGCCTCGACCGATCCGAGGATCTGCGAAATGTATCTGGCACTTCCAAGAAGATCGATTCCAGGACAATCAGCGAAGGCTCATGATGGATTCCGGGGTGGCAGCCTCGATTTGATGGAAGAGAGGAGTCGGTCCGACTTCAGTTGGGCCGGAAACGCCTCGATTTCCAGGACCTCGGGCCCGACTGAAGTCGGGCTGGCTCGTCAACCACGATGACGGATGGCCGCCACCCCGGAATCCGTCGTGAGCCTTATGGAATTGAACGCGAGTTGCGAATTCCATCCCAGCTCTGGGTGAGATTTCCGGATGGCAGGGGCTTCGTCTTCAGCACCTCGGATCTCCTTGCCTCGACCGAGGTTGCGGAGCACCACAGACCCTGGCCAACCGGCGACTAACGTCTAACATCCAGGTCGTTGAACCCTCAAATGACGGGGCTCAGGTCATGAACGTTGTCCCAGCCAGGTCCCGCGCGAAACCCTGTCCGCTGTGCGCCGCCGAGTCGAGTCGGTTGTGGGGCGGCGATCGGGCGACGCACCTGTGCTCCGGTTGTGGTGTCGTCTGGATTTTACCGCCCCCTCCCGGCACCAGTGGAATCTATTCGGAGGAACATTACGACCTCTATTACCGCCCGCGCGGCCCCGCCCTGATGGACGACTTTGGTTCCTACCTGGACTGGCTCAAGCCGGGTCTTCCCGGTGACCGCTGGCTTGATGTGGGTTGTGGGGGAGGGTACTTCGCCGCGGCAGCCCTGAGCCGGGGGTTTCAGGTGACAGCCGTTGACCACTCCCCCGATGCGATTCGCCTGGCAAGGGCCGTGGCCCCACAGGCGGAACTCATCCAGGGAGACGCGAACGACCTCCCTCCCGGGAAGCTTTTCGACGCGGTGTCCCTCTGGGATTGTATCGCTTACATTCCCGACCTCATTCCGAACCTGAGCGCTTATTTTGAGAGACTTGTGCCGGGGGGGAAAGTCGTCATCAAGACGCCGCACTTTCCCCCTCGTTATCACAAAAACACCAGGAGGCTCGCCTGGTGGCGACCGTCTCTGCGAGACCGGCTCGCTCAGGTTGGTTACGATTCCTGGCATTTTACACCGGATTCTCTGGGCGAGACGCTCCGCCGATGCGGACTTGAGGGGCTCTGTCTCATTCCGCATTTCGAGTGGTTGACAGTCTTTGCGTCAGTTCCTTTGGATTGGTCTGGAGCAGCGTCCAGAAGTCGTACGTGGGCAAGCCCAGGCCCAGAGTCTCGTAGGGGCCGGCTTTCTTCCGGGGACCGCTCCGGAATCGGTGGCAGTTCCAGTAGAGCCGCTTCAGGTCGAGCATCGGCTGCGTCATCCGCTTGTGCCGCGACTGCTGCATCCTCAGCACGCTGTTCATGCACTCCACCGCGCTGCTGGCCCGGAACGTGTCCCGAAGCACCGACGACACACGGTCGTAGGACGCCTGCTCCTCACCGTCCAGCACCCGGTCACGTCCTACCGCACGGATCAGTTTCATCAGCGGCTCGGCGCACCCCACCCGGCGGTGCGCCAGCCACCAACGCCACGCCATCGCCTCGCGCCACTCGGGATCGGGCTCGGCTTCCGCCAGTCGCCGACCCATCCGGTCCAGGTAGCTCAGGCTCCGGGGGTCGCTCAGGAAGTTGCGGACCTTCGACCACTCCGGGCCGGTCAGCCCCTCGAGGGCCTCGGCGATCTCGGCTTGAGCGTGGCCACGGTCGTTGAGCCGGCCGTCGTCCCGGAACAGGTCGAGCGCCGCGTGGGCCCGGCCCCAGGCCGCTTCGAGGTGCTCGACTCGCTCCAGCATCGCGGTCGCCCGGGTCCAGGCGGCCTGGGCGCTCTTGGCCACGCTCCGGGCGTCGATCCCCTGCCGCTTCGAGCGGGCGACGTCGAGGTCGGCGGCCTCGGCCTTCTCCCAGGCCGCCTCGACCGCCCGCCAGTGCTGGGCCAGGACACGTTTGGCTTCCATCGTGGTGTGGAAGACGTCCAGGCCGTGCTCCAGGGGCGGGGCCTCGGGGTTGTCGAGGCGGGCCCGGGCCAGTTCCGAGACCGCCTTGCTGATCCCCCCGGCGGCGTCGGAGAGGGCGAACTCGAGGCGATCGAAGGGGGCCAGTTGTTTCTCCCAGGTCTGGGCGTTGCGGTCGGCGGCGTTCTGGCAGAAGACGGCGGTCATGCTCGCCGGCTCGATGCCGACCAGTGTCGGTCGCCCCCAAAAAAGATCTCGTCGACGGCCAGCGTCTGGACCTCGGGGACGCACGCCGCGTCGAGGGCCTGGAGGACGGGTTTGGCCTTCCGGGCGGCGTCGGCGATCCAGCGGGCGATGGTGGAGTGATCGGGAGCGTCCTCTCCGAGGAGGACGCGGAACAGGTCTTCGATCTGACGAGTGCTGATGCCCATGGCGAAGGCGTTGACCGCGAAGCGTCGCCGGGTGGGCTCGTCGAGCGAGGGGGTTGGCGGAAGGACGGGGACCTCGACCGGGGGCGTTGCGGGGTCGGGGGTCTGCAACCGCCGCTCGATCTGGTGAGCATGTTGGTAGACGGTCTGCCGGCTGCATCCGGCCTGTTGAGCCCGGCCGGTGACGGCGCCGTAGATCCCGGAGAAGACGGCGTCGGCGTTGCAGACGGCGTCGCGGATCGATAGCGTGTTCATGGGGGAGGCCCTCCGTGGGGTTGGTGATCTTGGTCGTGATCCAGTCCAACACGGAGCGGCCTCCCCTTCAAGCCAAACTGTCAACCCGACAAAGTCATTTTCAGCCCGATTTGCGACAGAGCCGACTTGAGGTCGTCGCCCAGAGGTGGGCTAATACTACAGCGCCAGGTTGTACAGGCTTGAATCGCTGGCCACGACGAAACTATGCTCGTCTCAAAGGCTTATGGAGACACGAGCATGAACATCCCCCAGATCCGATCGCTCAAGCCCAAGCTCAGGTCGTTTCTCAAGCGGTTCGATGACTGCTTCCCACGCAAGGACACCCGCGCCCACCTGCCCACCTACATCTCCGGCCAGATCTCCGACATCCCCGAGAAGAGCGTCGAGCCGATCGCCCTCAACGCCGGCGTCGCACCACGCACCCTCCAGGAGTTCCTCAGCCAGCACCACTGGGACCACGACCTCCTGCGCGACCGACTCCAGCACATCGTCCGCGATGAGCACTCCGGGCCGCATTCCATCGGCGTCATCGACGAGACCAGCGACGTCAAGAAGGGGGACAAGACGCCGGGCGTGCAACGCCAGTGGTGCGGATCGCGGGGCAAGACGGAGAACTGCCTGGTCACGGTCCACCTGGGCTACGCCCGCGACGGCTTCCACTGCCTGATCGACGGCGAGCTGTACCTGCCCCAGAGCTGGTCGGACGACCGTCCACGCTGTCGCGAGGCGGGCATCCCCGACTCGATGACCTACCGCCCCAAGTGGCGGATCGCCCTGGAGCTGTACGACCACGCCATCGGCCATGGCCTCCACTTCGACTGGATGACCTTCGACGAGGGATACGGCAGCAAGCCCGACTTTCTCCGGGGCCTGAACGCTCGCGGTCAGAAGTTCATGGGCGAGGTCCCCCGGAGCTTCACCGGCTGGCTCGATCCGCCCCGCGTGGTCACCCGTCCGTACCGCAAGAACGGGCGTGGGCGGGGCCGCAAGGTCCCTCGGCTGGCCGGCGGCAGCCGGCCGGCGCGACGGGTCGATGAGCTGCTGAACGAGCGGGCATTCGTCGATCAGGCCTGGCAACGCTGGCGGGTCAAGGACGGCGAGAAGGGGCCGATGATCTGGGAGGTTAAGCACGAGCATCTTCACCCCCAAGGGCGAGGACGGTCTGCCGGGCGAGCTGATGCACCTGGTCGTGGCCCGCAACGTCCTGGACCTGAAGGAGGTGAAGTTCTTCGTGAGCAACGCCCCCCCGGAGACGCCGGTGTCGAAGTTGTTGCTGGTGGGGTTCTCGCGATGGCGAGTCGAGCGTTGCTTCGAGGACCAGAAATCGGAGATCGGGCTGGATCAGTACGAGGGGCGTCGTTACCAGGGGTTGAAACGCCACCTGATCCTGAGTTGCGTGAGCTACCTGTTCCTGGCGCGGATGCGAGAGGAGTTCGGGGGGAAAAATCCGGAGTTGACGGAGTGCCAGGTGCACACGGCGATCGCGGCGATGATCCCGTCTTGGTGGCTGGGCGAACGCCCCTCGCTGAAGCTGTTGGAGCGGACGGCGGCGGAGATCGAGCGGACGCAGAAGAGGAATGCGGCGGCCCGCAAGAGCCACACCAAGGCGACGCGGAAGAAGTTGCGGGCTTTAGGCATCAAACTCACTGGGCTCCCTCGCTGCTCCTGGGGAAAGACTTACGCGCTGTAGTACTAATGAGGTCCCTCACACCAATCAGCCTCGCAACGGATCGATCAAGGAGCTTGCGGTCAATCTGCTTTCACGCAGGCACGACGTGCGATCGGACCGCATAAGAGTTTCGTCATCGTCGCCCGCAAGCCCTGACGGGCCGGGGTTCGTCGGGATCAAACCGTTCATCGTCCGTGAAATGACCATCCCTGCCCGGGCCCTCAAACTTGCTCCCCAGCCCTCCCGTGAGTTATTTTCGTGATGCGGTGAACCTTGTCTTGGAGCATCCGAGGCAGGTTCTGAAGGCCGGAACTACCCGAAACGCGGCAGGAGAGTGAAGAATCGGATGAGCCAAGAAGCGATCCTCAAGCCACCGGCGCAGGAGTTTCCAAACTCCCTCTCGAGACGCGTCGTGGTTCTCGCGAACAAGGGTTGGACGGGACTTTTCCTCACCACGCAACTGAAACGAGGAGGTGTTGACGTCGTCGCTATGGTCGTCGAGTCCGAGCCGATCGACGGGGTCTTTCTCAGCCCGCAAGGGTGGAAGCGTTGTCGGAAGAAGCTTGGGCTCAAGATCAGCACCGCCGCTTTCTTTGGAATGCCCATGGGACCAAGGTATTCCCTGCGTCGGCTCGGAGATCGCCTGCGATACCCTGCGATAGCCGACGTTCGCCGGTTGGGGATTCCCGTACTTAAGGTCGAGTCCTTCAAATCCGAGTCATGCCACGATCTCGTGAGGCAGCTCGACCCCGACGTCACAGTGATCTGCGGGACCCCGATCCTTCCGGGGTCGCTGCTGGCGATCGCACGCACTTGCAGCATAAACATTCACACAAGCATGTTGCCCCATTATCGGGGGGGAGATCCGTTTCTCTGGCCTGTCTTCTTTCGGGACACGGAAAAGGTCGGATACACGATCCACGAGGCGGTCGCCGCAGTGGACGCGGGCCCCTACCTCTTCCAGAAGCAGATCCCGGTCCATGAGAACGACACGGACGAAACCGTGATGCGGCGATGTTTCCTCGACGCGGCTCCGCAATTGGCGAGGATCCTCCGCGAGGACCCCCTCAACGATCGGTCATGGAAACAATACGAGCCGAAAATCGCCCATCCCTTTCGCTACGCACTCCCGGAAGTGCGGCATTACCTGTTCGGGACTCCATGGCTAACGCGGGTTAAACGAGCCGTCAAACGTGCCTCCTACGCGTCGGGCATCTATCCCATCCGGCGCCGGGCGGCCGTCGGACGTGCGGCGGCGTTCTACTTCCACAGGGCGTTGAGTGACGAGACCCCAGCCGATGATTGGCGTCGCGTGCTTGGCCATCCGACCGTCTCGCAACTCCGGGAACAATTCCTCTACCTTAGGCGACACTTCGACCTGGTGAACATCCGCGAATTTCTGGAACTCCTCACGTCTGGCAAACCAATCAACGGCAACATTGGCCTCATCACGGTCGATGACGGGTATCGTGACTTTCGTACCAATCTCCTGCCACTGTTGGAGGAGCTTTCGATTCCGGCCGGTTTCTTTGTCACCACCGGAGCCGTGGAGTCTGGCACCGTCTGGTTTCAGAAGGTCTACGATCTCATTGAACGGGTCCATGGCGAGCGGATCCGTGTCCCCTGGATGGAAAACCACTTTTACTTCGGCGACGTCCAACACCGGGTCTTCACGGTCGAACACGTCCTCATTCCATTCCTCAAGCGTTTGCGTCCCGATCATCTTCTAAAACAAATCACGGCTCTCCTACGAGCCAATGACATAGAACCTGAGCCTTCCGCCAAAGACGCTTTTTGCGATGTCGAAGACCTCCTCTGCCTCCGCCAGTCCCCCTGGGTTGAGTTACTTTTGCGCAGCCACGCCCACTACTCGTTCGAGACTCTTACCGACAAAACCCTTCAAACAGATACTCAAGAATGCCAGGCCTTTTTTCGCGACCGCCTCGGGTTCGAGACGGCCATCCTAGTGTCCCGATTTAGAAATTCGCTCACAAACCCTCTTCACTCGATCCAGGATCAGATCTGCCGAGGCGGTCCACTTGAACGGCTTGGGATTCTCGTTGTGATGGGCCAGGTATTCCATGATCGCCTTCTCCCACGCCGCCACGCTCCGGAACGCACCGCGTCGGATTCGTTTCTCGGTGATCTCGGCGAAGAACCGTTCCACCTGGTTCAACCACGAACCGCTGGTCGGCGTGAAGTGCAGATGATATTCCGGGTGCCGCTCGAACCAACGCCTCACCGAGGCCGTCTTATGCGTCCCATAGTTGTCCATGATGATGTGGATCTCGATGCCCGGCTCGCGGGTCACCTGAGTGTCAATCTCCTTGAGGAACTTGAGAAACTCCTGCGACCGATGCCGCTTGAAGCACTTGCCGATCACCTGCCCGGTCGCCACGTTCAACGCCGCGAACAGCGAGGTCGTCCCGTTGCGGACGTAATCGTGCGTCCCACGCTCGGCCTGCCCAGGGGCCATCGGCAAGAGCGGTTGGGTCCGGTCCAACGCCTGGACCTGGCTCTTCTCGTCGACCGACAGGACGATCGCATTCTCCGGCGGGCTCATGTACAGGCCGACGACATCGCGGACCTTCTCGACGAAGTAAGGGTCGGTCGAGAGCTTGAAGGTCTCGCTGAGGTGGGGCTTGAGGCCGAAGGCGTGCCAGACCCGGACGATGGCGCTCTGCGAGAGGCCGACGGCCTGGGCCATCCCCCGGGTGCTCCAGTGGGTGGCGGTCTTGGGCTTCTCCTCGAGGGTCTTGGTGACGACTTCCTCGACTTTCGCGTCGGTAATCGTCCGCGGGGCACCGGGCCTGGGCTCGTCGGCGAGCCCTTCGAGGCGGTCGTTGAGGAAGCGGTGACGCCACTTGCCGACGGTGACCACGTTGACGCGGAGCCGGGCGGCGACGACCTTGTTCTCGAGGCCCTCGGCGCAGGCCAGGATGATCCTGGCCCGCTGGGCCAGGCGTTGGGTGCTCTTGGGCCGGGAGGCCCAGGTTTCGAGTTTCTGCCGCTCGTCGTCGCTGAGGGTGAGCGGGGCTTTGGGACGACCACCTTTGCTCATCATGTGTCTCCTTTCCAGGAGTCTATGATGAGAAGCCCGATCGCGCAAGGTTATTTGGCGGATTTCTAACTCAGGACACTAGGCCGTGTGGACAATATCTGGGTGATTTTCGTAAGACAGGTAATCTTTTGAATGATTCCGAACCCGTCGAGCACGCGCCATGTATCGCCACGCGATAGCAGATGAACACTGGGAGCGGATCGAGGACTTCCTCCCCGGCCGGGCCGGCGACCCCGGCGTGACCGCCACGGACAATCGTCTCTTCGTCGATGCCGTGCTCTGGATCGGCAAGACCGGCGCCCCCTGGCGTGACATCCCCGAACGCTTCGGCAAGTGGAACTCGGTGTGGAAGCGGTTCGATCGATGGGCCGCCAAGGGGGTCTGGCTCCGGGTCTTCGAGGCCTTGAAGGACCCCGACCTCGAGTGGCTGATCCTCGACAGTACCGTGATCCGAGCCCACCAACACGCCGCCGGCGCGGTAAAAAGGGGGCTCCGACCAGGCCCTGGGACGCTCGCGGGGCGGTTTCGGGACCAAGCTGCACATCGCCGTCGACGGCCTGGGGAACCCCGTCGAGTTCATCCTGACGGGGGGACAGGAGGCCGACATCAATCAGGGCAAGGCATTGATCGAGGGTCATGATGCCGATGCGGTGATCGCGGACAAGGGATATGACGGAGATGATTTCGTCGAGGCGATCGTGGCCTCCGGCGCGGATGCCGTGATTCCGCCGAAGAAGAATCGGATCTTCCAGCGAGAGTATGACGAGGTCCTTTACAAGGAACGCAACCTTGCCGAGCGGTTCATCAACCGGATCAAGCAATATCGGCGTGTGGCGACCCGGTACGAGAAGACGGCCCGGAACTTCTTGGGGTTCGTCCATGTGGCTGCGATCATGATATTGCTGCTGTAGCCCAAACACTGCAACCTTCCCAACTATTGTCCACACGGCCTAGGGTACCCTAGCGGCAGTTTCACGGAGCGCCAATGGCCTGTGCTCCGCGACCTGGGCATCACCTATGCCTTCTCGACATCCCCCGGAGTCGAACGGCCCAACTCCTTGATGCCAATGGCCATACGCCGCAACGGCATGGGGGGAGGGAGAATGGCGGATTTCGGCTGGCAGGTCAGGCAACTCCTCCGGGCGTGATCGAGCATACCTCATCAGTTCCTTGCCTGTTAGCGCCTCAGCGCCCTGAGTTGAGGGCTTCTCCCCGGCAGGAGCCCGACCATTTGATCCGGCCTCCATTGGCCCACGGCGGCTTGAATCACCTTCTGGCCCAACTGAACGTTGCTATCCACCATGGGAGCGGATTGAGATGATCGCACGGAGGAGACAGAATGCGGTCTTGCTGGCGGGCGTGGCCCTGCTCATGATTGTGCCGCGGTTCGCGGAGGCCCAGGGCGTGGAATACGTCAAGTCCCACTACACCAAGTACGAATACAAGATCCCGATGAGGGATGGGGTCCGCTTGTTCACGAGCGTTTACGTCCCCAAGGACGATTCGAAGCCCTATCCGATCCTGCTGAATCGGACGCCCTACAGCGTCAAGCCTTATGGCATCGACCAGTCAAAGTCCGACCTCGGGCCGAATGACTCGTTCGGAACGAAGGGGTACATCTTCGCCTACCAGGACGTTCGTGGGCGCTGGATGTCGGAGGGGGTTTTCGTCAATATGCGGCCGATCATGGCGGACGTCGAGAAAGACGCCGTTGACGAGTCAACCGATACGTACGACACGATCGACTGGTTGGTCAAGAACATCCCCAACAACAACGGGCGGGTCGGCCAGTCGGGCATCTCCTATCCCGGCTTCTACACGGCCTGCGGGCTGGTCGATGCCCACCCCGCACTCAAGGCCGCCTCACCGCAGGCGCCCGTGACCGACTGGTTCGTGGGGGATGACTTCCACCACAACGGGGCCCTCTTCCTTCCACATGCCTTCAACTTCCTGGCGAACTTCGGCCGTCCCCGTCCCTATCCGACCAGCAAAGCCGTCACGCCGTTCGAGCACGGGACGCCGGACGGTTACGACTTCTTCTTCAAGCTTGGTCCGCTTCCGAACGCCGACGCCCGATACTTCAAGGGAGAGGTCGCGTTCTGGGACGAGATGATGCACCATGGGACTTACGATGCCTACTGGAAGGCAAGGAACCTCCGCCCGCATCTCAAGAAGGTCATGCCCGCCGTGATGACCGTCGGTGGCTGGTTCGACGCTGAAAACCTCTTCGGCGCCCTCGAATGCTACCGGAACATCGAGGACACCAGTCCGGGGATCGCCAATACCCTCGTCATGGGCCCCTGGTACCACGGCCAGTGGGGCGGCCGGTCCAATCCCGGGGAGTCGCTCGGGTTCGTTCGGTTCGACTCCAAGACGGCCGACTTCTACCGCGAGTCGATCGAGCTACCCCTTCTTCGAACATCACCTCAAAGGCGAACCCGACCCGAAATTGCCCGAGGCTTACGTCTTCCGAACCGGGTCGAATGAGTGGAAACGCCTCGACGCCTGGCCGCCACGGAACGCCCGGCCGCGGCTCGCTTCGTCTTGCTGGCCGATGCAAAGCTCGCGCTCGATCCCAAAAGCGGAACCGGAAGACGACGGCTTCGACGAATACGTCAGCGACCCCTCGAAGGCGGTCCCATCCAACCCCGACATCGCCATCGGGATGACCCGCGAGTACATGGTCGACGACCAACGCTTCGCCGCCCGGAGGCCCGACGTGCTCGTCTATCAGTCCGAACCGCTCGAAGCTGACCTGACCCTCGCCGGACCGGTCAAGCCCGAACTCCGCGTCTCGACGACCGGGACGGACTCCGACTGGATCGTCAAGCTGATCGATGTCTACCCCGACGACTTCCCCGACCCCACCCCGAACCCAAGCGGCGTGAAGATGGGGGGCTACCAGCAGCTCGTCCGGGGCGACGTGATGCGCGGGAGGTTCCGCGAGAGCCTGGAGAATCCCAAACCGTTCGAGCCCGGCCAGCCGACCATGGTCCGGATGAAGATGAACGATATCTACCATACCTTCCGAACCGGCCACAGGATCATGGTCCAGGTCCAATCTCCTGGTTCCCACTGGTCGACCGCAACCCTCAGACGTTCGTCGACATCTATCAGGCCAAGTCGACCGACTTCCGCAAGGCCACCCAGCGCGTCTATCGGTCGAGGGAACTCCCCTCGAAGGTGGATGTGCTGGTCGAGCCCTGAAATTGACTCCCCACTCTTCAGGGACCGATGATGTTCGAGGAGCCGCATTTCTCCCGGATAGCGACCAATGGGATCACATTGAACGTCGCCGAGGCTGGCCCAACGGACGGCCCGCTCCTGGTTTTGCTCCACGGCTTCCCCGAGTTCTGGTACGGCTGGCGATCCCAGATCGGACCACTGGCCGAAGCTGGCTATCGCGTTCTGGCCCCCGATCAGCGGGGATACAACATGAGCGACAAACCCTCGGTGATCGGTGCGTATTCGGCTGGGAGTCCTGGTCGATGACGTGGTTGGCCTGATCGACGCCTGCGGGCGAGATCGCGCCACGGTCATCGGTCATGACTGGGGTGGGGTGGTCGCCTGGGCCTCGGTCGCTCGCCGCCCCGACCGTTTCGAACGCGCCGTGATCCTCAACGCCCCGCATCCCGCCGCGATTCTCCGCGAGCTAAAGGGGAATCTCGGCCAGTTTCTCAAGAGCTGGTACACGCTCTTCTTCCAGCTCCCGTGGCTGCCCGAGGCTATGCTGCGCAGGAGCAATTTCCGCTGGCTTGTCAGGGCGATGGAGGGGTCGAGCCGACCCGGGACCTTCTCACCCGACGATTTCGAGACGTACAAAAAATCGTGGTCCGAGTCCAAGGCACTGACTTCGATGGTGAACTGGTATCGCGCGGGATTTCGATCCAGGAATGAACCTGAGATCGAACGTCTGATCATGGTGCCGACTCTGATCATCTGGGGGGAGAAGGACCGGTTCCTCGACCCTGGGGTGGCCCGGTCGAGTTATGCTCTCTGCGAATCGGCCAGACTGGAATGGATCGGGGAGGCAACGCACTGGGTCCAGCACGAGGAGCCGGAACTGGTCAATCGACTGATCCTCGACTTCCTCGGGCCCGAGTCGAGTCGATCGGAACGGATGGGGGTAAGAACTCGGGATCTACCGATGGGTCAGTAAACGAAAGGGAAAAGTCGCCAGGTTCTGCACCGGTACTCCGCGTAGGCTTCGCCGAACTCGGTCAGGAGCAGCGACTCTTCGGCACGGACCACGGGCAAGAACGCAGGGATCAGCAGGGCGATCAGGATCAAGCCCAGGCCGCTCCGGAAGACCAGCACCCAGCCGATCCCGCCGAGCAAAGCACCCGCGTAGCTGGGATGACGGATGAAGCGATAGAAACCCCTCGTCACGAGCGCGTGTCCCGGCTGGCTTGCCAACGGCCAGGTGAATCGTCGGCCCAGCACGAACATCGGACCCACTCGGAACACGGCGCCCACCGCGACCAACGTCAGACCGATGTAACGGGTCGAGTCGCCGCCGATCGTCGCCAGTTCGCGCCGATCCGCGTACGCGGGTAACCAGGCGATTGCCAGGCTAATGAGGGCCAGTGGCGCAAGCATCCAACGGTCTCGGGCATCGGATCGGACACAACCACCGAGATTGATCCCGCTGAAGAGAGACGCGATTGCTGCGACGGCGATCACCAGTAATGCTCCCGACCTCGCTTCGTGGCCGAGGAGTCCGTTCACGCTCCCCCAACCCCAGCTTGACAGGCCGAAGAAGAGCGCCAGAGAGAGGAGAGTCAAAATAAGGAGACCGTAACTCGGAAATCGTCGCCGCATCGCCACCGCCTCTCGCAATCCCCGCTGATTCAATTCAAAGCCGTTCGGTTAACCGGCTCGGCCGCCAGGCGGCTCATCACATCGCGGACTTCCGGCTCGAGCCCGATCCGAAGGACCGTGATCCTCACCCAAGGACCGGGTCGCCAAGGGGACCGAGTGAATCGACACTGTAGAAGTAGAGACTCAGTAGAATTAGGTGAAAGCAAGGAATGGTGCAAGCTCGATCCGCGCCGGGCACTGAGCCATTCCAACGCAGTCCCAAGCCCTCAATTTCAACCAGGACTTTCGAGTTTAACTCGAATCACCCGACCAACGGTCGGTGAAGCTCACGCGCGAGAGCTTCCTCAGGAATGCTCATCGACGCTCCCCCGATCCTGGAGGTCTCACTTTCTTGATCATTTTTAGAAAGAAAGGGGAGTAGCAGACGGTATTTGACGAATTAAACATTACAATCGGAACCTGGTCGAGCGAAACCGGCGAGATTCCCGATCATAAAGCCTGATTCGGAAGTCCGGTCGAGCGAGGGGCCTCTCTTCAAGGAATCATCCATGGCGCGGATCTGCCTGATCAATCCCCGGTTCCCGACCTCATTCTGGGGCTTGAATCACGGCCTGCCGCTGCTCGGACAAGAAGTCGAACATGCCGGTCCTGGCGCTTGCCGGTCCTGGCGGGCTGACGCCGGCCGAGCATGAGGTGACGCTGCATCGACGAGAACATCGAGGAGATCGACTTCGACTCGCTCAAGCAATACGACATCGTCGGCCTGACCGGGATGACGGTCCAGCGCGACCGGATGCGCGAGATCCTGCTGGAACTGCACGACCGCGACATCTTCGTGGTCGTCGGCGGCCCGTGGATCACCGTCGCGGAGAACTGGTACGACGGGCTGGTCGACGTGATCTTCATCGGCGAGGCCGAGGAGACCTGGCCCCAGTTCCTCCGCGAATGGCAGCAGGGGCTGCACCAGTACCGCTACGAGCAGATCGAGAAGACCGACATGGCCAAGGTCCCCCTGCCCCGATACGACCTGGTCAAGTTCCAGGAATACGCGATGGGCTGCGTGCAGACCTCGCGGGGCTGCCCGTTCCAGTGCGAGTTCTGCGACATCATCGTCATCTTCGGCCGAAGGCCCCGGATCAAGACGACCGAGATGGTCGTCGCCGAGATCGACGCCCAGCACAAGCTCGGGGTCCGCGTGATCTTCCTGGTCGACGACAACTTCATCGGCAACAAGAAGGCCGCGAAGGTGATCCTCCGGGGGATCATCGAGTGGCAGCACCAGCACGGCTTACCCGCTGGCCTTCTTCACCGAGGCGTCGCTCGACCTCGCCGAGGACGACGAACTGATGCGGCTGATGGCCGAGGCAGGGATGGTCGCCGTCTTCATCGGGATCGAGAGCCCCGACGAGGAGGCGCTCCGCGAGACCAAGAAGTACCAGAACGTCCGCGAGGTGGGATCGTCGAGCGGGTCAGGAAGGTCCAGGACGCCGGGATGGAGGTCTACGCCGGGATGATCGTCGGCTTCGACTCCGACGACGAGACCGTCTTCGAGCGGCAGTACGACTTCCTCCAGCAGGCCAGGATCGTCGGCGCGATGGCCGGGATGCTCTCGGCGATCCCCAAGACGCCGCTCTACGCTCGGCTCGAGGCCGAGGGCCGGCTCGACAACGCGGCGGCCGACGACCCCAACATCGCCACCAACGTCATCCCGCTCAACATGACCCGTGAGGCCATGCGCGACGGCTGGCTCGACCTCATGATCCGGCTCTACGAGGCGGAGAACTACTTCTCACGATTCAACGACCTGTTCGTCGAAGGTCGGCATCCCACTGGCCAGCGCCAAGATGGACTGGCTCCGCAAGAACCAGTTCGGCAACTACCTCAAGATCCAGATCCTGACGATCCTGGCCGCCCTCGGGATGCTCGCCAAGAATCTGGGCCGACCCCCGGAGCCGGGTCGACCGCCCGGTCTACGCCAAATACCTCCGCAAGCTGATCGCCGCCCGTCGACCGCCTCGTTTGCTCTTCCAGTTCGCGTTCAAGTGCGTCATGCACACCCACTTCGCGACCATGACCCGGCAGATGGCCAAGGGAGAGTCGCGGCTGGTGAATACCTGACTGCTTCGTCATGAAGAAGCTCGCTGGAACCTTGCGGATGGGCCGACCGGCTGGCATGATCGGGCAAGAGCTTCGGGCCGTCGACCGGGGTCGATCGACAGGTCACACCGAGCCGCTTCCCTCCCGTTGGCGACCGATTCATGACGCAACCCGGGAAGTCCCCTCTCTACCGGTTCCCCGATGGCTTCGTCTGGGGCGTCGCCACCGCGTCGGCCCAGATCGAAGGGGCGGCGACCGCAGGACGGCAAGGGGGAATCAGTCTGGGATCGATTCGCCACCCGTCCCGGCAAGATCAAGGACGGCACCACTCCGGCCGTCGCCTGCGACCATTACCATCGCTTCGAGGCTGACGCCGACCTGATCCGCAACCTCGACGTGCGTCATTATCGCCTCTCCGTCGCCTGGCCCCGGGTTGTGCCCGATGGCGACGGGGTGGTCAACGAACGGGGCCTCGATTTCTACGACCAACTCGTTGACGCCTTGCTCTCGCGTGGGATCGAGCCCTGGGTCACGATCTTCCACTGGGACCTGCCACAGGCCCTAGAGGACAAGGGGGGCTGGCCAAACCGGGAGACGGTCTATGCCTATCGACGCTACGCCGAGATGGTCGTCCGGCGCCTGGGCGACCGGGTGACCCGTTGGTTCACGATGAACGAGATCCCCTGCTTCATCGGCTACGGGTACGGATCGGGCTACTTCGCTCCCGGTCGCCAGGAGCCGGCCCGGGTCGTCAACCAGGGATATCACCACGCGATCCTCGGCCACGGCCACGCCGTGTCGGTTGTCCGGCAATTCGCGAGGCCGGACGCAATCGTCGGCCTCGTCCACAACCACCTGCCGCCACCGCCGATCCCCGTTACTGAAACGGAAGCCGACATCGCCGCGGCGAAGGTCGAATACGAGCGGACCAATCGCCAGTTGATGGGGCCGCTCTTCCAGGGCCGCTACTCCGACGCTTTTCTCGAAGCCGTCGGCCCCGATGCCCCTTCGATCGAGGCCGGCGACCTCGAGGTGATCTCGACTCCGACCGACTTTCTGGGTCTGAACCTCTATGCGGGCGACTTCGTCCGGGCCAGGGCGGACGGCAGCCCGGAACTGCTGCCGTTCCCTCGGCAATATCCGCACGGGGACCTGCCCTGGCTCCGGGTGACGCCCGAGGTGCTCTATTGGGGCATCCGGTTTGCCAGCGAGGTCTTCGGGGTCAAGACAGTCTACATCACCGAGAACGGGGCGGCGTTCCACGACGCGGTCACGGCCGAGGGGGAGATCATCGACCTCGATCGCCGCGAGTATATCCGCAACCACCTGATCAGCATCCATCGGGCGATCGCCGAGGGGTACGACGTCCGGGGCTATTTCCTCTGGACCTTGATGGATAACTGGGAGTGGGCCGAGGGGTTCACCAAGCGATTCGGGATCGTCCGGACCGACTATGAGACCCAGCGCCGAATCCCCAAGCTCAGCGCCCGCTGGTTCGGCGAGGTCGCCCGCCAGAACCGGATCGTTTAGAGAGACGATGATGCATTCAAGACGCCTCGTCACCACCTTGCTCCTGTTGGTCGGCCTGGTCGCGACCGCCCGTGCCGACGGCCCGGTCCCTCCGACCGCGTCCGCCGCGCGGATGACGGTCCCCGATGGGTTCAAGGTCACCCTCTTCGCGGGCGAGCCCGACGTCCGCCAGCCGATCGCGTTCACGATCGACCCGAAGGGGCGACTCTGGGTTGTCGAGAACTTCTCCTACCCGAACTGGCGGACCAAGCCCGAGGGGAAGGACCGGATCGTGATCTTCGAAGACGTCGACGGCGACGGCCATTTCGACCGCAAGAAGGTCTTCTGGGAGAAGGGCGCGAACCTGACCGGGCTGGCGATCGGGTTCGGGGGCGTCTGGGCGTGTGAGACGCCCAACCTGATCTTCATCCCCGACCGCGACGGCGACGACGTTCCCGACGGCGAGCCGGTCGTCGAGCTCGACGGCTGGGACGTGAAGGCCCAGCACAACCTCTTCAACGGCTTGAACTGGGGTCCCGACGGCTGGCTCCACGGCTGCAATGGGATCTTGTCGAACTCGCGAGTTGGCCGGCCAGGAACACCAGACGCCGATCGCGTCGCGATCAATTGCGGCGTCTGGCGCTACCATCCGACCCGGAAGGTCCTCGAGGTCGTCGCCCACGGGACGACCAACCCCTGGGGACTCGACTTCGACGACCACGGTCAGGCGTTCATCACCAACTGCGTGATCCCTCACCTTTATCGGGTCGTCCCCAGCGCCCGGTTCCAGCGGATGTTCGGCCAGGACTTCAACCCGTTCACCTACGAGCGGATGGGCACGACCGCCGACCACATCCACTGGGCCGGCGGGTCCTGGACCGACTCGCGAGGAGGCCAGGGAAAGCACGGCGAGGCCGGCGGCGGCCACGCGCACGTCGGGGCGATGATCTACCTCGGCGACAACTGGCCCGACCGCTACCGGGACACGCTCTTCACCTGCAACCTCCACGGCAACCGCGTCAACAACGACGCCCTCCGCCGCGAAGGCTCGGGCTACGTCGCGACCCACTCACCCGACTTTCTCAAGGCCAATGACACCTGGTTCCGGGGCATGGAGCTGAAGTACGGGCCCGACGGCGGCGTCTATCTGACCGACTGGTCCGACACGGGGGAGTGCCACGAGACCGACGCCGACGGCCCCCACCGCGAGAACGGCCGGATCTACAAGATCACCTACGGGACGACGAAGCACGAGCCGGTTGACCTCACCAGGCTCGACTCGGTCGAGCTGGCCCGTCTCCAGTCACACAGGAACGACTGGTACGTCCGCAACTCCCGAAGGATTCTACAGGAGCGAGCCACGTCGGGTGCCGACATGACTCCTGTTCGCGAGACTCTCCGCCGGCAATTCGACTCCGAGACGGATGTCCCCAGGAAGCTCCGGAATTTCTGGGCACTGAACGCGATTGGTGGGCTGGACGAGGCCGGTCTGGTCGCTCACTTGAACCACACCGAGGAGTGGATCCGGGCCTGGAGCGTCCGACTACTCGTTGACGGCAAGGCCCCTTCCCGGTCTGCGCTCGCCCGCTTGGCCTCAATGGCCCGGCACGACCCCTCACCGCTCGTCCGGCTTGAGCTGGCCTCGGCATTGGGGAGACTTCCACTTGATCGACGCAGGGCGATCGTCGAGGGGCTGGTCTCGCACTCAGAGGACGCAAACGACGCCTCGCTGCCGTTGATGACGTGGTATGGCCTCGAACCGCTGGTGCCGAGCGATCGAGCCTGGGCCATTGGCCTGGTCGCACGTTCGGAAATCCCGATCATTCGCCGATTCATCGCCCGCCGGATCGTCGCGAAGGATGACGAGGAGAAGGACGGACAGGGTGTCGCGGGGCTCGTCCGCCTGCTCGCCGATTCGATCAATAATGAACTTAAGGTCGATGTTCTCGAAGGGCTCCGCGAGGCGTATCGGGGGCGGAAGTCGGTCGAGATCCCCGAAGGCTGGCCGAACGCCCTGGAGCGGCTCTCAGCCAGCCCACGCCCCGAGATCCGCAACGCCGGACTGGCGCTTGCACTCCAGTTCGACGATCCGAAGGCCGTCGCGATCTTGCAGGCCACGCTCTCGGACGGGAGCCAGAAAGTTCGACCGCCGGCTCGACGCCCTTCAATTGCTGGCCGAGCGGCGCGTTCCCGACATGGCGCCCCGGCTGATTCCGCTCCTCGACCAGCCGGCGCTCCGGGGCGCGGCCATCAGAGCCCTCGCCGGCTACGACGACCCTACCATTCCCCGCGCCTTGATCGGTCTTTACCAGAGGATGACCGAGGCCGACCGGCTCGACGTTATCGCCACGCTTGCCGCGCGGGCCTCGACGGCTCTGGCGATGCTCGACGCGATTCGCGCCGGGATCATTCCCCGGCGCGACCTCTCGGCAACGACCGCCCGGCAACTCCTGGCCCTGGGCGACCCGAAGGTGATCGCGATCCTGTCCGAAGTCTGGGGCACGATTCGCCCGACATTGGCCGCGAAGGCCCCCTTGATGGCTCGTTACAAGGCGATGCTCGCGTCCGACCGCCTCATGGGCGCCGACCCGTCACGGGGCCGATCCGTGTACCAGCGGAACTGCATGGCCTGCCACAAGCTCTTCGATGAAGGGGGCGACGTCGGTCCGGAACTGACCGGATCGGATCGGGCAAACCTCGATTACGTCCTGGAGAACGTCGTTGACCCGAACGCTTCAGTCCCGCTCGAATATCGGTTAGCCACCATCGCCCTGGCCGACGGCCGGGTCCTCTCGGGGCTGGTCCAGAAGCAAGACGACAAGACGATGGTCGTTCGGACTTCAAATGAGCGGCTCGTGCTGGCCCGAGAGGACATCTCCGAGTTCAAGGCGTCCAACCTCTCGATGATGCCCGAAGGATTGTTCGAGAAGCTGACCGACAACGAGGTCCGCGACCTGGTCGCCTATCTCGCCTCGAAGGTCCAGGTTCCCCCCGCGAAGACGAATCCTTGAAGACCGCCCGGAGTCGAATCCCGTGAAACTGGGCATCCTCTCCGATATTCACGAGGCGGTCGAACTGCTCGAAACGGCGATCGACCGGTTCGGTCAGGAAGGGGTTGAACGGATCGTGGTCCTGGGCGACGTCTTTGAGACTGGCCCTCGGATCGAGGCGACGGTGAAGATCCTCCGACACGCAGGCGCCGTGGGTGTCTTCGGGAACCACGATTATGGCCTGAGCACCCAGCCGTCAGACTACGTCGCGCGAGCGTTTCCCCGCCCATGTCCTGGACTTCATGGGATCGCTCTTGCCCCGGATGGAGATCGAGGGCTGCCTGTTCGCCCATCGCGAGCCCTGGCTCGATTGTTCAGACGTCTGCCAGGTCTGGCACGTTGACGAGGAACCGTTGCCCCCCTGGGCAATCGACCGGAGCTTCGACTCGGTCACCAATCAGTCGATCTTCATTGGCCATTTCCACCGTTGGTGGGGCTTCACCCGGTCAGGACCCCTCGTCTGGCGAGGAGAATCCCCCCTGACCCTCGGCGAGGAGAGCCCGACGCTCGTGGTGATCAACGCCGTCTGCGACGGCCACGCCGCGACATTCGACACGACAACCCGCGTCCTCACCCCGATCGACCTCTACGCCGGCCGTCCCCGTCCCGACTGCCGCCCGTTACCCCCTCTGGTGACTGGCTGAGTCGGTCCAGAACCCGAGGCACTTCATGCGACCTCCGCTCTTGACCTCCCTCCTGATCCTGGCTTCGACTTTCCCGGCTTGGGGGGACGACTTCCCGAGCTTTCGAGCCCAGCAGATCGACCCCCGGGTCGGCGAAGTCTGCTATGCCCTGGCCACGGCCGACGTCAACGGCGACGGCAAGCCCGATGTGGTGGCCGTCGCCAATGACGCGGTCGTCTGGTACGAAAACCCGACCTGGGCCAAGCATGACGTGATCCGAGGGGGGACCGAGAAGGACAACGTTTGCCTGCAACCCCGCGATATCGACGGCGACGGCCGGGTTGACTTCGCCCTCGGAGCATCCTGGCAGCCCTCGAACACAAAGACGGGCGGCACGCTCCAACTCCTGACCCGCACTGGCGCTCCCGAGGGCTCATGGCGGATCGTCCCGCTCGGCTCCGAGCCGACCCTGCACCGGATCCGCTGGGGAGACGTGCTCGGGACCGGAAGAGCTCAGCTCGTCGTCGCGCCGCTCCAGGGTCGGGAGACCAAGGGACCGGATTGGGGGGTCGGCAATGGCTGCCGAATCCTCGTGAAATCAGTCCCCGCCAACCCATTCTCGACCGACTGGCCGACTGAGGTGGCCGTCGACTCCTTGCATACGGTCCACAACCTCCAGCTCATCGACCTCGACGGCGACAAGAAAGACGAGATTGTGCTGGCCTCGTGGGAAGGGGTCTTTGTCCTCAAGCACGACTCGTCGGGCCGATGGTCGAAAACGCAACTTGGCACGGGGAACCAGACGAACAAAGGGAACAAGGGTTCAAGCGAGGTCAAGGTCGGCCGGCTCCGCGACGGCAAGCGTTACGTCGCGACCATCGAGCCATGGCATGGGTTCCAGGTCGTCGTCTACACCCCGCCAAAGTCGGGCGGGGGAGTCTGGGACCGCCGCGTGATCGACGAGCCCGTCCAGTGGGGCCACGCCGTCTGGTGCACCGACCTTGACGGCGACGGCGACGAGGAACTGCTCATCGGCCAGCGAGATCCGAACAAGCCCAACCCAACCACCCCCCGAGGTCCCGGTGTCTACGCGTATGACCCGCGACCCGGGACTGATCCCCTGGCCTTCGAACGCCACGTCCTCGACGACGGTGGGGTCGCGACCGAGGACCTCGTTGCCTCCGACCTCGACGGCGACGGCCGGCCCGAGGTGATCGCGGGCGGCAGGGCGACTCATAATGTCAAGATTTTCTGGAACCTGGGAAAGCCATAGACTCTGGGCAGCCTGTCGAAACCTCACTCCGCCGATGAAGGCCATTGCCACTTGGCCCCGACGGCGACTCGACTATAATCATCGGTGTCAACCGCAAAGACGCGGGATCGTGGAAGATCGGCCCGAACTGGGGCTCCAGGCCCCAAGGACAGTGACGGGACATGGGGAATTTCGCCTGGCTCAATCTCCTGACCCGTCCGCTGCGGACTTTTCTCGCTCTGGTAGGTCTATCGGTACCGATTCTGGGTGTTCTGGGCCTCTTCAGCGTCTCGGACGGACTGAGGAACCTGGTCGGCAATACCCTCGACCAGATCAAGGGGGTGATGGTCCTCCGCGAGAATGTCCCGACGCCCGTCTTTAGCAAGCTCCCGGCCAATCTGGAGGAAAAGCTCCGGGCGATTCCCGGCGTGAGGGCGGTCGCCCCCGAGGTCTTCGGTTTGCCGCCGACCATCGAGGACGTTAGCCTGATCCCCCGCAACCCGATCGAGTTCTTCAACAAGACCAGGGAACAGAAGATCCAGAGCTTCCTCGACGCCACGATCGTCCAGGGTCAGGACATCGAGGCCCATCGTCCCCTCAAGAGTGCCGTGTATCCAAACGCGCTCAAGGAAGGCCGATTTCTCCGGCCCGAGGACCGGGGATCGAGAAACATTGTCATCAGCCGGAAGATCGCCAAGGAGCACAAGAACGTGACGGGCCGCCCCAAGCAGGTCGGCGACCGGCTCAAGATCGGCTCGGACCTGTTCACGATCGTCGGGATCTACGAGACCGGCTCGTTCCTACTCGACCCGGTCATCGTCATGGACATCGAGACGGCCCGCAAGGTTGTCGGCGAGTCGCCGGACATGGTCTCAAGTTTCTACGTCGAGGCGGACAACCCCGGGAAGATCGAAGAGATCGCCCAGCGGATCGAGGACACGATCCAGGAGCCCCGGCTCGATGCCCGGAGCATGTCTGAGTTCGCCGCCAACTTCGGCACGGTGATGGGCCAGCTCGACATGTTTCTGCTCATGACCGTCAGCCTGGCGCTGGTGGTGGGCGTGGTAGGGATCATCAATACCATGCTGATGAGCACGACCGAACGCTTCGCGGAGTTCGGCGTCCTGCGAACCAACGGCTGGTCGCGGGGGAACGTCCTCTCGCTCGTGACGCTCGAAAGCGCCTATCTCGGCCTGCTCGCGGGTGTCGTCGGCTGCCTGATGGCCTTCGCGATGACCCGGCTGGGCAACCAGTTCATCTCGGGCGGTCTCTCCCTCCAGTTTACCCTCCGCCACCTGGCGATCGGTCTCGCGCTCTCGGTCATCATGGGCACCCTTGGCGGCCTTTATCCCGCGTGGAAGGCATCCCGCCTGGTGCCGATGGACGCGATCCGGCTGGGGTCGCACTGAGGGGGTCGAGCGACGACATCCGCTCATCAAGTTCCCACCGATCGATTTCCGAGGGCTCCCGAATGATCGAGGTCTCCGACGTCCACAAGTCGTTCAAGAGCGGGGACCGCTGGGTGGAAGTCCTCCGGGGGATCTCCTGCCGGATACCCAAGGGTCGATTCGCGTTCATCGTCGGGCCGTCGGGGTCGGGCAAGAGTACCTTGCTGTACTTGATGGGCGCCCTCGACTTGCCCAGTCAAGGGACGATTTCCGTGGAAGGGCAAGACCTGACCCGGATGTCGGAGGCGGAGCAGAATGCCTATCGTCGCGATCGGGTTGGATTTATCTTCCAGTCGTTTAACCTGATCAAGAACCTCACCGCCCTCCAGAACGTGGTCGTGCCGTTCCTGCCGACCGGGGTCACGCCGGAGCAGCGCCGGAAGGCGGCCGACCTGCTGACCGAGGTCGGCCTGGCCGACCGGCTCGATCATCGACCCTGGCAACTCTCGGGCGGCGAGCAGCAGCGGGTCGCGATCGCCCGGGCCCTGATCAAGGACCCGCTCGTCGTCCTCGCGGATGAGCCGACGGGAGAGGCTCGACAGCCGCTCGGGCGACGAGATTTACAAGATCCTCCACCGGCTCCAGGCCGAACGTCAGACGACTCTGGTGGTCGTCACCCACGACCGCCGGTTCATCCGACCTGACGACCTGGTCCTCGAAATCGAGGATGGCCTGCTCAGGACATCCGAGGGATCAGAGTCGGAGGATGATCTTACCGAAGCCGAAGTTCGATGACATCCGCCCAATCGCGGCCCCGATCTCGTCGAGGTCAAAGACCTGATCGACGGCCGGCTTGACCACTCCTCGGGCCAACCAGGGGACGACCGAGTCGGCGAAACGCCGGGTCGCGGCGATCTTCTCTTCAAGGGGCCGGGCTCGGAGCGTCGTGCCGACCACGGTGAGCCTCTTGGTCATCAGAGTTCTCAAGTTGATGCTCGCGGTCGAGCCGCCGAGCTGGCCGACCAGGACCAGTCGGCCCCGGTTCGCGAGTGCGTCGAGATTCTTCTCCAGCACCGAGGCCCCGAGTAGGTCGATCAGGACGTTGACCCCTCGCCCCTTCGTCCGCTCGTGGACCACGTCGGCAAAATCGCGGGACGAGGTATCGATCGGGTGATCGAGGCCGAGATCCCTCGCTTTCTCCAGTTTCTCGGCGGTCCGCGAGGTCCCGAAGACCTCGCAGCCCATCGCGTGTGCCACCTGAACGGCCGCCGAGCCGACCCCGCCGCCGACCGCATGGATCAGGACTCGTTCTCCAGCCCGGGTCGCGCCCTGAACTTCCAGCGCGTCGAGGGCTGTGATGAACGCCTCGGGCACGGCCGCCGCAGCCTCGAAGTCGAGGTCATCCGGGATCGGCACGGACAGCCGCTCATGACAGGTCACGAACTCGGCAAACGCTCCCCCGCCGACGAGCCCGAACACCCGATCGCCGACGCGAACCTTGCCGGTCACGTCCGGGCCGACGACGTCCACCACCCCGGCGAACTCCAGGCCAGGAATGTCGACCGGCACGCCCAAAGGCGCGGGGTACAGCCCCTTGGCCTGAAGCAAGTCCGCTCGGTTGAGCCCGCTGGCGTGCACACGCACGCGAACGTGATCGGCTCGCGTCTCGGGCGTTTCGACCTCGCGGACTTCGAGCGATCCAAGGTCACCCGGTCGAGTGATGATGACAGCCCTCATGGACGCCTCACTTCCGTTGAGATCGTGACCTTGGAATCAGCCGGGTCGAGGATGCTCCACGGCCTCTCGCGAACGGGGCTCCTTGTGGGGTGCGCCGTGCTCGATCCCCCGATGAGGTTCGAGGCGATTCTGCGCCGGTGCTGGTTCCCTGTGAGACTCACTGCCGAAGCTTGGGCGGAAGTTCTGGTGTGGCTCGGGATGAGGGGGCGGGACGGCCAGGCCACCGATCCGGGAACGAGGCTCGCCTGCCCGGGGGATCTCCAGCCGCTGGGCTCGATGAACCGCGGAGCGGACCTCCATCGGGCCTCGGGTCTGCGCCTCGACACGAGCCCGATTTTGCTGCATTTCCCGATCCAAAGCCTGGTGCCTGGCCATCTCGGCACGGCGTTCTTGCCCGACCGGGACGAGATGATGAGTTGCCTCGGGATGGCTGGCCCACTGACCCAGGGGATGGGCGATTTCCATCCCTCGGACATCTTCCCCTCGGGCCCGCCGCTGCTCGACGAGGGCCCGCTGGGCCGCGAACGTTGACGCGGGGCGGGCCTCAACGTGCTCGACCCGGTACTGATACTCCGTTCGGATCTGCCGAGCCCACTCGGGCTGGCCATGGTGGTTCGCGGCCATCGAGGCGTAAATCGGGTCGTAGCCAAACCTCTGTTGCTGATATGCGAACCATGGGACGTATCCGGAGCGAGGACCAAGACCGGCGGTCCCGTAATAGTCGCCGAAATAATACTGGTGATAGCTCGGCCTGATGAAGAGGTTGGCGGTCAGACCGCCAATCGACAGAACCACGCTCGGCGAGTAGACGTAAGCGGGCTGAGCGTAAAACCCTGGGCCGAAGACGACCGGGGCGAACGGGAGCCCTCGGCGGGCGATCGGGTAGTCCCAGTAACCGTCAAGGTAAACGTAGCCCCCGGGTGTCGCGGCGTAGCTGGGTGGGACCCAGACCCAGTTCGGCTGGGCCTGGACCCAGTACCCCGGCCTCCAGACGTAGCGGCTCTCGAACCAGGCCCAGGAACCAGGCGACCAGAAGAAGTCAGGGCCTGGCTGGGGCGAGTTCGGGCCGACTTCGAGCGATTGCGGCGGGGCGGGCAGATAACTGAGCTGGCCGTTGACAGCCGTCGGCATCCAGAAGCCCGAGGTCCAGCGGAAGCCTCCTTCGGCCTGACTCCAGTAGCCGGGGACCCACTGTCGGCCAGGGGGAATGTCGCGCCAGATCCCGCTGATCCAGATGTAGTCGTTACGCTCGTCGTCCCAGGCCCAGTAGCCGGGAATCCATTCGACGTCCACCCCTGGTGGTCTTTCGGCGGGGGGCTGTTCCTCGATCTGCGTGGAAGGGGGAGGCTTGGGGACGACCACGCCAGGCGTCGGATTGTAGACGATCGGGCCGGCAAATGCTTCGTGGATCGGTCCCCTCGCCAGCGCCTGGGGATCTCCTGAGCCCTGATAAGCGACGACGACTTTGCCCGGCCCGCTCAGGCTCAAGACGAGGAACGAAACGACTCCAACTCGCCCGAGTGTCCGCCGACTCGTGAGATGCCCCATGGTCGTCACTCCTTGACGCCTCGCGATCGCCCCTCACCTCATGTTCAGGGACGGTTCGACTTTTTGCAATCCGGGTCCTTGCCACGACCCAAAAGCGGCCGACCTCTTGCGAGGTCGGCCGTGAAGAATTCTCGATCCAGAGCGATCCTGGCTCAAGACTCCGCGGGCGGGGCCGGCGGCTCCTCGGGAGGATTCTCCTGGGGCGGAGAGGAAGGCTCGGAGCCTGGCTCGTCCTCGACCCGGGTCTGCCAGAGTTGCTTGAGCTGGCCGAAGGACCGGAGCGGCACGCTTCCCGTGATCGCCTCCTTCGAGAGCGGAGGCGGGGGCGGAGCCGGCTTGGCGGGCTTCGGTGGGAGGCGGGGTGGTTCAGGCATCGAGTCGGGGCGATTCGGAGGACCACCTCGGCCGGGTCCACCATAACCGCCAGGGCGAGGACCGCCGCGACCCTGTCCGCCGGCCGTGGCCGGGCGGAAGTTACTCTCGCGACCGCCTGGCCTTGAGTCGGGCCGTCTTGGTGGTCCCTCCCCCTGAGGCGGGGGCCCGGCTGGAGTTCCTACTGGCGGCGAGGTCAGTTGCGAGGGCGTCCCCGCCTCCCGACGAGGGCCTCGACCGGGCCCACCGGGACGACGCTCGCCCCCGTCCCCTTGTGGCCGGCGCCCTCCGCCTCCTCCGGATCGCTCGCCCCGAGGGCGTTCGGTCCCGGGCTTGACCATGGTCAGGGAGACGCGTTTCCGCTCGCCGTCCACCCCCATGACCCAGACGCTGACCACGTCACCCACGCTCACCACGTCGTGCGGGCTCTTGATGTAACGGTTCGCAAGCTGGCTGATGTGGACCAGGCCGGAGTCCTTCAGGCCGATGTCGACGAACGCGCCGAAATCGACGACGTTCAGGACCGTCCCTTTCAGTTCCATGCCAGGCGTGAGGTCTTCGAGCTTGAGCACGCCCTTCTTGAAGATCGGCTTGGGCAGATCGTCGCGGGGGTCGCGCTCGGGTCGGGCGAGAGCCTCGAAGATGTCGCGGAGAGTCGGTTCGCCGACCTCGAGCTCCTTGGCCAGTTCGGGGATGTCGGCCTCGTCGAGCTTGGCATGCAATTCGGAAAGCCGTTCACGCTCGCGAACGATCTCGGTCGTAAAACCGAGCTTCTCCAGGAGCTTCTCGGCCGTCGGATAGCTCTCCGGGTGGACCCAGGTCCGGTCGAGCGGGCTCTCGCCGCCGGCAATCTTGAGAAATCCGGCGGCCTGTGTGAACGTGGCCGGCCCGACCCCCTCCACCTCCATCAACTGGGCCCGGCTGGTGTAGGGCCCTTGCTGCGTCCGACGTTCGACCACCCGCCGCGCCGTGAGCTGATTCAAACCCGAGACGTGGCGGAGCAAGGGGACGCTCGCCGTATTCAGGTCCACTCCGACGAAGTTCACGCAGCTCGCAATCACTCCTTCAAGCGACTCCTTGAGCTGCTTCGGATTGACGTCGTGCTGATAAAGTCCGACGCCGATATTTTGCGGCTCGATCTTGACCAGTTCGGCCAGCGGGTCCTGGAGCCTCCGGCCGATCGAGATCGTCCCCCGGACCTTGTCGTCGAAGTCAGGGAACTCCTCGCGGCCAACCGGGCTGACCGAGTAGACGCTCGCCCCCGCCTCGTTCACGATGACATATGCGAGCTGGGCCAATCTGCGCATCGGCCGGGTGGGGTTTGGGGGGGGGCGGCGGTGCCTTGGGCTTGGGCGGACGTGGAGTCTGGTCCTTGTTCCGTGGCTTCGGCTCGCGAGCCAGGGGCGGCGTCGAGGCGACGGGCTCGGGAGGAGTCGAGGGGGCCTCGGTCGGGGCTCCAACGGCGGTGACGTCCTCGGCTTCAGACGGCGTCGAGGCTTCGCCCTCGGGCGAGCCGTGCTGGGCCTCAACGGGGGCAAGTCCCGGCTCCTCGGTCGCGGGAGCGGCTTCGGCCGTCGGGGGCTCCGTCTCGGCAGGCTCGGAAGTCGGCTCCGGCGCGGAGGATTCCGCAGTCACGGTCTCCGCTTCGGGAGTCGAGGCGGTGGGCTCCGTGGACGACTCGGTATCCGACTCGGGGGAGCCACCAGAGATCGGCGGGATCGACTCGACGGGCTCGGAAACCTCGTCATCCGATGCGATCGGGGTCGACTCACCGTTCGTCCCTCCGCCCGGGTCATCCGAGGGCGGAGTCTCGACAACCTCCGTATGAGACGGTGTCGCGGCCTCATTCTCGACTGGCACGGCGGCCTGGGGCTCGACCGTCGAAGTCGCTTCGGACGTCGCGTCGGAGGATTCAGGTGCGGCCGGAGATGCCTCCCCAGCGGCAGACTCGGTCGATAGGTTTTCGGCCCGAGGGTTCTCGTGGAAGTGGGTTCCCTCCTCGATGATCTCGGCGATCAACTCCTCGGTCTCGCGGCAGGCCGTGCCGTTACCGATCGCGACGACCCCGACCTTGTGCTTGCCAACCATGTCCTTGAGGAAGAGCTTGGCCTCATGCCGACGGTTCTGAGGCGGATGCGGGTGGATCACCCCATGGTCGAGAAGCTCACCATGGGTGCCGAGGATGGCGACCTTGCAGCCGTTCCGAAAGCCGGGGTCGATCGCCATCACGACTTGCTTGGGGATCGGCGGCTGAAGCAGGAGGCTCCGGAGGTTCCGGGCGAAGACATCGACCGCGTGCCGCTCGGCAACCTCGGTCAGGTCGCGACGGACCTCACGCTCCATGCTAGGAAGGAGCAGGCGGTCGAGGGCGTCGAGGGCCGACTTGCGGAAGAAGTCCGCCTGGGGGTGCCCCTCCAGAGGCAACTGGGCGAAGGTTGCGGCTTCGATCTCGGGCCGGGCCACCTCCAGCTTGACCTTGAGCGGACCTTCCTTGTCTCCTCGGTTGATCGCCAGGACCCGGTGTGGCGGGATGTGGGCGATCGGCTCGGAATAAGCGAAATAATCACGGTACTCCAGCCCTTCGGAGTCAGGAATGTCGGCCTTGGTCGTGACGACCTTGCCGGTCTTCCAGACCACTCGTCGGACGGCGTCACGAACCACGGCAAGCTCGTTAATCGCCTCGGCCAGAATGTGGCCAACCCCTTCGAGAACCTTCTCGGTCGTCTCCAGTTCCTTCTCGGGGCTGACGAATTCCTGGGCGGCGGCCTCGAGGTCGGTCAGGGTGTCGTCGTGGTTCCAGATCCGAAGCGCCAGCGGCTCCAGACCCTTATCCCGGGCGTCGGACGCCTTGGTCTTCTTCTTCGGCTTGAACGGCAGGTAGAGGTCTTCGAGCCGCTTGGGGTTGTCGGCGGCGCGGATGGCGGCCGCCAGGTCGTCGTTGAGCTTGCCCTGTGCCTCGATCGCCTTGAGGATCGTCTCCTTGCGTTCGGCCAGTTCGCGGAGGCGACCGACCCGGAGCTGGATCTCCCGGATCGCGATCTCGTTCAAGTTGCCGGTTCGCTCTTTGCGGTACCGGGTAATGAACGGAACGGTGTTGCCCTCGTCGAGCAACTGAACCACGCTCTCCACCTGAACGCGCCGAATCTGAAGATCCTGCGCGATCCGGCCCAGGTCAACCTGAATCGGACTGTCCATGGCAAGGTGTACCTGAAAGGAGAACGGCGATGACACGACGGGTCCGCCATCTCGAGGAGGGATCGCGGAACAAGCGCGCGGATCGGCCCAAGCATTGATTTCCGCCTGAGTCCGCACACTCTATTGGATGGGCCACGGCCTGTCAAGCAGTCGCGCGGCGCCCCGGCCACCGGAAACAGCCTTGCCATCGGCAGTTCGGTGGATTTCAACGACTCGGCAAACTGGGTAACATCGTCCACGTCAAGCTCAAAGTCTTCGCGACCGCCCCGGTCGGGGTCCCGAGCCTGCGTTGATGAATATTATCAGGAGAAATGTTAAGGACGAACCTCCGAAATCTCAGACTGCCTCGGTCCTCGAGTCCGAGGACTGGAAAGTCAGGATCGAAACAGCCGTGACCGAGTGCGAGCCGTATTTTCCTGCGAATTGAAAGCCAAAGCCGTGGGATTTCCGCAGGTGGCATCTGCCCTCCAGGTGTGAATTCACCCGGAGCAGTCATGGGTTTGTTTCGACGGAGTGGCAGGACTCTCGGACGTGAGGCCATCGATCTTCTCGACAGGCAACCTGCGCTCGGTTTCGCTCGAAGGAGAACCGAGCCTTGGAGTCGAGATGAAGAGAAATTCGCTTCCGGGCGCAAGTTTCGTTGGAATCGAAGGCGGAGGAGGGCCGACGTGGGTTGGTTGACGGCCCGGGACTCACGACTGCGAAAACGCTGAATTCCGCGTGAGGGACTGGAAGTTCAGGTTCTTTCGGAATGAGGATCAGCCGCCACGGCTCCCCTGGAAGAACCAGGGCCAGTAATCGGGGCCAGGTCCGGGCGTGAACGAGTCAAGGTCATAGATCGGGACGTAGCTGCCGCGATCGTAATACATCCCGACCGGTTTTCGCTGATTGACGAGTTGCTGAAGCGGCCCGCCGCTTCGAGGGACGCCACGACTTGCTCTCGGCCGTGATCGTGCTCTTGCCTGGAGCCCCGTAGAAGAATGGATAGACCGAGGCGGTGTCGCGTGCCGGCAACCTCACGCCGTAGAGGCCACCATCATAGTAGGTGTTTGTGTCGAGGATCTTGCCCCGATTGCCGTACCGGAAGCCATAGAAGTTGTCGCGATAGGGATCTTCGGGCAGTTTCGTCTTGTACTTGTCGTAGAGTTCGAAGCGCTCGAGGAGACCACTTCTCTTGTGGATGTCGGGCACGCGTGCCTCGGGAACCTGCGCACGAGTGGTCATAGGAAAACCGGCGCTGATCGCAATGAAGGCGGCCAGGCCAAGGACAACCCGCCGGATGGTCTTGATCGGTTCGCGTCGCATCGAATCCTCCGTGTCGGACGCTTTGCGAGGCCCGATCGACCCGCGAGGGTCGGGACGGGCCTCGATCGAGATCGGGGTGAATTCACCCCGGCTCCGCCATCTCCTTCGACGAAGCTGGGGCTACTTGTGGATCAGAACCCGTCCGGGGTGTAAGGGGGGAATGCCAGGAAGTCGCGAGGCGACCGGGTCGGCACGACGTAGGGCACGTAGCCTGGCGTCAGCGGAACTGGACCACCTGGGCCGACGAAGTACTTGATGTCTCCCTTGTGGGGATGAAGAATGCTCGAAAGCTTGCCTTTGAGGTGGCTTCCCAGACCCCCGCCGCAGTGACCACATCCCTTGCCACCGCAGAATCCACATCCGTTGCCGTGGTGGCCGAAGAGCCGGCCCAGACCCCCGCAGAGCCCGCAACCCTTGCCGCCGCAACCACCGCAAGGATCGCCATGGCCGAAGAGCCGGCCCAGACCCCCGCAGAGCCCGCAACCCTTGCCGCCGCAACCACCGCAGAGGTCGCCCTTGTGGTGATGCCCATGACCGTCGAGGCAACCCGGCTCCGTGCATGCCTGGGACGAAGGAACCGGACCGGCCTGCGGCGAGGTCACAACGACCTTCGCAGGGGGCGGGGCCTGGTCCGAGGCGAGGGCGTGCATTGGCTCACCCGCTCCGCTCGACCGGCAGAGGCCGCAGCCCTTGCCATGGCAGAGACCGCAGTTCTTCAGTCGCTTGCCGTGGCCGAACCAGCCACCGCAACCAGGATCACCGCAGCCGTCGCCATGGCCCAGGCCGTGACCGCAGCCCAACCCATCGCAATCGTCCTTGCCACAATGTTTGAACAGGCCGTGGCCGCCGCAGAAGCCCTTGCCGTGACCTCGAACGAGGCCGCAGATTCCACAACGCTTCGCGTAGCCGTCGAACAGGCCGTCCTTCGCGTAGTGGCCCCAGGGGATCGGGGGCGCGATGTACGGGCCGCCGGTGTTGAGGTCGCGAGCCAGGACCTCGCGGGGGATGGTGTCGTGGAACCCGTCGGCG
This sequence comes from uncultured Planctomycetota bacterium, assembly GCA_963756475.1. GTDB lineage: Bacteria > Planctomycetota > Planctomycetia > Isosphaerales > Isosphaeraceae > Tundrisphaera. The sequence goes on from CAVWND010000011.1 coordinate 1,304,774, forward strand.
GAGGCCGTTCGGGAAGTCGCCATCAGGGAAATCAAGGCGATCGCGAGCGTCAACCCTCGCCAATGACCGAAGCGCATCGTCACTCCCTTGTCGTCAGACGCTGGAATCCCTCCTGGAGTGTCGGTAATCGAGCGAGCGGTGACGAAACCCCGCGCCGTCCTACGCGCGTCGGCCGCCATCATCGTCAGCCGGGCCGCGTCGAGCCCTCGCGGGGAGCCTTCCCTCGCGTGCTGGGCATCTTCGCCGAATGGCCCTGCTACCGCGTTCTTACATCGGCCGATCCGGCGCGAGGCTGTAGCCAAACCGAAACGACCCCAACCCTTCGTGCGAAAGGATGGGGTCGCATTGAAATCCGTCCAACTCTTCCGGCACTCGAGGTCTTAGCGACCCTTCTTGCCGTAAACCATCGACGCGGGAAGGTCGTCGACCGCGGCGGTCTGGGACCCGTCCTCGTAACGGATCATTGCGTGAGCCTCGGACTTCCGACGAGCCTTCTCCTCAGCCCGACCGGAACCGATCCCCGACCAGCCGAACAGGTGCCCGAGGATGTGCGGGTGCGGGAAGTCGCTGCCCTTGGCCTGATATGGATCGTGGCCGGCCGGCGACTCCGCGACCGCTCGTCCCGGGGCCGACGCCTGGGGTGCGTAGGCAGCCGGCATCCCCAACGGTGCCACGGGCATATAATTGGCCTGGACCACACCGACTGGCATCGGATCGGCCGATGGGCTCGCGTAAGGACCGTCCGCCAAGGCACGACCCGAACGCGCGGCCATCTGCGTCTCGTCCGTCAAGCGGCCCTTCGAGGCGACTGCCCGGCCGGGCACCTCGGGAGCCGGGGCGCTCATCACCACGAACTGGCCCGGGCTGTTCAGGGCCGCCTGACAGGCCGTGCAGACACCATTCCTCGAATGGGCACAACCCACGATCTTACCGGGCGGCATCGCGTTGGCCTGCTTCGCGGCGCAGCGGGCGCAGAGGGTCCGCCCACTGTGCTGATGCGGGGCCGGGGCCGGTGTCGCCGCGACCGGCGCGGGTGCTGGACCATCGGTAGCCATGAGTGGCTTGCCGTCGGGACCGACGGGGGCCGGCGAGGCCGCCGGGGCGGAGGGCCCATAGCCGGCAGGAGCCGATGTCGAAAGATCCTGGGCGCTAACACCCATCGGGGCGATCAGCGCGAGGCTGAGCATGCCGAGGCTGGTCCGAGCGAGGCAACGCATCTCTGGGAACTCCTTTCCCGTGTCCGTCCCGCGATCCCCGACGCCGAAGCCCCTTGCGCGAGTGGCCGTCAACGAGTTGATCCACTGGGCCGGTCGTCCTGTCCGGGAACCCTCTCCAGGTCCCACCGAGGCCGTCCGTCTCGACATCCGAGAGCCGGCATCTTATTCCCAGGATCGACCGATCAAGCCCGCATCTTGCGGAAAACCGCCCCGACCGCACCTTCTCATCGCGATCGGCACGACCGTCTCGACCGGATTGGTGTGGTCAGAACGAGTCAGGAGGGGCAAACTTGCGGCGGTCACGGAGATCGGCCCCCGCGACCCCTCGAAACATCCAGGGAGCCCTCAACGGATGAACCTCTACCTCGCCGGTCCGCTCTTCACCCAGGCCGAGCGGGCCTGGAACCTGCTCCTGGCCGAGCGACTCAACCGGGCCGGCCACGTCGTCTTCTTGCCCCAAGTCGAGGTCAAGGCGATCTCAACTCTCGACGCCGAGACGATTTTCCGGGTCGATGTGGACGGAGTCCGCTCGGCCGACGCCGTCGTCGCGATTGTCAACGGGGCCGATCCCGACAGCGGAACGAGCTTCGAGTGCGGTCTCGCGTACGCCCTCGGGGTGCCGATCGTCCTGATCCGAACCGACTTCCGCGCCGGCGGCGATGCACTTCCCGGCCAGAAGCTGGCGATCGTCAACCTCATGCTCTCGCAGGCCGCCACGGCCGTCGTCGCCCGAACCGACCCCGGCGAGGGTCTCGACGAGTTGTCGAGCGCCCTGATCGATGTGCTGGAAAAACTTCCTGACACGTCTCCAGTCGTGAGGAGGTCCCGACCTTGAGGAGGTCCGGCAGACCCATTTCCCAAGGATTCCTCGCTTGACGCCTCCCCCTCGACCGATAACCTGGTGATGATGCGTGGTTTCCGGAGAATCGGCTCGGATCAGCCAGGGAGGGCTAGACCGTGAAACGCCTCGCGATCCTCGATCGGCACCGATTGGCCCTGTTTGCCTGCCTGGTGCTGGCCGCGACGTTGCGGTTCGTGAACCTGGGCGAGGCGGTGACCTGGGAAGACGAGGCGGTCGCCTTTAACACGGTCCAGTCAGGTAGCTCGTTCGACATCATCCGGGTGATGGTTGCCACCGACGCGACCCGGGCACCACTCCATCCGTTGATCCTTCACGGATGGCTGAGCCTCTTCGGGACCTCGCTGGTCATTGGCCGGGCCTTGAGCGCCGTCTGTGGGCTCATTGCGGTGGGTTTGGTTTATGTCCTCGGCCGCCAGGCGTTTGATAAGCCGACGGCCCTCCTGGCCTGTGGACTCGCGGCGGTCAACCCGCTCGATGTCCACCACTCGCGTGAAATCCGGATGTATGAGTGCGTGGTGCTCGTGACTTGCCTCTGCTGGACCTTGCTGTTCTCGTTCCGACGAAGCGCGGGGCTCGGGAAACAGGTTGCCTATGCCCTCGCCCTGACCGCCCTGGTCTATCTCCACCCACTCGGCGGGTTGATGGTGATCGCTCTGGCGCTCGGCTACCTCGCGTTGCGGCCCGACCTGAAACTCGGCTGGAAGGCATGGTTTGCGATCCATGTCGCCCTGACCGCGATGCTGGCCCCGTGGGTGTATCGCTACCTTGATCACGGTCCCCAGGAGTTCCCGAGGACGTTGACCGCGAGGCTCCTGCTGGAGTGGCCCGAAGGGTTCACCGGCGGCAATGCCGAGGCCGCCTGGGCCGGAGCGGCCCTGATTATTGGCGGAATCATCGCGTCGCGGCGGAAAAACCAACCCAACGATCGCGTTTCGAGTCGACCGGTTCGACCGGACCTCGGCGACGTTGCTCGCCTGGTTCCTGGTTCCACCCGCGTTGCTCCTGGCCTACAGCATGGCCCGGCATCCGATCTTCGGCGAGCGTCGCTATTTCCTTTATGTCGGACCGGCTTACTTGCTCCTGGCAGCCCAAGGGCTCGCCGCCCTGCCCTTGCGGCCGAGGGTCGCGGTCTTGCTGGCCTTCCTGTGCTTTAACATCCAGGCCCTCGATCGCAGAGTCTTCAACATCTACCGCCCTGACCTTCGGACGGCGGCGAGGATTGCCGAATCGGACGACCCCTCGGCCCCCGTGGTGGTCGTCGACGACCACCGCAATAACCTGTACAAATGCCTGCTCACCTACACCAAACCGGCCCTCCGCCCCCAGGTGTTTCCGGTCCGACGGGTCCTGGAGTCGATGAACCTGTGGTCCGTCCAGCCGGCGCCGGCCGTCTGGTTTGCGATCGAGCGGCCCAAGGGAAAGCCGTGGCAGCCGCTACCGGAACCACTGAGAAAGCTCTACGTCGCCGAGCGGACGATTGAACTTCCTTACCTGACACTCACTTACAACCGCCCGATCCGTTCCGTCTCGGCCGAGGTGCCACTCCGGAAATGACACCGGAGTCTCAGTTCGCCGGCTTCATGCCGGCCTTGACCCGGGGCGGCACGGCTTCTCGGGAAAAGACCGCCTTGAAGTTCAGACGGATGTCGTGAGAGATGTTACGGGCCACGTAACGGGCGAGGATGACCTCCTTGCCCTCCACGACCGGGTTGGTCGGCTCGCCCAGGGGCGACTCGATCGTGATGATCGCGCCCGGATGGTGGAACCAGAGTTCCGGCTCGAACTCAGCCGATGACTCTTCCTCACCCGATAGGCATCGGATCGTGATCCGGCCGTTCTCATGTTCCGGCCAGGGCTTCTTGAACGAGATCGTCAGCCGGCCATCCCCCTCGGCCTTGAACAACACGTCGTTGACGAACGGGGGGATCTGCGTCTTCGGGTCCGAGGTTCCCTCGATCTCCATCGTCACCCGGACGCTCCCTCTGGACCCTTCGAAGGCATAGGCAGACGACGGCACGTCTTCCTCGGCCGAGACGACCCGAAGCGGGGCCTCTCCCCGATGGATCGCGAGCGGGCCGGCCGGCCTGGCGGGCGCGGGCGTTGGATTCGTCTGCGAACGATCACATCCGAGAGTGCCCAGAGCGACAATCGACGCCAGCGTGAGCCGACATAACATCACTTCGAACGAAGGGTTTAGGGCCGGGCATCGTGAAAGATCCAAGGTGAGTGCCCTTATCTCGGCCAGACCCGAACGAGATACAGCAGGAGTGAAAGCTGCGAACTGAATCGCGAGTTGACTGCGGGATCAGGGCCTGAATTCTTGACGTTCCAGCCTTCGAGGCTCGGATTCTTGAGAGATTCGAGGTCAATCTTCGGGTTGATCTTGATGTCGGCCAGGTTGTAGGTCTTATAGTCTTGGGGGTTTGTATAGAAGACAACCTTCCTTGGAAGGTAAGTCTCCTTGTCGAGAACGAGTGCGAAGGTCATTCGAGCCCATGACCCGTGTGTGAAGAACTGATCACGAATAGTTGGCTCTGGTTTATTCGGAGTCGCCTTTAAGACGATCCAGCGATCATCCTCACTCAGGATATGCCATTCATGGTCTTTCTTGGCCTGACCTGGATCAATCCCGAAAAGGAATGGAAGGCATAAATAGGAGGGAGGACTTGATTCCTCCTGATAATTATTCCTCCATACCCGACCTTCCTCTGGAAGAAATTGAAAGGTCGCACGACCGGACCAGACCAGGCGTTCTCGACCGATCGTCGGCTTGCCCTCGTCGAGTTCCACGCAATCGAGCATGGCGAGATTGGGCAAAGCCAGGATCAGATGACCATGACCTCTCGTCGTTCCGAAGCCTTTTGAGTAATGGGTCGATCGATAGCTCACGTCGAGCGAAGTCATCTTCGACGCTGCGCTGATGCCACTCGCCGAAGACGCGATCGACCGCCTCGGCCTGCTTTGGATCAACCCTCGGAGCGTTCGGCACTTGCGACGACGGGGGCGATGCCAGGACCGCCAACTCGGCGTGCCGGGGATCGGCCTTCCGAGCGTCATCCGACCTCGTCGGTGAAGGTCCGAAGACCATGAGGACCGTCGCGAGGAGTCCGACCGGACGGATGATCGATCGCATGGGACATCCCTCCCCGAGCGAATTCGTGTTCCTTCGGGGAGCATCATATCCGACGGGCCGGGAACCCTCAACGCCCAAAATCAGGCGAACAGCTCCTTGACCGCCTGGCCACCGTTGACGATCTTGATCGGCCGCCCTTGCGGGCTGATGTTCTCCTTCTTCGGGTCAATCTGCAGCGATTTGCAGAGGCTGGCCAGGAGGTCGTTGACAGCGATCGGCCGGTCCTTGACCGCGTTGCCGTCGGGGCTCGACGCACCGATGACCTGGCCACCCTTGATCCCTCCGCCCGCCATGGCGACGCTGAAGACGCGCGGGAAGTGGTCGCGGCCAGCTCCCGGATTGATCTTTGGGGTCCGGCCGAACTCGCCCATCCAGACAACCAGCGTGCGGTCGAGCATCCCGCACATCTTGAGGTCGGCCACGAGCGAGGCGAAGCCAGGGTCGCACGACCCGGCGTTCTTGGCCACGTTGTCGTTGACGTTGGCGTGATTATCCCAACCGCCCATGCGGACCTCGACGAACGTCACGCCCGCCTGGACCAATCGACGGGCGAGCAAGCAACCGTGGCCGAACGGGGTCTCGCCGTAGGCGGCACGGGTCTTGGGATCTTCGGCCGCCACGTCGAATGCCTTCATGTGCGGCGAGAGGACCATGGTCGCCGTCTGCTTGTAGATGTCGTGGTGTTCTCGAACGCGATCGAGTCCGCCGGAGTTGCCGAAACCGCCGACCTCCAGCGAATGCATCAGGTTCAGGCGACGGACGAACCGGCCGGTGGGCACGGCCAGCTCCGTGTTGAGCGGCGGCTTCATGGGATCGGGAACGCGGAACGGCTCGTACTTGACCCCCAGGATGCCTGCGCCGACGGTCTCGTCCCGACCGATGCAGACGATGTGCGGGAGGTCGAACTTGGGGTCGCCCAGCTCGGAAGCCGTGACGCAGCCGAAGCTCGGGTGCTTGACCGTCCCCGAAGGAGTGTAGCCGGTGTGAAGCTGGTACGAGGCCCGCTGATGGTTCCCTTCCTTGTTGGTCATCGACCGGATCAGGGCGACGTCCTTCATTACCTTGGCCATGCGCGGCCAGTGGTGGGCGATCTGGATGCCGGGGACGGCTGTCGCGATCGCCTTGGTCTCCCCGCCGGTCTCGGTGCCCGGCTTGGGGTCCCAGGTGTCGAGCTGGCTCGGGCCGCCGCCCATCCAGAGGAGAATGCAAGCCATCTGCCGTTTCCGAAGTTCCTCGGCCTGGACCGCCATCAGGTCGGTGAAGCTCAGGCCCGCCAGGCCCATCGCGCCCAGGCCGATCCCCCGGAGGATCGTCCGCCGACCGACAACACCCTGGCCGTTCACGGCCACCTTCATGATGCTCGATTCGAACATGGAAGCTTCCCCCTGCTCCGAGGAGAGAAAAGTCGGTCAACGACGGCAGAGGAACTCGGTCGAGTTGATCAAGGCCCAGAGAATGTCTTCGAACGCCTCGGCCCGGTCGCCGACGGCGCTGAGATGGACGGAGCAGGCACGGACCTCCCGTTCGGTCGGGCGGCGCCCGAGGGCTCGCAGATACAGGATTTCCAGGATCGACCGGTTATCGGGATGAGTTCAACAGCAGGAACCCAAGCATCGAGTTCGGCCGTGCCTGGATTTCCCGGGTGACCAGCGGGCTGTTCATCAGGAAGAGGGCCTGCGGGATCGTCCCCAGTACGTCGTCGTTGGGCGTGGAGGGGTCGAACCCGAAGGTCCTGGCGAAGGCATCGGTGACGACCGGCTTCTGACGCTTCTCGGGCTCGCCAGACTTCCTGGCCGGTTTCGCTCCGACCTGGTCGCGCTCGCGGTTGAGGTCGAGGGCGTGTGTCAGGGCATCGAAGATCTGGTCGGCGCGGAGGCGGCTCGGCACGTTCGAGGCGAACGGGGTCCGACCGGCGGCGGTGTTCGTCGAGCGTGAGGCCCGCTGATACGCCTGGGTATTGAGGATCGTCCGGAAGAGCCAGCGGATGTCATACCCGCTGTCCACCCATTGAGCGGCGAGAAGGTCGAGGATTTCCGGCGAGTTGGGCGTCCGGGTCGGGCCGAGGTCGTCGACCGGGTTGTAGAACCCTTCCCCCATCAAGCTGTACCAGACCCGGTTGATGAATGCTCGGGCGAACCAGGGGTTCTCGGAGTCGGTGACGTACTGGGCGGCGAGGACCAGCCGCTGGTCGGCCCGGACCTGCTCACTGACCTTCGGGGCCTCGCCGAGGAAGAATTTCGGGGAGACCGGAACTCGCTTCTCCGGATGCTTCAGGTCGGGCATGGTGTAATGGGCCTGGCCCTTGGCGGAGACCTCGAAGACGGGGGTCTGCCCCTTGGCCGCCTTCGCGACCCGCCTCGACTTCACCCCGCTGAAGAACGCGGCAAACTCGTGGAACTGTTGCCGCTTCCAGGGGTCGCTCGGATGGTCATGGCACTGGGCACACTGGATCTGGATGCCGAGGAAGACTCGCGAAACTTCGCCCGCCATCTCGACCGGTGACCCTTCCTCGGCCACGGCGAAGACGGCCGCCCCGTTCTCGTCGGTGGGGCCGGTTGCGGTGATGATCTCGGTGGCGATCTTGTCCCAGGGCTTGTTGGCGGCGAATTGTTCGGCCAGCCATTTCTCGAACGCCGGGTAATTGACCTGACGGTCGTTCTCGTTGGGCGACCGGTAGGAGACGACATCGCGCCAGTAACGGGCCCAGTTTTGCCCGAAGTCGTGGTGCGTGAGCAGGGTGTCGATCAGCAAGGCCCGCTTGTTCCTCAGCCGGGAGGCGACAAACTCGCGGATCGCGCCAGGCTCGGGTAGCCGGCCGATGACGTCGATGTAGACCCGCCGGATGAACTGCTCGTCGCTGGTCGGCTCGGAGACCTCGGCCTTGGTCGCGGTCAGCTCCTTGAGAATCAGCGCGTCGAGCTCGGCGGGCTGGAGCGTGGCCGAACCTCTGGGCTTGGCGGGAGGTTTGGGTTTCCGGGTTGAGCCGTTGACATCATCATCTTCCGACGAACGGACGACCTCCGGAATTTTCGCCTCGGCGCGTCGAACCGCTTTCTTGGTCTTTGCCACGTCATCGGCGATCGAGACCCCGACGACCGAGAGCATCACGGCCAGGGTCGCCGAGATCCGGAGCCACGCCGAGAGCGGTCTTCGATGGTTCGCCATCGCCCGGGTCTTCCTTTCGAGTCGAGTCCATCTCGCTGAAGTCAGGAGCAGGAACGGATCGCCTGCCGTCGTCCTCTCTCTGACTTGATGATAGATCTAACCCCGGACGAAGCATACAGGTTTCGGGTCTTCCGGGCCGAACTTGCCGGATGCCCCTTTCGAAACCGCTCACGCCGGTCGGTCGACTTCCCGTTCGACACCGGGCCCGATGAGTGTGAGCGTGCTTCAACCGGAATTGAACGGATCGTTGGAAACCAACATCTTTAAAATAGGTGCTTCCTAGTAATCTTGCGAAGTAAATTAGAAACCTTCTACTTGCTTGATCTAGGGAGATTGGGCAGATTATTTTGGCGAGGTGTCGCGGTTTTCCCAGATCCCGCGAATCGCCGCAACGCGGAGAGACTCTCGGGATCGTCGCGTCAGCGCGGGATTAAAGATCACGTGCCGCGATCCCGACCGTAAGCCAAGTTGCTTCTTTGTCTTTCTCAGCCATGGAGCCGCATCGAATGAACTCAAGGACTCGCTCGGAGCGTGATCGTGGGAGCAGGTCTGTTCGTCGATCACCAGCCTTGTTCAGTGAATTACTCGAGGATCGGATCGTTCTTTCCTCGGTGAAGGCAGCCGCCGTGATCGGGACGCTCACCGGGTCGGTCACGAATGGATCGACCGACACAGGGATCAAGGGCGTCAAGATCCAGCTGATCAATGCCCAGGGCAAGGTCGCGCAGACGACGACCACGAACGCGGATGGCAACTACGCGTTCCAGATCACTCGGTCCGGACCCTACGTGGTTCACGAGGTGACGCCCAAGGGAGCCGTCCAGGTTTCGCCGACCACAACGAAGTCGGCTCCGGCGGGAGCGTACGTCCCGGGCGCCGGGAACAATTCGTACACCTATGCGGGCAATAACAGCATCCCGTCGGTCGGGCCGGTCGCGCCGCCCTACTGGTCGGATATCGCGCCGAGCGGGTAACGAGCCGTTTCAATCGCCGATCAACATCAACACCAAGGTCACCAAGCTGATTAACCTCGACTCGGTGCTCAAGGTCAACTACCCGACCTCTACCCCCAACGACATCATCAATAACAGTCACCAGATCCAGGTTCAGTATACCGGTCCGACGTATCCCGACTCGATCACGGCCGGCGGTACGACTTACAGTCTCCAGCAGTTCCACTTCCACAACCCGTCCGAAACGACGATCGACGGCAAGTCGCACACGATGGAGATGCACTTCGTCAACGCCTCGGCGTCGGGGGCTGAGTCGGTCGTGGCGGTCTTCCTCAAGATTGGCAAATCGAACGCCGCGCTCCAGCCGATCCTCAACACCGCGCTGGCGCACCTGACCCAGCCGAACACGAAGACGACCTCGACCAGCCCGATCGACTTCTCCGGCCTTCTTCCGACAAACCACTCGGGTTACTTCTATACTGGCTCGCTGACCACGCCTCCGCTCTCCCAGGCGATCAACTGGTTCGTCTACAGCACACCGATCACCCTGAGCTCGACCCAGCTCGGAGAATATGAGCTGGTGGCCGCCCAGGGCGGTTTCCTGCCGAACGCTCGGGCTGCTCAACCGCTCGACGGTCGGGTTGTGAATCAGTACGACTTCAATGTGAACTTCACCGGAAGCTCCGACATCGGCGGCCAAAACTTCAGCCTCGCCACGGGTTCGAATTCTTGAGAGCTGAGCCCTCCTGAGCCGGCAGGGCCGGGTGCGACCAGCGCGGTCACCTGCGGCCCTTGCCGCTCGGGACTCCTCGTCTTACCATCGTCTCATGAAATTCCACCACGCCGGAACACTGGGACTGGTCATGATCCTGGGCCAGTCCGCCTCGGGCGAGATCGTCGAATCCTCGGGAACGTTCGTCAGTCAGGGCAAGCCAATCCGCGTCGAGAAGTTCGAGCCGAAGGAGTCGGGGAAGCACCCCGCGATCCTGATACTCCACGGAGCGGGTGGGATGGAGATCGGCGGCCCAGAGTTCCGGGAGTTCGGACGGGAGCTGGCCCGAAGAGGTTATGTCGCCCAGCTTGTCCACTACTTCGACCAGACCGGCACGAAGCGGGCCGATTCGACCGCGATCGGCCGATCGTTCTCGCTCTGGATGCTAACCATAGGTGACGCACTGACCTCGGTCACGAAGCAGCCGAACGTTGACCCGGATCGCGTGGGCCTGCTCGGATTCTCGCTCGGATCGTACCTATCGCTCTCGGTCGCCAGTCAGGACCGCCGGGTCTCCGCCGTGGTCGAGTATTTCGGCGGCCTGCCCGATCTCTTCGCGCTGAACCTCAAGCGATTCCCGCCCACGCTGATCCTCCACGGCGATGCCGACGACATCGTCCCCGTCTCCGAGGCCCGCAAGCTGGAACGACGGCTTCGTGAAAAGGGATTTCCCTTCGAGATCCGGGTCTATCCGGGTCAGAAACATCGTTTCACCGGGGAGGACGAGACGGACGCCTACAACCGGGCCATCGGATTCTTCGAGAAGCACGTCAAGAACGCCGGCGCCGGTTGAGTCAGTGATTCGCCCGCCTAATCGAGATTTCGGGGCGAGAACGGGCGGGCCAGGAGCAAGAGGAAGGCGCCCGCGGCCACGGCGAAGAAGACAGTATTTCCCCGATCGGGCCCCAGGAGCGAGAACAGGAAGAGAAAAGTCGTCAGGAAGAAGCCCGTGCCCAGGACCAGCCGCGCCGTCTGCGACCTCGGAACCGCGGGCAAGGGCCGCGCCGCCATGGGCCGTGGGCGGATCGGCGACGCTTGCGCCTTTCGGCCCGACCGGCCCGATGACCAGCGTGAATTCGTCAATCGGCGGAGGCGGCAAACGCGTGAGTTCGGGGGGCAAGCTGGCCCGACCGCACGTCGGACAGCGGAGCCAGGCCGGCGGACCGTTCACCCGCGCCTCCAGCGAGGCATGGCAACGCGGGCATTCATACGACACGATAAAGACGAAATCCGGGTCCACGAGCGATTCCTGGGCGGAGGTCGGAGGGGCCGTTCGTGCCTCGACGAAGTTTATCGTAGCCGCCCTTGCTCCGACCTGCACGAAAAAAGGCGGAAGCTTCGCCGATCGAGGCGACCTTTCGCCCCTTTCGCGACCCCGGCCCGTTCCGCTACCATCGCGGAATCGCTTTCCCGCACTTCCACCACTCGACCTTGAGCCAGCAAGTCCATGAGCGACCTCGCCACACCTCGCCTCGAGATGAGGGACATCACCAAGAACTTCGGCGGCGTCCACGCGCTCGGCGGGGTGACGCTCAAGGCCAACGCGGGGGAGGTCCACGCCGTCTGCGGCGAGAACGGCGCGGGCAAGAGCACCTTGATGAAGATCCTCGCCGGGGCGATCACCGAGTACGGCGGCGAGATCGTCCTCGACGGCCATCCCGTCAAGTTCGATGGCCCAAGGGACGCGGAGGACTCGGGCATCCGGATCATCTACCAGGAGCTGAACCTCGTCCCCGAGCTTTCGGTCGCCGCGAACCTCTTCCTCGGCCGCGAGAAGACCGGCCCGTTCGGGTTCCTCGACGGCCGGGCGATGGAAAAGGCCGCGGCCCAGCTTTTCGAGCGGCTCGGCACGCCGATCTCGCCCCGCGCCCGCGTGGCGGACCTCCGGATCGGCGACCAGCAGATGGTCGAGATCGCCAAGGCGCTGGCATTCGAGGCGTCGATCGTCATCATGGACGAGCCGACCTCCGCCCTCTCCGACGCCGAGGTGGCCCGCCTCTTCCGGGTGATCCACGACCTCAAGGCGCACGGGACGACCATCCTCTATATCTCTCACAAGATGAACGAGGTCTTCACCCTGGCCGACGGCGTGACCGTGCTCCGCGACGGCAAGTTCGTCGCGACCGCCACGCGCGACCAGACCGAGCCCGCCCAGGTGGTCCGCTGGATGGTCGGCCGGGAGATCGCCGGGCTGCACTTCGACGAGCGGCAAGTCGTCGGGCAAGCGGATGCTCCAGGTCGAGGGTCTGAGCCTCCACAGCCCGCCTCGGGAGCGGTCGACCCGCCCTGCAGGATCTGAACTTCCACCTCGAGGCCGGCGAGGTCGTTGGGATCGCCGGGCTTCTCGGTGCCGGGCGGACGGAGTTGCTCGAAGCCCTTTTCGGCGCCTGTCCGACCGAGCCCGGCGGGACGATCGTCCTCGACGGCCGGCCCGCGCGGTTCGGCGAGCCCGCCGAGGCGATCGCGGCGGGCGTGGCGCTGGTGACCGAGGACCGCAAGTCGCTCGGCCTGTTCACCAAGATGACCGTCGCCGAGAACATCACGATCCGCCGACTCGACGCCCTGACCCGTGGCGGACTGGTCGATCGCGGGGCCGAGGCCCGGGCGGTCCGCGAGTCGATCGAGCGACTCTCGATCAAGACCGACGGAGGAGGCGCGCCGATCCTGAGCCTCTCGGGCGGCAATCAGCAGAAGTGCATCATCGCCCGCTGGCTCCTGATCAATCCCAAGCTCCTGCTCCTGGACGAGCCGACGCGCGGGATCGACGTCGGAGCCAAGGCCGAGATCTACGCCTTGATCCGCCAGCTTGCCGGGCAGGGGATGGCCGTGCTGATGACCTCCAGCGAGCTGCCCGAGTTGCTCACCGTCTCCGACCGGATCCTCGTCCTCTGCGAAGGCCGCCTGACCGCCGAATTCTCCGAGGGCCGACGCCAACGAGGAGGTCATCATGCACGCGGCGACGCAGTTCCTCGACCGCGCGGCTGGATGAATGACCGTGGATGGCGAGGATTTCTGTAGGCCTCGCGGACCAAGCAGAATGTTGCCAGGATTGGCAATCCGAGATTGTGCCTGTTTTTTCGTTTGATTTTGTATCATCCGACCGATTAGCATCCTCAACATGGATTATGAGGATCCTAATCGAATCGGGCAGCGCACCGGATAGAGAGGCGGGACCAAGTCGATCCTCCCCCAAGCCCCGAGATCGGCAAGCAATGGGGCAAGACCGGTCGGCTCGTCTCCGCAGAGAATTCAGGCTCCTCGCCGAGAACTTCGGGCGAATCTCAGGAGCCTGATTACCAACTCGGTGTAGTCAAACATCGTCCCCCTAACGAGATCCTGCAATGATCGAGGAGAACTGATCATGAATTCGCCGATGACGCATCGCTTAGCCCACTCGCTGTTTCTGCTAACCGGGCTGACTTTCGGCGGCTGGGAGGCCAAGGCGGATTTGCAGCTGGTCATCACGGACTCGAATGTCAGCATCGGCGGGGGCAACAGCGATACGGTGACCCTGACGATCACCAACGGAGAGACCGTCGGCTCGAATGGCACCTTCTCACTAAGCGGGGCAAAGGCGGGCACTTACACTTACACCTTCGATAATGAGACACCCCAAACTGTGGTCGTCACGACGGCAGGTGGCTCCGCCAACGGGACCTTTGTCACCCAGGATCCCAATAGTCTGAGCTTCTCGGCGGACACAGTCGGCAATGTCACTTTCTCGAATCTCAATGCGGCCATCGCCCAATCGCCCTCGATTTCCACGATCAGCGATACGACCGCCGAAATCGGGGAGAGCGGCCAGAATAACGACACCTTGACAATCACGACCTCAAGTTCGTTCTCCCAACCAACTTATCCTCAGTTATTGCTCACGAGTTCCCTCAGCCTGGATACCTCGGCATCGACCACGGATCCCAACGCCAAGGTCGCCTTCTCCTCCACAATTAACGGGCAGTTGACCAGCGACGTGATCGCTGATGCTTCCAACCCGAACCCAGCCTCCTCGTCTTTGCTCGTTGCCTATACAAACCCCTATGCGATCTCGAATACAATCACCGTCACAAAGCTCTCGAATCATGGCACCCTCGATATCGATGCCCTGTTAACCGTTACTCCTGAACCGACAACGCTCATTATGGCCTTGACGAGCGTGCCGATCGGCTTGCTGTACCGGCGTCGCCGGGCGAGATCTTAAACTCGTCATCGGCACCATCGTCGGGCAAGTCCCTCGTTGATCATGGATCGTGAGGGATCGTCCTCAATCATGACGCGGGAATCGACGGGTGGTTGTGCAATGGGCGGCCCAGCGCGACCGCCCTGCTTCCTTTTCGAAAAACGATTCAGACCGGATCGAAACGCACGACATCAACCACATCCCCCCCCGTCCACGGGCCTGATCGCGGGGGGAGCAAGGCGAACCCGTCGGCTCGGCCAAATCCCGGCAAATCATCGGAACTTCGAAGTGAGATCGCCCGGGCTCGCTGCCGGGCGTCGTCGTCGATGGCGAGGGCGACAGGAACGGCGCGAAGGTGTTTCACCGTCGCCCGGTGCGTTCCGTCCCAGACTGCGGCAACGGTTCGAGGTGCCGGGTACAGGTCCCCCTGGAGCCGGGCAATGAGAGGTTGAACCAGGAGGGCGAACGCGGTCGAGGCGGCGATCGGCGACATTGGCAGGTGGAAGACGTGATGGATGACCTCTCCCGAATCGTCGCGGATCACGCCGTGGCGTACCCGACTGCCCGGCTTCATCAAGACGCCAGAGACGACCGGCTCGACGCCAAAGGATTTGAAAGCCCATGAGACGGCCTTGGAGCGCCGACCCAGAACGACGATCACCGGGGCCGAAGTCGCGCGCTCGAGCGCGGCCGGGAAGTGCGACTCGGTGACGGCTTGCATATCGTGAGGCATCGCGCCGGCGCGAAGAGCCTGCGCGACGATCGTGGCACTGACGGCATTTCGCTCGCGGTGCATCACCGGAGCCTCGGTCGGACTGACCAGATGGTCACCGACGGCCACCACGGCTATCCGGACCCTCCGGTGGCAGACGGGGTGGACGCACCCCTGCGAGGCCAGCAAGGCGACCATTGAGGGGCGGAGCCGAGTCCCCGCGTGCGCCAGCGTCGTACCCGCCTCGAGGAGATGGCCGCGATGGGCCACGTTGGTCCCGATCGCGACGTTCTTGAGGAGCTCGATCACGCGCGTCGGTCCGGTTTCGGGATCGGGCCGGACTTCATCGACCCCGACCACGGCGTCGGCGCCAACCGGGAGCGGATCGCCGGGAGCAACCCGGCTCGTCTCGCCGGCTTCGAGCGCCTCGTCGCCCGATCGGGTCGACCACCGGAGACCCGCCACCCGGAGCAGGGCGCCGGTCGAGGCTTCGGCCGTCCTGAGCGCATACCCCTCGGTCATGGCCCGGTCGCAGGGGGGGAGATCGACGTCGGCGATGGCGGGCTCGGCCAGGACCAGGCCCAGAGCCTCGGCCAGGGAGACCTCGATCGGTTCTCCAGGACGGGCCAGGCTCAAGATCCAGGAGCACGCTTCGGCGGGCGTCGGCGGTATTTCGATCGTTCGGGGCACGGTTCGAGATCCTCCAGACAGGTCGCGGTCGGGGCATGATTCTAATCAGGACCGCCAAATCACCCAATGCGTGATTCCGGCCGGAACGGGGCGAAGTTTGGCGGTTTCTTCCTTTTTCCAGGATTCATTGGGCTTGACCGCCCCAATCGGCCGATTCCCTCTGTGTGACGGGACTCCGACGACCGCGTTTGGCGGCACCGGCCTCCCGACAGGATGAGGATCGACCGACGACGATCGGCCGGGTAGGCCGAGCGTCGCCCAACCAAGGAGGGGTGGAACCGATGTTGTCCTCCCGCACGGGATTGCCTCGACGGCCGGGCGGCCGGCGCTGGTCGGTCCGGGCTGGCCTGGCCGTCCTGGGCCTGCTTTTCTCGACCGGCTGTCAGGTGGAATACGCGGGCATGACCTTGCCCTCGGGCAAGTATTTCCACGACGACGTCCAGTATTTCGCTCCCGGACCAGAATTCCCCTACGCCAACACGCAGGCCGCGACCCAGCGGGCGCGGATGCAGGCGTCCGGTATGAATGTACCGCCCGTACCGGGCGAGGCGGCCGCGGGAGCGGGAGTCGGTGGGGTCAACGCCTCCGGCGTGCCCGTCGTCCCGACCTTCGGTCCCGGCGCGATCCCGAGGCCGACCGCGGCCCCCGAGGCCGAGGAAGCGATGCCGGGTGGCACGGCCGCTCCCAACGCTCCCGTCCCTGCTCCCCCGGCCCCCGGCGGCGCTGTCCCCGCCCCGCCATTTTGAGCCGAATTTGGTCTCGACTCGCCAGCGCGAAGCCCCGGGACTATGATGGTCCCGGGGCGTTCGCGTTGGCCTTACTGCTTCGATCATCCTGACCGTTTCGAGTTCCAGATCGAGCATGGACGACTCACCCGACATTCCGGTTCGGGAAGGTTACGCCGCCTGGGCTTCGTTCTACGACTCCGACGGCAACCCCCTGACCGCGCTCGAAGAACCGGTGATCCGGGGCTGGTTCGGGCCGATCCAGGGCCGTCGGGCCCTCGATCTCGGCTCGGGCACCGGTCAACTCACGCTGGCCCTCTTGAACGAAGGGGCCTCGGTCGCGGCCCTTGACGACTCAGAGGAGATGATGCATCGAGCGCGGGCCAAGCTCCGTGGATGTCCCGTGGACTGGGTCAAACATCGACTTCCCGCCCCCCTGCCCTTTGCCGACTCCACCTTCGACCTGGTCGTCCTCGGCCTGGTTGCCGAGCACGTCGAGGATCTCGCGGCCGTGCTCGCCGAGGCGGCCCGCGTCGCCCGGTTCGACGCTCATTGCCTGATCTCGGCATTGCATCCCGATCGGACGGCGCAGGGCCAGCGGGCTCGATTCATCGACCCCGAGACCGGCCTCCGCCGTCACATCGCGACCATCCATCGGCCGATCGAAACCTACCTCGCGATCGCTCGGGACGCCGGCTGGAGCCTGGTCGAGGAGAGCACGCTCGTCGTCCCCGAGGAAATGGCCGACTCGTTACCAAGGGCCCGTCCTTATGTCGGCCAGGCACTGGGCTGGGTGGCCCGCTGGCGAAAGGCTTGAGAGCCAGTGGTCAAGGCTTTCGGGTCGCGATGACCCGCCCGGGACAGGTGAACGAGATGCCCTGGGTTCCCGCCGTGCCGATCATCACCCCCTCAGCGATCGGGGGGTTGACTTCCTCCGTCGCCACCCACTCCACGAGAAAGGTGGGCGAGGCGCCGCCGCTGACGTCGCTCTCCTTCACAAAGAAATCCATCGAGGCCATGCGGCGCGACCTGGAGCGGGGATTTCAAGAACTCCCGGAGTCGCTTCCCGTCCGAGCCGAAGTATTCCACCTTCAACAGGAAGATCGGACGGGCCATATCGGTGTTTCTGACGAAGAGCGACTCCGCAAGGTTGAGTGGCTGGGCCGTGTCCGCCGTGTAAACGTGCGAATAGATTGGGACGTAGATCGTCTGTCCCGCCACGATCCGATCCGGCACCGGCCCGGCCACGGGAGTCACCCCCGGCCGAGGCTGGCCGGGAGTCGCGAGTGACGCCGCCGGCCCCGAGCTCTGCACGTCGCATGAGAGCCCCGCGACGATCAACGGCAAGGCCAGCGCGATCGGGCGTCGAGTCATGGCGTTCAACCGAGGCTCCGGGGACCGGGATGGCGGGTGTCCTCGGCGAAGGAGTCGTCCTTCGGGACGTAGCCGATCGCCTCGAACGAGTCGGAAAGATCCCAGCGCGACCCGTGGTTGTTCGACATCCCGTTGACGACGACGAACGACCGGTCGCCCAAATCCGCCTCGACCGCCCGGTCGAAGAGCCGGATCAGGTCGCCGTTGGAGAGCCAGAGTTCCTTGTTCCACTCGTCCGGCAGCGTTTCCGGACGGTTCTCGCCCGACTGCACCCAGCCTAGCCGGAGGGCAACGAAGGTCAGGTCGAACACGCCCGAGAGGCTGATGCCCATGCCGCTCGGCCATCAGCTTCGCCGCGCCGTAGGGGTTGCCTGGCCGGGGGGGCATGTCCACCGTGATGGCGATGTCGCCGAGCCCACGGTAGCCGCTCATCGCGTGGTTCGAGCTGGCGAAGATGATCCGCTCAACACCGGCCAGGGCCGCCGCGTGGAAGACGTTGAAGACCGCGTCCATGTTCGGCGCGACCAGCTCTTCCCAGCTCGAATGCTCGTTCGGCGTCGCGGCCAGATGGATGACCGTGTCGACCCCGTGGAAGAGCCCCATCCACTCCTCGTCGAAATCCGACAGGTCGGCGGCCAGGACCTCGGGGTCTTCCGGGTCGGCGGCGACGTCGATCAGTACGAGGTCGTAGACATCTTCCCACGCGGCCCGGAGTTTCCGGCCGATATTGCCCGAGGCCCCGGTGATCAGGATCGTTCGGGGCTCGTCGCCGACCTCGTCCTCACCGAGGTCCATCTCCTCGTCCACATCCTCGTCCTCGTAGAGGATCGGCAAGGACTCAGGGTCTCTCTCGTCGTCTTCGAGGGGGTGGTCAGGCATCGAGAGATCCTCCATCGAAGAAAGAGCCGAGTCCGTCAACGGGGCATCGTCCGGGCAAGGGCGGGCTCCGAGGTTCGGCGGGAACTGACGATTCAGTGGATGTGGAAAAACTCCCAGACAGACCGTCCCACCCGGGCAACTGAACGATAACCGCTCGAATCCCTTCGGGCAAGCGCGAGCCCTTGGCCCCGACCTCGTCGCGGCGAACAATGAGGAAAAGACCTTACGAACGACACCGAGCGAGGCCCGACCGATGACCCAGGCCACCGAGAACTCCCTGACGATCCCGGTCGAGGGGATGACCTGCGCCCATTGCGTCGGCACGGTCCGCCAGGCCCTTGAAAGCGTCCCCGGCGTGAAGTCGGCCGAGGTCGACCTCGCGAGGAAGCGAGCCGAGGTCGCCGTCGACTCCGCCGGGTTCGACCGGTCGAAGCTGACCCAGGCGATCGAGGCTGCCGGTTACAGGGTTCCCGGCGAATCCAGCTCCCCGCCTATCAACCTTGTCACGATCGGACCGATCCGTCCGACCATCCCGGCCCCGAAACCGGCCGAGCCCGAGGAGTGGAACCTGGCGATCGGCGGGATGCACTGCGCGAGCTGCGTATCGAGGGTCGAGGGCGCCTTGAGCGGCGTGCCGGGCGTCGAATCGGCCCGGGTCAACCTGGCGACCGAACGGGCGGGCGTCCGGGTCGACCCGTCGCGAGTGACCGAGGCCCAGCTCGCCGAGGCCGTGGCAAAGGCCGGTTACACAGCCCGACGAGCCGAGCTGGTCGTGGGCGAGGGGGCCGAATCGCTCCGTCGCGAACGGGCCGAACAGCTTGCCTACTGGCGAAACCGGCTCATCGTCGGCGTCGTATTCACGATCCCGCTGGTCGTGCTCGGCTACGCCCCCCTGCTCTCCTCGACGGCGGCCGGACACTCATCCGCGATCGGCTGGACGATGTTCGGGCTGGCGAGCGTCCTTCAAGTCTACCTGGGAGGTCCATATTTTCGGGGAGCGTGGGAGCGATTGAAGCAGAAGTCGTCGAACATGGACACGCTGATCGCACTCGGCACCTCGACGGCCTTCGGCTACAGCCTGGTCGCGATTGCTGCTCGGCCACTGCGCACGACGCCCACTCGTTCATGGACGCCGGGATCATCCTGACCCTGATCACGCTGGGCAAGTTCCTGGAGTCGCGGTCGAAAGGGCTCGGCGGGCGCGGCGATCGAGCGGCTGCTCGACCTGGTCCCGAAGACCGCGAAGGTCCTTCGAGATGGCTCGGAAGTCGAGGTCCCCCTGGCCGACGTCCGGGCCGGCGAGATCGTCCGCGTCCGGCCCGGTGAGGCGATCCCGGTCGACGGCCGGGTGGTCGAGGGGGAGTCGAGCGTCGACGAGTCGATGCTGACCGGCGAGTCCTTGCCCGTCTCGAAACGGGCTGGAGACCGGGTCGCTGGAGCGACACGGAACGGCGACGGGACGCTGCTGATCGAGGCCGGTCGGCTCGGCCGCGAGAGCGCTCTCGAAGGGATCGTCCGGCTGGTCCGCGAGGCGCAAAGCTCGAAGGCGGGAGTGCAGCGGCTCGCCGACGCGATCTCCGCGCGGTTCGTCCCGGCGGTCCTCGGCGTGGCGCTGATCACGTTGCTCGGTTGGGGCGTGTTCGGCCACGACTGGGGTCAGGCCGTCCTGAACGCGGCGGCCGTCCTGATCATCGCTTGCCCGTGCGCCCTGGGCCTGGCCACGCCGATGGCCGTGGCCGTCGCCACGGGCCGAGGGGCCCGCGCCGGTCTGCTCGTCCGCGAGGCGTCGGCCTTCGAGCGGATGGACCGGCTCAACACGGTCGTCTTCGACAAGACCGGGCACCATCACCGAAGGAAAGCCGGGCGTGGTCGAGGTCTTCACAGTCGAAGGCTTCGACCGCGAACGCCTGCTCCGCCTGGCCGCGGCGGCCGAGTCGGGAAGCGAGCACCCCCTCGCCCGCGCCCTGGCCGGATATCGAGGGTCGGAGAAGGTCAAGGACTTCCGAGCCGTTCGAGGTGGAGGGGTCGCCGCCAAGGTTGACGGCGTGTCCGTCCTGGTCGGATCGGCCCGATTCCTGGAGGAGTCGGGCGTTGATCTGGCCCCGCTCGAAGCGATCGCCCGATCGTGGGAAGGCCAGGCGCAGGACGGTCCTCCGGGTGGCCCTCGACGGCCGGGCGGTCGGAGCCATCGCACTGTCCGACTCGGTGAAACCTCACGCCCGCGAGGCGATCGAGCAGATCCGCCGGCTCGGCGCCGAGGTCTATCTCCTGACCGGTGACAACCCGGAGACCGCCTCCGCGATCGGTGCCGAGATCGGCCTCGATCCATCCCACGTCTTCGCCTCGGTCCTGCCCGACGGCAAGGCCGCGAAGCTCGCCGAACTCAAGGGAAAGGGAGGGCGCGTGGCGATGGTCGGCGACGGCCTCAACGACGCCCCAGCGCTGGCCACGGCCGACGTCGGGATCGCTCTCGGAACGGGGACCGACCTGGCCAAGGCCGTGGCCGACGTCGTGATCGCCAGCGATGACTTGCGGGCTGTTCCGAAGGCCCTGCGCCTCGGCCGGGCGACCCTCCGCGCGATCCGCCAGAACCTCTTCTGGGCCTTCGCCTACAACACCGTGGGAATCCCGCTCGCGGCCCTCGGCCTCTTCGGCACCTATGGCCCATTGATCGCCGCCCTGGCGATGTCGCTCAGTTCGGTCACGGTCGTGGCCCGGTCGAGCCTGCTGGCCAGATTGAATCTTGATGAAAACATGTAGGGTGGGTCGAGCGAAGCGAGCCCCACGATTCGAAATCACCAGAATCTCCACTCGCCTCGGCTCAACACATAGACCCCCAGCCCGAGATTCGCGATGGCATGGCTGACGAAGCAGGCCGAGACGCTCTTCGTTTGATGGAGCAGCCACGCCCAGAGGGCCCCGGTCAGGAGCGCGGGAGCCACTCGGCGGGATGCTCGACGGCGAAGAGGGCGGCGGTGATGGCGCCGGCCATCGGCGTCACCCGGCCGATCGGAACGTCCTGGAAATGGTCCGGGTCGATGATCCAGCGGACCACGAACGACCTCCAGAACAGTTCCTCGAACAGCGGCACGACCAGCACCAACCCGAACATCCGGACGGCCAGGAACGCGAGCTTCGCGGCCGGAGACAGGACATACGGGTTGAACGCGGCGCGCGAGCCGACGCCGCCGTATTTGGGATACCACCCGTCAAGACCCACCCAGGCGACCGTCACGAGCACGCCCAGCCCGACCGCCAGAGCCATCGACGTCACGCCCGGCCACGGCTTGAAATCGCGCCAGCTCGATCGGCCCAGCCAGCAGATGATGGCCACGACGGTGATCTTGAAGGCGTAAAAGAGCGGATAATAGGTCGGATGCGGCCCTTCGGTCCCCTTCGGCAGCCAGTCCTCGACCGAGGTGAGGAGCAAGAAGGCCGCCATCGGAGCGACGTAGGGCAACCACGGTCTTCCTTCGGCGAACGGCAGCTTCATCGGCATCATCCAGGGGGAGAGCTTGAATCAGAGAATCGGAAATCTCAAATCTGAGGCCTGAGATTTGAGATCACGTTCGACCCCCATCGATCCTTGCGAAGAGAACAGGGTCATCGAGCGATGAGACGATCAGGTCAGCCCCGGCGAGGTCGGATGCTGGGCTGTGGTCGTGCGGGACGCCCACGGCGAAGGTTCCCGCGGCCTTCGCGGCGGCCAGGCCGGTCGGCGTATCCTCCAGGACAAGCACTGAGGCCGGCTCGAAGCCCAGTCGCTCGGAGGCCGTCCGATAAATCTCCGGGTCGGGCTTGTGCCGGGACACATCCTCCCGGCACAGGACCACCGCGAAGCGGTCACGGAGCCGGTGATTCCGCAAGAGACGCTCGGCATAGGCCCGGCCCGACGACGTCCCGACGGCCAGCGGCAGCCCGAGCTTCTCCAGATGCGCCAACAACGCGAACAACCCGGGCATCGGATGCACGGCGGTGTCGATCAGTCCCTCGAACCGCCGCTTCGCCTCGGCCATGAGGGCTTCGGGAGGGTCGTCGAGCCCTGACATCGTCTGGAGTGCCCGGCCCGCCTCCGCCGGCTGGCGGCCGATCATCGCCCGCATGATCTCGACCGTGAAGACCTTCCCTCGATCACGGAGCATCTCCGACGCGGCCCGGAAAAACAGGGCCTCGGTGTCGAAGAGGAGACCGTCGAGGTCGAAGACGACGGCGCGGATGATGGTCGATCGGTTCATAGAGTCAACCGGCGCAAGGGCAACTTCACATCTGAATAAATGGGGCCAGGTATTCCAACGTAAAGCTAGCGAGCATCACGACGATCCAGGCAACGCCGATGCCGATCCCGGTCGCATCGATCCACCCCGGCTCGCGACGGGGCGGGCCGAACAGGGCCGAAGCGGACCAGGAACCGAGCACCGCGTAGCCGCACGGCTTTCCGCAACGCCAGAATATATTCGCGATTGATGTTGGATGGTGGTGAACGAACGATTCCGTGAGATTGGCGGACGCCGCGATCGACATGGCCACCGTCGCCGCGACGCACGCCACCAGGCCCGGCTGGTGGCCGAGTCGGCGTCGATGCGGGCGGGGTCGGCGAAAGCGGAGGATCAGCCAGGAGGGCGTCAAGGGGACCATGAAGTCGGTGGCGATGTGGAGGAAATCGAGGATTCGCGAAACATCTCGTCTGATTGTGTAAGTTATCACGTCATCTTGGTCTTGAAAATACCCCTGTTCCTTGAAAAGCCAGAACGAAACGGCCGTCAACGCGATCAAGATCATCCCGTCGATCAATGTGAACGGCCGGCTGCGGGGCCCGCGAGTTGCATTCGGCTCAGCCATGCATCACCCCCACCGCTCGCCGGCCCCGGACGCTCTCCGGAAACAGCGATTCCTGATCGAGCGTCCCATCCTCACCGAACGGGATCGGTCGGAAGTCGGTCTCGAAGACGAGATGCGGGTTCGCCTCGACCTCCTCGGCAAGCGGTCGCGTGACCCAAAGGTGGGCGAGTTCCAGCGTGTTGGGGATGATGACCATCCGGGCCTCGGCTGGGTCGATCCGCCAGCAGGTGTCGAGGCACGCGGCCAGGACGTCGCCGTCGGTCGGCAGGCTGAGCGGGACCCTCGCCCTGGTGAGGAAATTCGAGGTCATGCAGTTGACCCGCATCGGCTTCGCGTCGATCGCGGCGACGAGTCGATCGGTCGTCAGGTCGGCCAGGCCGATGCCCGTGGCGTTCCCTCGGGTCTCGACCGAGAGGTCGAGCACCGCGAGCCGGGTGACGACCGGCCTGGGCAGGTCGGGCATCGTTTCGACCCGCTGTCGGCCGATCACGTTGGGGTCGAGCCCCGTCCCGCTGTAGTTCTTGCCCAGCTCGCCAACGATCAGGACGTCGATCTGGTCGAACGGCAAACGCGCCATCAAGGTCCGGGCCTCGTCGAGCAGCTTCGGCTCGACGTCAAGCAACTCCTCTGGTTCGACCCCGACCACCCGCGCCGTGCGTTCCTCGGCGTTCTCCAGCAGGGCGATTCCGAACACGACCGGCGTCTTTTCGAGCAAGAACGCGCCGACCTCGGGTAGGAGCTTCCGCAAACCGGGCAGGCCGAGCTTGTGGACCTGCTCGGCCCCCTGATGCTTGCCCAGGCCGATCGTGAGCATCTTGAGTAGCCCGCTCTCATAGCGACCCGTGAACGAGGTATGCGGCTTGATCCGGTTCAGGAGGACGATCCCGTCGGCCTCGAAGGCGTTCCGGTCGAAGTGGATCGGCAGGCCAAAGCTGTTGGTGCCGAGGACGCTCGTCTCCATCTCCGAACGAATCGGGCAGCCGATCGCCTTCTCCGTCACGCCGAATTCGGCGAGCATGGCCCGCTGGCCCTCGGCCGTCCCGCCGCCGTGACTGCCCATCGCCGCGACCACGAACGGCGCGAATCCGAGACCCTTCAATGCCTCGACCGCCGCTTTGGCGATCCGGTCAATCCCGGCGATCCCTCGGCTCCCGACTGTGAGGGCGATCGAGCCGCCCGGCTTGACCCGCTCGGCAATCCGGCTCGCTCGGATGGCGGCGGCGACGGCCTCGGGGACGTCGAAAACCTCGGGTTGATCGTGGATCTGGCGGACTCGGGCGATCGGAGGGACGCTCATCCGTAAGCTCTCGCGGGGGTTGGCTCGAAGAGGATGGGAACGTATCAAGCGTCCGGGCGTCCGGTCAAGGGCGACGCTCCGGCGTCAGCGCCGGGTGATGCGACAGCGAGGGGTCCGCGCCCGGCGGTTCGGCCGGATAGATAGACGGTTCAGCCGGTTCACGAGGGATCGGCGAGGGCTGGAGATCCACGACATCCACGACGGGCTCGGCGCGATCGGGGGCCGTCGGCGGTTTTTTCGGCAACGGGTGAAGGTCGTCGGGCGGCAAGGGGACGTCATCGGACACCAGAACCGGCGGCCCGACCGGCTGACCGGCTCTCATCATGCCCTTGATATACCGATGGAGCAGCCAGCCGCCCAGCGTCAGGGCGATGGCCGGCGTGATGTAATGTTTCGCCTCGTTGAACCCTTCCTCGACCTTGGTCGCGAACGCGTACCCAAGGCCGAACATCAGGAACGTGCTGATCGACGCGGCAAAGAGGTCCGTGAGGAACAGCTTGAGCGTTGGCAGCCGGAGAATGCCCGCCGTCAGATACGCGGCCGTCCGGAAGCCCACGGCGAATCGCCCCAGGATCAGGATCTTGACCCCGTGCCGATGGAAATACCCCTTGATCTGAGCCTCGCGCGCCCTGGTGAGAAACTTCCGGGTCAAGGGGAGGCTGAGGACCTTCTCGCCGTAGAAAAAGCCAAGAAAATAGACGACGAAGTCACCCACCAGGACCCCGGCGAAGCACGAGCCCAGGGCCGGGATCCAGTGCATCGTTCCTTTGCGAGCCAGGATCGCCGCGACGATGATCGGCGCCTCTTCCGGGACGGGCAGGCCCAGTCCGCCAAGGACCAGAACAAGGAAGATCCCGAAGTAGCCGAACTGTAAGATCAGGTCGTCCGCCAAGCCCGGCTCCCCGTCGAGACCCCTCGCGGCCGGGCTTTCTCGACGGCCAGTCAATGGCGAGCCGAACGCCGGTCTGCCTGATTTCGTAACATATCCGCCCCAGATCGTCAAAACCGCTGTCAACGCCGAGCCTTCGCGGGATTGACCACGAGGTCTCCGCGTGGCGATAATTCACCCCTGATCGCCATCAAACAGCGAAGGCGACGGAGCAGACCCGAACGGCCGAGTGCCGAGGAACCACGGTCGGTGATCACGCTCGAAGATTTCGAGAAAGTCCCCGCGAAGTCCCGGGGCGCGTTCGTGGCGGTCGGCAACTTCGACGGCGTCCACCGAGGCCATGCGCACCTGATTTCCCGGCTTCGAGCCCGAGCCGACGCCGCCGGGGCACCCGCCCTAGCTCTGACCTTCGACCCGCCCCCCGTCGCGATCCTCCGACCCGAATCCGCCCCGGTCCCTCTGACCCGGCTCGATCGCCGCCTCGATCTGATGCGCGCCGCCGGAGCCACCGAGGTCGGCGTCTTCCAAACCGGCCTTTGGCTTCTCGGCCTGACCGCCCGTGAGTTCTTTGACCGCGTCATCCTCGAGCAGCTCGGAGCCCGAGGAATGGTCGAAGGCCCCACTTTCGGCTTCGGCCGTGACCGCGGCGGAGACGCCGCGCTTTTGGGTTCCTGGTGCGGCGAGGCCAGGCTCGACTTCGAGATTGCCACCCCGACCGAGGCTCGACGGCCTGATCGTCTCCTCCACGCGCATCCGTCAGGCCCTTGCCGAGGGCTCGGCCGACGAGGCCGCCCGCTTGCTCGGCCATCCTCACCGGATTCAAGGCGTCGTGATCCACGGAGCCGGCCGAGGCGCCGGGATCGGGGTACCGACCGCCAACCTCGACGGGATCGACACCGTCATTCCCGCCGACGGCGTCTACGCCGCCCTCGCCTCCCTGGAGAACGATCCCAATTCCCACCCCGCCGCCGTCCACATCGGCCCCAATGCCACCTTTGGCGAGCACGCCCGCTCGGTCGAGGCCCACTTGCTCGACTTCCACGGCGATCTCTACGGCCGGTCGATCGGGCTCGACCTGCTCCGAAGGCTCAGAACGACCCGCAAATTCGCCGGTCTCGATGATTTACTCGGCCAGATGAAGCTCGACATCGAGCAAGCCCGGGACGAGTGCTCGAAGCCGCCGAACGGGATCATCGGATCATAATCCTTGAAGCGACGGTGGAAGACGAGCCGGGCGGCTGGGCACTGCTCTGGTTCGACCTCGGGATGTCTCACGGCCACCAGACGAGTTGACGCAACTACTAGAGTTTGCCTTTCCCGAATTATCGTCAAGAACGGACCTGATCCTCCCGATTCAGATTCTGCGGGCTATAACGATTGTGAGGTCTTGATATAGGCGAAATCGATGCAATTCGCTCAAGCCAGACGACGGCCCGAGTGGCCGATGAGGTTGCTGTTCGCCCTCCTTGTCTTGACCGGACCGGCGGCGTTACAGGCCCGGGCGCAATTCGGACTGGCGTTGAGCGGAGCTGGCCCGATCAATCGATCGATGGGAGGTGCCTCGACGGCCGCCCCCGTCGACGCGGCCGGCGCCCTGTTCTGGAACCCGGCGACCATCGGTTCCCTGGCCCGTTCCGAGATGAGCTTTGCCACTCAGGTGCTCATCCCTCGAACGACGATCACCTCACGAATCCCGGCCGGCGTCCTCGGCCCGAACGCGATCTCGGGCACGACGGGGGGGAACAATGGCGTCTTCCCGCTTCCGGCCTTCGCACTGGTCCAGAAGATTGAAGGGTCCTCGCTCACCTACGGAGTCGGATTCTTCACGCTAGGCGGGTTCGGCGTCAATTACCCGGCGAGCACGACCAACCCGGTGCTGACGCCCCAGTTCCCATACGGACGGGGAGCAGGGCCGCTCTACTCGCAATACCTGGCCTACCAGGTCGCTCCCACGATCGCCTGGAAAGTGACCGACGAGTTCTCGGTCGGCGTCTCGGCCAATGTCAACCTCGCCCAGCTCTCGCTGAACCCGGCGCTCTTCACGTCACCGACCCTCCTGAGCACCCCGGTGGGAGCCGGGCCGGTCTACCCCTCCGCCACCGACGGCCGGACGCGGTTCGGGGGCGGATTTCACGTTGGGGCCTACTACGACGGAGGCGGCGACTGGCGATTCGGAGCCGCCATCAAGAGCCCCCAGTGGTTCGACTCCTATAGCTTCAACTCGGTCAACGCCAATGGCAAGCCGACAACCCCGAAGTTCGACCTGGACTTCCCGATGATCGCCTCGGTCGGGACGTCCTACGTGGGGATCGAACGCCTCCTGCTCGCGGCCGACTTCCGATTCGTGGACTATCGCGACACGAACGGCTATCGCCACACAGGCTTCAACTCGCTGGGGGAACTGCGTGGGCTCGGCTGGCAGAACGTCTTCGCCCTCGCCCTGGGGGCCCAGTACACGCTGACCGACAACCTGACCGTGCGCGGCGGCTATACCTTCAGCCTCAATCCCGTGGGGAACTCGGTCACGTCTTACAACATCGCCTCGCCGACGATCGTCCAGAACACGCTGGCGATGGGCTTTTCCTACGCCTTCAGCAAGAGCCTGTCCCTCTCGCTGGCCTACGCTCACGACTTCCAGAACTCCATCTCCGGGCCGATCATCCAGCCCACCGGCGCGGTCCCCGGCAGCTCGGTCAAGACCTCAGCCACGGCCGATTCCGTCATCCTCGGAGCCAGCGTTTATTTCTGAGGGAAGGAGAGGTCTCCCGTGGCCGGAATGGTGTCGGACTCTCGAACTTGGTCTCCATCCCCGTCCCATTTCCGCCCCGCGTCCCTTTTCCGCCCCGTCGATCTCGTCGCGGAGCAGTTCCAGGGTCGTGAGTTCCATCGGTCGGCCTCCGGTTGGGTGGGGTTCGTGAGGGGATGAGATCGGACGCGGCCCCGCGACTCGATCGCGCGGGGCCGGCGGGGTCGGGTCAATTAGGCTGAAGCAAGCCGCCCGCGGCCCAGTTGAAATTATTGACCGCCGAACGTGAGAAGCCACCGCTGACCGAGGCGGCAAGGCCGCTGGCCACGTTGAGATTCCCGCCGCTGACCGAGGCGTACGGGCCGCTGGCCAGGTTGGCAGTCCCGCCGCTGACCGAGGCGTACGCACTGCTGGCCGTGTTGTCATTCCCGCCGCTGACCGAGGAGAAAACGCCGCTGGCCGTGTTGGCAACCCCGCCGCTGACCGAGGCGTAGGCGCCGTCGATCTCGTTCTCGGCTCCCACCACCAGGCCGCCGTACGAGGTGTAGTTGTTGTTATCGCCGACGATCAGGTTGTGCGAACCGGTGCGGAGGTCGCCACCGAGCACCCGGAGTTGGTTGTATCCGACGGTGAGGTTGCCCAGCCCGCTGGTACTGTCGGTCGCCCCGCTGCCGTCGACGACCTGGACGTTGACCCCGCTGATAGTCAACGTGGTGCCGTTGAGCGACAAGGGCGCGGTCTTGGCCTCGACCGCCATGAGGCGGGTGTTGAGGCCGGTGAGGGTCAGGCCGAACTGGGCGCGGGCCTCGGGCGTGCTCGCCCAGGCGATCGCCAGGCCGGCGACCAGCGTCGCCGCCGCCAGTCGCCGCCGCGAGCGACGGGCGGCGGCGCGGTGACTGGCCTCGAGCGCGGCGAACTGGGCCTTGAGGGCGTCGATCTCGGCGCGGTTGCCTGCCTTGAAGGCTTCGAACTCGTCGCGGAGTTGCTCCAGGGTCGAGCAGTCCATTCGGGTCGTCTCCGGGTGGGTGAGGTTCGGGAGGGGAGGATACCGGGTCGCGGCCCCGCGCCTTGGCGGCGCGGGGCCTGCGGGTCGGGTCAATCGGGCTGGGACAGGCCGCCCGCGGCCCAGTTAAAGTTATCGCCCGCCGACCGTGACTTGCCACCGCTGACCGAGGCGGCAAGGCCGCTGGCCGTGTTGAAAAAACCGCCGCTGACCGAGGCGTACGGGCCGCTGGCCACGTTGCTAGTCCCGCCGCTGACCGACGAGTAGTTCAGGCCACTGGCCGTGTTGCCAAACCCGCCGCTGACCGAGGTCGCCGTGCCGCTGGCGACGTTGCCGCCCCCGCCGCTGACCGAAGCGTAGATACCATCGACCTCGTTCTGGACTCCCGCCACCAGGCCGCCGTAGCTGGTGTAGTTGTTCAGATCGCCGATGATCAGGTTGTGCGAGCCGGTGCGGGCGTCGGGCACGCCGAGGGCCGCTCGCGACGCGTTGTATCCGACGGTGAGGTTGCCCAGCCCGCTATTGCTGGCGGTCGCCCCGCTGCCGTTGACGACCTGGACGTTGACCCCGCTGACGGTCAACGTGGTGCCGTTGAGCGACAAGGGCGCCGTCTTGGCCTCGACCGCCATGAGGCGGGTGTTGAGGCCGGTGAGGGTCAGGCCGAACTGGCGCGGGCCTCGGGCGTGCTCGCCCAGGCGATCGCCAGTCCGGCGGTCAGCGTCGCCGCCATGACTCGACGCCGCGAGCTTCGCCGGATCGCGTTGACGCGGTTTTCCAGCTCGGCCAGACGACGCTCCAGGCTCTCGATGCGGTCTTCCACGAGGGTTCCTCCGGTTGATCGTTGAGGCGTGTTGGTGATTCCGATCCGTGGTCTCGCGATTTCGTCTCCGGGCCGGGCTCTCGGCCGACGAGGGCCGCCGGCGCCTCCCGGGAGATCGGGGCGTTGACGTTGACGCGGGCGAGAGGCCGCCCGTCGTCACTCCATGGCGCCGCGGCGACGGAGTTGGAGGGCGATCGCGACTCCTCCGAGCGCCACCATCAGCAGCGACGACGGCTCGGGGACGACCACGTTGATCGAGACCGCGTTGACGCCCATGCTCAGCGGGAACTGATTGTTGACCTCGGCGAACCGGAGCTGGTAGGTCGTGCCGGCCAGGGCCACCCCGGTCAGGTTGAAGGTGTAAGTCTGCCACGCGGGGGGGTTGGTCCCGCCGTTGCCGTACTGGGTTGACTGTTCGCCGTTGTAGAGGTTCTCGACCACGGAGGACGACCCGGTGGCGAAGGCCCCGGCGCCCGCCGTCAGGATGTTGACCTGGACGTGCTGGTTCGGATTGTCGAGGTAGTTGAGGTCCGTGCCGCCGACGGCGCCGTTGCCGTAGTAGTCGTAGGTGTACATGGCGAACGAGAGCGTCACCGAGACCGTCGCCGGTCGGCACGGTGAACGACTGGATTAGCGCGTGCGCCTGGAGCGGTCGAGTCGGACAGGGCGTAATCGTTGCCGGAATAGGGTAGGAGGGCCGCGCCGCCGGTCAGCGGGCCGGAGACGGGGAGCGTGCCGCTCTTGCCCTGGAGATAGAAGCTCCCCAGGGCGTCGGTCCCGCCGGCATAGTCGGTTGACGAGAGCTGGTTGGCGACGGTCCAGCCGGCGAGCGAGCCGGACTCGAAGTCACCATTCGTGATCAGGCCGCCGCGTGCCTGACCGGTCCACGCCAGGACGGCCAGGGCGCAGGACAGAACGATCGAGGCCGTGATCCGTGTTCCATGCATAGAAAAGGCGCCTCAGGCTTGGAAAAGAAAGAGTCTGATCCGTGTGCCTCTCAACCGATCGACGTGGACTCGCCCCGAAACCGAGTCATCCGACCGCCGACCTTCGCAGACGAGGAACGACTCGCCCACGCCGCGCCAGTCGCCGGTTCCAACGAGCAGCGCGACGCGAAAAAATGCCGATCTCCCGGTGGGAGACGCTCACCGCGGCCGATCCTCGCTCGCGATCGGGGCGGTCTGGAGAACTCGCTCCACTTGAGAGAACAGCGAGCCAGCAGCTCCCAAAGCCCAGAGCGTCGAACTTAGCCCGTGTCAATCCGCGAATTCAAAAGAATAATTCAAAACGGGAGGAAAAAGATGAAGACAATCGACCGATGAAGCAAAATCTCAACAGTCTGTGAACCCTCAAGTCTGTCGCAAACAAAAGACTTAAATCATAAATATTCATGAAAATACGTAAAGTAAATGATGATACTCATCAAAGAACTTGATGAGTATCGCCGTCCCTTTTTCCGACCCGTCCGCCTTTTCCTCCTGATCAGGGTGCTTGCTTTCGATCTTTCTCGATCTTCGCGAGGGTCTTGGCGAAGAGCGAGCCTTCGCGGAAGGGGCCTGCTTGGTAAGTCTTTGATATGGGCTCGATTTCCCGGAGGAATTTGAGCCACGCTCTGAATTCCTTCCTTGCGGATTCGAACTCCACCCTCCGCTCTTCGATGATGTCGAGGAAATGCTTGATATCGCCCCTTCCCGCCAGGATGAGCTTCGCCTGCTGTTCGGCGGTCAGTTGACCTTCCCCGAGAGCCTGCCCGATCTTTCCCAGCAGCAGCTCTCTGAAATGATCGGATCGCGACTTCTCGGTGGCATCCTCGCCAAAAATCCATCGATCAAAGTTATCCCTACTTACAATGGCAGTCTTGAGGTCAAAAAGATTGAAAGGTGGCTCAGTTGGCGGTTCTTGTGGATCACCGAGTCCATCATCGTCATAGGGAATGGGGGGTTCGGACGGTTCGAAAGTTACTAATCGACCCACACCCCCGGTGAATATTTCCATCGACCGTGCCGGACGGATCGCCGGAGCGATCGCCTTGATGGGAGCAGCGATAGGGACGGGAATTGGAGCGCGAGCCGATTTCGGCTTCTCATCCTGGAATGGGTTCTCGTCGAGGTTCCGGTTGGAAGCCTCCTGTGCCCATCCGGCCGGTGTCAAGATCCCCGCGAGGATGACCGGGAGAAGGCTCGGGGCGCACGGCATGGCTCGACTCCCTTCTGAGCGGGGATGACTGATACGCATTCCGGAAGGTTTTCGCACCCGGAGGCATTCGAGTAGGTCCGACTTCGGTCGGGCCAGCGACCTGACGATTATGCCCCGGGCCCGACTAAAGTCGGACCTACGGATCGGGAACAGGGCATGAACTTTCCGGAATCCGTATTACCTGTCAGCGTAGCAGCGTGGATAACGGGACTCAACGGAATTCGAGGTCTGTCCAAGCGAGGCACCATAAATAAATTATGAATTTTACTGATAATTATTAAAGAACCTTGGATTATCCGTCCCCTTTTCCATCTCCTCCCGCGTTTTCAGAACGACCGGGGACGGTCCGGTCGGACCGTCCCGGCGCGATACGATCCGCTCGTCTCGGCTGATTACACCTCGCACGGCTCCTGCTTGCAGGCCGCCGCCATCCTCTCCCGCATCTGCTCGGGCGAGAGGTCTTCCAGGCGGTGGGCGATCGACCATTTATGGCCGAAGGGGTCAACGATCTGACAGTAGCGGTCGCCCCAGAACATGTCGGCCGGAGGCATGACCGTCGTCGCCCCGGCCTCGACGGCCTGGTCGAACGTGGCGTCGGCATCGGTCACGTTCAGGTGGATCGTCACGGGCGGGTTGCCTTGCGGCCCCAGGCAGCCGTACTCGGGCATCTCATCCACCAGGTAGAGCCTCGAATCGCCGATCTGGAGCGAGGCATGCATGAGCCTCGTGCCGCCGTCCGGACCCGGAGCCGGCATTCGGCATTGCTCCACCGCGCCAAAGGCCCGCTTGTAGAAGTCGATCGCCTCGGACGCCCCCTTGACGACCAGGTGCGGGGTGATCGAGTGCAAGCCGTCGGGAATCGGATGAGCCATCGTCCCATCTCCTTTCGAGCGAGAAGCCCGGGGGACCTGTCCACTCGAACAGGTCTCGTGCCGGTCGTCAGTACACCAAGGAGATCGACCTTTTGTCAACGCCCGTACAGTTATTTTCGACAATTCGACCGACAATCCGACTGCCCGACCAGAGTGCTCAAGCGAGACCGAGAGGCGGACTGAGTGTTGGATTATAAGGATTAGGTGGATTATAGAGTTTAGGCAGAACAGCGAGAGCTTCACTGCCCTGCTCAAGGCCACCGAGCCAATTTGCTTTGTTTCGCAAAGCTGAGTTTGGACCCCACTTTCTTACCCATTTCTGGTCGATTTTGGTCATTTTTTGACCCAAATCGGGCCATTTTGCCCCCCCTTTCCGGTTGTTTGAGTGCCGAAGCACGAGGCTTTGCAAGACAAAGCGTGAGATGCGGTGTCAGCGACGGCGGGTCGGGTCCCGAAATCCGATCGTCGATGGGGAGGTTGTGTGTTCGCCAATCGCGCCGCTCGCGATCATATCTTGGTGGGCTTGATCAAATCGGCTGGATTCGGGAACACCCTTGGGGGATGCGTGAGACGTTTCGGGGAGACTTGCGGGAGTTTGGCTTTGAATGGGAACGGGCTTCGACGTGGGGTCGGCGCTGGAATTGGGTTTGAATAGGAAACACAGCGGTTCAGGATCGCGTTGGACCCGGTCCCTCCCTGTCAGGCAAGACAGGCCCTGCGGATCGAGCGTTGACGGCTGCTCCACAGGCCGAAGTTCATTGGCTTTGTCTTCAAAGATTCGTCGTCGGGCGAATTGGGTTCGTCTGGGAGAAGCCAGAAGATACGCGGCGGGTTTGTTTTTCCCGGATCGTGACTCGGTCATGATTCCGGGAATAAATCATTGCCAGATATTGACTTGTGGCTCAATGACGGATCAATGCGAGGAGGATTTCGAGGGCGATCAGGACGACGACGATGACCTCCAGAACCTCCATCCGGGTCCCACCCGCTTGCTGGACCAGGAGGTCGTAGACGTCGCCGACGACTTCGAGCTTGCGCCGGATGCTCTGCTGCCACTCCCCGAGGTGGAAGCGGGTCCGAGCGAGGTCGAAGACTCGCGATAAGTACTGATCGCCAATGAGTTTCAGATTATTATCGGCTCGCTCGAAGAGGCTGGTCGCCTCGATCTCCAGCTCCCGAACGCTCCGAACCGTCGCCGAATGGGTCCGCCAGAGCCGGGGGCCCCGTCCTCGCTCGGCGTGGATCAGGCGGTAGGCGGCTTCCAACCGGTCATCGAGCCGGTCGTCGATGTGGCGGAACTCCAGAAGCTGGACGTTCGCAAACTCAATCACCTGAAGGGTATCGGCGCAGTCGCGATCGGCGACGAACCCCGCCGCCCAGTCGAGCATGACGAGATCATCCGGGGTGTAGGAGAAGCCGAGCTTGGTCGCCTCGCGGACCTCGGCGGCGCTCAATGGGCCGGATTCGAGCCGGATCAGGCCGGCGATCCAGTCGGTGTTAGTGGCGATCCAATCAGGCTTTACATCACCGAGCTGAAAAACGATGTACTCCTCGATCAGGTCGCTAACCTCGAATCCGTCCACGACCGGCTTGAGCCGCTCGATCCAGGGGTTGACGACCAGTCGAGCGGCGACGTTCAGCGGAGAGGGCTCGGCAAGGTTCCCTGCCAGCTCCAGAAGCTCGGAGGCCGAGGCTCGAACCGGAAACTGGACCATGAGCGAGATCGCGGCGAAGTCGAAGACGGTCAGTTCGGCCCGGAGGGGCCGAGTTGTGGCCAGGCCGCCTGGTAGGGCCATTCCCGAGGCATCGAGCGTAAGTCGAAGCGGCGCCGGGCGATACTGGATCGAGTCCGGCGTTCGCCGACGTCGGGCCAGCAACCCCGACTCGCCGGGCAGCATCGCCCGCGCGCGGTCGAGGTCGATCTCGTAGCCGATGTCGAAAGCGAAGGCCAGGTGGATGGTTGCGTCGAGACGGTCCATGAGAAAAGGGAGACTTCGCGGCCGGGCTCAGGCCCGATCCACGCCTCCCGCCAGAAGAGCGTAGAGATCGAACCAGAGACCAGGAAACAGTGAATCCTGATCCCCCGCTCGTTCGTCCGTCCTCATCGGTTGGCTCCTCGGGGTGGTCTGGAGGTCACCTCCAGTATTGGCCCCGAGAGGCCGATCCGCAACCGATCAGGTCCGAGTTGAGCGGGGATGGAACCGTGCGTGGACTTCCCTGAGCCGGCTCAGCTCGACCCTCGTATAAATCTGGGTCGTCGCGATCGAGGCGTGGCCCAGCATCTCCTGGACGACCCGAAGGTCAGCCCCACCGGCCAGAAGGTGCGTCGCGAAGCTATGCCGAAGCGTATGCGGGCTCACGCCTTCGGGCAAGCCGGCCAGAATGGCGTGGGTCTTGACGATCTTCCAGAGCCCGACCCGGCTGAGGGGTCGTCCTCGACTCGTGACGAAGATGTTCGGCACGTCGATCCGCCCGGCCAGCAGGCGAGCGCGGTCGCGGTCGAGATACTCCGTTAGAGCCTCACGAGCCCTCGCCCCGAGCGGCACGATCCGCTCCTTATCCCCCTTGCCGATGCAACGGGCCGAACCACCGGCAAGGTCGAGGTCGCCCGGCCGGAGCCCGACGACCTCCGAGGCCCGGCAGCCGGTCGCATAAAGGGTCTCCAGCGCCGCGCGATCACGCCGGCCGATGGTAAGTTCCCGATCGGGGGACGAGAGGAGTTTATCGACCGCCGGCGGGACCGAGGACCGTCGGCAGCCGGTCCCAGACAGTCGGGGCAACGAGGAGCTTCGCCACGTTCTCCGACAATCGTCCGTCGTAAATCAAGAATCGATAGAAGGTCGAGAGAGCGGCCAGGTTACGTCCCACGCTCGTCGGGGCCAGCCCGCACTGGCTGAGATAGTCGACGTAGCTGCTCAAGGTCTGGATGT
The DNA here is from genome assembly GCA_963756475.1 of uncultured Planctomycetota bacterium. Lineage (GTDB taxonomy): Bacteria > Planctomycetota > Planctomycetia > Isosphaerales > Isosphaeraceae > Tundrisphaera. Next base: position 1,341,025 of record CAVWND010000011.1, read on the forward strand.
CCAGATTGATCAAAGGTCCGGGAGCATGCATTCTTCCGCCACCGGCTGAACCGGACGATGTCGGAGCGGTAGGCCGCCAGGGTGTTCGGCGAGAGCCCGCACTCGGCCATCAGGTAATGAAGGAACGGCCCGATCGGATCGCGATCGGGGTCGGGGCGGAGGGCGTGTGGAGGCATGAGGTTAAGCTTTCAGCGGTCAGCCATCAGCGTTCATTCCGAGGGGACGGCTCATCTCTAATGTCGGCTCGCAAGCGACGATCTCATCGCCTTTCGAGAACGGAAAAGGCCCCAGATCGGGGGCCTTGAGTGGCTGAATGCTGAGGAACTGCCGATCCCTAGACGCTCGTCAGGAGCGACTCGTCCCAGTCGTGCTCGTCGGCCACGGCTCGGAGCTTCTCCAGCGCCCGATCCTGGATCTGGCGGACCCGTTCCTTGGAGACTTCAAGGACCTTGCCGACCTGGCTCAGCGAGAGCCGGCTCTTGCCGCCGAGGCCGAATCGGAGAGCCAGGACTTGCTGCTCGCGAGGGCGGAGGACGTCCATCATCTTGCCGACGGTCTCGTCCATGTCGACGTCGCCGGTGCGGTCTCCCTCGGGATCACTCATCGTCTGCATAAGGTTGAAATTGCTGTCGGAATCAAGAGTTGCGTCGAGCGAGATCGTCGGGCGCGTCGCCGTGTGGATCCGCTGGATCATCTCGCTGCTGACTCCGGGGACGTCGTGGCTGACAGGGGCGATTTCCCCGTCCTTCTGGCCGACTTCATCCTGATTCTGGGCGAGCTGGCGGAGGTGCCTCGGGCTGAGACGGACGGGATAGGCTCCCGCGGCCACGGCCCGCTGCATCGACTGGCGAATCCACCAGGTGGCGTAGGTGGCCAGCTTGGTCTGGTGGGTCAGGTCGAAGCGGTCGATCGCCTCCAGGAGGCCGCAGAATCCCTCCTGGAGCAGGTCGGAGTAGGACAGGCCGCGATCTCGGAACCGCTTGGCGACGTGAGCGATCAGCCGCATGTTGGCCAGGGCGAGCTTGCCCCGGAGTTCGGAATAACGTCGAAAGATCGCCCCCAGGCGGGCCTCGGACGGACCGTTGCCCGCGTAGAAGGCGGCGATGTGATGAGCCAGGGCCTGAGGGTCGTCCGCTCCTCGGGGCATCTCATAGCCGGGGATCTTCGCCAGTGCCTCGGCGAGTTTCCTCTTGCAGTCGCCCAGTTCCTGAAGGAGTTCACGTTCCTCGCGAGATCCGAGCACCTGAGTGTCGGAATTGTCCAGGCTGGAGAATCCGTCCGCGTCATCGTTTCGCCGAGTCGTGTACATCGATCATCCCTTCTCAATTCAGGTCGAGATGTGCATCGGTCCCGAGTGATTCGTGGCCTCGCCAAAGGGGACTTCGGCGGGGGACATGAGGCGACGGGCGAACTCCGCCAGGTGGGCCATCCGTTCGCCGAAGCTGGCGAAAACCAGCTTCGATCGGAGGTCGGCGTCAAGAGCACGGCCTCCAAGGATGATCGCCGAGCCAGCCTGGCTCGCGGCCTCGTAAAAGTAGGGGTAATCATGCAAGAATCCGTCTCGATCCGTGAGATGGCTGGCGGCCAGGAAGACCATCCTCGGCCGGAAGTCGCGGGTCGCCTGGGCGAACGACCGCAGCGGCAGGTTGGCTCCGAGGTTCTTGACCTCCCAGCCAACCTCTCGAAGGACAAGCTCTCCGAGCAAGACGGGCAGGATGTAGGGATCCGCCTCGGGAGCGGCTCCGATCGCCAGCGGCCTCAATCCGAGACCGGTTCGCTTCAACTTCGAGATCAGATCCGTGAGGGCGGACACAACAACCTGGCAGCCCTGGTGTTCCTCGTAGACGTCCCAGGCCCCGACCATCCAGCCGTGACCGATTCGTTCCATCGTCGGCCGGATCAGTTGATCAGCCAGGGCGACCGCCCCGCCCGGTGAATGGAACGCGGAGTTGATCACACTCGACGCTTCGGTGGCGTTGCCGGCTTTCAGGCACTCCACCAGCGATTCCACGGTCAAAGCGTTGATGGCCGGAAGGCTCGAACCTCGGGACATCGCGAGCAAGCCATCGAGCGGGTATTTCCCTTCCCTGGCGAATCTCAGAGCGCTCGAAAGTGCCACAAGACGATGCTTGCCCATCGTTCGGGTCGCGTCTAAGACACCCGAATCCACCCATCGCTTGATCGTGCTGACGCTCACGCCCAACGCATCGGCCACCTGCTGGGTCTTGAGAAAAGTTTCGAGCACGGCCATGAACGATTTCTCAATGAGACCTGGACGATTTGGACGGTTTCATCATAGGCAGAATCCGACCAAGAAGACAAGAAAAAACGAGAAAAAATCAGAATACAGATCAAAAATCGTCCATTTTGGACGACTTTTTGGCGTCAAATCGTTCTCGATTAGAGAATAAATCGTTCAGGAAGCTGGGGGAGGAATCGTTCAGACGAGGGGGAGACCAGGACGATTGTCCCGGATCAGGCGGTCGAGGAGGGCGGCCAGTTCGACCGCGTTGGGGATCTCCTTGAACCGGAGGACCGGCCCGGCTAGCTCTCCAAGGGCCACTTCGTCGACCTTGAACTCGGTCGGAGATCGCCAGGAGATAGCGGGGCGGGCCGTGCTCGGGCAGGAGCCGGAGCAGGCGCTCCAGGCTCGACTTCTTCCAGAAGCCGACGACCTCGACGAAGACGTCGACCTCCGAGGATTTATGGATGAAACGATAGTCGGGCACCCAGACCCCGTCCCGGCCGAGTTCGAGCACGTCGGTCGCCTCGGAGACCTCCCAGTCCGGCGCGACCTGGCGGAACCGCTCGACGAACGCCCCCAGCTCGGCGGGAACATAGGTCCCGGTGTCGGCGTAATGCGAGATCAGGCCATCCTTGGCATCGAGGTGGAACGTCCGGACCTCGCGCTTCGGTCCCCAGCGCAGCTCGGCGTCGAGCCGGAAGTCCTGGCAGAGCAAGAGCGCCGGCAGGAAGAGTGGCCATCTGGAGACCGTACTTGTTCGTCGCGCTGAAGAGGCTGAGCGGGCCGTCGATGTGGAAGACGAATCCGTCGCGCATCGAGCCTTCGACGCGGTAGAGCAGCCGGTGGAACTTCAAATGGCGGAACAACTGGCGATAGCGTGCCGGCTTCTCGTTGCGGACCTCGGCCTCGACCAGGACCGAGCGGAGCAGGACCGACTGCGCGAGCGCCACGTTATAGCGGTCGATGAGCCGCTGGGCGTCGAGGGTCGGGTCGAACGAGAGCAAGCCGGTTCTCGTCGCGAAGGTCGGCGAACATCGCGGCGGCGACCTGTTCGGGGGTCAGCTTCAACTCCTCGGCGACCGCGCCCAGAACCGCGTCGCGCCGGAAGACCGAGCGGGCCTGACCCGAGGCCCGGAGCGCCTTGCGGTGCTCGGCCGCCGCCGTGAAGACCTTCTCGCGGAGCTGGTCGGGCGGGACATCGGCCACGACCTCGAACTCGCCGCGATCTTCGAGGATCTTGGCCAGACCCCGGTGAGCCAGTGTCGCCAGCCCCTCGCCGACCAGCTCGTCGATCTCCGTCTCGATCTCGCCTCGGGTCCGACCCACCCCCTCGCGGAAGATCAGGAGCAGGCTCTCGGCGACTTCGAGCCACTGGGGATCATCCCGTTTGAGATAGAGCGGGATGATCCGCTGCTTCGAGATCCGGACGCGGACGAGGGTGCCGGTGAGCATTGAGCGACTTTCGATCCGTAAAGGGACCCGCTCAGCGGATCAGCCGGGCGGTCATCAGCAGCAGGACGAGCGAATGAGCCGACCAGCTCACCACGCGAATTCCGTTGGTCCGGACGAGCGATCGGTGAGCGTCGCCATCGAAACCCATAGCGAGCCGGTTGTGCGACGGGACCGAGCAGAAAGTGGTCACGGCCCAGGAGACGACCGCGAATCCGAGGCCGAGCCAGACCATCCAGGGCTCGATCCCATCCGGCCGGCGGGCGACGAGGTAAATGCTCGTGACCAGTTCCGCGATCATCGGCAGGATGACGACGTAGGTCGTCGTCCGCATATGCTCGGCATGATAGCGGCGGAACGCCTGGACCTCGACCCGGTCGAACAGCGGGTAATGGACAACCTGCACGAACCAGATCAGGCCGGTCATGAAGAGGGTCGATGCCAGGCAAGTCAGGAAGGCGAGTCTGATCATCGATCCAAGCTCCCGGAAGCTTCTCAATCCCCGCCATATGCGCTGATGCTGCCGACGCCGGTTCGAGGTGAATTCCTCGACCGTCCCTCGCGTGACGACCTCGTAGAGGATCGCCTCCTTGTCGCCCGACTTCCGCAAGATTCGGCCGAGGCGCTGGACGTGCTCGCGGACGGAGCCGGAGCCGGAGAGGATGATCGCGACGTTCGCCTCGGGGACGTTAACGCCCTCGTTGAGCACGCGGGACGTCGCCACGATCGGGTATTCGCCCGAGTTGAACTTCAGCAGGACCTCCCGGCGCTCCTTGGTCTTGGTCTGGTGGGTGATGACCGGCACGAGGAACTGGCGGGCGATCGTGTAGACCGTGGCGTTGTCGTGCGTGAAGATCAGGACGCGGTCGCCGTTGTGCCGTTCGAGCAGCCGGGCCAGCAAGCTCAACTTGGCCGGCGCGGCCAGGGCGAGCGCGCGCTGCTCGCGATAGGCGAGGTAGGCTTGCCGACCCTCGGCCGAGCGGTGGGCCTGGAAGAGGAACTGCCCCCAGGCGCCCGGCGCCTCATGTCGATCCCGGTGCTCGACAGGAAGGCCCGGTAGATCTCGCGCATCGATTCGTAACGATAACGCTCCTCGTCGGTCAGGTTCACGAACAGCGACTCGACCCGGTACTCGGCCAGGAACTGGCCGTTTAACTGGGTGATCTCGCGGCGATAGACGATCGGGCCGATGAGGTGGTCGAGCCGCTCGTGGGCGTTATCGGCGCGTTCGGGGGTCGCCGTCAGGCCGAGCCGGAACGGCGCGATTGCCCCGAGTCGCCGCGGCGCTGACGGTCGGGCTCGGGCAGGTGGTGGCATTCGTCGAAGACGAGCAGGCCGAACTCGATTGCCCAGCCGCTCGACGTTCTGATAGGCCGAGTCGTAAGTCGTGACGGTCAAAGGCTTGATGTCGTAATAGCCGCCGCCGAGCAGTCCGACCTCGACCCCGAATGCGAGCGTCAACTCGTCAAACCACTGGTTCAGGAGGTCGATGGTCGGCGTGACGACCAGGCTCGGCCGCTCGGCCTTGTTGATCGCCAGGTTGGCCAGGTGCGTCTTGCCGGTGCCGGTCGGCAGGACGACCACCCCCCGCTCGCCGGCCTTGCACCACGCCTCGACCCCTTCTGTCTGGTGGGGGAACGCCTGCTTGTCGACCCGGAGCGGCCAGGGGGTCTTGCTGTAAACCCTGGCCTCGTCCAGATAAGGGATCTTTTTCTCGCGAAGATCCTCAATGATCTCGCGATACCCGATCGCTTCCGCCCGGTGCATCCCCGTCCGGGGGTCGAACCGGACCCCGGGCAGGCCTGCGCGTGTCGCCTTCGGTCAAACCTTCGATGAGGATCGTCCCTCCTTCGAAGGTCAGGCGGAGCGAGGGGGGATCGGCGGAAGCGAGCTGGGCCGTGCTCATCGTTCTTCGGCCCCCGGCTCGTCCGAGCCCTGGGGACCGATCACCAACCAGCCGAACACCTCCGCGACCATCAACCGAAACCCAGGCAAGACCGGCACCCCATCAAGGTATCCATCGGCGGGAAGAGGCTCGGGAGCGACTCCCGGGCGGAAAACGTCGATCGTCTGTCGTTCCGGGTCGATGGACCAGCCCAGCGGGCAACCGTGGGCGAGGGAGTGCGCCAGCTTCTCCTTCGTCTCATTGAGCGACTGCTCGGGGGACTGGATCTCGATGTGGATATCGGGGGGCAAATTGGATTCGTTGAGAACCGCCCCCCGCACGTCCCGAGGGATCTTCTCCATCAGTTGAAAAGCAATATCCGGGACGATCGACCGGCCGCCGAAGTTGCACCGAAGCTCTGGGAACGCGAGCCCCACCCTCGAGGTCTCGGCGAACCGATCCAGGGCATCGGTCAGCCTCTTCTCGATCATGGAATGCTTGAGCTGGGGCGACACCTTCACCTCGATCCGGCCGTCGTGGTATTCCAGGTACGGCTTCTCGTCGATCCGGGGCCAGCGGAGGAACTCCTCCAGCGTCATGCTCGACCGGGTTCGCGGGCGGGTCGCCATCGGGTCAGCCCTCGGGTCGCCACGGTGGAAAGGGACAAGACCACGGTTTGTTCGTGTCGGACCTGTACTCCAGTTTATCCCGAACCGGACCTTTTCTCCACTCGCGATCGATTCGGGTTCGTCCCGCTCGAAACTCAACAGTCTTGCTCCGGAAAAGGCGACTAAGACCCGGGTCCTTTCAAGGATAATACTTGAAGATCCGACAAGCCGAAACGAAGATCACGAGGCGGGCAAATGGCTTCGTTTTTCTCTCCGAGACTTGAGGGTTGGCTTTGTCTTCGTCGACGCGGGTTCGCCTGAAACGATCGGACTTTGTCCAGGGAACGCCGGATCGAATCAAGGCGAAATAGCCAAAACCCCTTTACAATATCAACTTACAAAAAATTGGCTTCGTCTTGTCTCGGCCGCGAACGGAGCCTGGGCCCATCATGGCCGGCCAGTCCGGCTCGATCGGAGCCCGAGGGCTCGCCGTTCCTCGGGCGTGAGATCGCGCCACTCGCCGGGCGTGAGGTCTCCGATCTGGATCGGGCCGACGGCGATCCGGACAAGGCGGAGGGTCGGGTGGCCGACGGCCGCGGTCATCCGACGGACCTGCCGGTTCCGGCCTTCGCGGAGGACCATCCGGAGCCAGGCGGTCGGGACGTTCTTGCGGAATCGGATCGGCACCGGCCGCTCGGGCAAGATGGGGTCTTCGGACAGGAGCGAGACCTCCACGGGCCTGGTCGGCCCATCGGAGAGGACCACGTCGGTCCGAAGAGCTTCGAGCGCCGCAAGCTCGGGCACACGTTCGACTTGAGCAAGGTAAGTCTTGGGGTGCTCGAAGCGAGGGTCGGTCAATCGGTGGGCGAGCGGGCCGTCGTCGGTCAGGAGGAGTAGCCCCTCGCTGTCGCGGTCGAGCCGGCCGACGGGGTAAACGCCTGGGACCGGGACGAAGTCCTTCAAGGTCGCCCGGCCCCCTTCGTCGGTGAACTGGGTCAGCACGTCGAAAGGCTTGAACAGCTTGAGGTAACGGCGAGGGGGCATGGTCGGATCAGCCGTGGCCGTAGCCCCGGTCGAACGCGTCGAGGTCGCGGAGGTGGGCGGCGTAGGTGGTCCGGAAGGTGTCGGCGTCGATCGTCCAGCGAGGGGCGTCCTCGGTGTGCCGGTGGCAGTGCTCTTCCAGCAGCCGGTGGAGGAACTTGAAGAGCTGCCGAGGCGTCCGGAGGTTGCCCGAGCGCGTCCTTGAGCGAGTCGTCGCGAGACCGCCTCGTCGACGAGCTGGCGGAGCCTCGGCCCACCGTCGCCGTTGGCCGAGGGCTCGAGGCGCAGGCCTGGAGGCGGTCGCCGGCCAGGTCGTAGAGCGACGGGCCGGTCCAGCGGAGCGGCTTGATCAGGTTCAGCTTGTCGGGCCGGGCCCGGTCGTAGAAGTCCTTGTCTTCCTTCTCGAGGTAGTAGGCCAGCTCGATCGGGAGCAGGAGCTTGAAGCCGATCCCGGGATGCCGCAGGAACTTGTGGTCGAGCAGGGGCCACATCAGGGCGCGCATCTTGCGGGGGTCGCCCTCGATCAGCTGGGGCTCGTCGACCCGGTCGACCAGGACGACGATCCCCGAGTAGCCGAGCGTGTGCAAGCACCGCCTGGAACTTGCGGAGCAGCTCGTAACGCTCCTCGCCGCCGCCTCGGACGGTGGACGGCAGCGGCTGGCCGCCGATCTCGCCGGGCTGGAACCAGAGCAGCTCCCAGCGGAGCGCGGCGGGGTCTCGGCTGAGGACGCGGACGGCCCGGCGGATCGACTTGGCGTACCATTCGGCCCGGGCCAGCCGCCAGCCCCAGTAGATCCAGCCGAGCAGGATCGGCACGACCAGCCAGGGCAGGATCGACATCGAGCGGAAGCCGGGGAACGCGGCGATCAGGACCAGGACCAGCAGCGTCGTCCCGAAGCCGATCTGCAGGTCGCGACGGCTCCAGAGCGGCCGGAACCCCGAACGCCGGCGGAGCCGGCTCCAGCGCTTCTCGATCGGCTCGCCGGTCGACTGGTCGTAGAGCGCCGCGAGCAAGAGCAGGTCGCGGCGCTGGTCGAGGGTCAGGGCGGTCAGGTCGACCTTGTCGGCGGTCAGGGCGTCGACGAGCTGGGTCACGCCCAGCGCGAGGATGGCGTCCATGTGGTCCTGGAGCCGCCAGCGCTCGAGGGCCTCGCCCGCGTCGCGGGCCTTGACGCGAGTCGCGGAAGTGGTCGAGGAACGGGTTGAAGTCGTCGTAGGAGATGACGAAGACCCGATCGTCGGGATGCTGCGGCGTTGTAGGCCTCCAGCTCGGACGTCACCTGGAGCCGGAGGGCGGTCTTGCCGCTCCCTTTCTCGCCGAAGACGAGGCGCCGTCGAGGGGTCGGCCGGGCTGCCGAAGAACTTGTCCCAGGCGGGGTGGTGGATCGTCGCGAGGCAGCTTCGCTTGAAGACCGTGTCGGTCTGCGCGTCTTCCTCGCTGAACGGGTTGCCGGCGATGCCGTGATGCTTCAAGAACTGATCGATCTTCATCCCTAACCCGCCCTTCCGAGACTTTTGCCCATTTTTCGCCCTTCATTCTTAACCGATGGCGGCTTTCCGGACAATCGCAGCCGAAACCGGGCCTTGGACTCGGCTGGGGTGGGAACTCGAACTCACGAAACGGTCTGGCTCGGAAGCCGAGCAACCTCCGCCGAGATCTCACCTCCGAAGAGAGACCATCCGAGAGTCATGAGCCAGGTGGAAGCGGCCAGCTCCTGGGGCACGGGGCCGATTCCGAGCCGGGGCGGCAGGGCGATGGCCCCGAGCCTGGCAGCGCGCCCTGGAGGCGCCGACTCCGGCGAGACCGCCACGCCCAATCCATCGGGCAGTTTGTTCGAGATCAACTTGCTGACGAGGGTGGTCGCCTGCAGGTCGTCGCCCCTAGGCGGCTCGACGCCGATCGATTCGAGCCCTCGCGCGATCGCTCGGCGGCCGAGGGTTTTTAGGTTCATCCGGGGTGCCCGGGGAATCGGTCGCCTCGCGAACTCGAGGACCACGGTCAACGTCAGGCTCCGGCGAAACCGTCGTTCAAGGAATAGGCCAGGCCGTTTGATCGGGCCGTCAAGATCCTGGCTCCTCGACACTCACCTCAATGGAAATCGTCCGAGGAACTTCGCGGATCTCGGTCGAGGAGACGTCAATCCGAAAAACGTGCCCGGGGACCGAAGTCGCGACCCGGGCGAGGAAGTCCGCGACCGGCCGCTCGAATTCCTCGGGCGAGAAGTCGCGGAAACGGCCCGTCGCGTCGACCCTCCCGAAGACCAGAAACCGCGTGGCGAGCGCCTCCAGTTCGCCGAGCATCGCATCTCGGGCCGTCGGGCTCCCGTAGAATCGCGGGTCAACAATCCGTTCGGCGGTGTCGTGGCCGACGACGAAGGTACAACCGGGAAAAAGCCGTGCCTTTTCGATGTAGGTCGGGGCGTCGGTCAAGTAGAGCCGACCGGAGTGGCCCTCGAACCCCCTCAGACGGGACCGGATCGCGATATAGTCGAGCGGCGGCTTCTCCGGATGAAAGACGGAGATCTCGAAGGCGCAGGCGAGCCCGGTGAGGCGCGAGGCTGCCTCGGCCATCGCGACGTGGCCGGCATGGAGTGGTCGGAAGCTCCCCGGAAGGAGGAGCCGGGGAGAGGGCCGGCTATCCGAGGCCTCGCGGAAGCCGTCTTCGGGATCGAAGTCGTATGCGATCCATCTCTCCTGGCCAGTATAGAGCCCCGGCAAGGCGGGATGATGGCATTCGTACCAGTCAGCGCCGCTCTCCTCGACGGTTTCACCTGGGACCGAACGGCCGTCATGCTCGAGCAGGATCTCGGGCTCGACATTCTTGCCGAGAGCGATCAGGTTGAGGAGGAGGAGGGCGTTAATCCGCTCTTCCCAGGCGCGATCGTCCCCGGTGGGTAGCGTGACCGACCGCGTGTAGGTCCGGTGCCGGGTCTGGACCGCGGCGTGGATCTCGTGAGGCCGTCCCTCCCGCTCCCCCGGACCCCTGGCCAGTTTCGAGGTCGAGCCGATGCCGAAGACCTCACCGGGGGAGAGATCGCCCCGGATCGTCAGGGCATGGCGGAACGCGGCCATCGCCAGCGATCGGGCGGCCCGAGCGTCGACCAGCCGATCCGGGTGATAGCCGAGCACGGCCCGGAAGTCTTCCGGGCCGTAGGGAATCCGAGCGGAGAGGAGGGTGGCCGACCCTCCGCCCCGGGCCAGGAGCATCGGAAAAACCTCAGTCCCGCCTCCGGCAACGAAGGCGACGACCTTCGGGCTCTCGGAGGCGTTGATCCGACGGGCCAGGTCGGCGACCCGCTCGTCCGTCACTTCTTACCGGGACCGAGGTCGTCCTGGATCATGTTGAAGAAGTCGTCGTCGGTGGCCTCGATTAGGGGCAGAGGTTTGGCGCGTCGGGTCATCCTCGATCACCGGTGCGTCGAAGTCGGCCTCGTCGACCGAGGCTCGCTCGATGACCTCGGGAGGCCTGGAGGGGCGATACGACTTCTTCGGCCCATCCATCGTCTCAAGCCCCGCCAATTCCATCAACGACTTACGCTTGCGGCCTTCAAAGACTTCCTCCTCAAGCACCTGCCCCGACTCGATCACGCTCGCCGGACCAGCAGGCTCGTAGTCGATGCGTGTAAAGGTGGCCGGCGATGCCGAGCTCGACATCGGGGAGCACGCTTTGCTCGGTGGACAACTTCGCGCCGTTAACGGTCGTTCCGTTGGTGCTACCCAGGTCGCGGACGTGCCAGATCCCGTGGAGGAAATGAAGTTCACAGTGTTTGCCCGAGATCATGTCGAAATCGAGGCAGATATCGCACGACGGCCGGCGTCCCACGATCAGGGATTCTTTCATCAGCGGGACGGGGTCGCCTCCGCCGACCGGCTTGAGGATGCCCAGGACTCTCTTCGGCGTCAGCATCGTCGGGTCCTCCGCGGGGAGCGAGAGGGAGCGAGGAGAGGGAGTGTTCGCGAGTTCAGCACGCTCACGAGATTTTCATCGTAACCGAGCTTCGATCGGACGCCTCAAGCGACGATCGAAGTACTCGGCAAAAGAGTACGTGACGAGATCCAGTCCGGTGACAGTGAATCTTCCGAGGGCGATCTCGATTTTCCGGCCGAGGGGCTGGCATGACGGGGTCTCTTCGGATAGCCTCGGACTCCGGTTGATGCTCCTCTCCATGCTCGTCGACCTCGAACCAGCCCTGACGCGGAGGCTTGCCATGTCCCTCGATCGCTCGCGGACCCTTTCCCGGCGCGACTTCCTGGCCTCCGGCCTGGCCGTCGCCGGCGCCCTGGCCCTGGGCGGCCGAACCGCCCTCGCCGGGCTCGCGCCGGCCGGTCCCTACGGCCCGTTCAAGATGGGCCTCCAGAGCTATTCGCTCCGTCACTACAAGACGGAAGAGGCCCTGGCGAAGACCAAGGAACTCGGGGTTCATTACTGGGAATCTTATCAGCGCCCACACCAATCCCGACCCCGCCAAGGCGTCCGAGTACAAGAGCCTGGCCGCCGCCTCGGGCGTCGAGGTGATCGGCTTCGGCGTCTCCGGGTTCTCCAAGGACCACGAGAAGAATCGCAAGCTCTTCGAGTTCGGCAAGGCGATGGGCCTGGGCTATCTCTCGGCCGATCCGACACCCGACGCATTCGACAGCCTGGACAAGCTCGTCGAGGAATACGGGATCGCCATCGGCATCCATCCCCACGGTCCCGGCAGCCGCTGGGAGAAGATCGACCAGATCGATGCCGCGATCAAGGACCACAGTCCGAAGATCGGCATCTGTCTGGACACCGGCCACCTGCTCCGCTCCAAGGAAGATCCTGTCCGCGCCGTGGAAGTCTTCGGCAAGCGAATCTATGGTGTTCATCTCAAGGATGTGAAGGACTCGAAGACCTTCAAGATCCTTGGGGAAGGCGACCTCAAGCTGGTCCAATTGCTCCAGGGGCTGGCCAAACTGAACTACTCGTACTGCCTGGCGCTGGAGTATGAGGAGAACCCGAATAACCCGATCGCCGACATCGAGAAGTGCCTCGAAGCGACCCGGCAAGCGGTCGCGAAGATCAACACCTGAGTAAAGAGATCGTTGGGTGGGCGGTGGGGAGTAGAGCCCTCCCGACGATTGAACGACCGATCTCCGACAGGGAGGAACCGTCGACGTGTTGCCACGCGTGCTTGAAGCCGAGGTGATGGATCGACCCGAGGAGGCACGCGAGTACGACGCGATGGACCACTCGGAGGTCTGTGCCCGGTTCGTCGCCGATTTCCTCGAAGTCCACGGGCCGGGTCGGGGCGGCGAAATCCTCGACGTTGGGACTGGCCCGGCCCGCCTTCCGATCGCGCTCTGCCGGGCCGATCGGTGCTTCCGGGTCTTTGGGGTCAACCTGGCCGGGCCGATGCTCGATCTGGCCCGTCGGAACGTGGCTGACGCGGGCTTGACCGACCGGATCCGGTTCGGCCGAGGTGATGCCAAGAGCCTGCCGTTCCCCGATGGACGGTTCGAGGCGGTCGTCTCGAACACGATCGTCCACCACATCCCCGATCCATCCCTCGCGCTGGCCGAGATGGTTCGACTGGTCGCGCCTGGAGGGACCCTGATGGTCCGCGATCTGACCCGACCCTCGGACGAGAATGAGCTGAAGGCGTTGGTGGAAGAGTATACCAAGTCCGAGCCGGTCGCGGCCCGGAATCTGTTCCGGGGTTCCCTCCATGCCTCGCTCACACTCGAGGAGGTTCGGGCAATCGTCCTTGGCCTGGGACTAGGAGTCGAAGGGATCGCCATGACCTCCGACCGCCACTGGACCTGGAACTGGAGCCGCCCCTCCTGCTGAATCCAATGGCGATCCACGAAGAGAACGGACTGCCGGAGAAGTTCGCCGACGTTGCCTTTCCGTCGCTCGACGGGACCGCCCTCAAGGCTCGATACCGGGCCATTCCGGCCCCCCGGGCGATCCTGGTCATCTCGCATGGGCTGGGGGAGCACGGCGGGAGCTACCGCCGGAGTGCCGAGGATCTGGGTGGGGCGCTCGGCATCGACGTCCTTGCCTTTGATTATCGAGGGAGCGGCCGGAGCGCCGGCAAGCGCGGGGTCGTCCGCCGCTATGGGGACCTCTCGCTCGACCTGGTCGCCGCCCTCGAATGGGCTTCGCGCGACACATCCCGGCCTGCCGTTGTACCTGCTCTCCCACTCGAACGGCGGCCTGGTCGCGCTCCGGACCTTGCTCGATCGAGACCTCGGCCTGGCCGGTTTGATCGTCTCGAATCCGCCGCTCCGGCTCTCGGCGCGGGTGCCAGCCTGGAAGCGGCTGATCGGAGAGATTCTCTTGAGGTTCGCTCCCGGCATGACCCTTTCCACGGGCCTGACCAACGATCAGTTGACCCGCGACCCCGACATGATTGCCGAGATCTCCCGGGATACCCTCCGCCACGGTCGGATCAGCCCTCCTCTGTTCTTCGGGATGGCTGAGGCCGGCCCGGAAGTGCTGGATCGAGCGGGTGAGCTCCGCGTACCCATTCTGTTGATCCTCGGAGGGTCCGACCCGATCATCGATTCCGAGGCCGCCCGGCTCTTCTTCGACAAGATTTCGTCCCACGACAAGACGCTGCAGTATTATCCCAACATGCGTCACGAGCCCTTGAACGAGCTGGGGCGCGAGCAGGTTGTGGCCGACGTGGTGAAGTGGATCGACAACCGGCTGGGACGCTGAGCTAAGGCTAAGCCGCAAGACCCAATGAGCTCGCTGGACCTCGCTCCAAACTTGATCTATAGTGAAGGACGCGAGGCGAACTCTCCATTTCGTAAGGACGCCGATGCCGGATAGGGCGAGATGACTCGTGTCATCCGTATGGCCGGCTACGCCCGTCTTTCGAAATCGCCCGCGGAGGCTTTGCGATGAAGAGCACGACGCGGATCGCGGCGCTGGGCTTTGGCCTGGCGCTCGCGGGCGGTTGGACGCTCGGCGTGTCCGAAGCGAATGCCCAGTCGCCCGTCCCGAATGTCCCGGCCGTTCCCTCCACGGCCCCCAGCGTCCTCCCCCCTCGGACGTCCACCCCAGCTATTCCCCGAACGGTGGCCGCCCCAACGTACTACGCTCAACCCGGGGTCGTCGCCCGGGTCCCCGGCCGCGCGACCTCCAAGACCAATTACTTCCCCGCGCGACGCGATCTCAAGCTCTACAAGCCCTGGCTCGAACGGAGATGATCCGGCGGCCGAGCGAACTCCCCGTCTTCTGGGCGGGGAGTCTCTACCTCGACTAGGAATTCCAGCCGATCGCCGCGACGAACACTTGTAACGTCGGGACCAGAACGACATTGGCGGCGAAGACAGCGAGCATCGATCGGACGACCCCCCGGGTCGCCGCGTTACCAACGGCCTCGGTGGACCGGTCGGCGTGGAGCCCCGTCCAGCAGCCGATCAGGGCGACGAGCAGCCCGAAGACCACCGTCTTGAGCGTCGCCGGAACAACGTCGGAGAGGCGGAGGAAGTCCAGCGCCCGGTTTTGGAACGCCTCGGCCGAGAGCGATCCGCCCACCAGCTCCGCGCCAAGGCCGCCGAGCAGGGCGAAGGCGTCGAGCAGGATCGTCAGGAGCGGCACGGCCAGCGCGCAGGCCAGTGCTCTGGGGGCGACCAGCGAGGATACCAGCGGGGCGCCGAGAATCTCGCGGGCCTCGATCTCCTCGGTCATCGTCATCGAGCCAAGTTCCGCGCCCAGCCCCGCCCCCATCCGGCCGGCGACGAGCAGGCTGGCGAGCACCGGGCCGGTCTCGACCAGGACGGCCGCGGCCAGGACGCTCGGCAAGTTCGCCTCCGCTCCGTAATCGGCCAGGAGCCGGCGGACCTGCAGCCAGGTCACGAGTCCGACGCTCGCCCCGGCCGACGCCACGACGGGCAATCCCCCTAATGCCACGCGCTCGAACTGGCGGAGGACGTCGCCCGGCCGACGGATCAGCGCGCCCGGCATCATCCACACGACCTCCAGCGAGAATCCTACGAACTGCCCGAACCGCTCCAACCCATCGACGATCATTCCGAGCATGAGACAACCTCCCGCACTGTCATTCGTCGGTGGTCACCGCCGATTTCGAACCGGATTCGGTCCTGACCTCCCATTGTGGTCGGGGAGTAGCCAGAAATGTCGCCGGGTGATTGCATTCTTCGACCTTTACTGAGGTGGATGTACCCAGGACCACTCGAGCCCGCTCCATGTCAACCGCCGAACTGACTCGACCGGCCTTCGGAGAGCCGAGATTCGCTCGGCTGATCGTGCCCGTTGTCCTGCTCGGCCTGATTGCTTGCCAGATGGCGATCACTCGATCCGACTCCTTGTTGAACCGACGCTTGTGGCTCGACGAGTTTCATACCCTCTTGCTCGTCGAGGACCCCAGCCTGCCACACGCGATGGAGGCGCTCCAGCACGGGGTCGACACCAACGCGCCGGCGTTGTATCTGATCGCGAGGGCCGTGTCCTCGTGCGTGGGATCGTCGGGGCCGGTCACCTTGAGGGGCATCGGCGTGGTCTCGGTGGTGCTGGGGGTGATCGGGATCTACGCGGCGGTTCGCCGGGTTTACTCGCCGACAGTGGCGATGATTGCCACATTGACGATCTGGGCCCATCCGTTGATCACCCACCAGGCATTCGAGGCTCGCTTTTACGGGCCGTGGTTCGCCTCGGTCGTCTGGCTCGCTTACGCATTGAACCTTTGGGATCGGTCGAGGAGCAAGCTCGGGCCGGCGTGCCTGATCGCGATGATGTCGGTCCTCGTCTGCACGATTCATTATCTGGGGGTCATCTCCCTGGCGCTGGTCGTGGCGGCCCACTCGCTTTTCGTGAGGCGACCGTGGAGGGAGACCCTGTTGCGGACGCTCCCTGTCGGTTTCGGCTTTCTGGCCCTGGGAGCTTGCATTCCCTTGTACCTCGGCCAGCGTCAGGCCATCTCGGTCCCGACGTGGATGGCGCTGCCGACGATTGCCGCCGTCCGTGATTTCTTCGACCTGGTCTACCGATATTATCTTTTCGCAATCCCGATGGCCGGTTTCTTCGCCTCCCGTCTGCTTGAAAAGGGGCGGATTGGCGAACTCGTCGAGGAGCGTAACGAGGATGTCTCGGAGCTGGCGGGACTGGCGAGCCTGGCCGCATTGCCGGTCGCCTTCGTCGTCTTCTCGTTCGCGATCCAGTCGGTCCTGATCGACCGTTATGCGATCGCGGCGGTCGCGTCGTTCGGGCCGTTGATCGCTCCGATCGTGGCGAGGACCCGTGGTCCGGTTCGCTGGGCTGTGCTGATTGGGTTACTGACCGTGAGCACGGCGAACCTGATGGCGGTGACGCGGTGGTCGAGGATCACCGAAGTCAGGCGACGCGAGGTGATCGATGAGGTCGCGAAGCTGGCCGAGGCCCCGATCCTCTGCCGGTCGCGGGCCGACCTCTACGAACTCTGGTGGGATGTGCCGGCCGCCCGCGACCGGCTTTATTACTGGGACCCGAAAGACCAGGACGACCAGCCCAGCTCCTTCGACCTGTTCGAGCGAGAGATGGCGAGAAACCACGAGCACTGGTACGGGCTCCCCCGGGCCACGAGCCTGGCATCGCTCCGCAACCGTCCCCTGGTTTACCTCTACGGGCTCGACGCAAAACGAGTGATCCAGATCGAGCGTTCCGATCCCGGGGTTCGCCTCAAAGTCGTCGACCAGCGACGCGGGATCTTCGAGGCTACCTGGACAACGGCCCGGGTGACGAAGCTCGAATGAGTCGCCCCAGTCCGATCGCAGGCAGCCGATTTGTGTGATAAACTCGATCATGCTTACCCAATTGGCTGAATTTTCGCGCGCAGGATCTCGATGTCGAGCGTCCCGGAAGC
The DNA here is from genome assembly GCA_963756475.1 of uncultured Planctomycetota bacterium. Classification (GTDB taxonomy): domain Bacteria; phylum Planctomycetota; class Planctomycetia; order Isosphaerales; family Isosphaeraceae; genus Tundrisphaera. The sequence continues at coordinate 1,358,089 of CAVWND010000011.1, forward strand.
CCCGAAGGAGTACCCGAGCGGCCTGGCGGCGGACATCGCCGACCTGGACAGGGTCGCCCTGCGCGACCGCTGGGGGCTGGCTCTGGTGAGGCTCGGGTGGGTGCATCTCGCGATCTTCTCGATCTGCCAGTTTCTTTATGGCCGGGGCGACCGGGCCGAGAGCCACTTCCTGCCGCTCTGGGGCGTCGACCTCCTTGGCGCCGTCCTGATCTTCCGGCGCACGATCCGCGAGCCGATCCCGTCGCTGTTCACCCTGGTCGTCCGGATCTGGATCACGTTTCTGATCCTGACGTTCAGCACGGCCACCATGAACAGTCTGGTGGGCTTCGAGACCGACTGGTTCAAGGCGGTCTGGGCGACGCTCAGCACCTTCGGTTTCGCCACGATGGCCTGGATCTTCCATCTCCGCTTCCTGATCCCGGCCGTCCAGATGTCCCTGACGGCCATGTTGATTGCGCGTTATCCCGACTTCGCGTATGGGATCTACGGTGTTTCCTGGTGGGTCGCCCTGAACGCTGTCGGTCTGACGCTTGAACGACGGAGGGTCGATTCGATGGCCGGCATCGATGGATCTTCGGCTTGTTCGGTCGTCTCGGATGCAGTCGAGATCGGTTGATCGTCGATCATCAGGCACCCCACCAGGCACTCCGGTACGCCTCGGCCTGGACGGCGATGGCTCGATCCCTAAAGAGAAGCCCGACAATCAGGCCGGTCGCCGCGCCCCCGATGTGCGCCAGGTATGCGACCCCGCCGATCTCTCCGAGATGCCCGATCGACCCGTACCCTCCCAGAATCTGAAGAACGATCCAGGCCCCGATAACCAGGAAAGCCGGCATCTCGGTCAAAAAATTGAAGAACAGGACGCGCACGCGGTTGTGCGGGAACCAGATGATGTAAGACCCCATCACGCCCGCGATCGCCCCCGACGCGCCCAGGGTCGGGATCAGCGAATCGGGGGCTGCGACAATCTGGGCGAGCGAGCCGGCAACGCCGTAAGCCAGATAAGCCAGGATGTACCGCAAGGTGCCCAGGACCTCCTCGACATTGTCGCCGAAGATCCAGAGAAAGAGCATGTTCCCGGCCAGGTGGAGCGGGCTGGCGTGGAGGAACATCGCGGTCAAGATCGTCAGGGTGACCGGGAATGGGACCGGGCCTTGCGGGATTGGCTTTTCGCCCGTCCGGATCGGAAACAGCCCGTCCTCATGGCCCGGCTCGACGTGAAGCATGAACGGCTGATCGATGTCGAAGTGATGGGTGATCTCGTAAGGCGTCGCCGAATAGGAGACCTCGAAGGTCTCTCCTTGATCGAGTTCGACGAAGTACATCGCGACGTTGAGGGCAATCAGGACATAGGTCGCGACCGGGACGATCCGGGTCCTCTCGACGTCTCCCAGCGGTAGGACCATAAGACCTCCTTAGACGCCTAAAAACGCGGATCAACCGATGCTGGAGAATGGCCACGTCACGTCGAGCCGATTGGCCCAGCCTCGGAGCGCCGTCATCGTGACTTGATCGACCGAGACGCCGTGCTCCCGGGCTTCGCGACGCCTGACTTCACTAGGACCGGGCAGAAGTTGGCCCGGCCCTTCGGCGGAGTTCTCCAATGAGACCGCAACCCGATCGTGAAATGCCGTCAATGGTTCCATCGCCGAGACGGCGAGGACCATGATCGCCCAGCCGTCCTCGCCCGAGAGGGATGAGAGCCAGGGGGACCATGTTCCGAGCCAGGCCTTCGAGCGGGCCTTCGACCCCCGATCCAGCGCTGAATCATAGATCGCGGGCAAGCCTTCCGGCATCGGCAGTGCCAGACCGAGGGACGCTCCCGGCCCGGCGATCGAGGCGAGGAATGGGCCGATCGCCAGGTTGGCGATGACGGGGGAGGGAGGGCCGGGCGGTCCCACGTTCTCGATCCGGACGATTCCGATCCCCACGTCCCGTGCCTTCTCGGCGGCGATCCCGCCGGCCATCTCCAGCGCCAGCAGCGGCAGACCATTCTGGGCATCGATCATGGCGGTTCCCGCGTGCTCGACCCGGACTCGACCCAAGGCGGTCGGATCGATTTCTTTCCGCTCGATCCGGTCGAGCCAGCCAGGCAGCGTGGCGATGCCATGAGACGAGGCACCCGCCGCATCGAACCAGAGCAGATGCGACACCAGGGCGGCAGACCTCGCTGGTGCAACGCTTAGTCCCGAGACCAGGCCTGCGGTCAACCTGCGGAGGTCGTCAAGTTTGTAACGAGTCGAAGCGCCGGCGGTCGCGCTCACTTCGAGCCACTCCAGCGGGATCGGGCAGGGCCAGGTCGGATTCGAGCCCTAATTTACCGCAAGTTCGGGCCCAAGTCTCCAGTGCCCCCTCAGACCACGAGTAGCCGGGGGATATCGGCGACCTTAGGCAATTCGCCCATGTGGTCGGGGATGGATTTCCAGGTCACGCAATCGCCCTCGACCAGGAACAACCCGGGCATCACGAATGGGTCTCCAACCGGCGTGGCGGCCGTGTGTCCCTTGCGGGTCGCCCTGATCCCGCAGGCCCAGACCCGAGGGTCGAGTAGCTGAAGCTTCGCCGCCCTCGGCACGCCCAGTGCCCTGTAAAATCGTTGCCTGGGATCGGAGACGGCATGGGCTTCAGGAGCGTAGGTCGAGAAAAAGACGTCTCCTTGCTCCGGAGTCCCAAGGTGAAAGTAGAGGGTCGCCGGGAACGCGGGATCAGTCGCCCCGGCCTGGCGGATCTCGGAAAGCCACTCCTGGCTAAACAGACAGCCCAGGTGTCGGAGGAAAATCAGGAGGGTTGGCCGCGACCCGAGCTGGTCACGCAAGGTGCCCGGCCGAAGGTTTCGCCCTTCGACCGGGGTGTCGAGGACAGAAGGTTCGAGAGGGGTCGGCTGCATGTTTCAATTCCGGGAGGTCGGTTGGAGGACTCACATCGGCGTGCTCCAACCCCGTTAATCTATCCGTCCCGGAGCCTGGCGACCATCCTCCTCGAGCCGGCTCATAAGCCAATGACACCGAGGCTGGGACTTCTGGGCGGTTCCGGGTCGTGCCGTTCCCATTCGCGGCGGACGCGGGAAAGCCCGAAGGCGCAAAGCTCGAATTCCTCGCTCAAGCGACGGAGGACCGGCGCTTCCTCGGCCCCGAGCGTGCTCGCCACGTAATAAGAACGCTTGCCCTGCACCTGGAAGTCAATCAGGTGGTCGGCCGAGAAGGACGAGCGGAGCATCCCCAGGGCCTCGGGATAGACCCCGGTCCAGAAGAGCGTGTAATCCCCCACATGCCGGTGACATTCCCGGCGCCGCTCGGCGTCGGACGACGACTCAGCCTCGGCGATCATCGCCGTGACCTCGGTTACTCGCCGACCCTGTCCGTCGCGGACCTTGCAGAGATTCTCGCTCGGCACGAATCGGGCTAGAAGGTCGGCCACGTACCCGACCAGGCTGGGGTCGCCGATGCCCAGCTCGGACATGAAAGTCGATTCGGTCAGGCCTCGGAAGAGTCGATGAAGGGGATGGGATCGCGGGATTTCACGCGTCATAAACGGGGCGCTCCTCACCCGGTTGGACACGGTTGGGAGGGTCGAACAGACAGGTTGCGTCAGGTCTCTCAGCAAATCATAGGCCGGATCTTAGAATCGGTCCAGGCCGGTTGGCGAAGTGCCATCAAAGATCGTCCGTCCCCTTGAATTCAGTGTCGGATTCCTGGCAACATTAGTAATGCAAGAAAAAAGTCGAAAATCTGATCGAGGGAGTCGGTCCCCCGAGCGAGACGCCCCGCCCTGCCCGCCGGGCGTCGAGGCTAGGCGGTCACAATGAGGCCGCGGGACGGGAGGATGGTCGTTTGCGAATCACGTTCCACGGCGCCGCGAGGCAGGTCACGGGCAGCGCCCACCTCCTGGAGATCGGCCAACATAAAATCTTGCTCGACTGTGGGCTTTTCGATTCGGATCGCGTGGACCCCTTGAGCCCGAATCGCAGTTTCACGTTCGACCCCCGCGAGCTTGATGCCGTCATCGTCTCGCACGCCCATAACGACCACATCGGCCGCATCCCATGCCTCGTCCGGGCGGGCTATAAGGGTCCGATCTATGTTACCCGGGCAACCGCCGACATTACCAGCGTGATGCTCCGCGACAGCGCGAGGATTCAGCGTGAAGATTCACGGAATGGCTCGCTCAAATCCGCCGGCATCGAGCCTCTGGAGCCGCTTTTCGAACTGACCGACGTCGAATGGGTCGTCGAGCAGTTCAAACGACTCCCCTATAGCGAGCCGACCGAGATCCTACCCGGCGTCACCTTGACCTTTCTCGACGCCGGTCACATCCTCGGCTCAGGGATCGTCCAGCTCGACTACGTCGAGGAAGGCAAACCGCGCCGGTTTGTCTTCACCGGCGACCTCGGCCGGCGGAACATGGGACTGCTGCCCGACCCGACGCCGATCCAGAACATCGATATCCTCGTCTCCGAGAGCACCTACGGCAACAAGGAGACTCGACCCTTACGACAAGCTGATCAAGCAGCTCCACGCGATCATCGCGCGGGCGATCCGGCTCCAGTCACGGGTCGTGATCCCGGCCTTCAGCCTCGGCCGAACGCAGCGGATGGTCTATTGCCTCCAGGAACTCTTCGCCGTCCACAAGGTCCGGCCGATCCCGGTTTACGTCGACAGTCCGCTGGCCCTTCGGCTGACCGACATCCACCGCGAGTTTCCCGAAGCTTACACTCCCGACGCCCGTCGCCTGATGGACAAGGACCCGAGATACTTCGGCTCGAAGTACGTCGAGTTTTGCGAGACTTGGGACGACTCGCGCCGCTTGAACTACCAACCGGGTCCGATGGTCATCATCGCGTCGTCCGGCATGTGCGATGCCGGGCGGATTCGCCATCACCTCAAGCACGCCGTATCCGATCCGGATAACGCGATCGTCATCGTCAGCTACCAGGCCGAGAAGACCCTCGGCCGGAAGATCGCCGAGGGAGTCGAGCGCATTCAGATCATGGACCAGTGGCACGAGCTGAACGCCGCGGTCTACGTCCTCGACGGCTTCTCCGGCCACGCCGACCGCAACGACCTGGCCTGGTGGTACGGCCAGACCGGCGGCAAGATCGACAAGGCGTTCCTGGTCCACGGCGAGCCTGAGAGCCTCGAAGCCCTCAAGCCGATCCTCCAGCCCCACGTCGAGTCGCCCGTGGTCATCCCCCAGCGGGGGGAGTCTTACGAGGTCTGATCGCCCTCGGACAAGGCGACTGGAGCTTCGTGATGCGATCCGCGGCGAAAAACGCGGTCAACGCGATCTTCCGTGATCTGGAGGTCTACTCCGAGGAGGACTATCGCCGTCTCCCTCGCCGCGACCGCTACGTCTGGGATGCCTTCTGGTTCGATACCGAGGTCCGCAACGGTGGGCTCAGGCAGTTCTTCACCAACATGACCGGTGACCATTGGCGAGAGACGTTGGAGGCGTTACGAGAGATTGGCGAATGGTCGGCCGCCTCTCTGTTGGAAGAAGCCTGCTCCCTGTTCCCCGATGGCCGCGCGAGTGAGGACCAGGAGGCAAGAATTGAGCAGTCGCGGTCGATCTGGGACGATCTGAAGGAGCTTGAGAAGAGTCTCGGCTCGTATTACAAGCGAGACGTCTTCGCCAATCTTCTCGAATACTGGAATCGGGGCAGTTCTGACAGCGAGGGTTCGGAGGAGGGAGGAGCAGACGCCTAACCTCGCGTCGCGGAAAACCCAACTCGACGCGGCGCTCTCCGGTACGACCGTAGGTCACACTCGGCGATCCGCTCCGCTGTCGCTTTTCCAATAGACGGGTCTCGCCCATGGCTTTCGTCCGATTCCAGAGCCCGGATGACCCCGCGTTCACCGTCTTCGACGCGTCGAGGTTTCGGGTTGAACACGGCGTTTTCCTGCTCCGGGTCGACTCGCTCCGGTCGACGGATCGAGGAGAAGCTGGAGGAGCAGAAGGCCTGGGACCTCCGGGTCATGAAGCTAGTCGAGGAGAACCGCCGGCTCGCCTCCTGCCTCGAATGGTTGCAGTCGCTCGACGAGGGCGGAGACGAGGTACTCGTCCCCGACCTCAACCATGAGCCGGCCATCGACCTCGTGGCCGATCGGCTCATCGGCGACGGCCACTTCGAGCATGCTTATTGCCCGGCCTGCGAGACCGCGTATTCGCCGGAGGAGGTGGCGCGTGAGCCGTGGTCGTTCGAGGAGGAAGGCGTCACCGTCCGTGGGCGTCGATCCGCCTGCCGACAGGGGCACACGATCCACGTCGTGACCGACGCGATCGACGCACCCGAGATCGAGTTGAAAGACGATTGACCGCGCTCACCTCGGGTTCAGGCCCGTCGCCAGCTCGGCGACGAAATCGGCCGATCTCGCGGACGACTTCATCCCTGGGCCGGGTCTGGGCGTCGGCCAGCCTTCGGACCAGGGCGCTGCCGACAATCAGGCCGTCTGCGACCGGGGCCAACTCGCGGATCTGGCCGGCGTTGCCGATCCCGAAGCCGATGCAGATCGGCAGATCCGTCTGAGTCCGGAGCCAGGCGACATTCTCGGCCAGTTCCGGCGGCAGACTCCGGCGCTCGCCGGTGATTCCGGCTACCGAGACGTAATAGATGAAACCGGTCGTGGATTGGGCGATCTGGACCGCCCGCTCGCGAGGGGTCGTCGGCGTGATGAGCTGGATCAGTCGAAGGTCGAGCGCCGTGGCCAGCCGACAGAGCGAGTCGGACTCCTCGACCGGCAGATCCGGCACGATCAGGCCGTCGAAACCAGCCGTGACCGCCTCTCGGAGGAAGCGGTCGGCCCCCTGGCGGTGGATGATCGCGTAAGAGACCATCGCAACCATCGGGGCCGTCGCCGACCGGCCGTCAATGTCCCTCGGCTCGGAGGGCGCGGAACGTCATCGAAGATCCGGGCAAGCTTGACGCCACCTCGGAGCGCTCGCGTATAGCTGGCGGCGATCACCGGGCCGTCGGCGATCGGGTCGGAATAGGGGATACCGACCTCGACCATGTCCGCCCCGTGCCGGAGGATCTCGACGACGATCTCGGTGGTCGTCGCCAGATCGGGGTCGCCGGCCGTCACGAACGGCATCAAGGCCGGGCGGCCTTCGCGTTTGAGGCGGGCAAAGAGGGCATCGATGCGGTTCATTCGTTGCTCAGAGGCTGGAGAGTTTCGGGCAGTGGGAGAGGGCCGGGGATGACGATCAGCCCATCGGCTCGCCGCGGAGCCGGGCGACCTCGAAGGCGTCCTTGTCGCCCCGGCCGGAGAGGCAGACGACGAGCACTTTCTCCTGATCGAGTCGGGCGGCTTCCTTGAAGGCCTGGGCCAGCGCGTGGCTCGATTCGAGGGCGGGGAGGATGCCCTCATTTCGCGCGGTCAAGTTGTAGGCTTCGAGGGCCTCGGCGTCGGTCACGCTCTCGTAGCGGACCCGGCCGGCGTCCTTCCAGTAGCTGTGCTCGGGGCCGACACCCGGGTAGTCGAGCCCGGCGGAGATCGAGTGGACGTCCTCGGTCTGGCCGTCGTCGTCCTGGAGGACGTAGCTGAAGCTGCCGTGGAGGACGCCCGGTCGACCCTGAGTGAGGCTGGAGGCGTGCTCGCCCGCTGTCGGCCCCCGTCCGCCCGCCTCGGCACCGATCAGCTCGACCGACTCATCCTCGATGAACGGATAGAACATCCCCGCCGCGTTCGAGCCGCCGCCGACGCAGGCGACGATCGAATCCGGCAGGCGGCCCGAGCCGGTCGAGGCACTGGCCACGGGTCTCGCGGCCGATGACCGCCTGGAAGTCGCGGACGATCATCGGGAACGGGTGCGGGCCGACGACGCTGCCGATCGTGTAATGCGTCTCCTTCGACGAGCCCATCCAGTCGCGCATCGCCTCGTTCGTGGCGTCGCGGAGGGTCCTGGAGCCCGAGGTGACCGGCACGACCTTCGCGCCCATCGTCCGCATGTTGAAGACGTTGAGCTTCTGGCGGCGGATGTCTTCCTCGCCCATGTAGACCGTGCATTCCAGGCCGAAGAGGGCGCAGGCCGTGGCCGTGGCGACGCCGTGCTGCCCCGCGCCGGTCTCGGCGATCACCCGCTTCTTGCCCATCCGCCGGGCGATCATGACCTGGCCCGAGCGCGTTGTTGATCTTGTGGGCGCCGGTGTGGTTCAGGTCTTCCCGCTTGAGGTAGATCGACGCCCCGCCGGCCATCGCCGTCAGCCGCTCGGCCAGGAAGAGCCGTGACGGCCGGCCGACGTAATCGGCCAGCAGGTAATCGAGCCTGGCCTGGAACTCGGGGTCGGCCTTGGCCTTCTCATACTCCTCGGCGAGCTGGTTGAGGGCGTCCATCAAGGTTTCGGGCACGAACCGGCCGCCGAAGGCTCCGAAGCGGCCCAGGGCGTCGGGCAAGGCGGCGGTGGCGCGGGTCCGTCTCGGGTCGTGGCGGGCATGGCGGCGGCGATCCTCTGGACTTCGAGAGCGGGCGAAAAGGCCTATTCTCCCGACCTCGCGAGCCGTCGGTCAAGAGCAGCCCAAGGCTTCCGGCTGGATCGTCCTCAATTCTTGCCGTTCATCGTCGTCGACTCGGCCGGTTCCAGGTCGCCGACGTAGAAGTCAAAGAACTGCTGGCCGGCGAAGTAGTCGGACATGGCCCGGCGGACGGAGCGGAGCTGATCCTGGAAATAGGCGTACTTCTGGATCAGTTGCTTGCGACTCTCGGGCGACATGTCGCAGATGTCGGCGTAGGCCCGGCGTCCGGTCGAGCTGTCGCGGAAGCTCCAGAGCCGCTTGATCCGCCGGCCGGTCTCTTCGTCCTCGAATGTGAGCATCCGGGCGTACTGCCTGGCCTTCATCTTTTTGGCGAAGGCGATCAACTCGGCGTCCGAGTCGTATCCGTCGTTGCCTGTCGATCCAGCTCACGATCTGACCGGTGGTGAGCCTTGGCCCCTTGGCCTCGCAGAGCTCCTTCAGGCTCGCCACGATCTCGGCGGGTCCCATCGGCATGGTTAGATCCCTCGGCATCGACGTCGGAAGGTCCGGTTGGGCGGCTCTCGCCCAATCGACTCGAAATCCTCATCATCTTACCGTCGGCCTGAACCCGTGTTGACACACCACCGTACGTTTGTCCCGAGTGTACGCCGGAGCGATCGGTACAGCTGTCAATGATTCACTCAGCACACCTCATGTCGGGCCGATCGGATGGGAGAACAACGAGCTTGTTGACGGTGCCGGTCGACCGGATTAGCGTGGCTTGCCGGCACCCTTGGCGCCTTCGCCAGGGGAGATCGGGTCGCCCAGTGAACGCGAAGGGATCGTTACGATGCACATCTTCCTCCCGAGGATCGGCCTGGCGGCCGGCCTCGCCCTGCTCCTGGCCGGCGCCTCTCCGAGGGTCGAGGACGGATTCATCACTCTGTTCAACGGCGCCGACCTGACCGGCTGGAAGGTTCCCGATGGGGACAACGGCCACTGGAAGGTGGTCAACGGCGTCATCGATTACGACGCTCGGAGCGAGTCGAAGGGGGCCAAGGACCTCGTCTCTGACAAGGAATACGGCGACTTCGTCCTGAAGCTTGACTGGCGGATCACGGACACCCCCTGGATCAACCCAAACATCCCCTACATCCTGCCCGACGGGACCCACGCGAAGGACATTCACGGCAAGGAGATGAAGCTCGCGCTGCCCGACAGCGACTCGGGCGTCTTACCTCCGCGACATCAAGACCGGCAAGAGCCAGGTGAACATCTGGTGCTGGCCGATCGGCTCGGGCGAGGTCTACGGCTACCGGACCGACCCCAAGATGCCGCCGTCCGTCCGCGCGGGAGTCACGCCCAGGCACCAGGCCGACAAGCCGGTCGGCGAGTGGAACACGTTCGAGATCACGCTCAAGGGGGATCGCCTGACGGTCGTCCTGAACGGGATCACGGTGATCGAGAACGCCGAGTTGCCCGGGATTCCCGAGAAGGGCCCGATCGCCTTCCAGCACCACGGCGGCTACAAGGACGGCAAGTATTTCGGCAACCCGAGCCTGGTCCAGTTCCGCAACATCCGGATCAGCCATTGGATTGATGACACTCCGAGCGGGGCGGGACGGTCGTCTCCCCTTCCCACCCGGCCCAGCGATCGGATAATCTGAATTCCATCGGATCATGTCGATCCGGCCGATCATCGGGAGCATCGACCCCTTTCCATGTGTGGCATCGCCGGGTTCGTGAATCGAGACGGCGAGGCCGCCGACCGGGGCGTGCTGGCCCGGATGACGGGGACGCTCGCCCACCGTGGCCCGGACGGCGAAGGGGAGTCTTGCCACGGGCCGGCCGGGCTCGGCCATCGTCGGCTCTCGATCATCGACGTGGACGGCGGCGCTCAGCCAATGTCCAACGAGGACGGCTCGGTCTGGGTCACATTTAACGGCGAGATCTACAACGATCCCGCACTCCGGTCCTGGCTTCAGTCGCGAGGGCACGTCTTCCGAACCGGCTGCGACACCGAGAGCCTGGTTCACCTCTACGAGGAACACGGCCCCGACTTCGCCCGCCATCTCAACGGGATGTTCGCGCTGGCGATCTGGGACATCCGGACGTTCGCGCCTGGTCCTGGCCCGCGACCGGATGGGCCAGAAGCCTCTTTTCCATGCCGAGACGCCGGGCGGCACGTTCGTCTTCGGATCCGAGCCCAAGGCTCTGCTTGCCCATCCGGATATGCCCCGGCGGCTCGACCCGTCGGGGCTCTCACGCTACTTCTTCTACGAATACATTCCCGTCGCCGCACTCGATCTGGGAGGGGATGAGGAAGCTCCCCCCGGCTCATCTCCTGGTCCGAGAGGGAGGGGTCTCGACAAGTCTCCCGTTACTGGACTTCACCCGAGCCGGTCGACCGACGGACTTTCCTTCGAGGAGCAAGCCTGCCCGCTTCTGGGAAGACTTCCGCTCGGCCGTCGGGCGGCACGGCGGTCGGACGTGCCGCTCGGCGTCTTCCTCTCGGGCGGGGTCGATTCGTCGAGTGTCGCCGCCGCGCTGGCCGAGCTGGAGCCGGCGCGGAACATCCGGACCTTCTCGATCGGCTTCGAGGACCGAAGCTTTGACGAGAGCGAGCACGCACGGGCCGTCGCGCAGGCATCTCGGGACCGAGCATCACGAGCGAACGTTCTCGGCCGATTCAGTGATGGAGCTATTGCCCGAGGTCGCCGGCTGGCTCGACGAGCCATTCGGCGATGCTTCGGTCCTGCCGACTCACCTCCTGAGCCGGTTCGCCCGCGAAGACGTAACCGTGGCCCTCGGCGGCGACGGGGCCGATGAGCTTGCTGGCGGGTTATCCGACTTTCCGGGCCGAGCGGGCCTCGGCGGTCTATCGGAGGCTTCCGAAAGCCGCGCGGGCTCTGGCCGGCTCGGCGGTCGGGATGCTCCCGGTGGATCACGGCAACATCAGTCTCGACTTCAAGCTCAAGCAGTTCCTCCGAGGGGCGAGCGAGCCCTCGGCCCTGGCGCACCAGCGCTGGCTCGGCTCGTTCTCCGGCCTGGAGATCGGCCGGTTGCTGGTCGAAGATCGAGGTTTTGACGTCGAACTTGAGCACATGGCACGGGCCTCAAAGATCGCGATCGGGGGCCGACCCATTGACCCGGTCGCTCCGGCTCTATCAGGAGACCTACCTGCCCGAGGACATCCTGACGAAGGTCAACCGGGCGAGCATGGCCTGTGGGCTGGAGGTCCGCGCGCCGTTCCTCGATGCCGAGCTGGTCAACGCGATCCAGCAGTTGCCTTCGTGCTATAAGTATGGTCGAGGTCAGACGAAGCGTTTGCTCAAGAAGGCGGCGAGCCTCCGACTGCCGGCCTCGATCCTGGAGCGGCCCAAGAAGGGTTTCGGCATCCCGGTGGCTCGCTGGCTCCGGGGGCCTCTGGCGCCTCTGATGAAATCATTACTCGCCCCCGACCGATTGAGACGGCAGGGTCTGTTCCGACCGGACGAGGTCGCGCGCCGGATCGGCGAGCATCTGGCCGGGACCCGCGACCACCGCAAACCTCTCTGGACGCTTCTGATGTTCCAGCTCTGGCACGACCGCTGGCTCGGTTGATCCCACCGGAAGGGGACCGGATGCGTATCCTCGTCGTTTCCGACATCCACGCCAACTGGCCCGCGCTGGCGGCGATCGACGAGCCTCACGACTTCGCCGTCTGCCTGGGCGACCTGGTCGACTACGGCCCCAATCCGCTCGAATGCGTCCGCTGGTCGATGGAGCACGCCCGCTACGCGATCCGAGGGAACCACGATCATGGTGCCGCGCAAGGAGTCTCGGTGCTCGGAGAGTCAGGCTATCGCTACCTGACGAGGGTCACTCGCCCTCTGGTCTGGGAGGCCCTCGGGCCCGACGAGCGGCGTTATCTCCTCCAGCTCCCGCTGACCTCGCGGTTCACGGTCGCCGGCAAGCGGTTCCTCCTGGTCCACGGGACGCCTCGCGACCCGCTGGACGAGTACCTGATGCGCGATCCGGAGACCTGGGCCAAGCGGCTCCACGACTGCGACGCCGACATCGTTTGCGTCGGCCATTCGCACATGCAATTCAACTTCCAGGCCGGCCCGGCGGTCGTGCTCAACCCGGGCAGCGTCGGCAATCCACGAGACGGCGATCCTCGGGCCGCGTATGCCGTCATCGATGGGAACAAGATCGAGCTGAAACGGGTGGCCTACCCGGTCGAGGAGACCATCGCCCGGTTAGATGCTTCTCCTTTGCCCGACCGAGCCAAGGAGATGTTCCGCGAGATTTATCGGTTCGGCCGACTGACCCGGACAGTCCGGGAGCTCGAAACCGACGCCGACGAGCAAACTCCCTAACCGCCAGCCCCCGAGCCGAATACGAACCATGACTCCCCACGATGGCCAGCCTCTCGCCCCGATCTTCACGCCGGCCACGATCGACCTCTCTCCCCTGGAGGCGATCGGGATGTTCCTGGGCGTGGTCGTCGTGCTCCTGGTGGTATTCGTCGCGGCCCTGCCCTGGATCGTACGGCCGTTCTTGCGGACGGTTCTCTTCTTTCGCTACAACCTCAAGGTGATCGGCCGCGAGAATATTCCCAGGGTCGGGCCGGTGCTGGTCGCCTCAAATCATCTCTCCTGGTTCGACGGATTCTTCCTGGCCGCCACCCTCCCCCGCAAGGGCACGGCGTTGGTCAACTCGAACGTGTTCGGCTGGCCCGTGATCGGCTTCCTGGCCCGGCGTTGCGGCTTGATCCCGGTCCCCTACGCCGGCCCCAAGGCGCAGCGGGCGGCGATCGAGACTTGCCGGAAGGTGCTCGACGAGGGTGGGCTGCTCGGAATCTTTCCGGAAGCCCAGCTCACCCGGAATGGGATGACCGCACCTTTCCACCGAGGGCTGGAGGTGATCCTGGCCAAGCGGGATCACGTGGCCGTGATCCCCGTCTACCTCGACAACGTCTGGGGGAGCGTGATGAGCTTCTCCGAGGGCCGATTCTTCACCAAATGGCCCAAGGGGTGGCGGAGGCACGGTCGTGATCTCGTTCGGCGAGCCGCTCCATCCTCCCGTGACTGCGTTCACGGTCCGCCAGGCGGTTCTGGTCGCCGGAGTGAAGGCCCGGGCCTCCCTACCGCATCCCCCGGCACTCCCCGAGCCGATCGACCTCAGCTTGCCGCACTATGAAGACCCCAGCGCTCGGGCCATTGACGGCCTCGACCGCCGACATTCATGAGCCCGAAGTACCGCTCCACCAGATCGGCCACAAGCCTGGGACGATCGGCCACCCCTTGCCGGGTGTCGCGATCCGCGTGCTCGACGACGACGGAAACGTGCTCGGCCCCGAGACGGATGGACGACTCCAGGCACTCGTCCCCGGTCGGGCCGACTGGGCGGACCTCGGCCGGAGGGGTCGGATCGATCCCGACGGCTTTGTCTCGTTTTCGGAATCCAGTCGATCCCTCGGAAACGAGCCCGCACTCTTCTTGAATCAATTCGAATCAGTCGGTGCGCCGGGCACCTTGACCTTCGCGGTGGACCCCTTGCTTGTCGCGGCCTTCTTCGTCGCGGCCTTTTTCGTAGCGGCTTTCGCCGAGGAGGTCCCGGTCGAGGTCGCTCGGCTGGTGGGCGCTGGCGACGGCGTCGCGGCGACTGTTGAGGCGGTCGAGCTCGAACCACTACCATTCTTGCTCTTGTTCTTGCTCTGCTGGGCTTTCTGTTGCCTGGCCAGTTGCTGCATGTATTGTTGCTGCTGCTTCAGCATCATCTGCTGCTGCCTCATCATCATCTGCTCTTCGCGCATCGCCTCGGCGGCGAACGGGTTGCCGCCGGCCTGGTTCATCTGGTTCATGTTGAACTGGCCGAATGGCGTGTTGACCGTCCCCCCTCGACGATACCTCTGTGCATCGGCCCGGCCGGGGACGAGGGCCAGGACCAGGATTGCCAGTACCGTCAAGAGGCCGATTCGCTTGCTCATGGTGGGCTCCCAGGCTTGGAGAGCGGGGCCAGGGTTGGATGATCTCGTCATCCGCCGGAGTCTATTCCATGAAACACCTCCAGCCCGGGAACGTAGCGAGGAAACTCGGCGGAATCTCAAGGGTATCAAAGTCCGCCATCGAAGAGGTCCCGGATGGTCGGGAGGTACTTTTCGGGTGAGGCGGTATTCACGAAGACGACTCGGTCACCTTCGCGGATCATCCCGTGGTCGGCGAGCTGGGGGAGTGCGGCGAGCGTCGCGGCCCCTTCGGGCGACCAGGCGAACCGGCGTTCTCGCCATTCCGCCCGGATGACGTCTCGGATGGCCCGGTCGGATACGGCCACGGCGCAGCCGCCGCTATCGCGGATCGTCCGCAGTACGTTGATGTGCCCGACATTCTTCGCGACGTTCAGGCCGGTCGCGATGGTCGAGCCAGGTGTCTCGGGAGTGATGTCGAGGGCGCCGGACTCAAACGCCCGGACGATCGGTGTGGTCGCGTCGCTCTGGACGCAGACCATCCGGGGCCGCTCGGGGCCAACCAGGCCGAGCGCCTCCAGCTCGTCGAACGCCTTGGCCATGCCGACCACGCCGGTCCCGCCGCCGGTCGGGTAGACGATCACATTGGGCAGGCTCCAGGTCCGATCCGCCAGCCGTTCGCCTCTGGGCTCGGCCATCTCCAGGCCGAGCGTCTTCTTGCCCTCGGTTCGCCAGCCGGGCTCCTGAAAGGTCGCGACGCTGAAATACCCCTGCGGGACGTACTGCTCGCGAATCCTGGCGGCGCAGTCGATGATCGTCCCGGCGACAAGTTCGAGTGTGATGTGGGCGGGATGCAACTTCGCCAGCGCCGCGACGTTGCCGAGGACCGGGCGGTCGGTGTCGGGCGACATGACGACGGCCACCTCGATCCCGGCGGCGACGGCGTACGTGGCCAGGGAATCCCCCGCGTTGCCTTGCGTCGGGACCGCCAGCCGGTGGAGTCCGAGGGCCTTCGCCATCGAGACCGTCATGGCCATCCCACGATCCTTGAAGGAAAGCGTCGGGTTCGCCCCGAAACCGGCATGAGGTCGGCCCTCATCCTTGACCTCAAACCGGCACCGGAGCCGATCGGCCCAGGGGTGGGCATAAGTGAGGCTCGGCGTATTCCCCTCCCTGAGCGAGACCACCGAAAGCCGGTCCTCCGGGTCGTTCACGTCGAGGGGCAAGAGCCCACCGAATCGCCAGAGGTCGCGTCGGGATGGGTCCCAGCCTCCGTACGTCCCGCGTTCGGCTTTCAGTCGATCCAGGTCAAGGACGATCTGGACCGGCCGGCCGTCGCGGTCGCAGAGGTTCATCACCCGGTCCCTGGGGTAAGTCGCGCCGCAGGTCGGACAGGCCAGGTGGGAGACATAACGCATCGAGATCCTACCTTGATCGGTTAAGCTTGGGGGAGAGAATGGAAGCAACCTGAAACTCAGGAGGCCGAATCACCGCCGAGACCCGTGATCCGGGTGATGATCCCCGCCGCGCAGACTCGTGAACCTTCGACACAGAAGAAACCCACGCCCGGCCTTGCCTGTTGCCGGTGAAACTCCTTCATCCTCTCCGAGATGACGTACATCCGGGCCTTGACGAGCCCAGTGATCGGCCTGTCTCGAGGGATCATGTTCCCCAGATCGTCAACGAATTCGGGCCAGACTCCGTAGGCTCCATCATCCTGGTGGAAGTAGCGGAGGTCCCAACGAATCCCATTGAACGGCGGGTGACTCCGCCCGCCTTCTCGCTCGGAGAGGATCCGGATCACGGCCTCGAAATCGTCCGGTTGTGGATAGAGTTGCTTCATCACGACGCCGTCTTGTCCGAGCCGAGAGGGCCAGTTCGACCCTAGCATCAAGGTGACCGAAGCGGCGGGCGTTGTCAAATCGAGCGAAGGCGGTTCCGTTTGACCAGGGAGTCTTGCGGCACGATGAGCCAGGAGAAGACGACAGGTCAACTTCCGAAGGGTGTTTCCGCGCTCGCCCGGTCTCGGGGCGGGAGGCGGTTCCTGGCGAAGATCCGCCACAAGGGGGCGGAAGTCCACCTGGGGCTCTACGAGTCGGCCGGTCTGGCTGGCTTCGCGTTCAACGTCGCTTCAGAGGCAATTGGGCGGGGCTCGCGACTGCCCAACGAGGTCCACATGTCCGACCAGCCGGACGCGGAGGAAGTCTGGCGGATTACGGGGCGGGTCCGTCGGAGGCTCGGACTCGACCCGCCGCCAAAACGTTCCGTGGAGACTCCGCCCGACCCCGAGGCGCTTCTGACCTTGTTCGAAGTCACTGTCGTCGGATTCTGGCGCGATCAGGCCGGGCACTCTGATCCGGGCTCTGGGGTCGACGCGGCGGCGCGGCGCCTGGCCGAAGCGGCGAGGCTCGTCTTCTGGAGCCCGTCGAGCGGCCATCCCTCGCCGATGGACGCGATCGCCCGCCTGGTGGCCCGCCGACTCGACCAGACCTTCCGTCGCGCCGACCTCACCCGGGCGATCCTCGACGATGACGGCGACGAGGATTGGAGGATCGCCCGCTGGCTGGTTCTGCCCGACGTCTTCCCGGCTGTCCGAGGGTTCCGCGACGAGGTCCGATTCCTCTACCCAGAACTATTCGAGGAAGTGTCGATCCCCGCGTCTGGCGTGCCGCACTGGGCGAGCGTGCTCGGCATCGACTCGCCCTTCCGTGTCTCCAAGGTCCGCGATGCGTACCGAGCCCGCTCGAAATCCGCCCATCCCGACGCTGGGGGATCTCATGTCGAGTTCGTCCGCCTCCAGGCTGCTTACGAGGAAGCTCGTGATTATTGCCGGATCATGGGTATCGATCTCGGCTGACCGCCGAGTACTCCTCCCGGCGTCACGGACCCCTTGGAAGGCCACGCACTTCGCGTTATAGTCGGGACAAGCAATTCATCGTGCATCCGCGACCAGGAAGGAGTCCTGCCGTGCCCTCCCTTCTCGCCCGGATTCTGAGTCTGATCGCGTGTCTGGGATTGATCCTTGAGGTCTCGTCAGGCCAAACGGCACGTGGGCAGGCGGAGGCGGAGGGGCTCTCGGCGAGCTTCCGGAACGCGTCGAGGCGAGTCCTGCCGGCGGTCGTGACGGTTCGGCCGGTCGGAGTCTCGAATCCTCTCGAGGCAGTCCCCAGGGACGAACGCGACCCATTCGGCAACCCCATGACGCGTCCGGCCCCGCGCGAGCCGGGCGGCTCGGGCGTGGTGATCGATGCGACGCGAGGGCTGATCCTGACCAATGACCACGTCATCCAGGGGCGCCCCAGGTCGTCGTGGTCCTCGGAAACGGTCGGGAGCGGATGGCCAAGCAGGTCTGGCGCGACCCCAAGAGCGACCTGGCTTTGCTTTCGGTCGACCCGTCCGGTCTGGTCCAAGCGGAGTGGGGAGATTCTGACGCCCTCGACACCGGTGACTGGGTCCTGGCGGTCGGCCAGCCGTTCGGGCTCTCGGGCACCGTGACCGCCGGGATTGTCAGCGGCAAGGGTCGCGGGATCGGCATCGCCCTCTATGAAGACCTGATCCAGACCGACGCGGCCATCAACCCAGGGAATTCGGGCGGGCCGCTGGTGAACCTTCGTGGCGAGGTTGTCGGGATCAATACCGCCATCAAGACTTTGGGCGGGGGATATGAGGGGGTTGGATTCGCCGTGCCGGCCAGCCGAGCACGACGCGTGGCCGCCGACCTTGCCGAATTCGGCCGGGTCCGCCGGGCTTATCTCGGCGTCAACGTCCGGCCGATCGATCCATCGACGGCTGAGCGACTCGGCTCGGCCTCAGCGGCGGTCATCACGGGAGTGGTCACGGCCAGCCCCGCCGCCGACGCGGGCCTCAGGCTCGGTGACGTGATCCTCCAGGTCGAAGGAAAGCCAGTTGACGGCCCTGGGTCGCTTCAGGCGATCGTTGAGGTCGCCAGGGTCGGCGAACCATTGAGCTTGACGATCTCCCGGAACGGCGTGCCCCAGGTCGTCCAGGTCCGCCCCGAGCCCCAGCCCGAGCGTTACAGCCTACCACCAGCCGGGGCGACCTCCGGGATCAATATCAATGTGCCGGGCGCCCAGATCCAGTTGCCCGGCCCTAACCTCAATATCGGGCCGCAACCGGTCGCGCCGATCGATGGGGAACCGCCGCTTAACCCGATTCAGCCTGCCTCTCCGGTAAGCCCCGAGACCGCGCCGGCCAGGCCAGGGGAACGGCCGCCGATCCGGAGCACACCCACGAACCCGGAGGATCTCCGGCCGTCGCCGACCGGTCCGCAGGAGACCGTGGCACGCTCGCCCACCCGGTTTCCCGACCTCGGACTTCGACTCTCCGAGCCTTCACCCCAGATGATCCGTCGCTTCCGGTTCGATCGCGAACCGCAAGGACTGATTGTGACGGGCGTCGAGCCCGACAGCCCGGCCGATCGTGGCGGGCTGGAAGTCGGCATGGTGATCACCGACGCAGCCAACCACAAAGTGATGTCTCTTCCCGAGTTCCGCGCGGCCCTGGCGGGCCGGCCGACGGGGCGTGATCTGCTCGTCCGGATCTTGAAAGGGTCCAAGGCCGAGTTCCGGGTGATCCTCGACCGCTCTAACCCAACCGGAACAAACTTGACTCCCGAGAAGCCAGGCCCGCCTGATCCGGGGTCGCCGCAGGGCGATCCAACCCGGCTCGAGCCGCTTCCTCGAACCGTTCCTGACCCACATCCGACGCGAACCGAGCCCGTGGACGGTTCGGCCGCGGCTCCGAGGCCCGATTGACGCAGCGAAGCGGGGGCGGCCCCTCGATCGAGTCCGAGATGACTCGACGAGCCAAGGCCCCCGTCCATGGACTGGACTCCTCCCCGAACGTCTCCGCCAAAGGGCCGGCTGTGCCATGAATCCGCGTATCCTGATCGTCAACGACTCGCCACTCACCCGCGAATCCCTCCGTCAGGTCCTTGAGGCCGAGGACTACGAGGTCGAAGCCGTCGCCGAGACGCGACTCGCTCTCGAACGGCTTCGTGCCGGCCCTTACCAGCTTCTCGTCACCGACCACCGGATGCCCGAGATCGACGGGATCGCCCTGCTAGGGGCCGTCCGGACCTCGAAGATTCCCTGCGGCGTGATCGTGCTGACTGCGCCATGGCGATCCTCAACTGGCCCTGGACTTCATGAAGGCCGGGGCCGACGACTTCGTCGCTCGACCGTGCGATCACGCCCGATTCGTGCTCCTGGTTCGCCGGACCCTGGAACAGCGCCGGCTGATCGACGAACTGGAACAGCTCCGCAACCAGCTCCGCGAGGATTACCGGTTTCACAACATCCTCTCGAAGAGCCCGAAGATGCGGCGGATCTTCGACCTGATCAAGCACGTCGGGCCGCTCGGCTCGACCATCCTGATCTGGGGCGAGACCGGCACCGGCAAGGAGCTGATCGCCCAGGCGATCCATGCGTCGGACACCCGCCGAGAAGGCCCGTTCGTCGCCCTGAACTGCGCGGCGTTGAATGATTCGCTCCTCGAAAGCGAGCTATTTGGCCACGAGAAAGGGGCCTTCACCGGCGCCGACAAGCGGAAGAAAGGGCGATTCGAGGCCGGCCGACGGCGGGACGCTCTTCCTGGACGAGATCGGCGAGGTCTCGGCCGCGATGCAGGCCAAACTGCTCCGCGTGCTTCAGTCGGGCACGTTCGAACGCGTCGGCGGGACGGAGACGATCTCCGTTGACGTTCGGATCGTCGCCGCGTCGAACAAGCGGCTGGAAGATGAGGTCAAGGCCGGCCGGTTCCGCTCGGACCTGTACTATCGTCTGGCCGTGGTCCGGATCGACGTGCCGCCGCTCCGCGACCGGGCCGAGGACATCCCGCTCCTGGCCCTCCACTTCCTCGAAAAGTTGACCGCCAAGAGCATTCCGCCGGTCACCGAGATCGACACCGGCGCGATGCAGGCCCTGCTGGAACATAACTGGCCGGGACACGTCCGCGAGCTGGAGAACGCCATCAAGTCGGCCGTGGCAATGGCCGAGGGGACCGTGATCCATCGCGAGGCCCTGCCCGCGACCGTTGCTCCTCGCCAGGGCCGCCGGGCGGCGGGAACTCTCACTGTCTGATCGACATCGAACGCCCGTTGCCCGACTTGACCAGCGACCTGGTTGCCCGGGTCGAGCGCGACTACTTCACCCGGCTGCTCGTCCACTACAAGGGGAACGTCGCCCGCTGCGCCCATCACAGCGGGCTATCGCGCCGGAGCGTCACCCAGAAGCTCCAGAAGTACGAGCTGGACCGGACGCGATTCAAGGACCCCGCCGGCCTCGATTCGTTGCCGATGGCCGACGGGTGATCGAAAGGGCCGATCAAGGCAGCGGAACGTCCTTGAACTCGAACTCCAGCGGGATCGGCACGACCTTGGCTGGGGTCTCGTAGACGAGCATGTGGTCGGCGGGCTTGCCTGGGGCGTCGACGAACATGTACTCGAAGCTGATCTTGCCATCGTCCGAGCCCGTGTTGTTGTAGCCGCCGTTATGCTCGAACCGCGAGCCGTCGGCCTTCTGGAGCCAGATCCGGTTGTTGAACAGTCCCTGGCGATAGCTCTCGAATGCCGGGCCGTCCTGCGGGAACGAGACCATCAGGGCGACCTTCCACGTCTGCTCGTCGACCTCGGTCGACTCCAGCGTCACGCTGATGTCCCCTTGCTTCTGGACCACGTTGGTCGCTCCCAGGTTGGGAAACTTGAACGACTTCATCCCCGAAGGGACCGTGACGGCGCCCTTGACCTTCAGCGACGAGAGCACCTTGGCCGTCCGCTCGGGGGCGTTCAGGTTCAGGTTCACCTCCGCCGCGCAGTTGCCCGCGCGGAGGCCGGTCTCGTTCGCTTCGGCGGGAACCTGCGGCGCGACCGGTTTCCCCTGGTCGTCGACAATTTTGAGGTCCTCGTTCTTGATCGCCAGGAGCATCGGCCGGAGCCGGGGCTCCCACATCACATCGAACGTGGCCGTGGCCGAGCCCGCCGCCGTCGTGAAGTCCTTGACCACGGCGATCTGCTTGAACTGGATCCGGAACGGCCCCGAGTAGACCACGCATCGGCTTGGCCATCGCCGGGGTTCCGGGCTGGGGTTCCATCGCACCCGCCATGATCCCGAGCGAGCCGTCGTTGGTGTACGGCGTGAAGGTGACGCCCGCCTTCTCGGCGACGATGTCGAGCGCCTCGAAGAACGGCTTGTCGTCGATTTCGAGGTCAAGAGCCGGGTTGGTCACCTCGGCGCCGTAGGCCTCGCGAAGGTCGGTGATGTCGTTGCCCGACTGCTTCTGGAGGGCCTTGATCGCTTCCGTAAGCCGCATCCCCTTCCCCTTGAGCGTGACCTTCGACGCCCCGAGATTCGTCTGCTCTTCCTGCTCGCGGAGCGCGGCCCTGACCCGCTCTAACCGCTCGGTGAGATCCTTCTTTTTGGCGTCGACCGATGCCGGCAGGAGCGGCAAGATCCGCGTGCCCAGGTCGATCAGCGACTTCTCGGCCGCCGCCCGGGTCTCAACCTTGGGCGACTCCAGCCGCTCGATCAATTGAGCCACGCGATCCTTGAGGGCCGATTCCGAGGCCTGCTGGCCAAAGGCCCCTTCCGCGCCGAAGGTCAGGACGAGAACCCAGACCGCCCAACTTCCGCGATTCATGGCAAGCTCTCCGGTTGAGTCCGATCAGTCATCGATGTGAATTTAGTTCGTCTCATGAGGCTCTGCTCATCCCACCAGCCAACGCCCGTCCTCCATCACCACTCGCCCGTCGGCCGTGACCCGACCCCCTTTGCGAAGGTCGAATATCAAGTCCCAGTGGAGGGCCGACTTGTTGACGCCGCCAGTCTCGGGATAGCTGTTGCCGAGGGCCAGATGGACGGTTCCGCCGATCTTCTCATCGTAGAGGATGCTGCCGGTGAAGCGGTCGATCCCAGCGTTCAGACCGATTCCCAGCTCGCCGAGATAACGGGCGCCGGGGTCGAGGTCGAGCATCGAGAGCAGGTAATCTTCCCCCTCGTCTGCCTTCGCCGAGACGACCCTCCCTTCGGCGAACTCCAGGGCGATGCCGACCAGCTCGCGACCCCCCCGGCAGACGGGGAAGCTGCACTGGAGCTTCCCCCGGGCGCTGTCTCGACCGGGCCGGTGAAGATCTCGCCCGAGGGCATGTTGCGCCGGCCGTCGGAGTTGATCCAGGTCCGGCCGGCGACGGAGAGCGTCAGGTCGGTGCCGTCCCCCTCGATCCGGATTTCTTTGACCTTCGCCATGAAATCGACGAGCCCGGCCTGGCGACGGCCCAGAGCCTGCCAGGCGGCGACCGGGTCGTCACGGTCGAGGAACATGGCTCGGGCGACGTAAGCCTCGTAGTCGGCCAACGGCATCTTCGCATCGGCGGCGTAGGCGGCCGTCGGGATACTGGGTCAGTACCCACCGCTTCTGGCTCGCCAGCTCGCGGAGCGGGGCCCGCGTCCGGTCGACGATCGCCTGACGCCTCGGGATCGACCCCGCGCATCGATCGGGTGTCGGTCTCGGCCGAGATCCGGATTCGCCCGTCGGCGACCTCGGCCTCGCGGATCGAGACCGGCGAGAGGTGGGAAAGCTGAGCCTGGTTCGCATGCTCGACGAAGTACTCGGCCAGGCCGGGCAACTCGGTCCGGACGATTGGGTGGGCGCCTCGCAAGACGACCTCGCGGAAACACGCCTCGATCAGCGGCCGCGCCTCCAGCTCCGAGGCGATCAGGATCGTCTCCCCCGGCTCGACCCGGAGGCAGTAGTCGACCAGCAGCGTCGCCCAGCGGGCCACCAGGTCATCGGTCATCGCGCGGAAGCCCTCGTCTCATCCCGAGTCCGTAAGAATTCAAGGTACTCGAACGGCGAACAGACCGCAATCGACCGCTCTCGTCGTTTTCGGCCCGGATTGACCGGGATCGACAGGCTTTGCGACAATCCATTTTGGCGAGGGATGGGACGCCTCGCGGATCTCGACCCGGGGAGTTCTGTCCGATGTTGACCGAGCAGGCCGAGAAGCCAAGCCTGGCGGATTGGCGGAAAAAGGTCGAGGATCTTTACGAGAAGATCCGCGAGTGGGCCTCGGAGATGGAGCCGAAGCCAACGTTCGCGACCGAGCCGATCTCGATCATCGAGAAGTGGAGCGGGGAATACCAGATCCCGCAACTGCTGATCCGGCAAGGGGCGGATGAGATGATCGTCCGTCCCGTGGCCAGGGCGGTGGGCGGGGCGGAAGGTCGGGGCGACTTGGAAGGGCTGGATGGGCCGTTCCTGTTAGCCTGGCAGGACTCCGAGCCAAGTCCCCCGTTGCGCGGCTCGAACGGAGCACCGATTTTCGTGACGACGGAACCAACCGGGTGGTTCTGGGTGCAGGATCGCGCCCCTTGGGCCTCGCTCCTGCTTGACGGGCCCCTCTTCCGAGAACTGGCCGAGTCATGCCTCCGATGAACAACCCCTGATTCCGATCATGGATTGGTACACCGTCGCCGTCGATTGTATGAGGGTCACGGAGCGAGTCATCAACAAGGACATCCGTGACGCGATCACAAGCCGCCATGTGTTCCGCCGCCACCAGTCGAAGGAACGGTCCCTCATCGGCATCGATGGAGCGGAGAAGGAACTCGCCGATCTTATCGTGCTCAGCCTCGTCGCCACGTTCGAACGGACGCTCCGCGATTACATCATGCAGAAGCCGGACAGAATCATCGTGAGCGATGATCCGGTTGACGAGGCGATCCATGAGGCCATCCTCCACGACATCGAGTACTGGCGGATCGCGGATCGCCTGATCGGGATCTTCCAGGGCCAGGTCGCGGCGTTGCACATGGGCCAGGTCAAACAGATCGTCGGGTATCGAAACTGGGTCGCCCACGGTCGACCGACGACGATTCCCCCCGATGGCAACGTGGCTCCGCAGTTCGCGTTCAAGCCACTCACCAGCCTCCTTGAGTCGGTCAGGATCGTCGATCCTCCCTGAATTTCACGCGGAACTCTCCCGCTTGACGGATCTCGACCAAGGGCCGAGAATCGAACCATGTCCCGGCCATCGAATTACGGCCAGAACCTCATCCCAGGGAAGACGCCCGCCCTCGACTCCGTTAAGGATGGAACCCGCATGGCACGCCGCTTTCTTGTCCGCCCGACCGGCCCTTGGCTGTCCCTTGCGGCCCTCGGCCTGATCGCCGCTTTTGCCTGGGGTGACGTGATTTACGTCAGCCCGAGCCAGGCCCGCTTGAAGCAGGACGTCGCGTTCCTGGCCCATGACGACCAGGAAGGCCGGGCGCCCGGGCACGAAGGGGATCGAGGCGTCGGCCAACTACATCGCCGCCGCGTTCAAGGAGGCCGGGCTCAAGCCGGCCCCGGGGGCCGAGGGGTATTTCCAGCCGTTCACGATCCGCGGCAACGCCGAACTGACCGAGCCGGCCACGATCGCCTTCAAGGGACCGGAGGGGCGAGGAGATCCAGCCTGATAAGGACGTTGTTCCAGCCCCTGGCCATCGGCAGCGGCGGTGTCCTGGACGGCCTGCCGATCGTCTTCGCCGGTTACGGAATCACGGCCAGGGATGAGTCGAAGAACCTCGATTACGACGACTATGCCGGGCTCGACGTCAAGGGCAAGGCGGTCCTCCTGATCCGCCGCGAGCCGCAGATGGATGACGAGAAGAGCCCGTTCGGCGGCAAGCAGACGACGACCTACGCCACCTTCACCCACAAGGCAACCAACGCCTTCCAGCACGGCGCCGCGGCGGTCTTGCTCGTCAACGACCTCGCGGGCCTCAAGGGGCATGACGACCAGCTTCTTCGGTTCGGCGCGGCCGGGACGGAGGAGAACTCGCCGATCCCGTTCCTCATGCTGACGCGGGCCGAGGCGGACAAGCTGCTCGCCGCCGCCAGCCAGCCTAAGCTGGAGACGCTCGAAAAAGAGATCGATTCCGACCTCAAGCCCCGGTCTCGCCCGCTCGAAAACTGGACGCTCACCGGCTCGATCAAGATCGAGCGGAAGGGAATTGCGGCCAAGAACGTTATCGGCGTGCTCGAAGGGGAAGGGCCGAATTCCGATGAGACGATCGTCGTGGGGGCTCACTACGACCACCTGGGCCACGGCGGTCTGACCTCCGGCTCGCTGGCTTTGCTCTCGAGGGACATCCACAACGGCGCCGACGACAACGCCTCGGGCACGGCCTTGGTGATGGAATTGGCCCGGCGGCTTGGCCGCCGCGCCGACCCGTTGCCCCGTCGGATCGTCTTCATGGCCTTCTCGGGCGAGGAAAAGGGTTTGCTTGGATCGCGGCATTACGTCGAACACCCGCTGATCCCGCTCGACAAGACGGTCATGATGATCAACTTCGACATGGTCGGCCGGCTTAACGAGAAGAGCGAACTGACGATCGTCGGCACCGGCAGCACGCCCGGGATCGAGGAGATCGTTGACTCCCTGGGTACGGCGGCCGGGTTCAAGGTCAAGAAGGTCAAGGGGATGTCCGACGGCTTCGGCGGCTCGCGATCACGAGTCGTTCTACCTCAAGAATGTTCCCGTCCTGTTCCCCTTCACCGGCCTCCACGCCGACTACCACCGTCCAAGCGACGACACCGATCGGATCAACTTCGCCGGAATGGCCCGGATCGCCGACCTGGGCGAAGTCCTCTTGCTCGACGTCGCCCGTCGGCCGACCCGGCCCGTCTTCACCAAGGCCGCCGAACAGCCCCGGAACCCCCACGCCGGCAATGCCGACCCCGGCCGGATCGGAACCGGCGCCTACCTCGGCACCGTGCCCGACTACGGCGCCGAGGACAAGGGTGTGAAGCTCTCGGCCGTCCGCGAAGGCAGCCCCGCCGAGAAGGGGGGCTCAAGGGTGGCGACGTGATCGTCGGTTTCGCCGGCAAGCCGATCGCGACCATCTACGACTACACCGACTCCCTCGGCCGGGCCAAGCCGGGCGACAAGGTCGAGATCGTCGTCAAGCGTGACGGCAAGGACGTGACTCTCTCGGTCACCCTGGGCAGCCGGCCTGGGAACTGATTGCGTCCGTTCCAACCTCCAATCCGCCGACCCGAGATCTCCCGGGGCGTCCGCTCCGGGGGATCTTTTTTTCGATCCCCGCGAAATCCTGTGTTAACTGACGGCCCGATCTCGCGATACTGTCCTGGACGGGCTTTGAATGCCGGGACAGACCTCCTCATGACTCGTCGCGTTCGAGCCTCGAATCGGGATGACGTCGTCATGCGAAACCGGGATGAGTTAGGTTCGTCTGGGAAAACGATCATTCTGAATCGGTTCTCGTTCGAGTCGCAAACGACCTGTTCTCGCGGGGGCTGGGTTTGTTTTTTCGCGGAGACGCTTCGATTGATTGGCTTTGTCTGGGAAGGTCGAGGTCCAGGATCATTGGGTTTGTTTTGGCGAGAGGCACTGATGATCCTCCTCTTCTTCCCTCTGATCGGATGCAACCCGATCGGCGACCCCCCCCTGGTCATTGCGACCTCATGGCCTCCGGCGGCCAGAGCCGAGGTTGAGGCCGCCCTCCATTCCGGACCGTACTGGCCCGAGACAGTGCTTTGGGTTGACCTGGCGATTTCGGAAAGCTTAGAGACCATAGTGGACCGGAGAGGCGGAGTTGACCTGGTGATTGGGACAGTCCGATCAATGGATCGATTCCTCCTCGAAGCCCAACGACCGATCCGTCGAAAGGCAGGCGACACTCGCAAGTTAGGTCGACGCTCCGAGGGTTGTCGCCGACCCAAGAGATGACCCGGCCGCGCTCGCCGAGGCACGAGCCACTCTCCTGGCCGAGGGTTGGGTCAAGGGATATGACAATCTGGTCCGCATCGCGAGTCGGACCCGACCAGCCATCAAGTCAGCCCACACGGACCCTCTCAACTCCGTGGCTCTGGTCCGGGGGGGCAGGAATGGGGATCGAGCCGCGCGGTTCATCCTGGCACTCGAAGCGTGTGGGCTGGCCGGTCCACTCGCCGAGGAGTCCCCGACCGGGATCCGGGCCGACGGTCTCCTGGCGGACCTTCTCGGGGCGGCTCTGATCGATGCCCGCGAGGAACTTATCACGGCCGAAGCCGCCCTCCGCCGGTATCGGGCATCCCGCCAAGGCCGAGGCCGCATTGGCGAACGTCCCCCCTGGCCACCAGCGTCGGTTGCGAAGCTCCTTGCCACCCCGTCGTCCCTCCCGCTGGTCGAGACCTTGGCCGAGCAGATCGCGCCCGACGCCGAGAGCCGGGCCTGGCTTCTGGAGAGCTGGTCGAAGCCGATACGGATGATCGACGGGGATCTGCTCGCCGAGCTGGCCGGGGCCGCTGACGGCCGGCTCGCCCGAGAGCCCCGGTTCCGGGCCTGGCTCCGGGGCGAGTGGACCGCCTGGACCCGCCAGCTTTATCGGCGGGTCGCCCGGGTGGCGGGGGGCTACGTCCCCTCATGATCCGGGTCGTCCTGGAAAATCTGGTCAAGCGTTACGACGAGGTCGCGGTCGTCGATGGGGCCTCGATGGAGATCCGCCCCGGCGAGCTGACGTTCGTGCTCGGGCCGTCGGGGTCGGGAAAGACCACGATGGCCCGGCTGATCGCGGGCCTGGAGACGCTGGACGACGGCGAGATTTACTTCGACGGCCGACTCGTCCATGACCTTCCACCGCAGACTCGGCGGGTCGGCCTGGTCTTTCAGGACGACGCCCTCTGGCCCCATCTGACCGTGGCCGAGAACGTCGGCTACCCGCTCAAGATCCGGGGAGTTCCTCGACGTGACCGCCGGTCGCAGGTGGCCGAAGCGCTCGGGCACGGCCCGGCTGGAGACTCTGGCCAACCAGCGACCCGACGAGCTCTCCGGGCTCCAGCGGCAGCGGGTCGCCTTGGCCAGGGCCCTCGTCCTGGAGCCGGATTTGCTGATCCTCGACGACCCGCTCGGCCGGCTGGAGGAGCGAGTCCGGGGCGAGTTCCGCGACGAGATCCGCCGGGTCCTCACCGAGGCCGAGACGACGACGCTGGTCCTGACCTCCGAGGCCCGCGAGGCCCTCTCGATGGCCGATCACCTCGCCGTCATGGATCTGGGCCGGATCGTCCAGTCGGGCCCGCCGGCCGAGGTCTATAATCGGCCCGTACGACTCATTCGTGGCACGGTTTCTCGGTCCGATCAACCTCATTCAGGGGCAGGTCGAGTTCGACCGACCCGCGAGGCGACCTGATCGTTCGGACCCCGCTGGGCCGGCTGGTCGGCCGGGCCGACGCCGGCGTCGCTACCGAGCGGCTCGCCGGTGACGATCGCGCTCCGGCCCGAGGCTCTAGGGATTGGTCCGAACGCGCCGTTCGACGCGAATCGCTTCGCCGCGACGGTGGAACGGCTGGTTTTCCTCGGCGAGGTCCGACAGGTCCACCTGCGCGGCCCCAACGACTGGCCGGTCGTCGCCTTGACCCTCCAGTCGCAATCGCAGGGGCTCCGCGAAGGGCAAGGATTGACGGTCCACGTCACCCCCGAACACGTTGTCGTGCTGCCCGCCAGATTCGCCCTAGCTCCTGAGCCAGAGCCTGCCGCCCCGGTCGATCCTTCAAGCGATTGATCGGCCGCTCGAAGAAATGCCAGGACAGCGCGGCGATTGCGATCGTCAGTCCCAGCTCGCTGTAAGGCTTCTTGTAGATGAGATAGTATTCCGGCAACGAGTAGAACCATCCTCGTTCCAGGACGAGGAGGTGATAAACATAAAGACCGTAACTGATCCGTCCCAGGTAGGCAATCGGCCTGAACGCGAGTGGGGCGATGATCCAGGGTTGAGAGGTCCGCCAGAGCCCAAACACCACCAAGGCACTGCCGATTCCAACTCCCGTGAAGGCCAGCAGGACCACCGACGGGTCTGGGGGCGAGACCCACCAATCCGGTCGGCTCCGGCTCAGGACCAGCAACGGCAGGCCGGCCCCCAGGCAGAGGGGGCCTTCCCATCCTCTCGGTCTGGCTCGAAGCTCGACCAGCCCGGCCAGGCATCCCCAGAGCAGGTGTTCGCCGCAATAAGGAAGAAGAAAACTCGACCAGGGGACGAGCAGACGGGTTCGGGCATAAGCCTGGAACGCCTTCGAGCTGACCAGCAGCACCCCCAGGAGCGCGAACCGGAATCGGGGAGGGGTCAGAGCAGGGCCGGCGGATAGAGCAGGTAGAATTGCTCCTCGACGCTGAGCGTCCAGAAATGACCGACCGGTCCACCCCAGTCGGGGAGCAAGTAGGCCCGGACGTTGTAAAGATAAGTCAGATACCAGCCGACGCCCGGCAAGGCCCCGATGAGCCAGAGCCAGAGCACGACCGCGTAGTAAAGCGGGAAGATCCGCAAGGTCCGGCGGAAGTAGAACCGTCTCAGGTCGGTCCCGAGCCGTCCCGATTCACCCTGGATCAAGATCCGGGTGATCAGGAAGCCCGAGAGCGTGAAGAAGACCTGGACCCCCTCCGGCCCCGGGTATCCCATCCCCGGGTAGGCGTGGAAGTAGAAGACGGCGAGGAACGCGAGGAACCGGAGGCCGTCGAGCTGCGGCTTGTGCGGCATCCGACGGCCTCGATCGACTCTCCGAGGCGTCGATTCAGCCGACCAGCCAGAGCGGGCAATCGCGCCGGGTCGCCTCGTTGGCCGCGAGGGCGAGCCGGGCGAAGGTCAGGATCTCCGGGGCGTCGGCGACCCAGCCGTCGTCGGGGTCCTGGCTCACCTGGAGGAGTTCCTGCAACCCCTCGTCGTCCAGCGGCAGCTCCCAGCGGCTGGCCAGCTCGGCCAGCTCGGTCCGGAGGCCGGGCAGGCTGGCGCAGCGGAGCGGGCCGCCGGCCGAGAGCGGCAGCGAGACCGCCCGGACGTGCGTGGGCAGGTAGACGCCGCGGCCCTCGGCCCCCAGGGCCAGCAGGTTCGGCACGTAGTCGGCCCCGAGTTCGGCTGCGGCCCGGCCTTGCAGCTCGGCCCAGCCGGAATCGACCAGCTCTCCGAAGTGGCGAGGGGCGACCCCTTCCCAGTCCCCCTCGGCGCCGAAGGCATTGTCGAGCACTCCGGCGACCTCGACGGCGAACCGATCCTCGAACGTCCCTTTCGCTCCACCGACGGTGAACGACAATCCCACGAGACTCCCCTTTCTCCGCGACGGAGGCCGACTCGACTCTCAGCCGGACGAGCCGCCGCATCCGGCGGAACAGGAAACGTACGCGGTTCCGGGATCGGAACTGGCCGAATGTTTGACGGGACGGCCGACGCCTTGGGTCTGGATTCGCACGCCTCGGGCGGCGTATTTTGTGAAGGCGACGATCCGCTTGCCCGAGTTTGATTCCGGGACGCCTCGCCTGTCAAGCATCTCTCCGGGAAAAGGGCTTTTTTTATGCATGGACGTCCGACTCCCGCACTGCTCGGCCTGATGGCCCTGGCCGCCCTGGCGAGCCCCGGCCCGAGGGCAGGACGGGCCGATCGGCTTCGCGCCCGCCTCGAGGGCCGCCCAGGCCAAGGCCGAGTCGCACGCCCTGGCCGTGCCCACTCCCGACGCCGCCCGGGTCTGGCTCCGCGCCCTGACCGAGGAGCCCCACGTCGCCGGCACGCCGGCCGACCACAAGACCGCCGTGGACGTCCGCGACAAGCTCAGATCCTGGGGCTGGCAGGCCGAGATCGCCGAATATCGAAGTCCTGCTCAACTACCCGTACCCGGCAGCGTCCATCTGCGAGATCGTCCGGCCCGACCGCCAGACGCTCAAGATCACCGAGGACGCCATCGCCGCCGACAAGGACTCGGCCAGCCCCGACGCCTTCCCCGCCTTCCACGGCTACGGCGTCTCGGGCGACGTGACCGGGCAGGTCGTCTACGCGAACTACGGCCGGCCCGAGGACTTCAGCGCCCTCGAAAAGCTGGGCGTCGACGTCCGAGGCAAGATCGTCCTGGTCCGCTACGGCGAGCTGTTCCGGGGCCTGAAGGTCCGCAATGCCCAGAAGCGCGGGGCGAGGGCATCCTGATCTACTCCGACCCGGCCGACGACGGCTACGGCCGGGGCGACGTCTATCCCAACGGCCCGTTCCGGCCCGGCTCGGCCATCCAGCGCGGGAGCGTCCAGTTCCTCTCGCTCGGGCCGGGCGACCCCTCCACGCCCAACGGCCCCTCGATCAAGGGGGCCAAGCGGCTGCCGATCGACCCGAGGCACGGGTTCACGCTCGTCGAGGACGGATCGTCGCCGAGGATTTCCCCCGGACAGGCACCGCCTCGAAGTCCTGTCGATCAAGACCTGGGAGAAGGAAACCGGCCTGGTCCGCGAGGACTATTACGCGACCATCCCCTCGCTGCCGATCAGCTACGACGCCGCCAGGCCGATCCTCGAAGGCGATGGGCGGGCCGAACGTCCCGGCGGGCTGGCAAGGCGGGCTTGCCGCTGGCCTATCACGTCGGGCCGGGGCCGGCGGAGGTCCATTTCCAGGTCGAGATGGATTACAAGATCCGGCCGATCTGGAACGTGATCGCGACGATCAAGGGGGCGGTCGAGCCCGAGCGCTGGGTCATGATCGGCAACCACCGCGACGCCTGGGTCTACGGCGCGGTCGACCCGGGCAGCGGGACCGCGGCGACGCTGGAGATGTGCCGGGCCCTGGGCTCGGCGGTCAAGCAGGGCTGGAAGCCGAGGCGGACCCTGGAATACGCGAGCTGGGACGCCGAGGAATATGGCCTGGTCGGCTCGACCGAGTGGTGCGACGAGCACGCCGAGGAGATCAACGAGAAGGCCGTGCTGCTGCTCAACGTCGACTCGGCCGTCTCCGGGCCGGAACTCGACGTCGACGGCGTCCCGTCGCTCCGCGACCTGATGCTGGAGGCCGCCGGCTCGATCCACGACGTCCGATCCGGCCGGACGCTCCGGGACGTCTGGATGGCCAAGCGCCGGGCAGCCTGGGCGAACGCGGCACCGGTCGACCTCGATGGCCTCTGGGACGCGCCGAACGGGGCCGAAGACCCATCCAAGCCCTACGCCGGGGCCTCGAACGGGGCAGCGGGCCGGCGGTTCTCGCCCCAGCTCAACCCGCTTGGGTCGGGGTCGGACTACACGGCGTTCCTCGACCATCTGGGCGTGCCGTCGCTCGACGTCGGGTTCAGCGGCCGATACGGCGTCTATCATTCGATCTACGACGATTTCTTCTGGATGGAGAAGTTCGGCGACCCCGAGTTCGTCACCCACGCCACGGCCGCCCGGCTCTACACCCTGATCGCGATGCGGGCCGCGGGCGCCGAGGTCGTGCCGCTCTGAAGTTCGTCCCCTACGGCGAGGCCCTTCGCGAGTACGTTGACGACCTCCGTCGGATCGTCGCCAGGAAGGCACGGACGGTCGAGTCGGAATCGGCCCGTCCGCCGATCGTCTTCGAGGGCCTGCCCAGGCTGGTCGCGTCGATCAAGGCGTTCGAGGGCCAGGCAACGGCCCTCGACGCGGCGACCGACGCGCTGAGTCGGCGAGATGGAGTCGCCTTGGCCCAGCTTGCCAGGGTCAATGACGCCCTGACGAAGGTCGAGCGGTCATTCCTGATCGCCAAGGGGCTCCCCGGCCGGCCGTGGTTTCGCCACGCCATCTATGCACCCGGCGTGACAACGGGCTACTCCTCCTGGACACTCCCCGGCGTTAGGCAGGCGATCATCGAAAATGATCCCGAAATGCTAGCCACGCAGCTTCCCGCCCTCATCGAGCGGATCGACGCCGCGACCTCCGCGCTCAAGGTTGCCACCGAGGCCGCGACCGCCCCCAACGGCACCACTCTGTCACCCGCCACTCCGGTCGTCACACCCCAACCCGTGGGCAACGGGGCTCCGCCTCCCGCTAATCCCGCCCCGAACCCGGCCCCGAAACCTCCTCGACGGCCGGAGGTAAGTGAGTTCGGTCGGATCCTATCAAAGGCTTATTCTCAGGATATCAAATCTGAAATTTCAAATCCGGGATCTTCAGCCTGTCGTATGCTCGCGACTGACCACCCACCGAGACCAACCGAGGGTTCATGTCGAACCGAAACGAAAGCAGGTCATGAGAAGCTGCCGAGGGTCCTGGGGCCGGTCGAGGCCCTCTGTGTCGTGGTCGGGTCGGTGATCGGGTCGGGGATCTTCATCGTCCCGGCCGGAGTGGCGAAGAACGTTCCGTTCCTGGGCGGGATCGCGTTCGTCTGGATCGTCGGGGGCCTGTTCAGCATGGCCGGGGCGCTGACGCTCGCCGAGTTGAGCTGCGATGCTTCCGAGCGCTGGAGGGCCGTATGTTTACCTTCGCGAGGCGTTCGGAAAGCTCCCGGCGTTCCTGTTCGGCTGGACCGAATTCCTGGTGATCCGAACCGGATCGATCGCCACGCTGGCGGCGGCGTTCGGGCTGAATTTCGCGATCTTGATCCCGGCGCCGGGCGGTTTGAACTTCGTGGCCTGGCAGACGATCGCGGCGGTCGCGGCCATCATCATCCTGGCGACGGTCAACGTCATCGGGACGAAGGTCGGCGGCCGGGTCCAGGTGATCGGCACCGCGCTGAAGATCGGGGCGCTCCTCGGCATGATCGTCCTGCCGTTCCTGCTGGGCAAGGCCGACCCGAAGTTGCTGACGCCGATCTGGCCCGCCTCCTACGACGCGACGATTTTCAAGGGGATCATGGCGGCCATGATCAGCGTCCTCTGGACCTACGATGGCTGGGTCAACGCCGCTTCGCTCGCGGAAGAGATTCGCGAACCCGGCCGGAACATTCCCAGGGCCCTGATTCTCGGCATGTTCACACTCATCGCGATCTACCTCGGGATGACGCTGCTCTACCACATGGTGATCCCGCTGGAAGAAGTGATCGCGCCTCCGCTCGACAACGGCGCCCCGAGGATCGTCTCGGTCAACTTCCTCCAGCACCTCATCGGCGCAAAGGGCGGAGTTGTCATCGCCCTCGTGATCATGGCCTCGACGTTCATCACCCTCAACGGCAACGCCCTCTCCGGTCCGAGGGCGTACTTCGCGATGGCCCGCGACGGCCTGTTCCCGGCTGGCCTCTGCAAGATCGACCCTCGCCATCAGACGCCAGCCAACGCGATCATCGCCCAGACAGTCTGGGCGGTCATCCTGATGATCTCCGCCTCGGCGTTCCTCCTGCTGGAGCCTCCGTCGAATGTCCACCCGATGATCGACTCCGCCTGGGCGAAGCTGCATGAGAAGCCGCTCTACGACGTCCTGTTCACTTATGTGATCTTCGGCGGGACGATCTTCTACGGGCTGGCGATCGTGAGCGTCTTCGTGCTCAGGACCACCCGTCCGGACCTCCCACGTCCTTACAAGACGTGGGGCTATCCCGTCACGCCCTTGCTGTACGCGGTGGCGTCGCTTCTCTTGCTGGGCAGCATGCTCGCCGAGAGTCCCGGCGAGTCACTCGCCGGGCTGACGATCGTTGCCGCCGGGAATCCCGGCTTATCTCGTCTTCTCGAGGAAGTCGGCCTCGTCTCCAGGTCTGGAGTGAGGCCGATTCCCCTCACTTGATCTTCGCGCCGGGGACGCATTCGGGGTCGTCGACTGTCAGCAGGACGACTTTTTCGCCCGACGTCGCGGCCAGGAGCATGCCGTTAGAAGTTTCGCCTCGGAGCATCGCGGGCGCGAGGTTGTTGACGATTACGATGTTCTTGCCCACGAGCTGCTCGGGAGTGTAATGCAAGCGGATGCCCGCGACGATCTGCTTAGTCTCATCGCCGATCGAGACCTGGAGCAGCATCAGCTTGTCGGCGTTCGGGTGCGGCCGGGCTTCGAGCACCTTGGCAACCCGGAGTTCCACCTTGGCGAAATCATCGTACGCGATCGGGTCGGCCATCGTCTTCCTTTTCTCAACTCGGATGGAGATTGGGGCGGCAAACGATCTCAATGCTCGCCGTTCTCGACCTCGTCGTCCAGCCCATCCTCGTCGACCTCGGCGGGAGGGCCGAGAATCTCCCCGACGTTCACCTCCAGACCGGGCAGCAGGTAGGTCCGGTGGATGGCGTTCTCAGCCAGCACGGCCTCTTCCCAGACGTCGCCAAGCCGCGAGAGCACGAGCATTCGACGCCGCTTCGGGTCCAGAATCCAGTATTCGAGGACGCCGATCCGGAGATACTCCTCGCGTTTCTCGACGTAGTCGCGATCCTCGCCGGAAACACTGACGACCTCGACGACGATCTGGGGTACCCAGCGTGTCCAGACGCGAGGTCCCTTCGGTTCGGGAGATAGGTAGATGGCCTGATCCGGGTGCCTGTCGGATTTCATCCCGGGCAGTCGGATGCGGCACTCACCGCCGCCGGCCCGATAGTTGATGATCCCTCGGTGAGAGATGTCGTAGACGACGAACGTCTCGTTCAAGCGGGAGACGATCCGCCCATGATGAATGCCGGGCACCTCGGTCACGACGACGATCCCTCTCGCCAGTTCGTAGAGCCAACCTTCGACGAAATCGGCCTCGACGAACGCCTCGAACGCCATCGTCAGCCCCTGTTTTTCGGGGCCGACGATTGGGTCGCGCTGGGGATGTGGGCGCAGAGGGCGGGGTTTCGATGACGGTGGCCATGATGACCTCCAGGAGGTTCCGATCGATCCTTCAAGCTTAACGGCCCTTTGAGCCGCTCACCATGCGGACGATTCGAGAGCCGAAGCCCCGGATCACGGCCCAGGCGACCACAAACGGGGTACTCGGGTGCTTCAGGACTGTCGGCGTGTTCCCTTCGAAGAGGAAGTGGCCGGCGAACATCAGGGCGTAGCCACTCAGGAACAGGCTGAGCGACCAGAGCGGCCGAAACGGCAGGAGGATCACGGCCGCCGCGCAGAGCGGCCAGCCGACTCCGACGTGCAGGACGTGGTTGACCGGGTGCCGGTGGTCCTCGCGGTACTTGGCCATGAATCGGTCGAGCTTCGAGGCCGGCGCGGTCGGGGCTTCGGGCATCGCGGAAGTCCTTTTCCCGAGGAAGCGGGGTTGAGGTTTGGAGACCGCTCGGATTCTTACTTTCCCTCACCGGCCGCCTTGGCGGCTCGGGGCTGGTGGACCTTCGGGTC
Source organism: uncultured Planctomycetota bacterium (assembly GCA_963756475.1). Taxonomy (GTDB): domain Bacteria; phylum Planctomycetota; class Planctomycetia; order Isosphaerales; family Isosphaeraceae; genus Tundrisphaera. The sequence goes on from CAVWND010000011.1 coordinate 1,394,483, forward strand.
GGTGTAGTCGTCCAGGCCCTTGTGGAAGATCTGGGCGTAGCGGGCGTCGAAGGTGAAGTTGTGGTCGTTGTCCTCGTCGTGACACTTCGTGCAGAAGTTGTTCTTGTTCGCCGACTCGGCGGACATCCTCATCGGCTTGCGGTAGTCCTGGTTATCGGGCTCGGAGGCGTGGAACGAGGCTGGGCCGTGGCAGTTCTCGCACTGGTTTCCCTTGAGGTAAGGGGTCTTCTCCGCCGAGACCCAGCCCGTCTTGTAGCCGAAGCCCGTCGTGTGGCAACTGATGCACTCGGCGTCGAACTCCCGGTTCCGCTTGGGGTTGAGCAAGGCGTCGTAGGCCCTGGCGTGCTTGGTTGTCGTCCACTTCTCGAAGGTCCGGGGATGGCATTCCTGGCACGCCTGGGCTCCGACGTACTTCGCGCCCGGCGGGGCCTGGCTGTTGCCAGTACGGGTGAAGTTCTCGACGATCCCCTCGAGACTTGAGCATCTCCTGATATTCGCCATCGATCAGCTTCCGCATCGGCTCGGCCTGGCGGAAGTTCTTGCCGTCGAGGGACTGGCGACGGAAGACGAGCCTCGGCGTCGAATCCGGGAAGACTCCAACGACCCCGACGTGCTTCCCCTTCTTGCCGATGTTGTGGACCAGGAGGGTCTTCCCGTCGTTGAGCGATCTCGGCGTGCTCGTCGGGGTCGGCGGTCTCGGAGGTCCCGACGACGAGGTCGAAGCCGGGGAACTTGACCGCGAGCCGCCTGGCCTCCTCGTGCGGCCCCTGGACCATCAGGACCTTGACCTGGGATTGCGTTTCCAGCTCGGCCAGGATGCCGGGGAGCACCTCGTCAGGAGGCTTGACGGCGAGCATGGTCGAGTCGGCGTCGTGCAAGGAGCCGTAGGTCGCGGGGTCGAGCACGGCGGTGATTCCGATCGTCACCGTCCCGGCCTTGGCGATCGCATACGGTCGGAGGGTCGCTTCGAGCGCCATCGATCGGCTTGACGTTCGCCGCCAGGAACTTCGGCTCCTTGAGGTTGAGGAGCTCGCCGAGCGTGTCGTAGACGCCGAGCTTCAGGTCCTCGGGGCCGAGGGCCACGGCATCGTATTTCATCTCGGCCAGGGCCTTGAGGATGACCTTGAACTTGATCTTCTCCTGCTCCTTCCCCCCTCGCGCCCGGCTGGGTTCGAAGACCAGGTTGCCGAGGTCGATCTTGGCGACCGGCCAGCCCCTGGCTTGCAGCTTCTCCAGGAAGTCGTATCTCCGGCCCAGCCCGCCGAGCTGGCCGTCGGTGCAGCCGCAGGGGTCGGGATAGCCGTCCTGCTCGCCGGAGATCAGGAGGATTCCGGCCGGCGGCTTCACCGACCAGTCGGCGATGAGCTTTGGACCCGTCTCCGCGACGGTCGCGATGGGGACAGCGACGGGCGTCGAGCCCTTCTCGGCGGGTTTCGTCTCTACCGTGTCATACGTCCTGGTGCAGCCGACATGACAGAGAAACGCCGCGACCAGGCCGACGAGGGCCATCGGCCGGTAGGAGGTTCGCGTCATCGTCATCCTTTCGGGGAGGGGCGGAGATTTGGGGCGGGGCGTCCTGCCCTCGCCTCGTGCCTTATCCTCGTCCCATCCGGGTGAGCCGGCGTGGGGACTCGCAACCGGAAGGCTGGAAACCTTACCGGGCCCCTTGCACCAGGGCGTCAACCGGAATCCGCAGCTCGTCGGCCTTCGGATCATCAGTCTTGAGAACGATCTCCTCGACGATCCGTCCCGACTCGATCCCCGGGACGAGCCTGACCCGCATCCGGTACTTCGACCCTTTCACTTCGGCGGGCTGAGGCGACGGGTCAATCGTGACTTCCATCCCAGGCGGGAGCTTCTCGACCTGGAACTTGACGGATGCCCTGCCCCTGGCCCAGAGCGTGATGTCCTGGGTACCGCCGTTGCTGGAGGTCGCCCCCCGGAGCGTGACTGTCTCGGGCGTCGCGGTGATGGGTCCGGTGATCTTGCCCGTAACCTTGAAGCGAAGTTGCGGCTGCCTCGGATGGTCGGTCTCGACCAGCACCTCCTCGGCAAACTCGCCGAGATGGGTCGAGGGCTTGACCGTCACCTCGATGGCGTATCCTTTGTCGGCCTTGAGCGACTTGGTTTCCTCTTCGGTCAGGGGGCGGGACACGACGTCCAGCAGAGCGGGGTTCGAAGAAGTGACCCGGTTCAACTTCAGGTCCGGCATGTCGGCCGAGTAGAGGGCGATCTTTCGATGGTACGGCTCGTCGTTGCTCACGGACTGGAAGTTCATGGAGGGATCAGAGGGCATCGTGACGATCGCTGGTCGAACGGTCCCCTCGACAGTGAGCTGGATCGAGGGATGTTCGGGGTCATTCGTGCCGATCGTGACGGACTGCCGGTACGACCCGTCGTTGTGCTTGGTCTGGAAAGTGACCTCAAGCGGCAATGACTCGCCCGGTTTGATCTTGATCTCCTTGGTGCCATCCGACCCGAACAGTTCAGCGGTCGTGCAGGAGCAGGTCTTGGATGTGCCTCTCAATTCGAGCACGCCGGCGCCGACATTCTTGAAGACCCAGGAATGACGGCCAAGTGTCTCTTGCGGGAGGACGCCGAACTTGTGGACGTAATCCTCTTCAAGGACAACCGATGGGGCGGGACCTTGTGGCTTGGACGGGGCGGGAAAGGCCGGGCCCCGGCTTGGAGTGTCGGTGCTCAGGAGCGGTACGGCAAAGGTCGCGACCGCCGTGATCGCGACAGCAAGCCCGATCAGGATGATCCATGACTTCATGAGAGCGACTCCAGAGAATAACTCACCCTGACGGAAGCCCGCGAGTCGGGAAGATGAGAGTATAGATGACGAGGAGCGGGTCTTTCTCGGGGTGATCTCGATTTTAAGCCTCGATCCGACCACAGGTCAAGCGAGGGAGGACGCGGTGGCGATTGCTCGATTCGACCCGATGTCTCGTCAACTGCCGCTTGTCGGCGCGGCCGAGGCGAATTATATTAAGCTAGCGGGGTTGAAGTCTTTGCGAGTTTGGAACAGGGTCAGTGCGATGGCGATGCGGCTTTACGTGGGTAATCTCTCTTACTCGGTCACTTCGGAAGATCTGCAGGAGCTTTTCGAGCAATTCGGCGTCGTCCGCTCCGCCCAGGTGCTCATCGACCGCGAGACCGGGCGAAGCCGGGGCTTCGGTTTCGTCGAGATGGATGACGCCACCAACGGCGACACGGCGATTAGCCAACTTCGATGGCACCGAATTCCAGGGTCGTCGGCTCAACGTCAACGAAGCCAAACCACGGACTCCAGGAGGTGGAGGTGGCGGAGGCTACGGCGGTCGGGGCGGTGGAGGTGGTTACGGCGGCCGGGATCGGGGTGATTCCGGCGGAGGGTATTGAGAGAGATGTCTCACTCGGCCGCTGCTGATGATCTCCGGGCAAGGATCGAGGCCGTGATCGACCGTGACGTTCGGCCGGGACTTCGGGCCGACGGTGGCGATGTGGAAGTGGTCGGGGTCGACGAGGATCGGATCGTCCAGGTCCGTTTGCTCGGCTCATGCCAGGGGTGCGCCTCGTCGATCTACTCCACGACAATGGGAATCGAAGCCGCCGTCAAAGCGGAGATACCCGAGATCCGGTTTCTCGAAGCCGTGGTTTGACCGACTTGAATGATTACGATCTCCGACCCGACCTCAGGCTCAGGCCTCGATCCGGCCGACCCCTGGGTCTGGCCGCGAGCCGCGTATATCCATATTCCGTTCTGCGCTCACAAGTGCGGCTACTGTGACTTCGCCTCGCTCGCTGGCTCGGACCATCTCGCTGATCGCTACCTCGACGCTCTCGGGCGAGAGATGGCCTTCATGGGAGCGCCTCAGCCGGTTCGAACCATCTTCATCGGCGGAGGGACACCGACCCGACTGGACGCTCGCCAGTTGGAACGACTCCTGGCCCTGGTCCGGCGCTGGTTTCCGCTCGAAGCGGGCGGCGAATGGACGGTCGAGGCCAATCCGGGAACTCTCGACGCCGAGAAGGCGGACGTCCTGGCCGCTGGCGGAGTGAATCGGGTCAGCCTGGGGGCTCAGTCCTTCCAGCCTGACCTCTTGAAGGTGCTTGAAAGAAATCACGCGCCGGAGGAAGTCCCCCGGGCAATCGACCTCGTCCGTCCTCGATTTCCGTACTGGTCGTTCGACCTTATCTTCGGAGTCCCTGGCTCGACTCCCGATCTCTGGGCCGACGACCTGGAGCATGCGCTCCGGCTCGGTCCTTCGCATCTTTCTTGCTATGGGCTGGTCTACGAGAAGGGGACTGCGCTCTGGAAGCAGGAGAAAGCCGGGCTGGTCCGTCCCGTCGACGAGGAAGTCGAAAGAGAGATGTACGAGCACACCATCGACCGTCTGGCCACCGAAGGCTTGACGATGTACGAGATCTCGAACTTCGCCCGACCCGGCCACGAGTCAAGGCATAACCTGGTCTACTGGGCGAACGACGCTTACTTCGGAGTCGGCCTGGGCGCCGCGAGATATGTTGGCGGTGTCCGCTCGAGCAACACCCGGGACCTTCCGGCCTATCTCCGACGGATCGACGAGGGTCGCGAGGCCACAGGGCCGACCGAGACCCTCGATCCCGACGCGAGGGCCAGGGAGACCGCCGTCTTGATGCTCCGGCGAACCATCATGGGTCTGGATCGACCCGATTTCCAACGTAAGACGGGTTTTGAGTTCGACGTGATCGCTGGCCACGCCTTGCCCAGGCACCGGGCGGGCGGCTTGCTCGAAGACGACGGCCGACGCGTCCGATTCACTCGCGAGGGGCTGTTCCTGGCCGATACGGTCTTGAGTGACCTGGTCTGAAGGTGCCGAGATCAGCTCCGTTTGAGCAGCAGGTCCCGGATCTCCGTCAGAAGTTCCTGATCCTTGGTGAGGGGTGGTGTCGCGGCTTCTTCCTTCTTCGTCCTCATGAGTAGCCCGATGAACTTGACGATGAAGACGAAGAGGGAGGCGGCGAGGATGAGGAAGTTGACGAGATCGCCCAGGAAGTGGCCGTAGGGAATTGGCTGTCCCCGGATCGTGAAGACCCAGCCTTCGTAGCCATTGGGACCGGGCAAGATCGCTCCAACCAGGGGCATGATGATGTTCTTGACGAGCGACTGCACGATATTGCCGAAGGCCCCGCCGATGATCACGCCGACCGCCAGGTCAACGACGTTACCCTTGAAGGCAAACTCCTTGAATTCGCCAAGCAACGAGAACGCGCTCTTCTTTGGGTCCATGATGTCCTCGATCCAGGGTGCGAAGAACAGTTCGGCGCGATTGAGGGTCTCGAGGAAGTGTGGATCATTCGAACGAGACCGATCTATTTCCCACTCACTCCAAACGAAGAGCCTGACCCGAGTGTGCCTCTACTTTAGCCCTTCCGAAGCTGATCGGCCCGGGCGGAGAGCTGGAACGCAGCGGCCTGGAACAGCCCTCTGGCATTGGCGCTCGCGGTCCGGTAGGCCTCGCCGAACCCTTCGGCCTTGGTCCAGGTGACGACATCCTTGACCTGATTGGCCATCATGCTGAGCATCTCGTCGATCGTCGGAGCGGCGGGCGGAACGAGCGGGGCCAGTGCGACCGCCTTCGCCGAGACGTCGTCCCAGGGGGCGGGGGGCAGGTCGACGGGAATTCCCTTCTGCTCTATCTTCGGAAGCGGGTCAGTCGTATCGTCCCAGGGAGCGGCGTCGGCCTCTCGCCCGCCCCGGTCGCGTGGGTCGTCCTGCTGGGCGATCGCCTTGCCCTTGGGTCGGTGCTCGTTGGGGTCCTTGGGTAGTCCCGCCGAGGGGTAAGTCTTGCCATCGGCGCCAATCCGGATGGCGGAGGCGGGAAGTTGACCGCCTTCGACGAGTTGCTTGCGGACCTTGGCGATCAGCTCGCGGCTGGCCCCCAGCTCCTCGGCGAGCCGGCGGTCGGACCAGTCGTGATGGAGCCGGAGCTTGACCTCGACCGCCCTCCGGCGCTCGGCCTTGGTCAGCGGAAGGCCGTGGAACAGGTTCACGCCCGGCGACGAAGTCGAGCGCGTCGTCGTAGCGTCCCCTGGCGGATCTCGACCGGGATCATCCTGCGGCCGAGCTTCACCGCCGCGGCGTGGCGATGGAACCCGTCGGCGAGCAGCCAGCGGCCGTCGACCTCGAATACCGTGATCGGTGGCATCCGTTCCCAGGCGTCGGCATAACGCTCGACGGTGAACTCGTCCAGCCTGTCCCGTAGATTCAAGTTCGGGTCGAGGACCAGGTCTTCGACCGGCACGTCGCGAATATCCATGATCGCCTCCGACACGGTCGGCACCTTGCCACTCGACACCAACGCATCCCATGCATCGGCTCGAAATCCGGCGAACTCTAGGCGGTCTGGCCCCACTTTGATATCTGTGAGGTGCCGTTTGAGGAACTTACCGGCCGCAACGATCAGGCACGCGACCCACCGCCATGCGAATCCTCCTGACCGGCGCCAGCGGACAGCTCGGCGCCTATCTCATCGATCGGCTCCGGACGAGCGGGCACGACCTGATCGCCTGGAGCAAGTCCGAGCCCGGCCAGCGTTACGGAATCGACCTGACGCCGGTTGATCTGACCGACGCCGAGGCGACCGCTCACGCCCTGGCCCAGTCCGATCCCGACGTGATTCTGCACGCCGCGGCCTTGAGCAGCGCCGAGGCCGTTCGGCTCGACCCGGCCCGGGCCAGGTCGATCAACGTCGAGGCGACGGCACGACTCGCCGACTGGTGCGACCGACACAACCGGCGGCTTGTCTTCACGTCGACCGACCTCGTCTTCGACGGCTCGCGCGCCTGGAACCGCGAGGACGACCCGGCCGAGCCGATCCTCGAGTACGGCCGGACCAAGCGGGAAGCCGAGGCGCCGGTCCTGGCGGTCTCGAAGGGGGTGGTGGCCCGGGTCTCGCTGCTCTTCGGGCCGTCGCGATCGGGCCGGCCTTACTTCTTCGACAAGGCCGTGGCCGGGCTTCACGCAGGCGAACCGCAGACCTTCTTCGAGGACGAGTTTCGGACCCCACTTCACCTTTCGACCGCCGCCGCGATCCTCATCCGCCTGGCCGAGGCGGACGCCTCCGGCCTCTACCATGTCGCCGGGACCGAGCGGGTCAGCCGGTTCGAGCTGATGAAGCGGGCCGCGACAGCACTCGGTCTCGATCCCGGCCTCGTGCGATCCAATCGACGGTGTGACGTCGCACTGCCCGAGCCCCGTCCAGCCGACGTTTCGCTCGACACGACCAGGCTGGCCTCGACGTTCCCTGAACTGGTCCGGCCGACGATCGAGGAGTCGCTCCGCCCGCGATCCTCCTGAGCGGACTCAACTCCGAGGATTGGCCGGCTCGGGCTTCATCGAGGCGAAGTCCGGAGCCTCGGCCGGATTCATCCGCTGGCCGATAGTTCTTGCCGAGCGGCGAGGCGTCCTCGATGATCTTGTTCACCTGGCCTGCCCCGAGCAGGATCAAGGCCGAGATCCAGAACCAGAAGAGCAGGACCATCACCCCGCCGAGCGGCCCATAGGTCTTGTCGTAGTTGGCGAAGTGGTGGACGTAGACGCGGAAGAGCAGGGTCGCGCCGAGGAACAGCAGGCTGCCGGCGAAGCTTCCCGGCGAGATCCACTCCCAGCTCTGATCGGCGTCGGGCGCGACATAGAACGCCAGGGCGAAGCTGAGCAGGACCATCACCTCGACCGCTGCGTACTGGGCGATCGTCGCGCAGGATCGCCCGAGGCGCCGAGCCCCAGCCTGTGAACCAGGTAAGGCCACGCCAGGATCACCAGGAGCGAGCCGACCAGGATCACGGCCTGAGAGACGGTCATCAGGATCGCGATCAGCCGAAGCTTGAGGTAATTCCGCCGCTCTTCCACCCCGTAGATCCGGTTCATCGCGTCGATGATGGCGACGAACAGGCTCGACGCCAGCCAGATCGTGATCGCCAGCCCGAGTCGAGATCAAGCCGACGGGCGGCTCGGCCTGGAGCCGGCTGATCTGTCGTTCGATCTCTCGCGACGCCTCGGGCGGCAAGGTTTCATCCAGGGTCGCGCGGAACTGGTCGACGGTCAGGTTGCCGATCCCCACGGCTTTTCCTGATGCCGCCAGTGAGGTCGGGGAGGAGCTGGGAGGCAAGAACCAGGACCAGTCCGAGGAATGGTACCAACGCCAGCATGGCATAGAACGCGACGGCCGCGGCTCGGGTCTGGATTTCGTTCGTCGAGATCGCGTGCCAGGTCCGGATCGCCAGTTCGCGGGGCGTGAGGCCGCCCAGACTGAATGCCTCTCGGAGTCGCAACGGGGGAAACACGCGGAGTCTCCTCCGATCAATTGATCCGGGCGTTCGTCGTTTCCCCGGTCGTCGATACCAAATGAGCATCCCGCGTGCCATCGGCACGGTGTTCGCTACTCGGGAGAACTGGTGAAGGCGCTCGGAACCGACCCGTCTGATATCCGCCGGAGGATCAACACCAATGGACCCGATCTCCCTCGTGATCGACAAGACCGAAGAACTGCTCGGCCACAGCCCGCACCCGGCCATCGTCGCGGTCCCGCTGGGAGCCTGGACGGTCAGCAACGTCTGCGACGGCCTCGCCCTGGCGACCGGTGAGCGGGCTTATGACGACGCCGCCCGGATCAGCATGGCCGTCGGGCTCGTCGGTGCCGCCGGAGCCGCCGTGACCGGGCTCCGCGACTACAGCTTCATCCCCAAGGACCGCCCGAGCCACGAGGTCGCCACGACTCACGGGCTCGGCAACGCCCTGGCCACCAGCCTGATGACCGCCAGCTTCATCCTGCGGCTCAGCGATCACGGGCCAAGGCTCAGCCGACCGGCGCGGCTGCCCGGCTTCTCGCCCTCGGGGCCGGCGGGATCAGCCTCTACACCGCGTGGCTCGGCGGGAAGCTCGTCGAGGAGATGGGCGAGGCCGTCAAGCCCGTGATGGGGGAGTTGAAAGAGCACGAGACAGGACAGAATCAGGAAGAAGATCACGGCCACGGCCGCGAACGGCTCGACCCCGGCTCTCCCCTGGGCGTCCATCAAGGTTGAAGCTGATGGAGGTCTGACAGCGTCGATCTCCGCGTGATCCTTCGAAAACATCTGATCGGCCCCGTCTCGATGCGTCGATTCGGGGCCGAACGTCAGTTCGTGTGATTACAGCGATTCACAGTCGGATGGCCCACGAGGGAGGAGAACGGGGACTGGCTCCCGGCCCCGGTTCAAGCGCCGATTCCGCCCGACGGCGAGGCGGACCGATGGCCGGTCAAAGGGCCGGGAGCCAGTCCCCGTTCTCCTCCCTCGTGCGCGATCCGGTCGTGAACCGCTCTAATCCCGGCTGAGCCAGGGTTTGTAAAGCTTGAGTTCCCGACGGGCTGGCTCATATCCGTAATGTGGGGTGAAGGCCGCCCCTCGTGTGTCCCTGACCGGATGGAAGTAGCCGTTCTGGTGATAGTAGACGTACCTGGGCACCGTGTAACGGCGGAACGGCGGGGACGTAAGTCCTTGGTGGACTCGACGATATACGTCGGCGTCGGAGGTTGGCGATACTGGGCCCTGGCTTCGCCCGATCCCAGCGAGAATGTCCCGGCTGCCACCAGCCCGAATGCGAGCAAGGCGTTCCGCTTCGTGTGCCTCATCTCGATGCCTCCGCGGGCGATTTCGAAGTGGGCGTGCGCGTACATTCGCGACGCGAGGAGCATGCCTGAGCGTGCCCTCGCGGGTGGGATCGCCCATCGAAATGGAGAGATCGCCTCGCACTGATATTTTAGGGTGCGGATCGAACGAGGCCAGTGGACGCGGTCAGGATCGAAGTGTCGCCTCGAATCGCGAGGCGCAGGCTTCGACGATCGCCTGGACCGATCGCTCGACCTCGTCGCCGGTCAGGGTCCGCTCGGGGTGGCGGAACCGGAGGCCGAAATGGAGGCTCTGGCGATCCTCGGGGATGTTGCCGCCCCGGAAGGCGTCGAGATAGACGATCGCTTCCAGGTTCGAACCGCCCGCTCGGCCGACGACGCCCGCCAGCTCGGCCCAGGGGAGAGTCCGGGGGACGACGAGCGAGAGGTCGCGCGCGACGGCCGGGACCGGCGGCAAGCGGATGATGCCGAGGGACGAGGTCGGCCTTCTCGACCAGGACGCCCAGCGTCAGCTCGGCCGCCGAGCACGACGCTTGCAGATCCAGAGCGTCGAGCTTCGCGCGGTCAACCTCGCCGATCCGGCCCAGCAGGTCCCGCCCAGGAGCAACTCCGCCGACCGGCCGGGCGTGAACCAGGGGCACGGGCTCGGGCGGACTTCCAGCTCCTTCTCGACATGGAACCGGGCGAGGACCGCCTCGACGATCCCCTTCAGCCCGAGGAAGTCGCGACCGCTCAGGAGCGTCAAGCGGGTCGGCTCGTCGGGTAGGGGCTGGCCGGGCCGAGGCAGGTAGACGTTGGCGATCTCGAACAGGTCGACGTCGAGGTTGCCGTGGGCCTCGTTGTGCCGCGGACGGCCAGCAGGCTCGGGACCAGGCTCTGCCGGAGCGCGTTGGCTCGCTTGCGGACCGAGTGCTCGACCCGGATCGGCGGCCCGGTCGCGTCGGGCTCCATGCGATCCGACCAGCTCGTCGGGGACGAAGCTGAGGGTGATCGCCTCGTCGAACCCCAGGCCGGCCAGGAGCGACCGGGTGGCGTCCTCGACCCGCTCGCGAGGGGCCTCGGGCGCCCCGGCGAGCGGGACCGCGCGATCTTCGGGAATGTGCTCGTAGCCGTGGATCGCGGGCGACCTCCTCGATCAGGTCGATCTCGCGTTCCAGGTCGCTCCGCCAGCTCGGCGGCCGGAACCTCGGCGCCTCGGGAGGGCCGCCCTCCGAATTCAAGCCCAAGCGCCAGCAAGATCCGCGACGACCTCGGCCGGGTCGATCGCGATCCCCAGGACCCGCGCGATCTGGTCGAGCCGGAGCGTGACGATCGGCCGCTCGGCCGGAAACGCACCCGCGTCGATCATGCCCGGGATGGAGCGTCCCGCCGGCCGTCTCCAGGATCAGCTCGGTGCAGCGACGGCTGGCCCACTCGGTGACCTCGGGGTCGATCGGACGCTCGAAGCGATAGCTCGAATCGCTGTGCAGGCCCAGCGCCCGCGAGGTCCGGCGGACGTTGAGAGGGTCGAACCGGGCGGCCTCGATCAGGACGTCTGAGGTCGCCGGACCGATCTCGGTGTCGAGCCCGCCCATCACTCCGGCCAGGCCGACCGGCTTCGAGGCATCGGCGATGACCAGCATCTCGGGCGACAGTTCGTAAGTCTTGCCGTTGATCGCCTTGAGCGTCTCGCCTTTCCTGGCCCGCCGGGGGATGAGGATCGCGGCCGTCGAGCTTGGCCAGGTCGTAGGCGTGGAGCGGCTGGCCGCATTCGAACATGACGTAATTGGTCACGTCGACGACGTTGCTGATCGGCCGGACGCCCAGCGTCTCCAGCCGCTTGCGCATCCACCAGGGGCTCTCGCCGACCTTCACGCCGGAGACGACCCGCGCGGTGAACCGGGGGCAGAGTTCGGGGGCCTCGATCCGGACCTGCGCTAGTGTTTCGACCTCCGCCCCGCTCGCTTTCGGGCCGCGGGTCGGGGAAGCGGACCGGGCGGTCGAACAGGACGCCGATCTCGCGGGCCACGCCGATATGGCCCAGGCAATCGGGCCGGTTGCTGGTCACTTCCAGGTCGATCGCCAGGTCGCCGCCGACCTCCTCGGTCGACTCGTGGTTCAGGCCCGCCAGCGCGAGCCGTTCGGTCAGGACGTCGACCGGCATGTCGAGCCGGAGATAATCTGTGAGCCAGTTCCAACTGACGATCATCGCGGTGTGATTCCCATCGCATCAGGTCGAGCGGGTGGTCAGCGGTCAGCGGTCAGTAGTCAGAAGAAGACGGCTTTTCCTTACGACCGACGACTCTCAAACGGTGTCTTGGCGGTTCAATTCCTCGATCGATTTCCCATGGATCGGAGCCAGTAAACGGGGATGCCCGCCAGGGCGATGGCGTAGCCGATCCCGGCGGTCCGGGGCTCGAGATAGATCAGGTCGGCGACCAGCAAGCGGCAACCGTCAGGTAGAGCATCACCGGAATCGGGTACGCGGGGGTCCGGTAGGGCCGGTCAGCATCCGGGGACTTGATTCGGAGCATCACCACCGAGCCGACCATCAGCATGTAGAAGGTCAGGTCGACCGGGATCAGGAATTCGAGGAGCTGGTTATAGGTGTTGCCGTAAGGGGACTCGCCCGGCGAGGGGTTCGCCTTCGACCGTCACCGGCAGGACGAGCAGGATCGCCCAGACCCCTTGAGCGACCAGGGCGACGGCCGGGACGTGGTGGCTGTTGGTCGTCGCCGACCTTCTCGAAGAACAGGCCGTCCGGGCCATCGCGTAGAGCACCCGGGCGCCCGAGAGGACCAGGCCGTTGACGCAGCCGAAGGTCGAGATCATGATCGCCACCGCCATCGAACGTCACGCCGACCGGGCCAAGGACCGCCTTCATCAGGGCCGTGCCGACTCGTCTTGGTCGGCCTGCTGGATCTGCGTCGAGCGGCAAGGTCACGATGTACGCCACGTTGGCCAGCAGGTAGAGGCCGACGACCGTCCCGCAGCCGATCACCAGCGCCCTCGGGCAGGGTCCGGCCCGGGTCGCGGACCTCGCCGCCGGTGAAGGTCACGTTGTTCCAGGCCGATTGCGAGAACAGCGGGCCGATCATCGCCTTGCCGAGCAAGAGCGCGAACGCCAGAGCCCCGGCCACGCCCAGGTCTTTCTGAGCCGCCTGCACGGTCCAGCCGTTGGCCGAGGGGTTCCACCACGACGACGTCCAGGCCGCCGCTCCTCGATTCACGCCGAAGCAGATCCCGACGACGATCAGGCCGATCAAGGCGGCCGTCTTCGTGAACGTGAACGTATTCTGAATCGTCTTGCCCGTCCGCAGGCCCGAGCGTATTCATGGCCGTCAGCAAGGCGATCAGCGACGACGGCGACCAGTTGCTGCGTCGAAAGGCTGATCGCGTAGCCAGACGTGCCCAGCAAGATCGGGTCGAACGAGATAACTGTCGGTCCGAGATCGCCGGCACGAGGACGCCGAGGAACTTGGCGAAGGCGACGGCGACGGCCGCGATCGTCCCGGTCTGAACCACGAGGAACATCGCCCAGCCGAACAGGAAGCCGACCGAGCGGGCCGTAAGCCTCGCGGAGGAAGACGTATTGCCCGCCGGCCCGGGGCATCATCGCGGCGACCTCGGCCGCAGCAGAGGGCGCCGGTGACGGTCAGCAGGCCGGCGATCGCCCAGGCGGCGAGGAGCCAGCCGGGCGAGCCGACGAGCGGGCCGACTCGGCCGAGGTGATGAAGATGCCCGACCCGATCATCGACCCCATGACGATCATCGTGGCGTCGACCGGCCCCAGCTCGCGGACCAGCTTGGGGGACGATTCGGGCTCGGCCTCGGTCATCGGGGTGGGGCTCCGTGCGAGCGTTCGCGGCGGGTCGGTCGAATCAGGTCTTCTTAGCGAAGTCCTGGACCTCGGCGATGGCCTGCTCGATCGCGTCGCGGCGCCACTTGGTCAGGGCGCTGTCGAGGGCCCGGGTGAGGTGGTTGGCGAGGTTGCTCGCGGCGGCCGAGGGGGATTCGCCCTCGGCCCGGATCTCGGGGAAGTCGCGGTGGTGGACCTGCGTGGCCTGCGCCGTCGCGCCGGTCGTCACGATCACTCGGTCCTGGTCGGTGGCCATGGGAGTTCGCTCGCCTGTACCTGTTCCGGTGGATGGGGGAGAGGACGCGATGCCGCCGCCGGGTCTGGCCGACCTTCGTCAGAATTGCCCGAGGAACCGGGCGTCGTTCTGGGTAGAGCCAGCGGATGTCCTTGATCCCGTGCCGCCTCATGCAGAGCCGCTCGATCCCGAGGCCGAAGGCGAACCCGGTCACCTCGTCGGGGTCGTAGCCGACGGCGCGGAAGACGTTGGGGTCGACCATCCCCGCCCCTCCCATTTCAACCCAGCGGTCGCCGCCGTGCCAGAGCATATCGACCTCGACGCTCGGTTCCGTGAACGGGAAGAACGACGGCCGGAACCGGATCTTCACGTCCTGGCCGAGATAGCTCTGCGCGAACAGCCGGAGGACCGACTTCAGGTCGGCCATCGTCACCCCCTTGTCCACCATCAGGCCTTCGATCTGGTGGAACATCGGGAAGTGCGTCTCGTCACGGCTCGTCGGGCCGGTAAACCCGGCCGATCGCGATCACCCGGACCGGCGGCGGCTGGTTCTCCATGATCCGGATCTGCACCGTGCTGGTCTGGCTCCGGAGCAGGGTCGTTCTCGTTGATATAGAAGTTATCGAGCGGATCGCGTGCCGGGTGCGAGAGCGGGATGTTCAGGGCCTCGAAATTGTGCCGGACGTCCTCGACCTCCGGCCCTCGCGCCACCTGCGAACCCGAACCGGCCGAACAGGTCGATCAGTTCGTCAGCCGTCTGGGTCAAGGGGTGCCGATGGCCGAGCTTCGGCATCAGCCCGGGCAGGGTGACGTCGATCGCGTCGACGACGGCCGACGTCGGCCGCTCGACCCGAGCTTTGGCCGCCTCGAAGGCCGCCTCGATCGCCTGCTTCGCGGCGTTGAACCGCTGGCCGTAGGCTTTCTTGGCGGAGGGTTCGAGCGTCTTGAGCCGTTCCTGCGCCGACTTGAACCGCCCCTGTTTCTGCCCGAGGAACTCGATCCGCGCCGCCTCGACGGTGGCGGAATCCGTCGCCGCCTCGAAGGCCGCCAGACCCTCGGATTCCAGGCTTTCGAGGGCGGCGATCGGGTCGGCTTGGCTCATTGAGGGTAGACGCCTCGGCGTGCGGCGGCGAGAAACGAAACCTGGCATCGGGTCGAGGCCGACCCGAGGCGATCCGTCTCTCAATCGGTGGATCAGAGCAGCCCGCGGTCGGCTCAGGCCGACTTCGGGCGGGCCTTGAGGGCGGCGTCGAACTTGTCGAGTTCGGCCCGGACCTTGTCGATGATGGCGTCGAAGGTCTCGGCGTCGAAGATCGCCAGGTCGGAGAGGCTCTTGCGGTCGAGGCCGATGTCGGCCAGTCGGAGGCCGTGGATCAGACGGCTATAGCGGAGCCCGCGCATCTCGGCGGCGGCGCTCAGGCGGGTGATGAACAGCCGGCGGAAGTCCCGCTTCTTGGCCCGACGGTCGCGGAAGGCGAAGACGCCGGCGCGGAGCAGGGTCTCCTTGGCCGACTTGAGGAGCCGTGCGACGACCGCCGACGAACCCCTCCACCTTCTTGAACAGCCGCTTCTTCGCCCGGGTCCGGGCGAAGCCTTTCTTTGCACGCATCGTACGGTCTCGACAGGGGATCGGGGACAAATGGGGCAGAGGACCGGGGCCGTCTCAAAGGCCCCACGCGCGATTGTTCCAGGTTCAGGCTTCGGACGGCAGGGTCGCCGGGTCGACGGCCGCTTCGGCATCGAGGGCGGCCACGTCGACGCCGATGGCGGCCTTCTCGGCCGCGATCTCGGTCGGGTTCAGGCCGGGGCCTTTGTGCAGGGCCTTGCGAATCCGCCGGGACTCGGCCAGGACCTTCAACTGGACCTTCTTGCGGAGCCGGCGGACCTGCTTGCCGCTCTTGTGGCTCATCAGGTGCGACGAACCGCACTTCTTGTGGCTGACCTTGCCGGTGGCCGACACCTTGAACCGCTTCTTCATCCCTTTGTGAGTCTTCAGCTTGGGCATGTTCCCATCCGCCGTTTCAATCCGCCCTCGGTGTCCAGCGCGGCCACGTTAGCCGAGTCGAATAAGGTAGCAAACCCCGCCGCACCCCGCCAAGGCCAAAAGATCGGGGTCGGGCGGTGACATCCCGACCCGGATCAGAGAAATTCAAACCCGATTTGTCGCAACCCAATCAAATAAAAGGATTTGAGGCGATCAATATGGCATCCGTCGAGGTCGGAATCCCCCTGGGATGACGGAGAAAAACAAACCCGATCGAAGACCGTTCGTCGGGTCGCCTGTCGCCAGAATAACAAACCCAAGCTCGCGGCGTGGGATTGGGACTTCGCGACCGTGAGGAATTCAAACCCAATTCCCGGAGATCGAGCGATCAAAAAAGACGAACCCAGGTCCTGGATTGTACCTCGCCGCGACGGAGTTAAACGAAGCCGCGCGTCTGACAGGGGGCCATCGCTCGGCGAGAAACTCGAAGCCAACACTCGACTGACTCACTCTGGATCGATGGTCCATTCAAAGCCAATTCCCGAGAAGAGAGGTCGGGCGATCACCCGTCTCGCTTCCTTTATAATATCGCGATAAACCACCCCTTCGAACCGCCTCATTTCCCGCCGGGTGAGCTTTCGTCAAGCTGGGCCGGGCCGAGATCCCGCGAAGCTGAAGAGTGGGGTGTGCCCGGGGTTTCCTGGATGTCGCCGACAACTCATCGAGCACAACGGCGTGATTTGGGGTGCGACCGAGAAACAGGAGTTTCCGAGCAATCGCAATCATGACGACCGGACTGATCGACCTGGTTTGCCATGCAAAGTGCGGAGGAAGTGACGATTTTCAACCCATTTCTGGTCGATTTCGGCCCGTTTCGGCCCCGAAATCGGGCCGATTTCGCGCTTTTTCGGGCTGTTTGGGGGCCATTTCGGATGACTTTGCCGTGCCAAGTCTGGTCGAACCACGACCGGGCAGAGCGGCTTCGGTCCTCCGACCCCGTGTCACCCGCGGAGAGGGCGGAATGAGTGGACCGTTTCAAGCGGCCTGGACATTCAGCCGGAGCGCCTGCCCTCGGGTATGCAGGGCGATGATCTGGCTCGCCCGCAACGTGTGCAACCCATAAGTCTGCCCGGAGTTGTCGCAGAACTCGACTTCGAACGCTTCCCCGTCTCCGAGGACTTCAACAACCGCCCCGACCTCGCCGGCCGTGAGCCCGAGAGCGGGGATGTCCTCCCTCACCGCGACCGTGTCGAGTAGTTCAATCTGTGCCGCCATATGTGCCTCACTTCGGGAGTACGAAGCATGTTGTCAATCTTGGGAAGTCCTCGTCCGACCTGATGATCCACGCCGAACGGATCATGGCTCGACCGGATGGGGTGACCATTTCGAAGTCGAGTCGGTATCGGTCCCCGAACTCGTCGGCTCGCTCAAACTCAGCCTCGCCTTCGACCGCCGCTTGCAAGAGCCGATCCCGAAGGACCGGCGAGTCGTCGGCGGTCAGGCCCAAGGCGGCTCGAAACACGGCGGCCTTGTGTTTGCCGACCGGATGTGTAGGCGAAAGGCAGTATTCGCTGAGCTTGCGAGGATCGACAATCGCCCGATCCGAATTCGGGAGCCGCATGTCTCGATCGTATCTCCAGGCGACTGGAGGTTCAACCCGGCGGAGGTCAACAGGTCCGCAACGATCCAGTGACCTCGGTTCAATTCCTCTCGCAACACGATCACGGCGGGCCGCTTTCCCGACTCGGTATCGGCCAGATAGATCTCTCCGGGCCGGATCATCAGTAGGCGTTCTCACCGGCCCACTGCTCGCGCACTTTCCGGGCGAGCTTTCCCCAAGCTTGCTTATCGCGGAGGTCTTCATCCTCCTCGATCAACTCCCGCATCCTCTGAAAGACCTCGGCTCGGACCAGGACAAAAGCATCGCCAGTCTGCGGGTCGGCAAGCTCGACCGGCAAATCACCCGCCTCGGCCACGGCCTGTCTCCGCTCGGGCGTGATGGACGTCATATCTCCTCCGAGCAGAAGGCCAAGGTCGGCTGGCCGGGTCTGCTACCGCGGAGGTTCGTCGCCGTTCCCCGGGTGGTGAAGCACGACAAGATCCAAGTCCGGGTGATCTCGCCGCCACAGGCAATCGTGCTCGTCGATGTGCGCATGATCGGAGCGCCAATCGCTCGACTCGATCCGATCGGCGTAGAGCCGCAGGAAGGCCGCGATGCACCGCAGGTCGGCGGGGCTCAGGTCGAAACTGATCTCGCGCATCTCCAGCAGGCCATGCTCGGGGTCGATCACGGCTCGCTGGTAGCCGTAGGCCGGCATCGCTGGTTGCCTCCCCGCCACCGAAACTCTCTTCGGACGGAAAAGTCAAGAACACGGCCTCACGCCCTGGGCGCGACGATGGCGGTCATCCGCTTGCCTTCCATCGACGGGGTCTTCTCGACCTTGGCCACGTCTTCGAGGGCTTGTAGCACCTCGTTCATGACCTTGCGGCCTTCGTCGATGTGGGCTAGCTCGCGGCCCCGGAAGAGGACGTTGACGAGGACCTTGTCCTTGTGCTCCAGGAACTCGCGGGCTCGCTTGACCTTGACCTCGATGTCGTGGTCTCCGGTCTTGGGCCGGACGCGGATCTCCTTCGACCTGGACCTGGTGCTGCTTCTGCTTGGAGGCCCGCTTCTTCTGCGAGTACTTGAACTTGCCGAAGTCCATGATCTTGCAGACCGGGGGCCGCTCGTTGGGAGCGACTTCCACCAGGTCGAGGCCGGCCTCGCGGGCCGCTTCCATCGCCTTGCCGGTCGGCATCACGCCGAGCAATTCGCCCTCGGTATTGATCACCCGCACCGGTGAGATGCGGATCTGCTCGTTCACCCTGAGATTCCGGTCGATGACGTCCCTCCCCGACGGACGCTGGGCCTTGGCCTCGGCTCATTGATGGGGATGGCACCCTCCTCGCGAAAGGGCGCGACATCCCCGGACGTTCCACGTCGCTTGCCCCCACGGCAAGACCTCCGTGCGTCCCGAGGCAATCTCAATGTTTAACCTCTGACCGCCTCTGCTGTCAATAGGTGTGCTTCTCGGCCGTCTCCTCCTCGGGCACCGCCGGGGGCGGCGACGACCTGGCGGATCGTCCGGGCATCGACCTCGGCCCTGAGCCGGCGGATCGCCTCGTCGAGCGACATCGACCCCTGGTCGCCGTCGATCCGGTCGCGGTACGAGACGGTCCCGGTCTCGACCTCCTTGCCGCCGACGACGAGCATCACCGGGATCTTCTCGAGCTGGGCGTCGCGGATCTTGGCGCCGATCTTCTCGGGCCGCGAGTCGAGCTCGACCCGGAAGTGGAACGATTGGAGCGTCGGCGACGACGTGCCGGGCGTAGTCGAGGAACTTGTCGGAGATCGGCAGGACGCGGACCTGCTCGGGGGCCAGCCAGAGCGGGAAGGCCCCGGCGAAGTGCTCGATCAGGATGCCCATGAACCGCTCCATGCTGCCGAACGGCGCCCGGTGGATCATCACCGGCGCGGTGCGGCAGGTTGTCGGCCCCGGTGTAATGCAGGCCGAACCGCTCGGGCAGGACGTAATCGAGCTGGACCGTGCCGAGCTGCCACTGGCGGCCGATGCAGTCGCGGACGACGAAGTCGGCCTTCGGGCCGTAGAAGGCCGCCTCGCCGGGGGCCTCGTCGTAGGGCAGTTGCATCTCGTCGAGGACGGCGCGGATGTCGGCCTCGGCCTTCTGCCAGGTTTCTCCCTCGGCCCCCTGGTACTTGGGGTCGGTCGGGTCGCTCTTGGAGAGCCGGAGCCGGTAATCGGTCAGGCCGAGGCTGCTCGAGGACGAACTGGGTCAGCTCCATCGTGTCGCGGAACTCGCCGCGGACCTGCTCCGGGGTGCAGAACAGGTGGGCGTCGTCCTGGGTGAAGCCGCGGACGCGGGTCAGGCCCGACAGCTCGCCCGACTGCTCGTAGCGGTAGACGGTGCCGAACTCGGCCAGGCGGACGGGCAGGTCGCGGTAGCTCCTGGGCTGGGCGGCGAAGATCTGGATGTGGTGCGGGCAGTTCATCGGCTTGAGGAGGTATTCCTCGCTCACGCCGAACTCCTCGACATAGCCGACCCGGCCCGCCGGGTCGAGCGACCAGTACGAGGGGGAGACCGCCGGGGCGGCGTTGCCTTCGCGACGTTCGGGGATGCCACCCTCGGGGATGCCGGCGTCCCGGAGGAGCTTCTTCTGCGAGGCGTCGTCGAGCGTCCCCTTTTCCAGGCCGTCGACCAGGGCCATGGCCGCGTCGCTCAGGAGCCGGATCGGCGGGAAACTGCGATTCCTTATAATAAGGATAGTGGCCGCTGGTCTTGTAAAGCTCGATCTTGCCGATGTGCGGGGTGTAGACCGGCTGATAGCCGCGCTTGACCAGCTCCTCCTTGAGGAAGTTCTCGAGGATGCCCCGGATGGTCGCCCCCTTGGGCATCCAGAGGATCAGGCCGGAGCCGACGAGGTGGCGAGATCGTGAAGAGGCCCAGCTCCTTGCCGAGCTTCCGGTGGTCGCGCTTCTTGGCCTCCTCGACCTGGGCGAGGTGGGCTTCGAGGTCCTTCTTGTCGAAGAAGGCGGTGCCGTAGACGCGCTGGAGCATCTTGCGGTCGGTGTGGGCCTTCCAGTAGGCCCCGGCGATCGAGAGCAGCTTGAAGGCGCCGACCTTGCCGGCGTGGGGGATGTGCGGCCCCCGGCAGAGGTCGACGAACTCGCCCTGGCGGTAGAAGCTGAGGACGCCGTACTTGTGCAGCTCGTCGTCGATGTGCTCGACCTTGAACGACTGGCCGAGGTCCTCGACGAACTTGCGGGCATCCTCGACGGGCAGGCTGAACCGCTCGAAGGGCTCGGCGTCCTTGAGGATCTTGGCCATCTCGGCCTCGATCGCCGGGAAGTCGTCCTCGGAGAGGGGGCGATCGGGGAGGTCGACGTCGTAATAGAAGCCGGTCGCGGTCGTCGGGCCGAAGGCGAGCCTGGCGCCCGGGGAAGAGGCGGAGGATCGCCCGGGCCATGATGTGCGCCGAGGAGTGGCGGAGGACGTCGAGAGCCTCGCGGTCCCTGGAGGTCAGGAGCCGCAGCTCGATCATCTGGCCGTTCTGGGCTTCGAGCGGCCGGTCGAGGTCGGTGACCGTGCCATCGGCCACGGCGGCGACGGCGGCGTCGGCCAGTCGTCGGCCGATCCCCTCGGCGATCTCTCGGGGTCGGACGCCTTCGGGATATTCCTTGACCGATCCGTCCGGCAGCTTGATATTGACCATCGTCCCCGTCCGGCGAGTCTGCCGGCCCTGGCGAAGTCGACCGGCGCGGGCCGATCCCCTCCGACTCACGACGCCGGTTCGGGACCACCCGCCGATCGCTCGCGGTGTGTCGAATGAAGTGCTAGCCTAAACCAGACCCCCGACCGCTGCCAAGACAGACCCAAAATGCGGACGGTCAGGAAGGCCGAGCAGGTTGTTGACGAAAATCCGATCGATGGGATGGGCGCTGTCGGTGGCTAGGTCATCCTGACCTCGGACATTCACCCGCCTCGTCAACGAGGCACGGGCTCGGTAAACCGAGCCCGTGCCTACTGCCTTCATCGATCCGTTGGTTGGTTTGGCTCGCCGAGGCGATCTGGCTCAGCCCCGAACCGCCCGTCGGCGACGGGAGGCGAAGAGACCGAAGGCGGAGAGGCCGATCGCCGACAGCACGACGGACGATGGCTCGGGAACCGTTGAGGCGAAGGGGACAGTCCCGTCCGCACTCGTCGCGTTGTTGCCGATGAAGGCCGTGATCCCGAACAAGGGAGCGTTGTTGGAGGTATAACCCCAGAGCACGCTCTTGGTGGGATTTGAACCCGTTCCTAGCACCGGCGTGTAATTCGCGTCGATGGCCCCGGAGAGCAGGCTCAAGGTCGTGGGGATGTCCAGGCCGGTCTGGGCGGCCAACACCGTCGGCGTGGCTCCGGTCGAGGCGGGTGACTGGTCGCCGAAGCCGGCCGCCGTCCCCAGCACGTTCACCGAGAACGACGTCCCGGTGAAACTGCCGAAAGAGGTCACGGTCGCCGGGATCACGGCCACCTGGTTGTCCTGGATCCCGACGGTTGAGGCGCTCTGACCGTTGTTGAACGTCTGGAAGAGGTAAAGGTACTTGGCCGTCGTGTCGAGATTCACCGCGCTTGTCACTCCGTGTGCGAAGAGGGCCGACAGGTTCACGCCCACGTTCCAGGGGTCGCTGCCGGTGCCTCCGGTGGTGTCATAGACGGCGAAGTTCACCGTACCACCGACCCCGGCGAGCGGGGTATGTTGCGGCTGCGTGTTGCCCGTGTCGGCCGCGATGAAGTTGGCGTCGGCCCGGGAAGGACCGAGCAGCACCGACGTGACCACGATCGTCAGCGTCATGGCCGCGATCCGCTGCATGGTCGTTTGGATCGACTTCCTCATTTTGCTGATCCTCTCAGAGTATTGGATAGAGGCCAGGTACACTCGATCGTAGCGACCGATCGAATGACCGATCCCGCTCACGGGATCGGATCACGCCGAGCCTGCCTCCTGGGCCGAGGTTGGAAGGGGGGGATCTGGGCCTGGGAGGGTTTATCCTAAACCACGCAAACGGCGAGCGAACCGTGATCAGGATAATGGCAAGTCGATTCAACAAGCAAGGCATGCATTCGATGCATTACTATTATTTGTTTTCTATAGCAGATTTTCTGAAAGAAATATGGGATTTGTCTCGTTGATTCGCCTAAAAGGCTTCCGGCCGACGATTTCCAGGGAGGAATCGTGTCGCTTCTGAACAACGTTCTAGCGAATGAATTGACACCCTCACCTTCCAGGAGGTCTTTCGGGCCATTGTTCAGCCCATCTCGGGTGTGTTGGAGGGAGGTCGGAACGATGTGGGATACGTGAAGCTGGTCGCGAAATGTCGCTATCGCCCGACGAACGCGCCTGGGCTGAGTCGGTGAACCGACTCGATGTGCGGGAGGACTACTGACGTCCGAATTCCGAAGGGCTCAGTTGCGGCGTTCCCGATACAACCAGTGCTCTCGGCCTACCCCTTCTTGCGAACCGGCGTTGCTTTCCTTTTTGCCGAGGCGGTGGCCTTCTTCCCCGACGCGGTGTTCTTCTGGACAGACTTCTTCGCCTTGTCGGTATTCTTCTCGGCCACTTTCTTCAGAGGGGCAGGCTTCGTCGAAGCCGGGGCCGTCTTGACCTTGGGCGTCTTCCGGGTCTTGGGTGCCTTTGTCTTGTTCTCTTTCGAGGACGGCGTTTCCGTGGGTGGGGTGTCGTCAATTTCGATGCCGAAGATCGCGCCGAGCTCGGCCGATTCGATCGTGGGGGCGCTGCCCGTGGCCCGCGCCGGAGTCGTGAGAATCGACTGTTCGATCAGTTCCTGGTGATCGACCCCCCGCACTTCGAAGAGCAACTCAGGTGAGGTGTCGAGGCGATTTCCGATCCCGTACATCACGGCGGCAAGATGCTTGCACATCCCCGCGTAGTCCGGGCAACTGCAACGCATCGTGATCTCATTCGGCTTCGGGAAGAGCCCCTCGGCCTGATCCGTTACGGCCTCCATGACCGCGTTGGAGAGCTTCCCCTGCAGCAGCTCGACGAGCGAGCCGATTTTGCCCGCGCACCGAGCTTTCACCGCGTACCAGGCTTTCTGAGGGAGCGCGGCGATGTCGATCTGAATTGTGTAGAGTTCCGAGCCGCTCACGAGGGCTGTGATCCGCCCCTTTGCAATCTTCAGATCAACCACCGAGCCATTGCGGACGTACGTGCGACCGCGCGGCAGGCGGTTCTCAAAGTCGCTGTAACTTTCCAGGTTCGTACACCACGCCTTGCCCCAGAAGGTCGAGACGATAGCGCGACCCTCGATGACGACCGGGGAGACAACCTGCCCCTTCTTGACCCGCTTGGCGACTTCCTTCGCGGCCTGGGCGCGTCGCTTGGCAACCGGGACGTAGGGCTTGTAGTCGTAGCGCCAGCCCATGAGTCACTTCTCCCTTCGATCGTATTCGTCAGGCGTCGATCGCCTGACGGAGATCCAACTTCACGAATTCTAATAGCGTATTGTCGTCCATTTCGGTTAACAAGACCTCTCCCGATTCGTTGCCGCCGATCGCCTCGTTGGCGACTTTGGTCTTGCGCAGAATCATCTCGTCGATCCGCTCTTCCACGGTTCCACGGCAAACGAATTTGTGAACGAGTACATTTTTCTTCTGTCCGATCCGGAAGGCGCGGTCAGTTGCTTGGTTCTCGATGGCGGGGTTCCACCAACGGTCGAAGTGGATTACGTGGGAGGCCGACGTCAGGTTCAGTCCGGTCCCACCGGCTTTCAGCGAAAGCACGAAGAACGGCGGCCCGTCTTCCCGTTGAAATTGGTCGACGAACTCCTTTCGTTTCGGGACGCTCGTCCCCCCGTGGAGCACCAGCCCGGATCGACCGAACAGTGTGGCGAGGAACCCCGCGAGCGGTTCGGTGATCTCGCGAAACTGAGTGAAAACGAGCATTCTCTCCTGCCGGGACGCGATCTCCTCGGCGATCTCCGCCAGCCGTTGAAACTTGCCGCTCCGGTCGGGGCGGTAGTCGTTCGAGCCCGTCACCTGCGCCGGATGATTGCAGATCTGTTTCAGCCGCATGAGCTGTGCCAGGACGACGCCCCGGCGTTGAATCCCATCCGCGGACTCCAACTGCTCGGCGAGCTCGTCGACCGCCTTCTGGTAGAGTGCCGCCTGATGTTTGCTCAACGAGCAGAAGGCTTTCACTTCCGTTTTATCGGGGAGGTCCGAGATCACCCGCTTGTCGGTCTTCAGCCGCCGCAGAATATAGGGGCGTACCAGGTTGCGAAGCGGCTCGAACGACGGGGCCGGGTCGTCTTGCAGCATCTTGACGAACGAGCTGAATTGCTTGGCGGTGCCCAGGAGCCCGGGGTTCAAGAAATCAAAGAGTGACCAGAGATCCGACAGGCGATTCTCGACCGGGGTGCCCGTCATCGCGATCCGGGCGCTGGCGGTCAATTCCTTCACGGCGCGCGTTTGCTTCGTGCCTGAGTTCTTGATCGCCTGGGCCTCGTCGAGGATGACCAGGCGCCAGCGATTTCGCTTCATCCAGTCCGTGCGGACGAGCATGCCATAGGTGGTCACGATCAAGTCGAACGCATCCACGTCCTCGGGCCCGACCTCGCTCCCCCTGGCGTTCGCTTCCGATGGATGGACCACGGAATAAGTGAGGCTCGGCGCGAATCGGGCCAACTCCGACTTCCAGTTGGCGATCAAGGAGGCCGGCACGACAAGCAAGCTCGCGGCCTTCTTTTTCGATGGCTCTCGTTTGAGATCGAGTAGAAGCGAAATGACCTGGACCGTCTTGCCGAGGCCCATGTCATCGGCCAGGCAGGCACCCAGCCCCAGACGTGAGACGAAACGGAGCCAGGAGTAGCCCGTTTGCTGGTAGGGGCGCAGCTCCGCTTTCAAACCAGGAGGGGCATTCTCCAGTCGGGTCTCCGGAGAACGCAGACCCTTCAAAACCGAATCCAACTCCGCTCCGGCGATCAGGCCCGTCCACTCGCGAATCGATGCCTGGCTCTCCGCCTGGTCATCCCTGGTCAGGTTTGCCCCGGAGAGCAGTCGCATCCCTTCAAAGAACGTGAGACCTTCCCGATGAACCTCCTTTTCGACGAGTCGCCAGTGAGTCAGGGCTTCGTTCAGTTTCTCATGATCGACCTCGACCCACTTTCCTTTCAGCGGAACCAGACCACCGCTCGACTCGAGAAGCTGGTTGATCTCTTCGGGGCTCAGCGTCTCCCCCTCCAAGCTGACGCCGACCGAAAACTCCAGGAGAGAGTCGACCCCGATACTCGCCGAATTCCTCGAGTTGACCTTCACGCTGACGCGGGGTCGGGGCGGCTTCTGAGCGTGCCACCAATCGGGCACCCGCACGATGAGTCCGCTCGACTCGAATAACGGTATCGCCTTGAGGAACTCATAGGCCTCCCTCGGCGACCAGGCGAGGGGGTGATTGATTTCCCCGGAATCGACCAGTCGGTGAATCAATTCCGAGGATTTGGCGGCCCTCGAAATCGGGAGCAGCAGGGTGAGCATCGCCTCGCGGTTCTGTTCCCCGGCGTATTGCTGGAGTGCCCGGCCCAGGGGTTCGTGTTTCACCTTGCCTTGCGGCGTCAAGCCGTTCGCGAACGTGGCGAGAAAGGCGAACGGATAATCCGGGTTTCGCTTGTTCTCCGCCAGATGCAATGTCACGCGACCGACATAACGCCACTGAGGGCTGCGCTCCCGGAGATAGCCTTGAGCCCCGCCGGGGTGGCTCTTGATCTCGCTCCGGATGAGTGAATCCAGGTCACGCCACCAATTCGATAGGACGTCTTCCGACAGGTACTCCAGCCCTGTCATCGGCGGGGCCTGGAGTACGGCGCGTTCGAGATCGGCCGGTGGTGGTGGGAGTTCGGGAACGCAACCGTTGGGCTCCGCGATCACGGCGTGGCAAAGGTTCGTGAGATAAAGTCTGGCGATCGATCGGACAAACTCGAACGGCGGCGGAAGAGCCGCATCCAGCTCTGTGGTCGCGGAGAAGAGCATCCCGTGCGCGGGGCTCTCGCCGTACGCATCGAGAAGCCGTTTTGAGGGCTTCCGATCCGAGGTGTCCAGCGACGTCGCGCGAACGAGGAGATGACCTTCCGGGGTGATTGTCAGCTCGTGCATCGTCGGGTCGCCCGCGAGAGTTTCGAAGCATCGATCCGGCCAATGTGCTCCATCAACCCTTCCGCGTCAACGACCCGGAACGCTGCAGGCTCTCTGGCAAATGGCGAGTTGCCGGCCCGATTCAGCAAGTTTTGCAAGGCCCAGCGGGTTCCGCTCCACTCGACGGGTGTCGAGCGGCTCAGGGACTGGTTCGGGCCGAAAGCGAATCTCACGCAGGAAGTCGCGCTGAGTCCCCTGAAAACGCGATTGGGATATTCCAGCAAGACGTCCAAAATGATGAGGTTTGACTTGATGCGGGCGGGGATTTCCTACAGGGATGAGGAGAGTCTCTTCGCTAACTTCCACACCAACCGGCCGTCCTTCATGAGCAACATAAGTTGGATCGGGATACCCGCGTTAACGGATCGGTGGCTGGCCAGGTAGAGCGTCCCCTAGCAGAGGGCCAACCAATACAATCACCTGGATCTTTGGACGTCGAGGCCCGCGCGATCGCGAACCTTCCGAACCGGAGGCCCTGGAACTCGCGGCATCGGTCGTTCCGGTGAAGCCGACAACCGTTTTGGTTACAGTCCGGGTTGCAAGGAAACCTGCCGCTGGGTTTCCCGGGACTGCATCGATTGTCCCTGAAGGAACCCGAGGGGTGGCGGACGCCCCAGACACATACCCCCGCCTCAGGAGGGGGTTGAGCAGCGATTGCCAGCCGGAGTGACCGGCTGACTCAGTACACCCGAGAGGATTCGAACCTCTAACCTTCGGTTCCGTAGACCGATGCTCTATCCAATTGAGCTACGGGTGCTTCAGTCAGCGGGATTGATGGAGAGGATTGTACTGAATTAGCACAGACCTCGAATAGCCCATTTCATGGAAATCCTCGAACCACTGGTTTTTGTTTTTTTGCCAGCGTACGCCAGTTGGTGCGTCGATCTGGTGATCAAGTGGACTGGCGAACCGGTTCCGGCAGCGGCCTTTCCGGCCACTCACGAACTCGACGCCACTCGTCGAGTTCACCATTCCGTTGCACGACTTCCAATGCCGACAAGGTCACCCTCTGAAGTAGGCCCCAAAGTCTAAACCACTGAACCTGAATTCCAACAACGATCCGCGAAAGAGCTAGAATCCGCCCTGGCAAGGCGGTAGGCCTCCGCAACATCATGGGCACACTTCACCGAAGCTGGATTGTCAAAGACGAGAGAGCACCGGGTGGGACTCGAACCCACGTCACCGCGTTACGGGCACGGTCTCTTCGCCGCTAGATGACCGGTGCGTTGATCAGTCGGGATGGCTGGATTCGAACCAGCGGTCTCCTGCTCCCAAGGCAGGCGGATTGCCAGGCTTTCCCACATCCCGATACAGAGACAAATCCAAAACGATGCGCGGACGAGTAGCCCGTGAGGGAGTCGAACCCTCCTGTCCGCCTTGAAAGGGCGGTGGCCTGAGCCGCTAGCCGAACGGGCCGTGGTTCCGGTCGCGCACCGCCACCCAACGAAAAGGCCCGGTCGTCTCGAAGACCCTGGGCCCGTTCCGCGCGATCCGAAGGATCGTCGCGATGGGCTAGGGGGACCAGTGGCCGTCGAGCCGCCGATGCGCCGGTTGCGCGGCGTTCGGGCTCGGCGATCGTCGTTCTTCGCGAGAACAACCCTGGCGGCTCATCGCTTCCTCGGTCGAGTTCGGTGGATTAAGGGAGAGAATTGAAGTCCGGTTCGCCCGAGCCTCCTCCTCCTCGTCTCATGCAAGAGAGACGCAAAGTCCTGGCGGGATGTTCGCGCGAATCTCGGGTTTTTTCGATTGAGGTTGCGATCCTGAGCACTTATATGTCGAGTCGCGCACGGCTTCGGAAGGAAGTTCGCATCGACAGGATCGAACGGTCCGTGTAATTTCCGGCACGTCGGGATCAGCCTCCAAGGCAGCATCGCGGGAGGGTGAAAATGTACGGTGATATCGTCGCCGCGGCCCGGTGGCTCGGGGGATCAATCCTCCTGGCCAGCGTCGTCCTTGTTGGCGGGGTCCGCCTGGCACAACCCGCCGACAGGTTCCGCCAAGTCGAGCCTGGCACCTCTCCGAGCGTTCCGGCGACCTCGGGACAGCCGGCGCAGCTCGAAGGGTCGGTCATCCGGGGAACAGCCGATTCTACGGACGGCGCGATACCGACGATCCGGCCGGGGGTCGAGGTCTGTCAGTCGAGCGAGTTGAGCCAGCGGATTTCTATCCTCGATCCGAACCCCAACGGCTCCGCTCCGGCGACTTGCATGGACTCGCCGAGCCAGGCCGAGGTCTGGGAGAAACTCAGCCGGTCGATGGCCGACTCGTCGTCCCTCGTGGAGGACCAGCGGAGCAACGCCCGGATCCAGGTGGAGAAGATCGGCGAGAAGGTTGACCCGTGCAAGGTCTATCCTCTGGCCGGACCTTGCGAACTGGTCCATTGCCACTACAAATGCACGGTCTCGTTCGACGAATCACGGCGGGTTGACTATCCGGTCCCGTCCAACCACGTGGCCCATCGCGTCGAGGTCGTGTTCCTCGACAAGGACTACCTCCGCCGCTGTGGAGGTCCCTCGAATTCGACGGCCGCTCCGTGACAATTTCCGGGTGATCCGCCTCAAGCGGTCAAGGCCCGGACAGCGTTCCGGAAGATCCGCAGCCCGTCCCCCTCGCGATCGAGACCCAGGCGGGTCCATCGGGGATGGTGGAGCGGGTCGACATGGCGCTCGGGGTGAGGCATCAGTCCGAAGATCCGGCCGGTCGGATCGCAGAGACCAGCGACCGCGCCGGGCGAGCCGTTCGGATTCGCGGGATAATTCGAAGCCGTCCGTCCCGATTCGTCGGCGTAACGGAGGACGACCTGGCCGGCCGCTTCCAGCCTCGCCAACGAACCACCTTGTGCCAGGACGAACTTCCCCTCGCCGTGGGCCACAGGCAGTTCAATTGGCTCGTCGTCGACCAGGAACGGACTGAGGCCGGGCGTGGGAACCAGACGTGACCCAGCGCGACTCGAAATGGCCCGAGTCGTTGAAAGTGAGGGTCGCGGCTCCGATCTCCGGATGGCCCGGCAGTAGGCCCGCCTTGACCAGCACCTGGAAGCCGTTGCAGATCCCCAGGACCAGGCCGCCTCGATCGAGGAACCGACGGAGCGGGTCGCCCAGGACCGTTCCCAGCCGGGTCGCCAGGATCTTACCCGAGCCGAGGTCGTCGCCGAACGAGAACCCGCCGGGAAGGGTCAGGATCTGGAACGAATCGAGCCCGCCCGGCGACTCGACCATCCGGCCGAGGTGCCAGGTCTCGGCCTCGGCCCCCGCCAGCCGCCAGGCGAAGGCTGCTCTCCTCGTCGCAGTTCGTCCCGGGTGCCCGCAGGACAAGGGCGCGGGGCTTGGGCATCGATCGATTTCCTCGTTGAGAAAAGTTGGATCGCTGACATCAAATTTGAAATCTCAGATCTGGGATTTCGAATCCAGAGATCTGCAATCAGTAATTCCCCTCGTGCGGTATCGAGGCCGGGGAATACGAGACGTTCGGATAATCGGGCTCGGCCCGGTAGGCCAGGTTCCGGCGGATCAGGTCGGCCTCATAGACCTGGACGACGAAATCGGCCGCGATCTTCAGGCGGGACGAGGCCCCCTTGGTCGGGAAATCGGCCGGGGCGCCTCGACGGAACTCGGCCACACCGACGTGCTTCGAGCGGCCCTTGACATAGTTGATGCCCGGAATGCCGTCAGCGTCGCCCGAGATCAGGATGGCGATGTCATAAGTATCCTGGAGCGCGACCATGTCCACAGCGAGGCTTGTGTCGAGCCCCTTCTCGTTCAGCGTGTGGTGGAGCAGATCCACCTTCCAGTGCCCTTCCTGGCGGATCTCGACGAAGTCGGTCGCGGCCTGGACTCCGTGGTAGAACCGCTTCTTCCGCTCCAGGGCCCGCCGCTTGTTCTCGTACCACTCGCGGGTCTCGGCGAAGCAGAGGTTCCAGGCTTCCTCGTTCCGGCGTTCGAGAGGGAGTTCAGGTAGGCGCCGGCTGACGTCTTCGAGGTAGCTGTCGCGGAGCCGGGGATTCAACTCGAAACGGCTCCGGAGTCGGGCCTCGGCCTTGGGGTCGTTCAGGTCCCACTCGTCCATCTTGCCGACAACGTACCAGTAGATTCGAGAATGCTGGGCCGAGGGCCAGGGGGATCCATCGGCGAACGTCCGGCCCCAGTACTGCACGCTCTGTTCGAACACATGGCGATAGAACGAGCCGTAGTCGTCCACGCGGAGATTCAGGTGCTTGAGCACACCATCGAGATTCGATCCGTTCAACGAAAGTCACGAAGCGGAGCATCGGCGTTTTCCTTTGTAATCATTTAGTACGGGACGTTTCAAAAGTCTCGGCGCCTCACCAGCGAAGCGGGGCCTGCCAGGCTTCTTTCAAGGCGGAAAGCGGCGCATCGATCAAGAGGTTGGGGAGGTTGGGAGCACCCATCACCCGGAATCGTGGTTCCTCGACGACCTCTCCAATCGGGCCCCACCACAGGCCCTCGAATAGCGCGATGAGGTTCATATCCAGATCTTCCGGCCGGATCTCCAGGACGAACCGGGTGGGCGTTTCGGAGAAGAGCGAGACCACCGGGTGCTTCGCGGCGACTTGATTCTTGGGGGCTATTCGAGGCATTAATGCTAATCGAGCCCCAAGCCCGCCCGCGATCGCCATCTCGGCCAGGGCGACGGCCAGGCCGCCTTCGCTCAGGTCGTGGCACGACCGGACCAGACCTTGCGAGATCGCCTCGTGGACCGCTCGGAAGGTCGGGACGGCGGAAGTCGCGGTGAACCTGGGGGACGTAACCGCCCTCAAGGCCCCGGACCATCGCCCAGTGCGAACCTCCCAGCTCATCGCGGGTCTCACCCACCAAGACCAAGGTGTTCCCCGGCTCCTTCAAATCCATCGTCACGCACTTGCGAACGTCGGGAACCTGCCCCATCGCGCTGATGAGCAGCGTCCCCGGAATGGCCAGGCTCTTGCCTTCGTGCGTGTATTCGTTGTAAAGGCTGTCCTTGCCCGAGATGAACGGCGTGCCGTAGGCGAACGCGACATCTCGGCAGCCCTCCGCGGCCCGGACCAGGCTACCCAGCGTCTCGGGTCGTTCGGTGTTGCCCCAGCAGAAGTTGTCGAGGATCGCGATCCGATCCGGGGTCGGCGCCCACGGCCACGCAGTTCCGCACGGCCTCGTCGATCACGCAGCCAGCCATCGCGTATGGATCGATCAGACCGTAACGCGGGTTGATCCCGCAGGCGATCGCCAGGCCACGCGTCGAGCCCGCCACCGGCAGGACGACCGACGCATCCCCCGGCCCGTCGTCCAGGACCCCGACCAGCGGCTTGACCACCGTCCGGGCCTGGACCTCATGATCGTACTGCCGGACGATCCATTCCTTGCTGCAAACGTCCCAGGTGCCGAGGATCGCGAGCAGATCCTTCGTGTAATCGGCGTCCGAGGGCAATTCGAGCGGAGTCTGCTCGACCTGGCGTGAACGTCGCCTTGCGGACCACAGCCGGGCGGCCGTCGTGGAGGAAGTGCATCGACAGGTCGCCGACGACCTCGCCGTGATACCTCAAGGTCAGGCGGCCGGTGTCGACGAACCGGCCGAGGTCGGTCGCCTCGACCCCTTCGCTCGCACAGAGGTCGCGGAGGCTCTGCCAGTGCTCGGGTGGGACGGCCAGGACCATCCGTTCCTGGGCCTCGGAGATCCAGATCTCGGTATACGAGAGCCCTTCATACTTGAGCGGGGCACGGTCGAGGTCGACCTCGGCGCCCAGTTCGGCCCCCATCTCGCCGACGGCCGAGCTGAACCCGCCGGCGCCGCAGTCGGTGATCGAGCGGAAGAGGCCGCGGTCGCGGGCCTGCAGGACCACGTCGAGGACCATCTTCTCGGTGATCGCGTTGCCGATCTGCACCGCGCCGCCGGAGATCGACTCGCTCTCGCCCGTCAACTCGACCGAGCTGAACGTCGCGCCATGGATGCCGTCGCGGCCGGTCCGGCCGCCGATCGCGACGATCCGGTCGCCGGCCTCGACCGACTTCGTCGACATCCCTCGGGGCAAGATGCCGACCGTCCCGCAGAAGACCAGCGGGTTGGCCAGGTAGGCGGGATGGCCGACCAGGGCCCCGTTGACGGTCGGGATGCCCATCCGGTTGCCGTAGTCGCGGACCCCGGCGACGATCCCTTTGAGAATCCGCCGGGGATGCAGGACGCCGGCTGGCAGCGAGTCGCCCGGGGTGTCGGGCGGCGCGACGCAGAAGACGTCGGTGTTGCAGATCGGCTTGGCGCCCAGGCCGGTGCCCATCGGGTCGCGGATCACACCGCCAAGCCCGGTGTTGGCCCCGCCGTAAGGGTCGATCGCCGAGGGGTGGTTGTGGGTCTCGACCTTGAAGCAGACGTCGAAGTCGTCGTCGAACCGGACGACCCCGGCGTTGTCGGCGAAGACGCTGACCAGCCAGTCGCAGCCCATCTTCTGGGTTGCGCCGAAGATGGTCTGCTTGAGCAGGTTGTCGATGACCTGGCCGTCATAACTCGATCCGCCCCCGGAGGGTCTTGTGCGAGCAGTGCTCGCTCCAGGTCTGGGCGAGGGTCTCCAGCTCGCAATCGGTCGGCTCGCGGCCGAGCTCGCGGAAATAGCCCTCGACGGCCCGGAACTCGGCCAGGCTGAAATGGAGCTGCCCCTTCCGGCTGATGTCGAGCAACTCGGCGTCGGACTTGCCCAAGGATCGGCACCTCGACCCGGGCGAACCGATAAGAGGTCCCCTGGCCAAGCTTATCGAACGGCAAAGGGCCGACCACGGCCTGCTCGACGGCGTCATTGGCCAGGACCCGGCCGATCAGGCGAGTGCAGGGCCTCCTTCGGCCCCTCGACACGATAAGTCCGGATCGTCCGGACGTTCTCGACGGGCCATCCCAGGTCGCGGAGCAGGGCCAGGGCGCTCTCGGCCTCGGGGTCGGTGACGCCCGGCTTGGGCAGGACGTGGACGACCGTGCCCGACGCTTCCGCCTCGCCGAAATCCTCGACGCCGCGGATCGCGAACGACTCGACGACCGGGTCAACCAGGACGGACTCGGCGGCCCGGGTGACGGTCGGGCGGTCGATCGGCCCTTCGATCAGGAAGCCTCGCGAGGCCGCGACGGTCCAGGGCCCGGGCAGGCCGAGTTCGGCGGCGTCGGTGGCGATCCGTCGTCCCGCCAGGTCGACTTGACCCGGCGAGGGGTCAATTTGGAGATGCCAGAGCATGAGGCCAGGACTCGTTTTCGTGATCTCGCCAGGCCGGAATCCTTCGCGTCGTGCGTCCCGTCGAGCGGCAGGACGGACGTCTCGCATCGCGAAGGACTCTCGTAGAACTTTCGAGTTACGCCAATTTCAAGGAGTCGGGTGACGGACCAGTGTCCTCATTATGAAAAAATCTCGCGAAGATTTCAAACCGGAAGCGAATCCGGTGGCTCGCCGAACCGGCGACGGTTGGCCTTGGCTGACGTCCCACAAGGCTATCAGCCGGCTCGGGATCGTCGGACTCCAGGGCCGCGCGGAAAGCCGCCAGTTGACCTTCGAACTCGATCGAGGGCCTCGAGGACCGACGATCGGTTCTCCCGGAAGATCCCGGCCCAGAGCGCGGCGTCGGCGTCGGCCACGCGAGTCCCGTCGCGATATGCCCCGGCCGCGAGCGGGAGCAAGTCCGGGTCGATCGAGCCCGCCAGCGCGGCGGCCACGAGCGTGCGGAAGATGGCTCGTCAGGGCGAGCCGCGCGGTCGTGCTCATCCGGGTCGAACTCGAAGATCCGGCAGCCCAGCCCGGCCCAGAACTCTTTAGCCCTCTCAAGTCGATCGGCCGGCGTGAGCGGCGTCGGGGTCAGGACGCAGGACCGCCCCTCGAAGAGGTCGGCGCGGCCATTCGCGGCGCCTTGCCGCTCCGATCCGGCGATCGGGTGGGCGCCGACGAAGCTGGCCCGACCGCGAGGGTCGCGCTCGACCCCCTCGACGATCCGGGCCTTCGTGCTCCCGGCATCGGTCACAAGGATCGAACTCGGCCCGGTTCGGGCGGCCGCCAGGATGTCCTCGACGATCCGCGTGACCGGCGTGCAGACGACGGCGACCTCGGCCGATCGGCGACTCCCTCGGCCGGGTCGGTCGTGAACTCATCGATCGCGCCGAGGCGCTTCGCTTCCTCCAGCCGATCTCGGTCGCGTCCGATCCCGATCACGCGAGATGCCCCACTCTTCGAACGCAAGGCCAGCCCGATCGAGCCTCCGATCAGGCCGACACCGATGATGGATATGGTTCCCGGACGCTTCAAGTATCACGGCCTCCACGAATCATCGATTGAGGGCTCAAATCTTACCGGATGCAGGCCGGCTTGTCGTGGAGGGACTGGCCCTCCGGCGTTGGGGCCGGCTGCCTTGCACGGCCGGAACCAGCAACGCGATCAGTAGGGCCTGGATTGCGATGATGACCGCCCACTCCATCCTTGTGACCTCCGATGTCGAGGCGAGTCCGGCCAGGAGGCAAGTCGAACAGAGCGAAGGCCCAGGAGAACGAGGTCGGCAGCACCGCCAGTTCGACCGCGATCACCGCGATCAAAAGCGAGAGGTGAACCAGCCGGAATCGTGGCTTGTGGAAGGCCATCCGTCCTCCTTCCCTCGCCTCAGATCGCATCGAGAAACGGCTTGAGCGCCGCGGCCATCGCGGCGGCGGACTTCCAGCGGTCCTTGGGCTGCTTTTCGAGGGCCTTGCGGAGCACGCGGTCGAGTCCTTCGGGCAGGTCCGGACGATGCGCCGGAGCGGCACGGCGGGGTGCTCCAGGATCATGCGTGTAGGCGTCGGCCCGATTGGGGTTGAAATTGTAGAATGGGAACTGGTTCGTGAGCAAGTAATAGAGCGTGGCCCCGGCGCTGTAGATGTCGGCGGGCTCCTTGGCGTCGCGAAAGTCGCGGATGTGGTCGGGTGAGATGAACCCGCCCGAGCCGCCGATGTCCCCCTGATGGGTCAGGCCGGCGAAGCCGGCATTGTCGCGGAAGCTCTTGGCCAGCCCGAAATCGGAGAGCTTCATCGACGGCCGCACGGGAGGGCCGGTGACGAGCAAGTTCGACGGCTTGATGTCGCGGTGGACATAGCCTTTGCTGTGGGCGTGATCGAGGGCCATCATCAACTGCACGCCGATCCGCGCGGCGGCCGAGGCGGAAAGAGGGCCGGGAAGGCTCTTGACCCATTCGTGGGCGTCCTTGCCGACGACGTACTCCATGACGAGCTGAAACTGGCCGTCCATCTCGAACATCGTGTGGAAGGCGACGATGTTGGGATGTCGGAGGCTCTTGAGGACCTCGAGCTCGCGCTGGAATCGGAGCTTGGCGCGGTCGCTGGCGGCGATCGACGGGACCATCATCTTGATGGCCACGGGCTGATTCGTGGGCAGATGGCGGGCGAGGAAGACCTCGCCCATCCCTCCGCCGCCGATCCGTTTTTCGATCAGGTATTCGGAATCAGTGGTCGGGTACTGGCGACGATGGGCGACGCAATCGTCGCAGAGCCAGGAGATGACGTCCTCGTCGGGAAGCGCACTCACGGCCATGTCCTGGGGGGCGGTCTTGCCGCAGCCGAGGCAATGGATCTTGGGACGTCCGTCCCACGAGGTCTCCTCGACCCGGATCGTGAAGGCACTCTCGCCCGCGGTAATTGTGTCGCCGTCGCGAAGCCGGACCGCATCGACCCGATGGCCGTTGACCTTTGTGCCGTTCGTGCTGCCCAGGTCGCGCAGGAAGCAAACCGGCGGGTTGAACTCGATCAGGAAGTGATTGCGGGACAGGAACCCATCCTCGGGCACCGGGAACTGGACCTGTGACGACCGCCCGACCACGAACGTCTCGTGACGGTCGAAGGTGTATTCCATGCCCGTGTGAGGGCCCGCGGTGACCCGAAGAACCACATTCATCCCAGGCTCCGGGTGGCTCCGTTCGGGGAGAGATTGGAAGAGTTTAACCGCCAAGACGCCAAGTTCGCAGAGAGGAAGAGGAGGAAGAAGACAAGAGGGGGCAAGTATCAAGAAAGGATGACTCTTTGCAGGCCGTTCCTCAGGGATGGAACATTGAAGTTGATCAGAAGGCCGCGACGTAATCGCGTCGCCTTGAGATAGGAGATCACTTGCGCCTAATGGATCGGCCCAAGGCCCTCCACGGCCTTCAATTCCACGATCAGGGCTCCTCCTACGAGAAAGTCGAGACGTCCCTCTCCGACCAGATTTTCTTTATAAGCGACTTCGATGATCTTCTGACACTCGTGAGGGATCGATCGAAGCCGGAATTCAACCGCGAGCGCATCCTCATAAACACCTTCCATAAACCCTGGCCCAAGGTGCCTGTGTACCTCAATCGCCGCGCCGATCACCCGATAAGCCAACTCATCAGTCTCAACCCCCGGCTCTGCCCTGACTCTCTCCTCTTCTTCCTCTGCGACCTTGGCGTCTTGGCGGTTAAACTCTTCTCTGCCTCGCTCATCATGGCGGTTCAATTCCTTTTCCCCTCCAGCGCGATCTCCTTCAGCTTTCTCAGGTCGAGCTTGCCGCCGGGGCCGAGCCTGGGGACGGCCTCGACCTGGATAAAGTCCTCGGCGGAAGGAATCCAGAGCTTCGGGAGCCCGCTGGTGAGAAGCTTCTTGCAGACCTCGGCCGGGGGGATCGGCAGCTTGGCGTGGATGACCACCAGGCGTTCTTGCCGCTTGTCGTCGGGCACGGCGGTCACGGCCAGGGCCATCTCGTCGACCCCCGCGGCCTCCATCAGGGCTGACTCGACACCCAGGTGCGGTACCATCTCACCGCCGATCTTCGAGAACCGGCTCAGCCGGCCGGTGATCTTGAGAAATCCGTCGGGGTCGAGATAGCCCAGGTCGCCCGAGTTGTACCAGCCGTCCCGGAGCACCTTCGCCGTGGCTTCCGGATGGTTTAGGTAACCCTGCATGATCTGCGGGCCCTTGACCAGGATCATCCCCTCGGTCCCCCGCGTGAGGTCGGCGCCGGTCTCGGGGTCGATGGTCTTGATCGCGGTGCCAGGTAGGGGCCGGCCGACTGTCCCCGGCCGGTTTCCGTGGACCTTCCGGCCGTCGGGCAGGATCACGTCGAAGGGGACATTGACGGCCGCCACGGGCGACATCTCGGTCGTCCCGTAGCCTTCCAGCGGCTCCAGGTGGATCTTGTCGCGGATCTCCTGCGCGGTCTTGGTCTGAAGTTTCTCGGCCCCGAGCAGGAGGTGCACTAGGCTGGCGAACTGTTCGGGCTTGCGCTGGATATAATGGCGGGCGAAGGTGGGCGAGGCCGCGATCAGGGTGACCTTGTGCTTCTCGCAGAGGTCGCCGATGACCTTCGTATCGAGCGGGTTCGAGTGATAGACCGCCTTCTTGCCCAGCAGGAGGATGGTCCAGATTCCGACGGTGTACCCGAACGAGTGGAAGAACGGCAAGATGCCCAGCGCCACCACGTCCAGGGGGTCAAGCTGGAGGTGATGCCGCATCTCATGGACGTTCGAGAGGACGTTGCCGTGCGAGAGCACCACCCCCTTGGGGTCGCCGGTCGAGCCCGAGGTGAACATCACCGTCGCCGTCGCGTCGAATTTCTCATCTCTCAGCCCGGGCAAAAACGAACCCAGCATGCCAGCCGGGACGACCTTCGCCACGAAGGCCGCCCAGAGCTTGTCGATTTTACTCACCTTGGCGGGCATTTCTTCCAGGTAGACGAGCGTCCCCTTGGGGGTCAGGTGCACTTTCTCGACGACCTTCTTCGAGGTCACGACATGCTTGATCCCGGCCTGGTCAACGGCCGCGTCGATTACGGACTGGCTGGCCGAATAGTTCAGGTTGACCGGGATCTTTCCCAGGAACATCAAGGCGATGTTCGTGATCGCACCGGGGACGCTGGGCGGGACCATGACGCCGACATAAGGCTCAGGGCCCAGCTCGCGAGCAAGGGCCCTGCTCAGGGCGAAGGCGCGGATCAAGGACGAGCCGAACGTCAGCTCGACCCCCGTGCTGTCGGCCATCCCGACCTTCGACCAGTGCGCGCGAGCGGTGTCGAGGAACGCCCTGGGCAGGGATCGCCACGACGCCGGGAGCGGGGGAAGGGCCACATCGGGCACGGCCTGGTCAACTCCGACGGGCCGCTCGGTGGTCTGAACGCTCATGGCTTTCGCTCGCGGTCGATCCCCAAAAGTGGGGAGATCGGGAAGGGGGGAAAGTCCGTTCGTCCGGACCCGAGTCGTCGCACACTCTTCACTTTACGGAAGACGGCCCGATCAAGCAACGGAGCGGGGCGCGAGCTTTGCGCCCACGCCCGCATCCATTCCAGGGAACCTCACCCCCTCGCCTCGATCTTGGTGGCGAGATCCAGCACCAGGCCGACATAGCGCCGGGCCTCGTCGGCCGTCGGAGCGGTTTCCTGCTGGTGACCCGCTCGATCCTTGAGCGTCCTCAACAGACCGACGAGCATGGCTTCAGGACCGGTCAGCCAGCCCCGATCGACGAGGAATTTGAGGGCGGAGTCGGCGTTCAACAGGCCCGACATCTTTCGATCGGCCAGGGCCTGCGCCGTCCGGACCAGGGCCTGAGCCGCGACGTCCCAGGCTCCCGCGACGGCCTCGCGAGGCGAGCTCTTCGCCAGATTCACCAGACGCTCGCGATCCTCGGAACCGACGACCGAGACCGAGGGGTTTCCGACAAATGGACCTCCAAACGGCTTCGTTTCGCCGGGGTCGATCTCCAGCAGGACGGGGTCTTTCGGCGGCGGAGCCGGGATTGACCGGGCCAGCGTTTCGGCCTGGTGCAATTCCGCGCGGAAGTTGATTTCGAGGTCGCGGTAGCGAAACTGCCCGATACGGCCGAGAGCCCGTTTCACATCCTGGCGGAACAGGAGCGCGATCACCAGGGTCGATAGCGGCCACGCCACCGCGCCGAGTAACGAGACATACCAATCCAAGGCGGCCATCCCTTCAGAAGACCAGAAGCCAGCGATTCCGAAAGATGATCCTCCGTCTTTGATTCCAGATTGAGGACGTTCGACGGGCCTCGAAGAACGACCGACCGGCGCCCGATGACGTCCGGCCCTCAATATCATCGCGATTTGAGGGCTCGGATTATCACACGACTTTGAAAAAGGTGGGCGATCATCCCCCGAGAAGCGTTCGCCCCCCTGAATTTACTTCGTCTTGAGCGAGTAATTCTCGAACGTGACCACGCTCGCCTGGCTGCTCGTGTTGGTGGAGAGGAGGCCGACCTTGACCGGTCCGCTGGCCCACGAGGTGTCCATCGGCTTGAGCGGTTTCCAGTTGACGCCGTCGCTGCTGACGCCGCCGACGATCCGGGCGCCTTTCCGATCCAGGCGGAGCATGATCGGACCGGCCGGGACGACCTGGTTGTGCATGGCCCCCCGGTGACCGGCCTCCCGCTCCTCGAAAAGGATCGCCGAGTTGAGCTTGCCCCCCTTGCCAAGCATCGCCGTGCGCATGATGAAGATGTAGTTCTCGGAGTCCTTCCAGAGCACCAGTCCGGCGGCGTTCAGCGGATACGTCTTCTCCTTGGTCGAAGGCGCGGCCGGCTTGAAGGAACCGTCCACCTTGACGAGCCCGGCGAAGTCGCCGTCGACCTCGCGGAGGATCCGGGGGGCGTTGAACTTGCCGATGTCGGCGACCAGGTCGTGGAGCGTGCCGGGGATCTCCAGCGTCAGGGACTTGCCCGAACGGGTGAACTTCACGTCGCCGTCCGGGTCGATCGCCATCCCCCAACCGGCGAGCTCCTTGCCGACGGCCTCGGTCTCGCGCCTGTCGGCCTTGACCATGGTGCCGTTGGGATGGAGGCCGAACGCGAACGAACCGAGGAACCGAGCGGCCTCCTCGGGCAGGTCCCGTTTCGGCATCGAGGCACAGAGCAGGAGGAAGATCGCCCGGCCCTGGAGGTACTCGCGAGCCCGGATGGTGACGACCCCTTCCTTCGGGTCCACCGCGCGGATCGTGAAGTCCCGCCCGGCGCTCGACTCGAGCTGGACCTTCTTGTCGGACGTGACCTTGCCGTTGAACTTCGCCGCGTACATGTCGCGCGTGAAGTCCAGGTACTGCTGCTCGACCTTCTTGGGGATGATCACCGGGTCTTCGAGCCGGGCGACGAGGAACACGCCGTTGGGCGTATCGCAGATGATCTCGGTGACCGAGATCCGCCCGTTCGGACCCCGAGAGACCTTGGTCGCCGTGTGGTCCGGCTTTTCGGGCATCTCGACGGTGAAATTCCCTTCCCGGTTGACCACGACTTCCCACTTCTTCTCACCTTGCCCGGTGATCGCCAGGCCGACGAGCAGGATCGATGACGTCAGCAAGTTTCACCTCACAGTCCCGGATCGCGGAGCGATGGGGGGATGGCCGGTCGGCAAGCTGGCGAGCACGAAACGCCAACTCTCCCCGTTGAAAAAACTAACGGAGCGGTGAAACCGTGCCTAATGAAATCGGTGAAATAATCTCGATCGATCGCCTTGGACGATGCGGCGTATCGGATACGATGGGGCTGGAGACCCGGCATCGTCCACCAGCCCGAAGGACCGCCCGCCTTGGCCCTCTCGAAGACCAACGCCGCCCGCTTGCTCGACCGCCTTGGCATCCCTTACGACCTGAGAGACTACGAGGTCGCCCCCGACGACCTGACCGCCGAGTTGGTCGCTCGGAAGCTCGGGATGCCCGCCGAGCAGGTCTTCAAGACCCTAGTCGCGCGGGGCGACCGCGCGGGGGTCTGCCTCGCAGTGATCCCCGGCGATGCCCATCTCGACCTCAAGGCCCTCGCCCGGTCGACCGGCGACCGCAAGGTCGAGACCGTCCCGCTCAAGGAGGTGCAGCCCCTGACCGGCTACATCCGGGGGGGCGTGACCGCCCTCGCCTGCAAGAAGGATTACCCGGTCTACCTCGACGAGACCGCCCAGCTTTTCGACGTCATCTCGGTCTCCGCCGGCCAGCGCGGTCTGCAAATCCTGATCGCCCCCGACGACTACGCCCGCGCTGTCGGGGCCACGATTGCCGCGCTCGCGAAGGACAAGGAGCCGGGCTGAGGACGATCAAAGTCCCCCTCGGCATCGGATCGCCTCGCCCCAGCGTTCCCGGTTCCGATAAAGGGTCATCAGGTCGACGTCCGGTTCTCCCCGGAAATCGGCAATCGCCGAGTAGACCCGACGCATCGCGTCGTGATAAGCGATCTCGACCGACTCCGTGAGGGTAAGCCGAGCCGGAGACTCCATCGCCGCAGACATGGGGGGAAAGAGCATAGTACTACAGCGCTAAGTCTTTCCCCAGGAGCAGCGAGGGAGCCCAGTGAGTTTGATGCCCAAAGCCCGCAACTTCTTCCGCGTCGCCTTGGTGTGGCTCTTGCGGGCCGCCGCATTTCTCTTCTGCGTCCGCTCGATCTCCGCCG
Source organism: uncultured Planctomycetota bacterium (assembly GCA_963756475.1). Lineage (GTDB taxonomy): Bacteria > Planctomycetota > Planctomycetia > Isosphaerales > Isosphaeraceae > Tundrisphaera. The sequence continues at coordinate 1,436,308 of CAVWND010000011.1, forward strand.
CCGTCCGCTCCAACAGCTTCAGCGAGGGGCGTTCGCCCAGCCACCAAGACGGGATCATCGCCGCGATCGCCGTGTGCACCTGGCACTCCGTCAACTCCGGATTTTTCCCCCCGAACTCCTCTCGCATCCGCGCCAGGAACAGGTAGCTCACGCAACTCAGGATCAGGTGGCGTTTCAACCCCTGGTAACGACGCCCTTCATACTGATCCAGCCCGATCTCCGATTTCTGGTCCTCGAAACAACGCTCGACTCGCCATCGCGAGAACCCCACCAGCAACAACTTCGACACCGGCGTCTCCGGGGGGGCGTTGCTCACGAAGAACTTCACCTCCTTCAGGTCCAGGACGTTGCGGGCCACGACCAGGTGCATCAGCTCGCCCGGCAGACCGTCCTCGCCCTTGGGGGTGAAGATCTCGTGCTTAACCTCCCAGATCATCGGCCCCTTCTCGCCGTCCTTGACCCGCCAGCGTTGCCAGGCCTGATCGACGAATGCCCGCTCGTTCAGCAGCTCATCGACCCGTCGCGCCGGCCGGCTGCCGCCGGCCAGGCGAGGGACCTTGCGGCCCCGCCCACGCCCGTTCTTGCGGTACGGACGGGTGACCACGCGGGGCGGATCGAGCCAGCCGGTGAAGCTCCGGGGGACCTCGCCCATGAACTTCTGACCGCGAGCGTTCAGGCCCCGGAGAAAGTCGGGCTTGCTGCCGTATCCCTCGTCGAAGGTCATCCAGTCGAAGTGGAGGCCATGGCCGATGGCGTGGTCATACAGCTCCAGGGCGATCCGCCACTTGGGGCGGTAGGTCATCGAGTCGGGGATGCCCGCCTCGCGACAGCGTGGACGGTCGTCCGACCAGCTCTGGGGCAGGTACAGCTCGCCGTCGATCAGGCAGTGGAAGCCGTCGCGGGCGTACCCCAGGTGGACCGTGACCAGGCAGTTCTCCGTCTTGCCCCGCGATCCGCACCACTGGCGTTGCACGCCCGGCGTCTTGTCCCCCTTCTTGACGTCGCTGGTCTCGTCGATGACGCCGATGGAATGCGGCCCGGAGTGCTCATCGCGGACGATGTGCTGGAGTCGGTCGCGCAGGAGGTCGTGGTCCCAGTGGTGCTGGCTGAGGAACTCCTGGAGGGTGCGTGGTGCGACGCCGGCGTTGAGGGCGATCGGCTCGACGCTCTTCTCGGGGATGTCGGAGATCTGGCCGGAGATGTAGGTGGGCAGGTGGGCGCGGGTGTCCTTGCGTGGGAAGCAGTCATCGAACCGCTTGAGAAACGACCTGAGCTTGGGCTTGAGCGATCGGATCTGGGGGATGTTCATGCTCGTGTCTCCATAAGCCTTTGAGACGAGCATAGTTTCGTCGTGGCCAGCGATTCAAGCCTGTACAACCTGGCGCTGTAGTAATAGGAACTCGAGCCGTGACGGATCGCTCTCAGTCGGTTCGAGGGAATCTCTTCGTGCCAATCGTCAAATCGCGGCACCATGCCCGAGAGAAGCAGGCCAGCCACGATCGTCGACCCGGCCCAGATCCGTCGAAAACCAGGCTTCATCCCTCGCCTCCATGCACTCGAATTTGTTCGAGCGCCGGATTCTACGAAGGATTGGCCATCTGGTCGAGCGAAGTGATCGTGGGAGCGACTCTCAGAGACGGGAGAGCATGATCCCTCCAGGTCGATCGGCGGATCGTTGTTGGGTGGGTCGAGCTTCGGCCGAACCACGCCACGATGTCCACGGGTTGGACTCGCCCGAGGCTCGGTTCACTTTACGTAGACCATCCACTTTCCCCAGCCAAGACCTGGCTGGCGTGCCAACCGCGTTTTGCGGATACCGGGAATTCCATGCCCGATCACTGATGACCTATGACCGAATGGGTTAATGCCACCGAACTGAATTCTCGAGGTCGCAGACCGTTTGGCTGCGACCGAAAGTCGGTCAAAGGCCCTTCTTTTTCTCCTTTTCCGGAACCATTTTTCCAGAAATGGTGTATTGACTCGCGCTGCGCTGCGGGTAAGATACGGGTGTTGATGCTCATGACGGGCAATCGACATAGGCTAGGTGAGCCCCGCCGTGCGAAATTCTATCGCGTGGTCGGGGCTTGTTTTTTTCTCCTTCCTATCGAGTCCGATGAGCGGACGGCCGGGATCAGTCTGATCCCGACATCAAGAGAGACGCGCGGTAACGGTTGCCGCACCCAAGGACCTGGTGGCATTCTTCGCCACCGAACCTGGAGGTGACACCGTGGCCCAGTTCCTCCTCTCGGAACGCACCAGGAACAACGCGACCACCGCGAAACACTCCCATTCGGGAAAGCTTGCGAGTCAGGTTCGTGACCGTCTCCACGAGTCCGGATACCTCGCGCTCCACGAGATCTCGTGCGAGGTGCGCGATGGTGTGGCCTACCTCCACGGCCAGCTTCGCTCCCAGTATCACAAGCAACTGGCCCAGGCGGCCGCGCTGGAAGTTCACGGAATCGGTCGGGTCGAGAACCGGATCGAGATCGATTCCGTCCGGGTCGTCGCGCGTAGTCGGCGTTTCGGCGCGGCCTGATCCGCCACCGAGCCTACTCCACTTCACGGGAATCTGACACGAGCCATTGAATCTCATCCAGGAAGGGGAAGACCATGCTGATCCTGAGCCGGAAGTCGAACGAGTCGATCGTGATCGGCGACAACATCCGGATCACCGTGACCTGCATCCGTGGTCGATACGTCCGCCTCGGGATCGAGGCCCCAGAGCACGTGGGGATCTATCGAGAGGAGCTCCTTCGGACAATTGACGCTATCCCGGCCGAAGTTGACAACCGCGATCGGGTCGAGGGCGACGAGGAAAGCCGACTGGTCAGTCGGGCCGGGGTCCTTGGGATGGACACCGCAGTGGCCCTGAACGTTTGAGTTTTCATCCTCATCATCATTCGGGGGGCTCGGGAAATGGACTTGGAACTTCTCGACAGGAAGATCATGCGGGAGATCCAGTCTGAAATGCGTTTCGTGCCGGGGATCGACCCCGGGGACGTCAGTGTCACGGTCGAGGACCGCGTCGCGACGCTGACCGGCCATGCCGACCGCCATTCGTATCGTCAGGCGGTCGAAGAACTCGCCAGACGAGTGCCAGGCGTCCGGGCCGTGGCCAACCAGATCCATGTTCCGTCCCACCGGGAGGACCTCCAGCACGAGGCGACCCTGGTCCGGGCAGTTGTCGAAGCCTTTGGTCAAGGACATCACAAGGTGAGTTGACAGTTTCCGATCCGTCCGTCGAGACGCGAGCTATACCTCGACGCTTCTCAACAAGGAGAGCCCGACGATGGACACGCTCAAGAACAACAAACAGCTCCAGGTCGCGGTCCGCGAGGAGCTGAAGCGAGAGCACACGGTTGACGCGGACGCGATCGGAATCACGGTTGATCACAGCTTGGTCTTTCTCAGTGGCCACGTTCTCGGCGTGACCCAGCGGCGAACGGCCGAGGAGGCCGCGTTGCGGGTCGATGGCGTCCGGGCCGTGATCGACGAGTTGAAGATCCGACCGGGCCGATGGGGGGCTCATGATGCCGATCTCGCCTGCCTGGTGACGGATTCCCTGAACCAGCTGATCGGCCTGCCAGACGGTCGCGTCAAGTTCGTCGTCCGCGAAGGCAAGGTCCGTCTCAAGGGGGCGGTTTCTCAATCGGACGAGAAGGAGGCCATCGCATCGAACGTCCGGCGAGCCATCGGCCACGATCGGAGCCTGGACAACGCGATCGTGATCCAGCCGGAAGCCTCCCCATGGCTCCTCACAAACGCCCCCACTCCCCCGATTCTCGCCACGAGCCGCGCTTCCGAGCCGTTCGAGACAGAGCCCGAGGTCGAGGTACCGTCTCCCGGCCAGAACACCATGATTGTCGTCGACGAGTCATTCACGGATGAGGGAATCCCGATGACCTTCGTCCATCATTCCGAGTTCCCCGAGATCCGGGGCGAGGGGGAGACGGTCACCCAAGGGACCGCGCATCTGGCTCGCCATCTCGACCTCGCCAGGGAGCACGCCCGAGAGTCCTGGCAGCGGGTGGCGATCGATCAGGCCATCCGGGACGTGCGGGCCTACCATTCGCGGCTCCAGGCACGTTCTGAAGGCGACTCGGCCCCGGTCCTTCCCGATGAAATCTCCAGGCGGCTCAGCCAGGTCGCGAAGGCGTCCATGAGCATGGCGATCCACTGACGAATTCGAGGAAGCCTGTCATGCTTCGGAGCATCTTGATTGGCCTGGACGGGAGCGAGGACGGCGGATCGGCCAGGGAGCTGGCTCTTCGATGGGCCAGGCAGTGGGACGCCTTGCTGATCGGCGTGACGGTCGTGGACGAGCCCGGAATACTTTCCTCGGGGCCGGCCCTTTTCGAGGAAGGGTGGCACCGGTCTGCCGCCGCTCCTCTCGTCGTCGAGGCTCGTCGACTGGCCGGCGAGCTTCTCCGGGGCTTTGCTCAAGAGTGCGACGCCGTTGGCATCCGATGTCGGATCATCAGCGATGTCGGCATCCCGCAAGTCGCTATCCTGGAAGAGGCCCAGGCCTGCGACTTGATCATCCTGGGGCAGAGGACGCACTTCGAGCACGGTCGGAGCAACCGGCCAGGGGAGACCCTGACCTCGATCCTCAGGGACGGGCCTCGTCACGTCGTCGTCGTTCCTCGGACGCTCACGGGCGGCGACTCCGTGGTCGTTGCCTATGACGGCAGCGTGCAGGCGTCGCGGACTCTCTACGACTTCGAAGCGTCGGGACTGGCCGAGGGCCGAGCCGTCCACGTCCTGAGTGTCTCCCATGAGCGTGCCGAGGCCGGCATCCGCGTGAACCGGGCCGTCGCGTTCCTGAAGGCCCACGACCTCGAGGTCTTCGGCCATCCGGTCACGTCCAGGCTGCTGCCCGCTGAGGTGATCGAGAAGCTGATCTTCACGGTTGATGCCGGTCTGCTCGTGATGGGGGCCTTCGGTCAGCCGACGCTCCGGGAATTCTTCCTAGGATCGGTGACCAGGACGCTCCTCCAGGCAAGCCCCGTGCCGATTTTCTGCTCCCACTGACTTCCACCGAAGGCGAGAAACATGCTCCCGCTCCGGACCATCTTGCACCCCACCGATTTCTCGGACAGCTCCGAGTACGCCCGGCAATTGGCCCGATCGCTTGCCAGGGATTACGGGGCCCGGCTGATCGTTGTCCATGTGGCTCCTGGAGAGATCGTTTATCCCGGCCTTATCGGAGGGCCGACCGAGACGAAACCCTACCTCGATGAAATCGAGGAACGGCTCCGCGAGAGCTTCGAGAACGACCGCGACACCCACGCCGAGATCGTGGTCCGCGAGGGAGAGCCCGCTTCGACGATCCTCTGGCTCGCCGAGGAGGTCCACGCCGACCTGATCGTGATGGGAACCACGGGACGATCCGGTTTCGGCCGGCTCCTCCTGGGGAGCGTCGCCGAGGAGGTGATGCGCAAGGCCCGTTGCCCGGTGCTCACGGTTCGAGGCCCGGTCGATATTTCGACCGCGCCAGAGCCGGGGCTGTCGGCGGCGAAAGCTTGAAGGTGACGAAATAGTCGCTTGGGATCGGGATCGGAACATCCGCGAACGATCGATTCGGGGAACCAACGGACCAACCGACAAGGGAGCACGATCCATGCTGCGAAGTATCTTGATCGGCCTCGACGGTTCCAATGACGGCGAGGCCGCCGTGGAGCTTGGCCTCTCGTGGGCCAAGGAGCACGACGCGCTGGCCGTTGGCGTCGCGATTGTCGATGAGTCCGGTATCTTGGTCTCGGAGCAGGCGATGTTTGCCTCGGGCTATCATCGGCCGGTCTCGGAGCCGCTCGTCGACGCTGCAAGGCATCGCTCCAGCGTGATCATCGAGCAATTCACCGCGCGCTGCCACGATCTCCATGTCCAGTGCAAGACTTTGAGCGAAGTGGGAACGCCTTACGTGCTCCTGCTCCAGGAGGCTCAGCGATGCGACCTGGTCATCCTCGGACAGAAAACGCACTACGAGTACGGCTGGAAGGACCAGGCCGATGAGACGCTGTCCCGGCTCCTGAAGGACAGCCCGAGGCCGGTGGTGACAGTCCCTCGGGCTCCGATCAGCGGCGCCGCCGTCGTGGTCGCCTACGACGGTAGCTTGCAGGCGTCCCGGGCCCTGTACGCCTTCGAGGCCTCGGGTCTGGCGAGGTCCCGAACCGTCTACATCGTCAGCGTCGATACGATCCGCAGCGTGGCCGAACGCCATGCGCATCGTGCCGCCGATTTCCTGCGAAACCACGACATCAAGGTCGTGGATCACCCGGTCGAGACCCACAGGAACCCGGCCGAGGTCATCCTCGACGAGATCCACCGCCGCGACACCGGCCTGCTGGTCATCGGGGCCTACGGTCAGCCGACAATCCGCGAATTCTTCATCGGGTCGGTGACGCGGTCCATCATGGACAAGTCCCCAGCGCCCGTCTTCTTCTACCATTGATCCCGGGAGGGCTCTCGTGATCCGCAGCATCCTGGTCGCCCTCGACGGCTCGGAATCCGACGTCGCGGTTGAGGAACTGAGCATCCAGTGGGCCGGTCATTTCGACGCCAACCTGACCGGCATCGCGATCGTCGATGATCTCGGCATCCAGCTCACCGACGACGGCCTGATCGACAGGAACGTCTCGGAGGCGATCCCGGTCTCTGCCGCCGGTCCGACGACCCTCACACTGCGCAGGGGGCTCCAGAGATTCGGAGCGCGGTGCCGGGAGGCGGGCCTCTTCGCGAACGTCCTGGCCGCGATCGGCTCGCCCCACGAACAGATTCTGCTCGAGGCGCAGCGAGCCGACCTGATCGTGATGGGAACCCGCTCCCACTTCGAGTACGGTTGGGAAGGCGTCCGCGGCCAGACGCTCGGGCTGGTTCTGAAGGACTGCTCGCGCCCCGTGGTCGCGGTGCCCGCCATTCTGAAGCACCACGAGGCCATGCCGGCCTCTCCTAGGCCGGTCGTGATCGCCTACGACGGCAGCCTTCAGGCCGCCTGTACGCTCTTCACCTTCCAATCCTCGGGGCTGGGTCACACCCGCCCCGTTCATGTCGTCAGCGTCGCCCCGGAACTAGACGACGCGACGCGCCACGCCGATCGGGCCCTGGGTTTCCTCCGGGCCCATGACGTCGAGGTTCACGGCCATCCCCAGGCGACCACCCGGCCACCGGCCGACGTGATCCTGGAAAAGGTCCACGACCTTGGCGCCGACCTGCTGGTCATGGGGGCCTACGGGCAGCCGACATTCCGGGAGTTCGTCGTCGGCTCGGTCACACGAACCGTGCTCGCGAAATCTCCAGTGCCGATCTTCTGCTTCCATTGATTTCGGGATTCCCGACGCTTCTGGGCAGCGATACCCCGACCCGACTCACCAACACGCACCCAAGGGAGAAAGCCATGGCTGAGAAAAATGAGGGCCAGTCCGCCGTCCAGGAACGGGGAGCCAACGGGCCCTCCACGCCCGCCTCGACCAGAGAATCGGGCAGCTCGCCCCAGGTTCGCGGCGGATCGAACGTACCCGCGATGCCGCACATGTTCAGTCCATTCACGTTCATGAAGCGATTCGCCGAGGACATGGACCGCCTCTTCGAGGACTACGAGATCAACCATGGCCTCGGCGTGCCTCGACTCCTCAGCCGAGGCCGCGAGATGCTCCGGCGCGAGGCGGGGATGGTCCCGGCCGACTGGTCGCCGAAGGTTGACGTCAAGGAACGCGATGGCAAGTTCATCGTCCGGGCCGATCTGCCCGGAATGTCCAGGGACGACCTCAAGGTCGATGTCCGCGACGGCGTGCTCACGATTCAGGGGGAGCGCCGGCAGGAGACCAAGGAGGAGAACGAGGGCCGGTATTACAGCGAGTGCAGCTACGGGAATTTCTTCCGGTCGATCCCCCTGCCCGACGGCGTCGACCCCGCGAAGGCCGAGGCGAACTTCCGCGACGGTGTGCTCGAGATCTCGATCCCCGCCCCGAAAACCGCGGGGCAGACGACCCATAGCATCCCCGTCCGTTCCTGAACTGAGAGTCACAACCCAGGGGAAACGACCATGACGACACCCACGATTCTCAGGACGATGACCGATCCGGAATTGCGGGAGGCGATCCAGGACGAGCTGCACTGGGAGCCGAGCATCGACGACCGGGAGATCGGCGTCTCGGTCAAGGACGGGGTCGCCACGCTCACCGGGACGGTCCGGAACTTCTTCGAGAAGTGGGAAGCAGGGTCGGCGGCCTCGCGGATTCCTGGGGTCCAGGCCCTGGCCAATGACATCCAGGTCGTGCTCCCGGGCGACTCGCGGAGGAGCGACACCGACATTGCCAGGGCCGCTTCGGAGGCCCTGACCTGGAACGTCTCGCTGCCCGCCGACCGGGTCAAGGTGGCCGTCTCCGACGGCTGGATCACCCTGACGGGCGAGGTGGACTGGGGCTACCAGAAGGCCGCGGCCGAGGCCGCGGTCCGGAAACTGCTCGGCGTCCGGGGCGTGACCAACGAGGTCACCGTCAAGCCCCGGGCGGTGCCGGCGGACGTCAAGGCCAAGATCCAGGAGGCCTTCCGCCGCAGCGCGGCCGTTGACGCCCGACGCATCCGCGTCGAGACCAAGGGGGGTCATGTGACCCTCCGGGGGAACGTCCGGACCTGGATGGAGCGGGACGAGGCCGAACGGTCGGCCTGGGCCGCCCACGGCGTCACCAGCGTCGAGAACCTGATCAGCCTGACGCCAGGGCTGGACTAATCCGAGCCCGGCGACGCGTCAATCCCGATGAAACGGCTCCTCCGGCTAATCGCGAAAGCCGGACGGAGCCGATTCGTTTGATAGGTCTCGCTCCCGAGCCTATCATGACCCGGGGTTCTTCCGACGTTTCCTCGACCCGGAGCGAGCATTGATGAAACATGCCAGGAGGCTAGCCGTCGCCTCGGTCGTGGTCGCGGCCGGTGCGGCGGTCATCTACGTCCAGACCAGGGGCCGGGATGGCCGGGAGGTCGGGACAGTCCGCGTCTCGGGCAACATCGAGGTGATCGATGCCGACCTCGGCTTCAAGATCGCCGGGCGGGTCGAGCGCAGGCTCGTCGACGAAGGAGAGACCGTCCGGGCCGGCCAGGTCGTCGCGCTCCTCGACCGCTCCGACCTGGAGGCCGACGTCGCCACCCGGGACGCGGCGCTCCAGGAGGCGCAGGCCGCCCTGGCCGAGCTGGAAGCCGGGTCGCGCCCCGACGAGATCGCCGAGAGCAAGGCGGCTCACGAGGTGACCGAGGCCCGCCTGGCCGAGCTGGTCGCCGGCTCGCGACCGCAGGAGATCCGCGAGGCCGAGGCCCGGCTCGCCTCGGCGGTCGCCGAGCAGACCTACCAGGAGAACGAACAGCGACGCTACGCCGTGCTCCTGGCCAAGGGCTCGGCCACTCAGGAGGAATTCGATCGCGTCGAGGAAGCGTTCAAGTTGGCCGAGGCCCGTCGAGTCGAGGCCGAAGAGGCCCTAAAGCTCGCGAGGGAGGGGCCGCGCCGCGAGGTCATCGAGCAGGCCCGAGCCGCCCGCGACCAGGCCCGCGCGCGGTTCAACCTCGTCCGGGATGGCCCGCGAAAGGAGGAGATTGCCCGCGCCCGGGCGAAGGCCAGCGAGTCCCGCGCCTCGCTCGGCCTGGCCCGGACCAGGCTCGGTTATGCGACCCTCACCTCGCCGCTCACGGGGATCGTCCTCTCGAAGGACATCGAGCCCGGCGAGTTCGTCGCGCCGGGGACGCCGGTCGTCACCGTCGCCGACATCGCCAATGTCTTCCTCCGGGCCTACGTGAACGAGTCGGACCTCGGACGGGTGAAAGTTGGCCAGGCCGTGCGGGTGACGGCGGACACCTATCCCGGCAAGGTCTACAACGGGCGCATCTCGTTCATCGCCTCCGAGGCCGAGTTCACACCGAAGAACGTCCAGACCGAGAAACAGCGGGTCAAGCTGGTCTATCGAATCAAGATCGCGATCAAGAATCCCGAGATGGAGCTGAAGCCGGGCATGCCCGCCGACGCCGAAATCATCGTCGGGCCCGAAAACGCCGGGGAGGCCGACCTTGGACGCCATCCGCGTTGAGGAGATCCGAAAGACGTTCGGCGAGACGGTCGCCCTCGATCGGCTGTCGTTCTCGGTCGCCCCGGGCGAGCTGTTCGGACTGGTCGGCCCCGACGGCGCGGGCAAGACGACCACGATGCGCATCCTCGCGTCGATCCTCCGTCCAACCGGCGGCAAGGCGTGGGTTGACGGACTCGACGTTGTCAACGATGCCGAAGCGATCAAGGACCGGATCGGCTACATGAGCCAGCGGTTCGGCCTCTACGCCGACCTCACGGTCCAGGAGAACATCGACTTCTACGCAGTCATCTACGGCGTCGCCAGCCGGGGTCGGACGGAGACCGTTCAACCGGCTGCTGGCCTTCAGCAACCTGACGCCGTTCCGGAAGCGGCTGGCCGGCAACCTCTCGGGCGGAATGAAGCAGAAGCTCGGCCTGGCCTGCGCGCTGGTCCACACACCGAAGGTCCTCCTGCTCGACGAGCCGACTAACGGCGTCGACCCGGTCTCCCGCCGCGATTTCTGGCGGATTCTCTACCACCTGCTCGGTGAGGGGGTCGCGATCGTCGTCTCAACGGCCTACCTCGACGAGGCCGAGCGCTGCCATCGGCTCGCCCTGATGCACCGGGGCCGGTTGCTCGCGCTCGGGACGCCCGACGAGATCAAGACCTTGATGCCGGGCTCGCTCCTGGAAGTCCGGTCCTCCGACCCGAGGCGGACAACGACCTTGCTCCGCGACCGCCTGGGGACGGCCGTCGTCAGCTCGTTCGGGGCGAGGGTCCACGTCGTCGCGCGCGACCCGGGCCGGGCTGAGGCCGAGGTCAGGACCGTGCTCGAAGCCGCCGGGATCGATCTGCTGGGCCTCCGCTCGATCGAGCCGGGGCTGGAAGACGTCCTGGTCTCGGTGATCGCCGGGGAGGCTGGAAATGGAGCATGACGCCGTCGTGGTGAAGGACCTGGAGCGACGCTTCGGCGACTTCGTCGCGGTCAACCGCGTCAGCTTCTCGGTCGGGTCGGGCGAGATCTTCGGCTTCCTCGGGCCCAACGGCGCGGGCAAGAGCACGACCATCCGGATGCTCTGCGGCCTGCTCGCGCCGACGGGAGGCTCGGGGACGGTCGCCGGATTCGACATCCGGACCGAGCCGGAACGGATCAAGGCCCACATCGGCTACATGAGCCAGAAGTTCTCGCTCTACGAGGACCTGACGGTCGAGGAAAATCTTGACTTCTTCGCCGGTATTTATCGGATTGAGCGGTCGAAGAAGGCCGCCCGCAAGGCCTGGGCGATCGAGATGGCGGGTCTGGCCGGCCGGTCGCGGACGCTGGCGGGATCACTGCCGGGGGGATGGAAGCAGAAGCTAGCGCTTGGGTGCGCGCTGCTCCACGAGCCCCCAATTCTCTTTCTCGACGAGCCGACCTCCGGTGTCGACCCGATCAGCCGCCGCCGGTTCTGGGAACTCATCGACGAACTGTCCGACCAGGGGGTCACGGTCTTTGTCACCACGCATTACATGGACGAGGCCGAGCACTGCCACCGGCTCGCCCTGATCTACCGAGGGGAGTTGATCGCCTGCGGGACGCCCGAGCGGCTCTGCGAGGAGTCGATGACCGAAGATATCATCGAAGTCGAATGCGACCAGCCGCAAGACGCGCTCGACGTCGCCGAAAAGGTCCCGGGCGTCCGCGAGGCGGCCCTCTTCGGCCAGGGCCTGCACGTCGTCGTCGAGGACGGCGCGGCGGTCCTCGGGCCGATCCGCGCGGCCCTCGAAGGCCGGGGCCTTGCCGTCCGGAAGGTCGAGGTGATCGGGCCCTCGCTGGAAGACGTGTTCGTCTCGCTCATCGGCGAGCGCGACCGGGCGGGGCGGCCCCAGCGGGAGTTCGCGGGATGAGGAAGAAGTTGACCAGGGTGTCTGCGATGGCCCGCAAGGAAGTGCTCCACATCCTCCGCGACCCGAGGAGCCTGGGCATGGCCATCGCCATCCCGATGCTGCTCCTGCTCCTCTTCGGCTCCGCGCTGAGCCTGGATGTCGACCGGGTGCCGATGGTCGTCTGGGACCGGAGCGAGACCGAGGCCAGCCGGGGTTTCGTCAGTCATTTCGCGGGCTCGCGGTACTTCGCGATCCAGGATTACATCCGGGATTATCGAGAGCTGGAACGCTCGATCGACGAAGGCCGGGCGATGCTCGCGCTGGTGATCCCCCGGGACTTCGCTGGGCGGATCGCCTCGGGCCGGCGCGTCTCGGTCCAGTTGATCGCCGACGGCAGCGACTCCAACACCGCGACCCTTGCGACCGGCTACGCCGAGGCCGTGGCACTCGACTACTCGCGGGCCGTCGCGATCCGCCGGACCCGGCACGACACAGGAGCCGTCGTCCGACCGCCCTTTGAGCTTCGCCCTCGGGCCTGGTTCAACGCCGACATGGAGTCGCGGAACTACATCGTCCCCGGCCTGATCGCGGTGATCATGATGGTCATCGCGGCCCTCTTGACCTCGCTGACGGTGGCCCGCGAGTGGGAGCGAGGCTCGATGGAACAGCTCATCTCCACGCCCGTCCGCGCGTCGGAGATCGTCGTCGGCAAGCTCCTGCCGTATTTCGCCATCGGGCTCCTTGACGTGGCGCTCTCGGTGGTCCTGGGCCAGGTTCTCTTCCAGGTCCCGCTGAGGGGCAGCGTGGTGCTGGTCTTCGGGATGGCGTCCCTCTTCCTGGTCGGCGTGCTCGGCCAGGGGATGGTCATCAGCATCGTGACCCGGAATCAGTACGTCGCCAGCCAGACGGCGATGCTCACGGCGCTCCTGCCCTCCTTCTTGCTGTCGGGGTTCGCGTTCTCGATCGCGAGCATGCCGGCCGTGGTCCGCTCGGTGACCTACCTGATCCCGGCCCGGTATCTGGTCACGGCCTTGAAGGGGATCTACCTCAAGGGGGTCGGGCTCGAAGTCCTCGGGCTCGAAGCCGCGCTGCTGGCCGTCTTCGCGGGCGTCACGACGACCCTGGCCGTCGTCCTCTTCAAGAAAAGGCTGGACTGACCGTGTTCGAGCGTATCCGGAGCATGCTCATCAAGGAGTTCATCCAGGTCTACCGCGACCCCAAGATGAGGATCGTCCTCTTCGTCTCGCCGGTCGTCCAGATGCTCCTCTTCGGCTACGCCGCGACAACCGACGTCAAGCATGTCGCGTTGGCCGTCCATGACCTCGACAACAGCGTCTCCAGCCGCGAGCTGATCGCCCGGTTCGCCGAGTCGGGTTATTTCGACATCCTGGCCCGGACGGGCGACGAGGCCGAGACTCGCGACCTGATCGATCGGGGGGAAGTCTCGGCCGTCCTCCGGCTCGACAAGGGGTTCGACGAGGACCTGCGGGGCGGCCGGACCGCGACGGCCCAGCTTATCCTCGACGGGACCGACTCGAACACCGCCGGGATCGTGCTCGATTACGCCGGGAAGATCGGCTGGCAGTTCTCCCGGAGCATGATGACCCGGAGGTTCCGCCGGCTGGAGGGCTCGTTCCGCGAGCCGACGCTCGCCGAGCTCGAGTCGCGGGCCTGGTTCAACGCCAACCTCGAAAGCCACAATTATTACGTCCCGGGCGTGGTCGCCATGATCGTGACGATGGCGACGATCCTGCTCACCGGCATGGCCGTGGTCCGCGAGAAGGAGATCGGCACGATGGAGCAGATCATGGTCTCGCCGATCCGGCCGTCCGAGTTCATCCTGGGCAAGACCATCCCGTTCGGCCTGATCGGCCTGGCCGACATGCTCGTGGCCTCGACCGTGGCCGTCGCCTGGTTCGACGTGCCGCTCCGGGGCGGCCTCCTGACCCTGACCGTCGCGACCGTGCTCTATCTCCTGACCACCCTGGGCGTGGGGCTCCTGATCTCGACCGTCAGCCAGACCCAGCAGCAGGCCCTGATGAGCACGATGTTCTTCTACTTTCCCACGTCGTTGCTCTCCGGGTTCGCGTTCCCCGTCGCCAACATGCCGACGGCGATCCGCTGGCTGACCCTGTTCAACCCCTTGCGCCACTTCCTGGTGATCATCCGGGGGATTTTCCTCAAGGGCGTCGGCGTGGAGGTCCTCTGGCCCCAGATGGCCGCGCTGGGCGTGATGGGCCTCCTCACGCTCTGGCTCGCCGCTACGAGGTTCCGCAAGACCCTCGCCTGAGCCGATCGAGCCTGGAAACCGGCTCGGGATTTGCGGTCGATCCGCTCGGGGCGCCCGCCGGAACGGGGGCCGAGGGTCGGGACTTCGCGTTGCCTTTTCCACCGAATCGGGGTCAGGCTCCGACTCGTGAGACGAGTCCCTGTCACCGACTCGGGCAAGTCAGGGCGACGAACGAGGACAGGCACCATGAACGAGAGGAAAGTAGCGAACGGCCTGGGCTGGTTCAGCATCGGTCTGGGCGTGACCGAGGTTGTGGCGGACCAAGCCCTGGGCCGTGCGCTGGGGATGGAGGAGCGCTCTTGGGTCCTCCGGCTCTTCGGGCTCCGAGAGATCGCCGCGGGGGTGGGCATTTTCGCCAGTGAGAACCCCGGCCCGTGGCTCTGGGCCCGCGTGGCCGGCGACGTCCTCGACATGGCGACGCTGGCGCCGGGGCTCTCGGAGGACAACCCTCGTCGCGAGAAGGTCGCGGCGGCGATCGGCTCGATTCTGGGGATCACGGCGCTGGATTACTGGTGTGCCCGGAGGTTCGGGAGCGGCCGGCCGCACGGCTCGCTGAGCGTCCATCGCCGGTACGTCGCCGAGGGGTCGAGCCGCCGGCTCCCCTCGGGCGAGTTCCCCGCGTCGAGATCCTGAGCGATTTCACCCGAGAGGAGGCAAGGAGCGATGAAGGCACTCTGCTGGCATGGGAAGGAAGATGTCCGGGTGGATACGGTCCCCGACCCCACGATCCAGGATCCCGGCGACGCGATCATCCGGATCACCACGACCTGCATCTGCGGCTCGGACCTGCACCTCTACGACGGCTACATGCCGACGATGAAGGCCGGCGACGTCCTCGGCCACGAGCCGATGGGCGTGGTCGAGGAGGTCGGCAAGGACATCAAGAAGCTCAAGCCGGGCGACCGGGTGGTCGTCCCGTTCACGATCTCGTGCGGAACCTGCTGGTTCTGCGAGCGCCAGATGTTCTCGCTCTGCGACAGGTCTAACCCCAACGCCGAGATCGCCCGGAAGGCGATGGGGCAATCGCCGGCCGGCCTCTTCGGCTACTCACACATGCTCGGCGGCTTCCCCGGCGGCCAGGCCGAGTACCTCCGCGTGCCGTATGCCGACGTCGGCCCGATCAAGATCCCCGACGGCCTGCCCGACGAGAAGGTGGTCTTCCTCTCCGACATCTTCCCGACCGGCTACATGGGGGCCGAGAACGCCCAGATCGAGCCCGGCGAGACCGTCGCCATCTGGGGCTGCGGCCCGGTGGCCCAGTTCGCCATCCGGAGCGCCTGGATGTTCGGCGCCGGGCGAGTCGTCGCGATCGACCGCGTCCCTGAACGGCTGGCGATGGCCGAGAAGGGCAAGGCCGAGACGATCAACTTCGACAAGAAGGACGTCTACGAGACCTTGATGGAGATGACCAAAGGCCGGGGGCCCGACCGGTGCATCGACTGCGTCGGGGCCGAGGCCCATGCCGGGGGGAGCCTCGACTCGGTCCTCGACAAGGCCAAGGCGGCCGTCGGCTGGGCCACCGACCGCCCGCACACCCTCCGCGAGGCGATCATGTGCTGCCGGAAGGGCGGCACGGTCTCGATCCCGGGCGTCTACATCGGCTTCCCTGACAAGATCCCGATGGGAGCGGCGATGAACAAGGGCCTGACCTTCAAGATGGGCCAGACCCACGTCCAGCACTACACCGAGCCGCTCCTGAAGAAGATCGAGTCGGTCGAGATCGACCCGTCGTTCGTGATCACGCACGAGATCCCGCTCAAGGACGCCCCCGCCGCCTACAAGACCTTCCGCGACAAGAAGGACGGCTGCATCAAGGTCGTTCTCAAGCCTTGAGCGATCGGAGGGCCCGCTCGTCGGACCCTCCGATGCCTCAGATCCCGATCCCGGCAAGGACGTCGATCAGTTGCAGCACGACGTCGGTGGCGACCGGGGCCTTGACCTCGGCCCGGGCGATCGCCCCGTCGAGCCGTCCCCGGGCCGCCTCGATCAGCCGGGGTTCGCGCTGGTCCTTGACGGCCTGGACCAGCTCCGCGGTGCTCTGCGCGAGATGCTCGGCGTGGGGAGACGCACCGGGTCGTTCGAGAACCTCGGCGAGGTGGCGTAGGAGCCTGGCCAGCTCTGCCCGGGATTCCGGCTCCAGGTGCTCCGCCTCGTGCAGGCGCCTGGCCAGTTCCTCGATGTCATCCACGACGGGCGGGACGGGTTCCTCGCCCTTCGTCGGCTGTTCCTGCATCGCTCGGACCTCCAGAGAGGGGAGCGGGTCGGCCGACCCGCACCTGTCATGCTACAGCGGTGAACGGCAACTGGCCAGGCCCGCCCGCTCGCGTGTTTCCCGCATTCCGTCCGGTCCCTTTACTCGGCCTTCCCCCGGTGCGATAACAGGGAGGCTCGCGACGGGACGCCCGCGGTCGATGAGTCCCTCGCGGCCGATCGCCTCACGATGGAGACCGAGATGCATCAGGATCTGGCCCGACTCTTCGCGATGCTCCTCCCCCTACTGGGACCCGCCTCCGACTCGGACGTCAACCTCCCTCGCGAGCTGATCCTGAAGCCGGGGGACCAGATCCTCGCCATCGGCGACTCGATCACGCAGCAAGGGGGCTACCTCAGGTTCGTCGATGCGTTCCTGGCCGAGAAATACCCGGACCTGAAGCTCCCCCCGATCCGCAATGCCGGGATCGGCGGCCACAAGGCCGAGAACCTGATCAATCGCTTTCAGAAGGACGTGATCGCCCACAAGCCGACCGTCCTGCTCCTCAGCATCGGGATCAACGACGTCTGGCACCGCGCCAACAAGCCCCACGAGCCGATGATCCTGGCCGAATACTGGGCGAATGTGGACAAGATGGTCGAGATGGCAGAGAAAGCCGGGATCAAGGTGATCCTGATCACTCCGACCGTCATAAAGGAAGATCCCGAGAGCCTGGAAAACAAACGGCTGAGGATCTACGTCGAGGCCGAGAAGCAGATCGCCCGCGAGCGAAATTGCCCGCTGGTCGACCTCCATAAGATGTTCCTCTCCGTCCTCTCGAAGCGACCGGCGGATGTGCCGGCCGGCAAGAACTGGCTGACCGGTGATGGCGTGCACATGGCGCCGGCGGGCGACGCCCTGATGGCCCTCGGGGTCCTTCGGGGGCTCGGCGTCCCGGCCGAGAAACTCGCCCCGACCGAAACCGTCGAGACCAAGCCCGCCGACCGCTGAAGGAATCAAGAGAATGAGTCGTTTGCCCCTCGCGTCAGCGTTCCTGCTCGCGCTGACCTCGATCGGCCAGGGCGCGGAAGTCGTCGTCGATGGCCGGACGTTCCGCGTTCCTGACGGCTTCGTCGTCGAGAAGGTCGCTGGCCCGCCGCTGGTCGACCGGCCGATCGTGGCCGACTTCGACGAGCGAGGTCGGCTCTATGTCGCCGACTCGTCGGGCTCGAACGAGAACGTCAAGAAGCAGGTGGTCGACCGCCCGCACCGGATCGTCCGGCTTGAGGACTCGGACGGCGACGGCCGGTTCGACCGCTCGACGGTCTTCGCCGACCGGATGATGTTCCCCGAAGGGGCGATGTGGCTCGACGGCTCGCTTTACGTCGCCGCGCCGCCGTCGATCTGGAAGCTGACCGATACCGACGGCGACGGCGTGGCCGACGTTCGCGAGGAGTGGTTCCAGGGCAAGACCCTCACCGGCTGCGCCAACGACCTGCACGGACCCTACGCCGGTCCCGACGGCCGGATCTACTGGTGCAAGGGGGCGTTCGCCTCGCAGACTTACGACCGTCCCGGTCGTCCGCCGCTGGTCACTCGCGCCGCGCATATCTTCCGCGCGAAGCCGGACGGCACCGAGATCGAGCCCGTCATGACCGGCGGGATGGACAACCCCGTCGACGTCGCATTCACGGCCGAGGGGGAGCGGATCTTCACGACCACGTTCCTCCAGCACCCCGGCGGCGGCAAGCGCGACGGCCTGATTCACGCTCTCTACGGAGGGGTCTACGGCAAGGTCCACGACGTCATCGACGGCCATCCCCGGACCAGCCCCGACCTCCTGCCGCCGCTGGTCCACCTCGGCCCCGCCGCGCCCGCGGGCCTGACGCGGGCGGAGTCGGACGCCCTCGGCTCGCGCGATTGCCTCTTCACCGCCTGCTTCAACCTCCGGAAGGTGGCCCGCACCAGGCTCTCGCCGAGCGGGGCGACCTTCACGTGCCGAGACCGATGACTTCCTCGCCTCCGACGACCTCGACTTCCACCCGACCGACGTCCAGGAAGACGCCGATGGCTCGCTGCTCGTGGTCGACACGGGCGGCTGGTACAAGATCTGTTGCCCGACCTCGCAACTGGTCAAGCCCGACGTCCTGGGCGCGATCTACCGGGTCCGCAAGAAGGATTCTCCGAAGGTTGAAGACCCGCGCGGCCTGAAGCTGGACTGGCCCTCAATGACGCCTGAAGCGCTGGCCGCGATGCTCGGCGATTCTCGGCCCGCTGTCGCTCGCCGTGCCATCGCCGAGCTGGCCAGAAAGGGCGAGGCGGCCCTCCCCGCACTCGCTCCGATCCTCAGCGAAGGCCGATCAGTCGCGTCTCGCCGGAATGCCCTCTGGGCGGCCTGCCGGATCGATTCGCCGGACGCGCGATCGCTCGTCAGGAAGGGCCTGGACGATCGCGACGCCTCGCCCCGCCAGGTCGCAATCCACGCGGCGGGCCTCTGGCGCGACGGGCTGGCCACCCTTCGGCTGATCCGGATTCTCGCCGGGGACCTCCCGCCGCTGAGCCGGGCCGCCGCCGAGGCTCTGGGACGGATCGGCCGCGACACGGAGGCGGTCGCCGAACTGCTCCGGGCGTCGGACACAAACGATATCGCCCTGCAACACTCCTCGACATTTGCCCTGATCGAGATCGACAACCCGCAGGCCACCCGCGCCGGTGTCAATCATCCGGCCCCGCTCGTCCGACGCGCGGCGCTGGTTGCGCTCGACCAGATGGAGGGCGGGAAGGTCACGCCCGAGCCGATCTTACTCGCGTTGACGCTAGGCACGACCTCGCCCGACCTCAGTTCCGCCGCCTGGTGGATCGCCGGGCGTCATCCCGAGTGGTCCGACGATCTCGCGGCGTTCTTCCGCAAGCAACTCAGCCCGGATCAGAAAGATTCCGTGGTCAAGATTCCCAACCTCGAAGACCGGCTCGCCGAGATGGCCCGGTTCCCGGCGGTGCAATCGCTCATCGGCGGTCAGTCCCCCGATCCTCGACGACTCCGCGCGATGGCCCGTTCGGGCCTGAAGGAGATTCCGGCGGCCTGGATCGACAGTCTCACGAAAGCGGTTCAAAGCCCCGATCGTGAGACGGCCCGTCAGGCGATCCGAAGCGCGCGAGCCCTGCCGATCAAGCCTGAGACGGCAAAGGAACTGACTTCCGCACTGATCCGGCTCACGAGCCTCGACGATGTTTCGGCCGACGATCGTCTCGGGGCGCTCTCGGCCGTGCCGGGCGGGCTCGCCTCGGTCAAACCCGACTCCTTCGAGTTCCTGCTCGGACAGCTCGACCCCGATCGCCCGGCGACCGTCCGGTCAACCGCCGCCGATGTCCTTGCCAGGGCGAAGCTGACTTCCGAGCAGTACCCGAAGCTCGCCGAGGCTCTCGCGAAGGCCGGGCCGCTCGATATCGGCCGGCTCCTCGACGCCTTCGACCGGGCCTCGGGAGAAGAGATCGGGCTCAAGCTCATCGAAGCTCTGAAGCAGTCGCCGGCCCGTTCGAGCCTCCGCGTTGAGACGCTCAAGCCACGCCTGGCCCGGTTCGGTCCTGGTGCCCAATCCTCAGCCGAATCCCTCTACAAGGCGATCGAAGCGGATTCGGCCGACCGCGTGGGGCACCTGGAAACGCTCCTCGCGGGGCTCTCGGGCAGCGACATCCGCCGGGGTCAGGCGGTCTTCAACGGTTCGAAGGCGGCGTGCGTCGGCTGCCACGCGATCGGCTACGTCGGCGGCAAGCTCGGGCCGGACCTGACCAAGATCGGACAGGTCCGCGCCGAGCGTGACCTCCTCGAATCGATCGCCTATCCAAGCGCCAGCTTCGTCCGGAGCTACGAGCCAGTGGCCGTCGCCACCAAGGCGGGCAAGGTCTTCAGCGGCCTGCTCCGCAAGGACGCGCCCGACGAGGTCATCCTCGCCGTCGCCGCCGACCGCGACGAGCGGATCGCCCGCGACGAGATCGCGGAGATGAAGCCCAGCACGGTCTCCGTCATGCCCGCCGGGCTCGACCGGCAATTGACCCCTCAGGAGCTGGCCGACCTGATCGCGTTCCTCAGGGCGTGCCGGTAAAGTGACCCTCACCCGGTTTCGAGTCGGGCTCTTGAGGACTATCCTTGAGCCGAACCCGGGCCGAGGTGGTCGGCCCGCAGTCCCTTTCCGACCTTCCCTCAGGATCTCTCCCATGCGCCGGATCGCCTTGATGATGTCTCTGATCGGCCTGGCCCTGGCCAGCACGGCCCCGGCTCAGGTCAACGACGGGTCGACCGCCCCGAAGATGCGCGTCTACGTCGGGACTTACACCGGGCCGAAGAGCAAGGGGATTTACCTCCTGGAGTTCGACCCGGCGACTGGCTCGTTGACGCCCAAGGGGGTCGCCGCGGAGACGCCCAGCCCGTCGTTCCTGGCGATCCACCCGAACCGCAAGTTCCTCTACGCGGCCAACGAGGTCGGCAACTTTGAGGGCAAGGCCGGCGGGGGTGTCTCGGCGTTCGCGATTGACCCGAAGACCGGGACGCTCACGCCACTGAACCGGCAGACATCGGGCGGGGCCGACCCATGCGCACTGATCGTTGACCCGGCGGGCAAGAATGTCCTGGTGGCCAACTACAGCGGCGGGAGCCTGGAAGTCCTGCCGATCGGCGCGGATGGGAAACTCGGCGAGCCCTCGGCGCTCATCCAGCACAAGGGGTCGAGCGTCGACAAGAATCGTCAGACCGCCCCTCACGCCCACTCGATCGACCTCGACGCCTCCCGCAAGCTCGCCGTCGCGGCCGACCTCGGGCTCGACAAGCTGATGGTCTACCGCTACGACCAGGCCAGGGGGGCCCTCACGCCCAATGACCCGCCGCATGCCCTGGCCAAACCCGGCGCCGGGCCTCGCCACTTCGCGTTCCACCCCAACGGCCGGCACGCCTACGCCATCAACGAGATGGCCTGCACCGTCGCCGTCTACGACTTCGACCCGGCCCGAGGGGCGTTGTCGGAAGTCCAGACGATCACAACCCGGGGCCCGGACGGCAAGCCCGGCAACTCGACGGCGGAAATCCTGGTCCACCCCTCGGGCAAGTTCGTCTACGGCTCGAACCGGGGGGATGACACCCTGGCGATCTATTCGGTCGAGCCGACCTCGGGCAAGCTGACGCTCGTCGGCCACCAGCCCACCGGCGGCAAGACCCCGCGCAACTTCGGGATCGACCCGACCGGCCAGTTCCTCCTCGCCGCCAACCAGGACTCCAATACCGTCGTCGCCTTCCGGATCGACCAGGCGACCGGCCTCCTCAAGCAGGTCGGCCCGCCGGTGAGTGTCCCCTCGCCAGTCTGCCTGAAGTTCCTGCCGGTCGGGGAGTAAACCCCGATCTCCGGTGCCTCAGCGGGCCCGGATGTAGTTCAGGGCGCTGGCCGACCCGCGCATGGTGAGGACCTGAAATTGCACGTTCAGCTCCTGCCGGATGTTCTCGACCTGGCCGTTGTCCTCATACAGGAGCCGCAGCTCGGCCCGCCCCGCTCCGAGCGACCTGTAACGATAAACCCCCGGACGGACGATCGAGTCCGCGAACCCGGATCGGAAGGTGAACCGTCCCAGGACGCTGCCGTCGGCCAGCACCACCCGGCCGCCTTCGAATTCGAGGCGGCTGGTATCGGTCCAGGCCCAGGGCTTCCAGGACCCTTGCATCGGAACAGGAATCACCTTGTCGGCACGGCCCAGGGCCGGTGAGTGGCCCGAGAAGACGAGGAAGGCCAGGGCCGACCGCAAGATTGCCCGGGAAGTCACCATGTTCCGTCCTCCGCTCGACGCTCAGTTCCACCCTCCAACCGTAGGCCATGATTTCGACCGGCGTCGGGCCCGAATTCGCCCGGACGCCCGAACTTGACCCGGGAGACCCTCGACGTGCGACCGAAGCTCTCGGCCTTCCCGAAGTGCTACCTCGACAAGATCGCCGGCGAGCGTTCGATGTCGGTCTTCGACTGGATCGAGCAGGCCAGGTCGCTCGACGCCGACGGGCTGGAGATGTACGAGGGGTTCTTCACGAGCCTCGACGACGCCTACATCGACCGCGTGGGCGAGGCGATCGCCTTGGCCGGGTTCGCGATGCCGATGCTCTGCTGCTCGCCCGACTTCACGCATCCGGACCTGGCCGCTCGCGAGGCCGCCGTCGAGCGTCAAGCGTCGATGATCCACGTCACCCGCCGGCTCGGCGGCGATCGGGCCGTCTGCCGCGTGCTCTCGGGCCAGCGGTATCCCGGGTTGAGCGTCTCCGAAGGGCTCGACCGCGTCGTCCCGTGCATCGAGGCGTCACTGGCCGTCGCCCGCGAGGCGAACATCGTGCTCGGGCTGGAGAACCATTACAAGGACGGCTTCTGGACCTACCCCGAGTTCGCCCAGAAGCGCGACGTCTTCCTCGCCCTGCTCGACGCGATCCCCGACCGGACACATTTCGGCGTTCAGTTCGACCCGTCCAACGCCCTCGTCGCGGGGGATGACCCGGTGGCCTTGCTGGAGGCGGTCGCCGACCGGGTGGTGAGCATGCACGCCAGCGACCGGTACCTGGCCGAAGGGGCGACCCTCGACGACCTCCGGCAGGCCGACGGCACGCTCGGCTACTCGCCCAAGCTGCTCCACGGCGTCACCGGCAAGGGGCTGAACGACTACGAGGCCATCTTCCGGATCCTCGCCGACGCATCAATATCAGGGCTGGATCAGCATCGAGGACGGCATGAACGGCATGGACGAGATGGCCGAATCGCTCGCCTTCCTCCGGGGGATGGTCGCCAGGCACTTCCCGGAGGGGGGCGGATGAGCCGTCGGCTACGGACCGCCCTGGTGGGCTGCGGCAAGGTGGGCGCGACCCACGCCCGGGCCTTGAAGACCCTGCCCGAGTCGGATTTCGTCGCCGTCTGCGACGCGAGCGTCGTCCGGGCCGAAGCCTTCGCCTCGACACACGGCGTGGCGCCCTTCGCCGACGTCGCCGTGATGCTCGCCTCGGCCCGGCCCGAGGCTGTCCTGCTGGCGACGCCGCACCCGCTCCACGCCGAGGCCGGCGATCCGATCGGCCGAGGCCGGCGCCCACGTCCTGGTCGAAAAGCCGCTGGCGGCGACCCTCCAAGATTGCGACGCCATGCTCCTCGCGGCCCGAAAGTCGGGCGTCGACGCTCGGCGTCATCAGCCAGCGGCGGTTTTACGAGCCGGTGCTGCGGATGAAGGCCGCGATCGACGCGGGCAAGGTCGGCAAGCCGGTGCTCGGCGTCTTCCAGATGTACTCCTGGCGCGACCCTTCCTATTACCAGTCCGATCCCTGGCGAGGCCGCTGGGACGCCGAGGGGGGCGGCGTGCTGGTGAACCAGTCGCCGCACCAGCTCGACTTGCTCCGCTGGTTCATGGGCGACATCGAGGAAGTCAGCGGCTTCTGGGCCAACCTCAACCACCCCGAGGTCGAGGTCGACGACACCGCCGTGGCGACCTTCCGGTTCAAGAACGGCGGGCTCGGCTCGATCATCACGAGCCTCTCGCAGAAGCCCGGGCTCTACACCAAGGTCCACGTCCACGGCTCGAACGGGGCGTCGGTCGGGGTCGAGACCGACCGGGGGGCGACCTTCATCGCCGGCGTCTCGTCGATCGCCGAGCCGCCTCTCAACGACCTCTGGACCATCCCCGGCGAGGAACATCTGCTGGCCGAGTTCCAGGCCGAGGACCGCGCTCGCTTCGCCGGGATCGACGCGGCGAACCACTATCACGCCCTCCAGATCCGTGATTTCCTCCGCGCCTGCCTCGAAGGCCGCCCGCCGCTCGTGACCGGCGAGGACGGCCGAGAGGTCGTCGCCGTCTTCACCGCGATCTACCGATCGCACCGCGAAGGCCGACCGATCCGGTTTCCGTTGAAGGCCGAGGATGGCGACGGCCGTCCTTGAGCCGCATCTGCTCCTCACCGCTTCGGCCGGCGATAGGCGACGAAGGAGACCGAGTCGCGGGTGGTCACTCCTCCGCCGACGGTCTGCACGGTGTCCCGGCTCAGGACCGAGCCGACCGGCTCCCAACCCTGGCGTGCCTGCTCGTTGAGGGTCTTCTCGTAGAACGCGGCGCGTTGCTCGTCGGTCAACCTTTCGCCCGGGTTGTACGAGAACGGGGCGACCTTGTACTCCCAGGCGACCTCCTCGCGGTTCCTCTGGGCCTCGGCCCGTGGGGCGTTGAGGATCGTCGTCAGGGTCAGCCCGACGCACGCTCCGATGATCAATCCGATCCCGAGTTTGCGGTTCATGGGAAGTGGTCCTCAAGAAATGTCGAGCGCGAGCCAAAAAGCCGGTTAAGACGATCCGACGCAACGCGATAGTATCCCGGGTGCGCGTCGAAAACAGGGCGGAGGGCCGATCGATGGGGCGGGATTGGGTTCGAGTGGGAGATTTCGAGGTTGGGTCCGATGTTGGCTTCGAGTTCTGGCGACGGTTCCGGCATTGGGTTTGTGTTTTCGCAACGGGCCGGGCGTTGGGTTTGTCTGACCGAATTGGCTTTGCCTTTTCGCTCTCGACTTGGCGTTGGGTTTGTCTGACCGGAGCGGATTGGCTTTGCTTTCGAGTTTCCGGATGCTCAATGGGCGATCGAAACGGTGGGATGCCTCGGCCAATGATCATCCCCCCATCGACAAAGCCAGAACCGGGAAATCGACCACAAGTCATTTCCAGGTTAAGGCTTTCGATCGATCGGATCAAGATTTCCCCGGGAAAACGAGCGGGTGTATTGGGTTTGAGTTTCTGGGGTGGGTCGGGCTCGCCGCAGCGAGTGGGTCGAGCGGGATTGAAACTATGAGGGGGGAGGAGGTCGAGCCGACGGCCGCAGAGTGCCCTGAGCTTGTGGTAGACCTTGAGGTGTTAACAACTCTCTGGCCCACAGAATCGGAGCACTCCGTGAACTTCGTCGGCATCGACCTCCACAAGAAGACTATCGTCCTCTGCGTCATGAACCAAGACCGCAAGGTCATCGCTCGGCGAACCTTCGCCTGCTGCCAGGACCGAGGCCATCCTCGCCTACTTCCGCGATCTCGGGCCATTCCAGGCGGTCGTCGAGGCCACCGCCAGTTACGAGTGGCTCGTCGAGCTGATCGAGCCGCTCGCCGAGAAGGTCGTCCTGGCCCATCCCGGCAAGCTCCGCGTCATCGCCGAGAGCACCAAGAAGACCGACCGCCTCGACGCCCAGGTCCTCGCCGAGTTCCTGGCCCGCGACATGATCCCCAAGGCCTGTCCGACCAACGCGCAGCGCCAGCACCGCGCGTTGGTCCGGCACCGACAGTCTCAAGCAGGCGACGACGGCGCTCAAGAACAAGATCCGCCGGATCGCCGCCGACTACAACGCCGACCGCACGGACCTCTTCACGGCCGACGGGGGGAGGCGCCTGGAAGGCTGGAACTCCGCGACGCCGACCGCTTCGTCCTCGATCAACTCAGCCCACCGACCTGGTGCTCGAGAAGGCAGATCAAGGGCCGGACAGGCCGGCTCAAGGCGTTCGCCGCGAAGGCCCCGACGGAGGCCGAGGCGCGGGCCAAGCTGGCGACGGTCCCCGGGGTCGGCCCGGTGACCGTCGACGTGATCGTCAGCGAACTGGGCGACGTCTCGCGGTTCAAGTCGGTCAAGGCGGTCTCCGCCTACGCCGGGCTGGTCCCGGCGGTCCGGCAAAGCGCCAACAAGCGGAAAGACCTGGGGATCACCAAGACGGGCTCGCCGCTGATGCGGTGGGCGTTGGTGGAGGCGGCCTGGCGGCTGGTCGCGCGGTCGGGCCGTGGCGGCGTGGTCTACGAGGGGATCAGGAAGCGTCGCGGGGGCAAGCGGGCGATCGTGGCGGTGGCCCGCCGGCTGCTGGCGGTGATGGCGGCGATGCTGAAGACGCGAAGTCCTTACCGGCTGATCGCGTGATCGGCCCGAGCGGTTGAAGACCCAGAGACCCGTCGGAGAGGGGAGATGGAGACGAGCGGAGGCGGGTGGGCGTGACGAACCACGGGACGACCCCGGAACAAAGCCCGGCGAGGACGAATTCGTCGATCGCCGAGCGATTGAATGGCGGCGTCCCTTGGATTCGAGTTTCCTGGCGAGGTCCGGGTGACCGGGCGATCCCGAATAGATGGTTGGATGCGTCACGTCGCGTCGGCCTGCGTTCGATGAGATGGGAGGCCGGGGGAGCTCTCCCTCGGCCTGGGGCTCAGGGGATGCGTTGTGGGGGATCACGATCACCTCGACGGAGGCGGGACGACGATGGGCCAGGTCGACCGAAGCCGAAGGCGAGGGGGATGCGTGGGGAACCCCGCAACGAGAACCTGCACCGCTCCGCTTGACAAGATCCCCCTCATAGATGGCTTTGAATGCCGCCGGAGCACGCGAGCCGGGCGATTCCGCCATCGCCTCCTTTCGGCCGGGCGACCGGCGGATTAAGGTAGCCGAGGGGCGAGGTCGTGCCGACTCGCCGGGGGTCTGTCAGTCAGACTCTCCCACCTTCCGAGGACTCACCGCGATGACCGTTCGATTTCTGAGGCCGATTCTGTTCCTGTCCGCCGCCATCGCGGCCGCCCTGCTCCTCTCGCCGAGGGCGTTCACACGCGAGACCCGGGCCGGCAAGCCGCTCAAGGCTCTGCTGATCACCGGCGGCTGCTGCCACGACTACACGAACCAGAAGAAGATTCTCTCCGAGGGGGTCTCGGCCCGGGCGAACGTCGAGTGGAAGATCGTCCAGGAAGGGGGCAACTCGACCAACCACAAGGTCAGCCTCTACGAGAACCCGAACTGGGCCGAAGGCTACGACGTGGTCGTCCACAACGAATGCTTCGCCGACGTCTCCGACCCGGCGTTCATCAAGAACGTCGACCGAGGCCCACAAGAACGGAGTGCCGGGCGATCGTCGTCCACTGCACCATGCACACCTTCCGGAGCCTCAAGTCAGAAGACTGGCACGAGTTTCTCGGCGTCTCCACCAACAGCCACGGCCGCCAGCACCCCCTCGACGTGAAGGTCCTCAAGCCCGACCACCCGATCATGAAGGGCTTCCCTCAACCCTGGGTCACCGGCAACGAGGAACTCTACCAGATCAACAAGGTCTTGCCGAACACGACCGTGCTCGCCGAGGCCAAGGCCGAGGACGGCAACAGGCGCGAGAACGCCATCATCTGGACCAACACCTACGGCAAGGGGAAGGTCTTCGGCACGACCCTCGCCCACAACAACAAGACCATGAGCGATCCGGTTTACCTTGACATGTTCACCCGTGGTCTGCTCTGGGCGACCGACAAGCTCGACGAGGACGGCAAGCCGAAGGAAGGCTACGGCCCGTCGCAGGCGGAGTGAGCGACGGATCGAACGGGGAAAAAGGCCGGATAAACATCGGAACAGGTTGACGATGGGTCGCCCTGGTCCCACATTGTCCTCCGGCCTGCTTCCGCGATCCGCCTTTACCCGGAGGTTCCTCTCGATGCGCCGGACCTTGCTCCGCCTCTCGGTCGTTTCGTCCCTGTCCTCGAGCGTCGCGCTAGCGGACGAGACGCCGGCGCGGCTTGATTCGTTCGTTGTTCCCGGCGTCAAGGTTCGCGCGGCCGACGCCGACGCCCCGCTGGCCCAGGGCTGGCCGAAGGGGACCGAGCCCGGCGTGATCGAGGTCAAGAATTACCCGGCCTATCGGAGCGCCGTGGCCAGGGCCAGGGGCGGCCCGGTTCGGCAGCGATAACGTCCTGTTTTACCCCTTGTTCAATCACATCACCAAATCCGACATCGCGATGACCAGCCCGGTCGTGAGCACCTACGCCCCGGAGATGGTCAAGGACGCCGAAAGCGACCGGCGACGTCTCGATGGAGTTCGTCTATCGGTCGCCCGAGATGGGCAAGACGGGCCAAGGGGTGGGATCGGTCAAGGTGGAGGATCACCCCGCCTCGGCGTTCGTCTGCCTGGGCATCCAGGGGGAGATGAACCCCGAGAGGATGCGACAGGCGGTCGAAGCCCTGAAGTCCTGGCTGGCCGAACACAAGGGGCAGTGGGTCGAGGACGGTCCTGCCCGTCGATTGGGTTACCATGCCCCGATGGTCCCGCCGGGACGAACGCCTCTGGGAGGTCCAATTCCGGTCAAGCCGGCCCCGAAGCCGCCCGAAGAAGCCAAGCCCTGAGGCCGTCCGGCCCGCATCTTCGGCACGACCGCGCCTGATATAAGAAGGATTGCATCAAAGCCGGCCCGTGCGCTCAAGTCCGGGCCGCGTCCTGGCGATTCTAGCGACGTCGGCGGCTTCCATGCCGACCCGAGAAGGCCGGGTCGCCCTCGCTCGCGGCCCGGTCGTCATCGTCGCTCGAACCGGAGGAATTGGCGCAGGATGCACCCCACCCACAACCAGATCGCCGTGGCGGCGTACCATCGCTGGCAGCGCCGCAGGCCACGCCCACGGATGGCATGCGTACGACTGGCTCGCCGCCGAGCAGGAACTGATCTTCGCGCCTCAATTATGAGCTGATCGCTAGCTATCGACTCGACGGGGTGGCCCTCCGTTACCTCGGCGACCCGGACGACCTGCGCTGCCGGTTCTGCGAGGCGACGCCCCCTCGGGCCAGCTTCGACGAGGCCCGGCTCGCCCTGCCCGCCAGCCTCGGCAACGAGTCGCTCCGCTCGTTCGAGGTCTGCGACGACTGCCATGCCCAGCACGCCGAGAGCATCGGCACCGACCTCGACCGCTTCGTCGCGGCGATGAAGCGGGGCGATTTCCGCGACCGCTCGTATGATCCCGTCGCCGCCTTCAAGGGGCTGGCCCGCGCGGCGTTGTCGATCGTCCCGGAAGAGGAGATGCAATTCTTCGAGGACGCCATCGAGTGGATCAGCAACCCCGACCACGACCTCGACAGCCGGTCGATCGGCGGGATGGATTGCTATCTGCATGCCTTGCCCGATCCTTCGCCGTTCTCGTGGGTCGCCGTCGGCCAGGCGGCTCGACGACGCCGAGCCGTTCCCCTACCTGCTCGCCTTCTTCGGGACCGGGGACCTCGTCTTCCAGGTCCCCCTGCCCCTCTGCGTCCGCGATGAGGACCTGGAAACAGCCTGGACCGTGCCCCGGGTCCCGTCGTCGTTCGGCGTCGGCCGGGGGCCGATCGAGAGCCGGCTCGTGGTCGTCCCGCTCGCCTCGGCCGGGATGAGGATGGCGCTGGTTGGCCGGTGAGGCCGCTTCTCTGGTAATAATGGAGGGCTTGCCCTGCCGATCCTCCGCCCGAGATCTCGTCGCGGTCGGATCGGCAGGGCAAGCCCTGCCCTCCATTTGATGAACATCCAGAGACGCGACCATGAGACCTCCCCCCGCCGTCCTCTTCTTTTTGGCCTCGGCCACCGTCACCTCTCCAGCCCGGGCCGACGGCCCGAAACAGGCGATCCCGGTCAAGATCGAGAAGACCGAGGCCGGCTACCGGATTCTCCGGGGTAGCGAGCCCTTCTTCATCAAGGGGGCGGGCGGCCGGTCGTATCTCGACGTCCTCAAGGCGAGCGGCGGCAACGCCATCCGGACCTGGGGCGAGGACAACCTGGAGCCGCTCCTCGACCGCGCCCAAGAGCTGGGCCTGACCGTCACCGTCGGTATCTGGCTGGGCCAGCCCCGGCAAGGGTTCCGGTACGACAACGAGGCCTCTGTCCGGGGCGAGATCGAGAAATCCCGGCGCTTCTTCCGCCGCTACCGGAACCATCCGTCCGTGCTGATGTGGGGCATCGGCAACGAGATGGAAGGGTCGGGCGACGACCCCAAGATCTGGAAGACCGTCAACGAGATCGCGAAGATCGCCCACCAGGAAGACCCCAACCACCCGGCCATGACCGTCGTCGCCGAGTTGGGCACGGGCGGCAAGAAGCTGGAGATGTACCGGACCCTCTGCCCGGACGTGGACGTGCTGGGGATCAACTCCTACGGCGGTCTCTACTCGCTGGCCGAGCGGCTGGAGAAGGCGAAGTTCGACCGGCCCTACGCCGTCACCGAGTTCGGCCCGCCCGGCCCGTGGGAGGTCGGCCAGACTCCGTGGAAGGCGCCGATCGAGCCGACCAGCACGGCCAAGGCGGACGCTTATCGGGCCAACTACGCCCGGTCGATCGCTGGCAAGCCGGGGCTCTGCCTGGGCTCTTACGCGTTCCTCTGGGGGAACAAGCAGGAAGCGACCTCAACTTGGTTCGGCATGTTCCTCGGCTCCGGCGAGCGGCTCGGGGCGGTCGAGGTGATGACCGAGGTCTGGACCGGCAAGCCCCCCGCGAACCACGCTCCGAGGATCGCCCGGATCGCCTGGGACGGCGAGGGGAAGACCGTCGCGCCCGGCTCGTCGCAGAAGGCGAAGGTGATCGTCGAGGACCCCGACGGCGACCCGCTCACGGTCCGCTGGGAGGTCCGCTCCGAGAGCATGGACCGCCGCGAAGGGGGCGACCGCGAGGCCGAGCCGCCGCCCCACCCCGAGTCGATCGTCGTGGCCGTCGGCACAGACCTGACCTTCGAGGCCCCCACCCTGACCGGCCCCTGCCGGCTGTTCGTCTTCGTCTACGACGGCCGGGGGAATGCCGCGACGGCGAATGTCCCGTTCCTGGTCGAGGCGAAGGCCGGAAAGTGAGCCCGATGATCGAGCCGTGGAGAGTCGTCGAGAGTCGGGTCACCTACGAGGACCGCTGGCTCAAGGTCCGGAGCGACCGGTGCGTCAATCGCTCGGGTCGGACCATCGAGCCTTACCACGTCCTCGAATTCCCGAGCTGGATCAACATCGTCGCGCTGACCACGGAAGGCTCGATCCTCCTGGCCCGCGAGTATCGCCACGGTGCGGGAGTGATCGTCACCGGGCTCCCATCTGGGGCGATGGACCCGGACGAATCCCACCCCGAGGCCGCCGCCCGCCGTGAACTGGCGGAAGAGACCGGCTATGCTGGAGGGACGTTCGTCGCCCTGTCATCGAGCTTCGCCAATCCGGCGAACCAGACGAATCGGGCCTGGTCGTTCCTGGCCTTCGGGGTCGAGCCCACGGGCTCGCGGCGGCTCGATGAGAATGAAGAGATCGAGGTGGTCGTCGAGGATTTCGTCGGGTTCATGGCCCGGTTCTGGCGAGACGGCGTGTCGATCCAGGTCTCACATGCCGCCGCCCTCCACCAGGCCGCGGTCTGGCTGATGAAGGGCCCAGGTCTACCCGAGCTGGCGAAGTTGCGGCAAGGGCTCCGTGACGAGTTCATCCGGGTGATCGGAGAGGAGTGATCGAATGCGTCGCTCGGTGTTGATTCTCGTCATCGCGGCCGTCGCACTCGCCGGCGCCGGGCCGATGCAGAAACCGAAGGCGAAGCAGAGACCAAAGGCCGAACCGAAGCAGCAGGAGAAACCGAAGGCCGACCCGCTGCCGCCGCTCAATGAGAAGGTCGTCTCGTTCGCAAGGTCGAAGGTCGGCAAGCCGGTCGGCGACGGGGTCTGCATCACGCTCGCCATGGAAGCCCTCCAGTCCGCCGGGGCGAAAAAGATCCCCCTGAGCGATCCGAAGGGGGATTACGTCTGGGGAACTCCGGTTCCCGACCTCAAGGACGCCCTGCCCGGCGACATCCTCCAGTTCCGCGACGCGGTCTTCAAGGGAAAGCGTTATATCACCCCGAACCGATACGTGACCTGGCACCACATCTATCCCCACCACACGGCGATCGTCGCCCGGGTGGAGGACGGCGGCAACCTCATCACGGTTTACCATCAAAACGTGACCTTCCACGGAGACGACGAGTCCTTGAAGGACAAGGTCCAGGAGGGGGAGTTGCGGATGGACTCGCTCCAGGAAGGGGGCTGGGTCAAAGCCTATCGGCCCGTTCCGCCACCGAAGCTGGAAGGTGAGGACGAAGGGCCGGAGAAGTGAACGGACGCGACCTCCGGCCGCTTGACGGGCGCGCCGGCCGGAGTATGCTCAAGGCCGGATTGGGGTGAAAAAGGTCCTGATCCAGGACCAGCTGAAGGATCTGGAGAAGACCCCGGCACGGACGCCCGACCTGGCTTGCTCCTCCCCCCCAAAACCGAGGGAGCCGTCGATGGCGGACCTTTCGATCCGATCGCTCGTCGGGACGACCTTGCTCGTCGCCATCCTGACGGTCGGGCCCGGGTCGGGCCGGGCCGAGGCCCAGGTCGCCTATGGATTCGGGCTGAACGGGAACGTCATCCCGTTCTACACCCCGGGCTTCGGACCGTCACCCGAGACCCAGTATCTCTACTCGCGTTCCGAGTCGCTGAACGCCCATTATGAGGCCGTCCTCCGGGAACACTCGCGGAACAACGCCGCGAACCCCCGCGATTTCAAGCACTTCGCCCGCGAAAGTCCCGGCCAGTGGCCTCAACAGAGACGCGCCCGAACGCCGGCCGGAGCCTCGCCGGGTCCGGCGAGCACCGCTCCCCCCGAGTCCTCGAACCCTCTGACCCTCCCGACCGTCGAGCTCTCGTCTTTCCTCGGGTCGGACGGCCATGTCGACTGGCCCCGCGACGTCCCCGGCTCGCCCGAACTGGACGCGAAGCGCGGCGCCGCCGACGAGGCGATCCGGTCGGCCGCCGCCGAGATCAGGGAGGGCAAGCTGACGGTCCGGAGCGTCGACCTTGCCCGCGAGAGGCTCATCGCCTTCGGCCAGCCGAGCCTGGCGAAGGTCCGGGCCGAGCGCTCGGCCCGGGTCGCCGAATCCTTCCACTCCTACCTCCGCCAGCTCCTCCAGGCGGTCGAGCATTCGGTCCCGGTGAAGGCCGAGGAAGCCCAGCCCGTCGCCTCGCTCCCCGGCTGACGGTTGACCCACGTGCGGAAACGTTTAGACTCCGTCCTGGGCACGTCGCGGCAATCGGGGTCGAAGGATCGACGCGCGACGACCCGACCGAATCGCTTCCTCGAGGGTTTTCTCCTTGGCCACCGCCTCGACCGAGACCGGCGCCTGTTCGACCGACGAACTCCGCAAGATGGACGCCTACTGGCGCGCCGCGAATTACCTCTCCGTCGGCCAGATCTACCTGCTCGACAACCCGCTCCTGAAGGAACCGCTGGAGCTGAAGCACATCAAGCCCCGGCTCCTGGGCCACTGGGGGACCACGCCCGGCCTCAACTTCATCTACGTCCACTTCAACCGGGCGATCAAGAAGCACGACCTCAACGTCGTCTACGTCGCCGGCCCCGGCCACGGCGGGCCGGGACTGGTGGCGAACACCTATCTGGAAGGGACCTACAGCGAGGTCTACTCGAACATCCCGGCCGATGAAGAGGGGATGAAGCGGCTGTTCAAGCAGTTCTCGTTCCCCGGCGGGATCCCCAGCCACGTCGCCCCCGAGACCCCCGGCTCGATCCACGAAGGGGGCGAGCTGGGCTACTCTCTCTCGCACGCCTTCGGTGCCGTGTTCGACAATCCCGACCTGCTCGTCTGCGCCGTGGTCGGCGACGGCGAGGCCGAGACCGGGCCGCTGGCCACGAGCTGGCACTCGAACAAGTTCCTCGACCCGTCCCGCGACGGCGCGGTCCTGCCGATCCTCCACCTCAACGGCTACAAGATCGCCGGCCCGACCGTCCTCGCCCGGATCAGCCACGAGGAGCTGGCCGACCTGATGAAGGGGTACGGCTACACCCCGTACTTCGTCGAGGGGGACGACCCCGAGACGATGCACCAGCTCATGGCCGAGACCCTGGACAAGGTCATCGGCGAGATCAAGAAGATCCAGGCCGACGCCCGGGTCGGGGGCTTCACCTTCGCCGACCGCCCGCGCTGGCCGATGATCGTCCTCCGATCGCCCAAGGGCTGGACCGGGCCGAAGACGGTCGACGGGGTCGAGATCGAGGGGACCTTCCGCGCCCACCAGGTCCCGCTTTCGGGCCTGGCCGACAACCCCAAGCACATCAAGCTCCTCGAAGACTGGATGAAGTCGTACCGGCCCGAGGAGCTGTTCGACGAGAACGGGACGCTCATCCCCGAGCTGGCCGAGCTCGCCCCGAAGGGGGATCGGCGGATGGGGGCCAACCCCCACGCCAACGGCGGCCTGCTGCTCAAGGACCTCCGCCTGCCCGACTTCCGCGACTACGCCGTGGCCGTGACCAAGCCCGGCGGCGTCGAGGCCGAGGCGACCCGGGTCCAGGGCAAGATGCTCCGCGACGTCCTCAAGCTGAACGCGGACCGGGCCAACTTCCGGATCTTCAGCCCGGACGAGACCAACTCGAACCGCTGGAACGACGTCTTCGAGGTCACCAACCGCGAGTCGGTCGCCGAGATCTACTCGAACGACGACCACGTCGCCGTCGACGGCCGGGTCATGGAGATGCTCTCCGAGCACCAGTGCCAGGGCTGGCTCGAAGGCTACCTGCTGACCGGCCGGCACGGGTTCTTCTCGTGCTACGAGGCGTTCATCCACATCATCGACGCGATGTTCAACCAGCACGCCAAGTGGCTCGAGTCGTGCCGGAAGATCGGCTGGCGACGGCCGGTGGCCTCGCTGAATTACCTGCTCACCTCGCACGTCTGGCGGCAGGACCACAACGGCTTCAGCCACCAGGACCCCGGCTTCATCGACCACGTCGTCAACAAGAAGGCCAACGTCGTCCGGGTCTACCTCCCGCCCGACGCCAACACCCTGCTCTCGGTGACCGACCACTGCCTCCGGAGCCGGGATTACGTCAACGTGATCGTCGCCGGCAAGCAGCCCTCGCCGCAGTGGCTCGACATGGACGCGGCCGTCAAGCACTGCACGGCCGGGATCGGGATCTGGGAGTGGGCCAGCAACGACCGAGGGGGCGAGCCCGACGTCGTCATGGCCTGCGCCGGCGACGTGCCGACGCTGGAGACCCTGGCCGCCGTCGACCTGCTCCGCCAGCAACTCCCCGACCTGAAGGTCCGCGTGGTCAACGTCGTCGACCTGATGAAGCTCCAGCCCGCCAGCGAGCACCCGCACGGCATGGACGACTTCGACTTCGACGTCCTCTTCACCAAGGACAAGCCGGTCATCTTCGCCTACCACGGCTATCCCTGGCTGATCCACCGGCTGACCTATCGCCGGACCAACCACAAGAATTTCCACGTCCGGGGATACAAGGAAGAGGGCACGACGACCACGCCGTTCGACATGACCGTCCTGAACGACCTCGACCGCTTCCACCTCTTCGAGGACGTCATCGACCGCGTCCCGCAACTCGGCCCCAAGGCCGCCTACGAGAAGCAGATGATCCGCGACAAGCTGATCGAGCACCGGCAATACGTCCAGGCCCACGGCGAGGACATGCCCGAGATCCGCGACTGGAAGTGGAAAGCGTGACCTAGATTGGACTCAGGCCGGCGGTTTTGAGCCAGTGGGGTGCCCGCGGGCATCGTCCCGGACCCGCCGGGATGGCGGGATCGGCTTCGCCCGAATCAAGGCACCACCCCACTTGTGTAAACCGCCGATCTGAGTCCTTTCTTCCGGGACGGGGTCGGTTATACTTTGCGTCTTGCGAGGTGTCCCGCCGGCTCCTCGCCATGATCCCAAGGGGTTCTCCCCGGCGATTCGACTCCACCCGATCCTCGGACCCTTCGCACTTTCAGACCCGGGAGCTTTCGTCAATGCCCGCTCAAGACGACCTCGACCTGAGTTGCATCCGCACGATCCAGACCCTGTCGATGGACGGCGTCCAGGCGGCCAACTCGGGCCATCCGGGCACGCCGATGGCCATGGCCCCGGTCACGTATACCCTCTGGCAGAAGTTCCTCCGGTTCGACCCGGCAGACCCGATCTGGCCGAACCGCGACCGATTCGTCCTCTCGATCGGCCACGCGTCGATGCTTCTCTACTCGATGCTCCACCTGACCGGCGTGAAGTCGGTCAGCAAGGACTACGAGACCCTGGGCGAGCCCTCGGTAACGCTCGACGACCTCAAGAAGTTCCGCCAGCTCGACAGCAAGTGCCCCGGCCACCCGGAATATCGCTGGACCAGCGGGGTCGAGACCACCACCGGCCCGCTCGGCCAGGGCGTGGCCACCAGCGTCGGCATGGCCTCGGCCGGCAAGTGGCTCGCGGCGCACTACAACAAGCCGGGCTTTGAACTCTTCGACTTACGACGTCTACGCCCTCTGCGGCGACGGCGACATGATGGAAGGCATCTCGTCCGAGGCCGCCAGCCTCGCCGGGCACCTCAAGCTCTCGAACCTCTGCTGGATCTACGACTCGAACCGGATCACCATCGACGGCTCGACCTCGATCACCTTCACCGAGGACACCGCCGCCCGGTTCCGGGCCTACCACTGGAACGTCCTGGAGGTGATGGACGCCACCGACACCGACGCCCTCGCCGCGGCGATCCAGGAGTTCAAGAACACCCACGACCGGCCGACCTTCATCGTCGTCCACAGCCACATCGGCTGGGGCTCGGCGAGGCAGGACAGCCCCAAGGCCCACGGCGCGCCGCTCGGCGAGGACGTGATCCTCGAATGGAAGAAGAAGTACGCTTCCTCGACCGAGAAGTTCTTCGTCCCCGACGGCGTCTACGACCACTTCAAGGCCGGGATCGGCACGCGAGGCAAGGCAGCTCCGCGACGCCTGGTTCGCCAAGATCGCGGACTACAAGACGAAGTATCCCGCCGAGGCCGACCAGCTCTACCGGATGCAGCATCGCCAGCTCCCCGACGGCTGGGACAAGGACCTGCCGACCTTCCCGGCCGATCCCAAGGGCCTGGCCGGCCGCGCGGCCTCGGCCAAGATCCTCAACGCGATCAGCCCGAACGTCCCCTGGCTGATCGGCGGCTCGGCCGACCTGAACGAGTCGACCAAGACCGAGATCACCGCCAAGGACGCCGGCGAGTTCGAGCCCGAGAATTACGGCGGCAAGAACTTCCACTTCGGCATCCGCGAGCACGCCATGGCGGCGTTCGTCAACGGGATGGCACTGGTCAAGGTCCGCCCCTACGGCGCCGGGTTCTTCATCTTCAGCGACTACGCCCGGCCCTCGATCCGGCTCTCGGCGATCATGGAGATCCCGACGATCCACATCTTCACCCACGACTCGATCGGCGTCGGCGAGGACGGCCCGACCCACCAGCCGATCGAGCAGCTCGCCAGCCTCCGGGCCATCCCCGGCCTGGTCGTGCTCCGGCCGGCCGACGCCAACGAATGCGTCGAGGCCTGGAAGGTGATCATGAACCTGAGCCACGAGCCCGCCCTGCTCGTCCTGACCCGGCAAGACCTCCCGACCATCGACCGGACCAAGTACGCCGCGGCCTCCGGCGTCGCCAAGGGGGCCTACGTCCTGGCCGACGCCGAGGACGGCCAGCCCGACGTCCTCCTGATGGCCTCCGGCTCCGAGGTCAACCTCTGCCTGAACGCCTATGAGACTCTCAAGGCCGAGGGGATCAAGGCCCGGGTCGTCAGCATGCCCTCCTGGGACATCTTCGAGCACCAGCCCGTGGCCTACCAGGAGAGCGTGATCCCGCCCGACGTCCACGCCCGCGTCTACGTCGAGCAGGCCTCGACCTTCGGCTGGGAAAAGTACACCGGCAAGACCGGCGCCAAGATCGGCATGCACACCTTCGGCGCCTCGGCCCCGCTTGAAGGCCCTCCAGACCAAGTTCGGGTTCTCGCCCGAGAAGGTGGTCGAGGCCGCCAAGGACCAGCTCTCGCTCGTCGCCGCCGGCCGGAATGGCAAGGCCGTCTCCGCCCCGGCCAAGTGACCCGATTCGTTCTGATTTGATGATCGATCGCCGCAAGCAACTCGAGGTCCGAACCCCATGACCAGTCGCCGAACGCGCCCTCGCCATGATCGAAGACGGCTCCGCGATCGGCCTGGGGACGGGCCGGGCGGCGACCCAGTTCGTCAAGGCCCTCGGGCCCCGGGTCCAGCAAGGGCTCCGGGTCCGTGGGGTTCCCACCTCCGACGCCACCGCCGGCCTGGCCCGGGAGCTGGGCATCCCGCTCACGACTCTCGAGGAGGCCGGCGAGCTGGAAATCACCTTCGACGGGGCCGACGAGGTCGACCCCCACCTCGACCTGATCAAGGGGTACGGCGGCGCCCTCGTCCGCGAGAAGATCGTGGCCGCCTCGTCGAAGCGGCTGGTGATCCTGGTCGGGCCCGGCAAGGAGGTCGAGGCCCTCGGCGCCCACGGCAAGCTTCCCGTGGAGGTCGTGCCGTTCGGCCTCGCCCTCGCCAGGAGGAAGCTCACCGCCCTGGGCTGCCCGCCCGTCGTCCGGGTCGACGCGGATGGGACGGCCTATCATCACCGACAACGGCAACCCGATCCTCGACTGCAAGGTCGGGCCCGATCGCCGACCCCGCCGCGCTGGAGCGGGCGATCCTCGACATCCCCGGTGTCGTCGGCACCGGCCTGTTCATCGGGATGGCCGACACCGTCCTGATCCAGAACGAGGACGGGACCGTCACCGTCCACAAGCGCGGCGCTCTGAGCGCGGACACCGATCGGAGCGACTCCCGATGGGCATCCTCGTCCTCAATACCGGCTCCAGCAGCCTGAAATTCTCACTCTTCGACGACCAGGCCCGCGAGGTCTTCGTCGAAGGGCAGATCGACTGGCACGGCCGGGACCAGCCGGCCGAGTTGAGTCGTCCGCCCCCCCGGCCAGCCCGAACAACGTTCGGCTTGCGACGCCCACGAGCCGGGCGACGCGGCCCGGCTCGCCATCCGGACGTGAAAGGGCTCTCTCGATTCCGGCTCCAAGATCGCCGCGATCGGCCATCGGATCGTCCACGGGGGGAGCCGGTTCCGCGAGAGCGCCCGGATCGATTCGACGATGGAGGCCGAACTCGATCACCTGACCGAGCTGGCCCCGCTCCACAACCCGCCGGCCCTGAAGGCGATCGAGGCGGCCGAGGCCGAGGAGCCCGACGTCCCGCAGGTCGCCGTCTTCGACACCTCGTTCTTCGCCAATCTGCCCCGCTCCGCCGCGATCTATCCGACCCCCTGGGAGTGGCATGAGAAGTTCGGCATCCGCCGCTACGGCTTCCACGGGATCAGCCACGCTTACTGCGCGGGGCGGGCCGCCGAGATTCTCGGACGCGACCCGGCGAGCCTCCGTCTGGTCGTCTGCCACCTGGGCAACGGCTGCTCCGCCTCGGCGATCCGGAACGGGGTCGCGATCGACACGACCATGGGGTTTACCCCCCTGACCGGCCTGATGATGGGCACGCGCTCGGGCTCGGTCGACCCCGGCATCCTGCTCTACTCTGATGAAGGATCACGGGCTGACCGTCGACCAGGTCGACGACGCCTTGAACCACGCCTCGGGCCTGCTCGGCGTCTCGGGCGTCTCGGCCGATTACCGGAAAGTCGAGGAGGCGGCGAAGGCCGGCAACGACCGGGCTCGACTCGCGCTGGAGATCTACGCCGCCCGCATCCGGTCGGCCATCGGCGCCTTGGCGGCGACGCTGGGAGGGCTCGACGCCGTCGTCTTCGCGGCTGGGGTCGGAGAGAACAGCGCGACGCTTCGAGCCTCCGTCTGCGAAGGGCTCGGATTCCTCGGCGTCCGGCTCGATCCCGAGAAGAACGCGGCCCATCCCCGCGACCTCGACATTGCCGAGGCAAGCTCGTCTGCCCGCGTCCTGGTCATCCACACTCGCGAAGACCTCATGATCGCCCGCGAAGTCCGTCGGCTCATCTCCGCCTGAACGCATTCGATCCGAAGGGCTCGCGAAACCTCGGCCCATCGGTCGAAAGGGTGAAACGCCTCGCCGAGCCGGGTCAGTTCCTCGGCCAGGACCCCCCGGGCGAACCGGAGATGACCGGGGACCAGCAAGGCCGGCGCGAGATCGGGCTTGCCATCCCCCGCGAAGGCCACCGTCTCGGCCTCGGCCAGTCGCGGCCCGGACCAGGCCAACCTTGTCGACGCCTGTCTCGGGCGAGAAGAACCGCGACGACGTCGGCGGCTCCATGATCAGCCGGCCTTCTTCGATCCGCCCCGGGTTGGCGTGGACTTCCAGCGAGACGCCCGCCTCGGCCAGGAGCCGCCGGATGTACCAGTCGCACCCGGCCGATGCCACGACGACCCGCCAGCCCTCCGCCCGCAGGGCCTCGACCTCTGATTTCAGGTCGGGGTCCAGCTCCATCGACTCGACCACCCCGATCAAGGCCGCCTCGCCCGCCGTGACCGACCCGAAGATCGACTTCAGGGCCTGGAAATGCGTGATCCGCCCGGCCAGATAGTCGCCCCAGTAGTCGGGCGTGCCGGGCGGGAGCAATTGCTCGGTGACAAGCTGAAAAAAGTCCCGGCGCGTCATCGTCCCGTCGAAGTCGGAGACCAGGACTCGCCCGGTCGTCGTGCTCACCTCGTCGCTCATCGGGGCCTCCTCTCGATGTTCGGGGACCGATCATAACCGATCGGCCGTGGTCGCGAGCCTCCCGAGATCGAGGCCAGAGATGCTATGCTGATCCCCTGGCCGATCGACCCGAGCCG
The DNA here is from genome assembly GCA_963756475.1 of uncultured Planctomycetota bacterium. Classification (GTDB taxonomy): domain Bacteria; phylum Planctomycetota; class Planctomycetia; order Isosphaerales; family Isosphaeraceae; genus Tundrisphaera. The sequence goes on from CAVWND010000011.1 coordinate 1,477,105, forward strand.
GAGCCCGTTCGCCGATGGATCAGGATTTTCCCCTTTACGACGTCGCGATCCTGGGAGCGGGAGCGGCGGGCCTCTGCGCGGCGATCCGGGCGGCCGAGCGGGGGCTGCTCCGTCCTCCTTCTGGAGAAGAACCGGCGGCCGGGAGTCAAGATCCTGATGTCCGGCGGGACGCGGTGCAACCTGACCAACGCCCGGGGGTTGCGCGACCTTCGCGTCGTCTCGGGGCCGATCGACCCGATCTACAACCCGAATGAGGCTCAGGGGGCGCGGAGCATCCAGCACGCGTTCGGCGCCGGCGGAAAGTTCCTCGGCCCGGCCCTCCGTTCCTTGAGCGTTGAGCGAACAGTCGAACTGTTCGAGTCCGAAGGGGTCGCCACCAAGGTCGAGGGGAACGGGAAGATCTTTCCCGAGAGCGATCGGGCATCGGATGTCCTGGACGCTCTGGCTACGTCGCCTGGGACGCTCGAGTGTCGAAATGCGGACGAATGCGCCTGCTCTGGAAGTCGTGGCAATGGAGGACGGTTTTTCGCTTCGGCTTCCCGACGGAGTCGAGCGGGCCAGAACGGTGATCGTCGCGGTCGGAGGTCAGTCCTATCCCGGATGCGGGACATCCGGTGATGGCTATTCGATCGCCCGGCACTTTGGACACACGATCGTCGAGCCTCGACCCGCACTGGTGCCGCTCCGGGTTGACGCGGCCTGGGTGCCCGGCTTGAAGGGCTTGACCGTGCCCGATGTCTCCGCGAGCATCCGGGTCAATGGCGGGTCGCCGCTGCTGGAGCGTCGGGAGGCCCTGTTATTCGCCCACTTCGGCCTGACCGGGCCGTCGATCCTCGACGTGAGCCGGGCCGTCGCCCGCCACGACGGGCCGGAAAAGCTCGACCTGTCGCTCGACCTCGCCCCGGACGCGAAAGCCGAGGAACTCGACCAGTATTTCCAGGCCGCCGGCCGATCGGGACGGCGGGCCGTCGCTGGCCTGATGCCCGAATGCCTGCCTCGAAGGCTCGCCGAGGCGGTGATGCTCGCTTCCGGCGTTCCCGTCGACCGGATGGGGCCGGACCTCTCGCGCGAGGAGCGAAGACGGCTCGTCGTCGGGATCAAGGGGTTGCGGCTGCCGGTCGCGGGCACCCTCGGTTTCGCCAAGGCCGAGGTGACCAGCGGCGGCGTGGCGCTCGACGAAGTCGAGCCGAAGACGCTGGAAAGCCGCCGCCAGCCGGGTCTCTACTTCATCGGCGAGGTGCTCGACCTCGACGGGCTCATCGGCGGCTATAACTTCCAGGCCGCCTGGAGCACGGGCTGGCTGGCCGGTGAGTCGGTCTGATCGGTCCTCGGAGATCCCTCAATCCGACCGCCTTGACCTGAGCCGCCGGTCGGCCGAAACTGAGCTTGCGGTCGTGATCTGTTCCGTCAACATCATCGAACGCTCTCCGGAGCCGGATGGGGTCGCCATGCAGCCATCGTGGGTCGTGGTCTTCGCGTCGTTGGCCCTCACCTCCGGGAAGACCCCGGCTCGCGACGGTCAGGAGATGAAGCTGACGGACTGCCCCCCGGCCGTCCAGAAGAGCGTTTCAAACCGAGGCGAAAGGCTTCAAGATCGAGACCGTGACCCGCGAGAAAGAAGAGGATGAGGAAACGATCTACTGGGCCGACGTGACCCTCGGCGGAAGGCAGTACGAGGTGGGTGTCCTCGAGAACGGCACGCTCTCCGAGATGAACCTGACGACCGACGAGGAGGAGATCCCCTTTGACCGCTGCCCGGCGGCTGTCCAGGCGACGTTCCAGGCGGAAGGGTACGGCGTGAAGGTCGCGACCGTCGCCAAGGACATGAAATACGGCGTCACGATCTTCGAGGCCACGATCGAGCACAAGGGCAAGTCGTACCAGATCGTAATCGCCGAGGACGGGACGCTGGTTGAGAAGGTCCTCGTCATCGACGACGAAGATGTGGAGATCAAGGCGTGCCCGACTGCCGTACAGACAACTCTCCGCGAGCACGCCAAAGGCGGGATGATCCTCGGCATCACCCGGACGACCGGGATCACAAGCCGACCTACGAGGCCGAGGTCGAGATCAAGCAGAAAGTCTACCTCGTCGAGGTCGCCGAGGACGGGCACCTGATCTCCAAGTCGCTCGAAGCGGCCGAGGAGTGAGCGCATCGGTCGGTTTCGGGCTCTCAGCGGATCGATAGGGCGGTGTTCATCTCGCGGATCGCCACCTGGAGGTGTCCTCGAGCCCGCGCGTGAGTTGAAGTGCCCGTACCCAGGCTGGTGAGCTGCATGTGGACTCCTTGAAGGGTCCGCAGGTGCTGGCTCATGAGCCGGTCGGACTGGGCCTGGGTCATGGGCTGAGCCCGTCGCGCATTCGCGTTGAAGTTCCCTGGCCGGCGGCGCCCCGAGACCCCGGCCGTTGTTCAAGTTGGCGGCGAATCCGGTGTTCCGGTAGATCATCGACCGGTGCGAGAGCTGGCGGATCGCCATCGAAATTGAGTGCATCGCCCGGGCCCGGTGCCCCTGATAGTCGTGATTGATCCGGGCGAGGCCGGAATGCACCGATCGGAGCCGCGAGACGATCGCCCGGGTGACCAGTTGGGACCGGCCGTTCCTCGAGCCGCTTCCGTAGTAACGGTTCCGGTAACCCCGGCCGTAGCCATAAGCCCTGTAGTGGCGAGCGTTTGAGCCATGGCCGTAGGTGTAGGAATAGGGCGAGCGCATGGCAGTCGTTGTGTTCAACGCGGTTCGGGCCGGGTTGTTGGTCGCCGCCGACCTGACGGTGTTGGCGTGAGCCTGAGCGTTGTTGGAGTGAACCTGGGTGTTGTTCTTGTGAGCCTGCGCGTTGTTGGCTCGCGCGACGTTGGTCCGCCCCGGGGCCGCCGCCCTGGGCATCTTCGGGGCCTTGTGAGCCGGGGCCCGGTTCGCCCGGTGGGCCGCGGAGACGCGCGGGGCTCGGGCAGCGCGGTGACCGCCCCTGGGTCCCTTGGCGTCCGCGTCCGGCAAGGCCATCAGCCCGACGATCAACGCCGCCAGCAACGTCCCGCGAACCCAGCTTGATCGAGTGGACATGGGGTTGGTCCTTCTTAACCCGGCGCGAGGTTGGGAAGGTCCCGGGAAAACTCCGCCGGACGAGGCCTCATCGGCTCGTGCCCCGAGTCACCGTTCGATCCGAAGCCTCGCTCTGTTGGATTCAACCCCGAATCGACCTGGAAGTCTCGCGGATTCAATCCGTTCGTGGACTGCCTCGCCTCACCTCTCCGGTGGGTGCAGCCAGTCGTAGAATCGTCGGTCGGAGAAGAGGCCGGACATCCCTCGATCCTGGTCGATCAGGGCGTGGTTGGCGTTGTACTGGAACGATCGAGGCACGATCTGGCCGATGTCGTCGACGGCGAAGGCGCCGACGAGGTCGGTCGGGGGCGGGTCGTCCTCGGACTCGTCGGAGAGCCTGGGGTCGATGATGTAGACCCAGCCCGAGGGTAGCGAACGGGCCTGCTCGACGATCTCGGGCATAATGGCCTGGACCTCATTCATGTAGTCGGTGAGAGCCTGGATGAACTCCGGGTTGAGCTTCAAGCTCCACGGGTCGTAGCCCCCTCCGTCGTTCGGCGAGATCTCGCCGACGATCGCTCGCTCGTCGATCCCCGACGAGCCGGCGCGGACGGGCTCGATGAAGGCGAGAAGGTGGCGTCGTCCCACCCTTATCGGCGGCGACCTCGAAGACATTCAGCAGAGGCAAAGGTTCGTCGGCTCCGGACATGGCTGGGCTCGCGTCAGAGGATGAATCGGCTCAGGTCTTCGTCCTTGGCGAGCGCGTCGAGCCGCTCCCGGACGTAGGCGGCATCGATCTTGACGTGCTTGTCGGGACGGTCGGGGGCCTCGAAGGAGATTTCCTCGACGACCCGCTCGAGGATCGTGTGGAGTCGGCGGGCGCCGATGTTCTGGGTGGTCCGGTTGACCTGATGGGCGAGGTCGGCCATCGCGTCGATGGCGTCGGGGGCGAACTCGACGATCAGCCCTTCGGTGGCGAGCAGGGCCTGATACTGGACGATCAGCGAGGCCCGGGGCTCGCGCAAGATCCGGGCGAAGTCGTCGCGGGTCAGGTCTTGCAGCTCGACCCGGATCGGGAACCGGCCTTGCAACTCGGGCATCAGGTCGGACGGCTTGGCCCGGTGGAAGGCGCCGGCGGCGACGAAGAGGACGTGGTCGGTCTTGACGGGACCATACTTGGTGTTGACGGTCGTCCCCTCGACGATCGGCAGGAGGTCGCGCTGGACCCCCTGCCGCGAGACGTCGGGACCTCGGCCGCCGCCGTCCTCGCCGCCGGCGATCTTGTCGATCTCGTCGAGGAAGATGATCCCGGATTCCTCGGCCAGGGCGACGGCCGGCGGCGTTGATCTTCTCGGGGTCGAGCAGGCGCCTCGGACTCCTGGGCGAGCAGGATCGGCCGGGCCTCGGCGACGGTCATGGTCCGGGCCTGGGCGGCCTTGGGCAGGATCTTCTCGAACATCCCCTGGAGGTCCATCTCCATCTGTTCCATGTTCGCCGCGCCAAGGATCGAGACGGGCGGCCGCGGCCCGGCCGGGGACGGTGATCTCGACCTCGCGGTCCTCCAGCTCGCCGGCCTCGAGCCGGGCCTTCATCTTCTCGCGAGACCGCTTCCGGCGCTCGGCCGCCTCGTCGGAGTTCGCCTCGGCCCAGTTGTTCGAGGGCGGCGCGGCGGGCAGGAGCAGGTCGAGCAGCCGCCCCTCGGTCCGCTCCCTGGCGGTCGAGGCGACCTTCTCCTTCTCCCGGGCCTTGACCAGCGAGACCGAGGCCTCGACGAGGTCGCGGACTAGGCTCTCGACGTCCCGGCCGTAGTAGCCGACCTCGGTGTACTTGGTCGCCTCGACCTTGACGAACGGGGCGCCGACGAGCTTGGCCAGGCGTCGGGCGATCTCGGTCTTGCCGACTCCGGTCGGGCCGATCAGGAGGATGTTCTTGGGCATCACCTGGGCGCGGAGGTCGTCGGGCAACTGCTTGCGTCGCCAGCGATTCCGCAGGGCGATCGCGACCGCCCGCTTTGCCTCGGCCTGGCCGACGATGTCGCGGTCCAGCTCGGCGACGATCTGGCGAGGGGTCAGGTCGGGCATCGGCGTTCCCTTCGGAGGAAGATGGTCGGATCCGCCTCATCGGATCTCGAACCGCGGACTTCCCCCGATCTTAACGTCCCGAACGCCTGCCGTCACGCGATCCGCCGAGGGTGGCCATCGCCCTAAATCCTAGAGCATGTGGACCAGCCATTGGCCGGCGAGGACTGCCCCCACGCTAAAGCTCGCGACCGTGACGAGAATACGCCATACGCTGTCCCATCGGGCACGACGGCGAATCTCCCTGTTAAAGTCACGGTCGGCCTTCTCCAGCCCGTCGATCCGTCTCGCTATGTCTTCCAGGAGCGAGACGATCAGCTCGGGCGTGAACTCATCACATTCCTTCTTCTGGCTTCTCGAACCCTGACCGATCGGTCGCGTGTGAGACTTGCCGTCGAGGCGAAAAGGTCTCAGCATTCTATCACACAAAGGTCGGCGATCTTCCTGCCTAAGACCTTGCAACCTGTTCTCGATCGCGTCGTTTTGCAACGCCATATCGACTCCTTCTCCGTCGAGTGCTCGGCAATACCGGGCCCACCCTTATTGAATTTAGGTCGCGAATCGGGAGTATGTGCTAAAAATCGAGGATGTTTTCGATGGTCACAGTGCACGATCGTCGCAAGAATGCATGATCAGGCGAGGATCGGCCGGAGGACCTCGCCGTGGACGTTCGTCAGCCGGCGACGGATGCCGTTGTGATAGAAGGTCAGCTTCTGGTGGTCGATCCCCAGCAGGTGCAGGACCGTCGCGTGGAAGTCGGGCCAGGTGACGGGGCTCTCGGCGGCCTTCCAGCCGATCTCGTCGGTCGAGCCGTGGGCGATCCCGTGCTTGAGGCCGGCGCCGGCCATCCAGACGCTGAAGCCGTGCTGGTTGTGGTCGCGGCCCAGGCCGACGACGTCGGCGGCCGACTGGGTGAACGGGGTCCGGCCGAACTCGGTGGTGAAGAGGACCAGGGTGTCGTCGAGCAGCCCTCGACGGCGGAGGTCGCGGAGCAGGCCGGCGACCGGCCGGTCGATCCGCAGGGCCTCCTGGCCGTGGTTCTGCTTCATGTTCTCGTGCCCGTCCCAGTTCCGCCGGGGGCTGCTGAACGTGCCGCCCGAGAGGAGCTGGACGAACCGGACGCCCCGTTCGAGCAGCCGGCGGGCGATCAGGCAGGCCCGGCCGAAGTCGGCGGTCTCGGGGCGATCGACCCCGTAGAGTCGCCAGGGTCTCGGCGGGCTCGCCTTCGAGGTCGGTGACCTGGGGGACCGAGGTCTGCATCCGGGCGGCCAGCTCGTAGCCCCTGATCCGGGCGGCGAGCGCGTCCTCGCCCTCGTGGCGTTCGAGGTGTCGCCGGTTCATCTCCGCGAGCAGCTCGCGCGCGGCCGGATCGGCCCCCGGCGCGAGCGGTCGGGCGGGGAACAGGTCGTCGATCGGCTCCCCTTGCGGGCGGACGACCACCCCCTGATGGCGGGCGGGCAGGAAGCCGTTGGTCCAGTTGATCGCCCCGCCGGCGGGGAACTCGCGGGCGTCGGGGATCACGACGAAGGCGGGCAGGTCGTCGGACTCGCTGCCCAGGCCGTAGCTCAGCCAGGCGCCCATGGCCGGGAAGCCGTTGAGCCGGAAGCCGCTGTTCTCCTGGAACGTGGCCGGCGTGTGGTTGGCGGTGTCGGCGACCATCGAGCGGATCACGGTCAGCTCGTCGGCCACCTCGCCGAGGTGCGGGAAGAGGTCGGAGATCCAGAGGCCGCTCTGGCCTCGCTGGCGGAAATCCCAGTCGGGCTTGCGGAGCCGGCCGACCTGGCCGAAGAAGACGTCGTCGCGGCTGGCGGGCTTCGCGAGCGACTGGCCGTGCGAGGCGATCAGGTCGGGCTTGTAGTCGAACGAGTCGACCTGGCTCATCGCCCCGCAGAGGCAGATGTGGATGGCCCGTTTCGCCTTCGGCGCGAAGTGGGGGCACGGCGGGGTCCGACTCGCCCGGGACGGCGGCCTGGAGCGTGCCGTCGCGGAGCATCAGCGAGGCCGCCGCCGCGCCGGCCAGGCCGCCCCCGACCCAGGAGAAGAAGCCTCGACGGTCAATCGACATAGAGGAACTCATTGCTGTTGAAGATCACCCGGGCCAGCGTCGCCGGGCCGAACTTTTCGACCAGCCGGATCGCGTGCTCTCGCTCGTCAGGGTCGGGCATCCGGCCGAAGGCCAGACGGTAGGCCCGGTCGACCTGGAGGCCGGCATCGGTCACCGGCCTCGCGAGCCAGGCGGGCCGCGAAGGCGTCGGAGAGGTGGAGCACCAGCGCGTTGTTCATCAAGGCCAGGGCCTGGAGCGGCGTCGTCGTGACGGCCCGGCGCGGGGTGGTCGTCGAGGGGTCGGGGCAATCGAAGGCGTCGAGCAGACCGCTTCGGCCTCCTCGGACCCAGGCCCGGTAGAGGGTCCGCCGGTCGAGGCCGGGCTTCGCCGGGTCGGCCTCGATGTTGACGACGAGATCGTTCCCGGCCTTCTTGGACGATCTCCCGGTCATGGAAGCTCGGGCCGCCGTGCCTCGTGTCGAGCCGGCCCGAGATGGCGAGCATCGCGTCGCGGACCATCTCGGCCTCCAGCCTCGTCGGGGCCTTCCGCCAGAGGAGCCGGTCGCCCGCGTCCCGCTTCATCGCCTCCGGATCGAGACGGCGACGACTGGCGATAGGTGGCCGAGGTCACGATCAGCCGGTGCATCGCCTTGAGGCTCCAGCCGCGTTCGACGAGTTCGGAGGCCAGCCAGTCGAGCAATTCGGGATGCGAGGGCATGCCGCCGTTGAAGCCGAGGTCGCTGGAGGTCTCGACCAGGCCCGACGCCGAAGTGGGCCTGCCAGAGCCGGTTGACTACGACGCGGGTGAAGAGGGGATTCTTCGGGTCGGTGATCCATCCTGCCAGTCGCTTGCGACGATCGGCTTCCGGAGCGTCCGGGGCGAGCCGGAAATCGGCGTCGACCCCGGCCAGGGCGGCGATCCCGCCGGCCGGGACGACCTCGCCCGGCTGGGCGGGATTGCCCCGGAGCTGGACCCGGGTCACCCCCGACTCGCGAGGCGTCACCGCGTAAGCCTTGCGGCTCCTGGCGGCCAGGGTGCCCCGGATCTCCTCGATCTTCAGCGGTCAACCGGGCCAGCTCCTCGCGGCGTTCGGCGGGCAAGGACCCGGCGATCGCCTCGGGAGCCACATCATCGCTTGAACATGGCGGCCGAGGCGGCGACTTCCGACGGGTCGAGTGCCCGATCGTACAGCCTCGCGCGGACGATCGTTCCGGCCAGCATCTTGTTGCCGCCGACTGGGGCGTGGCGGAGGCCGAAAACCACCTGCGCCTCGCCGCTGGGGAACGGACGTGGACCGTTGGACTGGTAGGAATTGCCGTACGCTCGGCCGTCTCGGAAGAGTCGGATCGTGCCGTCTTCCGCGTAGGTGATGGCCACGTGGACCGGGCGCCGGTTCGCCTCGGACTCGGCCGGGCCGGCCACGGATCGCGTTCGGACGTAATTCTTCGCTCCCGGCCATCCATCGAGCTGGGCTCCTGCTCGCCGAAGACGATGGCGTCGAAGGCCCGGCCGTCGGGCGACTGAAGGCTGATGACGCCTCCGCCGCGCTGGTCGAGGTTCTCGAGCCGAACCCAGGCCTCGATTGTCCGGGCCTTCAGTTCGACTGGGAGCGGCGACGTCTCCGCGAAACCCGATCGGCCGTCGAGCCGCAAGCCATCCGGTCTGAGCGTCGCACCGCCTCGAAGGAGTACCTTGAGCGAGCCGACCCGGTCTTCGAGCCCTCGGTCAAAGTCCCACGCCGCGATCGGAGTCGGGGACGGATCGGGGGCTTGCCGGCGACGAGCCAGGATCTGTTCCCTCGCCGGGCGTTCGATCTCCTTCACCTGGGCCAGGAGCGATTCGATCCGTCGCCGCGCCTTGACCGACTCGCGATCGATCCCGGAGAGGTCGCGCTCGCCGTGTCGGACGCCTCCCAGGGCCGAGGCCAGCCGGTAGTATTCCACCTGGCGGATCGGGTCGAACTTGTGGTCGTGGCAGCGGGCGCAGATGAGGAGTCAGGCCGAGGAAGGTCTGGCCGACCGTGCCGACGATGTCCTCTAGCTCGTCGGCCCGGACGATGGCCCGATTCGCCTCGCTTTGCTGGGTCTGACCGACCGAGTCGAAGGCCCCGGCGACAAGGAATCCGGTCGCCTCGATCGCGTCGGGGTCGTTGGGCCGAAGGACGTCTCCGGCGAGTTGGAGGCGGGCGAACTCGTCGTAAGGTATGTCCCGATTCAGGGCGTTGACGACCCAGTCGCGATAGCGCCAGGCGTTGGGACGGAACTCGTCGTGCTCGAAGCCGTTGCTCTCGCCGAAGCGGGCCAGGTCGAGCCACCAGCGGGCCCACCGGACGCCATACTCGGGCGAGGCCAGCAGCCGATCCACCTGACGCTCATAGGCGTCGGATGACGGGTCGGCGAGGAAGGTGTCAACCTCCTCGGGAGTGGGCGGAAGGCCGGTCAAATCGAAACTCAAGCGGCGAATCAGGGAGCGTCGATCGGCCTCGTCCGAGGGCGTCAGACTGGCCGCCTCGAGCTTCCGGAGAACGAATCGGTCGATGGGCGAGCGGACCCAGCCGGACCTTTTCACCTCGGGCGGGTTCGGGCGGCGGACCGGCTGGAGCGACCACCAATCGCGACCAGCCCGGCGACTTGTCGAGACCTGGTAGGGGTCGATCGGGTCGGTCCCCCAGGTCGCGCCGGTGGCGATCCACTCGCGGAGTGCGGCCTTCTCTTCGGCCGGGAGAGGCGACTTCGGCGGCATCTCGTCCGACTCGACTCGCTCCCAGAGCAAGCTCTCCTCGGGCTGGCCTGGCTCGATTGCGGGCCCGGCCTTGCCGCCGTCGAAGGCCGAGGCCCGCCTCGAAAGGTCGAGCTTGCCCTTCGGGTCGGTCCCCGAATGGCAGTCGAGGCACCGGCGAGCCAGGATCGGCGCCACCGAGGCATCGAATCCCCTGCCCTGACCGGGACCGTCGAGGGCGAAGGCCGACGGGCTAAGAAGCGAGGCGATCAGCCAGATCGTGGTGAGCCAGGTCGGTCTTTTCATGGGTGGGAGCGGCATGCCCAGAGGCGGAAGGAGATCGCCCGAAGGTTGAATTCTTGATGGAGCAACCCCTTCAGGGTAGTGTCCGACCGCCCTCCATGCCAGACCCTCGGTCGAGAGGACCCCACATCAGGGCTGGAGACGAGCCCGGAGGTCGCGGGCTGCCTCGTGCCCGTAATCCTCGGCGAGCTTCAAATTCGAGAGGGCGGTTGGCCGGTCCTTCCGGGCCATGTCAATCAGGGCCAGGTTGTAGTGGATGCGGCCAAGATCCGCCAGGGATCGCGCCGAGCGTAGGGCCTGCTCGAGGTCGATGGTCGCCTCGTTAAGATGGCCTGCCTGGTAGCGGAGGATGCCCCGGTTCAGCGACGCGGAGGTCAGCGAAGGATTCCACCGCAAGGCCCGGGTGTAGTCTTCGATGGCTTCCTCGATCCGGCCGAGCGAGCCGAAGGCCAGGCCCCGGTTGAAGTAGCATTCGGCCGAGTCCGGAGCCAGGGCGATGCAGACGCGGAAGGCACTGACAGACTCGTCAAACCGCCCGAGTCGGTAGGCGCAGAGGCCCTCGTAGAAGTTTAACCAGAAGTCTTGCGGCCTGAGTCCAAGCCCGAGCCGGAACTGCTCGGCGGCCTTCGAGAACTCGCGAGAACGCAGGTAGGACTTGCCCAGCTCGAAATGCTCACCGGCCGTTCGTGGGATCGAAGACCGATCGAAATCGGAATCGGGCTGCCGTTCCCGTTCGATCGCGGCGCAGGGGCCGAGCAAGGTGTCGGCCTCGTCGAGCATTCGGCGAGCCTTCTGTTTCGCCGTGTCGGCCTCGCCCGCAGGGGCCGAGCGGACGCGAAGATTGGCCCAGGCCAGCGCGAAGTCAAGCAGGTCGGCGCGGATTCTCGCCTCGACCTCAGGATCGCGATGACCGGCCACCGGCGTCATGAGCCAGCCCCGCTCTTTCCAGAGCGCCTCTCCTCGGAGGATCAGCGCCTGGGCTTCCTCGGCCGGGGGCGGATCGATCCCGTACCGGAACCGGATCAGTTCGGCGATCTGGTGGAGGTCCTCGGCCCGAGCGTCTCGTCGGGCGAGCGTCAATCCGGCCTCCAGCTCCTGGCGATACGTGGCGGCGGCAGGTAGGTAATTCGCGAGAGCCAGTCCGCGTTTCAGGGCGTTCGTGGCCTCGGGATACTGATGGCGGTGGAGCGATGCGCGGCCGTCCTCGAGGGCCGCCTCGACTTCCCGGACGCGCTGAAGGTATGCGGCCCAGAGGACCACCACGGACGAGACGGCCATGAAACTGGAGACGATCAAGATCAGACTACGGGTCAGGGCGTGGGGACGCCGTCGTCTCCAGTTCCGCCAACGCTCGGTCAGGCTCCGGTTGGAGACCCCCTGGAGTGGCAATCCTTCCAGGAATCGACGGAGGTCGGCCGCCAGGTCGGCCGCAGTGGGATATCGGTCGCTCGGGCCGGGCCGCAGGCACTTGTCGATGATGTCCGAGAGTCCGACCGGGACACGCGGATTGCCTCGGTGGAGAGGTCGCCTTGGCCCAACGACCGACTTCGGGCCTCCGAGGGCCTCGTAGAGCATCAATCCCAGGGAAAAGAGGTCGGCGCGGCCGTCCAGCGGGGCGAGGATCGGCCGGCCTTCGCTGACGGCGGCCATCGCGTCGGCCTGCTCGGGGGCCATGGTGCCCGGCGTCCCGCCGATCTGCCGAGGGGCGGGATCGCCCGCCGCAATCGGCTCGCGGGCGAGGTGGAAGTCGAGGAGCATCGGCTGGCCGTCGCCCGTGAGTAACACGTTGGACGGCTTGATGTCCATGTGGACGAAGTTGCGGTCATGGGCGTACTGGAGCCCGTCGGCGAGGCAGATACCGATCCAGCAGATCGCCTCGACGTAGGAGGATCGGGCGAGATACCGCCGGAAGGGCCCCCGGGCGGGCAGTCGCACCGGGAGGCTCGCCTCGACCCGGTCCAGGGCGTCAATGAGCTGGTCGCCGGTTCGCCGGGCCGGGTCCTGGTCCTTCAAGAGGTCCAGGACCTGCGCCAGCGAAGCGCCGCCGAGGAAGGGCATGCAGAGGACCTGAAGCCGACGTTCGGAAAGGACTTGCGCGGAGTAAAGCGGCACGATGTTCATGTGCTGGAGACGAGCCAGCGAGAGGTGTTCCTCCCGGCCCGAGGGCGCGACCTTGATCACCACCGGCCGGTCGGCGAGCGCCCGCTCGGAGGCCAGGAACACCCGCCCCAGAACCCCTCGGCCCAGCTCCGCCAGGAGCCGGAATCCCGCCAGGTCCTCCCCCACCTGGGGATGGACGGCGTCAGTCGAGCCCCCATCCATCAGGCGGTGGCAGTCGAAAAGTAGTTCCAGGTCGGCCCACCATCGCGGGAACCGGCGGGCGAAGTCGGCCGGGTTGATCTCCATCCCGGCCTCCTGTCGGAGGCAGAATTCCTCGAAGATCAGCCGGATCGCCGCGGCTTCGCCGAGTTCGGGATGGCCCTGCATGAAGTGCTCGGCCAGGGGGCGTTCCCCCTTCCGCCAGGCGGTCACCATCGCCTCCACCTGGAGGGAGGCGAGCGATTCGGACGAACCGGAGGGGAGCGGGTCCATCGCCAATCCCTCAGCGAGCTGGTCCCGACATGCGACCCGTCCTGGACCGCTCGGTGGCCAGCCGCCTCGCGAGGTCGTAGAGGATGCGCCGGACGCTCCCTTCGTGCAACCCGGTCCTTGAGGCGATCTCGGCAAGCGGTAGCCCTTGCCGCTTCAGATCGAGGATCTCGCGGTGCGAGGTGGGGCAGAAACCGTTCAGGGTCTCCCAGAGTTCTCCGGCCTGCGCGATCTGGCTGGGCCGGGGCTGGGCCGAGGCAGGCAAGGCGGGGGACTCGATCTCGGGCATCGGACGCTCTCGCCGGAGCGCCGGCCCGTTCCGTCGGCAGTGGAGGAAGAAATGGTTGTAGGTCACCTTGGCGAGGAACGCCCGCAGGTGATCGCGATCAGCGAATTGCCAGCCCTTGGTTCGGTAGGCTTGCAACAGGTCGGTCCAGACCGACTGGACCACGTCCATCGAGTCGAACTTCGACGCAGGGCCGGGGACAGTCTCCGGCGGATCAGCGCCCGGAGTAGCGGCTCGTACTCGTGGAAGACACGCTCGGCGGCAGCTTCCTCGCCGTCGGCGAGCTTTACCAGGAGGGTATCGAGTGAGTTGGTACTCATGACCTTGAGCCTCTCCCAAGTCCCGGCAGGCCGGGGAACTCAACAAGGCGATCCGTCGCCTCGACTTCAACCTCTTCGTCCTTCGAGCGTCGGAGCCGGATCGCCAGATCCACGGCGAGGACCGTCACCGCCACGGCCAGGGACGCGGTCACCATCCGGAGCGGCGCGCGGAGTTCGGGCATTGAGGAAACGAGATCGTCGATCGGGCCCAGGATCTGATCGACCGCGTTCACCAGGGCCGAGCGATCGAACGGCAGAAGGCTGGTGATCATGTCGGCGATCTGCGGTTCCGGTACGTCGGGGTCGATCGCGGCCTCGGGTCTCTCGATCGTGCTCGAACCCGGCTCACTCGCCGATTCCTCGGTCCCCTGGCCCACGTTGCGCGGGAGGCCAGGTGAAGGTGAGGCGATGGTAATTCCTCGTGAGGTCAGGATCTCGGGAGCCACCTCGCCCGGAACGTCCGGAGAACTCGGGCCGCTGGCGATGCTCAGTGGCGACGGCCCTCCCCGCTGCGGTAGGCCCGGGGTCGTCTCCGGGGCGGCCGAAAGTGGGACAAAGACTGGAGAATTCGGCCCGATTCCGGTGGGATGGGCCGGCCCTTCTGGTTCGATGGGAGGCGCGACGTCCAGGCGAGCCGTCGGGGTGATTTCGCCGGGTGATCGGACGACGGGAGTCGGGGCGCCGGCTCGCGGCGGAGGATTGCCTGGCGAAGCGACCGCCGAGGGGCTCGCCGGTTGAGCCGCTGAGCCGTGGTCCTCGGCCGTGGAGGCGACCGAAGGGCTCAGATTGGGGGTTGGAGCACTCGGGGATGACCTCGGCGCGAGCGATTCGGCCGAGACGGGCTGGCCACCCCCGCTCAGGGCGGCCGAAGGCGCGGCGTTCGCCGCCATCAGTGGAGGCAATGAGTCGTGGCCGGGAAAGGTTGGCCCAATCTCGCCAGGACCGTTGAATACCGGATTCGACGGAGACGACGGAGGGTGATTACCGACCGGCTGATCGTCAAAGGAGGGGCCGCCGTCCACCCAATGCTCGGGAGTCGGGCGGGAGGTTCCAGATGAGCCCTGGCCAGACCCGTTGTCCAAGGGATTGTCCCCTCGCGGGCCAACCGGCCAGGCTTGAGGCGAGGACACCTGCGCCTGGGTCGCGATCCCGTGAGGCGAGTAGTCCCAACCCGACGGCGGTCCCGCGTGGCTGAGCAGCCGCCTGTCTTCCAGGCCCTCCACGACTGGGGCGGGCCCGCGTCTTCGACCGAGGAGCGATCTCATCAAGAAGCTCCGTCGATGGCCCGATTCCCGCCTACTCCAGGACCCGGCTCGAACTGTCTCACCTCATCTCCCCTTCGAGCGTGAAGCAGGGTGAAGGAGGGACCTTCGGCCAGCGAGACCGAGACCCTGTCGTTCAAGAATCATCCGGGGTGGTCGGGGTCGAAATGAACCTTCTCTTCACAGTCGGGGGAATGACAGTCTACCACTCGACCCGGCGACTGCACGAGGAGTGACCCTCTCCATACTCTAAGCTTGTCAACCCCGATGTCAAGCCATGCAATCTCGCACTTACTCCCAGAGCTTGCCAATGGCGAGAGGAATTCTTCGCCGAACTCCCTCATTTCCTGATCGTCTCGATAGAGAAATCTAGGCCGTGTGGACAATAGTTGGGAAGGTTGCAGTGTTTGGGCTACAGCAGCAATATCATGATCGCAGCCACATGGACGAACCCCAAGAAGTTCCGGGCCGTCTTCTCGTACCGGGTCGCCACACGCCGATATTGCTTGATCCGGTTGATGAACCGCTCGGCAAGGTTGCGTTCCTTGTAAAGGACCTCGTCATACTCTCGCTGGAAGATCCGATTCTTCTTCGGCGGAATCACGGCATCCGCGCCGGAGGCCACGATCGCCTCGACGAAATCATCTCCGTCATATCCCTCGTCCGCGATCACCGCATCGGCATCATGACCTTCGATCAATGCCTTGCCCTGATTGATGTCGGCCTCCTGTCCCCCCGTCAGGATGAACTCGACGGGGTTCCCCAGGCCGTTGACGGCGATGTGCAGCTTGGTCCCGAAACCGCCCCGCGAGCGTCCCAAGGCCTGGTCGGAGCCCCCTTTTTACCGCGCCGGCGGCGTGTTGGTGGGCTCGGATCACGGTACTGTCGAGGATCAGCCACTCGAGGTCGGGGTCCTTCAAGGCCTCGAAGACCCGGAGCCAGACCCCCTTGGCGGCCCATCGATCGAACCGCTTCCACACCAAGTTCCACTTGCCGAAGCGTTCAGGGAGGTCACGCCAGGGGGCGCCGGTCTTGCCGATCCAGAGCACGGCATCGATGAAGAGACGATTGTCCGTGGCGGTCACGCCGGGGTCGCCGGCCCGGCCGGGGAGGAAGTCCTCGATCCGCTCCCAGTGTTCATCTGCTATCGCGTGGCGATACATGACGCGTGCTCGACGGGTTCGGAATCATTCAAAAGATTACCTGTCTTACGAAAATCACCCAGATATTGTCCACACGGCCTAGGATGTTCCCGCCAGATTGACCGGATTTCGTTGAGGTTGTTTCAGGAATTCGCGCGCGCTCCGGGTATTCCGGCGCAATCCGGCAGGTGGGAGGGGAAGAAGGACCAAGGACGTCCCGATCGACAGAGGCCGGGCTGTCCGCCTGAGGGCCTGAGATCGTTCCCAGCCCGGACTCCCTTCCGATCAATCATCCTTGGAGACGACCCGATGAGATTCTCCTGGAAGAAGCCGGCCTCGCCGAGGATCGACACCTCCCGAGCCGGGACGACTCGACGCCCCAAACGGATCGCGCTTTCCTGGGACAACCTCGAAGAAAGAGTGGTCCTCTCCCACGGTGGGGGGTTAGCACACCTTCACGCCGCCCAGGTCGCCTCGTCCTCCTCGACTAGTTCCTCGTCCTCGACTCTGTTCGACGGCGCGTCAGACGCTTCAGACCGACATCCAGACGATCCTGGCCGCCTCGGGGACGACGGTTGGCGAGCTGACGACGCTCCATTCGGCGTTCCAGACGCTCCAGGCCGACGGGCTCAAACCCAGCAGCGCCTCGGCCCTGTCAACCTTCGAGGACAGCCTGGTGACGACCTACGCGGCCAACCCGACTGCCTCGACGCTCGTCGGTAACACGACGCTGGAGGCACAGTTCGTGGCGTTGTACAGCAGCTCTCCGACGGCAACGCAGACGACCGCCCTGGACGCGGCGTACAGCGTGCTGGCGGCGGCGGTGACCTCGGCGGGGATCACGCAGGCGAACATCAACACGATCAACGCAGACTTCACGGCGGTGCTGGCGGCGGCCAGCAGCACCAGCACCGCAACCTTCCCCTACTTCTCGCTCGTGCTGGGCGAGGCCGGGAGAGAAGGTCTGAACGGATTCGGAGGGCCGGGCCTGGGCGACTGTGACGGATCAGGGGGAAGCAGCAGTTCGAACTCGACCCTGACGACAGCCCAGCAGACGCTCAAGACGGACATCCAGACGATCGAGGCCGCCTCGGGGACGACGGTTGGCGAGCTGACGACGCTCCATTCGGCGTTCCAGACGCTCCAGGCCGACGGGCTCAAACCTAGCAGCGCCTCGGCCCTGTCAACCTTCGAGGACAGCCTGGTGACGACCTACGCGGCCAACCCGACTGCCTCGACGCTCGTCGGTAACACGACGCTGGAGGCACAGTTCGTGGCGTTGTACAGCAGCTCTCCGACGGCAACGCAGACGACCGCCCTGGACGCGGCGTACAGCGTGCTGGCGGCGGCGGTGACCTCGGCGGGGATCACGCAGGCGAACATCAACACGATCAACGCAGACTTCACGGCGGTGCTGGCGGCGGCCAGCAGCACCAGCACCGCAACCTTCCCCTACTTCTCGCTCGTGCTGGGCGAGTCTGGTTACCCAGGGCTGGGTGGGTTCGAGGGGCCAGGGATTGGCCGAGGGCGTCACTGATCGTGCCCGCTCTCGGGACGTCGGGCCTGGCCGGGTCTCCAGCCCGCCAGGCCCGGCTGTCATTCGAACCGCCGTGATTTGACGTCAGCGACCCTCGACGGAGGCCGGCCCGGATGGTCACGGGACGACAGTCGTCGAGGGTCGCTCGTCAACATCGTCCGCCGGCCGATCCTGGCCGCAAGCCGACACTCCGGGCATAATGGCGGCGGTGATGGATCGCGAGCGTTTCCGTTCGGCGATCGTCGCCGGCAAGTCAAAGGGTCGGAGGCATCATGTTCGAGACCGCCGAGCTGGGCCAGAAGGTCGATCAGGAGACCTACAATCGCGAAGCGCCGGAGGTCCGCGCGGCGCTCCTGGAGGCGCAGCGGGAGCTGGCCGACGCCGAACCTCTCCGTCGTCGTGATCGTCACCGGGCGTCGGCGGCGCGGGGAAATCGGAGACCGTCAACCTCCTCCTCGAATGGCTCGACGCCCGGGGCATCCAGACCCACGCGATGCGGGACCCGTCCGAGGAGGAGCGGCGACGGCCCCCGATGTGGCGGTTCTGGCGCGAATTGCCGCCGAAGGGCCGGATGGGGATCTTCTTCGGCGGCCTGGTACGCCCAGCCGATCGTCGACCGGGTCTTCGGCCGGAGCGGAGGCCCCGAGCTGGACCAGTCGCTCGACCGGATCGTCGAGCTGGAGCGGATGCTCCATCGCGAGGGCGTCCTGATCGTCAAGTTCTGGCTCCATCTCTCGAAGAAGGCCCAGAAGAAGCGGATCAAGCGGCTCGAGGCCGACCCTCGCCAGCGCTGGCGGATCTTCAAGCGGGACTGGAAGCTGTTCCGCCACTACGACGCCTATCGGAGCGTCGGCGAGCACGTGCTCAGGCGGACCGGCAGCGGCGAGGCCCCCTGGCACATCGTCGAAGGGGCCGACCGGCGCTACCGTCACCTGACGGTGGCCCGGACGCTCCTCGAAGCCCTGCGGAGCCCGACTCGACCAGGCAAGGCCGATGCCGCCGGCCCCGAAGCCGGAGCCGATCCACCTCTCGCCCCCGGCGGTCAACATCATCAATCGCCTCGATATGGAGCACTGCGCTCGACCCGGCGATCTACAAGGCGGAGCTGCTCCGAGGCGCAGGGCGAGCTCGGCCTGCTGACCCGCCGGCTCCGCAAGGAAGAACGCTCGCTTGATCCTCGTCTTCGAGGGGCCCGACGCGGCGGGCAAAGGAGGGGCGATCCGCCGGCTGACCGCCGCGATGGACGCCCGCGATTATCGGGTCGTCACCGTGGCCGCCCCGACCGACGAGGAGCGGGCCCGCCCCTACCTCTGGCGGTTCTGGCGGGCCTTGCCGCCGCCGGGCCGGGTCACGATCTACGACCGATCGTGGTACGGCCGGGTGCTGGTCGAGCGGCGTCGAGGGGTTCGCGACCCCCGACGAGTGGCAGCGGGCCTTCGAGGAGATCAACGCCTTCGAGGAGCAGTTGACCGAGTCCGGCACGATCGTCCTGAAGTTCTGGCTGGCGATCACCCCCGACGAGCAGCTCCGCCGGTTCCGCGACCGGCAGGAGACCTCCTACAAGCAATACAAGCTGACTCCCGAGGACTGGCGGAACCGCGATCGATGGGCCTCCTACGAGGCGGCGGCCTGCGAGATGATCGAGAAGACCGGCAGCGAGGCCGCCCCCTGGGTCCTGGTCGAGGGCAACAACAAGGAATGGGCCCGGGTCAAGGTGCTCAAGGCGGTGCTCCGGAGCGTGAAGGAGGCGCTGGGCGATTGAGCCTCGTGATGCCCGGTGCAGTCGAAACTCGATCCTTCAAGGGTATTGTGTTGTTGCTCCGGCCTCCGGCGCGTTAGCCTGACCTCGGTGGCCGATCGGCCCGCGTCGTCCTTCTGCATCGCCGGATTTCGTCAATGATCGGGCGGGATTCGCGTCGTCTGGGGTCAGGCCGGTCGGAGCCGACGCGCGGTCGCCTCCGAGGGGAGATCATCATCATGTCATTCGTCAGCTGTCCGTCGTGCGGCGAGAAGGGGAGCATCCCGAATCAGCTCGCCGGCAAGAAGATCAAGTGCCCGAAATGCGGCAGGAGCTTCCAGGCCGTCCCGGCGACCGTCGAGGTCCCGATCCTGGGCCGTCCCGGCCGCGACTCCGGCCTCGCAAGGGCACGGCGATCGAGGTCGACGGCCTCGATCCATCGAACTGGACTGCCGCCGCCGAGTCGCCGTGGCGGTCGAGCACCCTCCCGAGCCGGATCACGAGGCCAAGGGATTCACCGCCTCGCCGCCGAGTCCCGCGCCGGCCGAGGTCCCGCACCATCAATACAAGGTGCTGACCCAGAGAGATCGGTTCTTCGAGGGAAAATTCGATCTCGGGCGACTCGAAGAAGCCCTGAACCACTACGCGAGCCAGGGCTGGATGGTCCGGGCGATGTCGACGCCCCACGTCATCGGGTTTTCGGGCGGCCCTCGTGAGGAGATCGTCGTCTTGCTGGAGCGTTGAACCGAAATCCCCGAACCCGAGGGCCCACCACGATGACGGAAAGCCTCTGCGAGAGTTGCGTTCGGATGCGGCCCGGTGATCTCCGGCAAGGGATCGCGGTTTCTCCTCTGCGAGCAAGCTCTGGTCGATCCCCGCTACCCGAAATACCCGTCCCAGCCGGTCTGGGGGTGTTCGGGATACGCCAAGAGCGAGAAGGACGCCCGGGAAACATGAGGTCTCGAGGTTCCAGCCCTCGGAAGTCCGCCCGATCGAAAGCATGAACGACCCCAGAGCCCGGCAATCCCGGTTCAACAGCGAGAGCCGAGGACAGTGGGACGGCTTCGCCAGCCACCGACAGATCGTTAATGGTGTCCTCGCCGCCGGCTCAGGTGAGACCCGAGGGCGACTCTGCGTCCTCGGCGGCGGGAACTGCAACGACCTTGACCTGCCCGCACTCCTGGAGTTGTTCCGTGAAGTCCATCTGGTCGATCTCGACCTTGAGGCCCTGGCATTGGGGGCCGAACGTCAGGGCGTCGCAGATCGCCCGACGCTTCACCGGCATGGCGGGCTCGACCTGACCGGCATGATCGACGTGATGGCCGGCTGGTCACCCTTCTGTCATCTCTCCGACGCCGACCTCGAGGCGCTCGTCGAGTGGCCTGCCCGGCGTGTCGCATTGGCCTTGCCGGCTCCATTCGATCGGGTCGCCTCGACCTGTCTGCTCAGCCAGATCATCGGCAATGCCTTCCACTCGATCGGAGAGCGTCACCCTCGATTCCCGGACGTCGTCCGGGCGATCCGGCTCGGCCATCTCCGGCTCTTGAACCGACTGGCGACTCCGGGCGGCGAGGTCATCCTGATCACCGACGTCGTTTCCTCGGATGCCGTCCCGGAACTCGCGACCGTCCGGGACTCCGAGCTTCCCGGCCTGCTGGCTCGCCTGACCCGAGGAGGCGGGGGACTGATCCACGGGGTCAACCCGACGGAGGTCCGGGAGACCTTCCGAAAGGACCCGATCCTCTCTCGGAACGTGGCCGGCATGACCGAACTTCGGCCCTGGCTGTGGCGGCTTCACGAGCGAGTCTATCTCGTTTACACGCTGAAGTATCGGGTCTCGGCTCAGCGTCACTCCGACCCGGGCGGCTTGACCTTTCCAATTTTCGGTTGATCGCGAGAGAATGTGATGACTTTTCCGGTTTTCAAGTTGACCATCGCGATCTTCCGGGGCGATCCGTCGCCGCTGCCGGCTGGTAACGAGTCGTTGCCTATAAAGAGGATGAGGGCGTATTGCGGGCGGTCGAACTGGTGGTCAGTTCCCCACCAGATCGAGCTGATCGAGTGGTCCAATCCCCTGATTTCCTCAGCCGAGAGGAAGTCGTCGAGTCCCATCGAGCGGACGAGCTTGCCGTCGGGCGCGTAGATGACCACGACGTTCGAGCCATAACCCACCGAATGCCAGTTATCGAGCGTGACGACCACCCCCTCGTTCGACACCAGCAGTCTCACCGGCGACTGCTCGTTGGTAAGCGGCTGTTCCCACACGGTCCTGAACGTATTGTCGGCGTCTTTCTTCTCCAGCTTGCCGAGAGCCCTACTGTCGACCAACTTACCCGAAGAGTCCTTCCCGCCACGTTCCTTCAACACGAACCACGGGGTCATGGTCAGCCGATAAAAGCCGTTCTTGGAGAATTCCACCTTGGTCTTGGGCGGTAACCACGAATCGGCTCTCGCGGGCGAATCGAGGAAGACGACGAGGGCCGTCAGGAGGGGGCACACGATGCGGCGTGGCTTGGACATGATCCGACAACCTTTCCGCTCATAGAATAGTGTTGAGTGATGATTCGCGATCCCGCCCTCCCAGGATGGGAGTGTTGGCTTCGATATGCAAGGGCCGATCCTTCGAGCTTCGCCGCTCCGCGCCGGCCGTGGCGGGGAAGTTGACTGGTTGAGTGACGTCCTTGGAGGATAGACTGATTGGGCCAAAGGCGGATTAGAAAATGACTTCGACGGGATTTTTGTTGAAGATGGCCAAAATGGAAACTGCCAAGCTCGCTCTGGAAGACGGCACGGTATTCACGGGCCGGGCATTCGGGGCCCGGGGCGAGATCGACGGCGAGGTCGTCTTCAACACGAGCATGACCGGCTACCAGGAGATCCTCACCGACCCCTCCTATCATGGCCAGATCGTCGCGATGACCTATCCGATGATCGGCAACTACGGCGTCAACGCCGAGGACGCCGAGAGCGCCCGGCCCTGGGTCCGCGGCTTCGTCGTCCGCGAGCTGAGCCGGCTGGCCAGCAACTACCGATCGGGCGGCACGCTCGAAGCCTACCTCGCCGAGCATGGCGTCCTCGGGATCGAAGGGATCGACACCCGGAGATTGGTCCGGCTGACCCGCGAACGAGGGGCGCTCAAGGGGATCGTCTCGACGACCGACCTCGACGACGCCCGCCTGGTCGAGAAGGCCAAGGCGAGCCCCGGCCTGATCGGCCGCGACCTGACCGCCGAGGTGATGGGGTCCCAGGCCGTGGCCTGGGAGCCCGGCTTCGATCGGCGGGTTCGGCCTGGAGGAGCACGGCGCGGCCAAGACCCGGCGAGGTCCGGCCGCATGTCGTCGCCCTCGATTTCGGAATGAAGTGGAACATCCCCCGGCACCTGGTCGAATCCGGCTGCCGGGTCACGGTCGTGCCCGGCTCGACGTCCGCCGGCGCGATCCTCGAGCACCAGCCCGACGGCATCTTCCTCTCCAACGGCCCCGGAGATCCCTCGGCACTGGCCGGCGCGATCGCGACTGTCCGGACGCTCATCAAGGACGCCGCCGAGTCGAAGGGCATCCCGATCTTCGGGATCTGCCTGGGCCACCAGTTGCTCGGCCAGGCGTTCGGCGGCAAGACCTTCAAGCTCAAGTTCGGCCACCGAGGCGCGAACCACCCGGTCCGGAACGAGCGGACGGGCAAGGTCGAGATCACGACCCAGAACCACGGCTTCGCGGTCGACCCGGCCAGCCTGCCGCGCGACGTCGAAGCCAGCCACGTCAACCTGAACGACCAGACCCTCGAAGGGCTTCGCCACGCCCGGTTGCCAGTCTCGGGCGTCCAGTACCACCCCGAGGCCTCGGCCGGGCCGCACGACAGCGCCTATCTCTTCGCCGAGTTCCGCCGGCAGATCGGCGGATGAGCCCGTGAAGATCCGCTGTCCAGGGGATGACGGGATAAAACCGTTCGATCGTGTTGAGTCGTTCCTTCCCGTCGATTGACGGGGCTGGGGAAGATCGGTATTTTGGTCTTTGCATCGCAAAGGCCGTTCGCTTTGAATCGGAGATGTCGCGCCGTGCCATCGACCTGCGTCGTGGGGCTTCAGTGGGGGGACGAGGCCAAGGGGAAGATCGTGGACTGGCTCTGCGACCGGCACGACGTGGTCGTCCGGTATCAGGGCGGGGCGAACGCCGGCCACACGGTCGTCGCCGACGGCGTGACCTACAAGCTCTCGCTGGTCCCGACCGGCCTGCTCCGGCCGGGGATCGACTGCGTGATCGGCAACGGCGTGGTGATCCACCCTCCGGCCCTGCTCAAGGAGGTCGAGACGCTGACGGCGCAGGGCGTCCAGGCCGAGGGCCGGCTCCTGATCAGCGACCGGGCGCACGTGATCCTGCCTTACCACCTGGAGGAAGAGCGGTTGACCGAGGAGTCGGTCTCGGCCGCCGACCACCTGGGGACGACCCGTCGCGGGATCGGCCCTTGCTACCAGGACAAGGTCGGCCGGGTCCACGGGGTCCGCGTCGGCGACCTCTACCACCCCAAGCAGTTCGCCGAGCACCTGGGCCGGATCGTCGCCTACAAGAACCGGCTGCTCTCGGCGATGCTGCCCGACTTCACCCCGTTCGATGCCGGCGAGGTCGCCCGCGAGTATCTCGGCTACGCCGACCGGCTCCGGCCCTACGTCCGCGACACCACGGCCTGGCTGCACGAGGCCCTCGGGCAAGGCAAGCGGCTGCTGTTCGAGGGGGCGCAGGGGAGCCTGCTCGACGTCGACCACGGCACCTATCCTTATGTGACCAGCTCGAACAGCAGCGCCGCGGGGATCGCGGCGGGCTCGGGCGTGCCGACGCGGCACATCGACCGCTGGCTCGGGATCATCAAGGCGTACACGACCCGGGTCGGCGGCGGGCCGTTCCCGACCGAGCTGGACAACGAGATCGGCGAGCGAATCCGCCGGATCGGCAAGGAGTACGGCATGGTGACGGGCCGCCCTCGCCGCTGCGGCTGGTTCGACGCCGTGGCCGTCCGTCACTCGGCGCGCGTGAGCGGGTCGACCGAGATGGCCGTGATGCTCCTCGACGTCCTCAGCGGGATGGAAACGCTGCAAGTCGCCGTCGCCTATGAGGACGATCAGGGGCGCCGCGTCGTAGATTTTCCCGGGCACCTCGCCGACCTGGAGCGCTGCCGGCCGGTCTACGAGACCTTGCCCGGCTGGTCGGAAGACATCACCGGCGCCCGGTCCTGGGACGACCTGCCCTCGGCCGCGCGAGCTTACGTCGACTTCCTGGAGAAGCAGGTCGGCGTGCCGATCTCGATCGTCTCGGTCGGCCCCGACCGGACCCAGACCATCCACCGGCCCGCCCGCTGATGTCCCTCGATCGGAGTTCCTCAAGGATGTCTTCGACGTCAACGAGCCTGATGAACCTGGCGGAGGCGACTGCCCGCGACCCCCTGGCCATCGGTCCCGGAAGGGCTGGCCAGGCTGGCCGCGCGCGGGCTCCGGCCCGAGCAGTTGCCAGGGCACGTCGCCATCATCATGGACGGCAACGGCCGCTGGGCGCAGAACCGGGGCCAGCCCCGGATCTTCGGCCATCGTCAGGGGATCAAGAGCGTCCGCTCGATCGTCGAGGAGGGTTGCCGGCTCGGCCTCGGGCAGCTCACGCTCTACTGCCTGTCGGTCGAGAACTGGAAGCGGCCCCCTCGCGAGCTGAAGTTCCTGCTCCGGCTCCTCCGCCACTTCCTCGTGGTCGAGCTGGAGGAGCTGATGGAGCAGAAAGTCCGGCTGACCATGATCGGCCGGCGCGAAGGACTGCCGACGGATGTCCTCAAGCGAACTCGACCGGACGATCGAGGCGACCGCCGAGAACCCGGGGATGACGCTCTGCCTGGCGATCAACTACGGCGGCCGGACCGAGATCGCCGACGCCGCCCGGAAGCTCGCCGAGGACGTCCGGGCCGGCCGGCTCGAACCCGAGGGTGTGGACGAGGCGACGCTTCGCGGGGTATCTTTCCACGGCCGGGATGCCCGACCCCGACCTCTTGATCCGGACCGCGGGCGAGATGCGCGTGAGCAACTATTTGCTCTGGCAGATCTCCTACGCCGAACTCTGGGTCACGCAGACACTCTGGCCCGACTTCCGGGGAGACGACCTGCTCGACGCCTGCGTGGCCTATTCGAGGCGTCGACGGAAGTTCGGCGGCCTGATCGACCCGGTCGCATGATTTTCAGATCTCACATCCGAGATTTCAAATTTGAGATTTCAATTTGACAAATTTGAGATTTGAATAGGAGTTACGCAGTTGCCGAGACGAGGATTCATCAAGCGATTCTGAGGGTTCTTCGTAGGGTGGGTCGAGTGAAACGAGTCCCACCACGGTTCGGGAAGGCTGGTGGGGCTCGTTTCACTCGACCCACCCTACGCCTTGCGACTAATCCGAAAGCCTGGGACGGCTCGGTTAGACCAACTGCGTAACACCTATTGAAATTGGAGACTCGAAGGGGCCGTCCCGACCGTCCGGGGGCCTTCGGTTCACTTCAATCCTCTCGCATCGAGGCCCCCCCAAAACCCATGCTCGCCACTCGCCTGGCGACCGGCTCGACGCTGGTTGTCGTGTTGCTCGCGGTTCTGATCCTCGACGAGTGGCTGGCCCCCTGGTTTCCGCTCTGGCTCGCGGCCTCGCTGTTCGTGCTGGGTCTCTGCGCGATCGAGCTGACCGGCCTGCTCAGCGCGACCAGTGCCCGGCCATCGGGAAATACGGTCTTCGGGGGTACGATGGCCCTGGTCCTGGCCAACTGGGCGCCGCACCTCGTCCGAGAGTTGAGCCTCGATCCCTCGCGGCCGATCCCGCCGACTTACGACCCGTCGGCGTCGGTTGACGTGATGGCCTGGCCGCTCTGGACCTTCGTCGCGGTCCTGATGGCGGCGTTTCTGTCGCAAAGCCTTCAGTTCCGCCGGCCTGGCCAGACGATGGCGACGATCGCCGGGACCATCCTGGCCGTCGCCTATGTTGGCCTGCTCGGCGGCTTCATGATCCAGATGAGGTGGTTCGACGGTCCCTATCACGGCCTGATCCCGCTCGCGGCGCTGGTGGCGACGGCGAAGGGGTCGGACATCGGCGCCTACACGATGGGCCGGATCGCCGGCCGGAACAAGCTCTGGCCTCGCCTGAGCCCCAACAAGACCGTCGAAGGGGCGATCGGCGGTCTGGTCTTCGGCGTGGCCGGGTCGTTGCTCGTCTCAGCTCTCGCTAAGTTCGTGCTGAACGCCCCCGGCCTCGACTGGGCCGAGTCGATTGGCTTTGGCCTGGTGGTCGTCCCCGCGGCGCAGCTCGGCGACCTGATGGAGTCGATGATCAAGCGCGACTGCGCCGTCAAGGACGCCTCCTCGGCCGTACCCGGCTTCGGTGGCGTCCTCGACGTCTTCGACTCGCTCCTCTTCGCCGCGCCGGTCGCTTACGGCTACTGGATCTGGTTCGGGCCTTGAACGTGCCCTCAACCGGCCGGCTCGCCTGCCGTTTTTTGGCAGAGAAAGGAGTTACGGCAGAGAAAGGGGTCGAGGGTGGCCTACCCGAGGGCGGCCCTGTTCGGGTTCTCGGTGGCGTTGGTGGCGTATAAGGTGCAGGCGACGATCCGGACGGCGTTGCGGTCGGAGCACGGCGGCGAGGCCGTCGAAGCCCAGGTGTCGAACTACCACCTGGCCAACGAGGTGGCCACGACTTACGAGGGGAAGATGATCCCGCTGCCGCCGTCGGAGTGGGCGCCGCTGGGCCGTTTGGGCGTGGCCGAGTTGGCCGAATTCCTGCGGGAGATCGCGAGTCAGGCGTGGCTGGCGAAGTACCCCCGCACGGTGCGTGGCCCGAAGACGCCCCCGCCGAAGCGCACGAGCGGTCGGACCAACCACCACGTCGCCACCGCCAGACTCTTGCATAAGCAAATTCAGCACAAATAGCACCTTGGAAGTGGTTGGTGGGCACCGCCCACCACGCCTTTCCGAGAGGCCGGTGGGCGGTGCCCACCCAATAAAAGCCTTAAGCGTAGCCGGGCATTACTTTTCTGACTCTCAACAAGTAGGCAGAATGAAAGAATCATAAAGAGTTTGAGAATTCGAGGTCAGTCAATTTTGGAATTGATAAACAAAAATAAAAAACATTACTACCTACTGAGGCTCTACCGGCTGGAAGCCGGAAGGTTCGCAAGTCGGCTGAAAGCCCGACCAAGGAGGCAGAACACCGGGATTCCGGGCCGAAGGCCAACACGTCCCTTCCAACGCTGTCACAGATCGAGCGTCCCGTCGTTCAGCTTCACCCGAGATGCGATGCTCACCCCGACGTACTGGAAGTGGCCGCCTGAAGGCGGGGGATTTTAGATCCCAGGAATGGACATTAAAATTGTAAATTTTTTGGGTTTGTGTGTTCGGATGCTCTCTTGCCTCATCTCGCCGGGGAACCCGTACCCAGGAGCCAGAGGGCGTGGGGGAGAGCCCTGGCGAAGGGGGGGTCGAGCCTGGCGGATTCGAGCGCGGCGGTCACTCGACCCGGCGCGTCCAGTTCGGGCGAGAGGACGATTCTCGGCAAGGCGCAGGCATGAGTCGATGAGACGTTGACGCGGACGCGGGGCGATCCGGGTTCGAGCCGGGAAAGATGATGGGCAACGTTATCTCGGGTCGTCAGGTTGACGGCCTGGATCTGGGTCTCCGCAGAGTGGTTCGATCCCCTGGCGAGGATCGTCACTTTGACCTCTCCGGTCGAGGAATGGAAGGTCACGTCCAGGCGGCCGGGCTCGGTTTCGCGACGGTTCGACCGGGGTCCAGCCGAGCTGGCCGGCGAGCCAGGAGGCGAGCCAGGCGGCCACCCTGGGGATCTTCGGCTCGTCGGGGACGAGGGCCGAGATCTCGACCGAGGCGAGCTTCGAGAGGATCGAGAGCGGATCGGGACCGTCGAAGAACTGCGCGACCAGCTCGCGCCAGCGGGTGATGCCAAACCAGGCCGTGTCGCGAGCGAATGGGTTGAGCGAGGGGTCGAGGCCGATCCGGATCGCCTCGGGTTCGGTAGCCGGGTCGGGCAGGTCGAGGATCAGCCGCGAGCACTCGCGCGGCCAGGTCGCGGAAAAGTTTCTCGGTTGCCCGGGGGTCCTCGGTCCACCAGAGGACGAAGGGCAAGTTGGCTTCCAGGAGCGGCCGGACCGCGCCCGGGAAGAGATCGATCGCGTCGGGGCCGGCGCGGAGGATGATCCGCTCGGAGCAGACCTGCGGCCGGTCGGCCGAGGGAAGATGGCAGAGCGCGGCGATCTCGGCTTCGACCTTCCGGCCGGGCTCGTCGGTCCTCCGTGAGCACGATCGCGCGGCTGGGATGACGTTCCGCCACGGTGTCGAGGGTCGCCTCCAACGATCCTGGGCAACACGGCCCGGCCTCGACCACCAGGTTTGACAAAACGATCCGCGTGACGTTGGGGCTCTCCAGTTCCGGGCCCCCCGCGCGTTCGGCGGCCGGGCCCCAGAGCCGCGTCAGCTCGGCCTCGATCTGGCCTGGGGCCACGGAGATCCCCTGGCCGCTCAGGAAGGCATCGGATGTCGCTTCGGCCATAAAATTAACAATCCTTTCTTTTTAAATACTATTAATTGTTTGGTTCAATCGATTCGAGCCATCAGCGGATCGGCCGCGTGCTCTTTCATGTAGTCCAGGAGGAGTGCGTTGATGTTCTCGACCCGGTCGGGGCTCTGCGCGTCAACATGCTGGGTGAATAGTCCGTCGAAGGCGTCGAAGAATCGCGGGTCGTCCTCGTCGGACTGGGCGAGCTCGGCCAGTCGGCTTTCCCAGTCGCCCGGAGCGACGCTTTCGGGGAAGACGGCGAGGGCTTTTTCCAGGAGTTCGAGGCTGACGTGCGCCCCGATTCGCGGAGGGCCCGGAGGGTGGCGTTGGCGAAGTCGCCCGACGGGCCGGAGAGGAACTGGCGGAACCCTCCCTTAACGACTTCACCTTCGAAGACGCCCGCCAGGTAGATCAGCGCGGCCGGTTCGGTGAGGGTCTCGATGGCCGTCCGGCGTCCCTCGCCCTGGCCCACCACGCCGTCAAGGTAATGCCAGAGGACCAGCACTGGCTCGTGCTCGGCCAGGTATTCGCCGATCGTGGCGTGGGCGTGAGTCATCGAGGACATCTCCGGGATCGCGGATCGACCGGTCAGGGCTTCTTCCGCTTGTACACGCAATAGAGGAACCCCGGCTTTTTTTTGGTCGTGAACTCGACGGGCCGCTCCTCGCCGGGGTGGGAGAAGCAGAGCTTGAGGGTGTCGCCCTCGACGTCATAGATCCCGGGGACGGTCTGGTCGGTGTATGGGCCTCCCAGGTCCCAGGTGTTGACTCGCTTCGGCGACTTCGACGGGTCGAGGGTGATGATCCCCGACCGGAAGAACTCACCTTCGCGGTAGAGCGTGACCCGGTCGTCCGCGTAGACGGCGGTCGAGCCCTTGAAGTCCTCGGCGGATTGCTCCTCGCCGTCGCGCTCCATGGCCACGCAGACCCAGGTCCCCTGGAGCTTCTTGAGGTCGTCGAGCGCGGCCTTACGGGAGGCGGGCTCGTCGGCCATGGCTGACGAGGCTTGTACAGACACCGCGATGGCGGTCAAGAAAGAAATACGGGTCAAATCAGTGAGAAAATCTCGTTGACGCGTCATCGGTGTGCCTCATATGGAGTTGGAAACATTGAAATAATATACTGAAAATATCTGAAATTGTCTTTATTCTTAACACGATCCACACTCCAATTGTCATTAATTATCAAGTAATTATTTTGTTTTTGAATCATTTATTATCCAAACATCATCGCACAATTCAAGCCAACGTGAGAATTCACCCTGTTGTTCTGGGACTAATTTGGTTGAATTGGTTTCATCGGCGTAAGAGAAAAAACGGTTAAATCGGCTGCCCAGTGACCAATGTATCCCAGCCAATAAAGTGGCGATAGTTCGATCTCCAATCAATTCGGGCTTTCCCATCTCGTTTACCCGCAAAAATCTCCCGCCTCTGGAAACCCAGCCCATGTAAAGAGTGCTCGGATCGCCTGTTACTTCCACATGATCCTCAAAATAGACACATGAATGTATGCTGCAAATATTGTAGATATGGGCACTATCCAGAATCGGGAACTCTAGACGTGCTCGACCGAGCAGCGATCGATGAATTTTATCTCGGTAACCCCTTGCAATTCTCTCGCGAAAGCGATTTCCGTCAATCAGTGGTCGTGATCTGCTATCTAGGCCCAACTGCCAGGCAAGAGCAGAAATGTATGGTTGATGAAGCGGCGGTTGATTATGAGTCACATAGAATTCGTTGCATTTTTTCCATTTTAGACCAAAATCGATGGCCCAATCGACGATCGAGTCAGCTTCCCGTGAGTTTAGTGTGCCCTTAACCTCGACAATCGCGCGAACCGATTCAGGCCGCAATACGACGAAATCATCGTCTCGAAACACTACGGGGGAAGATGCGACATCATACACCATGATGTCGCACTGACGAGAAGCCACATGATCGCTCATGTTCCTCGGATCATAATGCTCAGGAACCCCTCCTAGGAATACTCGTTCTGTTGGAAAGAGCACGAATCCCGTTCCAACATCGAAAGATCTCGGAATGAATTGTTTGATTGTTGCTGCAAGAAGACGTTCTTTGTATCTCCCAAGACTGGGGTGATGAACATCCCGGATAACCTGAGCAAGCAGGTTGACTTTCGACGAAAATCCATCACCTATTAAGGCGGCGTAAGTGGTCAGATTTCCGCTCAATGACTGTTTGTACTGATTTCTGAGCGAATCGATTTTCTCCTTATTATCTTTGCCCATAGCCATCACAAACACCCTGAGGAGCAATCAATCGCAAGAAAACTGTGGGGACGCCTACGAATTCGGGTATTCAAAGCCGCCGCCACTCTGTCTCGGTCCCCTCAATCAGCTTGTCGGCCTCGGACGGGCCCCAGGTGCCGGCGGGGTAGGTGGGGGGCGGTGGGGCATCGGGGGCTTCCCAGGCTTCCAGGATCGGGTTGACGAACTTCCAGGCGGCTTCGACGGCGTCCGTCCGCGTATAGAGCGAGGGGTCGCCGAGGAGGCAATCAAGGAGGAGCCGTTCGTACGCCTCGGGGGGCGGGGCGGCGAAGGCGGTCCCGTAGCGGAAGTCCATCCGGACTTCCTGGAGACGTCGACGAGAGCCGGGGATCTTGGCCTGGAAGGCAAGGCTGGCGCCTTCATTGGGCTGGATCCGGAGGACCAGCAGGTTGGCGCCGGCGTGGGCCTCGGTGTCGACCTCGAAGAGGTTCGTGGGGGGCTTGCGGAACTGGATGGCGATCTCGGTGGCCCGCTTGGGGAGCCGTTTGCCCGTCCGGACGAAGAATGGGACGCCCGCCCATCGCCAGTTGTTCAGGGTGACGCGGAGGGCGACGTAGGTCTCGGTCTTCGACTCGGGCGCGACGCCCTTTTCCTGGCGGTAGCCGGGGACCTCGTTCCCCTGGATCGAGCCGGCGGCGTACTGGCCCCGGACGACGTGCTGGTCGACCTCCTCGGGCTTCCAGATCGGCAGGGACTGGAGGACCTTGGCCCGCTCGTTCCGGACGGCGTCGGCGCCGAGGTTGACCGGGGGCTCCATCGCGACCAGGCAGAGGAGCTGCAAGAGGTGGTTCTGGACCATGTCGCGGAGGGCGCCCGACTTGTCGTAATAGCCCCCTCGGCCGCCGGCCATGCCGAGTTCCTCGGCGGCGGTGATCTGGACGGACTCGACGTAGCGGCGGTCCCAGAGCGGCTCGAACATCGAGTTACCGAACCGGAGCGCCAGGATGTTCTGGACCGTTTCCTTGCCCAGATAGTGGTCGATCCGGTAGATCTGGTCCTCGCGGAGGATCTTCGAGATGTCGCGGTTCAGCTCGCGGGCGCTGGCGAGGTCGTGGCCGAAGGGCTTCTCGATGACGACCCGGCTCCAGGGGCCGGAGTCGTTCTCGTAGATCAGCCCGGCCTGGCCGAGCTGCTCGACGATCACGGAGAAGTATTCGGGGGAGACGGCCAGGTAATAGAGGCGGTTGCCCCGGGTCCCGTGCGAAGCGTCGATCTCTTCGAGCTTCTCCTTGAGCTTCTGATAGCCTTCGGGTTCGTCGAAGTTGCTGCGATTGAAGAAGATCCGGGGCGAGAAGTCGGTCCAGGAGTCCTCGAAGCCGGGGTCCTTGGGGTTGACCAGCGACTTCTTCAACTCGTCGCGGAACTGCTGGTCGGACCAGTCGCGGCGGGCGAATCCGACCACGGCGCACTCGCCGGGGAGGTGCCCCCCTGGTCGAGGTGATAGAGCGCGGGGACGAGTTTGCGGTGCGTCAGGTCGCCAGTCGCTCCGAACAGGACGATGGCGCAAGGTTCCGGGACCCGCGCCCGTGGCAGGGCCTGACGCAAGCGGGTTGGCTTCGACGATGGTTCCGAGATCGCTCATCCCCGATGGCTCCCGACGGGTCTCGATCGGCGGCAGCGAGGCCCGGATGGTCTGGAACGGCCCGGATGGGAGAGGCAACCAAAGATTATGCGTACGCGAACCGCCGATCAAGGGAGCACTCCGGGCAGCAGCCTCATCACGAAACCGTAGGATAGGGCTTGCCCCAATACCGTTTAACGAGGCGTACTCACTTGTGGCATCGGTATTTTCCGCCTTGCTCTCCCTCTTGGGAGGGAGCACTGTCGCAAAGTGGTCCGAAAATGGCCTGGGCGGGTTGACAGTTTGTTGTCTGGGAGGGGAGGCCACACCATGATCGACAGGTTCACTACCATGATCGCCAGCCGCACGGAGGGCCTCCCCCTTCTCCAGGTCCTATGGAGCGGTCACTCGCCAGGCCCAACAGGCCGGTTGCAGTCGCCAGACCGTCTACCAACACGTCCGCCGGGTCGAGCAGCGGCTCCAACCGGCCGAGCCCGCAACGCCTCCGGCCTCGGTCTCCGTCCAGGACCCGCGACCCTCACTCGACGTGCCCGAAGTGCGACGTCTGGCCGTCACCGCCTTGGCCATCGGCATCTGTACTCGACAGATCGAAGAACTGCTCCGCATCCTCCTCGGAGACGAGGCCCCCGATCATTCGACCATCGCACGCTGGGTCGCCGACGCCGCCGAGAAGGCCAGTCCTCCAGACACTCGACGCGGCGTGCGTCCCCAAGGTCCAGACACTCGCGGTGGACGAGATCTTTTTTGGGGGCGACCGACCCTCGTCGGTATCGAGCCTGCGAGCATGACCGCCGTCTGCTGCGCGAACGCCGCCGACCGCACGGCCACGACCTGGGAGAAACAACTGGCCCGGTTCGACCGCCTGGAGTTCGCCATCTCCGACGCCGCCAAGGGGATCGCCAGGGCGGTCTCGGACCTCGCCCGGGGCCGCCGCGAGGACCCCAAGGCCCCGACCCTGGAGCATGGCCTGGACGTCTTCCACACCACGATGGAGGCCAGACGCCTTCTGGCCCAGCACTGGCGACGAGTCGAGGCGGCCTGGGAGAAGGCCGTGGCCGCCGACCGCGAGGTCGCCCGGTCGAAACAGCAAAGGATCGACGCCCGCGGCGCGGCCCGGTCGGCCGCGAACGGCCTGGCTCCGGGCGAGTGCGTCGTTCGAGCGAACCGAGCGTCTGGTAGCGGCCTGGCGCCGCGCCCATGCCGCGCTCGACCTGTTCCGGGCCGATGGTCGCCTCAACAACCGTCTCCACGCCGAGGCCGAGATCGCCGAGGCCCTGAAGGGCCTGACTGGCGCCGACTGGTCGAAGGTCCGCAATTTCCTGACCGACCGCCGAAGCCTGAACTTCCTGGACCGGATGCACCGGCGGCTGGAGTCGGCCGAACCGCGGGGTGGGAGGCGATGGCCTGGCGATGGTGGCTCTGGCACCGCCGGGCGCCGTGCTCGGAGCCGCTGATCCGACTGGTCCGGGCGGTGGGGCGTGTCCGTGAGTTGAACGAGCCGAAGAACAGACGTCGTCCGACCGGGTGTCGGCGGTGCTGTTCGACACGTTCCGGGCCAGCAGCGCGGTGGAGTGCATGAACGGCGTGCTGAGGATGCAGCAGTTGCGGCACAAGCGGATGACCCAGCCGATGCTCGACCTGAAGCGGCTGTACTGGAACTGCCACACGTTCCGCTCCGGTCCCCGCAAGATGGCTTGCCCGTACCAGGTCCTGGGGCTGGATCTGCCCACGTACGACTTCTGGACTCTGCTTGAGGTCGATCCGAAGGATCTGACGCAAAGACTGTCAACCACTCGAAATCCGGAATGAGACAGAGCCTTTCCCGGGCGAGACCGATCCTCGCGGAGTTTCCCGGACTGGATAAATCGCCGTTGCCCAGACAAAGCCAATCCTCGCACCGCGCCGAAGACAAAACCAATCGTCGCGCCTCCTCCCAGACAAAGCCAATCGTCCTGCCTCTTCCCAGACAAGGCCAATCGTCATGCCTCCTCCCAGACAAAGCCAATCGCGATGCTTCCTCCCAGACAAAGCCAATCGTCGCGCCTTCGAGGTAAATCCAACGTCGTCGGACTCCTGGAAAACACAAAGCCAATTTCTGGGTTCCCCATCGATGGGGATGGTCGGGCTTCACCGGAGAGAGATCACGTCCCGGGAGCCAATCAAGGCAGCGCTCGTCATGAATATCGCGAAATACATGGAGGGATTATTCGGGTTTCTGGACGGAGAATGAGATTATCCCGGCGAGCGAATCTCTCTCGATCCCTGCCCGACCTTGCCGATGGGACCGGTTCGGTGCCCCCTCAACCTCGCGGTCGGGGCTCGCGGCAGGGCAAGTCCCGCCCGACTTGGCACGGCAAAGCCGACCGAAATGGTGCCCGAAACCCCCGAAATGGGGCGAAATCGGCCCGCTTTTCCATCAAAATAGGGCGAAAATCGACCAGAAAGGGACGGAGAAAAGAGGCCACGACGACACTTTGCACCACAAACCAGATAGGGTCAACGGCCATTGTCAATTTATCCAAATAGTCTATTCATCTCATTTTACTAGGACTACGTAATCGGCCCGAGGTCGTGGCGGGAGGACCATCCCACGGATTCCCGGTCACACCTCTGGGGTCGAGATCATCTGGCCGTCCGATCCCGCACTCTCGTGGCGGAGATCGAAATGATGGACAATTGAACGTCCGTGGGCGACAATCCCCTCCGCCAACCTGATAGACCGGGGCCTCGATGTCCGGATGAGCCAGCGCCCACCTACCCCAGACGACTGATCGAGGTGGACCTGCCCATCAGGCGGATCAGCGCCCATGCGCGACGCGAGAAGTCGATCCGGCACGGGCACATCTCGACGCTGCACATCTGGTGGGCTCGTCGGCCCCTGGCGGCCTGCCGGGCGGTGATCTGCGCCTCGCTCTGGCCGGACTCGGCCGACCCGCTCTGCCCGCAGGGTTTTCGCGACGCGGCGGCGGGCATCCTGTCGCGGTTTGCCGAGTCGGTCTACAACAAGGCGGCGCTCCATGCCTCGGCGTCGGTCGAATCGTTCGGCCAGTGGGAGGGGATCGTCCTGGGAGCGAAGAAGGGCCTGACGTTCGACACGACCGACCCGGCCCATCTCAACAAGCTCCGGTTCGCGCCTGCTGGACTTCATCGCCGACTTCGCCAACTGGGACAACTTCACGGTCGCCGAGTACCTCGAAGCCAGCCGGGCGCTGACGCAGGCCGCCCACGAGTCGCTCGGCGGCGCACCCGGCACGCGGCCCCTGGTGGTCGACCCGTTCGCGGGGGCGGCCCGATCGGCTCGACCGGCCTCGGGTCTTCCAGGATCCAGCACCAGCCCATCCGCTCGACGAAGGGCCGGTCCTTCACTTCCTCAAAGGGAACGCAGCCGACGACGCGGACGATGCCGACGATCCCTCGAACGTAAGCTGATCCCTGGGCGGCAGTCCCGGCATCGAGGCCGAGAAGTCGGCCCGTCCCCGAACTCGGCCAGCGACCGGCCCGCGTGGATGGCCAGGTCGCCCCGGTGCTTGGTCGGCCACGATCAGTTCTCGATGGTCTTGAGGCCCGCGATGATCGCCCACGCCCAGGGCTGGCGGACGGAGAGACAGTGCATCGATTCACTCCACATGGAGGACGAGATCGAACTCATTGACATCGTATCGACATCCCCGTTGCTCGACCCCTCCCGAATGGCAGGGATCGGGGGCGAGGGTTCTGGGATCGCACGATGACCCTGCTGCCCTCCGAGCTGAGGCCAATCCCTCGCCGTTCCCGCCGTCCGACCGGGCCGCCTGGCGTGTCATCATCTTCATGCCGATAGGCAGGATTGCCCTGTTGCGTTCGCCCTGTGGGACCCGCTCGGGATGCTGGGCCTCTTTTTCCGGTGAGGCGTTCGACGTGTATCGATCCACCAGGCGGCCGATCGGGTATTGGCCGGCGCTCAAATATCGGACGGGTGATTGCCTTCTTCCCCGAGTGTCCCGCATCGGCTCGTGGACGGCCTGTCATACGCCATCCTGCCCTGACCGGCCCGGCCGAAGATCAAAAGGCACACTTCCCGTGCTTGCACTTAGTCGCAAGGTTTTTTATCCTAACGTGAAGTATCAAATTGTCGTCGATCCGACCTCGTAGGATGGTGGCTACGCTCACATGCACCGACTTGCAATCTTCGCCGTCCTCGCGCTGGCGATCGCCCCCCGAACGGCGACTCCTGCCGACGAACCTCCCATCCCGCAGGACAACGCCTTGCGGGAGAAGCACAAACAAGAGCGGATGGCGTGGATAAGCAGCCTGGGCGAGGCTTACGAGAAGGTCGGCAAGAAGGACCCCCGGTGGGACGCGGAGGCCCGTCAGACCCTGGCCCTGACGCCCATCCCCGGTGCCGACCCTTCGGAGATCTACAAGCATGCCCGGCGGGCGGTAGAGGCCGGCTGCGACGACGCCCAGATCCTCTATATCTACGCCACCAACTCCTGGACCGACAAGCAGGTTGACGCCGCGGAGAGAAAGAAGAGGATGGCGAGTTCCGTCGCGGCCTTCGAGAAGAGCGCCTACTCGCCGGTCCGACGCGGCGTCATCCTGATGCAATTCGCGCTGTCGATGATGAACGACAAGATCACGCCGGAGGGCCGAGAGGAAGCGGATCGACTCCTCGAACTCGCCCTCTCGCTCATCGCGCCGAGCATCAAGGAGGACGGGCGCGGAGGGGAGGCCGAGAGGACTCGGAACTCCCTGGCCTGGGACATCATCACCGGGCAGAAGTTCCTGCTGAAGGACTCCGAAGCGGCCTTCCGGAAGGTCGACGCGGCCCTGGCGAAGAGTCCGGACCTGCGAGTGCTCCGCCTCCAGATCGAAGGCCAGTTCTTTACGGACTACGCCTGGGAGGCCCGGGGCATAGGACTGGCCCCTACGGTCGGGGCCGAGGCCTGGCGCCTGTTCGGGGATCGGCTCACGCGGGCCAAACTGCCGCACTGGAACGCGCGTGGGAACTCGACCCTTCGGGGGCGAAGACGCCGACCCTGATGCTGCCGGTGCTCAGGGGCCTCGGGTGCGAGCGGCCCGAGATGGAGACGTGGTTTCGCCGCGCGATGGAGGCGGACAGCGACAATTACCTCGCCTGCTACCAGAAGATGGTATGGCTCGACCCGAAATGGCACGGCTCCCCCGAGGAAGTCCTGGCCTTCGGCAAGGCCTGCAAGGCGACGAAGAACTGGTGGTCGAAGATCACGCTGCTCGGGCCCGAATGCCACTATTTCCACGTCGAGATAGGCCCGCGGGATGAATTCCACAGGTACTTGGCGAGGGCGGACGTGTGGGAGGACATCCGGTCAACCTTCGAGGAATATCTCGGCCACCGCCCCGATGACGCCGCGGCCCGTTCGTCCTACGCAGCCCTCGCCTATTTCTGTGGCAAGGAGGAGGAGTCGGCCAAGCAGTTCGAGATCGTCGGGGACAGGCTCACAGCGACCAACTTCTGTCTCTGGAATAATATGAAGGAAATCCGGGACTACGTTCTCGGTCGGGCCAAGGCGGAAGCCAAGAAGGCCAAATAAGCAACCACGGCCATAGGCCGGGGAATTAGGAAGTCCCAAGGGGGGCGATCACACACTCGCGGCTGAACATCGCCACCAGACTCATCCTAATCTCTGGCGCTCGGCGGGGGTCAGATGCGATGACGGCTCCGGTTGTCTTCGTTCCTTTGAACCCCCGCCTTTCCTCCCCCCCGAGCCATCATGAAAGCCTCAGTCTGCCTCTGCGTTGTCCTCGTCGGTGCCTTCATCCTCTCCGGCTGCGGGCAAGGAGAGACCGACCTCGAACTGACGACCGACATCGTCTACGACATCACCCTGGCACCCCCGCTGCCGGACGGAAGCCCCGTGATCGACATCAGGCCCAACGGCAGGCAACTTCCGAGGGGCACCGGTTACAACGGCAGTTACTTACTCGTGTTGCGCCGGAACAGGGTTGCCTATTACTTGCGGTGGTTCTACGAGAAAGATGCCGAGAATGGAACTCGGCACGACCTGGCCATATCGGGCCGCGAATTCAAGCCCGACGATAAGCTGACCGTGGGCGTCGAGAACTTCAACAATCCACGGGACACCTCGGATTATGTCCGCTTGTCGAACGTCCTCGAGATTCCGATACCGCCATCCTCGGCCCCTTCCTTCGGAATACCCAACCCGAACATCACCAGGCGATCGAAATAGCGAGTCGAGCCGATCGTCTGGCGGTCGAGCCCGGCCCCGTCGAGGAGCTTGGCCAAGGCGTCTCCGGCCTGTCGGGTGTGAGAAGTTGGGGCCGACACCCGGTCGGCCCCCCTTCAGGTCGCCTTCACCTCACTTCCCGACCAGTTCGGCCACCCGCTCAGTGAGCGCCCACGACGCCCGGTTGAGTCTCACGTCTTCCGCCACGCTGCCGACCGCCCGGGTCTTCATCCGCCGGCCGGTCTTCTCCGAGTCGCCCCGGACCCCGCCCTTGATGACGTTCTCCTGGATGACGTTCACTGTGGTCCACAGGTCCGGCTTGCGGTCCTCCGACCGGCGGGAGAAGAGTAGCTGCCGAGGCTCGACCTCGACCGTCGCGTCCCGGGCCTCGGACACCGTCGCCGCGAACGCCTCGCGCTGGGGATGGCTAAACTCGATTCGCTTCCACGCCTCGACCTTGGCCAGAGTCCGGGGAGCGTCCTCGATGACCTGACAGGTCGCCTCGATGACCCGCTCCCGGAAGGCCCGCCCGCCCGAGTGTCTCACCTTGATCGAGCCGAAGTCGGCCGACTGGACGGTCAACCCGTTGGAGCAGACGAGGCGGAGAATCCCGCTCATGAACTGGTAGGCGGACGTCCCGTCGTGACTGTTGGTCAGGACCAGCTCGGGCAGCTCGGCCCCGGCCGCCGCGCCCATATACTGGTCGTGGCGGAACCGCATGAGATGCC
Organism: uncultured Planctomycetota bacterium; assembly: GCA_963756475.1. GTDB lineage: Bacteria > Planctomycetota > Planctomycetia > Isosphaerales > Isosphaeraceae > Tundrisphaera. The sequence continues at coordinate 1,516,533 of CAVWND010000011.1, forward strand.
TCGTGAAGTCGCCCTTGCCCTCGATCCGGCTTCGGGACCGCTGGGCACGGACCGGCCAAAATCCCCGGTCGGCCACCATGCCGACGACTTCAATCGTGGGGACCATCCGGTAGCGATGGCTCATGCGTTCCCAGGGGGATTCGGCGAAGATCGACGGGGCGAGCCGACGGAGCTGGTCGGGGGTAAGGATCGAGGCGGGGCGGGCGAGGCTGGTGGTGGTCGTCATGATGTCTGTCTCCGGATCACTGGCCTGTAAGCTAGGGCGGGAGCCATTCCCCCGCCTGGGTCGGTTCGGGGTTCAGAAGGGGAGCAGTCCGGAGCAGACCATTTCGAGGTGGAGGGCGTCCTCGGCCAAACAGTCCCAATCCGCGTCGCTGGGCTCGCCGTCGCCGTTGAGCAGTTCGGCGGCCTCGGCCTCATCCTCGGGTGTGGGGGCGAAGTCGTCGGATTCGGGGCCGAGTTCCCAGCGATCCGAATCGGTCCAGTCGGGCCAGGAATCGCGGGGATCGGCGGAGGCGGCCGGGTTGACGTTGCGGGCGGGGGCGGGAAGGGTCAGAATCGACATCGAAGGCTCCTGCTAGTTCCAGGGCTTTCACCGGCCGGTCGGGTGTTACAGCACTCGACCGGCCTTCTTCGTCGAGAGAGGCCGTTCCTCGTCTCGACACCCCAATGATATCCCAAAGTAGTCCGGTTGTCAATGGACTACTTTGGGATTTTTTCGGGATTGCTTCGGGTATCCCCCGGTGTATACTGGAGGGAGAAAGGGGGCTCGAAAAATGACGAAGAAAAAGACGACCTCGCCCTCAGAGTCGGCCGACTCCCGGGCCATCGTGGTCTCGATGAAGGGGACCGTCGAATTCCGAGAATGGTTGAACGAGCTGGCCGAGTTCGATCGGTTGACCGCCGTCCAGGTGATGGAGAAGGGGGCGGTCGCCTACGCCAGGCAGATCGGTTTCACCAAGCCCGCACCGAAGCGGACAGGAGGCCGATGATGCTTCCGACCGAGGACGACCCGAAACCCGCTCGCCGCGTCGAGGAACTCGACTTCGACGAGGACGACGAGGCCGCTATGGATCGGGTCTGGGCTCGCCTCAGGGCCGGCGAGACGCTGGATCAGGTCGCCGAGACTGACGACGACGAGTACGAGGACAACTAGGACGAGACGTGATCGCTCAAACAACCTATGCCTTGCGTCGTTACTCCGGAGGAAATAGCTTCTGATCTCGCGAGGCGATCTCACTCCCGTTGACCATCGATGTCAGGGCCTTTTCGACCAGTTCCTTCAGCTTCGCGCTCGTCGTCTTGAAGCCGAGCACTTCCCGAACCAGCGACGGCAACTCCTCCCGCCGCAGTCCGATCTGCTCCGTCGATGAGGTAAAGGATCGCCTGCCGAACTCAGCGGGTGGGATCATCTCGGGCTTCTTCAGGTTCGCCGCCGTGACTTCCGATCGGTTGCGGACCGGGACGATCGACTGCTCGACTGTGGGAGACGAAGTCCGAGATCGGCACGCAGCTTTCCCGAGCGGACACCCGCCTCGATCGCATTCGAGATGGCTTCCGCGATACGAGCCCCGGTCCTCTGAAGTCCCCAGAGCGAGGTGATCCGCCGGGCGATCTCGTCCCTGTGGATTGGTCCTTCGATCTGGACCACGGTCGTCACGACACCCTTCGAGGAGCGGAGAGCTGCGTCTCGGGGATCGGCGTCGAGTTGGGAACTTCCTGCCTCGACTCTACATAAGGGATAACCCAGAGAAGCCGGATTCGCCATTCGTCCGTTCGGTCTCCGGGACGCGTTCGATCTCGCCGTCCGCGACCTCGGGCGTCTCGGAGGATTCGTTCATGATCGACCTGGTCTTCGTCGTCGGCAGTCCCATTCGATTCGAGCCTTCTCGATCGCGGCGACGATCTTCTGCAACTGCTCGTCGGGGCGGTGGAACCAGTCGGTGCTCCAGACCCGGTGGATCTTCCATCCCCGATCCCTGAGGACGGTCTCCCTCAGCCGGTCGCGATCGCGGGCTGACCGCGAGGAATGATAGGTCGCCCCGTCGCACTCGATTCCCAGCAGGTAGCGTCCCGGCTTCGACCGGGTCGACGATCGCCAGGTCGATGATGAAGCCCGCCGTCCCGACCTGGCGGTGGACCTCGTGCCCGAGGTCCTCCAGGGCCTCGGCCACCTGCCTCTCGAAGTCGGAGTCGTGATCGCCACCGGTCGGAGCCTGCGAATCGAGGACGCCCGTGGCGGCGAACCGGAGGAACGTCTTGAACGCCGCCGCTCCTCGCGACTTCGCCCGCTGGAGGTCGATGTCGTCGGCGGTGATGGAGCTGAAGACCTCGCACCGCTCGCGAGCCCGCGAGATCAGGACGTTCAGCCGCCGCTCGCCGCCCTGCGAGGACAGCGGACCGAAGTTCATCGCCATGTAGCCGGACGTATCGCGGGCATAGCCGACCGAAATGAAGATCACGTCCCGCTCGTCCCCCTGGATGTTCTCCAGATTCTTGACGAAGAACGGCTCCGGTCGCCCCGCCGCGAAGAACGGGGCGAGTTCGGCGTGTTCCCGCTGCAAGACCTCCAACTCGTCGCGGATGGCGTCCCGCTGGGCGACCGAGAAGGCACCGACGCCCAGGGATTGCCTGGGATATCGCCTCGCGTGCTCAATCACGGCCTCGGCGACCGCCCTCGCCTCGACGCGATTGGTCGCCGTGTTGCCCCGGTCGAAGACCCCGTCCTTGACCAGTCGGAAGTGGAGGCCGTGCATCGCCGTGATCGTCGTCGGGCTCGGGACGACGAAGAGGCGGCTGTCGTAGAACTCGCGGTTCGAGACGGCGATCAGCGAATGATGGCGGCTGCGGTAGTGCCAGCGGAGCATCCGCTGCGACATCCCCTGTGCGACGCAGAGCCCGAGGATGCTCTCCAGGTCGCCGGCGTTGAGGTCGTCGCCGTCGCCCTGGACCTCATCCTCGTCGAGCATCTTGCTGAAGAATCGCGTCGGCGGAAGCTGCTTGTCGTCCCCGACGACGACGACCTGCGACGGCCCTGGCCATCGCCCCCAGGGCGTCGACCGGGCTGACCTGGCTCGCCTCGTCGATCAGCAGGAGGTCGAAGGTGACGCTCCCCGGTTCGAGGAATTGCGCCACCGAGATCGGGCTCATCATGAACACCGGCTTGATGGCGAGGATGGCGGTCCCGGCTTCCTTGATGAGCTGGCGGATCGGCTTGTGCTTCCGCTTCTTCTCGAACTCTCGGCGGAGGACCGCCATCTCGCCGCCCGCCGCGTTCCGAGGGATCGCGTCGTAGTGGGCGGTCGCCACCTCGCCGCGTGCCATCTCGATCCGTCGCTGGTCGCAGGGAACGGAATTCCTCGATCCACTGCTCGTAGGACCGCCCGTCGAATTCGGCAAGATCACGATGATTGCGGAAGATGTCGCGGATGAGCGTCTGGTAATACGCGACCTGGAACTGGTCCACCGCCGCACTCGCGGCGATCCGACCTTCCTGGATCCCCGAGACGATCGCCCCCAGGCCGGATTCCTCCAGTCGCCGCCGCCGCATCCGGTAGCCGATCCACTTCGAGAGCGACTCGGGATGCTGCCTGCCAGCGCTTCAGCCGTTCGATTAGGTCACCGATCGGCACGGCGTTCAAGTGACTCGATCCCGAATGCCGTCCGGAACATCCAGGGAGAGGAACTTCGCGAGGTCCTGCAACCGGGCCGAGGTCGGGCTTCAACGTTCGCCGAGACCGTCCTGAGCGGAGTCTTGCAGGGTCTCCGGTCGTTCCAGCCGCGAGAGGATGCCGCGATGGTCCCAGGGCGTCCGATCGCCCCGGCAATCGGAATCCCACCGGACGACCAGGGCGAGCGAATCCCAATCCGACTTCGAGCCCTTCCACGCATCTCCGAAGGCGTCCCGACCGAACTGAATGACGGTCGGGTCCTGATCCAGCGACTTCGACGCCATCCCGGACCTCGATCACCTCGTCGATGATCTTCAGCCTCTCGGCGAGGCGTCCCGGGCAGCTCCGACTTGAGGAGCCCCGGAGCGAGGCGACCGCTTCGCGGTAGTCCTTGTCGGAACCAGCGGAAGAGCGACCGACCGTGGGTCGCCAGTGATCGCCGGGTCTTCGAGAGGTCGGCCTGCCAGGCGGCTTCCGCCAGGTTTCCTTCGAGTCCGGCGACGCTCGCGGCGATTGCTCCGTCCTCGCTCGACCAGCCCGCCGATTTCTTCGCGGCGGTCGTTCCCAGGCCGGGTTCCCGATCGCCCGGCGGTCCATCGCCGGTGCCTTCGCGATGCCGGAGGGCGAACTGGGCGAGTTGCTGCACGTCTTTCAGGCTGGGCGATGCGGGACGGGGGTCGTCGAAGGCGTCCGTCAGCGAGGCGCGAAGGCTTCGGCGACGCCGGTCAAGCGAGCCGACCGCCTCGGCGATCCCGGCTTGCAACTCCTTCATGTCAGTCGGGAGCAGGGGCTCGGTCCGGCTGACTCCCCTCCAGGGGTGGTCGGGCAGCGATCCGATCTCCTCCAGATGCTTCTGCAAGTCCGCCAGCCCGCGACAGTGCTCCCGGAACTTGGAACCGCTCCAGGACTCGGGTGCGGGCAGGGAGAAGCTCGCCGCCTCGATCCCCTCGGGCGTAGAGGTGAGCCAGCCGCCCGATGACCTGAAAGGGGGTGACGCCCGCAGGCTCGATCGGCGTGTTCATGACCTCGGCGTGGCGGTTGAGGCGGTCGATCGCCGCTTGCAGCGATTCGAGTCCGCTCCTCCGACCACTGGACCTTCGGTCGCCCGAGGGCGAGCGTCCGCGCGATCTCTTCGAGGACGGTCTTCTTGTTCGCCTTGCTGCTGTGCAACTCCAGGCAGATCGGCCCGAGCCCGAGCCGCTCCAGGCGACTATGGACGACTTCGAGCGCAGCCATCTTCTCGGCGACGAAGAGGACTTTCTTGCCCGCCTTGACGGCGGTGGCGATGAGATTCGTGATCGTCTGCGACTTCCCCGTCCCCGGCGGACCCTGGATGACCAGATGCCTGCCCAGCCGGACCTCCTCGATCGCGACCGCCTGCGAACTATCGGCGTCGGTGACGTGGACCATGTTGGTCGGCGGGATCAGCGGGTCGATCTTGTCGTCGTCCCCGCAGAGGCGTCGGCTCGGAGGCGAACCCATCACCCAGGAGGTTCGACAGGGTCGGGTTGCTTCCCAGCGGCGAGTGCTCCGGCCAGGTCGCCGGGTCGAGGTCGCGGTACATCAGATACTTCGCGAACGAGAAGAACCAGACGACCATGTCGTCCCTCAAGACCTCCCAGCGAGGCTGGTCGGCGATGGCGGCGGCGACGGCGTCGAAGTACGCCTCGGGCGACAGCTCGTCCATCTCGGGGACTTCGGGGAGGTCGATGCCGAACTCGCCCCTCAGCTTCGCCTGGAGCGAGAGGTTCGTGGTGATGTCTTCTTCGCGATACTTCAGGTGGAACCGGCTGGCGGCCGTCTGGCGTTCGAGATCCACCGGGATCAGACAAGAGGGGCGCGTACCGAGCCTTATCGGAAGACGGGGACTCGTACCACTTGAGGAAGCCCATCGCCAGGTAGAGGATGCTGACGCCCTGCTCCTGCTCATAGGTCTGGGCGTCGTAGTAGATGGAGAGCAGCCGACCCTGGAGCCGTTCGGAAGCCAGGCGGGTCTGCAAACGCAGATCGACGTGGCGGGCGTCGGGAGTGCCGTCGTCGGTCGACGGCTCGTCCGGCTGGGTCAAGGAGTGGCGAGCCCGCCTCGCCGACCGCGCCATCCTCCGACTCTTCGACGCCGGGAAGGAACGACATCGACTTCCGCTCGCGGACGAGCAGCCGGAAGACCTCTTCCGAGCGTTCGTCCGACGATCTCGATCTTCCTCCCCCGGGAAGACCCTCGCGGGGTGCTGATCAGCCGATTGCGGGCCGAGAGGTCGAGCAACTCTCGCCGGGCGTTCTGAATTCGCTTGATCAGGTTTGCTTCGATTCCGGCGGCGATCACCACGACAAGCTCCCCAATACGTCCGATCGAAACCGACGGTGTCCGGTCAGCATCGATCTGGCGGCAAAACGGGCAATTCTTCGCCTGTGGTGATAGATTATCGGTGAGCCAGCCGAACCATTCAAGCAAGCATCGAGCGGGATATGTCGGCCACTCTGGTCTGATCCCGAAGGGTATCACCCCCGGCCCGGACGTGACCTTTGCCACCGATAGTGACGAGGTCCGGACCCGGAGAGCGTTCGTTACCAACGAAAGCCGTGACCGCCAAGGGAACCGATGATGGCGCCGATCGACAACCTCGAAGTAAAAGTGCCCGATTTCGACGGCGATGACGAGGAGGAGGCGATGGACCGCATCCACGCCGGCCAGGCGCTGGACGAGGTCGCCGACGACGACGGCAAGGATTACGAAGACGATCCGGACCCGTTCGAGGCGGACGACGACGAGGACGACCCGGCCTGAACCGGACCCGGCCGCCCAGGGCGAGGTGGAGTCGCGCGTCATCGAGGCGACGGGTAGGCCGCCCAAGCCGAGGCGGGACGGTCGGGCCTCGCCATGCGCTGACACGACGGAGGCGTTCACCTTACCTGGGCGGCCAGCTCCGTCGGGTCACTTCGGCTCGGGAGGGTCGGGGGCGACGGGGAGCCAGGGGTAGCGGGCGGCGTGCTCGTACTTCTCTCCCATCGCCCGGTCATACTCACTCCGCCGCGCCTGCACCTCGTCCGGGATGCGGGAATCGACCACGCAAGCCGGGTTCTCCAGCCACAATTTCCAGTGGCGGTCAACCATCTCGCGGAACCGCCTTCCCCGATCAAGCAAGACGCCCGCGATCAACTCCACGATCGCCACGGCGACCATCAGCCGACGCACGGTGAACCGGGGGCGAGGCAGTCGCATCGGCCGATCCTCGGGGCCAACTGTCAAGCGTGATTAGAGTCCAAAGGATACATACTTCTCGTTGGGGCTTCACTGCTGTCCGACGGGACTCAACGAGCAGCCGCCGACGGGTCAATTCGAAGTACATCTGCCTCGGTGAACGTCGGGAACCGGCTTCTCGGAAACGTGGCGAATCGCTCGACCTTGAAGTGGTCACCCAAGGGTGAAACCGAACGTGTCATGGCCTGAAATCGGGCTACGTCGGCGTGTTTCCGCAGGTCAAAGAAAAGGCACACTTCAGCGCCACTCATTCTGTAGTTCGTGATAGTGACCAGCCTCCATGGCGACTGGAACCAGTAACGCCACCATGGAGGGACGACGACAAGGAGTAGCCCTAGCACGGCCACGGCGACCATCAGGGACCGGATCGTCAGTCGCGGCGGCTTCATGGGCGGCTTCCGCAGGGTGGAGGTTGTCCTTACCAATGGCCGGGCGACAGCCTCTCAATAGATCGTGAAAGACCGCCACGATCCGAAGACGAGCGTGAGAACGTAGTCGAGGACGGCGACCCCGGCGAGGACCAGCGTCATCGGGCGTAGCGACCCTGTCCGGCCCTCCCGCAACCGCAGGACCACCGCCAGGCCGATCAGCGGGATCAAGTAGACGACGGCCAGCGCATAGGGTCGGGCCATAAGGTAATCGGGCGAGAAGGAGCCGCTGGAAAGGCCGAGGGATTTGATCGTCCCCATGACTGGCCCCGACCTCAGCCAATCCGCGAGCCCGACCTTGGGCAGTTGGACGAGGGCCAGCAACGGGACCTCTCCCAGCCAGACGAGGCCCGCGAAGGGGATCGTGAGCGTGCTGACAACGCAGTAGGCGATCAGGAGTTTCAGGGCGATCCGCCAGAACTCGCCCTCAGTGGGCCTCCACCAGAGGGCCGCGATGGATGCCCCCGTGACCACCATGCCGACCCATAGGTTCACGCGGAGGATCGCGAGACAGAGGCCGACCATCGCGACCACGATCATCAGGGACTGGATGCGTGGTGGACGCACGGGCCGGGCTCCTTTCCCCGCCATCGTAGCAAGTGGCTGGGCGGTCGCCAGGCCCGGCGTCGAGCGGAAAGTGGTGGCGACCAGAATCGGGCATCCCCGGCCCGCTCGGGGGCCAAGGCCAGACGCATAACTCGCGTCGGCATCGCGGACCGACGCGCGCAAGCGTTGATTCCGCTGCCTACAATCCGGACGTCGGGGCGACCGGGCTCTCCCGCGCGTGGATGTATTGTAAAAGCGTCTGGACCACGACCGGGTCGAGTTGGGTGCCCGCCAGCGAGTTGATGTACTGGAGCACGCGATCCTCAGGCCAGGCTTAGCGGTACGGGCGGTCGGAGCGCAGAGCATCCCAGATGTCGACTGCGGCGAAGATCCGTGCCACAAGCGGGATCTACGTCCCCTTCAGGCCGCATGGGTAGCCGGAGCCGTCCCACTTCTCAAGGTGACAGTACGGGATGTCCAGGGCTGGGCGCAGGAAGGCGATCGGCGAAAGCTTCTCCCTGGCGTACACCGAATGAAGCTCGGCCTCGACCCGGCCTACGACGACTTCCGGTTTTCGGGGCCTCCATCTCTTATTGGCAAGGGATGTGCCAGCCGGATCGGCGACCAGGGCCGGAGGACCGAAAGCTCATGGCTGTCAAAAATGGGGATCAATGAGGTGAGCGAACGCGATCGGAGCGGGGAGGAGCGCCACGAGTCCAATGTGTCTGACCGCGTGCCAGGGGCGACAATTTGTCCGGACACATGCCAGAGATCATCTCGTTCCCACGCCCTGGTGCGAACGAGGGACGCAGCGCTCCGTAGGATACCACCACCCGCGCCGTCAGGCCCCGTCCGTTCGATCGGGTCCCTCGGTTGTCCGGGCCTGGCGGAGCAAGCCCTCGAATGACACGCTGGCCACCTGGCGGATCAGGTCATGGGCGATCGTCTCGACTTGATCGACCAGGGGGCGGGCCTCGTCGAGCTGGCCGCGGGCGGCAAGGTCTTCGAGTTCCGACGCCAGGTTACCGCCCACCGTGGAGAACGCCGAGAGCAGCCCGCAGAGCCTGTGAGCGGCCTCGCGCAGTCGCGGCGCAGTCCTGGGCCCGGAAGGCGTCGTCCAGCTTGGACAGTCGTTCCGGCGCATAGGTCTGGAAATCGAGGCACAATTCGTGCAGCCCATCGGCATCGTCGCCACAGGCCGCCAGCAAGACGATCGGGTCGATCAGACTAGTGAGGTCCCTGACTTCGGGCGGGGGCGGGGCCGGCCGGGAATCGCCGGGTGGAGGGACCACCCGGCTGATCGCCGCGGCCAGTTCCGCGCCCCGGACCGGCTTCGAGAGGTACTCGTCCATGCCGGCCGCGAGGCAGCGCTCGCGGTCTTCCTTCCGCGTCCGCGCCGTCAGGGCAATGATCGGCAAGTGTCCCCCCACGGCGCCTCCCGCTCCCGGATCGCACGAACGACCTGGAATCCGTCGAATTCGGGCATATGAAGGTCCAGGAGGAGCAGATCGCAATCCGTTTCCAGGAGGGAGTCGCCCGACTCTTGATTCCCGACTCCGAGCATGCCCAGCGCCACCCGACCGTTGACCGCCAGCCGGACACGGTGGCCCTGCCGGGTCAGCAACCGCTCCAGGTGCCGCGAGTTGAATTCGTTGTCCTCGGCCACCAGGATGCGGAGCGGGATCACGTCCGGGAGTGGTGACTCCTCGACGGCGCGCACCGCCGGGGGGGCTGCCCGGTTCATCACTCGCTCGATCGTCTCGAGCAGCTCATCCTGCGGGATCGGCTTGAGCAGGTGGGCGTTGATGTTCAGCTCGCGGGCCCGGGCCCGGGCGCTGTCGAGATCTCCCGAAGTCAGCAGGATGATGCGGGTGGCGGACAGCTCGGCCCGCTCCCGGATCATGGCGGCGAGCGCCAGGCCGGACGTCCCGGGCATGTAGGCGTCGAGCAGCACGAGCGCGTAGGGCCGGTTCAGGGCGAGCCCGTGCCAGAGCGCGTCCATGGCCGCCGCCGCGTCGCCGACCGCCGTCGGCACCATCTGCCAGCCGCGTAGCCACTCGCTCAGGATGTGGCGGTTGGTGGCGTTGTCATCGACGATGAGCACCGGCAGGTTGCGGAGCAGGACCGGAGACGGGTCGTCGATCGACTCCAGAGCTTGTGGCTGACGCCCGAACCGCGCCGTGAAGGTGAAGGTGCTCCCCAGGCCTGGTTCGCTCTCGACCGTGATCTCCCCGCCCATCAGCTCGATCAGACGTGCGGCGATCGTCAGGCCCAGTCCGGTGCCGCCGTATTTTCGAGTGGTCGAGGTGTCCTCCTGCGCGAAGGCCAGGAAGACCGACTCCTGCTTGTCGCGCGGGATGCCGATGCCCGTGTCGCGGACGTTGAGGCGCAAGACGGACTCCGCCCCAGCAAGGGGATCATCAGCGACTTCCACCCCCACGACCACCTCGCCGAATTCGGTGAACTTGATGGCGTTGCCGACCAGGTTGAGCATCACCTGGCGGAGCCGGCCCGCGTCGCCTATCAAGGCATCGGGCACGCCGGGCTGCACGTGACAGACGAGCTCCAGCCCTTTCGAGTGGGCGCGCAAGGCCAGAGCCCGAAGGGTATCGCCCAGCGTGGTCCGCAACGAGAAGTCATCCGGGTTCAGCTCCAGCTTGCCGGCCGCGATCTTTGAGAAGTCGAGCAGGTCGTTGATGACGCAGAGCAGGTTGTCGGCCGCCGACTTGACCGTCTCCAGGCATTGCCGCTGGTCGTCGTTCAGCCTCGTGTCGAGGGTCAGCTCGGTCATGCCGATGATGGCGTTCATGGGGGTGCGGATCTCGTGGCTGACGTTGGCCAGGAACTCGTCCTTGGCGCGGTTGGCCGCCTCCGCCGACTCCTTGGCCTGGCGCAGCTCCCCCTCCAGTCGCTTGCGACTGCGAGATGTCCTGGAGCACTGCGATGGCGTACTCGGGCTGGCCCGCCGCGTCGCACTGGAGCGAGAGGCACAGGTCGATCCAGATGAGCGAGCCGTCCTTGCGGATGTAGCGCTTCTCCATCGAGTAACTGGACAATTCTCCCCGAAAGAGTCGGGTATAGTTTTCAAGCTCGGCCGCCAGGTCTTCGGGTTGTGTGAAGTCCTGGAACGACTCCTGGACCAGCTCCTCGCGAGGATAGCCGACGATCTCGCAGAAGCGTTGGTTGACGCGGAGCAAGCGACCGTCGGCATCCTTGTGGGCGATGCCGACGGCGGCGTTCTCGAACGTGCCGCGGAACCGCGCCTCGCTCTCCCGGAGCGCTTCCTCCGCCCGGTGGCGTTCGGAGATGTCGTGCGCCGTCCCGATCATTTCGATCGCCTCGCCGGCCTCGTCGCGAATGACCTTGCCCCGCGCCGGACCATGCGGATGTCCCCGTCGGGTCGGATGACCCGGTATTCGCAGTCGTAAGTCTTGGTGCCTCGACAGGCCGCATCGATCAGTTCGCTGATCGGCGCGCGATCGTCCGGGTGCAGGCCCGCCATGAATCCTTTGTGATCCGGCGACTCTCGATCCCGGTCGAGGCCGAAGACCCGATAGAGTTCGTCGGACCAATCGAGCCGACCGGAGCGGATGTCCCAGCTCCAGCAGCCGATGTGGTCGATCTGCTGGGCCTCGGTCAGCAGCGACTCGTTCCGCCTCAGCATCTGCTCGGTCTGCTTCAACTCGGTGATGTCGATGCTGCTGCCGATCAGACGGACCGGCTTGCCCGTCGGATCGCGCCAGGAGACGCCGCGCGTGAGCATCCAGCGGACGGAGCCATCCTTATGCCCGGCCCGGTGCTCGATCTCCAGCGTCGGGGTCTCGCCGAGCGCGAAGCGTTGAAGGCTCGTCTCCAGACGCTCCCGGTCCTCGGGGGGGACCAGGCCCAGCGACGTCGCTAAGTCGGTCGGGGATTCGGGGCGATCGTAGCCGAACCGCTCCCAGAGGTTGATGAGATCCACGCGGCCCTTGTGGATGACGCCGTCCGGCATGTCAATTTCCCAGATGCCGATGTTCGAGCCGCGCACGGCAAGGTCGAGCCGGGCGTTGGCCAGGCGGAGTGACTCCTCGGCCCGCTTGCGCTCGGCGATCTCCCGCTCCATCTCCTCGGCGGTGCGCATCGACAGCGCCTTCGGCACGATCGGTATGAGGGCGATGACCGTGGCCCAGGAGACGATGGCGGTGAAGAGCTTGATCAGTCCCGCGAGGCGATAGGCCGGCCACCAGAAGATGATCGCTTCCATCAGGTGCGTGGTACCGCAAGCGAGGATGAAGGCACCGAACAGCCAGAAGACGTTGCGGAAGGGGACGTCCCTGCGCCGGAGGAGGAAGTAGCCGAGCACAAAGGGGATGGCGATGTAGGCGGACCACACACCCAGGTCCGAGAGGATGTGCAGCCAGCCGTGCGCCGGGGTCCAGAGGCCGCAATGCCAGCGCGGCGGGAAATCCGATGTGTCAAAGAGGTTGGTGAAGAAGTCCACGGGGCACCCCCCCTTCTTGGTGGTGGTTCCCGAGCAGTGACTCGGTCACATGACTCTCTTCCGGGCGCGACGCTTCACCCGGAACAGAGATAACCGGCTACATGCGACGAACAGTTCGGAGCAACTGGTCGGCTTGAGGCGGCCCAGGACACATCCAAGCCAGTGTACCGTGGCTGAGTCGATTGGTGCAGGATGTTTCGATTCGACCCGGATCTCGGGTCTTGGTCCCCGCCCCGCCGACACACAGGGGGTCATGGTGATCGCCGCGCCTTTCAAATCGGCGAGCTTGCGTGTCGCAGCTTACCGCGAATAGAATGCCAAAACGGATCAGAGGAAGAGTCAACTTCGTGTCAGATTTTTGTGTCAGATTTTTTTCGCAGCCGACTAGAATAGTCCAATAAAGGGCGGCATGGTCCCTGATTCGTCCCCTGCTTTCGGGCCATGTTCACCTCGAAGTACCCAGTCTGCGAAAGAGATGTCCGTCTCCCGCGATGTCGACGATTGGAATCGATTTCCCCCCCGCTCGCGTCGACCAGTCGATAGGTCGCGGACCTGGCGATCGACTCCTCATTCCTCCTGCCGCCCTGTGTTGATGCGCTCGGCCGGCTGCGCCGAGCCGCAAACCTGGCACTGGCGTCCTCCATCGGGTTATCCCCGAGGCTCCAGGAGCAATCATCGTGGCTCACATCCTCATCATCGATGATGAACCGGCCCTGATCCCGAAACAGGTACGCCAGGCATTCCCCGCCCCCACTCACCGAGTCGAGATCGCATCCACGGGAGCGGAAGGACTCGCTCGCGTCCGTGCCGATCCGCCCGATATCATCCTCCTCGACATGCGCCTGCCCGACCAGTCGGGCCTGGAGGTCTATCAGAAGATCCGCGCCCTCGACGGACGCATTCCCGTCATCTTCGTCACCGTGGCCAAGACGGCGGAGGAGGCGATCGAGGCGATGCGGCAGGGGGCCTACGACTACCTGTTCAAGCCAATCGACTTGCATCAGCTCCAGTGGGTTGCCGGCGAGGCGATCGACGTGGCCCGGCGGATGCACGAGCCGGCCGTGGTGATGGAGCCCTCCCCCGACCTCGACGTGGACGGTGCGATCGTCGGCGTCTGCCCGGCCATGCTTGAAGTGTACAAGGCCATTGGTCGCGTCGCCGGCCAGAACTTCCCCGTGCTGATCACCGGCGAGAGCGGCACCGGCAAGGAGCTGGCGGCGCTGGCGATCTACCAACATAGTCCGCGGGCGCGGGCTCCATTTTTGGCCCTCAACTGTGCCGCAATCCCGGAGAACCTGCTGGAGAGCGAGCTGTTCGGGCATGAGAAGGGCGCCTTCACCGGCGCCGACCGCCGCCGGATCGGCAAGTTCGAGCAGTGCCACGGCGGCACCTTGCTCCTTGACGAGATCGGCGACATGTCGCTGGCCCTCCAGGCCAAGATCCTCCGCCTCTTGCAAGAGCAAGTCTTCGAGCGCGTCGGGGGCAACGAGACGATTCGGACCGACGTCCGGCTGATCGCGGCCACCCATCGCGATCTTAAGTCGATGGCAGCAAAAGAGAAGTTCCGTCCAGACCTCTATTACCGGCTCAACGTCTTCACCATCCACCTGCCCCCCTTGCGCGACCGGGGCGACGACCTGGTGCTCCTGGTGCACCTCTATCTTCGTCGCTTCAATCGCGAGTTCGGGCGGGAGGTCCGCGAGGTGGCCCCGGAGACGATGGAGCGGCTACGGAGTTACTCCTGGCCGGGCAACATTCGGGAGTTGCAGAGCGTTCTCCAGCAAGCCCTGCTCCAGGCCTCCGGTTCGGTCCTGCTCCCGGCCTTCCTGCCCGTCGATCTCGAGGATGCCGAAAATAGCCAGGCACCCGTGCCGGTGCCTCGTTATCGCCCGGCGATCTCGCTCTCGGACCTGGAGCGTGAGGCGATCCAGCAGTGCCTGATCGAGACGGGGGGCAACCGGCAGAAGTCCGCCGATCGACTGGGAATCAGCACGCGCACCTTGCTACGGAAGATCCGCGAATACCGGCTGGACGATCCCTTGCGGCAGCCTCCTCCCACCTCCGGCGAGGGCGATTCGTCGGGAGATTGAGACCGTCCCGCTTGACTTCGGTCGTCGATGAATTCGGGAAGGCGACCTTGGGCCGGGATCGCGTGGCGGGCGGGTGACAATCTGTCCCACGACCCGGAGCGGGGGACATTCTGTCATGATCGCGTGCCCATCGCCGCGCCCGGGACCGTCCCGCCGTGCACCCCGGCCGCGGCGACGCTACTGCTTTCAGGCGATGGGCTTGGCGACCCGATCCGGTACGGAAGGCCCGTGCGGGCCGTTCGGGCACATCATTTGTAATGATCCATTCCCGTAGTCGGGATGCCCCGATTCCAGGAGGACCGGAACATCCATTCGAGAGGAGATCGACGGTCATGGCAATCCAGCGCTTCGAGCCCTTGCGCGAGATGATCAGCCTCCGCGACGCGATGAATTCGCTGTTCCAGGAGAGCTTCGTACGCCCCGGAAGCCTCATGGGCGAAGGAGCCGCGATGCTCCCCTGGACATCGCCGAGAATGAGAACGAGTTCATCGTCAAGGCGTCGATGCCGGGCGTTAAGCCCGAGGACGTCCAGATCACGGCCCACGGGGACACGCTGACGATCCGCGCATCGGTCAAGGAGGAGCAGGAGAAGAAGGACGAGTATTATTACCTGCGCGAACGCCGCCTCGGCGAGTTCCAGCGCACGGTGACCCTGTCGACCCCGGTCAACGCCGACAAGGCCCGGACCCAGTTCGAGAACGGCGTGCTGACGTTGATCCTGCCCAAGTTGGAGGAGGCCAAGCCGAAGCAGATCAAGGTTAACGGCAAGTCCGGAAGTCAGCCGGCGAAATCGTCCTGAAACCGCCGGCATGACGGGATCAGCTCTTCCGGGAAAGGTCGGTCAGGGCGACCGAGAGTCGCAGGAGAGAACAGGGCGGCCCGACGCTGTGGACCCCGGCGGAGGAGAAGGAAACGATGACCAATGCGGAGATCAACCACTTTCGTCGGTCCTTACTCGACTTGAGGAAGCGCGTCGGCGGCGACCTGACGGAGCTGGAATAAGAGTCGCTGAAACCCGTCGGCGGCGAATCGGGCGGCGGCCTCTCCGACGTGCCGGCCCACCCGGCGGATCTCGGCACCGGGGAGTTCGAGGAGGACCTCACACTCTCCCTGGTGGAGAATGAGGAGCAACTCCTCGCGGAGATCGACGAAGCCCCGGGACCGGATCGAGCAGGGGATGTACGGCCGCTGCGAGAATTGCCACCGGGAAATCTCCAGGGAACGCCTGGAAGCCCTGCCGTACGTGCGCTACTGTATCCGTTGCGCACGGAAGCTCCAGGGCCAGGCGAACGAATGAGGCCATCATGTCCGAGACGCAACTGATTCGTTGCCCCTCCTGCGGCGTGACCAATCGGGTGTCGCAGGAGGCGAAGGAAAAGATCGAAGGCGGCCTCGCCCCGGTCTGCGGACGGTGCAAGACGCCGTTGTCTTCCGACAACCGGCCGGTCTCGGTTACCGACGCCACATTCGCGGAGGAGGTCGAACGCTCGCCGGTGCCGGTGCTGCTCGACCTTTGGGCGCCTTGGTGCGGGCCGTGCCGGTTGATCGCTCCCGTGCTCGAGAGCCTGGCGTTGGAATGGGCGGGGCGTGTGCGCATCGCCAAGCTCAATGTGGACGAGAACCCCGCGACGGCGTCGCGGTTCAACGCCCGCAGCATCCCACTGCTCGTGGTCATCAAGGATGGCAGGGAGGTCGACCGTATCATCGGCGTCCAGCCCAGGGAGGAGATCGAACGCCGGCTCCAACGCGTCGCTGGTTGAGGAGGGCCACCAGCGGCCCGCGATGAAGCGGAGGGCAAGGCCCGACATCCTGTCCAAGGAGAACCCGCCAGGGATCGCACGGCGGTCCCGGCAGCTAACCTACGTACGCCAAACGGAACACCCGGAAGCGGAGGAGCGAACCATGACCGGCAATCGAGCACTGGTCTACTCTGGTCCCCGCACCGTCAAGGTCGAGAAACTCGACTACCCGAAACTGGTCGACCCTCGCGGCAAGAAGTGCGATCACGGGGTCATCATCAAGCTGGTCACGACGAACATCTGCGGCAGCGACCTGCACATCTACCGAGGACGCTTCGTCGCCCCGGAGGGCATGGTGCTGGGCCATGAGAACACCGGCGAAGTCGTCGAGACCGGCCGCGACGTGGAGTTCATCAAGAAGGGCGACTTGGTCTCGGTCCCCTTCAACGTCGCATGTGGTCGCTGCCGCAACTGTCGGGAGCGGCACACCGACATCTGTCTCAACGTCAACCCCGAGACCCCTTGCGGGGCTTACGGCTTCAACCTCGGCGGCTGGCAGGGCGGGCAGGCCGAGTACATGATGGTCCCTTACGCCGACTTCCAGTTGCTGAAGTTCCCCGACCGGGACCAGGCGATGGAGCGCATCCTCGACCTCACGCTCCTCTCGGACATCCTGCCCACCGGGTTCCACGGCTGCGCCGAGGCCGGGGTCGGGCCGGGGTTGACGGTCTACATCGCCGGCGCGGGGCCGGTGGGACGTTGCGCCGCCGCGAGCGCGCGTCTGGTCGGCGCGTCCTGCATCATCGTCGGGGACCAGAACCGGCATCGACTCGAGCTGGTCAAAAGCGCCGGATTCGAGGTCGTGGACCTGTCCCAGGACGTCCCGCTGGCCGATCAGATCGAGGCCATCCTCGGCGTCCGCGAGGTGGATTGCGGGGTGGACTGCGTGGGGTTCGAGGCCCATGGCTACGGGCCCGACGCCGCGAAGGACAAGCCGGACGCCGTGCACAACGCCCTGATCTCGGTCGTCCGCTCGGGCGGTGGGATCGGAATCCCCGGCGTCTACACCGACGACGACCCCGGCGCTCCGACGCCCGAGACGAAGAAGGGGCGGCTGGGCATCAACTTCGGGAAGGCATGGATCAAGTCGCAACAAGCGATGTGGGGTCAGTGCCCGGTGATGAAGTACAACCGAGAGCTGATGCAGGCGATCCTCTGGGGCCGCATGGACTACCTGGGTAAGGTCATGAATGTCGAAGTGATCCCCCTCGATCGGGCGCCCGAGGCGTACCACATTTTCGACGAAGGGGCCCCCAAGAAGTTCGTGATCGACCCGCACGGCTCCGTCGCGAAGAAGAAGGGCCGGTGAGACGCCCGATCGTCGGGCGAGGTGGAGACAAGACCGACGGCGGCGGCGAGGGACTTGCCCCGATCGTCGCCCGGCCGGTCTGGGGCCGGCGCGGGATCTGCCGCCGAGCTGGTCTGGCGCTGACAAGTGAGGCGAAGGAACGGCGTCTTCAAGAGACCGATCGGGAGGCCATCAATGTCCCAGAATGTGACGCTCGCCTCGGCGCGGACCGTGATCGAGGCGGCCCGCAAGCGTGCGGAGCAGATTGGCGTGCCAATGTGCATCGCCGTGGTGGACGGCGGGGCGAACCTCGTCGCCTTCGCCCGCATGGACGGGGCCTGGCTGGGCAGCATCGATATCGCCCAGGACAAGGCGTTCACGGCGCGGGCCTTCGATATCACGACCAAGGAGCTGGCGAAATCGAGCCAGCCCGGCCAGCCGCTCTTCGGGATCACCGCCAGCAATGAGGGTCGGGTGGTGATCTTCGCGGGCGGGGTCCCGCTCGAGGACGACGGGCGAGTGGTCGGTGCGGTCGGGTCCAGCGGGGGACAGCCCGACCAGGACCATGAGGTCGCCGAGGCGGGGGCTGCGGCCTTCAGGCCGGGATGTAGGTCCGATGGCTAGGAACGTCGGGCCCAACCACAACCTCTCCCGGCAAGGGAACCTTCCGCCCAAGCCCCGTGTCCCCGATCCACGTAGACCCGGAGCCGGTGCCAACCTGATGATGCTCCTCACCCCTCCATCCAGGAGTTATAACATGGAGCTACGGCCATTCGGACTCACCCGTCGCATGGTTTCGGCGATCGGCCAAGGCACCTGGTACAACGACAACGAAGACCCCGCCTCGGCGATCGATGCGCTGCGGCGGGGCCTAGATCTCGGCATGACCCACATCGACACTGCGGAAATGTACCTGTCGGGCGCCGCCGAGGACTTTGTCGCCGAGGCGATCGCCGGGCGACGCGACGAGGTATTCCTGGTCTCGAAGGTCCTCCCGCAAAATGCCTCGCGGAGCGGGACGATCGCGGCCTGCGAGCGGTCGCTCATGCGCCTGGAGACCGACCGGCTGGACTGCTACCTCCTGCACTGGCGAGGGGACTACCCGTTGGAGGAAACCGTCGCGGCCTTCGAGCAGCTCCGGCGCGAGGGGAAGATCCTCTCGTGGGGCGTGAGCAACTTCGATGAGTCCGACCTCGACGAGACCCTGACGATCGCGGGCGAGGGCGTCATAACCTGCAATCAGGTCCTCTACCACCTGGAACAGCGTGCGGTCGAACACGCCGTGGTCCCCTGGTGCGAGGAACACGGGGTCGCCATGGTCTCTTACAGTCCGCTCGGGCATGGCCACTTCCCCGGCCCGCACACAAAGGGGGGTCGCGTCCTCAAGGAGATCGCCGAGGCGCACGACGCGACCCCGCGCCAGGTCGCGCTGCGGTTCCTGGTCCGGCATCCCTCGGTCTTCGCGATCCCCAAGGCGTCCAACCCCGAGCACGCCGCCGAGAACGCCGGCGCGGGGGATCTCCGCCTGACCGCGGCCGAGTTCTCCCGGATCGACGAGGTCTTCCCGCGCGGCCCTCGTCCCCGCGTGCTTCCGATGCTGTAGGCCCGCTCCGGAGATCGGTTCGGCCGGCATGGCCTACAACGCGGACCCTACAAAACTGTAGCTCGATCGAAGAGTTCAGAGCGTCACGGAGGCTTTTTATTCTCCAGGAGATCCGCGATGGAATGTGAGCACATCATCGATCTCGAACCGGTTCCCCCTCGGACTCTGGGGTGTGAGGAGTGCCTGAGACTGGGCATGCGCTGGGTCCATCTCCGCCTCTGCCTGAGCTGCGGTCACGTCGGCTGTTGCGACAGTTCGCCCGGCCGCCACGGCACGAAACACTTCCACGCGACGGGCCACCCGGTCATCGCGTCGTTCGAACCCGGCGAGCGCTGGGCCTGGTGCTACCTCGATCGGCTTGAGATGCCGGTACCCTTTCAGTTCATCCCGTTCCTGCGAGATTGAGGCCAGGGCCGAGACCGCTGGAGGAGATCAGGACATGGCCGAGTTCAATCTGCACGCCGACGCCTTCGCCAAGCTCGACGAGGCCCAGCTCGCCTCGCTGGAGCGCTGCCGCCTGACGGCGCTCAAACGATACCGCGACGGAGAAACGCTCTTCGAGGTCGGCGACCGCGACTTCAAATTCTTCGTCGTCAAGTCCGGCGCGGTCGCGATCCTGGATGAATCCGGGGAGACGCCGAAGATCGTCACGATCCTCCGGCGCGGGGAGTTCACCGGCGAGGTGACGCAGCTCACCGGCGGCCCGTCGATCGTCAGTGGCGTCGCCCAGGATGACTGCGAGGTCTTCGAGGTGTCGTCCGACGCCCTCCGGCAGCTCCTGAACGACCACCCCGGCCTCTCCGATGTCATCCTGCGGGCCTTCATCGCCCGCCGGCAACTACTCCGCGAGTCGGGCGAATTCCTCGGCGTGCGCGTGATCGGCTCGCGGGACTCGCGGGACACCTTCCGGGTCCGCGATTTCCTGGCCAAGAACGGGGTGCCGACCACCTGGCTCGACCTGGAGGACGACCCGCAGGTCAAGCAACTGCTCGCGCGGTTCGGCGTGACCGAGGCCGAGACGCCGGTCGTCATCTGGGGCCGCAAGCTGCTCCTCCGCAACCCCTCGAACTTCCAATTAGCTGAAGCCCTCGGGCTCCGTCGGCCGCTGGAGAAGTCCCTGTACGACCTGACTATCGTCGGGGCCGGGCCGGCGGGACTGGCCGCGGCGGTCTACGGCGCCTCCGAGGGGCTGAGCACCGTGGTCCTGGAGCGCACGGCGCCCGGGGGCCAGGCCGGCCGGAGCATGCGGATCGAGAACTACCTGGGCTTCCCCACCGGGATCACCGGCGCCGAGTTGGCCGAGCGCGCCGTGGTACAGGCCAACAAGTTCGGCGCGCGTCTGCCTGTCAGCATGCAGGTCACGGCCCTCTCGTTCGACGGTGCTCATCCCGTCCTCCACCTCGACGGCGGAGAGACGGTCACGACCCGGTGCCTGCTGATCGCCACCGGTGCCGACTATCGACTTCTGAACGTCGAGGGGTGCGAACGGTTTGAGGGCTGCGGCGTCTACTACGCCGCGACCCCCATCGAGGCGCGGATGTGCCTCGGGTCGGAAGTCGTGGTCGTCGGCGGCGGCAACTCCGCCGGCCAGGCCACTGTCTTTCTCTCCGAGAACGTTCGCAAGGTCTATCTGGTGGTCCGCGGCCCCGACCTCTTCGAGAAGATGTCGAGCTACCTGGCCACGCGGATCGAGCAGACCCCCAACATTGAGATCCTCCTCAATTCGGAGATCCGGAAGATGTCCGGCGACCGCCATCTCGGCGAGGTCGAGATCGTCAACCGCAAGACGGGGGAGGTGCGGACGATCAAGACCCCGGCGGTCTTTAGCTTCATCGGCGCGGTGCCACGGACCGACTGGCTCCCCGTGGAGATCGAGCGGGACGACAAGCAGTTTGTCCGGACAGGCCCGGTCGTGGCGAATTCCCCCCGATGGACTGCCCACCGGCCACCGTTCCTGCTGGAGACCAGCCGTCCAGGCGTCTTCGCCGCCGGGGATGTGCGATCCGGCTCGATCAAGCGAGTCGCTTCGGCCGTTGGCGAGGGGGCGATGGCGGTCCAGTTCGTGCATGAATACATGAAGGAGATCGGGCACCGGACCTGAACCCGGACCGTCTCGCCCTTTCGCCCAGACTCCTCGACTTCTCACAAACGCCTGGCAAGAGCCCAAAGCCGGGAACGTCCATTCGGCCGGCCCGAGCGGCCAGTCGGCGGCCTCCTGAGTTTTCCAGCTCTCGGAATGGAGACGATCTCCGCCATGACGGCGGAAGTGGAAGGAGTGACGTCGACTCTCGCACGGCCCGCGCACTCGTGTCGGATCGGTATCAGTCGAGCTTCGACGTTCGCCCCTTCCAGACCTCCAGCAGCGCCGCTGCGACGGCCAGGGTGACCGGGCCGAGGATGATCCCGGACACTCCGAACAACGCCAGCCCGCCGAGGAGGGCGACCAGGGCCGGGACCTCGTGCATCTGCATCCGGTCCCCCGCAAGCCGCACGTACATGAGGTTGTCCACGAGGATGAGGGTGAACACTCCCCACCCGAGGACGGCCGCGGCCGGACCCCATTGGCCTGTCAGGGCGAGGTAAGCCGCGGCGGGGATCCAGACGGTGCCCGGCCCGGGCACCGGCACGAGGCTCAGGACGAAAATGACCGAGGCCCACAGCAACGGGAGGGGCAGGCCGACCGCCCAGAACAGCAAGCCGAAGCTGATCGTGTCGATGAGGCTGGTGACGACCGTGGCGGTGAGGTTCGCGTGGATCGAGTCGCCGGCGCGTGACAGGACCAGGCCGCTCTCGGCCCTCGACAGCGGGAGCACTCTCCGGATCCCCAGCAGCAGGCTCTCGTGGTCCCGGAACAGGTAGAAGAGGATGAATACCGCGACGAGGAGCTGGACGACGGCAGCCACCGATCCCTGAGCAAGATCGGTGACGCTATGGGTGTACGACCCGATCCAGTGACGGACTTCCCCCTCGACGTCGAGCCCCGTCCGTTCCATCCATCTCACCACGCGACCGACGACCGGTAGCTGGACCGCCTTCCCCCGGACGTCGATCGGGACCGCCACCTCTCCAACGCGCTCGACGGCGGCGGCCGTCTCGCGGGCCAGCGGGTACGCGACGGACAGCAGGGTCCCCAGCAGAGCCGCCACCACGATGGCCGTGCTGATGGCGGCGGCCGGGCCGGGCCGGGCGACGCGCCGGGCGATCCGGCGGTGCATCGGCCAGGCGAGGATCGCCAGCGCCACGGCCCAGGTGATCGCGGGCAAGACGGGCAGGGCCAGTGCGGCGCAGAGAGCGATCGAGATGGCCGTCAGGGAGGCGAGGGCGAACTGCCGCGGGTCCGCACGCGGCACGACGGGGCCCGCTTCGTCCGACAGGGCGGTCGGAGCGCCGGGAAACCCGGCGGGGATCTGGTCGCGACCGGCGTCCGCAGGCTGAATTTCGAGCGCTGGCATGATCTTGGTGATACCCCCTCGCGAGGTTGACTTATCCCGGTGGCCTCTCCCTCGATGCCTCCCTCTGGCCTCGATCTACGGTGCGATGACGCCGCCCAGCCTCCCATCCTGGAGGTGCTTGATCAGGTCGGACCAGGCGATGACGCCGACCAGGCGGCCGGCGGAGTCGATGACCACCAGGTCGCGAACCCGCTCGCGGGCGAACCGCGCCTCGATCGCGTCGAGCGGTTCGTCGGGCCGGACTTCGGCGACCGCCCGGCTCATGACGTCGGACACGGGGCGGGCCGCCAGGTCGGGGTACTCGGGCACGCCCAGCGCGATGTCGCGGTCGGTCACGACCCCGAGCAGCTTGCCGGCGTCCAGGACCGGCAGCGTGCCGCAGTCCTCGTCGCGGAAGACCAGCGCCGCCTCCAGGACGGTGCTGAAGGGAGAGCAGGATCGGGAGTCGACCGTCACCAGGTCGGCGGCCGTCGGCCGGCGTCTGGCAGGTTTCGAGGTCGATCCGGGGTCGGTTGATAGCATGGTAAAAGCCCTCATCCCAACACGGATTTTGATGCCCGGCACGGCTCGCACGCCCGGAAAACGTCTTCGGGGAGGAAGGGCTTCCTGAACCGGAGGTCCGGCTTCAGGCGGCTCACCATCCTGTGCCCGTCGGCGTCCATCGAACCCGTCAGCAGCGCCACGCGCGCCTCCCGAGACCGGGCCCTGACCGCGAACATGAACCGGTCGCCCATCCCCTCCATTTGCTCCCAGGACACGATGACCCAGTCGGGGACGTAGTCACACAGTAGTTTCATCGCCTCGGCCAGGGTCGTGGCCATGGCGACCTCCCAGTTCCGGCTGATGAAGATTCTTTGTAGCGCGTCACGCGCCGGGCGGTCCTCTTCGATGAGCAATAGTCTTCTGGCCTTCACGGATCGGTCTCCTGGGCACCTGTAGGATGCGGGGACACTTCCGCGACGACGTTCGTTCTCGTGGAACCCGGCGGGGCCGCGGCGCACGGCCACCGGCCCCGCCGAGACATCAAGCCTTGTTCTCGAACTCGACGTCGATCACCTCGTCCTTTGGGGCGCCGCCCGGTGCCCCATTCGTCGGGGCCGAGGCTCCGTTCATCCCCCCCCGCCCGCCCGCCGCGGCGGCCCCGGCGTAGAGGTGTTCGGACATCGCCTGACTGGCCCGCTGGAGGTCGTCGAGCGCCCGCCGGATGGCGGCCGGATCGTCGCCGCCCTTCGCCTGATTGACCCGGTCGATGGCGGCGCGGACGGCCGCCAGGTCGGACTCGGCGAGGCGACCCTTGTTCTCCTCGAGGACCTTCTCGAGCTGGTAGACGCGCTGCTCGGCGTCGTTGCGGGCCTCGGCCAACTCTCGCCGGCGCTTGTCCTCCGCCGCGTGGGTCTGGGCGTCGCGCTGCATCCGGTCGATCTCGTCCTTGGTCAGGCCGCCGGACGACTCGATCTTGATCGCCTGCTCCTTGCCCGTCCCCTTGTCCTTGGCCGAGACCTGGAGGATGCCGTTGGCGTCGATGTTGAACGCGACCTCGATCTGGGGGGTTCCCATCCGGGCGGGGGGGATGCCCTCGAGGTTGAAGGTCCCGAGCTCGCGGTTGTCGGCGGCCATCGGCCGCTCGCCCTGGTAGACCTTGATGGTCACCGCGGTCTGCCCATCCTCGGCAGTGGTGAAGGTCTCCTTCTTCTCGGTCGGGATCGTGGTGTTCCGCTCGACCAGCTTGGTGAAGACGCCCCCCTTCGTCTCCAGCCCGAGCGACAGCGGCGTCACGTCGAGCAGGAGCACGCCCTTGACGTCGCCGGCCAGCACCGCCCCCTGGATCGCCGCGCCGATGGCCACAACCTCGTCGGGGTTGACCCCCTTGTGCGGCTCCTTGCCGAAGATCTCCGTGACGATCTGCTGGACCCGCGGCATCCGGGTCGACCCGCCGACGAGCACCACCTCGTCGATCTGGTAAGACTCCAGCTTGGCGTCCTCCAGCGCCTTCAGGACGGGGCCGCGGCAGCGCTCGAAGAGCTTGTCGGTGAGCTTCTCGAACTGGGACCGACTGATGGTCATCGTCAGGTGCTTCGGGCCGGTCTGGTCGGCCGTGATGAACGGCAGGTTGATGTCGGCCTGGGTCTGGAACGAGAGGTCCTTCTTGGCCTTCTCCGCAGCCTCCTTGAGCCGCTGCAGCGCCATCTGGTCCTTCCGGAGGTCGACGCCCTGCTCCTTCTTGAACTCGTCGGCAATGTAATTCATCAGGGCTTCGTCCCAGTCGTCGCCGCCGAGGTGGGTGTCGCCGTTGGTGGCGAGCACCTCGAAGACGCCGTCGGCGACGTCGAGGACCGAGATGTCGAAGGTGCCGCCGCCGAGGTCGAAGACGGCGATCTTCTCGTTCTTCTTCTTGTCGAGGCCGTAGGCCAGGGCCGCAGCCGTCGGCTCGTTGATGATCCGGGCCACCTCCAGGCCGGCGATCTGCCCGGCGGCCTTGGTGGCCTGGCGCTGGCTGTCGTTGAAGTAGGCCGGGACGGTGATCACCGCCTTGCGGACCTTGTGGCCGAGGTGGCTCTCGGCCGCCTCCTTGAGCTTCCGGAGGATGAACGCTGAGATCTCGGGGGGGGTGTACTCCTTGCCGCCGACCCGGACCTTGACGAAGTCGTCGGGCCCGCCGACGATCTCGTAGGGGACCATCTTCTCCTCGGCATGCACCTCCCGGTGGCGACGGCCCATGAATCGTTTGATCGAGTAGACCGTCCCCTTGGAATTGGTGATCGCCTGGCGCTTGGCCGGTTCGCCGACGAGGGTCTCCCCCTTGCTGGTGAAGGCGACCACCGAGGGCGTCAGCCGGCTGCCCTCCTGGTTGGGGATCACCGTCGCCTCGCCGCCCTCCATCACCGAGACGACGCTGTTGGTCGTCCCCAGGTCGATGCCGATGATCTTCTCGCCTTCCGCCACGGTGAACCTCCTCTCGGGATTCTGACGATCTCCAGGGTGCCCGATCTCGCTGCTCTCGACGAAACCGCATCTGCGAGGCGATTCGGTCGGGCCGGCCGGGGTGCGCGACCTGCCCCGGTCCTCCGCCGGATCGCCCCGCGCCCGTCGGCTCAGCCGGCGGCCCCCATCGGTCCGCCCACCTTCGCCGTCGAGGGGCCAGTCTGCAGCGTCGGTTGTCGTCGCGAATTTCTTCGCGACGCCCCGGAGCCGGAAGCCTAGGGCGATCAGGAGGGCGCCGAAAGCGATCGCATACGCACCGATCAGCCAGACGACCGCCAGGGCCCCGCCGACGGGGTTGATCACCAGGGCGACCCCGAACAACACGGAGATGATCCCGCTCAGCGCGAGCAGCCACTCGCCGCGGATCTCCTTCCGGAGCCGGATCGCCGCGAGGACCTCGAAGACGCCGGTGACGACCGCCCAGGCCGCGATCATGTAGAGCAGCACGAGCGCGGTGATCCCCGGCCAGGCGAACGTCAGGATTCCGATGGTGATCCCCATCAGGCCATCCAGGAGCAGGGCCCACCAGGGCATCCCCCAGGTCCGGCCGGCCAGAGCCGCCGTGATTGCAAGGACGCCGTCGACCAGAGCATAGGCGCCGTAGAGGAGCACCAGCACCCCCAGGGTCATCCCCGGCCAGGCGAAGGCCATGATCCCGAAGAGCACGGCGGCGAGGCCCCGCAACGCCAGTGCCCACCAGTTCCGTGCCAGCACGACCACCATCTTTCAGCCTCCAGTTCGGGTCCGGATTCGGGGCCCGCTCCTTCCGACACCGGATGGGGCGAGGGGCCCCCGCCTCGACGGGGGCCCGGGGACGCGTCACGGGGCATCCCGATCACAGATGCCTCTTGAACCATCCGTTGATCTTGTTCCACCAACCGGTCAGCGTGGAGCCCTGCTGATTCCGATCGGCCTGGCTGACCTTCCGGTTCCCCTCCTGGCGGAGCTGGTCCTCGAGATGGGCGACCTCGCGGAGCATCTGGTCGACCTCGGACCGCTCGCTGGCCGAGAGGAACTCGCCATAGACCCTCAGGCGTTGCTTGGCGACGGCCAGGTTGACGAGGGCCTGGGCGGGGTTGTTCTCCTCGAGCGACCTCCTGGCGAGCCCGATCGCGTCGCGGGCGGAGACCAGCTCCGAGTCCTCCTTGCTGACCCGGACCTCGATGCCGCGGACCAGCGTCAGCGCCAGGGACTTGGAGGCAACCTCGGGCTTGTTGTCCTGGATCTCCTTGGCCGCCCTCTTCAGGTAGACCTCGATCGGGTCGATGTCGGCGATGGCCTCGCTGGCGATCAACTCGGCCTCGGCCACGTGGTAGCCGGCGACCTCCATCGCGTTCTTGCGGGCCGCCAGGATCGGGGCCAGCGTCTCGGCGTGCATGACCGCCGCGAAGAGCGGGATCCGGCCGTCCTGATACTCGGCCTGGTCCTCGAAGGTCGCCTTGCCGTCGGGGGCGGTGGTCTTGGTGACGACCGTCGTCCTGGGCAGCATGGTGCGGATGGTCTTGATCGCCTCGAGGCCCTTGTTCACGTCCTTGAGGGCCGACTTGGGCTCGCCGGCATCGATGAAGTCGCCCGCCTTGTCAACGTGATCGAAGACAAGGGCCGCAAGCAACGAGGCCTGCTTGCGGTCAGCTTCGGTCAGCTTGCCGACGGTGGTGCTCCGCACCTCGGAGCGGAATCCGCCCTCGGCGCCGAAGGTCTTCACGACGGGCTGCGAGTCCTTGCCGGACGACCCGGAGGAGGCCTGCTGGGCCCTCACCGGGACGGCGACGAGGAGGAGGCTCGCCAGGCACGCAGCCATCGGGCGCAAGATCGAACTCGAATCACTGCCACGCATGATCCTGCCTCTTGAAGTAGGGTGGGTTTGCGGACTCACGTTGCACGACTGCACTTCGCACGCCCCCGCTCGGCTTGGCTAATGCCGGAGGCTGTCCAGGATCGCTGGGTCCGGGAGCTTCGACCGAGAGCTTGGCGCTGAGGGCGCCGAGGGCCGCCGCAGCGAGGTCTTCGTCGATACACCGGCCGTCACCGAGCAGCTTGATCTCGAGGTCGTTGACGACGGCATTGACGCCGTAAGCTGCGCTTGGCCGGCTTCTCGGCCACACAGGCATTAAGCAACGCCGGGGCCGCGACACGTCGAGGCCGGGGATTGAGCCCGAATTCGGGTAGGAAAGCCTCGATTCTAAGCCCTTTCCGTCGCTGGGCCGGAGCAGCCGGGCTCAGCATTACACCCCAGAACCGAGGGACAGACTGTCGTGGATATCGAGAGAGCCGACAATTTGTCACCGGATCGTCGGAGGCCGACCAGGAGGAGTTCCCGGTACGAGCCCGGAATCCTGCCGGTCCTGCGTGACTGAAGCGGACCGCGTCGGACCGGAGGAGCCCGAGACATGGTCGATCAGGACCTGGACGCCGCCGCATTCCCCAGGCTCGACAAGGCCCAGCTCGCCGCGCTGGAGGGCTGCCCTCTGCCGAAGCTCCAGCATTATCGCGACGGGGAGAAGCTCTTCGAAGCCGGGCGATGCGACTGCAATCTCTACGTCGTCAAGACCGGCGCGGTCGAGATCGTCGACGACGCCGACGATGAGCCGAAGGTCGTCGCGACCCTCGGGCCCGGGGAGTTCACCGGCGAGGTGGCCCAGTTGACCGGGGGCCCGGCGATCTTCAGCGGCGTCGCCCGGGGCGAGAGCGGCGTCTTCGAGGTCTCGAACGATGCCCTGGGTGAGATCAGGAACGTCCACCCGAACCTGGGCGACGTCATCCTCCGGGCCTTCATGGCCCGACGCCACCTCCTCCACGAGATGGGGGACTTCACGGGCCTGCGCGTGATCGGGTCGCGCTATTCGAAGGACACCCACCGGGTCCGTGAGTTCCTGGCCAAGAACCTGGTGCCGTTCACCTGGATGGACCTGGAGGATGACCCGCGGGTGAAGCGGTTTCTCGAACAGGCCGGGCTGTTCGAGCCCGACACGCCCGTGGTCACCTGGTGCCACAAGCTGCTCCTGCGAAACCCCTCGAACGAGGAGCTGGCGGATGCCCTGGCCCTCCGCCGGCCGCTCGAGCACATGGTGTACGACCTGGCCGTGGTGGGGACCGGCCCGGCGGGGCTGGCCGCGGCCATCGACGGCGCCTCCGAGGGGCCGAACACGGTCGTGCTGGAGCGGGACGCGCCGGGGGTCAGGCCGGTCGCAGCATGCGGATCGAGAACGACCTCGGCTTCCCCACCGGCATCACCGGCCGCGAACTTGCCGAGAACGCCGTCGTGCAGGCCAACAAGTTCGGGGCGCACCTTCCCGTCGCCTCGCCGGTCACGCGCCTGTCGTTCGACAACAAGTATGCGGTGCTGCACCTCGACAACGGCGAGACGGTCTCGGCCAAGTGCCTGCTGATCGCCACCGGGGCCGACTATCGCCTCCTGGGCGTC
Organism: uncultured Planctomycetota bacterium; assembly: GCA_963756475.1. Classification (GTDB taxonomy): domain Bacteria; phylum Planctomycetota; class Planctomycetia; order Isosphaerales; family Isosphaeraceae; genus Tundrisphaera. Next base: position 1,545,555 of record CAVWND010000011.1, read on the forward strand.
GAAGGGTGCGAACGGTTCAAAGGGTGCGGCGTCTACTACGCCGCGACCCCCGTCGAGGCGCAGCTCTGCAAGGGCTCGGACGTCGTGGTCGTCGTCGGCAACTCCGCCGGACAGGCCACCGTCTTCCTCTCCGGGCAGGTCCGCAAGGTATACCTTGTGGTCCGCGGCGGCGACCTCTACGAGCAAATGTCGAGCTACCTCGCGAAGCGGATCGAGGAGACCCCCAACGTCGAAGTGCTCCTCAATACCGAGGTCCGGCGGATGTCCGGGGACCGCTGCCTCCGCGAGGTTGAGGTCGTCAACAACAAGACGGGCGAGGCGCGGACGATCAAGACACCCGCCCTGTTCAGCTTCATCGGCGCGACGCAGCGGACCGACTGGCTCCCCCCGGAGATCGAGAAGGACGAGAAGGGATTCGTGCGGACCGGGGCCTCCCTGGAGACTTCCGAGGCGTGGACGGCACGTCGGCAGCCCCACCTGCTGGAGACCAGTCGCCCCGGCGTCTTCGCTGCGGGCAACGTCCGGACCGGCTCGGCCAAGTGCGTCGCCTCGGCCGTCGGCGAGGGGTCGATGGCGGTCCTGCTCGTGCACGAATGTCTGAAGGAGATGTGACGCAAGGCAGGGGGGCGACGGTCCCCCCCCGCGCTAACAGCCCGAAATCTTCCCGGCCAGCACGGGAGTAGAGCGGTCGTCTGGCGGGTCAAGGAACTGGATGCCGATGGTGGTCGCGCCCTCGTCCGAGCGGGCGCGGGCGACCCGCCCGGCCAGCATCTCGGTGACCGAGCCGCCCCGGCCGTCGCGGAGGTGGAACGCGAGGGAGACGACCTGGCCGACCTCCAGGGCCCGCGGCGACGTCAGGCCGACGCCGGCGAGGCTGATGTCGAAGCTGTGGGCCTCGAACGGGGGCACTCCACCCGACGGTGTGATTGTCACCCGCGTGAAGAAGGGGACCCGCTCGAAGAGGCGCGCCTGATTCATCATAGGCCGGTCGGCTCCGCGCTGAGAGTCGCCAGGAAGGTCTCCACGACGAGAGGGTCCAGGTGGGTCCCCGCGAGCGACCGGAGGTGATCAAGGACGCGTCCCATGGGCCAGCCCGGGCGGTAGGGCCGGTCGGAGCGGAGGGCGTCCCAGATGTCCACGGCGGCGAACGCCCGCGCCGCCAGAGGGATCTCCTCGCCGCGGAGGCCGTTCGGGTAGCCGGCCCCGTCCCAGCGCTCGTGGTGCCAGTGCGGGATGTCCAGGGCCGGGCGGAGGAAGGCGATCGGCGAGAGCATCTCCAGCGCGTAGAGAGGGTGTTGTCGGATGACGGCACGCTCCTCGTCCGTCAGCGCCGAGGGCTTGAGCAGGATAGCGTCGGGGATGCCGATCTTGCCGATGTCGTGGAGCAAGGCCCCGCGACGGACGTGGACCAGCTCGTCGTCGCCCATGCCCAGCGCGCGGCAGAGCCGGAGGGTCATCTCGGTGACGCGGCGGCTGTGTCCCTCGGTCTCGTGGTCGCGTAGGTCCATCGCCCGCGACCACCCCTCAATGGTGGCGTCGTAGGCCAGCGACAGCTCGAGGTTGGACCGGCGCAGGCTTGCAAACAGCCCGGCGTTGTCGACGGCGATGGCCGCCTGGCCGGCCAGGGCCTCGAGGTATTCCAGCCACTCGGGCTCGGGGTCGAGCGGGGAGCGGTGACCGACTTCCAGCACCCCCCGGGACTCCCCCTTGACCACCAGCGGGACGGCCCAGTAGACGACGAACCCTTCGCCCCTCACCAGTCGTAAAGGGATGTCGGAGGGGGCGGCAGCGCGTTGAGTCCGGCATTCCAGGACCGCGCGGCCGGCCGGCCCCTCGTCGAGCCGCTGCGCCGGCCCGGGCTCCGGTCCGGCGCGATAGCCCTTGCGGACGGCATACTCGAAGGCCAGTGCTTCCGGGCTGCGGAGCAGGACCCCCGCGGCGTCAACCTCGAGCCGGGAGCGGACCTGGTCGACGACGATCCCCAGGGTGAGCGGCAGGTCGAGGCTGCCGGTAATCGCCAGGTCGATCTCGCGGAGCGAGGAGATCCGCTCGAGCCTCGCCTCGAGCTCGGCGTTCAGTTCAAAGATCTCCCGCTCGGACTTCCTCCGCTCGGTGGTATCCTCGATCGCGACCCAGAATCGCGGCCGCGCCCCCGGCTCGACCGCGATCGGATTGACCATGGCGGCGAACCAGCCGCGGCCCTCGCGCGTCGCCCAGGCGAGTTCGAACCTGGCAGGTCGGCCCGTACACGACGCCTCTTGATAGGAGTCGAGCCAACGGCGTCGGTGCTCACCGGGGATCTCCAGCCCGGCGACCTGGTGATCCCAGGTCTCGCTGGCGGGGCACCCCAGCAGCCGGGCCATGGTCGCGTTGGCCGAGATGACCCTGACGTCCTCGTCGTCCACCTCGGCGACGGCCAGCGCGACAGGGACTCCGTCGTAGAAGCTCCGCAGGACCGACTCGCTCTCGCGCAGCGCCAGTTCCGTCTTCTTCCGCTCGGTGATGTCGCTGGCGATCCCGCAGACGGCGAAGGGGGCCCCGTCGGCGCCGAGCAGGGGGACCTTGATGACGAGCGACGTGCGGGGGCCGTCGGCGTGCGTGACGACCTCCTCGAATTCGGTCGGAGCGAGAGCCTCGAGGGCCTGACGATCGTTCGCCCGGAAGAGGTCGGCGACTCCGGCCGGGAGGAAGTCGCGGTCGGACTTGCCGAGGACCCACTCTTCACCCACGTCGAATAGCTCGGCAAACCGGCGGTTGACCAGCAGGTAGCGTCCTTCGAGGTCCTTGAGGAAGATCGCCGCCTGGACGTGGTCCAGGACGGTCCGCAATCGTGCCTCGCTCCGGGCGAGGGACTCCTCCATGAGCTTCCGCTCGGTGATGTCCTCGTGGGCGATGAGGGCCCGGCCGGGCCCGGCCCCGAGGCGCGTCGCGCGGCCGATGAACCAGCGCCGACAGCCCGGGCCGTGGCAGGGGTACTCGCCGGCGAACTCGGCGCGGCGGCCGGCGAGCACCTCGCGGATACCCGAGGCGAAGGCCGCCGCGACCTCGGCGTCCTCGCCCTCCGCCTCGTCGCAGACGCGGAGGTAGTTGGCACCCTCGGCGATGCGAGCGCCGGCGGGCGCGTTCGCCGCGGCGAAACGTCGCCAGGCCCGGTTGATCGCGAGGATGGTCCCGGCCTCGTCGATGATTGCGATGCTCGCCGCGAGCGAGTCGAGCACAACGACGGGGTCCCGCACCGGCTCCCGGCCTTCCCGGGCAGTACCGTCCGCGAGCCCAGGGCTTCCGTAGGTCGCCATCACTTCTCCAGCCGGATGAAGACGCGACCGTCGTGGACCGTGATGTCGGCCCCGAAGGCGGAGGGCTTGGGGAGGACGGCCTCGAGGTAGATGTACTCCTCGTCGTCCCACCGGGCCGGCCGGTCCCCCGGGCGAAGGGACTGCTCCCCGTCGGCCCGGCCGATCCGGGTGAGCACGCGTCCCAGGAGCGCGAGGAGCGCCCGGTGGTCCTCGTCGGCGGGCGGGCTGTCGGTGCGGGAGGTTCTGCGTTCCATCAACGGGCTCTTCATCGCGACTGACTCCGTGTGGCATCCAACGCGAGGCGGCAGTACGGCCGCCGCGGGTCGATCCCGACTCAGGGTGACGGTCGCCCGTCGCCAACGCAGGCGCAGGCGATCGTAGCCTGATGGCCCCCGCGACATCGCGGCGGCCGCGTCCGCTCGAACGCAGGCGATCGTAGCCTGATGGCCCCCACGACATCGCGGGGGCCGCGTCCGCTCGGACTAGCCTAAGTGTCGGCCGCGGGGCCCGCCCCGGCCATCGGGTCTTACCCCGGGCGGGCGGGCCGGGGTTTCCCGATGCGTCTCGGGGTCAACCCCGAGAACGAGGCGTCAGCCGCCGGCCTCGACAAGCCCGATCCGGATGGCGTGGCGGACCAGCCCGGCCACGTCGTGGATGTCGAGCCGGTCCATGAGCTGGGCCCGGTGGGTCTCGACCGTCTTGACGCTCACCCCGAGGACCCGGGCGATCGCCTTCGTCGTCTTCCCCTCCGCGATCAGCCGGAGCACCTGGCGCTGCCGGGGCGTCAGCGATCCCGACTCGGGCGGCGCTCCTCCCGTGCGCCGGAGGTAGTCGGCGATGACGTGCTTGGAGACGGCCGGGCTGAGATAGGTCTCGCCCCGCGCCACGGCCCGGACCGCGAGCTCCAACTCGGCGAGTCCCGAGTCTTTCAGGAGGTAGCCCGCGGCGCCGGCCTGCAGCGCCCGGCTCGCGTATTCCTCGTTTCCGTGCATGCTCAAGATGATCACGCGGGCCTCCGGCAACTCGCGGGCCACGCGGCCGGCCAGCTCCAGCCCGCTGACGTGCGGCATGGCGATGTCGGTCACGACGACGTCGGGCCGATGCACCTGCGCGAGGGCCATCGCCTCGCGGCCGTCGCCCGCCTCGGCGACGACCTCGACCCCCTCCAGTCCCTGGAGCAGGGCACGGATGCCGGCGCGGACGAGCGTGTGGTCGTCGGCGATCAGGACGCGGATCGTCTCCATGACTAGGCCCCCCCTTCGGGTTGCCGCAGGGGGATGGTCAGCAGGACCCGTGTCCCGCGGCCCGGGAAGGAGCGGATGTCGATCCGGCCGCCGAGGAGGGCCGCCCGCTCGCGCATCCCCAGCAGCCCGAGCCCCGCCCCCCGCGCCCCGTGTCGCATGGCCGTCCCCGTGTCGAACCCGACCCCGTCGTCGCGGACCACCAGCCGCAGGGACCCGTCGCGGCGCCTCACGCTCACCCGGACGCGGCGGGCCCTGGCATGCCGGGCTATGTTCGTCAGCGCCTCCTGCGCCACCCGGAAGGCCGCCGTCGCGATGGCGGGATCGAGGTGGATCTCGACCGCGTCGGAGATGAAGCTCGCCCGATAGCCGGCCCGCTGGGCCTGACGGTCGACGTACCATCGGAGGGTCGCCACCAAGCCGAGGTCGTCGAGCATCGGCGGCCGGAGGTCGAGCGAGAGGTGGCGCACCTGTCGAATCGCGCCGTCGATCAGGCCGATGCAGTCGTCGAGGTACGACCCGACGGCGTCCACCCTCGCTTTCTTGGCGGCCTGGAGGCCGATCCCGATCGCCGTCAGAGTCTGGCCGATCTCGTCGTGGAGCTCGCGTGCCAGGTGCCTCCGCTCCTCCTCCTGGACCTCGACCAGGCGGCGCGAGAGGACCTGGAGCCTCGCCGCCGTCTCGCGGAGCTCCTCCTCGACCCGGCGCCGCTCGCTGATGTCGACGAATGTGACCACGGCCCCAACCACCTCCCCGCCGCGGCGGACCGGGTGGGACCAGTATTCGACCGGGAAGCTCGTCCCATCGCCGCGCCAGAACACCTCGTCTTCGGCGTGGACCGCCTCCCCGCGGCGGCAGGCGAAGAGGATCCGGCACGCCTCGCGGGGGAAGGGAGCCCCGTCGGGCCGGGTGTGGTGGATGAGCCGGTGCAGCTCCTGGCCCAGCAGGTCGGCCCGATCGGTGTACCCCAGGAGCCGGAGACAGGAGGCGTTGAAGAACGTGCAGCGGCCCTCCAGGTCAATCCCGCAGATCGCCTCGCCCGTGGAGTCCAGCAGCAAACGGACCTGCTCGTCGCTGGCGCGCAGCTCCCGCTCCGCCCGCTTCCGCTCGGTGATGTCGCGGTTGACCGACAGGTGGAGGCCCGGCAGGATGTTGGCGACCGCGCGATAGTCGACGACCCGCGTCGTGCCGTCCCTGCGGACCTGGGTGAACTCGCCGTCGAGCTGGCCCGCGGCGAGGATGGCGTTCCACAGGTCCCGGACCAATCCTTTCTCATCCGCGGTCGCCACGTCCTCGATTCGCATCCGCAGGAACTCCTCGCGGGTGTACCCCAGCAGAGCGCAGACGGCGGGGTTGGCGTTGACGAACCGGCCCGAGTCGTCGAGGAGCCAGATGGCGTCCAGGGTGTTCTCGAAGAGGGCACGCATGCGGCGACGGCTCTCCTCGAGCGATTCCTCGGCCCTCCGGCGGTCGGTGACGTCGAAGGAGATCCCCCCCACGGCCTCGATCCGGCCGGTGGCGTCACGCAGGGGGAACTTGACCGTGTGCAGCTCGCGCCGACCGCCGGGCGTATTCACCTCCTCGTCCAGCTCGAGAGGCGTCCCGGACTCGATCACCGTCCGATTCTGCTCCAGGAACCGCCCCGCCTCTTCGGGCTGGAACAGGCGCCCCGCCGGTCGGCCGACAACGTCGTCGCGTCGCAGCCCGAAGAGGCTCTCCCAGGCCCGGTTGACGAGCCGGGCTTCCCCGTCGGCGGAGGTGACGTAGATCAGGGCCGGGGCGTGGTCCAGCAGCCGTGCCAGGAACTGCCGGGCCTCGCGCAGCGCCGCCTCGTCCCGCCGCCACGCGGTGATATCCCGCGAGATGCCGACCAAACCGGCGACGAGTCCCCGGTCGTCCCGGTAAGGCCCCTTGGTGACGAGGTAGGTGCGCGTGACCCCCGACGACGTCGCGACCTCCTCGTACGTCCGGGCCGCGCCCTCCGCGATGATGGAGCGGTCGTCCGTCATGAGCCGCTCGGCCGTCTCGGCCTCGAACAGCTCCGTGTCATCCTTCCCGACGACCTCGTCCCGAGACCGGCCGAGCAGGCGGGCGCCCGCCGAGTTGATCATCCGATAGCGGCCGTCCCCGCCCTTGACGAAGACAGCGTCGTCCATGACCTCCATGGCGGCCACCAGCGAGGCGATGCGGGCGCGGAGGGCGTCGTTCTCGGCCCGCAGGGCGGCCAGTTCCTCGGGGCGTTCATCCGCCCCGCTCCGATCGCGTCCGGCCCCCATGAAGCGCTCCTGGACTGGCCCTCGAGCCGAATGGGACCCGCTCCCCGACCTAAGTATACACGTAGGCCGGGGCACGCCCCGGCCCGCGACGGCCCCCGCTTCACCCCGGGCGGATGCTAGGCCCGTACATCCCAGCCCCATCATCTGCGCGATCATCCAGGATGCCTTGGGGCATCCATGTCGCATATAGGGAAACTCTGGGTCCCCCTCAGGAAATTCCGGTGCGCCCCCAGACAGGCATTGGAATCATCGGCGGGCCAGGTCAGTCCCTCACCCCGCTCTGCCGTACGGTCGCGGGGCTCGTCGTGTGGTCAAGGCAAACCGTCCCCGCGCGGATCGGCCCCTTCTCCGCTCGGCGTATGGCGCCGGGAGCGATGGCCGTCCTGCCCAAGGAGGGGCGGCGTGTCCGCCAGGTCGAGGGGTCGCCAGAGCGTGACGTCAGCCTTGCGGCGAACTGAGCTCTCGGATCGATCGCCTAGCGAGCCGGCTTGATGACTCGGGCCGAGGATTGGGCCCGGTCACCGATCCGTCGCGGCGCCGGTCGGTCGGATCCCCGCATCGCTCCCCATTCGAAGTGCTGCGCGAGCCGCAGCACAACGGACGGCGCGTTCGTACGGGGCTGAGCCTGCCAGGTGCGCGCTTCGGTGTCGTCGGCCGACGCATCCGGGGGACGAGATGTTTCGACTCATTGCCCTCCTGCTCGCCCGTCATCTTCGTCTAGTGAATGGCCACTCAGCACCGGACCGGGTTTGCCATCGATGCCGGCGAGGGTATCATGGATGTGTCGTCGCTAGAAGCTCTCCGGTCGATCCCGGCTTGGGGGTCGTCCGCCAGGCCGCGAATCGGAGCCAGCCACCATGCTGACCATTCATGGCGTCCCGCCCGGCGGACTGGTCCTCGCAGGGCGTCTGATCACCCATCGGCTCGGGCGGATCAAGGGACGGCCGAGCCTCTCCGTGGAATGGTGGTGCCCGCATTGCAGGGACCATCACGCAGTCGAATGGGACGACCCTCCATTCCCGATCGAGGCCGCCCGGCCCGTGAAACCGCCGTGCCCGGACGGCCCGTTCTCCGGTGCGACCGCGTGGGCGACCGTCGAGGATAATCGGGCGGGCGAGACCTGGAAGCTCATCCGGCACTTCTCCGAATCGCTCCGGCGATGGAAGACGGAGCAGCGGCTCCGGCACCAGTTCTCGGAGGCCAGGGCGATCGGGCTCATCTTCGAGAGGGTTGGGACGTCGTCGTGCCGGCCGCCCAGGTGAGGTGAAGCGGCCGGCTCGTGCGCCTGAACGGCCGGAAAACGTGTTCTTGCCAAGGGACAACCAAGGGCGGGCCTAGAGAGGGCCAAGGCGACATCAACCGGAGGTTGTGATATGCGGGGATCGGACTCCGAAGTCATCGAGATCGGCAGCCAGCCGGAGGCGATGAGCCGCCTGGAGTGGCTCCGAAAGCGGATTCTCGCGATAGTAGACCGTGGCGTCCCGAAAACCTCGTGGCGCGATGGCGAATGGCGAGAGGACCCGCAGGCCGAGTGGCCCATCCCGCCTGGCCGGATGCCCCGATGGGCGCTTCGGCAGGCCGTGGGCGGCCGGGTCCGGACCCCGGAATTCAACTGGGCGGTCGAGACCCTGCTGACCGATGGTGAATTCATGGAGGCCTGGCTCGAACAGCCGGACGCCCCGGCCGCCTCCCATCTCCTGGTCCGGCCCGGGGTCGAGGTGGAGTTGCCCAAGCCGGTCGCTCGGATCAAGGGTCGGCGGGACCTTATCGGGTCCTCGCCGTGGGCGAGGGCGCTGGCGAAAGCGCTGGCGCCGCCGAAGTCCCGACGCAGGTGACCGGCCGAGGTCACCCAGCGCGGATCGACCGCAGCGACCCGACACATCTCCCGGGCGGCCAGCTCCGACTCGCGTCGCGGGGGCGATCGGTGGGTCTCGGTATTACGGACCCTGCCCGGGTGGGAGGCCGGAGAACCGGGCGGGGTTATTCGCTTGACGGGGGCTCTTGGGTCGGTCAGGCTCGCATCGGCGAATAGGATTAGAGCGGTTCACGCCTGCATTGCACATGATCCGGCTTGGCGAAACCAGCCCAGGATGTCTTCCAAGGTGACTTCTCTCAACGCCTCTCCGATCGCATTGTAGAGATGATCCTTGGCCCGGGCTCCCAGTCGCCGCAGCGCCTCCTTGAACTTCGAGGACATCTCCTCGATCGGATTGAAGTCTGGACTGTACCGCGGGAGCGGCAGGACGCTCGCTCCGGCTCGCTCGATCGCCTTGGTCACCTCCGGACTCAGGTGCGCCGCCAGATTGTCGAAGATCACCACGTCTCCCTCGCGCAACGCCGGCACCCACACCTGTTCCACGTAGGTCTGAAACGCCGCCGCCGTGGTGCCTCCAGGAAACGCCAACGGGGCGCGGACTCCGTCCAGGCCCATCGCCGCGATCACCGTCACCGACTCCCACGACGCCGGGGCCGACGCCTCCACCCGCTCGCCCTTCGGAGCCCGGCCGTAGGCGGGCGTCATCGCCGTCGTCACCCCGGTCTCGTCCACGAAAACAAGCCGTCTGGGCTCGATCGGCTCGACCTCCTGGCGGAACGAACGACGCTCCTCCTGGACCTCGGGCCGGTCCTGCTCGGCGGCGTGCAAGGTCGTCTTCTTGCGGGTGATGCCGAGCTTCTTCAACCCTCGCCAGACGATCATGATGCCGCCGGAGATGCCCAGGCCCTGGCGGAGTTGTTCGAGCGTGGCGTCGGGAGTCTCCTCGACGAGCTTTCGCAATCGTTCCAGAGCTTCTGGATCAAGGGTCGGCTTGGTTCCTCCGGCGTGGGTCCTGGGGTCGCACGCACCGGACTCACGGCGGAGTTGGAGCCATCGGGTGATGGTTGAGGGATCCACGGAGAAGCGGGCAGCGAGTTGTCGGCGAGAACCTTCGCGACCATCGACGGCCTTGAGGATGCGTTGGCGGAGATCGTTCGACAAGGGTTTCATGATTTACCTCCTTTCCAAGAACCCCTTTCCAAATCGTGTGCCAAGCGGACGAGAACCGCTCTAGGTCCCGGCCCCGCATGGCGCACGCCTCGCCCGGCCGCATGCCGGTGAGGAGCTAGAGGCGGACCAGGCCGGCCACGACGCGGGACATGTGAGGGATAGTCGCCTCGACAACCTCGAGCGGGACCGGTTCGACCGGCTCGGGCTCGCGGACGGCGGTCCGGAGCCCGGGCACGGCCTCAAGCCCGTGGAGGACGGCTGCGGGGATCAGCTCGACCGAGGCCGCCCAGCGGAAGGCCCGGCGGACGCGGTTGATCCGGTCGTTGAGCGAGGTCCTCGCCAGGCCGGAACGGATCGTCTGCCCGCGTACGGCCCGGAACGCGAGCGGCCCAAAGTCCTTCGCCCGGGATAGACCGTAGAGCTTACGGACGGGCCGGAGGGCGACCTTCAGGTTGTCCAGCTCCCCGGTGGGCCTGCCGGCGGGGTCACGATAGTGCTCGAGGGCGTGTCGCCAGAACGCCAGGAGCAATTCGCCGAGGGTGAGGTCGGGGCCCGAGGACGTGCCGGGGTCGTCGCGGGAACGCCGTGCCTCCATCCACTCGGCGAGCAACCGGTGGTAATTCTCGCGACTCTCCGACGAGTCGAATTTCCCGAGGTAGTGATCCTTGCCGTCGAGGGTGACGACGGCCCGGCCGGAGGGCTTGTGGTGGCGGTAGGAGGGGAGGGATCGGGGCATGGGAAGCGTCCCTGGCCTCGAAACCCGGTAATCTACCGGGTTTCCGAGGGGTCCGGGCCGCACTCCCCGACGAGGAGAGGTAAGCGTAAAAGCTTTCGGCGGTTGGGTTTGAGGAGGAAAGCGTGTAGCGGGAATCGGCTCTGTCTCATTCCGCATTTCGAGTGGTTGACAGTCTTTGCGTCAGTTCCTTTGGATTGGTCTGGAGCAGCGTCCAGAAGTCGTACGTGGGCAAGCCCAGGCCCAGAGTCTCGTAGGGGCCGGCTTTCTTCCGGGGACCGCTCCGGAATCGGTGGCAGTTCCAGTAGAGCCGCTTCAGGTCGAGCATCGGCTGCGTCATCCGCTTGTGCCGCGACTGCTGCATCCTCAGCACGCTGTTCATGCACTCCACCGCGCTGCTGGCCCGGAACGTGTCCCGAAGCACCGACGACACACGGTCGTAGGACGCCTGCTCCTCACCGTCCAGCACCCGGTCACGTCCTACCGCACGGATCAGTTTCATCAGCGGCTCGGCGCACCCCACCCGGCAGTGCGCCAGCCACCAACGCCACGCCATCGCCTCGCGCCACTCGGGATCGGGCTCGGCTTCCGCCAGTCGCCGACCCATCCGGTCCAGGTAGCTCAGGCTCCGGGGGTCGCTCAGGAAGTTGCGGACCTTCGACCACTCCGGGCCGGTCAGCCCCTCGAGGGCCTCGGCGATCTCGGCTTGAGCGTGGCCACGGTCGTTGAGCCGGCCGTCGTCCCGGAACAGGTCGAGCGCCGCGTGGGCCCGGCCCCAGGCCGCTTCGAGGTGCTCGACTCGCTCCAGCATCGCGGTCGCCCGGGTCCAGGCGGCCTGGGCGGTCTTGGCCACGCCCCGGGCGTCGATCCCCTGCCGCTTCGAGCGGGCGACGTCGAGGTCGGCGGCCTCGGCCTTCTCCCAGGCCGCCTCGACCGCCCGCCAGTGCTGGGCCAGGACACGTTTGGCTTCCATCGTGGTGTGGAAGACGTCCAGGCCGTGCTCCAGGGGCGGGGCCTCGGGGTCGTCGAGGCGGGCCCGGGCCAGTTCCGAGACCGCCTTGCTGATCCCCCCGGCGGCGTCGGAGAGGGCGAACTCGAGGCGATCGAAGGGGGCCAGTTGTTTCTCCCAGGTCTGGGCGTTGCGGTCGGCGGCGTTCTGGCAGAAGACGGCGGTCATGCTCGCCGGCTCGATGCCGACCAGTGTCGGTCGCCCCCAAAAAAGATCTCGTCGACGGCCAGCGTCTGGACCTCGGGGACGCACGCCGCGTCGAGGGCCTGGAGGACGGGTTTGGCCTTCCGGGCGGCGTCGGCGATCCAGCGGGCGATGGTGGAGTGATCGGGAGCGTCCTCTCCGAGGAGGACGCGGAACAGGTCTTCGATCTGACGAGTGCTGATGCCCATGGCGAAGGCGTTGACCGCGAAGCGTCGCCGGGTGGGCTCGTCGAGCGAGGGGGTTGGCGGAAGGACGGGGACCTCGACCGGGGGCGTTGCGGGGTCGGGGGTCTGCAACCGCCGCTCGATCTGGTGAGCATGTTGGTAGACGGTCTGCCGGCTGCATCCGGCCTGTTGAGCCCGGCCGGTGACGGCGCCGTAGATCCCGGAGAAGACGGCGTCGGCGTTGCAGACGGCGTCGCGGATCGATAGCGTGTTCATGGGGGAGGCCCTCCGTGGGGTTGGTGATCTTGGTCGTGATCCAGTCCAACACGGAGCGGCCTCCCCTTCAAGCCAAACTGTCAACCCGACAAAGTCATTTTCAGCCCGATTTGCGACAGAGCCCCCTCCGGTGATGACCTTGTTGCCAAAAGTCATTCTTCGGAGGAGCCTTGCGTCCATCTACCTCGGCCTTTCGGCTGACGAGCCGCTTTTGGAACTACTGATTCTGGATCGCAGATTATCCACCACATTCGAGGGACCCACCCACAAAAAGCCAAAAAAAAAGTCGAGACTAAATTTGGGGTTGGCAGCGAGGGCCGTTTCAAGTAGATTTTGAAAAGACTCCAGTACGGGCCAGTTTCGAAATCGTTTGACTTCTTCAATCGTCAACTGATCTTCTGATTATTGCTTCGATGAGCAGGGCTTATCATCCGATTGCCGTTGCTTAAGCTCTTGGCGAGGGTCGATGTTTTTCATGCGGGTATAGCTCAGTGGTAGAGCGCTAGCTTCCCAAGCTAGACATGCGGGTTCGATTCCCGCTACCCGCTTTCAAACAGAACAGACTCAGAACAAGGGAGTTACGGCGAGAGCCGTGGCTCCCTTTCTTCGTTTCGTCACCTAAGACATGACACAGTTCTGACACAAGGGGGCATTGACAGGGCGAAAGGATGGGACGAGGTCTCACCTTCCCAGACAGGAGCTAGGGCAGTGGCGTCTTACGATCTCGACCCAAAATCCGGCCGCTTCCACATTCGATTCCGCTACGCCGGCAAGCCGTTCAAGCGATCCCTCAAGCTCGACGGCGAACGCGAGGCCGGGCGAGTCTGTGGCGTGGTTGAGGAGACACTCAAGGACTTACAGCGGGGGCGCCTGGTGATGCCCGAGGGGGCGGACGCCGGCTCGTTCCTGATCTCCGGGGGGGTCGTCGCGGCCAAGCCCAAGGCCCCGGATGTGTCAGGATCGTGTCAGGGCTCGGAGAAGGCACCGACTGTGGGGAGCATCCTCGACATCTACGAGGCGACTCTCACCCCCGGGTCGAAGGAGTCAAACACCAGTTACACCGAGGGCATCCACGGGAGGCACTTCCGGCGCGTTCTCGGGGCCGACCGTCGTTTCGACTCGCTCTCGGTCGATGTGCTCCAGAAGTACGTCAACGCGCGGGCGAGCGAGGGCGTCGTCCGCGACACCATCCACAAGGAACTGACCACGCTCCGGGTCGTTTGGTCCTGGGCATCCAAGAGGAAGCACCTCCAGACCCCGCTCGCCTGGCACATGAGCGACCTGACGTTGCCCAAGGCTCACGAGAAGCCGCCGTTCCAGACGTGGGACCAGATCACGCGCAAGATCGAGCGAGGCGGGCTCAACGAGGCCCAGCAAGCCGAGCTATGGGAGTGCTTGTGGCTCGACCAGAAGCAGACGCTGGAATGCCTCGAATGGGTCCGCCAGCATGCCCACCGCCCGTTCCTCTACCCGATGGTCGCATTCGCGGCCTATACCGGGGCGAGGCGGAGTGAGATGCTCCGTTCGGAGGTGGACGACTGGGATCTTTCGGCGGGGGTTGTGGCCATCAGGCAGAAGAAGTCGGACAAGTCAAAGTCATTCACCCGCCGCAATGTCCCCATCCATCCCGAACTCGCCAGGATCATGCGAGCCTGGTTCGCGGACCACCCGGGCGGTCGCTGGACGATTGCTGCGGAAGATGGCTCGCCGATCGGGCCGCAAATTTCGACCGGGTATTTCCGGCGGCTGATGAAGGGAGGGAAATGGTCGGTGCTCCACGGCTGGCACACCTTCCGCCATTCCCTCGCGAGCAACATGGCATCCGAGGGGATCGATCAGCGGATGATCTCCGAAATCCTCGGACATCGAACCGAGGAGATGGAACGCCGTTATCGTCACCTCCTTCCTAGCAAACAGGAGCATGCGTTGCATTCTCTATTTGGGGCGAAGCCCCAAGTTTAACAAAGGAGGCGTGTCCCGAGGGTCCAGACTGGACCCTCGGCGCCAGATCCGCCCTTCCTAGTTCCTGTTGTTCCGATCCGGGTTCATTGGGAGGAGGCCCTCGTTCTTGTACCTGGCCACCTCATCGGCCGGGATGGACCACAGCGCGGCGGAACCACGCCGCTCTGCCCGCTTCACGGCGTTTAGCCGGCCAAGTCTACAATGTTCCCTCGTCGTGTACACCGATCGGCCAATCATCTCGGCCACTTCCTCGACACTGAAAAACGTCCTGGAGACGGCCATTGGACAATCGACTGCGACAGGGGCAGGGCGCGATCGAAGCTCGGCGAGGACAGCATCCACCTGAATCTGGAGCTTTCCGAGGGCATCCTGGAGTGCGGCCAGGGTCGGCAGCACTCCCTGCGTTTGTGTCTGGGAATTCATGGTGGCGTCCTGTCGGAAACGTGCGGGTCGCCTGGACCGAGACATCCGACCGCCGGGTCTTGTCCATGCGAACGCCCATTCATAGGTGACGCTCGGCGGGCTGGCGCGTGGGGGCAGGATTGGGGAGCGGGCTGGACCGGGGCCGGAACGCAGGGCTGCCGGGGGGTCCGGCGGAGAACGGATCGGAGTTGAAGAATGACATGGGATGCAACCTCGGAGCCTTCCCTTCTCAGGATAGCTTAGCCAACAATCATCATCTGACGTCGGGAGATGTCAGAGATTCTCTGTTAGCCCATGCGCCTATCGTCCAGGGGTCAGACTGACCCCTGGGGCAACGGGCGTACTCTGGGATCAGCGAGGAATCGCAGAGTCCCCCGCTGCGAGGAAGACGCGGAGCCCGGTGGGCTGGAACTCGGAAGGTGTTCCGACAAGCTCATTGCGACCACGATGTCCCTTAGTACTACAGCGCCAGGTTGTACAGGCTTGAATCGCTGGCCACGACGAAACTATGCTCGTCTCAAAGGCTTATGGAGACACGAGCATGAACATCCCCCAGATCCGATCGCTCAAGCCCAAGCTCAGGTCGTTTCTCAAGCGGTTCGATGACTGCTTCCCACGCAAGGACACCCGCGCCCACCTGCCCACCTACATCTCCGGCCAGATCTCCGACATCCCCGAGAAGAGCGTCGAGCCGATCGCCCTCAACGCCGGCGTCGCACCACGCACCCTCCAGGAGTTCCTCAGCCAGCACCACTGGGACCACGACCTCCTGCGCGACCGACTCCAGCACATCGTCCGCGATGAGCACTCCGGGCCGCATTCCATCGGCGTCATCGACGAGACCAGCGACGTCAAGAAGGGGGACAAGACGCCGGGCGTGCAACGCCAGTGGTGCGGATCGCGGGGCAAGACGGAGAACTGCCTGGTCACGGTCCACCTGGGGTACGCCCGCGACGGCTTCCACTGCCTGATCGACGGCGAGCTGTACCTGCCCCAGAGCTGGTCGGACGACCGTCCACGCTGTCGCGAGGCGGGCATCCCCGACTCGATGACCTACCGCCCCAAGTGGCGGATCGCCCTGGAGCTGTATGACCACGCCATCGGCCATGGCCTCCACTTCGACTGGATGACCTTCGACGAGGGATACGGCAGCAAGCCCGACTTTCTCCGGGGCCTGAACGCTCGCGGTCAGAAGTTCATGGGCGAGGTCCCCCGGAGCTTCACCGGCTGGCTCGATCCGCCCCGCGTGGTCACCCGTCCGTACCGCAAGAACGGGCGTGGGCGGGGCCGCAAGGTCCCTCGCCTGGCCGGCGGCAGCCGGCCGGCGCGACGGGTCGATGAGCTGCTGAACGAGCGGGCATTCGTCGATCAGGCCTGGCAACGCTGGCGGGTCAAGGACGGCGAGAAGGGGCCGATGATCTGGGAGGTTAAGCACGAGATCTTCACCCCCAAGGGCGAGGACGGTCTGCCGGGCGAGCTGATGCACCTGGTCGTGGCCCGCAACGTCCTGGACCTGAAGGAGGTGAAGTTCTTCGTGAGCAACGCCCCCCCGGAGACGCCGGTGTCGAAGTTGTTGCTGGTGGGGTTCTCGCGATGGCGAGTCGAGCGTTGTTTCGAGGACCAGAAATCGGAGATCGGGCTGGATCAGTATGAAGGGCGTCGTTACCAGGGGTTGAAACGCCACCTGATCCTGAGTTGCGTGAGCTACCTGTTCCTGGCGCGGATGCGAGAGGAGTTCGGGGGGGAAAAATCCGGAGTTGACGGAGT
This sequence comes from uncultured Planctomycetota bacterium, assembly GCA_963756475.1. Taxonomy (GTDB): domain Bacteria; phylum Planctomycetota; class Planctomycetia; order Isosphaerales; family Isosphaeraceae; genus Tundrisphaera. Next base: position 1,561,892 of record CAVWND010000011.1, read on the forward strand.
GCCAGGTGCACACGGCGATCGCGGCGATGATCCCGTCTTGGTGGCTGGGCGAACGCCCCTCGCTGAAGCTGTTGGAGCGGACGGCGGCGGAGATCGAGCGGACGCAGAAGAGAAATGCGGCGGCCCGCAAGAGCCACACCAAGGCGACGCGGAAGAAGTTGCGGGCTTTGGGCATCAAACTCACTGGGCTCCCTCGCTGCTCCTGGGGAAAGACTTAGCGCTGTAATACAAGCCTCCCTACTGAAACCCGTTACCACTTCAGCAAGGCCAGCCCCCCCTTGGGGATTTCTGAACCAAACGGTTCGAAAAGCACGCGGTCGAGATCCGCATGTCAAGAGGATATCCTACCGTTTGGTAAGAAAATCCTTAGGAGTAGCAATGGAACGGAGAACCGGCGTAAGGGTAGCTACGCCGAAACCTTCGCCTTGATGAAGCGTTTGGGGTGCAGTGCCCTTCAGAGCTGCGACCAACCCCCGTCAACGGGCAGCTCGACGCCGGTCGTGAAGGTCGCGTCGAACGCGAGGAAGAGGACGGCCTTGGCGATCTCCTCCGACGTTCCCCAGCGCTTCATGGGGACCATACCGGTCATCTTCTCCCTGATCTGGGCGGCCTCGGCTCTATCGGTGAACACTTTGCCGAGGATCGGCGTGTCGATGGGACCGGGCGTCACCGCGTTGACGCGAATATCGCGAGGGAGCAGCTCGACGGCGAGCGTCCGAGCGAAGGATCGCATCGCGGCCTTGGCGGCCCCGTATGCGGCCTGGCCGGGCATTCCCTTGACATTGGCGATCGAGGTCGTGAAGACGACGGAGCCTCCCCGGTTGATCAGCGGCGCGAGCTTCTGCACCGCGAAAAGCGGCCCCTTGGCGTTCAGGTTGAACATCTCGTCGTAGACGGCCTTGGCGATCGAGGTCGTGAAGACGACGGAGCCTCCCCGGTTGATCAGCGGCGCGAGCTTCTGCACCGCGAAAAGCGGCCCCTTGGCGTTCAGGTTGAACATCTCGTCGTAGACGGCCTTGGCGATCGAGGTCGTGAAGACGACGGAGCCTCCCCGGTTGATCAGCGGCGCGAGCTTCTGCACCGCGAAAAGCGGCCCCTTGGCGTTCAGGTTGAACATCTCGTCGTAGACGGCCTCGGTCATGCTCTCGAGGGGCGCCCGGATGCTGAACCCGGCGTTGACGAAGAGCAGGTCGATGGTGCCGAATTCGGCCTTCACCCGAGAGGCGAGGGCGTCGAGGTCCGTCAACGAACGCGCGTCGCTCGGAACCACGACGGCGCCCTCCCCAAGCTCCTTCTGGGCCGAATCCAGCCCGGCCTGCGACCGCCCCGTGACCAGGACACGCGCACCGCCATCGAGGAGCATCTTCGCCGTCGCGAGCCCCATGCCGCTCGTGCCGCCGATGATCACCACCTGTTTACCTTGGTACCGTTCCATGTGAAGTCTCCTCGAGAGGCTTGGGTTGCGCCGATGATTTTGAACTGGGTGGTAGGATAATCAGACGTCGGGGCTACGGTCAAGGGATTTTCGAACTATTTATTTCACAATTCGGTGACCCCTTGGACGATCTTGTAGCTCCGCCATCGCCTGTAAGGTGAGCGGCTGTATTTTTTTGGTCCAAGCCGCAGGCTCAAATTCCTTCGCATCAGAACACGATGAAAAACCGACCGGCACAAAGCCCTCGCGTGCAGGCTTTCTGCGCGGAACACTGCAAGTTGGTCTTGCAAGACGCGATCGCGCGAAACAATTTCGCGCGACGCCCGGCCCCCCTCCTCACCGCTAGTCCCCGTGGACCATCGCGTATACCCGCAATCGCCTGCTGATTCGGGTCACCGTGACCAGCTCAGCCGCGATGGGGATCTCCTCCAGGACAGCGCGCTCAAGCTGCTGCGGAGGAGAGATCGACGCCGGAGACCTTGACGACGGCCTGCCACGCGGCTTCCTGGCTGGCGCGATCGTGGAGGTGTGGCTGGCGCTGCACCTCAATCGGGCCTGAGAACTTCCCCTGAGCCGAGGCGAAGAATCGCCCCGAGACGTCGGTTCCGAACTCCGACGCCTGGAGGTACCGACGGGCCGCGGTCTCCGGCGTCTGATTCATGCCGGGGATGAGGTTCACGATCGGGATGAACAGATACTTCACGGCCAGGCCAGCCTGTCGCGAAACCTTGGTGGCGGTCGCCGCACCGGGCGAGACGGCGTACACGGCCATGCCGGAGGGTAGCCTGCGCGCCAGCGCCGCGACCCACCAGGCGACGATGAGCTTCGCGTCGGCATACGCATTGTTGGGCACGTACTTCACGTTCGGCCCGTTGCGAATCAGGGCTTCCACGGCGGCGGTTCGGTCACCCCGGTGGTATTTGGCCGCGAAGGCTGGCAGGTCGGTGTACTTGAACATGGGCACGCCCCCTCGGGCTGGTTCCGCTCCGGCGATCACGATCCGCGCGTTGGGGCTCAGCAGGCCGGCGCTGAGCAACCCGACGGTCAGTTGATGATGGCCGATCAGCGGGGCCTGAGAAGCCTCGACGCCCGCCGCGGTGATCACGCGCTTCTTACCTGGGACCATCCCTGCATTGAGCAGCAGGAAATCGATCGGCCGACCTCGCTTGACCAGCTCGGCGAGGGCGGATCTGGACGCTGGTCGGCGCGTCCAGACTCCAGCTCCAGCGGCGTGAAGACCTGGGTCTTGGTCTCAGCCGCGAGCTGAGCGGCCGTTTCCCGGACCCGGGCCAGGCTGCGGCCGGTGACGATGACCTGGCGGTAGCCCTCGGCGGCGAGCATGCTGGCTGCCGCATAACCGAGCCCGGAGGTGGTGCCGGTGACGAGCGCGATCGAATGTTCCATGGGCTTCTCCGTGGTGAAGGGTGAAGGTCGAGTCGTGAGGCCCCGCGAGGCCGGGACCGACTTGCGAATTTCGAACGGTTCGGTTATATAATTGGTGCGATGGAAATTGTCAAGGAGTTTTGAACTAAATGGTTCAAAATAACGCTCAGGTCGCGTGGACGGCCGCGCAGCTTCGACGAGAGGGACGCGCTGGAAAAGGCGACCCAGGTATTCTGGTCGAAGGGCTACGACGGAGTGACGATCGACGATCTCGTCGCCGGGATGGGCGTGGGACGGCCGAGCCTGTATGCCGTCTTCGGCGACAAGCGGACGTTATTGCGCGTCCTCAAGGCGTATGCGGAGAAGAAAGGCGCTCGCCGCGAAGGCTGCTCTCGCCGCAGACGCTTCGCGACTCGCTCGCCGCTTCCTAGGCACGCGTGAAGCGCCGAGAAGGATCAGCACCGGGATGTCTCTCGTGTGCGTCGCGCCGCCAAGGCTCTGCTGTCGCCGCAGAGTCTTCGCGACTCGATCTCGGGCTTTCTGAGGCACGTCGTCGAAAGTGCGACCGAGAAAGGGTCGCCGGGCTGTCTTCTCGTGTGCGTCGCGCCGTCGTGGACGACGCCGAGGTCCGGCAGTTCCTGAAGGACGCCGCGGCAGCGGCGCGCTGGTGGAAGGTCGTTTCCGGGACGGGATCGCCGGAGAAATCCCGTCCGACTTTCCCGTGGCCGTCCGCGCGATCCAAGTCACGGATTTTGCTCGTGGCCTTACCATGCGTGCGCAGATGGGCACGCCGCGCAAGACGCTTCTCAGGGATGCCGAGGAAGCGGCCGACTTGGTGCTCCTGCCGCGCCCGAAGGCCATCGGCAAGCAGAAGCGATAACTTTCTCTCGCCACCGAAAGACTTTTTGAGAAGTATGATCCAAGTCAAAGCATGCGATGCTCGGTGCAAAGATTTACCTGCCAGCAATTCAATCCTTAAACCAACTTTCTGGTCCAATGATTGTGGAGACCCCTCTTCAGGCTGATGGGCCGTCTACGCCCGTTTTTTCGATGAGTGTTTTCAACGATCCTTTCAGCGCCTCCACACGCTCTTCGCCGAGAATCGCCCGGTATTCGTCGTCGATCTCCTTCTTGACCTCATAGCCGTCCTCGATGAAGCGTCTTCCCTCGGCCGTGAAGATCACCAGCGTGGCCCGCCGGTCGTCGGGGTCGGGGATCCGCTTGATATAGCCCTTGTCCTCCAGGTCGATCACCAGTTGCCGCATGGATTGCTTGGTCATCCCGGCCCGCTCCGCCAGGTTGGTGACGGACGTGCCCTCCGGATCGAGATAGGGAAGGAGGGTGGTGTGGGCCAGGGTCACGCGATCATGACCCCGCGCTCGCAGCTTGGCTATGCCCCGTTTGAAGTAGGCGCGCTGGGCTTGCAAGAACAAGCGCCCGATGGACTCGTCTCGTAACCCCTGCACCTGGGTGGGGTCGGAACCCGCGTCGGGCCGGGAGGATCGCTCGTCACTCATGGGAAATCGGGAATCGAGGAAGGGTTGACGAGGAGCAATTAGACAGCTAGACTTACCACACGGTAAGCCTACCTTACTATATCCTGCGGGCACGCCGAACGCAAACCGATGAGGGTCCACTTATGCATGAGTTGGCGCCGCTCGAACGGACAGGGCATTCCGAAGCGAGGATCGCCCTCTGAATACCATTTTTCCCGCCTCGGCGTATTGGGTGATGAAGGAGAATCCGGAGGCGACCGTGAAGTTCGTCCATCACATAACTGTCGTGAATTTATGATGTATCAAATTTACTCTGTTATTTTAATTCGTTTCATGGTCCTCGCGGGAGATTTCCGCCGATGAACGCGATCGCCTCGAAGGGCGCCTCGACGACCGCTCTCGGCCCACCTTCGCTTCGGCGTCCCCCGGGGAAGCTTCGAAGGGCGGCGCAAGGTTTCCTCATCGTCGCGTTGCTGACCCCGCTGATCTGGGCCGGCCGGGTGCTGCTCGCGGCGCTGGCCGCGACGCACGCGGTCCACATCCCGCCGATTGAGCCGCCGACGGTCCGGGTGGTGCCCGTCGTGGACGAGGTGGTCGCTTCGGGCACCTATTACAGCGCGGTGGTCAAGGAACTCCAGAAGGCCGAGATCTCGTTCCGGGTCGGTGGGACGGTCGCCTATCTGCTGAAGGTCGAGGGGCCGGGCGGCAGGGCGAGAAACGTGCAGGATGGGGACCAGGTCGGCAAGGGGGTGGTCCTGGCCCGGCTCGATCCGTCCGACTACCAACGCGAGCGGTCGATGGCCGTCGAACGACTCGCTTCGGCCGAAGCCAGGCTCCAGCAGACCCAGGCCGACGCCGAGTTGGCGAAGCTCGACCACGATCGGACGGCCCGGCTGGCCGCCCGGGGTTCCGCCACCCAGGCCGAGCTCGACACCGCCCGGTCCAAGCTGCAAAGCACCTCGGCCACGGCGATGGTGGCGAGGCGCGACGTCGAGTCTTCGCGGATCAGCCTCCAGCAGGCCGAGGCCAACCTCGAGTACTGCACGCTGACGGCCCCCTTCGACCGGGCGATGGTCGCCGCGAGGATGATCGAGAACTTCGAACGGGTCAACGCCGGCCAGCGGGCATTCCTGCTCCTGGACCTCTCCAGCGTCGTGGTCTCCTTCAGCGTCCCGGATGGCATGGTCGGACGACTCGCGATCGGGCAGCCGGTCGAGGTGACCTGCGACGCGCTGTCGGGCCGGCGATTCGCGGGATTGATCCACAAGATCGGCTCGACGGCCGACGCCCAGACGAGGACTTATGCGGTCGAGGTCCGGGTCGACCGGCCCGAGGGGCTCCGGCCCGGGATGGTCGCCACCGCGCACTTCCGCCGCGAGCGCCGGGCGTTCCTCCTGCCCCTGACCGCGGTCGCGGCGGGCGAAGGGCGGACGATCGCCGTCTATCGGGTCTCCTCCGAGGGGGGCAAGTCGGTCGCACGACGGGTCCCGGTGGGGTTCGACGACGTCCTCGACAACCGGCTGGCCGTCCGGCTCGACCCCGAGACCGCCGACGGCCTCCGGCCGGGAGACCTCGTGGTCGCCACCGGCGTGCATCGGCTCCGCGACGGCGAGGTCGTCAAGGTCGCCGAGTGATCGCCAACCTTCCCGGGCCATGAAGAGGACGCCGGCGACGCCGGCGGGAGGGCTTCCGATGACGATCTCGCAGTACTTCGTCTACAAGCGGCCGATCGCCTGGACCCTGCTATTTGCCACCCTGGCCGGCGGCTTCGCGGCCTTCCGGTCGATGCCGCAACGCCAGGACCCGGTGATCCAGATCCGGCTCGGCCTGGTCTCGACGGAGTATCCTGGCGCGAGCCCGATCGAGGTCGAGCAGGAAGTCAGCCGGAAGATCGAGAAGAAGGTGGCGGAGAACCCCGCCGTCGAGCACGTCCGCTCGACCAGCCGCCAGGGGCTCTCCACGGTCTTCGTCGACCTCTACGAATCGACCCGCAACGCCGAGGCGGTCTGGCAGGATCTCGACAACAAGCTCGCGGCGATGACCGACCTCCCGGTGGCCAACGGCGTCCCGCTCAAGCCGAAGCTCGACAAGGACTTCGGCGACACGGTCGCCGTGATGCTCACGCTCTCCAGCCCGCCGGTCAGCGACCTCGAGGTCGAACGCCGGGCCGAGGTGATCGCGGAGAAGATCCGCGAGGCCCGCGCCGCGCGGCCCGAGTCCCTGCGCGGCCGGCGGTACAGCGGGGTCCTGGTCCACCCCTCGACGGTCGACTCGGGAATGCTCGAGCGGCTCGGTCGGGCCTGCCTGGAACACCTCGAGGGCCTCGGGCTCGTCGAAGACGGCCTGACGATCTCCCTCCTCGGCGCCATGGTCCTCGACTTCCGGCTCGCCGACGGCCGCGACCCCGCCGCCATGCGGGACGAGATCAGGCGGTGGGAATCGGACAACGTGGCCAACGGCCTGGGCCACCCCGACATCTGGCCGGGGGTGATCGTCGGCGACCCCTCCGAGCTCCTCGGCGAGCTGAAGGCCCGCTGCCAGGCCGAGCCGGGCGGCGTCGCCAGGTACAGCTACGAGGAGTTGCACCGGTTCGCCGACATGATCCAGGACCGGCTCCGCCAATCGACCAAGGTGGGGAAGATCGAGCAACTCGGCGTGGTCGGCGAGCGCGTCTACCTCTACTACAGCAATCGACGGCTCAGCTCGTCCGGCTCCGACCTGCCCCGCCTCGTCCGCAGGCTCCAGGAGCGGAATCACAACGCGGCCGGCGGCACGGTCGAACTCCCCAGGCAGAACCTCGCGGTCAAGCCGAGCGGCAAGCTCCGGGGCGACGGCGACATCGGCGACGTCGTCGTCGACCTCCACGACGGCTCCCCGCTCTATCTCCGCGACCTCTTCGAGGTGGTCCGGGGCTACGACGACCCGCCGAAGTTCCTCAACTTCCGGACGCTCAAATTCGATCGCGACCATCCTCCGACCGCGATCCACGCCGTCTCCGCCGCGTCGTCCCCCCGGGGCGAAGGGGAGGAGCCGAAGCCTCACGCGGGCGCCACCCGGTTGTGGACGTCCAGGGCGATCACGCTGGCGATCCGCCAGGTCAAGGGGACGCAGATCGCCGACTTCGGCCGCGAGCTCGACGACGGCCTCGCCTCGCTCAAGGACGTCCTGCCCGATGACCTCCGGATCGAGCGGACCAGCGACGAGCCCGAGCGCGTCCGGAGCAAGATCGACCTGTTCATCGACAACCTCGTCGAAGCCATCGTCATCGTAGTCTTGATCTCACTGTTGTTCATGGAGTGGCGCAGCGCCGTCCTGATCGCGCTGTCGATCCCGATCACGCTGGGGATGACGTTCATCTTCTGCGCCGCCCTGGGCGTCGACCTCCAGCAGATCTCGATCGCGGCGCTGATCATCGCGCTGGGGCTGCTGGTCGACGACCCGGTGGTGGCCGGCGACGCGATCAACCGCGAGCTGGCCGACGGGACGCCCCGGGACGTGGCGGCCTGGCTCGGGCCCCAGAAGCTCTCGCGGGCGATCCTCTACGCGACCATCACCAATTGCGCGGCGTTCCTCCCGCTGCTGGCCTGCTCGGGCCTGGTCGGCGAGTACATCTGGTCGCTGCCGGTGGTGGTGACGTCCTCGCTGGTGGCGAGCCGGCTGGTCTCGATGACGTTCATCCCGCTCCTGGGATATTACCTGCTCAAGGGCCAGCCCGGCATGGAGGCGGGCCTGAAGGAAGGCGGGAGGTCCTCGCGATTCGCCCGGATCTACAACGGCTTCTCCGAGGTGTGCATGGAGCACAAGTGGGCGTCGCTGGCCGTCTGCCTGATCGGGCTCGGGGCGGGAGTCAGCCTCCTGCCGCTGCTCGGGACGAACCTGTTCCCCAAGGACCTGCATTCGGCATTCACGGTCAACCTCTACCTGCCCGAGGGGTCTTCGATCCGCGAGTCCAAGGCCGAAGCGATGGCCGCGGTCGCGGCGATCGACGAGATCGCGGGGGCCGATATCGAGGCCTATACCACCTTCGTCGGCGCCGGCGGCCCCCGATTCTGGCTCTCGATCGTGCCCGAGCAGCCCGCCTCGAATTACGCCCAGGTGTTGGTCCACACCCGCGACAAGCACCAGACCTACCGGATCTCCGAGCGGGTCAAGAACGCCTTGCCGCCCCGGCTCACCGTCGCCAGGGCCCACGTCCAGGCGCTCGAGTCGGGCCCGCCGATCGGCGTCCCGGTGCAGTTCCGCGTGCTCGGCCGGGACCCCGCCACGGTCCGACGGCTGGGCGATCAGATCAAGGGCTTCATGCGCGAGGTCCCGGGGACCGACAACATCGAGGACGACTGGGATCCCGAGTCCGTCCAGATCGGCCTGCGGGTCGACCCGGATCGGGCCAACGTCTCCGGGGTGTCGCACCAGGACGTCGCCCTGTTCGTCGGCGGCGCCCTCTCGGGATTCGACGCGACCACGATCCGCCAGCGCGACCGGCTGATCCCGGTGACCCTCAAGCTCCGCCCCGACGAGCGGAGCCGGATGGATGACCTCCGGACGATGAGCGTGGTGAGTTCGCAGACCGGCGCGAGGGTGCCGCTGGACCAGATCGGCTCGTTCGCGCCCGAGTTCATCCCGCCCAAGATCGGCCGCCGCGACAACGAGCGGTGCATGATCATCAAGTGCGACATCGCCCCGGGCATGCTCACCAGCGTGGTTTACGACCATGTCGAGGCCAGGCTGGCGACGGCGACGAAGGACTGGCCGGCGGGCTACCACTTCCAGATCGGCGGCGAGAAGGAGGAGCAAGGCAAGGGATTCGGCTCGCTGGCGATCGCGATGGTGGTGTCCATCCTGTCGATCTACCTGGCCTTGATCCTCCAGTTCAACAGCCTGGCCAAGCCGCTGGTGGTCTTCGCGGCGGTGCCCTTCGGGATGATCGGCGGCCTGATGGGGCTGATCGTCTTCGGCGTGCCCCTCGGGTTCTTCGCGCTGCTGGGCGTCTCGTCGCTGGTCGGGGTGATCATCAGCCACGTGATCGTCCTCTTCGAGTACATCGAGGAGGCCCACGAGCGCGGCGAGCCGCTCCGTCGCGCGGTGATCGACGCGGCGTTGGTGAGACTCCGCCCGGTGCTGGTGACGGTCCTGGCGACGGTCGGGGGCCTCATCCCGCTGGCGCTGAAGGGGGGTCCGCTCTGGGAGCCGCTCTGCTACGTGCAGATCATGGGACTCCTCATCGCCACACTGGTGACCAAGGTGGTCGTCCCGGTCCTCTACGTGCTGTTCGTCGAGGACTTCAAACTGATCCGCTGGGACGCCCCTGACGGGCGCGCCCTCGAAAGCCCGCCCGCCGAGTATGCCTACGCCTCCCACAGTTGATGATGAAACTCGAGACCGCCGACGCCGTGGACCGGCGGCGGGGGTCGGATCGCCATCGCCCGTACCCCTCAGGAGGCGAGTTCCCCGATCGTGGCCTCCGTCGCGCCTCGTGGAGCCCCAAGGCCAGAAGATCCCCCGATCAAACCGCTATCGTTGGCGAATTCCCCGCGACTTCCGTGGGCGACTCTTGTGACTGAGGATTATCCATTGGTCGGGGTCAATGTCAGCGAGCCTGCGTGCTTCGGTGTGGTCGCCCGAGGGTCCTCCGGTACGGCGGAAAGAAGGCGCAGAACGACCACAAGAAGGTCTGCTGCGCAGAGAATTGCCGAGGCCGAGAAAATCACTCGACGAGCAGAGCCGAATCAAGTTGTCCATGAATTTAAGCTAACCCGAGTCAGCCCAGGAGTTCGGTCAAGGCTTGGCCTCGGTCGGTGATCGGCACGGGCCGTCCGTCCGGAGTCCGCAGCTCCTTGGCGGGATTGATACCGAGCGTGGCATGGATGGTCGCGTGGAAGTCGGGCACCGAGACTGGGCCATCGACAATCGTTTTTGCCAGGTCGTCGGTGACTCCGACGACACGACCGGTCCGAAGTCCCCCGCCAGCGAGCACGGCGCTGAAGGTCGTGGACTGGTGCCCCCGGCCTCCTCCCGCGTCGAACTCTGCGGGGCGGCCGAACTCGGTGGCGACGACGACCAGGGTCGAGTCGAGGCGACCGATCCGTTCCAGGTCGTCGATCAGGGCCGAGATCGCTCGGTCCAGCTCGATGATCAAGCCGTGCTGCTGGAGCTGGCCCTGGTTGTGGGTGTCCCAACCGGTGCCGTTCACGAAATTGAGGTTGTGCGCGACCTCGACGAACCGGACCCCCGCCTCGACCAACCGACGGGCCAGCAGGCAGCGCTGACCGAACTCGCCACCGTACTTCTGGCGACGCGAGGAGGGCTCGCGGTCGAGCTGGAACACCTTCCGGAACGTCGGCCCCGAGAGCCGGGCCGCCTCGCGTGAGGCCGCCACGTAGTCGGCGACCGTCGGGTCGTCCGGATGCGACGCCCGGAAGTCCGATCGAAAGGTTTCGAGCAGCCCGTCTCGACGCTCTCGCCGGGCCGGTCCAACGGACGACGGCGGGGTCAGGCCACCGGGTCCGGTCTCGGTGTCGGTCAGGTAGACGTAACCGTGCTTGGAGCCGAGGAAGCCGGGCCCCCGGCTGACGTTGGGATATCCGATGACGACGTAGGCGGGCACGCCGTCGCCCCCCGGACCGCGCTCGCGTGAGACGATCGAGCCCAGAGACGGGTAGGCGATCGTCTCGCTGACCGGGCGGCCAGTGTGCAGCAGGTTGGTGGCGGCGCCGTGCTCGTCGATAATCTTATGATGAAGCGTCCGCATGATCACACACCGGTCGAGCCGATCGGCCAGTCCACCCAGGTGCTGGCAGACCTGCACATCATGCTGGGCGGTCGGGATCGCATCATAATAAGAGCCCGCGACCTTCCTGCCGTCGCCGCGGCGCTTTGGATCGAAGGTGTCGAGTTGGGCCGCCCCGCCGCCGAGCCAGAGGAGGATGCAGGCTTCGGCCTTCCCGAGGCGGGACCTGGGACTAGCCCAGGTCGAGGCCGGCAGGGTGGCCGCGAGGGCTCCGGAGGCCCCCCACCTCATCAGGTCGCGGCGATTCAGCTCGGGTCGCTGCATGGGTGCCTCGGACGTCCAGAGAGCCTCGATTCAGTGACGATTCCGGCCGATCTCAGGGAAGGAACACGAACTCGGGGCTGTTGACGAGTGCCCAGACGATGTCTTCCATCCGCTCGCGAAACTCCGGAGTCCAGGCGACCCGTCGGAGGGTCGCCCTGGCGGACCACTCGTTCCTCCTCCCTCTGGATCGTCGTCGCGTCGGGATGCAGGTGGTTCGACCACGACACACGGCGAGTCGAAGGACGCATCGGCGGCCGGGGCGCGGCGCCCGGGACGACCCGATTCGGGTACGTCTCGCCCAGGTAGGCGACGAGCCGAGGGACCTCCGCATCGGTCGCGGGCCGCGAGAAGACCCGCAGGACCACGGCTCGGATCAAATCCCCAGCCGGCTGATCCTTCAAGCATAATTCGGTGATCGCGCTGTCGTCGGAGAGCCGGGCGATACGCCCGTCGACCACGAGCCCGTTGGCCAGTTGGGCAGGCTGGAGCGGTGTGACGGACGTCCTCACGCACCGTGATCGGGTCGGGCCTCGCGGCCCTCCAGCCGAAGGCCAGGAGCGTATCGGTCAGGCTGGAGACCACCGGAAGCGTCAGGGCGGGCCGGTCGCGCTCGTTGGACGGCAGGGCGAGCTGCCACGCGAGTCGCGGCCGGCCCAGGTTGAGGAACTCCGACGGCGGCCTCCGGCCGTCAACGTCCAGGCAGAGTTCCTCGGCGCGGAACGGCTTGCCGACGGCTGCGAAGAGCGAATCCAGAACCTGCTCCGCCGACATCCGCCGGGCCGGGGCCCCGCCGGCGCCCGACTCGGCCTGATAGGCCCGCGACTGGAAGATCACCCTCGCGACATGCTTCATGTCGTAATCGTGGACTATCAGCTCGCGGGCCAGGTCCGTCAGCAGGTCGTGATGCCGTTCGCGAGGCATGCTATCCCAGTCGTCGACCGGCTCGACGAACCCATAGCCGAGGTATCGGTGCCAGAGGCGGTTCACGATCACCGGGGCGAATCGCCGGTTCGTGGGCGACGTTATCAGAGCCGCGAGCCGCTCGCGGGGGGACGCCTTCTCGGGGATCAGCCCTTCCGGCAGCTCCTCTGGGGCGATGTCGGTGAGGCTCCAGGCGGGATCGACCGCCTCGCCCGCCTTGAGTGAGATCGACACCGCCGGCACCCGGCCTCCGGGTTGACGGGGGACGGTGCTCGTCGCCGGAATCGCTTGCGGCCTGCCCGACAGCAGCGCGGCCAGCCCGAAGAGGTCCTTCTGTTCGTAGGGGTGGAACGGGGCGTCGTGGCACCGGGCACACTTCATCTCGGCGGCGAGGAACGCCTTTGCCAGTACATGCGCCTTGGCGGCCATCGGGGCGTCGTTCTGGGAAGCCATCCCGAACCCGGCGGGGCCACCACCAAGGACGCTCCCTTGCATCTGGACCAGCGTGGTTACCAGTCGGTCAATCGCCAGGTTGTCAGACAGGGCGTCGTGAAGGAAGCGGCGGAATGGGCCGGTGTTGTTGAGGGTCGGCTTGAGCAGGCCGGGGTTCTCCGCGAGCACGTCCTGCCAGTAGCCCATCCAGCCGTCCGCCCATCTGGGGTCGGCCAGGCGGCTCTCGATGGCCCGCTCCCGCTTGTCTGGAGAAGGGTCCGCCAGGAATGACGCGACCTCCGCCGGGTGCGGGATGACCCCGACCGTGTCGAGCGAGAGCCTCCGGAAGAAAGCCGCGTCGTCGGCCAGCGGGCTGTTGTGATTCCCCAGGGCGCGGTCGACGAGGTTCCCCGTCCCGGGCTCCACTCGCGGAGGGACCGCCCTGGCCAGCCTGCGAGCCAGGTCGTGACGCTCCGTCCAATAGGCGTCGTCCAGGGCCGATGCACGTCGCCGATTTTCGGCATCCAGGATGGCCAGCCGGGCCGACTCCCGGTCGAACGAACGTCCCCCAGCTCGGCTCCGTCAGAAGCGTGGCACTGCCGATCAGCTTCGGGACATCGCCCGGCATTGCGATGGCCACGAGGAGTTCGCCTGTTTCGTTTCGCAGGCCCTTGCCGCCGACAATTGCCCAGAGTTCGACCCTGTGCTCGGCCCCGTCGCCAACCTGGTCGACGATCCGTTCCTGGCCTCCGGGCGGCAGGGGATGCCAGGCCGCGTCCTCGGGGACGTACTCGGCCGGAACCGGCTCGTGCCCCGACGAGTTCCGAGAGATCGGTCGCGTCTCCGCCACGACCTTCTCGTCGACGACCAGCCGGGCCGCGTGCCGAGAGCGGAGGATCAGACGGTACGGGCCGGAAATGGGCCCGATCACGGTCAACGCGTGGAGTGCGATCGGGCCATGTCGATCAGCCTCGACGCCCCCTCTGGCATACCTGGTTGGCAGGCGGACCAATCCCAGCGCCGGCACCTCGAAGGATTCTGTAGGCTCGCCGATCGTCAGCGGCCAGGACCACTTCTCGTCCAACCCTTCGACTACGTCCACCCTGATGGGCTCGCCGTCGGCCGGCGGATCGGAGGCCAGGGCGGGCACGCACCACATGGCCGAGGCCAACCACAAGACGACCCTGTTCGACATGGCAACCCTTATGTCGGATTCAAGGCAACGGCCGGGAGGATGGCGGGGAGATTTCCAAGGGTAAACTGTACCACCAGATCGGTCAAGGATTGATCCACCGGCGAGAATGTCGCAAGGCCGCGAGTCGCCTCCGATTCCCCAAATGATCCTCGATAACTCCGCACCTGCTTCCAAGCCAAAGGCTCGGCCTCACCGGCTCGGCGTACGCGATCAACTTCCACCGGCCCTCGCGACCGGGGAGCTCCGGGCTCCGATCCGCGATGACTTTGAGGAAAGTGGAGATAGCATACGAGCCTCTCGGAGCGGATGCGGTATGTGCTTCGGAGTCGTCGCCCGCTTCAACCGGCATCGGCGTATCTCCGTCGGCAGCAGGGACACTCGCTACCGCTTCCCTTCACCAACGCCTGGAACGCCGTCGGCTGCGGCAGCGTCGTGATGGCCCGGAATGCCAGCGGCGCCCGGTGGGCGTAATGGCGGTAGGTGATCCCGCCGACCGAGTGGCCCAGGATCTCCACCGATGACTCGGGCACGTGCTCGTCGTGGTACGTCGCGCAGGTCTTCCGCAGGTCCTTCAGCTCCCACGGCTCCTCCCGGCCGGTCTCGACGTCCAGCCTCGGCTTGATACCGGCGAGCTTGCAGAGCGACTGGAACCGAGCGTTCGGCCTCGCTCCGCCGCCGAGGAAGACCGGGGCCGCGGGTTGCGGGTCGGCCGGCATGATGTCCCGGAGGTGGGCGTGGACCACCCGATTCATCGGCCGGTGGAACGGCTTGCCCGTCTTCACCCTCCGGTAGAACAGCCAGCCCCACGGCGACCGCTCCTTGACCTCGCGGTCCGGAGAGTGCCGCTCCCACGAGATGTGCCGCCAGAGGATCGGCTCGTGGGCCGGCGTCGACTCCCAGACGGTCCCGGTGTCTACTCCGTAGTTGAAGAAGACGACCAGGGCGGCCCGCCAGTACCGGCCGATCGGCAAGGGAGCGTCCCAGCCGCGGGGCCGCCCCATGGCGTGGGTGGCGAAGTAGAGGGCGTTGATCTCGGCCTTGGTCAGGTAGTGGCGGCCGGCGACGTCGCGCTGGTCGCTGGGCCCGGGGAAGCGGGGCGGCGCCTCGATCAGCTCCTGCTCCCAGGCCCAGGACAGTACGGCACGGAGGTGCTCGCGGGCCTTGTTGGCGGTGCGGCCGGGGTTGGTCCCCTCGTCCCCGACGGCCTGCTCGTGGACCCAGTCGAGGAACTCGCGGACGTCCTTGCGGCGGAGTTGCTCGATCGGGCCGCCGCCGCCCCACCGCTCCCACTTCCGGATGGTCGAGGCGTACTCGTTCCGGGTCCCGCGGGCCAGGCCCTTGGCGCGGAGGTAGCTCTCGGCGGCCGACTTGAAGGTCGTGGACATCCCTCGGCCCCCGTCCCTGAGGCTCAATCGCCCAATTTGGCATCCCTGTTCCTGCAGATGGAATCCGGATGTATTGATCGGGAGACGGGCTACGGGAATTCGCGGAATTCGCCACGAGCGGGTGCCAACCCTATCGACTGTACCGCCCGCGGCGAGTTGCGAGATGACTCGGCATGGCGGACCGACGCACACGCGATGAACGCGCAAGAAAAAGAAACTCCCACGGCCTCGATCGGTGCAACCGATCGACCCCGATGCTCACGGCGTCGTGGCAGTGGCGTAAGGGCGGACTTCAGGCGGTGAGGAGTCGGCGGGCGGGACGGGTAATCGCGCCGCAATCCGGCGGATGACACCATAGAAGACCGGCGTCAGGATGAGGCCGAAGAGGGTGACGCCGAGCATCCCCGCGAAGACCGCGGTGCCGAGGGGCCGCCTCATCTCCGCCCCGGCCCCGTGGGCGACCACCAGCGGGACCACCCCGAGCACGAACGCGAAGCTCGTCATCAGGATCGGCCGCAGGCGGGTCTTGGCGGCCTCCACGGCGGCGTCGAGCCGGGAGACGCCCTCGCGCTCGCGGTCGCGGGCGAACTCGACGATCAGGATGGCGTTCTTGCACGCCAGGCCCACGAGCACCACGAACGCGACCTGCACGAAGATGTCCACGGACAGGTTCGCCAGGATAACTCCGACCAAGGCGCTGAGCACGCACATGGGCACACCAGGAACGACCGCCAGCGGCAGCGACCAGCTCTCGTAAAGACCCGCGAGCACGAAGAAGACCAGGACCGAACCGAGCACGAACGCGCTAAGGGGTTCTGCCGCAGGTCTCGGAAACGATCGATCCGGCTTGCCTGCTTCTGCAGGTAGCTCAGCTCGGTCCACTCTCCGAACATGGAGGCCGGCAGCTCCTCGGCCGCCAGCGACTCCATCGCATGGAGGACGTCCCCGGTGCTCGCCCCTTCCCGCCACGACCCGGTGACGGGGGCCGCGTGAAGGTGTTGTACCGCGTGATCGTCGTGGGCCCGTTGGTGTCCCGGATCTCGGAGAGGGATCCCAGCGGCACCATGTCCCCGTCGGCGTTGCGGACCTTCAACTGCCGGACCGCCTCCGCATCCGCCCGGAACGCGGCCGTCGGCCTGGACGTTCACCTGCCAGGTCCGGCCGAATCGGTTGAAGTCGTTCACGTAGTAGCTGCCGAGGTATCCCTGCAGGGTGTCGAACACATCATTCAGCGCCACCCCCATCGCCTTGGCCTTCTCGCGGTCGACGTCGAGATAGAGCTGGGGCGTCTGGGCGCGGAAGCCGTTGAAGACGCCGACGAGGCCGGGCTCGCGGTTGGCCCGGGCCGCCAGGCCGTCCGCCCGGGCCTGGAGCGCGTCGAAGTCCACGTCCCCGGCGGCCTCCACCATCATCCGGAACCCGCCCGCATTGCCCAGGCCGCGGACCGCCGGCGGGGCGAAGACGAGGACCTGGGCCTCCGCGACCTCTCGCCCGAGGCGGTCCCGGAGTCGGGCGAGGATCGCCTCGGCGGAATGCTCCGGCGCCCGACGCTCCTCGAACGGCTTGAGGATCACGAACATGTTCGAGTAATTCGAGCTGTTGGCGTTCTGGACGAGCGACGTCCCAGGGATGGCGACCGCATGGGCGACGCCGGGCGTTTCCATCACGATCTTCTCGACCGAGGCGACTACCTCGACCGTGCGTCGAGCGAGGCGGCGTCGGGCAGCTGGACGTTCACGACCAGGTAGCCCTTGTCCGTGACCGGGATGAACCCGCTGGGGCGCGGCGAGGCCGAAGCCCGTCGCCGCGAACAGTCCGGCGTAGAGAGGAGCACGATCGCGGGAGGCGCAGGCACCACGACACGACCGCCCCGTAGCCCTGGTCGCCCGCTCGAAACCGCGGTTGAAGCATCGGAAGGCCCACCCAAGGGCCGCGTTCACGGGCCGGATCAACCACCCGGCCGAGCAACCCTCCGACGATCCCGCCCGGCGCGAAGAAATGCAAGTGACATCCCCCACCGCAGGAAGCGTATCCGCCAGGCCGAAGGCGCCGCTCCCGAGTGTCCTCCGACGGGCAGCCCCAGCCTGGGCCCGAGGATCGGTTCCAGCAGCCACACGCTCGCCAGTCCGCCGAGCAGGGCGAAGCTCCACCACGGCAGCGCCTCCTTCCCCTGGTCCCCGTGCTCGCCCGGCTTGCGGCCGCCGAAGATCCAGGCCGCCCGGGCCGGCGTCAACGTCATGGCGTTGATCGCCGAGATGAGCATCGCCGCCGAGATGACCACGGCGAACTGGCGGAAGAACTGGCCGGTGATGCCGCCGAGGAAGGCGCTGGGAGGAGCACCGAGCTGAGGACCAGCGTGATGGCGACGAGAGCAAGACCAACGTCGAGACGCGGCAGCGACAAGACCACCATTGCCACGTATTGCTAAACGGTCCAAGAAATGAACGCATGCCGCGTTTTGATTGATGACGAGAACAAGCCGCTTCGAAATTCGATGGGCATCGGTCGGAAGGAGGTTGTCTTGAAGCATCGCACACCCCAAAGCATCGTTTGCCGCCGATTGAAGGGAGAATGTGCGCCAAGCCGGTCGCGGGAGACGGGGATGATGCGTCCGTCGTCCAACGGGCCGGCGGGCTGAAAGTTGTTGCATGAAACAAAACGATGCGAAATCGGTTGCAAAATGTTGCACGGCGACCTCGCCGCGCCGGAGACAGGGGATACTCTGCGCTGGAAGCAGGCACTGGCAGAGGCCATCAATGGAAACAGCAATTGGCGAATACCGACTTTTGCCATACTGGCAAGCCGGTCACCCCCGACTGTCGATTTGGCATCTGCGGAACCGAAAAGCTTCTGATCGATCGCCCTAATGCCCCGGCTATAAGTGTTTATAAATTAAAGAAATATGGCCAATCTGCTCGATTGCATTCTTGGCACGGGCTTTGCCAATAGGGGTTTGGGCACGGTTTGGCTCCCTGCCCGAACGTGTCCCGATAGGAGTAGCAATCATGGCAAAGATTATTGGAATCGACTTAGGCACGACCAACAGCGTGGTCGCCATCATGGAAGGCGATCAGCCCAAGGTGCTGATCAATAGCCAGGGCAGCCGGCTTACGCCGTCGGTCGTTGCGTTTACTGAAAAAGGGGAACGCCTGGTGGGCCAGACGGCCAAGCACCAGCAGGTGACCAACCCCAAAAACACGGTGTTCAGCATCAAGCGCTTCATGGGCCGGCGGCATAAGGAAGTGGCCCAGGAAGAGAAGATGGTGCCGTATGAAATCGTCGGTGGTCCGGATGATTTCGTGAAGGTCAAGATCCGCGGCAAGGAATATACGCCGGAGCAGATCTCGTCCTTCATCCTCGGCGATCTGAAAAAGACGGCGGAGGATTATCTCGGCGAGAAAGTAACCGATGCGGTCATCACCGTGCCGGCTTACTTCAACGATGCCCAGCGCAAGGCGACGCGCGATGCCGGCGAGATCGCGGGCTTGAAGGTGCTGCGGGTGCTACCGGAGCCGACGGCCGCGGCACTGGCGTATGGGCTGGATAAGAAAAAGAACGAGAAGATCTGCGTCTTCGACCTCGGCGGCGGCACGTTTGACGTGTCGGTGCTCGACGTCGGCGACGGCGTGTTCGAAGTGCTCAGCATCAACGGCGATACTCACCTCGGCGGCGACGACTTCGACGAAGAAGTGATCAACTACATCGCCGAGGAATTCCGCAAGCAGGAAGGGATCGACCTCCGCAAAGATCCGATGGCCCTCCAGCGGCTCAAGGAAGCCGCCGAAAAGGCCAAGATCGAGCTGAGCAACGCGATGGAGACGACGGTTAATCTGCCGTTTATCACCGCCGATCAGAGCGGTCCGAAGCATCTGCAGATGACGATCACGCGGAGCAAGCTGGAACAGCTCATCACGCCGCTGGTCGAGAAATGCCGCAAGCCGGTGCTCGATGCGATGAAGCGATGCCAAGCTCACGCCCGAGCAGATCAATGAAGTCGTGCTGGTCGGCGGCTCGACCGCGCGTTCCGATGGTGGGCCGGCTGGTCAAGGAACTGTTCAAGGGCAAGGAGCCCAACCGGAGCGTGAATCCCGACGAGGTCGTCGCCATCGGCGCGGCCATCCAGGGCGGCAATCGCCACCGGCGAGGTCAAAGACATCCTGGTGCTCGACGCCACGCCGCTGTCCCTGGGCGTGGAAACGCTCGGCGGCGTGATGACCACGCTGATCCCGCGCAATACCACGATCCCGACCAGCAAGAAGGAAGTCTTCTCCACCGCCGCCGACAACCAGAGCGCGGTGACTATCAACGTGCTGCAAGGCGAGCGCGAATTTGCCAAGGACAACCGTCTGCTTGGCACGTTCAACCTCGAGGGTATTCCCCCCGCAGCGCGCGGCATGCCGCAGATCGAGGTGTCGTTCAATGTTGACGTCAACGGCATCCTGACCGTTCACGCCAAGGACCTCGGCACCGGCAAGGAGAGCAAGATCACCGTGCAAAACGCCGGCGGATTGAGCAAGGAAGACATCGACAAGATGAAGCTGGACGCCGAGCAGCACGCCGCCGACGACAAGAAGCGGCGCGAGGTGATCGAGCTCAAGAACCACGGCGAATCCCTCGCCTACTCGACCGAGAAGGCGTTGAAGGAACATGGCGAAAAGGTGTCCGCCGATATACGCGGCAACATCGAATCCGCCGTGAATAATCTCCGCGACGCTCTCAAGAGCGATGACGGCGACCGGATCAAAAAGGCGATGGAAAACCTGCAAACGGTTTCCCAGAAGCTGGGCGAAGAGATGTACAAAGGGCGCCGCCCCGCCGCCGGGCACCCCCGGCCCCGAAGCCGAGAGCGACCGTGGCACCACCGGCGCCGCCGCCGGCAAGTCCGCCGACGGCAAAGGCGGCGACGATGTCATCGACGCTGAGTATGAGGTCAAGGAGTAAGCGTTCGATCGAATCTCCACGCAAGAAGCCGGCCCGTCCTCCTTCAGACGGGCCGGTTTCGTTTTTTTCGGCGGATCGTATCACGGGCGTCTCGCCAATGTCAGGGATTTGGCACGGGTGGGACGCCCGCGATACGAAAAATCTCACCAGAAGGGCGAGCAACCCGCGCGGTCGGGTATCATTCGCCCAACGGGAGAGTGGAATCGCGCGAGATCGCTTCACTGCCGGGACGATTATTGCGGTGTCGATCGCCTGCCTGACGATTGGGCTGGCGGCGCGGCGCGGGCCGATGACGTTTCCGATCCGACGATCTTGCTTGATTCTCACGTCTATCAATCAGACATTGTTGTCGAGGGACGGCCTGTTGCCGAAGGGCGGCTCATCGGGCCGAATACGAACCCGGCGGAAAGGGATGCTTCGTTCAGAATTACCGCCGTTTACCGAGGGGCTGGTTGGTGATACCGAGCAATATGCTGAACGAAGCAGTGCAATAACAAAAAAAAAAAAAAAAAAAAATTGTGAGCTGTTCAGATTTAGGCATTTGGATTGGAAAAGTGGTTTTTGGTGAAGGCCATGTATGTGATGCTGTTGGTATGTTCTTGTTTGCTCTGATTGAAGAAAGTTGAACAAAAATGATAACTCTGCGAAGAATGAGCTCGATTTTGGAACAGTGTCGGAGCGTCGTGGCCGATTGTCCTCTCGGGCGTAGGTGGTGGAGACGAACGTGTACATAAACATGGTGTACCCGGCCGGTCGGCGCGACCGTCGTGATGGTGGAGCCCGAGAGCGAGGCCGAACTATCGCGGCTGTTGTACGTGGCCACGAGGCGGGCTGCTGATTATCTGATATTTTCAGCGGCGTGAGCGAGTTGGAAAACCCGGCGGGGCGTGGATGCAATTGCTGGCCGAGCCTTCATCTTGCGACTGGCGAATTCGTGGCCGAATTGCCTGCCGGCTACACGCCGCCGCAAGTGAAAGTGACGACGACCGAACCGGAATTGGCCGGCAAGCCGAGCCCAAATCGCGGCGTCCCGATCTGGACGAAATGGTCGAACGGGCAGCGCCGACGCGGCCAATGGTCGAGGCGAAATCCCGTCGTCGATTGCCCCGATTATGCCTGCCGGCTCGGCTCGCCGCGGATTCCTCTCGCGATTGACCGGTCAATTGAAACGAAGGCCCATGCCCGACAACGGAATTGACCGCCAAAGGCGATGTCGCCCCGGCCACGCAACTCGATGCGACGGGGCTCGGGACGCTTGTGCATGAAGTTCTGGCCTGCTGGGATTTGCGGACTAGCGCCGATCCGGCAAAAACCGTCGAGCGGCATGCCGGCCGGCACTTGGACGACGATGCCGCCGCGGAACTGACCGACGCCACGAAGATGGTCGGCCAATTCGTCGAGTCGCCCAGGCCAACGAACTGCGGCAGGCTCGGCAGTTGCATCGCGAAATTGAGTTCGTCGTGGCCTGGCCACCCACGGCCGGAGCCGGGCGGCCAGTATCTGCACGGCGTGATCGATTGTTTGTACCAGGACCAGCTTGGCGACTGGCATCTGTTGGACTATAAGACGAATCGAACCTCGCAAGCGAACCTGATGGAAGTTGCCGCCCACTATGAAATGCAGATGCTGATTTACGCCTGGGCTGCCGAGCGAATTCTGGGCGTTGCACCGGCCAGTCTGACGCTGCACTTCCTGCGGGCCGGAATGGAAGCACGACTTTGTTTGGAACGACGACGCCCGTCGTCATGTTATTGAGCTGGTTGAGCGTGCGATTGCGGAAATAGCGGGCGGCTGGCAGCGGGGGGCCGGCAGCCGATGGATCGATAGAATGACGTTAATCGAAGCAATCCACTTCTCGCGATATTGCCCGAGCCAGCCGCCCGCTGGCCAGCTTCTCCATGCCCAACCTTGACCCAGTACGCCAACGCGAATTTGCCCTGCAAGCGGTCGCTGGCCAGACTCCGCGCCGCGGGGTTGGAGGCCTAGTGGGCTGGCGGCTGCGTACGCGATCATTTGCTGCGATTGCAACCGAAGGACTATGACGTCGCCACGAATGCCACGCCGGACAAGATCCGCACTGTGTTTCGACAGCGGAAGACGCTCAAAATCGGGGCGGCATTCGGCGTGATTGCGGTGATCGGACGCGAACCGCGGGAACACTTGAGGTGACCACGTTTCGCCGCGATGCCACGTACAGCGACGGACGCCAGCCCGACGCCGTCACGTTCAGTACGGCCGAGGATGATGCCCAGCGCCGCGACTTCACCATCAACGGGTTGTTTTTCGATCCGATCGACGCTCGCGTGATCGATTTTGTCGGCGGGCAGGAAGATCTGGGTCGAAAAGTCGTGCCGCGATCGGCAACGCGCGTCAACGCTTCGCCGAAGACAAGTGCGGATGTGCGAGCCGTGGAATGGCCTCGAGGTTCGACTTCGAACTCGACGGGGCGACGCTCGCGGCCGTGCAGAAAATGGCCAGCCAGGTGACGGTCGTGAGCGTGGAACGAATTGCGCAAGAGATGGTGGCGATGCTGATTTTGCCGGCGCGTCCGGGCTGTGGAGTTGCTGCGAGATCCGGAATTCTGCCGGTCATTTTGCCGGAAGTCGCCGCGTTGGCGATCGTTCGCGAGCCGATGCCGCAACGACTGAATCGTGGTGGAACTATACGCTGCGATCTCGGAGCGTTGGCGGAGCCGAGTTTTGCACTCGCTCTGGCTGCACTGTTACAAGCGACCGACGGCGAGCAGTCGTCACAATCCGCGAAAACTGCCGAGGCGATCGCGGGGCGCCGGAAACTCTCAAACGATGAAGTCGATCGATCGAGTGGCTCGTGCGCATCAGCACGCACTGCGCCGCGCGGCGAATCAGCCTTGGCCGCGCATTCAGCGGCTGCTGATCTCGCCAGGGAGTCGCGAATTGCTGGCCTTGCACGAAGCGCAGGCGGCGGCCGAAGGGTTGCCAATGACGGACGTGGATTTCTGCCGCGAGCGAGTTGGCGTGGCCTGCGGCTCAGTTGAATCCACCGCCGCTGGTCAATGGCAGCGATCTGATTGCAGCGGCGTCAGCCAGGGCCGGATTTCGCCGTCCTGCTCAAGGCGCCGCAACGCGCAATTGCAGGGGGCGATTCTCACTAAGGCCGAGGCACTGGAGTGGGTCCAGCGGGCATTGGCCGAAGGCCTGCCAAAACGGCGGGGCGTAACGCGATTGATTCGTGGCGGGGTCTCGCAGGCCGCTGGACAAGCCGCTAGCGGCGGTCTACGATCGAGCAAACCGGGGCCGCTCGGCTCTGTCTCACCCTTGAATCATGCACCTGGCCGAGGCCGCTTGTGGAAATTGATTTTCTGGCAGTCGTATTGCGTTGGATGCACATTCTGGCGGCCATCACGGCCGTCGGCGGCACCATCTTTTCGCGCGTGGCCCTGTTGCCGGCCGCCAGCAGCCTGGCCGACGAGCCCCGCCGCGTGCTGCTGGAAGGAATTCGCAGCCGCTGGTCAAATACGTCGCCGGGGCGATTCTGTTTCTGCTGGTGAGCGGACTGTGGAACTTCATGAATATGGAGCGAGCCTACAAGCTGGGCGGCGCTGATCTACGCCTTGTTCGGCATTGAGTTCTTCTTTGCTAGCCTTTGGGATTTTCTTCCGGGGGCCAGCGTTCTCGACGGGGCGCAGCGGTGTCGCTCAGAAGTCGCGCCAATGTGCGTTTCTGGTTGACGCTGAATATGACCCTGGCAATTCTGGTGGTGCTCATTTCGGGCGTGCTGCGTGCGCTGCCGCATCCGCCGAAGATTGCCGCAGCTTTGCCCGGCCGCTGCTGCGGTCGACACCGACACGAAGAGGTCGATACGGCAGAACCCATCCTGCTCTGCTTCGTATCGTTTCACCTTGTGACGAGCCGACGTCGATGGACAAAAAAGCCAAGCATCGAATGGATGTATTGAACCAGAAGCTGCAAAAGCTCGCGGCCAACTGGCCGGCACTCGCAAGCAGACGGACGAGCCGGACGAAGTGAGCCGGCTGGAGAAAGAGCTTGCCGCCACGACGGCCGAAGTCGAAAAGCTCGGGCCGTGAGAAGTAAACCCGGTCGCCGGGGGCACGAACGGCGATTGGTCGGAAGGAAGCCGCGATTTACACGGAAAACGCAGATCCGCGTTCATCCGTGAGAATCCGCGGCCGTTTCTGAGAGTTGATTCGGCAACTACCGCTCAGTGCTGGCCAATTTTTACCGGAGCCGCCCATGAAAGACCGCCAGGCTGTCCTGGCCTGTGCCGTTGAAGTCGCCCACCAGCGGCAGATCGCCTGCCTGGCCGAGATTCACCACGCGGTCGTGCTCGTCGAGCACGCGGTCGCCATTGGTGTCGAGCCGCCAAACACCTTGCTGAACACGCCCACTTCGTCGACCCCGTCGCCGTTAAAATCGCCAGCGACTGGCAGAGCATCGGCCCTTCCTAAATCGAAGGCCACATCCCGCGAAGTGAATCGACCGTCGCCATCGATGTCGAGCACCCAGTGGCCGTGACGGAAGACTCCCACGGTATCGATGCCATCGCCGCTCCAGTCGCCCACAACCACGCGGTCGCCGCTGGCGCCGAATTGGAAGACATGATCGATCGTATCGGCTCGCACGGCCGCTTTGGACGTATGCTGCATCAAGCGCCAGTTGCCGAGCGATG
This sequence comes from uncultured Planctomycetota bacterium, assembly GCA_963756475.1. Classification (GTDB taxonomy): domain Bacteria; phylum Planctomycetota; class Planctomycetia; order Isosphaerales; family Isosphaeraceae; genus Tundrisphaera. The sequence goes on from CAVWND010000011.1 coordinate 1,586,799, forward strand.
CCAGGCTGGGCCGCGCATTCTTACGCTCACCACGCGTGGCATTCTCAGCGTCGGGTAAACCCGGCTCGGAAGCCAATGCCGAAGAATCGCTGCGCCAGGCTCGACCGAAGATGCCGATGTCGGTCTTGCCGTCGCCATCCCAATCGCCCGTGACAGGCTGATCGCCGCGGATCCCAGCCGCACCCACAGATCGTCGTTATCCCAGCGGCCGTTGCCGTTGGTGTCAGATACCAGACGCCCGCGATGAACACTCCGAGTTCGGTTCGGCCATCGCCGTTAAAGTCGCCACACACCGGAATCGCGCCGTTTGGCCGAATGCGGATGTGAACTTCGCGCCTTGCGAGTCGCCAAGTTCTTGAAACGCCCAAGTTCCTTGATCCAGCCGGGCGGTTGGCCAGGCGGGCGCCGCCGCAGGGCGAGTGTGGCTCACGGTTCGGATCGAAGACGAAGCCGCGGCACGCGGACTGCCGCCGTTGATCACGCTCAAATGCCAGGTGGTCTCCACCGCAGCGCCGCTATTGAGAGCGGGCGACTGAACCCAAGAACGAATGAGTGCCGGCACATTGGCATCGACCAGCGGTTCGTTCACCGGCGGTACAAACGGCGGAATCAAGCAGCAGCGGCAATTCGCGCGGTTGCCGAGACCGTTCGCATCGTGGGACGCATCGTTCCACGCTCAGCTCTGGCTTGCAGCTCGGTCGGCAAGATTCCACGCAGACGCGAGCGCACAATACACACGACACGCGCAACAAACCATCAGGGCGCCGACATGCAGCAGCTCGTGATGTGAATTCAATTGTGGCGATTTGATTATAGATGTGCTTGCGGACTTAACGGGCAATTGCCTTGCGAACGGATTAGGCAAACTGCTCGTCTCATCCCAAAGGCCTCGCGGCCCTGGCTGAAGCTCCTGCGGAGAATTCCCGAAGCTTCAGTGGAACACTAGGGCGCAGGAAAGCGGTTGTCGAATCGGACGAAGGAAGATTTATCGTCCGGGAAGATGGCGCAGACGGCGCAAGCCCGCACGAACTGCCCAGTATTTTCCGGCGGGCTGCTGGCAGAGTGCCAGTTTTGAAATTGAAGTGCAGAGGATTGCGAGTCAAGTTCCTTTGGAAAATGCTCGCATCCGCTACTGCGTTCGCGATTATTCTGAGTTACCGGGCGTTCCAGTTTGCCTTGATGGAACACGCCGACTTCGTCGCTGCCGTCGCCATTCCAGTCGCCGACGACCGGAATATCGTCGGCCGAGCCCAATTGCGGCACCAGATCCTTGTCATCGATCACGTGGTCGCGGTTGATGTCGATGTACCAGGTTCCGTTGCGATACACGCCGATCTCGTCGGTGCCATCGCCATTGAAATCGCCGACGACCGGCTGATCTCCCTTGCGACCCATCCGGAATGATCTGGTCGCCGTCGCTTCGTTTCCCATTGCCATCGACGTCGAGAGCCCAGCGGCCGTCGTGGAAGACGCCGATGGTATCGACGCCCGCGCCGTTCCAGTCGCCGGTAACCGACGATCGCCCGGCGCCCGTAGTGGAAGACGTGATCGATCAGGTCAGCGCGAACCTTGCCCTGGCTGGTGCGTTGCATGCGAGCGACAACCGTGCGGGGCTACGTCGTGGCGTCGGCGGCGCGTTTTTGCGAACGCCGGCGTTCGTGTTGTCGGGGTCGGGCAGGCCCGGTTCCTGGGCAATTGCCCGAGGGTCGCCCGGCCAGGCCAGACCAAAGATGCCGATGTCGGCTTTGCCGTCGCCGTCCCAGTCGCCCACGATGGCTGATCGTCCGTGTAGCCGAGCTTGGCCCACAGATCTTCCTTGTCCCACACGCCGTTGCCGTTGAGGTCGATAAACCACTGGCCGCGGAAGAATACCCCGACGTCCGTGATGCCGTCGCCGTTGAAGTCGCCGGTGACCGGAACGCCGCCTCGCATGCCGAATTGCAGCTTGCGGCCGGAACTCCATATCCGACTGATCGAGTTCCCCTCAGGCGTGATCAGGCTCCAGGGCGCAACCTGCAGCGCTGTGCAGCCAACCATCGGTGTCCTTGGTCAAAGCAGTGAGCATTACGACCGAGCTATCGAACGCGTCGCCACGCGGCTGGCCGGCGTCGATCACGCTCAGATGCCAGGTGAAGCCGTCGCCGCCGCTGCCGCCAAATTGCGGATTCGGTTGTGCCAGCACAAACGGCGGCGGTGCCGGCGGTGGCGATGCGCCGGCAAGGGAGCCATCGCCAAGGTTGCGGCGGAGCCGGATTGTTATCGGGCAGGAAAACAGGCGAACTCGTCACCAATTCGCTGAAGTTGTAATTGACTGCGGATTGCCCCGGCCCAATCGGAATGGTCACAATCGCAAACGGACTGGCTTGAGTCACAATCCCAAAGGGGACGACGACGCCCGCATTCAGCGCCAAACCCCTGCCGAGCCGGCCGTATCGAGACCCTTGATGTAGCCGCTGGGCTCAATTTCGTAGACGGTGTAGCTCTCGTTGGGAACCAGGTTATTGAACTGGTACAAGCCGCTCGAGTCGGTCGTGGTTTCGATCGGCTGCCCCTTGGAATCGAACAGGATGATGCCATTGGCATCGCCCAGGACCATCGTCACGCCGGCAATCGGCGGATCGCCCGGCTCATACACACCATCGCGGCCGGTACTCTGCGGCGTGACCACTTCATCCGGGCTGGTGAGAATGATTGCCGGGCCGTCCTGGAAGACAAAGCCACTGAGCGAACCGGGCGGCACCTGGCAGAAGTCGTAGCTGGTACCCTGGTGCACGGCCGCCAGCATGATCTGATCGACAACATTCTCGCTCTCGGAAACGCCACCTAGTGAACCGACGTCCGCATCCTCGAGGATAAAGCCCGGAGCTGCTTCGTCGCTCACGCCGTAAGTGCCAGGAAACAAATTATTGAACGTGTAATGGCCGCTGGCATCGGTCACGGTCGTGGCGATGACGTTATCCTGCGCGTCGAGCAGGTTGATCGTCACGCCCGCCAGATGCGGATCGGTGGGCTCTCGTCGAAAGTCCGTCGAGATCGTCGGTCACTTCGCCCGAGATGCTGCCGGCGGCACCAGGCAGAAGTTGTAATTCAGGCCATTAGCGCCGCCGGATAGCAGAATTCCGTCGATTTCCGTGGCGCCGTTGAGCGTTCCGCCGAGCGTTCCCAAGTGGTCATCGCTGGCCATTTCGCCTGCGGGCGACGATTTCACGAACGGAATAATTCCCCGGCGGCAGATTGTTGAACGCGTAATCGCCATTGGAGTCAGTCGTCGTCGAAGCGATGACCGTCCCTGATGGTTGAGCAACTGAATGGTGACGTTCGGCGCCGGCGGGTCGCTAGGCGTCGTCAAGCAATCGCCATAGAGTTCGAGCTTTACCTGCCCGCTGATGCTCGTTGGCGGAACGAGATAGAAGTTGTAGTTGCTCGCGTTAACGCCACCGAACAGGGCGATGCTGTCGAGTTCCGTCGCGCCGCCGCTGGTGCCGCCTTGCGAGCCGACCTTGTCTTCGGCCTGGATATAGCCACTGGGCTCGAGCTCACGCACCGATTTTTACTTACCTAATTTGTTATGATTGATTTTAATTTATGACAATTTATTATAATTTATGCGGTTGTTTGCGCGCGGGATCAGGCCCGCCGAGCCCGACGACGAGCATCTCAAGCTCCGCCTCTCAGACGTCATTCACATCATCGGGCACGCCCCTCATCGAACGCGGACTCTTCATGGAACTGACGAATGACTACAGAGCTCAGCACTTCCTCGTTGGACTCGTGCTGTCTGACCTGACTACCATACTGGAGACTCCGTACGCATTCTCAGCTCCTACTCTCACTTCACTCCACCCTCACTTCACGCCATCCTCATTTCAGTCAATCTCACCATCACTTCACCCTCACTTCACTTCACCCTCACTTCACTCCACCCTTACTTCACTCCACCTCTCACTCCATCCTCACTTCACACATTCACTCCACCCCTCACTTCACTCTACTCTCCTTTCACTCCACCCTAGCTTCACTTCACTCCACTCTCTCTTTATTGCACTCTCACTTTACACTCACTCCACTGTACCCTCACTCCACATCACCCTCACTTAACGGCACTCTCACTTCACTCCACCTTCACTCCACTTGTCCACTCTCACTTCACCTTCATTTTACTCTAATGAAGGTCACTTATGCTCCAACTTCACCCCACTCCACCCTCATATAACAATTCTCGGTGGGTTCCACTTTAGAGTCCCTTATGGATCTTTGGTTTTACCTAAATGCATTTTCACTGCATTTTTAGCTCTGACTTATTTGATGTTAATTTGATGCTTAATAAACGAATATATAAGTTTTATTGACCTCTCCCGCGTGGTGCATATGTCAGTGAACTGGCGCTGGACAACTTGTGATGAACTGTCTGTACCTGTGGCCACGGTGATCTGACGTGACCGAGGAGATGCAACGGTCAAGTACAGGGGGGGGGGGGGTGGAGGCAGGCGAACATTGCCAGGGGCGGTTGTTGATGAAGAAGTGGTGGCGGCGAGCGAAATGGGGAACCTTAACGGGGCGGCGGCGGCCGCGTCGGCGACGGGTTGGTGCTGCTGGCTTGCCCCGGCTTCGCTGTGGTGA
>CAVWND010000012.1:0-458803 GCA_963756475.1 uncultured Planctomycetota bacterium
TCAACCCCCGAGCCCGGGCCGTCCGCGTGGGCGGCAAAGGGCTGGTCGAGCTGGGCAACCTGCCGATCGGCCGGGTCGCGCGGTTCTTCGACGCCCTCGCCGGCCAGGCTCCCGCCGACCTCGCGCCCGAGGACGCCGCGACCCCGCTCGACGCGCTCTCCTCGACGATCGCCGAGGAGCTGCTCAAGGAGATCCGCGGCCGGCTGGGGTTCCTGACCAACGTCGGCCTCGACTACCTGACCCTCGACCGCGCCGCGCCGACGCTCTCGGGCGGCGAGGCCCAGCGGATCCGGCTGGCCAGCCAGGTCGGCGCGGGGCTGGTCGGGGTGCTCTACATCCTCGACGAGCCCTCGATCGGCCTCCACCCGCGCGACAACGACCGCCTGATCGCGACCTTGCAGCGGCTCCGCGACGTCGGCAACACCGTCATCGTCGTCGAGCACGACGAGGACACGATGCGCGCCGCCGACCACCTGGTCGACTTCGGCCCCGGGCCGGGCGTCAAGGGGGGCGAGGTCGTCGCCGAAGGGCCGCTCTCGGTCCTCGCCGACAACCCGAACAGCCTGACCGGCCAGTACCTCTCCGGCCGCAAGCGCGATCGCGGTCCCGAAGACTCGAAGGGCTCCCGCCGACAAGCACGCTGACGGTCGTCGGCGCCCGCCAGCACAACCTGAAGGGGATCGACGTCGCGTTCCCGCTCGGCCTGTTCGTCTGCGTGACCGGCGTCAGCGGCTCGGGCAAGAGTTCGCTGGTCGGCGACATCCTCCGCGACACCCTGGCCCGCGACCTCAACCGGCGCACTCACCGAGCCCGGCCTCCACGACCGGATCGACGGGCTGGAGCATCTCGACAAGATCATCGACATCGACCAGTCGCCGATCGGCCGGACCCCTCGGTCGAACCCGGCCACGTATATCAAGCTGTTCGACCTGATCCGCGACCTCTACACCAAGCTGCCCGAGGCGAAGGCGCGCGGCTACAAGGCGGGCCGGTTCAGCTTCAACGTCGCCGGCGGCCGTTGCGAGGCGTGCGAGGGGAACGGCTCGAACCGGCTGGAGATGGACTTCCTCGCCGACGTCTGGGTCACCTGCCCGGTCTGCGAGGGGAAGCGGTTCAACCGCGAGACCCTGCACGTCCGGTTCAAGGGGAAGAGCATCGCCGACGTCCTCGAAATGGACGTCCAGGAGGCGCTGGAGCACTTCGCGAACGTCCCGAAGATCGCCGGGATGCTCCAGACGCTCCACGACGTCGGCCTCGACTACCTGAAGCTCGGCCAGGCGTCGCCGACGCTCTCCGGCGGCGAGGCCCAGCGGATCAAGCTCGCCCGCGAGCTGGTCAAGAAGGGGACCGGCCGGACGCTCTACGTCCTCGACGAGCCGACGACCGGGCCTGCACTTCGACGACGTCCGCAAGCTCCTGGAAGTCCTCCACGGGTTCACCGCGCTGGGCAACACGGTGGTCGTGATCGAGCACAACCTCGACGTCGTCAAGACGGCCGACTGGGTGATCGACCTCGGCCCCGAAGGGGGCTCCGGAGGCGGCCGGGTCGTCGCCGAAGGGACGCCCGAGGCCGTCGCCGCCGTGCCCGAGAGCCACACCGGGCGGGCCTTGAAACGCATCCTCGACGGCCCCGCCTGCCCATCGAGCAACGGCAAGCCCAGGAAGGCGAAGCAGAAGCCGGCGCGGATCTCGTCCGAGATCGGGCCTGTCCGACATCTCGGTCCGAGGGGCCCGGCAGCACAACCTGAAGGGGGTCGACGTCGACATCCCCCGCCACAAGATGACCGTGTGCAGCGGGCCGAGCGGGTCGGGCAAGACGTAGCCTGGCGATCGACACGCTCTATGCCGAGGGGCAGCGGCGGTACGTCGAGAGCCTCTCCAGCTACGCCCGCCAGTTCCTCGCGCCGTTGCAGAAGCCGAAGGTCGAGCAGATCAGCGGCCTCTCGCCGGCCGTCAGCATCGAGCAGAAGACGACCAGCAAGAGCCCGCGGTCGACGGTCGGCACCGTCACCGAGATCCACGACTACCTGCGCATCCTCTTCGCCCGGCTCGGCCAGCCCCATTGCCCGAACTGCGGGACCGCGATCGGCACCCAGACGGCCGACGAGATCGTCGAGAAGATCCTCCACCTGCCCGAAGGGTCGAAGGTCTACGTGATGGCCCCGGTCGACCGCCGCGACAACGAGGACTACGCGGCCCTCTGGGACGACCTCCGAGGCTCCGGCTTCGCCCGGGTCCGGGTCGACGGCGCCTCGCACAGCCTGGACGAGCCGCCCGAAGCTGAGCCACCGCCGCAAGCACCGGGTCGAGGTCGTCATCGACCGCGCGATCGTCCGCCGGAAGACCCGGTCGCGGCTGGCCGACTCGGTCGAGGCGGCGCTCGACCTGGGCAAGGGGGTGGTCCACGTCGCCCGGGTCGGCGACGAGGCCGACGAGCCGCGACTGGCCGGTCGACCGCTACAGCCAGCATCGGTCGTGCGACGGCTGCGGGCGGAGCTTCGAGGAGCTGTCGCCGCACCACTTCTCGTTCAACAGCCCGCTCGGCTGGTGCCCGGTCTGCGAGGGGCTGGGCACCCAGCACGGCGCCAACCCCGCCGCTCTGATCCCCGACGGCCGCCGGTCGCTCGCGGCAAGGCGCCGTCGCCGCCTGGCCCGAGCTTCGACGACGAACCCCGCCTTCGCCCGGATGATCGAGGCGATGGCCGAAGTCGCTCGGGATCGACCTGGACGTCCCCGTTCGACGACCTCGAAGGCCGGCACCGCCGGGCCATCCTCCACGGCGCGGGCGACGACCTGGTTCGACGGTCCCGCCGGCCAAGAATCAGCCCGGGTTCTCGTTCCAGTACAAGGGGCTGTTCCCGGCGATCGAGGAGGCGGCGCGGGTCTCGTTCCTCTACCGGTTCAAGCTCCAGGGGATGGTCGACGACGTCCCCTGCGTCGTCGTGCATGGGGGCCCGGCTCCGCGACGACTCGGCGGCCGTCCGGTTCCGCGAGCTTCACGATCGACCAGGTCGGCCACTGGCCGCTCGGCCGGGCGCTGCGCGTTCTTCAAGGGCCTGAAGCTCGACGGCGACGAGAAGCACATCGCCGGCGACCTCGTCCGCGAGGTCCGCGACCGGCTCCAGTTCCTCGTCGACGTCGGGCTCGACTACCTGACCCTCGCCCGCGGGACGCCGACGCTCTCCGGGGGCGAGAGCCAGCGAATCCGCCTGGCCAGCCAGATCGGCAGCGGCCTGACCGGCGTGCTCTACGTCCTCGACGAGCCGACCATCGGCCTCCACCCGCGCGACAACGCCCGGCTGCTCGAACGCCCTCCGGCGCCTCCGCGACCTGGGCAACACGCTGGTCCTGGTCGAGCACGACCGCGAGGTGATCGAGGCGGCCGACCACCTGATCGACTTCGGCCCCGGCTCGGGCGAACTGCGGCGGCGAGGTCACCGCCGCCGGGCCCGCCGGCGAAGGTCAAGAAGGCGAAGGACGTCGCTCACCGGCAAGTACCTCAGCGGTCAGCGCCGGCGATCCCGATCCCGACCAACCGCCGGACCGGCCGACGGCCCGGCCATCGTCGATCCGCGGGGCCCGGCAGCACAACCTCAAGAACATCGACGCGTCGTTCCCGCTCGGCCTGGTCACGGTCGATCACGGGCGTCAGCGGGTCGGGCAAGAGCTCGCTGGTCGAGGACATCCTCTGGAAGGCCGCCGCGCAAGAAGCTCCACCGGGCCCAGGTGACGCCCGGCGCCCACGACGCGATCGAGGGGCTGGAGCAGGTCGACAAGGTCATCAGCGTCGACCAGGCCCCGCTCGGCAGCACGCCGACCTCGACCCCCGGCACCTACTCGGGCGCGTTCGACCTGATCCGCGAGCTGTTCGCCAAGCTGCCCGAGGCGAAGGTCCGCGGCTACACCCCGCGCCGGTTCAGCTTCAACCAGCCCGGCGGCCGGTGCGAGGCGTGCGAGGGGGCCGGGCAGAAGCGGATCGAGATGCACTTCCTGCCCGACGTCTGGGTCACCTGCGACGCCTGCCACGGGGCACGGTTCACCCCCGAGACGCTCGCCGTGAAGTTCCGCGGGCAAGACGATCGCCGACGTCCTCGACATGAACGTCGACGCGGCGCTCGACCTGTTCGCCAGCGTCCCCAAGATCCGCAAGGTCCTGCAGACCCTGCACGACGTCGGCCTCGGCTACCTCCCGCTCGGCCAGTCGGCCCCGACGCTCTCCGGCGGCGAGGCCCAGCGCGTCAAGCTCGCGGCCGAGCTGGCCCGGCCCGACACCGGCCGGACCCTCTACATCCTCGACGAGCCGACGACCGGCCTGCACCTCGACGACGTCCGCAAGCTCCTGGACGTCGTCCACCGCCTGGCCGACCTGGGCAACACGGTCGTGATCATCGAGCACAACCTGGAGGTGATCAAGACGGCCGACTGGGTCATCGACATCGGCCCCGAGGCCGGCGCCGAGGGAGGCTCGATCGTCGCCGCCGGCCCGCCCGAGGCGATCGCGAAGGCGAAGAGGTCGCTGACCGGGGCGATCCTCAAGGGCGTCCTCGCCGCCGGCCCGTTCGAGGAGCGCCCGCGGTTCGACCCCAAGGCCGCCGCGAAGAAGGCCATCGCCGAGGCGAAGGCCGCCCGCGAGAAGGACGCGCCCGAGGCCAAATCCCCCTGGGAGGTCGACGGCCGTCGCTGGCACCTCAAGGACCGCGTCGGCCGGTCGGGCAAGCCCGCCCGCTGGGACGGGCGGATCCTCGAAAAGGTCGTCGACCGGCTCGAACAGATCGGCGGCTTCCCGGCCGTCGACTGGTCGAATCGGGCCGTGGTGAAGGTGCCCGGCGCCGGCCCCGAAGACCCGCCGTTCCTCCAGGCCCAGACCGGCCACGAGTGGGTGCTGACCCTCCGCTTCACGGTCAAGCGGAACGCCTTCAAGGCCGAGACCCTGGCCGCCCAGCTCAAGCTCGCCCCGTTCCACGAGGCCGAGCGGCCGGTCCTGAGCGACGCCGATCGGATCAGCTTCGGCGAGCCGCGCGGGGCGACCCAGGAGGTCATCCTCACCTGTCACGCGTTCGAAGAGGTCGAGACCGACGCCTTCGACGCCTTCCTCGTCAAGGCCGCCGTCTCCTACCTCAAGGCCGTCCAGGCCGGGGCGTCCGAGGAGATCGAGGCTGCCGTCGCCGAGGAGGCGCCGGGGTGGGAGGTCGTCACCCGGGCAAATGCCGGGCGGAAGGTCAGGTCGCGGTGATCGGCCGCCCTTTCAGCCTCACCTCGCCCGGCGGCCGACGATGGCATCTTCGGGAAGGGTGAGGGTGGTCCCGGCGGGCAGGACGTTGAGGTCGTCGAGGACGTCGCGGTTGAGGTTGAAGATCTCGCGGTCGCGCCGGGGGTCGTTGAGCGTGTCGCGGGCGATGCTCCGGAGGGTCTCGTACGGCTTGACCGTGTAGGTCGGTCGCCGGGGTTCCTCGACGGCTTCGGGATCGGCCTGGGGACGGCGCGACCCGGACGGGGGCGGCCAGCTCGGCCTCCTCGGCCGGGTTGGAGTGCTTCGAGGTCCGGCTCGCCGTGGTGGCGGCCGGGTCGTCGGTCTTGCCCTGGCCCGGCGGGTCGATCAGCGACCGATCCAGCGCCTCGGGCGGTGGAATCCGGAGGACGGTGCCGACGAAAAGCTCGCGGATGTTGGGCACCTGCCGCTCGTTGGCGGCGTGGAGGGCCCGGTAATAGCGGCCCGACCGGTAATAAAGCTTCGAGATCGTCCAGAAGTTCTCGCCGGGCCGGACGCGGTGGAGGACGGGCTCAACCTGGTCGGCGTCGAGGGCGTCGCTGGCTCTCGGGCCGTCGGCGACCCGGACGACGGCGGGCGAGGGGGAGTCGACCGCGTTCGAGGCGACGGGGTCAGTGCCGACGATCCGCCGGCCTCCGCTCGGGATCGACACCCAGCCGGCCCCGAGGGCGCCGGCGGTCGCCGCTCCGGCAACGACCGCCTCCGCCGGAGCCAGGCTCGGCGGCGGGACCGTCGCGGTGGCCGGGACCGATTCGAGCGTCGGCGGCTTCTCGGCCGGGACCGGCGCCGTGGCCTCGACCTTCGGCGGGGCCGTCAGGGTCGGGGACGGCTCGGGAATCGCCGGAGGCGCAGCGGCCGGGGCCGGCGGCGGTTCGACCGGTGGCGGCGGGGGCGGTTCGAGAGTTGTGGCAGCGGGCGCCGGAGGGGGCTCGAGAAGCTCGGCCGGCTTCTGGTCCATCGACGGCAGCCCGCCCGTCGAGCCGGGGCCGGGCATTGGTTCGGGCAATGAAGCCGGCTCCGCGGCGGTCACCGGGGGCGTCGAGGGCTTCTCGGCGGGGAGCAGTGACCCCTCGCCGGGCAAGGTGAGCGGGTCGGACGGGCCGCTCGGGAGGTCGGCGAGCTTCGGCTCGGTCGGCGGAGTGGCCTTTGAGGGGGGCAGGTCATCCGGCGGCGTGGGCCCGGCCGGGGAGGGCGGCATGTTGGCCAGGGTCGCGGGCACCGTCCCCTCGGCGCCGATCTGAGGCGGAGGGCCGGCCTCGATCCCCCTGGGTTCGCCGACCAGCGTGACCTTCGACGACGATCCCTCGGCCGGAGTCGTCGAGGGCGGGTCATTCGGCTTCGGGGGCGTGGGTTCCGGTTTCGGCTCGGGCTTCTTTTCCGTCTGATCCGGCTTCTTTTCCTTCTCCTGCTCGTCCGGATGCTCGCCGATCGCCAGGGTGATCGGCTGCTTGCCGACCCATCCCTTCTTGACGACCAGGGCCCCGACGAAGACGACAAACGTGAGCACGACCGCCAGGCCGACGCGGGTCTCGCGCTTCAGGCTGAGGAGCGGGATGCGAGCCGCGGCCCGTTTCTTCGTGGCGGCGGGGGACGGCTCGCCCGGCTGGGAACTGGCCACCTTGGGAGCGTCTGTGATCATCTCGTGCCGCTCGGACCCGAGCGACGGGAGCTGGATCTTCGACAGCAGGGAGAGGATCAGCCACGGGAACCCCGGGCGCTTGCGAGGCGGGGCGGCGGGCTCGGTCGTCTCTGGTTCGTCGCGGTCGGCGGTGGCTTCGGCGGGGGACTGGGCCATGGCCGGCTCCGAGGGTTGGGCGAGTCTCGGGATGGATCGGGGCTCCTGGGCCGACTCGGCCTTGGGCTCGGGGCTCAGGGATCGCGCGTCGACCCGGCGGTCGTCGGGCTCGTTGATGGTCCATTCGGGTCCGGACATCGCTGGGCGACCCTCAGTTTCGCGCTTCGCGCTCGGGGGTTGTTGGCCAGTTCCTCGGCCGTCGCCAGGACGGGCTTGCGGGTCAGGACGGTCAGGTCGGGGTCGTCGCGGAACGCGTGCTTGACCCGTCGGTCTTCGAGCGAATGGAAGCTGATGATGGCGGCCTTGCCGCCCGGGTTCAGGAAGCCGGCCACGTTGGCCAGGAAGTCGTCGAGCCGGTCGAGCTCTCCGTTAACGGCGATCCGCAGGGCCTGGAAAGTCCGGGTAGCCGGGTCGATCGCCCCCCACTTGCCGGGCACCCCTTTCCGGACGATCTCGGCGAGCCGGGCGGTGGTGACGATCGGCTCGACCCGCCGGGCCTCGACAATCCTCTTCGCGATCCGCCGGCTGTGTCGCTCCTCCCCATACTCAAAGATCAGGTCGGCCAGCTCCTTCTCGTCCAGGTCATTGACCAGGTCGGCGGCCGACTCGGGCGTCCTCGGGTCGAACCGCATGTCGAGCGGGCCGTCCTCGGCGAAGCTGAACCCGCGATGCGACCAGGCGAGCTGGTCGGACGACAGGCCAAGGTCGAGCACGATCCCGTCCACCGCTTCGATTTCCAGGTCGTCGAGCACGTCCCCCAGGTCGGAATACGAGGCGTTGATCAGCGTGACCGGCAGCCCTTCGGTCGCCTTCGTGGCCAGCGCGAGCATCTCGGGGTCGCGATCCAGGCCGATCAGGCGGCCGGTGGACCCCACGAGCTTCGCCAGCGCCGAGGCATGGCCGCCGGCGCCCACGGTCCCGTTGACCACGATCGAGCCTTCTCCGGGCGCGAGCCACGACACGACCTCTTGGAGCAGGACGGGCCGGTGGACCGGGTTCGAGGGTGCGGGATCAGGGAGCAAAGGCCGGCTCGTTCGTCGAAGGGGGTGAATCGTGGAGGCCCGACGGCTCGAAGGGAAGTAGACGCGAGCGGGTCGAATGGCGACTTTATCCGACCGGCCGATCCTGTCAAGGTCGGCCCGACCGGGCGGGCGGGTCGTCGAGGCGCGGTTCGCGGCGGATCTTCCCACTCAATTCATCGGCCTTCGCCGGGTAGGGGCTTGAATCCAAGTCCAGCGCCGGGCGAGGATTTCTTCGAGGAGAAGAGCCTCGGAGATCCGGACGAGGAGGGCGTCGGTATGAGGTCGAACCGGGCCAGGTCCACGCTTCACCATCGGCAACACGATGCTCGTCGTCGCCGCGACGGCCCTCATGCTGGCGATCGCCTCGACGCCCGGCCTGATCTCGACCCTGGGGAGGGTCCTGATCACGACGACGATCGTGGCCGTCGGACTCTTCCTGGCCGCCCGTCAGGTGGTCGACCTCGTCGCGGGCCATCGCTGCCCGACCTGCGACAAGCGGGGGCTGGAGCGCCGGGCCGTCCTCTCGTTCGGCGAGCGGTTCTACCTCTGCCCTTCTTGCGGGACGCGCTGCCGGCGGAACCTGATCGGCCTGTTCGGGATGTTCATCTGGAGCGACGCCTCCGGCCCCGAGTACGACCTCCTCTATCAGAAACCGCCCGAGGAAGACCCCTGGAACGCCCCGCCGGGGCTGGAAGACGAGGATTACGTCTACTCGAAGACCCACGTCAACCTGGTCCGGAACAAGCGGCAGCGCCACCCCGAGAACCCCAACGGGCCGGGGCTGGGGTGAACGGGCCGGATCTGAGCCCGCGGTCTTTCCGACCGGTCAGTTTCTCGGACGGCCGAACTCGCGGATCACGACTGAACCGAACTCCGCCTGGAAATCTCCCGGTCCATCCCAGGCGCCGATCTCGATGAACGAGGGGACCAGGTCGAAGTCATAGGGCACGGGATCGCAGACCCGCTCGGAATTGACGAAGATCTCCAGGCTTCGTCTCCGGATCACCAGGACCAGGGTGTTGGGCTGGTTCGCGGGGTTGATCTTCGGGTGGACGATCGGGCCGATGATAGGGTCGACCTCTTCGAATTGCCTCGCGTCATCCCAGTGGAGCGGCTCCAGGAAGAGTTCCCCCTTGCCGTTGATCTTCACGAAGCAACCTCGAAGGCCCGTCCCCAGCTCCCGGTTGATGGCCACGCCCCAGGACCCTCGGAGCGATCCCCCCGCGGTCTTCACGCGCCCTTTGACTTCGAGGATGCTGTCGGTCCGGAGGCTGCTCGGGCCCTTTCTGAAGTAGTTCGGCTGCACGAAATAGACGCCGCCCCAATAATTGGCGTGATCCCCCTTGGGCCATCCGCTGGCGGGATTACTGAAGTCGTCGCCGTAGACCTGGCGGGTGGCCGTCTTGATGGAGCTGAAGACGGTTGGGGGCGGCTTCGGTCGGCCGTCAGTGAACTCGCGGAGCTTGACCTCCTCGAATTCCGCCCGGAAGGTTCCCGGCCCGTCGAAGGCGCCGAGATCGAAGACCGAGGAGGTCAGGTCCTGGTCGAAGGCCACGGGCTCGCAGACCCGCTCGGAATTGACCAGGATCTCCAGGCTCCTCTTCCGGATCACGAGCAGAAGCGTGTTGGGCTGGCCGCCGGGCTTGATGGCCGGATGGACGATCGGCCCGATGCTGGGGTATCCGTCCTCGAACGCCGCTGCCTCTTCGAAGGGGCTCGGCAGGAGGAAAAGCTCCCCCCTGGCGTTGATCTTCACCAGGAAGCCTCGACGTCCCGGCAATTTGAAGACGACCACGCCCCAGGAACCCCGGACGATCGGGACCGCCGACTTCAGGCTCCCGACGACTTCCAGGGTGCATTCGGTCCGGATACGCCTCGGGGATCTCCAGCACCCCCAGCCGTCCCCCGGGTTGACGAAGTAGGCGCCGGCCGAGTAGCCCTTGCGATCGTCGAACGGGCCAGCCGCTGGCGGGGTCGCTGAAGTCGTCAACGTACACCTGGCGGGTTGACGTCCGGAGGGTATCGTCCGGGGTCGGGGACGGCCACGGCCCGCCGTCGGAGAACTCGCAGACCTCGACCCTCTCGAATTCCGCCCGGAAGTCCCCCGGGCCGTCGAAGGTGCCGAGGCCGAAGGTCGACGGCGTCAGGTCATAGGTGAAGGTCAGGGGCCCGCAGACCCGCGCGGAATTGACGAAGACCTCAAGGCTCCGCTTCTTCATCGCGATCAGGAGCCTGTTGGTCTGGCCGCCCGGCTTGATGGCCGGGTGGACGATCGGGCCGAGGGTCGGATCGGCGTCGATCGGCTCCCTCGACCGGGGGTTCGGCAGGAGGAAGAGCTCCCCCTTGCCGTTGATCGTCACCATGAACCCTCGATGGGCCTCCCCGATCATCCGGGTGACGATCACGGCCCAGGAGCCCCGGGCGATCGGCCCCTCGGATTTCAATTGCCCGACGACTTCGAGGATGCTGTCGGTCCGGACCCGTCGCGGAGACCTCCAATTCTCCCAGGGGCCGTCCGAGGCGACGAAGTAGGCGCCGGCCGAATAGCCGTTGCTCCTGGACCGGGGCCAACCGCTCTCGGGATTGTCGAAATCATCGACATAGACCGATCGGGTCTCCGACCGCAGGGCGTTGACCAGAGCCGACGACACGGCCGCCGCCGCGGGCACGTCCGCCTTCGCAACGGCGGGGGGTTTGTCGTCCGCCCGCGATGGCGGCGGAGTGGGGGACGCCTTGGCCGACGCGGGGTCGGGGTCGATCGAGCGGGACGGGGTCGATCCGGCAGGCTGGCTCACGGCCTTTTTTTCAGGCTTCGACGATCGGACCGGGACTTTCTTGTCCACGCCCTCGGCCCGGGCGACGGGGATCTCGCCCCGCTGTGGGTCTCTGGCGGCGAAGTAGACGGCGAGACCGAGCGCGACCAGGCCAAGCAGGGAGGCCGCGGCGAGCGCCGGCCACGTCTTCCAGAAGGGCCTTTGCCCGGGGTCGACGGCCGGGGCCTCGTGGCGGTCATCTTCCTCGTCCCGGAAGTCGATGAGGCTCTCCCATCGAGACCCACCGGCGGGCGTCTCGGTCACGGTCTCGGCCCCGACGGGCTTCTGGGCCGCGTCGCCCTCCGGCCGGGTCGCGTCGAAGGCGACACCGGCCGGGGGGATGACCGCTTTCGGGCTCACGTGGGCCGCATCCGCCTTCTTGAAGAACGGCGCGAGGGCCTCCGCGAGTTCTTTCGGGGTCTGAGGCCGCCCGGCCGGGTCCTTGGCCATCATCCGGGCGACGAGGGCGGCGAGCCCGGGAGGGACGTCGGGGCGGACGAGGTCGAGCGGGTCGGCGTCCCGCAAGAGGTGGGCCTGGAAGAGCTCGTAGAGAGATTCCGAGGGGAACGGCGGGCGACCGGTCAGGAGATAATACAAGGTGGCGCCGAGGCCGTAGATGTCGGCCCGGATGTCGGCGCTCCGGGAGTCCTTGATCTGCTCGGGGGCGATGAAAGCGGGGGTGCCCAGGGCCTGCCCGTCGGCGGTCAGGCTGTCGACGAGCTTCTCGTCGCGGGTCGCCTTGGCCAGGCCGAAGTCGAGGATCTTGACGGTCGCCCTGGTCCCTTTCCGGGCGAGCATCAGATTGCCCGGTTTGATGTCGCGGTGGACGAGCCCCTCCTCGTGGGCGTGCTGGAGCCCCAGCGCCGTCTGATAGATGAAGTGGCTGGCGTGCGCGACCGGCAGCGGCCCCTTGGCCCGGACCATCCTCGCGAGGTCGAGGCCCTCGACGTACTCCATCGCGAAGACGAGGCTCTCGCCGTGCCGGAAGGCGGAATACGCCGAGACGATGTTCGGATGGCGGAGCTTGGCAACGGCCCGGATCTCGCGGAGGAAGCGGTCGAGGCTCTCGGGACGGCTCATGAGTTGCCGCCCCATCACCTTGAGCACCTCATCCCGGCCCATCAGCGTGTTGCGGGCCAGGTAGACCACCCCCATGCCGCCCCGGCCGAGTTCCTTCCTGATCTCGTAATCGGGGCAGTCGATCAGGCCCGGCGAGGGCGAGTCGTGCGGAGGCAGGAACGACGCGGTCTCGCTTCTCTCGTTGCGCCAGTCTTCGGTCCGAGACCGTCTCGCCCCCTTCGGGAGGCCCTGGCGCCAGTCGAGGTCGCTGTTGGAGGAGAGCGCGGCGGCCCGGCTCCGGCAACTGGCGCACGTCCCGAGGTGCTCCTTGATCACCCCGGCGACACCATCGTCGAGCTGGCCCAGGCCGTACGAATAGAGCATCTCGTCAGACGGGTGCGTGGCGTCCATCGGGCGGCCTCCGTGAGCGGCGCGAGTGACGATCGATCGCGATCCGGGGGAAGGTTGGCCTCACATCGAGGCCTCCCTCGCAAAAGCACGACTATACCCCAAGACATCGCCGCTCGCACCTGATTGAACCACTTCACGAGTCTGGGAGCGCCAACGGATTCCGGCATCCCCGTAGGGTAGGGCTTGCCCTGCCGAAACCTGGCTCGCGGCAGGGCAAGCCCTACCCTACGGGAAATCGTCTCTGCTTGGGCGATCCCCGCTCGATGCCGGAATCCGTTGGCGCACCCAGCAAGTCTCGACCCCGCGAGACCTCGCCCCTTGACCTTGCCAGCATCTCGGGGCTCGATAGAATGGATGGGGCCGGAAGCACATCCCAACCGGTCTCGTCGATCGGGGCGTTGAGAATTGCCCATCACCGGTCACCGCCTTCCGCGTGGTGTGTTAAACTGAATGCGAAGAGACGGTTTGGTCTGGAGGCGTGGTCGTTCCGCGTCGAATTCGGGCCGACTGATTGATCCGCGACGAGTCGTGGGGCCTCCCGATGGACGGGGGCCCGTCCGAACATCATGGAGGATCGACGATGTCCACGGGACACTTTGGCGGAGCGGCGCGTTACGGTCTGCCGGGGTTGTTGGCGGGTCTGGTCCTGGCGTGGTGGGTCGGCGGGCATGGCCCGACGGCCCGGGCCCAGGGGATGGCCCCCAGCTCCGAGTCGAACGGGACGATCGCCTTCACCGCCGCCGCCAACGGTTCGTCCTCGCAGATGCTCTACCTGATTGATACCCGCTCGCAAGCCTTCGCGGTCTACCGCGTCGAGCCGTCGGGCCTCAAAGGCACGGGGACCGTCAAGCTCGAAGCGGCCCGCCAGTATCGATATGATCTGAAGCTGTCGGAGTTCAACAACCAGCCGCCCGAGGTCTCATCGATCGAGGCGATGGTGAAGTCGATGGCCAAGTAGAGGGTGGGCGTCGGCGTGCTCGGCGCGGCGGGCCCCCCTCCCGACCCCGCCCAGAGAATCCAATCGAATCGAACAGGACGGCCGCCAAGCGGCCGGACTCGATCGCGAGGAGCACGTCGAATGGCTCAGTTCTACACCCTCGAAGAGGCCGCCCGAGTCCTGGGTATGAGCCCCGAGGATCTGAAGCAAAAGGCCCAGCATCGCGAGGTCCGCGCCTTCATGGACAGCGGCTCGTGGCAATTCCGGGTTGCCGACATCGACGAGCTGGCTCGTCGGCGAGGGCTGGGCAGCGACCCCGAGCTCTCGCTCTCGGACCTCGAACTCGAAGTGCCCGATGGCAGCGGCAGCGACGAGATCGACCTGTCCGAGTTCCAGCTCGGCACCGCCAAGCCGGACCTCGGCCCGAAAACCTCCGACCTCGTCTCGACCTCGGGCTCGGGCTCGGATGAGCACGACGTCCAGTTCGACGACCTCTCGCTGCCGGCCGGCCCGCTCTCCAGCTCCAGCTCGACGATCATCGGGATGAAGTCGGGGGGGAAGCAACCGAGCGACTCCGACGTCCGGATCGTGCCCGATAAGCCACTCAAGGACGCGAGCGACTCGGACGTCCGGCTGATGTCCTCTGACTCGTCGCATCGGATCCCGAGCGATTCCGACGTGACGCTGGTCAACGACAGCTCGGAGTCCGACATGGATGCCCTGAGCTACCCCGGCGACAAGCCGGCCCCGCTCGGGCGCGTCAGTTCGTCCGACGAGGTCTCGGCGTTCGAGGCCGAGCCCGACTCGGGTAGCGACTTCGAGCTGATGCCGTCGCAGGACATCGCCTCGGCGCTGGAGCCTGAGAGCGGCAGCGACTTCGAGCTGACCGCCCTGGACGTCAGCGACGAATTCGAGGCCACCCCGCTGGCCGGGCCGAGCGACTCCGACGTGACCGCGGCCCAGCCGTCGGCCTCGGGGATCAACCTGGCCCGCCCCAGCGACTCGGGGATCAACCTCCAGGGTGTCGGCGGGTTCGACCTCTCGCAGGCCGACTCGATCGAACTGGCCCCGCTCGATGATGACGAGCCGGCCAAGCCCGCGCCCAAGGCCAAGCCCGCCGCCGCCAAGGCCCCCGCGCCGCCCAAGCAAGACCCCAACTCGGCCACCGTCATGCCTGGCGTCATGCCCTCCGACCCCGGCGCCACGTCGATGGGCTTGACCGAGAAGGACATCTTCGAGGACACCGACTTCAGCCTCGAAGTCAACGCCCTCGACTCCGACCACGAAGACCGGACCGTTCAGATCGACCGGTCGAGCGACTTCGACCTGGAGGAGTCCGACTCGGCCTCCGAGGTCTTCGCGCTGGACGAGGACGACGTCAACGTCAACGCCGCGACCGCCATGGGCGCCGCGATCGCCGCCGAGCCCGACTCGGGCGAGTTCGAGGCCGACGAGGGCGCCTCGGGCGAGTCCAGCCAGTGGGATGTGACGGGCGAGGGCGACAGCGGCGTCGCGGCCGCGCCGGTGACCGCGCCGGCCGCCGGCCCTGGGACCCGGTTCGCCGCCGCCGGCCCCCAGGCCGAGTGGGGCGGCATCTGGGTCGGCCTGCTCGGGTTCACCACCGTCCTGGTCTTCGTCTCGATGGTCTTCTCGTTCGACCTGATCCGCAACCTCTACGAGTTCCAGAGCAACGGTCCGGCCGCCGGGCTGATCAGCCAGCTCGCCGGCATGTTCAAGTAAATGTCGCGGCACGCCCCGGGGACAGTCTGTCCCCGGGGCGGCTTCGCTCGCAAGCGATGACCTCGTCGTCCCGGAAGGAGTCGGAACGCCATGGTCGGACGGACTCGACTGGCTCTCGCCGCCGCCCTCGCGGCCTGCGTCCTCTCGGCTCCCGGCTGCGCCTTCGTGCCGAAGTCGCGGTTTGATGACGCCCAGAAGCTCGTCAAGAGCCTCCGGACCGAGAACGCCCAGTTAAAGGACTCGACGCTCACGCTCAAGGTCCAGAACCAGGACCTGGCCCAGCGGGCCGTCGACGACGCCCAGGCGATCCACGCCCTGGAGGTCGCCAACGGGCAGTACGAGCGGAGCATCGAGAACTACCAGCAGGAGCGCGAGCAACTCCGCTCGGCCTTCGAGGAGTTGAAGGGCCAGGTCCGCACGGCCTCGGGTCCTTGACTCCGTTGGCGAGGCGACCTCATAATCGTCGAGAGCCAGGCGGATCGAGGATCGCTCTCCCATGCCCGTTTCCCTGCTGATCGCGCTTTTCCTCGCGTTCGGGACCGACGCAATCTTCCCTCCCTCGCCGGTCCCTCGGGGCTCGGTCGTTCCCCGGTTGATCGAGGCGATGGCCGAGGTCAGCCTGGTCGGCCTGGCGGCGCTGGCGTTCGCGACGCTGGTCCGGGTCCGTGTCCAGCGCCGGGGGCGGCCGACCTCGGGAGCCCGCCGGCTCTTCGCGGCCGGCTCGCGGGTGGTCGGGGCCCTGACGCTGGGCGGCTACGCCTGGATCATTTACGGGCTGGGCTGGCCCGAGGTGGTCCGATCGGGCCTGGGGCTCCGCGACGCCATCCTGGTCGACGAGATCCTGATCCTCCTGCCGTTCCTGCTGGCCCAGCTCGCCGGCTGGTGGGGCCTCTACCCCGGCGAGCGGGCCTTGCTCCTGAGGAGCCCGTCGACTCGCCGCCCGACGGGCACGGCGCGGTACCTCGCGCTGAGGGCCCGGCAATCGCTGGGGATGGTCCTGCCGGCGGCCTTGATCTTCTCGCTGGCGCAGGACCTGTCCCGCCGTTGGCTGCCGGCCACCTCGGAGGAGCCCGGCTTCCAGATGGGGATGATGGCGGCGATGGGGGCGCTGGTGCTGGTTCTGGCCCCGGCGTTCGTCCGCCTGAGCTGGACGACCCGCCGGCTCCCCGACGGCCCGCTCCGCGACCGCCTCGAACGCCTCTCCGACCGGTTCGGGTTCCGGTTCTCCGACATCCTGATCTGGGAGACCGAGGGCTCGATCGTCAACGCCGGGGTCACCGGCGCCCTGCCCTGGTATCGCTACATCCTGCTGACCGACGCCCTGATTGAAGGGCTGGACCAGCACGAGGTCGCCGCGGTCTTCGGCCACGAGGTCGGCCACGTCCGGCACCGGCACCTGGCGTTCTTCGGCTTCTTCTTCGTCGCGAGCCTGGGCATCCTGACCCTGACCAGCGACCTGATCTACGGCCAGGTCCTGGATGGCCTGGCCGGCTCGACGGGGTCGGCGATCGCGCAGGGGACGACGACGCTCCTGCTCGGCGTGGGGTACTTCGGGGCGATCTTCGGCGCCCTTTCGAGGCGGTTCGAGCGTCAGGCCGACGTCTTCGGCTGTCGGGCCGTCTCGTGCGGCCGGGTCGATTGCCCGCCGCACCCCGACCCCTACGCGAGGCCCAACCCTCCGGCCACCGACGGCCCGCTCTGTCCGGTCGGCATCCGGATCTTCGTCAACGCCCTGTCCAACGTCGCGGCCCTCAACGGCATGGAGCCGGCCGCCCGGTCGTGGCGGCACGGCAGCATCGCCCGGCGGATCGCCTTCCTGGAGAGCCTGGAAGGCAAGCCCCTGGACGAGCGTCGGTTCCAGACCGGCGTTTCCCGGCTCCGGATCGGCCTGGCCCTGGGCCTGCTCGCCGGATTGTACCTTGCCTTCTGGACCGGCGCGATCGACCACCTCGGCCCGTGACCGGAGTCGTTCCAAGGTCGATTCAACGTCGCTCGCCCCCTCTCCCCAACCCTCTCCCGCCAGGGGAGAGGGAGTCAGACGCAAGCGGATCGCGAGGCCGAGGGCCGATCTGGCCCCTGGCGGGAGAGGGAGTCAGACGCAAGCGGATCGCGAGGCCGAGGGCCGATCTGGCCCCTGGCGGGAGAGGGAGTCAGACGCAAGCGGATCGCGAGGCCGAGGGCTGATCTGACCCCCTCTCCCCTGGCGGGAGAGGGTTGGGGAGAGGGGGGCCAGACGCTTCATCCCGGACCTTGGAATGCCCCTGGGCCCGTGAGCGATCGGGCTGACGGCGTCCCGCCTCACGGTTACAATCGGGACCAGGGCAGTCGATCCGATCGAGTCGAGGTCTTCGAGGCGCGGGCGAGACCATGCGAAATTCCATCAAGACATCCTCCGTCGTCGCCTCGATGCTGGTGACGCTCGGACTTCTGGCGGTCGCGGCCGACGAGGGGGCCTCGGCCCGTCGCGAGGCCCAGGCCAGCTTGAAACCCTACGGCCCGCTGGTCGGGAGCTGGCGAGGGGTCGGCCAGGTCCGCCGGGGACAGTCGTCGGGCTCGTGGCAGGAGTCGGCGAGCTGGGCGTGGAAGCTCTCGGACAGCTCGGCGGCGCTGGAGATTGACATCCAGAAGGGGAAATACCTCAAGTCGGCCCTGCTCAAGCCGGGCAAAGGGGCAGGCGCCTACGTCCTCGACGCCACGCTGGCCGACGGCTCGAAGCGGACGTTCGCCGGCAAGGCCGTCGCGGACAAACCGCTGGTCCTGACCGCCGAAGGGGCGGGCGAAGGGGTCCGCCGGGTCACGCTGACGATCCCCGGCGAGCTTCGTTTCCTGCTCCTCCTGGAGTCGGAGCCCTCCAGCCACGCCTTCGCCCGCCTGGGCGAGGTCGGATTCACCCGCAACGGCGTCGCCTTCGCCGCCGGCGAGTCGGGCCCGGTCTGCATCGTCACCGAGGGACGAGGCACGATCCAGGTCTCCCACAAGGGCAAGACCTATTACGTCTGCTGCTCGGGCTGCCGCGACCTCTTCAACAAGGACCCCGAAGCAATCATCGCCGAGGCCGCCGAACGGGCGAAGGCCAAGAAATAGTGGTCAGTGGTCAGTGGTCAGTGGTCAGTGGTCAGTGGTCAGTATGACTATCGCGAATTTGGGCATGACCTGGCATAATTCCTCTGTCTGGAACCCGCTCGCCGATCTCTCCGTACTGACCACTGACCACTGACCACTCCCACACCGACCGCCCGCTCATGAATCACTCGGAGCCCATCGACGCTGCGGGGCTCTCGGCGGCGACCCTTTGCTGCCTGCTCTGGGGCGGCAACGCGGTGGCCGCGAAGTATGCGATCTCGGAGTCGGGCCTGCCGCCGATCGGCGGGGCTGGCCTCCGGTTCCTGATCAGCCTGCCGGTCGTGCTCCTGATCTGCCGGAAGGCGGGGGTGACGTGGCGGGTTGAGTCCCGGCTCTGGTGGCTGCTCGGGGTTCATGGGCTCCTGACCGCCGTGCAGATCGGCACGTTCAACTGGGGGACGAGCCACAGCGAGGCGGGCCGGTCGTCGGTCTTCATCAATATTCACCCGCTGGTGGTCGCCCCGCTGGCGTGGCTCCTGCTCGGCGAGCGGATCGGCGTCCGGGGAATCCTCGGGCTGGTCGCCGCGGCGCTCGGCGTGGGGGTGATGTTGATCAAGCCCTTGATGCTCGGCGGCGGGCTGGTCGGCGACCTGGTCGTGCTGGCCTCGGGCCTCATCTTCGGGTTCCAGGCGATCGCCCAGAAGAAGACCTTCCCGATCATCCCGCCGACGACCTTGTTGCTGGCGCAGT
This sequence comes from uncultured Planctomycetota bacterium, assembly GCA_963756475.1. Lineage (GTDB taxonomy): Bacteria > Planctomycetota > Planctomycetia > Isosphaerales > Isosphaeraceae > Tundrisphaera. The sequence continues at coordinate 18,860 of CAVWND010000012.1, forward strand.
CGGCGCTGGCGGTCCCGCTGAGCTTCCTCTATAGCGCGGCGTTCGAGGGGACGTCGAGCTACCACTTCACGCCCGAGGTGACCTGGGGTCTGGTCTACCAGGGCCTTCTCGTCTCGGGCGTGGCCTTCGCGGTCTGGATGATCCTGCTCCGCCGCTACCCCGCCGGCCGGCTGACCGCCGTCGCGTTTTTGACCCCCCTGTTCGGGATCGCGCTGGGCACCCTGATCCGGGGCGAGGCGTTCACCTGGCCGCTGGCCGTGGGGGCCTCGCTGGTGGGCCTGGGGATCTATCTGGTCGCGGTGGAGAGGTAGTTCTCCCGTCAGGAAACCTGACACTCGTCGCCGAAGGAGCGTCGGTCAACCTGCCGGGGCAGACCGCGATCGGCCCCGCCCGGTGGGGCGGTCGATCCTGGTCGAAAAACGGCGTTGGGAGGGGTCAGCGAGGCCGGCCGATCGTCATCGGCACGTCAATTTTGGCCCCCTTCGGCGCCGGATTGGGCATCCCGAGCGGCCGGGAGGGCTTCGGGAGCTTCAACTCGGGGTAAAGAGCCTCGAACTCGTCGTCGAACCTGTCCAGCTCCGAAAACGAAGCCATCAACTGGTCGAGCGACGGTGCCTTCTCTTCCGGGACGACGGGTTTGCACTGCCGCTCGACCTGACGCAACTCCTTGAGCGCCCGATAGAAACCTCGTTCGGCGGCAGCCTCGTACTTGCGAGCCAGGGTCGCCTCCTTCGACGGGTCGAACATCGCCCGGCGGACGGCCTCGGACCGGAGCTTGGCCGCTTCTTCTTCCGAAGCCCCCTCGGGAGCGACGAATTCAGCCTCGACGTTCCGGATGCGTTCGGTCTGGGTCACGGTCTGCTGGTCGGCGGCCCGTTCCATCCGGACCGAGTTCAGCGCGGCGCGGCGGACGATCGCCCGCCCCACCTCGCCGGTCGGCTCCAGTTCCTTCTCGAACGCGATGGCCCGGCGCTTGACCTCGGCGGCGTCGCCTTCGGGCAGGACGATCCCCGCGCCGGTCAGGCCGTGCTTGAGCGCGTTCCGTCGCGACTGTTCCTTGCCCTCGGCGGTCTTGGGGCCAGTGCTGCGTTTGGCGTTTTGCTGGTTGGCCTTGATCCGGGCTTCGCTGGCGGGCATGGTCGCGGTCCTCTCGGAAGGGGCGAGGTGAGATCACCTGGGCCTGGTCCGGCCCTCGCCCTTTACATTCAGGTTCGCGCCCGCGCGATTATTCCTGTTTTTTCGGAATCGCGCCATTTTGTCCGATGTCGCCTTCCTTCTGAAGTGCGGGAGCTTGCTCCCTTGCCCGGCAATGGAGACAGGCCCCGCCCGAGTACCGCCGGAGCCAGTCCCCGTTCCCAGGCAAAATCGAGAAGGAAACAGCCCTGCCGGAGGATTCAGGGCCATTCGACTCGCAACGGGTGTGCGGGCGAAACGGCGGAAAACCTCCGGCGGGGTTGGGGGACGGGACGGTGCGCGCAACGGATTCCGGCCTCACCACGCCACGAGGTCCGGATGACGGGAATGCGATCCGGAGCCGTGTTGAACTTCGGCCGATCGTCCGATAACCCTGGCATTCCCCTGCTTCGGGCGATCGATTATGATCCCGCCCGATCCGCCGAGTCGGGCCCCAGGATGGGGCGCGGGTCGAGCCGACCTGAGACGCCGAATCGAGGAAGGATTCCTCAAAGCCCATGCGCGACGGTCGTTGTCGCCGTTACCGGACGTTCATTCTTGCGGCGGCAGTGGTCCTGCTGGCGGGGCCCGGCTGCGCTTCGATGCGGCGGAATGCCACCTCGCCCGACTTGCGACCTTGCGATGAGGGGTTCGCCACGACCAAGGACGGGTGGAGGCTCGGGATGCGCCGGGTCCGCCCGGATTGTCCCGACCCGACCAAGCTGCCGGTCGTCCTCTGCCACGGTCTGGGGCTCAACGGGACCTTCTGGACGATCACCGACAACCACCTGCCCGGCCAGCTCGCGAGCCGGGGCTACGAGGTCTTCATCGTCAACATGCGGGGCTCGGGCGCGAGCCATCGGGTGGGCTTGCCGGGCAAGGTGAATCAGGTTCTCCGCCAGACGCCGATCCGCGAGGTCGGGGCTCGGGACTGGAACGTCGATGACGAGGCGAAGTACGACGTCCCGGCGATCCTCGACTATGTCCGCGACGAGACCGGCAGCGAGCGGGTCAACTGGGTCGGCCACAGCCTGGGCGGGATGCTGATGTTCCCGTTCCTGGAGTTCTCGCCCGAGGCCGGGCGGATCGCCAACTTCGTGGACATGGGCGGCGTGGCGATGGTGGTCGACACCCCCGACATCCGCGAGATGCGCAAGGCCGACAAGGCCCTGCGGGTACTCTCGCTCGGCCTGAGCACCGGGCGACTGGGCCGGCCGATGATGTACGGCCGGCTTCCGGGGCTGGAGATGATCGACCGCTTCTATTACACGGCGTCGAACGTCAACAAGCGGACGGTCTCGCGGTTCTACGGCTACACGCTGGAGGACCCCGGTGCGGGCGCCCTGAAGCAGCTCGACCCGTACCTCTGGACTGGCCACATGCTCTCGGCCGACCGGTCGATCGACTACGCCTCGGCGCTCGACCGGGTGCTGGTCCCCGATGCTGATGGTCGCCGGCGAGGGGGACATCATGGCCGATGTCCCGTCGTCGATCCTGACGTTTAACTCGCTCGGAAGCGCCGACAAGACGTTATTGCGGTTCGGCCGGCTCGACGGCCACCTCGCCGACTACGGCCACTGCGACCTCGTCTGGAGCCGGAACGCGCCTAAAGAGGTCTTCCCGCCGGTGATCGACTGGCTGGACCTCCGCCAGCCGGGGGCCGTCACGACGCGGCAGACGTTCCCCTCGCCCCAGCACGCGACGGAGCAAGGGCCTTGATCAGCCGCTTTTTTTGGCCAGGCGCTTGGACCTCTGTGATGGCTCGGGAATGTGTGTGCTGGGGGTAGATACCGCGTCTGACGGGTACGACGTCACTGGTGTGGTCAGGTCTTCGAGCTTGCCACCGAGCGCGAAGAAGGCGCGGAACATCAGGTCGAGCGAGACCTCACCCAACCCCATCTCGACCTTGGCCACCCTCGACTGGGTCGAGCCGATCATCTTGCCGAGCGCCTTCTGCGTCATCCCCTTCGCCTCGCGCAGGCGTCTGATCCCGTGACGCAGGTCGCCCCGGAGTTCGACGTGCTGACGCTCGGCGTCGGTCAAGCCGAGGAAGTCGCCGTAATCTCCCATCGTCCAACCGGCGGCCTCCAGCCGCTTCCGCTTGGCCTCGTCCATTTCGGGTCTCCCTCGGCAGGGTCACGCCTGATCGTAAGACTTCATCCTCGCCTTGCAAGCGTCGATGATGGGTTTTGGGGTTTTCGGCGTCGTCTTGGCGAACACCGCGAGGATCAGCACCGCGTCGCTATTTCTACTGTCACGGATCGATGATTTTAAGTACGACCTAACTCTCTTCGCCCGAGTGATTTGCAGCCCCGGAGGGGCGACCGTCCGTAGCCCAAGGTGAAACCCTGGGTTCCGGCGGGTAAAAAAACCCAACGAGCCCTGGAAGGGCGACAGTCGGCTCCGATCGCGTCCAGACTGCCGCCCTTCCAGGGCTTGTTTTTCTGGTCGGTCCTACCTTCCCAGGGTTTCACCCTGGGCTACTGACGGTCGCCCCTCCGGGGCTGCAAGAGAAATGATCTCTTGAGCTTACGCCAATCCGTGACAGTAGAACTATCGATCCGGTAGATGATCCGCCAGTGATGGTCCTCATCGCGGACGCGGAGTTCGTGGCATCGAGATCCGATGCTCGGCATCGGCCGAGAGAGCGGCATGCCGATCGAGTTGCCGATCTGGATGTCTCTGAGGAGGTCGCCCGCCTCGATCCTCGCCGCCTCGGTGAACGGTGGCGACTTGATCTCGCCCGACAGCCAGAACAAGGGCTTGCGGTCGCCGTTCATCGTCCAATCCTATGCCGGATCTGGCATGCGGTCAATGTTGCTCCGGGTGGCCTGGCGCGGTCGGATGCGGCGTCCCGGGTTCGGTCGGGATGGGCTCCCAGCGGCCGAGAGGCTTCTGGAATCGCCCTCGGCAACCGAGGCATTGATAAGACCGGCCTCGCGTGACTTCCGGCCGGACCCGGAACTTCGCGTCGGGAAGGAGCATCAGACGCCGGCAGTCCGGACACCGAGCCGGCACGATTCCCCTGAGAAGGTACAAGAGGATTAGTCCAAATGCCGCGATGAAGAACGAGCCTATTACCAGGGACGTGAAGTCCAGGCGTGGGCCTCGGCCGGAGATCTGCTCTCCGACGACCATGACCATGACGAAGACGGTAAACCCGAGGGCCACGAGCACGGAAGTCGCCACTAACGCGAGGATCAGCCAGTCCTTGAGCTGGCCCCTCCGCAGCAGGGGGAATGCGATGATCGCCAGGGCCAGCGGCGCGAGCAAGCCTTCCATGACGATGATGAACCATGGGCTGCCCCGGCCGACGCCTTCCTCCGAGAGCCGGACGCCGAAGGCCAGGCACGATGACGCCACGGCCCCGAGGACGACCAGTTTCATCATCTGGAGGACCGTCGGCGATGGGATTCGAGGTCGGTCGCGGGGCTGGTTCATCGGTCGATCCCCGGTCGGACAGAGGATTGCACGGTGCTGGCAAGACAGTGATTCACGGTCGGATCGCCCATAAGGGGAAGAGAATGGGGACTGGCTCCCGGCCCTTTTTGACCGACCATCGAACCGGCGGAAGACGAGGCGGGCCGGGTGCCTGTCCCCATTCTCGGGTCGCATCAGCGGCGCGATTCTCCCTCTGGGAGCGGTCCCCAACCGGGACGCGACCGGAAGACGGGGACAGGCACCCGGCCCGAGTGGCCGTTGGGCGAGATCGGCGCCGCGACCGGGGCCGGGAGCCAGTCCCCGTCTTCCTCCATCATGGGTCATCCGAGTATGCACCGCTGTAGGTCTCATCCCGGCAGGGCGTCGATGCAGATCTGCGACCAGGTCTCGAATTGATCTCGAAGGGCGGGAAGGTCGACGATCTTCACGAATTCGGGGTCGGCCAGGGCGTCCTCGCGAGGAGTCATGTCGGGGCGGTCGAGGTCGTAGACGTGGACGACGCCGAGGTGGACCAGGCCGACGGGGTTGGAGTCGTCGTTGATCAGGCCGACCCGGCGGATCGCGCCGGGGCTCCGGATGTCGACCTCCTCGTCAAGCTCGCGGCGGAGGGCCATCTCGTAGGCGTCGAGGGTCCCACGCCCTTCGGCGTCGGCCTCGGCGACGTGGCCGCCGACGCCGAGCGAGCGGAGCCTTCGGAGCCTCGACTCGCCGCCGCTCTTCCCTCGAACGTAGGTGAAGACAAGCCCGTTCGAGCGGAAAATGACGTAGGGTATGATCTGTTTGTACGACGGGTCATCCTCGACCTCGGAGCGGGGGCGGAAGCTCGCCAGGTCGGGGACCAGCAAGGCGTTGAGGTAACGGTCGGCGTCGGCGGAGAACCCCTGGAACCGGCCCAGGCGGTCGAACTCGGCGGCGGGGACGATCAGGACTCGTTCGGATAGGCCCACGGCGGGATTGACCTCGGCGGAGGGATGGAGTCTCGGGACCGGCTCGGGCGGCCCTCCTCACCCTGATTATCGGCGGGATCGACCCTCGGGCGAACCCTCCGGCCGCGATCAGCCCGATCGCGCTGGAAAGGTGAGCGCGCGGTCGATCATGAGGGAATTCGAAAACCATGACCCGATCGCGCGGGGCGGGATGGATGCATCAGAGCATTTTCGATGCGTTGTGCTAGGCTGGGTTGGGCCGGTATGATGGAGCACTTCACGCCGGCGGCGGACGTTCTTCCTGGAGTACCAAGGTGATCGGGACGACGCTCAACCAGAGATTCACCCTGGACAAGGAGCTGGGGCGGGGTGGCATGGGCGCCGTCTACCGGGCGACCGATCAGGTCCTCCAGCGCACCGTGGCGATCAAGGTCCTCCGCGAGCGGACCGGCGACGAGCTGGGCCGGAAGATCCGGATGGAGGCGCAGATCCTCGCCCGGCTGGTCCACGATAACATCGTGCGGCTCTACGACTTCGGCGAGGCCGACGGCACGTATTACTTCGTCATGGAGGAGGTTGACGGGTCGAGCTTCTCCCGGCGATGGAAGCAGATCACCCTGGCCGAGCGGCTCCGGGTGATCGCCCAGGTGGCCGATGCGCTCGACTACGCCCACCACCAGGGGGTGATCCACCGCGACGTCAAGCCGGCCAACGTGCTGCTGACCGCGGCCGACTCGGCGAAGCTCTCGGACTTCGGGCTCTCGCTGATCGCCGACGAGGCGCAGGTCTCGGGGACGATCAAGGGGACGCCGCACTACATGAGCCCCGAGCAGGCCAAGGGGAAGCGGCTCGACCACCGGACCGACCTCTACGCGCTGGGGGTGATGATCTACGAGTGCGCGACCGGCCGCCGCCGTTCCAGGGGCCGACGATGGCGGTGATCGCCAGCCACGTCAACGCCACGCCCGACCCGCCTCGGTCGAGGAACCCGGCGATCTCGGCTGCCCTGGAAGCGTTCATCCTCCGGCTCCTGGAGAAAGAACCCCGAGGCCCGGCCCGCACTCGGGCGCCGAGGTCGCCGCCACGCTCCGCGAACTGATCGCGACCGACCCGTCGCTCCGCGATCGCTTCGGCCGGCGCCCCCTCGGGCGACTCGTCGAGCGCCGGCAAGCTGACCCTGCCGACCATGGCCAGGACCCAGACGCCCTCCAACGGCTACCCGGCGATCGGCGGTCGGCGCTCGGGCTCGGGTTCGGGTTCGGGGACGGCCATGGATCTGGCCAAGGTCGGGTTCGCCTCGCCGGAGTCGGTGCCCGAGGTGCCCACCGTCGTCCGGGCCAATCAGGACAGGTCGAAGCTCCGGCTCGACCGGGACCGGGCCATGGGGATGGTCGCCGACGTCGTGGCCGACCCGATCGCGCTCTCGCCCGACGAGCGATATTTCTGCGGCCACTACCTGGCCTACCTCCTGGGCGGCTCGCGCCGTCAGGGGTTCCTCCGCCGGAGGCCGCTCGACCCGCTCAACGCCGACCGCGCCCGGCTGATGCTGGCGATGACCTGGCTGATGATCGAGGGGCCGGGCGAGGGCGTGCTCGAACGCGCTGCCGCACTGCTCGAATCGCGGTACGACGTCCGCCCCTTGCTCAGCCCGATCGTCGTCACCAAGTACCTGCTCGGTTCGCGACACCCCGGCCAAGCGGAAGACGTTCCGCGCGGCCCGCAAGCGGCTCCAGGAGGCCAGCCCCTACGCCGCCGAGCACCATGACCGACGACAAGGGGGTTCTCAACCCCGGCCTGATGCCGCAGAAGCTCGACGACCTTCTCAAGGTCTCGCCGGCCAAGGTCGAGGTTGACGACCAGCTCATCGGCCGGTGGAACCGGGTCGTCGAGGTCTGGCGCGACCCGGCCCGACTTCCGCCAGGCGGTGCTCGGCTACGCGACGACCTCCGCCTGGCGCGACCCGGCCAGCGGCGACCTCTGGCCGGAGGTGGTCTACCCGCTGATCGAGCGAGCCCGCTGGCAGCGCCGGCTCCGCTCGACCCCCGAGGCGGTCTGGGACAACGTCTGCGGCGTCCTCCACCTGCCCGACGCCGGCCTCCGGCTCGACCAGGCGATTCGCAAGGTCGTCCCCGCGCAGGTGGTCGAGAAGCTCGACCTCTCGCTCGCTCGCCTTCGAGGAAGACCCCCGTGCTCGACGCCGACCTCGCCGTCGTCGAGCCGGACGCCACCGCCCGCTCGGGGCGTCCCGATCGCGGCTCGGCGCCGAACAGCATGCACGAACTGGCCACCGACCACGCCCCGGGCAAGTCCTACGTCCGCCTGACCGGCCCCGACCCGGTCCGCCTGACCATGGGCGACCTCCGCGAGCTCTGGCAGGAGGCCGTCGCCGCGCATGAAGACCCCCGGCTCGAAGGGCGGCCACCGCGATCGTCCCGATCGGCCCCTACCGGCTGGCCGTCATCCCCTCGATCCGCGGCAAGTCCGCCGGCCAGATCGCCATCCAGGGGATGCGCAACAAGCAGGTCGAGATGCTCATCCCCTCGATCCGCCTGGCCAGCAGCACCGGCAAGCCGATCCTGGCGGTCTGGACCTACCAGGACGACAGCCTGGCCATCGCCTACGTCGACTACAAGAACACCGAGCGCTACATCTCCTGGCACGCCCCGACCGCCCAGCAAGACAACTTCGACGACCCCGGCGCCCTCAACAGCTTCCTGCTCCAGCTCGGCCTCGAAGCTCCCGACCAGCTCGACCGCGTCCTGACCAAGCGCGTATCCGGCCGAGGAACCGGGTCTGAGCCGAGCGGTGCCGCGATTCACGGAGGCCATCTCATGCTCTTCTACCGGATCGCCGCCGACCTGGTCGTCACCTTTCACTTCGGGTACATCGCCTTCGTGGTCTTCGGCCTCTGCGCGATCCTGGTCGGGCTGGCGCTGGGCTGGAATTGGGTCCGGAACCCCTGGTTCCGCGTCGCCCATCTGGTCGCGATCGCGATCGTGGCCGTCCAGGCGCTCCTGGGCATCGTCTGCCCGCTGACGACGCTCGAAAAAGCCCTGCGGGTTCGCGCCGGCCAGGCGACCTATCCCGGAGCGTTCATCGGCCACTGGGCGCACCAACTCACGTTCTACCAAGCCCCGCCGTGGGTCTTCACGCTCTGCTACACCCTGTTCGGCCTGGCCGTGCTGGGGACGTTCGTGCTGGCGCCCCCGCGATGGCGGAAGGGGGATGTCTCTTCCGGTCCTGCTTCGTGATCCGCCGGGCCTGTTCAGTACGAAAGGACCAGCTTGCCGTCGGGCCCCGAAAGATAGAGGTGGAGTTGCTTCAACAGGTCCATGCCGAGGAGGACGTCGATCCCCGGAGTTGCCGGCTGTGCGGCGACGACTTCCAGGTCGAACCAACGACCGGTTGATAGGTGCCCGTCAAACTTCAGTTCGACGTCGTAGATCAGGGTCCGCTTCACGCCTGAGGTCGGGCGACGGATCGCCGCCGAGTCCCCGGGCCGCGGAGCCAGGCTCCGAACAACGGCGGGGCTGATGGCTGTTCTGGTCGCGCCGGTGTCCACCAGGGCCGTCCACGAGGACGGTGGCCCTCCCTTGCCGGCCCTTGCATAGGAGGCACCGACTCGAAGTCCGACCTGGAGGAGGCAGCCTAGGTCGCCCACGTCATAAGAATGAAATGCCATGCCGGGCTTTCAGGGCAGGGCGTTCTCGAGCACCTCGATCGGTTCGAGGGCGGCGATCTGCTTTACCATCGCCGGCTCATCGCCAAACCGATCGACCGCCTCATCGAGCCCGGCCCGCCGCGTCGGAAAGATTCCGACGATCTCCCGGCCCTTGATCAGCACGTACTGGCCCTCATGGGCGAGCAATTCGCCCAGATGCTGGCCGTAGGTGGCCAGTTCCTCGGCCATCGGGGTCTCTTCATCAATGTGGATCGCCGGGTCGAATGTCCTCCAATCGAAATATTCCCGCCGGGGCATGACGGGAGCAAGCGCCGGGGTAATGGCCTGACCCGAATCCCCGGCCTTCGCGGTGCTCGAGTCTTCTTGAGTCGGCACCGTCACCAGCACGTCCGCTCTCGACTCATCCATCGGATGACCTCCCTCGGGCAACCATCTGACTCCTCGATCTTACCTGGAATCTTGCATCACAACCGGCTCAGGAGTTCCGACTTCTTGGCGGCGAACTCCTCGGAAGAGAGGATTCCCTTTGCCTGGAGATCGGCCAGGCGCTCGATCTTGGCGAAGATGTCCGCTTCCTGGGCACTCCCGCTGGAGGACGACGGCTGGGGCTGCGGGGCGTATTGCGGGGTGAACGTCGGCGCGGGGGCCTGCGGCGGGGCGCCGTTGACCGAGACGACGGGCAGGCTCGCGACGTCGACCGTGCCGTACTGGCTGGTCAAGGTGAGGCTCCCGCTCGAGCCTTGTTGCTGCGAGACGCCGCCGATCTGGTGGTCGAGCGTGTCGTAGACGGTCACGTTGCCGTTGATGTCGACGGCCAGCCGCCGGGCGTTCGAGAAATAGGCGTAGCGGGCATTGTTCTGGCCACCGCTGCTGTTCGGGCTGCCCAGATCGCCCGGCCACCAGGAGCCGCCCCCTTGCCAGGAAGACGGGCCGCTCGGGGGAGCCGGGACGAAGGGCTGCTGGCCCAGGAGCTGCGAGAGCTCGTTGCAGAGGCCGTCGACCTTGGCCTTCAGGCCGTGGTTGAACATGTCGCCGACCATGGTCATGCCGCCCTGCATCCACTGGCCGCCGCCGCCCAGCTCGGGGACGTAGAACTGGGCCATCGACCCGTTGCCGTTGACGACCGACTGGAACAGGCTCATCACGGCGTCGGTGCTGATCCCGTAGCGGTAGGCGAGATCGTTGATCTTCTGCCACGCGTGGTCCGTGAGGCGTTGCAAGGCGGAAGCTCCTGGAGCGAAAGTTGGCCCGCGTCCGACGCCCTTCGAGGACATCCGGAGGCCATCGGTTCAGCATACGAGAACGATGAGTGCCCCGGCAAGCGAACGTCGGCGATTCGCGGGGCGTTCCCAGGCCGATCTCCCCGGGCGTCCCGGTTTTTACAAGAGGGATCGCGCGTTTTGCAAAAACTCCAGTTTTCCCGCCCCGAGCGACCGGTATACTGCCGCGACTTGCCCGGCTTTTGGTTCGCGCCCTCTGATTTTTCCGGGTCTTCGGCCTGAGCCCATCGGTCCCGTGGGGCGTACCCATGAATCCCAGACGCAAGCCATTCACGCCGGCCATTTCCCTTCTCGTCGAGACACTCGAAAGCCGCGTTGTCCTCTCGGCGGTCGCCCCTTCTCAGGGTGCCGCGGAGGTCGCCGCGCACACTTTGAACAAGTCGGGCACGCAGACGACGCTGGTCACCAGCGCCGGGACACTCGGCCAGCCGATCACGTTCAACGTGTCGGTTCGGGCCGCCGCCTCGGCCGGCTCGCCGACGGGGTCGGTCGAGTTGATCGACCAGGGGCAGGTGCTCCAGACGCTCACGCTCTCGCCGACCACTTCAACCAGCGCCAGATACGCGGTGAGCGGGGCCTCGCTCACGCTGACGCAGCCGCCGGGCGGCCCGTCGTTCTACTTCGGCAAGCATCAGGTCACCGCCGAATTCATCCCCTCGGGGGCGTTCGGCAAGAGCGTCAACACCAAGGCGTTCTTCGTCACTCAACCGAAGTATTCCGCGCTGGGCGGCGGGGTGAAGGTCGCGACCATCACGCCGGGCTCGGGCCCGGCGATCCAGTCCGGCCAGACCGCCAACGTGCTCTACACCGGATACCTCAAGCAGAACGGCCAGATCTTCGACGACTCGGCCAGCCACGGCGGGACGCCGCTGGCTTTCACCGTGGGCGCGGGGCAGGTCGTGCCCGGGTTCGACGCGGGGACGCTCGGCATGCAGGTGGGCGAGACGCGGATCATCTCGATCCCGCCGGCCCAGGGGTACGGAAACGTCGCCAACGGGCCAATCCCGGCGAACTCGACGATCCTCTTCGTCGTGACGCTGCAATCGATCACCTGATCCGGCCGAGATTGCATCTGACGAGTCAACCGCACGGCAGACGTTGCTGGTCGTTCCTGGATTTTCCGTCACGCGATCTTCTTCGCGGCCAGCGACTCGTCCAGGAGCATGCGAGCGGTCTCGACGAGGAACTGCACGGCACTGTTCTCGATAACCGGGGTCATGAACCCGTGAACGATGGCGCTCCTCGCCTGGAAGAGCCCTTCGAGAGACCGGAAGTCGTGACTCTGGAGAACACCGGCGGAGTAGAGTTCGTTGAGCATCGTCCGCGGCGACGATCCCCAGCCAGTCTTCTCCCCGTTTGCGTGGAGCCTCCTTCGCATGGCGGCTTCCAGGATCGCCCACGCGGCGATGAGGGCTTGCTGGACGAAGCCGGCGTCGAGCAGCCGCTCGACGTCATCCAACGCTCGGCGAACGTCTTCCTCGGAAGGTTCCTTGGCGTCTTTCTTGTCCGGTATCGGTTGGCTTTCCGATTCCAGGACGATGACGTCGAATCTCCAACCGGGCTCCTTCTCCGTGATCTCCGCGGATCTCGGGATCTCGCGGTCCGCCGCAAGGTCCGATTGGCTTTCCTTGGCCGACGCGAGGACGCAGCCGTCGTCTCGCCGGGCGACGATCTCGACCTTGAAGTTCTTGGCGAATTCCGGCAGATCATCCGGCCCGGGTCGGACAACGACCTTGTACCCCTGGGCTCGGTATCGGTCAGCCAGTTGGTTCAGGCGTTGTTCGATGTTGCTCATGACATCACTTCGGTAGTGGGAACGGGTCAACCGGGTCTTCGATCCGCACGTACACGAACTGCGAACCCGCCTGGAGTGCCGTCACGAGAACTTTGGAGACGCCCGCGATGGAGAACGCCGCGCCGATCTTCAAATGAACGATCTCGGCCTGGATAATCTGTCGATCATCTTCATAAATAATTTGTTGCATCTGATCAAGAATTGGTTTGGACATATTGTCCACGTTGACCGACGGCTTGTTTCCCGCGTAGAAGTTGATAACGATCGCTTTCAGATGTCCCGTCAAGAGAGGGTTGAAACCGAGTGGTCGAGCCGCTCCCGCGATGATCGTGCGCCATGCCGCCAGGTTTGCTTTCCCGTTGAGCGTGCTTTGTTGATTCGAGATCGGCGGGCCTGGAACCACGAACTCCGGGTGCATGGCCATCGGTAAACGCACACCCCATGTCCCGGCGGTCAACCCACCCTGATATTGTATCGATGCCACTTCAACGCGACAAGCAAACCCCAAACACCAAGGAATGCCATCGAGCGGGGCTGCGGACCTCCTGAATCGTTGTCTCACCCTCCTCTCGACAACTCCAGATGGTGCTTCTCTAGAGAACCAACATCGCATCGCCATAACTATAAAAGCGATACTCGCGGCGGACGGCCTCCTCGTACGCCGCGCGGATCAGTTCGACGCCGGCCAGAGCCGAGACCAGGACGAGCAGGCTGCTCCGGGGCAGGTGGAAGTTGGTCAGGAGGGCGTCGACCCCTTTGAAGGCGTGGCCGGGGCGGAGGTAGAGCGCCGTCTCGCCCACGAACGGCTCGAACCGGCCCGAGGCGGCGGCGGTTTCCAGGGTCCGCGCGGAGGTCGTGCCGACCGCGACGACCCGGCCCCCTTCGGCCTTCCGGCGGTTCAGGAGATCGGCGACCTCGGGGGTCAGCTCCGCGCGCTCGGCGTGGAGGACGTGGTCCTCGATCCGCTCGGCCTCGATCGGCCGGAACGTGCCGATCCCGACGTGCAAGGTCACGTCCACCCGCTCGACCCCCCGGCGGCCGAGCCGGTCGAAGACCTCGGGTGTGAAGTGCAGCCCCGCCGTCGGCGCGGCGACCGAGCCGGGGACCTCGGCGTAGACCGTCTGATACCGGTCCCGGTCGCCGCTCGCCTCGACCCCCTTGCGGATGTAAGGGGGCAACGGGACCAGGCCGTGAACCTCCAGGAGCCGCTCGGCCGATCCGCCCGATTCGGGACGAACCGCCCAGCGCCCCTCGCCGATCGAGCCTTCCAGGATCAAATTCAAACCCGACCCGACCACAACCCGCTCTCCGACCTGAGGCCGACCCCGGGTCTTCGCCAGGATTTCCCAGGACCCGTCGGGGAGGGTCCGCAAATAGAGCCCCTCCCAGCGCCCGCCGGTCGCCTCGCGGACGCCGACCAGCCGGGCGGGGATGACCTTCGAGTTGTTCCGGACGAGGACGTCGCCGGGTTTGAGGAGGTCGGGCAAATCGGCGAAAACCCGGTGCTCCCAGGTTGCCCCGGCCCGCCGGACGACCATCAACCGCGAGCGGTCGCGAGGCTCGACCGCGTCCTGCGCGATCAGGCCGTCCGGGAGCGTGAAATCAAACGCCGACGTGTCCAAGTCCCCTTCCTCCTCCCAACCCTTTGACGGACAATCTTAGCGGGTCGATCAACTCGGGAAAGGAGGGGATCTCATGGCGACCGCCTCGACCAGGGCCAACGTCCACTACCCCGAGTCCGATGGGGAGCCGATGGGCGAGACGATCGAGCACCGCGACGCCAACATCGACCTGATCCAGTCCCTCCAGGACTGGTTCGCCGACGACCCCCTGGCCTACGTCTCCGGGGATGACTTCATCTATTATGTCGAGGGCCAGCCCAAGTTCGTCGTCTCGCCCGACGTCTGGTCCTGCCGGGGGATCGACAAGTCGATCCGCCGCCAGATCTACAAGACCTGGCTCGAAGCGGGCAAGGGGCCCGAATTCGTCATCGAGCTGACCTCCCCCTCGACCCGCCGCGTTGACCGGGGCAAGAAGCTCCGGATCTACCGCGATGACCTCAAGGTCTTCGAGTATTTCCTCTTCGACCCCCTGGGCGAGTACCTCACGCCGGTCCTGCAAGGCTACCGGCTGACCGAGGGGGAATATCGCCCGATCGAGCCGATTGACGGCCGGCTCCCGAGCGAGTACCTGCGCCTGCACCTGGAGCCCGAGGCCCACTTCCTCCGCCTCTTCGACCCGGCGACCGGCCGGCGCCTGCTCAACCGGCTCGAACGGCTCGAACAGGCCGAGAGAGCCCTCCACGAATCCGAAGCGGAGATCGAACGGCTCCGCCGCGAGCTGGAGGCCCTCCGGGCCGAACCCAGGACGAAGCCGAAGAAGCGGAAGTGACGCGATCCACCGAGCAAGCGAGGGAGGGGATGCCATGGCGACCGCCTCGACCAGGGCCGACGTCGTCTATCCGGAGTCCGACGGCAAGCCGATGGCAGAGACGACCTATCATCGCGACGTCATGATCGGGCTGATCGTGGGGCTCCGCGACTGGTTCGCCGCCGACCCGCTGGCCTACGTCTCGGGAAACGAGTTTCTTTACTGGGTCGAGGGCGACCCGCGCCGGAATGTCTCGCCCGACGTCTGGTTCGTCCGGGGGATCGACAAGACGATTCTCCGGCCTTCCTACAAGACCTGGCTGGAGGGGGGCAAGGGTCCCGACTTCGTCCTCGAAGCGACCTCGCGCTCGACCCGGCGCGAGGATCGGGGCAAGAAGCTCCGGATCTACCGTGACGAGCTGAAAGTCCGCGAGTATTTCCTCTTCGATCCACTCGGCGAGTACCTCAAGCCGTCCCTGGAGGGTCACCGACTGTTCGAGGGGGAATACCGGCCGATCGAGCCCGTCAACGGGCGGCTCCCGAGTGAAGTGCTGGGCCTGCACCTGGAAGCCGACGGTCGCCTGGTGGGGCTGTTCAACCCGGCGACCAACCAGCGGATTCTGAACCGGCTGGAGGCGCTCGAAGAGGAGCGGGAGGCCCTCCGTCGGAGAGACGCCGAACTTCAGCAGGAGAGGGAAGCTCACCAGTTGGCGGACGCGGCCCTCCGCGAATCCGAAGCGGAAATCGAACGCCTCCGCCGCGAGCTGGAGGCCCTCCGGGGCGGCCCCGGGCCGAAATCGAAGCCAAAGAAGCGGAAATAGACGGTTGCAACCCCTCGCCCGGAGACTCGCGACGGTCCCTCGAAGGCCCTGGCCGGGCGAGCCGGTGCCGATCGCGCTGGTGATCACCGACCTGGACGTCGGCGGGGCCGAGCGGGCGCTCGTCGCCCTGGCGACGGGTCTCGACCGCCGGCGCTGGCGACCCTCGGTCGTGGCCCTCGATCGGGAAGGGGCCCTCGCCGGGCCGCTCCGGGCCGCCGGGATCGCGGTCGAATGTCTGGGCGTCAACCGTCGCCGGCCCGATCGCGCGGTCCTGGCGCTGGCCGGGGCGTTGCGGCGGTCGAGACCGCGACTGGTGCAGAGTTTCTTATTCCACGCGAACGTGGCGGCAAGGCTCGCGAGCCCCCTGGCGGGCCGGCCGTGGGTGATCGGCGGCCTCCGCGTGGCCGAGCGCCAGAGGCACTGGCACCTGACGCTCGACCGGCTCACGAGCGGGCTTTCGGCCGGCTCGGTCTGCGTCTCGGAGGGGGTCCGCCGGTTCAGCGTCGAGTCCGGCCGGCTCGATCCCGAGCGCCTGGTCGTGATCCCCAACGGCGTCGATCCCGGGCCGTTCGATCGGGCCGTCCCCGTCAATCGGGCGGGTCTTGGGGTCCCTCCGGACGCCTTCTTGACGCTCTACATCGGCCGGCTCGACCCTCAAAAAGGGCTGGATGTCCTGCTCGGGGCGGCGGCGAAGGTCGCCGAGGCCCGGCCCGACTGGCATCTCGCCCTCGTCGGCGACGGCCCCGAGCGCGAGGCCCTCGATTTGCAAATCGAAGCCAACCCGACCCTGAAAAAACGAACCCACCGGCTTGGCCGACGCGATGACGTGCCGGGGTTGCTCGGGGCTTCCCACCTGCTCGTTCTACCCTCGCTCTGGGAGGGGATGCCGAACGTCGTCCTGGAGGCGATGGCCGCGCGAGGGCGGTCGTGGCCACGTCGGTCGAGGGGACCGAGGACCTGGTGATCTCGGGCCAGACCGGCTGGCTCGTCCCGCCGGGCGATGCCGGGTCGCTCGCCGGGGCGCTCCTCGAAGCCGCGTCCGACCCGGCGCGGCTCGGCCGGTTTGGCGAGGCCGCGCGGGCTCGGGTTGAGTCCGATTTCACGCCCGCCCGGGTGGTCGAGGCTTACGAACGCCTCTGGGCGGGCGTGCTCGGGCTGGATTTCACCTCATGACCGTGGCGATCGCCTCGCGGGCGCGGTTCATCAGGGGGCTGTCGGGGGTCCCGGCGCCGGGGAGGTTGAACATCATCGCGGCGGCCAGAGCGGGCCGCCACTTCGGGTCGGCGGCGAGCTGGCATTCCTCCCAGGCCGCGGCGCCGTACTTGTAGTCGTGGGCGTTGGTCCCCTTGTGGAAGATCATCCGCCGGGCGGCGGCGAAGACCAGGTCGGACGAACCCCCTCGGGCAAGGTATCCCACCGTCTTCTCGGCCGCCTGGGTTCGATTTTTCGGGATCGCGGCGAAGAGCTCGCCGACGGCCTCGTCCCCCGCCGAGTCGGGCGCGTGCGCTTCGAGCGCGTCGACCCGGATCGCGCCGTCGGGCCTGTTCCGGCCCCGATAGAGCGGGAGCCAGCCGACGGCCTGGAGCAGGGCGAGCCGACGCGTGGTGTCGTCGCCGCTGGCCCCGTAGATGAAGTGGAGCGCGTTGGCGGCCGTGACGGCGTGGAGCGAGAGGATGCCGGGGCTCCTCATGAGCAGCTCATTGCCGCCGAGGACCACCGCGTCCCAGAGCGAATCCGGCGAGGCCCCGCCGTTGAGCAGCCGGACGGCCTCGACCGAGGCTCCTTCGGGCGTCGCCTGGCGGATCACCTCCAGGAGCGCGACGGTCGCGGCGGGGTCAGCCTTGCCAACCTGCCAGTTGTCGCGGATCTTCTTCGCCTGCTCCAGGTTGGCGTCATACGGCCCGACAACGACGGGTCGTTTGTCGCCCCCGAGGTCGAGCATCCCGAAGGCGAGCGAACGGAGCACGGGCTCGGCGTGCTGCCAGCCGATCGCCTGCAAGGTCCGCCAGCACTGGGCGGCGAAGATCGCCTTGTGGCCGATGTCGCGCTGGTCGCGGACGGCGAACCGCCAGAACGCCTCCATCGTCTCGGCCGCGCCCGCCTCCCGGCAGAGCCCGGCGGCGGCGACGTCCGCCGCGTCGACGTCCCACGCCTCCATCGCCTTGACGAACGCCGCCTTCGCCGCGTTCGGCCCGGGGACCTTGCCCTCATCGACCTTGTTGAGCGTCCAGTCCCCTTCCTTGATGTCCTGCGCCTGCGAGGCCTTGAAGTTATCGAGTGCCCAGAGCAGGGGCAGGAGCCGCTCGTCAACGCCGGCGGTCTGGCCGAGCAGGTGCGCCGAGTTGATCACGAGCACGGCGTGGAACTTGAACCCCACGGGCCGGGGCTTGACGTTCCGGATGCCAGCCAGGAACAGGCCCGAGAGCAGATCTCGATAGGAGAGCCCCGCCTTGAGCTGGGCGATGGCGGTCTCCATCGCCTTCTCGCGGGGGGTCTCTTCGATCCACCGGACAACCGGCTCGATCTCGGGCCGGAACCGGACCGCGTCCGGCCCGACCGCCATGTCCGCCGCCGAGGCCGGGGTGATCCGCCCCAGGCTCGACCACCCCGCCAACCCCGCGCCCAGGCCCAGGGCCGAGGCCGATTGCAAGAACCGTCGCCGCCGGAGATTCCCCGCCATCGCCGGGCCTCCTTGATTGGGAATGGAATGGAGAGTGAAACCATCGGCCAATAGTCGGCACCCGGCGCAGAGGACCCCCGATGCCCGACCCCACCCGCCAGTATGGACCGACCCGACCGGGGATGCCAGAGGCCAGCGGCGAGGGGTTGTCGACATCGCGGCGATTACGGATGATCCATGAAGCCGAGAAGGTTCCCAGCCGTCGAGCCCGGCGAACGGAGTGAAATCATGGCTGTTCCCAGGATCTATGCCGATTTCCAGAATCTGGACGACGACAATCGCTTGCACTTGAATTGCGTCGGCACCCTCCAGGATCTGGAGCAACAAGGGGTCCGGCTGACCGATGGGCTCGTCGTGACCCTTTACACGGACGATGCGGACGATCGCGGTCAACCCGATGAAATGCGGGCCGAAGGCGTCGTCCATTTTGACAAAGCCCAACAATGCTGGGTCGCCGAGATCGACTGGGATCGTCTCTGGCATGCCTCGGACGAACCGATCCCCCTCGCCGGACGTGAGAGCGCCTGATCGGCCCGACTGGCAGTGGTGGAGGATAACGTAGGAGATTAGAGAGTTCGATGGCCGCCAATATCTATGCGATGCCGGCCTCATACTTCAAGCTGGTGAAGCAATTCCCGCTCACCAAGATCCGGGACGATGACCACCTTGAGGCGGCCTTCGAGGTGATCGATCATCTGTTGATGATGGACCTCGACGAGGGCCAGGAAGCCTATCTGGACGCCCTATCGGACCTCGTCGAGGTGTACGAGGACGCCAACGTCTTCATCCCTGACGCCTCCGAGGCCGACGTCCTCCGATCGCTGATGGAGGCGAACCGGCTCAGTCAGACGCAGCTCGCCAGGGAGGTCAAGATCTCGCAGTCCACCCTCTCGGCGGTCCTGAATGGCTCCCGGTCGCTCACGAAGGAGCAAATGGCGAAGCTTGGCCGCCGCTTCAACCTGCCGGCGTCGGTGTTCCTGCCGGATTGATCGGCCCCTATTCAACCGTCCGGATCTCCGAAAGCCAATCGGGCACGTGATCCAGGGACACCAGGACTTCCTCGTCCATGGTGAGGCCCCCGACGACCTCCCTCAGGATGATGAGCGTGGCCCGGTTGACGACATGCTGCCAGTCGCCGACCGCCTCGGAAAGCCTGCTCACGAACCGGTCGGTCTCGTCCCACTGTTGCGGGCCGGCACTCGACAGGTGCTCGCACAGGCGGCCGTCATCGGGCAGGGAATAGCCGTAGATCTCGAATCGATCGGCATGGATGGTCAGAGGCCGTGGCTGGTCAGGCGGAGTGAGCCAGCGATGGAACAGGTCTCCCATCGACCAGCGGTCCGCCCACTCGATGAAATGAACGACGGGCAGGGCGAGCGCGTGAGACCGCAATCGGTCGGCGAATGAATCGGCCTGGCGACGGACTTCCCGCGGCCATTGCTCGCTGCCCCACTCATCCGGATCGGCGGATTGTCTGGCCGCCGACCATTCTTGCAGGCGAAGCATGGCGACCTCCGCCGCGAGCCCGCCAATCTTCGCGATGGTGATTCGTTGCGTCGCCAGGAGATCGACCCCCCTCCACGGTACGGTCTCACTCCAACATTCATGACCGTCCGTTGGACACTCAACTCTGCTGCAACTGGTTGATCTTATTGTACAGCGTCTTCAAGGCGATCCCCAGCTCCTTGGCGGCGGCGGGTTTGTTGCCGTTGTACTTCTCCAGGACGACCTGGATGTACTTCATCTCGACGTCGCGGAGGGTCGGGCTTCCCTCGGGGATGGTGAAGTGCGGGCCGGCGACGGCGGAGGCCGTCGACGCGGCCGAGGCCGGCCCGTCGGCTGTAGTTCTGGGTGGGCAGGTGCTCGGGGAGGATCGGGCCTCCGCCGCTGAGGATCGAGGCTCGCTCGATGGCGTTGGCCAGCTCGCGGATGTTGCCCGGCCAGTCGTGCGCGGTCAGGGCGTCGATCGCCTCGGGGGTCAGTGCGGGCTCCAGGCCGCCTCGGCGGCTGTTGTAACGCTTGAGCATGTGCCGGGCCAGCGCGGGGATGTCGGCCTTGCGGTCGCGCAGGGGGGCCAGGTGGATCTCGAAGGTGTTGATCCGGAAGAAGAGGTCTTCGCGGAAGGCGTCGGTCTCGATCATCTCGCGGAGGTCGCGGTGCGTCGCGCAGAGGACCCGGACGTCGACACGGAACGGGTCGTTCTCGCCGACCCGGCGGATCTCGCCCGATTCGAGGAACCGGAGCAACTTGACCTGCACCGACTTGTCGAGCTCGCCGACCTCGTCCAGGAACAGCGTGCCGCCGTTGGCGACCTCGAAGAGCCCCTTGCGGTTGTTGTCGGCGCCGGTGAAGGCTCCCTTGCGATGGCCGAAGAGCTCGCTCTCGACGAGGTTCTCGGGCAGGGCGCCGCAGTTGACCGGGATGAAGGCGTGGCCGGCCCGGCGGCTCTTGTCGTGGAGGTTCCTTGCGATCAGCTCCTTGCCGGTGCCGGTCTCGCCCAGGATCAGGACGCCTGCGTCGGTGGGAGCGACCATGTCGATCTGGCGACGGATCGCCTGCATCGACGGCGTGTCGCCGATCAGCAGCGGCGTCCCCTCGACCGCCTTGAGCCGGCTCTCGAACGCGGCGGCCTTGTTGGTCAGGTCGCGGCGCTCGGCCACGCGGGCGAGCAGGACTTCCACCTCGGCCCACTTGCAGGGCTTGGTCAGGTAGTCGAACGCCCCGAGCCGGAGCGCCTGGACGGCGGTGTCAACGGTGGCGTGCCCGGTCATGATGATGACCTGGGTCTCCGGGCTGGCCTGGCGGACCTTGGCCAGGACCTCGATGCCGGTCAGGCCCGGCATCTTGATGTCGAGCAGGGCGACGTCGAACGAGCCCTTCTCCAGCGCCTTGACCGCGGCGGTCCCGTCGGGGCAGACCATGACCTCGTGCCCCAGCCGGGGCAGTTCCATCTGCATCAGCTCGCGGAGGTGGGCCTCGTCGTCCGCGAAGAGGATGCGGAGCCCGCCTTGATGAGTCTTGTCCATGACTGGTCGTCCCTATCCCTGGGCTCCGCGGACCCTGCGACGGTCGCGGAGTCTTGACTGGGGTCGTTCAATAAGAGAAAACACATATCAATTCGCTCGTCTTGTGCGTTCCCATTCCTTTTCGGCCTCCCGCTTTTTGAACGCCTCCGCGTCCTGATCCCTATCGTACTCCTCCTGGGTCTTGCCGCCGCGAAGCTCGTAGGCGATGAAGTCGAGGAGGTGTTTGGAGAACGACTTGGACTCTCCGGGCTCTCTGGATGGGATGCTCGAGCAGCCGACCATCGGCAGCATTGAGGTCAGCAGGAACAGGGCGATGGATCGTCTCATCGATCGGTATCCGTATATCGCTCGTTCCCACGCTCCGCGTGGGAATGCCTCTTCCGACGCTCCGCGTCGATCCCGATTCCTTCCCGGGGGGACGCAGAGCGTCCAGGACGGCATTCCCACGCGGAACGTGGGAACGAGTAAAGGGGATTTTGTCGGGTGGGCACGGCCCACTCTCCTCATCCTTCCACGCATTCCGGATCATTTCCTGCCCGATACAGAATGTCCGATGATCGATGAGAATTCCGTTCGGGGGCATGGACCCTTCGGTCATTGGTCATCAGTGATCGAGCATGGAATTTCCGGAATCCGTATCAGTGAGGATAACCGGCATCCTGGTAGAGATCTCTCGCCTCGTTCTGCTCACGCTTGGTCCTCTCGTCGTCGGTCTCGAGCAATTTCGCGTCCTCGGCCGCCTGATCCTTGTCTACGAGGGGCTGTCCCGACGGGTTGGCGCGGCGGTCTGGCCGAAGGGGTGGGAGATCCAGGTGTTGAGAGACGTTCGCTCCCCGGTCGAGTCGCTCGCGCAGCCGGTCAGCGGCAGGAGAAGCAGCGTGATCGGGACGAATCGCCTCATGGCACGGTTCCTCGCTCGATAGGCCACGGGACGCGATCAGTTTGACCACTCAACCGGCCAGCCGGCTGGTGGGCTCGGCGTCAACCGGCTCGTTTTCAAAGGGGGGCTCCATGAGCAGGACGGCGCGAGGCGGCTCGGCGTCGTGAATCCGGACCGAAGCTCGGGAGGCCGGGGCCGACTCGCGGGGCTGGACCGGCAGGCGGACCGAGAACGTCGCCCCTGCCCTTCGCCGGGGCTGGTCGCGTGGATCTCGCCGGCGTGCTGGCTGACGATCCGGTGCGTGATCGAGAGGCCCAGGCCGGTCCCCTTTCCGACCCTCCGCCTGGTGAAGAACGGCTCGAAGATGTTCTCCAGGACCTCCGCCGGCATCCCGCAGCCGTCGTCGGAGAAGACCATCTCGGCCATCCCCTCGGCGTGCCTGAGGTCGATCCTGAGCGTCCCGTTCTCGTCCATCGAGTCGAGCGCGTTGACCACCAGGTTGAGCACCACCTGCTTGATCTCCTGCGCATCGACGTGCGCCAGGACGGCTTCACGCGGAATGAACGTGATCTTTTTATGACGATACTTGCCCATGTGGCGGATCATCTCGACGACGCCCTGGATCAGGCCGGCGAGGTCGGTCCGCTCGCGCTTGATCTCGCCGCACCGGGAGAAGTCGAGCAGCTTCTCGGTGATGCTCTTGCAGCGGAACGCCTCCTCCTGGACCATCCGGAGGTAGTTCTGGACGACCTTGGCGTCGCCAACGTCGCTGGCCGCGAGCATCGGCGCCAGGCGGCTCTCCAGCGCCTCGGAGCAGAAGGCGATCGAGGCGAGCGGGTTGTTGATCTCGTGAGCCACGCCCGCGGCGAGGAAACCCACGCCGGCCAGTCGCTCGGAGCGAACGAGTTGCCGGCTCCGTTCCTGGACCTGGCGTTCCAGATCGGCGTAGGTCACGCGGAGCCTCGCGGTCATGTCGTTGAACGCCTCGGCCAGGGCCTGCATCTCGTCGCCGGTGTGCAGCTCGATCGCGTAGTCGAACGACCCCCGGGCCACGCGCCGGACGCCCCGTTGGAGGAGCCGGATCGGGTAGAGGACCCAGCGGTTGAAGAGCACGGCCAGGGCAATCAGCATCGCGAGCACCGCCAGCGCGGCGATCCAGACGATGACCCGGCCGGTCTCGTACTGCCGCCGCGAGTTCAGGGTGATCGAGTACATGTCGCCGTGAAGCTTGGTCGGGAACTGCATGACCTGGTGGAAGACCCGGTCGATCCGCTTCGCGGTCGAGACGGGCCGGGCGACCTCGGGGTTCTGCTCGACCCAGATCGGCGTGCCAGGTAGCGCCGTCTGAGCTTTCTCGCTCGGGGTCGATCTCGTTGAGGATCGCCGCCAGGTCGTAGTCGATCCCGAAGGCCAGCCCGCGCTCGCTCATCGCCGTCGTCGACCCGGTTCCGGCGGATCGCGTTCTTCCTCAGCTCGTCAAAGTACGCCACGAGCGCCTTGCGGGCGTCGCGGGCGGCGACCTGCAGCGACCGCTTCTCCTCGGGCGAGCCGTCGCGGGGCGGCTTCGAGCCGCGCGACGTGCTTGATCATCTCCTTGGACGCACCGAGCTCGCGGAGCAGGTCGGTATGCATCAGGTTGCTGGCGTGGAACGCGCTCAGGCTGAAGATCGCGCCACCCATCAAGGTGAGCATCATCCCGACGACCAGACTGAGTCCGGCGATCAGTTTGACGCGGATCGGCCACTTGGGCATGGTGCGACCTCCTGTCGCGATGTCCATCATCCTGATTGACGATTCGAGGGACCGGCGATTCGGCGGGACTATATCACACCCCGCCCAGCCTTCAAATGAGACTTCGCGCGGATTTCCTCAAGTTTGACCGGGGGATGCACCCACGGATTCCGACGCGCTCAAGACGGGCGGCCATCCTCACCTCGGGGTGAGCATGGC
This sequence comes from uncultured Planctomycetota bacterium, assembly GCA_963756475.1. GTDB lineage: Bacteria > Planctomycetota > Planctomycetia > Isosphaerales > Isosphaeraceae > Tundrisphaera. The sequence continues at coordinate 42,883 of CAVWND010000012.1, forward strand.
CGCCGACTTCACCGTCCCGTTAAAAACAAGGTCGCAATCGACCGCCCCGTGGGAATGACGCCGGCCCGTGTGGCCGGCGGGGACCGGGTCAGTACTGGTCTGAGCTGATGACTTCCTTCCCCTGGGACGTCGACAGGGCGGACCAGATGACCGGGTTGATCGTGTTCTTGAAGAACTTGACCGAGCCGTCGCACATCGCCGCGTTCACGCCGCCGGCGTGATGGCTTCGGGAGGCCAAAGTCTGGGTCTGGGCGTTCGCGGAGACGACGCAACCCGGAATCCCGTTCAGGTTCTGCAAGGGCGGGCAGACGCGGTCGGCGGAGTCAAAGACCGGTGAGTTCGGGGTCGTCCAGGCCTCGAAGGCGTTGCCGCCCACCGCGACCGTGCTGTCGCCGATCGGGCCGCTCCAGCCGGCGCCCGTCGAGGCGATGACCTCGCCCACCATCAGGGTGTTGCTCGTCCCGTCGGCGATGTCCTTCAGGCCGTAGCAGGTCCCGCAGGTGAACGGAGCGGTGAGCCAGAGGGTGGTCCCGATGGTGAGACCGCCGTAATTGGTGTTGCCGTGGTTGGCCGCGTAATTGGCCCGTAGGCGGGACCAGGTCACGTTAGTCCACTCGTCCTGGTAAACGCCGTCGGATGGGCAGGCGTAGGTCTTGATGGTGGTCATCCGGCCCGTCGAATTCTGGGCACCGCCGACCGATTGCAGGACGTTGTAAGAATTGTACAGCGTCGACTGTTCGATCTGGGGGAGGATCGCGGTGAGCCAGGTCCAGTCGTTGTTCCAGCCGGTCGCGGGGGCCACGCCCGGCCCGCCGACGAACGACCGGCAGCCGAAGGGCAGCGAGCCGATCACGTCGTGGTAGTTGTGCATCGCGATCCCCATCTGCTTCAGGTTGTTGACGCACTGCGACCGCCGGGCCGCCTCGCGCGCGGCCTGCACGGCCGGCAACAGCAGCGCGATCAGCACGGCGATGATGGCGATGACGACCAGCAATTCGATCAGCGTGAATCCTCGACGCATTCTCGACATGAGACGTCTCCCAGTAAAAGAAGATGGGACGGATGAAACCGCGGTTCGGATCGGACTCGCTCCGATCTGCTCGTCATTTCGAGGTCATGGCGAAATCGACGTCGGACTTGTCTTCCTTGACCTCGATGGGAAAGCCGTTCTTGTACCGATCCGGGATCGTAAGCACCTTCACGGGCTGATAGTCGGTGGTGATGGTTTCGGGCGACGGGGGCGGGGGCTGGGCGGCGAACAGCATCGCCGTCACCTTACCGAGCGGTACCCTGGGCGCGACGTAGCGACCCTGCAAGATCACCGCCTGCGTCACTCCTCCGGCCGATTTGTCCGAGGGCACGAACTGGATCGTCCCTTCCTCGATTGGCTTGCCGTCGACCGTCACCGCCCCCTCCAGCCTCACCGACGGGAACTTGGCCTGACCCGACGACTGGCCGCAACCCCAGGCCATGGTCAGCGACAAGGCGCCGACGCAAAAAAAAATGCAGGTCCGACAGACGCGACGATGAAACATTCCGATTCTCCTCCAGATGCGACAATGCGATGGAGCAACCCGGCCATTTCACTTCCAGGCTCAGGATGGATTCCGGGGTGGTGGCTTGAATTACCCGATCCGAAGACCCGATCTGGGTGCCACGGGTTGTCCTCAACCCGTGAGTCGGCGGGCGTTTGCGGAACACGGGTTGAGGACAACCCGTGGCACCCAAGCCGCCCTATTCGGTCACCACCCCGGAATCCATCATGAGCCCACTTCCATTCCCCGCTCGCCACAGCGGGCCCTCGACCAACGATCGTCCCTCGACCGATCGATCGATCGATCGATCGATCGGTGCGATCACCCGCAGGGAGGATGACCACACCGGGTACAGTCCTCCTTGGCACCAGAACCTTAAGTCCTGGCCCCCGTCGAGATCCCGTCCTGCGTCGGGCGGAGCACGACCCTCCAACTCCCGATCCCCGTGATAAGGTCGGGTCTACTGGCTCCTTGATGGTCGATGAGACGAGGGCCGATGTTCGAGGAATTCAATCCATCGATCGCTCATCGAACATACTGGATCCAGTTATCGGTGTTTATCAGGCCCTCGCCGAGTCAACCCGGCGGGGTTATTAAGAAGTTGTTTGAGAGGGCTAATCTTTAAATATCAGGCCCTCCCGCGCGACGCAAGGAAGAATCCGAATTAATTCGCTGAATTTCTCAGACCGGGGTGCGCCAACGGATTCTGGCATCTTCTGGCGGCCGGGGTTCCATCTTCGGGACGTCGGTGCGAGCGAGGGCCCTGGCCAGCTTGGGCTATTGGCATGAAAGCCAAGAACCAGGGTTCCGAAGTCGGAACCCCGGCCACCCGGCCGCCACCACGGCGCCGGCAAGTGGAAAATCCGCAGCCGGCTTGTGATGGCTCGTGATCACGCCCGTGGTGATCCGGCACTCCCGGTACTGGTGGTGTCAGGACCCGTCGGCGATACTGAGGCTGGGGAATGTGGAGCAGTGCCCGGACAGCCTCAAAGACGGGGTACTGAGATGATCCAGGGGCCTTCGGACGACCCGGTAGACCTGACGCTCACCTATCTGTTCATCGGCTCGGGAGAATCGGCCCTTCGCCCGGTCCCTATCCCGGAGGGCCGTGATCGATTGGACGTGGGGTTTGCGCCGGGGTCGTCCTCCAGGGACGTTACATCCTGGAGCGAGAACTGGGCCAGGGGGGCATGGGCCGGGTCTATCTCGGCCGCGATACCCGACTCGACCGGCCCGTGGCGATCAAGGTGATCATCCCCGACAGTGCGGGCCGGCGGGGCGACGATACCGAGGGAAGCTTGCGGGAGCGGTTCGCCGACGAGGCCCGGCTCGGCGCCAACCTGGCCCACCCGGCCATCGCCACCGTCTTCGATTACGGCTTCCATGACGGACACCCCTTCACCGTCTTCGAATACATCCCGGGCGAGACGCTTCGCGACCTGCTCCGACGCCGCGGCCCGCTCCCGCTGGAGGAGGTCCGGCTGATCCTCGGCCCACTGGCCCAGGCGCTCGACTTCGCGCACGCCCGGCACATCGTCCACCGTGATCTCAAGCCGGACAACATCCGGGCAACCGAGCAGGGCTTGTTCAAGATCCTCGACCTGGGGCTGGCGCGGGATTTCCTGCGCCACTCCGACTGGTCGGGGTTCGCCGGCACGCCCGCCTACGCCGCGCCGGAACAGGCCGCGGGCCTGCCCTGCGACGGCCGGGCCGATCAGTATGCCCTGGCCGTCATCGCCTTCGAGTTGCTGACCGGCGCCGGCCTTTCGAGGACCGCGACTGGGTCAGTCTGCTCGAGATGCACCGGCACGCCGAGCCGCCCTCACTCCGGACCCTCCGGCCCGACTCGCCCGCTGGGGTCTCCGAGGCGCTGGCCCACGCGCTGCGGAAGGACCAGAACTCCCGCCATCCCTCGTGCGAGGCGTTCGCCGTGGCGATGGGATGCCAGTTCCTCAGTAGCCCGGCCACCTCGGACGAGGTTCTCCTCGAAGGCGTTTCCGGGCTCGTGAACGGCCGGTTGGGCCAGATCGGCTTCCCCCTGGACCTCGTATTGGCCTGGCGCTCCCGACTGGTTCTGACCTCGGACACCCTGCTGGTCGCGATCCGCGGGGTCATCCTCCGCCTGCCGCTGTCGGCGATCGACGGCACCTCAAGCCGGGAGCGTGGCAGGCGGCTCCGGTTGGTGCTCCGGCCGTCGCCAGGCGATGCCGTCGGGTCGATCGGCTTCCGCTTCCATTCCCCTGAGGAGTGCCGGAGGTGGCGCGATCGGATTCAGGCCCTGCTCGATTCCGACCGCCTGAAGGTGCCCGAGACCGGCGGATCTCCCTCCCTCCGTCTGGTCGCTCTGCTCGACCAGCGCCCCGAATGCGCGATTCCAGGTCCTTGGCCGCGTCGAGGTGCAATCGGCTCGGTCCTCGGAGGCCAGGGTCTGGCTCCAACTCCGGGCGGCGGCGAGGGGCGCCCATGCCGTCACCGACGTCCGTGAGGAGAGGCTGGAGGGCTATAGTCGCACCGATCGGAGCCTCTCCGGCGTCGCGATCCGCGCCGTTCGACTCGGAGAGCGCGCTCGAACTGAACAGGCGGGGGCTGACGAGGAACATCTCGAGGGTGACCAACTGGTTGTTTCTGGTCATCTTGTGTTCCACTCTCGGGATCGTCGGCACCATCGCCTTCACCTTGACGACGATCCGGGTCGACTCGAAATGTCTCGCGGCCCGAGGGATCGGCGACGTCCTGCTCGGCGCAGGCACTCTGAGTTCCGGGAGATCGCCCTCGTCGTCCTGAGCATGAGCCTCCTTGCCTGGCCGCTCGGCCTGACGAGCCTGTTGCATCGTCTCCGTTGGCCGCAGATGTACCTCCCCGCTACCATCGCCGTCGGTGCCTACACCGGTAGTCAGATCGGCTTGTGGGCCGGCATGGCCTGGCATCTCTCGTGGGCCTGGTTCATCGGGATCGAGAGCCTCGCTATCGGTTTGTACTTCCTCCTCGCCCGGTGGGTTGACCTTCCCGTCCAGTTCAACCGCAACATGGCGAAGGGCTTCCCTGACGAGGCCCGACGGCATGGCCCTTCGGTCCGCCGGGCTGCCGGCCTACTTGCCGTGGTCATCTCGGCGATCTATGCGGTGGCGGCGACGGGAGGAATGGCGTGGGCCGGCTACCACCTCGTCGTTGAAGACGAAGACTGGCGGGTCGCTGATGCCCATTTCCGGAACGCACAGGCCAAGCTGCCCAAGGACCACGGCGGTGCGGAGCAGGAATTACGGAAGGCCCTGGCGCTCATGGATTCCCTGGCTAGGGACTGCCCCCACACGCCCACTCACAACGACGTGGCCTGGGCGAGGGTCGCCATTGCATACGAATACCTGGCGTGGCTTCAGTGGAATCGAGGCCGTCTGGGCGAAGCCGAGCAGTCGCTACGAGCGGCCCTGGCGATCGACGAGAAACTGGTCTCCGAGCATCCCGACCGCCCCAATGATAATTATCGCCAGCAGATCGTACGGCACCGGAGCCAGTTGGACTGGATCGCCTACCCCTACTACAATCGCGGCCTGGCCTGGCAGGCCAAGGGGGACATCGACAAGGCGCTGGCCGACTACGAGGAGTCGATCCGGCTCGACCCGAAGCACGCCAACGCCTACATCGCTCGCGGCAACGTCTGGTGGGCCAAGGGGGATCACGCCAAGGCGCAGGCCGACTACGAGGAGTCGATCCGGCTCGACCCGAAGTCCGCCAACGCCTACATCGGCCGCGGCAACGCCTGGCAGTCCAAGGGGGATCTCGCCAAGGCGCAGGCCGACTACGAGGAGGCGATCCGGCTCGACCCGAAGCACGCCAACGCCTACATCGGTCGTGGGAACGTCTGGTGGGCCAAGGGGGATCACGCCGAGGCGCAGGCCGCCTTCGACGAGGCGATCCGGCTCGACCCGAAGTCCGCCGGTCGCGGTAACGCCTGGAAGTCCAAGGGGGATCACGCCAAGGCGCAGGCCGACTTCGAGGAGTCGATCCGGCTCGATCCGAAAAAAAACGCCATCGTCAACTACACTCGCGGCCGGGTCTGGCAGGCCAAGGGGGACATCGCCAGGGCGCAGGCCGGCTACGAGGAGGCGTTCCGGCTCGACCCGAAGCACGCCGGCGCCTTCAACAGTTTGGCGTGGATTCTTGCGGCCTGTCCCGACGCGAAGTCTCGGGATGGGAAACGGGCCGTCGAGTTGGCGACGAAGGCATGCGAACTCTCCTCCTGGGAAAATGCTGGGATTATCGATACCCTGGCCGCGGCCCACGCCGAGGTCGGCGATTTCGAGGCGGCGGTCCGACGCCAGGAAGAGGCGATCGGCCTGGCGACGGATGACTTGAAGGCTGACTATTGCTCACGGCTCGAGCCTCTACCGGGAGAAAAAGGCTTATCGAGATCCCAGACTCACGCCCCGCCCCACGAAACCATGAAGTCGCCCGGGTCGCCCCGCGATCGATGTCCGACTTCACGATCGTTGACCTCTCGGCCGAGGCTCCTCTTCGGCTTGCTCCTGTCGGGTTGGCCGGGGACCATCGGTGGAGACGGCAAGACTTTCGGATCGATTTCGGAGGGAAATGCATCTCGTCAGGGAAGCCTGGGCGGCCTTTGCCATCCTCGGGAGCCTCGGTGATGACGCTCGACCACGAACGGATGGTCTATCAGTCGCATCGGATGGAACTGCTCGGCCCTGCCGGCGAGAATGAGGGGAAATTCACCGCGATCAAGGGCAACGAGATCGTCGGGCCGTTCGAAGGTTATGACTCAGCCCTCCAGGGGGCCTACGACTGCTTCGGGATCGGTGGGTTTCTCGTCAAGAAGATCGAGCGGGTCGAGACGGTCCTGGACTTAACCCGGGACCTGCGTTGATGGGCCGGATCTTCGGCCTGAGTTCGTAGGGTAGGGCTTGCCCTGCCGATGATCGGGGTGGCTCGCGGGGCGACCTCCCGGCGGCCCCGAGGCTCCGGCAGGGCAAGCCCTACCCTACAGGAAAAGTCGCCGACGGTTCTGGGGTCGGCGGGCCTGGTCGGGCGGGGCGCGGGCACGAGGCGATGAGATGTTCGGTCTCGCCCCTTGTCTTCTCGAAGCCCGGCGGAAAAACCCGGTTAAGGACGCGCCCGATCAGGCGATAATCATCAGATGTTCGGAGGTGATGCCCGCCGGGGATGGGCTTTCGGGAGGGCCCGATCGGGTCGGGACCTCGGAGGCCCGCTCCATCGATTGGCTTTGAATTCGGGAAAGAGCAATGTTGTCGGGTTTGGATTCCAGAGGGAGTGGTGTGGTTGGGTTTGCATTTTCGGAGGTGGCGACGTTGGGTTTGGATTTCGAGACGATCGCGCCGTTGGGTTTGGATTTTCGGAGGTGTTGACATTGGGTTTGAATTCGTCGGCGAGGTCTCGCGAGTCGGCGAAAGGGCCTTGAAGCCCGCCCCCACTATCGGCAAACTGACTGTGCTGGTCCGGTGGCTTGGGAAATTTGGGCAATTTGCTGGGGGACTGACAGGAGACTGTCGATCCGGCTCCCAGTCCTCGTCCAGTATGGTTTGTCGTGCAAAGTGGATTTTAGTGGCCGGTTTTTCGCCGGTTTTGGTCGGTTTTGGCCCCTTTTCGGCGCGAAACCGGGCCGATTTCGCCCCGTTTCGGGGGTTTCGGGGGCGATTTCGGACAGCTTTGCCGTGCCAAGTGAGGGAGATCGGGAGCGGCCGGAGGAAATTGTTTGACTTTGCTTGAAATCCCCGCCACGCTTGCCTTAGACTCTTGGATGAGCGACCCCGCCGCGAGACTTTGACCGATCCCGAGAGACAGCCCAGCCCGGTGCGACCCCGCCGAGCCGCCCCTCGACACGGGGTGCGACCCTCCTACCGCCCTTTATCCCTCTCCGGAGGAGCAACGATGCGCGTCCATCGACGGATCTCCTGGCTCATCCTCTCGGCGGCCTCGATTTTGGCCCCGGAGGCGCTGGCCGACGCGCCGGGCGACCCGATCGGATCGCCCGCGAAAGTGGTCATCGAGCCGGGGCATTCCACCCTGGTCGGCAAGCGGGCGACCCGGCAACTGATCGCCTCGGCGACCGACGCGGACGGGTCGATGCGGGACCTGACGCGGGCCCTGACCTGGACCAGCCTCGACCCGAATATCGCCACCGTTTCGGCCAAGGGGCAGGTCGTGCCGCACGCCAACGGTAAGGCGACGATCGTGGCCCGGGGGGGAGCGTCGAGGCTCAGGCGACGGTCGAGGTCTCGGGGATGGACCAGGTCAAGCCGATCAGCTTCCGGAACGACGTGATCCCGTCGTTCAGCCAGGCCGGTTGCAACATGGGGGCCTGCCACGGCACGCCCACCGGCAAGGGGGGCTTCCGGCTCAGCCTCCGAGGCTACCTGCCCGACCAGGATTACATGACCCTGACCCGCGAGGCCGGCGGGCGGCGGATCAACGTCCTCGCGGCCGAGTCGAGCATCCTGCTCAAGCAAGCCGCTGGGCGAGGTCCCCCACGAAGGGGGGCTGCGGCTCTATCCGTAACTCCAAGTCCCACGAGTACATCCGCGACTGGATGACCGAGGGGGCGAAGGACGACCCCGCCGCGCCGGCCGCCGTGAAGCTGGAGATCCTGCCGGGTGCCCGGGTCCTGAACGCTCCCGCGAAGTCCCAGCAGGTGGCCGTCGTGGCCCACTACGCCGACGGCAGCTCGCGCGACGTCACCCCGACCTGCTACTACAACTCGTCCAACCCCGAGATCGCCGAGGTCGACGCCGACGGGTTCGTCGGCTTCAAGAACCGGGGCGAGGTCGCGGTCATCGCCCATTACCTGGACCTCGTCGCCAACGTCCGGCTGACCTATCTGGTCGAGGTCCCCGGGTTCAAGGTCGCGGAGGTCCCGCAGGACAACACGATCGACCGGACGGTCTTCGCCAAGCTGAACCGGATGCGGATCAGCCCGTCCGAGACCTGCACCGACGCCGAGTTCATCCGCCGGGCGTCGCTCGACGCGCTCGGCATCCTCCCGACGCCCGACGAGGTCCGCGCCTTCCTGGCCGACCCGGCCCCCGACCGCCGGGCGAAGCTGGTCGACCGGCTCCTGGCTCGCCCCGAGTTCGCCGACTTCTGGACCTTGAAGTTCGCCGACATCCTCCGGGCCAACGGCCGCCTGATCGAGACCAAGGGGACGCACGCCTTCAACCGCTGGATCAAGGCGAACCTGGAGCAGAACACGCCGATCGACCGGTTCGTCCGCGAGCTGCTCACGGCCAACGGCTCGACCCTCCGGAACCCGGCGGCGAACTATTACCGGATCAGCCGCGACCCCGAGAACGCGACCGAGACCACGGCGCAGCTCTTCCTGGGCGTCCGGATCCAGTGCGCCAAGTGCCACAACCACCCGTTCGAGCGGTGGACGCAGGACGACTATTACGGGTTCGCCGCCTTCTTCTCCCGGATCAAGCAGAAGCCCGGCAGCCTGCCCGAGGACGAGGTGATCTTCGCGGACCAACGCGGGCGAGGTCCGCCAGCCCCGGACCGGCAAGACGATGAAGCCCAAGGCGCTCGGCGGCCCGGTCTTCGACGACTCCGGCTCGCCCGACCCGAACCGGCCCGACCGCCGCGAGTCGCTGGCCCGCTGGCTCACCGGCCCGGAGAACCCGTTCTTCGCCAAGAGCCTGGTCAACCGCGTCTGGTATCACCTGATGGGCCGGGGGATCGTCGAGCCGGTCGACGACTTCCGCGACTCCAACCCCGCCTCCAACGACGAGCTGCTCGACGGCCTGACCGCCGACTTCGTCAAGGGCGGGTTCGACCTCAAGGCGCTCGTCCGCTCGATCCTGGTCAGCCGGACCTACCAGCTTTCGGCGCCGGACCAACGAGCTGAACGCCGACGACAACCTCTATTTCTCGCACGCCGCGACCAAGCTCTTGCCGGCCGAGGTGCTGCTCGACGCGATCTCGGTCGTGACCGCGCACGACCACGCCGTTCGACGGCCTGCCCAAGGGCGCCAGGGCCACGCAGATCCCCGACGGCAAGATGGACAACCCGTTCCTCAAGACCTTCGGCCGCCCCGCCCGCGAGCTGGCCTGCGAATGCGAGCGCGAGAGCGACTCGAACCTCTCGCAGGCCCTCCAGCTGATCGGCGGCGCCACGGTCAACGGCAAGCTCCGCGACGACAACGGCCGGATGGCCAAGCTCGCCAAGGCCGGCAAGCTCGCCCGAGGAGATCGCCCGCGAGCTGTACCTCGTCGCCCTCGCCCGCGAGCCCAACGCCACCGGAGATGGCCGCCGCCGTCAAGCACCTCGACCGGCGCCGCCGACCGCCGCCAGGCCGTCGAGGACCTCGGCTGGGTCTTGATCAACTCCAAGGAGTTCCTGTTCCGGCATTGAGCCGGGGCGGGCGGCTATCGGTCGTACTGCGCCGTAGCGAGGTTCCCGGATGGTGCGTCAAGTCCTCGAAGTCGCACCATCCTGGTTCGCGATTCGGGAATGTCCTTGATCTTCGATACGGATCTTCGACAATTTCCTTGTCGATGGGATTAGACGCCCGAAGGGGCGTGGTTAATCATGCCCTTTCGGGCGCCGAAGACGCCGATTCTCGGGATTAGACGCCCAGATAGGCGTCCATACAAGGTTAGGCGGCTCACCGTGCTCACGATCCGGTGCGGTGGCAAACCCCCGGGAGTCGAACTGTCCGCCACCCCGGCAGAATTCGACCGGCTGTCTGACGCCATCGCCGACCTTGCTGCGTCGGATGCCGTCGAGGCCCTCGTCGAAGCCACCGTGTTCGCCCCTCAGCCCTACGAGCGTTGCCTCGCCGGCGTCCGCTTCGTCAAGGCGGCGGGCCGGCTGTCCGTCTCCGTCGCGGGTGCCTTGCTGTGCATCTCCGGCGATCCGGCGGCGCTGGTCCTCTTCGCTCGCAACCTCCCCGTAGAGTCGGCCCTGCCGGCCGGCTATCATGTCCACTTCGAGGCCAGCGGTCGCGAGGATGGGGTGTCGCCAGACTCAACGCCGCTCGTCCTCTGCGTGGCGGGCGACCCCGCCGCCTAACCTCGCGCTGCAGCGGACCCCGGCCACGGGCCGCGCTTCTCGTGTTGTCCAGGCTCGGTGGTCCGTGGCCGGGTCCGCTGAGCTTATGCGTTAGGCGGCTAGGAGGCGACTCGTTCTGATGACGTTCGAGGACGCGGTCCCCACGCTGTTCGACGTGATCCCGCGGCACGGGGCACGGCCGGATGTACCGATCGCGGCGGAGGAGCCAGTAGGGTGCGTCAAGTCCTCGAAGACGCACCACATATGCTCTCTGGGTGGTGCGTCTTCTTCTACTCTTCAATCGTAGATGTCGCGCCGGTTGCCGACCTTGACCACCATGACGATCAGCCGATCGTCCTCGATCCGGTAGATGATCCGATAGTCGCCCGAGCGAATTCGGGTGTAGCCTCGCCAGCCGCCTTGCAGGGCCTTGCATCCCAGGGGCCTGGGATTTGTCGCCAGGGCCTGAATTCTGGCGTCGACTTGTTCGAGGATCGGTCTCGGGAGGCCCGCCAATTCCTTCAAGGCGGATTGCTTGATCTCAACCCGGTAAATCGGCGAGCCCGAGTTCGCGTCGGACCTGCTCGTAGGGGATTGCGAGGTCGTTGGGGTCGGCGAGCCGCCGTTCGGCCTCCTCGACGTCGAGTCGGTCGAGTTCGGCTTCCTTCGCCTCTTCTTCTTGCTCAAGGGCTCGCTCCAGGCGGGGACGACCATCGAGGGGGACGATCGCCAGGCGTCGGCCATCGATCCGGATGACCGACCCCCAACCGATCCGGGCCGCTCGCCTCATCGCGACGATACCGATCCCGAACGCCCGGGCCTTGGCGCTCTTGCCCGGGTTCGAGCCTCGGAATGTCTTGTCGATAGACCTGGGCCGCTTCCGATCCTTGCCGGGCGAGATGCTCATGGAGGCTCTCCGTCGATCCGAAAGTCGAGGGCCCGAGTCTGGGCCCCGACTTCCTACTACACTCTCGACTTCGTGACGACGTCAAGAGAACCGGGAGAGACCGGCCCTCACGCCTTTCGGGCGCCCGGCTTGCCGGCCTCGACGACGAACGAGGCTCGGTTCACGGCCGGGGCTCCGGGCTTGGTGACGTCCTCGACCACGACGTAGTCGCTCCGCCAGGCGGCGGGCGTCACGGTGCAACGGACGTAGCCTCTCTGGGCGTTGAAGAACTTGACGCAGGGGTTCTCGGCCATCACCGTCTCGGCCTTCTTCGTGCCGAGGTTGCCGTTGCCGCCGCTGGTGATCGAGGTGCCGACGAACTCGGTGGCCACGACAGGCGTCTCGGCCTTGCGGTCGTCAACGCGGAGGTCGTTGACCCAGTTGGAGTGGATGTCGCCGGTGAGCACGACCGGGTTCGGCACCTTGCGATCGGCGAGGAACCGGACGAGCCTGATCCGCTCGGCGGCGGCGCCGGGCCACTGGTCCATCGAGTAGCGGTGGTCCTCGCCGACGGCTTGGTCGACCAGGCCCATCATCACCTGCTGGGCCAGGACGTTCCAGGTCCCGGTCGAGCCGAGCAGCGACGCCTTGAGCCACCCCTCCTGCTCGGCGCCGAGCAGGGTGTTCTTCGGGTCGAGGGCGACCTCGTTGAGGTCGGCCGCCCGGTCGCCGTTGGGCTGGTCGGTCCGGTACTGGCGGGTGTCGAGCAGCATCAGCTCGGCGAGCCGCCCGTAGGACGCCTTGCGGTAGAGCTGCATGTGGGGACCTCGGGGGATCGAGGTGGCCCGCAGCGGCATCATCTCGTAGTACGCCTGGTAGGCGTTCGCCCGGCGGACGAGCAGGTCAACCGGGTCAACGCCGGTCTGCTCCGAGATGTCGTTGGCGTAGTTGTTGTCGACCTCGTGGTCGTCCCAGGTCACCAGCCAGGGGCATCGGGCGTGGGCCGTCTGGAGGTTCGGGTCGGCCTTGTACTGAGCGTGGCGAATCCGGTAGTCGTCGAGGCTGTCGATCTCCTTGCCGATGTGCTTGCGGACCTTGCCACCGGCTCCGGCATACTCGTAGATGTAGTCGCCGAGGTGGAAGATCAGGTCGAGATCGTCCTTCGCCATGTGCTCGTAGGCGGTAAAGAGGCCCTGCTCGTAATGCTGGCAGGAAGCGAAGGCGAACCGGAGCGAGTCGGGCTTGCTCGACGCCTCGGGGAAGGTCCGGGTCCGCCCGATCCGGCTCTCGGCATCCCCCGCGCGGAAGCGATACCAGTACCAGCGGTCGGGTTCGAGCCCCTCGGCCTCGACGTGGACCGAGTGGCCGAGCTGCGGCGTGGCGACGGCGGTCCCCTTGCGGACGACGTTCTTCATGGCGTCGTCGGAGGCGATCTCCCAGGCGACCTCGATCGGCTCGGCGGGCAGGCCGCCGCCGGGCTCGAACGGCCTGGGGGCGAGCCTCGTCCAGAGGACGACGCCCGAGCTGGTGGGGTCGCCCGACGTCACGCCGAGGCCGAACGGGTCGGACTCGAAGGCGATCCGGCGGGAGACGGCGGCCTCCGATCGTCCGGCGAGCCAGGGCAGCGCCGCCAGCGCCGCCCCGGACGCCAGGAACAACCTCCGGCTGACCCGGCCCTCGCGCCGAGCGGCCTCGCGAAGCATGATCTCATCGAACATCGGGATGGGCTCTCTCGTCGGTCGGGTCGAACCTCGACCCGCGCCAGGCCGCGCGATCGATCGAGGTCGCGAAATCACCCGGCCATTTTCGCCCGATCCGGCCCGACTTGCGAGACGCCCGGGCGCGATTTCACGGGATCTTCCCGGAGGTTTCGTCTCGTCGGCCGACGCCCGGTCCCGCGCTTCCCTCTCAACTCTCAACGGAACAGCCCGTGGATGCCGGGCGCCGGGGCGGTGCGGCCACCTCGGGCGTCGGCATCATCGGCAGCGGGATCGGCAGGAGCCGGTTGTACTGCATCATCGTCTGCTGATTGAAGGCCGCCCGCTCGGATTCGACCACCGCTTCGAGCTGGCAGAGCGGGAGCGGCGTGAGGCGGGCGATCCGCTTGATCTCGCAGCGGTCCTCGGCGGAGATCGGCTGTCGCTTCCATTCCCAGCCGTTGGCGAGGGCCGGGGTGGCGATCAGGAGCAGGAACCAGGGGGCGTATTTCATGGAGGGGTCTCCGGGAAAGCGTTCGGGGTCGATCGGTCGAGGCCATCCTCCGAATTATGCACCCGGAACCCGGCCCGGTCGGGCGAATCCGTCATCGGGCCGGGGCGAACTTGATGTCGACCTTGCCCGCGCCGCTCGGCTCGAAGTGGACCCCGAGCCCCACGCAGGAGAGCGGCAGCGATTCGAGCCCGATGACCCGGAACGACCGCTCCTCGACCGTGGCGGCCAGGACGCCAGGGTCGATGAGCCGCCTCAGCTCGTCGGCCCTCGGCGGGGCCGGACCCTTGCCGACGCCGGCCTTCGGGACGCCGAGGACGTCGAGCAGGCCCGGGGGCCGGTCGGCGGGCGCCTGCTCGCCCAGGTCGACGTGGAAGAACTTGCCGAGGAACGGCCCGGCCGTCCCCGGGAGCCGCGCGACCGCCTCCGGCCAGGCCGAGTCGCGCGGGTTGCCGACGCAGAGGAAGGATACGTTCGCCGGCAGCCCTCCGAGCGACCTCGCCAGCTCCCCGGTCGGTTCCCAGCGGGCCTCGGGCCTCGATTCGGCCGCGATCGCCGCGCGGGCGAGGGCGGGATTGGCGGCGACGACGAGTGACGACTTCCCGACCAGAATCGTCGGCCGGAGGGCGTCGGTCAGCCAGAGGACGACCCCGGCCGGCGAGACCAGCCGATAGCCTCGCTCGGGCGCCGGCAGTCGCTCGACCGCGAGGGCCTCCCCCTTCTGCTTGCGGAAATGGTCGTTGAGCGCCGAGGCCAGCTCGCCGAGGGCCTTGTTGACCGCCTCGGGGTCGTCGATCCCGATCAGGAACGCCGGCACGGCCTCGCCCCCCCGGCCCGGGGCGGCGTAGACCGTCCAGGTCGGCCCGAGGTGGCGCATCAAGGCGTCCCGGAGCGGCCGGGTCGTTGCCTCGTCGATCGTCCGCCCGGCCGCGTCGACGACGGCGGCGGCCTCGGGCTTCAGCGCATCCCGGACGGTCTCGAACTCGTCGAAGGTCCCGGCGCGGTCGATCGCCCCGACGACGAAGGCCCCCGAACCCCGGGGAATCGGCGGGAGTCGGTCCCTGGAGAACCCTCGGCGGTCGAGCTGGCCGAGGAAACCCGGCCACGGGAGCTTTGATTCGAACCGGACGTCGGTCAGGAGCGACTTGCCCCGGAAACCCCAGCGGCCGACGACCCGACCGGCCCGCTCCAGTCCGGTGACCTTGAGGATGAAGGCTTCGACGGAGTCGGCCCCGCCGAGCCCGCTCAGGCCGTCGAGCATCCCCTGGCCCTCCCCGGCCTCGGCGAAGAAGAGCCCGGTCGCCTCAAAGCCGTCGAGGTCCCGGCCCTCGGCCGTCGCGGCGACGTGGGCGGGATGCGTTGACACATTTGCTCGCTTCGCCTCGATGGCGTCGAGGACGGCCGCGACCCGGGCCTTGTGCAGGGCCCGGAGGTCCTTCTTCGCCCGGTCGGGTTTCATCAGGGCGTCGAAGAGGCCGGGAGTCGGCCCCTTGACGAAGATCACCGCGTCCCCTTCGAGCCACCAGGTCAGGTCCGTCGGCGGGGCCTTGGAGGCCTTCATGTATTGCTCGAGCGAGGGGATGCCAGGGGGCGGCGTCTCGGGCTTGTCCCGGCCGCCGAGGTCGTGAAGCTCGCGGCCCCGGACCCGGGCCGAGGCCGAGGCCGGCGGCTTGCCGTCCTCGACCCGGAGCATCGACCGGAGCAGCCGGCCGAAGCGATCGCGGACGGCCTGGTCGCCGAAGCCGTTGAGGACGACCACGGTGGACGTCTCGCCGTCCTCCTCGAAGGTCGCGACGGCGAAGCCTCGACGGACGAGGTGGTCCTGCGCGGCGACGAAGTCGGCGCCGGTCATCTTCTCGAAGGACCCGACCTCGAAGATCCTGTCCATCATCCGCCGCTCGACATCGAGGAGGGTGGCGCCGGCCCTCGCCTCGACGAGGATCGCGCGGGCGGCCGTGGCTTTCCAGGCGGATTCGTGGGCGGCGAGCCCGTCAAATTCGAGGTAAGCCGTCAGCCCCTGCGCCGGGAAAAATCGCGACGGGGACCCCTCCGGTCCGGCGGAGGATGCCCCTTTCGGGATCAAGGCGAGCAGCAAGAGCCCCCCAACCAGCGCGGTCTTCAGGCTCGACGTCGGGGCGACCCGGGAAGCTCCTCGGATGGGCATCTGATCTCCTCCTTCGATGACCCTCGAAGTTGATCCGTCGGACCCTCGGACTCCCCCGAGGACCCCGTTCGGTGACGATCATCGATCCCGATCGGCCCGATTTCAACAGGTATCCGCCGGGCTTTCGCGCGGCCGTCGAAGGGCAAACTTACCCTTGTCGGCCGTCGCCCGGGTCTGGGATTGCCTTTTTTCGGGCCTTGGCCAAGAATGCCGACTCACGCCGGTGGCCAGCGATGGTCCCCCGGCGCGTCCCGAGGTCCGGCCAGCCGGGGCATGACGCCGCGTGGCCGGGCCTTCGAGCGGAGCTGATCACCCAGGCCGGCAAGGAGGCGGAGCCGATGGCCCGATGGTTCCTCGATCGTTCCCCGCAGCGGGGGATTCCCTCGGTCAGCCTCCGACGACTGCTGACCGACGCCCAGTTCGTGGGGTGCCAGGACTGGGAGGTGTCCGGCTGCACGGCCGACACCCGCAAGCTCGACCCCGGCCAGGTCTTCGTGGCCGTCCGGGGCAAGAATCACGACGGGCACGCCTTCGTCACCCAGGCCCTGGAGCATGGCGCCGCCGGGGTGGTCGTCGAGCGCCCCTGTCCCGAGGCCGGACGCCTGCAGGTGGTCGTGCCCGACAGCCGGGCGGCCCTCGCCCGGATCAGCCACGCCCTGGCCGGCGCACCGGCCGAGAAGGTCCGGGCCTTCGGCGTGACCGGCCGGCGCGGCCAGGGGGCGACCGGGCTGTTCCTCCGCTCGATCTTCGAGGCCGAAGGCGAATCGGTCGGCACGATCGGCCGGTCGGGCTGGTCCGACGGCGCCTCGACCAAACCGGTCGGCCCCGAATCGCCCGGTCCGCACGGGTTCGCCTCGATGCTCGCCGCGATGGTCGAGCGCCGTTGCCAGGCCGCTGTCCTGGAGCTGGACGACCGGACGCTCGACCGTCGCGAGGTGGACGGGGTCGCCTTCGAGGCGGCCGTCGTCACCAGCCTGGGCGGCCCGGCCGCCGTGGTTGAAGGCCCCGAGCGCGAGGCGCTGCTCGGCCGTCGCCGGGCGTTCGCCCGGCTGGCCCGGCTGGTCGCGCCCGGCGGTTCGGTGGTGATCAACGCCGACGAGCCCGACCTCGACCCCGTCGGCGCCTCGAACCTGGCGGCGCGTCGGGTCACGTTCGGGCTGGAGCGTCCGGCGCACGTCTCGGCGACGATCGAACGGCTCGACGCCTCGGGCTCGCGGATCCGGCTCCGGGGTTTCGACCGCGAGGCGACCGTCTCGCTCCGCCTGGCCGGCGAGGAGCATGTCGGCCACGCCCTGGCGGCGGCAGCCGTGGCGTGGTCGCGCGGGATCTCGCTCCGAGCGGTCGTCAACGGCCTGGAGTCGGTCGCCCGGCTCCCCGGCCGGCTCGAGCCGGTCCGCGAAGGGCAGGATTTCGAGGTCCGGATCGACCAGGCCCGGACCGCCCCCGCGCTCGCCCGGGCGCTGGTGACGCTCCGGGGGCTGATCTCCGGCCGGGTGATCTGCGTGATCGGCACCGAGGGATGCGAGAACAACAACCGCCTCCGCCGCGCCGCATTGGCCCGAGCGGCCGAGAACCACGCCGACCGCGTGGTCCTGACCTCCGACAACCCCCGGACCGAGGACCCCGACCAGATCCTCGACGAGCTGATCGCCGGCCTCCGCCACCCCGGCCGGGTCCGGGTCGAGCCCGACCGCCGCGAGGCCATCGCCTTCGCCCTGGCCGACGCCCGGCCTGGCGACGCCGTCCTGATCGCCGGCAAGGGCCACCACGCCTACCAGATCCTCGCCGACCGAGTCTTCCCCTTCGACGACGCCGACGTCGCCGCCCGCTGGCTCCGCGCCCACCGCCCGGCGACGAGGCGGACCTCGGCCTGAGCCGAAATGGTGGACTCTCGTAGGGTCCGCTATTGCGGACCGCCCTGCCGGACGTCGAATCTTGGTCCGCAATAGCGGACCATACGGGACTCCGTATTTCACCGGGCGATCCGTCCCGGTTTCTACGGCCCACGTCTTTGACAGGGCACCCCGGAAGCGATAGCGTGACGACGGGCCGGGATGAGCCGGAATGACGGGCGTGATGTTTCACGCCCTTTCGTCCGCACAATTTCAAGTGAGGCGCCACAGGGATTCTCGCATGAGCTTCACCGACTCTTACCGCGAAACGTTTGCAACTGTCGGCGTCCACCTGCGCGACGAAGACGGCTGTACGAATGCCGAGATTGGAGAAGCCGAGAGACGACTGGGGATTAAGATTCCGGCTTCGCTCCAGGAGTATTACCTGCTTTCGGGTCGGGAGAAACGCATCAACCAGTTCTTCGACCGCCTGCGGCCGCCCGACAAATGGGAAATCGATTCCGTCCATTGGGACATCGATCGCAATCAATTGGTGTTCATGGAAGAAAATCAGTGTGCTGCCTACTGGGGCGTTCCTTCAGCCCAAGAACGCAAGGCAGATGATGCGGTATCTGTCGGTTTCAACATTCGCCATAAAGGAATTCAGTGGCGCCCTGAGCACGACTCCTGCTTCACCTTCTTGAACGCGATGATCTTTTGGCATGCCTCGTTTGGGGGTGCAGTCGAGAACACGGCTGTCGGATTTGTCCAAGAAGAGCCAGCACGTAAGACGTTGGACGACGGCTGGCAACTTGTTGGTGAAGTGCGCGGCATGCGGGCTTACAGGCGCAACGGCCAAGCCATTTGCTTGGTAAGGTGGGAGGACATCATGCAGAAAATGCGGAAACTGCCGCCATGGCGTGTCCATGCGGCAGCGGCTTCTGCGGATGCGCTCGAAGAGACCAAAATCGCGTTGCCAGCGCAGTGGGAGCGGTGGAGCGGCTAACCACGCGTTGAACTTGACCGGGCCGGCATTATGGCTGGGTGGCCGGAGTTCCGTCTTTGGAACCCCGGCACGCCGGTCGCAGGCGACGGGCGAACCCGAAGGTCATGCGCCGGGGTTCCGAAGACGGAACCCCGGCCACCCGACCGGCTTTGATCGGCCTATTCGCGGACGACGACCGTGAACACGGGACTGGTGAAGCTGCCGTCCCACACGTCCTTGTCCGCCTCGGGGTGTCCGCCCGAGGAGTCGTAGGGTGCGTCGAGTCCTCGAAGACGCACCACATGAGCAAGCGCCTAGCCGTTCGGTCTTCTCCTCAATCCCGTTGGTGCGTCTTCGAGGACTCGACGCACCCTACCGCTACTATTCGCGGATGACGACCGTGAAGACGGGGCTGGTGAAGCTGCCGTCCCAGACGTCCTTGTCCGCCTCGGGGTGTCCTCCCGAGTCGTAGAGGATCTGGACCCGGTATTCACCCGGCTTCGAGAAGTCGCCGAGGCGGCCCAGGTCGATCTCGCGCTCGTAGGGCGAGGAGGGGCTCAGGTCGAAGACCTGATACTTGACGGCTTCCGGCTGACTCCTGGATGAGACGGTCTTGCCGTCGGGCGTCGTCTCCACGGAAAGCGTCACGACCCGACGGCCAGGGGGATACTTCACGATCTGATCGTTGGCCGTCTCGATCCGGAGGCCCCAGAAGTCGATCCCGCCGAGCTGGTCGGCGAACTTCTCACTGGGAGGGGTCGGCTTCGGTAAGGGACGCCCTTCGGCCGCGGCCTTCCGCCGTTCGGGCCACATCGTATCGGGGTCGTCGAGGTAGACCACGCGGACCGGGACCACGACCCGGGCTCCGCGAGCGAACTCGAACCGCGTCTTGACGGGAACGACCTCGAGGGCATGGACGTGAGTCTGGTTCCCGAAGTCGTACCCGAAATAATTCGCGAGGGTCGCCGTGTAGGAAGAGTACCTGTTGGTGCTGGACGAGTCTCGCGCGAAGAATTCGTCGCTGGGGCGCCGGCCGGTCGGGCGCAGCCCTCCGCGCACGCCCCTCCATTCGTAATTCTCGTCCTCGGCCACGAACGTGTACCTGCGGATCGCCCAGGCGTGGATGCGGACCAGGCCGGGGTGGTCGGGATCGGGCTCGATGCCCATGAACTGCCCCCAGGATTTTCCCGTGATGTCGCGCCAGGTCTTGCCCAGGTCGGGCGAACGGAGGAGATGGCTGCCGGCGTTCATCCCGTCGGCGCCCGTCACGGCGAAGAGTGCCCCGCTCGGGTGGAGCAAGGTGGCGCCGAAGTCGTTGCGCTCGGAGACGAGGTCCCAGGTCACGCCGTCGTCGCGCGAGAGGTACAGGCCGTAGCGGGAGCCGGGGCGAGGCTGGCGGTCGAGCTCCGACTTCAGGGCGACGTAAATGACCAGCGGCGAACGCCCGGGTTGATGGGCGAAGGTCCCGTTCGGGGGCATCTCCGGCGGGGTCTTCAACCGCTCCCAGCGCTTCGTTTCGAGAGACGCTCGGAAGAGGCCGTCGGGGGTTGACGCGAAGACGTAGGACTCTCGCTTCGAGATCGACGTCAGCGGCTCATGGGCCTCGACGGGCGTCGGCTCGGCCGCGAGCGCCAGGCCGTCCGATAGGCACGACACCACGGTCAGGGCATGTACGATCGAGCGTGCGGGTCGTCTCATGGCGTGACTCCTCGCGTCACCGTCGGGATGAATCCAGGCCACAGGGGCGAGCGTCCCTGGCTTTGGCTATCGTAGCCGGAATCCATCAGGAGCGTTAGGAGTGACGCGGTTGGCCGGGCTAGAGCGGTTCACGGTCAGGTTCGCGACCGCGCGATTATTCCTGTTTTTTTGGGAATCGCGCGATTTTGCCACCAGAAGTCGTACCCCCTCCGACCATCGCCCCCTGGCCTTGGGTCGATCCTCGGGATAACCTGGGCGGCTTCCGACGGCCCGCGAGGGGGCCGTCCCCCGCGCCCTCCGATCCCGACCTCCGAGGAGACACCCACGATGAGACTGGTGACCGTCCAGACCGAGCAAGGTCCCCGGGCCTGCGGGGAGTTCGAGGGGCAGTACGTCAACCTCAATGCCGCCGACCCGGGCCTGCCGGCGACCGTCAAGGGGCTGCTGGCCCTGGGTCCGGAGGGACTGCGCCGGGCGGCCGAGGCCTTGCGAACCGGCGAGCGGACGTACAACCCGGCCAGGGCGACCCTGCTGGCTCCCGTGCCCGACCCGGCCAAGATCGTCTGCCTGGGGCTGAACTATCGCGACCACGCCGCCGAGAGCGGCATGGACGTTCCGCCCGAGCCGGTCCTCTTCAGCAAGTACGCCACGACCCTGATCGGCCACGGCGCCCCGATCATCCTGCCGCCCGAGAGCACCGAGGTCGACTACGAGGCCGAGCTGGTGGTGGTCATCGGCCAGGGCGGGCACGACATCCCCCGCGAGCAGGCGATGGAGCATGTCGGCGGGTACGCCGTCGGCCACGACGTCTCGGCCAGAGACTGGCAGCTCAACAAGCCTGGCAAGCAGTGGATGGCCGGCAAGACCTTCGACACCTTCGCGCCGGTCGGCCCGAGCCTGGTCACGGCCGACGAGGTGCCCGATCCGCAGGCGCTGGGCATCCGGCTCAGGCTCAACGGCCGGACGATGCAGGACTCGAACACCAACCAACTGGTCTTCCCGGTCGACTATGTGGTGTCGTACCTCTCAAAGATCTTCACGCTGGAGCCGGGCGACCTGATCTTCACCGGGACGCCGCCGGGGGTGGGGATGGCCCGCAAGCCGCCGGTCTGGCTCCAGCCGGGCGACATCGTGGAGGTCGAGATCGACGGCCTGGGGACGCTCCGGAACCCGGTCATCCGACGCTGAGGATCGGGCCGAAAACCGGAGCCCCAGTTCGGGGACTGGCTCCGGAGCGTAGCCTGACCGACACTTTCGTGCACGCTGATCTGTGGGGCTCGCGAGGCGATTTTCCTCCCCTCTCCCTCGTCCATGTTTAGCGTTCCGAATGAGGGGAGATCCCGGATTCTGTAGGGGACGCTCCGCGTCCCGTGGCGCCCGATGCGGTCGACGGCGGGCGGGACGCAAAGCGTCCCCTACGAAAAACTCCAATCAAGGTATTCTTGTCTTCCTCCCCTCTCCCTCTGGGAGAGGGGCCGGGGGTGAGGGGCGTCGCTTCACCAGCGGGCCGGAAAAAAGGGCTCGATCGAGAGCCACTCGCCCGGCGACCACCCTCACCCCGGCCCTCTCCCAGAGGGAGAGGGAGGCATAAAGAGCCCAGCAAGGCGGCGTGAGTCGGAGGGACGGGGACAGTCTCCTCGAAGACTCGGAGCCTGTCCCCGTCCTTCGACCTGAAGGCGGCTCATAATCGGAGCCGAATAATTTTCGCTTTCGGCGGGAAAACCCGCAGACTTGAGGTTTACTTCGGGGGCGATCTGGATTATTGTCCCGCCGGTTCGCTTTCGTCACCTTGGTTTCGCCCGGCGGGGCTGGTCTTCGCCGGGGGGTTGCCAGGGATGGTGGAGGAAGTTCGGCACGCCCCGTGAGGGTTCCGGGGCGAGGAAAGGATTCCCGAGTCGAATCGAGCAGGATTGCCGCCGCGTCATACTTTGACCTTCTCCGACTGAGACCTCCGACGCATCCCGACGGTCCGCCGGGTTGGGGCATGACCGTGCCCTGATTCCAGCGGATGAGCGTGACCTTGAGTCCCCGGAGGGGACGAGGCCCGTCGTCGTTTCCCAGGTGGCCCGCTTTGCTTTCGTAGTAGGCTTCGGGATCTTGGGCGCGACACTGTTTCAGGAGTATGGAAACGATGCGCAAGAGTCTCACTCAGAACATTCTGCGGGCGTCGACGTTCGCCCTGACATGCCTCGCCCTGG
Source organism: uncultured Planctomycetota bacterium (assembly GCA_963756475.1). GTDB lineage: Bacteria > Planctomycetota > Planctomycetia > Isosphaerales > Isosphaeraceae > Tundrisphaera. Next base: position 65,405 of record CAVWND010000012.1, read on the forward strand.
TCGGCGCGGAGGTCAAGGCGGCGACGATCGAGAGCTACAGTACAACGGGCTCGATCGGCAGCACCGGTGTGTCCAACAGCAACGGCGACACGACCCCCGGCCCGATCGGCTTCACCCAGCAAGTCTCCGGCTCGTTCGGCCTGACCTCGAACGTGTCCCTGGGCTCGTTCGCCGTCTCGGCGCTGTCCGACGGCTCGACGACGACCTACGACAACACCCCGTTCACGATCAACTACATGCCCGTGAGCGACCCCAAATCCGATCTCACGTTCGCGACGACGCCGGTCACGTTCACGGGCGTGCTCAATGGCACGGTCACCGGGAACACGTCGAGCGTCAAGGCAACATTTACCGGTTCCACCAGCTCCGTCTTCCAGACGCTCGACGGCACGTTCATGAGCACGATCAGCCTTCCGAGCCAACCACTCCCCGTGGTCGCGGCCACCGCGGGCGCCCTGACGACGATCGAGGCGTCTGTGACCACGACCGGCCCGCCCGGCGTTCCCATCCCGTCCGGGTCCAGCGGCGGCGGCAGCGGCAGCAACTCGGTCCCTGAGCCGACAACGTTCGCCATCCTGGCGACCGCGGTGATCGGCTTCGGGCTCCGCCAGCGGCTCCGCTCCCGCAGCGCCGCCTGAGCGAACCAGATCGGGCGACTCGCCGCCGGATTCGCGACGCCGACCCCCCCGGCGGAGCGGTGAATTCCGGCGGCGGCTCTCGCCGCTTCCCTCTTCTCTCCCTTGTCGTCTCACCTTCGGAACGTTAACCCTTTCGCATGCGACGAGTCGGGGCAACGCCGCCCACCTCGTCGCACCCCGATCCATCGGAGATCTTCTTCCATGTGGCGAATGACGCCCCGACTCGCGATCGCAACCTTGACCGCCACGCTGGCCCTTGCTTTCGCCCCGGCCCATCAGGCCGATGCCGCCGCAACCTATTCTTACACGACCACCGGGTCGATCTCGGGAATGTCCGGCGTCTTGCCGATCCAGTTCCTCGGACTCTACGGCGCCGGCACGCTAACGACCCCCGGCTCGTTCACGCTCGGTGAGTTCATCACCAACCCCCTGCCGCCGACGGCGACCCTGATCTACAACCACACACCGTTCACGATCGACGTGATGGTCTCCAACCCCACCGGCTACTACAAGACCGATTACAAGATCACCGGCAACCTCAACGGCTACATCACCGGCGCCGGGACCGGCGACATGGTGGCGAACGCTACCTCGGTCACGGCCACGGCCGGCGGGATCAGCGGCATCCCCCCGTTCCCGGCCTCCGACCTGGTGATCCTCGCCCCCCAGGCGATCGTCGCGCCCGATGGTTCCACCCGCGGCTTCACCAGGCTGACGGCCCAGGTGCTCGTCTCGGGCCTGGGGCCGCCCTCGCCGGCCCCCGAGCCGGCCTCGATCGCCATCTTCGGCGCGGCCCTGGCCGGCTGGGCGATCCGCCGGCGCTCCCGCTCGAAGAAGGCCAACGTCTGAACGGATCTGATTCCCGAGGGGAGGGGCCATCCGCCCCTCCCTCGCTCTGACCACCGTGACGGGAAGCAAGGTCGCGTCCCGTCCTCGATGCGCGAGGCCCTCCCAAGGTCGGGCCAGGCCTCGCCGTCGGTCTCCTCTCCGATCACAAGGAAGTGACCATGCGCGGATGCGGCTCCCTGGCGTCGGCTCGCGCCTCGATCTTGACCCTTGTCGCCGGGTCGCTCCTGGCCCCGGGCGTCGCGTCCGCGGCCAAGGCACCCCTCCCCTCGCCCACCAAGGCGTTCGTCTACGACACGTCGGGCGTCGTCGGGATCGGGGCCAACCCGGCCTCGGTGAACGGGCCGGCCGTCCTTGAGTTCCAGGGCGTCACCAACGACGTCTTCCACCCGAAGTCCGGCCAGACGGTCGAGCTCGGCCAGTTCGTCGCGACCCCTTCGACGGCCTCGACCGGCCAGACGACCACGTACACCGGGACCCCGTTCGAGGTCCAGGTCCAGGCCCCCGAGTTCAACAAGACCAACACCGTCCCGGTGCTCGCCTCGGTCTTCCCCTCGCTCGGCAAGCAACTCAGGCTCAAGACGGAAGTCGAGAACAGCCTGCTCCTGAAGGGGCATCTCGATGGCACCATCGGCCCCAACGGCCAGGTCAACGTGAAGGCGACAGTTCAACTCGATCAAGCTGGGCAGCCTCGACGCTCCGGGCACGGACCACTCCACCCGGTTCACGTTTCCGATCCGATACAGCGAGTTCAAGCTCCCTCCCGGCTGGACGATGTCGACCTCGCCGCTGACCATCCCGACGACAGGCACGGCCACGACCACAACTTCGGCCCCGATGGTCCCGGCTACCAGCACCGCGACCGCGACCGCGACGGTCCAGCCCGCCCCGGCCGCTGAGATGCTCATCGCCACTCCCACGGCCGCGACCCCGACCCCGATGATCACGCCCACCCCCACGCCCGAGCCATCGACACTCGTCTTCTTCGCCACCGTCCTGGGCGGCCTGGTCCTGGGCCGTCGCCGCCTCGCCGCCGGCTGAATGGGCCGAAGCATGGGAAGCCGATCCTCGTTCATCGCGTCTTCGCGTTCATTTCTCGATATCGCCCGCTCGTCGAGCACGCTACAATTCCAGGCCGAACCTCCGAAGTCGCTTCGAAGGAGTAAGGCCGCATGACGATCCGACACATCGAGCATCCCGGCAAGGTCCGCACCAAGATCGTGGCCACGGTCGGCCCCACGTCGCGAAACCCCGCCGTTCTCCGCGAACTGGTCGAGGCGGGCGTCGACGTCTTCCGGCTCAACTTCTCGCACGGCTCGCATGACGAGCACACCGAGGTCCTCCGGGCGATCCGGAAGGTCGGCGAGGAGTCGGGGCGGTCCCTGGCGATCTTGCAGGATCTGGGCGGCCCGAAGATCCGGCTCGGTCCGATCCCCGGCGACTCGGTCGATTGTCAGCTCGGAGAATCGTTCACCCTGGTCGTCGACCGGACCTCGGACGACCCTCGACAGCTCACCTGCACCTATCGCGAGCTGCCCCACGACCTCAAGGCTGGCGACTCCGTGCTCTTCGCTGACGGCGCGGTGGCCATGCGCGTGGTTGAGGCGTCCGGCGGGACGGTCGGGCTCTCGGTCACACTGGCCGGCCGGCTGAAGTCGAGACAGGGGCTGAATCTCCCCGGCGCCAAGCTGAGCGTCCGGGCCTTGACCGAGAAGGACCTCTTCGACCTCGACTGGACCGCCCGGTCGGGCGTCGAGTACGTCGGGCTCTCCTTCGTCCGCCACGCCGACGACGTGGTCTGGCTCCGCCGCGAGCTGGAGGCCCGGGGCTCGAAGGCCCGGATCGTCGCCAAGATCGAGAAGCCCGAGGCGGTCGACCTCCTCGACGAGATCGTCGCCCAGGCCGACGCCGTGATGGTGGCCCGCGGCGACCTCGGCGTCGAGATGGACGTGGCCGAGGTCCCAGCGATCCAGAAGCAAGTGATCGCCGCCTGCCACCGGGCGAGGGTGCCGGTGATCACCGCGACCCAGATGCTCAACAGCATGGAGACCTCGAACCGGCCGACCCGGGCCGAGGCCAGCGACGTCTTCAACGCCGTGCTCGACGGCACCGACGCGGTGATGCTCTCGGGCGAGACGGCCGTCGGCCAGTACCCGGTCGAGGCCGTCGAGACGATGAGCCGGATCGTCTCGCGGGCCGAGTCGTTCCTCTCCGACCGGAAGCCGGGCCGGCCGCTCGGCTCGGTCGCCGCGGGCGTGGGCTGGAGCAACCAGGGCTGGATCACGCCGATCACCGAGGCGATCGTCGACGCCGCCAGCCACGCCTGCCTCCGGCTCGATCCCGCCCTCCTGATCGTGGCGACGCGCTCGGGCCGGTCGGCCCTGGCGGCCTCGAAGTACCGCAACGCCACGCCGACCCTCGCCCTGGCCGACGACCCCGAGATCGCCCGGGTGATGGCCCTCTACTGGGGCGTGACGCCGCTCTACACGCCCGAGATCGCCGACGTCGAGCACGCCCTGACCGTCGCGCTCGACTGGGCCAAGGCCCACCACCTCGCCCAGGCCGGCGACCGGGTCGTCGTGGTCCAGGGGACCATCCCCGGCAGCCAGGCCCACAACGCCCTGCTCGTGCGGGAGGTCGAATGAGCGGGCGATGTGTGATGATCGATGGACGATGGCCGATCGGGCTTTCCGTCGATCGACCGTACTCGGCGCACCTATCGCTGCCCGTTGACCGAGAGGATATCAGAAGCCGGTTGCTCAGGCCGGGTCAGCCGAGCCTGGTTCCTACGCGGGCGAGACTTCGAAGATGGTCCTGCTCTCCAGGCTGTCTTCGACATTTGTCAACTGATGGACCCTGTCGAGCAGACCCGCGGCCTCCAACGCGTCCAGATCTTCACGGGAGAAATCCCAGGGCAGGCAGGATGAGTCGATGATTTTGCCGTTCGCTGTCATCCAATGATACAGCCCGAACGGTAAATAACCCAGGTACTCGGTGCAGTAGACAACCCTTCGAGACCGCTCGCCAGCAACTGCCGAACGAAGACACCTCAGCAAATCAGCTTGTGTGCGTGTCAGACTCATTTCGGCCTAATCTCGATAGTCGGTCGAGCTGGACCATCGCCGACCGTCCATCATAGCCCATCAACACTCGATTTCGGATCATACTGACGGACCCGGGTGTGCCCCTCAACCCCCCTCGCTCAAGGCCGAATCTCGGGCCGGCGTCGCGTGCATCGGGTGGGCCGTCGCGGAGGTTTCCCTCTCGTCGAGTCGGACGTTCACCGGCAACGCGACCGGCGCCGGAGGCGCCAGCGGGGCCTCGGGGGCGATCCCTAGCATCGGCTTGATCGACCGGGCCAGCCGGGGATGACGGAGAGAGAGGCAGCGGAGGGCGCAGGCGGCCCAACCTCGGGCCATCGTTCGCTCCCACTGGATCGCCTCGGCCAGACGTTGGGGCTCGGTGGCCAGGCCCGAGGCGATCTCCGCGGGGTCGTCGGCCTCGTAGCCGTGGCTCGAAAGCCAATTTCCGCAGATCCTCGCCAGCACGGCCCGCTCGCGAGCGGTCGCGCGCTCTCGCCAGTCGCCGACACGGCCCTCCCTCATGTGGTTCCAGTGCAGGAGGGTCCGGCGATCGTGCGCCTGGGCGATCGACGGGTCGTCGAGGTCAATTCCGCCCTGCTGGAGCCGTTTGCCCAGCTCCACGGTCCGCCGCTGGTTGGCCTGGAACGAGTACTCAGCCGCGACATCGGCCGCCTCGCCGGGCTTGAGCGTCAGCCCCAGGTGGGCGGCCAGCTCCTCGATACCGGTCGCCGGGTCGGCGATCAGCCGGTCGTAGCGCTGGGTGATCGACCGGGGCTGGCTCGACCAGAACCGGTCGTTGGCCAGGACCTGGTGGACCATCCCCTGCCTGACCAGCGTCTCGAAGTCGATCTGCCGCTTATGCATCAGCGAGTAAACGACGTCGCGGACGTCCCGATGGGCGTAGATCGCGACCGCCCGCCCCTCGGCCAGGACCCGGGCGAACCGCCCGTGCTCCTCGTGCGACTTCAAGACCTTCCAGGTCGCGGGGTCATCCCCTTCCTGGTCGTCCAGCTCCGCGAACTGGTCGCCGGTCAGGTAGCCGAGTCGGACGCCGCCCCGGTGCCGCTCCAGGAGGTGGGAAATCACCTCGTACTGCCAGGTCGAGCACGCCCGATACATTCCCACGCACAAGACGTACATCGATCGGCCTCCGCCTTCCCATTTTCGGCGATCACCCGGGGACATGTCCGATTCGAGGCGATCCCCCGTTCCAGTCATCCCCCGAAAGCCCAAGAAATCGGCGAAGTCCGCCCGGTTTCGAGGCGACCCCTCCCGAAACTCCGCCTCAATCGCCCCGTTTTGCTCTTGGCACGAAATTCGCTAATTGAGGAAATCCAACAAATTATCAAGAACTTTCAGGCGACCGGCAACCCTCAAGCGGGGGGAGTTTGGCCGCGACGCCCGGGGCTGTCAACCCAACCTCCACGATCGACCAACGACCCACCCTGGCGCCTCCGAATCCTCCTTCCCTTCGAGACTCGCGGTGATAAAATATTAATAAAAGGTAAAATCTCCGGCGGCCGACCCAACGCGACCGGACGCCCGGACCTCGATGATCGAGAGGTTATCAGGATGACACCTTCCCTCTTGCGCCGATCGTTCGCGGTCGGTCGTCATCAGACCTTGAAGCTGGCCTTCTGCCTGGCGATCGCGGCCGGGCTGGGTGTCGTCGCCTGGCTGGGCGTTGACCTGGCGTTATTGAAGACGGCGCCGGCGCCGGTGATGGCCGTCGAGGCTCGCCCGAGGACGGGCGGAGGCGCTGGTGATCAACGGTGGTGGGCGGCTCACCGACGAGGTCCGCGACCGGTTCCTGGAGCTGGCCGGCGGCCGGGACGCCCGGATTGTCCTGATCCCGACGGCCCGCTCGATCGCCGCCGACGCGATCGACCCCGAGCAGGACCTGGAGCCCTGGGAAGAGCGAGGGGTCGCCTCGGTCCGCCTGCTCCACACCCGGTCCCGGGCGATCGCCGATGACCCGTGCTTCGCCGAGCCCCTGGCCGACGCCACGGGCGTCTGGATCGGCGGCGGGGCACAGACCCGGCTCTCCGAGGCCTACGCCGGCACCGAGGTCGAGCGCCAGTTGAAGGCCCTGCTCGACCGGGGCGGCGTGATCGGCGGCAGCTCGGCCGGCGCCGCGATCATGACCCGCGTTATGATCGCCAGCGGTCGAACCGATCCGGTCGAGGGCCGAGGCTTCGACTTCCTCCCCGGCGCCGTGGTCGACCAGCACTTCCTCAAGCGGAACCGGCTGGGGCGCCTGACGAAGCTCCTGGAGCGCCATCCCGACCTGATCGGCTTCGGGATCGACGAGCAGACCGCGCTGGTCGTCGGCGTCCGGGACCAGCAGATCAGCGTCGTGGGCGACTCCTACGTTGTCGCCTGCCTGCCCGCCTCGAAGGACCAGCCCGCCCGGTTCCAGATCCTCAAGGAAGGGGATCAGACCGACCTGGCTGCCCTCCGCAAGCCCGACTCCGCCGTCATCCCGGCGATCGACCTCGGCGAAGTTGCCTCGTCGAAACACGGGCTCTGATCGGGATGGATCCGCGATTGGATGGTGGTTGACAGCGGCGAGCCGCCGGGGATACTGGAGGATGGCCGGTCTTTCGGATCGCGAGGGACTCCGGCCTCCGCCTGGATTCCCCGCGCGACCCTCCTCCCTCCGACAGGATACGGCCCGATGAGCTCCTCCCAGCCCGGTTGACCGAGCCTGCCTTCGAGGCGGGATTTCCTCCGTTTCGGCTCGATGACGCTGGGGAGCCTGACCCTGGCCGACCTCTTCCGGATGCGGGCCTCGGCGGGCGCACCTGCGGTCGAGCCGGACACCTCGGTCATCCTGCTCTGGCTGCCGGGCGGACCGCCGCACATGGAAACGTATGACTTGAAGCCCGACGCCCCGGCCGAGTACCGGGGGGCGTTCAAGCCGATCCCGACCGTCGTGCCGGGGCTGGACGTCTGCGAGCTGCTTCCTCGACATGCGCAGGTCGCCGACCGGTTCAACATCATCCGCTCGGTCGCGCACGAGTTCGCCGACCACGGCGGCGGCCACAAGCGGTTCCTGACCGGGCGATTCCCCGCCGAGCCGACCGGGTTCGTCAACGACGCCCCGATGGTCGGCTCGATCGTGGCCAAGGTCCGCGAGAATCGCGACGTCGGCGTGCCGAACTACGTGGCCGGGACCGACTCCGGCCGGTCCGGGATCGACGTCTTCAGCTTCGGCGCGGCGTACCTCGGCCAGTCGCCGACCCCCTTCCTGTTCGGCGGCGACCCGTCGGCCGCCGACTTCAAGGTCCAGGAGCTGAACCTCGAACCGGGCGTGGCCCGGCGACTGGGCCGCCGCGCGCGCGCTCCTGGCCGACTTCGACCGCGTCCGCCGCGAGTTCGACCGGAGTCCCGCCATCGAGGCGCTGGACGACTTCGAACGCCGGGCCTTCGGGCTGCTCCTGAGCGACAAGGCCCGCGACGCGTTTGACCTCTCGCGCGAGGACCCCAGGCTCCGCGACCGCTACGGCCGCCACGCCTATGGCCAACGGGCCTTGCTCGCTCGCAGGCTGGTCGAGGCCGGGTGCAGCTTCGTGACGATGGTCCTGGAAAACCCGGTGCCCAGGGGCACCCCGATGCCCGAAGGCGTCATCTACAACTGGGACTCGCACGCCGTCAACGGCCACATCTTCGACGACGCCCGCTATCGCTTCCCGCTCTACGACCAGGCGGTGACGGCGCTGGTGGAGGATCTCCACGCCCGGGAGCTGACCCGCAAGGTGCTCCTGATCGTGACCGGCGAGTTCGGCCGGACCCCAAAGATCTCCTACGACAAGGGCCGCCCTGGCCGAGACCACTGGCCCAGCGCCATGTCGATGCTCGTCTCCGGCGGCGGGATGAGGACCGGCCAGGTCATCGGCTCGACCGACCGCCGGGGCGAACGCCCCAAGGACCGGCCGCTCACGCCGAATGATCTCTGGGCCACGATGTACCGGCACCTCGGGATCGACCCCGAGCAGACCTTCCCCGACAAGATCGGCCGTCCGATGCCGATCCTCCCCTTCGGCGAGCCGATCCGCGAGTTGTTGCCGGCCTGAATGGCTCACGACGGAGGAAAACGGGGACTGGCTCCCGGCCCTAACTGAAACCTCAATTCCGCTCAAAGGTCACGCGGGCCGGGTGCCTGTCCCCATTTTCCGGACGCATCCCGAGCGGGGCCTCGGAATTGGGGACAGGCACCGAGCGAGTACACCCGGAGCCAGTCCCCGATTCCGAGGCCAGCGGAGAATGAAATCGCCCTGGCTCGCCCCTCAAAGCAGGTTGATCGGATCGACATCGATCGCCAGCTCGATCCCGTTCGGCGGCGGGAATTTCGGTGGGATTGCCCGGAGGAGGTCGAGCAACGGCCGGGGGGACGGGCAGCGCATCCGGAGGTGAAAGCGGTAGAGGTTCCGGATCTTCTCGACCGGCGCGGGGACGACCGCCGTGATCGCGACCACCGACGGCCGGATCTCCATCAGAGCCTGATGGACCGTTTCGAGGTACGCCTTGACCGCCATCGCGTCCGGCCCCCGGGCGATCAGGCGGACGAGCCGGCCGAACGGGGGCAGACCGAGCTTCTGGCGGTCGAGCAACTCCCCCTCGACGAAGCCCTGGTAATCGTGGCGGCGGGCGAAGGCGATCGCGGCGACGTCCGGGCTGAAGGTCTGCACCAGCACCTTGCCCGACCGCTCGCCCCGGCCGGTCCGGCCGGCGACCTGCGTCACGATCTGGAACGTCCGCTCGGCCGCTCGGAAGTCCGGCAAGTGGAGCGCGGTGTCGGCGTTGACCACGCCGACCAGCGTCACGTTCGGGAAGTCCAGCCCCTTGGCGATCATCTGCGTGCCGAGCAAGATCCGGACCTCGCCCGCCTTGAACGCGGCGAGCACCTTCTCATGACTCCCGTGCCCGCGCATCGTGTCGGAGTCCATCCGGCGGATCGACTGCTCGGGGAACGCGGCGCGGACCTCGCGCTCCAATCGCTCGGTGCCGATCCCGCCGTAATAGAGGAGCTTCCGGCAGGTCGGACAGGTCGGGATGCGCTCCTGTTCGGCGTCGCAGAAGTGGCAGACGAGCTTCCGACGCCCCTGGTGGTACGTCAGGCTGACGTCGCAGTGGTGGCACTTCACCACGCTCCGGCAGCCCGGGTTCACGCAGACGGCATAGGTGTTGAAACCCCGGCGGTTGAGCAGCAAAATCACCTGGCCGCCGTCATTCAGGGCCTCGGTCATCGCCGTTTTCAAAGGGGTGGACAACACGACGCCGATCGGCTTCTCGTAACGCATGTCGATGAGCGTGACGTCCGGCATCGGCCGGGCGCCGACGCGCTCGTCGAGGGCGATCCTCGTATATCGGCCGGTCTGGGCGTTCCGCCAGGTCTCCAGCGCGGGCGTGGCCGAGCCGAGGAGGACCGGCACGCCTTCGAGCTGAGCCCGCTTCACGGCGACGTCGCGGGCGTGGTAGCGTGGGACGGTCTCCTGCTTGAACGTGCTTTCATGCTCCTCGTCGATCACGATCAGGCCCAGCCGCCGGGTCGGGGCAAAGACGGCCGAGCGGGCGCCGACGACGACCTGGACCTCGCCGCTGGCGATGCTCCGCCAGTGCCGGTGTCGTTCCCCCTCGCTCAGGTGGCTGTGGAGCACGGCCACGCGGTCGAACCGGCGGCGGAACCGGCGGATCGTCTGGGGCGTCAGGCTGATCTCGGGGACGAGGACGATCGCCTCGCGCCCCCGCGCGACGACCTCGTCGATGGCGCCGAGGTAGACCTCCGTCTTGCCGCTGCCGGTGACCCCGTGGAGCAGGAACGTGGCGAAGCCGTCCCCTCGGAGGCTCGGGCCGAGCTGCTCGAGCGCGGCTTTTTGCTCGGCCATCAGCTCGGGCGGGGATCGCCGGGCGTCGTCGAGCCTCGTCGGCCTCGGGCGGCGGGGCGCTGATCCGCCGCTTGACGGTGTGGATCAGACCATTCTTGATCAGCGTATCGACCACCCCCGGGCCGACCTTGGCCCGGTTGCAGACGTCGGCGACGGTCAGGGGGACGCTCGCCCGCGGCGATGACGTCGATCACCTCGGCCTGCTTCGAGTTGACCTTGAGCGAGCCGTCCGCTTTCTTCGCCAGCGTCAACTCGGGGACGGTCAGACACTTCCAGACGCGCAGTCCCCGCCTGCTTCTTCACCCCGGCCGGCACGACCGCGTCGAGCGCCTGGCCCCAGGTACACGAGTAATAGCCGGCGATCCAGCGGGTCAATTCGAGCATCGCCCCGTCGATCAAGGGTGGGTCGTCCAGGACGTCGATCACGTCCTTGATCTTGCGGGGGTCGACCTCCGCCGAGTCGTCCAGCCGCACGCAATATCCGACGCTCGGCGCGTTCCCCCGGCCCAGTGGGACGCGGACTCGTTGCCCCGGCACGACCTTCGCCCGCAGACCGGCCGGAATCCGGTACGAGAACACCTGGTCGACCGGCCGGTTGAAGACCACCCCCGCGAACGGCCCCTCGACCGAGACCGGCGCCGGCGCCGGCGCCTCCGCCTCATGCTCGAAAAGAGCGGCCTGCCGCCGGAAGTTGTCGCCGATCATCTCCGCCATCGCCCACCCTCGCCCCTCGCCGCCGCGTTTCTCTCCATTCTAAACGCTTGTCCATACGGAGGCGATGGGGAATCGGCCAGCGAAACGGGTCCGAGAATCCTACCGGAGGAGACGGGGCGAAGGGGCGTGAATGAATCCGAATGTGCCATAAAGTACGCGCTCTGGTGCCCCGTTTCTCGACAGTCGTGACGTGAGACAGGGCAGCCCGTCCTTCGAGTATCGCCGAAGTTTAACCTTTCTTGGAATCGGCCGAGCGTGCGTGGGAGCAAGCTGGTTTCGACACAGGATGTGGCGACGAAAGAGATTGGAAAGAATCGAGTGGACGAAGTCGGGCCGCTCGATTTTATAAACAGGGATGTTCGTATGTGTTTTTGGTTCGGTGATTGCTCTTCGTTTTCCGAAATGTCCAGTTTTTCCCCCTCGATCCTGGGCTGAGTCAACGTTGGTTCTGGATTGTTCAAAGGATCGAAACACCCGGGAAATTCTCAATGCGTTCGTGCGTCCCACCGTCCCTGAAGGCTCATCCCGCCCCCTCGCCGTCCCACCTGACCTCACGGCGCCTTGGTTTCACCCTGATCGAATTGCTGGTCGTCATCGCCATCATCGCGGTGCTGATCGCTCTGCTGTTGCCGGCGGTGCAGGCCGCGCGCGAAGCCGCCCGCCGCGCCAGTGCACCAACAACCTCAAGCAGTTGGGCCTGGCCCTGCACAATTACGCGTCCGCCAACTCCGAAGCGTTCCCGTGGGCCCAGGGGCCGGGGAATTATAACGGCTGGTCGGGCCAGGTGATGCTCCTGCCGTACTTCGAGCAGCAGGCGGTGTTCAACGCGACCAACTTCGCCAACAACGGCCAGGCGATGTGGCAGGGCAATTCCGCCAACACCACGATGATGCGGGTCTCGTTGAGCGTGCTCCAGTGCCCGTCCGACGCCGACCGTCTGACCAATGCCGAGACCCATTCGAACTACATGATGTGTGGCGGCTCGGATGCCGACGAGGACCGCTATTACAACAACAATAGCGCCAATGCCCCCCAGGCGCTGGCCGGCATCGGTGTCTCGTACGGCAATCCCTACGCGTCGAGCCCGCCCGGCGTGGTCCGGCTGAGCGCCATCACCGATGGCACGAGCAACACGGCCGCGTTCAGCGAGATGGTCAAGGGGATTGGCAGCGGCAGCACCGCCCCCTGGGACTCGCTCAAGCCGACCTCGGCCAATGGCGACGCCACGAAATTCAAGCCCGCCTGGCCGTCGAACACCAACACCGATTATCAGAATTGCCTCGCCTCGCCGCCGACTCCGACCAGTAACCCCCAGATCTGGAACCACGGCTACCAGTGGTTCGCCGGGGCCGCGATGATCAACACCTATGTCCACGTCATGCCGCCCAACACCTGGAGCTGCACCTTCGCCAACTACGGCTACGCCTCCACGGCCAGCAGTCGCCATCCGGGCGTGGTGAACGTCCTCTTCTCCGACGGCTCGACTCATGCCGTCAAGAGCACCATCACTCCTTCGGTCTGGTGGGCGCTGGGGACCAAGTCGGGGAACGAGGTCGTCAGCTCCGACGCTTATTGATTGATCGAATTGATCGATCGGGCCGAAACGGACCCGATTCCCACCTTCAACACCGGACGACTCGCCGAGGCTCCCCTTCCACGGAGCCGGCGGGTCGTCCCTCGCGGAGCACAAGGCGTATGTCGCGGATGAGCCAGTGGGCCGCCGTCCTGACGGCCCCGACGATCTTCATTGCCACCATCACCATCACCGGCTGCGACACGGGGACCCCGTCGGTCTCGTCGTCAACCGAGGAGGTCACCATCCAGGGGACCGTGACCATCGAAGGCAAGCCGGCCACCTCCGGCGAGGTTGTCTTCGACCCCTCCAACGTCCACCGCAAGTTCGTCGGGGCCAGCACCGCGCCGATTGGCCCGGACGGGTCGTACACCCTCAAAACGCTGGCCGGCGAAAACAAGATCTCGGTCTGGAGCAAGACCATCAAGGCCTCGAACTCCCCGCGCCCGGGGCCCGGCAACAATCCGAAGGGGAACCTGATGGCGGACGTCATGGAGGTTTACGTCAAGTCCGGAGGCGAGCCGATCAACGTCGCCATTCCCTGACGACGTGAAATGACCCGGAGGGCTCGGAAAGAAGGGGACACCCCGGAGCGGGCTGTCCCCTTCGTCGTTTCGAAACGGGAGCCCGATGGAACTCGCTCGACGCCCCTTTCTCTGGCCTCGGGGCGTCCCGAGGAGTACTCTGGGACCGATCCTTTCGGCCACCCTTTGACCGACGGAGCGTCCCGGCGATGCGACTTGGCCTTTATGGCGGCACGTTCGACCCGATCCACCTCGGGCATCTGATCCTGGCCGAGGCCTGCCGCGAGGCTTGCCGGCTCGACCGGGTCTGGTTCGTGGTCGCGGGCGCGCCGCCGCACAAGCCGGGGGGGCGGACCGACGTGGCCCATCGGCTTGAGATGGCGCGGCTGGCCGTTGCCGGCAATTCGGCCTTCGAGGTCTCCGAGATCGAGACCCGCCGGCCCGGCCCTCATTACAGCGTCGAGACCCTGGAGGCTGTCCGCCGCGAGCGGCCCGAGGACGAGTTGTTCTTCCTGATCGGCGCCGATAGCCTGGTCGACCTCCCCCACTGGCGAGGGCCCGAGCAGATCATGAGGTTGGCGAGCCTGGTCGTCGCCAACCGACCGGGCTTCGAGCCGCCCGTGCCCGACGTCCCGGCCGACGCCCGGCCGATCCACCGGGTCGCGATCCCGCCCATCGGCATCGCCTCGCACGAGATCCGCCGCCGCCTCGCCGAAGGCCGGACCGTCCGCTACCAGGTCCCCCGGGCCGTCGAAGCCTACATCGACGCCCACCGGCTTTATCGGACTGGTCCTTGATCCGGTCGCGTCCCGGCAAGAAGGCGGTTAAACTGGACATCAAAGGCACGATCCTGAAGACCTCTGGGCCGATTGCGTCCTGAGCCTCGAATCAACGAATTCGCGAGCGACCTTGAAACCATGCGAGTCCTGTCCGGAATCCAGCCCTCGGGCGCCCTCCATATTGGCAATTACATGGGGGCGATCCGCCAGTATATCGACCTCCAGCGCGGCAACGACGCGTATTACTTCGTCGCCGACTATCACGCCCTGACCAGCGTCCGCGACGCGGCGAAGCTGCGCGGGATACGTCTTCGACGTGATCGTCAACTTGCTTGCCCTGGGGCTCGATCCCGACGTCGCCACGCTCTTCGTCCAGTCCGACGTGCCCGAGACGACCGAGCTGGCGTGGCTCTTGACCAGCGTCACGCCGATGGGCTGGCTGGAGAAGTGCGTCAGCTACAAGGACAAGGTCCAGCAAGGGTTGCCCGCCGAGCACGGCCTGTTCGCCTACCCCGTGCTCCAGGCGGCCGACATCCTGCTCTACGACGCCGACGTCGTGCCCGTCGGCCAGGACCAGAAGCAGCACCTGGAGGTCACCCGCGACATCGCCGAGCGGTTCAACCACGTCCACGGTGAGACCTTCCGGCTGCCCAAGCCGTACATCCTCGACACCGTCGCCGTGGTCCCGGGGATCGACGGCCGGAAGATGTCCAAGAGCTACGACAACACGATCGAGATCTTCGACGACCCCAGGACGATCCTCAAGAAGTGCAAGAAGATCGTCACCGACAGCACGCCGGTCGAGGCCCCCAAGAACCCCGAGACCGACAACCTGTTCCAGCTCTGGACGCTCTTCGCGCCGGCCGACGAGGTGGCCGAGGTCGAGGGCCGTTACCGGGCCGGAGGAATCGGCTACGGAGAGGTCAAGACCCGCCTGGCCGAGCACATCAGCAAACGCTTTGCCAAGCCTCGCGAGCGCCGGGCCGAGTTGGTGGCGGACCCCGTCCGGGTTATTGAAGTCCGGCGAGCTGCCGCCGAGAAGGCGAGGAAGACCGCCCGGATCGTGCTCGACCGGGCCCGGAACGCCTGCGGCGTCGGTTGAGGGGATCGACCGCGAGGTCCTCGGCCCATCGGGAAATCGGCCCCGGCGGCTTTTCGTCGAACTTTCGGGGGCGGTCGGGCCGATACAACGTCTTGCCTCCGGGCTGAACCGGCGCTTCGAGCCGCTCCGAGAAGCCGCACCCGACCGGGAATCGTCCGGTTTGCCAATAAGTCGAATGAGGGCCGGGACCGGCTTGAGCTGGTCACGGCCCTCTTCGCGATGTCCGACCGAGGTCGGGCCGGGCGAGCCGGCCCGTCTCGATCACTTGCCCGGCGGGGTGGTCCGGGGGGCGTTCTGGAGGGTCTGCTGAAGCTGGCTGGCGGTCGCGGCGGCGCCGGCGGGGACGCCGGCCGGCGGCCGAGGAGCGCCGCCGGTGGCGGCGGGCGATGTCGGGCCGGTGACTCGCCCGGACGACGGCGGGACCGGCTGGGTCTCGCCCGCCGCGCTCATCCGCTTGACCCCCGTGTCGAGCCCCGCCTTGAAGTCGGGGTGCTCTTCTTCGTGCGCCAGCTTGACCTGGCCGGTCAGCTTGTTGTCGACCGAGGAGCCCTTCATCAGGTCGTCGAAGAGCGTTCCCATCGCCTCGTTGAGCTTGACGTCGAACATCTGGGTCTGGAGGGTGTTCCGGACGAGCGGGTCGGTGATGCTCCCGCTCTTGCCGGGGATCACTTCCTCGCGTCGGAGGATCATCCAGCCCGTGTCATTGATCTGGATCGGGCCGGTGAAGTCGCCGTCCTTGGGCTTGTGCGTCGGGTTGGAGTCCTTGGGGTCGCCGTCGATGAGCTGGGAGAACACCTTGTCGGTCACGTCCTTGGGGACGGCGTGGCGGGCGATCGGCTCGGGGAGCAGGCCGCCGGAGGCTCGGGTGCCGGGGTCCATCGACCGGTCCTTGGCGAGCTTCTCGAACCCGCCCGGGTTCTTCCGCAGCTCTTCCCAGATCTCGTTGGCCGAGCGGATGTCCTTGCAGAGGATCATCCGGCAGCGGACCCGGGGGCCGAAGTTGGCCTCGAAGGCGTCCTTGATGTCCTGCTCGGTCACCTGGACGCGGGGCGTGGCCAGCTTCCGGAGCGCCAGGGCCGGATAGATGATGTCGCGGGCGTACTGGGCCGGGCTGATCCCCCGCTCCTTGTCGAGCGTCCGGAGCCAGACCTCGCGGGTGACGCCGGCGGTCCGCATCGCGACCGAGTCGATCTCCGCGTCGATCTCGGCGGGGGTGACCTCCATCTTCTTGGCCCGCATCGCCTGCTCGATCAGCCGGCGGGCGATCAGGGTCTCGAGGATCTCCTGCCCCTTCCGGGCGACGCATTCGTCGGCCAGTTGCTGGCGGGTGATGGCCTCGCCGTTGACCAGGGCGATGGGGTCGGTGGCGTTGGTCGGAACCCGCACTTCCTTGAGCGGCGGGACCTCAGCCGGTGCTGGGGTCGGGGCCGGCGCGGCCGGCTGGGCGGGAGCCGAGTTACCCCGGCCGAGGCCGAAGCGTTGCGCCTGGGCCGAATGGCCTCCAAGTCCGCCCACGGCCGCGAAGGCGACCAGGCAGAAGGCGACCTTCCGACCGCGATTCATCGTGATCATCTCGAGGTTCCTCCATAAACCATCGGGCCGGGGAAATCCGGCTCAAGTCCGGGGACGATTCGGCCGAGACAGTAGATTTTCGACCCGGATCGGTCAATGGCAATCCCCAACGGAGGAGGCTGGCGGGACCGGAGGCCGGCCGCTAGAGTCGGGTTCCTGGCGACTCGAAAACCCCGGGAGACCGCGACGTGCGACCGATAAAGGCCCTCTTGATCCTCGGACTGCTCGCGGCGAGCCCCTCCCTCGCGGGCGCGGCCGATCCCGATCCCCCTCGCGTCGAGTTCGTCCCGACGCCCGATCGCGGCGTCCAGCCCCAGGCTGTTGTCGATGGCTCGGGCACGATCCACCTCGTCTACCTCCGGGGCGACCCCGGCGCCTCCGACGTTGACTACGCCGCCCGGCGATCGGATGAGACGAGCTTTGGGCCGTCGATCCGGGTCAACTCCGAGCCCGGCACCGCCCTGGCCATCGGGACCGTCCGGGGGGCCCGGATCGCGATCGGCCGGGGAGGGCGGGTCCATATCGCCTGGAACGGGACCCAGAAAGCAAAGCCAGCCAACCCGATCAACGGCTCGCCCATGCTCTACGCCCGATCTGACGAGTCCCGGACCCGCTTCGAGCCCCAGCGCAACCTCATGACCAGGACCGCCGGCCTGGACGGCGGCGGCTCGATCGCCGCCGACGGGTCGGGAAACGTCTATGTCACCTGGCACGGTCAGGCCAAAGGCTCGGCCGGCGAAGGCAACCGCCGGCTCTGGGTCGCCCGGTCGACCGACGACGGCGCGACCTTCGCGCCGAGGAACCGGCCTGGTCTCGCCCGACCGGCGCCTGCGGCTGCTGCGGGACCGGGGCCTGGGCCGACTCCAGGGGCTCGGTCTACTTCCTCTATCGGGCCGCGACCGGGGGTGTCGACCGCGACATGGTCCTGCTGACCTCCCACGATCGGGGCGGCCACTTCGAGGGACTGAACCTCGATCGATGGCGGATCGCCGCCTGCCCGATGAGCACCGTGACGCTCTCCGAGAGCGAGGCGGGCGTCCTGGCGGCCTGGGAGACGAAGGGGCAGGTCTACTTCTCAAAGATCGACCGCGAGACCGGGGAGCGGTCCTCGCCGACATCCCCCCCGGGCGGCGACGGGTCGCGGAAGCACCCGACGGTCGCGACCAACGCTCGGGGCGAGACCTTGCTGGCCTGGACCGAAGGGACCGGCTGGCAGAAGGGAGGCTCGCTCGCCTGGCAGGTCTTCGACCGGACCGGTCGACCGCTCGGCCCGCCGGGAAGGGCGGCGGGGAGCGTACCGGTCTGGGGCCTGGCAACGGCCGTTGCCAGGCCCGATGGATCGTTCACGATTGTCCGATGAACGACGAGTGGTCGTTGATGGGAATGTCCCCGAGTTTCGCGTCTCAAGACGCCCTGCGGCGGAGCTTACGCTTCGGCCGGCGCTCGGCCTCGGTCTGCTCGGTTCGCCTGGCCCGGCGCTTCGCCTTGCGGGCCTGGCGTTCGAGGTCGCGGCGGCGGGCGTCGTCCCTGGGGTCGCGGAAGGCCCGGACCCGGGGCGGCGGCTCGTCGCGAAGCAGGTGGTCCAGGCCCCAGCGGTCGCAGTAGAGGCAGTACATCGTCGGCTTGAGCCGCTTCGAGCCGCACGACGGGCACGACGCCTTGCGGCCGTCTCCCGGCCCGGGCCAGGGCGTCAGGCCGGTCCCGATCAGCAGCGTCGGCGCCGAGAGGCCCTCGAAGAACCCGCGCGAGGCCAGCTTGATCCCGGCCGAATGGTCCGGATCGTCCGCGAACTTCGAGAGCACCTCCTCGGCCAGCTCGACCGTCTCCTCGGGCGTGGCCGAGGGGTCGACCACCAGCTCCAGGCTGGCGGCTCGCTCGCTCCGGAAGACGCCGGGGGCCTTCGGGCTCGGCGGCTCGGGATCGCCCGACCGGGCCCAACGAGGGACCTCGTCCGGGCCGACCTCCACGAGCCGGAGCCGGAGCGCCGAGGCCGCGGCGACCGAGAGCGTCACCACGACGTCGAACTCGCGCTCCCAGGCCGACAACCAGCCGCCGGCGTCCATCGAGGCCAGCAGGTCGGTCGTCTCCTCGGAGCACCGGCCCACCGCCGAGGCCAGCTCGGCGGGCGATTGCCAGGCGATCGGCGCGTTCACTCGCGCCTCGACAATCCGCAGGCCGTCTTCCGACAACTCCAACATGACTTCCCCTTCACTCTCTGATGCCTTTTAAGATCCGGCTCGCCCCGGCCGACGCGGTGCGATGTTCCGACAAGTGGTGCTGTTTAATTTTCGTTCAAGTGCAGTTCGGTCGATCTGGGCCGCACTCCCAAAGGGCTGCCCAACCATTCCTTTTTCGACAGACCGCCCTGCTGGTCTCTTTCTGCCTCCCTCTCCCTCCGGGAGGGCCGGGGTGAGGGAGGTCGCCGGGCGAGTGGGCTCCGAATCAGGCCCCTTTCCGGCCCGTTGGTGATACGACGCCCCTCACCCCCGGCCCCTCTCCCGGAGGGAGAGGGGAGAAATTCAAGACGGCGAGTCTTTCGGGCCATCGAGACCCGCGTGACTATTCGGCCGGGAACCCCGCGACCGCGTCGAACTCGGCCTCGTCGATCGCCCCTCGGCGATGCAGGGTCAGGCCGATCGACTCACCGGGACGGACGACCGGCCTGGACTGGATCTTCGAGGCCCGCTCCAGCTCGCGGTCGGTCGGGGCCTGGATGCCGTCGAGGCCGACCTCGGCCTCGGCCCGGGCGATGGCGAACTGGGCCTGCGCCTGCGCCGCGTCGGCCTCGGCCGCGCGGGCCTCGGCTTCGAGGCCCCGGAGGGTCGTCAAGGCGGCGTCGGGGAATTCGGGCAGGAGGGTCAGGACCTTGCGGACCCAGCGGAGCTTGGAGCCCTCCGGGTCCTGCCGGGCGAGGACGAAGGCCGCGATGCAGGCGTTGGCGTTGCGGTCCTCGGCGGCCCTGTCCACGAACGTCTCGAGTTCCTCGGGCGAGCGGCCCTTGAGCGCCTCGACGTAGACGTCGACGATCCGGGGGTTCACCCGGTCGGGTCGATCGGTCGCCAGGTCGATCCGGCGGAGGTCGTCGGCGTTGAAGACACGATTGCGGAACCCCTCAAGCTGGCGTCTCGACCATTCCAGCGCGACCTCGTCGCCCGCGTCGCCGGCCATCCGGTGGAACCCGAGCAGGCTGTCCAGGGTCGGCGCCGGTGGGCCGCCGGTGACCGGCCGGAGGAAGGTCTTGCCCTCGAACTCGGGGGCCCGGGTCTGCAACTGTTGCTCGATCAGGTGCTGGCGGAGCAGGCGGTTGGTCTCGCGCTGGAGCCCCTCGATCGAGAGCGACTCCCGGGCCTTCTTCCGCGCCTTGTCGGCCTCGACGAGGCGGTCGAGGAAGACCCTCGACGTCGAGCTGTAGCCTTCGGATTGCTTGAGGAGCCGATCCCGGAGTTCGGTGGCGGCGGAGGCGGCTCGCTCCCGGGCGACCTTCACGGTCAGGTCGCCCCGGCGGACCTGGCGTTCGAGGTCGGATCGGACGGCCCGGAAGTGGGACAGGCCGGCGTCGGCCTCGGCCTGGAACGGCGACGATCGGTCTTGCGCCTCGCGGCCGGCGAGTGACAGCGCGTCTCGGAACGGATTGAGCACCAGCGGACTCCTCGGTTGTCGGATCAAGGTGAAAGAACAGGTTCGGCCGAAACCGGGACGACGGGGACGATCCCCGCGCCGTGGTCCGGGCCTGGAGTTGGATTGACGGGCACGTCGCCGAGCTTGAGCCGGCGGATCGCCAGGACATGGGCCTTCGAGATCGCCGAGACGCGCGATCGACCCCGGCCGACCACCCGGCCCGGCAGCGAGGGGCCGCTCAGCCGAGCCTCCCACTCGACCTCGACCTCGACGCTTTCGACCCGCACCCACTCGACGAGCCAGCCTTCGAGATTGAAAAACTCGGCGAGCCGTTGGGCCTGCTGGCCGTCTCGGTAATCCCAGATCGCGTCGTGGTCGGTCACGGAGGGCCACTCTCTCTCGGTGTCAGATCAAGTAGGTCCAGCCTGCGAGCTGATCCGGCCCGTTTTTCAGGACCCGGAGCGTGCTTTCCTTCCGAAAGTATCGTTGCGCAGGGCGTTTCTTATCACACTATTGGTCAAAGAGGCCCAATTCGGTGCCGGGATTGTGCTTGGATCGCCCCTCGGCCCAACGCCTTGCAGAGAGCCCCTCTCGATTTTGGCCTCTTGCCGGATCGTGAACCTCGTTCCCACGGTCCTCCGTGGGAATGCCGTCTTCGACGCTCCGCGTCGTCTTTGACCCCAGTCACTTCGATTCAAAAAAGAGGACGCAGAGTGTCCAGGAGGGCATTCCCACGCGGAGCGTGGGAACGAGTTGAGTTGGACCGATGGGTCATGTCCTAAATCGAGAGCGGGCTCCTTGATCCGGGCCGATTCGGGATTGACCTGAGCGGGGTTCGCGCCTATCTTCCGGCGCTCCGGGGTGTCCCGATCGTCCCGTCCCCCGTCCAGTCCGGCTCAATTCCCTGGCTCGATCGTGTCGATGGAATAGCTTGCGGGCCAGGATCGGCCCGGTCTTCGTCCCAAGGAGGGGGCCGCATGCGGCGAGGGGCCGCCATCGCTGGCTGTTGCGTTGCCCTCGGGCTCCTGCCGGGCTGCGCCGGGGTGCGGCTCCGCCGCGACGGCCCGGTCGAGCCCTCGGCGCAGTCCTTGAGCCGCGAGGACCTCAGCCAGGCGGCCACGGTCGCGATGGACAAGGGCGACTTCGCCCAGGCTCGCGCCGACCTGGAACGGCTGGTCGCCCAGGCCCCCCGGTCGGCCGAATTGCATTACCGGCTCGGAAAGGTGATGCAGTTCCAGGGGGAGCTGGTCGGCGCCGAGGCGGCATTCCGCAGGGCCCTGGGGCTCGATCCCAACTACGTCGGAGCCCTGGTCGGCCTGGGGCAGATCGATGCCCGGCTCGGCCGTCCGGGCGACGCCCTGAAGCGGTTCGAGAAGGCCATCGAGGTCGACCCGCACCAGGCTCAGGCCCATGTCGCCCGGGGCCAGACGCTGGAAACTCTGGGTCGTCCCGCCGACGCCCTGGCCGCCTATTTCCGATCGCTCGAGCTCGACCCCTCTCTGGGACAGGCGATCGTCCGGATCGCCGTACTCCAGCTCGAATCGGGCCAGCCCGACCAGGCTCTGGTCCGGCTCGACCAGGCGAACGAGCTGGAGCCCGAAAACCCCGAGGTCCGCTACCAGCGGGGCATGACCCTGATCGCCCTGAAGCGGCCCAGGCCGGCGATCGAAGACCTCACCTTTGCCGCTGAGCACTCCCCCGACCGCGCGGACGTCCTCTTCGGGCTGGCCCAGGCCCTTGAAGCCGACCGGAAGCCCGAGCTGGCCCGCCAGGCCCTCGAACGGGCCATCCGCCTCCAGCCCGACGCCCCGATCGCCCGCGAACTCTCCGAACGGCTCCGGAGATAAATCCGGAGCCTGGACATCGTTGTCAACTCAACGGGCCACCTTCGCCGAGCGGAAGTCGCTCGCCAGGTTGGGATTGGTCGCGTAGGCGTAGGGCATCAGGAAGTAGCCGGCCAGGCCCCAGCCGGGGCCCCAGGAATTGCGGACCTTGAAGAGCTGGGTGGCGTCGTCGTAGCCGGCGAGCAGGACCTCGTGGCCTCCGATCGGCTGCTCTCCCTGGGAGGGCATGGGGAGCTGGCCGGTGGTCGCGACCTTGTCGCTTTCCAGGTCGGGGTAGACGGTGAAGCCGAAGGCGACCGGATAGCCGCTGGCCAGGCAGCTCTTGATCTCGTTGATGTTGGTGTTGTCGATCGTGACGGGATCGGCCAGCTTGTGGCGGCTGGCCTCGGCCCAGGCCTCGGGCGGGGGAATCTGGGCGAATTTGGCCGGGTCGTAGGGCCAGGTCGACTCGGGGCAGACCCCCTTGGACTGGAGGAAGGTCATGCCGTCGTCGCCGTTGGCGCCGGCGTCCTGGTCCTTGGTCCCCTCGATGGCGCGCTCGCCCCAGTAGATCATCAGACGCGACGGGACGAACGACGGTCGGCCCAGTTTCATCAAAAGAAACTGGAACAGGCCCGCCAGGGCGTTGCCCGTGCAACTGCCGAGCTGACCCTGGTCGTAGACTGCGGGGCACTCGGGCGTGAGGTTGACCGATGCGGGCAAGTGACCGGCGGCGTGGTGGGCGGGCATCGCGTACCGAGGATGCGGCGAGGGTCGCGTGCTCGGATGCCAGCCGTATTTGCGGTTCCGGGCGTGGACGAGCTTCGGGCTCGGGTTGAAGTACTGGCTGAACAGGTTGCTGGCCAAGATCGGGTCCTTGAGTGGTTTTCTTTGATTTTTGATCGAGTTGACAATTGACGACGGCTTCGTGTTCCGACCAACCTCCCCGGGGTTGACCGACCGTCTCCTTGGACACCCCGCTTCGCGAGGCTTTTCTTTCTCCCTCTCCCCCTGGGAGAGGGCCGGGGTGAGGGTGGTCGCCGGGCGGGTGAGACCCGAATCAGGCCCCTTTCCAACCCGGTGGTGATGCGACGCCCCTCACCCCCGGCCCCTCTCCCAGAGGGAGAGGGGAGGAAGAAGGACGACTGATTCCCGGCTCAGGCCTCGGTCCCGTCCTCGTTCCGGCTCCGGAAGTAGGAGCGGATCGCGTCGCGGAGCAGGGTCGATCGGGGCTCGTTGTGGTTGACGAGCTGGTAGATCCCCTGGCAGTCGCGCTTGAGGTCGACGGCGGGATCGAACTGGGTGTCGGTGAGGATCTTGCACCGGTCCCAGTACTTCCGGTTGGCCTTCTTGCCGTGCCAGTGATGGAGGACGGTCCCGGGGACGTAGCCGATGTTCCCCCGGATCGTCTGGGCCCGCACCTGCCAGTCGAGCACCGCCTTGTGGTAGCCGGGCGAGACGCCGGGATAGAGGACGTCGAGCCCCTCGCCGACCATCGACTTGGCCATGATGTAGTCGGCCTCGCCGACCACCGCGACGTCGAAGAGGCCGCCGAAGGCGTCGATCGTCTCCCGGCGTGCCGCCCAGGCGAAGCCGGGATGGTGCCAGTAGGCGATCCGCGGGTTAACCGGCGTGTTGAGCGGGACGCCGCCGTAATAGCCCGAGCCCTTCTTCCGGGGAATTCCGTGGACGTGGCTGTAGCCGAACGAACGGAAACTGTTGAGGATCATCCCGTTGGGGTCGAGGTCGTGGGCCTCGGCGAACATCTGGACGATCGCGTAATGCTGGAGCTGCTGGAGGGTCTCCTGGACCCAGTCGTGCCGGGCGAAGGTCAGGTCGGCGTCGATCCAGGCGATGTACCGGGCGTCGCGGGGGAGTCGGGAGATCCCCAGGTTGATCAGGTTCTCCTTGGCCCAGTATTCGTGCGCCGTCCGGACCTGGACGTGCCGGGGGTTGTCGGCCTGGGTGACCTCGAACGGCCGGTTGGCGAACGTCATCTCGACGACCGTCAGGCGGGCGCCGGCCTCCTTGACGTGGGCCTCGAAGGCGCGGAAGAGGTCGTAACGGGCCCGATAGCGGACCGGGTTGGAGACGACGGCCACGACGTCGAGGACGTCGGGCAGCGGCTTGATGTGTTTCTTGTGATCCGGGCGCCCGCCACCGGGCGGCACCTGCTCGTTCTGACGGTCGGAGACGTTCTGGAAAGTCACGCGGCACCTGGCCAAAGGGTCGGATTGGGGGCTCCAGGTCCCTTTTTGGTTAATTGGTGAGTCAGGGACGCCTCGTGCCGATCCCGACGGACCCTGATGGTCCGTTCGTCCCTTACATTCAGGTCCGCGCGGTCGCGATTATCAGCCTTTCCTGGCAAAATCCGACGGAATCGGGGTCAATCCCCCGGAGGACTCGCGACTCGCTCCAGACCGAAGACCTCGACTGTGACCCCGCTCGCGTAATGGGCCAGGGGCGAGGCGGCGGGCCGATCGATCCCGGCGGCTCGGAGGGCCGACTCCTCCAGCGAGCGAAGCTCGGCGACCTGGAGAGGGTAGGGCAAGTGGTGGACCCTCCCCTTGAACAGCGCGCCGCGTCGCGAAGTCGAGTAGAGCAGGTAGCGCTCGGCCAGGAAGTATTCGAGCGAGCCGAGCTTCGCGGGCTCGACCGGCGCGCGAACCTCGGCCTCGATCCGGGTCATCGACGGACGGGGGTCGGGATAAAGCCGGTCAGAGGCGTAGGAGAGCCCCAGGCCGGTCGTCGAACTCCCGGGAATCCAGACTCATCCGCGCGAAGAAGTAGGGGAGCCGGAACCAGAGCCGACCCAGGGCCGCCCCGACCGCGTTAGCGGCGTCGAGGCTGAAAAACCAGACGCCCGGCTCACGGCCCCGACAGTGGACGTAGGTCCGGACGTTGGTCTCGTGGAAATGGGAAAGCCATCGGACGCTCGGGAGCCCGGCGGGCCGGACGCCCCTCATTGTGAACGGGACCAGGCCCACGAAGGCCCGGCCTTCGAACAGGTCCAGCTCCAGGCCCGGGGGCAGGAGCCGGCGGAGCGCATCGGCCGGGACCTCCCAGTGGAGAAACAGGAGCTGCTCCCAGCGTTGGTACATCACGGGGCGTCCGGAGGGGCGACGAGTGAGCGCCTCGCGGTCGGGGTCGGCGATCAAGGGCACGGTCGGGGGCATGGCGGTCGGCTCGCGATCGGGGACGGTCCTCCATGATCGCCCCGACCTGTCCGAAAATCGAGGGGCCGCCAGGGGCCGAGTGGTGACGTCGTGGGTTCCATACCTTGGGAGCCGGTCGATCCGGTCACTTGGGCCTACCATTGACATGTGGGGCGCGGCAAGATGAGAGGGCTGTTGACGTGTTGGCGAGCCCGTGTTGGCCTTCGACGTCTCAATCCAGCCTGACGAGAGCTTGCCTCTGGACGCCTTCCGCCTTTCGATTCCGAGGACTCGCATGATCGCGATCGAATGTCCGAAATGCGGACGAGGGGGCCGCGTCCATCCTGACCGGCTGAACGACCGACTCGTCTGCAAGGTCTGCCATACGGTCTTCCACGTGAACAAAGACGGGAACATGGTTCTGGGCGAGCCGGAATCGAAGGAACCCAAACATTCCAAGCAGCCTGACGAAGTGGCCTCGATCGTCGAGGATTTCGACCTCGCCCAGACCTGGAACGACATCCCCAAGCCGGTTCGGTACGGCGTGCCGGCGGTGGTGCTGTGCGCCCTCGCCTGGTTGACCTTCGGGGGGGGCGAGACGACCCCGATCTACGTGACGCAGGCCGAGTCGACCGTCCGCGCCTTGACCTCGAACAACCGCTCCAGGGCCATGTCCTACGCCAGCCCCGAGAGCGCCGAGGCGGTCGGCAAATGGTTCGACCTGATGCACGGTGAGCTAGAAAAGAATCACATCGGCTCGAACGTCATCATCTTCCCGCAACTGCTCAGCGGCAATCCCGCCACGGACAGCGAGCTCACCGTGATTGTGCAGGTTTCCAAGCCCGGGCCCGTCACCGTACCGGCCGCGATCGGGCTCGCGATGAAGAAAAACGGGGCGGACTGGGTGGTCGAACGGGACCAAATCTCTGGCGATCGCCGAGATGGAAGTCGCCGAGGCCAAGAAAAGCCAGTGATCGACCCCGACGGGGCGCCGCCCCGGGCCCGCTTCCTTGGGAAGCGTTGGCCGTCGAGGCGATGGGAGTTCGGGACGGATCGCCGAGGTCGAACGAACGCGATCCAAGCGCCGGAATCGAGATCTCCATCCGCTTTGCGGGAGGGGGTGGTCCGCCCGCACGCTGGTGCCTACCATTGAATGGTGTGGCGTGGCAAGATACAAGGGCGACTGACGCGTTCGCGGGCGCTTGTCCGTTGCGGATCTCTCGATCTTGCACGGCGAGCGCGACCCACTCGACGCGGCTCGCGTTTCGCTGCCGAGGATTCGCATGATCCCGATCGAGTGTCCAAACTGCGGACGGGAGGGCAATGTTCCTCCGGACCGGCTCAATGCCCGACTCGTTTGCCGGGGTTGCCAGACGGTCTTCTATATGGACAACACCGGGCGAATGGTCCTGGGAGAGCCGGGATCGAATGACCCCAAGAAGGGCAAGCCTCGGTCGAAACAGTCCAGCGTCAGCGATTTCGACTTGGCCCAGACGTTGAAAGACATCCCCAAGCCGGTCAGATATGGCGTGCCGGCGGTGCTCCTGGCGGTGATCGGCTACATGTTCCTGGGGGGCGGCGAGAGCGGCCCGAGTTACCTGAAACGAGCCAGGTCGGCCATCCAGGCGGTGGTTTCCAATGACCGCTCGCAGGCCGTCTCCTACGCCAGCTCCGACACCGGGGATGCGGCCGGCAAGTGGTTCGACCTCTTGCACTCCGAGCTGGAGAAAAGCCAGATCGGCTCGGATATCACCGTCAACCCATCCCTGATGAGCGGCAATCCCGAGAAGGACAGCGAACTCACACTGCTGGTCGTCATGGCCAGGCCCGAAAGCACGAGTTCCCCGTTGACGATCACCCTTCAGATGAAGCGAGAGGGGTCCTCGTGGGTGATCGAGGGCAACAAGTGCCTGGCGAACGTCGAGTCGGAACTGGCGACAGCCAGGAAGAGCAACTGATCGATTCGATCGATCACGCGGCGCCTTGCTGAGCGGGCGCCGGGGCGGGACAGGCTGGCAGCCGGAGGGTGAAGGTCGCCCCTCGGCCGACCCGGCTCTCCGCCCGGAGTCGTCCTCGATGCCCCTCGACGATTTCCCGGCAGACCGAGAGCCCCAGCCCGGTCCCGCCCAGGCCCGTCTCGTCGGGGCCGGTCTTCGTCGTGAAGAACGGCTCGAAGATCCGCCGGAGGTCCCCCGGCGCGATCCCCTGGCCGGTGTCGGCCACGCTGACCTCGGCCAGCCGCCCGGTCGAGTCCAGGCCGACCCGGACCTTCACCGTCCCGCCTTCGGGCATCGCCTGGCGGGCGTTGATGACCAGGTTCAAGAGGACCTGCTGGATCTGCGCCGGGTTGACCCGGGCGTGGGGTCGCGCCTCAACCTGGAAATCGACGCGGACCCGGTGCTTGGAGAGGTCTTTGGCCGTCAGCATCAGAACTTCCTCGGCGAGCCGGGCGAGGTCGGTCGCCGACCGCCGGTCGGCCCGGGGCCTGGCCAGGCCGAGCACCCCTCCGGTGATCGCCGCGGCCCGCTCGGCCCCTTCCTGGATCTTCTCGAACGCCCGACGGCGGAACTCGGGGTCGGGGTTCCGCAGGCCGAGCTTGGCGTAGCTCAGGATCGGCGTGAGGGCATTATTTAATTCGTGGCAGATCGAGCCGGCCAGCACGCCCAGGCTGCTGACACGCTGCAACTCGACCACCTGGCGGCGGAGCGCTTCCCATTCCTCGCGCGTCGGCAGCGGCGGCGGCTCTTTCGACGAGACAGCCATCGGTCCCCTCGCCTTCCATGACCCGGGCTTCGGCGATCCGGACGCCGCGTCCCTCTCCATCGAGCGACCCGGCCCGCCCGGGCGATCCACTCGGCACAACTCACGTATCGGCCGCCTCGTAGCCTCGGGATGAGCCGCTAGCCCGAAGCTTCACATCGAGGCGCTCGTCGGGAAAACCGGGCGAAAAAGGGCGAACACGGCAAGTTTGCCGGGGATGTCGCCCGGGCCGATCGGGCGCCTTTGACCAGCCTTCGACTTTTCGAGACTGCGGAACGATCACTACAATAGGAACCCGAGTGAAGCGACCGCGAAGGACGGTATAGGGAGAGTGATCGGGCATGAGCGGAATTTACGACGACCGGGGAATTCGCTTCGAGTTCCCGGCCGGCTGGGAGCTGGACGTGACCGACGACGGCCCCCGGACGACCGTGGCCGTGCAGTCGCCCGAAGGCCTGGCCTTCGCCCTGGTGACGGCCGACGAGGATCGGCCCGCCCCCGCCGATCTGGCCGATGAGGCCCTCGCCGCTCTCCGGGACGAGTACCCGACGCTCGACGCCGTCCCGGCCTTGGAGACGATCGACGGCCACCCTGCGGTCGGCCACGACGTCGAGTTCATCAGCCTCGACCTCAACAACGCCTGCGCGATCCGCTCGTTCCGGACCCCTCGGCGGACCCTCTTCGTCCTCGCCCAGTGGTCCGACGACCTCGAAGGCGAAGAGGCCGAGGAGGCCCTCAAGGCCCTCCGCCGGTCGCTCGAAGAGACCGACGCTTGAGGCGAAGGTCAGTATGCGTCGGCGCTGATGACCTCGCCGCCAGCGCGTGAGCCCAGGGCGTTCCAGATGGTCAGTGAGACGGCGTCCTTGAGGAACCGGACCGAGCCGTCCATGACCAGCATGTTGGAGCCTCCGGGGTGGAATGACCCCGGGCCGATGAACGAGTCGGCGTTGCCGAAGGCGGCGCTGACCGGCGCAGCCGTGCTTGTTCGGCGTCATGACGTGATAGTAAGGACCTCCCCGGCCGGTGTCCTGGAGGGTCCAGTATTCTCCCTTGTTGTCCCAGAGCGGGGTGGTCGCGGCGATGCAAGCGTTGTAATCGGCCTGCGCTCCGCCGTTGACGTAGCTGGAGATCGAGTAGACCAGGTTGTTCCCGGGAGCCATCGCCCCGGCCTTTCCCTTGACCCACTCACTGAAGCAGGCCGTGTTGCTCGTGCCGTCGATGATCGTGGCTAGGGTGACCAGCCTCCCGTAGGAGCTATTGCCGCCCATCCACCAGGCGACGCCGTTAACGGCCCCGCCGATGTTCTGCCGGTTGTTCCCGCCGTTGATCGCGTAGTTGACGCACGTGATCGGCGTGGTGAAGCCGCCCACGAGGTTGCCAGTGCTGCCGGGGTTGGCGTCGGAGGGGCAGAGGTAGCCGGCGATCGCGGTCGACATCACCGTCGTGTTGGCCGGGACAGCGGAACCGGCAAGCACGTCGCCCAGCTTGAAATTATAGGCGTTATAGACGTCAATGTGTTCGAGGTAGTTGAGCAGCCGCATGTGGACCGACGCCGTCTGCGGGACCAGGCCGCTGCCGCCGGTGTTGCCGTTGATGTCGATGCCCCCGGCGGGCGGGAACGAGTCGAACGCCGAGTGGTAATTGTGCATCGCCAGGCCGATCTGCTTCATATTATTGGTGCACTGCATCCGTCGGGCCGCCTCGCGGGCCGCCTGCACCGCCGGCAATAACAAGGCGATCAGGACCGCGATGATCGCGATCACCACCAGCAGCTCGATCAGGGTGAATCCGTATCGCATATTTTTCATATTTATCTTTCGGTGCAAAGATTTCAAGGGCCTTTGACCGGCCCAGTGGCCAGGTCTCGGGCGATCCGGGCGTGCTCCGCGACGGCGTGCGCGCGTGATCGTATGGTCGTCGCCGAGAATCCGACGGGCCTCCTCCGCCGCTCGCTTGTAAAACGGCTCGGCCTCGGCGAGGCGCCCCTGAAGGACCCGGATCAGGCCGAGGTTGGCCAGCGCCGTCACGTTGTCGGGGTGCTTGGGCCCCCGGCCGCAGCGGATGCCGCGCTCGTACTCGTCGGCCAGCGATTCGGCCTCCTTGAGCCGGCCCCGGGCGATCTCCAGCAGGCAGAGATTGCGGACCGAGCGGAGCGTGTCGGGGTGGTCCGTGATGAGGACGCGGCGGCGGCCATCCAGGGCCTCGCGAATCAACGCTTCCGCCTCGTCCAGCGTCTGACTCTCCCGGAGCAGGGCCCCGAGCCGGTCGGCCGCTTCGAGCGAGATCGGGTCTTCGGGGCCGAGGGTACGCCGGCTCGTCTGCAGGGTCTTGCGGAGCAAGGCTTCGGCCTCGCCGATCCGGCGGGTCTGGTCGAGCAGGACGGCCAGCACGTTTGAGACCCGGAGCGTGGCCGAGTCCTTCGCCCCGAGAAGCTGGGTGTCGAGTCTGAGGGCGGCCCGGAGGTGGGGCTCCGACTTGGCGAACTCGCCGAGCGACAGGTACGACTTGCCGATCGTCTCGCGGATCGACGCCTCGATCTCCGGCTGGCCCTGGAAGTCGCCCCCGATCCGCGATCCCACCCGGTCCAGGAGGTCGCGGACCGTGAAGCGGGCGCCGAGCGGATTGACATCGGCCGACGCCTCGGCGAGCACGTGGTTGGTCAGGTAGTCGGCGATCAAGCCCTTGCGGAACCGCTCCCGTTTCGCCGTCCGCCACTCCACCCCGACCGCGACCGACCCGGCGAGGATCGAGACCAGGAGCATCGCCCCCAGTGACGCGGGCACGGGATGACGGCGGCACCAGAGCCAGAGTTTCCGAGGGGCGCTGGTCGGTCGGGCCAGGATCGGCTCGCCGGCCTGGAATCGCCGGAGATCCTCGGCCAGCGCGTCGGCGCCGGTGTAGCGGCCCTCCGGCTCCTTCGCCAGGCATTTCAGGCAGATCAGCTCGATGTCGCGGGGCAGGTCCGGCAGGCGTTTCCGGAGGCGCTCGGGCTCCTCCTCGATGACCTGCCGGAGGAGGACCATCGTGTCCCAGCCGTCGAACGGCCGGACACCGGAGAGGCACTCGTAGAGGATCACCCCCAGGGAATAGACGTCGGCCCGAGGGCCGACGAACTTGGTCTCGCCCCTGGCCTGCTCGGGAGCCATGTAGGCGGGGGTGCCCATCACGGCGTGGGTCGCCGTCAGCTCGCTCCCGCCGGAGCGCTTGGCCAGGCCGAAGTCGGTCACCTTGGGCCGGCCCGCCTCGTCGAAGAGGATGTTGGCGGGCTTGAGGTCGCGGTGGACGATCCCCTGGTCGTGTGCCGCCTGGATCGCCCGGGCGAGCGTCTGCGACCAGTTCGGCGGCGGCCATCGGGTCGAGCCGGCCGGACTCCTTGAGCCGGTCGGCCAGGCTCCCGCCGCGACAGGTATTCCATCGCCAGGAACGGCTGGCCGCCGGCCTCGCCGTAGTCGTGGACCTGGACGACGTTCGGATGCTTGATCGAGGCGACCGCCTCGGCCTCGGCCAGGAACCGGATCAGCTCCTTCGGCACCGACGCGGTGGTCGCCGAGGACCATCTTGAGGGCGACGAGCCGGTTCAGCCTCGTCTGCCGGGCCTTCCAGACGACGCCCATCCCCCCCTGGCCGAGCGTCTCCAGCAGCTCATAGCCCCAGGTCGTCTCAGTCGTCCGGGCCTGGAGGGCGGCGGCGAGTTCCGGGGAGGGCGCCACGGTAGCGAGGGGGTTGACCGCGAACAGCTCGGTCGTCGGGCGCCGGGTCCCTCGCGCCGCCGGCTCGTCCGCAAGCTGAGTCTCCGGCTCGCTCGACGGGACCCGGGTCATGAGCGAATCGAACGCCGGGTCGACCTCGGTGTCCGCCGGGCGAGGTGCGTTGACCGGACGGCCTCGGGGAAGCGGGGAGGCTGGGCCGTTGATGATGTCGGTCGGGTTGTGATCGGTCATCCCGGCTCCTCAGGTCCGCCACCCGAAGCCATGACTGAATTGATCATACCCGCCTGGCGCTCGCGAGCCAACCGGACGCCCACAGTCTCCTGGGGTCTGGAGCTCTTCATTAACCACTAAGTCTTTCAGGCTGGGTCGAGACTCACACTGGTTGCATCCGCCGCAAAACGTGGCCCGAACGGTCGTTCTGGCCCCCTCTCTCGCAAGGGGCTGACCGACCGACACGTTTCGAGAGACCAGCCCACGCGGCTCTTTCTGGCTCCCTCTCCCCCTGGGAGGAAGATCGGCTCGCCAGCTCCAAGGATCCGCGTCCGAGAAAGTGTCGGTCGGTCAGCCCGACAGGGGAGAGGGGGTCAGAAAATGCCAGAATCCGTGGCGCACCCCACCCTGTGGAAAAATCAAGGAAGATGGATTCCAGAGGATTGTAACCTGGATCGAAATCAGATACATTAATCTCAACTCTTCTCCGCGAGGCAGACTGCACTCACATTTCCGGCGTCCCCAGGTCCGAGGTTGCGACCGGTGATCGCACTCGTCCCGACGATCGCGGGGTCCGCCGAGGTCCGCGCCTCGGAGTCGAGTCGCCCCGGGGCCGCGACCGATCACACGTCTTTCCTCTCCCGCGAGATCCGACCTTTCCCCAGGAGCTTCGAGCCATGGCGACCACCACCGTCGACGACCACAAGAATGACAGAGCCCCCAGGCCCGTGCATCGGGATGAGTTCGAGCACGTCGAGAGCCTCGACCACCTCGGCCTGGTCCGGGACATCCAGGAGCCCCTGACGCCGGTTGACCGGCTGTTCAACCCCAAGGAAGACTCGGGTCACCCCAAGCCGCATCAGCGCGAGATCATCTGAGAGTCCGGGACACGACCACCAACTTAACGATCATGCGGGCCGGATGCCGTCCAGTGGGACAGCACCGGCCCGCTGGCTTTTTCGAAACACCTGCTTCGGAAGGCTTTGCACTTTAATTCATTACGTTGAGAGGATTTATGGGTATCTGCGAAACATGGGAGATCTGGGATCTCAGATCTGAGATCTCAAATTGTCCTGGAGTCCCCAGAATCCCATAAGCAGTCTCAGGGCATTGAATTAAAGTGCAAAGCCGCTTCGGAAGGATTCTGGCGGATCTGCGTCATGTGGGTGGCCTGCACAATCTGGATCACAAAAACAGGAAAAGTTGGATGAGGCCACGGTCGAATTCATAGGAGGAGATTTCTATCCTACCAGGGGCTCTACGTAGTCTAGATAAAGTTCGCGAGCGTTTTTTCCGGCGAGCCGCTTGACCTCCCGTTCTCCATCTGTAGAGTTAATGTTGGGCACACCCAACCAAGCACGCAATTACCGAGAAGCGGCTGGATTCACAAGAGTCGTATCCCCCCGAACGACGCCGTTTGAATGACCCGGGCTTCTTCGCCGAGAGCGGAGCCAGAGATCATGCTCGGATCAACGGGTTTGATTGTTTGCTCATTGGCGGAGCGACCCAGGGTCACCCTGGTTCTCGGATCAGGCCCAGGGTCGTGACGTTCCAATCGGGGGGATATCCAAGCGATGAATGGGAAACGAGACAGCAAGGGGCGTCGAGTGGCTCGTCGACGGGGTTTCTCGGTCGAGTCGCTGGAGCGTCGGTCGTTGCTGACGGCGACCACCGAGACCTTCACCGGGCCTTCGCTGACGGACCTGATCAAGCAGTCCGAGCACGGCAAGAATCCATCCCAGCAAGAGGTCAATCGAATGCTCCGGGCCCTGGAGTCGCAGCTCCAGAGCGGCCCCTTGACCGACCTGGGCACCGGCGCGGTCGATACCAACGGCTTCATCACCGAGGCGCAGAGCCTGGAGACGAGCTTCGAGCAGAACGCCGACCAGCAGCTCTCGCGAAGCTCCCCAACATCGACCAGCTCCTCAAGCTTCAGGGCGAGCGCGTCGTGGCCGGCCTGATCGCGTCGAACCAGCAGTTCGCTGTCGGCCTGATCTCCGAGGCCGACTCTGGCCAGCTCGTTCCAGACCGAGGTCAGCTCGCTCACCAACGGCCCGATCCGGCCCATCGACACGACCCAGAATGCCCTGGTGAACACGACGAAGACCTTCGAGTCGGAGCTGAAGGCCCTGGAACAAGGGCTGAGCAGTGGCACGTTGACCCTCGGTCAGGTCAACACCACCCTCGGGGCCGAGGCGGAAGCGTACCGGGCCGCCATTCACGCTGGAATCCAGGTGACCCAGCTCCGGATCTCCGGGGAGGCCGACGCTGATATCAACGCTCTGGAAACCACCGTGAACGGCATCGCCCAGAGCAACCCATCGGACGCCCGTCGCAACTGACGAAGGCCATCAACCGATTTGATAACGAGGTACTTGATACAAACGGCCTCTTCGGTCCAAAAGGCGCCTTCAGCCGGGCTCCGAAGCCCCAACTGCGTCCGAGCGGGACGAACGGCCAGGGCACGAGCCTGATCGCCAACGTCTCGGGCACGTCGAACATCGGCGGGACCGCGACCCTGACCGCGACGCTCACCTCGGCCAACGGCTCGCCGATCATGGGTCAGCCGGTCAGCTTCACGCTCGATGGTGCCTTCGCCGGAGTCGCCCTGACCAGTTTCGTCGGCGTGGCGACCCTCCAGAACGTGCCCACGGCCGGCGTCTTCGGGACCGACACCAGGGGCGTTTCCGCCGGCTTCGCCAGTAACACCAACTTCCTTTCCAGCCGGGGGACGGGCGACCTCGTGGTCAGCCAGGCGGTCTCCGCGATCACCAACGTCTCGGGGACGGCCACTTTCGGCGGGACGGCCGCCTTGACCGCGACGCTCACGGCCAACGGCCAGGCCCTGGCCGGCCAGACCGTCACCTTTACCCTGGACGGGACCAAGGTCGGCACGGCGACAACCGACAGCAACGGCGTGGCAACCCTCACCGGGGCTCCCACGACCGCCAGTGCCGGGACCGACACCGGCGGAATCGTCGTCACCTTCGCGGGCACCTCCACCGACGCCTCGACCTCCGGCACGGGCAACCTCGTGGTCAGCCCGACGGCCACCACGCTCACCAACGTCTCGGGGACCGCGGCCCTGGGCGGGACGGCCACGTTGACCGCGACGCTCATGTCCTCGGCGAGCGGCCAGGGGGTGGCCGGTCAGACCGTCACGTTCACCCTGGATGGAACCTCGGTCGGCACGGCGACGACCAACAGCAACGGCGTGGCGACCCTCACCGGAGTCGCCACGAGCGACAGTCCGGGACCGATACCGGGGGCGTCGTCGCCAGCTTCGCGGCCACCACCAACTCCTGGCCAGTAGCGGCACGGGCAACCTCGTGGTCAGCCAGGCGGCCACCACGCTCACCAACGTCACCGGCACCGCCACTTTCGGCGGGACCGCCACCTTGACCGCGACGCTCACGGCCTCGGCCACCAGCCAGGGAATCGCCGGCCAGACCATCACCTTTGCCCTGGACGGCTCCATCGTCGGCACGGCGACGACCGACAGCAACGGCGTGGCGACCTTGACGGGAATCCCCACGTTCCAAAAGGCCGGGACCGACACCGGGGGCGTCGTCGCCAGCTTCGCGGGGGCCGGCAACAACGCGGCGGCCATCAACACCCCGGCAACCTCGTGGTCGCCCAGGCGGCCACCACGGTCACCAATATCTCGGGGACGGCTGTCAAGGGCGGGACGGCCACGTTGACCGCGACGCTCACCTCCAGTGTCACCAACAAGCCGCTTGCCAGCCAGACCGTCACGTTCACCCTGGATGGGGTCTCGGTTGGCACCGCGCCAACCGACAGCAACGGCGTGGCGACCCTCACCGGGGTCGCCACGAGCGACAGTTCCGGGACCGACACCGGGGGCGTCGTCGCCAGCTTCGCGGTCACCACCAACTACCTGGCCAGCAGCGGCACGGGCAACCTCGTGGTCGGCCAGGCGACCACCACGACCATCTCGAACGTCTCCGGAACCGCTGGCTTCGGCGGGACGGCCACGTTGAAGGCGACTCTCGACACGTCGGCGAGCAGCCAGCCGATTGCTGGTCAGACCGTCACGTTCACCCTGGATGGGACCAAGGTCGGCACGGCGACGACCGACAGCAACGGCATCGCGACCCTCACCGGGGTCGCCACGACCGCCGGCGAGGGACCGACACCGGGGGCATTGTCGCCAGCTTCGCGGCCACCGGCATCTACGCGGCCAGCAGCGGCACGGGCAACCTCGTGGTCAGCCCGGCCGCGACGGGCCTTTCCAGCGTCTCCGGGACCGGTCCCTTCGGCGGGACGGCCACGTTGACCGCGACTCTCACGTCCTCAGCCAGCGGCCAGGGTGTGGCCGGTCAGACTGTCACCTTCACTCTGGACGGGACCAAGGTCGGCACGGCGACGACCGACAGCAACGGCATCGCGACCCTCACCGGGGTCGCCACGACCGCCGGCGCAGGGACCGACGCTAAGGGCATTGTCGCCAGCTTCGCGGCCACCGGCAACTTCACGGCCAGCAGCGGCACGGGCGACCTCTTGGTCACCTCGGCCCCAACCGAGCTTTCCAGCGCCGCCGGGACTGCGTCCTTCGGTGGGACGGCCACGTTGACGGCGACCCTCTTCTCCTCGGTCACCAAACAGCCCGTGGCCGGTCAGACCGTCGGCTTCACCCTGAATGGAACGGCGGCTGGCACCGCAGTAACCGACAGCAACGGCGTGGCAACCCTCACCGGGGTCGCCACGACCGCCGGAGTGGGCACGGACTCCGGCGCGGTCGTCGCAAGTTTCGGCGGCGACGTTAATTACGGGGTCGCCATCAACGCCACGGGCGACCTCGTGGTCAGCCCGGCCGCCACGATGCTCACCAACATCTCGGGGTCCGCCGTCGCCGGCCAGACGGCCACGTTGACGGCGACCCTCCTCTCCTCGGTCACCAACCAGCCGATTGCCAACGAGCTGCGTCGACTTCGTCCTCGACGGCAACGACTCCGGCTCGGTGATGACCGACGCCAACGGCGTGGCGACCCTCACCGGAGTGACCACGACCGACGCCGCGGGAACATACCCCGGCGCCGTCGCCGCCAGCTTCGCGGGCGAGACCAAATATCTGGGCTCACAGGGCACCGGGACCCTGACGGTCAGCTCGTCATGAGGGTCGGAAGGAGCTTGAGGCGAATGCCCTGGCGGCTCCCGCCGGGGCACCGCCGACGGCCGGATCGATCGTTCCTCGGGTCGGGACCTCCGAAAAACAAAGCCAACGCCGTCGAAACCGTCGATCTTCCATACAAAGCCAATTTTGAGGGAAGCCCATACCAAAAAACGACTTGCGTCATGAGACATCGCCCCGACGTCCGGAAAACCACCCCTCTCACCGGCCGGCTGATCTTCGGAAACTCGATGCCAGGCCAACCACCGTCCAGAAACTCAAAGCCAACGACACGACGCGCCCGGAGGTCGAGTAGCGGAGGGGCAGGGACGCTGCCTCCTCCGCCCTCTTCAAACCGGACGGGCGGATTTCCCGCATCCGGCTTACCCGAATTCCTTCCCCACAACGCAGGCACAGGAAGTCAGCGTCGGGTCGATTGGGCTCTCAAGGGCTGGAATCCCAGCGTCACGAGATGGGCATAATACGACTGACCCTCCGGAACTCGGTAGGGACGCTGACTCCGGCGTTTCAGGTGATGTCTCAACCGCTCGCAGGCGTACCAGTTCAACTCGCCAAACGCCTCGCTCGGATAGCCGTGCTGGAAGTATCTCCCCCAGCTCCCAAGCCAACGACTCACCCCGCACACCATCTCCACGACGGGCACGAAGCGACGCCGACGCTCGGTCAGCTCCCGGATCTTGGCTCGGGCTCGCGCCATCGCCTTCTTCGAGGGAAACACGTTGAGATAACGCCGCGATCGTCCGAAACGATCCCGATCGTACCGCAGCGTGAACCCCAGAAAGCTCAGGCTCTCACCGGGTTCGACAAGTCTCACCGTCCGTGTCTTCTCGCGGTTGATCGTCAGCCCGAATCGTCCTTCGAGGTTCCCCTCGATCCAGTTGACCAGGTGCCTCGATTGATAACGCGCCAGCACCACGAAGTCATCGGCGTAACGCACCAGATGGGCCTTGGCCCACGTCCCGGGGCCGTCGCCTCGGTAGAACGATTTCTCGAACCAGTGAAGGTAGAGGTTCGCCAGCAACGGAGAGATCACTCCCCCTTGCGGCGTCCCCTGCTTCGGTCGGGTCCGGGTCGTTCGACCTCGGTCGTCGGTCTCCTCCACGGGAGCTTCCAGCCACTGGCGGATCAGCCTCAAGACCGCGCCGTCGGCGAGTCGTCGCTCCAGGCACTTCATCAAGTGCTCGTGAGGGATCGTGTCGAAGTACGATTGAAGGTCCGCGTCGTACACCTCCACAAGCCCGGCGGAAAGATGATGGCGAATCGCGTCGATCGCTTGATGCGCGTTCTTGCCCGGACGGAACCCGAAGGAACTGTCCAGGAAGTCCGCCTCGAAGATCGGCTCAATCACCAGCAACACCGCCGTTTGAACGACCCGATCACGAACCGTGGGAATGCCCAGGGGTCGCAACCGGCCATCCGGCTTGGGGATCTGGACACGCCGGACCGGCTGGGGCCGGTAGGTCTTGGTCCGCAATTCCTCGTGCAACTCCTGGAGGAACGCCGTGGCACCCGGACCATCAATGATGTCCCGGCATGACACGCCATCCACTCCCGGGGCGCCGTCGTTCTTGAGAACCAACCACCACGCGGCCGTCAGCACGTCGAGCCGGTCGATCCGGTCATACAAGGCGTAGAACCGGAATCGCGGCTCCTGCTTGGCTTTGTGGCTCAGCTTGCTTCTCAGTTCGGAGACTTTCGGCGGCAGGGCGACCCCCGACTTCACCTCCGGTTTCACGCGGCGGGTGTCGGGATTGACCTGGTTCGCTTCTTCCGTAGTGGGACGGTTGTCCAAGCGGATCTCCTCACGTTTTGAAGACAGCACGAATTCGGCAGGGGTCCTTCGCTCCCCGGGAATTACCCCGCTTCCCCGCTACTACGACCCCCTCCGACTCCCGATCGAGCCCGACGCCGGTTATTCATTCCCCTCGTCAGTTGGTCCGACCCCATGCCCTGGAGTCGGTCCGCTCGATCGGGTCTCCCAGGTTCCTCGATGGATCTCTCGACGCCCGCCGTCCCCAACCACCCCGGAGAGCCCAGCCGCTGCGAGTGCTCGTTACTTCGCGGCTGGTGTCAGGCTTGGCCCGAATTTGAAGGTTGGCCACTCTCGGAAAAGGGTTTAACGAGGCCGAATCGGGTTCACGCTTTCGCATTACGGCTGACGTCGTCGCATCGCCGGGCTTCGACGGCACGGTCACCCGTGACGCCGCCGGCTAGCTTCATGGCGAACGAGCAATTCCCATGGTCAGTACCTCTCAACTGACAAGACCCACCAGACTTGGCCTGGCGCACAAACTCAAAGCCAACGGGGACCATCCCGACGGGCGTGTCGTCGAGGCTCGCTCCAGGTATTCATTATCGTGGCAAAGGCCGGTCGATTAACCGGGTTTTTTGGCCGGGCCATCCGAACGCATCAAGTCGCCGCCGTCAACCGGGCCGGATCAGACCTCGCGTCGGTATCCGATGGAATGTCACTCTCGATTCCGGAGATTTCGAGGTCAACGAGGCAGGCCAGTGTCGGCCCTCCGCCCGTCCCCGTGCCGATCCCAGGTCACTTGGCGGGACAAAGCCGAGCATTGAGGCCCTCGGAATCCCCAAAAAGTCGGGATAAAGACCCGGTTTTCGATCAAAAAGGGGCCAAAATCGACCAGAATCGGCGCGAAATCGCGGCACCAAACCCCACTTTGCATGACAAACCATAATGGACCGGAGGGTTTGAGGAAATCGGCAAGGCCGACAGCCGTTTCAGCCAGATCTCGACACCTTTCCCGGCTCCTATCGATGTCCGGAAGACCAAGCTGGAGGAGGCGGAGGAATCGCTCCTGGCGGAGAGGAAGTGATCGCTGGAGGGAGGGTGTCAGAAAAAGTGTCATCCGGCTTCCTGACACCATTTCCGGCTTGTGACACCTTTTCCGGTTTATCGAACCTCACGCGAGTCCCAGCAAGCCGTTCCAGTCGCGCACATCCGGGTCGAGGATGCGATCGCCAAGGTCTTCGAGTCGGCCGACATCGCCGATGTTCTCGAGAGCGGCAAGGACGGCGGCCTCGGGCGTGCCGAACCGTTTGGTGCCCAGACGGAGCAGCATCCGCCGCGCCTCTTCAATGTGGCCCTCAGTCCGGCCCTCGGCTCGTCCGTCTCGGAGGATCTTCTGGTAGGTCGTCGACTCTCTCACGGCTTGCACTCCTTCGAAGAGCTTCTCGGTCAGTTCATCGGGATAGCGTAATCCCATGAGGAGATAGCTCGCGGTCCAGAGCTTGGCGGCGCGGGCTGGTGGCAGGAGATTGATCCGATCGGCCATCCTGCGGACCAGTTCCGGCAGTTGCTGTTCGTCGACATCGGACAGCGGGGCGAGCGGGACCAGCTCGACCTCGGCGTTCAGGAACGAATCGGCGGGCTCCTTCCAGAGCCTCACGACCTGATAATCATACCGATTCGTGGGCCGGCCGTCCGGCAGAAAGCGCTCGTACACGCCGGTCAAGCTCGGCGAATTGGCCTCCTTGCGGAGCAAGACCAGGACCGTGAGCACGGGCAAGTCGTGGCGATGATCGATGGCGACCTGCCGGAACCAGAGCGTGCGCATCAGTTGGGCGTCGTGGCCGGACTGGAGCTCGATGTTGACCAGGAACGGCTCGACGAGGCCACCGACCCGGATCACCTTGTCGGCGGAGGCCGTCAGGGCAGTGATGTCGGAGTCGATCACTTCCACCGGCCCATGCGGGTCGATCCCGAGCCGTCGCAACCACGCGACGGGATCATCCCAGACACCGGGTCGTGGTCTGCCCTTCACCCCCTTGCCCCTTCCCGGTAGACTCCCCCCATGAACACCACCATCACGCTGTCCGACGCGGCCATCGCCCTCCTGCGGGATTACCGGGGGGACATCGTCACCGACGACACCAACCGCGAGGCGTGCCGCGAGCTGGCCGCCGCCGGTTATCTGGTCGCCGGGCACACGTTCGTGGGTGGCAGGGAAGTGTTCTACAGGATGACGAGGGCGGGCGCGGATCTTGCGCCGAACTTGGGTGGATGTCGTCGTCTACCGGGCCATCGCCTTCAAGATCCGCCTCGCTCCCTCGCTGACCGGCAAATCGGTCTTCGCCGCCGCCTTCAGAGCGGCGACGTGATCGACGGTCTTTGATTCCTCCCACTCGTGCGCGACGACCGCATCAATCCTGTCGCGCAACCTTGCTTTCGACCCGATGCGACCGCCCTTCTGGCCTTTCAGGAGGTCCGGGTTCAGGCAGCCGGAATTCACGGTGATCCCCGTGGTGATATGGCCACCCTCCCTCTCCTCGGCCACGAAAGCCCGTGGGGGTATCCCACGCCGTTCCAGAAAGGCCCCTTTGATCCTCTCTAGGTTACGATCTCTGTCTGGACGGTCACGTCCTGTGAGATGGGAGTATAGATGTCGGTCTCGGGTGTCTCGATCGTCACGATGAGGCTGTAGCGGGCCTTCCGGTCGTGGCGTCCAAGGTGATGCCGTTCCTTCCACCATCCCGTGACCGGATAGACGGCGATCAGGTTGCATCGAGACAGGTCAATCGCCTTCCCCTGCCACCAATCCGAGTGGAGGGAGCCGTGCGTCCTCCCATTATCTCCAATCACCCATTCTCGCGTCTCTTCGACGTTCTGCGGCCGGGCGTTGGGGGCGTCCCACTCGGTCTTGGAGAGCCGCTTCTTGAACGCCGGCAGGCCTTCGAGCGGGCGGATGACGTCGAACCGGAGCCCGTGAGAGGCGTAACGGTGGTTCTCACCCCACCCCACGTTGTTGGGGCTCGGCTCGATGAAATACGAGAGCGTTACCCGCATGCTAACCGAGGTCTCGCCGAGGGCTTCAAGGACTTCCTTCGGCCAGGGAAGCTCGTGCAGGTGCATCTCGTTCGCCTTGAAGCCCTTCGTCGTCTTGCAGAACGGCTGGATGTCGCCCTCGTAGATCAACGTGGCCGCGTTCTCGGCACTGCTCAGGGCCTTGCCGAGGTCGGGGACGCCGTAGCCATAGCATCGAAGGCAATTCTGGGCCACGTTCTTCTGATCGCCCGGGTACCGTCTGCGCATCGCCTCCGTCCAACTCGCCGAGTGGACCATCAGCCCGCGGACCGTCTCGGGGCGGAACCGGGAATAGCGGCTCCAAATCGTCGCGGCGAAGCGTGACGCCAATGCCGTGGCGGGGCTGGTGTCCCTCGTCGTTTCGAGGAGCCTCCCCGAAGGGTGGAGGATCGTCGTCAGCAGCGATAAGTCGTCGTGGTCGGAGCGGTCCTCGCCTCGCTGGGCGTAGTTGCCGCCCTCCATCACGATATCGGGCTTGATCGGCCAGCCCTTGCGATTTTTGTCGGGCCACGGCAAAGACGTGCGGCTGGTCGGAGTGAGGTCCCCGCTCTCGGCGATCGGCTGCCAGCCGTCGAAACTCGGGTCCTCGATGAAGACTTTCTCGGTGTAAGCCCCGACGGTGATCGCGTTCCACGCCTGGCCTGGGTCCTCGATCCCAGCCCTGGTCGTGTTCCAACTGTGATAGTCGTACTCCGCTGAGTACAACTCCTTGGGAGCCACATTCCCAGCGGAGATGAACATCAGCTTAGGAATTTCGTCGAGAACGCCCGCGCACATGTCATCGACCGCGGCGGACCACGTGGTCGGCATCCCCATCTCGCGGTCGTCCGTGGTCACCGCCATGCAGATGACGCGATTCCGGCGGGGAGATTGGATTTGCGCGAGGGAGACGGCATCCTGCATCACCCGGCCGTAGACGGGTGGCTCGTTGTATCGCGGCGGGGGCGGTAGGATCTTCACCGATTCAAGGCGATGACGTAGGGTCACAGGACCTGTGGCGGTCATCAGTCCCGAGAGGCAGCCGTAGAGGGCGATCCCAGCCATCCCGGTGCCGTGCTGCTCGCTGTGGTGGTCCGCAGTCCCCCAATCAGCCTCGACGGCCTGGACGTCCTCGGGTGCGAGAGCGGGAGCCAGAAGCGGATGCGGTTGGTTGACCCCGGCGTCGAGAATGCAGACGCTCGGCGCGTTCCTCGCGGGAGGGACGATGAGACGAACGGCGTCGTGGACGAAATCCCGCTGGTCTCGCGCGGACATCGTCACGTAGGGAGTGGCCAGTTCCTTCGCCTTCCTGAGCTCGGCGATCATCGTGAGGAGGCGGGCCGAGGAGGAAAGCTGGCGGCCCGAGGCATAGACGTGGAGAACCAGCCGTTCCGGAAAGGAGACGTAGCGGTCGCTCACGCGGTCGATGCCGACGGCGGCGGCTATGTCCACGAATCGGTGGAAGACCTCGTTCGCATTTTGCCTGCCGCCCCGCAGCCAGACCTCCCACCAAAGCTCTTCGTCGAGTGGCGGATAGGGGAGCGTGTCCTGCCAGAAGTCCTGGATGATGGCGAGGCGGATCGTCGTGACGCTATCGATCAGCGTCTGATTCTTGCGGCTCGACAAGATCAGAGTGCCTAGATTGCCCACGAGGCCGCCGAATGTCGTCACCGACGACTCGGGAACCACGAATCTGAGCTTGCACTTTCCCTCCTTGGTCTTGCGGACGGGTCCCCAGAACCGGAAGTCTTGATCCTCGTCATGGAGCGCCTTGAGCTTGGCCTCGTCCGCTGGCTCGGCGAGATAGGTCAACACGATGCTCGACGCGTAGGCGTCGACGAGGCGGAGAAAGGTCCCCAGCCTCTTCTCGGGTACGAAGACCCGAGCCGTCTGCGTACCTCCATGTTCCGTCATGCCGAGTAGGTGGATGCCGCCATGCCGCTCAAGGCCTTCGAGGCTGAGCGGATGGTTCGGCTCACTCTCGAAGGTGAGCACGATTCCTTCCGACTTCCACTCGACAAGTTCTGGGCGTGCGGCCTCTTCCTGCTCCAACTGCCGTTTCGCCTCGGCCCCGGCCATTTCGAGCCCTGCCCGGACGCCCTTCGCGTGGACCGGCTGATTTCGGGCGGGGAGGTCAAATACGACCCCTTGGGGCGTGCCGCCGGCGTAAGTATAGGAGGAGGACGTCGGCTCGCCCTCCAGCCGGAGGTGAGGCAGATCGCTCATTTTCGGCTATTTCTTTCTTGGTCTGGCCGTCCTCATCCCATCGCGGTTTCCCAGAACCCGAGACAGATCCTTGGTATGGATCGCCTTCTCGCCGGAGAGGACTGCGGTTCGGGCAGCATCATCGCAAGCCCTCGCCACTTCGGCATGGCTCAGCCCGCGAGCAGCGATGAGTACATCCTCCCATTCTATCCCGCCCAGGTCGAATGCAGTCAGCCGATTTTGAATGAGTTCGCGGATCTGGTCGCCATCGGGGATCTCGTAGATGATCACGTCGTCGAATCGTCGAAACAAGGCATCGTCCAGCATGTCCATGAAATTGGTGGCCGCGACGATGATACTTTCGGAGTCGTCCCTTTCGAGGAATTGGAGGAAGGAGTTCAGGACGCGGCGGATCTCCCCGACGTCGTTTCCGGCCGCGCGCGCCGCCCCGATCGCGTCGAACTCGTCGAATAGATAGACGCCCCTGGTCTCGACCATGGCGTCGAAGACGTGGTGCAGCTTGGCCGCCGTCTCGCCCATGTATTTTGAGATGAGGCTGTGAAGCTGGACGAAGAGCAGCGGCAGCCGACATTCGGTGGCGAGGACCGAGGCCGTCATCGTCTTGCCGCACCCAGGTGGCCCGACGAGGAGCAGTTTTCGCTTTGGTGTAAGCCCATGCGAGCGCAGAAGGTCTCGTTGCCTCTGTTGCAGGAT
Organism: uncultured Planctomycetota bacterium; assembly: GCA_963756475.1. Classification (GTDB taxonomy): domain Bacteria; phylum Planctomycetota; class Planctomycetia; order Isosphaerales; family Isosphaeraceae; genus Tundrisphaera. The sequence continues at coordinate 110,275 of CAVWND010000012.1, forward strand.
GACCTCTTCGATCCGCCCCCTGATCGAATCGGAAACGACCATGTCGGCGAGCCGCGTTGAACGGGTAGGAAGCCAGGACGAGGCCCGAAAGTTCACCCGAGGGCCGTGCAATGGGGACAGCCCGCCGGCCCGCCGGCTGCTGGACCCGCTTGGCCTTGTCGACGAGGTCGCGGATCTCCTTGGCCAGCCGATCGTGGCCCTTGCTCGCTTGATGCGCGGCAATCTGCAGGGCGACGGAACGAAAGAGGTCGTCATCCCCTTCAGAATGGCTCCTCAGTAGTGCCTTGATTTGTTCTGCGGTAGCCATCGCCCACCTGCCCATTTTTCCTAGTAACTATAATCTACCCGTTTTACCAAGTCTTCCTAATCTTGGTTGAAAAACTCGAGAAAAGGCTTTCTGGATATCCGTTCACTATACGCGTGCAGTGTGCTGTCCCCAAGGGAAAAGCCCATTGTCTGGTGCAATAAGCGCTCGTGAAAGGGTGTAACGTAAATGCGGACAGCAGCCGCATCCGTTGACAACGTCGGGAGCGGACTTATCGGAAAAAACGCCGAAATCGGCAATCTCAACCCACAACCTTGGTGATCGCTTTAATGTCCATTCCTGGGATCTAAAATCCCCCGCCTTCAGGCGGCCACTTCGAGTACGTTGGAGTGAGCATCGCATCCCGGGTGAAGCTGATCGACGGGACGCTTGGCCTGTGACTGCGGCAGAAGGAACGTGTTGGCCTTCGGCCTGGAATCCCGCTGCTCTGCCTCCTTGGTCGGGCTTTCAGCCGACTGGCGAACCTACCGGCTTCCAGCCGGTAGAGCCTCAGTCCGATCAGATCACCCCGGTCTCATGGGGGGAGGATCCGGGTGAGACTTTGTATTGTTTTCTCGGGCAAATGAAAACGTTGCTGAAACCCGTCAATCGCCCGAGTAATGCCGCCGGACGCTCTCGACGGCCCGGCGCCATCGGCCGAGGGCGGCGCTTCGCCAGGCTTCGTCTTTTTGCGGCGTGAAGACCTGGCCGCCTTCCTGGAGCAGGGCGGCGGCGGACTGGGGATCGGGCCAGAGGTTGACTCCGAGGCCGGCCAGGAGCGCGGCGCCCAGGGCGGTCGACTCGGGCTGGGGGCTCCGCTGGAGCGGCAGGGCGAGCAGGTCGGCCTGGAACTGGAGGAAGGGGTTGGATCTCGCCATCCCGCCGTCGACCCGGAGGTCGCGCAAGGGGACGGGCAGGTCGGCGTTCATCGCGTCGATCAGGTCGAGGATCTGGAACGCCACCCCTTCCAGCGTGGCGCGGGCGAGGTCGGCCACCGACGTGGCGCGGGTCAGGCCGAAGATCGTCCCCCGGGCCTCGGGCTCCCAGTACGGGGCGCCCAGGCCGGTCAGGGCGGGGACGAAGAGGACGCCCGAGTCGGGGTCGGCGGATTCGGAGAGGCGGTCGATCTCGTGGGCCGCGCCAACCGCCTTCAGGCCGTCGCGGAACCACTGCACGGCCGCGCCGGCGATGAAGACGCTCCCCTCCAGCGCGTACTGCGGCGGGCCGGCGCCGAGGGTCGCCGCCAGGGTCGTGATCAGCCCCCGGGTCGAGCGGCACGACCTCGCCCCCGGTGTGGACCAGCAGGAACGCGCCGGTCCCGTAAGTGCATTTGGCCTGGCCTGCCTCCAGGCAACCCTGGCCGACCAGCGACGCCTGCTGGTCGCCCGCCACGCCCCGGATCGGCAGGCCGTCGGGCAGGTAGCCGAGACCCCGCGTCTCGCCGAAATCGCCGACGCTCGGGAGGATCTCGGGCAATATTTGCCGGGGGACGGCGAAGAAGGAGCAGAGGTCATCGGCCCATTCAAGCGTCCGGAGGTCCATCAGGAGGGTCCGCGAGGCGTTGGTCGCGTCGGTGACGTGTCGCGACCCGCCGGTCAGGTGCCAGATCAGGAGGCTGTCGACCGTCCCCGCCGCCAGCTCGCCGGCCTCGGCCCGAGCCCGGGCGCCGGGGATGTTGTCGAGCAGCCAGGCGATCTTGGTGGCCGAGAAGTAGGGGTCGAGCACCAGGCCGGTCCGTTCGGCGATCCACGGCGCGACGGTCGCGGTTCTGCTCGCAGAACGTCGGCCGTCCGGCGGTCCTGCCAGACGATCGCGGGTCCGATCGCCCGGCCGGTCGCCCGGTCCCAGAGGACCGTCGTCTCGCGCTGGTTGGTCAGGCCGATGGCCGCGACCCGATCCGCCCCGATGCCCGCCGCCGATAATGTTTGAGTGACCAGAGGGCCGACCGAATCGACCAGTTTTGCCGGATCATGCTCGACCCAGCCGGGTTTCGGAAAGGTGGGGGGGACCTCGGCCTGGGCCTGGCCGACGGGCCGGAGCCGGGAATCGTAGGCCACGACCCGCGTGCTGGTCGTCCCCTGGTCGATGGCCAAGAGGTGGTCGCGCGCCATGATCTTCGAGGCTCCGGTCGGGTCGGATGGGAGAGGATCGGAGCCGGCATCTTACCGCGACGGCCGGCCGATGGCTTGCGTCTCTGACTATGATTGATTCTGGGCCGCCCGACCTGTGGCGGCCGAACCTTGAAGGGCCTGAAGATGATGAGTGTCCTGTTGATCCCGATCGTCGCAATGATGATTCCGATGATCATCGTCCCGACCGCCCTGGCCCTGAAGCACGCCCGGTTCGTCCGGGAGCGGGAACACGCCGAGCGGATGAAGGCCCTGGAACTCGGCCTGGCCCTGCCCGAGGACGAGTCGTGGACGCCGGCGGGGATCGCCGTGGCCATCGGCGTCGGGGTGCCTCTGGGCTCGCTGGCCATCGCCTGGCTGGCCGGCCAGACCTCGCACGTTGCCGCCCAGCCGCTGGCGGTGTCGGCCGGCGCGATCGGCCTGGGCGGGGTGATCTGCGGGACGATCCTGGCCCTCCGCCACTCCTCGGACCGCCAACGATTGGCCTCGCTCTACCCGCCCGAGGAAAAGCTAGCCTACGACCCCGACACCTTCGACGTCGTCGGCAGCCGGGGTTGAGCCCCATCGCGACACTCCGGCCGCCGCCCAGAGGGCCATCAACGGCTCGATGGGCAGGTGGAACCGGGCCGAGACGATCGTCAGGGCGTGGAAGCTCGCAATCAGGGCGACCGTCAGCGCCGTCGGGCCGAGCTTCCGGCGGATTTCCGGGGTCGCCAGCAGCCAGCCCAGCGCGGCCAGCGCCGTCAGGGCGAGGTGGCTGACCCGGTAGATCGTGCTCCGGGTCTTGGGGTTGGTCTCGTCGAAGAAGACGAAGTACCGGAGCCGCCGGAGGCAGAGCCGGGCATACCGGCCGGGCTCTCCTTGGAGGTCGGCGATCGCTCGGCGAAAGAGCTTTCGCGAGCGTTCGGGCTCGGAGACCGCCCCCAGCTCTCGATAATCGGCGCGGGTCAGGGCGATGTCGTCGAGGTAGCCGGCCTCGTGCCGGGCCTCCCAGAGCGTCGCGTTCAGGTCGCGCAGGCTGCCCGACCGGCGAGCCAGCGTCCGCTCGACCGAGGCCCGGACAACCTTGTCGGTCCCCTCGCTCAGGGCGCAGTTCCCCTGCCAGAAGGCGTAACCGAACGAACTCTTGATCGGCACGAACTTCACCGTGGACCACGGCGTTCCGCGCGACCCAGGGCGCGACGCAGAGCGCGGCTGTAAGCCCGACGATCCCGGCCAGCCGGCTCCCACGCCTCAACCCCTGACCGCTCGCGATCGCCCAGACCATCCCGGGCGCGACCAGGGCCAGGATCGGGTCGCTCAGGGCGAGCAAGCCCAGGCCGACTCCCGCACCGGCGGCATCTCGCCCCGAACCCGTCCGACCCGCCCGATAGGCCAGGGCCAGGCCGGCGACCAGGAGCATCGCCGCGAGCGAAGCAACCTGAACATGCGTCGCCGCGTAGACCAGGGTCGGATGGACCGCCGCGACCAGGCCGGCGAGCGTCGCGACCCGAGGGTTCCGGGGGGCGACCTCGCCCGCCAGCAGGACCACGAACCCGACCATGAGACCGCCGAGCACCGCCTGGCCCAGCTCCAGGATCAGCAAGGCCCGAGGGGTCCCGACCCCGCCGATCGCGTAAGCTCCCGCGACCAGAAAGGGATACGCCGGCGCCTGTTGCGACGTCGGCCCGTCGGACCCGAGGAACTGGACCGAGAACCCCCGGCCCGTCAGCAGGTTGCGGGCGATCTCGCCGTGCTCATAGGTGCTGTGCGGGACCCGGTGGCTTTGCAGGACCAGGACCGCCGCCCCTCGGGCCAGGATGGCCAGCGCGATCAGGCCGATCAGGACCCGGCGGTCGGGCATCCTTGCCGACTCTCTCTCGGTTGGGAGAAATGGGCCGGAGGGCCGGCGACGGGCCGGTCGATAACCTCCGGAGGCCGGATTGTGGCCGGGTGCCCGCGATCCGGTCAACCCCCAGTTTCGTGCCGAGCCGGCTCCGAGGAACCCTCGACGTGCCCAAGCCTTACGACGCGACCACAAAATTCCTCGTCGAAGGCTTCCCGGCCGACTGGCTGGAGTTCGCCGGCTTCGGGCCGCTCGGCCGGGTCAACGTGATCGACGCGAACCTCTCGACCATCACCTCCGAGGCCGACAAGGTGATCCGGGTCGACGGCCCCGAGCCCTGGCTGGCGCACGTCGAGCTGCAGACCAGCCACCAGGTCGACCTCCCTCGGCGGCTTCTCCGCTATAATAGCTTGCTGGACGACCGGCACGACCTGCCGACCCGGAGCCTCGTCGTGCTCCTCCGCCCCGAGGCGGACGGCGACGACATGACGGGCGTCTATCGGCGGTCGCTTCCGGGAAAGCCCGCCTTCCTGGAGTTCCGCTACGACGTGGTCCGGGCCTGGCTCCAGCCCGTGGAGTCGGTCCTGGCCGGCGGCCTGGGGACCTTGCCGATGGCGCCGGTGTCCGATCTGGCGACGATGACGCCGGCCGAAGTCATCCGCCGGATGCGCGAGAGGATCGACCGGGAGCCTCTCCAGGATCTCGGAATGTTCTGGTCCGCGACCGGAATCCTGATGGGTCTGCGTTACAAGCCGCAAGAGATCAGGGAGCTTTTGAGAGGAGTCCGAGACATGAAGGAGTCGAGCTTCTACCAGATGATCCTGGACGAGGGCGTGGCCAAAGGGGTGGCCCAGGAAGCCCGGCGGATCTTGCTCCGGCAGGGGGAGCGGCGCTTCGGCCCGCCCGATCCGGAGACGGTCGCGGCGATCGAGCGGATTGGCGGGGTCGAGGCGGTCGAAGCCTTGATCGACCGGCTGACTGAGTCGACAACCTGGGCGGAACTTCTGGCCACGCCCCCGGATGGGGAGTGAAGTCCGATTTGAGAGGAGCCCGCGACATGAAGGAGTCGAGCTTCTACCAGATGATCCTGGAGGATGGCCGCGCCGATGGTATGGTCGAGGGCTACGCTGAGGGCTTCGCCCGAGGCTACGCTGAGGGCTTCGCTGAGGGCGCGAACTCAGGAAGCCAGGCGGATCTTGCTCTGGCAGGGCGAGCGGCGCCTCGGGCCGCCCGCCGCGGAGACCGTCGCGGCGATCGAGCAAATCGCCGAGGTCGAGCGCCTCGAAGACCTGATTGACCGCGTGGCCGAGGTGGCGAGCTGGGAGGAACTCCTGGCCACGCCCCCGGATACGGAGTGAACTCCGCCACCTCCATCCGGGGGATTGTCCCGAAAGCGAAAGATCAGGCCATCTGACAGGCAAGCGACCGAGGGGCGGCGGGGCGGGCCGTCTTGCGTCGGCGGGACTTGGGGGCGTCGGCGGGGGGGCGTCGCCGTCGAGCTTCTTGACGGCGCGGACCTCGATCTTGCGGACCCACTCACGGGTGACGCCCAGGCGTTTGCCGACCTCCTTGAGGGTCATCGGGGTGTCGCCTTCGAGGCCGAATCGGAGGGAGACGATGGTCCGCTCGCGGTCGTCGAGCCGGTCGAGCCGGCGGAGCAGGTGGCGGCGTTCGTCGTCGGCCTCGATGGCGGCGTCGGGGCCTTCGCGGTGGTCGCCGGCCTCGTCGGGCGACCAGCCGCCCTCGTCGTCGCCCCCTTCGAGGCGGAGCTGGCTGGCCCGCCGGGCCCGCTCGACCAGGACCGCGCTGGGCGTCGGAGAGGCCGAGGGCCGTGGCGATCTGGTCGAACGTCGGCGACTGGCCGAGTTCTCGGGTCAGGGCCCGCTCCGCCTTCCGCCACTTCGAGAGCAGCGTGACCATGTGGGCCGGCAGCCGGATCGTGGCCGTGGTGTTGGTCAGGGCGTGGCGGATCGCCTGCTTGATCCAGTAGCTCGCGTAGGTGCTGAACCGGGTGCCGAACCGGGGGTCGAAGTCCTCGGCGGCGCGGATCAGGCCGAGGTTCCCCTCGCCGATCAGGTCGTCGAGCGACATCCCGCGACCGGTGTAATCGCGGGCGATCTTGACGACCAGCCGGAGGTTGGCCCGGATCATCCGGGACCGGGCGTCGCTGTCTCCCGCCTTGATCGCCTCGGCTAGCTCACGCTCCTCGGCGGCGGAGAGCAGCGAGTCGTCGCGGATCTGGCGAAGATAGAGATCCATGCCGCCGGTTTCGAGGCTCGAGGCGTTGATCCGAGTCATGGTGGTGGGCTCCGGTTCCGCGAGCGAGGGCTCTCGACTTCGAGGAGGTCCGATGATGACGGCGACTCGAGGCCAGGGCCAATCGCCCGGGCGGGAACGATCGCATTAATAAGTCAGATTTCCCGCCAGATCCGTCCTGATCGGAGCGTTTTTGGCGGTCGTCCGTCGTCATCAAACCACTGGTTGCGATCGCGGCGAGAAACCGGCGGCAATTTTTTTGAAAAATCTGGAATTGACAGGAAAAGTGTCCTATTCTGCGGGCGTCGATGGCCTCCTCGGTCGCCTTCCGACAAGGCCGTTCAAGCGATCAAAGCTCAACGGAACGGATCGCAATTCCGAAAATCTGTTCAGGTCGAAAAAAAGCTCTCGTAATGACAATCAAGGCGGCTATAATAGCGATCAGCTTTTGGGAACCAAAGCTGGCCGCCGGGCAGGGATCGATGGCTGATCCCGGTCGGCTCGATGACGAAGAGGTCGTCGCAGGTCTCCTCCCGCGTCCGGGCGAGAATCCCGTCGTCCCGTCGCGTGAGGTCTCCCCCATATCGGAGGAACACGGCGATGGACGACGTCGACTTCGCCGAGATGATCGAGAGCGCCAGGGCTGGTGATGCCGCCGCGGTTGCGGCCCTGCTCGGTCGTTTCGAACCCGAGATCCGGACGATGGTCCGTGTCCGGCTCCCTCGGGCGCTCCGGAACCAGTTCGACTCGATGGACTTCGTGCAAGCGGTCTGGAAGAGCGTCTTCACCGGCAAGGGGGACGACGTCGCGCCGGTTCGCCGACGTCGGCCAGTTCCGGGGGTTCCTCGCCGGGGTGGCCCGGAACAAGGTCTACGAGGAGCATCGTCGCCAGACCCGGACCAAGAAGTACGACCTCGGCCGCGAGGAACGCCTCTACGTCCGCAAGGGGGACCGCGACGTTCCTCGCGAGGTCGCCGCGTCCGATCCCACGCCGAGCGAGACCGTCCAGGCCGGCGACCGGCTCGGTCAGTTGATCCAGGGGCGAACCGCCGAGGAGGCGCAGGATCATCGACCTCCGCCGCCAGGGCTTGACGTTCGAGGAGATCGCCGGGCGGCTCGGAATCAGCGAGCGGTCGGTTCGGCGGGTGATCGACGCGGTCCGAGAACGGATGGAGGCCCGAGGATGGCGCTGAAACCCCGAAGCCGCCGAGGCCGGCCGAACTCCCAGAGGAACTGGTCCGGTCCCCGACCCTCCCCCGCGTCCGATCCCCGCCGCTCCTCGCCGTCGACGTCCCGAAGGATCGGGCCTTCGGCTCGATCAGCGAACCCGAGCCCGAGTTGAGAGTGGCCTCGACCCTCGACGCGGTCCTCGACGACTTCACCGAGAGCTGGGAGCGCGGCGAACGGCCCCGGGCCGAGGGTTACCTCGGGCTCCTCGGGGTCGAGGAATCCGCCGAGCTGATCTATCACGAATACTGTCTGGCCGAGGCGTCGGACCTCGCCCCCGACCCGGCCGAGTACCTCCGCCGGTTCCCCGAGCAGGCCGGCTCGCTGGGCCGCCTCTTCGCCCTCCACGGCGCCTTCTCGACGTCAACGCTCCGCGACTGGGTCGATGCCGGCGGACCTCCCCTCCAGCGGCGACGAGATCGGGCCTTATCGCCTGCTCCGGGAGCTGGGTCGAGGCGCGTTCGCTCGCGTCTTCCTCGCCGAGCAGGCTGACCTCGACCGTCGCCTGGTCGTGCTCAAGGTCGCGACCCGCTCGACGGCCGAGCCGAGGCTGCTGGCCCGGGCCAGCCACGCGCACATCGTCGAGGTTCTCCGCCAGGCCGACGCCAACGACGGGGCCTTGCACCTGGTCTGCATGCCGTTCCTCGGCGGGGCGACCCTGGCGGCGGTCCTCGAAGCACGGCGGAAGCTCGGCCGGCGCCCCCGATCCGGGCGCGACCTCCTGGCCGACCTCGACCGGGTCGCCGCTCCCGAATACCCCTCGGCCGAGCTGGCCAGGCCGGCCCGCGAGATCATCGCCGGGCTGTCCTATCCCAAGGCCCTGGCCTGGATCGTCGCCAGGCTCGCCGAGGCGCTCGACCACGCCCACCGCCAGGGCGTGGCGCACGGCGACCTCAAGCCCTCCAACGTCCTGTTGACCGCCGAGGGCATCGCCCAAGCTCTTCGACTTCAACCTGGCCGTCGACTGGCAGGAGGCCGTCCCGCGGCGACTCGTCGACCGACCTCGGCGGGACGCTGGCCTACATGGCCCCCGAGCGGCTCCGGGCGATCGCCGGAGGGGGCGAGCGGCCCGCCTCGAAGTCGAAGGCCGCGGACCTCCACCGGGCCGACCTCTACGCCCTGGGCCTGCTGCTCCTCGAAGCCCTGACCGGCCGGCCTCCCCAGGTCCCCCAGGGCCGCGCGGGCGACAACCGCGGGTGTGGCTCTGGCGCTGGCCGAATCGAGACAGGTCCTGCCCGAGGCGCTCCGAGGGGCGAGGGAGGGCCATCCCGCCGGCCCTCCGCTCGATCCTGGCGCGTTGCCTGGCCCCCGACCCGGCCGACCGCTACGCCCGGGGGAACGAGCTGGCCAAGGACCTCGACCGCTGGCGTGCGCGATCGTCCGCTCGCCTTCGCCGAGGAGTCCCGCCGCTTCCGGCCTGGTCCGCCAGGCCCGGCGACGTCGTTCGCCGGTGATCGGCTTGGCGTTGACCTTCACCGCCGCCGCCGCCGTCGGGGTGCTCGCCTCGATCTTGCTCCAGGGGTCGCAGGACCGATCAGGCCTCGGCAAAATACAGGAGGGACATCCTCGGCCGGGCGATTCGGAGACCCTCGCCTTGCGACGGTTCGGCCATTGGCGGGCCATGAACAGGGCGACCCCGTCGACGATCTCGGCCCGGCAGCTCGGCCCATTACGGCGTGCTCGACGACCCCGAACTGGCGCGACCGCGACGACGTCCGGTCGCTCCCCGATCCGAGCGGGGCGAACTGGAAGCCTGGATCTTCGAGCAGATCCTCCGCCACGCCGTCGCCCTGAAAGAGCGTCCCGAATCGCCCGACGACTGGCGGCGGGCCCTGGCCCTGCTCGATCGAACCCTTTCCCGCGCCGGGTCGGAGACGCTCCAGGCCGAGCGCCTGGCCCTCCAGAAGAAACTGCAACGGCGACGACCCCCGGCCGATCGCCGCCGATGTCCCGCGAATCCCCCGCTGGATGGACGAATATCTCGCCGGGGTCGCCGCCGAGCCGCACCATGCCCGGGAGGCGCTGGGGCATTACACGAAGGCCCTCCAGGAGCGGCCCGACCTGTTCTGGGGCGACTACCGGGCCGCCATCGGTCGCCGGCCGGATCGGCGAGTATCCCGTCGAGGCCGAGCACATCCGCCGCTGCGTCCTCCGCCAGCCCGACAACCCGACGCTCCACATCCAGCTCGCCGGCGCGCTCTACTACGTCGAGCGGGAGACGCCCCGGCGGTACAAGGTCAAGCCGTTCGGCGATGCTCTGGGCGAGTGCGACATCGCGGTGGCCCTGAACCCCGACTTCGCCCCGGCTTATCTGACCCGGGCCATGATCCGGAAGGACGCGGGCCTGGCCGAAGGGTCCAGGGCCGACCTCGATCGCTACGCGGTCCTGACGAGGCTCCGTGGCCAGGCCCCGGCGCTCTGCGCTCCGTCTGGGTCTGAGGTTCCACCCGGGGCCGAACTATTTCCCCCCGACCGACGCGATCGAGACGCTGGGCGGACGCATTCTCTCCGTCGACCCCGCCGACCACGAGACCCGGGCGGTCCTGGCCACCGGGCTCGCCTGGGGAAAACGGCCGGCCGAGGCCATTGCCGAATTCGACCGGGTCATCGAGGCCGATCCCGACCACCTCCGGGCCCGCTACCAGAGGGCGACCGAGCTCCACAATGGCGACCGGGAGATGGCGATCCCGGAATTCGCCTCCCTGATCAACCATCCCCGCTTCGAGGAGCTATACGCCGAGCAGCCGACCGCGATCCGGGCCTATCACCGGGTCGCGGCCGACCTCCTCGAGAAGGGCGAAGATCGCCGAGGCGCTGGAGGTCGCCGATCGGGCCTCGTCCACGCCGAACCGGTCGCGATCCTTGCCAGACGAGACGCTCCTCGCCCGACGCAAGGCGTCGAACCAGGCCGAAGTCTCGCCCCGGGGCGAGTCGTATTACCTGCTGGCCCTGATCCACGCCGCCGCCGCCGAGAACGCCCCCGAGCATCTCGACCGGGCCGTCGAATATCTCGGCCGCTCTTTCGAGATCAACGTCGATGTTCCGAGAGTGCTGGTTCGCCAGGGATCATCGGTTTGACCGGGCCCGGGACGAGATCCTCGCCCGGATTCAGGACCGGCCGGTGAACCGCTGACCCTCGCAAGAGGAGGCGGACCATCTGTCGGAGAAGTGGAAAGCCCGCCGGGACGAGACGTCCCGGCAGGCTTCATTGCTGGTCCCTCCTCGACGAATCAGGCCAAGGCCGGAAGGGGCGGCCCGCCTGGGACGCTCGGCGGGTCATAGGGAACCGTCCCGTCGCCATCGGGCGGCGCCGGGCCGGTCCCGCCGCTGGGGACCTCGGGGTCGACCGGCTCGGGATCGCCGGGCTCGATCGGGGTCGGGGTCGGGGTCGGCGTGCCCGGAATCGTGCCGACGGCGTTCGGGTCGGTCGTGGTCGCCGAGACGGCCGGATCGGCCGTGGTGACGACCGTCACCGAGGAAAGGGGAGCTGTCAGAGAGGCGTTGACCATGATCGGGGTTGCCTGGCCGGTGTCGCTTGTTTGCGTAACTGGAACATAAATCTCGGCCGCGACCGGGGCGACCACAAGACCCGAGGGATTCAGCTTGCGTTCAAGGGATTCGGGGGCGAACCGGGGAAATTTGTGACGTCGCATTTTGGGTTGGCTCCAGATGCGGGAGTGTAGTTACACCGCTCGCAAATTACTATCGCCTCGAAGTGGGTTCCGTTAACACAGTTTTATTGCGAATACGGGACTATTAAGCGCGACCGAGACGTGGATTCACGCGTCACGATCGGTTTTTTCACCGACCGTGACATGCGATCTTGGGCCAATCTTGCCGGAATTAATTTGCCGCAAAAGACTTGCGGAGGGTATTCGGGGAGGTTGTCCCGTATGCGGGACAACAGGTGAGTCGTCTCCGGGGAGAGATCCCGGATCGAGACGTTGGCCAGATGATTCCCGGATTCGGGATCAGGAGCCGGCGGCAAGGGAACGAGGCGCGGCCAGGAGCGTCTTGACGGCGCAGCCTCCCGAAGCCGTTCCGCATCCTCCGCCCGTCCCGCATCCTCCGCCCGTCCCGCAGCTTCCGCAGCCGTGAGCTTCGGGCTCGGGCTCGGGTTCCGGGACGTCCCGGCCGGCCGGTTCGAGGACGACATCGAGCCCGCAGCGGTCGCGGAAGGCCGCGATCAGGCCCGAGGCGTCGAGCCGGTGGGGGCCAAGGTAGTGGAGGACCGTCCGATTTTCGTCGAGCAGGGGTTCGGCGTCGATCAGCTCCAGGGGCCAGGTCCCTTCATCGAAGACGGCCTGGCATGTCGCGAAGTGGGCGGCCCGGTTGCGTCCGGCGTTCCGGCCTCGTTCGAGGTCGGCGAGGGTCGCGGCCCGGAGGATCGGCGCGGGGCCGAGATCGAAGCCAGGGCAGGAGGAGCTTCGGCGACGACTTCCCCTAACTCGGTCCCCCGGTGCGAGCGGACCACGACCCACCTGCCCCGGTCGAACGTCTCCGCGTCCGACTCGAAGCGGCCCAGGGTTCGGGCCAGGCCGTAACGGATCAGGTAGGCGCGTCCCATGCGGCTCGCTCCGGCCCCGGCCGATCCTCGGCGAGGCGTGAGATCAAAGGGATGAATCGGCTTCGTTCGCTTCCGGGCGAGGAAATCGAGTCTAACGGGCTCTGGCGGCTCGACGCAAGCCGTGACGGCCTCGAAAACCGGCGACCTCGCGTTCACGCAACTGCCGAGGGGCACTATAATTCGAGAGCGGTCGGCCTTGGAGGGGCGGGGCCGATGGATGACTTGAGGACGACTTGCCCCGTCCGGCCAAAAGGATGCGCGACATGGGCCGAGCACGCTGCACGCTGAAGGTCCGGGGCCTGGACTGCGCGGTCGAGGTTGCCGCCCTCCGATCTGCGCTGGAGAACGCGCCGGGGGTCGGCACGCTCGGGTTCGACCTCATCCATGGGATGATGACGGTCGACTACGACCCCGAGGCGACCGAGCCCGCCGCCCTGGTCCGCCGGATCACCACCCGGGCCGGGATGCGAGCCGAGCTGGCCGGCGCCCCGGAGGTCTCCGGCGGCTGGTGGTCGAGGAACGGCCGGTGGGCCTCGACGGCGGCCTCGGGCCTGGCCCTCCTGGCGGGTGTGCTGATCGGCTGGTGGGGATGGTCGACCTCGGCCACCGTGGCTTACGCCCTGGCGGTCGTAGCGGGGGGGCTCGACCTGCTCCCTCGGGCGGCGCGAAGCCTCCGCCACTTCCGGCTCGACATCCACGTCCTGATGGGCTCGGCGGTCCTCGGGGCGATCGCGCTCGGGCAGTGGGACGAGGCGGCGACGGTCGCCTTCCTGTTCGGGCTGTCCGAGTTGCTGGAGGCCCTGAGCGTCGACCGGGCTCGGCGGGCCGTCCGGGCCTTGCTCGAGGTCGCGCCGGAGTCGGCCGAGCGGATCGAGCCGGACGGGTCGATCGCGGCCGTGCCGGCGTCGGAGATCAACCAGGGGGACCGCGTCCGGGTCCGCTCGGGCGAGCGGGTCCCGGTCGACGGCTCGGTCGTGCCAGGGCCGGTCGAGCGTCGACCAGAAGGCGATCACCGGCGAGTCGGTGCCGGTCCTCCGCGAGGTGGGCGACGGGGTCTTCGCCGGCTCGGTCAACGGCGAGGGGGCGCTGGAGGTCGAGGCGTCGGGGACGCTCGACGACTCCTTGATCTCGCGGGTCGCCGACCGGGTCCGCGAGGCCCAGGCGGCCCGGGCGCCGGTCGAGCGGACGGTCGAGCGGTTCGCGAGCCTGGTACACGCCGCTGGTGGTGCTCGTCTCGCTGGTCGTGATGCTGGCCCCGCCCTTGCTCCGGCTGGCGTCGGGGACCTCGCCGGAGTGGTCGACCTGGTTCGCCCGGGGGCTGGTCGTCCTGGTGATCGCCTGCCCGTGTGCCCTGGTGATCGCCACGCCGGTCGCGCTGGCGTCGGCCCTGGCGTCGGCGGCGAGGCGCGGGATCTTGCTCAAGGGAGGGCAGTTCCTCGAGGAGGTGGGCCGGCTCCGGGTCCTGGCGTTCGACAAGACCGGCACGCTGACGCGGGCGAGCCCGACGTGGTCGAGGTCGTGCCGACCGACGGGCGGATCGACGCCGACGTCTTGCGGATCGCCGCGGCGCTGGGCGACCAGGGCGGGCACGTGCTCGGCCGGGCGATCTCCCGGCACGCCCGGACGCTGCGGCTCGACGTGCCCGGTCGCCGACGACTACAACGCGGTACCCGGCCTGGGGGCGTCGGGCCGGGTCGGCTCGGTGGAGTATCACATCGGCAGCCATCGGTTCATCGACGAGGCCGGGCTCTGCCCGCCCGACTTCCACACCCAGCTCGGCCAGGCCGAGGGCGACGTCGGCACGTCGGTCGCCCTGACCACGGCGAACGGCCCGATCGGCTGGATTCGCCTGGCCGACCGCCCGCGCCCCGAGGCCGCCGCCGTGGTCGCCGAGCTGAACGCGCTGGGGATCGAGACGGTGATGCTCACCGGCGACAACCAGCAGACGGCCGCCGCCGATGGCCCGCGAGCTGGGGATCGCCGAGCAGCGCTCCGGCCTCCTGCCCGCCGACAAGGCCGTCGCCATCGCCGAGCTGAACGACCGCCGAGGCCCGACCGGCATGGTCGGCGACGGCGTCAACGACGCCCCCGCCCTGGCCGCCGCGCGGGTGAGCGTCGCCCTGGGCGGGGTCTCCAGCGCCTCGGCCCTGGAGACCGCCGACGTCGTCCTGATGGCCGACGACCTCGCCGGCCTCCCCTGGCTCGTCCGCCTCGGCCGGGCGACCCTCGCCCGGATCCGCCAGAACATCGCCCTGGCGCTGGGGACCAAGGCCGTCGTCCTGGTCCTGGCCGTGTTCGGCCTCGCCACGCTCTGGATGGCGATCCTCGCCGACGTCGGCGTCAGCCTGGTCGTCACGGCCAATGCAGCTCGGCTCTGCGCCGGGGGTGATTGGAAGGCGAAAGCTCGCCGACTCTGGAATTCGAGAAACCCGGTTTCCATTCCACTTTGACCGTCCGAAGTCGGGCCTGTAGGCTGGATCGAAGGCCATGCGATCTTCCTTTGGGGTGAAGGGGTTCAAAAATGAGCAAGTTCATCCCGAAGAAATTTGGCAAGGCTCCCTCGACTCGCCGAGTGCGTCCTTCGGCGAATCTCGCCACGCAATGGGTTGCGTGGTCCAACGACGGGACCCGCGTCGTGGCTCGGGGCGAATCCTTCGAGGAGGCCCGCTCGGCGGCCCGAGCCCAGGGCGAGCCGGACCCCATCGTCGAGCAAGACCCGATCAAAGCCCGACGGGCGTGATCCTTACCTTTCCGTACCGGCTGGCCCGGGGAGTCGAGCCCTCGCCCGCCGCGCCGGACGCCCCGGTCTACCGGCCGATCATTCCCGTCCGGTTCGTCGGTCCGCACGGGCTCGATGCCCTGACGTTCGCGCTGGTGGACACGGGAGCCGACGAGACGGTCTTGCCGTCCTCGCTGGCCAGGGTCCTCGGCGTCGCGCTGGGCTCGAAGCTCTATACCCTCGTCGCGGCCAACAACAGGCCCTTCGTGGTCCGGTACGGGATCGTTGAGTTGCAGATCGGCCGGCCCTGGGCCGGCGTCTACCGATGGAAGGCCCGGGTTGGATTCCAGGATCGGCGTCCCGACACGGTCCTCGGCCGGGCCGGCTGCCTCGACCAACTGGCGGTCACGTTCGATGGCCCCAACCGCCAGCTCGTCATCGCAACGCCCGATCCATGAACCCCACTCCGGATGGCCATCCTCGCCGACGTCGGCGTCAGTCTGGTCGTCACGGCCAACGCGCTTCGATTGTTGCGCCGGTCGTGATTGAATTCTCGGTGAAGGGTCATGTTGTTTTTTTGACTCACTTAGCATCCGCCACTCTTCGGATGCGAGATTATTTGCTAGACATTCCGGAATCGGACATGCCATCCTGGTCGAGTTCGAGGGATGCTCAACCACGAAGTCTCCCGATCATCGACTCGACCGGAGTAAATTGCGATGGAGCGAAACCTTGCCAGGCCCGGAAGGCTCCGGATGGCCCTGCTCGCGACCGTCGCCCTGTGCGGGGCCTCGACGCAAGCCCCGGCCGGCCTGATCGCGAACGACTCCTACGTGACTGGCACCGACCCGACGTCCGGTCAGTACATCCCCTACTTGCCGTCCCCGCCCATGGGGGCGTTGAATGCCCAGTCTTCGACCTTGATGAACCTGGGTTTCGCTAACGGCGGGTATAACAGCGGGACGGGCACGGGGAATTTCGTCGCCTCGTTCAACCGGCCTGACGTCCACCGTCGACGGCGCCTCGTCAAGCACCAGCGGCTCGGTCGCCTGGATCGGGACGACCAGCACGACGGTCAAGTCCGACGCTCGCAACCTCTCGTCCTTCACCGAGGGGACCAGTGGGACGTACTGGATCAGCCTGCTGGTGAGCAACACCGGCAACCAGACGACGACCGACGGCTGGGTGCTCTCGGGCTTTGGCGGGACCGTGGCGCCGACCCTCGGCAACACGTCGTCCACCGCGACCGGGCCGGTCAACCCGTCGCCGGGTTTCCTCACCGGGGTCTTCTTCGGCTTCTCCGACGACAGCAAGACCTCGGGCGAGGCCGACCTGGTCATGCGTTACCGAGACACCACGGGCATGACGAGCGCCGATCAGACCCTGGTCAGCAACGCCGTGGCGGGCCAGACGTATCTGATCGTCGCGGAGGTGAACGTCAACGGCATGAGCCCGATCGACCCCGTGACTTACTGGGTCAATCCAACCGACCTTTCCTCGGTCGGCGGCCTGAACGGGTCAACGTCAATCCAGGGGACCGTCAACACGTATTCTTTCCAGGGCTCGTCAACCGGCAACGGCGACTTCACCCGGCTCAACTACGCGGCCTACGACTATACCGGTGACGCCTTCTTCGACGAGGCCCGGCTGGGCACGACGCTCGCCTCGATCGCCCCGGCCGCGACAGTCGTCCCCGAGCCCACCAGCCTGGTCCTCACGGCCCTCGGCGGGCTCTCGGCCCTCGGCGCCTTCCGGCGCCGACGACCGGCCCGCTGAGGTCCGCCCGGATCACTCGCCCGGTTCGGCCGCCGGGTCGTCCTCGACCCCGGTCCGCTCGGCCGACCCTCGCGAGAAGTCCGCCAGCAAGGCCGGCGCCGCCGCGTCGAAGCCGACGAAGTCGAGCATCCCGGCGTCCGACGGGTCGGCGATCGAGAAGCCGGTCGAGGTCATCCCGACCACGGCGAGCCGGGCCGGAATTCCCGTCGCGTCGCGGTACTCGACCAGCGCCTGGCTCGGGTGGATCTTGCCGAACCAGGTCTCGTTGTCGGTGTAGACCTGGAACGTGTCGACTTGCAGCTTGTTCGCCAGGGCATGGGTCATCGGGACCGCGCAGTCGGTCGCCCCGCCGGTCCAGTTTGCCGTCTTGCGGAGGGCGTCCGCCAGCCGGTCCGTCTTCGTGATCCCGACCGGCGTGAGCTGGTTGTTGAACGCCATGACGTGGTACTCCGGCTCGACCCGCGCGGTCACCAGGGCCATCGCGCACGAACCTTCCGAGCACATCAGGTTCGTCCCCGCGATCGGGAAGGACATCGAGCCCGAGATGTCCAGGCAGAGCATCGTTCGCTTCCCGGCCGGCACCACGTTGGCGAACGCGGCGTAGAAGGCCGAGTCGAGCGCATCGTTGATCCTCGGGACGGGCGACCAGGACAGCTTTCCCTTCTCGCCATGGCCCTTGGCGTAGACCCGGGCCGCCATCAACAAGGCGATCGGGTGGACGCGAGACTTGCGGAGGGATTCGCCGTCCCCGAGCCGATCCGCCACGCTCTTCGACGCCGCCGAGAGCGGCGCCAGCAGGCCAATCGCCGTCATCTTGCCGAGGTTCCGGACCATCGCCGTCAGCGGCATCTTCTCCAGAAGCGCCTCCCAGACCTCGGGCTCGTTGAGCCACCGCGTCGGCAGGTGCTCGCGGACCAGCCCGGCCTCCCGGATCAGCCGGACGACCGTGGCCTTGTCCGTCGCGGCCTGGGCCTCGCGGAACGACTCGATGATCGGAGGCAGATCGACGACCGCCGCGTAGGAGCCGGCCGGGCCGGCCTTCCGCTCGAACGACCGATCGCCCAGCCCGTCCGAGCCCGCGACCGCCCAGCGATAGACCGCCTGGTGGGCGTCCGAAGCGGCGACCGGATGGGTCAGCCTGAGCACGTCGCGATGCGTCCAGCCGTCGCGCTGGCGGTACTTCGTGACCTGATAGGCGAGCTGATCGGCCGACTTGCCGGCATACCAGGCCGCCACCAGCTTGCGGAGCCCCCGGCCCCAGCCGCGCAAGCCGTCCGCCGCCTCGACGAACGCGAAGAGGTCGGTCGGAATCCGGCAGACCCGGCGCAGGGCGTCGGCCTCGGCGACCGCCGAAAGGTGGCCCATCCCCGCCGCGACGGCCAGCGCGAACACCGCCGGTCCGTTCTTCGGGGCCCGGCCCGACGCGCTCACCGAGGCGATCGTCTCGACCGTCCGCGACGCGTCGGCCTCCAGGCAGCGCAGGATGCACTGGGCGTTCTCAATCGTGAGCCTCCGCTCGGAGGTGTAGTAGGTCCCGCCCTCACTGCCGAGGATCAGGAAGCGGTCGAGCCTCGACCAGTCGTCGATGGCGAAAGCGAAGCCCCCGGCCGAGTTGGCGACCATCGCCTTGCCCGGGATCGGCTCGCTCTGCGGGGTGACCTTGGTCGAGAAATGCTTTCCGTACTTCGTCACCATGACGATCCTCCTCCGTCGATCAGACAAGCAAACCACCGGCCCCGGGAGGGTCGGCGAGGGCTCGCGGGGTGGACTCGAACCACCAACATGAAGATCCCAGATAACAGCCCGCCAACGGCCCGTCGCCGGGCAAGGATCGGGGGCCGAAATTCCCCTTGCGGGGAACCTTCCGCCTCTGCCAGTTGGGCTACCGCGAGCGTCGAATGAGAGTCCCGGGGGTGGGATTCGAACCCACGACCTCTCGATTAAAAGTCGATAACGATCACCTTTCGGCCCGTTTCCGGACAAGGGACCGGAGACCGCGTTTAGCGCTCTATCCAGGCTGAGCTACCCCAGGGCCGAACGTTCGGCGAACAAGAAATCTGATCCGCGTTTGATCTCCTTGTAAGATAACGCTGAGCATCCGGCTCGCCGATTGGGCCTGAAAAGAGTCGAACTTTTGATGATCGATCCCATCCGGCTCGCGAGCGAGCAAGGGTCCGGCATCGATGACGTCCCCACCCGTGAGGGTTGGACACAGGCCCGTAGCACAAAGCGGTCTCAAGAATCGGCGAACAAGGGGCTTGGCGTGGGTGATGTTTTCGAGATAACCCACGTCATCCGGCTCGCCGAAGGTCGCGGGGCGGAATCGAACCGCCGTTTCCTCATGATGAATGATAACGACCCGCGTTCGGCCCTTTTCGGGCAAGGGACCGCCGATCGAGAGCCCTTTCGGGCAGGCGTGCGACCACTGCACCACCGCGATCTTCAATTCACTTTCCATTCTCAAGGCGGATCACGCGTTCCCGGGTCCATGCCCAGCCTCCGGTCACGGTGGGATAACGCCAACCCGACGGCCCGCGAGCCCCAAGAGACCCGTCCCCGGGCAAGGATTGAGATCGGCGAAGGTCAGACACGCCGCGTCGAGGGAAGTTCGCGGTCCCTCCGGGAAACCGAGGCCCACGCCCCAGGAGGATTGCAAAGTCCCCGTTTTCCTCGTCCCGGGGACTTTGCAATCCTCCTGGGCGATCCGGCCGGGGCTTTGCCGACCGAGGGGAGACCTGGCACAATCGAGGGGACGGGAATCGACCGGACCTGACTCCGAAGGACTTCGTACTCGTGGCCGATCTTGCTCAAGCGACCCCTCGGAGGTGGCCGAACTGGTACGGGGCGGTCGCGTTGGGGCTGGCGACGCTGGCCTTGATGGTGGCCACCGAGCCGAGGCTGGCGATCGTCTGGGACGAGGGGTTCACGCTCGGCCGCGAGGCCCGGATTCGCTCCTGGTTCCGGGCGGTGCTCAACCCTCCGGGGTTCGCCAAGACCTGGGTGCCTCCTTCGCCCCGGTCGGAGCTGGTCCAGCAGGACGGGTTGCCGGCTCCGGGGCGGGATGAGGTCGATAGCCGGTCGAAACTGTTCTCCCCGAAGGTCATCGCCTGGTTCTGGCCGTTTGCCCGCGAGGAGCCGCACGGACACCCGCCGTTTTATGCGATCGAGGGGCTCGATCGGCGACTGGCTGGCGCCTTCGTGGGCGGCCTTGCCGAGGGCGCGGCTCGGGCCGATCCTGGCGTTCAGCCTGACCGCCGGCGCGATCTTCGGGTTCGTCGCCCGGCGGTGGGGAGCGTGGGCGGGAGGGCTGGCGAGCGGGGCGTGGGTCTTCCAGCCGAACCTCTTCGCCCACGGGCATTACGCGACCGTTGACGCCCTGCTGACCTGCCTCTGGGTCGGCGCACTTGCTGGCCTTCGCCCGGGCGGTCGAGCGGCCGGGACGGTCGCCGGGCTGGCTCTGGGCGATCGTCTTCGGCGTCCTCTGCGGCTGGGCGGCCGACTACCAAGCTGACCGGCTGGTTCCTGCCCCTGCCCTTCCTCGCCTGGTCGATCCTCTACCGCGACCGCCGAGGGTGGCTGACGCTGCTCGTCGGCGGGGTGGTGGGGGTGGTCGTCCTTTATGCGTTCAACCCCGGCTGGTGGGCCGACCCGGTCTCGGGCGTCGAGCGGTTCCTCCGGTCGAACCTGACCCGGGGCAAGACGATCCCCATCCCCGTGGAGTTCCTGGGGCGGGTCTATGACACGCCGAGGGAGTCGTTGCCCTGGTATAACACGCTGGTCTGGACGGTCTTCGTGACCCCGGTGGGGTTTTTGGGCTGGGGTTGGCGGGGGCCGGATTGGGTGTTTGGCGGGGGATTCTGGCGTTGCGACCCACCTCCCGCAAGGGCCTGCCGAGCGGTTCTTCCTCCCCTCTCCCTCCGGGAGAGGGGCCGGGGGTGAGGGGTGTCGCAGCACCAACGGGCCGGCAAAAGGGCTCGATCAGCGCCACTCGCCCGGCGACCACCCTCACCCCAACCCTCTCCCGGAGGGAGAGGGAGCCGGAAAAGGCCCCGCGGGGCGGCCCGTTGAAAAGAGTGACGGTTGGCCAGCCCTCAAGGCGAAAGGGGGCCAGAACACGGAGTCGGGGTCGATGGCCTTCGCCACGCTGGCCACCCTGCACTGGGCGCTGCTCCTGGCCTTGCGGGCCCTCCCGCACACGCCGGGGCATGACGGGGTCCGGCTCTTCTTGCCGGCGTTCGGGGTCCTGGCGGTCCTGGCGGGCGTCGGGGCGAGCCTGGTCATGGGGCGGTTCGGATGCTGGGGGAAGGCGGTCGTCGTGGCGGCTCTGGTGGAAGGGGTGCTGAGCGTGGCCCTGATGATGCCGGTCCCGCTGTCGTACTTCAGCCCGGTCGTGGGCGGGCTTGCCGGGTGCCGCTCGCCTGGGGATGGAGCCGACTTACTTCTGGGACGGCCTCTCGGACGAGGCGATCGACTGGCTCAACGCGAACACGCCGCCCGGCCGGTCGGTCCGGTTCGCGACGTTCCCGACGTCGTGGCTCTACCTCAAGCAGACGGGGCGGTTGCGGGCCAATCTCTTTCCGATCGACCCCGGGAAGCCGGCCTGGCTGGTGATCCAGAACCGCCCGGGGGCGTTCGGGCCGGGCGAGCGGGAATTGCTCGCGAACCGCCGGCCCGCGTTCGTGGTCTCGAAGCAGGGCGTGCCGCTCGTCCTGATTTATCCCTGGCCGGACTGATCGACCCATGCCGACCGTTGAGCATGAGAACCCGTCCGGACCATCCCCCGGCCTCTCGGGGCGAGGCCTGGTGGCTGGGGTGCGCCCTGGTCTGCTCGGGAGCCTTGCTGGCGACCGTGCCGACCGTCGGCGACATCGGCCTGACCTGGGACGAGCCCTCGTACCGGACCAGCCAGGTCGTCTCGGCCCAGTGGTGGGAGGGGCTGGCGAAGGCCCGGAGCCGGTCGGACCTCGACGACCTGCTCTCGGCCGAGGCCCTCCTCTATTACTGGCCCTACGCCCGGTTCGGCTACAACTTCCACCCGCCCCTGGCCGGTCAGCTCAACCTGCTGACGCACGCCGTCTTCGGCCGCTGGATGAAGGACATCCCCTCGCGGCGGATGGCCTCGGTCTTCGAATATGTGGCGACGATCACGCTGGCCTTCGGGTTCCTCGCCAGGCGTTACGGGGCGTGGGTCGGAGGGGTCGCGGCGCGGTGCCTTGCTGGTGATGCCGAGGGTCTACGGCGACGGCCACATCGCCGCGACCGACACGCCCGGCCTGCTTGCTCTGGGTCGTCACCGCCCTGGCGTTCTGGAAGGGTTTGTACGAGCCCAACGCCCGGAAATGGCGGGTCGCTGGTGGGGATCGCGCTCGGCCTGGCGTTCGTCGAGAAGATGGCGGCCGTCGCGGTGCTCGGGCCGTTGCTGTTCTGGCTGGTCGTCGCCCGGCTGCCGGGAACCTTCTTCAAGAAGGGAGGCCGGGCCGACTGGATCGACGGCGTGGTCACCTCGACGGCGATGCTCGATCCCGCTGGGCCTGGCGTTCCGCGAGGTCCTCCGGCTGGCCCGAGTATTCCCGCCGCCGAACGAGGTCGACCTGTTCGCGATGCACCCGCCGACCGTCGATCCCGGGCGCGATCCTGGCGGTCCCGCTGGTCGTCTGGCTCGCGCGGAGGCTGGTGGGACTGGCCCTGCCGAGGCATCCGGTCTGGGGCGTCGAGCGTCCCGCGCTGGAGACCTGGACGGCGGTCCTGGCGTTCGCGCCGGTGGTCGGCTGGCTCGGCAACCCGGCCTGGTGGCGCGAGACCTTGCCGAGGCTGGCCCACTATTACCAGCTCAGCGCCGACCGAGAGCATGCCCTGCCCGACATCCGCATCCTCTACTGGGGCGAGATCTACACCTATAGCCTCCCCTGGCACAACGCCTGGGTCCTGATCGCGATCACGGTGCCGGCCGGGATCTTGCTGGCGTCGGTGTCGGGCTGGTCTGGACGCTCGGCTGGTCGATCGCGGGTCCGCGATGCCGTCCCCTGGTACTTCGCCCTCCACCTCGTCACCCTCCCCGTCCTCCGGATGCTGCCGACCCCGGCTCACGACGGCGTCCGGCTGCTCCTGCCGACCTTCTTCTTCCTGGCCGCCTTCGCCGGCTGGGGTGTGGTGGCGATCGGCGATGCGCTGGCGAGGCTGTTCGGGCACCGACTCGCCTGCCGAGGGTCGGTCGCCGGCGCTGGTCCTGGTCCCGGCGGCCTGGCAACTCGTCGCGATCCACCCGTTCGAGCTTTCGTATTACAACGAGCTGATCGGCGGCCCTCGCGGGGCGTGGAAGGCGGGTTTCGAGCTGTCTTACTGGTATGACGCCTTCAACGATCAGACGCTCGAGGAGTTGAACGAGACGCTGCCCGACGGCGCCATCGGTCGACGTTCTTCAACCCGACCTGATCAACACGCCGACCTTCGCCTGCCTCCAGGAGCTTGGCGAGCTTGAAGGGGACGATCATCCTGGGCACGCCGGACCCGGACAGGATCCCTTATGGCTGGATGTTGACCCACGACTCGAAGGCGAACTCGATGACCCGGCTGATGTTCGCGATGACGCCGCATTACAGCCGGAAACCCCGTCAGCTCGACGGACCTCCGCGTGGTGACGCTCGACTCGCCCGAGGCGGTCTCGCGGGCCTGGGCGCTCGACATCCTGACCCGAGGAGTGGGCGCGCCCGATGTTCCTCGGGCGCCGAGGTGGGTCCGCGACTCGCCGTGGCTCCGGCCGTTCGCCCGGTTCTGGGGCGAAGGGCTGACGAAGGCCCCGCCCTCGACGGTCGACGAGGCCATCTTCGCCTGGGCCCGATCCGACCCCGAGGGGCTCCGAGCCGCCGCCCGGGCCATCGCCGAGCGAAGGACGATCGAGCCGGGCTCGCCCGCCTCGAAGCTCATGGCGCTACCTCGACCGCCCCCTGTACGCCGACCCAGCCGCTTGGCGGAACTGGGTCGGCGCCCTGCTCCGGAACCGGCCCGAGGCCCTGGCCGAAGCGGTCGAGATCCTCATCGCCCGGCCCAACGCCGTCCGCTCGGTCCTGCTCCGGTCGCGGATATACCGATGAGGCTTCGATCAGCGGGTTCCTCGATCGAGACGTGATCCGGGAGAACGCCCGATGAGCCTCCGGGGCGGGATCGCGTTCTACGTGACGAGCCACGGGTTCGGCCACCTGAACCGGTCGGTCGGCGTGATCAACCGGATTCCCGCGTCGGTCCCGGTCCGGATCGGCTGCGACCCGAGCCTGTTCGACCACTGGGGCGAGCGGCTGAAGCGGCCGGCCACGCTGGTCCCGTATACCTCGGACGTCGGGGCGATCAACCCGCCGGGCGACAGCGCATCGACCGACGGCCCGGCCACGCTGGCGAGGGCCGCCGACGTCCACGCCGAGGCGATGGCTCGTGTCGACGCCGAGGCCGCGCGGCTCCGTGACGATGGGATCGCGGCCGTCCTCTCGCGACGTCCCGCCGGTCCCGCTGGTCGCGGCCCGTCGAGTCGGAATCCCCGGCTTCCTGCTCGCCAACTTCACCTGGGCGGATATCTATGACTCCCACGCGCGGAGGCTCGGGGCCGACGCCCGGCGGACGGTCCGCGAGATCCGCTCGGCGTATCGCCAGGCCACGGCCGTTTTCCGGGCCGAGCCGGGCCTGAAGATGGCCGGGGTGGCGCCGACGGTCGAGGTGGGCATGGTCGTCACGCCGGGGGTCGACCGCCGGGCCGAGTTGCGGGCGAGGCTGGGCCTGGCCCCTTCGGACAGGCTGGTTTACTTCTACATCGGCCGATACGGGCAGGAGAACATGGGCTGGCGACGGCTGGAGCGGCTCAAAGGGGTCCACTTCGTCGGCTTCCACCCCGCGCCCGGCGCTCGATGGCGAACCTGCACGTCGTCCCGCCGACCGAGTGGACCGGCTCCGACCTGGCGGCCTCGGCCGACGCGATCGTGGCCAAGGCCGGCTACGGCACGGCCTGCGAGGCGATGGTCGCCCGCGTCCCGCTGATCTACCCGCCGAGGACCGGCTTCGCCGAGCACCGGGTCCTCGACCGGGCCCTCCGAGCCTGGGGCGGCGGCATCCCCGCGTCTCGCCGGGAGTTCGACGAGCTGCGGCTCGAACGGCACCTGGAACGCGCCTTCGCCCTCGAACCCGGGCCGCCGCCTTTTCCGGCCGATGGGGCCTCGCGGGTCGCCCGGCACCTGCTGGCGGCGATCGGATATGAAGAGAAGAATTGAACCGCCAAGACGCCGGCAAGAGTGGTCAGTGGCCGGTGGTCAGTGGTCAGCAAGAGCAGGCTTCTTTCTGACTGACCACTGACCACTGACCACTACGAACGGGAGATCCTCTCATGAAGCTCGTGATCCATCCCGCCGTCGAGGCCGACCGCCTGCACGCGATCCATCGGGCCGCGCCGGGGGCGGTGGTGATCAACGCGGCGACCCCGGCCGAGGCGATCGCGGCGATGCCGGGGGCCGACGGGTTCATCGGCAAGATCACGCCCGAGATGCTGGAAAACTCCGACCGCCTGCGCTGGGTCCAGTCGTTCACGGCCAGCCTGGAGCACTATATGTTCCCGGCCTTGATCGAGCACCCGTGCGTCATGACCAACATGCGCGGGCTGTTCGGCGACGTGATCGCCGACCAGGTGATGGGGTACGTGCTCTGCTTCGCCAGGAACCTGCACACCTACATCCGCCGGCAGATCGAGCACCGGTATGAGCCGGCCGGGGGCGAGTCGGCGCGGGTGAGCTTCGCCGCCGGGCCGGGGACGGTCAACGCGATGGACCGGGCGACCCTCTTCCTGCCCGACGCGACGATGGGGATCGTCGGCCTGGGCGCGATCGGGGCCGAGATCGCCCGGAGGGCGCTGGCCTTCGGCATGGCCGTCCGGGCGGTCGACCGGTTTCCCGATCGGGTCAAGGCCCCCGAGGGGGTCGAACTCGTCGAGGGGATGGACGGGCTGAGCGACCTGCTCGGAGGGAGCGACTTCGTCGTTATCGCCGCCCCTCACACGCCCGAGACCGCCGGTCTGTTCAACGCCCAGACCATCGCCCTGATGAAGCCGACGGGTTATCTCATCAACATCGGCCGGGGAGCCATTGTGGTGCTGGATGACCTCGTCGCGGCCCTCCGAAACGGCTCGATCGCGGGCGCGGCGCTCGATGTCTACGAGGTCGAGCCGCTCCCGGGCGACCACCCGCTCTGGGACTTCCCCAACGTCATCCTCACGCCCCACACCGCCGGCTATTCGCCGGTCATCGCCCGCCGCCACCTGGAGACGCTCGTCGAGAACGTCGGCCGGTTCACCCGGGGCGAGCCGCTCCTGAACGTGGTCGAGAAGGCGCTCTGGTTCTAACGAGCCGGGGTGACCACCAGCTCGATCGTGGTGAACCCTTCGGACTGGCCCCGCGAGAGGACGACCACGACCGAAAACCCCGGGCCGCCCGGCCCGACCATCGTGGCGGTCTGGACGGCCTGGCGGCCGTTCAGGCCGGTGTACGAGGCGCGGAGGGTCGGGAACGCGGGCTGGCTCGCGTAGGTCGCCTTCCCGCCCGAGTTCAGCCCCTTGTCCTCGAAGGTGATGGCAAAAGGCTTGTATTCGGGGTCGAGGTCCAGCTTCCGGCCGTAAAAGGCGTAGACCGCTTCGAGGGGGTCGGATGTGTCGTAAGCGTAGACGCGGGGGCCTTGATCCGGGTCGCTTCCCTCGGCTCGGCGGCGATCTCTTCCAGGCCGACCTTGTCGGAGCCGATCAGCTCCGGGTCCATCCGTGCGATCGGCCGAGCGCCGGGATATTCCCAGGCCAGGAGGTCGAAGGTCGGCGGAGGCGGCTTGACGGTGGGCTGGGAGGACTCGCACCCGGAGACCAGGGCGAGCAGGAGGAGGGACAGGCCGGCGAGTCGTCGCATCCGAGGGTTCCGGAGCGGGAAGTTGCGGCCCATCGGCCTTATTTCAGAAAGTTCGCGTGCTCAGGCGTGGCGATGCCCCGGCTGAGCACGTCCAGGACGCGGGCCAGGTCGGACCCGACGAGGGCGGCCGGGTCAAGCCAGAGGCCGGGGAAGACCTCGCTCCGGTAGATCCCGTCGGGGCCGACCGGGAGCCCATCGTAACGCCCTTCGCGAAGGACGAACCAGTCGACGGCCCGGTCGAGGACCCGCCAGACGATGTATTCGCGAACGTTGTTGCGACGATAGACGCGGAGCTTGGTGTTCAGGTCGATGCTCGCGGTGCTGGCGGCGACCTCGACAACCAGCTCCGGCGCCCCTTCGATGTAATCGTCCTCGCTCAAGATCGCCTGGCCGCCCCGGGCCGGGTCGATGATCATCGCGACATCGGGCTGGGGCATGTTGTCGCCGTCGAGGCGGATCGTGACGTTATCGCCGACGATGACGCCGGGCGTGTGGGCCTCGTAGGTGCCGAGCCAGGTCGAAACGTGGATGTGCGGGCGACCGTGTCGGCTCAACCGGACGGGCGATGCCATGTGAACAACCCCTTCGATGAGTTCGGCCTTCTTGAGTCCCGGCATCGCGTCGTAGCGGCGTTCGAACTCATCGCGGGTCAGGTGGTCGCCCGGCTCCAGGTACGGTAACGGGGGAGCAGGCTCGGCCTCGATCACGACTTCGGTTTGTCCCACGGCCTGGTTCTCCGTCGAAGGGGGGCGCCTCGGCCCACGCCTTCGATTATCCGGCGAGGCGTGCGTTCCGGCAAGGACGACCACCCCCGGCGCGGGTGAGCCGCCCTGATCCCGGATACGGGACGGGGCGGATTGGATCGGGATCAGCTTGCTCTTGGTTCAGAAGTCGCTTCGATGCGGCGCGGGGGAGCCGGCCGGCGGAAGGCCCTGGGTCACGGCGGTCGGGCCGGGAGGTCCGCCCCTCGGGCGTTCCAGGTCGGAGAGGCCGACCCACCCTTTGCCGGTCCTGTCGGCATTCCGGATGAACTGGGCAGCCTCCTCCGGGGTGATCCTCCCATTCCCGTCACCATCGGCCTCCATGATCCAGCGACGGCCGCCCCGTCCCCTCGGCATGACCGGAGGGCGATCGTAGGGGCTCACCGGGGCCGCCGAGACGCCCGGACGCGGGATCTCGTCGGAGCGGAGGCGACCCCATCCGACGAGCCTGGACGCGCCGATGTACTTGCTCCGCGAATGGCCGACGCCGATCATCAGCGACGAGGCGCTGACCGCGAAGATCAGGCCGCAGACCAGCGGGTACGGGTTGGCCGACTTCTTGAAGGCCAGCACGCAGAGGCCGGCGAAGCCCAGGGCCAGGACCAGCCCGATCATGAGGGCGCCGATCGCCTCGTCGGGCGAGACCTCGGTCATGCTCTCGTAAAGGGCACCGAGATATTTGAGCATGGTGATCCTTCTCTTCGGGCCGATCCGTCGTCCTGGCGCGAGGCCCCGGTTAGAAGAAGCGACGTCGAGGGCAGCAGCGGCCGGCAAAAACGCGGAGTCCGCGAATCCGACCGCCGCTGCCTCTCCTCGATTGTCGGGCTTGCTCCGATCGGCCTCAAGCCGAAACGAGGGAAATCCGGCCCTCTCTCCTCGCCTTGACCCCGATCCCCCGCCGATGGTAGCTTGAAACAGCATTCCTGTCTCTTGAAGACGAGACATCCGGCCGGCCGGCAGGACCCGGCGACCGATCGTCTCTCGCCCAGCGCCGCCTCGATGGGCCCACCCGGCGCACCTCCTCCCCATGGCCGACGAACGAATCCGGCGGCAGATCGCCTTTCTCGCCGCCCAGTTGATGTACCATCGGACCGAGTCCGAGTACTTCACCGCCAAGCGCAAGGCCGCCAAGCAGCTCGGGGTCGAATACCGGTTCCGACCCGGCGACCTCCCCTCCAACGCCGAGATCCGCGACCAGATCCAGGCGATGGCGCGGATCCACGAAGGGCCCAAGCGGCTCGAACACCTCAAGGACATGCGCTTCGAGGCCCTCCGCCTGATGCGCAAGCTCGCGAGGTTCCGGCCCCGGCTCATCGGCAGCGTCTGGACCGGCCACGTCCGGCACGGCTCCGACATCGACATCCACATCTTCTCCGACAGCCAGTCGATCGTCACCGACACCCTCGACGACTACGCCTTGCCTTACGAGGTCCAGAAGAAGCGGATCGTCAAGTACGGCGAGGAGCGGGTCTTCACCCACATCCACATCGACGACCGCTTCCCCTTCGAGCTGACCTTGTACCCCGAGGACAAGGTCCATTACGTCTTCAAATCCTCGATCACCGGCCAGCCGATCGAGCGGGCGTCGATCGCCGAGCTGGAGGCCGCGCTCAGGGCCGAAAACCCCGACGTCGACCTCGACTTCGAGGTCGAGCGCGTCGAGGACCACGTCGACCGCTTCGAGCTCTACCGGATGCTCCTCCAGCCGCTCGAAGGCGTCAAGCAGAGCCCCAAGTACCACCCCGAAGGAGACGCCCTCTACCACAGCCTTCAAGTCTTCGAGCTGGCCCGCGACGAGCGGGGCTACGACGAGGAATTCCTCCTGGCCGCCCTCCTGCACGACGTCGGCAAGGCGATCGACCCGTCCGACCACGTCCTCGCCGGCCTGCAATCGCTCGAAGGCTCGATCACCGAGCGGACCGAGACCCTGATCGCCTTCCACATGGACGCCCACGCCTACCGGAGCGGGACCCTCGGCGCCCGGGCCGCGTGCCAGGCTCCAGAACTCCGAGGAGTTCGAGGACCTGATGCTCCTCCAGGAACTCGACAGGAGAGGCCGGGTCCCCGGCGCCATCGTCTGCGAGCTGGCCGAGGCCCTCGACTACATCCGGAAGCTCGCGGACGAGGACGATCAGTAGGCCAGAATCCGTTGCCGCACCCGGCGACCATCGACCTAACAAATTCGGCCCTCGGCCGTGGATCTTGGTGCGACTCTCCGCGTATCCTTGACTCGAGGTCACCATGTCCAGAACCACGACGGTCCTGCTGATCGCGATCCTGTCGCTTGCCATCCCCCGGGAGGCCTCCGCCTTGATCCAGGGCGATGCCGGCAACAAGCCCGTGTCCGACCCGGGCTGGCCCTCCGGGGCCTCGACGATCTTCAACCACCCCGGGCGCGTCGCCTGGTGGGAAGGGCCGCCGTTCGGCGGCGGTCAGTGGCATGCGGAGTGCCGGGGCGATCCGAAGACGCTCTCCGCCGTCCTGGCCGACTTCGCCAGGCTCGACGCGAAGGTCAAGCGGGTCGTCCTCCACGACGGCAAGGGCCATAGCTTCTGGCTCGCCCCGAACCGCGAGCCGGAGAAGCTCGAGGCGGCGAGAGTCGACTGGATCTTCATGGTCTGGCAGCCGACCAGCTGGGAACGGCTCCGCAAGATGCCGGCCGACCTGAACCCGACCGGCGCCGGCGACGCCTCGCCGCCCTCGCAGATCGACGTCTTCACCGCCGGCATCGATTGGGCCGCGGTCGCCGTACCCCAGGGGATCGAGATCGTCGACCAGCGCCTGGTGGCCCACGGGTTCACGGCCGAGGACGGCGCGGTCATCGAAGGGAAGGTCACCGACCTGGCCACGGGGCGGCCTCTGGCCGCGACCATGCGGCTGCAACGAGTCGAGCCGCAACAAAAGGGCGGTTATCTCTACCCGAACGTGGCCGAGGCAAAGGCGGATGACGGGGGGCGCTGGGTGCTGAAGAAGGCCCCGGCGGCCTGGGTGCGCGTGGTCGTCGAGGCCGACGGCTTCGTGCCGAGGGTCGCCGGCTATGCCCAGTTCGATCAGCAGCCCCGCTGGCACTCCTACGATTGCGGCCTGTCGCGCTCTGCGCCCGTCTCCGGCCGGATCACCGACGAGGACGGCAAGCCCCTGCCGGGCGTTGACATCCGGCTCGACAACGTCCTCCCGGCCTCGGGCGGCCGGTACGAGTCGCCGCACGAATACAAATTCCAGACCGACGACGACGGCCGATTCCGGGCCGACCTGGTGCCGGTCGGAACGGCCTCGATCTGGCTGCACAAGCCGGGCTACTGCCGGCCCGGCCTGGGCGAGCCGATCGCAACCCCGAAGGCGGACGTCGAGCTGTCGATGATCCGGTCGTCCCGCGTGCGCGTGACGGTGGACTTTACCGGAAAGCGACGGCCCGAAGGCTACATCGTGATGATCGCGCCCGAGGGCGGCGAGGCCGTCGGGAAGTATGGCGGTTCGGGGAACATCGACGCCGACGGCCGGATCGCCTTCGAGAACGTCCCGCCCGGCCGCTACGTCCTCCGAGGTCGGCCGAACCCGGGCTCGGACGGCGAGGAGACCGAACCGACCACGGTTGACCTGAAGGGCGGCCAGGCGTCCGAGATCACGCTGAAGGCGAAGTGACCGGCGAGATGACTCGCCTCCACGAGATCTTCATGTTGATCCTGTAGAGTCTCCGGACTGGCCATGAAACGTGACCACCCGGAGACCGGACCATCAGCCACGCACCCCCCGAACCGGCCGACTTGAAGGCGACGGCGCGGGCGTTTCCCCCGCGCTCGCCGTCTGGTCGGTCGTCGCCGCGTTCGGCACGTATTTTTGCATGTATGCGTTCCGGAAGCCGTTCACGGCGGCCTCGTTCTCGGGGGAGCCGTCGTGGGGGATCGGCGAGAAGACCCTGCTCGTCACGGCGCAGGTGCTGGGGTACACGCTGGCGAAGATCCTGGGCATCCGCGTGATCGCCGAGACCCCGGCAAGCCGCCGGGCGGCGGGGATCCTCGTCCTGATCGGCTCGGCCGAGCTGGCCCTGCTCCTGTTCGGCGTCTCGCCGAGGCCGATCCGGCCGCTCTGGCTGTTCCTCAACGGGCTATCCTTGGGGATGGTCTTCGGGCTGGTCCTCGGGTTCCTGGAGGGCCGACGGCTGACCGAGGCCCTGACGGCGGGCCTCTGCGCCAGCTTCATCCTGGCCGACGGCGTGACGAAATCGGTCGGGACGTGGCTGCTCGATGATCAGGGCGTGCCGGAACGCTGGATGCCGGCGCGTGGCGGGCTTGATGTTCCTCGGGCCGCTGGTCCTGTTCGTCTGGATGCTCGCGAGGATTCCGCCGCCCGACCAGGCCGACGTCGCGCATCCGGAGCGAGCGGCAGGCGATGACGCGTGACGACCGCTCGGCCCTGCTCCGGCGCCACGGGCCGGGTTTGTTGCTGATCGTCGGGGCCTATCTTCCTGGTGACGATCGCGCGGAGCATCCGGGCCGACTTCGCGCCCGAGATCTGGCGAGGGCTGGGCGTCGACCGTGGTCCCCTCGACGTTCGCCCGGTCCGGAGATCCTGGTCGCGCTGGTGGTCCTGGTCGCCAACGGCCTGAGCGTGCTGATCGTCGACAATCGCCGGGCGTTCTTCGCGGCGCTCGGCGTAGCGATCGCGGGCGGCCTGCTGATGCTCGGCGCGCTGGCGGCCCTGGCGGGATCGCGGATCGACGGCTTCACGTTCATGGTGCTGCTGGGCTCGGGGCTGTACCTGCCCTATGTCGCGGTCCACACGACGGTCTTCGAGCGGCTGATCGCGATGACCCGCGAGCGGGGCAACCTCGGGTTCCTGATGTACGTCGCCGACTCCGCCGGCTACCTTGGCTACGCGGCGTTGATGATCGCGAGGAGCGCACTTCCCGTCCGGGGCCGACTTCTTGCGGTTCTTCGAGGTGACCTCCGGGGTGATCGGGACGCTCACGGTCGCGAGCCTGGCACTCGGCTGGGTCTACTTCGCCCGCCAACCCTCGAAGCCCGACGCGATCGAGGAGGAGCTTTGACCAGGACCACCCCCGCCGCCGTCTTCCACGGCCCGGGCCAGGCCATCGAGATCCGCGAGATCCCCTTGCCCGAGCCCGCGAGGCCGGGAGGTCCTCGTCGAGGTGATCGCCTGCACGCTCTGCGGGAGCGACCTGCACAGCCTGCAGCGGCCGACGGGCCGTGCCGTTGCCGACGATCCTCGGCCACGAGATCCTCGGCCGGATCGCCGAGTTCGGGCCGGACGGCTCCGAGAGTGGACGCGGCGGGGCGACCCCTGGGCGTCGGCGACCGCGTGACCTGGGCGATCGTCGCGAGCTGCGGCGATTGCTTCTACTGCCGTCGGGACCTCCCGCAGAAGTGCGAGCGCCAGACCAAGTACGGCCACGAGCCGATCCGCCCCGGCGGAGAGCTGACCGGAGGGCTCGCCGGCCATTGCGTGCTCGCGCCGGGTACGGCGATCTTCCGCGTGCCGGAGGGCCTGTCCGACGCCTCGGCCTGCCCGGCGAACTGCGCCGGGGCGACGGTCGCCGCGGCGATCGAGGCCGCCGGGCCGCTCGAAGACGCTCGCGTGCTGGTCATGGGCAGCGGGATGCTCGGCGTGACGGCGACTGCCTGGGCCCGGTCACTCGGGGCCGAGCAGCGTCATCGCCTGCCGACGTCACCCCCGCCCGGCTCGCGCTGGCCTCGGCCTTCGGCGCGACGCACACGGCAACCCCGGACGAGGTCGCCGGGATCATCCGCGAGACCACCGAGGGCCACGGCGTTGACGTCGCCTTCGAGCTGACCGGCGTCGCCCGAGGCGATCGAGACCATCCTCCCTCTGCCTCCGGATGGGCGGCTCCCTGATCCTGGTCGGCTCGGTCTTCCCCTCGCGCCCCGTGCCCCTGGCCGCCGAGCAGGTCGTCCGCCGCTGCCTGACCTTGCGTGGCGTCCACAACTACGCTCCGCGACACCTGCACTCGGCCGTCGAGTTCCTCGCCGCGCATCCCGAGCGACCCTTCGACGACCTCGTCCAGGGCTGGGAGCCGCTCTCGAGGCTCGAAATCGCCCTGTCGAAGGCCCTCCCGCCCGACAAGCTCCGCCTCGGCATCCGGCCGGGGGGTTGAACGCTCGATATCTTTCGCATTTCCTTAATTCGCCTCGGCATTCTCGCCCGGAGCCGACAATTGACTGTACAATAGAGCTTGGATTGGCCGAGGAATCCGTTCATGAGCGATCACGATCGACGGGCGCAGCTCTTGCCTAACCTGCTCGACCCGCCCACCACTCCTGTTCAGCGTCCGGCGAGCGAATCCGACGATCTGCTCCGGCGCCTGCTCGACGAGGTCGTGATCCAGGGTGATTCCCTGGAGCTATTGCCCCGACTGCCCCTCGGCGGGATCGATCTGTTCTTCACCAGTCCTCCCTACGCGGACGCCCGGCCCTACAGCCGAATCCACCCGGACCATTACGTCGAATGGTTCCTTCCGTTCGCCCGGTCGATGTACCGGGCCGCGAAGCCGAGCGGCAGCCTCATCATTAACATCAAAAACCGAGTCGCCAATCGCGGCCCCCACAAGGGACAGCGGCATCCCTACGTCTATCAGCTCGTTCTCGCCCTCCAGGAGATGGGCTGGCGCTGGATCGAGACCTATATCTGGGCCAAGCCAAACGCCGTCCCCGGAAAATTCGGCCCGAGAACGAAAGACAGTTTTGAATACGTTTACCACTTCGCCAGGACCGGCAAGCCGTTCTTCGATCTGAGCAGCGTGCGGACCCCTTATCGGGCCGATTCGTCGGAGATCGCCCGGCGCAAGCAAGACACCTCCGGCCGGCGGAACACCGAGGCCGGATTCGGCCGCGATCGGACCAAGACGTACCTCCTGGGCGGGGCCGACCCTGGGAACGTGATCTCCGTCCCGCAGACTTACAACCAGCATCGCGGCGTCGCCCACACGGCGGCGATGCCGGAGGGACTGGCGGAGTTCTTCATCCGGGTCGCCAGCCCGCTGGACGGGGTCGTCATCGACCCCTTCGCGGGCGGAGGGACCACAATGGTCGTGGCCCGTCGACTCGGCCGTAAGGCCGGCGGGTTCGAGATCCACGAAGGATTCGTTCAAGAGGCCCGACGCCGAATCGCTCAAGACCTCGCCACGGACACTCCCGGTTCTCTCTTCCATTGCGGGTGATCCGTGCCGACCCTCGAAGAAACCCTGGCAAAGATCGTTGACGCCCGGACCTGGGATCAGCGGATTGCCCAGATCCGCCTGATCCCTCAGCATCATGGGACCGGGGACCAGCCTCGAATTTATGCCGCCGTCGCCCGATCTCTCTATGTGCCGCATCTGCGCCCGACTTTGCCTATATCCACGAAGCCGCGTTCTACGATCGCCCCTACTTCGAGGAGGTCTTCGCCATTGCGAACCGGACAACGGAGGGTTTCACCAGGGTCTCCGAATCCGACCTGGCAAAGGTCATCCAGGACGATCCACGAACTCTACTGATCTTCCGGACGATCGTGGGGCTGACAAAGGAAGAGTTCGGCCACTCGACCAAGCTCGCGGGCGAACCATTGGGCCTCGTCCCCTTGTCCCCCGGCAAGATCGACGCGATGGAGCGCAAAGGGACGCCGACCTCGCAAGCTCAGTCTCGCGTCGTGGCGTTGACCCTCTCCCAGATCATCGATGGAACCTTATTCGGGGCACCACCGGGCAACCTCCGGAGCAAGCAAGCCAAGCCCGACACGGAGGGCGGTTGGACCTCGGTGAGCGACTTCGCCCGCGATGGCGTGCCGTTTTCTCTGTTCTTGCACCAGCGCCATTACGGAGGCGCATTTCGACAGGTCCTCGACGCGACCTCGATGAAGCGGGGCGACCTGATCGAAGACGCGGTGCAATCCCTCTTCGATGAGCACGGAGTCCCTTTTCTTCGAACGGGCGGACACAACCAGGGAGAGATCGCGGAGCGGTTTGAGGTCAGGGTCGCCCCCTGCGCCGGATTTCGTCGTCTTCGACGACTCCGATACGCTTCGAGGGATGCTCGAATGCA
The DNA here is from genome assembly GCA_963756475.1 of uncultured Planctomycetota bacterium. GTDB lineage: Bacteria > Planctomycetota > Planctomycetia > Isosphaerales > Isosphaeraceae > Tundrisphaera. The sequence continues at coordinate 145,816 of CAVWND010000012.1, forward strand.
AGGGAACCAACCAGGGAGGCACGGCGCGGGATAAGTCCCTTCGCTTCAAGACCCTCCGAGACGAGTCCATGCGTCTGGGCGGCGTGCCATTGATCGCCGTCCTGGGCGGGATGGGCTGGGCACGAGTGAACGACACCCTCGGCCCGGTGATCCGGGACACCGACGGGCGGGTTTTCACCGTCGCGACGCTCACGGAAATGCTCGAGGTCTCCCCATTTCCTCAGCTCCTCGGACTACGGCCTCGGGTTCGAGAATAGTCTCGCGAGAGAATCACGGCCTCCGCGTTTTCCGGAAATCGTGTGCTAACCGCCCGTCCGGATCGCGATAGTATCCAGGTAGGGCTCGCCTGATGGGGTGGGACCGACCGGGGCGTCTTGTGAGTTTCCGGCGAGGATCGCGGGTTTGAGGCGCCCGAGCCTGGTCGAGTCCGATCCGAGCCGTTACCCTGGTCTGTCCGAAGCCCGCGACGGGACGGGCTTCAGCAAGGGGCGGTTGGTCTCGTCGGGAGTGTCGCTTCATGATCCGATTTGAGCGCGGTTGACGGGCCGGGTTGGCTTTGAGTTTCCTCCTGGCGCTGTCGAGCGGAACGACCTTCGCCCAGGAATCCGCGCCGAAGCCCGCCCGGGGCGAGACGACCTGGCCCGGCCTGACCCGGGCGGGGACGGTCCTCCTGCCCAACGGCTGGTCGCTCAGGCCGGCGGGTCGGCAGGCGAAGCTGGGGGACTTCCCGGTCGCGATCGCCGAGCACCCGTCCGAGCCGGTCCTGGCCGTGCTCCACGCCGGCTATGGCGAGCATGAGGTCGTCACCCTCGACGCAGGCTCGGGCAAGGTCATCGCCCGGGTGGCGCTCAAGGAGTCGTTCCAGGGGCTGGTCTGGTCGTCGGACGGGAAGCAGTTGTTCGTCGGCGGCGGCTGGGATGACGTGATCTACCGGTTCGACCACGCGGGCGGGCTGCTCTCGGACAGGTTCGAGATCAAGTATCCTCCGAAGCTCGACGGTGGCCGGAGGGTCCCCGCCGGATTGGCTTTGTCTGGGAACGGCGAGACCCTCTGGGTCGCCAACGCCTTCGGCCACACCCTGGCGAAGTTCAACGGCGGCGGCAAGCTCCTGGCCGAGCTGGACCTGGGCGAAGACTCCTATCCCTATGGCCTGGCCTGGGATCAGATCACCGGCCGGCTCTACGTCAGCCTCTGGAACAAGGCCGAGGTCGCCGTGGTCGACTCGGACAAGCGCGAGGTGATCGCCCACTGGGCGACGCAGGAGCACCCCAACGAGCTGATCCTCTCGAAGGGCGGGACGGTCCTCTACGTCGCCAACGCCAACCGCAACACCGTCTCGGTCTTCGACGCGAAGGCGGGCAAGGCGGTCGAGACGATCGGCACGGCGATCGACCCCAACGCCCCGCCGGGCTCGACCCCCAGCTCGCTGGCCCTGACGCCCGACGAGGAGCTGCTCTTCGTCGCCAACGCCAACACCAACGACGTGGCCGTCTTCAACGTGAAGGAACTGGGCGAGAGCAAGCCGCTGGGGTTCATCCCGGCCGGCTGGTATCCAACCTCGGTCCGGGTCGCCCTGGGCGGCAAGACGCTCTACATCGCCAACGGCAAGGGCACGTCCTCGAAGGCCAACCGCGAGGGCCCCAACCCCCTCGCCCAGCGCAACGCCGGGGTCCGCGAGTACATCGCCGGCCTCTTCCAGGGCTCGCTCTCGATCCTCCCCGTGCCCGGCCCGAGGGAGATGCTCGCCTACTCGAAGACCGTCTACGAGTGCAGCCCCCTCCGCGCCCGGGCCACCGAGCCCACCCCGGCCCGGGCCGCCGGCCACCCGGTCCCGGCCCAGGATCGGCGACCTCTCGCCCATCAAGTATTGCGTGTACATCATCAAGGAGAACCGGACCTACGACCAGGTCTTCGGCGACCTCCCCGAAGGCAACGGCGAGAAGGCCCTCTGCCTCTTCCCCGAGGAGGTCACGCCCAACCACCACGCCCTGGTCAAGGAGTTCGTCCTGCTCGACAACTTCTACGCCGAGGCCGAGGTCAGCGCCGACGGCCACGAATGGTCGATGGGCGCCTATGCGTCCGACTTCGTCGAGAAGACCTGGCCGCTCTCGTACCGAGGGCGACCGCCGGGTCCCCTACCCTTCCGAAGGGGCGTTGGCCCTCGCCCGGCCGGCCGGCGGCTACATCTGGGATCGGGCCGCGGCGAAGGGACTTTCGTATCGGAGCTACGGCGAGTTCATCAAGAACGGCCGGACCCCCGACGACCCCTCGACCACCGACGTCGAGGCCCTCAAGGGACACTTCGACTCGAAGTTCCGGGGCTACGACCTCTCGTATCCCGACGTGAAGCGGGCCGACCGGTTCCTCGAAGAGCTGGCCGGTTTCGAGAAGTCGGGCAACCTGCCCAACCTGATCGTCCTCCGGTTGCCCAACGACCACACCGCCGGGACTCGCCCGGGCGGCCTGACCGTGACGGCGATGGTCGCCGACAACGACCTGGCCCTGGGCCGGGTGGTCGAAGGGCTGAGCAAGAGCCGGTTCTGGCCGAACATGGCGATCTTCGTCGTCGAGGACGACGCCCAGAACGGCTCGGACCACATCGACGCCCACCGGACGGTCGCGCTGGCGATCAGCCCGTACATCAAGAAGCACTCAGTCGACTCGACGATGTACAGCACCTCGTCGATGCTCCGGACGATGGAGCTGATGCTCGGCCTGGAGCCGATGAGCCAGTTCGACGCCGCCGCCCGGCCGATGGCCGACTCGTTCGGCATGACCGCCGACCTCGCCCCGTACGTCGCGCGACCGGCGCGGGTCGACCTCAATGCCCGGAACGCCCGCGACGCCTTCGGCGCCGAGGCGTCGCTCAAGCTCGACCTCGACGAGGCCGAGGACCGCGCCGACGACCTGGTCTTCAACGAGATCATCTGGAAGGCCGTCAAAGGCAAGGACTCGCCGATGCCCCCGCCCGTCCGCGCGGCGTTCGTGATCCCCCGGCCGAAGGCGGAGGAGGACAACGACTGACCGACCGGGGCCGAGACCCGGCGAGGATTCTCGACGGAAACCCGGTTAACGGACTGGTCTCGCGAGCGATAATAAACACCCGGGGGTGGAAACACTCCCGGGTGTTCTGGAGTTGGCTTCGTGTGAGAACGGTGATCACGTCGTCATTGGGTTTGAATTCAGGGAGTGGCTCGCGTTGGGTTTGAATTCAGGGAGATGGCGGCCGGGGTGGCAGGGGCTGCGGAGCAACTCAACCGCCACCACCCGTCCGAGTCCAGCGGCAAGGCGGGAAGAATAGTGCTCGCGGTTTACTCGACAAAACTGGCGTTGGTGGTCCTCGCGTTGGCTTGTTTCGTCTTCGGCTGGATGGCGGTGCGCAAGGGAATTGCAATCGAACGAGATGAACCGGGCACTACGGACGAAGATCGTTCCGTCGCTGGCGCCGGAGCCTTCGCCGTGATGCTCGGCGGGTTTGTTTTCTTGTTCGGATTCGGTTTACTCTGGATGTTATGGCTTTTCTGAGTTTTGGCATCGATCGCGTTGGGTTTGAATTCTTGGGGTGGCCTGTGTTGGGTCTCAACTCGTTCCCACGCTCTGCGTGGGAATGCCCTCCTGGACGCTCTGCGTCCTCTGCCGATCGGCGTGACCGGGCTGGAAGACGACGCGGAGCGTCGAAGACGGCATTCCCACGCGGAGCGTGGGAACGAGGCCAGAGGATCGCCTTGATGCCAAATTCGAGAGGAGCGCCCAACGGCAAGGATTGTTGACAGAAACCCGGTTAACGGACCGTCCTCGCGAACGATAATAAACACCCGGGGGCGGAAACACTCCCGGATGTTCTGGAGTTGGCTTCGTGTGGGAACGGCGATGACGTTAGCATTGGGTTTGAATTCTTGGAGTAGACCGCTCACAGAAAAATCGTGGCTCGTGACGCTCGACTTATGAAACCGCTACGCTCCCGCTTCACCGTGCGCCGGCTAATGGTCGCCGTGGCGATCGTGGGTGCGCTTCTCGGCATTATGATGCGGATCGATCGGAGAAGAGAGCGATTCCACCTGATCGCTCGCGAGCATGAAAAAAAGGCGCATTTGGCGGCACTGAATGTGATGGCTGGCGAGATGAGCAATCCGAAACCCTCGAAATGGATCGACCTGAACAGGAAAAGGGAATCCTATCATCAACTCATGGTCGGGAAATATCGCATGGCTGCTCGGTATTCGTGGCTTTTCAACGACCCCTTGCCCGACCCGCCCGAGCCGGAATAGGACCGACGAAGATGACTTCGAGTCAGGGGCGAAGGGAGATGGACTGGGTGGCGATTGCGTTGGGTCTGAATTCTTGGGATGGCCTGTGTTGGGTCTGAATTTGGGGAACGACTGCATTGGGTTTGGATTTTCGCAACCGGATGTCGAAACCGCGAGCCGTCGATCGTCGTCAGGTTGGGCACGGGATGGAACCGTGCCGACCATCCACCCCGAAACGCGGAGATCGCCATGAAATATGCCATTCTGATCTACGAGTCACCCGAAGCCTTCGACGCCCGGACCGGCGAGGACCAGGCTGCCTACTGGGGCGCCTGGCAGGCGTACTCGGAGGCGCTGAAGCATGCCGGCCTCCACGCCGGGGGCACCGGCCTGGAGCCGCCGTTGACGGGCACGACGATCCGGCTTCGAGACGGCGAAAGATCCGTCCAGGATGGACCTTACGCCGATACCAAGGAGCAGCTCGGCGGGATGTTCCTCATCGACGTGCCCGACCTGGACACGGCCCTCGAATGGGCGGCCCGCTGCCCCATCAAGGATGGCGCGGCCGAGGTCCGGCTCGCCCTCTCGGCCTGCCAGGCCCCGGCCGGCGCGAAGGCCGAGGCCCGCGCCGTGCTGGCGAATTGAACTCCGATGGCTGATCCGACGGACGCCCGCCGGGCCGCCGAGGACGCGGCCCGCGAGGGTTACGGCCGGCTCGTCGCGTACCTCTCGGCCCGTTCGCGCGACGTGGCCGGGGCCGAGGACTGCGCTCGGCGAGGCGTTCCGCGCGGCGCTGGAGACCTGGCCCCGGGACGGCGTCCCGTCGAAGCCCGAGGCCTGGCTCCTCGCCGTCGCCCGCCGCAAATTGATCGACGAATCGCGACATGAGCGGGTGAAGGCCGATGCCGAGCCCGCCCTCCAGCTCGCCGCCGCCCGCAAGCAGGCCGAGGCGGACGTTGACGCCGACGAGGTCTTCCCCGATGACCGGCTCAAGCTGATGTTCGTCTGCGCCCACCCGGCGATCGACCCCGGGGCGCGGACCCCCTTGATGCTGCAAACGGTGCTCGGGCTCGACGCGGCCCGGATCGCCTCGGCGTTCCTGGTCGCCCCCGCCTCGATGGGCCAGCGGCTGGTCCGGGCCAAGGCGAAGATCCGCGAGGCCGCGATCCCGTTCGAGGTCCCCGGCCCGGAGGAACTTTCGAGCCGGCTCGGCCCCGTGCTCGAAGCGGTTTACGCCGCCTACGGGACCGGCTGGGAGGACGCCGCCGGCGCCGACCCTCGCCGCCGAGGGCTGGCCCAGGAGGCCATCTGGCTCGGCGCGCCTGCTCGTCCGCCTGGTCCCCTCGGAGGCCGAGACGAAGGGGCTACTCGCGCTCCTGCTCCACTGCGAGGCCCGGCTCGCGGCCCGCCGGTCGCCCGACGGGTCGTACGTCCCGCTGGCCGACCAGGACGTCGGGCTCTGGTCCCGGCCGATGATCTTCGAGGCCGAGCGGCAGCTCGCCGAGGCCGGCGCGCTCCGGTCGATCGGCCGCTTTCAGCTCGAAGCGGCGATCCAGTCGGCCCACGCGGCCCGGGCGTTCGGAGGCTCGACCGACTGGGAGGCCGTGGCCCTCCTCTATGAGGAACTCGTCCGCCGGTCGCCGACCCTCGGAGCGATGGTCGGCCGCGCCGCGGCCCTGGCGAGTGCCCGGGGCCCCGACTCGGGCCTGTCGGCCCTGGACCGGATCGACTCGCGATCGGTCCTCGGCTACCAGCCCTTCTGGGCCGTCCGCGCCCACCTGCTCGCGAGGCAGGGAGACCTCGAAGCCGCCCGGCAAGCCTACGAGCGGGCGATCGGACTCAGCGAGGACCTCCGGGTCCGCGAATTCCTGATCCGGAGCCGCGACCGGCTGACCGAAGGGCCGGTTTGACGGACCTTCGGCCCTGCTTACAATGGGCCGAAGGAGACCCCGCCATGCCCGAGACCGCCGTCCTGCTGATCGCCCACGGGAGCCGGCACGCCCCGGCCAACGACGACCTGTTCCAGATGGCCCGCCGGATCGCCGATCGGGGCGAATATCGGGTCGTCGAGCCGTCGTTCCTCGAACTGGCCGAGCCCGACATCGCCCGGGGCGGTGCCCGATGCGTCGAGCTCGGGGCGACCCGGGTCCTGATGGTCCCGTACTTCCTCTCGGCCGGCGTCCACCTGCTCCGCGACCTGACCGCCTCTCGCGACGCCCTTCAAAAGCAGCACCCGGGCGTCGAATTCCGGCTCGGCCCGCCGCTCGGGCCCGACCCCTTGCTCGAAGCGCTGGTCGCCGAGCGGGTCCGCCAGCTCGACACGGACGCCCCGCCGCCCGAGTTCGCCCCGAGCGGCGAGATGGCGGGGCGTCTACGCACCGATGGGCGGCCATTGATCGATCCGGGATGGGCGATGGACGATGAGCGATTGTCAGCATCGCCCATCGGTTATCGGCCATCGATCATCCCCTGATCGACCCGGCTCAACCGACGCGGGCGACCTCCGCCACGCGGAGGACCGGCCGGAGGACCGGCTTGCGGACCGGGCGGCTCGCCCAGGCGATCCCGATCAGGACCAGCGTCCCTCCGGCGGCGGCGATCGGCGAGATCCGCTCGTCGAACAGGAGGTAGCCCCAGAAGACGGTCAGCAGCGGGGCGACGTTGCCGAACGTCGCCACCTGGCTGGCGTCGAGGCTCCGCATCGCCAGGTTCTGGAACGCCAGGCCGGCGATGCTCACCACGATCGTCAGGTAGGCCAGGCCGAGCCAGGCGGCCGTCGAGACGGTCGAGAGCGGCGGCCAGCCCGGAGAGGTCGCCAGGGCCACCGGGCAGGTCGAGCGTCGAGCCGACCAGGAACGTCGCCGCCAGCGTGGGCAAGGCCCCGTGCCGGTTGATCAGGGGCTTGTTCACCGTCAGATAGGCCCCCCAGGCCAGCACGGCGCCGACTTCGAGCAGGTCGCCCCGGAAGACGTCGCGGCCGGCGGCGTCGGACCTCGCGAGGTTCTCGAAGGCGATCAGGACCATGCCCGCCACGCTCGCACGCGACCCCGAGCACCCGCCCGGCCGCGAGCTTCTCCTGCCCGAGGGCGGCGGCCAGGGCCAGCACCACCAGCGGACACGCCGCGTAGATCAGGCCGATGTGCGAGGCCGGGGCGAGCTTCGCCCCGCTCAGGAAGAACGCCTGGTTGATCGGCACGCAGAGCGCGGCCGCCGCGAGCAGCCGCCAGCCGTCCTCGCGGAACATCCGGCCGAGCAACCCCCCTCGGCCGACGATCGGCCAGAGGCAGAGGCCCGCCAGGCCGAACCGGACCAGCGGGACCAGGCCCACGGGGATCTCCCTCACGACGATCTTCGCCGCCGGCGCCGTGCTCGAACCGATCAACACCATCAGGGCCAGGCAGCCGAAGGCCCGGAGGCCCGCCGTCCCGCCCGCTCCGCAACCTGACCTGAACCATCGACCGACATGACGAATCCGACCGCCTTCCCGAACATTTCCCGCCGAACCGACGCGAGCCTCCGACCCCGGGAGCCGCGTCATTCCTCCATCCTAGAACCCTCGGCAAGCAAAAGGTTCGCAGGCCGCCGCGCGACCGGCCCGGCGGGGATTTCCCGAGGGCCGGACCCTTGCACTCGGCGAAGCTCAGGGCTCCAATGAGGGGGCACGTCGAAAGGGTGCTCACGTCTGACCGCCCGCTGGAAAGGAGTCGCTCGCAATGGGGATCGTGGAGACCTTCGGACACGCCATGATCCAGGCCTTCCTGGAGGACAGCGAGCTCCATTACCTCCGCGACCGCGATGGCGACTTCGTCGTCGAATTCGGCTACGACGAAGAGGTCCTCGGCCACCCTCGGTTCATGCTCGTCGCCTCGGGCGACGACCACGAGCAATACTGCCTCCGGGGCGACACCATGAAGCGCATCCCCAAGGCCGAGTGGGACCGCCTGATCCGGCTCTGCAACGAGTGGAACGCCCAGTACAAGCTGCCCAAGGTCTACCTCGAGATCGACGACCCCAACGCCTCGCGCCACCGGCCGGGTCGTCTGCGAGCAGTGGATCAACCTCGAGGCCGGCGTCCACCAGGAGCTGATCAACCAGATGACCAGCACCTTCTTCTCCGCCTGCTTCGGCTTCTGGCGCTGGCTCGAACGGCAGGACGCCCTCCACGCCCTCGGCGACGACGTCTCGCCCGACGAGGTGTCCGAAGAGGAATAGGCGTCCTGGAGCGGTTCGCGCTCGGATGGCCCACGACGGAGCAAGACGGGGACCGAACCGATCTCAAGAGTCGGGCTCAAGCGTCCCCCTCGCCCGGGGGCTTGCGGCGTCCGGTCGCGTATCGCAAGAAGTCGAAAAGCCCGGCGAACCTGTACGAGGCGTCGATGTAATGCTCGATCACATAAAAGGCGAAATAATAAGCCCTCGCGAATCCCCAGACCGCGAGGGTCAGCAAGAGCGCGACCTTCCCGCTCGGGTGCTCCGCGATCAGGAGCCCCGAGGCCAGAAGGCCGATCGTCAGGAACAACCCACCCTTGAGGTAGAGGAGCCGAGGGCTCCGGATGTCGGCCATCGACTCCCCTGCCACTCGCTGACCGCTGAAAGCCGACCGCTTTATCGACGAGCCGCGATGACCGGCCAGGTGTCCCCTCGGCGGTCGTTGGCCTTCTGGAAGGCCCGTTCTCGTTCGAGCCGGGTCTGCTGGTGGAGGTCCAGGTAGAGCTGGCGCTCGGCCTCGACGAAGGTCTTCCCTCGGCGGCCCATGACGGTCTCGGCGGTCGCGAAGAGCTGGTCGAGCGAGAAGCCGGGCGCGACCCGTCCGTAGAGGACCGAGCTGAACGAGGGAATGTGTTTCGGCAGCAAGAGCCCGGCGGGCAAGACGTTGCACATCACGCCGATGGCCGTGCCGGTGTTGAGCATGCTCCCCATCCCGGTTCGGGTGTGGTCGCCGATGAAGCAGCCGACCTTCGCCTGGCCGGTGGCGACCGGGTCGCCGGCGATCGGCACGTGGACCTCGCCGTAGTCGTTCCGGAGGTCGCTGTTGGAGGTGATCGCCCCCAGGTTGACCCACTCGCCGACGTAGGCGTGGCCCAGGAACCCCTCGTGGTACTTGTTCGAGAACCCGTGAACGATGCTCGCCTCGACCTCGCCGCCGATCCGGCAGTCCGGGCCGATCGTCGTGCCGCCCCGGATGTTGGCCCGGAAGAGCTGGGTGTCGCGGCCGACGTAGCACGGCCCTTCGACCCTCGTGAACGGCTGGACCCAGGCCCCGGCGGCGATCGTGATCGGCCCGCCCGTGGTATCGAAGACGGTGTACGGGTTGACCCGGGCCGTCTCGTGGATCGAGAGCCGCTCGGACGGCCCGACGATCGCGGCGCTGGCGAGATGCTTGTTACTCAATGCGGCCTTGCCGTCGGCCTCGAAGTCGCGGGTCAGGTAATGGGCGTTGCGGGCGACCAGGTCCCACGGGCGGGCGATCCACTCGCCGCCGATTTCGCGGCATTCGACCCGGCTGGCCAGCTCCTCGAACCAGCTGGAGATGCTGTTCGGACGGAGGCAGACCGCGTCCTCCGGCCCGACCCACGCGCAGGCCGGTTGGCCGTTGGAGAGGCCGACCCAGGGGCCACCTTCGGCCGACGGGGCGACTTCCCAACGATCGGGAGGGACCCAGCGGCCATTGGCCACCATCACGGGGCCTCGGGCCAGCCAGTCGTTGTCGTTGACGTTCGTCTGGGGGTCGCGCGAGCGCTGGACGGCGGCCAGGTACGGGCGAACGACCACTCCCCGGCGAGCCGGTCCCGGCCCGACCTCGAAGGCCCGGGCGAGCTTCGCGCCCAGGGAACTCGCGCCCAGGAGCAGGTCGAACACCGGCCGGGTGAGCGTCAAGGGTTCCAGGGCCGAGACGGCCTCATCTTCGACCAGGCAGAGTCGCATCGGTCCTTCCTCCTTCGCCGCGGCGCGAATCCGGGGGGACGACAACGCCCCAACCACATCCACACCACTTTATCGGCGAGAGCCTTCCGTGGCACTCTCTATCCGGGCTCGTTGCCGATTATCAACAATTCCAGGGAATCCGCGTGAAGGTCAAGCACGGCCACCGACCAGGGGCTCGCGCGGTGCAAGGCGCCCGGGTTGATCCAGCGGGTCGCCCCCCTCCGTTCGTCGGCCGCCCAGTGCGAGTGGCCGAACAGCAAGTAATCGGGAACCGCGTCGAGCAGACGACGGATCTCCCGCGCCGAGTCGCCGTGCGTGACCGCAATCCGCCGCCCACCCAGCGCGATCTCGCCCCCTCGACCGAGGTTAATGCCCCCCACCTCGCGGATCGCCCGGCCCAGCTCGTCGTGGTCGAAGTCGTTGTTGCCGAAGACGTAATAGCCCGGCAGACCGCCGCACTCCAGGACCACCGCCGGGCTGGTCAGGTCCCCGCAGTGGATGAGCACCTCCGCGCCGGCATGAATCAAGGCAGAGACGGCCCTGGATGTCCGCTCCACCTGGTCATGCGTGTCCGAGAGGATTCCCACCTTCATCGCCCCTCCTTCGGTCCTGATGTGGCCCTCAAACCTGATCCAGACCACCATCTCGAGATTCGAATCGGAATCGGCTGGCCCGACCCGGATTGGCAGGGTAAACTTCATCTGGCTCATTCGATCGATCGGCCCGACCGACCGCGACCCGGCTCCCGGGGCGGCGGACGAGGCCCCCTTCGGATGACCTCGATCGCCCCTGAGCGGGGCGTTCGGGCGGCCGGCCGAGAGGAAACGGTCGGCCGCGGGATGGAGTCCCTTCCGGTCCGCCTCAACGGGCCCACGGACCTCATCCCACGGCTTTTCCCGCGTTGCGCGGGGAGGTTCCCCATGTCCGTGGCCATCAAGTTCCACCGCCTCATCCCGTCGGCCATCAGCGAGCCGACCCCGTCAACCTATCGCCCCCAGATCGCCGAGGCCCCCGACTGCGGCGGCCACGCGTGTGAAGCCCCCGAATCGTATCAAGGCCGGGCCGCTGAGGCGCCAGATGCCGGCTACGGGCGCTCCCCGTTTACGGAGTCCCAGTTTACCCATGGCCGAAGCCAGAGCTGAGCGGTCGGGCCAGGATCTGCTCCTGAGACACCGAAGGCCCCACCGCCCCGTTCTTCCGGCCCCGTTTCTGTCGGCCCGTCCTCTCTCACCCCGGGCCACTCGGAACCTGAGGCTGGATTGACGATCCAACCGGACGCCCCCGGCGACCTAATCTTAGGACGCCGGGGGCGTCCGTCGCCTTTTCCAGCGCCAGGTTGACCGCCACCAACCCGATCGCAACAAAAGCGATCTTCCGCAACCGCTTGCCTTGGTTGGATTTCCGAAGATCACCGACAGACTCAGCCCCTCCGACGGCCGCTCGAAAAAAAACGAAACCAATCCTCGCGAGTTCGCTGGTCAATCCGAGGCGAGCCCCCCCTCTGGAGAAATCTGGGATCTCAGATTTGAGATCCCAGATTTCCCTGGACCCCCCAGATATCCATGGGCAGTCTCGGTGTTTTGAAGCCAGGTGCAACGCCCTTTCTCCCGAAAACTCAAACCCAATCGCCCGCTCGCCACGCCTTCCCGTTCCAACCCGATTTCCTGGGTCTCGCGGTCCACCCCGACCCGTCCGGGCCTCCGCCGACTGAGGTCGAGGATCTCCCAGACAAACCCAATTTCACGGAAACCCAGTTGGCCAAATGACTTGCTCCAGGAGCCATGCAATCGGCGGACGGAACCGGCCGCCATGACCGGCCAACCGGGTGTCGAGAACTCAAAGCCAACGGGGCCATCGCCCAGAAACTCGAAGCCAACGCCCTGACGCCTCCGGAGAAACTCGAAGCCAACGTGGCCTCGCCCGACGAGCGGGCCGACAAGGCTCGCCCCGGGTATTGATTATCGTGAAATCGCCGCGCGATTAACCGGGTTCCCTTCCGGGCCATCCGGACGGACCCAACCGACCGACGATCCTTGCCCGGCCCGATGCCGACCCGCCCCAACTTGGCCAGACAAAGTCGGCTAAAAGGACCATGGGAAACCCCGAAAAGGTCAAAAAAGGACCGACTTTCGGGCAAAAAAGGGTCGAAATCGACCCCATTCGAGCGCAAAACCGTCATTCCGACCCGACTTTGCACGACAAACCAGGAAAGAGCGAAAAAAATCGTGGCTCAGGTATGGATTCCAGGGTGGTGGCTCAAATCACCCGATCCGAGAACCCGATCGGGGTGCCAAGGGTTGTACCCAACCCGTGAATCTACGTGGTTTTGCGGAACACGGGTTGGGTAAAACCCGTGGCACTCGAGCCGCCTTCTTCGACCACCACGCCGGAATCCATCAGAGCCTTGATGGAGACGATCCTGGATGGTATTGCGAGTCCAGCCGGAGCCAGTTCCGCCTCCCCTCGCCCAATGACCTTCGATTGACCCTGCCGTTTCGGCCACACCGCTTGACGGTCTCCACGGAGGTTTCATAATGTGGAGTACCAGAGGACGTTTCGAACGCCGAGAGGTCCGGAATGCCGATGCGCCGGTGGCCAGTTCATCACCGAGCCCGTCTCCTGGGGATCAGCTTGCTGGTCCTCAGCCTGGTCCATGCTCCGTTACCCCTGGCCGACTTCCACAACGTCCGGCATCACGACGCGCCGGGCGAGGTCTGCGAGCATCACGACCACCTGCTCCGCTGGCACCCCGACGCGGGCCAGGCGGAGGACGTGGCCGTGCTCCACTGGCACTGGATCTTGCCGGAGTCCGGCCCGGTCGAGCCGGGTCATTCCGGCGACGGATCGATGATCCACGCCCATGTCAGCGGCTGGGACGCACCCCAGCCCGAGTCCGGGCCGGTCGTCACCCTCGACGGCTCGTCCCGCCTGCTCGACGTTCCCGAGCCCAGCTTGCTCGCCCTGGGCGACGCCCCGTTCGCCACTCCGGGTGATCGGCTGGATCTTCGCGTCGGGATCAGATCCGCCGGACCTTCGGCGCCGCCTCGCGCCCCGGATTTCCCTCGCCTCGCGGCTCCAGCGCTGGTCCTGCTGAGCCGCCGCCCCTCCTCACGCTCGCTTCCCCGGCACGTCGGGCACGCTCTGGCCCGGCCGTCGCCCCGACCATCCTTCCTTTATTGACTTCAATCCGATCGAGGACCGCTGACGCCCGAGGCGTCGACGACCGCCCCGCCTTTCCGGCCGGGCCGGGCCGTCGAGGCCGGGGTGGGAGCGAGGAGGCTCAGGCCATGAGGCTGGCAGTTCCGGCATCCCCGGCGAAATTACGGTCGACTTCGAGCCTGGCCTGGGGTTGGGTCCTGGGCGGGCTCGCGGCGGCGGGGGTCGCGGTGGCGGCCGTCACCCTGGTCCACGACCGCCTGTCCCACCACGGGACCGCCCCGGCCGTCGAGGCCAAGGACGAGAAACCGGCGACGGCGTCCCCGGAGAAGCCGGCGCACGACCCGACCACCACGGTCGTCCTGCCCGAGGGGAAATTCAAGCAGGCCGACATCCGGATCGAGCCGGTGACGTCGGTCGACATGCCCAAGGAGGTCGGCGTGACCGGCCGGATCGAGGCCGATCCGAACCTCCGGGTCAACATCCGGCCGAAGGCCCCGGGCGTGGTCCGGACCCGGCCCGTCCTGCCTGGCACGAAGGTCAAGAAGGGGGACACGCTGGTCGTCCTGGACAGCCCGGACGTCGGCTCGGCCCGGCTTTTGGTCCGCGAGCGGCAGCGGGCCCTGGCGACGGTCCGCGTCGAGGCCGCGTGGAAGGCCGAGATCGCCGTCAACACCGAGGCCATGATCGAGCAGCTTCGCAAGGGGGTCGGCGCCCAGCAACTGGCCCGGGAGTTCGCCAGCAAGCGACTCGGCAACTCCCGGGGCACCCTGCTCTGACGGCCTACTCCGAGCTGGAGATCGCCGCGCACGAGCAGGAGAAGCAGACCGGCCTGCGGGCCGACAAGATCACCGGCGAGCACCTCCTCTTCGTCGCCCAGCACAACCGCGAAGGGGCCCAGGCGCGGTTCGACGCGGCCCTGGAGCAGGTCCGATTCGACGTTTCGCAGCAGGACCGGATCGCCCGGCAGTCGGTCCGGAACGCCGAGGAGATGGTGGTCAACGCCGCCCAGAGGCTCAGGATCCTGGGCGTGACCGAGGACATCAACGACCTGCTCGCCCACCCCGAGCGGGCCTCGGCGCTGCCGCCGGGCTCGGAGGACGTGGCGGCCTACCCGATCGTCGCCCCGTTCGACGGTACGATCGTCTCGACCACCACGGTCATCAGCCAGCGGGTCGAGCTGACCGACACGCTGTTCCTCCTGGCCGACCTCTCGAAGGTCTACGCCGTGGCGAACATCCCCGAGTCCGACTTCGCCGCGTTGCCGAGCCTCGGCGGCGGCAAGGTCCGCCTGACCGCGACGGCGTACCCCGGCCGTCACTTCGAGGCGAGGATGCTCTACACCGGCGCCGAGGTCGACCCCGTCACCCGGACGGTCCGCCTGGTCGCCGAGACGGACAACCCCGACGACATGCTCAAGCTCGGGATGTTCGCCCGGATCATGCTGGACACCTCGGCGAATGAGAAGGCGCCGACGGTCCCGGCCGGCTCGGTGGTCGAGGTCGACGGCAAGCCGGCCGTCTTCGTCCCCGGCGACGGCGAGCGGACCTTCGTCATTCGCCCGGTCAAGCTCGGCCGCGAGGCGCTCGGCCGCCAGGTCGTCACCGATGGCCTCAAGCCCGGCGACCGCGTGGTCGTCGCCGGGGCGTTCTTGCTCAAGAGCGAGTTGATCCTTCAGAACGAGACGGAAGAGGAGTGAGGAGGGATCGGGAATACTTTGATTCGTAGTTCTACTGTCACGGATTGGCGTAAGCTCAAGAGATCATTTCTCTTGCAGCCCCGGAGGGGCGACCGTCCGTAGCCCAGGGTGAAACCCTGGGAATGGAGAACCGACCCGAAAAACAAGCCCTGGAAGGGCGGCCGTCTGGACGCGATCGGAGCCGACTGTCGCCCTTCCAGGGCTCATTGGATCTCCCGGCTGTCGAGAACCCAGGGTTTCACCCTGGGCTACGGACGGTCGCCCCTCTGGGGCTGCAAATCATTCGGACGAAGTGAGTTAGGTCGCACTTAAAATCATCGATCCGTGACAGTAGAAGTAGGGGTGGGTCGAGCCCCGCCAGTCCGGCTACGAATACTCAGATCTGAGATTTGAGATCTGAAATTTGAGATCCGAGATACCCGCTCGTCCGAAACGAGGCCCGCCCATGCTCAACGCCCTGATCGAGACGGCCCTGCGGAACCGCTTCCTCGTGCTGATGGGCACGCTTGCTCGTGGCGGGGCTGGGGGTTTACTCGGCCCTGAACCTGCCGATCGACGCCGTGCCCGACCTGACCAACGTCCAGGTCCAGGTCATCACCGAGGCCCCGGCGCTCAGCCCGCTGGAGGTCGAGACGCTGCTCTCGTTCCCCGTCGAAGGGGCGATGAGCGGCCTGCCCAACGTCGAGCAGATCCGCTCGATCTCGAAGTTCGGGATCTCGGTCGTGACGATCGTCTTCCACGAAGGGACCGACATCTACCGGGCCCGGCAGCTCGTCGGCGAGCGGCTCGACCAAGGCCGCCGCAGGCGATCCCGACCGGCTACGGCACGCCCACGCTCGGCCCGATCTCGACGGCCCTGGGCGAGATCTACCAGTTCCAGGTCAAGGGCAAGGGCGTGACTGCCCCGATGGAGCTGCGGACCATCCTCGACTGGTTCGTCGCCTACCAGCTCCGCGGCGTGCCGGGCGTCACCGAGATCAACTCGCACGGCGGCGAGCTGAAGACGTACCAGGTCGAGCTCGACCCCGACAAGCTCGCCGAACTACCACCTGTCGATGACCGACGTCTTCAACGCCCTGCAAGACGAACAACGCCAACGTCGGCGGCGGCTACCTGTCCACGAGGGCGAGGCCCGCTACATCCGGGGCGAGAGCCAGGCGCACAGCGTGGCCGACATCGCCGCGATCGTCATCGACGAGCGGAACGGCGTGCCCGTGACGATCGCCGACGTCGCCAAGGTCCACCCCGCGCCGATGATCCGCGCGGGGCTGGTCACCCGCGACGGCCAGGGGGAGATCGTCACCGGGCTGGTCATGATGCTGATCGGCGAGAACTCGCCGGCAGGTCGTCGGCCGGGTCAAGGAGCGAGGTCGCCAAGCTCCAGGAGAGCCTGCCGCCGGGCGTGACGATCGAGGCCCTCTACGACCGGACCCACCTGATCGACCAGACCCTCGACACCGTCCTGCACAACCTGGTCGAGGGCGGGGCGCTGGTGATCGTGATCCTGCTCGCTGCTGCTGGGCAACATCCGGGGCGGCCTGATCGTGGCGCTGGCGATCCCGCTCTCGATGCTCTTCGCGGCCAACATCATGCTCGCCACCGGGGTCACGGCCAGCCTGATGAGCCTGGGCGCGATCGACTTCGGCATGATCGTCGATTCGAGCGTGATCATGATCGAGAACTGCGTCCGCCGGCTCGCGCACGAGGGCGGGACCCGGCCCAAGCTCGACATCATCCGCGACGCGGCGGTCGAGGTCCGCAAGCCGACCATGTTCGGCGAGCTGATCATCGCCATCGTCTACCTGCCGATCCTGGCCTTGCAGGGGACCGAGGGGAAGCTGTTCCGGCCGATGGCCCTGACCGTGATCTTCGCCCTGGCCGGCTCGATGGTCCTCTCGCTGACCCTGATGCCCGTGCTCGCCTCGATCGGCGCTCAGCTCGAAGACCAAGGAGAAGGAGGTCTGGCTCGTCCGGCTGATCAAGCGGGTCTACACGCCGATGCTCGACGCGGTGGTCCGCCGGCCGGTGCTCGCGGCGATCGCTGGCCCTGGCCCTGGTCGGCCGTCAGCGTGCCGGTCGCGCTCGAGCCTGGGCGGCGAGTTCATGCCCAGGCTCAACGAGGGGGACCTGCTGATCGAGGCCGTCCGCATCCCCTCGGCCTCGCTCGAAGGGGCGGTGCCGGCCTCGACGCAGATCGAGGACATCCTCAAGAAGTTCCCCGAGGTCCGCATGGTCTACTGCAAGACCGGCCGGCCCGAGATCGCCAACGACGTGATGGGCGTCCACCAGACCGACGTCTGGACCATGCTCAAGCCGCAGGCCGAGTGGCGGCCCGGGCCTGACCCGCGACCAGCTCATCGAGGAGATGGACAAGGCCCTCACCGAGAACGTCCCGGGCGTGAAGTTCGGCTTCAGCCAGCCGATCGAGATGCGGGTCAACGAGCTGGTGGCGGGCGTCAAGAGCGACGTCGCCGCCCTGATCTACGGGCCCGACCTCGACGTCCTCCGGCAGAAGGCGGCGCGAGATCGAGAAGGTCCTCGCCAGGATCCCCGGCGCCCAGGACATCAAGACGCCGACCTCGGGCCGGCTGCCGATGCTCCGCGTCTCGGTCCGCCGCGACCAGCTCGCCCGCTACGGGATCAAGGCCAACGACGTCCTCGACGCCGTCGCCGCGCTGGGCGGGACGACCGTCGGCACGCTCGTTCGAGGGGCAGAAGCGGTTCGCGCATCCAGGTCCGCCTGCCGGAGTCGTGGCGGAACGACCCCGAGCGGATCGGCTCGATCCGGATCACCGACCCCAAGGGCCGGCCGATCCCCCTGCGCGACCTGGCCGACGTCGCCTTCGAGGAAGGCCCCAGCGAGATCGAGCGCGAGAACGTCCAGCGCCGGGCGGTCGTCGGCGTGAACGTCCGGGGCCGCGACATCGCCGGCTTCGTCGCCGAGGCCCAGGCCGCGATCGACGAAGGAGGTCAAGCTCGCCCCCGGCTACCTGATCCGCTGGGGCGGCCAGTTCGAGCACCTCCAGACGGCGACGCAGCGGCTCCTGATCGTCGTGCCGATCGCCTTGCTGTTGATCTTCCTGCTGCTCTACAGCACGTTCGGCTCGCTCCGGCTGGCCGCCTTGATCTACCTGGCCGTGCCGATGGCGGCGACCGGCGGCGTCTTCGCCCTGGCGGCCCGCGGGCTTGCCGTTCTCGATCTCGGCGGGCGTCGGCTTCATCGCGCTGTTCGGCGTCGCGGTGCTCAACGGCCTGGTCTGGGTCAGCGCCGTGGAGCACCTGCGGCTCGGAGGGCGTCGAGCCCCACGAGGCCGCCCGCGAGGCCTCGCTGGTCCGGCTCCGGCCGATCCTGATGACCGCCCTCGTCGCCGGCTTCGGCTTCATCCCGATGGCCCTCGCCACCACCCCCGGCGCCGAGATCCAGCGGCCCCTGGCCACCGTCGTCATCGGCGGCCTGGTCACCTCCACCCTGCTGACGGCCCTGGTCCTGCCGGCGATCTATCCGTGGTTCGCGGAGCGGCCGAAGGTGGTGGAGATGTGAGAGTCGATGTCTCGAACCGATCTGGCATCAAGCTCAAGAAATCGTTTATGATTTCGAAGATAGGGTCGGCTCAGTTCGAGGGAGAAGGGCTTCGCGTCGCGAGGCTCCCCGATCCGCCGACGGATTGCGGCGCCGACGCCGCGGAAGGCCCGGGTCTCTCATGCAACGGTTCTGGGACAAGTACGGATTGCAGACCCTGCTGGTGATCATCGGCTCGATCATCTTCTGGGGCATCTTCCTCGCCCCCGGCCGGGACGAAGAGCCGACCAAGAAGGCCAAGATCAGTGCCGGGAAGATGAGCCCGGTCGGACCGGTGCGAAAGAGCGGGCACCACGCGTTTCGATAAGATTAGAAAATTTTAAATTTAAGGAATTTTTGATCGCTAAGGTCCCGGCCCCGATGGTACATTCAGGGACGGGCGTCGCGCGGCGAGGCCTTCCCTCTCACGCCGGAATGCGGCTTCGCCGCGGAAGGCCCGGGTCTCTCTTGCAACGGATCCTCGATAAGTGGGGCCTGCCGGTCCTCGCGGTCGTCATCGGGTCGATGATCCTGTGGGGCCTGTTCTTCGCCCCCGGCCGGCCGAAGGAAGATGCGAACGCCCCCGCGGCCGCGGCCTCGCAGTGATCGGGGCCGGGCGCCGGCCTTCCCGGTCCTCAGATCAGGCTCTCCAGCAGGAGCTTGAGCTTGCGGACCTCGACCTCGACGTCGAAGGGGCTGTCGAGCGAGTCGAGGATCGAGACGGTCAGGGCGCGGTCGTAGCCGTTGCGTTCGAGCAGGTTGACGATCCGGCCGTACTCGATCTCCCCCTGGCCGACGCGGACCTGGAACTCGCCGGGCTTCCGGCCGCTGTCGCGGAGCAGGACGTTCTGGACGAAGGGGAAGACCTCGTCGTAGTTGACCCCGGCGAACGGGCCCTGGAGGTAGTGGCTGGGGTCGAGCGTCAGGCCCAGTCCCGGCACCGCCTTGCAGAGCGCGGCGGCGACGGAGGGGTCGGCGGTCATGGTCTTCGAGTCGGTCATCAGCGGCCAGGACCAGGCCCTCGCGCGAGGCGTAGGACGCCAGGACGCCGAGCCGCTTGACCTCGTCCTCGAACGGGGTGCCGATCGGCGAGGCGGGGATCGTGAGGACGGCGACGGTCTGCGCCTTGGCCAGCCGGCAGATCGCCTCGAACCGGCGGCGGAAGGTCGGCCCCTTCGGCGTCGCCGAAGTCGACGTTATAGGCCGAGGGGGTCATGCTCGGCGCGTCGCGGAGCCGGCCGAGGGCGGCGTCGAGGCTCTCGGCCACCTCGGACGGGCGGAGGTGGCCCCTGCCCTCGAAGATCGCCAGGTCGATCTTGCGGAACTCCAGGTCGGCGATGTGCCGGATGGCCGACTCCAGCGGCTCCCTGGAGAAGCAGAGCGTGTTGCAAGCGACAAACACCCGATTCCCCCTCCGTGAAGGGCCCTCGCGGCCGGGCCGATCCTCGATCGCGACGCCGGACCCGGCTCGAATTTCCGATCCGGATCTCAGATCTGCAAATCTGAGATGTTCGAGATCTCGATCCGTCGACCGGCGTCCCGGTCGTATCCGGCGTCCGTCCCGCCGGCGTCGGGCATGATCTTACCGCAGGCGACGGCCGGGCGGAAGGGCGTTCGCGTCGCCGGTCCGGATCACGGGCGAGCGGTCGCCGGCCACGGCGGCGGCCGGGGCCGAGGCGACGTGCCTGCGCCCAGTGCGAGCCGGCCAGGCGGGCGAAGTCGGCGTAACGCTTCTCGCGGTAGGCCGAGAGCGCGGCGGTCAGGTCGCGGCGGGCGTTGAGCCGCTCCGACTCGCTCAGGGCGTCGCCGACGACCGAGACGTCGTCGACCCAGAGCCGGCCCGGCCCGAGCAGCTCGAACCGGAGCCGGGCCGAGTCGAGGCCGCCGTCGGGGAGCTGCGAGGCCCGGGCGATCGCCTCGGCCCAGCTCGCCCCGGGCCGGCGACGTCGAACTGCCGGGCGTAGGGCCGGCCCGCCGCCTGGCCGTCGATCCGGACCCGGACCCGGGCGTCGGGCCGGTCGGACCGGAGCCAGGCGCGGATGGTCAGGGCCGACCGGCCGTCGGGGCTGGAACGGCTCGCTGACGACCGCCGCCGGCCCGCCTCGGGCGTCGAGCCGGAGGCTCCCCGGCCCGAGTGCGGCCGGTCGCGGTCGAGCTCGGCCGCGCCCGAGTCGCGGTCGACCTCCCAGCCCGCCACGCCCGGCGAGGCCGCGAGGCGGCGAGCTGCACGGCGTCGGGCTCGAAGCCCGCGTTGGCGGGCCGGTCCTCGACGAGACGGCCGGGTCGCCGCCCGGCAGAGCCGGTCGAGCCGCTTCAGGGCGATGTGGAGGTCGTCGTAATGGGCCTTCATGCCCGTCGAGGACCGCCGCGCCGGGGTAGGGCGTGGCCGAGGCGACCGCGACCTCGGGCGAGCCGATCCGGATGGCCGAGACGCCGAACGGGGCCAGCTCCAGGACCAGCCGGATCGGTCCCGTTCGCCTTCTCGGGGTCGAGCAGGATGCCCCGGGCCAGGTCGAAGACGGGGGCGCTCGGGCGGGGCCTGGAGGATCGGCCTCCAGGAGGATCGGGTACGGCGTGTCGTTGGCCAGGGCGAGGTAGGTGTCGGCCCCCGACCGGATCGCCCGGGCCACCACGCCCGAGGGGAGCCTCGGCGCCGGCGGGCCGGTCGGCGGGGCCGGCAGCGCGGTGAAGACCCGGGCGAACCGCCGGATGCGCTCCTCCTGGCCGGCGGCGCTGGTGCTCGAGAGCACGACCCGGCGGGGGTCGAGCGCGGCCAGGGCGTGGCCCAGCGGCTCGTCGCCCAGCACCCCTTCGGCCATCGGGCAGGCGGTGAGGCGGGGGGCGAGCGGCCGGCCGCTGCGGCCGGGCTCGCGGCTCGATCGCCTCGACGCCCATCAGGACGCCCCGGCTCGGCCGGGCGGCGACCAGGTCGTCGAGCTCGGGGCTGGTGGCGAGGTCGTGGCCGAGGTCGTCGGTGGACAGGCCCGACCCCCCGGAAGACGATCGGGGCGCCCTCGCCGGTCGGCCATTCGGCCAGGTCGAGGCCCACGCCTCGCCAGGCCTGGCCCGGCCCGAGTCCGGCGAGGTCGACCCGCCGGGCCTCGTCGCCGGCCGGGCCGGGTTCGAGGCCGGGGGTCGAGACGGCCAGGCTCGCCGCCGGGCGCGGCCGTCCGCGGCGGCCTGGGCCAGCCCGGCGTAGACCGAGGCGACCTCCCGCGCCCGCCAGGCGAGCCAGGGGAGCCGGCCGGCCCCCTCGACGTAGCGGGCCCGGGCCTCGAACCGGCCGGGATCGCTCGAACCCTGGCCGGGGACCCGCCGGGCCGGCTCGGGCTCGAACGCGGAGGCCACGAACCGGGCGAACGTCGCGTCGTCGAGCCCCGAGTCGGGACCGCCCGGCAGGGTCGAGCCCGGCCCGAGCCGGACCAGGACGCCCGACGAGGTTCGGCCGGGCCTTCCGAGGGGCGATCGCCTCGGCGACCTTCCGGGCCATCGCCTCGCGGACCTTCGGGATGGATCGGCTGGTAGCTCGGGCCGTCGACCGCCCCTCGCCGGTCGACCCGGACCAGCCCCTCGGCCGCCGCCTCGGGCGAGTCGGGCGCGGGAAGGCCGGGCAGCGGCCCGTCGAAGGCGACGTCGACCCAGGCCGTGACACCCCGGCGGGCCAGGACCCGGAGCAAGAGGTCGAGCCGGTCGGGGCCGGTCGAGTCCTCGTCGGCCTGGCCCTTCCAGCGCCCTCCGCCGGGCGCGGTCGGCCAGCCCATCGGGCAGGACCACGGTCGAGGCCCCGCAGTGGGCCAGGTAGGTCGCCAGGTTCCGGGCCTGGGCCAGCGGGTCGACCCGGCCCGGCTCGTCGCCCCCGCCGAAGCGGTCGAGCGACCGCGGACCCGGCCAGGTGCAGGCCCAGCGACCGCTCGGCCGGCGGGGCGGCCGGCGCGGCCGGCAGCTCGAGCCAGCTCGGTCAGGGTGATCGAGCCGATCTGAACCGGCGCCGACGGGGTTGCGGTTGACCAGCACCAGGACCGGCGCCTCGGCGTCGGGCCAGACCGGCCAGGAGAAGGTGGCCGGCGGCCCGCCCTCGAGGATCGGCGAGCCCGAGGCGCAGGCGTCGAGCACGACCCGCCTCCGGCCCCCAGACCCTTCGCCGGCCACCATCGCCACGGCCAGCGAGGCGGGATGGCCGCCCGAGACCGTCAGCGTAAGCCGGTGGGGCCGTTCGGGATGCGCCACGCGGAGCCCGACGGCCGACCAGGCCAGCCCGGCCGGATCGGCCGGGGCCAGGGTCGAGGGCTCGCCGCCGTTCCGGTTGATCCAGCCCCGGAGCCGGTCGCGGAGCGAGGGGTCCACCAGCGCCAGCTCGGGCACGGTCCACGACGTCCGGCCCGGTCCGTCGAGCGGCGACCGGCCCGTGGCCGCAGGGGCGATGGGCCCACGATCGGGCCAGGTCGATCGCGTCGACCTCCAGGCCGGCCGCGGCGGCGGACCCTCGACCTTCGACGGCGGAGGCGGAGCCGGCGGGCTTCGGGGCGACCACCGCCAGCGTCAACCGCCGGGTCGCCGAGGTCGTCTGCGACGGGTTCCGGCGCCTCCGGACCCAGCGGCCCAGCCGGGTCCCCGCCGCGATCGGCCAGCGGCTCCCACGAGGTCTTCACTTCCAGGACGTACGTCCCCTCGGGCCCTCGGGCCGTCACCGTCAGGGGGTGCTTGGCGGGCTCGAGCGAGTCGGTGGCGATCACCTCCCGCCACTCCTGCCGCCAGATCGGCTCGCCCCCTCGGATCGGCCGCAACTCGGCCAGACAGTGGAGGTTGACCTCGGCCGGCTCGGGCGTCAGGACGTTGAAGGCGACCGAGAGCGGGACCGCCGCGCCGGGCTCGACCGTGCCGTCGAGCCCCTCGTCGCCGAGCTCGACCTGGATCGGGTCCCAGGCCAGCCGCTCGATCCCGATCTCCACGCCCGAACGGGTGGCTCGACCGCTGCGGGCCGTCCAGGAGCGAGGCCAGCGTCACCCGGAAGGTCTGGCCGGCGACCTTGACTGCCAGCTCCGCCCCCGAGCGGGGCCTCGACCCGGACCCGCGCCCGTCCCTTCAAGCCCGAGCCCGCCGCCCACGAGCCGTCCGGTCGCGCTCTGGGCGGCGAATCCCGGGACCGCCCCGGACCTCGAGGATCCGCCCGCCGGTCACGGAAAGCTCGGCCGTCGGGACCGGCAGCGGAGCCGAGGGCCGCGACGCCGGAGGCAGGGCCGGCAGGGCGGGGACCGACCAGTCGACCTCGACGCTCATCCGGATCGGAGAGGACCCGGCGCTGGCAACGGGCCGAGGCCGGACGGCGCGGCCCCGATCAGGCCCGCCAGCAAGGCGATCCCCCAGGCCGATTTCGAAGACGCGCCGTCCTGTGCGCATACGGCTTATGATGCCCCCGGGTCTCGATCCACCTCGCCCCCGCCCGCATCCTTGCGGGCCGAAGACGGGCCGTCGGACCCCTGGTCTCTCTGATTCGAGTTCCTACCTATCAAAGTTTGATCGGCCGGTCGACCCGCGAACTGGAGCGATTCCGAAAAATTCGCAAAATCGACCCGAGCCGATCTCGTCATTCCCGACGTGAGCGGGCGCGGGAAACGGGACCTTTGCGGGAAATGCGAAAACTTTATCTTGCATCATTTCCGAAAAATCGGCCACAAGTTGATGGCGTTCGGGCGACGATGATATTAAGATGGGAAGCTTGCCGGGTCGGTCTTACTCCGAAATTCGGGCCGATCGCGGCGCGACAACTGCGATAGCCTCTTGATTTCCTCCCCATAGACTGTTCGGACCTGGAGCCGCTTCGCCGGCATCCCGCTCGTTCGAGCGGTCCATCCCCGACAGGTCGTCCCGGCCGCCCGAACGGCCCTTTTCCGGGGCGAATTCGACCCCGTACAAGGATTTCTCCATGAGGTTCTTGCTCTGGTTGTTGGTGAGCTTCAACGCCGGCGGGGCGCGACCGGTGGCAAGGAGCCGACCGACTTACTTGCTCCGCCCGGCTGGCAAGGGAACCCCTGGGGCCCGGCCGCCACCGCCGCGCGGAAGTCGGGCGAGATCCCGCCGATCCCCGACACCCCCCTGATGAAGCAGTGGGACCAGTGGGGCCGCAAGGTCCTCAAGGACGGCGACATCCTGTTCCGGCGAGGCGACGCCCGGATTCTCGGCGGGTTCTTCCCGTTCAGCCGGTTCATCGCCAACATCAGCGGCAGCCAGATTCTCGCACATCGGGACCGTGGTCATCGAGGACGGCGAGCCGGTCGTCTACGACACGACCAAGGCCAGCGTCCGCCGCCAGCCCTTCAAGGTCTGGATGCTGGACAACGTCGGCCTCCTTCGGCGTGAAGCGGCTCAAGCCGGCCTATCGCGACCGCATCCCCAAGGTGGTCGAGTACTTGCATTCGATGTACAAGAAGCAGGTCCCGTTCGATTACGAACTCTCGCTCGACGACCGCGAGCTTTACTGCGTCGAGATGGCCGAGAAAGCATTCCGCCACGCCGGCCTGGTGCTCTCCGAGCCGGTCGTGCTGGCGGACATGGAGAATATCAACCAGTTCCCGATCTGCGTGCTCGGGTTCACCAGCCTGACGAGCTTGAAGCTCGACCAGCCGGTGTTCTTCCCGGGCAACGAGCGGCACGGGATCTGGGCGTCCCCCTTGCTGGAGACGGTCTACCTGTCGAAGCCGGCGGACAAGGCCAAGCCGGCCGTGACCGCCCCGAAGCCCGAGAAGCCGGCCGCTCCGGCCCAGAACTCGGTCGCCGGCCGCTCGACCCCGGCCCCCAGGAACTGATCGGAATGGATCGGAAGGACTCCGACGGCTGAACCCGGCCGGCTCTCGCCCGCCGGGTCGCCGCCGACAACTCGCGAGGCAAGGACGCCATGATTCACCCCATCCGCATCGTCGGGCCGCGCGGCCGGAAGGCTCCGGTCACGCTCGTTGCTGTCGTCGTCGCCGCGATCGCTGTCCCCTTCGTCGCCCGGGCTCGGGCCGCCGAGCCGCCCCCGAATTACCCCCACAAGTCGGTTCGTCGGGTCGAGTTGGGGGAAGGCCCCCGGTCGTACTGGCTCTTCGAGCCGGCCGACCCGACCCCCGCGACGGCCCCGGTGGTCGTCTTCAACCACGGCTGGTTCGCCGTCAACCCTGGCGTCTACGGCGCCTGGATCGATCACCTGGTCCGCAAGGGTCGGATCGTGATCGCCCCCCGCTACCAGCGCGACTGGTCAACGCCGCCGGCCAACTTCCTTCCCAACGGACTGGTCGCCGTCCGCGACGCGCTCGACGTCCTGTCAACCTCCCCCGCGCACGTCCGGCCCGACCGGTCGAAGTTCGCGATCATGGGCCACTCGGCCGGAGGCAACCTCGCCGCGCAGATGGCGGCGGTCGCCGCCGAGGCCGACCTGCCCGTGCCCCAGGCGGTCATCTCGATCTTCCCCGGCGAGGTGCTCCCCTCGCGCACGCCCGACCTGGCCAACGTCCCGGCCTCGACCCTCCTGGTCGTCCTCGCCGGCGAGAAGGACGTCGTCGTCGGCGACCAGCGGGCCCGCGAGATCTTCGCCGCAGACGACCGCCATCCCGCTCGACCGGAAGAAGTACATCCTCTACCGGAGCGACCTCCGGGGCGTCCCTCACTTCCGGGCCGACCACCTCGCCCCGACCGGGGGCCATGCCTCCTTCGATACGGGCGACGGCCTCCTGCCCAACGCCCAGATGGCGCAGGCCGAGGTCAACGCCTTCGACATGTTCGGCTTCTGGCGGATCGCCGACCTGACCATCGACGCCGCCTTCGCCGGCAAGACGCTCGACGAGGCGACCGACAAGGGGGAGGCGTTCCGCCACCTCGGCTACTGGAGCGACGGCCGCCCGGTCCTGCCACCGATCGTCGGCGACGACCTCTCAACCATCCCCCGCGTCTTCCCCCGAGCGGGCCTCAAGCTGATCGGCTGGCCCACCCTCCCCCGAGACGCGGCCGTCACCAAGGCCGCCACGCCCGAGCGCCGCTGAACGAATGGTCGCTGGCAACGTCCGATCGACGGCTGACTCACGGCCGGGTACGATATCCGATGGGCCGACGTGCCATCCTGGAGCAATCGTCATGGCGACCGTCGTCAACCCGTCCCACATCCACCTCGACGAGCGCGGCCGTGCCTGGATCGACGACACGAACACCAAGGTCATCGAGCTCGCGCTTGCCCAGGTCGCCTACGGCTGGAGTGCCTACGAGATCCATCGTCAGTACCCACACCTCTCGCTAGCCCAGATCCACGCGGCGCTGGCCCACTACTTCGACAACCAGGCCGAATACGACGCCGAGATCGAGGCTCAGGCGCGGGACCATGACGAGAAACTCGCCCTGGAACAAAACTCCCCCTTGCGGAGAAAGCTCCGCGCGGCCGGGAAGCTCCGTTGAGCGTCAGATTATACATGGACGTGCATGTCCCGGTCGCGGTCACCGAAGGTTTGCGTAGGGGACGCTCCGCGTCCCGAGACGCCTGACGCGGCAGACGGGACGCAAAGCGTCCCCTACAAAACTAACAACCGGCCCACGATTGGTTATAGTGGGGCGAAGTCTCGCGGACCGGTCGAACAATGATGGGAATTCACGTCATGAGCAGGGCACTGTCGGCAGCCGTGTTGATGCTCTCCCTCGCCGGCGTGACGCGGGCCGAGGAGCCAAACCAGTTCGCGCAACGTGCCCGCGAAGTGACGGAACACATCCAGAAGAATTTCTTCGATCCCCAGAGCGGCGTGTATTTCAAATCCATGACGCTCCGGAGGCCGGATTACGTCTGGCTCCAGGGCGTGATGTTCTCGAACCTCGTCGCGGCGGCGCGATCCGATCCGGCCACGTACGGTCCTCGCCTGGATGACTACTTCAAGGCGCTCGACGCCTACTGGGATTCCAAGGTCAAGATCCCCGGCTACGAGGCCGCGCCAACCCGGGGCAACGGCAACGACAAGTATTATGACGACAACGCCTGGCTGGTGATCACGTTCCTCGAAGCCTATGAGACGAACCGCGACCCGCGCTACCTCACCCGGGCGGAGGAGACGCTCAAATTCGTGCTGAGCGGCTGGGACGAGGAGATCGGCGGCGGGATCTGGTGGCATCAAGGACACAAGGACGGCACCAAGAACGCCTGCGCCAACGGGCCGGCGGCCGTGGGCTGCCTGCGACTGGCGAGGTTCCGCGAGGCCGACGCCCCGGCGCTCGTCGATCGGGCCCGCAAGATCGTCGCGTGGACCGTCGGCGCGCTCCAGGACGACGACGGCCTGTTCGATGACCGCAAGGTCGTCGCCACCGGCGAGGTCAAACGCGGCAAGCTGACCTACAACTCCGCGCTCATGCTCCGCGCGATGCTGGGCCTGTACCGAGCGACCGGCGAGAAGGAATATATCGAGCAGGCCCGGCGGATCGGGAAGGCCGGGGAATGGTTCCTGGACGAGAAGACGGGCGTCTATCGCGACGCGGTAAGATATGCCCATTTTATGGTTGAGGCCGATCTGGAATTGTACCGCAGCCACGAACGAAGAGTACCTGCTCAGGCGGGCGAAGAAGAACGTGGACGCGTATTACGAGAGATGGAAGGCGAAACCGCCCGAGGACCTGATCTCGAACGCCGCCATTGGACGCGTCCTCTGGCTGATGGCCGAGACGGAGACCGACGCCGGGCGAGCGTTCTGGCGGAAGTCGGATCAACCGACGGAGTCGAAGTAGCGGGGTTTGTGAGCGGTGCCCACCCTACTATTAACCTTTGGAATCCATCGCGTAGGGTGGGCACCGCCCACCAAATCGACTTGAGATCGGCGCTCGGCGCTCGCCGGTTCAACGCGAACCTCCCCTTCGAGCGGGTCAACCACGACCTGGTCGCCGTCGAGGATCGCGCCGAAGGCCCCCCGGGCGTTGACCACGGCAGGGATTTGAGCCTCGCGAAGCAGGATCGAGGCGTGGCTCAGCTCGCCGCCGAGGTCGACCACCACCGCGAGGAACCGGGGGAAAACGACGGCCCAGGAGGGTTCGAGTGTCGAGGCGACCAGCACCGGCGACTCGGGCAGGTCGGAGCCTTCGAGGAGGGCCTTCAGGTCGGTGGCGCGGACGGCCGTGCCCGAGACGACCTTCGAACCCAGGCCGATCCCCCGGAACCGGCCGGTCGACGGGCCCTGGTCACGCCCTTCGGCGGCGATCTCGGTCTCGATCACCTCGCGAGGCGCGGTGTTCGAGAGTCTCAGTCCCCTGACCCGCTCCCAGGCCCACCGGCGGCTCGTAACCCGGCTTCGCCAGGTGACGGGATCGGCCGCGAGGTCTTCCCCCCTGAGGAAGAAGACGTCTTCGGGAGCGTCGAGATGCCCTCGCTCGACGGCCCGGCGTGCCTCTTCGAGAATCCGCCGCCCGGAGCCTTTGCCACCAGCGCATCAGGCGGTCGCGGAACCACTCGCGGACCTCGTCGTAGAGAAAGCAGAACCGGCCGAGCGCCGCGAGCACGCGTCCGGGGCGGGCCCTCGGCCGGCGGGGCGGGCGTCGGGCCTCGTTCGAGGGCCGCGCGGAGCGTCTCGCGCAGCTCGTCGAACCGAGGTTGGCTCGGGTCGCTCTCCAGGGGGCCACGATGGCCGTAACGGGCGAGCCAGGCGTCGAGCCCCGCCAGTCGGTCGGTCAGATCAGGCCGGCTCGCCAGCTCGGCATACGCCGCCATCATCTCGTGGGTCACGACCCGCCCGGCGCCCTTCAACCCCAGCCCTCGGCGGAGCCGGACGGCCACCGAGAGGACCGACATGATCGCGAAGTTGGTCCGGATCGAGAACGCCAGCGCCCTCGGCGTTCACGGCCCAGAGGTCGGCCAGGGTCTGCGCCAGGGCCAGGTCCTGGTCGAGGGCGCGGAGGCCCCGGCGGATCGCGAAGATCGCCGCGTAGTCGCCCCGCAACCTTCCGGAGCAGGGTCGGGAGCTTCCGGACGACCCGGCCGAAATCGATCCGGCCGTCGAGCGGCCCGGCCGACTCGCCGCCGACCCCCTCGGTGACCATCGTCCGGGGCAATCCCCAGTGGTCCATCAGCCGGAAGAACGCCGAGAAGTTCATCCAGGCTCGCTCGCCCAGCTCGATCGCGTAAGGCTCCTCCCAGGACGCGACCTCGGGGTCGATCCGCTCGAAGTGATCCATCACCGGCCGGGCGACCTCGACCAGCAGGCCGACCATCCACGGGCTGGGCGGGTCGCCGAGGATCTCCTTGTGGTTGGCCAGGCTGATCGTCTCGCACCGGCGGATCGGGAAGAGCGCCGGGCGGACCTGGAGCAGGACCGGCTCGGGCGCCCCCAGCCCCAGGGGATGGCCCACTCGACGTCGACCGGGCCGCCGAGGAGGTCGCTGGAGCCGGCCGAGCCAGGCGTCGTGCGCCTCCCCTCGGCGGACGTGCCCTCGGCGGACGTGCCCGCGCTCGCGGCCCGAGGTCAGCGCGGCGTTCGACCCGGCGGCGAACGCTTCCTCGTAATAGAATCCGTCGAAGAACGTCACGCCGGCCGTCTCGGCCTGGATCAAGCGGCTGGACGAAGACCACGCCCAGCGGCCGGCCTTCAAGACGGGGGAGCGAGCCGACCACCCTCGGCCACGGAGCCGGCGAAGTCCTCGGGCTTCTCGACGATCAGCGTGAGGAACTGCCCGGCGTTCGAGGTCGTCCGGGCGTCCTCCGTCGGCGAGCCTGACCGGACGATGCACGGGGCGTCGGGCAGGCCGGAGGGGAGCCGATCCGGCGGGTCGGCCTCCAGCGTCTCGGCCCGCGCCCAGTAGGTCTCCGGGACCTCAAATCCCGCCCGCGCCGCCTGCTTCAGGTGGAACAGCTTCGGGACGCCCGGGTCGTCGAACCGGTCAAGCGGGAGCCAGGGCTCGGCAGAGAGCATCGGCCCACTCCTCGGGAACGTCGATCATCGGGTAATGCCCCCAGCCCTCGAACTCGACCACCGGCCAGGTCACACCCAGCGCCCGGCTGGTCGCCCGGACCTCGTCCAGGCCCACGACCCGGTCGCGCCCGCCAACCCAGGCCGTGATCCCGCCGAGTGCCTCGGGACGATGCACGAATGCTGATTCTAACGACCTGAGCCACCCGGGCGAGAGCCAGTCAAAGAAGCCACCGAAGGCCGAACACCGCCGGTATCCCTCGAAAAAAGGCCCGAGAACCGCGGCATTGTGGGCTCCGACGAAGTGCTTGCCGGCGAACCTTCGTTGAAATCCCGGATTCGCGAAGGCGGATCGCAGCAAACGCCGGGCCGGGGGAAACGCCCGCATTGCCCAGGGAAACCAGCGACGCTCCAGCCCCCAGAGCACCGGCCCCTGGAAGATCAGTGGAATCCCGAGCAGCTCCCCCCTGCCCCGCAATCCCAGGGCGATGAGAGCCCCGATCCCCGACGCGTAGCCCCCGATCGGCTCGACCGCCAGGCCCCGGACGAACCCGGCCAGATGTTGCAAAAAATCATCAAACGACGCCGAAGCCGGCCGCCCCTCGAAGCCGGGATAGGGCACGTCGACCAGTTCCAGCGGATGCGGGCTCCGGCACAAAGCCTGCCGCGCCTGGTCGAGCCGGCAAGAGGCGTGGCCGTTGCCGCCGAAGTGGAGCACGGTTCGAGCCATCGGGGGCATCTTGACCGAGAATCTCCCAGGGCATCGAGTCCACCCGGTTGATTGTATTCGCCGTTAACCCGGAAAAGGATCTCCGCGCGAGAATTGGTCGGGCTTCGCGCGAGATCAGTGGGCTAGATCCCCGGCCGGCGGAGGAAGGGATCGCTCACCCAGGCGGTGCCGCCCCTCTCGCCCGGCAATTGCAGCTCGACCGCCTTCAGGCCCTCCGGCAGCTCGCCTTCGAGGACGCGCCGGATCGACCCGACCGTTCCCCGAGGCACCACGAAAAGCCGTCCCTCGTCGCCGAGCAGGCGGAACCGGCCGAGCTGCTCCGGACCGGGCGACGAGTGATAGAACTTGAGGGCGTCGAGGTCCAGGGCCAGGAAGACCTCGCCCTCGCCGACGTCGCTGAGGACGACCCGATCGCCGACGCCCGCGAGGTCACCGGCGACCCCCTCGACCATCGGCGCTTTTTCGAGCCCCCGGCGAACCGGGACCACCACCTTCTCCCCCGCGAACCTGATGACCCGGAAATCGTCAACCCGGTGGCCACTCGGGGCCGAGGGCGGTGGCCGCTCCGTGCAGCCGGCGGATGCCATCGCGAGGCAGGCGGCGAGCGCGAGTCGAGGAGACAGGTCGATCACCATCGTCGGCTCCTTCCACGATCGGGGCGTCTCGAACGGGGCGGCATCGTGCCATGAAACGGCGAATCCGGCAAGCGAGCCGGCAAACTCAACCCAATGCGGCGGGTCGGGCGGACGGGGAAACGATCGAGGCCGATTGGGCTCATTCCGCCGGAAAGGCCGGCCGATGATCGATGGTGTCTGGGCGCCGGGCGCCTGGGAGTTCCCCCCTCCCTCCGGCCGGGCGTCGCCTCCGGGCCGGAATGGATTCCGGACGGCCGTTGTTTCCAGGAAAGGAACCTCCGATGTCGCGGATGAATCTCTTGATGGCCGTCGCCGTCGCGGCCGGCGTGGTCGGCTGCGCTCAGTGCGATACCTGCGACGACTTCCCGGTGCCCTGCGTCGGCCCGAACTGCGGCCAGGGCCTGATGCCCGGCGGGATGCCCGGTTACCTGGACTCGCAGACGGCCCAGGGGCCGCCGGTCATGGGCGCGGCCACCCCGACCATGCCGATGGGCGATGACTACGCCGGCCCCGCCCCCGTCGCGCCGCCCATGAACCCGCCGCCCCCCTCGGCCGAGCCGCCGGCCAGCCCCCCCACGCCGATGGAGCCCGCGCCCGCTCCGAGGTGAACCGTTCGCGAGAGCCGGCGCGACGGCCCAACGGACCTCGTCGCCGGCTCTCCTCCCGCGATCTCGGCCGATTCCTCGTCATTTCCGAAAATCTTCCCGATAATGGCCTCCGGCGGCCGATCTCCCTGAAGGATGGCTTGATTGATGGTCGGGCCGCCCGGTCGACCGGGCCGGCCCCGGGTCCGTTTCAGATCTCGAAACCCAAGCTGTCTCGCATCTTACGTTTGCGGTTGACGCGAGTGGGACCGGGATCGCACAATGAAGGTGGGTTGACTCCACTCGAGGTCCCGCGACGGCGCACCCGACCCGCCCGCTTCGCCAATCGAGAGCGAACCTACCTCCTTTGAGTCGAACGGGTCGGCCCCCGGCCGATCGCCACCCCGGGACCCTGGCACTGATGAAGCGAACCTTTGCCGCCGTCGTCCTGCTGGCCGCGCTGGGTGTGCTCCTCAAGCTCACCCTCAAGGAGGGCGGCCCGGCGGTCGTCGACCCAGCGCGCCAGGTTGAAGCCCCTCCGACCGCCCCTGCCATCGATCCCGAAGCCGAGTTGCTCGCCCGCTATCCTGGCGAGGCCGACCTCGTCCGCCGGGTCTACGGCGAGTACCGCCAGAACGCCCTGGCCATCGAGCGAACCGACGGCCTCCGGGGGCTCAAGCTGCTCGACGCCCTCGGCCTCGAGGCGGTCTACCTCTACGAGAACCACCCCGGCGACTTCGGCCGGCTCCGCGAGGCCCTCACCGACGCCTCGGCCGCCGAGATCCTGCTCCGCTGGCGCGAATACTTCGGCCTGAAGCGGGCCGACGACACCGGCCGGAAGCTGGTCATCGCCGAGATCGCCCGCCTCACCCCCGCCCAGAGGCGGGTGGCCTCGAAGTACCCGAACGCCCTGCCGCTGCTGCTGACCGACCCGGTCGGCGTGACCGACCTGGTCGACCGCTGGTCGGGCGACCCCGCCGACCTGGCCGACGCGCTGGCCTTGCTCTCGTTCATCAGCCTGGAGCCGGGCGCGGCCGACCTCCGCTCGGCGATCCGGACCCTCGACGACCACGGCCCGCTCGCCCTCGAAGCCTTCCGGGTCCAGGGGCTCGACGGCTTCGCGCTGGTCAAGCTCTACGGCCCGGTGCTCGACGCCCTGGGCCGGGCCTTGCCGCTCGATCAGGCGTTGATCCTGCTCCGGGTCAATGCGTCGTACGTCGACGAGCTGCTCCAGAGCCACCAGCCCGAGACGGTCGCCGGGCACCTCCGGCACGTCGCCGCCGCCGGGCTGGTCGACCAGGTCGGGGGCAGCCCCGACGCCTTGCGGCTGGTCGTCGAGTTCGGCGAGCGCGGCGAGCGGGCCTTGTTCCAGGCCGGCCCCGACGCCGCCGACGTCGTCTTCGAGGACTTCGCCGACGCGACCCTCCGCAACCAGGCGGTCGAGTCCCTGGCCGAGCACGGCCCGATGGCCCTGGCGATCCTCGACAAGTACGCCGCCGACCCCGACTTCCGCGAGATCCTCCGCGAGCGACGGCCCGGCCGTGATCCCGCCGATCGCCCGGGCCGACGCCGCGCCCGAGGCGCTGGCCCTGCTCAAGTCGAAGCCTCGCTGGTCCTGGTCCGAGCGGCTGGCCCACTCGGTCCTGGCCCTCTCCGGCGACAGCGGCCAGGCGACCATCCGCCTGATCAAGGACGACGGCCTGGGCCGGGTCGCGGAGCTGGAGAAGTCCGACGTCGAGTTCCAGCAGTTCCTGCCGCTTTACGACCTGCTCCACCTGGCCAACGTGGCGAGGCGAGGGCATTCGCCGACCTCGGGCGAGGTGGCCTGGGCCCTGATCGACGGCTGCTTCGTGGTGGCCGACGTCCTGAGCCTGGCGGCCGTCCAGCCCGAAGGCGTGGCCGCCTCCGAGGCCGCGCGGGCCGAGGTCCGCGCCGCGGTCAAGCAAGCCGCCGAGGCCGCCGGCCGTGAGGCGGTCGAGTCTGCGACCGCCGACGCGACGAAGGCCCTCGGTCGCCGGGGCGTCGCCGAGGGACTCGAGGCCGCCTCGGACTCCGTCCGACTGGCCCGCTGGTGGACCGTCCGGGCCGCCGGCGGCACCTACCAGGTCCTCCGCCGCTTCCCTGAGGCGCTTCCGAAGCTGACCGTCCCCGAGATCGCCGACCTCGGCCGCGGGCTCTGCGCCAAAGCCGGGCTCACCCTGAGCACCTGGGGGCCGCTCCGGTTCCTCAAGGACGGCGAGGAGGTCGTCCGCCGGATTCCCGCCGAGAAAGGCCTGAAGTACCTGGGCCTCCAGGCAACCCAGGCCACCGTGGGCGTGGTCGGGTTACGCAAGATGGAAGAACATCTGGCCAGCCGGAGACCGCAAGTCAGCCACTGATAACGACTTGCGACTTTTACCCCACGGCCATGACAACTCGATCCGCTTCCTCCGTTGTCGCTCCTACGGCGTCCGGTTCTCCGAACGCAAGGGGACCCCGCTGTTCCATTCCCATCTGACCAAGGAGAAGGCCACGGCCTTGCTCGGGCACGTCGCCGACGGCTGAGGAAGTCGCGGAAGACCTATCGATTCTCGAAGGACTGGCGTTTCCACGAGACGGCCACCTATTTCAAGATGTATAACTATCATTTCTGCTGAACGGTGAGGACGCTGCGAGAGCCGGTCGTCGAGGGACGTTACCGGAAGCGGACGCCTGCGATGGCCGCCGGGCTGACAGATCACGTCTGGACGTTGACCGAGTCCGAATGGATCAGCTTGCCAGTCGTGCTACGGAGTTAGGACACGACCCCCTTTTTCCAACTCAAAGCCATCTATGAGGGGGATCTTGTCAAGCGGAGCGGTGCAGGTTCTCGTTGCGGGGTTCCCCACGCATCCCCCTCGCCTTCGGCTTCGGTCAACCTGGCCCATCGTCGTCCCGCCTCCGTCGAGGTGATCGTGATCCCCCACAACGCATCCCCTGAGCCACAGGCCGAGGGAGACGCTCCCACGGCCATCCCATCTCATCGAACGCAGGCCGACGCAACGTGACGCATCCAACCATCTATTCGGGATCGCCCGGTCACCCGGGCCTCGCCAGGAAACTCAATCCAGGGGACGCCGCCATTCAATCGCTCGGCGATCGACGAGATTCGTCCTCGCCGGGCTTTGAGCCGGGGTCATCCCGTGGTTCGTCACGCCCACCCGCCTCCGCTCGACTCCATCTCCCCTCTGCGACGGGTCTCTGGGTCTTCAACCGCTCGGGCCGATCACGCGATCAGCCGGTAAGGACTCCGCGTCTTCAGCATCGCCACCATCACCCCCAGGAGCCGGCGGGCCACCGCCACGATCGCCTTCTTGCCCCCGCGACGCTTCTTGATGCCTTCATACACCACCTTCCACCGGCCCGACCGCGCCACCAGCCTCCAGGCCGACTCCACCAACGCCCACCGCAGCAGCCCCGAGCCCTGCTTGCTGATCCCCATCTCCTTCGACTTGCCGGCCGACTGCCGGACCCCGGCGCGCAGCCCGGCGTAGGCCGTCACCGCACGGGCATTCTTGAACCGCGAGATGTCCCCCAGCTCGCTGACGATCACATCGACGGTCACCGCCCCGACCCCGGGGATCGTCCCGAGCACGGCGCGGGCCTCGGCCTCGGCCGTCGGGGCCTTCTTGGCGAACTCCTCCAGCTTCGTCTTGACCGCCCGGAGCTGCGTCTTCTCGTGCTCCAGGTCGTCCCAGAGCCGCCCCAGGACGAAGCGGTCGGCGTCGCGCAGCTCGAGCTTGGCCAGCGACTCCAACCCGGCGGGGGTGAAGAGGTCCTTGCGGTCGGCGTTGTAGTCGGCGGCGAAGCGGCGGATCTTGTTCTTGAGGGCGGTCATGCGACCCCGGATGAACTGACGGTGTCGGACCAGCGTGCGGTGCTCACGCTGGCGTTTGGTCGGGCGATGGGCCGTGGGGATCATGTCGCGGGCCAGGAACTCGGCGAGGACCTGGGCGTCGAGGCGGTCGGTCTTCTTGACACTCTCGGCGATGACGCGGAGCTTGCCGGGATGGGCCAGGACGACCTTCTCGGCCGTCGGCTCGATCAGCTCGAGGAGCCACTCATAGCTGGCGGTGGCCTCGACAACCGCCTGGAAGGGCCGGAGCGACTCGAAGTAGGCGCGGATGTCCTGGACCTGGGAGCAGGCCAGGGTGCGACGGCCGATGATCTTGCGGTGTTGGTCCATGACACAGGTGACGATAGAGTGCTTGTGGAGGTCGATGCCGACGTAGTTCACGGGAGTGCTCCGATTCTGCGGGCCAGAGGGTTGTAAGCACCTCAAGTCTGCCACGAACTCAGGGCACCCGCAGCCGTCGGCTCGACCTCCACCCCCCTCATAGTTTCAATCCAACCCTCATTTCCCGGTGAGGTCGAGGACAGGAATCCGACGCCGAGGTCGAGTAGCGGAGGGGCAGGGACGCTGCCTCCTCCGCCCTCTTCAAACCGGACGGGCGGATTTCCCGCATCCGGCTTACCCGAATTCCTTCCCCACAACGCAGGCACAGGAAGTCAGCGTCGGGTCGATTGGGCTCTCAAGGGCTGGAATCCCAGCGTCACGAGATGGGCATAATACGACTGACCCTCCGGAACTCGGTAGGGACGCTGACTCCGGCGTTTCAGGTGATGTCTCAACCGCTCGCAGGCGTACCAGTTCAACTCGCCAAACGCCTCGCTCGGATAGCCGTGCTGGAAGTATCTCCCCCAGCTCCCAAGCCAACGACTCACCCCGCACACCATCTCCACGACGGGCACGAAGCGACGCCGACGCTCGGTCAGCTCCCGGATCTTGGCTCGGGCTCGCGCCATCGCCTTCTTCGAGGGAAACACGTTGAGATAACGCCGCGATCGTCCGAAACGATCCCGATCGTACCGCAGCGTGAACCCCAGAAAGCTCAGGCTCTCACCGGGTTCGACAAGTCTCACCGTCCGTGTCTTCTCGCGGTTGATCGTCAGCCCGAATCGTCCTTCGAGGTTCCCCTCGATCCAGTTGACCAGGTGCCTCGATTGATAACGCGCCAGCACCACGAAGTCATCGGCGTAACGCACCAGATGGGCCTTGGCCCACGTCCCGGGGCCGTCGCCTCGGTAGAACGATTTCTCGAACCAGTGAAGGTAGAGGTTCGCCAGCAACGGAGAGATCACTCCCCCTTGCGGCGTCCCCTGCTTCGGTCGGGTCCGGGTCGTTCGACCTCGGTCGTCGGTCTCCTCCACGGGAGCTTCCAGCCACTGGCGGATCAGCCTCAAGACCGCGCCGTCGGCGAGTCGTCGCTCCAGGCACTTCATCAAGTGCTCGTGAGGGATCGTGTCGAAGTACGATTGAAGGTCCGCGTCGTACACCTCCACAAGCCCGGCGGAAAGATGATGGCGAATCGCGTCGATCGCTTGATGCGCGTTCTTGCCCGGACGGAACCCGAAGGAACTGTCCAGGAAGTCCGCCTCGAAGATCGGCTCAATCACCAGCAACACCGCCGTTTGAACGACCCGATCACGAACCGTGGGAATGCCCAGGGGTCGCAACCGGCCATCCGGCTTGGGGATCTGGACACGCCGGACCGGCTGGGGCCGGTAGGTCTTGGTCCGCAATTCCTCGTGCAACTCCTGGAGGAACGCCGTGGCACCCGGACCATCAATGATGTCCCGGCATGACACGCCATCCACTCCCGGGGCGCCGTCGTTCTTGAGAACCAACCACCACGCGGCCGTCAGCACGTCGAGCCGGTCGATCCGGTCATACAAGGCGTAGAACCGGAATCGCGGCTCCTGCTTGGCTTTGTGGCTCAGCTTGCTTCTCAGTTCGGAGACTTTCGGCGGCAGGGCGACCCCCGACTTCACCTCCGGTTTCACGCGGCGGGTGTCGGGATTGACCTGGTTCGCTTCTTCCGTAGTGGGACGGTTGTCCAAGCGGATCTCCTCACGTTTTGAAGACAGCACGAATTCGGCAGGGGTCCTTCGCTCCCCGGGAATTACCCCGCTTCCCCGCTACTACGACCCCCTCCGACTCCCGATCGAGCCCGACGCCGGTTATTCATTCCCCTCGTCAGTTGGTCCGACCCCATGCCCTGGAG
Organism: uncultured Planctomycetota bacterium; assembly: GCA_963756475.1. GTDB lineage: Bacteria > Planctomycetota > Planctomycetia > Isosphaerales > Isosphaeraceae > Tundrisphaera. Next base: position 184,331 of record CAVWND010000012.1, read on the forward strand.
TCGGTCCGCTCGATCGGGTCTCCCAGGTTCCTCGATGGATCTCTCGACGCCCGCCGTCCCCAACCACCCCGGAGAGCCCAGCCGCTGCGAGTGCTCGTTACTTCGCGGCTGGTGTCAGGCTTGGCCCGAATTTGAAGGTTGGCCACTCTCGGAAAAGGGTTTAACGAGGCCGAATCGGGTTCACGCTTTCGCATTACGGCTGACGTCGTCGCATCGCCGGGCTTCGACGGCACGGTCACCCGTGACGCCGCCGGCTAGCTTCATGGCGAACGAGCAATTCCCATGGTCAGTACCTCTCAACTGACAAGACCCACCAGACTTGGCCTGGCGCACAAACTCAAACCCAATCGCCCGCGCGATCGCTTTTCCGACACAAAGCCAACCGCGCCAACGATCCGACGAGCCACACTCCAGAATTCAAACCCAATCGCACCATCCCCCCTCAAGGCGAGAGACTGCCGTCCGAGGCCAGGACACGAAAGGTCCGGCAAACCAGCTTCGTCGAATCCGCTTCTCAGCGCGGCCACCCGTCGTCGAGCCACACGAAGCCAACCCCATGACCTACCCGGGAAAACTCGAAGCCAACGCGGCATCGCCCGGACGAGCGGGCCGACGAGGCTCGCTCCGAGTCATTACTATCGTGAAAAAACCTCCCGATTAACCGGGTTTCTAGCCGAGCCACCCGACCATCCCCGCCCAACTCGGGGCCGACCCTCCTGAACTTGGTCGGGCAAAGTTGAGCGAAAAGGCCCTCGGAGGCCCAAAAAAGCCGGCAAAAAGGCCCAGATTTCGGTCAAAATGGGGACAGAATCGACCAAAACGGGTCAGAAATCGTGTCAAAAACTTGGCTTTGCACGACAAACCAAGTTCAACGGGAGGGCTTGAGCAAGACAGAGAGTGTTCACCGGCATTTTAGCCAGGTCCCACAACTTGACCATCCTTAGGAAGCAGCCCATCTTTCTCCACGTCATCGCGGATAAGGGAATACGTTCAGTTCGACGGGCGCGCGGGAAACGCGCCTTTCAGGTCGGTGCCGAAGGTCTGCTTGACGTCTGAGTCAACCGGTGCGAGCTTGTCCTTCGACGCCGTCTCTTCCCCCTTCGACTTCGTGTCGAAGTCGCGGAGGGCCCTGGACCGGGCGGAGAATCGGTCGGACTCCTCGACGCGGCCCTGGAGCATCCGGACCCGGGCCAGGTCGTCCAGGCACCCGGCGAGTCCGTCGAGGTCGGGGTCCGTCCGATTTTCCAGGAGGGCCAGGGCGCGTTCGAGCAGCGGCCCGGCCTCGGCAAGACGGCCGAGTTCCAGGTCGACGACGGCCTGATTGCGGAGGCATCGGACAAGTTCGGCATCGTCCGGCCCCGGCTCCTTCTCCGCGATCGCCAGCATCCTCCGCGCCAGGGGTTGGGCCTCGGCGAACCGCCCCCGACCGGCGTACAGCTTCGACAGCCCGTCGAGGATGTGGATCAGTCCGCGGTCCTGGGCCCCCTGGGCCTGCTCGTGGATCGCCAGGGCCCGCCTCATCGACAGTTCGGCCTCGGCCAGGCGGCCCCGGCGGACCTGGGCGATGGCCAGCTGCTCGAGGATCCCGGCGACCGCGAGATGGTCCGGGCCGAGGACCCGCACGTCGATCGCCAGGGCCCGCTCCAGGAGCGGCTCCGACTCGTCCGAAAACCCCAACTCCCGGAGGATCTGCCCGGCGGTCGAAAGGACGTACGCAAGGTCGGGATTCGTCGCCGCGAGCGACTTCTCCGCGACGCCCAGCGCCCTCCTCGCCAGAGCCTCGGCCTCGGCGAGGTCATGCCGCTTCTCGGCCAACCTCGCCAGGTTGGCGAGCGTCGTGGCCAGGGCGGAGTCGTCGCCCTCGCCGCGCATCGCCTCGAAGATCGCCAGCGCCCTCCTCAAGGGGCCCTCGGCCTCGTCGTCCTTCTTCTCCAGGCATTTCAACGAGCCGAGGTTGTTGAGGGCGATGGCCAGGTTGCGGCGGGAGTCGTCCGGATCTCGCTCCCGGATCGCGAGGGAGCGCTCTATCAGAGGTCCGGCCTCGGCATACTGGCCCAATCTGGCCCGGAGGCCGCCGAGATTGCCGAGCTTTTGCGCGAGTTCACCCTCATCGACCCCGGGTCTCGCCTCCAGGAGGGCCAGCGACTGTGTCATGAGTTCGGCCGCCTCGGCGTCCCGCCCGGTCCTCGACAGGACGAAGGCCCGGACTTCGAGGGCATCGATCTGTTCGGAGGAATCGACGCCGGGGAAGGCTTCCGCGAGCCCGAGCGCCCGACCCGAGAGATCATCGGCCTCCGCCCGGCGCCCTTGCTGGACGACGATCGCGGCCAGCCGGCCGAGCATGATCCGTTTCGAACGGGGAGGGCCCGGGCAGCCCTCGGCGATGGACAGGGCGCGGCGGGCCGGCGGCTCGGCCTCGTCGAACCGATCGCGATCGGCCCGGGAATCCGACAGGTCGCAGAGGGGCCGGATCAAGGCTCTGTGACTCGGCCCGTAGACCTTCTCCCGGACCGCCAGGGCCTCGAGTGCCAGGGCCTCCGCCTCGGCATATCGACCCGCGTCCGACGCCCTCTCGGCCGCATCCAACAGGCCCGACCCGACGTTGGGCGTCCCCGGTCGGTGGATCGCCAGCGGGGGCTCGCGACGGGCGGGACCTCCCGAAGCGATCAAACCGGCCGCGAGCGCCAGGTCGGCCGTCGCCCAGGCCGAGACGGCCAGCACCAGCCACTTCGTCCATCGACCTGCCATCGAGCACCCTCCCGCCGGGCCTTCGAGGGGCCGTCGGCGAGCGGCCGGGCCGGCCCGGTCGAGTCGGGCCGCGTCGGTCCTCGCGCGTCCGTCGGCCCGGCGGCCGGAGGTTTACATCAATCGCGGGAAATTGGCCATCCCGATCGTGGATGGAATCCTCTGTATGAGTTCAAGGAGACCATGGAGTGAGTGGGCTGATCGCACGATCGCCTGGCAAGTTTTCCGGCGGCCTTGTTATCATCGATCGTGATCCGTCGAGTTGGAGGAGCGACCAAGATGGACATCACGATCAGCCTCTCGTCCGAGGAAGAGAGGGCGCTCCTGGAGCGTGCCTCGGCCTCGGGCGATGACGTCGCGAGCTACATCCACCGCCTCATCGAGCGACATGTCCGAGGATCGGGGGCACTCTCCGAACTGCTCGCGCCGATACGCCGGGAGTTCGCCGAAAGCGGCATGAGCGAGGACGAGCTGGACTCGCTCGTCGAAGAAACCCGCGAGGAGGTCTGGCGGGAGAAGCACCCCAACCCCTCGGATTCCTCACCATCGAGACCGGCCTCCCCGTAGGGTAGGGCTTGCCCTGCCGAAACCGGGGCTCGCGGCAGGGCAAGCCCTACCCTACATTCAGGTTGCGGCACGCCGAGCCACGGAAACTCATGGTACCCGAGGCCCCTCGATCTTGATGACGTAAGACGCGTGCCTCGGGGCCTCGGCGCCGGCGTCTTCCCAGCCGTAGGCGTGGGGGCCGTGGTGCCAGAGGCGGATCGAGGTATCGGCCAGGGGGGTGATGCCCATCTGACGAAGGCGGAAGCTGAAGGCCCAGTCCTCGCCGAGGTAGTGGTGCGTGCCGTCGGGCAGCGCGGCGGCCATCGGCATGAAGAAGGGCCAGTCGCGACGGCCCCAGCCGGTGTTGCAGACGGGCAAATTCAGCTCGGCGATCATCCGGCGGAGGACCTCGGCCTTGATCCGGAGGAACCCGCCGGCCGCGTACCTGAGCGGGTACGGGCCGGGGGATTGCTCGCCGAAGGTGACCTCGTTGATGCCGTCGTCGAAGACGCTCGCCAGCGCCCTCTGCCGCTTCTTGGCGTAGACACCGGAGACGACCGGCTCGGGCCTGGCCAGCAGACGGAGGGCGTCATTCGGATCAAAGCCAAGGTCGGCGTCGATAAACAGGATCGACTCGGCCCCCGCGTTCAGGGCGTCGGAGACCAGCATGTTGCGCGCGACGTCGATCTGCGGGCAACCCTCCGAACGGACCACCCGGACCCCCGCCGACTCCAGCTTGCGAAGCGACTCCTCGCAAGGACGGTCGATCGTGTTGAAGTACGGGACCAGGATGACGGATCGGGATCGGCCGGACGGCGAAGGGACGCGAGGAGAGGAGTTGGGCCGGAGGGGACGGAGGACTTCGAGGAGGGTAGATGACCACTCTCCCCGACCCTCTCCCGCAAGGGGCGAGGGGGTTGGCGAGTGGTCCCAGAGCCGGACGATCGCCTCGACCCAGGGGGCGACCTCGGCGAGGGTCGGCAAGGTCCTCGTCGCGGGCGTGATCCGGCCGGGGATCGGCAGCGAGGCGCCGAAACCGGCCTGGATCTCGGGCAATGAGCCTCGGTTCGAGGCGACGGCCGGGATGCCGTTGGCGACCGCCTCGGCGAGCTTCCTCGGAGACGAGTCCCAGGCGAGCGTCGGCATCAAGGCCAGGCGGGTGACTCGCCAGTGGTCGCGAGGGGACGCGGTGCGTTCCATCAACGACACGTTGCCCCGCGCGAAGACGTCGATCCCGGAGCCCGCCAGGGTCGCGCCGCTGCCTCTCGTCCCGACGATCAGGATCGGGATATCAGGCCGGAGCCGGCCCAGCTCGTCGGCGATCCGGGCGAAGAGATAGGCCCCGTTCTCGGCCGAGGGGTCAACGAATGTCAAGAACCGGGGCTCGCGATGTTCGGCGATCGCGCAAGCCGGATCAACGAGCGTCGAGACCACCGAGCAGCGCAGTCCGAGGGCCTCGGTGTAGAAATCGGCCGCGAACCGCGAGGGGACGAGCACGGCGTCGGCGTGCTCGAACGGGGCGGGATTCCTCGCGGAGGTCGTGGAGCGAGACGACGGTGGCCACGCGCCTCGACCTGGCCCGGCTCAGAACCTCGGCCGCCTTTGGATCGGTGCTCGCGACGATGACCAAATCGGGCGCGAGCCGATCCATCGAAAGATCCACAAAGCGGAGGAACGTTTCGCGATCGGCCGCCTCGGGCTCCAATTCCTCGACGGAGACACCGGCCTGTCTGGCGTTCTGCGCCAGAGCCCGGGCACAGGCCGCGGCCTCGGTGTCCCTGGCGAAGCCATCCGGGGCGACGATCAGGAGCTTCATGCGCGTGATCTCCCGAGCCGGGTCCCTCGACGAAATGCGGGAGCCCGCCCCGGCGAGCCCCGGGCAGGTCCGGGAGTCGTCGGGGCGGGCCCGTGAGAGAGGGGTGGATGAGGGATAAGAACAGGATCAGATCAGATCATGTGCCGAACTCGGGCCGTCGCGAGTTGAGCTGCGACTGGAGCCTCTGGATGATCGACGAATGCATCTGCGAGACTCGCGACTCGCTCAGGTCGAGCGTGGCGCCGATCTCCTTCATCGTCAGCTCCTCGTAATAATAGAGGATGATGATGAGTCGTTCGTTGCGGTTGAGGCCCTTGGTCACCATGCGCATCAGGTCCTTGCGCTGGAGGCGACGGGTGGGGTCCTCGCCCTTCTTGTCTTCGAGGATATCGATCTCGCGGACATCTTTATAGCTGTCGGTCTCGTACCACTTCTTGTTGAGCGAGATCAGGCCGACGGCGTTGGCGTCGACGGCCATCTTCTCGAACTCCTGCGGGGGCAGGCCGAGCTTCTCGGCGAGTTCGACGTCCGTCGGGGGCCGGCCGTGCAGGGCTTCGAGCGCCTTGCGGGCCTCCTCCATCTTCGAGTGCTTGGAGCGGACCAGGCGCGGGACCCAGTCCATCGTCCGCAGCTCGTCGAGCATCGCACCCCGGATGCGGGGGACGCAGTAGGTCTCGAACTTGACGCCGCGCCCGAGGTCGAAGGCGTCGATGGCGTCCATCAGTCCGAAGACACCGGCGGAGATCAGGTCGTCGAGGTCGACGCCTTCCGGCAGGCGTTGCCAGATCCGCTCGGCGTTGTATTTGACCAGGGGCAAATACCGCTCGACCAGGCGGTTGCGCAAGGGCGTGGTGGGCTGTTCCTTGAACTCGCGCCAGAGTTCGGTCACATCCACGTCCAGCTTGGTTGTCATCCCTGACCTCCATGTCGGCGGCTTGAGAGGCGGCACATCCTGTGCTTGAGGCGGACGCGTCGGGGTCACCCGCACGTTCAGATCGCGGTCGTCTGGGCGGCGACCCGATCCGGCCCTCGCCGAGGCGAAGGCTCGCCCTGCATCCTCTCGCGGTCCAAGGAACCCGTGATCACAGTCTTTATCGGACAATCGGCACGACCAGCTTGAGCCGCACCTTCGGAACAATCGGCCGAACCCAACTCGGGCGGCCCTGATTCGTTGCTTTGGATCTCCGATCGGAAATCTCAAATTTGAGATCTGAGATCATCGCTCCTCAGCGCGCAACCCGGCCGAGCGCCCAGCGGGCGGCCAGCGCGGCGAAGAAGCCGGGGCGCCTCGACCTCGGCGGGACTCGGTCGCGCTCGACCAGGAGCCGGGCCAGGCGGCGGACGTCGCGCGAGGCGGCGGCGGCCGGATACGCGGTCGAGAACGGCCGGCGAGACCGGACGGCCAGCGGGACGTGCGGGTCGGACCGGACCGAGCCCAGGCCATCGACCACCGCCCCGAAGAACTGTCGGCTCGACGCGGTCAGGCGGGTCGAGGACCTCATCGGCCTCGGAGGCCGAGGTCACCTGGTTGACCACAGCGCGAAGAGTCGGAGGCGCGGCCAGGCGGCGGAAGCGGTTGATCGCGGCGTGGGCGTCGGCCACCGAGGTCGGCTCGGGCGTCGTGACGACCAGGACCTCGTCGGCCGCCGCCGCCAGCGTGGCGATCGACGCGCCCAGGCCCGACCCGGCGTCGACCACCAGGAAGTCGGCCCCCGCCTCCAGCCCCGAAAGCTCCTCGACCAGCCGCCTCGGCGCGTCGCCCAGGGCCTCGATCAGCGTCCTCGACGCATGAGCCCCCGGGATAATCCGGATGCCGGCCGGGCCGTCGACGATCGCCTCGGCCAGCGGCCGGTCGCCGGCCAGGATGTCGCCCAGGTCGGACTCCGGAGCCAGGCCGCAGAGCAAATCAATGTTCGCCAGGCCGAGGTCGGCGTCGACCAGCACGACCCGCCCACCCCGCTCCCCCAGCGCGATCGCCAGGTTCAGGGCCAGGTTCGACGTGCCCACACCCCCCTTGCCGCTGGTCAGGACCAGCGACCGGGCCCTCGGCCCCGCCTTCGGCACGGTCGAGGGAAGCTCGGCCAGCGCCGACGCCCCCGATCTCGCCTGGACCAGTTGTCTCAGTCCGTCGGCCTGGTCGGACATGTGTTCCTCGGAAACATGGATAAAAGTACGCCTTCTTTAACAGGATACGGAAAAGTGATCAAGGCCGACTTCGTGTCGCCGGGAGAATCCACCTCGAAGCCCAGAGCCCGTCGGTCATTTCCCCGGCGTGGGCTCCGAGACTCCGGCCAAGCGGTCGACCTCCTGAAGCGCCGCCAGAAAATCCTCCTCGGGCTGGTGACGTCCGCCGAGAAGATTCAGGGGGATGATCGATTGCAGTGCGAGCCGCAGTGCGCCGTCTTCGTTCCAGGGGTTGATCTCGCCGAGCGCGAACCCCACCCAGACCTTCGCCGGCAACCGGGGCAAGCCCACCTGCGGCCTCTCGGGTGACTCCTCTCGCATCATGACGAGTGGTTTTCGAAGGAATTTGTGCCGCCTCGGGGCCAATGCCGCGCGACAGAAGCTCTGGAGTTCATGTGCTTGCGTGGAACTGAAATACAGGCTGTCGCCCCATGTGATCGTCCGGTACTTGAAGGTCATCGCGAAATGGGCCTCCCTGCCGGGATCGGCGATGGAAATCAGCGTGATCTCTTCCCCATCCCACTTCACGTAACCGTACTCTTGCGCACGATATGTGCAACCCGAGGACTCCCAGACAAACCGACCATCGGGGACGATCACGATTCCTGTTCCGCCAAACCCGGTGCTCGGAGTGCTAAACATTCCGGCGAGGTCGCGGAAGCGAGGTTCGGGCGTCTCGCCCTTCGCGAGCGCGACCAGGCCGAAGGCGGGTATTTCGAGGTCGAGCGTCGGCGTCAGCACTTCGGGGAGCGCGAGACGAACGGTCTGATGTCCCGGCGCGGAGACCTCCAGCCATCGGCCCCAGGTGGAGACGACACCCATCGAGCGAAACAGGTTGCGCTCGCCCTTGACCGGGAGATGGCCGATCAGTTGCGCGCGACCGTCGGCATCGGTGAAGGCGCTCGGCGGGGTCGCGTCCGCGTGGAATGGGAAGGGGTCGGTCAATCGCACGAATGCCGACCGGATCGGCTGACTTGAAACCTTGTCGACGATCCGGAAGGACAGGACGACCTCGTCATCGTCATGCTCGAACGGCTGCGGGAACACCACGATCGCCAGAGCTGCCGCCGCGAAGCCAAACGAGACCAGACCGGTCATCATCCGAAACCGTCGCCGGGGAACCGAGGCGGCGTAACGCCTGGCGAGCCTCCGACCGATCCCGGCAAGGATCAGGGTGGGGCCGGAGAAGACGATGGCGGCAAGGGTCGCCCCCAATGCGAGCGTCGGGATGCTCGTGGTATTGAGGGAGTCGACAGGCCAGACACGAGATTCGAATTCCCTGATGGGCCCGATCGTCAACCGGCGATAGCTCTCGAACTTGTCCGGTATGAAGACAGCGAAGAGGAATCCGATCAGGAGAAAATGGATGCAGAAATAAGTCAACGCCGATGGAGAGGACGAAACGCGAGCCGACTCGCCACGAAGGCGCGAGGATCGTATCCACCTAAATGCATAGACCACACTGCCGATCAACGCGATGTTGACCAAGGGAAGGAAGCCGAGAAGGGGCTCGACCAGCCCCACCAGGCCCTCCTCTCGGTGCGTATTCCGATACTGCGTGACAAGGAACCGCAAAGCCCCAAAATTCCCGGCCATGACCGCGACCAGGAGGATCAGAGTTCCGGTCGTGATCCGCATCCTTGGCAGTCGCATCGTGGAGCCTCCGTTACTTCGAGAGGAGATGGCGATCCGCCGAGTCTATCCCTTCCCACTTGATGAGTCGATCACTCCACAACATCCAGGCCGAGGATCAGCCGGGCGATCCGGGCGCGGTCGGCGGGCTCGATGTCGTCGGGGACGGCCTGGCCGGTGGTCAGGTAGCTGACCGGCCGGTCGGCGTGGCCGAGGACGGCGAGGACGCCGCCGAGGCCGTCGGCCTCGTCGAGCTTGGTCAGGATCAGGCGATCGGCCTGGGCCACGGCGAACCGCTCGACGGCCGCGCGGAGGCTCCGCTCGCCGGCCACGGCGCTGAGGACCAGGTGGACCTCGTCGGGCTGCGCGGCGGCGAGGAAGTCGGCCAGCTCGCGGATCTTCACCTCGTCGCGCGGGCTCCGGCCGGCGGTGTCGATCAGCACGAGATCCACGTCGCCCAGCTCGTCGATCGCCCGCCGCATCTCGCCCGGCGCGTTGGCGACGGCCAGGGGCAGGTCGATGATCTCGGCATACGTCCGGAGCTGCTCGACGGCGGCGATCCGGTACGTGTCGACCGTGACCAGACCCGGCCGGAGCCCGTGCGCCAGCTTGAAGTTGGCGGCGAGCTTGGCCACGGTGGTCGTCTTGCCGACGCCCGTCGGCCCGACCAGCGCGACCACCCGGCGCGTGCCCGGCCACGGCGGCGATCGGCGGGGCGATCTGGACGCACGACTCGACCGCCTCGCGGAGCGCGTCGCGGACCGCCTCGGGCTGCTGGGCCTCGTCCGGCTCCAGCCGCTCGGCGACGTAACGGACCAGCCGCCGGGCCAGCGACTCGGGCACCTCGGCTTCCAGCAAGCTCGCGTAGGTCGGCACCAGCTCGCCGGGCAGGTCGGGCAAGAGGTGGTCGAGCCGGCCGTGCTGGCTCAGGTCCTCGACCATCGCGTGGAGCCGGCTGAGCTGCTCGCCGAACTGCGAATGGAGCGCCGTCGGACGACGCCGGGACCGCGACCGGGGGCGGACGCGGGCACCGCGGCGGATCGCGCCGGCCGGCCCGGAGCCGTCGGACGCGGTGACCTCGACCAGCTCGCGAGTCCCCAGGCCGAACATCCGCCGGCGGCGGACCTCGCGCGTCCCCAGGATCACGGCGCCGCCGCCCAGGTCGCGGCGGACCTGCGCCAGGGCCTCCTTCAGGGTCCCCGCTCGGTAGGTCTTCGCGCTCACCATGCCTAGGATTCGCCTCCGGGATCGTCGATGATCGGTCAGATATCGCCGACCGTAATGGCTCTGATCTTCTTGATCTCAGATTTGAAATCTACGATCTCGAATCTGAAATCTCGAATGCGAACTTGTGATTCATCCTTCCCCCATCCCTGACCAGCGCCGGGCTCGCGACGGCGGTGGTGTACGAGGTGACGACGGGCGACCTCCTCCTCGACCACGGTGCCGAGGGTCTCGACCGGCGTGTCGCGGGGGATCTCGCGCTGGCTGAGGACGACGAGCCGGGGCAGGTCGACGCGGGTCAGGTCCTTGAGGACGGGCCGGGCCTCGGCCGAGCAGAGGACGATCGGCGGGTGGCCGGCCTCGATCAGCGGGGCGACGGCCTGCGCGACGGCCCGGACCAGGCTCCGCGCGACGTCGGCGCCGAGCGCCGCGGCGGGCCGGGTGTCGTCGAGCCCGCCGACCACGCCGAGCCGGGCGTCGAGCGCCCGGGCCAGCGTCACGACGCGGAGCCGGCCGTCGGCGTTGAGGTATTGCTGGGTGATCCGCCGGGCCAGCCCTCGGCGGACCCGCTCGGTCAGGACGTCGATGTCCTTGGTCCTCGCCGCGTGGACCGCCAGCGTCTCCAGGATCGTCTCCTGGTCGCGGACGCTCACCCGCTCGCGGAGCAAGCCCTGCAAGACCTGCTGGACCTCGCCGGCGCGGAGCAGGCCGGGCACGACCTCCTCGACCAGCGCCGGCGACGTGGCCCGGGCGCGGTCGAGGAACCGGCCGACCTGATCGCGGGTCATCAGCTCGTCGGCATGGCCGAGGACGATCTCGCCGAAGTGGCCGGCGACGACGGCCGACGCTTCCAGGACCCGGCAGCCGGCCAGCTCGGCGACCTCGCGGCCGTCGGCGTGAATCCAGACGGCGGGCTGGCCCGTGACCGGGTCGACGCCGTCGCGGCCGTCGGGCCTCGCCACCAGCCCGGCCGGGGGCACGGCCAGGAGCCGGCCGGCGTAGGCGATCCCCTGCCCGACCACGGCCCCGCGGATCTTGAGCCGGTAGTCGAACGGCCCGAGCCCGATCTCGTCGCGAATCCGGACCTGCGGCACGATCAGCCCGAGGTCGCGGGCCACCCGATGGCGGACGGCCCGGAGCCGGTCGAGCAGGTCGCCGCCCCGGGTCGGGTCGGCCAGGCCGATCAGCCGATAGCCGATCTCCAGCTCGAGCGGATCGACGTGGAGCAGGTCTTCCATCCGGTCGGACGGGGGCTCGGACGCCGGCGGGACGTCGGCTGCGGCTCGTCCGATCCGCTCCGATTCGCCCGGCCGGACGCGTCGAGAGGACGAATGCGCCCGTGCCCAACGCTCCGGCGAGCGTCAGGAGCGGCACCTTGGGCAGCGGCGTGAGCGCCAGGAGGCCGAGGAAGACGGCGGCCGAGCCCAGGACCATCGGCCGGCCGAGGAGCTGGCCGATGACGTCGACGGCCGAGGTCGGTCTCCTCCGAGCTGCGGGTCACGATCAGGCCGGCGGAGAGCGAGATCAGGAACGCCGGAACCTGGCTGACCAGGCCGTCGCCGATGGTGAGCTTGGTGAAGACGTTGACCGCCTCGGCCGACGCTCATGCCGTGATTGACGACGCCGAGGAACAGCCCCGCGCCGATGTTGACCAGGGTGATGATGACGCCCGCGATCGGCGTCGCCGCGGACGAACTTGCCGGCCCCGTCCATCGCCCCGAAGAAGTCGGCCTGGCGATAGACGGCCTCGCGGCGGCGGTGGGCCTCGTGCTGGTCGATCAGGCCGGCGTGGAGGTCGGCGTCGATGGCCATCTGGCGGCCGGGCAGGCCGTCGAGCATGAACCGGGCGGCGACCTCGCTGATCCGCGTGGCCCCTCGGGTGATCACGACGAACTGGATGACCACGAGGATCGCGAACAGGATCGCGCCGACGACGACCTGGTCGCCCGCGACGAACTCGCCGAACGACCGGACCACGCCGCCCGCCGCGTTCAGCCCCTGGTCGCCGCCGTGGGTGAGGACCAGCCGGGTGGTCGCGACGTTGAGCACCAGCCGGGTCAGCGTGGTGGTCAGGAGGATGGTCGGGAAGGCGCTGAAGTCGGTCGGCGAGCGGATCGCCAGGGTGGTCAGCAGGACGAGCACGGCCAGCGTGATGTTGGCCGACTGGAGCAGGTCGAGCACGGCCGGCGGCACCGGCACGATGAAGACGAGGATGGCGCCGACGATCGTCACCGGCAGGACCACGCCCGCCAGGCGAGTCCAGGTCGATGAGGACGGCCGAGCTATCGAGCGCGGGAGGCATCCGTTCCTCTCCTTCAACCCGTGGGACAACGCGGGCGGACCCGTCGAGCCGCCGGGCATCCTTGCTCGGCGAGGCCGTCGACGGCAGGCCGTCGATGATCCGGGAGTCTGGACGCGGTGGGAGTGGGGCGAGTTGGCGAATCGACGTCAGACGTGTGGCCGGACGATACCGCCGATCGCCCGGGGTGTCCAGCCGGAACGGAGCGAAAAGGTCTCAAGTCAGGGAAGGACGCGAGCCGACGACTTCCCCTTGATCTCGACCGGCCCGAGGCCGGCCGTGTGATCGCCCTCTTATAAAGACTCACCTGTTGTCGTCATCACTCCGCACAAAGTCGCGTATGCGGCGAAGAATCCCATCAACATGATCGCTCCCCAGGCGAGCCAGCGAAAGCCTTCCTCGACCAACAGGACCACCGCCATCGAGGCGACAGCCGAGAGCCCCAGGTGGGCGTAACTGAGTGCGTCAACCAATCGAGTAGCCCACGGACGAGTCCTTGCAAATGGTGGTGGCCCATCGTAGGGGTAGACGTTGCTGATGACGAGAATCGCCACTGGGCAGGCCGCGAGCGAGAGACACCAGAGCACCCAGGGGAGCCAGCACCATAGGCCGCCCCACTCCGTCACGACCGGCACCCGCAACCCCTTCAGGAGCAGGATGCCGAAGATCGTGACCGCCAAAGCCGCCGAGAATTCCCACGTGGAGTAGGCGAACGAGAAGGCCAATATCCCGACCGCGATGATGAGTTGACCCAGCGTCAGGCGCGATCGGCCGGACAGCGTAAAGTTCCCTTCTCGCGACACGGCCATCCCCGGATGGAATTGATGGGACGCTTTGGCGTCAAACATCAATCATCGTATCCGTGTCGGAATCCTTCCTCAATGGCGTTCAAGACTCCACCGGCCACTCTGAGGCCAGTTCCGCCATCAGCTCGGGCGGGACGACGGGCGTCCGGAGCCGGGCCAGGGCCAGGGCGAGCGCGGGGGCTTCGAGCATGGGAAGTTTGGCGGCGTCGGCGGACTTGCCGAGCCTCCGGCCGGTCGCGCCGTTGGCGGACGAGCGGATGGTCAGCCGGCGCGGGGGCGGACCGCCGGCGAGGATCACGATCAGGCCCGAGGCGCCGAGCACGGCCAGGCTCGCGCCGGCGAATAGCTCGGGGGCATCGCCCCGGAGGGCCTTAGCCTGGTTCCGGCGGCGGGCGCGGAGGGCGGGGTCGCCGTCGGCGGCCTTGAGGTCCTCGCGATGCTCGTCGGGCGTGAGCCGCATCATCGCCTCGAACCGGCGGTACTGGAGGGCGAAGTCGATCAGGCCGAGAGCCAGCGTCGCCAGCGCCAGCGCGAAGGCGGTCGAACGGATCATCGCGCCCGAGGCCCTTGCCAGCGAGTGCGGCTCCAGCCGGGCGAGCCGGTGCAAGCCGTCGAGGTCCGAGCGGATCAGCCACGCGGCGACGGCAATCACGACCACCGCTTTCACGACCGACCACACGCCCCGGCCCATCCTCGCCGCGAGGCCCGAGCTTGAGCCTTCCTCGTCGAGATGGAGCCCCCAGAGCCTCGAGGGGTCGGGAGCGATCAGGCCCGGCGCGAACAGGCCGCCGACCTGCGCCTGGTGCGCCACGACCGACGCGGCCACCGACCCGCCGACGATCCCGAACAACGGCCCCGCGACCGACCCGATCGCCCGGCGGAGATGCTCGACGACCGCCGGCGCGTCGGCCGAGATCATCCAATCCCCTGACCATGAATCGCGTACGAGCGCGATCAGGGCCAGGGCCAGGTCATCGCCCCAGATTCCCAGCAAGGCCGAGGCTGCCAGCAAGCCCGCCGCGCCGGTCAGTTCCGGGCTCCGGGCCACCTGCCCGCGCTCGCGGGCCAGGAGCCGCCGGCGTTTCGAGGGCTCTTGCGTGCGGTCCTCGGACATCGTCGCTCCTTCAAGATCGGGATCGGATTTCAGACCTCAGATTTCAAATCTGAAATCTCAAGTCTGAAATCTCAAATATGCGATTCCCAATCTCAACCGTCTCCCATCCATCCCCACGGAAACGCCCCATGCCACGCCGCGCCGATCGTGGCGGCCAGGGTGACGAGTCCCAGAGCGGCCAGGGCCAGGCCGAGCAAGGTTCGCACCGGCAGCGAGAGCGAGACCAGTTGCAGCGACGGCGCGGCCCGGCCGAGCAGGCCGAGCGACAGGCCCGCCATCGTCAGGGCCAGGGCCGGCGGCGCGGAGGCTCGCAAGGCCAGCACGAGCGACCGCCCCACCTGCTCGAACGCCCAGGCGGCGACCTCATGGGAGGGAGATTCTCCGCCGATCGGCACGACTCGATAGCTCTCGGCCAGCGTCAGGACCAGCTGCGTCGGGCCGTCGAGCGCGAGGAACACTCCCAGCGCGACCAGCCCGTAAAGATGTCCCAGCGGGGTCAGGCCGTCGCCCGCCTCGGGGTCGAACAGGGCCGCGGGCGAGAGCCCGGCCTGGCTGCCGACGACTTCCCCCGCCTGCCTCGCGCCGGCGATCACCAGCGCCCCCGCCCATCCCAGGCCAAGGCCGACAACCACCTCGATCAAGCAGGCGCCGCCCAGGGCCCGGAGGCTCGAAGGAGCGGTCAGCTCGCGGCCGACCACCGGCGCGATCAGGCTCGTCAGGGTGATCGACAGGATCAGCCGACTCCGGCCGCCGAGGCCGGGACTTGACAGCGCCGGGGCCGTCCAGCAGAGCCCCGAGACGCGGGCCAGCACCAGCGTCCAGAGCCCCCCTGCCCCATCAGCCAGGCGATCGCGTCGGTCCCGAGGGGCAAGAGTGGGGTCCTATTTTGAAGGGAGAATTTCAGATCTCAGATCTCAGGTCTCAGATCTCTTAATTTCAGATCTGAAATCTGAAATCCCGATCCCGTCAAAGCCGATCCGGGATCGACCCGATCAGGTCGACGGTGTACGCGACCCAGCGGCCGAGCAGCCAGGGCAGCGCCACGAGGACGGCGGCGAGCACGGCGACCAGGCGCGAGACCTGGCCGACGGCCGGCTCGTTCATCTGCGTGAGCGTCTGCCCGACCCCGACGACCAGGCCCACGACCAGCGCGACCGCCAGCAAGGGGCCGCCCAGCAGCAGCGCCATCCGCAGGGCCTCGCGCGACCAGTCGATGACCTGCGACATCTCCATCGGTCGGACTCCTTGTCGGATGGTTCAGACGGCCCTCCGCCGGATAGCCCGTCGAGCGACGAGGCCGAACCCGGCGAGGCCGAAGAGGGCCAGAGTGGTGGGCTCGGGAGTCGGGGTCGGCGGCGTCGGTGCGGCCATTCCCGGGGGCGTCATCATGAAACCGTGAGTGGCGCCGCTCGGATCGGTCGCCAGGCCGATGATGTGCCCGGAGTCGTTGATGCCCGACGCCCCGAAGAGGTTCCAGCCGGTTGGGAGCGGGATCAAGCTGTTCAGGTCGCTCATCACCCCGTTGCTGTAGAGGAACGCCTGGCTCGGGCCGCTCGGAGGCTGGAAAGAGCCGACCATCGACCCCGAGGCGTTAATGGCGGCGACGGAGACGTTGGGGGCACCGCCGAGGTTGTTGAGGTCGGTCATCGTCCCGCCGCTGTAGAGGAACTGATGATAGGCTCCCGACGAGGTCGTCGACGTTCCGAGCACCTGGCCGTTGGCAGTGATGGAGTAGGCGTTGCTCTCTCCGCCGCCCAGGGTGCCGAGGTCCGTCAACTTCCCGTTGCTGTAGAGGAAAGCGTGATAGGTCCCCCGATACGGGGTCGCGGTCGGACCTCCCAGCTCGTAGGAACCGACAAAATCGCCGTTGGAATTGATGGCCGAGGCGAAACCGTTGCTCTTGCCCAGGATGCCGAGGTCGATCATCTGGCCGCCGCTCTGGAGGAAGGGGTGGCCGGACAACGTCTCGCCGACGAGCTGGCCTTGATCGTTGATCCCGGCGTAATGATTGGTGGGATCGCTCGCCACAGTCTGGTAGGTGAGCACGCCCGTCGGGCTGACGACGGGCGCGGAGACGATCGAGCCGCCGGACGGCGTCCCGCTGATCACCTGGCCCTGGGCGTTGATCCCCTCGGCGATGAACGAGTTGGGAATCGTGGTCAACTGGCCCGCGCCCGGACCGTAGGCCGAATAGGCGACGCTGGGCGCGGTCACCCCGTATTTGGGATTGGAGACCGCCATCCCCTGGGCGTTGATGTAGGAAGGGTCGAAGGTCCCGAGATCCGTCAGATTATAAAGGGCCGCGGCCTCGGACCGCGCCGAGAGGAGGCCGACCAGGGCGAGGGCCGGCAGGAGCTTGCGGAGGGGGGTCATGTTGGTTCCATCCCGGATTCCGGCGCAAGGCGACCCGAGGGCATCCCGTGCCCTGGGACGCCGGCATCATCCGGGAATCGACGATCGTAGACAAGCCGAGTTTGCGGCCGGTCCGCGTCAGACGGCGAACGTCCGCAAGAGCGCCGTGGCGACCAGCAGCCAGCCGTCGGCCAGGACGAACAGGACGAGTTTCAGCGGCAACGCGACCAGCGACGGCGGGAGCATGAACAGCCCCATCGCCGACAGGACGGCCGAGACCACCAGGTCGATCATCAGGAACGGCAGATAGATCACGAAGCCGATCATCAAGGCCGTCGTCAGCTCGCTGAGCAAGAAGGCGGGTGCGACGACGCTCAAGGGGAACTCGTCGCCGTAGACCGGCTCGAACCCGGCCGGGCCGAGGGGGCTCGGCGAAGTCGTAGAGGTCCCAGAGATAATGACCGTGACTGGTCCGTTTGATCTGCTCGATCATGAACGTTTTGATCGGCTTCGATCCGGCCTCCCACACGCGACCCACATGCTTGATCTCCCCGGCCGCGTAAGGCCCGATGGCTCGGGTATACACCGACTCGCCGACCGGCTTCATCACCAGGATCGTCAGCAAGAGCGCCAGCGCGGCCAGGACCTGGTTGCCGGGGACCTGCGGGCTCCCGAGAGCCTGGCGGAGCAGGGTCAGGACGATGTTGATCCGGACGAATGACGTGAACATCAATAAGGCCGCCGGCGCCAGCGAGATCAGGCCGATCAGGGCGACCGACTTGAGCCCCTTGAAGTCGTCGGCCGTCGGCGACCAGGGAAAGAAGCCCGGGCGTCGCGGTCGGGATTGGCTTCGTGTCGGGAGCGGGGGCCGGCTCCTCGGCCGACCGGCTCGACGCGAACCGAGGCGTTGGGCCGGACCTGGCCCGTCGGGCCGGCCGCGACCGAGGGCCGGGACGGCGGCGAAGAGCAGGAGGACGAACGCGAGCCGGTTCATTCGTCGTCTCCGATCCGGCGGTCGAAGCCGGTCGAGGGGCGGGCCGGGAGGATCGGCTCGGGGCCCGGTCGAGGGGCTCGACGCGGGGCCAATCGGGCCAACTCGGCGGGGTCGGTGACCTCGCCGAGGGTCGTTGGAGGGCCTTGGGGCCCGGTGCCGAGGATCAGGACACGGTCGCCGACCCGGAGCAGGTAGACCGAGTGCTTGGTCGACAGCGACGAGCGGCCGACGACCTGGATCGGGCCGGAGTCCCGCGAGGGGAGGAACCGCTTCGAGGCGACGCTGACGCCGCCGAAGACCGCCAGGGCCGCCGCGATCCCGGCGGTCCCGAGCCACCAGCCGCCCGTCGATCCATCCGGGGCGGCGGAGGGCCTGGACCTCGGCGGCGGCGGTCAGGCGAGGGCCGGCCTCGGGCCGGGGGATGGCGGCCGTCGGCGGGTTGTTCTCGGCGAAGGCGGTCGACGACACCAGCGCGGCCCAGAGTCCCGCGAGCGCGAGAGGGCGGAGGCATCGGGTGCTCGGCATGACCGGCCGGCGCAACCTCACCTTCGCAGTCAATCGATGAGCTTGCGAGCCCGTCTTTCTCCCCTCTCCCTCTGGGAGAGGGGCCGGGGGTGAGGGGCGTCGCATGACTACCAGCTCGGTAAGACAGCTCGATCGGAAGCCACTCGCCCGGCGACCACCCTCACCCCGGCCCTCTCCCAGAGGGAGAGGGAGGCAGAGAGTCGGTCCTGGCGAGGCGTGGTGGAAACAGGGCCGATCGATCCGGGTGCTCGGCATGGGGCGATCCTCCTTGCGGGCAGTCTCTTCCGGGCTCGGGAGCCGGATGAGGGAGGCGACGACGCTCCTCGCCGTCGCCTTCGATCGGGTCGGTCGCCTCAGGCGACCATCAAATCGGCCGGGTCGTCGAAGGCGACCTGCCCTCCTCGGCTGAGGCGGCAGAGGGCCTCGACCAGGTGGCGCTGGGCGGCCTGGGCCGGCAGGATGCCAACGGGGCCGTGCGCCGACGATCTCGGCCTCCAGCCGGGCGGCCGAGGCGGGCGGAAGCTTGGTGAGGATCTGGTGACGCATGTGCGGGCTGGTGCCGGCGAGCGCGTCGAGGATGTCAAGGTCGTCAACCTGGCCGAAAACGGCCTTAAGGTCGCCTCCGTCGAGCTGCGCGAGGTCTTCGAAGTCCACCAAGTCAGACAAGGATGGCCTCCTGACCGTCGGGGTCGGGAAGAGTGAGCTGGCCGTGATCATGGAGCCGCCTGAGCCGGTCGGCGAGATCCGCCTGGGCGGCTTCGGCCTCATCGAGGCGGAACGGGCCGATCAGGGCGAGGCGTCGTCGAAGGTCGTCGGCCGAGGGAGACGGCAAGGCCCCAAGGACCTTGGCTCTCACCGGCCTGGCGGCGCCGACCAGGGCCAGGGCCCAGGTCGGGGCATCTTCGGCGTGGTAGGCCTCCCTGATCTCTCTATCGTCCATCTTGACGAGGTCTTCGAACACAAATCGGAGCCTTCGGAGGCCCAGGCCGTAAAATTCCTCAAGAACGGATCTCTGCTCGTCCGGGGCGATCCGTTCCAGCCGGGCGATCTCCAGCGTCACCGCCTCGACGGCCGACCGGTCGAGCTGCGCCAGGAGCTGCGAGGCCAGCGGCTGCTCCAGGCTGACGACCAGGATCGCCGCCTTCCGGAGCGGTCCAATGTCATCGCGAACGGACGAGACGGTCTCGGCCGCGGACTCGGGTGGATCGGCGAAGAGGATGAGGGGTTCGAGGATCGGCGGTTCATTCCAACGCCCCTTCCTGGCCGATCCAGCGCTGGAGGACCCCGGCGGCGGCCTCGGGATTGAGGCGGATCAGCTCGCGGACCCGCTCGGAGGGGCCGGGCGAGGGACCACTGGGGCCGTCGTCGACGAAGCCGGGCCGCCAGCCCGAGAGCGACGGCCGGGCCGAGGGCCGACGGGTCGCCAGCCGGATCAGCGCCGCGACGGCCGCCAGGCTCGCCACGCCGACCGCGCCGGAGAGCGCCAGCAACGGCCAGGGGCGATGCGGCTCCGGGTCCGAGGGGATCAACAGCGGGCGGGACGAGGCCAGGTCGTCCTGGATGATCCCGACCTTCACCAGCCCCAGCTCGTCCTTGGGGATGTGGATCTCGACGGCGTCGTGGACGAGCTTCTCGGTCGTGTTCCGCATCGGCTCCAGGTCTTCCTGGGTCGGCTGCCGGCCCGGCGAGCGCGACTGGAACTCCAGGAGGTAGAAACTCCGCGGAATCCGGACCCAGACGTTGGCCTTGGTCCTCGACGAAGGGATCGGCGGGGCGGTCGAGGTGGGAGCGGGCTCGGGGTCGACCTCGAGCGAGCCGTTGGGCTTGACCGCCTCCCTGGCGGGGTCCGGCGGGATCTCCGGCGGAGGCGGAGGTGCCGGAAGGGTCTCCAGGAGCACCGAGACACCCACGCCCGGGATGTGCCGGAGTTCCTCGGCGATCTTCTCGCGCCAGTCTTCCTCCTGGGCGTGCGTCTGCATCTGCTCCTTGAGCGAAGGGTTGCCGGCGGCGAGGTACTTGTGCCCGGTCTGATCGGCGACGGTGATCAGCTCGGGCTTGAGGTCGGGGATCGCGCCTCGGAGGAACGTCTCGATCCCCTGGACGGCCCGATGGCCGAGCCGTCGCCCTCCCTCGGTCCGGAGGTAGACATAGCGCCGACGTTCCAGGCGGCGTTCAGGCCCCCTCGGGCTCGGGTCCGGGAGACCTCGACGTGGGCCGAGCTGATCGCGGTGTCGAGCCCCTCGATCTGGTACTTGAGGCTCCGTTCGAGGCGGGCCAGCTCGCGGCGCTGGCGTTCTTCGGGGCCGTCCCAGGGGCTGAAGACCTCGGCCTCCCGGCCCAGGTCGTCGAGCGAGCGAGGGACGACCCTGCGCTTGGCCAGCGCGGCGAGGGCCTCGGACTTGCGCTCGGACTTGACCCCGATCCGGCCGGCGGGATGGTCGGCGACGTGCGGGATGCCCTCGGCGTCGAGAGCGTCGGCGATCGCCGCGAGATCGTCGGACGAGAGCTTGCGGCCTTCGAAGATCCAGGCCCAGGCCAGCTCGCTCGGGTCGTCGATCGACGCGAGATATCCCACACCACCGAGGGCTGCCGAGCGCGAGCAGGAGCAGGGCGACCCGCGTGGCCGGGCCTCGCGCGGCCAGCCAGCGACGGGCGCGGCCGGCGGGGGCTCGGAGCCGGGCGAAGGCCGAGGCCAGGGGCGAGGGAGGCTCCGTCCGCATCGCTGTTCGTCCTCCGTGACGCCGGCGTCGACGAACCGCTTGATCCGCTTCCCTGCGGATCGCCCCGTCCCTGGGATCGCCGAGCCTCGCTCGGGGGCCGAGTTATCCACAATCGACGCGGTTTGTCAATCGCGAGACGCGGTCGAATGAGCCGTTCGCCAACCGGGCCCTCGAAACGAAAAAAGGCCCATGCACCTCTCGGTGCATGGGCCGCTGGTCGAGTCGCGAGGGGGCTCGGCACGACCGATCGCGGTGATCTCAGTTGCCGGCCGGGGCCAGGAACAGCAGGCTGTTGGACGCGGCGGCCGGGGCCGGCGGGGCCGGAGCGGCCGGGGCCGGCGGGGCGACCGGGGCGGGAGGAACCGCGTCGCCGGCCGGGGCGGGCATGGCGGGCTTCATCTCGGTGGTCGGAACCAGCGACGCCTGGGCGGCGCCGTAGGCCTGGGGGGCGCTATAGGTGGCCTGCGGGGCGGCGTAGGTCGCCTGGGGGCTGCTGTACTGGCCCGACGGGGTGACCGCGGTGCCACAGGTGTCACAGGTCGACTCGGCGGCGTGGTGGCCGTGGACCTGCTTCTTCTTCAGAACCCACTCATAGGTGTACATCTTGGGCTTGGGCTTGAGGCACGAGGGCATGCTGAATTTGAAGCCGTGGTGCTTCTTGGCGGGGCGCAGGTGTCGCAGGTCTCACCCTGGGGCGAGGCCTGGGGGCTGGAGACCGCGCCCTGGGGCGAGGCCAGGCCGCAGGTTTCACAGCCGGCGTTGTGGTGGCCGGCGAAGCTCACGCCGGAGAAGCCGAGGGCCATGGCCAGGCTCATGCTCAACGTCAAGGACTTCGACATGGGAGAAGTTTCTCCTTGGCAAACGTTCGTTCAAAGGGTGACGAGGCCAGCGGCGGCTCGTGCCTTCCCTAGTATATTTCCGATCAGGCGTCGTCCGTCGGCGGGCCTTCCCGAATGACCCGAGGCCTTGCGGCCCTGACCCGTCGGACGGGCCGTTCCATCGGTGCTCCCTAGTCCTCGCCTTGGCGTTACCTTGGCGAGCCATGCTTAGTTATCGTCCGGCACCCCCGCGTCCTTGAACTCCCTTCGCGTTTTATACCAACGACTTAGGGCGAGCCAGAATGCCGGTCGTCGCGGTCGCGAAAAACAGGGCAAATGCGCAAAGTTATCCGTCGACGCGATCAGGGCAATCCGCAAACTCACCACGAAAGGCTTTGCGCCACGCACAAGGTCTTCCCGATCGGAGATGTCGAGAGGGCCGGGATTCGCTCCGATCGGGCCGGTCTCCCCCCTCATTGAGCCGGTCGGTCGGTTGCGATAGAGTCGCGAGGGAGGCAAGTCGAGGGGTTCACCGTGGGGAGGCTCGAGGATGAAGACCGGAATGCCCGGCCTTGTCGTGATGCTAGCTCTTCTCAGTGTCCCGGCGTCGGCGGACGTCGTGATCGAGGTCAACGCCGGCAAGCACGACCGGGCCGACACCCCGATCCGCCTGGAGATACCCAGGTCCCCCCACGAGCCGCCTCCGTTCTATACTCTGGAGTCCCTGGACACGCGGAAGCTCATCCCCGGGCAGATGAATTCGGGCGAGTTGGTCTGGAAGCTGGAGACGCCCCTGGCCGCCGGCTCGAAGCGGCGCTATCACCTCAAGCAGATCCCGAGGCCCGACACCCGCCAGGCCCAGCCGCCGACCGTGATCGGCTCCCGGTTCGCGTTCAAGACGACGGCCAACCGCTTCGAGTTCGACGAACACCCCGACGTCATCTCCCTCAAGCTCGACGGCCGGACGATCTTCGCCTACCACAAGGCGATCGCCGAGCCTCCCGTCGGGATCGACCCCCTTTACCGTCGGAGCGGGTTCGTCCACCCGCTGGCGACCCGATCCGGCCTGGTCGTGACCGACGACTTCCCGCCCGACCACGCCCACCAGCACGGCCTCTTCTTCGCGTGGGTCAACACGACGTTCGAGGGCCGGAAGGTCAACTTCTGGAACCAGCAGAACAAGACCGGCCGGGTCGGCAGCCGCCCCGACGTCGTCGAGCAGCCGCCCGCCGGCGGCCCGGTCGCCGCCGAATTCTACGCGGCCCTCCGCCACGACGACCTGACCGCCCCCGGCGGGTCGGAGCCCGTCCTGGACGAGCGCTGGACCCTCCGGTTTTCCGAGGTCGCCGCCTGCGTGGTCATCGACTTCGAGTCCGAGCAGCAATGCGCCAAGACAAAGCCATTGACGCTCAACAAGAACATCTACGGCGGCCTCGGCTACCGGGGCAACCGCCAGTGGTACGACCCGACCGCCCAGGGGAACAACCCGCCCGACCCCGCGAAGTCCGGCCACAGCGACTTCACCACGAGCGAGGGGAAGCACCGGCTCGACGGCAACCACACCCGCCCGCGCTGGGTCAACCTCTCCGGCGAGGTCAACGGCCGGTTCGGCGGCCTGACGATCCTCGACCACCCGGGCAACTTCCGCTTCCCGCAGCCGGTCCGGCTCCATCCCAACAAACCCTACCTATCGTTCGCCCCCGAAGTCCTCGGCGACTTCGAGATCGTTCCCGGCCAGAAGTACGTCTCCCGCTACCGCCTGATCGTCCACGACGGCCGGCCCGACCCCGCGCTCATCGAACGCCTCTGGGACGACTACGCCGACCCGCCCGGCGTGCGGATCGTCCAGGACTGAAGGACTCAGGACTGAGGACTGAGCTTGTGGGGTGGTGCCGAGCCTCGGGCAAGGTCCACCGGACGAGGCTGACCTTCACCCCCCCACCCCACCCGGGTAGACTCCTCATCATGGAAACCATCACGCTATCCGAAGCCGCATTCGCCCTCTTCCGACTGCATGTCGAGCGGATGGGGAAAATCGACGTGGACGACGCCAACCGCGAGGCGTACCGCGAGTTGGAGGCGGCGGGCCTCGTGCTCCTGGGCCGCCCGTTCACCGGCTCACCACGATACCACCTGACGAGGGAAGGCTTCGAGCGGAAGGCCGAACTCCTGGCTAACGTCCCATCGCCCGCAGAATCCTCCTCGCCCCGTCGCTGATCGGCAGCTTCGTCTTCGGGGCGTGCTTCAAGGCCAGCTCGTGATTGCCCAGGCGGTCTTCCTCGTACTCATGAGCAATAATTGCATCAATCCTGTCGAGCAAGCGTGCCTTGGCGAAGACACGGCCGCCCTTCTCTCCCTTCAATAGCTCGGGGTTGAGGCAGCCAGAGTTGACGCTGATCCCGTCCGTGATGTTCCCGCCCATCCTCTCGTGGGCGATGAACGCCCTCCACCTGCCGTCACCATCGAAGTCGGTCGCGCCGAGCAGGTGCCTGGGGATGCCCAGTTTTTCCATGCGGAGGGCGCAATATTCATCGAGCCGGTCTTCCCAGTTGTGCGCGAATTCCTCGGCGTGGTCGGCCGGTTCTGCTGGCGGCTTTTCCATCGGTAGAGAGTAGTGCATCCATGCGCCACCGGCAATCGATCAGGCGGTCAGGGGCTTCGTCTTCGGCTTGTTCTTCCGAATCCCGACGAGAGAGCGGAGGATGAAAACACGCGTGAGCTTGGGCGCTCCCAGCCGCTTCCTCACGAGGGTGCAGTTATGTAGGGTGGCGCCGAGCCTCGGGCGAGGCCCACCAAGCCGACACCGTACAATCCCACGATCCAGGATCATTCCCAACGCCCCGTCGCGCCCACGGACACCCTGCTATCAGGGTTGGGGAACCTGGAATAAGGACTTTCCCTCGCGGTTGTAGACGGCGATGCCCGGCGAACCGTCTGAACGCAGACTGTGGTCAACGAGCTTCCTCCTGTCTCGGTCGAACATTTCCAGGCCGGCCCAATCGTTGCTGGTGCCGACGCCGAGATTCGTACGCTTTCGTCCGTCTCTATCGTAGACGGTCACGCCTGCTGAGCCACCAGGGCGTAAATCATTTTCGATACGCCTCCTCCCGCCCTCGTCGTAGATCATCATGCCAGCCGTGCCAGCCGTGTCTGTGAAGAGATCTGCGCGACCCCGACCGTTCTCATCGTAGACGAACAGGCCCATCTGGCCGGCCGTCCGGCCACCGATGTTGAGGCGACGCTTCCCGGCTGTGTTGAAGACCTCGATACCCGCGAAGGGTCCCATGGAGTCTTCCCCCGTATAGACCTGGAGAAGGGTCCTCTCATTTTGGTCGTAGAACGAGAGCATGGGGTATCCCTTCGAAGGTACATACATCTTGGCCCGCTTCTTACCGTTCTTGTCCCGCATCGTGAACTGCTCGGCCTCGACGGAATTCGTGACGATCTGAGAAACCTGGGGGGCGGTTACCACCCTGGCTACGACAGCGAACCCTGCGGCCAAGATCAGGAAAATCACGACACTGAACCGCGTCAGGCCCTCGCGCGTCACGCGGTCGAGCCGCTCGGCCAGCGCCTTGTTCTCCTGCCTCTGGAGATCGAGCTCCCGCTCCAGTCGTTCGAAATCTCTCGGCCACGGCTTCGCTCGGCAAACTCTCCATGAGGGATCTCCGCCAGGATGTTCGGTCATGCTCCCGGCGCGATCCACTGGGATCGGACGAGGGCCGTTGATGGTTGGATGAGCTACGCCACTTTTACAGCGCACGCCGTCAGATCCCAATCATGGGCCAGTCGGAATGGTGGGCCTCGCCCGAGGCTTGACACAACCCCACAGCGGATCACACTCGTATTGCGCCGGGTGGCACGAGTTCGGTACTCCGAAACCCGTGCCCGACAGCGACATCACAAGGCCCGGGTTCGGTGTACCGAACCCGGGGCTCCCGCCGTCCTTCCCCTAATAGACGCTCGTGTCACGGGATCGTCAACTCCTGACCTTCACTCCCCTGCCCCTTCCTAATAGACTGTGGCCATGGACACCAAACTCGACGAACCGGTCATCCTGTCCGAAGCCGCTGTCAACCTGCTCCGCCGCCGCCTGGCCAAGGAGCTGGTGGAAGTCACCGAAGAGAACAGGCCCCTCTTCAGCGAGCTGGTCGAGGCCGGCCTGATGATGCCGTTGTCCACCTGGGCGGGCGGCCCAGAGTCGCGGTTCTTGTTCACGGAAATGGGGTGGAATCGGCGCGAGGAATTTCTCACCGCGAGCGCTCCGCCTCCCTGAGCTTTCGGGCCAGTTCCCTGGCCTCCTTGCTGATCGGCAGCACGGTATCCGGGGCATGCTCCGCTGCGAAGGCGTGATCCATGCCGCCCCGGTGCTCCTCATACTCGTGGGCGATGGCATTATCGATACGAGTACGCACGCTCGCGTGCTCAAATGCTTGCGATGCCTCCTGGCCCAGTGGGCTGAATAGCTCCGGATTCAGGATACCGCTGTCGATGATGATCCGACCGTCCGGCGACACGCCAGCTCCTTGCGAGGCGTGCGGATGGAAAGCGGCCTGCGTGATGCCGTACTCGATGTCGGGCATCCCAACCCGCTCCTTCGGGATTCCCAATTCCTTCATCCGTCGCTTCACGTAGGATTCGGCCACATCACTTCACTCACGGGCGGATCGTCGCGCGTGTTCCGCCGGATCGGCGGGAACTGCGGGAAGCCCCCGCTCCGAGGGCGACGGGCCGATCATGCTGGGGGATGTGGGTTCGTCGGCCATCGAGAGAGCGTAGCGCGTTCGGGGAGGCTCATGCAACCACTTGCCGTTCGTCTGAAAGGACCGGGATGATTTTCAGAGACCCGAAGCTGGGATCGAAGAAGGAGAGCGTGGGGAAACCCTCCTGAGCGACAAACAGAAGGGCCCGTCTCTTGCCGTTCTTGTCCCGGAGCGTGAACTGCTCGGACTCGATGGAGTGAAACGCCCGGGGGATGGTCGCCAGTCTAGCCGCGACAGTGAACCACGCGGCCAGGACCAGGATAATCACAACGCTGAACCGCGTCAGGCCCTCACGCCGGGTGCCACGGGTTCGGTACTCCGACCCCGTGCTCCGACGGCGACATCCAACGGCACGGGTTCGGAGTACCGAACCCGTGGCACCCGGCCTCGCCCGAAAATCCGAACCCAACCATCGGCCTGGCCTGGCGCACAAATCCGAACCCAAGCGGCAGCTCGTCAACGCGCAAAATCCGAACCCAATCGCCCTTTCCGGGCCTCATGTCGTGTCCGGGTCGCGACCATGGCGGTCTCAGCATGGCCGATAAGACGCCAATCATGGCCCACTTGATACCAAATGGGCCGCGTCCGCTCACATCGGGGGGCCGGATCGGAGGGCAACAGCGTCTTCGGAGAAGGGCTTGCGGCCGATGGCCCTCGCTCGCTTTGCGAGACCGGCTCGGAGCGTCGCCCTGGATCGAGACGGATTCAGCGACGAGTTGCCGCCGGCGGCGCCGAGGCGACCGTCCCGGGGACCTTCGCCCGGAGCAGGACCATCTCGTTCCGCTTCAGGTCTTGCTCTCGGTAGACGGGCTCGACCAGCGGGGAGACGTCTCGGCTGATCCGGTCGTAGATCTTGGCCCGGATCAGGACGAAGGGTGAGGCCGGGTCGGCGTGCTCGGCCCAGTCGGCGAGCTGTTCGCGGGCGAGTTCGAGCCGCTGGGCGGGCGTCTCGATCCGCCGGGCCTGGGCCTCCACCCGGAGGTCGAAGCCGCGATTGTACCGGGCATGGTCGCCGGTGATCGGGGCGAGCTCGTGGCCCCGGAGGTAGAACCAGAGCCCTTCGTCAAGCTCGTCGAAGAACCAGACCGTCGAGCGAGTCGGCCGGGACGATCGTTTCAAGAGTTCGGGCCAGCTCCCGGTGGCCCCGTTCGGCATTTTCGAGCGGGGCGACCGCGCCGTAGGCGATCAGGGCGACCACGACGAAGCTCGTCGCCAGCGGCGCCAGCGACCCGGCGTCGAAGCCTCGACGCCAGGCCCAGGCGCCCAGGACGACGGCGAGGGCCATGATTGAGGCCCCGGCGCAGGCCCAGCCGAAGTCGACCGGCGCGACCTCGCCCACGGCCACCGCGCCGACCGTCCCGCCGACGAAGAGCGCGACCCAGAACCCCTGGAGCATCGCCCGAGCCGCGACCGATCCCCTTCCGATCTCCAGTTCCCTGGCCAGCCGGGAGAGCCGGACCCACTCCCCGCCGGCCAGGAGCGCCACGCCGGGCAGGCACGGGAGGTAATAGCTCGGCTTGGCGACCTTCCAGAGCCCGAAGACCGCCAGGTTGCCGATGGCCCACCACCAGGCGAAGGCGACCCTCGGCCGATTGGACCCGGGGTCGGCCAGAGGTTTGGAAGCGGGACGGAATCGGGGACAGGCTCCGGCTGTACTCGGCCGGTGCCTGTTCCCGATTCCGTCGGGAGATGGGGACAGGCTCCGGCCGAGTACCGCCGGAGCCTGTCCCCATCTCCCTCGCCGTGCCCACCGACGGAGCGGCCAGGCCGCCGCGACAAGCGCCAGCGGCGTCCAGGGCAAGCGTCATCCCGAGCCAGTCGAGGACCAGGCTCTCGCGGGCCCGCTCGTGCGAGATGTCCAGCACGCCCGTCTTCTGGGCCATCTCCAGCCACCAGACCCGCGCCGCGGTCGGGTCGCGGAGCAAGACCGGGACCGGCCACGCCAGCGCCAGCAGGGCGAACGCCGCCAGGCCCCAACCGTCGGCCAGACATCGGAGCCCCACTCCCAGACGCCGGGCCGTCGCGAGATAGCCGACGACGGTCACGCCCACCATCAGGAGGATGATCGGCCCCTTGGTGAGGAGCCCGAGCCCCAGGGCCAGATAGAAGAGGAAGGCCCAACATCGAGCCCCGGGCGAGTCGCCGGGCGGCTCGACCTCGTCGCCTTCGCGAGGCCCATGGAGCCGCATCCAGGCGGCCAGCAGGGCGAGCGTCGTGAACAGCGTGAGCAGCCCATCGTTGCCCGCCTGCCGCATCTCGACGACGAAGTAGCACGACGACGTCAGCGCGAACCCCGAGGCCAGGCCGACCGATCGCCCTCCCAGGCCCCGGCCCAAAAGGTAGACCAGGCCCACCGTCGCCAGGGCGGCCAGGGCGTTGGGCAGGCGGACGATCGCTTCATCCCTCCGGCCGGTCAGGGCGATCAGGCCCGCCGTGATCCAGCGCGGGAGCGGCGGCTTCTCCAGCCGGGGGCGCCCCTGGATCTCGGCGACGAGCCAGTGCCCCCGGTCGACCGTGTCGAGCGCCTCGGCCGACGCCCGCTGCTCGCGCTTGCCCCAGAGTTCGGTCGAGCCGAGGAAGCCCAGGAAGGCCGCCCCCGCCACCACCGCCAGCAGCGCCTCCGCCCCCCAACGCCTCGCGGCCTCGATCGGCATCGCCCGTCTCCTCCTTGAGACCCGACTCAACTTGTGCTCGCGGCAAGATAATCGAGAAGGCCGGGGCCGACAACCCGGGCTCGTCCTGTCGAGGTCTTTGCGACCCGATGAGCCCTTTGGAGTGCGGGAGCTTGCTCCCGCTTTCTCCGGCGGAGCTTGCTCCGACGTCGGATGTCGCCTGGCCGTACGGGCTCGGAGCAAGTTCCGAGGCCGAAAGCGGGAGCAAGCTCCCGCACTCCAAAAGGGCTCTGCCCCGCCGGCTCGGGTTGACTCCAGGACGAGCGTCCGGTATACCCCGTCTGTCGTCCAGAGGAGGGATGCCGAGCCCGGCCGGAAACCGGCTGGGCCGTCGCCGAGGGAGCGGCCCTGGGGCGTTTCAAACGCCCGCCGATCGCCCTTTCGATCGAAGTCCCTCCCGCCGCCCAGGCAAGACGCCCGTATTCAAGCGAACCAAGGATGGCGCGGCCGCGGCGGGGGAACAACCGGTCCAAGGATGGACCGGCCCCCCGCAGTTTGCCCCTGTCCGTGCGAGATCAGGGCGAGACAGGGGGCCAGCCCGTGGAAATCGAGATCCGACCGTCGACCGCCGCGCGAGTCGCCCCCCACCGCCGCTATCTCCCGATCGAGGCCAGACCGGAACCGGAACCGGAAATCCCGCTCGAAGCCACGCCATCGGCCTGGTGGTCAGGCCTCCGTCCCGGCGAGCCCGAGACCGCCCGCCGGAGCCTCCGCAAGTTCCTGCCGATCTGGGGCCACCTGGCCCTCTTGCTCGCGGTGATGAACGTCTACCGGGTCGAAGGCCGGGCGCTCTTCCTCCTGATGTCGATCGCCCTGGCCGCCTTGCCGGTCCATTACCTGCTGGCCTATCGATGGAAGAAGCCGTTCTTCCTCGGGCTCTCGGTCGTCGGCCTGTTCGCGGTCTTCGGCGTCGATGCCGGGACTGGTGGTCACGGGCCTGGCGTCGGCGTTCATCGGCGTCTGCCGCTTGCCGATCGCCTGGTCGGCGAGGGCCGGGATCGTCGCGATCGCGGCGATCGGGCTGGGGATCGCCCGCGCCTCGACCGGGTCGCCCCTGACCGACGTCGTCTGGCCGGTCCTCGGCTCGATGCTGATGTTCCGGATGATCCTGTATCTTTATGAGATCAAGCACGTCCGAGCCAGCCCGAGCCGCTGGTCGACGCGGCGGGCTATTTCTTCCTGCTGCCGAACTACGCCTTCCCGCTCTTTCCCGTGGTCGATTACCGGACCCTCGGGCGGAGCTACTTCTCGACCGACATCCACACGACCCAGCTCACCGGCCTCCGGATGATCTTCAACGGCGTGATCCAGCTCCTGGCCTACCGGCTGGTCCACGACCGCTTGCTGATCCCGTCCGACGAGGTGAATAGCCCGGCCACGCTCGCGGCGTTCGTCGTCTGCAATTATCTGCTCTATTTCAAGGTCTCGGGCCACTTCCACATCGCCTGCGGGATGCTCCACCTGTTCGGCTACCAGTTGCCGACGACCCACAACAATTACCTGCTGGCGACCAGCTTCACCGACTACTGGCGGCGGATCAACATCTACTGGAAAGACTTCATGATCCGGCTCGTCTTCAACCCGGTGGCCTTCCGGCTCAAGCGCAAGCCCCGGTGGGTGACCCTCTCGGTGGCGACGGCCGCCGTGTTCGTGACGACCTGGGCCCTGCACGGCTACCAGATGTTCTGGCTCAAGGGGACCTGGGGCTTCAGCGTCCCCGACACCTTGTTCTGGGGCATCCTCGGGACCCTGGTGCTGGTCAACGTCCAGTTGGACGCCAGGGAAAAGCCCCGGAAGCCCGGGACCGGCCCATCGGAAGGTCGCTCGATCGCCGTTCGCGCGGCGAAGACACTCGCCACGTTCACCGCGATCTCGCTCCTCTGGTCGCTCTGGAGCAGCCCCAGCCTCACCGCATGGTTCGGCATGTTCCGCCGGGCGTTCGGTGGCTAGTGGTCAGTGGTCAGTGGTCAGTGGTCAGTGGTCAGTGGTCAGTGGTCAGTGGTCAGTGGTCAGTGGTCAGTGGTCAGTGGTCAGTGGTCAGATGATCGATCGACCCAGAGCGGAGCGTGTTCAACTTTTCTCTTCACTGACCACTGACCACCAACCACTCTCCTTCCTATTCAAAGGCGCGGATGACCCACCCTCCTCGATCCTTCCCATCCCTGGTCATCACGGCCGCGCTGCTGGCCTGGGGCGTGGCTCCGCCGGGGCTGGCGCCGGGGTGGAGCGGGCGGGTCCGCGAGGCGTTGCTGACCGACCACCTGAACGCGATCGACGCCGAGCGGATGGAGCGTGGCTATTACGAGACCCTGACCGACGCCGGTCGCCGTCTCGACCGGGTCGGCCTGGCGAAGCCCGAGCCCCCTCCGACCGACTTCGGCCCGCTCACCTTGCCCGTCGCCGATGTCCGCGAGTACGTCCTCAAGCCCGACCTCTCGGTCCCTCACCGGGGGGCGACCTGGGCGACCAACGCCCGGGGGATGCGGGACCGCGATTATCCGATCGACAGGCCCGAGGGCGTCTTCCGGATCGCGCTGGCCGGCGACTCGATCGGCGCCGGGTGGGGGGTGGACCCCGACCGGGGTTTCGAGCCGACCTGGGAAGCGAGGCTCAGCCGGCGATTCCCGGTCGAGGTCTGGAACCACGCCGTCCCCGGCCTTGCTCCAGGCCAGCGCTGGGAGCATTTCACGCCGGGAGGGGTGGGCGTCGAGGCCCGATCTCGTCGTCTTCCAGGGGACGCCCGCCGACTTCGGCTGGGACGACCGCAAGCTCCGCTCGCTCCTGCCGAAAGGGATCGGCTGGGACGTCGCCTCCTATCAGGAAGGGCTGGCGGTCGCGAACGTCCGGCCCGGCGGCTCCGAGGAGTCGTACAGGAACGCCCTCCGGCCGCACCGCGAGGCGATCCTGGCGGGCGTCTACCGGAGGGTCGCGGACGATTGCCGGTCGAGGGGCGTGGCCAGCGTCTGGCTGCTCCTGCCCCGCGTGGGCAAGCCGACCCCGCCGGTCGATCGGGCCAGGCTGGTCGAGCTGGCCCGAAACGCGGGGTTTACGCGAGTTGTCGACCTCTCCGACGCCTTCGACGGCCTCGACCCGAAAGCCCTCGCGATCGGCCCGGACGACTTCCACCCCAACGCGATCGGCCACGCCCGGCTGGCCGACCGGCTCGACACGGCTTTGCGTGAAGAGATCGAGATGAAGACCCGGATGAAACCCGGCCGGCCTCATGACGGGCCGGCCCTCGGGAGGTGATCCACGATGATCGATCCGAAACCCGCCGCGCGTCCGTCCGCCTTCCGCGTCCTGCTGACGACGACCGTGCTGCTCGCCGGCCTGGCCCCGTTGCCCGCCGGCTGGGCCCTGACCATCGCTCGCGAACAGCCTCCTGGCTCCCGAGCCCGACGCCTCGAAGCGGCCTGGCGGCTATTACGAGGGCCTCATCGCCGGCAATGACGCCCGAGGGCGCGCAGAGTCCGCTCGAACTCGCCCTCATGGGCGACCCGATCGGCCACAACCGGGGCCAGGTCAAGGAAGTCACCCGCGAGCAGAAGGACGACTTCCTCCAGTTCGACCTCAAGCCCGGCTACGATGCCGTCTTCTTCGGCCGGCGCTACACCAGCAACTCCCAGGGGATGCGCGACCGCGAATACGCCGTCGAGAAGCCCGAGGGCGTCTTCCGGATCGCCCTGCTCGGCTCGTCGATCGACATGGGCTGGGGCGTCGCCACGCCCGAGACGTATGAAAACCGGCTCGAAGACTGGCTCAACGCCGAGGCCGCCCGCCGGGGGCTCGATCGCCGGTTCGAGGTGCTCAACTTCGCCGTCGCCGCGTATGGCCCGGTCCAGCGGTACGACGTCTTCCACCACAAGGCCCTGGCGTTCCGGCCCGACCTCGTCCTGTTCTCCTCGACGATGCTCGACCCCCGCCTGGTCGAGATCCACCTGGGCGGCCTGATCAAAAACGACGTCAACCTCAAGTACGACTTCTTCCGCCGGGCCGTGGCCGAGGCCGGGATCGACATCAAACGCGAGCGCTCCGACGCCTGGTCCGGCCTCGACCACCAGCGAGGGTTCAAGGCCCGGGTCAAGGAGCAATACTGGACCTTCGCCGACGCCGTCCTCGGCAACCTGGCCGCCGATTGCCGGTCGCTCGGCCTGCCCCTCGTCGCCCTCCTCGTCCCCCGGGCCAGCCGCGACGACGCCAGCGACGCCCGGTCCCTGTTCGCCGCCCGTCAGGCCGGCATCGCCGCCCGCCACGCCGTCCCGCTGGTCGACCTCTCCGCCACCTTCGAACCCGTCGAGCCCGCCCAGGTCGAGATCGCCCCCGGCGACGACCACCCCAACGCCCTCGGCCACAAGCTCCTCTTCGAAGGGCTCTCGAAGGCCCTCCTCGCCGACCCGGAGCTGGCCCGAGAGCTGTTCCCGGCCGGTCGATGAACGCTCAGGCCCCGTCCTGGGTCGAGTAGCGGAGGGGCAGGGACGCTGCCTCCTCCGCCCTCTTCAAACCGGACGGGCGGATTTCCCGCATCCGGCTTACCCGAATTCCTTCCCCACAACGCAGGCACAGGAAGTCAGCGTCGGGTCGATTGGGCTCTCAAGGGCTGGAATCCCAGCGTCACGAGATGGGCATAATACGACTGACCCTCCGGAACTCGGTAGGGACGCTGACTCCGGCGTTTCAGGTGATGTCTCAACCGCTCGCAGGCGTACCAGTTCAACTCGCCAAACGCCTCGCTCGGATAGCCGTGCTGGAAGTATCTCCCCCAGCTCCCAAGCCAACGACTCACCCCGCACACCATCTCCACGACGGGCACGAAGCGACGCCGACGCTCGGTCAGCTCCCGGATCTTGGCTCGGGCTCGCGCCATCGCCTTCTTCGAGGGAAACACGTTGAGATAACGCCGCGATCGTCCGAAACGATCCCGATCGTACCGCAGCGTGAACCCCAGAAAGCTCAGGCTCTCACCGGGTTCGACAAGTCTCACCGTCCGTGTCTTCTCGCGGTTGATCGTCAGCCCGAATCGTCCTTCGAGGTTCCCCTCGATCCAGTTGACCAGGTGCCTCGATTGATAACGCGCCAGCACCACGAAGTCATCGGCGTAACGCACCAGATGGGCCTTGGCCCACGTCCCGGGGCCGTCGCCTCGGTAGAACGATTTCTCGAACCAGTGAAGGTAGAGGTTCGCCAGCAACGGAGAGATCACTCCCCCTTGCGGCGTCCCCTGCTTCGGTCGGGTCCGGGTCGTTCGACCTCGGTCGTCGGTCTCCTCCACGGGAGCTTCCAGCCACTGGCGGATCAGCCTCAAGACCGCGCCGTCGGCGAGTCGTCGCTCCAGGCACTTCATCAAGTGCTCGTGAGGGATCGTGTCGAAGTACGATTGAAGGTCCGCGTCGTACACCTCCACAAGCCCGGCGGAAAGATGATGGCGAATCGCGTCGATCGCTTGATGCGCGTTCTTGCCCGGACGGAACCCGAAGGAACTGTCCAGGAAGTCCGCCTCGAAGATCGGCTCAATCACCAGCAACACCGCCGTTTGAACGACCCGATCACGAACCGTGGGAATGCCCAGGGGTCGCAACCGGCCATCCGGCTTGGGGATCTGGACACGCCGGACCGGCTGGGGCCGGTAGGTCTTGGTCCGCAATTCCTCGTGCAACTCCTGGAGGAACGCCGTGGCACCCGGACCATCAATGATGTCCCGGCATGACACGCCATCCACTCCCGGGGCGCCGTCGTTCTTGAGAACCAACCACCACGCGGCCGTCAGCACGTCGAGCCGGTCGATCCGGTCATACAAGGCGTAGAACCGGAATCGCGGCTCCTGCTTGGCTTTGTGGCTCAGCTTGCTTCTCAGTTCGGAGACTTTCGGCGGCAGGGCGACCCCCGACTTCACCTCCGGTTTCACGCGGCGGGTGTCGGGATTGACCTGGTTCGCTTCTTCCGTAGTGGGACGGTTGTCCAAGCGGATCTCCTCACGTTTTGAAGACAGCACGAATTCGGCAGGGGTCCTTCGCTCCCCGGGAATTACCCCGCTTCCCCGCTACTACGACCCCCTCCGACTCCCGATCGAGCCCGACGCCGGTTATTCATTCCCCTCGTCAGTTGGTCCGACCCCATGCCCTGGAGTCGGTCCGCTCGATCGGGTCTCCCAGGTTCCTCGATGGATCTCTCGACGCCCGCCGTCCCCAACCACCCCGGAGAGCCCAGCCGCTGCGAGTGCTCGTTACTTCGCGGCTGGTGTCAGGCTTGGCCCGAATTTGAAGGTTGGCCACTCTCGGAAAAGGGTTTAACGAGGCCGAATCGGGTTCACGCTTTCGCATTACGGCTGACGTCGTCGCATCGCCGGGCTTCGACGGCACGGTCACCCGTGACGCCGCCGGCTAGCTTCATGGCGAACGAGCAATTCCCATGGTCAGTACCTCTCAACTGACAAGACCCACCAGACTTGGCCTGGCGCACAAAAACGAACCCAAGCACGGCGGGGCCGCGACACTCCCAGACGAACCCGACCAAGCCACGATCTCCAACTCGAACCCAACTCGTGGCCGGTGGTCCCGACTTCGGGACCCCTGCCACCCCGGCGAAGCCACCAACTCCATCACGAACCCAACCAAGCCGCGATCTTCAAGACGAACCCAACCACCGTCCCCCCAGACAAACCGAAGCGGCATTGCGGTCCATCTCCAACACGACGCAGCCTCGGAGAGGCCCGATCCATGACGAACCCAAGGATTCGAAAGAGGAACGCCCTCGCGCCTGTCTCCAGACGCGGCGGATGAGCGAGGGTCGTCGCCCGTCGCGAATAATTTCGCCTCGACGAGGCGGGGCGAACACACTTATTCGCCCCGTCTCCCGATTTTCTCGGCAGAGGCCCGCGATCGCCGAGGTTACCCGGTCTTGATGGCTGATCCCAAGCGGCACGGTTCCCGACGCTAGGCCCTGCGATCAGGGCTGCGTCAGGTGCTCAACAAGCCGGTCGAGGGTGCCAGCCCAGCCCTTCTTCATCGACTCACGGCCGGCCTCGAAGGTCTTCTCCTCGGCCTCGGTCGCGTCGAGGGGCGTGCTCCGGATCATCAACAGGGTGCGGCCGTTGTGCTCGTCCAGGGAGACCGTCAACAGGATCTCGCGCAGGCCAGCCGGGGGCAAACGGGTGGGGCGTCACGCCGCCGGCCTCGTCCGAGAAGGAGAAGACGAAGACGAGCCGCTCGGGTTCGACGACCTCGCGGAAGGCCCACCGGCCCCACATCACCCGGCCGTCGGGCGACCGCATCGAATAGTGGAAGAGGCCGCCGGGCCGGAGGTCGAACCGTGCATGACTCGATCGCCGACCCCTTCGGGCCGAACCAGCGTGCCAGGTGGTCGGGGGCGGTCCACGCCCGGAAGACCCGATCGCGAGGGGCGTCGAAGACGCGGCAGATGACGACCTCGGCGCGGGGAGACGCCCCGCGACGGCCGCAGCCACGCCGACCGCCAGCCGCTCCAGGGTCTGCGTCCAGCCCACTTCCATCCCCGCGAGCGCCCGGCCGCCTCGGGCGCGGCCTCGATCACCTCGGCCCGGACCGTGAGCCTCGTCTTGCCCCCCTCATTGGCGAAAGTGACGGTGTTGAGCACTTGGAGGCCAAACTGGCCGGTTTCGTCCTCCATTGCGAAGGTGGCGAAGACGAGACGCTCGGGCTCGACAACCTCGCGAAACTCCCCCTTCATGGGATAGACGGTGCCGTCGGGGCCGGTCATGTCGATCCGGATGGCACCGCCGGGCCTCGGGTCGGCCTCGCAACGGGGGTTGGTGAACCCGTGCGGTCCCCACCACCGCGCAGGTGCTCGGGGCTCGTCCAGACTTTGAACACGAGCTCGCAGGGCGCATCGAGGATTCGCGTCATGACGAGCTCGCGAACCGGCGACCCCGATGCGGTCGAGCTGGCGTCCATGCTACGGCTCTTCTCTGCGGTCATCGTCCTTCTCCTTCCCTTGAAGTTCGCTGAGATAATCGTCCAGCCGGTCGAGACTCTCGCCCCAGAACCGTCGGTACTGCTCCACCCAATCGGCGACCTCCCGGAGCGGCTTCGCGTCCAGCCGGCAGGGCCGCCACTGCGCCCGTCGACCTTGCGTGATCAACCCGGCCCGCTGAAGCACCTTGAGGTGCTTGGTCACGGCGGGCAGGGTCATGGCGAACGGCTCGGCAAGCTCCTTGACCGACGCCTCGCCGGAGCTGAGCCGAGCCAGGATCGCGCGACGGGTCGGGTCGGCCAGGGCCGCGAACGTGAGGCTGAGTTGGTCGAGCGGCATGATGTTTCACCACACGGTTAAATAACCTCTCGGTATAATAAACTCGACTCGGGGCCAGTCAAGGCCCCCGCGAGAGGATAATTCGGGGAGTGGCCCGCCCAGGCCGCCGCCGCCAACCTGGCCTTGACCTCGCCCGCGAATCCGGGCACCATGCCCGGCCACTCGGGACGGCGACTCAGCCCGACGGGTCGCCAATCCACGCACCTCGAATAAGAAGCACCATCATGGGCAAGGACGCTCACCACCTCAGCCAGCTCCTGGACCGCTCGGCCGCGACCCGACCCGACCATCCGGCCGTCGAGGACGAACGCGGCAAGATTACTACATATCGCGAGCTGCTCCGCTCGGCCGACCGGCTGGCGACGCGCCTCCATCGCTGGGGCGTGGGCCGGGGAGATCGCGTGGGGCTCTTCCTGCCCAAGGGGCGGGAGGCCGTCGCGACCATCCACGGCGTGTTGCGCACGGGCGCGGCGTATGTCCCGGTCAACCCGGGCTCGCCGCCGATCCGGGGGGCGGGCATCCTGGCCGACGCCGGCGTGAAGGCGGTCGTCGTCCTCGCCGAGCACGCCGAGGCCCTCCGCGCCTCCTGGCCCGAAAGCGGCCCCCTGCCCCGGTTCGTCGTCGTGGGCGATGGCCAGACCGGCCCGACCGACGCCTCGTGGGACCGGGTGATGGCCGACGACGCGCCCTCGCCGCTGCCCCCGGCGGTGGATGAGGACGACCTCGCGTACATCCTCTATACCTCGGGCTCGACCGGGAAGCCCAAGGGCGTGATGCTCTCGCACGCCAACGCCTTCACCTTCCTCGACTGGTGCGACCAGTCGTTCGAGCTGGACGCGAGCGACCGCTTCGCCTCGCATGCGCCGTTTCATTTCGACCTGTCGATCTTCGACCTTTACGCCTCGTGCCGCGCGGGCGGCACGCTGGTCCTGATCGGCGAGTCAACCGGCAAGGACCCGGCGCGGCTGGGCGTCTTCCTGGCCGAGCGGGCCATCTCGGTCTGGTACTCGGCCCCGTCGATCCTGGCCTTGCTGGTCGAGCACGGCGGTGTCGACCGCCTGGGCCGGTTCGCCCCCCGGCTCGTGCTGTTCGCGGGCGAGGTCTTCCCGGTCGGGCCGCTCCGGAAGCTCCGCCGAGCCTGGCCCGAGGCGCGGCTCTGGAACCTCTACGGGCCGACCGAGACCAACGTCTGCACCGCGTTCGAGATCCCCTGGAAAATCGAAGCCAACCGCGAGACCCCCTTCCCGATCGGCTCGGCCTGCCCGCCGAGCCTGGTCCGGGTGGTCGAACGAGCACGGACACGACGTCTCGCCCGGGACGGTCGGCGAGCTGGTCGTCTCCGGACCCGGCGTGATGCTCGGCTACTTCGGCCGACCCGACCTGACCGCTCGCGCCTTCTTCCTCGACGACGAGCACGCCTGGTACCGGACCGGCGACCTCGTCACCGACGAGGGGGACGGCTGTCTCCGCTTCCACGGCCGCCGCGACCGGATGGTCAAGAAGCGCGGGTACCGGATCGAGCTGGGCGAGATCGAATCGGCCCTCTACCAGCACGAAGGGATCGACCGCGCCGCCGTGATCGCCCGAGCCGACGACGAGGGTGTCTCCCTCGTCGCCTTCGTCGCCATGAAGCCCGGCCTCAAGGGGTCGATCATCGCCCTCAAGCGGCACTGCACCCGCCATCTCCCCCCTTACATGGTCCCCGACGAGGTCCAGTTCCTCTCCGACCTGCCGACGACGTCGACGGACAAGGTCGATTACCAGGGCCTCAAGCAGATGGCGACGATGGCGGGAGGTTGAGCGTCGGAAACGATAATAGGTCGGGTGGCGTCGAGCCTCGGGCGAGCCCCACCACGAATTCGGCTGGTGGGGCTCGCCCGAGGCTCGACGCCACCCTACAAGACCGCCGAAGGGCTCGACGTCGTCCACATCTGGTATTTGTAAGACCCTCGAACCGGGCCACGGATCGGCCTCGTCGCGACCTTGCCAAGGATGGCCCCCCCAATGAACCCTCGACACGTCCTGAGCTGGAAATCCTGGTATTACAAGGTCGTCCTGCCCGGTCTCCGAAAGCTCGGGCCAGAGACGTGCGACGCGGCCTTGACGGCCTTCGGCCGCGCGGTCGCGACGGCGAGCCCGCGTCGGAGTCATCAAATCGCCGAGGCGATCCGTCGGACGAATTCGATCCTTCGGGCCAACTGGGACGAGCCGGACGCTTGCAAGGCCGTCGCGGGCAACCTCGCGCGGTTCTCGGCGCGGGACTATCCGCTCGACGGATTGCCGGATGATGAGGTGCTCGCGCGATTCGATGTCGAGGGAGTGGAGCACCTCGACGAGGCCCTGGCGCAAGGGCGAGGGGTGGTGCTGGTCGGGAGCCATCTGGGGGCGCATGTCTCGGCGCAGCACTGGCTCTATCGGCGAGGGATGCCGCTCCGGCTCCTGGTCCAGCGGCCGAGGCACGTCTCGCGAGAGCTGCACCGGCGGTTCGACCGCGACGAGGTCCACCCCCAGTCGGAGTTCTTCCTCCGCCGCAAAATGACGCCCCCCGAGTCAGTCGGCCGGCTCCTCCGGGCTCGCTCCGCCTTGCGCGACGGGCTGGCCGTTTACCTGAGCGGCGACATCCTCTGGCCCGGCCCGAATTGCCGGAAGGGCCGGCTGCTCGGGGTCAACCGGACGTTCCTCGCCGTCTGGGCCGACCTCGCGGCGCAGGCGAGGGCGCCGGTCGTCTTCCTGTTCGCCCAG
This sequence comes from uncultured Planctomycetota bacterium, assembly GCA_963756475.1. GTDB lineage: Bacteria > Planctomycetota > Planctomycetia > Isosphaerales > Isosphaeraceae > Tundrisphaera. The sequence continues at coordinate 224,566 of CAVWND010000012.1, forward strand.
CATCGGCCCAAAGGCCGCTACGCCCTGACGATCGACCCGCCGAGGACGATCGAACCGGGCGCCGAGGACGAGGCCGTCGCCGCCTACTTCCGCCGGCTCGAAGCCGAGATCGCCGCCAACCCGGCCGACGCCGTCGCGTACCTCCTCTGGCCCTGCTTCGGCCCCCCCGCCCCCTCGATCGCCGCCGCCTGCCCGAGGATCGGGCGGAAGGTCTCGGTGGCTCTCGGTAGCAGGTAGCGGGTCGCGGGTCGCGGGTCGCGGGTCGCGGGTCGCGGGTAGAAGATAGCTCGGGATCGATCGACGCTTGCGTCTTTCTCCGGCTACCCGCTACCCGCTGACTGCTACCCGCTACTTCCTTACAGCGCCGAGAGGTCCAGCGCCACGAGGTGCGTGCCCTTCTTCATGCCGTAGGCTTCGACCATCCCGGGGGTGAGCTGCACTTGCAGGCTCCGTTGCGGGGTCAGGGCGAGGCCGAGCATCAGGTGGGGCGGTTCGCCGGGCTTGGTCACGCCGCCGACGATGGCAAAGCCGTTGAGGATCAGCGGCGAGACGTTCTCGATCTGAAGAGTGTAAGTCGGCTGCCCTTCGATCCCCTTCCTCCCCTTGATCATCTTGGCGTGGACCAGCCGGCCCAGGATGCCTTCGGAAAGCTGCTCGCTGAAGGCGACGAGGTCGCGCTCCCCCTTGGCGTTGAGCGGGATCGGCAGGGAGAACTTGCCCATCGTCGTCCACTCGCGGTGGCCGTTGCTCTCGGCCACGAAGACCAGGGCCTCGGGCTTGTCGGGGGTCGCCGACAAGCTGGACCTTGCAACCGACGGACGGGCCGCTCGGCTTGGAGGGAACGCCGGAGGTCGCCTTCAGGCCGAGGATCGTCACGTTCTTCCAGATTTTGCCCAGGTCGGCCGCCAGTGTCTCCTGGGACGACTCCGACGCCGTGAACTGGAGGAAGAGCTGGCCTGACTCCCCTTCGGGCAGGCTGTCGAGCCGCTCGACGAACTGCTGGGCCAGGGCGAACTCCTGGGCGTTGGCCCAGCCGTTGGTCAACTGGGCGATGAGGGCCCAATCGATCTTATCGGCCACGTTCCAGAGGACCATCTGGGAGATGACCTCGGGCGCCTTGTCCTCCGCCAGCCGACGCAGGGCCTTCTGGACCTTCGGGTCGGAGTTGATCTGGGCGATGTCGCCGATCAGGAGCTTCTCGCCCTCCTGAGGCAGCAAAACGCCCGACTCGGGCGACGGCGGGTTCAGGCTCACCACCCGGGTCGAGAGCCGGCGTGTCTGCCCAGGCTTGAGCGTGGCATCGGGCAGGTCGGTCGGCGGAACGGACATCATGCCGCCCATCATCCCCATGCCGCCCATGCCACCCATCATCCCGCCGCCCATGCCACCCATGCCACCCCTCATCCCCATGCCGCCGCCCATCATCATCATGCCCATCATCAAGGAGCGGGGGTTCCAGCTTTCGGTGGGCTCGACCAGGGTCATGATCAGGCGGCCGACCATCATCAGGCCCATCGTCGCGGGCATGGTCAGCATCTGCCCGCCACCACCCATCATGCCGCCGCGGCCACCCATGCCACCCATGCCACCCATACCACCCCTCATGCCGCCCATACCACCCATCATGCCGCCACCCATGCCGCCCATGCCGCCCATACCACCCATCATGCCGCCCATGCCGCCCATGCCGCCGAACTGGCCCGTGGCACCAGAGGCGACCAGGCCGGGCGGGAGGACCACGCGGAGCTTGCGGTGGGTCAGGTTGGTGACGCTGATGGCCATCTTGCCGTTGGCCGTCCCTTCGGCGTCGACCGCGACGGCCCCCGCCCGCATCGCGTCGAGCAGGCTGACGCCGGGGATGACGACCGGCTTCGAATCTGACGGCTTCTTGACTTCCGGTTTCTTGATTTCCGGCTGGCTGGACGGTTCCGCGGCGAAGGCCACGCCGAAGGGGATGAGAGCGCAAAGAATCGACAGCCAGAGCGGGAGACGAGTTGTCCGATTCATGATCGATGCCCTTTCGTGAATGGGAGTGAAGTCGGAGGGACCTTCAAATCCGGTCGAGGTCCAGCCCCTTCGGCGCAAGCGGGCGGGGAACGACCGGGGAGGGCGACTTGATCGGTGGGTCTGGACGCGACCGGACGCGGCGAACCCGGATGACCGGAAAACGCCGCTCAGCTCGCGATCCAACACGCGGCCGGATCAGGCTGGGCCGAGGACGCACCGCAGGGGCGCGACGGACCCAAGGATCAAGATCATCGAAAAAGCGTGAGAGGGAGGCGCGAGGAGGGCGCGTGGGAGGGGCGACCGGCTAGCAGCGGAGCCGGACGAGCTGGCAGGAGGAACCACGAAAGACGAGCGGGCGAGAAGCGAATGAGAGGGACGAGATGGCGAACGGCGGGGCCTCCGTCGAAGGCTCGGCGGGTCGGTCGCGCTTGTCACCAGAGCCACCGTCGCAGCAGTCAAACCGCTCTTGAGAGGCCAGGGGAACGCAGGGCTTGGTGAACCGGAGCCGCGAGGGCCGGATCAGCTCCAGCCGCTTCAATGTGGACCGGCTCGATGGGAAAGAACCGAACTCCGAACCCTGAGCGGGCGAGATGAAGATCGCCCGCACAAGCAGGATTGAGAGCACAGCTCGGATAAAGTGGGGGTTCACTATCAAATCCCACGATCCCATCCCGAAACAAACCACCACTCAACACTAGCTGCCGCGGAATCCGAGGTCAAGGGAGAAAATATCAAGACCATGACATCATGCCATGAAAACCCGGACATTCCGTGAAATGCCGACGGGCACCCTTGACCGGTCTTGGTCGAGGGTGCCCGTCGCGACGGATCGCATCGAAAATCCAGCCTCAGAGACCCGAAAGGTCCAGCGCGATCACCCGGATCCCCTGCTTCAAACCCAACCGCTCCACCGACTCGCCCGTCGCCGGAACCGAATAGCTCCGACGCGGCGAAATCGCCACCCCCAGAAGCAGCTTCGCCGGTTCCTCCGCCTTCGCGTTCGACCCCAGAATCGCCACCCCGTTGAGCATCAGCGGAGAATAATTCTCCACACGGATCGTGTACAAATCCTTCGCCTTCGGGCCCGCCGGGATCAAAGACCCCGACGCCGCCGAAGTCTTCTTCACGCTCACCTTCACCAACCGCTTGAGCAACTCCTCCGCCAGAGAGTCGCCAAACAACTCCCACTTCGCCTTCCCCGCCTCGTCCCGGACCACCGGCAGGGTGAACTTGCCCGAAGGCGTCCACGACGTCCCCGAACCATCGCTGACTGCCACCGAAACCACCGCCTCCGACTTCGTCGCCGTGCCCGAAAGCTGCACCTTGCACGCCACCGCCGGACCCGTCGGACGAACCGGCACCGTGCTCTCCACCGCCAGGCCCAGCACCGAGCGATCGCGGAAGAGCCCGTTCAACTCGCCCACCAGCCCCTTCTGCGACTCCTCCCGGGCCGAGACCTCGATCAACAGCCGGCCGGTGTCGCCCGACTCCGAGTCCAGATTCGAGACGAGTTGCCTGGCCAGGGCGACCTCGTGGGCGTTGGCCCAGCCCTGCGAGATCCGGGTGATGTCGGACCAGGCCATCCCGCCAGCGGCCCAGATGGCCAGTTGCGCGACGTTCTCGGGGGCCTTGTCGCGGGCCAACCGACGCAGAGCCTCCTGGACCTTGGGGCTGGCCCCGATCTGGGCGATGTCGCTGATCTCCAGCGCCTCGCCCTTGGCGGGGAAGCTGACGGCGCCCTCCTCATTGGGCCCGTTGAGGCTGACGATCCGGGTGGAGAGGTCGCGGGCCTGGCCGGGGGCGAGCGTGGCGTTAGGCAGGTCGGTCGGCGGGACCGAACGCATGCCCATCCCCATGCCGCCCATACCGCCCATGCCGCCCATCATGCCGCCGCCCATGCCGCCCATGCCACCGCCCATCATCCCACCGCCCATGCCACCCATCATGCTCATGCCTTGCATGAGGGACATGGGGTTCCAGCTTTCGGTGGGCTCGACCAGGGTCATGATCAGGCGGCCGAGCATCATCAGGCCCATCGTCGCGGGCATGGTCAGCATCTGGCCGCCGCCGCCCATCCCGCCGCCCATGCCGCCACCCATGCCACCCCTACCACCCATGCCACCCATGCCGCCGCCCATGCCACCCATGCCACCGCCCATGCCGCCCATGCCGCCCATGCCGCCCATACCACCGCCCATGCCACCCATGCCGCCCATCATCTGACCCGTGGCGCTGGAGGCGACGAGTCCGGGAGGCAGGACCACCTTGAGCCGGCGGCCGGTCTGGTTGACCACCTTGATCGTCATCCGGCCGTCGCCGGTCCCTTCCGCCTCGATCGCGACCGCGCCCGAACGCGCCGCGTCGAGCAGGTTGATACCGGGTTCCTCCGCCGCCGGCTTCGCCGCTTTCGACGGCTCGTCACCGAGGGCGACACCGAAGGGGACGAGGGCCAGCAGTCCCACGCAACAGGTTCGGAAGCTTGAGAAAACAACCATGGCGAAGAATCCCTCTCTTGAAGAGATGTTCGGAGAAAAAATTTTTTTCGGGGAAAATTCGCCAACGAACGAATTTATTCTACGAAAATTATTTGATCTCATCGAAAATCTGAAGCACTGTTCTTAGACGCCCAGGCGGCCACGCGTATTCGCGCCTCGCGACCATCGACGGACCCAGCAAGCAGCGGCGGCGGACGCTTCGAAATGACAACGGCCTCCGACCGCGAAGGTCGGAGGCCGTGAATCAAACCGAGCTGGATGTCACTCCCCAACTCAGAGACCCGAAAGGTCCAGCGCGATCACCCGGATCCCCTGCTTCAAACCCAACCGCTCCACCGACTCGCCCGTCGCCGGAACCGAATAGCTCCGACGCGGCGAAATCGCCACCCCCAGAAGCAGCTTCGCCGGTTCCTCCGCCTTCGCGTTCGACCCCAGAATCGCCACTCCGTTGAGCATCAGCGGAGAATAATTCTCCACACGGATCGTGTACAAATCCTTCGCCTTCGGGCCCGCCGGGATCAGGCTCCCCGACGCCGCCGAAGTCTTCTTCACGCTCACCTTGACCAGCCGCTTGAGCAACTCCTCCGCCAGAGAGTCGCCAAACAACTCCCACTTCGCCTTCCCCGCCTCGTCCCGGACCACCGGCAGGGTGAACTTGCCCGAAGGCGTCCACGACGTCCCCGAACCATCGCTGACTGCCACCGAAACCACCGCCTCCGACTTCGTCGCCGTGCCCGAAAGCTGCACCTTGCACGCCACCGCCGGACCCGTCGGACGAACCGGCACCGTGCTCTCCACCGCCAGGCCCAGCACCGAGCGATCGCGGAAGAGCCCGTTCAACTCGCCGACCAGCCCCTTCTGCGACTCCTCCCGGGCCGAGACCTCGATCAACAGCCGGCCGGTGTCGCCCGACTTCGAGTCCAGGTTCGAGACGAGTTGCCTGGCCAGGGCGACCTCGTGGGCGTTGGCCCAGCCCTGCGAGATCCGGGTGATGTCGGACCAGGCCATCCCGCCAGCGGCCCAGATGGCCAGCTGCGCGACGTTCTCGGGGGCCTTGTCGCGGGCCAACCGACGCAGAGCCTCCTGGACCTTGGGGCTGGCACCGATCTGGGTGACATCGCCAATTTGAAGGGGCTCTCCCTTGGCCGGGAAGTTGATATTGCCCTCCTCGTCAGGCCCGTTGAGACTGACGATCCGGGTGGAGAGGTCGCGGGCCTGGCCGGGGGCGAGCGTGGCGTTGGGCAGGTCGGTCGGTGGGATCGAACGCATGCCCATCCCCATGCCACCCATGCCACCGCCCATGCCACCCATGCCGCCCATCATCCCGCCGCCCATGCCACCCATCCCGCCGCCCATGCCACCCATGCCGCCCATCATGCTCATGCCGCTCATGAGGGACATGGGGTTCCAGCTTTCGGTGGGCTCGACCAGGGTCATGATCAGACGGCCGAGCATCATCATGCCCATCGTCGCGGGCATGGTCAGCATCTGGCCACCGCCGCCCATCCCGCCGCCCATCCCGCCACCCATCCCGCCGCCCATCCCGCCGCCCATGCCACCACCCATCCCGCCCATCCCGCCGCCCATCCCGCCCATGCCACCGCCCATCCCGCCCATGCCACCGCCCATCCCGCCCATGCCGCCCATCCTCTGACCAGTGGCGCTGGAGGCGACGAGTCCGGGGGGCAAGACCACCTTGAGCCGGCGGCCGGTCTGGTTGACCACCTTGATCGTCATCCGGCCGTCGCCGGTCCCCTCCGCCTCGATCGCGACCGCGCCCGAACGCGCCGCGTCGAGCAGGTTGATACCGGGTTCCTCCGCCGCCGGCTTCGCCGCTTTCGACGGCTCGTCACCGAGGGCGACGCCGAAGGGGACGAGGGCCAGCAGGCCCACGCACCAGGTTCGGAAGCTTGAGAAAACGGCCATGGCGAAAATGTCCCTTCTTTTGAAGAAATGTTTGAGGAGAAAACATTTTCGAAGAAAATTCGTCAACGTACGAATTCTTTCCACGAAAATCATTTGATGTCAGGAATAATTTGAGCATTCCTAACTGGTTAGACGCCCGCGCAGCTCGGACTATTCGCGCTCTTCGCGAATCGACCGCGAGGGCGATCGAGTTGGACTGGCCGAGAGGGAACAGGGGCGCAGCCAGGAGGCGGCGACGGGCGACGCGCGTGCGTCGTCGAGGCCGGTCGAAGGCGGATTAAAGCTCCGAACAGGCCCGAGAGGAGGAGGCGAGCGGAGGGTGTCAGGTCGATCGATCCGGGGACGCTCGCACCGGGCCCCGGGGCTTTCGAATCAACCTGGCCATCGGTATATACCCCCTCGCCGATCGGGGGTCAAGCAAGCAGCGGCGGACGCCAGGAGGATTGCAAAGTCGATCGCTCGGGCCATCCGCGACCGGAAAACGGGGACTTTGCAATCCTCCCGCGGCGGACGCTTCGAAACGACAACGGCCTCCGACCGCGAAGGTCGGAGGCCGTGAATCAAACCGAGCTGGATGTCACTCCCCAACTCAGAGACCCGAAAGGTCCAGCGCGATCACCCGGATCCCCTGCTTCAAACCCAACCGCTCCACCGACTCGCCCGTCGCCGGAACCGAATAGCTCCGACGCGGCGAAATCGCCACGCCCAGAAGCAGCTTCGCCGGTTCCTCCGCCTTCGCGTTCGACCCCAGAATCGCCACTCCGTTGAGCATCAGCGGAGAATAATTCTCCACACGGATCGTGTACAAATCCTTCGCCTTCGGGCCCGCCGGGATCAAAGACCCCGACGCCGCCGAAGTCTTCTTCACGCTCACCTTGACCAGCCGCTTGAGCAACTCCTCCGCCAGAGAGTCGCCAAACAACTCCCACTTCGCCTTCCCCGCCTCGTCCCGGACCACCGGCAGGGTGAACTTGCCCGAAGGCGTCCACGACGTCCCCGAACCATCGCTGACTGCCACCGAAACCACCGCCTCCGACTTCGTCGCCGTGCCCGAAAGCTGCACCTTGCACGCCACCGCCGGACCCGTCGGACGAACCGGCACCGTGCTCTCCACCGCCAGACCCAGCACCGAGCGATCGCGGAAGAGCCCGTTCAACTCGCCGACCAGCCCCTTCTGCGACTCCTCCCGGGCCGAGACCTCGATCAACAGCCGGCCGGTGTCGCCCGACTTCGAGTCCAGGTTCGAGACGAGTTGCCTGGCCAGGGCGACCTCGTGGGCGTTGGCCCAGCCCTGCGAGATCCGGGTGATGTCGGACCAGGCCATCCCGCTGGCGGCCCAGATGGCCAGCTGCGCGACGTTCTCGGGAGCCTTGTCGCGGGCCAACCGACGCAGAGCCTCCTGGACCTTGGGGCTGGCCCCGATCTGGGCGATGTCGCTGATCTCCAGCGCTTCGCCCTTGGCGGGGAAGCTGACGGCGCCCTCGTCATTGGGCCCGTTGAGGCTGACGATCCGGGTGGAGAGGTCGCGGGCCTGGCCGGGGGCGAGCGTGGCGTTGGGCAGGTCGGTCGGCGGGACCGAACGCATGCCCATCCCCATGCCGCCCATGCCACCCATACCACCCATCCCGCCCATCATGCCGCCGCCCATGCCGCCCATCCCCATGCCGCCCATGCCCATACCGCCGCCCATCATCATCATGCCTTGCATGAGGGACATGGGGTTCCAGCTTTCGGTGGGCTCGACCAGGGTCATGATCAGGCGGCCGAGCATCATCATGCCCATCGTCGCGGGCATGGTCAGCATCTGGCCGCCACCCCCCATCATGCCGCCGCCCATACCGCCGCCCATCCCTCCCATGCCGCCCATGCCGCCCATACCACCCATGCCGCCCATGCCGCCCATACCACCCATCCCCATGCCACCCATGCCGCCCATGCCGCCCATGCCCCGGCCGCCCATGCCGCCGAACTGGCCGGTGGCACCGGAAGCGACCAGGCCGGGGGGCAGGACCACCTTGAGCCGGCGGCCGGTCTGGTTGGTTACGCGGATCGACATCCGGCCGTCGCCGGTCCCTTCCGCCTCGATCGCGACCGCGCCCGAACGCGCCGCGTCGAGCAGGTTGATGCCGGGCTCCTCCGCCGCCGGCTTGGCGGCCTTCGCCGGCTCGTCAGCGAGGACGAGGGCGAAGGGAGCGAGAAAAACCAACGCTGAGGAGCAAGTCACGAGACGAATCAAACGCATGCCGATGTCCTTTCGAAGATCGGAAACGCAAGCCTAAACACGATTTAGGGCGTCCGGTGGTGATGGTCCGCAAAATCGTCGTCGTCAGGAGGGCCCGCGGGGTTGGTCTGTCGGGGTGTTGGGCAGACCTGACGACAGGCGGTTTCGATTTATTGACGACAACACGCCCGTCGGTATTCGCGCAAAAAACGCGAAGCCGATCGGAGACCTCAACGTGTTGGCTTCAAACGAGAAAGGAGGCGGGCGTCCGGGTCGAATTTCAGGGCCCGACGCCGCGAACACCGGGGGGGAGGCGCCCCAGCCGAGCTTGTCGCGGAGGGTCCGGTAGAAGCTGTGGCCGGGGAGCCGGAGCATCGGGAACGGCGTCTTGCCGCGCCGGACGACGACCCGGTCGCCGGCCTCGACGGGGACCTGGACCTGGCCGTCGACGACGAGGAAGGTCGCCACGCCTTCGGCCAGGGGGATCATCTCGAAGACCTTGTGGTGGCTGTCGACCAGCGGTCGCTGGGTCAGGGTGTGGGCGCAGAGCGGGGTGACGACGAAGCTGTGGGCGTCGGGCGGCAGGATCGGCCCGCCGGCCGAGAGGCTGTGCGCCGTCGAGCCGACCGGCGTGGCCAGGATCAGGCCGTCCCCCCGGTAGGTCATCACCCCTTCGCCGTCGATGGACAGGCCGATCTCCAGGAGATGGAAGATCGGCGCAGGCGCGGAGGACGACGTCGTTGAGCCCGCGGAACGTCCGGGCCGGCCCGCTCCTGGGGATCAAGGTGCAGGAGAGGGTCATCAGGTTGTCGACGGTGTAGTGCCGCCCGGCCAGGTCGTCGAGCCGGCTCAGGAAGCCGTCGGGCGTCAGTTCGGTAAGGAATCCGAGCCGGCCCAGGTTGATCCCCAGGACCGGCGTCGGCGAGTCGCCCATCCGCCGGGCGGTGTGCAGGACCGTGCCGTCGCCGCCGAGGACCAGGGCGACGTCGGCCGAGAGGGTCGAGAGGTTCGAGTCGGGCGCCAGGTCGACCCCGGCCGGGGTCACGCCCGGATGCTCCTCCAGCGCCCGGGCGAGCCGGGGCGCCTCGGCCCGGACCTCCGCCTTGGTGCCGTTGCCCAGGATCACCACGTTCAAAGGCGGGTGGGGCACGGGCGAGAGCCTCTCGGGTGTCGGAGTGGTCCGTGGTCCGTGGTCAGCAAGGATAAGAGGCAGAAGCCGTTGGCCCAAGCTTTTTGGTTTTCACTGACCACTGACCACTGACCACTGACTACTACAAGAAAACGGCCACCTCGGCGGCGAAGGCCAGCTTCGCGTCGCCGGGACCGGCCAGGGTCTTTTCCAGGTTGGCGATCGTCCGGGGAACCGTCCCCTCGAACAACGTCTTGCCCTGCGCGGTGATCTTGACCGGCCGGTCGAGGTCGAGCAGCCGGTCGTCGAGGCGGACCAGGAGCGTCTTGACCCCCTCGGCCTTCTCGATCCGGATTTCCTGTCCGTCGACCAAGGCGATCACGGTCGACCCCTTGCTCGCCCGGCCGGGCTCGACGGCCAGCCAGTAGAAGCGGTCGTGGGTCACGTCGTCCTGGAACCAGACGACCTTCTTCGGCACCGGGTTCCGGCGAAACTGGGCCATCCAGGGGACGGCCGAGGCGTCCTCACGGTTCATCCAGTGCCCACGGCCGGGATGGATCTCGGTGAGGTGGAGATAGCCGTCGGGGTCGTCCTTCCGGAGCTGGTCGAGCTTGTCGCCCCACTCCCGAGCGACCTTGTTCCGGTTGTAGCCGGAGTCGTCGGCCCCGACGTGGATGGCGAACGGGAGGTTCCGGAGTCCCAGCGGCGACGCCTCGTTGGGGTGGCCGGCCATCATCGACGCGGCGGCCAGGCGGTCGGCCATCCGAGGGGCAAGCTGATAGACGCCGTCGCCGCCGGCCGAGTAGCCCATCAGGTAGACCCGGTCGGGGTCGACGTCCTCGAAGACGACCAGATCCTCGATCAGGCGCTCGAAGAAGGCATCAATGTGCGACTGGTGCCAGAGGTCCCATGTGTTCGTCGGGGCCCTCGGGGCGAGGTAGACGCCCTCCTCGGGCTTGTAGAGCCCCTTCTGGTTCTCGTACTGCTGGTCGTTGACCCGGGCCGGGGCGCCCCCGCCGCCGTGCATCGAGAGGTAGAGGCTCCGCCCTCCGACGGGCTTCTCGCCGAAGACCTTGTAGGCGAACGGCATCTCCAGGTCGCCGATCTTGAGCCGCTTCGCCTTGATCTCCGCCGCCCTCGATTCCTTGATCTCGGCGACGTGCCGTTCCCAGAGGATCGCCAGGGCTCGCCCGGCATCCTCCCTAGTCAGAGCCACCGAGGCGTAATCCGACTTTGGAGCATCCGGGCCGCCCAGGGCCTTGATCGCGGCCGACGACCTCGCCCGGTCGGGCGCGTCGGCCCAGAGGGGCGACGTGGCGACGCTTTCGAGCAGGACGAGGCAGGCGACGAGCCGGAGGCATGGGGTCATGATCGAATCTCGGAGGGAGGAGCTGGCGGGGATTCGCTACCGGATCTCGACGACCTGGTCCGGCTCGGCCGAGAGCTTGACTGTCCGGGTCAGGTCCTCGGAGCCGTCGGGCTTGCGGATCTGGATTTCATAAGACAGGTCGCCGGGAAGCTCGAACGTGGTGGAGTCGGAAATCGTGTCCTGGGCAACGATCCGGCCGTTCTGGCGGACGATGATCTCGCCGGGATGGCCAGGGGCCTTGAACGTGACCTTGCGACGGAGCGTGTAGCGTCGGGTGACATCCTCGGCCGGGACGTTCCGGTCATTCCGCTTCCAGACCATCGGAAAGTGGGTCTCGGTCGTCTTGAACGCCGTCGCGTAGATCCGGTGCTCGGGCTTCGACTCGTCGGCCTTGGCCGCCTGGCCGACGAACCAGCCTTCGTTCAGCTTGCTCGGCTCGCAGGCCCCGACGAACGACCACTCGCGGTCCCAGACCTCGACCCACGTGTGGTTTCCCGACTGGTTCGTCCACATCGGCGTCCCGACCAGCCTCGCGGGGATGCCCACGGCCCGGCAGGCGTCGATGAGCAGGATCGACAGCCCGGTGCACGACGCATAGCCCGCCTCAATCGACTCGTAAGGGCTCTGGTCCGGCTTGGGCCGCTTGGTGGCGTGATAGGCGACGTTGAAGGTCTTGAAGACCTCGACATTGAGCCGCTTCACCGCCTCGCCGGGCGTGGCCGACTCCTTGGCGACGGCGAGGAACCGGTCGTAAAAATCCTTCCGCCAGTCATCCCGGCGCTCGTTGACGCTTGCGTAGGGGAGGACGTACTCGAAGAACAATTCCTTCGGGATCTTCTGGCCCCACGATGTCGCCTCGCGGGCGAGGTAAGCGTACCGGACGTTGGCCAGCAGGTAATCCTTGCCGAGCCCCTTGAGGTCGCGCTCGGGCATGTTGGCGATCAGGAACCCGACGGCCTCGCGCTGCTCGGCCGGGGCCTCGCGGATCGCGTCGGCCAGGTTCGCGGCATTCTCCCCCGCCTTCGCCAGCCGCTCGGCGACGACCGGGCGATATTCGGCCGGCAGAAGCTCCGGAGCCGGGACGGGCGAATCGGCCCCGGCGAGATGGGCCGATGAGAGGAGCAGGGCGAAGACCGCGACCATCCTCGGGAAGTTCATGTCCGCCCTCGAAGGTACTCAAGAGAGGCCGGCGTGCCGACCTGATTCGGCCCAGACCGTCCCCCGATCGATGGACCGATCGTACTCGCGGGGCAAGGGTTTCGCCAAGGGTTTGTTGGACGACGGAGGGTTGACGGCCGATCGTGTCGGCCAGGCAACAGGTGATCCGTTGCCAGAGTGCGTCATGGTCGATACGCTCGCCGAACGAGGCCCATCCGAGCCTCCAACTCTTGCCCGACGGGGAGATCCTTCCAATGGGATGCCTTGGAGTCCATTTCGCCCTATCCGAGCCCGAGGTGGAATACCTATGCTCCCTTCCAACCGAGGAGGCCCGGCTCGAACATATCGTTGAGGAGATCGAGGAGGAGTATTTCGCCGATGACAAGGAGTATCTGGCGGAAAGCGATAAGGCCTGGGACGCGATGCATCGTGCTCTCGCCGACGGCCAGTTGACCTGGGATGGTGGAGAATACCCGCTCAACCATGTCGTCCTCGCGGGAGAGTTACTCTACACCGAATCCGACTCCATCGTCAGGCTCAAGTCGCCCGAGCAAGTCCGCGACATCGCCTCAGCCTTGCCGGCCATCTCCGAAGCCGAATTTCGCCGCCGCTACTTCGCGATCGACCCGGATACCTACAGTTCCCCGCTTAGCGAGGAGGATTTCGGGTCCACCTGGGAATGGTTCCAGAACGTGCGCCGACTCTACATCAAGGCGGCATCCGAGGACCGCTACGTCTTGTTCACCGCGAGTCAGTGACGCAGAATTCATTCAAGGTTGAGGTTGCGGCAAGGATGGTCCGCAAGAGCGGACCCTACAAACCTACCGAGGTCGAATCGTTCTCAGATGGCGGATTTCGCATGATCGACGAGGATTGGTCCGATCGCGAACAGTTGAATTTCGCGGCCGGGGACGGCAACCTGCCCCGCGTCAAGCAGCTTGTCGAAGCCGGCTCCGACGTCAACACCTTCGATGACCTGGGCCTGACGCCGTTACATTGGGCGGCGAAGGGGGGACATCTTGATGTCGTCGCGTTCCTCCTCGAATGGGGGCGGATGTCAATGCCCACCACGAACCATCGATTGGAGAAACTCCCCTGGGGGAAATCGCCCAGGAATGCTCGCTGCCAATGGCCAGGCTCCTCATCGACGCGAGGGCGGACCCCACGATTCCCGGATGGATGGGATTTAACGCGATCGACAGGGCGGGAAGGCGTAAGCGCGGCGAGGGGCCTCTCGTCTATGCCCTGCTCCTGAAGGCCTGCGCGGCGCCGATCGTGACCGAACCCCAGGCGGAGGACGAGCGGTGCGTCGATCGCAGCCGAAGCCCAAGGACCGCCGGAAGGTGCCCATCCCGGGCGAGTTGCGGGACTCGCTCCGCGAGGTGTCCGAGCTGATCCGGCAAGCCAGGCACGACCCGGACATCAAGCTCGACTTCGACGACGCGATCCAGGTCGGTGACGGAGCGGTCTGCGGCGGGCGCGATGGCAGCAAACAGCGACCGTTCGTGCTGACGTATTATCCCGAGGGGGACCGAGAACGGGGCCGCTGGTTCCTCACGCTCCACCGGACCGAGGTCGAGGACATCGGCGACGGCCGGATAACCGAGATCACCCTCTCTTGCTGCACCTCGCCCGACTGCCGATGCAAGTTCCGCGAAGCGGACGACACCTGCTTCTATTGCGATTATGTTGACGAGAGCCCGGTCCACGCTTGAAACGGGAGGCGAGCATGACAGCGGAAGAACTCCGAGCGACAGTCTTCTCGGACCTTGAAGCCCTCGGCTTCCGCCCGGCCAGGTCACTTCCCCCGCCGGACATGGACTTGCCGATCCGCCCGGCGGCCGAGGTCGCCGCGCGGCCGATGGCCCTCGATGCCCTGTTCACCTGGGTCGCGTACCCCGAGAAGGCCGCCGCGTCTGCAAAGATCGAAGGCTATCTCGATCGGAATGGCCTGCGCGACTGGCTCACGGAAGAGGAACGCGAGATGGTCGCGCTGCCCCGGGCCGAGGCCCACGAGGCCCACGTTGACAACATCGGCTGGAAGCTCGAAAACATGTGGTCGCTAGCCTGGGCCCTGGGCTTCGACCCCGAGCCGTCGCTCGACGCGTCGCAGGTCGGCGAGGACGTCACCCGCCGGATGATCTACGAGTTCCTGCCAGGCCTGAAGGCGTCAGTTGACGACCTGCTGGACAGGGCCACCCCCCGCCCGGCGGACGAGGTGATCGCCCTGGAATACCGCTTCTACTGCGCCCACAACGCCGTCCGGATGCGCCGAACTCGGCCAGCAGACCGTGCCCGAGGGGTTCCACCCGATCATCCACGGCGGCGCGGTCCATGAACGTCGTCATTCCCTGTCCTGGTGCATTGCCCCGGAGGTTGACTGGGACGAGATCGATCTCAGTACCTGAACGTCTCGGCCCTGAAGACAGGGACGGGTGGATGCGACGGAGTCACGGAATCGGGCGGGGCACATGAGTCCTTGAACCAACAGCGGTCTCTTGAGACGATTATCAATGGCGGGATGATCCGGCCGAGTCGGACGCGAACTGATCTCGGTCCGCCAAGCATGCTGACCCCAAATGGCGGGAGGTTCATGCCACGCAAGGTCCGCGATTTGATCGGCGATCTGGAGCGTGCGGGCTTCATTGACCGGGGAGGTAAGGGCAGCCACCGCAATTTCAGGCATCCGAGAGGAGGCCGCGTCACCGTCTCCGGACAACCGGGCGATGACGCCAAGCCGTACCAGGAACGAGAGGTCCGCCGAGCGATCGAGGAGGCCCAATCGTGACCGAAGCCGCGAGATATGTGAAGCTCGTCGAGTGGTCGGAGGAGGACAGAGCCTTCGTCGGCCAGTGCCCCGGTATCATCGGCCCGTGTTGCCACGGGTCCGACGAGGTCGAGGTCTATCGAGAGTTGTGCCAGATCGTCGAGGAGTGGGTCGAGATCGCCCGACAGGATGGGCGACCGTTGCCCCCTCCGACCGCCGGCACGGACGTCGCCCGGAGGATCGCGTGATCCGAGACGCGATCCTCTGGGTTCAGGCGAAGATGGCCCAGGGTTGCCATGGCCGGCGAGTCGGATCTGACGGACTTCAAAGAGGCGGCGAATCGGCCGACGAACATGGGTGCGTATTATGACATTGTCAATCCCATCAAGCGTCAATTGCTTCGGATCGATAGTTTTGGAGAGAACTTCAAGTGGAGCGGTGTGATCACGGGCAGCAGAGGAGAGTCGTTGCATGCGATGGCCATAGCCTGGCTGGTCTGTAGATTCCCTGGCTGCGATTATTCCGACGCCCAGCTCCAAAACGACATCGCCGGTGCGTGGTTCGGCGACTCGATCTATCTCGCCAGCGACGAGGCGTGTCCCGATAGGGGCGGCATCCCGACATCAACCCCGGAACGACCGGATCGAAATCTGGCCATGCTCGCCCACGAGGAGTACGAAGACGTGAC
The DNA here is from genome assembly GCA_963756475.1 of uncultured Planctomycetota bacterium. Taxonomy (GTDB): domain Bacteria; phylum Planctomycetota; class Planctomycetia; order Isosphaerales; family Isosphaeraceae; genus Tundrisphaera. Next base: position 240,326 of record CAVWND010000012.1, read on the forward strand.
TCCTCGCGTCATCAAGTCCATCTGCGAGAAGGACGAAGACATCGCCGATATTCTGGTCGCTCGCTCGAGCATCAAGGCGGATCTCCGGATGTTGGGCCGAGTCGCGATCCATCTCGACTGCTATGAGGTCCAGCAGGCCCTGGAACGCCGCTATGGTGAAGAGTGGCGTGAGGTCTGCGAGCGGGCCGAGGCTCATCAATAGGGCAATAAGCCCTGGATCGGACGTGCGCCGAAGTCGGACCCGGCCATCCAGAAAATGGCCGGGTCTCCGGATGGGTCGGAGTTCGTTTCAACCCGCCCACGCCTCGGTCCCGTCGGCCAACGTGGCCAAGGCGGGAAGGCCCAGGGTCCGGGCGAGGTCGAGCGCGGCGCGGGTCAGGCCTTCGACGTCGAGACCGACCTCGGCGAGCTGCTCGTCGCGCTCGGCGTGGAGGATGAAGCGGTCGGGCAGGCCGAGGCGGCGGACGTGCGTCGTGTTCAGGCCGGCGTCGGAGGCGGCTTCGAGCACGGCCGAGCCGAAGCCGCCGCGCAGGCAGCCTTCCTCGACCGTCAGGACGAAGCCGCACTCCTCGATCGCCTTCAGGATCGTCGGCTTGTCGAGCGGCTTGGCGAACCGGGCGTTGATCACGCCGACCCGCAGGCCGTGCCGCTCGCGGAGCCGCTCGGCGGCGCGGAGGGCGGTGCCGACCAGCGTCCCGCAGGCCAGGAACATCCCGTCGGTCTCCCACTCCAGGATCTCGGCCTCGCCCAGCACGATCGGCTGGATCTCGCGGTCGATCGTTTCGAGGTTCGCCTTGGGGTAGCGGATCGAGGTCGGCCCGTCGTGGTGGAGGGCGAAGTCGAGCATCGGCGCGACGTCCTTCTCGTCGCCGGGGGCCATGACGACCATGTTCGGGAACATCCGCATGTAGGCCAGGTCGTAGCTCCCGTGGTGCGTCGGGCCGTCGGCGCCGACCAGCCCCGCGCGGTCGAGGGTGAAGACGACCGGCAGGTTCTGGAGCGAGACCTCCTGGAAGATCTGGTCGAAGGAGCGCTGGAGGAACGTGCTGTAGATGTCCACGACCGGCCTGGCGCCCGCCTTGGCCATCCCGGCGGCGAAGGCGACGGCGTGGCTCTCGCAGATCCCGGTGTCGAAGAACTGGTCGGGGAACGTCTCGCGGATCTTCTGGAGCTTGTTCCCCTCGCACATCGCGGCGGTCAGCACGGCGACCTTGGGGTCGGCCTTGAGGGCCTCGAACAGGGCGTCGCTGACGGCGTCGGTGTAGGCCCGGCTCGACGAGGTGGTCAGCGGGATGATCCCGTCCTCGATCTTCCGGAAGGGCGAGGGGGCGTGGTACTTGACCGGGTCTTCCATCGCGGGCGGGAAGCCGTGCCCCTTGTCGGTCAGGACGTGGAGCAGGACCGGCCCGTCCATCGCCTTGACCTTCTCCAGGTAGTGCCGGAGGGTCTTGATGTCGTGGCCGTCGATCGGGCCGAGGTAGGCGAAGCCCAGCTCCTCGAAGAGCATCCCGCCGTGGAGCGACGCCTTGATCGCGTCCTTCATCTGCTGGAGCCAGCGGTCGGCCTGGTCGCCGACCAGCGGGATCGACGGCAGGAGCTTGCGGATCTTCTTGTTCCAGTCGTTGTAGGTCGTGGCCATCCTCGCCTTGTCGAGGTAGTAGCCCATCCCGCCGACCCTCGGGCAGATCGACATCTGGTTGTCGTTGAGGACGACCAGGAACTTCTTGCCCAGGCCGGTGGCCGCGTTGTTGAGGCACTCGAAGACGATGCCCGAGGGGAACGCGCCGTCGCCGATCACGGCGACCGAGTGTCGCTCGGGGTGGCCGGTCACCTCGTCGCCGGCGCGGAGCCCCAGCGCGGTCGACGGGCGCAGCCGGCGTGGCCGGTCATGAACAGGTCGAAGGGGCTCTCGGCGGGGTTGGGGTACCCCATCAGGCCCCCCTTGGTCCGGATCGTGTGGATCGAGTCGGCCCGGCCGGTGATCAGCTTGTGGGGGTAGACCTGGTGGCCGGTGTCCCAGATCAGGCGATCGGTCCGGAAGTCGAAGGTCAGGTGCAGGGCCAGGCAGAGCTCGACCACGCCAAGGTTGCTGGCGAAGTGCGCGGGTCGATGGTTGACGACGCTGATCAGCTCATCGCGCATCTCGGCGGCGAGCCGTTCGAGGTCCTTCTCCGAGAGCGTCTTCAAGTCGGTCGGCGACTTGATCCTTCCCAGCACCGCGCTGTTCATCAGCGGTCCCTTTCCAGAAGATCCAGGGCCAAGGCCCGCAACCGAGCGCCACGCCCCCCGAGAGGGGCCAGCGCCGCCACGGCTTCGTCGGCCAGCTCTCGGGCACGCCGACGGCTGCCCTCGACGCCGAGGAGCCCGGGGTAGGTCCACTTCCCCAGGCCGTGATCCTTGTTCACCCGCTTGCCCAGCTTCGCCTCGTCCCCCTGGACGTCGAGCAGGTCGTCGACGATCTGGAACGCGAGGCCCGACCGCGTGTCCGTAGACATCCAGGGCTTCGAGGATCGCGCGATCGGCCCCGGCGACGATCGCGCCCATCTTCAGCGAGGCCCGCAGGAGGGCCCCGGTCTTCCGCCGATGGATCGCCTCCAGGGCGTCCAAGGTCGGCGTCGGGCCGCCCCTCGGCCTGGAGGTCGGCCATCTGGCCGCCGACCATCCCCGACGGGCCGGCCCCCTCGGCCAGGGCCAGCACGCAGCCGGCGGCGGCCTCGGCCGGGCGGATGTCGCGGGCCAGGACCTCGAAGGCCAGGGTCAAGCAGAGCGTCGCCGGCCAGGACGGCCGTCGCCTCGTCGAACGCCTTGTGGCAGGTCGGACGCCCCCGGCGGAGGTCGTCGTCGTCCATGCTCGGCAGGTCGTCGTGGATCAGGGAATACGTGTGGACCATCTCCAGGGCGCAGGCGGCGGGCATCGCGGCGTCGAGGTCCGCGCCGCAGGGCCTCGGCCGCCATCAAGGCCAGAATAGGCCGGAGCCGCTTGCCGCCGCCAAGCAAGCTGTACCGCATCGCCTCGGCCAGCCTCGTCGGGCAGGCGGACGAAGGGCCGGCGTCCGCGCCGGGCAAGTAGGCGGCCAGGGCTCCGTCCACCCGACGCCTCGTCTCCCTCAGGTAGTCGGAGAGGCCGGGCTCGACGGTCTCGATCGGCTTGGTTGTCGTCATGGGGCGAACGCGAGAGTCACGGATCGGTCCGGTGCGTCGAAGGGCGGGACGGCTCGCCATCCATGCGAGATCCAGGTTAACCCGCCCGAGACGAGAGGGGCTCCCGACCGGCCTCCCCTATTGTTGACATTCGAAGTCCGATTGTCCATCCGACAGTCCTCGAAACCGGGAAGGCTTGACGCTATCAAGACATCGGCGCAAAGCCAGAGAACTGGGCAAGATCGGTCGAGTTTGCGGCCAATTGCCTGGCTTCCGCCAGATTGGCCGTAAGTTGCAACGCTAGCGTTCTTTCTGGCCCCCTCTCCCCTTGCGGGAGAGGGAGTCGGATAAGGTCACTCCCCCGAGTTGAACCAGCGCGAGGCCAGTCCGGTGCCGAGGCGGGACTCCAGCCCGGTCCGCCAGGGGCCGAGGAGCCCGGTCCGCCGGATGTCCTGCTTGCGCTTCAGGGCCTTGCCCACCTCGTCGGGGCCGGGGATGGGCTCGAGCTTGAAGGAGGGGGAGGCGATCGGCCCCTGGACCCGGACGACGAGGATCTGGCCGCTCACCTCGCGGGTGAAGACGCTGAGCAGGGGGACGTGGACGGAATCCCGGCCGGGGACGGGCCGGAGCTTGAGGTCGATCTCGCCCTGGACGTCGAGCTTCCCCTTGCCGTCGAGGGTGAAGGCGTTGCCGACCAGGCGGACCGGGTCGAGCGTGGTCTCGCCGTTGTTGATCTTGAAGGCGACCTCGGCCGAGTCGAACGCGGTCTTGGTCTCCTTGGCCATCTTCATGACGTTGAAGATGCGGACGACCACCGGCAGGGTGCCGAGTTCCCCCTGGACGATCTGGGCCGAGCCGTCGCCGGTGATGGTGTGGGGGTCGTAACCCAGGCCGCTGACGTCGATCATGGCGGTGACCAGCCCCCGGAACTTCTGGTGGCCGGGCTGGTTCATGGCGTAGGCCCGGAGGTCGGCGTCGCGGACCCGGACGAAGACCGAGTACCGGGGCGTGGCGTCGAGCGACGCCCGGACCCGGCCGTCGAGGACGCCTTCGAGCACCCGACCGGCGATCCGGTCGAGCCGGGCCAGCCCCTCCTGAACGTCGAGGTCGGCCGTCAGCCGGGTGATCTGCTGGCCGAAGACCGAGACGCTGGCCAGGTTCAGCTTGCCGTGGACGTCGAGGTCCCGGCCGTTGAACGACCCGTGGACCGGGTAAAGCTCTCCCTGGATGTGCTCCAGCCCCAGGTCGGTGCCGATCGAGACCTTGTTATTGACCAGGATCACCCGGGCGTCGTCCCACTTGCACCAGGCCGACTCGCCCGGCTTGCCCGACCAGCCCAGGCCGAGGTTGGTCTTGATCAGGGGGATCTTGAGGTCGTCCGAGCCGACGGGCGAACTGGGCCATGACCGGCGGCATGTACCGCCGCAACTCCTCGTCGAGCCGGAGGCCGGAGACCTCCAGATGGCTGACGCCAAGCTGGAACTGGCCGTTGTCCTTGACGTCAACCTCGCCCCGGGCGAACCGGACCGGCGCCCTCTGGAACGAGAAGTCGACGTCGGTCATCGAGGTCGGCGGCGAGTTAGCGGTGTCGTAGATGAACGTCCCGCTCACGTCGTCCATCCGCAGCTCGATCGGCCCGCCCGGCGCCCCTTCGGGGCCGACCAGGGGGCTGAACCGGAGCTTCACCCCGGTCTGCTTCCGGGGGACGATCACGACCCGGTCGTGCTCGGGCTTGCCGGGGTCGACGTGGATCGTCGCGTCGATGTCGCTGGCCCCGGTCGGGTTGAGCGTCGCCCAGGTCACCTGCCAGTGCCTGGGCAGGGCGTCGCGGAGCTGCTGGTCGAACGGCAGGTTCTGGGCCTGGAGCCGGAGGTCGACCTTGAAGTCGTCGCGCTTCCGGGGATCGCCGGGCTTCCGCTTGATCTGCGTGACCTCGCCGGCCGCCCAGATCGCCGCCTGACCGTTGTTGCCGCGCATCTCCTTGAAGACCCAGTGGTCGGGGTGGATCTCCAGCTTGCCGGTCAGGTTCATGACCGGATACTTCAACCCGTCCCAGGTGACCGAGCAGCCGGGGTTGAGGTCGACCCAGGCGTCGAACTTCACCCGCCCTCGGGGGTCGTCGCCCGGCTTCAAGGGGGGGAGCCGTTCGAGCTCGGCGTGACCGCGGACGGTCCCGGTCGGCTTGAACGAGTCGACCACCTCGCTGGACCTCCGGCGGCAGGGCCTTGAACAGGGCCGCGTCGACCGGCAGCGACTCGATGTCGAAGACTCAGGTGGGCCACGGCGTCGGGGCCGGGGTTCTCGACCGTCCCGGTGACGTGGAGCGGCCGGTTGCCGACCAGCGTGGAGGCGTCGAGCGTCATCACCCGGTCCGGCGAGAGGTGGATCTTGCCCTGGATGTGGTCGACCGGATACGTGAAGTGCTTGTACTCCATCGAGACATCCAGGCAGGCGACATCCACCTCGACGGCGACCTGGTCCCCCGGTTTCGGGCGGACGAAGCGACGCCGAGAGGTTGATGCTGCCCCCTCGCGAGGTTCCGGTCCTCGGGTTCCTGGGGAAGTACGCCAGCCAGATCTCCTGGACCTCGCGGGGGAGCCAGCGGAGGAGCCGTTCGTCCAGCTCCAGCTTGCTCGCCTCGGCGCTGGGCCTCGAACGTCGAGGCGGCCGGGTCGTCGGGGTCGAGCGTGACCTTGCCCTGGAGGCTCAGGCCGGTCGAGCCGTCGCTGCCGTCGGCCCGGGTGATGGTCAGCTCGCCGTCCCTGGCCTCGACGTCGATCGAGACGTCGCTGATCGGGAACGGGAGCCTGGGGCACTTCCAGAGCCCGCGCCGGAGCCTGGCCGAGCCTTGATAGTGCAGCCGAGGCGTGGCCGAGGGGTCGAAGGTCAGGCGAGCGAGGTTGGCGTCGACCTCGCCGCCGGCCAGCCCCGCCTGGCCGACCGCCTCGATCACCGAGGCCGGCAGGCGGTCGCGGAGCGCCTCCGAGAGCGTCAGGCGGACCAGCTCCCCCCCCTTGAGTTCGACCCGCCCGGTCTTCGGGTCGATCGTCCCCTCGACGTGGATCCGGTCGAAGACCTCCCCTTTGGCCGTCAGCTCGAACGCCGATCGGCGCGCCCGAGCCGGCCGTGGCCGGGACCTTGATCGAGACGTCGCGGAGCACCTTGAGCGGGGCCTTCGCCTCCTCCTCGACCAGCTCGACGGTCCCCTCCTGGATCAGGATCGGCGGCGTCGGCCGGTCGACCGGCCCCGGCCAGGGGTCGGCGAGCAGACCTTGCAGGTTCCACGACCCGTCCGCCTTCCGCTGGAGCCGGAGGGTCGGCTTGGCCAGCGTCACCTCCTGCGCCTCGAACCGCCCCTTGGCCATCGCCCAGGGGTCGAACCGGACCTGAAGCCACGGCGCCTGCGCGACCATCGGCCCGGTCGAACCCTCGACCCGCTCGCGGACGAGCAGTTGCGTCAGCGTGACCTTGCCCGCGAACGGCCGGACCCAGACCTTGATCACGTCCACCCGGCAACCCGGCAGGAACTTCGGCGCCTCGCGGCGGACCAGGTCCGCCAGGGTGTCACTGTCCGTCGCGTAGTGGTACGCGGCGATCGACCCGCCCACCACCACCGTCAGGACCAGCAACGTCCCCCACTTGAGCAGCTTCCACATCCGTCGTCGAACGCTCATCGAGTCGATGCCCCCCCGGACCGGAGGTCCGTCGGGCCATCGCCAGAGCCCGCTCCAAACCCACCGCCGCCAGGCCCATCGCGGGGACCTCGCCGGGAATCCGGTAGCGGATCGAGCTGACGAAGACCATGTGCAGCAGGCAGAAATAGGCCAGCGGCCCGGCCAGGAGCACCAGAGCCCGGAAGTCGCGCCGCCGGTCCCAGATTCCTAACGCCATCAGAGCGAAGAACGGGACCGTGACCAGCGCCGAGCCCAGGGCGACCGCGCGACCTCGCATCGTGTCGGCATTCGGCCAGGGGCTCCAGAACCGGCCGAGCTTGATCCACGCCAGCTCCAGGACCCGGCCGGGATGCTCGCGAGCGAACGCCAGCGACCGGACGCGGAAGACCGCGTCCTGCTCGACTTCGCCCAGGCTCCGGACGTCCGGCGCGTTGACGAACTCCATGTCGCTCGCCCCGGTCGCCTGCGGCCCGATCCCGTCGAGCAGGCTCGCGCCGACCCAGAGGGCCGTCGGCACGAACCGGCCGAAGATCCGATCATTCCGGGCCCACCAGGGAGCCAGGATCGCCGCCGTCGCCAGGCTCACGATGATCGCCCGACGGGCCGCGACTCTCCAACCTCGTCCCGAGCCCAGGACCCAGGCCGCCAGCGACGATCGGCACGAACAACGCCCACGAAGGCCGCGAGAGGATCGCCGCCCCCATCGCCAGCCCCGTCCCGATCGCAACCAGGATCGGCCGCCTCGGCCCCGGCTCCCGCCAGAGACACGCCACGCCCCAGAGCCCGAGCAGCATCAGCGGCAGGAACGTCGCCTCCGACAGCAACAGGGCCGACAGCCCCACGATATAAGGATGGACCGCCGCGAGGGCCGCCGCCATGAGGGGGATGGTCCACTTGACTCCCTCTCCCCTTGCGGGAGAGGGTTGGGGAGAGGGGTCAACTCGGCCTCCCTCTCCCCCTGGGAGAGGGCCGGGGTGAGGGTCATGGCCCGGCGAGTGGCGCTCGAAGGAGCCTATTCCGGGAGCCGCTGGCAAGGCGACGCCACTCACCCCCGACCCCTCTCCCGGAGGGAGAGGGGAGGCAGAAAGGCCCGCGTGCCCGTCTTCTCCGGCTCCCTCTCCCCTTGCGGGAGAGGGTTGGGGAGAGGGGTTGTCTGCTCTGACCCCCTCGCCCCTTGCGGGAGAGGGTTGGGGAGAGGGGTTCTTCCCGCACCCATCACCACCACCCCCGCCAGCTTCCCCACCAGTCCGACCGCGACCGTCCCCAGGATCGCCTGGACCAGCCGGGCCGCCAGCAGCTTGTCGCCGAAGGCCACGCGGCAGGCCGCCAGGAAGAGCGGGTAGCCCGGCGTCCGCAGGGCGTAATGGGGCACGCCCCACTGGAAGACCGCGTAAGGCTCGCCCGCCACGATCGTCCGGGCCAGCTCCCGGTAGATCGCCGTGTCGGCGAACACGCAAGGCGTCCCCTTCCCCCGGACATACCACCAGACCACGACCGCCGCGACGACCCGGAGCCCGAGCGCCACCCCCAGGACCAGCGTCCACGGAGCCGCCCGGTCGATCGCTCGGGGATGGTTCGCGGCCTCGGCCATGGATTCGCCGCCCGTCGTCGTCGCCAGTGGGGGAGTGGGTATTGAGGGAGCGTCGAAGTCGAAGAAGGGCTCGTCCCGGAGGGCGACGGATGGTACGCCGCATCGACCTGGCGGTCAAGCGGGGATAGAAGTGGACCGCTCGACCGGGATTGCTCGATCGACCGGGAAGGAGTAACACAGGCGGCGAGTCGACCTCGATGGCCCGCCAAGGAGCGCACGATGAAGTGGACGGGGATCTCGCTGGCGAGGATGATGCTCGTGGTCGCGATCATCGCCGCCGATTTCGGCCTCTGGAGGTTTTGGGAGGGTCCAGGAGCCCTATTGGGTGACGAGGGTGACGAGGGTGTTCTCATCATTGGGCTCCTGCCGATGGCGAACATCATCGCCCTCGGCCTCCCTCGCCTGCTGTGGCTCGGCCTCCCTCGTCTCTTTCGTCGTGTCCGGCGCATGCCGTTCGCGATCGGCTTCCAGGCCACGAGCTGGGCCTCGACCCTCGCCGTCCTGGCCATTTACGTGGTGAAGTTCGAGACCGTCATCGACTGTCTGGTCTCTTCCATGCCAGGCTTGGGCCAAACTCACTGCGTGGCACGAATCGTCAGCGGATCGCCGGTCGAGCCGCTGCCCGTCGGGTTCTTCGAGTCCTGCCGCAACGCCTTCCTGAATTCCGTTGATCTCGATATGTTGGTCGAAATGGCGGAGATCATGGCATTCTTCTCATTGCCGCCCCTGCTCGTCTCCCTGGCCGGCGGCCTGCTCACGCGCATCTTCGTCCGCCGTCGGGCACGAGCCGCGATCGTCTCGCGATTGCCAGCCGTGGTCGCCTGACCGGACTCCTCGCGAGAGGTCCGAGTCAGCCGGGCGTCCCGATCAAAGCTCCGCCAGCACCCGGTGGTGCGCAGGTGACCGCCAGGGCCCCGTCGCCGACGGCGAACGCGACCCGCTTGGTCGTGTTGCTCCGGACGTCGCCCGCGGCGAAGACGCCCGGGCACGTGGTCTCGACCGTGCAGGGCTCGCGGTCCGTCAGCGGCCAGCGGTCGGAATGCGCGGCGTCGGCCCCCGTGAGGATGAACCCCTTGGAATCGACGGCGATGCTCGGGGGCAGCCAGTCGGTCCGGGGCTGCGCGCCGATGAAGACGAACACCGCCGAGCAATCGAGGTCGCGGAGGCTCCCGTCCCGGACGTCGCGGAGCCGGAGGCCCGTGAGCGTGCGGTCGCCCTCGACGGCGTCGACCTCGACGTGGCGGATGACCTCGATCTTCGCGTGCCGCTCGATCCGGCGGGCGAGGTAGTCGGACATGCTCTTGCGGATGTCGCCCCCGCGCAGCAGCAGCGTGGCCCCGGCGGTGTGCTCGGCGAGGAACATCGCCGCCTGGCCGGCCGAGTTGCCGCCGCCGACCACGGCGGCGCGGCCGCTCCTGGCACGAGCGCGCGTGCACCGAGGTGCAGGAATAGAAGATCCCCGCCCCGTCCCAGCGCTCGCAGCCGGCGACGGGCAGCCGCTGGTAGGTGGCGCCGGTCGCGATCAGGACCGTCCGGCCGCGGACGACCTGCCCGTCGTCGAGGACGAGCCGGTGCATCCGGTCCTCGCAGGTCATCGAGCGGACCTCGACCGGGGCGACGAGCTCGGCCCCGAACTTCAGGGCCTGGAGGTAGCCCCGGTTGGCCAGGTCCGCCCCGGTCAGCCCGGCGGGGAACCCCATGTAATTCTCGATCCGCGAGCTGGTCCCGGCCTGACCGCCCGGGCCGAACCGGTCGAGGACGATGGTGGCCAGCCCCTCGGAGGCGCCGTAGACGGCCGCCGCGAGGCCGGCCGGCCCGGCGCCGACGATCACCAGGTCGAACGGCTCGGTGCGGATCTGCCGCTTCAGGCCGAGGCACTCGGCCAGCCGGGTGACCGTCGGGCGCGGCGCACGCGTGCCCCGGTTGCAGGCCACGAACGGCAATTGATCCGGGCTCGACCCCCAGCGATTCCATGGCGGCCCGGCCGTCCGGCTCGTCGGCGTCGATCCAGGTGTGCGGCACCTTGTTCTTGTCGAAGAACTCGCGGATCACCGTCAGGTCCGGGTCGCCGAGGTGCCCGAAGACGCGCACGCCGACGAACCCGGAGCGTTCCAGCATGATCCGGCGCGTCTGGAACGCCTCGAGCAGCTTGTCGCTGAGGTCGGGGATCTCCTGGATGACCCGCCGCAGCTCGCCCTGGCTGACGCAGTAGGCCCGGCACTGCCCCCCTGGCGTAGGCCGAGATGGCGGCGGGGCGGTCGGTCAGCAGCGAGACGTCGCCCGTGAACTCGCGCGGGCCGTGGACGACGATCGTCTTCGGCTCGCTCGGCCGATTCGTCCACGATCGCGATCTCGCCCGACTCGACGACGTAGAAGGGCAGCCCGCGTTGCCCGGCCTGGAAGATGGTCTCGCCGTCCTCGAACGAGCAGACCGTTGCCAGTCCGGCCAGGATCTCGACCTCGGCGTCGCTGAGCTTCGGGAACGCGAGCTGATGTGCGTAATCGACGATTGCCATGGGCTTGACCTCCAGGAATCGGCGCCTGACGGCGCGGGCTGCTCCGCGATCCTCATCCTATTGAGGGCCGGACGTCAACCCCGGCCGAGGATGACCGCCGATTTCACCTCCTCTCCTCCGAGTCGAAGTCGGCTGGGTCGAGACCCAGCTCTGACGAATGGCCGGATCTCGACCCAACCGACCAGCGCTTTTCCCAGGCGAACCCAATCTGTCGAGCATCTCTCAACCACTTCCCCTTTCAGGCAAAAGACAACGCGCCCGGAGATAATATCGGGTTCGCGGAGGGTCGGCTAACCGGGTTTCTCGAAGTTTGGCGGGTTGGGCTCGAACCGCAACCCGAGGACCCGCCGCGTCTCCCCGGTCAGGCGGGCTCTATGACTGATCCGGTGCCCAACCACCCAGACGATCCCGGCCTGGTCGCAGACCAGCGGGACCACTCCCCGAAGCTCACGAGGCACCCGACGACCCCGGAAGAAGTCGTTGAGCGGCTGCGATCGCCCCTCCAGCCCGAGCGGCTCGAAGCGGTCGCCCGTCTCGGGCGGACGGATCGTCAACGGGAGGGCCAGGCGATCGAGGTCGACCGACTCGTCTCGGGCCTCGCCTTCTTCGAGACTCGCCGAGATCCGCCCTCCGCCCCAGGGCGCCCGGCCGGGCACGGGCAACGGGATCGGGTCGAGATGGGGAGATTCCTGCGAAGCCGTCGATCGGCAGAGGATCAGCCGATCCGCGTCGCTGGACGCCTCGATCCCCGCTCCGACCGAGATCCGACCGGAGCTTGATCCCGCCAGATCGCCCAGACGTCGCCAGCGCTGCTCGTCCATCGACCGTTCGGGCCAGCCGGCCGATCGCCAGGCGAGGCGGAGGATGTCCGATCCGCTCGAAAGAGGCCAATCCGGCCAGCCCCACGCGGTCCAGGACGACTCGGTCGGGGCTCGATCCGAGCAGGAGCCGGCCCAGCCGCTCGCGGGCGACCCGCTCCAGGAGCCGGTTCGAGGTCGAGGCGATCCGGCCGAGCCGGACCAGGGCCTCGGCGACGGCCGGGTTGTACGCCTCGGCCAGCTCGGGAAGCAGTTCGAGGCGAATCCTGGCCCGGGTCCGGCGGGTGTCGAGGTTCGTCGAGTCCTCGCGGAACGGCTGGCCGATCGCCCCGAGATAGCGCGGACCTCGGCCCGCGAGACGCCCAGGAGCGGCCGGACGAGCACCACCCCGGGCGCCAGTCGTCGGCGGGCCGGCATCCCCGCGAGCCCTCGGAGCCCGGTCCCCCGGACGACCCGGTGCAGGATCGTCTCCGCCTGATCGTCGAGCGTCTGCCCGACCGCGACGCTCGAAGCCCCCCGGGCCTTCGCGACGCCCGCCAGCCATTCATAGCGGGCGAGGCGAGCATCGGCCTCGAAATGAGTCGCCCGGGTCGCCCGCCAGTGGCCGAGGTCGAACGGGAGATCCAGGCCGCTGGCCAGCTCGGCCACGAACCAGGCATCCCCCTGCCCTTCCTCGCCGCGTGTCCCGTGGTCGAGATGGGCCACCGAGAGCCGGAGGTCGAACTCCTCCGAGGCCGAATGCAAGGCCCGGAGCAACCCCACGCTGTCCCCCCCGCCCGAGACGGCCACCACGACGCCGGAGCCCCGGAGCCGGGCGAGGTGGCTCCGGAGGTGAGGGAGCCCGGGAGTGTTCACGGCAGGATCTCGATGGTGATCCCGGTGAAGCGGGACAGGCGAGCGTCATGGGTCAGGAACCGATCGCAGCCCGGCTCGATGGCGGCGGCGAGGTGGATCGAGTCGGGGGTCTTGAAGCTATAACGGGCTCTGATCTCGGCGGCTCGATCAAAAACGGCGTGGGTCAAGGGGACGATCCGGACGTCAGGGTTGGCGAAGAACGCATCGAAGTCGGCCAGACCCGAGACGTCGCCCGAGCGCAATGGACCGACCCGGCACTCCATGCGCACCAGGTCGCTGATGGCCACTTCGCCACCGGCGGCCTGCAACCTCGCCAGCCGTTGAGCCGCCCTCGCCTGAAAAGTCCCCTTCTGTTCGATGAAATAGATCAAGATGGCGGTATCGAGATAAAATAGCATTAATGCGGCTCATTGATGGAATCTTGATTCTCGATCTGGCCACGCGCTTCTTCGAGCCTTTCTTCCCCCCAATCCCGGATGTCTTCCAGGTCCGCGTCGATTTCTTCCTTGGTCCGGAACGGATAACCGGTCGCCTCGCGTTTGGCCCTGATGCGCTCCAGGCATTCGAACCAGCTCTCCCCCTTCTGCTCCGCTAACACGGGCCGGATCGTGATTTCGACTTGCCCGGCCGGCAAGGAGGGACGCTCGGCGAGTTCAAGGGTCCCGTCGGGGTGGAGGGTCCCCCGGATGACGTTCGAGGTTTCGTTCATGGTCCGATCCGATCCGATCGAGTTCGAGGGCTTTCCCCAGCTCTCATTATGAGCCCGGGCTTCCCGGGGCCGCAACGGCTCCAACCGCCGTTCCGTCCGGGTGAGCCGGGCCGTATGATGGGCGAATGGACGCCGAATTGATCGAGTTGCTGCGTTGTCCGCGCTGTGCCCGACCGGTCGAGGGGGCCGAGGGGCTGCGCTGCTCGGGATGCGGGGCCTCTTATCCGACGGACGGGGGAATCCCCCGGTTCGCGGGGGAAGGATACGTCGCCAGCTTCGGGCGGCAGTGGAACCGCTACGACGTCGCCCGCGACGAGGAAGACGAGGCGACCTTCCGCGTCAAGACGGGGGTCGAGCCTCGCGAACTCGGCGGGAAAGCTCGTGCTCGACGCCGGCTGCGGCGGCGGCCGGTACGCCCTGCTCGCGGCCAGGCACGGGGCGAGGGTCGTCGGGGTCGACCTCAGCTCGGCGGTCGAGAAGGCCAAGGCGCTCTGCCAGGGGTTCCCGAAGGTCGGGATCGTCCAGGCCGACCTGACGCGGCTCCCGCTGGCCGAGGGGGTGTTCGACCTCGCCTTCTCGATCGGCGTGCTGCACCACGGCCCCGACCCTCGCGGGGCCTTCCGCGAGGTCGCCCGCCGGGTCAAGCCGGGCGGCCGGCTGGCGGTCTGGCTCTACCGGCGGAACACCCCGCCGCAGGAGTGGCTGAACTCGGGCCTCCGGGCCGTCACGACCCGCCTGCCCGCCCGGGTTCTGGAGCCGGCCTGCGCCGGCCTGGGAGCCCTTGGGAGCGTGCCCGTCCTGAAGCGGACGCTGAACAAGGTGGCCAACTTCTCGAACCATCCCGACTGGACGCTCCGGGTCTGCGACAATTTCGACTGGTACGCCCCGAAGTACCAGTCGCACCACACGGTCGAGGAGCTGAAGCGCTGGTTCGCCGAGGAGGGGTACGACGACCTCGTCGAGCTGCCCCCCGCCCGCCAGGGGAGGCTCTACGACTGGGCCTACCGGCACGACCTGGTCATCGGCAGCGGCGTCAACGTGGCGGGGGTCCGTCGAGGGTGATCGACTCCGGCCTCAAGGGAGAGGAATCGCGATGCGGGACCACTGGGACCTCGGACCGGACGAGCCCGGCCGACCGGCCGACAGGACCTTTCCACTCGACGCCTTCGACCACCTGATCGACGCCGAGCGCGCGACCCTGACCCAGGCCGGCCAGACCGTCAACAAGATCACCCTGATCAAGGCCCTCAAGGACGCGACGGGCCTCGGCCTGAAGGAGGCCAAGGAGGCCGTCGAGGGGTACATGGCCCGTCGAGGGGGCCTCGACCCGCCCGAAGGACTCGCCAATCGCCCGGTCGGCTGGATCGACGACCTGCTCGACGCCGAGCGAGCCGCGGCCTCGAAGGACGACCGGCGGGTCACCAGGACCCTCCTGATCAAGGCCCTCCGGGAGGCGTCGGGCCTGCGCCTGGCCCCGGCCAGGGACGCCGTCGAGGACTACCTCCGGCGCAAGGGCGGCGAGGGCCTGCCGACCGGCGCGACCACCTCCTGGCTCTCCCTCGGGCTCCTCGTCCTCGCCGTCGCGCTCTTCCTCGCCTGGATGTTCCGTTGAAGAGGCCAGCCAGAATCAGGATCGGATTTGCCCACTCTGTCGCCTTTCTGCGCGATCGAGATCCATCTTGCCCAACTTTAGGACCACTCAGACCATCGCAAGCCTGAAAGACAAACCCCTTTGACCCAAAGCCTTGAAAAATCGACTTTTGCGGAATCCGCGACCCTCGGACAGGGGCACTCCGAGCCAACTCCAACACAAACCCAACCACGCCTGGGACCGAGGTCGAGTAGCGGAGGGGCAGGGACGCTGCCTCCTCCGCCCTCTTCAAACCGGACGGGCGGATTTCCCGCATCCGGCTTACCCGAATTCCTTCCCCACAACGCAGGCACAGGAAGTCAGCGTCGGGTCGATTGGGCTCTCAAGGGCTGGAATCCCAGCGTCACGAGATGGGCATAATACGACTGACCCTCCGGAACTCGGTAGGGACGCTGACTCCGGCGTTTCAGGTGATGTCTCAACCGCTCGCAGGCGTACCAGTTCAACTCGCCAAACGCCTCGCTCGGATAGCCGTGCTGGAAGTATCTCCCCCAGCTCCCAAGCCAACGACTCACCCCGCACACCATCTCCACGACGGGCACGAAGCGACGCCGACGCTCGGTCAGCTCCCGGATCTTGGCTCGGGCTCGCGCCATCGCCTTCTTCGAGGGAAACACGTTGAGATAACGCCGCGATCGTCCGAAACGATCCCGATCGTACCGCAGCGTGAACCCCAGAAAGCTCAGGCTCTCACCGGGTTCGACAAGTCTCACCGTCCGTGTCTTCTCGCGGTTGATCGTCAGCCCGAATCGTCCTTCGAGGTTCCCCTCGATCCAGTTGACCAGGTGCCTCGATTGATAACGCGCCAGCACCACGAAGTCATCGGCGTAACGCACCAGATGGGCCTTGGCCCACGTCCCGGGGCCGTCGCCTCGGTAGAACGATTTCTCGAACCAGTGAAGGTAGAGGTTCGCCAGCAACGGAGAGATCACTCCCCCTTGCGGCGTCCCCTGCTTCGGTCGGGTCCGGGTCGTTCGACCTCGGTCGTCGGTCTCCTCCACGGGAGCTTCCAGCCACTGGCGGATCAGCCTCAAGACCGCGCCGTCGGCGAGTCGTCGCTCCAGGCACTTCATCAAGTGCTCGTGAGGGATCGTGTCGAAGTACGATTGAAGGTCCGCGTCGTACACCTCCACAAGCCCGGCGGAAAGATGATGGCGAATCGCGTCGATCGCTTGATGCGCGTTCTTGCCCGGACGGAACCCGAAGGAACTGTCCAGGAAGTCCGCCTCGAAGATCGGCTCAATCACCAGCAACACCGCCGTTTGAACGACCCGATCACGAACCGTGGGAATGCCCAGGGGTCGCAACCGGCCATCCGGCTTGGGGATCTGGACACGCCGGACCGGCTGGGGCCGGTAGGTCTTGGTCCGCAATTCCTCGTGCAACTCCTGGAGGAACGCCGTGGCACCCGGACCATCAATGATGTCCCGGCATGACACGCCATCCACTCCCGGGCGCCGTCGTTCTTGAGAACCAACCACCACGCGGCCGTCAGCACGTCGAGCCGGTCGATCCGGTCATACAAGGCGTAGAACCGGAATCGCGGCTCCTGCTTGGCTTTGTGGCTCAGCTTGCTTCTCAGTTCGGAGACTTTCGGCGGCAGGGCGACCCCCGACTTCACCTCCGGTTTCACGCGGCGGGTGTCGGGATTGACCTGGTTCGCTTCTTCCGTAGTGGGACGGTTGTCCAAGCGGATCTCCTCACGTTTTGAAGACAGCACGAATTCGGCAGGGGTCCTTCGCTCCCCGGGAATTACCCCGCTTCCCCGCTACTACGACCCCCTCCGACTCCCGATCGAGCCCGACGCCGGTTATTCATTCCCCTCGTCAGTTGGTCCGACCCCATGCCCTGGAGTCGGTCCGCTCGATCGGGTCTCCCAGGTTCCTCGATGGATCTCTCGACGCCCGCCGTCCCCAACCACCCCGGAGAGCCCAGCCGCTGCGAGTGCTCGTTACTTCGCGGCTGGTGTCAGGCTTGGCCCGAATTTGAAGGTTGGCCACTCTCGGAAAAGGGTTTAACGAGGCCGAATCGGGTTCACGCTTTCGCATTACGGCTGACGTCGTCGCATCGCCGGGCTTCGACGGCACGGTCACCCGTGACGCCGCCGGCTAGCTTCATGGCGAACGAGCAATTCCCATGGTCAGTACCTCTCAACTGACAAGACCCACCAGACTTGGCCTGGCGCACAAATCCAAACCCAATCGCCCGAGACCCGCGAGCCCAGGTCGACCGGATTCGCTCCCCAGGTGAATACTATCGTGGCGAAGCTCGACCGATTAACCGGGTTTCTTATGGGCAATCCGATGCGCAAGGCCAGCGAGGTCAACTCCGGCATCGGATGGAAGTCGCCCAGGAAGGGACGATTTCCCGTAGGGTAGGGCTTGCCCTGCCGCGATCCGGGTCTCGGCAGGGCAAGCCCGACCCTACAAGAAGGCCCGAATCCGTTGCGCACCCATCTCGACTGACCCCGTGGGTCTCCGCTTTGTTAAGTTGGAGAACGCAGTTCGAGTTCGCCGATCTCAGGATGGTTGAATTCGGGGAAGACCCAGCGGAGCCGATGGGCATGGGCCACGAGCGCAAGACCTCTTTCCACCCCGAGATCGAGTCGGCCGAGGGGCGAGTC
Source organism: uncultured Planctomycetota bacterium (assembly GCA_963756475.1). GTDB lineage: Bacteria > Planctomycetota > Planctomycetia > Isosphaerales > Isosphaeraceae > Tundrisphaera. The sequence goes on from CAVWND010000012.1 coordinate 257,904, forward strand.
CTGGCGGCGGCCGGGCTGGCCGCCTCGACGCTCGCAACGGCCGAGATCCAGGCAGCGGCCGCCTCGGCGGCCCTGACCGGCCAGGCCTGGGTTAACATCGCGAATAAGACCAACCAGATCCTGAACTTCCAGCTCAGCACCGACGGCGGCGAGACCTATCGGCCGTACCACGTCCGCCTGTATTCCACGTTCTACTACCACGTCAATCACAATGAGCCGTCCTTCAACCTCCTGCTCTCCAATGGCTCGATCACCAGCCTGGCGACCGGCGGGACCCTGAAGCAGGCCACGACGTATTACGTCAACCAGGACCTGTCCGTCACCGGCGGCCCGAAACGCGGCCAGGCCGCAGGCCCGACCGGCGTCGCCGACCCTCTGGTCAACGTGGCCCATATCACGATCTACAACCAGACGGGCGGGACGTCGGGCCAGGGCGGCTTCAACGCGAAGATCCTCTTCAGCATCGACGGCGGCCAGACGTATCCGATCTCGCGGACCATCCCCTATACCGGCGGGAAGGTCCCCACGCCGGTGACCATCCTCTACGGGAGCCACGGCCTCATCGCCCGGATTCCCACCAACCCGACCCTCCCGCCCATGGCCCTGAACCCGACCGGCGTGTACCACCTCCTGCACGGCACGGGCATGCATTCCTGATCCAATGAACAGTCTGACCGAGTGCAGAACACCTCGCCCATTCCCCCGGCCGAGCTTAACTTGGTCCCGCAAAGCTGACCAAAATGATCCTCGATCGCCCCCAAAATGGAGCGAAAAGGGCCCGATTTTGACGAAAACGGGGTCGAAATCGACGAAAAGCGGTCGAAAAAGCGGGGCCAAAATCGACTTTGCACGACAAACCATGGGAGAGCAGTCAGGTCGGCCGGGTTGGGAGCCAGCATCGGGCAGGTTCTGGGGCCCGACCCGGCTGACTTCTACCGCCTCCGGGAATCGAAAAACCAAGAACAACATCTGACCCCACTGCCGACTGAGAACAACGTCTGACCCCACTGCCGTCTGACCCCACTGCCGACTCGGGTTTTCCGCCTGAAGTGCCACCGGGTTTTCCGGGTTTCTGCCTGAAGTGCCACCGGGTTTTCTGAAGTGATACCGGGTTTTCGGCTCTTGGACCGGATCGCCGGCCTCCGGCGTGGCTTTCTGGCAACACGCCACTCGATTTCTTCGAATAAAGGTTGCGTATAAATAATAGATCCTCAGAATCTACGCTTGAGTTCGAATCGCAAATCCAATAGAGGAGGACCATGCATGCGTAAAACGGCTATCGTGACCGGCTGCTTGATCGCGTTGGGGCTGGCCTGGTCATCTCCCACCCGTGCCGGCTTCGTCGCCGACCTCGGCGCCAACTGGAGCGACTCGAATAACCCGAACACCGGCTCGTATGGCACCTGGTCCTACAGGCAGGGGACCTCGCTGCTGCCGCACGTCGCCGACTGGACACCACTGGGGCAAACGCAGCCCCAGCCCGCCTGGGCCCCCGGCGTGGTGAATGGAGATTTCCTGCCCGCCGAGTTCAAGGCGACCGCCGCCCAATCGGGATTCGACGGGACGGGTCAGCGTGGCTGGCAGGTCGGCGATATCGTCACCCACACGACGGACCAGTTCAATGGCGGGGGGAACGGGGTCGCGAACTTCTTGTGGACTAGCCCGTCGAGCGGCCCGGTATCGATCACGGGGAGCGTCTTCGAGGCTCGCTCGACAACCGGACGCAATAACACATGGACCTTGTTGGTCAATGGGACCGCGATATCGAGCGGAACCCTTGTCGGCGGGGATGGCCACGTCGAGTCGAACCCGTTCCTCTTCGCCTCCGGTTCGGGCGGCGCCGGCGTGTTGACCCAGAACATAGCCGCCGGCTCGACGATCGATCTGCAAATCGCGGAGACGGGGCCAACATCGGCCGGTGACTTTGTGGGTGTCAACTTCACGATCAGCAGTTTGACGAGCGTCCCGGAGCCATCCTCGCTGGTGACGATGGGCATCGCCGCGATGACCGGGCTGGGTTACATTCTCGTGCGAAGAGGTTCGAAGGAGTGAGCCGGAATCGATGAGGCCGAGGGAATTCCCGCCATCGGCACAGACCCTGTGCCAGGGAAAAACCCGGTGTCAGCCGGCATGCCGGCTGACACCGGGTTTTTCTGTGACGGCGGTCACGTCGGCTGGCTTGGGAGCCAGCATCGGCCTGGTTCTGGCTCCCGATCCGGCCGACTCCGACTCGATTCGCCTACCCGATCCCGGCCGTCGCCGCTACAAATCGACCCATGGAGACCATCACCCTGTCCGAACCTGCCCTGGCCCTCTTCCGGCGGCACGTCGAGCGGCAGGGGCAGGTCGAGGTCAACGACCGGACCCGCGAGTCCTACCGCGAGCTGGCCAGGTACGGGTTGATGAGGGCGGGCAGCACCTTCCGCGACGGGCCGGAATCGATCTACCGGCTGACGAAAGAGGGGTTCGAGCGGAAGGCGGAACTCCTGTCGAACGCCCCATCGCCCGAAGAATCCGCCTCGCCGCCGGGGTGATCGGCAACACCGTGCTCGCCCGATGCCTCAATGCCAGATCATGAGTGCCCAGCCGGTCTTCCTCGTATTCATGGGCAATGAGGACATCGATCCTGTCGCGCCATCGGGCTCTGGCGAAGGCACGCGCCCCCCTTTTCCCGTGAAGCAACTCCGGGTTCAGGCAACCCGAATTGACGGCGATCCCTTCCAGTAAGCGGCCTCCCTGCCTGTCGCGGGCGATGAATGCCCGCCATCTACCGTCACCTTCCAGGTCCCGCGTGCCGTGAAGGCGATCGGGAATGCGAAGCTCTTCCATCCGGAGGGCGTACTACCGATCCAGCGCGACCTCGTAGCGGCAAGCGAAATCCTCGGCATGATCGGTGGGGTCTGCAGGAGGGCTGTCGGGCATCGGGTGAGGGTAGCCCGTCCGTGCGCGGTCGGCAACTGATGAGCTGGCTTGAGGATTCGCCTCTGGCGTATTTCTCCGAATCCAGACGAGCGACCTTAATCCAAGAACAAAGTTTGACCCCGCGAACTCGCGAAGTCTGACCCCGCGAACTCGCTAAAAAATTAAATTTCGGACCTGTTTGTCAAATCCAATCTCGACCGGCCAATGTTATATATCCGAAAATCCCCAACGCTCATCAATCCTGAACGATTGCAAAATCTCGCGATTCCGACGACCCGGATGCCCTCAATGATGCTCAGCAATTCCGAGTTGAACGATGTGATCGACTCCGTCATGAAAGGGCGAAAGGATGCATTCTTGCAGATTATGCGCGAGTTTGGATTACCACTGCGGAGCTATATCGCCAGCCACGTCTATCACCTCGATGACATCGACGACATCGCCCAGGACGTCTTCCTCATCGCCTACCGAAACCTGCGTGACTACCGGCAGGGCGACGACTTCGGGGCCTGGTTGAGGGGAATCGGTCGGAACAAAATCTACGAATATTTCCGCAAATCGTCTCGGCGAAACAAGGCCATGGCGCGGTTCCGCGAGGAAGTTGCTCAGGTGATCGATGGCGACCTGGAGCAGGTTGTCTCCGAGGACAATGCGGAATCGATCGAGGTATTGCTGCATTGCATCGGGCTGCTCCCCGAGAGAATGCGCCACGTTGTACACGCTGGTCTGGACGGCGACAAGCCGGCCGACCTTGCCGGCAAGCTCAAGACGACCGTCGGAGCGATTTATCGCCTCCATTACCGCGCGAACCAGTTGCTCCGCGACTGCGTTCAGAAGGAGATGGGGTGATGGATGAGGACCTGATCGACCTGATCTCGGCATTGCGTGGCGGAGACCTCGAGCCGAAGCGCCGCGAGGAATTGCTCGCGAGGCTGCGGGAGGACGAGACGTTCCGGGCCTCCTTCGTCGCCGAGGTCCGCACCCTGGGGATGCTCAAGGTCGTCCAGGGAGCCGAGCCGCGCTGGCTGCACCTGAACGAGGAACTTGGCCTGGGCTCGGGCGACCGGCCCGGCGAGGAGGAACTCGAAGCGGCATTTCTGGCGCGGCTGCGTGACAGCCGCCGTCTTCCCGGACACCCTGCGTGGTGGGCCGCCGCCGTCGTGCTGATCGGCCTCACGGGGCTGCTCTGGTCGATCGGTCGCCGCGAGGCGCCACCCGTGGTCGGATCGTCTCCGGAGGTCGTGCCTCGGAAAATCGCACCCGAGGGCGGCCTCGCTATCGTGGTCCAGCTCGTTGACGCCGAGTGGGAGCTGGGAGCGGGGCCAAAGCCATCCGAGGGAGACAGCCTGCCCGCGTGTCACCTCGCCCTCCGCTCGGGACGAGTCACGCTCAATTCCGTCAACGGGGTGATTCTCACCCTGGAAGGACCTTCCGACCTGGAGATCGTCTCGTCCGACCGGGTTGTCTGCCATCGGGGCAAGCTCCGGGTCCGGGTCCCCGACTGGGCCAAGGGATTCGTCGTCTCGGGCCCGGGCTCGGACGTGACCGACCTGGGGACGGAGTTCGGGATGAATGTCGAGGCCGACGGCAAGGCTCGGATCATGGTCTTCGAAGGCAAGGCCGTAGCGGCGGTGGGCAACAAGTCCGGCTCTTCGCAGCGGACTCGAACCATCGAAGAGCATCGGGCCCTGGACATTGACCCGCAGAAGTTCCAGTTGACCGATGCCGTGGAGGAACCGGAGAGTTACGTCCCCTCACCGACGCTGACGATCCCGCCTCTGGCGATCGCCCCCGTCTACCGCGACACGGTGCTCGCGGCGCGGCCCTGGGGATACTGGCGTTTCGAGTCGATGGACGGCGGCGCGGTGCCCAACGAGGTCGCCGGGCGCCCGCCGCTCCTGGCGACGGGTCCCGTTCGTCTCGTCGGCTCGGGCAATCGGAGCGTCGCCTTCGGGTCCGAGGAGGCCGAGCAATGCCTGCTGATGGACGGGCGCTGGGCCCCGCCGCGCGAGGCCGGATATGCGGTCGAGCTGTGGTTTGCCCCCGAGCGGATCGCCGTGGCCTCGCTCGCCGGCCTGTTCGTACCCCAGGGCACGAACCAATACGGCCATGTGTTCCAGCTCGAACTGACGTCAAAAGACCGGAAGGAGGTGCTGTTCCAGAAGCCCTCGATCCGATTCTTGCACCGCTGGCCTCCGGGCCTCGAAGGAGGCGACAATCTCCTCTTCAACTACTACGTGCCTTACCGTTGGCACCACGTCGTCGCCCAGGCGAAGCGCGACCAGATCGAGCTCTTCGTGGACGGCGAGGCCCTTCCCCCACTCGCGACCAACCCCGGCCGTGAGACGGAAACCTGCTCGTTCATCCTCGGGCGGTTGAAGCCGTTGCCGCGGTTCCCCGGATTCTGGCAAAGCCGCCCCTTCGTCGGCCAGCTCGACGAGGTGGCGCTCTACGACCATCCGCTCTCCGCCGAGGAAATCCGTCGCCACCACGCGCTCGGGCTCCCGGGAGGAAGCCATCCGGATCGTGCGCCCTGATTCACGTCGGGTCCCTCGACTCTCGTAGGCAGCAATCCCATGCGACGTCGTGGTTTCACCCTGATCCCTCGTGTCCCACCTCCGTGGGACTCAACTCCCGTCGAGCCCATTTTCTCGGGCTCCCCCCCTTCTCAGGAGATCCTTCCCATGCGCAAGCGAGCCGGCTTTACTCTGATCGAGCTGCTGGTCGTGATCGCGATCATCGCCGTCCTGATCGCGCTGCTGTTGCCGGCGGTGCAGGCGGCCCGCGAGGCGGCCCGACGCTCCCAGTGCGTCAACAACCTCAAGCAGATGGGCATCGCGCTGCACAACTACCACGACTCAGTCGGCAGCTTCCCGCCCGGCGCCACCGACATGAAGAACGGCTGGCAACAATGGTCCTGCCTGGCGATGCTGCTCCCCCAGCTGGAACAATCGTCCCTGTATAACGCGCTCAACTTCGCGACCAATATCCAAGGGATTAACCCGAACCCCGGCTTTCCGAACACCACGGTTATCGGCGCGACCCTTTCGATTTTCAACTGCCCGTCGGACACCGACCGGATGACCAACCCCGGCGGCCACTCCAATTACGCGATGAACTGGGGATCGAAGGCCTATCGTTATTCGTCCCAGCCCTGCGGCCCGTTCGTCGCGGCCGACGAGACCACGCTGACCGTCCGCATGGCGACCATCCTCGATGGCACGAGCCAGACCGCCGCGGCAAGCGAGCGAGTCAAGGGGATCGGCAACGGTTGGCTGTTTGGCAACCAAAATTCGTCGACCGAGCAGATCGACAATACCAAGCCCGATTCCGACGTCATGAGCCTGGCCGCCACGAGCGATTCGAACGCGGCCTTGACTTCTCCGCTCTATTATCAGGCCTGCGTGGCCCTCTCCCCGCTCGGGACTGTCGCCACCACCGGGATTGCCGGAGGAATGTGGCACACCGTCCTCAACGGCAACACCTGTTATACCCATGTCATGCCCCCGAACGGCCAGAGTTGCGGCTACGGGAGCCTCAACAACACGGGCGTTGACGGCAATCATCCCCAGGGGGCGCTGACCGCGACCAGCCGGCATTCGGGAACGGTCAACGTCCTGTTCCTCGACGGCTCGACCCGTTCGGTGAAGAGCACCATCTCCGTCCAAGTCTGGTGGGCGCTGGGGACCATGGCGGGCGGCGAGGTCGTGAGCAGCGACCAATATTGAGTGACCCCGGTCTCCTCATGGACGGGTGGCCCGGGTTCGGGTGCCACGAGGTTCGGTACTCCGAACCCGTGCCGTGGGATGTCGCCGTCTGGGCACAGGTTCGGAGTACCGAACCCGTGGCACGCTTGATGGTTACGACCGATCAGGCGAAATCCGTCGCTGCTTAACCTGATGCGTATGGGGCTCGCCGCGCTCGACCCACCCTACAAAATCAGCCGCTAATGAACGACGACATACGACCTGCTGGTCCGAAGGGGGTTCGACGCGCGGCGGTCCCGCCCCTTCCACTTTCAGGAAGGGATCAGGCGGTTGTGTGAATCTCCGTCGCCAAAGGGGCGGAGACCGCCGCGCGGTGCGACCTCACGGTGCTCGTTCTTGGTGACACGTTCCCGGACAAATCGGGAAGGCGCGGGGACCGAGGCCCATCCGATGGGCCCCGGCCCTCACGCCCTCGACTGGCTCACCAAGGCTCTGGAAGGGGTTGTTCGCGGCCCGGATAGCTCCGGACCCGGCCATCCCTCTCGACCCCCCGGAGCGGCCCGTTTTCGAGGCCGCTCACCCCCGGCACTTACGTTATCGGCGCGGAGTCGGATGGGCTTGATCCCGGGGGAAATTCAATATTTCACGCGACTCCGGGACGGTCAAAAGCGGCACAACGTACTTCCGAAGAAAGGCCGGACTATCCGGCCCGACGTGACCCCCGAGGTACCCCGTGGTCGCCATCGACGAATTCCATCGGACCTGGCGGAGCCTGGTCCGGTAGAGTGACAGGCCCTCGTCGTCGAGCGACGCCGGCGGGCGGAAGCCGACCAGCCCCGCGCTGACCGAGCGGACGCGGTCGGTCGTCTTGAACAGCCAGGTTCCCGCGCCCAGGACGATCAGGTCGAGCGGCGACCAGAAGGCGACCATCTCACGACGGACGGCCCGGAGGGCCTTCGAAAGGTCGTAATCGGGCGAGACCGCCGGTGCCAGCAGGACGACCGTTTCAACCGATCCAACCGGCAGTCCCTCCAGCGCCTTGACCGCGATCCAGGTCCCGCCCGACTTAGCGACGAGGAAGACCGGCTTGTGCGGGTTTTGCCGACGCCAGTCGAGAACCTGCTCGACGATCGCCTGCGACTGGGCCACATGGTTGGCCTCGTTGGAGAGGTCCTTGTACCAGTGGCCGAAGCCGTGCCCCCAGCGGATCGGGCGGACCCGGTGGGAACCCCCATGCTCGCTCAGCACCTGCTTGACGCCCAGCTCGCAGAGCTCGATCCCGCCGCAGCCGTCGGCCACGAGGACCAGGCCGGTCTCGGCCCCCTCGGGCACGACCGGAGGCTCGCCATAGCGGAGCCGGAACAGGGCGCTGAGCAGCTTCGTGTAGAGCATTCCGGCATCATACCTGAAAAATGTAGGGCGGGGCTTGCCCTGCCGATCCGCGGACGGCAGTCTTCGTAGGGGACGCTTTGCGTCCCGTCTCCCGGCCGGCCGCGTGAGCCGTCGCGGGACGCGGAGCGTCCCCTACCCGCTGCCGATCCGCGGACGGCAGGGCAAGCCCTACCCTACGGGAAGGCCGGATTTCGTTGGAGATGTCTCACCCCTTCTCGCCCCGGACCGGCTCGGTGTCGGTGTCGTGCCACTTCATGGCGCGGGCGTGGCGCATCGGGGCGATCCTCAGGAGGATCTCGCCGTCCTGGAAGAGGCGGACGGTCCCGGTCGACTGGCTGACGACGACGGCCAGCGAGCGTGTGACCTTGGTGATCGCGGCGGCGGCCCAGTGCCGGGTTCCGAGCCCCTTGGGCAGGGTCAGGCCGGCGTTGGGGGCGTCGACGATCCGGCAGGCGGCCTCGACCGTACCATCGCGGGCGACGACGAAGGCGCCGTCCATCTGGGCGATCTCCTTGATCGCCTCGCGGACCCGGCCGTCGCGGACGTTGCGTTCCTTGCGTAGATATCCCTTGAACGGGTCGAACCCCAGAGCGCGGGTCCTGGCCAGGACGTTCCGGGCGTCGCCGACGACGATCAGGCTGCCGACCGGCTTCCCCTCGCGCCCCTCGCGGCCGATCTCGACGGCGACGTCAACGACCGCCTTGAGCGTCTCCAGCGGGACCGAGGTCTCCAGCGCCCGCAGGTCGCGTGAGGAGAGCCGTTCAAGGTGCTCGCCGAGCCGGACGACGGTGATCGAGTCGAGCGACCTCGGCCTCGAACCCCGAGTAGACCACGACGACGCGGTCGCCGGCGGCGAGCAGGTCGTTGGCCACGGCCTCGATCAGGGCCAGCGTGATCCGCTCGGTGATCGCCGACTCGGTCGGCTCGACAGCGAGGGCCACCAGGCCGGCTTCCTTGACGGCGTCTTCCTGGCGGCTCGACTCGACGGCCACCAGGAGCCGGACGCCCTCGGCCAGTTCGCGGACGGCGTCCCAGTCCATCGCCCCTTCGGGCATCAGGAGCAAGGCGGCGGCGCCCGTTCGGGGAACGGCGCTCGCGGCCAGTTCCAGCAGGCTCGTCGTGGCCTTGTTCATTACTTGACGGTGGAGTGCGGGGTTGATATCCTGAGACCTGGTCATAACCACTCCACCGTCAAGGATTTCAGTCATGGGTCGAGACTTCAACACCGATCCGGTAAGGGGGAGGCTGGTCGGGCTTGTCCGAATATCAGCCGTCTCATCGGAGTTGGAATCGCAGAAGGCGACGATTCAGGGATTCGCGACCAAGCTTTCCAATTCGATCTCCAAGTGGTACGAGGACATCGACCGGAAGCGGTCGGAGTACCGCGAGAGCAAGGTGCTACCTCAACTCCTCGAAGACGGGGAACTGGGACAGTACGACTGGATCATCATTGACAAGGTCCAGCGGATCGGTACAGACAACGTCAAGCAGGTCAATCACTTCCTTGAAGAGTGCGCCAAACGAGGGGTCAACGTTTGGTCAGTCTCCGAGGGAAATCTGTCGAAGTGTGACGTCCTGATGGACTTGGGCCTGGTCATCGGATCACACTCTGAACAGAAGGAGCAGAGGAACAAGGCCGAGAACGTCTCTCGCGGCCAGTACAATAACGCGAAAACCTGGAAGTATAACGGCGGCATCCTCCCCTATGCCCTTGACCGGATCTGCGTCGGTCCGGACGGCGAGGAGAGGTTCCGCCTCGTCGAGGATCGCCGCGAGGCCAACCCGGGCTACGTCCGTGGGTCGAAGCAGGCCGGCGAGGAGAAGTATCTCCAGTTCTACGAGGTCATCTTCCCCAACGGCCACTCCGAGATCAGGACCGACTTGCCCGGCATCGGCGAGCATGACCGCTACGTCTTCGCCCTTTCGGTCCGCCCCGACCGCCTCCGGGTCATTCCGCTCATCTTCGAGATGTTCCGCGACGGCTTCTCCCGGAACGCCATCGCCAAGCACTTAACGGACACGAAGGTCGATTTGGGGATGAAGACGTACTGGACCTCCGAGCACATCTCGAAGATCCTCAGCAATCCCATCTACGGCGGCGTCTACGAGTGGAAGAAATCGACGGTGGCCAAGTATGCCTCGATCGGTCCGGACGGGCAATACCTCGACCCCGAGGAACGGCGACGCGGCGGACCCAAACAGAACCGGGTAATGCTGCCGCCCGAGAAGCGAATCCGGGCCGAGGGCACGCGGGAGGATCTGCGGCTCGTCGAACAGGAGACGATCGACGCCGTCAATGAACGGCTGGCCCGGGAGAACGCCCTCGCCAGCGAACGCCAGGCGAGGATGACGAGGGCCGACTCCCACTACCTCCAGCCCTTGATGGTTTGCGGCCATTGCGGCGGAAGCATGGTTGGGGCCTGCAACCGGACGACCCACTACAGCTTTTATTGCTCGGATCGGTACGAATACCGGACAATCAAAGGCAAGCCGCCCTGCGTGCTGAACAAGATACTGGTCGCCGACGTCGAGGCCCACCTGGCCGAGTTCCTGGAACGCTACGGGGCGAGCGTGGACGCCGACTTGGCCGAGCCCGACCTGTCACGATTCGTTGAGCCCCGGCTGACCGGGGGCCTGCTGAAGGATCGGATTCACGCCCGGATGTGGGCGTTCGTTCAGGCACGGGTCGATCACGACCGCCTGGACCTCATCGGCATTCCCAACGGCCTGGATCTGGCCGAGGAATACCGCCGCCTGAACGACGTCGAGGCGGGACGGGTGGAGGCTGAGGTCGAGGCCCTTCGCGAGGAGTTGAAGGACCACATGCGACTCGCTAGGAAATTCGGCGAGGGAACGCCGGCGCATGAACTCGCGATGGAAGAGATCGACACGATCAGCCGGAGCATTGCCGAGGCTCGCGCATCGGTCGTCCCGCTCGACCAGCAATTCGACGCGGCCATCCGCCAAGCTCGGGAGATCCGCGACGCCGTCAATGCCGTCCAGAGAAGCATGGCCGAGCGAAAGACCCGAAAGCTCGGTGAAGTCATTCGGAAGCTGATTAACCGAATCGAAGTCTTCTCCGTCGAAAATCCCCACGCCCGGGGGCAACGACCCTCTCGCCTGACCGACCGGGTCGTCTTCCATCCGGCCGTCGGGGAGCCATTGGAATTCTCGGCGAGGCCGCGACACAAACCGACCCCGGTCGCCTCGATCCAGAGGGCCAGGGAAATCTACGCGACGGGAATCACGCTGAACGCGGTCGCCAGGAAGCTCAGCGAGGAGGGCGTGCCCACGGCGACCGGAACGAAGTGGCACCGGGAGACGCTCACGCGGCTACTTGAGCCCGAGATCGCTGCGCGAAAGGGCGTGCCGTTCGTTCCGAAAATCCGGCCTCCGCGTAAAGGCTCGCCCTCGAAGGATGGCGGCGGATGAGCCCGAGGGATTCCCCCTCCTCCACAATCGCCCGGACCCGGTCGAGCCCGACGCCGGATCGCCGGGCGATTTCCTCCACATCGCACCACCAGACGTCGAGCCTATCGGTCAAAGCCAGATAGACGTCCGTCGCATCGATCGACCCGATCGGGATGACGTCCCACCATCGGATCGGCCTGTTTTCTCGCTGTTCCACAACTGGAGTTCGGACTGAAACAGTCACCATCGATGCATCTCCGGGTTGCATAAAGGCACCATCGCCTCCTACGTCCCGAACCTGGGATTCACTTTTCCGTTTGTCAAATCGAACGAATAGAATTCTTGCCGACCACGTCGCCCGTGCAGCATCGAGTCGAATGGCGTTTCAGTCAGGTCGAACTTGAGAGGGTCGAAATGTTCCTGACGCAGGACGTCCAGCCCGACACCTTTATGTCAACGAACCGGCCAACCACCCCGTGGTTCTTGACCCGCTCAGATCCTGGCGACGCTCCGAACGCCCCCAGATTTTTATGGAGAAGGAGCGTTCCTCGGAGACTGAAAGGATGTGCGAAAAGCCACACGGGCCCTAGAATTCTGCATGAAGACCAAACGCTCGTAGGCCAAACCCAAGCGTTACCCCTCTGATCTGACCCGGGTACGCGTTCACGCGCCGAGGGTGACAGTCGTCCAGCAGCGAACAAAGTACGTCAGCATGAAGGCCGATCCAGCCGCTACAGGCCCGGAGACAACCCTGGAGGGTGAGTCGGTGTCGTCGGACTGAAGCAGAATGGCCAGACTTGAAGACGGCATCCCCCGGATGTCGCGGGGCGGCCGCGCCGAACGCAGATCCAGCCGGTCCGGCCAGGGGTGCGTCCGGTCGCGGTTACCGTCACCTTCCTCCATCTCCCGCTCTACACGACGCGGCGGTTTCACTGAGTCTGCACGTCGGGTTGTTGCGCCTTGGAACGATGTCTCCTCGCACGCGCCCTGACTCCTATCGCATACAGGAGCGAGTAGACATCGTCCAGGACTGCGACGCAATCCGTGTAGCCGGTTCGCCAGAGCTCGAGGCGGCTCATGCGAAGCGCCGTGATCGCGTAGAAGAACTCATCCCCGAGCTTCGCGGGCGAACGAGGAAGTGCTCGCGCAGACGACATCCATCTCCACTTCGGAATGAGCTTCTTCAGCTCGTGAATCAGTCGTTTCAACAACGAGGGCGGAACTCTGTCCTCGTGCGGTGGCAAATACTTCCCGGGCACGAATCGCTGGAGGAATTCGACGACTCTTGCACATCTTATGATAAAGATCACTAACCGGACCTCGTCGATCGAGAGAGTCGGCGCAACAGGAGGCGTTGGCGCCTTGAGGCCGTTGGCACCGACTTGGATCGTCGTTCGTCCGCGGTTGCGGGTAACCGGACGCACCATCAGGGCATTTCTCCAACCGCCCTTGCCGGGCGCAACCCAGCCGGCTTGTGCCGGCCCTGTGTTCAGGGTGAGGGATCGCCTACTGTGAAATAGAGATCGCTCGTCCGTCCCTCGCCAAGGCCCGAGTCGGCCGTGAAGGTGGCGTGGAGGCGATAGGAACCCGGCGCGAGCGGGCCGAACCAGTCGGCGAGGTCGATCTTCAGGGCGTCGAACGACTCGGTCGGGGTTAGCGACCGCGAGGCGTCGCCGGGGTCGAACCGGGCCGTCCGCGTCGGAGTCCGCTCGACGCCGGCCCTGGGGTTGAAGGCGTCCTGATCGCCCGACCGCTTGGGTTGCTCGGTGAGCACGAGGGAGACCCCCCGGCGGAGCGCCGGCTTGCCGTCGTCAACGGGGCGGACGAACTCCGTCGGCACCTTCTGCTCGACGCCGCGGTCGTTGCGGAGCCGGAGGGTTGCCATGATCGGCCGGCCCTGCGGGATCGGGGGCCGGGGCGCGTCGGCCAGGACGAGGTGGGCCTCCAGGCCGCCCGGGAGTATCGGGTTCCAGTAGGGGGTCAACGGGAACTCGATCTCCGCCGCCGGCACCCGGGCGATCGTCGCGTGGCCGACGAAGCCGTAGGACCGCTCCCAACGGCCCCCCTTCTTGACCTCCTCCGCCTGCCAGACCCAGCCGTCGCGGAGGTAGTCCCGGCGCGTCTCGGTGTGGCTGCCCTTCTCGTCGGCGTAGGAGACCTGCTGGTCAACGGGGAAGGCCGTGAGGGTCGTCCACCTGGCTCGGAGCGGGAATCCCGACGGCATCGCCGCGACGCGGGCCTCGCCCTCGCCGTCCAGCGAGAAGATCGCGCGGGTCTCGCGGACGTCCTCCGCCGAGGCCGGCCGGCCGAGCGTGGGGAAGCGGAGATGGGCCCTCGGGTGGGGGAAGTCGCGTTCGTTCGTCGGGGCCTCGGCGGAGAAGCGGCGCCCGTAGCGGCGGACATACTCGGTGGCGGCGGTCATGGCCGCGTCGCGCTTCGCCTCGGGCCAGTCGGGCTCGCACTCCGGGGCCCCGTCCAGCACCGAGAGCTTCCAGGCCGCCCAGTCGCAGACCCGGAACCTCACCTCGGCCCTGGGCCGGTCCTCGGGCGCGATCACCCGTCGCGGGCTGCCGCTGAAGCTGCTGGACGTCCCCCAGTCCATCCGATACGGCATGTTACCCCCCTCGGACGGGGAGACCGTGCCGACCGCCGTCCGGTCGGCGAGCGCCGCCAGGACCGCCTCCCGAAACCACGGCAGGACGATCAGCGGCGAGGCGATTGGGTCTTCGAAGGTGAAGTAATGCCGCGATTGCTCGCGAGAGACCAGCGGGAGCCACGGCGACTTCGGGTCGGTGAACATCACCTTCGCGGCCGCGTCGATCGACGGGCGGTCGGGATAGGTCCAGAGCGGTTTCAGGGAATCCGCCGGAGAGTGCTCGACCGACTTCGGGATGATCTGTTTCACCCAAGAGGCGTAGTCGTCCAGCGCCGAGCGGTCGCCGGCGCGGTCGCGGAGGAGGGTCAGCTCGGCGATCGTGCGACCGTAGCCGTTGTCGGACTGGTTATGGTCCTTCTCGAGCGACTTCTCGCGGCAGGCATCCATCAGCGTCTTGACGGTCGGCATCGCCGCGGCCTCGTCCCAGCGGGCGAACGACACGGCCAGCCCGCACGCGCTGATGAGGCCGAAGTCGGGGAGCGTCGAGGGCCTGTCCCGCGTCATCTCGGCGATCCGGCGGCCGATCAGCTCGGTGACGCTCGGGTCGCGCCTCGACCGCAGCGACTCGCCCGCCATCGGGGGCTTCTCGCCCGGCTTCGACGGCCGGGTGGCGATCACGCGGCCGATGCCGGGCTCCCAGGTGGACTCGGTGACCGAGGTCAGCCCGCCGATCGCCTCCTTCCATCGCTCCGCGCCGGCCTGGTCGTCGCGGAGGTCGCGATACCACCGCTCGACCAGCGAGACCGCGCGATTCTTCTCCCAGAAGGCCCGCATCGCCGCGGCCAGCTTCTTGCGGCCCTCGGGGGTCGTCTGGGCCATATAGTCGCCGTCGGCGAGGAATTTATCGGTCCTGAGGAGCTGGATCAGGGCCGCGTAGATGGCATCGGTCACGGGATGGATGTGGCCGACCGAGCCGCCTCGGCCCATGGACATCGAGCGGGTCAGCCTCGTGTCGGAGGCGTAGGCGTCCAGCAACGGCCCGACGGCGGCGTCCCCCTCCCGGACCAGGAGATGGACCGCCTCGCCGCTCCCCGGATTGGCCGAGCCGGGGACCGACATCTGACTGACGTGGATCTGGTCGAGGTCGCGGATCAGGGCCGCGACCCGGGCCGACGGCTCGCCCCCGCGCGGGGGGATCGGCCCTCGGGGCGGTTCCTTCGCGCGACGCTCCTGGTCGGCCAGGAAGAGGGGGAGCTCGCCGAGCGAGTGGAGGTACGAGGTCGGGATCGGCCGGCCGGTGGGATTTCCACCGTTGAGCTGGAAGCCCATCGCCGCGGCCTTGACTTCCACCGCCTTCGAGAAGGCGTCGAGGCGGCGGGCGGCGTCGAGGGCCACGACGTCGTCGCCCCGGACGTGGGCCGAGGTCAGGCGGGAGAAGACCCGCGACGACCACTCGACCGCCAGGGTGACGAAGGTGATACGGTAGTCGGTCAGGTCGGGCCGGGGCCGGTCGGGGGTCCAGGTCGTCCCGGCGGCGAAGAGCGACTCGGCCAGGTCGGTGCGGCCGAGTCGGAGGAGGAGGCAGACTTTCAGGGGCGACCGCGACTCGACCCCCGCCGGTCCCCCCTCGCCGAAGAACATCCCCCCGAACCGGCCCCCGCTCGCGAACCCGCCCGCCTGGCCGAATCGGTCCGTCCCCGGCGAATCCTGCCGACTCTTCCTGAGGGCCTCGGCGATCGTGCGGACATCGGCCTCCAGGTCGGCTGGCTCGCCGACCGTGAAGGCCGGATAGACGACCCCGTCCCACCCGACGACGAACCGCCCGGCGTCTCCCGGCCGCTCGGGGAGGACGAACCCGCGGGTCTTCACCAGGGCGCCGTCGCCGACCTCGACCTCGCGATACTCGCCGCCCCGAGGGTCGGCCACGCCGGCCTCGCACAGGGCCTCGGTGGCTCGGACGAGGAACCGCGGGAGCTTCGTCTCGCCGGGCGTCCACGGGTCACGCTGGTGGGGTGGGTCGGGGATCGACTTGCCGGCGAACTTCGGCGCAGGCCGGTAGGGGTCGGCCCCCGCCCCGACGAGCAGGGGGAGCAGTCCGAGGCCGACGGCACGCGCGATCGAGGGGATGCGTCCGGTCATCTCCAGTGCCTCCTGGAATGGTTCGGGCCTCGGGCAACCCCGACGTGCCGCGTCTTCTCGCTCTCAAGGAAGAACGAGGGGACGCGACGAGACGGGGCCCCGGTCGGTCTCATCGGGATTCGGGAAAGACCTGGATTCCATAGATGCTGTTCTTGAGGGCCGCGTGACGGCGCTCGTCGGGGCGTCGACCGAGGGCCTCGGCCGCCGCCAGCCGGGCGAGGGCCTCGGACGAGACGATCGTCCAGCCATCCCTCACCCGCTCCGTCTTCCGCGCCGCCGGGGGGAGGGCCCTGATCAGCGACTCGACGGCGCGGACGTCGAAGGCGGCCAGGAGGCCGAAGACCGGCTCGTCGGCGTAAGAGCCGTGGCTGTTCGTCCGGTCGAGCAGCGACGGGAGCCGTTCGAGGGCGGGCGCGACGATCGCCGCGGCCATCGCGCGGTCGTACCGCGAGACGAGCAGGGCGAGGGTCGCCATCGTCGCGACGTCCTGCGGGTAAGGCTCCTGCTGCCGGGCGGGCCGACACGACGCGGCGAGCGAGAGCCGTTCGGCCAGCCGGTCGGGGTCGAGCCGCTCGACGGTCGGGAGGAGGACGGCCATCAGAATCGACGCGGGCGGGCCCGAATGGCTGTTGCCGCGACGATCGATCGCCTTGAGCCCGGCGAACGCCTCGTCGAGCAGCGACTTCGCGCCGGCCGGGTCGGCATCGGCCCGCGCCGCGGCGATCAGGCCGAGCCCGTAGGGGACGAGCGTCGGCCGGGCAAACACCGGTTCCCCGTTGGCCCGGGGGGCGTCTTGCCGACCGTCTCCAGGAGCCTCCTCGCCCTCGCCGGGTCGGCGCGGCCCATCGCGACGGCGACCCGGAACGCCAGGTCGTCCTCGTCGTGGAGGTTCGGCCCGGCCGACGCCTCGGGCAGCAGCCGCTCGGCCGCGGCCGGGTCGATCGCCGCGATCCGCGGGAGGGACTTCCCCAGGTGACGGCGGATCTCATCCTGGTTCGGCCTGCTCACGTTGGGCTGCCCCTTCCGCTCGAAGATCGCCCGTGCCGCCGGCAGGTCGATCGCCGCCAGCACCTCGGCGAAGGTCTCGTCCTCGAAGGCGAACCGATTCCCTCGGGCCGAGGCCTGG
Organism: uncultured Planctomycetota bacterium; assembly: GCA_963756475.1. Lineage (GTDB taxonomy): Bacteria > Planctomycetota > Planctomycetia > Isosphaerales > Isosphaeraceae > Tundrisphaera. Next base: position 275,197 of record CAVWND010000012.1, read on the forward strand.
GCCGCCTGGCCGTCGCGGAGGGCCGGCGTGGCCCGCGCGACGTCGCCCAGGTCAAGCCATCGGTCGCCGATCTGGCCGAAAAGTGCGACCCTGGCCGAGCCCCCGCCATCTCCCTTGCGGGCCTCGGCCAGGGCGCGGTCGAGGAACTCGCGGCGGCGGGGGTCGGACGGCGGCACGGCGTCGGCCAGGGCGAGGAAGGTGCGACCGCGCGAGACGGGGTCGCTATCGGCCTCGATCGTGGCGGCGGCCCGGCCGGGGTCGTCTTCGAACCGGGCGAGGACCACCGCGCCGAGCGCCTCGGCGGGCTGGCCGACGACCCGGTCCTCGATCATCTCCAGCACGCGTTCGGGGTCGAGCCGCGCCAGCGCGGGGACGACCCGCGCGGCGGCGTTCTCGAGCGACCCGGAGCGGGCGTCGGCGAGCACGGGCGCGATCAGCTCGCGGCCCAGGGCCCGCTCCTCGGCCCGGGTCATCGACGGCGGCAGCGACTTCAGGGCGGCGATCGGCGGCTCGCCGACGCGAGCGAGCCGGACCTCGACCGGCCCCTCCCCGACGATCGCGCCGCCGAACCGGAAGCTCTCCCGCTCGGCGAAGACCAGCGCCGGGCCGTTGTAGACGCCGGCCAGGCGGAACTTTCCGTCGCCGTCCGTCGTCGCCTCGGTTCGCCTCGGCCCGTCCCCGGCCTGGGACACCAACGCGCCCGCCACCGGCCGGCCCTCGCGATCGACGACCCGGCCCGAGACGGCCCGGACCGCGATGAGGCGGCGGAGCGCCACATCGGGGAAGGTCAGGACTTCCTCCGCGCCCGTCTCGATCATGGCCGTCCGGCCCGACTGGTAGCCGGGGGCGGAGATATCCACCTGATACGCGCGGTGTTCCCGGTCCAACTCCTTGGGGCTCCGGAACGTCCCGTCCGGTCCGGTCAGGATCTGACCCATCCCCGGCTGGTTCAGCTGGTGGGGGGCGGCCGTGAGCCCCGGCCGGACTTCCTTTTCGGTGATCCGCACCCTCGCCCCCTCGACCGGAACTCCGCCCGGCCCGAGCACTCGGCCCGCGACCGCGACCGTCGGCCTCGGGAGGATCGTGACGACGACCGGGCCGGCCACCCCCTCGTCGGCGTGGGTCGGCTCGTTCGTCGCGCGGCCCTGGCCGCGCGCGGTGATCTCGACCCTTGCCTTTGGCGCGAGCCCGGCCAGCGTGAAGCCGCCCCGGTCGTCGGCCGTCGCCTGGATCGAATGCGACAGCTTGCCGATCGGGCTCGCGGCCGACCACCGGGCCTGGACCAGGGCGCCGGCCACCGGCCGGCCCGCCTCGTCGCGGACCTCCCCCTTGAGCGGGTCCGCGGCCCGGAGCAGCTCGAACGTCCCCGAGTCGATCCGGCCCCCGCCTTCGGGGACGGCGATGTCGTTGTTCTTGATCCCTCCCGCCGCGACGTAGCCCTGCGGGACGGTCGGGCCCCAAAGCCGGGCCTTGCCGCCGTTGCTCAGGAAGCTGAAGCGCCCTTCCGCGTCGGTCGTGGCATTGGCCCCGCTCGACACGCCGGGGCGGAAGAGGTGGAGCTGCATCCCCGCGACGGGCTTGCCCGTACCGTGCTCGACGACCCGGCCGACAACCCTCGCGACGCGTTGGATCGGGATCTCCAGGACGTTCTCCTTGCCGTCGCGTACGACCGGGGCCTTAGGCAACTCGGGGAGGAGGTCGGACTCGCCGGGCGGGGTGACGCTGAGGCGGAGCGACCCAGGGGCCAGTTCCGGCAGCGCGAACCGCCCGTCGTCGCCGCTTTTGGTGTCGCCATAACCGACCAACCGCGAGGGCCCGTTGCCGCCGTCGATTTCATCGGTCCAGGCCCGGATCTTCCATCCCACGGCCAGCGAAGCGTCGCCGCCGACGGGCACGAGCCGCCCCTTCAGGCCCGCGGGCCGGACAGCGCAACCAGCTTCGGCCTGGCCGGGGCGTCATCGATCCGTCGGGGCTGGGTGCCGAAGCCCTTGGCGATGACGTCAACGTAGGTGATGTCGTCGAACGCCTCGATCACCGCGACGCCGTCGGGCCCGGTCGCCCGCTCGGTGAGGTCCGACACCAGATCGGGCATGACCGGCGACGATTTGATCCCCTGGACGTTCAGCCGCGCGCCGGCGACGGGCGAGCCGTCGGGTGCCGCGACGCGGATTTCCGTCTTCGCGGGGGCACCAGGACGACCCGGACGGTCTCATCGGCACCCGGGAAGGCCCCGGGATACTTCATCACGGCCGCGCGATGGCCCGGGGCATAGGCCCAGAGGGTCGGGACGGCGTTGGATTTGGTCGCCGCCAGGTCGGCCGGGCGGTCGAGGCGGAATCGTCCGCCTTCGCCCGACTTCCCCCGCGCCACCACGAGCGCCTCGCCCACTTTCGAGCCGATGAGGATCAGTTCAACGCCGACGACTGGCACCCGGACTCATCGACCACCGCCCCCGCCAGCGGAGTCGTCGGCCCTCCCTGGAGGGCAATCGCGACCAGCGCCATGAAGACCATCGGTCCTTCCTCCGTGTGCGGTTCCGAGGTGAGGCTGGCACCAGGCCGAGAGCCCACGCCTCGATCCATGCTACAGGAACCGTGAGCGTCAACCCAGGGGGTTATCCCGAATCCATCGGTGGATTCCCCTTCGTGTGGCCGGGGTCGAGCCGGCCGCGAGCCGCCGGCCAAACTTGCCCGAAACCATACCGATCCGATCGATTCAATATCATTTGCTAGTGTCCTGAGTTAGAAATCCGCCAAATAACCTTGCCGATCGGGCTTCATCATCATAGACTCCTGGAAAGGAGACACATGATGAGCAAAGGTGGTCGTCCCAAAGCCCCGCTCACCCTCAGCGACGACGAGCGGCAGAAACTCGAAACCTGGGCCTCCCGGCCCAAGAGCACCCAACGCCTGGCCCAGCGGGCCAGGATCGTCCTGGCCTGCGCCGAGGGCCTCGAGAACAAGGCCGTCGCCGCCCGGCTCCGCGTCAACGTCGTCACCGTCGGCAAGTGGCGGCAGCGCTTCCTCGACGACCGCCTCGAAGGGCTGGCCGACGAGCCCACGGCCCGGTGCCCCGCGGACGATCACCGACGCCCAAGTCGAGGAGGTCGTCACCAGGACCCTGGAGGAGAAGCCCAAGGCCGCCACCCACTGGAGCACCCGGGGCATGGCCCAGGCCGTCGGCCTGTCGCAGAGCGCCATCGTCCGGATCTGGCACGCCTTCGGCCTCAAGCCCCACCGGAGCGAGACCTTCAAGCTCTCGACCGACCCCTACTTCGTCGAGAAGGTCCGCGATGTCGTCGGCCTGTACATGAGCCCGCCGGAGAATGCGATCGTCCTGTCGGTCGACGAGAAGAGCCAGGTCCAGGCGTTGGACCGGACCCAACCGCTGCTGCCGATGGCGCCCGGCCAGGCCGAGCGTGGGACCCACGATTACGTCCGCAACGGGACGACCTCGCTGTTCGCCGCGTTGAACGTGGCCACCGGGCAGGTGATCGGCAAGTGCTTCAAGCGGCACCGGCAGCAGGAGTTTCTCAAGTTCCTCAAGGAGATCGACGCTCAGGTGACCCGCGGAGCCGGGCATCGAGATCCACATCGTCATGGACAACTATGGGACGCATAAGACGGCCTCGGTGAAGCGTTGGTTCGAGCGGCACCCGGAATATCACCTGCACTTCACGCCGACCAGCGGTTCGTGGTTGAACCAGGTGGAGCGGTTCTTCGCCGAGATCACCGAGAAACGAATCCGACGCGGTGCGTTCCGGAGCGTGGCGGCGTTGGAGAAGGCGATCATGGAATACCTGGCCCATCACAACGAGAATCCCAAGCCGTTCAAGTGGACCGCCTCGGCAGATCTGATCCTGGATCGAGTGAAGAGGGTTTGTGAGCGAATTTCTAACTCAGGACACTAGTTCAGAAGGAAACCGCCCTGCCCCCGAAGGCAAACTCAGTTCGACGCGGGTGTAGTCGGCTTCGCCTCCGGCGGGAACGTCAGCGCGGCCTCGTCGGCAACAAGTGGGCTCGGATCCTCCCGGTAGCGCCGTAGGCGCTCACGGCGATCGTGACTCCACCCCTGCGTGGACGCGACCCAGGAGAGGACCCGCAGCGCCAGCCACCGTACCGCCGGGTCGGCGGATGTCGCCCAGACCGCCTCGGCCCGCTCGAGTTCCTCGGCCGTGTGCCCGATTTCACGCAAGGCGTCCAATGCCGCGACCTGTGTCGCGGCGTGCCACCGAGCGGTGCCGACGAGCTTCGACACCCACTGGGCGAACGGCTCGGCCGAGAACCTTGCTGCGGCGAGTCGGAGCTGCAAGCTCAATACCGCCGGGTCTGCTTCGACGGCGGCCAGCACCGCCGACCGGAGATCCAGCAGACGCGTGCCGAGCATCCGCGTCGCGGCCGCGAAGTCGATCACGGACGCGGCCAGTTCAAGTCGCCTCGGTAGAAGCTGCGTGAAGGCCGCCGCGAAAGCCGGAGCGTCGGCGTCCGTGGCCCCGGCCAGTGCCGCGGAGAGCCCCGCGGCCTGCTCGTCGGGGATCGCGGACGTGAGCTTCGCGAGCATCGCGGCCAGCAGTTCCCGCTTCGGGTCTTGCACCGGCTGCACCGCCAGCCTGCCAAGTACGGCGAACCGGACCGTCGGCTCCGGGTGGTCGAGCAGCCGGCGGAGGAGGCCCGCGACGCGATCGCGGGCCGCATCCGACGCCCGGTCCGCCTGGATTCGGGCCAGTCCGATCACCACCCCCGGGTCCGGAGAGGCGACCGAAGCGTCGAGGATCGCCCACGCCTCGGGACTGTCGAGGTAGTCCCAGAGCGCCCGCAGGAGCGCGCCGCGGACGTCCCGGTGGAGGTCCTGGCGGTGAAGTTCCCCGAACCAGCCGAGCGCCTCGGGCCCGCCCAGCTCGCCGGCCAACCGCACCGCTTCCTTCGCCACCGTGACCTTCGCGAACGGCACGCCGCGCATCACCTCGAGGACCCGAGGCTGCGGCAGGTCGTTGAGCGCCTGCCGCAGCGCGTAGACGGCCCACCGCGCCCGAGCGTCGCCGAGTGCGTCGAGCAGCTCGGGGATGCCCTGTCGGGCGTCGAGCCGGCCGAGCGCGCGCACGGCCGTCTCCTGGACCGCCGGCCGCTGGTCGCCGGCGAATCTCACGAGCCGCTCCGGCCCGACCGCGGGCAGGGCCGGCAGGCGTCGGACCGCGAACAGGACGTCCCACGTGACCTGCGCGTCCTTCTTCCGGGAGGGCGGCTTCGCCAGCTCCGCGAGCGACCCGGCGAAGACCTCCTGCTGGGCGTCGGTCCATCGGAAGAACCCCGAGGCCAGGGGCAGCACGTTCCTCACCTTTCCGGTGCTGAACCGGCCGGAGTACGACCGCTGGCCGAGGAACGGCGTGATCAGATCCTGTCGCCGGGCGTGCAGGAAGTCCATCACCGGCCGCTGCAACACCCAGCTCTCGTCCTTCGCGAGCGCCTCGGTGATGATGCGTCCTCGGTTCGACCGGGAGGTGCTCCGCGATCAGGGCCATCGCGGAGGCCGCGGTGTGGTCGCGGCCGGTGCGGATGAGCCGCTCGAGGAAGCCGACCAGTTCCGGCCAGTCCGGCAGCCGGCGGCCGACGGAGGCCGCGAGGGCGACGACCCGCCCCTCGTCCTCGCGGTTGAGCCACGCCTGGGCGACCGGCGTCAGGGTCGGGGCGATCCGCCGCACCTCCTCAGCCGTCAACTCCCGGCCGGTCCCGCCGGCGTAGCCGCGCTCGCGCGTCACTTCCGCCAACTGTTTGGCGGACCAGGCGGGGTGGAACGGCAGCAGGGAGCAGACAAGCCTGCCGAGCGCGGCGACGCTGCCGAGCGACAGGTCGCCGGCGTCGAGTGCGTCGCGGATGAGCTGCGCGAGCCCGGGCAGGTGCTCGACCTTCCAGCGGCCGGGCGGTAGTGCGGACAGCGCGTTGAGGAAGGCCAGCCGCACCGGGTCCTGCTTGTGCTTGCGGGCGGCGAGGAGTTCGAGCAGGTCCGCCAGTCGCGCCCGGTCGAATCGCGCCACCTCGCAGAGCGCGACGAGCGCCGCGGCCCGGTTCTCCGCCTCCGGGTGAGCCAGCCAGGGCTTCGCCTCCGCCCGAGCCTCGTCCCACGGCAGGAGGCCGACGAACGGGAGCCGCTGGAGTGGGCGGGTCGCCAGCACCGGAAGCGCGGCCATCCGACGCGCCTCCTCCTGCCGCGTCGGCTCGGGGAGCCGCCGGAGGACGGTGGCGGCGACGACACCGTCGCTGGCGGTCCAGGCCGGGGCGAGTTCGCGGAAGACCGCCTCTCGGTCGGGAGCCGGCAGCCGCGCGAGCCACCGGCCGGGGTCGCCGAGGTAGCCCGCGCCGCGGCGGAAAAGCCCGACGATGCGTGGCACGTCGAGCTTGTGTGCGACCCGCTGGAAGTACGCCGCGACCGGTTCGCTCGAGCCGATGACGAGGTCGGCGACAGCGACCGGCCGGCGGATGACGAGCGTTTGCATGGGGATCGAAGCGAGCGGGACATGCCGCCGGAGTGCCGCCACGACCGTCAAGGCGGTCTCCGGGTCGCGGTCCGACAGGATCGCGACCACGATCCTCGCATGGGAGAAGAGGAGCCCGTCGGGATTCGCGGTCGCACCGAGCCGAGCGAGAACCTCGGCCGCGGCGCGGGCCGGGTGCAGTACCGCGAGTCGTTGCCAGAAGATGTCCCCGCCTCGTTCGGACGCGAGAGCGAAGTACCGCTCGAGGACGGCCGAGGAGCCGAGCGGGACGAGCGGCCAGGCGGCGACGTCGCCCTCGACCGCGCGCTCGGCCACGAATCGGTCGACCACGGCCGGCCGCGGGCGGCGGAGCCAATAGAGTGCCTTGGCCGCACGCCTGGGCGGGAGGTCTCGGAGCGCAGAGAGGAGGGAATCGTCGTCCCCGACGTCGCACAGGACCGAGATCGCGAGGCGGGCGATCGTGCGGGACGGGTCGGCAGCCAGGGTGAGGAGCGCGGCGGAGTCGCGGCTGCCGTGGCAGGCGAAGGTCGCCAACAGGCGCTGCGTGAACCCGCCGGAACTCCAATCGCGGAGGAGCCGCGCGGCGGTGACGTCCGATCGCGACTGTCGCCCGACCTCGACCGCCTTCCGGACCCGCGCCGAATACGACAGCGCCTCCCACTCGGCCGGCAGACCACCGTTTGCCATCGGATCGCCCTCCTGACCCCATTCGGGCCCTCGAACCAGTTTACGCAGGTTGACAGCCAGGCAGGAGAAGAGGTTCGGAGAATCGGGCGGCGCCCGGTATCGCGGCAGATCTGGGTCGGTTCGCACACACATGGACAGGCGCATGGTAGACTACGCGATAGATGCCGACGCGATGGACCGTGGACACGCCAGCAATACGAGGACGCCGATCAACCTCCGACCGCTAAGGTTGGGATCGTCTTGCAGGACGAGGAAGGTCTTGAGTCTTCGAACCCCATGCCGGCGGAGGAGATCGAACGACCGATGGCGGCGATCCCGGCGCTCGATGATGGGGGCGTGGTCGGGCCCACGTGGCAGCGCAAGATCATTCACGTCGACATGGATGCGTTCTACGCCTCCGTCGAGCAGCGGGACGATCCGGATCTGAGAGGCAAGCCCGTTGCGGTCGGCGGATCTCGCGAGCGTGGCGTCGTGGCGGCCGCAAATTATGAGGCCCGCCGATTCGGCGTACGGTCCGCCATGCCGTCGGTGATCGCGAAGCGTAAGTGCCCGGGGTTGATCTTCGTGAAGCCGAGGTTCGACGTCTACCGGGCAATCTCGCACCAGATCCGCGCTATCTTCGCCGAGTATACGCCGATCATCGAGCCGCTCTCGCTCGACGAGGCCTATCTCGACGTCACCGAGAACCGGAAGACGATCTCCTCGGCGACCGTGATCGCCGAGGAGATCCGGGCGAGGATCCGCTCCGAGACCGGGCTGACCGCGTCGGCTGGCGTCTCCTACAACAAGTTCCTCGCCAAGCTGGCGTCCGACGAGCGCAAGCCCGACGGCCTGTTCGTGATCACGCCGAGGACGGGCCCGGCCTTCGTCGAAAACCTGCCGGTGGGGAGGTTCCACGGGATCGGGCCGGTGACACTCTCCAGGATGGAGCAACTCGGAATCCATTTCGGTAGCGACCTGAAGGTCCAGACGTTGCTGTTTCTCAAGCAGCATTTCGGGAAGGCGGGCCCCTATTACCACGCGCTGGCGCGGGGCATCGACGAACGGCCGGTCTGCGCCGATCGGCTCCGTAAATCAATCGGTGCCGAGACGACATTCGGCGTCGATCTCTTCGAGTTGGACGAGGCCCGCGCGACCCTCGATCCACTCATCGGTAAAGTGTGGTCCTGCTGCGAGGAACCCAACATCCGGGGGCGCACGGTGACGCTCAAGGCCAAGTACGCCGACTTCCAGCAGGTCACCCGCAGCCGGACCGTCGAGGCGCCGGTCACGTCGCGGGCCGCGATCGAGGCCATCGCGTCCTCGCTCCTGGAGCCGCTCTTCCCCGTCATCAAGGGCATCCGGCTGCTCGGCGTGACGCTCTCGTCGCTCGCGGCCGAGACGGGCATCGAGCATCAGCTTTATTTGCCGATCTGAGGCGCCCGTGGGCGTGTCCATCGGTATGGCGGACCGAAGCGGCGAAATTTGTCCCTACCGATTGAAGGATTAGTAAGTCCGGTGATTGACAGACCGACTTTGGCCCATCAATATCAACGCGTTCTCGTTGGCGAATCGACAGTTCAGGACGATAACTAGAATTTACGGTAATTATCGAGCTAATCTCTGAAAGAGCTTATGAATCTTACACTTCGCAGCGGCAAGCTGGAGGACGCGAAGCTGTGTGGCGCGATCTGCTACGAGGCGTTCAAGACGATCGCGGAGGCACATGATTTCACGCCAGACTTCCCGTCGGTTGACGTGCCGGTCGAACTCCTGACTTGGATGTTAGGTCACGCCGGTTTCTACTCCGTCGTGGCCGAACTTGGCGGCAAGGTAGTCGGCAGCAACTTCCTCGACGAACGTAACTGCATCGCCGGCGTCGGGCCGATTACCGTCGATCCCAGCGTCCAGCACAAAACGATCGGGCGACAATTGATGGAGGACGTCCATCATCGCGCCGCGCAGAAGAGTTTCCCTGGTGTGCGCCTGATACAGGCCGGCTATCACATGCGTTCGCTCTCCCTGTATGCCAAGCTCGGTTACGCCGTCCGCGAACCACTCGCCTGCCTCCAAGGCCCGGCCATCAACGACGTGATGGCCGGGTATGGCGTCCGACCGGCCACCCCAGGGGACCTCGAGGCCTGCAACCGCGTCTGCCGGCAAGTCCACGGCCATGATCGCGGTGGGGAACTGCTCGACGCGGTCCGGCAAGGCGCAGCCAGCGTCGTCGAGCACGACGGGCGTATTACCGGTTACGCCACAACCCTCGGTTTCTTCGGACACGCCGTCGGCGAGAGCAACAGCGAACTCCAAGCCCTCATCGGCGCGGCCCAAACATTTGCAGGCCCCGGCTTCCTCTTGCCGATTCGTAACACAAAACTGTTCCGCTGGTGCTTGCAGCGCGGTTTGCGCGTCACGCAGCCCATGACTCTCATGAGCCTCGGACTCTACAACGAACCCGCGGGAGCATTTTTGCCATCGGTGGTATATTGAAGTGAAATTGGTGAAATCCGCCCAACCATTCGATAGTCCGAACGCGGGCTCGCGGTCGCGTCGGCTTTCCGCCATTGCCTCAAGGCAACCGTGTCCGATAATCAAATTGGGTGTCAATACCTGTCCCGAATCGGAGTTCCGCCGTCCCGCTGGGATCGATGTTCAATCCTACGGGGAAAATCTGCCATTCAAGGGGGTGGCCGGCTCGGTTGAGTCTGATGGCGAGGACCGTCCTGGCCGCGTCGATCGTCGCACTGGCGCTCGGATCCCGGGCCTGGGCTGCCTAGACGCCGAGTGCGGATTCCGGTGGGTCCGAGATTTCGGCAGGTCCGACGACCGGGGCGGCCTCAACTGGTACGTGCGCGGCACACGCAACTGGCGAATGACTTTCGACGTGACAAGAATCAATCACTCTTCGGCCGAGAACCTGCTGACGGGTTTCCGTGCCGGCGAGAGCGGCACTCTGTTCCAGTTCCAGATGCTCAACGACTTTTGAGGCGAGACTGGCTCGGGAAGAAACGACATCGCCGTGGCCCCCTCGGCTAAGGGAATTGTCCTCGCGATTTCCAGCGAGTCGGCCCGTCCGGGATTACCCCTTTTCTCGAGGGAAAAATGCCCGGCGGCGATTCATTCGCGAGCCCGCTCCGTCCTGTTAGAATGCCGTGACCCGGAATGGCAACCTGGCCGCCGAAAGACAGACCCTGCCGCAACCCGAGTTTAAGGGGACCACACGATGACCCTTCCCAGGGGAGCAAGCCCAGGCCACCCGATCCACGAATTGTTCACGAAACGCTGGAGCCCCTGCGCCTTCGCGGACCGGGGCGTCTCGGAGAGCGACCTCCGCTCGCTCTTCGAGGCGGCCCGCTGGGCGGCCTCCTCGTACAACGAGCAGCCGTGGCGGTACATCGTGGCGACGAAAGCGCAACCCGAGGCCTTCGACCGTCTCCTCTCCTGCCTGGTCGAGGGGAATCAGCCCTGGGCCAAGGCGGCGCCCGTACTCGCCCTCGGCTGCACGAGCCTGAACTTCGCCCTCAACGGGCAGCCCAACGCGGCTGCCGAGCACGACCTCGGGCTCGCCAGTGCCAGCCTGACCCTGGAGGCGACGGCCCGTGGCCTCTGCGTTCACCAAATGATCGGCATCCTGCCCGACCGGGCTCGCGAGTTGTACCGCATCCCGGACGGGTTCAAGCCCCTGACCGGCCTCGCCGTCGGATACCTTGGCGACCCCGACGCGCTGCCGGAGGAGTACCGGGAGCGCGACCTCGCGCCCCGGCAACGGAAGCCTCTGACCGAATTCGTCTTCGGAGGCGAGTGGGGATTGGCATCCGGTGCGGTCAAGTAGAACGGGCCGGGCGCCATAGGGCGACGAATACCCTTGACCGGGAGGAGAGGACCTCAAGCTTCTCGCTCAAGGGACCAACCCGCGGGACCGCGGCGACCTCGACGACGCGGAGACCCTCCACGTTAACGGCGGATCGCACGCCGGCCACTGGTAACTCCTGAGGAGGCGACGATGCCAATCGTGACGATCCAGATCACCCGAGAGGGGACAACGCCCGAGCAGAAGGCTGCGCTCATCAAGGGGGCGACGGACCTTCTGGCGAAGGTGCTGAACAAGCCGCCGGGGTTGACATTCGTGGTCATCCAGGAAGTGGAGATGGAGGACTGGGGCGTGAACGGCCTGCCTGCGGCAGAGCACCGGCGTCAGGCCGCGGACAAGTCACCCGGTTAGGCGGTCGGACAACGCTTTCTCCATCTCGCTCCGGAGGCGGGCGTCTAAAGATGAGGCGGCAAGGTTGGCACTTCAGTAAGTAGGAGGTTTGTCATGAGTGCTGAACGCAAGGTCGCCGTGATCACCGGGGCCTCGCAGGGGATCGGCGAGGGCCTGGTCCGAGGGTATCTCGAACGCGGCTACCGGGTTGTCGCCAACTCCCGGTCCATCAAGCCTGACGCTTCGGCGGACGTACTCACCGTTGCCGGCGACATCGCCGACCCGGCGGTAACCGACCGGGTGATCGGGGGCGCGGTTGAGAAGTTCGGCCGGGTCGATACGCTGGTCAATAATGCCGGGATGTTCATATCCAAGCTGTTCACCGATTATACCGAGGCCGACTTCGCCAGCATGCTGTCGCTGAACCTGGGAGGATTCTTCCATGTCTCGCAGCGGGCCGTCCGGCAGATGCTCACTCAGGGCGGCGGCCACATCGTGAACCTCTCAACGACGCTCGTGAACCAGCCCGTGAAGGGCGTGCCCTCGGCGCTGGCTTCCCTCACCAAAGGCGGCCTGGATGCGGTCACGAGGTCGCTGGCCATCGAGTACGCGGACAAGGGCATCCGCGTGAACGCCGTGGCACCGGGGGTCATCAAGACGCCGATGCACTCTCCCGAGACGCACGCTTTCCTGGCCGGGCTGCACCCGATGGGGCGGATGGGCGAGGTCCGAGAGGTTGTCGAGGCGGTGCTCTATCTGGAATCGGCCGCATTCGTGACCGGCGAGACCCTCCACGTCGACGGCGGATCGCACGCCGGCCACTGGTAACTCCTGAGGAGGCGACGATGCCAATCGTGACGATCCAGATCACCCGAGAGGGGACAACGCCCGAGCAGAAGGCTGCGCTCATCAAGGGGGCGACGGACCTTCTGGCGAAGGTGCTGAACAAGCCGCCGGGGTTGACATTCGTGGTCATCCAGGAAGTGGAGATGGAGGACTGGGGCGTGAACGGCCTGCCTGCGGCAGAGCACCGGCGTCAGGCCGCAGACAAGTCACCCGGTTAGGCGGTCGGACAACGCTTTCTCCATCTCGCTCCGGAGGCGGGCAACCAATTCGGCCGCAGGCACCTCCTGAGCGAGCGGAGCGCCTTGACCGGCCCACTGGGCCCCGTACCCGAACTCCCCTGCCTCCCTTGCGGCGGCATGAAGCGCCTTCCCCGCGTCGTAAGCGATCGGGTAGTCCGGCAATGCTCCCTGTTCTACGCCAGCACCGAGGGCTGTAAAGCGGTTGGCGAGGCAACGGGCAGGGCGGCCCGAGATCGCCCTCGTCATCACGGTATGTTCCGCCGGTGGGCCAAAGAGTGCGGCTCGATAGCCTGCGTCGGCCGACGACTCCGGACAGGCGATGAATGCCGTGCCAAGCTGTGCGGCGACCGCGCCGAGGGTGAGCGATGCGGCGACCCCGGCCCCGTCCATGATGCCGCCGGCCGCGATCACCGGGATGTCGAGCTTCTTCACCAGCAGTCGGGTCAAGGGGATCGTCCCGAGCCGATCATCCCGACCATCGGGGTCGAACACCCCGCGATGTCCCCCCGCTTCATACCCTTGGGCAACAATGGCATCGATCCCGGCATTGGCTATGGCCTTCCCCTCGTCGAGACTCGTGGCCGTCGCGAGGAGCACGATCCCGGCGGCGCGGAGGGCCTCGATCCGATCGCGGGCAGGCAGTCCGAAGTGGAAGCTGACAACCGCCGGGCGTTCGGCCAGCAGAATCGCGAGCTTGGCGTCGTCGTTCAGGAAGGTCTGATAGATCTCCGACAGGCGGATCGGCGGTTGCGCCCCGTATCGCGCGAACTCGGGTCCGAGCCGGAGTAGCCACTCCACCTCTCGGGCGGGATCTGCGACGGCCGGCTGGTTGCAGAACACGTTGACGTTGAACGGACGATCGGTCCTCGACCGAACGGCGGAGATCATCTGCCATGTGGTCTCGGCATCGACTGACCCGACGCCGATGGAGCCAAGCCCACCGGCGTTCGACACTGCGGCGGCCATCTCCGGAGTGGACACTCCGGCCATAGGGGCCTGTATGATCGGCAGCTCGATCCCGAGCTCGCGGAGGAATGGGTTCAAGGGCTTCTCCTTACGGCTCGCCACCTGCAACAACCTGGCGAAGAAAGTCCCATCGATCAGGCACCCGCGCCACACCGGTGACTCTTCCTTCCAATCATTGCGGGCTACATGTCGATTACCAGGTCTTCCTGGGGGCGCGAGCAGCAAATCAACAGGCTTCCTGCCGCCGGAGGCTCGAGAGGCTCGGGATCATAGTTCACCGACCCGGAAATCAACCCAGACTCGCAAATATGGCAAACTCCGGTCCGGCAAGACCAGCGCACCGGGATGTCACAGACTTCGGCGAGTTCCAGCAGGCTCTGGTACTTCGGGTCCCAGCAAACCGTAAGTCCGGCGCGAGCAAAGGAAATTCTTGGACCTTCACCGTGGGAAGTGTCAGGCGCGTGCGGTCGGCGTCGCGGCGCCGCCTTCACACCCGGCGTTATGGGCTTGTCTGAACCGAAAACCTCGGCGTGGATGCGATCGCCGACGACACCCCATCGGCCGAGGCCGGCGGTCAAGTCCTCAAGGAAGGCCGGAGGGCCGCACAGATAAAAATCGGAGTCGCGGGACACGCCCAGGTCTTCGAATACCGTGGCAGTCAGACGGCCGGCAGCATCGAAATCGAGACCCAATCGGTCAGTCGCATCGGGCCGGCTGTACCGGACGTGGCTCCGGGCGTGGGGCAGTTTGGCCAGCAGATCGCGTGCTTCGCGGGCAAAGATGTGATCCAGGCGGTTGCGTGCCCCATAGATCCACCATACCGGGCGCACCGACGCCTGGGCCGCCAGCGCGTGGAGCATCGCCATCACCGGAGTCACGCCCACCCCTGCGCTCAAGAGAACCACAGGAAGCTCGCCACGCCTCAGTGTGAAGGCACCCCGTGGCTCGCTGACATCCAGCACGTCGCCCGTACGAAGCTGCGTGCTCAGGTAGGTGCTGGCGATTCCGTGCGGCTCCTGCTTGATGGTAAGGCGGTAACGGCCGGGGTCCGGCAGATTTGACAAGGAGTAGCTGCGCAGGACCGGAGGCGCGTCAGCTTCAGGTTGGAGTCGCAACACCACGAACTGGCCGGGGAAAGGGACGGTCAGAGGACGACCGTCCACCGGCTCCAGCACCAGCGAGACCGAACTGCTGCTCTCGCGATCCATTCCGGCCACTCTCAGAGGCCGGAATCCAGGAGCAGACGTGATGATCTGTCCTGATGACGCGAGCCCGGCGTTCCCGGTGCGCGACCCCGGCTGCGTCATCTGCCGGAGAAGAGCCTCAAAGGAGGACTTCCAGCCGGGGCTCAGGCCCGGGATGCGCAGCGCCCGCTCAAGTTCATCTTTGGCGGGTCCGGGAAGATAGAGAAGAGCGTCGATCGCGGCGACCGTGAGGCGTTCAGGGCCCTCGGCAACTTTGACGATTTCATCGCCGGCGCCCACCTCACCCTCTTCCAGGACGCGAAAATAGAACCCCGGGCGGTGATGCGCGACTAGCAACGCCGCCATCCTGGGCTCATCCATTCGTATGCCGACACGGTAGCAGGTCACACGCGGCTGCGTCACTTCAAACAGGGCGCCGCCAATGCGATAGCGATCGCCGATGAAGACCTCGCTGTCGACGAGGCCTTCCACCGTGAAGTTCTCTCCGAATTGCCCGAATGTGAAATCGGCTCGCTTCAGTTCACGCTGCCAATAGCGATAGGAGTCCATCTGGTAGACAAACACAGCCCGGTGTTCTCCACCGTGACCGGCTAGATCACCCTGTGCGTCACCCTCGATGTTGAGTCGCCGAACCAGGCAACGTCCCTGCACGGGCTCCTTCCACACGGACGTGTGGACAGTCATGCCGCGCCACGTGATCTCGCGGGGAAGTCCGACGTTGACTGACAATAACCGTGCCATATGGACCTCCTGCCATTTCGACCGGCTAACCCCCATAACGAGCGCGGCGAATGCAATGATGACCAACAGGTATCTCATCGACGCCCGTGCTGTTCAATGGCCCAGAGGCGGAGGTCTCCGAAGAGTTGTGCGAGGGCGGCGGGCTGGTAGTGGGCGTTGAGGCCGCTGGGGTTGGGGAGTACCCAGGCGTGGCTGCCGCCGAAGGGGGCCTTTTGGAGGCCGACGCGGGCGTCTTTGATGCCGGAGACGATGCGGTAGGGGCCGATGCCGACGAAGGCGACCACGGTGGGACGCCAGCGTTTGACTTTCGCTTCGAGACGCCGGCCGCCGGCGCGAAGTTCGTCGGCCGTGAGTTCATCGGCGCGGGCGGTGGCGCGTTCGACGATGCTGGTGATGCCGAAATTGAGGTCGAGAAGGAGGGATTCTTCAAAGGGTGAGAAGAGGCGCGGGGTGAAGCCGCCGCCGTGGAGGGCGGGCCAGAAGCGGTTGCCGGGGCGGCCGAAGTGGCGGCCGATTGCCGCGGTGTAGAGGCCGGGGTTGATGCCGGCGAAGAGGACGATGAGGTTCTTGGCGGCGAGATCCGGGACGAGCTTGTTGTGAGCGGCGAGGAGCTGGGCTCGAGTGGGTTTCCAGGAAGTAGGCAATGTCCGATTCATGGGGCGGAGTCCTCTTAGGGTCATGACGGCCGCTCCTCCCGGTTTCCAGTGGCCGAAATGCGCGCCGCCGGCGACGTATGGGATTTCGCCAGTTATTGTACCGTCGTCCGTAGGGTACAAGAGCGCATCTGAGATGTCCTTGACGCTCGAGGGCCGACCCATCGGCGAAAGGCTCTGCATCACGTCCTTCGGCGTTTCACCGCGCATCGGCGTGTAGACGACACCGGGCGCGACCGCGTTCACGCGGATGCCGTTGCATCGCCAGGTGCTGGGTTATTGCTTCCAGACCGCCTTTGGTGATCATCGGCACCGCCGCCGTGACGTCCCGGATCAGTTGTCGAGGAACACCACGTTCTGCTCGATGGCCTCGCGGCCGATGTGCAGCTTATTGGCGGGGAAGTCCGGGTCGGGGTAGCCGACCGCCAGGCCGCACAGGATCGACAGTTCCGCCGGGATCGCCAGCCGCTCGCGGACAATCTCGGGATACCCCGCGATCGAGACCTCGACGCAAGTCCCCAGGCCTCGTGCGGTCAAGGCCAGCAGCAACGTCTGCAGGTACATCCCCACGCCCAGGGCGTCCGCCAGGCCGAGGTCACGGTGCATGCAGACGATCCCGGCCAGCGGTGCGCGGAAGAATTCCCAGTTGCGCAAGACGGCGGCATCATGGGCCGCCTTGTCCTCGCGGGCGATTCCCATCGCCCCGTAGACTTCGGCACCCAGCTCGCGGCGATAGTGCCGAAACGCCTCGGGGAGTGGTGGAATTTTGGGTGGCCGTCGCTGGGCCTCCTCGAGAAGGGCCTTGACGAGCCGGTCGCGAGGCGGCCCGGATGCGAACACCAGGTGCCACGGCTGGATGTCGGAGTTCGACGGCGCGTGCTGGGCCAGGACGAGAGCCTCCTCGACCAAAGCCCGCGGTACCGGCTGGGGCGAAAACAGCCGCGTCGAATGGCGCTCTCGGATCGCCTGCTCAAGGTCGAACATGGCGACTCTCCCTGCCGAAAGAATGCATGTAAGCCATGCCCCCCTCGAAATGGGTATCCTTGAGACTTGACAACTCCCTGACAACCACCCCTCAGGAGCCATGGCCACGAACCTCGGGCTGGCCCCCGGCACGGTCAAGTCCTGGCGATGGCGCTGTGCTGTGGCTCCGCACGACGTTCCGGTTGATGTTCCCGGGATGGATCGTCCCGGGCAACGAGACGGCTACCCGTCCGACCGGGGGTCTATTGACGGGCCGAGTCAGATATTGGCCAGCTCGCCGAAGTACCCCTGGTCCTCGTGTTGGCCGCCCTCCCCCTCGCCGAAGGCCTTGTGGCTCTCGGCGAACTCGATTTCCCGGATCCACTTGACCATCTTGAAGCCGAGCTGGTTCTCGACCCGCAGCCGCAGGGGCGGCCCGTGCAGCGTCTTGAGCGGCTCGCCGTTCATCTCGTAGGCCAGCAACGTCTGGGGGTGCATGAGGTTCTGCAGCGAGTGGCAGTCGTAGTACTGGCCCCCATCATGTCCTTCGCCGAACGAGTAGAACGCGGCCACCCGCGCCTCCGGCTTCGGCCGGACCAGCTTGATCAACTCCGCCATGGGAAGCCCGCCCCACTCGGCGATGCCCGACCAGCCCTGAATGCAGTGGTGCAGCGTGATCTGGGTCTTCTTGCCCATCGCCCGGATCTCGTCCAGCGACAGTTCGACCGGGTTCTCCACCAGGCCGGAGACCTTGAGGCGGTAGTCCCTGAAGTCGTCGGCGGCGAGGGTCCTCCATTCGTCGCTGGTGGGCACCTTGCCGTTCGGCCAGAAGTAGGGCGAGATGTCCTCACGGCGGAACTCCGCGATCGGTGCGGCGCGATCGAGCAGGAGCTCCATGACGGGCGTGACGATCGCCCGAGCGAGATGCTGGATGGTCCGGGGATACCACCACGACATCCCGTTGGCCAGCGCGTTGATCGCCACGACCACGCCGAGGCCCACCAGGCCCAGGTACAGCCCGAGCGGGCCGGTATCGTCCGTGCCGAGCACGATATGGTTCATGTTCCGCATGAGCCCGGTGAGGGCCACCATGGTCACATGGCCGATGAGGAAGGCGACGAAGGCGCACATGATGAGGAAGTGGAGTGACCGGCCGATCTGGCGGTTGCCGGGCAGCTTCGGATACCACGCGAATCGATTGGTCAGGGCCGGCGACATCGAGAGCCCGGTCAGGATCGCCAGGGGAGCCAGGAGGAAAACCACCGCGAAGTAGGACAAATGCTGGAGGGCGTTGTAGCGGTAGAACCCGTTCGGTTCGGGCGGCATGTGGAACGTGGCGTAATGGACGAAGATGGCCCAGGCATCAGGCACGATCGACCAGGAGGGCGGCACCAGCCGCCTCCATTGCCCGGTCCCGAAGAGCAGGGCTACGAAGACCAGGCCGTTGCCCACCCAGAACAGCACGCTCAGGAAGTGCCAGTGCCGGGCCATGCCGACGGTGAACCGGTAGCCGGGCAGGCCGATCCAGGGAGAGAGGTAGCGGTTGTCGTCGTTGGCCGTCCAGACGCGGTCCTTCGGCACGTCGATCGGCGTCAGCCGCAGCCACTCGGTGCCGGGCGTGCAGTGGACGTTCCAGTACAGCCGAGGGTGGTCCATGAGGATCTGCAGGCCGCTGCGGACGAGCAGGATGAGGAACAGGAAGTTGACGTAATGGGTGATCCGGAGCCACGCCGGGAAGCCGTGGGGCGTGGCGGCCTCGGGAGCCGCCTCGGGACCGACGGGCACCTGCGGCAGGCCGAATCCGGCCCATTGCACGTAGGCCGCGGCGACGGGGAGCAGGACCGCCGCGAGGAGCATCGCTCGTCAAGTTCTCATGTGCAAATTCCTGTAATATTTACAGTATTTCACCTCAAGTTCCCAAGCCTGAAAACTTGAACGCTCATCTGTGGGAGTGATTGCCGCCTCAACCTCCCTTCGCTCTCGGAATGAACCCGGGAACACCGGTCTCCACAACGGCATTGAACCTGACCTGCAACTTGATTCCTTCGCTAATCTCCCGCATGGCGTCTTGAGGAAGCGTGGAGACTTCAAAGTTCTCCTTGATCCGGCTGGGGGTCTTCGAGGTGGTCAGGAGGGCCGTCCCGCGCTGGATGGCCCATGCGAGCAAGACCTGCGCCGGGGTCTTGTTGACTCGCTTGGCGATCGCGGTAATGACAGGATCTTCCAGCAGATTGGGCTCGCTACTGTGCCCCAGCGCCGCGAACGCTTGCAGCACGATGCCATTCTTCCTGCAATAGTCCAGAAGGTCCCATTGCGGGAGATACGGATGGGATTCGACGTGAACAACGGCCGGCTTGATCCTCCCTGCTTCAAAGATCTCTTTCACCTGGGCCAGGCTGACGTCGGACAATCCGATGGCCTTGCACCTGCCCTCGTCCACCAGAGCCTCCAACGCCCTCCATGTCTCCAGCAGCGTCACTCCTTCGTCATAAATCACGTTGCCGTTCGCATCCCTCGGGTCTTGCTCGTCTCCGGGTTGGAAGGCGAAGGGGGTGTGGATGAGATAGAGATCGGCGTAGTCGAGTTGGAGTCTCTTGAGACTGGCCTCGAAGGCGGGTTTGACGCGTTCGGGACGGTGATTGTTGTTCCAGAGCTTCGTGGCGATGAACACGTCCTCCCGCTTGATCTTCCCCGCCTGGAACACCTCCTGAATCGCTTCGCCGACCTCCGTTTCATTTCGGTAGCGTTCCGCAGCGTCGAGCAGGCGAAATCCCGCCTCGAGCGCCGCCTTGGTCGCGGTCCTGGTTGCGACAGGGTCGGGAATCAGTGTGCCAAATCCGAGCGCGGGGATCGCGCCGGACCCGTGGTTGATCGGCATCTTCGTGTAGCGAAGGCTGTCGGGCTCTGCCATCGTTTCTCTCCTCCGAGAGATAACTTTCAGGTTGACTCCAGCCGGCGACTCTCGCGGCGGTGTCTGGTATCCGAAGGGAGAAGGTCGTCGGGTCAGCGAGTGGGCTTGGACGCGCGGAGGCGGCTAACGGCCTCCTGGGTTGTCATTGTCTCGCTGGCGAGCATCCGGAAATTCACCAGGGCGGCGGCCATGCCGTCCAGCTCGGGGAGCTGCCGCGCCGTTGCGTCCCAGGCCACGGCCACCTCGAAACCTCGCTCCTGCAATTCCCGCAGGTGGCTCTCCGTGCATAGATTGGCGGACATCCCGGCTAGCAGGACCTTGTTGACACCCCGCTTGCGAAGCTGCAGGGCCAGGTCGTTGGACTGCGGACCGTAGAGCTTGTGCGGGCTCGTCACGACGGTCTTGCCGTCGTTGATGAACGGCTTGTATCGCTCGAGCCAATCGGCCCCCGACCCGGCGAACCCCTCGACATCGAGCGGGCCCCGACGGTCGAACATGTGGATGTCGTGCATGAGCTTTTCAAGCGCACCCTCGAAGTGCCACCGATGGTCAAGGGGGTAGTAGTAATGCGGCGAGATGAAGACCGGGATATCCGCGTCCTTCGCGGCCCGGAACAGGTCCGCCAGGTTCTCGACGGTGCCGTTCTTGGTCACGCTCTTACCGACGACGCCCCATGCGACGCCCGCGGGGTTGAGGAAATCGTTCTGCGGATCGGTCACGACCAGGGCGGTGGTCTTCGGGTCGATCGTGAATCCGGGGTTGGGGAGAGTCGCGTTGTCTTCCCGGCTGGCGTTGGCCGGCTCCACTTTCCGCTTCGAGGCCTGTGGCTCGTCCGCGAACGCGATCAGAGAGATGCCGGTCGCGAGCGCGACCAAGCCAGCGATTCCGACCACCGATACGAAATTAAACTTTTTGAATTCGCTCATTTGAATACATTTCCTCTTTTTGAATGGCGATACTCCAGCTTGTTCGATCAAACCCATCCATCCTTCGGCACCTCGGAACCGAACCAGCGGTCCGTGATCACTTTCTTCCGCGTGTAGAAAGCAACGGCGTCGGCACCCTGGGTATTGTGATAGCCGTAAATCGAATCCTTCCAGCCGCCGAACGGGAAGAACCCCATCGGCGCCGGCACGCCGACATTGATGCCGAGCATCCCGGCCTGGATGCGTTCGCGGAAAATGCGGGCCGCCGCCCCGGATTGCGTGAAAAGGCAGGCCGTGTTGCCGTATCGGCTCCGGTTCGCCAGCGTGATCGCCGCGTCCAGGTCCGGGGCTCGCATCAGGCTCACCACCGGGCCAAAGATCTCCTCCCGGCCGACGAACATTTCCGGCGTCACATCGTCGAAGACCGTCGGCCCGAGGAAGCAGCCGCGCGGCCGGTGGGGGACGGCTTGGCTGCGGCCGTCGAGGCGAAGCCGGGCTCCTTCCGCCAGCCCGCGCTCAATCGCAGCCCGGATCCGCTTTTCCTCCTTCGTGTTCACCACGGGGCAGAGCGTCGAGGTGTCGTCCAGGCCGTCTCCCAGCTTGAGTTCACCCGCCGCGCGGATGAAGGCATCGACGACGGCGTCCTGTCGCGCCGGATCGCCGACCACCACCAGCACGCTCCCGGCAAGACAGCGCTGTCCCGCGGAGCCGAAGCACGATCCGATCAGGTCGGGCAGGATGCGTTCCAGGTCGGCGTCGGGCAGGATGAGCAGATGGTTCTTCGCTCCGCCGTGCGCCTGAACGCGCTTGCCGTGGGCCGCCGCGATGCTGTAGACCGACTCCGCCACGGCCGACGTGCCGACGAAGGAAACGGCCTGGACATGCGGGTTGGCGATGAGCCGTTCGCTGACGTCCTTGCTCCCCTGGACCACGCCGACGACGCCCGTGGGCAAGCCGGCCTCGGCGAACATCTCCACGAGTCGGGTGCCGGTGAGCGGTGCCTTCTCGGCGGGCTTGAGGAGGAACGTGTTCCCGCAGGCGACGGCGACCGACATCATCCACAGCGGAATCAAGGCCGGGAAATTGAACGGAGGAATGCCGACCACCACGCCCATGGGTTCGCGGAAGGTGAGGCAGTCAACATCCCGCGAAACGTCGGTCAGCGTCTGTCCCATCATCTGGGAGGGAATGCCGCAGGCAAAGTCGACGACGTCAAGCCCGCGCCGGAGCGAGCCGCGCGCCTCGCTCAACAGCTTGCCGTTTTCTCGGACGATGCTGTGTGCCACGTCCGAGAAGTTCGCTTCCAGCAGCTCCCGGAACTTGAACAGGACGTGGGCCCGATCCGGCGCCGGAGTGGCGCGCCAGCCAGGGAAGGCTCGGGCGGCGGCGGCGCAGGCCTCGTCCACCTGCTCCAGCGCAGCCTCGCGCACCGGCGCCAGCATCTCGGCCGTGTCCGCCGGATTGTAGATATCGCGGTTCGTGCTTCCACGGCCCTCGACCCAGGTTCCGCCGATCAGGTTCAGCGCGGACGCCGAACGCGAGGATGGGGCCGGCGACCGATCCGGGGCCGCAATGGTGCTCATGAGATCCTCCGATCGGGAGGTCGGTTCAGCGATCCACCACGCTCATGTCCGCGTAACGCTCCCCGCTGGCCGCGCCTTTCGGTGCCGCCTCGTCGATCCGTTCCAGGTCCTCGCGTGTCAGGGTGATCCCGAGCGCGGCCACGTTCTCCTCCACGTTCTTGCGGCGCTTGGTTCCGGGAATGGGGACAACCCCCTCCTGGGCCAGGAGCCACGCCAGGGCCAACTGGGCCGGCGTCACCTGCTTCGTGTCGGCGATCTCCTTCACCCGGTCCACGAGTTCCAGGTTCTTCTGGAAGTTCTCTCCCTGGAACCGCGGCCTGTGGCGACGCCAATCATCCGCGGGCAGATCCTCGAAGCGGCGCAACTGGCCGGTGAGGAAGCCGCGGCCGAGCGGGCTGTAGGCGACGAATCCGATGCCCAGTTCCCGGACGGTCGGAAGCAGCTCGTCCTCCGGGTCTCGGCTCCAGAGCGAATACTCGGTCTGCAGGGCGGAGATCGGGTGGACGGCATGCGCCCGGCGGATGGTCGCGGGCGACGCCTCGCAGAGGCCGAGGTAACGCACCTTTCCCTGGCGGACCAGCTCCGCCATCGCGCCGACGGTCTCTTCGATGGGGACCTTGGGATCGACACGGTGCTGGTAGTAGAGGTCGATGTGATCGACCCCCAACCGCCGGAGCGAGCCGTCGCAGGCCTCGCGCACGTGCTCCGGCCGGCCGTCGATGCTCCCTCCTCCCTTACCGTCCGTGCCGCCCACGAAGCCGAACTTCGTGGCCACCCTCACCTCGTCACGACGGCCGCGGATCGCCTTGCCGACGAGTTCCTCGTTGGTGAACGGGCCGTAGGCGTCCGACGTGTCGAGAAGATTGATCCCCAGTTCCAGGGTCCGGTGGATGGTCGTGACGGACTCGGCCTCATCGGCCGGCCCGTAGGCATCACTCATACCCATGCAGCCGAGTCCCATCGCGGAGACGGTCAAACCCTGCGTGCCGAGTCGATGCGGCTCCATGTGCTTACTCCTCATGATGCATGCACTCTCGAGCGGGATCTATCAGATGAGCGTTGACGACGTTTTCCACAGCCTTGTCCGGCATCCCTGAACACGAATTAAACACTGACCGACTGCTGCTAGGATAAGAGAATCCGGAACGGAATCCAAGAAATCGTCAACCCCGAATTGGCTTTCTCTCCAGCAACGGAACGCAGCGCCCACCATGAATCCTGCGATAGCGGGCGGCCTGTCAGAGAGACCGACGCAAGTTCGCGTCGTGGAGTTGGACGCGGAGGTCACCTCGGCCGGAGTTACTATTGCCAATCCACACGGCTTGTCGGAACAGGCGCAAGTTATTGGACGATCCAATGCACGACGAGGTTAGCTCTGGGACCGGCAAATGTGAGTGTCGCTTGCACCATCAGCGACGGCAGGGATTGGCCACAGGATGACCATTTCGAGGAGGTACAGCGCTAATCTCTCTCGGTTTCGATCTCGTTGCGACGCAAGACCGGCAACCGGTCTATCTTCCGAGCCCCGAAAGAAACGGAGGAGTTCTCGAAATCTCGGTCGTGATCTCGTAGCCCGAGAACCACGAGAAGAAAATTCCCGGTGGCGACCTTCGACCGCTTCCAGGACGCCTTGCAATGGGCGTAACATAACCCTCCAGTGACCTCGGCCAGGCCATCCGTGACGCGACTGTGGCAATCGGGACCAATCGGGTTGTAGAGTGACGAAGCCAAGGCGGGGATGTTCTCAAAGTGCGATCTCGCCGTCAGCAGGCCGAATTCGCCGCCCCAAGGCATCCAGGAGGAGGCATCTCATGTCCGACCCGCGCGAGCCGAGCTTCGGGGGAGTGTGCATCCCGGATAGCAAGATGGCGCGTGAACTGACGCAGTTGATCCGCGACACCGAGTCGGAACTCCTGTTCCACCACTCCACGCGGGTCTACCTGTTCGGCGCGCTGACCGGCCAACGCAAGGGGCTGGAATTCGACCGCGAACTCCTCTATGTCGGAGCGATGTTCCACGACATCGGACTGACCGAGGGCTATCGTCAGTCCCGGAACCGATTCGAGGTGGACAGTGCCAACGCGGCGCGAGAGTTCCTCAAGGGTTACGGGATTCCGGAAACATCCGTCGATCTGGTCTGGGATGCCATCGCCCTGCACACGACGCCCGGCATCCCGGAGCACAAGAAGCCGGAAGTCGCCCTGGTCACGGCGGGCGTCGAGATGGACGTGCTCGGCCTCGCCTACGACCAGTTCGCCGACGAGCAGCGCGAGGCCGTCGTCGCGGCCTATCCGCGTGGCGGCGACTTCAAGAACGAGATCATCCGGGCCTTCTATGACGGGATGAAGCATCGGCCCGAGAGCACGTTCGGGACCGTCAACGACGACGTGCTCGCGTACTTCGATCCTGGCTTTAAGCGTACCGACTTTTGCAGCGTGATCCTGCAATCGTCCTGGCGGGCTTAGCGACGAGTCTACGGCTGGCGAAGGCAACCCACAGTCTCAGATCTGCCGCCGTATCTGCTGCTCCGAGTCAAGAGTCTGTCGTGCAGCCACCGCCACATCCACCTGGAAAGCGATATTGTTGCTCGCTTCGGTGTCGTTGACCGACGCTTGAACGTGCCGGTCGCTTCCAAGTATCCCAAGGAGGTCGCTGGGCTTTTTTTGGGATGCTCGCCCCATCCCTGTCGGTCGATGACCCGGTCTCGGGTCAGCGGATTCGGGAGTGGCTGGCATGACAGCCTAATACTACAGCGCCAGGTTGTACAGGCTTGAATCGCTGGCCACGACGAAACTATGCTCGTCTCAAAGGCTTATGGAGACACGAGCATGAACATCCCCCAGATCCGATCGCTCAAGCCCAAGCTCAGGTCGTTTCTCAAGCGGTTCGATGACTGCTTCCCACGCAAGGACACCCGCGCCCACCTGCCCACCTACATCTCCGGCCAGATCTCCGACATCCCCGAGAAGAGCGTCGAGCCGATCGCCCTCAACGCCGGCGTCGCACCACGCACCCTCCAGGAGTTCCTCAGCCAGCACCACTGGGACCACGACCTCCTGCGCGACCGACTCCAGCACATCGTCCGCGATGAGCACTCCGGGCCGCATTCCATCGGCGTCATCGACGAGACCAGCGACGTCAAGAAGGGGGACAAGACGCCGGGCGTGCAACGCCAGTGGTGCGGATCGCGGGGCAAGACGGAGAACTGCCTGGTCACGGTCCACCTGGGGTACGCCCGCGACGGCTTCCACTGCCTGATCGACGGCGAGCTGTACCTGCCCCAGAGCTGGTCGGACGACCGTCCACGCTGTCGCGAGGCGGGCATCCCCGACTCGATGACCTACCGCCCCAAGTGGCGGATCGCCCTGGAGCTGTATGACCACGCCATCGGCCATGGCCTCCACTTCGACTGGATGACCTTCGACGAGGGATACGGCAGCAAGCCCGACTTTCTCCGGGGCCTGAACGCTCGCGGTCAGAAGTTCATGGGCGAGGTCCCCCGGAGCTTCACCGGCTGGCTCGATCCGCCCCGCGTGGTCACCCGTCCGTACCGCAAGAACGGGCGTGGGCGGGGCCGCAAGGTCCCTCGCCTGGCCGGCGGCAGCCGGCCGGCGCGACGGGTCGATGAGCTGCTGAACGAGCGGGCATTCGTCGATCAGGCCTGGCAACGCTGGCGGGTCAAGGACGGCGAGAAGGGGCCGATGATCTGGGAGGTTAAGCACGAGATCTTCACCCCCAAGGGCGAGGACGGTCTGCCGGGCGAGCTGATGCACCTGGTCGTGGCCCGCAACGTCCTGGACCTGAAGGAGGTGAAGTTCTTCGTGAGCAACGCCCCCCCGGAGACGCCGGTGTCGAAGTTGTTGCTGGTGGGGTTCTCGCGATGGCGAGTCGAGCGTTGTTTCGAGGACCAGAAATCGGAGATCGGGCTGGATCAGTATGAAGGGCGTCGTTACCAGGGGTTGAAACGCCACCTGATCCTGAGTTGCGTGAGCTACCTGTTCCTGGCGCGGATGCGAGAGGAGTTCGGGGGGAAAAATCCGGAGTTGACGGAGTGCCAGGTGCACACGGCGATCGCGGCGATGATCCCGTCTTGGTGGCTGGGCGAACGCCCCTCGCTGAAGCTGTTGGAGCGGACGGCGGCGGAGATCGAGCGGACGCAGAAGAGAAATGCGGCGGCCCGCAAGAGCCACACCAAGGCGACGCGGAAGAAGTTGCGGGCTTTGGGCATCAAACTCACTGGGCTCCCTCGCTGCTCCTGGGGAAAGACTTAGCGCTGTAGTACTAAACAGTCCGGGCTGATCTCGGACCTCAATGCGGGTCGCTCCTTCGAAACCTGGACAGGCCGAGGACCTCCGGCGTTCTTGCGCCGGAGGTCCGAGAAGAAATCTCGCGTTTTCCTTGTCACACGCGGCGCCGGGCAGCACCCGTCCGACGGTCGCAGGGATTTGACTTAGCGAATGATTGAGGCATCAACCTTGCGAAAGCCGATACCTCGCAGAATCCTCACGCCAGCATGAGGCTGGTCAGCCTCTCGGGCTCCTCGCCGAGCCACTTCGGGTTGTTGGCGGTGGAGTCGAAAATCGAGGTCGTCTTGAACAGCTCGAACTCGCCACGCGATCCCGCGCCGGACGTCTTCGCCATCAAGGCATCGATCTCGGCTTCGCCCATCGGGCGGAACGTCCGCGCCGCCTCGAACGCCTGGTCGAGGATCTCCATACTGTCGATGCCCGTGATGACCACCGAGGTCGGCAAATTCAAGGAGTAGTGCAGGCACTCAATCGCCGTCACCGCCCCGGATTTTAGTATGATCCCGTTGCCCAAGCTCTTCATGCCGAGCACCCCGACGTCCTCCTTGACGAGTTCCGGGACCACCAGTCGGGCGAAGCTGCGATAGTGGGCGTCCATGACGTTGAGGGGCATCTGGACCGCGTCGAACTTGAAGCCGTGCTGCCGGGCGACCTCGAGCATGTGCAGGTGGATCTCTGGGTCCTTGTGCCCGGTGAAGCCGATGTAGCGGAGCTTGCCCGCCTTCTTGGCCTCGATGAAAGCCGCCTGAGCCCCCTCCTCGTCGAAAATCCGGTGCGGGTCGTCGAAGCGGATGACCTCGTGATGCTGGATCAAGTCGATGCGGTCGGTCTTCAGGCGTTTCAGCGACTCGTCGAGCTGCTTGGCCGCCTCTTTCTTGGAACGGCCGTCGATCTTGGTCATCAGAAAGATCTTGTCCCGATAGCCGTCCTGGAGAGCCTTGCCCATCCGGACTTCGCTCTCGCCGTCGTTGTAGTCCCAGGAGTTGTCCAGGAAGTTGATGCCACGATCGATCGCGGCGTGGACGATGTTCGTCGCCAGCTTCTTGTCGACGTGCTTCAGGCCCAGGTGCCAGCCGCCGAGCCCCATGGCGGACACTCGCTCTCC
Organism: uncultured Planctomycetota bacterium; assembly: GCA_963756475.1. Taxonomy (GTDB): domain Bacteria; phylum Planctomycetota; class Planctomycetia; order Isosphaerales; family Isosphaeraceae; genus Tundrisphaera. Next base: position 303,002 of record CAVWND010000012.1, read on the forward strand.
CGTGCTGCCGAGGGTCCGATAGGGCATTTCGGCGTTGTTCATCCCGGAAGTCTCCATGGAAGGTGCCCGGTCCATCGCTCGTCGGCTTGGGCATGAGGCGACGAGAGGAAATGTCGGGAGGCCGGCGTCGAATACGGCCCCCCGCGATTGCGTCTCAGGCGTTTTGCAGAGGCGGGTCGAAGCCGTGCTGCTTTTGGTGGACCGGCCCGTCGAACATCTTGGAAGACTTGAACAGCTCGACCCGACCGTCACCGGCCACCTGGTAGTACTTGGCCTCGATGGCGTGCCGCTCGCTCTCGGACATCGGGGAGTAGTCGCGGACGATCTTGAGGTTCTGGTCGAGCAACTTCTCGGAGTCGATCCCCGAGACGAGCGTCGAGATCGGCAAGGAGAACACATATCCCAGGGCCTGGTCGATCGGGACGCCGGCCTCGGCGGCGATCGAGCCGTTTCCTCCCAGGCTCTTCATGCCGATGCAGTCGATGCCCTAGTGGAGTATCACAGGCAGGACTTCCCTCTCGAAGCTCTGGTAGCTGGCGAACCTCTCAGAATGCCTGGGAGCCCCACGGCTTCTCGGCGTATTGGTCAGCCTCGTGACTCAATGTGTGCTGTCACCATTCTGTTGGGCGAAAGGAACGCTCGTGACTGATACGCGTGCCCACTTCGCTCTCGTCTCCACCAAACCACCCATGCAAGAAGTGGAATAGAGAAAGTCGGTCAGGACATAAGTCATGTCCCTTTAGTGATTTACAAAGTCGCAATCTTGTGTAAAGTTTGAAACAAGCTCGTGGCCTTAGTGAGGACGGCCGGCGTCACGGGGCGAGCCTTCTCTGCTTCGTCCGCCAGCGACGACCGGACGCGAGCCGGAATTCAGGCGCTGGAATCGTCCGACGAAAACGCCGATGACGGGCCAACAGGTTAACAAGGCCCGACCGCCACCGCCAGCCCCTGGCGGTGGGAATCGGTCGGAGGCGGCTTCCTCCGCCACCCTCTCCTCCCTCCGGGAGAGGGCCGGGGTGAGGGTGGTCGCCGGGCCAGTGGTTTTCGATCGAGCGTTTTTCCGGCCTGGTGGTGAGGCGACGCCCCTCACCCCCGACCCCTCTCCCGGAGGGAGAGGGGAGGAAGACGGACCCGCGGCCTCAGTTCGGCTTGTCGCCGTCCTTCTTGGGCTCGTCCTTCGGCTTGTCGGCGTCGGGCTTGGGCTCATCCTTGGGCTTGTCGGCGTCGGCTTTCGCCTTGGCGTCGGCGTCGGCTTTCGCCTTGACGTCGGCGTCGGCTTTCGCCTTGGCGTCGGCGTCGGCTTTCGCCTTGGCGTCGGCGTCGGCTTTCGCCTTCGCCTCGGCATCGGCCTTCTTCTTGGCGTCTTCCTCGGCCTTCTTCTTGGCGTCCGCTTCGGCCTTCTTCTTGGCTTCCTCCTCGGCCTTCATCTTGGTTTCGGCATCGGCCTTCTTCTTGGCTTCCTCCTCGGCCTTCATCTTGGTTTCGGCATCGGCCTTCTTCTTGGCGTCTTCCTCGGCCTTCATCTTGGTTTCGGCATCGGCCTTCTTCTTGGCCTCGGCGGCGGCCTTCTCGTCGAGCTTGGCCTTGCGGACGGCGTCGATGTGCTTGTTCAGGAGGTTGGCCCGCTGGTCGAAGTAGGCCTTGAGGCCCTTGGAGGGCTGGACGATCCGGAGGTCGTTGACGTAGTTGACGTTCTCGGCCCCCTTGCCGCCGTAGCCGGTGAACCAGGCGGCGAAGACTTCGGGGGAGACACCGCGCATCGGAGTGGCCTTGACGTCGCGGAGGTCGACGGCCCGGCCGGTGACCAGAAGGTCGAGGACCGGGGGCGGGTCGATCGAGGTCTCGACCAGGCCGGCGTCCTCGGCCGCGACGATCAGGTCGGCGATGGCGTGGAGGGCGGCCTCGCGCTTGGCCTCGACTTCGGGCGGGATGGTCGGCAGCGGGGCCTCGGCGGCCGGCTTGGCCTCCTCCTTCTTCGCCGGCTCCTTGGCGGCTTCGGCCTTGGGGGCCTCGGGCTTGGGAGTCTCGGCCGGCTTGGCCTCGGGCTTGGGGGCTTCGGTCTTGGGAGCCTCGGCCGGCTTGGCCTCGGGCTTGGGGTCCTGGGCAAACGACAGCCCGAGCATCAAGGACAGCGTCAACGCGGTCATGGCGAAGCGGCGCACCGGGAAATCTCCTTTGTCCTGGGAATCATCCTACCGAGCCCAGCATGGCCGATGGTCGATGGCCGAAGTTGACGATTGATCGAGACGGAGTTCCGTCCCTCGACGAACCGGCACGGTCGTGGAGACGATGGCCGAAGACTGACCGGGGGGATTCGAAACGCTCCGTCCCTCAACCATCGCCCCGTCGGTCATCCTGGAGCCGAGAGTCGAAGCGAGATCACGATCCGCCGACCCTCGGGCGGGTTGTGACGAGTGTAACGGTCGGACGGCCGGAGTGCCAAGCCTCCGGGGACCCCGTCCGGGAGCATTGCGAGGGTTAATCCGATGGCGAAGGCGACGCGGCGGTCCGTCGCGGGCAATCCGGTGATGCCCCTCGGCGGGTCAGCCGATCCAAATTCCGAGGTGTGCAGGAAGGCACGACGGGCGAAGCCCGAATGCGAAGCACGGACGCGGAGGTCAAAGGCGATGGAGCGGAGCAATCGACGGTCCCGGCCGACACTGGAAGGGCTGGAGGGGCGGAGGCTCCTGAGCACCATTCAGCCGCCGCAACCCCAACCTTCCCTCGACCGAGTTCACGCCCGCCGAGGTCCGGTACGTCACGCCCCAGGGGGCGCAGGTCAACATCAAGATCAGTGGCCCCGGTGCCCAGGGGAGCCTGGCGGGAACGCTCGGTCAACTCGGACGGGCGTTGAACCTGGTCTTCTCCGGGACCAGCGTCTTCAGCACGATCATCGGGACCGTCACGGGCGGCGACGGGCCAGGCCGACTCTCGCGTCGATCCGCAACGCCAACGTGCTCGCTCAACTCGCTCAGCGGGATGGGCGGCGACCTGGTCGGACGGGTGCTCCTGCCCTCGTTCAACCTGATCAGCGGCGGCCAGGTCAACCTGACCTCCGGCGTGCAGGTCTTCAACATCAACTCGGCGGCGGCCAACTCGCAGATCCACCTCCGCGACACGCCCTTGAACACCACGCTGGGCGTCCCCAGCTACGTCAACACGGTCACCGGCGCCGGCCTGAGCTACGCCCGGATCAGCTCCACCTCGACCGGGGCGACCACCAGCACCGCCAGCGGTCTGGCCAGCGGCACCTCGATCGGCGCGGCGACCGGCTCGTCGCCGGCGGCGGCGCTGACCATCAACAACTCAGGGACGCTCAACCCGGTGGCCCTGGGCTTCGGCGGCGGCTCGGTCGGCGCGATCAACGGGGGGATCCCGATCATCAACACCGTCGGCAACGGCGAGAACTTCCTGGGCACCCCCGGCCTGACCCAGACTCAGGTCAACCAGGGGCGGACGGTGACCTACGTCGACCGACTCGACCGGCGGCTCGCAGCTCTCGGCCATCGCCGGGACCTTCATGCCCGGCGCGAACCTGATCGAGCCCAGCGACTACAGCCTCCCGCCGACGCCGATCCCGCCGCCCGGCGTGATCATCACGATCAATCACGTCAACGGCGGGCCGACCGTCCAGACACCGCCGCTGGGCGACGCCCAGATCTACGGCTACGACGCGACCGCCAACGCCCTGATCCGAGTTCGACGCCGTCACCGGCAGTCGCCTTGCAGTCGATCCCGCTGCCCGCCTCGACCTCCCCGGTCGGCGGCGTCTCGCTGGCTATGGACGGGGTCGAGCAGGTCGTCCTGGTCGGGGTCGGGCCCGAATGTCCTGGCCTTCGACGCTATTGACCGGCGCCTCGGTTGGCCAGTTCTCGACGAGCAGCCTGGCCAGTGAAGGCTTGACGACCGTCACCGGGATCGGCCCACGCGGCGACTCGACCGTTTTGACCGACGCACGCGACGGCGCAACCGGCACGTCGCAGGCGATCAACCTGTCCCAGAGCCTTTCCACAGGCCAGGCCGTGGCGATGGGCTCGCCCTACTCGCCCGCCCGCGAGTTCGCCCTGGCCGGCCCCCTGACCGGCGTGCCGGGCACCGGCAACCTCTACGCCCTGGGCTCGGCCTTCTTCGACACCGCTCAGCCCAACGCCAAGCAGGCCGGCATCCTGACGATCACCCCGTCCTCGACCGGCAAGCTCTCCGAGGCGTCTCGGACCGCGCTGACCAGCAATGGGATCGACGTCCCGGCCGGGTCGAACAACGGGATTGCTAGCTCTCCGAGCGTGGCCATCGGCAGCCTCGACTCGTTCCTGGCGATCGACTCCAGCGTGACCAACGGCCAGAACGTCATCAAGCTCTACTCGCCCAACGGCCTGACCTCCGAAGGGTCGTTCACTCTCAACGACGCCAACGCCCTGACCGACCTAAGCCAATCGTTCCATCCCGAACTGACCAACACCGCGCTGATCGACGTCCAGGGGAACGTCCAGTCGTTCACCGCGAAGACCGCCACGGGGATGGTCTTCAACGACGCCGGGAACTTCAACCAGCTCACCATCGGCAACGCCAGCAACTCGTCGGTGATCGGCCTGCCGTTCGCGCACGTCAACATCAAGATGCGCAACAACGTGACCATCACCACGAACAGCCGGCTAGTCGGTACCCGCAACGGTGTGACTGTTGACTCCTCGGCCAAGGAAATCGGCCCGCTGGTCCTGTCCTGATGGGGTCGAGCCGTGCCGGGTGCGTCTTTGAGGGCTCGACGCACCCGACATCCTGACACGCCTGGGGCCTCAGCCGGCGATCCCTTTCCTCCGGCGGCGGAGGTAGCCCAGGCCCATCAAGCTGGCGGTGCCGACCAGGACGATCGACGACGGCTCGGGCACGCCCGTGGCTAAGGGTCCGAGCACCAGCGGATTATTCGAGTCGAGGGTGAAGAAGATCTCGAAGTTGGGCGGGTCCAGGGTGTAGGTGGACGAGAGGTTGTGCACGGTGAACGTCGTGTCGTTGGCCGTCGTGGCGCCGAAATCGGCGGAGACCGTGCCGATCAGGGTCGTCCCATTGGCCGGATCGAAGATGTCCGCAACCACGGTCGAACCGACCACGGCGCTGGAAAAGCCCCCTGACGAGTTGACGCCGAGGAAGCCGACGAACCCGCCCGAGGCGTTGGTCACGGCGGAGAAGGTGGTCGAACGAGAACGAGACGTCGGTCACCCCGTTGTTGGCGTGCCCGGTCAGGAAATACGTGAGCACGTTGGCGCCGGTCCCGATGTAATAGTTGTGGAAGCTCCTGAGGAACAACTGAGTCGGGTTGGTCGTCGAGGCGGTGCCCGAGAAGGTCTCGTTGAACGCATAGGACACGGTCTGCCCGGGGGCGACATCGGCGATCGGCTGGCTGTCGGTCGGGATCGCGACGATGTCCGGGCCGAGGTCGTAGCCGGCCTCGGCCGCCCTCTCAGCGATCCCAAGGCCAAACAAACAGAGGACGCCCATCAAGAGGCGGGACCTTCCACGCATGGACTTCTCCCTTTGAAGTAGCGAGGTCGAAGACGGATTTCGATCGTCGGGTCGCATCCGGCTCCCTCCAGGTTGGGAATCCCGGAGCGGCCTGAGAGACTCGGGCTGTCGTGCTCGCACTTGCGACTGGCCGGGAGTGCAAGCTAATCGAACCCAAACTCGCGTACAACGTGGCAATCGTGTTGTCGAAAGAAATCGATCGGATTCCTGGGACACCGATGCGGAAAGGGAACATCCAGCGCAATTTTTGGCCCCGTGTCCGGCCCGATCGAGGGCCCGGATCGGTGGGTATCATTTCAAAACTCCCAGATGAAGCGACAGCCGTGGTCTTTGCTTGAGCGACGGCCCCTCCCACCCCAACCCTCCCCCGCAAGGGGCTGACCGACCGACACTTTTTCGGACGGGTCCGATTCCCCCCTGGAGTGCGGGAGCTTGCTCCCGCTTTTCCCCCGCGGAGCTTGCTCCGCGAGCCGAGGTCGCCGCGTCGGTCGGCGCGGAGCAAGCTCCGCTGGCCAGAGCGGGAGCAAGCTCCCGCACTCCAGGAGGGCTTCGCCCCGAATGTGTCGGTCGGTCAGCCCCTTGCGGGGGAGGGTTGGGGTGGGGGGAGGTGGACGGTGGCTCGACTCTTGAACAACGCGGCGCAGCCCCGCCCGAGCCTTGACCGAGGCCCCTTCCTCCTAGTAGGGTTGCGTTGATCGCGCTCGCCCAGGTTCGGGCGACGGGCCGGGCCTCTCCGTGGGCCCGCGTCGCGACCCTTTCAGGAGTTTGGAATTCTCAGATGAGCACCCAGCACGCACCCATCGCCGCCGTGCGCGGTCGCGAGATCCTCGACAGCCGAGGCAATCCGACGGTCGAGGTCAACGTGATCCTCGCCGACGGGACGCTCGGCCGGGCCGCCGTCCCCTCGGGAGCCAGCACCGGCGCCCATGAGGCGGTCGAGCTCCGCGACGACGACAAGAAGCGTTACCTCGGCAAGGGCGTCACGCAGGCCGTCGCCAACGTCAACGGTCCGCTGGCCAGGGCCGCCATCGGCCTCGACGCCGCCGACCAGGCCGGGCTCGACGCCGCCTTGATCGCCGCCGACGGCTCGGAGAACAAGGGCAAGCTCGGCGCCAACGCGATCCTCGGGGTCAGCCTGGCCGCCGCCAAGGCCGCCGCGATCGGCGCGGGCCTGCCGCTCTATCGCTACCTCGGCGGCGTCAACGCCCGGGTCCTGCCGGTCCCGTTGATGAACATCCTCAACGGCGGCGCCCACGCCGACAATAACGTGGACGTCCAGGAGTTCATGATCGTCCCGCTCGGCGCCAAGACCTTCGCCGAGGCCCTCCGCTGCGGCGCCGAGGTCTTCCACAACCTCAAGGCCGTGCTCAAGGGCAAGGGGTACAACACGGCCGTCGGCGACGAGGGCGGCTTCGCCCCCAACCTCAAGAGCAACGAGGAGGCCATCGAGGTCATCCTCACCGCGATCGACAAGGCCGGCTACAAGCCCGGCTCCGACGTCTCGCTGGCGCTCGACGTCGCCTCGACCGAGTTCTTCAAGGACGGCGTCTACACCCTGGAGAACGACAAGCAGCCCAAGAAGACGCCCGAGCAGATGGTCGAGTTCCTCGCCGGCTGGGCCAAGCAGTACCCGATCGTCTCGATCGAGGACGGCTGCTCCGAGGACGACTGGCACGGCTGGAAGCTGCTCACCCAGGCCATCGGCGACACCGTCCAGCTCGTCGGCGACGACCTGTTCGTCACCAACACCAAGCGGCTCAAGAAGGGGATCGACGAGTCGATCGGCAACAGCATCCTGGTCAAGGTCAACCAGATCGGCACCCTGACCGAGACCCTCGACGCGGTCCAGATGGCCCAGCGGAACAAGTACAGCTCCATCATCAGCCACCGCTCGGGCGAGACCGAGGACTCGACCATCGCCGACATCGCCGTGGCCACCAACGCCGGCCAGATCAAGACCGGCAGCGCCAGCCGCTCCGACCGGATCGCCAAGTACAACCAGCTCCTGAGGATCGAGCAGGAACTCGGCAAGGACGCCGTCTACGGCGCGACGATCTGGCCGAAGAAGAAGTAAGCGGCGTTACGGCCCATTGACGTCGGACAACTCATGGCAATCGACCTCATAAGGCACTACTGCCCATGTTGCGGTTATGATGGCCTCGGCGGGCCGGCGTACGAGTCGCTTGGCCCGCTCCCTTGGCCCGAGTTCGGGAGCCCGCCCTACTCTCAGCGGCTCGGGTCTCCGTCGTACGAAGTGTGTCCCTGCTGCGGTTTCGAGTTCGGCTTCGACGACGATCCGGGCACGGCCGAGCCATCCCGCTTCGAAGAGTATCGCGCAAGATGGCTGGCCTCCGGCCCGGAATGGTTCGACCGTCAACGGAAGCCGGAGGGCTGGGACCTGAGGGAACAATTGGATAGAATCGGGGTGGTGACTGACAACTGATCCCGCCTTCGGGTCTGCCTCGGTCGGACCAATAGCCCTGATCGTTGTACGGCAGGCGGACGAGCCATCGGTCATCGGGGCGACGGAGGTCAGACAGATGAAAGCGGTCAAGTTCCTCGCGACCATCGGCGAAGATCAAGTGATCCGGCCCCCGGCCGGTATCTCGATACCCGGCGGAGAAGTTGAAGTCACGGTCCGGGTGAAGTCCGCCGAACCGCAACGGGAGGACGACGACCTTGCCGAGACTCGGGAGTGGTTGCTCGGCCTGGCCCGAGAAGCCGAGGCGATTGAAGGTACACTCCCGTCGGACATGGCCGAGAATCACGACCACTATGCTCACGGAAAGCCGTTGCCGTGAACGATGTCTTCGGGGATTCGTTTTACTTCATCGCGTTGATGAACCCGTCGGACCAATTTCACTCGGCGGCGATCGATTTTTCGCTCGCGATCCCAGGAGTTGTCTTCACGACAACCTGGGCCCTGGTGGAGGTGGCCGATGCCTTGAGTTCGCCGAAGCATCGTCGCCTCGTCCATCGCTTCCTGGAACAAGCAGGCGATGGGCGGAAAACCCGTCTGATCAGGGCCGACGAGGACTGGTACGCGAAGGGCCTGGATCTCTACGGCGCCCGGGCCGATAAGGATTGGTCACTGACGGACTGCATCAGCTTCGCCGTGATGACAGAACTCGGGCTCACCGACGCCCTGACCGGCGACCATCACTTCGAGCAGGCCGGCTTCCGGACGCTCTTCAAGACGTCTTGACGTTCCGGTCATACGAGTCGCCTTTCCGAGCCCGATCGTCACGCCGCATCCATCCGGCGGGGCGTGCGATCGCCGACGATCATTTCGAGGAGCTGTCACGATCCGGTGACACTCCCCGGGTTCATTGACAACGCCCGACGTCCGATCTGCTGTCTCTCTGAAGCTTGCGCCGGTCAGGCCAGAACGAAATGCCGCGCGACAACCGGGGTTGCGGAGTACCGCAGTCGCCGACCACCCAGGCCGCGAGGTCGCGATCGCTCTCGCACCGAGCTTCACGGGAACTTGACCGGGGTTTCTCCAACGATTCGCAGTCTGCCATTATAAACGTCTCTCTTGGGAATCCGCCTCCTGGGCCTCGGACCTTCTCGCGAGGCCGGGGGTGGTGAACGTGGAGAGGCACCTTTGATGAGACGTCGTGGATTCACCCTGATCGAGCTTCTGGTCGTGATCGCGATCATCGCCGTGCTGATCGCCTTGCTCTTGCCGGCCGTGCAATCAGCCCGGGAGGCGGCCCGGCGGTCGCAGTGCACCAACAACCTGAAGCAGCTCGGGCTGGCCCTGGCCAACTACGAGAGCAGCAATGGCTGCTACCCGCCGACCGGCTCCGACGACCCCGGCGACGGCCTGGACAACGACTACTCTTCCAAGACGCGTCTGCTCCCGTTCATGGAGCAGTCGAACGTCTTCAACTCGCTGAATCAGACCTATTACGCGGTCGGCACCAAGAACCCCGCTATCAACACGACCGCCGTCTGCACGTCGATCAACACGTTTCTCTGCCCGTCGGACGGGAACGACCCTAACTTCACGGTCCTCGGCTTCAAGACCGGGCAGACGAACTACGGGAACAACCTGGGCCTGTCGATCACGTTCAACGGCCTGGCCTACGATGGCCCGACCTGGCGGATGAACGATATCGCCAAGGGGGCGCCGACCGTGGTGGCCTTCGTCACCGACGGGACCTCGAACACGGCGGCCCACTCGGAGTGGCTCAAGGGGAAGAACATCAAGACGGGCATCCAGGCCGTCTGGACCGGCAAGATGGCCTACAGCCGGACCCCCGGCTCGTTCTGGCCGGCCCCCAACGGCGCTTACCAGACCGTCGCGCAGGTTCTCCAGCAGGTCGCCATGAATTGCGCGCCCAACATCAACACGCCGGCCACCTGGGACCAGAAGGGGATGCTCTGGGCCTGCAACCTCGCGGGCGTCGGCGGCGGCTACAGCCACCTCCTCGCCCCCAACACGCCGGCCTGCTTCTATCCGCAGTACAACTTCGCCAAGTACAACGAGCCGGCCCCCGGCAACGACGACGTCACGATGATGAACGCCCAGTCCGCCCACCCCGGCGGCGTGAACGTCGGGTTCCTCGACGGCTCGGTCCACTTCATCAAGAACACCGTCTCGCTGACCACCTGGGGCGCGATCGCCACCCGGGCCGGCGGCGAGGTCGTCAGCGCCGACCAGTACTGACGTCAAATCGACGCCATTCCGGCGCCGGATTCCGAGATCGGACCACGTGTGCGATCGTGCCCCCATCTGGTATCGTCCCGATAGTCCGCCGCAGGGGACAGATATCGAGGGGGGCCGGTCCTGATGAGTCGCGACAGCAACGAGGCCGCCGACGAGCGGTCGGCCGGCCCGGCCCGCCCGGCCGTGAATCCCTGGTTCATCGCGATGGCGGTGTCGATCGCCACGTTCATGGAGGTGCTTGACACGAGCATCGCCAACGTCGCCTTGCGGTACATCGCGGGGGGGCTCTCGGCGGCGAACAACGACAGCGAGTGGGTCATCACCAGCTACCTCGCGGCCAACGCGGCGGTCCTGCTGCTCTCGGGCTGGCTGTCCCAATACCTCGGCCGGCGGAACTATTACCTGGCCTCGGTCGCCCTCTTCACGGCCAGCTCGGCGGCCTGCGGGCTGGCGACGAGCCTGGAACAATTGATCCTGTTCCGGATCTTGCAGGGGATCGGCGGTGGCGGGTTGCAACCGGTCACGCAGGCGGTGCTCGTCGACACCTTCCCGCCCGAGAAGCAAGGCTCGGCGCAGACCCTCTTCGGCATCTCGGCCCTGATCGCGCCAGTGCTCGGGCCGACGCTCGGAGGGTACATCTCCGACAACTATTCATGGGAATGGATCTTCCTCATCAACGTGCCGATGGGGATGATTGCCTTCGGCCTGAATTACTGGCTGCTGGAAGATCCGGAGTACCTGAAGGAGGAGCGGCGGGAACTCCGGAGCAAGCCGCTCAACTTCGATTACATCGGCCTCGGCCTGATCGTGGTGGTGATGTCGACGATGGAGGTTCTGCTCAGCAAGGGGCAGGAGTGGGACTGGCTCGGCGACCCGTTCGGGCGAATCCAGTGGCTGCTTGGAATCTTCGTCGTCGGCCTGGTCGGGATGGTCGTCTGGGAGTCTCGGCACCCGGCGCCGATCCTCAACCTCGGGCCGTTCAAGGACCGGAACTTCGTCGCGTGCGGGATCGTGGCGTATGTCGCGTTCGCGATCCTTTACGCGAGCATGACCTTGTTGCCCGGGATGTTGCAGACCCTCTTCGGCTACAATGCGGAGTGGTCGGGCCTGGTGCTGTCTCCGGCCGGTCTGTTCTCGATCCCGACGATGGTCGTCGTCGGTTTCCTGATCGGCAAGCGGGTTGACGCCCGCTGGCTGATCATGGTCGGCGCGGTGTTCATGGCGGCCGGGGCGTACTGGTTCGCACTTTTGAACCTCGACGTCAGCGCCGTTCAGATCATCTGGCCGAGGGTCGTGCAGCAGGTCGGCACGGCGTTCATGTTCGCCCCCTTGAGCGTGGCGGCGTTCATGTATCTGCCCAAGGAGCTTCGAGGAGCCGCGGCCGGGATCTTCGCGGTCCTGCGGAACGAAGGGGGCAGCGCCGGGACCTCGATGGGCAAGACCCTGGTCCAGCGCCGGCTTCCCTTGCACACCGACCGCCTGGGCGAGAACCTCAACTCGCTAAGCACCCCGTTCAACGACGCCCTGCAATCCGGCCAGCAGTTCTTCGAAGGCGTGACGGGCGACCCCGTGACCTCGCGGGAGATGGCCCTGCAAGCGATCGACAACCTCCGCCAGCAGCAGGCCGGGGCCCTCTCGTACTTCGACGGCTTCTATATCTTCGCGATCCTGGCCCTGGGCATCATCCCGCTGGCGTTATTGATGAAGCGCTCGGTCGCCGAGCCGGGTCAGCATATCGGGATGGAATGAATCTCCGATCCAAGTTTTCCGAGAGAGGCCGAACCCGTGGACGACAACGACGACTCACTCGAACTGACGCCCGAAGAACAGGAAGACGCGGACCTCGACCGCGAGGTGATGCAGATCCTCGGCCAGGCCCCCGGCTCGGCCCACGACGACCCGATCCCCGGCACGATCCAGCCGGGTTCCTCGCTGGAGTACTGGGCGTGCGTCGGCCGGCTCGATCAGGTGGAGCTCGAACTCCAGAACGGGGCCGACGTCAACCTCGCGGACGAGGCCGGCTACACCGCGCTCCACGCGGCGGCCGAGAACAACCACGTCGAGATCGTCCGGCTGCTGCTGGAGCACGGCGCCGACCGCACGGCGAAGGTCGAGACCGGAGAGACCGCGCTCGATTACGCGAGGGCCAACGGCTACAACGAGGTGATCCGGCTGCTGGAAGGGCGGACTTCGTAGGGCGCGGAGCGGAGACAGACGCCCGTTCGAGGCCGTATACTGGGGATGAAGCACGAGGAGAGATCGCATGGCCGAGACGTACAACGGACAGGTCCAGAACGGGGTCGTGGTCTTTGACGAGGGTACGCCCCCCTTGCCGGAGGGCACCAGGGTCCGCGTCGAGGCGGCGGAATTGAAGGACGCCGTGGCCGATCTGTCGCGGATCCTGCTGGAGTTCGCCGGGAAAGCCCAGGGGCTGCCCGCCGACCTGGCCGAACAGCACGACCATTATCTCCATGGCACCCCCAAGCGATGACCGCCCGATTCGCCGACTCGTTCTTCTTCTTCGCCCTGGGAAACCCCGATGACCGGGCTCACGACGTGGCCCGCGAATTCGCCGCCCAGGGTCAGGGCCCGCTCGTGACGACGGCGTGGGTCTTGACCGAGTTGGGGGACGGACTTTCCGCGCCCTCCAACCGCCCGGCGTTCTTGAGTCTGCTACGGAACCTTCGGGACAATGCCGCCTTCGAGATCGTTCCACCCGACCCGGGACTGTTCGAGCGAGGTATCGATCTCTTCTCCCGACGCCCCGATAAGGCGTGGTCGCTGACCGACTGCATCTCGTTCGTCGTGATGACCGAACGCGGCCTGACCGAGGCACTCACCGGCGACCACCACTTCGAGCAGGCCGGCTTCCGCGCCTTGTTGCGCGAGGGATGACAGCCCTGACCTTTCCGGCCGATGCCTTCGCGCGGTGAGGCAGCGACTTCCGTCCCCTCGGGGGCGTATACTGGAAGTGATCCAGGAGCAGGAGCCGCTCCCCTCGGAGGAGATCTTCGATGTCGTCGATTGAGACCTTGCCCGCGCCCGATCTCTCTGCGGCTCGCGATGACAAGTGGAGACGCGAACAGGGGGCGTTCCGTCAGCTCCTCCCCGAGTTGCTGCGCACCCACCTCGGCGAGTACGTGGCGATCCACGAGGGGCGGATGGTCGAGTCGGGAGCCGACAAGATTGACGTGGCCCGACGCGCCTACGAGCGGTTCGGCTACATCCCGATCTTCATCAGCCGGGTCATCGCCGGCCCTCCCGAGCCGGCCCGCATCCCCTCGTCGCGACGGCTCGACGGGCCGACGGCATGATCCGTCATGCGTACAATCGCCAGGTCGATGCGGCCAGCAACTCGGGTCACGGAGGGCGTCGATGATGATCGTGGCATCTGCCGCTCGCGGCCCACGATATCGGTTTCACCTGCGGTCGCTCCTGATCTCAATCGTGGCGTGCGCCGTGGGATTCGCCGGGTTGAAGGCGTGGCTCACGGCCCGGGCCTACCCCTACTCCGGCGTCGTGGAGTGGACGATCCGAGAGCACAGCCTTGGGACCGAGATCATCACGATGACGGTGTTCTCGGGTCGGAACCAGGCGACCGCCGACTCAGAGTCGTGCGAGGTCCGGCCGAACGGGGAAGTCTGGGCCGTGCATGACATCTACAGCTGGGCGGTTCAGGGCGGCTCCGGGAAGACGCTGTCGCCACCGCAGATCCGTCAATTGCTGGCCCTCACCGCCGCGTTGCCCCCATCGGACGGCTTGCCCGACTGGGATAAGCTGTTCCTCGTCAGCTTCGCCGAGCGGGGACGCCGGGTGACGAGGTTCTACGACCGCACCAAGCTCCCCGCCCCGATCAAGGCACTGCAAGGGCTCACCGGGTTACCGACTCCTTGAAGCCCGGTCGCCCGGCAGGGATCATCTCGATGCCTTGCGCTCCTCCACCCTGGGGAAATCCCCCCTCAGCCTCTGTCCCGCGTTGGGGCCTTCGGGCTTCTCGTTGACCTTGATGTAGGGCACGCACGAGAGGCCAACGAACAGCGGGGTGTCCTTGGGATTTCCTCCGACCAGCTCGACGCGGACGGGGAGCCTCTGGACGATCTTGACGAAGTTGCCCGTGGCGTTCTGCGGCGGGAGCAAGGCCAGCGAGGAGCCGGTGCCGGGGTTGAAGCCGGTGACCCGCGCGGCGAAGACCTTGTCGGGATAGGCGTCAACGTGGAGGTCAACCGGGTGGCCGATCCGGATCGGTTCGAGCTGGGTTTCCTTGAAGTTGCAGTCGATCCAGATCTCCTCGGATGACCGGATGGCCATGAGTCGCTGGCCCTGGGTGACGCGGTCGCCGGGGTTGACATTCCGGTTGGAGATGAACCCATCGATGTCGGCGAAGACCTTGCAGTAGCTCAGGTTGAGTTTGGCCAGAGCCAGGTCGTGCTCGGCCTGCTCGACCCGCGCGCGGGCCGACTCGACGGCCGGGGCCTTCTGGATGGTCTTCTCGATCAGGGCGTCAACGTCGCCGTCGGGGGCACCGGCGCGGACCCTCTTGAGGAAGTCGTCGGGCGACTCGTAGAAGAGGGGCAGGGGGAGGCCCAACTCGGCCAGGCTGTAGGCGTACATCCCGAGCGCGGCCAGGACGCTGGAGTGCTTCTGCTCCAGGTCGGGCGGCAGGTCGTCGAGCGGCTTGCCCTCCTCGGGCATCTCGGGGACCTCCAGCGCCGAGCGGATTCTGCGGATCTGCTCCATGCTGGCGAGCGTGGCCTGTTTGGCCTGGACGTAGTCGGTCTCACGGATATCGCCCTGCTCCCTGGTGACGGCGTTGGTCCTCACCAGGGTGGCGTAGCGATTGGCCTCCAGCTTGGCGAGCTTCTCGGCCGCCTCGCGCTGGCGGTGGTCGGCGATCGCGGCCCGCAAGGAGGCGATCTGGTTGCGGATGTCGGTCTGGCTCGAGAACAGCTTGTACCGGTTTGCCTTGGCCTGCGCGACCACGGCCCGGGTCGTCGCGACCTGCGCGGTCACCTCGTCCCTGGCCAGGTCGAGCGCGGCCTTGGCCTGGTCGACGCGGACCTTCTCCACGGCGTCGTCGAGCACGACGACCAGATCCCCCTTCTTGACGAAGTCGTTGTTGTCGAACTTCACATCAACAACCGTCTCAGGAATCCTCGGGGCCAGGAACGTGACGTGGGCGTTGACGTACGCGTCGTCGGTCGAGACCGTCGCCAGCGCCAGGGCGATCCTCGGGTAGAAGAAGTACCCTCCCAGGCTCAGGACGAGAAGAAGCCCGATCAGCCAGATCCAGCCCTTCCGCGAGCCTCCGGACTTCGGAGCCGGCGCCGGGCCGGCGGTCGCGGTCGCCGTGGTCGTCTTCGATTCGAGAGGTGCTTCGGCCATGCTCGTGAGGTCTCAAGAGGCCCGGGCGGTTGCCCGATCGGGACGACGGGTTTCGGCCCCAAGCTATCAGGTCCGATGGGAAATTCCGAGCGCGATCATTGCCCCACCCCCGGGAACGCGGTACAACCCAGGTTGCGGGGCCGCGGGGTCGCGGTCGCCATCGACAGACAGGCCGGGCCTTGGCGAGCGAGGGCATCGAAGCCCGGCGCAGGATCACTCCCCTCGCGGGAGGACGGCGATGGACAGCGATCGGACGCGTCGGGGGTTCCTCGCGGACGTCGGCCGGGGGGCGCTCGTTGCCACTCTGGGCAGCGGGATGGCGGTCAACCTGGGGCTCGCCACCGCCCGGGCCGACGGGGGCCACTCCGACCGGCTCACATTCGGCGACCGCGAGCCGCTGGTCGAGCTGATGCAGGAGACGCCGGCCAACCGGCTGATTCCGGCCCTGGTCGAGAAGCTC
This sequence comes from uncultured Planctomycetota bacterium, assembly GCA_963756475.1. GTDB lineage: Bacteria > Planctomycetota > Planctomycetia > Isosphaerales > Isosphaeraceae > Tundrisphaera. Next base: position 319,036 of record CAVWND010000012.1, read on the forward strand.
CGGAGCGGCACCGACCTCCGCGACCTCGTGGCCGCCGCCGCGCTGGCCAACGCCCGGACCTTCGGCGGCGAGGACTACGACGGCTACCACATCATGATGGCCCTGGCGCCGGCCTTCCACATGAGCCGGGAGCTTCCCGAGCCTCGCCGGGCCTTGCCGGTCTTCAAGGTCCTCTATCGGAACACCAGCCGGATTCACGGACACGGCGGCCCCTCCAAGGAGGTCCTGCACCCGGTCGAGTCGCTCCCGAGCCTGCCCGAAGGCCGGCCCGGTTTCGAGGCGCTCCGCGACGCCGTGCACGCCAAGGACAAGGATCGGGCCGAGGCCATCTTTGCCTTGCTGGCCCGTGGCGATGCCGCCTCGGCGTTCAACGACCTGCTCCCGGCCGTCCAGGACAACACCGAGGTCCACCGGACGGTCCTCCCCTATCGGGCGTGGGACCTGCTCGCCCTGATCGGCCCCGAGCACGCCCATACCCTGCTCCGGCAGTCGGTCCGCTACTGCGTCGAGAACGAGCGCGGCCACAACCACTCCCGCGACCTGCTCCCCCGGCTCTTGGACCACTACAAACTTCCGCTCACGTCCCCCGGCACTCGCGAGGCCGAGGACGCCTGGGTGAACCGGATGTCCCGGACGATCTTCGAGGCGTCGACCCCCGACCAGGCCGGCGAGGCCGTCGCCGCCGCGCTCGCCGAGGGGATGGCCCCGGCCGCGATCGGCGAGGCTCTCTCGCTGGCCGCCAACCAGCTCATCCTCCGCGATCCCGGCCGGAGCGTGAAGGACGCCAACCCCAACAAGCCGGCCGGGAGCGTCCACGGCGACTCGATCGGCGTCCACGCCTGCGACTCGGCCAACGCCTGGCGGAACATGGCGATGGCCTCCGCCCCCCGGAACGCCGCCGCCTGTCTGATCCTCGGCGCCTACCAGGTCCGGCTCGACCGCGACAACCGGGGCGGAGACCTCACCCATCGGACGCCCAACCCCCACCCCGAATCCCTCTACGCCATCAAATCGACCGACCCCGCCGTCCTGCTCGGCGAGCTCCCCTCCGCGATCCGAGGGAACGACCAGGCCCGCGCTGCGCGCTGGCCCACCGCCTGGGCGAGTCTGGCGCCGACCCCAAGGCTGTCTTCGACGTGCTGCTCGGCTACGCCGTGAGCGAGGACGGCGCCCTCCACGCCGAGAAGTTCTACCGGACCTCCCGCGAGGAGTTCGCCGCGACCCGCCCCGCCTTCCGCTGGCGACAGCTCGTCGCCCTCGCCCGCGTCACCGCCAGCGAATACGGCCGCCCCGCCCCCGGCTACGCCCAGGCGTGCGAGTTGCTCAAAATCTGATTCGCATTCCGGATCATTCGTGGCCAGTCGTTTTGGGGGCTGGCCTGGCTCGCGAACGCAGAAGAAACCCATCGCAAGATTGCCAGAGTTCTCAAAGGGCATGGAGGCCATTTTCCTTGCCCCCCCTGCCCCGAAAGGCGAAACGCCTCCAAGGGGAGAGGGAGGCAGAAAAAGCCTCGCCGGGCCGCCCGGCGAGAATGTGTCTCCACGGAGGCTCACGACGAGTTCGAGGGCTCAGATCGTCGCCGGGTCGTGATTGAGGACCACCAGGTGGACGATCCGGCGGTCGAAGGGGAGAAAGCCGGCAATATCGTAAAGGTGGCGGGCGGGGTGGTTCCGGTCGTCGACAGCGAGTTCGAGGCGGGGGACGTGCGGGCGGGCCAGGTCGAGGGCGTAGGCCAGGACGGCTCGGCCCAGACCTCGGCCTCGGGCCGGCGGCGTCAGGCCGAGGTAGGCGACCTCCCAGGCCGGGCGGTCGGGGACCTCCGAGAGGAGCAGGACCGCCGCCGATCCCGGCTCCTCGGGCAGGGCGCCGACCCGCCAGCGGGACGGGTCGAACCGGCCGGCCGCCCGGTGGCTGGCCATCACGTCGTCGAGCGAGCGGATTCCCTCCAACTCGGGCATGTCCAGGCTGCCGTGGTAAGTCTCCTGGAGCACCGCGCGGAATTCGGCCTCGGTCTCGGGACTGAACGCCCGCCAGGCGAACGCGGACGGATTGGGGGTCGTCAACCGGCCCATCGGGCGAGCCGTGTCGCGGTGCATGTAGGTCAAGGCCGTGATCCGGGGCATCCCGCCCCGGCTCAGGTCGGCCGCCGCCGTGCTCGGGGCCGAGCCGTCGACCAGGGCCTGCGCGATCCGGAACCCTCGGGAGCGCAGGTCGTCCAGGGCATTGCGGATCAGGCTCGACGCCAACGCTCCCCGGCCCCAGGCCAGCTCGACCTCCGGGGCCCAGACCGCCGCGGCCCGGCCGGCCAGGGGCTGGGTCAGGAGGGCCCCGGCCATCCGACCCCGCCGCCAGGCCATCCAGAGCCCCGAGAGGTCGATCCGCCCGGCCTCCGCCTCCGAGAGAGCGTCCGTGATCAACTGGTGGCGGATCGACTCCGGCACCCGTCGATAGAGCAATGCCAGGGCATCGCGACGCAACTCGGGCGGACAAGGGATGATCTGGCGCGTCGGGCTGGTCATGAAACGCCAAAGGTGAAGAAATCGGGCCGAGAGCGCCGGTCGTCAACCTCAAGTTTTGAGTGAGCGTCAAGCCGGTGGAAAAAGTCCCAACGTCCCGGGAAGATCCAACGTATGATAAGGTGCGGCAGGAGGGCACGCGATGCGCAAGGCGACGGACCCGGCGGCGACCAACACGGTGCGATCGGACCTTGAGACGTCCGCGAGCCCCCCCACGTCCCCTCCGGCTCGGGTCGAGGAAGCGGGCGACGCCCGGCTGGTCGAACAGGCCCGTGACGGCGACGATCAAGCGTTCGCCACCCTGGTCCACCGCTACGAGCGAGCCCTGATCCGCGTGCTGATCCGGCTGGTCCGCGACGAGGAGCTGGCCCGCGACCTGGCGCAGGAGACGTTCTGGAAAGTGTACAACCGGCTCGACCGGTTCGATACCTCCCGCCGGTTCGGCCCCTGGCTCTTCCGGATCGGGGTGAACCTGACGCTCGACGTCCTGCGCCGCCACGAGCCCCCCGTCCCCGCCTCGATCGACCGATCGCCCGGTGACGGCCGCAAGGCGTTCGAGCTACCCGATCCCGACCCCAGGGTCCGCGCGGAGCTGGTTCAGGAAGTGCAGTTCATCCTGGAAAAGATCCCGATTGCTTACCGGACGATCCTGGTGCTTCGGGACCTCGAAGGGTTCTCTTCGGCGGAGGTGGCGGCCATCGTCGGCCGCCGCGAGGCCACGGTGAGGTGGAGGCTGGCCAAGGCGCGTGACATGTTCCGCGAACACTGGGAACGCCGCCAGGACTTGACGCGACGGGAGGCCACGCATGAGGATTGATCATCGCTGCCGCTGGGTCCGCCACCGCCTGCCGCTGCTGGCCGGCGGCGAGCTGGGCGTCGAGGAGCGGCGACGGGTCGAGCGGCACCTGATCGGCTGCCCCGGCTGCCGGGACCGCCGGGACGCCTCGAGCAACGCCCTGGACGCGCTCCGGAGCCTCGCCGGAGAGTCGCCCGTCCCGGCCGATTCGCCGTCGGTCTGGCCTTCGCTGGCCCGGCAGATCCGCCAGTCGAGGCACGCCTCGGCCCGGCCCGCCTGGTGGGAGCTGCCCCCGGCTCGCCCCTGGCCCGCCTTCGGCCTGGCCCTGGGGCTGGGCGTGGTGGTGGTCGCCGGTCTGGCGAAGCCCTCGCCCCGGCCGACTGAGGCGACCCCTCCGGCCGTCGCGGTCGAAATCCCCGAGACGGACCTCGAAATCGCCGACGTCTTGCCCTCGGAGATCGCGCCCGGCCGCCTCGCCCGCGTGTCCGAGGCCCGATCGAAGGACCGTGACCGGGCCTTCGACCCGCCGCAGGTTCTCCAGTTCGACCTCGACCATGGGACCCCCATGGGTCCCGGCAGCCGCGACCCGCAACACTCGTACTGACCGATTTGATTCGATCCGGAACCGGGCCTCGGCCTTCTCCCGATCCGACAGGATGTCCGGCCCGACCCGACCTCGCGATCGCCGGATCGTCCCTGGTTTTCTCCTCCCCTGGACGTGTCGATCGCCCGTCCTATCCCGTTTTGGCGGTCCCTCTTGGCTTCCGTCGTCACCCCACTGCCGGACTCGTTCGCCCTTCGATGGCGGTCTCTTCTCCGGGGGCTGTACCACCTCTTGCCGATCGCGCTGGCGCTGGCGATCGTGGCGTGGTGGCCTCGCCCTTCGAGCGACCGTCCCCCGGCGGTCGGGGTCGCCGTCGCCCCCAGCCCGGCGGAGCAGGAGCGAAAGCTCTCGCAGGCGATCGAGCGGGCCCGGGCCTCGACCGTCGCGCTGGAGTATGGCGCGGGCGATTCGTCGGGCGGACGAAGGGTGGCCACCGGCGTGGTCATCAGCGATCGCGGGGACGTGCTCTCGGTCCGGGTCGATCCGGCCGAGAAGCGCGACCGCGAGTCGATCCGGGCGCGGGACTCGGCGGGTCACCGGCACTCGGCCCGCTGGGTGGCCGCCGATCCCGAGACCGGCCTGACGCTCCTGAAGATCGAGGGGAACGACCTCCGGCCGATTCGCCCGTCGCTCCGCGCGGCGGTCCTGGGCGCGGCGGTCTTCGTGATCGGTAACCCCTACAACCTGGGCCATTCGGTGAGCCGGGGGCACGTCGCCGGCCTGGGCCGTCGCCTGGAGATCGGCCCCCGGCCGCTCGGCGGCCTGATCCAGCTCCAGGCGCCGCTCCACCCCGGCGACAGCGGGGCCTTGCTGGCCGACCTGGAAGGGGGCTGGCTCGGCCTGGTCCGGGGGGGCGTCGCCGCGCCGGAGCGAAGGACGACGATGACCTGGGCTTCGCGATCCCGGCCCATGACGCGATGTGGGTTGCCGGCCAACTCCTGGCCCACGGCAAGGTCAATCGCGCCTATCTCGGCATCCGGCTCGCCCCCGACGGCGATGAGCCGGGCGTCGGCGTCGCCGAGGTCAACGCCGGCTCGCCGGCCGAGAAGGCGGGCCTGGCTCGCGAGGACCGGATCGTCCGCCTCGACAACCGGCCGATCCGAACCACCGACGACCTGACCGACCGACTCGATCGGACGCCCGCCGGCGCCGAGGTGACGCTCGAAGCCCTCCGGGGGCCGGCCCGCCATCGGCTGGCCCTTCGAACCGTCGTCCGGCCCGTCAAGCCTCCCACCACTCCGCCCGACCCGCCCGCTCCAACCCCTCCGCCGCTGGTCAAGCCCGTCGAGTCGGTGGCCGCCGTCCCTCGCGAGCTGCTCGAACGCCTGGAGCGTCTCGAACGTCAGGTCGAGGACCTCCGGAAGCACGAGACCCACGGCCACACCCCTTGACCCGATCCGTTTTCGATCGCTGATCTGGGGAGCTCGCGCCGGGATCAGCGAACGAAAAAGTGTCGGGTCATCCGGGCGGAAGCGGCCATCGCTTCAGGACTTGGGCTTGGGGAACCGGCCGGTGGACGTGTCGTGGCGGATGATGTCCCCTTCCCGGAGGTAGACGACGGCCTCGGCGATGTTGGTCGCGTGGTCGGCGACCCGTTCGAGGTTCCGCGCGGCGTTGATCAGGCGGAGCCAGGTGTCGAGGCGGTCGGGATCGTCGCGGATCGCCTGCTTCAGCTCGCCGACGACGGCCTCGCGGTGGCGGTCAACCTTGCGGTCGCCGGCGATCACCGCGCGGGCGAGGGCGACGTCCCCCTGGGTGAGGGCGTCGAGACTCTCGCGGACCTGCTCCATCGCCTCGGCGGCCATCAGCTCCAGCCCCCGGGGGAGGGCCCGGCCGAGCGGTTCCTCGGCGATCTTCCGGGCGCGCTTGGCGATGTGCCGGGCAAGGTCGGCCATCCGTTCCAGGTCGTTGTTGATCCGGAGGATTGCCGCCACCCGCCTCAGGTCCGACGCCACCGGCTGGTGCAACGCCAAAACCTTCAGGCAGTCGCGCTCGATCTGGACCTCCCAGCGGTCGATCGCCTCCTCGTCGAATTTCACCTCGGCGGCGAGGTCGGCCCGGCCGTCGCAGAGAGCCCGGACGCTGGTGTTGAGCGTCGTCTCGACAACCGCCGCCAACTTGAGGACCTGGCGCCAGAGGCCTTCCATGTCCCTCAGGAAGTGCCGGCCAAGTGTCACCCGCTCCGCCTGCCACTCCGCTCCCCAGGCGGCCCCCTCTTGGTGCTGCATCTCGCCTCCTGACCGCTTTTCTCGCGCGTGATCGCTATCGGGCACCCTCGGCCTTTCCCACCTACACATAGGTAGCAATTTCCGAACCAATCCATCCTAGCACCATCCGCCCGCGAGGCTAAGGTCAGTTCGCCTCGAATCATTCGATTTCTTCAAATTTGAATGCTTCTTTCATAATTCCGTTGATTGGAACGCACAAGGCCCCCGGAAATCCGGGGGCCTTGTGGTGATTATGGGTTTTTGCGGCGTTCGGGCGCTCAATATCGGCTGCCCCGGCCGGGGGGGCCGACGCCGTAGGGGGTGATCATGATGGTGTCGGGCGGGATCCGGTCGCCCGGCCGGTAATAGCCCAGGTCGTACTCCGCCTCCCAGGGGGGGTCGAAGAAGACCTTGTAGGGGAGCGTGCCGACCTGGAAGCAGAACTTGCCCATCGACCAGAACGGCTGGAGGATCTGGTTCCGCTGGTTCGACTGCCGGGGGTCGTCGAGCGGGTAGGAGAAGTACCGGCCCATCGGCCCGAGGGCCTGCTCGACCCCCTGGCCGTAACGTTCGAGGACGGGGTCCTGGAAGTAGAGGATCATGTGGCAGGTGCCGGCGGCGGACCAGTACTTCCGGCTCGGGTTCCACTCGCGCTGGCCGAGCGGGACGAAGTCCTCGGGGACGGGAATCCGGCGGAGCGGCCGGGCCTCGGTCGGGCTCGGGGCCCGTTCGATCGCCAGCCGGGTCAACCCTTGCGTGGGGGCCGAGGCGGCATTGGGGTCGGACGGATCGATCGCCGGGGCGCCGGGTTGCCGGTCCGCCTCGGTCGAGCGCTGGGCGATCCGCTCCAGGTCCCGGTGCAGCCTCTCATTGAGGATCGTCCTGGGAACGTCTCCGGCGGGGAGCGTGGCCGACGGCCGGCTCATCGTCGATGGTCCGCCCGGCAGAGGCGGGAGCGAGCTGGCCTCGGGAGCCGGGGGCGGCTCCGGGGCGGAGGTTGGCAGGCCCGGGCTGCCCACGTCCGACCGCTCCGAGGCGTCGGCCAGCCGGGGCGGCGCGACGACCGACGGCGCCGGCTCGGTCGTCAACGGGATCGGGGCGGGCACGGCTCGGTCGGCATCGGCAACGAGACCGGAGCCGGGGCCGGCTCGGTCGGGACCAGGATTGGCGAGGGCTCCAACGGGATCGGGCTCGGAGCGGGGCTCGGAGCCGTCTCCGAGGGGCTCGGGCTGGGCGACGGCCCGACCGGCGGCAATTCGATCGGCGAGGGGCCCGAAGGTTCGACGGCGGGGAGCGGCGAGGGGTCGGCCGGCATGGACAAGGGCGACGGAGCCGGAGCTGGAGCCGCCGAGGGCGCCGGGAGGTTCGGCGGCAGCTCGATGGGCGAGGTGGCCTGGGCCGGGCTCGTCAGCGGGTCAACGGAAGGGGCTGGAGCCGGGGACGGCGTCGGAGCCGGGGTCGGTTCGGGCAGGACCGGCGGAATCTCGGGGGCCGAAGGAGGCTCCAGGCTCAGCGGGGCCGGGGCCGGGCTCGGAACGGGGATCGGAGCCGGGGCCGGTTCGGGCAGCGGAGTCGGAGCCTGGGCTGGAGTCGGGATCTCGGGCAACGAAGACGAAGCCGGGACCGGGATCTCGGGCAGCGGAGCCGGAGTCTGAGTCGGAGGCGGGATCTCGGGCAGCGAGGACGAAGCCGGGGCCGGGACCGGGATCTCGGGCGGTGTCGAGGGGATGAGCGGCGGGTCGGGCAAGGCCACGGGCTCGGCCGCCGGGGCCGAGGGCATTGGAGCCGGAGCCGAGGCCGGTGCGGAAGGACGGGCTCCAAAGACCGGGCCGGACGAGTCGGCTGGGGACGGGCCGGTGATCGGGATGACCGGAAGCGACGGGGCCGGCTCCGAGGGCGGAGCGGGGATCGGAGCCGGGGCCGGTTCCGGAACGACGGCCGGAGCCGGGGCCACAACTTCGGCGCTGGCGAGCTGGACCGGGTTGGCCGGTGCCTTTGCCGAGGCCGGAGCGGGCCTGGCCAGGGCGAACGCGCCAGGCTGGACGGTCGGCCGGCCCTTGGAGGCGACTTGCGAGGCGTTGACGGCCTCGCGCAGCCCTTGCTGGGCCTTGGCGATCCCGCGCTTGAGCGACTCACGTTCGGCGTCGCTCAGCTCGACCCGGCCGAGCCGGTCGGCCTGGGCTTGCCGGGCCTCCACGGCCCGGAAGAAGCTCAGGGCCCGGGCGTATTCTTGGTACGACAGGTAATCGATCCCGTTCCGGAGCAGGTGACGCGTCGCCCGGCCCGCCATCGCCGGGTCGGCCGGGTCGGCCGACATCGACGACGAAGGGTCGGCCGAGGGGACCCGGGACGACTGCTGCGCCAGGGCGATCGAGGCCGAGAGGCCGATCGCCGCGAGCGACGTGCTCAAGGCCAAAATGGGGCGACGCAAGCCACGCCTCCTTGCTGGCTAAACCCCCGGCCCCTCGAAAAGAGAAAGGCCCGGGGGTGTGCGTTTTCGTCCTAACTTCCCACAGACAGATTCAACGGACAGCGAGCGATCGGACCTTCCCTGGCGATCACCAGTCCTGCCGAAAATCCGCGACTTCTGGCTCCCTCTCCCCTTGCGGGAGAGGGTTGGGAGAGGGGGTTCTGGACTTCGACCTCGGCGATTGACCCCTCTCCCCAACCCTCTCCCGCAAGGGGAGACGGAGCCAAGCCCGATCATCTCAGCCGCCTAGACCGGCCCCCGACCGTTCTCGTTTTCTCCGGAGAAGCTGGAATAGTTCGGGGCTTCCTGGGTGATGACGATGTCGTGCGGGTGGCCTTCCTGGACCGAGGCGCCGGTGACCTGGATGAACCGGGCCTTGGTCCGGAGTTCCTCGATGGTCCTGGTCCCGCAGTAGCCCATGCCGGCCCGGAGGCCGCCGACGAGCTGGAAGACGTATTCGGCGAGCGGTCCTTTGTAAGGGACGCGGCCCTCGACTCCTTCGGGGACGAGCTTCTGCGGGGCGATCCCCTTGGCTTCGGACGACCTCGACGCCCCTTCCTGGCGATAGCGTTCGTGCGACCCCTTGGCCATCGCGGCGAGCGAGCCCATGCCCCGATAGCTCTTGAAGCTCCGGCCTCGGTAGATGATCGTGTCGCCGGGGCTCTCGGCCAGGCCGGCGAAGAGGCCGCCGATCATGACGCAGTGGGCCCCGGCGGCGAGGGCCTTGGTGATGTCGCCCGAGTAGCGGATGCCGCCGTCGGCGATCACCGGGACCTGCCCGGCGGCGGCCTTGGCGGCGTTGTAGACGGCGGTGATCTGCGGCACGCCGACGCCCGAGACGACCCGGGTCGTGCAGATCGAGCCCGGCCCGATCCCCACCTTCACGGCGTCGGCCCCGGCCTCGATCAGGGCCTGGTTCCCTCGGCGGTCGCCACGTTGCCGGCGACCACCTCGATGGCGAAGTCCTTCTTGATCTGTCCGGACGGTCTCGACCACGTTCTTGCTGTGCCCGTGCGCCGAGTCGACGATCAGGACGTCCACGTCGGCCTCGATCAGCGAATGGATCCGCTCGTAATCGTGCACGCCCACCGCCGCGCCGACCCGGAGCCGGCCCCGACCGTCCTTGCAGGCGTTCGGGTAGCGGTGGAGCTTGTCGATGTCCTTGATCGTGATCAAGCCCTTCAGTCGATATTCATCGTCCACCAGGAGAAGCTTCTCGACCTTATTTTTCGTCAAGATCCGATCGGCCTCCTCCAGGCTGGTGTCGGCCGGGGCGGTGACGAGGTTGTCCTTGGTCATGACCTCCTCGATCCGCAGGTCGTTCGACTCCAGGAACCGGAGGTCGCGCCGGGTGAGGATGCCCCGGAGCCGGCCGTTGACGGTGATCGGCACGCCCGAGATGTTGTGCCCGCCCATGATCTCGCGGGCCTGGCCGACCGTGGCGTGGGGCGGCAGGGTGATCGGGTCGACGATCACGCCGTTCTCGGACCGCTTGACCTTGTCGACCTCGCGGGCCTGCTCCTCGATCGACATGTTCTTGTGGATGACGCCCAGCCCGCCTTCCTGGGCCAGGGCGATGGCCAGCTCCGCCTCGGTGACGGTGTCCATCGGGCTCGACAGGATCGGGATGTTGAGCGGGATCTTGGCGGTGAGGTGGGTCTTGGTGTCGACCTGCTTGGGGAGAAGCTCGGAGTAGCCGGGCTCCAGCAGCACGTCGTCGAACGTGATCCCTTGATAGGCGATGCGATCCTGCACGGGAAAAGCCTCCGAGGCCGCGACGACGTGGGGGAAAGATCCGTCTAACGCGTCGGGCCGATCCAAGGTGCCTTTCCCAGCCTATTAGACCGCCAAGCGCCTCCATCGGGCAAGGCCAACCGCTGGTGAAATAGTGTACGGATGGGCGAATGGGTTGCTGCTTCAGCAACCTTGTTGAGGCCAAAATGCCGTATGATGGGGCCAGGGAAGTCGAATCGAGCAGCCCGAGGGATAGTGGAGGGCCCACCAATGCCGATCCATGACTGGTCGCGAGTGGACGCCGGGATCTTCCATCACTTCCACCAGCGCTGGATCGTCGCGATCACCGACGTCCTCAACCAGCGGCTGCTCCCGGCCGAGTACTACGCCCTCGCCGAACAGCAAGGGGCCGGCTTTGAGCCTGACATCCTGACACTCAAGGCGAGCACGCCCTCGGAGCCGGTCGACGCCACGCACCCGCCGACCGTCTTCCGGACGAGGCCGGGGGTGGAATCCTCGTCGCCCAGCCCCGCGTCCGGATCACGGCCGAGACCGACCTGGAGTTCTACCGCCGGAAGCAGAGCGTCGTCGCGGTCCGGCACGTCTCGGGCGATTCCCTGGTCGCGATCGTCGAGGTAGTCTCGAAGGGGAACAAGTCGGGCCGCAAGGCGTTCGACGACTTCATCCGCAAGGCCGCCGAGTTTCTGAGTCACGGCGTCCACCTCCTGATCCTGGACCTCCAGCCGCCGACGGCGCGCGATCCCCAGGGAATCCACGGCGCGATCTGGGACGAGGTCGCCGGCCAGGACTACGCCCGGCCCCTCGACAAGCCGCTGACGATGGCCGCCTACGAGGCCGGCGCGGGCGTCCGGGCCTTCATCGAGCCCGTCGCGGCGGGAGACACGCCGATCGACATGCCCCTCTTCCTCAGCCCGGGCCGGTACGTCGCCGTGCCGGTCGAGGAGACGTATCGCCTCGCCTTCGAGTCCGTCCCCCGGCGCTGGCGGACGGTCCTGGAGCCTTCGTAGGGTCCGCCCCGAGGACCCTCCTCCTTCAGCCAGGCGTCGTCCTGGGAGTCGGGGCGGCCGGAGCTGGAGGAGGCGAGGGTCTGGCCTCGACGGGCTTGTCCGGGGCCGGGGCCTCGGGCGCGGCCGGGCTTCGACTGGCGCAGGATTCCTTCCAGCTCCTTGAGCGAGGCGGAAAGATTTCCCTTGATCATGATAAGCCTCAGCTCATCGTCCATCTGCTCGAATTGCGCGCGACGGACCGCGTCGTGGTCCTTGGGGTCGGGGGGATTGGCCGGCTTCGGCCCGGCCTGTCTCGCCTCCAGGATCTCGACAGCTTTCCGAATCCTTTCCTCGATCAAACTCAGTCGCCCCCGGGCGATCTGCTCATCGAGATCGCCGGCCTTCGGCTGCGGGCGTTTCTCAGGCCCGGGTTCGGGGGGCCGGTAATTCGGCGATTCGTCGACGAAGACGCGGTTCGTCTCGACCGGCGGGATGGCCGTCGCGACCTTCTTCGCCTTATCGACGCGGATCAATCCGAGGATGTCGTCGTTGAGGAATTTCCTCAACAGCTCGATGACCTTGACCTTGATCTGATACCGGTTGAGCCCCGCGACCTTGAGGTCGCCATAAAAGCCCAGGCTGATCGTGCCGTCGGGCCGGACGACCCGCTCGCCGGAGATCGGCCGGCCGTTCAACGCCTCCAGGACCTCGACCTGGAGCACCTGGCCAACCTTGATGATCGGAGGGTCCGTCCCGTCTTTCTTATCCGGGGCCGGGAGATCGAAGTAGCCGGGCGGGACCTCGCCGATCTCGAAGCGGGGAAATCCGCTTTTCGAGAGCACAACCGGGGGCACGGCCTTGATCTCATCCTCCTCGAAGGCAACGGCTGGAGGGTCCACCATCTTGGGCTGCGGATCCAGCTCGAACGGCGATCGGCCCGGCCTAGGCAATGGCACCTCGAACGGATCGTCAGTCTCGGCGGCCGGCGGCTTCGGGGCCTGGGCGGAGGCGATCTCCCCGGCCTTTTCTCGATCCCGGGCCTCGATGGACCGGATCATGACTTGCCTTGTCACGATCATGCCACCAGCTGCGCCGGCGCCGAGGGCCAGCGGGATCACCAGCCATTTCAGGCGAGACATCAGCATCATCGTCAGCGTCCTTTTCGTGAGGGCGGCCGCGCCCGCCGAGATCGTCCCGGCGACGAGCGACCGTCCGGCCGCGTAGCGGATCGCGGCCAGGACCGTCGATCGGAGGAGCGTCTCGGGGACGGCCGCCGAGCGCCTTCGGCCGCCAGCCCGGCGCCCCAGAGCGAGGCGGTGACGGTCAACCCTCGGCGGGTCAGCCGCTCCTTGAGGAGCTTCCGGGCCCGGGCCAGGCGGACGCTCACCGTGCCGACGGGCCAGGCCAATTCCTGCGCGGCCTCGGCGTGGGTCAGGCCCTGCAAGTGGCAGAGCACCATCGGCTTGCGATATTTGTCGGGGAGCCGGTTCAGCTCCTCGTGGAGGACCGGGCGGAGGTCGAGCCATGGCCCCTGGTCAACGTCGGCCGGGGGATCGTCGGCGATCCCGCCTTCGCGGCGGCTCCGCCGGGCGGCGACGGCCCGCGCCTCGAGCGCCACCCGGTGCGCGACCCCGTAGAGCCAGGGGCCGAGCAGGTCCCGCTCGCCGATCGCCCCGGCCTTGCGGACGAGCACCAGGAACGTGGCCTGAAAGGCGTCGTCGGCGTCGTGAGGGTCGCGGAGCATCCCCCGGACGACCCGCAGGACCATCGGCCCGTGCCGGCTCACGAGCGCCTCGAAGGCGGCCTCGGCCGCCTCGCCGCGACGGGTCGCGAACCGTTCGAGCAGTTGCCCGTCGGTCAGGGCCGCGACCGTCCCGTCCCGGAAGAGGCGGTTGATCAGCCGGACCGCGTCCCCCTGATGCCCGCTCGCCATCGCGCCGCCCTTTCGACATCGGTCGTCGTCCGATCCGAGAGATACTGCCCGACCGGGCGGGTCCGCTGACATCTTTTTTCCCAAACGAACCCGATTTCGATCCGCCGTCCCCGTAGGGTAGGGCTTGCCCTGCCGTCAGCTTTTTTCCCAAACGAACCCGATTTCGATCCGCCGTCCCCGTAGGGTAGGGCTTGCCCTGCCGTCAGCCCGGATCTCGGCAGGGCAAGCCCTACCCTACGGGGAAATCGTCCCGACTCGGGCGATTGTGTGCTAACGATCACCCGGATTCACGATCTTATCCCGGAAGGACAATCGAGCTGGCAGAGTGATTTTTGCTTTGCTATGCAAAGTCATCTTTCGGAAATGGCGTTTGTGGTGAGAGATCGGTCGAAATTGGCTTTGTGTTGGAAAACCCACTTTGCGAATCCGGGACGTCCGGCTCACTCTGGCAACAAGAACGGCGCGAGCAGGGCACGGGGGACGCCGATGTCGATGACGGTGACCTCGCCGGGGTATGAATTGGCTTTGTCTTGGAAAAAGCCGAGCTTGGGCGCGACAAACGTCGCCGTGGCGGTGGCGCGAACCGCGTCGCCGAGGGGTTGGCCGGTGTCGGCGTCGAGGCCGGAGGGGAGATCGAGCGCGAGGATGGGGAGTCTGGAGCGGTTGAGCGAGGCGATCGCGCGGGCTAACAGCCCCTCGACGGGCCGGGTCACGCCGGTCCCGAGCAAGGCGTCAACCAGCCAGTCGGCGCCTTGCCAGAGGGCGTCGATCCGCGCGGGGTCGGCGTCGGGCTCGACGAGATTGGCTTTGAGTTGGGAATGTTCGAGGATGTCGCGCTGGATCGCGGCGTCCCCTTTGAGCCTGGCCGGGTCAACGAACCAGGCGACGAGGACGTCGAAGCCCCAGGCGTCGAGGTGCCGGGCGACCACGCCGCCGTCGCCGCCGTTGTTGCCCGGCCCGCAGGCGATCACGACCCGGCCTTTCTCCATCCTGTCGCGCAGGCCAGGCTGACGCGCCTCGGCCAGCGTTCTCCATCAGGACAACGGTCGGTATCTTGAACGCTTCGAGCGCCCGGGCGTCGATGCCCCGGACCTCCTCGCGAGACAGCGGGCGGACCTTCATGGCGCGGGCCTTTCTCGACGTTGACAGGCGGAGCGGGCTCGATCCAGAATATCGACGAGTCCCGGTTGAAGTCGACCGGTTGAACCCCTCATCTCCACGGGGCTGGCCGACCGACACTCTTCCGTCCCTTGAGTCGATGGGCTCGCGGGCCAGCCTTCCTCCCCTCTCCCTCTGGGAGAGGGGATGGGGGTGAGGGGCGTCGCATGGCCAGCGGCTCCCGGAATCGTCTCCTTCGAGCGCCACTCGCCCGGCCACGACCCTCACCCCGGCCCTCTCCCAGGGGGAGAGGGAGGCAGAGAAGACCCGACAAAGCGAGGATCTTGTGCCATGCCGATGTACGAATACCGATGCGAGCCCTGCGACCACAGCTTCGAGACGCTGGTCCGGAGTTCGAGCGACGTCCCCCATTGCCCGAAGTGCCGGGGGACGACGCTGGTCAAGCAGTTCAGCGTCCCGGCCGCCGCCCGAGGGGCCTCGGGACAGCCCGGCGCCCTGCCGATTGCCCCGCAAGGCGGCGGTTGCGGCGCCCCCTGGTGCGGCACCGGAGGGTGCGGGATGGGGTGAGGTCCGGTCAACGACTCGTTGTTGATTTTTCGCCTCGGATCGCCCGGCCGGGGCCGGTCCAAGTTGCTTTTTCAGGCTCATTCCGGTCTCCTGATACGGACTCCCGCCGAGGATGGCCGCCATTGGCCTCAAAGCATCCCGACCCCACGACCGCGACCCCACCAGAGAGGATCGAAGATGAGCCCGAGTCGGAGCCTGCTCGAGGCGGGGAAAGGCCGGGCGAACAATTTCGACGCCTTGCGGGTGACGCTGGCCCTGATGGTGATCTTCTCGCACTCGTACCCGCTCCTCCTGGGCTCGAACGACCAGGAGCCGGTCTTCCGGGCGACCGGGGGACAGCGGACCGCCGGGGAGATCGCCGTCAACGGCTTCTTCCTGATCAGCGGCTTTTTGATCGCCCTGAGCTGGCAGAGGAGCCGGGGGCTGCTGGACTACCTCCGTCGGCGGGCCTTGCGGATCTACCCGGGGTTCCTGGTGGCCGTCGCGTTCTGCAGCCTGGCCGTCGGCCCGCTCCTGACGCCCGACCTGGGGGCTTACTGGAAGCAGTTCGACGTCTCCCAGTTCTTCATCCACGCGTTCAATCTGGACGGGGCGTTGACGCCGGGGCTGACCACCAACGGCTCGCTCTGGTCGATCCGCTACGAGTTCTTCTGTTACCTGGCGATCGCGGGGATGGGGCTGATCGGCATGTTCCGCTGGCGGCCCACGGTCGCGCTGGCGGCGCTGGCTTGCTCGGCGATCTACGCCCGCCAGTTGTTCTTCAACTACCAGATGCCGGGCAGCCGGCTGAGCTGGCTCTGGTGCTATCCGGGGTTCTGGCCGAGGCTGGCGGCCTGCTTCCTGGCCGGTTCGAGCTTCTACCTGTACAGCGACCGGGTCGTGCTCTCGACGAGGTGGGCGATCGCCGCGGCGGCCGGGATGGCGGTCGCTGCGGCGCTGCCGTCGACCCATGCCTTCTCGCTGCTGATCCCCTGGCTGGGCGGCTACCTGCTGTTCTACCTCGCGTTCTTCCCGGCCGGCCCGGTGCGCGACATCGCCCGGCGGGGCGACCTGACCTACGGTCTGTACCTCTACGCTTTCCCGGTCCAGGTGTTATTGGTCCACTGGTTCGGGCCGCACCTCAGCCCGATCGGCCTGTTCTTCGGAGCCACGGCGGTGACGGCGGTCCTGGCCGCGCTGAGCTGGCATCTCGTCGAGCGTCCTTGCCTCCGGCTCAAGTCGCCCCGGCCGCCCGCGTCGGAGCCCGTCGCGGCGACCTCGGCCGCCGCAGTCGAAGGGGTCGCCGTCCCGTAGGTGGATCGGATCAGGTCCCCGCCGTCCGACCGACACTTTTTCGGCAGGCTGCCTCGCGGGGCTCTTTCTGCCTCCCTCTCTCTCCGGGAGAAGGCCGGGGTGAGGGTGGTCGCCGGGCGAGTGGGCGCCGAATCAGACCCCTTTCTGACCCGATGGTGATGCGACGCCCCCGGCCCCTCTCCCGGAGGGAGAGGGGAGAAAGACAACGCCGCGACCCCCGAAATATTAACGACATACTTTCATATATAGAATTCAAATAATTTCGGATCTGAGATCTGAAACTTGAGATCCCTACGCCCCAAGCGTCCGCTCCAGGGCGTTGAGGATGTCGCCCATCGTCTCGAAGCCGGCGAGCAGGCCGTTGCGGGCCTCGTCCTTGAGCCAGCCGACGACCTTCTTCTCGGCCGAGATGACGGTCGAGTGGTTCCGGCCGCCGAAGAACCGGCCGATCTCGCTGTAGGCGGCCCCGGTGTGCTTGCGGGCCAGGTACATGGCGAGCATCCGGGGGTAGGCGACGGCCCTGGCCCGGTTGTCGGCCTTGAGGGCCTCGGGCTCGATCTGGAAGAGCTGGCAGACGGCCTTCTCGACGTCCTTGAGCGCGACGGCCCGCGCGGTGTGGCGGATCGTGTCGCGGAGGGCGGTCTTGGCCAGGGCGAGGTCGAGCTTCTTGCCGGTCATCGTCGGCGTGGGCGATCAGGCTGTGCAGGGCCCCTTCCAGCTCGCGGACGCTGGCGCGGAGGTGGTCGGCGACGTAGGCGAGCACGGCCTCGGGGACGATCACCCCGCGAGCCGCGGCCTTGGCCTTGAGGATCGCCCGGCGGGTCGCGGGGTCGGGGGCGTCGACCTTCACGACCATCCCGCCGAGGAACCGGGTGGCCAGCTCGTCGGTCAGCTTGGCGATCTGGCGAGGGTGCTGGTCCGAGGTCAGGACGATCGGGGCGCCGTCGGCGACCAGGGCGTTGAAGGTGTGGAGGAACTCGTCCTGCGTCGCCTTCTTGGCGGCCAGGAAGTGGACGTCGTCGACGAGCAGGGCGCCGGCGCCTCGGTAGCGGGAGCGGAAGGCGGTGAGCGTGCCCGTGCCTCATGGCGTCGAGGAAGCCGTTGGTGAACGCCTCGGCGGTCAGGTGGACGACCTTCATCCCGGGGTGCCTGGCCCGGAGCGCCGCGCCGATCCCTTCGAGCAGGTGCGTCTTGCCCAGCCCCACGCCGCCCTGGATCACCAGCGGATTGAACGATCCGCCGGCCGACTGGACCAGCTCCAGGCCGCCGCGTGGGCCAGGCGGTTGCCGGGCCGGTCACGAAGTCCTCCAGCCGTCGAGCCGGCCGCGGAAGGAGCCGAAGGAGCGGGAGCCGGGACCTGCGGCTCTCGGGCGATCGATCGGGGGCGAAGGGAGGGGGATGGGCGTTGGCGGTCGGCCGGTCGTTGGCGTCGGGCGGCGGGGGCTCGATGACGTGGCCGAGCTCGGGCGGGGCCTCGCCGTCGACCCGGAACGCCAGGCGGAGCGAGCGGCCGGTCACTTGCCGGGCGGCGTCGACGAGGTTGCCCGCGAAATGGCCCTGGATCCAGTCGCGAAAGAAGGCGTTGGGGACGCCGACTTCGAGCGAGTCGTCGAGGACGCCGAGCCGGACCCCTTCGCCGAACCAGAGGCCGAACCGCGACTCGCCCAGTTGCTCGGCCACGGCGGCCCTCAGCGTTGTTTCCATCCCGGAATGCGTGACCATCAGAACCCGGACCCCTCTTCGGCTCGGCGCGGAGCCGCCTTCAGTCGTCTCGTCATGGGAGAGGATGCGGCCGGTCGGATGGGGCGAGATCCAGGGGGTGCGATGACTCGCCAGCCAGAGAGATATGCGCCCCGATCCCCCCCCTGTCAAACGCCAAAACCCGCGCTCGCTGGGGATTTGGGCCGGTTCCAACGCGCGACCGGGCGCCGACTTCGGGCTGGCGCGATCGCGACGGACGGGCGGGCCAGTCGCATCAATGTCCCTTGAAATCATCCCGGTCCAGGGGTACGATGGGACCGGCGACCGAACCGAAGTCAGGAGCCTCCGAATGGCCACCGCCTCGACCGCCGAGCCCGTCGTCTCCGCCACGAGCCACCCGCGCGAGACCATCACCCTGCGCAACGTCGACTGGGAGACCTATTGCAAGCTCCGCGACGAGCCGGCCAATGATCGCATCCGGATGAATTACCTCGACGGGGAGCTGACCTTCATGTCGCCCGCGATCCGCCATGACCGGAGGAGCGAACTCCTCGGATTGCTGATCCGGGGGGTCACGAAAGGACTCGGACTGACGATCATGGGGATCAGGTCGACGACCCTCCGGCGCCAGGGGGTCGCCCCGACCGAGGGGAGCGGCAAGGAGCCCGACAACGCCTATTGCATCGGCGAAAATGAGCGACGGATGCGGAAAAGGCAGAAGCTGGACCTCGCCGTCGATCCCCCTCCCGACCTGGCCCTCGAGGTCGAGAACACCCAGGGCGCCGAAGCCGCCCTGCCGATCTACGCGAGGCTGGGGGTGCCCGAGGTCTGGCGGTACGACGCCCGGGGCCACGCCTTGTGGTTCGGCCGGCTCACGGATGGCGCCTTTGAAGAGGTTGACCGGAGCGTCTGCCTGCCCATGTTGACCCCCGCCCTGGTCCTGGAGGCGCTCGACGTCTTCGACGAGGGGGAGATGGACGAGAACGCCTGGCTCGAATGGCTCCGGGCCTGGGCTCGCGGCCTTCCCGAAGTCCCCGCGAGATAGGAGCCTCCGATGGCCACCGAGACCCGACCGCCGGCGCTGGCCGAGGAGCCGCAGGGGACCGTCCTCCGGGGGATCTCCTGGAAGGACTACCTCCGGCTCCGCGACAACCCGGAGAACTATCATGTCCGGATGTCCTACCTTGACGGGACCCTGATCCTGATGTCGCCCCAGTTCATCCATGACAAGTCCGGCCGGAGACTCGGCGCAGGTCATCGACATGGTCGCCACGGCTCTCCAGATTCCCTGCCAGGGCACGGCCACCTCGACCCTCCGCCACGCAGGGCACGGCCATCGGAAGGGGAACGCCAAGGAGCCCGACTACGGCTTCTACTTCCGCGAGAATGAGCCTCGGATGCGCAACAAGGACACCATCGACCTCGACGTCGACCCGCCTCCCGACCTGGCCATCGAGGTCGACCACAAGGCCGACTCCTCGAAGGCGCCTGAAGCTCTACGCCAGGCTCGGCGTGCCGGAGGTCTGGCGGTACAAGCCGGGGAAGAAGGCCCTGTGGTTCGGCCGGCTCGTGGGCGATACTTATGAGACGGTCGACCGGAGCGTCAACCTCCCCAGGCTGACACCGGCGCTGGTGCTCCAGGCTTTCGAAGAGGCCGAACGCCTGGGCGAGTCGGAATGGAGAACCTGGCTCCTCGCCTGGGCGCCGTCGTTGCCCGCCGATCCGGCTCGATAGGAACCTCCGATGGCCACCGACACCCGACCGCCGACGCTCGCCGAGGAGGCGCCTGGGACCGTCCTCCGGGGGATCTCCTGGAAGACCTATCTCCGGCTCCGCGACAACCCGGAGAACTATCATGTCCGGATGTCCTACCTCGACGGGACCCTGATCCTGATGTCGCCCTTGTACACTCACGATAACTCGGGCTGGAAGCTCGGGCTGGTGATCGACATGGTCACCTGGGTCCACCGGATCCCGCACCTGGGCACCGCGACCACCACGCTCCGCCGCAAGGGACCTGGGCCGAAGAAGGGCAGCGCCAAGGAACCCGACCTGGGCTTCTACCTCAGCGACCATGAGTCCCGGATCCGCGAGAAGAACGACATCGACCTCGACGTCGACCCGCCCCCCGACCTGGCCATCGAGGTCGACCACAAGGCCGACTCGTCGAAGGCGCTCAAGCTCTACGCCCGACTCGGCGTGCCCGAGGTCTGGCGGTACAAGGCGGGGAAGAAGACCCTCTGGTTCGGCCGGCTGGTGGGCGATACTTATGAGACGATCGACCGGAGCGTCCACCTGCCCAGGCTGACACCATCGCTGGTGCTCCAGGCGCTCGAAGCGTCGGGGCGGATGGGCGAGCTGGAATGGAAAGACTGGCTCCTGGCCTGGGCACGCGCAGCTGCCCGAAGTCCCCGCGACCGCCTGATCTCGTCCCTTTTTTCGCGAGGTTTCCCGCCATGCTCCGGATCACGGCCGGGAATCGACGCCTTGGCCACGGCCTGAGCCGGCGGGACCTCCTCCGGGTCGGCGGGGCGGGGCTGCTGGGGCTCTCGCTGCCGGACCTGCTCCGCGCCGAGACGGGCCGAGGGCGGGCGAAGTCGCTGATCGTCTTCGCCCTCGAAGGCGGCCCGGCGCACCAGGACCTCTGGGACATGAAGCCCGACGCCCCCGAGGGCGTCCGCGGCGAGTTCCGGCCGATCGCCACGACCGTCCCGGGCCTCCAGTTCTGCGAGCACCTGCCGATGCTCGCGAAGCAGGCCCACCACCTCACCGCTCGTCCGCTCGGTCCACCACACCATCGGCGACCACAACGCCGGCGCCTACTACGCGCTGACCGGGCGCGATCCCTCGGTCAACGGCCGCCTGATCACCACGCCGGCGCCCGACAACTTCCCGCCTTTCGGCTCGGTCCTGGCCCGGCTCCGCCCGTCGGGCCGGCCGCTGCCCGACTTCGTCCACCTGCCCGACTGGATGAGCAACAACGGGTCGTTCCTGCCCGGCCAGGACGCCGGTTTCCTGGGCGGGCCGTTCGAGCCGTTCGTCGCGGGCGACCCGAGCCGGCCGGGCTACCGGGTCCCCGGGCTCGAATTGCCCCGCGAGCTGTCGATGGACCGGGTCGAGCGGCGCCGGTCGTTGCTCGACGCGGTCTCGGTCACGCTCGGCGACGGCCAGGCGGTCGAGCGGCTCGACGCCCACTACCGCAAGGCGTTCTCCCTGATCGCCAGCCCCGAGGCCCGCCGGGCGTTCGACCTCTCCGAGGAGCCGGCGCACGTCCGCGAGCGGTACGGGCTCGACCTGGACAACCCCCGGACCAAGGAGGCCCGCCAGTTCGGCGGCCTGCCGCACCTGGGCCAGTGCCTCTTGCTGGCCCGTCGACTGATCGAGGCCGGCGTCCGGGTCGTCACCGTCTGCACCGGGGCGAGGTACGACCAGAGCTGGGACACCCACCGCGACCACTTCCCGCTGCTGAAACGGTCGCTCCTGCCGATGTTCGACCGGGGTTTCTCGGCCCTGCTGGCCGACCTCCACGACCGAGGCTTGCTCGACTCGACGTTGATCGCCGCGATGGGGGAGTTCGGCCGGACCCCGAAGGTCGGCCAGATCACCAGCAGCGCCGGGGCCGACAAGGGGGGGCGCGACCACTGGCCGCACTGCTACACGGTCCTCTTCGCCGGAGGGGGCATGCCGGCCGGGGCGATCTTCGGGGCCAGCGACGCCCACGCGGCCTATCCCGCGAGGGACCCCGTCACCCCGGCCGACGTCGCCGCCACCATCTACCAGGCCCTCGGCTTCGCCGCCCGAGACCGAGATCCGCGACCCCTTCGACCGCCCCTACCCGCTGAGCACCGGCACGCCGATCCGGGGCCTGATGGGCTAACGACGATTTCCCACCTCGACCGACCCGAGGGCCAGGATCGGGCCGATCCCGTCGGCCATTGCCCGGCGCCGGGCGGTCGGGAATAATCGGGGCATCGTGACGTCGGCCGTTTCCTCTCACGTCCCGATGACCGGCGATCTGGCGATGTCCAACGTGGAATGTCCCGAGTGCGGTTCCCCTCGGCCCGTGATCCGTCGACCGGCCAACCTCCGCCAGGCCCTCTGGGGCGGCTGGACCTGCCCGAGCTGTCAATGCGAGTTCGACACCTGGGGCAGGCTGATCTCGCCGATCCGGCGGGCCGAGGCGACCCACCCGGGCGGCCTGACGATCTCCAACGATAAGCTCCGCGTGCTCCGGCCCGACCTCTACGGCTTCAGCGGGCTGGTCCGGAAGCTCCGGGAGAGCTTCGGCCTGGCCTGGGAGCAGCGGAAATACCTCGACGAGCACCTCCGGAACGGCGACAGCCGGGCCGCCGTGGTCGTCTCGGTCGAGCCCCTGCTGGTGGCCGCCTACACCGACGAGCTGGACGGCGTGGCGATCCTGGCCTTCCCGGACGAGTTCGTCGAGGAATACGGCCTCCGGGACGGCTCGCACCTCCTGACCGTCAACACCTACACCCGGCTCCGAGAGCCCGACGAGGACGTGGTCCTCGGCCCGGACTCCACCGGCCGATGGAGCGGCTTCAACCCGATCATCGCGGAATTCGTCTCCGATGACTCCGCGCGGATCGAGCAGGCCAAGACGTCGATCTCGATCGAGGAATGGCGACGGGCCTACGCGATGGGCAAGGCCGCCGTCAAGCAACGCCCCGGCGTCGCCAGGGACGGCCGGCCCGTTTACTCCGGGCTGGCGGCGAAAGAGGCCCTGGGACCTCCGGGCCGCCATTGACGCGGCCCGAGGAGCGGAACGGGCCCGGAATGGAGACAGGCACCTCGAAGACTCGGAGCCAGTCCCCGTTCCGGTTCGCCTCTCAGAACTTCGGCACGAGCTTGGCTCGTTCCTCGTAGCGGGTGCTGTGCTTGTGGTGCCACTCGTTGCGCTTGACGCTAAAGCCCCGGTTGATCTCGTCTTGCGCGAGGTCGGCCCAGGGGGTGTTGGGGTGGCGTTCGACGACGATCTTGAAGAGGCGCATCGCCTCCTGGTAGACCTTCTCGGTCTTCTCCGCGGGGGCCTTGCGCTCGTGCGAGTGGTCGAGCGACCATTCGACGAACAGCTCGGGGTTCGGCATCGTGTTCGGCTTGGGCGGCTTGGCGGCCATCTCCAGGAGGTTCGCGCGGTACTCATACGCCTTGATCTGATAAGCGACGATCTGCGCGAGCATCAGGTCATACGCCGCCTGCCAGCGCTTCTCGGGCTCGCGGTTGCGGAGCTTCTCGAGCTGGCGGAGCCGCTCCTCGATCTTGATCAGGGCGTTGAGCCGCACGGTGACGATCGGCAACTCCTGCTCGATCGCCGGCAGGAGCTGGTCGGGGAAAACCGGGAAGTGGTGGCGGAAGGGGTACGTCCTGGTCTCCTGGATGATGTCGAAGAGGGTCCGGCGGAACTCCGACTTCGCCCGGCGTTCGAGGTATGAGGCGCGGCTCTCGTAGTCGGGAACGTACTCCTTGAGCGTCTGGATCGAGTACGCCTTCTCGCGACGGTGGATCCGCAGCTCTTCCTCGCTGGGCAGGAGGAAGTAGATGCCTGCGGAGTCCTTGGCGAGGCGGGCCAGCTCGTAGGGGGCGAACCCGGAGGGCAGCTCGTCCCAGCGACGATGGAGGCCGTCGTACTGGAGTGCCTCGAGGTCGGCGGTCTCGGGCCCCCGGCGGATGCCGACCCAGAAGACGTCCTTGGTGACCGGGTCGGTGTACTGGATGGTCAGGTGCCCGGTGCCGAAGAGGGCCTGGCGGCCGATGACGTAGACCGGCACGTCGCGACTGACGGCGGCCTGGCGGGCCTCCTCGACGTAGTCACCGTCGTCGCCGGATTCGTCGGTCACCAGGACGATGAGGAGCTTCCGGTCGTCGCTGATCAGGTTGTTGTAGTGGCCGATCACCTTGGCCACGGCCGACATCGTGTTTTCCTTGCCCGTCGAGTCGATCCGGAGCCGGTCGATGGCCCGGCCGATCACCTCGATGTCGGTGGTCGGCTTCTCCTGCTCGAAGTGGACGTCGTCGCCGAAGCCGACGATGGCGTGGGTCAAGGGCGGCCCGCTCGACTTCTTCTTCCCCTTGGCCGCGGGGACGTCGTCGGGCTGGTTGATTTGAAGCTCGTTGACGACCCGGTCGAACTTCTTGCGGATCTCCTTCTGGTCGTCCTTCATGCTCTCGGACTCGTCGAAGAGCCAGACGACCGTCAGCTTGTGCTGGGTGAGGTGGCGGAGGATCTCGCGGGCGATCTGGTCGAGCGCCTCGCCCACTTCTCCGGCGGCGAAGGTCACGTCGCCGCCAATCATCCCGCCGCCGCTGAGGTCGCGGGTGGGCGTACTGGGCATCGACTTGAGGCCGGAGGGGACGGAGATGGTTGACATCATCGGCAGGCTGGTCTTCTGGCTGACCGCCCGGCCGGTTCGGGAGACCGCGGGCGTGGCCGAGGGGGTCGGGCCGATGTTCGAGGCGAAGCCGACACCCGAGCCCGCCGTGGTCGAGTCGGTGTCGCCGGTGAGGTCGGTCCTTGGGGTGTCGGCCGGATCGGCGTAGATCTTGGTCAGCTCCTCGGCCGAGCCGGGGTTGGTCACCAGGCTGGAGTCGAGGTTGGCGATCCGCTTGACGACCTCACCCGAGGTCGTCGCCACCGCGGCCAGGCCGCCGAGGATGCCGACGTGGATCAGGGCCGAGACGACCCAGGCCGGCAGGTCCGACCGCCTCCGGACGACCCGACGCTTGCGCCGGAGCTTGGGCCCAGCCTCGACCGGCGGCCCGGCCTCGCCGGGCGTGGGGGAGGAATCGGAGGCGAGAACGGGGGTCATCGCCCCGACGGCCAGGTCCGGGGTTGTCGGCTCGTTCGCGGCGGCCTGCTCGGCGGCGGCCCGAGCGGCCTTGACGGCCGGGTCGTTGGCGACCTCCTCGGTCGACTTCGCCTCGGGGTTGACCGGGACGACGGGGATCGGGCGCGGGAGATCGGCCAGGTCGTAACTCCCGTCGCTCGACGGCGGAACCGATACGTGCAGATCCATGACGCTTCGTCCCCAATGCCCGGGGCCGGGGAAAACCGGCCGATCATCGGCAAGCTGTCGTGTCGTGTCCTCGGCGACGCGGAAGGCTCGAAGGGCAGTCGGCCTGAACTGAACTGATTTAGGATCTCTGACTCTCAGGTTAGCACCAACCCGGCTCATTTCCTAGGGGCGGGTCGGGTTGGGGTTGTTCCCGGATTCCTCTGATGGGTCGACCCGCGAGGCATTTTCTGCCTCCCTCAGGGAGAGGGTTGGGGTGATCGCCAGGCGAGTGGGCCTCGGACCAGGCCATCGGGCCGGCCCGGTGATGCGATGTCCCGCACCCCCGGCCCCTCTCCCGGAGGGAGAGAGGAGAAAGGAAAGATGATCCCGACGGTCGGTCAGAGCTTGATCTCGGGCTCCTTGGGCATGTTCTTCTTGGGTTCGGCCTTCTTCTTCTTGGCCTCGGCGGCCTCGGCCTCGTTGCGCTTGGGTGGGGGCGGGACGTAGGTCTCGACCCACTTGAAGCCGAAGGGGTCTTTCAGCTCGCGCTGGGCCAGCAGGGCCCAGGGGGTGTTGGGGTGGTCCTCGACGACGCGCTGGAGGAGGGCCCGGGTCTCCTTGGCGACGTTCTCGACCTTGGGTCCGGAGAGGATCTCCTCGGTCGGCACGAGCCTCCAGGAGTTGGACTTGGCGTCCTTGAACTTGAGGGGGTCTTTCTTCATCTTGGCGCAGGCGGTCTGGTACTCGGCGCAGCGGATCTTCATGGCCAGGAGCCGGCCCCTGATCAGATCATAGTGCGCCTGCCAGCGTCGGGAGGACTCGCGGTCGCGGAGCTTGGAGACGGAGGTGATCGGCGAGAGGGCCTCGTTGACCGTGTACTCGACGCGGGCGACGGTCTCCTGATTCTTGGCCATCGCCTCCTTGAACTCGGGGACGTCGGCCGGCGGGAAGGTCAGGCCGGGCTGGCCGGGGAGCTGTTGCTGGGTGATCAGGGCGGCCTGGATGACGGCGCCTCGGATCGGGTCCTTCTGGAGGGCCCTGGCGTACTGTTCGGGGCTCACCCAGTCGGGGCGGTACTCGCGCATCGCGTTGGGGTCGAAGCTGAGGCGGCTGGGGCCCATCCGGGTGATGAAGTAGATCCCGCCGGAGGCGCCGGCCATCCGGCTGAGGGCGTAGGGGCCGAAGCCGGCGTCGAGGTTCTCGTACTGGTCGCCGCCGTACCAGAACGGCAGGTGGATCGTCTCCAGGGCGACGCTCTCGGGCCCCTGGCGAACCGGCAGGTTGTAGTGGACCTTCTTGGTCTTGGGGTCGGTGTAGTTCATCCGCCCCTCGATCTTGCCGAAGAGGGCGGGGGAGCCGAGGACATAGATGGGGACCTTCGCGGCCGAGGCGGCGGAGATGGCGGTCTCCAACTGAGGCTCGTCGTCGCCGACCTCGTCGGTGACGACGATCACGACCGTCTGGTAGTGTTGCCCCTTGGCGTCCTTGAACTTGCCCCAGGTCTTGACGATGTTGGTGACGGTCTGAAAGGTGCTCTCGATCCCCGTGGTGTCGAGCGGAACCTCGCGGATGGCGCTGATGATGGCGGACTGGTCGTTGGTCGGCTCGGGGAGCATCGCCTTGCGGTTCTGGCCGAAGGCGACAACCATCGTCATCAGGGCGTCGCCGGTGGCAATTTGATCCTTGTCGAGCTGGGCGATGTGGGTGTAGACCTGGTCGATGTGCTTGGCGAGCTTCTCGCGCTCGACTTGCAGGCTTCCCGAGGCGTCGAACGCCCAGACGACCAGGGTCTTGCCCCGTTCGAGCCGGTTGAGCAGCTCCATGGCGACGCGGTCGACCGCCCCCTCGACCCCTCCCACGTGCTCGGCGCCGGTCCCCTTGATTGAGACGTTCTGGTTGATCGTCATCGCCGAGGGCATGGCGATCTCGCCGGGGCGGGCGATGTTGCCGGCGTTGAGCATCATCGTCGGGTTCGACCCGTCCGCCTTGGTCGCGACCGGCGGGGCCGACGCCCCTTCCTTGGCCAGCACGCTGAAGTTCGGGGCGCTGGAGCCGATCGAGTTGACCACCGCGGGCATGTCGGGCTGGTCGATGTCCTGGATCTCGACCTTATCGAACGACGGGATCGTGCTGTCGACCATCTGGCTGGTGATCTCGCGCTTCAGCTCGGCGTGGGCCGCGATCCCCATCGCCCCGAGGACCGCCAGGAGCGCGACGTGGAACGCCACGCTGACGCCGAAGGCCGGCAGGTCGCGCGGGACGCTTTCGCCCAGCCGGGACCTCAGCCAGGGGAACCGTTCGTCGATCCGACGGAGAACTTTAGACCACACGGCGCGGCTCTCCCCCAGGCGATCTCGACGGACAACGCCCCCGGCGCGGGTCGGTCCGACCGCCTCGCCCGCCGTCACGAATTCCGCGGAGATGGGACCCTTCATTGATTCCATCCATCATCTTAACGCTCAGCGGACCTTCGGGCAACGTCCTTACTGTTGACTTTTTCCTTCGACGTTGCTCCAAACCAACCTGTCAGTCCGCCTCATTATCATGAAACTCGCCCGCCCGGATCAGGTATCGAAGGTTCGGCGGAGGATCAAATGTTCAACGCGGTCTTTAACCTGGCGCTGCTGGCGCTGAGCGTCGGGATGGCCATCTACCACGGCCGGCTTTACATCCTGTACCGGCAGACCTTTCGGCTCGCGTTCCTGGTGTTCTGGTTCTTGCTCGGGGTGGAAATGGTCTCGGGCGAGGAGTGGCTAATGATCCCGGCCGCGATCTGCCTCGTGTACGGGATCTGGCGGAGGCGGCGGATCGGGCGGAACCTGGAACGGCTCCTGGCGGGCGACGAGTCGGCCGGCGAGGCGAGCCTTTGATCGCAGCAATTGATGAAGGAGACGCGGCCGGCCTCCTCTGGAAAAGAGGAGGCCGGCCGACTGGTTTTCCGGAAGGACCCGGTTTACTTGGGCGCTTCTTCCTTCTTGCTCTCTTCCTTGGGGGCCGGGGCGGCTTCGGCCGGCTTCTCGGCCTCCTTGGGGGCCTCGACGGTCGGCTCGGCCGGCTTGGGGGTCTCAGCCGGGGTCGGAGCGGGGGTCTCGGCTGGCTTGGGGGTCTCGGCCGGAGTCGGCGACGGGGTCACGTCGGTCGGCTTGGTCGATTCGGGGGCCGGGGCGGGGGTGGGGGTGGCCGGCTTCTTCTCGTCGACCGGCGGCTCGCAGCCGATCAGGGCCACCGACAGGAACGAGCTGGCGACGGCCCAGGAGCCCAGGCGGAACTTCATGGTGTTTTCCTTTGAAATCGATCGATCGCTTCCGAGCAGCGGGCGCGGCCGGCGACGGGATTGTTCCCCGCACCGTGGGCTTTCTCGAAACGGAGGCGTCCCCACGGACGCCCCCAGCACCGCAAACCCGCCGGGGGTCGCGAATTGATACGCGGACCAAACAGACAGTACGCGATTTCCGCGCCGGCTGTTGGATCTTTAGTCCGCTTCGGGCTCATCGTTGGCTTCGTTTTCTCCGCTGGCTTCGTTTTCCACGTCCCCGGCCCACGGCCCGAGCCGTCCCCGGAGGGCGACGGCCAGGGCGATGTGCTCCTCGACGTTCATCGCCTCGGCGCGGACCTGGCCGGTCAGGCCAAGGCCGTCGAGCAGCGTGTCGACCTCCCCCTTGTCGGTCCAGCGGTCGCGCCAGAGGCTATAAAGGACGCGCCGGAGGTTCTTCCGGCGGTGGAGGAAGATCCGACGGACGACCGAGTGGAACCAGGGAAGGTCACCGATCGCCTCGCGTTTGGCTTTGTCTGGGACCAGGGCGATCACGGCCGAATCGACCTTGGGCCGGGGCCAGAAGACGCTCGGCGGCAGGATCCGGACCAGCGTGAAGTCGGTTAGGGCCTGGATCAGGACAGAGAGGGCACCATAGTCGTCGGAATCGGGCTCAGCCATCATCCCTTGCGCCAGTTCGAGCTGGATCGTGGCGACGATCCGCTCGGGGCGCAACTCGGGATGGACCAGCAGGTTGCCGATGATCGGCGTGGCCACGTTATAAGGGAGATTCGCGACCAGCTTGAGCCGGCGATCCGCGTCGACGGCCAGGCCCGAGCGGACGTTGTCGAGGACCTCGGGGTTGAGCTTGTTCTTGCCCGCGAGGGCGTTCGACGTTGAGGACCCGGACGTTGGGCAGGCCAGCCGTCGCCTCGGTCGTCAGTTCGGCCATCGACCGGTCGATATCGACGGCGACCACCGTCGCGCCCGTCGAGGCCATCAGGCTGGTCAGGGCCCCCGCCCCCGGGCCGATCTCCAGAATCACATCCCCCGGCCCGACTTGCGCCGTCTTGACGATCAGATCATGGATGTTCAGGTCGATCAGGAAGTTCTGCCCGAACCGATGCCGGGGCGCGATCCCGCGCTGGGCGAAGAGGCTCCGGAGATACGATTGCGTCTGGCGAGGGGCGGGCATGGGAGTCTCGATATGCGAGCGGTCATTCTTCGTAGGGTAGGGCTTGCCCTGCCGCAAATTGGCCGGACGGTCTCGGCAGGGCAAGCGCTGCCCTACGAAGACCGGCCGTTCAGCAGCTTCTGCACGTGTTTCGCCAGCATGTCGGTCTCGATGTTGACGAGGTCGCCCGGCTTCAAGGTCCCCAGCGTGGTCACGGCCAGGGTGTGGGGGATGAGCATGATCGAGAAGCGGTCGGGCCTGACGTCGACCAGGGTCAGGCTCACTCCGTCGACGGCGATCGACCCCTTGGGGACCATCAGGGGGGTCCAGACGGGGTCGAGGACGAAGGCGAGGAAGTCCCACTCGCCATCGGGCCGGCGCTCGACGAGCGCGGCGGTCGTGTCGACGTGCCCCTGGACGAAGTGGCCGCCCAGGCGGTCGCCCACGCGGAGCGACCGCTCCAGGTTCACCACGTCGCCGACCCGTTTCGAGCCGAGGTTCGTCCGGAGCAGCGTTTCCGGCCCGGCCTGAACGTCGAACGTCGTCCCCTCCGTCGAGACGACGGTCAGGCAGCAGCCGTTGACGGCGATGCTCTCGCCCAGGCTCAGGGTGTCGGTCAGCCCCGGCCAGGCTAGCCGGAACCGTCGGCCCGAGCCTTCTTCCGTGACCTTTTCGACGCGGCCCAGGGCCTCGACCAGTCCCGTGAACAAATTGGTTTCCCTCAATTTACCTATTGGATCGCGCCGATCCGGCTTTTCGGCCAGTAGCGATATTCCGCCCGTCCGATCAGTCGATCCCTGGGCAGAGGGCCCCAGACGTGGCTGTCGTTGCTCCCGTTCCGGCGGTCGCCCAGCATGAAGTACTCGTCGGGGCCGAGCCGGACCGGCGGCATCGCGTAGGTTGTCGGGGCGGTGACATAGGGCTCCGCGATCGGCGCGCCGTCGATCAGGACGCGGCCCCCCGCGACCTCGACGGTCTCGCCGGGGAGCCCGACGACCCGCTTGACCAGGTGTGACCCGTTCGGCATCGAGAAGACCCAGATCTCGCCTCGTTTGGGCGTGCCGCTCCGCCGGTTGACGGAGATCCGGTCGCCCGGGGCCAGGGCCGGGGCCATCGAGGCCGTCGGGATCTGATAGAGCCGGAGGTTCGCCACGTAGGCAACCGAACTCGAGCCCAACCACGAAGTGACCCCGAGCAGCGGGATCAGCAACAAGAGGGCCCGTTTCCAGCGTTGACGCTTCGTCGGGTTCTCCATCGTCGGGGGCTCCTCGGGGCGATTCCGATCTTGGCACCCCCTTATGGTAGCAAACCCCGCCCCTGGGTTAGAATCGGGCGGAAGCGTTGCCCCTCACCTCTCTCCATTCTCAATCTCGCAACCGGAGGCCGATCGTCATGACGCCGCCCGTGAACCGCCGCGACTTCCTCCAGGCGACCGCCGCGACCGCGGCCCTCGCCGCCGTGCCGGCCTCGGCGCTGGCCGCGCCCCGGAACGCCCTGCCGAAGAGCCCGACCGACAAGGTCACGCTGGGCAAGACCGGCATCCAGGTCTCGCTTGTCGGCATGGGCACGGGCTCGCACGGCTCGGGCCAGGCGAGCAACCAGACCAAGCTCGGCGTCAAGGGGTTCACCAAGGTCGTCCGCCACGCACTGGACCGGGGCGTCACGCTCTTCGACGTCGCCGACCAGTACGGCTCGCACGTTTACCTTCGCGAGGCGCTCAAGGGCGTCCCCCGCGAGAATTACGTGATCCAGACCAAGACCCACGCCACCGACTTCGCCTCCGCGAAGAGCCACCTGGAGCGGTACCGGATGGAGTTGGGGGTCGACATGATCGACATCGTCCTGCTGCACTGCATGACCAAGAGCGGCTGGCAGAAGGACCACACCGGCTCGATGGATTACCTCCGCCAGGCCAAGGCCGAGGGGATCATCCGCGCCCACGGCACGAGCTGCCACGGCATGGACCCGCTCCGGACCTCGGCCAAGGAGTCGTTCGTCGAGGTCGACCTCGCCCGGATCAACCCCGAGGGGAAGATCATGGACGAGGACAAGAACAAGAAGGTCATCGTCGACGAGGTCGCCTCGCAGCTCCAGGAGATGCACGACGCGGGCAAAGGGGTCATCGGGATGAAGATCCTGGCCGAAGGGGCCTTCAAGGAGCCCGAGCGCCGCGACGCCTCGCTCCGGTTCGTCCTCGGCCTGGGCACGGTCAACGCCTTCATCATCGGCTTCGAGTCGCCCGAGCAGATCGACGACCTCCTCAAGCGAACAGGCGACGCCATTGCCTCGCTGGGCGCCCGCAAGGGGGTTTGAGCCCGATTTTCCGGCTCTTCGCTTCTTCCGGACCATCTTCCTCCCCTCTCCCTCCGGGAGAGGAGCCGGGGGTGAGGGGCGTCGCATCACCAGTGGGCCGGAAAGACGGCTCGGTTCGAGGCCCGCTCGCCCGGCGACCCCCCTCACCCCGGCCCAGGGGGAGAGGGAGGCAGAACGAGCCGCGCGGGCCGGTCTCTCGAAAAGTGTCGGTCGGCCAGCCCCTCGCGGGAGAGGGAAGCAGAGAATGCCTCGTGAGATGTCTTTCCCGCTCGGAACGAGGCGGACCCGATGACGACGAAGACAAGCGGGACATCCTGGTGGTCGAAGGCCGGGATCGACCCCGGGAAATACGTCGGTCACGACCCCTCGGAGACCGAGGCTCGCGCCGCGCGGGGTTCGTGGCCAAGGCCAAGCACCACCTCAAGAAGATCCCGATGGCGCGGGAGACCGTGGCCCTCTATTTCTGCCTGCTCGACCCCGCCACGCCGGCGTGGGTCAAGGGGATCGTCGCCGCCGCGCTCGCCTACTTCATCTTGCCGCTGGACGCGATCCCCGACATCCTCCCCTTCGTCGGCCTGAGCGACGACGCCAGCCTCCTGGCCGCCGCCTACGCCTCGGCCTCGGCCTTCGTCACTGACGAGCATCGGGAGAAGGCCCGGGCGTGGATCGAGCACGAGCACGCGGTCTGAGCCACGAATCAGAGCGGTTCACGCTCGGGATGCATTCGGACAAGGGGGACAGGCATCCGGCCCGCGTGACAATCGTCCTCAAACGACAGTTCCATCAGGGCCGGGAGCCAGTCCCCTTTGTCCTCGCCATGGGACACGCGGGCGAAAACCGTTCTAACGGACGACCGAGGAAGGCCCGAGAATCTTCGGCCGGGCGGGCCGGGGGTGCCGGGCGGCATGGCGCGGATTGGCCGGGGGCGGGGATCGATCCGGCGCGATGATCGGGCCGGCCTGACGCTCGAGGTCGTTCCAGATCCCGGAAAGCGTCTTGAGCGCGGTCTCGGGGCGAGTCAGGGCGACCCGCGCGGCGAGGTCCCGACGGATGTCGTCCATCCTCGACTCGTCGAGGACTCCGGCCGAGGTCAGCGCCAGGAGCATGGCGTGGGTGTCGGCGACGGCGCCTCGCCAGTCGGCCGGGGCGACGCCGGGCGGCGTTTCCGAGGCGAGCGGGTCGATGACCGGGGCGACCTGGGAGCGCCGAACTCGGCCCGGGCCTGGTAGCGGGCCTTCCACTGCCGGAAGCTCAGGGAGAGGCCGAGCCAGAGCACCAGGAAGGCGGCCACGATCGCCAGGACGATCCGACGGCCCGACGCCCGGGGCAAGGGCGGAAGCTCGATCGGCAGCTTCGGCGTCCGGTTGTCGAGCCTCCAGCGTCGGGCCATCGGGCCGGCGGTCGGCTCGTCTCCTCGGGTCGGCATGAGGCACACCTGGTCTTGAAAGGGGTGGGATCGAGGCCCGGAGTCGCACCCTCCCGACCTTGAGGTCCCAGTCTAGGCGGGCTGGAGGCGTTCGAGAAGGGGCCTCCGGCGTTGTCGTGAAGTCAGCGAGGGGTGATGGGCCGCCGTCTCTCCCCTCGCTCTACTGTTCCAGATTTGCCGCTTTTGACCCTGGTTCGGGCCGCATCGAGGATTGTCGCGGATTTCCCATCGATGCCCGATTCCCGAGTCGTCGAATTAGATTGACGAAGGCCGGAGGGATTCGGCCCGACGTCGAGCCGGGAACGGTACGTCCCGGGCGCCCTGCCGAGCGCGTGGACGTCGGTCGGGGTCAAGGATGAGGCCGAGCCGATGACATGGTGGAACCGGGTCGTCCGATGGTCGGTGCCAACCCTGGCGCTGGCATCGAACCTCGCCACGGCGAGAGGAGAGGATCTCCCGCAAGCCTGGGGGATCGCCCTGAGCGTCAACCAGGGGTTGCAAGCCCAGCAGCAGTCGTCGATCGCGGCGGGCTTCGAGGTCAAGGCGGCGAACTCGGCCCGGTACTTCACCGTCCGGTCGTACAACATCGAGACGTTCCTGGCCCAATCCCCCAAGACCAAGCCGTCGGTCGCCCAGAACAGTTCAACCGGGAGCGGGAGCGGTTCAGCGGCGGCGAATGCCTTCCCGACGGTTTTCATCCTCGGCACGAAGCAGACGTTCTTCCCGATCTCGCTGACCACGGCGAGCATCCCGCTCTACACCGGGGGGAAGCTGACCAAAACGGTTCGACTCGGCCAGGCACCAGCTCAACGCCCAGAAGACCGAGGAATTCCGGACGGCGCTGGACCTGAAGCTGACGGTCGCCGAGGCGTATGTCGGCGTGCTCCGGGCGAGGCGGAACCTGGAGACGGCCCGGAGCAACGTCGAGCAGCTCACCTCGTTCGCCCGGGACGTCCGGAACCGGCTCGGGCAAGGCCTGGCGATCCGGAGCGACGATCTGGCCGCGCAGGTCTCGCTGGCCAACGCCCAGCTCAGCGAGATCCAGGCCCGCACGAGCCTGGAATCGGCCTGGGCCACGTACAACCGCTACCTCTGCCGGCCCCTCGACCAGCCCGCGGAACTGGAGGAAATCTCCCAGTTGCCGACCGAGAACGACTTCTGGGAACGGATGGCCGCGCAGGTGGTGGCCAACCGAGCCGAGTTCGCCGGCCAGAATAGCCCCGAGGTCCGCGACCTGACCATCCGGGCGTTCCAGCTCCGGCCCGAGCTGGCCGGCCTGGCCGAGCAGGCCCGGGCCCTGACGCCCAGGCCGACGCCACCAGGGCCAACCTCCGGCCCCAGGTCTCGCTCACCGGCGGCTTCCTCTTCCTTGGAGCCGAGAACTTCATCCCGCAAGGCAACGGCGTGGCCAGCTTCATCGTAGACTGGACCTTCACCGACTCCGGCAAGAGCCGGCGGCAGGCCCAGTCGATCCAGGCGCAGGAGCGAGCCACGGGCAAGCGGCGTTCGGACCTCGCGGCCGACGTGGCCTTGCAGATCCGGACCCGCTGGCTCGACCTCCAGCAGGCCAAGCAGAAGGTGCCGATCGCCCGGTTCGCCGTGATCCAGGCCGAGGAGAACGTCAAGGTCATCACCGACCGCTACCGCCAGCAACTTGCGACGTATACCGAGGTTCTGGACGCCGAAACGCGACGTATCACCTCGCTGAACGGCTTCTACAACGCCGTCTACGACGAGAACCTCGCCACATTCCGACTCCAGCGGGCCGTGGGCGACATCTGAAGCGAGGTCCGGAGCGAGATGGGAACTGGCGGCATCGGCGTTTTGGCCTTAACCCGCGAACCCCGGGGGGTTCGCTTACTTTTCGCGAGCGAGGCGCCGGTGTCGAACCGATGAGAGGCCCCGCGCGACCGGCTGAAGGTGCCGAACCGCGCCGTCTGGGGATCGCTGACAAAGAATTCCTTTTGGGCCGCCTGGGAGAGTTCGGTAGAATCCCGGGCGCGGGCACCATCGGATTCCAGCTCTTGCGTCCCGCCCCCACGACGGGGCATTTCCTCTGTTCTCTCGGAACGGACAAGGAGAAAGCACCATGAGCCACGCGAACATCCGTGCGAACCGTCAGTTCACCCGCGTGCGCCGCCGTCCCGGCGGTCGCGCCCTCGGCGTGGAGTCGCTGGAGGGTCGGGCCCTCCTGGCCAGCGCGGCCGTCACTGCGGCCGTCGACTCGCTCAATCAGGCCAAGATGGAGGTCCACAGTCAGATCTCCGCCGAGATCGCCACGCTGAATTCCAACATCGCGACCATCACCCAGTCGTACCACACGTTCCTCTCCACCTACGCCATGGGGAACAAGACCACCGAGCACAACGCCCTCAGGGACGAGAAGTACGGGATCGGCCAGCAGCTCTTCCTGATCCACGAGTTGCAGACGACCCAGAAGCAGTACGACTCGACGCTCAACACCGCGATCAAGGGCGTGGAGCATGGCAAGATCGACCCGATGTACGTCCCGGACGTCATCTCGACCGGCGGCAGCAACCTCCAGGCGGAGATCGGCACGATCGACTCCACGGCGTCGAGCGAGCTCAACGGACTGACCGCCACGTTCGACAGCGGCAACACCTGACCTGATCCGTCGGGAATCCCTGTCGTCTCAAGGGGGGTCGCGTCACGCCGCGGCCCCCGTGCCCGGACGGCCGGGATGGGTCCTGCCCTGTCCAAGGGCGGCAACTCGGCTACGCAAGGGCCTCCGGAGAAGTTAGGATGTCGGGCCGTCGAGGTGTGATCCTGCGCACCGCGAAGGAGCTGCTCCGGAGGAAGGATTCCGTGACCTTGGCCGCCCCGCCCCAATCCCCCTCCCCCCCTCCGTCCTCCGTCCTGGGCCGCGTCATGCGAGGTACGTTCTGGCTGGCGCTCAAGACGCCAGTGCAGGTCGTCATCGCGCTCTGGAGCATCCCGCTCACCCAGAAGTACATCGGCTTCGACGCCAACGGCGACTACACCTTCGCTTGGGGGTTCGGCTTCATCCAGTTCCTCCTCGAATTCGGGATGGGCTCGGCCCTCCAGAAACAGATGGTCGATGCGTATACCCGGGGCGACCGCGACGGCGTGAACCGGACGATCGCCTGCGGGATGAATTTTTACGCCGCCGTGGCCCTGATCCAGATGACCATCCTGCTGACGATCGCCCACGGCGGTTTGCTCCCGGAGAAGTTCCAGAATCCGCTGGTGGTGAGCCTGATCTGGGTCCAGATCGTCACAACGCCGTTCTTCGGGATGTCGACGGTCGTCGGCAGCGTCCTGCAAGCGGCCCGGCGGTACGAGTTCATCCCCCGGCTGGAGATGGCCATCGTCGTCGCCCGGTTCGGCCTGCTCTGGGTCGGCTACTGGGCCGGGGCGCCCTTCCTGGCGGTGGTGGTCGGGCAGATGGCCATCCAGGTTGGCCTCTCGCTCGGCCCGGCGCTCTGGGTGATGGTCAAGGAGCTGGGCTACCGACCGCACTTCGCCGGGGCCCGGCGGTCGGACTACGCGGCGATGATGCACATCAGCATCTACATGGCGTTGATGCAGTGGAGCGTCGTGCTGGCCGACAAGGTTGACACGATGGTCCTGGGCTACGCGCTCCGCGACCCGAACCCGGAGTTCCTGCTCACGGTCTATCAGAACGTGAGCAAGCCGTTCCTCCAGATCCGCCAGACGGGCTGGACTCTGGCGTTCCTGGTCATGCCGGCGGTGGTCAGCCTGGCCGTCGGCGGCGACAAGGGGAGCCTGGAGCGGATCAAGTACGACGGAACGAGGCTCCTGGTCGCGCTCTTGACCCCGGTGACGCTCCTGGCCGGGATCTACGCCGCGCCGTTCCTGAGCCTCTGGGTCGGCCCTCGGTTTGTCCCTTACGCCCCCTTGCTCCAGCTTTTCCTGGTGGCCACGCTGCCGCTGGTGCTCTCGGTGGTCGTGCAGATGGCGATCGGGATGGGGAAGATCGAGGTCGTGGCGATCTCGAACCTGGCCGGGGCGGTGGTGAACCTGCCCGTGAGTTGGTACCTGACGAGCCGGCTGGGTGTCTCGGGGGTGATCTGGGGGACGGTGTTGACGACGCTGGTCTCGAACCTCCTGGTGCCGGGCGTCTACGTGTTCCGGGTCCTGGAGATCCGGCCTTCGACGTTCTTCACCAGGACCCTGAGCGCCCCTCTGGCCGGGGCCCTGGCGTTGATCGTCGCCTGCGGGGCGTTCCGATCCGTCGTTTCGCCAGACCCTTCGGAAACCCTGCCCGGCCTGGCCAGGAGCCTGCCGTTCCTGGCGAACCTGAGCGTCGGGACGCTCGCCTACCTGGCCGGTTACGCCGCCGCGCCCGCCGGCCGGGGCGACTTTCGGGCGATCGTCCGCAAGCTGACCCGCAGGCCGAAACCGGACGGATGAGCGTCGATCGGCCCGGGGCTTGCACGTCAGGGACCGATCCGTCAAGGAGGCCGCCTCGGGAGGCATTCTCTGCCTCCCTCTCCCCCGGGGTGAGGGTGGTCGCCGAGCGAGTGGGCCCCGAGCGAATCCCTTTTGCCGTCCCGCTGGTCATGCGACGCCCTTTCCCCCGGCTCCTCTCCCGGAGGGAGAGAGGAGGAAGCTCGGCCCGCGAGCCCCCTCCGATCAGCGAATGGAAAATGGGTCGGCTCCTCTCCCGAAGTCAGAGGGAAGAAAGACGGGCCCTCGATCGCCTAGAATACTATGATTCACGAAGTGACCGAAGACGGGCCGGGTTGAGAACCCTCGATCATGACGCATTCCTTCCAGTTCGACCCCAACACCATCCTCGGCGTCCCCCCGGGAGCGTCTCTCCGGGAGATCCGCGACGCTTATCACCAGAAGTCGCTCAAGTACCACCCCGACAAGGGGGGGACGAGTGGGCGTTCCGGATGGTGGCCCGGGCGTATGAGATCCTCAGCACGGCCCGGGTCGTCAACCGAGCCTCCGACGAGGTCTGCGCCCATGGCCTCATCGTACTTCCACCCACATCCCCAACCCGAGCCCGCACCCACGCCCGGCGCGTTCTGGGTCAATGGCTTCGAGCCGGGTCCGGAGGCGAGGAAGCCCGGGGTCGACCCCGACTCGACGATGAACCTCAAGGGGTGGGGGGGCGCCTCGCGATCGCACGAGGGGGAGTCGGCGACCGAGGTCGCCCGGATCGTCGCCGTCGAGCTGCTGATCCTCCGGTTCGAGTTGGAGTGCTCGCTCGACCTCTTCGTCAGGAACCCCGAGGACCGCAACCTGAGCTGCTCGCTCCACATCACCTGGCCGGTGCTCGGACTCGCCGAGCAGGCCCCGACGATCCCGGGCGCCGCCAAGACGCTCAAACGGATCGGCGAGGCGTTCAAGGTCCGGGGGGTCCGCAAGCACGCCCTGAACAGGCGATTCAACGTAGACCAGGGTCGATTCGAGGGCTGGTTGACCTACCCCACCGCCGTGATGGCCTCCGAGGCCCTCGAAGCCTTCCGCGAGGCTCTCGCTCCCAGCGGCCTGGAGGTCGAGAAGCAGGTCCGTGAGATGGCCATCCCCCGGCAGTGGAGCTGAGGCCATCGGGGGCGCGGGGAGGCCTTCGCGAGCCCTCAGTTCTGGGCCTTCTTGGTGGCCGCGTCGGGATGCACCGGGTTCTTGATGATCTTGATCTCAGTGTAGGTGACGGGTGACAGGAGGTAGCGGCCCTCCCATTCCTCGGCCTTGGTCTTGATGGTTCCTTCGAGGAACTTGACGATCGATCCGGTCAGGTTCGGCTCGAACTGGAGGAGCTTGTAGCCGTGGAGGGCCGAGGGGAAGGTCTCGACCCGGTTCGCCTGGTAGCGCTTGACGATGGCCTTGACCGAGGCGGCGCCGTCGTCGGCCAGGCCAATCGAGGCGGCGTCTCGCTCGCCGACCATCAGGTCGAGCGGGACCCGGGCGGCCAGGGCGGTGATCGGCGGCTTGGCCACGAGCCCCTGGCTCTGGGCGTCGACCATCGGCGAGATCAGGACCAGGGCGCCCAGGTCGCTGGTCCGCCCCTCGCTGGAGACGCCCCCGCCCAGCGCCGCCCAGGTCGCCGCCACGTTGGCCCCCTCGCCCAGCGCCACCACGCCGAACCTCGCCAGGTTCAACTCCCCCCAGTTGTGGCGGTCGACCAGGCAGTAATAGGCCGTCTGGAGGTCCTGGACGACCGCCGGCCAGTCGGCCCTGGCCAGCGTCCGCCTCGGGGTGCTGGCGCCGTGCCCCCGGTAGTCCAGCGCCAGGACGGCGAACCCCTGCTTTTGCAACTCCTCGGCCATGGACAGCTTCTTGAGCTCGGCGATCGGCTCCTCGAAGTCCTTGCTCGACCGCTCGCGCTCGTGGATCAGCAGGACCACCGGCGAGGTCGTGCCGACCTTCGACGGATAATACGCGGCCGAGAGCGGGAGGCCCTCGTTCACGGAGATCTTGAACCGATAATGGAACGTTCCGAGCGCCGGCAAGGGCTGGTCCGGTCCGACGACCACGCCGTCGGCGTTGGCGGCGTTGGCCAGCGGGTCGGCCGCCTTGCGGACCCCCTTGGCCGGCACGCGCGCCGGGGCCCGGAGGAGCCGGCCCTTCTTGGTTGAGGTCTTCCCCTTGTCCTTGGCGTTGTTGGCCTCCTTGCCCGGCCGCCCCCTTGGCCGGCACCCCGTTGGCGTCCTTGCCGAGGTCGACTTTTTGGCCGGCGGAGGCGCCGGGTCCTGCGCGACGACCGCGCCCACCACCAGCAGGGCCAGGACGACCGTCGCCGCCCCGGCCTTCAACCAATGATCACGTCGGCCTCGCATCTCTAGACCCCCCCGGGGGAAACCCCCGCCGCCACGCCCCGACCATCGAGTCAATCCTCAATCCATCCTAAGATCCGCCGACGACCCGGGCAAGCAACCCGATCATGCCGGCGTGCGACCTTCGACACCTCTGAGAAGCCGGGTTCCCGGCCCGGCGACCAAACCATCAGCCCTCACTGGAAGATTATCGCATAAAACGGCCGAACAGGGCGCCGGATCGGGTTTCGTGAGATCCGGAGACGGGAGATCCCATTCCTCGGCATCACATTTGCTAAATTCATCAGTCCCTCTTCCGGCCCGACTGGCCGCTCCGGGCGGTCGAGGAGAGGCGTCCGGCGCTGGTCGGGCCGACACCGAGGAAGCGGCCGTCCGATCGAAAGAAACCGGCGGATTTTCCCCATGCTGATCTCCATTCGAACGTCGGCGACTTACGAGCTCCCGGCCGAGACCTTCGTGTTGCTGATGGTCGAGCCGGCCCGGGAGGCCCCGGACCATCGGATCAAGGAGGAGCGGCTCGTCACCTCGCCGGTTCCTTTCAGCGTCCTGGGCAAGGACATCGCCGGCAACGTGCAGCGGCGGATCGTCGCGCCCGCCGGCGAGTTCCGCTACGAGTACTCGGCGACGATCGAGGCCGAGCCCAACGTCCTCGTCCCGTTCGACGCCGTCGAGCACAAGCCGCAGGATCTCCCGCCGGAGACCCTGGTCTACCTGATGCCGTCGCGCTACATCCAGTCCGACCGGTTCGGCCAGATGGCGCAAGGCGAGTTCGGCTCGGTGCCCCCCGGAGGCCAGCGCGTCCAGGCGGTCTGCGACTGGGTCCGGACCCACATCCAGTACCAGCACGGGACGTCCGACGGGACGACCACGGCCATGGACACGGCGATCGTCCGGTTGGGCGTCTGCCGGGACTTCGCCCACACCGTCATCGCCCTCTGCCGAGGCCTGGGGATGCCCGCCCGGTACGTCGCCGGCTACGCGCTCGGGCTGGAGCCGTTCGACTTCCACGGCTTCGCGCAGGTCTACGTCGGGGGCCGCTGGTACAACGTCGACGCGACCTTCGACGGCGTCCGTCCCTGCCTGATCCCGATCGCCGTCGGCCGGGACGCCGCTGACGTCGCCATGACGTCCTTCGCCGGCCCCAACACCTTCAAGGGGCAAGAGGTCGAGATCAAGAAGCTCTGAGCACGGTCGGGGACTGGAGCACGACGCCAGGGTCGCTCGAGAAAACGGTTGGACCAATCCTCCCGGTGTCGCGCTGCTCCGAACGTAACACACGTTCAGAGTCACGCTCGATGGGGTGAGTGGCTGGTCCAACCATTTTCTCTGCATCGACCCTGGATTGGTCCGTCGGACCTCGTCGAGCAGTTGACGTGGATCGGATTGGCCCACCGGGTTCGGCGAGCCCGGGCTTCAGTTCAGGTCGATGGCGATGGGACTGTCGCCAGACTTCACGTCATATTGCTTTCGGTTCCTGGTCAGGCCGGCCTGGTTGACCATCTTTCCCTGCACCGTCACCATGTTCTCGCCGACCATCGTCGTGATGGCGTAGGAACCATCGGGCGCGATCTTCGCCGACCGGCTGGTGGCGGCCTTGCGGTTGATGTTGGACGGGTCGAAGACGACCTCGCCATTGGTGGCCGGCTTGCCCTTGATGGTGACGGTCCCCTTGACGGTGACCTCCTCGGCCGAGGAGGAGGCCGAGGGAGTCCCATCGCCGCATCCCCAGCCGGCCAGGATCGCCGCGGCCGCCAGGAGGGTGGCCATTCTGCTCGCGTGAGTCATCTTCATGCTCCTGAAGGGGGTTGGGTCGTCGCGAATTCGTCGGCGGCGCCCACCAGTCCGGTACGGCGCCGCCGACAACGTGGCTCAATCAATAGGAGTCGGACGAGATGACCTCGCTGTTCGCCTTGGTCCCGAGTGCCCACCAGACGGGGAGGCCGACGGTCCCTTTCACGTACCGGGTCGATCCGTCGGCGAACAGGACGTTGACGCCGCCCGAATGCCGGCTGCTGGCCGTGATGACCTGGTCAGCGTTGTTGCCGCCGCGGAGCAGGGCGCAGCTATAGGAGTTCGGCGGCATGACGTGGTTGTAGCCACCCCAGGCCGAGCCGCCGGTGTACCACTGCGCCCCGTGGACGTTCCCGTTGAAATTGACGTTGGTCGGGGCCGGCGGTGAGGCGTTGCAGAGGTTGTAGTCGCCTTGCGGGGTGCTCGTCGAGCCGCCGGTGACGGCGACCTCCGAGGACGTGGGCTTGCTCGGGTCGAACACAGGGGACTGGCCGATCCCCTTGACGATCTCGCTGAAGGCGGCCGTGTTGCTGGTCCCGTCCGTGATGTCACGCAGCAGGCAGACCTTCGGGCCGCCGAAGCCGGTGGCGATCCCCACGCCGGTGTAGGGGTCGGTCTGCTGGATGGCGTATCGGAAGTCGTCGCCGGTCGAGCCGACGCACATCATGTAGTTGGAGTGGCCGTCGGCGTTGGTCAGGCGGTCGGTGTCCGAGGGACAGCTGAAGTTGGCGATGGTCGTCCGCATCGCCGTGGTATTTGCCGTGTTGCTGGGATTGCCCGCGTTGCCGGTGCTGGCGAAATTCATCGCGTTGTAGAGCGGCGTCTGCTCCATGTAGGGCAGGAGCATCAACAAGGGGCTCCAGCCGTTCCAGCTCCCGTCCCCCCTCTCCTCGAAGGGTAGAGTTTCGGTCAGCGCCGAGGCATAGTTGTGGATGCCGAGGCCGATCTGCTTGAGGTTGTTGACGCACTGCGCCCGCCTGGCGGCCTCGCGGGCGGCCTGCACGGCGGGCAGCAATAGGGCGATCAGAACTGCGATGATCGCGATCACGACGAGAAGCTCGATCAGCGTGAAACCGGCTCGCTTGCGCATGGGAACAGTCTCCTGAGAAAGGGGTGAGCCCGGGGAAATAGGCTCGACGGGAGTTCAGTCCCGAGAGGGTGGGACACGCGGGTTGATTCGAGACGACGGCGGGATTTTCGCTACTTGCGGGCTAAAACTTTTACGAATTCGGCTTGCCAAGCTCGTACATCCGCCGGATCTCATCGTCGCCGAGGGCGCGGCGGAGGATTGCGAACTCGTCGATCCTCCCGTTGAGACTGCGGATCTTGTCGGGAAAGTGGGGCCGGGAGACGTTCCAGTTACCGATGTCGGCGTGGCCGATCCGGAGTGGGGTGGGTTTGGGGAGGGAGCCGTGGGAGACGGGCGACCCGTCGCGATAGTGGGTGATGAGGTTGCGTCGGGAATCGTAGACGGTCGCGAGATGGACCCACCGCCCGAGGTCGCTCGGACCGAGGACCGTGGGCGAGCGGTGGCCGCTGTCGCCCAATTGGCCCTCGCTCAGGACTCCCAGGATGATCTGCCCATCGGCGTTGATCTGCCAGTGCGGCGACCCGGGTGCCCAGTCGTCGGTCAGCATGAGCGAGCTGAGCCAGGTGTTGAGCCCCTCGATCCGGACCCAGGCCGCCAGGGTCAGTTGCTCGAACTCACCCGGAACGTCGATCCGGACCCGGTCGCTGGTCCGCTTGAATTCCAGGGCGTTTTTCCCCGGCCACCGCCCCTGGCACCAGAGGCAGCCGACGACCGCCCCGTCGAGCGAGGGACCGGTGGTCGCGACGTTGCGCAGCGTCCGCTGCCAGGTATATAGATCTTCGAAGGTGTAGTAGAGGACCGTGTCCGGGTCGGCGCGGACGGCCTGGCTGTGGGCGAGCCAGAGCCGATAACGGTCGCGATGGTGGGCCTCCTCCTTGGCCAGGACCGTCAACCGGTTCACGAAGTCGGCCGGCGCGGCGGCGATCTCGCGGAGCTTGTCCCCTGGGCCGAAATGGACCCCTCGGCCGGAGGACAGGGTCGTAACCTCTCGGGTCGCCTTGCCGTCGCCGGTCCCGTGCAACTCGACCGCGCCCTCCAGGACGTGGACCTCGCCCTGGCCCCCTCCATCGACCCGGACGGCGAACTCAGTCCCGAGGTTGAACCGCGTCCAGCCCGGGCGCGGCGATGGTGAAGCCTCGGGCCTGGGTCGGGACGTGGGCCCAGAGCTTGCCCCGACGGCAGATGGCCCTGACGGGCGAGAGCAGCTCGAAGTCGCAGGGGCCCTCGATGATCACGCTCGCCCCGCTGACGAACTCGATTTGCACCAAACCGGACG
Organism: uncultured Planctomycetota bacterium; assembly: GCA_963756475.1. GTDB lineage: Bacteria > Planctomycetota > Planctomycetia > Isosphaerales > Isosphaeraceae > Tundrisphaera. The sequence continues at coordinate 363,107 of CAVWND010000012.1, forward strand.
CAAGCTGGAGGCGGCAGGCCGGCAGCGCCGAGCCCTCCTCGGTCGGGATGCCGGGGGTTTCGGCCCATCGCGAGTCAACGAGGCGGGTCAGCACGGCCACGGCCATCTTGCCAGGATCGGCGTCGTCTCGAACCTCCTTCGGGCCGCCCTCCGCGTCCACCTGTCGGAGGCGGGCCGCGTCCCTCCATCGCCCGAGCCCGGCGATGAGGGCCACGACCATCGCCAGGGCCACGAGCCCCGCCACGGCCCGCCGTCGCCGCCGGTGGCGAGGCCAGGACGCCTTCGAGACCTCGGCCCGGGTGTCAAGGCCCACGAAGCGTCGGAGGAACTCATCCTCCGTTGGCGAGGCGCTGAGGCGGATCTTGAGCGAGTCCAGGAAGGCGCCGTCGTCGGCCTGGCCATCTTGACGGAGCAGGTCGTCGAGCACGAGGAGGTGAACGACTTCCCGGGCGAACTGGTCATCGGCCCGCATGGTCCGGGCCAGCAACTCGCCGTCATCGGGCTCGGGCTCGCCGTCGAGGAATCGGGCGAGCGCCTCGTCGATGGCATGCCGGTCGGGGTCATTCATGGCCCGATGAGTCCTTGACGCTTCGTCACGCACGCCAGGAGGGCGCGGCGGAGCCGGAGCAGGGTCTGGCGGATCTGATTGGACGACTGGCCCAGGCGGCCGGCGATCACCCCCGGGCTCAACTCCTCGAAATATCGCTGCTGGAGGAGTTCCCGGCCCGACTTCGGCATCTCCGACAGGCATTTCCGGAGGGCCGACAGGTCTTCCTCGTGTTCAAGACGGCCCAGACGGCACGCGGATTCGGCCTCGTCGATCGCGAGCAGCAGGTCGGTCGCGTGGTCCGAGAGCAGTTGATTGCGCCTCGATTCCTTGCGCCGTTCGTTGGCGATCAGCCGCCGAGCGATCTGACGGACCCAGGCACCGAAGTCGCCGTCGCGAGCGAACTCGTCGAGCTTCTTGAAGCTGACCAGGAACGCTTCCTGGGCCAGGTCGTCCACCGCCTCCGACCGGACGCCCTGGGCGCGGATGAAGGCTCGAAGACGCGCGTGTTCACGCTGGACTTGCTCCAGGAACCATCCCGTGGAATCGGCAGGTTGATTCAAAATCGGGCACTCCCTATCCAGCGTCGTCTTCCTACATAGCTATGTCGCGGGACTTCGTTTTGTTACGAGCGAATTCCTGTTCTGCCCGGCTTTTCCTCGTTGAGGATCTCCGGAATCGAGAGCGACACCCCGTCGAGGGGCAATTCCAGGGCAGACCGGCCCGGGAGTCCCAAGGATCAGCGCGAGAAAGTGCCGGGTCGTCAGCCCGGGCGGAACGGGTCCGGACAGCTTATGTGCCCGGCCGAGGCGCCGTCTTTCTTTCCTCAGTCGTCCCTGTCCTGGCAAGCCAAGGCCGAGATCGTGTCGAGATAGCCCCGCACTCGTCTCTCAGGCGTTCCCATTCCTCGCGGATGCGGACGTGGACGGATTCGGCGGCGAGAAGGTCGGAACGATCTCCGAGGGCCATCAGCTCCTGGCAGCCTTCGGCCAGCGATTCGGCCCCCACGGCCAGGAAGACTCCTTTGAGCGAGTGGGCCTCCCAGGAGACCCGGCGGCCGTCGCCCTCCTTGATGGCCCCCTCCAGGCATTCAAGCTGGGTGGGCACCTCGTTCAACGTCAGGACGAGGATCTCGGCGATGAGGCGCGAGTTGCCTTCGCACGATTCGTGGAGGAAATCCGCGGAGAACGCTCGCGCCTGGGTGGCCTGGCCTCCCTGGCCTCTGGCGAACGACGGCCGGTGTCAACGCCCCAGGTCTGGATGGCTTCGCGGAGAGGCTCGGGGCGGAGCGGCTTCGAGAGGTAGTCGTCCATGCCGGCCGCCAGGCACTTCTCGCGATCTCCCTGCATCGCGTGGGCGGTCATCGCGACGATCGGGATGTGCCGGCCGGTCGCCTTCTCCCGCTCGCGGATCGCGGCCGTGGCGGCGAACCCGTCCATCTCGGGCATCTGCACGTCCATGAGGATGAGACGTGGCGGTCGTAGTCGAGCGTCTCCAGCGCCTCGCGGCCGTTGCCGACGGCGTCGACGCGGCAGCCGAGCCGTCTTGAGCATGCCGATCGCGACCCGCCGATTGACCTCGTTGTCCTCGGCCATGAGGATCCGGCGTCGAGGAGGTCAGCCTGGCCGGCTCCGCGACCGGGGCGGCCGGATCGGCGCGGCGGGATTCGGGAGCGGCGACCGCCTGGTGAAGCGCGTTGTAGAGCTGCGACTGGCGGGCGGGCTTGGTCAGCGTGGCCACGAATAACTTCCCCTCGTCGGGTTCGCCCGTCCCGGGCGAGCTTCGCGAGGTGAGCAGGACGAGCGGGAGCCCGGCGAACCGAGAGGTGGACTTGATGGCCCGGGCCGTCTGCTCCCCATCCATCACGGGCATGTCGTGGTCGAGCAGGACGAGGTTGTAAGGCTCGGTCTCCGGGGCCGCGAGGAGCCTGGCTAGGGCCTCGGCGCCCGACCCCGCCAGGTCGGGCCGGCAGCCCCAGGACAGGAGCATCTCGCCCCCCAGGGTCCGGCTCGTCTCGTGGTCGTCAACGAAGAGCACGCGAAGCCCTCGGAAATCGACGTCGGGGAGGTCTTCCCCCTCGGTCCCCCGGCCCAAGGTCAGCTCGAACCAGAACGTGCTCCCCTCGCCCAGGACGCTCTCCAGGCCGATCTCTCCGCCCATCAGGTCGACGAGGCTCCGGCAGATCGTCAGGCCGAGCCCGGTCCCGCCGTGCCTGCCGGCTGTTCCCGCCCTCGACCTGGGTGAAGCTCTCGAACACGTCGGCCTGGCGGTCCTCCGGGATGCCGATGCCGGTGTCCCGGACCAGGACCCTGAGCGTCGCCCGTCCTCGCCCTCGGCGATCAGGAGGGCCTCCAGGTTCACCTCGCCCCGGTCGGTGAACTTGACGGCGTTGCCGGCCAGGTTGGTGAGCACCTGGCGGATCCGGACCGGGTCCCCCTTGAGACTCGTCGGGGAGCTTCGGGTCGACCCGGCTGTTGATCTCCAGGCCCTTCTGGTGGGCCCGGGGAGCGAGCAGGTCGGTCACCTCCTCCATCAGCGTCGCGGAGGTCGAACTCGATCGATCTCGATGGTCAGCTTGCCGGCCTCGATCTTGGAGAAGTCGAGGATGTCGTTGATGACCGTCAGCAGCGCCTCGCCGCTGGTGCGGATCGTCTCGGCGTAGTCGCGCTGGAGGTCGTTGAGCTGGGTGTCCAGGAGCAGCTCGGTCATGCCGATGACGCCGTTCATCGGCGTGCGGATCTCGTGGCTCATGTTGGCCAGGAAGTCGCTCTTGGCCCGGGTGGCGGCCATCGCCTCGTCGCGGGCGTTGCGAAGGTCCTCCTCGAATCGCTTCCTCGCCGTGATGTCCTCGATCTGGGCGACGAAGTGGAGCGGCCGGCCCGCCGCGTCGCGGACCAGGGACACGCTCAGCATGACCCAGACGACCCGGCCGTCCTTGTGGAGATAGCGCTTCTCCATCCGGTACGAGCGGATCTCGCCGGCCAGGACGGCGCGGGCCTGGCCGAGGTCGGCCTCCAGGTCATCGGGGTGGGTGATGTCCTGGAACGACACTCGCCAGCAGCTCGCCCTCGGAGTAGCCGACGATCCCGCAGAGCGACTCGTTGACCTGGAGCCAGCGGCCGTCGGGCGCGACCATGGCGATGCCGATGGCGGCGGCGGTCGAAGGCGCCCGGAATTGCTCCTCGCTCAGCCGGAGCCTCAGCGGCCTTCCTCTGCTCGGAGATGTCGGCGGCCCTCGGGGATCAGCAGGATGACACGGCCGGCGTCATCCCGGATGGGCTTGAGGGAGAAGTCGACCGTGGCCACGGTGCCATCGGACGCGTGATGTTCGACCTCGAGGCGGACAAAGTCTCCGGTCGCGGCCCGCTCGACCGCCCGCCGGAGCTGAACCATGGCCTCGGGGCTGTGAGTCCACCAGGGCGTCTCCCAGAAGAGGCGGCCGACCACGTCCTCGCGGGCCGCTCCCACGAAGTCGAGCGCGGTCTGATTGGCCTCGAGCAAGATCCCCTCGGGCGAGAGCAGGCCGACAAACTGAAACGAGGAGTCGAAGATCCCCCGAAAGCGGCGCTCCCCCTCGCGGAGGGCCTCGTTCGCCTCGGCCAGCTCGATCGTCCGCTCGCGGACGCGCCGCTCCAGGTCCTCGTTCAGGAGGTGGAGGCGTTCCTCGCTCTCCCGGAGCGCATCCTCGACCCGTGTCTGCTCGTCGATGTCGGTATTCGTCCCGAACCAGAGGAGCACCCGACCCTCGGAGTCACGGGTCGGCACGACCCGGGTGAGGAACCTCCGGAACTGGCCATCGGCCCCCCGGAGCGGATACACCATCTCGAACGGCTCGCCGTTGGCGATCGAGCCGCCCCAGCGGTCGAGGACCCCGGGAAGCACGTCGGGGTCGTGGACCGACTGCCACCCCCAGCCCTCCATCTGCTCGGGGGTCGTGCCTGTGTAGTCATACCAGCGTCGGTTGTACCAGAAGATGTGGCCGTCGGGCCGGGCCATCCAGGCGAGTTGGGGGATCGACTCGGCAAGCTGGCGGAACCTCTCCTCGCTCAACCGGAGCGAATCCTCCGCCTGCTTCCGCTCAGTGATGTCGCGGGCGATCTTCGAGATGCCGACGATCCGGCCGGAACGGTCCTTGATGGGAGAAATCGTCAGGGAGACATCGATCCGCCGGCCGTCCCTGGTCAGCCGGACGGCCTCGAAGTGATCGATCCGCTCCCCCGATCCGGAGTCGCGCCAGGATGGCCAGCTCCTCGTCCTGTCGATCGGGCGGCATCAGGCAGGTGATCGGCCGGCCGATCGCCTCGGCGGCCGAGTAGCCGAAGAGTCGCTCGGCGCCCGCGTTCCAGGAGGTGATGACGCCGTCAAGATCCTTGCCGACGATCGCGTCCTGGGAAGACTCGACGATCGTTGCCAGCTTCGAGCGGTCCATCTCGGCCCGGTCAAGATCAGCGACGGCCCGGGTCAGCTCCGCCGTCCGCTCGGCGATGATCCGCTCCAGCTCGACCGGGCTCTTCATCGCCATCAGAGCCGGCCAGGCCTTGCGGAGGGACCAGGCGGTCCAGCATGAGACCAGCCCGGTGAGGATCAGGACGTGGCCCGAGAGTCGGTACATCGGCCGGAAGAAGGCGAGCATGTCGAGGAAGTGGCCCAGACCGCACAGGGCGATGAACAGCGCGAACGCCAGGACGACGCCCTTGAAAGGCGTCCAATCCGGCCGGCGCACCCCCAGCCGCCAGAGCAACACAGGCACGGCAATGTAGGCGATCCAGACCAGGGCGTTGCCGGCGACATGCTCCCAGACCAGCCAGTCGGGCCAGAGGCCGCAGACCCTCCTCGGGACGAACCCCTCCGAACTGAAGATCCGGCCGAGGATATCAAATAACAAATTCATTTTATCATTGGTTTTTATTGTTGTCGATCGAAGCGGGGCCGTGCTGTCCGAGGACCCGGGCGAAGTCGGTCAGGCGGACCGGCTTGACCAGGAAGTCATCCAGGACGGCGGCCGAGGGGGCCCGCGCATGGTCCGGCTGCGCCGAAAAGCCGACGATCCACATCGGGGACGTCTCGCGGTGGCCGTCGCGAATGGATTGGGCGGCCTCGAACCCCCCCATCTCGGGCATCTGGATGTCCAGGAACACGAAGTCAAAGTCCTCGCGGGCCGCCGCTTCGATCGCCTCGCGGCCGTTCGAGACGGTCTCGACGCTGTGCCCCAGGTGCCTGAGCAGTCCACGGAGGCCGCGCGGAGCACATGATTGTCGTCGGCGACGAGGATCCGAAGGCAATCCTCCGGATTCGTGCGAGCGAACAAGGGAGTTGGCATCATCGCCTCATCGGGAGAAGGGTCGAGCCTCATCGCCGACCCGATTGATGGAGGTTGGGGAGCGGGAGTGACCCGAAAACGGCTCGGGCAAGACGATCGGACAGCCGCGACGCCACCTGGGCCCGAGGGAGATCGCAAACGGAACTATACGAAATGAAGATCGACCCGAGCCCGTTCTGGCCGGCAGATCATATCCTAACCGTAAGCCGACTCGTTCCGCCAAGGTTTATTCTGAAACTTCTTGCCAGATCAGGCTGGGTTCTGCTCGACTGACACGAGGAAAGCCATCGGAGATCGAAGGGGCGGAGGCTCGGTTGATGGTCTCCGGATCGGTGGGGCGGGACCGAAGACAATGCGGGCACTTTTTCGAAAGGACGGCCGCCGTTTGGCTCGAATCCGAACGGCGGCCGATCCGTGTCATCGACAGGACCCGTCCAGCTTGGGGAGGCAGTCCGACGGCCAGGCCCCCGCCCTCGGACCGTCCCGATCGCCGAGAACGCCGAGGTCCCTCCCGTCGAGCCGGGGGATCGTCCGGACGACCAGGCCCGCGATCGGTTGCAGGCGACGCCTCAGGGCGACCAGGTTGGGCCGCTGACACCCCAGCTCGCGGGCCAGCAGCGAGGTCGAGGTCCCCGCCACAATCCCATGCATGATATACAATATCTCGCTGGGGCGCCGATGCGTTCCCTGGAGCGGGGTCCCGGTCCAGGCGTTGAAGACCCGAAAACAATGGGTGCATAAGTAGTCGATCACGGGCTCGCGATGCCGGCGATGGACCCGCAGCCCTTCTCTGCGCCACAACGGGGGCACGACAACCCCGACGGGTGCAGGACTCCGAGAAGCTTTTGATAGATCCGCGCCTCGTCCGACTCCTCATTCCCGACAGAATCCAGAAATAGCGGTTCGGCGGGCAAGGAATCGTCTCGACCTTTTTCTGGCATGAGTGTCCCTCAATCTTGAAAAGTTTGCGCACAACGAATCAGGGCGCCCTTCCGCCGGTGGCATCGTCCGGACGGATCTCATCGGGCCGGCTCGGGAAAAGACCGACGGATTCAGGAGGGAAGGGACGCCGCGCGGATCGCGCGTGTTGAGCCCCGATCCGGGCAAAATCACTTTCTCCGAGGGTCGCAACTCGAAGTGGCCGGACCCCGGGAGACGCCGGTTCCAGATCGGCGGAGCCTCCTGCTCCTCCATCGGAAATCCCATCAATCCGGGGCCGGCTCGCCGCCCTCGACCGGAGACGCTCGCACGCACAACCGGTGGACAACCTAAGGGCGCCGATGGCGATTATCAAGAGGTTTGGCGTCAGAAATCAAATTTTTCTGTATCTCTTAATTAGGCATAGTACTTCATGATTCAGACATGTATGGAATTCGGTGCCACGGACAGGTCAATTTCCCACGGAGGGAAGCACCATAAACCAGACAGGATCGCGAATTCCTGGGGGCAATCATCCGCGACTCCGGGATGGCGTGGATGACACTTTTGAGGTCGCTCCCGTCCTCCACCGATGAGAACACGAACGCTGCGTCCTCATGGATCGCGCCAGAGCGTTGGATTTAAATTCCTGTTTGACAGAGGTTTGGAGCGAACCAAACGCATGCATTGGATTTAGCTATATCGCTTTGAAATTAAATATTTTTATTCTTGGATGTCTTTTGTGTCTAAGATTTTAGGAAAATTCGATAATGATGCATTTTGGACACACTCTCACGAATGGTCATTGACGGCGGTGAGTGCCCGGTTGAGTATCTGGCCGGTGGGTGAGTTGTTCTTGAAGTTCAGTTTTGATCCCGACGGAGGGGTGAGCGATCGGGTCGGTTTGCGACCCTGAACCGCTCTGGCAGCGTTGCCCGAGAAGTCGAACGCGGAATGATCGGACCGGACCGGCGCGAGGGTCATCATGGCCTTGCCGTTGTGCTCTCGGTCGCGGCCGTTCCACCGACGGGGCTTCGCCGTCCAGGCCGGGGACCGAGGGACTCGATGCTGGCTCTCCGGACGAAAGAGCGACGTCACGGCCAGTCCCCGAGCGACTCAATCGAGGCGGATCATCGATTCATCGAAGGAGGTGGTCAGACGAAAAAATTAGCCGTCATAGCTTAAAAAGGTCATGGATCAGGACCAGACTCTCTCGGCGGTCACGCAGTAGTGATCGGCCTTCAATCTTTGTCGTGAATCCAGAAGATGGGCCCGCCCTCGGGCGGCCCGGCCCATCTCCCGGATAGCGAATAGCCAGTCGAGCGGCGCGACCTCATCGCGTCGGGTCGAGGGTTCGGGGTGCGCGCCTCGTCGGGTCAACTGGACCCGACGGCGGACCCGGGCCGGACGAGCTGATTCCCTGTGCGGTGCTCGCGACTTCTTCTTTGGAAGTCTCGAGCCAGATTCCCCTCCCACTCGTACGAATTAGGAACACGAGCCATGAGCCGCTTCAATCGCCTCCGCAACTCCCGCCGCATGATGACCCTCGAACGCCTCGAGGACCGTCAGCTCCTCACCGGTGACGTCACCGCCCTGCTCAATCCGGCCACCGGTGCCCTCACCCTCCAGGGCGACACCGGTGCTCCCCTCGCCGGCGGCAACAACTCGATCTCGCTCTTCACCTATACGCAGCCGGGGACCGGCCTGACCGAGCTCCGCGTCCAGGGCAACACCCTGGTCACCCTGCCGCCGCCCCTGCCCCCGCCCCTGCCCGACGTCACGACCGTCAACGGGCATGGCTTCCAGGACTTCGACCTCAGCTCGGTCACGTCGATCACCATCAACCTGGGCACCGGCAACGACAGCGTCTACCTCGGTAGCGCCAAGTTCAACCCCCATCGGCCCGATCGGCCCGGTGAACACCGGCTTCCAGATCCCCGGCAACCTCACCATCGGCTTCGCCACGCTCGGCACCCCCGGCGCCGGCAACGAGATCGTCTCCTCGACCGGGATCACCGCCAACCAGCTCAACATCACCTCGACCAACACCTCGGGCACCAGCACCTTCGGCCTCACCAACACCAATGCCGGCGGCTCGATCATCGCCGCCGGTACCGGCGTGGACAAGCTCACGCTGACCGGCGGCGCGATCGGCACGACGGCCCTGACGACCGCCGGCAACGCCAACGACACGATCGCCGTCTCCGGCTTCCCGACCCCGGCCCCGGGCAAGACCGGCCTGGGCCTGCTCTCGATCACCGAGGGCAACGGCAATAACAACGTGAGCGTGACCAGCTCGACGCTCACGGCGCTCCAGGGCCTGGGCGGCCCGACCACCCCGGGCATCTCCCTCGGCAACGGCAACAACACGGTCGTCGTCGGCACGACCGGCGCCCCGGGGGCCAACTCCGTCAGCGTCGTCAACGCCGCCAACATCACCGTGGGCAACGGCACCAACAACATCAAGTTCGACGGCTCGTCGTTCGGGTCCTCGAAGGTCCTGGCCGGCACCGGCGGCAACACCATCGACGTCAGCAGCGACACGGTCACCAAGGTCGGCGGCCTGACCGTCACCTCCGGCGTCGTCGGCACGCTGGCCCTCCAGACCGTCACGGTCAACAACGACTCGGTCACCGCCGGCCCGCTGAGCATCACCCTCGGCGACGGCCCGATCTACTACACCTCGCCGCCGCCGACCCTCCTGCCCGGCTCGATGCTCACCGCCAACGGCGACACGGTGCACGGCGCGGTCAATATCACCACCGGCGTGAACTTCCGGACCGTCAACATCGGCGACAGCACCGTGGCCAACGAGCTGGTCGCCCCGTCGCTGAACCTGACCGTCGGCGCCAACGAGGACAACGTCACCGTCAACGCCGTCATCTCCGGCAACGAGACGATCACCACGGGCAACTTCGAGACCTACCCGAACCCGCCCGTCCCGGCCGCCACGTTCAACCTGACCGGCTCGGCCGGCTCGCTGAACCTGATCGTCGGCGCCAACTCCACGGTCTCCAACCAGGGCGCCACCGTCTCCGGCAACGAGACCGTCACCTTCGGCAATAACGACGGCGCGGTCAGCGCGATCCGTCCGACCGCCAGCGGCGACAGCATCACCGTCGGCAATGGTGCCGCCAGCGTCACCATCACCGGCACCGACAACGGGCCGGCGGGCCTCGTGCCCTACACCGAGACGATCATGATCGGCAACTCCATCAATGGAGTGATCAACATCGGAGGGGCCCTCAACAACAACGGCAGCCAGACCGTCATGATCGGCAGCAGTGACAACAACGCGGGCAACGTACTGTCCACGACCGTCGGCGTCAACCAGACCGTCAGCGTCTCCGACAACAGCACCCTGACCGACTCCAGCAACGTCACCGGTAACCAGACCATCACCGGCACGACCGGCGACACCCTCGCCGCCTCCGGGACCATCGGCGGCAACCAGTCCATCACCACCCCGCTGGCGGGCACGAACGACTCGATCACCGACACCTCGCCCAGCGCCGCCAACGTGACGATCATGGACCTCGGCACCGGCGCCACGGTCGTCGTCAACGGGGTGAACGTGTCGGGCGGCGACATCACGGTCACCAACGGCGACAACGCCGTCCTGATCGAGGTGGCCAACTCGACCACTCTGGCCCTGACCGTCTCGGGCGGCAACGGCACCACGGGCAACGCCCCCAACAGCTTCTACGTCCTGTACAACGACATCGTCACCGGAGATCCCAGCTCCGGCATGGGCCTGACTCTCAACTTCCTGGGCGGCAACAACACGGTCGAGATCGTCAGCCTGAGCGTCATCGACGGCATGTTCGTCAACGGCGGCGGCGGCGTCAACACCGTCTACGTCGGAAGCACGACGGCCGACTACGGCATGATCAACGGCGGCGGGGGCCCGGGCAGCGACTACTACGACCTGGGTGGCAACACCGAGACCTGGATCACCACCGGCTTCGGCGGCGGCTACTTCCCCGGCTGAGCCAGGAACCCTCCTCCCCTGACGGCGAGACGACGGGCCCAGGCGGCCCGCCAACCGCTCGCCTTCGACGATCCCGAGCCACGCCACCCGGCGCGGCTCGGGATTTTTTCGTGATCGAGCGGTTCACGTCCGGATCGCTCACGACGGAAGAGACTGGGGACTGGCTCCCGGCCCTTCCACCGACCATCGAACCGGGAGAAGACGAGGCGGGCCGGGTGCCTGTCCCCTGTCTCTGCACGCCTCACCGGCGGCGTCCGGAAAACGAGGACAGGGACCCCGGCCCGCGTGACCGTTGAGCCGAATCGGCTCTTCCATCGGGGCCGGGAGCCAGTCCCTGTTTTCCTCCCTTCCTTCGACTTCGGCCCGACCGATCATCCGCGGAACCTGGGGCCACCAGGAGACCTGGAGGGCCTGGAGTGTCCAGGGTGTCTGGCGCCTACGTTGACCTAAATCACTGTAAAAGTTGAATTTGCAATACACACGATCGATTTAAGCAGCAAAAGGAGGGATTTAAGCAGCGCATTGTACCATGCAAGACGTGTATGGAATAAGGTGTGCGATTGATCTCCGGCGATCGGGCATTTCGATCGCGATACGGATCCCGCGCCGGGCTTCGGGAGGCGGCAGGGACGATCCCCCTTGATGATCCATGAAGCGCCCCATCTCGCGCCGAGCGACGCTGCTCAGCCTGCCGCTGCTCACGGCCCTGTCGCCCGAGACGGCCTTCGGCGGCTATTCGCCGACCATGTCCAACGTCTTCTCCCTGGGCGACGCCACCCTGACCGCCGCCAATATCCAGGGCGACCTGATCACCGGCGGCAACGGCAAGCTCCGGGCGATCAGCGCCCAGGACGCCTACGTCCAGGGCAACCTGAGCGCGGTGGCGATCCGGGTCCCGGGCTCCGTCCAGTACGGCGGCACCCTGACGAACATCGGGAGCGTCTTTGGCTCGATCAGCCAGATCACGCCCCCTCTGGTTGACTTCGCCGCGACGGCGCAGTCGCTCATCGACTCCTCGACATTCTTCGCCAGCGAGACGCCCAACGGCTCGGTCACCCAGGACCTGGCCGGCGACACGATCCTCACGGGGACCGACCCGTTCCTCAACGTCTTCAACATCTCGACCCCCAACTTCGACGCCGCCGTGGTCATCAACGTCCCCGCCGGGTTCGACGGCGCTGGTGAACATCTCGGACCAGGCGCCCCTCCTGGACCTCGTCAGCCTCAACGGGTCTTACGGCACGTCCCCCGCGTATGACCCGTCGCACGTCCTGTTCAACTTCGCCAACGCGACGTCGCTGACCCTGATCACCGACAAGGTCATGGGCACCATCCTCGCCCCGCAGGCGGATGTCGTGGTGCAAGGCGGCTCCGAGACCGGGACCCTGGTCGCCGCGAGCCTCTCGGCGATGTCGTCCAACTTCTACAACAGCCCCTTCAGCGGCGACACGTCGATCGCCAACGCGCTCTCGCTGGTGCCTGAGCCCCCCTCGGCGATCCTCCTGAGCATCGCCCTGGCGACCCTGGCCGCCGGCCGAAAACTCGTGATCCGCGTCACGGCCAGACGCCCCTGAGGGACGGCTCGCACATCCCAGCCAAGATTTTCCCAAAAACTGTGTTAACCGACCTCGCGCCGACCTGAATGTGTTATCGATGTCCGTTTTTCCATCGATCCACACCGTCAACCGAGGTCGACCATGGTCGTCAGCGAAGCCCGACGCGCCGCGAACCAAAGAAACTCACTCAAGAGCACCGGCCCGAAAACCCCCGAAGGCAAGGAAAAGTCCCGCGCCAACGCCCTCAAACATGGCCTTTGTGCCTCCGTCTGCGTTCCCGAAGACCTCGAAACCGTCCAGCAACGCTCCACCGACTTCTTCGACACTCTCAAGCCGCAAAATCTGATTCACGTCTGGATGGTCGACCAGGCCGCGCTCTACTCCGTCCGGATCGAACGATCCCAGCGCATGGAACGCCGCATCCGCGACAAGATCTCGCTCCGCGCCGAACTGACCTGGGACGACGATCGCCGGTTCGAGGCCGAGGACATCGGCCGGAAGCTCGGCAAGGACCCGGCCTCGGCCGTCGAGGCCTTGCGGCGAACATCTCATGGTTGTGAATGGATGATGACCCGCTGGGCCATGCTCGCCCACGCCGCCGACACGCAGAAGGAGGGCTGGACCGACGCCCAAATTAAACTCGCGTTCGACCTCCTGGCCACGCCTCATGAGTTCCGCGAAGGTCGAAAGCCCGGCCTGATGATCGACCTCGAAGGCCGGGTCATCGACGATGGCGAGGACTCGGCCGCCGTCGCCCGTCGCGAGATCGAGGCCCTCAAAGACCATCGGGAAATCGTCGCCGACCTCGACGAGGTCAACCAGGCCCTCGCCGCCGCCGACCTGACCAACGAAGGCGATCCGGAATTGAGAAGGCTCCGCCGATATGAGTCGGCGTTGTTCAACAAGATGCGCTGGTGTCTGAAACAGATCACGATCCAATCGCCTTATCGGGTCCCCGATCCGAGCCTCCGGCCGCAGTGGGTGATGGAACCCGAGCCGACGCCGGCTCCCGAACCGAAGCATCCGGACGAGGTCGCCGCCGAGGGGTGGACGCCCGAGTGCATCCAGCCGCCGTTCTGCCTCGAACCCGAGGAGTTTCCCGAGCCGGGTCAGAACGCAGACATCCCGAAGATTCTGGCCGGTCGTCGCGAGAAGCGGTTCCGGAAGGCGGAGTCGCGCCGGGAGGCGAATCGGAGGAAGGCCCAGAAGCTCCGGGCCTGACGGCTCCGGGGCGTCTGATCAATCGATGTTTATTGATGCTTTGGCTCATTTTGAGCCAGAGGACGTGTGGTGCTGCGCGGTGGTCCAAAAACAAGGTTAAAATGGGCAATTTAAGCGAGATATTTCGTCGGTTGGGTCGATCCTCGGGCAGTCCCCACCACAAAAAGTGGTTGGTCGGGCTCGCCCGAGGCTCGACCCAACCTACGGAAACTACCCAATCATCCCGATACCGGAAACGAAGCCATCGAGGACTACGGAGCAAAGCCATTTTTCGGGTCTTTCTCCGGCTCGGATCGCCGGGGGAATCGGGTCGCTTCCGGTCGGGGGGGCGGCTACAATTCGAATTCCTTAACAGGAATGCTGATCCCCCCTTCATGAACCCGCCACGGTCCGGACGTCGGCAACGGAGGTTGAATTCGATGCGGAAGATTCTCGGTATGGTCGGACTGTCCGCGCTGCTGGCGACCCCGGGCCTCGCGCTGGCCGACCAGTCGAAGGAGGAGGCGATCCGGGAGTCGGTCGTCAAGATCTACTCGACGATGCGGAACCCCGACGTGGTCCGCCCCTGGCAGAAGCAGAGCCCGCAGGAGGCGTCGGGGACGGGGATCGTCATCGAGGGCAAGCGCATCCTGACCAATGCTCACGTGGTCAGCTACGCCAGTCAGGTCTTCGTCGAGCCGAACCAGTCGGGCGAGAAGCTCGCGGCGACCGTCGAGTTCGCCGCCCCCGGCATCGACCTGGCCGTGCTCAAGCTGGAGGACGAGTCGTTCTTCGACAAGCGGCCCCCGCTCCCCCGCGCCGAGAAGCTCCCCGAGATCAAGGAAGCGGTCACCGTCTATGGGTATCCGACCGGCGGCTCCAGCCTGTCGATCACCAAGGGGATCGTCTCCCGGATCGAGTTCGTCCCCTACGGCGCGGGCACTCAGGGCCTGAGAATCCAGATCGACGCGGCGGTCAACCCTGGCAACAGCGGCGGCCCGGCGCTGGTCGACGACAAGATGATCGGCGTCACCTTCAGCGGCATCCGGGGGGCCGACAACATCGGCTACATCATCCCGAGCGAGGAGGTTGACCTCTTCCTCAAGGACGTCGCCGACGGCACGTATGACCAGAAGCCGACGATGCACGACCAGCTCCAGACCCTGGAGAACGAGGCCCTTCGCGCCAAGCTCGGGTTCCAGAAGAAGTCGGTCGGCATCGTCGTCCACGAGCCCGACTCGGACGACGCCTCGTACCCGCTCAAGAAGTGGGACGTGATCACGAAGATCGGCGATCACGATATTGATAACGTGTTCATGTCCAGGGCCCGCGACAACCTCCGGCTCAACTTCAAGTACTTCATCCAGTCGCTGGCGAAGGGCGGCAAGCTCCCCTTGACGATCGTCCGCGACGGCAAGGAGATGGCCATCGAGCTGCCGGTCTCGGTCAAGGGAGACGAGCTGATGAAGTCGCTCCGGGGCCGCTACCCGTCGTACTTCATCTACGGCCCGCTGGTCTTCTCGCCCGCGACGGCGGAGTTCCTCAACACCCGGCCCGGCCTGGAGGCCGCCTTCGGCATCCCCGGCAGCCCGCTGGGCGCCCGACGGACCGACAAGGTCGCCTTCCCCGGCGAGGAGCTGGTCATCGTCGCCTCGCCGATGTTCCCCCACAAGATCGGCAAAGGCTACGGCAACCCGATGGGCAAGGTCGTCAAGGAGGTCAACGGCGTCAAGATCAAGAACCTCAGGCACCTCGTCGAGACCTTGCGAGATTCCAAGGAAAAATATATCACGATTACTTTTGATGACCGCAATTCCGAGACCCTGGTCTTCGACCGGGCCGAGACGCTGAAGGCGACCGACGAGATCCTCTCGGACAACTCGGTCAGGCAGCAGGCGTCCGAGGACATCGCGCCGATCTGGTCGAAGAAGGAGTAAGCGGCGAGCCGGATTTTGGAGTGCGGCGGCTTGCCGCCGCTCTGACCAGGCGGAGCTTGCTCCGCCGGCCACGTTCGCGGAGCAAGCTCCGCGGACGAGAGCGGGAGCAAGCTCCCGCACTCCAGATAAGGCAAGCACCTTTATCTTTGATAAATCGGCAGGTAGCGATATTCGACCGCCAGGGCGAGGACGGCCATGGCGGTGCAGTAGACCCGGCCTCCGGAGCGGTCGTTGCCGTCGGCCGAGAGCCAGCTTCCGTCCTTGTCCTGGTGGTCCAGGAGGATCTCGACAAGACGCGGGTAGTAGGCGTCGAAGTAGCGGTCGCCGACCTGAAAGAGGCCCTGGGGGCAGTAATAGACCTCGTAGAAGAAGTACTGGCTGCCCCACTTCGGCGGGTGCTTGACCAGGTACTGGGCGCCGGCGAGGGCCTCGGGGGTCTCGTGTTCGCCGCAGATCTCCAGCGAGAGGATGCCGGTGCCGGTCCTCGGGTTGTTCGGCTCGCCGCCGGGCTGGTAGCCGAACCCGCCGTTCTTCGAGGAGCACCGCTTGAGGTAGTCGACGGCCCGGTCGATGTTGTCCGAGGGGACCGAGCAGCCGGCCGACTTCGCCGCGCGGAGGGCCATGACCTGCCAGCCGGTGACGCTCAGGTCGCTGTCGGTCGAGGTCGGCTGATACCGCCAGCCCCCGGCCTGGCGAGAGTCCCGCCCCTTGCCCGGCGCGTCCTGGGCCTTGAGGATCAGGTCGACCGCCTTCGAGAGCACGGCCCGGCACTGGTCGGCCAGGGCGGCGTCGCTGGTCATCCCCACGACCTCGGCGAGCATCAACGTGCTGATCCCGTGGCAGTACATCGGCCCGTGGCTGGTGTTGGTCACGAGCAGGCCGTTGGCCTTCTGGTGCGTCAGGACGTAGCGGATGCCCCGGTCGATCGTCTCTCGATAAGGCCCCGGTTCCCCCGGGACATGCCCGCTGGCCAGGAACGACATCACCGCCAGCGACGTGACGGAGGTCGCCCGCCCGAAACCCGCGTCCCAGCCGCCATCAGGCTTCTGCGAGTCCTTGAGATAGACCAGCGCTCGCTTGATCGACTCGTCCGAAGGCGTCCCGCCCGCGGGCTTATCCTGGGCCAGGGCGCGGGGCAAGGGGGCGAGGGCCAGGAGGAGGACGAGGGCCGATGACCGGCAAAGACTCGCCCCTCGCCTCGTTCCCACGCTCCGCGTGGGAATACCGTCTTCGACGCTCCGCGTCGGGCGGGACCGGCTGAGGGACGCAGAGCGTCCGGGAGGCATTCCCACGCGGAGCGTGGGAACGAGTTGGAGACCGTTCATGGGTTTCCTGGCTCTCGATGGGGCGGGAGGGCTTGCGTCAACGGGCAAATGCCATGTCCTCGGGCATCTCGCCGAGGAAGCGGAAGGCGAAGTGCCCGAGGCGGAGGTCGATGGCCTTCTGATCAACCTCATCGCGATCCGGGCTGTGGAACAGAACCTTGCCGGCCTTGAGATGCTGGACCTCGTCCGTCTCGGGCTCGCCGATGAGCACCCAGTCGGGCACATAGCGGGCCTTGATCTCGTCGATCGTCATCATCTCGTCCATGTCGATCCTCCCGTATCCATCGTCTCGCCCCGCGATCGGGCTGTCAACGTCGCCTCGCAAAGACATTCCTCGGATTCGACCATTTTTAGGAATAAGAAAACGTGTGGCCAACGATACTATCTCAGGGCGGTTGAGAAAAGGCGGGCGTTTCGGGGAGTCCGGCATTCGAATGGTCTGTGGAATCTGGTGTTCTTCATCGCGGGTGCGGTTCGAAGCCAATGGCACCTGGCGGCTTTGGTTCGAAAGATCCAATGATCTCGCACGGGACGTTCGGGTCGGCCCTCCTCACGAAAGCGCCTTGGCCCCGACCTTGAGGAAGAGCCCTTCGAGGTTGTCCTTCCGCGTGGCGAACGAGGCGACGCGGACGCCGGCCTTGACCAGCGTGGCAAGGAGGTCGGCGGCCTCCTCGGGGCCGCCTTGATAGCGGAACTCGAAGGGGCCGTTGCCGTTGCCGTTGCCCGGGCGTTCGATCGGCCCGACGCGGCGAGGGTCGGCCTCGGCGAGGGCGAGGAAGGGGCCGGGGTCGCCGAGGACCTCGATGGCGAGGATGGCATCGCCCATGATCCGGGCGTGGATCTCGTCGATCTTGCCGTTGACGACCATCCGGCCCTTTTCCATGATCGCCACGGAGGTGCAGAACTCGGACATCTCGGCCAGGATGTGCGAGGAGATCAAGACCGTCCGCCCCTCCGCCGCCAGCGCCTTGAGGACGTTCTTGAGGTCGATCCGCCCTTGCGGATCAACGCCGCTGGCCGGCTCGTCGAGCAGGAGCACGCGGGGGCCGGGGATCAGGGTCTTGGCCAGCATCAGCCGCTGCCGCATCCCCCGGGACAGCTCGACGATCATCGCCTCACGCTTCTCGGTCAGGCCGACCAGGGCCAGGTGCCGCTCGATCTCCTCGGGCCGCTCGGCCTTGGGAATCCCGTAGCTGGCGGCGAAGAGGTCGAGGAATTCCCAGCACTTCAGATCGTCATACATGGGTGCGAAATCGGGCATGAATCCGACCACACTCTTGGCGTCGTCGGGCCGCTCGCGGATGTCAACGCCGGCCATCTCGATCGAGCCATACGTCGGCTCGATCAGCCCGAGCATCGTCCGCATCGTGGTCGTCTTGCCCGCCCCGTTAGGCCCGATCAGGCCGCAGACTTCCCCCTCGCCGACCTCCAGCGAGAGGTCCCGCACGGCGCAGACGTTATCGTAATCAACGCGCAGGTCGCGCACACGGATCATGATCGGTTGCCCTCTTCGGAGCCTTCGACGGCCGGATGTCCCACTTTACGAGAGAATTCGGAGCCGGTCCAGCGGACGACGGATCATGCGGGGGGCGATGCCGACCTCGGCCGGTCTTCCTTCCCTCTCCATCCGGTCTGTTTCATTCTCAATTCTACCTGGGAACGGGGACTGGCTCCGGCGGTACTCGGCCGGTGCCTGTCCCCGTTCCCAGGCAAGACGGGTGGACCAAGGGGGACAGGCACCTCCGCTGCGCTCCGGAGCCAGTCCCCCTTGGTCCACCGAGACGAGAATGAAACAGTCCTGGTCCGGCCCACCGCTGGGGTGGAGTCGTCGGGATGATGCTGTTACATTGCCCCTTTGCCGATCTTCCTCCCGCTTGCCCCCGCACGGAAGCCCCTCCGATGGCCTTCAGGCGACTCCGCTGGACCTTGCGCATCCTGCTGGCCACCACCTTGCTGGGGGCCCTTTCCTACGAGGTCTGGGTCTGGGCGACGACCGAGCCCGAGGACCCCCGGGCCCGGCGCGTCGGGCCGTTCCTGGCGACGCCCTACCTCCAGCTCGGCGAGGAGCCCAAGGCCGACGACCTGGCCTTGCTCTGGCATGCCGACGACCTCGACGCCGACTGGTCGGTTGAGGTCCGCTCGCCGCTCGACTCGACCTGGAAGCTGGCCGAAGGCCCCACGTTCCGGCGGATCGTGCTCGACGGCGTCGAGCGGCACCGGGTCTACCGGACGATCCTCTCGGGGCTGGAACCGGGCGAGCGGTTCGCCTACCGGGTCAAGCTCGGCGGTGTCTCGGCGTTCGAAGGCGAGGCCAGGGCCAAGGTCCCGCCCGGCCGGCCCCAGCGGGTCGTGGTCTTCGGCGACGCCGCCAAGAAGTCCGAGGGCCAGCGCAAGGTCGCCTACCAGACGCACTTGCTCCAACCTGACCTCGTCGTCCTGACCGGCGACCTGGTCTACTTCCAGGGGCGAATCGGCGAGTACCGGCCCAAATTCTTCCCGATCTACGCCGCCGCCGAGGCCTCGCCGACGCTTGGGGCGCCCTTGCTCAGCTCGACCCTGTTCGTCGGCGTGGTGGGCAACCACGACCTGATGGTCAACGACTTCGGCCGGGCCTCCGACCTCATGGCGTACTTCTACTACTGGTCGCAGCCCCTCAACGGGCCGATCCCCGGGCCGGGCGTCAAGCTGACGCCGCCACTGAAGGGGCCCGAAGCCCGCCTGCAAGCCTTCCGCGACGCCGCCGGCCCCAACTACCCGAGGATGGCCAACTTCTCGTTCGACACCGGGGACGTCCACTGGACAGTTCTTGACGCCAACCCCTACGTCCAGTGGGCTGATCCCGGCCTCCGCACGTGGGTCGCCGCCGACCTGGCCTCGGCCCGGGACAAGCCCTGGCGGTTCGTCGCGTTCCACCACCCGGGGTTCAACTCGTCGAGAGCGCACTCGGAGGAGCAGCAGATGCGCCTGCTCGCCGACGTCTTCGAGGCTGGCGGCGTCTCGATCGCCTTCAGTGGCCACGTCCACAACTACCAGCGCACCTATCCCCTGAAGTTCGCCGCCCGGACCTATCCCGACGGCCACGCCCCGGAGCCCGACCATCCCGTCGAGGGGAAAATCACGATCGACCGGGCCTACGATGATTCGCCCAGGACCCGGCCCAACGGCGTGATCTACCTGGTCACCGGGGGCGGTGGGGCCGAACTCTACGACAAGAGCCAGACCGACGCCGTCTCGACCTGGGAGCCGTTCACGACCAAATTCATCGCCAACGTCCATTCGCTGACGGTCGTCAACGTCACACCCGACGTCGCGATCGTCCACCAGCTCGACTCCGATGGGAGGGTGCTAGACCACTTCACCGTCGCCCGCTGAACGCCGCGCCGGAAGCCTCGTTCACGGCCGGAGGCAAACGCGCTCTCAACCTCGGGCCGCGCGAGGGAAGGCCCGAACCGCCGGCCGGGCCCGCTCGCGGCGGACCACCCCCATCCGGCGAAGATCCGCGAGGTCGGTGCTCCGACAGTTGGCCCTCAGTGCCGCCATGGGCGGCGCAACCGGTTGCACGAAAACGGCTTGAAAGCAGACCTCGGGACCCGTGACGTTCCGTTGGCGTTTTTTAATATTAATATCAAAATGTAATTTCAATCATCTGGCCATCGATTTGTTTTAGGCAGAGTTGTCGAAATTCTTGCGCGAGGGACCGATATTTGCGAGGTTATGCGGGTGGCGAAGGGTGGGCTGGCGTCCTTCCCCGAGCCTGACGGATCGAGCCAGGCGGGACGGGGACGTACCCCCGAGACGATCCTCCGTCTCCCGCCTCTCAAGGATTGACCGGACCCGCCCTCCGGTCGCGTCGCGGGTATGAGGCATCGCGACGGATCGGATCCCGAAAACCCCCAATCGACCATTCGGAACTCGAGCCGAGAGGCTCGACGGGCCGGGGCCGTCGCACGCCTCGGACCCGCCGGACATCAACATTGAAAGAGGCCAACATGAGCAAGAATCGTCAGCCCAGGGATCGGAAGTTCGCCATCGACCGCCTCGAAGATCGCGTGGTCCCCAGCACGGCCTCCGCTTCCGCCTCCGTCTCCACGGGCAGCTCCAATCAGCAGGCCGTGATGAGTCAACTGCAACAGTTCGGCGCCCAGGCGGACGCCGCTTACTCCGCCTTCGCCACGGCGGTTCGCCAGGCCGAGCTGACACTCATCAGTCCCACCAGCACCAGCACCAGCACCAGCACCAGCACCAGCACCAGCACCGGCACGAGCACGACCGGGACCACGACCACGGGCACGACCGGGGCCACGGGGACCACGTCAACGGTAATGGCGACGGTCACACAGCAGCTCAACATCCTGTCTCAGTCGCTGACCTCGGCGGCCTCATCGACCTCTTCGGGGACGATGGGCCAGGTCTCGGGCCTGCTCCAGACCCAGTTGACCGGAGGCTCGGCCGGCAGCGTGGCGAGTCAGATGGCCAACCTGTTCGCGGCAGCCTCGGCCGGCTCGACGGCCGGCTCGGTCCCGCAGTCGTCGCTCGGCCTCCTCTTCGCCGCCGTCAACGGCGTGATTGCCTCGTCGTACAACAACACCGCCCTGGGTGGGTATTACTCCGCGACCGGCCAGCTCAACAGCGGGAACTCCGCGAGCGTCAGCACCGGCTCCGGAAGCACCTCGACCATCGCCACGGGCCGGAACACGACGGGCACCTACGGGACCCCCGGCACCGGTACGGCGTTCGACCTGACCTCGGTTGGAAGCCAGGAGAACGCCGCGTATGCCTCGTTCGCCTCGGCGGTTCGCCAGGCCGAGTTGACCTTGCTGCCCGCCACCGGGGCGACCACCGCGACCGGCACCGTCTCGACGGTCGGGACGACGGTGGGTCAACAGATCAGTACGCTCTCGAATGCGATCGGGTCGGCGTTCAGTTCCACCTCGGCCTCCTCGGGCGTGGGCGCGCTCCAGGGAGTCTACACCGGCGCCGGGCCTGGCAGCCTGTCGAGCCAGATGGCCGGCCTGCTCGCGGCGGCCTCGGCCGGCTCGACGGCCGGCTCGGTCCCGCAGTCGTCGCTCGGCCTCCTCTTCGCCGCGGTCAACAGCGCCATCGCCTCGTCGTACGACACCACGGCCGTCAGCACCTACCTGCTCGCCACGAACCAGAACTACATCCAGGCCAGCAGCGGTAACAGCTCCGGAAGCAGTTCGAGCACCACGACCGGAACGACCACGACCGGAACGACCACGACTGGCACGACCACGACCGGAACGACCACGACCGGAACGACCACGACCGGAACGACCGCGACCGGAACGATCGGCACGACCACGACCGGCACCGGCGGCGTCGGGACCATCGGCACGGGCACGACCACGACCAGCACACCCGCCGCGGGAGGAACGATTCTCGGCGGCACCGGCACCGGCGTCGGCTCCGGCACGACCACGGGCACCACCAGCAGCACCGGCACGGGCACGGGTACAACCGGCATCGGCACCGTCGCCACCACCGGGAGCACCGGTACCACGGGCACGGCCACGAACAACACGGGCGGCACCCCGACCATCTCGACCACGGGCGGCACGGGCAACACCGCCTCGGGGACCAACAGCCAGTCGGCGGGCGATTCCACGGGCACCGGCACCATCACCGTCGCGTGACCTCGACCGGCTCCGATCGTCTCCCGACGTCCGGCCGACGGCCCTTTCGGGTCGCCGGCCGGGCGATTTCGCTCAGATCTTCCCCGGCCGCCCGCATCCATCAGGAAGAGAGGCCCCCATGAACAGACAACGATCCAGGGATCGAAAGCTCCTCATCGATCTCCTCGAAGACCGGGCCGTACCCAGCGCGGCGACCGCCTCAGCCTCGGCCGCCGGCAGTCAGACCCTGGCGAGCCAACTGAATCAGTTCGGCACCCAGGTGGACACCGCCTACGCCTCATTCGCCACGGCGGTTCGCCAGGCCGAAACGACGCTCGTGAGCCGCAGTGATTCCAGCGGCAATCCCGTCGCCGCGACGGGCACCTCGGCGACGGTCCTGGCGACGGTCACGCAACAACTCAGCACCATGTCGCAAGCGATCACCTTGGCGGCTTCCTCCGCCTCGCTGGGCCTGTCGTCCCCGATCTCGGGCCTGCTCCAGGCCCAGTTGACCGGCGCCTCGCCCGGCAGCTTGATGAGCCGGATGACCGGCCTGTTCGCCTCGGCGTCGGCCGGGTCAACGACCGGCTCGGTCCCGGAGGCATCGCTACCACTCCTCTTCACGGCCGTCAACAACGCGATCGCCGCGTCCTACAACAGCACGTCCCTGGAAGGTTATTACGCGGCGATTGGCCAGGCCAGCGGAGGCCGCGGGACCAACACCGGCACCGACACGGCATTCGATCTCAACTCGATCGGCTCTCAGGAGAATGCCGCCTTCTCTTCGTTCGCCACGGCGGTTCGCCAGGCCGAGACGACGCTGGTCGGCGGCACCGTCGCCGCGACAGGGACCTCGACGACGGTCCTGGCGACGGTCACGCAGCAGATCAACTTACTCTCGAATGACATCGTGTCGGTCCTCGGCGCCACGTCGGCCGCCTCGGACACCGGCGCGCTCCAGGGGGCGTTCTCCGGAGGGCCGGGCAGCCTGCTGAGCCGGATGTCCAACCTGCTCGCGGCGGCGGCGGCCGGGTCAACGACCGGCTCGGTCCCGCAGGCTTCTCTGCCGCTCCTCTTCGCGGCCGTCAACGGCGCCATCGCCGCGTCGTACGACGAGACGGTCGTCAGCACCTTCCTGCTCGCCACGAATCCGAACCTCATCCCGGCCGCCAACAACAGCTCGGGCAGTTCCAATCCCAACTCCAACTTGGCCGGCATCCCGAACACCACGAGCGGCGCGGGCAGCCTCAACGTCGCCCTCAACCGCGGATCGATCTCGACCACGACCGGAACGAGCGTGACCGGCTCGACCACCTACCCGGTTACCAGCGTCGGCGGCGGCTCGAGCACCACGGGCGTCGGCGGGATCACCGGCACCGGGACCGGGACCACGGGCAGCGTGAATTCCGGGGTCGGCGGCATCGCCACTACCGGTACCGGCTCGGTGGGGAACACGGGGACCGTCGGGACCATCGGGACCACCAACACCGGCACTTCGGGCGTCAGCACCACGACGACCTCCGGGCCGGGAGTCACCTCCGGGTCGGAGACCGGTACGATCGGCGGGAACACCCTGAACCCCCCGGGCACCGCCGGCTCGGGCAGCACCAGCACCACCGGGACGGGCATCATTGGCCCCATCGGCAATACGGGAACCATCGGGACCGGTTCGTCGTCGGGCACCACGATCGGTTCCGGCGCCGGCTCGTCCGGAGTCAGCCCCACCGTCTGAGGGGGTTTTGCCCTCTCCACCCGGCGGCCCTCCGCGGGTCGCCGGACGGGCGGCAATGATCGGGTCATTTCCGGCCGTCCGCCCCCGTCGCCGAGGCGTCGAACGGGCTCGTGATCGGCCGGCCCGACTCGTCGACCCCCGTCAGCAGCGCGACCGACCGTTCCGCCCCGTCGAGCAGCGCCTGGCAATGGCCCAGGAGCTTGACCCCGCGCTCGTATCCGGCCAGGGCCGAGCCCAGGTCGGGCCGGCCCCGCTCCAGGACCTCGACAATCCGCTCCAGCTCCCCGACCGCTTCTTCGAAGCCGATCTCAGTCTCGTTTGGCATGTTCGCGTCCTTCGATTCCCGATAACAGATCTCAAATCGTCGATGGGACGATGGTCGATGATCGATCGGGAGCTTCGTCCATCGACCATCAGGTCATCGCCCATTCATGACCCCGGCCGGACCTCCTCCACGCGGGCGACGATCGACCCCTCGGCCAGCCTGACCAGGATCGGGTCGCCGGGCTTGAGGGCGGTCGAGTCGCGGAGGGGTTCCGATTCGCCGAGCGGGAAGGCCAGGGCGTAGCCTCGCGCGAGGACGCCCAGAGGGCTGAGCGCCTCCAGCTTCGCGGCGAGCCGGGCCAGCCGGTTCCGGCGGTCGTCGACCTGGCGGCGGAGGCCGCGGTCGAGGGCGTTGGCCAGGTCGTCGAGCCGTTGCCGGGCGCCGGCGAGCCGGGCGCCGGCGTCGCGCGTGAGCCGGGCTCGGAGGTGCTCCAGCGCCTGGCGGGCCTCGCGGGCGTCGGGCACGACGCGCTCGCCGGCCTCGCTCGGGGTCAGCGCCCGGAAGTCGGCCGCGTGGTCGGCCAGCGTGACGTCAACCTCGTGCCCGATCGCCGAGACCACCGGCAAGGCCGAATGGGCGATCGCCCGCGCGACGGCCTCTTCATTGAACGTCCAGAGGTCTTCCAGGCTCCCGCCCCCCCGGGCGATCACGATCAGGTCGGCCCCCTCGACGCGGTTGGCCAGCTCGATCGCCCGGACGACCTCCTCGGCCGAGCCCACGCCCTGGACGCGGCTCGGGGCGATCAGGATCTCCGATGCCGACCACCGCCGGCCGGTCACCTGGAGGAAGTCGCGGATCGCCGCGCCCGTCGGGCTGCTGATGACCACGATCCGCCGGGGGAATCGCGGCAGGGGCCGCTTCCGGTCGGGGTCGAACAGCCCTTCGGCCTTGAGCTTCTCGAACCGCTGCCGGAAGGCCAGTTCCAGCGCCCCGATCCCTTCGGGCTCGACCCGACGGATCGAGACCTGATACTCGCCGCGCGGGGCGTAGACCGTCAGCTCGCCCCAGACGCGGACCGAGAGGCCGTCGGCCAGGTCGAACGGCAGCCGCTGGGCCACGCTCTTCCAGATCACCGCGCGGACCTGGGACGACTCGTCCTTGAGGCTCAAGTAAACATGCCCCGACCTCGGCCTGGCCAGGTTCGAGACCTCGCCGACGAGCGCCACGTCGGCGAAGTCGGCCTCGAGCATCGCCTTGATCTGGGCGGTCAGCTCCGAGACCGAGCAGAGCGCCGGCTCCTCCAAACGGTCGAACAATGGCAGGGTGGCCATGCGGGCGTTCCTTCGCGCGGTCGAGGCTCAATCGGCCCCGAGGTCGTGGACGAAATGCTTCTCTTCCGTGATCAGGTCGCGGGGGATGCCGAGTTGCTCGGAGATCAACTCGCGCAAGGTGGCCCAGACCTCGTCGGGTTCCCAGGTCCTCGGCCGGGCGGTCGGCCTGTGCCGGCCTACGCGAGCGAGGCCATGTCGGCCGAGCATCGTCTCGACCGTGCCCCGGACGGTCTCGCAACCTCGCGGGATCGTCGAGGCGAACGGCCGGAGGATCTGATAAGCGGCGGCCCAGCCCATCCCGGCCGAGAAAGCCGTCACGGCGACGGCGGGCGCCAGGTTGGCGGCCGAGAGCCCTTCGAGGGCCACACCCGCCGCGAACACCGCAGCGCCGGTCGCGAGCCCGACGCTCATCGCCAGGCGGGACTGGCCGGGGGTGAGTTCCAGCCGGGGCATGGTCAGGCCCGATTCGTCGGCCAGCCCGAGCCAGGCCGCGCGCCGGCCGCGAGCCGGCAGGAAGTCGCCGATCCGCGACGACGGGCGGATCTCCCGCCGATCGGCCACGGTGGCGTCCAGCAACGCGCGGCGGAGCCGGTAGAAGAGCGCGGCGCTCGGGCAAGGAGCGGACTGCTTCCGCTTGAGCTTGCCCAGGATGTACCGATACGCCTGCCCGACCGTGCCGATCCGCTCGGCGTCGAGGTCGTCGATGACGATCCCGAAGGTTTCTTCCATCTCCATGACGAGTGCGACGCAGTCGAGTCCCATCGTCGGCTCCCGGGTGAGGTCAGGTCGGATGACGTCCTCCCGGTGTGTAAAAGAACACGATCGGGCCTTCCCCCGCAAGCTCGATCGCCCGCGAATCGGCGGCCGGGAAAGTCCCTCCCGATTCTGGGATCGAGCCGACTCCATCATGACTTGGTCCCATGCTCCGCTCGGGAATCCCCTGTGGAATGCCGTTTTGGACGGCGACCCAGCGCGAGGGCAGGCGCTCGACACAGGGGCGACCCGCTCCGTCGTCCATTTTCGCGATGCCCCACTCCAACCATCGTTATTCCGATAGATCCTTTCGAGGAGCTGTCACGATCCGGTGACACTCCCCGGGCTCATTCGCAACGCCCAATGTCCAATCTGTTCTCTCCCTGAAGCTTGCATCGGCCAGGCCAGGGCGAAATGTCGCCAGGTGGCACGAAAAGTGATGGCTTGTGGCTATGTTTCTCATCTCTGGAACGAATCAAACCACTTCAATTCAAGAGCAAGGTACCACCGATGATTCGGGGAAAATGCCCACTCTGCGGAAGCCTGGTCAGTGCGAGCGAGGCGAAGTCCTATTCGCGGCTGGCCTGCAACAAGTGTCACACCGATCTCCACGTGGGCAAGGACGGGAGCTTCGTGATCGGCGAACCTCCCGATGTGGATCTCCAGTATCAGGATCTGAAACGGGAGATCCGGCACCTGGCCGGGCAGTTCCCGACCCGGAAGGTCGTCACCGGCCTGGCGGTGCTCCTGATCCTCGGCCTGGGTCTGTATTCCCTGTTCGGGCCGGTCGATCGGCTGGACTCGGTCGCCGAGCAGGCGGCGAGGGCGATCGCCGACGACGACCAGGTCACCCTGGAATCGCTCGCTGTCCCCGGCACCACCGACAACCTCCGGCGCTGGTATGAGGCGGTCCACCCCCAGTTGGTCCAGGACCGCCAGAAATGGGGCGGCAAGGCGGAGGCTGTCGAGACCCATGTCGCCCAGGAGGACCAAGTCCAGCGCAAGGGGGCCGTTGGCGTCTCGATCCACCCCGTCCTGACCGGGGCTCGCGACGTCTCGCTCGCCGATCCGTCGCAGGCCACCGCCGCCGCGGAGACGCCGTTCGAACAGGCCACCGACTGGACCTTGA
Source organism: uncultured Planctomycetota bacterium (assembly GCA_963756475.1). Taxonomy (GTDB): domain Bacteria; phylum Planctomycetota; class Planctomycetia; order Isosphaerales; family Isosphaeraceae; genus Tundrisphaera. The sequence continues at coordinate 390,744 of CAVWND010000012.1, forward strand.
CCCGCTGGGGCCACTGGAAGCTCGACGGGCGGGCGACCTATGCCAGGGTGCTCTCGGCCACCGCCGCCCGGTGATCCGGGCGGCTCGTCTTACCTGCTCGTCCTGACGCGGAGAGCCATGTCACGCTCGTACTTCGGCGAGCGGAGCACGGCGACACCGCCCGGGTGATCGAGCTTCTCCGAGCCGACCACGTCGCCCTTCAGCGTCCCGACCCATTCGACGGCATAGAGGCCCGCCGGCAGTTCCAGCCGAAGGTCGGCCCGAGTCCCCCCCTTGATGTAAACGGCGTACTGCCGGCCCCGCTCGACCAGCGCCCGGACTGTCGCCCCGGCCGGGATACCCCCCTTGATGACCGACTGATCCGGGGCCATCCGGACGAAGGCGAAGCCGTCGAGGAAGTCCTTGAGGACCGTCAACTCGCGGCGGAGCCTCGGGCTCCCGCCGCCCGGGGCGTCGTGGCCGAGGAAGTTCCCGTCGGGGTGCTCGACGGTGAACGAGTAATCCAGGTTGTTGTACAAGGCCCCGCCGGCCAGGAGGAAATCCCACCCCTCGGTCCGATACGTCGCGTCGTCCCGGCCCTTGAAGCCGGTCTCGTTCTCGCCGATGGCCCGATTCAGGCCGTAGTTGAGGGCCACGACGTCCGGGGGCGCGGCGTAGTGGAAGTTGAGGATCGAAACGGCCGGATGGGGCCGCTCGACCTTCCCCAGCGGGTAGTTCATCGAGATCAAATGCTTATCTGGCGAGTTTTTCTCCGTCTCGACGATCACGTCGGCGATCCTGTATTGCCAGTCGATCGCGACCCCCGCGAAATAGGGCTCGTTGCAGACCTCGAAGTAGACGTTGTCGGATCCGGCGAGCCGGCGGACGATCTCGCGGGCCGTGGCCTCCTCGATGGCCAGCAAAGCAGCGTGCTTGAGGGTGTAGACCTCCTCGCGCGGGCAGGCTCCGACGCCGTTGACGTTGTTGATCGCGTTGAGCGGGCTGGCCTTCCAGACCGCGTCGTCGTAGTTCGGGCAGAACAGGTCGAGCTCGACGACGATCCCGCGCTCGGACGCCCTGGCCACGAAGTCCTTGAGCCGGTCGAAGAACGCCTCATCCCAGCGGGCGAGGTCGAACTGATTGCCGCCGGCCGAGTAGCCCGGCGTCGCGGACCGGGCCCAGGGGGCGAGGTAGCGGCCGGGCCGGGGGGCCAGGGTGTTGTCCTTGATGTTGAACGAGCCGGGGACCTCGCGATAGGTGCCCGCCCAGGTCCGCGTGTGGTTCAGGCCCCGGGCGTGGAGCTCGTCGAGGTAGCGGACGTAGTCGAAGTCGAGGTTGAGGACCGCCCCGTAATGCTCGCCCGAGCTGACCAGGACCGTCGGCTTGCCCCGGAACAGGAAGTAGTGCGGGTTCTCCGGGTGCAACGCCAGCGGCGGCCCGCCCACCGCCGGGGCCGAGACCGCCGCCAGAATCCCGAAGCAGGACAGGCCGATGATCGCCGTCCTCAAAGGCATCTTCTCCTTCGAGCCTCCGCGTATCGCGTCCCTCAGGCCCGCTTGAACCGCTTGATCAGCGTGACCTCGTTCCCTCGGTCGTTGTACTTGAACTCGTCGACGAGCCCCTTGGCGAGCATGATCCCGAAGCCTCCTTCGCGGATTCCCAGCTCGTTGCGGACGTCGAGGTGGCCGATCGGGTCGTCGTCGGAGGCGGCGTGGGGGACCTGGCCGGGGTTGAAGCCGGGCCCCTGGTCCTTGATGATCAGGGTGACTTTTTCGGGGTCGATCCGGTAGGTGATCCGCACGGTCAGATCGGCGTTCTTGCGGTGGCCCCACTCGATGGCGTTGCCGCCCATCTCCATGACGACCTGCTTGAGGTCCTTGATCTGCCGCTCGGTCAAGGCGGTATGGTGATAGAGGTCGGCGAGCATGTCGTTGGTCTGCTGGAGATAGGTCAGCTCGCTCCGGACGTCGAAGTTGATCTCGCCGGTTGTTCCCTTGTTGGCGTGCTCGTCGCGCCAGGTCAGTGCGGTTTGGATCGCTTCAAAAAGTTGATGCGGGGTGAATGGCTTGGTCAGGTAGCCGTTGGCGCCGACCCGGACGCCGGAGAGTCGGTGGTTGGGGTCGTTAAGCGAGGTGACCATGATCACCGGGATCAGGTTGGTCTCGCGGTTCCGCTTGAGCTGCTCGCAGAGCTCGAACCCGTCGCGGTCGGGGAGCATCAGGTCGAGCAAGATCAGGTCGGGCTGATACTTGCGGACGTCTTCCAGGACGTTCGCTCCTTCGAACCGCTGGATCGGCTCGAAGTTGTGCGCGCGGACCAGACTGGCGAGGATATCGTTCACGTCGCGCTCGTCGTCGACGATCAGCACGGTGCGCGGCATGGTCGGGGAACCCCGCGGGTCGTCGAAAAACTCCACGATCGGCATTGTCCCGCGCCGGGGCTCCCCTGGCAAGCCGTTGGCCGGTTGGCCGGAGGACGTCTGCTCGGCCTTGCGGGACCCGGCCCTCGACCGCCACAATGGATGCGGAATCCCGACGGTCGATGAGACGAGGGCCGATGGACGATCGAGGGATCGGGAGCCTCGTTCATCGGCCCTCGTCTCATCGGCCATCCTGGAGCCGATCAACCTCCCGGCGGGGCGTCCCGGCCGGGACGCTGGACCTTCGACCGCGATTGCAACCCGGACCGGCGCCAACCCTCGCCGGATCTCCTCATGAAGATCACGCAAATCATCGACGCCTTCGGCTACGCCATCTATGTCGCGCTGGGGATGCTGGCCGTCTGGGGCGTCTATAACGCGATCCTGCTCTATCGAGCCCTCCGCCGGAAGTCGATCGGCGACGACGCCGAGGTCCTGATCCGCCAGGTCGCCGACCTCTGCAAGGTCGGCAAGACCGACGCCGCCGCCACGCTCTGCCAGGGGCCTCCGTACTGGCATACCGCCCTGGCGCAACTCATGGCCGTGGCCCTGACCAATCGCTCCAAGGGGCTGGGCAAGATCAAACAGCTCCTGGTCATGGAGTTCCACACCGAGGTGATCGCGGCGCTGGAGAACCGGCTGGCGACGATCTCGACGATCGTCCGGATGGGCCCGTTACTCGGGCTGCTTGGCACGGTGGCCAGCATGATCGGCGCCTTCGGCCGGATCGGCGGCGCGGAGAAGGTCGCGCCCCAGGTCCTGGCCAACGACATCAGTCTGGCCCTCTGGGCTACCGGCTCGGGCCTCTTGATCGCGACGCCCATGATGATCGTCGGCAACGACATCCACGCGAGGCTCCGCCAGCTCCGCGACCGGACCGAGCGCCACCTCCAGGACTTCCTCGAAGTCCTCGAAGAGATCGAGAACCACGGTCGCCCCGGCTCGTCGCACTCGCGACCCGCCCGCGCCGTGCTGCCTCGTTAAACGAGAAGTCGGTCGCACCCGGGAACGCCCCCATGTCGTCGATCACCTCGGACGGGTTTGAATTCGAGCGCTCGAGGGCGGCCGTCGCCGTCTCCTGCCTCCGCTGGCTCCAGTGCACCGGTCCGACGATCAACCCCGCGCGGCTCGCCCCCCGGCTCGACCCGCCGCCCATGGAGATCCGGCCCATCCCGGAGCCGCCGGAGCCGTCGGGCCACCCGCTCTGGGACCGGTGGCTGGACGGAGGAAACCTGTAGGGTCCGCTCTGCGGACCGTCCCCGACGCATGTGATTGGAAGAGGATTGGCCGTGGACGATGAGATCAGCCACGAAATCGAAGTCACTTACACTCCTCGTCCGGAAGTCCTTGCCGACCTCGGCATCAGCCCCGAGGAATTCGAGGCCGCCTTGATCGTTGCCCTCGACGAGTTCGAAGTGTCAGCCAATTGTGATGACCCGGGTGAAGTTGAGATCCCGCCTTTGGAACAGATGATGCTGAAGATCCGCGGTATCGATTACAAGCTCGAAGACCTGGCCGAAGTCGAGATCCGCGGCGACGTCGCCTGACCATCACATCGCGGATCGCACAAGATCAAATCACTCTAGCCGACCCGCGATCCGTTCCCGAGAGGCCCCCATGCTGCTCCGCCGCCAGGTCAGTGAGGATCGCGACGAGCACATCGACATGACGCCGATGGTCAACGTCGTCTTCCAGCTCATGACCTTCATGCTCTTCTCGGTGCAGATGACCGGCGAGGCCAAGGTCGAGGTCCCCGTCGCCCGCCGAGGGGTGGGGGTCGAGGAGGACGCCGCGACCTTCCTCACCCTCCTCAAGCCCGACGCCCCCGGCGCCAAACCCCGGCTCCTGATCGGCAACGGCGAGTCGGGCCAGGCCGTCGACTACGAGCAGGCCGCCGCCGAGGTTACCCGAGGCGTCGCCAAGGGGAGGCGCAAGGTCATCATCCAGGCCGACGGCGCTGTGCCCGAAGGCGAGGTCCTCAAGCTGATCGGCGAGGTCGGCAAGCGTGAGACCGGCGTGACCATCCACATCGGCGTCCAGGAGCCCGAGTGACGCCATGACCCTCTGGGACGTCTTCCACAGCGACCGGCTCGAAGCCGAGCGAGCCCTGACCACCGAGGCGATTCGCGAGGGACTGGCGCGCGGCGACATCGTCGAGGATGACCTCGTCCGCCCCGCCGGCGAGACGCGCTGGAGCCGGATCGGCGACTCCCCCGAATTCGCCGACTTCGCCTCGTTCCTCCTGCCGGCCGAGGAGGGTCCAGCCGAGCCCGAGCCTGACGCCGACCTGTTCGAGCCCCCCTCGATCGACCCGCAGTCCTACGCCTCGCTCGAACGTGAGATCCTCGGATTCGCCGAGCCAGAGCCCGAACCGGCAGCGGAACCCGAGCCCGAGCCCGAGCCCCACCCGAGGCAGCCTTCCAGCATCACCGCGCTGCCGGTCCTACCCGACGAGGAGACCGACGAGCCCGACCTTCCCGAGATCGACTTCGACGAGCTCGATCCCCAGGACGAGGACGAGGAGGCGGCCGAGTTCACCCTGTCGAGGAACTCGCCCGACCGGGTCGAGGAGCTGGACCTGGCGGCGATGGTCAACGTCGCGTTCCAGCTCGTCCTGTTCTTCCTCGTGACCGCGCAGGTGATCCTCTACAAGACGCTGGAGATCCCCCGGCCCAACGAGGACAGGCCCCCCGAGGCCGCCGCGCAAGGGCGGTCGAAGTCGGTCGACGAGCTGGAGAAGGATTACATCCTCGTCGAGGTCGACGCCGCCGGCGCCATCAAGATCGACCGCCAGCCCGCCCCCGCCGACCGCGCGACGCTCGTCGAGAAGCTGCGGGCCTCGCGCGAGTCGACCGGCCGCAAGGCCATGCTCCTCTCGGCCGACTTCGCCACCCAGCACAAGAACGCCGTGCTCGTCTTCGACGTCGCCAACGAGATCGACCTGAGGATCGCGATCGCCCAGCCGTCGGGGAAGAAGTAGGCCGATCAGATGGTAGGGGTCGTTGTCGGCATTTCCGCCCGAGGTTTCGCGGATCGGGAATGGAGCCGAACGGCGGGGACAGCCGGTTCCCGCTGCGTTGATCCGATTCGATCAAGAAGTAGCTCGGACAGCATCGTATTGACCTCGGACGCCTGATGGTGCCGCGGGCCGTGCTCGTTGTCGCTCAAAATGGCACCAGAAGGTTGTGGACCAATTGGATCGGCGCTAAATTATCAAGAATGTTTCTGTGCTCGATCTGGATGTGAGGTGGCCTTTCGGGCGAGCGTCCTGAACGGGAGGCATCATGTTCACGTCAGCGATGTCGAGGGCCTTGGGGTATATTGAGCAACTGTTATACGTCGTGGCACTCGCCTATGTCCTCAGCAAGGCCGTTCCATTCTACTGGCGATGGGCCAAGAGCGGTCGGAGGAGGGGGCTATACCTGGGGCTCGCGATGGCGACCCTGTTCGGCTTGATCGGCTACATTGGCCCTGCCGGGCTCCTCTCGTACCCGACCCTGGAATGGCAATTCGTCACCGTCCGCGGCCTGACAATCCTCGTCTCGATCCTCTATCTTCTGACCCATGTCTTCTCGCTCCCAGGCCGAGCGCGAACCTTCTTCGACGCGATCTCGGCGCCTCTGGCTCTCTTGCTTCTCGCCCGCTTCGTATGGGCCTGGATTGCCGGCGGGCCCGACCTCAAACCCCAGAGCGACTGGCGGCTGCCCCTCTTCCTCGTCGCCTTACTCCTTGCCTCCTACTCTGTCCTGATCATCCGGGTTAACTGGTCCAAAATCTTGCCGATTCTCGGCCAGCTCCGCACCAGGCTTCAGGTGCCGCCTGCTCATCCAAAACGCTTTCGATTTCTCGTTTCTCTCCTCGGTGTCTTGATTGCCCTCCTCTCGGTCGTGCTGATTGTCCGCATTTTCGGCCGGTGGGACATCGACCCATGGGTTGCCCAGGGATGGCGGGCGATGTACATCGGCCTGCTCCTGTTCTCGCTCTTCAAGGCGTTGCCGCTCTACGTCCGCTGGATGAATCGCCAGCCGATCTTCGGTGCCGTCCTGACGCTGCTGCTGTGTCTCATCTTCGGAATCGTCCTGAGTGACTATGGTCTCGGCGACCTGTTCTGGCGTCAGGATGAGTCGGGAACCCAGTTCATCGTCGGCCTGAGCCTCTCGTCTCTCTTCGCCCTCATGTTCCTGCTGAGCTTTTTCAACGAGGACAAGGGCCAGGTCGGCGCTGGTCGACGAGTCGCTCCGATGGCCGGGTCAGACCTGGTGGCCGGGGCCGGGGCCGGGTTCGGGCGGGGTTCGAGAGTATCTCAACGCGATGGCCTTGCCCTTGACCCTCTTGCTTCTGGGACGATTCATCCTGGCCACGACCGCGGCCGGGCCCGATGTGGATCACTTCGACGACTGGCAGCTCGTCGCCGGCCTGGTTGTCGGGTTTGGCATCGCCAATGTCGCGATCTGGGTCGCGCGTTCGACCGTCCCTGGTGGCCCTGATCGGCCGATTCTCGACCTATCCCACCTGGCTGCCCAGGGTCAAGCTCGTCTGGTTCGACCACGATGCCGAGTGGAGGCGGCTGGCGGTCTCCTTCCTCGTGCTCCTCTCCTTGTTGGTGCTCGGGGCCCTCATGCGCATCGATTACGTCTGGGAGCAAATACCGGCCATCACGGCCGCCTGCCTGCTGTTCGCGGCGATCGCCCTGGTCAGCTTCTCCACGTATCGGAACGAGCTCAAGAAAGTCGCGTTGGTGCTCTTCCTCGTCATCTGGCAGGCGTTCTCGAACAGCGATCCCTACAAGATGCGGTATCCCGGCCTCGACGGGTTTTACGCCCGACTCGTCCGTCCCACGTCCTCGACCATCGCCCTGGATGGCGACGTGCCGGCGGGTGAGAAGAAAGAAAGCGATCTCGACCAGAAGCTCGCCCGGAAAAAGCGAGAGATCGAGGACCTGAAGGCGGCGGCCACGATCCGGCCGCGTGATGCTCAAGCCCAGATCGAGCTCGGCCTGGCTTACTTCGATGCCGGGATACTTCTTGGAGGTGAACAACACTCCCAGGCCAGGTCGTCCTCGGAACCGCCGAAGGAGTCCCGCGACGATTACTTCGACAAGTCGATCGAGGCGTTCTCGAATGCGATCAAATATTCTCCGAACAGAGGATTCGCCTATGCGGGCCGAGGGGCGGCCAGGGCTGAGCGACGCCGGGGCCTGGTCGTGAACAAGTCCGGCGCAATCGCCGGGCCCGAGCAGTCCATTCAGGACCAAGATCTCAGCGAGAAGTCGATCCGGGACGACTATCTCACGGCGAAGAGGCTGGACCCCGACGACCCGAGCGTCTTGCTGGCATGCTGGCGCTACTTCAGTTCGATCTACGATTTCAAGTCTGTGGTGGAACTCGACGTGAAGAAGCTCTTGCCGGATCGGGACGATGCCCCTTCGCTCCTCAATGCAATGAGCTTCGCGAAATCGACCACGGGTGACCTCGATGGAGAGATCGCGGTCTGCGAAATGATGCTGCGCCTCGGCCACAAATTGGCCTCACCAGGTAACAAGGGTTGGCTCGATACGGCGAGATCTCAGATCAAGGACACGTTGGTGGAGCGGGCGCTGATGAGCAATCCACCCGACCAGCGCCTGCTCGACCGGGCCTTGAAGTATTCCCTCAATGATGTCGAGGAGAAAGGCCCGGGGCCTGGATCGGTCGGTCGGCCGGCCGACGACCCGCGGAATCTCATCTTTCGAGCTGGTACCCGTCATGACCTGGGCGACTCGAAGGGCGCCCTCAAGGATCTCGATGACGCGAAGGAGCTCCTGGAGACCGCGAAAGCGACAGGAGACAATTCGATCCAAGACGCCAGAAGTGATTACTACAGGTACCGAGTCCTTGTCCTGACGAGATTAGGCCTGCTCGAGGAGGCCCGGGAAAACCTCGAGGCGTACCACAAGTTGATCCGGGAGGCATCGAAGACGCCTTTCCGGGGAGACGCGGAGTCGCGACCGCGTCAACTCGCACCTGAAATTGAGTTCGCTCCTGATCGGGAAAGGTGATCTCGGAGGCGCCTGGGATCAGCTCGAAGAGGCGGAGAAACTTGACCCGAAGGATCCCAATATCGCCGGTCTCCGCGGATGGATCCTCTATCTCTCCAGAGACCTCGACGGCGCCAGGAGCGATCTGGAGAGGGCGGTCAAGCTGCAGGACGGGAATCGTGAGATCCCCGACTTCGTGTTTCAAGCCGAACGTAAGCTGGCCCATGTCATCGTGATGTCGAGGAAGGCGGACAAACCCGATCTCAAGCTCTATGAGCAAGCTTCCCGAATGCAAAAACACTCGTCTCGCTTGTTGCTGGCCCGTGACCTGACCGAAGCCGACAGACTTGAAGAGGCGATCAAGGAATCGGAGAAAGCGATCGACCCGGCGAATCAGAGCAATTCCAGATGGACTGAAGATGAAGCGGAGACCGACCTGACGCTGGCCCACCTCGCCCTGGGAGACGCCCTCGCCCTCAATGGCCAGAACGATGAAGCCTGGAAGCAATACGCGCGGGCCGACTTGATCTCGCCGCGCAAATACCTCAAGCCTTTTGCCCGCAGGGGGTTACAGCGGGCCTACGCCGGCGATCTGGGCGGTGCCCTGGTTGATCTCGAGACGGCCTACAAGGACGAACCCTGGTCGTTTCACGTCCTGTCGCGCTACGGGGCGGTCATCGCCCTCCAGGCCACTCCCACGAGCCAGCCTGGCTTCAGGGATGCGCTACGCTTCCTTGATGAGGCGATCGAACGCTATCGGTATACGCCCGATGCTTACGCCTGGAGAGGACTGACCAGGATCTTCGCGGACGGTCCGGGCGGGATTGATCGGGCTCTGCAAGACTTCAGGGACGTCCACCGACTCGAGCCGGACTTCCCTTCCCCTCCCGCGATGACCGGGGCGATCCTGGCCTGGCGTGGCGATCTGGAGGCGGCGATCGCGGAGCTGCGCAAGGCGATCGAGGAGGATCCGAGGGACAGCCATTCCCTCCAAAATCTCGGCGCCACGCTCGCCCGGAAGGGCCGAGGGGCCGAGGCCCTCCGTTGGCTGACGATGGCCCATGATCTCAACCCTCGCGACTCGCGCACCCTGGCCTTTCGAGGGGCCGTGCTCGCGCTGGACGGCAAGGTTCCCGAGGCGCTCGAAGACCTCAACAAGGCGGTACAGTTCGGCCCGAAGGACAGTCATGCCCATTCCATCCGGGGCGCGGTCCTCGCCCTCCAGGGCGATGTGGCCGAGGCGATCGAGGAGGCCGGTCGGGCGATCGATCTGGCCCCCCGCGAGCCCTGGCACTACGTCCTCCGGGGGAAGCTCCGGGAGGCCCAAGGCGACCGTGAGGCGGCATGCGACTACGCTCAGGCGCGGAAATTCAGGATCCTGGGCGAATTCGACGACGAATTTGGCCTCACCGGCGAGACGCCGAAGAACGAACAGGTCGAAGTGGCCAGGGTACCGGCCCGACAAGAAGAAGGTCCGGCCGAGTCAAACCATCCCTCGCCGGAAGTCCTTCGTCAGATACTCTCGAAGTTGCTGCTCGCCAGGAATCGCGAATGGTTTAACGGTCACTACTTTCGGCGGGATCGAGCGGGCGCTCGGTTTCTTCAGTGATATTTCCGTGTCGTTTTCTCCAACGAATGGGCTGTCGAAGGTCCCGGAGCGGCGGCTCGAACCGGGCCGGCTCGATGACCTCGCCGTCCTCGAGAGCTGGAAGAAACTCCAGGAGGCGAGTGGGAACTCACCCCACAGGGAGAGCCAGCAACTGGGCGATCCCGCGGTCCCGAAGAAAAAGCTGATCGTCGTCGCGACCAGCGGCGGCGGGATCACCGCGGCCTACTGGACGGCCCTCTGCCTGACCGAACTCGAGCGGCGATATCCGGACTTCGCCCGTCATGTGCGCGTGATCACGGGCGCCTCGGGAGGCATGGTCGGGGCGGCCGAATACGTGGCGGCGCTGGAGCGTCCGTCGCCTGAACAGGCAGGGCCGGATCATCGCCAGGCGTCAAGGCGGCGCCGCAGGATCCTGGACCACCTTCGGCGAGACTCTCTGACCCCGGTGGTCCGCGAGATGGTCCTCTCCGACCTGCCCTGGACGTTCCTGTCCGGGGTCCAGGATCACGATCGGGGTCAGGTCCTGGAAGGAGTCTGGGATCGGCCCGACCGGCAGATTGGCGCGGCCGGCGGCTCGATCGAGGGAGGCCGGGACGAGAGGGGCCGGGGGCTGGGCATCGAGTTCTCCTCGCTGGAGAAGGGGGAACAGGAGGGCTGGCGGCCCTCGCTCATCGTCTCGCCGATGATCCTCGAGGGAAGTCAGCGGCTCCTGATCAGCAACCTGAACCTCGACGGCCTGGCCGGGGGCATGGAGTTCTTCAAGCAGTTCCCCAGGGCCAAATTGAAGCTGAGCACGGCCCTGAGGATGAACGCCGCGTTCCCCTGGGTGACCCCCGCGGTCAACCTCCCGACCGATCCGCCCCTCCGGGTCCTCGACGCGGGCTACAAGGAGAATTACGGGGTCGACCTGGCGACCGAATGGTTGGAGAAACACCGCCAGTGGCTCATGGAAAACACTTCGGGCGTCATCCTCATCCAGATCCGAGCCTACCCGATGGACGCGAGCGGCCTGGTGGGCGAAGAGGCCGACGACGACGAGATGGACACCGTGGGGCAAGATGCCAACTCGTTCCAGGCGAGGCTGGGCCGGGCCATGCAGTGGGCGACGTCGCCGCTCGAGGGCGTATTCTCCGTCAACAAGGGGACGATGCTCACCATCAATGACCAGAAGGTGGCCCGGCTCCGGTCGAAATTCAATGAGAATAAGGAGGGGCGGATCGTCTTCAGGAACTTCATCCTCACATCCAGGGCGGCGGCCCCTCTGAGCTGGTACCTCACCGATCGCGATGCCGCCCTGCTCGATGCTTCGCTGAAGACCGACGTCAACCAGAAACGACTCGGGCAGATCGTGCGATTCTTGAACGAGTGACTGCCTTCACCGTCAGCGGGACCTGGATCCCGCGCCCGATCGGAGTCCGAAATCGGTCAGGACCCCCGCGTCCCGACCCGGTGGACCCTTGACCGGGCCGTCCGGGACGGATCGAATTCGGTCTCGTGCAATCCGATTGCGATGGCAACTCCAGGGAGAAACAAAGTAATGAACATGATTTCAAGAAGGTTCGCACTGGTGGCGGGCCTGGCGGCCTTGCTGCTGGCGGCCCGACCCGTCCCGGCGGCGGGCGACGAGAACGGCAAGCTCCGCCTGCTGATCGTCGACGGCCAGAACAACCACAACTGGAAGGCCATGACGCCCCCGATGAAGGCGTCGCTCGAAGCGACCGGCCGCTTCACCGTCGACGTGGCGACCACCCCCGACAACAAGGCCCCCAAGGACGCCTGGGAGTCGTTCCGGCCCGATTTCACCAAATATGACGTCGTCCTGAGCAACTACAACGGCCAGCCCTGGCCCGAGCGGGTCCAGAAGGCCCTGGAAGAGTACCTCACCAACGGCGGCGGCCTGGTGGTCGTCCACGCCGCCAACAACGCGTTCGAGAAGTGGCCCGAGTGGAACAGGATGATCGGCCTGGGCTGGAGGAACAACAAGTTCGGCGACCGCGTCACGATCGACGACGCCGGCCAGGTCGTCCGGACCCCGGCCGGCGAAGGTCCGGGCTCGGGTCATGGCCCGCAGCACGCCTACAAGGTCGTCGTCCGCGACAAGGACCACCCCGTCACGAAAGGCATGCCCGAGACCTGGATGCACGCCCAGGACGAGCTCTACCACGGCCAGCGCGGGCCGGCCCAGGACATGCACATCCTGGCCACCGCCTATTCCGACAAGGCCAAGGGCGGCACGGGCACCAACGAGCCGATGATCTGGGTGATCCCTTATGGAAAGGGCCGCGTCTTCACGACGCTCCTGGGCCACGTCGGCGGTCCCAACGCCCCGGCCATCCGGTGCGTCGGCTTCCAGACCGTCGTCGCCCGGGGGGCGGAATGGGCCGCGACCGGCAAGGTGACCTTGCCCATTCCCAAGGACTTCCCCACGGCGGATCAGGTCAGCCTCTCGAAGTAAGGCGGAAGCGATCCCCGGACGAGACCCCGAGCCGTCCCATCGCCGGTACGGAATTCAGGATGGTCGATGAGACGATGGCCGATGATCGATCGAGAGATCGGCAGCATCGGCCATCGTCTCATCCCAGCTCATTTCCACGCGGAGGCCCCTGGGAACCCGTCTCTGTGGAAATGCCACGACCCAAAATCGAGAGGCCATCGTGGAAAACCGCGTCTGATCATCTTATGCTGGCCGAATCGAATCATCCCCGATCGAACCGGCCGGAGGCGAAGATGGTCAAACGGACGAGTCGGGCTCTGCTGGCCTGCCTGATCCTCGCGGGCGTCGCCCTGGGACAGGCGAAGGACCCCTGGGTCGGCGCGAAGGTCGTCACGAAGTATCAGACACCGCTGAGGGTCGAGAATCGGGTAGTGGACGATGACTCGACATACCGCGTCTACACCGTCGAGCGGACCGACGCCGGGTTCCTCTGGCTCGTCTCCGGGAGCGTGGAGGGCTGGGCCCTGGCGTCGGATGTCGTCCACTTCGCCGACGCCATCGAGTTCTACACGAACGAGATTCGGACCAACCCGGGCAATACGGCGGCCTACAACAATCGAGGGGCTACCTGGGTGGAAAAGGGAGAACCGGACCGCGCCATCGCCGACTACGACCAGGCCATCCGCATCGACCCCAACGTCGCGGGGATCTACTACAGCCGGGGCAACGCTTGGCAGTACAAGAAGGATCTTGGCCGCGCCATCGCCGACTATACCGAAGCGATCCGGATCGACCCGAACGTCGCGGGGAGCTACTTCAATCGGGGCAAAGCATGGCAAGACAGTAAGGATCTCGATCGCGCCATCGCCGACTACGACCAGGCCATCCGCATCAACCAGAAACACACAAAGGCCTACGTCAGTCGGGGCACCGCATGGCAAGACAAGAACGATTTCGACCGCGCCATCGCCGACTACGACCAGGCCATCCGGCTCGACCAGAAACACGCAACGGCCTTCTATAATCGTGGCAATGCATGGAATCACAAAAATGAATTCGAACATGCCATTGCGGACTATGACGAAGCCATCCGACTCGACCCCAAAGCCGCAAAGACCTATGTCGGTCGAGGTAGCGCAAGGCAAGGTAAGAAGGACTTCGAAACGCGCTATCGCCGACTACGACGAAGCCATTCGAATCGATCCGATGGAGGCATTGGCCTTCTATAACCGGGGCAGTGTATGGCACCAGAAGAAGGAATTGGAACGCGCCATCGCCGACTACAGCGAGGCCATAAGGATCGACCCGAAACTCGCACCGGCCTACTACAGCCGAGGCATCGCCTGGCGACAGAAGAAGGACTTCGAACATGCCATCGTCAACTACGGCGAAGCAGTCCAGGTCGCCCCGAACCATGCAGAGAGCTACAACGCGAGGGCCTGGCTCTGGGCCACCTGCCCCGACGAGAGATTCCGCGACGGCAAGAAGGCCGTCGAATCGGCGACGAAGGCTTGTGAGCTGAACGGTTGGAAGGAGACCCTTAACATCGATTGTCTGGCCGCCGCTTATGCGGAGGCCGGCGACTTCGACCAGGCCGTGAAGTGGCAGCAGGAGGCCATCAAGCGGGAGACCACCGACAGCCCCCTCGTCAAGGAATATCAGGAGCACCTGGCCCTCTACCGCGACAAGAAGCCGTATCACCAGCCCTGAAATCGGCCGGGCGGGAGGAGTCATCCGGGATGCGCCTTCGAGGGCTCGACTCGCCCCTACCGGCCCGATCCGTTTCGGATTATGCTGGCCGAATCGAATCATCCCCGATCGAACCGGCCGGAGGCGAAGATGGTCAAACGGACGAGTCGGGCTCTGCTGGCCTGCCTGATCCTCGCGGGCGTCGCCCTGGGACAGGCGAAGGACCCCTGGGTCGGCGCGAAGGTCGTCACGAAATACGCCCGGCCGCTGAAGGTCGAGGACCAGATCGTCGATGACGGGACGACGTTCCGGATCTACACCGTCGAACCGGGCCGAGGGGGATTCCCTCCGGATCGTCTCCGGGAGCGTCGAAGGGTGGGTCTCGACGTCGGACGCCCTCCGCTACAACGAGGCCATCGACTTCTACACCGCCGAGATCCGCGAGAACCCGGACAATGCCTCGGCCCACAACTGGCGGGGGCTCCTCTGGAGGGAAAAAGGGGAGCCTGGAATCGCCATCGGGGACTTCGACGAATCCATCCGGATCAACCCGAATGAACCCTCGGCCTACAACAACCGGGGCAACGCCCGGCTGGCCAAGAGGGAATTCGACCTCGCCATCGCCGACTACGAGCAGGCCATCCGGCTCAAGCCCAATTACGTGATGGCCTACAACAACCGGGGCAACACCTGGCAGGCCAAGAAGGAATACGACCGCGCCATCGCCGACTACGACCAGGCCATCCGGATTGACCCGAATTACACGATGGCCTACAACAACCGGGGCAACGCGCTGAAGGCCAAGAAAGAGTACGACCGCGCCATCGCCGACTATGACGAGGCGATCCGGCTCGACCCGAAATCCGCGATGGCCTTCAACAACCGAGGCAGCGCCTGGCGGGCCAAGGGGGAGTTCGACCGAGCCCTGGCCGACTTCGAGTCGGCCGTCCGGGTCAACCCGAAATTCATCAACGGCCATAACAGGAAAGCCTGGCTCTGGGCCACCTGCACCGACCCGAAGTTCCGCGACGGCAAAAAAGCCATCGAGGCCGCCCGGAAAGCCTGCGAGCTGAGCGACTGGAAGAACGCCGAATACCTCGACACCCTGGCCGCCGCCCAGGCCGAGGCCGGGGTCTTCGATCAGGCCGTCCGCTGGCAGCAGGAGGCCATCAAGCGCAAGCCCGCCGGCGACGAAAACCTCAAGGAATTCAAGGACCGCCTGGCCCTCTACCGCGACAAGAAGCCGTACCGAGAGCCCTGAATCCGGCCGACCTGACCGACCGACACATTCGCGGGAGAGCGCGCTCCTGGCCTCCTGGAGTGCGAGAGCCTGCTCCGCAAGCCGACGAGGGCGTATCGATCGGGCGCGGAGCAAGCTCCGCGGATGAGAGCGTGAGCAAGCTCCCGCACTCCAGAGGGGCTTCGCCCCAAATGGGTCGGTCGGTCAAACTCGGCCAACGGAGGGTCCTGGAACGAGGGAGCTTGCTCCCACGTCCCGGACGTCGGTCGTCGTCCGCGCCGCCTTCATGATCATCCCTCCGCGATGCGTCTTCGAGCCGACACAAGATCCGATCGGCAAGGTCAGCCTTAAGAATTCTTGACAGCGACGGAATGGAGACTTGTGCCATCTCCTCTCCGGCGATAAGATCCGGATTAACCCCTATCTCCTCGCTGTTATTGATTCTTACACCCCAGGGAGCACACGTGCATGAAATCACCGCATGATTGGAGCCGACACGCGCTGCGGAATTCCTTGTTGCTCCTGTTCTGCCTGATGATCGGGCTGCCTGGCTGCGGGGGCTCCAAGCCCACCGAGACCACCGCGGCGATCGACCCGCAGCAGGCCCAGCGCCGCAAGGAGATGCGGGAATACATGGAGACCCACAAGAATGATATGCCCAAGCCCAAGCCCCCGCGCAACCACCCCTGAGCGTTGACCGAGGCCGAGGTCACCGAGTCGAGCGACCGATAGGCTGCCCCCCCCTCAGCCATCCTCCAAGCTTTGCCCTCGACGGATCACGCTTCTCATTGACTGGCTCACGTCCCGAGACAGGCACGATTCAAGGTCGGCCGGGGTTCGCTCGCCGCTCCCCACGCTCTCGACTCTGGAGAGCGATCGCGGAGTGACGCGACCCCGACCTTCCCCCATCCAGTCTCTTTTTCATCTCTCATTCGCGAACAGGAGAATTGATCGATGCGTCACCGAGGATCACGTCGAGGCTTCACGCTGATTGAATTGCTGGTGGTCATCGCGATCATCGCGGTCCTGATCGCCCTGCTCCTGCCCGCCGTCCAGGCCGCCCGCGAGGCCGCCCGACGCTCGCAGTGCGTCAACAACCTCAAGCAGCTCGGCCTGGGGATGCACAACTACCACACGAGCAACAACTGCTTCCCGCTAGGGGCCAGCTACGTGGCGGGAAGCGGCAACACCTGGGTGAATTGGGGCCCCAGCGCCATGATGCTCAACTTCCTCGAGCAAGCCCCGCTCTACGCCGCGATCAACTTCGCCTACGCGCCAGAGCCGGCGCCGGAGCCGGACAGCACCGGGCAGAGCAGCGCGGCGTACTTCATCAATTCGACGGTGTACAACACCAAGCTCCAGCTCTTCCTCTGCCCGAGCGACGGCAACGCGGGCAAGACCAACATCAACAGCTACCATGCCAGCGTCGGCACCACGACAACCAACACGGGGTCGTTCAACACGGGGACCAATAGCGGCGGCGCGAGCACCGGCGCCTTCGGAATGCAGGTCAGCTACGCGATCCCCGACATCACCGACGGGACCTCGAACACCGTCGCCTACGCCGAGGCTCTCTGCGGCAACACGACCTACTCCGGGCCGGTTCGCGGCAACGGCACGCAGGGTTCCTCGGGCCTGGCGTCCGGCAAGCTCGACGTCAACACGGCCGGGGCGAACCAGGCGGCCGCCCTGACCAGCGTCCAGACCGACCTCAACAGCTGCGCCACCGCGTTCCAGACCATGTACAATGCCGACGACCGCGGCTATCGCTGGGGGGCCGGGATCATGGGCTACGGCCTGTTCAACACGGTCATGACCCCCAACGGCGGCGGCCAGTACACCTTCAACGGCTGCCGGGTTGGCTGCTGCCAGCAGACCCAGAGCGCCCACTACCTGCCCGCCACCAGCAACCACTCCGGCGGCGTCAACGTGCTGTTCTGCGACGGCAGCGTCAAGTTCGTCAAGAGCACCATCAGCTACCCGATCTGGTGGGCCCTGGGGACCCGGGCTAACGGTGAGACGATCAGTTCCGACGCCTACTGACGCCGGCCTCGGACCTCATCCGCGTCGAAACTCCTACCCACTGGCCGCCCGTCCCGGACTCTCCGGGACGGGCGGCTTGCGTTTTCGAACCTCGACCCCGCGGCCTCTCGCTACTCAGAATCGAAAATCGAGCTTTCCTGAGAACTACACGTCTTGTCATGCGCGATTTCCGTTGCTAGCATTCGGACTTAAGCCTCGTCTCTGATCGGTTATCTGTCTTTACAAGCCTCAAAGCAACAACGCATGAGTGCACCTCATGCTCGGGGAATCACCGCGCCCGTTGGCCCGACCTCGGCGGTCGGCCCGACGACCGGGCTTCAGCGCGAGGAGGTATTCCAACCCATGTGAAGACCCGGCCGTCCGCCGAGAAGCGGGCGCCGGCGAACTGTCCCACCGATTCGGGCCCTCAAATCCAAGGCCCGTCTCCCTATCCCCGCTTGATCGATGCGTCTCCCCTCTTATTCGCACGTTCGACAGGATCAAGGAGAAAGCAACATGCCCTCTCATCAAGCTCGTCGAGGCTTCACGCTGATTGAATTGCTGGTCGTGATCGCGATCATCGCGGTCCTGATCGCCCTGCTCTTGCCCGCCGTCCAGGCCGCCCGCGAGGCCGCTCGACGCTCGCAGTGCGTCAACAACCTCAAGCAGATCGGCCTGGGGATTCACAATTACCATCAGGTCAACAACTGCTTCCCGATGGGGGCCACCTATGTCACCACGACCACCGGCGGCGTCTGGTCGAACTGGGGCGCCAATGCCATGATGCTCAACTTCCTGGAGCAGGCCCCGCTCTACGCCGCGATCAACTTCAACTATCCGCCCGAGCCCGCCCCGGAGCCGGACAACTCCGGCTACAGCAGTCCCGGCTACATCACCAACTCGACGGTGTACAACACCAAGCTCCAGCTCTTCCTCTGCCCGAGCGACGGCAACGCGGGCAAGGTCAACATCAACAGCTACCACGCCAGCGTCGGCACTTCGACAACCTACATCGGGTCGTACAACACCGGTACCAAATCGGGTGGCGCCAGCTCCGGCGCCTTCGGGATGCAGGTGGCCTACGGGATCTCCGACATCGTCGATGGGACCTCGAACACCATCGCGTACGCCGAGGCTCTCTGCGGCAACACGACCTACTCCGGGCCGACCCGTGGCAACGGCACGCAGGGTTCCTCGGGCCTGGCGGCCAACAAGCTCGACGTCAACCAGGCCGGGGCGACTCAGGCGGCGGCCCTGGCCAACGTACAGACCGACCTCAACAGCTGCGCCACCGCGTTCAAGACCATGTTCAAGGCTGACGACCGAGGCTATCGCTGGGGGTCGGGGATCATGGGATACACCCTCTTCAACACCGTGATGACTCCCAACGGCGGCGGCCAGTACCAGTTCAACAGTTGCCGGGTCGGTTGCTGCCAGCAGGCCCAGGCCGCCCACTATCAACCCGCCAGCAGCAACCACCCCGGAGGAGTGAACACACTTTTCTGCGATGGCAGCGTCAAGTTCATCAAGAATACCATCGCCTACCCGGCCTGGTGGCGCTGGGCACCAAGGCCAATAACGAGGTGATCAGCGCCGACAGGTACTGACGACGGCCTCGGGACCCGGGAACCCGCCCGCGTCGGTCGCCCGGCGCGGGCGGGCCCCGTCGTTGACATCGATCACCAATCCATCATCCATCAATATCTCAGCCGCGCCGGTTCGGGCTTGATCCCGCATCCGGGCCGAACCAGAATGACGGCGAAGAGTCGGCCCACGACGGCCGACCCTCCGGCCCTGCCGGACCCCTCTCCGAACCGATCCAAGGACCCCGTCACGATGCAACCCTTGACCCTCCGGGCCGCCGCCCTGATCGTCCTGGCCGCGATCTCGGGCCCGGCTCCCGTCCGCGCGGCCGGAGGCCCCAACGTCGTCCTGATCTACTGCGACGACCTCGGCTACGGCGACCTCGGCTGCTACGGCTCGAAACTCTGCCGGACCCCGAACATTGACAAGATGGCCGCCGAGGGGGTCCGCTTCACCGACTTCTACGTCTCCAGCCCCGTCTGCTCGGCCTCACGCTCGGCCCTCCTGACCGGCGCCTATCACGAGCGGCTGGGCATCCGGGGGGCACTCGCGCCGAAGGACCGCAAGGGCCTGAACCACTCCGAGACCACCCTCGCCGAGTTGCTCAAGGGTCAGGGGTACGCCACCGGCATGGCCGGCAAGTGGCACCTTGGCTGCCGCCCCTCGCAGATGCCGATCCACCACGGCTTCGACGAGTTCCTCGGCCTTCCCTACTCGAACGACATGTGGCCCCATCACCCCGAGAACCCCAGGGGATTTCCCCCCCTGCCCCTGATCGAGGGCGACCGCCCCTTGATCGCCGACGTCACCCCGGACGACCAGCGCGACTTCACCACCCGGTTCGCCGACCGGGCGGTCGCCTTCATCCGTCGGAACAAGGACCGGCCGTTCTTCTTCTACCTCGCCCCGGACATGCCTCACGTCCCCCTCTTCGTCCGGAAGGAGCACGAAGGCCGGACCGGCCGCGGCCTCTACGCCGACGTCATCTCCGAGATCGACGACGCCGTCGGCCGGGTCCTGGCGATCTTGAAGGAGCTGGGACTCGACGAGAAGACGCTGGTGATCTTCTCGTCCGACAACGGACCCTGGCTGAGCTACGGCGACCACGCGGGATCCGCCGGCCCGCTCCGCGAGGGCAAGATGACGTGCTTCGAAGGGGGCATCCGCGAGCCGATGATCGCCCGATGGCCTGGCCAGATCCCCCCCGGCTCGACCCGTCACGAACCGACCTCGACGATCGACATCCTGCCCACCATCGCCGCGCTGACCCACGCCCCCCTGCCCTCTTTGCCCATCGACGGCAAGGACATCACCCCCTTGCTCCGAGGCGACCCGGACGCCCGAGCCCCTCACAACGCCCTCTTCTTCTACTATGCGGACGGCCAGTTGCAGGCCCTCCGCTCGGGCCGGTGGAAGCTCCTCTTCCCCCACACCGCGCGGATCATGGCCGGCCAGCCACACGGGCACGGAGGGACGCCCGGCAAGCCCAAGCCGATCCCCGTCGGCCTGGAACTCTACGACCTCGAGACCGACCTCGGAGAGACCCACAACCTCGCGACCGCCCGGCCCGAGGTCGTTCGGGAGCTGGAGGCGAAGGCCGACGCCATGAGGGCGCAGCTCGGAGACAGCCTCCAGCACAAGGCCAGCCACGCCGTCCGCCCGGCGGGCGTGGCGACGGATTGAGCCCGGCAAAGCCCTCCTGGAGTGCGGGAGCTTGCTCCCGCTTTTTGATTCGGGAGCTTGCTCCCGTCTGGGGATCGCGGAGCAAGCTCCGCCGGGCAGAGCGGGAGCAAGCTCCCGCACTCCAGAGGGGAAACGTCCCGTCAACGCCTCTCCGGCACGCTCCGCCCTTCGGCCTTGTACTTCTCCAGCAAGGCCTTGAGCCGCTTCACCTCGTCGGGGTGATCGGCATGGATATTTTTATGCTCGCCGGGGTCTTTTGCCAGGTCGTAAAGCTCGCCGGGCTGGTTGTGAGATAAGTAACCGCGCTCCTGTTTGAGCCATTCGGGCTCCTTGTTATTGCCGCCGTTGTCGTCGCCGGTGGGGGCGTCGATGAAGACCCACGGGCCTTGCCGGATCGCGAACCGGCCCGAGCCGGTGTGATGCACGGTCGCCTCGCGGAGCGGCTTGTCCTGAGGCCGGCCCAGGAGCGCGGGCAGGATGTTGACGCTGTCCTCGCCCGCGTCGTTCGGGAGCGGCGTCCCCAGGATCGCGGCGACGGTGGCCATCAGATCGACGTGGCAGATGGTCTCCTCGACGACGCTGCCAGCGGGGATCTGGCCGGGCCACCGGGCGAAGAACGGCACGCGATGGCCCCCCTCCCAGGCGTCGCGCTTGACGCCCCGGAGCGATCCCATGCTGTAATGCTGATACTCGCGAATTCGGGGATAGGCGAGGGTCTCGGGGCCGTTGTCGCTGGTGACGATCACCAGGGTCTCGCCCGCGAGCCCGGCCTCGTCCAGTGCCTTGAGGACCCGGGCGATCGAGGCGTTGACCTCCATGACGAAGTCGCCATAATCCCCGGCGCTGGACTTGCCCCGGAACCCGGCCGAGGGAGCAATCGGCGTGTGCGGGGCGTTGAGCGCGAGGTAGAGGAAGAACGGCTGACCGGCCTTTTGCCCGGCGATGAACCGGACCGACCGATCCGTCAGGGCGGGCAGGACGCCGTCGAACCGGAAGGCCGGATCTTTGGCCCCCTCGCGGACGTAGCCCACCTTCGCCTGGCGGTCGGTCGGGAGGGCGGCGACGCGGTCCCCCTCGATGAACACATAAGGGGGCATATCGAGCGACGCCGAGATCCCGAAGTACCCGCCGAAGCCCTTCGAGAGCGGCCCGTCGGCGATCGGCCGGGCGAAGTCGATCCGGCCCTCGGCCTGGTAGCCGTCGCCCGCGATCGGCGGGCCGTCCTTCAAGGGCCAGGTCATCCCCAGATGCCACTTGCCGACGCACATCGTCGCATAGCCATGTTTGGCAAGGAGCGCGGGAACGGTCAGTCGGCCCGGCTCGATCAAGGGAGGGCTGTAGCCGCCGAGAACCCCGCGCTTGAGCTTCGACCGCCAGGCATACCGGCCGGTGAGCAGGCCGTAGCGGGTCGGTGTACAGACCGCCGAGCCCGAATGGGCGTCGGTGCAGGTGACCCCCTCGGCGGCGAGCCGGTCGAGCGTCGGCGTGGCGATCTTGCTCGACGGGTTGAGCCGGCCGACGTCGCCGTAACCGAGGTCATCGGCCAGGATATAAACAAGATTCGGCCTCGACGGACCATCGGCCAGGGCCGAGGCCGCCAGGGTCAACGCCAGCGTGATCGATCCGATGGTCAATTTCATGGACGGCGGACCTCAAGGCCAGAGGGACGACACCGGGGAGAGGAGTTGAAGAGGCTATCATACCGGGTCGGGCGGCGGGGTGGTCTTTCTTCCCTCTCCTCTCCTGGAGGCTGACCAACCACCACTTTTTCCTTCGCTGATCTGTGAGGCACGCGAGCCAACCTTCCTCTCCTCTCCCTCTGGGAACGAGGCCGGGAGTGAGGGACGTCGCGTCACTACCGGGCTGGCCAGATCACCTGGTTCGAGGCTCACTCGCCCGGCGACCACCCTCACCCCGGCCCCCTCCCGCAGGAAGAGTGAGACAGAAGAAGGCTCGAATGACGGTCTTTCTCGCCTCGGAGAGTCGCCCCGATGCTCCATCGTCGCCAATGGCCCGGCGTTTGCTTCCCGAGAGACGATTCCGAGGTTCCATTCGGTCGCGGAGCGACCCGAGAGAAGCGAGGAGGGAGATCATGATGACCACGAAAGATCCGAAAATGCGGACAAATGCGAAGATGAAGGGTATCGTGGGCATCCACGCGGTTCTGGGAATCGGGATGGTGCTGGCCTGGGCTTCCCCTACTCCCGCCCAGTTGCCTGGCTTGCCGGGCGCGGCCAAGCCGGCGACGGCCCCCAAGGCCGACCCGAGCAAGCAGCCGGTCTCCGACAAGGACGGCTCCGGCGCTGTCTTCGCGACCACGTCCGGGCCGATCGCCGTCAGCAAGAAGGTCAGCGACCGCGACATCCAGAAGACCCTCTCCGACCTCCTGGTCCAGTTCCCCGGCGTCATCCGGGTCGAGGTGCACGTCCATGACGGCGTGGTCCGGCTCTCCGGCCATGTTGACGACGACGACTCCCTCTCCGACGTCACTGCGTTCACCGAGAAGGTCGAGGGGGTCCGGCTCGTCCTGAACACGATGCAGACCGACGCCGAGATCCTCACCGGCCGCCAGATGGCGGCCAAGGTCCTCGGCGAATACATGCATATCTTCTCCAAGAAGTGGCTCCTGGCGATCGTGGCCGTGGCCTTCGGGCTGGCCTTCGGCGCCCTGGCGCGGGTCTTCGCCCGCTACTCCGAGACGCTCCTGGCCCCGTTCGTGCGCAACACCTTGCTCCGCTCGGTGATCGGCTCGATCCTCAGCTCGCTGATCGTCCTGGCGGGCATCCTGATCGGGCTCTCGGTGCTCAACCTGACACACGCGGTGGTCTCGGTCCTGGGACTGGCCGGGGTGGTCGGGCTGGCGCTGGGGTTCGCGTTCCGCGACATCGCCGAGAATTTCATCGCCTCGATGCTCCTGGGCATGCGCCGGCCGTTCCAGATCGGCGACTTCATCACCGTGGCCGGCAAGTCGGGCTCGGTCCTCTCGCTCAACACGCGGGCGACCCTGCTGATCACGCCCGAGGGGAACCACGTCCGGATTCCCAACGCGGTGATCTACAAGGAGACACTGATCAACGCCTCGACCACGCCGAGCTCCCTGGGCTCGATCGACGTGATGGTCCCCTACGAGGCCTCGACCGCCGAGGCGCTGGAGGCGATCAACGGCGTGCTCCAGTCGGCCGAAGGGCTGCTCCAGGAGCCGACACCGAGGGCCCTGGTCCAGGCGTTGGAGACCAACGGGGTCCACCTCCGGGCGACGTACTGGATGCCCACCAAGGGGATCGATGGCGACAAGCTGCAAAGCGACCTCCGGCTCAAGATCAAGGTGGCCCTCCAGAAGGCCGGGATCACGCCGCCGTCGACCTATGCGACCGTCTCGGTCTCGGGCCGGATTCCAGTCGAGATGTTCCAGCCCAACGACAACGGGACGGGAACCGGAAGCGGTGGCCGGAACGACCACGCCGCGCCCGAGTCGGTCGTCCGCCCCGGCGCCGTGGTCACGCCTCGCCAGGCCGAGGACAACCTCCGCAGGGACAGCCAGGCCGCCGAGACTTCCGCCGCCGAGGTCGCCCAGCCCGAAGCCTCGCCGATCGATCACGCCATCCGCGACGCCGAGGTCAACGCCGTCGCCGAGGGGAACAACATGCTGGTCAACGCGGGCTCGTGACGGGCCAGGCCCGGGACGCGAGCCGATCTTCCTCCTCCTTCCCGCCGGGAGGTCCGTGTTTTCTGAATCCAGCATGGCCAATGAGACAATGGTCGATGATCAATCAGGCGATCGGATGCATCGGCCATCGGCCATGCTGGAGCCAATCGCGTGTCCTCGGCCTGGAAATGGCCTGTCTTGTCGGGTCCGCTGTGCGGATCGTGGTCTCCAGGGTGGCCCATCGGGACACGGTCCGCAGAGCAGACCCGACAAAAACCGGCCTCTTCGACGCGAAACACGTACACCCTGGAGGAGCTGCAAATCCCGAAAACAAGTCTCGATAAGTTACACTCAAAATCAGCGATCCGTGTCAGTTAGGATTAGTGAGGGACGCCGAGCAGGTCGCGGGCGAAAAGGAGGTCGACCAGGTCGGCGGCTGGCGGTGAGGAGGCCAAGCACGTCTCCGGTCCCATCGGCCTGGAGGGCTCGGGGGCTTCTCCGCCGCGAACGTGTCGCATGATCCGGTCCCAGAACGGGGCGAAGCCGGGGGCCAGCTTCAGGAAGAAACCGAGGTTGATGGCCGCCTCGTCCTCTCGGCCCAGGAGGACCAGGGTCAGTCCTCGGCGGAGGTGGGCGAGGCTGTCTCTCGGGTTGATCCGCAGGTGCTGATCGGCGTTGGCCAGGACGTCCTCGGCCCCTTCCCGGAGCCCTTCAGTCATGATCCGGGCCAGCTCCTTCGCCGAGGCGTCCGGGTTCAGGGAGAGGGCCGTGACGCCGATCGCCACGCCGCGCGGGTCGCGGCGGTGGTAGCAGGCGCAGGCCTTCGAGACGTAGGCGACGTGGTTGGCGGGATCGAGTCGGATCGCCTCGTCGTAATCGGCGATGGCGGCGGCGAACTTGTTCTGGAGTACGCGGACTCCGCCCCGTCCGTGGTAAGCCGGAGCCGCCTGGTCGGGCGGCAAGAGGGCGAGGGCGTGATCAAAGTCGGCCAGGGCGCCGGCAAGGTCTTTGGCCTGCTTGCGGGCGTGGCCCCGGTTGAGGTAGGTCGCGACGTGGTCGGGGTCGGCCTCGATCGCCCGGTCGTAGTCAGCCAGGGCGCCGATGAGGTCGTCGGACGTCTCGCGGAGGGTCCCCCGGTTGTGGTAGATCCCGGCGAGGGATCGGCTCGAAGCGTGGACCAGGGCCCGGTCGAAGTCGGCCATCGCGCCTGGGAAGTCACCGAGGGCCTGGCGAGCCCGGGCGCGGTTGTTCAGAGCGTCAGCGTAATCGGGCCGGAGCGCCAGGGCCCGGTTGAAGTCTTCAAGCGCCGGGGCCGGTCCCTCCAGCATCTGGCGGACGAGGCCGCAGTTGTTCCAGGGCTCGGCGTGGTCGGGCCAGAGGCGCGTGGCGGTCTGGAAGTCCTCCAGCGCGCCGGGCAGGTCCCCTTGCGTGAATCGAGCGATGCCTCGCTGATTATATTTTGCCGCACTGGCCGGCCCAGGGGCGGGAATCGCGTTCGGATCGGTTGTCGAGATCGGGAGGCTCATCGGCTGGCGTCCAAAAAGACGGGGAACGGGCCCCGGGGCCGCCCACGGCGGGCGACCTCGTATCAAGAAATACTAATTAAGTCGAGTTGTTGTGACGGGAGACGCTCGCGATTGTCCGGGCTCGGAGATGGGACGGGCTTCGGGCCCGTCCCATCGCGGAAAGCCGGATCACGGGTTCTGCTGGACCAGGACCGCGCCCGCCGCCGGGCCCTTCACGGCGTTGTGCTTGCCGTTGAGGATCAGGACCGTGCTGCCCGTCGGGATGGAGTTCACCGTGATGGTGTTATTCCCGTTGGCTCCCTCCACCTCCAGCGAGTTCAGGTCGGTGTAGGTGATGGGCGCCACACCCGTGAAGTTGACGCCGCCGCTGGTGATGGTCGCGTTCCGGCCCGACTCGCCCTCGTCGTTGATCACCAGGCTGGTCTTGCCGGAGATGAGGCTGTGATCCACGTTGACCGCCCCGGCGATCCCGGCGAGCGAGCCGTTGTTGCCGACGTTGACCGTGTTCTGGCCGACGCCGGTGTGCACCGTCACGGGCGTGGTCGCCACGGTGCTCTGGACGTTGAAGGTGTCGTTGCCCGAGCCGCCATCAACGGTCAGCCCGACCACAGTGCCCGCGTAGTTCACCGCGGCGCGCCCGGGAACTGCACAGCGGCCTTGGTGATGGTCGCGGTCGGGTTGGCGGTGTCGGCCGAGTCGTCCACGGTGAGCGTGGTCTTGCCCGAGACGTTGCTGTTGACGTTGACCGGGCCGCCGAGGGCGGTGAGCGAGCCGTTGCCGACGGTCACCGCGTCGGTCCCGCCATCGTTGAGGTTGACCGTCAGGCCCGCCGGGGTGCTGAGGATCTTCACCGTGCTCTTGCCGGCCCCGGTGTCGATCGTGACCGACTTCAGGTAGCCCGGATCGTAGGTGGTGGTCAGGCCCCCCTGGACGACCTGCAACCCGCCGTTGGCGGTCTTGGTCAGGGTGATGGTGTCATTGGTGTTGCCGACAACCGTCGGGTTGGGCGACTGCGCCGTCAGCAGAAGGTTGCCGGTGTTATCGAGTCCGACTTTCAGGTGCGAGTAGCCCTGGGCCGCCTCGGCGTTCAGCGCGGCGTTGAGGAGGCCGGTGGGCACCAGGTTCGTCAGGTTGACGCTCTGGCCGTTGATCCCATTGGAGATCGAGCTGGTCAGGCTCGAACTGAAGAAGTTCGCGATCGACGCCGCGGCGTTGGTGGGCGTGGTATGCGCGTTGGCGACCTGGGCGGTGCCCGTCACGGTGACCGGGTTGGCTGCGTTGATATTCGGTGAGAAGGCCACGTCGAGGTTGATGTCCAGGTCATAAGTGACCCGAAAGCTGGGGTCGGCGTAGCTCCCGAAGATCGAGTTGGTGGTGGTCGTGAAGTTCAGGGTGTTTCCCGGGACGACGTACGAGATGGCCAGGGTCGGCTCGGACACCCCAGGGAAAGTAATGCCCAGGATCTGGAACGGCCCCGGCTGGATGAGGTTGGCGGAGTAGTTCCCCGACGGGTTGAAGCCCTCGCTGATGTTGTAGGCGGAGACGCCCTCGGCCTTCGCGGCGGCCTGCACGCCGGCCGTCGCCAGCTGAGCGAGGGTCTGGGGCGGGTTGCCGACCTTCTGCGCGCCGGTCTCGATGGCCTTCCAGCCCTGGGTCAGGTCGGTCTGGAAGATCGTCGGGTTGGAACTCAGCGTGGACGGGATGAGACTCTGCTGGACGAAGGTGTAGCCGGTGATGCCGGAGAGGACCTGGCGCGATTCCAGCGCGGTCAGCTCCAGGCGGTTGCGTCGCCGCGGCCTGGCAAAGCGGGCACGGGCCCGCCTGTCGGACTCGCGGCCGGGATCGTGGCAGACACTGTCTTCCTCAGTCATCGCGAACATGTGCGGTTCTCTAAGTTGTGAAAGGTTCCGAAAAGTTCGGTCCCTTCATGGATATTTGCGGGCTGGCCGATCAGATGTGACGAGCCTCGGCGAATTCTCCGATGTGAAAAAACCACACGCGCGGGCGGTCTCCGCCGGGATGGCGAGCGATCCGGCGCGAGGGCCGATCGGCCTCGGGCCGTTTCCGAAGAGGCGTCTCCCCGCGATCCGCGGACGGCTAGCCGGGGTCTCGACCTCGGAACCCCGGATCTCCTGGCGACGACCGGGGGCGCGGAGCACTGCGGACCCCGACCCCCCAGGCCAGCCAACAACGACTGGACGTCGAACAGGCCATTCGTTGGGCGCGTGGGAACGAGTGAACGACGCCCGGAACGGCCGGCGGCCTCGGGCGTCGGGGTTCACGGCCGTCGATAGGGTTTCCTGGCCCGGTAGAGGGCCAGGCGTTCTTGTCGGCCCTTTTTCTCGTTCTCGTCGAGGGCGGGGAGCTTGATCGCGGCCAGCTCCCAGGTCACGGCCTGGTCGAAGTCGCCGGCCTCGGCGCAGGCGGCGGCGAGGGTCCCGAGGTGGTTGGCGTCGTTCCAGAGGCTCAGCTCGCAGGCTTTCCGGGCTGACTCGACGGCCTTCTTGCCGTCGCGGAATTGGGGGTTGGGGCAGGTGGCCCACTCCCAGGCGCGGTTGTTGTAGGGCTCGGGGTTCTTGGGATGGAGCCGGATCGCCTCGTCGTAGTCGGCAAGGGCGCGGGCGTAGTCCTTCTTCATCCCCCAGGCGTGGCCCCGGTTGTTGACCGCCCACGAGCCCTTGCGGTCGAGCCGGATCGCCTCGTCGTAGTCGGCGAGGGCGCGGTCGTATTCCCCCTTGGCCTGCCAGACGTTGCCCCGGTTGGTGTAGGCCATGGCGAGCCTCGGGTCGATCCGGATCGCCTCGGTGAAGTCGTCGAGGGCAGCGTCGAGCTTGCCCCTGTCCTTCAGGTAGAGCCCGCGCCAGACGTGCGCTCCGGCGTTGCCCGGCATGTCCTGGATCTCGGCGGTGTAGAAGTTGACGGCGTCGGCGTAGGGGATGACGTCGATCGCGGGAACCTTGCCCCGGACCTTGCCCGAGACAAGCCAGAGGAAGCCCCCCTCCTTCTGCTCGACGGTGTAGATGCGGAACATCGCCCCGTCGTCGACGATTTCGTTGTCGATCCGGAGCGGCTTGGCATACTTCGTCACGACCTTCGTCCCGACCGGCGGAACCTCCGGCCGCCCCGGGGCGAGGCCCGAGAGGAGCAGGCAGGCCAGCAGCGTGCGCATCGTCGCCTCCGGCGTTGGGATTCTTATCGATTTGCTTTCGCATCATAACCTGACGGGGTCTGGATTTCCAGGGTGAACCGCCAGGGGCAACCGGCCCGGCCTTTCGGGGCGAAGCCCCTCTTGGAGTGCGGGAGCTTGCTCCCGCCGTGCCCGGCGGAGCTTGCTCCGCGAGCCGGCGGCGGAAGAGCGGGAGCAAGCTCCCGCACTCCAGAAGGCCGGGATCGTCGACCGAGAAAGGGTCGCACGGTCAGCGCCCGACCGCGCTCCAATAAAGGCTTCGTCCGACCTGGATTGTTCCCGGCCCCGTCCCGGCCGGTTACAATCGGACGGGAGCAGGATTGCGGGCATGCGGATCGGATGACGCTCAGATCAGAAAGTGGAAATCGATGACGTTCGACTTCGCGGGCGGGCGGCGGCTCTTGCTGGCCGGCAGCGGCCAGGGGTGGCTCTGGCTGCTCGTCGGCCTGGCGGCGCTGGTCCTGCTCCTGGTCCTCTATCGCGAGGAGCGACGGCTGGTCTCGCGATCGGCCGGGCTCGGCCTGCTGGGTCTCCGGGTCCTGGCGGCGGCGGTGCTGGTTCTCGCACTTTTCGAGCCGATCGCCGCGCAGGGTCTGGCGCGAGACCGTCCGGGGTCGGGTGCTCGTCGCCGTGGACGATTCCGAGAGCATGGCGACCGTCGACCCGAGGCGCCCGCCCGAGGAATTGAAGGCCCTGGCCACCAGCCCCGGCGACCGCGTCGAGGGACTCACGCGGCGCGACATCGCCCGCCGCCTGATCGACGGGCCGGAGTCGGCCCTGGCGAGGCTCTCGGCCGACCACGACGTCCGCTCGACCGCCTTCGCCCGCGACGCCCTGCCCGAGACCCCGCTGCCCGAACTCGCCGAGGCCCTCCGCAAGCCGCCCCGGACCGGCGACCCCGCCCGATCCACGACCGACTGGGCCGCCGGCCCTGGCCCAGGCGCTGCAAGCTCCCCGAGGACGCGCCGGTCCTCGGCGTGGTCCTCCTGACCGACGGCCGCCAGAACGCCCCGGGCGACCCCTCGCCGCTGGTCGACCGGCTGGCGGCGCGGGGGATTCCGATCTATCCGGTGCTCGTCGGCTCGACCACGCCTCCGCCCGACAACGCCGTGGCCTCGATCAAGGCGCCCGAGGGGGTGAACAAGGGGGACGTGGCTCACGTCTCGGCCTCGATCAAGCTCGACGGCTTGCCGCCCGATACCGGCGTCGAGGTGACGCTCGACCGACCGGGCGCCGAGCCGATGAGGCAGACCGTCCGGTCCCGGGCAGACGGCTCGCGGCCGATCGCGACGTTCCGCGTCCCGCTCGACGTCGAGGGGTCGATCCCCTTGACCGTCTCGGTCGAGTCCGGCCCCGAAGACGTCCGGCCCGACAACGACCGGAGGACCGTGGTCGTCCGCGTGGCCGACGACAAGGCCCGCGTCCTCCTGGTCGACGGCGAGGCCCGCTGGGAGTTCCAGTACCTCCGGAACGCCCTCGTCCGAGACCCCCGGGTGACCGTCGACGCCGTCGTCTTCCACCAGCCGGGCACGACCGGCTCGGCCGAGGCAACCTATCCGACGAGCCTGGTCCCGCAGCCCGAGAAGCCGGCGGCCGACCCCCTGGGCCGGTACGACGCCATCGTCGTCGGCGACGTCGACCCCGCCGACCTCCCGCCCGAGACCTGGGCGCGGCTCGATTCCTACGTCGCCGAGCGCGGCGGGACGCTGGTCTTCTTGCCCGGCCCCCGGTTCTGGCCGACCCTGGCGGGCGAAGGCCCGAAGGCCCTCCTGCCGGTGCTCGACCCCCGACCGCTGGCCGTCGGCGAGGCGATTCCCGACCCCGCGCACCCGGCCTTGCCGCCCGGCCTGGCCCTGGTCCCGCCGGCCAACGTCCTGGACGACCCCGACGCCTGGCCGATGCTGCAAATCGGCGAAGGGGCCGAAGGGAGCCGGACGGCGTGGTCGGGCCTGCCCCGGCTCCCGTGGGTGGTCGCGGGCAAGGCCAAGCCCTCGGCGGCGAT
Source organism: uncultured Planctomycetota bacterium (assembly GCA_963756475.1). Lineage (GTDB taxonomy): Bacteria > Planctomycetota > Planctomycetia > Isosphaerales > Isosphaeraceae > Tundrisphaera. The sequence continues at coordinate 421,780 of CAVWND010000012.1, forward strand.
CCTGGCCACGGCGGCGGGTCATGAGGACGAAGGCGCCGCGATCGCCGCCCAGCCGTACGGGCTCGGCAAGGTCCTCTGGGTCGGCACGAACGGCACCTGGCGCTGGCGGTTCCGCGTCGGGGACGAGATCCATCACCGGTTCTGGGGCCAGGTGGTCCGCTGGGCCGGCTCGGGGACGCTCGCCGTCGGCAACCGGGTGGTCCGCCACGGCCCGCTGAGGCCGAGGGTCGGCGAGGGCGAGGGCGTCCGGCTCCAGGCCCGGATTGCCGAGGACGTCGTCGGCCTTCCCCCCGACCTGCTCATCGCCGCGCGGGTCTTCCGCCGCGACAGCTCGGCCGACGCCGTCGCCGTGGTGCCGCTCCGGCCCCTCCCCGGCCAGCCCCGCGTCTTCGAAGGGGTCGACGCCCGGCCTGCCCGAGGGGAATTACGTCGTCCGGCTCGACGCCCCGCAACTGCTGGCGTTCTCCCGGTCCCAAGGAGCCGGCCCGATCCCCGAGGCGCCGCTGGAGGTCGCCCCGAGGGACACCCCCGAGCGCGTCGAGCTGGCCGCCGCCCGCGACCCCCTCGAACGCCTGGCCGCCGCCACCGGGGGCAAGGTCTTCGCCGACTTCCAGGCCGCCCAGCTCCCCGCCTATCCTCAAGTCGAAGACCAAGCCCGTTGAGCGGACCGAGGAGACCCCCCTCTGGGACCACCCCGGCACCCTGATCCTCTTCTTCACGATCCTGACCGCCGAGTGGATCTTGAGGAAGCGGGCGGGGTTGCCCTGAGCCTGCCAGCGGAATCGTGTCCTTTGCGAGGGCGATTCTCGAAGGAAGCACCGAAGAGCCCGCCACGCCGGGGCGAGATCGCCTTGTGGATCTCTTGCAGCGTTTGGACTGATCCCGGCCGACCTGGATCGGTTCACATCCGGATGGCGCACGAGGTCCGTGGACCGCCCCCGGCCCGATCGCGATCGGGCCTCTCGGACCTCCGGACGACCCCCTTTGAGCCTCAGACGACCACTTTTTCGGTCGTCTCGACCGAAATCGGCCCCTCCTTCGCCCGCTCGGACAGCGGGAAGATGGTCGGAGCGGCCGATTCCGGAGCCGTCGAGGACTCCGGCTCGTCCTCTCGTTCATTCAAAGCCGAATTGTCGTAAGTTTCTTCCGTGTCAACGGTTATCTCTGTCTTGATTCCCTGAGCCGCGTCGGCCTCGACCTGGCGAAGCTCTTTCAGGGTCCGGAAAAGGGCCCGTTCGGTGGCCGCCTCGTACTTCCGGGCGAGGATCGCCTCCTTCGAGGAGTCGAAGAGGGCGCGGTCAACCGCCTCGGCGCGGTCTTGCTCGATGGCGCGGGGATCGAGGTTGATCCTCACCTCTTTGAGCCGGGCCATTTCCTCGTCGATCATCCGGCCGAGTTCGCCGTGCGCCCAGTCGCGCGGGCCTCGCCTTCGAGACCCTGCGCGTCCTCTTTTTCGAGGTTCAGGAAGAAGCCGGCCACGGCGTCGGACAGGATCGCGAGCCGGCCCAGCCGCCAGTCGGCCGGGTTCCGACCGAGGAGCAGCTCGAACCGGGCTCGGTGGTTGTTGGTCCAGTAGAGACGATTGCCCTTCATGAAAAGCTCGTCCTGGAGGATCTCCCACTGATCGAGCAGCCAGTCGATCCCTTCGGGCGTCATCTGGAGCCGCCTTGACGTCGTGGCCGGCTCGCGCTCGATCTTTGAGGCGAGTTCCTCGACGAGGGCGAGTCGTTCGTCATCGAACTTCTCGACCGCGTGGCGGACCCGCTTCGAGGTCTCGGAGGTCTCGTGCTTCTCGCACCGTTCGAGCCGGACAAAGAGGAACGCCGTGCGACGGACGAGTTTCTCGGCCAGCTCGTTGCTCGGCCGTAACTCGTTTTGCAGGGCGAGGAAGCTTCGCGTGATCTCGGCCTGATCCTCGGAAGGCAAGGCGACGCCCGAGCCGGTCAGGCCGTGCTTGAGGGCGTTCCGGCGGACGCGTTCCTTGCCTTCGGGGGTCTTCGGGCCGGTCGATTTCTTGGCGTTTCTTTGATTCGCGGCGCGTTGGGCTTCGCTGACGACCATGGTTCAACCTCGGTTGAAGGTGTGGATCGATGGAAAAACGGACATCGATAACACATTCAGGTCGGCGCGAGGTCGGTTAACACAGTATTTGGGAAAAATGAGTCGGCTCATGCTGGAATCCATCATGAACCTTTATCCATTTGATGCGGGTTTGAAGCAATTCCGTTTGCGACGGGGTTTTGGAGGACGGCCCGATCGCGGTGAGGTCCGTCGGCGAATCCGGGAGAGTGGGATGGCGATCGGCCCGAGGAAATCCGGCCGGCCCGGCTTTTCGAGGCGGCGATCGCGGATAGAATGAGAGGCGTCCCCTCTCCTCTGACAAATGGCGGACCTCCATGTACTACTTGATCGAAGACCCGTCTTATCTGCTGATCGGCCTGGGGGTCGCGGCGCTGGGCTGCTTGCTGGCCTTGCGGGTGACGCAGCAGGGGAAGTTCCTGATCTGGGCGGGAGTGCTGGCCGCGGTGGCGGGGCTGGTCTTCGTGGCGGATCAGTACTGGGTGACGGATGCAGAGCGGGTTGAGGGGGTGGTCTACGACCTGGCGAGGGCGGTCGAGGCGTCGGACTCCGACCGGATCAAGTCGCACATGGACGAGCGGGTGTCGATCGGGATGCGCGGCGCACGATGGATGGGACGTCGCTGCTGGGGCTGGTCCTGTCGATGCTCAGGAACACCCACTTCGACTTCGTGCGGGTCTCGCAGTTGACCACCGAGGCGGGCTCGCAGACGAAGCGAGGCTCGGCCGAGTTCAAGGTGACGGCCAGCGGGACCTTCAACGAGGGAGGCAGCCAGGTCCCGCTGGGCTCGATGGGGACCGAGTGGTCGCTGGGATTCCGCGAGACGTCGCCGGGCGTCTGGAAGGTCAACCGGATCACGGCCATCAAGGTACCCCGCGAGGTCTCGCGGGCGCTGTTCGGGCGTTGAGGCGGGGACCCGGCTCGTTCATCCACGGGCCTTTCTCTGCCTCCCTCTGCCTCCGGGAGAGAGCCGGGGTGAGGGAGGTCTCCGGGCGAGTGGCTCTCGATCGAGCCATTTTTCCGGCCCGATGGTGATGCGACGTACCTCACCCCCGGCCCTTCTCCGCGAGGGAGAGGGGAGGAAGATCCGCTCGCGAGCCCCAGGGATCGTCGTGCGACAAGGTGTCGGTCGGTCCGCCGCGAGGGAGAGAGGAGGAAGATCGGCCCGTGGCCTCCAGATCGCTCTCGGCTCACTTGGGATAGTTTGCCTTCTCCTTGCGGTCGGGGTACTCCAGGATGACCAGGCTGTGGCTCGGGGCGTCGTAGCCGTATTCCTGGTAGAAGGGGAGCGTGGGCAGGGCGATGTTGTTCGCCTTGATGATCTTCTCCATGAACTCGGCGTAGGTCTTGGGATATTCGCCGGTCTCGGCCTGGTAGAGATCCAGGGCGTGCTTGATGTTGAGCATCGAGTTCTGGCCGATGATGCTGACGTAGGCGTTGCCCTGGAGGGTGATCGGGTCCTTGGCGGTGATCCGGGGCGGGGTGACGACGCCGCCGGCCTGCTTCTCCTTCTCGACGTCGCGGATGTCCTGGGTCCGCTTGCCGAGGATCGGCCGGGGCTTGACCTCCTCCTGAGCCGGGGGCGCGGGGGCGGGAGGCGGTTCGTCGACCACGACGGTCGGCGCCTTGGATTTGGGCCGGGTCGAGCCGGTCGGCTGGTCGCAGCCGGATGGGATCAGCGCGAGCCCGAGGGCGATCGCCAGGGGCGGCCAGGGGCGTCTCGGCGGGACACTCATGGGGGCCATCCTTCTTCGGAGTCGTCGAGGGGTGGTTCAAACGGGGCCGACGTCGGCCCGATTCCTGAATCCAGCATGGTCAATGAGCGATGAGCGATGAGCGATCGAGGGATGGGACGCTTTGACCATCAACCATCGACCATCCGGGAGCCATTCATTCAGCTCGACCAGTCCCAGCGGCCGACCTCGGGCAGGAGGTCGTGGCGGGTCAGGTCGAAGTGGAGCGGGGTGACGGTGATGTACCCTTCGCAAAGGCTGGTGACGTCGGTCTCCGGGCCTTCGAGGTGGAAGGGCGGGTTGTAGGTCATCCAGTAATACGTCCGCCCGCGGGGGTCCCGGCGCTTCTCGAACCCCTCGCCGTGGCGGCCGACGCCCATCGGGACGACGCGGACCCCCTTGGGCTCGCCTCGTGAGTGCGCCGGGAGGTTGACGTTGAACAGCGAGCCGGCCGGCGGCTTGTTGGCCAGGATGCGCTCGATGACCTTCACCGCGTTGCGGGCGGCGTGGGGGTAGTCGAAGTGCTCGGCCAGCTCGAGCGAGACGGCGACGCTGGTGATCTTGAAGAACGCCCCCTCGATCGCGGCGGCGACCGTGCCCGAATAGAGCACGTTGATCCCGGCGTTGCTGCCGGCGTTGATCCCCGAGACGATCAGGTCGGGCGGCCGAGGCATCAGCTCGCAGATGGCGAGCTTGACGCTGTCGGCCGGGCTCCCCTCGACCATGTAGCCGAGCGACTCGCCGTCCTCGTCGTCGACCGGCTTGACGACGAGCGGTTCGAGGAGGGTGATCGAATGGCCGACGCCGCTCTGCTCCAGGGCCGGGCCGACGACCGTCACGTCGCCCGAGCTTCTTCAGCTCCTTGCGGAGGGCCCGGAGCCCCGGGGCGAAGACGCCGTCGTCGTTGGTCAGCAGGATCTGCACGATGGGAGCCCCGGAGAGGCGAAAAGGACGGGTCGGCCCGGCTTCGAATCGTAACGGGCCGGAGATCCCCCCGTCAACCGCCGTGGCCCCCCCTGGCCGCTTATCGTACCCTGGAAGGATCGGACCTTCGGAGACGGCGGAGGGCCCGGGATTCCGAAAGAGTTCGTGGAGGAGGATTCGAAGATGAAGACGATCCAGACGAACGTCGTCGTCGACCCGGGACACACGATCACGCTCCGACTGCCCGACGACATCGAGCCGGGGGCGTATCAGGTCACGCTCGTGATCGATGACAGGCCTATCGCCCCGAAATCCGACTTCAGCGATTTCCCGGTCCACGACGTCGGCCCCTGGCCGGAGGGGCTTTCCTTGAGACGCGAGGACATGTATGGCGACGATGGTCGTTGACCCAACCTTCGTAGACACCAATGTGCTGGTCAACGCCAGCCTCGCGACCGCTCCGTTCCATCAAGCCGCGTCTCAGTCTCTGAAGAACTTGAGAACGGCGGGCGTCGAGCTATGGATCAGCCGCCAGATCCTGCGTGAATATCTTGCCACGCTCTCGCGCCCGCAATCGTTTACGGCACCACTGTCTCAGCGAGTGCTAGTCGCGGACGTGATCTACTTCCAAACCCAATTTCGGATTGCGGAAGACGGTCCCGCGGTGACAGCCTCCCTGCTCCAACTCATCGCCCAGACGCCCGTCGGTGGTCGCCAGATCCATGACGCTAACATTGTGGCAACCATGCAGGTGCATGGAATCTGGAGCCTGCTCACATTCAACGTGTCGGACTTCGCGCGGTTTTCGTCGATCATCACGCTCACGTCCCCCTGAATGCTCCCAGGACCCAGACCCATGAACCGTCGTAAATGGATCAAGCGGGCGGCGATCGGCTCGGTGGTGGCGGGCGGGATCTACCCGTTTCTGGAGGCGAAGTGGTGCCGGGTCACGCGCCGGACCGTCACGCTGCCCAACCTCCGCAAGCCGTTCGAGGGGATGACCGTGGCGTTCCTCTCGGACGTCCACCACGGGCCTTATGTGCCGAGGGTTTATGTCCGCTCGGTCGTCAACATGACCAACGCCCTGAAGCCGGACCTGGTCCTGCTCGGCGGCGATTATTGCCATCATGGAACGCGATACATCGCGCCGGCGATCGAGGAGCTGGGCCGGCTCCGGGCTCCGATGGGGCGGTTCGCAGTCCTGGGCAACCACGACCACTGGGACGGGTACAAGGAGAGCCTCGACGCGCTGGAGGAGGCTGGAATCCCCTTGCTCCGGAACTCGGGCGTCTGGATGGAAAAGGGGCTGGCACGGCTCCGGGTCGGCGGCGTGGGGGACCTCTGGTCTGACAGGCCGGACGTCGGCAAGGCGCTCGGCGACTCGACCGCCGAGGATGCCTCGATCGTGCTCTCGCACAACCCGGACGTCGCCGAGACGCTGCAAGACCCCCGGGTCGGCCTGATGCTGAGCGGGCACACGCACGGAGGCCAGGTCGTCGTGCCGTTCTTCGGCGCTCCGTGCGTCCCCTCGGCCTTCGGGCAGAAGTATCTCCGCGGGCTGGTCCAGGGGCCGGCGTGTCAGGTCTTCATCAGCCGGGGGGTGGGCACGATCTCGCCGCCGGTCCGCCTCTTCTGCCGCCCCGAGGTCGTCCTGCTGACCCTGACCGGCCGGCCCGTCGCCTGAATCCATCCTCTCTCCCGTTGAGGGACCACCCGTGAGCACGACGACCGCCGCCTCGACCCGATTCCGGACCGTCGCCGAGTTGCTCCACCGGCTCGGCGACGTCCCCGCCGAGCGCGTCCGGCTCCAGCCCTGGCCGGGCACGGCCACCGAGCGCGACCTGCTCAAGCCCGACGCGAAGCTCTGCGAGCTGGTTGACGGCGTCCTGGTGGAGAAAGCGATGGGGTATGACGAATCGATGCTGGCGATCGATCTTGGCATGTACCTCGCCGCTTTCGTCAAGCGGCATCGCCTGGGCGAGGTCACCGGCGCCGACGGCACGATGCGGCTGATGCCCGGCCTGGTCCGCATCCCCGACCTCGCCTTCACCTCGCGGAAAAGGCTCCCGAAGAAGGGCGCCCCTCGCGAGCCGATCCCCGACCTGGCGCCCGACCTCGCCGTGGAAGTCCTCAGCAAGGGGAACACCAAGGCCGAGATCCGGCGTAAAGTCCGCGAATACTTCGAGGCCGGAGTCCGGCTCGTCTGGCTGATCGACCCCAGAACGCGGACGGCCGTCGTGCACACTTCGCCCAAAACGTCGATCAAGCGGAATGAGGACCAGACCCTCGACGGGGGCGAAGTCCTGCCGGGCTTCGCCTTGCCCCTACGCGAGCTGTTCGAGTGCCTCGACCGGGGCCGGGATGAGTGAGCGGCATGCCCACCGGCCCAGCCCGGATCGAGCCGGATGGATTGGTCCGGACGATCGGAGGGACGAGGCCCAGCGCGCGTCGGTGTGGGCCTGGCTCGTCTCGTCACGCATGAGCAGGGCGAATTGCCCAAGGTCCGAGCGCGGGTTCAGCGCCTCGCCAGGGGAGAGGGGACCAGAGGATGCCAGAATCCGTTGGCGAGCCCCCGGATCGGGGGCGAGCCCGGTTCGGCCGCGCGATCCTTGACATCCACCCATCGGCGCGTCAGTCTGGATCGCCTCACCCGCCGAACCGAACTCGCCCCGCCTCGAAGGGTTGCCGCGATGCCGCACTCCGTTCCGATCGAACCGTCCCGCGACGAGGTCGCGGCCGTCGCCGCGCTGGCGGACGACTACCGCAAGCTCCGGTTTGAGATCGGCAAGGTCATCGTCGGCCAGGAGGACGTGGTCGAGGAACTCCTCACCGGGCTGTTCGCCAGGGGGCATGTCCTGCTCGTCGGCGTGCCGGGGCTGGCCAAGACCTTGCTGGTCAGCACGGTCTCGAAGATCCTCAGCCTCTCGTTCCGGCGGATCCAGTTCACGCCCGACATGATGCCCTCGGACATCACCGGGACCGACATCCTCCAGGACGACCCCGAGACCGGCCGCCGCAGGTTCGCGTTCATCGCCGGGCCGCTCTTCGCCAACATCATCCTGGCCGACGAGATCAACCGGACCCCGCCCAAGACCCAGGCCGCCCTGCTGGAAGCGATGCAGGAGCGGCACGTCACCGCCGGCGGACCAGACGCTATCCCCTGCCCGACCCGTTCTTCGTCCTGGCCACGCAGAACCCGATCGAGCAGGAGGGGACGTACCCCCTGCCCGAGGCCCAGCTCGACCGGTTCATGCTCAACGTCCGCGTCCCCTACCCGACGGCCGCCGAGGAGCTGGAGATCCTCCGCCAGACGACCGGCGACCACGCGCCCGAGCCGACGGTGACGCTCTCGGCCGAGCAGATCGTGGCGTTGCAGCACCTGGTCCGACGTGTTCCGGTGCCCGAGCACGTTTTCATTCATGCCCGCGATCTGGTCCGGTCGAGCCGGCCGAACGAGCCCGAGGCGACGCCGCTGGTCAAGAAGTGCGTGGCCTGGGGCGCGGGGCCACGGGCCGGGCAAGCTCTGATCCTGGCGGCCAAGGCCCGGGCGGTCCTGCAAGGCCGGTTCGCCGCGACGGTCGCCGACGTCCGGCACGTCGCCCCGCCGGTCCTCCGGCACCGGATCGTGACGACCTTCCACGCCGAGGCCGAGGGGATCGACCCCGACAAGGTCGTCGCCCACCTCCTCGAAGCGATCCCCGCCCCGCCCGAACGGGCCGCGGCGCGGATGATCGGGGCCTGAGCGGGCGGGCTCAAGGGTGGCCCGAGTCTCGACGACGGAGGGCCTCCAGCTCCTCGCGGAGTCGGGCGAGTTCGGCCTCGGCCTGCTCGGCCCGGGTGCGCTCGGCCTCGGCCCGGGTGCGCTCGGCCTCGGCCCGGGTGCGCTCGGCCTCGGCCCGGGTGCGCTCGGCCTCGGCCCGGGTGCGCTCGGCCTCGGCCCGGGTGCGCTCGGCCTCGGCCCGTTCCTCGGGGGTGAGCAGACGTCGGCCGGTCGCCGGGTCGATCAGGCAAAGCTCGGTGCCGGCCCGCTCCAGGTGCAGGTTCAGCACGGCGCTGGGCAGGCGGCCGTTGATGGGATCGATCGGCACGTATTGTCCCGCGACCAATCGGTGGCCTTGCATGGAAGGCTTCAGGTAGTCCTGGAACGGATCGAAGAGGAAATACTCGGGGACGCGGAGGACGTCGCGGTAGAGGGCCATCTTCTTCGTGACGTCCTCCGACCGGGTGGAACTGGAGGTCAGCTCGATGACGAGGTCGGGCCCCTTGCCTTCCTCCCAGAGCAGGTAATGGTCTCGATCCCCCTTGACGACCCCGAGGACCACGAAGACATCGGGCGAGATGTGCTTGCGCTTGTTCCCTTCCTCGTAGAACAGCAGGAGGTTGCCCGAGACGTAGACCATCGGGTCGGCCGCGAAGTGGGCTTCGAGGGCCTGGATCAGGGCGATCATCAGTCGGCGGTGGACGTCGGTCTCGGCCATCGGCTTCCCGTCGGAGGTCGGATAGTCAACCTTGCGGCCGAGGGTGTGTCGAGGGGTGGTCGCCATGTCTGGGCTCCCGAGGGTCGGATCTGGCCCTGGGGTCGCGAGCGTCTTGCCCGCGTCCCGGCGGATCGCCTACCATCAGGGATCATCCTACCAGACTCCGAGGCCCGACCGCATGCCCACGCCCTCCGAAGCCCGCGCTCGACCCCTCCGCCCTGGCCCGGTTCGGCCGGCTCGAATTGATCGCCCGGCTGGTGGTCGAGGGGGTGATGTCGGGCCTGCACAAGAGCCCCTTCAAGGGGTTCTCCGTCGAGTTCGCCGAGCACCGCCAGTACGGGCCGGGCGACGAGATCCGCCACATCGACTGGCGGGCCCTGGGCAAGACCGACCGCTATTACGTCAAGGAATATGAAGAAGAGACCAACCTCAAGGCGTACCTGGTCGTCGATACCTCGGGCAGCATGGCCTACGCGGGCCGGACGATGGCGAAGTTCGAGTACGCCCGGCAGCTCGCCGCGGCGCTGGCTTATCTGATGATCAGCCAGCGCGACGCCGTCGGCCTGGTGACGCTCGACACCGAGCTTCGGTCGATGATCCCGCCGAGGTCGGCGCCCGGGCACTTCTCGATCCTCTGCCGGGCACTGGAGCAGGCCGAGGTCGGCGGCGAGGCCCCCCTGAGCGACCTCTTGCACTCGCTGGCCGGGCGGATCAAGCGGCGGGGCCTGATCATCATCCTCTCCGACGGCTTCGACCGGCTCGAACGCCCTCACCTCGGCCCTCCGGCACCTCCGGCACCGCCGGCATGAGGTCCTGTTCCTCCACGTCCTGGCCCCCGAGGAGGAGGAGTTCCCGTTCCGCCGACCCGCCAGGTTCCGGAACCTGGAGAACCTCGCCGACACCCTCCGCGTCAACCCCTCGGCCCTCCGCGCGGCCTACCTGGAGAAGTTCGAGGCCTTCTGCCGCGACCTCAAGGAGGCCGTCCGGGGGATGGACGCCGACTATCACAGGGTCTCGACCGCCGAGACCCACGAACGGACCCTGCTCGACTACCTCGCCGCCCGCTCCAGCCGGGGGCGGCGCCGGGGGGCTGATCCGCATCTCGGGAAGAAGTCGCTCGATCTCAGGAACCCCGAAGACTCGCGGGTCTAACGACGGAGAGGCCGACGAATGAGCACAAGAGGCCGATTCCAACTCCATCTGCCGGGCCTGTTGAAGGTTCTTGCCGAGCACCTCTACTCCACCCAGAGGGTCGGCGTCCGCGAGCTGATCCAGAACGCGCACGACTCGTGCATCCGACGCTCTCTGGAACGACCCCGGTCCGGATACCGGGCGCGGATCGACATCACGATCGACCCGGCAAATCGGATGCTCCGGGTGGCCGACAACGGGAGCGGGTTGACCGAAACCGAGATCGAAAACTATCTCACGGTCATCGGCCGAGGCTATACCCGCGAGTTACGCGAGCGGCTCGCGATCGGCGACCCGGAGAACTCCCGTGAATTGATCGGTCAGTTCGGCATCGGCTTCCTCTCCGCTTACCTCCTGGCCTCGGAAGTGACGGTCTTGACGCGGCCCGAAGGCGGACCCGCCCTGCGCTGGTCTTCGACCGGTGACGAAGAATTCGAGCTCGCGGCCGGCGACCGCGCGGAGACGGGAACGACCGTGGAACTCCGACTCAAGCCGTCCGCCCTGTTCTTGCTCCACGAGCAGAACCTGATCGATGTGATCCGGGAATATGCCGACTTCGTGCCGACCCCGGTCCACGTCCAGGGCTCGCCGGACGAGGTGAACCTCGGGGCGTTCCCCTGGGAGCAGCCCGACGTCGAGGCTGCCTGTCGACGCTACGCCCGAAGGCGATTCGGCGAGCCCGAGCCGCTCTGGATCTTGCCCCTGACCGACGGAATCATCGACCTCGGCCACGACACGCTCACCGTCCCGCTCCGAGGTTTCCTGTTCGTCCCCTCGGCGTCAGTGGTCTCGATCAAGGAGTACGGCAGCGTCGCGGTCTCGATCCGGGGGATGGCGATCTGCGACGCCGACAAGGACCTGCTCCCCCCTGGGCCCGGTTCGTCCGGGGGGTCATCGATGGCCCATCCCTCCAGCCGACCGCGTCGCGAGAGGCCGTGCACCAGGACGAATCGTTCCAGACGGTCCGCCGCTTGCTCGCCGCCCAGCTCGGCGCCGGGCTCCGGGACCTGGCCCGGGAATCGCCCGAGGTCTGGCGACGGATCGTCCACGGGCATAGCGATGTGATCATGGGCTGGGCGGCGAAGGACCCCGCCTTCTTCCGGATGGTGGCCGACTCGGTCCCCTTGCGGACCAGCCGGGGCCGACTCCCGCTCCCCGAATACCTCAAGGCGTCCGGGAACGTCGCCTACTACACAACTCGGGAACTGGGCTCGCTCCAGGACAAGGTGCTGGCCGAGGCTCGCGATGTCCCCGCGATCGATGCCTCATGGTTCGCCGTCCCGACGTTCCTGGAGAGTTACGCGGCGCTGCACCCGGACGTCAGGCTTGTCCGCCTAGACGACGATCTCGAGACCCTGCTCCGCCCCGTCCCGGTCGGCGACCTGGGTGTGCTGGTCCGGTTCTGCGAGGAACTGGGGTTCTCGGTTGAGGTCTCCTCGTTCAAGCCGGCCGATTTCCCGGCGGTCATGACCTACCCGTCCGGCGCCGAGACCCTCCGCGACGTCACCTCGTCGCTGGCCGAAGGGCTCTTTCCCGAAGGATTCTCGGGGCTGATGCAGACTTATGTCACGGAGCGCCGAGGTGAGGAGGACGACTGGCGAGGCACGCTCCATCTGAACGCGACGTGCCCCCTGATCCGACGCCTCGCCTCCGACGAGGTCGCCCCGGCGAAGAAACAGGCGGCGCTGGCCGTCATCGCGTACTTCGCTCGCTTGTTTTGCGGGCGGATGCTCGATGCATCCCAGGCCACGGCCGATCTCGCGGCCTGGCAACGATCCCTCGGCCAATTGGTGTCGCCATGAGCTCGAACTGGGATGAATTCCACTCGCGGGTGGCCGCATGGGAGCAGGCAGGCGACGTCGAACGGATCAGGCTCCTTGATTTCTATCGTAATGGCTTCCATTGCCACGAAACCGACCCGGAACTCTCCTACCTGCTGTTCACGCAAGGTCGCGACGAGGCCCGGCGACTCGTCGAGCCCTGGTGGGACCTCTTCTTCGAGAGTATGCGGTTGACCGCGCTCACTTCCTACGTGATGGACTTCACCCGCGCCCTGCCGCTCGCCGTGGAACTGATGGTCCGGTTTAGTACCCCGGAGGGCCAGGTTCATCGTGACCGACTCTCGATCCTCAACAATGTCCTATATGCCTACCTCAATACCGATCCGCTCGGCTATGGCGAGGAACTCGAGCGAGGCCTTGCCTACCTGGACGGGGAGCATCCGCAAGGGCCGGAAGGCGGAAGATTCGTCCTCCTCCACCGCTGGCGAGCCTACCTGATCGCCATTGAGAGCTGGGAGGCCGTCTACGAGATGGCGCTCCGCTCTCTAGCCTTACTGACCCGCACCCGTGACGCTCATACTCGGAACTGGCATACGGCCTGGGCGCTCGACCAGCATTGCCAGATCTGCCACGCGATGGGCCGGCTGGACGAGTTGGCGGGACATGCCGAACACCTGATCAAGATCTCAAATAAGACCGGCCAGCTCCTCCGGACCGAGGCCGCCGGGTTGATCTGGCAAGCCGTCTCCAGTCGGGCCAAGGGTGACGAGAAGGCCGCATCGTCGGCGTTCCACCGGGGGATGGCCCTGCTCGAAGACCTCGAACGGCGCGACTCGATCCTCGCCGAGGGTGTCGCCGCGTACTACGAAGCGGGGGGCGACCTGAAGGCCGCGATCGGCGTCCGAGATCGCGAGTTTGCCGAAGTCTCGCGGAAAGGGATGCTCCATCGGAGCTGCCAGATCCAGATCGAGCGGTGCCGGCTCCTCGATCGAGCGGGCGAGCTGACTCCCGCCAACCTCGAAGCGGTCCGACTATCGGCCAGCCGGCTCCGCGTCCCCGACTGGTATCTGAAAAAGCTCGACACAATTTGAGCCAGGGCGGTTTGCATTCGGATGGCCCTCGTGAGGCCCGCCCCGAGGACTGCTCGGGTCGGTCCGAAGGACGCCGGGGTGTTGCCCCGGGCGTCACCGAGGGTCACAATGGGGCGACTGCCATGATTGCATCTTCCCCCCACGCCGCGACCTCGCCATGAACCTCTCCGGACTGGGCTTCCTGAACGTCGCGATGCTGCTCGGCCTGGCCGGCGTGGCGATCCCGGTCATCATCCACCTGCTGAACCGCCGGAATGACCCGGTCGTCAACTGGGGGGCGATGCAGTTCCTCGAATTCAGCCCCCGCGAGCGCCGGCGGCTGAACTTCGCCGAGCTGCTCCTGATGCTCGCCCGGATGGCCTTGCTGGCGCTGGTGGCGCTGGCGCTGGCGCGGCCGTTCTGGACCCCTCGGCCGGCGGGCGCGGCCTCGACCGGTGGGACCGGCGACTCGGCGAGCCGTCGCGACGTGGTGCTGGTGCTCGACGGGTCGAGCCGGATGGGCCGGCAGTCGGGCGGGACCACGCCGAGGGACCGGTCGATCGCCTGGGCCAGGGCGTTCGTCAAGCGGCTCAAGGCGGGCGACTCGGTCGCCGTGCTCGTGGCCAAGGACCGCGTCCGGCCACTGGTCGACCCGCCGAGCTTCGACCTCGCCCGGGTCGACCAGGCCCTGGCCGACGCCCCGGCCGCGCGAGGGTCGAGCGACCTCCCGGCGGCGATCGGCGAGGCGTTCCACATCCTGGAGCGGACGCAGAACCCGGTGAGGGACGTGATCGTCCTGTCCGACGGTCGCCGATCCGCCTGGCGGCCGGGCGACTCCGGCGCTGGTCGCTCCTCCGCGACCTCCGCCGCCGGATGCCCAACCCGCCGAGGATCTGGGCCCCGGCGTTCAACGCGGCCCAGGACGCCGATGGCCCGCCCGACGGCTCGGTCGGCCCGCTGGCGCTGTCCCGCGCCGTGCTCACGCCGGGGCTGCCGGTCGAGGTCTCGGCCAACGTCGCCAACGCCGGGCCGGGCCCTCTGACGCGGCCGGTCGAGCTGGTTGTCAACGGCAAGGCCGTGCCCGGCTCGTCGCGAGTGGTCGGTCCGATCCCGGCCGGCGGCAAGGCCCCGGTCGCGTTCCGGACCCAGTTCGAGACGGCCGGGAGCCACCTGGTCGCCGTCCGGCTGGCGCCTGACTCCGACCCTCTGCCCGTCGACGACGAGTCCGCCCGGCCCGTCTCGGTCGCCTCGGCCCTGCCGGTCCTGCTGGTCAACGGCGAGCCGGGCCTGGAGCCGCTCAGCGGCGAGGTCGACTTCCTCCGGGCGGCGCTGGCGCCGACGGGCGACCCCTCGCCTCTGGTCCAGGCATCGACCGTCCCCTCGGTCCAGTTCCGGGCGGAGATGCTCAAGGGGAAGCGGGTCGTGGTGCTCGCGAACGTCGAGCGGCTCGGCCCGGAGCTGTCGGCGGCCCTCGGCGCGTTCGTCGAATCCGGTGGCGGGCTCTTGATCGCCCTGGGCGATCGCACGGACGCCGACGCCCTCAACGAGCGGATCGCCCGGGGCTGGCTCCCGGCCCAGGTCGGCCCGCTGAAGGGAGATTTCGCCAGGAAGCAGGCCGTTGCCCATCCCGCCCCCCGGACCTTCGACGGCCCGGCGCTCGGCCCGCTTGGCCAGGGCGATGCCCCCGCGCTCGGCGAGGCCGACCTCTTCGCCTACCGGGTCCTCACGCCCGCGCCTGGCGCCTCGATCACGGCCCGGCTCGACACCGGCGACCCCTGGATCGTCGAGCGGTCTTACGGCAAGGGGCGCGTCGCCCTGCTCGCCGCCCCGATCGACGCCGAGGGGGGGACCTTGCCCGTCAATCCCGACTTCGTCCCCTGGGCCCACGAGCTGATCGCCCACCTCGCCGCCGGCGCCGAGGGGCCGTCGTCGATCAAGCCCGGCGAGCCTCTGGAATTCCCCCTCGACCCGCCTCCGCCGAAGGATCTCAAGGCCCTGACGCTGACCACGCCGTCGGGAACCAGGGTCGAGTTGCCCATCCTTCGGACCGGCAACTCGGCCCGCGTCCGGCAGGTCGATACGAGCGAGCCGGGGATCTACCGGCTCTCGCTGCCCGCGCCGGCCGGGGGTTTCGCCTACGCCGCCGTGGCCGGCGACGACCGCGACGCCGACCCCTCGCCGCTCGAACCGGCCGAGGCCGAGGTGCTCGCCCAGGGCTGGCCGCTCACCTTCGACGCCAGCCCCGACCACCTGGCCGACCGGATGCTGGCCGTCGACCGCGTCCGCCGGAGTGAACTCTGGCAAAGCCTGATCCTCGCCGCCCTGGCCGGCCTCTGCCTGGAAGTCTGGCTCACCCGGCGGATGGCCCGGCGGCAGGGCCTGGCGTGACTGTAAGATATCAGGGGCACCCACACGCAGAATCATGCCTGAGGTTCAGTCCAGCTTGCAGGCGAGATCCCAAACGGGTTATTCTCAAACCAAATCAGTCACCAACTTCCCGGCATACGGCGCCAGTCTCTGTATTTCATGTTTACTTCTATAAAAATAAAAAACTACAAGTCTTGCAATCAGGTCGAACTGGATCATATTGGTTCGATCGTCGTTCTTGTCGGCCGGAACGGGGCCGGGAAGTCGAACATTCTTGGAGCGATCCAATGGGGAGCTTCGAGCGCCGTATCTAGTTCCCCGCTCAATCCAAGGATTTATGATGGCCCGACCAGCGTTGAGTTTGTAATTCGCATAGGCATACGAACATTTCTATATAAGATGCAAATCAAATTGTCTGTGAAACAGAAAAGAAGAAAAAAGGAGTCCGCAGAAAGCGTCGAAGATATCCATATTTACCTTGAAGAATCCGTTCAGATTTCTGAAAGAAATCGCTGGAAGGAAATTGTCAAGAGAGAGAACACCAAGATAGAGATGGCAGGAACAAATGCGAAGCTGCAGATTGGCCCGCTGACTCCGTGCCTCCCGGCTCTGGGAGCATTACTTCCGCCGACTGACGCTCTGGTTGAAGCAACTTTGCCGTTGATTTCATTCCTACGGCAAGTCCGATATTATCACTTCGATGAACCCAGCAAGTCCGAAGAACCCCGAGAAATCATTACCAATTCCATATACAAAAAATGGCTCAGTAAATACGAGTCAACAAGCGATCCAGGCGATTCTGCCTTGATGCGCATATTGCACATGAAACTTTCGGACCCGGAGAAATTTACCGAATTCGAGTCCCTTATTGGTTCAAACGGCATTGGACTGCTCAAGAGAATTCACTACGCTCATTATGATTTCAACCGTCCGATGACCGATGGCAAATCCGCCGCAACGGATGATGAGGGACGACTACATTATATCGCCTTCACGCCAGACAAAGCTTCCGATAACCGGACCAATCACTTCGGATTCGATGGCTTGTCGCTCGGAACACGGCGAATTATCCGCATTCTCGCTTCGCTCGTGTTCGATCAAAGTTCTGCAATGCTAATTGAACATCCTGAGGATGGCATTCATCCTGGACTGACAAAAAAATTGATGGGTCTTCTGAGGGATTACGCCAACCCGCTCCAATTATTCATATCAAGCCACTCACTTACTGTATTCAATACCCTCTCTTTGGAAGACGTTCGCTTCGTCACTATGGTGAACGGAGAGACTAAAGCACGAGGGCTAACTGACAAGGAAGTTGAGGCCGCACGCAAATACATCAGCGAGGAAGGCGACCTGGCCGACGTCATCCAATCCATCGAGGAGAGATGAGAGTTGTACGGCGTGCTTGGCGAGGATGACACGGACGCGGAAACAGTCAAGACAATCATCGCCAGGATGGCCGGTGCGAATGTGAAGATCCACACCAAAGGCTTCGGCGGCAAAGACAAGCTGCTGAACAAAGGTCTGGGTCAGATCAAGTTTTTTTACGCCACCGGATGCACTAAATTCGTCATCTGCCACGACTCGGACAGCCATGATCCGTCCGACAGTCGCCTCAAGGTGATGGATCGGATCGTGAGGCCATCCGGAATTCCCGATTCATGCTGCACGCTGATTCCTGTCTACATGATCGAAGCATGGATCTTGGCGAACATCGAGGCTGTGTCAAACGTGATCAAATCTTGGAAGCCGAAGCCCGTCGCCAATCCGGAGAAGATTCCCGATCCTAAGGGGGAACTGAAGCGTCTGAGCCGGCTGGGCGGTCGGAGACCTCTTTACAGTCACGAAACCCATAATCAGCAGGTCGCGAGGTATCTGGACCTCGAAATCGTCGCGAAGAAATGCCCCTCCTTTCAACCCTTGGTCCAGTTCATGAAGCAGCCATAGCCTTCGGGCCGAACCAAGGTTTCACGCCAGCACGACCGGCTCCTCCAGCGCATCCGGCTCGGGCTTGGCCGGGGGTCCGATCTCGGAGGGCTGCTCGGGATGGAGTTCCTTCTCGATCTTCCGGCGGATCGAGGTGACGAGGTTGTTGAACAGGAGCGCGAGCGAGAGGGCCGGGAAGAGGGCCGCGGCCTTGACGGCCTGATGGCCGGAGGTCTCGCCACCGACACCGGCCCCGGCGGAGACCGCGATGCCGAAGATCGGGCTCAGGGCGGCCAGGGCCGGCGACCAGACGTCGAGCGACGAGCCGGGCGCCCAGCTCCGGGAGACGGAGGCCAGCGAGATCGCCCCGCAGACCAGCGGCAGGAGCCAGGCCGCGAACAGGAAGAGCGCGAAGAAGGTCGTCCCCCGCTTGCCGAACCGGAGCTGGAAGTACTGGAGCGCCAGGCCGAAATACGCGACCACCAGCACCCCAATCGCGATCGGCAGCGAGTACGTCACCGGCCCTCGTTGCGACGCCCAGGAGGCCGGCTCCTCGACCGCCCGCCAGATCAGCGTCGGGGCGGCCAGGACCACGCCGCACATGCAGAACACGACGATCCGGTTCAGGCCCCGGTCGGACCAGGCCGAAGGGTACTTCCGCCCCTCCTTCGCCGCCTTCCGGATGCCCTTGGCGAACTCGTCCAGGGTGGGTGTGACCGTCGATATCATCACGATCGCGCCGATGACCAGGGTGTAGAGCGCCACCAGGGTCCAGTAGCCGAAGAAGTCGATCTTCCAGAACCCGCCGACCAGCAGGAACGCCGCCGTCAACAGGCACGCCAGCGCCTGCGGCTTGGACAGCAGATGCACCGCTCCGAGGCCATCTTCCGCGTCGAGGCGAGCAGGAAGAAGCCGATCACCGGGAACAGGTCAAGCGCCAGGACCGACAACCAGGGGAGATTGATCCAGTAGAAGCCCAGCGAGTGCGGCTCGTCCACGAAGACCGCCGCCCGGGTGAAGCCGTAGAACAGGCTGCTGCCGCCGAACAGGAGGAAGAGCACCAGGCCGATGATCCCGCCGACCCCCGACTTCTTCCCCCTCCCGGCCAGCGCGTTCAGCAGGGCGATCGCGTGCATGACCCAGGCCGCCAGGACCAGCGGCACCATGAGCTGGACGAACCCCAGCGGGCTCGGCCGGCCCATGAACACGCAGATCAATGAGAACGGCAGCGTGGCGGCGAACATCAGGTATTCGCGGATCGGAGCCCCGAAGTAGAACCCCAGCGTCAACGCCGTCGGCGACATCGGCGAGGCCCGGTGGAAGTCGAGGATGCCCGACTCCCGCGTCTTCCCCACCGCCACGGCGATCTGCGACGCCCCCATGACGGCCAGGATGACGCTCTGCAGGAGCATCAGACCGCCGTACGTCCCGCCCCCGGCCAGCCGGTCATACTGATACCCCATCAGCACAATGCTCAGCGCGATGATCATCACCACCGCGACCGCCGGCAGCACCTGCATCCGCCGGAGCCTCGACCGCGCGTGCTTGACCAGGATCGGGTTGTCGAGCCAGAGGGCCAGCCGGTTCATCGGGGGGTTGCTCCTGGAACGGAATTCGGTCGCGTCACACAGAGCCCAGTGACGCCCAACACACGAGGACGCGGAGCGTCCAGAACGTCATTCCCACGCAGAGCGCGGGAACGTGTATCGATAAAAACGGATGCCTGTTAAATGAACACTTCAACCTCGCTCAACTCGGCTCCTTCGGCCAGTTCATCCTCGGTTTCGAGATACTCCCGGATCGCCACGGCAACGTTCGCCAGAGCCTCTTCCTCTGTCGCGCCCTCCGACCAACAGCCTGGCAGGCTCGGCACGCGGACCGCGACGCCCTCGTCCGATGGATAGAGCGCGACCTGGAATCTCCTGCTCCTCGCCTCCCGCTCACCTTCCTCGCGCGGCTTTCTCGAAGCATCGTAGTAGCGGATCAAGAGCCGCTCGTTTCGGTATCCCAGGAGCAAATCCACCAGTTTGTGACCGATGTGGATTGCCGTCATTCCGAGCGAGGCGCCGACGGCGAGGCCAGCGATGAAGCCGGGCCCCAGCCCGAGGACGTTAACTCCCAGATTCCGGCCCACATCATGGAAAAGCACCGAGAACGCGACGATCAGGCCGATGAAGGCGATTGCGAGCGCCAGATGCCACACGATGAGAAGCCGACGCCATCGATCGAATGTGGCCATCGTGCGACGGAGTCGTTCGACGTGCTCCTCGTCCGATCGTCGGGCAAACATCGTATTGTCCTGGTCGCCACGAGGGCCATCCGCCGGTCGTCCCTATTATCCGGAAATCGACGGCAACCTGATGCCTCCTTTTACTATTCGGTGCCCATTCGCTGATATTTCCGCGGTCATGTAGGGTTCGTCGAGTCCTCGAAGACGCACCATGTGAACAGGTGCGTCTTCGAGGACTCGACGAACCCTACCGACAACCGATTCACGGCTTCTCCGTCTTCGCCGCGTCGGCGGCGATCTCGCGGAAGTAGAGCTGGATCAGACGGGCGTAATCGTCGCGGTAGCGGCCTTTGGAGAGCTGGAGGATCTCGGTCCGGAGGTGGCCGGGGAGCTCGCCCCACTGGCGGCCGGTCTTCTTGCGGACGAGATCCTGGAGGGCGGTCAGGTCGGCGGCGGCGACTCCGGCCGGCGAGGATGTGGGAGTCGGGTTGTCGGGGCTGGGCTCGGCCATCGGCGGGGCGGAGGGGCCGTTGCCGGGGGTCTGGGCGGCGGCCCGGAGCGAGTCAGCGGCCTGGTGCATCGCGGGGGCGGCGGCCTGGGCCGAGGCCGGGCCGTTGGAGGGCTGGGCAAGCTGGTTGGCCAGGTCGCGGAGCGATTCGCGAGCCTCGCCCAGGCCATTGCGCGGCCTGCGCGGCGGCGTTGCCGGCCTCGCCGGGGCCTTCGGCGAGGAGGCCGGCGGCGAGGTCCTCGGCGGCCTGCGCGGCACGCTCGACGAACTCGGCGGCCTGACGCTGGGCGTCGCGGGCCTGGTCGAGCCGCCCCTGGGCGAGCTGCTCGGCGCCCTCGTTCCATCGCCTTCGGGGCGTGCTCGCCGGCCAGGTCGGCGGCGGCGTTCGCCTGACCCTGGGCCCGGGCGTTCGAGCTCCCGGGTCCGGTCGCGGAGGTCGGCCAGGTCGCGGCCGAGGGCCTGCGACTCGTGCTTGAGGTCTTCCTGCGGGCCGACCCGTTCGGCCATCGCCGCCTGGAGCCGCTCGCGGATCTGCCGCTGGCGGAGGGCCAGCTCGGCCGCCTTCGCCGCCTGCTCCGGCCCGATCCCGAGGTCGGGGTCAACCGGCACCGCGCCGGCTCGCCGGGCTCGGCCGGCTTGGTATCTGGCCTGGCCGCGAGCTTCACCGCCTCGGCGGCGGGATCGGGGCCGAGGGCGGGGTCGGCGGCCATCTTCTCCAGGGCCTCGGCGGCATCGCCCGCGGCCTCGGCGACGGCCTCGGCCGGGGCGCGGGCCTCGACGGGTCGGGCTTGCGTGCCTGTTCTGCCAGCGCGGCGGCCTCGCGGACGGCCTGCTGGGCCTGGTCGGCGATGGCCGATGGGGGATGGTTCCCGGCCGAGGGCGGGCCGCCCGCCGGATGGGTCAGCTCGGCGGCGATGGCCTTCTGACGGTCGGCAAGCTGGGCGGGGTCGGCCTGGGCCTCGGGAGCTTCGAGGGCGTGCTCAGCGCGGGCGAGCGCGGCGGCCAGTTCGCGAGGCGGGAGGGCGTCGCCCAGGCGACGGGCGAGGGCCCGCGCGGCCTCGGCGGCGAGCTTCGCGTCCTCCGGCTTCGCGTCGGGGGCGGCGGCCTTCTCGGCCAGGCGGACGGCCTCGGCCTGGAGCGCGGGGGCCTCGGCGGCGGCGGGTAGGTTCCGGAGCGCCGTCGCCAGCCGCTTGCGGTCGAGCGTCGCCCGGTCGCGGGCGGTCGGGTCGTCCTCGGCCGGTTTGGAACGCTCGGCGGCGAGGGCCTCGGCGGCGGCCTGTTGCTCGTTGGCGAGGGCCTCGGCGAGGTCATCGAGCGGCATTCCGCCCTGCGCCTTCGATTCCAGGCGATCGAGCGCGGCCTGGGCGTCGACCCGGGCCGAGGCCAGCGTCTCGCGGAGCCGCCGGGACTTCTCGGGGTCGAAGCCGGAGGGGGGCGGCGGCGAGGCGTTGACGCCGAACGCCCACTCGCTACTGCCGTTCCCGCAGCGGACGGCCAGCCGGTTGACCCCTTCGAGGAGTTCGACCTCGACCTTGTTATCCCCGGCCGTGAACCCACGGGCGCCGCCGAAGTCGAAGATCTTCTTCCCGTTCAGCCAGACGATCAGGGTGTCGTCCGAGCCGATCGAGAGCTGGGCCTTCCGGCGAGTCGGGCTGACGACCTCGGCGACCCCGAAGGCCGCCTGGTTGTCCTTCTGGCCGTAGATCCGGATGAGGTTGATCTTCCCCTCGTCCCCCTCGAAGGGCGCGGGCTTCCACTCAAAAGTCTTGCCGTCGGGGCCGTTGACCTTGGCCCCGAAGTCAACGGGCTTCGCCGGGTCGAAGGGGACCTTCGGGTTCATGGTCGGGAACGGGCCGAGGACGTGCCAGGTCGCCGGGGGATTGGCCTTCACGTCGTCCTGGCGAGGCGGGGCCTGGTCCTTCACGGCCTGGATCTGCTCGGCGAGCCTCGCGGCGCGGGCCGCGGCGCGGTCGCGCTGGAGGCGAACGCGAGGCTCGACGTCGAGCTTGGCCAGGGTCTCGGCGACCTCCTTCTGCTTCTGGATCAGCGGGGCGACCTTCTCGGCGAGGTCGGCCGCGGCCTTCGCGTCGGCGTTGATCTTGTCAGACTTCGGCCAGGTCGCGTGGATCTGACGTTCGACCTCGCGGAGAACTTCCTCCTCCTTGCGCTTGGCCTCATCGATCTTCCGGCGCGACTCGTCGAGCTTCCGGTTGGGGTCGGCCAGAGCGTCGGCGAGCTGGTTCAACGCCCGCTTGGCCTGGTTCTGACGTTCCTCGGCCTCGCGAGGCTTGAGCGCCTTGAGGTTCTCGGAGGCCCGCTCGGTGGCCTGGGCGGCCTCGCGGGCCTGGCCCTTTTGCGGCTCGGGCGCCGGCGACGAGCCCGGCGGCGAGTTTGGCGATCTCCTCCTGACGCTCGGCCAGGGGCCTGGAGCGGGCGGCGAAGGCCGCCTTCTCGTCGGGCGGGAGGTTGTCCTTCTTGCGGGGCTCGGCCACGGCCGAGATCACGTCGTTGGCCAGCGCTCCTGGCGGCGGGCGAGCCGGCGGGCCAGCGCCCTGGCGTCGAGCGGGACGTCCTGGACGTCGCGGGCGTGCGCCGGAGCGTGTTCTCGGCCCATTCGAGCCGGCGGATGGCCTCGGGAAGGTCGCCCCGCTCGATCGGCTCGATCGGGGTCCGGACGGCGTCGGTGTTGATCCGGGACCGGTTGTTCTCGGCGAGCGGCTCGTCAACGTCGAGGGCGAACCGGCGAGCGTCGTCCTCCAGGTCCTTCTGCGCCTGGGCGATCTCCCGGATGGCGCCGTCGGCCTTGGGGGCCTCGGTGGTCTTCCGCGCCTCGGCCCGCTGCTTCTCGGCGAGGGCGCGGGCCTGCCTGGCCAGCTTCGCGGCCTCGTCGGCCTGTGAGGCGAGCACGGCGGCGCGGAGGCCCGGCGACTGGGCGAGCAGGGCGTCGAGCGCCTTGCGGAGCGCGTCCTGGTCGGCGGCGAGTCTGGCCCGGTCGAGCGGCCCCTCAGCGGCCTTCGCGGCGAGGGCGTCCTCCTTCGCGGCCAGCTCGCGGAGCTTCTGGCGGTCGAGGTCGAGCTTGGCCAGGGCGTCGAACTGGCGGCGGATCTCGTCGAGCCGGTTGCCCAGGGCGCCGAGCCGGGCGTCGGCCTGGCGGAGGTCGGCGAGCCGCTTCGAGGCGTCGGGCGCCTTGCGGGCCTTGTCGAGCTGATCGCGGCCGGCCTCGGCCTCAACCTCGGCGGCCTGGCGGACGGGGCGGGCGAGCGAGCCATAGGTCGGGTCGCCCTGGAGGTCGCGGGCGAGCAGTTGGAGCTTGTCCTCGACGGCCCGGGCCTCAACCTCTCGGGCGGCGAGGTCGGCGTCGCGCCCGTGGTCCCACGAGGCGCCGTCGCGCTGGGCGGCGTCGGCGGCGTAGCGGAGCTGCTCGGTCTCGCGGCGGTTGGCGGCGTTGGCCTTGCGGGCCTCGTCGAGCCGGGCCTGGAACGACTCGCGGCGGACCCGGTCGTCGCGGGCCATCATCGGCTCGGCCGTCGCGACGATCGAGATCGCCCGGGCGTCGGACCAGACCTCGTTCGGCCCCTTCGGCGCGGGGCGGTTGTCCGCGACCTTCACGCGGTACGCCAGGGCGTCGCCGGGTTCGAGCGCCAGGCCGGCGAGGCTCAGCGATCCCGACCCCCCGCGCGACCTGCGTGCCCAGTCCATCGAGCTTGAGGTCGACGTGGCCGGCCTGGGTCTCGTCGGGCGACTTCGAGCGGCGAAGCTCGTAATGAAGCTCGGCCGAGGCGACGGCGAAGTCGTCGCGGGCGGCGACGCCAACCTGGAGGAGGTCATCAGGCCGGGCCTCGCTGACGGCCGCCGGCCCCTTGATGGCGAGGGTCGGCGGGGCGTCGGGCCGGACGACGACCTGCCGGGTCTCGGGCCGGCCGTCGAGGCCGTGATAGAAGGATTGCCGGAGGGTCAGCGACGATACGGGCCGCTCGCCAGGGCCTCGACGGTTGCCGTCGCCGTGCTTCCAGTCGGTCGAGGACTGGATCTCGACCGGCCGGGGTTTGGTGGGCTCGGCGGTCGGCCAGACGATCTCGAACTTCCGGAACGGCGCGCACGAGGCGAATGACAGGACGACCTTGCTCCCCTCGACCGCCTCGATCCGCGCGGGGTCTTTCGCTTGCGATGTCGGGAGCTTCGTGTAGGCCGGCGGCTCGACCCGGGCCGAGATCTCGCAGATCGTCGGCGGCTCGACGGCCGTGATCTGGTACGACCGGCTCCTCGCGGCGGCCGTCGAGACCCGGTAGGTCATCGACCCGGCCACGCCGGGGCAAGGTGACGTCGAAGGCCCGGCTCGACGGAAGTCTCGGACGTCCGGGGCGTCATGCGGACCCGGTGCGCCGTCCCCTTGTCATCAACCCAGTCCAGCGTCGCGGACTCGGGCGGCGTGGCGTCCCCGTACCGGGGGGCGACCTTCGCCTCGATCGCCAGGTCCGAGCCGATCGCCACGACCTTGTCGCCCGGCGCGACCGTCAGGGCGAACCAGCCGACCCGGTCGAGGTCGAGCCAGGGGGCGAGGAACCGCATCCCGAGCGTCCGGAACGGGTCGGGCCGGAGGTAGCCCGGCGCCACGACCAGGCCCACCGCCAGAATCCCCAGGAACAACCGGCCGACCGGCCGGCCGGGTGCGTGGACGAGCGACAGGTCGAACTCGCCGACATGCCCGGCGGCATCCTCGGCCAGCGCGGCGATCAGGGCGGGCGAGCCGTTGGGGTGGCTCGCGTCGTCGAGCAGCGCGATGGAGCCGGTCAGCCGCTCGCCGAGCCGGGGGTCGACCCGCTCGGCCACCGCCGCCAGGTCGATCCACCTCGACCGTCGGAGCAGCGGCCGGACCACCCCCATCAGCAAGATCGAGCCGACCGCCGCGACCCAGACGCCCCAGATCCCCCACCGGGCCTGGATCGGCAGCGTCCAGACGAAATCGGCCGCCATGCCCAGCGTCGCGAGCGATCGCCGCGACCAGTCCGGCCGTCCCCAAACCCCGGGCCGTCGCCAGCGAGCGGAGCCGGAGGTCAACCCGCCGCAGAGCCCGGCGGATCGGGCGAGGGGGAGCGGTCGAAGGGACGGACGCGGGGGGGATCGCGATCTGGGTCATTGGTGGGGGCTCCTGTTCCCTCAAGCTTAGACCAGGGCCGCCCGTCGAATCGTCCCGGCCCACGGATTAGCATCCCTTTTCCGGGGGCCGGTGGCAACGAAAATAGGTGGATGGGACGGAGAATGGGGGCAGGTCAGAGGAACAGCAGGGCGAACGGCGACGCCAGCCCGAGCAGCACCCAGGCCACGCCGATGATCCGGCCCAGGCGGTCGATCCACGACGGCTCCGCACGCCAGCGGCGGCCCAGGAGCAGGGTCGTCCATGTCACCAGGACCGCCAGCCCAAGTGACGCGGGCAGCATCAAGACGCCCTGGATCATGACGACCTGGTCGAGCCCGCCGATAAGCCACGACATAGAAATGCTCAAGATCCCCACAACCAGCCCCATGAATCCGATCGCCAACGTCACGGCGATGCCGGCCATCAGGCCCGGCTGACAAGTCGCGCGACGGAACCTCGGCCGGGGCTTGAGCAGCCGGAGCGGGATCAGCGCCACCGTCCACGCCATGAGGACCGGCAGAATGATGAGATAAAGGACCAGGGCCATGCTGGAGAACATCCCCCCTCCGGTCCATGCTTCGCGGATCAGGCTCAGGAAGGCCCCCTCACCAATCAACCGCTCCAGGACATGCACCAAGGCATATCCGACCGCCGTCGCCGCCACCAGGATCATCCCGTCCAGCAGCGTGAACCGTCGCCGAGGGGCCGAGGTCCGATCCGTCGCCGTCTCGATTGCCATCCGGGCCTCCGTTTCCCTGCTTCTTGTAGGGTAGGGCTTGCCCTGCCGAGACCCATGCGGTCGGTCGGTCAAGTCCGCCCCGATTTCCTAACCGATGATCGCCGCCAACAACCCGAGCAGTATCCAGATCGCGCCCAGGGCGCGGCCCAGGCGGTCGATCCACGACGGCTCGGCCCGCCAGCGCCGGCCCAACAGCAGGAGGCTCCACGCCACCACGACCGACACGCCCAGGCTGGCCGGCACCAACGGGTAGATCACCAGGAACGGGTCCCAGTGGGATTGGTTCATGCTGAGGATCTCTCCGAACGCGATGGGCGGCGTCAGGAACATCGCCGCCATCGTTGGCGCCACGGCCGCCGCGAAGCCCGGCTGTCTCGCCAGGCGGCGGAATCTCGGCCGGGGGGCGAGGAGCCGGAGCGGGATCAGCGTCAGGGTCCACGAGGCGAGCACCGGCATGGCCAACAGCGAGAGGACGAATGTCAGGTTGAGGAAGTCGCCTACCGATGCGAACTGGAGAAACTCGCCCGGATTTACCCTCATGATGTGGTAGGTCACCCGGACTCCGGCATACCCGACCGCCGTCGCCGCCACCAGGATCATCGCATCCAGCAGCGTGAACCGCCGCCGAGGGGCCGAGGTCCGATCCGTCGCCGTCTCACTCGCCATCCGGGCCTCCGTTTTCCTTCGGATGATCGGGTGCAATCTTTCGGCACGGGCTGTCCGTCGAGTTGCGCGCTCCGGGCAACGCATTCGGCGCGATCGAGGCGCGGTTCCAGGGTGAATCTCCTCGTCGAGGGGTGCCGAGCCGGGTCACGCGATCGTCCGGGTGGCGTCCGTGCCGGCGGTCGGAGGCGGTAAAGGTTGACCGTCCCGGCGGGCGATCTCGATCCACTCCTCGACGATCCGGCACAATTCCCGGTAGACCTCGACCTCGCCGTCCTGAATCGTCGCAGGATCGTGCCGTCGGTTCAAGGGCGGCCGTGGTGGGATGGACCTCCGACGACCGAGCTGACTTGTTCCCACGCGGACAACGAATTGTCTATTGAATTATGAGTGGGTCATGATGGATTCCGGGGTGGTGACCGAATAGGGCGGCTTGGGTGCCACGGGTTGTCCTTAACCCGTGTTCCGCAAACGCCTGCCGACTCACGGGTTGAGGACAACTCGTGGCACCCAGATGGAGTCTTCGGATCGGGTCATTCAAGCCACCACCCCGGAATCCATCCTGAGCCATGAGTTATTATCTGGCCCGGGTGACTGGCGTTTTCGGCACTCCGCAACCCCTGTCATCGCAGGGAGATCCGAAGTTCCGAAGACGGACCCTCGCCGCCGGCCGAAAACTCGTGATCCGCGTCACGGCCAGACGCCCCTGAGGGACGGCTCGCACATCCCAGCCAAGATTTTCCCAAAAACTGTGTTAACCGACCTCGCGCCGACCTGAATGTGTTATCGATGTCCGTTTTTCCATCGATCCACACCGTCAACCGAGGTCGACCATGGTCGTCAGCGAAGCCCGACGCGCCGCGAACCGTAGAAATTCACTCAAGAGCACCGGCCCGAAAACCCCCGAAGGCAAGGAAAAGTCCCGCGCCAACGCCCTCAAACATGGCCTTTGTGCCTCCGTCTGTGTCCCCGAAGACCTCGAAACCGTCCAGCGACGCTCCACCGACTTCTTCGACACTCTCAAGCCGCAAAATCTGATTCACGTCTGGATGGTCAACCAGGCCGCGCTCTACTCCGTCCGGATCGAACGCTCTCAACGCATGGAACGGCGCATCCGGGACAAGATCTCGCTTCGAGCCGAATTGACCTGGGACGACGATCGCCGGTTCGAGGCCGAGGACATCGGCCGGAAGCTCGGCAAGGACCCGGCCTCGGCCGTCGAGGCTTTGCGGCGAACATCTCATGGTTGTGAATGGATGATGACCCGCTGGGCCATGCTCGCCCACGCCGCCGACACGCAGAAGGAGGGCTGGACCGACGCCCAGACCAAGCTCGCGTTCGACCTCCTGGCCACGCCTCCTGAGTTCCGCGAAGGTCGAAAGCCCGGCCTGATGATCGACCTCGAAGGCCGGGTCATCGACGATGGCGAGGACTCGGCCGCCGTCGCCCGTCGCGAGATCGAGGCCCTCAAAGACCATCGGGAAATCGTCGCCGACCTCGACGAGGTCAACCAGGCCCTCGCCGCGGCCGACCTGACCAACGAGGGCGATCCGGAATTGAGAAGGCTCCGCCGATATGAGTCGGCGCTGTTCAACAAGATGCGCTGGTGCCTGAAACAGATCACGATCCAGTCGCCTTATCGGGTCCCCGACCCGAGCCTCCGGCCTCAGTGGGTGATGGAACCCGAGCCGACACCGGCGCCCGAACCGAAGCATCCGGACGAGGTCGCCGCCGAGGGGTGGACGCCCGAGTGCATCCAGCCGCCGTTCTGCCTCGAACCCGAGGAGTTTCCCGAGCCCGGCCAGAATGCCGACATCCCGAAGATCCTGGCCGGCCGTCGCGAGAAGCGGTTCCGGAAGGCGGAGTCGCGCCGGGAGGCGAATCGAAGGAAGGCCCAGAAGCTCCGAGCCTGACGGCTCCGAGGCGTCTGACCAATCGATGGTTATTGATTCTTTGGCCCGAATTGGGTCGGAGGTCGTGCGGTGCTGCGCGGTGGTCCAAAACGTGGGTTAAAATGGGCAATTTAAGCGAGATATTTCGTCGGTTGAGTCGATCCCCGGGCAGGCCCCACCACAAAAAGTGGTTGGTCGGGCTCGCCCGAGGCTCGACCCAACCGACGCAGATTACTTATTCTGCCATACTCTGCCGGTCTCGGGAAACGAAGCCAACGGTGACTACGGAGCAAAGCCATTCCGGGAGCTTGACGGCGGGCGTGGAGGCGTCATCCTGGGAGCTTCGATCCGCTTCGTCCCTTCAGGGAGCGACACCGATGCCCGTCCCGAACCCGATCCCGTTCCGAGGCCGCCGCGACTTCCTCCGGAGGGCCCTGGCCGCCGCCTCGGCCGGGCCGATCGCGCTGGGAACATCGATCCGAGGGGCGATCGACAACCGGTCGTGGCAGCGCGACGCCGACGACTTCCTGGCGGGTTACGTCAAGGGATACTTGCCGCTCTACACGTCCTCCAGCCAGGCGAGCTGGGCGGCGTCGACCGACGTCTCGGAGTCCCACACGGCCGAGCAGATCGTTCGGGGGCAGGCGCTCAACGAGTTCGTCGGGGCGCCTCGGGTGATCGAGACGGTCCGGACGCTCCTGGACCACAAGGCCAACCTCGACAACCTGACGGCTCGCCAGCTCGAAAAGGTCCGGCTCCGCGCGGCCGAGGCGCCCGGGACGGTCCCGGAGGTGGTCAAGGCCCGGACCGAGGCCGAGGCGAAGCAGTCGGCCACGCAGGACGGGTTCGCCTACACGCTCGGACGCCCCGGCAAGCCGGTCGAGCACCCCTCGGCCAACGACCTCGACCGGTCCCTGATCGCCTCGCGCGACCTGGCCGAGCGTCAGGCGGTCTGGGAGACGGCCAAATCCATCGGCGGGCCGCTCCGCGACGGCCTGCTCCGGCTCCGCGACCTCCGGAACCAGGTCGCCCGCGCTGTCGGGTTCAACTCCTTCTTCGAGCTCCAGGTGGCCGACTACGGGATGACCGTCAACCGGATGGTCGCCACCTGCGACGGCATCCTCGACGAGGTCCGGCCGCTCTACGAGAACCTGCACGCCTGGGCCAGGCGGACACTCGCCACCCGGTACAACGCCCCCGAGCCCGCCGGTCCGATCCCCGCGCACTGGCTGCCCAACCGCTGGGGCCAGAACTGGCCGGGGCTGATCGAGGGGGTCAACGCCGACGGCCCGTTCCGGGGCAAGCCCCGCGAGTTCATCACCGAGCAGGCCGAGGCGTTCTATGTCTCGATCGGGTTCCCGAAGCTCCCGAAGTCCTTCTACGAACGCTCCGACCTTTACCCCGCCGACCCCAAATCCGGCCGCAAGAAGAATTCTCACGCGAGCGCCTGGCACATCGACCTGCGCGAGGACGTCCGGAGCCTGATGAGCATCGAGCCCGACATGCGCTGGTTCAACACGGCGCATCACGAGCTGGGACATATCTATTATTATATCAGCTACTCGACGCCGAAGGTCCCGATCCTGCTTCGCGAGGGGGCGAACCGGGCGTACCACGAGGCGATCGGCGACCTGATGGGCCTGGCGAGCGGTCAGCGGCCGTATCTCAAGCAGGTCGGGCTACTCTCCGAGGCCGCGGCGAAGGCCGACCCGGTGACCTGGCTCCTGGAGTCGGCACTGGACGGGTCATCGATCGTCTTCCTGCCGTTCTCGGCCGGGGTGATGACCCACTTCGAGCGCGACTTCTACGCCGGGACCGTCCCCGACGACGCCCTCAACGCCGCCTGGTGGGCGATGGTTCGCCGGTATCAAGGGATCGATCCCCCTTCGGACCGCCCCGAGACCCTCTGCGACCCGGCCACCAAGACCCACATCAACGATGACCCCGCGCAATACTATGACTACGCGATCGCGACGGTCCTCAAGTTCCAGCTCCACGACCACATCGCCCGGACGATCCTCAAGCAGGACCCGCGCGACTGCAACTACTTCGGCAACCGCGAGGTTGGCCGGTTTTTGAGGGGAATCCTGGAGCTGGGAGCCACGCGAGACTGGGACGCGGTCCTGAAGGAGGCGACCGGCGAGCCGCTGACCGCCCGGCCGATGATGGCGTACTTCGCGCCTTTGCTGGAATGGCTCAAGGAGCAGAACAAGGGGCGGAAGGTGGGATGGGCGTGAGATCGGAATCGAGTTATGATTGGTCTAACCACTCCCGCCCGAGCGTGCACAGGTTGAGCGCGACATGCGGTCACTCCGGTCTCGACCTGTCCGAGAGGCGGAAAAGATTGATTTTATATCAGAAAGTCTTTGATCGTAAATACCTTCGTTTGGCAAGACCGAATCTCGGTCGATCCGACCATCCTGGTCGGCAAGCCGGTCATCAAGGGGACCCGGCTGGCGGTCGAGTTCCTGCTTGAGCTGATGGCGGAGGGGTGGACCGCCGAGCAGATCCTTGGCAACTATCCGCAACTGACCGCCGACAACCTCCAGGCCGCCTTGCATTACGCGGCCGAGACGCTGAAGCGGGAGCGGGTCTACCCGCTGGCGGTCTGACATGGCCCGGATGGTGGCCAACGAGAACGTCCCGGGCGATGTCGTGGCGGCCCTCGGGCCGTGGCCCTCAGTGGACCCGCCCGAGGCGGCGGGGGGTCGAGCCGAACGAGTCGGCCTCGTCCTCGGGGTCGGGTTCGGGGGCGTGGGTCATCAGCATCACGATCCGTTCGCGGGAGACCATGAGAAAGGGGACCTTGATCAGCTCCTCGCCCGATCGCCGGCAGTAGACCGTCGGGTCCTTGACCTTGAGGAACCGGGCGTCCTGCTGGGCCGACGAGTTGAGGAAGTCGCTCAGCCGGATCTCCCCCATGTGGAACAGCTTCCCCTCGATCCGCTCGCCGTCGGTCAGGATGGTGATCGGCTCCTCGACGAACTGGTTGAATTGACCGCTGCGCATCCGCTGATCTCCGAGCCTGGCCCGTCAACGATCCTTTGCTCCTGATCATTCATAGTTCATGAATTGAGGTCGAGCGGTCGCTTTCGGCGTCGGGCGTCGCCGATTCCTGAAAAGTGAGCATCACCGATCCATCAGGATAAACGGACGGGGCTCCCCTTTCGAGCAGCCCTCTCTTCCCAACACGGGGCCGAACCTCTACCCTACGAGCAGGAGGAGGATTTCCCATGTCCCATGTCGTGAACTTCGAGCTGGACCTGCCCGACGAGCTGGACGGACTACGCTTGCCGGAAGGGGTGGACGCACGCCTTGCGGCGTTGCTCGATCGGCAAGACCGCGGAGAACCTCTTTCGCCGGAGGAGCGTCGAGAAGCGGAGGGCCTGGTCTCGCTTGCCGAGTTGCTCTCGCTGCTCCGCCTCCGGGCCGAGCGGTCGCTCTCGGCGTCGGGTTGAAGGTGTCGGACGAGATCGGGGCGGCGCTCCGGCGGCTCGTGACCGCCCGCGCGGGAGGACGGTGCGAGTATTGCGGCCTCGCCCAGGCTGGGCAGGAAGCAACTTTCCACATCGATCACATCGTGCCGAGGGCATCGAAAGGGCCCATCACTTCCGATGGAACGGCGCGGTGGTCGTCGGCCTGACCCCGACCGGACGGGCCACGGTCGAGGCCCTCAAGATGAACCGCCCATTGATTCTGGCAATCCGCGAGGAGGAAGCCGGGCGCGGTCGGCACCCACCGCCAGGGTGAGCAGTGCCGATCCATGAGGCGACCGGGCTCCCCTCCGGCGATCCGTTGGGGAGCCCGCGACTGATCGGATCGAACAATAAGTCACTCGCCGACGACCAGGACGCAGAACGAGCCCGGCTCGTACGAGCGGCGGGCCTTCTTGGCCGGCGCGTTCGTCGCCGACTTGGCGGGGGTCGCCTGGGGCGTGGCGGCCGAGAGGTAGAGGCGGTGGGTCTTCGGGTCCAGCGCGATCGTCTTGGCGCTGACCTGCGTCTTGATGTTGCCGGCGACCTCGTACCGGCCGGGGGACACCTCGCGGATGATGGTCAGGGTGCCGTCGCCGCCGTTGGAGCTGAAGATCAGCTTCCGCTCGGCGTCGAAGACGCAGCCGTCGGGGCCGGGGCCGATCTCCAGGGTCTGGACGACCTTGCCGCTGTCGGCGTCGGAGACGACCAGCTTCCGGTTGGCGCAGGTGCTGAAGAGCTTGCGCTGCCTTGGCGTCGAAGGCCAGGCCGGTCGGCTCCTCGCCGGGGCTTAGCGAGAACTTCCGGATCGCCTTCATCGTCTTGGCGTCGAATTCGAGGATCTCGCTGGTGTCTTCGAGGTTGACGAAGACGTGCCCCTTCTCGTCGGAGGCGGCCAGCTCGGGAACGCCGCCGGCGGCCAGGGTGCCGACGACCTTCATCTCGGCCGGGTCGATCGCCGTGATGTCGTTGGTCTGCCGTGGTTAAAACTGAGCACCCGGCGGCTGACCGGCTCATAGGTGATGATGTCGGGCCGGCCGTTGGCCTTGACCTTGCCCAGGGTCTTCAAGGTCTTCAGGTCGAAGACCGTCACGGTCGAGTCGCCACCGTTGCTGGTGAACCCCCGGTTGAGGTCGGGGACGAACGCAACCCCGTGGACGCCGGGGGTGTCGGCGATCTCGCCGACGACCTTCTCGCTGTCGAGGTCGACGACGATCACCCGGGTGCTCCGGGCGACGTACAGCTTGCGGTTGGCGGCGTCCACTTCGAGGAAGTCCCAGCCCCCTTCGCCGCCGATCGTGATCTTGCGGACCTTCTCGTAGCGGGTCGAGGGGTCCTCGGCCCGGGTCGCCGTGACCAGCCCGAGCAGCAGCAGGACAGAGCCCAGCGCGAATCCCAGTCGTGCCATCGTGTCGTTCCCTTCGGTGAAGTGATCAATCGAGGTGCCCATCCGTCGCAACCCCTTCTACCCGATCCGGCGCGGCGGGGAATGAAGTTTCCCGGAAGAGGGCGATTCGCGCGATCCAGCCCGGACAACCGTCTTATTCAGACCCCTATTCTGTCCACACCCGGCGGGGGAAAACCTGTCGATAACGCGTCGCGCCCCGGGTGGCGGGCCGACGCGCCCCGGGTCGCCCTGCCGACGGCCTCCCGGATCGATGCGCCGGGGCGTCGGCGCCTGCCGGGTCGCGCGACGGGTCCATCAACAGGTTTTCCCCCGGCCGGGAAGGCGGGTTGTCCTCGATTAAGTTCTTTGGTATCATGAGATTTGACCGTGTCTCCCCGGGGTTATCCACGGGCCCCGGTCGTCCCTTCGGAAGATGATGAAGGGGAGTTGTCTCTTCTCTATCAATCCAGACCAGGATGGGGTACGGCTCGGGAACTTTCCCATCGGGCGAGCTGTCCCGGCTTCAAGGCGGGAGATCGCATGAAGGCCCTCTGCAAGCGAAAGGATTTGCTCGCCGCGTTCGGGATGGTCAGCGGCGTCGTGCCCGCCCGGAGCCCGAAGCCGATCCTGCAAAACGTCAAGCTCGTCACCGACCCCGAACTCGGCACGACCCTGATGGCGACCGACCTGGAAGTTGGCATCCGTCACAAGGTCCTCGGCGTCCGGGCGTATGAGCCGGGGTCCGTGATCCTGCCAACGGGCAAGATGCAGCAGATCCTCGCCACCAGCGGGGATGACGAACTGGACGTCGAGACCGACGGAGAGCACCTGATCGTACGCGGTCGTTCCGCCCACTTCCGCTTGCCGACCGAAGATCCGAGCTTATATCCCGAGGTCCCGGACTTCGCGGCAACCAGCTATCACGTCGTCGCGGCGTCCGACCTGCGTAAGCTGATCCGCCGGACGATGTTCGCCACCGACGTCGAGAGCACCCGTTACGCCCTGGGCGGCGTCCTGATCGAGCTGGACGCCGAATCGATCACCATGGTCGGCACCGACGGCCGACGCCTGGCCAAGATGTCGGCCGCCGCCGAGGCCGAGAACAGCCCCTCATTCTGCCATGTGAGCATCTCATCACACAACTCACCGCAGTTGCGCCGCGAAGCACTGACGCATGCATGTTGACATGTCTTCCCTTTTGATGACGCTTGATGCTTAGGCAGGGAATATCTCTATCAGGACTTTTGCCTAATGCTGATGGCAGGCACAGCCACTGCTGTATGCACGAGATGGGCATGCATCTCGAGAGGGGAGGGTGCCACACCCCCACACAGGCTTGGCGCATGGCTGCAACTCGGCCTAGGCGCCTCTGATACGCGTCAAGGCCCACAGTCAGGTCCAGCAGCGCCCTCTCGAAGGGGTGCAGTTGGTGTGGGGCTGGAAAGCCCTTCACACAGGCGTTCAGAGGTGCGCTGATGGCCTTCACTATTTCTGCAATGCAGCAATCACGCTTTGTGGATTGTGCCAACAGCCGCACACTCCCGCCATGGGTATCCTTGATTCCAGTCAAATTCATACAAATACTTCTGGAATGTGAATCCGATGCCAATCACCCTTAGATGCAACCACCTGACCATAGCACTGATAGCGAGAGTTGTAGGACCAGTGTGGCCAGCCAGCTCAGGCAGGCTGCCCAGCATGGCAAGATGAGAAGCGGAGCTCGGTATTGTGCACCATCCATCTTGCGGGAGGCCATGTTGCGGGCCTTGGCAGCCTCGTTCTTGAGCTTGGTGCTTAGAAACAGAGAGCGACGCACTTCAGGGCTGCTGCTAGGTGCTCCTCTGCAGTGGGAACCATTGGCAGCGCCTGGAAGGCACCTGCTCGTCTTCTTGCTCTTTGCCTGCGGACATCGCAGCACTGATTGTTCAAGCTAATTCTCCTCCCACTCCTGGCTGCGGTTCTTCAAGTGGAAAGTGCGGGCCTGAAGAGGTGGGACGTGAATGATCACATTGGTACAATCAGGGCTCGCCTGGTCAGTCTGCTCAGGGGTGTCATGGGTGCAATCTGGCTTTGATGTCAAAGGCTCCGTTGCCCTTGCAGGCAGGCTGAGTGAGACTAAAGGTCTAGTGTGCACACGAAAAAACCTGCAGGCGCTCTGTCTGGCGCTTGCCTGCTGGTGAAGAGGTCTAGTGAAAATCTGAGCATGTCCTGGCCAAGCCCTGCATTCATCATACTGTTAAACGCTAGCTAGGCCTTTATAGGACTATTGAGGGAACTTGGCATGTCACAAGATTCTCCTTGTGATATAAAAAGCCACCTCATGCGGCAGATAGCCTGTAGACGGAGGAAGAGCGGCGCTGTACAAGGCATTCAGAGGTCAGCATCGTGCGCTGCCTGTGGGTGCATGCCATGCGTCGATGATAGACAATGGAATTTTGCAGGTGTACATATGGATGGTGAGCAGCATCTGAAGGAATAGATACCAGGGCCCAACACTGTCGGAGTTGTACCTTCACCATTGGGGGAAGCTAATGCTCCGAGACCTGCGAAATCCTTGCTCGCCTCTGCAATGCGCACAGAAGTGACAGCTGTAGAGGCTTTCTGTGTGTTCAGACAATGGTTACATACATCAGCGCATACATCAGCGCCTGAGTCGGAGGAAGCGTCACCCTGGCGAGTCATTGCATGCCTATGGTCAGAGCGCATGCAGAACACGGGCGATGACAGATCTGAACATCAAAGCGGGCGAGTGAAGACTTTCAATGTCTGCTAACCCCTCCCGTCAGCAACGGTGCTGTGAAATGGTTCGAGGGACAATATTCTAGCTGTCAGCACAGAGCGGGGAGTGTGCATCCTGAGCCCCTCGCAAGCTCCCTGGGGCCAGGCAGTATGCAGTCGCTGATGAGGAAGCCAAGGAAGGTGATGGTCTGACAGCCTCAAGTCTCTCCCCTCTTCAGCATGATGTGCAGTACACTGCAAAATGGTTCTCTGTGGGATGCAGGGCAGCAAGTCGGTGGCTGCGGGCCTGCAGATGACATCCATGTGCGCATGCTGGAGCTCAAAGGCCCCAGAAACAGGGGCCAGAGCTTTGGGCAGGGTTCATGGATGAGGTGCATTGACTGGTCCCCGCAGGGCTGCTCACTGCAGAATAGCTGCCTGTTGGCAGCCGTTCATGAAGGATTGGCAACAAAGGTAAGGTCACATAACCTTCTGCAGATTCTGGTCTCCTACAAAAGGTGCCATGGATCTGAAGACAAGCGCATATGCCCACCCTAGTAGGTGATCACCATTGGTTCGCCGGCATGTCTTATTGAAGGCTCACTGTCACTGCAGGTTTGCCTGTATGCGCCGCCCAACGGACTCCAGAAGCGAATGGGTGTTGGGCTGTGGACCTCAGGGCAAGCCTCCTAGAATACTGCGAGAGCATCTGGCGGCGCATACAGGCA
>CAVWND010000013.1:0-149862 GCA_963756475.1 uncultured Planctomycetota bacterium
GATATGAGGGCGGCCGGGTTCCGGGTGCTGCCTCCCATGTAAAGGCCGGCCTTCTCCAGCATCGGCAACGGCTGGCATGATCTGGCCCTTGGCGATCGGGCTGGTGGCCGGATCCGGGTTTTGGACCGCGGCCAGGGTGGCGTTGGGCTCGGCGACGCGGCGCGGCGCTCTTGGGCGGCACGTTGCTCCTTCTTCGAGAACTTGGCGTCGATGTCGGCCACGATCGTGCCCAAGGTGAAGTCGGCCTTTTCGCGGCTCGGGTTCCCCATGGCCTCCCCGATCATTTCCTTGATCTCCTGGATGAAGTCGTAGGTGCGCTTGCGGTCCTCGGCGATGCCGACGATGGCCTTGTTGATCCGCAGCTGCTCGGGCGCGGAGTAGAGCGTCCATCCGATGAGGCCCTGGCGGGCGAGCCACAGGGCGCGGCCTTTGGGGCTCATGTCGGACGGGTTCAGGCCGTTGACGTGCGAGCGGCCGAAGGCGCCGCGGTGGGGAGGGTCCGGTCGCCGTGGTAGCTGTGTATATCTATCCAATCTCACAGAGAGGACTAGATAACAAACTCGAAATCAATCAATATAAACACCCCTCGCAAACCTAACCATGCCTTCTCCCCACTCAATCACGGTCCGGCGGTGCGCCACTGGAAAGCCTTGCACGAAGTATTGGCCATCTAGGCCACAGAGCATGCCTGCGTTTCGTAAGTACGTGTCTCGTTATCACTGCTCATCCCGTTATGAAATCGAGGTTATATCTTTCGTCGAACCCGACGAGTGCCGCCAGCTCCGCCTGACCTACGGCCGCCCATTGCACGTCTGGCTCCGGCTCAACAAGGGCGAGACGGCCCTCGAAGAGTCGGTCTACCTCGGCGACATGCCGATCATGATCGGCGGCGGCGAGTTCATCATCAATGGCGCCGAGCGCGTCGTGGTCAGCCAGCTCCACCGGAGCCCCGGCGTCGACTTCGTCGTCGACATCGAGGCCGGCGACAAGAAGCTCCACGCCTGCCGGGTCATCCCCGAGCGCGGGAGCTGGATCGAGCTCCAGGTCACCAAGAAGGATACTCTGGGCGTCCGGATCGACCAGTCGGGCAAGTTCTCGTCGATGACCCTGCTCCGGGCGATGAGCCCGCAGTACTCGTCGGACGACGCGATCCTCCAGGCGTTCTACGAGTCGGAGGACATCGACACGACAAGGACGACGCCGGCGGCCAGGCTCGAAGGGCGGATCGCCTGCGGCGACGTCGTTGACCCAAATACCGGCGAGGTTCTGATCGAGAGCGGGGCGACGATCTCCAAGGTCTCGGCAACGTCCTGGCCGACGCCAAGATCGGCGTGATCACCGTCCTGAAGGATGCCAAGGATCAGTTGATCCTCCAGTCGCTCCAGGAAGACCCGACCACCGACCACGAGAGCGCCCTTCTCCGGATCTACCAGCGGCTCCGCCCCGGCAACCCTCCCAACTGGAGAAGGCCAAGGAACTCTTCCACGAGAAGTTCTTCGACACCAACCGCTATCGACTGGGCAAGGTCGGCCGGTTCCGGATCAACCGGAAGTTCAACCAGACGATCCCCGACGACCAGATGACGCTCGACCCGCTCGATTACGTCAACGCGATCCGCTATATCCTCAATCTCCGCAAGGGGAAGGGTCACGTTGACGACATCGACCACCTGGGCAATCGCCGGCTTCGGACCATCGACGAGCTGGCGGCCGACGAGCTCCGCAAGGGGTTCCTCAAGCTCCGGCGGACCGTCCAGGAGCGGATGAGCCTGAAGGACGCCGAGGACATCACCCCTCGGAGCCTGATCAACCCCAAGAGCATCAGCGCGGCGATCGAGTACTTCTTCGGCCGAGGGGAGCTGTCGCAGGTCGTCAACCAGACGAACCCACTGGCGCAGCTCACCCACGAACGCCGGCTCTCGGCGCTCGGGCCGGGCGGCTTGAACCGGAAGCGAGCCGGGTTCGAGGTCCGCGACGTCCACATCTCGCACTACGGCCGGATCTGCCCGATCGAGACTCCGGAAGGGACGAACATCGGCCTGATCAGCTCGCTGGGGATCTACGGCGGGGTCGACGAGTACGGCTTCCTCGTCACCCCTTATCGCGAGATCAAGGACGGCCATCCGGACCGAGAACGTCGTCTGGATGCGGGCCGACGAGGAGAGCGAGGCCTACCTCGCCCCCGCCGACGCGCCGACCGACGAGGACGGCAAGCTCAAGGGCCCGCAGGTCATCGCCCGGTATCAGACCGACTTCCACACCATCCCCACCGAGCAGGTCCAGTACCAGGACATCTCGCCCAAGCAGATGGTGGGCGTCTCGGCCGGCCTGATCCCGTTCCTGGAGCACGACGACGCCAACCGGGCCTTGATGGGCTCGAACATGCAGCGCCAGGCGGTCCCGCTCCTGGTGGCCGAGCCGCCGATCGTCGCCACCGGCCTGGAACGGTCCGTCGCGATGAACTCGGGCATGATCGTCAAGGCCCCGCACGACGCGACGGTCACCTACGTCGACGCCACGCGGATCATCCTCGACCACAACATCATCTTCAAGCTCCGCAAGTACGTCGGCCTGAACGAGCGGACCTGCCTGAACCAGAAGCCGGTCGTCTCGCCCGGCCAGAAGGTCAAGAAGGGGGAGATCCTGGCCGACGGCGCCGCGACCTACAAGGGGGAGCTGGCCCTGGGCCGGAACGTCCTGGTCGGGTTCATGGCGTGGGACGGCTATAACTTCGAGGACGCGATCATCCTCTCCGAGCGGATCGTGAAGGAGGACGTCTACACGTCCATCCACATCGAGGAGTTCGAGATCGAGATCCGCGAGACCAAGCTGGGGCGCGAGGAGTTCACCCGCGACATCCCCAACGTCTCGGAGAAGGCGCTGCGGAACCTCGACGAGAACGGGATCGTCCGGATCGGCACCTACGTCAAGCCGGGCGACATCCTGGTCGGCAAGGTGGCGCCGAAGTCCAAGAGCGAGCTGACCCCCGAGGAGAAGCTGCTCCACGCGATCTTCGGCCGGGCCGGCGAGGACGTCAAGAACGACAGCCTCGAGGTCCCGTCGGGCGTCGAGGGGATCGTGATCAACACCCAGCGGTTCAGCCGCCGGATGAGCCTCAATGAGGACGAGCGCAAGGCCTTCGAGAAGGAGCTGAAGGACACCGAGGCGGCCGAGAGCGTCAAGATCGCCGACGAATACAAGCAGATGATCAAGGCGCTCGAGGAGGTCCTCGGCGGCCCGGTCACCGACCCGACCACCGGCAAGCCGTTCGGCCGCGACAAGGACCCCAAGAACCTGGCCGACGAGTCCGAGCGGTTCAAGCTCGAAACGCTCGACCTCCGGAGCCCCGAGACGCCGGCCGAGGCCCGCAAGGTCGTCCGCCAGTACGGCGCCCCGGATCGAGTCGCTCCGCGACGAGAAGGACCGCCGGCTCAACAGCCTGAAGCGCGGCGACGAGCTGCCCTCGGGCGTGCTCCAGATGGTCAAGATCTACATCGCGACCAAGCGGGTGATCTCGGTCGGCGACAAGATGGCCGGCCGCCACGGCAACAAGGGGGTCATCGCCAAGATCCTCCCCGAGGAGGACATGCCGTTCCTGGCCGACGGCACGGCGGTCGAGATCCTGCTCAACCCGCTGGGCGTGCCGAGCCGGATGAACGTGGGTCAGATCCTCGAGACCCACCTGGGCTGGGCCGCGGCCAAGCTCGGGTTCCAGGCCATCTGCCCGGTCTTCGACGGCGCGACCGAGGACACCATCCGCCAGTGCCTGGTCGACGCCGGCCTGCCCGAGAACGGCAAGGCCGTCCTCTACGACGGCCGGACCGGCGAGAAGTTCGACCAGCGCGTGACGGTGGGCTACATCTACATGCTGAAGCTCCACCACCTGGTCGACGACAAGATCCACGCGCGGGCCACCGGCCCCTACTCGCTGATCACGCAGCAGCCCCTGGGCGGCAAGGCCCGGTTCGGCGGCCAGCGGTTCGGCGAGATGGAAGTCTGGGCGCTCGAAGCGTACGGGGCGGCCTACATCCTCCAGGAACTCCTCACCGTCAAGTCCGACGACGTCGAGGGGCGGACCAAGATCTACGAGTCGATGGTCAAGGGCGAGAACACCCTCGAGGCCGGCACCCCCGCCAGCTTCGACGTCCTCACCAACGAGATCCGCGGCCTCGGGCTCAACATGCAGCTCGAGAAGAAGCGGATCTGATCGGCCGGCCCGGCACACCGAGTTAATCCTCGGCGTGCCGACGGTCTCTGCCCGGTCGAGCGAGGAGCCCTTCGATGTCGAAGCCGACGAACGCCTGTCTCGGCCGAGATCGACGACTCGACGCGGTTTATCGACGAGGGTGGTATCCGGGATGGCGTCTCCCCACGTCCAGCTACGACAACCCGAATTGCCCGCACCCCGGGTGCGGACATCGGATGGAGTGGATCGACTTCAAGCTCGAACTTCATGGCGGCTCTCCTGAACGTGGCGTTTTACAAACCGCTCGTCCGGGCTCTGGTGGGACGGGACGGGATTCGTCGGGCCGGTGCCAGCTTCGTGCGGGGGTTGGGCTCGCACCTTGTCCACGCATCGAAGCGATCCCGTCTGCGACGACGTGACGTCCTGGTGGCGAACGCGGCGTTCGAAAGACTCCCGGCAGTTAGCCGCGATGTGGCTCGTTCGACCTGAGTTCGACGGCGGTATCCGGCTTCATCACGGGCCAATCAACAAGGTCTGACGACTGGATCGGCGGGAGCCATGAATGGGCCCGACGAGAAGAATGTCTCCCGGTAGTGTTTCTGGCGGACGAGTCCTTTTCATCGGATCTTGCCTGATCTCGGGTTTGCGGCATCCGGCATGACCGGCAGGCAAGATCCGTAGAGCGTATTGGACTCACCGAGGATGAATTCCGGTCAAAGCACGTCCGGCCTCGAGGCGAATCCCACGAGTCAGGTGACAGGCCCATCTGGTACTACGATACAGGGTCCGTGGGGGCTGGGATGCCATGCTCGACGGGGTTGTCGTCGCCGAAAAATCATCGGGTCGAGGCAGAATGTTTCGATCGAATGAATCGACAGGGCCAAGGGAGGACTTAGACATGGCCACCATCCGAACCCGCATCGGCCCGGCTGACAATGGCCGGAAGATGACGCTGGAAGAGTTCTGGGACGCCGAAGGACAGCCCGGCTACCTCTATGAGCTGGCCCGGGGAGTCCTGGAAGTGACCCAAGTTCCCGGTGAGCCGCATTATCAGGTCGTCGACAACCTCCATGAGGGCGTGAGCGCTACCGGAAGACAGCACCCCGAGCGTGATCCTCCGGATCGGCCGGGGAAGCGAATGTCCAGTACTCTGGGTTCCCGGGATTGACACGGATCGGAATCCCGACCTGGCCGTCGTCTTCCGGGAGCACGAATCCAACACGGCGATGTCCGGGCAGGCCTGGTCTCCGATCTCTCGGCGCCGAAGCTCGCTTTCCGCCGGGAATGCCGAGGCTCGGCGGAAGGTCGTCGATCACGAGGACCAGCAGGTGACCGATCGATCCGCCCGTGCCGGCCGGTTCGACCTGGGAGAAACTGGCGGATCGTGCGAACCCTGCCCGACTTCGCGGCCACCGGTCACTGGTCCTTTGCCGGCGGAGAGGGTCGATGGCGTGGCGGGCTGGTCGAGGAGCGGGCCATTGTGATCGCAGGCGGAGGTGCGACGCCGTGCAGCCGAGCCTGCTCCCGGAGTCTTCGCCGGGACGGTCGCCGAGCTTCTGGGCCGATGTCGGAGGGACGAGGATTAAGTTGGAAGGAACTGTCTCAATTGAGAAAAATCGCCGTGTCAAGCGGATTCTTCTTGGAATCGACGTCGGCGTTCGGTTACGATCAACAGGAACCGACTCCAACGGCAGGGCGACCCGGGCCTTCCCGGGTCGCCTCTCCGCCGCGTCTTCGAGGTTTCGACTTGGAACTTGGGGTCCATGAAGGTCCGGCCAGGGAGGCTGCCGGTGGAGACCACAACGGGCAGGATGGCCGGCTGAACCGCGACAGATCCTCTCGAAGCGGGAGGGTCCGGGTCGCGGGCTTTTTGCCTTTCGAAACTCAATCGAATCGACTGTACCTGGAATTGAATTGCACGACCGACCGTTGAACTGACTTTCCCCCGAAACAACCCCAACTTCCGCATCGCCGACCGGCATGCAGAGGAGCGTGTCTCGTGAGCATGGGCGAAAGTGCCTACGATCGTATCAACGATTATGGCGCCGTCAAGATCGGGCTGGCCAGCCCCTACGACATCCGGAGCTGGTCCTTCGGCGAGGTCAAGAAGCCGGAGACGATCAACTACCGGACCTACCGGCCCGAGAAGGACGGCCTCTTCTGCGAGCGGATCTTCGGTCCCGAGAAGGACTGGGAATGCGCCTGCGGCAAGTACCGAGGGATGAAGTACAAGGGGATGATCTGCGACCGCTGCGGCGTCAAGGTGACGCACAGCCGGGTCCGCCGCAAGCGGATGGGCCACATCGAGCTGGCCGCGCCGGTCGTCCACATCTGGTTCTTCAAGGCGATGCCCAGCCGCCTCGGCACCCTGCTGGACATGAAGACGTCCAGCATGGAGCGGATCATCTACTTCCAGGACTACGTCGTCGTCGACCCCGGCGACGCCCCCCTGAAGGAGCGGCAGCTCCTGACCGAGGAAGACTTCCGCAAGGCCCGCGAGCAGTTCGGCGACACCTTCCAGGCCGACATGGGGGCCGACGCCGTCCGCAAGCTCCTGGCCCGGCTCGACCTGGTCGGCCTCTCCAAGCAGCTCCGCCAGGAGCTGACCGAGACCTCCAGCAAGCAGAAGATGAAGGACCTGACCAAGCGGCTCAAGGTCGTCGAGTCGCTCCGCGACTCCGACAACCGGCCCGAGTGGATGGTCCTGGAGTGCATCCCGGTCATCCCGCCCGACCTCCGGCCGCTCGTCCTGCTCGATAGCGGCAACTTCGCCACCAGCGACCTGAACGACCTCTACCGCCGGATCATCAACCGGAACAACCGGCTCAAGAAGCTGGTCGACCTCAACGCGCCCGAGGTCATCATCCGCAACGAGAAGCGGATGCTCCAGCAGGCCGTCGACGCCCTCTTCGACAACAACCGCTGCAAGCGGCCCGTCCTCGGCTCGAGCAACCGCCCGCTCAAGTCCCTGACCGACATGATCAAGGGCAAGCAGGGGCGGTTCCGCGAGAACCTCCTGGGCAAGCGCGTTGACTACTCGGCCCGGTCGGTGATCGTGGTCGGCCCGGACCTCCGGCTCCACCAGTGCGGCCTGCCCAAGAAGATCGCGCTGGAGCTCTTCCAGCCGTTCATCATCCGCCGGCTCCGCGAGCTGGGGCACGCCGACACGATCAAGTCGGCCAAGAAGATGCTCGAACGGAAGGTCGAGGAGGTGTGGGACATCCTCGAAGAGGTGATCCACAACCACCCGGTCCTCCTGAACCGGGCCCCGACGCTGCACCGGATGGGCATCCAGGCGTTCGAGCCGGTGCTCGTCGAGGGCAACGCGATCCGG
The DNA here is from genome assembly GCA_963756475.1 of uncultured Planctomycetota bacterium. GTDB lineage: Bacteria > Planctomycetota > Planctomycetia > Isosphaerales > Isosphaeraceae > Tundrisphaera. The sequence goes on from CAVWND010000013.1 coordinate 7,520, forward strand.
ATTCACCCGCTGGTCTGCAAGGGGTTCAACGCCGACTTCGACGGCGACCAGATGGCCGTCCACCTGCCGCTCTCGATCGAGGCGCAGGTCGAGGCGATGACGCTGATGATGTCGACCAACAACATCTTCAGCCCCGCCAACGGCAACCCGATCATCAGCCCGACCCAGGACATCGTCATGGGGTCGTACTATGTGACGGTCCAGCGCCCCGGCGAGCCCGGCGAGTACAAGAAGGAGGACGGCATCGAGACCGGCGTCTACTCGACGCCCAACGAGCTCTTCCTGGCCTTCAGCCAGAAGAAGGTCGGCGTCCACGCCCGGATCAAGATGCGGCTGCCGGCGCACAAGAAGCTCAAGGGCGAGGGGGACAAGGAGTACACCCCGGGCATGGTCGTCACCACGACCACCGGCCGGGTGATCTTCAACGACATCCTCCACCCCAAGATGCCGTTCTACAACATGGCGCTGGGGCAGAAGCAGCTCCAGAGGATCATCGCCGACTGCTACCAGATCCTCGGCCGGGCCGAGACCATCGCCCTGCTCGACAACATGAAGGACCTGGGCTTCCGCGAGTCGACCCGCTCGGGCCTGTCGTTCGCCACCGACGACCTCAAGACCCCGACGACCAAGGACACCATCCTCGCGGAGACCGAGAAGGACGTCGCCAAGACCGCCAAGCTCTACCAGCGCGGGATCATCACCGAGCAGGAGCGCTATAACAAGGTCCTCGACGCCTGGACCCACGCCCGCGAACGGATCACGACGGAGATGATGGAGCAGCTCCGAAACGACGTCCGGAACGGCGAGGTCTACCTCAACCCGATCTTCCTGATGGCCGACTCGGGTGCCCGAGGCGGCGTCGAGCAGATCCGCCAGCTCGCCGGGATGCGAGGTCTGATGGCCAAGCCCTCCGGCAAGATCATCGAGACGCCGATCAAGGCCAATTTCCGCGAAGGCCTCAGCGTGCTGGAGTACTTCTCCTCCACCCACGGGGCCCGCAAGGGCCTGGCCGACACCGCGCTCGAAGACGGCCGACTCGGGCTACCTCACCCGCAAGCTCGCCGACGTCGCCCAGAACGTCGTCATCACCCAGGAGGACTGCGGGACCTCGCAGGGGATCACCAAGGGCGTCATCTACAAGGGTGAGAAGGTCGAGGTCAGCCTGACGCAGTCGATCCGAGGGCGGGTCAGCCGCGTCAACATCGTCAACCCGATCACCGACGAGGTGGTCGTCAAAGAGAACGAGATGATCACCGTCGCCTCGGCGCGCAAGCTCGAGGAGATGAACATCGAGAAGATCCAGGTCCGGAGCCCGATGACCTGCGAGGCGTCTCTCGGCATCTGCCGGCGCTGCTACGGGATGGACCTCTCCACCGGCCAGCTCGTCGAGCCCGGCATGGCGGTCGGGATCATCGCCGCGCAGTCGATCGGCGAGCCGGGCACGCAGCTCACGATGCGGACCTTCCACATCGGCGGCGTGGCCACCCGCGGCGTCGAGGAGAAGGACCACAAGGCCAAGCGTGAGGGGAAGGCCAAGTACGTCGGGATCAACCTCGTCGTCAACGACGAGGGGAAGAAAATCGCCCTCTCCCGGAACGGCGAGATCCAGATCCTCGACCCCAAAGGCCGCGAGCTGGAGAAGTTCGACGTTCCCGACGGCGCCGAGATGAAGGTCGAGGACGGCGCCCACGTCACCCGGGGGACCGTGCTCTGCGAGTGGGACCCCCACAACATCCCGATCCTCTCCGAGGTCGGCGGCAAGGTCCGCTACGAGGACATCGTCGAAGGCGAGACGATGAAGAAGGAGAGCGACGCCTCGGGCCACGTCCGCCGGACCATCATGGAGCACAAGGGGGAGCTGCACCCGCAGATCCTCATCGAGGACAGCGAAGGGCGCATCCTGGCCTATAACTACATCCCCGAAGGGGCGGGCATCGAGATCGACGAGGGGGCGATGATCACCGCCGGCACCCTGCTGGCCAAGACCCCGCGAGAGGTCGGCGGCACGCAGGACATCACCGGCGGCCTGCCGCGGGTGACCGAGCTTTTCGAGGCCCGGCGTCCCAAGGAGCCCGCCGTCATCGCCGAGATCGACGGCCGCGTCGAGCTCCTCGACGAGAAGCGCCGCGGCAAGCGGACGATCATCGTCAAGAACGAGAGCGGCATCGAGCGCGAGCACCTCGTCCCGCACGGCAAGTACCTCCGGGTCCACGGAGGCGCCCGCGTCCGCGCCGGCGACGCCCTCGTCGAAGGCCCGCTGGTCCCGCACGACATCCTCCGGATCTCCGGCGAGGAGGCCGTCCAGCGCTACCTCCAGCGCGAGATCCAGAACGTCTACCGGTCCCAGCGCGTCGAGATCGACGACAAGCACCTGGAGATCATCATCGCCCAGATGCTCCGGAAGGTCCGCGTCGACTCCGTCGGCGACACCGGGCTGCTGCCCGGCTCGGTCATCGACAAGTTCGAGTTCCGCTCGACCAACATGGAGCTGATGAGCTGCGTGAAGATCAAGGACCCCGGCGACACCGACTTCCGCCAGGGGGACATCGTCCCTCGCGACCACTTCGACCAGGAAAACCTCCGGGTCGAGCAGGCGGGCCTGAAGAAGGCCGAGTGGATCCGACCCAAGCCCGCCTCGGCGAGCACCCAGCTCCTGGGGATCACCAAGGCGGCCGTGCAATCGGAAAGCTTCATCTCGGCCGCGAGCTTCCAGGAGACCACCAAGGTCCTGACCGAGGCCGCGCTCGCCGGCAAGGTCGACTACCTGGTCGGCCTCAAGGAGAACGTCATCCTCGGCCACCTCGTCCCCGCCGGGACCGGGTTCAAGAGCCACCAGGAAGCCGAGGTCCGCATCCGCCCCGAGGCATTGGAAGCTCTCGCCGAGAAGGGCCCCGGCTACAGCCGTTACCCCAAGGACGAGGCCGTCGCCCCGGCCGGCAAGGCCGAATGACGAGCCCGATCCGGGATCTTCGATGAGACCCACGGCCCGGCGTTTCCCTCCCTAGGGCACGCCGGGCCGCTTTCATTACCAAGAGGAGATGATCCCTCATGGCGACAGTCGCGACGCGGATCGGTCCCGCCGACCACGGCCGGAAAATGACGCTGGAGGAGTTCCTCGAAGCCGAGGAAGTGCCGGGGCACCGTTATGAACTGGCCCGAGGAGTCGTGGAAGTGACCGAAGTTCCGAACGACCCTCACGGTCAGGTGGTTTGCAACTTGTATGACGTTGTGTCGAACTACAAACGGTCGAATCCCGGCGTCATCCTCCGCTATGGCGGCGGGAACGAGTTTCGCTTGTGGATGCCCGGTATGGTTTCGGGCCGCAATCCCGACCTAAGCGTTGTCGTCCGAGGAACACTCAAGGATCAACGCGGGCGATTCAATCCCTCCCTGGTCGCCGAGGTCGTCTCGAAGGGCTCGATTGATCGCGACTATCGGGCGAAACGGGAAGAATACCTGGCCTTCGGAATCCTCGAATACTGGATCATCGACCTCCCGGCCAGGAAATTGACCCTCCTCGTCCGCGACGGCGACGTGTGGGTCGAGCGCCCATGCCCCGAGGATCAGCCGATTCCCAGTCTCGTCCTCCGAGGACTGACCTCGACTGTGCCGGATCTTTGGAAGGATCTCGATGCCTACGAAGAGGCCGACTTCGACGAGGAGGAATGAACCCTCAACGCATCAACGAGCAAGTCATTCGCGGCTTGCCACCGATATTGCTCTGCCAGTCGCCGGCCGATCTCGACCCTCCGGGCTCTCTCCTCGGGATGATCCAGCAGATTCCGGAGGGTCGTCGCGATAGACTCCTCGTCGTGGGGGTCGAAGTACCAACCGGCCTCGCCGCCGATCTCCGGGAGGGCGGTCGAGTCAGCGAGAGCAACCGGGATTCGTTGGGCCATCGCTTCCACGGCGGGAATTCCGAAGCTCTCGCAGGTCGAGGGAAAGACCAGCGCCGTCGACTCGGCATAGGCTGCGAGCAAGGCCCTTCCCTGGCGATAACCCGGCATCTTGATGACCGCCTTGCGGCCCACCGCCTCGATCGCCTCTCGAATCGGTTGGGCCTCGGACTCGGCCCCGGCGCCGAGCAAGACCAGGCCAAGCTCCCCCTCGGCGACCTCGCGGAGTCGGCCTGTGGCCTTGACCAGCTTCACCAGATTCTTCCGGGCCTGGAAACTCGCCACCGAGATCAGGTAGGGCAGGCCAGGCGGTAGTTTCAGGTCGGCCCGGACGCCCGCCCGTTCGCGATCGGTCGCCTCGCCGAAGAAGATCTCCTCCGCGGCGTTGGGAACCTGCGCGACCTTTCCCCGACACTCGGGATACATCGCCAGTAGCTTCTCAGTGTTGAACCGGGAGACCGAGAGCACCAGGTCGGCGCGGCCGAAGACCTTGCTCAGCAGGGCCTGTCGTCTCGGCCCGCCGAACCGGACGTCTTGCAAGACGTCGTGGCTGGTCACCGCGAGCCGGGCTTTGCGGGTCGGGACGTACATCTCGCTCGGGCAGTAGACCCAGTCGACCGCGCCGGTTCGCCACTCCAGCGGCGGCCCTCCGACCAGCCTCCAGAACCGGAGCGCGTCGCGAGTCGAGAGCGGCAACTCTTTCCGCCTCAACGATTCGAGCCGCTCCCAGTACGCCAGTCCGTCGGGCTCGGAGATCCGCCCCGTCACGACCGTCAAGGCCACGTCGGGCCGCTTCGCCAGCCGGTCGAGTTGCCCGAGCGCGTGCCGGGTGACGCCCGTCGGGCTCAGGCAGGCGTTCATGTCGTAGAGCCAGGCGACCCGCATCGGCGATGCTTTCTCGCTCACGGGTGCAAGATCCACCAGGTCACCATCGCCAGGCAGGCCACCACGCCGGCCACCACCCACCAGGGCTTTCGGTACGGCGCGTCCTCCCGCGACAGATAAAGCCCGCAATCCGGGCACCGCTCGGCATCATCATAGACCGGCTCGCCGCAGTGCGGGCACTCGATCGTCTCGTCGTCGTCCCAGTCTTCATCGTCGTCGATGTCGTCGGCGTAGTCGTCGCGCACGATCATGGCCGCCTCCCGAGTGGTCTCGTCAGAGGTTAGAGCAGCGGACCGAGGGCTGTCAACCCGCCAAATTCCGTGCGATCCGCTTGACAATTCCCCGGGATCGGTTAATCTGATGGCTTCCGCGTCTTCCGGTCACCGGCTCGTATTTCGAACCGCGACGACCGTAGATGGTCCGGGGGCGAAGCTCGCTTCGTCTCGATCCGCGATCGGATCTTTTCCCGGAATAACCAGGGCGCACGAGATCGTCTCCGTCCCATGCCCACGATCAATCAGCTCGTCCGCAAGCCGCGCCGACCGGTCCTCTACAAGACCAAGTCGCCGGTGCTCGAAGCCTGCCCGTTCAAGCGGGGCGTCTGCCTGCAGGTCAAGACGATGACGCCGAAGAAGCCGAACTCGGCGCTCCGCAAGGTGGCGCGCGTCCGGCTCTCCAACGGTAAGGAAGTCACGGCCTACATCGGCGGCGAAGGCCACAACCTCCAGGAACACTCGATCGTCCTGGTCCGCGGCGGCCGCGTCCGCGACCTGCCGGGTGTCCGCTATCACATCGTCCGGGGCGTGCTCGACAGCCTCGGCGTGGCCGACCGCAAGCAGGCCCGCTCCAAGTACGGGGCCCCCGCCAAGAGCGCCGCGCCGGCCAAGGGCGCCAAGAAGAAGTAACCCCGAATTGGTTCGGTCGCGAAACACGCCTCCCGCATTCAGGACGCACGAATGGCCCGCAAGTTCACCGCCAGCAAGGCACAGCTCCGGCCCGACCCCCGGTTCGGCTCGAAGCTGGCCAGCAAGTTCATCAACTGCCTGATGTACGACGGCAAGAAGTCGGTCGCCCAGAAGGTCTTCTACGACGCGATGGAGCTGATCGAGCGCCGCCTGCCCAACGAGAACCCGATCGACGTCTTCACCCGGGCCGTCGAGAACGTCAAGCCGATCATCGAGGTCCGCTCCAAGCGGGTCGGCGGCGCCACGTACCAGGTGCCGATGCAGGTCAACAAGGTCCGACAGCAGACCCTCTCGGTCCGCTGGATCTTGATGTCCGCCCGCGAGAAGAAAGGCCGCCCGATGGCCATCAAGCTCGCCGACGAGCTGATCGCCGCCTTCAACCGCGAAGGCGCCGCCATCAGCCGCCGAGAGAACATCCACCGGATGGCCGACGCCAACAAGGCGTTCGCCCACTTCGCCTGGTAAGATGTTCCTGAACTCGCAAGTCATCGAGAACCCTGCCCCGGAATTGATCCGGCGCGGGGTTTTCGGTCGTTGAACGGTGGCTGTCCGAGTGAATTGCTCCACTTTCGCGCAAGTTATATCTCTCAAATCACTTGGATCAAGAATTCCGAACCGAGCCGCCCGATTCCATTACCCGCGACCGCCGCCCGAGAGTCGATCATTCAAAGCCAACGCAGCCCGCGCGGAGAAACTCAAAGCCATCTATGAGGGGGATCTTGTCAAGCGGAGCGGTGCAGGTTCTCGTTGCGGGGTTCCCCACGCATCCCCCTCGCCTTCGGCTTCGGTTCAACCTGGCCCATCGTCGTCCCGCCTCCGTCGAGGTGATCGTGATCCCCCACAACGCATCCCCTGAGCCACAGGCCGAGGGAGACGCTCCCACGGCCATCCCATCTCATCGAACGCAGGCCGACGCAACGTGACGCATCCAACCATCTATTCGGGATCGCCCGGTCACCCGGGCCTCGCCAGGAAACTCAATCCAGGGGACGCCGCCATTCAATCGCTCGGCGATCGACGAGATTCGTCCTCGCCGGGCTTTGAGCCGGGGTCATCCCGTGGTTCGTCACGCCCACCCGCCTCCGCTCGACTCCATCTCCCCTCTGCGACGGGTCTCTGGGTCTTCAACCGCTCGGGCCGATCACGCGATCAGCCGGTAAGGACTCCGCGTCTTCAGCATCGCCACCATCACCCCCAGGAGCCGGCGGGCCACCGCCACGATCGCCTTCTTGCCCCCGCGACGCTTCTTGATGCCTTCATACACCACCTTCCACCGGCCCGACCGCGCCACCAGCCTCCAGGCCGACTCCACCAACGCCCACCGCAGCAGCCCCGAGCCCTGCTTGCTGATCCCCATCTCCTTCGACTTGCCGGCCGACTGCCGGACCCCGGGCGCCAGCCCGGCGTAGGCCGTCACCGCACGGGCATTCTTGAACCGCGAGATGTCCCCCAGCTCGCTGACGATCACATCGACGGTCACCGCCCCGACCCCGGGGATCGTCCCGAGCACGGCGCGGGCCTCGGCCTCGGCCGTCGGGGCCTTCTTGGCGAACTCCTCCAGCTTCGTCTTGACCGCCCGGAGCTGCGTCTTCTCGTGCTCCAGGTCGTCCCAGAGCCGCCCCAGGACGAAGCGGTCGGCGTCGCGCAGCTCGAGCTTGGCCAGCGACTCCAACCCGGCGGGGGTGAAGAGGTCCTTGCGGTCGGCGTTGTAGTCGGCGGCGAAGCGGCGGATCTTGTTCTTGAGGGCGGTCATGCGACCCCGGATGAACTGACGGTGTCGGACCAGCGTGCGGTGCTCACGCTGGCGTTTGGTCGGGCGATGGGCCGTGGGGATCATGTCGCGGGCCAGGAACTCGGCGAGGACCTGGGCGTCGAGGCGGTCGGTCTTCTTGACACTCTCGGCGATGACGCGGAGCTTGCCGGGATGGGCCAGGACGACCTTCTCGGCCGTCGGCTCGATCAGCTCGAGGAGCCACTCATAGCTGGCGGTGGCCTCGACAACCGCCTGGAAGGGCCGGAGCGACTCGAAGTAGGCGCGGATGTCCTGGACCTGGGAGCAGGCCAGGGTGCGACGGCCGATGATCTTGCGGTGTTGGTCCATGACACAGGTGACGATAGAGTGCTTGTGGAGGTCGATGCCGACGTAGTTCACGGGAGTGCTCCGATTCTGCGGGCCAGAGGGTTGTAAGCACCTCAAGTCTGCCACGAACTCAGGGCACCCGCGGCCGTCGGCTCGACCTCCACCCCCCTCATAGTTTCAATCGCTCACTCGGAGGTCGAGTAGCGGAGGGGCAGGGACGCTGCCTCCTCCGCCCTCTTCAAACCGGACGGGCGGATTTCCCGCATCCGGCTTACCCGAATTCCTTCCCCACAACGCAGGCACAGGAAGTCAGCGTCGGGTCGATTGGGCTCTCAAGGGCTGGAATCCCAGCGTCACGAGATGGGCATAATACGACTGACCCTCCGGAACTCGGTAGGGACGCTGACTCCGGCGTTTCAGGTGATGTCTCAACCGCTCGCAGGCGTACCAGTTCAACTCGCCAAACGCCTCGCTCGGATAGCCGTGCTGGAAGTATCTCCCCCAGCTCCCAAGCCAACGACTCACCCCGCACACCATCTCCACGACGGGCACGAAGCGACGCCGACGCTCGGTCAGCTCCCGGATCTTGGCTCGGGCTCGCGCCATCGCCTTCTTCGAGGGAAACACGTTGAGATAACGCCGCGATCGTCCGAAACGATCCCGATCGTACCGCAGCGTGAACCCCAGAAAGCTCAGGCTCTCACCGGGTTCGACAAGTCTCACCGTCCGTGTCTTCTCGCGGTTGATCGTCAGCCCGAATCGTCCTTCGAGGTTCCCCTCGATCCAGTTGACCAGGTGCCTCGATTGATAACGCGCCAGCACCACGAAGTCATCGGCGTAACGCACCAGATGGGCCTTGGCCCACGTCCCGGGGCCGTCGCCTCGGTAGAACGATTTCTCGAACCAGTGAAGGTAGAGGTTCGCCAGCAACGGAGAGATCACTCCCCCTTGCGGCGTCCCCTGCTTCGGTCGGGTCCGGGTCGTTCGACCTCGGTCGTCGGTCTCCTCCACGGGAGCTTCCAGCCACTGGCGGATCAGCCTCAAGACCACGCCGTCGGCGAGTCGTCGCTCCAGGCACTTCATCAAGTGCTCGTGAGGGATCGTGTCGAAGTACGATTGAAGGTCCGCGTCGTACACCTCCACAAGCCCGGCGGAAAGATGATGGCGAATCGCGTCGATCGCTTGATGCGCGTTCTTGCCCGGACGGAACCCGAAGGAACTGTCCAGGAAGTCCGCCTCGAAGATCGGCTCAATCACCAGCAACACCGCCGTTTGAACGACCCGATCACGAACCGTGGGAATGCCCAGGGGTCGCAACCGGCCATCCGGCTTGGGGATCTGGACACGCCGGACCGGCTGGGGCCGGTAGGTCTTGGTCCGCAGTTCCTCGTGCAACTCCTGGAGGAACGCCGTGGCACCCGGACCATCAATGATGTCCCGGCATGACACGCCATCCACTCCCGGGGCGCCGTCGTTCTTGAGAACCAACCACCACGCGGCCGTCAGCACGTCGAGCCGGTCGATCCGGTCATACAAGGCGTAGAACCGGAATCGCGGCTCCTGCTTGGCTTTGTGGCTCAGCTTGCTTCTCAGTTCGGAGACTTTCGGCGGCAGGGCGACCCCCGACTTCACCTCCGGTCTCACGCGGCGGGTGTCGGGATTGACCTGGTTCGCTTCTTCCGTAGTGGGACGGTTGTCCAAGCGGATCTCCTCACGTTTTGAAGACAGCACGAATTCGGCAGGGGTCCTTCGCTCCCCGGGAATTACCCCGCTTCCCCGCTACTACGACCCCCTCCGACTCCCGATCGAGCCCGACGCCGGTTATTCATTCCCCTCGTCAGTTGGTCCGACCCCATGCCCTGGAGTCGGTCCGCTCGATCGGGTCTCCCAGGTTCCTCGATGGATCTCTCGACGCCCGCCGTCCCCAACCACCCCGGAGAGCCCAGCCGCTGCGAGTGCTCGTTACTTCGCGGCTGGTGTCAGGCTTGGCCCGAATTTGAAGGTTGGCCACTCTCGGAAAAGGGTTTAACGAGGCCGAATCGGGTTCACGCTTTCGCATTACGGCTGACGTCGTCGCATCGCCGGGCTTCGACGGCACGGTCACCCGTGACGCCGCCGGCTAGCTTCATGGCGAACGAGCAATTCCCATGGTCAGTACCTCTCAACTGACAAGACCCACCAGACTTGGCCTGGCGCACAAACTCGAAGCCAATGAATCAAATCCCGTCATGCGAGCCGACGAGGCTCGCTCCAAGCTTTTACTATCCTAAAAAGACCCGGCGATTAACCGGGTTTCTGGTCGGCCCGGACTTTTCTCAGGAGCATGGCAACGGCGGAGTTGGCCTCCTCGTCGCGGTCGAAGTCGAACGATTCGAGGTCACCTTGCCGGTTAGCCCGAAATGAAATGTCGGCACCGGTTCCCGACGGGAAGGCCGGGTGGTGGCCTTTCGTCGCCATGCCGGTGCCGACTCGCTTGCAAGATTTGCGCGAGATCCGACTCGACGATCAATCGAAATTCGTTTCCATCTCCTCATCGGGCTCGGTGGCTTCCTCTGCGACGGGAACGGCCACTTCGGGCGTCTTCGGGACAATCTCCACAGCGACTTTTCCGAGGCTCAGGTGGGCCATGTCCAGGGCAGCGTTGTCGTCTTTCCCATGGAAGGTCTTGAGGCTGAACCAGGCCAGGTCGTGCGGGCGTGCGCCGGGCTTTTTCTTGAGATCCTCGAGGCTCAGCCAGGCCAGGTCATGGTCGGGGGACTCCTGCACCACCCCGTCGCTGATCCCGATCCGACCGATCGCATCGAGCGCGGATTTGATCTTGCGGGCGAGGTAACGCCAGGCGACGATCACGCCCTGGGTGATCACGTGATGGTCCTGGTCCTGTGACGGCCTGACGTGGCTCAAGCTGATCTTCTCAAGATAGGCGACCGAGTCGAGGACTTCCCGACCGTCGCTCATCAGACCGATCCGGGCGAGTTCCGTCATGGCCGCCGACCGCTCCTTCGCCAGGACCGGCTGGCTGATACGCATCGCGGCGTGCGAATGGGAACGCGTCCGCAGCTTGTCCAGGCCGACGATCGTGGCGATCCCCCGGCCGGAATGTTTGAAGTTCTCAACGAACTCCAGGAGGATGCTGGCCGTCGTGTGGTCGATGAGCGTCACCATGTCGGTGATGTGCATGATGACCGTGGTGGCGCCGCTGGGAACCGCAGTCAGTTCCCGGTTCAAGTGCAGGGAATTGAAGCAGACCATCGGCCGGCCGAAGTACATGTGGTAGGCGTCACCGTTCGAGACGCTCTTGACGACGGGGTCGCGGAAGAGTTCTCCCATCTCGGTCAGTCTTCGCCGCAACGTCAGGCCGTAGGGCTCGCGGACGTCCGGGTTACCGCGTTCCACCCTCGAGACGATCGCGGCTTCCAGGATCAGCTTGGCGACGATGCCGGCGGCGATGCCCCAGAGCAGGTCGGTCGAGACCGTGACCAGGACCGTGGTCGTGAACACGAGAAGTTGCTCGCTGCCGATGTGGGCGACGTGCTTCCAGACCTTGGGTGCGCAGAGCTTGTAGCCGGTGTAGAGGACGATCGCTCCCAGGGCGCTGTAGGGGATCATGTTGATCAGGCCCCGGCCCAGGAGCAGGTAGATGATCAGGAAGGAGGCGTTGTAGAAATTGGCCCACTGCGTCCGCGCACCGCTGAGGATCGCGGTCGTGCTCTTGACCCCGCCGGGGATGATCGTCAGGCCGCCGGCCAGGCTCGACAGCATGTTCGAGATGCCCATCGCGTTGAGCGTCCGGTTGGGGTCCGACTTGCGGCGGAACGGGTCGATCTTGTCGATGGCCGCGATCGTCGCGAGCGACTCGACCCCGTCGATCAGGGTCAGGGTCAGAACGGTCGTGAAGAGGGCCCACCAGAGCGTATGGTTCGTGAAGAGCGTGTGGAAATCCGGCAGGAGCCAGCCGCGATCATACGGAGCGGTGCCGAGGAAATGGTCGGGGAGATGGATCAGCCGATCCCCGCCCAGGCCGAGGAACCAGCCGAGCAGCAGCCCCACCACCGCCGCGAAGACCTGCGGCGGGACGATCTTCACCCAGCGCGACTTCAGCGACCCCAGCGCGAAGATCAGCCCCAGACAGAAGATACCCACGAAGAAGACCTTCGGAATCCATGTGCATGAGTTGCGAGGGCGTCTCTCGCACGATGCCCCAGAACTCGTGCTCCACGAACTTATGGCCGAGGATCAACGGCAGTTGCTTGGCGATGATCAGGAGCCCGATCGCCGCAAGCATCCCCTCGACGACCGAGGCGGGAAAGATCGCGCAGAAGCGGGCCAGCTTGAATTTGGCCAGGACGACCTGCACCAGACCCGTCAGGCAGATGGCCCCCAGCAGGAGCGGATAGCCGGCATGCTGGTCGCCCCCGCCGAGCAGGAGCAGCGAGGCGAAAAGCACGGGCGCCAGCCCGGCGGCCGGCCCGCTGATCGTCACGTAAGAGCCGCCCAGGAACGGCAGGACCAACCCAGCGATGATCGCCGAGATCAACCCGCAGATCGGAGGAGCGCCCGGAGGCCACGGCGATCCCCAGCGAGAAGGGAACCGAGACCAGCGAAACCACCAGGCCCGCGAGCAGGTCGTGCCTCCAGTGCTTCAGACCGGCGAGGCCATTCTCAGGCTTCTCGATCGGAGGTGAATTGTCTTCCATCGGAGTGATCCCTTCTTTCCCGGAGAGGAGGAGGTCGTCGATCGCGACGGACGGGGATCGACACGATCCCGGCCGGAGCCGTTCGACGCACTGAGACCTGAGTGATGAAAACGGGGTGATCGTCGCGCTTGACGGCGGTTCCGGAGAACGCGAAGCCGCCACGACCGGACGACACCCATAGCACGTGCCGTGCCGGATCGGATCGTCGACCTGAACAATTAATCGAACATGGAAACTACCAGGTTGTTATGGCGACCAGGCTTCTGAATTCGATCGTCCGCGCCGACTCGGGTCGATCGTCGAACCGGCAAGGAACTGCAGGCTGGACGTGATCTTGCCGGTGAGCTGGTCGCTCGAACGCTCCCGTCGGCGAGCCGCCCCGATGGAGAATCGGCGGCGAGATCCCACACGGTCGGCGATCCAGGCATTAGAATGGACCAGGGCGGAGGAAATCCTCGACGATGTTCCGGATCCGAGCGTCGGAAGTCCAGGCGCAGATTCCCAAGACGGCGACGATCGTGCTCGTCATGCTCTTGGTGGCGTTCGCGCTGAGCGATGCCGCCATCTTCCAGGTTTATTCGGAGTATCGCCTGCTCGGCGAGTGGCAGAAGAGGTCGGGATCGGTCTCCTCGGCCGAGATCAGCTCGCTGCGCCGGGATATCGGCTCACGGATCATCGTTCGCTCGACGGCCTCCGCCGTCCTGCTGCTCTGCACGTTGACGGTGGTCTGGTTGCAGCAGCGTCAGCTCGCCATCCTCCGGGTGCTGAATCAGGTCAAGCTGCTCTCCCTGGAGATCCTGGCCAGCATGGATCAGGGCGTCATCACGACCGACCTCGAGAACACCATCACGGGGATCAACACGGCGGCGGTCCTGATCCTGGGCGTGGAGTCGGAATGCATCGGGATGCCACTCACGAGCCTCGGCTCGGCCGGCGCTTCCCTCACCGACCTGGGCAATCGGGTCGCCGAGCGGAACGCGGCGGTCTGGGACCAGGATTTCGCGATCAATCGCGGCGGTCGCACGCGACGGATCAGGGCGGATGCTCACGTGCTCAAGGACTCCGAATCCCGGGCGGTCGGCGGGATCATCCTCCTCCGTGACGTGAGCGACCGGGTCCAGATGGAAGAGCGTGTCCACCTGATGGAGCGGTTCGTCAGCCTGGGCACCCTGGCCGCCGGGCTGCACCACGAGATCAAGAACCCCCTGACGGCGCTGAGCATCCACGTCCAGCTCCTGGAGAAGCGTCTCGGAGGCCCGGGTCCGACGAAGCCGGTGGACGAGTTGCTCGGCGTGGTCAAGTCGGAGATCCACCGGCTCAACGGCGTCCTCGACAGCTTCCGTGACTTCGCCAGCCTGCACCGCCTGACCCTCCGGCCAACGAACCTCGTCGATCTCCTGGAAGACACCGTGCGTCTGATCGGCCCGCAGGCGCGTCCAGCAGCATGTCGAGGTCTGCCTGAGGCACCCGGGAAGGGCTCTGGCGAACGTGCCGCTGGATGGCGACAAGTTCAAGCAGGCGGTCCTGAACCTGGTGATCAACGCCCTGGAGGCGATGCCCGACGGGGGGAAGCTGCACCTGGACGCCTCGACCAGAGAGGGAGAGCTGCGGGTCGAGGTCACCGACACCGGGCCGGGGATCGCGCCCGAGATCCAGCAGGACCTGTTCAAGCCCTATTCTCGACGAAGGTCGCGAGGGACCGGCATGGGGCTGGCCCTGACGGAGAAAGCTCGTCGGCCAGCACGGCGGCCGGATCGAATATCGGACGGGCCGCTTCGGGACGACATTCTCCATCGCCATTCCGCTGGAACCGACGGTCCGCGGCCGAGGACGAACCATGACCAATGCTCCGTTTCGCATCCTGGTCGTCGACGACGAGCCGAATATCCGATCGGGGCTCCGGCTCGCCCTGGAGGATCAGTCTTACGAGGTCTCGACGGCGGGCGATGCTTCGGAGGCGTGGTCCCTGTTCCAGCGAAAGCCGCATCAACTGGTCATCACCGACCTGAAGATGCCCGGGTCCGCTCTCGGGCCTCGACCTGGTCCGAGACATCAAGCACGGCTGGCCCGAGACGTTGATCCTGGTGATCACGGCCCACGGAACGGTCGAGACGGCCGTCGAGGCGATGCGGCTGGGAGCACACGACTACCTCGCCAAGCCGGTCGACCTGGAGATGCTGGGACACCTCGTCGGCAACGCGTTCGAGCACCATCAACTTCGGGAGGAGAACCGATTGCTCCGCGCGCGCCTGGCCGCCGCCAGCGAGTTCCCTGAGATGATCGGCCAGAGCGCCGCGATCCGCGAGGTCTTCTCGTGCATCCGCCAGGTCGCCGACACCGACCTCATGGTCCTCATCCAGGGAGAGAGCGGCACGGGCAAGGAGCTGATCGCCCGGGCCATCCACGGCCTGAGCCCTCGATGCGACGGCCCGTTCGTCGCCGTCAACGTCGGCTCGATGCCGGAAACGCTCATCGAGAGCGAGTTGTTCGGATACGAGAAGGGGGCTTTCAGCGGCGCCCTTCGTCAAAAGGCCGGCTGGTTCGAGATGGCGCAGCGGGGCACGCTCTTCCTCGACGAGGTCGGCGAGATGGCCCCCAAGACGCAGGTCGACCTGCTCCGCGTGCTCGAGCAGCGAGAGGTCCGCCGGGTCGGCGGCGAGGAGCTGATCCCGCTCGATGTCCGGCTCGTGGCCGCGACCCACCGGGATGTCGAGGAACTGGTCGCCGAGGGGAAGCTCCGCGAGGACCTCTACTATCGCCTCAACGTCATCCCCCTCCGCCTGCCGCCGCTCCGCGAGCGGTGCGACGATATCCCGCTGCTCTGCGATCACTTCCTGCAACAGGCCTGCGCTCGTTATCGCCGCGAGCCCAAGCAGGTGGCCGAGCGCGGCGATGCGCATCCTCTGCGATTACTCGTGGCCCGGCAATATCCGCCAGCTCCGCAACTGCATCGATCGGCTCGTCGTGACCGTGGAAGGCCCGGTGATCCACGCCGCCGACCTGCCCCAGAGAGATGCACGCGCGACCGGCTCCGGGCCTCCTGGCCCTCGATGCGGCGGTCCAGGAGACCGAGAAGGCCACGATCCTGGCGGCCCTTGCCCAGTGCGACAATCACCGCGAACGGACGGCGCAGATCCTGGGGATCAGCGTCCGGACCCTCCGTTACAAGATGAATCGCTACTCTCTCCAGTAGCCGATTCCGGAGTGAAGTGGTCCTCTGACTCCTCTCGAATCCTCCGGAGGAGAAAACGGACCACTGAGATGTCGCGCCGGCAGTTCGAATGTCAGTCATCAGACCGATAGCCAAGAAAACCGCATTGTTTTATGCGTCGATCTGGTCCCGGAGACCGCCGTAGACCAGCCCCTTGACCAAATCCCGGGCGTAGAAGTCATGCGGGAAGCCCAGCTCGACCTGGCTCACCGCATCGAGTCGATGGAGTTGCGACGCGTCGAGCTTCAGGTCCAGGCAGGCCAGGTTGTCCTTGAATTGCTCCAGCCGCCTGGCCCCGACGATCGGGATGACGGGGATCGGCCGGTGACGCAGCCAGGCCAGGGCGACCTGCGCGGGGGAGCGACCGACTTCCCGGGCGACCTTCTGGACCTCGGTGACGACGGCCCTGGTGCGGTCATCGGCCCGGCTGAAGCTCTTCATCATCTCGCTGTTCATCCGGGCGTCGGCATCGGCCTTTCCCTCGGCAGTACTTGCCGGTCAGAACGCCACCGGCCAGCGGCGACCAGGCCGTCACTCCCAGGCCCAGCGCCTCGGCCATCGGCAGGAGTTCCCGCTCCACGGTCCGCTCGATGAGGCTGTACTCGATCTGCAGGCCGACGAACGGCGTCCAGCCTCGGAACTCGGCGAGGGTGTTGGCCCGGGCGACCGCCCAGGCGGCCATGTCCGAGACCCCGGCATGGAGGATCTTGCCCTGGCGTGACGAGGTCATCGAAGCCCCGCATCACCTCCTCGATCGGCGTGATCTTGTCCCAGATGTGCAGCCAGTAGAGGTCGATGTAGTCGGTCTGGAGTCGCTTCAGGCTGGCCTCGACCGACCGCATCATGCTCTTCCGCTGGTTGCCCGGCGGCGTTGGGGTCGGTGCCGGGCATGGCGTTGGTGTACTTCGTCGCCAGGACGGCCTGGTCCCGGTTCCCCTTGAGGAACTCGCCCAGGAGCGTCTCGCTGGTGCCGTTGGTGTAGACGTTGGCCGTGTCGATGAAGTTGCCGCCCGCCTCCAGGAAGGCGTCGAGGACCCGGCGGCTCTCGTCCTTCGACGAGCCCCAGCCCCAGTCCTCGCCGAAGGTCATCGTGCCGAGGCACAGCTCCGAGACCCGCAGGCCGGACTTTCCAAGAAGTCGGTAACGCATTGTTCGATCCCCTTGATGCTGGAGAACCTGTAATCCCTGTCCGGTCAATCCTGCCCGAAGGCCGGCACGACCAGCCCGAGGCCGCCGCTGGCCTCGACGTACTGGCCCGTGACCCAGCTCGAGTCGGGCGAGGCGAGCATGGCCACGGCGTCGGCGATGTCCTCGACCTGGCCGATCCGGCCCAGGGCGGTCATGGCCGAGAAGGCCCGCTCGATGTGCGGGTCTTCCCGCAACGAGGCGTTCATGTCGGTGGCGGTCAGGCCGGGAGCCAGGGTGTTCACGGTGATCCCCCGGCCGCCGAGTTCCGCCGCCAGCGCGATGGTGAACGTGTCGATCGCCGCCCTTGGTCATGCAGTAAGCCCGAGTATTGCGGCATCGGCTGTGGTGAGAGCCCCGAGGAGAGGTTGACGACCCGACCGCCGTCCCGGAGCCGGGGGATGGCGTGCTGGGTCGTGAAGAATGGCCCCTTGACGTTCGTGGCGAAGACCCGATCGAAGTCAGCCTCGGTGGCCGTGGCCGTCGGCCCACACGCCAACCCCGGCGTTGTTGACCAGGATGTCGAACCGTCGGTCGCCCCGGCGAGTCGTCCATTCGGCGTCGAGCCACTCGGATCACTTGCCGTGGGAGGAGGCCAGGGGCTTGAGCTCGTTCGTGACGACGTACCGGCCGACCTCGCCTCCGAGCTGGAGCCCGGCGGTATTGTCGAACATGTAGTGGATGCCGCCGTAGATCCGGCTCATCCCGGCCTCCTGCGCCGCTTGATCGAAGCTGGTGTAGTGTCGGGCGGTGAGGTTCATCGTCGGGTCGCCGGGGTCGGAGAACGCGAACTTCGACCCAAACGCCGCGTCGAGGACCGCCGCGGCCGAGGCGCTGAAGGTGCTGTGGCCCGAGACGTATGACGGGAAGGCGGGCGTCGCCCAGAGCGGCGTCCAGGTTGGGTCGCCGACGGTCAGGGCGTTGAGGCCGTCATTGCCCGCCCGGATCGCCGTGACCGGCCGCCAGAAGTTGTATGTGTACTTCACGCCCCAGCATTCGATGCCCGCGTCGGCCAGCGCCATGTCGAGCAGGGCGAACGTCCGCGCCGAATCGATCAGGCTGGACTGCTTCGTCTCGGCCGCGATCTCGCCGATCTGGTTCCAGTGCCCGGGCGGGTCGAAGGTGCCAGGAAGGTCCGACCAGAACCGCGCGATTGCTGTCTCGTCGGGCGTCCGGGTCGTGCTGTTCACCGCCCCCAGCGACATGACCTGATTGTAAGCCGCCGCGTATTCAGGTGAGTTCAGCGCCGGCGGGGGCGGAGGCTGGAACTGCGATCCACTCTTCAGGGCGAAGGGCGTGACCTGGCCCCACTGGGGGTCGACCGCCTTGGCGAAGGTGGGCGGCGTGGGTTGCCACTGCCCGGGGGCCGTGCCCGGCACATAGTTCACCATCGTGGCGGACCCATCCCCGGCCCGGAGCGCGAGGATTTCCGAGGCAGCCCGGTTCCCCAGGGCCAGGCCGGCCGATCTCGCCGATCCCGAGGGGACCGAGGCCAACGCGACGGACTCCTGCGCCTGGAGCATCGACGCCTGCGTCGGGAAGAGGCCGACGAGCGCAGTGTACGCCGCGCCGATGGCCGCCGCGTCGGCCGAGGCCCCGCGTGGGGCCTTCAGCGAGAGTTGATAGGCCGCATACTTGGGTTTGACCGCATCGACGGCGTCGAAGACCGAGGTCTCGACGATCGCCAGGTCGCGAGCCACGTCGGGGGCCTGGACCTTGGCATTCCGGATCGTCTGCAACGCAACGGAGTTCCCCGCGACAACCTGGTTGGCCCGGATGACGCTCAGGTCAGCCCGCGAAGTCATACCCGACGCCGTGGCCCGGACGACGAAGGAGGTCGTCCCCATCTTGACGGCCACCTGGAACTGATATTCGCCCGAAGTGTCGGCGGTCGTTGTCGCCAAGATCCGGGACTGGCCCTTGAGTTGGAGCTTGACCGATGCCCCCGGCGCAGTCTGGCCCTCGATCACCACCCGAGGCGACGTCACGACTCCGTCGCCGGCGGGGTCCGACGAGGGGGCGATCCGGAGCGAGACCGGGGGCGGAGTCGCCTCGGCGGCGACCGTTGACTGCGCGAGGACCCCCGACAGCAACGCTCGAGGTTCGAGAGCCTCGAAGCGGAACGGACGGAGGTTTCTTCCACGGCGGTCTCTGAACATCGCTGGGTTTCCTCACGAGTAGCCACCGCCGGATCGGAGTGGTCCGTGGCCGGAATGTCAAACCCGTCCGTCTCTGGCCCGAATGTGTCCTCGCTTGACGCGGGGAGGAACGACCGGCTGGGGGCAACCGTCGGCATATCGATCGTGCTGGCCTCGCGAGAGAGGGCGACTCGCCCACAGGATGATATCGAGCCATCATCGATCCTGACAAGCTAGGTCGTCTTATCGGGCAAGGAAATCGTTGTCGCCGAAAGTCAACAAGACGACGGATCTCCACGGTTCTCGATCCACTTGCGCTCGATCGTTCCTCCCCGTCGACGAGACCCGAGAACAACCAAGACGTCTTTCCATCCTTCACCGCCTCCGTTCGAGTTCTCGACGGGCTGGTTATGGTATCATCCGGTCGTTCGGGAGACGAGGACGGATCGAGGCTCGTCGGGCCGGGAGATTTTCATGTCGAGAGGTCGCGTTCACTGGTTCGCGAGGCTCCTGGCGTTGCTTGTCGTGACGACCCCGACTCTCGCCGAGGAGCCTCCTTTCGATCTGGTCATTCGCAACGGCCGGATCGTTGACGGTTCGGGCAACCCGTGGTTCCGGGGCGACCTGGCGATCCGAGGCGATCGGATCGCGGCCGTCGGGCGTGTCGCCCAGGACGCTCCCGCGCGGCGCTCGATCGACGCCTCGGGGCGGATCGTCGCTCCCGGTTTCATCGACGCCCATGCGCACTCCGACTGGACCCTGTTCGAGGACGGCGACGCGCCGAGCAAGGTCCGCCAGGGAGTGACCACCGATGTCCTGGGCGAGGACCGCTCGGGCGGCCCGAACCGGGGCAAGCTCCCACCAAAGGTCCTCACCATCCGAGGAAAACCGGCGAGCCTCGTCTCGCTCGGCGACTATCTGGACGCGCTGGAGAAATCGGGCACGGCGACCAACGTGGCCAGTTATGTCGGCCTGGGAAACGTCTGGGGCAGCGTCATGGGCGACTCCTTCGACCGCCCGACCCCCGCGCAGCTCGACGAGATGTCGGCGATCCTCGATGAGGCGATGCGCGACGGCGCCCTCGGCCTCTCGACGATGCTCGCCGCCCCTCAGGAGATGGTGGCGACGACCGACGATCTGGTCGCGCTCTGCCGGGTCGTCGGGAAGCACGGCGGGATCTACGCCTCGCACATTCGGAGCGAGGGGCTTGACGTGCTTGACGCGATCCGCGAGGCCATCGCCGTCGGCGAGCGATCCGGCGTGCCGGTCGAGATCACCCACCTGAAGATCGCCGACCGCGCCCTCTGGGGGCGGATGAGTGAGATCGTCGCCTTGATCGACGCCGCCCGGGCGCGAGGCGTTAACGTCCAGGCGAACGTCTATCCGTACACTCGGGGCAACAACGACCTGGCGAGCATCATCCCCCCCTGGGCCCACGAAGGGGGACGCGACGCGATGCTCGCACGGCTCAAGGACCCGACCGCACGCGAGCGGCTGAAGCGCGACATCCGGACCGGCCTGCCGGGCTGGTATAACCACTACCTGGCCGTCGGCGGCGACTGGTCGCGGATGCTCCTGAGTGCCGACCTCACCGACCGGAACAATCGGTTCGAGGGGCTGACCATGGACGCGATCCTCAAGCGTCGCGCCGCAGGTCGGACACCGACGCCCGACCCGATCGACGAGCTTTTTGACTTCCTGATCGAGGAGGGGGGATCGATCCCGACGATCTACGCCCACCACACCGAGGAGGACATGAACCTGGCCCTCCGCCAGCCCTGGTGCTCGATCGGCTCCGATGGCTCGGCCCTGGCAATCGAAGGGCCCTTGCGTCGAGGCCATCCCCACCCCCGGAACTTCGGCACTTTCCCGCGTATCCTGGGCGTCTACGTCCGCGAGAAGCACTTGCTGACGCTGGAGGACGCCGTCCGCAAAATGACCTCGCTGAACGCCTCGAAGCTCGGCCTGCGCGACCGGGGCATCTTGCGTCTCGGGGCCTTCGCGGACGTGACCGTCTTCGACCCCGACCGGGTCATCGACCGTTCCACCTTCGAGGAGCCGTTCCGCTACGGCGAGGGGATCGAATCCGTGGTCGTCAACGGACGGCTCGTGCTCGACCACGGCAAACCGACCGGCGACCGGCCGGGACGGGCGTTGAGGCGAGATCGCTGATCGACTCAGTGCGACGGCAGCGCCAGCAAGGTCCGGCCGATCATGGGGGCTTCAGCTCGCTCCTCGCTCGGCAGAGTGGGAACCCTCGTGATCCCGTAGAGGCTCAGCGATGACATGAGGATGATCGCGACCAGGGCGACGGCGTTGATCGGCGTGATGAGCACCGTCACGACGATGATCGTGACGGTCAGGCCGATCAGTTTGCCCTTCGAGGTCCAGCTCAGCGCGGAATGGCCTTCCCACTCCCGGAGGATCGGACCGAGGAACGGGGCACGGCGGAGCCATCCGTCCATCCGTGGGGACGAGCGGGCCAGGTAATAGCTCGTCGCCAGCAGGAACGGCAGGGTCGGGATGCCCGGAACGACCACGCCGACGATCGTCAGGCCGAAGGCGCCGCCGGCCATCGCCAGGTTCCTCCAGCGCCGCCAGCCGACGGCCACCTCCGCCACCGGCCTGTCCTCGCGCGTTTCTCGGATCGAGAACTCGCCGTTCGACCGAGAGGCGGTCAGGGTTGACCAGACCGGGACGTGCTTCCACCAGGGTGTCTTCGGGAGGGTCGCGGACGCGACCCTGACGGCGTCGGCGAAGACCCTGGCCATGACCTCGGCGGCCGTCGAGGAGGGATCGAAATCGACCCGGCAGGCGGACGCCTTGAGGTTGACCTCCGCCTTCCTGACGCCGGGTTGATCGCGGAGCACGTCCAGCAGTCGCCGGGCGTAGGCCCGCCGTCCGGGGTGGAACAGCCGATCATCACTCACGCGGACCTGCCCCGCCTGGTCGTCGAGCTCGATCTTCATGGACGGGCGATCTCCTGGAGTCGGGAAGGAAACGCGCTTCCTGCCCTCCATCATAGACCCTCGACCTCCGAGGTGACACCTCCCTCGGACCCCCGGGCTCAAACATTGTCGTGCCCCCTCTCGATCTTGAAGATGGCCGACAGGTCCGGCCCGCCTCGTCCCCGGGTCCCTCCGAGAAACCGGGTACGTGGAGACGCCACGACACTGCATAACTCCCTATTCTGTCAAGAGATCGGTCATTCGATCGGTCCAGAACGACCTCCTGCCAGACAAACCCAATCCCTCCCGATCCCCGGTCAAACGAACCCAGGGCCTTCCGATCCTTTCGCCGATCAGACAAAGCCAATCCAACCCGAGACCTGACCAGACAAAGCCAATCTTGCCGGGAATCCAATCCGACCAGACGAATCCTGGCCCGATCTCCATTCCCCGAGAAGTCAAAGCCAATTGCCCGGTCGAACTCATTCGATCACCCCCCGGAAATCCAAAGCCAATCGCAAGAGGTCCCCTGGCCCTACGCGGCCGATCGCCCCCGGATGATTATCCTTCCGGCGACCGGTTTCGAACCGTCTTTTTCGACGATCGCGCCGCTTTTCGGAGGACTCGCCCGATCCGCGGGGACCGGGCGGGCTTCACTTTACGATTCCGCCACGAGGGGGGATGATCCCGTCCGCCATGTCCAGGATCGTGAGGAGCACCCCTCGATCACTGTTCTCTCGCGATCCGGAATTGAGTCCGGCAAATTATTTTCGGAAAGCGTGGCAGAAATTTGAGATTATGGTGTCTAGATCCGGGAGACCTGTTCGTTGCTGGCCGACTCGCACGATGAGGCGTCGTCCGAGACCATGACGGTGACGATCGCTGAAGAGGCGAAGCCGGAGCGCCTCGGGAGTTGACGCGATCTTCACGCCCCGACTTGATCCGACCGTCCCCCCCTGAGGATCGCAACGGAGGCACCGATGACGAAGCGAAACCGCCCGCGAGTCCTTCTCGAACGGTTGGAAGACCGATACTTGCTCTCGGCAATCTCGGGCATCAACGAGTTCACGGTTTCATCCACCTACGCCGATCTCGGATCGCCCGTGACGGGTCCTGACGGCAACATCTGGTTTGCCGAGTTCAGCACGAACAAGGTCGGGACAATCAACCCGACCACCCACGCCGTGACTCAGATCGCCCTCCCCAATGGATTTGACCCTCGGAACATAACGGTGGGCCCGGATGGGAATCTCTGGTTGACCGGGGGATACGGTGTTTCGGCCGACAATCTCGCGTCGATCAACCCTACCACTCACGCAATCACCGAGCTTACAGCTCCCACCGCCTCCGCCGGTGTCAACGGGATCGCGCCAGGGCCAGACGGCGGCCTCTGGTTCACCGAGGAGAACGCCAACAAGATCGGCCGGATCGACCCAACGACCCATGCCATTGCCGAGTTTCCCCTCCCCGTGGCGAACAGCAGCCCCTTCCGAATCACGGCCGGCCCCGACGGCAACCTCTGGTTTACCGCGACCGGCCTGGTCGGCGAGATCAATCCCAGCAGCCATGCCGTCTCCGAATACGCCGTCCCCACCGCCGGTGCCTATGCCTACGACATCACGGCCGGCTCCGACGGCGCCCTCTGGTTCACCGAATCGAATACGCATAAGGTCGGCCGGATCGACCCGACGACCGACGCCATCACCGAGTTCCCAGTCGGCACGAATAATTCCAGCGAGAGGGGGATCACGGCCGGCCCCGATGGGAACATCTGGTTCAGCGAGGCAAATTCTTCCTTGACGGGGATCCAGGAGATCGGATCGATCAACCCGACAACGGACGCCGTCCTCGAATACCCCGTCCATTCCGCCTACGCTTCCGGCGGCCTCCAGGGGATCACGGCCGGCCCCGACGGCAACCTCTGGTTTGCCGATAGCGGAGACAGTGCCATCGGGCTCGCCACGCTCAGCCGGTCCCAACTGATCGTGACGCAGTCGCCCTCGGCCGCCATCACCGTGGGAAGCCCCTTCAGCCTGACCGTCGAGGCCGTGGATGGCTCGGGGAACCTCGATACCTCCTTCAACGGGCAGGTGACCGTGGCGCTGGACTCCAGCCCCTCCCGCTTCGCCACCCTCGGCGGCACTCTCACCGCGACGGCGACCGCCGGCGTGGTGACCTTCTCCGGGCTGACGCTGAGCAAGCCTGACGTGGCTGGCTATGGCTACACACTCTACATCACCGGCGGCGGTCTCGGCTGGGGCGTCACGAGCCCCATCATCGTGACCCCTGCGCCCGCCTCGCAACTGGTGATCACGGAAGAGCCGCCCAGCAGCCTCACCGCAGGCACGGGCTTCGAACTGCAGGCCGCGATCGAGGACGCCTACGGGAACGTGGTGACATCCGCGACCAACACGGTGAGCATCGCCCTCGCCAGCAACCCCGGCGGGACGTCGCTTGGCGGCACGCTCACTGTGACGGCGAGTCAGGGCCTGGCGACCTTCTCCGGCCTCACGCTGACGAAGGCCGCCTCGGGCTATACGTTCCAGGTCACAAGTAGCGGCCTGGGAGCGCCCGTCTCGACGTCCCTGACGGTCACTCCGGGGGCGGCCACGGGGATGCTGATCGCCCACGAGCCGACCAGCGTCGTCGTGAAGACCGCGTTCTCCCTGGTGGTCGAGGCCGTGGATGCTTATGGCAATCTGGTGACTTCCGACAATAACACGGTCACGATCGCGCTGGGGAATAACCCGACCGGTGCCAAGCTTGGTGGTACGGTCTCGGTCAAGTTCGTCAACGGGGTGGCCACGTTCTCTGGGCTGACGATGAGCAAGGTCGGGACCGGGTACACGATCCTGATCTCCTCCAAGAACCTCACCGGGGTGACCAGTGACCCCTTCAACGTGACCGCCAGCTAGAGCGGTTCACGGTCTGATGGCCAACGACGGAAGAGAATGGGGACTGGCTCCCGGCCTTTTGAGCGGCCATCGAACCGGCGGAAGACGAGGCAGGCCGGGTGCCTGTCCCCATTCTCTGGACGCAGCAGCGGTGGCGACCGGACGCCCGATCCGCGGGGACCGGGCGGGCTTCACTTTACGATCCCGCCACGAGGGGGGATGATCCCGTCCGCCATGTCCAAAATCGAGAGGAGAACCCACGATTCCTGTTCTCTCGCGATCCGGAATCGAGTCCGGCAAATTATTTTCGGAAAGCGTGGCAGAAATTTGAGATTATGGTGTCTAGATCCGGGAGACCTATACGTTGCGGAGAAAGTCGCCCGATGGCTCGGGGGTCTCCTTGGCCGGGCTGCCACTCCGCTCACCTCGATGTCGAGAGAGGAGAAGAGGATGTTTGCGAAGCGACGATCCGCAGGGGCGAGACTGTTCGGGCTGGCCCTGGCGATCCTGGGGACGGCCATGCCGTCACGCCCCACGCCGGCGGGCACGATCTATTACCAGTATGCCACGTCCGAGCAATATAGTTACCAGTTTTGCTCGATCAGTGACACCGGCGCCAATCCGGTCGTCCTTGGTGCGGCCGGGAGCCAGTCGGCACAATTCAGCGCCGTCGCCGTCTCAGGCAAGACATACGGGACCGTCCCGGGGACGACGATTCCGGCCCCTCGGTTCCTCACTCTCGTGCCCGTCACCCAGCCGCCCACCAACCTCACCCCGTCTGAACTCGGCTATTTCACGCCCGACGGCAAGGGTGGGATGACCTGGACCCAGCTCACCAACTTCGCCGCCAACGGCTGGCTTCTCCCGACCGGAGATTTATCCCCTCCTCAGTTCTCCAACGACGGACAGGACTCATTCGTCTCGGCCTTCATCGTCGACCAGACCGTCTCCCCGCAGATTTGCCGCCTCGTCCGCATCCACGTGACCGGCGCCGATCCCGCCGGGGTCCTCGTCACCCCGGCTGATCCTCGCGTCGAGGTGGTCCTCACGCTGCCGAATACGTACACCGGCGCCGGCTACAATGCCTCCGCGTTACACGCCTGGGACACGTCGGGGAATCAACTTGCCTACATCGGCACGGGCGCGGTGTTGAACTCCAACGGGACCTTGAACCACACCAAGCAAGAACTGAGGCTCCGGAACGTCGCGACCGACGCTGAAGTCGTCCTCACCGACACGGACAAGCTTGGCACCGGGTTCTTCAACCTCTCGTGGTCCCCCCAGCCGGGGAGTACGATCCTGTCGTTTAATGATATTTCCGTGATCAACACGAGCACGTTGGCCATCACCAAACTGATCACGTCCGTCACCTTCGACGACGTCCTGGGCAGCCCGATCTGGTCGCCCGACGGCACCAGCTTCGCCATGTTGTACGCCACCGTGGCGGGATATGATTATAGCGTCGGGAACTATTATACCGTGTCGAACGTCGGCAAGGCTTCGGCGACGACCCCCACGCCTTTCTCCAAGGTGACGAAAGTGACCCGCTTCACGAAGAAGATCCCCTACCTCACGATCACGACGCTGGGCTGGCGCTAGAGGGTAGGTGTTCCATCGTGATTCTGGAGAGGGCGAGGGTTCTCTCGGGGATGGACCCGTCGAAGAGGCGAGACGGATCATGGCCGACGTCGAGGCAACCCCCGAGATCCTCCTGCAGCGGGCCCGCGCCGGCGATGAGGCCGCGCGGGGCCGCTTGCTGGAGCTGTATCGAAACTATCTCCGCGTCCTGGCCCGGACGCTGATCGGCCAGGCGCTCCGGGCGCGGCTCGACGCCTCGGACCTGGTCCAGGAGACGTTCCTGAAGGCCCATCGCGAGTTCGCCCAGTTCCTCGGCGGCGGAGAGCGCGAGCTGGTCGGCTGGCTCCGGCAGACCCTCGTGCGGACCCTGGCCAACCAGGCCAGGCACCACAAAGCCCGGGGCCGCGACATGCGCCGCCAGGAGTCGCTGGAGGCGGCTCTCGACCGGTCGAGCCTCGCCGTCCAGGAGGCGCTCGCGGCGCCTTCGGCGTCGAGCCCCAGCCTCCGCGCCATCCGCCGCGAGGAGGCGGTGCTCCTGGCCGACGCGCTGGAGCGACTCCCCGCCGACTATCGTGAGGTATTCATCCTTCGTAATCTGGAGCATGTCCCGGTCGAGCAGGTCGCGGCGCGGATGGGCCGCTCGGTTAACGCCGTGCGCAAGCTCTGGACCCGGGCGATGCTCGAACTTCGCCGCGAGCTGGGGAGCGACCAACCATGAACGACGAATCGACATTCGAAGACGATGGCAACGCGGACGCATCGGTCGAGGTCGAGGTCGCCCTGATCCTCGAAGCTTATCTCTCCGACATCGAGGCAGGTCGTCCCATCGACCCCGAGCGTCTCATCGCCGAGCACCCGCAATTCGCCGGGCCGCTCCGCGCCTGCCTGGAAGTGATGGGCCGACCACTGGACCGACCGGGCGGAGCCGGAGGGCCAACGAATCTCGCCAGTGCCGCCGCTCGCAATGGGTCGAGCTTCTCGACGTTCTTCTGGGGGAGCACCGATAGCCAGCCCCGGGTGATGCTCTCCGAACCGCCAGGCGACGACCTCGCGCCCGTTCTGTCCCGGCCCGACCTTCCCGTCCACGCCGGCCGCTACCAGATCCTCGGCGAGATCGCCCGTGGAGGCATGGGCGCCGTGCTCCGCGCCCGCGACGCCGACCTCGGCCGCGAGCTGGCCCTGAAGGTCCTCCTCCGACCCCACCGAGACGATTCTCACCTCTGCAATCGGTTCGTCGAGGAGGCTCAAATTGGCGGCCAGCTCCAGCACCCGGGCATCGTGCCGATCTACGAGCTGGGGGCCTTCACCGACGGCCGTCCGTTCCTGGCCATGAAGCTGGTCCGAGGTCGGACCCTGGCCGCCTTGCTGGCCGAGCGTCCCAGCCCGACCCACGACCTGCCCCGGTTCCTGGGGATCTTCGAGCAGGTCTGTCAGACCGTCGCCTACGCCCACTCGCGCCGGGTGATCCATCGCGACCTCAAGCCGAGCAACGTGATGGTGGGTTCGTTTGGCGAGGTGCAAGTGATGGACTGGGGCCTGGCCAAGGTCCTGCCCGAGGGAGGCGTGGCCGACGAGCGCAAGCGGCCCGAGGTCGAAGAGGTCCGGACGTCGCGTTCCGAAGGCTCCGGCGCCGAATCGCAGGCCGGCAGCGTGCTGGGCACGCCCGCGTACATGGCCCCCGAGCAGGCACGGGGCGAGGTCGACCGGATCGACGAGCGGGCCGACGTCTTCGGCCTGGATGCGATCCTCTGCGAGATCCTGACCGGCCAGCCACCCTACACCGGGGCATCGCGAGCCGAATTGAAGGCCAAGGCCGCGAGCGCCGACCTGGCCGACGCCCTGGCCCGGCTCGGTGCCTGCGGGGCCGACGAGGAGTTGACCCGACTGGCTCGCGACGGCATGGCGCCCTTCCTTTCCGACCGCCCCCGAGAC
Source organism: uncultured Planctomycetota bacterium (assembly GCA_963756475.1). GTDB lineage: Bacteria > Planctomycetota > Planctomycetia > Isosphaerales > Isosphaeraceae > Tundrisphaera. The sequence continues at coordinate 35,929 of CAVWND010000013.1, forward strand.
GCCGGCGCCGTCGCGCCGCCGGATAACCGCCTACACAACCGGAGTGCAGGACCGCTTACGAGCGGCGGAACTGGCGAAGGTCGAGGCCCAGGCGCGGGCGGTCGAGGAGCGGAAGCGTCGGCGTCTGGCCGTCGGCCTGGCGGCCTCGCTGCTCGTCCTGGTCGTCTCGGTGGGCGGAGGCGGTGCCTGGTACGCCTACGACCGGCAAGCGAGAGCAGGCCGGTTCGAGGCGGCCCTCCGGGGTGTCGACGTCCTGCAAATCGAGGCCGAACGAGCGGGCGACGACCTCTCGAAGTGGTCGGCCGCGAAAGAGGCCGCCAGCCAGCTTGGCTCATTACTGGCCGAGGCCCGCGACGCGGCCACGAGGTCGCGAGCCGCCTCGCTGATCGAATCCGTGAACCGGGAATCGGCCGACGCGATTGCCGATCGGGCGCTGCTCGACGAGGTGGTCGCGATCCGGAGCGATATCCTCGATAACACCGAGGAACAGACCGACAATCATTACGCCGATGCGTTCCGCGCCCGAGGGATCGACCTCGACAGGATCTCGCCGGCCGACGCGGGGCGAGCCATCGCTGGCCGTCCTCCTCGGGTGGCCCTGGTGCTGGTGTCCGCGCTGGACAACTGGGCGGCGGTGCGGCACTGGCGAAAGGACCGAACTGGAGCGGTTCGCGTCAACGAAGTGGCCCGCCAGGCCGACCCCGACCCCTGGCGTAACCGACTCCGCTCTGTCGTGGCGGAGCCCGACGTCACGCGACGTCATGACACCCTCCTCCGACTCGCTCGCGAGAAGACCGATACATTGCCGGCCGTCAGTGTCAGCTTGCTCGGCGCGCTCTTGCTCGGCTCAAATGAGGCGGTCGAGGCTGCGGCTGTCCTCCGACCGGCGCACGACCGCGAGCCGGGAGACGTCTGGCTTAATTTCATACTCGCTCGGTCGCTCATCCGACTCGGTCGCTCGGAAGAGGCCATACGCTACTACACGGCGGCCCAGGCGACGTTGCCCTTGACAGCGCACGAAATGGCGCACGTGCTCAGTAATCGAGGAGGGATCGACGAGGCCATCGGCGTGCTACGAGATTTGTCGCGGCGACAACCGGACAACCCCAATCTCCTCAGCTGCCTCGGAGGAATGCTCAAATCTCGGGGACTGCGTGAAGAAGCCAACCTGGCATACGACGCCGCGATCGCCGCATCCCGGAGGCAGCTCGGCGCCAAGCCGGACTCCGCCCGGGCTCACCGCGACCTCGGCCAAGCCCTGAGTCACAAGGGCGAGCACGATGCGGCGATTGCTGAGTTCCGCAGCGCGATCCAACTCCAACCCGACTACGCCTGGGGGCACAATCGTCTCGGCTCCGCTTTGAGGATACAGGGGAAGATCGACCTGGCCATCGCCGAATTCCGCGAGGCGATCCGACTCCAGCCCGACTACGCCGAATCCCACATGAACCTGGGCGGAGCCCTGACATCCCAGGGGAAGTTTGATCTGGCCATCGCCGAATCCCGCGAGGCGATCCGACTCGAGCCCGGCGTGGCCGGATTTCATCTAAGCCTCGGAAACGCCTTAGGCGCCAAGGGTGAGGTCAACGCGGCGATCGCCGAATACCGCCAGGCGATCCGGCTCCTGCCTACCCTGGCCGAAGCCCACAATAACCTCGGCGTCGCCTTGCGTTACAAGAATGATAACGAGGCAGCGATCGCCGAATTCCGCGAGGCGATCCGACTCCAGCCCGACGGGGCTGGAGCTCACGGTAACCTTGGAAACGCCTTAGAAACTGTCCGAGAACTGCTGCAATGCTCATGTGACGTTCTAGGTTGCGTCACATCGGCCCATTCGGTGAAGGCGACGATACCAGAGGAGTCCGCAGGCCAGTTGGATCAGGCCCAGGTAGTTGCCGTCTTTCTTGTCGTAGCGCACCAGGATTCCACGGCACTTCGACAGCCATGCGAACGCCCGTTCCACCACCCAGCGTCGCGGCTTGTGACCTCGGGAACGGTCACACTTCATCGCTTCCTCGCCGATCCGACGGATGTGCGGGTGATAGCCCGCTTCGACCGCCGCCTCTTCACCATTGGGGTTGTCGTACCCCTTGTCCAGGCACAGGTGCTGCTCCTCCTCGCTCGGGTCGGGCCGTTCGACCACGATCGCCTCGATCGTCGCCTTCAAGAGCTTTTGCTCCACGGCGTTCGCCCCGGCGATCACCACCCCCAGCGGGCCGCCGTCGCCGTCGGTCAGCAGACTCTTCTTGGTCCCTTTTTTCCCGCGGTCGGTGGGGTTCTTGCCCGTCTTTTCCCCCCCGAACCGGGCCTTGCCCAGCATCGCGTCGGCACTCTGCCACTCCCACTGCACCCCGCCGAGTTCGTCGCATTCGGCGACCAGCACGGCCCAGATCTTCTCGAAGATGCCGCCGGCCACCCAGCGTTGGAACCAATCGTGGACCGTGCTCTTGGGGCCGAACCGCTCGGGCAGTTGGTCCCACTGGCAGCCGCTCCGCATCCGGAAGATGATCCCATTGAGCATCTTCCGCCAGTTGGCGACGTGGCGTCCGGTGGCCTTCCTGGGCCAGAACTCCTTGAGAATGGGCTCGATCCGCCGCCAGAGTTCATCGGGGATCTCCCAGATCGTGCCCAGCGGCTTGGGTCCAGGCTTGCGGCGGGTCATGGCTCGGGCTCCTCTCGCGATGCACGGTGATGAGGTGTCTTGCTACAACCTCCTTCAAGCAAAGGGTGTTCCAGGCCTTCTCGGATAGTTTCTAAGGCGCCAAGGGTGAGGTCGACGCGGCGATCGCCGAATACCGCCAGACGATCCGGCTCCTGCCCGACAACCCGTTATCGTACGCCAACCTTGGAATCGCCCTATTTTCCAAGGGAGATCTCGATGGGGCAATGGTCCAATTCCGCGAGGCGATCCGGCTCAAGCCTGACTTCGCCGAAGCCCACAAGAACCTTGGCGTCACCCTGCGATCGAAGGGAGATCTCGATGGGGCCATCGAGGCGTGGCATCAGGCCCGCGATCGGGCGGCATCCAATCCTCGACTACTTCGGGAGGTGGAAAACATGCTGGTCATCGCCGAACGAGCCAGGCGGCTGATCCAGAGGCTACCCGCCGTCCTGCGCGGCGACGACCATCCGGCCGACGCCGACGAGTCCCTCGCCTTCGCCTCGCTCTGTCTCGCCAAGAAGCTCGATGCCGCCGCGGCGCGGCTCTACGCCGAGGCTCTCGCGGCCAACCCCAGGCTTGCCGAGGACCGCCGGACCCAGCACCCCTACAACGCCGCCTGCGCCGCGGCGCTGGCCGGATGCGGCCAGGGAGAGGATGATCCGGCTCCCGACGAGGCCGGTCGGGCGAAGCTCCGGGGTCAGGCGCTCGACTGGCTCAAAGCCGAGCTGGCCGCCTGGACCAGGTTGCTGGATCATGACGGCCGATCGGCCAAATTCATCGTCCAGACCCTGAAACATTGGAAAGCCGACCCCGATCTCGCTGGTGTCCGAGACGCCGAGGAACTGGCGAAGCGGCCCGAGGCGGAACGCCCGTCGTGGCGGGCTCTCTGGGACGAGGTCGATCGGCTGTTGACCAGGGCGGAGTCTCATTGAGATTGGGGAACCAAACCGGCTTGTCGCGAATCGAGCGGTAGAGGCCGAGTCGGAGCTTCATCCCGTCATTCAGTGGCCGAAGAGGAATTCCTTGGAGTTGACCAGGGCCCAGGCCAGGTCGCGGAAGGCAGCCGAGCGGTCGTCTCCGGTCAGCCCGGCGAGTGCCGCCTCGATCGTCCGCCATTGCGACTCGGTCGGGCGACGGGCCAGCGCGGTGAGGAAGAGCGTCTCGACGATCTCCCGATCCGTTTGATTCGCCCGGACGAGTTCGGCCAGACGGCCTTCGCCGTCGCCGAGTCGGCGGTTCAGGGCGTCGCCGTTCATCAGGTGGAGGACCTGCGGCATCGTCACGTCGGCGGTCCGCTCGCAGGCACAGGCGGTCACGCGCTCGGGACGGCCGAAGGTTTCGAGCAGGTCGTTGCGGACCTGCGGGTCGGGAAGCTGCACGGCGCGGGTGCCGACAGCCTGCCCTTCGTAGGCTTCGGAAACGCCGGTCACCACGGCCAGGGCGTCCGCGAGGACCTCGGCCGGAAGGCGCCTGGGCAGGTAATGGGAGAAGAAGGTTCGATCCGCCGCGTTGGTCGGCAAGGGCTCCGAGGACAGGGCGTAGGACCTCGATGAGACGATCAGTCGCATCAGCCGTTTGAGGTCGTACTTGTGGGCGATCAGGTCATCGCAGAGGGCGTCGAGCAAGGGCTCGTTCGAGGCGGGGTTGGTCGCCCGGAGGTCGTCGACCGGCTCGACCAGGCCGACGGCGAAGCACCGCTTCCAGACCCGGTTCACGATCGCTCGGGCGAACAGCCGGTTCGTCGGCGCGGTCATCCACGAGGCGAGCGCCGCCCTCGGGTCCTGGCCCGACTCGAGCGTAACAGTCGAGCGATCAAGGGGACGAGGGGGCAAGAACTGACCGGTCCTCGGCTGATTCACGCCGACCTTCGAGCCGTCGGCCCCGGCCCCTCCGCCGCGCCTCCGCCGTCCGGAGACACCGAGGTCGACCGCCGGGCCGAGGTCGGTCATCTTGCCGTCGAGCTTGACCCGGCTGAAGAAGGCGGCCATCCCGTAATAGTCGTCCTGGGTATACCTCTCTAGTGGGTGGTTATGGCATTTCGCGCAGGCGATCCGGGTCCCGAGCAGGGCCTGGGCGGATGACTCGGCCAGCTCCTCGGGCTTGCGGTTGACCACGAAATAGCCGCCGGCGGGCTCGTCGGCCAGCGGCCCCCGCGCGGTCAGAACATCTCGGACCAGCTCATCCCACGGGCGGTCGGCCTTCACCTGCTCGCGGAGCCAGTGGGCGAACCCCCGGACGCCTTTTCGGCCCCGCTTGTCGTTGTCGCGTTCGCGACGGTTCTGGAGCAACTCGCCCCAGGCCATCGTCCAGTAATCGACGAAGGCCGGGCTGGCCATCAGGGTCTCGACCAGCGCGGCCCGCTTGTTCGAGGAGGGGTCATCGAGGAACGCGGCGGCGTCCTCGGGCGAGGGAAGTGAGCCGGTCAGGTCGAGCGAGACCCGGCGGAGGAACGTCGCGTCGTCGGCCGGGGGTGAGGGCTCTAGCCGAAGCTCGCGGAGCCGGGCCATCACCAGGTCGTCGATGACGTTCGACCGGGCGGCGTATGCAGCCTCGTCGACCTTCTGGTCGTAGGGCGTGGTGACGACGTGGACGGCGACCTCGCCCATGAAGCTGGCCATGACCGACGTCGCGCCGGGGCGAAGGGTCTCGACCCGGCCGTCCTCGTCGACCTTCGCCAGCCCCTCCTCGTTCGACTTGAACAGCGCCAGCCGGGTGACGTCGCGGACCCCGCCGGCCGAGTCATGGGCCTTCACGCTCAAAGAGACCGCCTGGCCGGGCGTGCAGGTCGCCGAAGGCGGCTCGATCGTCAGGCGGGCGACGACCGGCTCCTTGCCCGTCGGACCGGGTGTGCCGGCCGCGATCCAGGCGAGCAGGACCTGGTATTCGGGCGAGCCCGCCTTGAGCTTCTGGCCTCCCTGGTGCGGCACCCTCAGCAGCGGCTTCGCCAGGAGCAGGCTCTCTCGAGGCCGGCTCTTGGCGATCCGCCGCCCTTTCGCGTCGCGGGTGATCGCGATGTGGTCCAGCTCCGGCGCGTACCCTCGGAGGCTCAGCTTGAACCCATTCTGACCCGCGAGCTTGCCGTGACAGCCTCCCGAGTTGCACCCCAGCCGGGTCAGGACCGGCACCACGTCGGTCACGAACGAGGGAGCCGCCCGCTCGGTCGTCGAGGGCGCGTCGGCCGCGACCAGCCCCAGGCTCGCCAGCGAGAGAACCATCAGAGCGATTCGATTCATGGCGACCGCACTCGGGAGGGACCGGTTCGTCGGCGAGAGTTCAACGATTGTAAGACAATCGCGACCCGAGTCCAACTCGAATGCGGCCGACCTCAGCGAGATCCGGGCTGACGACCCACCGACGGCCGTTTCAGTCGCCGTCCGGGGCGTTGATGGTCCAGAGGTGGAGGAACCGGGCGGTCGCGTCTTCCCAGCAGGCCGGGGCTCCCCGAGCGAGGGCTCCGGCAAGGATCAGCCGGGCCTGGTTCTTGGGGTGGTGATAGGTCAGGTCGGGGGCTTCGGGCATCGCCTCGACCAGCCGGACGGCGAGCAACGGATCGATGATGGCCGCCGAGGCGACCAGCGGGGCGAGGTCCATCTCGGCGGAGGTCAGGGCCCGATCGGCCACGGGCTGGAAAAACGCCAGCGCGACCGATCGGTCGTACCGTGCGAGCAGGAGCGCGAGCACGGCGTCGGATCGCGGGTCGGCGCCCGGTCGGTTGGCGTGGAACGAGACGGCCCGCCAGAAAAGCTCGGGGACCAGCTTCGGGTCAATCCGCTCGGCGACCGGCAGCAGCGCGGCGGCGACGGCCGAGGGATCGTGCGCGATCCCCGCCGAAGGGGAACCCGACGCGGCAACCTGGCCGAGACGGTCGAACGCCTCGCGGAGCCAGGCGGTTGCTGAAGGCTTATCGGAGGAGGAGACCGCCAGTGCCATCATGCCCAGGGCATAGGGCCGCAGGCAGGTGTCGTCGGTTCGGGCACGGGCGATCAGTTGCCTGGCCAGGGCCGGGTCAACCGGGGCCAGGGCGTGACAGAGTCCGGCGAGGGCTCCGATCAGCGAGCGGGGGTCCCGGAGCGAGTCGAGGACGTCGACCACCCGGCCGGGTTGCCGACTCGCCAGCCGGCGGGCGATCTTGAGCCGGCAGCGGTCGAACTCGCCCGGGTCGACCAGATCTTCGGTCAGGGCGAGGGCTTTGGCCGGGTCAACCCGGGCCAGCGCCTCGGCGAACTCGGCGCGGGGCAGGGCCCCCGACGCGTTGCGGGGCAGGGCCTCGGCAAGCGGCTGGGCCTCGGCCAGAAGTTGGGTCGCCCGATCGGTCTCGCCCAGGTCGAGGAGCCGGTCGGCCACCCTGGCCAGGGCGACGACCCGCCTGGAAGGCTCTCGGATCGACCGGGCATCGCCGAGCGCCCGATCGACCCACTCGCGCCTGAGCCCCCGGGCCGCCTCAGGCAGCGCGGACTCGGCGTCGAGGGCGCCCAGGACTCGCCATTCCGCATCCTGGATCGACCCGACGACAGCCATCCGCTCTTCCAACGTCGAATCGACCAGACCACATGAGGCGGCGTGGCGGAGGTGGTCGACGAGCCAGACGCCCTCGACCCCCCGGGCCTCGATCAGGGCCAGGACCCGCTTCGGGTCAACCCGCGCGAGCAGCTCCAGGGTCCTGAACCGCGTCGAGTGGTCCCCCTGGCCGAGCACCCGCTCGGCATAAGGGGCCAGGACGTCCCGTGCCATGTCCTTCAGGGAAGCCCCGACGGCCCGGGTCGTCATCGACGCCTCGGGGATTTCCTCGAGTCGGGTGACCGTGATGTCAAAAGGCCCCTGGGCCGGGTCGATCGTCCGGCCGAGGAAGCGAAACCCGGCCGCCTCGACGAAGAGGCAGAGAGGGCACTCGGGCAGGTCGTCCAGCCGATAACACCCCTCGGCGTCGGTCGTCGAGCGCCGGCAGCAGGGGCCGTCGGCCGAGGTCCAGACCCCCGCGCCGGCCACTGGCCGACCCTGGCGGTCGAGGATACGGCCTTCGATCGCCACCCGCTCCGGATCGGCCGACAGGACGAGGTCGGCGAACCCGGGATGATCCAGGTGGCCCGGCCGGAGCGGTCGGGACCGGCCGGGGAGGTGCCCCCTGGCCAACGCCAGCGCCCGGTATTCCCGGTCACCCCGGAGCCTCCGAAGGACCTGGAACCGCCCGGCATCGTCGGTCTTCAACTCGTCGAGGCCGTCGAAGGTCAGCAACCTCGCGTCATCGATCGAGCCGCCAGGGGATCGGGCCAGCGACCAGATCCGGACCGACGCCCCGGCGATCGGCCGCCCTTTGACGTCGATCACCCGGCCGGCCGGCGCGGATGCGTTGGTCTCGACGAGCGTCAGCTCGACCGGCCCATCGGCATCGGTCCGGACCGAAACGGGTGCCTCGGTGGCCGCCGCTCCGGCCGAGGCAACCACGGCCAGGTCCGTGCCGGGAGCAACGGGACCGAGGACAAATGAGCCGTCCGGCTTCGAGGTGACGGCCACCGACCTCGGGGCTCGGTTCCGACCGTCGAAGAGGGTCCAGGAGGCCTCGACCCGCGCTCCGGCCACGGGCTGACCGTTCTCGTCCTCGACCAGACCTCGGATCTCGCCGCCTCGGGTCAGGGCGATCGGGGGAAGCTCGAACCGGGCGATCGCGGGCGGGACCTCAACCGGCCTCGGACCGAGGAAGCTGGGCGGGGCGAGGTAAGGCGCGGGAACTTTCAGGACCCGGTGGCTGACCAGGCCGGGCGGGACGAACGCCTCGTAGCGCCCCTCGGCGTCAGTCCGGACCCTCGAAGGCTCGGCCGGGGCAGAAGGGACGACCGAGACCACCACGTCCGCGATCGGCCGGCCGTCGCGGTCATCCAGGGCCACGCCGGTGACGCGGACCCCGCGCCGGAGCGGGATCTCCAGATCGACCTGACGACCCGGTTCCAGGGTCCGGCGGATCACGCGCGCGGGAAGGTCGGGCGAACCGGCGCGAGGCCGGACGCGGACGGTCAAGCTTCCCGCCGCGATCGCGGAGACCTCAAACCGGCCCGAAGCGTCGGTCACGACCTCCGCGAACCCGGCATTCGTACCCGTCCGGCCGCCGACCGAGGATGTCACCAGCACCGAGAGGCCGGCGACCGATTGCGGTTCCCCGGCGATCACCCGACCCGCGACCCGGCCTGTCGCCAGGAGCGTGATCCCCTTCGAGGCGACGTCGGCCAATCCGTCGGATAAACGGAATTCCCTGGCCTGGATGCCGAAGCCGGCCGCCTCAACCCGGACTGTCACCAGTTCCTCGGGACGGAACGCCGAGATCGTCGCCTTCCCTTCGTCGTTGGTCTCCGACGATGAAAGCGATGTCAGCGCCTCGGGGACATCCGGGACCTCGCGGGCCACCCGCCATGGGAAGACCTTCGCCCCGGCGACCGGATGTCCGTCGGGTCCGGCGACCACGAACGCCGCCCCGGCTCGCGAGCCAAGGATCAGGCGAACCGGATGCCCCTCGATCGCGTCGCGGTCGATCGGGCGGCTCGCAGCCACCGAGCCAGGCTGAAACGCCCACAATGTCGGTCGCTCCCGGGTCGAAGGATCGTCCGAAAGCTCCAGAACGAACACGCCCGAGTCGTCCGTCGTCGTCCGCCCGATCGATCCCGGCGCCTTGCCGTCCCAGTTCCCGCCCGCCGCGATCACCTCCGTCCCAGGCCTCGGCCGACCGTCCGGGCCGAGCACCTCGCCGACGATCCGGGTCGCGTCCCCACCCGCGCCGACCGTCGCGAGAGTGAGCACGAGGACGATCGAGGGCGCAGCCATGACGGGGCTCCCGAGGTCGCGCCGACCGGATTCCGACCGACGAGTGTCGGTCGCGACCTGTCGAGCGCAGCGGCGAAGTCAGGCAAATCAGGGAAAATAGGCCCGATGCGACGGAAGGGGGATCGCACCAGGGAAAAACGAGGACCCGCGCCCCCGTTCCGGGGGACGCGGCGGCCAGCGAAGCCCTCGCCATCAAAGGAGATACGCTTTTTCCCGCCGACTTGGGGGGAAAATCTCCCGCGAGAACTGAAATATCTTCGACCGGGACAGACCGCCGGTCAACCGAAAATTGCCCAGCTTTCCCGATCCTACCCAGACGATCGTCTTGATCAATGAGATCGGAGGACCGGGATCGGCTCGACCGTCTTGATGAACGCCCGGGCCTCGCGGCCGGCCTTCTCGTCACCGACGACGTTCACCGCCCAGAGGATCAAGAAGAACTCGATCAGGGCCCCGACGCCGTACTGGGCCGTGGCGATCGCCAGGGCGTACAGGAGGACGCTCGGGATCGCCTGAAACCAACGGCGGCAAGACAGCAGGGCAAGCGGCGGGCAAATCAGAGCCAGTGCATATCGCATGGTCCCACCTCCTTCCGGTGGACAGGAGGATATTCGCCGGCCGACCCGCTCTCTTGCAAGAAACCCCTCCGGAGGTCAAGAAAAACGAAGCCAATGCGACGGTGAGATTCGGAGGTTTTGTCGGGTGGGTCGAGCCTCGGGCGAGTCCCACCACGAATGCATGGCGGAGATCGCCCGAGGCTCGACCCACCCGACAAGGCCTGAAAAAAACGAAGCCAAATGACGACGGCCCCGCACCTCGGGGTGACTCTTAGAGAATCGCCCGGGCAGCGAGGCCTTGGCCGTCTTTTTTCGGTCTCCGCCGTTTTTGCCGAACCTGTCCGGCCCTCAGCCCACCACAACCCGGCCGCCGGGGCCTTCCTCCGACGCCTCGACGCGGATCGGGCGATCGAGGAATGCGTGGATGGTCTCGATATTGGTCCGGAGATGCTCGGTCACATGCGTGACAGAGTAGACGCTCCGACCCTCTGCGAACGCGAGCGGCACGAGGATCTGGTCGGCGGAGTGGAGGTCGACGGCCCCGGGGCTTTCGAGGTGGGCGAGCAATTCGGCGACCGCCTCATCGGCCACGACCTCGGCCGGCTTACCCCTCTTGCCCAGCCCGACAAACGTGGCGGGCGGGGCATTGGCGAACTCGGCGATCAGCGCGATCGAGACCCCTTGGCCGGGACCGCCCGACTGGCGAGCTTCGATCTCGGCTACAAACCCGCGAGCCGCCAGGCTCTCGATCGCCTGATCGGCCATCCGGCGGCCAATACCCGGGTCAAGGTTGGTCACCTCAACGACGCCGCGGATCTTGACCAGTTCGCCCCGGTCCTCCAGGACGAACGGTCGAGGAGTGGCCGGCTCGATCCAGGCTTCGAGCGTCCCTCCTCCCTTGGGGTAGTAGCCGGCCTCGGGCATCGACAGTCCGATCGGCATCCCGAGTGCGGCCAGGTGCGAGCGCCAGGTGGTTTCGAGGAACGGGAATGAGGGGGCCGACTCGTTGAACGTCCCGCCGGTCAGGATCAGCCGGGTCGGTTTCTCCGCGCGGAGGGCCAGCGGCAGGTGCAAGGTCTGGAGGACCAGAGCGGTCGCCCCGGCGGTACCGATGTCGACCCGGAGGTCGCGCGATTCGAGCGTCCCGGGGCGGAACGTCAGGTCGCGCGAGCCAACCGAACCCCCAACAACCTCGGCATTTCCGAGCAGGGACGCGGCCTCGACCGCCTTGAGGTGCTGGGGGCGGAGGCCCGGCCTGTCGCGATTGGCCCGGATCTTGACAATCCGGAACGGTCGGCCGGTGAGCAGAGACAGGGTCAAGGCGGTCCGGAGGATCTGCCCGCCTCCCTCGCCATTCGAACCGTCGAGCGTGACCAGCCTTGATCCCGGCTCCGATGCCACGGCGAATCCTCTCTCAGCCCGAGCCTTCGACCCGCCGATCGCACGATGGGGCGCCGGGCGGTCGTGTCGGGCGTGAGTCACCCAACGCTTCGTTGACGCTCCCGAGGTCGTTCGGGTTCGGCCCCACGGTCCCGGTTGCCAGTCCATCGGCGGCGTCCTTCCTTGGTTATCTTACCGGGGCGGGTTGGTCTTCGACACGCTCGAATCCTTCGAGGGCAGGGGGATTGGCCGGACGGCGAGATCGGGCAGTTCACCCGGTTCGTCTCCAGGCCGAGTGGGCGCGACGCCCATGCTGTTGCGGCTCGCCTGGAGGAGCAGGACACTCTGGAACATCCGGTCGCTGTTGGCTTCGGGCTGGGTGAACAGGAAGGTCCCCAGGCTCCGGGTCTGTTGAGTCCGGCAGCCGATCACCAGGGTCTGGTTGGGCTGAAGGTCGACCGTCACGCCCAACTCGCGGAGGATGTCCTCCTGCTGGCCGTCCTTGATCGAGAACTCCTGCTGGGCGAAGGGGGCATTGCTCTGAAGAGGGGCGATGGTGCGCCGGGTGTCGCCGTGGTGGACCTCGGGGACGATCCGGATCGCCACCGCCTTGGAGCCCGAGTGAGAGGGGGTGACGAGGAGCCGGCCACCGGCGTCGTGGTAGTCGCGGCCGTCGACCTTCCCTCGGTGGTTGAGCAGAAGCGTGACCGTCTCGGTTGTCCCGCCGAGCACGAACGGGGTGTGCTCCCCCTCAGGCAGGGCGACGTGGACCCACTGCGTCTCCTTCTGCGGCGGGGTCGCCTTGAACGCTTCCAGCACGTCGGCCGGCAGGCTGCCAGTAATCACCCCGATCCGGAGCCCGTTGGCCTCCAGCGTCTGGCGGGCATCGAGCGGGATCAACTGCTCATCGGCGACGTTCCAGACCGAGGCGTCAACAACCGGATCGCCGACCGGGCGAGAGACGATCGCGCTGTCGAGCTTGCAGTAGCGTGGCTCGATGACCCGCCCGGGGCGGCTGCTATTGGAGTTGAAGACCGTGGCCGTGACCTGGTCGGTCTTGTTCTTGATCTCGGACCGGCTCAGATTGCAGCCCGCCAGCGCCATCATGGCCAGAGCGGGAGCAGCGACCTTGCGATTCATGGGGCGGAATCCTTTCCGCGACCGAGGGCCTGGGGGGCATCCTGCCGGCCCTTCGAGATGGACCTTGGATGGGGAGTCTAGCGCCAATGGCCCGGCTCGTCAATTCCAGAACTGGGGAATAAGGCGTCCAGCGTCCAGTCGAAACGGACTCGGCGGCCCATCGACCGTATGATTACCTTCAAACGATGACTTGGCCCTCGACCCGGTGGCCCGCCCTGGCGGCACCGTTCCCTTTCAGGCTCACAGGAACATCGGCCAGCGCCGCGTTCGGCACAGTGAACGAGTTCCGCAGCAAATTCTCGTCGTCGTTGATCAGCTCCGGGTACCGTTTGTTCGGCAGGACCGCCAGAGCGAAGATCTCTTGCACGGCGGTCTCGAAACGCAAGAGCGCGACAACCTGCCCGGTTGTCAGGTCGACCACGCAAACGCCGCAGCTTCGTTCGGTCTCTGACAGCCGTTCGGTGATCGGGATGCCGCTGAAGATCGCGGATTCGCGGACCTGGGAGAGACCGACGAAGGCAAGTTTTCCAGCGAAGTCGAGCCCGCGAGTGAACCCCGGAACCTCGGCGATCGGCTCGTACTTGCCGCTGTTGAGATCGACAAAGCCGATCGTCCCCGCGCCCGACTCGCAGACCCAGAGCTTGCCACCGTACCAGCGGGGCGAGTGTGGCATCGAGAGCCCGCGCACGATCACTTCATCCGAGTCGATGTCGATCAGAACACCCCCCTTGGCTTTGTTCTCACGCCAGCCAGCCGCCGAGTCGGTCTCTCCCAGCGCCGTGACGTAGCGAGGCCGACCGTCGACCATTGCCAGGCCGTTCAAATGACAACGATCGGTCGGCTCGAGCGCCGAAACAAACGGTGGCCGCCAGCGAGGAGTGAAACTGGCTGTCTTGTCGATCGTGCAGAGGCATGAGAACCGGGTGTTCACGACCCAGAGCTCGCCGCCGGTGCCCCAGGCCATCTCATGGATCTGGATATTCCCTGTGACGTGGCAGGAGCGAGGCAGATAACAGCCATCGTGCCGATCAGGCGGGTCAAGTTTGGCGGTCACCGCCGGAACGTTAACGTACTCCCAGATCTGGAAAGAAGTCCCGATGGCCAGCCGATCGCCGTTCAAAGCCAGGCCCATTGGAGCCTGAAACACGCGGAAGTGGGTGTTGAGGTGGTCCCCTTCATCGCGAACCATCACAAGCTTGCCGGCCTGGTAAGTTGTCACCAGCAACGACGTGCCGATCTGCCTCAAGAGCGCGGGGAAGTTCGACGTATGGACGGCTCGCAATGCCGTCGGGGTTTCCGATCTGGGGTCGGCGAGTCCTTGCGTGGCAGTCATGAATGTTCTCCGATCGGCGTCTCGAACCAAGCACAGCGGAGACCCGCCGGGACGACCAGACTGTCCACGGCGAGTGCGAATCACTCATCCGTGTCATCCGTTCCTCGATCTGCCGCTGGAAAGAAGGCCAACAGAGCGCCGTTTGCGGTCATCCACGCGACTTTTGACTCGTGCCCAGAGTCCGGCCGCCAGGCCCAGAGCAGCCACTTCCGCCGCGTCGCTGGCGGTCGTTGCAGAAGGGTATTCCTGTCGGAGAGGATCGCCAATGATCAGGTCGCGAGTGGGGCCGTCCGTGGGAAGAACGGGTCTCGCGATGGCCCCGTTCCCGAACTGCGCCGGGTCTCTGACTGAACCGGCGGTCAACTCTTCCAGGACCGCGTCGTACACTTCGCCCAGGAGAGAACCTGAGGGAATGCGTCCCTCGAAGACGTCCGGATCGGTTGCCGAGAAAACGACCGGATTCCACTCATCGATCGGAAAACTCACGACGGAGTGTGACGAGGACCATGCGGTTACTCGCGAACCGAGTCCGGTCTGGACGGGTGCGGGCAGAACTGCCGTCGATGATTCAGACGTCTGGCCAAGACTCGTTGAACTCGTCGCCCAGCCAACCGTCTGCCCCGGCGCACTCTGCGTCAAGAAGCCAGGAGCCAGCCCAAGGGTGGTCGCGTGAGTTGTCACCGGCGAGACCACCGAGTGGCTCTCCAACACATTCTGGGCCGTCATTCCGATCATCGGCGGACTGAGGGTGCTGGCCGCTCCGGGCCCTTGAGCACGAACGAAGCCACTGTTCGAGAGGGTGATGGCGTCGAAGACACTGTAGACACTGTTAACACCATCGCCAGTCGAACCGAGGTTGATCAGCGTGGCATCCTGCAAGGCACCAACCGTCGGTCCAGAATAGGTCGTGCCGGGCCCCTGGTAGGCAATCAGGTCGCCGATCAGGAGATTGGCCACTGGCGTCCCGAGCCCAGTCACCAGATTGTAACCAGCATTCGCGGTGTAGCCGTTGAACCCACTAGTGATCACGTTGTAATCACTCTGGGGCAAACTATAGAGGGCCTGCTGGGTCTCGGTCGGGCTGGAGCTATCCAGCGGCGCCTCGCTGGCAGCCGCCCGTCCCTGGTTGACCAGGGCCACCAGGCCGGCCCAGGCCGGCGCCGCCAGGCTGGTCCCGCCGACGACCTCGAACGGGTTATCAGCGCCCTGGTTGTAAGGATCGGCAATCCACGCCCCGGTGGCCTGGTCTGCGAGGAACGAGACATCCGGGGTGGTCCGGGAGCCCGTGGACTGGATGCCTTGCTGGTAGCCCGGCTCCGGCTCATAGAGGCTGAGTCCGCCACCCGAACCGACGAACCCACCTGCGGAAGCAGAGTTGCCGCCCCAACCCGTCTCACTCTGATACGAATTATCGGCGTTGAGCTTCAAGCTCGTGCCGCCAACCGCGACGACATTGGGCGAGAAGGCGGGATACTCGGGATCGGCCGCCCCGTAGTCGCCCGTGGCGGCCACGAAGGTCACGCCTGGCACGTTGAACGTGCTGTCGTAGCGGGCTTCATCGGCGGCGAAGACGGCCCGCCCCTCGGCGAAGCCCCAACTCATCGATACGACGGAGACGCCGGGCTGGGCGGCGGCCGAGGCGACGGCGGTCATCAGGTCGGACAGCGATTGGCTGTTGGCCTCGACGAGGACGATCCTCGCCCCGGGGGCCACGGCATGGATCCATTCAACGTCGAGCGACTCTTCCACCTCCCAGTTGCTGACGCCTGGTCCGTTCGGGTCGGTCATCGGAAGTGACGTCGGTTGACCATCCTGATTGAGCACCGTCAAGAACGACGTCGCCGGTCCATACTGGTTGTAAAGGGTCGGCCCCGAGTCGGTCAGGCCGAACTGATTGTCAAACGCGTTGACCGCCTGAAGGATCGATGGATCGTCGTAGGCATCGACGATCGCGATGGTCTGGCCGGTGCCATCCAGTGCGATGTTGTTGATGCCGTACCCGGACCGGACTTGCGCGGGCGTGTAGGCCAGCCCTCCGTTGGGGGCATCGAGGCTGTCCGCGGTGGCACCGGTGTTGACGGTCAGAAGATTGACGATGAGGCTCCCGGAGAGAGGGGTCGAGCCACCGTTGACCAACTGGGCCGAAGCCGCGTAGATCGTGCCGTTGATCGCCGAACCCGATCGGCCGCTGACGTTGATACTCAGGGTCTGGGCGTTGTCGCGGGACTGGAAAATCAAGATTCCGGCATACGACCCGCTGCTCGGAGCGCTCAAGCTGAAGGTGCCCGTGGTGCTCCAGTTGATGCTCCCGTAGCTTCCGCCCCTGGAGGGGCAATAGCTGCCGGCATTGTAGATCGTCACTCCCGAGCCGAAGACGTTGGCGGTTCCGGAGACGCTGAAGCCGCCTCCCTCGATGACGTAGAGACCGGCATTCAACGTCAAACTGGCGCCGTTTGAAACCTTGATCGAACTGTAGATGCCGGGGTTGATGGTCCTCGAGCCGCTGGTGAGGTTGATGGAACCATAGTTGGTCAGGCCGCCGGTGCTCGGCGTGGACAGCCCAGCGAGAGGGTCGGCCAACGACGAGGTGCCCGTGTTCGGCGCGGGACCGAATGTGACTCCTGAAGCCTTCTGGAAGCCGCCCACCGCGTCGAAGATCGAGGCAGTCAGCGATGCCGTGCCGCTCCCCGAGATCGCGATCGAGGAGTTGGAGTCGACCACGATCGCGCCGGGGACGTTGACTCGGGCGTTCCCGGAGATAGTCAAGGCACCACTGGCCGTCGGGCTGAGGACGACGATCGAGGCAAGACCGCCGGCCAGGTCGGACGGGGTGACGAGCCCCAGATTGTAGCCGAGGCCCGTGATCTGAGCGGAATTACCCAGGACGATGCCTCGGACACCCTCCGGACTGCTCGTCGTCGTGCCGTCAGCCATGCCATTGACCATGCCGACCCTTGCCGCGCCGTAAGAATCGCCTGAAGGGGTCGACACGATGACGGCATAGCCCGAGGAGTTGCTGAAGGGCAGTCCACCGAAGGTGTACAAGCCCGAGGCGTCGGTGGTCGCCGTGGCCGAAACGGAGTTGCCGTAAAGATCCGTGCCGGTCAACGTGACCTTCACACCCGACAGGCCAGGCTCGTTACTGTCGAACTTGCCGTTGAGATTGAGATCGCTGTAGACCTCGCCCGCGATCGAGAGAACGCCCGAGCCGACGGGGTTTACGCCTTCATTGTCGGCGCTGAGGAGTCGGTTCTGGGCGCCATAGAAGTCGTTCGAGTTGAGGCCGAGCGTCGCGAGCACCGACCCGCAGACAAAGTCAACCTGATAGAACGAGTTGGGCAAGGTGACCGGACCGAGGGTGTAAGTGCCCGGACCAAAGACTTTCGTGATCGATTGGTAGACCTGCTGGAGGTACGCGTCGTTGGTGTAAAAGCTCGACTCCGGGGCCGTGTAGCTCACCAGGGAGAGCTGGTCGTACTCGCCGGCCGGCACCGTGAACCTCGCCGAGACGGTATCACCCTGAACGGAGTTGCCGCGGAGGTCGCTGGTCGTGGTGGTCACGCCCGTGGTGGGGTTGTAGACGGAGTAAGTGATTCCTGTCAAGTTACAGCACGAATTAACCACCCACACCTGTTCAGACGGATCGTTGTTGTCGGCGGCGCTGCTGTTGTTGCCGTCGCCGTTGTAGGTGGCGTCCCATTGATAGACCCCCTGCGTGGCGCCCGCGGAGAGGGTGTAGCTCGGAGTGGTGTACGTGCCGTCGCCGTTGACCGAGACCGCCAGTCTGTCCAGGACCGTGCTTCCGTTCGCCGCGTAAAGCGTGAAAGTGATCGTGCCGGTCTCGTTCTGGCCGCCCGACAGCGTGGCCGTGTCGGTCAGGGTCGTTGCCGTGCCCATCGTGACGACAGACGTGTTCGGTGTCGTCGTGATCGTCGGGCTCGTCTTGAACACCGTCAGGCTGCCGGCGACGTAGCTGATGGTATAGTTATTCAGTCGCGAGCCAACGGCGTTGGTCGCGATGATCGCATAAGGAGAGCCGGCCACGGGTGCGGTCGCGGTCGCGCCCGTGCTGCTCAAGCTCACACCAGCGACCGTGTCGCCGTTGATCAGACCGATGGTCGTGAACTCGTTGCCGGCGAAGGTCAGGACCTGTCCGTAGGTCTTGGTCGTGCTATTGGCGGTGATCGTGAGCGCCGCCGGCGTGACCGTCAGATTGCCGGCGACGTAAGTGATCGTGTAGTTCGACGAAGACAGCCCGGAGGCCGTGATCGCCCCGAGGTAGCTTCCCACGCTCGTCGTCGTGGCGGAATGCGAGTCGACGACCGACAATTGCCCGCTCAGGACGCTGAACGTCTCGCCGTTCACGAACCCCGCGTAGCTGACTCCGAGAGTGGGATCGAGAGAGCCGTATAGACGCGACGCTCCGTTGGCCGTAATCGTGAGCGGCGCCGGCGTGACCGTCAAATTGCCAGCGACGTAAGTGATCGTGTAGTTCGACGACGTCAGCCCGGAGGCCGTGATCGCCCCGAGGTAGCTTCCCACGCTCGTCGTCGTGGCGGAATGCGAGTCGACGACCGACAATTGCCCGCTCAGGACGCTGAACGTCTCACCGTTCACGAACCCCGCGTAGCTGACTCCGAGAGTGGGATCGGAAGCGCCGTAGACGCGTGAGACTCCGATTGCCGCGACCGTGAGCGGCGCCGGGGTGACCGTCAAACTCGTGCTCGTGTCTTCGGTGTCAAGGAAGCTTGGATTTCCCGCGAAGGCATAGGTGACGGTATAGGGACCGTCCGCGACGTCCAGGCCCGTCGTGTCGAAGGTTGTCGTGAAGTTGCCGCTGCTATCGACCGTGGAGGTCTGGGTGACCGAGTCGATGGTGATCGAAACGACCGATCCTGTGGGATAAGCCGTGCCTGAGCCGAGATGACCGCACAGTGTGGTGGTCAACCCGTAGACGATAGTCGAGGAAGTGAGATCGCTGAAGGTCGGGTCCCATTGCTCCGAGCTGAAGGTCGCTGGGTTCGTGATGCCGTTCGCGCTAGCCAAGACGATACCGTACCCGACGATGGGGCTCGTGGACGCGGGGACGGTGACCACGCCGTCGGCGCCGATCGTCGTCGGGCTGACAGCCCCGGCCACGGCCGGTTCGATCGCCGGTGGGACGAACGTGACCAGCCCGCCGGCCACGGGCTCGATTGGGTTGTTAGCGGTCACCGTTGCGACCAGTGGGGCCGAGGAGTCCGTGTAGACTGGCGTGGACTGACCGCTGCCTGAAATGACGGTGATGGTGAAGAGACTCGACTCGAACGCACCAATGTCCACGATGGCGTGCACGATGCGGGGGAGACCGCGCTGATCCGTGACGACCCCCGAAGGAATGAGGGAATTATCGCCCGCGTCGATGGCCGGGCTGCCGGGTAGCAAAGCCATGGTCTGGGTTGGGCCACCGTAATTTCCGAGTGGCGCGAGCACGGGATTGAGCGGCTGGGCGCCGGTGCCGATCAGGTCGGAGGCGACCCATCCGGAGCTGTCGTCAGTCTCGCCAATCAGGTTGTTGCCCTGTGAGGCAAGGATTCCGAGGGCATCGGGCCCGCTGGTGGTCGCCGTGTTCTCCGCCACGATCGTGTTACCCAGGGTGACCGACCCATCCAGGCTGGACAGGCCGCCGCCGTTGACGGCGGAGTTGCCGGCAACAGTACAGTCGGTCAGGCTGGTCGTGCCGTAGCCATTGTTGTAGGAGCCGCCACCTTCCATGGCAGAGTTACCGCTGACGGTGCAGTTGGTCAGCGCGGTCGTGCCCCCGTTGCCGGCGAGTCCGCCTCCGTTCGCGAGGGCGGAGTTGCCGCTGACGGTGCAGTTCATCAGCGTGTTCGTGCCGTAGGAGTTATACAGCCCGCCGCCGTTATTGGCGGAGCTACCGCTGACGGTGCAGTTGGTCAGTGTGGACGTGCCACCGTTGTTGTCCAGAACGCCGCCATTCAGCGTGGCGGCCTCACCGCTGAGGTCGCAGTTGGTCAGCGTCGTCGTGCCGTAGGAGTTGAACAGGCCGCCTCCATTGGCAGAAGCGGTGTCGCCGCTGAAACCGCAATGGGTCAGCGTCGCCGTCCCCCTGGGATTGTCCAACGCGCCTCCGTTGACTGCGGAGTTCCCGCTGAACGTGCAGTTGGCCAGTGTGGACGTGCCGCCCTCATTCTCGAGGCCGCCGCCATTTGCGTTGGCCGAATCACCGCTGAAGGAGCAGCTATTCAGGGTCGCCGTGCCGAAGTCGTTGTCGAGCCCGCCGCCATTGAAAGTGGCGGAGTCTCCGCTGAAGTGACAATCAGACAGCGTCATGGTGCCCACGCTGTTATACAGTCCACCGCCATACCCAGACGCGACATCTCCGCTGAAACCGCAGCTGGTCAGCGTGGTCGTTCCTCCATTGTTGTAAAGGCCCGCGCCGTTGAGGGCGGTGTTTCCGCTGACGCTGCAATCGGTCAGGGTCAACGTGGCCCCGTTGTTGTACAATCCGCCGCCATTCCCCGTGGTCGAGCCCCCCGAGAGGGTCAGTCCGCTGAGGGTGGCCGTCACGCCGTTGTCCACCTGGAACACCCGGCTCAATCCGCCGCCGCTGACAGTCAAGCCCGCCGCCGGGCCCATGATCGTTTCCACCCCGTGCGTGTTGCTCAGTTCAAGCTGACTGCCAGCAAGGGTGATTGTCCGCGGGATGTCGAAGACTTGACTGTCAAATGCGATCGTGCTGGCCGCCGCTGTCGAATTCGCCTGGTCAACCGCCCAGGCGCAGAGTACCGGTGCCGCCGTCGTCGGCCGTATTGGTGACAGTGAAGGTGGAGAGCAGACTCCGCTCCTCCAGCACCATCACCGCCGGCCGCGACTGCCGCCGTCGCCGGCTTTTGACCGGACCCGGCCTTCCCTTCGCCGCCTCCCTCGCTCCGAGGTGATTCATGGTTTCCTTACTCTTCTGTTGATGAACAAGCTTTGATGATGAACTGAGTCGCTGATCTTCGCACGAGCTTTCGCGGTAGACTTCCGACCCCGGACGACTCCGCTCCATTTTGCGGGTCGAGTTAATGCTTACCGGAGACGACGCCGTCACATCGGGCAGCGATCCGTCATCGGCCATTCTGGTCCCAGTAAGGTCGATCAACCTGAACGCCCCGGCGCAGGAGTCGCAGACCAGAACGAACCGATGCCCGATCGTGGCGAGTGAAGCATCGACAGATTAAGAGAGATTGGTTTCCAACCACGTCGCAGAGGATTGGCTCGACAGAGCCATGAAACCCCGCGTTTGGAAAAACCCCACTGGGGTCGAGTTTTCGGCATTTGATCGAACAGGTGATCCCACCCCTACACAGCGACCGAAGTCGATCAAAGTGCCTATGAAGCAAGTGATTGCAGCGTTGCTGGATCAGTTTGCCAGGGACCCGACGAGCCTTGGTCTGAAACCGAACGAGTAGCGGGATGGTCTCCATCGGCGAATCGTTCCTGACGTTGCTCATACTCAATCAATAGAACACCGTCGCGGCTTGGGGAGAAATGGAGACACGTTCAGGGTGTCGTGCCGCGACAGTGATCGCCACGAAGTGACTGACCAACACGGATTTTGGCGTGGAGAACCTGCTGGCCTGGGAAAACAAAGTCAAGGCCGCGTCCTGTCGCTTGTGAACAGACCGAACGGGCGTCGATTTTGGCCCCTCGACACTAATCCTTCGGCGTCGCCAACCCTTTAGAATCCAAAGAGTCAGGCAATCGGCGCCGTAGCTTCGGCGCCGAGCCTGACCAGGTCCCTCCCATAATCCGTGGCGGTCTGCGACGATCCCGAAGGCGCCGGGGTTGAAACCGGAGCCCGCGTTGAACGATCCAATGCCGATGCAAGGAAGGGTGACTATTATTCCCATGGAAACGAAGGGCTCTCGATGAAACGGATCGACTGCCTGCTACAGTCAGCCGCCCGACTGGACCGAGCGGGAATTCTCGAGACTCGTCTTGGGCGTGTCGTGGTCCTGGTCTGGGGATGAATTTCATGTACCGGCAGCCCGCTGGGGAGTACAAGGAACATGTGAACCGCGAAATCGAGCTGAATCCGGCCAACCGTGAGTGGCGTGAGCGGAACGGAACGGAACGGAACGTACCGATTCGCCCACGCACTTGACTCGGTGATCGTCGCCTTCGGCGTGATGATCGCGTTCCACCCCTGACTCCCGCGAGTGTCGGCCTTCGGAAACTTTCTGGTCTTCGGGATGTCGCTGGTGACCCTGTCCTTCCTGTCACGACGCCCGAATCCGGGGTTCCGCCGTGGGGCGCCCGGAGCACGGTGTTCCGCTCCTGGCCGGGCCCGGCAGGCTGGTCATCAAGGATGCCATCATGATGGGTGCGGCTCTGGTGACGATGGCCGACTCGGCGAAGGCGTACCCGCGGAAGCGGGACACGGCTCCTCGGCCGGTCGCGGTGAACGTCGGCGGTTGAACGACATTCGGCAGAGGCGTGGACCCCGGGACGAAGCCTTCGGGTGAGGGAGCTGACCATGAACATCGACAAGCTTGACACCGCGCTCGTCGTCATCGACCCGCAAAACGACGTCTTGAGCGAGCACGGCGTCTCGTGGAGTTTGGTGCGAGAGAGCGTCAAGGAGAACGACACCGTCGCGAACATCGAGCGGCTGTTTCGGGCCGCGAAGGGACATGGGTTTGGGGTCTTCATCTCGCCCCACTATCTCTA
This sequence comes from uncultured Planctomycetota bacterium, assembly GCA_963756475.1. Classification (GTDB taxonomy): domain Bacteria; phylum Planctomycetota; class Planctomycetia; order Isosphaerales; family Isosphaeraceae; genus Tundrisphaera. The sequence goes on from CAVWND010000013.1 coordinate 58,529, forward strand.
TCCCTCGGACCAGGCGTGGCGGTTTGGCGGGCCGGCCGAGAAGATGATGCTCGATGGCAACGAGTTCTATCGCCCCGACCCACTGAGCCTCGACAATTTCCCCGGGTCCGGGGCCGACTGGCTCGATCGCTACAAACCATTCATCGAGGACGGAGAGACCATCGTCGTGAGTCCGCACAAGATGTGGGGGCCTCAGAGCAACGACCTCGTCCTGCAACTCCGCAAGCGCCAGTTCCACAAGGTCATCCTGGCGGGGATGCTGGCGAACCTCTGCGTCGAGAGCCACTTGCGCGAATTGCTCGAACAGGGATTCGAGGTGGCCGTGGTGAAGGACGCGACGGCTGCGCCCCGACATCCCGAACTGGGTGATGGCGACAAGGCGGCAATCATCAATTTCGGTTTCCTGGCGAATGCCGTCCTGGCGACGGAGAATGCGGTGAAGGCCATGAGTCGGACGTAGGGAAGCGGGCAGGACGCTGGTCTACCCTGGTAGGATTCTCACGAATCGGGGACCACCTTTGCCCGGGAATGCTTCCCGGCAGTCGAGACTCAAGAACCACGAACGGAGGTGTCCGATGAACGTAGCATTCGGAAGGCGGGACATCTTGAACTCGATGGCGGCCGCCACGCTGCTCGGTCACATCGCGAGGGCCGAAGAGCCCAAGAGCTTGCCCGAGCAGATCGTGGACGCAATGAACGCGATTTTCGGAAAGCATCCCGGATTCCGGTCGGCCCACGCCAAGGGCGTCGTTTGCGATGGGGAGTTCGTATCCTCGGCGTCCGCCCCCGATCTGTCGAGGGCTCCGCATCTCCGGGGTGGGCCGGTCCGGGCGACCATCCGGTTCTCTGACAGCACGGGACTGCCGGACGTGCCGGACGGGGCCGCTGGCGCCAGCCCGCACGGTCTGGCCGTACGCTTCCACCTGCTCGGGGGCCTCAGCACCGATATCGTCTCCAACGCGTTCAATGGCTTCGCGGTCGCCAACGGGGAGGACTTCCTGGCCTTGCTCCGCGCCGTGGCCGAGAGCCCAAAGGACGCGCCGAAACCCACCCCACTCGAAAAGTTCCTGGAGGCCCACCCCAGGGCCATGAAGGTTATCGCGGCCCCCAAGCCGACGCCAGCCAGCTTCGCGACCGAGCCCTACTTCGGCGTCAACGCCTTCCTGTTCACCAACAGCAAGGGCCAGGCCAGGTACGGCCGCTACCAGTTCCGCCCGGAGGTGGGCTCGAAGTTCCTGACCGCCGATGAGGCCACTGGGAAGTCGCCCAACTTCCTGATCGACGAGCTTGGCGAACGGCTTGCCAAGGGGCCGGTAAGGTTTCGCCTCGTCGTTCAACTGGCGGCGGAGGGCGATCCGGTCAACGATGCGACGGCCGTCTGGCCCAACGACCGGCCCGTCGTGGAGTTGGGCGTTCTTTCCGTGACCAGGAAGGTCGTCGACAACGACGCGGCCCAGCGTGCCCTCGCGTACGACCCACTCCGGCTCGTCAACGGCATCGAGGCCTCCGACGACCCGCTCCTCGAACTTCGGCGATCGGTCTACGCCGTTTCCCGGCGGCGCCGAAAGTGAGACTCGGGGACGAATGATCCGTCGAAACGTCCATGACCAAGCTTGGCAGCCCCTGGCCATCGAACTTTGGGCCACTCCGGCTTGCTCGATGTCAAGTCGCCCCGAAACCTCAACACTCGTTCTCGGAGAGATGATCATGACCCGCACGTCAAAGTTACGGTGGACTTTTCCCTTGCTCGCGGCCACATCGTTGAGCCCTGGCCTGACTGGCACGGCGTCAGCTCAACGAACGGTGGAGGTGTTGCACAAGACGATGAAGGTTGGCGATCTCGACATCTTCTACCGAGAAGCCGGGCCAAAGGACGCGCCGACGATCCTCCTGCTTCACGGCTTCCCGACAAGCTCTCAGATGTTTCGCATGCTGATGCCCGCGCTGGGGGACAAGTACCACGTGGTCGCACCTGACTACCCCGGCTACGGCCACAGCTCGATGCCGACGCACGACAAGTTCGATTACACGTTCGACAATCTGGCGAAGGTGATCGACGAATTCACCGGGAAGCTCGGGCTGACGAAATACGCGCTCTACGTCCAGGACTACGGCGCCCCGGTCGGCTACCGCCTGGCCGTGGCGCATCCGGAGCGCATCACCGCCATCGTGGTCCAGAACGGCAACGCCTACGACGAAGGGCTGGACAACGACTTCTGGAAGCCGATCAAGGCGTACTGGAAGGAGCCGAATAGCAAGGAGCGACGCGAGGCCCTCCGTGCCGCGCTCCGCTACGATACGACCGTCTGGCAGTACACGCACGGCGTGAAGAGACCCGAGCTGGTCAGCCCTGATGGTGCGGCCCACGACCAGTTCTTGCTCGACCGCAAGGGGAACGACGAGATTCAGCTCGACCTCTTCCTCAGCTACGGGAGCAACCCTCCGCTCTATCCGAAGTGGCAGGCGTATTTCCGCAAGTACCAACCGCCGGTACTGATCGCCTGGGGGAAGAATGACCAGATCTTCCCGGCCGCCGGGGCGGAGCCCTACAAACGTGACCTGAAGACGCTGGAATATCACCTGCTCGACGCCGGGCACTTCGCCCTTGAAACGAACGGCGCCGAGATCGCCAGGCTGATCCGGGAGTTCCTCGGCAAGCATGTGGCTCAGAATTAACACCCACCCTCCAAGACGTCCTCCGAGGGTCGGAGACGACCGGGTCGATGCCAATTTAACGATCCGGCGCCGGCGACCGGTTGACGAACTCGATCGACTTCTCGATCAGGATCTCGCCGGTCATCTCCCCCAGCGACGTCCGCGAGACGTAGTCGTACCTCGGGAAGCTCTTGAAATCGACCTTCGTGAGGATGTACCCGAAGGCCTCGTTCGTCAGCCCGAAGAGGAGATTGTGCCTCCCTCGCATCTTCCTCTTGAGGTAAAACCCGATGTTCGGCAGCGCCTCGCCCGGGATCGTCAGGATCTGGGCGTCGCCCAGGTTCACGAGGTTGACGCGAGCGCGGATCGACCGGTCGTCCTCGTGGGGGTATTTCAGGGGCGAGCCGATGATCACGGCCCACATCAGGTCCGAGTGGACCGGAAACCGGACGTCGATCGAATCGCAGAAGAGCGTTGGATCAGACTGTAACGGAGCGTCCTGGAGGATTCTTTGCGCCTCGCTCGCCATCAGCCGGCCGATCCTCAGGCATTCCTCCCACGATCGAGCCTCGGCGCTGTCGCCACTGGGGATCGTTCCGGTCGGGTTCGGCTCGCGATTGTCGGCCGTGACCATGCCTCCTTGCGCCCCGTTCATGAAAAGCGCCGTACCGCCAACCTCGGCCTCGATCGTCTCGCAGAGTGGGCCGATCAGGTCGGGACTGAGGACGCCGACCTTGTTGCCCAGAACCTCGGGGTGGATCGCGTAATTGACCACGGTGGCGATCGCCTTGCCCTGGGGATCGAGGGCCTGGATCACGCTCATCCGTCGGTCGTAGAGTTCGGGCGCGTAGTAGTTGAAGGCGATCTTCCCGCGAGCCTCGCCCGTCGCGATCTTCAACGAGGCTGGTTTGAGCCGATCGATCGCCTCGTTGACGGCCTCCGCCGCCTTCGACACGACGGAGTCGATGTAAGCCAGGTCGCCAGTGTGCCCGCCCTTGCCGTCGGGGAAGGCGTAGCAGTCGGGGCGCTGTGTGTGTGCGACGAGCCGATGAGGATGTTTCGCGCGGGGATGCGGCTCACCTTCGCGCGAACCCGATCACCCAGGACCGAAGGGAAACCCAGCAGGTCGAGCCCCACGAAGGCGACCGAGACGTCCCCTTTGCGGAAGACGACAGCCCGGGCGGTCAGCTCCCCTCTCTTGATCCTGGCCGGATTCGGCGCCCCCATCCCTCCCGAGACGGGCAGGAGCGGGTCTGGCGTGATCACGCGGACCGCGGCCCCAACCTCGATTCCTGCCGCGGCCTGATGGCCCAGCGAGACAAGCAGAGCGCATCCCAGGATTCCGACCCATCGTCCGATCATCACGCCGCCCTCTCTGTCGATTGAGAAACAAATCGCGGCCCGACGGGTCGGTGCCGGGTCACCGTCCTACGAATCTTTGAGATGTCGAGCTTCTGAGACGAACCCAAACGCCTGATGAAACGCAGCGAGCCCGGCGTGGAATCTGCCGACGAGGGTGTCAGGGACGGAACGATCTTTCCATGGGAGTCGGCCCGTCGGGAACAGCCGGGGTTTTACGGTCAGTCGAGGGTCTCGCCGGCGATCTCCAGGATTCCGATGGGCTTGGACGATTTCCGCATCATGGAGCCGGCCCGAAGTAGCCCGAATTCGATCCGGCCAAGTCGGCGGTTGAAGGTCGCGAGGGTCACGCCGAGGAACACGAGCGCCGCCAGGCTGTAAACCACGGTCCAGAAGACCGCCCAGCCGAGGTGTCCCCGGTCATTAGCCGAGCCGCATAAATCGGCGGCAAGCTCGCCCGGGCAAAAGAAAGGGCTGGCCATCATGCGCCCTTCGCCATCCGGACCCGTATGATACCAGATCCCCAGGAACAACCAGCCGACGGTGACCAGGACATAACAAGAGACCGTCAGCGCCACGGCCCGGCCGACCCGGGCGCACCAGGTCGCCATCAACAGACCCAGTCCCGTGATCGCCGCGCCGCAGGCGAAAACGAAGACGAGCGTCAAGAGGATGGTCGGGAGGTAAAGCGGCTTCGACCCATCGTTACAGAGGACCACGAGGACCGGCAGGACCGCGAGCGACGGGACCAGCCGGAACGTGCCCAACCATTTTCCAAGAACGATTTCTCGGGTCGACAGTGTGGTGGCCATCAGAACGTCGAGGCTGCCTCGGACCCGCTCCTCGGAGAGCGAGGTCGCCGCCGACACGCTCAGCATGAGCATCCCGATCGAGACCTGAAAACCGTTGACCCACGCCATGGCGAACGTCAACCTCGGGGCCACGATCGCCCCGACGCTGGCCGTCACCGCCCCGACCACGAAGAGCCCGCCCACGATCCGACCCCATCGCGAGGGGCGAGACCGATGCCATTCCGCCAGAGCACGGGGTTGAAGTCGAGCGAAGGGCCGGGCAAATATCGGGTCAGGTCGAGCCGAGTACCGAACGTCTCCAGCCGACCGCGGGCACTTCGTTGCTTCGCGATGTTCACTCGCGTGCAGACAGCCCGAAGTCGGAAAACGGCCAGGGCGGCGAGGACGGCGGCGATCCCCGTCGTGATGGCCAGGAACCAGATGTAATCATCAAACGAGACGGAGCTGGGGTTCCAGTACGGCGAGAAGGCCAGGAAATAGGGATCGGCGATCCTGGGAGGGAGGGACAGCGTCCAGCCGTAGGCGCTGTTGACGAGCGTGAGGAACGGTCGGCCGACGAGCCAGATCGCCCAGACCGCGTATGTGGCGAGCAGCGCCTCATGCGTCTTCTTCGCCCAGAGCGAGAAGATAAGGGCGAGCGAGCACCCGAGCACCGCCACGCCGATCGTCACCAGGAACGCGCCGACAAGCGCATCCGGGTCAACGCCGCCGAGCAGAGTCAGGATCGCCATCAGCGGCAGGGCGCAAGCGAGCAGGCCGAGCACAGGAACCAGCCGCGCCGCGAGCTTGCCGAGCACGATCTCGGAGTCGGAGAGGTCGGTGACCAGGACGTGCGTCAACATGCCGGAGGATCGGTCGAGGCAGATCGTGCCCGCCGTGGCGGCCGGGGCCGCGAGGAGCACCAGGGTCAACTGAGTGCCGATCACGGCGATGTAAAACGACTCGCCGAGGTTCGCCAACTCGCGGAGCGTCATCCCGCCGAGGGAGACGCCGGGCCGAGACAGGATCACGAGCAAGGCCGCGAGCAGCATCCCCGCGAACAACGACCGCAGGGCGTACCACTGCCATCGCCTCGACGAGGCGATCCACTCGTAAGCGAAGACCGGGCCGAGTCCCGGTCGAAGGCCGCGCCAGGGGTTCATCGGGCCGTCTGTCTCCTCGATCGATCAAAGGTACGGTCCACGAAAGTTCTTTCATCCAGTTGCGAAGCGGACGCGGGGCTATCGTGCTCCTGGCGTCGGTCGCTGGACGCGGATGTCTTCTGTTGAACGTCTTGCCCGACTCCAGTTCGACTGAGGAAGTGAAGAGCGATGCGCCGCGCCTCGGCTGACGCTCAACGTGTACTTGCCCGAGCCCAGCCCGTCGGCAGTGAACCGTCCGTCGGTCTCATCAACGAGCACGTTCATCATCTCGGCCTGTCCCCAGGACAGCATGATCCTCGCTCCGGCGACCGGCTTTCCCGAGTCGTCGAGGACCGTCCCCGTCAGCTTCGCCTCGGGCTCCAGGAAGACGTCGAATTCCTCCTCGTCGTTCACCCAGTCGAGCTTCGCCCGCGCAAAGCCCCTGGCCCTCACGACGATGGTGCCCTTGCCGAAGGCCAGCGAGGGGAATTCGGCCCAGCCCCGCGCGTTGACCCGCGCCGCGACGCTGTCGTCCCAGGAACTTTCGCTGTAGCCCCAATGGAACCCTCCGGCTCCCTCGTTCTGGATCACGGTCACCCGGGCTCCCTCGACCAGCTTGCCCCCCTTCTGGAACACGCGGACCCGCAGGGCATGTCCGACACCCAGCTTGATCGTCAGGTCGTCGGCCGGGTTCAGCCGCCCGAGCGACCGGGCCTCGACGCGGTCGACCTCGCCGGCGCCGAAGTCCTCGGTGATCACCGTCAGCTTGTGGAGGTGGCCGGCGGTCAACCCGCTGATCGTGAACTCGCCGTCGGCGCGGCGTGAAAGCCAGGCCCGTGCCGCTGTACCCCGCGAAATAACCGCCAACGGGATCGCCCGGCTTGGCCCCCTTCGGAATCCCGACCTGCACCCGGAAGTTCTTGATCGGATTCCCCAACGGCCCGACCACCCGGCCGCGGATCGCGCCCCCGCCGAGCAAGACCACCACGTTCTTCGACTCATCCGTCGTCGAGAGCGTCTTCTGGCGGACGGCGCTGTGGCTCTCGTCCACGATGTCGAACCTCACGTTCTCGGGCAGCCCTTCGAGGTGGAATCGACCGTCGCGATCCGTCCTGGCCTCCAACTCGTCGAGGTAGACGAAGCCACCCCAGTTGGGCCTGGGGTTGTTGACCTGCGGGACGACCATTACCCCCTCGATGGGCGCACCCGCGTCATCCACGACACGTCCCCGGATCGTCGCGCCGGGCTTGAGTTCCACCGAGACCTGGCGATCGCCACCCGCGTCGACCATGGGAAAGCTCGGTGTGAGCCCCTTGGCCATCACCGAGAGCACGTTGGAGTCATCGGGAACGGCCTCCAGGCGAAAGGCGCCCTTGGCATCAGTCTTCGTCTCCGGGACACTGTCGCTGCTGACGACCAGGCCCCAGCGCACCACCGCCTGGGCGACCGGCTTGCCCTCGGGCCCGACGACGGTGCCGGACACCGTGCGCCGGTTCAGGTCCCTGGCGACCGTCTTCGCCGCGGGGCTCTGTCGGGGGTCGGGCCGGAGGGTGAAGTTGAACTCGGCCGGAACCGACGCGTCGAGCGCGACAACGTCCTCGCGTTCCTGGTCCTGGTAGCCCGGGGCTCGGGCCGAGAGCCGCCCGGTCCGGCCCAGCGGCTTGCCTTCGTAGGAGAATCGGCCGTCCTCGGAGCATTTCTCCCAGAGAGCCGAACCCGAGAAGATCGATCCCGAGGTCCTCAGCCCGACCGTCGCGCCGGCGATCGGCTTGCCGTCCCCGTCCAGGACCCGGCCGACAACCTTGCCGGCCCTGGGCAGCTTCAGTTCCAGCTCGGCGTCGGGGCGTCCGGTCGTGTCGAACAGGATGCGCTTGCGTTCGTACCCGGGGCAGAGCGGGTAGGCCTCGTGATGGGTCATTTCCAGTCCCGATGCCTCGAATCGCCCCTGGGCGTCGACTTCCAGGCGTCGGGCGTCATTCAGGGCGAAGCGACCTCCAGGGATGGGCTCGCCGGTCTCCGCGTCGAGTAAACGACCCTTCAATTTCGTGGGAGGTCCCAGGCGGACGGTCACCGGCTCGGGCTTCTTGCCTTCCCCGACCTTGGCGATCGACCTCCATCCGGCCCGGCCGCCCTCATCGCCCCTGAGGGCGAAGACGATCCAGTCACCGTCCCCGACCTCGATGGCGAAGGCGCCCGAGTCGTCGGCGACCCCCTCGCGAGCGTCGAGCCGCTCCATGAATCCGAGCTTCGCGGCCCGGACCTTCGCCCCCGCCGCCGGCTTCCCCTCGCGATCGATGACCGTCCCGCGCACCTGGCCGGCGATCACCGATCCCGGGGCCGAGAACGCCATGAGGGTCGCCAGGCACGCGATCGACAACATTCGCCCGGAGCCGGATCGAGCCCACATGGTCTGATCTCCCATCGCGATGAAGGCTATCCACGAATTTCTTCGGGTCCGCTTCGGGGAGTCTCTCATGCGGCCGGGATCGTGGCAAGGGGGTTGATGGGACTGACCCAGGGCTGTTTCATTCTCGATTTTGCCTGGGAATGGGGACTGGCTCAGGCTGTACTCGGCCGGTGCCTGTCCCCATTCCCGGGCAAGACGGGTGAACCAAGGGGGACAGGCACCTCCGCTACGCTCCGGAGCCAGTCCCCCTTGGTCCACCGAGTCGAGAAGGAAACAGCCCTGGGGACTGACCCGCCGGGCCGTCGATCCTTGAGAAGCCTCGCCGGATCACCTACGATGACGCCACTCTCGATCCGATCGGACTCTCCGGGATACGAACCATCATGAACAACCGCTTGTTCCTGGCCCCTCTGTTCCTTGTCGTCGCAAATGCCCTGGCTGACGACCGGCCGCCCGTTCCGGCGGGCCCGATCGCCCAGAAGCAGGAACTGCTATTCTCCGACGACTTCGAGAGCGAACCCGCCAAGGTCTGGCACAAGGTCGTCCCGACCTTCGCCGTCGAGAATGGCACGCTCAAGGGTATGCAGACTCGCGACAAGACCGTCCCGGCGGCGGACGGCAAGCCGGCGGTCACGGCCCACGCCGCCGTGCATGGCCTGGAGATCCCGACCAGGGACAGCGTCGTCGAGGTGAAGATCCGCTTCGAAGGCGCGACGATGATCGACGTCGAGTTCGACGATCGCAAATACACCGGCGCCCACTACGGCCACATCTGCCGGGCGCAGGTCCGTCTCAACGGGGTCACGCTCATCGACGAGCGCGACGGCGGCATGCGGAGCGACATCTATGAGATGAAGAAAGACCCGGCCAGGAAGGCGGAAGTCGCTAAGCTCGTCGCCGGCCGGAGCGTCACCTATCCCGCCAGGCTTGAGCCGGGGAAGTGGTACACCCTGGTCGTCGAAACCGTCGGCGACGAGATGCGCGTGACCCTCGACGGCAAGCCCGCGGGCTACCTCAAGTCCTCCGGCATCGCCCACGCCACCAAGTCCAAGATCGAACTCGGCGTGGGGGGCAAGGACGGCTACTTCGACGACATCAAGGTCTGGAACGCGACCAGGCCGTGATCGCCTTTTGTCGCTTTCGAGGTCAAACGGCGAACCAACGGGCCTTGACCCGATTCCTGGTGCCCGGACGAAGAGGGGAGCAGCCGATGCAGCGAAGAACGTTCCTCGGGACCCTGGCGGCCTCGACGATGTTCGGGGCGGCGCCGCCGCAACCCTTGAGGCTCGGCATGGCCGGTCTCGTTCATGGTCACGCGGCCGGGTTTCTCGCTCGTTACCGCAACTCCACCGAGGTCGAGCTGGTCGGAATCGCCGAGCCTGATCGCGACGTCGCGGCCCGTTACGTCGAGCGTTCCCGGCTCGACCGGTCGAAGATCTTTCCGACCCTCGACGCGATGCTCGACGGGGCGAAACCGCAGGCCGTGGTGGCATTCACCAGCACCGCCGGCCATCTTGAGGTTGTCTCCGCCTGCGCCGCGCAAGATCCCGGTGATGATGGAAAAGCCGCTCGCTGTCGGCGTCGAGCCGGCCCGCGCCATCGAGCGAGCGGCGGCCGAGGCCGGGATTCCCGTGCTGGTGAACTACGAGACCACCTGGTATCCGTCCAATCACGCCGCGTACGCGCTGGCCAGGGAGGCGAAGGCCCTCGGCGAGATCCGCAAGGTCGTGATCCACGACGGCCACCGAGGGCCCAAGGAGATCGGGGTCCAGCCCGAGTTCCTCGCCTGGCTCACCGACCCGGATCAGAACGGCGCCGGGGCACTCTTCGACTTCGGCTGCTACGGCGCCAACCTGATGACCTGGCTGATGGACGACGCCCGCCCGACCTCGGTCACGGCCGTGACCCGTCGGTTCAAGCCCGAGATCTATCCGAAGGTGGACGACGAGGCGACGATTATCCTGGAGTATCCCGACTCGCAGGCGATCATCCAGGCGTCGTGGAACTGGCCGATTGACCGGAAGGACATGGAAATCTACGGCCGGACCGGCCAGGTCCTGACGGTGGCCCAGAACGGCCTTCGCGTTCGCCTCGCGGGAAAACCGGAGGAGACGAGGCAGGCACCGCCGCTCTCTCCGCCCACGGATGACTTCCTGCGTTACTTCGCGGCCGTTCGCGCGGCGAGATCAAGCCTTCCGGGCTGTCGTCGCTGAAGAACAACCTGATCGTGACCGAGATCCTCGACGCTGCCCGCCGCTCCGCCGCCACGGGTCAGACGGTCCGGCTGGCCTGACAGTCGTTGCGACCTGCCGGCAACAGGGGCCGATTTCGGGAGAAAGTGTGATAACGCGACGTCGATCGACCTGAATGTTTTAGGGGAACGGGCAACTTGCCGAACTCCCCCGAACACGAAAGGTCCGCACCGATGGCCACCGAAGCCCAGATCCGCGCCAACCGGGAAAACTCCAAAAAATCGACTGGTCCGAAAACTCAGGAAGGGAAAGAGCGCGTCCGCCGGAACGCCCTCAAGCACGGCCTGACCGGATCGGGCGTGGCGCTTCCCTCCGAGGATCAGGCCGAGATCACGCGCAGCTTCCTCGCCCTGCAAAACGAGCTACGCCCGAGCAACGAACTGGCCGAGAAGCTCGTCCGACGCACCGCGTTCCTCTTCGTCCGGCTCGAACGGTGCGAGAAGCACGAGACCTCCGAGACCTCGAAGCGCGTCCGCCACGCCGTCGAGAAGTTCGACGACGAACGACTCGCGGCCGTCGAGGAGCTGGCCGCGAAGATCGAACGCGAACCGGCAACGACCTCGCGAAGGCTCCAGATGACGCCTGAAGGGATCGACTGGCTCCTCGACCAGTGGGAGATCCTCCAGGACGAGCTGTTCAAGAAGGGGAATCGCCTCTACTGGACCAACAACCACCGAGCCCGCTTCGAGTTACTGCTCGGTCGGAATCCCGCCGATTGGCGGCTGGGCCGGCTCGCGATCCTCTCCGACGCGGTGGCCGGGTTCTTCCTCAACCTCGAAAAAGAGGATGGCCCGGGTCTCGAAGGCGAGGCCCGCGCCGACTCGGCGCGCGGCGAGCTGGGGCGGATGATCGACGAGGAAATGGCTCGATTGAAGGACGTCCGGGTTAACCTCGACCCGAAGGCGATCGAGCAGGACCGCGCCGAGGCGGTTGATCGGACGCTCTTCGACACCTCGAAGGAGGCGGTCCTCGCCCGGAAGTACGAGGCGGCGACCGAACGGGCGCTTTTCCGCACCCTCAAGGAGCTTCGCCAGGTCGAGGCCGACGCAGCCCAGGGGATCAAGACAGAAATAACCGTTGACACGGAAGAAACTTACGACAATTCGGCTTTGAATGAACGGGAGGACGAGCCGGAGTCTTCGCCGTCTCCGGAATCAGCCCCTCCGACCATCTTCCCGCTGTCCGAGCGGGCGAAGGAGGGGCCGATTTCGGTCGAGACGGCCGAAAAAGTGGTCGGCTGAGACTCAAAACGGGTCGTCCGGAGGTCCGAGAAGCCTGATCGTGATCGGGCCGGGGCCGGTCCACGGATCTCGTGCGTCCTCCGGACGTGAACCGCTCCAGGACTACTTGACCCGCACGAGCTTCATGATCCGGCCAGAGACGTTCCAGTCCTGGACGTAGAGGTTGCCCTCCTTGTCCCAGGACGAGCCGTGGGTGCCGCTGAAGATCCCTTCGACCCAGTCCTTCTGCGGAACGTTGTAGTTCCTGCCCTTCGCCGGGTCGGGGTTGTTGCCGAGGACCGCGATGATCGTGTTCGTCTTGTCCAGGATGACCAGCCGCCCGTGCAGGTCCGGGACCGAGACGAAGTCGCCCTGGACCGAGGCCGAGGTCGGCATTCCCAGGCCGGTCACGACCTCGCCGAGGAACTCTCCGTCAAGGCTGTAGTGGACCAGTCGGCCCTTGGGTTCATGGTTGCGGTCGCAGATCAGCAGGCGAGGCGGGCTGTAACGCGTGTCGAGCGTCATGCCGTGGGCGGTGTTGAACTCCTTGAGGCCGTTCCCCTTGGTCCCGAAGTGCATCAGGTACTTGCCGGTCTTGTCAAACTTGAAGATGTGATTGCTCGCGTAGCCGTCCGACAGGAAGATGTCGCCGTTGGGGGCGACGGTGATCGCCGTGGGGTTAAATTTCGTCAGCTTCAGGCCCGATTCCTGGGGGAACGGCAGCTTCAGGACGATGTCGCCGGTCCGGGCGTTGAACTTGACCCCTTCGGCGTTGTTGTTGCGAGCTCCGTAGACGAACTCGCCGTCCGCCTCGTCGCGGATCTTCATGTCGTGCATGTCGGAATACTTGTCGCCGAGGAAGCTGCGGACGACCTTGCCCTCGGGCGAGAAGACGAAGACCCCGGCGTGGGAGCTGGTGTAAATGTTGCCGTCCTTGTCGACCGCAACGCCGCCGTGGCAGGGCCCGATCACGGATTTCCCGTCCGGGGCAAGGCCCCAGCCCGGCACGGTGTCGAACGTCATCAGCCCGTCCCCCATCCGCACGGGCAGGGTGGTGTCCGCGGCGAGGGCCGGCAGGGCAAACGCGAGAAAGAGGGCGAGAGCGCCCGTGGTCGAACGGTGATTCACGATCTTGACTCCAGGGTGTGACCAGAGGGGTGGCAGACGGAGAGAATACCAGCCTTTTCGGCCGAGAAAAAGTTTCTCGGCGTTCGCGCCTCGGATTGCCCGGCCCGATCGCCTCGGCGGACGAGTCGAATTCCGTGCTCATCCGCCCCTTCAGGTCAACTCATTCCGCCGGGCTCGGTCGGCTCGATCCGCCAGGGCCAGGGCCACACCTCCATGGGCGAGGCAGGCCGCGAAGATCGGGATGGTCCAGCGGGCTTCCGTCATCGAGGGAACCGGTCGGACCATCTCGGCGCGGGGCCCTCGGGGAAGGGCGAAGCGGGCCGAGGGCCCGCGCGATCGGACGGCGGCCAGGCCCCATCGGGCGAGGGTCGAGGCCACGGAGGGGCCCGGCCCGGCCATCGAGATGACAGGGGACAGGCGACCGATCAGCGATCCGAGGCGGTCGATCCCCGTTGTCGACGGGACTTCCCCAAAGAGAGCCCCGTTCCTGGCGGCGGCCCGGGCATCGGCGAACGACTCGTCCAGGCCGGAGAGGAAATTCGCGAGCGAGGAGGCGACGTCGGGGCCCTGCGGTGGCGGCTCGGCGGCGCCGGGTTCCTCCTCCTCCTCGTCGACGAGGATGAACTCATCCTGGCCGTCCTTGGGCTGATTTGGTGGCGCGCCGACCTCGCCCGTGGTCTCGATCGAGACGCTCAGGATGGTCGCAACGAGCGCCAGGGCCGACTCACCGGTCGGCTGGAGGAAGGCGACCTGCTGATCTCCCGGACCTTTCGGCAGCGCGGAGGAACCGATCGCGGTGATCGTCCCGATTTCGCCCGTCTCGCCCCCACCTCCACCACCACCACCCGGGCCGAAGCCCAGCGCGATGGAGATGGCGGCCTCGACCCCTTCGCTGGCGCCGAAGATCTCGCCGGTCTCCGGGTCGATCTCCAGGTCCGTGGGGTGCGGAAGCCCGGCCTCGGTGAAGGTCTCCTCCAGGTTGAGCCCGTCGTTGCCCCCGAGGAAGAGGGCAAGCTGGCCGTCGCCGTTGTTGGCGACGAGAAGCTCGGTCACCCCATCACCGGAAAAGTCGCCCATGACCGCCGCGATCGGCCCGATCCCGCCGGACGGGATCTCCTGGGCGGTGAGGTTGCCGCCGTTGATGTCGCGGACCAGGGAAAGGTCGTTCGACCCGGCATTGAGCGTCACCAGGTCGATCTGACCCGGAACGCCGGTGATGTTGCCGACGAAGAGTGGGCCGGGGTTGAGCCCGGTCTGGTAGACCGCCGGGTCGGCGTCGTCGAAGAACCCGCTGCCGACCCCCTTGAGGAGTCGGACGTCGTTGGACTGGCTGTCGCTGACCAGGAGGTCGGGAATTCCGTCGCCGTTGACGTCCATCACGACCGTTGCGGTCGGCCCGTCGCCCGCCTTGAGCCGGGGCCCGGCCGTCATGGTCCAGCCAGCCGCGGTCTCCTCACCGATCAGGATCGAGACGTCGTTAGAGCCCTCGTTGGCGACCACAAGGTCGGGTAGGATGGTCCCGTTCGGGGCGCGGTTGCCGGTGAGGTCCGTGACGGTGATGCCGGCGGGGTTGGTGCCGGTGTAGAAGGTTTCCGGGGCGGAGTCGTACCGGTCGTCGCCGAGGCCGAGGTAGACCAGGACGTCGTTGCTGCCGCTGTTGGCGACGATCAGGTCGGGTATGCCGTCGCCGTTGAGGTCGGCCACGGTGACGTTGCCGGGCGCCCTGACGCCCTGGCCAAAGCCCGAGATCGGGACCGGCCCGATGAATCCCGCCTGGACCGCGATCTGGTTGCGGCCCTGATCGGCAAAGACGAAGGACATCGGTCCCGAGGCGCCTGTGTCCAGCACCGCCAGGGAGATCTTCCGGTCCGCGCTGACGAAGGGACGGAACGTCCCATCTCCCTTGCCGAGGAGCAGCAGGACGTCGCCGAAGGAGTCACCGACGAGCAGGTCAGGAATACCGTCCTGGTTGACGTCCGCGACCGTCAGCCCGGACGGGTCGGGGCCAGCGTCGTAAGTGGTCGGGCCGAGAAATCCGCCCAGGCCGTCGCCGAGATAGACGCTCACCCCAGAGTCACCGAGAATGGCCACGTCGGAGATGCCGTTCCCCGTGAAATCGCCGACGACGATCGCCTTCCCGGGGCCGGGTGTCGCGAAAACACGAGGGGCGGCGAGCGAGCCGTCGCCGAACCCATCAAGGACGGCGAAATGGTTCGATCCCGGGTCGAGCACCGCGAGACCGGGCGGCCCGCCCGCGACGAACGTCCCGGAGGCGACGCCGTTCGTCGCCTCCAGGCTGGAGAGGCTTCCCGAGGCGTTCAGGGAATAAGGTCCCGCGCCGGCGACGAATGGGACCGCCGCCCCGAAACTCCCCCCGCCAAGGTTGGAGAACACCAGGACCGTGCCGGAATCGGCCTGGGTGACGACCAGATCGGGACGCCCCGAACCGTTGAAGTTGGCCAGAGCCAGGCTCGACGCCCCCGCGCCGATCGCAAGGTCCGCCGCTCTCGTGAAATGCCCCTGGCCATCTCCGAGATAAATGGTCGCGGATTCGTTGCCCGCATTCCGGACGATCAGGTCAACATTCCCGCCGGGTTCCAGCACGGCCGCGACGACTTGCCGGGGAAGGTTGCCGGTCGGGAGCTGACTGATCAGCACGAACTCTCCGTTCTCGTACTCGAAGAGCGAGACGGCATTGTCCCGGGCGTCAACGCTGGCGACCAGGTCCACCCCATCGGCCAGCGCCACGACCGCAACGTCCTGGGAGGGGACGCCGGGATTGATGACGGTCGGCGGGTTGAGCGAGCCGATGTCCTCGGGTCGGGTGCTCCGCCAGAAGATGTCGCCCGCCCGATCGAGGACGAGCACGCCGGACGCCGCCGCCCCGAAGTGGGCCACGACAGGCGTGCTCTGCTCCAGCACCGAGAACAAGGCCGAGGACGTGGTCACGAAATGGCCGGAACCTTGATTCAGGAGCACGGTCAGGTTGTCGGAATCCAGGTTGGCAGTGACCAGGTCGGGCAATGCGTTCGCGGAGAGGGCGACCGCGAGGATGGCCGACGGCGTCTGGCCGGTCGGGAGGCGTTCAGCGAGCTGGAAATCGCCGTGTCCGTCGTTGCTCAGCAGATAGACCTGATCCGTGCTGTCCGTCAGAGCCAGGTCAACCTGGCCGTTGCCGAGGAAATTCCCGGCGATCACCTGCGACGTGTTGTTCTTGATCGGGTCGAGCGTCATGGTCTGGGGGCTGGAAAAGTTCCCTGTGCCATCCCCCAGAAGGATCATCAAATTGCCCGGTGTCGAGGCCTGGTAGGTGTTGAGGATGGCCAGGTCGAGATGACCGTCGCCGTTGAAGTCTCCTTCGGCCAGAGACACCGGACAGAATCCCGCCGTGACCAGGATCTGCGGCCGGAAGGTCCCGTCGCCGTTGCCCAGCAGGATCGACACCTGTTGCGAATCGTGATCGGCCACGGCCAGGTCGAGCTTCCCATCGCCGTTGAAGTCACCCGCCACGATCGCCTGCGGCGAGGCGCCTACCTGATCCAGGACCGGGGCCGCGAAGTTGCCGCCGCCGAGATCCAGGAGGATCGAGATGGTGTCCGAGCCGTCGTCCGTGACCGCGATGTCAGGCTTGCCGTCGCCGTTGAAGTCGCCCACCGCGAGCGAATCAGGCAGACCGGCGACGTTGATCAACCGGCCAGGGGTCAAGGTCCCGTCGCCGTTGCCGAGAAAGATCTCGACGTAGCCACGTTTGTGGGTAGAGTCGTACTCGGCCACGGCAAGGTCGAGCCGGCCGTCGCCGTTGAAGTCGCCCGACGCGATGGCCTCGGGCTGGAAGCTGGTCAGAGTGGGCGAGAGTCGCTCGAACGTGCCGGCCCCGCTGCCCAGGTAGACCGCGAGAGAGCCGCCGTCGTTGGCCGTCACCAGGTCCACCTGACCGTCATTATTGAAGTCCCCTGACAGGATCGCCTTCGGAAAGCTGACGGTCTGATTCGCCCCCGCGACCTGGAATGAACCATCGCCGACGCCGAGCAGGATGGAGACATTAGGGGCACTGCTATTGGCCGCGGCCAGGTCAAGCCGATGGTCGTTGTTGAACTCACCGGCCACCAGCTCGGTTGGCACGTTACCGACCGAGGAGCGGACCTGGGTCCGGAACGTGCTGTTGCCGTTTCCCAGCAAGACCGAGACGTCGTTGGAGACGCCATTGGAGGTGGCGAGGTCGAGATGGCCGTCGCCGTTGAAATCGCCGGTCACGATCGCGGTCGGGCCGAATCCCACGGCGAACCGGCCGCCCGGCTGGAAGGTCCCATCTCCGGCCCCGATCAGGAGCGCGACGTCGTTCGAGGCCGAGTCGCTGACAGCCAGGTCGAGCTTGCCGTTCCCGGCGAAGTCGCCCGCCACGATCCCCGAGGGCGAGGCCCCGACCGCGTCCAGGCCCCCAAACCGGAAGTTGCCGTGGCCGTCGCCGAGCAGGATCGTGACGTCGTTCGAGCCCGAGTTCGCGACGGCCAGGTCGACCGGGCCGCCGGGGACGAACTGTCCCGTGGTGATCGCCACGGGAGAGGCGCCGACCTCGTACTGCATGACCGGGTTGAAGGTGCCGTCGCCGTTGCCCAGCAGGATCAAAACCTCGTTGTCGCCCGTTTCCACCACGGCGAGGTCCTCGCGGCCGTCGCCGTTGAAGTCGCCCTCGGTGATCGCCTCGGGCGAGGCGCCGACCGGATATCGGCCGCCGGCCCGGAAGGTGCCGTCGCCGTTGCCCAGGAGGATCGTAACGTCGTCCGTCGCGTTGTTGACGACGGCCAGGTCAAGGTGCCCGTCCCCCGTGAATTTGCCCGGCTCGAGTGCGTAGGCGTCGCCAAAGACCGAGACCTGGGAGGGAATCGGCGGGCTGAATGTGCCGTCACCGAGCCCGAGCTTGACGCCATAGACATCGACCAGGTCCGGGATGCCGTCGCCGTTGAAGTCCCCCTCCGCGATCGGCGGTGCGCCGGTGCTCGCCCCGTTGTTAAAAGTCTGATAGGGCAAATTCGCCGCGGTCAGCGCGAGAGAAATCGAGTCGGGCGCGGTTCCGGAGATCCCCACGACTTCGAGATCATAGTGCCCCGAGACAACGTGCAGGTCGATCGAATCCGACTCGTCGCTTGCCGGGCCCGTGGACTCGCTTACGACGATCGAATTCCCGTGATCGTCGAGCAGGATGAGCTTTGTCCGGGCCGAACCGGAGGTGACGTTCGCCTGGAGCCGACTATCGGCGGTCGCGGTGAACTGGAAGAGGTCCACCCGGCCGGCCGAGGTCATTCCCGAGGTTGTGGACCCGGGGACGATCGGGTCGGCGGTCGCCAGCGAGTTGTCGGGACCAGTCTCGACGCCCGTCGCGGAGAGCCGGAGCGAGTAAGACCCGGTCGCCCCCGAATTCCCCGACGCGGCAGCCTCGACGAGGTAGGTTCGACCCGCCACGACGGCGAAGGTTGTCGAGCTGGCCGGGACGCCCGCGACCCTCGTCGACTGGCCGACAGCAATCGGGGCGTCCGAGCCGTTGAAGACCGTGATTTGTGGGAAAAGGGAGTTCGAAGTCGCGACCAGCCCGGCCTGGATGAAACCGGTTGTCGGGGCGACGAACGAGAAGAAGTTTGCCTCGCCCACCTGCCGGATCGCGCCGGGCTGGATGGTCGGCGAGCCCGAGATCGGCAAGGGCGTGGCGGAACTGAAACTCGTGCCGAAGTCCGGCGGTGTCAAGGACAGGACGTAGGCTCCGGTGCTGTCATCGGCGCTCGTGACGAGGGCGTAATAAGTCTGACCGGCTTTGGCCTGGATGACGATCTGGTTGACCGAATCCTCGCTTCCCCCGAAGGCACTCGTCGGTGTTTTGCCCTGGCTGTTCTGCACGGAGAGGCTGGGGTTCAGCTCGCTTGACGGACCCGGGTCCACCCGGACCACCAGCGGCCCGGTCTGGGATGCGACGAACTGGAAGACATCCGTGTCTCCCGACACCTCGCTGTTCCCCGACTGGTCCGTGACGAGGCTACTCACCTCGATCGTCCCCGATTGGGTCGCAACCTGGTTACCGACGAGCGGGATGTTGAAGGCCTCGCTCGTGTAATCGCCGAAGTCGTCCGGGCTGACCTGGAAGGTGTAGGAGCCCGATGTCTGGGTGGTCGTGAGTAACGCCTGGACGTAATAGGTCTGGCCGGCTGTCGCGGTGAAGCGAGCCAGGCTGTCGGTCCCATCGCTCGTGTCGTCGAGGGCCACCGGGGCACCTCGGCCGTCGAAGACGGTCAGGTAGCTGGTCAGGGGATCGTCGGAGGCCGCCACGCGGCGAACCGCGACCAGCCCTGACGCGGGAGCCTGGAACTGAAACAGCCCGAGCGAGCCGCTCTGGGCAACATCGCCCGTCAAGGTCGCCACGCCCTGCTGAAAGGTCGCCGGGATCGCGGCGGCGAAGGGCGTGACCGAGACGTTGATCCCGCCGGTGTCGTCGCCGTAAGCACCCTCGGCCTCGATGTAGTAGTTGTGGTGGGCGAGCAGTTCGACGGTGACTGTGGCGTCGAAAGATAGATCAGGCGTGTTGTCGGTCGTGGTATTGTCGCTGCCAAGCACGTTGCCCTGGGCGTCCACAACGGTCACGACGGGCGAGAGAGTGCTATCCGATGTGGCCCCTTCGGCCACGGCGTACAGGCCAGAAATATCCGGGACGAACTGGTAATTGTCGATCATGCCGTCCTGAGAAACGGTTCCCTGGACGGTCGTGCCCGCGATCAGCGGCGTGGCCAGGCGGTACGGGGAAACCCGCACGGCGTAAGCGCCGATACTGTTTGTATTCCCCAGGTCGCCGCCCGCCCCGATCAGGTAGGTCTGGCCGCCGACCATGTTGACCCGGACCAGGCTATCCATCATCGCGCCGACACCCTGCCCCGGGCCATCGCCGGTGTCGCTGGCCAGGAGATTCCCTTGGTTATCGGAGACCGTGACCGAGGTGTCCAGGTTGCTCCCGGCCGGGGCGATTTCCTCAACCGCGTAGAGCCCGGACGCGGGGGCGAGGAAAGTATACGTGGCGACCTGACCGATCGAGGTGAGCGTGCCCGTCGCGGTCGCCGCTCCGTCCTGGCCGATGGCGAGCGTCCTGGCTCCGGGTGGGACGCCGATCGTCCCGTTCGACAGGAGCGTCCGGTCCTCCAGCCGTTCGAACGACCAGGGAGGGCGGGGGCGACGGGTTCGGCCTGGGGGACTTGTCCGTTTCATCGCGGGTGTGCCTCGTCGGACGGCTCGGCCTCGGCCCGGTGTCCACAACGGGAGCGTCCGGACCATCGCCGAGTCAGCGGGGGGAGGACGGGGTCGCCTGGATGGGCTTCGTGAACACGGGGCTTCGGCGGAGGTCGCGGAGGGCGACGTCGGGGGCGACGACCTCGCGGAGCCATCGATCGCGATCTCGGGGCGGGGTCCCCTCGATCGTCCGGCGGAGCAGCGAGGCGGCCTTGACCTCGTAGGTCTTCGCGTCGCGGAGGGCCGCGCGGCCCCGGCGGGGGACCTCCGCGGCGGCCTGGGTCGCGGCCAGCGCGTAGAGCCTCGCGGCGTTGTAGAGAGTCCGGGGCGCCGGCTCGCCCAGTTCCAGCGAGGCCTCGGCGTCGGCCAGCGCGTCGCCGGTGCGGCCCAGACGGAACCGTGCCGCCGCCCGGCCTGCGAGGCCGTCGGCGTCGGTCGGGAGCAGGCGGATGGCGGCCTCGAAGTCGCGGAGTGC
This sequence comes from uncultured Planctomycetota bacterium, assembly GCA_963756475.1. Lineage (GTDB taxonomy): Bacteria > Planctomycetota > Planctomycetia > Isosphaerales > Isosphaeraceae > Tundrisphaera. The sequence continues at coordinate 79,221 of CAVWND010000013.1, forward strand.
CAGGTTCGTGGCCCCGGCGAAGAGGTACGACCAGCCTCGATCGCAGAAGGCCTCGGGCCATTCCGGGCGGAGGGCCAGGGCCTGGGTGTAGTCCTCGATCGCCCCGGCGAAGTTGCCGCGCCCGGCCCGGCCCAGCCCTCGGAGCCGGTGGAGGTCGGCCGTCGGCGTCCCTCGGGCCAGGGCGACCTCGCAGGATTCGATCACCTCCGCGTAGCGATGCAGGTCCAGCAGCGCCCCGATTCGCACGAGGTGGGCCTCGGCCAGCGCCGGGCTGATCGCCAGGGCCGAATCGGCCGCGGCGAGAGCGTCGGCCGGCCGGCCGAGCCGGATCAGGAGCCGGCCTCGACGGGCCTGATCGTCCGCGGCGGCCCGGGCACCGGTCGGCTCGCGGCGGGCCGACTCTTCGAGGTCGCCCAGGGCAGCCTCGGCCTCGGAAGGCGAGAAGTCGGGGCGGTCGAGCCGGGCCAGGGCCCGCTCGCGGTAAGGAGCGGGCAGCGTCGGCTCGCGTTCGATCACCATGCCGAACCGGGCGATCGCCTCATCGCGACGGCCGAGCTGGCGGAGGGCCTGGGCGAGCAGGAGGTGAGCCCGATACGGCCGGCCGTCCAGCTCGATCGCCCGCGAAGTCGGCGTCGGCGTCCTCAAACCGGCGCCTCTGGTAGCGCATGGTCCCCCGGTTGACGAGGAGCCCGTACTGCAGTGTGCCGTTGACTCCGATGCGTAGCGCGTCGGCGAAGTCGGCCTCGGCGTCCTCGAATCGGGCCTCCGACTCGGCGGCGAATGAATCGCCCTGGGTTGCCAGCGCCGCTCCCACCTGCCCGTAGGCGAAGCCCCGGAGGACGTAGAGCCAGGCGTACGTCGGCTGCTGGATCAGGCAGGTCGTCAGCTCGATGCGGGCCTCAGCGACCCGGGGCGGCGTACTTTTCAGCTCGGCGACGGCCAGAAGGCAATGGGCCCAGAACATGTCCGGCTGCTTGCGAAGCGCCTGCTCGAACTGACTCCGGGCCCGGTCCCAGTCGCGGCGACGGGACCATTCCTGGCCGAGCAGGAGATGGTCGAACGCCCCGATTGGCTGGCCCCGGGACGCCCTCTCCCTCTCCAGTCGAGCCGCCTCCGGGTCGCCGGCGCGCTCGAGACACGAGGCCCTGCGCAGATAATAGGCCGGGGTCGGCTCGCGGAGGGTGGCGGCCCGGTCGAGGAGCCGGAGGGCCTCGCGGGCCTGGACCTTGGGGTCCTCACCCGCGAGCGCCCGGGCGGTCGCCTCGGACCAGACCATCAGGACGAGGTACCGCCCGGCGTTAACCTCGGCTCTCTGGTCCGCCGAGAGGCCGGCAAGAGGGGGAGCAGCGCCCTCGGTCGGGGCGACCGTCGCCATCGCCGCCGAGGCCGCCGTCCGGGCCGAGAGCGGGCTCTTGACGCCGGAGACCTCGTCGAACTGCGTGTCAAGGAACAACGCATCGTCGCGCAATCTCCGGAATCGGGCGAGGCGGTCGAGCGCCGCCGATTTCAAGGCGTCCCCGGCCAGTTGCCGCTCGACCTCGGCCAGGTCCTGCCCCGCGCGGAGCCGGAGGTCGCCCATCGTGGGCTCGTTGCGGAGCTTGGTCAGAAGCGTGGAGAGGGTCAGTCTTGCCGAGGTCCAGTCACTGCGGGCCTGCTCCTTGTTGCTGGTGTCCAGATCGTTGATCGCCTCCAGCCGGGCTTTCGCGACCCGAGCATCTTCCTCCTGCTTCCAGTTACGGGCCGAGGAGGCGTACCACTCGCCCGCGATGATCAGGCCGATCGCGGCGAGCAGCCCGAGCGTCAGCGACAACGCGGTCGCCGGCCGCCTCCTGGCCCACTTGATCCCCCGTTCCCAGGCCGGGGTCGGCCTGGCGAGGATCGGCTCGCCGGCCAGGTAGCGGTCGAGGTCCCGGGCCATCTCCTCGGCCGAGGTGTATCGCCTCGAAGGCTCCTTGGACAGGCACTTCAGGCAGATTGTCTCCAGGTCGCGCGGAAGTTTCGGCTGGAGTCGCGACGGAGGGACCGGGTCCTCGAAGACGACCATCCGGATCGTCTCGGACGCCGAGAATCCCTTGAACGGCGGCCGGCCGGTCATCGTCTCGTAAAGGACGGCGCCGAGGGCGTAGACGTCGGCGGCCGGGCCGACCTCGCGGTTCTCGCCTCGGGCCTGCTCGGGAGCCATGTAGGCCGGCGTCCCCATGACCTGGCCGGTCATGGTCTGGCCGTCCTCGGATTGGAGCCGCTTGGCCAGGCCGAAATCGACGACCTTGGGGGTGCCGTCGGTGTCGAAGAGGATATTGGCCGGCTTGAGGTCGCGGTGGATGATGCCGGCCCGGTGTGCCGCGTGGAGAGCCCGGGCGAGCGTGGTCAGCAGCTCGGCGGCCGGCCGAGGGGGCATCGGCGTGCCAGACAGCCGCGCCGCCAGCGTGCCTCCTTCGAGGAACTCCAGAGAGAAGTAGGGCAGCCCGGAGACCTCGCCCACCTCGTAGACCTGGATGATGTTCGGATGGCGGAGAGCGGCGACCGACTCCGCCTCGATCCGGAAGCGATCGAGGTGGTCGGGCCGGACGTGGACATCCCCGAGGATCATCTTCAGGGCGACCATCCGGTTCGCCCGGGTCTGCAACGCCTTGTAGACGACGCCCATCCCGCCGCGGCCGAGCACGCCGCGGATCTCGTAGCCCGGGACCGACGGCCCCGTGCTCTCGGAGACCCAGGTCGGGAGGCTCCACGCGTCCCCAAAATCGGAGGTCGCGTAGGGGTCGGCTTCTCCCCCGAGGGCCTTCGCAACGTGCGGCTCGCCCGGCGAGTCCGCTCGGGTCGCGAACGTGTCGGGAAGCTCGGCACGGGTCGCAAACGTGTCGGGAAGCTCGGCACGGGTTGTGAGGGTGTCGGGAAGCTCGGCACGGGTTGTGAGGGTGTCCGGCAGGTCGACGACCCTCGGTTGGGGCCGTTCGGGCAAGTCAGCTCGGGTGGCGGGGATGCTGCACTCGACCGGGCTCGCCTGGTGATCGACCTCCGTATCTCGCAGGCAGCTGGGACAGGCCCCGACCGTATCCTCCTCGCGAAAAGTGAACCCGCAGAATCGACACGACTGGTGCTTGTCCACCGGGACCTCCCTCATCCACACGCGATTCACGAACCGACGGACTGGGAGGCCCGTGCCCCCGAGGATCATTCCGATCGAATCGTGATCGCGTCGGCCATCGACGGAGAGACTTCGATCCCCAGCCGGCTTTTCCCGACCGGATCGAGGCCGGACCTCACGAAAGTAAACGGTTTTATCGGAAAAGGAAACGAAAACCAGTGGATCTTTCAGGGAGGAGACGAATCGGAGCACCACCAGGAGCGCGTGAAACCAACCATCCCGCGATGTTCCTCGATGAAATACCTGGAGCGGTTCACGCCCGGATGGCCCACGACGGAAGAGAATGGGGACGGGCTCCCGGCCCATTGACCGGTCATCGAACCGCCGGGAGACGAGGCGGGCCGGGTGCCTGTCCCCGTTCTCTGGCGCATCACCGGCGGCGTCCGGAAGCCGGGGACAGGCAACCGGCCCGCGTGGCCACCGAGCGGGATTGTCGCTCCGGCCGGGGCCGGGAGCCAGTCCTCGTCTTCCTCCCTCGTCGGCCATCCGGGCGTGAACCGCTGTATCGCGGCCCCGCTTGCCCCGTCGTTTCGGAGCCGTGGAATCGGATGCGTCTGATCGAAAAATCGATGATCGACTTGCGCGGAGATGGGGCGTACCATCGACGGGTGCGACCTCGGCCGATTCCGTGAACGTCGTGCGGATCGCGCCGAGCAACGGCGGCTCGCCCTTCGGGCCACGGGGCCAGTCCGCCTCCCGCTCCGGCCTTCGATGGAGTGATGGCGATGCTCAACCCGAGACGATTCGAGAACTCGCGACCCGACGGGATCGGCGTCCTGGAGGCTCTCGGCGAGAATGGGCCTGGTGAGCCTCGCCGGTTCGTCCCGCTGAAGCGGACCGAGTTAAAGGGCGACCTGGTCGGGCCGCTGGCTTGTCTCCGGCTCACTCAGGTCTTCGGCTATTCCGTCGCGGAGTCCGACAAGACGCTTGAGGCCGCTTATCGATTCCCGCTTCCCGGAGACGCCGCTGTCTCGGCCGTCCGCGTCGGGTTCGGCAACGTCTCCATGCAGGCCGACCTGGCCGAGCGGCGACGGGCCGAGGCCAACTATCAGGAAGCGAAACGACAGGGCCGGCAAGCCGCGCTGGCGACTCGCGAGTCGGCCGACGTGTTTACCCTGCAAATCACCGGCCTCCGGCCCGATCAGGAGGTCACGGTCGAGACCACCTTCATCCAGTTGGCCCAGGCGGAGGGGTCGGGATGGTCGCTCCGGGTCCCGCTGACGACCGCCCCTCGGTTCGTCCGGGACGACGAGGCCGGCACTCGAGCCGCCGAAGGGCAACCGCTGGCACTCCTCCGCGATCCGGGTCATCGGTTCACGCTCGACCTGACCGTCCGGGCGCGGGGCTGGTGGAAAGCCCGACGCATCGGCTCGACGTGGCCTACGATGGCAAGCGGCGGCGGGTCCGCCTGGTCGGCGGCGAGGTCGTGCCCGACCGCGATTGCGTCCTGACCTGGCAGTCCAAGGAGGCGGCCGATCGCCCCTCGCTTGAGGTTCTGGCCCACGACGACCCGGACTCGGGCTTCGTCTATTTCCTGGCGATGGTTGCCCCTCCCGCGACCCGCGACCTCGGCCGCGGGACGCCTCGCGAGGTCGTCATGCTCGTCGACCACTCCGGCTCAATGGCCGGCGCCAAGTGGCAGGCCGCCGACTGGGCCGTCGAGCGGTTCCTCTCCGACCTGACCGGGCGCGACCGATTCGCCCTCGGGCTGTTCCACACCTCGACGAAGTGGTTCGCCAAGGCCCCCCGAGCCGCCGACCCGAAGGCGGTCGCCGAGGCCGTCGCGTTCCTGAAGGCGAATCGCGAGGACGGCGGGACCGAGCTGGGCGTCGCTCTGGAACAGGCGATCGGCCAGGCCCGGAAAGACGTCGAGGCCGCCCGGCACGTTCTGATCGTCACCGACGCCGAAGTCTCCGACGCCGGGCGAATCCTCAAGCTGGCCGCACAGGAATCGAGGCGGCCAGACCGGCGGCGGATCAGCGTGCTCTGTATCGACGCCGCCCCCAACTCCTACCTGGCCCTGGAACTGGCCGAGCAGGGTGGAGGCGTGGCCCGGTTCCTGACCAGCGACCCGGCGCAGGAAGATATCGCCACGGCGCTCGACGAGGTCTTGGCCGACTGGGCCGAGCCGGTTCTTGCCGGGCTCCGTCTGGAGGTTGATCGCCCCGACGCCCGGGGATCGGGACGAGGCTCGGTCGAGGTCGGCCAGCCCGGCTGGAGCGGGATCGACCTGGGCGACCTGCCCGCCGGCCGGTCGCTCTGGGTCGTCGGCCGGGTTCCGAGGACTGAAAGCTCGTCAGTCGGCTTCCGGCTGGCGACGGCCAGGGGACACGAGCTGGCCGAGGTCAGTTCCGGCAAGCTCGGTGAGGTCCCCGAAGGTCCCGCGATCAAGGCACTCTTCGGCACCCGGCAGATCCTCGGCCTGGAACACCTGATCCAGTCCCTCGCGACCGGCGACGAGCTGAGCGAGGGCCTCCGGCGGCTCGGCTACGACCCGATGCCGATCCTCGAAGACCCGGCGCGGGTCTACGAGGAGAATGCCCGCTCCGAGAGTCAGGATCGCCTGCGAGAGCCTCCTGGTCCGCGAGTCGCTCGGCCATGGGGTCGCCTGCTCGGAAACCGCCTTCTTTGTCCAGCGGACGGAAGCGGGCCGGGTGGTCGAGGGACGGGTCGAAGTGGCCAACGCCCTGCCGGCGGGGTGGTCGGAGGAGTTCCTTACGAGGTCCGGTTCGTCGAGTCGCTACTCAAGGCTCGGCCCGGCTCAGGTGGATTCTCTGTGCCTGATGATGGACGCGGAGATCGACCCGTGTATGATGCCCCCGTCCGCGGCGGTCGCTGGGCCGGTCGCGTCGCCTCCTCCTCCCGCCGCCTCGAAGCGTGGGGAGATGCTTCATGGCGCCATGCCGAGAGCACTCTCCGCTCTGGGCCAGACCGCTTCGAGGCGGCAGGCAGCGGCGACCCGTCCTACATCGACGGTTGTCTTCCAGGGGACGCCCTCAACGGTCAACGGCGAAGCGGTGCTTTTCGACACCGCGAAGGCCCAGGACACGGCGATCCTGCCCGACCAGGCGACCCTTAACCGACTCGTTGTCCGCTTTCCCGACGGTGCCCCCGACCTCCGGACGCTCGATCCCGGCTTGACCTTGCTCCTGTTTGTCGACGACCCGTCCGAGCCTCGGGCCAGGGTCCGGCTCGTTGACCTGATCCGCCTGCGGGGCGAGCGTCCGCTCAACCTGAGCCGAGGGCCGGGGCAAGTGGTCCGGATCGTCCTGATCGACCCGATGAGCATCTGGAAGCAGGGCGGGCCTCGGTTGGAGGTGGCGCTCGGTTGGTGAGCCTTGCGTTTCCCGGATTTCCGATCTCCCGGTAACCGACTGAGGATGGTCCCGATCCCTCGACTGCGGATCGATCATCGTTCCATGAGCGATGCTGTCCCCGATCAAGTTCACGAGAAGAGATCGCTTCGAGCAGAACGATGTCCCCGATCGGGGACCGATTGGCCGATAAAGAATGAATAAGGGGGCGTCCCTGGACGGGCCGCCCAGGCTGACTTGATGGATCAAGGGAGTTTGGCCATGCCTCGGTCTCCTTCACGACTCCGGCCGGGCGTCGAGCAACTCGACGCCCGGGTCGTGATGTCCGCCACCGTCCCGGTCTCGACGACGGCAACCGCCCCGGTGATGACCACCAATCCCTCGGCGGGCATTCCGACCCATCTGACGCCCGGCCAATATCCCAGCGCGAACCCCAACCGGCCGTTCACGCCGACCGACTTGCAGACTTATGCCGCTGTCTACCAGTCGTTCGTGGGGGCTCCCGACTTCACACCCCAGTACGACTTCAACGGCACCGGCTTCATCGGCCAGAACGACGCGACGCCGATCCTCAAGGGCCTGGCCTCGATCACCCCGCGAATCCCTCTGAAACTCACGTTGAAGCTCGCGCCTGGCGAACAGGTGCCGACGCCCCACCCGGCGGACAACGGCGGCGTGACCCGTGCTGCGGTCGTGACCGTCATCGGCAAGACAACGCCGAACTCGATCGTTTTCATCGACGGCCCGACCAACGCGACCCACTCGCAATCGACCGGCAACTTCAAGTTCCGGGGCGGGGCGCTCGCGACCAACGCCCAGGGCTATTTCTACTACACGATCACCTTGCCGCCGCTGAGCCACAGCGGCTCGCTCACGGCGCCGGGGTTCCTGATCCGGACCCCCTTCGGCCAGCAGTTGATCCGCTCCTTCCCGATCCTCCGGATTCGCTGAAGCCCGAACCTCCCGTGGCGGTGCCCTCCAGAGCGACCCGGAGGGGCGCCGCCACGGGAGATTTCTTTGCGCGGTCCAGGCACGATCTCAAAATGACCCGAGGCGCGTGCGAAGACCGCTCGGGCCGCCCGTTTCCGGCGGCCCGAGCGGTCTCTTCATGCCCGTCCGGATCTGAATCTCAGGAGCCGCTGTTCGCCGCCGCGGGGAGCGGCGGAAGTGCGGGGAACGTGGAGCCGACCGGGGGCGAGTCGAGCGGCGGCGGGGCGCCCAGGGAGACGAACAGGGCGAACTGGGTCCGGTTGGCCCGCGTGACGGCCTCGATCAGGGAGATTCGGGCTTCGCCCAGCAAGCGGAGGCTGTCCAGGGCCTCGATCGGCAACGAGAGCGATTCGCGGAGCCGGGCCTGGTCCTGCTTGTAGCCGTCCTCGGCGGTCATGAGGCCGAACTTGGCGTTGGTCACCTGCGACCGGAGCGCCAGCGACTCGGCCCGCGCGGAGGAGACCTCGCGACGAATCTGGTTGATGACGACCGACCGATCGGCGATCGCCTGTCCTTCCTGGGCCCTCCGTTGCTTGATGAGCGAGACATTGCCCGCGCCCAGGTTCAGGAGGGTCCAGTAGGCCCGGACGTCGAAGTCGGTCCGGCCCGCGAACGAGCCGAGCAGGCTCCCAGGGACGACATTGCTGCCGCCCCCGAAGGCACCGGCGCTGAAGCCCAGCCAGATCGTCGGCAGGAGCGGTCGCGCCTTCTCCTGATGGACCCGATACGCGGCCTGGGCGACCAGGGCTTCGCGGGCGGCCAGATCGGGACGCCGGGCCAGGGCCGCGCGGATCAGCTCGTCGGCCGGCGCCTCGGGATTGACCAGCTCGAGCGCCTCCAGCGGGCCGGCGACGGGTTGGAGCTGGGCCGAAGGGTCGAGATTCAGCCGCTCAGCGAGCAGCGCCGAGGCCACGGCGACCCGCTCCTCGGCCTTCTGGATGTCGGCCTGGAACCGCCTCCGGTCGGCCTCGGCCCGATTGGCGTCGGCCTTCCGCCCCTGTCCGGTCGCCGCGTAGGCGGCCACCGAGGCGGCGATCCGGTCGGCCTCCGCCGCGGTGACCCTCCGGGCGTCCAGGATCGCCTGGGCGCCAATCAGGTCCATGTAGAGCGAGGCGACCTCGAGCAAGGTCTTGTTGGCGGTGTCCGAGGCGTTGAAACTGCGCCCCGACCACCCGCTGCTGGGCCGCCAGAGGCTCGAAAATCGCGTCGGTCAGCGGGCTGAAGATGTTCACCGCGGGGACGCCGATGGTCTCGGCCGTGATGACCCGGGCACCGCCGCCGAAGTAGAACGACTGCTCGTGCAGCTTGAGGATCGTCCCGTTGGACCGCTGCAAGGGGCCGGTGTGGTCGTGGTAGCTGGCACCGGCGTTGAGGTAAGGCAGGAGCAGGACCCGCGCCGCCTGGCGCTCGGCCAGGGCCCCGAGGATCAGGGTCCGGGCCTCGTTGATGACCGGGTTCTGCCGGTCGGCCAGCCGGAGGGCGGCCGAGAGGTCGATCGGATACGGCGCGGCCGACTGCGGGATCGTCGGCGGAGTTGTCGCGGCCAGAGGTGAAATGGGGGGGACCGGCCCCATCAACCCGGCTTCGGGATTCACGATAGGCGAGGCTGGTCGGGGCGAGTCGGGAGGGGCGGGCGGCGGAGTCGCCACCGCCACTGCTACCGCCGCCGGGGCGGTCGGGACCGGGGGCATGACGGGGGACGGAGCCTCGACCGTGTCAGGAGCCGAGTCCGGCACGGTGGGCGAGGGCTCGATCGCCGCGGGGGAGACCGCCTTGTCGGCCCGAGCGTCCCGAGCCAGCTCGGCGGCGAGGGCCGTGGCCGCGACGGTCGGCGGGGCGGGCTTCAGGTCCGCAGTCCGGACGGCGGACGGACTGGCCAGGATTGAGGCCCGACGGGTCGTCCCGGCCTGCCCGATCAGCTCGGCGTTGATCGCCGGGGCGATCGCCGAGACGTTCATCAGGTCGGGAGCGTTCGGGCGGGTCGCGGCGGGGGGGCGGACGGCGGCCGATTGGGTCATGCAGCCGGACAACGTCGCCAGGGTCAGAGCTATCGAGACGGCCGGTCGGTGGCGACCGGCGCGCGATTTCAAAGTCATCGCCGGGTCCTCTCTCCGTGGTTCCTGGTTCAACGAAGGACCGATCCGGCGACCCGATTGGCGCCAGGAGGGGTCGGCGGGGCCGAGGGAAGGCTCCCGCCCGGGGACGGGTCAATCCCGGGAGGCGTCATGACCTCGCGTGTCCCCGGCAGGCCCGAGGGGGCCAATCCTTCGGTCGGGACCGGGCGGGCGAGGGCATCGGCCGGCGGCTGTCCCAGCGCGACGTAAAGCTCGAACTGGGCCCGGTTATAATCCACGATCGCGTCGAGATACTCGCGGCGGGAGTCGTTGAGCAGCCGGAAGTTATTGAGCAACTCGATCGGCAGGACTTTCCGGCCGGTCTGCTGGACGGTCAGGTCGTAGTCCTCGCGGAAGCCGCGCTGGCTGGCCCGGACGGCCGCCTCGGTCGTGCCGATCTGGGCGAACCGGGCATGGGTCCGGGCGTAAGCGACGGCGACCTCGGCCCGAACCCGGTTGAGCACCGCGATTTGCTGGTACTCGTTCACACCGAGCCTGGCCCGGGCCGCCTTGATCAGGGCGAGGTTGCCGACGCCCAGGTTCTGGAGCGTCCAGTACGAGATGACGTCCAGGTCACTCCGGCCGGCCATGCTGCCGAAGACCGGCCTGACCAGGTTACTCCCGCCGCCGAAACCGCCCGCGCTATAGCCGATCAGGGCGGTGGGCGAGAACGGCAGGACCTTGGCGCTCTCCAGCTGGAGGAACGCCTCGCGGATCGCCGCCCGGCGTTCGGCCAGCTCGGGCCGGCGGAGCAGGCCCAGGGCGACCAGCTCGGAGAGCGGCTGGGGGTCGGGGACGATCGGCATGGGCACGATGTAATTGTCGGTCGGATGGAGCCGGATCGAAGGGTCCAGGTTCAGGACCCGGCAGAGTTCGGCCGAGGCCGCCAGGATGAACCCCTCCGAAGCAAGAACCTGGCCCTCGCGACGGGCCAGCTCGGACGCCGCCCGATCGGCGTCGGCCTGGCGGCCCTGGCCGGTCGCCGCGTAGTCGGCCGTCAGGCGGGCGACCTCGCGGGCCTCGTCGCGGGCCTGCATCGAGACCGCCCGGATGCCCTCGGCCCGGATCAGCTCGGAATACGCCACGGCCACCTGGAGGAACACCTGGTTCCGGATCGCCAGCGTGGCGAACTCGCGCTGGGCCACCACCTGTTTCGAGGCCAGGTAGGCGAAGATCCCCTGACCGATGTTCCCACCGAGGAACACGCCGGGGATGTTGACCGTGCCCGCCGCGACGGCGTTCGCACCCGCTCCGACGAAGACGGCGCTCCGCTGGACCGAGAGGATGTTGCCGTTGGACTGCTGCAAGGCACCCGTATGAGAGTCGTAATTTGTGCCGTAGTTGAGCGTTGGCAAGATTTGTGACGCCGCCAGCATCCGCAGAGCCGCCGCCTCGACGACCCGCTGACGGGCCAGGTTCAGCTCGGGGTTCTCCACCCCGGCCAGCCGGAGCGCCGTGTTGAGGTCGATCGGCCGGTATTGTTCCGGAAGGATCGAAGGGGGCGAGGGGATCGCGATCGGGGTCGCGACCGAACCGGGCCGCGCCGCCGGCCGATTACCCGCATCGGGGAGCCGCCGGAAGCCCGTCCTGCCTCGGTCGTGTTTCGGGAACCGGTGCGTGGGCGAGCGTCGGGGGGACCTCGGCTGCCGTCGTCGGTTGTCCTACTGTCCACGCGGCGAGACACGCCATCGCAAGCCATGACGAGCAACATCGCTGCATGGTGACCTCCTGTCACGAAGAAAAGCCGAGGAGCGTGAACTCCGTCGAGCCGTTACTGCCCCCATGTTGGATCGTCCGGCCAACTTGCCCAACTTGAGAGCATCGACGATTACGCCGGTTTTGGGGACGCGATCCGACCCCGAAGTCGCGACTTTTCATCAAATGGAATGCGAACGTAAGAAGGTCGATCAAGCGAGTAAGGCGAGGTGAAGTCGAGGTCGGTCCGTCGGGAACGTTCTCTCAATCAAGGATTTCCGCCGACTCAGCCGACCGTCGGGACCGCCTCCTCGCGGGCGCGGACGACCATGCGGGTGCCCGACCGGGGTCGGAGGGTGATCGAGGGGGTCAACGTCATTGTCTCGCCCGGGGCGGTTTCCAGCCGGTGTCGCTGGGCGAGGGTCGCCAGCAGGAGGATGGCCTCCATCATGGCGAAGTGGTTGCCGATGCAAACGCGGGGGCCGTCGCCGAACGGGATATAGACGCCTTTGGGCAGCTTCCGGGCGAGGTCGTTGTCCCAGCGTTCGGGGCGGAACGTCTCGGGATCATCGAACCAGCGGGGGTCCCGGTGCAGGACCCATTGCGAGATCAGCAGTTGCGTCCCTTTCCGGATCGGATAGCCGCCGATCTCGAAGTCCTCGGTCGCCTCCCGGCCGATCGCCCAGGCGGGTGGATAGAGCCTCATCGACTCCTTGATGATCCAGTCCGCGTAGCGGAGCCGGGGGACATCGGCCGCCGTGGGGTTACGGCCGCCGAGCACCGCGTCGAGCTCGCTCGCCAGCTTCGCCTCGGACTCGGGATGGCCGGCCAGGAGGTGGAAGGTGAAGGTCAAGGTCAGCGCCGTGGTCTCATGCCCGGCAAGGAACAGGGTGACGCACTCGTCGCGGAGCTGCTTGTCGGTCATCCCGGCCCCTTCGTCATCCTGAGCGGCCAGGAGGTGCGCGAGCAGGTCGCCAGGGTCGTCGCCGCTGGCCCTCCTCCGGCGGATGATCCCGTAGAGGATCTCGTCGAGCCGGGCGACGGCCGCGCGGAACTCGCGGTTCTCGCGGGTCGGCAGCCACTCGCGGATCTTAAAGAACTTGAAGGGGTTCAGGTAATAATCCATCATGATTTCGATGCAATGGCCGACGTCCTGAGACTCGGCCCCGACCTCGGCGTCGAAGAGCGTCTTGGCGACAATCCCGAGCGTCAGGTCCATCATGTCCTCGTGAACGTCGCGAGGCTGTCCGACGGTCCATCGGTCGCGGAGTCGCAGCGCGTGCTCGACCATCACCGCCCCATACCGCTCGATCGCCCCGCGCTGGAACGCCGGCATCGCCAGCTTCCGCTGCCGCCTCCAGAACGCACCCTCGCTTGTCACCAGGCCCTGGCCGAGGATCGGGATGATCATCCTCGTCATCTTGTCCTTGATGACCTCCGATGCGTGCGACCGCAGGGCCTCCTCGACCATCGAGGGGTGGTTCAACAGATAGTAAGTCGAGGTGCCGAGCCGAAGTTTGACCACGTCGCCGTGCTCTCGGGCGCAGCGGGACAGGAACCCGAGCGAGTCGCTCATGTAAAGGAGGGTGTGCCCCAGGAAGAACTGGCCTCTCGGCCCCGGTGGGATCTTGGCGACGGCCACGGCGCTCCTCCTTCGATGCCCTTCGATCCGGACGGGATATTCTCTCCACTCCGGTGGCGTTCGTCAACCATCCCGTTGAAACGTCGAGGGGACCGTGGCACACTTGTCGATCGAGCCAAGACAACCCGAGGAATCACGCGATGAACGGCCAGGCGACCCCACCCGGCGAGCCCGACTCGACCGGGCCGAGCGCGAGCGACCTGATGGAGGTGCTCGAAGTCGCGCGGAGCCTGGCCGCCTCCCCCGAGCTTCAGCCGCTCCTGGAGCAGGTCGAGGCGTCGGTCCTCCGGGTGCTCGACTGCGACCGCGCGGGGGTCTTCGTGTTCGATGAGCGGACCAACGAGCTGGCCGGGAGGGCCGTGACGGGCGAGCCGGGGCTCCGGTTCCCGGCCGATCGCGGGATCGCCGGGACGGTCCTCCGCGAAGGGACCGCGATCCGGATCGAGGACGCCCAGCTCGACCCCCGCTTCAACCCCGAGGTCGACCGCCGGACCGGTTACCGGACCCGGAGCCTGCTCACGGTCCCCGTGCGCGACTGGGCCGACCGGCCGATCGGCGTCCTGACCGCTCTCAACAAGCGGGGCGGCCCGTTCACCGCCCGCGACGAGGCTCTGGCCGCCGCCCTCTCGGTGCAGGTCGGCGTGGCGATCCAGCGCCAGCTCCTGCTCGACCAGTCCGAGGAGCGGAAGCGGTTCGAGCGCGACCTGGAAGTGGCCCGGAAGATCCAGCAAGGCTTGATGCCCCGCCGGCCGCCGAAGGTCCCCGGCGTCGACGTCGCCGGCTGGAACCTGCCGGCCGACGAGACCGGCGGCGACTTCTTCGACCTCCAGGCCCTCGACGACGGCCTGCTCGCGCTGACCGTCGCCGACGTCGCCGGCCACGGGATCGGCCCGGCCCTGCTGGTCGCCGAGTGCCGGGCCTTCATCCGCGCGACGCTGACCCAGGCCCGCGACCCCGCTCGCCTGGTCGAGCTGGTCAACGTCCTGCTCACGGAGGACCTGCCCGAAGACCGGTTTATCACCCTCTTCTTCGGCCTGGTCAACCCGGCCGACGGACTCCTCCGGTACAACTCGGCCGGGCACGGCCCGAACCTGGTCTATCGCGGGTCCTCCGGCCTGGTCGAGGAACTTCCCCCGCACGGCCCGCCGCTGGGCGTCGCCCCCGACATGCCCAAGGTTCAGACCGATGTCCCCCTCCAACCCGGCGACATCCTCGCCATCTTCACCGACGGCTTCAGCGAGTGGGCCAACCCCTCGGGCGAGCAGTTCGGCGCCGACCGCCTGGGAGCCTCGGTCGCCCGGAACCGCGACCTCCCCGCCGCCCGCCTGATCACCGCGATCCACGAGGAGCTGCTCGCCTTCACCGACGGCACCCCCCAGCCCGACGACCTGACCGCCGTGATCCTCAAACGCCCCTGAGCCGAGTCGGCTCGCCCTGGGATCGGCCCGAAAAAACAAAGCCCTTTGACGTAAGTCGTTACAGAGTTTGGTTTCTGTGTCCATGCTCGTCCGGGTCGGCTCGAAGAGAAAAACAAACCCGTTTCACAGATCGAGCTTTCCAACACGAAGCCAACCGCGCGGATTCGACGCGCTCTCCGATATTTCCCATTCAAAGCCAATCGTCCAGGGGCGACCTTCCGGGACGGCCTCCATCCCTTGAAGATCGCCCCGGCGCGGCCTTTCGAACACACTTCTTGCCAGATTCTCAACCGGCCTCAAGGTTTCGCTATGGCCAGGAGGGTGTCAACCTCGGACCAGAAGGCTTGCCAGTCCTTCCGCTCGGCCTCGGGGAGCCTGGCCAGGGCGTCGGCCTCGCGGACACCGGCCAGGTCGGGGTCGGACTTCCAGTTTGCCAGCGTCTTGCGGGCGTCATCTCGGGCCCTGGTTGAGCTGGCGCCGAGAAGGGCGAGGTCGGCCGTGAGCCATTTGAGGGACTGGCCTCGGAGCGTGGCCCGGGTGGCTTCGTCCGAGGCTGGGGCATCCCGGTCCATCCCGCATCCGGCCCGGGCGGCGGAGCAGGCGGCTTTGTATCGATGGACCGCTTTGGGATTATCGGCGAGGGTTGGATCGGCGGCGAACGCCTCGGCGTAGAACCGGACCGCGTTGGCATGCTGGCCCCGGACGGCGGAGAGGGCGGCGAAGGCCAGGGCTTCGGCGGAGTCACGGGCTCGGCCCTCCCCCTTCAGGACGGCGTCGAGCCGTCCCAGTAGGGCCTTGCGACGCTCGGACGCGGCGATCTTCGCTTCGGCCCTGGCGACGTCGGCGGGGTTGGCCCGGCCGAGGCTCGCGGGCTCGGCGGTAGACGGCGATGGCCTCATCGGGCCGTTCGAGGTCGAGGAGGAGGTCGCCCAGCGTCCAGATGGCGCGTACCCAACCTCTCGCCGTCGAGTCGGACCGCCTCGCGAAATGCCGCGACACCCTCTTCTCGACGCCCCAGCCGGGCGAGTAAGACGCCCAGGAAATAGTGGGCAGAGGCGTAGTCGGGCTTGATCCGGGTCGCCTCGCGGTATTCGGCGATCGCCTCATCCGTCTTGCCCAGATCCTTCAGGGTGCCTCCGAGATTATTGTGGGCCACGGCGTAGTCGGGCCTGAGCCGGATTGCCTTGCGGTATTCGGCGATGGCTTCATCTGTCTTGCCCTGACTCGCCAGGTTCCAGCCGAGGTTGTTGTGGGCCACGGCATCGTCGGGCCTGAGCCGGATCGCCTCGCGGAGTTCGGCGATTAGATTCTTCGGTTTGTCCTTTCCGGTCTTGCGACGCTCGGCCGCGGCGATCTTCGCGTCGGCCTTGGCGATGTCGCCGGGATTTGCACGACCGATCTCGCGGGCTCGGCGGTAGACGGCGATGGCCTCATCGGGCCGTTCGAGGTCGAGGAGGAGGTCGCCCAGCGACCAGATGGCGCTACCCAATCTCTCGCCGTCGAGTCGGACCGCCTCGCGGTATTCGGCGACGGCCTCTTCGGGCTTCCCTTGGGCACGCAGGGTGTTGCCCAGCCTGAAGTGGGGCACGGCGTCTTCGGGTTTGTTCCGGACTGCCTCGCGCAATTCACCGATGGCCTCGTCGGTCCGGCCAAGGGCCCGGAGGCACGACTCCAGGAACATCCGCGCGGTCGTCCATTCGGGCTTGAGCCGGAGGGCTTCGCGCAACTCGGTGACGGCCTCCTCGATCCGTGACACCTTTCTGAGCATAAGCGCGTAGTGTGTGTGGATATTGGGATAATCGGGCTGGAGCCGGATAGCCTCCCGGAATTCCAATTCCGCCGCCTCGAACTGGCCCGTGTCGGCGAGTGCCATGGCGAGTGTGGCACGGGTCATCCCGGCGCGAGGATTGAGGGCCACTGCCGCCGTGGCGAAACGCAGGCCATCATCATGTTTATTCTTACCTGTCTTTATGTTTGGCGCGACCAGCGCCCAGCTCAACGACTGGCTGATCGGAAAGTTGTCCGGGAATCGCCTCTGGGCCCGCCGCAGCGCCTCGACCGCGAGTTCTTCCTGATCGATCGCCTCCAGCTCCAGGGTGAGGAGGACCAGGCTGGCCGGCGACTGTTCGGTGAGCTTCGGGTCGTTCGCCAGCCGGACGAGGCCCTTCCGGTCGTCGGCGGCCATCGCCATGCGAAGGTCGTTGCGCCAGGGGTCGGGGTCGATGGCCCGGACCGCGTCGAGGAGGCGTATCGTGCCGGGGCTCGCCGGACCGGCGGCGGCCTTGCGCCGGACCGTCGCCCAGTCGTCCAGGGCGGCGACGATCGCGGCGACCAGGTTCCTGGGACGACCGGCGAGGCGCCGGCCCCACTCGGCCGCGTCGAGCCGATCGTGATCGAGTCCGGCCTCTCGGAAGAGGGCCGCGTAGTCGGCCTCGGCCTGCTCGCCCGCGCGTTCGCCCGCCACCCCGGCCTGGCCGAAGGCGGGCTCGCGGTGGTATCGCACGGCCTCCAGCCGGTCGATGAGTCGCCGGTCGGAGCGGGCCTGCTCCTCCCCCGCGTCGATCCGGCGGCCAAGCGCCGCCAGTCGGGCCGTCGCGCCGCGTCCTTGATCTCGGCCAGAAGGTCGGCCGACCGCCTCAGCGCCACCCGGGCCTCGTGCCACTTCCCGGGGTCGCCGGTGGCGTCGTCCGCTGCCTGCTCGGTCAGGAGGTCCGCCTCCTTCAAGGCCAGGTCAACCCGGGCGAGCCGGTCGGACCGCTGCTGGAGCCACGCGGTCGTTCCCAGGCCACCCAGGGTCGTCACGGCGAGCACCACAGCGGCGAGTCCCAGCTGGAGGCGACGCGCCCGACGCTCGGCCCTGGCCCTGGCCTCGGCAACCTCGGCGGTGCGGACGGCCTCCTCAGCCCGGGCCGAGGAGGCGGCGCGAGCGAGTTCGGTCGCGTGCAGCCGCTGCTCGATTGAGGCGAGATAGGCCATGATCCGGTCGACCACCGTCCCGGCGTTGCGAGGGCGGTCTTCGGGCTCGCCGGCCAGGCAGTCCAGCGCCAGAGCTAGCAGCTCGGCATCGGCGCCACAGGCGTTGAGCCGGGCCAGGGCGTCGGTCGTGTCGGCCCGGGCGGCCTTGCGCTGGATTTCGCCGGGAGTCCGGCCGGAGAAGGCGGGCCGGCCGGTGAGGACTTCGCAGAGGATCGAGCCGAGGGCGAAGACATCGGACCGCTCGTCGAGCCGCCTCGCCCCGGGCCTGCTCTGGGGCCATGTACGAGGGCGTCCCCATCACCGAACCGGTGCGCGACAGGTCTCCGTCGGGGCCGTTCCTCGCCGATCGCGATGACGGTCTCGTACTCCTCCAGCTTGCCGGCCCGCTCGTCCTCGGCCGCACCGCCTTGGGGCAGGACCTTGGCCAGGCCCCAGTCCATCACCTGGACCTCGCCGAACGAGCCGACCATCACGTTCGAGGGCTTCAGGTCGCGGTGGATGACGCCCCGGGCGTGGGCGTAGGCCATCGTCTGGGCGACGTCGCGGAAGATGTCCAGCAGCCGGGGACGGTCGACGAGCCAGGTCGAATCGCTCGGCGAGCACCTCGGCCAGGGTCCGCCCCTTGACCAGCTTCATGGCGAAATAGGGCCGGTGGTCGGCGAAGGTGCCCAGCTCGTAGATCGGGACCACGCCGGGATGCTGCAACTGGCCGGCGATCTGAGCCTCTTCGACGAACCGGCGGACCAGGTCGGGCTTGTCACCGTGGCGTTCCAGGAGGACCTTGACGGCCAGGTCGCGGCCCAGGTCGTTGTCGCGGCCCTTGAGGACGGCGCCCATGCCCCCTCGGGCGATCTCGCCGAGGAGTTGGATCCGGCCGGCTCGCTCGGAGGGGTCGGGCATCTGGTCGGAGGAGGGCCGGACGACCGGGCCGGGGCCGCTGTATGGTTCGGTGTCGCGGAGCAGGACTCTGGGCATCGGGCCGCAGGTCAGGCCCAGAGTGTCGAGCACGCCGGGCGGCGGCGTGGTCTCCAGGGCGGAGTCGTCGGCGTTCAGGACGCCCAGGAGCATACACTTCGGGCAGAGGCCATCGGGTCGTTCCGAGCCGCAGTTGGGGCAGCGATCTGGTCCGGTCATCGGCGAAGACTCCGCGATGGGTCGAAGTCGAGGGTCCGAGTCCCACTCCTTTTGATAAGGGATCGGCGGCGAATTCCGTCGCCGAAATTCGGATATTTCGAAAATATCACCGCCCCAGGGCGTCGAACAGGGCGCGGATCTCGTCCTCGACCTCGACGGGCGAGGGATTGTCGAGCGTCCCGGCGATCTCGGAGCGGACGACGGCGGCGAACCGCTTGCGGAGCCTCCGAGCGGCCGACTCGACGGCGGCCACGGTCATCCCTTGCGCCTCGGCGATCGGGCCATGGGGCACGGCACGCGGGCCGTCGGTCAGGACGACCTTGAGCCGCTCGAACAAAGCCGATCGGGCCGGGTCGCGGTACTCGCGGGCGACTTCCCCGATCGCCCGGGCGATCAGGGCGATGCCCAGGCTCGGTCGAAGAGGCGTTCGGGGGTCTCGGTTTCGGCCGGCTCGACGAGGTAGCGTCCCTCGGCGTCGCGGGCGACGATCGAGAGCGGAATGACTCCTCCGCCCCGCTTGACGGCCCGGTCGCGGTCGCGTTGATCGGCCAGGAAGAAGCCGCAATCAGCCCGGAGGAAGGCACGGAAGCGGCCCTTCTCGGGGTCGGCCGACGCCAGGATGTCCCTCTCCAGTACGCGAACGAAGAAGTCCTGGGTCAGGTCGAGAGTCTCGTCAGCGCCGTGCCCTCGCCGCCGGATGAAGGCATAGATCGGATACCAGTAGGCCTGACAGAGGTCGGCCAGCGCCTGGCGCGACGCCGTCGAGCCCCCCTCGACGGCGTCGACAACCCGGCCCCAGCGGGTCGTGGGGAAGGGGGCGGCGGAGGGTCGAGGTGTGTCGGGCGTCACCGATTCTCCCGGACAGGTTCCTATTGTTTCCACCACCGATCGAGTCGCTGGAGACGCTCGAAGTTCTCGGCGCGGGCGAGTTCCTTGTCCAGCACGTAAAGCGCCTGCTTGGGAATCCTCGGATTGGTCTTCATCCGCTCCGCGAGGTCGCGTCGCAGCGTCTTGAGCCGGTTGACCCGAGCCATCAGCTCCTTTCCATCGAATTCATCGTTGGCGATGGGGTTGATCGCCTGGACCTCGAATGCGCCGGCAGGGGCGTCTTTGATCCCGATCACCTTCGCGAGCGCCTCGCTCCGGGTGCCCTCCCCACAGAGGCAGTCGACCGGGTTGCCGAACCCTTCGGGCCGCCTCTCCGTGGGGATCGCCATGTCGATCGCCTGCCGCTCGGCCACGGTGAGATACCAGCTCATCGCGACCTCGGTACTCTGCGAGGAGTCGGCGTAAGCGATCTTCTGGTCGAGACCGTCGCCCGGCCACTCCCAGACCGGGCCTCGGATCGGCTGGACGGTTCGGGAGGCGAGCTCGAAGACGGCGGTTGTCAGGAATTCACGCTTGCCTGTCTTCTCCGAGAAGTAATCGCTCAGCCCCGCGACCAGCGCATCGTTGCGGAACGCGGAGGAGGAGTAACGGGCCCGGGAAACAGCGTCGATGGGGCTGGAGAAGAATTGCAACCCTCGGAAGATCGAGGCATACCAACCCTCGTCCTCGGGCGAGTAGCCGAATCGATCAGCGACGCTCAGGGCGTCGCGAATCTGAACGATCAACACGCCCGAGGTGTTCTTCTCGATCCAGATCCGGTTGGCGAAGATCCAGGCGGCGGCGACGTCGACGCCGTAGTTGTCGTAATAACCGGCGTCGACGACCCGCAACGGGGGATTGGTGGGCAGGTTCACTGCGGGAGAGACGTAGGGGAAGGTGGCGCTGATCCGCGCCGCCGTCGAGAGCATCAGGTCGTTCGGCCCCCGCGGGCAAAAGACCTTGAAGTACTCGATGCCGGTCAAGGACATCGGGCTCAGTTTCTCGGGGCCTCGATCGGGTGCGAGCATGCTTCCTCGGGTCAGGGCCAGGAGATTCGTCGGCGAAGGGCGCGGGGGAGGGCCCTTGGGTTCGTCCAGGACACTCAGGTCGAGGTTGCTGATCAGGAGCCGGCGGCCGTCCTCGACGGTCATCGGAGAGATGATGAGCGAGGGCAGCTCCCCCTTTTCTTCAAATGGCCTGAGCTTCGACAAGGGATAGCGAAGGGCGACCCAGTCCTTTTCGAGGTTGACGCCTCGATCCGGATAGGCTCCGAACAGATTGACCACCAGACGGGAACCGGCCAGCAGGCTCTCGCGGAGGGCGAGGGAGCGGGCGACCGCCCTGAGGCTCTCGATCGGGATCAGGCGGATCCATCCGAACTTCGGCAAGGGGCCGGCTTCCGGGACCGCGTCCTGAGGGGCGAGCCGGTCGCGAAGCCAGGTCACATAATAGGATGCGCCGACGATACCACCCGACGCTCCCGTGATGATCCGGACATGGCGGTGGAAATTGGGGATCTTTCCCCCGAGGCGGTCAAGGACGGTGGCCGTCCAGTAACCGGCGCGGATCGCCCCGCCACTCGTGCAGACGATGACCAATCGGGGATTGGACGGGTCGGACCCCGAACCGGGGGCCGTCTGACAGTGGTTTCTCCATGCCTTCAGCGTGACGTCATTCTTGAGCAGAGGCTCGCACTCATCCGCCATGGTCGAGGCGGGAAGGTCGGGCGCGTCCGGATTCCGAGCCCCGATGTCCGTCGGGTAGAGCGTCTCGACTTCTTTCGGCAGGTCACGGGGCTTGCCGTAGGCCATGTTCTCGAAGCGGAAGCAGAAGGGATCATTGTTGTTCACCGTGACCAACAAGACGAGGAGCACGAAGGCGGCCACCCGCCCCCAGAGGGGCAGAAAGATTCGCAGGAACGCGGAGGCCATCGCCAGCATCGCCAGCGCCGCGATGATCGCCACGGCCGGAGCGATGCCCTGGTAGTGGATATTCGGGAAAAAGCCGATCCAGCGCCCGAGCGGGAGGTCGAACCCGTGGCACACGGGGGGGCTCGCCATCACGCCGAAGACCACGAGCGAGGCCATCAGGTACGTCGCGACCGAGATCCTGCGCTGATATCTCCTCTCCTCGAACGGGTCCTCGTCCTCTCCCACCGGCTCCTGGCCAGTCACGAGCGTCTCGATTGTCGCAACCCCGCCCGCCAGGTAGGACCAAGCCCGGTTCGACCGGCCCTTCGAGCGGGGCCACCCGATGGCCGAGCCACGGGCTGAACTTCACGGTCAGCTTCACGAGGATAACGGCCGTCCAGATCCCCAGCAGCCAGATCGCCAGCGCGTAGAAGTAAGCTCTTCCCATTAGCCCGACATCGACCCCGAACCGACTCACGGGGACGTCGAACCCGAGAAACCGGAAGTCCACGCAGTATGTACGTTTCTGGACATCGTGGACCACCGGCGCGAATCTCGGCAGGTTCACGAACACCAGCGGAAAGAGGGCCGGCAACGTCAGGAGAGTCAGGAACGGCAGGCGGACCACCCGCAGGAACCGGCTCAACTCGTAAGCATTGTTGAGACCGGGCTCGGACCTCGGGTCGAGCAGGCGGAAATCGAAGAAGAACATCCCGGAGATCCAACGGGTAGCCCGGACGAAGAAACTCCGTCTGGGGGGAGCGTCCTCTTCGCGATAACGCTCCCCGAGGAAGTCGAAGACATGCTTCATCGCGGCGTGGCGATTCTTCTCGGGCAGCAGGTAATAGCCGTTGAGCCCGATCACCGCCAGCAGGAGCGTGGAGCAGAGGGCCACGAAGTAACGGGCCACTGGCTGCTCGCTCCAGAAGAGCAGCGGCAGTCCCAGCCCCTGGCCGATCTGGCCGGTGATCAGGGCGTAAAAGAGGACCAGGATGCCCGCCTGGAAAGGCCGATGGAGGAAAAAACGGCCGAGGTACGAGATGAATTCGCGATAGCACAGGTAAAGGGCCAGGAGCGAGGCTAGGAATCCGATGAGCTGCCAGAAGACCAGGTCCCGCCAATGTTCGACCGCCCATGAAATCAAATTTGTTATTTGATTCAGCATGTCTAACTCCAGCCAAGATGTCATCGAGGGGCTTTGCGAGCAACAAGAACTCGCGTTTCATCCCTCGCACTATGACATCAAACGTGGGGAGAGAAGACAAATAAAAACCGGACCCAGGAAAAGTGGGATCAAACATTGATCCCGGACCGGATCGGGCGGGACGGAGACCGACGAGGTGACCGGGTTGGATGGGCGTCCGGGACGAGGATGCCTGAACACGCGGCGGCTTCGCTCGCGGTTCGATCGCATCCTCCGAGCGGTGGCGAATCGAGATCACGAGGACGACATCGTCCCGGATCTCAAAAGGGTTCTGATATCGGCCCGTGCGAGGTCAGCCGTGAGCCGACGGATCGACGGCCGACCTTGACCGCGTCCCGGATAACTCGACTTCGAAGACCTGACGCACTCGACTCGGCCTTCCGGAAAAGCCGATCCGCCCCGGGTTACTGCTGCTGCTGCTGCTCCCCCTGCTGCTGGTGGAGGCCGGCGGTGTAGCTCCTCTGGTTAGGATAGGGGGAGCGGCCCGAGCGCTGAGACTGGCTCATGCCGCCCATCCTCTGCGACTGGAACATCCCCGGCCGGTTGGTGGGCAGGGACCATTCGTTCCACTCCATCGGGACGCGATCGACTGGCTCGACCTTGACCGAGACGGCGATCGTCTCCTCGGCCCGGCCTTTCCAGAGACCCTTGTTGGGCGGGACGTCGGAGTAATCGCGGCCGAAGGCGATCGCAACGTGGTGGTCGCCGACGAACTCCTTCGTGGTGGGGTCGACGTCAATCCAGCCGACCCGGTCTCCCCCCCAGACCTGGCACCAGGCGTGGGTGGCGATCTCGCCCGGATGGTTGATGTAGCCGCTGACGTACCGAGCCGGCAAACCCACCCCTCGGCAGGCGGCGATGAACAGGTGGGCGTAGTCCTGGCAGACCCCCCGGCCCAGCTCCAGGGCCTCGCTCACCGGCGTCCTCGCCTTGGTGACCTTTGCCTCGAACACGAGTCTGTTGCCCACGGCGGCCATCAGGCTCTCGATGAAGGCGACCGGGGAGGTCGCCTCCGCCGGGCGGGGAAGTCCGGACACGAATTCGTCGAGCAACTCCGACTTGTCGACCAGCGGGCTGGGCTGGAGCAATTCAAAGGCGTCGATTCCGATCTGGCCCTCGCCGAGGCGGCTGACGCCATCGAGCCGGGCCGTGCCGACCCGCCGATGGGTCCGGACGTAGCTCGTCGCCAGGATCACCAGCTCCCGATAGGGTTTGGAGACATTGAACAGGTCGACCCGGTTACCCATCCCATCGCGGAACGAGGTGACTGTGGCCTGGGGGGTGGTCCGGAGTCGGTACCCCAGGTTGGTCTGGTCCTCGTCGGTCGGCGGGGCCATGCGGACCTCGAAGACCGTCTCGGAGACGGGACTCGTGTACGAGAGCTTGGTCTCGTGAATGATCCGGAAGAGCATGGGCAGCCTCGCCTTATGTCACGAATCAGGTCGGGTTATGTCAGGAAGTACGCCTGGCGGATCTCGTCGCCGACCCGGTTGCAGGCGTCCTGGATGCTGGTCAGGAAGGAGTTCAAGCCTCGGCCGAAGATCTCGCCGACGTCGATATAGCGCAGCTCGCTGTCGAGCCGGCCGAGCTGGCGTTCGGCCTCGGAGCGGTACTCGTCCTCGTCGCCGCCGGCGATCTCGCGGAGCGACTCGACGCACCGGGCCACGCAGAACCGCATGGCTCTGGGGAAGTCGGCGTCGAGCACGAGGTAACGGACCACCCCCTCGGGATCGATCTGGTCGTGGTGCTCGCGGAGATACGCCTCGTAGGCCGAACAGCTCCTCAGCAGGCTCGACCAGTGCACGATCCGCATCGTTCCCTCGGCGATCGGGCCGTCCTCGCGGAGCCCGTGGATCTTCACGTTCAAGATCCGGCTGATCTGGTTGACCCGCTCCAGGTAACGGCCGAGCTGGAGGAAGTGGAAGCATCTCGGTCCGGGGCAACGTGCCGTCGACCAGGCCGTCGAAGAGGATGCAGGACCGCTTGATTCCGTCGAAGAACCTCGAGGGGCTGGCGGCGAACCGGCGCTGGGCTCTGGGGCTCCCCAGGTAGAGATAGAGCTTGTTGACCTGGCTCCAGGCCTCGCCGCTGAGTGTCTCCTGCGTGCCACGGGCGTTCTCGCGGGCCCTGGCGAGCATGGTCTGAATCGAGTGGCTGGTTCTGGCGGTCGAATGTCAGGAAGCGGAGGACCGACTCGCGGTTCATCTTATCCGCGCCGTGGATCTTCACGAACGCATCCCGACAGGCGAGGATCGTCAGGACGCTCTCGATCGGCCCCTGGCCCTCGACGTCCCCGGCGAGCCCTGAAGCGTCGAGTTCCAGGTGGAACCCGACGTCAAGTAATCGCGCGACGTTCTCGGCCCGCTCGACATATCGGCTGATCCAGTAAAGGTTTTCGGCCACGCGGCTGAGCATTTCAGGGCCTCCCCTCGGTCGTCGATGCGGGAGGCTCGGGCTTGATCGAGCCGGGCGAAGGAGGTGCTCCTCGGAGCACCCAGGTGTCCTTCGTACCGCCTCCTTGCGAGCTGTTGACCACCAGGCTTCCCCGAGGGAGCGCCACGCGGGTCAGGCCGCCGGCGAGCACCTTGATCTCATCCCCATAGAGGATGAACGGGCGGAGGTCGATGTGCCGGCCTTCGAGGTGGTCGTCGACGTAAGTCGGGTGCTGGCTCAGGGAAATCGTCGGCTGGGCGATGTACCCTCGGGGGTTGGCCTCGATCCTGCGCGGCGAATTCGTCGCGCTCCTCGGCCGTCGACCTCGGGCCGATCAGCATCCCGTAGCCCCCCGAACCGTCGACCAGCTTGACCACCAGCTTGTCCAGGTTGGCCAGGATGTGCTGCTTCTGCGCCGGGATCGAGGCCCGGAAGGTCTCGATGTTCCCCAGGATCGGCTCCTCCCGGAGGTAGTATCGGATGATGTCGGGGACGAACGGATAGATCCCCTTGTCGTCGGCCACTCCCGTTCCCAGCGCATTGGCCAGGCCGATCTGCCCCGACCGATACGACGCGATCAGGCCGGCGACGCCGAGCTGGCTGTCCCTCCGGAACGTGAGGGGGTCGAGGAAGTCGTCGTCGACCCGCCGATAGATCACGTCGACCCGCTTGGGCCCCTGGGTCGTCCTCATGAAGATCTGGCCGGCGTCGAAGAAGAGGTCGCGCCCTTCGACCAGCTCGACGCCCATCTGTCGGGCGAGGAAGCTGTGCTCGTAATAGGCGGAGTTGTAGACGCCGGGCGTGAGGACGACGACCGTCGGGTCGTCCGAGCCGGGGGGGGCGATGTGCCGGAGCATCGACAGGAGGTTCGAGGCGTAGTCGTCGACCGCCCGGACGTTGTACGACTCGAAGAGTGCCGGGAACGCCTGCTTCATCACCTGCCGGTTCTTCAGGACGTAGCTCACGCCCGAAGGGGTCCGACCGTTGTCCTCCAGGACGAGGTACTCGCCCGAGGCGTCGCGGATCAGGTCGATGCCCGAGATGTGGATGTAGATGTCCTTGGGGACGCGCAGGCCGACGCACTCGCGGCGATAGGCCGAGGCCCCCAGGACCAGGTCGGGCGGCACCGCGCGGTCGCGGAGGATCAGCCGCTCGTGATAAACGTCGTGGATGAAGAGGTTCAGAGCCCGGACGCGCTGCTTGAGCCCGCGTTCGAGCCGGTCCCACTCCTCGGCCGAGACCAGCCGGGGGATCGGGTCGAACGGGATGATCCGCTCGACCCCCTGGTCGCGGCCGTAGACGGTGAAAGTGATCCCCTGATGGCGCATCATCAGGTCGGCCGCTCGGTGGCGATGCTCCAACTCCTCGGCCCCGAGCTGGCCAAGCCGGTCGTGCAGCGCCGCGTAATGCGGGCGGGGGATTCCCGGAGCGGCGAACATCTCGTCGTAGCCGGTCAGGGTATAGCCGTCGAAAAGGCTCGCGCTCGAAGCAGAGTGCATCGACAACATGAAGGCCCCGTCAACGGGATCGAGGACCCCGTGCCCCCTCGCGGCGTCGGGCTCGATACCCTCGCCTGATCTGATGAGATGGCCGGAAGAGGTGAGCAAATCACGCACCAGTCCCAGGCCCCGGCCCTTAAGCCTAACCCAGTCGGAACTTGAGCACAAGCAATAATCCCGGATGGTTCTCGCGTATGCTTAATATCAGAGCAGCGAGAGGTCCGGTTTGCCTGAATTGCGCGCAGAGGCTATGCGTCTTGATTTGTCCTTATGCCTCGATGTTGAGGCTTTCTTTTCTCTCCGGAGAGCGAACACTTCACACGTTCTGGACGACTGGGTGGAGGCCATCGTTCATATTCTTGCGACTTACCCAGTTTTCCTCCCCTTCGTGGTTTCAGATCTGCGGGAGCAACTAACCGGGAAGTTTTTCATGGGCTTCGACAGCCGCCCGTCGTCGCTGAGGTCTGCGGCACTGAGTTGGAGGGCCCTTTGGGCATGTAAAATAGTGTACAAATAAACATAATTCCCCTAAAATTCCGCAGGAAGGCTCAACGCTCGCAGGCCAAACCCAAGCGTTATCCCTCCGATCTGACTCGCACCCAGTGGGAGCGGCTCAAGCCACTTCTCCCCAATGCCAAGGCTGGCGGAAGATGCCCAAGGACCTGCCCCCCTGGAGCACCTGCTACGACTACTTCCGCAAGTGGCGCAACGCCGGCGTCTGGTCGCAGGTCAATGACTCCCTGCGGACCCAGGTCCGCCACGAGGACGGGCGGAAGAAGAGCCCGAGTATGGGCATCATTGACAGCCAGAGCGTCAAGACCACCGAGCCGGGCGGGCCGCGTGGCAAGGACGCGCACAAGAAGGTCAGCGGCCGGAAGCGTCATATCGTCGTGGACACGCTGGGAATGGTGGTCTCGGCGGTGGTCCACTTGGCGGGCATCCAGGACCGGGACGGGGCCAAGCTGGTCCTGAAGAAGATGGTGGGGCGGTTCCCCCGGCTGAAGAAGATCCTGGCCGACGGGATCTACAACGGCGGGATCGCCGAGTGGGCCAAGGAGATCGGCGGCTGGATCTTGGAGCTGGTCGTCCGTCCCAAGGAGGAGGACGAGGAGGAGAGGAAGAAGTTCAATGTCTTGAGGTGGCGATGGATCGTGGGGCGGAACTTCGCCTGGTTGGGTCGCTAACGGTGCTTGAGTAAGGATTACGATGGGTCGGAGGATTCGAAAAAGGTATGAATATATGTTTATATTAATAACCTTATGATATTACATTTTGAGTTGGCGTGAATTTGCCTTGTCGTTCACCCTTTAAGCGATCCTGCCGCTGTACCGGGAATCCTCGAGCTCGTACACAATGCCCAGGCCCCTGGAAAGAGGCTGTTGGGATCGCTGATCGGTCTCTTGCACGCACCACCCTGCAAACCATCATGCGCCCGGAGAAAATCTGATTGGCCGATCGTTTCGGCGCGAGATTTTCTATAACATTCCCGATCGGGCCAAGACAAAGCCTGAAAAGGTCGCAATCGATCTCAAGTTAAACAGAATAACTGTATATTTTAATAAATTAAAATATAGTTTCTTAATCGTTCTTCGATGGTAATGGTATTGGGCTTTGGTAATTCGGGCTGGAGCCGAGGGGATTTGAAGTCGCGGGCGTGGGCCGGGCGAATCGTGATGGGGAGATCGACCTGTGGCACCTGAAACCAAGAAGGCGTCTTCGGCGAATCCGACGGTCCTCGCGATGGACCATCCCATCACGCTGCTGATGCTCGTCGTGACATTGATCAGCCTGGGGGGGCTGGCGCTCGGCAAAATGCGGGTGGACATCTTCCCGTCTCTGAACACGCCGAAGATTTACGTGTTCTTCGACTTCATCGGGATGAGCCCCGACCAGGTCGAGGGGTTCATCGTCAACGAACTGGAGCTCGATTTCCAGTACGTTCGACGGCATCCAGGACATCAAGTCGCGGAACATCCAGCAGGTCGGCCTGGTCGAGCTCTCGTTCTTCCACGACACCCAGATGGGTGAGGCCGTGGCCGAAGTCGTCGCGATGTCCGATCGCGCGATGGCCTGGATGCCTCCGGGATCGCTGCCACCCATGATCATGCGCATGGATGCTGGCAGTGTTCCCATCGGGTATCTGGTCTTCACGAGCGAGGGGGATAAGACGTCGATCGGGGCGATGGGGGACCTGGCCCAGAACATCATCCGGCCCCTGGTTCAGAAGAACGTACCGGGCACGGTGGCGATCTCTCCGTTCGGGCCGAACATGCGGTCGATCATCATCAACGTCGACCCGAACAAGCTGCTCGAATACAACCTGAATCCCCAGAACGTCGTTGACGCCCTGAAGACGGGCAACGTGGTGATCCCGTCGGGGAACATCTACGTCAAGGACTCGATGCCGATCGTGCACAACAACGCCACCGTCGTGGACATCAAGAAGCTCGGTGACATCCCGCTCCGACTAGGCGATAACGTCTATGTCCGCGACGTGGCGACGATCCAGGACGATACCGACATTACTTATGGGTACGCGCTGGTCAACGGCAAGAAGGCGATCCACCTGCCGATCATCAAGAAGGATACCGGGTTCGACGTTGACGGTCGTCGCCGACGTGCACAAGTCGCTGGGGATGTTCCGCGCCGCAGTTCCGCCGGACGTGAAGATCACCTTCGAGTTCGACGAGTCGCCGACGGTCGTTCACGCCGTCGAGAGCGTCGCGACCGAGGGGGCCATCGGCGCCGGGCTGACCGGCCTGATGATCCTGCTCTTCCTCCGCGACCCGAGGAGCGTGCTCGTCGTCGTCTGCAACATCCCGCTGGCCCTGACCGGCTCGCTGTTCGGGCTCTGGGTGACCGGCAACACGATCAACATCATGTCGCTGGGCGGAATGGCCCTGGCGATCGGCATCCTCGTTGACGAGGCGACGGTCACAATCGAGAACACGCACGTTCAGATGCAGTCCAACCCCAACATCGCGACGGCGGTGCTGAAGGCCAGCAACGCCACGGCGGTCCCCAGGCTCCTGGCGTTGCTCTGCATCCTCTCGGTCTTCATCCCGGCGTTCGTCATGGAAGACCCGCTCCGCTCGCTGTTCATGCCGCTGACGCTGGCCGTCGGCTTCGCCATGGTCTCCTCGTACCTGCTGTCGAGCACCTTTGTGCCGATCATGAGCGTCTATTTGCTCAAGCCCGAGAAGCGGGAGGAAGACGAGGGCGAGAAGGAACCGGGCCTCTTCGAGCGGGTCAACCGGGTCTATCACAGTGGAGTCGAGAAGTTCATCGCGCTGAAATGGCTGGTGGTCCCGGCCTACCTCGGGGCGTGCGTGCTCGTCCTGGGGGGCCTGGGTTTGCAAGTGGGGACCGAATTGTTCCCGAGGATCGACCAGGGCGAGTTCGTCCTCAGGTTCCGGCCGCCGGCCGGTTCGAGCTACGAGCTGACCCGGGAAATGGGCGTGAAATGCCTCCAGGAGATCGAGCAGCGAGGCGGGGAAGGAGAACGTCGAGATCTCGATGGGGTTCGTCGGCCAGGTGGCCCCGAACTTCGGGATCGACAACATGGTCCTCTTCATGCGAGGCCCGGACGACGGCTGGCTCCGCGTGAAGCTGAACCAGGACAGCGGGATCAAGCTCGACGAGTTCCGCGAGAAGCTCAGGAAGGTTCTGCCGGAGCGGGTAGTCCCCTGGATGGCGCATCGGTTGGAGCAAGGCGGGGGGACCGAGGGGTTACCCTCGGCGGAGGCCAGGGAGCAGGCCGCGAAATGTACCTTCGGGTTCGAGCCGGGCGATATCGTCAGCCAGGTGATGAGCTTCGGCTCCTCCCGGCCGATCGCCGTCCGCGTCATCGGGACCGATTACGACGAGGTCCGGAAGCACGCCGAGGCCATCGCCGCCAAGCTCAAGGAGATCCCGTATCTTCGCGACGTCGGCTTCGAGCAGACGCTCGACTACCCGACTGTCGAGGTCGACATCGACCGCGAGATGGCCGGACTCATCGGCGTCACTCCCGAGCACGTCAAACGGGCGCTGGTCATGGCGACCGCCTCGACTCGCTTCACGAACCTGAATTACTGGATCAACGTCAAGACCGGCTTCGACTACCTGGTCCAGATCCAGGTGCCCCCGCTCCGGATGGAGAAGCCGTCGGACCTGGAGGAGTTGCCGCTGGAATCGATCAACCCCGACGTGCCGCTGATGGTCCGCGACGTCCTGGAAGACGGCCAGGTCCGTACTAGTTCGCGGCCAGGGGAGTACGATCGCGACATGTCGCAACGCTTCCTGACGGTGATCGCCAACGTCGAAGGGGAGGACCTGGGCCGGGCCGCCAAGCAGGTCCGCAAAAAAGTCGCGGAGGCCGGCGAGACGCCCCGGGGCGTTCGCGTCGAGGAGCAAGGGTCGCTCCCGCCGATGTCCCAGATGTTCCGCTCTCTGGGGATCGGGCTGGCGGTCGCGGTGTTCGTGATCCTCGTGCTTCTCACCGCGTATTTCCAGTCTCCGCGGCTGGCCCTGATCTCAATCGGCGCCGTGCCCGGGGTGCTCGCGGGGATCGCCGCGATCCTGCTGGTCACCGGGACGACGCTGAACATCGAGTCGTTCATGGGGTCGATCATGTGCCTGGGCGTCTCGGTGTCGAACTCGGTCATGATGATCACGTTCATGGACGAGCACTGGAAGGCCGGCAAGTCGTCCGCCGAGGCGGCCCTGCTGGGCGCCAGCGAGCGGCTCCGGCCGATCCTGATGACGGCCTGCGCGATGACCGTGGGGATGGTCCCGATGGCCCTGGCGCTGGAGCGCGGCAGCCAGATGGAGGCCCCGCTCGGCCGGGCCGTCATCGGCGGCCTGGTCATGTCGACCTTCGCTACCCTGATGGTTCTCCCCTCGATCTTCGCCCTCGTGATCGGGGGCAAGGAGCCGTCGTCCCCCTCGCTCTATCCCGGCAACCCCGCGAGCACGCACTATGATCCGGACCTCGCCGGCGACGACCACGAGGACGAGGGCCAGGGAGATGGAAGCGACGACGATGAGGAAAACGGAGACGAATAAGGCAAACCCTCCAGGGAGACGAGCGTTGCGAACCATGAACTCGCCCGACATCCCGGTTCGACCCGGCTTCCGGCCCCCGGCGGGGCTTTGGCTCCTCGCCGCTGCTGGCGGCTTCGGGCTGCTCCGAGGAGAAGAAGGTCGCCCCCAGCGTCTCCGACCCCCCGGAATTGCAGCTCATCCACCCCGAGCTTCGGAAGATCGTCCGGGTCGTCGGTCAGCCGAGTTTCGTCCAGAGCTACGAACGGACGTCGATCTACCCCAAGATGACCGCCTTCATCGAGAAGTGGAACGTCGACATCGGCGACCGGGTCCGCAAGGGAGACGTGCTGGCCGACCTCTTCGTGCCCGAGCTTCGCGAGCTCTACGGGACGAAGAAGGCGACCGTCGAGTTCGACATGGAGCGGGTTCGGCTCGCCCAGAAGGACGTGGAGGTCGCCTCCTCCGAGGTCAAGGCGGCCCGGGCCCGCCTGGAGGAGAGCCAGTCGATCCTGGGGAAATACGAAGCCGAGGTCGAGCGGTGGAGGGTCCAGGTTGACCGGATCGCCCGGGAGGTCGAACGGCAGGTCATCGCCCCTCAGATCCTCCTGGAGTCGCAGAACGAACTGAAGGCCAACATCGCCGCCCGCGACGCCGCGAAGGCGACGATCGCCAAGGCGTCGGCCGACCTCCAGGCAGACGAGGCCAAGTTGGACCGGGCCCAGGTCAACGTCGCCGCGACCAGGGCGGAACTGGGCGTGGCCGAGAGCGAGGCGAAGCGGCTCGAGGCCGAGGTCGGCTACCTGAAGCTCTTCGCCCCCTTCGACGGCATCGTGGTGGTCCGCAACGCCAACACCTGGGACTTCGTCCTGCCCAAGACCGGCGACCCCTCCTCCATGGATCGCTCCCCCGACCTCTCGCCCGACCGCCAGGCGGCGCCGATCTACGTGATCGACCGCACCGACATCGTCCGGATCTTCGTCGATGTCCCCGAGCGCGACGCCAACTATGTCCACGTCGGCTCGGAGGCACGGGTCAAGGTCTGGGCCTACAAAGATGCATGGATGCCCGCTTCGGTCACGCGAATCTCCTGGGCCTTGAATACCAGGAGCCGGACCATGCGAGCCGAGATCGACCTGCCCAACCCAGGCAGCCAGATCCTGCCGGCGATGTACGCCTATGGCAAGGTCGTCGTCGAACGCCCGAGCGTCCGGGCCCTGCCCAAGAACGCCATCACCAGCGCCGGGGGGAAGTCCTTCGTCTGGATGTACGAGGCCGGCAAGGCCGTGCGAACCGAAGTCCAGACGGGCATCACCGAAGGGCATTGGGTCGAGGTCACGAACCGCCGGATCTCAACAAAGACCGCCGAGGACGAGGAATATGTCCCGATCGACGGGACGGAGCGCATTCTCATCGGCAGCAAGCTGTTCGACTCTCACCGAGGGAGCCTCGGTCCGCGTGTCGAACGCTCTCTCGCCGGGCGAGAAGGCGTTGTCAGAGAGCACTCCGGAGTCAACGCAGGGCGAGTAAGTCCTCGGCCGTCTCCTGACATTGCGCCCGGCCCAACCGCAAAGGACGACATCATGGAATCACAAGATCGCGACGAACAGGACCACAACGAAGACCGGCCTGATGATGCCCACCAGGACTCTCGCGCCGACAATCGCTCGCTCGACTCGGGTCCCGCCCCCCGCGCCGACCTGAAGGCCCATCCCGACCAATCCATGGTCATCGAGACCAGCGGGATTCACGAGTCGAACTGGGCCCAGCCGGCGAATCTCGTCCTGGTCCCGGTCGAGATCGGCCAGCAATCCAGGGACCGCCCCGACGGCGATCAGGCGGACCAGGGGAGCGATTCGAAACACACTTCCGGGGGCGGCGCGAAGCACCCCGAGCAGAAAAAACGGGAGAGCCACTCCGACCAGGGCAATTCGGCCAAGGACTCGGATCGATCGAAGCCCGACCGCGCCGACTCCGGCGACCGGCGCGACGACGGCCATAAGCCGTCGTCCGGATGGTATTCGACCCTGCGCCCCTCCTGTTCCCGGCCATCGTGGCGCTGGTTTTCGGCATGGTTGGGGCCTTCGCCTACTCGTATTTCTTCGGGTCGGGCAAGTCGGGCGATCAGCAATCCTCGGGGAAGGACTCCGGATCGGGCGAGAAGTCCCAATCGGGCCAGAATTCCGGCTCGGACTCCGGCAAGGATTCCGGCTCGAGCAAGGGCTCACGGTCGGGCAAGGGCTCCAATCCGGGTCAAGGCCCCGCCCCCGGCGTTGACTCCGAGATGTCCGAGAATGCGGAGGAGAGGCAAGCCTTGATGACGGCGATGAAAGAACTCCAGGATGCCCGAGGAGCGGAGAAGGCCGCGAGGCGGTCGGCGGACGAGACGAAGGCGGTCCTGGAATTCTTCAAGTTGACGTTCCTGTCCGCCGGCCGGCCTGGTGACACGTCACTCGCCCAGGCGTTCTGGTCCGGGGGCCAGGGCAAGGATGTCTCGCTCCGCAAGGCCGTGGAGGCGGCCGATTCGAAGGTCGCCGAAGCGTTCTCCAATCAGCCCCTTGTCGAGGCCTCCGTCCGCGAGATGCTGGGCCTGGCCTATATCAACCTGGGGGACGCGCCTCAGTCCGTCAAGCAGTACGAGCGGGCTCTGGCACTGAGGCAGGCCGTCCAGGGCTTCAACGCCCCGGAGACATCCAACTGCCGGAATCAACTGGCCGTCGCCTACCGGCTCGCCGGCCGGGCCGATGAGAGCGCCGCGCCTCTTCGACCGCAATCCCCAGTCGTCCACGGAGGCCGACGCGCTCGCCGCCCACGGGATGTCGCTGCTCGACGAGGGCAAGCCCGCCGAGGCCGAGTTGAAGATCCGTGCCTGCCTGGCGATCCGCCAGAAGCTCCTGCCCGACGACTGGTCCACCTTCGACGCGAAATCGTCCCTGGGAGAAGCCCTGCTCGACCAGGGGAAATACGCCGACGCCGAGCCGCTCTTGCTCTCGGGTTACGAGGGACTGAAGCATCGCGAGGGCAAGGTCCCGCCGCGGAGAGCGATCCCGCATCACCAAGGCCCTGGAACGCCTGGTGAAGCTCTATAAGGATTGGGGCAAGAAAGACGATGCGACCAGGTGGGCGGAACAACTGGAGGTCGCCCGATCGACAAATGATAAAATCTGACAAACCTGGCCGACCCGGACACTCCCGGAGATTCCTCTGGACCGGGCCGAGCCGATGAGCCGATAAATCCGGACATCGCGACGTCCTTCGGGGGTTGGAGTCCCCCGGTTGACGCCGCTAGGTCTCGGACGGAGGCTCCCCCGCGATGAGAGGCCTGGCGATCCGCGTGGGAATGCCTGTCGCGGTCTCCCTGATGGCTTGGTGGCGCGAGGCTCGCCGTGTACCGCCCAGGAGCCGGCGCATCCGGGATCGGCCCCCTTGCCGACGCCCTCCCCGACATTGCCGGCCCCCCTGCCCGATCCCGCCCCCCGATCTGCGTCCCCTCCGCGACCCTCGCCGCTGTCGGAACGGCCGGCCCTGCCGACGGCGCCGACGGACCCGGACGAGGTCCGCCTGCCGATCAACCTGGCCGCGGCGCTGAGGCTGGCCGATGCCCGACCGCTCATCGTCGCCGCCGCCCAGGCCCGCACCTGGATCGCCGAGGCCGAGCTGGCCCGCGCCAAGGTTCTCTGGGTGCCGATGCTAAACATAGGCTTCGACTATATTCGCCACGATGGTGGCGGCCCCGACTTCAACCGGGGCATCCTGACCAATCCCAGCACCAACTTCTTCTACGGCGGGGCCGGCCTCTACGGGCCCCCGCTCGGGACCATCGACACCACCAACGCGATCTTCCTCCCGCTGGTCGCCCGCCAGAACCTCAATGCCCGGCATTACGACATCCAGGCCGCCAAGAACGACGCGGTCATGCAGACCGCCGACGCCTACTTCGCCGTCCATCAGGCCCGAGGCATCTACGCCGGATCGCTCTACACCGTCGGTCGCGCCCGATCGGTCGTCGCACGGATCTCCGGCTTGAGCCGCGACCTGGCCCAGCCCTTCGAGGTCGACCGGGCCCGCAACATGCTGGCCGACCTCGAACAGCAGGCCGTCTCGGCCCGGCAGTCGTGGCGCGTCGAGAGCGCCCGGCTGACGCGCGTCCTCCGACTCGACCCGCGTTCGGTGGTCGAGCCGCTGGAGCGCGACCACCTCCAGATCACGCTGGTCGACCCGACGCGTCGCCTCGACGACCTGATGTCGGTGGCGTTGACCAACCGTCCCGAGCTCGGCTCGCGCAAGGCGATGGTCAACGCCGCCGAGGTCAACATCCGCCGCGAGAAGGCCCGACCGTTCATCCCGAACGTGGTACTCAACGGCTTCCAGACCCCTTTCGAGATGATCCAGGGCGGCATCTTCGGCCTCGGCCAGAACAGCAGCCTCAACCAGTGGACCGGCCGCGCCGACGTCAGCATCCAGCCCCTCTGGCAGCTCGACAGCCTTTTCCTCGGGAACCTCGCCCGGATCAAGGAGGCCCGCGGCCTCGAATCGCTCTCGATCATCGATCTCTACAACGTCGCAGGACATGGTGGCAGAGGAGGTGACGATGACGCACGCCCGCGTCCAGTCGGCCGCCGCCCGGCTGGTCCAGGCCGACCGGGCCTTGCGAACGGGGATCATCACCCTCAACGGCACCGTCGAGGGGCTCGAGCAGACCAACCGGTTCGGCGACGTGCTGGAGCTGGTCTCACGCCCGCAGGAGGCGGTCTACGCCCTGCAACTGCTGGATGCGCGCCTTCACCGAGTACTTCACCACCGTGGCCGAGTACAACCGCTCCCAGTTCGCCCTGTTCCGGGCGTTGGGCTACCCGGCGCAGGAGGTCTCGGTCTCGCGGACGCCCGGCACCCCGGCGCCGACGCGGCTGGACCGCCCCGCTTACCTGCCCCCGGTCGGAAACGGCCCACCGCCCGCCACACGATGAGCGGCTTTGCTTTCGAGAGACCAGTCTCCGGGCGATGGATCGGTCCGGTCGTCCCACCGGGGCGGGTTCGCGACGAAGGAGTCAAGAGTCGGATGAAGGATTGCACCCGACTTCCATCGACGCTCGTCCTGGCGTGCCTCCTGGCGGGGCTCTGCACCGGCCGGAGCCCGGCGCAGGAGCAGCTCGAACCGATGATGAGGCCCATCGTCTCGGGGGCGGATGCGATGCCGTCCGCAGTCTCGGCCGACGTCGCCCGCTCCGTGACCCAGAACGGCCGGGATTCGTCACCCCGATCCCCGACTGCGGCCCCGCGGAGACCGGCCGGGCCCGCCGCGAGACAACCGGGTCGGAACGCGGGCGAGACCTCCCCACCGTTGCCCCCACCACCCTCGCGACCCTCGCCGCTGTCGGAACGGCCGGGGCTGCCGGCGGCGCCGACGGACCCCGACGAGGTCCGCCTGCCGATCAACCTGGCCGCGGCGCTGAGGCTGGCCGACGCCCGACCGCTCATCGTCGCCGCCGCCCAGGCCCGCACCTGGATCTCAGAGGCCGAGCTGGCCCGCGCCAAGGTTCTCTGGATCCCGGCCTTGAACATCGCCTACGACTACGTCCGTCACGACGGAGGCGGCCCCGACTTCAACAAGGGCATCATCACCACTCCCAGCACGAACTTTACCTACGCCGGGCGCCGGCCTCTGGGGATACATCTCCTCGACCGACGCGATCTTTCAGCCCCTGGTCGCCCGCCAGAACCTTAATGCCCGGCATTACGACATCCAGGCCGCCAAGAACGACGCGGTCATGCAGACCGCCGACGCCTACTTCGCCGTCCATCAGGCCCGAGGCATCTACGCCGGATCGCTCTACACCGTCGGTCGCGCCCGATCGGTCGTCGCACGGATCTCCGGCTTGAGCCGCGACCTGGCCCAGCCCTTCGAGGTCGACCGGGCCCGCAACATGCTGGCCGACCTCGAACAGCAGGCCGTCTCGGCCCGGCAGTCGTGGCGCGTCGAGAGCGCCCGGCTGACGCGCGTCCTCCGACTCGACCCGCGTTCGGTGGTCGAGCCGCTGGAGCGCGACCACCTCCAGATCACGCTGGTCGACCCGACGCGTCGCCTCGACGACCTGATGTCGGTGGCGTTGACCAACCGTCCCGAGCTCGGCTCGCGCAAGGCGACGGTCAACGCCGCCGAGATCGGCGTCCGCCGCGAGAAGGCCCGGCCGTTCATCCCCAACTACATCATCAGCGGCTTCCAGTCGCCTGGCGGCATGCTGATCCAGGGCGGCTTCTTCGCGATCGGCCCGAACAGCAGCTACGGCGAGGTCACCGGTCGCGCCGACGTCAGCATCCAGCTCATCTGGCAGCTCGAAGCCTTCGGCGTCGGCAATCTCGCGCGGATCAAGGCGGCGCGCGGGAGTCAGTCGAAGGCGATCGTCGACCTCCGGAATGTCCAGGACATGGTGGCGGAGGAGGTGACGACGACGCACGCCCGGGTCCAGTCCGCCGCCGCCCGGCTCGTCCAGGCCGACCGGGCCTTGCGAACCGGGATCATCACCCTGAATGGGACCGTCGAGGGGCTGGAGCAGACCAATCGCTTCGGCGACGTCCTGGAGCTGGTCTCGCGGCCCCAGGAGGCCGTCTACGCGCTCCAGCTCCTGATGCGGGCGTTCACCGAATACTTCACGACGGTGTCCGAGTACAACCGGTCCCAGTTCGCGTTGTTCCGGGCGTTGGGCTACCCGGCGCAGGAGGTCTCGGTCTCGCGGACGCCCGGCACCCCGGCGCCGACGCGGCTGGACCGCCCCGCTTACCTGCCCCCGGTCGGAAACGGCCCGCCGCCCGCCACGCGATGAATATGGGATCGAACGAAGACCTGGCCGACGCCACGAACCGAGGCCATGCCTCGAGGAGCGAGACGATGGAAGACCGAGGATTCGATGGGCCTTTGAGGTCCAAGGCCGGGCTCGACACATCCCGCAAGAGTCGGCGGGCGGTGATGGTCGCCCTGATCCTCGGGACGTGGATTGGCGCCTTGAAGCCCGAGGCCCTTGCCGGCGACCCTCCACCGGACCGCTCCCAGCCGAGGACCAAATTTGGGCACAAGCGACGGAGCATCGTGACGGAGGGGACTCTCGGCTACGGTCCCCCCGGGCTACGTCCCGGTTTCCCCGCGTTCGGGCTGACTTACCACCCGGGCTATGGCTACGGCGGCTATGGCCTTGGGACGATGGCCGAGGGGGGCTTTCCCTTCTACGCGGGGACCGGCTATCCCCACTCCATGCCGCCGCTCAACCGGCTCGGCAAGCTCATTCCAACCACCTTCTTCGCCGGACCAGGGGGCCCGACCCCGGCCTGCCCGAACTTCTTCGCCCCGTCCGGGGCCCCGCTGGTGGTTGAGCCGCCCGCGGTCCTCGAAGACCTGGGGATGGGCATCGGCGAGGGGGACGATTTCGGCTGCTACACCGGGAGCCTTCCGTACTCCGAAACCCTCTTCGCTCCGTTCGCGACGGCCGCGGCCACCGGTTCATTGTCGGGCGTGCCATCGGCCTCGACCGGCCTTCCCGCGAGGGATGCCGTGCCGCTCCCGCCCCATGACGAGCCCGCCGACCCGGCCCGGGTGCTGGGCGTGTCGGCGAATCCGACCTCCATCCTCGGCGAGCCCGGGGGACTGATGCTCTCGCAGGTCGATCCGGGCTCGCGAGCTGAGAAGGCGGGGCTGCGGGCGGGCGACGTGATCCGGACGATCAACGACCGGACGGCCAGCACGCGGGAAGTCCTCGCCCGGTCGATCGCCGAGGCCGCGGGCCGATCGCTGAAACTTCGGTTCCGCTCCTCGCTGGATGGCCAGGATCGGGAGATCACGATCCTGATCCCTTGATGGCGCAAGGGTAAAGGAAAGCTCCGGGTGAACCGCCAGGGAGGCACAGTGATGACCCGAAGTCTGACCCGGAAGTTCAACCCGGGCCTCGATCCGTTGGAGGCTCGGACGCTCCTGAATGCCCCGCCGACCGGCCCGAATATCCTGGCGGCTTCCCATCCGGCGACAGCATCGGTGGGGGCTAGGCAAGGTTCGTCGGAAAAGCTGAGCTTTTTCCGTATTACCAACCCGACGCCGACAAACGCCATCCTGATTCCGCCCCTGGCCACCGTCCGCGTCCAGGATGTCGCTCCGAAGGTTGGGGGGACTTACAACATCCTCTTCATCACGATGAGGAATGGGACAAATCGGACATACACCTCCGCGGATACCCTCAGCGTCACCACAACCGGCGATCCTCGCTCGTTCCCGATTCTCACGGGTAACCAGACCTGGGAGCCGAACCAGGTGATGATTTTCTACCTCCTCTCCAAGAAGTATTACCCGCTGAGCCCGCAATACTCGGCCGG
Source organism: uncultured Planctomycetota bacterium (assembly GCA_963756475.1). Classification (GTDB taxonomy): domain Bacteria; phylum Planctomycetota; class Planctomycetia; order Isosphaerales; family Isosphaeraceae; genus Tundrisphaera. The sequence goes on from CAVWND010000013.1 coordinate 118,942, forward strand.
ATTCGTGTTCAAGATTGACGGATCGAGCGGGACAGCCATCCCGGGGCCCTCCGGTATTTATCTCAGGATCAAGTATAATCCGGCGACAATTGACGGCATCCTCAACTACGCGGCCATCGACGGCCCACGCACTCGAGGCGCACTTCACCTGTTGGGGATTGGTGACACGGCCCTGTGGGAGTTCGAACCCGTAGTGGTGCACCGTGCAGGAGGGCCGACGTCCCCGATCTGACGTAGAACGAGTGTGACCATCATCAGAACTGTTCGGCTAACGTGTTTGATATATATGATTTTCTGCAAATATAGAAAGACGGAAGACTTGCAGAATCCAGAAATCGAGTGTAATTCCTGTGGGTCGCGATGCAGTGGTCATTGTCCGGCTGGCCAGCCGACACGCAGCCTTGTCACCCCTAGAGCGGTTCTCGTCCGCTTGGCACACGATTTGGAAAGGGGTTCTTGGAAAGGAGGTAAATCATGAAACCCTTGTCGAACGATCTCCGCCAACGCATCCTCAAGGCTGTCGATGGTCGCGAAGGTTCTCGCCGACAACTCGCTGCCCGCTTCTCCGTGGATCCCTCAACCATCACCCGATGGCTCCAACTCCGCCGTGAGTCCGGTGCGTGCGACCCCAGGACCCACGCCGGAGGAACCAAGCCGACCCTTGATCCAGAAGCTCTGGAACGACTGCGAAAGCTCGTCGAGGAGACTCCCGACGCCACGCTCGAACAACTCCGCCAGGGCCTGGGCATCTCCGGCGGCATCATGATCGTCTGGCGAGGGTTGAAGAAGCTCGGCATCACCCGCAAGAAGACGACCTTGCACGCCGCCGAGCAGGACCGGCCCGAGGTCCAGGAGGAGCGTCGTTCGTTCCGCCAGGAGGTCGAGCCGATCGAGCCCAGACGGCTTGTTTTCGTGGACGAGACCGAGGTGACGACGGCGATGACGCCCGCCTACGGCCGGGCTCCGAAGGGCGAGCGGGTGGAGGCGTCGGCCCCGGCGTCGTGGGAGTCGGTGACGGTGATCGCGGCGATGGGCCTGGACGGAGTCCGCGCCCCGTTGGCGTTTCCTGGAGGCACCACGGCGGCGGCGTTTCAGACCTACGTGGAACAGGTGTTGGTGCCGGCGTTGCGCGAGGGAGACGTGGTGATCTTCGACAATCTGGCGGCGCACCTGAGTCCGGAGGTGACCAAGGCGATCGAGCGAGCCGGAGCGAGCGTCCTGCCGCTCCCGCGGTACAGTCCGGACTTCAATCCGATCGAGGAGATGTTCTCGAAGTTCAAGGAGGCCTGCGGCGACTGGGAGCCCGGGCCAAGGATCATCTCTATAATGCGATCGGAGAGGCGTTGAGAGAAGTCACCTTGGAAGACATCCTGGGCTGGTTTCGCAAAGCCGGATCATGTGCAATGCAGGCGTGAACCACTCTAACTGCTTGTCCATAAAGACTTAGGGAAACAGCCCTAACCCTCGCGGGGAGTCGTATTTTTTTATGTTCCTATTTATCAACAGGTTGCGCGATTTTCTGGAGGCAAATTGGGGAGCCGGGCAGTAGGTTCGTTGAGAAATGGGCCGAAATGCTCGCTTTCTGGGCACAATCCGTGCATATTGCCTGCATGGGAACTCGGAGGAGAACGCCGATCACGGGTCCGATCGGATTTCCTTCCCTTCGAGATCGAGGGTGACTTTAGGACCATCGCGGAGGTAAGCCTCGAATCGCTGGTTGACCCGCCCCGTTTCAACGTCGCCGGGATGGACGAGCACGGCATAGCGGAACATGAGGGTTCGACCCGGCTCCAGCGCCACAGGGGCAGGGCCGTCGACGACCTTGAACACCTTCTGGCCAAACGGATTAGCGCTAAAGAGTCCGTAGTCGCGGACGTGCCATCGCGCCCGCGGCCGATTCCCAGGATGGTCGAACAGAGACAGGCCCACCGTCCGTTCGTTGACCTGACCCGAGTAGTCCACCCAATCGGCGGCACGTCCCCAGCAGTTCAAAGCGCCGATGTCACCCCGGCTGTTAGTGATCTTCCCTCGCCGTCCCTTCGATCGGGGGCCGGTTGTTTCCGACTTCTCGTCCATGCTCGTCGCGACCCGGACCGCAAAACTCCCCTCCTCCGAGTCCCCGAAGCGCACCGGGCGTCCCGCGGCGGCCAGCCGAATCGTTGAACGAGATGAGAGTTGAGCCCTCCCCCAAGTCCTCGATCCGCCAGAGCACGTGATCCTCGACGAGTTTCGTGCCGTCGGGCCCGATCCAATCGTCGATCGTCCCGAAGGTGAGCACGCCATCCTTCACCTCCGGACGAGGTGCGAATTGCCGGTGGACGATACGCCCTTGGCGAGCGGCGTTTTCCCTCCAAAAGTCAACCGGTTCCTCTCCAGCGATGCCGACCTCGCCGTGGGTGAAACTGAGCCCGCGATGCCAGGGATGGTCGCGACTCTCCTCCGGTGCATCGGGGACGTTGGGGTAGGCCCGGGTCACCGGCGAGCCGTACGGGCCGGCGATCGGCCAGAAGAACGGCTTGCTCACCCCCGAGCCGTGGCGATAAGTCGTGAACGGCTTGCCGTCGATGGTCACCTCGATGGTATCGACGGTCTCGCGGAAGGTAACACCACCATGGGTCTCGACGACGGCGAGATGGCTGAACAGGACGAGGGTCAGGGCGAGTTGACGCATGGGGTTGACCTTTCGAAAGCAGGAGGGGCGGACCGATCAGGCACCTCGAGGGATTGCCCAGTGCCCATCGCGGTAGTCTCGTCGGACCAGCCGGTTGGCTTCCGGGTCGGAGGGGATCTGCTCGAACTGGGGCTCGTAGTGGAGGGTCCTGCCGACTCGGGTGGCGATGTTGCCGAGGTGGGCCAGGCTCGCCGAGCTGTGGCCGATCTCGATGTCGGCGCTCGAGCGTCGGCCTTCACGGATGCTGTCGAGGAAATCCTGGTGATTCTCGGGGACGGAGGCGGCTCCCTTCCTCGACCTTCCGCCGGGAATTGACCAGCCATCGCCCTTGGACAGGAGCATCATCCCCTTGGTCCCGTAGAAGGCATTGCCGTTCTCGAACCCCTGCTCGGGGTAAGGCGACCAGATCCTCTGCTCATAAATGAGTTGCCTCTTCTGGCCAACCCGGCCATCGCCGGGGAACTCAAAGGCGACGTATTGAGTGTCCGGGAACTCCTGGTCGTCGTCAAATGCGTACTTGCCGCCGAGGGCGGTGACGGTGAACGGCGGGGCCTCCACGCCCAGGCCCCACCTCGCGATGTCGAGCTCGTGGACGCCGTCGTTTCCCATGTCGCCGCTGCCGAAGGCGAACCACCAGTGCCAGTTGTAATGGAGCCGGTTGGACTGATACGGGACCATCGGCGCCGGGCCGATCCAGAGGTCGTAGTCGAGGCCGGGGGGTGGCTCGACGGGCGAGGCGTGGCCGATCTCCTTCCGCTTCTGGCTGTTCCAGGCCTTCGCCACCAAGACGTCGCCGATAGCCCCATCGCGGAGGAGTTGGATGGCCTCCCGGATCGTGGGACTGCTCCGGCTCTGCATTCCGACCTGCATCACCCGGCTATGTTTTCGGGCGGCCTCGACCATCAGCCGCCCTTCGCGGATGTTGTGCGAGCAAGGCTTCTCGACGTAGACGTGCTTGCCGGCCAGGCAGGCCAGGATCGCGGCGGGCCCATGCCAGTGGTCGGGGGTCGCGATCCAGACGGCGTCGACGGCCGTGTCGTCGAGGACCCGGCGGAGGTCCTGGACGACCCTGGGCGCCTTGCCGGCCGACTTCGCTCGATCGGCCGCCTTCCCGGCCCTCGCCTCGTCGATGTCGCAGGTGTAAGCGAGGTCGATGTCCTCTCGCCCGGCCAGGGTCCTGACGTGGCTCGTCCCCATCTGGCCGCAGCCGATGACGGCGACTGTCAGGCGTCCGTTCGCGCCGATGGGCCTCGCGGCGGACGTCGATGAGGTCGCGATCGCCCCGGCGATCCCAAACCCCGCCCCGGCCATGAAATCTCGGCGTCGCAATCTTCGCATCATGGTATATTGTTCTATAGATAGGCTCTGTCGAACTTCGAAGTAATCCCGACGAGGGTCCCTCGATCATCGGGCGAGCCGCGCGGGCTCCGCCGCGAATCCCGCGTCCCACGATTCCAGATCTTCGGCGTCGCGGAAGGCAAGCCTCTCCCGAATGTGGCAGCTCTTCCAGAGGCCGGCCGAGAGTTGGTAGGTCAACTTCGCGAACGTGGGGTTCGGGAAGAGGCCGTTCATCAGCCCCGACCGATCGTATCGGAGGGCCCATTCGGCGATCGTGGCGAGGACGCTCTCGTACGAGTTAGCCGAGGGATCGCAGACCTGGTCGACGCCGTCGATCCGGAGGGCCTTCTTCCCCTCCAGGTAGGACGCCTCGATCTCGAAGGGGCGGCCGTCGCCCACTCCCCGGATCACCCGCCGTTTCGCCCAGGAGGCTCCTCTCTTGAAATCGGTCAGCCCCTCCACACGGACCCCGCCGATGGTCCCCCGGAAGCGGCAGCGGCCGTCGACCGGGTACGGATAAGCCTCCGGGTTCGGTGGGTCGTATTCGGCGGATTCCCCTTCGATCTGGAGCCCTCCCGCGAGCGAGGCCCGGACGCTCCCATGAACGGCCCCGAGGACGTGAAGGACGAACGCCAGGCAATGGACCGATTCCTGATACTGGATCGTGACCATCCGCTTGAAGTTGCGGGGATTGGCCGGGTCTTCGCGGTCCTTGGATCGTTGGACGTGGAACTCGGTGAGTTGCAGGTCTCGGTAAGATCCGAGGTATTCGACGATCCGGGCCGTGATCGGGTCATAGATTTCGGGGAAGTCGTACAGCACGGTGGCCCTCGATCCTTCGACTGCTTCCAGGACCTGTCGGCAAACCTCGGGTCGGGCCGGCTCCGCCATGGGCTTCTCGACCAGGATCAGGGGAGGTCGTTCGCGATCGAGCAGCAGTTCGAGCCGTCGATTTTCGGGGTGGACGGCGAGGTGGAAGACCTCGGCATCGACCCGATCGAACTCCAACGGGTCCTCGATCCGGATGAATCGGCCGGGGTCGAGGTCCCCGGGCATCGGGCCGGGGTCGTGGACGAACGTCGTCATCCCCCGATTGAGGGCGACGTCCAGGAATTTCCGGCCGATGTATCCCCAGGCCCCGGCGATGGCGATCGATCGGGGGAACGGACCGGTGCGCGGTTGCATAAGATTCTCGCCATCGGGTAGACGTCGCTGGGCGTTTCGATTCGTCCGAGGTGGGGAGGGGCGACAATCCCCTGCGCCGTTGGCTGTCTCGCAAATCACGGTCATGGCTTGACGGGCCAGTTCGGGTTGTCGAGCGGCGTAGATGGAGGAGACCCGATCCGCGACGGAAAGTGCGGAGGCGGCCTCGACCAGGGCGACGCAGCACCCCCGAAAGCCGGCCCCGCTGAAGCGGGCCCCGTAGACGCCGTCGGACTCGACGAGGGCGTCATAGAGGTCGATCAACGGGGGGGTGCCGCATTGGTACAGGCGGATCGAACTCTCGCCCGAGGCCGTCATCAGGGCGCCGAAGCCGTCAAGGTCGCCGGATTTCCAGGCTTCCACGCCCCGGCGGACACGCCCGGCCTCGGCGAAGAAATGGGCGGCCCGACGGGCCGGCTCGGCGCGAAGCCGCCCCTTGTAGGCCTCGTACTCGTCGACTGTGACATTGCCAAGGACGGCCCTTGAGCTGGTCCGACCGGCCGCCTCGAGCAGGCACCGGGCCGCCTCGGCACATTCCTCGACCCGCCGGTTGTAGTCCGTCCCGATCAGCGCCGATCTGATTCCGGAGAACGCCAGGAGGATCCGGTACGGGGGAAGACCCGGAGGAGCCGAGATCGAGTCGTGGGCGGCGGTCCGGCAGTCGATCCAGGTCAGGTGATTCCGCCTCGACTGGAGGACCGCCACCTGGTCGAGGATGCCATTCCGGAGGCCGAGATAGTCGTTCTCGATCTGACGGCCGAGTTCAATGTTCTCCAGGACCGCCACCCCCAGGCCGTTGACTTCCTCCAGGGCCAGGAGAACGGCGACCCCGGCGGCCGCCGACGAGCTGATACCGCCCTGGAGCTTGCCGGAGAAGATTCCGACGAGCCCTCGTTCGAGCCGATGCCGTTCCTTCAGGACGACGACCGCCCCCCGGGCGAAGTCACCCCAGTCGTCGGCCCGGCGTCCGGGGTGGGCGCTGACCGAGAACCGGACGGTCCCGGGGAAGTCGCGGCTGCTGAGCCTGACCTCGTGGCCGGGGCCGGGGCGTAGGCCAGGGTCAGGCCGACGTCCAGGGCCATCGCCGTCGCGCTCCCGAGCTGGTGATCGACGTGGGCCCCCAGCGGGCAGACCCGGTAGGGGACTCTCGCGAATCGGACCAGACCCGGTTTCACGCCGTGGGTTTCCACCAACTCCCGACGAAGCGAGTCGATTGTCCCGCCGTGATCATCCATCGAGCGTACTCCCGTCGTCGTTCGACTCGTCGGCCCTCGTGCCCGACCCGAGGAGGGCGGGGGCCAGCCTCGGCGCCAGGGCGTGGATCACCAGCACCGAGAGCACATACACGGACCCGGCGATCGTGAACATCATCAGGTAGCTCCCCGTCCAATCTCTGATCCGGCCCGAGGCGGCCTGCATCAGGATGCCGCCGACCGCGCCGGCCATGCCAGCGATGCCGATCACCGACCCGACGGCCCGCCGGGGGAACATGTCCGATGCGAGCGTGTACATGTTCGCCGAGAACCCCTGGTGCGCCGCCGCCGCCAGGCCGATCAGCAAGACGGCGGTCCACTGATTCGCCACGAGCGGGGCGAAAGAGACCGGGACCACGCAGAGTGCGCACACGAGGAGCGCCGTCTTCCGCGCCCGGTTGGCCGAATAACCCCGGCCGATCAGGTGCGAGGAGAGCCAGCCCCCGGCGATCGAGCCGACGTCTGCCATCAGGTAGATGGCGATCAGCGGCGGGCCGATCTTCTTGAGGTCGGTACCGAACTGGTCGGCGAAGAACTTCGCCGACCAGAAGAGGTAGAACCACCAGATCGGGTCGGTCAGGAACTTGCCGGCGGCGATCGCCCAGGTCTGACGGTGGGGGAGCAACTGGGCCCAGCGGATCTTCGGCCCGCGATCCGGCGGGTCGCCGTTGATCCAGGCGAGTTCGGCGGCGGAGACTCGCGAGATCTTCTCTGGCCGGCCGTAGAGTGGAATCCAAACGGCGACCCAGAACAGGCCCAGGAGGCCGGTCGCCACGAAGGCCATCTGCCAGCCCGCCGTGAGCGCGATCCACGGGACGACCAGGGGGGCGATGATCGCCCCGACATTCGAGCCGGAGTTGAAGATCCCCGTGGCAAGCGCCCGCTCGCGACGGGGGAACCACTCGGCGGTCGTCCGGACGGCGGCCGGGAAGTTGCCCGCCTCACCAAGGCCCAGAAAAAAGCGAGCGACTCCGAACCCGAAAGCCGATCGGGCCAGGGCATGGGCCGCCGCGGCCAGCGACCAGACAATGAGGGCTCCAGCATAACCGGCCTTCGTACCAAACCGATCGATGGCGAATCCGAGCAGCGGGAACCCCAGGGCGTAAGCGAACGAGAACGCGGCGTTGATGTCGCCATACTGGGTGTCGGTCCAGCCCATCTCCCGCTGGAGGTCGGGGGCCAGCACGCCGAGGACGCCCCGGTCGACATAGTTGATCGTCGTCGCCCCAAAGAGCAGAGCGCAGACGACCCAGCGATACGACCCGACGGGCCAACCCGGTTGGGGCGCGGCTCGGCTCGGGGATCGAGGACCTCAGGTTGCGTCATGGGCCAGTCCACCTCGATCCCGGCCGGGCAAAGGGCGATCGGGCGGGATCTTCTCCCCGGATTCCCTCGCCACGCTTGGTCTCGAACCGCCTGGGCTAACTCGCGGACGGATTCGAGCGGGTTCCGATCAGGGCAGATGCTTCGCAGGTTGGAAATCGACAGGATGGGTGGGCGACCAGCCCCGCTCCTCAAACCTGGAGCGAAAGCCCAGCAGACCCAAGCCAATCATAACCCCCTGTCTCCTCGACACCATCCATTCTCGCGACATTTCGTTACAATTTCGCGACGGCCCCACTTCGACGAAAGGACCTGACCTGCGGAGAGACGGCCGGCCCCGCGTCATGCTATGGTGTGTGAGTCGCCTGAGATCCTGGCCGGTTCCGATGTTCGACTCCCCTCCGAATCGGCGAGAGTCGTCGATCTCGACCCCCGACGGGCCCGCGTCTCATTTCCGGTTTCACGTCGCTGTCCGGAGCGATCCGAGGCCATGACCACATTCCCCCACGTCGCCTTGATTGTCGAGACGGCCAAGCAATACGACCGGGGCCTGCTCCGAGGCATCGGCCGCTACATCCGGGGGCACGGTCCCTGGTCGGTCTACATCGAGGAACGTGGGCCGCAGGACGGAGTCCCCGCCTGGCTCCGACGATGGAAGGGCGACGGGATCATCGCCCGGATCAGCGACGTCCCGATGGCCGAGGCCATGCTCGCCACGGGCGCCCCGATTGTCGAGCTGCGCCGTCAGGTGGTCGGGTTCGACCTGCCCTCGGTCCACTGCGACGACGACGCGATCGGCGAGCTGGCCGTCGCACATCTCCTGGAGCGCGGTTTCCGGAGCTTTGCCTATTGCGGGAGGCCAGGGGCACGCTGGAGCGACCTCCGCGAGCGGGCGTTCTCGAGGCGTCTGGTAGAGACCGGGTTCGCCTGCCACACCTATGCGAGCCCGGACACCCGACGGGAGTCGAGCTGGGAGCAAGAGCAGGACGACGTCGCCCGTTGGCTGGCCGGGCTGCCTCACCCCGTCGGGGTCCTCGCGTGCAACGACATCCGGGGGCTCCAGGTCCTCGACTCCTGCCGACGGATTGGCCTGCCGGTGCCGGAGCGGGTGGCCGTCCTCGGGGTCGACAACGACGTGACGCTCTGCGAGTTGTCGGACCCACCGCTGTCGAGCATCGACCAGGACCTGGAGCGGATCGGTTACGAGGCGGCCGCGCTCCTCGACCAGTTCATGGGCGGGGACACTCCCTCGTCCGAGCCCCTCCTGGTCGAGCCCCTGGGGGTGATCACCCGACTCTCGACCGACTCGGTCGCCATCGAGGACCCGGCCGTCGCGGCCGCCCTCCGGCTGATCCGCCAGCACGCTTGCGACCGGAAAGGGATCGATTATCTGGCCGACAAGACGGGGCTTTCGCGCCGGGTCCTCCAGCGCCGGTTCAAGGCACTCACCGGGCGCACGCTCCAGGAGGAGATCCTCGAAACGCAGCTTGCCCGGGTCCGACTGATGCTGGCCGAGACCGACCTCAAGCTCGAGAGCATCGCCCGGAAGGCGGGCTTCACTTACATGGGCTACATGTGCTCCTACTTCAAGAAACGGACGGGGATGACCCCGGGCGACTATCGCCGGCTCCACGCGAAGGGGCCGTCGTGGCAGCTTCGCGCGAGCCGGAGGAATGATCGTCATGGAGCCCGATCGGACTGCCTGTTGAGGTAGTCTTCGAGGTTGGTGTAGCCGTCGCCGTCGGGGTCGGCGTTCGCGTCGGAGAAGTCGCCCGCTGGCGAGTTGGGGGACAGCCCTCGCTGCCGTTCCCAGTGGTTGGGCAGGCCGTCGTGGTCGGAGTTGACTGGGACGTCGTAGGTCCGGTATCGGGGCCAGGGCTCGGGGCCGAGGTCGAGTTGCGAGTCGATGATCCCGGGGAGGTGACCTCGGCCCCCCCGATGGCTGAAGGTGCCGGCCCTGACCTCGCTGATGATCCGACGGTCGATCGGGTCTTGCCTGGGGAGCGTGGCTCCGACGTCGGCCAGGACGTCGTCGAAGGCGAGGGAGGCCGACGTCGTCTCGACCTGGCCGGGGAACATCGGGGCGTTGACTTTGAATTCGCTCAGGGGCGCCTGACCGTTCGGGGTGACCCCGGCCCAGTTGTCCTCATCATAGGAGGGGCGTCCCTCCATGACGTTGCCCGCGATGTAGTAGAGCTGCCGATCCGTGGGCGATCCCACGTCGGGCTTGACCAGGTGAAAGACCTGGGTCGCCGGGCCGGGCTTGTAATAGTTGCCGACGAAGTCAACCCTCTTGGCACCTCCGTCGGTCGTCCGGTGCCGCCAGTTATAGACGACGTTATTCCGGATCTCCATGTGCCCGGCGAACTTCACAGCGTTATCGTAGCCGCCGGCGAGCGACCAGACGCGGCCCGTGCAGTGGGCGAGAAGGTTGTGGTGGTAGCTGGCCAGGTTGCCACCGATCGAGGCGGCGAAGGCGTGAGGATGGCGCTGGAACGAGTCGTCCAGCGCCTCGGAGATGAGGCAGCGCTGGAAGGTAGCGTTGCGAGCGGTCCGGCTGTCGAGCCCCTCGTCGATCGACCAACTGATCGAACAGTGGTCGAAGATGGTGTCGCCGCCACCGAGTCCCATGCCGTCGTAGGATCGAGCAGCCTCATCGCCAACGCGGACCCGGAGGTGACGAACGATAATGTCGCTCGAGCCCGCGGACGTGCCGAAGGGGTGACCTCGCAAGCAGATCCCGTCGCCCGGTGCGGTCTGCCCGGCGATTGTCAGGTAGGGATGCGTGACGGTGATCGGCGACTCGAGTGGGATCACGCCGGAGACCCGGAAGACGAGCGTCCGAGGTCCCGAAGCCTCCGCCGCGTCGCGGAACGATCCTGGCCCGGAGTCGTGCAGGTTCGTCACTTCAATGACCCGGCCATATCGCCCACCCCTTGCGAACCGGCCGAACCCCTGGGCGCCGGGGAAGGCCAGATGGCGGGCGCGGAAGTGCCAGAGGTCGCCAGAGGTCACGCCGCCGTAGGCGTCGATCTCGTCAACCCTCCAGAAATAATCGGGGCGGCTGGTCAGGCCGTCGACGACCTCCGAGGCGTGATCGCGGTTGCCTCGATATTCAGGCGAAGTGCGACCGGCCCTCGCGACGGCCTCTCGATCGGTGCCGAAATAGACGTCGTGCGAGACCGCGCCGGGGCGAGGAGCCCAGCCGAGGCTGATCCGGCCGTCATCGGCGTCGGCGTGTTCGTCGTCGCGCGAGGGCGACGGCTTGATGGCCTTGAGGTTCGGGTTGGACCGGTCGACCTCGAATCCGTTGAGGATCACCTCCCGATTCGTCCCCTCGGCGGCCGTGATGGTCAAGACCACCGGCGCCGGGCCCGCCGTGAACTCGACAAAGGAGCAAGCGGCGTCCTCGTCGTGATGGACCTTGACCGTCGGCCGCAATCCCTCAACGCGGACCTGGCCGTCAACAGCGATGGAATAGCGTCCTGGCGGGGCGTCGCTCAGGAGGCTGTGGAACATGGCAAGCGTGTGACGCCCTGGAGACAAGCCGCTCAGGACGATCTCGAGCGAGCCATCAGCGGCGACTCCGTCCGAGGTGAGGGTCGCCCCATGGACCAGTAGGGGCTTGTACCAGCGGACCACCAGCGGGGACGAACTCCGCAAGGCGACCGTGACACCGTCGAAGGTCCTCGACGGGGACGCGACTTCAAACGCCCAGTTCTCGGCCTGCGGCGTGAGAATATCGGCTCTCCCGTTGGGGGGATTGAGGTTGAACTCTCAGCGGTCCTCCCTCGGCGGAGACCGCCGCGAGGAGCGATCCGATCATGATCAAGTTACGCACGCGCATTCGGTGTCTCCGTTGTGATCCCGATGACCTCAAGGCGATTGCCAACCAGGAACGTCGAGACTTCGAGAGGGGAATCCGGCTCGCGAAAATGAGCTCGTTGGCGTCGCGAAAGTGGAGTCTATCGAGATCCCGAGACCCCGCTCAAGGGGCTCTCGACCACCCGAGACGGGGCCGGATGGGGCCGTCCCGAGTTGAACCCTTGGCGAGAAAACCCCTGAAAAACAGGCTTTTTGTATTGTTTTCCGCTTCTCATTTGTCTCTCCGGGGGTTCCGGTGGCTGTCGCGAAATTAGAATTAAATGTCACGAAATTGGATAGCGGGGTTTGCCTCGTCGGGATTACTGTGCGTCAAATCCTGTCAATCTCTGAATCCTGTTTCGCTTCCGACTCCCGCGATCTGTCCGGCCGAGGCGTCTCTCGGCAAGGCGATAGCGTCGCGCCCATTCGTTTCGAGGAGCCTGATCATGTCGAAGCGTCATGCCGGTTTCACCTTGATCGAGTTGTTGGTGGTGATCGCGATCATCGCCGTCCTGATCGCCCTGCTCCTGCCGGCCGTGCAGTCGGCGCGGGAGGCGGCCCGTCGGATGCAGTGCGTCAACAACCTGAAGCAACTCGGCCTCGCGCAGCAGAACTTTCACCAGGTCCAGGGGACCTTCACGTGGGGGGCGAATAGCAGCACGGCGCAGACCTGGACTTTCCCGATCATACCGTTCCTGGAACAGACGACGATGTACAACGCCCTGAACCAGACCGTCTCCGCGGCCACGTTCACCAACAGCACGGTGGCCCTGACGAAGCTCTCCGCCTTCAACTGCCCGTCCGACCCGAACGCCGGGGCCATCTGGATCTCGCAGAAGCCGACGACGATCCCGAATCGGTGCAAGGGCAATTACATGTTGAACTGGGGAAATTCCGACTACGAGCAGAACATGCTGATCACCGACAGTTTCGCTCCCGCGAACCTCGGCTCCTTCGCCTCGGTCGTCTCGTTTCGGGGCCCGTTCATGGTCAACAACAACAAGACGCCCATCGTGCCCCCCTTCGGCATCCGCGATATCCTCGACGGCACCAGCAACACGATGATGGCCAGCGAAATAAAGATCGTCGCCGATTTCAGCGGCAAGTCCGATTCTCGGGGCGACATCTGGTCCGAGGGGACGAAGTGCGGGTACATGTACACGGCCGCCACGGGTCCCAACTCGACCATTCCCGATCAGCTCGACGGCACGAGCGGCTGCGTCAATCCGGCCTCGAATCCGCCCTGCTTCGCGGCGACCGGCAGCCAGCGCGAGTTCAACGCCGCGAGGAGCTTCCACACGGGGGGGGTGAATGTCCTCTTCTGCGACGGTAGCGTGAAGTACATCAAGGATACGGTGAACCTGGCGAACTGGAGGGCGTTGAGCACCAAGGACGGCGCCGAAGTGGTCTCTTCCGACTCCTATTGATCGGCCGAGCTGTCGATGGACCTCAACCCGAAGGCAACCAGCACCGAGGGAAAATCCCAGATGTTCAACGTTCGACGCATCGCCATGTCGCTCGCACTGACAGCCGGGGTCGCGACGACGGCCCCAGCCGAGGGGCCGAAAGTGCCCGCGTTCCCGGGCGCCGAGGGGGCGGGGTCGTCCACTCCGGGCGGCCGGGGCGGGGCCGTCCACGTCGTCACCAGCCTGGCCGATTCGGGGCCGGGCAGCTTCCGGGCCGCCGTCGAGGCCGAGGGCCCGCGTACCGTCGTCTTCGGCGTGGCCGGACTGATCACGCTCGAACGTCCACTAGACATCCAGAATCCGTTCCTCACCCTCGCCGGCCAGACCGCTCCTGGCGACGGCGTCTGTATCCGGGGCGAGAGCGTCCACATCAATACCCATGACGTGATCGTCCGCTACCTGCGGTTCCGCCGGGGCAGCTTCAAGGTCCGCGACGATGCCCTGGGCGGATACCCGGTCTCCGACATCATCGTCGACCACGTCTCGGCGAGTTGGGGGCTCGACGAAAACCTCTCGCTCTACCGCTGGATCAAGGAAGAGGGGGGCAAGCAGTTGAAGATGCCCCTGGAGAACGTGACGATCCAGTGGTCGATCACCAGCGAGGCGCTCGAACCGGTTCAACCACGCGTTCGGCGGCACCTGGGGAGGCAACCCCTGCTCGTTCCACCACAACCTGTTCGCCTGCAACACCGGCCGGAATCCGAGCATCGGCATGAACGGCGAGTTCGACTTCCGCAACAACGTGATGTTCAACTGGGCCCACCGCACGGTCGACGGCGGCGACGGGAGCTCGACGGGTCAACCTCGTGAACAACTACTTCAAGGCCGGCCCGGCCACCGAGGGCGATCTCCGGCACCGGATCGCCAAGATGCAGGCCCGCTGGCAGGGCGATGACCACCCGGGGTGCGGGCTCTGGTACATCGAAGGCAACCACATCGAAGGCTTCCCGAAGATCACCGCGAACAACTGGGACGGTGGCGTCTACTACGAACCCGGCCGAGAAGGCCAAGGACACGATCGTGCCCCAGGCCACCGAATCCGAGGTCCGCTCACGCGAGCCGTTCCCGTGCCCGAAGGTCGCGACCGAGTCGGCCGAGGCGGCTTACGAGCACGTCCTGGCCCACGCCGGCGCCTCGCTCCCTCGCCGCGATCGCGGTCGACCTCAGGGTCATCGAGATCGGTTCGCTCTGGCCGGCCAACGTTCAAGGACGGCATCATCGACGACCCGGCCGACGTCGGCGGCTGGCCCCGATACGAAGGCGGCAAGAGCCCGGCCGACGCCGACCGCGATGGAATGCCCGACACCTGGGAGTTGGCCCACAGCCTGAACCCGCCGATCCGCGTGACGCCTCGAAGGATGGCGACGGCGACGGCTACACCGCCATCGAGGAATATCTCAACGGGACCGACCCGGCGACCTTCGTCGACTACACGAAGCCCGAGAACAACCGCAGCCTGCTCATTCCAACCAGCGGGCCGGAGGCCCAACGATGAGCCGCCTCGGAGGCCTGGCCGTGGCGATCCTGGGGACGCTCGCGGTCGCCTCATCGGTCGAGGGGGCAGACCCTGGCCCCCGCGACCGTCGAGGTCGGCGCCGACGGCAAGCTCGATTTACCGGCCCGATGAGCGGGGCCACCGCGTCCTCGACTTCTCCACCAGCGGCTATCGAGGCGGGGGCGTGGCGATCCCCGACGCTCCCGCCCGATTGGTCGTCGAGCCTTCCGCCGGTGACAATACCCGGGCGATCCAGGCCGCGATCGACCAGGTCTCGGCAATGCCCCCGGATTCGTCGGGGCCTGAGGGGGGCCGTCGTCCTCAAGGCCGGCCACCACGAGATCTGGGGCCGACTCCGGGTCGGGACGTCGGGCGTCGTCATCCGAGGGCAGGGGGATGGGCCGGGCGGAACGATTGTCCTCGCCAAGGGGGTCGATCGCCGGACCCTGATCAAGATCTCGGGACGCTCGGGACCTCGCCTCGAGGAGAGTTCGGCGACCGCGATCGACGACGGCCTCGTCCCCATCGGCTCCCAGATCCTCCATGTCGAGCGGGCAGACGGCCTTCGGATCGGCGACGCGGTGGTCGTCGAACATCCAAGCACGGCGGCCTGGATCGCATCGCTGGGGATGGACCGGTTCGCTCCCGGCGACGCGGGAGTATGGCTGAAGTGGCTCCCTGGCACGCTCGACGTCCGGTTCGAGCGGACAATCGTCGCGATCGAGGGGACGACGATCACGCTCGATGCACCGATGACGACCTCGTTTGATCGATCGTTGGGCGGAGGCCGAGTGTCTGCGCTCACAACCCAGCGGGCGGATCTCCGATGTCGGCGTGGAGGGCCTCCGGCTCGAGTCGGACTTCGATCGAGGCAACCCGAGAGACGAGGCCCACGCCTGGGATGCCATCGCTCTCGAAGGGGTCGAGGACGGCTGGGTTCGGCAGGTGACGTTCGCCCATTTCGCCGGGTCGGCGGTCCGGGTCGGTGATGAGTCCCGCCGGGTGACCGTCGAGGACTGTTCCTCGCTCGCCCCGGTCTCCGAGGTCGGTGGCTATCGTCGCCACACGTACTTCACCTCGGGCCAGCAGACTCTGTTCCAGCGCTGCCAGGCCGAACACGGTCGGCACGACTTCGCCGTCGGCGCGCTCGCGGCTGGGCCGAACGCGTTCGTCGATTGCGAGACGTCCGGCTCGCTCGACTTCAGCGGGCCGATCGAAAGCTGGGCCAGCGGGGTCCTGTACGACAACGTCACGATGATGGACGGCGGGGCGCTGTCGTTGACGAATCGCGAGTCGGCCGGCCAGGGCGTCGGGTGGGCGGCGGACGGCTCGGTCCTCTGGCAATGCGCCGCGCCGGTCATTACCTGCCGGCGGCCGCCGGGTGGGCAGAACTGGGCCATCGGCTGCTGGGGGATGTTCCTGGGTGACGGCCGCTGGCAGATGCCCAACGAGTTCGTCAAGCCCGATAGCCTGTACCGGGCTCAACTCGCCGAAAGGCTCGGTCCCAGGGCGGTCGCGAACCTGGCGAGACGGCCGATTCCGACCGGGCTCGAAGACGCCCCGCTGCTGGAGCTGCCATCCCGCCCAGCGAGGCCCCGGCTCCGACCCGACCGATCGCCGTCCGGGACGGTCGGATCGAGTCCGCGAGGGCGGCTCCTGGTCGGATCGAGGATCGGGACGCCCTGGTGGCGTGGTCATGTCCTGCCCGTCTCGGGCGAAAGAGGCTCGCGGGGGCCGTGACCCGCTTCGTCCCGGGCCGCGAAGGGCCCGGCTTCACGGACGACCTCGACGAGCTGACCGATGGAATGGTCGCCGGTCACAAGGCGGCCCTGGAACACCACTGGGGGCTCTGGTACGACCGTCGTCGCGACGACCACGAGATGGTCCGACGTCCCGATGGCGACGTCTGGCCTCCGTTCTACGAGCAGCCCTGGGCCAGGAGCGGCCAAGGGGTCGCCTGGGACGGCCTGAGCCAGCTACGACCTTGAGTCGTTCAACTCGTGGTACTTCGGCCGGCTCGACCGATTTCGCCAGCCTCTGCGACAGCAAAGGCCTGGTCCTCCTGCACCACGCGTACTTCCAGCACAACATTCTCGAGGCCGGCGCCCACTGGGCCGACTTCCCCTGGCGACCCGCGAACTGTCTCCAGGCGACCGGGTTTCCCGAGCCGCCCCCGTACGCCGGCAAGAAGCGAATCTTCATGGCCGACGCGTTTTACGACACGACCCACCCCGAACGTCGCCGACTCCACCGGCTCTATATCCGTCATTGCCTCGACATTCTTGGCTCGCACCCCAACGTGATCTTCCTGATCGGCGAGGAATTCACCGGCCCATTGGAATTCATGCGTTTCTGGCTCGACATCGTGACCGAATGGGAGCGGGAGACCGGCCGGGACGTCCTCATCGGCCTAGGCGCCACGAAGGACGTGCAAGATGCAATCCTCAACGACCCGGTCCGTGGTCCCGCAGTCTCCGTCATCGAGATGAAATACTGGTGGTACACCGCCGACGGCGTCCTCTACGCCCCCGAGGGTGGCAAGAACCTCGCCCCAAGGCAGCAACTCCGCGAATGGACCGGGAAGAATCGCCGGTCGGACGATCAGACCGCCCGGCAGGTCCGCGAGTATCGGGAGCGTTATCCCGACAAGGCGGTACTCGTCGCCGACGGCGGCGCGAATCCCTGGTTCGTGCTCGCCTCCGGAGGCTCGATGCCGGCGCTGCCAGTCGGCACCGACGCTCGACTTCTCTCGGCCCTGTCCCGGATGATGCCCGCCCCTCGGGAAGGCCGAGCGTGGACGCTCGCCGACCCCGGGCGCGATTACCTCGCGGTCGCGAGTCCCGGCGAGCCGATCCTGGTGGACCTTTCGACGGTCGGGTCGCCGTTCGCGATCCATCAAATCGACGCCAGGACCGGCCAGACGACAGGATCTCCCGGGACCGTCAACGGCGGCCGTGTCGTCTCGATCCCGGCGTCATCGTCAGGCCCGACCGTCCTCTGGCTGACCCGCGAGAAGGACCCCCGCCCATGAGACCGATCGAGTTGGACCGCAGGCGATTCCTGGGCGGGTCGACGATGCTCGCGATCGGCGGGATGGCCTCCGTAGCCCGGGCGGAGGGTGAGCGCAGTCGGCAGCCTCGCGCCGGGACTGACCGACACCTCGAACAGCCCTCATGTCCGGGCTCGGAGCGTCGGACTCGGAGAAGCGAGGTGGACCCGGGGCTTCTGGGCCGAGAGATTCGACATTTGCGCGAAAGCGACCCTGCAGCACCTCTGGAAGGCGATGAGCGGGACCGAGCCGAGCCAGTTCTTCCAGAACCTGCGGATCGCCGCCGGCCTGGCGGAAGGGAACCACCGAGGGCCCGGCTGGAACGACGGGGATTTCTACAAGTGGCTCGAGGCCGCCGCGGCGACCTACGCGATCACGAAGGACGCCGATCTCGACCGTCGGATGGACGAGGTGATCGACGTGGTCGCTCGCGCCCAGGACACCGACGGCTACTTGCATTCGCCTGTGCAGATCCGTCGAACGCCAAGGCGACCCCGATGCGTCGCCGTTCCGCGACCGGCTCGACTTCGAGACGTACAACCTCGGCCACCTGATCACCGCCGCGTGCGTCCACCACAGGGCCTCAGGCAAGAGTACGATGCTCGATTGCGCCTCGAAGGCCGCGAAGTTCCTCGCCGAAGCCGTCCGGACGAATTCCGATCGACTGGCCCGGGTCGCCGTCTGCCCCTCGCATTACATGGCGGTCGTCGAACTCTACCGCACGACTCGCGACCCCGAACACCTGGATCTCGCCCGCAAGCTCCTCGACCTCCGGGAGCACGTCGAGGACGGTTCGGACGACAACCAGGACCGCATCCCCTTCCGCCGGCAGGTGACGGCCGGCGGCCACGCCGTCCGGGCCAACTATCTCTATGCGGGGGCTGCCGACCTCGTCGCGGAGATCGGCGACCCGACCGTGATGGAGCCCCTTTGGAAGATCTGGGACGACGTCGTGTGCCGGAAGCTCTACCTCACCGGGGGATGCGGCGCCCTCTACGACGGGGCTTCGCCCGACGGCTCCAAGGACCAGAAGACCGTCACTCGCGTGCATCAAGCCTACGGGCGGCCTTACCAGTTGCCCAACAGCACGGCCCACAACGAGACGTGTGCGGCGATCGGCAATGTCCTCTGGAACTGGCGGATGCTAGCCCTGACCGGCGAGGCGAAGTTCGCAGATGTCCTCGAGCAGTCGCTCTACAATGCCGTCCTGGCCGGGATCAGCCTCGATGGCACGCGGTACTTCTATACGAATACGCTCAGGCAGCTCGACGAGATGCCGACCGAACTGCGCTGGTCGCGTCAGCGTCAGCCCTTCATCAGTTGCTTCTGCTGCCCGCCCAACGTCGCCCGGACGATCGCCGAGGCGTCGAATTATGCCTACGGGCGGTCGAGCGGCGACGCCTGGGTCCACCTCTACGGCGCGAGCACCCTCGACACCGAGCTGGCCCCCGGCTCCAGGCTGAGGCTGAAGCAGGAGACCGACTATCCCTGGGACGGCCTGGTGACGATCCGGGTCGAGGAGGCTCCTCGATCCGCGTTCTCGCTCAAGCTCCGCATCCCCGGATGGGCCGACGGGGCCTCACTGGCTGTGAACGGGCTTCCCTGGCCCTTGGTGGAACCGGCCACCTATTCCGACCTGCACCGGATCTGGTCACCCGGAGACGTCGTCGAGCTGAATTTGCCGATGCGAGTCCGGGCCATCCAGGCGCATCCTCTTGTCGAGGAGTTGACCAATCAGGTCGCCTTCCAGCGCGGGCCGATCGTCTACTGCCTGGAGTCGACCGACCTGCCCGAGGGCGTCCGGCTCCTCGATGTCAAGATGCCGAAGAATGGGACCCTGAGGTCACGGTTCGACCCGACCTTGCTCGGCGGCCTGACGGTCCTCGAAGGCCGAGGCGAGGCCGCCCGCGAGCGGCCCTGGACCGGAGGGCTCTACCGCGAGCGTCGGGGCGACGAGTCGAAGGCCATCGACCTCCGCCTCATTCCCTATCACGCCTGGGCCAACCGGGGCCGCTCCGAGATGACGGTCTGGCTGCCGCTCGGCTCTTGATGCTCTCGAAGCTCGCACGAGGAAGGGGACGGCATGGCTCGACGAATCTGGCGACCGGATCGGCTGATCGTGGTGGCCCTCGGGTTGCTTGTGTGGCCCGCCCTGTCGAACGCCGAGGAGGGTCGCCCCGTCGAGCGTTGGGGGACCTTCGAGGTCACCTTGCCGGGCCCGACGAACGGCAACCCGTTCGTCAACGTCGTATTCTCCGCCCGCTTCACCAAGGGCGACCGCTCGCTCGAGGTTCCAGGGTTCTACGACGGCGAAGGACTCTATCGGGTCCGCTTCATGCCCGAGGCCGAAGGGGAGTGGAGGTATGAAACGAAGAGCAATCGTCCCGAGCTGGACGGCAAATCGGGCCGTGTCGAGGTAGTCCGGCCGGCGGCGGGCAATCACGGACCCGTCCGCGTCCACCGGACGTTCCACTTCGCCTATGCCGATGGGAGCCCGTATTACCCGATAGGAACCACCTGCTACGCCTGGACCAGTCAGGGCGATTCGCTGGAGGAGCAGACGCTTGCGACCTTGAAGACCGCCCCGTTCAACAAGCTGCGGATGTGCGTCTTCCCCAAGTGGTACGAGTACAACCGGAACGAGCCACCCCTCTACCCGTTCGAGGGAACTGCCCCTCGAGGATGGGACTTCTCCCGGTTCAACCCCGAGTTCTTCCGCCATCTCGAGCGGAGGATCGGCGAGCTCCGCGACCTGGGGATCGAGGCCGACCTGATCCTCTTCCACCCCTACGACCAGGGGCACTGGGGATTCGACCGCATGCCCCCCGAAGCCGATGATCGTTACCTCCGGTACGTCGTCGAGAGGCTCTCGAGCTACCGGAACGTCTGGTGGTCGCTCGCCAACGAGTTCGACTTCATGAAGGAGAAGTCCGACCACGACTGGGATCGGCTCTTCCAGGTCGTCGCCGGCGAGGACCCTTATCACCACCTCCGATCGATCCATAACGGCACCCGGATCTACGACCAGAACAAGCCCTGGGTGACCCACGCCAGCATCCAGAACGGCTCGGCCGTCGCCGACTTCGGCCGCGCGGTCCTGTATCGCGACGTCTACGAGAAGCCGATCGTGCTCGACGAGGTGAAGTACGAGGGCGACTTCCCCGAGCGCTGGGGGAACCTTTCGGCCGAGGAGATGGTCCATCGCCTCTGGCAAGGGACTGTGGCGGGAACCTACGTCGGCCACGGCGAGACGTACCTGAGCCCCGATGAGGTCATCTGGTGGTCCAAAGGCGGCAAGTTGCGGGGCGGGAGCCCCCCTCGGATCGCCTTCCTTCGGACGATCCTCGAAGACTCACCTCCCGGCGGGCTGGACCCGATCGACAAGTGGCAGGCGGCGGATGTCGTCGGCCGGAGGGGGGAGTATTACTTCATCTATCTGGGGAAAGAGGCGCCCAAGCGATGGGAAGTCGCCTTGCCGAAGGCCGGGCAGGACCAGCCCATGACGCTCCGGGCCGACGTCATCGACACCTGGGCGGGGACGATCACGTCGGTCGATGGGACGTTCGTCTTCAAGCCTTCAGGGCGCTACGTGCTGACCGCCGAGGGCCGGCCGACGATCGAACTGCCGGGTAAGCCGTATCTGGCCATCCGGTTCCGCAAGGCCCCTTGAAAGGATCGCATCCATGAGCCAGGACCATCGAAATCGCCGGGATTTCCTCCGAACCGCAGTCGCGGCCGGCGCATGCGGACTTGGGGTGGCCGCCCCGGCCCGATCCGGCCCGACGGACCGGCGGTTCAAGGTCGCCGCGTGCGACTGGATGCTGCTCAAGCGGCAGAAGCTCGGCGCCTTCGCGCTCTCAAAAGACTGCGAGCTGGATGGGGTCGAGGTCAACCTCGGCAGCCTGGGAGACCGCCCCGACTTCGACAACAAGCTCCGCGACCCGGCCGTCCGCCGCCAGTTCCTCGACGCCTCGCGAGACACCGGCGTGGCGATCAGCTCGCTGGCCATGAGCGCCTTCTACGGTCGTTCGTTCGCCACCCACCCGAACGCCGACCACTTCGCCGACGAGTGGTTCGACACGATGCGGGCGATGGGCGTGCGCGTCGGCTTCCTGCCCTTCGGCATCAAGGGCAACGTCCGCGACGATCTGACCGTCAGGGCTGCGTTCGTCAGGGCCTTGAAGCGGGCCGCCCCCAAGGCCGAGGCCGCCGGTCTGATCATCGGTATCGAGACGAACCTCGATGCGGACGGCCACAAACGGTTCCTCGATGAGGTCGGCTCGCCCTCCGTGCAGGTCTACTACAACCTCGGCGATGCCCTCGAGAACAAGTACGACGTCAACCGCGAGATCCGCCAGCTCGGCCGCGAACGCATCTGCCAGATCCACTGCAAGGAGGGCGAGGTTCGCCTTGGCGCCGGCGCGATCAACTTCCGTCGCGTCAAGGATGCGCTCGACGCGATCGACTGGGGCGGTTGGCTCGTGATTGAGCGGTCGAGATTGCCCGGCAAGAGCGTCAAGGAAAACTTCACGGCCAACGCCCGCTATCTTAAATCGATCTTCCAACCGAGCTGAGGACCGGTCGCGAACCTTCGGGAGTCTTCAGTCACTTGCCGGCCTTCCGGCGTGAGGCCCACTCCTTCGAGGCGACCTTCAGGTCGTAGCCCTCTGACGAGAGGTAGTTATTCACCCGGCCCTTGTAACGGCCGAAGATCGCGGTCTTCTCCTCCGCCGAACCGGCATAGACCGCCTTGTCCCTCGCCTCCTTGAGTGTGTCGAAGACCACCTGCTTCTGCGCGGTCGTGAGTTCGGGAAGCATTTCGAGGTAGCCGTCATAGGTGACCTGAAGCTTATGATAAGTCATCTTGTCCTTGACCATCTCGACTCGTGCCGGGGAGAGCTCCTTGGCCAGCTCGGCGAGGAAGCGGTCGTTGAGGGCCGACGATGCCGCCTCCGTCGCCGCCCGTTCGGCCTCGATCCGGTCGGTCTTGGCGGCCTTCTCGATGCCCCTATCGGACTGGATCTCCCGGACCTTCGCGTCACGCGAATCGTGCAAGGTTCGGAGGCTTCGGTACTGGTCGATAATGATCGCTCGGACGCGGTCCGCGATCGCCCCGTCGTCGAGCCGGAGTTCGTTGAGCACTTCGGAAGCCCGCTTTTCGAGCATCCTCGAGTACGCCAGTTCGTCGGCCTTCGCGTCGGGAGCCTGGCAGACGAGGCAAACTGCCGAGACGAGGAACAATGG
This sequence comes from uncultured Planctomycetota bacterium, assembly GCA_963756475.1. Classification (GTDB taxonomy): domain Bacteria; phylum Planctomycetota; class Planctomycetia; order Isosphaerales; family Isosphaeraceae; genus Tundrisphaera. The sequence continues at coordinate 141,848 of CAVWND010000013.1, forward strand.
CCACATTCGTCTAGTCCTCTCCGCTGGGACGATCTTGGGGACGTCGGCGGACGACACGAGTCGCCTCGCCAGCCGTCCCGGATTTCCTAGGAATTCGACCAATGAGGATGACAAAGATGTCGTAAAATTGCAAGATTAATCAAGTCTTGAAAACGAAAATATTTCGAATTTTCGCCTTGTTCGCGATCGGCTCGAACTCGCCGGCCACGACCTGCCCCGCGGCCTTGGAGTCTTCGGCCGACGGCCGGGAGGATCGCGCGGGATTCGTCCGATCCGAGTTCATCTACGAATCCGCCTCATTCCCGCAGTGTCATGCCTCGACGATCGTCGAGACTGGGGGCGGGCTCGTCGCCTCCTGGTTCGGGGGGACCGCCGAACGGAACCCGGACGTGGGGATCTGGGTCGCCCGCCACGATGGCAAGGCCTGTCCGCACCCGATCGAGGTCGCCCGCGGCGAGCGGGATGGGATTCGTCTCCCCTGCTGGAATCCCGTCCTTTTCCAGCCTGAAGGCGGCCCGCTGATGCTCTTCTACAAGGTGGGGCCGGACCCGCGTCACTGGTGGGGCATGCTCACCACCTCCGACGATCGTGGGAAGAGCTGGTCGGCCCCCCGCAAGCTCCCCGAAGGGATCCTCGGGCCGATCAAGAACAAGCCGATCCAGGGCCCGAACGGCGTGATCCTCTGCCCTTCCAGCACCGAGGACCAGGGCTGGCGGGTTCACTTTGAACAGACCACCGACCTGGGCCGGACGTGGGAGCGGATCGGGCTGGTTGGGGACAACGGACTCCCTGCCATCCAACCGAGCACTCTGACCTACGCCGACAGGAAACTACAGGTCCTTTGCCGGACCCGGCAGGGGAGGATCGCCGAGAGCTGGTCGTCCGACGGCGGGGCGACCTGGACCGCGATGACTGTCACGACGCTTCCCAACCCCAACTCGGGGACCGACGCCGTCACTCTGGCCGACGGCCGACAGTTGCTTGTGTACAACCACAACCCGGTCGTCCGCGGACGCACCCCGCTCAACGTGGCGGTCGCGCTCGATGGCAAGGCCTGGAAGGCGGCCTTGGTCATGGAAAACGAGCCTGGCGAATTCTCTTACCCCTCGGTCATCCAGTCGGCCGATGGCCAGGTCCAAATCACCTACACCTGGAACCGCCGGCGGATCAGGCACTTCGTCCTCGATCCATCGAAGCTGGTCCTCCGCGAGATCAAGTGAGGCCGTCGGCCCATCGACTGATCCGCCAGTTCCCCCGTCAACGACCCGCTGAATGAGCTGCGGCCGGTCGGCGAGGGGCGATCAGGCTTGATCCGACCCTCGCGGTGGCCAACCTCACCTTGATCCGGCCGGTATGTTCGGTGAAGGCGTCGAACACCTGCTTCCGGGTGAAGTGGGTGCTTTCTGTCAGGGAGGCGAGATAGTGTTCCACCCAATCATCTAGTCATTGGTCCTGGGGAAGCTCTCCCTCGGCCTTGAGTTTCCGTTACATCCGCATGACTTCGGACTCGTCTTTCGACAGTGTTGCGTGCGGCGGCGTTGACGGACCGGCGGGAAGAGACGATGGAGAGGGCGCAAGCCGCGATGGCGAGGGACCGGCGGCGCGACTGGAAGTGGGAGGCTCCGGACATCGAGGCGGAGTTGAACTCGACTCAGCCGATCAAGCCACCGACGCCGCATCCTCAAGGCTCAGAGCAGCATGAGACGATAGCGGCGTGACACTTTTTGGGAATTCACCCCTTGCCCTGCCTTATGAAAACAGGCCGTGTGCGTCGCGAATGTGAACCGCTGTAAGCTATTAACCCTTAAACAAGCGAGGTTTTGGCCCTGGAATCCGAGCTGGTTGCCGCTTCCTCATGGACGGACGGCGATCACCGGGACCGTGCGCCCCGATCTCTTCTCGACCTGAGTCGCTTCATCATCACTCCCTCATCTGCCTCTGGGCTCATGGCGTCTCCGTGCACCGGGACATCCAGATCCCGGCTTCAATCTCCTCACACCTCAGCACCGCAACGCATGGACCACTCGCAGGAACACTCCTTGCCACTCGTTCCACGACAGCAGCAGGAAGATCAGCCGTCGCCCACTTCGCACGAGCTGGCACGGCATCAGGATCATCGTGTTGATGAACCGCTTGAACTCCATCCGCAACAGTTGCCGCTTCTGCTCGCGATGCGCCGCCTTGTGACGCGGGTGCTCCGGCACCGTGTCCGTCCGGTAAACTGCATCTATTCGCTGGGCGGGTCGGCCCCGATGATGGAACAACTCTGATTTCCATCGCGGAGGATCGACCATGGCGAGGGTCCGGCGGCCGGCCGCCGAATGGGCGAGGCTGATCGATCAATGGCGGGCCAGCGGCCTCAGCCTGCCCGCCTTCTGCTCGCAACAAGGCCTCAAACGCGGCACCATGCAGAACTGGGTCTACAAGACCTCGCTCAAACAGGCCGTCGAGCAGGCCAGGCGTCAGGCCAGATCCGCCGAGACTCCCCGTCGAGACCCGTCTCCACTTCCCGCTCCATCGCCCGCCTTCCTGCCGATCCGCGTCGCCGAGGTGGCGGCGGCCCCTCCGGTGGCCGATCGGACCGGCGTTGAGGTCGTCCTCTCGGCGGGTCGGCGAATTGTCCTCGGGGCGGGGTTCGACCCCGAGACCTTGCGGCGGGTCCTCGCCGTGCTCGAGGATCAGCCGTGCTGAGTCTCTCCTCGACGCTCCGCATCTTCCTGGCCACCGAACCCGCCGACATGCGCAAGGGCTTCGACGGTCTGTCACAACTCGTCCGCGACCGGATCGCCCAGGACCCGCTCTCGGGGCACCTCTACGTCTTTCGCAACCGCAGGCGCGACCGGATCAAGATCCTCTACTGGGACCGCGACGGCTTCGCGCTCTGGTACAAGAACCAGACGACAGACTACCCCTCAACTGACTGGTGGCACACCCTCACTGGCGGCGCCCATAATCAGGTGGCAGGCACTGATCCGCCTCGCGGCTTGGTGCCAGGATCATCGAACGAGCACGCCCCAAGGAGGCTCGCCGTGTCCCGACGTACCAAAGCTGCAGTCCCCCCCCGCGCAACCCGAGTCCACGCCGAGAACTGACTCCCCTCTGGACGGCACTCCCGGCCGAGCGGCAACAAAAGGCGCTGCAAGTTCTCGGACGACTCGTCGCCCGGCGGCTTCCGTTGGCGCCCGCCGCAAAGGGGGTGGCCGATAACCCGGAATAAGTCGAGCGATCGCCCATCGAGTTCGACATCCAACGAGCCGAGCACCGCCCGGGTCGTTCCACCGCTGCGATCCGCGAAGATTCGCGATCGTCACCTCGATCGGCTGGCGGTCGTGTATGTGCGGCAGTTGACGCCGCACCAGGTTCGTGAGAATCGTGAATCCCGCGACCGACAGTACGCGCTGGCCGATCACGCCGCGGCTCTGGGATGGCCGCAGGATCGCGTGATCGTGATCGACGAGGACCAGGGGCAGAGCGGCCGCTCGGCGGCGGATCGAACAGGGTTCCAGCGGCTGCTTGCCGAGGTGACCATGGGACACGTCGGCCTCGTTCTGGGACTGGAGATGAGCCGGCTGGCCCGATCGTCGGCCGACTGGCACCGCCTGCTCGAGATCTGTGCACTGTGCGGTTCACTCCTGGCCGATCAAGACGGGACCTACGATCCGACCGATCCCAACGACAGGCTTCTCTTGGGCCTGAAGGGAACTTTGAGTGAGGCAGAGATGTTCACTCTTCGGAATCGTCTGGAACGCGGGAGGCAGAACAAGGCCGCCCGTGGGGAGCTGTTTAACGGCGTGCCCATGGGATACGTTCAACTCGCCTCCGGAGAGGTCGCTCAGGATCCCGACGAACAGGTCCGTGGGGTGGTGCGGCTGATCTTCGACAAGTTCAACGAACTGGGCACGGCCTGGGCCACCTTTGACTACCTGCTGGACTCCGGGATCCAGGTGGGACTTCGTCCCAGTCGGGGGCCGCGGCGGGGGCAGTTGGTCTGGCAGCGTCCGAATCGAGGCAATGTGGAACGCCTGCTGCGTCACCCGATTTATGCTGGTGTTTACACATACGGGCGCTATCAGTACTGCGGTCGTCCGCCGGGAAGTCCGAACGGGCCGGCCTGCCGCCGGGTGCCGCTGGACGAAGTGCCGTTTCTGAAGCGAGATCATCTGCCGGCCTACATCACCTGGGAGCAGTTCGTGGCCAACCAGGAGCGGCTGAGACAGAACCAATCCACGCCGACGACTCCGGGCGTCCCCCGAGGCGGGGCCGCGCTGCTCGGCGGTGTGATCACCTGCGGGACCTGTGGGTGTCGCCTCCGCACCTCCTATCGCGGCAGCGAGAAGACCCGGCCCTATTACTACTGTCCACGGCACCTCGTCCGTGGTCACGAGCAGACCTGTTTCGGGTTGCGCGCGATGCCAGTGGACGAGCTTGTCGCGGCAGAAGTGCTGCGCGCCCTGGAGCCGGCGGCCCTGGAACTGAGCCTGAAGGCCGCCGATGACATCGGTCGAGAGCGGGAGCGGTTGGACCGCTACTGGCAGCAGCAACGCGAACGTAGCCGCCACGAGGCCACGCGGGCCGAGCAACAGTACCAGGCGGTCGATCCCACAAACCGGCTCGTGGCGCGTACCCTCGAGGAGCGATGGGAGCAATCGCTGCGACGTGTGCGTCAGGTCGAGGAGGAGTACGAGCGATTCGTGAACGCCTCACCTCCGCTCCTGACCGAAGGGGAGCGAGCGTGGATCCGCGCACTGGCGGCGAACATCCCGGCGTTGTGGCACGCCCTGGAAACCACGGCCGCTGACCGCAAGGAGATCGTCCGATGCCTCGTCGAGCGCGTCGTGGTCGCGGTGCAACCGGACAACGAGCACACGGCTGTCGCGATCCACTGGCAAGGCGGGGACGTCACCCGGCACACGATCGTACGGCCGCTCGGGCAATACGAGCAACTCCGGGACTATCCCCGGCTGATCGCCGCCGTGCGGCGATGGCATGAAGAGGGTTGCCGGCCACAGGAGATCGCGGACCGATTGAACGACGCGGGGTTCCGGACGCCACGAAAACGGCAAGCATTCAAACGTGCTCAGGTTCATGAATTGCTTCACAAGATCGGATTGAACTACGGTCGGACACAGCCCGAACGCCTGGAGAAGGGCGAGAGCTTTTTGAACGACCTGGCCGACCGCCTCAGCGTCAAGGCCGTGACACTGAGACGCTGGGTCGCCCGGAAGTGGGTCCACTCACGATGGTCGAAACGGCAACGCTGCTGGATCGTCTGGGCCGATCGGGACGAGCAGAAACGATTGTGGGCACTGGCAACGGCCGTCAAAGTGGGATCGAACGGTTATCCGGCGGAACTCACCACACCTCGCCCTCGTCGAGCGGATCGGAAAACCTCGGAAGCCACGAAGCCGGCCGCGCAACAGGGTGATCGTCGCGCCGGAAAGGAGGCATCATGACATCAGGTACAAGCGGCTGGAGAAGGGCACGTTTCGCTTTCCCGAGGCCAAGGATGGCCGCGTCGAGGTCACTCCCGCCGAGATGGCCGCCGTCCTCGAAGGCATCGACCTGAGTCGCGCCCGCCGACTCCCCCGCTTCTGTCTGCCCACGCCGCAACCCGCCTGAAAATCTCATCCATTTCGCATGTTCGATTGAAGATTCGGTGTCACATCGACGGTCTTCGTCCGTATTGATGGTATGACGACCATCGATCCCGACACACCGCTGCCCGACGACATCGAGTCCGCCCACCGGCTCATCCGCGAGCTGCTCGACAGCTTCCGCCAGCAGGCCCACCTCAACGAAAAACTCCAGCACCAGCTCGAACAACTCCTCCGCCGGCTCTACGGCAAGAAGTCCGAGAAGCTCGACCCCAACCAGCTCTTGCTCTTCGCGCGCGAGATCCTCGAAGCCGGCGGCGCCCGAGATCACGCCCGAGCCCAAGGCCGCGACGCCCTCGCCGGCGAAGCCCCCAGCCCAAGGCCACGGCCGCAAGCCCTTGCCGGCGAGCCTGCCCCGCAAGCGGGTCGTGCACGACGTCCCGCTCGAACAGCGGCCTTGCCCCGACTGCGGCGAGATCCGTCAGGTCTTCGGCGAGGAGGTCCGCGAGCAACTCGAATACGTCCCCGCCTCGCTGATCGTGCTCCAGCACATCCGGCCCAAGTACGCCTGCGAGGCCTGCCAGGCCAACGTCGTGATCGCCGAGCGGCTCCCCGAGCCGATCGAGAAAGGGCTGCCCGGCCCGGGACTTCTCGCTCACGTGGCCGTCAGCAAATATGCCGATCACCTGCCGCTCTACCGCCAGGAAGGGATCTTCAAGCGGTTCGGCGTCGAGCTGTCGCGGTCGACGATGTGCGACTGGATGGCCGCCATCGCCGGCCTGCTGGCGCCGATCGTCAAGGCGATGCTCAAGCGAGTGCTCCTGTCGGACGTGGTCCAGACCGACGACACCACGGTCCCGGTGCAGGACCACGACGGCAAGGGGATCAAGACCGGCCGGCTCTGGGTCCACATCGGCGACGCGAACAACCGCTTCATCGTTTATGACTACACGCCCGACCACAGCGGCGACGGGCCCGAGCGGATCTTCAAGGGCTTCGAGGGCTACCTCCAGGCCGACGCGCTATTCGGCCTACGACGCCTTGTTCGTGGACGGCAAGATCGTCGAGGTCGGCTGCTGGATGCACGCCCGGCGGAAGTTCCACGACGCCCGGACCAGCGACCCGACGCGGTCGCACCTGATGCTGGCGTGGGTCGTCGGGCTCTACGAGGTCGAGGAGGACGCGAAGAAGGCAGCGGAAGAAGCACCCCGAGTGGGACGACGCGACCTGGCACGCGTACCGACATGATCTGAGGTCGAGGCGGTCGCGTCCGATCCTGGACACGATCCACACCTGGCTGGAGACGGAGCGGCCGAAGGTGTTGCCGAAGAGCCCGATCGGCGAGGCGATCGGGTATGCGTTGAATCATTGGGCGGCCTTGATCCGGCCCTGGGAGGCGGGGTTCCTGGAGATCGACAACGGGGCCAGCGAGCGGGCGATGAAGCCGGTCGCCCTGGGTCGAAAGAACTGGCTGTTCGCCGGCAGTGACGAGGGAGGCAAGACGGCGGCGACGCTGATGAGCCTGTGCGCGACCTGCAAGGAACTGGGGATCGACCCCTTCGCCTACCTGCGCGACGTGCTCGATCGGGTGAGCACGCACCCGAACAGCCGGATCGAGGAACTGCTGCCCGACCGCTGGAAACCGGCGGAGTCGCCCGACCCGCCTGACCGAAAAGGATAGATAACGGCCACCCCCGGAAAGGGTCGTCGAGACGCGGTGAAACAAGGGGTTTGACCGCCCCGAATCGGAGGGGGTTTTTGGCCAGGGAGGGCCAGACCCATGCGCGCCGGACTTTACGCCCGGGTCTCGACCCACGACCAGCAGACCCTCGGCATGCAGGTCGAGGCGATGTCGGCTTACATCAAGAATCGTGGCTGGAATGTCGCGAAGCCGGATCGAGGACGTCGGCTCGGGGGCGAAGGATCGGCCCGGCCGCGAGTCGCTGTTGAAGGCGGCCCGCCGCCGCGAGATCGACGTCGATCGTGGTCTGGCGTCTGGACCGCTGGGGCCGGTCGCTGCCCGACCTGGTGGTGACGCTCCGCGAGCTGACCGACCTGGGCGTCGGCTTCGTCTCGCTGACCGAGGCCCTCGACCTGACGACGCCCGACGGGCCGAGCGATGGCCGGGATGCTGGCGATCTTCGCCGAGTTCGAGCGGGAGATCCTCCGCGAGCGGGTCAGGGCCGGGATCGCCCAGGCCCGCAAGGAGGGCCGACCGCACGGCCGGCCGCGGACGGCGTCGCTGAAGGCCGACGAGGTGATCCGGCTCAAGGCCGAGCGGGTGAGCCACTCGGAGATCGCGCGGCGATTGGGGATCGGCCGGACCTCGGTGCGGCGGATCCTGGCCGCGGGCTGACGGACGGGGGCCGTTCCATGCGCCGAGGTCGCCCGAGCGTCAAGGATGGCAGTTCACCGGACGCT